>NZ_CP077262.1:0-4918872 GCF_019047765.1 Citrobacter pasteurii
GCACGGATCAGCACGCTGCCTTTTTCCAGTAGCGTTTGCCGTGCAGCACCGCTTTCCCGCCCATAGTCCCGAATGGTCATAATCGAAAACCAGCCGACCAAAATCAGGATTGCCGCCAGCAAGAGTCGGCTCAACCACTTTGCCGCCGTGTCTTTATACAGACGCATATGCTCTCCCTTTCCCACCGTTTCCTTTCGTCGTTTCAGGTATACAGCAGAAATCATGCCATTTTTTACCCCGGATAACCCTGCCCTCAGACACAAACCGCTGAAAGTACCGGGTAAAAATGACCCGCTGGTTACGCCCGGGCGAGTCATTTTTACTCGCTTTGCACCAGGCAAACCACGCGTGATGCCCGTAGAACGGAGATCTCCGGTCTGGCACGGAAGATGCAACAAGGAATGTAAGATAACCAACAGGAGAACGAATGATGAAACGGAATAATAAACTGGCGCTGATTGTACTCTCGCTGATTGCTCTGGGTTCCACCCCGGCGCTGGCACAACATCACTGGGGGTATGGTGATGGTATGCAGCAGCGGGGCGGTGCGCCTATGACCAGCGAACAACAGGCGGCCGCGCAGAAAATCTATGATGATTACTACGCGCAGACCAGCGCCTTACGGCAACAACTGACATCTAAACGCTACGAATACAATGCGTTGCTAACAGCCAGTTCGCCAGATACTGCAAAGATTAATGCAGTAGCAAAAGAGATGGAGTCGTTGAATCAGTCGCTGGATGAGCAGCGCGTTAAGCGCGATGTCGCAATGGCGCAGGCGGGCGTACCTCGCGGAGCCGGAATGGGCTACGGCGGATGCGGCGGTGGTGGCCATATGGGAATGGGTCACTGGTAACAGTATTGCCTGATGGCAGATTATCAGAAGGTTTTGGCTGTAGGCTGCCAGTGACAAAAATCTTCATTAGCGACCAGCAGTAGCTGCGACCCTTCGGGCGCTTCCAGCCATGCCACGCTCACCTCTACGGATGAATGGCTCTGGCGGCGCTCAATATGGTTTATCGCCCACGATTCCAGATCGGGCTTCAGCGTTTCACCCTCACAGGTCGTGACCGTGTGATTCGCATGCCAGCGTCCCTGACGCAATATCACCCGTCCCTGACGCAACGCATCGCTGGTCTGGCGGATTTGATCGGCGCGATAGCGGTAAAGCGCGATTTGATCGCTGGAAAGCTGCTGCTTAAGACCGTCGACTTCACGCTGCATGAAACTCAGTTCGCCCCGGTCATCGAAGCGTATACGGACATGTTCCGGCGGTTTACTGTAAGTGTTGAGTTCTATCAAAGTGAGCGTATCACCCTGCCAGCGGTATTCACTGGTGGTGGTATCGCCTTTACGCCACGGACTAAATACCGAGAGCAAGTGAACATCGTCGCTGGAATCTTTACGCCAGACGCGTACCGCCCCCTGCTCGCCAACATAACCGCTGGCCGTGAACGGAGGAAGTTCGGAATGACGACTACAGGCCGACAGCAACAGCACACCTGAAAGCCAGAGCGTATGACGCCAGATGGACAAAAGGGGCGAAACCGCCCCTTCGTTAAAACTGTTCACTGCCACGCGAATTACTTAACCGCGTCTTTCAGTGCTTTACCAGAAACAAATGCCGGTACGTTAGCTGCGGCGATTTTGATTTCTTTACCGGTCTGCGGGTTACGGCCAGTGCGCTCAGCACGGTGGTTCACTTTGAAGGTACCGAAACCAACCAGTTGTACAGCATCGCCTTCTTTCAGAGACTCAGTAATAGCAGCCAGAGTGGATTCCAGAGCAGCTTTAGCCTGTGTTTTAGACAGTTCTGCTTTGTCTGCAATTACATCAATCAGTTGAGTCTTGTTCATAAGTTATCCTTACAATGTGTTTATCGCTTGCTAAGCATCGAGTGCGACGGAAATGCCAGAAAAGCACTCTCCTGCATACACGCACCGATAGCCACTTTTTTTCGCCCCCCAAATGTAGACCAGACGGGGGGCGGATGGGAAGCCTTCAGGCACGACAAATCAGGCGTTAAATCACGTTTTGTTGTGTCATTGCTGAAAATTTATACCAATATTGCTCTCGCCAGCCTCGCGCAGGTCTGCTCGCAGCCCTTTTATCAGCTCAATATCGCGTTCTTCACAGTCAGCCAAAAGTCGGAATATTTCCCACTGAATATCCCATTCTTGCTCAACAGCAGGGTTTTCTTTTAGCTCTTCATCGGTCATTTCGCGACCGGCCTGGGTCATTTCCAGCATCGCTACTGTGGTAATTGAAGCCTTACTGACTTCAATCGCGTGTTCCAGCGTTTCGCCACTCAGACGTGAATGCATCAGTTCGCTTAATGCCACGCAGGCATCAATCGCAGGATAAACACCGTACAGATCGTAATCATCTGCCGACGGGATAGCCTCTTCAAACTTTTCCAGTTGGCTGTCGAAATTGATTTTGGCATCTTTAACCGTCAGCGCTTCCCAAATCAAATCCAGGATTCGACGATAAATCTGCCCATCGCCAAATTCAGTTTGCTTGCAGAACATCGCGTAGTTGGGATACATGCGTTCGCACAGGCAGGCCATAAACGTAACGTGCTGCCAGCTTTCCAGCTTCTCCAGACGCAAGTGAATCGGGTTTTGTAACATGATGAGCTCTCAAATACGGAAATTAGCCGCAGTTTACCCGATATGGGGCGTTTTGGCTGCAAGCCGCGTAAAAGCCGGGCGTTCAGATGCCACCGCATCTGCCCAGCGCGTTGGTTCCGGCAGACGATAGCCGTTCATACAGCGTTGTACCCATGCCAATGAGCGGTCCAGGCTCACGCGATGACCCGTAGAGATAAACAACGGGTTACAGCGTGCTTTGCTGCGCCAGACCCACGCCAGCTGTTCGCCTTTATCCAGCAACGGCGCTAACGCTCCGGGTTCGGCAGCGAGCGGATCAAACTTGCCGCACAACCGTTTTTTCGCCACGCCAATCGTCGGGACATCCACCAGCAGACCAAAATGGCTGGCTACGCCCAGGCGACGCGGGTGAGAGATACCGTGACCGTCAACGAACAGCAGATCAGGCTTGTGCGAGAGCTGCTGCCAGGCGGCCATCAACGCGGGTGTTTCACGAAAGGAGAGAAAGCCTGGAATGTAAGGCATGGTGGTGGCGATTCGCGCCACCTTGTATTCAACCAGTTCCAGCGTAGGGTATTTCAGCAGAACCATCGCGGCCCGCGTCACTTCGCCGCCCTGCTCAAACCCCACGTCCGCTCCGCCGATCAGATCCGGCGGATCATTCTGCAGGCGATCCTCGCGGATCACTGAAGAGGCCAGTTCAAGCTGCTGCGCGCGCAGCGACGCGAGATCCATTAGCGGTGGTACTGCGACGACAGGCGATGTACCGCCTCGACAAAGACGCCCGCATGTTCTGGCGGTACGTCCTGATGAATGCCATGGCCCAGGTTAAAGACATGACCTTCACCCTGACCAAATCCGGCCAGAATCGTCGCGACCTCTTCTTCGATACGGGCTGGCGGCGCATACAGCATGGACGGATCCATATTGCCCTGCAGCGCCACTTTATGACCCACACGACGACGCGCGTCGGCAATGTCAGTGGTCCAGTCGAGGCCTAACGCATCACAGCCGGTTTCTGCCATCGCTTCCAGCCACTGACCGCCGCCTTTGGTGAACAGCGTCACCGGTACACGACGACCGTCGTTCTCGCGCAGCAGGCCATCGACGATTTTGTGCATGTAGTACAGGGAGAACTGCTGATAGTCACAACCGGTCAACACGCCGCCCCAGGTGTCGAAAATCATCACTGACTGCGCGCCCGCTTTGATCTGCGCGTTCAGGTACAGCGTGACGCTCTTCGCCAGCTTATCCAACAGCAGATGCAGCGCTTGTGGATCGGCGTACATCATCTTTTTAATCACGGTGAAGGCCTTGCTGCTACCACCTTCGACCATATAGGTCGCCAGCGTCCACGGGCTACCGGAGAAACCGATCAGCGGCACCTCACCTTTCAGTTCACGGCGAATCGTGCGCACCGCATTCATCACGTAACCCAGCCCATCTTCCGGGTCCGGGATCGGCAGTTTGTCGACGTCAGCCTTGCTGACAATCGGCGAGGTAAAGCGTGGGCCTTCTCCGGCTTCAAAATACAGCCCGAGTCCCATCGCATCGGGAATCGTCAGGATATCCGAGAAGAGGATCGCGGCATCAAGCTTATAACGACGCAGCGGCTGCAGCGTGACTTCGCAGGCCAGCTCGGCATTTTTGCACAATGCCATAAAATCGCCCGCCTCGGCGCGCGTGGCTTTATATTCCGGTAGATAGCGGCCCGCCTGGCGCATCATCCATACCGGAGTGACATCAACGGGCTGGCGCAGCAGCGCACGCAGATAACGATCGTTCTTCAGTTCGGTCATTTTTGCAGTTCCTTATTGCGTCAGTCCATCAGTGTATCATCACTCGTTCTTTACTCGTACTCAGCCCGACACATTGCCACAGTGTCTTCAATTAATCGACGCGCGACGGTGCCTGGCGGGGGAAGCAGCGGTAAATCGTCATAGCGATACCAGTTCGCTTCCAGCAGCTCTTTCGGGTCGATGGCGATTTCGCCGCTATCATACTCCGCCATAAATGCGGTCATCAAAGACTGTGGGAACGGCCACGGCTGAGAAGTGACATAGCGCAGGTTTTTCACCTTAATGCCGCTCTCTTCCATGACTTCACGCGCCACCGCCTGCTCGAGTGTCTCGCCCACTTCGACAAAACCCGCCAGCACGGTATGCACGCCATTGCGATGGCGAACGTGCTGGGCCAGCAGAATGGAATCATCACGACGAATAGCAACGATAATGCAGGGGGCAATTTGCGGGTAGTAGCGTTCCCGGCAGTGGCTGCACAGCATCGCCCATTCCGTTTTACTTGGGTACATCGTGTGCCCGCAGTAGCCGCAGAATTTATGCGAGCGGTAAAACTCGGCCAGCTGTACGCCGCGTCCGGCCAGTTGAAACAGGCCAACATCCTGGTCAATGACCTGGTGCACTGACCCCATATCGTGTCGACGTTGCTGCTGCACCAGCCAGACCGTCTCCCCTTCCCATTCGCCGATAGGAAGTGCGCGCTGCCCGATCAAATCAAAACGTGCTGCGTCGCCGTGAGGCAGTTCGCCATGAGGCAACCATAACTTTTGCTCATGGCTGACAATCCACCAGCCGCTATCTAATTTTTCAATTATACGATCCATATCTCTTGCGCAACCTTTGCTTCACAGGCATGTTGTTTACATTATTTTTACATTTATGGGTGAGCAGTTCCTAAACACCATCTTGCGGAGTCAATCATGCTAAACCAGCTGGAAAGCCTGACGGAGCACGTCGGAGGAAGTAATAAACTGGTTGATCGCTGGCTACATGTACGTAAGCACCTGCTCGTGGCTTACTACAATCTGGTTGGCATTAAGCCTGGCAAAGAATCGTACATGCGGCTCAATGAAAAAGCGCTGGATGATTTTTGTCAGAGCCTGGTCGATTACCTCTCCACCGGACACTTCAGTATTTATGAACGTATTCTCCATAAATTGGAAGGGAACGGGCAGCTTTTAAAAGCCACAAAAATTTGGCCGCTACTGGAAGCCAACACACAACTGATCATGGACTACTATGACACCAGTCTGGAGACCGCCATTGATCATGATAACTTCCTTGAATTTCAACAGGCTTTATCAGATATCGGCGAGGCGCTGGAAGCCCGGTTCGTGCTCGAAGATAAGCTGATCATGCTGGTATTTGATGCGATGCACGAGAGTGGCACTCTCAAACGTCCTGCTTGAGATTTGTCGCATTAACGCGTAGTTTACATTCATTACCTCTAAGACAGAGGTTACTTCTTGTCGGAGTGCTTATTTTCCACAACAGCATGAGTGGAAAAGGCTGAGACCGTTAATTCGGGATCCGCGGAACCTGATCAGGTTAAAACCTGCGAAGGGAACAAGAGTCAATCTGCAATAGCATCGCCCCCGGGCGAGCTTATCTCTTGCTTCATCCGTCGTCTGACAAGCCATATCCTGACTTTTATTTGGAATGAGCTATGTCTGCCACTACTAAACCATCACGCCGCGAACAGCGCGCTCAAGCCCAACACTTTATCGATACCCTGGAAGGGACCGCCTTCCCTAACTCAAAACGCATTTATATTACCGGTTCGCAGCCGGATATCCGCATTCCGATGCGCGAAATTCAGCTCAGCCCAACGCTGATTGGCGGTAGCAAAGACAACCCGCAGTTCGAAGAGAACGAAGCCGTTCCGGTATACGACACCTCCGGGCCGTATGGCGATCCTGACGTAGCGATTAACGTCCAGCAGGGTCTGGCGAAACTGCGCCAGCCGTGGATTGCTGCGCGTAACGACAGCGAAGAATTAGACGACCGCAGCTCCGCTTATACCAAAGAGCGCCTGGCCGACGATGGCCTGGACGAGCTGCGTTTTAGCGGCCTGCTGACGCCTAAGCGCGCCAAATCTGGTAAGCGCGTCACCCAACTGCACTACGCCCGCCAGGGGATCGTAACCCCGGAGATGGAGTTTATCGCCATCCGTGAAAACATGGGCCGCGAGCGTATTCGTAGTGAAGTGCTGCGCCACCAGCATCCGGGGATGAACTTTGGCGCGCGCCTGCCGGAAAACATTACGCCGGAATTCGTGCGTGATGAAGTGGCCGCGGGCCGGGCGATTATTCCTGCTAACATCAACCACCCGGAATCCGAGCCGATGATCATCGGCCGCAACTTCCTGGTGAAGGTGAATGCCAACATCGGTAACTCGGCGGTCACCTCCTCTATCGAAGAAGAGGTCGAAAAACTGGTATGGTCAACGCGCTGGGGCGCAGACACGGTGATGGATCTCTCCACCGGCCGCTATATCCACGAAACCCGCGAGTGGATCCTGCGTAACAGCCCGGTGCCGATCGGTACCGTACCGATCTACCAGGCGCTGGAGAAGGTCAATGGGATCGCCGAAGATCTCACCTGGGAAGCGTTCCGCGATACGTTGCTGGAACAGGCCGAACAGGGCGTCGACTACTTCACCATCCATGCCGGCGTGCTGCTGCGCTACGTGCCAATGACCGCTAAACGCCTGACCGGTATTGTCTCGCGCGGCGGTTCGATCATGGCGAAATGGTGCCTCTCGCATCACAAAGAGAACTTCCTGTTTGAACATTTCCGTGAGATTTGCGAAATCTGCGCCGCCTACGACGTTTCACTCTCTCTTGGCGATGGTCTGCGCCCTGGTTCGATTCAGGATGCCAACGACGAAGCGCAGTTCTCCGAACTGCATACGCTGGGCGAGCTGACCAAAATCGCCTGGGAATACGACGTGCAGGTGATGATTGAAGGCCCGGGACATGTGCCGATGCATATGATCCAGCGCAACATGACCGAAGAGCTGGAGCACTGCCACGAGGCGCCGTTCTACACCTTAGGGCCGTTGACGACAGATATCGCGCCGGGCTATGACCACTTCACCTCCGGCATTGGCGCGGCAATGATCGGCTGGTTTGGCTGCGCGATGCTGTGCTACGTCACGCCGAAAGAGCACCTTGGCCTGCCGAACAAAGAAGATGTGAAGCAGGGGCTGATTACCTACAAGATTGCCGCTCACGCCGCAGATTTAGCCAAAGGCCATCCGGGCGCGCAGATCCGCGACAACGCGATGTCGAAAGCGCGCTTCGAATTCCGCTGGGAAGACCAGTTTAATCTGGCGCTCGACCCGTTCACCGCCCGTGCCTATCACGATGAAACCCTGCCGCAGGAGTCCGGCAAAGTTGCCCACTTCTGCTCGATGTGCGGGCCGAAGTTCTGCTCAATGAAAATCAGCCAGGAGGTTCGCGACTACGCCGCTGCACAGACGATTGAAGTGGGGATGGCAGATATGTCGGAGAACTTCCGCGCCAAAGGCGGTGAAATCTACCTCAAAAAAGAGGAGGCATAATGTACCAGCCTGATTTCCCGACCGTGCCGTTCCGCCTCGGGCTTTACCCGGTGGTGGACAGCGTGCAATGGATTGAACGCCTTCTGGCAGCGGGCGTGCGCACCCTTCAACTGCGCATTAAGGATAAGCGTGATGAAGAGGTCGAAGCCGACATTATCACCGCCATCGCGCTGGGGCGTCGCTATGACGCCCGCCTGTTTATCAACGACTACTGGCGGCTGGCAATCAAACATAACGCCTACGGCGTGCATCTGGGCCAGGAAGACCTTGAAACCACCGACCTGAAAGCGATTCAGGCGGCGAGCTTACGCCTGGGGGTTTCCACCCACGATGATATGGAGATCGACGTCGCGTTGGCGGCTAAGCCTTCTTACATCGCACTCGGCCACGTTTTCCCCACGCAAACCAAGCAGATGCCTTCCGCCCCGCAGGGGCTGACACAGCTGGCAAGTCATATTGAACGACTGGCCAATTACCCGACCGTCGCCATCGGCGGCATCAGTCTGGAACGTGCGCCCGCGGTGCTGGCAACCGGCGTCGGCAGCATTGCCGTGGTCAGCGCTATCACCCAGGCGGCCGACTGGCAGGCGGCCACGGCGCAGTTGCTCGATATAGCAGGAGTCGGTGATGAATGACCGCGACTTTATGCGTTACAGCCGGCAGATCCTGCTTGGCGATATCGCTATTGAGGGCCAGCAAAAGCTGCTCGACGGCCATGTGCTGATTGTCGGCCTGGGCGGATTAGGCTCGCCTGCCGCGCTGTATCTGGCGGGAGCGGGCGTCGGCACGCTGACGCTGGCGGACGATGACGACGTTCATCTGAGCAATCTGCAGCGGCAAATATTGTTCACCACCGACGACATTGCCCGCCCGAAAGTGCAGGCGGCGGAACGCCATCTGGCACGTCTTAACCCGGACAGCGAGCTGGTCGTCCTTGAGCAGCGGCTGACAGGCGATGCGCTCCGGCACGCGGTCGCGCGTGCCGATGTGGTGCTTGACTGTACCGACAACATGGCCACGCGTCAGGAAATTAACGCCGCCTGTGTGGCGCTGAATACGCCTTTGGTTACCGCCAGCGCCGTGGGTTTCGGCGGCCAGTTGATGGTACTCACGCCCCCGTGGGAGCAAGGTTGTTACCGCTGCCTGTGGCCGGATGATGTCGAACCCGAACGCAACTGCCGTACCGCCGGCATCGTCGGCCCGGTTGTCGGCGTAATGGGCACCTTGCAGGCGCTGGAAGCCATCAAACTGCTTAGCGGCATTGCGACGCCCAGCGGCGAGTTACGCCTGTTTGACGGTAAAACCAGTCAGTGGCGCAGCCTGGCGCTGCGTCGGGCCAATGGCTGCCCGGTATGCGGAGGGCAACATGCAGATTCAGTTCAATGATGCGCCGATGCAGTGCGCCGAGGGGCAAACCGTCAGCGGGCTGCTCACCGAGCTTAATCAGCTTAAACCGGGCGCGGCGCTGGCGCTCAATCAGCAGATCCTGCCGCGCGAGCAGTGGCAGCAGCAAATCGTGCAGGAAGGCGACCAGATCCTGCTTTTTCAGGTTATTGCAGGGGGTTGATATGTTACGTATTGCCGACAAAACGTTTGATTCACATCTGTTCACCGGTACCGGAAAATTTGCTTCGTCGCAGCTGATGGTCGAAGCGATTCGCGCCTCCGGCAGTCAGCTGGTGACGCTGGCGATGAAGCGGGTCGATTTGCGCCAGCATAACGATGCCATTCTGGCCCCGCTTATCAACGCGGGCGTGACGCTGCTGCCTAACACCTCCGGAGCGAAAACCGCTGAAGAGGCTATTTTCGCCGCCCAACTGGCGCGTGAAGCGCTGGGTACCCACTGGCTGAAATTAGAAATCCACCCGGATGCCCGCTGGCTATTGCCAGATCCGATTGAAACGCTAAAAGCCGCCGAAGCGCTGGTGAAACAGGGCTTTGTGGTGCTGCCTTACTGTGGCGCGGATCCGGTACTGTGCAAGCGACTGGAAGACGTGGGCTGCGCGGCGGTGATGCCTCTCGGCGCACCCATCGGTTCTAATCAGGGGCTGGAAACCAAAGCGATGCTGGAGATTATTATCCAGCAAGCGACCGTGCCGGTGGTGATCGATGCAGGTATCGGTGTGCCCAGTCACGCGACGCAGGCGCTGGAAATGGGCGCTGACGCGGTGCTGGTCAACACAGCCATTGCCGTGGCTGACGATCCGGTGATGATGGCAACCGCCTTCCGCCTGGCGGTTGAAGCAGGTTTGCTGGCGCGCCAGGCCGTGCCCGGCAGCAAAAGTTCGCTCGCGCAGGCCACCAGCCCGTTAACCGGATTCCTGGAGGCCTTCGCATGAAAACTTTCACCGACCGATGGCGACAGCTTGACTGGGACGACATCCGCCTGCGCATCAACGGGAAAACCACCGCTGACGTGGAACGCGCCCTCAACGCTTCACAACTGAGCCGAGATGACTTGATGGCCTTGCTCTCCCCTGCTGCCGCCGCCTATCTGGAGCCGCTGGCACAGCGGGCGCAGAAGCTTACCCGTCAGCGCTTTGGCAACACCGTCAGCTTTTACGTTCCGCTGTATCTCTCGAATCTCTGCGCCAACGACTGCACCTATTGCGGCTTCTCGATGAGCAACCGTATCAAACGCAAAACGCTGGACGAAGATGAAATACAACGGGAGTGTACCGCTATCCGTGAGCTGGGTTTTGAGCATCTGCTGCTGGTCACCGGTGAACATCAGGCAAAAGTCGGGATGGACTATTTTCGCCGCCATCTTCCGGCTATTCGCCGCCAGTTCGCTTCGCTACAAATGGAAGTTCAGCCGCTGGCGACCGAGGAATACGCCGAGCTGAAAACGCTGGGGCTGGATGGCGTGATGGTGTATCAGGAGAGCTATCATGAAGCGATTTACGCCCGCCACCATCTGAAGGGGAAAAAGCAGGATTTCTTCTGGCGGCTGGACACGCCGGACAGGCTGGGCCGCGCAGGGATCGACAAAATCGGTCTTGGCGCGTTGATTGGTTTGTCCGACAGTTGGCGGGTTGATTGCTATATGGTGGCTGAACATCTGTTGTGGATGCAGCAGCATTACTGGCAGAGCCGTTACTCCATCTCCTTCCCGCGTCTGCGCCCATGCACCGGAGGCGTTGAGCCCGCGTCAATCATGGATGAACGCCAGCTGGTGCAAACCATTTGTGCATTTCGCTTGCTGTCGCCGGACATTGAGCTGTCGCTCTCCACTCGCGAATCGCCATGGTTTCGTGACCATGTGATCCCACTGGCGATTAACAACGTCAGCGCCTTCTCAAAAACCCAGCCCGGCGGTTATGCCGATAACCATCCTGAACTGGAACAGTTCTCTCCGCACGACGATCGTCGCCCGGAAACCGTGGCTGAAGCACTGATGGCGCAGGGATTGCAGCCCGTGTGGAAAGACTGGGACAGCTATCTGGGACGCGCGGCACAGATGCCCTAAGTCCAACGCTATCGCATAAACAAAAAAACCCGCTTTCGCGGGTTTTTCTTCACTGGCACTTAACTGCTCAGGCTCTGGCCTTCATCGCTATCGTAAGCGTTCGTGAGATTATCGGCAATTACAGCGCGATAACATTAACAGCAGACGGGCCTTTAGCGCCGTTCTCAACAGAGAACTCCACTTTTTGACCTTCGTCTAACGTTTTAAAATCGTTACTCTGGATAGCGGAGAAATGCACAAACACATCCTTGCTACCGTCCTGAGGAGTGATAAAGCCGAAGCCTTTATCAGAGTTAAACCATTTTACTAAACCAGTCATTTTGTTAGACATAGATACTTCCTTTCATGTTTTTGAGCCGCTTATGCAGCGAAGATGGCCTGTTTTGCAGAAATTAACTTATGGGGCACTTAGGGAGGAGGCTCATGAAGAAGAGTATCTGAGGATAACGCTTGAACTGAGAACTGCTTTACTAAAACTGCTTACATAAGGTCTGTGTTCCAAACCGATGCCATTATAGTAGACTTGCTTCTAATCATTATGCAAGCATTAATTTATTTAATATCCATCAACAGGTGAAATGCTGAGCCGGGGCGGTTGCGCGAAAAGGTAGCTTATTGATATATAAATAATAAAAGCCCTGACCGTTGCAGTCAGGGCTTTAAGTTACTACAAACTTCAGATTTAACATTACTAGACTTAACAATTTTGTACTGCTGTTGATACTACATTTTAAATGTACACGTTTATCACAGATAATATTGGATGCTGATACTGACTAACACTTTCCTCTATTTATCGTTAAATAAACCCAGCCAGCTTGATAATAAAACTCAAGAATGGCGACCTAAACAAGTACACTTCCCCTTGCGACATATACTCTTTGATGCGTGGCCTTACTTCCCTTGCAAGCTCTCATGAAAACAACCTGCCAACATTAACTATTAAATCATGGCCTTACATCGTCGCACTTTTTTCACTACTTTGCGATTAGATAAATCAACTACAGAGCCTGAAAACATTGTCGATGTGCAAAAATAATAGCTTCAGCATCGACTATCCCATACAACAGAATATTTCGTGGCCCTTATCGCAACCCCCTATCAAACTCTACTAACGCTTACTAATTTAACAGCAAATGACTATTTCTCCGCTGTTAATTATTAACATACGGGTTTAAAAAACAGTGTCAATACTGTTTTTAATAACATGTCTTTATTGACAGTAATTATTAATATCTACGCCTGAACACTATGGGAAAAACTGCTTTTTGGGTCAGACCAGACCGGTCTGAGCACCTTTTGTAACCGGTTTCAGAAAAAATGGCATTTCTTTGTGATGCCAGACACACAATCGTCGCAAAGCGGTTGTTGCTGTTGCCCGCACGAGATAATTATCAATAAATACCCGTTGATCGAGACTAACTATGAAAAACATCGTTTTATGCTGTGCCGCCGGGATGTCCACCAGCATGCTGGTGCAGAGGATGAAAGATGCCGCCCAGAAAAAAGGCGTCGATGTGACTATCAAAGCAGTCCCCGTGGCTGAGTTTGCAGAAAATATCGCCACTGCAGATATTGTTTTACTCGGTCCGCAGGTTAAGTATGAGCAGGCCAAGCTGCAGGCGCTTGCTGACCCGTTAGGTAAAAAGGTCGCGGTGATCGATATGATGGATTACGGCATGATGAAAGGTGATGCCATACTGGATAAAGCACTGAAACTGCTGGAGTAACGGCATGGAAGAGTTAGAAACAATCATCATGGAATTACTCGTGAATGCGGGTGCTGCCCGCAGCCAGGCTCTGACGGCGCTACAACTGGCGCGTAAAGGTGATTTCACCGGTGCAGAACAAGCGATGACGGAATCACGCGAGTACGTTAAACAAGCGCATAAGATCCAGACCCAGCTGATCGGAATTGACGAAGGGACCGGCAAGCTACCGGTAAATCTTATTACCGTCCATTCACAGGACCATCTGATGAACGCAATGGTGATTCAGGATCTGGCGGGCGATATGATTGAGCTTTATCGGCGGTTACCACAAGTAAATTAACGACAGCCTCGTAGGCCTGATAAGCGCAGCGCCATCAGGCATAAACATAGACATAAAAAAACCCGCCGAAGCGGGTTTTTTATTAGGGTCAGCAACGATTAATCGTTGTCAGAACCGCCCAGGCCTGCGTTCAGCAGTTCTGCCAGGCTGGCAGACGCATCTTCAGCAGTCACCTGCGGAGCAGCTGGCAGTTCGCCCGCTGCGCGACGGCGCATACGATCCTGGTGGTATGCGTAACCGGTACCTGCCGGGATCAGACGACCCACGATGACGTTCTCTTTCAGACCGCGCAGTTCATCACGTTTGCCTGCAACAGCGGCTTCGGTCAGGACACGCGTGGTTTCCTGGAACGATGCTGCAGAGATGAAGGACTCGGTTGCCAGAGACGCTTTGGTGATACCCAGCAGATCGCGGGAGAATGTTGCACCCACTTTGCCGTTCGCTTCCAGCTCGCGGTTAGCGATCTTGACGCGAGAGTATTCAACCTGCTCGCCTTCGAGGAAGTCGGAGCTACCCGCATTTTCGATGGTGGCTTTACGCAGCATCTGACGAACGATAACTTCGATGTGTTTATCGTTAATCTTAACACCCTGCAGACGGTATACGTCCTGAACTTCGTTAACGATGTAACGAGTTACAGCATGTACACCACGCAGACGCAGGATGTCGTGCGGCGCTTCCGGACCGTCGGAAACCACGTCACCACGTTCTACACGTTCACCTTCGAACACGTTGAGCTGACGCCATTTCGGAATCATCTCTTCGTACGGTTCGCTACCGTCTACCGGGGTGATAACCAGACGACGTTTCCCTTTGGTTTCTTTACCGAAGGAAATGATGCCGCTGATTTCTGCCAGGATAGCCGGCTCTTTCGGACGACGTGCTTCGAACAGGTCCGCAACGCGCGGCAGACCACCGGTGATATCCTTGGTACCGCCGGATTCCTGCGGAACACGCGCCAGAGTGTCACCAGAGCTGATCTGTACGCCATCTTCCAGCTGAACAATCGCTTTACCCGGCAGGAAGTACTGAGCCGGCATATCGGTGCCTGGGATCAGAACGTCGTTGCCCTGAGCATCAACAATTTTCAGTGCCGGACGCAGGTCTTTACCACCCGCAGTACGCTCTGCAGAATCCAGAACCACCAGAGAAGACAGACCGGTCAGCTCGTCGGTCTGACGAGTAATGGTCTGGCCGTCGATCATGTCAGTGAAGCGGACGAAACCACTCACTTCGGTGATAACCGGCATGGTGTGCGGATCCCAGTTCGCTACGGTTTCGCCGCCAGCAACCTGTTCGCCATCACCCTTCGCCATAACGGAGCCGTAAGGCACTTTATAGCTTTCTTTGGTACGGCCGAATTCGTCGATCAGTTTCAGTTCGGTGTTACGTGAGGTGATAACCAGTTTACCGCTGGAGTTCACAACCGACTTCGCATTGCTCAGACGGATGCTACCTTTGTTTTTCACCTGGATGCTGGATTCAGCAGCCGCACGAGATGCCGCACCACCGATGTGGAACGTACGCATCGTCAGCTGTGTACCCGGTTCACCGATGGACTGTGCCGCGATAACGCCGATTGCTTCACCTTTGTTGATGATGTGGCCACGCGCCAGGTCACGACCATAGCAGTGCGCACATACACCAAAGTCGGTGTCACAGGATACAACGGAACGGACTTTGACGGAGTCAACGGAGTTCTCTTCCAGCAGGTCACACCACTGTTCGTGCAGCAGCGTGTTGCGTGGAACCAGAATATCCGCCGTACCCGGCTTCAGAACGTCTTCAGCAGTCACACGACCCAGAACGCGATCGCGCAGCGGCTCTTTAACGTCACCACCCTCGATAACCGGGGTCATGGTGATGCCTTCCAGCGTGCCGCAATCGTCTTCAGTAACCACCAGGTCCTGCGCAACGTCAACCAGACGACGAGTCAGATAACCGGAGTTCGCTGTTTTCAGTGCGGTATCCGCCAGACCTTTACGCGCACCGTGAGTAGAGATGAAGTACTGGAGTACGTTCAGACCTTCACGGAAGTTCGCGGTGATTGGCGTTTCGATGATGGAGCCATCTGGCTTCGCCATCAGACCACGCATACCAGCCAGCTGACGAATCTGTGCTGCAGAACCACGCGCACCGGAGTCGGCCATCATGTAGATGCTGTTGAAGGAAACCTGCTGCTCTTCTACGCCGTCACGGTTAATAACAGTTTCGGTTTGCAGGTTATCCATCATCGCTTTGGATACACGATCGTTCGCCGCAGCCCAGATATCGATAACTTTGTTATAGCGTTCGCCCGCGGTTACCAGACCAGACTGGAACTGCTCCTGGATCTCAGCAACTTCAGCTTCCGCTTCAGAGATGATCTCGTGTTTCTTCTCTGGGATGACCATGTCATCAATACCAACAGATGCACCTGAACGCGCTGCATAAGCAAAGCCGGTGTACATGGTCTGGTCAGCGAAGATAACGGTCGGCTTCAGGCCCAGAATGCGGTAACAGGTGTTCAGCATTTTGGAGATAGCTTTCTTGCCCAGCGCCTGGTTGACGATGGAGAAAGGCAGACCTTTCGGTACGATCATCCACAGAATGGCACGGCCAACGGTCGTGTCTTTCAGGCTGGTTTTCGCAACGAATTCGCCGTTTTCATCTTTTTCGTATTCGGTGATACGCACTTTAACGCGCGCATGCAGAGAGGCCAGACCTGCGCGATAGATACGCTCAGCTTCTTTCGGGCCAGTCAGCACCATGCCTTCGCCTTTGGCGTTAACACAGTCACGGGTCATGTAGTACAGACCCAATACAACGTCCTGAGACGGAACGATGATAGGTTCGCCGTTCGCCGGAGACAGGATGTTGTTGGTAGACATCATCAGCGCACGCGCTTCGAGCTGGGCTTCCAGCGTCAGCGGTACGTGAACAGCCATCTGGTCACCATCGAAGTCGGCGTTATATGCCGCACAAACCAGCGGGTGCAGCTGGATAGCTTTACCTTCGATCAGTACCGGTTCAAATGCCTGGATACCCAGACGGTGCAGGGTTGGTGCACGGTTCAGCAGTACCGGGTGTTCGCGGATAACTTCGTCCAGGATATCCCAAACGACAGCTTCTTCACGCTCAACCATTTTCTTCGCGGCTTTGATGGTGGTGGCGAGGCCACGCAGTTCCAGTTTGCCGTAGATGAACGGTTTGAACAGTTCCAGTGCCATTTTCTTCGGCAGACCGCACTGATGCAGACGCAGGTATGGACCTACGGTGATTACAGAACGACCGGAGTAGTCAACACGCTTACCGAGCAGGTTCTGACGGAAACGACCCTGTTTACCTTTGATCATATCAGCCAAAGATTTCAGAGGACGTTTGTTAGAACCGGTGATCGCACGACCGCGACGACCGTTATCCAGCAGGGCGTCAACCGCTTCCTGCAGCATACGTTTTTCGTTGCGTACGATGATATCCGGCGCAGCCAGATCCAGCAGACGTTTCAGACGGTTGTTACGGTTGATCACGCGACGATACAGATCGTTCAGATCTGAGGTTGCGAAACGACCACCATCCAGCGGAACCAGCGGACGCAAATCTGGCGGCAGAACCGGCAGAACGGTCAGGATCATCCACTCTGGCTTGTTGCCAGACTGTACGAAGGCTTCCAGCAGTTTGATACGCTTGGTCAGCTTTTTACGCTTGGTTTCGGAGTTGGTTTCGTTCAGCTCTTCGCGCAGAGTTTCACACTCTTGCTCCAGATCCATGCTCTTCAGCAGGGCCTGGATTGCTTCCGCACCCATCTTCGCGTCGAATTCGTCACCGAACTCTTCCAGCGCGTCCAGATACTGCTCTTCAGTCAGGATCTGTTGACGTTCCAGGTTGGTCATACCGCCTTCGATAACAACATATGATTCGAAGTACAGTACGCGTTCGATATCACGCAGCGGCATATCAAGCAGCAAACCGATACGGGACGGCAGAGATTTCAGGAACCAGATGTGCGCAGTCGGAGACGCCAGCTCGATGTGGCCCATACGCTCACGGCGTACTTTAGTCTGGGTCACTTCAACGCCGCACTTCTCACAGATCACACCACGGTGTTTCAGGCGCTTGTACTTACCGCACAGGCACTCGTAGTCTTTTACCGGCCCAAAGATACGGGCGCAGAAAAGGCCGTCACGTTCAGGTTTGAACGTACGGTAGTTGATGGTTTCCGGCTTCTTAACTTCACCGAAAGACCATGAACGGATCATGTCTGGCGAGGCCAGAGCAATTTTGATCGCATCAAACTCTTCGGTTTTAGTCTGCGCTTTCAGAAACTTTAATAAATCTTTCACGGATTTGCTCCCGTCGGAGTTAGCACAATCTGGCGCTGGCGGTTAAGCCAGCACCAGTGACCTGTTTGATCGAGAGTTACTCGTCTTCCAGCTCGATGTTGATACCCAGCGAACGAATCTCTTTCAACAGTACGTTGAAGGATTCCGGCATGCCTGGTTCCATCTGATGGTTGCCGTCCACGATGTTTTTATACATCTTAGTACGACCGTTCACGTCATCAGACTTAACGGTGAGCATTTCCTGCAGGGTGTATGCCGCGCCGTATGCTTCAAGCGCCCACACTTCCATCTCCCCGAAGCGCTGACCACCGAACTGCGCCTTACCACCCAGCGGCTGCTGAGTAACCAGGCTGTAAGAACCGGTAGAACGCGCATGCATTTTGTCATCAACCAGGTGGTTCAGTTTCAGCATGTACATGTAGCCAACGGTAACCTGGCGCTCGAACTGCTCACCGGTACGACCGTCGAACAGTGTGATCTGACCGGAAGTCGGCAGGCCACCCAGCTGTAACAGTTCCTTGATTTCAGACTCTTTCGCACCGTCGAATACCGGCGTTGCGATCGGCATACCTTTTTTCAGGTTTTCAGCCAGACGCAGAACTTCTTCATCGCTGAAGGTATTCAGGTCAACTTTCTGACGAACATCTGAACCCAGATCGTAAGCACGCTGGATGAATTCGCGCAGTTTCGCGACTTCTTGCTGCTGTTTCAGCATGGCGTTGATCTTATCGCCGATACCTTTTGCAGCCATACCCAGGTGGGTTTCAAGGATCTGACCGATGTTCATACGCGATGGTACGCCCAGCGGGTTCAGTACGATATCTACCGGCGTACCGTTAGCATCGTGTGGCATATCTTCGATCGGGTTGATCTTAGAGATTACACCCTTGTTACCGTGACGACCTGCCATCTTATCACCAGGCTGGATCCGACGTTTAACCGCCAGATAAACCTTAACAATCTTCAGCACGCCCGGTGCCAGATCGTCGCCCTGAGTGATTTTACGGCGTTTCGCTTCGAGTTTTTTCTCGAATTCGTGTTTCAGTTCGTCGTACTGCTCAGCCAGTTGTTCCAGCTGATTCTGTTTTTCTTCGTCGGTCAGGCCGAGTTCTAACCAGCGGTCGCGCGGCAGTTTGTCGAGCTTCTCAGCTTCAACACCACCGGAAACCAGCACAGCGTAGATACGGCTGAACAGGCCAGCTTCGAGGATCTGCAGTTCTTCAGACAGGTCTTTTTTCGCCTGCTTCAGCTGCATCTCTTCGATTTCCAGCGCTCGTTTGTCTTTTTCTACGCCATCGCGAGTAAAGACCTGAACGTCGATAATCGTACCGGAAACACCATTTGGCACGCGCAGAGAAGAGTCTTTAACGTCAGACGCTTTCTCACCGAAGATCGCACGCAGCAGCTTCTCTTCTGGCGTCAGCTGGGTTTCACCTTTCGGTGTTACCTTACCAACCAGAATGTCGCCACCGGTGACTTCTGCACCAATGTAAACGATACCGGATTCATCCAGTTTGGAGAGCGCAGCTTCACCCACGTTCGGGATGTCAGCGGTGATCTCTTCCGGCCCCAGCTTGGTGTCACGGGACACACATGCCAGTTCCTGAATGTGGATGGTGGTGAAACGGTCTTCCTGGACAACACGCTCGGATACGAGGATGGAGTCTTCGAAGTTGTAACCGTTCCATGGCATGAATGCCACGCGCATGTTCTGACCCAGCGCCAGTTCACCGAGGTCGGTGGACGGACCGTCTGCCAGCACATCACCACGTTCAACCGGCTCGCCCAGAGATACGCAAGGCATCTGGTTGATACAGGTATTCTGGTTAGAACGGGTGTATTTAGTCAGGTTATAAATGTCGATACCTGCTTCGCCCGGGTACATCTCGTCTTCGTTAACTTTGATAACGATACGGGAAGCATCCACGTACTGAACGGTACCACCACGTTTAGCAACTGCAGTAACACCGGAGTCAACGGCAACAGCACGTTCCATACCGGTACCAACCAGCGGCTTATCAGCGCGCAGAGTCGGAACCGCCTGACGTTGCATGTTCGCACCCATCAATGCACGGTTGGCGTCATCGTGTTCCAGGAACGGGATCAGGGACGCACCGACGGATACCACCTGCTGGGTGGATACGTCCATGTAGTCAACCTGGTCGCGGCTGAACAAGCTGGATTCGCCTTTGCTACGGCAGGTAACCAGATCTTCTACAAAGTGGCCTTCGTCATCCAGGTTGGAGTTCGCCTGAGCGATAACGTAGTTGCCTTCTTCGATAGCAGACAGGTAGTGGATTTCGTCAGTTACAACGCCGTCGGTCACTTTACGGTACGGCGTCTCGAGGAAGCCGTATTCGTTAGTCTGTGCGTACACGGACAGGGAGTTGATCAGACCGATGTTCGGACCTTCAGGCGTTTCGATTGGACATACGCGACCGTAGTGAGTCGGGTGTACGTCTCGAACTTCGAAGCCTGCACGCTCACGGGTCAGACCGCCTGGGCCGAGTGCAGAGATACGACGTTTGTGCGTAATCTCAGACAGCGGGTTGTTCTGGTCCATAAACTGAGACAGCTGGCTGGAACCAAAGAACTCTTTCACTGCTGCGGAAATCGGCTTGGCGTTGATCATGTCCTGAGGCATCAGGGTATCCAGATCGCCCAGAGACAGACGCTCTTTCACCGCACGCTCAACACGTACCAGGCCAACGCGGAATTGGTTTTCCGCCATTTCGCCTACGGAACGGATACGACGGTTGCCGAGGTGGTCGATATCATCGACTTCGCCTTTACCGTTACGGATATCGATGAGCTTCTTCATCACTTCGATGATGTCGTCTTTGCTCAGGATACCGGAACCTTCGATTTCGTCGCGCAGCAGAGAACGGTTGAACTTCATACGACCAACCGCAGACAGATCATAGCGGTCTTCGGAGAAGAACAGGTTCTCAAACAGGCTTTCAGCAGCTTCACGAGTCGGCGGCTCACCAGGGCGCATCATGCGGTAGATTTCTACCAGCGCGCTCAGACGATCGTTAGTTGGGTCGACGCGTACAGTTTCAGAAATGTACGGACCGTGGTCCAGATCGTTAGTGAACAGCGTTTCGATACGTTTGTGGCCAGACTGGCTCAGCTTAGCCAGCAGATCCAGGCTCAGCTCCATGTTAGCTGCGCAGATCAGCTCGCCAGTAGATTCGTCAACGTAGTCTTTAGCCGCAACTTTACCAGCAATGTATTCAACCGGAACTTCGATATGTTTGATATCGTCTTTTTCCAGCTGGCGAATGTGGCGCGCAGTGATGCGACGGCCTTTTTCGACGTAGACTTTGCCGTTAGCTTCGATGTCAAAGGAGGCGGTTTCACCACGCAGGCGTTCCGGCACCAGTTCCATCTGCAGCTTGTTGTCACGAATTTCGAAAACAACTTTCTCAAAGAACAGGTCAAGGATCTGCTCAGTGGTGTAGTTCAGCGCACGCAGAATAATGGTCGCAGGCAGTTTACGGCGACGGTCAATACGTACGAACAGGTTGTCCTTCGGATCGAATTCGAAGTCCAGCCAGGAACCACGGTAAGGAATGATGCGCGCGTTATACAGCACTTTACCCGAAGAGTGGGTTTTACCTTTGTCGGAGTCAAAGAAGACGCCTGGACTACGGTGCAGCTGAGAAACGATAACACGCTCAGTACCGTTGATAACAAAGGTACCGTTGTCAGTCATGAGCGGAATTTCGCCCATGTAGACTTCTTGTTCTTTAATGTCTTTTACGGTGCCTTCCGGCGCTTCGCGCTCGTAGATCACCAGACGCAGTTTTACGCGCAGCGGTGCGGAATAGGTCACGCCACGGATCTGACATTCCTGAACGTCAAACACCGGTTCGCCAAGGCGGTAGCTGACGTATTGCAGCTCGGAATTACCGCTATAGCTCTGAATCGGGAAAACGGAACGGAAAGCTGCTTCCAGACCATACTGCCCTTCAGGATCTTGCTCGATGAACTTCTGAAACGAGTCAAGCTGGATAGAAAGGAGATAAGGTATGTCCAGTACTTGTGGACGTTTACCAAAATCCTTACGAATACGTTTTTTCTCGGTATAGGAGTAAACCATTAGGGTTCCTCAGCTCGCTGACAAGTCGACCCATCTGTCCGACGAAGGGACAGTTTGTGCAACACTATTTTGTTGACCGGAAAATCGAATACTTTCCGCAATGCCTGTTGCTATCACGCTTAAACCATTTCATTGCGATTTACACAGAACTGATGCTCTGTCGCAGTATATTAAGGCGTCGATAGAAACAAGCATTGAAAGGCACAGCAGTAGTCAAACAGTGTGAAATGCTACTGGCGCCTTACAGCGCAAAAAGGCTGGTGACTAAAAAGTCACCAGCCATCAGCCTAATTTCTTAGGCTGCAACCAGAAAAGTTGGCTTATTTAACTTCAACTTCAGCGCCAGCTTCTTCCAGAGATTTTTTCAGTGCTTCTGCGTCATCTTTGCTCACGCCTTCTTTCAGCGCAGCCGGTGCAGATTCTACCAGGTCTTTAGCTTCTTTCAGACCCAGGCCAGTTGCGCCACGTACTGCTTTGATAACAGCAACTTTGTTAGCGCCAGCAGCTTTCAGAATTACGTCGAATTCAGTTTTTTCTTCAGCAGCTTCAGCCGGACCAGCAGCTACAGCTACAGCAGCAGCAGCGGAAACACCGAATTTTTCTTCCATTGCAGAAATCAGTTCTACAACGTCCATTACGGACATAGCGGATACTGCTTCAATGATTTGATCTTTAGTGATAGACATTTAAATTGTTCCTGAAAATCAGAATAAGTTTATACGTAAGCAGATGCTTGAGAAAGATAACTGCGATTAAGCAGCTTCTTTCGCATCGCGTACAGCAGCCAGAGTACGAACCAGTTTGCCAGCCGAAGCTTCTTTCATGGTTGCCATCAGGCGTGCAATTGCTTCTTCGTAGGTCGGCAGGGTTGCCAGGCGATCGATGTTCGATGCCGTGATCAACTCACCTTCAAAGGCTGCGGCTTTGACCTCAAATTTTGCATTCGCTTTCGCGAACTCTTTGAACAGACGAGCAGCAGCGCCCGGGTGTTCCATAGAGTATGCAATCAGGGTCGGACCAACAAACGTGTCTTTCAGGCACTCGAACTGAGTACCTTCAACGACGCGGCGCAGCAGGGTGTTACGAACAACACGCATGTATACGCCAGCTTCACGACCTGCTTTACGCAGTTCAGTCATTTTATCTACAGTTACGCCACGGGAATCCGCAACTACTGCAGACAGCGCGCCTTTGGCTACTTCGCTGACTTCAGCAACAATCGCTTGTTTGTCTTGAAGATTTAAAGCCATTAGCTTTGCTCCTGGATGTTTGCCGGAACTCATGTTCCGGAACTCACTTCACTCCTCCCAACGGAGAGAGCGTCTAAATACGGTGAGCAGAAACAAGCCAGAGTATCAGAAATAATCTTAGCGTTCTGTCACCGTCTACGCAGGGCATTAAGTTTCTGACGAAACACCTGCGGTCTTCGACGGAGGCCTGGATAGGCCAGGCTCCAACGAACAAATCTTGTCTATCTGTCGCTATTCAACCTGTGCCGGCGTTGACTGTCTTCGTTCACACCAGTCACATAGTTAACTATGCTCCTGGCGATTCACTCAGTTGTCGCCTTGCCACAGCCTGAATATCTCGGATATACGTCTGCAATTAGCAGAAACGTGGGGGTAAGATTGTAGACAAAATCACCTCCCACGTAAAGGCGAATATTAGTTCGCCACAGTCGCAGTCAGACCGGACTGATCAACGGCAACACCAGCACCCATGGTGGTGGAGATGCTAACTTTCTTGATGTACACGCCTTTTGCCTGAGTCGGTTTAGCTTTTTTCAGCGCAACCAGCAGAGCTTCCAGGTTTTCTTTCAGTTTGTCAGCGTCAAAATCCACTTTACCGATGGTAGTGTGAATGATGCCGTTTTTGTCGTTACGGTAACGAACCTGACCTGCTTTAGCGTTCTTAACAGCTTCAGCAACGTTAGGGGTTACAGTACCAACTTTCGGGTTTGGCATCAGGCCGCGCGGACCCAGAACCTGACCCAGCTGGCCAACAACGCGCATTGCATCCGGGGAAGCAATAACAACGTCAAAGTTCATTTCGCCTTTTTTGATCTGGTCAGCCAGATCTTCCATACCTACCAGCTCAGCGCCTGCAGCTTTAGCAGCTTCAGCGTTTGCGCCCTGGGTAAATACGGCTACGCGAACGGAACGGCCAGTACCGTGCGGCAGTACAGTTGCACCACGTACGTTCTGGTCAGATTTACGTGCATCGATGCCGAGGTTAACGGCAACGTCCACGCTTTCTACGAATTTAGCAGTGGCCAGCTCTTTCAGCAGAGCGATAGCTTCGTTGATGTCGTACTGTTTAGTAGCATCAACTTTGTCACGGATCACGGACATGCGCTTGGTCAGTTTAGCCATTTCTTAGTCCTCCACTACCAGGCCCATGGAACGTGCAGTACCTTCAATGGAGCGAGTCATCGCTTCAATGTCGGAACCAGTCATGTCGGCAGCTTTGGTCTGCGCGATTTCCTGCAGCTGAGCGCGGGAAATTTTACCCACTTTGTCTTTGTTCGGCTTGCCGGAACCAGACTTGATACCAGCCGCTTTCTTCAGCAGAACTGCTGCCGGAGGCGTTTTGGTAACGAAAGTGAAAGAACGGTCAGCGTAAACGGTGATAACAACCGGGATCGGCAGACCTTTTTCCATGGAATCAGTCTTAGCGTTGAACGCTTTGCAGAATTCCATGATGTTCACGCCTTGTTGACCCAGTGCTGGACCTACCGGCGGACTCGGGTTAGCCATACCAGCTGCAACCTGCAGCTTGACATAGGCTTGGACTTTCTTAGCCATTCTAAATTCCTCTGATTGGGTTATAGCGCCTCAAGGAGGCTCCCCGTGATTAAATTCGTTTTACGGATAGAATCCATAAAAACAAAAGGCGCGAAATTGTATTCCAATCTCGCGCCTTGTGCAACGATTAAATCGTCGCTTTTTTGATCGGCGTATTAGGCTTTTTCAACCTGAGCGAAGTCCAGTTCAACCGGAGTCGCACGACCGAAGATAGATACGGAAACTTTCAGACGAGACTTCTCGTAGTCCACTTCTTCAACCACACCGTTAAAGTCAGCGAACGGACCGTCGCTAACGCGAACCATTTCGCCTGGTTCAAACATCGTTTTCGGACGCGGCTTATCGCCAACCTGCTGCAGACGGTTCATGATCGCATCAACTTCTTTGTCACTGATCGGCGCCGGACGGTCAGATGTACCGCCGATAAAGCCCATCACACGCGGCACGCTGCGCACCAGGTGCCAGCTTGCATCATTCATCACCATCTGAACGAGGACGTAGCCCGGGAAGAATTTACGTTCGCTCTTGCGACGCTGGCCGCCACGGATTTCGACCACTTCTTCGGTCGGTACCATGACTTCGCCAAACAGCTCTTCCATATTTTGTAACTTGATATATTCGCGCAGCGATGTGGCTACGCGGCCTTCAAAACCGGAAAACGCCTGAACGACGTACCAGCGCTTTTTAGGGGCTTCAGACATCTTAGAACCTCAGGCCAGTAATAAAGGATACCAGGCGAACCAGAATACCATCCAGTCCCCACAGGATCAGTGACATTACCGCAGTGACCGCAGCAACGATCAGCGTGGTGTGCAGCGTTTCCTGGCGAGTTGGCCAAATGACCTTACGGACTTCGGTTCTCGCTTCACGGGCAAAAGCAACGGTCGCTTTACCTTTTGTAGTCAACAGCGCGACACCACCCGCTGCGGCAATCAGAATCACTACGGCCAGCGCACGCAGCGGCAGCATCATGTCACGATAGAGGTAGTTGCCAACGATAGCTACAAGCAGCAATACAGCGACAACAACCCACTTCATCGCTTCCAGGCCGCGCCCGCTTCCTTGAGCTTCGGTATTCGCACTCATAAACCAACCTGTCAGAAGTATTCTACAAACATTTTCACCCCGCGTAAGCGAGGCGATCCAAACCGAAATGCTCTGGTGCGTTTCGGACTAAACGCCCTCTTCAGAGCCTGTCTCAGCAATGATTATGACAAAAAAAATCACTGATGAGCCAGGTTCTGGTGTGAAAGCGTGCAAAAAGGGCATCAAATGATGCCCTTTTATTGCGCATTGCGTCAAATGTTATCGGCAATTAGCTCATTACTTTGGCAACAACGCCCGCGCCAACGGTACGGCCGCCTTCACGGATTGCGAAACGCAGACCGTCGTCCATCGCGATCGGGTGGATCAGGGTAACAACCATTTTGATGTTGTCGCCCGGCATTACCATCTCGACGCCTTCCGGCAGTTCGATGGTACCAGTCACGTCAGTAGTACGGAAGTAGAACTGCGGACGGTAGCCTTTGAAGAACGGAGTATGACGGCCGCCTTCGTCTTTGGACAGAATGTACACTTCAGATTCGAACTTGGTGTGCGGCTTGATAGAGCCCGGCTTAGCCAGTACCTGACCACGTTCGATTTCTTCACGTTTGATACCACGCAGCAGAACACCAACGTTCTCACCAGCACGGCCTTCGTCCAGCAGTTTGCGGAACATTTCAACGCCAGTACAGGTAGACTTGGCAGTCTCTTTGATACCAACGATTTCAACTTCTTCACCAACTTTGATGATACCGCGTTCTACACGACCGGTAACAACGGTACCACGACCGGAGATGGAGAATACGTCTTCGATTGGCAGCAGGAACGGCTTATCGATAGCACGTTCTGGTTCCGGGATGTAAGAATCCAGGAAGCCAGCCAGTTCGATGATTTTCGCTTCCCACTCTGCTTCGCCTTCCAGCGCTTTCAGAGCAGAACCACGAACGATCGGCGTGTCATCGCCCGGGAAATCGTACTGAGACAGAAGTTCACGAACTTCCATTTCTACCAGTTCCAGCAGCTCTTCGTCATCAACCATGTCGCATTTGTTCAGGAACACGATGATGTACGGAACGCCTACCTGACGACCCAGCAGGATGTGCTCACGAGTCTGCGGCATCGGGCCGTCAGTCGCAGCAACAACCAGGATCGCGCCGTCCATCTGCGCAGCACCGGTGATCATGTTTTTAACATAGTCGGCGTGGCCCGGGCAGTCTACGTGCGCGTAGTGGCGAGTCGGGGTGTCATATTCAACGTGAGAAGTGTTGATGGTGATACCACGTGCTTTTTCTTCCGGCGCGTTATCGATCTGATCGAATGCGCGAGCAGCACCGCCGTAGGTTTTAGCCAGAACGGTAGTGATTGCAGCGGTCAGCGTTGTTTTACCATGGTCAACGTGGCCGATAGTACCGACGTTAACGTGCGGTTTAGTACGTTCAAATTTTTCTTTAGACATCGATTGTCCCTCTAAGACACGGATAAATCGGTGATATCACCACATCAACCAGGCAATATACCTGAGCTGTTGAATGCTTTTAAAAGTAAACAGAGAGAAACGGGAAGGAGAAGTGAAGTGGTGCTGATACCCAGAGTCGAACTGGGGACCTCACCCTTACCAAGGGTGCGCTCTACCAACTGAGCCATATCAGCACGTCTGGAGCGGGCAGCGGGAATCGAACCCGCATCATCAGCTTGGAAGGCTGAGGTAATAGCCATTATACGATGCCCGCATCCTGAAACTCGGCTACCCAGTTCTTTCTGTAACAAAAAAGAGATTTCTCTCTTTTCTGTTCGAGCTGATTAATTTTTTAACCAACTCAGGCGGCGATAACGCTGCCAGAAAGTGGTGGTGGGGGAAGGATTCGAACCTTCGAAGTCTGTGACGGCAGATTTACAGTCTGCTCCCTTTGGCCGCTCGGGAACCCCACCGGACTTGATGGTGCCGACTACCGGAATCGAACTGGTGACCTACTGATTACAAGTCAGTTGCTCTACCTACTGAGCTAAGTCGGCATCAAGTAGCGCGCATTTTATGGATACCTGCGTGCTCATGCAACTAAAAAATTGCATAAAATGTTCTTCCGCTCACATTTTGCACTATACGTCCGATAAATAATCTATTTCTTATCTGAATTGCACAAATTTCCAACGTTGGGCGTTATAACCGGAGAGGGTTTTGCTCCGTTATTCACGTCCAGACAGAGAGAAAGCACATCTTTATACATCTGGAATACTCGTCACAATGCTTTTCAGGGGACGATTTTTTCTTATTATTCCCCCTCATCTGGTGTTACCCTCCTGCCCATTGTCCAAATTAACTGAAATGTGCGTGCCATTGCGTGCCGGGGATGATTTCGTTTTTTATCACTGACCTGATATAGCAATGACAGCCAGACCATGCGTATGAGTATAAAAGAGCAAGCGTTAACGTCGCCTTACCTACAGTTTGATCGCAACCAGTGGGCTGCGCTTCGTGATTCAGTGCCGATGACCCTGACCGAGGAAGAGATTGCTCGTCTGAAAGGCATTAACGAAGACTTATCGCTGGAAGAAGTTGCTGAGATTTATTTGCCTCTATCGCGTTTGCTAAATTTTTACATCAGTTCGAACCTGCGGCGTCAGGCTGTGCTGGAGCAATTTTTAGGCACCAACGGCGAGCGTATTCCTTATATCATTAGCATTGCTGGCAGCGTCGCTGTCGGTAAAAGTACGACTGCGCGCGTGTTGCAGGCGTTACTGAGTCGTTGGCCCGAGCATCGTAAGGTTGAGCTGATTACAACAGATGGTTTTCTTCATCCTAACCAGGTGTTGAAAGAACGTGGACTCATGAAGAAGAAAGGCTTTCCTCAGTCCTATGATATGCACCGTCTGGTTAAATTCGTTTCCGATCTGAAGTCTGGCGTCCCCAACGTTACGGCACCGGTCTATTCTCATCTTATCTATGATGTAATCCCTGATGGTGACAAAACGGTTGCCCAGCCGGATATATTGATTCTCGAGGGGCTCAATGTATTACAAAGCGGAATGGACTACCCCCACGACCCGCATCATGTATTTGTTTCTGACTTTGTCGATTTTTCTATTTACGTTGATGCGCCAGAGGAATTACTGCAAACATGGTATATCAACCGTTTCCTGAAATTCCGCGAAGGGGCATTCACCAACCCAGACTCTTATTTCCATAACTATGCTAAATTGTCCGAAGATGAGGCAATCAATACTGCAATGTCGCTCTGGAAAGAGATTAATTGGTTGAATTTAAAGCAGAACATACTACCAACGCGTGAGCGGGCCAGCTTGATTATGACCAAGAGTGCCAATCATGCCGTTGAACAAGTCAGGTTAAGAAAATAAAAAAAGGGGAGCCAATGCTCCCCTTCTTCTTATTATTCAGCGCTTCTAAGCGATATTTCCCCACCCATCCATGGCTTTATCTCACCATTCTGCTCAAGCAGCAATGCACCTTGCGCATCTATTCCTCGTGATATGCCAAATATTTCTTTATCACCAATAATGAGTTTAACCGGGCGATTGATAAAGTTATCAAGTGCCTTCCAGCGTGATAAATAAGGCACTAACCCCTCTTGCTCAAATAGTATCAGTGCAGCACGAAGCTCGCGGATCAGCCGGGCAGCCAGAGTATTGCGGTCAATGTTAATCCCTGCTTCCTGTAGATTAATCCAGCCTTGATTAACCACATTCTCTTCAACTCGACGCATGGACATGTTAATACCTGCACCAATAACAATCTGCGCGGCATCACCCGTCTTACCGGTGAGTTCTACCAGGATCCCTGCCAGCTTACGGTCGAGCAAATAGAGATCGTTCGGCCATTTAACACGTACTTTATCCGCACCCAGATCGCGTAATACCTCGGCCATGACAATACCAATCACCAGGCTCAGGCCAATCGCCGCTGCCGGGCCCTGCTCCAGGCGCCAGAACATAGAGAGATACAGGTTAGCGCCAAAGGGAGAGAACCATTTACGTCCACGGCGACCACGCCCGGCCTGCTGATATTCGGCGACGCAGGCATCTCCTGACTCCAGTTGACCAATTCGATCCAGCAGATACTGGTTGGTTGAATCGATTACGGGTAGAACAGTGATGTTCCCGCCGCCCAGCTGAGAATAAATAACGGATGAGTCTAAGAGCTGGATGGGCTCTGGTAAGCTGTAGCCTTTACCTGGAACAGTAAATACATCAACGCCCCAGTCGCGTAGCGTCTGGATGTGTTTGTTGATCGCTGCACGACTCATTCCCAGTTTTTCACCGAGTTGCTCACCTGAATGGAATTCGCCATCAGCCAATAATGAGATGAGCGTCAGGGGGACGGTATTATCCTTCATGCGATGATCTCCACAGCATTCACTTCACCCTGCGGGCCCATGAATCTAACCTCTGGCTCAAGCCAGACATTAAACTTCTCACCCACTTTATGTCGTACATGATGTGCAAGTTGCACGACATCCTGGCTCGTCGCATTACCCGCATTGATCAGTACCAGTGCTTGTTGTTGATGTACTGCTGCGCCACCAATACGCATGCCTTTAAGCTGGCATTGATCGATGAGCCAGCCAGCAGCCAGTTTTACAGAGCCGTCAGCCTGCGGGTAATGAGGCGCAGTCGGAAATTTAGCCAGAAGTTCCTGTGCAATATCAGCGCTGACAACCGGATTTTTAAAGAAGCTCCCCGCGTTGCCCTGTACTTTTGGGTCGGGCAATTTTGTGGTGCGCATATGGCAAACAGAGTCAAAAACCTGCTGAGGTGTCACGGTTGCAGGATCCAGACGCGTCAGGTCGCCGTAAGTCAAAACGGGCTGCCACTGTTTAGGCAAGCGCAGACCAACGGCTACAATCGCGAAACGATCCTGGTACTCATGCTTGAAGATGCTGTCACGGTAACCAAATCGACATTCTGTGGCGTTAACACGCAGATGTTTGCCGGTCGAAAGCTCTACGCAGTCTACGTATTCGCAGACGCGCTGCAGCTCTACACCATAAGCACCAATGTTCTGGATTGGCGATGAGCCAACACAGCCGGGAATAAGCGCCAGATTTTCCAGTCCAGGCATGCCAAGCTGCAATGTATGCTGTACCAGATGATGCCAGTTCTCACCAGCCCCAACGTGTAGATACCACGCGTCAGGCTTCTCTGTAACCTCTATACCTTTGATACGGTTGACGATCACCGTGCCATGGAAGGTATCAAGAAACAGGACGTTACTCCCCTCACCCAGAATCAGTACCGGATGGTTTAATACATTGGCAGCTTGCCAGGCGCTCAATAGTTGTTGCTCATTTTCAGCACAAACAATCTCGTTGGCAGACTGGTCAATGCCGAAGGTGTTCCAGGCTTTAAGGGAGTGATTCATAGACGCTTTCCTGATGCAAAATCGCGCTTAGTTTACCGCATATGCCACAGGATGGCTTGTTTTATGGAAGCGTGGGGTTGCTTTGCACCCGATGGCACACGCTGCGCCGCATCCGGCATTTTCGCACAGACGCAAAGAAGCCCATCCGTCAGGATGGGCTTCTTCACTTTAATTAATGCCTGGCAGTTCCCTACTCTCGCATGGGGAGACCCCACACTACCATCGGCGCTACGGCGTTTCACTTCTGAGTTCGGCATGGGGTCAGGTGGGACCACCGCGCTACAGCCGCCAGGCAAATTCTGTTTATCAACACGCCCTGGCATGTCGATGTCATCTGTAATCAGGCTGAAAATCGTCTCAATTCCGCCAAAACATCTTCGGCGTTGTAAGGTTAAGCCTCACGGTTCATTAGTATCGGTTAGCTCAATGTATCGCTACACTTACACACCCGACCTATCAACGTCGTCGTCTTCAACGTTCCTTCAGGAGACTTAAAGTCTCAGGGAGAACTCATCTCGGGGCAAGTTTCGTGCTTAGATGCTTTCAGCACTTATCTCTTCCGCATTTAGCTACCGGGCAATGCCATTGGCATGACAACCCGAACACCAGTGATGCGTCCACTCCGGTCCTCTCGTACTAGGAGCAGCCCCCCTCAATTCTCCAGCGCCCACGGCAGATAGGGACCGAACTGTCTCACGACGTTCTAAACCCAGCTCGCGTACCACTTTAAATGGCGAACAGCCATACCCTTGGGACCTACTTCAGCCCCAGGATGTGATGAGCCGACATCGAGGTGCCAAACACCGCCGTCGATATGAACTCTTGGGCGGTATCAGCCTGTTATCCCCGGAGTACCTTTTATCCGTTGAGCGATGGCCCTTCCATTCAGAACCACCGGATCACTAAGACCTGCTTTCGCACCTGCTCGAGCCGTCACTCTCGCAGTCAAGCTAGCTTATGCCTTTGCACTAACCTCCTGATGTCCGACCAGGATTAGCTAACCTTCGTGCTCCTCCGTTACTCTTTAGGAGGAGACCGCCCCAGTCAAACTACCCACCAGACACTGTCCGCAACCCGGATTACGGGCCCACGTTAGAACACCAGCCATTAAAGGGTGGTATTTCAAGGTTGGCTCCATGCAGACTGGCGTCCACACTTCAAAGCCTCCCACCTATCCTACACATCAAGGACCAGTGTTCAGTGTCAAGCTATAGTAAAGGTTCACGGGGTCTTTCCGTCTTGCCGCGGGTACACTGCATCTTCACAGCGAGTTCAATTTCACTGAGTCTCGGGTGGAGACAGCCTGGCCATCATTACGCCATTCGTGCAGGTCGGAACTTACCCGACAAGGAATTTCGCTACCTTAGGACCGTTATAGTTACGGCCGCCGTTTACCGGGGCTTCGATCAAGAGCTTCTCCTTACGGATAACCCCATCAATTAACCTTCCGGCACCGGGCAGGCGTCACACCGTATACGTCCACTTTCGTGTTTGCACAGTGCTGTGTTTTTAATAAACAGTTGCAGCCAGCTGGTATCTTCGACTGATTTCAGCTCCATGAGTAAATCACTTCACCTACATATCAGCGTGCCTTCTCCCGAAGTTACGGCACCATTTTGCCTAGTTCCTTCACCCGAGTTCTCTCAAGCGCCTTGGTATTCTCTACCTGACCACCTGTGTCGGTTTGGGGTACGATTTCGTGTTACCTGATGCTTAGAGGCTTTTCCTGGAAGCAGGGCATTTGTTACTTCAGCACCGTAGTGCCTCGTCATCACACCTCAGCGTTAATAAGGTACCGGATTTACCTGGAACCTCCGCCTACATGCTTAAACCGGGACAACCGTCGCCCGGCTAACATAGCCTTCTCCGTCCCCCCTTCGCAGTAACACCAAGTACAGGAATATTAACCTGTTTCCCATCGACTACGCCTTTCGGCCTCGCCTTAGGGGTCGACTCACCCTGCCCCGATTAACGTTGGACAGGAACCCTTGGTCTTCCGGCGTGCGGGTTTTTCACCCGCATTATCGTTACTTATGTCAGCATTCGCACTTCTGATACCTCCAGCATGCCTCACGACACACCTTCAACGGCTTACAGAACGCTCCCCTACCCAACAACACATAGTGTCGCTGCCGCAGCTTCGGTGCACAGTTTAGCCCCGTTACATCTTCCGCGCAGGCCGACTCGACCAGTGAGCTATTACGCTTTCTTTAAATGATGGCTGCTTCTAAGCCAACATCCTGGCTGTCTGTGCCTTCCCACATCGTTTCCCACTTAACTGTGACTTTGGGACCTTAGCTGGCGGTCTGGGTTGTTTCCCTCTTCACGACGGACGTTAGCACCCGCCGTGTGTCTCCCGTGATAACATTCTTCGGTATTCGCAGTTTGCATCGGGTTGGTAAGTCGGGATGACCCCCTAGCCGAAACAGTGCTCTACCCCCGAAGATGAGTTCACGAGGCGCTACCTAAATAGCTTTCGGGGAGAACCAGCTATCTCCCGGTTTGATTGGCCTTTCACCCCCAGCCACAAGTCATCCGCTAATTTTTCAACATTAGTCGGTTCGGTCCTCCAGTTAGTGTTACCCAACCTTCAACCTGCCCATGGCTAGATCACCGGGTTTCGGGTCTATACCCTGCAACTTAACGCCCAGTTAAGACTCGGTTTCCCTTCGGCTCCCCTATACGGTTAACCTTGCTACAGAATATAAGTCGCTGACCCATTATACAAAAGGTACGCAGTCACCCCATTAAGAGGCTCCCACTGCTTGTACGTACACGGTTTCAGGTTCTTTTTCACTCCCCTCGCCGGGGTTCTTTTCGCCTTTCCCTCACGGTACTGGTTCACTATCGGTCAGTCAGGAGTATTTAGCCTTGGAGGATGGTCCCCCCATATTCAGACAGGATACCACGTGTCCCGCCCTACTCTTCGAGTTCACAGCCTGTGCATTTTGGTGTACGGGACTATCACCCTGTACCGTCGGACTTTCCAGACCGTTCCACTAACACACAAGCTGATTCAGACTCTGGGCTGCTCCCCGTTCGCTCGCCGCTACTGGGGGAATCTCGGTTGATTTCTTTTCCTCGGGGTACTTAGATGTTTCAGTTCCCCCGGTTCGCTTCATTACGCTATGTATTCACGTAATGATAGTGTGACGAATCACACTGGGTTTCCCCATTCGGAAATCGCCGGTTATAACGGTTCATATCACCTTACCGACGCTTATCGCAGATTAGCACGTCCTTCATCGCCTCTGACTGCCAGGGCATCCACCGTGTACGCTTAGTCGCTTAACCTCACAACCCGAAGATGTTTCGTAAAACACCACCGTGTTGCGAAAATTTGAGAGACTCGAACACACCGCTTTTCATTTCTTATTACGGAGAAATGAAACAGTGTGTCGTTTCAATTTTCAGCTTGATCCAGATTTTTAAAGAGCAAAACTTCGCAGTGAACCTTTTCAGGTACACTCTGAAGTTTTCTTGTATTGTTGCAGTAAAGATGGTGGAGCTATGCGGGATCGAACCGCAGACCTCCTGCGTGCAAAGCAGGCGCTCTCCCAGCTGAGCTATAGCCCCATCGTAGTTATCTCATTCACCTTAATTCTTGCTGAGACAAGGCGTGGAGCGGCGAAGCATACTGAAGTATGCGAGTCGTTTCACAACGCGGTATCAGAAAGAATTTGGTAGGCCTGAGTGGACTTGAACCACCGACCTCACCCTTATCAGGGGTGCGCTCTAACCACCTGAGCTACAAGCCTGCAGAGATTTTCTTACTGCTAATTTTCATCAGACAATCTGTGTGAGCACTACAAAGAACGCTTCTTTAAGGTAAGGAGGTGATCCAACCGCAGGTTCCCCTACGGTTACCTTGTTACGACTTCACCCCAGTCATGAATCACAAAGTGGTAAGCGCCCTCCCGAAGGTTAAGCTACCTACTTCTTTTGCAACCCACTCCCATGGTGTGACGGGCGGTGTGTACAAGGCCCGGGAACGTATTCACCGTGGCATTCTGATCCACGATTACTAGCGATTCCGACTTCATGGAGTCGAGTTGCAGACTCCAATCCGGACTACGACGCACTTTATGAGGTCCGCTTGCTCTCGCGAGGTCGCTTCTCTTTGTATGCGCCATTGTAGCACGTGTGTAGCCCTACTCGTAAGGGCCATGATGACTTGACGTCATCCCCACCTTCCTCCAGTTTATCACTGGCAGTCTCCTTTGAGTTCCCGGCCGGACCGCTGGCAACAAAGGATAAGGGTTGCGCTCGTTGCGGGACTTAACCCAACATTTCACAACACGAGCTGACGACAGCCATGCAGCACCTGTCTCAGAGTTCCCGAAGGCACCAAAGCATCTCTGCTAAGTTCTCTGGATGTCAAGAGTAGGTAAGGTTCTTCGCGTTGCATCGAATTAAACCACATGCTCCACCGCTTGTGCGGGCCCCCGTCAATTCATTTGAGTTTTAACCTTGCGGCCGTACTCCCCAGGCGGTCGACTTAACGCGTTAGCTCCGGAAGCCACGCCTCAAGGGCACAACCTCCAAGTCGACATCGTTTACGGCGTGGACTACCAGGGTATCTAATCCTGTTTGCTCCCCACGCTTTCGCACCTGAGCGTCAGTCTTTGTCCAGGGGGCCGCCTTCGCCACCGGTATTCCTCCAGATCTCTACGCATTTCACCGCTACACCTGGAATTCTACCCCCCTCTACAAGACTCTAGCCTGCCAGTTTCGGATGCAGTTCCCAGGTTGAGCCCGGGGATTTCACATCCGACTTGACAGACCGCCTGCGTGCGCTTTACGCCCAGTAATTCCGATTAACGCTTGCACCCTCCGTATTACCGCGGCTGCTGGCACGGAGTTAGCCGGTGCTTCTTCTGCGAGTAACGTCAATCGCTGCGGTTATTAACCACAACGCCTTCCTCCTCGCTGAAAGTACTTTACAACCCGAAGGCCTTCTTCATACACGCGGCATGGCTGCATCAGGCTTGCGCCCATTGTGCAATATTCCCCACTGCTGCCTCCCGTAGGAGTCTGGACCGTGTCTCAGTTCCAGTGTGGCTGGTCATCCTCTCAGACCAGCTAGGGATCGTCGCCTAGGTGAGCCGTTACCCCACCTACTAGCTAATCCCATCTGGGCACATCCGATGGCAAGAGGCCCGAAGGTCCCCCTCTTTGGTCTTGCGACGTTATGCGGTATTAGCTACCGTTTCCAGTAGTTATCCCCCTCCATCGGGCAGTTTCCCAGACATTACTCACCCGTCCGCCACTCGTCACCCAAGGAGCAAGCTCCTCTGTGCTACCGTTCGACTTGCATGTGTTAGGCCTGCCGCCAGCGTTCAATCTGAGCCATGATCAAACTCTTCAATTTAAGTTTGATGCTCGTGAATTAAACTTCGTAATGAATTACGTGTTCACTCAGAGACTTGGTATTCATTTTTCGTCTTGCGACGTTAAGAATCCGTATCTTCGAGTGCCCACACAGATTGTCTGATAAATTGTTAAAGAGCAGTGCCGCTTCGCTTTTTCTCAGCGGCGCGGGGTGTGCATAATACGCCATCCCGCCACGAAGTCAAGCATTTAATTTCGCTTTCTTCGCCGGAGTTCTCAGTGGAACCCCGCTGACCCGGCGGCTTGCGTGCCGTTGTTCCGTGTCAGTGGAGGCGCATTATAGGGAGTTATTTCAGACTGACAAGGGGAAATTTAAAATAATTTTCCGAGTGCATACTTTTTCACCAAAAAAGACTAAATCGCCAGTTTTTCGAGCGTTTTGAAGCCATAGCGCTGCAACACTGGCAATAGTTGTTCGGCCTCTGTTGTCATTGCCATGCAGAATGCCACATTCTCATCGGCCGATTTTGCATCTGGCGCTTCATGTTCTAATAACCAGGCCGTTCGACGCGCAATCGCGGCACCAGAATCCACCAGTCGCGTCCCTTCCGGGAGGACTTGTAATAGCTCCTCCTGTAATAGAGGGAAATGCGTACATCCGAGTACGACCGTGTCCGGTGGCTCCGACATCCGCAACCACGGGCGCAGAATACGGCGCAGATCTTCCAGCGAGACAGGTTCTCCGTGCAGCTTCGCTTCTGCCAGCTCCACCAACTCAGCGGATCCCAACATCGCTATCTGACACTCGTTAGCAAAGCGCGCAATCAATTCGTGTGTGTACGAGCGTTTCACCGTCGCGCGCGTCGCCAGTAGCCCTACAATACCATTCGCCGTGAGCCGCGCCGCGGGTTTAATCGCAGGCACCACACCGACAACCGGAAAAGCGAACTTTTCACGTAATGCCGGGAGTGACACCGTGCTGGCGGTATTGCATGCGATAACCGCAAGCGCGAGGGGATAGCGTTGCTGAACTGCAGTCACAATCTCAACGACACGCTCAACGATAAACTCTTCGCTTTTCTCACCATAAGGAAAGGCGACGTTATCGAAAGCATATATATAGTGGAGATCCGGCAGAAGATTCCGGATCTCATTGTAGACCGACAACCCACCGACGCCGGAATCAAACACCAGCACGGTGGGACGTGAATCAGAAGGTGTAGCTGCCAGACAAGGTGTATTCCCGTCCTGCAGTTGGGTAGCCATAAACTGTCTCGTAATCTTTATCGAACAGGTTGGCGATTTTACCACGAACTGTCAGCTGTGAGGTGATCGGATATGACACAGCCAGATCCCACAAACTCACACCGCCCATTTTTACCGGTTGATAAGTAACGTAGTCCGTATCGTATCGCGTCCCCAGATATTGATATGTCAGGCCCCAGTCAAAATCATAGACCTGCCAGTCGAGTTGGTATTTCACCTGCTGTTTAGAACGACGAGCCAGTGGCTCGTTGGTAATCGCATTACGCGAATCTACGTAGTCGTAGCTAAGCGTATGCGCCAACGGCCCGGTGTCGAAGTTTGCAGTCGCTTCGATACCTTTAATACGCACTTTGCCTTCGTTGTAGTACTTCTGAGTGTGGGTGTTGTAGTCGATCATGTCATCGATATCGTTGCGATACCCTGACACGCGCCAGTTAACACCTGATGTTAACCCTTCAAACGCCCCTTCCCACTGCTTACTCTCTTCGGGATCAAGGTTTGCATTGCCGTAATAGCCATGCAACTGCCCCAGATTTGGCGCTTTGTAAGATGTGCCATAGGAGGCAATGAAACGATAGCCTTCGATAAACTCCCATCCAGCGCTGGTTTGCCATGTACCATGACGACCAAACTCGGAGTTATCATCACTACGTGCCGCACCTTCGAAGGTGAAGTCACCAAGCTGCTGCAATCCCGTCAAATAGAGGCCAGTATTACGTTGGTCGTAACCGTCCGTAACATACCCAGTGCCTGGCTCCGTAGTTTGCTTTTGCCAGTCCACGCCTGCACCAATGTTACCGTGGCCAACAACTATGCTGTTTGACCACTGAACATTATATTGCTTCATCTCATCCAGCGTGGCCGAGGAATCATAGCGGCCATAGTTCGGATCATAGTTGTAGTCTTTACTGTGGCTGTAGCTCGAAACCAGTTGTGACTGAATAAGCTCGCCATTAAAACGTAACCCAGCGTCCCAGCTCTGGCTATAAAGCTGCCGGGTATCAAGTAGCGCCGAGCCAGGAGAATAATACGAGTCATAATCTGTGCGGTTATCATAACCATAACCACGAACGAACCCGCTCCATGTCTCGGAGAAGTTGTGCTCCAGTGCGCCATACAGCGTCTTGCTTAAGAAACCGTCTTTATCCGGTTGAGCTTGTGCACCAGTGCTACCGTAGGCCACAACATCGAAGCCTTTGGTGTAGGCATAATCGCCCATCAACGTGACACGCGTATTTTCGCCAAGCTGTTGTTGGGTTGCGATATCGTAATTTTGATACCCATTGCTTCCCACGCCGGCAGTCAGTTCCGTCCCTGGTTTTTCGCGCGTAGTAATGATATTCACCACGCCACCAATCGCATCCGAACCATATATAGCGGAACGCGGCCCGCGGATATACTCAATACGTTGCACCAGCGATACCGGGAACTGGCTAAGATCGGCCGAGCCGCTCACCCCCGCTAAATTAAGACGTACACCGTCTATCAACACCAGAACATGGCTGGCGTTAGTGCCACGAATAAAAATAGACGAGTTCTGTCCCATACCGCCGCTTTGTGCAATATCAACACCAGGCAAACGACGCAGTACATCGTTTACCGAGGTAGATTGCCAGCGATCAATGTCCTGACGTGTAACGACGGTGATGGGTGCAAGTACTGCACTTAGGGGCTGCTGAAAACGGTTGGCAGTAACGACGAGAGTATCTGGGCTAGCATCCTGCGCCCAACCAGAAGATGCCGCGACGGAAAGCGCCGTCAACAGCAACGATTTTTTAATCATTGTAAAGCATCCACAATATAAGAAGGATGCCGCAGGTCCCACCGATAGTACGCGATGATGAAAACCAGATGCGACGTTAGCCGGCAGGTCTTCGGGCTTGGAGGCGACTTAAAGAGACGATGACTTCCCGCGGCAAGCCGCAGTGTCTGCACCAGGTGCGCTCATCTCTTACCTTCCTTACCGCTGCGCGTCAGCTCCAGATTTACACTGGATTCCCTTTTAACTCACAGGACCGGAAAACGGATGCTACAGTTTGTTACAACCTGGTGTCCAGACCGCGTATCACATTATCGGAAATCATCAATGACTGGACATCTGTTGAGCAATCCCTACAATCCCCGCGTACTTTTATTTTTCAGGACGCATCATGACCCCCGAACACCTTCCGACAGAACAGTACGACGCCCAGTTAGCTGAGAAAGTAGTGCGTCTGCAGAGCTTAATGACGCCATTTTATGCACAGGCTCCGGAAGTGTTTCGCTCACCGGTCAGCCATTACCGTATGCGCGCCGAATTCCGTCTGTGGCATGACGGTGATGACCTGTACCACATCATGTTCGACAGCCAGACCAAAAGCCGTATTCGCGTCGACAGCTTTCCGGCAGCCAGCGAGCTTATCAACACGCTGATGACGGCAATGATCGACGGCGTTCGCAACAACCACGTCCTGCGCCACAAACTGTTTCAGATTGATTACCTCACAACCCTGAGCGATCAGGCGGTGGTATCGATGCTGTACCATAAAAAGCTGGATGATGAATGGCGTAAGGAAGCCGAAGCGCTGCGAGATGCGCTGCGGGCGCAAAACCTGAATGTGCATCTGATTGGTCGGGCCACCAAAACCAAAATCGAGCTGGACCAGGACTACATTGACGAACGCTTGCCGGTTGCAGGCAAAGAGATTATCTACCGCCAGGTTGAGAACAGTTTTACCCAACCAAATGCCGCAATGAATATCCAGATGCTGGAATGGGCAATTGATGTCACCAGAGGATCAAAAGGCGACCTGCTTGAGCTGTACTGCGGTAATGGCAACTTCTCGTTAGCTCTGGCGCAAAACTTCAACCGCGTACTGGCCACTGAAATCGCCAAACCGTCCGTGGCAGCTGCGCAGTACAACATCGCGGCTAACCATATTGATAATGTACAAATTATCCGCATGGCGGCTGAAGAGTTTACTCAGGCGATGAACGGGGTTCGCGAGTTCAACCGTTTGCAGGGAATCGATCTGAAGAGTTACCAGTGTGAAACCATTTTCGTTGACCCACCGCGCAGCGGTCTGGATAGCGAAACGGAGAAAATGGTGCAGGCGTATCCGCGTATTCTGTATATCTCCTGCAATCCGGAGACATTGTGTAAGAACCTGGAAACGTTAAGCCAGACGCACAATGTTTCACGCCTGGCTCTGTTCGATCAGTTCCCGTATACGCACCATATGGAGTGCGGAGTGTTACTGACCGCAAAATAAGTGATGACCTGGCCGGGGGCGCTTCGCTTGCCCGGCCGACAAAAATTACTCCACAATTTCCTGCTTACGATTACGCACTTTAAAACCGATCCAGAACACCAGAATCACCGACAGTACCGCCGGGAAGAAGTTAGAGCCAATATCCGGGTATTCAGCGCGAACCACGGTGCTGTACAACAGAACACCGAGAATAAAACAGGCGGCAGCCAGGCCCGGCAGCCCCACAGGCATGGTGCGGTTCTGATAGCGTTGATGCAGACAATAAACCGTCAGCACCAGCGAAATAATCGGGAATACTGAGAATGGCACAATGGAGCTAAACAGCGCCGCAAATGTGCCATTGATCGATAAGCCAGCAACCAGCGCCAGCAGCAGCGTACCTTTATCTTGACCTGACTGTTTCATTGCTCGTCCTTCTCGTTACTCGGAGTGGTGCGTCATCTTCTCTTGTTCACGGCGGTACCAGTAAAATGCGCCTTTGGCGATCATGCGCAATTGCAATACCAGCCGCTCTTCCAGCTGTCGACGCTGTTCGGCGCCAACATCCAGTGCTTCTGCCCCGGCGCTGAACACAATGGTTACCATGGCTTCAGCTTGCGCTTCAGTAAACGCACGAGGCATATGGTTTTCGAGTTCCAGATAGTCCGCAAGTTCCGCAATGAAGTGCTGAATTTCACGTGCGACCGCTGCACGAAACGCTGCGGAAGTCCCAGAACGCTCGCGCAATAATAAACGGAAGGCGTTGGGATTGTTGCCGATGAACTCCATAAATGTTGAGACCGAGGTGCGGATCACACTCCCGCCTTTAGCGATGCGCTGACGCGCCTGGCGCATCAACTGGCGCAGCATCAGACCACTCTCGTCCACCATCGTCAGGCCGAGTTCATCCACATCGCGGAAATGGCGATAAAACGAGGTTGGCGCAATGCCCGCTTCACGAGCGACTTCGCGTAGACTGAGGCTGGCAAAACTACGCTCAGCGCTGAGTTGACTAAATGCGGCTTCTACCAGCGAACGCCGGGTTTTCTCTTTTTGTTGCGCTCTAACGCCCATCACGATGTCTGAATCCTTCCACATACCTTGCTGGCACTATACCAGAGATTAGGCGGTTGGCATGGCTTTGTGAATGATTGTTTACGCGCAGTTTGTGCTTCGACTTCGCAAAAAAGCACAACGATAATTGGGTTATCTCAACAACGATGTTACTATTCTGTTGCTTTTATGTATAAGAACAGGTAAGCCTGACCATGTCACATTCCTACGATTACGATGCAATAGTAATAGGTTCCGGTCCCGGCGGCGAAGGCGCTGCGATGGGTCTGGTTAAGCAAGGAGCGCGCGTCGCGGTTATTGAGCGCTATCATAACGTCGGCGGAGGCTGTACCCATTGGGGCACCATCCCGTCGAAAGCCCTCCGCCACGCCGTCAGCCGTATCATTGAATTCAATCAGAACCCACTTTACAGCGACCACTCCCGACTCCTTCGTTCTTCTTTCGCCGATATTCTCAACCACGCTGATAACGTCATTAATCAGCAAACGCGCATGCGGCAAGGGTTTTACGAGCGTAACCACTGCGAAATTTTGCAGGGCAATGCCCGTTTTGTTGATGAACACACGATCGCCCTGGAATGCCACGACGGCACGGTGGAAACGCTGACTGCGGATAAGTTTGTTATTGCCTGTGGCTCACGCCCTTATCACCCAACTGACGTCGATTTTTCGCACCCACGCGTTTACGACAGTGATTCTATCCTCAGCCTGCATCACGAACCTCGCCATGTTCTGATTTATGGCGCAGGCGTGATTGGCTGTGAATATGCGTCGATCTTCCGTGGAATGGACGTAAAAGTTGATTTAATCAACACCCGCGATCGTCTGCTGGCATTCCTCGATCAAGAGATGTCCGATTCGCTCTCATACCACTTCTGGAACAGCGGCGTGGTCATTCGCCACAATGAAGAGTATGAGCGGATTGAAGGCTGTGATGACGGCGTCATCATGCACCTGAAATCCGGTAAAAAGCTGAAAGCAGACTGTCTGCTGTACGCCAATGGTCGCACCGGTAATACCGATTCGCTGGCACTGGAAAATATTGGTCTGAAAACGGACAGTCGCGGGCAGTTGAAGGTCAACAGCATGTACCAGACGGCGCTGCCGCACGTCTATGCCGTTGGCGATGTGATCGGTTATCCGAGCCTGGCATCGGCGGCCTACGACCAGGGACGCATTGCCGCCCAGGCGTTGGTCAAAGGCGAAGCCACCGCGCATCTGATTGAAGATATCCCGACCGGGATTTATACCATTCCAGAAATCAGCTCCGTTGGTAAAACCGAACAGCAGCTCACGGCAATGAAAGTTCCATACGAGGTTGGCCGTGCCCAGTTTAAACACCTGGCGCGGGCGCAAATCGTCGGCATGAGTGTCGGAACGCTGAAGATTTTGTTCCATCGCGAGACCAAAGAGATTTTGGGGATCCACTGCTTTGGGGAACGCGCAGCCGAAATTATTCATATCGGTCAGGCGATCATGGAGCAAAAAGGTGGTGGTAACACCATCGAGTACTTCGTTAACACCACCTTTAACTACCCAACCATGGCGGAAGCCTATCGGGTAGCGGCGCTAAATGGCTTAAACCGCCTGTTTTAACGCACTGTCGAAATGGCCATCCATTGATCCCCGGATGGCCTCTGCCAGCTGTTCATAACGGCTGCGCAGCGGCGAGCCAGGGCGATACACCAGGCCAATCGTCCGGCGTGGTTCAGGCTTAATGCACGGCAGATAGACCACACCATCACGCTTACGCTCCGGCGGCACAGCCAGCGCAGGCAGTAAAGTAATACCGCTGCCTGCCGCCACCATGTTGCGCAGCGTTTCCAGACTGGTTGCCCGGAAATGGGTGTCTTCATCAGCACCGGCTTCAAAGCAGAAGCCCATCGCCTGATCGCGCAGACAGTGACCATCTTCCAGCATCAGCAGTTTTTCACCTGCTAAATCTGACATCGGCACACAGTCGCGGTTGGCCCATGGGTGATCTTCATAGATCGCCAGCAGCATAGGCTCATCAAATAACGGTACTTCGATGAACGCCTCACTCTCTTTCACCAGCGCCAGAATGACGCAGTCGAGCTTACCGCTATCCAGTTGCGCCAGCAGCTGATGTGTCTGCGCTTCATGCAGGTACATTTCCAGTTTCGGGAAGGTCTGGTGCAACATAGGGATAATATGCGGCAACAGGTATGGTCCCACCGTTGGGATCAAACCAATGTGCAGCGGGCCTGACATTGTCTCGCCTTGTTGGCTTGCCATTTCCTTGAGCACTTTGACCTCGCGCAGCACAGTACGCGCCTGATCCACCAGCAGTAAACCTGCCTGAGTGAACAGCACTTTACGACTCGTACGCTCCAGCAGCATAACGCCAAGCTCATCTTCCAGTTTGCGGATTTGCCCGCTAAGCGTTGGCTGGCTGACGTGGCAGGAATCCGCCGCTCGCCGGAAGTGACGATGCTCGGCTAGCGCCACCAGGTATTCAAGATCACGAATATTCATTATTCATCCTCCATCGCCACGATAGTTCATGGCGATAGGTAGAATAGCAACGAACGATTATCCCTATCAAGCTTTCTGTTTAATAATGCACCACAGAAACGGAACGGTACCCTTTAACCCTTGAAGCGCCTGTCCGTTCTCATACTCGAAATAACTAAAGCCAACGTGAACTTTTGCGGACCTCTGGTCCGCTTTTTTTTTGCGTAAAAAAGCCCGGCGTAATGCCAGGCTCTGATAACTTTTTGTCTGATGGCGCTACGCTTATCAGGCCTACAACAACAAAGGTTATGCGATACGCGCCTTCGCGTAATCGATCGCCTGCGCAACCTGCTGCGGTGAAACACCACCTTTCGCCGCGCGCTTATCGAGGCACGACTGCAGCGAGAGAATCGGATAGACGTCATCGCCAATCACCGCGCTGAACTTTTGCAAGTCGGCCAGCGACAATGCTTCCAGCGGTTTACCCTGACGAATCGCCTCAACCACCGTTTCACCTACGATATGGTGTGCTTCGCGGAACGGAACACCTTTGGCAACCAGATAATCCGCCAATTCAGTGGCGTTGGCATAACCCTGCTGCGCCGCTTCCTGACAACGCGGACGTTTCACCTGAATGCCATCCAGTACCAGCGCGGCCATGTGTAAACAGTCCAGCCAGGTATCGAGTGCATCGAACAGGCCTTCTTTGTCTTCCTGCATGTCTTTGTTGTACGCCAGCGGCAGACCTTTCAGTGTCATCATCATGCCGGTCAGCGCACCTTGTACGCGTCCACATTTGCCACGGATCAGCTCTAATGCATCCGGGTTTTTCTTCTGTGGCATCAGAGATGAACCTGAGGTCACACGATCGGATAACTCAACAAAGCCCGCTTCACCGGTGTTAAAGAAAATCAGATCTTCAGCAAAACGCGACAGATGCACCATGCCGATAGAGGCATCAGAGAGCAACTCCAGTACATGGTCACGATCAGAAACGCTGTCCAGACTGTTGCGGGTCGCCGAGGCAAAGCCCAGCCAGCCTGCCAGTCGCTCACGATCGATTTCATAGGCCGTACCCGCCAGCGCGCCGCAGCCTAACGGACTAACGTCCAGACGCTTAAGCGCATCCTGCAGACGGCTCTCATCACGCGCCAGCATTTCGACATAAGCCAGACACCAGTGAGCAAACGTCACCGGCTGTGCACGCTGCAAGTGCGTGTAACCCGGCATAACCGCATCCTGATTATTTTGCGCGGTGTCGACTAACGCGCTTTGCAACTGACGATTCGCAGACAGCAGTTCCATGACCGTGTCTTTGCACCACAGTTTAAGATCAGTGGCGACCTGGTCATTACGGCTACGCCCGGTGTGCAGTTTTTTACCTAACTGCCCGACTTTATCAATCAGCTTGCCTTCCACCCAGCTGTGAATATCTTCCGCATCACTTTGCAGGATCTGCTGCGGATTTGCGCGAACCTCTTCCAGCAGAGTGTTCAGCGCTTCTTCCAACTGTAGTTGTTCATCAGCAGTCAGTACGCCGACGGTTACCAGCGCTTTGGACCAGGCCACAGAGCCGACAATATCCTGCTCTGCCAGGCGGTAGTCAAAACGTAACGAGTCGTTGAACTGTTTGAACCGCTGATCTGCTGCCTGTGTAAAACGCCCACCCCAAAGTGCCATAACATCGTTCCTTTATTCATTAGTTCCGCCGGGTGGCGCTGCGCTTACCCGGCCTACAGTCATTCAATAAAATTTTACGCTAAAATCCGCGTACCAATCGGCGTGCCGTTAAACAGCGCCGGGAGTTGCTCAGCATGACGCCAGGAAGCGATATCTACCGGGCGCCCCAGCGTACGCGCAGCATCCAGCGCCGCATTGACCTTCACGATCATGCCATCGGTAATAATGCCCTGCTCAATCAACTGTTCCGCTTTCGTCGCGGTCATTTCGGCAATACGCTGGCCTTTACCATCCAGAATACCACTCACATCAGAGAGCAGGATCAGATCAGCACCCAGCGTTGCCGCCAGCGCCGTCGCCGCCTGATCGGCATTGACGTTCATCAACAGCCCATCTTCAGTAACGCCAATGGAACTCACTACCGGCAGAAACCCCCCTTCCAGCAGCGTGTTAATCAGCTTAGGCGAACCCGGCTGCGCCAATCCAACATGACCCAACTCTTTATCGAGTGGCGTCACTTTTACACTGTCGCCATCACCAAGATACAGACCCACAGAGGCAATTTGATGTTTCTTCGCCCAGGCCAGTAAAGTTTTATTCGCGGTTCCCGCCAGTGCCCCCGTGATGATGTCGATTTGATCGGCTGGCGTAACACGCAGACCATTTTTCTTTTTCACCGGCAGATTGAGTTGTTTCATCAGCTCGTCGACGACACAGCCACCACCGTGGACAATGACCAGCGGACGCTGATGCGACTCGCGATAATTTACCAGCGCGGTAAACAGACGCTCCAGCGCCTCTTCGCTATCCAGTAAAACGCCGCCCAGCTTGATAATTAATGGATTCATCATTGCACCCTTAAATAAGAGACTGCGTCTCAGCAAAGCCGAAACGGATATTTGCGCACTGCATCGCCTGTGCCGCCGCGCCCTTCAATAAGTTATCTTCAGTCGCTACCACAATCAGGTGCTCGCCCTGTACGGCGAACCCGATATCACAGAACGGTAAGCCAACCACGTTCTTCAGCGCCGGAACACCTTTATCATACAAACGTACCAGTGGTTTATCGCCATACGCCTGTTGCAACGTCTGGGCCACCTGCGCATGAGTCACGCCCGCTTGCAAACGGCAGGTAATGGTTTCCAGGATCCCACGCGGGAAATTGCCCAAATGCGGGGTGAAGATCACCTCCGTACCCAGGTGAGTCGCGATTTCCGGCTGATGGCGATGAGTAAACACGCCATACGGTTGCAGGCTCACTTCACAAAAGCTGTTCGAAATAGCGGCCTTACGGCCCGCACCGCTCACCCCACTGGTGGCGTTAATCACCGGCCACTGACTGAGATCCAGCAGCCCGGCATCAATCAGTGGTTTCAGCGACAATTGTGCCGCCGTCGGGTAACAACCCGGAACAGCAATCAAATTCGCGTCTTTCAGACTGTCTGCGCTCCACTCCGCCAGGCCGTACACTGCCTGCTTCAGCAGGTCAGGATGCTGATGGGTAAAGCCGTAATATTTTTCATAGAACGCGCCGTCGTTTACGCGAAACGCGCCCGAGAGGTCAAACACCACACACCCGGCACGCAGAAACTGCGGTGCCAGATCATGACTGACCTCGTGAGCCGTCGCGAGGAACACAACGTCCACCCCTGCGCTAAACTCGCTGATATCGGACATTGGCTGTAACGGCAAATCGACAATGCCTTTTAGCTGCGGATGTAAATCGGAGATTAATTTTCCTGCATCATTGCTTTGCGCTGAGACGGTCAAAGCGGTTATGGTCATATCAGGATGGCGATTTACATAGGTCACAAGCTCTGCGCCAGCGTAGCCACTGGCGCCCACAATCAGCGTATTCAACATCGGGGCTGCTCACCTTCTTAGATTCGGTTGCCAGGTATAAGCCTTTATCACCTCACCTTACACTTGGTGGGTTTTATTACGCTCAACGTTAATGTATTTTTATTCACAAATACTGCATGAATATTGATACTATCATGACCCGAGGTGTGTCAACAATGAAAAACAATTTACCGCCATTTATCGAGATTTACCGCGCTCTGATTGCCACACCGTCGATTAGCGCAACCGAAGAAGCGCTCGATCAAAGCAATGCAGGTTTAATCACTCTGCTGGCGAACTGGTTTAAAGATTTAGGCTTCAATGTTGAAGTTCAGTCAGTTCCTGGTACGCGCAATAAATTCAATATGCTGGCGAGTGTCGGGCAAGGGGCTGGCGGCCTGTTGTTGGCAGGCCATACCGATACCGTACCTTTTGACGATGGACGCTGGACGCGCGACCCCTTCACCCTCACCGAGCACGACAATAAGCTCTACGGTTTGGGTACGGCGGATATGAAAGGCTTTTTTGCCTTTATTCTCGATGCACTGCGCGGTGTAGATGTAACGAAACTGAAAAAGCCACTCTACATTCTGGCCACCGCTGATGAAGAGACCAGTATGGCCGGCGCACGTTACTTTTCTGAAACGACTTCGCTCCGCCCGGACTGCGCGATCATTGGCGAACCGACATCTCTGCAGCCCGTTCGCGCGCACAAAGGCCATATCTCTAATGCGATTCGAATTTTGGGTCAGTCGGGTCATTCAAGCGATCCGGCACGCGGCGTGAATGCGATTGAACTGATGCATGATGCCATTGGCCATATCATGAAGCTGCGCGATGACCTGAAAGAACGCTATCACCATGACGCCTTTACCGTGCCGTACCCCACGTTAAATCTGGGCCATATTCATGGCGGCGATGCTGCTAACCGTATCTGCGCCTGCTGCGAACTGCATATGGATATTCGTCCACTACCCGGCATGACGCTTAACGATCTGAATGGGCTACTCAACGATGCGCTGGCCCCGGTCAGTGAACGTTGGCCGGGTCGCCTGACGGTATCGGAACTGCATCCGCCCATTCCTGGCTATGAGTGTCCGCCGGACCATCAGCTGGTCGAGGTGGTTGAGAAACTACTGGGCGCACAGACTGAAGTGGTGAACTACTGCACCGAAGCGCCCTTTATCCAGACGCTTTGCCCAACGCTGGTGTTGGGCCCAGGCTCCATTAATCAGGCACATCAGCCGGATGAATATCTGGAAACACGCTTTATTAAGCCAACCCGCGAATTAATCACCCAGGTTGTGCATCACTTCTGCTGGCATTAACCGCTTATCGCCTCGCTAACCCTTTAGTGGTAAGCGAGGCAATTTATTAACATTTCCATAAGCAACGCTTATTTGGTTCGATGTGAATTAAATAACGTAAATTGCCGCCATTTTTTCGTTTGCTGAACCGATTTCGCAGCAATTGACGCCACGAGTTTTACGTGGCTTTATAAAAGACGGCTAAAAAGTTAAGCCCGAAAAATACAGGGCTAATAATTTCAAGATGGGGTGTCTGGGTAAATATGAACGAACAATATTCCGCGTTGCGTAGTAATGTCAGTATGCTCGGCAAAGTGCTGGGAGAGACCATCAAGGACGCGCTGGGAGAGAACATTCTCGACCGCGTAGAAACAATCCGTAAGTTGTCCAAGTCATCCCGCGCTGGCAATGAAATCAATCGCCAGGAATTGCTCACCACGCTGCAAAACCTGTCTAACGACGAGCTGCTGCCGGTTGCCCGCGCGTTTAGCCAGTTTCTGAACCTGGCCAACACCGCCGAGCAGTACCACAGCATTTCGCCAAAAGGCGAAGCTGCCAGCAACCCGGAAGTGATTGCTCGCACTTTGCGTAAACTGAAAGACCAGCCCAACCTCGATGAAACCACCATCAAGAAAGCCGTGGAATCGCTGTCTCTGGAGCTGGTACTGACCGCGCACCCAACCGAAATCACCCGCCGCACCTTGATTCATAAAATGGGTGAAGTAAACGCATGCCTCAAACAGCTTGATAACAAAGATATCGTTGATTACGAACGCAATCAGCTGATGCGCCGTCTGCGTCAGTTGATTGCTCAGTCCTGGCATACGGATGAAATCCGTAAACTACGACCAAGCCCGGTTGATGAGGCCAAATGGGGCTTCGCAGTGGTTGAAAACAGCCTGTGGGAAGGCGTACCTAACTACCTTCGCGAGCTAAATGAACAGCTGGAAGAACATCTGGGCTATAAGCTACCTGTTGATTTTGTTCCGGTGCGTTTTACCTCCTGGATGGGCGGCGACCGTGATGGAAACCCGAATGTCACCGCCGATATCACCCGCCATGTGCTGCTGCTTAGCCGTTGGAAAGCCACCGACCTGTTCCTGAAAGACATCCAGTTTTTGATTTCTGAACTGTCGATGGTAGATGCCACACCGGAGCTGCTGGCATTGGTGGGCGAAGAAGGCGCAGCGGAACCTTACCGTTATCTGATGAAAACGCTGCGTTCACGTCTGATGGCAACCCAGGCCTGGCTGGAAGCCCGTCTGAAAGGCGAAAAACTGCCAAAGCCTACTGGCCTGCTAACCCAAAACGAACAGCTTTGGGAGCCGCTGTACGCGTGTTACCAGTCTCTGCAGGCCTGTGGTATGGGCATCATCGCCAATGGCGAGTTGCTCGACACCCTTAGGCGCGTGAAATGTTTTGGCGTACCGCTGGTACGCATTGATATTCGTCAGGAAAGCACCCGTCATACCGAGGCTCTGGGCGAATTGACCCGGTATCTGGGCATTGGCGACTACGAAAACTGGTCAGAAGCGGATAAACAAGCGTTCCTGATCCGTGAGCTGAATTCCAAGCGTCCGCTGCTGCCGCGTCACTGGGAACCGAGCAACGACACCCGCGAAGTGCTGGACACCTGCCAGGTCATTGCCGAAGCCCCTTACGGCTCCATTGCCGCCTATGTTATCTCGATGGCGAAAACCCCGTCAGATGTGCTGGCCGTACACTTGTTACTGAAAGAAGCTGGTATCGGTTTTGCTATGCCGGTCGCACCGCTGTTTGAAACGCTGGACGACCTGAACAACGCCGATGACGTCATGTCCCAGCTACTGAATATCGACTGGTACCGCGGCTTTATTCAGGGCAAACAGATGGTCATGATTGGCTACTCTGACTCCGCAAAAGATGCGGGCGTGATGGCGGCCTCCTGGGCGCAATACCAGGCACAGGACGCGCTGATCAAAACCTGCGAAAAAGCGGGTATCGAACTGACGCTGTTCCACGGTCGCGGCGGCTCCATTGGTCGCGGCGGCGCGCCTGCCCATGCGGCACTGCTCTCTCAACCACCAGGTAGCCTTAAAGGCGGCCTGCGCGTGACAGAACAAGGCGAGATGATCCGCTTCAAATACGGCCTGCCGGAAGTCACCATCAGCAGCTTGTCGCTGTACACTGCCGCAATTCTGGAGGCTAACCTGTTACCGCCGCCGGAGCCAAAAGATGGCTGGCGTCATATCATGGATGAGCTTTCAGATATCTCCTGCGATCTCTATCGTGGATATGTTCGTGAAAACAAAGACTTTGTACCTTACTTCCGTTCCGCAACACCTGAGCAGGAACTGGGCAAGTTACCGCTCGGCTCACGTCCGGCAAAACGTCGCCCGACCGGTGGCGTAGAGTCTCTGCGTGCTATTCCGTGGATCTTCGCCTGGACGCAGAACCGCCTGATGCTTCCGGCCTGGCTGGGTGCGGGTACGGCACTGCAAAAAGTGGTTGAAGACGGTAAGCAAAGCGAACTTGAAGCAATGTGCCGTGACTGGCCATTCTTCTCCACGCGTCTTGGCATGCTGGAGATGGTATTCTCAAAAGCTGACCTGTGGCTGGCGGAGTACTACGATCAGCGCCTGGTCAAAAAAGAGCTTTGGCCATTGGGTGAAGAACTGCGTCAACGTCTGGAAGCCGATATCAATGTGGTGTTGGCAATCGCCAATGACTCACATTTGATGGCCGACCTACCGTGGATTGCCGAGTCTATTCAGTTAAGAAATATTTATACTGACCCACTGAACGTCTTACAGGCCGAATTATTATATCGTTCGCGCCTGGCAGAAGAGCAAGGTCATGCACCAGACCCACGCGTCGAACAGGCGCTGATGGTGACAATTGCTGGCGTTGCTGCCGGTATGCGTAACACCGGCTAATTTTATGCCTGTCACCCTCGTGCTATTGCGCGAGGGTGACATAAAATACTGCTGTCATAACCATCTCATTTTTAATATATTCCTGTCTGCATTTTATACATCCAATGGATATTTGTTAGCAGAACGCGATTTTCGACTCGCATTGCTTCAGATCCTCTTAAGGTTTAGCCGCTAACGTTGGCGCTACGATTAAAGACAGGCTCACACTATGCAATCCTTACAACTCCAGTCTAAACCCAAATTTAGCTGGAAAGCCCTGGGTTGGGCACTCCTCTATTTTTGGTTCTTCTCTACCTTACTCCAGGCCATTATTTATTGTACTGGCTATAGCGGAACTAACGGATTACGCGACTCAATACTGTTCAGCTCATTGTGGTTGATTCCGGTATTCTTATTCCCGAACCGTATTCGCATTATCGCCGCCGTTATTGGTGTGGCACTCTGGGCTGCTTCATTGGCCGCGCTGAGTTATTATGTTATTTACGGACAAGAATTCTCACAAAGCGTTCTGTTCGTCATGTTTGAAACCAACGCTAACGAAGCCCGCGAATATCTGAGCCAATATTTCAGTCTCAAGATCGTACTTATCGCACTGGCCTATACAGCAATCGCAATCCTGCTGTGGACGCGTTTACGCCCGGTTCATATTCCGTCGCCATGGCGTTATTTGGTGTCATTTGCACTGTTGTACGGTTTAATTCTGCACCCAATGACCGTCAATACGTTTATCAAGCATAAGCCTTTTGAGAAAACGTTGGGCGGCCTTGCATCGCGCATGGAGCCTGCCGCGCCATGGCAGTTCATCTCGGGTTATTATCAATACCGTCAACAATTGACCGCATTAAATAGCCTGCTGAATGAGAACAACGCATTGCCGCCACTGGCTAACTTTAAAGACAATTCAGGTGATGCTCCGCGTACGCTGGTGCTGGTGATTGGCGAGTCAACGCAACGTGGCCGCATGAGCCTGTACGGCTACCCACGTGAAACCACGCCGGAACTGGATGCGCTGCATAAATCCGATCCAAATTTCACCGTGTTCAATAATGTCGTGACCTCACGTCCGTACACGATTGAAATCCTGCAACAGGCGCTGACCTTCGCAAACGAGAAGAACCCGGATTTATATCTGACGCAGCCGTCGTTGATGAATATGATGAAACAGGCGGGTTATAAAACTTTCTGGATCACCAACCAGCAAACAATGACCGCCCGTAACACCATGCTGACCGTATTTTCCCGGCAGACAGACAAGCAGTTCTATATGAACCAGCAGCGTACCCAAAGTGCGCGTGAATACGACAGCAATGTGCTGGCACCGTTTAAAGAAGTCATGGCCGACCCGGCACCGAAAAAGTTCATCATCGTTCACTTGCTGGGTACACACATTAAATACAAATTCCGCTATCCGGAAGGCCAGGGTAAGTTTGACGGTAATACCGAGAACGTACCTGCAGGTCTGAGCAGTGATGAACTGGAGTCATATAACGATTATGACAATGCCAACGTCTATAACGACCATATCATTGCCAGCCTGATCAAAGACTACAAAGCAACTGATCCAAACGGCTTCCTGCTCTACTTCTCTGACCATGGTGAAGAAGTGTATGACACGCCGCCACATAAAACGCAGGGCCGTAACGAAGACAGCCCAACGCGCCATATGTATACGGTACCGTTCCTGCTGTGGACGTCTGAAAAATGGCAGGCTGCGCACCCACGCGACTTCTCGCAGGATGTTAATCGCAAGTACAGCAGTTCTGAACTTATCCATACCTGGTCAGATTTAGCCGGCTTTACGTACGACGGTTTCGATCCGACCCGTTCTATTACCAGCCCGGAGTTCAAAGAGACGACCCGCTGGATTGGTAATCCGTACAAGAAAAACGCCCTGATTGATTACGACTCCTTGCCTTACGGCGATCAAATCGGGAATCAGTAACGCCCTCTCAGGCCACTCTTTAAGAGTGGCCTTTTTTTATGATGACGGTTACTGTTTCCCTGTCCACGATCTGTCAGGGATTCACATGTATCACAACATCAGCCACCTACTTTCCCGCCTGATTAACGGTCCCTTACCGCTGCATCAGGTTTACTTCGCCAGCAGCAATGCCGCAACGCCAGAACTGGCGTACAAGGCAGATTTTCCGCGACTGGAAATCGTGCTGGAGGGGCAACTTTCGGATACGGGTATCGGGAACATACTTGTTCCCGGAGACGTTCTGTACGTCCCGGCAGGAGGCTGGAATCTTCCGCAATGGCAAACGCCCGTCACCATGCTGACGATTCTGTTCGCTAAGCAGCAGTTAATCTTTAGCGTTATGCAATGGGATGGCCGCCAGTTTCAACATCTCGCCAATCAACATGTGGCACGCCGCGGACCGCGTATCGGCTCCTTCATGCTACAGGCACTCAATGAAATACAAATGCAGCCCCAGGAGCAGCAAACCGCGAAATTAATTATTGCCAGCCTGTTCAGCCATTGCCGTGACCTGCTCGGTAGTCAAATCCAGACGGCATCGCGTAGCCAGGCACTTTTCGGCGCCATTCGCGACTACATTGACGAACGCTACGCCTCTCCGTTGACCCGCGAATCCGTCGCCCAGGCTTTTTACATCTCACCGAATTACCTTTCGCATCTGTTTCAGAAAACCGGAGCCATTGGTTTTAACGAATATCTCAACCACACCCGACTTGAACAAGCGAAAACGCTATTGAAGGGCTACGATCTGAAAATTAAAGAAGTTGCACACGCCTGCGGGTTCGTCGACAGCAACTACTTCTGTCGCCTGTTTCGCAAAAATACCGAACGTTCACCATCTGAGTATCGTCGGCAATATCACAGCCAGTTAACGGAAAAAGAGACGTTCCCACATTAAGGTGAAGTCGCGACAAAACCCACAAAGGACAAAAAACATATTTACTGGACTTTTGTAATATCAAAAAGAAACACGCATCCTCCGCCATCAGATTAAACTGGCCAACCAAGAACATGTGAAGTATCTCCCACTTTCACCGATATATTACATTTGTCCAGCTTTTGACAGATTTGTCAGATAGCGAAGTATACCGAAACACTCTTATCCTGAGCACAGCAAAGTATCCCGGTAACGGGCTGCTAACGAGAAATTAAGAGGGTGTTTTATATGGAACTGTACCTGGATACCGCCAACGTCGCAGAAGTTGAACGTCTGGCCCGCATTTTCCCTATCGCGGGCGTCACCACCAACCCAAGCATTATAGCGGCAAGCAAAGAATCCATCTGGGATGTGCTGCCGCGCCTGCAAAACGCCATTGGTGAAGAGGGCATTTTATTTGCCCAGACCATGAGCCGGGATGCACAAGGCATGGTGGAAGAAGCCAGACGCCTGAGCAACGCCGTACCCGGCCTGGTGGTGAAGATTCCCGTCACGGCTGAAGGTCTGGCCGCGATCAAAATGCTGAAAAAAGAGGGTATCACCACACTGGGCACCGCGGTATACAGTGCTTCTCAGGGTCTGCTGGCCGCACTGGCTGGGGCTAAATACATCGCGCCTTACGTTAACCGCATTGATGCTCAGGGTGGTGACGGTATCCGCACAGTACAAGAACTGCAAACATTGCTGGAACTGCATGCGCCAGACAGCATGGTGCTGGCAGCCAGTTTTAAGACACCGCGCCAGGCGCTGGATTGCTTACTGGCAGGATGTGCCGCAATCACCCTGCCATTAGACGTAGCGCAACAAATGCTCAATACCCCTGCGGTAGAGTCAGCAATAGAGAAGTTTGAGCAGGACTGGAACAACGCATTTGGTCACATCAACCTGTGAGGGAAATAAAGTATGGATCGCATTATTCAATCACCTGGTAAGTACATCCAGGGTGCTGATGTTATTACCCGTCTTGGCAGCTATCTCAAACCACTGGCAGAACGCTGGCTGGTCGTTGGGGACAAGTTTGTCTTAGGATTTGCACAATCTGCGCTGGAAAAAAGCTTCCAGGATGCCGGACTGGCGCTGGAGATTGCACCGTTTGGTGGTGAATGTTCACAAAACGAAATCGACCGCCTGCGTGGCGTGGCGGAAAAAGCGCAATGCGGGGCAGTACTCGGTATTGGCGGCGGTAAAACGCTGGATACCGCCAAAGCGCTGGCGCACTTTATGGGTGTACCGGTTGCCATTGCGCCAACCATCGCATCTACCGATGCGCCATGTAGCGCGCTGTCCGTTATTTACACCGATGCGGGTGAATTCGACCGCTATCTGCTGCTGCCGAACAACCCGGACAGGGTCATTGTTGATACCAAAATTGTCGCGGGTGCGCCTGCGCGGCTGCTGGCAGCAGGTATCGGCGATGCGCTGGCAACCTGGTTTGAAGCACGAGCCTGCTCACGCAGCGGCGCCACCACCATGGCGGGTGGTCAGTGTACTCAGGCGGCGCTGGCGCTGGCAGAGCTGTGCTTTAATACGCTGATCGAAGAAGGTGAAAAAGCGATGCTGGCTGCAGAGCAGCACGTGGTTACACCAGCACTGGAGCGCGTGATTGAAGCCAACACCTATCTGAGCGGCGTCGGTTTTGAAAGCGGCGGCCTGGCAGCGGCTCACGCCATTCATAATGGTCTGACCGCAATCCCGGATGCGCATCACTATTACCACGGCGAAAAAGTGGCTTTTGGCACGCTGACGCAACTGGTGCTGGAAAATGCGCCGGTAGACGAAATCGAAACCGTTGCGGCGCTGTGCCATTCCGTTGGTTTGCCGATTACCCTGGCGCAACTGGACATCAAACAGGATATTCAGGCGAAAATGCGCATTGTGGCAGAAGCGGCTTGTGCCGAAGGCGAAACCATCCACAACATGCCGGGCGGCGCAACGCCGGACCAGGTGTATGCCGCCCTGCTGGTGGCTGACCAGTACGGTCAACGTTACCTGCAAGAGTGGGAATAACCTGCAAATAGAAAATCCCCGCAAATGCGGGGATTTTTTTATTCCTACGATGCCGGACCCGCGCAAGCGACATCCGGCATTTTCTATTACAGCAGATCGAAACGGTCCAGGTTCATCACTTTCACCCATGCCGCGACAAAGTCCTTCACGAACTTCTCGTGGGCATCGCTGCAGGCATAAACTTCTGCCAGCGCACGCAGTACCGAGTTAGAGCCAAACACCAGGTCGGCGCGAGTTGCGGTGTATTTCACTTCACCGTTCAGACGGTCACGACCTTCAAATACCTCTTTCGATTCGTCAGTCGCTTTCCATTCGTTACGCATATCCAGCAGGTTGACGAAGAAGTCATTGCTGAGCACGCCAGGACGATCGGTAAAGACGCCATGCTGGCTACCATCAAAGTTGGCACCCAGTACGCGCATCCCGCCTACCAGCACGGTCATTTCCGGTGCTGTCAGGGTTAACTGCTGCGCTTTATCGATCAGTAACGACTCGGTGGTCGACACGTCAGGACGGGCACGATAGTTACGGAAACCATCTGCAATAGGCTCCAGCAGCTCAAACATCTCGATATCGGTTTGGTCCTGACGCGCGTCTACGCGGCCCGGAACAAAAGGCACAGTGATGTTAACACCCGCCGCGCTTGCCGCTTTCTCGACACCGACCACACCGGCCAGCACGATAATGTCGGCCAACGAGGCGGTATGAGCAGATTTATAAATACCTTCCAGCACAGGCAGAACACGTGCCGCAGTCGCATTCACATCCCAGCCGCGTTGTGGTGCCAGCGCCAGGCGAGCACCGTTAGCGCCACCACGTTTGTCACCGCCACGGAAAGTCGATGCGGAAGCCCACGCCACCGATACCAGCTCACTGACAGAAAGCCCGGAAGCTGCAATGGTCGCCTTCAGGTTAAGAATGTCTTCTTCACTTGGGTTGAAGAACGCATGCGGCAGTGGATCCTGCCAAATCAGATCTTCTTGCGGTACTTCCGGCCCGATGTAACGCGCTTTCGGCCCCATATCACGGTGCGTCAGTTTAAACCACGCACGAGCAAAGGCTTCGTTGAACGCCTGCGGATCGTTAAGGAAACGACGAGAGATCTTCTCGAACTCAGGATCAAAGCGCAAGGTCAGGTCGGTGACCAGCATTGTTGGCTTGCGTTTTTTCGACGGATCAAACGGATCGGGGATAATCTCCGGTGCGTCAACCGCTTCAAACTGAATAGCGCCTGCCGGGCTGCGAGTTTGCACCCACTCATATTTGAACAGGTTCTCGAAGAAATAGTTGCTCCACTGGGTCGGAGTCTGCGTCCAGACAACTTCCAGACCAGAAGTGATGGCATCTGCACCCGAGCCGCTGCCGTAGCTGCTGGCCCAGCCCAGGCCCTGCGCTTCAATTGGTGCAGATTCAGGATCAGGACCAACATGGGATGCAGGTGCTGCTCCGTGGGTTTTGCCCAACGTATGACCACCACCAATCAGCGCAACAGTTTCTTCGTCGTTCATCCCCATATTACCGAAGGTCGCACGAATAGCCGCTGCCGCAGAAAGCGGTTCACCACTGTGATCAGGACCTTCTGGGTTCACATAGATAAGACCCATTTCGGTTGCGCCAAGCGGGGCTTTTGCCAACTCTTCAGGATGGCGGTGAGTCAGCCAGGCTTTCTCATCACCCCAGTTTACGTCCAGATCCGGTTCCCAGACATCTTCACGCCCTGCGCCAAAACCGAAGGTACGGAAGCCTGAGTTTTCCAGCGCCACGTTACCCGCGAGGATAAACAGATCGGCCCAGGAAATTTTCTGACCATATTTCTGCTTGATTGGCCACAGCAGACGACGCGCCTTATCAAGGCTAACGTTGTCCGGCCAGGAGTTCAGTGGTGCAAAACGCTGCTGTCCGCGACCCGCGCCGCCGCGTCCATCGATGGAGCGATAAGTCCCTGCACCGTGCCATGCCATGCGGATAAACAATCCAGCATAGGTTCCCCAGTCAGCGGGCCACCACGGTTGAGATTCGGACAGAAGGGCTCTGAGATCCCCTTTCAGGGCAGAATAGTCGAGTTTGCTAAATTCTTTGCGGTAGTTGAAGTCCTCGCCCAGCGGGTTCGAACGGTTGGAATGTTGGTTCAGCAAATCTACACGGAGTTGATTAGGCCACCAGTCGCGGTTGTTCGTTCCTGCTCCCGCGCTCTGATCGTGACTGCCCTGATGAAAAGGACACTTACCGGCAGTTGATGCGTTATGGCTATCGTCGGACATGCTCATCTATATGCTCCCTTTACAGTGTTCTGACTACGATATACACCACCAGAGATAAGATATAGTCGAAATAACCCACAGATTCGATAGCTAATTCCTTTTATATTTTACGTTACAGAGATGTAGATCAAAATGATCAATAAAAAGCCCTCCGTAGAGGGCTGGGGCATCTGTTTAATTCGGTCTTACACCCAGTGTGTGACAAATAGCGTAGCTCATCTCAGCGCGGTTGAGCGTATAGAAGTGAAAATCTTTCACCCCTTCGCGACTGAGGATCTTCACCATGTCCATGGCGATATTCGCCCCTACCAGCTTGCGGGTTTCGGCATCATCATCCAGACCATCAAACATTGTCGACATCCAGGAAGGGATACGAACATTGGTCATATCGGCAAATTTCTTCGCCTGCTTAAAGTTAGAGACCGGCAGGATACCCGGAATAATTTCCACATCGATGCCTGCTGATACGCAACGGTCGCGAAAACGCAGGTAGCTTTCCACATCAAAGAAGAACTGGGTGATCGCCCGGTTTGCACCGGCATCAACCTTACGCTTCAGGTTCAGCAAATCAGCCTGAGCACTCTTCGCTTCCGGATGAACTTCCGGATAAGCGGCAACAGAGATATCAAAGTCTGCAACGTCTTTCAGCAGCGTCACCAGGTCAGAAGCATACATATCCGGTTTACCGCTTCCCGGCGGCAGGTCACCACGCAGGGCAACAATATGACGAATACCGTTGTTCCAGTAGTCCTGAGCAATGGTACGCAGCTCATCACGGGTCGCATCAATGCAGGTCAGGTGCGGCGCTGCTTCAAGACCCGTGCGATCCTTAATACCTTTAATAATGCTGTGCGTACGGTCGCGCTCACCCGAATTTGCCCCGTAGGTCACGGAAACAAACTTCGGCTTCAGGCTGCTCAGACGATCGATGGAGTTCCACAGGGTTTGTTCCATTTCACTGGTGCGCGGCGGGAAAAACTCAAACGAAACGTTAATCTGACCGGCAACTTCCGCCAGGCTCTGATTCAGGGCTTCCCGCTGGTTGGCGTGAAAAAAGCTCATACCTTACCTCATCAATCTTTTGTCGTTATATGTTGTATTGTGAACTGCTATACGTTTAGACGTCTAGATGTAAAAATGACGGAAAAGCACGCTGGCGTCAACACAAAAATCATCGATAAAGGTGAGGAATACTCAGCCAACGTGAAAAAAATTCACATCAGCTTGAAATGGTGAAGGATTGCATCATGAGTTCTTGCACCCACTGCAACCGGCTCTCATTTTCAGGCAACATCACGAACCCGGCACGGATACACAGCTCAGCATCGCTCAGTGGATGGAATACCACGCCCTGGCGCTGGATAGCGGCCAATGAAGCCGGGAGCAAACTTAAACCATCGCCCTGGGCAATCCGCGCAAGCAACACATCATGCTCCAGTGGTTCTTCAAGACAGGAAGGAGAGTAACCAGCGCGGTGGAAAATCTGCCGGGTATAGTCAAAGAAAGCCGGGTTACGTTCCCGCTGGAACCAGAACAACGGTCGGTGGTTAAGTGCCGATAAGGAAAGAGAGGTCGTACAAGCCTCTGACCAAAAGGAGGGTAATGCAGCAATTATCGGCTCTTGCCAGGCTAAAGGGATGACGGTAAGCCCAGATGCCTCAATAGGCAAAGCCACCAACGCCGCATCCAGTTTGCCTCGCCTTACCTGACGAACAAGTTCAGGTGAGCCGTGACGCATGACACGCAGCATTTTTACACGAGCATTTAGCATTGATTCAAGCGCCACAAAAACACCCTGTTCAAACGCCGTGCTTAATCCTAAACGCAGAGGTTGCACCTCCATCTGCGCTAGCTGGCTCAATGCAATATAGGTCTTGTCCTGTAGCGCCAGCAGTGGGCGCACCATTTCTAATACATGCTGGCCCTCTTCCGTCAATGTCAGCCCACGGGTATGACGGACAAAAAGCGTCACCCCCAGACGTTCTTCAAGCTGGCGAATATGGCGGCTTAGCGGCGGCTGCGACATAAAAAGACGTTGCGCCGCACGGCTCATGTTGTTCTCTTCGGCCACTACGGTGAAGTAGCGCAGCAGACGGATATCCAGAGAGTGCAGGGGCGATATTGTCATACCAAAAAAGTATCACGGAAACGGTATTATCCCAATCATTCTGCGCGCTCTATCCTCACGCCACAGACCACACGATAGAGGAAGAAATGATGCTTTCAGAACGCTTTATTACCGGTCAGGAGATGTTGCAAAAAGTGGATGGCAAAGGGGGCGATGCGGTCATCGAAAGTCTGCAGGACATTGCGCCAGACTTCGCCCAATACCTGATTGAATTTCCTTTTGGCGACATCTATTCAAGACCGGGGCTGGATTTACGCAGTAGAGAAATAGCTACCGTCGCGGCATTAACTGCGCTGGGTAACGCCACACCGCAACTGAAAGTACATATTGGTGCGGCATTACACGTGGGTTTAACGCAGGATGAGATCGTTGAAGTGATTATGCAGATGGCCGTATATGCTGGCTTCCCCGCGGCACTCAACGGTGTGTTCGCCGCAAAAGAGGTGTTTGCCTCCCACAAAGGCTAAAACAACAGGCCAGCGGATTATCTGCTGGCCTGAGTATCTGCTGGGTTATGCCGCACTGCATTGCCGGGCATGCGGCAGCTATCCCCCGTTGTTTAATGGGGAACAATTTCGCGAACATCACGCCTCGCTTTGGTTTGTGGATGAAGAAATCAGTGACGATCAACACACCAGACCCTGGCAGTTACTGGGCAAAAGTTATCAGGGATGGTGGCAAAACCAGTGGCAAATTTGGCAACAAGGCGACACGCGTAAAATGGTGTGTTTGTTAACAGGGGGTCAGGTTGAAAAAGGAGCGTTAATAACCCTGGCGGCAAGTCATCATTTTCTCAACGGGTTGCAGCAACAGACGGAATTTCAGCAAAGCCCACGTTACTCTGCCCATTCTGTGTTTCAGACGATAAGGACGCTGTAAATACAACGCCCTCATTGATAAACGGTAATGATGCCGGATAGTAATGCTTACGCATTTTATCCGGCAAAAAAACTACAACAACTGCGCCAGACGGTTGATGTCGGACTGGATAGCACCGGCGGTTACATCACGACCTGCGCCCGGCCCACGGATCACCAGCGGGTTATCGCGATACCAACGGCTTTCAATGGCGAACACGTTATCGCACGGCAACAGCGCTGCCAGCGGGTGTTCAGCGCGGACCGCTTCAACACCCACACGCGCTTTACCATTGGCGTCAAAACGCGCCACGTAGCGCAACACCAGCCCCATTTCACGTGCAGCTTCCAGACGTTGCACCATCTGTTCGTTCAACTCATCACCATTTTCAAAGAAATGGTCAATGGAGCCTTCTTCACAGTGCGCAGGCACCAGTGACTCAACGCGAACCTGGTCCGGCTCAATATCGTAACCTGCTTCACGCGCCAGGATCACCAGCTTACGCATCACATCTTTACCAGAAAGATCGACGCGCGGGTCTGGTTCAGTTAGCCCTTGCTGCCAGGCCTGATCCACCAGATCGGTGAACGGAACCGTGCCATCAAATTGCAGAAACAGCCAGGATAACGTGCCGGAGAAGATCCCGCTGATCGACAGAATCGTATCACCACTATCAATCAGATCGCGCACAGTATGGTTGATCGGCAAACCTGCACCCACGGTGGCGTTATACAGCCAGTGGCGACCGGTTTTTTCGAAAGCATCATGAATTTGGCGATACTTATCGCTGGTACTCGCCCCCGCCAGTTTATTGGCGCTAATGACATGGAAACCATGGCTGGCGAAGTCCAGATACTGATCGGCCAATTGTTCACTGGCCGTCACATCCAGTACCACTAAATCATCATACGGGTGGGCGCGCATCCACAGGAATAGCGCCTCTTCATCCTGCTCTACCGCTTCGTCGTCGAAGAAAGCCAGAGCACGGCTGGCATCCAGCCCTTCATAGTTCAGCAGGCTGCGGCGGCTATCCACCACGCCTGCCAGCACGAATTCAAACCCGGTACGCGCGGAAAGCGTTGTTTGTTCGCGGGCAAACAGTTCCAGCCAGCGTGAACCAATATTCCCCTTGCCGAACAGCACCAGACCGATACGTTTTTCTGCACGGAAAATAGACTGATGCAAACCCTGAATCAGGCTTTCGGTCGGGCCGGTACGCAGTACCGCAACCAGACTGATCCCCTCTTCCGACTGCCAGGTAAACTCGACGGGCTGGCCTTTTAACTGCTGCCAGAAACGGTGGCAATGCAGCGGATTGCGCGTTACGCCTGCCCCAACCATCGCCACCAGCGCCAGCCCCTGGCGCAGACGCAGCTCGCCCGGCAAACCGGCTTCATCAAGAATTTTCAGTGCGCCATCAGCAACTTCGGAGGTATAGCAAAATTGCAGCAACTGACGGTCCGGATGCACACCAACCGCCAGCGGACGCACCTGCGTGCGTTTTAAAATCTGGTCGATATCTTTGTAAGCCAGCTTAAAGTCCTGGCCGGCGGGAACCTGAAACTCAATCAGACAGACGTCGTCATGGCTGGTCACAATGCGCGCTCCGGTACCAGAAGCCAGTACACGCTCAATCCGCGTTGACCCCTGATCCGGCGTGTAGCTGCAGCGCAGCTGGAGGTCGATATCGCTACCCGAAACCGGCTGTAAGGTGCGAGCATGCAGAACCGGAGCCGCCAGACGCGCCAGCTCGCTGGCTTCATCAAGACGCAGCAGCGGTAGCAAACAGGCATCTTTGACTTTACGCGGATCCGCACTATAAACCCCAGCGACATCGCTCCAGATAGTCACGCGGGAAACGCCCGCCAGCGCGCCAACCTGCGTCGCTGAATAGTCAGAGCCGTTACGCCCCAGCAGCACCGTTTCACCCGCATTGCTACGACTGATAAACCCGGTAACCACCAGGCGTTTACCCGGATGCTGAGCCAGCAGTTGTTGCAGCAACGGATAAGACAGACCTTCATCCACCTGCGGCTGGGCACCGCGTTCAGCACGTAAAAACTCTCGCGCATCCAGCCAGGCCGATTCCAGCCCCTGTTGGTTAAGGACAGCAGACATCAAACGCGCCGACCACACCTCGCCATGTCCCACCACTTCGGCATAGACGGCATCGTTCACACCGCTGTCGAGCAATCCGGCCAGACGCTCCAGATCGTGAATAAACGCACCGATCAGCCCATCAGCCACGTCTGGTGGTAACAGGCCGCTAATCAGCTCACTTTGATAACGGCGTAATGCCTGCTGAACCTGATGCGCAGAAAGACGATCGGTCTGGCTTAACTTAAGCCAGCTAATCAACTGGTTAGTGGTACTGCCCGCGGCGGAAACAACCATCATATCGTCAGGCTGCGAGTACTCCGCCATAATACCTGCGACACGCAAATAACATTTCACGTCTGCCAGGCTACTACCACCAAATTTGTGCAGTTGACGACCCTTCGCCCCTGCCTGCGCAATCACACTCATGTTTACCCCTTGTTTGCAGCCCGGAAGCCATTTTCCAGGTCGGCAATTAAATCTTCGCCATCTTCAATACCGGTGGAGATACGCAACAACGTTTCCGAAATTCCGGCAGCAGCACGCGCTTCTGGCGCCATACCCGCGTGTGTCATGGTCGCGGCGTGGGAGATCAGACTTTCAACGCCCCCTAATGATTCCGCCAACGTAAACAATGACAACCCGCTCAGGAAGCGACGCAATGTTTGCTCGTCGCCATCCAGTTCAAAACTCAACATCGCGCCGAACCCTTTTTGCTGACGCGCGGCAATCTCATGCCCCTGATTATCCGGCAGTGACGGATGATACAGTTTCTTCACCAGCGGCTGGGTTTGCAGGTAGTCCACAATAGCCTGAGCATTACGTTGTGCCACTTCCATACGCGGCGACAGAGTACGCAGGCCACGCAACAGCAGATAACTATCAAATGCGCCGCCGGTAACGCCAATATTATTCGCCCACCATGCCAACTCAGTGACCGTCTCCGGATCTTTCGCTATCACCACGCCAGCCACCACATCCGAGTGACCGTTTAAATATTTCGTGCATGAATGCAACACCAGATCGGCGCCCAATGCCAGTGGATTTTGCAGTGCAGGGCTTAAAAAAGTGTTGTCGACAACGCTCACCGCACCAGCCTCACGCGCCAGTTGGCAGATTTTTGCAATATCTACCACGCGCAGCAGCGGGTTGCTTGGACTTTCGACCAGTACCAGCTTTGGTTTTTCCGCCAACGCCGCTTTCAGCGCCTGATCATCACCCTGATCGACAAACAGCACGCGATAGCAGCCACGTTTTGCCAGACTGTCAAACAGACGATAGCTCCCACCGTAACAGTCGTGCGGTGCGACCAGCAGATCGCCAGGCTTGAGGAATACCGTGGTCACCAGATGAATCGCCGACATGCCGGTATTGGTCAGCACTGCACCAGCGCCTCCCTCCAGCTCCGCCAACGCACGCTGAACCACATCACGCGTCGGGTTGCCGCGGCGTGAATAGTCATGCGCGCGCGGCTCATTAAAACCGGTGAAATTATAGGTACTGGAGAGGTGAATCGGTGGGACAACGCAACCGTACTGCTCGTCGTCATTTAATCCGCTACGCACTGCAATGGTGGCCTGTTTACGCGTCATATTGAGGAGATCCTGGCTGAGTCGGTGAAAAGTCAGACACCAGAGTAATCATTGTTACAATAGCCGTCAATACATCTGGACATCTAAACTTCTTTGCGTATAGATTGAGCAAACAGGAAATAGCCGTTAAAATTATATGCATTAGCGTACATTTGCGTCGGCTAACTTCGTGTCAGGGCCGCGCCACTACGATAAACTACGCGCAATTATGGTCCGGGCTCAGGTTCTGGCCTCAATATTAATGACAAAGAGGATTAGGTATCTCATGGCTGAATGGAGCGGCGAATATATCAGCCCATACGCTGAGCACGGTAAGAAGAGTGAGCAAGTCAAAAAAATTACGGTTTCCATTCCTCTGAAGGTGTTAAAAATCCTTACCGATGAACGCACGCGTCGTCAGGTTAACAACCTGCGTCACGCCACCAACAGTGAACTGCTGTGTGAAGCGTTTCTGCATGCTTTTACCGGGCAACCATTACCCAACGATGAAGACCTGCGTAAAGAGCGCAGTGATGAAATCCCGGAAGAAGCAAAGGTAATCATGCGTGAACTGGGTATCAACCCGGAAACGTGGGAATACTGATTGTTAGAACAGATGAGAAAAGGCGGGATTACTCCCGCCGCTTCTCACTATGTTACTTACTGATACCATTAAGTTTATTCAATGTCTCTTCCATTTTGAGCGTCTCTTTACGGTTCAAGGGATAGAAATAAATCAGAATAATCGCGGCCAAAAACAGGCATAACGCCGGTAAAAGATTCGCCATCGTATAGATGTTTTCCTGCACGATGCTGGTTTGCACAGCGCCGCCCGTTGACGAAGATTGATAACCAATGATGGCCAGCATAAATCCACCAACCGCCCCTGCACACGCCTGACCCACCTTGCGGGCAAAGAAGTTCACGCCGTAAACCGTACCATCCTCACGATCGCCGGTGACATACTGATGATAATCACAAACATCGGTCATAAACGCCCAGATCATCAGGTTGAATAACCCAGCCCCCAGCGTCGCCAGGAACAGGCAAACCAAATAGACTTTCGCGTCGGTAATATGGATGAAGTACATAATCAGATACATCGCCACCGCAAAGAGCAATGCGCCGACGCTGGCCTCTTTTTTACCAAACCGCTTCGTGAGCCAGGATGCCGATGGCGCCAGCAAAACCAGAGACCCAAAGGTGAAGAGCAAGGCAACGGACATGGCCTCTTTGTTATGGAAATAGTCATTAAACAGGTAAGTCATGTTGGTACCAGACAACCCCTGATTAATCACGATCAACAGATCCACAACCACTAAAACAATCAGCGCCTTATTGCGTAGTAGCCCTTTCAACAGCACTGAAACAGGCATGCTCTCTTTTTTCTCTACGCGCACACGCTCCGTCGTTAACTGGCAGGTCAATGTTAAAAAGATAAAACCCAACACCGCACAGCCGATGGCGATCCAGAAGAAATGCTGCCCGGAAATCACCTGACTTCCGTCCACCAGGGTGGTGTACATCAGAATCGGGATAAAAAAGCCGGTTGCTCCGCCGCCGATAGCGGAACCCACGCTGCGCCAGGTTGACAGCGACACCCGGTCTTCCGGGTTCGAGCTAATCGCCGCAGACATGGCGCCATACGGAATGCTGACTGTCGATAACAGTGAACCGTACACAAAATAGGAGCAGCAAATGTAGATAATTTTCGCCGTATAAGAAAAATCATTCACAAACGGCAGAAACAGGACCACCGCGATGATACAGAATGGATACTTCATGCGGCGCACCCAGGGGTTAAATCGCCCATGTATCGTCAGTTTAGAGGTATCGCATAAGCGCCCTACACCAACATCGACAAACGCATCAAAGAGTTTAGTCACAAAATAGAGTGAGCCGACAATAACCCCTGAAATGCCGAGGACGTTAGTGTAATAAATCATTAAAAAACTATTTACTAAGCCAAGAATAAAACAGGTTCCCAGGTCACCACACAAATAACCAATTTTATCTCTAAATCCGAAAGGTCTGACGGCAGTGGTTTCATTATTTCCGATAATAGTTCCATCATTAGACATGATGTCAACTCCTTAGACATATTATTCACACAAACTATGCTTATCGACGTAATCGGTCGATATGAAAACTATTACCGATTAGAAGTTATAACCAAGACCGACACGATAACGGGTCTGGCGATCGTCTGTCGTTGTTGTGTTATAACCAGAGGAAACGTTGCCAACCTCAACAAATGGAACCCAGGATCCTAGTTTATACGCCACGCGGAAGTTATATTCGTAATCATCTTTTCGGTTGTTATATAAATCTTCGCTATCGGCAATTTTATAAATACCGTTTAGCTCAAACATCCAGTCATTAATGTTATAACCGAGCCATGCTTCCGGACGATAGACCATGCGGTCATCCTTGCCGTCAGTGTTTCTTCGCATGTACTCCTGACGATAGCGGAACGCAGTCCACCAGCTGTCATTGATGTTGTACTGCACGCGGATATAAGGTTTATAAATCGTGATGTTATCGCCCGTTTCGATCGCAATACCTGGCTGCCAGATGAGATCCCGCCAGGTAAACTGGTAACTTGCCGTATACTCGTTACCGTTACTTTCCATATTATTCCACGCATCGTTCGATTGCGTATCTTCAGAACGTGAAATGGCCTCTACCGCTACACCAAAACCTGTAGCAAGACGATGAGACATATAAACACGATCGTAATTTCGCCCGTCATCATAATATTCATGGCGGTAATCAACATAACCCGCCTGCGCGGCCGCAGATAATAATGGAATAAGTAACAAGGTAGATTTAAATTTCATGACAATCCCTTTTCACACTAAATAAAGAAAATTCACCATCACATTCCGGGCTATAAACAGGAAAGCAATAGAGTCGTAAGAATAATTTTATATTTCCGCGAAAGTGTATTTTAGAAAGAGGGGATAAACCTTTGAGATTTTGCCAGGAATTGGCATGAGTGGCAAAGAACAGAAGATAAAAATGACGAAGATCACTAGTGTGAATATTTTATTTTAAAAATAAAACGCCATTTCATTTATTAAAAACGAAATATTATTCAACACATAAATATAAACATAAATTGTATTATCAAATACAGATACAAAAAAAGCGCCATAAGGCGCTTTTTTCTGGCAGCTGAAACTTATTTGCTGCCTGGGATGCTGAAACGCTTGTTGAAGCGATCAACACGGCCACCGGTAGCAACATCACGCTGCTTGCCAGTATAGAACGGGTGGCACTTGCTGCACACGTCGAGGTTCAGATCGTGACCGACAGTAGAGCGGATTTTAATGACGTTACCGCAAGAGCAGTTTGCAGTAATTTCTTCGTATTTCGGGTGAATATCTTTTTTCATGGGAAAACCTCGGTTTAAGGCCGCGTCGCTCTTCCAGCCCTAACGCCAGACACCACGCGATGTTAATAGTATAGGTCAGTGATACAAATTTGTATCAAAGGCGGCGAATCATACAGAAATTAACCTGCTCATGCAAACTGATCCGCATTCTGTCCTTCACTAATGTGTATACTAACCCGCCAGATTTCAAGTCAGGATGATTCAATGCCCGTTGCGCATGTTGCCTTACCCGTTCCGCTACCTCGTACCTTTGACTATCTCCTGCCGGAAGGTATGAGCGCCAAAGCCGGGTGTCGCGTACGCGTGCCCTTTGGCAAGCAGCAGGAGCGTGTCGGTATCGTCCTTTCCGTCAGCGAGCACAGTGAACTACCGCGGAGCGAATTGAAAGCCGTTCTCGAAGTGCTGGACAGCGAACCGGTCTACTCGACCTCCGTCTGGCGTCTGCTGTTGTGGGCGGCGGATTATTATCATCATCCTATCGGTGACGTACTGTTTCATGCCCTGCCAATTCTGCTGCGCCAGGGACGCCCGGCGACTAACGCGCCCATGTGGTACTGGTTTGCCACTGAAGAAGGCCTGGTTATTGACCTCAACAGCCTGAAGCGTTCTCCCAAGCAGCAGCAGGCGCTGGCTGCGCTACGCCAGGGAAAAATATGGCGCGACCAGGTGGCAGAGCTGGAATTTAATGACGCCGCATTACAGGCGTTGCGGAAAAAAGGTCTGTGCTCCCTGGCGAGTGAAACGCCAGGTTTCAGCGACTGGCGTACGCACTACGCCGTTTCCGGTGAGCGTCTTCGACTGAATACCGAGCAAGCCACCGCTGTTGGCGCGATTCATAGCGCGTCGGACAGCTTTAGCGCCTGGCTATTAGCCGGCGTGACGGGGTCGGGTAAAACAGAGGTCTATCTAAGCGTACTGGAAAATGTCCTTGCCCAGGGCAAGCAGGCACTGGTAATGGTGCCGGAGATTGGCCTGACGCCACAAACCATTGCCCGTTTTCGTGAACGCTTTAATGCGCCGGTCGAAGTCCTGCACTCCGGATTGAATGACAGCGAACGTCTTTCGGCATGGCTGAAAGCAAAAAATGGCGAAGCGGCGATAGTTATCGGTACGCGCTCCTCGCTGTTTACGCCGTTTAAAAACCTCGGCGTGATCGTCATCGACGAAGAGCACGACAGTTCTTATAAACAGCAGGAAGGTTGGCGCTACCATGCCCGCGATCTGGCGGTTTACCGCGCCCACAGCGAACAGATCCCGATTATTCTCGGTTCAGCCACTCCCGCACTGGAAACGTTGTGCAACGTGCGACAGAACAAATACCGCATGCTGCGCCTGACGCGCCGCGCCGGAAACGCACGCCCTGCCACTCAGCACGTGCTGGATCTCAAGGGTCAGCAGGTGCAGGCCGGACTGGCTCCGGCGCTGATCACCCGCATGCGTCAACATCTGCAAGCAGATAACCAGGTAATTTTGTTTCTTAATCGTCGGGGTTTTGCGCCTGCGCTGCTGTGTCACGACTGTGGCTGGATTGCCGAATGCCCACGCTGCGATCACTACTACACGCTACATCAGGCGCAGCATCATCTGCGCTGCCACCACTGCGACAGCCAGCGCCCGATACCGCGCCAGTGCCCCTCCTGCGGCTCAACGCATATGGTGCCGGTAGGACTCGGCACCGAACAGCTTGAGCAAACTCTGGCACCTTTTTTCCCCGGCGTGCCAATCTCACGCATCGATCGCGACACCACCAGCCGTAAGGGCTCGCTGGAGCAGCACCTGGCAGAAGTGCATCGCGGCGGCGCTCGCATTCTGATCGGCACGCAAATGCTGGCTAAAGGCCACCACTTTCCGGACGTTACCCTGGTGGCGCTTCTGGACGTTGACGGAGCGCTATTCTCTGCCGATTTCCGTTCGGCTGAACGTTTCGCCCAACTTTATACCCAGGTTTCCGGACGAGCTGGGCGCGCCGGGAAACAAGGCGAAGTGGTTCTGCAAACGCACCATCCTGAACATCCGCTACTGCAAACCTTGCTGTATAAAGGTTATGACGCATTTGCCGAACAGGCGCTGGCCGAGCGGCAAACGCTGCAGTTACCACCGTGGACCAGTCACGTGATCGTGCGGGCAGAAGATCATAACAATCAGCATGCGCCAATGTTCTTACAGCAGTTACGAAATCTGATTCAGGCCAGTCCGCTGGCCGATGACAAACTGTGGGTGCTTGGCCCGGTTCCCGCTCTGGCACCTAAGCGCGGCGGTCGCTATCGCTGGCAAATTTTGTTACAGCATCCGTCGCGAATTCGCCTGCAGCATATCGTCAGCGGCACGTTGGCGCTGATCAATACGTTACCCGATGCACGTAAGGTTAAATGGGTGCTGGATGTCGATCCCATCGAGGGATAATCCCTCACGATGCGAGACGGATCGTAAAATTAAAGATCCATCACACTTTTTATGAAAATTCTGTAACCGTTTCCATTAACTATCTGATAAAAATGTTTCAGATGAAGGCTATTCAAGGACGAGTCTGTGCCAGCAGCTCTCTGGCGAGGAGAAAGAGTGAAACCGAATAAGCAGGTTGCCGCCGCTACGATGAAAGATGTTGCTCTGAAGGCGAAAGTCTCAACGGCAACCGTATCCCGCGCATTAATGAACCCGGACAAAGTCTCACAGTCAACCCGTAACAAGGTTGAGCAGGCAGCCCTGGAAGTGGGATATTTACCCCAATCAATGGGACGCAATGTTAAGCGTAATGAGTCACGTACCATTCTGGTGATTGTACCGGATATCTGCGATCCCTTTTTTAGCGAAGTGATTCGCGGCATAGAAGTGACCGCCGCAGAGCAAGGATATCTGGTGCTTATCGGCGATTGCGCGCACCAGAACCAGCAGGAAAAGACCTTCCTCAACCTCATAATCACCAAACAGATCGATGGCATGGTGCTGCTCAGCTCACGCCTGCCGTTTGATGCCAGCGTGGAAGAGCAACGCAACTTGCCGCCGATGGTCATGTCCAACGAATTTGCGCCAGAGCTGGAACTGCCCACCGTGCACATTGATAACCTCACTGCAGCCTTTAACGCGATGAATTATCTGCTGGAACTGGGGCATAAGCGCATTGGTTGTATTGCCGGTCCAGAGGATATGCCGCTGTGCCACTACCGCCTGCAAGGCTATGTTCAGGCACTACGCCGCAGTGGAATTACCGTCGATCCACACTTCATCGCGCGCGGTGATTTCACCTATGAAGCGGGCGCTAACGCGTTAAAACAGCTACTTGAGCTGCCGCAGCCGCCGACCGCGGTCTTTTGTCACAGCGATGTGATGGCGCTTGGCGCGCTCTCTTACGCCAAACGTCAGGGCTTAAAAGTACCGGATGATTTATCTATCATTGGCTTCGATAATATTTCACTGACGGAATTTTGTGATCCACCCCTGACAACCGTCGCACAACCGCGTTTCGATATCGGACGTGAAGCTATGCTGTTACTGCTCGATCAATTACAAGGGCAGAGCGTCAGCAGTGGCTCACGTTTACTGGACTGCGAGCTAATTATTCGGGGTACTACCCGGGCACTGACGTAAAGTAAAGTGCTTTCGGACTCCCCTGTCTGGTCAAAGGCCCGTCGCTTAAGTAACATGGCGGGCTGACGAACGAATAAATACAGCGAAACGATAGTGGCACAACGAGATTATGTACGTCGCGGCCAACCGGCACCTTCGCGGCGCAAAAAGAGCACATCACGGAAAAAGCAACGCAGTACGCCAGCGGTATCCCCCGCGATGGTCGCTATTGCTGCAGCCGTACTCGTGACCTTTATCGGTGGTCTGTACTTCATTACGCATCACAAGAAAGAAGAGTCCGAGACGCTGCAAAACCAGAAAGTCACCGGCAATGGCATCCCACCAAAACCGGAAGAACGCTGGCGCTACATCAAAGAGCTGGAAAGCCGTCAGCCTGGCGTACGTGCGCCAACCGAACCCTCTGCGGGTGGCGAAGTGCTTAACGCCGATCAGTTGACCAATGAGCAGCGCCAGTTGCTGGCGCAAATGCAGGCTGATATGCGTCAACAGCCGACACAGCTCAACGAAGTACCGTGGAACGAACAAACGCCTGAACAGCGCCAGCAAACGCTGCAGCGTCAGCGTCAGGTGCAACAACAACAGTGGAACAACGCGCAGCAGCAGGCGCAGCAACCGCGCACGCAACCACGGGTAGCGGAACAGCCTTACCAGCAGCAGCAAACGCGTACGGCGCAAGCAGCTCCGGTACAACAACAGCCGAAAGCACAGCCAAAACCGGCGGCCCAACAGCCGTACCAGGATCTGCTGCAGACGCCTGCGCATACCACCGCCGCTCAGCCGAAAACGCAGCCAGCCGCGCCAATAACGAATGAAACGCAGCCGCCAAAACAAACGGCGGAGAAAAAAGATGAACGCCGCTGGATGGTGCAGTGCGGGTCATTCAAAGGGGCAGAGCAGGCAGAAACCGTGCGTGCTCAACTGGCCTTTGAGGGCTTCAACTCCCGCATTACCACCAACAACGGCTGGAATCGCGTGGTGATTGGCCCGGTGAAAGGCAAGGAAAATGCCGACAACACCATCAGCCGCCTGAAAGTTGCCGGCCACACAAACTGCATTCGACTCGCCACTGGGGGTTGAAACCCCCAAAATATCCCCCATCTATACTTGCATTACGCCCCGTACACCTGTGCGGGGCCTGTATTCTGCATTTGTAACCAAGGGGTCTGCTCGTGACAACAATAGTAAGCGTACGCCGTAACGGCCATGTGGTAATCGCCGGTGATGGTCAGGCCACACTGGGTAACACCGTAATGAAAGGCAACGTGAAAAAAGTCCGCCGTCTGTACAACGACAAAGTCATTGCGGGCTTTGCGGGCGGTACTGCGGATGCATTTACGCTGTTTGAACTGTTTGAACGCAAACTGGAAATGCACCAGGGTCACCTGGTTAAGGCCGCCGTTGAGCTGGCTAAAGACTGGCGTACCGACCGTATGCTGCGCAAACTCGAAGCGTTGCTGGCCGTTGCAGATGAAACGGCATCGCTCATCATCACCGGTAACGGTGACGTCATTCAGCCAGAAAACGATCTGATTGCCATCGGCTCCGGCGGTCCCTACGCCCAGGCTGCAGCACGCGCTCTGCTGGAAAACACCGAGCTTGGCGCACGCGAAATTGCTGAGAAAGCGTTGGATATTGCAGGGGATATCTGCATTTATACCAACCACTTCCATACCATCGAAGAATTGAACTCCAAAGCGTAAGGATCCCCCATGTCTGAAATGACCCCACGCGAAATTGTCAGCGAACTGAACAAGCACATCATCGGCCAGGATAACGCTAAGCGTTCCGTGGCGATTGCCCTGCGTAACCGCTGGCGCCGCATGCAGCTCAACGAAGAGCTGCGCCATGAAGTCACACCGAAAAATATTCTGATGATTGGCCCAACCGGTGTCGGTAAAACCGAGATCGCCCGCCGTCTGGCAAAACTGGCCAACGCGCCGTTCATCAAAGTTGAAGCAACGAAATTCACCGAAGTCGGCTATGTAGGTAAAGAAGTTGACTCGATCATCCGCGATCTGACCGATGCCGCCATCAAAATGGTTCGCGTTCAGGCGATCGAGAAAAACCGCTTCCGCGCAGAAGAAATGGCCGAAGAGCGTATTCTCGATGTACTGATCCCGCCAGCCAAAAATAACTGGGGACAGTCAGAGCAGCCTCAGGAACCTTCAGCAGCGCGTCAGGCATTTCGTAAAAAACTGCGTGAAGGCCAGTTGGACGATAAAGAGATTGAAATCGATCTTGCTGCCGCACCGATGGGCGTAGAAATTATGGCGCCTCCGGGCATGGAAGAGATGACCAGCCAGTTGCAGTCTATGTTCCAGAATCTGGGTGGCCAGAAGCAAAAACCGCGTAAGCTGAAAATCAAAGATGCGATGAAGCTGCTGATTGAAGAAGAAGCGGCCAAACTGGTCAATCCGGAAGAGCTGAAACAGGAAGCTATCGACGCCGTTGAACAGCACGGAATCGTGTTTATCGACGAAATCGACAAAATCTGTAAGCGTGGCGAGTCCTCCGGCCCGGATGTTTCCCGTGAGGGCGTACAGCGCGACCTGCTGCCGCTGGTTGAAGGCTGCACCGTCTCTACCAAGCATGGTATGGTGAAAACCGATCACATCCTGTTTATCGCCTCCGGCGCATTCCAGGTGGCGAAACCGTCTGACCTGATCCCGGAACTGCAGGGTCGTCTGCCGATTCGTGTGGAACTTCAGGCGCTGACCACCAGCGATTTTGAGCGTATCCTTACCGAACCGAATGCCTCCATCACCGTGCAGTACAAAGCGCTGATGGCGACAGAAGGTGTGGACATTAACTTCACCGAGTCGGGCATTAAACGCATTGCCGAAGCGGCCTGGCAGGTCAACGAAACCACCGAAAACATCGGTGCGCGTCGTCTGCATACCGTGCTTGAGCGTCTGATGGAAGATATTTCCTATGATGCGAGCGATTTGAACGGCCAAAGCATCACAATTGATGCCGAATATGTGAGCAAACATCTGGATGCGCTGGTCGCAGATGAAGATCTGAGCCGTTTTATCCTATAATCGCGTTCAATGCATTTTCATCACTGTTGATGGGGCTGATAAAGCCCCATTTTTATTGGCGCTAAATATGACTGAACAACAACAAATTAGCCGCTCGCAAGCCTGGCTGGAAAGTTTACGACCTAAGACCTTACCGCTCGCCTTCGCGGCGATCATCGTCGGTACGGCATTAGCATGGTGGCAAGGGTTCTTTGATCCGCTGGTCGCTCTGCTGGCACTGATTACCGCAGGACTGCTGCAAATCCTGTCCAATCTCGCGAACGACTATGGCGATGCCGTTAAAGGCAGCGACAAGCCCGACCGTATTGGACCGCTGCGCGGTATGCAAAAAGGCGTTATTACCCAGCAAGAGATGAAGCGTGCGCTGATTGTCACCGTGGTCTTAATCTGCCTGTCCGGTCTGGCGCTGGTGGCGGTGGCCTGTCACACGCTGGCAGATTTTGTCGGCTTCCTGATTCTCGGCGGCCTGTCGATTATCGCCGCTATCACCTATACCGTCGGTAATCGTCCATACGGGTATATCGGTCTGGGTGATATTTCTGTACTGGTGTTCTTCGGCTGGCTGAGCGTGATGGGAAGCTGGTATCTGCAGGCGCATACGTTGATTCCGGCGCTCATTCTGCCTGCTACCGCCTGCGGCCTGCTGGCAACTGCCGTACTCAACGTTAACAACCTGCGCGATATCAACAGCGACAGAGAGAACGGCAAGAACACGCTGGTCGTGCGTTTAGGCGCTGTCAATGCCCGCCGCTACCACGCCTGTCTGCTGATGGGCACGCTGGTCTGCCTGGCGCTGTTTAACCTGTTCTCGCTGCAAAGTTTATGGGGATGGCTCTTTATCCTCGCCGCACCACTGCTGATTAAACAGGCACGCTACGTGATGCGTGAAATGGATCCGACGGCAATGCGCCCAATGCTGGAACGCACCGTAAAAGCGGCACTGTTGACTAACCTGCTGTTTGTTGTTGGAATTTTCTTAAGTCAGTGGTCTCTTTAACTGACAAATATCAATTAACAATTGATGATTTTGCCAACAGTACACATAGCGCGATATACTAAAAATTCTCGCAGCAACTGAACGTTGAGCCTATGAAATACGATACATCCGAGCTTTGTGACATCTATCAGGAAGATGTCAACGTCGTGGAACCACTGTTCTCTAACTTTGGAGGACGGTCGTCGTTTGGCGGGCAAATCATCACGGTAAAATGTTTCGAGGACAACGGGTTGCTGTACGATCTGCTCGAACAAAACGGCCGTGGTCGCATTCTGCTGGTCGATGGCGGCGGTTCTGTCCGTCGTGCGCTGGTCGATGCCGAACTGGCTCGACTGGCCGTACAGAATGAATGGGAAGGTCTGGTCATCTACGGCTCAGTCCGTCAGGTAGACGATCTGGAAGAACTGGATATCGGCATTCAGGCGATTGCCGCAATTCCGGTCGGTGCCGCAGGGGAAGGTATTGGGGAAAGCGATGTGCGCGTCAACTTTGGCGGCGTAACGTTCTTCTCTGGCGACCACCTGTACGCCGACAACACCGGGATAATCCTCTCCGAAGACCCGCTCGATATCGAGTAAAGAAAACACCGCAATTCGGTGTGATGCCAGTCGGTTAAACAACTGACTGGCTTTTTTTCGCTTCTAAAAATCTCCAGAGCCTCTTTTGCCATTTTCCCCTTCCGATTCCCCCATCCTGCGCATTGACGAAGAAAAAACTCTCTCTATACCTAATGATGAATCTCATCACTCTCATCACGAGGTCATCATGCATATCGATCTGACAGGTAAAAAAGCGCTGGTCACCGGAGCCAGTCGTGGATTAGGGCGCGCCATTGCACTGTCGCTGGCGAAAGCCGGTGCTGATGTTGTTATAACCTATGAAAAATCTGCGGAGAAAGCCCAGGCCGTTGCCGATGAAATTACAGCACTTGGCCGCCATGGTGAGGCCATTCAGGCAAACAGTGCAGACGCTCAGGCGATTCAGAACGCCGTAAACCGCACGGTACAGTCACTCGGAGGACTGGATATTCTGGTCAACAACGCAGGGATCGCACGCGGCGGCCCGCTGGAGTCGCTGTCACTGGAGGACATCGACGCATTGATTAACGTGAACATCCGTGGCGTGGTAGTTGCCATACAGGCCGCGCTGCCGCATCTCCCTGAAGGTGGGCGAATCATCAATATTGGCAGTTGTCTTGCCAACCGCGTCGCCCAGCCGGGGATTGCCGTCTACGCGATGACTAAATCAGCGCTCAACTCGCTAACCCGTGGCCTGGCTCGTGATCTCGGCCCACGGGGTATTACCGTTAATCTTGTCCATCCCGGTCCAACGGACAGTGATATGAACCCGGCAGATGGCGAGCAGGCAGAATCCCAACGACAGCTTATTGCGACAGGGCATTACGGAACACCGGAGGATGTTGCAGCGGCGGTGACGTTTCTGGCAAGCCCAGAGGCTGGGCAGATTTCCGGCACCGGTCTGGACGTAGATGGGGGTTTGAATGCCTGAAATTAACGTTGTGTTGCGGTAAAACGTTTGTATTGCCGGATGACGGCTTACGCCTTATCCGGCCTACACAGGAACGATTACGCAAGAGATTTCGTGTTGTAGCAAGGCGGCAAACGAAGGTATCCCCAGGAGCGTAGTAAACTACGTGACTGGGGTAACTGAGCGCAGCCAACGCAGCTACGGCACGAAAGATGAAGCGTAATTAGACTTCTTCCATACGACCCAGCAGGGCATGCAGACGATCCTGCCAGCCGTTCTGCTGTTCTTTCAGGCTGTTGTTCTCACGCTCCAGCTCTTCACGCTGCTGCTGTGCAGACTGAACTTCCTGCGACAGTGAGTTGTTCTTTTCTTTCAGCTCTTCGATTTCCATCTGCAACAGCGTGATGGTATCAATCGCCTGCTGTACTTTTGCTTCCAGTTTCTCAAACACTTCTAATGACATCGTCATACCTCTCCTGAATTGCAAGGCGTTGATGGATAAAAATCCTCGTCCCGATAACCGGCGACGCCTTAATAAAAACGAGCGCACACTACTTAACACCGATTGTATGAAGCCGCGCCATCCCTGTCCAGCGGCATCCCGCGCAGATTGCGGTTTGCAACACTTTTAATCTTTGTCCTGGTGACACAACCGTCATAACTCTTAAGTGTTAACAGGATGATCGGTGAAATGATTCAGCTCACACTATTTTTGTATAACAAATACCGCGCAATGGCGCGAAAACGCTCATTTTGTTGATGGAGTACACACATTTTAATTTCGATATTTCTCGTTTTTGAGCGTTAACGATAAATTAACAGTGTGCCTACCGGCTCCGGGGATGTCAGTGACCTTCTCGCATACAATAAACATTAAACTCTTCAGGATCCGATTATGAGTCAAACATCAACCTTGAAAGGCCAGTGCATTGCTGAATTCCTCGGTACCGGGTTGTTGATTTTCTTCGGTGTGGGTTGTGTCGCTGCACTCAAAGTGGCTGGTGCTACTTTTGGTCAGTGGGAAATCAGTATCATCTGGGGTCTGGGGGTAGCCATGGCTATCTATCTGACAGCAGGCGTTTCTGGCGCACACCTGAATCCCGCGGTAACTATCGCACTCTGGCTGTTCGCCTGTTTTGATAAACGCAAAGTTGTCCCTTTTATTATTTCGCAAATTGCCGGCGCCTTTTGCGCAGCGGCACTGGTTTACGGGCTTTATTACAATCTTTTCCTCGATTTTGAACAAACTAACCATATCGTGCGCGGCAGTACCGAGAGCCTGGGTCTGGCAGGTACTTTCTCCACCTATCCGAACCCGCATATCAATTTTGTGCAGGCCTTCGCGGTTGAAATGGTCATTACCGCTATTCTAATGGGGCTGATTCTGGCTCTGACCGACGATGGTAACGGTGTACCGCGTGGTCCGCTGGCACCACTGCTGATCGGCTTGTTGATTGCCGTTATTGGTGCTTCCATGGGTCCGCTGACAGGTTTTGCGATGAACCCGGCACGTGACTTCGGACCGAAACTCTTCGCCTGGATGGCAGGATGGGGCGAGATTGCCTTCACGGGTGGTCGTGATATCCCTTACTTCCTGGTTCCGGTGTTTGGCCCAATTACCGGCGCGATTTTGGGCGCATGGGCATATCGCAAACTGATTGGTCGCCATTTACCGTGCGATGTCTGCGCGATTGAAGAAAAAGATGCGGCGGCCAACACTCAACAAAAAGCTTCGCTGTAATGTGACTACGGGACAAAAATTATGACTGAAAAAAAATATATCGTTGCGCTCGACCAGGGCACCACCAGCTCCCGCGCGGTCGTAATGGACCACGATGCGAATATCGTTGCCGTTTCACAGCGCGAATTCGAGCAAATCTACCCGAAAGCAGGTTGGGTAGAACACGACCCAATGGAAATTTGGGCGACCCAAAGCTCTACGCTGGTTGAAGTTCTGGCGAAAGCCGATATCAGTTCCGATGAAATTGCAGCAATCGGTATAACCAACCAGCGTGAAACCACCATCGTCTGGGAGCGTGAGACCGGAAAACCAATCTATAACGCCATTGTGTGGCAGTGTCGTCGTACCGCGGATATCTGCGAAAAGCTCAAGCGCGATGGCATGGAAGAGTACATCCGTAACAACACCGGCCTGGTCATTGACCCGTACTTCTCTGGCACCAAAGTGAAGTGGATCCTCGACCACGTTGAAGGCTCGCGTGAGCGAGCTCGTCGCGGCGAACTGCTGTTTGGTACCGTGGACACCTGGCTTATCTGGAAAATGACTCAGGGACGCGTACACGTCACGGATTACACCAACGCCTCGCGTACCATGCTGTTCAACATCCACTCCCTGGACTGGGATGACACGATGCTGGATGCGCTGGATATTCCGCGTGCCATGCTGCCGGAAGTTCGCCGTTCTTCTGAAGTCTACGGCCAGACCAACATTGGCGGTAAAGGCGGCACACGTATTCCTATCTCCGGTATCGCGGGTGACCAGCAGGCTGCACTATTTGGCCAGCTGTGCGTGAAAGAAGGGATGGCGAAGAACACCTACGGTACTGGCTGCTTCATGCTGATGAATACCGGCGAGAAAGCCGTTAAGTCAGAAAATGGACTGCTGACCACTATCGCTTGTGGCCCGACCGGGGAAGTGAACTACGCGCTGGAAGGTGCTGTGTTCATGGCGGGTGCGTCCATCCAGTGGCTACGTGATGAGATGAAACTCATCAGCGATGCATTCGACTCAGAGTATTTCGCCACCAAAGTGAAGGACACCAACGGCGTATATGTTGTTCCGGCGTTCACCGGTTTGGGTGCTCCATACTGGGACCCGTATGCACGTGGCGCCATCTTCGGCCTGACCCGTGGCGTAAACTCCAACCACATCATCCGCGCAACGCTTGAGTCTATCGCTTATCAGACGCGTGACGTGCTGGAAGCAATGCAGGCGGACTCCGGTATTCGTTTACACGCGCTGCGCGTGGATGGCGGTGCGGTAGCCAACAACTTCCTGATGCAGTTCCAGTCAGACATTCTCGGCACACGTGTAGAGCGTCCGGAAGTCCGCGAAGTCACCGCATTGGGTGCCGCGTACCTGGCTGGCCTGGCAGTAGGCTTCTGGCAGAATCTGGATGAGCTGCAGGAAAAAGCGGTCATTGAGCGTGAGTTCCGCCCAGGCATCGAAACCACCGAGCGTAACTTCCGTTACAGCGGCTGGAAAAAAGCGGTCAAACGCGCGCTGGCGTGGGAAGATCACGAGGAGTAATACGTCATTGCCGGATGGCGACGCTAAGGCGTCTTATCCGGCCTACATGCTTGTGTAGGCCGGATAAGGCAACGTCGCCGCCCGGTAAGTTATCTGTGCAGAAGTAACCCCCGAGCATATCAATTATTCCCTCACTCCCCTGTGCTACACTTCGCGCCATTCCTTTCAGCTACGAGTTTGCAATGAGACGAGAACTTGCCATTGAATTTTCACGCGTGACCGAAGCGGCCGCGCTGGCTGGCTATAAATGGCTGGGCCGCGGCGATAAAAATACCGCTGACGGCGCGGCGGTGAACGCCATGCGTATTATGCTCAACCAGGTCAACATCGACGGCACCATCGTGATTGGCGAAGGTGAGATCGACGAAGCGCCGATGCTGTTCATCGGCGAGAAAGTCGGAACCGGTCTCGGCGATGCGGTCGACATCGCCGTCGATCCCATCGAAGGCACACGCATGACGGCCATGGGCCAGGCCAACGCGCTGGCGGTACTGGCTGTCGGCGACAAGGGTTGCTTCCTGAACGCGCCGGATATGTACATGGAAAAGCTGATTGTCGGCCCTGGCGCCAAAGGTTCAATCGACCTGAACCTGTCGCTGGAAGCCAACCTGCGTAATGTCGCCAGCGCGCTCAACAAACCGCTCGGCGAACTGACCGTCACCATTCTGGCGAAACCACGCCACGATGAAACCATCGCCGAAATGCAGGCGCTGGGCGTTCGCGTCTTCGCGATTCCCGACGGCGACGTGGCTGCGTCTATTCTGACCTGCATGCCCGACAGCGAAGTTGACGTGCTGTATGGCATTGGTGGCGCACCGGAAGGTGTGGTCTCTGCCGCCGTTATCCGCGCGCTGGATGGCGACATGCAAGGCCGCCTGCTGGCTCGCCATGACGTCAAAGGCGACAGCGAAGAGAACCGTCGTATCGGCGAACAGGAGCTGGCTCGCTGCGCCGCGATGGGTATTGAGGCAGGTAAAGCGCTGCGTCTGGATGAAATGGCCCGCAGCGACAACGTTATTTTCTCCGCAACCGGGATCACCAAAGGCGATCTGCTGGAAGGCATTAGCCGCAAAGGTAATATCGCCACCACCGAAACGCTGCTGATCCGTGGGAAATCACGTACGATCCGTCGTATTCAGTCCATCCACTACCTCGATCGCAAAGATCCGGATGTACAGACGCATATCCTGTAATTGATTTGATCAATAGAGCCTTCCAGCCCATCTGGGCTGGAAATCTTTTGTGCAACGAACGAAGATAAGGCAATCACAGCAGACAGGAGAAAACCATGGCAGATTGGGTAACAGGCAAAGTCACTAAGGTACAGAACTGGACCGATGCCTTATTTAGTTTGACCGTGCGAGCTCCGGTTCTTCCCTTCACGGCAGGTCAGTTTACCAAGCTCGGCCTCGAAATCGACGGCGAGCGCGTCCAGCGAGCCTATTCCTACGTGAATGCGCCTGATAACCCCGATTTAGAGTTCTATCTGGTGACGGTTCCTGACGGAAAACTCAGCCCCCGTCTGGCCGCACTGAAGCCTGGCGACGAAGTACAGGTAGTGAGCGAAGCAGCCGGTTTCTTCGTGCTGGATGAAGTCCCCGATTGCGACACACTGTGGATGCTGGCAACCGGCACGGCTATCGGCCCATATTTATCGATTCTGCAGTTGGGCAAAGATCTGGACCGTTTTAAAAATCTGGTGCTGGTCCATGCCGCACGTTATGCCGCCGATTTAAGCTATCTGCCGTTGATGCAGGCGCTTGAAAAGCGTTACGAAGGTAAATTACGCATCCAGACGGTTGTCAGCCGTGAAACCGCCGCAGGTTCATTAACCGGGCGAGTTCCGGCGTTGATTGAAAGCGGCGCACTGGAAACGGCAGTTGGGCTACCCATGGATACAGCAACCAGTCATGTGATGCTCTGTGGTAACCCGCAAATGGTACGCGACACGCAGCAGTTGCTGAAAGAAACCCGGCAGATGACCAAACATCTGCGCCGTCGACCGGGCCATATGACCGCTGAGCATTACTGGTAAGCACGTTTCACTGCCCGGTAAGCGTCCCGGGCATTTTGCCGGATGGCGACGCTGACGCGCCTTATCCGGCCTACGAGTCAGCTCTGTATTTTACGTCCTGCGTGTCCTTCCCGTATTTATTTGCATCCTGGGTGCCGACAAAGGCGCCCAGATCGATAAGCATGCCAACCAGAATCAACGTCGGTACAAAGCGGCCTACCGCCCATTGCCAGACACCAGGCAATACTGCCCAGTTTCCGGCCAGCAGCATCCATGCAAGAATCATCAGGAACGCCCACGCGCCGGAGCGACCCCGATCATGCAGACGTTTTACTGTGACTGCAGCTGTCGGCCACAGCAGACAGACCAGACAAAATGCCGCCGTCTGGATATCGAGCAATTGTTTACTCGCCAGCGAAAACAAAACCAGCATCCCGACAATCCACAGGCCTATCCAAATCCAGAAATCACGGCGTCCAAGACGCCCTTTAAATGAGAATAACCACTGCTGTATGGTCATGTAGATTCCTTTATTATTACCTTCCAGAACAGTTTACCCTTTTGACAAGCCTGACGGTTACCGTTTTAATCGTGAGCAGAGAGAATGAAAGGTACGATTGATGAAGCAAGGATTGACACTGTTTTTATTATTGTTTTCAGCCTTAACCGCCAGTACTGCGGCACGGGCGGAAGAGCCATCGACGGCAACCACGGCCCCCTATTTACTGGCAGGGGCGCCGACCTTTGACCTGTCGATTAGCCAGTTTCGCGAAAACTTTAATACGCAGAATCCGAAGCTTATTCTGAATGAGTTCCGTGCCATCGACAGCAGCCGCGATCGGGCAAATCTCACCCGTGCCGCCAGTAAAATTAATGAAAACCTGTATGCGTCCTCCGCCCTTGAGCGCGGCACCTTAAAAATCAAAAGTATGCAGATAACCTGGCTGCCGATTCAGGGGCCAGAACAAAAGGCGGCCAAAGCGAAAGCGCTGGAATACATGACCGCCGTCATTCGCACCGTCGCGCCGCTACTGACGAAAGAGCAAAGCCAGAAAAAGCTGCAAAAATTACTCGCTGCCGGCAAAGGTAAGCACTATTACGCCGAAACCGAAGGCGCAATCCGCTATGTCATCGCAGATAACGGTGAAAAAGGGCTGACCTTCGCTGTTGAACCGATTAAGCTGGCACTATCAGAAAGTCTTGAGAAAGCGAATTGATGACAAAAAGCAAAGCCTTTCAGGGGATGAATCTCTATACTGTTTCACAGACCATGCTGCCCTGACGGGCGGCCATATTCCTTAATTCGCTGACAAGCGTGGAGAAATGAAATGCGACATCCTTTAGTGATGGGTAACTGGAAACTGAACGGCAGCCGCCACATGGTAAACGAACTGGTTGCTAATCTGCGTAAAGAACTGGCTGGCGTTGCTGGCTGTGCAGTAGCAATCGCTCCACCGGAAATGTATATCGACCTGGCGAAACACGCCGCTGCCGGTAGCCACATCATTCTGGGCGCGCAGAACGTTGACCTGAACCTGTCTGGCGCATTCACTGGTGAAACTTCTGCTGAAATGCTGAAAGATATCGGCGCGCAGTACATCATTATCGGTCACTCTGAGCGTCGTACTTACCACAAAGAGTCTGACGAGCTGATCGCGAAGAAATTCGCTGTGCTGAAAGAGCAAGGTCTGACCCCGGTTCTGTGCATCGGTGAAACCGAAGCGGAAAACGAAGCAGGCAAAACTGAAGAAGTTTGCGCACGCCAGATTGACGCCGTGCTGAAAACTCAGGGCGCAGCAGCATTCGAAGGCGTGGTTATCGCTTACGAACCTGTATGGGCTATCGGTACCGGTAAATCTGCAACGCCTGCTCAGGCTCAGGCAGTCCACAAATTCATCCGAGACCACATTGCTAAAGCTGATGCGAAAATCGCTGAACAGGTTATCATCCAGTACGGCGGTTCCGTAAACGCAGCAAACGCTACTGAACTGTTCGCTCAGCCGGACATCGACGGCGCGCTGGTTGGCGGTGCATCTCTGAAAGCAGACGCTTTCGCAGTGATCGTTAAAGCCGCTGAAGCCGCTAAACAGGCCTAAGTTGTTAAGGCGGGAGGAGCACTCCTCCCGCTGTATTAACTACCAGTATCCCAACCAGTGCCACCAGAAGGCGCCGGTCACACCCCAAATGGTCAGGTTGACCACACTCATCACCAGTCCCGTTCTCCACCACTCCGCCAGCGTGACATAGCCCGAACCAAAGATGAGCGGCGCAGTACCCGTGCCATAGTGCGTGAGCGACATCATCAACGAGGAGGAGAAGCCCAGCATCAGACCGAGCAGCGCCGGTGGAGCACCGAGGCCTAATCCGGCAGCAAAGAAAGCCGCGAACATGGCCGTGATATGTGCAGTGGTACTGGCGAAAAAGTAGTGTGAATAGACATAAAGCAGGATCAACAGCAGCGTGGCGATACTCCAGTGCACGCCGAGATGGTCAATTGCACTACCAACACTCGTCGCCAGCCACCCCACCAGACCCAGTTTGCTGAGAAAATCCGCCATCATAACCAGTGCGGCAAACCAGACTATCGTATCCCATGCCCCGCGGCATTTAAGAATGTCATCCCAGCTCAATACACCCGCCATCAATAGAATCGACAATCCAATTAACGCGGCGCTAGTGGGGTTTACGCTCCAGGCACTGCCCATCAGCATTGCTGGAACACCCGCCCATAGACAGAGCAGCAAAATGAACACCCCCAGGGTGATTTTCTCTGCCAAAGAAAGTGGACCCAGCGCATCCAGTTTTTGCCGCGCAAACTGCGGCGCATTTGGCGTGCGCGTGATAGCTGGCGGATAGAGCCACCAGATGACAATAGGCATCACGACCAGTGAGACAACGGCAGGAAGAAGCGCCGCAATCGCCCACATTCCCCAGGTCATGTTCAGCACGCCATCCGTCCCCTTTGTCAAAAAACTGACGATTAACGGATTAGGTGCGGTCGCGGTGATGAACATTGCCGAGCTGATCGGGTTAATGTTGTAGTTCACCAGAGCCAGATAACGACCTGTAGCGCCGTTCTCCTTGTCACCGGGTTGAGAGCCCAGACTTTCCGCAATCGCCCGCATTACCGGGTGAATAATGCCGCCACCACGCGCGGTATTGCTTGGCGTAACGGGTGCGATCAGCGTTTCTGCCAGCGTTAGCGCCCAGGCGATACCCAACGTTCTTTTGCCAAACAAAGCAATAAACCCATAGCCAATACGCGCGCCCAGGCCGGTCTTTAACAGACTTTGCGACAGCATAATGGATAAACCAATCAGCCAGATTAGCTGGTTAGAAAAACCACTTAACGCATCGCTCAGCGCCGCGGTGGGTTTACCGGGATGCGTTACGCCAGTCATGGCTACCAGCATAATTGCCACAATCGCAATCGCGCCGATAGGCATGGCTTTACCAATAATTGCCGCGATAGTACCGATAAATAACGCCAGCAGATGCCACGCTTCGGGGGTAACATCTGCTGGACATGGGATAACAAACCAGATGGTCAGCGTAATAACAATCGAGATGATGGCAGGCCAACAGCGGATGGGGGTCAATCTGTCCATGAATCAATCCTTGAGTTTCCAGCACGCAATTATGCGCTCAGGTATTAACCGATATCGGTGCGCATAATACAATTCACCCACTCACAAAACAAAAAATTAACATTCCGATACAACTATAATTTCCCCAACACGCTAAACCACACATAATCCAGCGGCAGCAGTATCAGATACGTTGCCGCCGCCAGCGTGATACACAGCAGCATTCCCGCCCTTGCAGGTACTTTCCCAAGCGCCATCGCCACCACGATCGGTGAAGCCTGATACGGCAACAGTGGTGTGGAATAACCCAGCACCTGGATCATAATCACCGACAGCAGCGGGAATCCCGTCGCATCGGCAAAGCTTTGCGCCAACGTGGTATACAGCGCCGGAACGCCGTTCGCCGTCATAATAAAATTAAGCGCCGTGGTAATACCGGTCAGCGCGAGGAAACTGGTAAACGGCTTTTCCGCATCCAGCGGCATCACCTGTAACAGCGCCTCGCCTACCGCGCTACCAATACCGGTCTGCGTGACGGTGATCGCCAGCCCCAGAATACCCGCCACATAAATACAGGTACGAATGTTGACCCCAGTGGAAAACTCGTCGCCATTGATAAAGCCAACCCGTGGGAGCAATGTGATAACTGCCGCCGCCAGCCCAGTCCACGCGGGGCCAATGCCGTGCCAGCTTTCGCTTACCCAAAGAAGCAACACCACCGCTAACATCCAGGCCAGACGTTTTTCATCTCCACTCATCGGTTCCGACGGCGTGAGATCGCGCGGCGCATGGGGCTTGCCAGGGAACAGCCAGCAGATAAGCACGATGAGAACCGCGCCTTTAAGCCAACCCAGAACCGGCGTATGCAGCAGCAAATAGGGAAGATAATTGAGGTGGATGCCGTAAGAGCCTTCCGCAGCGCCGCTCATCACCAGATTCGGTACGTTTGCGGGTAAAATCGTCGCAGAAAGCTGGAATGTCCCAAACCCAACGGCCAGTGCCAGACCATACCAGGCGCGCGTACCATCGTTAATTCCAGCCCGTTTCGCCATCGCTGCGACAATCGGCATCAGCAACGCAATACGCCCCATGTTGGACGGCATGACAAACGCCAGCGCGTAACTCAACAGCACCACACTCGCCACCATTAACGGCCAGGAGTCGGTCAACCGTGATGACAGCGCCCTCGCCGCCCTGTCCGCCAGCCCCGTTTTACGAATCGCGATACCCAGCACAAAGCCGCTAAACACCAACCAGAATGCGGAGGACGCAAAGCCGCCAAAGATCACATCCGGTGACGCGATTTTGGCCACCATCGCCACGGCAAAGAACAGCAGCGCCGTGATAAACTCCGGCAGCAGCGACGTAGCCCAGAGCAGAATGGTGATGCCAACCACCAAAGAGGGGATAAACAGAGGGTGTGTAAGCCAGAGCGACATGCCTGTCTCCTGTTGTTTTTTTCAACAAGAATACGGGGACAGGCATGCGGAGTAAACGCCAGATTAGGTGGGGTTAACGCAGAATATCACATTGATGATCCTGAATTTCCTCAGCGGAGGCGAGATTGAACGCCAGCAGATTGCGCTGGGTCGCCAGCAAAACAAAGGATTCATCGCTCTGACGCACCATTGCCAGGGCGTAGCGGCCCATATGATCACGCGCATCCGGCACCTCTTCTGCCAGCATCATAAACGGGCTACGTTGCGCCAGTTCATTTTCCGTGACGCGACGCGCCAGATATTCATGACCGCGCAGTCCGCCGGGCAATGGCAACCAGCGAGTGCTGATTTCCGCCAGATTGTCATCCAGTTGTTGTCTGACATCGGTTCGCAGGCAGGAGATATGAATATGCAAATGATTTTGTGTACGCCCGCTGCGCGAGTTAATGGTCAGGGAGACCGCTTTGTCAGGGATTTCATGGCCGTATTTTTGGCTCATAAAGCTACGCGCCTGCCAGGCCAGCCAGAAAAAGTTCGGCGTGCCTGATTTCAACAGCAGTGGGCTTTCCGTACCGTTGATGCGGTAAGTGGGCATCAACAAATATTGCAAAGGGCCGTTACGGTCTTTAAACACCACATATCCGGCATCGGGTTTAACTTCAGTACACGGCGCGGGATCGTGCTGCTGCAATTGATGTAGCAGGCATTGCTCAAGGACTATCTGGCGTAACGCGTCCGGGTTGCCGCTAAATTTCCAGTACCCAACGCCTGCAGCGGCGGCGACCACAATCACCGCCAGTAAAAGATAGCCTGCTTTTTTCATTACGCGTTTCCTGTATCCCATTGAAGGGCAAGAGTAACGCAAAACGATGACAAATAAAAAAACCCGGTCGCGCTATGCCACCGGGTCGGTAAATCACAGAACTTATTTAGCGTTTGCTGATCTGGTCGAACGTACCGCCGTTAGAAAAGTGTTCTTTCTGCGCTTTTGTCCAGCCGCCAAACTCTTCGTCGATGGTGAACAGCTTCAGCTTCGGAAATGCGCTTTCGTATTTCTTCGCGACGTCAGCATCACGCGGGCGATAGTAGTTTTTCGCCGCAATTTCCTGACCTTGCGGGGAATAGAGATACTTCAGATAAGCTTCTGCCACCGCTTTGGTATCTTTCTTTTCCACCACTTTGTCGACCACGGAAACGGTCGGCTCGGCGAGGATAGACTCACTTGGGGTGACTATCTCGAATTTATCTTTGCCCAGCTCATTCGTTGCCAGCAACGCTTCGTTTTCCCAGGCAATCAGCACATCGCCAATCCCTCGTTCAACAAACGTATTAGTTGAGCCCCGCGCACCGGAATCCAGTACTTCAACGTTTTTAAACAGTGCTTTGACGAAGTCCTGCGCTTTGGCCTGATCGTTGTTATTGTGGTGCAGAGCGTAGCCCCATGCTGCCAGATAGTTCCAGCGTGCGCCGCCTGAGCTTTTCGGGTTTGGCGTAATGACCGACACGCCTGGTTTGATCAGATCGTTCCAGTCATGAATTTGCTTTGGGTTGCCTTTGCGAACCAGGAACACGATGGTGGAGGTGTAAGGCGCGGAGTTATCCGGCAGGCGCTTAATCCAGTTTTTATCGATACGGCCACGTTCTGCAATGGCGTCCACATCGTAAGCCAGCGCCAGCGTCACGACATCGGCCTCAATACCGTTGATGACAGAGGTTGCTTGCTTACCCGAACCGCCGTGCGACTGACGGATCACGACGTTATCGCCTGTTTCCTGCTTCCAGTGCGCACTGAAGGCTTTATTGTACTGCTCGTACAGCTCACGTGTTGGATCGTACGATACGTTAAGTAGCTGTATATCCTTTGCCAGAACGCTGGTCGATGCCAGCAATAATGTTAACCCTACGCCCCATTTGTTCATCGCCCAGCTCTCTTATGTGATGTTGTGATGAGCAAAGCGTGCCAGAAAGAGATCCAAACATTAAAGAATAAAAAAAGATTTGCTATAACCTGGGGGAATAAATAAGAAAGGTTGTGCCGGATGACGGCTTACGCCTTATCCGGCCTACAGCGTGTACTCTTGTAGGCCCGGTAAGCGAAACGCCACCGGGCAACAAAAAACAATCAGTACAGTTTTTTCGCGCAGTCCAGCCAGTCACCTTTGAACGGACGCTTCATGTTTTCGATAGCGTCGATGATGTCGTGGTGAACCAGCTGCTCGTTCTGAATACCTACACAGCGACCGCCGTGACCTTCCAGCAGAAGTTCAATGGCATAGGCGCCCATACGGGATGCCAGGATACGATCGTAAGGAACCGGGGAACCACCACGCTGAATGTGACCCAGCACGGTAGAACGCGTTTCACGGCCCGTTTCTTTCTCAATGTAATGTGCCAGTTCATCAACGTCACACATGTGCTCAGTGATCGCGACGATGGCGTGTTTTTTACCTTTTGCAATGCCGGCTTTGATTTCAGCAACCAGATCGTCACGGCTAAATTCAACTTCCGGAACCACAACAAATTCACAGCCACCGGCAATTGCTGCAGCCAGAGTCAGGTCGCCGCAGTAGCGACCCATCACTTCAACGATGGAGATACGCTGGTGAGAAGAAGAAGTATCACGCAGACGGTCAATCGCTTCGACGACGGTACCCAATGCGGTGAAGTAACCGATGGTGTAGTCAGTACCTTTAATATCGTTGTCGATAGTGCCCGGCAAACCGATGCACGGGAAGCCCATTTCAGTCAGGCGTTTTGCACCCATGTAAGAACCGTCACCACCGATAACAACTAATGCGTCGATGCCACGTTTCTTCAGATTTTCGATAGCCACTGCACGCACGTTTTCGTCGCGGAATTCCGGGAAGCGAGCAGAACCGAGGAAAGTACCACCACGGTTGATCATGTCGGACACGCTGTAGCGATCAAGCTGAACCATACGGTCTTCATACAAACCCAGGTAGCCATCATGGATCCCCATGACTTCCAGTCCTTCCGTTAACGCTGCACGTACAACACCACGGATTGCTGCGTTCATGCCCGGCGCATCACCGCCGCTTGTCAACACACCGATTTTCTTAATCATGACTACCTCTGAACTTTGGAATGCAAAATGAAATCTGCTGCCGGAAGTCGATTCCGCATATCGAAACGATCCAACGAATATGCAGATAGTATAACAATCACTTCCTGCTGAATTGATTCAGGTCAGGCCAAATGGTGGTAATTTATACACAACATGCTGGCCCGGCTCACTTTTTTACAATGAATTATGAAAGCTCAAACATCTTGCCTTCCTTGGGTACGACTGAACAGGGATCCTGGTGAATAATCACATCCGATCCCGGGAAACGTCGTAAAATTGCCTGCTCAACCTGTTCAGCCACTATATGCGCCTGAACGAGCGGCAGATTATCTTCCATTTCCAAATGAATCTGAATAAAGCGGGTCGGCCCTGACTGCCGCGTGCGAAGATCGTGAGCGCCGCTGACCCCTGGCCATGACGTCACTATATCAATAATTTCCTGACGTTCTTCATCGGGTAAAGCGCGATCCAACAAGGATTGCACTGCCTCATACCCCATGCGTAATGCACTATATAAAATATAGATGCCAATCCCGAGCGCAAACAAGGCATCCGCACGATGCCAACCATACCAGGCCAGTCCAAGCGCCACGAGAATCGCACCGTTCATCATAACATCAGACTGATAATGAAGCATATCTGCCCGTACAGCCTGACTTTGCGTACGTTTAACCACCCAGCGCTGAAACGTGACCAGAATAATTGTACACACTAACGCAATGATGGTGACCACCACCCCAACGCCAGGATCTTTCATCGGCGTCGGCTGGATGAGATGCTGAATCCCGGTCAGGAATAAAAACAACGCCGAACCGGAAATAAACATGCTTTGCGCCAGCGCCGCCAGTGATTCCGCTTTTCCGTGTCCGAACGTATGTTCATCATCGGCCGGTTGCAACGAATAGCGCACCACCAACAGGTTGGTTAACGACGCCGCGATGTCCACCAGAGAATCCACCAGTGCAGCCAGAATACTGACCGATCCGGTGTACCACCACGCAAAAATTTTGATCAAAAGTAACAGCGATGCCATCACGGTCGCCGCAATTGCCGCCCGACTAACCAGCCGCCCATAGGTTTGATTCATAAACACTCCTGCCAGGATATGCCGCTAGTATAACGGATGAAGTAAAACAGTCAGGCAATTACCGAGTGACAAATTTGGGGCAAAAAAAACCCCCACATCATGTGGGGGAAGACAGGGATGGTGTCTATGGCAAGGAAAACAGGGTTACTACTGGGAACGTGAGTTGCTACTACTCAATAAATTTAACGATGAGCTTTGTTTCCAGTGCGCTACGTCGCGCAGTTGCTCCATTCGTTGTTCATGTTTCTCATTTAAAACCGCTTGCTGCTCGGGCGTTAACAGGCGATACATCTGGTTGCGGACCCTGGCTATTTCAACCTGGCGGGCAACCTGTTCTTGTGCCATTTTTTCTGCCTGAGCGCGCACAGCGCTTTCATCAAATTTCTCTGCGGTGACAAGACGATGCATTGTCTCCATTTCGCTAACATTAACAGGAGGCTGTTCGTGTCTTGCCTGCTGCATTAAATCTCGCATCTGTTGACGTTGATGTTCGGTTAAACTGATACCGTCAAACATGTGGCTCTGTACGCTGCGCTGCGATGAGCCTTCACCGAGGTGCCAGTGATCGCCTGTGACGACTTCAGCTGCATGGCTTAAAGTACTAAGTGCCAGCGTTGAGGCCATGACGGCAGCGGTAACTTTGCCCATCACTTGCTCCCAAAATCTTTTCTGTCGCGATTCAACGAGAGACAGTTTACGATTCGGGCTGCAAACATGCGTCAGGGGGTGTAAAACAACGTAAAGTCATAGATTAGCGACGCCTGATGACGTAATTTCTGCCTCGGAGGTACGTAAACAATGAATAAAATCCTGTTAGTTGATGATGACCGAGAGCTGACTTCCCTGTTAAAGGAGTTGCTCGAAATGGAAGGTTTCGATGTGCTGGTTGCCCATGATGGGGAGCAGGCACTTGAGCTTCTGGATGACAGCATCGATTTACTTTTGCTCGACGTCATGATGCCGAAAAAAAACGGCATCGATACACTGAAAGCGCTTCGTCAGACACACCAGACGCCCGTAATCATGCTGACCGCTCGCGGCAGCGAATTGGATCGCGTACTCGGCCTTGAGCTGGGCGCGGACGACTATTTGCCCAAACCCTTTAACGACCGTGAACTGGTCGCGCGCATCCGCGCTATTCTGCGTCGCTCGCACTGGAGTGAACAACAGCAGAACAGCGACAACGGTTCGCCGACGCTGGAAGTGGATGCGTTAAGCCTGAATCCGGGTCGCCAGGAAGCCAGTTTTGATGGGCAAACCCTGGAGTTAACCGGCACCGAATTCACCCTGCTTTATTTACTGGCACAGCATCTCGGCCAGGTCGTTTCTCGTGAACACCTGAGTCAGGAAGTGCTGGGCAAACGCCTGACGCCGTTTGACCGCGCGATCGACATGCATATCTCGAACCTGCGTCGTAAGCTGCCAGAGCGTAAAGACGGACACCCGTGGTTTAAAACTCTGCGTGGTCGCGGCTACCTGATGGTCTCCGCTTCATGATAGGGAGCTTAACCGCACGCATCTTTGCCATCTTCTGGTTGACGCTGGCACTGGTGTTGATGTTGGTGCTGATGTTACCCAAGCTCGACTCACGCCAGATGACCGAGCTACTGGACAGCGAGCAGCGCCAGGGGTTGATGATTGAGCAACACGTTGAAGCTGAACTGGCGAACGATCCACCCAACGATTTGATGTGGTGGCGTCGCTTGTTTCGGGCAATAGACAAGTGGGCGCCGCCAGGGCAGCGGTTATTGCTTGTTACTACAGAAGGACGTGTGATCGGTGCAGAACGCAACGAAATGCAGATCATTCGTAACTTTATTGGTCAGGCCGATAACGCCGACCATCCGCAAAAGAAAAAATATGGTCGCGTTGAGATGGTCGGGCCCTTCTCCGTCAGAGACGGTGAAGATAACTACCAGCTGTATCTCATTCGACCTGCCAGCAGCTCACAATCTGACTTTATCAACCTGCTGTTCGACCGACCGCTGTTGTTACTGATCGTCACCATGCTCGTCAGCTCGCCGCTGCTGCTTTGGCTGGCATGGAGCCTGGCGAAACCGGCGCGTAAGTTGAAAAATGCGGCAGATGAGGTGGCACAGGGTAACCTGCGTCAGCATCCGGAACTGGAAGCCGGCCCGCAGGAATTTCTGGCAGCAGGTGCCAGTTTTAACCAGATGGTGACCGCGCTGGAACGCATGATGACCACGCAGCAACGCCTGCTGTCGGACATCTCTCACGAGTTGAGAACGCCACTCACACGTTTGCAACTGGGGACTGCGCTGCTGCGCCGTCGTAGCGGTGAGAGCAAAGAGCTGGAGCGGATTGAAACTGAAGCACATCGGCTGGACAGCATGATCAACGACCTGCTGGTGATGTCGCGTAATCAGCAGAAGAACGCGCTGGTCAGTGAAACGGTGAAAGCCAATCAGCTGTGGGGCGAAGTACTGGATAACGCCGCCTTTGAAGCCGAGCAGATGGGTAAATCGCTGACAGTGAATTTCCCGCCGGGTCCGTGGCCGCTGTATGGCAACCCGAACGCACTGGAAAGCGCATTGGAAAACATTGTGCGCAATGCCCTGCGCTATTCACATACGAAGATCGAAGTGGGCTTCTCGGTGGATATCGACGGGATTACCATCACCGTGGACGACGACGGCCCAGGAGTTAGCCCTGAAGACAGAGAACAGATTTTCCGTCCGTTCTATCGTACCGATGAGGCCCGCGATCGCGAGTCTGGCGGAACGGGTCTGGGTCTGGCTATTGTGGAAACCGCAATCCAGCAGCATCGCGGCTGGGTGAAGGCCGAGGACAGCCCGCTGGGTGGTTTACGGCTGGTAATTTGGTTGCCGCTGTATAAGCGTTCCTGAGTCTCTCTGTGGTGCCGGATGGCGGCGTAAATGCCTCATCCGGCCTCCACGGACTGGAAGAATTATTTCCCCCACAAACGGCGGGAATTGTCCTCGATTTTGCCGCTTAAACGACGCTTTTGCATCGTTCTGGTCCAGCTTTTCGATAGCCCGGCAGCCGACAATAACCGGTGATATTGCGAGTCATCAAACGGCATATGCCAGGCAATGGCAATCGCCTCCCGCACGCTGACGTCGCTCACGCGTGACGCCAGGATCAACGGCGCGTCCGCCGATACCAGCCCGGGAGCAATGACGCTGCACAGCCAACCCGTCTTGCCCGCCTCCTGCATCTGGCTTGCCATGTCGCTAATGCCAAAATGGAAATTCAGCTTAAAGCACGGCGAGCGTGGCTGCGTGACCTGAATCAGCGCTTCGCCCCACTGGAAGATATCACCGATACAGACATTCTCTTCCGTCAGCCCCTCTGTGGAGAGGTTCTCTCCAAAAGCAGGGGCGACAAATAACTCCGCCTGTTCGGGGAATTCTTGTATCCAGTGCTGATAGTGTTCACGCGGATAGTGGCACAACGCACGATCCGGCCCGCCGTGAATTTTAGTCTCCGCCTGTTCATCACCCGTGAGCCCCAGATCGGTCAGCATCAGCTCGCCATCAACCTGAACTTTAGCAATCGCGCTGGGACGGCTTCCCGTGTAGTCCCGAATCTTGCCTGTAAAAACATCGACCGGATATCGCATCTGTTCCCTCTCCCGATAAATTTCTCCCATTACACCATATTTATTTTACCCCAGTCGCTCAAAATGAGAGCACGGTTCACATGAAACTTAGGGACACATGCTATCAATGTAATCTGGTTTTGAAACATCATTTCAATTAAGGAGTCGACAACGTGACTGGTCAATCGCAATTTGCTGGCGTCTGGTGTCCTTCCATTACGCCAATGGACAATGACGGCAAGATCGATCTTAACGGTCTGAGCCAGCATCTCAAACGCCTTACCGAGGCCAAAATCGACGTAATTTTGCTGATGGGCAGCATCGGGGAATTTGCCTCCTTTACGCTCGAAGAAAGGCTGTTGCTGATCCGTGAAGCCCGTGCCATGAGCTCGCTGAAGATGGTCGCCAACGTCTCATCCACTTGCCAGAACGATGTGCTGTTGATGGCACAGGAAGCGTATCGCGCCGGTTACGATGCCGTGATGATCCTACCACCTTACTATTACGGGCAAACGGCGAAACAGCTCCTGAGCTACTTCCGTCAATTGGGGCAGAAACTCAGCGGCAAATGGTTTGCCTATAACTTCCCGGCGCGAACCGGTTGTGATTTAACGCCTGAACTGGTTGCCACGCTGGCAGCTGAATTCCCGAACTTTGCTGGCATTAAAGATACCGTGGACTGCCAGTCCCACACCCGCAGCATGATCCAGACAACACGTGCCGTGCGGGAAGATTTTGCGGTGCTGTCGGGTTATGACGAATACTATATTCCTAACCTGCTGGCAGGTGGCGCGGGGATTATTTCAGGATTAAACAACGTCATGCCGGAGCTGTTTGTCAGCGCACGAGAAGCATTTAAGCAGGGGGATCTGGCTGCACTTCGCGATATTCAGGACCAGATTGGTACCTACATGTCCATCTACGCCATCGGTGAGGATTTCGTCACCACCATCAAAACCGTGGTATCGCGTAAGTTTGGCTATTGCACCGGGGTTTCGCGTAATGCAGGCGGGGAGCTGAATGAAAGTGAGTGTCGAACAATTGATGAGGTGTTTGTAATCAAGGGTTAAAACGGTTAAGCCGGATGGTACAAACCATCCGGCTTAATCACGTTACTTCACCGCGTTGCGCATATCGATTGCCGCCGCTCTGGCTTTGACTCTTTTCGACCAGATGGACGTGATAATCGGCACGAGGATGGAGGTTACAATCACTGACGTCGCCACCAGAGAGGTTGCCGCCGGTGCCATGGGTTTAAACGCCGGAACCATTTCCGCAATCAGCACCGGTGTGGCGACCGCCGCCCCCGCAGAGCTGGAAGCTGCAATTCCTGCCGTACCATCGCCGCCGCCAATCAGTTTATCGGCAATAATCAGCGGGATACCGGTGATGATAATCACCGCCACGCCCAGCAGAATACCCAGTACGCCGGTCTGTGCAATCACGCTCAAATCAATGGTGTTACCTAATGCGAAGGCGAAGAAAGGGATCAGCGTCTGCACGGCCTTACTGAAGAATTCCCGCAGTTCAGGGTCCAGATTCCCCAGCGCAAAGCCAATCAGGAACGGCAATACCGCGCCGACAAACACATGCGGTTCAAACGAGGCAATCCCTGCGGTTCCCAGAATCACCATGGTCATCAGTGGGCCTGATTCCAGCGACATCAGGACAAACGCCCCGGCCTCTTCTTTAGTGCCGTACTGCTGCATAATCGAGGCATACAGCCCGCCGTTGGTCATATCCATAGCGGCCACCAGCGCCAGCGTGGACAACCCGGCGAAGAACCCGACTTCCACGCCATGTTCAGGCAGAATGCGCGATGCAATCGCCGCAACCACCCACGCCACCAGGATCTTAGTTATCACTAACGTGCCGGATTTACGCAGTACGGTTCCGGTAGCGCTCAGCTTAATCGACGCTCCCATGCAAAAGAACCAGACTGCCAGAATCGGCACCGTACCGGTGATCATACCGTTGGTAAATGAGCCGAAGTATTTCCCGGCGCCGGGGGAAAAGGTGTGACACAACGCGCCCAGAAACAGCGGCACCAACATCATACCGCCTGGGATTTTCTCTATCGTACGTTTGATCTGCATTTCCATCACCTGTAGACATAAAAATGGGGCAATTTTTATGGGCGACTGCATCTTGCTTTTGAGATGCGCCCGTCTTGATGAAAAGAAGATAGACATTCGTAGAGACTATAAAAGTGATCTCACCCACATAATAAAACCTTGTTTCAATTTAAATGGATCATTGTTTTTATATTGATTTTGATCACAAAAAAACCCCCACAAGCATCGCTTGCAGGGGCTTAGTTAACGCGTCGAACTTATTTTTTTGCAGCGAAACGTGCAGCAGCTTCGTCCCAGTTCACTACGTCCCAGAACGCCTTGATGTAGTCCGGGCGACGGTTCTGGAATTTCAGGTAGTAAGCGTGTTCCCAAACGTCCAGACCCACGATCGGGAAGCCGGAAGCGCCAGAGATTGCTTCACCCATCAACGGGGAATCCTGGTTAGCAGTGGAAACAACAGCCAGTTTGTCACCTTTCAGCACCAGCCACGCCCAGCCGGAACCGAAACGAGTTGCTGCTGCTTTTTCAAATTCAGCTTTGAAGTTGTCAACAGAACCGAAGTCACGTTCGATAGCCGCTTTCAGGTCGCCCTGCAACGTGGTACCGGTTTTCAGGCCTTTCCAGAACAGGCTGTGGTTAGCGTGACCGCCCGCGTTGTTACGCAGAACGGTTTTCTTATCCGCAGGCAGCTGATCCAGTTTGGTGATCAGTTCTTCAGCGGACAGGCTCGCGAATTCAGGCAGGCTTTCCAGCGCAGCATTAGCATTATTTACGTAAGCCTGGTGGTGTTTGGTGTGGTGGATTTCCATCGTCTGCTTATCGAAGTGCGGTTCAAGGGCATCATAAGCGTACGGCAGGGATGGCAGTGTATAACTCATAATCATCTCCAGTATTGTCGGGCGGCCAGTGTTAACGCCGCGTAAGCAGTTGGGTCATTATAGTTAATTAAATGATATTGAAAATGATTATCAATGCCGTACTTTTTACATGGTTTTAATTATTCATCACCATTGCTGAAGATGTGAGCCAAATCACCCAGTTAACGTGATGATTGCCAACAAGAGGACAAAGGCGGCAATCGTCAAAAGGTTAATAATCTGCGTAATTTTTAAACTCGTTGTGTCGGAGGGGTTATGACCGACGATAAAAAATAACGAGGATTCAGTCATGAGTAACGCGATTACGATGGGTATTCTTTGGCATTTGATAGGTGCAGCCAGTGCAGCCTGTTTCTATGCCCCGTTCAAACAAGTCAAACATTGGTCATGGGAAACGATGTGGTCGGTTGGCGGGATCGTCTCCTGGCTTATCCTGCCATGGACCATCAGCGCCATGTTGCTTCCCAACTTCTGGGCCTACTTCAGTTCTTTCAGCCTCTCCACGCTGGCACCGGTATTCCTGTTTGGCGCGATGTGGGGGATCGGTAATATCAACTATGGCCTGACCATGCGCTATCTCGGCATGTCGATGGGGATTGGTATTGCGATTGGTATTACCCTGATTGTCGGCACGCTGATGACCCCTATCATCAACGGTAACTTTGATGTGCTGATCAACACCGATGGCGGGCGCATGACGCTACTGGGCGTATTGGTCGCGCTGATCGGCGTGGGCATTGTGACCCGCGCAGGACAGTTGAAAGAACGTAAAATGGGCATCAAAGCAGAAGAGTTCAACCTGAAGAAGGGGCTGGTGCTGGCGGTAATGTGCGGCATTTTCTCTGCCGGGATGTCCTTTGCGATGAACGCGGCGAAACCCATGCACGATGCCGCCGCCGCGCTGGGCGTTGATCCGCTGTATGTCGCGCTACCAAGCTATGTCGTCATCATGGGCGGCGGCGCGTTAGTCAACCTGGGCTTCTGTTTTATTCGTCTGGCAAAAGTGAAAGATCTTTCGATAAAAGCCGACTTCTCGTTAGCCAAACCGCTGATCATTACCAACGTGCTACTGTCCGCGCTCGGTGGCCTGATGTGGTATCTGCAATTTTTCTTCTACGCCTGGGGCCACGCTCGCATTCCGGCGCAGTATGATTATGTCAGTTGGATGCTGCACATGAGCTTCTATGTCCTGTGTGGCGGTATTGTTGGTCTGGTGCTGAAAGAGTGGAAAAACGCGGGCCGCCGTCCGATCAGCGTACTGAGCCTCGGCTGCGTGGTCATTATTCTCGCGGCAAATATTGTTGGTCTGGGGATGGCCAGTTAATCATGCGGGCTGCTGAGATGACGCCACTGGCTCGGCGTCATCCCGGTTTCTCGCGTGAATACCACCGAAAAGTAATTACTGTCTTCAAAGCCGCAGCGCATAGAAATTTCACTGATCATCAGCCTACTGTGTTTGAGCAGATACTGAGCATGGCAAACCCGTACCTGGCGGAGATACTGGTTGATGGTCATCCCGGTCTGGCTGCGAAACTGCTGACGCAAAACTCGCTCACTGCACTGTTCCTGCTCACAGAATTTATCCAGCGCAAAGGCATGTTCATGACTCCCGGCCAACGCGGTAATCAGCTTATCCAACAACGTTTCACTTGATGTCGATGGAAGCGTATCCGTGGCATAGCGGTGCCGTTTGAAATGAGTCACCAGTTGCCCAAACAGCAACTCGGCCATTTCAAAAGCCAGCGGGTCACGCTGATTACTCTCATGCTCAAGCTGACTAATTATCTGCCGGGCCTGGGACATACCCGCGCTACCAAGCCGCCAGTGGGGCTGTCGCGGCGAGCCGTTAAATCCTGGGATCGCGCTTTCCCAGCCGACATTCAGCGTCAGCCGTTCCGGGCAGTAAATGATATTTTGCAGGACGAGATCGTTAACTGAGGTGTAGGAGTGTTTGTCTTCGGCACGGATATAAAACAGATCGCCACGGGTTATCCGGTACGGGCGATCGTTGAGAACATGCAGGCCATTGCCGCGCCAGACCAGCACCAGCTCGCAAAACTCGTGAGTATGCTCAGCGAAGACATCCTGCGGATAACGATCGGCCACGGCGACAGCCTGCTGCTCATGCGCAAAAAAGTCTGATTTCAAAAGGATTAGCTGATTCGCCATCACAATATTCCCTGCCGGATAGCGGCTACGTGTCACGTAATCTGTAGGCCGGATAAGGCGTAGCCGCCATCCGGCGTTAAGGAACAAGATTATCTGAGATTCGGCGGTAAAAAACGTTGATAGCTTTCGCGTTACTGGAGGCTGCTTCCAGTAATGACATCGCGTCCCTGTCGGATATCGCGCGGCGACCAGTTAAACTCCCGGCGAAACAGCGTCGAAAAATGGTTACTGTCACCAAACCCGCAGCGATAAGCGATGTCCGTCACGCTGTCATCACTGTGACGTAGCAAATGGCGGGCTTTGATAAGCCGTAGGCGGTTGAGATAGCGCTGTGGCGTCAGCCCGGTCTGTTGTTTAAGCTGGCGGTGCAAAGTACGTAAAGAGAGCGAAAACTGCTCGGCTATGGCTTCCCAGCACACTTCATCGGCAAAATTGTCCTCCAGCCATGCCAGTAGTTGGTTCAGCCGCGCATCATTATCTGTTGCCGCTTCCATCAGGCTGCTTTTACGCAACAGCACCAACAACTGCATGAACAAGATCTCACGGTTTGCCGCTGTTGGCGTATCCATTGCCTCTCCAAGATTTTCCATTTGCCCCACCAGATGCCGAACCTGCAGCAACACGCTCTGATTCACCCGCCAGTGTGACAGATATTGCCCATTCAACTCCTGGGGTAACAACTGATTCAGCCCGGACAAAAACTGAAATGCATCCGGGGAACGATACAGAATATTGGTCAGACACAGGTTGTCAGTATGTTCATATAAGTGTCTGTCATGATCGCGGACAAAACACACCGTTCCCCCGCCAATGGTATAAGGCTGTCCATTGAACACATGAATTCCCGTACCATGTTCAACCACTACAATTTCATGAAAATCATGATGATGCTCTGGAAAAGCAGGCTGAGGAAGCCGGGGCTCAATCGCCACGGGCGCTTTACCTGTCGGAAAAAAATCCACGCAATGCAATACGGTCATGATGACATCCCCCCCGATCAAATGGACATGGCTGAATAGTAATTAAGGGTTATCACCCTCACCTTAAATTTTTGACGCCAAAGTGCGTAAACACGGTCAATTCTTCAAGAAATAGCGGGAAAGATCGGGAATTGCGGAAGGGGTCACATCAGGTGAAATCGTCCCTATTAGTAGAAACTGTGAACGCTATCACGTTCACCTTTGCCATGCTGCCAGCCGCGTATTGTCGCTGTCACTAACAAGAAGGTACGCCATTTCACGGGTTCTTAGACTGAGTGCAATGAAACTCAGAAGGACCTCGCTATGACTCTTCGCCATTGTGTCGCTGTTGATCTCGGTGCATCCAGTGGACGCGTAATGTTGGCGCGTTACGACAGTGAACACCGTACCCTGACACTGCGTGAAATCCACCGCTTTGTTAACTGCCTGCAAAAAACAGACGGTTTTGACACCTGGGACATCGACAGCCTGGAAAACGACATTCGCCTCGGTCTGCAGAAAGTCTGCGATCAAGGCATTCGGATCGACAGCATCGGCATTGATACCTGGGGTGTGGATTATGTCCTGATCGGTAAAAACGGTCAGCGTGTTGGGTTGCCAGTCTCTTATCGCGATAGCCGCACGAACGGCATTATGTCACGAGCCATGACGCAGCCAGGTAAAAGTGAAATCTATCGCCGTAGCGGCATTCAGTTTCTACCCTTTAATACCCTGTATCAGCTCCGCGCGCTGGTCGAGCAGCAACCGGAACTGCTCCCCCAGGTGGCGCATGCCCTGCTGATCCCAGATTACTTCAGCTATCGCCTGACCGGAGAAATGAACTGGGAATATACCAACGCCACCACCACCCAGTTAGTCAATATCAACACCGACGACTGGGACGAAACCCTGCTGGCCTGGAGCGGTGCCGACACAACGTGGTTTGGCCGCCCCACACATCCGGGGAACGTAATTGGCCACTGGATTTGCCCGCAGAAAAATCAAATTCCGGTGGTTGCCGTCGCCAGTCACGACACGGCCAGCGCGGTCATTGCTTCTCCGCTGGCCGATAAAAATAGTGCCTATCTCTCTTCCGGTACCTGGTCGCTGATGGGCTTCGAAAGCAGAACACCGTATACCAACGATGCGGCGCTGGCGACGAACATCACCAACGAAGGGGGCGCGGAAGGGCGCTACCGCGTGCTGAAAAACATCATGGGGCTGTGGCTACTTCAGCGCGTTTTAAAAGAGCGACAGATAACCGACCTGCCAGCGCTTATCGCCCAAACGCAAGCGCTGCCGGCCTGTCAGTTCCTGATAAACCCCAACGACGATCGCTTTATTAATCCCGACGATATGAGTGCGGAAATTCAGGCGGCCTGTCGTGAATCAGGCCAGCCCGTTCCCCAGCAAAACGCCGAACTGGCGCGCTGTATCTTCGACAGCCTGGCATTGCTGTACGCCGATATCCTGCAGGAACTGGCTGAGCTTCGCGGCGAAGTATTTCACCAACTGCACATCGTGGGTGGTGGGTGCCAGAACGCATTACTCAACCAACTTTGCGCGGATGCCTGCGGTATTCGTGTCATATCCGGGCCTATTGAGGCCTCCACGCTCGGCAATATTGGCGTCCAGTTGATGACGCTGGACGAGCTTAACAACGTCGATGATTTCCGTCAGGTGGTACGCGCTAACTACGACCTGACCACCTTCATTCCCAATCCTGAAAGTGAAATTGCCCGCCACAAAGCGCAGTTTCAACCATTACGACAGACAAAGGAGCTTTGCGCATGACCACTCAACTTGAACAAGCCTGGGAACTGGCAAAACTGCGTTTCGCCGCGGTAGGTATTGATGTCGAGGCAGCCTTGCGCCAGCTCGATCGTCTGCCGGTCTCCATGCACTGCTGGCAGGGCGACGACGTCGCCGGATTCGAAAACCCGGAAGGTTCGCTCACGGGTGGTATTCAGGCTACCGGCAACTATCCGGGCAAAGCGCGTAACGCCAGCGAACTGCGGGACGATCTGGAGCAGGCGCTGAGCCTGATCCCGGGTCCAAAACGTCTGAATTTGCATGCAATCTATCTGGAGTCTGATACGCCAGTTGCCCGCGACCAAATCAAACCTGAACACTTTAAAAACTGGGTTGAGTGGGCAAAAGTGAACCGCTTAGGGCTTGATTTCAACCCGTCCTGCTTCTCGCATCCGCTGAGCGCCGACGGCTTCACGCTGGCCCACGCCGATGACACCATTCGCCAGTTCTGGATTGACCACTGCAAAGCCAGCCGTCGCGTCTCGGCGTATTTTGGCGAGCAGTTGGGTACGCCATCAGTGATGAACATCTGGATCCCGGATGGCATGAAAGACATCACTGTTGATCGTTTAGCACCGCGCCAACGCCTGCTGGACGCGCTGGACGAAGTGATCAGCGAGAAATTCGACCCGGCGCACCACATCGATGCCGTCGAGAGCAAACTGTTTGGTATTGGCGCAGAAAGCTATACCGTCGGCTCCAACGAATTCTATATGGGTTACGCCACCAGCCGCCAGACCGCGCTGTGCCTGGATGCAGGTCACTTCCACCCAACAGAAGTGATCTCCGACAAAATCTCCGCCGCCATGCTGTACGTGCCGCGCCTGCTGCTGCACGTCAGCCGTCCGGTGCGTTGGGACAGCGATCACGTGGTGCTGCTGGATGATGAAACACAGGCGATTGCCAGCGAGATCGTGCGCCACAACCTGTTTGACCGCGTACACATCGGCCTCGACTTCTTCGACGCCTCCATTAACCGCATCGCCGCGTGGGTGATCGGCACCCGCAATATGAAAAAAGCCCTGCTGCGCGCGCTGTTAGAACCGACCGGGCAATTGCGTCAGCTCGAAGCCAGCGGCGACTACACCGCACGTCTGGCTCTGCTGGAAGAGCAAAAATCGCTGCCGTGGCAGGCCGTCTGGGAGATGTATTGCCAGCGTCACGACACGCCAGCGGGCAGCCAGTGGCTGGACAGCGTTCGCGCTTATGAAAAAGAGATTTTGAGCAAACGTAGCTAACCGCATCGCCTGACCTGTAGGCCGGATAAAACGCCCCGCGTCGCCATCCGGCAATGAATAAAACACGATTGCCGGATGGCGTTTCGCTTATCCGGCCTACGTAAGACCCGATAACGTTCGGGCAATAAATGGGAACACCGAACATGCAAAACATGACCACTTCCTGGTTCGTCCAGGGGATGATTAAAGCCACTTCCGATGCCTGGCTGAAAGGCTGGGACGAACGCAACGGCGGCAACCTGACACTGCGCCTGGATGAGGCAGATATTGCGCCATTTAGCGCCGATTTCCACGAAAAACCGCGCTATATCGCGCTGAGCCAGCCGATGCCGCTGCTGGCGAATACGCCGTTTATCGTCACCGGTTCGGGGAAATTTTTCCGCAACGTCCAGCTCGATCCGGCAGCCAATTTGGGCGTGGTGAAAATCGACAGCGATGGCGCGGGTTACCACATTCTGTGGGGGCTGACCCATGAAGCCGTGCCGACCTCCGAACTGCCCGCGCACTTCCTTTCCCACTGCGAGCGCATTAAAGCCACCAATGGCAAAGACCGCGTGATCATGCACTGCCATGCCACCAACCTGATCGCCCTGACCTACGTACTGGAAAACAATACCGCGCTGATGACCCGTAAGCTGTGGGAAGGCAGCACCGAGTGTCTGGTGGTGTTCCCGGATGGCGTCGGTATTCTGCCGTGGATGGTGCCTGGTACGGATGAAATCGGTCAGGCCACCGCAGAAGAAATGCAGAAACATTCGCTGGTACTGTGGCCATTCCACGGCGTGTTCGGCAGTGGCCCCACCCTCGACGAAGCGTTCGGTTTGATCGATACCGCAGAGAAATCCGCTGAGGTTCTGGTCAAGATTTACTCGATGGGCGGTATGAAGCAGACCATTACGCGTGAAGAGCTGGTAGCACTTGGCAAACGCTTCGGCGTGACGCCGCTGGCAAGCGCCATAGAGCTGTACTGATACCTCCCCACTCAACGTCGGATGCGGCTTCGCCTTATCCGGCCTACATGACGGTGCGCATTTCACCGTAGGCCCGATAAGCGTAGCGCCATCGGGCACCAGGGAATTTTTTTAAGGAGAATAATGATGAGCTTTATGTTGGCACTGCCAAAAATTAGCCTGCATGGCGCCGGCGCGATTGCCGATATGGTGAACCTCGTGGCGAATAAGCAATGGGGCAAAGCGCTGATCGTCACCGATGGTCAACTGGTAAAGCTGGGCCTGTTGGATAGCCTGTTTGCCGCGCTGGATGAACATCAGATGTCTTACCACCTGTTTGATGAGGTGTTTCCAAACCCGACGGAAGCGCTGGTGCAGAAAGGCTTTGCGGCGTACCAGGACGCAGAGTGTGATTACATCATCGCTTTCGGCGGCGGCAGCCCGATCGATACCGCCAAAGCGGTGAAGATCCTGACCGCCAACCCAGGCCCTTCCACTGCTTACTCCGGCGTGGGAAAAGTGAAAAATGCGGGCGTACCGCTGGTCGCCATCAATACCACCGCCGGAACGGCAGCAGAGATGACCAGTAATGCGGTCATTATCGACTCAGCCCGCAAGGTTAAAGAGGTGATCATCGACCCGAATATCATCCCGGATATCGCCGTGGATGACGCCAGCGTCATGCTGGACATCCCGGCTTCCGTCACCGCTGCAACCGGCATGGACGCCCTGACCCACGCCATTGAAGCCTATGTCTCCGTCGGCGCACATCCATTGACCGATGCCAACGCGTTAGAAGCGATTCGTCTGATCAACCTATGGCTACCGAAAGCGGTCGATGAGGGTCATAACCTCGACGCCCGTGAACAAATGGCGTTTGGCCAGTATCTGGCGGGCATGGCGTTTAACAGTGCCGGTCTTGGCCTGGTACATGCGCTGGCGCACCAGCCGGGCGCAACGCACAACCTGCCGCACGGCGTCTGCAACGCCATCCTGCTGCCGGTAATCGAAAACTTTAATCGCCCCAACGCCGTGGCACGCTTTGCCCGCGTGGCGCAGGCAATGGGCGTCGATACGCACGGTATGAGCGATGAAGCGGCCAGCATGGAGGCCATCAACGCGATTCGTGCACTCAGCAAGCGTGTCGGTATTCCTGCGGGCTTTAGTTCACTTGGCGTGACGAAAGAGGATATTGAGGGCTGGCTGGATAAAGCGTTGGCCGATCCGTGTGCGCCGTGCAACCCGCGCACCGCCAGCCGCGACGAGATCCGCGAGCTGTATCTGGAGGCGTTATGATCCGCAAGGCCTTTATAATGCAGGTGAATGCCGATGCGCACGTTGAGTATCAACGTCGGCACAATCCCATCTGGCCAGAACTGGAAGCGGTGCTGAAAGCCCACGGCGCACATCACTATGCGATTTATCTCGACGAGGAGCGCAATCTGCTGTTCGCCACCGTTGAGATCGAGTCCGAAGCGCGCTGGAATGCTGTCGCCGAGACTGAGGTTTGCCAGCGTTGGTGGAAGCATATGCGCGATGTAATGCCGGCAAACCCGGACAACAGCCCGGTCAGCGCAGAGCTAAAAGAAGTGTTTTATTTGCCGTAAGTCGTGTGCCCGGTGGCGCAAGCTTACCGGGCCTACGGTTCTATTTTTTCCAGGTCGGATAAGCGATAGCGCCATCCGGCAGTTTCAATTTTGTTCAGAAACCAGAATCGCCTGGGTGTCCGGCTCCAGTGCTTTAAAGATATGCGCCTGGTCAGCGGGGTAACAAATATAGTCGCCCTCGCCTAACTCCTCCGGCGCTTCCGTCAATCCCACCATCGCCTTACCCTGCGTCACAATAATATGCTCCACCGATCCCGGTGGATGTGGCTGTGAAATACGGTCCGCACCGAGTTGCGTCAGCAGCAAATAGATATCCCGCCGCGCGCCCGGTGGGCAAGCTGCCAATAAAATCGCCTGATAATGGGCCTGTTCCGCCACCACTTTTGTCCCTTCGCCACGGCGAATCACCTGCGTTTTTTGCTCCTGCGGTTCCAGTAATCGGGCAAAGGGGATATCCAGCGCCACACACAGTGACCACAGCGTTTCCAGGCTAGGATTTCCATTACCGGCTTCCAACTGCGAAAGCGTAGATTTTGCAATCCCTGCGCGGCGCGCAATCTCCGCCAACGACAAACCGGTACGCTGACGTTCGCGCACCAGACTCTTCGCAATCATACTGATGGGTTGGGTCATATTCGACTCTTTGTTTTTTATATCGAACGAATCGTTCGACTTGTAAAGCAAACCTGTTCCGTTCATTATAATGGAAATTCGTTCGATATGGCTAAAACAGTATGAAACATTATTTTTCCAGCCTCAAAGGCGACACGATTAAAGCGATATTTTTAGTGTGCCTGGCCGTCGGCGTGGTAGGCATGTCCTACGGTTCGCTGGCAATGGCTTACGGCTTCCCGATTTGGGTGCCCTTTGTACTCTCGATTACAGTGCTGGCCGGGGCTTCTGAATTTATGTTTATCGGTATTATCGCCAGCGGCGGAAATCCGTTGGCGGCAGCGGCGGCCGGGTTACTGGTGAATGCCCGACATGTACCGTTTGGCGTGACGGTACGCGATCTGGTCGGCACTCGCGCCGCTGGCTTTCTCGGCTGCCATATCATGAACGATGAAAGCGTGGTGTTCGGCCTGTCGCAAAAAACACCGGAACAACGTAAAGCCGCCTACTGGTTATGCGGCCTGGGCGTCGCCATTTTCTGGCCGATTGGCACACTGATCGGTGCCGGTGTCGGCAAGCTGCTCCCTGCACCTGAAACCATTGGGCTGGATGCCGTTTTCCCTGCCATTTTGTTGGCCTTAGTGGTTCCGGCCTTTAAAAACCGCACCACGCTCATCCGTGCCTGTAGCGGGGCCGCATTGTCACTCGCGTCCGTACCTTTCGCACCGGTAGGCTTGCCGGTACTGCTCTCACTGTTTGGCTTACTGGCGAGGAAAAAATAATGGGTAACATGACGCTGTTTATCGTCGGTATCGCCGTATTGTCTTTGGGTACATATTTAATGCGCTTAGGGGGAGCAAAACTGGGAGGCCGTTTAGCCTTTTCTGAACGTTCACAGGCGTTGCTTTCTGATGCTGCAACGGTGTTACTGTTCTCCGTCGCGCTGGCAACCACCTTTTATGAAGGCGAACACTTTGCCGGCATGGCGCGCGTACTCGGTGTGGGTTTTGCGGTGTTTCTCGCCTGGCGTAAGCTGCCGCTGATTGTGGTGATCGTTGCCGCCGCAGTGGTGACTGCGTTGTTAAGAATGGCTGGTATGCACTAAAAATAGCATTACCCTGGCAAAATATTCGTCAGGGTAATCGCCTGTGGCGTTGTGTGTTTTACTCCACAAAACCAGGCGCTAACTCTGCCTAAAATTGTCACGCCCCGCAGACATATTGCTGCTCATCTCTTCGCCATCTCATCGTTAAAATCACATCAAACAGTTTTTAACGGAATCCCACCATGACAGCCCTTACAGCTAACTGTATTGACCTGAATATTCAGGGGAATAGCGTTTATGCCATCCTCAAGCAACTGGCGGATATGGCGTTTCAGAATGGTTATGTCTCCGATCGCAGCGCCTTCCTACAAACCCTATTGCTGCGCGAAAAGCTGCACTCTACTGGCTTTGGATCCGGCATCGCCGTCCCTCACGGTAAAAGCCCCTGCGTTAGGCAGCCTTTCGTCTTGTTCGCGCGTAAATCAGAAAACGTGGACTGGAAAGCCAGCGACGGCGAAGACGTTAACTGCTGGATCTGCCTCGGCGTACCGCAAACCGGCGAAGATGATCAGGTCAAAATTATCGGCACCCTGTGCCGCAAAATCATCCACGACGATTTTATCAACCAGCTGAAACAGGGCGACGCCAGCCAGGTGCTCGCCCTGCTCAATCAGACCTTAACCTCATAAGGAAGCGGCTATGGAGTCATCCTTACGTTTAGTGGCGATCACCAACTGTCCGGCAGGTATCGCTCACACTTATATGGTGGCGGAAGCGCTGGAACAAAAAGCGCGCGCACTCGGCCACACCATTAACGTTGAAACTCAGGGTTCAAGCGGTGTCGAAAACCGCCTGACAACCGAAGATATTGCCGCCGCCGATTACGTTATTCTGGCGACGGGTCGTGGATTAAGCGGTGAGGATCGCGCGCGTTTCGCCGGGAAAAAAGTCTATGAGATTGCCATTTCCCAGGCGCTGAAAAATATCGACCAGATTTTCACCCAGTTGCCGACGCATTCGCAGCTGTTTGCCGCCGACAGCAGCGTGAGGCTGGGTAAACAGGAGGTTCAGCAGGGCAGCGTGATGAGTCACCTGATGGCGGGCGTTTCCGCCGCGCTGCCGTTTGTTATCGGCGGGGGTATTCTGGTCGCCATCGCCAATATGCTCGTTCAGTTCGGTTTGCCCTACACCGATATGTCGAAAGGCGCACCGTCGTTTACCTGGATTGTCGAATCGGTAGGCTATCTGGGTTTTACCTTTATGATCCCAATTATGGGCGCGTATATCGCATGGTCGATTGCCGATAAGCCGGCTTTCGCTCCCGCATTTCTGGTCTGTTATCTGGCAAATGATAAAGGCCTGCTCGGTACCCAGTCCGGGGCGGGGTTTCTCGGTGCGGTAGTGCTGGGGCTGGCGATCGGTTACTTCGTGCTGTGGTTTCGCAAAGTTAAGCTCGGCAAAGCGCTGCAGCCGCTGCTGGGTTCCATGTTGATCCCGTTCATCACCCTACTGGTGTTTGGCGTACTGACTTATTACGTCATCGGCCCGGTAATGTCTGACATCATGGGCGGCCTGCTGCACTTCCTGAACACCATTCCGCCGTCTATGAAAATGGGCGCGGCTTTCCTCGTTGGCGCGATGCTGGCGTTTGATATGGGCGGGCCAATCAACAAAACCGCCTGGTTCTTCTGCTTCTCGCTGCTGGAAAAGCATATCTATGACTGGTACGCCATCGTCGGGGTGGTAGCCCTGATGCCGCCCGTCGCGGCGGGCATTGCCACCTATATCGCACCAAAACTGTTTACCCAACAGGAGAAAGCCGCCGCCAGTAGCGCGATTGTGGTGGGTGCAACCGTCGCCACCGAACCGGCGATCCCTTACGCATTGGCTGCGCCGCTACCGATGATTACCGCTAATACGCTCTCCGGCGGTATTACCGGTATGCTGGTCATCACCTTTGGAATCAAACGCCTCGCGCCAGGTTTAGGTATCTTTGATCCGCTGATCGGCCTGATGTCTCCAGTGGGCTCATTTTACCTGGTGCTGGCTATCGGCCTGGCGCTGAACATTTCGTTAATTATCATTCTGAAAGGATTGTGGCTGAGACGTAAAGCAAAAGCCGCGCAGCAGGAGCTTGCCCATGAACATTGAGTTACTTCAGCAGTTATGTGAAGCCAGCGCCGTCAGCGGTGATGAGCAGGACGTTCGCGCACTTCTCATTAATGCGCTGGATCCCAGCGTCGATGAAATCACCTTCGACGGCCTCGGCAGCTTTGTCGCCCGCAAAGGAAACCGTGGGCCGAAGGTTGCCATCGTTGGGCACATGGATGAAGTGGGCTTTATGATTACACATATCGACAATAGCGGCTTTTTGCGCTTCACCACCATTGGCGGTTGGTGGAGCCAGTCGATGCTGAACCACCGGGTCACCATTCGTACCCGTAAAGGCGTTAAAATCCCTGGCATCATCGGCTCCGTCGCTCCGCACGCCTTAACGGAAAAGCAGAGACAGCAGCCGCTGACCTTTGACGAGATGTTTATTGATATTGGCGCGAGCAGCCGTGAAGAGGTGGAAAAACGCGGGATTGCGATCGGTGACTTCAGTAGCCCGGAAGCCAACTTCGCTCGCTGGGGCGAAGATAAGATCGTCGGTAAAGCGCTGGATAACCGCGTCGGCTGCGCCCTGATGGCAGAGCTTCTACAAACCGTCGATAACCCTGAAATTACCCTGTACGGCGTGGGCAGCGTGGAAGAAGAAGTCGGGTTGCGCGGGGCACAAACTTCAGCGGAGCATATCAAGCCCGACGTGGTGATCGTGCTGGATACGGCGGTGGCGGGCGACGTACCAGGAATCGACAATATTAAATACCCCTTGAAGCTGGGCGATGGCCCTGGCCTGATGCTGTTCGATAAGCGATATTTTCCCAATCAGCAACTGGTCGCCGCGTTAAAAGAGTGTGCCAAAAAGAGCGATGCGCCTTTGCAGTTCTGTACCATGAAAACCGGGGCGACGGACGGTGGGCGCTATAACGTGATGGGTGGTGGTCGCCCGGTGGCGGCGCTCTGTCTGCCGACTCGCTATCTCCACGCCAACAGCGGCATGATTTCCGCAGCAGATTACGACGCGCTGTTTACGCTGGTGCGTGAGCTGTTGACCTCGCTGACGGCAGAGAAAGTGAAATCCTTCACCGACTTTCGCCAGGTGAACAATACACAAACTCATTCGAGTTGCATCAAGGCGGCAAATGAATGAATCCCTGGGAACGTACAAATAGTACGTGACCAGGGGGAGTGAATGCAGCCAACGCAGAAGCAGCTTGAAGGAGGAAGTGTATATGTTATCGGAACGCCAGTTAAAAATTGTGGATATTCTTGAACAACAGCCGTGTCCGTTGGGCGAGCTGGCGCGACAAACTGGCGTTTCAGGCAGAACCATCCTGCGTGATATTGATTACCTCAACTTTACCCTCAGTGGTAAGGCCCGTATTCAGCCTGGCGGCAACGCGGGCTATCAACTGGATATCGTCGACAGGCGCAGTTTTTTCCAGCTTCTGCAACGTCATGATAATGATGATCGGTTGCTGGCGTTTCTGTTAATCAATACCTTCACACCCCGGGTACAGCTGGCCTCAGCGCTTAATTTGCCCGAAACCTGGGTGGCCGACCGCCTCCTACGTTTGAAGCAGCGCTATGAGCGTGCCTTTTGCCTGGCCAGCCGCCCGGGCGTCGGTCATTTCATTGATGAACCGGAAGAAAAGCGCATTATCCTGCTGGCAAATCTGCTCAAAAAAGATCCTCTCCTGATTCCACTGCCGGGTATGACCCGAGACAACATTGACAGGCTTAATGCCGCATGTGAAAAACTGAATGAATTCCCGCTCATTTCGGGAGAATACCTGGCAAGCCTGGTGCTGGCAGTCTACGCCCTGCGTAATCAGCTCTCCGGCTCATGGCCGGAATGTCGGTATGCATCATTGAAAAATGTGGTGGAACAAGGTGGTGTTTACCTGGGCGAGAACGCCTTCAGAACACTGAACGGTCTTCTGGAAATCAGGCAACGGCAGGCAATGACCATCTCGGCCGATGCGGTGACCTGTTTGTTAAAAAGCGTTCCCGGCATCGCTGCGTTGAACGTTATCGATACCCAACTGGTTGATAATATTACCGGCCACTTGCTGAGATGCATCTCTGCCCCGGTTTGGGTACCGGAACATCGCCAGAGCAGTATGCATAACCTGAGGTCTACCTGGCCGGCTGCTTTCGATTTGAGTCTGCGTTTTATTGCCCTGCTGCGTGAAAAACTGGATATCCCCCTGTTTGATAGCGACCTCATCGGGCTTTACTTCGCCTGCGCGCTGGAACGACATCAAAACGAGCGGCAGCCCGTCATTTTGTTATCCGACCAGAATGCTATCGCCACCATCAACCAACAGGCCATTGAGCGAGATGTGCTGAATTGTCGGGTGATCATTGCGCGAAATACAAGTGAAATCAGCGCCATCAGTGAAGAAGTTGCCCCATTGTTAATCATCAACAATAGCCATTACTTACTCGATGACTCAATAAAAAATACATTAACCATCAAGAACATTATCACCGCTGCGGGTACCGAACAGATCAAACACTTCCTCGCGACAGCCTTCATCCGCCAGCAGCCCGAGCGATTCTTTTTACAGCAGGGTAGCTTCCATTACGCCAATAAGAAGGACGAAAGCTGGCAGAGCATCATTGGTCGGATCTGCGGGCAGCTTGTGGCACAGAGCCACATCAGCGAGGACGAAGCGCTGCGCATTTGCGCCCGAGAACATGAAGGCGAAAACCTGATAGTGAATCGCCTGGCGATCCCTCATTGCTTGAGCGAACAGGGGCGTCGCTTTCGTGGTTTCTTTGTCACTCTCGCGCACCCTCTTCAGGTGAATAACGAACCGGTCAGCCATGTACTCATCACCTGTGCCGCCGCCGAAGTCAGGCATGAACTAAAAATCTTTAGTTTTTTATCCAGCGTATTGAGCAGCCATCCGTCAGAAACTATTGCGGGATTGAAAAGCTATGACACGTTTCTGGCATTGCTCAGGCAGTGAATGCCGGAAACGAAAAAAGCGCCTCAAGGGCGCTCTTTCGACAGTACTAAGGTCTTTTATTTCAGCAGTTCAGCGGTCATATGCACGCGGTTGCCAGTGTATGCCTGAGTAATTTTGTAATCGCTGGCTCCTGCGCGTTCAGCCTGAGCGGCAATTTTTGCTTCGGCGCTTTCCAGCGTAGAACCGGTTGCGGTAACTGTCTGAGCAGCGAAAGAACCGAAAGAAGTAGCCAGAGCGATAACTGCGACAAAAGTTTTGATGCTTTTCATGATATAAACCCTTTAACTTAGTTGTTTGAGTAAGGCACCGTGCCTTGATTTGATAAATAATAGCCCTCACATCACACAACTAAAAGCGGAAGGATTTGCCAGTCTTATTCAAATTAATTGAATATTTGTTATTCAGCTATCAGACGCTCGGGGTGTGTATAAATCGTCGCCCTGCCCGGTTTACAAAAGCCCACCAGCGTCAGGTTGCAACGTTCGGCAACTTCTACCGCCAGTGTTGTCGCGGCAGACACAGCAAACAAAATCTCCACGCCACACATCGCCGACTTTTGCACCATCTCGTAGCTGGCTCGGCTGGAAACTAACACCGCGCCCTGTTGCCAGGTTTCCCCTTCGATTGCACGTCGACCCAACAGTTTATCCAGCGCAACATGACGCCCAACATCTTCATGACCCCCTACCAGATGGCCTGACGGCTGTACCCAGGCCGCCGCGTGCGTGCAGCCTGTCAGTTGCCCCACGGGCTGGAAATCAGGGAGATGCCTTAAGGCGTTATCAAGATGTGCCAGATCGAATGTCTGGGTAAACGGCAGCGGCTGGACTGGCTTGCCAATGTCATTGAGTTGTTCAACGCCGCAAACGCCACAACCGGTACGACCGGCCAGCGCACGACGTCGCTCCTTCAACCCCATAAAACGACGGCTGGACAGCTCAACCTGCACTTCTAATCCGTTACAGGAAGGAACCACTTCCATTGCGTAGATATCCTGCGGGCGCTCAATAATGCCTTCAGAAAGTGAAAAGCCCATCGCAAAGTGCTCAAGATCTTTCGGTGACGCCATCATCACCACGTGCGAAATCCCGTTGTAAACCAACGCAACCGGTACTTCTTCAGCGACGACATCCGGCTGAGGATGTTGCAAATCCTCGCGTTTCCAGAGGGTCAGCTGGCGCGATCCTGTCAAAGCCGTCACATTTTTGATGTTTTCTCGAATAATCTTATTCACTTTCTTTTAACTATATTGGAACACACATACCAACATTGTGGTATTCTTTACAAACCCCTCCTGGACGGAGGGAAATTCACCCAATTCTGGACCTTTGCGGTCCCGTCCGCAAAGAAAAAAACAACCACTTCCCTCGCGCTCGAGTAACGGAAAAGTGAAGGGAACGTGACAATGTCGAAACAAGGAGCGAACCATGCAGGTCAGCAGAAGGCAGTTCTTTAAGATCTGCGCTGGCGGTATGGCAGGCACCACGGCAGCGGCACTGGGTTTTGCACCCGGCGTAGCGCTCGCGGAAACACGGCAATATAAACTGCTGCGTACCCGCGAAACCCGTAATACCTGCACTTACTGTTCCGTTGGCTGTGGACTGTTAATGTACAGTCTCGGTGACGGCGCAAAAAACGCCAAAGCATCCATCTTCCATATCGAAGGGGACCCGGATCACCCGGTGAACCGTGGCGCGCTGTGCCCGAAAGGGGCAGGACTAGTGGACTTCATCCACTCAGAAAGCCGTCTGAAATTCCCGGAATACCGCGCACCAGGCTCTGATAAGTGGCAACAGATTAGCTGGGATGAGGCATTTGACCGCATCGCTAAGCTGATGAAAGAAGACCGCGACGCAAACTACGTTGCACAAAACGCCGAAGGCGTAACCGTTAACCGCTGGCTTTCCACCGGGATGCTGTGTGCTTCCGCGTCCAGTAACGAAACCGGCTATTTAACGCAAAAATTCTCCCGCGCGCTGGGTATGCTCGCGGTCGACAACCAGGCACGCGTCTGACACGGACCAACGGTAGCAAGTCTTGCTCCAACATTTGGTCGCGGTGCGATGACCAACCACTGGGTCGACATTAAAAACGCCAACCTCGTTGTGGTGATGGGCGGTAACGCCGCTGAAGCTCACCCGGTCGGGTTCCGCTGGGCGATGGAAGCTAAAATTCACAACGGCGCGAAGCTGATTGTGATCGATCCGCGCTTTACGCGAACCGCAGCGGTGGCTGATTTCTATGCGCCGATTCGTTCCGGTACTGACATTGCCTTCTTGTCAGGCGTCTTGCTGTACCTGCTGAACAACGAAAAATTCAACCGCGAATACACTGAAGCCTATACCAACGCCAGCCTGATCGTGCGTGAGGATTACGGTTTCGAAGATGGCCTGTTCACTGGCTACGACGCGGACAAACGCAAGTATGACAAAACCAGCTGGAACTACGAACTGGATGAAAAAGGCTTCGCTAAACGCGATGTCACCCTGCAACACCCGCGCTGTGTGTGGAACCTGCTGAAACAGCACGTTTCCCGCTACACGCCGGATGTCGTAGAAAATATCTGCGGTACGCCAAAGGCTGACTTCCTGAAGGTCTGTGAGTACATCGCAGAAACCAGTGCCAAAGATAAAACCGCGTCGTTCCTGTACGCCCTTGGCTGGACACAACACTCCGTAGGTGCGCAGAACATCCGTACCATGGCGATGATCCAGTTGCTGCTTGGCAACATGGGGATGGCCGGCGGCGGTGTTAATGCCCTGCGCGGTCACTCCAACATTCAGGGTCTGACCGACTTAGGCCTGCTGTCACAAAGCCTGCCGGGCTATATGACGCTGCCGAGCGAAAAACAGACTGACCTGCAAACCTACCTTGCCGCCAACACGCCAAAACCGTTGCTGGAAGGTCAGGTGAACTACTGGGGTAACTACCCGAAATTCTTCGTTTCGATGATGAAAGCCTTCTTTGGCGATAAAGCGACAGCGGAAAACAGCTGGGGCTTCGACTTGCTGCCGAAGTGGGACAAAGGGTACGACGTGCTGCAGTACTTCGAGATGATGAACCAGGGCAAAGTGAATGGCTATATCTGCCAGGGCTTTAACCCGGTCGCGTCATTCCCGAATAAAAACAAGGTCGTGGCTTCACTGTCCAAACTGAAATTCCTGGTCACCATCGACCCACTCAACACCGAGACGTCTACCTTCTGGCAGAACCACGGTGAGTCGAACGATGTTGACCCGTCGAAAATCCAGACCGAAGTATTCCGTCTGCCGTCCACCTGCTTCGCCGAAGAGAACGGTTCTATCGTCAACTCCGGTCGCTGGCTGCAGTGGCACTGGAAAGGCGCGGACGCCCCGGGGATTGCCGTTACCGATGGTGAAATCCTCGCCGGTATCTTCCTGCGCATGCGCAAGATGTATGCCGAGCAGGGTGGCGCGAACCCGGAACAGGTGCTGAGCATGACCTGGAACTACTCCACACCACACGAACCGGCTTCGGAAGAAGTGGCGATGGAGAGCAACGGTAAAGCGCTGGCCGACATTACCGACCCGGCAACAGGTGCAGTCATCGTCAAGAAAGGCCAACAGCTTAGCTCGTTCGCCCAACTGCGAGACGACGGCACCACTTCCAGTGGCTGCTGGATTTTTGCCGGGAGCTGGACGCCGGAAGGCAACCAGATGGCACGTCGCGATAACGCCGACCCGTCAGGTCTTGGCAATACGCTGGGCTGGGCATGGGCGTGGCCGCTCAACCGACGCATTCTGTATAACCGCGCGTCTGCTGACCCGCAGGGGAATCCGTGGGATCCAAAACGTCAGATCCTGAAATGGGATGGGGCGAAATGGAGCGGGATGGATATTCCGGACTACAGCGCCGCCGCACCTGGCAGCAACGTTGGGCCGTTCATCATGCAGCCGGAAGGGATGGGACGCCTGTTTGCTATCGATAAGATGGCGGAAGGTCCGTTCCCGGAACACTACGAGCCGTTTGAAACACCGCTGGGGACTAACCCGCTGCACCCGAACGTTATCTCTAACCCTGCCGCGCGTATCTTCAAAGGTGACGCACAAGCGCTGGGTAAAGCGGATAAATTCCCGTACGTCGGTACGACCTATCGTCTGACCGAGCACTTCCACTACTGGACCAAACATGCACTGCTCAATGCCATCGCACAGCCGGAACAGTTTGTGGAAATTGGCGAGAAGCTGGCGAATAAGCTCGGTATCTCTCATGGCGATACCGTCAAAGTCTCCTCTAACCGCGGCTACATTAAAGCCAAAGCAGTGGTGACTAAACGTATTCGCACGCTGAAGGCCAACGGTCAGGATATCGACACCATCGGTATTCCGATTCACTGGGGCTACGAAGGGGTGGCGAAAAAAGGCTTTATCGCTAACACGTTAACGCCATTCGTCGGTGATGCGAACACGCAGACGCCGGAATTTAAGTCCTTCCTCGTGAACGTGGAAAAGGTGGATACCCAATAGATTTCAGATTGCAGGCAGGCGGTGACGCCAGGCATTCCGGGAGCGTAGAAAACTACGTGACTGGAATGCCGAAGGAAACCAACGAACCTGCAAACTGAAAGATGAAGGGTAAACGGAGACGAATTATGGCTTATCAAACTCAAGATATTATCCGCCGTTCTGCGACCAACAGTTTCACCCCCGCGCCTCAGGCGCGGGATCACCAGGAAGAGGTGGCGAAGCTTATCGACGTCACCACCTGTATTGGCTGTAAAGCGTGTCAGGTGGCCTGTTCGGAATGGAACGACATCCGTGATGAAGTGGGCAACAACGTTGGGGTGTACGACAACCCGGCTGATTTGACCGCTAAATCCTGGACGGTAATGCGCTTCTCAGAAGTGGAACAGAACGACAAACTGGAGTGGCTTATCCGCAAGGATGGCTGTATGCACTGTGCCGATCCGGGCTGTCTGAAGGCGTGTCCGGCTGAAGGCGCAATCATTCAGTATGCCAACGGTATCGTCGACTTCCAGTCCGAGCAGTGTATCGGCTGTGGCTACTGTATCGCAGGCTGTCCGTTCGATGTGCCGCGCCTCAACCCGGAAGACAACCGCGTCTACAAATGTACGCTGTGCGTTGACCGTGTTGTGGTCGGGCAAGAACCGGCCTGCGTGAAGACCTGCCCAACAGGCGCCATTCATTTCGGCACCAAAGAGTCGATGAAAACGCTGGCAGGCGAGCGTGTGGTGGAGCTGAAAACGCGTGGTTACGAAAACGCGGGTCTGTACGATCCGGCAGGCGTTGGCGGTACGCACGTCATGTACGTATTGCACCATGCTGACAAGCCGAATCTGTATCACGGCCTGCCGGAGAACCCGGAAATCAGCGCCACCGTGAAATTCTGGAAAGGCATCTGGAAACCTCTCGCAGCCGTCGGCTTTGCAGCGACATTTGCGGCCAGTATCTTCCACTACGTCGGTGTAGGCCCGAACCGCGCGGAAGAGGAAGAAGACAACCTGCATGAAGAAAAAGACGAGGTGCGCAAATGAAACGACGTGACACCATCGTGCGCTACACGGCGCCGGAACGCATCAACCACTGGATCACTGCCTTCTGCTTCATTCTGGCGGCAGTGAGCGGGATGGGCTTTCTCTTCCCGTCTTTTAACTGGCTGATGCACATCATGGGCACGCCGCAACTGGCGCGAATTGTGCACCCGTTTGTCGGCGTTGTCATGTTTGCCTCGTTTATCATCATGTTTTTCCGTTACTGGCACCACAATCTAATCAATCGGGATGATATCTTTTGGGCGAAGAATATTCGTAAGATTGTCGTCAACGAGGAAGTAGGTGACACGGGACGTTATAACTTCGGCCAGAAATGCGTATTCTGGGCGGCGATTATCTTCCTGGTCCTGTTGCTGGTGAGCGGAGTGGTCATCTGGCGTCCGTATTTTGCACCTGCTTTCTCAATCCCGGTGATCCGATTCGCGTTAATGCTGCATTCATTTGCCGCAGTAGCGTTAATTGTGGTTATCATGGTGCACATTTACGCCGCCCTTTGGGTGAAAGGCACCATTACCGCGATGGTGGAAGGATGGGTTACCAGTTCATGGGCGAAGAAACATCACCCGCGCTGGTACCGTGAAGTCCGAAAGACAACGGAAAAGAAAACTGAATGAGTATTCGCATAATCCCGCAAGATGAGCTGGAGAAGAGCGAGAAACGCACGGCGGATATGATTCCGCCGTTATTATTCCCCAGACTCAAAAATTTGTATAACCGCCGCGCTGAACGTCTGCGCGAGCTGGCCGAAAGCAACCCGCTGGGCGATTACCTGCGCTTTGCCGCGCTGATCGCCCACGCGCAGGAAGTGGTGCTATACGACCATCCACTGCAGATGGACCTGACCGCGCGCATCAAAGAAGCGAACGATCAGGGCAAACCGCCGCTGGATATCCACGTCCTGCCACGCGACAAGCACTGGCAAAAGCTGCTGCAGTCGTTGATTGCTGAGCTGAAGCCAGAGATGAGCGGTCCGGCGCTCGCCGTGATCGAGAATCTGGAAAAAGCCTCAGAGCAGGAGCTGGAGCTGATGGCCAGCGCGCTGTTTGCCTCCGATTTTGCCTCCGTCAGCAGCGACAAAGCACCGTTCATTTGGGCTGCCCTGTCGCTCTACTGGGCGCAGATGGCAAGCCTGATCCCCGGCAAAGCCCGTGCGGAATACGGTGAACAGCGTCAGTACTGCCCGGTGTGTGGTTCAATGCCGGTCTCCAGCATGGTGCAAATCGGTACCACCCAGGGTCTGCGTTATCTGCACTGCAACCTGTGCGAAACCGAGTGGCACGTGGTGCGCGTGAAGTGCAGCAACTGTGAGCAGAGCCGTGACTTGAACTACTGGTCACTGGATAACGAACAGTCGGCGATCAAAGCTGAAAGCTGCGGCGACTGTGGGACTTACCTGAAGATTCTCTATCAGGAAAAAGACCCGAAAGTCGAAGCCGTGGCCGACGATCTCGCTTCACTGATGCTGGACGCGCACATGGAGCAGGAGGGCTTTGCCCGCAGTTCCATCAACCCGTTCCTGTTCCCGGGTGAAGGGGAGTAAGGTCTTCACACTACCGGGCGGCGTAGGTCGCCCGGGTTATAATGTATACGGTGTGACCACACCGGATAGGCCTGCAAAATCCTTAGTATTTCGCGTAACCAGCGTAAGACGATGAATCTGTGCTGTTGCCAGAATAATGGCATCCGGCAATTTCATCCCATATTCCTGCCTGATACTCACGCTTCGTTCAGCAATATCCTGTGAAACACCGATCACGTTAAAAGCGCTCAACGCAACGCGTGTGCAGGATTCCTGATGGTATTTCTTTGCCCCAACCATCACTTCCATCCAGGTGATAAGGCTGATCGCATTCTGCGGCGGCCATGTTTCTATCGCTTGCTTTGCTTCACTCCGTCCACTAAACAGGTCGATGAGGATGTTGGTATCAAAAAGCGCGGATCCTTTGACCATTACCATTCCTCACGAAGTTTGCGTTGGTACTCAACGCCATCTTCTTCACAACCTTTCCAGAGTCCGAGAGCGCTGGAAATAGTCGTTTCAGCCTGTTCCTGCCTTTCCAGATACTGCTCAACGGCCTCCCGCAAGAGTTCAGCTCGCGGCAGGTTACGCTGCACCTTGAGGTCATCAAGACGTTTAATCACTTCGTCTGATAAATCGAGTAAAATTCTGCCCATATCCATCCCAGCCATCATACTCACATATACCTCCAGTATATCATCAGCGATTAATTTCCACACAACATACACCTGGGAAAAGCGGGAAAATAGCTTTCACGTGAACGATTTTTACTTTTGCGAGCCGCTTTCCAGAATCATACCCATCCCTATTTTTCCCATTTTCATTTGTGAGTATCCAGGTTATAAACCTGTATATCCATACAGATAAGAGTATTTAAAAATGGCACTGGAAAGCGGGATTGCGCAGTTAGTTGAGGCATTTATCGCGGCGGGACGCCCTTCTTCCCGCGAACAGAATATTGATGACCGGAGAGCTGGCTATATTGCCAGTACGGCGCTGGCCGGAGAAACTGAAACCCGCGTACAGGTTGAAGATATTGAACTCGATACCATGACGTTTCGCGTTGTTTCGCCTCTTAACTCTGCGGGAACGCTGCCCTGCGTCATTTATTATCATGGCGGATGTTTTGTCAGCGGTGGGTTTGCTACGCATGATAACCAACTAAGGCAGCTCGCCTGGTTCAGCGGCTGTCGGGTCATTGCAGTACAGTACCGCCTTGCGCCAGAGCATACTTTCCCGGCAGCACATAACGACGCTGAAACCGGGGCCAATATCATCTGGAAATATGCCCAGAAACTGGGAGTCGATCGCGAGCGCATAACCCTTGCTGGCGACAGCGCGGGCGGGCACCTGGCGCTGGTCACGGCACTACGCCTGAAAGCGGCCAGGCAATGGCAACCTGCACAGCTTATGCTGATCTACCCGATGCTGGACGCAACTGCCAGCTTTGCGAGCTATGACCATAATGGACGGGATTACATTATCACTCGCGATACACTGCTTTCGGGCTACGAGATGTATATGCCGAACACCGATCCATTGCATCCAGAAGTCAGCCCACTCTGGCGTGAAGACTTCAACGGCTTGCCGCCCACGCACATCATTACCGCTGAATTTGACCCACTGTGCGATGAAGGAGAGGCCCTGTTTCACCAGCTCCAGAAGCAAGGTGTGGACTGCACCTGTCAGCGCTATCCCGGCGTTATCCACGGATTTTTTCAGTTAGGAGGCGTAAGCCAGACAGCGCGAAACGCAATGCGCGACGTGGCCTGGCGTGTTAAAAGCCCATCAGCGGAGATAATTTCTTAATATTCAATGTTGTTTTCAACTTGAAAATATGATGGCATTGCGTTAGATTGTTTTCAGGTTGAAAACTATGTAATGGAACTACATCGTGCATGTTATCAGCCGAAAACCATTCAATGAGGGTATGCTCATGTATCCAAACCATGGGCTTGCTCTCTCTGAGTTGCTGCATGTTTTGGAGAAAAAAACATTCCATCACCCTGAAGAGATGAAACAGTATATTCCTTCTCTTGATAATTTTAAGTACAGGAATAAATGGTGGGTAATTGATGTTTCTGGTAACAACCTGAGACTCATTGCCTACATAGATTTCAGGTTACATAAGGTATTTGTGAAGCATATCGTTCTCCACGCCGAATATGACAAACTGACAGAATATTATCGGGACCATAAAGAATGAGATCTCATCGTCATATGGACGCAGCCAGCGCAAAAAAGATCGTTGACACCTTCAGTTGTGCTGTAAAAACGATCCCTCTTTTGGGGGAAGAACGCAATGAAACGGAGTATCGAAGGGCACTAGCGCTAGTAGAGTTTCTGGTTGACCACGACGATCTTGAAAACCCACTATTTGAATTACTTAGTGCCCGAATCAGTGAATACGAAAAACATGCACCAGAATTCAGAGCGCTCAATCAACACCTGAAACAAATCCCCTCTGGCGTTTCCGTATTGCGTACGCTCATGGATCAGTACGGATTAAAAGCCACCGACCTCGCCAACGAACTTGGTTCTAAATCGAACGTCAGCAACATCCTAAATGGCCGTAGAGCACTGACTGTAAGCCATATTAAAGCGCTTGCAGAACGCTTTAAACTTCCGGCAGATGCATTTATCGAGTAGAGGGTATCCCCCTACTCTTCCTCGTTACCGCCTTCTTCATATGCGCCAAACGGTTTTGCGGGTAGCACAATGTAAGTACCTTCAAACACGACGCCCGGTGTGTCATCGCCAAACACCCCGACCTGCATCTGCACACGCGCCTTGCGGCCTCTTGCCAGACGGTCGAGGTCGCCGCTCAGCGAACCCAGATCGGCAATAGCAGTTGGTTTCCCGGTGATCGGCCTGCTGTAGCGGATATGCGCGTCGGCGAGAATGATCGTTCCTCCCAGATGACGCTCGCGCAGCATCAGCCAGATAAGTCCCCAGCCCGTTAGCGTCGCCAGTGAAAACAGGCTACCGGCAAACAGGGTATGGTGCGGATTCTGATTGCCCGTCTCGGGCATCGTGGTAATAAATTTCTGCCCGGTGTACTGCTGAATGCGCACGCCCATTTTCTCACTCAATGGAATATGTTCGTACCAGGCTTGCTGTAGCTGTCCGCACCAGTCCCCGCGATGGAGAATATCGTCCAGCGTCGCAATGGGCTTAATCATCAAAAAGTGGCGCACCGGCGTGGTTTGCGGCGTGGTGATTTCTCCCTGGCTCACAAACCCGAGCTTGGCGAAAAATTCGACCGCATCTTCACGGGCGCTACAGGTTACGCGTTTGACCCCTTCCTGACGCGCCACAGACTCCAGAGTCATCGCCATCAGCGTGCCCAACCCTTTCTCTTGCACGGAAGGGTCTACTGCCATAAAGCGTATGGAAGCTTCGTTATCCGCATTGATATACAGACGCCCTACCGCAACCAGATTCCCCTCTTCGTCCACCACCATCTGGTGATGCGCCATCGCGTCCCATGCATCTCGTTCGGAGCCTTTTGGCTGATGCAATGGCTTACGCAGCATCTCCCAGCGAAACTGGTAGTAGCGCTCCAATTCTTCTTCTGTTTGCGGTACTCGAAGGTGATACATCGTCGTATTCTCTCTTGTTGTCCGCGGCCATACCGGTAGCTGGTTCATACTTGTAACCAAAACGTCACGGGGCCATCATTAACCAGTGAAACCTGCATATCCGCAGCGAATCGACCGGTTTGCGTATTCATTTCCTGTTGGCGGCAACGCTCAACAAAGTATTCATACAGCGCTTCTGCTCGCTCGGGCGCTGCGCCTTTCGAAAACCCCGGACGCATGCCGCGTTCGGTATCTGCCGCCAGCGTAAACTGTGAAACCACCAGCACGCTGCCGCCTGACTGCTGCACGTTGAGGTTCATTTTGCCTTCGGCATCGCTAAAGATTCGATAACCGAGTACGCGCTCGCACAGGCGGTTCGCTTTCTGTTCGTCATCATCCCTTTCGACACCTAACAAGACCAAAAGTCCTGGGCCAATTTCACCCGTCACCTCGCCCTCCACGGTGACGCTGGCACGGGTTACGCGCTGAATTAATGCAATCATGGTTGCTCTGCTTCTTCTTGTTTTGCGGCTTGTTTAAGTTTGCGGTATTCCCCGAGAGTGACAGTTATTTCCGCGCCTAGCAAGACGATACACCACGTCCAGTATACCCAGACAAATAAAATGGGGATCACCGCCAGGACACCGTAAATGAGCTGATACGACGGGAACATGGTGATGTAGAGCGCAAATCCTTTCTTTCCGGCTTCGAACAACACAGCGGCCACAAAGGCGCCAATCACCGCATCACGATTAGGGACGCGCGTAGTCGGTACAATGCTGTAGAGGAGCCAGAACGAGAGCCAGGAAAGCACCAGCGGGAAAATACGCAGGATGTTATCAATCACCGTGTTGAGATCGCTGGCCCAGCGCAATGACAACAGATAAGAACTGATTGCCAGACTGGCTCCCGCCAGCAGCGGCCCCAGCGTTAAAATCATCCAGTAGACGGCGAAAGAGTACACTTTGGGACGAGTGCGCTTGCTGCGCCAGATAGTATTCAGAGCGTTATCAATGGAATACATCAGCAATAATGCTGTGACAATCAACCCACATGCCCCGACGGCCGTCATTTTGTTCGAGTTGGCGACAAACTGTTCGATATAACGCTGGATGACGTCCCCCGTCGCCGGGATAAAGTTTGCGAAAATAAAATGACGTAACTGGACACTGACGTCGGAAAACATCGGAAATGCGGCGAAAAGCGCAAATACGACGGCAATAAGCGGCACTAATGAGAGCAATGAAACGTAGGCAAGATTCCCTGCCAGCGTCGTCATATTGTCCTCATCAATCCGCTGCCATAGTAGCTTCAGCCAGTCTCGTACAGGACGCGTATGATGCCTGGCCTGTTGCTGAACATTTTTTAGCATAACAACGTCGCGAAATAGTCAGGAATGGTCGTTTTATCGACGACCTGGATACTGGTGATCCCTAACCGGTTAGCCCCTTCAATATTATCGGCGTTATCGTCAAAAAAGACCGCATCGTGCGCAGAAAAACCTTCAGACTGCAGGACGTGCTGGTAAATTCGCGCTTCCGGTTTACGCATGCCCAGTTCCTGGGAAAGGTAAATATGGTCAGCAGCCTGACGGATCTCGGGGTATTCGTCCGGCCAAAACGTGGTGTGCAGGCGGTTGGTATTCGATAAGACGACCACCCTATGCCCCTGCTCACGCAGCTTCTGCATGATGTCGATGACCTCAGGGCGCAAGGCGACAAACACGGCCTGCCAGCCGTGAGAGAACTGCTCGTAACTTAGCGGCAGCGCCATCTCATGACATAGCGCCTCGGCAAAGGCTTCATCGGTTATTTCGCCTCGCTCGTGCTGGTGAAAAACCTCCCCCATAGTGAAACTTTGCTTTAGCGAAGCCAACGGTACACGGCTCAGATCGCTCCATGTGCCCAACACGCGGTTGAAGTCGATATCGACAATCACATTACCCAAATCAAAGATATAGAGCATGCCCTTCTCCTTATTCGCCGTGGATGAATAACTGTAGCGGGAAAGGAGAAGTTTGACTATGCGAGAGTGATGGCTGCGAACTTATCGGGCCATCATTGGGAAGAATTACACGGCCAGAGCATCATCCTGTGAAGGACTCACCTGTACAATTTCAACCTGCTGTGACTGGAGTAAATTGTGCAATGCCGGACCTGGATATTCATCAGTAAACAGCGCAGTTACCTGCGACACATTACCAATTTCTACCGCGGCAGAAGCCGTATATTTCGTATGATCCGCCGCCAGCAGAATGTGTCTTGAATGCGACATCATCGTTTTCACTACGCTGGCCTCGTTAACATCAAACTCCAGCAGCGCGCCATCACTTTCAATCGCGCCAACGCTGGTAACCAGGTAGTCGGCACGAAAATCAGCCACAAATGCCGAGGCAGAAGGGCCAATGATGCCGCTGTTATGCGGGCGCAGCGTCCCTCCGGGAACCATTACTTCAAAACGCGGGTTGTTATACAGAATATGCGCCACGCGCAGGCTATTGGTAATAATGCGCAAATGATTATGGTTTAACAGCGCGCGGGCAACCTGCTCAACGGTGGTGCCTATGGTAATGAACACCGTCGAACCGTCAGGGATGTAGTCAGCCACCGCCTCCGCGATGGCTTTCTTCTCTTCCGTCCACGAGACTTCACGCTGCTCAAACGCCGTATTCACCACGCTGGAGGCCCTGCCCGCCCCACCATGATGACGCGTAATTAATCCCTGCTCGCTGAGTTTACGAATATCACGACGCACGGTCTGCGTGGACACGTCCAGCAGGCTGGCCAGCTCGTCGATATTCATATAACCGCGCTCGCTGATCAGCATCAACAGCTGATCGTGCCGCGGGTTACCGGTCAGTTCGGTAAGGCTCATGAAATTTCCTCGAAAAACCATTGCCCTGGCATTTTATACAAAAAGTGACAGAAAAGATCGGGTTTGATCACAGTCAGGGATTCCGGCCCTTCCTCCCGGACGCGTGCATTTTAGCGCAGCAACCCCACTGGCGAACCTGACCGCGTCTTCCGGGGCATCACCACCCGCCAGGCTGAATGCGAGCGCACCGTGGAAAACGTCTCCGGCCCCCGTAGTATCCACAACGTCGACTTTAAATCCAGATTGATGCTGCAACGCATTATTTTTTATCCAGTCGCAGCCCTCACTGCCACGCGTCACATAAACATGACCATTTGTGAGCGTTTTTGCTTGTTTAAGTCCAGCTTCAGAATCATTTATCCCGGTTAAACGCGCCAGACCCGGTTCAGAGAACGCAGCATGATCGCTTAACGCCACCAGTTCACTGATATCTTGTGGCGTGACGTCACCATCCAGTACCGTCATCACTCCCGCCCGACGCGCCAGCGTGAACGCCTGCCTGGTGCCTTCGTGCCAGCGAACATCCGCCAGAACCACATCCCACTGGGAAAAATCGATCTCGTTGAGCCAGTCAGCGTCATGCAGTAAGTCCGGGCTGGGGTAGTTAACGATAATCCGTTCTCCTTGCGCATCCACCATAATCGCCGATTGCGAAGACTTTGCCCCGGCGTAGCGCCGGGTGTAGCGGGTGTTTACCCCCAGGGATTCCAGCTCCGCCAGCAGGCTGTTTCCGGTGTCGTCATCGCCCACACGGCCAATAAAGTCCACTTGCGCGCCCAGCTTCGCTGCAGCCACTGCGGCCGTCGCAGCAGGCCCGCCGCCCACTTCCGTATAACGCTTCGCCACATACTTACCTCCTTCAGTCGGTAAACCTTCCACGTAATAGATGCGATCCATCACGGCAATACCTACACAAGCAATACGAATCATGGTCATTCCTTAGGCATTTCAAGATGGGATCATTTTAATTTCACAAAATGTTTAAAAAGTGACGGCTGTCAATTTTTTGACCATAAATTACAAATACGATCAAAAACAGACAAAAACAAACGACCTTAAATGACAAAAAATGACATCCACGTCTCAGGAGAACGTTATGGCAGTTATAGCATTTATCGGATTAGGTCAGATGGGTTCACCCATGGCGAGCAACTTGCTGAAGCAGGGTCATCAACTCAGCGTCTTTGACGTTAACCCGGATGCCGTTCAGCGCCTGGTGGAAAAAGGAGCCCAACCTGCCAGCAGCCCGGCTCAGGCAGTAAAAGGGGCAGAATTTGTCATCACAATGCTGCCAAACGGCGATCTGGTGCGCAGCGTACTGTTCGGTGAGCAGGGTATCTGCGAAAACCTCTCCCCGCAGGCATTAGTGATTGATATGTCGACTATTCACCCACTGCAAACCGACAAATTGATCGCCGATATGCGTGCCAAAGGCTTCGACATGATGGATTGCCCGGTTGGACGTACCTCCGATCACGCTATCGCGGGGACACTGTTACTGCTGGCGGGTGGCACGGCACAGCAGGTAGAACGCGCCACACCGGTTCTGATGGCGATGGGTAATGAATTGATCAACGCAGGCGGCCCCGGTATGGGCATTCGCGTCAAGCTCATCAACAACTACATGAGCATCGCGTTAAACGCCTTGTCTGCTGAAGCCGCCGTGTTGTGCGAAGCGCTCGGCCTCTCCTTCGATGTGGCCTTGCAAGTCATGAGCGGCACTCCCGCCGGGAAAGGCCACTTCACTACCTCATGGCCGAACAAGGTGCTGAAAGGCGATCTTTCCCCGGCCTTTATGATCGATTTAGCGCATAAGGATCTTGGTATCGCTCTGGACGTTGCCAACCAATTACACGTACCGATGCCGCTCGGTGCCGCCTCCCGCGAAGTCTATAACCAGGCACGCGCCGCTGGCCGTGGCCGGGAAGACTGGACGGCCATTCTTGAACAGGTTCGCGCATCCGCCGGGCTAAATAAACACACAGATAAGTAAGGACTGAACAATGACGAAGTACACCCTGAAAAATATCACCCGAGCTTCCGGCGGTTTTGCCATGCTGGCAGTCGATCAGCGCGAAGCTATGCGCTTAATGTTTGCCGCAGCAGGCGCAAAATCTCCGGTTAGTGACAGCGTACTGACTGATTTCAAAGTCAATGCGGCGAAGATCTTGTCCCCTTATGCCTCCGCCATTCTGGTGGATCAGCAGTTCTGCTACCGCCAGGTTGTAGAGCAAAACGCGGTCGCCAAAAGCTGCGCCATGATTGTGGCCGCTGATGAGTTCATACCGGGTAACGGTATTCCTGTCGATAGCGTAGTGATTGATAAAAAAATCAACCCGCAGGCGGTGAAGCAAGATGGCGCCAAGGCCCTCAAACTGCTGGTGCTGTGGCGTAGCGATGAAGATGCCCAACAGCGTCTGGACATGGTGAAAGAATTTAATGAGCTATGCCATTCCAATGGACTGCTGAGCATCATCGAGCCGGTGGTTCGCCCACCGCGTCGTGGCGATAAGTTCGATCGCGAACAGGCCATTATCGATGCCGCAAAAGAACTGGGTGACAGCGGTGCCGATCTCTACAAGGTCGAAATGCCGCTGTACGGCAAAGGAACCCAACAGGAATTGCTTAGCGCTTCTCAGCGCCTGAATGAAAACATCAACATGCCGTGGGTCATTCTTTCCTCTGGTGTGGATGAAAAACTGTTCCCACGCGCGGTCAGCGTAGCAATGACCGCAGGCGCATCCGGCTTCCTGGCCGGACGTGCGGTCTGGTCATCCGTTGTGGGTCTGCCGGATACCGAACTGATGCTGCGTGATGTTTCCGCACCGAAGTTGCAGCGTCTGGGCGATATCGTCGACGAAATGATGACCCGCCGCTAATAGAGGATCAAAGCATGAAATGGTTTAACACCCTAAGCCACAACCGCTGGCTGGAACAGGAAACCGACCGCATCTTTAACTTTGGTAAAAATGCGGCTGTCCCTACTGGATTTGGCTGGCTGGGAAACAGTGGTCAGGTCAGAACGGATATGGGAACACATCTGTGGATCACCGCCCGCATGCTGCACGTCTATTCCGTTGCCGCCTCCATGGGTCGCCCAGGTGCATATCAACTCGTCGACCACGGCATTAAGGCGCTGAACGGCGCGCTACGCGACACACGCTACGGCGGTTGGTACGCCTGCGTCAATGACGAAGGCGTGATGGATGCCTCCAAGCAGGGTTATCAGCATTTCTTCGTTTTACTTGGCGCGGCAAGCGCGGTCACTACCGGTCATCCACAGGCCAGAAAATTGCTGGATGACGCCATCGAGGTGATTGAGAAGTACTTCTGGAGCGAAGACGAACAAATGTGCCTGGAATCCTGGGACGAAGCCTTCAGCCAGACGGAAGATTATCGCGGCGGCAACGCTAACATGCACGCGGTCGAGGCTTTCCTGATCGTGTATGACGTTACTCATGACCGTAAATGGCTCGATCGCGCACTGCGTATCGCTTCAGTGATTATTCACGACGTGGCCCGTAGCGGGGAGTACCGCGTCAATGAACACTTCGATTCACAGTGGAATCCAATCCGCGATTACAACAAGGACAACCCAGCTCACCGTTTTCGCGCCTACGGTGGCACGCCGGGTCACTGGATCGAGTGGGGCCGCCTGATGCTGCATCTGCATGCCGCGCTGGAAGCTCGCTTCGAAACACCACCCGCCTGGCTGCTGGAAGATGCAAAAGGGCTTTTCCACGCCACTATCCGCGATGCCTGGGCACCGGACGGCGCAGACGGTTTTGTCTATTCGGTGGATTGGGACGGCACACCGATCGTTCGCGAAAGAGTGCGTTGGCCGATAGTCGAAGCGATGGGCACCGCCTACGCCCTGTACACCCTCACAGGCGACAGCCAGTACGAAGCCTGGTACCAGAAATGGTGGGATTACTGCATCACTTACCTGATGGATTACGAGACCGGTTCATGGTGGCAGGAGCTGGACACCGATAACAAGGTGACCACCAAAGTCTGGGACGGCAAGCAGGACATTTATCACCTGCTGCACTGCCTGGTGATCCCGCGTCTGCCGCTGGCTCCGGGTCTTGCTCCGGCTGTTGCCGCCGGTCTGCTGGATATCAACGCTAAATAAGTAACAAGGTGGGCTGCCATGCATAGCGGTGGAAAAACCCTTCATCTTCAGGCCGGACACTACCAGGCGAAAATCGTCACGGTTGGCGCTGGGCTAGCAGAATTGACGCACCGTGGGCGTCATATCGTTATTCCCCACAAACCGGAAGAAATGCCGCTGGCACATTTGGGGAAAGTGTTAATCCCCTGGCCAAACCGCGTTGTAGATGGCAGCTATCACTATAACGGCAAGGATTACCAGCTTGCCGTTAACGACTCAGTTTCACATACCGCTATTCATGGGTTACTGGCCTGGCGGGACTGGCAGATTAACCAGCAGTCGGCATCGGAAGTGTCGCTGACGATTTTTCTGCCGCCTTCTTATGGTTATCCCTTCTCGCTGGTTTCAGAGGTGATTTACCGACTGGAGGCAACCCGTGGACTGCACGTTTTTATTTGCACACAGAATGTGGGTGACGAAATCGCGCCGTATGGCGCGGGAGCACATCCCTATTTGACCTGCAATCTGCAACCCATTGATGACTGTGAATTGACGCTCCCGGCGAGTGAAGGAGCATGCGATGAACGATATTTCACCACGCCGCAACGCATTGCGCAGACCGCTATCGATCATACGTTCAGGACTTTGCCACCTGGCGCTGAGTGGGAAGTCAGGATGACCAGCCCAGCGCAAAACATGTCCACTTTTTTACGCAGCCACCAGCCCTGGCTGCAAGTGTATACCGGCGAAAAATTAGCAAGGCGCGGCCTGGCGGTTGAACCGATGACCTGCCCGCCAGACGCCTTTAACTCCGGAATTAGCCTGATTCATCTCGCGCCCGGAGAACAACATCAGATGCATTTTTTAATCGGCAGTGAATAACAGATTTCCGACAAATTACCGAATTACCCTATTTTTACGGAGACGATAATGAATTCGCTACAACAACGGTCAACCGCCTTAGAACTCACATCATTACCTGATGGATTTGCTCTAACGTACCACCAGCGCCTGATTTTACGCCACAGTACAGAAACTCCCTGCCTGTGGATCGGCGCGGGCGTTGCCGATATCGATATGTTTCGCGGCAACTTCAGTATTAAAGACAAGCTCAATGAGAAAATTGCCCTGACCGACGCCACGGTCAGCGAGTCGCCTGACGGCTGGCGGGTGTATTTCAGCCGCGGTGATACCATCAACGCCACGCTGCATATTTCCACCGATGAACAGGGTCGTCTGAAGCTGGATCTGCACAACGGCGATCTCAGCCATAACCGCATCTGGCTGCGTCTGGCCGCAAGGGCGGACGATCATATCTACGGCTGCGGCGAACAGTTCTCTTACTTCGACTTACGCGGGAAGCCGTTCCCGCTGTGGACCAGCGAACAGGGCGTGGGCCGAAACAAAAACAGCTATGTCACCTGGCAAGCCGACTGTAAAGAGAACGCCGGCGGCGACTACTACTGGACCTTCTTCCCACAGCCGACCTTCGTCAGCACGCAGAAGTACTACTGCCACGTTGATAACAGTTGCTATATGAATTTCGACTTCAGCGCGCCGGGGTATCACGAACTGGCGCTGTGGGAGGACAAAACCACCCTGCGCTTTGAGTGCGCTGATACCTACATCTCCTTGCTGGAAAAACTGACCGCGCTGCTGGGTCGTCAGCCGGAGCTGCCGGACTGGATCTACGATGGCGTCACGCTCGGTATTCAGGGCGGTACTGAGGTTTGCCAGAGCAAACTGGACACCATGCGTAACGCTGGCGTGAAGGTAAACGGCATCTGGGCGCAGGACTGGTCCGGGATCCGCATGACCTCCTTTGGCAAGCGCGTGATGTGGAACTGGAAGTGGAACAGCGACAATTATCCGCAGTTGGATAGCCGTATTAAGCAGTGGAAAGAAGAGGGCGTGCAGTTCCTCTCCTACATCAACCCGTACGTCGCCAGCGATAAAGATCTCTGTGCCGAAGCGGCCAAACACGGTTATCTGGCGAAAGATGCATCCGGCGGCGATTACCTCGTAGAGTTTGGCGAGTTTTACGGCGGTGTGGTCGATCTGACCAACCCGGAAGCCTACGACTGGTTCAAAGAGGTCATCAAGAAAAATATGATCGAACTGGGCTGCGGCGGCTGGATGGCAGATTTTGGCGAATACCTGCCGACAGATACGTATCTGCACAACGGCGTCAGCGCCGAGATCATGCACAACGCCTGGCCCGCACTGTGGGCGAAATGTAACTACGAAGCGCTACAGGAGACCGGCAAACTCGGCGAGATCCTGTTCTTTATGCGTGCGGGTTACACCGGTAGCCAGAAGTACTCCACCATGATGTGGGCAGGCGATCAGAACGTGGACTGGAGCCTTGACGACGGTCTGGCTTCCGTCGTTCCTGCGGCGCTGTCTCTGGCGATGACCGGCCACGGTCTGCACCACAGCGATATCGGCGGCTACACCACCCTGTTTGACATGAAACGCAGCAAAGAACTGCTGCTGCGCTGGTGCGACTTCAGCGCCTTCACGCCGATGATGCGCACCCACGAAGGTAACCGCCCTGGCGATAACTGGCAGTTTGATGGTGATGCTGAAACCATCGCCCACTTTGCCCGCATGACCACCGTCTTTACCACCCTGAAACCGTATCTGAAACAGGCCGTCGCGCAAAACAGCGCTACCGGTCTGCCGGTGATGCGCCCGCTGTTCCTGCATTACGAAGACGATGCACACACCTACACCCTGAAATATCAGTACCTGCTGGGACAGGATCTGCTGGTTGCGCCGGTTCACGAACAAGGCAAGCCTGACTGGACCCTGTATCTGCCGGAGGATAGCTGGGTAAATATCTGGACCGGGGAAACTTACCAGGGCGGTGACATCACCGTGGATGCGCCAATTGGCAAGCCTCCGGTGTTTTATCGCGCGAAGAGTGAGTGGGCGTCACTGTTTGCCACGTTACGCAACATCTAATACGGCTCGCCCGTGGGGAAACTCACGGGCACATGGAGAATAATAATGAGTCAGAATTCCTCTAATCCGGCAACCCTACGCTTGCCGTTCAAAGAAAAACTCGCCTATGGGATGGGTGATTTGGGTTCCAATATCCTGCTGGACATTGGCACGCTCTATTTACTCAAGTTTTATACCGATGTCCTTGGTTTACCGGGAACTTACGGCGGTATCATTTTCCTTATTGCCAAGTTTTTTACCGCGTTTACCGATATGGGCACCGGGATTATGCTCGACTCGCGACGCAAAATCGGTCCGAAAGGTAAATTCCGCCCGTTCGTTCTGTATGCCGCATTTCCGGTAACCCTGCTGGCGATTGCGAATTTTGTCGGTACACCATTTGAAGTCACCGGCAAAACGGTGATGGCGACGATACTGTTTATGCTGTACGGACTGTTTTTCAGCATGATGAACTGCTCTTACGGTGCGATGGTTCCCGCGATCACCAAAAACCCGGACGAACGCGCCTCTCTGGCGGCCTGGCGACAGGGCGGAGCCACTCTTGGCCTGCTGCTGTGCACCGTCGGTTTTGTGCCAGTGATGAACCTGATCGAAGGCAACTCACAGTTGGGCTATATCTTCGCCGCCACCTTGTTCTCTCTGTTCGGCCTGCTGTTTATGTGGCTGTGCTATGCCGGGGTAAAAGAACGCTATGTGGAAGTGAAACCCGTTGATGCCACGCAAAAACCGGGATTATTACAATCATTCCGCGCCATCGCGGGTAACCGTCCACTGTTTATTCTGTGCGTGGCCAACCTTTGCACGCTTGGCGCGTTTAACGTCAAGCTGGCGATTCAGGTCTATTACACCCAGTACGTACTGAACGACCCGATCCTCCTTTCGTGGATGGGCTTTTTCAGCATGGGCTGTATCTTCATCGGCGTGTTCTTAATGCCGGGAATGGTCAGACGTTTCGGCAAGAAAAAGGTCTACATCGGCGGCCTGCTGATTTGGGTCGCGGGTGATCTGCTTAACTACTTCTTTGGCGGCGGCTCAGTCAGTTTTGTTGCCTTCTCCTGCCTGGCGTTCTTCGGCTCAGCATTCGTCAACAGCCTGAACTGGGCGCTGGTCTCCGACACGGTGGAATATGGCGAATGGCGTACCGGCGTGCGTTCGGAAGGGACGGTGTACACCGGATTTACCTTCTTCCGTAAAGTGTCACAAGCGCTGGCGGGATTCTTCCCTGGCTGGATGCTGACGCAAATCGGCTATGTCCCCAACGTGGTGCAATCTGCCAGTACGGTCGAAGGATTGCGTCAGCTGATCTTTATTTATCCCTGCGCGTTGGCGGTGATCACCATTGTAGCTATGGGCTGTTTCTACAACCTTAACGAGAAGATGTATGTCCGCATCGTTGAAGAGATAGAAGCGCGTAAACAAACCGTTTGATAATAATAATGAATAGCGCTCTACGGGGCGCTATTGAGGAGCGATTATGTCTTTTCATGATCCGCTAACGCTAAAACTGAGCCTGCGTGAAAAATTCGCCTACGGAGTGGGTGACTTCGGCTCAAATTTGATGCTGTGTATCGGCACGCTGTATCTGCTTAAATTTTATACCGATGAACTAGGGATGCCGGCGTATTACGGTGGGATTATCTTTTTGGTGGCGAAGTTCTTCACCGCCTTCACTGATATGTTGACCGGTGTATTGCTGGACTCAAGGCGTAATATTGGCGCAAAGGGGAAATTCAGACCCTTTATTTTGTATGCGTCATTTCCTGTCGCCGTCGTCGCCAGCGCGCAGTTTTTAGCGACAGGCTTTACGCTGACGGTGAAAACCGGGCTGGCGACGGTGTTGTTCATGCTGTTCGGCCTGTTCTATAGCCTGATGAACTGCTCCTACGGCGCGATGGTGCCTGCAATTACTAAAAATCCGCATGAGCGCGCTCAGCTCGCCGCCTGGCGTCAGGGCGGCGCTACCGTAGGCCTGTTACTGTGTACCGTTGGCTTTATGCCAATTCAGGCGCTATTTGTCAGTTCGCCTTCGCTGGGTTATCTGATTGCCGCACTGATCTTCTCCGTCTGCGGGTTATTCAGCATGTGGTGGTGCTTTAGCGGTGTGAAGGAACGCTATATCGAAATCGTACCGGACCATCATAAGCCCAGTATTCTCAAGTCGTTTTGCGCCATTTTCCGTAACCCTCCGCTGCTGGTGCTGTGTATTGCCAACCTGTGCACGCTGGCGGCATTCAACATTAAGCTGGCAATCCAGGTGTATTACACCCAGTACGTGCTCAACGATATCCACCTGCTCTCCTGGATGGGGTTTTTCAGCATGGGGTGCATTCTGCTTGGGGTACTGCTGGTGCCCACAGCTGTAAAACGCTTCGGTAAAAAACAGGTTTACCTCGGCGGTCTGGCGCTATGGGCAATCGGCGATGTGCTGAACTTTTTCTGGGGCAGTACGTCATTTTTATTCGTAACGTTTTCCTGCATGGCCTTCTTCGGAACCGCTTTTGTTAACAGCCTGAACTGGGCGCTGGTTCCGGATACGGTCGATTATGGCGAATGGAAGACGGGGATCCGTGCGGAAGGCTCGGTATATACGGGTTATACCTTTTCTCGCAAAATTTCCGCGGCGCTCGCAGGCTTCCTGCCAGGTATTATGCTGACGCAAATCGGTTATATCCCCAACATCGCCCAGAGTGATGCAACCCTGCTTGGTTTGCGTCAGCTTATTTTTCTCTGGCCCTGCGGGCTGGCAATTATTGCGGCAATCACGATGGGCTTCTTTTATAAACTCAGCGAAGCCCGTTTTGCTTTTATTATTGAGGAAATCAGCCAACGGAAGAAAAATAACATTCAACCAGAACGCATTAGCCATAAAAAGAAAACCTCTGCTGTAAACGTATAAAAATGATTGCCGCTTATTCCATCTTAATGGATGGCGGCCTCCCTACGCTTAAAAAATGGATTTATCATGAAAAAATTAAATACAATAATTCTCTTATCCTCTGTTGTTTCCACTTCTGTTTTTGCGGGTGCCTATATCGAGAACCGCGAAGCATATAATCTGGCTTCCGATCAGATAGAAGTGATGATGCGCGTCGGCTATAACTCCGATATGGGCGCGGGCATCATGCTCACCAACACCTACACTATGCAACGCAAGGATGAGTTAAAACACGGCTATAACGAAATTGAAGGCTGGTATCCGTTATTTAAACCGACAGATAAATTAACCATCCAGCCCGGCGGGCTAATAAACGATAAGAGTACTGGTTCCGGTGGTGCTGCTTATCTGGATGTTAACTATAAATTTACCCCATGGTTTAATCTTACCGTACGTAACCGATATAACCATAATAACTACAGTTCAACCGACCTGAACGGTGACCTGGATAATAATGATACCTATGAAATAGGCAATTACTGGAACTTTGCCATTACCGATAAATTTTCCTATACCTTTGAACCGCACTATTTTATGCGCGTCAATGATTTCAATAGCAGCAATGGAAAAGATCATCACTGGGAAATTACCAATACCTTTAAGTATCGGATCAATGAACACTGGTTGCCCTACCTGGAATTACGCTGGTTAGATCGCAATGTTGAACCTTATCATCGCGAACAAAACCAGATTCGTGTTGGGGCAAAGTATTTCTTCTGATACTGCTGATGATAAAAAAAGCCGCTGATTATCAGCGGCTTTTACTTGCAGGGTGGTGCTTACGCTTACCCGGCCTACGGATTGTCCGTATTACTCTTCTTTCGCGCCACGCATTGCACGGCGACGATCGTTTTCAGTCAGGTGACGCTTACGGATACGGATAGAGGTTGGGGTAACTTCTACCAGTTCGTCGTCATCGATGAATTCCAGAGCCTGCTCCAGAGTCATCTTAACCGGCGGAACCAGAACCGTTGCTTCGTCAGTACCGGACGCACGCATGTTGGTCAGTTTCTTACCGGTCAGGCAGTTTACCGTCAGGTCGTTAGAGCGGCTGTGAATACCGATGATCTGGCCTTCGTAAACTTCAGCACCGTGACCCAGGAACAGCTTACCGCGGTCCTGCAGGCTGAACAGTGCGAACGCAACTGCTTTACCCTGGCCGTTGGAGATCAGTACGCCGTTCTGACGCTGACCCACATCACCCGCACGAACGTCGTCGTAGTGGCTGAAGGTGGAGTACAGCAGACCGGTACCGGAAGTCATGGTCATGAATTCTGAACGGAAGCCGATCAGGCCACGGCTTGGGATCACGTAGTCAAGACGTACGCGGCCTTTGCCATCTGGATTCATGTTTTTCAGGTCGCCTTTACGCTCACCCAGAGCCTGCATGACAGAACCCTGATGCTGCTCTTCGACGTCCAGCGTTACGTTTTCGAACGGCTCTTGTTTACGGCCATCGATTTCGCGGAAGATAACTTTCGGACGGGAAACCGCCATTTCGAAACCTTCACGACGCATGTTTTCAATCAGAACAGACAGGTGCAGCTCACCACGACCGGATACACGGAACGCATCCGCATCTTCGGTTTCTTCAACGCGCAGCGCAACGTTGTGCACCAGCTCTTTGTTCAGGCGATCAAGGATCTGACGAGAGGTAACATATTTACCTTCTTTACCACAGAACGGAGAAGTGTTTACGCAGAAGAACATGGTTACGGTCGGTTCATCAACGGACAGAGCCGGCAGCGCTTCGACGTTCTGCGGGTCGCAGATGGTGTCGGAGATGTTCAGTTCGCCCAGACCGGTGATCGCGATGATATCGCCTGCTTCGGCAATATCGCTCTCGATACGTTCCAGACCCAGATGAGTCAGGACTTTACCGACTTTACCGTTACGGGTTTTGCCTTCGCTATCAATGATAGTGATCTGCTGGTTCGGTTTAACTTTACCGCGTTTAATGCGGCCGATGCCGATTACGCCAACGTAGTTGTTGTAGTCCAGCTGGGAGATTTGCATCTGCAGCGGGCCATCAAGGTCTACGTTCGGAGCCGGTACGCGATCAACGATGGTCTGATACAGCGGAGTCATGTCTTCAGCCATATCTTCGTGATCCAGACCTGCGATACCGTTCAGCGCGGAAGCGTAAACGATCGGGAAGTCCAGCTGTTCGTCGGTAGCGTCGAGGTTAACGAACAGGTCGAATACCTGATCAACAACCCAGTCAGGACGCGCGCCAGGACGGTCAACTTTGTTGATAACAACAATTGGCTTCAGGCCATGGGCAAAGGCTTTTTTGGTCACGAAGCGCGTCTGCGGCATCGGACCGTCCATTGCATCCACCACCAGCAGCACGGAGTCGACCATGGACATTACACGTTCAACTTCACCACCGAAGTCGGCGTGCCCCGGGGTATCAACGATGTTGATACGGTAGTCATTCCATTTGATAGCGGTGTTTTTAGCGAGGATGGTAATCCCACGCTCTTTCTCCAAATCGTTGGAGTCCATCACGCGCTCTTGGGTTTCAGCACGTGCATCGAACGTACCGGATTGTTGGAGCAGCTTGTCTACCAGGGTCGTTTTACCATGGTCTACGTGCGCGATGATGGCGATGTTACGCAAATTTTCGATCACAACTTTGCCTCAGGCATTTTAGAAATAGCGCGTTATTGTACACGGATTAATCGCAGTACAAAACAGGATCACAAACATCCTCCGCAAACAAGTATTGCAGAGTTTCTTTGTGATCACATTCACGGAGCGTTAAAAGGGGTAATCTGACATGCTTTGCACCAATATGGTGCTTAATGTTCACATTAAAGCACTATAATGGTGCAATACAACCTTCATGGTGCAGCCCCTTTGCACGATGGTGCGCATGATAACGCCTTTTAGGGGCAATTTAAAAGTTGGCACAGATTTCGCTTTATATTTTTTACGGCGACACGGCCAATTTTTGCAGAATTGAAGACTTCGTTACCACGACGACCACGACCAATCCGGGAGAGTAAGTATGTCCGCTGAACACGTTTTGACGATGCTGAATGAACACGAAGTGAAGTTTGTTGATTTGCGCTTCACCGATACCAAAGGTAAAGAACAGCACGTCACTATTCCTGCTCACCAGGTAAATGCCGAATTCTTTGAAGAAGGCAAAATGTTTGACGGCTCCTCAATCGGTGGCTGGAAAGGCATTAACGAATCAGACATGGTTCTGATGCCAGATGCGTCGACTGCACTCATCGACCCGTTCTTTGAAGAGTCAACCCTGATCATCCGTTGCGATATCCTGGAACCCGGCACGCTGCAGGGCTATGACCGCGACCCGCGCTCCATCGCAAAACGCGCTGAAGAGTATCTGCGTTCCACCGGCATCGCAGACACCGTTCTGTTCGGGCCAGAGCCAGAATTCTTCCTGTTTGACGACATCCGTTTCGGCGCGTCTATTTCCGGTTCCCACGTGGCTATCGATGACATCGAAGGCGCATGGAACTCCTCCACCAAATACGAAGGTGGTAACAAAGGTCACCGTCCTGGTGTGAAAGGCGGTTACTTCCCGGTTCCTCCGGTAGATTCTTCTCAGGACATCCGTTCTACCATGTGTCTGATCATGGAAGAGATGGGTCTGGTTGTTGAAGCGCACCACCATGAAGTGGCGACCGCTGGCCAGAACGAAATCGCGACCCGCTTTAACACCATGACTAAAAAAGCGGACGAAATTCAGATCTACAAATATGTGGTTCACAACGTTGCGCACCGTTTCGGTAAAACTGCGACCTTTATGCCAAAACCTATGTTTGGCGATAACGGTTCCGGCATGCACTGCCACATGTCCCTGTCCAAGAACGGCGTAAACCTGTTCTCTGGCGACAAATATGCGGGTCTGTCTGAGCAGGCGCTGTTCTACATCGGCGGCGTAATCAAACACGCTAAAGCGATCAACGCCCTGGCGAACCCGACCACCAACTCCTACAAGCGTCTGGTCCCAGGCTACGAAGCGCCGGTTATGCTGGCTTACTCTGCCCGTAACCGTTCTGCTTCTATCCGTATTCCGGTTGTTGCTTCCCCGAAAGCGCGTCGTATTGAAGTGCGCTTCCCGGACCCAGCTGCTAACCCGTATCTGTGCTTCGCTGCACTGCTGATGGCCGGTCTTGACGGTATCAAGAACAAGATCCACCCGGGCGAAGCCATGGACAAAAACCTGTATGACCTGCCGCCGGAAGAAGCGAAAGAAATCCCACAGGTTGCTGGTTCTCTGGAAGAAGCACTGAAAGAACTGGATCTGGATCGCGAGTTCCTGACCGCAGGCGGCGTGTTCACCAATGAAGCGATCGATGCGTACATTGCGCTGCGTCGCGAAGAAGATGACCGTGTGCGTATGACTCCGCACCCGGTAGAGTTTGAGCTGTACTACAGCGTTTAATCGTTTGAGTTGCCGTGGAACTTTTAGCCTGCTCAGGCAGGCTTGAGATCGATGGCGAATGATAGGATGCCTGATGGCGCAAGCTTATCAGGCCTACCGGTAACATCACCTTGTAGGCCGGATAAGGTAAAGCCGCCATCCGGCATCTGCGTTTGCCAGTCATCTGTAGCCCATCCCAGGATGGGCTTTTTTCTCCACTAACAACCTGCTTTCTCGCGCTTTTTATGCGTAAAAAGCTATAATGCACTAAATTGGTGCAATACTTTTCAGGAGACTGCTGAATGGCAACCGGCACGCTGCCCGATGCTGGGCAGATCCTTAATTCGTTAATCAACAGCATTTTACTCGTCGACGATGAGCTGGCGGTGCATTACGCCAACCCGGCTGCGCAACAGCTGCTCGCCCAAAGCTCCCGCAAACTGTTTGGTACACCGCTTCCCGATCTGTTGAGTTATTTCTCCTTAAACATCGGACTGATGCGAGAGAGCCTGGAAGCAGGCCAGGGCTTTACGGATAACGAAGTGACGCTGGTGATAGACAGCCACTCACATATCCTCTCAGTGACCGCTCAGAGGCTGCCTGATGGCCTTATCCTGCTGGAGATGGCGCCAATGGATAACCAGCGTCGTCTGAGTCAGGAGCAGCTCCAGCACGCCCAGCAGATTGCCGCCCGCGATCTGGTACGTGGTCTGGCACACGAAATTAAAAACCCGTTGGGCGGCCTGCGCGGGGCGGCGCAACTTCTCAGCAAAGCGCTTCCGGATCCGGCGTTGACTGAATATACCAAAGTCATTATTGAGCAGGCCGACCGCCTGCGTAATCTGGTTGATCGCCTGCTGGGACCGCAACAGCCAGGTATGCATGTCACGGAAAGTATTCACAAGGTGGCGGAGCGTGTGGTGGCGCTGGTCTCAATGGAGCTCCCGGAAAACGTCACGCTGATTCGTGATTACGACCCTAGCCTGCCAGAACTGCTGCACGATCCGGATCAGATAGAACAAGTTCTGCTGAATATCGTGCGTAATGCTCTACAGGCGCTGGGACCGGAAGGCGGAGAGATCATTCTGCGTACCCGCACCGCGTTTCAGCTCACGCTGCACGGCGTACGTTATCGCCTGGCGGCACGGATTGATGTTGAGGATAACGGTCCGGGTATTCCCTCGCATTTGCAGGACACGCTGTTCTACCCAATGGTCAGCGGTCGCGAAGGCGGTACCGGCCTTGGATTATCCATCGCCCGTAATTTGATTGATCAACATTCCGGCAAAATTGAATTTACCAGCTGGCCGGGTCATACCGAGTTCTCGGTTTACCTGCCTATCAGGAAATAAAGGTGACGTTTATGCAACGAGGAATAGTCTGGGTAGTTGATGACGATAGTTCCATCCGTTGGGTGCTTGAACGTGCGCTCGCAGGGGCAGGACTAAGCTGCACCACATTTGAAAGCGGTAAAGAGGTGCTGGATGCGCTGGCCAGCAAAACGCCTGACGTACTGTTGTCGGATATTCGCATGCCGGGCATGGACGGTCTGACGCTGTTAAAACAGATCAAAGCGCGGCATCCGATGCTTCCGGTCATCATAATGACCGCACACTCCGATCTGGATGCTGCCGTCAGCGCCTACCAGCAAGGGGCGTTTGATTATCTGCCCAAACCTTTTGATATCGATGAAGCCGTGGCGCTGGTCGAACGTGCCATCAGCCATTATCAGGAACAGCAGCAGCCGCGCAATGTTCAGATCAATGGCCCAACAACCGACATCATCGGCGAAGCGCCGGCAATGCAGGACGTCTTTCGCATAATTGGCCGACTGTCCCGATCGTCAATCAGCGTATTGATTAACGGAGAGTCCGGGACCGGTAAAGAGCTGGTCGCCCATGCGTTGCATCGTCATAGCCCGCGCGTCAAAGCGCCATTTATCGCGCTGAACATGGCGGCTATTCCGAAAGATTTGATCGAGTCTGAGCTATTTGGCCACGAAAAAGGGGCGTTTACCGGGGCAAATACCATTCGTCAGGGGCGTTTCGAACAGGCTGATGGCGGCACCCTCTTCCTTGATGAAATTGGCGATATGCCGCTGGACGTACAGACACGTTTGTTGCGCGTATTAGCCGATGGGCAGTTTTACCGCGTTGGCGGATACGCGCCCGTAAAGGTAGATGTTCGAATTATCGCAGCCACCCACCAGAATCTGGAACTGCGCGTGCAGGAAGGCAAATTCCGTGAGGATTTATTCCACCGTCTGAACGTAATTCGCGTCCATTTGCCCCCGCTGCGTGAGCGCAGGGAAGATATCCCCCGTCTGGCACGTCATTTCCTGCAGGAAGCCGCCCGCGAGTTGGGTGTGGAAGCCAAGCAACTCCACCCTGAAACCGAAGCGGCGCTTACGCGTCTGGCCTGGCCGGGTAACGTACGTCAGCTTGAGAACACCTGTCGCTGGTTAACCGTCATGGCCGCCGGCCAGGAAGTACTGATTCAGGACTTACCGGCCGAACTGTTTGAAGCCAGCGTGCCCAATGCGCCTTCACACATGCAGCCGGACAGCTGGGCAACCCTGTTGGCACAGTGGGCAGACCGAGCCTTGCGTTCCGGTCATCAAAACCTGCTTTCTGAGGCTCAACCGGAAATGGAGCGCACGCTGTTGACCACCGCGCTACGTCATACCCAGGGACATAAACAGGAAGCAGCGCGCTTGCTCGGCTGGGGGCGTAATACCTTGACGCGCAAGTTAAAAGAACTCGGAATGGAGTGACGATTCATCACTGTGTAAAGATTGATCATTGAGCGCAAATTGCTGCTATTTTGCGCTTTACTGTTCCGATGAGTTAAGTATGATCGTGCCCGGCAAATGGGGGGAAGTCATCATGCTGGAATCAATGATTAATCTGCTGTCGAGCGGCTCAGTCGACAGCCACACGCCACAAACTGCGGTTGCCGCAGTGCTGTGTGCGGCGCTGGTTGGGCTGTTCAGCTGAAGGTGCGCCGGATGGCGCTAACGCTTATCCGGCCTACAGATTATCGCGACGTGTAGGCCCGGTAAGCGTAGCGCCACCGGGCAACCCGGTTAAATGACGCGGGAGAACTGCTGCATGCGTGCTTTCTGGCGCAGATATGCATCAAAGCACATACAAATATTACGAATTAGCAGGCGCCCCTTCGGTGTAACCTGAATCCCATTCTCATCCACATCCACCAGCCCATCTTTCGCCAGTGGCGCCAGCAGTTTCAGGTCTTCAGCAAAATAGTCAGCGAAGTTCAGATCCCATTGCTGTTCCACGGCAGCATAGTCGAGGCGGAAGTTGCAGATCAAAAGCTTAATAACATCCCGACGAATGCAGTCGTCGCGGGTCAGCGTAATTCCGCGCCACAGTGCGTTACCTTGCTCGTCGACCTGCTGGTAATAGTGCTTCAGCTCTTTCTGGTTCTGCGCGTAGTTGTCGCCAATCATGCTAATGGCCGATACGCCCATCCCCAGTAAATCAGTATCGCCCTGGGTGGTATAACCCTGGAAATTACGATGCAGCACGCCTTTGCGTTGAGCAATGGCCAGTTCATCATCCGGGCGGGCAAAGTGATCCATGCCAATGAACTGATAGCCGGCGTCGGTCAGTGAAGAGATGGTCTCCTGCAGAATATCCAGCTTCTGCTGCGCGCTGGGCAGGTCAGCATCTTTGATCTTGCGCTGGGCTGCGAAAAGCGTTGGCAGATGCGCGTAGTTAAAGACGCTCAGACGGTCTGGATTCAGCTCAGACACGCGTTTCAGGGTGAAGGCGAAGCTTTCCGGCGTCTGTTTTGGCAGGCCATAAATCAGATCAATATTTGTTGAGGTGAAACCGATCTCACGCGCATGGTTAAGTAGCGCAAAGATAAACGCCTCGTCCTGCTCACGGTTCACCAGGCGCTGAACTTCTTTGTTGAAGTCCTGCACCCCCATGCTCAGGCGGTTAAAACCTTCAGCGCGTAAATGATCGAGCACATCCAGCTCAATTTCGCGCGGATCAACTTCGATCGAGATTTCGGCATCATCGTTAAAGTTGAAGTTACCACGCAGCAGCGACATCAAACGGCTGATTTGCGCTTTATTTAAGTAAGTTGGCGTGCCGCCACCCCAGTGTAGCTGGCTGACATGCCGTCCAGAAAACAACGGTGCGCGGTGAATAATTTCTTGTTCCAGGGCATCGAGGTATTGATCGGCTTTATGCTGCTGACGGGTCACAATCTTATTGCAGCCACAGAAGTAACACAGTTTATGGCAGAACGGGATGTGAACGTATAACGAAAGTGGGCGCTCAGGATAACGCGCCACGGCGTGTAAAAACGCTTCTGCACCGTAGTCTTCAGAGAACTCCAGCGCGGTCGGGTACGAGGTATATCGTGGCCCGGAATAGTTATATTTCTGGATCAGGGCCAGGTCCCAGTCTATTAGCTGTTCAGACATGCTCACTCCTTCCGATGGCGTCTCTGGCGGGTACGGCGTACCGGCTTAACCCCAGTGCGGGTGCAAAGCCGGTTGCGCAGCCACTTCTGTCGCCGCGACAACCGCTGTAGTTTAACGAATAACCACACCAGATAACATATAACCGGAAGGGTTATAAGCAGGACGGGAAGACCCACGGTGTAAAACCGTTAGTTGCCACCTTTCAGCAGGCGCATCATGTCTTCCTGCTTTTCTTCCTCATCCTCTTCTTCCTCGTCATCGTAAGAAAGACCTAACTTTTGCATCAGCTCGTCGATGCGATCCAGTTTGGCATCAACCCAGGTCTGATCTTCTGTGCTCAGGGTTTCTCCGGCTTCAAGACGCTCCAGCAGCGCATCCAGGCGCTCATCCGTTTCCAGTAAATCCAACTCAGCCTGTGGTGAAAGCATAGGTTTCTCACTTTTCGGTTTGTGCTGTTTGGTGACTTTTTCGGTCACGCCCAATGGAATGGGGGTTTTGCTGCCAATACGAGGATCTTTTTGCTTATTTTGGTTTCCGCCACCAGATGCGCCTTCGCTACCGGACGCACGGCTACCTGCCGCATGACCACGGTGTTTTTTCTGGCGCTTACGGTCGCGAGCTTCCTGGTTAATTTCTTCGCGTGTTTTACGACGCGCTTTTGCAGGACCTTTACCGCGTGGTGTAGAAGTTGGTTTCATCATGATTCGTCTTTGGCTGTTTTATTCAGTATATAATTGCGCCGGAATCTAGCAGAAATAAAGAAAAAAGGCGACAGAGTAATCTGTCGCCTTTTTTCCTGACTCTCAACCCTTACGGGCTCTACAATCCCTGTTGGCTATCAACACACCCTGTTTTTCCCTTAGCCTCTAATATTCCGTGTTGTTTCCATTTCCTTTTACTAACGTCTCCGGACGTTTGTCTTCCTGACAATCCTGTGTCTTCGCCTCCTGGCGCTCCTGACCCTCATCCTGAGTCGTCTATCCTGTCAGCTTCCTCGCTATGGATGCTACTTTACCTTCTTAAGATAAACACACAAGTAAGCCAGGTAACAATTTCAACTTTTCAGAATTCAGCCCAAACGTAATATGCTGATTTACATGATCAATATTATTTTCTACTCTGTTTTCTCGCATAGATACTATCGGCAATGTCTCACAAAGTGCGAGGTTTTGACTTACACATCCCACTCGTCGAAAAACCAGCCTTTTGCTGGTGTTCAGGTATAATCGCTGCAAAGCCTTGATTGATGGAGACGACCACGTTGACTAACTTGAATTATCAACAGACGCATTTTGTGATGAGTGCGCCTGATATTCGCCATTTACCTTCTGATACGGGAATTGAAGTGGCTTTTGCTGGCCGTTCCAACGCAGGCAAATCCAGTGCACTAAATACCCTGACCAATCAAAAGAGTCTGGCGCGTACCTCTAAAACACCAGGCCGTACTCAGCTCATCAACCTGTTTGAAGTTGTGGATGGTAAACGCCTGGTCGATTTGCCAGGTTACGGCTATGCCGAAGTGCCGGAAGAGATGAAACGTAAATGGCAGCGCGCACTGGCCGAATACCTGGAAAAACGCCAGAGCCTGCAGGGTCTGGTGGTATTAATGGATATTCGTCACCCGCTAAAAGATCTCGACCAGCAGATGATCCTGTGGGCTGTTGAGAGCAACGTTCAGGTTCTGGTTCTACTGACTAAAGCAGATAAGCTGGCCAGTGGTGCCCGCAAAGCACAGCTGAATATGGTGCGTGAAGCCGTACTGGCATTTAACGGTGATGTGCAGGTAGAAGCATTTTCATCATTGAAGAAGCTGGGTGTGGACAAACTGCGTCAGAAGCTGGATAGCTGGTTTAGTGAGCTGGCACCGATTGAAGAGATGCAGGACGGGGAGTAGCCCACGGTATTGCCGGATGGCACCGCTGCGCGTCTTATCCGGCCTACAGCATGTACAAAACTTTTCTTTCGCACAATAAAAAACGCCCCAGTCATTACTGACTGGGGCGGCTAAAATATTCAGCCAAATCCGATTACGTGAAGTAAAAGGTCTGAAAGATAGAACATCTTACCTCTGTACCCTACGTGAATAACTTTACTCTTTTTTGAGCAGCTCAGAAAGCATTTTTTGTAATTTTTTTTCATTCCTTACATAGGGAATTCTAATGGACATCACAAAAAGTTCTATCTTATGTTGCTTAGTTACGAAAAAGAGCCGTTATTCAGTAAACCCTTAGTGCGCCTGATCCCAGTTTTCGCCACTACCGACTTCCACCAGCAATGGCACGTCAATCTGGGTCTCGTTTTCCATCAGTTGGTGGATCTTTTTCGAGACGCTTTCGAGGTCATCTTTATGCACTTCAAACACCAGTTCATCGTGTACCTGCATGATCATACGCACACGCGGCTGCTCGGTTTGCAGCCATCCGTCCACGGCAATCATCGCTCGCTTGATAATGTCTGCGGCAGTACCCTGCATCGGGGCGTTAATTGCCGCGCGTTCTGCACCCGCGCGACGAGCGCCATTACTGGACTTAATATCCGGTAAATAGAGACGGCGACCTTCCAGCGTTTCTACATAACCCTGCTCTTTCGCCTGCGCGCGGGTGCGTTCCATATATTCCAACACGCCTGGGTAGCGTTCGAAGTAGAGATCCATGTACTTCTGTGCTTCTTTACGCAGAATATTCAACTGGCGCGCCAGACCGAAAGCACTCATGCCATAGATCAGACCGAAGTTGATGGCTTTTGCACTACGACGCTGTTCGCTGGTCACTGAATCCAGCGGTAAACCAAAAACTTCTGCCGCCGTTGCACGGTGAATATCTTTTCCTTCGGCAAACGCGGTAAGCAGGCCTTTATCGCGCGAGAGATGCGCCATAATACGCAGCTCGATCTGCGAGTAGTCCGCAGAGACAATCACGTAGTCTTCTGGCGCAATAAACGCCTGACGAATACGACGACCTTCATCATTACGTACCGGGATGTTTTGCAGGTTCGGATCGGTTGAAGACAAACGTCCGGTCGCCGTGACAGCCTGGTGATATGAGGTATGCACACGCCCGGTTTTTGGGTTGATCATCAACGGAAGCTTATCCGTGTAGGTCGACTTTAGTTTTGCTAACCCACGATATTCCAGGATAACTTTCGGCAACGGATAATCCAGCGCTAACTCTTCCAGCACCTCTTCCGACGTTGATGGCGCGCCGCCCGGCGTTTTCTTCAGCGGCTTAATACCTTGCTTTTCAAACAGGATAGTTTGCAACTGCTTGGTGGAAGAAAGGTTAAACGCTTCTCCGGCAATCTCGTGTGCTTTTTGCTCCAGCTCGCTCAAACGCAGCGTCAGCTCTTCTGAATGCTTGTGCAGAACAGCCGGATCGATTTTCACACCGTTGCGCTCAACGCGGGACAGAACCGGAACCAGCGGCATATCGATATTTTCAAAGACGTTCAGTGGCCCTTTATGCTGCTGTAATTCTGGCCACATTTTCAGATGCAGCTGTAGCGTAACGTCGGCGTCTTCCGCAGCGTAACGCCCGGCTTCTTCCAATGCTATCTGGTTAAAGGTCAGCTGGTTTTTGCCTTTTCCAGCGATCTCTTCAAAGGTGATTGTTTTATGTTTCAGCCAGCGGTCCGACAGGCTGTCCATATCGTGTCGGCCAGCGACGCTGTTAAGAATGTAGGATTCGAGCATGGTATCAAAGGTGATGCCACGCAGCTCGATGCCATAGTTTGCCAGGATACCGCGATCGTACTTCAGGTTCTGCCCAACTTTATGCGCGTTCTCATCTTCCAACAGTGGCTTCAGTAACGCCAGCGCACGATCACGAGAAATCTGATCGGGGGCATCCAGGTAATCATGAGCGACAGGAACATACGCAGCCATACCTGGTTCAATAGCAAAGGAGAGGCCAACCAGATTCGCGGAGATGTTATCCAGGCTGTCAGTTTCTGTATCAAAAGCAAAGACGGGGGCTTTTTTCAGCTTTGCAATCCACGCTTCCAGCGTTTCTTCGTCCAGAATCGTCACGTAATTATCGTACGAGAGAACCGTGGCTGGTTGCGCAGGCGTTTCATCGACGACGATGGTTTCCTGCGGTTTTGCCGCCGGTTTTGTTCCTTTCGCCTGTAGCCATTTACCGGCTTCAACGTCGCTAACCCAACGCTTAAATTCATACTGTTTAAACAAGCCAAGCAGTTCTTCTGCTGCCGGCTGACGGACTTCCAGCTGCTCGCAGGTCAACTCCAGCTCAACATCCGTTTTGATGGTAGCCAGCTTATACGAGAGGTACGCCACCTCTTTGTTCTGCTCAAGCTTGCCCGCCATGGTTTTCGCACCACGGAAGGTCAGCCCCGCAATTTTGTCTGATTCAGCATAGAGAGTATCCAGCCCGCCCAGCCCCTGCAGCAGCGCCTGAGCCGTTTTTTCACCCACGCCAGGAACGCCCGGAATATTATCTGAGGAGTCACCCATCAGCGCCAGGAAATCAATGATCAGTTCAGGCGGAACACCGTACTTATTCACGACCTCATCCGGACCAAGGATCGTATTAGTCATAGTGTTGATCAGGGTGATGTTCGGCGTCACCAGCTGAGCCATATCTTTATCGCCGGTGCTAATCAGCACCGGACGCCCCACCTTCTCTGCCTCACGTGCCAGCGTACCGATGACATCGTCCGCTTCCACGCCTGAAACCGCCAGCAATGGCAGCCCCATCGCTTTTACCATCGCATGCAGAGGTTCAATCTGCGCACGTAAATCGTCCGGCATTGGCGGGCGGTGCGACTTGTAGTGTTCGAATAATTCATCACGGAAGGTTTTACCCTTAGCGTCGAATACCACCGCAGCATGCGTAGGCTGATATTGCAGAATCAAGCTACGCAGCATGTTGAGGACGCCATACATCGCACCAGTAGGCTCTCCTGCGCTGTTCGTCAGCGGCGGGAACGCGTGGTATGCGCGATACAGGTAAGATGAACCGTCTACAAGGATAAGTGGGTTTTCTGGGATCTGAACCATAATGTCCGTGCCTGTTTATCAGATTATGGGTAAAGGATGCCACAGACGGGATGAAAACATGAGTTTTTCGCCGCATTTGTCGAAAAACTTTTGCAGATCTTCTGCGTTGCTCGCAAACACGGATGTGGATAACTTTGTGAATAAATAATTTTCAGCTCTTTAAATGTAGCAACAAAATTATCACTTCATAATATTTTTATATAAATTTCAAAACATTAGATAAAGACACAGCATTTTATTCCATTTTTACAGCTTATATCCTGATGTGGATAGATATTCCTGTTTTTTCTATCCAGGGAAGATCCATCATTTGGTTGGTTTTCTGATAAAATCAGCCCCTTGCGCCCCATTTAGCGCACTATCTATGGCTAACCTTTTGAATAATTTAATTATGACGAGAATACTCGCTGCGATAACGCTGTTGCTGAGTATCATATTGACCATATTGGTCACGATTTTTTGTTCTGTGCCGATCATCCTTGCGGGGGTTGTAAAACTCCTTTTGCCCATTCCTGTCGTCTGGCGCAAGGTTTCCGTGTTCTGTAATTTCATGATGTACTGCTGGTGTGAGGGTCTGGCGCTACTGCTGCACCTCAATCCACGACTGAAGTGGGATGTCGAAGGGCTGGAAGGTCTTAGCAAGAAAAACTGGTATCTGCTCATTTGTAACCATTACAGCTGGGCCGATATCGTTGTGCTTTGCGTTCTGTTCCGTAAGCACATCCCGATGAATAAATACTTCCTCAAGCAGCAGTTAGCCTGGGTACCCTTTATTGGCCTGGCCTGCTGGGCGCTGGATATGCCGTTTATGAAACGCTATTCGCGTGGCTACTTGCTCCGTCATCCGGAACGGCGCGGTAAAGATGTCGAAACTACACGTCGTTCCTGCGAGAAATTTCGCGCGCATCCGACAACCATTGTGAATTTTGTTGAAGGTTCACGGTTTACCAAAGAAAAACGCGAGCAAACCCGTTCACCCTATCAAAACCTGCTTCCTCCCAAGGCGGCCGGTATTGCAATGGCATTGAATGTACTGGGTTCACAGTTCGATAAAATGTTGAACGTCACGTTGTGCTATCCGGAAAACAGCAGTCGACCGTTCTACGATATGCTGAGCGGTAAGTTAACGCGGATTGTCGTGCGGGTGAATCTGGAGCCAATCCATGAAGAGTTGCACGGTGATTACGTGAACGATAAGGGATTCAAGCGTCGGTTTCAGCTATGGCTAAACACACTGTGGAGTGAGAAAGACGCGCTGCTCGACGCGATTAAAGCCTCAAATAAAAAAGCCGGTCAGTGACCGGCTTTTCTTTTACTTCTGACCGACCAGATACTTCACGGTATCCGCATACTGCTGTACAAAGATATCCATGCTGCTGGTATCCATACCCTGCGGGTTTACCTGATATTTGCCATTCACGAACATCGCCGGAACGCCCTGCAGCTGCAAATCAGCCGCCGCTTTTTCCTGCTGCGCCACGAGTGATTTCACCACGAAGCTGTTCCATGCCGCATCGTAGTCTTCGCCTTTAATACCTGCGTCGACAAACACTTTGCGGATATCTGCAACAGATTGAACGGTCTGAGTTTTCTGAACCCCTTCAAACAGCGGAACAGTGACCTGATCTTCAACGCCCAGCGCCATAGCAACCGCCCATGCCTGCGTCAGATCTTTCCCCAAAGGCCCCAGAAATTCGACGTGGTACTTGGTCATCTTGGTGCCTTCCGGTAGCTTTTTCTTCACGTTATCAGACACGTGAAGCACTTCTTCAAACTGGTAGCAGTGCGGGCAGTAGAAGGAGAAAAACTCCAACACTTGCGGTTCACCTGCAACAGGCTTCTCCAGGGTGATGTATTGTTTGCCATCCTGGAACTGTGCTGCAGATGCGCTAAAAGCTAAAACCATACCAGCCAGCGCCAGCCATATTTTTTTCATGTTCACGTTTCTCCGATTAATACATTGGCGTTAATTGTAAGGGGGGCTCTTGCAGAATTTTTGCCTGCTCAATAAAGGTCGCGGTCTGACGGTGCCAGTAATCTTCCCCGGTTAACCACGGGAAGTTTTTTGGAAACGCAGGGTCAGCCCAACGTCGAATTAGCCAGGCAAGATAATAAACTAAACGCATAGCGCGTAAAGGTTCTATCAGTCCGATTTCAGAGATGTCGAACTCACTAAACTCTTCATAAGCCTCGATAATGGTTTCAAGCTGCATGCGTTGTTCAGCTTTATCGCCATTGAGGAGCATCCATAAATCCTGAATAGCCGGACCGTTGCGGGCATCATCTAAATCGACAAACATTGGGCCATCGCGCCACAGAATATTACCGGCATGACAATCACCGTGCAGGCGTAACGTAGTAAAACGCGTATGCCAGCGATCGGTAACGAGCGCGATCAGCGCATCCGTTGCCTTAAAGAAGGCCGCTTTTTGCCCTGATGGGATCAGCGGTGCGTGTTCAAAAACGTTACGCGGCTCAGTCAGGTATTCTTCAAGGCCAATCGTTGGGCGAAAGGCAAAAGTACGCTTGCAGCCGGTCTGATGCATACGCCCCAGATAGCGACCCACGGCCTCCATCTGATCGATGTTGTCGGCTTCAAACTGACGACCACCTACGCTGGGGAAGATCGCATAGTGAAAACCCTGATGGCTCAACAGCGTTTGACCATTCAGAACCAGAGGCGCAGCTACCGGGACTTCATCGCTCACCAGTTCCAGAGCAAACTGGTGTTCTTCCTGGATCTGATCGACAGACCAACGTTCAGGGCGATAAAATTTAACGACAAAGCGTCGACGGTCTTCGTCCTGGAATTGATAGACACGGTTTTCATAGCTGTTAAGCGGGGTAAGCCCGGAATCCACCCGGATCCCCTGCTCAAACAGTGCATCCATGATGGTATCCGGGTGTAGCGTCTGGAAATTAAAAGCGTTGTCGTTCATCCCATCATCCGGAAAATACTACGAATGATTCAGGATATCATTTCGCAGCGCTTTCGGTGGCGGCGATTACAAGCTTTTACTCTTTAATTACGCCACGTGCGCGGAGTAGTGCAGTTTTAAAATCTTCTTCATAATCTTTCTGAATACCAGGGATGACAGCGTCTTTCGCCGAGTCACGCATTTTCAGATGATAGATCAGAATGTCATCAGTTAAATCCGCCAGTTCGCCGTCAAAACCTGACTCTTGCGCCAGTTTCTGTAAAAATTGCATCAGGTTAAGATCGGGTTCCTTTTGCCAGGCCGGCTGGAGGAGTTCAATAACTTCATTCAGACGTTTACATTTCATGGTTGTGCTCCTTAGGCTCAATACGGATACGTTAGCAGGGTCAATCCCACATTAAAAGAGGCGATATCAGTGATTCTGGATAGTGCAATAACAGGGGTTGTGCTGGCAGGTGGTAAGGCCAGACGGATGGGTGGAACCGACAAAGGTCTGCTTGAGCTGGACAGTAAACCTCTTTGGCGACATGTGGCCGACATTCTCGCTTTGCAGGTCGAAACCGTGGTGGTTAATGCCAATCGCCACAGGGATATATACCAGCAAAGCGGCCTGAAAGTTATTCCTGATTCATTGGCCGATTTCCCTGGCCCACTGGCCGGGATGCTGTCGGTATTCCTGCAACAAACGGGGGAATGGTTTTTGTTCTGCCCGTGCGATATGCCCTATATTCCTCACGATCTGGTCGCTCGTTTAAAAGAGCAGCGCAAAGCTGCACCGGTTGTCTGGGTGCATGATGGTGAAAGAGATCATCCGACCATTGCGCTGATGCACCGCTCCATGCAGCCCTTACTGCAGGATTATCTTCAGTCCGGTGAAAGACGCGTTATGGTCTTTATGCGCCAGGCTGGCGGCCATGCCGTCGATTTCAGCGATCACAAAGATGCGTTCGTGAACGTGAACACCCCCGAAGAACTCGCAAAATGGCAGGAAAAATCATGATCCCATTACTCGCCATTGCAGCATGGAGCGGAACGGGAAAAACCACTCTGCTCAAAAAATTGATTCCTGAGCTACGTGCCAGAGGTATACGTCCCGGATTAATTAAGCATACTCATCACAATATGGATGTCGATAAACCCGGCAAAGATAGCTATGAGCTTCGTAAAGCGGGTGCTGCACAAACGCTAGTCGCCAGCCAGCAACGATGGGCGTTAATGGTAGAAACACCGGAAGAGCCAGAACTGGATTTAGCGTATCTGGTAAGCCGGATGGACGCTTCAACGTTGGATATGGTGTTGGTTGAGGGCTTTAAGCATGAACCTGTCGCTAAGATCGTGCTGTTTCGCGACGGTTGCGGGCACAGTCCTGAGGAATTGGCGATAGACGAATATGTTATCGCAGTTGCCAGTGATGTTCCGCTGGCGGTGGATGTGCCATTGTTAGATATCAACGATATACAGCAACTTGCTGATTTTGTTACGCAATGGATAAGATGGTAACTGTGGTGTTGTGATGAGCCTGATGCGCTGCGCTTATCAGCGCCTACAAAATACATTCAGTCCAGCGCAGGCCGGATAAGGCGGGACGCTGCATCCGGCGGTTTTTACCCCGCACAGACGCAAAGAAGCCCATCCGTCAGGATGGGCTTCTTCACTTTAATTAATGCCTGGCAGTTCCCTACTCTCGCATGGGGAGACCCCACACTACCATCGGCGCTACGGCGTTTCACTTCTGAGTTCGGCATGGGGTCAGGTGGGACCACCGCGCTACAGCCGCCAGGCAAATTCTTTGTGCTCTGTACGCAATACTTTATCGCACCCGCCGCGTTGGCTGCTTTCGCGAACCTCAGTCACATACTTCTGTATGCTCCTTCCGTCGCTTCACTTGCCGCCTTGCTGCTGCGCAAACTATTGCGTACTTACAATCTGTATCAGGCTGAAAATCGTCTCTCTTCGCCAAAACATCTTCGGCGTTGTAAGGTTAAGCCTCACGGTTCATTAGTATCGGTTAGCTCAACGTATCGCTACGCTTACACACCCGACCTATCAACGTCGTCGTCTTCAACGTTCCTTCAGGAGACTTACAGTCTCAGGGAGAACTCATCTCGGGGCAAGTTTCGTGCTTAGATGCTTTCAGCACTTATCTCTTCCGCATTTAGCTACCGGGCAATGCCATTGGCATGACAACCCGAACACCAGTGATGCGTCCACTCCGGTCCTCTCGTACTAGGAGCAGCCCCCCTCAATTCTCCAGCGCCCACGGCAGATAGGGACCGAACTGTCTCACGACGTTCTAAACCCAGCTCGCGTACCACTTTAAATGGCGAACAGCCATACCCTTGGGACCTACTTCAGCCCCAGGATGTGATGAGCCGACATCGAGGTGCCAAACACCGCCGTCGATATGAACTCTTGGGCGGTATCAGCCTGTTATCCCCGGAGTACCTTTTATCCGTTGAGCGATGGCCCTTCCATTCAGAACCACCGGATCACTAAGACCTGCTTTCGCACCTGCTCGAGCCGTCACTCTCGCAGTCAAGCTAGCTTATGCCTTTGCACTAACCTCCTGATGTCCGACCAGGATTAGCTAACCTTCGTGCTCCTCCGTTACTCTTTAGGAGGAGACCGCCCCAGTCAAACTACCCACCAGACACTGTCCGCAACCCGGATTACGGGCCCACGTTAGAACACCAGCCATTAAAGGGTGGTATTTCAAGGTTGGCTCCATGCAGACTGGCGTCCACACTTCAAAGCCTCCCACCTATCCTACACATCAAGGACCAGTGTTCAGTGTCAAGCTATAGTAAAGGTTCACGGGGTCTTTCCGTCTTGCCGCGGGTACACTGCATCTTCACAGCGAGTTCAATTTCACTGAGTCTCGGGTGGAGACAGCCTGGCCATCATTACGCCATTCGTGCAGGTCGGAACTTACCCGACAAGGAATTTCGCTACCTTAGGACCGTTATAGTTACGGCCGCCGTTTACCGGGGCTTCGATCAAGAGCTTCTCCTTACGGATAACCCCATCAATTAACCTTCCGGCACCGGGCAGGCGTCACACCGTATACGTCCACTTTCGTGTTTGCACAGTGCTGTGTTTTTAATAAACAGTTGCAGCCAGCTGGTATCTTCGACTGATTTCAGCTCCATGAGTAAATCACTTCACCTACATATCAGCGTGCCTTCTCCCGAAGTTACGGCACCATTTTGCCTAGTTCCTTCACCCGAGTTCTCTCAAGCGCCTTGGTATTCTCTACCTGACCACCTGTGTCGGTTTGGGGTACGATTTCGTGTTACCTGATGCTTAGAGGCTTTTCCTGGAAGCAGGGCATTTGTTACTTCAGCACCGTAGTGCCTCGTCATCACACCTCAGCGTTAATAAGGTACCGGATTTACCTGGAACCTCCGCCTACATGCTTAAACCGGGACAACCGTCGCCCGGCTAACATAGCCTTCTCCGTCCCCCCTTCGCAGTAACACCAAGTACAGGAATATTAACCTGTTTCCCATCGACTACGCCTTTCGGCCTCGCCTTAGGGGTCGACTCACCCTGCCCCGATTAACGTTGGACAGGAACCCTTGGTCTTCCGGCGTGCGGGTTTTTCACCCGCATTATCGTTACTTATGTCAGCATTCGCACTTCTGATACCTCCAGCATGCCTCACGACACACCTTCAACGGCTTACAGAACGCTCCCCTACCCAACAACACATAGTGTCGCTGCCGCAGCTTCGGTGCACAGTTTAGCCCCGTTACATCTTCCGCGCAGGCCGACTCGACCAGTGAGCTATTACGCTTTCTTTAAATGATGGCTGCTTCTAAGCCAACATCCTGGCTGTCTGTGCCTTCCCACATCGTTTCCCACTTAACTGTGACTTTGGGACCTTAGCTGGCGGTCTGGGTTGTTTCCCTCTTCACGACGGACGTTAGCACCCGCCGTGTGTCTCCCGTGATAACATTCTTCGGTATTCGCAGTTTGCATCGGGTTGGTAAGTCGGGATGACCCCCTAGCCGAAACAGTGCTCTACCCCCGAAGATGAGTTCACGAGGCGCTACCTAAATAGCTTTCGGGGAGAACCAGCTATCTCCCGGTTTGATTGGCCTTTCACCCCCAGCCACAAGTCATCCGCTAATTTTTCAACATTAGTCGGTTCGGTCCTCCAGTTAGTGTTACCCAACCTTCAACCTGCCCATGGCTAGATCACCGGGTTTCGGGTCTATACCCTGCAACTTAACGCCCAGTTAAGACTCGGTTTCCCTTCGGCTCCCCTATACGGTTAACCTTGCTACAGAATATAAGTCGCTGACCCATTATACAAAAGGTACGCAGTCACCCCATTAAGAGGCTCCCACTGCTTGTACGTACACGGTTTCAGGTTCTTTTTCACTCCCCTCGCCGGGGTTCTTTTCGCCTTTCCCTCACGGTACTGGTTCACTATCGGTCAGTCAGGAGTATTTAGCCTTGGAGGATGGTCCCCCCATATTCAGACAGGATACCACGTGTCCCGCCCTACTCTTCGAGTTCACAGCCTGTGCATTTTGGTGTACGGGACTATCACCCTGTACCGTCGGACTTTCCAGACCGTTCCACTAACACACAAGCTGATTCAGACTCTGGGCTGCTCCCCGTTCGCTCGCCGCTACTGGGGGAATCTCGGTTGATTTCTTTTCCTCGGGGTACTTAGATGTTTCAGTTCCCCCGGTTCGCTTCATTACGCTATGTATTCACGTAATGATAGTGTGACGAATCACACTGGGTTTCCCCATTCGGAAATCGCCGGTTATAACGGTTCATATCACCTTACCGACGCTTATCGCAGATTAGCACGTCCTTCATCGCCTCTGACTGCCAGGGCATCCACCGTGTACGCTTAGTCGCTTAACCTCACAACCCGAAGATGTTTCGTAAAACACCACCGTGTTGCGAAAATTTGAGAGACTCGAACACACCGCTTTTCATTTCTTATTACGGAGAAATGAAACAGTGTGTCGTTTCAATTTTCAGCTTGATCCAGATTTTTAAAGAGCAAAACTTCGCAGTGAACCTTTTCAGGTACACTCTGAAGTTTTCTTGTATTGTTGCAGTAAAGATGGTGGAGCTATGCGGGATCGAACCGCAGACCTCCTGCGTGCAAAGCAGGCGCTCTCCCAGCTGAGCTATAGCCCCATCGTAGTTATCTCATTCACCTTAATTCTTGCTGAGACAAGGCGTGGAGCGGCGAAGCATACTGAAGTATGCGAGTCGTTTCACAACGCGGTATCAGAAAGAATTTGGTAGGCCTGAGTGGACTTGAACCACCGACCTCACCCTTATCAGGGGTGCGCTCTAACCACCTGAGCTACAAGCCTGCAGAGATTTTTACTGCTAATTTTTCATCAGACAATCTGTGTGAGCACTACAAAGAACGTTTCTTTAAGGTAAGGAGGTGATCCAACCGCAGGTTCCCCTACGGTTACCTTGTTACGACTTCACCCCAGTCATGAATCACAAAGTGGTAAGCGCCCTCCCGAAGGTTAAGCTACCTACTTCTTTTGCAACCCACTCCCATGGTGTGACGGGCGGTGTGTACAAGGCCCGGGAACGTATTCACCGTGGCATTCTGATCCACGATTACTAGCGATTCCGACTTCATGGAGTCGAGTTGCAGACTCCAATCCGGACTACGACATACTTTATGAGGTCCGCTTGCTCTCGCGAGGTCGCTTCTCTTTGTATATGCCATTGTAGCACGTGTGTAGCCCTACTCGTAAGGGCCATGATGACTTGACGTCATCCCCACCTTCCTCCAGTTTATCACTGGCAGTCTCCTTTGAGTTCCCGGCCGGACCGCTGGCAACAAAGGATAAGGGTTGCGCTCGTTGCGGGACTTAACCCAACATTTCACAACACGAGCTGACGACAGCCATGCAGCACCTGTCTCACGGTTCCCGAAGGCACTAAAGCATCTCTGCTAAATTCCGTGGATGTCAAGAGTAGGTAAGGTTCTTCGCGTTGCATCGAATTAAACCACATGCTCCACCGCTTGTGCGGGCCCCCGTCAATTCATTTGAGTTTTAACCTTGCGGCCGTACTCCCCAGGCGGTCGACTTAACGCGTTAGCTCCGGAAGCCACGCCTCAAGGGCACAACCTCCAAGTCGACATCGTTTACGGCGTGGACTACCAGGGTATCTAATCCTGTTTGCTCCCCACGCTTTCGCACCTGAGCGTCAGTCTTTGTCCAGGGGGCCGCCTTCGCCACCGGTATTCCTCCAGATCTCTACGCATTTCACCGCTACACCTGGAATTCTACCCCCCTCTACAAGACTCTAGCCTGCCAGTTTCGGATGCAGTTCCCAGGTTGAGCCCGGGGATTTCACATCCGACTTGACAGACCGCCTGCGTGCGCTTTACGCCCAGTAATTCCGATTAACGCTTGCACCCTCCGTATTACCGCGGCTGCTGGCACGGAGTTAGCCGGTGCTTCTTCTGCGAGTAACGTCAATTGCTGCGGTTATTAACCTCAGCACCTTCCTCCTCGCTGAAAGTACTTTACAACCCGAAGGCCTTCTTCATACACGCGGCATGGCTGCATCAGGCTTGCGCCCATTGTGCAATATTCCCCACTGCTGCCTCCCGTAGGAGTCTGGACCGTGTCTCAGTTCCAGTGTGGCTGGTCATCCTCTCAGACCAGCTAGGGATCGTCGCCTAGGTGAGCCGTTACCCCACCTACTAGCTAATCCCATCTGGGCACATCCGATGGCAAGAGGCCCGAAGGTCCCCCTCTTTGGTCTTGCGACGTTATGCGGTATTAGCTACCGTTTCCAGTAGTTATCCCCCTCCATCGGGCAGTTTCCCAGACATTACTCACCCGTCCGCCACTCGTCACCCGAGAGCAAGCTCTCTGTGCTACCGTTCGACTTGCATGTGTTAGGCCTGCCGCCAGCGTTCAATCTGAGCCATGATCAAACTCTTCAATTTAAGTTTGATGCTCGTGAATTAAACTTCGTAATGAATTACGTATGTTCACTCAGAGACTTGGTATTCATTTTTCGTCTTGCGACGTTAAGAATCCGTATCTTCGAGTGCCCACACAGATTGTCTGATAAATTGTTAAAGAGCAGTGCCGCTTCGCTTTTCTCAGCGGCGCGGGGTGTGCATATTACGCCATCCCGCCACGAAGTCAAGCATTTAATTGTGCTTTCTTCGCCGAGGTTCTCAGTGAAACCCCGCCGACCCGGCGGCTTGCGTGCCGTTGTTCCGTGTCAGTGGAGGCGCATTATAGGGAGTTATTTCAGGCTGACAAGAGGAAATTTAAAATAATTTTCCGAGTGATTATTTTTTATTCTTTACGCTTATTTTGACACCGTTTTGTGGGTTAATTGGGCGATTTCCCGCGCGAAACCCGCGACCTGTTCCCAATCGGTATACACCACTTCTTTATGCGTATCCGTTTCACCGCCTGACATCTTCATTATCAGTTGGATCATAACGCGGTCATACCAGCGATAACGGGGATACCGCAAAGCGCCGGCAATAACCGCGCTACGGTCTGGCCGCCACGGCGAACTCATCAGGAACTTGCGCGCATAGCTGTTAGTTTGAGGCGTGCGTTTTTCCGGTTTACGGGCAACCAAGTTAACGGAGTAGAACGCACTCGGCATCGCATTCAGCCGCGTAGCATGCTTTTTCACAAATTCCTGAAAAGCAGCATGGTAATGACCATAGCGAATCGAGGCGCCAATCACCACGCTGTCATAATTTTGCCAGTCAGGCTCCGCGGTACGATGCAAATTAAGCACATCCGCCCAAACACCCAGCTCTTTGAGCTCAGAAGCCAGATACTCGGCGATTTCGCGCGTTTGTCCGTCCCGGGAAGAAAAAAGAATCAGTGTTTTCACGTGTTACTCCATTATTCACGCCAGAAGGTAGGGGTAAAGAGTACCAGCAGAGTAAAGACCTCCAGACGACCAAACAGCATATTGGCAATCAGGATCCACTTCGCTACGGGGTTCATACTGGCAAAGTTGTCGGCGACAACCCCCAGCCCTGGCCCCAGGTTATTCAGCGTCGCGACCACGGAGGCAAACGCAGAGAAGTCATCTACGCCAGTCGCAATAATCGCCAGCATACTGATAATAAAGACCAGCGCATAGGCAGAGAAGAATCCCCATACGGCTTCAAGAATTCGCTCCGGCAACGCACGATTACCCAGTTTGATACTGTAAACCGCATTCGGATGGACCAGTCGTTTCAATTCACGGTTACCCTGCTTAAACAGCAGCAGGATACGAATCACCTTCAAGCCACCGCCCGTCGACCCGGCACACCCGCCGATAAACGCAGAACACAGCAACAGCACCGGCAGGAACAGCGGCCAGCGGGCAATACTGTCTGTAGTAAATCCGGCGGTCGTCGCCATCGATACCACCTGGAAAAAGGCCTGGTTGATCGTCGTGAGCGCAGATCCATAGGTATTGTGTATCCACAACACCAGCGTACAGACAGCCACCAGCGTCAACTGTACGCCGATGAACATGCGGAATTCCGGATCGCGCCAGTAGACCTTCAAACTACGCCCGCTTAATAAAGAGAAGTGCAGACCATAGTTACAACCGGAGATCAGCAAGAAGATAGCAATAATAGTGTTAATCGTGGGACTGTCGAAATAGCCCACGCTGGCATCGTGTGTGGAAAAGCCGCCAATGGCAATTGTGGCAAAACTGTGCCCAATGGCATCAAACGCGGGCATCCCGGCAAACCATAGCGCCAGTGCGCAGGCCACCGTCAGTAATACATAGATAAGCCACAACGTTTTTGCCGTTTCGGCAATACGCGGGCGCATTTTATTATCTTTCAGCGGCCCAGGCATTTCTGCCCGATAGAGCTGCATGCCACCCACACCAAGAATAGGCAGGATAGCCACCGCCAGCACGATGATCCCCATCCCGCCGAACCATTGCAGCATCTGGCGATAAAAGAGAATCGCGTGTGGCAATGAATCCAGCCCCACCAGCGTCGTCGCACCGGTAGTGGTCAATCCGGAAAAGGATTCAAAAAAAGCGTCGGTTATCGTGAGGTTAGGGCTTTCCGCAAAAATAAATGGCAGCGCACCCACGCTCCCCAGCACGGTCCAGAACAAAACGACAATCAGAAATCCTTCGCGTGATTTTAGCTCGCCCTTCTCTTTACGGTTTGGCCACCACAGCATGGAGCCGATCGCCAAAGCAACGAAGAAAGTTTGGGTGAATGCACGCCCTGCCCCGTCACGGTAGATGAGCGCTACCAGTCCAGGGATAATCATTGTCCCCGAGAATAAGATGACCAGTAGTCCAACGATTCGGGTGATGGCGCGAAAATGCATCTCTGCCGCTTCCTTAGTTCTTTAAAATGAGGTGGGGATTATTCTTCAATCGCTAACAATTGCAATGAACCACGACTAAAATCCGCCAGTTTTGCCGAAAACTCATCCACTTTGGCAAAAGGAAGCGCCACCCTGAGTCGAACAAAAGCCTGGTAATCACTGGCAACGACTTTACCGTCAAACTGCCCCAGCAAGGCTTCAATGCCTGCCAGCTGACCGTACTCACACAGCAAAGTATATTCGGTTAATGGCGTCTTGCGCTGTGTCGTTAACTGCCGCAGCGCCTGATTCACCCCACCACCGTAGGCTTTTACCAGTCCTCCCGTACCGAGAAGGATACCGCCGTAGTAGCGCACCACCACCGCAGTAATCTCACCGACACTGCTCCCCATCAGCTGTGCGAGCATCGGTTTACCTGCCGTACCCGCCGGTTCGCCATCGTCTGAAAATCCCAGCTGCTGCGAGTCATTGGGCGCACCCGCCACCCACGCCACACAATGGTGGCGGGCGTCCGGGTGTTCCGCTTTGACTGACTCAACAAACGCTTTTGCCGCTTCTACGCCGTCCGTATGGGCGAGCAGCGTAATGAAGCGGCTTTTTTTGATCTCTTCGACGACGCTAACCGGCGCCGCAGGGATTAACCAACTGTCCATTACGCCAGTTTCAAATCCCGCGTCATGTTTTCGATATTGTTTTCGTGGACCACCACGTTGTCTTCAATACGAATACCGCCGAACGGTTTCAGGGCTTCAATTTTCTGCCAGTTGAAGTGTTTGCTGAACTGCCCTTCACGCCATGGCGCCAGCAGAGATTCAATGAAGTAAATGCCCGGTTCGATGGTCAGAACCATGCCCGGTTGCAATACGCGGGTGCAACGCAGGTAAGGATACTTCGACGGCGCGGCCAGATGGGTACCACTGTCATCCTGCATAAAGCCAGCGACATCATGTACCTGCAGGCCCAGCGGGTGACCAATGCCGTGTGGCATAAACGGCCCGGTAAGATCGTTTTCTACCATCGCCTCTTCACTCATATCGGTGATGATTTGATGCTTACGCAGCAGCTTCGCGATGCGCTGATGGAACTGAATGTGGTAATCCACGTAGCTGGTACCTGCTTTCATGGTGGCAATCAGCGCCAGCTCTTCGTCGTTAACGTCTTTCACCAGATGCGCATAGTCGTTGTCGCTTTTCGCCGACCAGGTTCGCGTCAGGTCTGCCGCATAGCCGTTGTATTCCGCGCCAGCGTCGAGCAGGAAGCTGCGGATTTCAGACGGCGCCTGATGATCCAGCTTGGTGTAATGAAGAACCGAAGCATGCTCGTTAAGCGCCACGATGTTGCTGTATGGCACGTCGGTGTCGCGATGACCGGTAGCCGTCAGGTAAGCGAGGTTGATGTCAAACTCGCTCATTCCGGAACGGAACGCTTCTTCCGCGGCACGGTGTCCATTCACCGCCATTTTCTGCGCTTCGCGCATGCAGGCCAGTTCGTAATCCGTTTTATAAGCACGGTAATAATGCAGGTAGTCAATCACCCCTTTCGGGTTGATGTTACTGGCCGCGATGTCCAGTTGCAGTGCGCGTTCCGGAACCGGACCGATATAACCGATATTGCCGCGAGCAGCAGGCAGTTGGCTACCGATACCATCCGCTTTCGGCAGCGCGATGATCTCGACCTCTTCCGTCCAGAAAGAGGTCGGCAGCGGTTCAACGTTGTGCCAGTAATCGACCGGCAGGTAGAACCACAGCTTTGGCTTATTCACACCATCCACCAGCAACCAGCAGTTGGGAACCTGCGTTACGGGAACCCAGGCTTTAAACTGCGGGTTGACCTTAAACGGATACGGATGATCGTCGAGAAAGACGTTAATCAGCTCACCTGAATGAATAAGTAACGCATCCAGCTTGAAGCGCGCCAGCGCGTCGCGCGTCCGTTCCTGTAGGGTAACGATATGATTTTTATAGAGTGCGGCCAGTGATTCCATTTTCTATCCTTCTGTTTTTTTGACCTCAAGTCTCCGCATCTTAGCACATCGCCTTGTGAGTGCGTGATTTCTGCCGAGCGTGATCAAATCGTCATTTCTTTAATCATTCATTTGCATTTTATTAACACAAAATACACACTTCGATTCATCTGGTATGACCAGATCACCTTGCGGATTCAGGAGACTGACATGCTTTACAAAGGCGACACCCTGTACCTCGACTGGCTGGAAGATGGCATCGCCGAACTGGTGTTCGATGCCCCTGGTTCGGTCAATAAACTCGACACGGCCACCGTTGCCAGCCTGGGCCATGCGCTTGACGTGCTGGAAAAACAACCGAATTTAAAAGGGCTGCTGCTGCGTTCTAACAAAGCAGCCTTTATTGTTGGTGCCGATATCACCGAATTCCTTTCACTGTTCCTCGTGCCTGAAGAGCAGTTGAGCCAGTGGCTGCATTTTGCCAACAGCGTCTTTAACCGCCTCGAAGATCTGCCTGTTCCGACCCTCTCTGCGGTAAACGGCTACGCGCTGGGCGGCGGCTGCGAGTGTGTCCTGGCAACCGATTATCGTCTGGCAACGCCGGACCTGCGCATCGGCCTGCCGGAAACTAAGCTGGGTATTATGCCGGGCTTTGGTGGCTCCGTGCGTATGCCACGTATGCTGGGTGCAGACAGCGCGCTGGAAATCATTGCGGCAGGTAAAGATGTTGGCGCTGAGCAAGCGCTGAAAATCGGCCTGGTCGATGGCGTGGTGAAGCAAGACAAACTGCTTGATGGCGCGATTGCGGTATTACGTCAGGCAATTAATGGCGATCTTGACTGGAAAGCCAAACGTCAGCCGAAGCTGGAGCCGTTGAAACTCAGCAAAATTGAAGCGGCTATGAGCTTTACCATTGCCAAAGGTATGGTAGCGCAGACGGCAGGTAAGCACTATCCCGCGCCGATTACCGCAGTAAAAACCATTGAAGCAGCGGCCCGTTTTGGCCGTGATGAAGCGCTGAATCTGGAAAATAAAAGCTTTGTGCCACTGGCGCACACCAGTGAAGCTCGCGCGCTGGTTGGGATATTCCTGAACGATCAGTTCGTGAAAGCCAAAGCCAAAAAACTCACCAAAAATATTGAGGCACCAAAGCAAGCGGCAGTGCTGGGTGCAGGTATTATGGGTGGCGGCATCGCGTACCAGTCAGCCTGGAAAGGCGTGCCGGTTGTGATGAAAGATATCAATGACAAATCATTAACGCTCGGCATGACCGAAGCGGCCAAGCTACTGAACAAACAGCTTGAGCGCGGCAAAATTGACGGTCTGAAAATGGCGGGCGTGATTTCCACCATTCATCCAACCCTCGACTATAGCGGCTTTGAGCGTGTGGACGTGGTGGTTGAAGCGGTCGTGGAAAACCCGAAAGTGAAAAAAGCGGTGCTGGCGGAGACTGAAGACAAAGTTCGCCCGGACACCGTACTGGCGTCGAATACCTCTACCATCCCAATCAACGAGCTGGCCAGCGCGCTCAAGCGCCCGGAAAACTTCTGTGGGATGCACTTCTTTAACCCGGTGCACCGTATGCCGCTGGTTGAGATCATTCGCGGTGAGAAAAGCTCGGATGAAACCATCGCCAGGGTTGTCGCCTGGGCAAGTCAGATGGGCAAAACGCCAATTGTGGTGAATGACTGCCCCGGTTTCTTCGTGAACCGCGTACTCTTCCCCTATTTTGCCGGTTTCAGCCAGCTGCTGCGTGATGGGGCGGATTTCCGCAAAGTCGACAAAGTCATGGAAAAACAGTTTGGCTGGCCGATGGGCCCGGCTTATCTGCTGGACGTGGTGGGTATTGATACCGCACATCACGCGCAGGCAGTGATGTCCGCAGGCTTCCCTCAGCGTATGCAAAAAGATTATCGCGACGCGATAGACGCCCTGTTTGATGCTAACCGTTTCGGACAGAAAAACGGTCTTGGATTCTGGCGTTATAAAGAAGACAACAAGGGCAAGCCGAAGAAAGAAGAGGATGCCACCGTTGATGATCTGCTGGCAGAAGTCAGCCAGCCGAAACGCGACTTTAGCGATGAAGAAATTATCGCCCGCATGATGATCCCAATGGTCAACGAAGTGGTGCGTTGTCTGGAAGAAGGCATTATCGCCAGTCCGGCAGAAGCCGATATGGCGCTGGTTTATGGCCTGGGCTTCCCCCCGTTCCACGGCGGCGCGTTCCGCTGGCTGGATACGCTCGGCAGCGCGAAGTATCTCGATATGGCTCAGCAGTATCAGCACCTTGGCCCGCTGTATGAAGTTCCGGCTGGCCTGCGTGATAAAGCACGCCATAACGAACCGTATTATCCCCAGGTTGAGCCTGCCCGCCCGGTTGGCAGCCTGAAAACGGCTTAAGGAGTCACAATGGAACAGGTTGTAATTGTTGATGCGATCCGTACCCCGATGGGCCGTTCGAAAGGGGGGGCGTTTCGTAACGTGCGGGCAGAAGATCTCTCCGCACATTTAATGCGTAGCCTGCTGGCGCGTAATCCCGCGCTGGAGCCAACCGCGCTGGATGATATTTACTGGGGCTGTGTGCAGCAAACGCTGGAGCAGGGTTTTAACATTGCCCGTAACGCCGCGCTGCTGGCGGAAATCCCGCACTCCGTTCCGGCGGTCACCGTGAACCGTCTGTGTGGCTCTTCGATGCAGGCGTTGCACGACGCTGCGCGCATGATCATGACCGGCGATGCTCAGGCGTGCCTGGTGGGCGGCGTGGAGCATATGGGCCATGTACCAATGAGCCACGGCGTTGATTTCCATCCGGGCATGAGCCGCAACGTAGCAAAAGCGGCGGGGATGATGGGTCTGACCGCAGAAATGCTCTCCCGCATGCACGGCATCAGCCGTGAAATGCAGGATGCTTTCGCCGCACGTTCACATGCTCGCGCCTGGGCTGCAACACAGTCTGGCGCATTTAAAAACGAAATCATCCCGACCGGCGGCCATGATGCCGACGGCGTGCTGAAGCAGTTTAACTACGATGAGGTTATCCGCCCGGAGACAACCGTTGAAGCGCTGTCCACCCTGCGCCCGGCGTTCGATCCGGTGAGCGGAACGGTCACTGCGGGTACCTCCTCCGCGCTCTCCGACGGCGCAGCGGCGATGCTGGTGATGAGTGAGAGCCGTGCTCGTGAGCTGGGTCTGACGCCGCGAGCCCGTATTCGTTCGATGGCTGTTGTCGGCTGCGACCCCTCAATCATGGGTTATGGTCCGGTTCCGGCCTCAAAGCTGGCGCTGAAAAAAGCCGGACTCTCCGCCAGCGACATCGGCTTGTTTGAGATGAACGAAGCCTTTGCCGCCCAGATCCTGCCGTGCATTAAAGATCTGGGGCTGATGGAGCAGATAGACGAGAAGATCAACCTCAACGGCGGCGCGATCGCCCTGGGTCACCCACTGGGATGCTCTGGTGCGCGTATCAGTACCACCCTGCTCAACCTGATGGAACGCAAAGACGTGCAATTTGGTCTGGCAACGATGTGTATCGGGTTAGGTCAGGGCATCGCAACGGTATTTGAGCGAGTTTAATCAAAGATAAATTCCCCTAAATAATTCGCGCTGCATCGCGGCGGCAACTGAGCGAATCCCCGGGAGCATAGATAACTATGTGACCGGGGTGAGCAAAGGCAGCCAACAAAGAGGCAGAGTGAATTATGACGGGGAAAGGTTTAGTTGCCGTTCTTCCCGCCTGTCAGGGGCGGGTTTTTTATTTCCCTGAACTAACACGCACCACTAACTGCACCGGCAACAGCAGATTCTCTTCCTGTTTCTCTTCCAGCAATAAACGCAGCGCTTCACGCCCCAGTTGCTGTTTATCAACCGCAATCGTAGTCAGCGGCGGATGTGACCAGGCCGCAGCATCGATATCATCAAACCCCACCAGCGCAAGATCTTCCGGGATACGTATACCCTGCTGCGCGCACACCCGCTGAACAACCAGCGCTGCCGCGTCGTTATAGGCAAAAATGGCATCAGGCGGTTCCGGCAGCCTGAGCAGCTCATTAACCGCTTCCACCAACGATTGTTCAGTATCCAGCAGTGGCGGCGCAACGGCGTCGTACTCTGGCGGCATCAGCAAGCGGGCCTCATACAATGCCTGACGGTAGCCCTTCTCGCGCTGACGGATGCTGTAGTGCGCAAGCGAACTGGCAAGAAAAGCGATACGCCTGCGCCCTTGCGTAATCAGATGTTGCGTAGCCAGATAGCCACCCTGGGTATTATCCGGATTCACGCAAGGCAGCCCCGGCGCCCAGAGATCCACCAGCACCAACGGCAATTTCATCTGTTGCAGCAGCCCAAGCAACTCAGGTTCAAAAAAACCGGCGCAGATCAGCGCATCAGGCTGGTGCAGCATCACCTGCTCACTCACTGCATCGCCCGGACCGATAGACAGAAAGCTCAGCGCAATACCCTGCTCCCGGCAGGCATCATCGATACCCAGCAGCAGTTGAGAGTAAAACGGTAAAGCCCGGCTGATATTGTGCTGACGATGCAGTAAAAACAGGACGCGTTTGATCTTGTCTGCGCGCAGGCGAGAAAAATCATAGCCCTGCTGCTGCGCCACAGAAATAATGCGCAGCCGGGTGTCTTCACGTAGCCCTGGCTGCCCTTTTAGTGCGCGGGATACAGCGCCAACTGAAACGCCGCAGGCTTCGGCAATATCTCTGATTCGTACAGGTTTCGTCATGTCACTCTCATTGATTTACGCTGGCCTTTTGTGCTCCCAGCCAGGCTGCGCCACGGACACCGCTGCTGTCGCCGTGTCGGGCCTGAACGATCGGTGTACAGCACTGTTTACCAAACACGTACTGTGCCACGCGTGCCTGCAAACCCGAATACAGTAATGTGATATTGGATACCCCCCCTCCCAGCACAATGACATCAGGGTCGAGTGTATTCACAATACCCGCCAACGCACGTGCCAGCTGATCGCAATAGCGTTCCCATACCAAGCAGGCTACCGTATCACCCGATTCTACACGCTGCATAATATGTGGCACACCTGCATGTTGCGCGGTGTGATTCATATACTGACGCTCCAGGCCGCTGCCGGAAATAAAGCTCTCAATACAGTTCACCTGTCCGCAATAGCATGTCACTTCAGCCCCGTCCCGAGATTCGTGGTAGCGCGGCAATGCATTATGTCCCCACTCTCCGGCACAGGCGTTGGGGCCGGAGATCAACCGATTATCGAAGCACAGACCGCCGCCGCATCCGGTACCAAGGATCACGCCAAATACGACACGATAGTCCCGTCCGCTACCGTCCATCGCTTCCGACAGGGTAAAGCAGTTGGCGTCATTGGTTACGGGCACAGGCATTCCTAATGCACGCTCAAGATCTTGTGAAAATGCCTGCTGATTCAGCACCAGAATATTGGAATTCTTAATCAAACCTTCGCTATCCACCGCGCCGGGCACCCCAACGCCAATTGAGAAAGGCTGATTAACGGCCTGTCTCGCCTTAGCAATCATCCCGGTCACAGCCTGGAAAAAATCACCGTAACTCTGCTTTGGTGTCGCACATCGCTCGCGGAAAACAATTTCACCCGCGTTATCAATTACCACCGCTTCAATTTTAGTCCCGCCGATATCCAGTCCGAGCCTCATGGTGGCCTCTCCTCTCATTGGCATCTCGCAATTATGATGCTGCATAGAGTGCCTGATTTGTTTACTAAACAAATAGTGAGGTATCACAAAATGCTGTGATATTTGCATATAAACAGGAAATGATTTTGTTTACTAAAAATAATTAGGTTTTGTAAGTCAGGAGATATGCAAAGATGCCAAGACAGCAACCGTCATGTGGAAGGTGGGGAATTTATCAATGCGCCGGCGGGGTTCCGGCGCACATCGCTTAAATAAACGCGAACGCGTCACCAAACAGACGATCTTCACGTGCCTGACGTTCATTGCAGAACAGGTCGCGCGCGATTTTAGCCATCTCGAAACGCCCGGCGATGTAGATATCGTGTTCCGCCAGAGTACCGTAATCCTGCAATACTGCCGTTAACACGGTTCCCGTACGACCACGCCAGCCGTCTTCAGGCTGCTCTACCACTGGCTCAACGCGCAGGTTCGGGTGATTCACCGACAACGCTTCCAGCTCAGAGAGATCGTAGAGATGCTTCTCTTCGCGCCCGCCCCAGTAAATGGTGATATCGCGGTTGGGATTACGCGCCAGCGCGGTGAGCAGAATGGAACGCACGTAAGAGAACCCTGTGCCGCCCGCGATCAGCATCAGCGGACGCTCATCTTCATCACGCAGCCAGGCTTCGCCATGCGGAATATCGACCTTGATTTCCCGGTCTTTCAGAATGCGATCCATCACCGCCATGGCATAAAGATTTAGCTCAGAAGCGCCAACGTGCAGCTCAATGAATCCTTGCTCGTCCGGCGTTGATGCCATGGAAAACGGACGCTTATCCCTTTCATCCATCACGACCATTAAATACTGACCTGCACGAAAGGAAAATGCCGCGTCAGGCACTAAACGAACGCGATATACGGTGTCAGTGATAGCTTCTACCGAGGTCACTTTACAGCTTAAGGTTGTCATGCGCTCTCTCTGTCGGATCAATAGGCAAAACGATCGCGCCTCAGGCGCTTTTGCCGTCATTAAAGATGGCCAGTTCATCCCAAATTGCGTCAATACGCGCAGTCACTTCAGGATCTTTTTTAATCGGGCGTCCCCACTCTCGTTGGGTTTCACCCGGCCATTTATTTGTGGCATCCAGCCCCATTTTTGAACCAAGACCGGATACCGGCGAGGCAAAGTCCAGGTAATCAATCGGCGTATTCTCTACCAGTACCGTATCCCGGGCCGGGTCCATACGGGTAGTAATTGCCCAAATCACATCATTCCAGTCACGCGCGTTGACGTCATCATCGCAGACAATAACAAATTTAGTGTACATAAACTGACGCAAAAACGACCAAACACCCATCATGACGCGTTTGGCATGACCCGCGTACTGTTTTTTCATCGTCACCACGGCCAGGCGATATGAACAACCTTCCGGAGGTAGGTAAAAATCGACGATTTCCGGGAACTGCTTTTGCAGAATAGGGACAAAGACCTCATTCAGCGCCACACCGAGCACCGCTGGCTCATCTGGTGGACGTCCGGTGTAGGTGGAGTGATAAATCGCATCTTCGCGTTGGGTGATGTGTGTGACGGTGAAAACCGGGAAGCTATCCACTTCATTGTAATAACCCGTATGATCGCCATACGGTCCTTCCGGTGCCAGTTCACCCGGCTCGATATAGCCTTCCAGAACAATTTCAGCGCTGGCGGGTACTTCGAGATCGTTGGAGATGCATTTGACGACTTCGGTCTTGGTGCCACGCAGCAGCCCGGCGAAGGCGTACTCTGATAATGTATCAGGTACAGGGGTCACAGCGCCCAGAATGGTCGCCGGGTCTGCCCCTAACGCAACGGAGACTGGGAAACGCTCACCAGGGTGTGCCGCGCACCACTCCTGATAATCCAGCGCGCCGCCACGATGTGAAAGCCAACGCATAATGAGCTTGTTTTTGCCAATCAGCTGTTGGCGATAAATACCCAGATTCTGTCGCTCTTTATGCGGACCACGCGTGACGGTGAGTCCCCATGTAATCAGCGGCGCAGCATCTTCCGGCCAGCAGGTCATGATCGGTATACGGTTTAAATCAACGTCATCACCTGAAGAAATTTTTTGCTGACAAGGCGCACCGCGTAGCCGTTTGGTCGGCATGTTCAGTACCTGCTTGAACTGCGGCAGCTTATCAAACAGATCGCGGAATCCTTTCGGCGGCTCCGGCTCTTTCAAAAACGCCAACAGCTTACCAACTTCCCGTAGTGCTGAGACATCTTCTTGCCCCATCCCCATGGCGACACGCTTCGGAGTGCCAAACAGATTGCACAGTACCGGCATTGAATAGCCTTTTGGATTCTCAAACAGCAGCGCAGGCCCACCGGCACGCAAAGTGCGATCGGCAATTTCAGTGATCTCCAGATGGGGATCCACTGGAAGCGTAATGCGTTTGAGCTCGCCCTGCTGTTCAAGCTGCGTCAGGAAGTCGCGTAAGTCGTGATATTTCATGGCGTCCATTATGGCCTCTGTGTAAGCGCGTCATTATACGGCGTTCATCATTGTGATGCTGTATTTTTGTTAAATTAGCGTGAACTCTGGCAACCAACACCGATGAGGCTTGAAAGATGAAGTGTATAATGACTTTTGCTATGCTTGCGCTCAGAACAAGCGGATAAGAGTTATTATGCAAGCCTGGTATTTACTGTACTGCAAACGCGGGCAACTTCAGCGTGCCCAGGAACACCTGGAAAGACAAGCAGTAAACTGTTTGACGCCAATGATCACCCTGGAAAAAATGGTGCGTGGTAAACGTACCACAGTCAGTGAGCCACTTTTCCCTAATTACATGTTTGTCGAGTTCGATCCGGAAGTGATCCACACCACGACCATCAATGCGACACGTGGCGTCAGCCATTTCGTCCGTTTTGGCGCGACGCCTGCGACAGTTCCTTCTCCCGTTATTCACCAGCTTTCTATCTACAAGCCAGAAGGAATTGTTGACCCGCAAACTCCTCAGCCAGGGGACAGCGTAATTATTACTGAAGGGGCGTTTGAGGGGCTAAAAGCGATCTTCACCGAACCGGATGGCGAAGCACGTTCCATGCTACTGCTTAACCTGTTGAATAAAGAGGTTAAGCAGAGCGTGAAAAATACCGGCTTTCGAAAAATTTAAGCCGTTTAGAAGGTCACTTCGAATAACGTTCTGACGTTGGCATCAATCGCCGTTGATAGCCACTGAGGATCTTCCCCGCGCCAGTGCGCAATACGCTCAAGAATATGCGGCAGGTGTGCAGGTTCATTGCGTCGGGAAGTCGGCTTCGGGGCCAGATCGCGTGGGAGTAAATAGGGCGCGTCTGTTTCTATCAGCAGCCTTTCCACCGGGATAAAAGGCAGTAGCTCCCGTAGTTCCATCCCCCGACGCTCATCGCAGACCCATCCGGTAATCCCGATATAAAGCCCTCGGTCCACGCAGTCCTGCATCTCCCGGCGCGAACCGGTGAAACAGTGCAGCACTGCGCCGGGGAGGCTGTCCAGCCAGGGTTCCAGCAGCGTAAGAAAACGTTCGTGGGCATCCCGACAATGCATGAAAACAGGCATCTGCAATTCGGCGGCAATACGCAATTGCGCCTCAAAAGCCCGTTCCTGTTCCTGCGCAGTGGAGTAATTACGATTAAAATCCAGGCCGCATTCACCAATGGCGACCACTTCGGACTGGTTCGCCAGCGCGATAATCTCGTCTTCCGTTGAGGATTGCCATTGGCTGCTGTCATGCGGGTGCACGCCAGCCGTGGACCAGCAATGCGGATAATGCTGTGCCAACTTTAGCGCCTGCTGGCTTTCATGCAGGTTTGTGCCGGTCAGAAGCATACCGTTTACGCCCGCAGCAAAGGCGCGCGCCACGACCTCATCCCGGTCTTTCGCAAATTGTGAACTGGTTAAATTAACGCCAATATCAAACATGCATCCTCCCATATGACAACCGCCCTGACGGGCGGCTGAATTTACTCTTCGGTTTTCTCGGTGGCTTCGGCTTCTTTCGCATTCTCTGCCTCGTTGTCTTCGTCCCGCGTACGTCGCTTACCGACATAAAAACGAGAGAAGAAAACACCCACTTCAAACAGGCAGTACATCGGTATAGCCAACAGCGTTTGCGAGAAGACATCTGGTGGAGTCAGTAACATCCCCACGACAAATGCCCCGACAACTACGTAAGGGCGTTTCTTACGTAAATCATCAGGTGTCGTAATGCCCATCCAGCATAACAGGACGATGGCGACCGGAACTTCAAAAGAGACACCAAACGCCATAAACAGTGCCATGACAAAGCTGAGATAACTGGCAATGTCTGTCGAAACCTGCACGCCTTGCGGAGCTGTGTTGGCAAGGAAGCCAAACGCCAGCGGGAAGACGACAAAATAGGCGAATGCCATCCCGATATAGAACAACAGCGAACTTGAGACCAGCAGCGGCACGACAAGGCGGCGTTCATGCTTATATAAAGCAGGCGCAATAAATGCCCATACCTGGTACAGGATCACCGGTGCCGACAGGATCAGCGACACCATAAAGGTTAGCTTTATCGGGGTAAAGAACGGTGAAGCCACATCGGTGGCGATCATCGTTGCACCCTGCGGCATCTGTTTAATCAGCGGCGCTGCAACCATATGGTAAATGTCGTTGGCAAAATAAACCAACGCCAGAAAGATCACCATAACCGCAATAATGCAGTTCAGGAGTCGCTTACGCAGCTCAATAAGATGCGTGATGAGCGGTTGAGTATCTTCTACAGACATGTTTACGGTTTATCACTCGACGAGGGTGAGGATTCGACAGCTGGTGCAGCAGGTTTCTTTTCCGCGTCCATCGACGTAACGGAAGCAGTTTCCTTCAACTCCGGCGTGTCAGCGGCCGTGGATTCCGGTTTTTGCTCCGGCGAACTGGCCTGGTTTTCAGCGGCTGCAGGGGTAACTCCTTCTCGCTGCGCTTCCGCTTCTTTCACTACCGGATTATGGATAGTGTGCGCTTCATCGCTCGCTTTCTCAGGATCGTGCACGCTGTAAGAACGCTTCATCGACTCAGCCGCTTCGCGCAGCTCATCCATCGATGCTTTCAGCTCCGGCGTCAAATTTGTCAGGCTCGCTTTCTCTACTTTCTTCAGGCTGTCCTGAAACTCCTGAAGCTTAAGCTCCTGGGTCAGTTCATTCTGCACGGTAGTTGCAAGAGAGCGCAGCGCACGGACCCAGCCCGCGACCGTTTTTACTGCCACTGGCAATCGTTGCGGCCCCAGTACGATGAGGCCGATAACGAACACCAATAACAGTTCGCTAAAACCGATATCAAACACGGATTATACCTGCTCTTTATCTTGGTTTTTGGCGTCTTCTTTCTTCACTTCACCCTGCTTATCGGTGATGGATTTAGCGGTAAAATCAGCGTCCTGGCTGGTTTTATCCTGCTTAGGTTCATCATCACCCATCGCTTTCTTGAAGCCTTTAATAGACGCGCCAAGGTCGGAACCGATGGAGCCGAGTTTCTTGGTGCCAAATAGCAGTACAACGATGACGGCAATGATCAACAACTGCCAAATACTGATACCACCCATACATGTTCCTCTGTCATAGATGATGAATTAATAAGGTCGTAGTATACGTTACACGACCTGCCTTGGGCGATGAAAAAATCAGCGCATTTTGCGCCAGCCGATCAGCCAGGCGATAACACCACCCGCGATTAACCAGCCCGGCATAAGCCCCCACTCAGGGCGGCTTACCAGCAGGAATGTCCCACTTAACAGCAACGTTGCGCCAATACCCAATAAATAACGGGATTGTCCCTGACGTACGTGATTCGCATGAAGCTCGCGCGCAATCTTATCAACACTGTGCTGTAAATATTTGCCCTGGCGCAAACTGTCATACACAAGTTCAGGTATTTCTGGCATTTTTTCGACCCAGAATGGTGCTTTTTCTTTAAATGCCCTGACAAGCGCCGGAATACCTACCTGATCTTTAATCCAGGATTCAAGGAAAGGCTTGGCCGTTTTCCACAGATCTAACTGAGGATAGAGCTGTCGGCCAACACCCTCAACGTACAACAGCGTCTTCTGTAACAACACCAGTTGAGGCTGGACTTCCATATTAAATCGACGTGCCGTATTGAACAGATTCAACAGCACGTGACCAAAGGAGATCTCTGCCAGCGGCTTTTCGAAGATCGGCTCGCACACGGTACGAATGGCGAATTCGAACTCTTCAACGTTGGTATCCGGCGGAACCCAGCCAGAATCCACGTGCAGTTCAGCTACTTTGCGGTAGTCGCGGTTAAAGAACGCAATAAAGTTTTCAGCCAGGTAGCGCTTATCTTCTTTGTTTAAGGAACCCACGATCCCGCAATCAATACCAATGTATTTCGGGTTTTCAGGGTGCTCATAACTCACGAAAATGTTCCCGGGGTGCATGTCGGCATGGAAAAAGCTGTCGCGGAAAACCTGAGTAAAGAAGACCTGAACACCGCGTTCGGCCAGCAGCTTCATGTTGGTGCCGTTCTTCTCAAGCGTGGCGACATCTGAAACGGGAATACCGTAAATGCGCTCCATCACCATCATGTTCTGACTGCAATAGTCGGAATACACTTCCGGGATGTACAACATCGGGCTGTCTTCAAAATTACGTCGCAGTTGAATGGCGTTTGCCGACTCACGCAGCAGGTTCAGCTCGTCGATCAATGTTTTTTCATATTCACGAACCACTTCTGTTGGCCGCAGGCGACGACCGTCCGGCAGCAGGCGAGGAACCCAGCGAGCAAGGCGATAGATCAGTTTTAAATCGGCTTTGATTACTGGCAAGATATCCGGACGAATAACTTTGATTACCACCTCTTTGCCATTCGATTTCAGCCGCGCGGTGTGAACCTGAGCAATAGACGCAGATGCCAGCGGTGTGATCTCAAAATCATCAAACCATTCCTCGACGGGTAGCCCCCCCATCGCCTCTTCGATTTGTTCTTTCGCGCGTTGCCCATCGAATGGCGCAACCCGATCCTGCAGTAGCGCTAGCTGATCGGCAATGTGCGGAGGGAAAAGATCACGACGGGTTGAGAGCATTTGACCAAATTTGATCCACACCGGCCCCAATTCCTGCAAAGCCAGTCTCAGCCTTTCTCCCAACGGCTTATCTTTGTGTCGGTTGGGCATCCAGAACAGCGAGTAACGCCACAGCCGGAGCGGCAGCGTGATACGCATTTTAGGGATGAGTTCATCAAGACCGTAGCTTAAAAAAGTGCGAATGATGAAATAAAGGCGCCGTACTTCACCTGGCGTCATTTGGCCTCCAGTTTTTCCAGCCGTGTAGCCAGAGATTCGACCGCGCGCTCAACGGCTGCCGTTTCTTCTGCAAACCATGCAACCTCAAGCGAACCCGGAGCCATGCGCCACTCTTCGGTGATCGCTTCAGCAACATAACGCTGCTGGCGCTGAATGTTGCGGCGCAGGAACTTAGCTCCACCACGCAACACTTTACTGACTCCTTCCGCGACGATATCGCCAGTATAGGGCGCTAACAGTTCAGCGGGATCAAACTCCGCCAGATCGGCCAACGCCACAAAGTTCTGCACGACCTGAATATCGCCCTGGACTTCCAGCTCACCGCTGCGAATAAGCGTGGTGAGTTGCTGCCGATCGCGTAGTTTCGGTAACACGCTGGCATGTGTGATTACGGTGCAATCGGCTTCGCCTTCCCATGCCCCCAGCACATCGACCTGGCGCTCACTAAACACCAGGACTAACGGTGTTGAAAATCCTTTGAGATCAACACGTAGCACTTGGCCCTGTAAACGCGTTCTGGCTGACTTGAGCGCAGGGGAACGGTACAGAAAGGTGTTGAGCAGATTTTCAACGCCTGCGGTCACTAAGGGTTTTAAAGGCATCCCCAATCTCCTGTCAGAACTTGTAGCCACGATGCAGCGCAACGACACCTGCCGTCAGGTTGTAGTAATCAACGCTTTCGAACCCGGCATCTTGCATCATTGCTTTTAAGGTGTCCTGATCGGGATGCATGCGGATGGACTCCGCCAAATAGCGATAACTGTCTGCATCGCTTGCTACCATGGAGCCAATTCGCGGCAGAACGTGGAAAGAGTACGCGTCGTAGGCTTTGCTCAACGGTTCGATAATCGGCTTGGAGAATTCCAGCACCAGTAAACGCCCGCCCGGCTTCAACACGCGATACATTGAGCGTAATGCTTTGTCTTTATCCGTCACGTTGCGCAGACCAAAAGAGATGGTGATGCAGTCAAACGTGTTGTCAGGGAAAGGTAACGCTTCCGCATTCGCCTGAACGTACTCAACGTTCCCCACTACACCGATATTGCGCAGCTTTTCGCGACCCATTTTGAGCATTGAGTCATTGATATCTGCCAGCACAACTTTGCCGGTTTCGCCTACCATGCGAGAGAATTTCGCCGTCAGATCGCCGGTACCGCCAGCCAAATCGAGAACGGTTTGTCCGCGACGCACGCCACTGCAGTCAATGGTGAAGCGCTTCCACAAACGATGAATGCCGAATGACATTAAGTCATTCATAACGTCATATTTAGAGGCCACAGAATGAAAAACGTGAGCCACCATGTCAGCTTTCTGCTCTTTAGCGACGGTCTGAAAGCCAAAGTGCGTCGTTTCTTGTGAATTATCCACCATCTCAGTGCCTGCTCATTCAAAAAATGTTCGAGAAGTGTAACAGATTGGGTCAATTTGCCCTACCCTTCTGCCGGGTTCAACTACCCCAAATGGACTAGCTTGATTGCTGATTTACCGCTTCATCATCGGGGTAAGGCTCATCCGGTTGCGTCTCAGGGACCGAGCGCAAACGGTACTCTTCATCCTGGGTCGTGGCTTGTTCAGCCAGTTCAGGATTAATCTCGCGCTTAATTTCCACCCCTAAACTGCGAAACGCTTCTGCCTGCGACAGGACGTTTCCACGACCGGAAGAGAGTTTTTTCATCGCCTGTCGGTAGTTGTCCTGGGCTTTATCCAGGCTTTGACCTATTGCCGACATATCATCCACAAACAACCGCATCTTGTCATAAAGTTTGCTGGCCCGATCGGCAATTTGTTGCGCATTACGGCTCTGATGCTCGTAGCGCCACAGATTGGCAATCGTACGCAATGCCACCAACAGCGTAGTGGGACTGACCAGCATAATATTATTTCTAAGCGCTTCGGTAATCAGTTCAGGCTGCCTGTCGAGCGCCAGTAAAAAAGCAGGCTCAACGGGGATAAACATCAGCACATAGTCAAGCGTACGTAACCCAGGAAGCTGCTGATAGTCTTTGCGACCCAGCAGACGAATGTGGTTTCGCACCGAGGCGATATGCTCCTGCAACGCACTCTCGCGGGTGAGTTCATCTTCAGCGTTAAAATAGCGTTCATAGGCAACCAGCGTCATTTTCGCGTCGATCACCACATCTTTGCCCTGCGGTAACCGGACAATAACATCTGGCTGCATCCGCGAGCGGGCGTCGTTTTCGATGCTGACCTGGGTTTCGTATTCATAGCCTTCACGCAGACCGGAAGCCTCAAGCACCCGCGTGAGTACCACCTCGCCCCAGTTACCCTGCGTTTTGTTATCCCCTTTTAATGCACGCGTCAGGTTTACTGCTTCCTGTGCCATCTGCGCGTTCAGTTGCTGGAGATTACGAATTTCGTGCGCCAGAGTATGACGTTCCTGTGCCTCTTTACCAAAGCTATCCTGAACCTGGCGTCGAAAACCGTCCAGTTGTTCGCGAAGCGGTGCCAGCAGGCTGTTCAGGCTTTGGCGATTTTGCTCATCTACCCGACGGTTACTGTGCTCGAAAATGCGGTTCGCCAGATTCTCAAACTGTTCGCTCAAGCGCTGTTCGCTGTTGATCATCTGGCGAATTTTATCTTCCGCATGCTGTTGCGTTGCTTCCAGACGAGTGGTGACTTCCCGGAGATCGGCCTCCAGCGAGGTATTGATACTCTGCAGGCTGCGGAGTTCGTTATTCAGCAGTTCGCATTCGTCGCGCCAGTGGGCCTCCTGTGAGAGTTGCTGCCGGGCGGCGCTTAGCGCGATATCCAGTTCACGTCGTTCTTCGATGAGGTCGGCACGGATCCTGTCGGCGTGCGCTTTTGTTGCCAGCCACCCAACCAGCAGCCCTGCGGCTAACGCCAGCACGGCACTCATCATAATTGAAATATCCACAACGCCCCCTTACAGCAACAACTTACCCGCACAAAATAGAATTGTGCTGTATAAACGTCCAGTTTAAAAGGAATTTCCTGCGAGGCACTACGCAAAATAAAAAGGCCGAACGCGTCGGCCTTTTAGCAAAGAAGGGAGAATTACAGTAAACGACGCGCAGCTTCCACCACGATTTTCACCGCGTGGCTTTCCGTTTGTTTCATCGTTTCCGCATTCGGGATCTCTTGCTGAGTACGGTTCACGATAACACCCGCGACCATACCAGCACGCAGACCCTGGCTGGCGCACATGGTCAGCAGCGTGGCAGATTCCATTTCGTAGTTCATGACGCCCATCGACTGCCACTCTTCCATCGAGCCTTTGAAACGGCTCACTACGCGACCAGAGAAGGTGTCGTAACGCTCCTGGCCCGGGTAGAAGGTATCAGAAGACGCGGTAACGCCAACGTGGGTAGTGGCGCCGATAGATTTCGCCGCTTCCACCAGCGCAGTGGTGCACTCGAAGTCGGCAACGGCCGGGAACTCCATTGGCGCGAAGTGCAGGCTTGCACCATCCAGACGGACAGACGCCGTGGTGACCAGGACATCACCCACGTTGATATGCGGCTGGATAGCGCCAGTCGTACCGATACGCAGGAAGGTACGAATGCCCAGCTGTGCCAGTTCTTCTACGGCAATAGAGGTTGACGGGCCGCCGATACCGGTAGAGCAAACGATCACGGCTTTACCATCCAGCTCAGCACGCCAGGTAGTGAACTCGCGATGAGATGCCAGCTTAACCGGCTTATCCATCAGCGCGGCGATCTTTTCCACACGCTCCGGGTCGCCAGGGACGATAGCAAGCGTAGCCCCTTGTAAATCGCTCTTAGTGAGGCCGAGATGAAAAACATCAGACTTAGACATAAAAACTCCTCTGTGAATCGGTTTTGTCAGAAGAAGCAAAAACATACTTTACCGAAGGCATGAACATATTTTCGTGACAGTCATCACTATGATGTAAATCAATTGCATTCAATTACCATGAAATAGTGATACACATCACATAAACAATGCAATGTAAGGAAGCCCTGCACAAAAGATAGACCGTTTAAGGCAATGTGGTTCGTTGCATGTGTCTATAGTTAACAATGCGCTTTTGGGCTGAATATTTAAGGGTACGGAGAATACCATGACAACACGACAATCTGGCTTTGCACCTGCTGTATCTCCACCGACATCTACCACGGTTCACACTCCGGATAACGCGATTATCGCCGGTGTAACGTCCATACCTTCACAAGGCGATGATATGCCAGCGTATCACGCACGACCAAAGCAAACCGATGGCCCGCTGCCCGTGGTTATTGTCGTGCAGGAGATTTTTGGCATTCATGAACACATTCGTGACGTTTGCCGCCGTCTGGCTCTGGAAGGGTATCTGGCTATCGCACCAGAACTCTATTTTCGCGAAGGCGATCCCAATGACTTTGCCGATATCCCGACGCTGCTCAGCGGCCTTGTCGCCAAAGTGCCTGACTCTCAGGTACTGGCCGATTTGGATCACGTCGCCAGTTGGGCCTCCCGCAACGGGGGAGATGCGCACCAACTGATGATCACCGGATTTTGCTGGGGCGGGCGCATTACCTGGCTGTATGCCGCACACAATCCACAGCTAAAAGCGGCGGTGGCGTGGTACGGCAAACTGGTGGGCGATAAAACGCTGAACTCCCCCAAACATCCCGTTGATATCGCAACCGATCTTAACGCTCCCGTTTTGGGACTGTATGGCGGCCAGGATACCAGTATTCCACAAGATACCGTTGAAACAATGCGTCAGGCGCTGCGCGCCGCCAATGCGAAAGCGGAAATCGTGGTCTATCCCGATGCCGGGCATGCGTTCAACGCCGATTATCGCCCAAGTTACCACGAAGAGTCCGCAAAAGACGGCTGGCAGAGGATGCTGGAGTGGTTCGCGCAATACGGTGGAAAGAAATAATTTCCGCCAGGCAAACCAATAAACAAAACGGAGGCATCAGCCTCCGTTTTGTTTTTACGCCTGACGCAGATTCTGCGCCGCTTTAACCATGTTTGCCAGCGCGGCACGGGTTTCCGGCCAGCCGCGCGTTTTCAGACCGCAGTCCGGGTTCACCCACAGACGCTCTGCCGGAATACGCTGTTCGGCTTTTTTCAGCAGGGCTTCAATCCACTCCACGCTCGGGACGTTCGGCGAGTGAATGTCGTAGACGCCCGGCCCGATTTCGTTCGGGTAATCGAACTCTTCAAACGACTCCAGTAACTCCATATCAGAACGAGAGGTTTCAATGGTGATCACGTCCGCGTCCAGCGCCGCAATGGAGTCCATGATGTCGTTGAACTCGCAGTAACACATGTGGGTGTGGATCTGGGTTTCATCCTTCGCCACCGCCGCGTTAATGCGGAAGGCTTCCACGCCCCACTCCAGATACGCCGCCCAGTCGCTGCGACGCAATGGCAGACCTTCGCGCAGCGCCGGCTCATCAATCTGGATAATACCGATCCCCGCCGCTTCCAGATCCGCAACTTCATCACGCAACGCCAGCGCAATCTGCTTCGCGATGGTTTCACGCGTCACGTCTTCACGCGGGAATGACCAGCAAAGAATGGTCACCGGACCGGTCAGCATACCTTTTACCGGTTTGTCGGTCAGCGACTGGGCATACTTCGCCCACTCCACGGTGATCGCTTCCGGGCGGCTGACGTCGCCAATGACTACCGGTGGCTTCACGCAGCGAGAACCGTAGCTCTGCACCCAACCGTTCTGGGTAAAGACGAACCCGTCCAGATGTTCACCAAAGTATTCCACCATGTCGTTACGTTCGGCTTCACCGTGCACCAGCACGTCGAGCCCCAGACGTTCCTGTTCAACGATCGCCTGTTTGATATGTTCCGCGATACCGGTGCGGTAGTTACCGGCATCCAGGTTGCCTTTTTTGAAGTCCAGGCGCAGGCCGCGAATTTCCGTGGTTTGCGGGAATGAGCCGATAGTCGTGGTCGGCCATGCCGGCAGATTAAAGCGGGCACGCTGTGCCTCGGCACGAACCGGATAAGCGTTGGCACGCTGGCTGTCCTGGGCAGTGATCGCCGCCAGACGTTTTTCCACTGCGGCGTTGTGGACACGAGTAGAGTGGCGACGCGCCTGAATCGGTGCGCTCCATTCAATCAGCGCCGCGGTATCGCCGCTGTTCAACGCATCACGCAGTAGCGCCAGCTCGCCGCATTTTTGCAGGGCGAAGGCAAACCAGCTCTTCACCTCTGCATCAAGGCGGGTTTCCACGCTGAGATCGATGGGGCTGTGCAGCAGGGAGCAGGAAGAAGCCACCCACAGGTCACGTTTCCCGACGATATCTTTAATTTGCGCGTATTTTTCGCTGAGGTCGGCGCGCCAGACGTTGCGTCCGTTCACCAGACCCGCTGACAGCAGCCAGTCGGCAGGCAGACGTTTGTGCAGCTCGGCGACATCATCTTTACCGTGCACGAAGTCAACGTGCAGCCCCTGCACCGGCAGCGCGGTAATGGTATCCAGGTTTGGCGTTACGCCTTCGAAGTAGGTGGTCAGTAGCAGCTTCACCTGACCCTGCAGAGCGTCATAAGCCGGTTTAAAGGCATCCAGCCACGCTTGCGGCAGCTCCAGTACCAGAGCAGGTTCATCGATTTGTACCCACTCAATACCCCGTTTTGCCAGTTCCGCCAGCACCTGCTGGTAAACCGGCAGAATGTCGTTCAACAGACTCAGGCGGTCAAACTGTTCGCCCTTCACTTTCCCTAGCCACAGGTAAGTTACCGGCCCCAGCAGCACAGGTTTCACCTTATGGCCAAGCGCCAGCGCTTCGTCTACTTCATCCAGCAGTTGGGTCCAGGTCAGTTTGAACTGCTGACCTTTGGTGAACTCCGGCACCATGTAGTGATAGTTGGTGTTAAACCATTTGGTCATTTCTGCCGCCGCCGCGGGCTCACCGGTCGGTGCGCGGCCACGGCCAATGCGGAATAAGGTATCGATATCAACCGAGCCGTCTTTATTCTGATGACGAGCCGGAACGTTGCCGAGCAGCAGGCTGGTGGTCAGCACGTGATCGTACCAGGCAAAATCGCCCACCGGCAGCAGGTCAACGCCCGCCTGCTTCTGCTGATCCCAGTGGCGGGCACGCAGCTCGCGACCAACGGTCAGCAATTCTTCACGGGAAGAATTTCCCGCCCAGTAACTTTCTTGCGCTTTCTTCAACTCGCGACGCAGGCCAACGCGAGGGAAACCGAGGGTGTGATTCAATATTGTCATTTTTCTTCCTCTAATTATATGTAAATCCTATGGATTTTGAATTTAGGGAAGGCGGCAAGTTTACTCATCCCCAGGAGCTTACTGAAGTAAGTGACTGGGGTGGGGAAACGAAGCCAACGCACCATAAATTTAAAAGACGAAGGATTTTAGCCGTCCAGATGTTTACACATCCATAATTGGCGGTTACTGTATATTCCTCAAGCGCAATTTGTTCATGCCGAAGTGAAGGACTTTCATGATCGAGATTAAACATCTGAAAACGCTCCAGGCGTTGCGGAATAGTGGTTCGCTGGCAGCCGCTGCGGCGACGTTGCATCAGACCCAATCCGCCCTTTCTCACCAGTTCAGCGATCTGGAGCAGCGCCTTGGCTTTCGACTCTTTGTCCGTAAAAGCCAGCCGCTGCGCTTTACGCCGCAGGGCGAAATTTTGCTGCAGCTGGCAAATCAGGTATTGCCGCAAATTGGTCGGGCGCTGCAGGCCTGCAACGAACCGCAGCAAACCCGACTGCGTATCGCGATTGAATGTCACAGCTGTATTCAATGGCTGACGCCCGCGCTGGAGAATTTTCGTGCCAACTGGCCGCAGGTGGAGATGGACTTTAAATCCGGCGTGACGTTCGATCCGCAACCGGCGCTACAGCAGGATGAGCTGGATCTGGTGTTAACCTCCGACATTCTGCCGCGCAGCGGACTGCACTACTCGCCGATGTTCGATTTTGAAGTCCGCCTGGTCCTGGCGCCGGATCACCCGTTAGCCAGTAAAACGCAAATCACGCCGGAAGATTTAGCTAGCGAGACGCTGCTTATTTACCCGGTGCAACGGAGTCGACTGGATGTCTGGCGGCATTTCTTACAGCCTGCGGGCGTGAGCCCGTCGCTGAAGAGCGTGGATAACACCCTGCTGCTGATTCAAATGGTTGCCGCCAGAATGGGTATCGCCGCGTTACCACACTGGGTGGTGGAGAGTTTTGAACGCCAGGGCCTGGTGGTGACCAAAACCCTGGGCGATGGATTGTGGAGCCGACTGTACGCCGCCGTGCGTGATGGCGAGCAGCGACAGCCAGTCACGGAAGCGTTTATTCGCTCAGCGCGGAATCACGCCTGCGATCATCTGCCGTTTGTGCGGAGTGCGGAACGACCCACTTTCGATGTACCCACAGTGAGGCCACTATCACAGCCGCGCCAATGATGAAGCTTGGCCAGTGAGGCTGTTGATGCCAGATAGCCAGGTTGACCAACAGCCCGGCCGGCACATGCATATTGTTCATGATGCCCAACGTACCTGCATCTACCTGGGTCGCACCGTAGTTCCACATAAAGTAACCAATGCCGGACGCCGCCACGCCAAGAAAGACCAGAATTCCCCACTGCAGCGTGGTTGCAGGCATTTTCTGCGCATTACCCAGCATGAACCAGGCCACGACAGCCACCAGAAAGGCCCCCATGTAAAACCAGGCAAAAGCGTTGTGCTGTGGCATTGGGCGGGTTTCCATCAGACGCTTATAGCCCACCATACCGATGGCAAAACTAATATTAGAAAGCTGCACCAGTATCAGGCCAGTCCAGAAGTGGCTGGTTACCTGATCGTAACGAATAATCCCCGCGCCAATCACCGCCAGTAACGCACTGAAAGCGTAGCTCCAGCGCAGACGGCGTCCGCTCATCAGGTCATAAATCAGCGTGATGTAGAGCGGCGTCAGCACGGTGAAAAGCAACAGTTCTGAAACCGTCAGATACAGGTAGGCGTGAAAACTCAGCATATACATAATGCCAAGCTGCATGGCCCCCACCAGCATATACAGCGCGATCGTTTTTACGCTGTGCCCGCGGGTACGTAAAAACGGCAGGAACACCAGCAACGCGAGTCCAACGCGCACCAGCACCGCAAAATAGCTATCGACATGACCGGCAAGGTACTCGCCAAACAGGCTGAAGGAAAAGGCCCACAAAATAGTGGTAATGATGAGTAGCGCCACAATGGATGCCTCTTAGAACAGGGAACATCCATTGTAGCGGAGAGTTTAGTTGACAACTGGTCAACTAAAGAACAATCACTTTAAAAAGAGATCGCGCAGGTAGTGCGGCACGGCATCGTCAGCATTAAGACCAATGACTTCCAGTTCTGGGTGCAGATCCTTCAGGCGCTGGTGGGCATTGCCCATGATGCAGCCTTTGCCCGCCATGGAGAGCATTTCCGCATCGTTCATCCCGTCGCCAAAAGCGATGCAGTCTTTCAGGCTGTAGCCCATCGCTTTCGCCACCGCTTCCAGCGCATGACCTTTCGACACGCCGCCCGCCATGACTTCCAGACAGGTAAGCGTAGAGAAGCTGACGTTAACGCGATCGCCCCAGCGGGCGTTAATCGCCTGCTCCAGCGGCAGCAGCCTTTCGTGAGAATCGGTGGTGAAGAACACTTTGCTGACGCCCTCCGGCTCCAGTAGCGCAGGTTCAAACAGAGAATAGTTAAACACCGCTTCTTTGAAAAAGCGCATTTCGTCGGGGCGATGGCGGTTCATAAACCACTCATCATCGCGATAAACGTTGGTCACGATGTCCGGGTTTGCATTCACTACGCCAAACAGGTCGCTGGCAATGTCGCGATCCAGGTTATGCGAAAACACCAGGTTTCCGTCAGAATCATGCACCCGCGCGCCATTGGAGGTGATCATGTAGGTTTTAATGCCGAGGTTATCGCGAATTTGTCCCACATCAACATGATGACGGCCAGTCGCAAACACGAAGTTAACGCCACGAGCAGTCAGTAATTTCAGCGTCTCTTTAGCATATGGGGACAGAGTATGGTCGGGGGAAAGCAGCGTACCGTCTAAATCAGACGCAACAACCTGATACATAAGAAAATTCAACCTCTAGGCAAAGCGGGTTCCGCTGGATGAGTTATGCTTGTCGAAAAATTCGACAATAGCGTTAAGCGCGACTGAGCGCATTGCGTCCTTTTCAAAAAGGATCTCATGGTACGCGCCTTTTATGACAAGCGGCTGACCTCCTTCTACAGGATGGCCCGCTGCGGCGCGGAGTTCACAAAAACGATCGTGCATGCGGTTATCCACTACACGCTCTTCTTCGGCCTGAATCAGCAACGTCGGCGTCGCGTCGTCTCCCGCGCCAGCCAGAACCTGTTCGCCAGCCAGAATACCTTCACGCACCCAATGGTAGGTCGGGCCGCCTACGCGTAGCCGTGGCTCATCAGCATAGAAGCGTAGATTGCGCCGATAGCGCTGTCGACTATGGGTTAGCGCATTCATACCGAAGGGTAGCGCCCGCCAGCGCCCGGTTCCCATCGCATAGCCTTCGCGGATCCGTGGATGCCCTTCAGCCCAGTCCAGAATGTGGCGCACCATCCAGTCAGGAAAGCGCATCACAATACCAAACATCGGCGCACAAAGCGCGATGGCATCACACTGATTCGGGTGGCGCTGCAGGAACAATGTGGCAATCGCTCCACCCATAGAATGCGCCAGTATATAGCGTTTTCTCCACGGACCGGGTAGCACTTCCTGCTGCCAGAAGGCGGTTAAATCGTCGACATAGTCATTAAAGTTATCGACATGACCACGATGCGGATCTGACAGCATACGCCCGGAACGCCCCTGGCCACGGTGGTCGATAATGAGCACGTCAAAACCAGAATGAAACAGGTCATACGCCAGTTCAGCGTATTTCACGTAGCTTTCAATGCGTCCAGGACAGACGACGATGACGCGATCGTTTTTTTCTGCATGAAAACGAACAAAATGTACGGGGATATCATCCACACCCGTAAATTCCGCTTCTTCCCGCTGACGCCAGAAATCTGTCAGTGGCCCCATGGAAAAAGCAGCAAACGCGTTTTCTCTTGTTTCCCAGTCTTTTTGCTGCTGAAACATCGGGTATCCAGCCTCGCTGACCAAGTAAAATCGTTTTTTTCGCCGTCGCTGACACAACCTAACGGCAGTAGCGTATTGTGGCATAAAAATAGACAATCCGGGAGTTTCTCATGACCTTTGAATGGTGGTTCGCCTACCTGCTAACCTCTATTATTTTGAGCTTGTCTCCAGGCTCTGGCGCAATCAACACCATGACCACCGCCATCAGCCACGGTTATCGCGGTGCCAGCGCGTCGATTGCGGGTTTACAGACCGGGCTGGGCATTCATATCGTTTTGGTTGGCGTGGGGCTGGGAACGCTATTTTCTCGTTCGGTGATCGCGTTTGAGGTGCTGAAGTGGGCGGGAGCGGCCTATCTGATTTGGCTGGGTATTCAGCAATGGCGGGCAGCGGGCGCTATCGATCTGAACACCATGGCGAATACGCAATCGCGCAGTCGCCTGTTCAAACGCGCGGTCTTTGTGAATCTGACCAACCCTAAAAGCATTGTTTTTCTTGCCGCCCTGTTCCCGCAGTTCATCCTGCCGCAGGCACCGCAGCTGATGCAGTACGTGGTGCTTGGCGTTACGACCATCGTGGTCGATATCATTGTGATGATCGGTTACGCGACGCTGGCTACGCGCATTGCAGGATGGATTAAAGGGCCAAAGCAAATGAAGGCGCTGAACAAAGTGTTTGGTTCACTGTTTATGCTGATAGGCGCCCTGCTGGCATCGGCAAGGCATGCCTAGAAAACTGGAATAGTGCTCGCAGTAAAATGTGAGTGTTCTGAGCATCGCTGTATGTCTTTTCGAGACTCTCCGCAAAGGGGGAAACATCTTTTATTCTGCACTGTTAGAGGCTGATAGCTAATGCCAGAATGCCGCCACTTTCACTTCTCACGGATGATGGACGATGGCGGAAGCTACGACACCCCATGACACAGTATTTAAGACCTTCCTCTCCCGCGTGGAAACCGCGCGGGACTTTATTGAACTTCATCTTCCGCCTTCGTTAATCAAAATCTGCAAACTGGAAACACTTCATCTGGAATCAGGCAGTTTTGTGGAGGACGATCTGCGCCCCTACTTCAGCGATATTCTCTACTCACTGGAAACCACCAGCGGACAAGGCTATGTACATGTGCTTATTGAGCATCAAAGCTCACCTGACAAGCATATGTCATTTCGCCTGATGCGCTACGCTATCGCAGCGATGCAGCGTCATCTTGAGGCTGGAAACGACACTCTACCGCTGGTGATTCCAGTGCTCTTTTACCATGGCAAGCAAAGCCCATGGCAAGGCTCAATGAACTGGCTGGATCACTTTGAGGATTCGGGAACCGCCCTTCAACTTTACAGCACACCGTTTCCGTTGGTGGATGTGACGGTTATTCCCGACGATGAGATCATGCAGCATCGCAGTATGGCGGCGCTGACATTAGTACAAAAACACATTCGCCAGCGCGACATGGCGCAGCTGCTGGATAAACTTACCCGCCTGTTTATGCTGGAGAAGATGAGCGGACAACAAATAACCGTACTGGTAAACTACATGGTGCAAGCAGGGAATACACAAGATGTTCAGACATTATTGTATCAGCTGGCACAGCGTGTGCCGCAGCATGGAGAAAAATTGATGACAATGGCGGATCAACTAAAGCAGATAGGTCGCGAAGAAGGGCGGCGCATAGCCCTCACTGATGTAGCAAAAGCAATGCTCAAGCGAGGTCTTGATACCGACGCGATTATGGAAATGACCGGCCTTTCGAAGGACGAATTACAAAAGCTTGCGCAATAAACCATACTCCGCCTGGAGCTCCCAGGCGGATAACAAACTTAGCGTGAAATAATCAGGTGAATACCGAAGCCCGCGAACAGCGCCCCGGCAAAACCGTCAATCCACTTCGCCAGGCGCTGATAGCCACGACGCATTTTCGGCAGCGCAAACAGGCTGGCGACCACGGTAAACCACGCCAGCGTTTCCACTATAATCAGGGCAAAAATCCCCCAACGCGCGCCCGTTCCCACGCTGTCGCCAACAAATAACGAGAAAACTGAGCCAAAATAGATAATGGCTTTAGGGTTCGCCAGATTGGTCAGCAGACCTTTCAAGAAGCTGCGTCCGCTCTGCGCCAGTTCAACCTGCGGTGCGGGTGCCGCAACGTCCTGTTTTTTAAACGCACCGCGCAGCATCTGATACCCCATCCAGCACAGGTACAGACCACCGCCGACCATAATAATGGTGTGCAGCCAGGCCATTTTTTCGATGATCAGGTGTAAACCGAGCAGCGCCACGCCCGCCCAGACCATGACGCCGCAGGTAATGCCCAGTACCCCCATCATCGCCTCTTTACGCGAACGGCTAACGGCCGTTTGAGAGACAAAGAAAAAATCGGGACCGGGACTCATCAGTGCAACGATATGCACCAACGCAACGGTGAAAAATAGCGTTAACATAAAAATGACTCGCGGGGGAATAGTTCAGTGAGTCACCATCCTGGCACTTTTTTGCCTGGCTGACTACTCTTCGTCGTCACCATCAACATGTGCGCGGATAAGTGCCATAAACTCTTTGCCAAAACGCTCAAGTTTACGCATTCCCACACCGTTGACACTCAGCATTTCGCTCGGTGAAACCGGCATCTGTTCAGCCATTTCAATCAGCGTGGCGTCGTTGAACACCACATACGGAGGGATATTTTCTTCATCGGCAATGGCTTTACGCAGCTTACGCAATTTGGCGAACAGTTTGCGATCGTAGTTGCCGCCGAAGGATTTCTGCATCGCGCGCGGTTTCAGCGCCACAATACGCGGCACGGCAAGCTGTAGTGGAACTTCACCGCGCAGCACCGGACGCGCGGCTTCGGTTAACTGTAACGCGGAGTGATGAGCAATATTCTGCGTCACCAGGCCCAGGTGAATAAGCTGGCGAATAACGCTCACCCAGTGTTCGTGGCTTTGCTCGCGACCAATGCCATAGACCGGCAGTTTGTCATGAGCCAGTTCGCGAATACGCTGGTTATTCGCGCCTCGCAGAACCTCGACGACATAGCCCATACCAAAACGTTGGTTAACGCGGTAGATCGTCGACAGCGCTTTACGCGCATCCATGAGTCCGTCGTACTGTTTTGGCGGATCGAGGCAAATATCGCAGTTACCGCACGGCTCCTGACGCCCTTCGCCAAAGTAGTTCAGCAGCACCAGGCGACGACAGGTTTGCGCCTCGGCAAATGCCCCCATCGCATTGAGCTTATGGCGTTCGATATCCAGCAGCTGTCCGGCGGGTTTTTCTTCGAGACAACGGCGTAGCCACGCCATATCTGCCGGATCGTAAAACAGCATCGCTTCCGCAGGCAGGCCGTCACGCCCGGCGCGGCCGGTTTCCTGGTAGTAGGACTCGATGTTGCGCGGAATATCGAAATGCACCACGAAACGCACGTTGGGTTTGTTGATCCCCATGCCGAACGCCACGGTTGCCACCACGATTTGCAGATCATCGCGCTGGAATTTCTCCTGCACCTCGGCGCGTACGGCATTTTCCAGCCCGGCATGATAAGCCCCGGCGCTGATGCCACGGCTTTGCAGACGCGCGGCGGTGTCTTCTACCTTGGCGCGACTGTTACAGTAGATAATGCCGGACTTACCGCGCTGCTCTTGCACATAGCGCATCAGCTGATCGAGCGGCTTAAACTTCTCCATCAGCATGTAGCGAATATTTGGGCGGTCAAAGCTGCTGATCTGAATTAACGGGTCGTTGAGCCCCAGCAGACGCACAATGTCCAGCCGGGTGGTTTCGTCCGCGGTCGCGGTCAGCGCCACAAACGGCAGGGTTGGGAAACGTTGACGCAACTGTCCCAGCGCCGCGTATTCCGGGCGGAAATCATGTCCCCACTGCGAAATACAGTGCGCTTCATCAACCGCCAGCAGCACCGGATTCCAGTGCGCCAGATTTTCAAGGAAGTTATCCAGCATCAGGCGTTCAGGCGCAATGTACAACAGGCGAATCTGCCCGCTGCGACAGCCAGCCATCACCTCAAGCTGCTGTTCACGGCTTTGGGTAGAGTTCAGACACGCTGCCGCAACGCCGTTTGCTAATAATTGGTCGACCTGATCTTTCATCAGGGAAATAAGCGGCGAGACAACAACGGTGAGTCCGTTGAGCAATAATGCGGGAATCTGATAGCACAGGGATTTACCGCCACCGGTCGGCATAACGACCAGGCAGTCGCGACCAGAGAGCACGGTATCAATGATTTCTTCCTGACCAGGGCGAAACTGTTGGTAGCCAAAGGTTTCCTGCAAAACCTGCTTAGCGCCCATTTCCAGATTCAACACTTCCGCCTGCGCCACATTAACCCCATTAGCCTGAAATAAAAACAGGCGCTATTTTCAGCGCCTGAGAGAGAAACTGCAATGATTAAAATACTCTCAATACCAGTCAGAAGATATCGTTGAGCATCACGCCCACGCCAACGCGGGTCTGATTGAAGTTATAGTCAATCAGCGATTCGCCGTAACCGCTGTAAACCTGGGTGTAAAGACGCACATGCTTCGTAATGGGGTAACTGACACCCAATTCAGCGCCGCCGTAACCGGTATTCCAGTTGTACTGACCTTTCGCACTTAAGACGGCGTCACCGAGGTGATAACCCAGTTTGAGCTGATAGTAGCCCATATATTTGGTGATGTCGGGGTTATCGTCGGTGCTGCCGATGACGTACCACGGTTTAACCTCCACCAGCCAGTTACCATTTTCAGCCATCAGACGAGTGTACAGACGGTTCCAGCTACGCGAGGTCGGATCGGAACGACCGTTGGAGTCATGGTTGTACCCCATTTCGACATCGCGGAGCGTCCAACCGGCAAAGCGATAATCGGTGGCGAAACCGAGGAACAATTGCGGTTCATAATTGGTTTCGCGAAACGGGGAAGACTCTTCGCTATTCGAAAGCTGCCACCAGGATTTCTGGGTATAGGAGCCACCAAGCACCGAGTTCGGGCCTAAAATCCCGCGCCAAAGCGGAAACGCTAGGCTTAGCTGAAACTTAACCTCATCTTTGCGCGCATTTTCGGACCAGCTATAGCTGCTGATCGCCTCTTTGTTCATGTCGCTGGTATTGGTGTAGATAAGATAGTTAGTGTCATAGGGGTACAGCGTGAAAGGATTGTCATGCTCCTGCAGCATGTTGGCGATAATACTGCCTCGAACCGCCGGTGCATCATGAATCTCTTTCACTGTCGCTTCCTGCGCATACGCGGTCAACGGCAGCATGACTGCTGGTAGTAACCATCCCAGAATCGCCCGCATCGGTACTGTTCTCCTGAACCAAAATATTGATGAATTGTATAATTATCTGGCAGGTATTCTATACCCTAAATAATTCAAATTGCAGGAAGGCGGCAAGTCTGTAAACCCCAGGAGCTTACTAAAGTAAGTGACTGGGGTGAGCAGGCGCTGCCAACGCACATGCAACTTGAAGTATGACGGGTATACATACTTAGCGAGTTCCTCGTTAATCATCCCGTCCCAAAGTAGAAAACAACAAATAATAAGCATAATATCAACATTTCATTAACCATTGAGATGTAGGGATCGTATGTCTGCCGTACTTACTGCTGAGCAAGCGCTGAAATTAGTGGGTGAAATGTTTGTCTATCATATGCCGTTTAACCGGGCGCTGGGACTGGAGCTTGAACGCTATGAGAAAGAATTTGCTCAATTAGCCTTTAATAACCAACCGATGATGGTAGGTAACTGGGCGCAAAGTATTTTGCATGGCGGCGTGATCGCCTCGGCGCTGGACGTCGCCGCCGGGCTGGTGTGCGTTGGTAGTACGCTGACCCGCCATGAGACGATCAGCGAGGACGAACTGCGTCAGCGGATGTCACGCATGGGAACCATCGATTTGCGCGTCGATTACCTGCGCCCGGGGAGAGGGAATCGCTTTACCGCCACCAGCAGCCTGCTGCGGGCGGGTAATAAAGTCGCTGTAGCGCGCGTGGAACTGCATAACGAAGAACAGCTTTATATTGCCAGCGCAACCGCCACTTATATGGTGGGGTAAGCGGCCAAAAAAAGGTAAACTGCGGTTACATTTCTGCAATGAGTTTTCCCGATGGATGCTAAGCAAACGCGGCAGGGCGTGTTACTCGCTCTTGCTGCTTATTTTATTTGGGGTATCGCACCTGCCTACTTCAAGCTGATTTACTATGTCCCGGCGGATGAAATCCTGACGCACCGCGTCATCTGGTCATTTTTCTTCATGGTGGTGCTGATGAGCATCAGCCGCCAGTGGTCGGGTGTCAAAACGCTACTACAAACGCCAAAGAAAATCTTCTTGCTGGCGCTCTCTGCGGTGCTCATCGGCGGAAACTGGCTGCTGTTCATTTGGGCGGTCAATAATCACCATATGCTGGAAGCCAGCCTCGGCTATTTTATTAACCCGCTGGTGAATATTGTGCTGGGAATGCTTTTCCTCGGCGAACGCTTTCGTCGCATGCAGTGGCTGGCGGTACTGTTAGCCGCCTGCGGCGTACTGGTACAGCTATGGACCTTCGGATCGCTGCCAATCATCGCGCTGGGACTGGCGTTCAGCTTTGCTTTTTATGGTCTGGTGCGCAAGAAGATTGCCGTAGAAGCGCAAACCGGCATGCTGATCGAAACCCTGTGGCTCTTGCCCATTGCGGCAATCTATCTGTTTGGTATTGCGGACAGCCCAACCAGCCATATGGGGCAAAACCCGATGTCGCTCAATCTGCTGCTGATTGCTGCGGGTGTCGTGACCACCATACCGCTGCTGTGCTTTACCGGCGCGGCAACCCGCCTGCGTCTGTCGACGCTGGGTTTTTTCCAGTACATTGGCCCTACGCTGATGTTCCTGCTGGCGGTAACGTTCTACGGTGAAGTACCGGGTGCGGACAAGATGGTGACCTTCGCGTTTATCTGGGTCGCGCTGGCGATTTTCGTAATGGATGCGATTTATACACAACGACAAGTTCGTCGGAGCTAGGGGATTGCCGGATGGCGCTTCGCTTATCCGGCCTACAAAAGCACATCACCGTAGGCCGGATAAGTCACAGCCCTTACAACCAGTTCTTGCGCTTAAAGTACAGATACGGCGCCAGACCCGCGAGCATCATAAAGACAATCGCCCCAGGATAACCGAAGCTCCAGTGCAGTTCCGGCATGAACTCAAAGTTCATCCCATAGCTGGAAGCCACCAGCGTCGGCGGCAGGAACACCACAGAAACCACTGAGAAGATCTTGATGATGCGGTTCTGCTCAATGTTGATAAAGCCCATCGCCGCCTGCATCAGGAAGTTAACCTTCTGGAACAGTGATTCGTTGTGCGGCAGCAGGGATTCGATATCGCGCAGGATTTCACGCGCCTGCTCCAGTTGGCTGCCCGGCAACCGCGCTTTACGCACCAGGAAGTTCAGCGCACGCTGGGTATCCATCAGACACAAGCGTACCTTCCAGCCGATATCTTCCAGTTCCGCCAACGTCGAAAGCGCTTCGTCATATTCATCGCCCTGACGCCCTTCCATGATCACACGACTGAGTTTTTCCAGGTCGCTATAGATGTTTTCGATCTCATCCGCCAGCTGTTCAATTTTGGTTTCGAACAGGTCGAGCAACAGCTCGTAGGCGTTGCCATCCACCATCGCCTGGTTACGCGCACGCATGCGATACAGACGAAAGGCCGGCAATTCGCGCTCACGCAGGGTAAACAGGCGACCTTCGCGAATAGTAAATGCGACGGTTGAGTTACCCGCGTGATCGTCAGCGTCTTCATAAAAGAAGAAGGAGTGAATGTGCAAGCCGTCTTCGTCTTCAAAAAAACGCGCGGATGCTTCGATGTCTTCCAGTTCAGGGCGCGTAGCCAGATTCTGGCCCAAGTCCTTTTGCACACGGTTTCGTTCTTCGTCATCCGGCTCGACTAAATCGACCCAAACCGAACTGGCCAGGTGCTCGATCTCGTCTGCCTCAAGGCGAGTTAAACGATTGTTTTCCAGTTGAAATGCGCTCAGCATGACCGGGACTCCCAATGCAAAAAATTATCGGACAGTTCGGAGGGCACACAGAAACAAATTGGGTTTCAGACCATTAAACAGCCTGACTCAGCGCGACGGGAAAAAACAGAAGGTCGCTGACAACCGCGAAGGCTATCAGCAAAAAGGGATAGCCTTAGGAGTTGATCCTGGATGACAGGATAATGAGCCAGTATCTACTGGGTGTGTCCAAGGCGAATGTCCTCTTAGCGTAATCGTGCGCGCATGTTACGCCAGCAAAATTTTGACGTCAACACGCAACGAAACGCTAGCCTGGATAAATTACCTTCTCATCAGTAAGGCTAGCAGATCGTTACAAAATAATGATATTTTTCTGAAAGTTATACCGTTTCAAGTCGGGCATAGGCCGCGACCAACCATTTGATCCCCTGCCCCTGAAACGCGACCTGCAAACGACTGTGCTCGCCGCTGCCTTCCAGATTGACAATAGTGCCCTCGCCAAACTTGGCATGGCGCACGCGCTGGCCAAGCTTGTAGCCGGTATCGTTTTCCGCCATTGGCGTGCCCATTCGCTGATGGCTCACCGGACGACTGACCGTGGCGCGCAGACGTACCTCTTCAACACACGCCTCCGGCAGTTCACCAATAAATCGCGACGGGCGATGGTAAACCTCTTTGCCGTACAGACGACGCGTTTCGGCGTAGGTCAGCGTCAGTTTTTGCATCGCACGGGTTACGCCGACGTAGGCCAGGCGGCGTTCCTCTTCGAGACGTCCGCCTTCGTCCAGCGACATCTGGCTGGGGAACATGCCTTCTTCCATGCCGACGATAAACACCTGCGGGAACTCCAGACCTTTCGCCGAGTGCAGGGTCATCAGTTGCACCGCGTCCTGCCAGGTATCCGCCTGCCCTTCGCCCGCCTCCAGCGCGGCGTGAGACAGGAACGCCTGCAGCGGCATTAAATCTTCGTCTTCTTCGTTGTAGCTGAACTGGCGCGTTGCCGTTACCAGTTCGTCTAAGTTTTCAATACGCGTCTGGCCCTTCTCGCCTTTTTCCTGCTCGTACATCATGCGCAGCCCGGAGTCTTTAATCACCCGGTCAGTCTGCACGTGCAGCGGCATATCGGCGGTCTCCTGCGCCAGGGCATCAATCAGTTCCATAAAACGCTGTAAGGCGCTGGCGGCACGACCCGCAAGGGCTTTTTCCTGCAACAGTTCACGACAGGCCTGCCACAGCGTTAGCTGGCGGTCACGTGAGGTCTGGCGCACCACATCCAGCGTACGATCGCCAATCCCGCGCGTCGGTGTATTCACCACGCGTTCAAACGCCGCGTCGTCATTACGGTTAGCGATCAGGCGCAGGTAGGAGAGCGCATCTTTGATTTCCTGGCGTTCGAAGAAGCGCATCCCGCCATAAATACGGTACGGCATGCTGGCTTGTAACAACGCTTCCTCCAGTACGCGCGACTGGGCGTTGCTGCGGTACAGAATAGCGCATTGTTCAAGCGCGCCGCCGTTGTCCTGCCAGGTCTTGATGCGGTTAACGACAAAGCGCGCTTCATCGAGTTCATTGAATGCGCAGTACAGCGAAATCGGTTCACCGTCGACGCCATCGGTCCACAGCTTTTTACCCAGACGCCCGTTGTTGTTCTCAATCAGGGCGTTAGCCGCGCTGAGGATATTGTTGGTCGAGCGGTAATTCTGCTCCAGGCGAATGGTTTCTGCGCCCGGGAAATCTGTGAGGAAGCGCTGGATGTTTTCTACCTGCGCCCCGCGCCAGCCGTAGATCGACTGGTCGTCATCACCCACGATCATCACTTTGCCGGTGTCGCCCGCCAGTAAGCGGATCCAGGCGTATTGAATGTTGTTGGTATCCTGGAATTCGTCCACCAGGATATTGGTAAAGCGTTCGCGATAGTGCTGCAGAATATGCGGTTTGTTGAGCCACAGTTCATGGGCGCGCAGCAGCAGCTCGGCGAAATCCACCAACCCGGCGCGATCGCACGCTTCCTGGTAAGCCTGATACACTTTCTGCCAGGTTTGCTCAACCGGGTTGCCATAGCTCTGCAGATGGTGCGGGCGCAGCCCTTCGTCTTTCTGACTATTGATAAACCACATCGCCTGACGCGGCGGCCACTGCTTCTCATCCAGGTTCATCGCTTTGATCAGGCGCTTGAGCAGACGCAACTGGTCTTCGCTGTCGAGGATCTGGAAATCCTGCGGCAGGTTGGCATCCATATGGTGCGCGCGCAACAGACGGTGCGCCAGACCGTGGAACGTACCCACCCACATACCGCCCTGGCTGGTTCCCATGATCTGACCAATACGGTGGCGCATTTCCGCCGCCGCTTTGTTGGTAAAGGTTACTGCCATAATGGAGTATGGCGAGTTGTTCTCTACCGTCAGTAACCAGGCGATACGGTGCACCAGCACGCGCGTTTTACCACTCCCCGCGCCTGCCAGAACCAACATGTTGCTGCGTGGCGCGGCCACAGCCTGGCGCTGTTCGTCATTGAGGCTATCGAGCAGGTAAGAAACGTCCATTGGCACCGCCGGAATCAACAGGGCCCAGCCGGACCCCTGGGAATTTATACAGAGTTGTTGGTGATTATATCAGCGAGGTCAGAGATGCCAACTGTGAAATTTCGATATGCGGCAGCAAACGACTATCTGCGGTGTGCATCAGGTCGGCATTTTCCGGTTTGATCCAGCAGGCCTGCATACCACAACGGATGGCGCCCGCGACGTCTGTCATCAGGTCATCGCCCACGTGCAGAATCTCGCCAACGGGCATGTTCAGTTTTTCCGCCGCCAGCGCGTACATGTCGCTGAACGGTTTTGATCGTCCGTCGGGACCGGCGCGCAGCACAAACTCAAAATAATCGCCCAGGCCAAACAGTTCCGGCTGCGCGTTACCGTTGGTAATCGCCACCAGCGGCCATTTGCGGGCCAGCGCCTTCAGCGTGTCATGCGTCGCCTGCGGGACATCAATACGGCTACGCCATTTGGCGAAATTCATCATCGCCGCATTCGCTCCCATTCTGGCTTCTGCCGCTGACAACCCCGCCTCCAGCATAGCGCGCTCTACAGCACGGTGACGCCATTGGGTAACGTCGTGGTAGATTTCCGGCTCGGCGTCGCGAACGGCCTGACGTAAGCGCTGGAGGTCGCTATTTTGCAGCGAACTCAGCGCCGGATGGTAATTCTGTACAAACGCGAGCGCTTCCTGCTCGGTGCGTGTGATAACGGGACGGTTATCGTAAAGGGTGTCATCAAGGTCAAAGGTGAGCGCAGAAATGCGCCCCAAAGGCCGGTAAAAACGCATTATTTCCCCCGTTTGGCGCGCGGATGCGCCGCATCGTACACTGAAGCCAGGTGTTGAAAATCAAGATGGGTATAGATTTGGGTCGTGGAGAGATTGGCATGACCCAATAACTCCTGCACGCCACGCAGATCGCCGCTCGACTCCAGCATATGCGTCGCAAAGGAGTGGCGTAATTTGTGGGGATGTACGTGGCTGTTCAGCCCCTGCCTGATACCCCATTCAGCAAAGCGTTTCTGCACGTTCCGCGCCGAGATACGTTTGCCCAGTTTTGACAAAAATAGCGCATCGTCATCGCTGCCAAATAGCCCGCGCAGATCCAGCCAGTGTTCAATCCACGCCACCGCATTGCGGCCAATCGGCAGACGTCGCTCTTTGCTGCCTTTACCCATCACCCACACTTCACCGGTGTCGAGATCGAGATGTTTAATATCCAGCCCAACCAGTTCAGATAAACGCAGTCCCGCGCCGTACATCACTTCCAGCATCGCGCGGTCGCGCACGGCGAGGGGATCGTTGAGATCGATATCCAGCAGGCGATTAACGTCGTCGACATCGATATTTTTAGGCAGATGACGCGGTGCTTTGGGTGCGGAAACGCTTTTTGCCGGATTGGCTTTCAGCTCGCCCTGATTAACCAGCCAGTCGAAGAAACTGCGTAACGCGGAAAGTCGCAAAGCCAGGCTCGCCGGTCCCAACCCTTTACGGCGACTGCGCACGGCAAAACTACGAACCATGAGCGCATCACACTGCTGCCAGCTTTTCAGACCGGTTTCACCGGCTAAAGCGATAATGGCATCAAGCTGACGCTGATAATTAAGCAAGGTGATCGGGCTAAGCTGGCGCTCAACGCCCAGATAGCGCAGAAAGCGCGCCACATCCTGAGAAAGGGGTGAATCGGTCATATGCGTTCAATCCAGCGCTCCAACAGCTCCGGCAACATCAGCGAGATTTCCTGCAATAACTGTGTTCCTTGCCCTTGCTGGTAATGATTAACGTCACGACTGCTGAACAACATCACGCCAAGGGATCCATCCTGCCCGAGCATCGACATCGCCACCGAGCCGATGGCTTTCGCTTCCGGCATCATGATCAACAGTTCCGGGCCGTGGAGTGGCCCAAGGTAGTGCTGTGACTGACCAAGACGCTGAATGCGCAGCGGTTCGAAAGCCTGGCGGCTTAATGCCAGATGGGTGAATTTTGAGGGCGCGCCAAGTCGCCAGCGATCCGGGAACAAACGAACCGTCGCTCCCGCCAGCCCTAACTCACGCGCCCAGCGATGAAGTCGCATCAGCATGTCGTCGAGACTGTTCGCGGACACCAGTCGTCCTTGCAGATTTAACAGTCGATAGAACAGGCTTTCGTTGGCATTCGCTTGTTCCATCAACAACGCCATATTCTCTTCCAGCACGTTGATATGATTGCGTGCCCGAGCCATATGCCATTCAACTAAAGAGACCGTACCCCGCACCGGGTGCGGGACGCGCATCGCTTCAACCGCTTGAGCATTACGGATAAAAAACTCAGGATTACGTTGCAGATAATCGACGACCGCCCGGTCGTCCAGTTCCATGAGCGTTTCCTGTAGTTCTTCCCCTGGTTGCTTCATAAGTGAATAAATCCGTCGTAGACATGTGCCGCCGGGCCAGTCATATATAACGGATGACCCGGACCTTTCCAGGCGATATCAAGTCGGCCGCCCGGTAATTCCACCCTCACTTCATCTGCCAGCAGGCCCTGCTGAATACCGACAGCGACAGCCGCACACGCGCCGCTGCCACAAGCCTGCGTTTCACCCGCACCACGCTCATAGACGCGCAGTCGGATATGCTCGCGCTTCACCACCTGCATAAAGCCAATATTAGCGCGTTCAGGGAAGCGTTCATGGCTTTCCAGAACCGGCCCCAGTGTTTCTACCGTGGCTGTATCAACATCATCAACCTGAATTACGCAGTGCGGATTACCCATTGAAACCACGCCGCACAATACTGTCTGCTCGGCCACTCGCATAATATAGGTCTTCTCTGCTTTATTGGCACGGAAAGGAACCTGCGAGGGTTCAAAGTTGGGTTCCCCCATGTTGACCCGCACCAGCTCATCATCCGTTACGCTTAATACCATGCGGCCATTCGCAGTACTGACACGAATATCACGCTTATTGGTCAGCCCTTTCAGGCGCACAAAGCGGGCAAAGCAACGAGCGCCATTGCCACACTGTGACACTTCACTGCCATCAGCATTAAAAATGCGGTAATGGAAATCCAGCTCCGGATCGTACGGCGGCTCGACGACCAGCAGTTGATCGAACCCAACACCCAGATGTCTGTCAGACAAGCGACGGATCAGCTCGGGTGAGAAAAAGACATTCTGCGTTACCGCGTCGACGACCATAAAATCGTTGCCAAGGCCATGCATTTTAGAGAATTGCATCATTCACTCCGTTCACGCGGGTACAGAAACTTACCGTCAGTAATTCACCTGAGAAGGTCCATCACTGATTCCACGATCGTTTTTATCCGGCGTCGTAGATTGTGCTGGTGACTGAATGCTCTTCGTCGGAGGCGGCGCGTTTTTGTCTGCTGGCGGGAAATAGAGAGGTCCCTTCAGACCACAGCCCGTCAGGCTGAACAGTGTAAAAAGTACAGCGAGTGCCTGAAACACGTTTTTCATTATGGATTGCCTGTAAGTTCATGCTTTCTGTTTTCTATCATCGCAGGAGAAGGCGTAAAAGCAAGAGTTTGGCTAAAAACTGCAACGTGATTTATTCCGCGTTATACTGCGACCATCACGAAAAACAGGATAAAAAAATGAACGACAGTGAATTTCATCGCCTTGCCGACACCCTGTGGATGACCATTGAAGAGCGCCTGGACGACTGGGATGGCGACAGCGATATCGATTGTGAAATCAACGGCGGCGTGCTGACCATCAGCTTCGAAAACGGCAGCAAAATTATTATTAACCGTCAGGAGCCGCTGCACCAGGTGTGGCTGGCGACCAAACAGGGCGGCTACCACTTTGATCTGAAAGGCGACGAGTGGATCTGCGATCGTAGCGGCGAAACGTTCTGGGATCTGCTGGAACAGGCGGCAACGCAACAAGCGGGTGAAGAGGTTAGCTTCCGTTAAGTTGTAGTGCCGGATGCGCTTCGCTTATCCGCCCTGGGTATGTCGCGCATTTGTAGGCCGGATAAGGTGTTTACACCGCCATCCGGCACTATGCTTAAGAGAAATACTGCTGCAACTGCGGCGCGTCGTTGTCCTGATTGACGGGCGGAACAGCGCTAATCGGCTGGGTGCGGAACGGAATCACCTGCGCGCGCCCGTCGGTTTTCACAATCTGATAGAACTGCGGCAGGTTAAAGTTGATGAAGCTGGAGCCGTAGGTAAAACGATCGTGCGACGATGAGTAGAAACGGCTGACGTCGCGTACCAGTTCCTCTTTACTACCTTCGCAGTGGTGATACACCTCGGCCCGATTGCTTTCGTCCAGAATGTAGATATTAAAGCCCTGCTCATCACCCGTCTCTTCAAAAAAGAACTGAATGATCCCTTCGCTGGCAAAACCGTCCACCACCGACGGCAATTTCACATGGTTGGTCTCAACCTGGACGGAAAGACCGTGCAGTTTGTTGTGCGAAATCGCGCCATAGAATTCAATCGCGTTTTCCAGCTTCTGTACCGAGACATTCAGGCGTTCGAAGAACAGCCCCCACGTCTGGCCGGAAACACGCAGTGCTTTAAAGCGTCCGGTTTCCTGGCGCGTACTGGACAGGCGTAATTCGATGCACTCAGACACCAGTTGCTGTACGCGGGTACGAATTAAACCGCGCAGATGCTGGCTATAGCAGAAGACCTCAACGCTATCCGGCGGCGCGGCATCCTGATGCATTTTGCCCAGAATCGTTTTTAACGCTTCAATCATCGCCTGCTCGCCGTTGAAGTGCAGGGTTCGCACTTCATTCCACGAGTTGCGATACAGCAGGTCTACGCTACCCACCAGGCAATTTTGCTCTTCGCCAAAGCTGAAGACATCCAGCTTACGGAAATCAAAATGCACCACCTGATTGCGGAATGCCGCCGTCGGGTCATATTCGAGGTTAACAATAATCGCCAGATGGCGAATTTCGCACGGGCTGTACAGCGCTTTTGGCGTCGGTGCCGGCAGACGCAGCGGGAAGTGGTGCGACACATCGGCAACCATTTCCTGCAGCTTCGGCAAATCAACGATGCCGTTGCCCTTAATGAACAAATGCGTACGCGAGGTCAGCAGGCCATTAAACCACGCCCACGCTACCAGCTTATTGAGGTAGCGGTTATATTCCAGCGGCTGATGGCTGATGATCGAGTCCATGTTCGGCGCACGGTTGTAGAGATACCAACCCGAACGGTTAGCGCGACCTGGCGGCACGTGGATAAAGGTCAGATTGGGTTCTGAGAGATCCGGTGAGATCTGCGGGTTCACCAGCGTCACTTTGCCGGGCAAGGCTTCAAATGCGGCATACAGCTTACGGGTCAGCACGCCGATATCCTGCGGGCTGGCGCTGACGCTGAGGTTATTACGCCGCGCAAAGCGGATCAGGTTACGATAGCTCTGCATCATCGCATCGAGCAGTTCGTTGTGCGCTTCGCGTACCTGGTCAATTTTCCAGTTAGCGCGGTTATCCAGCATGGTCAGGCGAGCATCATCCCAGCCCCACTCTGTCACTAATTGACTTAATACTTCACGACGCCAGCCCACGCAGGCGCGTTCACGGCTCAGTTTCTCACAGACTTTTAAGTAGAAACATCGACGCACTAAATCCAGACGCGTCGGGTCTTCGATCGCCGTGAGGTATTCGGTCACGCGCTCCAGCATCATGCAGTATGGGTCGAGACCAAAAGAGACAATCTCGCCGTCGTGCAGGCGCTGTTTAATGTCTTTCGCCAACAGGCGTGGATTGGGGTATTCCCAGGAATACGCTTCCAGCAGCAGCGTTTTCAGCACCGCTTTGTACGGGGAGTCGATACTCTTGTACAGCTGCCAGAGGCTGGCGCCAAAATACTCTTCGGCAGAGAGCGAACTGAGCCCGCCGAGATCCAGCCATTCATTTGGCGTTAGCACCCCTTGTGCGTAGAGCGTCATGACGTAATCGTCGTAGTGCTCTTCTTCGTCGCCCGGCACCATATTCCACAGAATACGTTTACCCGCGAGGCGCACAGCGGTGCGATAGAATTCATCCAGCAACAGGATATGCTGCGTCGAGCCACAGTCTTCCCCCCCCAGACTGCCGCTTTCATTGTGACGGAAACGGTTTTCATCAATCAGGAAGAAACTGACTTCCACGCCCAGCGAAGCGGCCCAACTTTCCAGCAGGCTGCATTTACGTTGCAGCAACTGCCGCTCTTCGCTATCCAGCCAGGATTGATGGCAGACCCAGATATCAAGGTCAGACGAACAGCTTTGCCCTACCGAAGAGGTACTGCCCATCGAGTAAACGCCAGTGATCGGCAGTTCGCCCTTCGGCGGGTCCTGCGGCGACATGCCGCGGTACAGTTCCAGCTCGTTCAGGTAGTGGCGTTGGGTTTCATCAGGCGTGTAAAGGCATATGCCTTTGGGAACGTTACCATCGAGGTAACCCGGCATCAGCGGATGGTGGTAGTGCAATAATGTCGGCAGCAGACTGTATACCTGCTGGAAAGCAGGTCCCATGGCAGCAAGCGCGCGATCCACACGCAGTTGATTTATGGCATCCAGTCTCTGTTTCAGAGTCTCAATATAGAGGTACAAGACGTATCGCCTGATGTTGCATCCATCATGGTGTCGATAGCGGCGGCGCAAACGCTCACCACCCTCGCTCATCAATCCGGATAAACCGTATGTCAAAAATAACCGTTACCTTTTTCCCCTGCACTTTTATTAGTTACAGATGAAAAAATGGTCTAAAACGTGATCAATTTAACACCTTGCTCATTGACCGTAAAGAAAGATGCGCTACATACAAGTGTAGCACCGTTCGTTACGTGTAAATTCCTTCATACGGTCGGGAGGTTTCTCGTCATTAATCACTGCCAGTGATGATGCAGCGCCTTTTCCTCTCACTTACGTTTGAGCGTAACGCTGACATCCCTTTGATAAGGATGTTAGGATGGTCAATGATTGATAATGACGGTAACAAGCATGTTAGACAATGTTTTGAGAATTGCCACACGCCAAAGCCCCCTTGCGCTCTGGCAGGCACATTATGTCAAAGACGCCTTAATGGCAAACCACCCCGGTCTGATCGTGGAACTGGTTCCTATGGTAACCCGTGGCGACGTGATTCTGGATACCCCGCTGGCGAAGGTCGGGGGGAAAGGGTTATTTGTTAAAGAGCTGGAAGTCGCACTGCTGGAAAAACGCGCAGACATCGCCGTGCATTCCATGAAGGATGTGCCGGTCGAATTTCCTGAGGGTCTTGGGCTGGTTACTATTTGCGAGCGTGAAGATCCGCGTGATGCTTTTGTCTCCAATAAGTACAACACGCTGGATGAGCTGCCAGCAGGTAGCATCGTTGGAACGTCCAGCTTACGTCGCCAGTGCCAATTGGCAAAACAGCGCCCGGATCTCATCATCCGCTCACTGCGCGGCAACGTAGGCACTCGCCTGAGCAAACTGGACAACGGCGACTACGACGCCATTATTTTGGCCGTCGCCGGATTAAAACGCTTAGGACTGGAGTCGCGAATCCGCGCAGCACTGGCACCAGAAGTGTCTCTGCCTGCGGTCGGACAAGGCGCGGTGGGGATCGAATGTCGACTCGACGATCAGCGCACTCAGGCACTGTTAGCGCCACTCAACCATGAAGAAACAGCCCTGCGCGTAAAAGCAGAACGTGCCATGAACACCCGCCTGGAAGGGGGATGTCAGGTGCCTATCGGCAGTTATGCCGAACTCATCAACGGTGAGATTTGGCTGCGGGCGCTGGTTGGCGCGCCTGACGGTTCACAGATGGTATGTGGAGAACGTCGTGGCGCCGCGCAGGATGCTGAACAAATGGGCATATCTCTGGCAGAAGAGCTGCTGGAAAACGGTGCTCGCGCCATTCTGGCTGAAGTTTATAACGGAGATGCCCCCGCATGAGTATTCTGGTCACCCGCCCATCTCCCGCTGGGGAAGAGTTAGTGAGCCGTCTGCGCACACTGGGGCAGGTGGCCTGGAGTTTTCCGCTCATCGAGTTTTCACCTGGTCGGGAACTGGCAACACTTGCTTCCCGACTGTCGGCGCTGACGGAGAACGATCTGGTCTTCGCCCTCTCGCAGCACGCCGTTACCTTTGCCGATGCCGAGCTTCAGCAGCAAGAGAAAAGCTGGCCATCCCTTCCGCGATATTTTGCCATTGGCCGTACAACGGCGCTGGCGCTGCATACTGTCAGCGGCTTCAATATTCACTACCCTCTGGATCGGGAAATTAGCGAAGTCTTGCTACAATTACCTGAATTACAAAATATTGCGGGAAAACGCGCGCTTATATTACGCGGCAACGGTGGCCGTGAGCTGATAGGTGAAACCCTGACGGCACGCGGAGCCGATGTCGATTTTTGTGAATGTTATCAACGCAGTGCAAAATATTACGATGGTGCAGAAGAAGCGATGCGCTGGCAATCCCGTGGCGTAACCACGGTGGTCGTCACTAGCGGAGAGATGCTACAACAGCTCTGGACGCTTATTCCACAGTGGTATCGTGAGCACTGGTTACTACGCTGTCGGCTGCTGGTCGTCAGTGAGCGTCTGGCGCACCTCGCCCGGGAACTGGGCTGGCAAGATATTAAGGTCGCTGATAACGCCGACAACGATGCGCTACTACGCGCATTACAATAACTCTCATAATGGGATGCCATAATGACGGAACAAGAAAAATCCTCCGCCGTGGTTGAAGAGACCAGGGAGGCCGTGGAAACCACGTCACAGCCAGTTAATACTGAAAAAAAGAGTAAAAACAGCACGGCGCTGATTCTGAGCGCTGTGGCGATTGCTATTGCACTGGCAGCAGGCGTTGGGCTGTACGGCTGGGGAAAACAACAGGCAACAACACAAACGGCAACCAGCGATGCGCTGGCGAACCAACTGACGGCACTGCAAAAAGCGCAGGAAAGCCAAAAAGCTGAGCTGGAAGGTATTATTAAGCAGCAGGCAACACAGCTGGATGAAGCCAATCGCCAGCAGACTGCGCTGGCCAAACAGCTTGATGAGGTTCAGCAAAAAATCGCCACTATCTCCGGAAGCGATGCCAAAACCTGGCTGCTGGCGCAGGCCGATTTTCTGGTGAAACTGGCGGGGCGTAAATTATGGAGCGATCAGGACGTGACCACCGCCGCAGCGTTGCTGAAAAGCGCCGATGCCAGCCTGGCTGACATGAATGACCCCAGTTTAATTGCCGCTCGTCGCGCGATTACCGACGATATCGCCAGCCTCTCTGCGGTAACTCAGGTCGACTATGACGGCATTATCCTCAAGGTAAACCAGCTCGCTAACCAAATTGATAACCTGCGTCTGGCTGATAACGATACCGATGATTCACCGATGGATTCTGACAGCAGCGAGCTTTCCAGCTCCATTAGCGAATGGCGCGTCAATCTGCAAAAAAGCTGGCAGAACTTTATGGACAGTTTTATCACCATTCGCCGTCGTGATGAAACCGCCGTCCCGCTACTGGCACCAAACCAGGATGTTTACTTACGTGAGAACATCCGTTCACGCCTGCTAGTGGCGGCGCAAGCCGTACCTCGCCATCAGGAAGAAACATACCGCCAGGCGCTGGAAAATGTCTCCACGTGGGTTCGCGCCTATTACGATACTGACGATGCGGCGACAAAAGCGTTCCTTGAAGAGGTCGATCAACTGAGCCAGCAAAGCATCAGCATGGACGTACCGGAAACGCTGCAGAGCCAGGTTATTCTTGAGAAGCTAATGCAGACTCGTGTGCGTAATTTGCTGGCCCAGCCGTCCACATCTCCGGCTGAAGCCGCACCTGCACCAGTACCTCAGGCAGACGTACCGGCAACCGCGCCGCAGGGAGAATAATGATGCTAAAAGTATTATTGCTCTTTGTGCTGTTGATTGCCGGGATCGTCGTTGGTCCGATGATTGCTGGTCATCAGGGCTATGTTCTGATCCAGACGGATAACTACAACATCGAAACCAGCGTGACGGGTCTGGTGATCATTCTGATCGTCGCGATGGTCATTCTTTTTGCGATTGAGTGGCTGCTGCGCCGTATATTCCGTACTGGTGCGCATACCCGCGGCTGGTTCGTGGGGCGTAAACGCCGTCGTGCGCGTAAGCAGACCGAGCAGGCGCTGCTTAAACTGGCAGAAGGCGACTATCAGCAGGTTGAAAAGCTGATGTCAAAAAATGCCGATCACGCAGAACAGCCGGTGGTGAATTACCTGTTGGCGGCAGAAGCGGCTCAGCAGCGTGGTGATGAAGCCCGAGCTAATCAACACCTTGAACGCGCAGCCGAACTCGCCGGAAATGATACGATCCCGGTCGAAATCGCCCGTGTTCGCCTGCAACTGGCGCGTAATGAAAACCATGCCGCACGCCACAGCGTAGACAAACTGCTGGAAGTGACGCCACGTCATCCGGAAGTCTTGCGCCTGGCTGAACAGGCTTATATTCGCACCGGTGCGTGGAGTTCTTTGCTGGATATCATTCCATCAATGGCGAAAGCGCATGTTGGTGATGAAGAACACCGTGTGATGCTGGAACAGCAGGCATGGGTGGGTCTGATGGATCAGGTTCGCGCCGATCAGGGCAGCGAGGGGTTACGCGCATGGTGGAAAAACCAGAGCCGTAAGACTCGTCATCAGGTTGCCCTGCAGGTGGCGATGGCAGAACATCTGATTGAGTGTGACGATCACGATACGGCACAGCAAATCATCATCGATGGTCTGAAACGTCAGTATGACGACCGCCTGGTGCTGCCGATCCCACGTCTGAAAACCAACAACCCGGAACAGATAGAAAAAGTACTGCGCCAGCAAATTAAAGTGGTGGGCGACCGCCCACTGCTGTGGAGTACGCTTGGTCAGTCATTGATGAAGCACGGTGAATGGCAGGAAGCTACGCTCGCCTTCCGTGCCGCGCTTAAACAACGCCCGGATGCATACGACTACGCCTGGCTTGCCGACGCACTGGACAGGCTGCATCAGCCAGAAGAGGCGGCAACAATGCGGCGTGATGGCCTGATGTTGACCTTGCAGAACAACAACCCTCCGCAGTAACTCCCTCTTGCCCGGTGGCGTTTTGCTTACCGGGCCCACTCCCTATATGCAAATCATTCATGAAGCAGCTTGAAGGATGGCGTGTATATGCATAAAAAAACGCCCGCTCGGTAAGGAGCAGGCGTTAAACAGGTCTGTATGACAACATAAATGGGTGCTTCACTCAACGTTATGTCCATGGTGTTTGATGAAGCTAAAGCGACATCTGTCAGTGGACGATAAGCACCGTAAACGGCTCTGCATCATTCCTGAGTTTATGAGGCCTGATGGCGAACATAAGAGATGGAATGAGCATCTACACGCATATTATTACACAGCGTATGCGGTGATTGCACTGTAAAAACCAGGGATTGCGGCTTTTTAGGACTTCATGACATTTGGGGGAGAAGAGGGACAAAAGTGAAGAACAGAAAACAAAAAACCCCGCCGAAGCGGGGTTCAAAATTGGTCGGCGAGAGAGGATTCGAACCTCCGACCCACTGGTCCCAAACCAGTTGCGCTACCAAGCTGCGCTACTCGCCGTTTTACTGCTTTTTGAATTTTTAGTTCAATTCTTTAAGTCGTGGTGCGAGGGGGGGGACTCGAACCCCCACATCCTAAGGACACTAACACCTGAAGCTAGCGCGTCTACCAATTCCGCCACCTTCGCATTTCACAACTTTAAATTAATGGGGTGGCTAATGGGATTCGAACCCACGACAACTGGAATCACAATCCAGGGCTCTACCAACTGAGCTATAGCCACCACTGCAAATCTTTTACGCGGTATTAAAACCACCGCAGCTCCGGCACCTTACTAAATGGTGCGCCCGACAGGATTCGAACCTGAGACCTCTGCCTCCGGAGGGCAGCGCTCTATCCAGCTGAGCTACGGGCGCTTAGCGCCGTTGCGGGGCTGGATATTACGGAGGTCTCGGTCTGCTGTCTAGTGCTTTTTTAAAATAAATTATCGTTTGGTCACGCTTTGTGCGTTTTGTCGCTTATTCCTGCAATTTTTGGGCTGTGCCATGACGATTCAGGCCAAAAACCTTATAAATGAGCGTCACCGCCAGTAAGAAGCCAATGCCAACAAACAGCGACATTCGGGTATCTTCATTAAAGTACATGCCAATTAATACGCAAATCAGGAACGCCATCGTCAAATAATTCGCCCACGGGAACAAAATCGAGCGGAAAGGATGACTGGTGATCGCCGCCTTATGGGCCTGACGGAAACGCAGCTGGCTTATCAGGATCACAAACCATGGCACCATCCCCGGCAGTACGCTGGCGCTATAAACATAAACGAATACGCGCTGCGGGTTGGGAATGATGTAGTTCAGGCACGAACCAATCAGCAGGATCGCGATAGAAATGGCCACACCGGCAACCGGTACGCCATGGCGAGAAACTTTTCCAACAGCGGCGGGTAGTTGGCGATTCTTTGCCAGCGCATAGAGCATGCGCCCGCAGCTGTACATCCCGCTGTTACAGCCAGACAGCGCCGCCGTCAGGACCACAAAGTTGATAATCCCAGCGGCTGCTGTAATACCAATCCTGGCAAAAGTGAGAACGAACGGGCTGCCGTTGCTGCCAATCTCATTCCACGGGAAGATAGTGACGATAACAAAAATCGCGCCCACGTAGAAAATCAGGATACGCCACAGGACCTTACCCACTGCGCTACGTAGTGTGACCTGTGGATTCTTCGCTTCACCAGCCGTGATGCCGATCAGCTCCACGCCCTGATAGGAAGCAACAACAATACACAATGCTGTCAGGAACCCTTTCCAGCCACCCGCGAAGAAGCCGCCATGCTCGGTCAAATTGCCAAAGCCGATCGCCTGACCACCGTTACCAAAGCCGAAGAAAATCACCCCTACGCCAATGACAATCATCACAATGATGGTGGTCACTTTAATCATGGCAAACCAGAATTCGATTTCACCATACAAGCGAACTGCTGCCAGGTTTGCCAGCGCCACCAGACCCACCGCAATCAACGCGGGTATCCATTGCGCCATTTCCGGGAACCAAAACTGCACGTAGACCCCAATGGCGGTAATCTCCGAGATCCCCACCGCCATCCACATAAACCAATATGACCATGCGGTAAGATAGCCAAAGAAGGGGCTCATATAACGGTGAGCGTAAACGGCGAATGAGCCGGTGACCGGCTCCAGGAACAACATCTCCCCCATGGAGCGCATGATGAAGAAGACGAACAGCCCAGCGACGATATACGCCAGCAGAACCGACGGTCCAGCCCATTTCAGGGTACTGGCAGCCCCCATAAACAGTCCGACGCCAATGGTGCCGCCAAGGGCAATTAATTCGATGTGACGAGCCTCCAGCCCACGCTGTAGCTCAGATTTATTCTCTGCCATAGATCCTCTTGTTGTGTTTGCATTGTTTCCGGTATTACCGGTTATCGTTATGGGTACATCGTTTTTTTGCCATAACAGGCCATTCAGCACCGACCACTTTACGGTTGGCGCCAAAAACACCACGGCACTGCAATGATTGTTGCGAATGGTTTCTTAAAATCGCCTAAATGGCAATTAAAGCATTCAAAAAATGAATAGATTGTGCGAGAAAGCAGCGATTATGTTGTGAATAAGTAGCACGTTTAGCATAACGCGCTACTGAACAACGCAGAGGTGATGTCAGAGATTGCCGGTATAGTGCCAGCGGAGATAACGTAATAAACGAAGTTGGCGGGTGATACGACTCGGTTGCAGCAGCAAGCGATACAGCCACTCCAATCCCAGGCTCTGCCAGAATTTGGGCGCGCGCTTTACGTGCCCGGTAAACACATCGTAGGTGCCGCCCACGCCCATATACAGCGCATGCGGATGGACCTGGCGACAATCGCGCATAAAAATTTCTTGTTTCGGCGAACCCATCGCCACGGTAACAAGTTGCGCGCCGCTGGCATGAATACGCTCAAACAGCGCCTGACGCTGATCGGCGGTAAAATAGCCGTCCTGACTGCCAACAATATTGACGTGCCATTGTGCGCGCAGTTTTGCCTCTGTTTGTGTCAGAACATCAGGCTTACCGCCAACCAGGAATACGGGCGTTCCTTCCTTCCCGGCGCGTGCCATCAGCGCTTCCCAGAGATCGGCACCCGCCACACGTGATACCTGCGCCTGCGGGAATTTTTTACACACGGAACGCACCACGCTGATCCCATCCGCATATTTAAACTCAGCGGCTTCGATCAACGTCCGAACCTCTGGGTTATCCTCCGCTGTCAGCATTTTTTCAGCGTTAATTGCTACCAGCGTCCCCTGCCTGAGACGTCCCTCGGCAAACAGGTAATTCAGCGCATGTTGCATATCGCGCCAGCCAATCAGTTCTAATCCGCGCAGTGAATACAGCGGCGCAGTTGTGTTATCTGTCATTACGATCCTTCAACCTGTGTCCGGGGCACCGACTTTATTCGTTTATGGATGAGTCCCGCACTATCAAACAGCCAGTACAACAATTTTGCCACCAACAGACAAATACCGAAAATCACGAGGAAAAAGACAACTCGCGAGACAAACGAATCTAACCCTTCACGTGCCAAAACGATCATATTAAAAATGGCACCGAAACAGAAACTGTGCAAAATCGCCGACTTATAGCGATTAGTTTCCCGGTTGCCTAATTCATACAACCAGTCGAACCATTTAATAATTAGGCCAACCACAATCGCACCTAACGGTATAAACAAGGCACCTCCCATCACCACCAGCGAACCAATCAGCGTCGGGGAGATAGCCAGGCCCGAGTGGTTGTTCAGCACTTCCCAAGTAAAATAGTTTGCGGAATTGAGCACAATGCCAGGTCGGCCCGGCCACAGCCAGGACGGTATAAAGACGTAGAAATCACGGACGATCGGCGCCAGTCCCTGAAACTCAATATTGTGGTAATTTTGCAGCAATAGCGCCAAATTCTCCCACGGCGAGAAGGTGTCGCGCGTCAGGTACAAGAACGTATAGAACGCCTCATCGCCGCTGACGTTCATCCCGTAGCGTTTCAGCGCCAGCCAGAACATCCCGACAATACCCAATACACCCGCCGCGGCCAGCATCCACAGCGAAATCCAGCCGCGAATAATGCCGATAAACAGGAAAATGGCAAACGCGATAATAATATTGGCGCGGGTTCCGCCAACAATCATGTACGTCAGCAAACCAAATGCAACGGTACTCACCAGGAAGAACAGCCACGCTTTGCTGTCCTGACGCAGGAAGTAGACCACCAGCATCGCCGGAATGAAGAAGTAGAAGAAGCGTTTCAGAGCCACCCCGGAGACTTCACTGGAGAAAATCTGGCTATAGGATTGCAGCCTGAATAGCAGGAAACCGTTGTGCATAAAGAAAATGCCCACGCTCACCAGCGCAATCGCCATCAGGATAATCCAGGTCAAATGTGCTTCAACGCGATTGATGGTAAACAGCGGTTTGCGCGTTCTCTCCGGGCTCCGTTTCCGCAGACGTGTTTTATAGGTCACATAGTACACTGCGTAGAAACAGGCAGCGGACAGCAACGCCTGCAGCAGAATTTCCGGCGGGGCCACCGCCACATCAAAGCGAAAGACCAGCACGCTGGTCAACGGAAAACCAAAGAAAAACGTCAATAAAAACAGCAATGAGAAGAAGACATTGAAGTTAAACCGCACGCGTCGGAATTCAAACCAGGTCAGCGTGGCGATAAACAAAGTCGAGAGCAGCCACACCACCAGCAGACCGCTGAATTGCATCAGACTCATACGGTTTCTCCTGAGGCAATGCGCAGCGCGTTATGCCACGGTTGCAGATAATTCGGGCTAAAGAAAGTAATTGCACTTTTATCAACCGATGCCAGCTGGCGCTGCGCCTCGCGTACAATGCCTTCATTGAGTACATCTGTCGTAAACAGAACCGGGATGTTTTGCTCTGCCATATCCTGCCAGAATGGGTTTTCACGATTGAGCACGCACGGGATCCCCGCCTGAATCAGCAGACACAATGTACCAATCCCCTGCTGACGGGCAAAAATAAAGTAACCCAGATCGCACTGACGCAGTAGCGCCAGATAGGCATCAAACTCCAGCTTTTCACTGAGAATTTGCAGGTTATCGGCGCTAAATAACGCCAGACCCGCCTGGCGCACGTCTTCAATATAGCCTGCATTATTTGCCGGGTAACCCATTGGCACAATCACGTTCACCGTATCACCAAACTGCTGATGAACAGCGCGTAGCGCGGCAATATGCTCATTACTGCGATCGCCAGAGTTCCCGACCAGGATCGTCATCTTGCCACTACGCTGACATTCACTGCTCATGTTATTGAGCGCGGGATCCATCCGCGTCGGGAAATAGAGCAATTCCCCGCGTACACGTGGATGCAGCTCAGCGAAATAACTCAGATCGCCTCGCGTGGCAAAGACACAACCCACGCGGTTTTGTGCCATTCGGCGAATCGGGTAAAACAGACGGAATTTCAGCCCACTGGAGACTTCATACAGATCGGCACCCCAAATATGCCAGTAAAACTGCTCAGGCTTAATCCCCCCGCTCAGCAATGCCAGCCACAGGCTGGTATTGAACTGCCCATGAAAGAAGAAACGCTGCTGGCGATCCGTCTTAGCTTTGGCGATAACGGCCTCTGCCAGCGCCTTCTTTCCGCCGTAGAAACTCAGTGATAATGCCGGGCAGCTCTCGCTAAATCCCGTATCCTGACCGGCAACCATAAACACGCGCGCGTGCTCGCTTGTTGCAGCCAACGCGTCGTTGAAGAACCGCAGCACGGTTTGGTTATGGTGAGGGATATCCGATCCCAGAACGTGAATCAGTACAGTCATACCCGCCTACGCCAGAGTAAAAACACGCCACAACAAAGAGAAAAATAGACGATGTACGTTGCCATATAGGCCTGTGCCGCGCCCAGAGCACCATGCACGGGGATCAACCAGTGAGCAAATGCCGTCAACAAAATGAACTGGCTAATTTCGGCCAGAATATAAAACCGCAGCGAGGCCTTCGCGATCACCAGATAGCCAAATACGTAGGCACCCACTTTCAGTACATCCCCCACCAGTTGCCAGGCAAACAAATCACGCATGGCGGTGAATTTAGCGGAGAAAAGCAGCCAGATAGCAAAATCACGTAACAGCCAGACGGTAAAACTCGCGGCGGCAACTGCCGGCAATACAAATTTCAGCGATTTGATAACTTCATGCGTGATGTCGCGCTTTTCAGTCAGGCGAGACAGTGTTGGCAGCAGATACACACTGAATGAAGCGGTAATAAATTGCAGGTACGCATCAGAGATACTGCTCACCCCCTGCCAAATCCCCACGTCATCCCAGCTGTATTGCGCCGCCAATAGGTTTCGCATCATCACATACGCCACTGGCAGCGTCACAGAGGTAATGAGCGCCATCAACGTAAACTTGCTGAGTTTCCCTGCCAGCCCGTTATCCCAGGAAGGTTTCAGGTATTGCACAGGGAGGGCTCCACGCTTGATCAGCATAAGCATGGCGGGCACCACCACCAGCGCTGGCACCAGCGCCAGCCCCAGCAAAGCACCTTCGTATCCGCCCAACCGATAGCAACCGTAGTAGGCCACGACGCCGACCAGGCTGCCAATAATCAGCGATAGCGCATTACCTGCGGCATCACGGAATCCTTTCATCAACGCCAGCAACAGGTTTGCCCAGGCAATCCCCATCTGTACCAACGCAACCAGGCGTACCAGCCCCTGAAAATGCGTATGACCAAACAATCCCTGACTGATAGGCGCTGCTGCCAGCAAAAAAATCGCCGCCATCAGCGTAGAGAATCCCAACACCATAGCGGATGATGTCCCCACCACCTTACGCAACCGCGCCGGGTCATCATGGTGCTGCGCAACGTATTTCGTGACGCCGTTGAAAATCCCAGCGCCCGCCAACACGCCAAGCACGGTGACCATCTGACGGAAGTTTCCCGCCTGGCCCACACCCGCAGGGCCGAAAGAGACCGCCAGCAGTTTTACCACCAACAAGCCCGCACCAATTTTTACCAGCGTACTGGTAGCCGTCCACAAGGACGCTTTAGCCAGCGACATATCAGGAGAAGTAGTTGAGTAAGGTCGTAATCACTGTGCGCTGGTTAACCGGCGACAGGTTGTAAAACAGCGGCAGACGCAACAGGCGTTCACTCTCTTTGGTGGTGTAACGATCGACTCCGGAAAACACGCCAAATTTATCGCCAGCCGGACAATCATGCAGCGGAATATAATGGAATACCGCCATAATTTCGGCTTCTTTCAGGAAGTTAATCAACGCCGTGCGATCGTCAATATCACGCAGCTTGATATAAAACATATGGGCGTTCTGCGCACAACCTTCCGGGATGACGGGTAAATCAATACGCCCGGCACGCGCCAGCGGTTCGAGGGCATCATAATAATTCTGCCACAGCACCAGACGCTGATGATTAATACGCTCTGCCGCTTCCAGTTGCGCCCACAGATAGGCCGCCTGGAGATCGGACATCAAATAACTGGAGCCAATATCACGCCAGGTATATTTATCAACCTGACCGCGGAAAAATTGACTGCGATTCGTCCCCTTTTCACGGATGATTTCTGCACGTTCAACTAATTTACGGTCGTTGATCAGCGTCGCCCCGCCCTCACCGCCTGCGGTATAGTTTTTGGTTTCATGGAAGCTAAAGCAGCCGATGTGACCAATGGTCCCCAGCGCACGACCTTTGTAAGTCGACATGACGCCCTGAGCAGCATCTTCCACCACGAACAGGTTGTACTGTGACGCCAACGCCATAATGGTATCCATTTCACAGGCAACCCCGGCGTAGTGCACCGGCACAATAGCACGGGTTTTCTCGGTAATCGCCGCTTCAATCAGCGTCTCATCAATGTTCATGGTATCCGGGTGGATATCGACAAAGACGATTTTTGCGCCACGCAGCACGAATGCGTTCGCGGTAGAAACGAATGTGTAACTGGGCATGATGACTTCATCGCCGGGCTGGATGTCCAGCAATAATGCCGCCATCTCCAGTGATGCGGTACAGGAAGGCGTCAGCAGTACTTTCTCACTGCCAAAATGCTGCTCCAGCCATTGCTGGCAACGGCGGGTAAAACCACCATCGCCACACAGCTTGCCGCTGCTCATCGCTGACTGCATGTATTCAAGCTCGGTTCCCACCACCGGCGGTGCGTTAAATGGAATCATTTTGTCACCTGTATAACCAGTACGCGGTGCTTTCCACATTTGCACCGCTCTGTATATAACGTTTAAGCGCGGCGGTGTTGCCCATCTGGGTCGCCACCCGCAATGTTGTTTTACCGCGAGCCTGTGCCCAGCAAAGCGCAGCTTGCATGAGTTCGGCACCCGCACCACGACCAGCCAGTAAGCCAATACGTGCATCAGTATCATTGACGTCACGTAGTGAGACATAACCGCGAATCCCACCTGTCTGTGTGCGAAAAATGAGGCACTGATGATCGAACGTGCCCAGCACAGCGTTTTCTATCCACTGTGCATAAAAACGCGCACTGGCCTCCACGGGATACCACGGTGCGCGGAAACGACTTTGGGCGAACGCCTCTCCTGCCAGTCGACGCAGTAGCGGGATATCCGCAGCTTGCGCCACCTGTGCACCGGGATTTTCACGGGCACACGCCACCGGCAGAACAAAGTCCATCTCACCTTCGACCAGTGAAAAGCCCAACTGCTGCAGGGCATCTAATTCATGAACATTAGCGGAAGGTATTTTTGCCTGCACCCGTTCCCAGCGCTGTAAAACTTCTGCTGTCAGGATCGGTGCGTGCGGGTCAAACCGTACGATGGCGCTATTCACGCCAAAGAACGTATTTTCCCAATCCAGAGGCTCAATACTGGCGCGGACGGGCACGGAGAAGCTCCAGCAAATATTGGCCGTAGCCTGTTTTAGCCAGAGAGCTGGCGGCACGTCTTACACCTTCATCATCCAGCCAACCATTGCGCCATGCTATCTCTTCCAGGCAGGCGATTTTAAAGCCCTGACGTTTCTCTACCGTCTGCACAAAAGTACTCGCTTCAATCAGACTGTCGTGCGTACCGGTATCCAGCCAGGCAAAGCCACGGCCAAGCAGCTCAACGGTCAGATTGCCATCGTCAAGGTACATCTGGTTAATGGAGGTAATTTCCAGTTCCCCACGCTCAGAAGGTTTCACGCGCTTTGCATATTCCACTACCTTACTGTCGTAGAAATAGAGTCCTGTCACCGCCCAGTTTGATTTTGGTTCTTTCGGCTTCTCTTCCAGCGAGACTGCCCGAAAATTGTCATCAAACTCCACCACACCGAAACGCTCAGGATCCATTACCTGATAGCCAAATACCGTCGCACCTGTCGTGCGGGCGGCGACATGGCGAAGTTTTGGACTAAATCCCTGACCAAAGAAGATATTGTCCCCAAGTACCAGACATGACGGTTCGCCGTTAAGGAACGTTTCACCAATAATGAACGCCTGTGCTAAACCATCCGGGCTGGGCTGCTCTGCATAGTGCAATGCAATACCGAACTCAGAGCCATCTCCCAGCAAACGCTGGAAATACCCTTTATCTTCCGGTGTGGTAATAATCAGGATCTCGCGAATTCCCGCCAGCATCAGTACCGATAGCGGGTAATAGATCATGGGCTTATCGTAAATAGGCAATAGCTGCTTCGATACGCCGCGCGTAATGGGGTACAGGCGAGTACCTGAGCCACCAGCCAGAATGATACCTTTCATATGATCCCTCCTCCGGGCGCCAAAACCAGGCTGTTAGCCCTTCAGGCCCAAACGCTCACCCTGGTAGCTGCCATCCTGCACGGGTTTCCACCAGGCCTCATTTGCCAGATACCATTGCACGGTTTTACGCATCCCACTTTCAAACGTTTCCTGCGGCACCCAGCCAAGTTCACGCGCAATTTTTGACGCATCAATGGCATAGCGCAAATCATGGCCTGGGCGATCTTCAACATAGGTGATCAGTTCACGATACCGCATAACACCTTTTGGTTTTTGCGGCGCCAGTTCTTCCAACAAGCTGCAAATCGTTTCGACCACGTCCAGGTTTTTACGCTCGTTATGACCACCAATATTATAGGTCTCGCCAACCGCACCTGTTGTCGCGACGCAATAGAGCGCCCGGGCATGATCTTCCACATACAGCCAGTCACGAATCTGCTGTCCGTTGCCGTACACCGGCAGAGGTTTTCCCGCCAGTGCATTGAGTATCATCAGCGGGATCAGTTTTTCCGGGAAATGGTAGGGCCCATAATTGTTGGAGCAGTTAGTCATTAACGTTGGCAGCCCGTAGGTACGCAACCAGGCTCGTACCAGATGATCGCTGCTGGCCTTTGACGCGGAATAAGGACTACTCGGTGCATACGGCGTCGTTTCGGTAAAGAAATCATCCGTAGAATGCAGATCGCCGTACACTTCGTCGGTTGATATATGGTGGAAACGAAACGCCTGCTTTTTATCATCGGTTAACACATTCCAGTATGCGCGAGCGGCTTCCAGCAACGTGTAGGTCCCGACAATATTGGTTTCAATAAATGCGGCGGGACCATCAATAGAACGATCGACATGACTTTCTGCCGCCAGGTGCATCACGCAATCCGGCTGATACTGTTGAAACACGTTGTCGAGCGCCAGGCGATCGCAGATATCCACGTGTTCAAAGGCAAAACGGGCATTCTGTGCAACCGGCGCCAGCGACATCAGGTTTCCGGCATAGGTTAACTTATCAACTACTACCACGGCATCCCGAGTCTCATTAATGATGTGACGCACAACCGCTGAGCCAATAAATCCTGCACCACCGGTAACCAGAATTCGTTTCATTAGCGCCAGACTCCTTTGGTATCAACCACGTATTGCTGGTGCACCGCATCGCCTTTAATCGCTTTAAATTCATTATGGTCAACCAGCATCACCAGCACATCGGCACTTGCCAACGCAGCATCCAGTTTCGCCAGTTGACACAGGCCATCCAGTTTTTTCGGCAACTGATGGATATTCGGTTCAACCACCAACGTCTCACCGCTGTGCCAGCGTGCGATACTTTGCGCCACCCCCATTGCCGGGCTTTCACGTAAATCATCAATATTCGGTTTGAACGCCAGACCAAAACAGGCAATTTTTACGTCGCTGGCACGTTTATTAGTCTCCGTCAAACAATCCGCTACCGCGGCTTTTACCCGATCGACAACCCAATGAGGCTTACTGTCATTTACCTCACGTGCGGTGCGGATCAATCTCGCCTGCTGTGGGTTCTGCGCCACAATAAACCACGGGTCGACTGCGATACAGTGTCCGCCAACGCCAGGTCCAGGCTGCAAAATATTAACCCGCGGGTGACGGTTCGCCAGACGGATCAGTTCCCAGACGTTAATCCCCTGATCGGCGCAAATCAGCGACAGTTCATTAGCAAAGGCGATATTGACATCGCGGAAGCTGTTTTCGGTCAACTTGCACATTTCTGCGGTGCGGGCATTAGTCACCACGCATTCACCTTCGAGGAAGATGTTGTACAGTTCACTGGCGCGCATAGAGCAAACGGGGGTCATTCCGCCAATCACACGGTCATTTTTAATCAGTTCAACCATCACCTGCCCTGGCAGCACGCGCTCCGGACAATAAGCAATATTTACGTCAGCCTGTTCCCCCGTCTGCTGCGGGAAAGTCAGATCAGGGCGCATTTCTGCAAGCCATGCTGCCATCTGTTCCGTTGCCCCGACGGGTGACGTCGATTCAAGGATCACCAACGCCCCTTTTTTCAGCACCGGCGCAAGCGACTTCGCTGCGGCTTCAACATAGACCATATCGGGTTCATGCTCCCCCTTGAAGGGGGTCGGCACAGCAATCAGATAAGCGTCTGCTTCAACAGGTGTTGTAACCGCACGCAGAAAGCCATTTTCGACTGCTGTTTTCACCACAGCACCCAAATCAGGTTCAACGATGTGGATTTCACCGCGGTTAATGGTATCCACCGCATGTTGATTTACATCTACGCCAATAACATGTTTTTGACGGGAAGCAAAAGCGGCCGCCGTCGGCAGTCCGATATAACCCAGCCCAATGACAGAAATGGTCGTAAAACTCATAGCGATATCCGATTATTTTTTAACGCGTGTAAAATGCGGCCACACGCCTGCCCATCACCATACGGATTATGGGCGCGGCTCATGGTCTGATATTCATTTTCGTCATGCAGCAAGCGCGTGACTTCTGCCACAATACGCTGAGGGTCAGTCCCAACCAGACGTACTGTGCCTGCGGTAATGGCTTCTGGCCGTTCCGTTGTTTCTCGCATCACCAACACCGGTTTGCCCAGAGAAGGGGCTTCCTCCTGAATCCCGCCGGAATCGGTAAGGATAAGCCAGGCATGATTCATCAGCCAGACGAATGGCAGATAGTCCTGTGGCTCAATCAGGATCACGTTTTCAACATGACCCAGGATTCGATTTACCGGCTCGCTAACGTTGGGGTTCAGGTGTACCGGATAGACAATCTGTACATTCTGATTAGCCGCGGCAATTTCCGCCAGTGCATGGCAGATTTGCTCAAAGCCGCGACCAAAGCTTTCCCGACGATGACCGGTCACCAGGATCATCTTCTTATCCGCATCCAGGAAAGGATAGCGCTCAGCCAGTTCAGCGCGCAGCGCTTCATTTCCGAGTACACGATCGCGAACCCAGATCAACGCATCAATAACCGTGTTCCCCGTGACAAAAATACGGCCATCCGGAATGGTTTCACGCAACAGGTTTTGGCGTGAATTTTCAGTTGGGGAAAAGTGATACATTGCCAGGCGTCCGGTCAGTGTACGGTTTGCCTCTTCCGGCCAGGGAGAATAGAGATCGCCAGTTCGCAACCCAGCCTCAACATGTCCCACCGGAATACGCTGATAAAACGCGGCCAGACTGGTCGCAAGGGTTGTTGTTGTGTCACCGTGGACTAGCACCACATCAGGTTTAAACTCAGCGAGGATTGGTTTTAATCCTTCCAGAATTCGGCAGGTAATTTCTGTCAGTCCCTGACCTGGCTGCATAATATTGAGATCGTAGTCAGGTACGATGGAAAAGAGGTGCAATACCTGATCGAGCATCTCCCGATGCTGTGCAGTGACGCAAACTTTCGCGTCGAAATCAGGATCTTTAGCCAGCGCATGAACCAGAGGAGCCATCTTAATGGCCTCCGGTCGCGTACCAAATACAGTCAGTACTTTCACATCGATTCTCTTCGGATTGGCAGTGAGAGCCCAGCCCCTCACTGCAACGGTATTGCTAAATCGAACGGCGACGGGTTAACGCGACACCAGCACCGATCAGAGCCCCAACGATGCCCCACATAATCATCAGGAAAGCACGACGTGGGCTATCACGTTTTACCGGTTCTTCCGGCGTCCGCAAATAACGATAGGTCTGAAAACGCGGATCCAGGGTCGGTCCTACGTTCAGCGTGTTCAGCATGGCTCTGTTTTGAAAATAGTCCATATCAAAATCTGGGCCAACAGATTGCAGGTTTTCGAGTCGCGCCTGCAACATAGGGCGTCCGAGTAAAAACAACTCAGAATCAGGCAACTCTTCAGCAGGGACATCGGTAGAAGTACGCGAAATATTATGCTGCTCAGCAATTTTGAGCGCTTGTTCAATGTTATGAACACGGCGAGAGAAAATCGATTTTGCTACCTCTTCCTGCCGTTTGACCTGCGCTTTCATTTGCACCGTCCGCGCAGCCCATGCGCCTTTCAGCTCATCGTTCAGATGACGTGCTGCTCGCTGGCTGGCAAAGGCCACGTACTGGCGCAGCAGATTGTTGGCATCAGGCGCCGTTTCCGCAATAAGCTTCACGCTGTCATTGGTGTTCCGCAACGCATCACCTGGCATAAACTGAATGTTATTGATCAGTTCATCCAGCAGCGCGGCATCGGCTTTACTGTTTCCGACCATACGCTGCTTGTAATAATCAGTCTGCTGCCAGAATTCACGACGCGTATCCCAAGAGGCAAGCTGCATGATAAATTCTTTATAGGCTTCATCCATCACCGACGGCTGGTCCGTTGATGCGAGGCTGGCCTTAATATCCAGGTTGCGCAGGAACTGTTGTTGAGAGTAATAGCCCCCCAACATATTCACCGTAGGCTTGTCTGAAATAGCCGTTGCGCTCCACTCCTGACGGGCGAAAAAAGTATAGGCGAGAGCAATAAGTGCAAATGCGAGCGCCATACCGACAATCCACACTTTCCCTGCCCATAAGGTACGAAACAACCCACGGATATCCAGTTCATTTTCAGCGCTCATGGCGTCTTCCCCCGGTAATGGTTGTGTCATCGCATCCTCAATTCACTTGGTTAAGTTTGGTTTGCCTTCACGAATTCTTCGCAGTCTGCGCTTCACTCGCTTGATAAATCTCGCCACTTTCCAGGCACGCTTGATACAGTATCCGTAGAGGCCAAATGCCATTAAAAACAGCACCAGCATGGCCCATTCCGGAACCAAACGGAAATATTCAGCCAGCACACCGATCGATGCCAGCACGGCCGCCGCCAGCGTAATCAGAACAAATGCCTGGCGGGAAGTAAACCCTGCCCGCATCACCAAATGATGAATGTGCTGGCGATCGGCTGAGAACGGGCTCATGCCCTTACGCAAACGGCGGTACATGATCGCCACCATATCCATTAACGGGATGGCGATAATCCACAGTGCGGTAACTGGGCTTATAGGATGTGTTTTGCCCTGCGTGGTTTCCAGCAGGATCCAGATGATGGTAAAACCAATCAGCGTACTGCCGGCATCACCCATGAAGACTTTATAACGGCGCCCAAGAACGCCCAGGTTCAGCAGAATATAAGGCAGAATGGCGGCGATCATCGCAAAACACCATACGGCCAGACTCGTCTGCCCATCGAACCACAGGATAAACCCCATCGCCGCAAATGAAACGCTGGACAGCCCACCTAACAGGCCGTCAATACCGTCCACCATATTGAAAGCATTAATTGCCGCCCAGACGGCAAACAGCGTCAGTAAATAGCCAAACGGACCAAGAATCATCTCCCAGGGGCCAAAAATATACCCAAGGCTAAGAAGATAGAGTTTGCCAACCGACATCATGATAATGCCGATCGCGGCCTGGATAGTTGCGCGGATTTTTACACTGATATCAAAACGATCGTCCAGCGCGCCAACCAAAACCAGCACGCCGGCACAGGCCAGATAGAGAGAAGCATGCGGGATGTAATAATCAGCAATCACAAACGTAAAGCAAATACCTGCGTAAGCTGAAATCCCCCCAACCAGCGGGATCAATCCTTGATGCCGTTTGCGAAAGTTGGGTTTATCCACTAAACCAATCTTTTTTGCGACCTTACGCGCAAAGAAAAGAAACAGTGTTGTGAATAAAAAAATACTGATGAGATCAGTGCTTACTGTCAGTAAATTCACAATGCATGCTCTCAGAGAAAATTAATAGCAGAAGTATAACCACGAAGACCTTTATTCAGAAGGGAAACCCGTCTCCATATCCGATGGTTCTGTATAATTATCAACCACAAGATACAAATTACGAATCTTTTTCAACCTGGCGGTATGTCATACCGTATTATTGTTATCGTGTCGTTAAGATTACAGGCATAAAAGCAAAACGCCACGTAAAAACGTGGCGTTTTCGGATGATACCTGAATTATGAGCGCTTCATCATATCGAAGAAGTCATCATTGGTCTTCGTCATCGCCAGCTTGTTAATGAGGAACTCCATTGCATCAATTTCACCCATCGGATGGATGATTTTGCGCAGGATCCACATTTTCTGCAGCTCTTCCTGGGTGGTAAGCAGCTCTTCTTTACGGGTACCGGAACGATTGTAGTCGATAGCCGGGAAGACGCGTTTTTCAGCGATCTTACGAGAGAGGTGCAGTTCCATGTTGCCGGTACCTTTAAACTCTTCGTAGATAACTTCATCCATTTTAGAGCCGGTATCGATAAGCGCAGTCGCGATGATGGTCAGGCTGCCGCCCTCTTCCACGTTACGTGCCGCACCGAAGAAACGCTTCGGACGGTGCAGGGCGTTAGCGTCCACACCACCGGTCAGGACTTTACCGGAAGCCGGAACCACGGTGTTATAAGCACGCGCCAGACGCGTGATGGAGTCGAGCAGGATGATAACGTCTTTCTTGTGTTCAACCAGACGTTTCGCCTTCTCGATTACCATTTCCGCAACCTGAACGTGGCGAGATGCGGGTTCGTCAAAGGTAGAAGCCACAACTTCACCTTTAACCAGACGCTGCATCTCGGTCACTTCTTCCGGACGTTCGTCAATCAGCAGAACCATCAGCACACAGTCCGGGTGGTTGTAGGCAATGCTCTGCGCAATGTTCTGCAGCAGCATGGTTTTACCCGCTTTCGGCGGTGCCACAATCAGACCACGTTGACCACGACCGATCGGCGATGCCAGATCCAGTACGCGCGCCGTTAAGTCCTCGGTAGAACCATTACCACGCTCCATACGCAGACGAGAGTTTGCGTGCAGCGGCGTTAAGTTTTCGAAGAGGATTTTGTTACGGGCGTTTTCCGGTTTGTCGTAGTTAACTTCGTTAACTTTCAACAGCGCAAAATAGCGTTCACCTTCTTTCGGCGGGCGAATCTTACCAGAAATGGTATCACCAGTGCGGAGGTTGAAACGGCGGATTTGGCTTGGAGAAACGTAGATGTCATCAGGACCGGCGAGGTAGGAACTGTCTGCAGAGCGGAGGAAACCAAATCCATCCTGCAATATCTCCAGCACACCGTCACCAAAGATATCTTCGCCACTCTTTGCGTGCTGCTTCAGGATGGCAAAAATAATGTCCTGCTTGCGCATACGAGCCAGGTTTTCAAGGCCCATATTTTCGCCGAGAGTGATCAGCTCAGAAACCGGCGTATTCTTTAATTCGGTAAGATTCATAATGGTGTGAGTTCTTAAACTTGGGGTAAATCTCGAACTTAATGTTGTGAATGGTATGGCAGGGTCATCCATGCCTGTTTACGGCCATCGACTCATGTCTGTTCGCTGTCTGGTCACAGGAAAGTACGCAGAACTGAAACGACAAGACGGATTGAGTGACAAGGCCCTGAATCTGTCTACTTCTCGCACGAGAAACAACGGGAAGTATTGGATAAAGCTAGATTCAAACTTAATAAGGTATGTTTAATACGAAGTCAACACTAACTTAGCACGACTCAAGTCGGGCGTCCAGTCATCCGAATCATTTCGAAGTATGGCCGCCCGATCATGATACTTCCTTACGCTAAGTTAGCGTCGAGGAACTCTTTCAACTGACCTTTGGACAGCGCGCCGACTTTAGTCGCCGCAACTTCACCGTTTTTAAACAGCAGAAGGGTCGGGATACCACGAATACCATACTTCGGCGCGGTGCCTGGGTTTTGGTCAATGTTCAGTTTCGCAACCGTCAATTTGCCCTGATATTCGTCAGCGATTTCATCCAGAATCGGAGCGATCATTTTGCACGGACCGCACCACTCTGCCCAGAAATCAACGAGGATAGCTCCGTCCGCTTTGAGTACATCCGTGTCAAAACTGTCGTCAGTCAGGTGAATAATTTTATCGCTCATAATAACTCCACAGGAATAAGCCTGGTGTGTTGGTGTTTACACATCATCCTTCAAGCGCCTTTTTGTTGGCTGTGCGCTGCGTCCTGGTCACGTACTCAATACGCTTCTTTGGACCCATTCACTTGCCATCTCGACGCATCATGAATGAATTGTGTACAGTATTAACCAACTAAAGGTTGACTTTATTTCACCGGATACGCTTTCGTAAAGCAATAGTAAGCTGATATTCTACCACACTATGAGCAAAACACATTTAACAGAACAGAAGTTTTCCGACTTCGCCCTGCACCCAAAGGTGATAGAAGCCCTTGAAAATAAAGGGTTTCATAACTGCACGCCCATTCAGGCCCTCGCGCTGCCGCTAACGCTGGCAGGTCGTGATGTTGCAGGGCAGGCGCAAACCGGTACCGGAAAAACGATGGCGTTCCTGACGTCAACGTTTCATTATCTTCTCTCCCATCCCGCGATTGCCGATCGCAAGGTGAACCAACCGCGTGCGTTAATTATGGCGCCAACGCGTGAGTTAGCCGTGCAGAACCACGCCGATGCCGAGCCGCTGGCACAGACCACCGGTCTGAAATTAGGCCTGGCTTATGGCGGTGATGGCTATGACAAACAGCTGAAAGTGCTGGAAAGCGGCGTCGATATTCTTATCGGCACTACTGGTCGTCTCATTGACTACGCAAAACAGAACCATATCAACCTGGGCGCGATTCAGGTCGTGGTACTGGATGAAGCCGATCGTATGTACGATCTCGGCTTTATTAAAGACATTCGTTGGCTGTTCCGCCGTATGCCGCCAACCACTCAACGCCTGAACATGCTGTTTTCTGCCACCCTCTCTTACCGCGTTCGCGAACTGGCGTTCGAACAGATGAATAACGCCGAGTACGTTGAAGTCGAACCGGAACAGAAGACAGGTCATCGTATTAAAGAAGAACTCTTCTATCCTTCCAACGAAGAGAAAATGCGTTTGCTGCAAACGCTGATTGAAGAAGAGTGGCCAGATCGCGCCATCGTCTTTGCGAACACTAAGCATCGTTGTGAAGATATCTGGGGCAGCCTTGCCGCTGACGGTCATCGCGTAGGCCTGCTTACCGGTGACGTGGCGCAGAAAAAACGTCTGCGTATCCTTGATGAGTTCACTCGTGGCGATCTGGACATTCTCGTTGCGACGGATGTCGCCGCGCGCGGTCTGCATATCCCAGCCGTAACGCACGTATTTAACTATGACCTGCCGGATGACTGTGAAGATTACGTCCACCGTATCGGTCGTACCGGTCGTGCTGGCGCGAGCGGTCACTCGATCAGCCTGGCCTGTGAAGAATACGCGCTGAATTTACCCGCTATCGAGACCTATATTGGCCACTCGATTCCGGTTAGTAAGTACAACCCAGATGCGCTGATGACCGATCTGCCGAAGCCGTTACGCTTAACGCGCCCACGCACTGGCAATGGCCCGCGTCGCACCGGTGGTGCTCCGCGTAATCGTCGTCGTTCAGGTTAAGAAAAGTTATGCCATACACAAAATCATTCAGCCTGCATCAAGGCGGCAAGAAAACGAATCCCGATGAGCTTACTTTAGTAAGTGATTCGGGTGAGAGAACGCAGCCAACACAGATACAGGCTGAAGGATGAAGTGTATGAATTCTACTTCGCTGTATGCGGCAATTGATCTCGGCTCGAATAGTTTTCATATGCTGGTCGTACGCGAGGTGGCGGGAAGCATCCAGACGCTCACGCGTATCAAACGCAAGGTGCGTCTGGCTGCCGGCCTGAACAACGACAACGCTCTCTCCGCTGAAGCCATGGAACGCGGCTGGCAATGCCTGCGCCTGTTTGCTGAACGCCTGCAGGATATCCCGCAACCGCAAATCCGCGTGGTCGCCACGGCAACATTGCGCATCGCGGTAAACGCCGATGTCTTTATCGCCAAAGCGCAAGAGATCCTCGGCTGCCCTGTCCAGGTCATCAGTGGTGAAGAAGAAGCGCGTCTGATTTATCAGGGTGTTGCCCATACGACCGGCGGAGCCGATCAACGCCTGGTCGTTGATATTGGCGGCGCCAGTACCGAGCTGGTTACTGGCTCCGGCGCACAAACCACCTCCTTGTTTAGTCTGTCAATGGGCTGCGTTACCTGGCTCGAACGGTACTTCACCGATCGTAATCTGGCACAGGAAAACTTTGACGAAGCCGAGAAAGCGGCTCGTGAAGTTCTGCGCCCCGTCGCCGATAAACTGCGTTTTCATGGCTGGAAAGTTTGCGTCGGTGCCTCCGGTACCGTCCAGGCGTTGCAGGAAATCATGATGGCGCAGGGTATGGACGAGCGCATTACGCTAGCCAAACTTCAGCAGCTTAAGCAGCGCGCTATTCACTGCGGTCGTCTGGAAGAGCTGGAAATAGAAGGATTAACGCTGGAACGTGCGCTGGTTTTCCCCAGCGGATTGGCCATTCTGCTCGCCATTTTCACCGAACTGAACATTCAGTGCATGACCCTGGCCGGCGGCGCACTGCGTGAAGGTCTGGTCTACGGTATGCTGCACCTGCCAGTCGATCAGGATATTCGCAGCCGTACGCTACGTAATATTCAGCGTCGGTTTATGGTTGACACCGATCAGGCGAACCGCGTCGCACAGTTGGCTGTACATTTATTCGATCAGGTGAAAGATGAGTGGCATCTTGAGGCCATTAGCCGTGAACTGCTGCAAAGTGCCTGTCAGCTGCATGAAATAGGGCTGAGCGTGGAATATAAGCAGGCACCGCTGCATGCCGCCTGGCTGGTGCGTAATCTCGATCTTCCGGGTTTTACCCCCGCGCAAAAAAAACTGTTAGCCACGCTGCTATTAAATCAGACCAACCCAGTCGATCTCTCTTCGCTGCACCAGCAAAACGCCGTGCCGCCGCGTATCGCTGAGCACCTTTGCCGTTTACTACGTCTGGCGATCATCTTCGCCGCACGCCGTCGTGACGATTTAGTACCGCGCATCATCCTGCAAGCTCAGGATGAAAATCTGACGCTAACGTTGCCGGAAGGCTGGCTGGAACATCATCCATTAGGTAACGAGTTGATCGATCAGGAAATCCAGTGGCAAAGCTATGTCCACTGGCCGCTGGAAGTGCGTTAGATGCTGGCTGCCGGATGGCGCTCACGCTTATCCGGCCTACCAAATAAATATTACTTCTCTTTGGCTTTCGCCATCATAGCCCGGATATTCGCAATGCTGGCCTGCCCCTTTTGCATCCGCTCCTCAGCGCTCATCACTTTACGCTCCTGTTCCCAGATTACATCATCCTGTGGCAGTTCAAGCAGGAAGCGGCTCGGCTCCGGGCGCACCAGCTCCCCGTACTGACGGCGCTCCTTGCACAACGTGAAGATAAGCTCTTTCTGTGCACGGGTAATGCCGACATAGGCCAGACGACGCTCTTCATCAATGTTGTCTTCATCAATGCTGCTCTGATGAGGTAAGAAGCCCTCTTCCATTCCCACCATAAACACATACGGGAACTCCAGCCCTTTTGAGGCATGTAACGTCATCAACTGCACCTGGTCCAGCTCTTCTTCGCTTTCTCCGCGCTCCATCATGTCGCGCAGGGTAAAACGGGTAACAACCTGAGTCAGGGTCATCGGCTCTTCCAGCTCACTGCCTTCCAGCATCTCCGTCATCCAACTGAACAACGTGTTGACGTTTTTCATACGCATCTCTGCCGCTTTCGGGCTCGGCGAGGTTTCATACAGCCAGGATTCGTAATCAATGCCGTGGATCAAATCGCGTACGGCGGCAACCGGCTCACGCTCCGCCAGGCGTTGGATTTCCCCCAGCCAGTGCGTAAAGCGGGTTAGAGAATCATAACCGCGGCCGGTCAGCGTCTGGCTAAGCCCCATATCAAAACTGGCGGTAAACAGGCTTTTATTCCGCGTCATGGCCCACTCACCCAACTTTTGCAGGGTCGCCGGACCGATCTCACGCTTCGGTGTATTAACAATACGCAGAAACGCGCTGTCGTCATCCGGGTTGCTCAGCACACGCAGGTAGGCCAGCAGATCTTTGATTTCCGGACGCGAGAAAAACGATGTCCCCCCGGAAATTTTGTACGGGATGCGGTTCTGCATCAGGAATTTTTCGAACACCCGTGACTGGTGGTTGCCGCGATACAGGATCGCATAGTCCTTATACTGCGTCTTATTCACAAAGTGATGAGCAATCAACTCCCCGGTCACACGTTCCGCTTCATGCTCTTCGTTGTTGGCGCTCAGTACTTTCAACTCAGGTCCGTAGCCCAGCTCAGAGAACAACCGCTTTTCAAATACGTGCGGATTGTTAGCAATGAGAATATTTGCGGCCTTCAGGATACGTCCGGAAGAACGATAGTTCTGCTCCAGCTTAACCACCTGCAGCGCCGGAAAATCTTTGCTCAACAGCACCAGGTTTTGCGGACGCGCACCACGCCACGAGTAAATCGACTGATCGTCATCACCCACAACGGTGAAGCGTGCACGGCTGCCCACCAATAACTTCACCAACTCGTACTGGCTGGTGTTGGTATCCTGATATTCATCCACCAGCAGGTAGCGAATCTTGTTTTGCCAGCGCTCACGTACCTCTTCATTGCGCTGCAACAGCAGCGTGGGGAGCAGGATCAGATCGTCAAAGTCGAGAACGTTACACGCCTTCATATGCGCGTCGTACAGACCATAGCAGTGAGCAAAAATACGATCGCGCTCGCCTTTCGCGCTGGCCGCCGCCTGTGCCGGGGTCATCAGATCGTTTTTCCAGTTGGAGATCGTCGAGATCAGCTGTTGAAGGATAAGTTTATCGTCCTCAATTAACCCTTCGGTCAGCTCTTTAAGCAGAGCCACCTGGTCGGTATCGTCAAACAGCGAGAAATTCGACTTCATCCCCAGCGCCGCATATTCGCGCTTGATGACGTCCAGCCCCAGAGTGTGGAAGGTGGAGATCATCAATCCACGCGCCTCTTTACGACCCAGCGTTTGCGCCACGCGCTCTTTCATTTCACGCGCGGCCTTATTGGTAAAAGTCACCGCCGCGATATGGCGTGCCTGATAGCCACAAACGCGGATCAGGTGCGCAATTTTATTGGTAATAACGCGCGTCTTACCGGAACCCGCTCCCGCCAGCACCAGGCAAGGTCCGGTGACAAATTCGACGGCTTGTTGTTGTCCGGGATTCAAACGCATAAAGGGTCACTCATGAAAGTCGGGAGGGGAAAATAACAGCGTGGTAGTATAGCCAGCCTTAACCACCCCACTCAAGGCACGATCATGGCAAAAACAGCAGCAGCAGTGCATATCCTTGTTAAAGAAGAGAAACTGGCACTGGATCTTCTGGAACAGATTAAAAACGGCGCCGACTTCGGTAAGCTGGCGAAAAAGCATTCCATCTGCCCATCAGGCAAACGCGGCGGTGATTTAGGCGAGTTCCGCCAGGGCCAGATGGTTCCGGCGTTCGATAAAGTCGTCTTCTCTTGCCCGGTGCTGGAGCCAACTGGCCCGCTGCACACACAGTTCGGTTACCACATCATTAAAGTGCTGTACCGTAACTAATAAAAAGCCCGGTGCGTTCAGGCGCCGGGCTTTTTTTCCGGATGGCGGCTACGCCTTATCCGGCCTACATCTGCTGTGCGTAGGTCGGGTAAGCGCAAGCGCCACTCGACATCCTATTTAGCCAGCAACTGCAATACGTTTCATATCCGTCATATAACCACGCAGTTTCTTACCAACCTGCTCGATAGCGTGGCCGCGAATAGCTTCGTTCACGTCGCGCAGTTGAGCATTATCTACCGCACCTTCGGCAATCGCTTTGCCCAGATCGCCGGTCTGCAGGGTAGTCATAAACTCTTTCAGCAGCGGTACGCATGCGTAAGAGAACAGGTAGTTACCGTATTCTGCGGTATCGGAGATAACCACGTTCATTTCGTACAGACGCTTACGGGCGATGGTGTTCGCAATCAGCGGCAGCTCGTGCAATGATTCGTAGTAAGCAGACTCTTCGATGATGCCGGAATCAACCATGGTTTCGAACGCCAGCTCAACGCCCGCTTTCACCATCGCAATCATCAGAACGCCTTTATCGAAGTACTCCTGTTCGCCGATTTTGCCTTCAAACTGCGGGGCGGTTTCGAACGCGGTTTTACCGGTCTCTTCACGCCAGGTCAGCAGTTTCTTATCGTCGTTGGCCCAGTCAGCCATCATGCCCGAAGAGAATTCACCGGAGATGATATCGTCCATGTGCTTCTGGAACAGCGGCGCCATAATCTCTTTCAGCTGTTCGGACAGCGCATAAGCGCGCAGTTTCGCCGGGTTAGACAGACGGTCCATCATCAGGGTGATGCCGCCCTGCTTCAGCGCTTCGGTGATAGTTTCCCAACCGAACTGAATCAGTTTTTCTGCATAAGCCGGGTCGGTACCTTCTTCCACCAGCTTGTCGAAGCACAGCAGAGAGCCCGCCTGCAGCATACCGCACAGGATAGTCTGCTCGCCCATCAGATCAGATTTCACTTCTGCCACGAAGGAGGATTCCAGTACGCCAGCGCGGTGACCGCCAGTTGCCGCAGCCCAAGCTTTAGCGATGGCCATGCCTTCGCCTTTTGGATCGTTTTCCGGGTGCACCGCGATCAGGGTTGGAACACCGAAACCACGTTTGTACTCTTCACGCACTTCGGTGCCCGGACACTTCGGCGCCACCATCACTACAGTAATGTCTTTACGGATCTGCTCGCCCACTTCGACGATGTTGAAGCCGTGGGAATAGCCCAGCGCCGCGCCGTCTTTCATCAGCGGCTGTACGGAACGCACCACGTCAGAGTGCTGTTTGTCTGGCGTCAGGTTAACCACCAGGTCAGCCTGCGGGATCAGCTCTTCATAGGTACCGACTTTGAAGCCGTTTTCGGTCGCTTTGCGCCAGGAAGCACGCTTCTCAGCGATCGCTTCTTTACGCAGGGCATAAGAGATATCCAGACCGGAGTCACGCATGTTCAGGCCCTGGTTCAGACCCTGCGCGCCACAGCCGACGATGACCACTTTTTTACCCTGAAGGTAGCTTGCGCCATCGGCGAATTCGTCGCGACCCATAAAGCGACATTTGCCCAGCTGTGCCAGCTGCTGGCGCAGGTTCAGTGTATTAAAGTAGTTAGCCATGGTGGTGTACTCCGTGATGTTGTGTTGTGGTGCTTATTATTCGGTTCGCGTTTCAGCGAGATTAGACTCACATTACAACAGGAAATTTATTGCGGAAATTGATATATTCACAACGTCACATTGCAATTTATGCAACGTAGAAACCCGGAGGCTCGTCTGTGGATTTACGCGATCTGAAAATGTTCCTGCATCTGGCGGAAAGCCGCCATTTTGGCCGCAGCGCACGGGCGATGCACGTCAGCCCGTCCACGCTTTCCCGGCAAATTCAGCGTCTCGAAGAAGACCTCGGCCAGCCGCTGTTTGTTCGCGATAACCGTACGGTCACGCTCACCGAAGCGGGTGAGGAGCTGCGCGTGTTTGCCCAACAGACGCTGCTGCAGTATCAGCAATTACGCCATACTATTGATCAGCAAGGACCGTCGTTGTCCGGTGAACTGCATATCTTCTGCTCAGTGACTGCCGCCTACAGCCATTTACCACCGATCCTTGACCGCTTCCGCGCCGAACACCCGTCGGTGGAAATCAAACTCACTACCGGTGATGCCGCCGATGCGATGGATAAAGTAGTCACTGGCGAGGCCGACCTGGCGATTGCCGGGAAGCCGGAAACGCTGCCTGGCGCGGTGGCCTTTTCCATGCTGGAGAATCTGGCTGTGGTATTGATAGCGCCAGCACTGCCTTGCCCGGTACGCAATCAGATTTCTGTAGAAGCCCCTGACTGGTCAACGGTACCCTTTATCATGGCTGACCAGGGGCCAGTTCGCCGCCGTATTGAGCTATGGTTCCGGCGCAATAAAATCAGCAATCCGTCGATTTACGCCACGGTGGGCGGTCACGAGGCGATGGTATCCATGGTCGCACTGGGCTGCGGCGTAGCATTGTTGCCAGAAGTGGTGCTGGAAAACAGCCCGGAGCCGGTACGTAACCGCGTGATGATTCTGGAACGTAGCGACGAAAAAACACCGTTCGAGCTGGGCGTATGCGCACAAAAAAAGCGGCTGCATGAGCCGCTTATTGATGCTTTCTGGAAGATATTGCCGAATCACTAGCCGCCGAATGGCGGCGCAAGCGCCTTATCCGGCAGATAGTCAGGGCGTAGGCCTGATAGGCGCAGTGCCATCAGGCTTCCCAAACATCACCCCGCGAGAAAAAAACGAAACGCCGGGTTATGTGTTTCATCGTGACAGTCATAGCCCAGTTCGTTCAGCCGCGTTTCGAAATCAGGTTCATGCTCACCCAACTCAAACGCCGCCAGTACACGGCCGTAGTCAGTTCCATGACTGCGATAGTGGAACAATGAAATATTCCAGTGCGTCCCCAGTGTATGCAGAAACTTCAGCAGCGCCCCCGGCGATTCCGGGAATTCGAAGCTGAACAGCCGTTCCTGCAAGGGTTTCGACGGACGGCCGCCAACCATATAGCGCACGTGCAGCTTCGCCATTTCGTCGTCGGACAGATCCACGACGCTGTAGCCGCCGTCGCTAAGCAACTGGAGGATTTCTTTACGTTCTTCCAGACCACGACTCAGGCGTACGCCGACAAAAATGCAGGCATCTTTGGCATCGGCAAAGCGGTAGTTAAACTCGGTCACTGAACGCCCACCCAGCAACTGACAGAATTTCAGGAAACTGCCCTTCTCTTCCGGGATGGTCACCGCCAGCAGCGCTTCGCGCTGTTCCCCCAATTCACAGCGTTCAGACACGTAGCGCAGGCCATGGAAGTTAACGTTCGCACCGGACAGCACATGTGCCAGTCGTTCACCGCGAATATTGTGCTGGGCGATGTACTTTTTCATCCCCGCCAGCGCCAGCGCCCCGGAAGGTTCCGCCACCGCACGCACGTCTTCGAACAGGTCTTTCATCGCCGCACAGATAGCATCGCTATCAACGGTAATGATGTCGTCGAGGTATTCCTGGCACAGACGGAAAGTTTCGTCGCCGATACGCTTCACCGCCACACCTTCAGCAAAGAGGCCAACGCGCGGAAGATCGACCGGTTGGCCGGCATCCAGCGCCGCTTTCAGGCAGGCAGAATCCTCAGCTTCAACGGCAATCACTTTGATTTGTGGCATCAACTGTTTGATCAGCACTGCGACACCGGCGGCCAGACCACCGCCACCGACCGGTACAAAAACACGGTCAAGATGGGCATCCTGCTGCAGTAACTCCAGCGCCAGCGTACCTTGCCCGGCAATCACCATCGGGTGATCGAATGGCGGGACCCAGGTAAAGCCTTGCTGTTGCGACAGCTCAATTGCTTTGGCTTTGGCTTCATCAAAGTTCGCCCCGTGCAGCAATACTTCGCCACCGAAACCGCGCACGGCATCGACTTTGATATCAGCGGTAGCTGTCGGCATGACAATCAGCGCCTTCACGCCTAAACGCGCAGAGGAAAAAGCGACGCCCTGGGCATGGTTTCCTGCTGATGCAGTGATCACACCATGCGCTTTCTGCGCTTCAGTCAGTCCCGCCATCATGGCATAGGCTCCGCGCAGCTTGAAGCTGTGCACGGGTTGACGGTCTTCGCGTTTCACCAGAATTACGTTATCGAGGCGCGAAGAGAGCTTGTCCATTTTTTGTAGCGGCGTGACCTGCGCTGCTTCGTACACCGGCGCACGCAGTACCGCTCTGAGATATTCAGCACCTTCCGGCGTGCCGGACAGGGGTTGTGAATCCGCCATCGTCTTAACCCCCCAGTTTCGATTTATCGCGCACCGCACCTTTGTCGGCGCTGGTTGCCAGGCTGGCATAGGCGCGCAGGGCAAAGGAGACCTGACGCTGACGATCTTTTGGTGTCCAGGCTTTGTCACCGCGAGCCTCCTGCGCTTCACGACGCGCAGCAATTTCCGCATCGCTCAACTGCAGTTGAATACCACGATTCGGGATATCGATAGCAATCATGTCGCCATCTTCAATAATCGCGATATTACCGCCGCTGGCCGCTTCCGGTGAAACGTGGCCGATAGAGAGGCCCGAAGTACCGCCGGAGAAACGGCCATCTGTTATCAGCGCACAGGCCTTGCCAAGACCCATTGATTTCAGGAAGGTGGTTGGGTAAAGCATTTCCTGCATCCCAGGTCCGCCTTTCGGCCCTTCGTAGCGAATCACCACCACGTCGCCGGCAACCACTTTGCCGCCAAGAATAGCCTCAACCGCATCGTCCTGACTTTCATACACTTTTGCCGGGCCGGTGAATTTCAGGATACTGTCATCCACGCCCGCAGTTTTCACGATACAGCCGTTTTCCGCGAAGTTACCGTACAGCACGGCTAAGCCGCCATCTTTGCTGTAGGCGTGTTCCAGCGAACGGATACAGCCTTCGGCGCGATCGTCATCCAGCGTGTCCCAGCGGCAGTCCTGCGAGAACGCCTGAGTGGTACGGATGCCCGCCGGGCCAGCGCGGAACATTTTCTTGACCGCTTCGTCCTGGGTAAGGGTGATATCGTACTGCTCCAGCGTCTGTGCCAGGGAGAGGCCGAGGACGTTTTTCGCGTCGCGGTTCAGCAGGCCAGCTCTGTCCAGCTCGCCGAGAATCCCCAGCACGCCGCCTGCGCGGTGTACATCTTCCATATGGTATTTCTGGGTACTTGGCGCCACTTTACACAGCTGCGGAACCTTGCGGGACAGCTTATCGATATCACTCATGGTGAAGTCAATTTCCGCTTCCTGCGCCGCCGCCAGCAGGTGCAGAACGGTGTTGGTGGAGCCGCCCATGGCGATATCCAGGGTCATGGCGTTTTCAAACGCCGCCTTGCTGGCAATGTTGCGCGGCAGCGCAGAAGCATCATCCTGCTCATAGTAGCGTTTAGTCAGCTCAACGATGCGTTTACCCGCATTAAGGAACAGCGTTTTACGATCAGCGTGAGTCGCCAGCAGAGAACCATTACCCGGCTGCGACAACCCAAGCGCTTCGGTCAGACAGTTCATCGAGTTCGCGGTGAACATCCCTGAGCATGAGCCGCAGGTTGGGCAAGCAGAACGTTCAACCTGCTCGCTCTGCGAGTCGGAAACTTTCGGATCGGCGCCCTGAATCATGGCATCAACCAGGTCGAGCTTGATAATTTGGTCAGAGAGCTTGGTTTTCCCGGCCTCCATCGGGCCGCCGGAAACAAAGATCACCGGAATGTTCAGGCGCAGGGAGGCCATTAACATCCCCGGGGTGATTTTGTCGCAGTTAGAGATACAGACCATCGCATCGGCGCAGTGGGCGTTAACCATGTACTCAACAGAGTCAGCGATCAGCTCGCGCGACGGCAGTGAATACAGCATGCCCCCGTGGCCCATGGCGATACCATCATCCACAGCAATGGTGTTGAACTCTTTCGCCACACCGCCTGAGGCTTCGATTTGTTCGGCAACCAGCTTACCGAGATCGCGCAGGTGGACATGGCCCGGCACAAACTGGGTAAAAGAGTTCACCACAGCGATAATCGGTTTACCGAAGTCGTCATCGGTCATCCCGGTGGCGCGCCACAATGCGCGGGCACCCGCCATATTACGGCCATGGGTGGTGGTGGCAGAACGATACTTAGGCATGCTGTATATACTCCCGTCTGTCTAATCATTGGGACGGTGCGTGCCGCCCCAAATTTATGTTTATTGGTTAACCTGATCCAACCAACCGTATTTATCTTCTGTTTCACCGGTGAAGAGGCCAAAGAAGGCCTGCTGGATGCGTTTGGTGACCGGACCGCAGCGGCCTTCGCCCACCTGGATACCATCGACGCTGCGTACTGGTGTGATTTCCGCCGCGGTGCCGGACATGAACACTTCATCGGCCAGGTACAGCGATTCACGGGACAGCACCTGCTCACGCACTTCGATATCGAGATCTTTCGCCAACTTAATGATCGCGTCACGGGTGATACCTGGCAGCGCGGAAGAGGTAAATGGCGGGGTAAACAGAATGCCGTCTTTAACTTCAAACAGGTTTTCGCCCGCGCCTTCGGAGATGTAACCATTCACATCCAGCGCAATACCTTCCTGATAACCATGACGACGCGCTTCGCTACCCACCAGCAGCGAAGACAGATAGTTACCACCCGCTTTAGCCGCAGTAGGGATAGTGTTTGGCGCAACGCGGTTCCAGGAAGAAACCATCGCATCGATCCCCTGTTCCAGCGCTTCAGCACCAAGGTAAGCCCCCCACGGGAACGCGGCGATAATCACGTCTGTGGTGTAACCCGCCGGCGGGTTAACGCCCATCCCCACATCGCCAACAAACACCAGCGGACGGATATAGGCGCTGGTCAGGTTGTTTTTACGAATCACCTCGCGGCAAGCTTCCATCAGCTCATCAACGCTCTGAGAGACCGGAAAACGATAGATCTTGGCTGAATCACGCAGACGCTGCATATGTTCGCGATGACGGAACACCACCGGGCCTTTGTGAGAATCGTAGCAACGGATACCTTCAAATACGGAAGTACCGTAATGCAGTGCGTGGGACATCACGTGAACCTTCGCGTCTTCCCAACGAATCATCTCGCCATTAGACCAAATGTAATCAGCTTTTTTCGTCGTCATTTTTCTTCCTTTTGCGCTCAGGCGCGGATTTGTTGTGATGTGGTTGTACTCTGGCAGATGGCAACATGTGCAACGTCTACCAGTTTACTTAACTGACTAAACAGTAAGTCGACTGACCGGAGGCTGGCAACGGTCAATTCGATATTTATATTCTGCGCATCGCTGGCGGCTTCCATATTCATGGAGCACACCTGAAAACCACGATGGCGTACCACGCGTAAAACACGTTCTAACGTTTCCGGATTGAAACGAGCCTCAACGGCGACCTGATGTTGCATCATGATAATTTCTCCAGCATTTCTGAGTTGCTGGCGCCAGGCGGCACCAGAGGCCAGACATTCTCAAGTTCGTCGATTGAGACATGAAGCAGATATGGCCCCTCGCTGTTCAGCATGGTGTCGAGTGCCGCTTCAACCTGGTCTTTACGGGTGATGTGCTGACCAGGTATGCCGAAGGCGCTGGCCAACATGAGGAAATCGGGGTTATCGGTAAGGGTGGTTTCGCTATAACGTTCCTGGAAAAACAGCTGCTGCCATTGTCGCACCATGCCTAACCGCTGGTTGTCGAGTAAAACTATCTTCAGCGGCAACTGCTTGCGTTTTACGGTGCCGAGTTCCTGTACATTCATCATGAAGGAACCGTCACCGGAGATACAGATTACCGTATCGTTCGGGCGAGCAACCTGTGCGCCAACCGCGGCAGGTAAACCAAAGCCCATCGTACCCAGGCCGCTCGAGGTAATGAAATTTTCCGGGCGGGTATAGGTCATATGCTGTGCAGACCACATCTGATGCTGGCCAACATCCGTCGTAACAACGCTATCGGCTGGTTTACGGTCCGACAGTTGTTTTAACAACAACGGTGCATAGATGGCCTCACCCGGATGATCGTAGCGCCAGGTATGTTCTGCTCGCAGTTCTGCACTGTGCTGACGCCAGGCGTCAACGTTCAGAGGTTGTTGTAATGCCGGTAACAGCGTATTCAAATCGCCCTGCAACGCTACGTGCGCCTGACGCAGTTTGTTCATCTCAGCCGGATCGATATCCATGTGGATCACGCTGGCGTTCGGAGCGAAGGTGTTCAGCTTGCCAGTTACCCGGTCATCAAAACGCGCCCCGACAGCGATCAGTAAGTCGCATTCCTGCACCGCAAAATTCGCGGCCTTGGTTCCGTGCATCCCCAGCATTCCCAGATAATACGGATAATCAGCGTCAACTGCGCCCAGACCTTTCAGCGTACAAGCGACCGGTAATTGGGTCAGCGCGATAAATTCACGCAGGGCAGGAACCGCCTGCGCCATACCGACGCCGCCACCTACGTACAGGATGGGTTTTTGCGCCTGCGCCAGCATGTTACGCGCCTGCTCAACGTCAGCATGAGGGAATGCGGCCGCATCTTCTACGGTCGTGAAATACGGCTCCAGCGTACCGCTGGCTAACTGGATATCTTTCGGGATATCCACCAGAACCGGACCAGGACGACCAGAATTCGCCACGGCGAAGGCTTCCGCCATAATGCGCGGCAACTCCTCCAGTGACTGGACCAGGAAGCTATGTTTGGTGCAGGACAGCGACATACCAAGCACGTCTACTTCCTGAAACGCATCGGTTCCGATGAATGGTGCAGCAACCTGGCCGGTGATGGCCACAACAGGAACGGAATCTAACAGCGCATCAGCAAGACCCGTAATCAGGTTGGTAGCACCCGGACCGGAAGTGGCAATACATACACCGGTTTTACCTGTAGAACGGGCATAGCCAATAGCCGCCATCGCCGCCCCCTGCTCATGACGGCACAACAGGTGTTCTACGCCGCCGTCATACAACGCATCGTAAACCGGCATAATTGCGCCACCAGGATAACCGAAAACGGTTTTAACCCCTTGTGCACGCAACGCATGTACCACCCACTGAGCCCCATTCATAGTTACATCCCCGCCGTAAATCTTGAGAAACAGAATTTTATGCTACCGTTCACTTTCTGCTCCTCGTGTCTGTTTTTAAGGTCAAAAAAAACCCCCGAACCTTTCGGTGCGGGGGTCTTAGTTCGTTAAGGCTTGTTTTCTAAGCCTTTCCTCGTCCAAGTGCAGCCCCGCACGGTGGGATAATAATCACCACCACGCTAATCACGACCAGGCTAATCACTCGTAGAAGGGCTGTCATTTTTGTATTTTCTTGCATCTTGTTCGAAGGAATGCCTAAAGAGTTACCATAGAATTTGCGAATAGCACAAGATATTTTTGTTTTCATTTTTCTGACGCCGTTAACGGTTTAGATAAATACCGTTGTTTTTTATACAAAAAATATAAAATGAAAATATTTCACGTTTCAGCGCATCAGCACAACCTGCGATCCCTTTCCTCGACACACTCATACACATTTGCGAGCGTGATTCCAGACATGGAGCAAGTAATTCCTGATTACACAAAAACACAGGAATAAGCATCTAAAAACATCAATTATGCAGAATCCTGCCAGTATCTATTGCGACATAATGTTCCCTTCAGGAGGGGTTATGTCACTATCGATTGTTCACACACGCGCCGCACTCGGCGTGAATGCGCCAGCCATTACCATCGAGGTACATATCAGCAATGGTCTGCCTGGTTTAACCATGGTGGGGTTACCTGAAACGACGGTGAAAGAGGCGCGCGATCGGGTACGCAGCGCAATTATTAATAGCGGGTATGAATTCCCGGCCAGGAAGATAACCATCAACCTGGCTCCGGCTGACCTCCCCAAAGAAGGGGGTCGATATGATTTACCTATCGCTGTTGCGCTTCTGGTCGCTTCTGAGCAGCTTACACCCCATAATCTCGATACCTATGAGCTGGTAGGCGAATTAGCGCTTACAGGCGCTTTACGCGGCGTTCCAGGCGCTATATCAAGCGCAACCGAAGCGATTCGTGCAGGCCGGCGAATCATTGTCGCTAAAGAGAATGCCGCAGAGGTTGGTCTACTACACGGCGAAGGATGCCTGATTGCCGATCACCTGCAGGCGGTATGCGCATTCCTGGAAGGAAAGCATGATTTAGACAAACCGCAATCTGCAGACTTTACCGCCGAACCTTCACCAGAGGATCTCAGTGATGTTATCGGTCAGGAACAGGGTAAACGAGGGCTGGAGATTACCGCCGCAGGTGGTCACAACCTCCTGTTTATCGGCCCGCCTGGTACGGGCAAGACCATGCTGGCCAGCCGCCTCAGAGGACTGCTTCCTCCACTTAGCAACGATGAGGCGCTGGAAAGTGCAGCGATCCTCAGTCTGGTCAATTCCGATACGATACAAAAACAGTGGAAGCAACGCCCTTTTCGTTCTCCGCATCACAGTGCTTCATTAACCGCAATGGTGGGGGGTGGTTCTATTCCCGCACCGGGAGAGATCTCCCTGGCACATAACGGTATATTATTTCTGGATGAATTACCTGAGTTTGAGCGACGCACGCTGGATGCACTACGTGAGCCTATTGAGTCCGGGCAGATCCATTTGTCCCGCACGCGGGCTAAAATAACCTACCCGGCACGTTTTCAACTGATTGCTGCTATGAATCCTAGCCCAACGGGCCATTATCAGGGGAACCATAACCGCTGCAGTTCAGAACAAACGCTGCGTTATCTTAATCGACTATCAGGACCTTTTCTTGACCGCTTTGATCTCTCCCTCGAAATCCCCTTGCCACCACCCGGCATACTCAGCCAGAACGCGGTGAAAGGAGAAGACAGCGCTACGGTAAAACAACGCGTTCTGGCAGCTCGGGAACGTCAGTACCAGCGGCAAAATAAGTTAAATGCGCATCTGGACAGTCAGGATATACATAAATTTTGCATACTTCGCAGTGATGATGCGCACTGGCTTGAGGACACGTTAGCTCGTCTTGGATTGTCCATCCGCGCCTGGCTACGCCTGATAAAAGTCGCACGTACCATTGCGGATATTGAACAGTGCGACCATATCACCCGCCAGCACTTGCAGGAGGCCGTTGCTTATCGGGCGATAGACAGGTTATTAATTCACCTGCAGAAATTACAGGCATAAAAAAAGGGCTTACGCCCTTTTTTTATTAATCATCAGATTCGGTGTAATCTTCTGCACCTTCTACCTGAGGTTTCCCGCCAGACAGAGTATGGAAACGTTTCGGACGCTTAATCCGCGTCATGTACTTGGACCACACACGCTCAGCTTCAGTAACCGGTTCGCGTTCACCGCGGCATACCGCAACAAACAATTTTTCTTCTTCAGTTACTGGCTCACGTTTACCTAGATCCAGCTCGTTGAAGGCATAGCCATGACGCTCAAGCAGTTGTGCCTCTTTAATGGTGAAATCACCATGACGGGAGAATCCGCGGGGGTAATATTTATTGTCGAAATATCGATTAGTCGTCGTAAAGCTTTCCGCCATCCTGCACGCTCCTAATTCTTTGGCCGAGCTATTTATGGCGCGGAGTATTAGTTACGCTTGACAGAGCGTCAAACAAAAGATTTAAATCATCACGACAAATAATTTTATGGAGCGCGTTGTGGATACGGAATTGTTAAAAACTTTCCTGGAAGTTAGCCGGACACGCCACTTTGGTCGGGCAGCTGAAGCGCTCTACTTGACCCAGTCGGCGGTGAGTTTTCGGATCAGACAACTGGAAAATCAACTGGGTGTGAACCTGTTCACCCGACACAGAAACAATATTCGTTTGACCGCTGCAGGTGAAAAATTATTGCCTTACGCAGAAACGCTGATGAATACGTGGCAAGCAGCACGTAAGGAGGTCGCAAATACCTCACGGCACAACGAATTTTCGATCGGTGCCAGTGCATCCCTTTGGGAATGCATGCTCAATGACTGGTTGCGGCGTTTATACCAATCTCAGGAGCCACAATCCAGCCTGCAGTTTGAAGCGCGAATCGCTCAACGCCAGTCGCTAGTAAAGCAGCTCCATGAACGACAGCTGGATCTGTTAATTACGACCGAAACCCCAAAAATGGACGAATTTAGCAGCCAACTGTTGGGATATTTCACGCTGGCGCTTTATTGCAGTACCCCTTCGCAAACCAAAGATGAACTGAATTACCTACGCCTGGAATGGGGACCGGATTTTCAGCAGCACGAAGCGGGATTGATTGCCGGAGATGAAGTGCCGGTACTTACCACCAGTTCTGCAGAACTGGCAAGACAGCAACTTTCTGTAATTAAAGGATTTAGTTGGCTTCCCGTCAGCTGGGCCAGAACCAAAAGCGATCTTCATACAGTTACCGACAGTACGACTCTTTCACGTCCGTTATATGCAGTTTGGCTGCAAAATAGCGACAAACATGCACTTATTCGCGATCTGCTGAAAACAAATATTTTGGAAGATTAATAAAAACGCTGGCAAGGATGCCGGGAAACAATGAACTGGAAGATCTCGAACATAATGTTCAGGTAAAAAAAAATCCTTAGCAAAAATGCTAAGGATTGTTTCTGGCAGGGGCGGAGAGACTCGAACTCGCGACACCCGGTTTTGGAGACCGGTGCTCTACCAACTGAGCTACGCCCCTAAATTTTCTTATCATTAAGCCTGCTTAGTAGCAGGCTTAATTTTCTAATAAGTGGCGGAACGGACGGGACTCGAACCCGCGACCCCCTGCGTGACAGGCAGGTATTCTAACCAACTGAACTACCGCTCCACCGAATTTCTTTGTCACTACCCGGATTCTTCATCCCGGTTTACTGCAATTTGATGCCTGGCAGTTCCCTACTCTCGCATGGGGAGACCCCACACTACCATCGGCGCTACGGCGTTTCACTTCTGAGTTCGGCATGGGGTCAGGTGGGACCACCGCGCTACAGCCGCCAGGCAAATTCTTTGTGCTCTGTACGCAATACTTTATCGCACCCGCCGCGTTGGCTGCTTTCGCGAACCTCAGTCACATACTTCTGTATGCTCCTTCCGTCGCTTCACTTGCCGCCTTGCTGCTGCGCAAACTATTGCGTACTTACAATCTGTATCAGGCTGAAAATCGTCTCTCTTCGCCAAAACATCTTCGGCGTTGTAAGGTTAAGCCTCACGGTTCATTAGTATCGGTTAGCTCAACGTATCGCTACGCTTACACACCCGACCTATCAACGTCGTCGTCTTCAACGTTCCTTCAGGAGACTTACAGTCTCAGGGAGAACTCATCTCGGGGCAAGTTTCGTGCTTAGATGCTTTCAGCACTTATCTCTTCCGCATTTAGCTACCGGGCAATGCCATTGGCATGACAACCCGAACACCAGTGATGCGTCCACTCCGGTCCTCTCGTACTAGGAGCAGCCCCCCTCAATTCTCCAGCGCCCACGGCAGATAGGGACCGAACTGTCTCACGACGTTCTAAACCCAGCTCGCGTACCACTTTAAATGGCGAACAGCCATACCCTTGGGACCTACTTCAGCCCCAGGATGTGATGAGCCGACATCGAGGTGCCAAACACCGCCGTCGATATGAACTCTTGGGCGGTATCAGCCTGTTATCCCCGGAGTACCTTTTATCCGTTGAGCGATGGCCCTTCCATTCAGAACCACCGGATCACTAAGACCTGCTTTCGCACCTGCTCGAGCCGTCACTCTCGCAGTCAAGCTAGCTTATGCCTTTGCACTAACCTCCTGATGTCCGACCAGGATTAGCTAACCTTCGTGCTCCTCCGTTACTCTTTAGGAGGAGACCGCCCCAGTCAAACTACCCACCAGACACTGTCCGCAACCCGGATTACGGGCCCACGTTAGAACACCAGCCATTAAAGGGTGGTATTTCAAGGTTGGCTCCATGCAGACTGGCGTCCACACTTCAAAGCCTCCCACCTATCCTACACATCAAGGACCAGTGTTCAGTGTCAAGCTATAGTAAAGGTTCACGGGGTCTTTCCGTCTTGCCGCGGGTACACTGCATCTTCACAGCGAGTTCAATTTCACTGAGTCTCGGGTGGAGACAGCCTGGCCATCATTACGCCATTCGTGCAGGTCGGAACTTACCCGACAAGGAATTTCGCTACCTTAGGACCGTTATAGTTACGGCCGCCGTTTACCGGGGCTTCGATCAAGAGCTTCTCCTTACGGATAACCCCATCAATTAACCTTCCGGCACCGGGCAGGCGTCACACCGTATACGTCCACTTTCGTGTTTGCACAGTGCTGTGTTTTTAATAAACAGTTGCAGCCAGCTGGTATCTTCGACTGATTTCAGCTCCATGAGTAAATCACTTCACCTACATATCAGCGTGCCTTCTCCCGAAGTTACGGCACCATTTTGCCTAGTTCCTTCACCCGAGTTCTCTCAAGCGCCTTGGTATTCTCTACCTGACCACCTGTGTCGGTTTGGGGTACGATTTCGTGTTACCTGATGCTTAGAGGCTTTTCCTGGAAGCAGGGCATTTGTTACTTCAGCACCGTAGTGCCTCGTCATCACACCTCAGCGTTAATAAGGTACCGGATTTACCTGGAACCTCCGCCTACATGCTTAAACCGGGACAACCGTCGCCCGGCTAACATAGCCTTCTCCGTCCCCCCTTCGCAGTAACACCAAGTACAGGAATATTAACCTGTTTCCCATCGACTACGCCTTTCGGCCTCGCCTTAGGGGTCGACTCACCCTGCCCCGATTAACGTTGGACAGGAACCCTTGGTCTTCCGGCGTGCGGGTTTTTCACCCGCATTATCGTTACTTATGTCAGCATTCGCACTTCTGATACCTCCAGCATGCCTCACGACACACCTTCAACGGCTTACAGAACGCTCCCCTACCCAACAACACATAGTGTCGCTGCCGCAGCTTCGGTGCACAGTTTAGCCCCGTTACATCTTCCGCGCAGGCCGACTCGACCAGTGAGCTATTACGCTTTCTTTAAATGATGGCTGCTTCTAAGCCAACATCCTGGCTGTCTGTGCCTTCCCACATCGTTTCCCACTTAACTGTGACTTTGGGACCTTAGCTGGCGGTCTGGGTTGTTTCCCTCTTCACGACGGACGTTAGCACCCGCCGTGTGTCTCCCGTGATAACATTCTTCGGTATTCGCAGTTTGCATCGGGTTGGTAAGTCGGGATGACCCCCTAGCCGAAACAGTGCTCTACCCCCGAAGATGAGTTCACGAGGCGCTACCTAAATAGCTTTCGGGGAGAACCAGCTATCTCCCGGTTTGATTGGCCTTTCACCCCCAGCCACAAGTCATCCGCTAATTTTTCAACATTAGTCGGTTCGGTCCTCCAGTTAGTGTTACCCAACCTTCAACCTGCCCATGGCTAGATCACCGGGTTTCGGGTCTATACCCTGCAACTTAACGCCCAGTTAAGACTCGGTTTCCCTTCGGCTCCCCTATACGGTTAACCTTGCTACAGAATATAAGTCGCTGACCCATTATACAAAAGGTACGCAGTCACCCCATTAAGAGGCTCCCACTGCTTGTACGTACACGGTTTCAGGTTCTTTTTCACTCCCCTCGCCGGGGTTCTTTTCGCCTTTCCCTCACGGTACTGGTTCACTATCGGTCAGTCAGGAGTATTTAGCCTTGGAGGATGGTCCCCCCATATTCAGACAGGATACCACGTGTCCCGCCCTACTCTTCGAGTTCACAACCTGTGCATTTTGGTGTACGGGACTATCACCCTGTACCGTCGGACTTTCCAGACCGTTCCACTAACACACAAGCTGATTCAGACTCTGGGCTGCTCCCCGTTCGCTCGCCGCTACTGGGGGAATCTCGGTTGATTTCTTTTCCTCGGGGTACTTAGATGTTTCAGTTCCCCCGGTTCGCTTCATTACGCTATGTATTCACGTAATGATAGTGTGACGAATCACACTGGGTTTCCCCATTCGGAAATCGCCGGTTATAACGGTTCATATCACCTTACCGACGCTTATCGCAGATTAGCACGTCCTTCATCGCCTCTGACTGCCAGGGCATCCACCGTGTACGCTTAGTCGCTTAACCTCACAACCCGAAGATGTTTCGTAAAACACCACCGTGTTGCGAAAATTTGAGAGACTCGAACACACCGCTTTTCATTTCTTATTACGGAGAAATGAAACAGTGTGTCGTTTCAATTTTCAGCTTGATCCAGATTTTTAAAGAGCAAATATCTCAAACGTCACCCGAAGGTAAGTTTTGAGATATTGGGGTCGGCGACTTTCACTCACACAAACCAGCAAGTGGCGTCCCCTAGGGGATTCGAACCCCTGTTACCGCCGTGAAAGGGCGGTGTCCTGGGCCTCTAGACGAAGGGGACGTGTCAGTCTCAATCGCAAGACGCCTTGCTATTTACTTTTCATCAGACAATCTGTGTGAGCACTACAAAGAACGCTTCTTTAAGGTAAGGAGGTGATCCAACCGCAGGTTCCCCTACGGTTACCTTGTTACGACTTCACCCCAGTCATGAATCACAAAGTGGTAAGCGCCCTCCCGAAGGTTAAGCTACCTACTTCTTTTGCAACCCACTCCCATGGTGTGACGGGCGGTGTGTACAAGGCCCGGGAACGTATTCACCGTGGCATTCTGATCCACGATTACTAGCGATTCCGACTTCATGGAGTCGAGTTGCAGACTCCAATCCGGACTACGACGCACTTTATGAGGTCCGCTTGCTCTCGCGAGGTCGCTTCTCTTTGTATGCGCCATTGTAGCACGTGTGTAGCCCTACTCGTAAGGGCCATGATGACTTGACGTCATCCCCACCTTCCTCCAGTTTATCACTGGCAGTCTCCTTTGAGTTCCCGGCCGAACCGCTGGCAACAAAGGATAAGGGTTGCGCTCGTTGCGGGACTTAACCCAACATTTCACAACACGAGCTGACGACAGCCATGCAGCACCTGTCTCAGAGTTCCCGAAGGCACCAAAGCATCTCTGCTAAGTTCTCTGGATGTCAAGAGTAGGTAAGGTTCTTCGCGTTGCATCGAATTAAACCACATGCTCCACCGCTTGTGCGGGCCCCCGTCAATTCATTTGAGTTTTAACCTTGCGGCCGTACTCCCCAGGCGGTCGACTTAACGCGTTAGCTCCGGAAGCCACGCCTCAAGGGCACAACCTCCAAGTCGACATCGTTTACGGCGTGGACTACCAGGGTATCTAATCCTGTTTGCTCCCCACGCTTTCGCACCTGAGCGTCAGTCTTTGTCCAGGGGGCCGCCTTCGCCACCGGTATTCCTCCAGATCTCTACGCATTTCACCGCTACACCTGGAATTCTACCCCCCTCTACAAGACTCTAGCCTGCCAGTTTCGGATGCAGTTCCCAGGTTGAGCCCGGGGATTTCACATCCGACTTGACAGACCGCCTGCGTGCGCTTTACGCCCAGTAATTCCGATTAACGCTTGCACCCTCCGTATTACCGCGGCTGCTGGCACGGAGTTAGCCGGTGCTTCTTCTGCGAGTAACGTCAATCGCTGCGGTTATTAACCACAACGCCTTCCTCCTCGCTGAAAGTACTTTACAACCCGAAGGCCTTCTTCATACACGCGGCATGGCTGCATCAGGCTTGCGCCCATTGTGCAATATTCCCCACTGCTGCCTCCCGTAGGAGTCTGGACCGTGTCTCAGTTCCAGTGTGGCTGGTCATCCTCTCAGACCAGCTAGGGATCGTCGCCTAGGTGAGCCGTTACCCCACCTACTAGCTAATCCCATCTGGGCACATCCGATGGCAAGAGGCCCGAAGGTCCCCCTCTTTGGTCTTGCGACGTTATGCGGTATTAGCTACCGTTTCCAGTAGTTATCCCCCTCCATCGGGCAGTTTCCCAGACATTACTCACCCGTCCGCCACTCGTCACCCAAGGAGCAAGCTCCTCTGTGCTACCGTTCGACTTGCATGTGTTAGGCCTGCCGCCAGCGTTCAATCTGAGCCATGATCAAACTCTTCAATTTAAGTTTGATGCTCGTGAATTAAACTTCGTAATGAATTACGTGTTCACTCAGAGACTTGGTATTCATTTTTCGTCTTGCGACGTTAAGAATCCGTATCTTCGAGTGCCCACACAGATTGTCTGATAAATTGTTAAAGAGCAGTGCCGCTTCGCTTTTCTCAGCGGCGCGGGGTGTGTATAATACGCCATCCCGCCACGAAGTCAAGCATTTAATTTCGCTTTCTTCGCCGGAGTTCTCAGTGGAACCCCGCTGACCCGGCGGCTTGCGTGCCGTTGTTCCGTGTCAGTGGAGGCGCATTATAGGGAGTTATTTCAGGCTGACAAGGGGAAATTTAAAATAACTTTCCGAATGCGTATTTTTTCACCAAAACCACCATTAACATGCCATAAAATAAGCAATTTGCCGTTTTTGCAGCCGCAATCACACTCCCTGATGGCATACTAATGAATAAGAAAAAGCGTAAGGAAGAACATTCATGCCTTTAAATGCCCAACAGATAGCTGCCCAAAAGAATCTTTCCTATGTTCTGGCAGAAAAGCTGGCTCAAAGAATATTAAAAGGTGAATACGCACCCGGCGCTATCCTGCCAGGTGAAATTGAGTTGGGCGATCAGTTTGGCGTGAGCCGAACTGCAGTAAGGGAGGCAGTTAAGACATTAACGGCTAAAGGTATGGTATTACCGCGCCCACGTATTGGTACACGCGTTATGCCGCAGGCAAACTGGAACTTCCTCGATCAGGAGCTGCTCACCTGGTGGATGACGGAAGATAATTTCCCACAGGTCATCAAACACTTTCTGGTGATGCGTATTAGCCTGGAACCTCAAGCTTGTTCACTGGCGGCGACGATTGGTACGGCAGAGCAGAAAGCTCATCTCAATACACTAATGGAAGAAATGGTCGAGCTGAAAAGAAACTTCAGACGCGAACGTTGGATTGAAGTTGATATTGCCTGGCATGAGCATATTTATGAAATGAGTGCGAATCCATTCCTGATATCCTTCGCATCATTGTTCCATTCCGTTTATCAGACCTACTTTACGTCGATTACCTATAACGATGTGGTCAAGCTGGATTTGCACCAGTCCATTGTCGATGCAATAGAAGATAGCGATGGCGAACGCGCTTTTGCCGCCTGTCAGGCATTACTGATAGCACCGAACGAGCTCCCGGATAAATAATCTATGTCAGAAAAGAAATCGCGCAGTATGGCTGGGTTGCCATGGATAGCCGCCATGGCCTTTTTTATGCAGGCATTAGATGCCACTATCCTCAACACGGCCTTACCAGCAATAGCACATAGTCTTAACCGCTCCCCGCTTGCCATGCAATCAGCCATTATCAGCTATACCCTGACAGTCGCTATGCTGATCCCGGTGAGTGGATGGTTGGCTGACAGATTCGGGACCCGGCGCGTATTTATGATTGCCGTTAGCCTGTTTACGTTGGGATCGCTGGCTTGTGCACTTTCCAGCTCATTAAGTGAACTGGTGGTTTTCCGCGTGATACAGGGTATCGGTGGAGCAATGATGATGCCTGTTGCCCGTCTGGCATTATTGCGTGCTTACCCGCGCAGCGAACTGCTCCCCGTACTTAATTTCGTGACCATGCCCGGTCTTGTTGGACCGATTTTAGGTCCGGTACTGGGTGGCGTGCTGGTAACGTGGGCCAGTTGGCACTGGATCTTCCTGATTAATATTCCCATCGGCATAGCCGGTATCTTCTATGCCCGCAAATATATGCCGAACTTCACCACCCCACGCCGCGGCTTCGATATGACCGGTTTCTTTCTCTTTGGTCTAAGCCTGGTACTGTTTTCCAGCGGTGTTGAGTTGTTTGGCGAGAAACTTGTTGCCAGTTGGGTCGCACTTGGCATTATTCTCGCCAGCATTGTGCTACTGCTCGCCTACATCCATCATGCGCGTCGCCATCCGACACCGCTGATTGCGCTTCCTATCTTTAAAACGCGAACCTTTTCTGTTGGCATCGCCGGAAACCTTGCTACTCGCCTGGGAACGGGATGCGTACCGTTCTTAATGCCGCTAATGCTGCAGGTAGGCTTTGGATACCCGGCACTCATTGCCGGTTGCATGATGGCTCCAACAGCGCTGGGGTCAATTCTCGCGAAATCAATGGTGACACAGGTATTGCGCCGACTCGGCTACCGGACCACGCTGGTCGGTATTACAGTATTCATCGGCCTGATGATTGCACAGTTCTCTTTGCAGTCTCCAGCCATGCCGGTCTGGATGCTAATTCTGCCACTGTTCATTTTAGGTATGGCGATGTCCACTCAGTTTACCTCAATGAATACCATTACTCTGGCCGATTTGACTGATGAGAACGCCAGCAGCGGCAACAGCGTTTTAGCCGTTACGCAGCAGCTGTCTATTAGTTTAGGGGTTGCCATTAGTGCCGCGGTTCTGCGTATCTACGAAGGTATGGAAGGAACCAATACGGTCGAGCAGTTCCACTATACCTTTATTACAATGGGCGCGATCACCGTCGTATCGGCGCTGATGTTTATGCTGTTAAGAGCCAAAGATGGGCGCAATCTGATCAAAGAGCGGCATAAGCCTAAACCGACCCCCGCTCCATCAGAACAGGAGTAAGCTGCAAGCGCTGCTGCTGCAATGCGGGCTGCGCCATACGGTGGATTAACACATCAATGGCCAGTTCACCCAACTCATCTTTCGGTTGGTGAATAGTTGTCAGCGGCGGCGTCATATAGCGCGCCAGTTCTATGTCATCATAACCGACTACCGCCATATCCTGCGGGATACGCAATCCAGACTGGTACAGAGCCTGATACGCGCCGACCGCCATCGCGTCATTGCCGGTAAAAACAGCCTGTGGGCGGTCTTTATGCGACAACAACGTTTGCATAGCTTCAAACCCACCGCCAAACTCGAAGTCACCGGTGATCTCGTAACCGTCCGGGATAGCCAGCCCTGCACGCTTCATTGCCGCGCGATACCCTTCCAGACGCAGACGCGCCGGTGTTTTATCCAGAGGGCCCGTGATGCAGGCAATGCGCGTAAACCCTTTTTCGATCAGATGCTGGGTGGCTAAATCCCCACCTAGCAGGGAGTTATCCTGAATAAGATCGCTTTCACCATCAAAAGGCGACCAGTCCATCATAACGGTGGGTATAGAAGGGTAACGCTGCATGATTTCTCTGGAAGGCTGATGTGTTTCCGTGCAGAGCAGCAGCAAGCCGTCTACACGCTTTTGCATCAACGTTTCCAGATTACGGTTCATACGCTGCTCATCACCTTCAGTGTTGCACAACACCAGGCTGTAACCGCGCTCAAAGCAGCTACGTTCAACACCACGAACCAGCTCAGAGTAAAATGGATTGGTACTGGCTGTGATTAACATGCCAATAGTGCGGGTCTGATTCAGTTTGAGACTACGCGCCAACGCGGAAGGCGCATAGTTAAGCTCTTTGATCGCCGCATCAACTTTGTCAGTGATCGCCTCACTGACAAAGCGATCTTTATTAATGACGTGAGAAACCGTCGACGTGGAAACACCCGCCAGGCGGGCAACGTCCTTCATTGTAGCCAAGCGTTACCTCTGTTGACTTAAAAACGCTTCGATTTCTTCACGCCATGGAACGGAAGGTTGTGCACCTTTACGTGTGACCGCAATTGCCGCGGCAGCATGTGCAAAACGGATGGCTTCCGATAGCGGAGTCTCTTCCAGTAACGCCGTAATTAACGCGCCGTTAAAAGTATCCCCGGCGGCGATGGTATCAACCGCGTCAACTTTAAAACCCGGTACTCGCTGACCTTCACCGTTTACGCTGGCCCACACACCGCGACTCCCTAAGGTAATCAGTACAGTACGAATACCCTTCGCGTGCAACGCCTGCGCCGCTTTAGCCGCATCTTCATCATTTTCTACCCGGATCCCCGTCAGCTTTTCAGCCTCGGTTTCATTCGGGGTAATAATATCCACCAGCGCCAGCAGCTCGTCAGAAAGTTCACGTGCCGGAGCTGGGTTAAGGGCGACCGTGGTCTTATTCTGATGGGCAATTTTTGCCGCAGCCAACACGCTTTCGATAGGTGATTCTAATTGCATCAGTAACGCAGACGCCTGCGCAATACGCTCACGCTGTGCTTCTACCAAAGCCGGAGAAAGAGCAGCATTCGCGCCGGCATGTATACCGATAACGTTCTCACCTTCAGCATTCACAAAAATCAGCGCCACACCGGTCGATTCACCCGAAATAACGCTAATCGGGGCAATATCAATATTATCGCGGGCTAACTGTTTACGAACACTTTCGCCAATATCGTCATCACCCGTACAGGCAATGAACGCGATATTCGCGCCACTACGCCCTGCAGCAACCGCCTGATTCGCGCCTTTACCGCCAAACGCCACCTGATATTGACTACCGGTTACGGTTTCACCCGGTGTCGGGAAAGAGTTAAGGTTGAGGATGTGATCGGCATTAATGCTGCCAAGAACAACGAGGTTGCCTGCGGTTTTCATGTTAGGTATTCCAAGTCAAAGTGCGCCACCGGGTTAGGGTGGCGCGTGCCCTGCTTTTCTTTTTACGCTTTCATCTTCAGAACCAGGTCTAACGATGGCGTATTTATGTCTCCATCAGGCCGCGAGCGGCCTGAATCGGTATTACTGCTTGATGACCAGCTTCAGGTCAACCGGATATTTAGCCTGAACCTTCTCGCCTTTCAGGACTTTATCCGCAGTCTCAACGCCTTTCGCGCCAATCTGATCCGGCAACTGAGCAATGGTCGCAGCCAGTTTGCCATCATTTACTGCTTTTTCGCCATCAGGTGTGCCGTCAAATCCAACCACCATCACATCAGATTTACCCGCGGTTTGCAGTGCGCGCAGCGCACCCAGCGCCATTTCATCGTTCTGAGCAAATACGGCCTGCACGTCAGGATGTGCTGTCAGCAGGTTCTGCATGACGTTCAAACCTTTAGTGCGGTCGAAGTCTGCCGGCTGGCTGGCCAGTACGTTAAATTTGTGTGCCGCAACGGCCTGCTGGAAACCTTCGCCACGCTCACGCGCCGCGGACGTTCCGGCAATCCCCTGCAGTTCGATAACTTTCGCGCCTTCACCTGCTTTCTTCGCGATGTAATCACCGGCAATTTTGCCGCCCAGCACGTTATCAGATGCAATATGGCTTACCACTTCGCCTTTAGACGCTACGCGATCAAGGGTGATAACCGGAATTTTCGCCTGGTTAGCCATCTTCACAGCGTTACCCACGGCATCGGAGTCAGTCGGGTTGATCAGCAGAATTTTGGTCCCGCGAACCGTTAAGTCCTGAACGTTAGCCAGCTCTTTCGCCGGGTTGTTCTGCGAGTCCAGAATCACCAGGTTGTAACCCAGCTTATCCGCCTCTTTTTGCGCCCCATCCTTCAGAGAAACAAAGAACGGGTTATTGAGGGTGGAGACCACCAGCGCAATGGTATCTTTCGCCATCGCATTCGCGCTCACGGTGGCGCTCAGCGCAACAGCAGAAACCAGGGTAGCCAGTTTTTTCATGTTCATATTTAAGATGTCCTGTAATCGTTGTTACTGCTTTTTGTTGTCTACCAGTACCGCCAGCAAAATAACCACCGCTTTGACGATCATCTGGTAATAGGAGGATACACCTAACAAATTCAACCCATTATTGAGGAAACCAAGAATCAATGCGCCGATCAGCGTCCCAACAATTCTCCCTTTACCACCCGCCAGGCTGGTACCGCCTAATACCACCGCGGCGATAGCATCCAGCTCATAGCCGGTACCTGCCGTCGGTTGCGCAGAGGAGAGGCGCGCGACTTCAATGATGCCCGCCAGCGATGCCAACAGACCGCACAGTGAGTAAACGATAATTTTGATTTTACTGACGCTGATACCGGACAGACGCGTTGCCGCTTCGTTACCGCCCAGCGCATAGATATAACGCCCCAAACGCGTGTGGTGCAGCATGTACCACGCCGCGAGGAAGACAATCCCCATGATCCACACCGGCGTCGGGACGCCTAACGGACGACCAATCCCGAACCAGCCAAACAGATCGGCATTATCAGTAAACCCGGTGTTTACCGGACTACCGTTGGTGTAAACCATGGTCACACCGCGCAGCAGCAGCATCATCACCAGCGTCGCGATAAATGCCTGCACGCGACCTTTCGCGACAATCACCCCGGTTACCGCGCCAATGGCAGCGCCGAGCGCCAGAGCCGCAGCAACAGCCACCAGCGCATTGACTTCAATCCCGACAATCGAAGCCGCAACCGCGCCGGTCAGCGCCAGTAAGGAACCGACGGACAGGTCGATACCCGACGTCAGGATGACCAGCGTCATGCCGACCGCCATGATGGCGTTCACCGACGTTTGCTGGAGAATGTTGAACAGGTTATTAACGGTAAAAAAGTTGGGGCTCATGGTGGAAACAATCGCGATCAGCACTAACAGAGCGATGAGCGACTTTTGCTCCAGAAGCCATGCTTTAGTGAAATAACGGCGACCAGAAACAGCCTGGGTAGTCATCTTTTTTACTCCTGATTCACGCGATTGAGCTTGCCCACAGCGGCAGCCATTAATACTTCCTGAGTGGCCTGCTCGCGAGTGAATTCACCGCCGAGATGCCCTTCATGCATAACGATAATTCGATCGCTCATGCCCAATACTTCTGGCATCTCAGAAGAGACCAGAATGATACTCAGCCCATCAGCCTTAAACTGGTTGATAAGCTGATAGATTTCTTTTTTCGCCCCAACATCGACGCCGCGCGTCGGCTCATCGAGGATCAGCACTTTTGGCCGGGTCATCAGACCGCGCGCAATCGCTACTTTCTGCTGGTTACCACCGGAAAGAAGGCCGATAGCCTGTTCCATCGATGGCGTTTTAACATTGAACAGGCGAATAAAATCACCCACCGCCTGCTGCTCATCTTTATGTTTAAGGCTTCCGCCTGCACGGCTGAAATAGCGCAGAGCGGTCAGTGACATGTTCTCTTTCACCGACATGCCGAGCACTAAACCATCGCGTTTACGGTCTTCAGAAATATAGACGATGCCATTAGCCAGTCCATCCTGCGGCGAACGGGTGACAACTTCATGGCCATCAAGCGTGACGTAACCGCTGGTGCGCGGCAATGCGCCGTACAACACTTTCATCAGCTCGGTACGTCCGGCACCCATCAGCCCCGATACGCCAAGGATCTCGCCTTTACGCAGCGTGAATGACACATCGTTTACGCCAGGGCCGCACAGATTATCGACCTTCAGGCGAATATCACCCGGCGCTTTTTCCAGACGCGGGTACTGATCTTCCAGCTTACGTCCCACCATCATTTCAATCAGCGAGTCTTCGGTAAGCGATGCGACTTCACGCTCGGCAATAAACTGCCCGTCGCGAAAGACGGTTACGTCATCGCAAATCTCGAAGATCTCTTTCATGCGGTGAGAAATATAGACAATGCCGCGACCCTGGGATTTCAGTTCGCGGATGACGCGGAACAGGGATTCGGTTTCGGTGTCGGTGAGGGCATCCGTCGGTTCATCCATAATGATGACCTTCGATTCAAAGCTCAGCACTTTGGCAATTTCGACCATCTGCTGATCGCCAATCGACAGCTCACCGACCAGCCTGTCGCTTTTAAAGCGCAGATTGAGTTTGGCGAGCAGCAGATCGGCTTCGGCGTACATCTTTTTCCAGTTAATTTTGCCAAAGCGATTCACAAACTCGCGACCGAGAAAAATGTTCTCGGCAATAGTGAGTTGCGGGATCAGGTTCAGCTCCTGGTGGATGATACCGATTCCGGCTTCCTGGGAGGATTTCGGGCCGTTAAAGGTGGTCTCTTTACCCAGCCACAATAAGGAACCGGCATCACGGGTGTAGATTCCGGTCAGCACCTTCATCATGGTGGATTTGCCCGCGCCGTTTTCGCCCACCAGCGCCATTACGCGGCCTGGGTAAACATTCAGCGCGGCGCCGGATAGCGCTTTTACGCCCGGGAACGCTTTATCGATCCCTTTGAGTTGCAGTAATGCGTTCATGATGGCCTCAGAACGTGACGCCAGCACAGAGAATGATATTCGCATACGGAGAACATTCTCCGCTGCGAATTACCGCCTGACTGTCTGCGGTTTGTTTTTTGAATTGTTCATGCGTGGTGTAACGAATTTCTATGGTGTTTCCCTGGTGTTGTTGCAGTTGCTCAATGTGACTGAGCAACGTTTCGTGGAGTTGCGGATTATGTTGTTTAATTTCCGACGCGAGAATGGCCGCCTCGACCTGCATTTCACGTGTAACCACATCCAATACCTGCATAAAAGAAGGTACGCCCTGGGTTAATGCCATATCGATACGCGTTGTGCTGTTCGGGATGGGTAAACCTGCATCACACACCACCAGCGTATCGGTATGCCCCAGACGGGAGATCACCGATGAAATTTCAGAGTTGAGTACCGTGCCTTTCTTCATTTTCTTTCCCCACTAGCGAAACGTTTCGCTGAAGATAAGTGTAGTTCGAAGAGTGGACAGAAAACCACCGCGACGTTACGAAAATGTGATCACCATCGAAACGTTTCGCAAGGATTATCATGAGATGAAAAGAAAACTGAGAGGGGTCAAACAAAACGCCCCCTTTCACGATGAAAGAGGGCGTTAACAACATTAAATCTCGACCTGCGTACCGAGTTCAATAACCCGGTTCGGTGGGATTTCAAACTGGTCCGGCGCGCGCAGCGCATTGCGCTGTAGCAGCAGATACAACTTGCCGCGCAGGCGCAGATACCATGGCCGCTTGCCGACAATCAACGACTCGTGCGACATAAAGAAGGAGGTTTCCATCATCCGACAGCTTAAGCCTTCCAGACCGCAGCGGTGGAATACTTCTTCAACGTTTGGCGTTTCACGCCAACCGTAGCTGGCCACCACGCGCCAGAAGGTAGGCGACAATTGCTCAATCTGCACTCTACGTACATTGTGTACATAGGGCGCATCTTCCGTACGCAGCGTCAGTAGAATAACGCGTTCATGCAACACTTTGTTGTGTTTGAGATTATGCAGCAGCGCAAACGGGATAACGTTCAACGCACGGGACATATACACCGCTGTTCCCGGCACGCGTACCGGTGGGGATTTCTCCAGCGAGGCAATCATCGCCTCCAGAGAGTTGCCGTGCTCATGCATGCGACGCAGCAGACGGAAGCGTTCGCTTTTCCAGGTCGTCATAATAGTGAACATCACCAGACCCAGCGTCAGAGGCAGCCAACCACCGGAAATCAGTTTATCGAGGTTCGCGGAGAACAACGGAATATCAACGCACAAGAACGCCACCAGAATCAGGAAGACGAAGTATTTATTCCAGTGCCAGTTTTGCCGCGCCACGGTGGTCGACAGAATGGACGTCAGTACCATCGTTCCCGTTACCGCAATACCATACGCAGCAGCCAGATTACTGGAGTGCTCAAAGCTCACGATCACGATAACCACGGCGAAATAAAGCATCCAGTTTACGAAAGGAATATAGATCTGACCCGATTCCATTTCTGAGGTATGGATAATCCGCATCGGCGATAAATAACCCAGACGCACAGCCTGGCGCGTCAGTGAGAATACGCCGGAGATAACCGCCTGAGAGGCGATAACCGTTGCCAGAGCGGCAAGGATCAGCAGCGGAATCAGCGCCCAGTCCGGTGCCAGCAGGAAGAACGGGTTTTTAATCGCTTCGGGATGCTTTAACAGCAATGCCCCCTGACCAAAATAATTCAACACCAGCGAAGGCAATACGACGGAGAACCATGCCAGGCGAATCGGTAACTTACCGAAGTGGCCCATATCCGCATACAGCGCTTCAACACCGGTAATCGACAGCACCACCGCGCCCAGCGCAATAAAGGACAGCGTTTTGAATTCCAGGAAGAAATGCACAGCCCAATACGGATTTAGGGCATGCAACACTTCCGGATTTGCAATAATGCTGCGAGCACCCAGCACGGCAAGTACCAGGAACCATATCAGCATAATCGGCGCAAACAGCTTACCGACCATGCCGGTACCGTGTTTTTGAATCAAAAACAGCAGGGTAAGTACGATAATAGAGAGAGGAACAATCCAGGTGTCCAGTTGTGGAGCAATAATCTCCAGACCTTCAATCGCCGACATCACCGAAATCGCTGGCGTAATCACCACCTCGCCATAGAAAAAGCTGCCGCCAATCAATCCCATAATTACCAGCATCGAGGTCGTTCGCGCCGACGTATTACGCCCGGCTAACGACATCAACGTCAGGATCCCGCCTTCCCCGGCGTTATCAGCACGCATAACAAATGACAGATACTTAACGGAAACAACCAGAATCAGCAGCCAGAAAATCAGCGAGAGAAAACCAAACACGGCATCACGTTCAACGCCAAAACCAAACTGCCCGGACAAACATTCACGAAGCGTATAAAGTGGGCTGGTACCAATATCACCGTAGACAACCCCAATGGCCGCGAGGGTAATCGCAGACAATGATTGCTTATTATCAGTGCTCATAGACTCGTCTTTCGTTTATACACATCATCGTTCAAGCTACCTCCGCGTTGGCTGCATTCGTTATTCCACCCATCCCAGGGAATAACTCCATTGCCGCCTTGGTGCAGCTTGATTGATATGGTGTATATATAAGAAATGTGTGCGTCGTCCCTTGGCCCACAAAAAGGCGCACAGTATGCACGATTAATCGCAAAATCGTACCCCTAAATGAGACCAGATTAATCTGGCTCAAAGAAAAATAAACGCGCCTTCAGTCTATTACAGCCCAGGGGCTAAACATCTATACTCGCTGTTTAACGCGGTACATTTGGCGAAAGGACGCCACTTCATTATGGCTCACCCACATTTATTAGCGGAAAGAATTTCCCGTCTGAGCAATGCGCTGGAAAAGGGACTTTATGAACGTAGCCACGCCATTCGTCTGTGTCTGCTGGCAGCACTCAGCGGCGAGAGCGTCTTCTTATTAGGCCCTCCAGGGATCGCGAAAAGCTTAATCGCTCGCCGACTGAAGTTTGCCTTTAAAAATGCCCGTGCTTTCGAATATCTGATGACGCGCTTCTCGACACCTGAAGAGGTCTTTGGCCCACTATCCATTCAGGCGCTTAAAGACGAAGGTCGCTATGAGCGCTTAACAGCAGGCTATCTCCCTGAAGCCGAAATTGTTTTTCTCGATGAAATCTGGAAAGCAGGCCCGGCGATTCTTAACACCCTGCTGACCGCCATCAACGAACGCCACTTCCGCAACGGCGCACACGAGGAGAAAATCCCGATGCGTCTGCTGGTCGCGGCCTCCAACGAACTACCTGAAGCGGACAGCAGCCTGGAAGCATTATACGACCGTATGCTGATTCGCCTGTGGCTGGATAAAGTACAGGACAAGGCCAACTTCCGGTCCATGCTGTTAAGCCAACAGGATGAAAGTGACAACCCCGTTCCAACAACGCTACAAGTGACGGATGAAGAGTACTACCAGTGGCAAAAAGACATTGGCAAAATCACGCTTCCCGATCGTGTATTTGAATTGATTTTCACTCTGCGCCAGCAACTGGATGCGCTGCCGAACGCCCCCTACGTATCTGACCGTCGTTGGAAAAAAGCAATCCGCTTACTCCAGGCCAGCGCCTTCTTTAGCGGGCGCGATGCCGTTGCGCCTATCGACCTTATTCTGCTGAAAGATTGCTTGTGGTATGACGCACAAAGCCTGAATCTGATGCAGCAACAAATCGAAATATTGATGACCGGGCACGCCTGGCAGCAGCAGACAATGTTGACTCGCCTTGGGGCCATAATGCAGCGCCGCATCCAGCTCCAGCAGCAGCAAAGTGATAAAACGGCCTTCACGGTAATTCGTCAGGGTGGAATGTTCAGCCGCCGTCCTCACTATGATTTACCGCCGGAAACCAACACTTCCGTACTGACGCTGTTACTGCAAAAACCCCTAAAACTGCACGATATGGAGGTTATCCATATTGCCTTTGAACGCGGCGCTCTGGAGCAGTGGCTGACTAAAGGCGGTGAGATCCGCGGAAAATTAAACGGTATCGGATTTGCCCAGACGCTGAATATGGAAGTCGACAGCGCTCAGCACCTGGTCGTACGCGACGTCAGTTTGCAAGGTTCCCGACTGGCACTACCCGGTGCATCAGAAGAAAGCATGCCCAATGAGATAAAGCAGCAGCTTGAAGCGCTCGACAACGAATGGCACCAGCAGCACAGCGAATTTAGTGAACAGCAAAAATGTCTGTTTATTCATAGTGACTGGTTAGGCCGCATTGAAGCCAGCCTTCAGGACGTCGGAACACAGATCCGACAGGCACAACAATGCTGACCCTTGATACGCTAAATATCATGCTGGCGGTCGGCGAAGAGGGGATGATTGAAGAGATGATCATCGCACTGCTGGCTTCCCCGCAGATGGCGGTCTTTTTCAAAAAATTTCCCCGGCTAAAAAAAGCGATTACTGACGATGTCCCCCGCTGGCGTGAAGCGTTACGTAACCGCCTCAAAGATACCCACGTACCGCCGGAGCTCACAGAAGAGGTCATGTGCTATCAGCAAAGTCAGCTCCTCTCCACTCCGCAGTTTACCGTCCAGCTACCGCAAATCTTAGCGCTCCTGCACCGACTCCACTCACCATGGGCTGGACAAGCGCAGCAACTGGTCGATGACAACAACACGTTTACGCCCGCCCTGCATACGCTTTTTCTTCAGCGCTGGCGCCTGAGCCTGGTGGTTCAAACCACCACGCTTAATCAGCAGCTACTGGAAGAAGAACGCGAACAGTTGCTCAGTGAAGTGCAGGAACGGATGACGCTCAGTGGCCAACTGGAACCTGTGCTGGCGGAAAATGACAACGCAGCGGGTCGGTTGTGGGATATGAGCGCGGGTCAAATCAAGCGCGGTGATTATCAACTGATGGTGAAATACGGCGAATTCCTGACGCAACAACCTGAACTCCAGCGTCTGGCTGAGCAATTAGGTCGTTCCAGAGAGGCGAAATCCGTGCCGCGTAAAGATGCGCCAATGGAAACCTTCCGTACCCTGGTGCGCGAGCCGGCCACCGTCCCGGAGCAGGTGGATGGCATCCAGCAAAGCGACGATATCCTGCGCCTGCTACCGCCGGAGCTGGCGACGCTGGGCATTACCGAACTGGAATACGAGTTCTACCGTCGGCTGGTGGAAAAACAACTGCTGACTTACCGCCTGCACGGCGAAGCGTGGCGTGAGAAAGTCACGGAACGACCGGTGGTGCATCAGGATTTTGACGAGCAGCCGCGCGGGCCCTTTATTGTCTGCGTCGATACGTCGGGATCGATGGGCGGATTTAATGAGCAGTGTGCGAAAGCCTTTTGCCTCGCACTAATGCGCGTGGCTCTCGCCGATAACCGTCGCTGTTTCATCATGTTATTTTCGACAGAAGTTGTGCGCTATGAGCTATCCGGTCCGGAAGGCATTGAGCAGGCAATCCGTTTTTTAAGCCAGCGTTTTCGCGGTGGTACAGACATTGCCAGCTGTTTTCGCGCCATTATTGAACGTATGCAAGGTCGGGAATGGTTTGATGCCGATGCGGTGGTGATTTCGGATTTTATCGCCCAGCGATTACCTGACGAAGTTGTCAACAAAGTTGGGGAATTGCAACGAGTGCACCAGCATCGTTTCCATGCGGTGGCGATGTCAGCACATGGCAAACCCGGCATCATGCGCATTTTCGATCATATCTGGCGCTTTGATACCGGGATGCGAAGCCGCCTGCTCAGACGCTGGCGGCGTTAATTTTTACAGCAGAGATGCGACGCTTTCACGTACCTGAGCCGGCCACACACCGCACTGAACCTGGCCAATGTGCGGCAACTGCAGCAGCAGCATCGTCAGGCGTGACTGTCCAATCCCTCCACCAATCGTCTGCGGCATTTCACCGCGCAGCAGCGCCTGGTGCCATTCCAGACTCAGGCGATCTTCATCGCCGGTCAGAGCAAGCTGGTGTTTCAGCGCATCGGCATCCACGCGGATCCCCATAGAAGACAGTTCAAACGCATCTTCCAGTACCGGGTTCCAGACCAGAATATCACCGTTCAAACCGGCATGACCCAGCTCGGAGGCTGAACTCCAGTCATCATAATCTGGCGCACGAACATCGTGGCGGTGACCGTCACTGAGTTTACCGCCGATCCCGACCAGGAACACCGCGCCCAGCTCTTTAGCGATTGCACGTTCACGACCTTTTGCATCAAGATCAGGGTAGCGAGATAACAGCTCCTGGCTATGCACAAAGTGGATCTGCTCCGGCAGGAACGGTGCCAGACCAAATTCTTTGCTTACCGCAGCTTCGGTGGCCTTAATTCCCGCCCAGATAGCCTCTACTGTGCTTTTCAGAGTGGAAAATTGACGCTCGCCGTCGCCCATCACGCGCTCCCAGTCCCACTGGTCAACATATACTGAGTGCAGCGGGGAGAGGCGATCTTCATCGGGACGCAGGGCCTTCATATGCGTGTACAGCCCTTCGCCTGCGCTAAAGTCGTGTTGTCCTAACGTTTGACGCTTCCACTTCGCCAGGGAATGAACCACTTCGAACTGAGCGTCTGGCAATGCTTTAACCTTCACCTGCACCGCTTTTTCACAGCCCGACAAGTTATCCTGCGTGCCATCTCCTACGCGGCTGAGGATCGGAGCCTGAACTTCGATCAGACCTAAACGCTCTTCCAGCTGACGAGAAAAATGAGATTTTACGAAGCTAATTTGACGTTGTTTGGCAATGTAAGCGGTTTTCATTATGTGTACTCCTGTGTCCTGTTGCCTATGATTAAGCAACAGAATGAGGGTAATATTCAATAATCAACAAACAAAAAGCCAACTTCGATTTTGATTCGTTAAAATTAACGTCTAAAATAGAGTGAATCATCAATCTACATAAGAAAAACCTATGGAAAATTATCAGATCGACAATCTGGACCGCGGCATTCTTGACGCCCTGATGGAAAATGCCCGTACCGCCTACGCAGAATTAGCCAAACAGTTCGGCGTCAGTCCAGGGACAATTCACGTTCGTGTAGAAAAGATGAAGCAGGCAGGGATTATTACTGGCGCACGTATTGATGTCAGTCCAAAACAACTGGGTTATGACGTCGGCTGCTTTATCGGCATTATCCTGAAAAGTGCGAAAGACTATCCGTCAGCGCTGGCCAGACTGGAAAGTCTCGATGAAGTGACCGAGGCGTATTACACCACCGGGCACTACAGCATCTTTATTAAGGTGATGTGTAAATCTATCGATGCCCTGCAACAGGTACTTATCAACAAGATCCAAACAATTGATGAAATTCAGTCCACTGAAACTTTGATCGTGTTGCAGAACCCGATCATGCGTACCATCAAGCCCTGATCGCTTTTTTTAATCCCCTGGTTTTCCACAGGTAGATCCCAACTCGCTCACAGCGTACAATGCTGCCTCTTCATCGAGGTAGCGATCAATGGCAGATATCACTCTTATCAGCGGTAGCACGCTTGGCAGTGCGGAATATGTAGCAGAACATCTGGCAGAAAAGCTGGATGACGCCGGTTTTTCCAGCGAAATACTGCATGGACCGATGCTCGACGAGGTTCCAACTCACGGGGTTTGGCTGGTAATCAGCTCAACGCACGGTGCGGGAGACATTCCTGATAACCTGCAACCTTTATATGACGCATTGCGCGAGCAGAAACCGGATCTTTCGCAGGTACGCTTTGGTGCCATCGGCATTGGAAGCCGCGAATATGACACGTTCTGCGGTGCGATTGACAAGCTGGAAGCTGAACTGAAGGCCTGCGGGGCGAAACAGATCGGTGAAACGCTCAGGATCAACGTACTGGAACATGAAATTCCGGAAGATCCGGCTGAAATTTGGTTGGGATCCTGGCATCCATTGCTCAGAGATTTGTAAAGATCGTACTTTTTTATGTGGATAACTCTGGTTAAAAGCTTGGATCAACCGGTAGTTATCCAAGGAATAACTGTTGTTCAGTTTTTGAGTTGTGTATAACCCTTCATTCTGATCCCAGCTTATACGGACCTGGATCACCGATCATTCACAGCTAATGATCCTCAACAACTTGTTGATCTTATTCAAAGGATCGCCCTTATCCACAGATAGTTGCGATCCTAATAAGAGATCACAATAAAACAGATCTCTAAATAAAAAGATCTTCTTTTTAATACCCAGGATCCGAAGTCTTTCTCCATCGACTAAAGTTGAGTAGAATCCACGGCCCGGGCTTCAATCCATTTTCACACCGCGTTATGCGAGGCAATTACCATGTTTTATCAGGATCCTTTTGACGTCATCATCATTGGCGGGGGTCATGCAGGCACCGAGGCCGCAATGGCTGCGGCGCGAATGGGTCAACAGACCCTGCTGTTGACACACAATATCGACACTCTGGGACAGATGAGCTGCAACCCGGCGATTGGCGGCATTGGGAAGGGACACCTGGTAAAAGAAGTGGATGCGCTTGGCGGCCTGATGGCAACTGCAATTGACCATGCCGGTATCCAGTTTAGAATACTAAACGCCAGCAAAGGCCCGGCAGTTCGCGCCACCCGTGCTCAGGCGGATCGCGTGCTCTATCGTCAGGCTGTACGTACTGCGTTGGAGAACCAGCCGAATCTGATGATCTTCCAACAAGCGGTTGAAGATCTGATTGTTGAAAACGATCGTGTTGTCGGTGCAGTGACTCAGATGGGTCTGAAGTTCCGTGCCAAAGCGGTTGTATTAACCGTAGGAACCTTCCTCGATGGGAAAATTCACATTGGTCTGGACAACTACAGTGGTGGCCGTGCTGGCGATCCGCCGTCTATCCCACTGTCACGCCGTTTGCGTGAACTGCCGCTGCGCGTTAGCCGTCTGAAAACCGGCACACCGCCGCGTATTGATGCGCGTACCATCGATTTCAGCGTACTTGGTCAGCAAAACAGCGATAACCCAATGCCGGTCTTTTCGTTCCTTGGCGATGTTTCTCAACATCCACGCCAGATGCCGTGCTACATCACGCATACTAACGAGAAAACCCATGACGTGATCCGTAATAACCTCGATCGTAGCCCGATGTACGCTGGCGTGATCGAAGGTATCGGCCCACGTTACTGCCCGTCGATCGAAGACAAAGTGATGCGCTTTGCCGATCGTAACCAGCACCAGATCTTCCTGGAGCCAGAAGGACTGACGTCTAACGAAATTTACCCGAACGGTATTTCCACCAGCCTGCCGTTTGACGTGCAGATGCAAATTGTCCGCTCCATGCAGGGGATGGAAAACGCCAAAATTGTCCGCCCTGGCTATGCGATTGAGTATGATTTCTTCGATCCGCGCGACCTGAAACCTACTCTGGAAAGCAAGTTCATTCAGGGTCTGTTCTTTGCTGGTCAGATTAACGGTACAACCGGTTACGAAGAAGCCGCTGCGCAAGGTTTGCTGGCGGGTCTGAACGCCGCACGCTTGTCCGCTGACAAAGAGGGGTGGGCACCTGCGCGTTCTCAGGCCTATCTTGGTGTGCTGGTGGATGACCTGTGTACGCTGGGCACCAAAGAACCGTACCGCATGTTTACTTCGCGCGCAGAATACCGTTTGATGCTGCGCGAGGATAACGCCGATCTCCGTCTGACCGAGATTGGTCGTGAACTGGGTCTGGTGGGGGATGAACGCTGGGCGCGCTTCAATGAAAAACTGGAACGCATCGAACAAGAACGCCAGCGTCTGAAATCAACCTGGGTAAACCCGTTAGCGGAGTCTGCAGCAGAAGTGAATGCTCACCTGGCTACGCCTTTGTCACGTGAAGCCAGCGGTGAAGATTTGCTGCGTCGCCCGGATATGACCTATGCCCAGTTGACCTCTTTATCTGCGTTCGCACCTGCGCTTGATGATGCTCAGGCCGCGGAACAGGTTGAAATTCAGGTGAAATACGAAGGATATATCGCCCGTCAGCAGGATGAAATCGAAAGACAACAGCGTAACGAGAATACGTTGCTGCCTGCGACTCTGGATTATCGTCAGGTTTCCGGTTTGTCGAATGAAGTTATTGCCAAGCTGAACGATCACAAACCGGTATCAATTGGCCAGGCATCGCGCATTTCTGGTGTCACGCCAGCCGCCATCTCCATTCTGCTGGTTTGGTTGAAAAAACAAGGTATGCTGCGCCGTAGCGCTTAATCACACTATTTGGGCGGGGGGCGCTTCGCTTGCCCGTCCTGCAAATTTGTCGACCCGATACGCTATAGCTTATCGGGTCATTGATTATTAACAGGTAACGACCGTGCTCAACAAACTCTCTCGTCTGCTGGCTGATGCTGGTATTTCTCTTACCGATCACCAGAAAAATCAGCTGATTGCGTATGTCGATATGCTGCACAAATGGAATAAAGCGTACAACCTGACATCGGTGCGGGATCCCAACGAAATGCTGGTGCGCCATATTCTGGACAGCATTGTTGCCGCCCCCCATCTGCATGGCGAACGTTTTATTGATGTCGGCACGGGACCGGGCTTACCAGGAATTCCTCTTTCTATCGTGCGTCCTGCGGCGCATTTTACTCTGCTGGATAGTTTGGGAAAACGCGTACGTTTTCTGCGTCAGGTACAACATGAACTTAAACTGGATAACATCACTCCAGTGCAAAGCAGGGTAGAAGAATTCCCTTCCGAGCCACCTTTTGATGGCGTGATAAGTCGTGCTTTTGCGTCTCTTAACGATATGCTGAGCTGGTGCCACCATTTACCTGGTCAAAACGGGCGTTTTTATGCTTTAAAAGGGCAATTACCGGAAGATGAGATCGCCACATTGCCTGCGACGTTCAGCGTAGAATCAGTTGTAAAATTACGGGTTCCACAACTGGATGGTGAGCGTCATTTGGTGGTTATTAAGCCAAACAAAATTTAATTTTTATCAAAAAAAATAGAAAAAAAACGGCTCTTCAGGTGTTAAAAGTCATAGGGAATAGTGTGGTTAAATGTCGTTACATTTCACTAATGTCTTACGGTTTTGCATCATAACTATAACGTACCGTTTTTTGTTAAAAGTGAAACAAGTCAACTGTGAAAATATCAGCCTGCTAAAAATAGAATCAAAGAATCACCGCTTGTGTTAATTTTTTATTATAAATGTCAATGGGTGGTTTTTTTGTTGTTATTCGCTATTTTTAAAACAGTAACGAATTTTAGGCTTAAATATCAAAAAGTTGAAATGGCATCATTTGCCAAGTAAATAAATAGTGCCGGGGCGAATATGCTTAATATGTGATCTGGTGCACGCTTTGCAGCCAGTGTTTACGCGGCTTTTGCAGTTTTGCATGATCGTTCACAGTTTGCCGAAAAGTAATAAATGTGGCCTGGAGAAAAATATTTAAACATTTATTCACTTTTTAGCTACTTATTGTTTGAAATCACGAAGCCGCACCGTATAATTTGACCGCTTTTTGATGCTTGACTCTAAGCCATAAAGAACGTTTTATACGACACGCGGCATACCTCGAAGGGAGCAGGAGTAAAAACGTGATGTCTATGTCGCTCTTGAGTCGAAACGTTGCTCGTAAGCTTTTGCTCACACAGCTTCTGGCGATAATAGCAAGTGGATTGCTGTTTAGCCTCAAAGACCCTTTCTGGGGCATCTCCGCATTGTGCGGGGGATTGGCAGTGTTACTGCCTAATATGTTTTTTATGATATTTGCCTGGCGTCACCAGGCACATACACCAGCAAAGGGTCGAGTGGCCTGGTCGTTCGCTTTCGGCGAAGCCTTCAAGGTGTTAGCGATGCTGGTTTTGCTTGTGGTGGCGTTGGCGGTTTTGAAGGCGGTGTTCTTACCGCTGATCGTTACGTGGGTTTTGGTGCTGGTGGTTCAGATACTGGCACCGGCTGTAATTAACAACAAAGGGTAAAAGGCATCATGGCTTCTGAAAATATGACGCCGCAGGAATACATAGGGCACCATCTGAATAACCTTCAGTTGGACCTGCGTACTTTCTCGCTGGTAGATCCGCATAACCCCCCAGCCACCTTCTGGACGCTCAATATTGACTCCATGTTCTTCTCGGTGGTGCTGGGTCTGTTGTTCCTGCTTATGTTCCGTAGCGTTGCTAAAAAGGCAACCAGCGGCGTACCAGGGAAATTTCAGACCGCGATTGAGCTGGTAATCGGCTTTGTTCATGGCAGTGTCAAAGACATGTACCATGGCAAAAGCAAGGTTATCGCACCGCTTGCCCTGACGATCTTCGTTTGGGTCTTCCTGATGAACCTGATGGATTTACTGCCAATCGACCTGCTGCCGTATATTGCTGAGCATATACTGGGCCTGCCGGCGCTGCGCGTGGTTCCGTCTGCGGACGTAAACATCACCCTGTCGATGGCGCTGGGCGTGTTTATCCTGATTCTGTTCTACAGCATCAAAATGAAAGGCATCGGCGGCTTCGCGAAAGAGTTGACGCTGCAGCCGTTCAATCACTGGGCGTTCATTCCTGTCAACTTAATCCTTGAAGGGGTAAGCCTGCTGTCCAAACCAGTTTCTCTTGGTCTGCGACTGTTCGGCAACATGTACGCTGGTGAGCTGATTTTCATTCTGATTGCTGGCCTGTTGCCGTGGTGGTCACAGTGGATTCTGAATGTGCCGTGGGCCATTTTCCACATACTGATTATCACGCTGCAAGCCTTCATCTTCATGGTTCTGACGATTGTCTATCTGTCGATGGCGTCTGAAGAGCATTAATTTACCAACACTACTACGTTTTAACTGAAACAAACTGGAGACTGTCATGGAAAACCTGAATATGGATCTGCTGTACATGGCTGCCGCTGTGATGATGGGTCTGGCGGCAATCGGTGCTGCGATCGGTATCGGCATCCTCGGGGGTAAATTCCTGGAAGGCGCAGCGCGTCAACCTGATCTGATTCCTCTGCTGCGTACTCAGTTCTTTATCGTTATGGGTCTGGTGGATGCTATCCCGATGATCGCTGTAGGTCTGGGTCTGTACGTGATGTTCGCTGTCGCGTAGTAAGCGTTGCTTGAATTAAGAGCAATATCAGAACGTTAACTAGATAGAGGCATTGTGCTGTGAATCTTAACGCAACAATCCTCGGCCAGGCCATCGCGTTTGTCCTGTTCGTTCTGTTCTGCATGAAGTACGTATGGCCGCCATTAATGGCAGCCATCGAAAAACGTCAAAAAGAAATTGCTGACGGTCTTGCTTCTGCTGAACGAGCACATAAGGATCTTGACCTTGCAAAGGCCAGCGCGACTGACCAGCTGAAAAAAGCGAAGGCGGAAGCTCAGGTAATTATCGAGCAGGCAAACAAACGCCGCGCTCAGATCCTGGACGAAGCTAAAACTGAAGCAGAGCAGGAACGTACTAAAATCGTGGCACAAGCGCAGGCGGAAATTGACGCCGAGCGTAAACGTGCTCGCGAAGAGCTGCGTAAGCAAGTTGCTGTCCTGGCTGTTGCTGGCGCCGAGAAGATCATCGAACGTTCCGTGGATGAAGCTGCTAACAGCGACATCGTGGACAAACTTGTCGCTGAACTGTAAGGAGGGAGGGGCTGATGTCTGAATTTATTACGGTAGCTCGCCCCTACGCCAAAGCAGCTTTTGACTTTGCCGTTGAGCACCAAAGCGTTGACCGTTGGCAGGATATGCTGACGTTTGCCGCTGAGGTGACGAAGAACGAACAAATGGCAGAGCTTCTCTCTGGCGCGCTGGCGCCGGAAACGCTCGCTGAGTCGTTTATCGCAATCTGCGGTGAGCAGTTGGACGAAAGCGGTCAAAACCTGATTAAGGTAATGGCTGAAAATAACCGTCTTAATGCGCTCCCGGATGTTCTTGAGCAGTTTATTCACCTGCGTGCAGCCAGTGAGGCTATCTCTGAGGTAGAAGTCACTTCTGCCAATGCACTGAGTGATGAACAGCTTACGAAGATTAGTGCAGCGATGGAAAAACGTCTGTCACGCAAAGTTAAGCTGAATTGCAAAATCGATAAGTCTGTAATGGCAGGCGTAATCATCCGTGCGGGTGATATGGTCATTGATGGCAGCGTACGCGGCCGTCTTGAGCGCCTTGCAGACGTCTTGCAGTCTTAAGGGGACTGGAGCATGCAACTGAATTCCACCGAAATCAGCGAACTGATCAAGCAGCGCATTGCTCAGTTCAGTGTTGTGAGTGAAGCTCACAACGAAGGTACTATTGTTTCTGTAAGTGACGGTGTTATCCGCATCCACGGTCTTGCTGACTGTATGCAGGGGGAAATGATCTCTCTGCCGGGTAACCGTTACGCTATCGCACTGAACCTGGAGCGCGACTCTGTAGGTGCAGTTGTGATGGGTCCATACGCTGACCTCGCCGAAGGCATGAAGGTTAAGTGTACGGGGCGTATTCTGGAAGTTCCGGTTGGCCGTGGCCTGCTGGGTCGTGTGGTGAACACTCTGGGTTCCCCTATTGACGGTAAAGGTCCGGTTGATAACGATGGCTTCTCGCCAATCGAAGTTATCGCACCAGGCGTAATCGAACGTCAGTCCGTCGACCAGCCAGTACAGACCGGTTATAAATCTGTTGATGCCATGATCCCAATCGGTCGTGGCCAGCGTGAGCTGATCATCGGTGACCGTCAGACAGGTAAAACCGCGATGGCAATCGATGCCATCATCAACCAGCGTGATTCCGGCATCAAATGTGTGTACGTGGCTATCGGCCAGAAAGCGTCCACCATTTCTAACGTGGTTCGTAAACTGGAAGAACACGGCGCACTGTCCAACACCATCGTTGTTGTGGCGACCGCGTCTGAATCTGCTGCACTGCAATATCTGGCACCTTATGCTGGTTGCGCAATGGGCGAATACTTCCGTGACCGCGGTGAAGATGCACTGATCGTTTATGATGACCTGTCCAAACAGGCTGTTGCTTACCGTCAGGTTTCCCTGCTGCTCCGTCGTCCACCAGGACGTGAAGCATTCCCAGGCGACGTATTTTACCTCCACTCCCGTCTGCTGGAACGCGCATCCCGCGTTAACGCGGAATACGTTGAGAAATTCACCAATGGTGAAGTTAAAGGTAAAACCGGCTCCCTGACCGCTCTGCCGATTATCGAAACCCAGGCGGGTGACGTTTCTGCGTTCGTTCCGACCAACGTAATTTCCATTACCGATGGTCAGATCTTCCTGGAAACCAACCTGTTCAACTCCGGTATTCGTCCGGCAGTTAACCCGGGTATCTCCGTATCTCGTGTAGGTGGCGCAGCGCAGACCAAGATCATCAAGAAACTGTCCGGTGGTATTCGTACCGCACTGGCGCAGTATCGTGAACTGGCAGCGTTTTCTCAGTTCGCTTCCGACCTTGACGAAGCTACGCGTAAGCAGCTGAGCCACGGCCAGAAAGTAACGGAACTGCTGAAGCAGAAACAGTATGCCCCAATGTCTGTTGCACAGCAGGGTGTGGTGCTGTTTGCGGCTGAACGCGGTTACCTCGAAGATGTGGAACTGGCGAAAATCGGTAGCTTCGAAGCCGCTCTGCTGGCTTACGTTGACCGTGATCACGCTCCGCTGATGCAAGAGATTAACCAGTCCGGTGGCTATAACGATGAAATCGAAGGCAAGCTGAAAGCTATCCTCGATTCCTTCAAAGCAACCCAGTCCTGGTAACGTCTGGCGGTCTGTCTTAGGACGGACCGCAAGGCATTGAGGAGAAGCTCATGGCCGGCGCAAAAGAGATACGTAGTAAGATCGCAAGCGTCCAGAACACGCAGAAGATCACTAAAGCGATGGAGATGGTCGCCGCTTCCAAAATGCGTAAATCGCAGGATCGCATGGCGGCCAGCCGTCCTTATGCAGAGACCATGCGCAAAGTGATTGGTCACCTTGCGAATGGTAATCTGGAATATAAGCACCCTTACCTGGAAGAACGCGACGTTAAGCGCGTGGGCTACCTGGTGGTGTCGACCGACCGTGGTCTGTGCGGTGGCTTGAACATTAACCTGTTTAAAAAGCTGCTGGCGGATATGAAAACATGGTCCGATAAAGGCGTTCAGTGCGACATCGCAATGATCGGCTCTAAGGGCGTGTCTTTCTTTAATTCCGTAGGCGGTAACGTGGTTGCTCAGGTAACCGGTATGGGGGATAACCCTTCCCTGTCCGAACTGATCGGCCCGGTTAAAGTGATGCTGCAGGCCTACGATGAAGGTCGTCTGGACAGACTGTACGTTGTCAGCAACAAATTTATTAACACCATGTCTCAGGTTCCGACTCTCACTCAGCTGCTGCCTTTACCGGCTTCAGAAGATGAAGAGTTAAAACAAAAAGCCTGGGATTACCTGTATGAACCAGACCCGAAACCGCTGCTGGATACCCTGCTGCGTCGTTACGTTGAATCTCAGGTTTATCAGGGCGTGGTAGAAAACCTGGCCAGCGAGCAGGCCGCACGTATGGTGGCGATGAAAGCCGCGACCGACAATGGCGGCAGCCTGATTAAAGAGCTGCAGTTGGTATACAACAAAGCTCGTCAGGCCAGCATTACTCAGGAACTCACCGAAATCGTCGGTGGTGCATCCGCGGTATAACCAGGTTAATTCGTAGAGGATTCAAGATGGCTACTGGAAAAATTGTCCAGGTAATCGGCGCCGTGGTTGACGTCGAATTCCCTCAGGATGCCGTACCGCGCGTGTACGATGCTCTTGAGGTTATGAATGGTAAAGAGAGCCTGGTGCTGGAAGTTCAGCAGCAGCTCGGCGGCGGTATCGTACGTACCATCGCAATGGGTTCTTCCGACGGTCTGCGTCGTGGTCTGGAAGTTAAAGACCTCGAGCACCCGATCGAAGTCCCGGTAGGTAAAGCAACTCTGGGTCGTATCATGAACGTTCTGGGTCACCCGATCGACATGAAAGGCGATATCGGTGAAGAAGAGCGTTGGGCTATCCACCGCGCAGCACCTACCTATGAAGAGCTGTCCAGCTCTCAGGAACTGCTGGAAACCGGCATCAAAGTTATCGACCTGATGTGTCCGTTCGCTAAGGGCGGTAAAGTTGGTCTGTTCGGTGGTGCGGGTGTAGGTAAAACCGTAAACATGATGGAGCTTATTCGTAACATCGCGATCGAGCACTCCGGTTACTCTGTGTTTGCGGGTGTAGGTGAACGTACTCGTGAGGGTAACGACTTCTACCACGAAATGACCGACTCCAACGTTCTGGATAAAGTATCCCTGGTTTATGGCCAGATGAACGAGCCGCCGGGAAACCGTCTGCGCGTTGCGCTGACCGGTCTGACCATGGCTGAGAAATTCCGTGACGAAGGTCGTGACGTACTGCTGTTCGTCGATAACATCTATCGTTACACCCTGGCCGGAACGGAAGTATCCGCACTGCTGGGTCGTATGCCATCAGCGGTAGGTTACCAGCCGACCCTGGCGGAAGAGATGGGTGTTCTGCAGGAACGTATCACTTCTACCAAAACAGGTTCTATCACCTCCGTTCAGGCGGTATACGTACCTGCGGATGACTTGACTGACCCATCCCCAGCCACCACCTTTGCTCACTTAGATGCAACCGTGGTACTGAGCCGTCAGATCGCTTCTCTGGGTATTTACCCGGCAGTTGATCCGCTGGACTCCACCAGCCGTCAGTTGGATCCGCTGGTTGTTGGTCAGGAACACTATGACACTGCGCGTGGCGTACAGTCCCTGCTGCAGCGTTATCAGGAACTGAAAGACATCATCGCCATCCTGGGTATGGATGAACTGTCTGAAGAAGATAAACTGGTGGTAGCTCGTGCGCGTAAGATCCAGCGCTTCCTGTCCCAGCCGTTCTTCGTTGCGGAAGTATTCACCGGTTCTCCGGGCAAATACGTTTCCCTGAAAGACACCATCCGTGGCTTTAAAGGCATCATGGAAGGCGAATACGACCACCTGCCAGAGCAGGCGTTCTACATGGTTGGTTCTATCGACGAAGCCGTAGAAAAAGCCAAAAAACTTTAACGCCTTAATCGGAGGGTGATATGGCAATGACTTACCACCTGGACGTCGTCAGTGCAGAGCAACAAATGTTCTCTGGTCTGGTCGAAAAAATCCAGGTAACGGGTAGTGAAGGTGAACTGGGTATTTTCCCGGGTCACGCACCGCTGCTCACCGCCATTAAGCCTGGTATGATCCGCATCGTTAAACAGTTCGGTCATGAAGAGTTTATCTATCTGTCTGGCGGCATTCTTGAAGTGCAGCCTGGCAACGTGACCGTACTGGCTGATACCGCGATTCGCGGGCAGGATCTCGATGAAGCGAGAGCCCTGGAAGCGAAACGTAAGGCTGAAGAGCATATTAAGAGCTCTCATGGTGACGTGGATTACGCTCAGGCATCTGCGGAACTGGCCAAAGCGATCGCGAAACTGCGCGTTATCGAGTTGACCAAAAAAGCGATGTAACACCGGCTTGAAAAGCACAAAAGCCAGTCTGGTTTCCAGGCTGGCTTTTTTTTGTTTTTTTGCATGAACATTTAAAGTGAAAGCTGTTTTGTGATTTAGATCATAAAAATATTGATTGGTTAAAAAATGCGGCGTAGACTCTTTTTATGTGATTTATATCACATAATGAATTCAGATAAAAAGAGACACCAACATGAAATTACTCAATAAAATCATCGCCATGTTCAGCAATATGAGCTTTTAGCCTTTACCTGCCCGTCCTGTGGCGCGATGCTTGATAGGGTTTATCAGTCAGCGCCACTTGTTGTTATAACTCCCCTTCCCCTACTTTTCTCCCTCAACTTTTTATTTTCGCGTACGCATTTTCGGTTTCTCACTGAATCACATAAATAAAATCGGACTTTGCATGTGTAACTCTTTATTCATGCGGCAAAAAAATAGCAAAAACATTAACCTAAGGCTTTAATAAGAGCATGCTCCTGGTTTTTGGGAGACAAAAGGCGCCGATATAGTCGAAAATAGTGAGTTAATAGTTAGGGATTCCCCCCTATTGAACGTTTTATCTTCGGCCCATTTCATGATGAAAAAAATGTAGTATTTTCAATGTTAAAGGGTATAAATTCGTTCTCAAATGACAGTCAGGATGTGTATGTTGAATAATGCTATGAGCGTCGTGATCCTTGCCGCAGGCAAAGGTACACGTATGTATTCCGATCTTCCTAAAGTGCTGCACACTCTCGCAGGAAAAGCGATGGTGCAGCATGTTATTGATGCCGCTAATGAATTAGGCGCAACTCATGTACACCTGGTCTACGGGCACGGTGGTGATTTGCTCAAGCAGACGCTAAAAGATGGCAATCTGAACTGGGTTCTGCAGGCAGAGCAGTTGGGAACCGGCCATGCTATGCAGCAGGCTGCACCGTTCTTTGGTGATGACGAAGACATTTTAATGTTATATGGCGATGTACCGTTAATCTCCACCGAAACGTTACGCCGCCTGCGCAATGCTAAACCTCAGGGTGGTATTGGCTTATTAACAGTAAAACTGGACGACCCAACCGGCTATGGGCGCATTACGCGTGATAACGGCAAAGTTACTGGCATCGTTGAGCATAAAGATGCGACCAATGAACAACGCCAGATCCAGGAAATTAACACCGGCATCCTGATTGCCAATGGCGCTGATATGAAGCGCTGGTTGTCTAAACTAACCAACAATAATGTGCAGGGTGAATATTACATCACCGATATCATTGCGATGGCGTACCAGGAAGGTCGTGAAATTGCTGCGGTACATCCGGCACGTATTAGCGAAACCGAAGGGGTGAATAACCGTCTTCAGTTATCCCGTCTTGAACGTGTCTATCAGTCCGAACAGGCAGAGAAACTGCTGTTAGCAGGCGTTATGTTGCGTGATCCGGCACGTTTTGATCTTCGCGGTTCGCTTATTCACGGGCGCGATGTTGAAATTGATACTAACGTTATCATTGAAGGCAACGTAACCCTTGGCGATCGCGTCAAGATTGGTACTGGCTGCGTTATCAAAAATAGCGTAATTGGCGATGGCTGTGAGCTTAGCCCGTACAGCGTGGTGGAAGATGCCCATCTGGAAGCAGCCTGTACTATCGGGCCTTTTGCGCGTCTGCGCCCAGGCGCTGAGCTGCTGGAAGGCGCACACGTGGGTAACTTCGTCGAAATGAAAAAAGCGCGTCTGGGTAAAGGTTCTAAAGCCGGTCATCTGACCTATCTGGGCGATGCTGAAATTGGCGATAACGTGAACATCGGCGCGGGTACGATCACCTGCAATTACGATGGCGCTAATAAATTTAAAACCATTATTGGTGATGATGTGTTTGTGGGTTCGGATACTCAACTGGTGGCGCCTGTCACCGTGGGTAAAGGCGCGACGATCGCCGCTGGAACCACAGTGACGCGTAATATCGCTGATAACGAACTGGTATTAAGCCGTGTACCGCAGGTCCATAAACAAGGTTGGCAGCGCCCGGTGAAGAAAAAGTAAGTGATTTTTGCCTGATGGCGGCCTACGTGCGATGACGTTCTGTAGGCCTGATAAGCGTGAGCGCCATCAGGCAGACAAGAGATGAGGGGATAACATAATCCTCCGCTCAACAAGCAGTACCTATAAAAATAACCCCACTCTCTACAAGGCTCGGGGCGCCCGGAAAGGGTATTACCCAAAGTATTTCGCGCTGTAGCAAGGCGGCAAGCTTGGGAATCTACGGGAGCTTACTAAAGTAAGTGACCGTAGTGAGCAAGCGTAGCCAACGTAGCTACGGAGTGAAAGACGAAGGGGAAACAGGTCAGCGACAACGACAGGCACAATGCCTAAATTCGGAATCAAAAAATATGTGTGGAATTGTTGGCGCTATCGCGCAGCGTGATGTAGCTGAAATCCTTCTCGAAGGTTTACGTCGTCTGGAATATCGTGGTTATGACTCAGCCGGTCTGGCTGTTGTTGATGCTGAAGGTAACATGACCCGTCTGCGTCGTCTGGGTAAAGTGCAGATGCTGACTGCTGCGGCGGAAGAACATCCGCTGCATGGTGGTACAGGTATCGCTCATACCCGTTGGGCGACACACGGTGAACCTTCAGAAGCGAACGCGCATCCCCATGTTTCTGAGCACATTGTGGTAGTGCATAACGGCATCATCGAAAACCATGAACCGCTGCGTGAAATGTTGAAAGCGCGTGGTTACACCTTTGTGTCTGAAACGGACACCGAAGTGATTGCTCACCTGGTGCACTGGGAACTGGAACAGGGCGGTACGCTGCGTGAAGCGGTACTGCGTACTATTCCGCAGCTGCGCGGGGCCTACGGCACAGTGATCATGGATACCCGTAACCCAGAAACACTGCTGGCGGCGCGTTCTGGTAGCCCGCTGGTTATCGGTCTGGGCATGGGTGAAAACTTTATCGCTTCCGACCAGCTGGCGCTGCTGCCGGTAACCCGTCGCTTTATCTTCCTGGAAGAGGGCGATATCGCCGAGGTAACGCGTCGTTCAGTCTCTATTTTTGACAAGACTGGCGCGGAAGTAAAACGTCAGGATATTGAATCTAATCTGCAGTACGACGCGGGCGAAAAAGGTATTTATCGCCACTACATGCAGAAAGAGATCTACGAACAGCCGAACGCGATTAAAAATACGCTGACCGGGCGTATCAGTCATGGCGAAGTGGATTTAAGTGAGCTTGGCCCTAATGCCAACGCGTTGCTGTCTCAGGTTGAGCATATCCAGATTATCGCCTGCGGCACGTCATACAACTCAGGCATGGTATCCCGTTACTGGTTTGAGTCGCTGGCGGGTATTCCTTGTGATGTCGAAATCGCTTCCGAGTTCCGCTATCGCAAATCTGCCGTGCGTCGTAACAGTCTGATGATTACCCTGTCCCAATCCGGTGAAACGGCAGATACCCTGGCGGGTCTGCGCTTATCTAAAGAGCTGGGCTATCTGGGGTCACTGGCAATCTGTAACGTACCGGGCTCTTCTCTGGTGCGTGAATCTGATCTGGCGATGATGACCAATGCCGGGACCGAAATCGGCGTGGCCTCCACGAAAGCCTTTACCACCCAGCTGACTGTTCTGTTAATGCTGGTGGCGAAGCTGTCTCGTCTGAAAGGTCTGGATGCGTCTATTGAACAAGAGATTGTTCACGGGTTACAGGCGCTGCCGAGCCGTATTGAGCAGATGCTGTCACAGGACAAGCGTATTGCCGCGCTGGCGGAAGACTTCTCTGACAAACACCATGCACTGTTCCTTGGTCGTGGCGATCAGTACCCCATTGCGCTGGAAGGCGCCCTGAAGCTGAAAGAGATTTCTTATATTCACGCAGAAGCGTATGCCGCTGGTGAGCTGAAGCACGGCCCGCTGGCGCTGATTGACGCGGATATGCCGGTTATCGTGGTTGCACCGAACAACGAGTTGCTGGAAAAACTGAAATCCAACATTGAAGAAGTGCGTGCTCGTGGCGGCCAGTTGTATGTCTTCGCTGATCAGGATGCAGGTTTTATCAGTAATGAAAATATGCACATCATCGAGATGCCGCATGTGGAAGAGGTGATTGCACCGATCTTCTATACCGTTCCGCTGCAACTGCTGGCGTATCACGTGGCGCTGATTAAAGGTACTGACGTGGACCAGCCGCGTAACCTGGCGAAGTCGGTTACCGTGGAATAAGCGATACCTCGCTGAACTGAAAATGCCCTGCTCAAAGCGGGGCATTTTTTTAAACCTGTTCTGTTTTTAATCAATTATCCCGCCTGTTTTATGTGACAAACCGTCATCTTCAGCTACTGTTTTCAGTGTCATAAAAAGAAAATTTTGCCGAAATATAATTGTTATATAATCGATTAAATTACTGTTTTTATACAATTTTTAATTGTTTTTCGCGCATTATTTTTCATTGTCATAAAACTGTCATATTTCGTACATTTAACTGTCACCTGTTTGTCCTATTTTGCTCACAGTAGCAACTCAAACAACAATTTACGAAAACCGTGCAGGAGACATTATGAAAGTTATGCGTACCACTGTCGCAACTGTTGTCGCCGCGACCTTATCTATGAGCGCGTTCTCTGCCTTTGCTGCAGCGAGCCTGACAGGTGCTGGTGCAACTTTTCCTGCGCCAGTGTATGCCAAATGGGCTGATACCTATCAGAAAGAAACCGGTAGCAAAGTAAACTACCAGGGTATCGGCTCCTCCGGTGGTGTAAAACAAATTACCGCAAATACCGTTGATTTCGGTGCATCTGATGCACCGTTATCTGACGAGAAGCTGGCTCAGGAAGGCCTGTTCCAGTTCCCGACAGTGATCGGCGGTGTGGTGCTGGCGGTGAATATCCCTGGCCTGAAGTCCGGTGAGCTGGTGCTTGACGGTAAAACCCTGGGCGATATCTACCTCGGCAAAATTAAGAAGTGGGATGATGAAGCCATCACCAAACTGAACCCGGGTCTGAAGCTGCCTTCACAGAATATCGCCGTTGTGCGTCGTGCAGATGGTTCCGGTACCTCCTTCGTCTTCACCAGCTACCTGGCGAAAGTGAACGAAGAGTGGAAATCTAAAATTGGCGCAGGCTCTACTGTGAACTGGCCGACCGGTCTGGGCGGTAAGGGTAATGACGGTATCGCTGCGTTCGTACAGCGTCTGCCAGGCTCTATCGGCTACGTTGAGTACGCTTATGCTAAGCAGAACAACCTGGCATACACCAAACTGGTTTCTGCTGATGGCAAACCGGTAAGCCCGACCGAAGAGAGCTTTGCTAATGCAGCGAAAGGCGCTGACTGGAGCAAAACCTTCGCTCAGGATCTGACTAACCAGAAAGGTGACAATGCGTGGCCAATCACTTCCACCACCTTCATCCTGGTGCATAAAGAGCAGAAGAAACCAGAGCAAGGCGTTGAAGTACTGAAATTCTTTGACTGGGCATATAAAAATGGCGGCAAACAGGCAAATGACCTGGATTACGCCAGCCTGCCGGACAGCGTGGTTGAGCAGATTCGTGCTGCATGGAAGACCAACGTGAAAGACAGCAGCGGTAAAGCGCTGTACTAATAGAATATCTTTAACGAGTTGGCGGATGGCGCTACGCTTATCCGCCCTACGGTTTCGACTGTAGGCCCGCTTTGTAGGCCGGATAAGCGTAGCGCCATCCGGCATGGGCAACTTCGTAAACGCGTTTAACTTAAAGAGTGATTTATGGCTGCAACCAAGCCTGCTTTTAACCCACCGGGTAAAAAGGGTGACATGATATTCAGCGCGCTGGTAAAACTGGCAGCGCTGATTGTGCTATTGATGTTGGGTGGCATTATTGTCTCTCTGATCATCTCCTCCTGGCCAAGCATCCAGAAATTTGGTTTCTCATTCCTTTGGACCAAAGACTGGGATGCGCCAAATGATATCTACGGTGCATTGGTTCCGATTTACGGTACGCTGGTTACCTCATTTATCGCACTGCTGATCGCCGTTCCGGTGAGTTTTGGCATTGCTTTGTTCCTGACGGAACTTGCTCCTGGCTGGCTGAGACGTCCGCTGGGTATCGCTATTGAACTGCTGGCGGCGATCCCGAGTATCGTTTACGGCATGTGGGGCCTGTTTATCTTTGCCCCGCTGTTTGCGACGTATTTCCAGGAGCCGGTCGGTAATATTCTTTCCAACATTCCGTTTGTTGGCGCACTGTTTGCTGGCCCGGCATTTGGTATCGGTATTCTGGCGGCTGGCGTGATCCTCGCCATCATGATCATCCCATACATTGCGGCGGTGATGCGTGATGTGTTCGAACAAACGCCGGTACTGATGAAAGAGTCAGCCTACGGTATTGGCTGTACTACCTGGGAAGTTATCTGGCGTATCGTTCTGCCGTTCACTAAAAATGGTGTCATTGGCGGCGTAATGCTGGGTCTGGGTCGCGCGCTGGGTGAAACCATGGCGGTGACCTTTATCATCGGTAACACCTACCAACTCGACAGCGCATCGCTGTATATGCCGGGCAACAGTATCACCTCTGCGCTGGCGAATGAATTTGCTGAAGCGGAATCAGGGCTGCACGTTGCCGCGTTGATGGAGCTGGGTCTGATTCTGTTTGTGATCACCTTCATCGTGCTGGCGGCATCTAAGTTCATGATCATGCGCCTTGCGAAAAACGAGGGGGCACGCTAATGGCTACGCTGGAAATGCAAAACACCGCTCAGCTTGCGGAATCCCGCCGTAAAATGCAGGCGCGTCGTCGTCTGAAGAACCGCATCGCGCTGACGCTCTCGATGGCGACGATGGCGTTCGGTCTGTTCTGGCTGATCTGGATCCTGATGTCCACGATCACCCGCGGTATTGACGGTATGTCACTGGCACTGTTCACCGAAATGACCCCGCCGCCGAATACCGCGGGTGGTGGTCTGGCGAACGCGCTCGCCGGGAGTGGGCTGTTGATTCTATGGGCGACCATCTTTGGTACGCCGCTCGGTATTATGGCGGGCATCTACCTGGCGGAATATGGGCGTAAGTCATGGCTGGCTGAAGTCATCCGCTTTATCAACGATATCCTGCTGTCTGCACCATCGATTGTGGTCGGTCTGTTCGTCTACACCATCGTGGTGGCAAAAATGGAACACTTCTCCGGCTGGGCGGGTGTGATTGCGCTGGCGCTGCTGCAGGTACCTATCGTTATTCGTACCACTGAGAACATGCTCAAGCTGGTGCCGGATAGCCTGCGAGAAGCCGCCTATGCGTTGGGTACACCAAAGTGGAAGATGATTTCCGCGATCACCCTGAAGGCGTCTGTGTCGGGCATTATTACCGGTATTCTGCTGGCAATTGCCCGTATCGCCGGTGAAACGGCTCCGCTGCTGTTTACGTCGCTCTCCAACCAGTTCTGGAGCACTGACATGATGCAGCCAATCGCCAACCTGCCGGTCACTATCTTTAAGTTTGCGATGAGCCCATTTGCTGAATGGCAGCAACTGGCCTGGGCCGGGGTACTGATTATTACCCTGTGCGTACTGCTGCTGAACATTCTGGCGCGCGTCATTTTCGCGAAGAAGAAACACGGTTAATTTTTACGGCGCGGCTGATGCGGCGCCGGATGAGGAAGAGATTGAAATGAGTATGGTTGATACTGCCCCGGGTAAAATTCAGGTTCGTGATTTGAACTTCTACTATGGAAAATTCCATGCCCTGAAGAACATCAACCTGGATATCGCGAAAAACCAGGTAACGGCGTTTATCGGGCCGTCAGGCTGTGGTAAATCGACGCTGCTGCGTACCTTCAACAAAATGTTTGAACTGTACCCGGAGCAACGTGCGGAAGGTGAAATCCTGCTGGATGGTGACAATATTCTCACCAACACCCAGGATATCGCACTGCTGCGTGCCAAAGTCGGCATGGTGTTCCAGAAGCCGACGCCGTTCCCAATGTCTATCTACGACAATATCGCGTTTGGCGTGCGTCTGTTTGAGAAGCTTTCCCGTGCCGATATGGACGAGCGTGTACAGTGGGCATTGACCAAGGCCGCACTGTGGAACGAAACCAAAGATAAATTACACCAGAGTGGGTACTCTCTCTCCGGTGGTCAGCAGCAGCGTTTGTGTATTGCGCGTGGTATCGCCATTCGCCCGGAAGTGCTACTGCTTGATGAGCCATGTTCAGCGCTCGACCCGATTTCTACCGGGCGTATTGAAGAGCTGATCACTGAGCTGAAAGAAGATTACACCGTTGTTATCGTTACCCACAACATGCAGCAGGCTGCGCGTTGTTCCGATCACACGGCATTTATGTACCTGGGCGAGTTGATTGAGTTCAGTAATACGGACGATCTGTTCACCAAGCCCGCGAAGAAACAAACTGAAGATTACATCACCGGTCGTTACGGCTGATTCAGGAGCTTGTTGTGGATAACCTTAATCTTAATAAACATATTTCCGGCCAGTTCAACGCAGAGCTGGAAAGCATCCGTACCCAGGTGATGACCATGGGTGGCATGGTCGAGCAGCAGCTTTCTGATGCGATTACCGCCATGCACAATCAGGACAGCGATCTGGCGAAGCGTGTCATTGAAGGCGATAAGAACGTCAACATGATGGAAGTGGCGATCGACGAAGCCTGCGTGCGCATCATCGCCAAACGTCAGCCGACGGCGAGCGACCTGCGCCTGGTGATGGCAATCATCAAAACTATCGCCGAGCTGGAACGTATTGGCGACGTGGCGGACAAAATTTGCCGCACCGCACTGGAGAAGTTCTCGCAACAGCACCAGCCGCTGCTGGTAAGTCTGGAGTCGCTGGGTCGTCACACCGTGCAGATGCTGCACGACGTGCTGGATGCGTTTGCGCGTATGGATCTCGACGAAGCGGTACGTATTTATCGCGAAGATAAGAAAGTTGACCAGGAGTATGAAGGCATCGTGCGTCAGCTGATGACCTACATGATGGAAGACCCGCGTACCATTCCAAGCGTACTGACCGCGCTGTTTTGCGCGCGTTCTATCGAGCGTATCGGTGACCGCTGCCAGAATATCTGCGAATACATCTTCTATTTCGTGAAGGGGCAGGACTTCCGTCACGTGGGCGGTGATGAGCTGGATAAACTGCTGGCGGGCAAAGACCCGAAAGAGTGATAAAAACGTAGAAAGTAGGCCGGATAAGCGTTAGCGCCATCCGGCAATTGCCCGGTGGCGCAAGCTTACCGGGCCTACAAAAAATTACCGGGTAATATCCCAACCTCGCGCCTTCCACAATTCCGGTAACTGCGCCAGATCGGTAAAGGTCGTGACCTTTGGGTTTTCGATCGGTTTGTTATGCGGATCGGCACAGAAGTAGAACACTTCCATCCCGGCGGCAATTCCCGCCTGCGCGCCTGCGCTGGAATCATCAACCAGAATGCAGTTCTCAACGTTAACGTCCATGGCTTTTGCCGCATGGAACATCAGGGCCGGATCGGGCTTCCAGCGTTGGATATCGTAGCCGCTGAACAGTAAATCAGGAAAATGGTGCAACATGCCCAGCTTACCCAGCGAATGCTGCATTTTGCTGACCGGACCGTTAGACACCACGCACATTGGCACAGCCATGCTGTCCAGCAGCGTGTTCGCACCAGCAATGACTTCCAGCTCGGTATCGAACAGACGTGCGACCTCAGCGCGGTAAACCGGTTCTAGCTCGGCTTTTGCCAGTTCGACACCGTGTTCTTCGTTAATAATGTCGATGATTTCGTAGAGCTTTACCCCCTTGAAGCGTTTAAACGTCTCTTCAAGATCGAGCGTAATGCCGAACGCCTGGAACATGCTGACATACGCGCGAGAACAAATTACTTCACTGTCGACAAGGGTACCGTCACAGTCAAAAAATACGGCTTCTATCTGGGACATGTCATTTCCATTTTAACAAGTTTAACGTTTTCGTAATGCATAATGGGGGGACGCAATCGTTGCCGTATAAGCAAAATCAATGAAAAAAGTTGCTCATAACCCAACCCTATTGTCGCATTTTGGTATAGGATAGCGACGAATTTTCCCTCCTTGTTCGGAAATTGATAATGAGCCAACAACACACAACCCAGGCTTCTGGCCAGGGGATGCTGGAACGCGTGTTCAAACTGCGCGAACATGGCACGACGGCACGGACCGAAGTGATCGCCGGTTTAACCACCTTCCTGACGATGGTGTATATCGTTTTTGTTAACCCGCAAATTCTTGGCGTGGCTGGCATGGATACCAGCGCCGTCTTTGTTACCACCTGCCTTATTGCTGCCTTTGGTAGCATCCTGATGGGGCTATTTGCTAACCTGCCGGTCGCACTTGCGCCTGCTATGGGCCTGAACGCGTTCTTCGCCTTCGTGGTCGTTGGCGCGATGGGTCTGTCATGGCAGATCGGTATGGGCGCTATTTTCTGGGGCGCGATAGGTCTGCTGCTGCTGACCATTTTCCGCGTACGTTACTGGATGATTGCCAATATCCCGGTCAGTCTGCGCGTGGGCATCACCAGTGGTATCGGCCTGTTCATCGGCATGATGGGGCTGAAAAATGCCGGTGTTATTGTTGCGAACAAAGACACGCTGGTTTCCATTGGTAACCTGACGTCCCATAGCGTGCTGCTGGGTATTCTGGGCTTCTTTATCATCGCGATTCTGGCATCACGCAACATTCACGCGGCAGTGCTGATCTCCATCATTGTGACCACGCTGTTGGGCTGGATGCTGGGCGATGTCCATTACAATGGGATCGTCTCCGCACCGCCGAGCGTGATGTCGGTTATCGGGCATGTTGACCTGGCCGGTTCGTTTAACATTGGCCTTGCGGGCGTGATTTTCTCGTTCATGCTGGTTAACCTGTTTGACTCCTCCGGTACGTTGATTGGCGTCACGGATAAAGCCGGTCTGGCGGACGCGAAGGGCAAGTTCCCACGCATGAAGCAGGCGTTGTATGTGGATAGTGTGTCCTCTGTTACCGGCGCGTTTATAGGTACATCTTCCGTTACCGCCTATATTGAGTCCTCTTCCGGGGTGTCGGTTGGTGGCCGTACAGGCCTGACTGCAGTCGTCGTTGGCCTGCTGTTCCTGCTGGTTATCTTCCTGTCGCCGCTGGCGGGAATGGTGCCGGGATATGCTGCCGCAGGTGCGCTGATTTACGTTGGTGTCCTGATGACATCAAGCCTGTCGCGCGTTAAGTGGGATGATCTGACTGAGGCTGTTCCGGCGTTTATTACCGCTGTGATGATGCCGTTTAGCTTCTCCATCACTGAAGGCATCGCGCTGGGCTTTATTTCCTACTGCGTGATGAAAATTGGTACCGGACGTTTCCGCGATCTCAGCCCGTGCGTCATTGTTGTCGCGCTGCTGTTTGTACTGAAGATTGTGTTTATCGACGCGCATTAAAATATCGGTCTGGACTACGGCCCGCCAGGCATCGTTGCTGGCGGGCTTTTTCTTTTAGGCTTTCACGCGCTGAATGTAGTCGCCAAATGCAGTCAGCTGGCCGGTCAGATGGTCCAGCGTGCTTTGGTCGATCACTTCGCCGGTCTGCGGGTCCACTTTATTCTGAATAACGCCGCCCATAAACTCTGGCTTGTTCATTACCATCGCGTCGAGAAACACCAGGATTTGACGCAGATGGTACTGGCAGCGCGCGCCGCCAATGGCACCCATGGAGCTTGTCTGGATCAGCACCGGTTTGCCGGATAATGGCTGATCGGGCAGGCGAGACAGCCAGTCGATGGCGTTCTTCAGTCCGCCCGGAACAGAATAGTTATATTCAGGTGTGACGATAACGACGCCGTCAGCCTTCCTGATTTGTTCCGCCAGCGCTTCTACACTTGCCGGAAAACCCTCTTCCTGCTGGAGGTCGGCATCGTACAGAGGAATATCCCCAATCGACGGTAACGCATTCACTTCCATCCCCGCGGGGGCAATTTTTGGCAGCGTACGGGCAACCATTCCATTAAACGAACCCTTGCGCAGGCTCCCCAGTAACGTAACAACATTCAATGTTTCAGACATGGTTACTCCTGTTTCATCATGAAGGTTAAATCAAAGCGTATGGCTCTTCGCTGCGGATAATTGTGAAAACCGGATCAGGCGACCCGTTGGCTCATTCGCGCGGGTCTGGATATCAGGCAAGCTTTTCCAGTCCTGTTTACCATCAAACTCCCAAACCTTGAGTTTTTCAATGGTTGGCGTGACCGCGACCGACCACACCAGTACATCTTCGGCATCGCAAATGGCTTCTATCTGCGTAACGTGAGCACATCTCAGACGGCCCGCACCCGGTAACAACTGGAGTTCACGTGGATCGTCATTGCACACGTCGCCAGTGAGCTTGAGAACGCTCTGGCGTAACGTAATGAGCTGCGCACGCGCTTCATTGGGGTCGTTTTGATTATTGATCCACAGGTTTTCGTTACTGGAAAAGCGGTAGGTTTCTGTGGCATTCGGGGTATGGAACCCGCGGGTCACTCGCTGAAGCTCCATATCCAGGCCGCATGAACCTTCTGTGGTAAGCGCGACGCCAACGATGTTCCCGGCATAGGAAATCGAAAAGCCTGGCAGGTTTTTATCGCGAAAAACGGGCTTACCTTTCGCCTCGGTAACAATCTCAGGCAATGTGCTGGTGCCGTAAAGCATAAACATCAGTTCAGCGAGAAGGCTTCGGGAGGCCAGAAAGCGTGTTCGGCGGTGAGTGGGTAGATTTCTTACTTCAAAATGACATGGAGTCGGGAGACGAACTGAAACCAGGTGTCCCTCCGTTAGAATCCCTCTGGCAAAATGTGTCGCCATTTTTCGCTCCGTGATTAATGGTCCGTGATTATTATCAGAGTAACATTTACGCGGCTTCCAGGCAGGCTTTACTGCCCAAAAAGTAAACGGAATCGGGATACATTACGCGACATTTACATTTCCACCGCCAGGGAGGTCAATAAAACAACAATATAGCAAAGGATCTTCATGACATCTCGCGATAGAGTGCCTTGATCGTCTCTTTCAGCCAGACGATCTTAGGATTGTGGCTGTTGCGTTTATGCCAAAGTAGGGTGAATGGGACGCGCATTTTTTCCAGTTGCGCAGCATCAAAAGGCATTGGACGTGCCACGAGCGGAAGTTGGTGGAGTTGATTATAACGCTGACAATAGACCGGGGCGGTGGCTATCAATGCGTGATCGGGCTGCGCGGCCATAAACAGCGACTGCTCAAAGCCCGGCAGACACAATGCGATGTTACGCGCACGCCCCATCTCCTGAAGCACATCGTCCAGCGCCCAGGTGTCGCTCTGCTCCCAGCTAATGCTGATATGGGGATAGTGCAGGAATGTTTCCAGGCTCCACTCTTCTCGTAACGCCGGATGATCTTCGCGCAGCCAGACGCAGGGGAGATCGGAAAACAGCACTTCATGGTCGATCGATAACGGTAGCAGACTCAGCAATTCACGCGAGCGTGGGTGACTTTCACGTCCGGTAAAGCCGATATCCACCTCGCCACGGATAATGGCGTCCAGCGAATCGTAATCCCAGTTACGCACTTTGATCGAGGCTTGTGGATAACGCTGGTAGATCTGTTGGGAGAGCGCGTTAAACATGATCATCACCAGCGGCGTTTCAGCCACTAAATCAAACTTCAGCCCACGTGGTGCTTCATGGTGTGGCTTATCGAGCAATTGATTGCCCATTTGCATCCACTCCGCCAGGTTCTGCTCCATGCTGACCATCAGCGGCGTTGGCGTCAGCCCAAGCGGGGTATTCACAAACAGCGGATCGTCAAACCAGGTTCGCAGCTTCGACAACGACTTGCTGACCGCCGACGGCGTGACGTTCATCCGTTTGGCGGTTTTGGTGACGCTGCGCTCCTGCATCAGGAGCTGCAGGCAGAGCAGTAAATTAAGATCGAGACTGCTGAGGGATTTCTTCATGAGTTGGTGTGGACCGGTTTGGTGCAACAGTGATAATCAGCATGATACTCACTATGCTACAGCCAATCAGAATCCCGATCAGCATATTCAGCGCGTCGAGACCGAGGATGGCAGCCAACCAAATCCATAGCGATGAACCGCAAACCTGCGCTATGCCTAACGCCGAGCTTGCCACACCCGCACGCAGCGAGAACGGCCCCAGTGCCTGACTCATGGCGACGCCGAAACCGACCGAGAATCCGGCACAGATTAACGTCAACCCGAACAACGTTACCGCGTGCGTACTGGCAAGGATTAACACGATGCCCGCAGCCAGGAACAAAACCTGTGAAGTCAGCATCAGGATGCGGGGTTTAAAAATACTCAGGGCGAATGGTGTAGAGAAAGAGACCGTCATACTGATGCCTGCGGTCATGGCCATGGTAGTGGCGTACTCGCCGCGGTCGAAGCCCATCACTTCCATCAGCAGCACCGGAGACGTATTCACGAAGGTCAGGATCACCGACACGCTGAGGGTGGTAATGGCCAGACGGCTCAGGAAAAAACGGTTCACCAGCGACTCTGCGCGATGATCGCTCTGCGTAGAGGTCGAGAGCGTCGCTGGGCGCGATTCTCGCAGGACAAACACCGACAGCAGGCAAACAGCCACACCCATTCCCATCATCGTGTAGAACAGGCTCTGCCACGGGTATTTGAGCATAATCAGGTGCCCCATCACCGGCGCCAGCACCGGCACGATGCAGGTGATACCGTTCAACAGCGACAAAACCTTCGCCCGGCGGCGATCGTCGAGCGTATCGCGCAGGATGGCGAAAGCCACCACATAGCAACAGCCAGCGCCTACGCCCTGAATAAAGCGGCCTACCAGGAACGGCGTACCGCTCTCGGCGAACGAACACAGCGACGAGGCGACAATAAAAATGAGGGCCCCGACAATGGCGACCGGTTTACGACCCGACTGGTCAGCAATTTTTCCGGCGAACAACATTGCTGTCGCCATCCCTGCCAGGTAGACCGAAAACGCGATATGCAACTGAGCCTCGCTGGCTTGTAAATCGGCAGCAATACGGGGCAATCCCACCAGATACATATCAATACCGGCGGGATAGAGAAGAACCAGGGCAAAACTGCAGATTAGAAAGCGTGTCATAGCGACCTCATGAGAAATGTGGCGCTAAGCATACGGGTAGAGAGTTAACTACACGAGTTGCCATTTGGACAACAGTGATTTCCTGAGAGGAAAACACTGTTACCCGGTGGCGCTACGCTTACCGGGCCTACATGTCGAGTAGGCCGGATAAGGCATAGCCGCCATCCGGCAAAACTATTTACCAATACAGAAACTGGAGAAAATACGACCCAGCAGATCGTCGGAGGTAAATTCCCCGGTGATCTCACTGAGGTTCTGCTGCGCCAGACGCAGCTCCTCCGCCAGCAGTTCTCCGGCCCATGCGCCTAATAGCTGCGCTTTGCCCTGCTGAAGATGCTTCGCCGCTTCAGCCAGTGCCTGCAAATGACGGCGACGCGCCAGGAAGCCGCCTTCCATATTGGTTTCAAAGCCCATGCTCTGTTTGAGATGGTTGCGCAGTACGTCAACACCTTCACCGGTTCGTGCGGAGAGGCGAACCAGTGAGTGGCCATTTACTTCGCTAAGACCCAGCGTTTCACCCGTGATATCCGCTTTGTTACGCACCACGGTAATTGGCAGTTTGGCTGGCAGACGGGCAATAAAGTCAGGCCAGATGTCTGCCGGGTCAACGGCGTCGGTGGTGGTGCCATCAACCATAAACAGTACGCGGTCGGCTTGTTCAATTTCCTGCCAGGCGCGTTCAATACCAATGCGTTCAACTTCATCGCTGGCATCGCGCAGACCGGCAGTGTCGATGATGTGCAACGGCATACCGTCGATATGAATATGCTCTCGCAGCACGTCGCGAGTCGTCCCCGCAATGTCGGTCACAATAGCAGCCTCACGGCCTGCCAGCGCGTTCAGCAGGCTCGATTTCCCGGCGTTAGGGCGACCGGCAATGACTACCTTCATCCCTTCGCGCAGCAGGCTGCCCTGACGCGCTTCGGCACGCACGGCATCAAGATCGGCCATCACGCTATTGAGCTGGGCTTCAATCTTGCCGTCAGACAGGAAGTCGATTTCTTCATCCGGGAAGTCGATCGCCGCTTCCACATAGATACGCAGGTGAGTGAGTGCTTCCACAAGATGATTTACCCGTGCGGAAAATGCGCCCTGCAACGAGTTCAATGCCGAGCGAGCGGCTTGCTCTGAGCTGGCGTCGATCAGGTCGGCAATTGCCTCTGCCTGAGCCAGATCGAGCTTATCATTGAGAAACGCGCGCTCGGAGAATTCACCTGGTCTGGCAATGCGCAGCCCGGGAATCGTCAGAATACGTTTGAGCAGCAGATCAAGAATCACCGGGCCGCCGTGACCCTGAAGCTCTAAAACGTCTTCACCGGTAAAGGAGTTCGGGCCGGGGAACCACAGGGCAATCCCCTGATCCAGCGCGCTGCCATCCGCGTCTTTAAACGGCAGATAGTCGGCATAACGCGGTTTTGGCAGTTTCCCCAGTACGGTTTCTGCGACCTCGCTCGCCTTCAGGCCGGAGATACGCAGGATACCCACGCCACCACGTCCCGGTGGGGTGGCCTGAGCGACGATGGTGTCGTTATGGCTCATGGTTTGTCTCTTCTTAATGCAATAAAAAAGGCGGTCTAATGACCGCCCTTTACGTTATGTTCCGTGTGCCGGATGGCGGCTTCGCCTAATCCGGCCTACACCGAATCAGGAGTTTTTCTTCTCGCGGCTATGCAGGCCACGTTTCTCCAGACCACGGTAAATCAGCTGCTGCTGAATAATGGTTACCAGGTTGCTGACGATATAGTACAGCACCAGACCTGACGGGAACCACAGGAAGAACACGGTGAAGATGACCGGCATGAAGGTCATGATCTTCTGCTGCATCGGGTCGGTCACGGTGGTCGGAGACATCTTCTGAATGAAGAACATCGTCACGCCCATCAGGATCGGCAGGATGTAGTACGGGTCCTGTGCAGACAGGTCATGGATCCACAGCGCGAACGGCGCATGACGCAGTTCAATGGAGCCCATCAGCATGTAGTACAACGCCAGGAAGATTGGCATCTGGATGATCAGCGGGAAGCAGCCGCCCAGCGGGTTAACCTTCTCAGCTTTGTACAGGGCCATCATTTCCTGGCTCTGACGCTGTTTGTCATCGCCCAGACGCTCACGCATTGCCTGAATCTTCGGCTGCAGCATACGCATCTTCGCCATGGAGGTGTACTGCGCTTTGGTCAGCGGGTACATGATGCCACGAACGATAAAGGTGATAACGATGATGGAGAAGCCCCAGTTACCCAGGAAGCTATGGATCCATTTCAGCAGTTTGAACAGCGGCTGAGAGATGAACCACAACCAGCCGTAATCCACGGTCAGATCCAGGTGCGGTGCAACGGCCGCCATTTTATCCTGAATTTCTGGGCCGACCCACAGGGTGCTGGTCATCGCGCCAGTCTGGCCAGGCTGTACCAATACCGGCTGTGATTTATAGCCGATAGCGGCAATGCCGTTACCCAGATTTGCGGTATAGAAGTTATTGGTGCCGTCGTTACGCGGAACCCATGCCGTAGCGAAATACTGTTGCAGCATTGCAACCCAGCCGTCTTTAGCATTGACGTTCAGGTTTTCGTTTTCAGCAATGGTGTCGAATTTGTATTTCTCATATTTCTCATCCGGCGTGGAGTACGCCGCGCCGCGGAAGGTGTGCAGCGCAAAGTTGCTGCTTCCGGTATCACGATGAGATGGCAGATTGATGGATTGCTTCAGCTGACCAAAGGTGGAGACTTCCAGCGGTTTTTCGCCGGCGTTCTGCACACTGTAGTTAACGTTGACAGCATATTCACCACGCTTGAGTACAAACGTTTTAGTGAATGTGTTACCCGCTGCGTCAGTATAGGTCATCGGGATCTGCAGTTCGTTCTGACCGTCAGCCAGTACAAACGCGTCTTTTTCGACGTTGTACAGCGGACGCGGGCCGTTAGCCGGGTTATCCGGGCCGTCACGACCTGTCAGGCCACTCTGTGCCTGGTAGATGAACTGTGGCGTGGTTTCCAGTAACTGGAACGGTTCGGTAGAACCGAGTTCTTTCGGGTAAGCTGGCAGTGAAGCCTGTTCCACATCACCACCACGGGTGTTGATGGTCAGATCAAGCACGTCAGTTTTAACCGTAATCAGTTTCCCCTGGCCACTGGCCGGTACGCCCTGGTCTGCGGCGCTACCCGCTGCGGTGGTCGTTGTCTGCGTGGTCTGTTGAGCCTGAGGTTGCGGGTTTTTATCCTGCTCCCAGGCTTGCCAGATCATGAAAGACACGAACAGCAAAGCGATGACTAAAAGATTGCGTTGCGAATCCATCGTTAGTGTTCTCTGGTATCAAATGGTCCGGGCGGGACGGGATCGTCACCACCAGGGTGTAAAGGGTGGCATTTTAATACGCGTTTCACCGTCAACCAACTGCCTTTTATCACTCCAAACCTGCGCAATGCCTCAATTCCGTAGCTCGAACAGGTTGGAGTGAAACGGCAATGCGGCCCAAGCAGCGGACTGATCAGGCGTTGATAGACCCGAATGAGGGCTATCAGGACCCGCGAGCCAGGCGACAATGGCGACGCCATAATTTTTCCAACGCTTCCGAGAGAGCACGGTTATCGAGGTCAGCAACCCCTTTTTTCGCCACCACCACGAAATCCATTGCTGGAAGCTCGTGCTGACGTAAACGGAAGCTTTCACGCGTCAGACGTTTAATCCGATTGCGTTCATGCGCACGTTTAACATTTTTCTTGGCGACGGTAAGACCGATACGGGGATGCCCCAGCGAATTCAGGCGGCCGAGGATGGTGATTTGCGGCGTGCCAGCCCGTTGTGGCTGCTGGAAGACGAATGTGAAATGAGTGGGAGTTAACAAACGTAACTCCCTGGGAAATGCGAGCTTAACCACTCAGGGGCTAGCTTTTATTACTTAGAAACGGTCAGACGAGAACGGCCTTTAGCACGACGACGTGCCAGAACCTGACGACCATTTTTATTAGCCATACGAGCACGGAAGCCGTGAGAACGGTTGCGCTTCAGTACAGACGGTTGAAAAGTGCGTTTCATGGCGATTTCTACCTAAACTTGAATAAATTCACTGACTTTTGCGTATACCCGAACGAGTTTCGAACGACTTACGCCACAGTGTGGGTGATTAAAGAGGCCGGATTGTAATAATTGTACACTCCGGAGTCAATTCTCTTTCCTTATTTCCCGCTTTTTTCCGCACGGTTTCGCGTAAAAAACAGGCAGCGTTGACGCCGTAAGGCGACCGTTACTCGCTGGGGGTAAGAATTATACGGGCTGGTGGATAAAGCGCAAGGATCGCTCGGGATCTTTATTAGATCGTTTAAGCAGTAAAGCATCTTTACTCATTAATTTTTTCAATATGCGCGCGAAAACCTGCAGCACTTCTCCAGGATCGTTTACACTTAGCCGATTCTGGATCATCCTGTGGATAAATCGGGAAGAATCTGTGAGAAACAGAAGATCTCTTTCTCAGTTTACGCTATGATCCGCGGTTCCGATCGTTTCAATGGATCCTGATCGGGTAAAAATTGCAGATAGCAATTCGCACGTCACCCTTTGCATAGGGTCTTGTCGATGTGCGTCAACAATCATGAATGTTTCAGCCTTTGTCATTTATCGACTTTTGTTCGAGTGGAGTCCGCCGTGTCACTTTCGCTTTGGCAGCAGTGTCTTGCCCGATTGCAGGATGAGTTACCAGCCACAGAATTCAGTATGTGGATACGCCCGTTGCAGGCGGAACTGAGCGATAACACGCTGGCTTTGTATGCGCCAAACCGTTTCGTGCTCGATTGGGTAAGGGATAAATACCTCAATAATATTAATGGATTGCTGAATAATTTCTGCGGAGCGGATGCCCCACAGCTGCGTTTTGAAGTCGGCACTAAACCTGTCACGCAAACGCTGAAGACGCCGGTGAATAACATCGTTACGCCTGCGCATGTGGCTCAACAAGTTCAACCGCAACGCGTCGCTCCGGCGGCGCGCCCCGGCTGGGATAACGTACCGGCTCCGGCAGAACCTACCTATCGCTCTAACGTCAACGTCAAACATACGTTTGATAACTTCGTTGAAGGTAAATCTAACCAACTGGCGCGCGCGGCGGCACGTCAGGTGGCGGACAATCCTGGCGGCGCCTACAATCCGTTATTCCTTTATGGCGGTACAGGCCTGGGTAAAACCCACCTGCTGCACGCTGTCGGTAACGGCATTATGGCGCGAAAGCCGAATGCCAAAGTGGTGTATATGCACTCCGAGCGTTTTGTGCAGGACATGGTTAAAGCCCTGCAAAACAATGCGATCGAAGAGTTTAAACGCTACTACCGTTCCGTTGACGCGCTGCTGATTGACGATATCCAATTCTTCGCGAATAAAGAACGATCGCAGGAAGAGTTTTTCCACACCTTCAACGCCTTGCTGGAGGGTAATCAGCAGATCATCCTGACATCGGATCGCTATCCGAAGGAGATCAACGGCGTTGAAGATCGTCTGAAATCCCGCTTCGGCTGGGGACTGACTGTCGCGATCGAACCGCCTGAGCTGGAAACACGCGTCGCGATCCTGATGAAAAAGGCTGACGAAAATGACATTCGTCTGCCGGGTGAAGTGGCGTTCTTTATCGCCAAGCGTCTACGCTCTAACGTGCGTGAACTGGAAGGTGCACTGAACCGCGTGATCGCCAACGCTAACTTTACTGGCCGGGCGATTACTATCGATTTCGTGCGTGAAGCGCTGCGCGATCTGCTGGCTTTGCAGGAAAAGCTGGTCACCATCGACAATATTCAAAAGACGGTGGCAGAGTATTACAAAATCAAAATTGCGGATCTGCTTTCTAAGCGTCGATCTCGTTCGGTAGCTCGTCCGCGTCAGATGGCGATGGCGCTGGCAAAAGAGCTCACTAACCACAGTCTGCCGGAAATTGGCGACGCGTTTGGTGGGCGTGACCATACTACCGTGCTTCATGCCTGCCGTAAGATTGAGCAGTTGCGTGAAGAAAGCCATGATATTAAAGAAGATTTCTCCAATTTAATCAGAACATTATCTTCGTGACGCTATGAAATTTACCGTTGAACGTGAACATTTATTAAAACCGCTTCAGCAGGTCAGCGGCCCGCTGGGTGGACGTCCTACACTGCCGATCCTCGGAAACTTGCTGCTGCAGGTTGCTGACGGTGCGCTTTCTCTGACCGGTACCGATCTCGAAATGGAGATGGTGGCGCGCGTGGCGCTGATCCAGCCTCATGAACCTGGTGCGACCACCGTTCCGGCGCGTAAATTCTTCGATATTTGCCGTGGATTACCAGAAGGGGCGGAAATTGCCGTTCAACTGGAAGGCGACCGTATGCTGGTGCGTTCTGGCCGCAGCCGTTTCTCGCTGTCTACGCTGCCTGCCGCCGACTTCCCGAATCTGGACGACTGGCAGAGCGAAGTCGAATTCACCCTGCCACAGGCGACAATGAAGCGCCTGATTGAAGCCACGCAGTTTTCGATGGCGCATCAGGACGTGCGTTACTACTTAAACGGCATGCTGTTTGAAACCGAAGGGGAAGAGTTGCGTACCGTGGCGACCGACGGTCACCGCCTGGCGGTCTGTTCAATGCCTGTCGGTCAGCCGTTGCCTAGCCATTCGGTGATCGTACCGCGTAAAGGTGTGATTGAACTGATGCGTATGCTCGACGGCGGCGATAACCCGCTGCGCGTGCAGATTGGCAGCAACAACATTCGTGCGCACGTGGGTGATTTCATCTTTACCTCCAAGCTGGTTGACGGTCGTTTCCCGGATTATCGCCGCGTATTGCCGAAGAATCCGGACAAACATCTGGAAGCCGGTTGCGATATCCTCAAGCAGGCGTTTGCTCGTGCGGCGATCCTCTCTAACGAGAAATTCCGCGGCGTGCGTCTGTATGTCAGTGAAAACCAGCTCAAAATCACCGCTAATAACCCGGAGCAGGAAGAAGCCGAAGAAATTCTGGATGTCTCCTATCCTGGTACAGAACTGGAAATCGGCTTTAACGTTAGCTACGTACTGGACGTTCTGAACGCGCTGAAGTGCGAAAACGTGCGTATTCTGCTGACCGATTCCGTCTCCAGCGTACAAATTGAAGATGCAGCCAGCCAGAGCGCGGCTTACGTTGTTATGCCAATGAGACTGTAATGTCGCTGACCCGCCTGTTGATCCGCGATTTTCGCAATATCGAAAATGCGGATCTCGCTTTATCTCCCGGCTTTAACTTTCTGGTTGGCGCGAACGGCAGCGGCAAAACCAGCGTGCTGGAAGCCATCTATACGCTCGGCCATGGTCGGGCGTTTCGCAGTTTGCAGATTGGCCGTGTGATTCGCCACGAACAGGAATCGTTTGTTTTACACGGTCGTTTGCAGGGTGATGAGCGTGAGACGTCGATTGGTCTGACGAAAGACAAACTGGGCGACAGCAAAGTGCGCATTGACGGCACCGACGGGCACAAGGTTGCGGAACTGGCGCACCTGATGCCGATGCAGCTGATAACGCCTGAAGGGTTTACTTTACTCAATGGCGGCCCCAAATACAGAAGAGCATTTCTTGACTGGGGATGCTTTCACAATGAAGCCGGATTTTTCACCGCCTGGAGCAACCTGAAGCGCCTGCTCAAGCAGCGCAATGCAGCGCTGCGCCAGGTGAGTCGTTATGAGCAACTGCGCCCGTGGGATAAAGAACTGATCCCACTGGCGGAACAAATCAGCACCTGGCGCGCGGAGTACAGCGCCGGTATCGCGCAGGATATGGCGGATACCTGCCAGCAGTTTCTTCCCGAGTTTTCTCTCTCCTTCTCTTTCCAGCGCGGCTGGGAGAAAGAGACAGATTACGCCGAAGTGCTGGAACGCAGTTTTGAACGCGATCGCATGTTGACCTACACCGCGCACGGCCCGCATAAGGCGGATTTCCGCATTCGCGCCGACGGTGCGCCGGTGGAAGACACGTTGTCGCGTGGGCAGCTAAAGCTGCTGATGTGCGCCTTACGTCTGGCGCAAGGGGAGTTCCTGACCCGCGAAAGCGGACGGCGCTGCCTGTACCTGATAGATGATTTTGCCTCTGAACTGGATGATGCGCGTCGTGGGCTGCTGGCCAGCCGCTTAAAAGCCACGCAATCTCAGGTCTTTGTCAGCGCAATCAGCGCTGAACACGTTATGGACATGTCCGATGAAAATTCGAAGATGTTTACCGTGGAAAAGGGTAAAATAACGGATTAACCCAAGATAAAATGAGCGAGAAACGTTGATGTCGAATTCTTATGACTCCTCCAGTATCAAAGTCCTGAAAGGACTGGATGCGGTGCGTAAGCGCCCGGGTATGTATATCGGCGACACGGATGACGGCACTGGTCTGCACCACATGGTATTCGAGGTGGTAGATAACGCTATCGACGAAGCGCTCGCGGGTCACTGTAAAGATATCGTGGTAACGATTCACGCTGATAACTCCGTGTCCGTTACCGATGATGGCCGTGGTATCCCAACCGGTATTCACCCGGAAGAGGGCGTTTCGGCGGCGGAGGTTATCATGACCGTTCTGCACGCAGGCGGTAAATTTGATGATAACTCCTATAAAGTTTCCGGTGGTCTGCACGGCGTAGGTGTTTCCGTCGTTAACGCCCTGTCGCAGAAACTGGAGCTGGTGATTCGTCGTGAAGGCAAAGTGCATCAGCAAACTTACGTGCACGGTGTGCCGCAGGCGCCGCTGGCGGTAACTGGCGAAACAGAAATGACGGGGACCCAGGTCCGTTTCTGGCCAAGCCACGAAACCTTTACCAACGTCGTTGAGTTCGAATACGACATTCTGGCGAAGCGTCTACGCGAGCTGTCATTCCTGAACTCCGGTGTGTCTATCCGTCTGCGCGATAAGCGCGACGGCAAAGAAGACCATTTCCACTACGAAGGCGGCATCAAGGCGTTTGTTGAATACCTCAACAAAAACAAAACGCCGATCCACCCGAATATCTTCTACTTCTCCACCGAAAAAGACGGTATCGGCGTGGAAGTTGCGCTGCAGTGGAACGATGGTTTCCAGGAAAACATCTACTGCTTCACCAACAACATTCCGCAGCGTGACGGCGGTACTCACCTTGCAGGCTTCCGTGCGGCGATGACCCGTACCCTGAACGCCTACATGGACAAAGAAGGCTACAGCAAAAAAGCCAAAGTCAGCGCCACCGGTGATGATGCCCGTGAAGGCCTGATTGCCGTTGTATCCGTGAAGGTACCGGATCCGAAATTCTCCTCCCAGACCAAAGACAAGCTGGTCTCTTCTGAGGTGAAATCGGCGGTAGAACAGCAGATGAACGAACTGCTGAGTGAATACCTGCTGGAAAACCCGTCTGACGCGAAAATCGTCGTCGGTAAAATTATTGATGCGGCACGTGCCCGCGAAGCGGCACGTCGCGCGCGTGAAATGACCCGCCGTAAAGGTGCGCTGGACTTAGCGGGTCTGCCGGGCAAACTGGCGGACTGTCAGGAACGCGACCCGGCTCACTCTGAACTGTACCTGGTGGAAGGGGACTCAGCGGGCGGCTCTGCGAAGCAGGGACGTAACCGTAAGAACCAGGCGATTCTGCCGCTGAAGGGTAAAATTCTTAACGTTGAGAAGGCGCGCTTCGACAAGATGCTCTCTTCTCAGGAAGTGGCGACGCTGATCACCGCGCTGGGCTGTGGCATCGGTCGTGACGAGTACAACCCGGACAAACTGCGCTATCACAGCATCATCATCATGACCGATGCGGACGTCGATGGCTCGCACATCCGTACGTTGCTGTTGACCTTCTTCTATCGTCAGATGCCGGAAATCGTGGAACGCGGTCACGTGTATATTGCGCAACCACCGCTGTACAAAGTGAAGAAAGGCAAGCAGGAACAGTACATCAAAGACGATGAAGCGATGGATCAGTACCAGATCTCTATCGCCCTTGATGGTGCCACGCTGCACACCAATGCCCACGCCCCGGCGCTGGCGGGTGAGGCGCTGGAAAAACTGGTTTCTGAATACAACGCGACGCAGAAAATGATTGGCCGTATGGAACGTCGTTTCCCGAAAGCGTTGTTGAAAGAACTTGTTTATCAGCCGACGCTGGCTGAAGCCGATCTCGCTGATGAAGCGAAAGTCACTGCCTGGGTTTCTCAGCTGGTCAACGTGCTGAATGAAAAAGAAATGCATGGCAGCACCTGGAACAGTTTTGTGCGTAAAGACGCTGAACTGAACCTGTTCGAACCGGTGATCCGCGTGCGTACCCACGGCGTTGATACCGACTATCCGCTGGACCACGAGTTTGTGACCGGCGGCGAATACCGTCGTATCTGCACGCTGGGTGAGAAACTACGTGGCTTGATCGAAGACGATGCGTTTATCGAACGTGGCGAGCGTCGTCAGCCGGTTGCCAGCTTCGAGCAGGCGCTGGACTGGCTGGTGAAAGAGTCCCGTCGTGGCCTTGCGATTCAGCGTTATAAAGGTCTGGGCGAGATGAACCCGGAACAGCTGTGGGAAACTACTATGGATCCGGAAAGCCGTCGCATGCTGCGCGTTACCGTGAAGGATGCGATTGCCGCCGACCAGTTGTTCACCACGCTGATGGGCGATGCCGTTGAACCACGTCGCGCGTTTATCGAAGAGAACGCCCTGAAAGCGGCGAACATCGATATCTAACATGTACCTCAGGCCTGCTCCTGTAGGCCTGATAAGCGCAGCGCCATCAGGCAGTTCGTCTGCGTTTGCCGGATGGCGGCTCAGGCCTTATCCGGCCTACCATCGATTGTCAAAAGGGGGATCCCGATTCCCCTTCCCATCCCCCTTTTCGTAGCTGTTTTTTGAGCGGAATCGCGTTAGCATGAGGATGGACTCATTTATTCCGGGGAACTCATGGCTATCAAACTTATTGCTATCGACATGGATGGCACACTTCTGCTGCCCGATCACACCATTTCACCTGCGGTCAAAACGGCGATTGCCGCGGCACGCGCGCGTGGCGTAAATGTGGTGCTGACCACGGGGCGCCCCTATGCCGGCGTCCACAGCTATTTGAAAGAACTGCACATGGAACAGCCCGGTGACTACTGTATTACCTATAACGGGGCGCTGGTGCAGAAAGCCGGGGATGGCAGTACCGTGGCGCAAACCGCGTTAAGCTATGACGATTATCGCTATCTGGAGCAGCTCTCCCGGGAAGTTGGATCGCATTTCCACGCCCTCGATCGCAATACGCTGTACACCGCCAATCGTGATATCAGCTACTACACGGTGCATGAATCGTTTGTCGCGACCATTCCGCTGGTGTTCTGTGAAGCCGAGAAAATGGATCCAGAAACCCAGTTCCTGAAAGTGATGATGATTGACGAGCCGGAGATCCTCGATAAAGCCATCTCGCGCATCCCAGCAGAAGTCAAAGAGAAGTACACCGTGCTGAAAAGTGCGCCGTACTTCCTCGAAATTCTCGATAAACGCGTCAATAAAGGCACTGGCGTAAAATCGCTGGCCGATGCGTTAGGAATTAAAGCCGAAGAGGTGATGGCGATTGGCGATCAGGAAAACGACATCGCGATGATTGAATACGCGGGCGTGGGCGTTGCCATGGACAACGCTATTCCATCAGTCAAAGAAATCGCCAACTTCGTGACCAAATCCAACCTTGAAGATGGCGTCGCGTACGCCATTGAGAAGTTTGCGCTGCAATAAGATGTTATGGGCAAATGCTTCGCCGCATTTGCCCATTAAATTATTAAGGGTGATAATTACTAAAAAACAATATTTGTAATGGAGAGGTTACAACATCCAGAGTGATAGTGATGGGCAGCAGTGCGTTTGTGAGAACCTTGGGAATCTGAGAGTTTTTATATTCGTAAAAACCAACGGTAAATGGATGATAAAACGTGAGCATCTGTGAATAATCCTGTTTGGTGCTTTTCTTATGAATTGTCCCTTGCAGTTTGGATAGATTTTTAGTGCAATTTTGCTCTGTGCAGTTAAAACCGTAGCCCGTAAGCACTTGCTTAACGTCCTGCGTTTCCCCGGTGTATTTAAGCGTTAATACGCCTTCAAATCCCTTTTTGTTGTCACTGATTATGAATTCGGCGATATCAACTACCTGTAAATTATGACGGTCGATTTGCGGATCTTGCAGCAGCTTCACCACGCTTTCGGCACCACTGGTTAGCAGATAATCAAACGTTTTGCCGACAAAGACATAGCCTTCATTACCATCATCATCTTTACCTGATGATAAACCAATAACGGTGTCAGTTTTCCACTTTTCCTTTGTTGCTTGTGGCTCGCCTGCTTTGAGCCACATAACGCTCAGGCACCCTGATAACATAATGCTAAGTGATGATACGACCAACAATTTTACCAACCAGCAATATTTTATCTTCAATTTAATCCCTTAAAATAACGCTCTATAATGTCATGGTCATACTACGCGATTTATCACGCTTTGCTTTTGTAGGTGGGCGACTTTCAGATTTTGCCAAGGGAATATGTGCCACGCCGCTGCGCATTATCCATTTACGCGAAAATGCTGATGTGAGCGCCCGGCTTTTAAGGATTTTGCCATACAGTTTGAGACGTATTTTACGGGTAGCTTTGCGGTAAGCGAGATTCATATCTGGCGCATCCCGTAGCAGTACTGATTTGAGGATCTCCGCGCTGTCCAGCGCATAGCTAATCCCTTCCAGCGAGCTGGCGCTAATAAAACCGGCCGCTTCACCAATCAAAAATGCGTTGTCCTCTCCGCAGACAAAGTCTTTCCAGCGTGAGGGGAACAGCACCGTACATTTTTCACTTTTCACCGGTTTACCGAACTGGAAATGGAACGCTTTCAGCTTCTCCTTCAGCGCGTCAAAGCGTGCCTGTCCGTCCTTCATGGGATAGGCACCACCAAAGATAAAATAGCCATCTTTGCTGATACTCCATGAATAACAGTCAGTTGCGTCGTTATCAAAAATACAGGAATAGAACGGCACAGGATGCTTTTCTGCAAACCATTGTTGAATAGCGACATATTTACGAATTTGATGCTGGGGGTAGAGATGACGGCGCACCAGTGAATTCGCACCGTCGGCCCCGACCAGATAACGCGCGGTGATCTGCTGCTCCCAACCGTCGGCGCGGAAAATAACATGCCATTTATCGTCCTCGCGCCAGATTTTTCGACACAAGCTGTCGTGATACACCTGTACATCGTCGGGAATGAGCGATTTAAGCCATAAATCAAACGCATGGCGGTTGATATTAATGTAGCTGCGCTGGTAGTTACGCGTCAAAGAAGCGGCAACATCAACCGTTTTAACACTAAAAATCTGCGGGTTGGCGATGACATCAACGGGTAAGGTTATACCATCGCGGATAAACGAACGCTGGGCGTCCGGGGCCAGCAGACCGCCGCAGGGTTTAGTGAAACCTTCGTTGCCGCACTGGCGTTTTTTATCCAACGCAATCACGCGCATTTTTCCGCTCAACTGCCGCGCCAGCGCTGAGCCTGCCGGACCTAATCCGATAATCGCCACGTCAAAATGTTCCATCTTTCTGTCCGCAAAAATGAAGATGGCGATACGCTAAAGCCTGAAAGTGAAGTGCTTGTGAAGTATGATTGCTGAAATCGTCTTGTATCAGGGCATTTCATGAAGCAAATCACCTTTACGCCGCGTAATCACCAACTGACCAATATCAATACCTGGACTCCGGACAGCCAGTGGCTGGTTTTTGATGTGCGTCCTTCCGGTGCATCGTTTACCGGTGAGACGATTGAGCGCGTCAATATTCACACCGGCGAGGTGGCGGTGATTTATCGCGCGACGCAGGAGGCACACGTCGGCGTGGTGACCGTTCATCCAAAGTCTGAAAAATATGTGTTTATTCACGGCCCTGAAAATCCAGATGAATCATGGCATTACGACTTCCATCATCGCCGTGGTGTGATTGCGGACCAGACCGCAGTGGCGAATCTGGATGCGATGGATATTACCGCTCCGTATACCCCAGGCGCGCTGCGTGGCGGTAGTCATGTGCATGTCTTTAGTCCGAACGGTGAGTTTGTTAGCTTCACCTACAACGACCATGTGCTGCATGAGCGTTCTCCGGCACTGGATTTACGTAACGTTGGTGTGGCTGTTCCCTATGGCCCAGTGACTGTGTCAGCTGATCACCCGCGTGAGTACAGCGGTAGCCACTGGTGTGTGCTGGTCAGTCAGACAACGCCGAAACCCAAACCGGGCAGCGATGAGATTAACCGTGCTTATGAAGAGGGTTGGGTAGGAAATCATACGCTGGCCTTTATCGGCGATACGTTGTCTGTCAGTGGCGAAAAAGTACCGGAACTGTTTATCGTTGATTTGCCACGCCATGAAAGCGGCTGGAAACAGCCTGGCGAGGCACCTCTGGAGGGAACGGAATCAACAATGCCTGCGCCACCAGCCGGCATCGTTCAGCGCCGCCTGACGTTTACTCACGATCGCGCCTTCCCGGGGCTGGTGAATCAACCACGCCACTGGGTACGCAGCAATCCACAGGCAGACGAAATTGCGTTTCTGATGCGTGATGACAACGGTATCGTGCAGTTATGGCTCATTACCGTGCTAGGGGGGAAGCTGCGTCAACTAACCCGGAGCGCCACGGATATTCAGTCGGCATTCAACTGGCATCCGTCGGGTCGATGGTTGGGATTTGTGCTGGAAAACCGAATTGCCTGCTGCGATGCGCAGACGGGAGAGATTGAGTTTTTAACGACCAGCCATGGCAACCCACCTTCAGCAGATGCGATTGTCTTCTCTCCTGATGGCCGACAGGTTGCATGGATGGAAGACGTCGACGGTTTCCGCCAGCTATGGGTGACAGAAACCGGACGTTAACTTAAGGCGCAGGCATTTGAGCCGGGGGGATAACGGCGTTGGTGGCTTGCGTTCTCTCCTCGCTCTTTTCTACGCGAGATCGAACCGAGTTATCTTTGCGAAAGAGATCCCACGGGAGCAGTACCGTATCCAGAACCGCAGTAAAAGGCATATCCAGAATAGCCAACGACTTTGTTCCCCAGTTCGTATCGCTATCGCCAATCATTGTGGCGCTGGCACGGGTGCCTGGATAGGTACCTTCTTTCCCTCCGGTATGTGACATCACGCTGGAGCAGCCGCTGATAAAAACCATCCCGCTGCACATCATCAGTGTTAACACCATTTTTTTTATCATCATTATTTCATCTGCTAATCATCGTGTTTGCAGGGTGAGTTAAAGCGATCCGTTGCGAAAATAACATCACCATCTTGTCGCACTGTGGCGGCAATCGCGATTTAACGATAACGACTGCTCCCCCCAGTGTATGCAATAGACAACAAACTGCAAAAAAAGTCAGAGGAGTACGCTTGAAAAGTTTGTATTAAGACCCATTTTTAGGGTGTAGACAAATGAAGGGCATGCCTGATGGGTGTCCTGGCTACCTGACCTGTCCAAGATGGAAGGTCCAACATTCTCGCTGATTTCAGGAGCTATTGATTATGCGTAACTTTGATTTATCCCCGCTATACCGTTCTGCTATTGGATTTGATCGTCTGTTTAACCTGTTGGAAAACAACCAGGGCCAAAGCAATGGTGGCTACCCTCCGTACAACGTTGAGCTGGTAGACGAAAACCACTACCGCATTGCGATTGCCGTTGCGGGCTTTGCTGAAAGCGAGCTGGAAATTACCGCCCAGGATAATTTGCTGGTGGTGAAAGGCGCGCATGCGGACGAACAAAAAGAACGTACTTACCTGTACCAGGGCATTGCCGAACGCAACTTCGAACGCAAGTTCCAGTTAGCGGAGAACATCCACGTTCGCGGCGCAAACCTGGTAAACGGTCTGCTGTATATCGAGCTTGAGCGCGTGATTCCTGAAGCGAACAAACCGCGCCGCATCGAAATCAACTAATTTATCTGTCGGGCCGCTTGCGCGGCCCTGCTAAGCACAGGCTTGCCGTCAGGGAGCCGAAAGGTACTTACTCGCTTCTTAGAAGGAGAATATTATGCGTAACTACGATTTATCCCCACTGCTGCGTCAATGGATCGGTTTTGACAAACTGGCCAATGCATTACAAAACGCCGGTGAAAGCCAAAGCTTCCCACCCTATAACATCGAAAAGAGCGATGATAACCACTACCGCATTACCCTTGCGTTAGCCGGTTTCCGTCAGGAAGATTTGGATATTCAACTGGAAGGCACGCGTCTGACCGTAAAAGGTACGCCGCAGCAGCCGGAAAAAGAGACCAAATGGTTGCATCAGGGGCTGGTCACTCAATCATTCAGTCTGAGCTTTACGCTGGCTGAAAATATGGAAGTCTCCGGCGCAAGCTTCACCAATGGCTTGCTGCATATTGATTTAACCCGTAATGAGCCTGAAACCATTGCTCCACAACGTATCGCCATCAGCGAACGTCCCGCATTAAATAGCTAAATAGCTCCAGGCCTTTGCCCCGCCAGAAATGACGGGGCTTTTTTGTGCTTTACCCCCCATACATTGCGCTTGTACTCTGCGAGAATCCATTTACTTAATGATGTTATTCACAGGGAACAGAAGAATGAGTGATATAGCATTGACGGTCAGCGTTCTGGCATTGGTGGCGGTTGTCGGGTTATGGATCGGCAACATTAAAGTACGGGGCGTTGGTTTTGGCATCGGAGGCGTGCTGTTCGGCGGTATCATCGTCGGACACTTTGTCGATCAGGCAGGGATGACCCTGAGCGGCGATATGCTGCATTTTATTCAGGAATTTGGCCTGATACTCTTCGTCTATACCATCGGCATCCAGGTAGGGCCGGGTTTCTTTGCCTCACTGCGTGTTTCGGGACTGCGTCTGAACCTGTTTGCAGTGCTGATCGTGATTATCGGGGGGCTGGTCACCGCGCTTCTGCATAAGATCTTCGCTATTCCGCTGCCCGTGGTGCTGGGGATCTTCTCCGGCGCGGTCACCAATACGCCCGCACTGGGTGCCGGACAGCAAATTCTGCGCGATCTGGGTACGCCGGGTGATGTGGTCGATCAGATGGGGATGAGCTATGCCATGGCTTATCCTTTCGGTATTTGCGGTATTTTGCTCACGATGTGGCTGATGCGCCTCATTTTCCGCGTGAACGTTGAGTCCGAAGCTCAGCAGCATGAATCAACGCTGACCAACGGTCATACGCTGATTCAGACGATGAACATTCGTGTTGAAAACCCGAACCTCAATAATATGGCGATTCAGGATGTCCCCATTCTGAACAGCGACAAAATCATCTGTTCACGCCTGAAGCGAGATGAAACGTTAATGGTGCCGTCGCCGGGGACGATTATCCAGATGGGCGATCTGCTCCACCTGGTCGGACAGCCTGGCGATCTGCATAATGCGAAGGTGGTTATTGGGCAGGAAGTAGACACTTCACTGTCAACGCGGGGCACGGATTTGCGCGTTGAACGTGTCGTTGTGACCAACGAACAGGTGCTTGGCAAGCGGATCCGTGACCTGCACTTTAAAGAACGTTACGACGTGGTGATTTCCCGTCTGAACCGCGCGGGCGTTGAGCTGGTCGCCAGCAGCGACGCCAGCCTGCAATTCGGGGACATCCTCAATCTGGTAGGGCGTCCTTCGTCGATTGATGCCGTTGCCAATGTTGTGGGTAACGCGCAGCAAAAACTGCAGCAGGTGCAGATGCTGCCGGTATTTATCGGTATCGGACTAGGTGTTCTGCTGGGGTCAATCCCGCTGTTTATCCCCGGTTTCCCGGTGGCATTAAAACTGGGGTTGGCCGGTGGACCACTGATTATGGCGCTGATTTTGGGGCGTATTGGCAGCATCGGTAAGCTGTACTGGTTTATGCCTCCCAGCGCGAACCTGGCGTTGCGTGAGCTGGGTATTGTGCTCTTTCTCGCGGTGGTTGGTCTGAAATCCGGCGGCGATTTTGTGAATACGCTAACGCAGGGCGACGGTCTGAGCTGGGTGGGCTACGGTATTTTCATTACCGCCATTCCGCTGATTACTGTCGGTTTGCTGGCACGTATCTTTGCCAGGATGAACTATCTGACGCTGTGCGGCATGCTGGCTGGGTCGATGACCGATCCTCCTGCGCTGGCGTTTGCTAACAACCTGCATGCCACCAGCGGGGCGGCTGCGCTCTCCTACGCCACCGTTTATCCGCTGGTCATGTTTCTGCGCATTATTACCCCACAACTGCTGGCGGTGATTTTCTGGGGATTAGGTTAAAACTGACCTACCCAGTCAGCATATCCAGGAATGCCTGATGCGCTGCGCTTATCAGGCCTACATCAGCATCGTTCACTGTAGGCCGGATAAGACGTCAGTCGCCATCCGGTATTACAAAGCACACCTCTCTTTTCCATTGTCTCATCACATTACGCTCCCTTTCGTTTGCGAATCAGGTTCATACTCCTTCACTGTTCCGGTATAACGACCAGACTACAATATTGAAGGAGCCGTCATGAAGATTTCCCGCCTTGGGGAAGCGCCGGATTACCGCTTCTCGCTGGCAAATGAGCGTACGTTTCTGGCGTGGATCCGCACTGCGCTGGGTTTTCTGGCGGCGGGCGTTGGTCTTGATCAACTGGCCCCGGACTTTGCTACGCCGGTCATTCGTGAGGCACTTGCCTTGTTGCTGTGTCTGTTTGCGGGCGGTCTGGCGATCTACGGTTATCTGCGCTGGTTGCGCAATGAAAAGGCGATGCGTCTGAAAGAGGACATGCCGTACACCAATAGCCTGCTGATTATCAGCGTCATGCTGACGCTTGTGGCGGTGATTGTTATGGCGTTGGTGTTGTATGCCGGGTAGTCGTAAGGCCCGTCGCGAGTCCGATCCTGGTTTACAACCGGAACGGACATCGCTGGCCTGGTTTCGCACGTTGCTAGGCTATGGCGCACTGATGGCGCTGGCGATTAAGCATAACTGGCATCAGGCGGGCGCGTTATTCTGGGTTTCGATAGCGGTACTGGCAATTGTGGCGATTATTCTCTGGCGCTACACCCGTAGCCGTAACCTGATGGATGTTACGCATCGCGATTTTTCTGAATCTCGCGCGGTGCGTGACAAATTTATGATCTCCCTCGCGGTGTTATCCCTTGCAATACTGTTTGCTGTAACACACGTTCGCCAACTTATCGTATATATCGGGAATTTTGCATGACAGTATGTGAGGACATGGATGTTAGTGAGGGTATTTTAAAGGTGGTGATTGATCACCAGAAGAGTTTACAACCTATTGAACTGTACCGTGATTTACGACAAGGCGATGTTCGTCTCGTACAGTTTATCCCCCTGATTAAGCGCGATGAAGCAGGCAACCTGACGGCTGAATCTGTCACACCAGAAGGGTGGGGGCAGTTTTTAAATACGATATTTGATATCTGGGTTCGTGAAGATATTAATCGGGTATCTATTCAGCTTTTTGATAAAACGCTGCGTCGATGGTGTGGTCTGGCGGTTCAAATTGAACGGCAATCGACCTCACAGCAGAGCGTGCGTTGTCGGTCATGTTCACTATCGCAATTTTACCGTGGTGATTGCCCGGTGCATGGGGATATTCACGGGGAAAACGTGCTGTGTGCGGGATATCAGGCCTTCTTTGAACACTCATCACCCCATATGCGAGTTATGCGCGATCTCATTAAGCAGCATCGCTCACCGATGGAGCTGATGGCGATGCTGCGCTGAGATCAGCGGGGGTTAGCGTCCTTTTGCCAGGTATTGCGCCATCTCGGTCTCCGGCACCATGCCGCCGCCGGTCGCCCACACCAGGTGCGTGGCGTTATTGAGCTGATCCGCGCTCAATCCTTGCATCTGCTGGTAATCCGTGGAGGCGCAAACGTGCTGAGGACCAGCCATGCCCGCCAGCGCCGATGGCTCAAGGCGAATACCTTCCTCCTGTGCCAACCAGCCCAGCATGTCGTACATCGTTTGATCGTCCAGCGTATACAGTCCGTCGAGCAGGCGTTCCATCGCCCGGCCAACAAAGCCCGAGGCGCGACCGACTGCCAGTCCGTCCGCTGCCGTCTGGTTGTCGATACCGATGTCCTGCACGGAAATGGTATCGTGCAGCCCGGTATAAATCCCCAGCAGCATGCACGGTGAATGAGTCGGCTCAGCGAAGAAGCAATGAACGTTATCGCCAAACGCCAGCTTCAGGCCAAACGCCACGCCGCCAGGGCCACCGCCGACGCCGCAAGGCAGGTAAACAAACAGCGGATGATCGGCATCCACCACGCGCCCCTGCTGCGTAAACTGCGCTTTCAGACGCTGGCCGGCGACCGCATAGCCTAAGAACAGCGTGCGGGAATTTTCATCATCAATAAAGAAGCAGTTTGGATCGGACTGTGCCGCCTTACGACCTTGTTCAACCGCCACGCCGTAATCTTCTTCGTACTCCACTACCGTCACGCCGTGGCTGCGCAGTTTGGCTTTTTTCCACGCGCGGGCATCGGCAGACATATGGACCGTAACGTTAAAGCCGATGCGGGCGCTCATGATGCCGATAGACATCCCAAGGTTGCCGGTGGAGCCGACCGCAATGCTGTACTGGCTGAAAAACTGTTTAAATTCAGGCGAAAGCAGAATGCTGTAATCGTCTTCTGTTGTCAGCAGACCGGCTTCCAGCGCCAGTTTTTCCGCGTGGGTCAGTACTTCATAAATGCCGCCACGCGCTTTAATCGAGCCTGAAATAGGCAAATGACTATCTTTCTTCAGCAGCAATTCGCCGTTAATGTGCTGCCCGAACTCTTTTTCCAGCCGTTTTTGCATGGCAGGGATGGCGGCCAGCTCAGATTCGATAATGCCCCCAGTGACGGCAGTTTCCGGGAAGGCCTGCGCCAGATACGGTGCGAAGCGCGTCAGACGCGCGTGGGCATCCTGCACATCGTGCTCGGTCAGGCCAACATAGGGTAAACCTTCCGCAAGAGAGGTGGTGCCAGGGTTAAACCAGGTTGTCTCTTTCAGAGCCACCAGATCTTCCACTAAAGGATGCTGGGCGATAAGTGTTTGAATGTTTTCCATAGTCAGTCTCTTCGCGCTTATATAATAAAGGAAAGCAGGAATGTGCAAGCCAGTGCAATAACGGACGCGATAAATGTCGCAGTCGTATAGTATTTGAACGTTTCATTCAGGGTGGCACCGCAATACTGCTTCACCAGCCAGAACAGGGAATCGGTGACGATCGTGCAGCCAATAGCGCCGGAACCGATGGCAATGGCGATGATCTCCGGGCTAACGTTGGGGTACAGCGGTAGCATCGGGGCAACGATTGCCGTTGCGCCCATCATCGCAACGGTGGCTGAGCCTACCGCCGCATGCAGGATCAGTGCGACCAGCCAGGCCAGCAGAATCGGGTGCATGTGCATATTCGAGAGGATCAGCGCCAGAGTATCCGCCAGCCCACTGCTTTTCAGGATAGCGTTGAATGCGCCGCCTGCGCCGATAATCAACAGAATGTTGGCTATGGAGCCAAAACCGTTTTCGGTGTGGGTCAGCAACGCCCCCATACCAATGTGCTGACGCAGACCGAGAATGTAATAGGCCACGAAAACGGCAATAAACATCGCGGTGATCGGGTTACCGATAAACTCCAGCAGCGTATACAGCGTACCGCCTTTCTCCATGTTCAGCTCAGCGACGGTTTTGACCAGCATCAGGCCAATCGGCAGCAGTACGGTAAACAGCGTGGCGCCCAGCGACGGCAGCGTACTTTCGTCGCGCACTTTCAGGTCGGAAAACTCAGTTGGTACCGGTTTAAACGGCAGACGGTTGCCGAGGAATTTCAGGTACAGCGGCCCGCCGACAAGCGAAGCCATTAAACCCACCAGTAAACCATAAACAATCACGCTGCCAATATCCGCACCCAGCTTGTTCGCCACGAACAGGGCGGCCGGATGTGGCGGCACCACGCAATGTACAGCCATCAGCGCCGTACACAGCGGGATCGCCAGTTTCAGCAGTGAGGTATTGGTTTTTTTAGCAATAGAAAAAGCCAGTGGGATCAACAGCACCACGCCGACTTCGACAAATAGCGTGATGCCGCAAATCAGCCCGACCAGCACCATAATGACGTCGGCCGAAAGCCAGCGGCAGCGCTGTAGCGTCAGGCCGATGCGTTCGGCCGCGCCGGACACTTCCATCATTTTACCGAGAATGGTACCAAGACCGATAACGGCGGCGAGAAAGCCCAGCGTACCGCCTATGCCGCTCTCAATGGCATTGACCATATCCAGCGGCCCCATCCCCATCATCGTACCCACGAAGAAACTGGCTAACAGCAGCGCCAGAAACGGGTGGAATTTGAACTTCACGATGGTCAAAACGATTAACACGATGCTTATCAGCAGCGTGCTCACAACCCAGATTTGAGAGTGCATAGCTCACCTTGCCCTGTGATTAATATAGGGTTATTGGACAAAAATAAGGCACGGTCTGACAAACGATATAAATCCCCACTCACATGAGCCAGATTGAATCAAAAGAGTGACTTACATCTAATAACGGACTGATAATGCGATATGGTTCACTCTGATTCATCTTTACGCTGATTTTTACAGCGGATTTTTTTACACTTCGGCGAAAGAATCAGGATGAAGGAGGTGAATATGGACCCCCTGCGCGAAGTCAGAAATCGGCTACTCAATGGCTGGCAGCTGTCGAAGCTGTATACCTTTGAAGTGGCGGCCAGGCATCAGTCATTTGCGCTGGCAGCAGACGAACTGTCGTTAAGTCCCAGCGCCGTCAGCCACCGCATTAACCAGCTGGAAGAGGAGCTGGGCATTCAGCTGTTTGTGCGCTCGCACCGCAAAGTGGAGCTTACCCACGAAGGTAAACGGGTGTTCTGGGCGTTGAAATCGTCGCTGGATACGCTGAATCAGGAAATCCTCGATATCAAAAACCAGGAGCTGTCCGGGACGCTCACTGTGTACTCACGCCCCTCCATCGCACAGTGCTGGCTGGTTCCGGCGCTTGGTGACTTTACCCGTCGCTATCCGTCGATTTCGCTGACCATGCTGACCGGGAATGACAACGTCAATTTGCAACGTGCCGGGGTTGATCTGGCTATCTATTTTGACGATGCGCCCTCTGCGCAACTTACGCACCATTTTCTGATGGATGAAGAGATTCTGCCGGTATGCAGCCCGGACTATGCCCGTCGTTATGATCTTACGGGGTCGTTAGTGAATCTGTCGCACTGCACGTTGTTGCACGACAGGCAGGCATGGAGTAACGACTCAGGAACCGATGAATGGCACAGTTGGGCGCAGCATTTTGCGGCGAATCTGCCGACATCATCGGGTATCGGTTTTGATCGTTCTGATTTAGCGGTCATTGCGGCGATGAACCATATCGGCGTAGCGATGGGCCGAAAGAGACTGGTACAAAAGCGCCTAGACAGCGGAGAACTGGTCGCGCCTTTCGGTGATATGGCGCTGAAATGCCATCAACACTATTACATCACCACGTTACCCGGCAGGCAGTGGCCAAAAATCGAGGCATTTATTGGCTGGCTGCAGGAGCAGGTTAAATAAGCGGGCCGCGAATATTTTTTACGCTTTCTCTCTACACGGAAAGTGAAAAAGCATGCTAAATACGTGATATCACTCCTGATGATTTGCGTAAGGACGACCGTGTTAAAGCCGATTGTTTCCCTCTTACTGTTAGCCAGTGCTACCGTGTATGCAGCGCCCCCTGTGTTGACGGCGGCGCTGTATGCGCAGCAGCTTGGGGTTGGAATGGACGTAGACTGGGCTCGCACCGATCGCGGTATCCGCGAGTTCGATCCACTGGTGGTACGGGATTTCAAGGCGAAGGGGATCTCTCATGTGCGTATTCGTGTGGCTGGCGAGCCAACAGAAGCCAGACTCATCCATTTGCGCAAGCTGGTAGAGGCTTGCGAGCAATACGGCGTGATCCCGATTATTACTTATCAAGCTGATGAATATAAAAAAGACCCCAATAGTGGCAACGAAAAAGAGGTGGTTAACTGGTGGGTCGCAGTGGCGCATTACTTTGGGCAAAGCTCGCCGTTGCTGGGTTTTGACCTGATTTATGAGCCTGCCGATAAGCTTAATCACAATCAGACTTCGCTCAATCGGGTGTACGACAAAACGATTCGCACCATCCACGCCATTTCGCCGCAGCGGATGATTTTCATTGCTCCGCGACTGCGCGCGGCACCGGAAGATTTGCTTAATCTGAGATTACCGCCGCAAAGTCAGAATACCGTTCTGGCTGAATGGCATATCTTCCCGTGGGGGCCGCTAAAAAATAACGGTAAGTATCCCTGGACGTCGGGAACTGCGGCAGAAAAAGCCGCCATTCGCGCCCGTATTAATACGGCCATTCACTGGCAACAGAAAACGGGTCATGTCAGTTGGGTGGGGGGGTGGTCAGCGGGAGAAACCATCAAAAACACGCCTTCTGCCGCGCAAACTGCATTTGCACGGTTTGTGGCATGTGAACTGCGCAAGGCGAAAATCCCCTATGCAATCAATGCTGATACGCAGTTTTATGATGGTGAGGAAGGCGCCTGGCGTCCGGCACTGGAGCCGTTGATTAATACGATGATTGCGCCTGAATGTGACAAGCCCGGCGATAAGCCGGGCCATCATGCGCTTAAACCGCCTGTCCCTGATGCGACACGCGTGACGCCAGCGGCAGCCAACACACAAAAATCAGCAGCCCCATAAGGGTCATCAGCAGCCCGAGGCTGGCTTGCCCGGTCTGCGGTAGCATCGCGGAGAGCCACGCCAGCACGCCAGAGCCAATGTTTTGTAATCCACCAACCAGCGCGCCGGCAGTACCTGCCAGGAACGGGAAAGGTTCCATTGCGCCGCTGGTTGCCAGTGGGAACAACATTCCGGCACCGAAGAAAAACAGTGCGGCAGGAACCAGCAGTGTCCAGACGTTCATCACGTCGAACAGCCCCGGGATCCACATCATTAAACCCGCTACCAGACAGCAGCTCACCGACTGCCACATTAGCGTTGAAAACCGCTTGTTAGGGCGACCGGCGAACCAGGCGCCGAAAAACGCCGCCGGAATAGGTAGAATAAACAGGATGCTGACCGCCATGCTGCTTAGACCGAGCCGTGCGCCCAATAATACTCCGGAGCAGGCTTCAAAGACCGCAACGCCCGCCAGACCGCCGATCAACATCAGCACGTAACAGGTGAAAGCGCTATTACCAAACAGGGTTTTGTAGCTGGCAATAAGCCGTGGACGCGGTGCACCCGCAGGCCGTGTTTCCGGCATCCAGCGTGCCATGCTAAACGTCACGCCCGCACACAGAATCAGCAGAAAAATATAACAGGCGCGCCAGTTCCACACTGTATCCAGTACACCGCCAATCAATGGTGCCAGCAGCGGGCTAACCAGGATCCCCATGTTTAACAGACTATTGGCGTGGCGCAGTTGCGTGCCTTCGTACAGATCGCGCGGTAAAGTTCGCGCCATCACACCGCCGACGCCCGTTCCCATCCCCTGGATGGCACTGGCGATAATCAGTACCGTCAGGCTATGGGTGGTAATGGCGACCAGCGTAGCCAGCATAAAAATAGACATCCCGGCGAGGATCACCGGGCGGCGCCCTACGCGGTCTGAAAGGGGACCGTAAACCAGTTGCGACAAGCCGTAGGTCAACAGGTAGGCGGCCATCACGCTTTGCACTGCGCCTTCGCGAACGTTCAGTTCACGCGCCATATCAGCAATCGCGGGGATATAAATGGTTTGCGCCATCTGACCCACCGCCACCAGTAATACCAACATCAACAACAAATTGACGCTTCTATGCCTTTTCATTTCGCTGATTACTTTTCAAATGAATAAAAAATAAGAATAAGGTGCTGCACTTTCCCATAAATGCGCGTGGAATCTACCACAACAGAAAAAGAAGGCCAGATAGTGGACTGGAATGTTTCAACGATGAACGGCAGGAAATGTAAACAAATAGCGGCAACAAATGTTGCCGGATTGCATCAGGTTTACAACGAGATCATGATAAGCGGAGTAAAACTGCGCCGGCTGCAATACCTGCGGCTGCGACAAGACGTATTCCGGCAACCTTTTCTTTCAGCAGCAGCCACGCGAGCAGAGCGCCAAACAGAATCGACGTTTCACGCAGCGCAGCGACCACCGCCAACGGAGCCTGGGTCATGGCCCATAGCGCCAGGCCGTAAGAGCCCATGGTGCCAATCCCGCCAAGAATACCTTTCTTCCATTGGTGCGCCAGATAGCGGGAGGCTTCGCGGCGTCGGGCAATCATCGCCCAGCTCAACAAGCAGGAGCCGTTCAGAAAGAAGGTCCACAGCGTGTAGCCCAGTGCAGTTTCTGAAAGCCGAACACCGGTGCCATCAACCAGCGTATAGCCGGCGATAAAGCAGGCATTAATGAGTGCCAGAACGATCCCGCGTTGCGAACTGTTGCGTCCGTTAAATGCCATGCCGAGGATCGCCAGGCAGATGGTGGCAATCCCCACCCAGGCCAGCATTGACAGACGATCGTCGAGAAACAAGACGCTGATAATTGCGACCAGCAGCGGCGCTGTGCCGCGCATGATGGGATAGGTTTGGCTCATATCCGAAACCTGATAGGTTTTAGCGACCAGGACGGTATAGACCACCTGTAATGCGGTTGAGACAGCTAAAAACGGCAGGCTGGCGGCAGAGGGTTGCGGCGCAAAGGGTAAACAAATCAGCGCCATAATCGCAGCGGTTCCGCTGACGCTGATCGCCGAGTACAGCTTGTCGCTTCCCGCTTTTACGATGGCATTCCAGCTGGCATGCAGTAGTGCGGCGAACAGCAAAATGCAGAAAACAGAAAGCGTCATGGCGGAATTCTTCCCTGAGGATGTCATAAAAACGTAACACATTGGCATGGCACAAGCACCAGGGAGAAGGTGAAAGGGGAGCGGAGTGTTTCCCGCCCCCCTTAGGTGCGACTTGAATCTGAATTACTTAACGTATTTCAGAACGGCATCAAGGAGTTGCAGTGCTGCAACAATGAGTTTGAGGATAAGAATAGCGATATCCACGAGGCTCATACGCTCTCCTTTTGGTACAAGGAGCACGGTGCTGACGTACCTCGCCGCTGCCTGTTGCCAGCACCTTTGTTGACATAACACAGTGTGCTCACACGGGGGTTAAGGCGCTGACGGCACCACCCGTTTCAGCCAGGACTTTGATGCGCCGGTTTACGATGCGGCCCCCGCATAACATATTGCGTACCGAGACATTATAGATAAATACTGTATAAATTAACAGTATTTTATGGACGTTACGCTATTCATGTTCCATACTCAAAAACATCAAAATTCGTGCCGAAATTGCGTGTTCTTCGTAGAACGCGTATACTTTTTTCGTTGACATAACACAGTATGTTCGGCGGCTACCAACCGCACAACGCTGAAAAAACCTCGCTCCGGCGGGGTTTTTTGTTTTTACATTGCGTACAGCTAAACGTGATCTTTGACGCATTTTTGCGCAGATGAAAAATTTTCCATTGTCACGCTGAAAAACCTGTGTTTGTATAAATCCTGTTAACCAACAAACAGACAAGGTCCCTAATGAACCCTTCCATGCTGACTGCGGCCCTACTAAAAACTGCGCCATCTCGCGCAGCGGTCGTCGTGCGTGTGGTGGTGGTCGTCGGCAATGCGCCGTAGGGTCCGGAACAACACACGATTCCAAAACCCCGCCGGCGCAAACCGGGCGGGGTTTTTCGTATAAGAGACCTGCCCGGAGCAAAGGCCCAGAATAAAAGGACTGGAGCATGGCAAGTTCGGGCATCACATCCAAGCGTACGCGCTTTACGGGCGCAGAATTCATCGTTCATTTCCTGGAACGTCAGGGAATTAAAGTGGTCACCGGTATTCCTGGCGGCTCAATTCTCCCCGTCTACGACGCCTTAAGCCAAAGCACGCAAATCCGTCATATCCTGGCGCGCCATGAGCAGGGGGCGGGGTTCATCGCCCAGGGGATGGCACGAACCGAGGGTAAACCCGCGGTGTGTATGGCCTGTAGCGGGCCAGGGGCAACTAACCTGGTTACTGCTATCGCCGATGCGCGCCTGGATTCTATTCCGTTGGTGTGTATCACCGGGCAGGTTCCGGCCTCGATGATCGGCACCGACGCCTTCCAGGAAGTTGACACCTACGGCATCTCTATCCCCATCACCAAACACAATTATCTGGTTCGCCATATCAATGAATTACCGCAGGTCATGAGCGATGCCTTCCGCATTGCGCAGTCAGGACGCCCAGGCCCGGTGTGGATAGACATACCTAAGGACATTCAAACAGCCATATTTGAAATTGAAGAGATGCCGGAGCCTGCAGAAAAAGCCCCTGCGCCAACCTTTAGCGCGGACAGCGTTCGCGATGCTGCCGCCATGATTAATGCGGCACAACGTCCGGTGCTGTACCTCGGCGGCGGCGTGATTAACGCACCTGAGCGCGTACGTGAGCTGGCGGAAAAAGCGAAACTGCCTACCACCATGACGTTGATGGCGCTGGGCATGTTGCCAAAAGCGCATCCGCTGTCGTTAGGCATGCTGGGTATGCACGGTGCACGCAGCACTAACTTTATACTGCAAGAGGCTGATTTATTAGTTGTTCTTGGTGCGCGTTTTGATGATCGGGCGATAGGTAAAACCGAACAGTTCTGCCCGAATGCAAAAATAATCCACGTGGATATCGATCGTGCCGAGCTGGGTAAAATCAAACAGCCGCACGTGGCCATTCAGGCGGATGTGAATGAGGTTCTGGCGCAATTGATCCCGCAGATTGAAGCACAACCTCGGGACGCGTGGCATCAGATGGTGGCCGATTTACAACGCGAATTCCCTTGTACGATTCCACAGGAAAGCGATCCGCTCAGCCATTATGGGCTGATTAACGCCGTTGCGGCTTGCGTGGACGACAGCGCCATCATCACCACCGACGTGGGTCAGCATCAGATGTGGGCGGCGCAGGCCTACCCGCTGAATCGCCCACGTCAGTGGCTGACTTCTGGTGGTCTGGGGACCATGGGCTTCGGTCTGCCCGCAGCGATTGGTGCGGCGCTGGCGAACCCGGACAAGAAAGTGCTGTGCTTCTCCGGCGACGGCAGCCTGATGATGAATATTCAGGAGATGGCGACTGCCAGCGAAAATCAGCTGGATATTAAAATCATCCTGATGAATAACGAAGCACTGGGTCTGGTGTATCAGCAGCAGAGCCTGTTCTATAAGCAAGGCGTGTTTGCTGCGACCTATCCGGGGATGATTAACTTTATGCAGATTGCCGCCGGTTTTGGTCTCGAAACCTGCGATTTAAATCATGAAGCGGATCCACAGGCGGCGCTGCAGGAGATAATCAATCGTCCAGGACCTGCGCTGATCCACGTACGTATTGATGCAGAAGAAAAAGTGTACCCGATGGTACCGCCGGGTGCGGCAAACACTGAAATGGTGGGGGAATAAGCCATGCAACAGCAGACTCATGACAACGTAATCCTGGAACTCACCGTACGCAATCACCCGGGTGTAATGACCCACGTTTGTGGACTGTTTGCCCGCCGTGCGTTCAACGTGGAAGGTATCCTCTGTCTACCGATTCAGGACAGTGATAAGAGCCGTATCTGGCTATTGGTGAATGACGATCAGCGTCTGGAGCAGATGATAAGCCAGATCGACAAACTGGAAGATGTGGTGAAAGTGGCGCGCAACCAGTCTGATCCATCGATGTTTAACAAAATTACCGTCTTTTTCGAGTAATCCGCTCAAGGTAGAGGCCGCTTGAAGGATGAGGTGTATATCGTTAAGGTAATCGCCTTTGCCGGATGGCGGCATTCATGGCTTATCCGGCCTACCTTCTTGTAGGCCTGATAAGCGCAGCGCCATCAGGCGTTTTCCAGCACCAGGACATAACCCATGATTACCGTTGCCCTTATCGACGATCACCTTATCGTCCGTTCCGGGTTTGCCCAACTGTTGGGGCTGGAACCCGATTTGCAGGTTGTGGCTGAGTTTGGCTCAGGTAGCGAGGCACTGGCAGGATTGCCGGGGCGCGGCGTGCAGGTCTGTATCTGCGACATCTCCATGCCTGACATTTCCGGCCTCGAACTGTTAAGCCAGTTGCCAAAAGGCATGGCGATTATCATGCTCTCCGTCCACGACAGCCCGGCGCTGGTGGAACAGGCGTTGAACGCAGGGGCGCGAGGTTTCCTCTCAAAACGCTGTAGCCCTGATGAGCTGATTGCCGCGGTGCGTACCGTGGCAACCGGCGGCTGTTATTTAACGCCGGACATCGCCGTCAAACTGGCGGCCGGACGTCAGGACCCGCTCACAAAACGCGAACGTCAGGTGGCAGAAAAACTGGCACAAGGGATGGCAGTCAAAGAGATTGCGGCTGAACTGGGCTTGTCACCAAAAACGGTACACGTGCACCGCGCCAACCTGATGGAAAAGTTGGGCGTAAGCAACGATGTTGAGTTGGCTCGGCGGATGTTTGACGGCTGGCAATGAACACGTTCTTTTCCCGGTTAGTCACCATTGTTGCCTGCTTTTTTATCTTCTCTGCCGCATGGTTTTGCCTGTGGAGCATCAGCCTGCATCTGGTTGAACGCCCGGAGCTGGCAGTGCTGCTGTTTCCATTCGGCCTGCGCCTGGGGTTGCTGCTGCAATGTCCGCGCGGCTACTGGCCGGTGCTGTTGGGTGCGGAATGGCTGCTTCTGTTCTGGCTGGCGCAGGAAGTGGCGCTGTCCCATCTGCCACTTTTGGTGATCGGTAGCTTTCTCGCCTTACTTCCTGTCGCACTGACCTCACGTTTCCGCCATCAACGTGACTGGCGCACATTGTTATTACAGGGGGCAGCGCTGACCGCGGCGGCACTGCTGCAATCGCTACCTTGGCTTGGGCAAGGTGAAGAGGCGTGGACCGTGCTGCTGCTAACACTCACCGGTGGGCTGACGCTGGCGCCGATCTGCCTGGTATTCTGGCACTATCTGACCAGCACCACCTGGCTGCCGCTGGGACCGGCGGTGGTTTCTCAACCTGTGAACTGGCGCGGACGACATCTGGTCTGGTATCTGCTGTTGTTCAGTGTCAGCCTGTGGTTGCAGTTGGGGCTGCCGAATGAGCTGTCACGTTTTACGCCGTTTTGCCTGGCGCTGCCGATTATTGCACTTGCCTGGCACTATGGCTGGCAGGGGGCGCTGATCGCCACGCTGATGAATGCCATCGCGCTGATTGCCAGCCAGACCTGGCACGACCATCCTGTCGACTTGCTGCTCTCCTTGCTGGCGCAGAGCCTGACCGGGCTGCTGCTCGGCGCGGGTATTCAGCGCCTGCGTGAACTCAATCAGTCGCTGCAAAACGAGCTGGCGCGTAATCATCGTTTGGCCGAGCGTTTGTTGGAAACCGAAGAAAGCGTGCGTCGCGACGTGGCGCGCGAGCTGCACGATGATATCGGGCAGACCATTACCGCCATTCGTACCCAGGCGGGTATCGTTCAGCGGCTGGCGCCGGAAAACGCAGGGGTGAAGCGCAGTGGGGCGCATATCGAGCAGCTTTCACTCGGGGTATACGATTCGGTACGTCGCCTGTTGGGGCGTTTACGCCCGCGCCAGTTAGATGATTTAACGCTGGAGCAAGCTATCCGTTCGTTGATGCGGGAAATGGAGCTGGAAAGTCGCGGTATCGTCAGCCATCTCGACTGGCATATTGATGAATCAGAACTCAGCGAAAGCCAGCGGGTGACGCTGTTTCGCGTCTGCCAGGAAGGACTGAACAATATTGTTAAGCATGCCAATGCCAGTGCGGTGACGTTGCAGGGCTGGCTACAGGATGAGCGGTTGATGCTGGTGATTGAGGACGATGGCAGCGGCCTGCCGCCGGGTTCGAATCAGCAGGGATTTGGCCTCACCGGGATGCGTGAGCGCATTACGGCCCTCGGCGGTAAGCTTTCGATATCCTGTACGCACGGTACGCGGGTCAGCGTCTCTTTGCCTCAGCGTTATGTGTAAGGAATGGCAATGTTTCAGTTTCTAAAAGCCCCGGCGAATGCGCCACTCATTACCAATAAAAGTGAGGTGGATGCCCGTTATCGCTACTGGCGGCGGCATATTCTGACCACCATCTGGCTTGGCTACGCGCTGTTTTATTTTACGCGCAAAAGCTTCAACGCTGCGGTGCCGGATATCCTGACCAGCGGCGTACTGACCCGCAGCGACATTGGCCTGTTGGCAACGCTGTTTTACATCACCTACGGCCTGTCGAAGTTTGTCTCTGGTATCGTCAGCGATCGTTCCAACGCCCGCTATTTTATGGGCATTGGCTTGATTGCAACCGGCGTGGTAAACATCCTGTTTGGTTTCTCGACCTCGCTTTGGGCCTTTGCGCTACTGTGGGCACTGAATGCGTTCTTCCAGGGCTGGGGATCGCCGGTATGCGCTCGTTTGCTAACGGCCTGGTATTCGCGTACTGAGCGCGGTGGCTGGTGGGCGCTATGGAACACCGCGCATAACGTCGGCGGGGCGCTGATCCCGATGGTGATGGCGGCGACGGCGCTGCATTATGGCTGGCGTGCAGGAATGATGATTGCCGGAATACTGGCGATTGTAGTGGGATTTTTCCTGTGCTGGCGGTTGCGCGACAGGCCGCAGGCGATTGGCTTACCCCCGGTTGGCGACTGGCGACACGATGAGTTAGAAATTGCCCAGCAGCAGGAGGGCGCAGGCTTAACCCGCAAAGAAATCCTCACCCGCTATGTGTTGCTGAATCCCTACATCTGGCTGCTGTCGTTGTGTTATGTGCTGGTGTACGTGGTACGTGCGGCGATCAACGACTGGGGTAATCTGTACATGTCAGAAACGCTGGGGGTCGATCTGGTGACCGCCAACACCGCGGTGACCATGTTTGAACTGGGCGGGTTTATCGGGGCACTGGTGGCGGGTTGGGGGTCAGATAAGCTGTTCAACGGCAATCGTGGGCCAATGAACCTGATTTTTGCCGCCGGGATTTTGCTCTCCGTCGGCTCGCTATGGCTGATGCCGTTCGCCAGCTATGTGATGCAGGCGGCGTGCTTTTTCACCACCGGATTCTTCGTCTTTGGCCCGCAAATGCTGATTGGTATGGCGGCAGCAGAGTGCTCGCACAAAGAGGCGGCAGGGGCGGCGACCGGGTTTGTCGGGCTGTTCGCTTATCTGGGAGCTTCGCTCTCCGGCTGGCCGCTGGCGAAGGTGATGGAGGTCTGGCACTGGACCGGATTCTTTGTGGTTATCGCTATCGCCGCGGGGATCTCCGCGCTATTGCTGCTGCCGTTTTTGAATGCCCAGGCGCCGCGTGAGCCTGGTGAAGCGTGATGTACCTCACCTTTTTGCCCCGAGTGGGGTAAAACTAAGAAATTTTCCCGGTTTCACCTGGACGCTGTCTCAGGCGTGATCTCGGGCTGATTTTTACAATGCCTGCTATTCGCAGGTATAAAAATTAGCTCGGAGAGTCCTATGCTGGCCTTCTTAAACCAGGTGCGCAAGCCAACCCTGGATCTGCCGCTCGATGTGCGGCGTAAAATGTGGTTCAAACCGTTCATGCAGTCCTATCTGGTGGTCTTTATTGGTTACCTGACCATGTATCTGATCCGCAAAAACTTCAACATCGCGCAGAACGACATGATCTCCACCTACGGGCTGAGCATGACGCAGCTGGGGATGATTGGCCTGGGCTTCTCCATCACCTACGGCGTGGGTAAAACGCTGGTTTCTTATTACGCGGATGGCAAAAACACCAAGCAGTTCCTGCCGTTTATGTTGATTCTCTCCGCCATCTGTATGCTCGGCTTCAGCGCCAGCATGGGCGCAGGCTCAACCAGCCTGTTCCTGATGATTGCTTTCTACGCGCTGAGCGGATTCTTCCAGAGTACTGGCGGTTCCTGTAGTTATTCCACCATCACCAAATGGACGCCTCGCCGTAAACGTGGTTCTTACCTCGGTATGTGGAACATTTCCCACAACCTCGGTGGTGCCGGTGCGGCTGGTGTGGCGTTGTTTGGTGCCAACTACCTGTTCGACGGCCACGTCATCGGTATGTTTATCTTCCCGTCGATTATCGCCCTGATTGTTGGCTTTATCGGCCTGCGCTATGGCAGCGACTCCCCGGAATCTTATGGTCTGGGGAAAGCTGAAGAGCTGTTCGGTGAAGAGATCAGCGAAGAAGACAAAGAGACCGAAGAAAATGACATGACCAAGTGGCAGATCTTTGTTGAGTACGTGCTGAAAAACAAAGTGATCTGGCTGCTGTGCTTCTCCAACATCTTCCTGTACGTGGTGCGTATTGGTATCGACCAGTGGTCTACCGTGTACGCGTTCCAGGAACTGAAACTCTCCAAAGAAGTGGCGATTCAGGGCTTTACCCTGTTTGAAGTGGGTGCGCTGGTCGGTACGTTGCTGTGGGGCTGGTTGTCTGATCTGGCGAACGGTCGCCGGGCGCTGGTGGCCTGCGTGGCGCTGGCATTAATTATTGCCACGCTCGGTGTTTACCAGCACGCCAGCAACCAGTACGTTTACCTGGCTTCATTGTTTGCCCTCGGCTTCCTGGTGTTTGGTCCGCAGCTGTTAATCGGCGTGGCGGCAGTCGGATTTGTGCCGAAAAAAGCGATCGGCGCAGCCGATGGGATCAAAGGTACTTTCGCTTATCTGATCGGTGACAGCTTTGCCAAGCTGGGTCTGGGGATGATTGCCGACGGCACGCCGATTTTCGGCCTCACCGGTTGGGCAGGAACCTTCGCCGCGCTGGATGCCGCCGCCATCGGCTGTATCTGCCTGATGGCAATCGTGGCCGTGTTTGAAGAGCGTAAAATTCGCCGCGAGAAAAAGATTCAACAATTGAAAGTCGCTTAAGTTAAGTGTGCATTGGTAACTTTTGCCCGCCTTAATGGCGGGCTTTTTTATGCCGTGGCGTTCATCCATCGACAGAGATAAATTTGCCGCTATGATGGGCATCCTGTCTGGTAATGGATGTGCGCATGATTTGGATAATGCTGGCCACCCTGGTGGTTGTTTTTGTTGTGGGGTTTCGGGTGCTGACGTCCGGATCTCGACGGGCAATTCGCCGTCTGAGCGAGCGACTGAATATTGATGTCGTGCCGGTAGAGTCGATGATCGATCAGATGGGAAAAGTGCAGGGCGAGGCGTTTTTACAGTACCTGCACCGCCCTGACGAATCGCATCTGCAAAATGCGGCCCAGGTGCTGTTGATCTGGCAAATCGTGATTGTCGACGGCAGTGAGCCAAATCTGCTGCAGTGGCACCGTTGGCTGCAAAAAGCTCGGCTGGCCGCGCCGATTACCGACGCGCAGGTGCGTCTGGCGCTTGGTTTTTTGCGCGAAATGGAACCGGATATGCAGGAGATAAATGCGTTTCAGATGCGCTATAACGCCTTTTTCCAGCCCGAAGATGGCGTGCACTGGTTACATTGATAGTTATGCCTGGTGGCGTTACGCTTCTCAGGTCGAAAAAAGGGCCCTGCCTTAGATGGAATAAGCCACATCGCCATTCGGCGGAGAAAGTTGTTGAAACGTTAAATACGTCACACATTTAATGTTACACTGCGTAACTTTTCTACAATAACCCCACGCAGGTAACAAAATGAGTGAAGCTGTTGAACAAAAATCCCGCGCTGAAGTGAATACCCGACCTAACTGGTCGGCGGTATTCGCCGTGGCGTTCTGCGTTGCCTGCCTGATAACCGTTGAGTTTCTTCCCGTGAGCCTGTTAACGCCGATGGCGCAGGATCTGGGGATTTCTGAAGGTGTGGCGGGGCAATCGGTGACAGTGACGGCATTTGTCGCTATGTTCGCCAGCCTGTTTGTGACGCAAATCATCCAGGCGACCGATCGTCGCTATGTGGTGATCCTGTTCTCAGTGCTGCTGACGCTCTCCTGCCTGCTGGTTTCCTTTGCCAACTCTTTTTCGCTGCTGCTCATTGGCCGCGCTTGCCTCGGTCTGGCGCTTGGCGGTTTCTGGGCAATGTCGGCGTCGCTGACCATGCGTTTGGTTCCCCCTCGTACGGTGCCGAAAGCGCTGTCGGTGATTTTTGGCGCTGTCTCTATCGCGCTGGTGATTGCCGCGCCGTTGGGGAGCTTTTTAGGCGGTATTATCGGCTGGCGTAACGTGTTTAATGCGGCGGCGGTGATGGGCGTGCTGTGCACGATTTGGGTGGTGAGAGCGCTGCCATCGCTGCCCGGTGAACCGTCGCACCAAAAACAAAATATGTTCAGCCTGCTGCAACGTCCGGGCGTGATGGCTGGCATGATCGCCATCTTTATGTCCTTTGCCGGGCAGTTTGCCTTCTTTACCTACATCCGTCCGGTATACATGAATCTGGCGGGCTTTGATGTTGATGGCCTGACGTTAGTGCTGTTGAGCTTTGGTATCGCCAGCTTTGTCGGGACGTCGCTCTCTTCGGTGATTCTGAAGCGCTCGGTCAAACTGGCCTTAGCCGGTGCGCCGCTGGTGTTGGCGCTCAGTGCGCTGGTTCTGATCCTGTGGGGCAGCGACAAAGTGGTGGCGGCTGGCATTGCGATTATCTGGGGACTGGCGTTTGCGCTGGTACCGGTAGGCTGGTCGACGTGGATCACCCGTTCTTTGGCCGATCAGGCAGAAAAAGCCGGATCGGTGCAGGTTGCCGTGATCCAGCTTGCCAATACCTGCGGGGCCGCAGTGGGAGGCTATGCGCTCGATAACCTCGGATTGCTGTCGCCCCTGATGCTTTCCGGCAGTCTGATGCTGTTGACGGCGCTTCTGGTCACGATGAAGGTCAGAATGCAGTGAGAGTATTGCCTGATGGCGCACAGCTATCAGGCAATACCGCTATCTGACAACGGTATCAATCAAAACCCTTGTTCTCGGCGGTATGGGCAAACCATTCGCCGCTCTTTTTCACCGTACGTTTTTGCGTGTCTAAATCTAACTGGACAAAACCGTAGCGGTTTTTATATCCGTTGAGCCAGGACCAGTTATCAATAAAAGTCCACATATGGTAGCCAAGACAATTACACCCTTCGCTGATGCCTTTATGTAGCCATTTCAGATGTTCAGATACAAATTCAATGCGGTAGCTGTCGTTGATCTGATCCTGCTCAACGAAACGCTGCTCATTTTCCACACCCATACCGTTTTCAGAAATAAAGCAGCGCGGGTTGCCGTAATTATCACGAAGATTAGTAATAATATCGTAAATACCTGGCTCATAAATTTCCCAGCCACGGTAAGGGTTCATTTTACGCCCCGGCATTTCGTAATAATCAAACAGCCACTCCGGCATAAACGGCGCGTTTGGATTGACGGCAGTATCACGACATTTCACGCGGCGCGGCTGATAATAATTGATACCGAGCAGGTCGATTTTCCCCTCGGCGATGAGCTGACTGTCGCCTGGCTGACAGGCTGGTAGCTGATCGTACGCTTTCAGCAGTTCGACCAGATCCGCCGGATATTCCCCTTTTAGTACCGGGTCAAGGAAGCTGCGGTTAAACAGCAGATCCGCATGGTGCGCGGCTTTTACATCCGCCGGGTTTTGCGAGCGTGGGTAAGACGGCGTCAGATTTAGGATCACACCGATTTCACCGCCGTAGTTTCCGGCGCGATACGCGCGCACCGCCGTGGAATGCGCCAGTACAGTGTGATACGCCACGGTGGCCGCGCGTTTGAAATCCACTACGTTAGGGTAGTGGAAATCATACAGATAACCGCCTTCTACCGGGACAATCGGTTCGTTAAAGGTGAACCAGTGCTTCACCCGATTGCCGAATATGTTAAAACAGGTCTGCGCGTAGCGGCCAAACGCCTCAACCACGTCACGGTTTTCCCAGCCGCCTTTCTCCTGCATCACCATCGGCATATCGAAGTGAAACAGGGTGATAAACGGTGTAATGCCTTGCGCCAGCAGTTCGTCGATGACGTTGTTATAGAAATCGACAGCCTCACGATTAACCTCGCCAGTACCGTCCGGGATCAGTCGTGACCAGCTGATAGAAGTGCGGAAGCTGTTGTGTTTCAGCTGTTTGAGCAGTGCGATGTCCTGTTTCCAGTGCTGATAAAACGTTGAGGTGTTTGCCGGGCCAACCCCCTGGTGGAAACGCCCTGGCTGGCGGTCGAACCACACGTCCCATGTTGTCTGGCTTTTGCCGCCATTCAGGCTATCCCCTTCGGTTTGCAACGCCGAGCAGGCACTCCCCCACCAAAAGTTATCAGGAAAACGGTATCGCATTATCTTGCTCCTTGATGTATTTCACTTCCCTACACAATAGGCGATTTTGCTAAACAGAAACCGGTTACAGAGCTCGTTTTTCAATACGATAGTTACAAATCCGGGCATTCAACTTTGCCCAACGCTTCCCAGTAGGTGTTCTGGTTATTTCGTTGTATTGCCAGAATAGCCTCGCGGATATGCTGCTGATTACGTGTATCAGCCATAATCGTTTTTTCCCACATCTCATCGGAGGGTGAACCCTGCGGGGTGCAAATCTTGCGTAAGTCCTTCAATACAGTGTTTTTTTCATGAACGGACTGTAGAGAGCCGTAAGCCGACTCGGCCTGCGCTAAACCCGGCAGCGTGAAAAGAATGGCAATAAGCGGTAAAGCGGCTCGTTTCATGATAATAATCCTTGTTGTCGATGCGCATCATCTCAAGACTAAGTGTAGACACTACATTGCACATGACTCACTCAACAGTCTGCATTACCAGGGAAAACGGTCTCGTCTGTAAGTTGTAGATGGCTTCTCCTCTTCTCCTCACTTTCTTGCGCAGCAGAATAGTGTATGTTCTGAACAATCATTTATTTCTTAAGCGGTAAAGAGATGAGACGGATTGAGATAATACTGGGGGAGCTGGAACGGCTGACGCGAGGACTGAATCTTGCCCATCTGGCGCAGGAAACGGCGTTCACAGCAGAAGCTATCGGCTTTAACCTCGGACTGGCGCGCAACTCGGTCAGTAAAGATCTCAATCAGCTCTGGAACGACGGCCTGGCGATTAAAAGCCGCGGACGCCCGGTATTCTTTCTGCATCGTCAGGCGATTGAAACGCTGCTGGGGCGCAAACTGGATGAGTCCGAGCGCGAAGTGCAAACCGTTGCCGACCTGTTGCCGGTTCAGGAAAATCAGGCAACAGAGGATCCCTTCTTCGGCCTGATTGGTTACGATCGTAGCCTGCGCGACGCGGTGGAAAAAGGCCGCGCGGCGGTGCTGTATCCCCACGGGCTGCACGTTCTGCTGACCGGTCCCTCCGGCGTCGGCAAAACCTTTTTTGCCGAACTGATGCACCGTTTTGCCTGCGAACGCGCAGTGGGAGCGTCGCCGCCGCTGGTTTACTTTAACTGCGCGGAATACGCCCATAACCCGGAGCTGCTTTCTTCGCACCTGTTTGGTCATCGACAGGGGGCATTTACCGGCGCAAATGAAAATAAACCCGGTCTGGTCGAGCAAGCCGACGGCGGTTATTTGCTGCTCGACGAAGTGCATCGTCTGCCGTATGAAGGTCAGGAAAAGCTGTTCTCTATTCTCGACAAAGGTGAATATCGGCCGCTGGGCTCAAGCGCCGTGGCGCGGTCTATTTCGGTGCGCCTGATTTGCGCCACCACCGAGCCGGTGAGTTCGGCATTGCTGCGTACCTTCCAGCGACGTATTCAGGTGTGTATCGATTTGCCCGGCATCCGCCAGCGTTCGGTGGAAGAGCAGGTTGAGCTTATCGTTGGCTTCTTGCAGCGTGAGAGCCGCAAAATCGAGCGTACGATAAGCATCGACCGCACCTTACTGCTTTGGCTACTGAACAAGCCGCTGGAAGGTAACATTGGTCAGCTTAAGAGCGACATTCAGTTTCTCTGCGCCCAGGCCTGGGCCTCAGGGATGACCGGGCACAGCGACACGCTACAGCTGGATAAACGTCTGGCGGAGATTTCGTTTAACGCCACGCCGGAACAGCGTCTGCTGGTTGGCGCACTGTTCGAAGGCAAAGAGCATTTAAGCATCGATGCCCGCACGCTGCCCGCGCTGAAAAATTCGCTGGCCACCGGAGCCGAAATTGAAGAGAGCGATCTCTTCTACAGCTTCCTGACCCGCGAATATATCAACCTGCGTAACAGCAACGTGCCGCCAGCCGAAACGCTGGCGATCCTCAAAAACAAGCTCAGTTCGATTTTTGAATATGGTCTCTACAGCCGTGACAGCGTGGGGCATCCGCCGCGCTATGGCGATCAGATAGAAGAGCGCGTCACGCTGCTGATCGGCTGCGTTGAACAGGTGCTCGGTTTCACGCTGCCGGAGAATCTGGTTAATCCGCTGCGCAAACACTTCCTGGCGCTGATTGGCTATGTGCAGCGCGGCCTTATTCCGCAACTTTATTCTTCCAGCCTGATCCTCGATCGCTGTAAAGATGAATATGACAACGCCACGCTACTATGCCGGAAAATCAATGAACTGCTGCATATTCAGTGTCCGGCGACGGAAGTGGTCTGGCTGTGCCTGTTCCTCAAAGAGTGTCGCCATTACCGCCAACGGATTGATGCCAGTCCGGATTGCGGGGTGATTTTGATTGCCCACGGTGCGACGACGGCGACAAGCCAGGCGCAGTACGTGAATCGCGTGCTGGAGCGCGAGGTGTTCAGCGCTATCGATATGCCTTTTGAGCAGTCGGTGCATGACACGCTGGAAGCTTTGACACAGATGATCCAGACCCGACAATATCGCCGGTTGATCCTGATGGTGGATATTGGTTCGCTGGTGCATTTTGGTAGCACGATCAGTAAGTTATTCCAGATAGACGTACTGCTAATGCCCAATATCACGCTCACCAGCCTGCTGGAGATTGGGCTGGATTTAAGCTACGAAACCAGCGACTTAACGCAGCTGGCGGCGTTAATGCAGAGTAAAGATATCCCCTGTCAGCTCTGCACGCCGCAGCAGGAAAACAGCGGTAAGGTGCTGGTTATCTCCTGCATCACCGGGATGGGAACGGCAGAAAAAATCAAAAAGGTGCTGGAAGAGAGCTTCGGCGAGCTGATGTCGCAGGACACGCGGATGGTGATCCTCGATTACAATGAAGTCCGCAGTCTGGAGCGCGTGCAGCAGGCGATTAACGCCAGTGAACGCCTGGCGGGAATAGTGGGGACTTTCCAGCCAGGACTGCCGGATATTCCGTTTATCTCGCTCGAGGAGCTGTTCTCTGAGCAAGGCCCCGAGCTGGTGCTCAGTCTGCTGACGCCGGATCTCTCCAGCAGCGAACGCCGCGTGGAGATGGAGCGCAGCGCAATGCGCTTTATCAGCGCGTTGACTATGGAGAGCATCATTAACCATATTTCGGTGCTCAACCCGCAGCGTATTCTGAAAGAGATGGAGAGTGTGCTTAACCATCTGACCACTGCGCTTGCCCTGAAACCGAGTCGTCAGGTGACACTGCGCTTCCTGATCCACTGCTGCTGTATGGTCGAGCGTATCGTGATTAACCGTAAACCGTTACAGATGGCGCTGGAGAACAAGCCGGATCTGGATAATCGCGCGTTTAGTGTCATTAAATCCGCTTTCCTGCCGATCGAAGAGGCCTATGCCATTCGCTTATCGGACGCGGAGTATTTTTATATCTACGAACTGCTGTATAGCTAATCCCTTTACTGGCGCGGCTTCCTGCCTCGCCAGCGCTCCTCTCTTCCCCGCGTGACACAAATTCTGGCACAGCCTTTGCTCTTACTTTGATGAGTTTGCCGGATGGCGGCATAAAACGCCTTATCCGGCCTACAAAGCACTTGCCGTAGGCCTGATAAGCGAAGCGCCATCAGGCATCGCAAGTCTCATGTAATCGAGCCAGGAGGCCATTTTGACTACCACTGAATCCTTGCCCCAGATCCTGCTGCTGACCCATGGCGGCTGGGGGCAACAGCTTTGCAACAGCCTGCGCATGGTGATGGGTGAAATCAAAGGCGTGACGGAAATTGCGCTGATGCCCGTTGATACGCTCGGCGAGTTTTACCAGCGCGTTGAAGCCGTGGTGAAAACCATGCCGGAAGGTTCACTGATCCTGACCGATTTTATTGGCGGCACCACCTCTAACGTGGCGGCGCGGCTGAGTGCCGATTACCCGGTGGCTGTGATTTCCGGGCTCAATGCCTCTTTGCTACTGGAGGCGCTCGACAAACGCGAGCATGGCCAGTTGACCACCTGCGTGGCTGAACTGGTCGAAGCCGGGCGTAGCAGTTGCCTGGACGTTGTCGCCCACGTGCGTCAATTACAACAATCACAATAAGGAATAAACATCATGGCAAACATCGTCTTATGTCGTATCGATAGCCGTCTGATTCATGGACAAGTGGTGACCAAGTGGGTTGGACAATCTCAGGCCAACCGGATTGCGGTGGTCAGCGATGAGCTGGATGCCGATCCGTTTATGAAAAATATCTACCTGATGGCCGCGCCGCCGAACATCAAAGTGGATTGCTTCGGTAACCAAAGTTTTGCTGCCGCCTGGAAAGAAAACCAGCTTGGTGACGGCAAAGTGCTGGTGCTGTTCCCCTCTCTGGTGGCGGTGCAGGAAGCGGTCCAGTTGGGCTTTGATGTCACCACTATTCAGGTCGGTGGGCTGGGCGGTGGGCCAAACCGCAAAGCGGTATTCCAGAACATTACGCTGGATGAAAAAGACGTCGGCATTCTGAGCGACCTGAAAAATCGTGGGATTCAGGTGTTCTTCCAGACCATCCCGGAAGATAAGCCGCAGTCGCTGGACGATATCCTGAAAAAATTCTAACTCTTTGATAACAGGGTAATTAACTATGGATACTTTAGTCTTCGCAAGCCTGATGGGGTTGTATTACTGGTTTGCCCGTTTACGCCTTGGCTACACCTTCTCCGCTATGCTGCTGCAACCGGTGGTGATTGCCGTATTCGTTGGCCTGCTGTTAGGCAACATGGAAACGGCGATGATCATTGGCGCAGGTATGCAGCTGGTTTACCTCGGCGTGACCTCCACGCCGGGTGGTAATGTGCCCTCTGATCCGGCGCTGGCCGCCTGTATTTCAATTCCTATCGCCGTGAAGGCCGGAATGGACCCGAACCTGGCTATCGCGCTGGCGATCCCATTTGGCGTCATCGGTGTGTTCCTCGACCAGCTGCGCCGCACGTTAAACGCGGCATGGGTGCATATGGCCGACAAACATGCGGAAACGGCCAACATGGCGGGTATCATGCGCTGTGCGTTCCTCTACCCGGCGTTGCTTGGGCTGGTGCTGCGTTTCCCGGTGGTTTTCGCCGCCAACTATTTTGGTCAGGATGTGGTGGAAAGCTTCCTCAAGCTGATGCCGCACTGGCTGACGCACTCCTTTGAAATTATGGGCGGCATTCTGCCAGCGCTGGGCTTCGCCATCACCATTATGGTGATCGGTAAAAAGAGCCTGCTGCCGTGGTTTATCGGCGGATTCTTCGCAGTGCTGTACCTGAAGGTGGACATCATGGCGATGGCAATCTTTGGTACCTGCGTGGCCTTCCTGATTAAAGGTCTGGCGAAAAATGAAGGAGCAGCATGATGAGCAGCGACGTAATGCAACATGAACTGGTGGAGCGTGCGCGTGAAAGCGGCACGCTGACCAAAGCCGATATCACCAAAGCCTGGTTTATCTACTGGCTGGGTGCGGAAGTTTCCAGCTCCTATGAGCGTTTGCAGAGCCTGATTTTCTGCGCCTCGATGACGCCGATCATCAAAAAGCTCTATCCGCAAAAAGAGGAACAGGTAGAAGCGCTGAAACGCCATCTGAACTTCTTCAACTCAGAGCAGACGTTCGGGGCGGTAATTCAGGGGATCTCCATTGCGATGGAGGAGCAGAAAACGCGCGGTGAGCCGATCAGCGACGCATCCATCACCGGGATAAAAACGGGCTTGATGGGGCCGCTGGCCGGGATGGGAGACTCGATCATCTGGGCCGCCGTGATGCCGCTGCTAATTGCCATTTTCATCCCGTTTGCCGCCAATGGCAGCGCGATGGGCGGAATTGTGCCGTTAATTCTCTATCCTGCTATTACGCTGGCAATCAGCTATGGCATGGTGCACAAAGGCTATACGCTGGGGCGTGACTCGATAATTGGTCTGCTGCAGGGAGGGCGAATAAAGGAGCTTATCTACGGCGCGAACGTGCTGGGCCTGATCATGATGGGGGCGCTGTCGGCAAGCTACGTCAAGATCACCACGCCGTTAAAACTCAGCGCCCTGAAAGGTTCTGAAGTGGTGGTTCAGCAAATCCTCGACTCTATTGCTCCCGGTCTGTTGCCGCTGGCGGCGGTGTTCGCCATCTACTTCTATCTGGTGAAGAAAGGACCGCGTTACACCACCATTTTGCTGTCGATTGTCGCGCTCAGCGTGGTCTGTTCGCTGCTGGGAGTGTTGTAAGCCATGACACAGAATATCTATCAACAACTGGGGCTAAAACAGGTGATTAACGCCTGCGGCAAGATGACGATTCTGGGCGTTTCCAGCGTCGCGCCGGAAGTGATGCAGGCCACCGCACGAGCAGCGTCGACCTTTGTTGAAATTGACCGGCTGGTGGACCGTACCGGTCAATTGGTTTCCCGCTACACCGGCGCGGAGGACAGCTATGTTACTTCGTGCGCCTCGGCGGGTATTGCGATTGCCGTTGCCGCCGCCATTACCCGCGGTGACCAGGCTAGTGTCACGATGATGCCGGACAGCGCGGGTATGGCCAATGAAGTGGTCATGCTGCGTGGGCATAACGTGGACTATGGGGCGCCGATCACCAGCGCGATTCGCTTAGGGGGAGGACGCGTGGTGGAGGTTGGCTCGAGTAATCTGGCGGCCCGCTGGCAGCTGGAGAGCGCGATTACCGACAACACCGCCGCGCTGCTGTATGTGAAATCGCACCACTGCGTGCAGAAAGGCATGTTGAACATTGCGGACTTCGTACAGGTTGCGCAGGTTCACAATCTGCCGCTGATTGTCGATGCCGCCGCCGAGGAAGACTTACACGCCTGGGTGGCGAGCGGGGCGGATATGGTGGTCTACAGCGGGGCAAAAGCCTTTAATGCGCCGACCTCCGGGTTTATCACCGGGAAAAAACAATGGATTGCGGCGTGTAAAGCGCAGCACCACGGAATTGCCCGGGCGATGAAGATCGGCAAAGAGAATATGGTCGGGCTGGTGTATGCCCTGGAAAACTATCATCAGGGGCAAACAAGCGTTACCGCCGAAGAACTGCAACCGGTCGCGCAGGCGATTTCAGCGATTCACGGACTGAAGGCGGATATTGAGCAGGACGAAGCCGGACGCGCCATCTGGCGGGTTCGTATTCAGGTGAACGCGCAGGCGTTGGGACTGGATGCATACGCCGTAGAAGCACAGCTGCGTGGGGGCGATATTGCGATTTACGCGCGTCGTTATAACCTTCACCAGGGTGTCTTTAGTCTCGATCCGCGTACGGTCGCAGAAGGGGAAATGGCGCTGATCGTGGCGCGATTAAAGGAGATTGCAGAGCATGCAGCAGATTAATTTTTATCGTAATAAAGTGGCGATTAACGTACTGGCGAAGGATATCGCCAATGCGCGGGAAATCTATGATGCCGCTGAAGGCCATGCGGTGATCGGCATCCTTTCCGCACAGTTTGCCTCGGTTGAGGAAGGGGTTGTCGAAGTGAAGCGTTGGATGGCTGAAGTGCCGTCAATTTCCGTAGGGCTTGGGGCGGGCGACCCGGCGCAGTATTACAAAGCGGCCATGATTGCCTCACGGATCCATCCGGCACACGTCAACCAGACTTTTACCGGCTGTGGTTTTGCGGCAGGCGCGCTGGCCGCAACGGGCGGTGAACAGACCCATATCAACGCGTTAGTCAGTCCCACGGGCACGCCGGGGGAAGTGTTGATCTCGACCGGGGTCAGCAGCAGCCAGGGCACGCCAGCCCGCGTTTCCTGCGATGCCGCAGTGCGCATGATGCTGGACTCTGGCGCGCATGCGGCGAAGTTCTTCCCGATGGGCGGTGAGAAATCGTTGCCTGAGCTGTACGCGCTGGCGACGACCGCGGCGCGCAACGGCATGACGCTGATTGAACCGACCGGCGGTATCTCGCTGGATAACTTCGGCATTATCCTGCAAACCTGCCTCGAGGCGGGCGTACCGCGGGTCATGCCGCATGTGTACAGCTCGATTATCGACTCGCAAACCGGCAATACCCGGCCTGAAGATGTCGCCAGGATGATGGAGATAGTCAAAACCCTGGTGTGAGGCGCCATCGTTGGATAGCGAAAAGAGAATGCCCGGAGAAGCTCACGCTTACCGGGCATTTTTGCGAATATCATTCATGAAAAATGAATGCATTGCAGAAGTATGTATTTATCCGTCAAAACGCCTCGCAGATAGAAAAGTTCTCTGATGTTGTGTGCGCCACTGGCGAGTAATGTCCCGTCATCTTGTTCTTCTTGTGACGGATCGCCATGCAAAAACCAATAACCTCTACGCCGCATGATGCGGTATTTAAAAAGTTCCTGGGCCATCCAGATACGGCACGGGATTTTCTTGATACCTATCTTCCGGCGTCATTACATGAGCTTTGCGATCTGGACACACTGAAGCTGGAACCCGGGAGTTTTATTGAAGAAGATTTGCGTGCGTGTTATTCCGATGTGCTGTGGTCGCTGAAAACGACATCGGGTAAAGGCTATATCTATGCGTTGATTGAGCACCAAAGCTCGCCAGATGTTCATATGGCATTCCGGATGATGCGTTATGCCATTGCTGCGATGCAGAAGCACCTTGATGCAGGACATAAAACGCTGCCGCTGGTGGTGCCGATACTTTTTTACCATGGCGTTGACAGCCCGTATCCGTACTCGCTGTGTTGGTTGGATGAATTTGACGATCCACAAACCGCGCGGCAGCTTTATGGTACGGCCTTCCCGCTGGTAGACATCACGGTGATGTCTGATGATGAGATTATGCAGCATCGGCGGGTGGCGCTACTTGAGCTTGTCCAGAAGCATATACGTGAACGTGACCTGATGGTGCTGGTGGATAACCTGGTTGCTTTGCTGGTTAAGGGATACGCTAATGACAGCCAGGTAGAAACGCTATTTAATTATCTGATGCAGTCTGGTAGCGCACCGCGTTTCGAGGCGTTTATTCGTGAGGTGGCTTTACGCGTTCCCCAACACAAGGAGAGATTAATGACTATTGCAGAATGCTTACGCGAGTCGGGGCGAAGAACTGGTCATCACAGTGGCCTACAAGAGGGATTACAAAAGGGCAAACTCGAAGGCAAACAAGACGAAGCGTTGCGGATAGCCCAGGCCATGCTGGAGAAGGGGATCGATCGTGAACTGGTGCTAATTATCACCGGGCTTTCAAGTGATGAACTAATGGCATCTTCCGACTAATTTATCTTTTTCCCGTTATGCTTTTTTCTTCTTGCTGATGCTTTTTCGTTTTTTAAACCGCAGCGGCCTTGCCGCTATAGTCATTTCATTACTCATCAGGCGGTTATTAAAAAAGGATAAAACGTGAAACTGAAGATACCTCATTTTGGGGCCGGGGCGGCAGTATTGCTGGCGGGATTATTGCTGGCAGGATGCGATCAGCAGAGCAGCGATGCGAAGCATATCAAAGTCGGCGTAATTAACGGCGCAGAGCAGGATGTGGCGGAAGTTGCGAAGAAAGTGGCTAAAGAAAAATATGGCCTGGAGGTGGAGCTGGTAGGGTTTAGCGGTTCCCTGTTGCCCAACGATGCCACCAATCAGGGTGAACTGGATGCCAACGTCTTCCAGCATCGCCCATTTCTTGAGCAAGATAATAACGCGCACGGCTATAAGCTGGTTGCGGTGGGCAATACCTTTGTGTTCCCGATGGCCGGTTATTCGAAGAAAATCAAAACCGTTGCAGAACTTAAAGACGGTGCGACGATTGCGATACCTAACGATCCCACAAACCTCGGGCGGGCGCTACTGCTGCTGCAAAAAGAAAAGTTAATCACGCTGAAAGCAAATACAGGCTTGCTGCCCACGGCGCTGGATATTACTGATAATCCGCGACACCTGAATATTATGGAGCTGGAAGGTGCGCAGTTGCCGCGCGTGTTGGACGATCAGAAAGTGGATGTGGCGATTATCAGTACTACCTACATTCAGCAAACCGGGCTTTCCCCGGTACATGACAGCGTATTTATCGAAGACAAAAACTCACCGTACGTGAACATCCTGGTGGCGCGAGAAGACAACAAAGATGCCGAGAATGTGAAAGAATTCCTGCAATCTTATCAGTCACCGGAAGTGGCGAAAGCGGCTGAGAAAATCTTTAACGGCGGCGCGGTTCCGGGTTGGTAATCTCCCCGTTGCCGCGCCGTTCGGGGCTATACCGTTCTGGCGCGGCGGCGGGAGTCCATGGAAATCAGCACGACCGATGAGAGGATCAACAGCGTGCCCAGCCAGTCAGGCAGGGTAAAGGTAATACCTAACAACAGCAGGGACAGCAATGCGCTGCTCAACGGTTCTGCGCAGCTTAAAATGCTCGCCTTCGGCCCGCCAATCATCTGCGCGCCTTTCAGGTACAGGCTAAACGTGAGCGACGTACCGATGACCACCAGATAGAAAAACGCCAGAATTAAACTGCCATTCACCATGAAGTTTGTTCCCTCTCCGGCATAGAACGGGAGCAGGATCAGGCCGCCTATCAACATGCTCCAGCCGACAATCGGCAGCGTGCCGTAACGCGCGATAAGCGTTGAGGGGTAGGTGGTATAAAACGCGGCGGCAAACGCCGAAGCAATTCCCCAGAACAGCGCGGCAGGTGAAATAGACAGCGACGTCGGGTTACCGTGGGTGACCAGTAAGAAGGTGCCAATGAGCGAGGTGAAAATCGCGGTCAGCACTAATATTCCCGGTCGTGCTTTGCGAACCACGGAAAACCACGCCACGATAATGGTCGGTGACAAAAATTGCAGTACCGTCGCGGTGGCAGCGTTGGATTTTTCAATGGTCAGCAGAAAGGTGAGCTGTACGGTGAGCGCCCCGACCACGGAAAAAATGAGCAGGCTGATGGCGTCTTTGCGGTTTTTGATAATAGAGAACACTTTGTCGCCGTGAACGAAAGAGAGCATCAGCAGAATCAGCCCGGCGAAAATCAGACGTGTCATGGTCAGAAACTGCGACGACATCTGACTTTGCTCCATGATGTACTGCGCGCAAACGCCTGAACTTCCCCACAATACGGCGGCAATCAGGACGTTCATCATCCCTCTTCTGGTGGAACTCATCTTTCCCTCGGCATGTTGTTTTGTTTTATTTGTGTGCAGGCATCATAGCAGAGATAGTGAAGCGAGTGAGACATGACTGCCGAAGCCCCCTATGCGGCAGGGGCTTCGGCAGTTATTTTATGGCGCAATCGGCGTCAGATAATCCAGCCGTAGCAGTTTGGCCTTTAGTACCGCAATAATGAAAATCACCCCAGTGTCAGGCATGTTAAAACCCCTCCAGCACAATCTTGCCGACCGAACGACCGGTTTCAATTTGCGCGTGGGCTTTTTGCAGATTTGCTGCAGTGATAGCGCCAAAATGCTCGCCCAGCGTGGTGCGGAGGGTGTTGCTGTCGATCAGCAGTGCCACGCGGGTCAAAAGCTGGTGTTGCGCGATGATATCGTGGGTGGTAAACATCGAACGGGTAAACATAAATTCCCAGTGCAGCGAAATGCTTTTGGCCTTCAGCGGACGGGCATCGAGGAATTCAGGATCGTCAATCAACGCCAGTTTGCCCTGCGGTGCCAGGGCGGCAATAATTTGTTGGTAGTGCTGCTCGGTATTGTTCAGGCTGGCAACGTGCGTCACCTCTTTAATGCCTATCCGTGCCAGCTCTTCCGTCAACGGCTTGCTGTGGTCAATCACATGATGAGCGCCCGCTTCACGAACCCATTTCTGGCTCTGCGGACGTGATGCCGTACCGATGACGGTCATTTTGGTCAGCTTACTGGCCAGTTGCGTCAGGATAGAACCGACGCCGCCAGCCGCGCCAACGATCAGTAACACATCATCTTCATTGCCGTTTTCCTCAACGCCCAGACGGTCAAACAGCATTTCCCAGGCGGTGATCGCGGTCAGCGGCAGCGCCGCCGCAGAGGCATTATCCAGTGATTGCGGCTTCAGCGCGGTAATACGTTCATCAACCAGCTGAAATTCACTGTTACTGCCAGCGCGACCCAGCGCACCGGCGTACCAGACTTCATCGCCCGGTGAGAACAGGGTGACGGCTTCACCCACGGATTTCACCACGCCCACGGCATCCCAGCCCAGCACGCGCGGCACATCAGCGTTAAAACCCTCGCGAACCTTGGTATCAACGGGGTTGACGGAAATGGCCTTCACTTCAACCAGCAGATCGTGCCCGGTAGCGACTGGCATGGGCAGGTCAATCTCTTGTAAAAATTCAATATTATTGCCGTCGGTCGCGGCGCGGGTAATAGCGATGGCTTTCATCATCTCTCCGGTTCAGAAACCTTATCTGTGTTGAATAATTCGATGGTAAACCGGCAGCAGAACGGGAAAAATAGCCCCACGGCGACAGGACTTATACTCGGGGAGTGAAAATGTTCCGGCTTGAAGATCTCACGTTGTTTGTCCGCGCCGCGGCGCTGAATAGTTTTAGCGATGCTGCGCGCGAAGTCGGCGTTCAGCCTGCTCAGGTTAGCTCAGCCATCAAGCGTCTGGAGTCGACGTTGGCTATCCGTTTGTTCGCCCGCTCCACGCGCAGCCTGCGCCTGACGCCCGAAGGCGAGGTCTGGCTACCCTATGCCCGCCAGATGCTGGACGTAATGCATGCCGGACTGCAAAAAATACAGACCCCGGAAGATGAAGTGTCAGGCACGCTGCAAATTGCCGTGCCTTCCGATCTCGGCCGTAACCTGCTGTTGCCGGTCTTTCAGTCATTTCGACGCCGCTATCCCGCGCTGCGCCTGCGGATTTTTTTCTCCGACCAGGTGACGGATGTCTTTAAAGATCCCGTCGATGTTGCGTTTCGCTATGGCAACACCGAAGACGCGTCTTACATTGCACTGCCCGTGGCGCCGGGGAACCGACGCGTGCTGGTGGCCTCACCGGAATGGGTGGTGCAAAACGGCGCGCCGCAAAGCCCGGGTGACTTAGCGCAGCTCAACGCCATGACCTTCGTCTTGCGCGGACGTCTGCACGATCGCTGGACGTTTACGCGAAACGGTGAGGTCAGCAGCGTGCAGGTTAACGGCACCATAATGAGCGACGATGCGGAAGTGATCCGCCGCCTGGCGATTACCGGCGAGGGCGTGGCATATAAGTCGTGGCTGGATGTCAGCGAGGATGTACGTGATGGTCGATTACAACTGCTGATGCCGGATTATCAGGGAGAGACAGTCCCGCTGAATATGATTTGCCCGCATAGGAAGCAGCTTTCAACGGCGGTCCGTCTGCTGCACGACGCGGTGAAGGCGCGGTGTGAAATGCTGGCGCAAAACTAATATGCGCCAGCAATTTTATTGCGTCGTTAATCAGTCTTTTTTCGCCGCGTTGGCAAAGAAGATATCAGACTGAATGTCTTTAGTGCGGATGGTAAACAGCTGATTAGTCAGATCTTCCGTCAGCTTCTCGGCGTCAGCCATGATGCGAAGGTTGAAGTCATTCAGCATCTTATCGGCGGCAGGTTTATCGGTTTTCGCCATTTTCAGATACTCTGCTTCGACCTCTTTTTGCTCCTTCGCCACTTTGTCTTCCCACGCTTTGTAGGCTTTTTTAACGATTGGCGCGAGATTCGGATAATCGGTCATGGTCAGCGTTTGTAATTTACGATATTTCCAGTAGATAGACTGATCGTCCGCTTTATCGGTACCCATCGTATAGTTAGCCGGATACGCTTTCAGGCCGCTGTAGTACGGAACAAAGGCGGTGAGGTCGGCCATACCCAGGCCAATGTAGGTCGTTTCACCAATCTCTTTTGGCAACCACGGACGAACCTGCATAACGTGCGCTTCATAGGTGCGGAAGACGCTGACCGGACGCCACGGCTCTTTGCCGTTCAGACCGTTGGTGTAGGGGTCATGGCTGGTGCCTTCGTAATGGTTACGCAGTACGGCCTTCACATCGTCCAGCGTCATTTTCTTCTCTGGCGTCATGAAGACCGGGAGTTCACGTCCTTTGGCCATATCCTGGTTTACGGAAGGATTGAACTCTTTCTGGATGGTCCATACGCGAGGGTCGTTATACGTGCGGTCACGTTCGTCATCACGGGTATAGGCTTTGGAGAAGTTGAATTTACCGTCTTTTGCCGGTTCGTACAGACCTTTTTCGGTCGCAAATTGGATCAGGTTTTTTGACGCCATCATGTCAGGGTTTTTCGGATCGTAATCCTGTAAACGCCCCTGATTGCCGGTGGCAAAATACTGGTTATTCGGCAGGCGCTGTGCCATCCACTGATGGCCGCTGCCGGTTTCCAGATACCAGATCTCGTTATCGTCGACGACGGCAACGCCAAAGCCTTCACCTGCGCCGACGGTCTCAACGATATGGCCCAGCAGCGCCACGGCTTCACGCGCGGTTTTACTCTGCGACAGCAGAATATCCGGAATATCGTCTTCGGTGATCCCTTTATCCTCAACGTACGGGTCGGCGGCCAGCGCTTTTGGTGAGGCAAAAATAGATTCTGTGCCGCTCACGCCAACGCCCAGCTCGTTAAATCCGGTCGCGCCGTGCAACTGGGTTTTCCAGTTTGGAACAGTGGTATAACGCAGAGAGTTTTTGGGTAGCGGCCAGGTAAAGTCATTCGCACCGTTATGTGCTTTGGTGCTGTATACCCCGGTCTGATTCTGTTTTGCCGGGTGAATGACAAAATGCTGTGCTTTCAGGGCATCACTGTCAGCGCTACGCGCTACCAGCATGGAGCCGTCCGCTGATGCTTCGTTACCGACCAGCAGGGTCGTACAAGCAAAACCTGATGAAACAACGGCCAAATTTATAGAAAGTGCAATCAGGCACTTTTTAAAAGTAAACATTACGTATCCCTCATATGTACGCCAAAAATACACCGGAAACACACCGTTTCCTGAAATGCGATAACGCCTGAACCTTCAGACATTGCTCGCGAGAGAGATAAACGCCCCTGCCCACGCCTTCTCCAAATATCCATCCGTAGATTGAAGTCTTCTGGACAAAATAAAACGCCCGTTTCGCTTAATTATTACGCAATGGATATCGTGATATTCAGGATGTTTCCTGATTCGGGGAAAAGAATAGCAATGGGATATGAATGGATTCAGTGACCCATGTCGCGTAAGTCGATGATGACAAATATGAATTCCTGCGTGAGGGCACCCTTTTTGTATCCGGATATGACGTTACTTTTTACGGCAATACAGCGAAGGAACAGTGGAACTCGCTACTATCCACGCCCCTTTATACTCCTCCATGACCAGACTCAGGCGCTGTCCGGTTTCGCGATAAAAACTGGGCAAGGTCTCGTTGATATCGTCTTTATCGGCGGAGTCTGAGAAGGTTTTTACCAGTTGCGTTGACTGCAGCACGCGCGCGTCGTGGTGCTGGGTATAGGTAAAATAGATGTTTCTGCTAATACCTGTGACGTGACGCCCGTACAGTTTTCCGGTTAAGGTTGCCAGCCCCTGATGGTCGTACAACCGATACGACACCGTGCCGGTAAAGCGGTTGCTGCCAATATTCCACTCCACGTTACCGACGCAGTTCAATGGCCTGTCGGCGTAGCGTGAATACCATAACCAGGCGCCTGAACCCAGCATCAATACCACGCCGATCGCCAGCAGGATAAGATTGTGTATTTTGTTCATTTCCCGCGCATCCAGTAGTAATGAGTAGAACAAAACGCGTGAACATCTATCCGCGCATCCTTATCGCAGACAAAGGCCACCATCCTCTGTGCCCTACGGTAACCTGAAAGAAACACATGTTTGTTATATTCACAAAGATCGGGATGCGATTGCATCAGGCTGAAATAGCTTTCCAGATTGTGTTCATTCGGTGAGTAATAAATTTTACAGTTTTCCTGAGAGGGAATTTGCATAGAAACCGACACGAATTTACTAAACGGCATGACAGGGCGAGTCTGATACCAAACCAACCAGATAATCAGAGTAGTAATAATCACTCCGGTGGTTAAGAAAATGTTCCACCAGGGAATCGACGTTGCTACTTGCGGTGGAGAGGGTGTTACCTCGGGATTGTTGTTTTCCTTAATAAATGGTGCTAAGGGGGGCTCAGTTTGGGAATGAGTGATCGTCTCCACATGCGTATTCTCATTTAATCTGAGTCCACGCCGGGAAATAGTTTTGACTGTATCACGGGGCAACCCGACATCCGCCAGTGCATTGCGCAACGTCAAAATTGCCTGGTAAAAAGTATTGGTCGTCGTCACATTGTTTCTTTCTCCCCAACCTACTTTGAGCAGCGTGTTCTGAGAAACAATGTCACTTGCGTGAGTAATTAAATAGAGAAAACAGAGCGAGGCTGGGATCTGCAGTTGAATTGCTCGCCCGGTCTGTCGATTGACCAGACTTTTGTTATCAGGATTAAATTCGACCAACTGGTTGATAAGGTACAATGCCCGGCCCTCAGTAACGAAAACGTCTCATATTTTGCATCAACATACCCATTTCATATTACATCTAAATGGATAAGACGCTTCTACCTTTGTACTTGATCAAAGATAAGAATTTTGTGTTTGATGGGTAAATCCTTTTAATACAATGAGTTATGGTATACATATCTTAGGTGATAATTAACTAAGGTAAAATAATGAGAATTAATTACAGGTTTATCTGATTAGTTATTATATTTATCCCACAACATCACAAAGGTTTCTGGTTTTTAGGAATTTTGTAATTTACTAAAATCATTTTTTAAGGTTTTGTTTTAGCAAATAGTGCTGTATTTACGTTTATCGTGATGTCTGGATTTGTGTATAAAACTCCTAATATATGGGTTATTAATCTGAGAGAAAACTTCGTAATACTTATCAACATAACGATGTTTACAGTTGGAGATTGTTTTTCTATAGGATTTTATAACATTTTCATCAATCGACTGTTATTAGCAGAAATGGAGTTCACCACGTGTCGGATTGACACATTTATTTACCGATGAAATATTTATGGAAAATAACAGGGGCATAGTTGATGAAGAGAAAGACGCTACAGAGTGTTCGTTGCATAAGCTGTGAATTATCCTGTGAATTATTTCCGGATGCTGCCGTACGTGCACAATATTGCCACCGAGCCGCTTTTGCTGTCTGGCCAGAGGGTAATGATTATTTGAAAAAAGGCATTGTTGAAAAACTTTTACTTAATAATCACAACCATTTATCCCATGGATTTATTTTTATCGATTTTTCATTCCCGAATTTGCGCCTGTTCACCGATCCGCAATGGGTGGATCGCCTGACGCAGAGTGGTATGCATATTGTATTGATAGCGGACCGGATCCTGGCGCCGTTAGCCAATTACTGGTTATCGAAAAGCAATAAAATTCAAGGGATTATTTATTCCAATGATAGTGATGAAGTTCAACATCAGAAAATACGTCGCTTATTCCGGGGGCATCTCGCCAACAGCAAACGTGGGCGTTCATTAAATTATACGGAAATGGTATTACTCAAGCGATTTATTTCAGGGGTAAGTATTCAGCAAATTACCCGAATAGATAATATTGATGTTAAGAGAATATATGTCTACAAACTTCGACTTGAAGATAAGTTAGGCCTAAGCATTCATAAAATACTCTCTAACATTTTATAGCTGATTCTCATTTTTATTATTTCCACGTCATCGCGATGTGGTGGACGCCCTACGCCCGAAAGCAGGAGGCTATTATGAAAAAACCTAAGCATTACTCACGCATTGCTATAGCGGTATCAGCCGCGTTAACGTCAATGGTATTTTCAACCCACGCGGCCTGGATTGATATTGACAGTCTGCCTTCCAGTGGACTGGTGAGCAGCCTTTCGCCGGAATTGCAGGCTTTATTTCCTGCTCAGGCGAATGCCAGTTTCGCAAAAACCAGCGCCACGCCGAATTATGTTTATCAATGGAGTGCTGGCATCATTCCTGTTTATGGCAATGGGTTAACGCTCAATGGGCCAGGAGCAGAAGCCTTTGAGCACTCCATTACCGTTATTCAGAACAGCCAAACGGGAAGTCCGGGCGTTATTTTTGGCGATGACCTGACGATTCGCACACAGTCGAAGAATGCCGCTAATAATGGTAAAGATGTTGACGGTATCCGTACGCACGGGGCCAATACGCCGGATAACCCAGTGTTTATCATCACCGGAGATCGCACCAGCATTTATGTGGACGGTCAGGATGGTGACGGTATTAACGCCGGTTACAACTCCTATAGCCAGGGTTGGAAAGGCTCAGCCAGCATTTACGTCGGCGACGATCTGTATATTCAAACCACCGGTTCCCAGGGGCGTGGTATCACTGCAAACGCAATGAAAGACGCCACGCAGGCTAAAAATACAATTGTCGTCGGCGACCGGGCACACATTGTGACGATCGGTGACAGTTCAGAAGGTCTTCGCACCGGGCAGAGTGGTTCCTCGATCCGCCTTGGTGATGACGCCACTATCGAGACGTCGGGTGCTTCCTCGACAGGGATCTATGCCGCCTCATCTTCCAAAACGGAACTGGGCAATAACGCCACTATTTCGGTGAGCGGTGCCAGCGCCCATGCGGTCTATTCCACCAATGCAACGGTGAATCTGGGTGATAACGCGACGATTAACGTTAACAGCTCTACGAAGGCAGCCTCTTACAGCAAAGCGCCACGCGGTCTGTATGCGATTTCACGCGGCACGGTAAATCTTGGTGGCGGCGCTACTATTGCTATGGCGGGCGACCACAGCAATGAAAGCTACGCCATCAGCACAGAAACGGGCGGTATCGTCGATGGCTCTGCTGGCGGGCGTTTCCTCATCGACGGCGATCTTCACGCCGCTGGCGCGACTGCCGCGAACAGCAGCCTGCCGCAGCAAAACAGTGCGATTAAGCTCAACATGACCGACAACTCGTTGTGGAGTGGGGCGTCATACATCACCAGCGTCACGGCCGGAACGGGGGTTATCTCGCTGCAAATGAGTGATGCAGTTTGGAATATGACCAACAGTTCCACGCTCACCGACCTGACGCTGAACAGCGGGGCGGTGGTGAACTTTAGGCATACTGACGGCGAACCGTGGCAGACGCTTACCATCAATGAAGATTACACCGGCAACGGCGGCACGCTGGTCTTTAATACCGTCCTCAATGACGATACCTCCGAAACCGATAAGCTGATTGTTCTCGGCAACACCACGGGTGACTCTTTTGTGGCGGTGAACAACATTGGCGGCACCGGGGCACAAACCGTTGAAGGGATTGAGATAATTGAAGTGGCTGGCAATTCTGACGGCAATTTTGAGAAGGCAAGCCGTATTGTTGCCGGTGCCTACGACTATAACGTTGTGCAGAAGGGCAACAACTGGTATCTGACCAGCTTTATTCCTGCTCCGCCGGATCCGGAAGACCCGGACCCGGTCGATCCGCATGACCCTGATCCTGTTGACCCAGACCCGGTCGATCCTGTGGACCCGATTATTCCTGAACCGGAAGAACCTGTAGCACCTCCGGTCACTGAGCAGCAGTACCGTCCGGAAGCGGGTAGCTATCTGGCGAACAACTACGCCGCTAACACGCTGTTTATGACCCGACTGCACGATCGTCTGGGCGAAACGCAGTACATCGACATGCTGACGGGCGAGAAAAAAGTCACCAGTATGTGGATGCGTAACGTCGGGGCGCATACCCGCTTTAAAGACGGTAGCGGGCAGTTGAAAACCCAAAGCAACAGCTATGTGATGCAGTTAGGCGGCGATCTGGCGCAGTGGAGTTCCGACGGTCTCGACCGCTGGCACATTGGCGCAATGGCAGGCTATGCCAACAGCCAGAACCGCACGCAGTCCAGCCTGACCGGCTACCATTCACGTGGTCAGGTTACCGGTTACAGCGTGGGGCTGTACGGCACCTGGTATGCCAATGACGCAGACAAAACCGGCACCTACGTGGATACTTGGATGCTGTACAACTGGTTTGATAACAAAGTGATGGGCCAGGAGCAGGCGATAGAGAAATACAAATCCAGCGGGATAACCGCTTCGGTAGAAGCCGGTTACAGCTTCAAACTGGGTGAAAACGAGCGCAACAGCTACTGGCTGCAACCGAAAGCGCAGGTGGTGTGGATGGATGTGCAGGCCGACAGTCACCGCGAAGCGAATGGTACCCGTGTGAAGGATGATACCGATGGCAACCTGATGACCCGTCTGGGCGTGAAGGCCTTTATCAACGGTCACAACGCCATCGACGACGGTAAATCCCGTGAGTTCCAGCCGTTTGTTGAAGCCAACTGGATCCACAACACCCAGACCGCCAGCGTGAAGATGGACGATGTGAGCAATGACATGCGCGGCACGAAGAACATCGGCGAGCTGAAAGTCGGCGTTGAAGGTCAAATCACTCCGCGCCTCAACGTGTGGAGCAACGTGGCCCAACAGGTCGGCGACAAAGGCTACAGCGATACCCGCGGTATGCTGGGCGTGAAATACAATTTCTGACGGGATTGTAAGTAACAGAAAAGCCGCTGATTAATAGGTCAGCGGCTTTATTTTTTGGGGAAGCGGTAGGTCGGATAAATGGCATCCGTCAATAAGGTTCAGTCATAAAGCCATTTACCCGCTTTTGCAGACTCTGCCAGCATGCGGAGTGTTAATGGCTGTGGCTCATCGTCATCTCTGCTACAGGTAAACATTGCATAAAGTATGAATGTCTCAATAGGCCAATATTTATAGAAATCGAAATTGGCGCAATCAACATTGAAAGTTGCAAAGTAAGCATCCATGATGTCTGCGCCCGTTTCACTGGCCCACACATAATCTCCCGTTGAAAGGCTGGTATCGAGAGTGACTGGCCAACGCTTTTTAAAGAATAAGCTGGGTTTATTAAATGTTTCATCGTACCAGGCGATGATATCATCATCACTTACCATAGCTTATCTTTACCTCTGGCTATGGTGTTATATTTAATTGTGACTTTGTATGAAATCTCAGTCACGTCATAAGCCATTATGACAATCCCCAATATTGGAATCCATCTTCCAACAAAAGCGCCCAGATTTGTTACATATGCAAATTTTAATCGTCTTATACTTCCTGTAGTTAGGGTGGGTAAACGTCTAGTTTCTATATTTAACCAATGTCGTAACTGAGAGCTCAGTGGTGATGTCCCTGCAGTTGCCCCTATCGGCTTATCTCTGGTTGCGATCGTAGGTTGACCAAGTAAAATTAGACCCAAGGTCATATAATCATTTACGCCAAATTGTTCACTTGTTTCATCCAGGAAAATCCAGAAAAGAAGTTCTCCTGCTGAAAGATTAGCAAACCCTCTGTAGAAATATGTACCGTTAAGCTCTTCGACAGTGTCCATATGATTTCACTTATTCGGTTATGCGTTCATTCCAGGCATCTGAATATTGAATGTTCCCATCGAGATAGTGCCAGGTGATTTTATCGTAACGTAGCTGTACTTGTTCTCTATGACCAACATTGATGACAGTTTTAGTGTCATGCATCATCGGTGTTACGGATACAACTTTAACCCCTTCGAGGAGCATGTTGTAGTACTCTACTTCCTGACCTGCATCATTGATCTCGTACCATTTGAATTCGGCCGATTGCAAGCTTTGCCCTGTGGCAACGGCTTTAAAAAGATAAGGGGAAGCGCTATCGAATTCCTTCTCAAAAATCAGTGCGCCGTGCACACGTGTGCCAGTAAGCTTTCCTGTGTTACCATCCGTTGGGATATAAAGGTTATGGCTAAACGATGTCACCTCGATTGAACGTTCGCGATTATTTACATCAACAGAACCCTTTATAGGTGCACCACCATCGTCTTTGAGCCAGAGATAAGCAGGAATTGCCATTTTAATAGTCCACTTTGTTAAAAAATAACATATAAAGTTTTTTACGATTGGTTTGCAATAGTAAAGGCATTAATAATAGATAAAAGTAAATAACTTATTCCGCGGGTGAATTTAAAATATCCATATATAATTTAGATGATTGATTTGGGACGGGTAATTAATTTTGAAAGTAGGCCGGATAAGCGTTAGCGCCATCCGGCATCTGGCTAACCTGTAATTAACGCTTACCGGTTCAGCCGCACTTCACTGGAGAGTCGCCAGCGTGCTCTTAATTATTATTAACTTCTGCTGTGACTCTTGCAGCTCATCCTGCAATCGTTGCTCCTGTTCGCCATAGACCATCAGGACGATACAGCCGTTCATCACTTTTACGCTAATCTGTTGCCCGGTATCAAACCCCGCTGTGCGTAGCCACTTACCGGAAAGAATAATTTTGGGTGTGGATTTGTCGAAAACATTCGGGCGATATCCCACAATTACCGAACGCTCGGTTCCGGATTGGTCGCTGTCTGGGGTAGAATGCGAATCAGCCATAATCAACTCCTTGATAGTTGGTGAGGTTAGCTCTCGTCGGGTACTGCGAATACCGGGCAAGGGCGTTTATAAGTCAGGTCGTTAGATAAAAAGGTACGTACCTGATTGGTGATATCTTGCGCTTGTAGGTACGTACATGTCAACGGCTAAACGCGACCCAAATCAGTCAAAATCCGGAAAAGCACCGACTTTTCAGATTCGTATCACGCCGGAGTTAAAGGCGCAGTTCGAGGCTGCTGCAAAAGCAGAAGGGATGAGTTTGGGGAATTGGCTCAAAACCTTGGGGAGAAATGAATTACGTAAATTAGGTATTGAGCCAGAAATGTAGGCTAGTTCAATTGAGAATTTTGAGCGTCAGAAGATTCGGGAAAAGAAACCACATCCATTTTTAATGCTGTTTCACCAGAGAAAATTGAAGCTAGGCCTTTACGAATTTTTTGATTATCTAAATTCATTTTTCCGTGAGCTACAGGTATATAAATAGCGTTCTGCAAATGAACTCGATCAAAATCGTAGCCTATATCTTCAGCCATAACCGAAAGTAAATTCACAAATAGTCTATCGCTAGTTTGATTCCACATCGTGTTACCACTCTCACTTTCTGGACAGTGAGTACATAAATGAGTGAAATATTCTTTCCAGGCATCAAGGGCTTTTTTCTCGGATTTTGTTCTTTTGTTTATACTTCCATTTATATCACCATAGAATGCTAAGTCGATCATATTCAGCGCTCTAACGTGCTCATTGGAAAGGCGAGCTGCGGCCGATCTTGTTGCCATTAGTTCGGTGAATATATTAACTTTTATGTTTCTTTTTTCTGAAGGTTATGAAAATTGAAACGAAATAAAATCTTTGAGGATGATATGAGAATTTTGGCGGAAGATCACAGGAGTCGAACCTGCCCGGGAACGCTGGCGTCCCCAACTGGATTTGAAGTCCAGCCACCTCACCGGAGATGACGATCTTCCGCGCCTCGATTGCTACATGGAGGCGGGGCGCATTATAGCTACTTCCTACGGTTTCCACACCCCCTCACTCACTTTTTTAACTTCCCTTTTGTCTTGCCATGATCGGTTTCATATAAATCCTCAATAAATCCGGTAGTTACATTTCATCACATTTTTCGACGCAACTCTGATCACAGAAAACAAGAATCGTAATTTGATAACGAGATATCGGAATACCCGCGCTCACAGGGATGGTTTACAAGAACTGTAACCGGTATCAGGGCGTGTGAAAGTGCTAACAAGGATGCGTAATGAAAAGTGAGATTCTGTCTGTTAAAGAGAAGATTGGCTACGGAATGGGCGATGCGGCGAGCCACATTATCTTCGATAACGTCATGTTATATATGATGTTCTTCTATACCGATATTTTTGGTATTCCGGCCGGATTTGTCGGCACCATGTTCTTACTGGCGCGTGCGCTGGATGCCATCTCAGACCCTTGCATGGGGCTGCTGGCCGACCGTACCCGGTCGCGCTGGGGGAAATTCCGCCCGTGGGTGCTGTTTGGCGCACTGCCGTTTGGTCTGGTTTGCGTGCTGGCCTACAGTACGCCAGATCTCAGCCTGCACGGCAAAATGATTTATGCTGCAATTACTTACACGCTGCTGACCCTGCTCTACACCGTAGTGAACATCCCCTACTGTGCGTTGGGCGGTGTCATCACCAATGACCCCGCGCAGCGTATCTCCCTGCAATCATGGCGCTTCGTGCTGGCGACGGCGGGCGGCATGCTCTCCACCGTGCTGATGATGCCGCTGGTGGATCTGATTGGCGGCGAGGATAAAGCGTTCGGCTTTCAGGGCGGGATTGCCGTGCTCTCGGTGGTGGCGTTCCTGATGCTGGCGTTTTGCTTTTTCACCACCAAAGAACGCGTGGAAGCGCCGCCGAGCACCACCTCGATGCGTGAAGACCTGCGCGACATCTGGCAGAACGATCAATGGCGCATCGTCGGCCTGCTGACCATTCTCAACATCCTGGCCGTCTGCGTACGCGGCGGGGCGATGATGTATTACGTCACCTGGATCCTGGGTACGCCAGAAGTATTTGTTGCCTTCCTTACCACCTATTGTGTCGGCAACCTGATCGGCTCTGCACTGGCGAAGCCTCTCACCGACTGGAAATGCAAAGTCAGCGTCTTCTGGTGGACCAACGCCGCGCTGGCGGTCGTCAGTCTGGCGATGTTCTTCGTACCGATGCACGCCAACATCACTATGTTCGTCTTCATCTTCGTGATTGGCGTACTGCATCAGCTCGTGACGCCAATTCAGTGGGTAATGATGTCCGACACCGTGGATTACGGCGAGTGGTGCAACGGAAAACGTCTGACGGGGATCAGCTTTGCCGGCACGTTGTTCGTGCTCAAGCTGGGCCTGGCGCTCGGTGGGGCGCTGATTGGCTGGATGCTGGCAGGTGGGGGCTACGACGCCGCAGCGAAAACCCAGAACGGCGCCACCATTAGCATCATCATCGGGCTGTTCACCATTGTCCCGGCTATTTGCTACCTGCTGAGCGCCGTGATTGCCAAACGCTTCTATACCCTGAAAACGCCGTATCTGACTGAAATCATGAGCCAACTGGCGCAGGGCGCGCGTCGCAATCAGCAAGATTTTACGACGAAAGAATTACAGAACTAAGGAACCGATGATGAAAATAAGCGATGGAAACTGGCTGATTCAGCCCGGTCTGAACGTGATTAACCCGATTCAGGTGTTCGAGGTTGAACAGCAGGGCAATGAGATGATTGTCTACGTTGCGCCGCGAGACGTGCGTGAACGTACCTGGCAACTGGATACCCCATTGTTTACCCTGCGCTTCTTCTCGCCGCAGGAAGGCGTGGTGGGCGTGCGTATGGAGCATTTCCAGGGTGCGCTGGATACCGGTCCGCATTACCCGCTAAATGTGCTGCAGGATGTGAAGGTCGAGATGCGCAACACCGCTGAGATTGCCGAACTGAAGAGCGGCAATCTCAGCGTGCGCGTTACCAAAGGTGAGTTCTGGTCGCTAGATTTCCTGCGTAATGGCGAGCGTATTACCGGCAGTCAGCTGAAAAACAACGGCTACGTGCAGGAGACCCACAGCGGGCGTAACTATATGTTTGAGCGCCTGGATCTGGGTGTCGGCGAAACGGTATACGGCCTGGGCGAACGCTTTACCGCGCTGGTGCGTAACGGGCAAACGGTAGAAACCTGGAACCGTGACGGCGGCACCAGTACCGAGCAATCTTACAAGAACATCCCGTTTTATCTCACCAACCGCGGCTACGGCGTGCTGGTGAATCATCCGCAGTGCGTGTCGTTTGAAATCGGCTCTGAGAAAGTGTCGAAAGTGCAGTTCAGCGTGGAAAGCGAGTATCTGGAATACTTCGTTATTGACGGCCCAACGCCGAAGGACGTGTTGAACCGTTATACCCAATTCACTGGCCGTCCCGCGCTGCCGCCCGCCTGGTCGTTCGGCCTGTGGCTGACCACGTCATTCACCACCAATTACGATGAAGCGACGGTTAACAGCTTTATCGACGGCATGGCCGAGCGCAATCTGCCGCTGCACGTTTTTCACTTCGACTGCTTCTGGATGAAAGCCTTCCAGTGGTGCGACTTTGAGTGGGACCCGCTGACCTTCCCGGACCCGGAAGGCATGATCCGCCGCCTGAAAGAGAAAGGGCTGAAGGTGTGCGTGTGGATCAACCCGTACATCGGGCAAAAATCACCGATTTTCAACGAGCTGAAAGAGAAGGGCTATCTGCTCAAGCGACCGGATGGTTCCCTGTGGCAATGGGATAAATGGCAGCCGGGCCTGGCGATTTATGACTTCACTAATCCGCAAGCCTGTGATTGGTATGCCAACAAGCTGAAAGGTCTGGTGGATATCGGCGTTGATTGCTTCAAAACCGACTTTGGCGAACGCATTCCCACGGATGTGCAGTGGTTTGACGGTTCCGATCCACAGAAAATGCACAACCATTATGCGTACATCTACAACAAACTGGTGTGGAGCGTGCTGAAAGAAACCGTCGGTGAAGAAGACGCTGTCCTGTTTGCCCGTTCAGCTTCAGTGGGCGCGCAGAAGTTTCCGGTGCATTGGGGCGGCGATTGCTATGCCAACTATGAATCGATGGCGGAAAGCCTGCGCGGCGGGTTGTCCATTGGTCTGTCCGGCTTTGGCTTCTGGAGTCACGATATTGGCGGCTTTGAGAATACCGCCCCGGCGCACGTCTACAAGCGCTGGTGTGCGTTCGGGCTGCTCTCCAGCCATAGTCGTCTGCACGGGAGCAAATCCTACCGTGTGCCGTGGGCGTACGATAATGAATCCTGCGATGTGGTGCGCTACTTCACCGAGCAGAAATGCCGCATGATGCCGTATCTGTATCGCGAAGCGGCCCGTGCCCATGAGCAAGGCACACCGATGATGCGCGCGATGATGCTGGAGTTCCCGGACGATCCGGCGTGTGATTACCTCGACCGCCAGTACATGCTGGGCGATAGCGTAATGGTCGCACCGGTGTTTAGCGAGGCCGGCGATGTGCAGTTCTACCTGCCGGAAGGACGCTGGACGCATCTGTGGCTTAACGACGAGGTGTCTGGCAGCCGCTGGCATAAGCAGCGGCATGACTTCCTGAGCCTGCCAGTCTACGTGCGTGAGAACACCCTGCTGGCGCTGGGCAGCAATAACCAGAAGCCGGACTACGCCTGGCATGAAGGAACCGCGTTCCAGCTGTTCCATTTGCAGGAGGGACGGGAAGCGGTGTGTGAAGTGTCTGCGATGGACGGCTCGGTTATCTTCACGCTGAAGGCGACGCGTGTAGGTAATACCATCACTGTGAAAGGGAATGGTGAGGCACGTAACTGGACGCTGTGCCTGCGAAATATTCAGAAAATTGGCGGCATTAAATGCGGGTCGCATATGGGCAGCGAGCTGGGTGTAGTTATTACTCCACAGGGCAGTGAGCTGACGATTACCTTGTAAGCATGTGTCGACGTGGTGCCGGATGCGTTTTATCCGGCCCACGCTGCGAGCAGCATTCCAGATCTGAAAATCCAAAACATCCTGAATTAAATTTTTATCTCTGCATATTTGCGAGCGGTATCACTCTGATTCCCGCGAAAAATGTGATCTGCGCCGTAAATATCTCACTATTTCCTCCTTTTGTCTTATTTCTGTCCGGAATACAGGACACGATTTAGTATTGTTGGCGCATCGTAGTCCTCTTATATTTATCATCACGGATTACACGTGGAGCATAAATGCTTCTTTAGATATTTAATCTGGTATGTAATAAGGGTAAATAATGCAAATGATTACCTCGCGACAAAACAGATTATTAAAGTTTCTTCTATCACGGAAGGAATATGTCACGCTGCTGAAAATTGCCGAGTATTTATCTGTTTCAGAGAAAACTGTGCAGCGCGATCTGCGCTTACTGGAACCCTGGTTATCAGAATGGAAAATAACCATCGATAAACGTGCTGGTGCTGGGGTGATATTAAGTTCCGATAATATTACTGACCTTTTATATATGGACCAGTTATTAGGATCGGAGGGTGATGATACTGACGGCATGATGAATAATTCACGGCGAGTCAAGATAGCCTCACAATTATTAAGCGAAACGCCTCATGAAACGTCGATCAGTAAGTTATCCGAGCGTTATTTTATTAGTAGTGCATCGATTGTTAACGATCTGAAAGTGATTGAATCCTGGATTACCCCGCTGGGCCTGTCGCTGATTCGCAGCCAGAGCGGTACGCACATCGAAGGCAGCGAGAGCGGTGTACGCCAGGCAATGGCATCGCTGATTAACGGCGTGATTAACCATAATGAACCTGGCAGCGTAATTTATTCACGTCTTGATCCGGGCAGCTATAAAGCGCTGGTGCATTACTTCGGCGAAGAAGACGTTTTGTTTGTCCAGACGCTGTTGCAGGAAATGGAGAACGATTTGTGTTGGTCGTTGGGCGAGCCTTATTACGTCAATATTTTTACCCATATTCTGATCATGATGTACCGCATCACGCGGGGCAACGCGCTACCGAGAAAAGAAGAGAGCATCACTACCTGTGATGAGAACATCTTTTCCATTGCCAGTCGTATGATTCAACATATTGAAAAACGCATTGCCCACCCGCTGCCGGAAGACGAAGTCTGGTTTATTTATCAATACATTATCTCTTCCGGCGTGGTAATTGAAGAGCATAACGACGTGAGCGTGATTGGCCATATGCACTCCAGCGATGAAGCGCGCTTGATTACCCAGCGGCTGATTGCCACCTTCGCTGAAATGGTCGACAGCGATCTTAGCCAGGATACTGCGCTGTATGACGGATTACTGATCCATATTAAGCCGCTGATTAACCGCCTGAACTACCAAATCCGCATCCGTAATCCGCTGCTGGAGGACATTAAAGGCGAGTTGCAGGACGTGTGGCGTCTGACCCAGTGCGCGGTAAATCGGGTGTTTAGCGGCTGGGGCGAGCGGGCCGTGTCGGAAGATGAGGTGGGGTATCTAACCGTACATTTTCAGGCCGCAATGGAGCGGCAGATCGCGCGTAAGCGCGTGCTGCTGGTCTGCTCAACCGGTATCGGTACTTCCCACTTACTCAAAAGCCGCATTCTACGCACTTTTCCGGACTGGACCATCGTTGGCGTGGTGTCGGCTGGTAGCTTGCCTTCCGTACTGACGGACGATATTGAACTGGTGGTATCGACAATTAATTTACCCGCTGTTGCCATGCCGGTTGTGTATGTCACCGCCTTTTTCAATGATGCGGATATTAAGCGAGTAACAGAAACGGTTATTACGGAAAAATTACATCGGGCGACGTCGCTGGTCGTTGAAAATTAATGTCTGAACTCCATGAGGTATGATTGATGGACATCACGAAAATACTCAATACAAATCGCGTTATTTTGGACATGAAGGCCACGAACAAAACGGAGGCTATTGAGGAACTGACGGATATTCTGCAAAAAGATGGGGCAATTAGCTGTCGGGAAACGTTTATTCAGGATGTCTGGCAGCGTGAATCAGAAGGCTCGACCGGTTTCGAAAACCATATTGCTATTCCGCACGGCAAATCCTCGGCGGTGGTCAATACCACGCTGGCAATTGGGCGTACCCGCCAGGATATTCCCTGGGAAACCCTGGATGGCAGCAACGTGCGCTGCATCATTCTGTTTGCCGTACGTCTTGAAGATCAAAACACTACACATATTCGTCTGCTTTCGCAGGTTGCCGGCGCGTTGGCGGATGACGACATTATTGAACAACTGTTAGTCGAAAGCAGTCCACAGAAAATTATTGAGCTTTTTAGCCAATATGCTGAATCCAATGTCTGCTAAATAAAAAGTGGAGCATGTTATGAATATTGTTTGTGTTGCCGCCTGTACGGCGGGTATTGCGCACACCTATATTGCCCGTGAGAAGCTAATTAAAGGTGCTAAAGCGCTTGGTCATAATATAAGAGTTGAAACCCAGGGAACTATCGGCACGGAGAACGAACTGCTGACAGAGGATATTTCTGCAGCTGATGTCGTAATTCTTGCTGTCGATGTCAAAATAAAAGGGGAGGAACGATTTTCAAATAAACGCATCGTGCGAGTGAAAACCGAAATCGTCATAAAATCGCCCATTCAGTTTCTTGAAAAGGTCGAAAAATCATTAGTTAATAATAACCAGTAGCGATCCTCATTTTGGAGGGATTTCACATGAGTGAAAATAAAATTCCGCTATCTCAGGAAATAAAAAGACATTTATTAACGGGGATTTCGTGGATGATTCCGTTAATTGTCGCCGCCGGGATCTGTATTGCTCTCGGGCAAATACTTGGCGGCACTAACGTGGGTGAAAAAACATGAACCATACCCTGGATGCTCAACCAGATTGGCGGCTGGGGGATGGGGTTAATCGTACCGCTGATTAGTGCGGCGATTGCGTACTCCATTGCCGATCGTCCCGGATTTGCGCCGGGCCTGATTGTCGGCTTTGTTTGCGGCGAAATTCATACCGGTTTTATCGGCGGGATGCTGGGCGGGTTCCTGGTCGGTTATACCGTACTGCTACTTAAGCGCTATATCCGTTTGCCACAGTCGATGCAGGGGCTGATGCCCATCATGGTGTTGCCGGTACTGAGTACCGTCATTGGCGGCCTGTTGATGATGACGCTGATTGGCAAGCCGATAGCCTGGCTGCAGGACGCGTTGATTCATCTGCTGGAGTCCATGCAGGGCGGATCCCGCTTTCTGATGGGCGCTATCCTCGGTGCGATGGCGACATTCGACTTCGGCGGACCGGTGAATAAAACCATGTCGCTGTTTGCTGACGGCATGCTGGTCAGCGGTGTGTACGGTCCGGAAGCGGTGAAGTTTGTTGGTTCGATGATCCCGCCGTTCGGCATTACGCTCTCCTTCCTGCTGACGCGTCACAAGTACACCCGTGCGGAGCGCGAGGCGCTGAAAGCAGCATTTCCGATGGGGATCTGCATGATTACCGAAGGGGTCATTCCGATTGCGGCGCGCGACCTGCTGCGCGTAGTGGGGTCCTGTGTGGTGGCTTCGGCGGTAGCGGGAGGGCTCATTATGGTATGGGGCGTTGAAAGCCCGGTCCCGCACGGCGGTATGTTCGTGGTCCCACTCTTTACGCACCCGCTGTTGTTTTGCCTGGCGCTGGGGATCGGCACGGTGATTTGCGGCGTCATGCTGTCGCTGTGGAAGAAACCGGTGACCGAGCGTGACGAAGAGTTTGACGAACTCAGCGATCAAAAGCTGAAAGACGAAGACATCACCTTCACCCTGGAATAACCGGAGGCCGTATGTTTGCCGATATGAAAAGCATGGTGACAAAAGCCTGGCGTGAGCAGTACGCGCTGCTGGCTATCAACTGCATGAACCTGGAAAGCGCCCGCGCGGCAGTTCGGGTAGCTGAGAAACACCGTGCGCCCATCATTCTGAATCTGTATCAGGGGCATCTGGACCATTTTCCTGCGCCGCTAGCAGTAGCGATCGTCAAAACGTTGGCGGAAGAAGCCTCGGTACCGGTCGCGCTGGCGTTGGATCATGGAAAGGATCCTGTACGCATTCGTCAGGCTTTCCGCGCCGGATTCAGCGGGTTAATGATCGACGCCTCGGCGTTTGCACTGGAGGAGAACATTCGCCAGACCCGGGCGGTGGTAGAACTTGCAGCCAGCGTTTCTCTGTGCGTGGAAGGCGAGTTGGGTCATTTGGCCGACGCCCCGCGTTATGACCACGAGACTAACGCGGATTTGATGACTCAGGCCGCCGATGTTTTACCGTTTATCCAACAAACCGGGATCGACTTACTGGCAGTATCGGTCGGTACGGCGCACGGCATGTACGCGCCGGGCGTTACGCCAGCCATTGATTTCCAGCGGCTGGAGGAAATTGCCCGATTATCAACTGTGCCACTGGCGCTGCATGGCGGCAGCGGTACGCCGTTTGATCAGTTGCAGCGCTGTCCGACGTTTGGCGTCGCCAAGATAAACGTTGGCGCGGCGGTCTTTGAAGCCGGAAAGGCCGCGCTGCTGCACACCCTGTGTCGCGACACATCCGGTGAGCTCGTTGATGCCCTGGCCCTGATGGAGCAGGCCTGCGAGGAAGCCATTATTCCGTATCTACAGGCCAGCGGCGCTATCAACAAAGCCTGATTCGTTTTCTGTAACGCCTTCTATGCCTCTGCGATAACGCACTGGCAGGGCTTTCTACACCCTGAAACTGGAGAATTGACATGTTAGTTTCGATGAAAGAATTACTGCAACCTACCCGTCAGCACGGTTTTGCCATCGGCGCATTCAACGTGGCGGACAGCTGCTTTGTACGTGCAGTCGTGGAAGAAGCGGAAGCGACTAACACCCCGGCGATTATCTCGATTCACCCCAGCGAACATGATTTTGTCGGCGATGCGTTTTTTAGCTACGTCCGCGATATCACTCTGCGCAGCCCGGTTCCCTTTACTCTGCATCTGGACCACGGCGCTTCGGTTGAGCATGTCCTGAGGGCGATTCAGTGTGGGTTTACCTCGGTGATGATTGATGGATCGCTACTGCCGTATGAAGAAAACGTGGCGCTAACCCGCGAAGTGGTCAAACTGGCGCATGCGGTAGGCGTCTCGGTTGAAGGTGAGCTGGGTACAATTGGCCAGACCGGAACGTCAGTGGAAGGCGGCGTATCGAAGGTTACCTATACCGATCCAGCTCAGGCACAGGATTTTATCGCCCGTACCGGCGCAGACACGCTGGCGGTGGCGATTGGAACCGCGCACGGGATCTACCCGAAAGGGATGCAGCCAGAGCTGCAAATGAACATCCTGCGCGATATTGCCGGGCGTGTGGACATTCCGCTGGTGCTGCATGGTGGCTCCGCGAACCCGGATGCGGAAATTGCCGAATCCGTTACGCTGGGCGTGGGTAAAATCAATATTTCCAGCGATATGAAATACGCCTATTTCCAGAAAGTCCGCGAAATCCTGGCGAAAGAAACCTGGTGGGATCCGAACGTGATTTACCCGGAAGCGATTAGCGCCGCGCGTGACGTGATCCGCCACAAAATGAAATTGTTCGGTTCAACCGGCAAAGCATCACTTTACTAACGGCATGCAGGCGGGGTGACCCGCCTTTTTCGCAACAAGGAAAAGTGGAATGAAGCGTTCACACATTAATTATGCCGTCGATAAAGCGCATGCCATAGCCGAGACTTTTCGGGTCTGTCTGCCTGATTTTGCGTATTTTACGGCTGACGTCTGGCGGCAACAGGATCAAACTCTGTGGGGTGAAGTGTTCGATCTCCGGCTGGGCTGGGACATTACCGACTTTGGGCGTGGAGATTTTGCGCAAACGGGACTGACGTTACTGACGTTGCGCAATGGTCAGCCAGGGTCAGCGGGTTATCCCAAACCGTATGCCGAAAAGATGCTGCAAATTCAGCAGGATCAGCAAACGCCATGGCATTTTCATCGCCATAAAATGGAAGATATCGTGAATCGCGGCGGCGGTGACTTATGTATGCAGCTGGCATGGGCCACGCCTGATAACGGGTATGACGCACGGCGTATTGTTGAAGTTAGCGTCGATGGTCAGCGGCATAGCGTGAAACCCGGTGAGACGCTGGTGTTGAAACCGGGGCAGGGGGTGTGTCTGCCGCCGCGGCTGTATCATCGCTTTTGGGCGGAGAAAGCATTTGTGCTGGGCTGGGAAATCTCGATGGTCAATGACGACCTGCATGACAACCATTTCCTTGAGCCGGTCGGTCGCTTTCCGACGATAGACGAGGATGAGCCGGTGAAGTGGTTGCTGTGCAGCGAATATAGTCGTTATGAGCGTGAGTAGGCCCGGTGGCGCTTCGCTTACCGGGCAATAAATCATTGCGCAGGTGGTGGGGCTGTGACTTCACTCCCCGAAACCACGCCCGCCTGCATGGTCTGCGTGACCTGCTGTTTCTCCGCGTTCACCGCATGTAGTTGGCCGCTGACCGTTGGCTTGAGCGGCGCGTCGGCCTGAATATTGCCGCTGGCGGTAAGCTGAATATTACCGTCGCCGGAAAGCGGCAGCACGGGCCATCCCCATTGTTGCAGAATCGTCATTGGCACGCCGCGCCCGTTCAGGCTGATCTGAGCCTGGCGCTGAGGCAACTGCGAAATGCTGGCGGTGGCCTCCAGCAACCCTTTTTCCGTATAGGCACTCAGTTCGCCGATATTGATGGTGCTGTTGTTCGCCGTCAGCGCCAACGAAGGGCGACGCACGTCGGTGCGGTTGAATGTGGCGGCTGCGGCATTGAGGGTGGCGCTGCCGCTCCAGATCCCCCACTGATTATTTTGTACCAGCCCGAGGTTGGCACCGTAGCCGTCCAGCGCGGTGAGCTGCCATGGGAAGTCCGGATCGATATCAATCACCAGATTACGGCTGGCGCTGAATTTCTTCAGCGTCAGGCTGTTTAGCCAGGTGGGCAGGGGTTTCATCCACAGCTGTTTCCAGTTTTCTGGCAGCGTGTATTCCAGGCCGGCGATGGCGGCATCATCGAGGACCAGCGCTTTGTTGTTGCGCAGCCAGTTACCCGATGTTCTGACCATACCGCCTTCCCAGCGGGTGGTGAACTGGCGCAGCGCAATACCCTGCGGCGAGAATTCAGCGTTCAGAATCGGATCGAAGAAGTGCAGCGAGCCGTAGATAAACTCGCTGGCGTTCATCGACAATTTTCCTTCCTGAGTTTGCCAGTCATCCTTGCTGAAGGTCATGTTGCGCAAGCTCAGATCGAGATCCGTAACCGCCCAGTCAGGGCCTTGCAGACGGGCATCCGTCACTTCCAGACGACCAATTTGCAGGGAAGGAATGGTACTTAACGGGGCAAAAAAATCGGCCAACGATTTGTCGCTTTGCAGCCGAATATCGTTCAGGCGCAGATTCTCCACCACCCAGCTACCGTCGGCATTGCGCTGCGCTACACCGGTTAATGCCCCACGCGCCACGTCCGCGCCAATATTGCTTAGCGTCACCCGGTCATGGTCGATGCTGCCTTCAATCAATACGTTGGTGGTCGGGACATCGTTCAGCGTCAACGAACTGGCGCTGAGCTGAATTTGCGCTTTGCTGCCGAGAATTTTGCCCGCCTCAGGGCTCCAGGGCATGACGCCGCCGTTAACGCGCTGCGCGCTCAGGGCCCATTCGCTGCCGGGGCTGTTAAGCGCCATATCCTGCAACTGCAGGCGATCGGCCTGGAAAGGCAACGGCGCGGTTTGCTGCGACAAATTCAGCGTACCGTTTTGCAACAAAATGGTGTCAACATGCAGCGGGTCGGTGATTTGGCGGCTGCTCAGTCCAATATCGACCGTTTTAGCGACCAGCGTCGCGGGCTGACCATCCCGGCCAAAGGTGACGTTTTCCAGCAGAATATGGGAAGGGGAAGAAAACCGGTGATCGATGGCATCAAAGGCCAGATGGTAGCTGCTGTTCTGTGAAACCCAGGCGCTGACGTGCTCTGCGCCCCAGCGGGTTTGCAGTAGAAAATAAAGGCCGAGGATCGCCACTGCACAGGCGATCAGCACGTAAAGAAGCAGCTTTCCAATAAATTTCATGGTCTTCCATCCCGCGAAGTGCACATAGTCAAGTTATGCACGATTTACGCGCAATGCTCAAGGCGGGAATGGTGAAAGAGCGTTACAGCGGCGTTGATTCAGAATCAACGCCGCATTTCGCTTACGCTTTCTCTGGCGGGAAAATCAGGTTCAGAACAATAGCGGTAATACCGCCAGCAGCAATGCCGGAAGAGAGCAGGTTTTTCACCCAGTCCGGGGCGAACTGCAGGATCAACGGCTGCTGGGAGACGCCGAGACCAACAGCCAGCGACAGCGCGATAATCAGAATCGCGCGACGGTTCAGCGGCTCACGGGACACAATACGCACGCCGGATGCGGCGATAGTACCGAACATTACCAGCGTTGCCCCGCCCAGTACTGGCTCAGGAATATGCTGTACAAAACCGCTGACCGCCGGGAACAGACCCAGCGCGATCAGCATCAGCGCCACCACAAAACCAACATAGCGGCTGGCAACGCCGGTTAACTGAATAACCCCGTTGTTCTGACCAAAACAGGAGTTAGGGAAGGTATTGAACACGGCAGAAACAAATGAGTTCAGACCGTTCGCCAGCACGCCGCCTTTCAGACGCTTCATATACAGCGGGCCAGAGACGGGTTGCTCGGAGACATCGGAAGTAGCGGTAATATCACCGATGGTTTCCAGCGAGGTGATCATAAAGACCAGCATCAGCGGTAATAGTAAGCTCCAGTCAATACCCAGGCCATAATACAGCGGCGTTGGCACCATCAGCAGATCCTGACTTACCGGCGCGGTATTTTGCGGCAGCATATCCATAAACCAGGCCAGCAGGTAGCCCGCCGCCATTGCGATCACCAATGACGCAACGCGCAGGTACGGGTTGCGCTGGCGGTTAAGCAGGATAATCAGCGCCAGTACGACGCCTGCCAGCATTAAATTCTTCGGTGCGCCAAAGGTGTTGTCGCTCATTGCGGCATAGCCGCCGCCAATCGATGTCAAACCCACCTGAATCAGCGACAGGCCGATAATCATCACCACCACGCCTGAGACCAATGGGGTAATGATCCGCCGCGCCAGATGCAGTACGCGTGAGATAACCATCTCAGTGCAGCTGGCCAGCATCAGCGTACCGAACAGCGCCGCCATCATGGTTGGAACATCTGCGCCACCGGTTTTTAGCGCCGTACCACCCATAATCAGTGGCGCAACAAAGTTAAAGCTGGTGCCCTGAATGGATAACAGCCCTGAGCCGACCGGCCCCCAGGCTTTGATCTGAATGATAGAAGCCACGCCGGAAGCGAACAGCGACATACTGATAATGTGTTGAGTATCCTGAGCCGGTAAGCCGAGCGCCTGGCAAATTAACAGAGCAGGGGTGATTACCGCGACGAACATGGCCAGCAGGTGCTGACAGGCGGCAAACAGGGTCTGGGCTAGCGGGGGGCGATCTTCAAGACGGTAAATCAGTTCACTGTTGTGAGTCTGCGCAACCGGTTGCGCATTTGTTGACTCTACGGCGTTAACGGACATCAGAGGCAATCCCATGGTGGAAAAGCGGTGATTTTATCTGACCAGGGCAGAAAAGCAAACGTTTGCCAGTAAGTATTCTTAATATTTAAAACGGATAAACAAACATTTTTATATAACCTTTCATCATTTTCTGCTTAAAATCCACCCCGAAAACTCAATAAGAGCTAAAAATCGGTCTGGAAAGCATCGTGCGTGATTGTGCTAAACGCACTAATGGAGCTGTAAATGTTTTATCTCGATACGTTATCAACACTGGTTGCGGCAACCCTTGTGTTGCTGCTGGGACGTAAGCTCATCCAGTCTGTTTCCTTCCTGAAAAAATACACGATTCCTGAACCTGTCGCTGGCGGATTGCTGGTGGCGATTGCGCTGCTGGTGCTGAAAAAAAGCATGGGCTGGGAAGTGAACTTCGACATGACCCTGCGCGATCCGTTGATGCTGGCATTCTTCGCCACCATCGGCCTGAACGCCAATATCGCCAGCCTGCGCGCCGGTGGCCGCGTGGTGGGTATTTTTCTGATTGTGGTTGTTGGCCTGCTGCTGATGCAAAACGCCATCGGGATCGGTATGGCAACCTTGCTGGGCCTGGATCCTTTGATGGGTCTGATCGCCGGTTCGATAACCCTCTCTGGCGGACACGGAACCGGGGCCGCCTGGAGCAAGCTGTTTATTGAACGTTATGGCTTCACCAATGCGACTGAAGTGGCGATGGCTTGCGCAACGTTTGGCCTGGTGCTGGGTGGACTGATTGGCGGTCCGGTGGCGCGCTATCTGGTCAAACACTCCACCACGCCAGATGGCATGCCGGACGATCAGGCCGTGCCGACCGCGTTTGAAAAGCCGGACGTCGGGCGCATGATCACTTCGCTGGTGCTGATTGAAACTATTGCGCTGATCGCTATCTGCCTGACGGTGGGGAAAATCGTTGCGCAAATGCTGGTCGGAACGGTGCTGGAACTGCCGACCTTTGTCTGCGTGCTGTTTGTTGGGGTGATCCTCAGTAACGGTCTGGCATTACTGGGCTTTTACCGGGTGTTCGAGCGTGCGGTTTCGGTGCTGGGTAACGTGAGTTTGTCGTTGTTCCTGGCGATGGCGCTGATGAGCCTGAAGTTGTGGGAGCTGGCTTCTCTGGCTCTGCCGATGCTGGCAATTCTGGTTGTGCAGACTATTTTCATGGCGCTGTACGCGATATTCGTCACCTGGCGCATGATGGGTAAGAACTACGATGCCGCCGTACTGGCAGCCGGGCATTGCGGTTTTGGTCTTGGCGCGACGCCGACGGCGATTGCCAACATGCAGGCGATTACCGAACGCTTTGGGCCATCCCATATGGCGTTTCTGGTGGTGCCGATGGTGGGGGCGTTCTTTATCGATATCGTCAACGCGCTGGTGATTAAGCTGTATCTGCTGTTGCCGATTTTTGCGCAATAACGGCTGTGCGGCGGAGTCATGTCCGCCGCGATTAATTCACTATGCGTTGGAATAGCGCTCGGTTTCCGGCATCCAGCGCTCAATCAGCGCCACCGCCTGTTGCGGGTAACGTTCGTGAATATGGCGGGCAATGCGCTGAACTTCCGGAATAATTGCCTGATCGCGCAACAGATCCGCTACTTTGAATTCCGCCGTTCCGGTCTGGCGAGTACCTAACAGCTCGCCGGGGCCGCGGATCTCCAAATCTTTTTGTGCAATCACAAACCCGTCGTTGCTGTCGCGCAGAACCTGCAGGCGTTTTTGCGCTGTTTTTGACAGTGGTGATTTGTACAACAGGACGCAGTGGGAGGCTACCGCGCCACGACCGACGCGGCCGCGCAACTGGTGTAACTGTGCTAAACCCAAACGCTCCGGGTTTTCAATAATCATCAGGCTGGCGTTTGGCACGTCCACACCCACTTCAATTACCGTGGTGGCAACCAGCAGATGCAGTTCACCCTGCTTAAAGGCCGCCATTACTGACTGCTTCTCGGCGGGCTTCATACGGCCGTGTACCAGGCCAATATTGAGTTCTGGCAGCGCAATTTTAAGCTCTTCCCACGTTGCTTCTGCTGCCTGAGCTTCTAACAGATCAGACTCTTCAATCAGCGTACAGACCCAGTATGCCTGGCGCGCTTCGTGGGTACAGGCGTTGCGCACGCGATCAATGATGTCGCTGCGGCGGGTATCCGGAATCGCCACCGTAGTGACCGGCGTACGCCCCGGAGGCAGTTCGTCAATGACTGATGTGTCGAGGTCGGCATAGGCGGTCATCGCCAGCGTGCGCGGGATGGGCGTGGCAGTCATGATGAGCTGGTGCGGATGGAAACCCTGCTGCTGGCCTTTCTCCCACAGCGCCAGACGCTGATGCACGCCAAAACGATGCTGTTCGTCGATGATAACCAGCGCCAGTCCATTGAACTGCACCTGTTCCTGGAAAATCGCGTGCGTGCCGACAATCATCTGCACCTGACCGCTGGCGATAGCTTCCTGCTGCGCCTGGCGCGCTTTGCCTTTCTGTTTACCTGCCAGCCAGCCCACTTCAACGCCCAGCGGCGCGAACCAGTTACGGAAGTTATTCGCATGCTGCTCAGCCAGTAGTTCGGTGGGGGCCATCAGCGCAACTTGCTTGCCATGTGCAATTGCCCGTAGAGCAGCAAGTGCTGCAACCAGCGTTTTACCGGAGCCGACATCGCCCTGCACGAGGCGCATCATCGGGACATCCAGCGCCATATCATGTTCGATCTCAGCGGTAACGCGGGCCTGTGCGCCGGTCGGTTTAAACGGTAGCGCCGCCAGCAGCTTATCTTTCAGCGCATTGTTTGCGCTCAGCGGCTGGGCATGAAAACGCTGGGCTCCGGCGCGTAACGCCAGCATGCTGAGGTTATGCGCCAGCAGTTCTTCCAGAATGAGACGTCGCTGCGCCGGATGCTGGCCGGTTTCCAGATCGCTCAACTGCAGTGACGGCGGTGGGCGGTGCAACGTGCGCAGGGCTTCCGGCAGGCTCATCATGCCCTGCAACAGCTCTGGCGGCAGCAGTTCGGCAATGGCGCAGGTATCGAGCAGGTCCAGCGCCTGATCGGTCAGCTTGCGCAGCGTGGCCTGCTTCACGCCTTCGGTAGTCGGATAAACAGGGGTAAGCGTTTCCTGTAATTCCGGCGTGCTGAGATCGCCCTGCACACGGTATTCCGGGTGGATCATCTCTGCACCGTATTTCCCGCGTTTGGCTTCACCGTAGGCCAGCACCCGGCGACCGGTGGCGAGGCTGTTTTTCATTGCTGCGCTGAAGTTGAAAAAGCGCATGGTGAGAATGCCGGAGCCATCGCTGATCTGACAGGTCATCATCCGGCGACCGCCGAAGGTGATATTGCAGTTCAGCACTTCGCCTTCAACGGTGGCATAGACGCCCGGCAGCAGTTCGCCAATTGGGTACAGATGGGTACGGTCTTCGTAACGCAGGGGGAGGTGTAGCAGGAGGTCCTGTACGGTGTGCAGGCCAATTTTCGCCAGTTTACTGCTTTGCGCTGCGCCAACGCCGGTCAGAGAGTTGAGTGGGATGGCATCCAGTAAACGGCCTTTCATCGCGTTTATCTCGCAGATTGCATAGTGGCCCACCACGTTGCATCGGCTTCAATTTCGCCCTGCGTGTTTACGTGAGGGTAGGGAAGACCTTTGCGCTTAGCGACATTCGCCAGCACCGGATAACCGCCTTCAAACAGCAAACGCTGCTGCTCGTCTTGTGGCAGCATGCTGTTTTCTCGTCGGTACATCCCAGCGTTTTGCCGCTGGCGTTGTGCTTCGTACAGAATCAGCGCGGAGGCGACCGAAACGTTCAGCGACTGCACCATGCCAGTCATGGGAATGATGATGTCCTGATCAGCCAGATCCAACGCTTCCTGAGTGATGCCGGTTTTCTCCTGGCCCATCAGGATGCAGGTGGGGCGCGTGTAATCAATCTCGCGAAAATCCACTGCTTTATCTGACAGATGGGTTGCCAGCACCTGCATGCCGCGGTTTTTTAAATGTGAGACCGCATCGCCAATAGTAAGGTGAGTTTTAACCTGTACCCAACTGTTACTGCCTGCGGCAGAAGAGGCCATGGTGCGCATACGGCTACCCGGCCAGACGGCGTGGACTTCATGCACGCCGACCGCATCTGCAGTACGAATGATAGCGGAAACGTTATGAGGTTTGTGGACCTCTTCCATGCAGACGGTCAGATCGGGCTGACGACGTGCGAGCATTTCGCGGATACGTGCATAGCGCTGTTCATTCATAAAACGTGTTCTAGTTACGGTTACGGGTGACTTTGATCACGTCCGGCATGACGCGGATTTTGCGCATGATATTTGCCAGGTGCACACGGTCGCGGGCGGTCAGGCGAATAAAGGCGCTATAGACGCGGCCATCTTTCTCTTCCGTATTCAGACTTTGAATATTGGAGGTGGTCGTGTTAATTGCCGCCGTCAGGTTCGCCAGAGCACCCTGGTGGTTAAACATATCCACCTTAATCTCGGTGATGAACTCCTGCTCCGTCTCTTTATCCCATTCCACCGCCATAAACTTCTCAGGCTCTTTCTGGTAGCCACGAATGTTACGGCAGGATTCATGGTGAATCACCAGACCTTTACCCGGGCTGACGTGGGCAATGATGGGATCGCCTGGAATCGGACGACAGCATTTCGCGAAGGTGATCAGCACACCGTCTGCGCCTTTGATCGGCAGATGACCATGGCCAGATTGTGCCGGTACGTTCGCTGTTGCTTCGCCCTGCTGGAGGTTTTTCGCTACCACCACGCTCATGGCGTTACCCAGACCGATTTCTGCGAGCAGATCGTCAAGCGTGGCGAGCTTCATGCGCTCAAGCTCACGCTGGATGCTCTCTGGCGGGATCTCAGCCAGTTTACGGCTACCGCCCAGGGCATGGTTGAGCAGTCGACGGCCCAGACTGACGGAATCATCGCGCTTGAGGTTTTTCAGCAGTTGGCGAATCTTGGCGCGCGCTTTCGAACTGACGACGAAGTTAAGCCATGCCGCATTCGGACGTGCGCCCGGCGCGGTAATGATTTCAACGGTCTGACCGCTAAACAGCGGTTGTGAAAGCGGGTAAGGCTGTCTGTCGACACGTGCGCCGACGCAGGCGTGACCGATATCGGTATGCACGGCGTAGGCGAAGTCGACAGGCGTTGCACCGGCGGGCAGTTCGACAATGCGCCCTTCCGGTGTGAAAACATAAATCTCATCCGGGAAGAGATCAGATTTGACGCTTTCAATAAATTCAAACGAGCTACCGGCGCTCTGCTGCAGTTCCAGCAGGCTTTGCATCCAGCGCTGAGCGCGGATTTGTGCGGTGGTGCTGCTTTCGCCGCCGTGCTCTTTGTAAGCCCAGTGCGCCGCCACACCCATTTCTGCCATCTGATCCATGTCTTCAGTACGAATTTGTACTTCAACCGGAACGCCATGAGGGCCGATCATTGAGGTGTGCAAAGACTGATATCCGTTCGCTTTTGGAATGGCGATATAGTCTTTCACGCGACCAGGACGCGGTTTGTACAGGCTATGCATCTGGCCGAGTACGCGATAGCAGGTATCGGAATCATGAACAATGACGCGAAAAGCGTAGATATCCATGATGGAGTGAAAACGCTGCTCTTTGAGCACCATTTTGCAGTAGATAGAGTACAGGTGCTTCTCGCGCCCGCTCACGCGACACGGAATGCCTGCCTCCTGCAAACGCCCTTCGATTTCCGAGAGGATTTTTTGGATCATCTCTTTGCGGTTGCCGCGAGCGGCTTTAACCACTTCTTTAATCACGCGATAGCGGTTCGGGTACAGCGCTTCAAAACCCAGCTCTTCCAGCTCGGTTTTAATGTGATGAATACCTAAACGGTGTGCCAGCGGACTATAGATTTCGAGGGTTTCACGGGCGATGCGGCGACGCTTGTCCGGGCGTAATGAGCCCAGCGTGCGCATATTGTGAGTACGGTCGGCAAGTTTGATGAGAATGACGCGGATATCCTGCACCATCGCCATAATCATCTTGCGAAAGTTTTCGGCTTGCGCCTCTTTCTTATCGCGAAACTTAAGCTTATCAAGCTTCGATACCCCTTCTACTAGCTCTGCAACGCTTTTACCAAAAAGCTGTTCCATGTCCTGATAGGTGGCTGGGGTATCTTCAATCACGTCATGCAGCAGCGCAGCCATCAGCGTTTCGTAGTCGAGTTTCATCTCGGCCAGAATACAGGCTACCGCTACCGGGTGCGTGATATAGGGTTCACCGCTTGAACGTGTCTGGCCCTCGTGAGCGTCACGTGCAACGAGATACGCCTGCCGAAGACGCTTAATCTGGTCTTCCGGCAGGTAGTGTTGAATCAGTTGATTCAGGCTTTCAAACAGATACAAGGGCGACCCGCTTTGTGATTAACGACGACCTTCAGCAATAGCGGTAACAGCTTGTAATTCAGCGGCTTCCTGCTCTTGCTGTTCCTGGCGCTCACGCACGTCGAGGATCTGGTTGTTGATCAGACCTTCTTCGATTTCGCGCAGCGCGATAACGGTAGTTTTATCGTTTTCTTCCGGTACGAGCGGATCCTTTCCGCCTACCTGCATCTGACGAGCGCGACGCGCGGCGACCAGTACCAGGTCAAAACGGTTACCAATTTTCTCTACAGCGTCCTGAACAGTTACGCGTGCCATACTTAAAATGCTCCACAGGTGAAGAAATGACTGGGCATGATACTGAATGTGGGTTCAGTCTGCCAACAGTTTGCTGATTAAAGCGTCATGACGCTGCTTTTGGCGGCTCATGCGCAGACGTTCGGCGCGAATGATCGTTTTCAAATCGCCCAGGGCAGTATCGAAGTCATCATTCACAATCAGATAATCATATTCGGCGTAATGGCTCATTTCTGCAACAGCTTGCGCCATACGTTTTGCGATAACTTCTTCGCTATCCTGACCACGGCCACGCAGGCGGCGGTCCAGCTCAATCTTAGAAGGTGGCAAAATAAAAATACTGCGTGCATGCGGCATTTTTTCACGAATTTGCTGCGCACCTTGCCAGTCGATATCTAAAAAGACATCGACGCCCGATGCCAGTACTTGCTCAATTGCCTCACGCGAGGTGCCGTAGTAATTGCCAAATACCTCAGCGTGTTCCAGGAACGCATCTCTGCCAATCATGGTTCTGAATTCATCATGGTTCACAAAGAAATAGTGTTCACCATGCACTTCCCCCGGACGCGGAGCGCGCGTGGTGTGCGAAACAGAAACCTGGGTGTCATACAACGGTTGGGTTTTTAATAAAGCCTGAATCAGGCTGGATTTACCCGCGCCACTGGGGGCAGAAACAATATAAAGCGTGCCTTGAGCCATGAGTATCTTAATGTATGTGATTGTCGAAAGAGAGCCTACATACGGGCTTATTATACACGTAGCCGCTTTGCTACGTAGCCTTTGTCACACTTTTTGCGCATGTTTATTGCGTTTTGCGTACCAGTTTCCTGTTTTATCCACGATTTGCAGCAATTTGTGCAAATGTCAGGAATGGTGCTCGCAGGATGAGTTTTTACCGCTCTGTTTCCTTTTCACTTCGCGCTATATCTGCCGGGAAACGCAGTGTTCAGCGGAGGTAGCATGAGGTTATGGAAAGGCATAGGGGTGATTTTGCTAATGGGATATCTACCCGCCTGGGCGGTTTGCCCCGTCTGGTCGCCTGCCCGGGCAAATGAGGAAATTTCGCGACTACAGCAGCAGATAACACAGTGGAATGACAGTTACTGGAAACAGGGTGAAAGTGCCGTAGACGACGGCGTTTATGACCAGCTCAATGCGCAACTTATCCAATGGCAACGTTGTTTTGTCGATGAAGCCCCACCCGATCTGTCTGCGCCCCCAATAAGTGGCACAGTTTCGCACCCTGTTCCCCACACGGGAGTTCGAAAACTTGCCGATAAGCAAGCGCTCCAGCAATGGATGCAGGCCCGTAGCGATCTCTGGGTGCAGCCGAAGGTGGACGGCGTGGCGGTCACGCTGGTTTATCGCAACGGCAATCTGATACAGGCGATTAGCCGTGGTAACGGCCTGAAAGGTGAAGACTGGACGCAAAAGGTTCTTCAGATCCCTTCCGTACCCCATATTACCGAGGGACAGCTCGCTAACAGTACTCTGCAGGGTGAGATATTTTTGCAGCAGGAAGGGCATATCCAACAGCAGAGAGGGGGAATGAACGCCCGTTCAAAGGTTGCTGGAATGATGATGCGGCAGAACACGCCGGAGTTATTACGCTCTCTGAACATATTTATCTGGGCCTGGCCTGATGGTCCGGCGGTCATGTCGGAAAGGTTGGAGCAACTCACTGCTGCCGGGTTCAGTTTTGCGCAGCGCTATACTCAGGCCGTGAAGAATGCGGACGACGTAGAGCAGGCCCGCGCCAGGTGGTGGACTTCGGCGCTCCCTTTTGTGACGGATGGTGTCGTGGTGCGATCGGGGAAAGAACCGCAGGCGCGATACTGGCTCCCTGGACAGGGAGACTGGCTGGCAGCGTGGAAATATCCTCCGGTGGCTCAGGTATCAGAGGTTACAGATATTCAGTTTTCAGTTGGTAAAAGTGGGAAAATTGCCGTTGTTGCTATGTTGAAGCCCGTCATGCTGGATGATAAGCGGGTGCAGCGCGTCAATATTGGCTCTGTCCGACGCTGGAATGAATGGGATATCGCGCCTGGCGATCAGATTCTGATAAGCCTCGCCGGACAAGGGATCCCCCGTATAGATGAGGTGGTGTGGCGCAGTACCCAGCGTATTAAGCCAACGCCACCTGAGGGGCGCTTCAATTCATTAACCTGTTTTTATGCTACCCCGGAGTGTTATGAGCAGTTTGTCGCAAGGCTGGTCTGGCTGGGCGCCAAAGATGTATTGGGGCTGGAGGGCATCGGCGAGGCGGGATGGCGGGAGCTCCATCAGGCGTATCGCTTTGAGCATATCTTTTCCTGGCTTGGGCTAACTCAGGAACAACTACAGTCCACATTTGGTGTAAGCAAAGGGGAGAAGTTATGGCATCAGTTCAACCTGTCACGCGATCTTCCGTTCACGCGCTGGCTGATTGCTATGGGAATACCAATAACACAGGCTACGTTGAATGCCAGTCGGGATGGTTCATGGCTGCAGTTACACGAGCGTAGTGAACAAAGCTGGCGGCAGCTTCCTTTTATGGGGGAGCGGCGGGCTCGGCAGATGATGCAGTGGCTGGAGGAGCGAGAGGTCACAGTGCTGAGCAACTGGTTAGCTGCTCAGCGGATCACGGGCTTTATGCCTTAATGCCCTTCATGGCGATAGTAAAATACCGGCAGTCCTAACTTCAGGCGCAGTGCCAGTAAACGTGCTGTAAAGCCGAAAAGCAGGGTGGAGATAACTACGACATCGTGGCTGGAGACATAATGCTGTAGCACGATGTACAGCACGGCAGCGGCAAATGATACGCCGGCATACAATTCTTTCTGGAACACCAGCGGGATGCGTTTGCAGAACATATCGCGTAATACACCGCCAAAGACACCAGTGGTAACCGCAGCGACCACGGCAATAATTGGCCCGTGTCCCATATCCAGCGCCACCTGAGCGCCAATAATAGAAAAGACCACCAGGCCCAGCGCATCCAGTACGAGGAATATTTTACGCAGATAGGGCATGACGGGGGCAATAATGGTGGTCAGTACCGCAGCGGTCGCCACGATAATGACGTATTCAGGGTGCTTTACCCAACCGAGCGGATAGTGGCCGAGAAGAATGTCGCGCACTGATCCACCGCCAATGGCCGTCGCGGTGGCAATAATAATGACGCCAAATGTATCCATACGACGACGACCTGCCGCAAGTGCACCCGTCATGGCTTCGGCAGTAATACCAATTAAGTATAAAACGTGTAACAGCATGTTATTCCCCCTGATTTGCTGGGGGCTAAGGTTAACGATTTGTGCGCACTGTCACGATTGAGATTTTCTAAGGTGAAGTGATTCTAATAACTACAGCTAATGCTTGTTTGAAGAAAATGCCATATGTTGTGCGCATAACGATATTAGTGATGGTGATAAGTGATGAGAAAATATAATGCGTAGTGAGAAGTTATAAACATGCCCATCGGAAAAGCACGTAGCGCCGCCGTTTACTGGCGAGCCACGTATGGTATTTCAACAAAACTATCCCCCCCGACCATTGGACAAGTTGACACTCCAGAAGCCATTAGAGAAGTCATCCTAAGTAAACTCTGATATTCAGCGGCCTCTATTCTGAAAAATGCCCCCCTCAGCTATCGCTTCTATGCGTGTAGACACATTTACAGCAAAATCTTCAGCATTTAGTCAGTCGGAGTGATAGACATGAGCGTAAGAGAGGAAATTCAGGATGGCAGAGAGGCTGGAAATTTAAGAAGTGGGAAAATCTACACCGAAGTTTTGGGGTGGATAGATATGGGACATGCTCGAGGAGATGATGTCAGAAAGTTACTCTCGGATATGCACCAAGGCGAGCATTCAGGAAAGGATTATTACGATGTAAAATACACTCAAAGTATGGGAAGAGGAGGGCTCACAATTGGGAAGTTCATCAGATGGAGAATTAGAAAAGGGCGAAGTTTATTTGAACGATATAGTATAGCGCTTTCCATGATGATGGCGCTTGCTCATCGTTTTGAAGGTTTACAGTCAAATTTCCCCTTTTATCTTTACACCGACAGCGGTTTCAGTGGTGAGGATTTAGTATCCGATTTGCTGGGGTTCTACCGCGTAGTCTCATATAGTAACCCATTCCCGCTATTGCAGCCCGTCAGCAAAGAGGAAGCCCTCAGACGTTGGGATTATTATGGTCCAATCGGTTCTTTTAAAAACACCTCATTCCAACCGATTTTATTTCCCGATCCGATGAAATCAGCTTTAGCTCTTCCTGTAAAAGGTGTTTTACCCTCATTCATGAGAACAGTGATACCTTACAGCGACTTTAGTTCTGGTAACGTTAAAATAGTTTCCAGAGATGGAACGGTCGTTAACTGGTAAAAAAGGGAAACATATGAAACAGGCAGTCATAATAGTGCTGATGATAATAGCTATATGCAGTTCTTATTTCTGTCCTAATATTAAAATGAGACTTGCTGGTAACGCACAATATACAGAGTTTGATAAAGACAAATATGATTATTATACTCCTCAAGTTTTAAAAAAAATGCCGAGAATATCCCAAGTGTATGACTTTAATTATACGAACATTTCTGGTCCTAAGGCTGATGTATGGAGTGTGACGTTCCATGATACCAGTAATACGGGGAGGATTAGTAAATATCTCTCAATGGCGGGCTATGAAAAACAGGTAAAATGCGATGTTGAGGCGGAATGCTGGCGTCTCAGGGGCTCCGATGAAGTACTGACAGTCGTGAATATGAACAGCAGTAATGCTGTTCGGATTGATATTCTGAAGAGTATTTATAACGACAAATATATGCCAGATAAATAAGTATTCAATTTTATATAAGTCAGCACTTACTGGCGGTACGGATAGCCTGCATTGAGCAGGCTATCTAGTACGTTACGATAGCATAGGGATGATATTCAAAATTACTCGATATTCTGAATTTGCTCGCGCATTTGCTCGATCAATACCTTCAGTTCAATCGCGGAATTAGTCACCTCGGCATTGATAGACTTCGATGCCAGAGTATTCGACTCACGGTTGAATTCCTGCATCATGAAGTCCAGACGACGGCCAACCGCCTCTTTTTTCTTCAGAATGTTGTAGGTTTCTTTGACGTGAGCTTCCAGGCGATCCAGTTCTTCAGCCACGTCGATACGCTGTGCCATCAGCACCAGCTCTTGCTCAAGGCGGTTATTTTCCAGCTGCACCTGAGCATCTTCCAGTTTGGCGACCAGACGCTCGCGCTGCCATTGCAGGATTTCCGGCATATGTGCGCGCACTTTGGTGACTTCAGCGCTGACGCCTTCCAGACGCTGCTCGATCAGCGCTTTTAGCGCCTGACCTTCGGTTTCACGCGCGACGACGAAGTCATCCAGCGTACCGTCAAGCGCGGCGAGGATTTCGGCGGCAATGGCGTCCAGATCTTGCTCCTGGGCTGCCATTACGCCAGGCCAACGCAGGATATCAACCGGGTTAATTTCACCTTCATCACTCTGCATTTTGACCCAGTTAGCAGCGCTAACGAGCTGTTTAGCGAGTTTTTCATTCAGAATCAGCTCGCCTTGTGCACTGGCATCAGGCTCAAAACGCAGCGTACATTCGACTTTACCGCGCGTCAGACGCGTGCGAATACGCTCGCGAACCACGGGTTCGAGACTACGGAACTGCTCCGGCAGGCGAAAATAAGTTTCCAGATAACGCTGGTTTACCGAGCGCATTTCCCAGGTAGCGCTACCCCATTCACCCTTGATTTCACGCCGGGCGTAAGCGGTCATGCTGCGGATCATAGACGTTCCTGTTTTTAAAGATGAGATGGGAGGATTATAGCCATCCACGTCTTGTCAGGATAGGAATAACAGTCGGAAGTCCGTATAATGCGCAGCCACATTCGTTTCAAGCCGGAGATTTTATCATGCGTCCAGCAGGTCGTAGTGCCAATCAGGTGCGTCCCGTCACCCTGACCCGTAATTATACAAAACACGCTGAAGGCTCCGTGCTGGTCGAATTTGGTGATACCAAAGTGTTGTGCACCGCGTCTATTGATGAAGGTGTTCCGCGTTTCCTGAAAGGCCAGGGCCAGGGATGGATCACCGCAGAATACGGCATGCTGCCTCGCGCCACGCATACCCGTAACGCGCGTGAAGCGGCGAAAGGTAAGCAGGGTGGCCGTACCATGGAGATTCAGCGTCTTATTGCGCGTGCGCTGCGTGCCGCAGTTGACCTGAAAACTCTTGGCGAGTTCACCATTACGCTGGACTGCGATGTTATTCAGGCAGATGGCGGTACGCGCACCGCATCAATCACCGGTGCATGTGTTGCGTTGGCTGATGCGCTGAACAAGCTGGTCGCGAGCGGGAAACTGAAAACTAACCCGATGAAGGGGATGGTTGCGGCGGTTTCCGTGGGTATTGTTAACGGTGAAGCGCTCTGTGACCTCGAGTACGTTGAAGATTCTGCCGCAGAGACCGACATGAACGTGGTGATGACCGAAGACGGTCGCATTATTGAAGTGCAAGGTACGGCAGAAGGTGAGCCGTTCAGCCACGAAGAGCTACTCACCCTACTGGCATTGGCCCGAGGGGGAATCGAATCCATTGTAGCGACGCAGAAGGCGGCGTTAGAAAATTGATTTTAAAGGCGACTGATGAGTCGCCTTTTTTTTGTCTGTAATAAAGTGAGATGAGGAGCGAATCCATGAAACCGTATCAGCGCCAGTTTATTGAGTTTGCGCTTAGCAAGCAGGTACTAAAGTTTGGCCAGTTTACGCTGAAATCCGGGCGTAAAAGCCCCTATTTCTTCAACGCCGGACTGTTTAATACCGGGCGCGACCTGGCTCTGTTAGGCCGTTTTTACGCCGAAGCGCTGGTGGATTCCGGTATTGAGTTCGATTTGCTGTTTGGCCCAGCGTACAAAGGTATTCCGATTGCGACTACAACGGCCGTTGCGCTGGCTGAACACCACGATAAAGATTTGCCGTACTGCTTTAACCGTAAAGAGGCGAAGACCCACGGTGAAGGTGGCAATCTGGTCGGTAGCGCACTTGAGGGGCGTGTCATGCTGGTGGATGACGTGATCACTGCCGGTACTGCGATTCGTGAATCCATGGAGATAATCCAGACAAATGGCGCGACGTTGGCAGGGGTACTCATTTCTCTCGATCGTCAGGAACGCGGTCGCGGCGAGATTTCAGCGATTCAGGAAGTGGAACGCGATTATGGTTGCAAGGTGATTTCTATCATTACCCTGAAAGATCTGATTGCCTATCTGGAAGAAAAACCTGAAATGGCAGAACACCTGGCCGCAGTACGGGCGTATCGCGAAGAGTTTGGGGTTTAATCGCTTTTGAATTGCCCGGTGGCGCTAAGCTTACCGGGCCTACGGGTTGCGCAGGCCTGATAAGGTGGACGGCTGTGTTACTGCAATTGAGCGGCAACTAACGGCCAGCGGGTGTCAAAATCATCCGTTGGGCGGTATTTAAATTCGCTACGTACAAACCGGGATAGCATACCTTCGCAGAAAGCCAGTAACTGGCTGGCCAGCAGCGTTTCATCCACGGTGTAGCCTTCACCTTCGCGCATTCTTTTTTCTCGCAGAACCTGGCGTAGCTGTGACTCAATTCGCTCAAACAGCTGGTTAATGCGGCCTTGCAGACGGTCTTGTTCGAACATCAACGCGTGTCCGGTCAGAATTCGCGTCAGGCCGGGATTACGTTCACCGAACCCTAAAATCAACAGAACGATTAGACGCAAGCGCGCGTTAGTGTCCTTTTCATCTTTCAAAATCAGATTGATACGGGTAATCAGACTATCTTCGATAAACTCAATCAGGCTATCGAACATGCGAGTCTTGCTGGGAAAATGGCGATACAATGCCGCTTCGGATACGCCCACAGAGGCTGCCAGTTTTGCTGTCGTGATACGCTGGCTTCCATCACTGGATTCCAGCATCAGCGCCAGAGACTGAAGTATTTCTTCGCGACGATTCCTTTTCGCAGTTTGCTTTTCTACCATGTTACAAAATACCCCTGAAAATAAGCTCTTGCCAGGCAGGCATCCACACAGCGACCGCAAACGACTGTTTGCGGTATGTTATTGCGTTATTACGCTGTGGGATACTTTTCTGCGGGTTACTTGCGCCCGGAATGGCCGAAGCCACCTTCGCCACGATCGGTGGCTTCAAACTCTTCCACCAGATTAAATTCAGCCTGCACGACCGGTACAAATACCATCTGCGCGATACGTTCGCCTGGCTCAATAGTGAAGCTGTCCTGACCACGGTTCCAGATGGATACCATCAGTTGGCCCTGGTAGTCGGAATCAATCAAACCGACCAGATTGCCCAGTACGATACCGTGCTTATGGCCCAACCCGGAGCGCGGGAGCATCACCGCCGCCAGAGAAGGATCGGCGATATGGATGGCTAACCCGGTAGGCACCAGCGTTGTTGCGCCTGGCGCCAGTTCTACGGCATCCTCAAGACAAGCACGCAGGTCAAGTCCGGCAGAACCAGAGGTGGCGTACGTCGGGAGCGGAAATTGTTGCCCTACGCGCGGGTCCAGAATCTTAACGTCGATTTTTTTCATCATAACGGGTCACGATCTCGTCGAGTAATAATTGGCTCAGGAGTTCTTTGCGCTCAAGCGGTAAGACTTTATCTCCATCCTGCCAAAAAAGGTGTAATGCGTTGCTGTCACTGTTAAATCCTTGAGTAGACAGCGAAACGTCGTTCGCACAAATCACATCAAGGTTTTTGCGGAGGCGTTTTTGTCGGGCATATTCTTCCACATTATTTGTTTCGGCGGCAAACCCAACGACAAAAGGCCGGTTAGCATCCAGTGCGGCAACGCCGGCAATAACATCCGGGTTTTTGACCATTTTTACTGTTAATTCATCGCCCTGCGTCGCCTGCTTTTTGATTTTCTCATGGGCGACAGTTTCAGCGCGGTAATCAGCGACTGCGGCGCAGCCGATAAAAATATGCTGTTGTTGCACCGCAGATTGCACGGCGGCTTCCATTTCCAGCGCGGTCATCACATCAACGCGCTGGACAAATGGCGGCGTGGGCAACGAAACCGGACCTGATACCAGCGTGACGTTTGCCCCGCGTTTTGCTGCAGCGGCCGCGATAGCAAATCCCATCTTCCCGGAGCTATGGTTGGAAATATATCGCACGGGATCAAGTGGTTCACGCGTCGGACCCGCCGTAATCATGATGTTGAGATGTTGCAGATCTTTGACAGGTGAAAAATGTTCTGCCGCCATATCCACAATTGTTAAGGGATCCAGCATACGGCCAGGACCGACATCGCCACATGCCTGGCTACCGCTGTCAGGGCCCCAAATGAGCAAACCGCGCGAGGCAAGAATGCCCAGATTGTGCTGGGTAGCGGCAGCGCGGTACATCTGCTGGTTCATGGCCGGCAGCACGGCAACAGACGCGGGTGTTGCCAGACAAATCGTAGAGACCAGATCGTTGGCCATCCCGGCGGCAACGCGAGCAATCAGGTCTGCCGTCGCAGGAGCCAGGATAACCAAATCGGCCCATTTCCCCAGCTCAATGTGACCCATCGCGGCTTCGGCAGCGGGGTCAAGCAGGCTGTCGGAAACGGGGTAACCCGAAACTGCCTGTAAGCTCAGAGGAGTAATAAACGCTTTTGCCGCCTCAGTCATTGCCACGCGAACATCAGCGCCGCGTTCCCGTAAACGACGCACCAGCTCAGGGGTTTTGTACGCAGCAATACCGCCACTGACGCCAAGTACGATTTTTTTACCGGCCAGGCTCATCATGATCTTTCCTGTTGGGTTTCACCAGAAGGCGGATATTTTATCACAATCCGCAATGTGTCGCGCTTTTGCCCGCGATCCAGTTTGCGAGGCGCTACGAAGAACTGATAACAGAGCGTCGATTCACCGTTGGCGTTATGCCACTATGCGGACGCGAAAGGAGGGGAAAAGCATGGAAAATACAGGACGTATAATGCCTCGGGAAAAGCTGTTGGCGCAGGGAGCCAGCTCGCTGACCGACGTTGAGCTACTGGCTCTTTTTTTACGCACCGGGATGCTGGGTAAAGATGTGCTGACGCTGGCGAAAGAGATGCTGCAGCATTTTGATTCGCTGTATGGCCTGTTGTCTGCTGATTACATGGAATTCAGCTATGTTCCGGGTATCGGTATCGCGAAGTATGCGCAGCTGAAGGGGATAGCGGAACTGGCAAGGCGTTACTACAACGTACGGGTGATTGAGGAGCGCGCGATACTTAGCCCGGAAATGGCGCGTGAATTTTTGCAAAGCCAGCTCTCGCAAGAGGAACGCGAGATCTTTTTTGTGATCTTTATGGATTCTCAACATCGCGTGATTAAACACAGTAAACTTTTTTCCGGTACGATTAGCCACGTCGAGGTACATCCGCGAGAAATTGTCCGCGAAGCGATAAAAATGAATGCTTCCGCAGTGATCCTTGCGCATAATCACCCTTCAGGCTGTGCAGAGCCGAGCAAAGCAGATAAACTCATCACCGAGCGTGTTGTGAAATGCTGTCAGTTCATGGATATCCGGGTGCTTGATCATCTGGTCATTGGGCGCGGAGAGTACGTTTCTTTTGCGGAACGCGGTTGGATTTAACGCACTTTACGCGATCCATCGGGATCTTTGTCTGTTCGGGACTTGAGCATAACGCCGGGTCAGCGTATACTACGCCACCTTTGAGAATCTCGGGTTTGGCATTTGGGCCTGGCAATCGAGAGTTCACTTAGAACTATGCGATGACCGGGCTGTAAAGCCTGACGAGGCGCCGATACCCCATACGAAGCTCGAGCTAATTTGATTTTTGGAGAATAGACATGTCCCGAGTCTGCCAAGTTACTGGCAAGCGTCCGGTGACCGGTAACAACCGTTCCCACGCACTGAACGCGACTAAACGCCGTTTCCTGCCGAACCTGCACTCTCACCGTTTCTGGGTTGAGAGCGAGAAGCGTTTTGTCACCCTGCGCGTATCTGCTAAAGGTATGCGTGTAATCGATAAGAAAGGCATCGATACAGTTCTGTCTGAACTGCGTGCCCGTGGCGAAAAGTACTAAGTACTTAAAGAGGAAATAAATCATGGCTAAAGGTATTCGCGAGAAAATCAAGCTGGTTTCTTCTGCTGGTACAGGTCACTTCTACACCACCACGAAGAACAAACGTACTAAGCCGGAAAAACTGGAACTGAAAAAATTCGATCCAGTTGTACGCCAGCACGTACTGTACAAAGAAGCTAAAATCAAATAATTTTAGATTCGATGTAGCAAAAAACCTCGCCTCGGCGGGGTTTTTTGTTTTCTGGCCGTCCCCATATTAATGAGACCTGATACAGCGCCGGAGATGCTATGCCTGAATTACCTGAAGTCGAAACCAGTCGCCGTGGTATTGAGCCGCATCTGGTAGGGGCGACGATTCTACACGCCACTGTGCGTAATGGTCGTTTGCGCTGGCCAGTATCTGAGGAAATCTATCGCCTGAGCGATAAACCTGTACTGAGCGTACAGCGCCGCGCGAAATACCTGCTGCTGGAACTGGCGGATGGCTGGATTATCATTCATCTGGGGATGTCGGGTAGTCTGCGTATTCTTCCTGAAGAACTTCCCGCAGAAAAGCATGATCACGTCGACTTAGTGATGAGTAATGGCAAAGTCCTACGGTATACCGATCCCCGGCGTTTTGGCGCCTGGCTGTGGACGAAAGAACTGGATGGACATAATGTCCTCGCCCATCTTGGCCCTGAGCCGCTGAGCGACGATTTCAACGCCGCTTATCTCCAGCAGAAATGCGCGAAGAAGAAAACGGCAATAAAACCCTGGCTGATGGATAACAAGCTGGTGGTGGGGGTGGGAAATATCTACGCCAGTGAGTCTCTCTTTGCGGCTGGCATTCATCCTGACCGCCTGGCATCATCGCTGTCGAAAGATGAGTGTGGGCTGCTGGTACGTGTTATTAAGGCTGTATTGCTGCGCTCTATCGAGCAGGGTGGAACGACGCTGAAAGATTTTCTGCAAAGTGACGGTAAGCCAGGCTATTTTGCTCAGGAATTACAGGTTTATGGACGTGAAGGTGAGCCTTGCCGCGTATGCGGAGCGCCAATCGTTGCAACTAAGCACGCTCAGCGAACGACGTTCTACTGCCGTCGCTGTCAGAAATAACATTCATTGCAGGCCGGATAAACATTGTCGGCTTACCCGGCTAAAGCGCTACTTCAGCTTATCCATCAGCGCCTGATGAACATTTTTTGGCAGGAAGTGGGTCACGTCACCCTGGTGGCGGGCGACTTCTTTAACCAGCGATGATGAAATAAACGACCACTCTTTAGAAGGCATCAAAAAGACGCTTTCCAGTTGAGGCATTAAGTGGCGGTTCATGTGCGCCAACTGCATTTCATATTCAAAATCAGCCACGGCACGCAGACCGCGAATCAGAATATTAGCCTGATTATCGCGGGCAAAGTTTGCCATTAAATCGCTAAATCCCATGACGTCTACATTACCAAGATGCGCCGTTGCCTGCTGTGCCAGCTGAACGCGTTCTTCCAGTGTGAACATCGGTTTTTTACTGGGGCTTGCGGCAATTGCCAGGATCACGTGATCAAACATGCTTGTCGCACGCGTCACGATATCGAGGTGGCCGTTAGTAATGGGATCAAAGGTTCCTGGATAAATCGCCCGTTTTTGCATGACAGCCCTCAATGCGTTTTGGGTGGCAGGTAAGGTTCCAGCAGCTGCAGCAGACGCTGTAGCGCGCCCTGATTTTGATACAGTACTTCAACAGCATGGCGACCATAAAAATTACGATAATCTTCATCGGTCAGAAGGGACGAAACCTCTTTCACCAGCGTGGTGACGTCAGTGACGGTGATCAACCCGCTTGCCTGTTCCAGTCGGGCGCAAATGTCTTTGAAGTTAAAGGTATGCGGGCCCATCAATACGGGAATGGCATGTGCCGCTGCTTCCAGTGGGTTGTGTCCACCACGCTCAACCAGAGAGCCACCGACAAAAGCAAGATCGGCAATTCCGTACAGCAGCATCAGCTCACCCATCGTGTCGCCGATAACCACCTGGGTACTTGAGGACGGCACTTCGCCTGAAGAACGTGTGGTAAAGCTTAGACCAGCCTGGCGTACGAGGTTGATGGCATCCGGGAAGCGCTCAGGATGTCTGGGAACCAGAATCAATAAAAGATTCGGGAACTGGTGTAACAGCGCCTGATGAGCAGCGATGATAATGCTTTCTTCCCCGTCATGCGTGCTGGTCGCAATCCATACCGGGCGATGCGGTGCCCACTGGCGTCGCAACGTAACCGCTTTAGCGGCCAGCTGTGGGGTGACAGAAATATCAAACTTCAGGCTGCCGGTGACGGTGACCTGATTGCTTCTGGCACCCAATGTAATGAAGCGAGCGCCATCTTCTTCGTTTTGTGCAGCAATCAGCGTAATGCGGCGTAATAGCCTGCTAACAAATTTCCCTAATTTAGCGTAGCCAGCGGCTGAACGAGCAGAAAGGCGCGCGTTGGCTATGACCAACGGGATGTGGCGCTTATGCAGTGCAGCGATCAGATTTGGCCAGAGCTCGGTTTCCATAATTAACACCAGTTTGGGGTCAACTTTATTCAGGAAGCGGTTCAACGCATCCGGTAAATCATAGGGAAGATAGATATGTTGAACGTCTGTGCCAAAAGCAGATTGCACGCGCTCAGAACCGGTTGGCGTCATGGTGGTTACCATGATCGGCAAATCCGGGTAACGATGTCGCAGAGCGCGGACTAAGGGGATTGCTGCCAGCGTTTCACCTACGGAAACTGAATGGAGCATGATGCCGCCTGGTTTCAGTGGGCGGCGATAAAAACCGTAACGTTCACCCCAGCGTTTACGGTACGCCGGAGCTTTACGTCCGCGCACCCAAAGCCGTATCCAGATTAGAGGCTGAATAAGGTAGAAAAGGGCGGTGTAAAGCAATTCAAGCATAATAGTAGCTGGCTTATGGATGTGCTGGGGATTCTATGTATTTAACTATGGCTTTACCATCATTTTTGCTGATTTTTTGAGGAAACTGTACGGATCACGAGAAAGGGGGCCTGAGTTGTGTTGCCCCGCTTGGTAATCTCTGCAGTGGAAGGCTAAAAACGGAATGGTTATGGTCATAAAAACCGATCTCTTTATAGAATATGCCAGAAACATAGCCATTCCTGAAAAGACAATAATATCAATACATTAGCGTTTTTTCTGTGTTTGGTATTTGTTAACTAAATACTTAACATAGAAAATAAAAGCACCGAGGAGATGACCATTGTGTTTTAAATGTGTGCTTTTTCGCGATAGCTGTTTATACGTAGTGGGTGCCAATAAAGGAATATCTTTCCACGGTGAATTATCTCTGGCGATTTTGAAGTATTTGACTTCAGCATAATATTGCGCCCAGTCATGCCAGGGTTTAGTGACGCCGACATAGTGAATGAATACCGTTTGTGATGTGATTTTAAAGGCATCCCCCCCTTTCCTGGCTAACGTATCAATGTTAAAGAATGAATTGAATTTATGGTCAAGAATTTTTACGCGATCATTGAAGAGGACGTTCAACGCATCCTGATCGGGATGTGAGAAACGGTTTTCATTGACCTTTGAAATGACCTGTAGAGTCAAATTAGTATCTTTTAATTCTGGAAGATTAAAATACATGAAGCCTGAGTTGAAGTACAGGCCTGGATTGATACCGGCAACAGCAGACGTATCGACAAAGCTATCATGGACAGCCATTAATACATTGCCATTAAATTCTTCCGTGAGTAACGAGGTAAGGCTTCCTTTACATATAATATCAGAGTCAAGATATATAATGCTGCTGAGTTTATCGGCAAAATAATCGATTGCAATAAGTCTGAAGTAGATCGAATAATTCCATGCCTTAGATGCAGTAGGTAGATTTTTTAATTCATTATCATCCAGTACATAAAACGTAATGCGGGTATTGTATTGGCTTGCCAGGACAGAAAAAAGATGAAGTTGATGTTCATCAAGATAATTAGTGAAAATATGGAAATGGAAGTTCAGATCCCGATTATTTAAAAGTACCGATGTAATTGAAACGCCCGTACCGTAAAGAAAGGGTCTGTCAGCGCCATAGGTAATATTGATGCATGTACTTTTTTTATCGTCATTTTCAATATGTGCATTTTTAATATATTTTACTATATTTTCTTTCACATCCTTTTCCTTTTGATTCTTTCAGAGCGCACGCGTGTTTATGTAAGACAAAATGGCTCTCCTGTCGGCATAGAATAGAACAAACTGTAAAGGAAGGAAAGAGATACTTGGTGGCTAAATTTTCTTTATTAATCATTGTGTTATGTGAAAATATTTTTGTGATTAGAATGAAGGTACACCGTGAGAGGAAGAGACTAAAATTAATGGGGGATTTTTACGATGTTATATAATAAGATATGCCCCATAAATCGTGCGAGCGAGTGTTTGTTATTGATTAACAAGGCAATTTGAAGAAGTGAGATTTGAATTTTATGAATCAAGTAAGATACAGTCAAAATAGTAATATCTTGATTTTAAGCAAAGTTGTATTGGTTTTAATGATTTTTGGGTTATTTACGATAGATAATCAAGGGGTGCTAAATATGACCTCTGTGCTCGCTGTAGTTTTATCTATTTACTATATTAAAGCCAATAAAATAGATATTAAAAATATTGTGCTTGATCTCATACAGAAGAGAAAGTTATTGTTACTCTTCACGTTGTGGTGTGTTTTTTGTATTGTGTTTTTCACCTATGAAGATAAATCTCTTGATGCCTTTATTATATTGATAAAAGACTGGCGTTACCCGTTAGTGATGATGTTATTTTTTGGAGCATTCAGTAAGCATATAACCTCACTGAGACGGGTCTTTGTCATTGGGGCGATACTTACTCTATCCTATATTGTCTTAGTAGTGCCGATTTTAAGAATTATAAAAAATAACCCGCAGGAACTGTATCTACAGCTTCGCTATGGTTTCGCATTCTATGTTGTTATGCTATTTCCTTTTGTATTAACAGGGGCGATCTTATTCAAGAATCACTTCCTGAAGACAGTATTATATATCATTTCTGCGCTTGCGTTTGTCTTTTTATCATACACCGGGAGTCGGGCAGGGATCTTAGCAGTTGTTGTAGAGATTTTCCTGATTTCATTTCTGGTGAGTAAAACTATCAAGAGATTTATGGCTGCTACCTGTGGCTTGCTATTTATAATGGTTGCTTTGCTTGTCGGGGCCTACAACACTGTGGGTCAGGTAAAAATGAAAGTCGATCAAACTCTGCAAATGAATAACGTCACATCCAGTCGTGATGAAATCATCTTAGACCGTTTCCCTTTAGTAATGGAAAATATAAACAATGCCGCCTTTGGTATTGGATATGGAAATTCTACATACAATCAATATTTAGAGGACCATAATGCGCCGAAAAATGGCGGGGTATATTCTGAGCGGAACAAAGGCTATAATATAGATGAACCATTTTTTATAATAATTCTTTATAATGTTGGGGCAATTGGTCTCTTCTTATTTACTGCGGCTTTTTTCATTACATTTAAAGACATATATATTCGAGCCAGAAGCCAAAAAGATATTTTTAGCATTTCATTACTGTGCTCTCTTGTTGGCTATATTCTGGTATATTGTCTATTTGAAAAGATGTTCATAAATGTCTTTTTATTATACAGCATAGCTATCCTGATGTTGTATGACAAAAATGAGTCAGGAAAATTAATGAATTAACATTAAAATGAGCCTATGTAACGTAGTTGAGAATATAGGCTCAATTTTCATAATATGATAAATAGTCTCATATATTGTAAGTATTCATTTTTCTCTAATTCACATAGAAAATTCCCATAGATATCGAATTGTCAAGTGAATAGTGGTATAATATAAGCGATAAAATAAGATGGTGTGATCTGCAGTACACAGGTAGCTGTTGAGCCTGGGGCGGTAGCGTGATTTGAAAATTAACAATAACCTGAAAGGGTATAGTGTGAAAAAGATCCTGGTAATAAAAATGCGCTTTCACGGCGATATGTTGCTAACCACACCGGTCATCAGCACGCTTAAAAAAAATTATCCTGATGCTGATATTGATGTTTTACTCTACGAAGACACCATTCCTATTTTATCTGAAAACCCCGATATCCATGCTTTGTATGGCATAAAAAATAAAAAGAGCTCTGCTTTTGAGAAAGCAAAAAATTTCTTAGCGCTAACCAAGGCACTACGTGGTAATCATTATGATTTAGTGGTCAATCTTACCGATCAGTGGATAGTTGCCTTACTGTGTCGTTGTTTGGATTGCCCAATAAAGTTGACACATGATTTCTCGCACAGAAATAAGAAATTCTGGCGCGACAGTTTTACTCATCACGTTCCTCTAAGTGGCGATCATTGGGTTGAACGTAATTTGTCTGTGTTGACGCCATTAAATCTAAAAGAATCAGTCCCGATACTGAAAATGGTTTATGGTGAGCAAGTCTGGCAATCTGTCCGGAAAAAACTTCCTCAGGTTGATACCCAGAAGTATGTTGTTATACAGCCTACGGCGAGACAAGAATTCAAGTCGTGGGAGAATGATAGATTCTCCCTGGTGATTGATGCGATACATCATTTGGGGTATCAGGTTGTACTGACTTCTGGACCCGGTGCCAGCGATATTGCCTGCGTCGATGAGATTGCCAGGGCATGTGAAACCAAACCTTTAACTGAAATTGCCGGGAAGACAACATTCCCTGAGCTTGCTGCATTAATTGATCATGCCGTACTTTTTATTGGTGTTGACTCTGCCCCGATGCATATTGCTGCAGCTGTTAAAACCCCCATCATTTGTCTTTTCGGCGCCACCGATCATATCGCCTGGCGACCATGGTCTGATGATGTGGTTCAATTTTGGGCTGGTGATTACCAACCAATGCCTGTGCGTGAAAAACTTGATCGAAGTAAGAAATATTTATCTGCTATACCTGCGGAAGACGTGATTGCAGCCATAGCATCACGGTTACCTAAACTCGATTAATAAAGCATCCGGATATATAAAATGGTTATTGCTTTCTGTTTGTATAAATATTTCCCTTTTGGTGGGTTACAGCGTGATTTTTTGCGTATAGCGTCGACAGTCGCATCACGTGGACATCATGTTCGGGTTTACACACAATCATGGCAAGGAAATATTCCAGACAGCCTGGAGATCATCATTGTTCCTGTGAGGTCATGCTCCAACAACGGGAAAAATGCTGAGTATCATCGGTGGGTAAGTAAACATCTTGAGAGTAATCCAGCAGACCGGGTCGTTGGGTTCAATAAAATGCCTGGATTAGATGTTTATTATGCTGCTGATGTCTGCTACGCAGAAAAAGTCGCGCAAGAAAAAGGTTTGCTCTATCGTCTGACACCACGATACCGGCATTATGCTGCCTTTGAGAAAGCAACATTTGCTGAGGGAAAATCAACACAGCTGTTGATGTTAACAGATAAGCAAATTGCGGATTTTCAGAAGCACTATCATACCGAGCCAGCGCGTTTCCATATTCTTCCGCCGGGGATTTATCCTGACAGAAAATATAGCTCTCAGGCAGCAAATTGTAGAGCTAGCTTCAGGAAAGAAAATGATATCAGTGGTTTCCAGTATTTAATTATACAAATCGGTTCTGATTTTACCCGTAAGGGTGTCGACAGAACTATCAGGGCGATTGCTTCCTTACCGGAAGCTGTCCGCAAACAAACGATTCTGTTTGTTGTGGGTCAGGATAAGCCTGATCGCTATATAAAGCTGGCAACAGAGTATGGTGTTGCTGACAATATCAAGTTCTTCCCTGGCCGTAATGATGTCTCAGAGTTAATGGCAGCGGCCGATCTATTGATTCATCCGGCATACCAGGAAGCCGCAGGGATCGTGCTGGTTGAAGCAATTGCAGCAGGTTTACCTGTCATAACAACGGCAGTTTGCGGATATGCTCATTATGTTAAAGATGCTGAGTGCGGCATTGTTATTGATGAACCGTTTGAACAAAAATTATTAAATGAAGCTGTTTATTTTTCTTTAACTGACTCAGAGCAGAGAAATGCCTGGAAAGAGAATGCACAACACTTTGCTGATACTCAAGACCTTTATAGTCTACCTGAGAAAGCAGCGGATATTATTATAGGTGGTGCCCATGGTTGAGTTAAAAGAACCATTTTTATCCTTGTGGAAAGGGAAAGATGCTTTTTCTGAAGTGCAGAAGCTGCAGGGAGAAACATTTAGACAGCTCGAAACGCGTAGAACGATAAGGTTTGAGATTGCAGGTAAAAGCTATTTCCTGAAATGGCACCAGGGAACTAAACTGAAGGAAGTTATCAAAAACTTGTTCTCTTTACGTTTGCCGGTACTCGGAGCTGATAGGGAATGGAATGCTATACACCGTTTGCAGGAACTGGATGTTGATACAATGCACGGTGTTGGTTTCGGGCAGCAAGGTATAAATCCGCTCAACCGTATCTCATTTATTATAACTGAAGATCTGAGCCCGGCGGTTAGCCTGGAAGACTATTGCGCAGATTGGTTGGTGAATCCACCTGCGCGAAAAATTAAAATGGCATTAATTGAGCGTCTTGCCATTATGGTCAGAAGGATGCATCAGGGAGGCGTTAATCACCGTGATTGCTATCTCTGTCACTTCTTATTGCACCAACCGGCCAATTTTGAGGATAATACGTTCAAACTGTCGGTTATTGATCTGCACCGGGCTCAGATAAGAAATGCGGTTCCTGTTCGTTGGCGCAATAAAGATCTGATTGGTTTGTACTTCTCCTCGTTAAACATCGGGTTAACGCAAAGAGACTACTTCAGATTTTTGAAGATATACTTTAAAAAAGACATTAATAAAATTATTCGTGATGAGTCCGATCTCTTTGCAACTTATGCAAAAAAAACTGATAAAATTATTAATCATACATCAAAGAATAAACTATAAATATGAAATGATAGACTTTGTATAGCTACATAGAATAGTTAATTAAGTTTATTCAGCTGGCCAGTGATTGTTAATCTTTAGTTCACGATGACGGTGCTGGCTTAATTATATTAGAGGGTTTGAACTCATGTACGTGCTGGTCATTTCGCTTCCTTTTGACGATGCCCGACGAAAACGCGTATCAGATATAATGAATGAATTAAAGATCGAGTATTCGTTCGTTGATGCTATCTATGGGAAAAATTTGTCCGCCGAAGAAAAGCGCAAGATACCGTTAACTGACTTTCAGCACAGGGAAAACCATACGCCTACTGATGGTGAACTGGGTTGCTCACTAAGCCATATGAAGGCATTTAAACAGTTTGGGCAGAGTGGACAAGATTGGGTTTGTATTCTTGAGGATGATGCAATAATCGATCAGAATTTTAAGGAATTTATATCGACAGTCGATGAAAGTGTTCTCAATAAAGATGCGTTATACCTACTTGGTGGGCAGGATGGTTTAAGGTATAAAAATAAAGTTGTCTTAAATTTGCTTAAACTCAAGAAAATTGGTGGCCAGACCTTCGGCAAAGTTATATTTGGTCATGGATATGTTTTGCGAGCCTGCGGTTATTTGATGAATTCTGTAACCGCTCAAAAACTTGTTTCCCGTTTTGAAAATAACTTTTTCATCATAGATGAATGGGCATATCTGATGCGTCAGGGCTATTTTTCTGATATATACCTGGCAAACTTTGTCCATCACCCTGAAGAGTTGTCCGGGAGCTGGTTAGAGAAAGAACGTAAAGAGATAAAGAGTCACAAGAAAAAGCAAAAATCACTTTTCAGACGTAAAATTTCATCCTCATACTGGTATGGCCGACGAATTATTCTTGGGTTATGTTGGTGGAAGTAGATGAATGCAACAATGCTTAATCGTGGATGAAAGACGATATAGTGCATAGTTTTGGTCAGCTGCAGATATGTTAAATAGCAAAGCGATTGTATAAGAAAGAATTTAACATATCTGCGATACCTGAATAATTACAGTAGCGCTATGTGAGAATAAACCTGAGTGGGTTCAAGCAAAGCAAGCTTTCCTTCCGGGGCACGACATGTGACCTGATTCTTCCCGTATCCCCCAATCAACCCCGGATCCGTAGGGCCATATAGCGTAACATTCGGCCGATCCAGTGCGGCGGTCAAGTGGCTTAATCCGGTATCAACGGATACTACAAACTTAGCGCCGGCTAATATCCGGGCTACATCCCCAAGACTCATTCGCGGTAAAACGTCTACGTAATCAAATCCTTCTGCCAGTCGTCTGGCTCGCGCTTCTTCATGCGGAGCGCCCCAGGGGAGCTTAATACGTATTTCTGCGTGATTTAATAAGCCAATGAGCTCCCGCCACTTCGCTTCCGGCCAGTGCTTGTCATCACGAGTGGTGGCGTGCAGGAAGACGGCATACTGCCCTGCATCGGCATTGCGTTCATTCAGAAAATGCTGTGCAATAGCGTAATCACCCTGCGACTGGGGTTTGGTATATCCCAGACTTTTCGCGAACAGCTCACGAGTACGTTCAACAGCATGCTGTTGTTTGGCGATATGATGCTTACGGTTATAAAACAGACTCGCCAGCGGTTCGCGCGCGGTACTCCAGTCCATACCATGCTTAATGCCATGCGCCAGACGAGTGACCAGCGCGGCGCTTTTTACCAACCCCTGCGCATCGATAACCACGTCATAGTTCTGTAAACGTACCGCATCGCGAAAAGCCTTGCGCTCAGCTTTAATGGGGGCGGAAAACCAGGCTTTACGCCAGCGGCGAATCGCCACCGGGATCACACGGTCTACGGCCGGATGCCAGGAGGGGATTTGAGCAAACCCTTCTTCCACTACCCAATCAAACTGAATATCCGCAATGGCCTGCTGCGCATCTGTTAATGCGGGCAACGTATGCAGCACATCGCCCATTGACGATGTTTTAACGATCAGAACCTGCATCCGTCAGACTTCCTCTTGTAACAACAGGTTATTCAGTTCTTCCAGTACGCGCTGAGGTGTGATGTCAATCAGGCTCTGGTGATACCCTTGTGCAGCATCTCCCTTACGCACCTTATGATAGCCCGTAATCAGGCGAATCACGCGTGCTTTGTGAGAGAGTGGTGGAGTGAAATCCGGGCTGCTAGGGCCATACAGAGCGACCAGCGGACGATTTAGTGCGGCAGCCACGTGCATCAAACCGGAGTCATTGGTGACCACGGCTTTGCAGGCGGCGAGAAGAATAACGGCCTGCTCCAGCTGCGTTTCACCAGCCAGGTTCCGACACCATGCCTGCTGTTCAACGCTCAGTGCAGCCAGAATTTCATTGCCAGCTTCATGATCCTTAGCCGAGCCAAACAGGACAATCTGATGACCTTCGTCAATCAACTGCTTTGCCAGTTCAGCATAGTGGTAATGTGGCCAACGTTTCGCTGGACCAAATTCTGCCCCGGGGCAGAAACCGATGACTGGACGTTCAGCCGAGAGGGAAAATTGGCTACAGGTAAGTGACTTTTCACCTTCACTGACCTGTAATTGTGGCCACAGCAGCGGCTGTGGTAAATCTTTGGCTGTGAGCATCACGCCTTTATCGTACGCTAACGCGACATAGCGCTCGACCATCAGCGGCCAGGCTTCCTTATCCAGTACACGTGCATCGTTCAGCAGACCATAGCGCATCTCGCCACGCCAGCCGGTACGATGAGGAATACCCGCGAAGAAGGGTACCAGTGCGGATTTAAACGAGTTCGGCAGGACATACGCGCGATCGTAGCGTTTATCACGCAAACTGTGGCCCAGTTTGCGGCGCTCGCCAATCTCCAGCGCGCCGTGTCCCAGCGGCATGGCGATGGCGTCGTTGACTTCAGGCATACGCGACAGCAGCGGACGGCACCATGCAGGTGCCATCACGTCGATTATCGCCTGGGGATAGCGCGCCTTGAGCGTGCGATAGAGACTTTGCGACATCATCATGTCGCCCACCCAGGACGGGCCAACCACCAGAATCCTCATTGATTGCCTGCCTTATGCGTCGCGGTTCAGCCAGGCCATATATTCCGTTACGCCTTCGGCAACGGTCTTGAACGGTTTGTCATAGCCCGCAGCGCGCAGGTTAGTCAGATCCGCCTGAGTAAATGCCTGATAGCGGCCCTTCAGTTTTTCCGGGAACGGAATGTACTCAATGCTGCCTTTTTTGTGGTATGCCAGCGTGGCATCCGCGACGGCCTGGAAAGACTCTGCGCGACCAGTACCGAGGTTAAAGATGCCAGAAACCCCGTTTTCCAGGAACCACAGGTTTACTGCTGCAACATCGCCGACATAGACGAAATCACGTTTGAAGTTTTCACTGCCTTCGAACAATTTTGGCGTTTCGCCATTGTTGAGTTGAGTATTGAGGTGGAAAGCGACGCTCGCCATGCTGCCTTTGTGACCTTCACGCGGCCCGTAGACGTTGAAATAACGGAAGCCAACGATCTGAGAATTTGCTTCTGGCAGGATCTGGCGTACATATTCGTCGAACAGGAATTTTGAGTAGCCATAGACGTTCAGCGGCTTCTCATATTCACGAGATTCGATGAAGTCAGAGGTACGACCGCCGTACGTTGCTGCAGAAGAGGCATACAGGAAAGGAATTTCACGCTCCAGACAGTAGTGCAGCAGCTCTTTGGAGTATTGATAGTTGTTGTCCATCATATACTTGCCATCCCACTCGGTCGTGGAAGAGCACGCGCCTTCGTGGAAAATTGCCTCGATATCGCCGAAATCTTCTCCAGCCATAATCTGGATCAGGAAGTCTTCCTTATCCATATAGTCAGCAATATTCAGATCCACCAGATTCACAAACTTGGTGCCGTCTTTCAGGTTGTCCACCACCAGAATATCGGTGATGCCTTTGTCATTCAGGGACTTAACGATGTTGCTGCCGATAAAGCCCGCGCCGCCGGTAACGATGATCATAAATGTAACCTTCGAATTATGGAGTCAGAGACAATCTCAGACACGAATACCTCTAATCATATCACTACATGGCTTCGGCTTCAGCAGTACGTCGCGTCATGTGGCGTGTGACATGTGTACTGATTATTGCTTCAGTCATTCTTAATTGAAATAGTTAGGGTCTGGTGGTGTATGATTCACGTCGTAAATGGATGTTCAGGCGCGCGGTGCTGGCTTTTTCGGAGCCATCAACGAATGAATAAGCAAGGTAAAGCACTGTGTTGGGGCTGACAATAGTCGTTGGAATGAAAAAAATATATGCAACTTAAGAAGATAATTATTACAGGTTATGAAACCAGTGGCCTCGGAGGTATGGAGACGGTATGTATTAATTTGGTGAGGCTGCTGCGGACGCAAGACCCTGATATTGATGTCTCTTTTGTTTTTTTTAAGAAAAATAATAATAGCAATGTCAATAATGACTGGCTCACAGGGCAGCGCTATTGTCATCTATCTTCTAATATAAAAATAACTAAATTAAGAAGACTAAGTTTTGCTTATGGTTTGCGAAAAATTATTCTTCAGGAAAGTCCAGATATAATTATTTCCCTGGATACGCTTTCATGTTACATCAGTCACGTTGCAAGAAAATATACAAGCAAGCAGGTGAAAATATTTTCATGGTTTCACTTCTCTATTTTTAACTTCTACAAAAATAATTATAAGAAAAAAATCAAGTACATTAATAAAGCTGACTATCATCTTTCAATTAGCTCAGGGATAACTCAGCAGCTCATTGAGATGGGAATAGAAAAAAGCACTATTGCAACGATTTATAATCCCGTTGCGCGATGCGATATCCGTATCCCTACCCCTGAGAAGCATGCCCGGTTTGTGTATGTAGGCAGGGTTGTGGCAGATGGACAGAAAAATGTACGCAGTCTTTTCAACGGGTTGGCTAAACTAAAAGGGAAGTGGTCCTTAGATATTATCGGCACCGGCCCGGATGTTGATACCTTAACGGCATTAGCTGAAACGTTGGGGATTAGTGGAAATATTCACTGGCATGGTTGGCAGAAATCACCATGGGAATATATTCAAAATACGCTAAAAAATATCACCTGCCTGCTGTTAACTTCTCATTTTGAAGGTTTCGTTATGGTTCTGGTTGAAGCCAGCGCTCACGGCGTTTATGCCATTAGCTCTGATTGTGAAACGGGGCCTGCAGACATTATCAAAGAAGGGATAAACGGTAATTTATACCCTACTGATGAACCGGAAAAATTTGTTTCCTTGCTACAGGGAATTGTTGATGGAAAAGCGTTGCCTGCCGGCGAACAGATTCAGCAGGCGATTGAGGAATTCTACGAAGACAACTATATCATTAAGGTTAATAAGGCCTTTGCTATGGCAGGATTTACTATAGCACCGTCATCAGTGTCTCAGGTCATTGATGACGCGACAACGTAAGTCAGGTTGTGATGCCAGGTCTGTCATTCCTGAAAGGTTATGTGGGTACACGTGATTTATGCTGCATTTTAGACAAGTCATGATGAGTCATCTCGTACAAACCAATAGCATTGGGTAATATGTGCTGAAATTTGCCCAGTCTGGAGAATTGCAATGCGTGGGAATTTTTATAAGCAGTTAACGAACGATCTGGAAACCGCACGCGCGGAAGGGTTGTTTAAAGAAGAGCGCATTATTACGTCTGCTCAGCAGGCTGATATCACCGTGGCTGACGGAAGCCATGTTATTAACTTTTGTGCTAACAACTACTTAGGGCTGGCTAACCACCCGGAACTGATTGCAGCGGCAAAAGCGGGTATGGATTCTCACGGATTTGGTATGGCCTCGGTGCGCTTTATTTGCGGCACTCAGGACACCCATAAGCAACTGGAGCAAAAACTGGCGGCGTTCCTGGGTATGGAAGATGCCATTCTTTACTCTTCTTGCTTTGACGCCAACGGCGGCCTGTTCGAAACGCTGCTGGGAGCAGAAGATGCCATTATCTCTGACGCCCTGAACCACGCCTCTATTATCGATGGCGTTCGTCTGTGCAAAGCGAAGCGTTTCCGCTACGCCAACAACGATATGCAGGAACTGGAAGCGCGTCTGAAAGAAGCGCGTGAGGCAGGCGCCCGCCATGTATTGATCGCCACCGATGGCGTGTTCTCTATGGATGGCGTCATCGCTAACCTGAGAGGCGTATGCGATCTGGCAGACAAATATGATGCGCTGGTGATGGTAGATGATTCCCACGCGGTAGGCTTTGTGGGTGAGAACGGCCGTGGCTCTCATGAGTATTGTGACGTGATGGGCCGTGTGGACATCATCACCGGCACGCTGGGCAAAGCACTCGGCGGCGCATCAGGTGGTTACACTGCGGCACGTAAAGAAGTTGTTGAGTGGCTGCGTCAACGTTCCCGTCCGTATTTGTTCTCTAATTCACTGGCTCCGGCAATTGTTGCTGCTTCCATTAAGGTGCTGGAGATGGTTGAGGCGGGTAGCGACCTGCGCGATCGTCTGTGGGCGAATGCGCGTCAATTCCGTGAGCAAATGTCCGCCGCAGGCTTCACGCTGGCAGGAGCCGATCACGCGATTATTCCGGTAATGCTGGGTGATGCGGTTGTTGCGCAGGCGTTTGCCCGCGAACTGCAAAAAGAGGGGATTTACGTAACTGGATTCTTTTATCCAGTGGTTCCAAAAGGCCAGGCGCGTATTCGTACCCAGATGTCAGCGGCACATACCCCTGAGCAGATTACGCGTGCAGTCGACGCGTTCACACGCATTGGTAAACAACTGGGCGTAATTGCCTGAGGATGTGAAATGAAAGCGTTATCCAAACTGAAAGCGGAAGAAGGCATTTGGATGACCGACGTTCCTGAACCGGAAGTCGGCCATAACGATTTGCTGATTAAAATCCGTAAAACAGCCATCTGCGGGACTGACGTTCACATTTATAACTGGGATGAATGGTCGCAAAAAACCATCCCGGTTCCAATGGTTGTAGGGCATGAATATGTCGGTGAAGTTGTTGGTATCGGCCAGGAAGTTAAAGGCTTCAAAATCGGCGATCGCGTTTCTGGTGAAGGCCATATCACTTGCGGACATTGCCGTAACTGCCGCGGTGGTCGTACTCACTTGTGCCGCAATACGACTGGTGTCGGCGTAAACCGTCCTGGCTGTTTTGCACAATATCTGGTGATCCCTGCGTTTAACGCCTTTAAAATTCCGGACAACATCTCCGACGACCTGGCGTCTATCTTCGATCCATTTGGTAACGCGGTACACACGGCGTTGTCGTTTGATCTGGTTGGCGAGGATGTGCTGGTTTCCGGTGCGGGGCCGATTGGCATTATGGCTGCCGCGGTAGCGAAGCACGTTGGTGCACGCCACGTAGTGATTACAGATGTTAATGAGTATCGTCTGGAGCTGGCACGTAAAATGGGTATTACCCGCGCAGTCAACGTCTCGAAAGAGAACCTGACCGACGTGATGGCCGAACTGGGGATGACCGAAGGATTCGATGTGGGTCTGGAAATGTCTGGTGCGCCGCCAGCGTTCCGTACCATGCTGGACACCATGAATCACGGTGGCCGTATTGCCATGCTGGGGATCCCGCCATCAGACATGTCGATAGACTGGACGAAAGTTATCTTTAAAGGTCTGTTTATTAAAGGTATCTATGGTCGCGAAATGTTTGAAACCTGGTACAAGATGGCTGCACTGATCCAGTCCGGCCTTGATCTGTCGCCGATCATCACCCATCGATTCTCTATTGATGAGTTCCAGCAGGGCTTTGATGCCATGCGTTCAGGCCAGTCCGGGAAAGTGATCCTGAGCTGGGATTGAATGCGCAGCGTGCATTCAATGTTAATTACGGCCAGATATCGCTATCTGGCCGTATAAACCATAGATTTTATTTTCCGCGGATCTTTCTGGATAACGCTCTTATATTTTCTTTAAGCAGGATGAGTTTATAAATTAACCCTCTGCCTTTAACATTAATATTATATTTTCGTTGTAATGCCAGAATGTCATTTGCCTGACAGACCTTCATATTTCCCTTACAGGACAGGTCAATAATCCTTAACTCACCCGTAGGCGTGCGAATGAAATTCCCAGGGTGAATATCATTTGATGCCAGTCCGGCCTTGTGAAGACGCAGCACGCATTGCTTTACCTCGTCAGCATTCTGCTGGTTAATTTCTCTTAAAGGATCACCTTCAATATATTCATGAATAGTATAAACATCATGGCACTGGCGAAAACGTGTTTTCTCAGCAGCATAGTAGAGATCGGCAGTACAGATGCGCATTTCCGGCGGGAGCCTGTCCAGCTTCCTGATCAGCCGGGAATAGAAAGGGCCGGAGGTAAAGTTCTGTAATTTTTTCTCAAATCGTGGATCAACTTCACGGTCGTTTTTGATGATAAATTTCTGCGAGTTGTACTCGACCAACTCCACGCTGCGTAATGCGTTACCACTGCTCAGCGGTTTGCCACTGATTTCTTTTTTGATGTATTTATTCATCAGTGACTTAAGGTCTTTTCTGGTCTCTTTGCAATAGACCGTATAACCTTTTTCGTGTGTCTTACTGATGGCCATCTTTTCCCTCAATATCAGCCTGTAGAGTACATTAATTCATAGGGATAGAGTATACAGGTTGTGTACCCCGATATGTAGACGATCTGAGCTCTCATCAACCTGCTGAACGCAGGCGTAGCAGGGCATCTTTCTCAAACCAGACACTTTCACTGCAGCGTTTCTGCCCATAAATACATTCTAACCTTAATAATTCCTTAATGAAACCGTAGTAAAAGTCATCAGTGTAATGACAAACCTGGGTTAGCTGATGAGAAACTGCACAAATATGTTGAGTGTTATTATTCCGTTGTATAACGTGGGTGATAGTTTTCGGGATTGCATGGAATCTTTGATCGCACAGACATGGACTGCGCTAGAGATCATCATTGTGAATGATGGTTCAACGGATAACTCTGTTGATATTGCACAACATTATGCGGACAACTATCCCCACGTACGGTTGTTGCATCAGGCTAACGCAGGGGCATCCGTAGCGCGTAACCGTGGCCTGGAAGCGGCCAAAGGGGATTACGTTGCATTTGTCGATGCCGATGACCTGGTTTATCCCAATATGTACGAAACCCTGATGACCATGGCAATTCAGGATGACCTGGATTTAGCACAGTGTAATTCCGACTGGTGCATTCTTGAAACGGGACAGACCTGGCAATCAATACCGACGGATCGTCTTCGGTCTACGGGGGTGTTGACCGGCCCTGACTGGTTACGTATGGCGTTGGCTTCACGCCGCTGGACACATGTGGTCTGGATGGGAATTTATCGCCGGGATGTTATTGAGAGAAATAAAATAACATTTATTCCGGGGTTACATCACCAGGATATTGTCTGGACGACGGAGTTTATGTTTAACGCTGTACGCGTGCGATATACCGAGCAATCTTTATATAAATACTTCTTACATGATCAATCAATCAGCCGTCTTAAACGACAAGGTTTAAAAAATCTCAACTACCAGCGGCATTATATTAAAATTACGCGGTTATTGGATAGGTTGAACCGTAAATATGCCGATCGGATTACTATTTATCCGGAATTTCATCAGCAAGTCACCTATGAAGCATTGCGCGTATGCCATGCAGTCCGTAAAGAACAGGATGTGCATATTCGTCAGCGCATGATCGCAGAGATTTTTGTCTCTGGTATGTATAAGCGCATGATAACTAACGTACGCAGTGCCAAAGTATTGTACCAGGCGCTGCTATGGTCATTCCGTCTATGGAAATGGCGCGATAAAACATCATCGCCTTCGCGTATTGCCCGAAAAGCGCTTAATCTGCGTTAGCGTTCATTGTGCTGGGTGAGGATGTGTTCCCCCAGCCCTGCCACTGCAGTCTCATATATTGCACCAGCGTGCTTTGTGTGATGCTTTCCTCTAGCACGCTAAAGAATCGGTTGGCGTAAACCGGCTCCAGAGGTTGTTTCGGTTTGCACAGTTTCACCCCACGGAAAGGATTACGCGGCGCATCTGGCGTACCGTTTCTCGGTGGAGTGAGGTTAGGTCTGGAGGTATCGATCTGCGGCTCATTAAGCAGGTTGCTCGGACGAACCAGCGTAATATCGGCTGGCAGGCTATACAGCATCTGCTGCAATACGCGTACCGTAGAAGGGTGGGGGTGCCCGATGGCAATCGCTGACCCGTTACGACGCGCAAGTTCGACGGCACGATTAAACTGACGGCGAATATCCGCTTCGTTTTGTGTATCGTCGAGGAAGACTTTGCGTTTGATGACCTTCACCCCGGTTCCTGCCGCCGCGCGCATGGCCTGGCTGTTGCCGATGGTCATACTGTCGAGGAAGTAGAGGTCGTAGCGCTCCAGAGCTTGCATCACCTTCTGCATGCCGAACAGGCTGGACGTCATCGCACTACCCATGTGGTTGTTCAGTCCCACTGCATACGGCACTTTGCTTACCGCGTCGCGAATAATCCGTTCAATTTCTTCGCTGCTCATCTCCGGGTGTAACGTGTCTTTCTCCAGCGGTTGCTTGCTCAGCGGAGCCATCGGCAGATGGATTAACACTTCATGTCCACTGTTATGCGCTTTAGTCGCCATTTCACGTGCATGTGGCGCGTTTGGCAGGACGGCAACAGAGACAGTGGAAGGCATTGCCAGCACCTGGTTTTCTGTTTGCGGACGATAACCGAAATCATCAATGACGATAGCAAGTTTGCCGGCGAAAACAGGTGTTGCGAATGCCAGCAGGCTGGCGAGTGAGAGCAGGCTGGCGAGTGAGAGCAAAGTACGACGAAACTGAGGCAAAACTTATCTTCCCAACCACGGCTGTGGATTGACCGCCTGACCCTGGCGACGAATTTCGAAATAGAGTGCCGGCCTGCCCTGACCGCCGCTGCTACCCACAAGTGCAATAGGCTGCCCGGCGCGAACCTGTGTACCCACGCTGACCAATGCGCTTTGGTTGTAACCGTACAGGCTCATATCGCCTTTACCGTGTTCAACCACGACGACCAGTCCATAGCCCTGCAGCCAGTCCGCCAGAATGACGCGACCATCGGCGATGGCTTTAACTTCGGTACCTTCGGAGGCACCAATAACCATCCCTTTCCAACGTAGCTCACCTTGCAGCTGCTCGCCATAGCGATGTAGCGTTGGACCACGAACGGGCCAGAACGCCTGGCCGCGCGGCGAACCTAAACCACCGGTACGCGACATCAGTGATTTTTCGCTTTCGGTTGGCTTGTAGGTTGAACCTTTGCGTGATGCTTCCTGCTGCTTATCACGTACGGCCTGCGCCTCACGCGCTTCACGCTCTGCGCGTGCTTTGGCTGCGGCTTCGGCGCGAGCAATGCTGTTGCGCAGGCGGGATTCGTTGGCGCGCATCTCGCCTAACTGCTGCTGACCTTGTTGAATCGACGACTCCAGACCCGCGAGCGTTTTCTGGCGTTCATTACGCGCCTGCTCCAGTTTCGCCTGCTGTGCACGCTGTTCGTACAGCAGCGTCTGCTGTTCGCTCTGCTTATCTTCCAGCTCGGCTTTCTGCGAGTCGACCTCTTCGCGGGTTTGCTTCAGCTGTGCGATAGTCTCCTGGCGCGCCTGGTTCAGATAGCCGAAATAGGCCTGCAGGCGTTGCCCGCGCTGAGTCTCTTCACCGCTGAGGATGAGCTGAATACCGGTGTGTTCACCCTGGCGAAACGCGGCGTCTAACTGGGCTGCCAGACTGCGCTCTTGCGCTGCTCGTTGCTTTTCCAGCTTCGCGAGCGCGGCGTTCATCTCTGCGATTTGCGCGTTCAGCTGTGCCAGTGAGTTTTGCGTTTCGCGCAGCTGCCTTGCGGCAACGGCGATGGCTTGTTCCTGAGCTTTAAGTTGTGCGAGGAGGGTGGCGCGTTGTTGTTGTTGTTGGCGTACCGCGCGTTCTTTTGCCGCGATATCGGCCTGAATAGATTTGAGCTGGTCGCGTTCGTCCGCGTGGGCGGAAAAGGCGCACAGCAATACGCCAGCGCTAAGCGCGCTGGCGTAGAACAAGGGCCTGACTGAAAACTTACGCGGTTTCACGGCCCGAGTGATGGTATTAATCGCCTTTCCCCTCATGGGGAGGGATTATTCCACGATGAACAGCGGCTTACCAGTCATCTCTTGCGGGATTTCCATACCCATCAGCGTCAGCATGGTCGGGGCGATATCAGAAAGTTTACCGCCTTCGACTGCTTTGACGTTTTTGCCACCAACATAAATCAGTGGAACCGGCAGGTTGGTATGCGCGGTATGCGCCTGACCGGTGGACGGATCGCGCATTTGCTCTGCGTTACCGTGGTCCGCGGTGATCAGCAGCTGGCCGCCAACGGATTCAACCGCTTTAGCCACCTGCTCAACGCAGTGATCCAGCGCTTCAACCGCTTTAACCGCTGCCTCCATCACCCCGGTGTGACCAACCATGTCGCCGTTCGGGTAGTTACAGATGATGGTGTCGTACTTCCCGCTCTCAATCGCAGCAACCAGTTTTTCGGTCAGTTCAGCAGAGCTCATTTCCGGCTGCAGATCGTAGGTTGCGACTTTCGGTGAGTTGATCAGAATACGGTCTTCGCCTTTGAACGGCTCTTCTACGCCGCCGTTAAAGAAAAAGGTTACGTGTGCATATTTTTCGGTTTCGGAAATACGCAACTGCGTTTTGTCGTTCTTCGCCATCCACTCGCCAAGGGTGTTGGCCAGAGATGCTGGTGGGTAAGCAACCGCAGTTTTGATGTCGGCCGCATATTCGGTCAGCATCACAAAGTTGAGGTTAACGACTTTCTTACGGGCGAAGCCGTCGAAGTCAGCGTTAACAAACGCACGGGTGATTTCACGCGCACGGTCAGCACGGAAGTTCATGAAAATCAGCGTATCGCCGTCTTCCATGGCGGCTTCAGCCTGGCCTTCAGCACGGATCACGGTGGCTTTAACGAATTCGTCGTTTTCGTCACGGGCATAAGCGGCCTGCAGACCTTCAACCGCCGTAGCGAACTGGAACTCGCCTTTTGCCAGCGTCATCAGGTCATAAGCCTGTTCCACGCGATCCCAACGGTTGTCGCGGTCCATGGCGTAGTAACGGCCGATGATGGACGCCACGCGGCCTTTGCCCAGCGCGGCAAATTTCTCTTCGAATTTCTGCAGTGAATGTTCAGCGCTGCGCGGCGGGGTATCACGGCCATCAAGGAAAGCGTGCAGATAGATTTTCTCAGCACCGCGTTCAGCGGCCATTTCTACCATCGCCATGATGTGATCTTCGTGGCTGTGAACGCCGCCAGCAGAGAGCAGACCCATGATGTGTACCGCTTTGCCGCTATTTTTTGCCTGGTCGACCGCATCGGTCAGCACCGGGTTAGCGAAGAAAGTACGTTCTTTGATTTCAACGTCCAGACGGGTCAGGTCCTGATACACGATGCGGCCCGCGCCCAGGTTGACGTGACCCACTTCGGAGTTGCCCATCTGGCGATCGGGCAGGCCGACTTCCAGACCAGACGCATCAATCAGGGTATGCGGACGTTTTGCCCACAGCGCATCCATTACCGGGGTTTTGGCATTAAAGATGGCGTTATCCTGGCTGTCTTCACGATAGCCATAGCCATCCAGAATCACCAGTACCATAGGTTTTTTAGAAACCGACATTGCGACAACCTCACACTCAATAGATAAAAAATAATTGCATAATTTTACTACAGCTGAATCGATAAAGTAGCCCCCGAAGATCAAATAATGAGGGATCGCGTGCCAGGGGGAACACTGATTTACATTTTTTTTTCCGTAGCGCCCCGCAAAAATGCAATCCAATGCACGCTCTGGCTGTATTTGCGCCAACGCGCAGGTATACTCCTTTCCTGGTTTTTTTTAATCACTGAGTCGGGAGTTGTTACCCCCCATGCAAGAAATTATGCAATTTGTTAGTCGCCACCCTGTCTTGAGTATCGCCTGGATTGCGTTACTGGCGGCTGTATTGTTTACCACGTTTAAAAGCCTGACCTCAAAAGTGAAGGTGATTACGCGCGGCGAAGCTACACGTCTCATCAATAAAGAAGACGCCGTTATCGTCGATTTACGTCAGCGCGACGACTTCCGCAAAGGCCATATCGCAGGCTCCACTAACCTGCTGCCGAGCGAAATCAAAGCCAACAACTTTGGTGAGCTGGAAAAACACAAAAACAAACCTGTTATTGTGGTTGATGGCTCTGGTATGCAGTGCCAGGATTCAGCAACTGCGCTGATTAAAGCCGGTTTTGAGCAGGTATCTGTACTGAAAGACGGCGTAGCGGGCTGGAGTGGTGAGAATCTGCCACTGGTTCGCGGCAAGTAATTTACCCGTCGTCTTTTATCCTGCAGGGCAAAAGAACACTGGAGATAAGGCATGGCCAATATTGAGATCTATACCAAAGCAACCTGCCCGTTTTGCCATCGCGCAAAAGCGCTGTTGAACAGCAAGGGCGTGAGTTTCCAGGAACTTCCGATTGACGGCGATGCCGTGAAGCGTGAAGAGATGATCAAACGCAGTGGCCGTACAACGGTTCCGCAGATTTTTATTGATGCACAGCACATTGGTGGTTGTGACGACTTGTATGCGTTGGATGCGCGTGGTGGACTGGATCCACTGCTGCGTTAAGGCGTACGGATAGTATTTAAAGGACAACACTAAAGGGTTTTCTCAACATGTCAGAACAAAATAACACTGAAATGGCTTTCCAGATCCAACGTATTTATACCAAGGATGTGTCTTTCGAAGCGCCAAATGCACCGCATGTTTTCCAGAAAGATTGGCAGCCAGAGGTTAAACTGGATCTAGATACCGCATCTACCCAACTGGCAGATGATGTGTATGAAGTAGTGCTGCGTGTCACCGTAACGGCTTCTCTGGGTGAAGAAACGGCGTTTCTGTGCGAAGTTCAGCAGGGCGGTATTTTCTCCATCAGTGGTATTGAAGGGACTCAGATGGCGCATTGCCTTGGCGCATACTGCCCGAACATTCTGTTCCCGTATGCCCGCGAATGCATCACCAGCCTGGTTTCACGCGGTACATTCCCGCAACTGAACCTTGCGCCGGTCAACTTTGATGCGCTGTTCATGAACTATTTACAGCAGCAGGCTGGCGAAGGTACTGAAGAACATCAGGATGCCTGATGAACCAAAGTAATGCTTCAATGACTGTGATTGGTGCCGGCTCGTACGGCACCGCTCTTGCCATCACCCTGGCAAGAAATGGCCATCAGGTTGTCCTGTGGGGCCATGATCCGAAACATATCGCGACCCTTGAGCACGATCGCTGCAACGTCGCATTCCTCCCTGATGTGCCTTTTCCCGAAACGCTGCGCCTGGAAAGTGATTTAGCCACTGCGCTGGCCGCCAGTCGTAATATTCTGGTGGTGGTACCGAGCCACGTCTTTGGCGAAGTGCTGCGTAACATCAAACCGCTGATGCGTCCTGACGCGCGGCTGGTCTGGGCGACAAAAGGTCTGGAAGCGGAAACGGGGCGTCTGCTGCAGGACGTCGCGCGCGAAGCGCTGGGTGATTCTATCCCGCTGGCGGTTATCTCCGGTCCGACGTTCGCCAAAGAGCTGGCGGCGGGCATGCCGACGGCGATTTCTCTGGCCTCGACGGACGACGCCTTTGCTGACGATCTCCAGCAGTTGCTGCACTGCGGCAAAAGCTTCCGCGTCTACAGCAACCCGGATTTCATTGGCGTGCAGCTTGGCGGCGCGGTGAAAAACGTCATTGCGATTGGCGCGGGGATGTCTGACGGCATCGGCTTCGGCGCGAATGCGCGAACCGCATTGATCACTCGCGGACTGACCGAAATGTCTCGCCTTGGCGCGGCGCTGGGTGCCGATCCTGCCACCTTTATGGGGATGGCGGGTTTGGGCGATCTGGTGCTGACCTGTACCGACAACCAGTCGCGTAACCGTCGTTTTGGCATGATGCTCGGCCAGGGTATGGACGTGCAGGGTGCGCAGGACAAGATTGGCCAGGTGGTTGAAGGCTACCGCAATACGAAAGAAGTTCGTGAATTGGCGCACCGTTTTGGTGTCGAGATGCCAATAACCGAGGAAATTTATCAAGTATTGTATTGCGGAAAAAATGCGCGCGAGGCAGCATTGACGTTATTAGGTCGTGCGCGCAAGGACGAGCGAAGCAGCCACTAGCCGTAAGGAACCGTTTCAATCTAACGACCCGACCCGCGTAGAACGGGTTGGTCGTTTTGCTACCTTCTGGAGTACGCAATGCCGTGTGAAGAACTGGATATCGTCTGGAAAAACATTAAAGCGGAAGCCCGGGCACTGGCGGAATGTGAGCCAATGCTGGCCAGTTTTTACCACGCAACGCTGCTCAAGCATGAAAACCTCGGCAGTGCGCTGAGCTATATGCTGGCGAATAAACTCGCTTCTCCGATCATGCCTGCTATTGCGATTCGCGAAGTCGTGGAAGAGGCCTACGCGGCCGATCCTGAAATGATTGCCTCGGCGGCTTGCGATATTCAGGCGGTACGCACGCGTGACCCGGCCGTCGATAAATATTCCACCCCACTTCTTTATCTGAAGGGCTTTCACGCGCTTCAGGCCTACCGCATCGGCCACTGGCTATGGCATCAGGGGCGTCAGGCATTGGCGATCTTCCTGCAAAATCAGGTCTCTGTTACCTTCCAGGTGGACATCCATCCGGCGGCAAAAATTGGTCGCGGTATTATGCTCGACCACGCTACAGGTATTGTAGTGGGCGAAACGGCGGTAATTGAAAACGACGTCTCTATTCTGCAATCCGTCACGCTTGGCGGGACCGGTAAAGCAGGCGGCGACCGTCATCCGAAAATTCGTGAAGGCGTGATGATTGGCGCGGGAGCAAAAATTCTCGGCAACATTGAAGTCGGGCGTGGCGCGAAAATTGGCGCAGGTTCCGTCGTTTTACAGCCGGTACCCCCGCATACAACCGCCGCAGGCGTTCCGGCGCGCATCGTCGGCAAGCCTGACAGCGATAAGCCATCTATGGATATGGATCAGCATTTCAACGGGATACATCATACTTTCGAATACGGCGATGGCATCTGATTTCGAGCTATGCCCGGTGGCGCAGTGCTTACCGGGCCTACAAACCCCGTAGGTCGGATAAGGCGTCAGCCGCCATCCGACAAAAATCAACTACGCAATACCGCGCCAGGATAACCTAGCTGGCGCCAGGCCTCATACACCACTACTGACACCGCGTTAGACAGGTTCATGCTGCGGCTGTCCGGCATCATCGGAATACGAATTTTTTGTTCGGCAGGCAACGCGTCGAGAATGCTGGCAGGCAGACCGCGTGTTTCCGGGCCAAACATCAGATAATCCCCGTCCTGATAGCTTACCGCGCTATGCGCTGGCGTACCTTTGGTGGTCAGGGCAAACAGACGTTGCGGATTTTCTGCGGCGACGAAGTTGGCGTAATCAGGGTGGCGCAGCACGGCGGTAAACTCATGGTAATCCAGCCCCGCGCGACGCAGGCGCTTGTCGTCCCAGGTAAAGCCCATTGGCTCAACAATATGCAGACGAAAGCCGGTGTTGGCGCAAAGACGGATAATATTGCCGGTATTTGGCGGGATTTCTGGTTCAAATAATACGATGTTAAGCATACTGCCCCCTTAATAGCGGGGGGCAGAATAACAGAAAGAGCGGGTACTATGCGACGGTCAGCGACTGGGGTTTATAGCGTTGCAGCTTGTAAATCGTCGCGGCAGCGGCGACCAGCGCCGGAACGCTGAGGAACATCAGTATGCTATCAGCCTGCCATTGCATGGACAGCAGTTGGGCGCTGGTCATGGTGCCGGCGACGCCACCAAAGCGACCTACGCCCTGCATCCAGGCAATGCCGGTTGCGCGACAGTGGGTCGGATAAAACGTGGCGGCCAGCGTCTGCAGTCCGGACTGCGCGCCGTTCATGGTAATCCCCATCAGGAAGATCAGTGCGCCGAACAGAACGATATGGTTATGCTCAAAACCGAGTGCGAGGGCAAACAGCATCGTCAGCATAAAGCCGAGTGACACCACTTTGTGTGCTTCCCAACGATCCATCAACCAGCCGGCCAGCAGGATCCCCGCAGTACCGCCGAAAGTAAACAGCGACGTCAGCCAGGCGGATTCAGCCAGCGGATAGCCCATTCCCAGCATCAGCGTTGGCATCCAACTGAGCAGTACGTAATAGATAACCAACCCCATAAAGTAGGTCATCCACAGCATCAGCGTACCCGGCAGCCAGGGCATACTGAATAGCTGCGCTACGCTGCCTTTTTTGACCGCCACCCGATCTTCTTCCAGGTAAAACTGGGTGACCTGTTCCAGACTCCCCGACATAAAGCGTTGAGCAATGCGTTTAACCTGTGCAACCCCTTTACCCCGATGAACCAGATACTTAACCGACTCCGGCAGGAACAGCACCAACAGTACGGTGAGGGCCAGCGGGGCGATCGCGCCGGCCAGCAGTACGCTATGCCAGCCGTAGTTGGGAATGAGCCAGGAGGAGATAACTCCGCCACCCGCAGCACCAAGAGGGAAGCCGCAGTACATGGTGTTAATGGCCATTGAACGGCAGCGTTTAGGGGCAAATTCTGAGACCAGGGTGATGGCATTGGGCATTGCTGCGCCAAGACCCAGCCCGGTGAGAAAGCGCCAAAATGTGAGCATATTCAGCGTCTCGGCATACGCTGTACCCAGACTGGCGAGGCCAAAGAACAGACAGGAAAAGACCAGCACGCGTTTACGGCCCATACGATCGGAAATCGGTCCCGCCAGCAGGGCGCCAAATGAGAGGCCCAGTAGCGCGGCGCTTAACACCGGTCCAAGATCCTGCTTTTTGATGCCCCAGTCGGCTGAGAGCGTGGGCGCAATATAGCCCATCGCCGCCGTATCGAAGCCGTCAATGGCCAGGACCAGAAATCCCAGGACAATAATGACCCAGTGAAACTGTGAAAAACGACTGTCATCTATCGCCTGCTGGATATTCACTTTTCCGGAATAAGCCATGTCACCCTCGCCCGTTATGATGGTTGTTATCTACCCGTCATACTTCAAGCTGCATGTGCGTTGGCTTTACTCGCTCACCCCAGTCACGTACTTATGTACGCTCCTGAGATTCGCTGCGTCGCCGCCTTCCTGCAGCTCGAATTATTTAGGGTACATGTATAAAATGCTGTTGTATTAGCTTGTATATACATTTGGCAGGTGGAAAAATAATTGTCAAATATATTGGTTGTAAATGTTAACCAATCGTTATTTTTCGAATAAAAAATGGTCGGGCTGAAAACAGGCCGACCATTGAGAAAAAGGGGGTTTACGGGGGGATTGTTACGCTGCGCTACCCTGGACCAGAGGAGCCAATGCGGCAGGCAGGCTCTTGCCCAGTTCCTGTACCAGCGAGTCGCGGCTGATTTCGCTAATGGTTTTCGCACCGGTCAGTGTCATCGCCACCTTCATCTCTTTCTCGATCAGGTTCAGCAGATTCGCCACACCGGCCTGACCGTGGGTTGCCAGCGCGTACAGATAAGCACGGCCCAGCAGCACGCTATCCGCACCCAGTGCAATCATGCGCACCACGTCCAGGCCGTTGCGGATCCCGCTGTCGGCCAGAATCGCAATATCGCCTTTTACCGCGTCGGCAATGGCGGGCAGCGCGCGGGCGGAAGAAAGCACGCCATCTAACTGGCGCCCACCGTGGTTTGACACCACAATCCCGTCGGCGCCAAAGCGCACGGCGTCTCGGGCATCTTCTGGATCGAGGATCCCTTTGATCACCATCGGACCATCCCAGAATTCACGGATCCACTCGAGGTCTTTCCAGGAAATAGACGGATCGAAGTTATTCGCCAGCCAACCGATGTAATCCTCAAGGCCGGTGGGTTTGCCAAGATAGGTCGAGATATTGCCTAAATCATGCGGCCGACCGTTCAGACCAACGTCCCATGCCCATTGTGGATGGGTGACGGCCTGCCAGTAGCGACGCAGTGCCGCATTTGGACCACTCATACCGGAATGGGCATCACGGTAGCGGGCGCCTGGCGTGGGCATATCGACAGTAAAGACCAGCGTGGAGCAGCCTGCCGCTTTGGCACGCTCCAGGGCGTTACGCATAAAGCCGCGATCGCGCAGGACATACAGCTGGAACCACATTGGACGCTTGATGGTCGGGGCGACTTCTTCAATTGGGCAGACGGATACCGTCGAAAGCGTAAACGGAATGCCTTTAGCATCAGCGGCGGCGGCGGCCTGAACTTCGCCCCGGCGTGCATACATGCCGCATAAACCGACAGGCGCGAGGGCCACCGGCATCGACAGTTTTTCGTTAAACAGGGTGGTTTCCAGACTGAGATCTGACATGTTCTTCAGCACGCGCTGGCGGAGTGCCACCTCTGATAAATCTTCCACGTTACGGCGCAGGGTATGCTCCGCGTACGCGCCACCGTCAATGTAGTGGAACAGGAAAGGGGGCAGAATGCGCTGGGCTGCGGCGCGATAATCGCTGGCTGCTGAAATAATCATGTGTTGTTCTCCCTGCTAATTTCATTATGGTCACCGGGCAGACGGGTGATACGCGCCTGGCGGGCCTGGTCTTCATCAAAGCGTTTAATGGTGGTATGGACAAAACTGAGGTGCGCCATCATCGCCTTCCGCGCGCCATCGGCGTCTCCGGAGACAATCGCGTCCAGCACAGCAAGGTGTTGTTCTGTGAGCTGTGAAAACACCGGTGGCACCAGGTACATACGCTGGCGACTCTGTTTTACCGAAGACTGCAATACGTCGAAGAAACCACGCATGGTCTGTAGCAGCACCACGTTGTGTGAGGCTTCAGCGATGGCAAGGTGAAAGCGAACGTCTGCTTGTGAAGCGAGATCCGGATCTTCACTTTGTGTGGCCTCGAAACAGAGCCTGATTTTCTCTTTGTCGGCGGCTGTGGCGCGCATGGCGGCGTGCCAGGCAGTGCTGGCCTCGATGGCGTGGCGGGCTTCGAGAATATCGAAGCTGTAATCAGGGTCGTCCGCCATCAGACTTTTCAGTGGCTGAACAATGTTTTGTTCGGACCACGCTTCATGCTGCCAGCGGATAAACGTCCCGCCGCCACGACGGCTAATCAGCACACCTTCACTTACCAGCTTGGCTAACGCCTCGCGCAGTGAGTTACGGGATACGCCGAGCTGTACGGCCAGCTGGCGCTCGGCGGGCAATTTCATGCCCGCCTCCAGCTGTTGTTCTTCAATCAGCGCCCGCACACGAGATGCGACCTCGTCTGACAGGCGTCTGGGCATCACAATCATGGAATCATCCAGGTTAAGACATAGGCCTGCAGCGTGGTAATCACACCGACCATACAGGTGAAAATCAGGCTGTGTTTCACGGTAAAGCGGAACAGGTCAGATTCTTTACCCACCAGCCCCACGGCCGCACAGGCGATGGCGATTGACTGCGGGGAGATCATCTTACCGGTCACGCCGCCGGTGGTATTCGCCGCAACCAGCAGGACATCGGAGACGCCAATCTGCTGAGCTGCCGTTGCCTGCAGGGCTGCGAACAGTGCGTTTGATGAGGTGTCTGAACCGGTCAGGAATACCCCCAGCCAGCCGAGGAACGGCGAGAAGAAGGTAAAGGCGTTACCGGTGTGCGCCAGAGCCAATGCCAGGGTTGATGAAAGACCGGAGTAGTTAGAGATAAACGCGAATGCCAGCACCATTCCGATGGAATAGATGGGCAGCGCCAGCTCTTTTAGCGTGCTGCCAAAGGTCTGCAGAGCGGCAGACGGCTTCATTTTCAGCCAGACAATAGACAGCAGCGCGGCAAACAGAATGGCGGTACCGGTTGCCGAGAACCAGTCGAACTTGTACACCGCCGCGTAGGCTGTGGCTTCGTGTACCACCGGCGGCATGCGGGCTACCAGTTTGTCGAGGAACGGAACCGGAATATTGACCACCCAGTGGTACATCGCGCCGCCAGGGGCAAACAGCGCTTTAAACGGCGGGATGCTCCACAGCGTGACCGTTGCCGTCAGGAACAGGAATGGCGACCAGGCGCGGACCACCTGTCCAACGGTATAACGGGTGCGAGCCAGCGTCTGATCGACCTGGGAAGCGCCCATGTCGCCAAAGCGGAAGATGCGCACCGGCTGCCAGCGTTTCAGGAACAGCGTCAGGCAGACCAGAGAAACCAGAGAAGAGATGATGTCCGGTAGTTCCGGCCCGATAAAGTTAGAGCTGAGGTACTGCGCGATAGCAAACGAGCCGCCAGCGACCATCACCGCAGGCCAGGTCTCTTTCACGCCGCGCCAGCCGTCCATAATCGCCATGATCCAGAACAGTACGATAATCGTCAGGAACGGCAACTGGCGGCCCACCATCTGGCCGATTTCAAAACTGTCCAGCCCGGTGACCTGACCGGCAACCAGAATCGGAATGCCCATTGCCCCAAAAGCGACTGGCGCGGTGTTTACGATCAGGCATAACCCTGCCGCATACAGCGGGTTAAAGCCGAGGCCAACCAGCAGCGCAGCGGTAATCGCGACGGGCGCACCAAAACCAGCGGCACCTTCCAGAAACGCCCCAAAACAGAAGCCCACGATGATCATTTGCAGACGCTGGTCAGGGGTGATGGAGAGAATCGACGAACGGATAATGTCGAACTGCCCGGTCTTGACCGAGATTTTATAGACGAATACCGCCGCAATAATGATCCAGGCAATCGGCCACAGACCATAGAAGAAACCGTACACCACGGATGCCAGCGCGTGATCGACCGGCATTTTGTAGAACAATAAGGCGACCGACAGGGCAATGACCACCGTCCACGATGCCGCAATATAGCCTTTCAGCTTGAGCTTAATCAGCGCGAAGAAAAAGAACAGAATAGGTAGCGAGGCAATCAGGCTTGAAAGCCAGATGTTACCGGCCGGGTCGTAGTTTTGTTGCCAGAGATTCATTGCAGGTCTCCTGGGGGCCGCTGACATAATGCAATGAGTCTGTGCTCATCTCTTCGTCACACTATGTGTAAAAGTGGCCCTGCCAATATTGTTGTGTAGGGGTAATGACAATGAATGGTTAATCAAATGTTATTTATTGGCAACGGTATTGTACGCACATTTTAATGAAATGTGAGGTGCTGGTAGGATCTGACTGAAATTGGTAGGGCCAATTGCGAGGGGAAGAGAAGAACCGGGCAAGCGAGTGTTGCCCGGTGGCAGATTAGAACTCGCTTTTCGCGAAGCCCGTCATCTCTTTCAGGCCCATTTCACGGCCAAGCTCGGTCATCGGGTGGACGACGATCAGGCCGCGCACGCTCTTCTTCAGCTTGCCCATGTCGGCCTGTTCTTTTTTGGTGATGGCACGGCTGAATGGGAGTTTGCTGAGCTTCTGTGCTTCTTTACTCAGCTTTTGGCCGTGTACTTCACGCAGTCGTGCGATCTCAGTTTCCAGAGTTTCTTTCTCTTGCTCCAGCTCGGCATATTTGTCGGCGGCTTCAACCAGGGACAGGTCAGCCTGTTGGTGGCGGATAGCGTCAAGACGATCGCTCAGGCGTTTAATTTCGTTTTTTTCGACTTCTTTCATAGGATAGCTTCTGATAAAAATAGGATGAATATCCTATAGTATGCGCGCAGAGCGGGATTATTCACAACTCATCGAAGATAAATAATCAAATACCGCAAGTATTATTAAGCTAATGGTAATGCTACTGTTTTGATTCATAAGGGACTTTAAGCGATAAGATTGGCCATGGCGCTTTTTATTGGCGGGTTTATAGCGAAGCACGTTTTCCTTAATATAATCGCCCAACCGATCCTAAACTTAAAAGAGCAACCGCACAGGCTGAGCGCGGTTAATACATGGAGGAGGGAAGATTATGGCGAAAATAGGTGATAACGTTTCGGTTCTGATTGATAAGACCGTCGATTTTATGGCTTCCAGCCAGGCTTTTCGCGAATATCTGAATAAAACACCGCCGCGCGACGTAGTCCCTTCTGAAATACCACAGGAGAACGCGCAGCTGTATCTGCAACGTCTGGCGTACTATCGGCAACTGTATCGACCGCAGCAGGAAGAGAAGTAAGCCTGCAGGGTCTTATTTTTGAAAGGCTTTTTTTAAGCTGATTTTAGAAATCAGCTCGGTCAGGGAAAGTACCATCGTGGAGCGCACCATCTGCTGGTAGCGCTGGATCTGCATAGCGTGCAAACCTGAGTCTGAGGTATCAAACTGCGGTGGCGGCGGGAGTGCCGTCACGCAGTGAAGTTCGCCAAACGGGCCAAGAATCTCGTCGTCGGTGAACGCGTATTCATTGCCGTCATGGTTTAACTCTTCCCGCAGCGCCATCAGCAGTTCCGCATCTTCATATTCCGGGCGGCTGAGTACGCCCAGACCATAGATGAGTTTGAGACGAACGGAAAGATCGCCCAGCGGACCGTCACCGTCGAGCAACGGTTCTACGGCATATTTTACCGCATAGTCATCTTTGCGAAATACCTGAAGCACAAGGATATTCACCGCCTCGGTGAGCAGTTCTACGGCGGTGATGAGGAAGCTGCGTACGGTTTTGCCAGCATTCAGACGCTCAAGCACACGATTTTCAAAGGCCTGCGTTTGTTCCATTATTGCCTGCATATCTGACAATCTGTCATTTGGGCGCAGGCTGACCTGCGCCACATTCTCAATCATTTGGTCGCGTTATATGCGTTAACCGCCTCCGCCACCACATCACTATTGGCATCCAGACCGGAAACCTGCGCCAGCGCGGCCTGCGGACCTTTTTCGTCAATCAGCGCGGCCAGCTCCTGTGCCTGCGGATCTTCTTCACTGCGATAGTGCATCGCTGCTGCAATACCGGTGACCAGATTCGCGTGCGGCAGGCCGTACTCCAGCGTGCCCAGTAGCGGTTTAATCAGACGGTCGCCCGCGCTCAGTTTACGCAGTGGCTGACGGCCAACGCGCTCAACGTCATCTTTCAGATACGGGTTTTCAAAGCGACCGAGGATTTTCTGAATATATGCTGCATGTTTTGCCGCATCAAAGCCATAGCGTTTGATCAGTACCGCGCCGCTCTCTTCCATCGCACCTTTTACCACTGCACGGATTTTCTCGTCGAGAATCGCGTCACGGATGGTCTGATGACCGGTCAATTTTCCGAGGTACGCGGTTATAGCATGCCCGGTGTTCAGCGTGAAGAGTTTACGTTCGACAAATGCCATCAGGTTATCAGTTAATTCCATTCCCGGGATGTTTGGCAGTTCGCCTTTGAATTGCGTTTTGTCGACAATCCACTCACTGAAGGTTTCGACGGTGACTTCCAGCGGGTCGTTGGTCGCAGAAGCGGAAGGGGGAACGATGCGGTCTACGGCGGAATCGACGAAGCCAACATGTTCTTCAACCCAGGCTTTGTCTTCATCTGCCAGCGCGTTCATTACGTGGCCTTTCAACTGGGTCGTGCCGCGCACCATGTTTTCACAGGCGATGATATTCAGCGGAGTCACAATACCCTGCGCTTTGCGTTTAACCAACCCTTTGGCGATGGCCGGAGCGATACGCTCAAGCACGACCGGACCGACGGCGGTGGTGACTAAATCTACGTGGGCAATCAGTTCAACGACATCATCGCCGATGCTGCTCACGGCGTTGACGCCGGAAACGGTATCAACCTGCTCGTTTTCACCGACCACATGAACCTGATAGCTATGACGGGCATTCAGGGCATCGAGCACGACCTGATTTACATCCGCGAACGTCAGCTGTATCCCCGCGTCCGCCAGCAGTTTGCCGATAAAGCCACGACCGATATTACCTGCGCCAAAATGTAATGCTTTCATAGTATTAACCTTCATTAATGTTTTTACCCAAGAGGGCTGGGGTGAGGGACTGCATAGATTTCCCCTCACCCAAACCCTCTCCCTTGCGGGAGAGGAAACCGTAGGCCCGATTAGCGTAGCGCTATCGGGCAACGGGGTTTACTTACGACCCGCCAGCAGCGCCAGAACTTCATCCACGCTGGTGGTATGGGCCAGACGTTCGATCACGGATTCGTCATCCAGCGCGTTGGTCAGACTGGTGATCACCTGGATGTGCTCGTTGTTACGCGCAGCGATACCAATGACCAGGCGGGCGATATCGTCTTCTTCTTCACCGAAACGTACACCTTCCGGATACTGGCAGAACACCACGCCGGTTTTCAGCACGCGGTCTTTGGCTTCAACCGTACCGTGCGGTACAGCGATAGACTCGCCGAGGTAAGTCGGGGTCAGTTTTTCGCGGTCCAGCATCGCCTCGACGTATTCTGGCTCAACATAGCCGCCTTTCACCAGTTGTTCACCGGCAAAGCGAATCGCTTCTTCTTTGTTGGTGGCTTTACGGCCCAGGAAGATATTCTCCGCACCCAGTTTGAACAGATGGGTATCACCCTCTTCAAAGCTGTCTTGCAGGTGATCGCGGACTTTCTCTTCGTTCACGTTGTGGCGCTGTGCAGCGACCAGGCGTTCGGTCAGGTTGGAGTACAGACCGCTGTCGAGGAAGTTGGTCAGCGAAATGTGCTGTGCCTGCGGAACCTGGCGCATCGCGCGTTCGGTCAGGTCACGGTGGGTAATGACCAGATCCACATCCGGCGGCAGATTGTTGATCGCGCTGTTGGTGACGGAAATCTGCGACAGACCGGCATCCTGCACTTTCTTACGCAGTACGCCCGCACCCATGGCGCTGGAACCCATGCCGGCATCGCAGGCAACAATGATTTTACGCACATGGCTCAGGTCGTTGGTCACGTCGCCAGCCGCCAGCGGAGATGCGCCTTTGGATTCCGCTTTCATGTCGTTCATACGACGGGTTGCGGCTTCAATGTCATCTTCTTCTTTCACTTTGCTGGTTTTCAGCAGAATGGCCGAGACCACAAAGGAGACCGCCATTGCCGCACAAATTGCCGCGATGTTGGCGAAGTAAGCACCCTTCGGCGTCATTGCCAGTACGGCCAGAATAGAACCCGGAGAGGCCGGAGAAACCAGGCCGCCGTTCAGGATAGTCAGGGTAAATACGCCAGTCATACCGCCGAGGATGACGGCCAGGATCAGACGCGGGTTCATCAGCACGTACGGGAAGTAAATTTCGTGGATACCACCCAGGAAGTGGATGATAGCCGCGCCGCCTGCAGACTGTTTAGCGCTGCCGCGACCGAAGAACATGTATGCCAGCAGGACGCCCATACCCGGACCCGGGTTAGCTTCAATCAGGAAGAAGATGGATTTGCCCATCTCATGGGACTGCTGAATACCCAGCGGTGAGAAAATACCGTGGTTGATGGCGTTGTTGAGGAACAGGATTTTCGCCGGTTCAACGAAGATAGACGCCAGCGGCAGCATGTCATGGACAACCATGAAGTTAACGCCTGCCGCCAGGATTTTGGAAAGTGCTTCAACCAATGGGCCAATGCCAAGGAATGCCAGAATGGCGAGGATCATCCCGATGATGCCAGCGGAGAAGTTATTCACCAGCATCTCAAAACCGGACTTGATCTTACCGTCTACCCAGCCGTCGAAATGTTTGATAGCCCAGCCGCCCAGCGGACCTGCGATCATCGCGCCGAGGAACATCGGCATATCGGCGCCGACGATAACGCCCATGGTGGTGATAGCACCGACCACGCCGCCACGCTCGCCGCCAACCAGCTTACCACCGGTATAACCGATCAACAGCGGCAGCAGATAGGTGATCATTGGGCCGACCAGCTTCGCCAGCGTTTCGTTTGGCAACCACCCTGTCGGAATGAATAATGCGGTGATAATACCCCACGCGATAAACGCGCCGATATTTGGCATCACCATGTTGCTGAGGAATCGACCAAAGCTTTGCACCTTGATCTTAATATCGGATGACATAAAAACACCCCTTCTTATGTTTGCTATCGCGCAGGCTGAAAGCCCGAGGTTTGTTAATGTAGCGGCAGGAGGTAGCCGGACCCTGTAGATACTGCGAAATCTGGCACTGAATCGTTCAACTGTCCAGTCGATGACTTTTAGTGTGATCAATATCACGTAAATATAGGGTTTACGGTATTACTTAATGTGATTTTGATCACAAAATCCCGGTATAAAAAAACATCATTACGCGAGAGTGGGCTGAAAAAGGTACTTAAATGTGAAGTTGTTCACGTTTTTGCTTTGGCTGTTTGTTGAGTATTTGTGATCTACTTCGCAATAAATATTTGTCGGGATTTCTCCTGATGTGATCTGGCGCGGATTCTGTTTCATCCCCCATTTCTTGTTGCTACCCCGCGAGCCGTTAACCTGCAAATTTATACCCTGGTGGTATGGCGGAAATGACTAACTGCAATTATGTTCAAATTACCAGTCATGACTCCTTTCGGCTGCCTGCAATTGAAAGCTCTGATTAGCGTGAATACGAGGCGGGTATGTTTCTAAACTATTTCGCGTTAGGTGTGCTGATCTTCGTTTTTCTGGTTCTGTTTTACGGAATCATCGCCATCCATGATATTCCCTATAACATGGCTAAGAAGCGCAACCATCCCCATGCCGATGCCATCCATACTGCGGGTTGGGTGAGCTTATTTACGCTGCACGTCATCTGGCCGTTCCTGTGGATCTGGGCCACGCTCTATCAGCCAGAACGAGGTTGGGGGATGCAGTCACACATTACGCCGACCGGGAAGGAACCTGACCCTGACATTGCCGCGCTGGCTACGCGCATCACCCAGTTGGAAAAAAGACTGGATGGGGAGAAAAAGGACGATAACTCCACCTTTCCGGAGATTTGATCATGGATTTGTTGATTGTCCTGACTTACGTGGCATTTGCCTGGGCCATCTTTAAAATATTCCGTATTCCGGTAAACCAATGGACGCTTGCCACCGCCGCATTAGGTGGGGTGTTTATTGTGGCGGGACTCATCTTATTAATGAACTATAACCATCCGTATACCTTTACGGCGCAAAAGGCGGTTATTTCAATTCCTGTAACCCCGCAGGTCACGGGAATTGTGAGTGAGGTGACAGATAAAAATAATCAGCTAATTAAAAAAGGCGAGGTGTTATTTAAACTCGATCCCGTGCGTTATCAGGCGCGAGTGGACCGACTGCAGGCTGATCTTGTTACCGCCACGCACAACATCGACAATCTGAAAGCCCAACTTTCTGAAGCCGTCGCCAATACCACCCGCGTTTCCGCTGAACGCGACCGTCTGTATAAGGATTATCAACGCTATTTGAAAGGCAGCCAGGCGAAGGTTAATCCCTTCTCTGAAAGCGATATCGACAACGCCCGGCAGAACTATCTGGCACAGGATGCGCTGGTAAAAGGCTCCGTTGCCGAACAGACGCAGATTCAGAGTCAGTTAGACAGTATGGTCAACGGGGAGCAATCCCAGGTTGCGTCACTGCGCGCTCAGCTCGCTGAAGCCAAATACAATCTTGAGCAGACTATCGTCCGCGCCCCCAGCAACGGCTATGTTACGCAGGTGCTTATTCGGCCCGGAACCTACGCCGCCGCACTGCCTCTGCGCCCGGTGATGGTATTTATTCCGGAACAAAAACGGCAAATCGTGGCGCAATTCCGCCAGAACTCATTGCTGCGTCTTAAACCGGGCGACGAAGCGGAAGTGGTGTTTAATGCGCTGCCGGGTCAGGTTTTCTCTGGTAAGTTGACCAGCATTCTGCCGGTTGTGCCGGGAGGTTCTTATCAGGCTCAAGGAGCATTGCAGTCTCTGACGGTGGTGCCGGGTACCGATGGCGTGCTGGCCACGATTGAGCTGGAGCCAAATGCCGAAGTAGACGCCTTACCGGACGGTATTTATGCCCAGGTGGCGGTTTACTCCGACCATTTTGCCCACGTGTCGGTGATGCGTAAGGTACTGCTGCGTATGACCAGTTGGATGCATTACCTTTATTTGGATCATTGAGACCGTCATCACCTGCCATTTATGGTGACCTGAGCCATACTGATATTTTTGTTGGCAAAAAGGACCCGGCATGAAACTCATTGGCAGCTATACCAGCCCTTTTGTGCGTAAAATTTCTGTTCTGTTACTGGAAAAGGGCATCACCTTCGTATTTGTGAATGAACTCCCCTATAACGCGGAAAACGGCGTGGCGCGATACAATCCATTAGGCAAAGTGCCCGCGCTGGTCACCGATGAGGGTGAGTACTGGTTTGATTCTCCGATCATCGCAGAATACATAGAGCTGCTGGATATTGCGCCAGCCATGCTACCGGGTGAACCGTTAGCGGCACTCAAAGTTCGTCAACTGGAAGCGTTGGCCGACGGTATTATGGATGCGGGATTAGTCTCGGTGCGCGAGCAGGCTCGCCCCGCCGCGCAGCAGTCAGAAACTGAACTGTTACGCCAGCGGGAGAAGATCACCCGCAGTCTGGATATGCTGGAAGGCTATCTGGCGGACGGTACGCTGAAAACGGATACGGTTAACCTGGCTACCATTGCGATTGCCTGCGCCGTCGGTTATCTCAATTTCCGTCGGGTCGCGCCCGGCTGGTGTGTTGACCGCCCGCGTCTGGTCAAACTGGTGGAAACGCTTTTTCAACGCGAAAGTTTTGCCCGCACAGAACCGCCAAAGGCTTGATGTGTATGTATGTCCGCCTGAGCAAAGTCACGGTACAATCCTTCCTATATCGATAGCCCTCTCCACGGTGGAGAGGGCCACCAACAGCCAGGCCCTTTCATGACAACCGACATGCGTTCACTCTACAGCCAGCTTCCCGCTATCGATCGTTTATTGCGCGATAGCGCCTTCCCAGCCTTACGTGATTCTCACGGTCATACCCGGGTAGTTGACCTGCTGCGTCATATGCTCGACGAAGCCAGGGAAACGATTCGCGACACGCACGCGCTCCCGGCATGGTGTGAGGACTGGGCGCAAGAAGCCAGCGCCCGGCTGGAACGAGAATCGCAAAGCGCGTTGCGTCCGGTGATTAATCTGACCGGAACGGTGCTGCATACCAATCTTGGGCGCGCGTCGCAGGCCGAAGAAGCGATCGAGGCGGTGGTGCAAGCAATGCGTACGCCGGTGACGCTGGAATACAGCCTGACTGACGCCGGGCGTGGACATCGGGATCGGGCGCTGGCGGATTTACTCTGCCGTCTGACGGGGGCGGAGGATGCCTGTATCGTCAATAACAATGCGGCAGCGGTTTTATTGATGCTGGCCGCTACGGCTAACGGCAAAGAGGTGGTCGTTTCGCGCGGTGAGCTGGTGGAAATTGGCGGCGCGTTTCGTATTCCGGACGTGATGTGCCAGGCCGGATGTGTTCTGCGTGAGGTAGGTACTACCAACCGGACCCATGCGAAAGATTACCGTCAGGCGGTGAATGAAAATACCGCTCTGCTGATGAAAGTCCATACCAGTAATTACAGCATTGAAGGCTTTACCAGCTCGGTGGATGAGGCTGAGCTGGCCGCTATTGGCAAGGCGTTGGATGTGCCAGTGGTGGCGGATCTCGGCAGCGGCTCGCTGGTCGATCTCAGCCAGTATGGATTACCGCAGGAGCCGATGCCGCAACAGCTGATTGCCGCTGGCGTCAGCCTGGTGAGCTTCTCTGGGGATAAACTGCTGGGCGGGCCGCAGGCCGGGATAATCGTCGGTAAAAAAGAGATGATCGCTCGCTTACAGAGCCATCCGCTGAAACGCGCATTACGGGCTGATAAAATGACATTGGCTGCGCTGGAAGCGACGCTGCGGCTCTACCTGCACCCGGAAGCGCTGGCGCAGAAGTTGCCGACGCTACGCCAGCTCACCCGTTCGCAAGAGGCTGTACACGCGCAGGCACAACAATTACAGGCACAGCTTGCTGAGCATTACGGCGACGAATTCTCCCTGAACGTCATGCCTTGCCTGTCGCAAATTGGCAGCGGTTCGCTACCGGTTGATAGACTGCCCAGCGCGGCATTAACCTTTACCCCCCATGATGGGCGCGGTAGCCGCCTCGAAGCCCTGGCCGCCCGCTGGCGTGCGCTGCCCGTGCCGATCATTGGCCGGATTTATGATGGCCGCATGTGGCTGGACCTGCGCTGCCTTGAAGACGAGACCCGGTTTATGGAGATGATGCTGAAATGATTATTGCAACCGCCGGACACGTTGACCACGGAAAAACAACGTTATTACAGGCGATTACCGGCGTGAACGCCGACCGTCTGCCGGAAGAAAAAAAGCGCGGCATGACCATCGATCTCGGCTATGCCTACTGGCCGCAGCCGGACGGGCGGATACTGGGATTTATCGATGTTCCCGGACACGAAAAGTTTCTTTCCAACATGCTGGCGGGTGTCGGCGGTATCGATCACGCGCTGCTGGTGGTGGCGTGTGATGACGGCGTGATGGCGCAAACGCGTGAGCATTTGCAAATTCTGCAGTTGACGGGCAATCCGCAGATCACCGTGGCGCTCACCAAAGCCGATCGCGTGGATGAAGCTCGCATCAACGCGGTGCGTGCTGAGGTGCACACTACGCTTGAGAACTATGGTTTCGCCGATGCGGTTCTGTTTGTGACGGCCGCCAGTGAAGGCCGTGGAATCGAAGAACTGCGCGAACATTTGCTGCAACTAACGTCGCGTGAGCATGCCCGCGATCGCAGCTTTCGCCTTGCGATTGACCGGGCTTTTACGGTCAAAGGCGCGGGACTGGTGGTGACCGGGACGGCGCTCAGCGGTGAAGTGAATGTCGGTGATACGTTGTGGCTCACGGGCGTCAACAAACCGATGCGCGTACGTAGCCTGCATGCGCAAAATCACGCCACCGATCGCGCACAGGCGGGACAACGTATTGCCCTGAATATTGCCGGTGATGCGCAAAAAGAAGACCTTAACCGCGGTGACTGGCTGCTTGCTGATGCGCCGCCGGAGGCCTTCTCACGCGTCATTGTCTCTTTAGAACACGCTGCACCGCTGATGCAGTGGCAACCGCTGCATATTCACCACGCGGCCAGCCACGTCACCGGGCGTATTTCCCTGCTCGAAGGGACGCTGGCAGAGCTGGTGTTTGATACACCACTGTGGCTCGCCGATAACGACCGTCTGGTGCTGCGTGATATTTCAGCTCGCACGACGCTGGCCGGTGCGCGCGTGGTAACGCTCAATCCGCCGCGTCGCGGGAAGCGTAAGCCGGAGTATTTACAATGGCTGGCGGCGCTGGAGAAGGCGCAAAATGACGGCGACGCCCTGGCGCTGCATCTGACGCGCGGAGCGGTGAATATTCCTGACTTCGCCTGGGCGCGTCAGCTCAACGGTAACGGCATGCGTCCGTTGATTGAGCAGCATGGCTTTATTCAGGCGGGATACAGTCTGTTGAATGCCACCGTTGCCGCTCTCTGGCAGCGCAAAATCCTTGATACGCTGGCGACTTACCACGACCAGCACCGTGATGAGCCAGGGCCCGGGCGCGAACGCCTGCGCCGGATGGCTTTGCCAATGGAAGACGAAGCACTGGTTCTGCTGCTGATTGAAAAGATGCGTGAGAGCGGCGTCATCCATAGTCATCATGGCTGGCTGCATTTGCCCGATCATAAGGCCGGTTTTAGCGATGAGCAGCAGGCTATCTGGCAAAAAGCAGAACCGCTTTTTGGCGATGAGCCATGGTGGGTACGCGATCTGGCAAAACAGACCGGTACGGATGAGCAGATAATGCGTATGGCGTTACGGCAAGCGGCGCAGCAAGGCATCATCACCGCGATCGTTAAAGATCGCTATTACCGTAACGATCGGATTGTGGCCTTTGCCAATATGATCCGCGAACTGGATCAGGAGCGAGGATCGACCTGCGCTGCCGATTTCCGCGACAGGCTTAACGTTGGGCGTAAATTGGCTATTCAGATTCTGGAATATTTTGACCGTATTGGTTTTACGCGTCGTCGGGGAAATGATCATTTATTACGCGATGCATTACTGTTTCCCGAAAAGTAATGAAACAATTAATTCAGAAAATAAATGAATTAATACAAAATAGATATTGATTGAAATAAGCACATTAGATTATGAACCTAATGTGCTTTTTAATTTCTAATGTTATTAAAATAACAACCACGATCATATTTTGTTGGGATTATCACTCGTATGCTTCCTGCCTCTTTTGAGTAATTAAGGATCGTATAATGGCTGCTTCAACATTTTTTATTCCTTCCGTGAATGTAATTGGCGCTGGTTCATTAAAAGACGCAATGAATACAATGGCGGAATATGGTTTTCGTCGTACGTTAATTGTCACGGATGCCATGCTGGCGAAATTAGGTATGGCGAGTGAAATTCAAAAAGCGCTGCAGGAACGTGATATTTTCAGCGTAATTTACGATGGTACGCATCCTAATCCGACAACCAGCAACGTTGCCGCAGGTCTGCAAATGTTGAAAGAACACGACTGTGATAGCGTAATTTCCCTTGGCGGCGGTTCCCCACACGATTGTGCGAAAGGCATTGCGCTGGTGGCGGCTAACGGCGGCGATATTCGCGATTACGAAGGCGTAGACCGTTCTGCAAAACCGCAGTTGCCGATGATCGCCATTAACACCACCGCGGGCACGGCATCAGAGATGACCCGTTTCTGCATCATTACTGATGAAGTACGCCACATTAAAATGGCGATTGTCGATAAGCACGTTACGCCGCTGCTGTCGGTTAATGACTCCTCGCTGATGGTCGGCATGCCGAAGTCGCTGACGGCGGCAACCGGTATGGATGCGTTGACCCACGCGATTGAAGCCTACGTGTCGATTGCTGCCACGCCGATTACCGATGCGTGTGCGCTGAAAGCGGTCACCATGATTGCGCAAAACCTGCCGGTCGCCGTTGAAGAGGGCAGCAATGCTCAGGCGCGCGAAGCCATGGCCTATGCGCAGTTCCTCGCGGGCATGGCCTTTAACAACGCCTCTCTGGGTTACGTACACGCCATGGCGCACCAGTTGGGTGGCTTCTACGATCTGCCGCACGGCGTATGTAATGCCGTACTGCTGCCGCATGTACAGGTATTTAATAGTAAAGTTGCTGCTGCCCGCCTGCGCGATTGCGCGGCGGCAATGGGCGTGAACGTTGCGGGTTTGAGCACAGAGCAAGGGGCGGAAGCCTGCATCACGGCGATCCGCGAGCTGGCGCAGAAAGTGAATATTCCGGCCGGTCTGCGTGAGCTGAACGTGAAGGACGAGGATATTGCCGTACTGGCGACCAATGCCCTGAAAGATGCCTGCGGTTTCACTAACCCGATTCAGGCGACTCATGAAGAAATCATGGCGATTTATCGCGCTGCCATGTAATTCGTGATACCTGTCGTAAAGCAGTAAATGGCTGGCGAATAATTCGCCAGCCCCGTCTACCCTTGTAGTACCCCTACAGCAAGGAGACGGTCATGACCAACAACCCCCCTTCAACGCGTATTTATCCCGGCGAGTATGGTTACCCTCTGAAGTTAAAAGCCCGATACGATAACTTTATCGGCGGTGACTGGGTCGCCCCGGTGGACGGCGAGTATTACCAAAACCTGACGCCGGTTACCGGGCAATTACTGTGCGAAGTGGCCTCTTCCGGCAAAAAGGATATCGATCTGGCACTGGATGCCGCGCACAAAGTAAAAGACAAGTGGGCACAGACATCCGTGCAGGACAGGGCGGCGATTCTGTTCAAAATCGCCGACCGTATGGAGCAAAACCTGGAACTGCTGGCGACGGCAGAAACCTGGGATAACGGTAAACCCATTCGTGAAACCAGCGCGGCAGACGTGCCGCTGGCGATTGATCATTTCCGCTATTTCGCTTCCTGTATTCGTGCGCAGGAAGGGGGAATAAGCGAAGTTGATAGCGAGACCGTGGCGTATCACTTCCATGAGCCTCTTGGTGTGGTAGGACAAATTATTCCGTGGAACTTCCCCCTGCTGATGGCCAGTTGGAAGATGGCGCCTGCGCTGGCGGCGGGTAACTGCGTGGTGCTTAAACCTGCGCGCCTGACGCCGCTGTCCGTACTGTTGCTGATGGAAGTCATCGGCGATCTGCTCCCGCCTGGCGTGGTGAACGTGGTAAACGGCGCGGGTGGGGAGATCGGTGAGTATCTGGCGACGTCAAAACGTATTGCGAAAGTGGCGTTTACCGGCTCAACGGAAGTCGGCCAGCAGATCATGCAGTACGCTACGCAGAATATTATTCCTGTCACGCTGGAGCTCGGCGGCAAGTCGCCAAATATCTTCTTTGCCGACGTTATGGATGAAGAAGATGCGTTCTTTGATAAAGCGCTGGAAGGCTTTGCGTTGTTTGCCTTCAACCAGGGTGAAGTCTGTACCTGCCCGAGCCGTGCGCTGGTGCAGGAGTCCATTTACGAACGTTTTATGGAGCGAGCCATTCGCCGCGTGGAGAGTATCCGCAGCGGTAACCCGCTCGATAGCGTAACGCAGATGGGAGCGCAGGTGTCGCATGGTCAACTGGAAACCATTCTGAATTACATTGATATCGGTAAGAAAGAAGGAGCGGATGTTCTCACCGGCGGGCGGCGCAAGCAGCTGGATGGCGAGTTAAAAGAGGGTTATTACCTTGAGCCGACCATTCTGTTTGGCAAGAACAACATGCGGGTTTTCCAGGAAGAGATCTTCGGCCCGGTGCTGGCCGTCACGACCTTCAAAACCATGGAAGAGGCGCTGGAAATCGCCAATGACACTCAATATGGACTAGGCGCTGGCGTCTGGAGCCGTAACGGTAATTTGGCGTACAAGATGGGCCGTGGGATTCAGGCGGGGCGTGTATGGACCAACTGCTACCATGCTTACCCGGCACATGCGGCGTTCGGCGGCTATAAGCAATCGGGCATCGGACGCGAGACGCATAAGATGATGCTTGAGCATTATCAGCAAACCAAGTGCCTGCTGGTGAGCTACTCGGATAAACCTCTGGGACTGTTTTAATTTCTCGTCACTTATTGCCCGGTTTTGCGCCGGGCATATCTTTATTCTGCAGTTATATATAAACCCATATGTCGTTATATAAATAAGATAATTGCACTCCATATACATACTCATCTACTATCATTCAATCTATTTGTTAATCTAAATAGAGTTCTTATTTGTTATTTCAATCTCTGAGGCAAATATGTTTCTTGATTATTTTGCATTAGGAGTGCTTGTTTTTGTATTCCTGGTCATTTTTTATGGGGTTATTATTCTGCATGATATTCCCTATCTGATTGCAAAAAAACGTAATCATCCTCATGCCGACGCAATACATGTCGCGGGTTGGGTGAGTTTGTTTACCTTACATGTTATTTGGCCCTTTTTGTGGATCTGGGCAACACTGTATCGCCCGGAGCGCGGCTGGGGTATGCAGAGTGCGGACTCTTCTCTTATTCAACTGCAGGAACGGGTAGCCGATCTGGAAAAGAAACTGGGTGAGGTTAAGACCTATCCGGCGGAGTAATATTGATGGATTTACTCATCGTTTTGACCTATGTGGCGTGTGCATGGTCAATATTTAAAATTTTTAAAATACCTGTCAATAAATGGACAGTACCGACAGCAGCATTGGGCGGTATATTTATTGTGTGCGGACTGATATTACTGATGAATTATAACCATCCGTATACCTTTAAGGCGCAAAAGGCGGTCATTTCTATTCCCGTAGTACCGCAGGTGACGGGGGTCGTGACGGAAGTGACGGATAAGAAGAATACGCTGATCAACAAAGGCGAGGTGCTGTTTAAACTTAATCCGGGGCGTTATCAGGCGCGGGTTGATCGCCTGAAAGCCGATATTGTCACCGCACAACACAAAGAGCAGGCGCTGGTGGCGCGGCTGGACGAAATGAAAGCTAACACGCAGCGGGCAAAGGCTACCCGTGACAAGCTGGCGAAAGATTACCAGCGTTATGCGCAGGGGAGTCAGGCGAAGGTGAATCCTTTTTCTGAACACGATATCGATGCGGCGCGGCAAAACTATCTGGCGCAGGAAGCATCGGTGAAATCCTCTGTCGCGGAGCAGCAGCAAATACAGAGCCAGTTAGACAGCCTGATACTGGGCGAGAATTCGCAAATTGCCAGTCTGAAAGCGCAGTTAGCCGAAGCGGAGTTCAACCTGGACCAGACCGTGGTTCGCGCGCCCAGTGATGGCTATGTTACGCAGGTGCTGATGCGCCCGGGAACCTATGCCGCCGCGCTGCCTATGCGTCCGGTGATGGTGTTTATCCCGGATCAAAAACGGCAAATTATCGCCCAGTTCCGTCAAAACTCGCTGCTGCGTCTGGAACCTGGCGATGAAGCTGAAGTGGTATTTAACGCGCTGCCGGGTAAGGTATTTCGCGGTAAACTGGCTGCGATTAGTCCGGCTGTGCCGGGTGGTACATACCAGTCGAATGGGGCGCTGCAATCTTTAAATTCCACGCCCGGTTCGGAAGGGGTGATCGCCACGATTGAGCTGAATGATAATGCGGAGGTTAGCGCGTTACCTGATGGGATTTACGCTCAGGTCGCCGTTTATTCAGACCACTTCGAACATGTGTCCGTCATGCGCAAAGTCTTGTTGCGAATGACCAGTTGGGTACATTATCTGTATCTTGACCACTAAATATCCCCAGGTCTCGTTTACTCAGGCTGCAGATATCGCGCCTGAGTAAGCTGCTGGCGAATCTCATTTAACATTTCATCCAGTATGTACTGCACTCGCCAGGGCTGATATTCACGTTTGCGGAAAATAGCCACCAGATCCAGCCACCATTCATGCTGTTCAGAAAAGCACGGCTTCAGCAGCCCAGATTGGATATCGGCTTTTACACTTTCATTTGGCGCAAACACAATGCCCAGATGGTTTCGCGCCAACGACAGCGCAGATTGCGTATTGTCGCAAACATAATTACCCGTTACGCGATAGTCATGCATTTGTTTGCCATCGGAGGAAGAGAATCGCCAAATGTTGGCATCATCAATCATCATGGAATCAATCAGAATACAGGAGTGATGCTCAAGTTCTTCAGGAGTGCTGATGGGATGTTGGGCCAGGTATTGATTACTGGCGAAAGCGGTAACCACATATTTGGTAATAAAACTGGCGACCAAAGATTCATCTTTTGGATGTGCATAGGTAATTAAAACATCACAGTCATCAGGAAATTCGACTCCTTCATAAAAGGCTTTACGTTCCAGATTAGATGTTTTTAGCGAGAGACTAATATCGCCGATATCCTGAATTTTTGCGATCACATGTTGCGATAAATAAGCAATGATGCCCGTTGGAGCATATACCGTGACACGACCACGTTTTTCATGCTTATAATCAGCTATGAAATTATTAAGTTGGTTGTTCCTGTCCAGCATGTCATTGATATAGGGAAGCAGTGCCGTGCCAAACGGAGTAAGGGTGAGTTGTCGGGTGGTTCTGTCGAAAACCTTTAACCCTACTTTTGATTCAAAGTCAGCAAGATATTTACTGACGTTGGCTTGCGCAATGCCGAGGATAGTCGCTGCGTGGCTGATGTTTTCACTGGCAGCGATTACCGAGATAATCTTCAACTCCCGGTGTTTGAGTTGTAATTTATTCATCGCAAAGCCCAATATATATATGATTTTATATATTACTATATAAATATGAATGTTGCATCGATGAAATTGTAAGCATTATTATGCACGCGCTTTGTAGCTTATTTTAAAATGGAAAGTTGGCATGTTAACTAAACGCAATGTTGTGGCGCTAATTGCTTTTTCTTTTATGGCGAGTGCATCAGCCGCAGAATTTTCTCTTGGCGCTGGGGCTGTATATAACGAATCACCTTATCGCGGATATAATGATAATGTTCATGCCGCACCGCTGGTCAGTTATGAAAGTGAATCTTTTTATTTTAGACAAACAACCTTAGGGTATATATTGTCAAAAAGTAAAAGCAATGAATTTAGCGTAACTGCGTCCTGGATGCCGCTTCAATTTGACCCTGCCGATAACGACGATCATGCGATGAAACAGCTCGATAAGCGTGACAGTACCGCAATGGTCGGCGCTGCCTGGTATCATCATGAACAATGGGGCAGCTTAAAAGTATCCGCAGCTGCAGATGTTCTGGATAACAGCAACGGCTGGGTTGGAGAAATGTCTCTGTTCCGTCAAATGCCGATGGGCAAACTGATGTTAACCCCGGCGGTTGGCGTGCTCTACTATGACGAAAACTTTAACGAATATTATTACGGCATCTCTGGCAATGAATCCCGCCGTAGCGGGTTATCAAGTTATTCCCCAGGGGACAGCTGGACACCCTATGTTGCGCTGACCGCGAAATATCCGTTAACCGCTAACCTGACGTTGCTGGCCAGCGCCAACTATAGCGTGCTACCGGATGATATTAAAAATAGCCCGATGGTCGATCGCGACGACAGCTTCACTTTCCTGTCAGGGGTGAGCTGGCGTTTCTGATTCTCACCCGTTTGTCCTCAGGGAGGAGGGCAATCTTTTCAGTACGCCAGGCCGGATAAAGCGCGAAGCGTCGGCGCTACTTTGCTTCACGCCTTCCTGCCAGGCTCGGCTGAGTCGATGGTGATTTTTACCTGCTCATGCCACGGATAATCGCCGCTAATGCGTAATTTGAGCGTCCTGTTCTCAAGGGAACTTCCATGCTATTACCCACGTACATTTTGATTTACAGCGTGTTTTTCGTGGCGCTTTCCGGCTGACGTTAATCGAAGCGTTGCATCGCCAGCGGGTGAGAGCGGCAGAAAAACTGTTGATCAGTGATTTGTTGTCGCTTACCGAAGTGGCGATGAAATGTGGGTTTAATGACGTGGGCTAGTTTCGCAAAATCTTCCGCAAACACACCAGCCTGACGCCCGCGGCGTGGAAACGGCGCTATTGCAAAGAACATATCAATAGCGCCTGACCCGTTATTGCCCGTAATACGCATTCGCCCCGTGTTTGCGCAGATAATGTTTATCCAGCAGCTCAGACTGCATATCCGGCAACTGCGGGGCCAACTGGCGAGAGAACAGCCCCATGTAGGCGCACTCTTCGAGCACCACGGCGTTATGCACCGCGTCTGCCGCGTTTTTACCCCAGGCGAACGGTCCGTGGGAGTGCACCAATACCGCCGGAACCTGCAGTGGATTGAGATCGCGCTGCTCGAAGGTCTGAATGATCACCTCTCCGGTTTGATATTCATATTCGCCGTTGATCTCTTCAGTGGTCATCAGACGCGTACATGGAATAGAACCATAGAAATAATCGGCATGGGTGGTGCCCCATGCCGGGAGATCCAGACCCGCCTGCGACCAGATCGTCGCGTGGCGAGAATGGGTATGGACGATCCCGCCGATCTGTGGATAACGACGGTACAGCGCCAGATGGGTTGGCGTGTCGGACGACGGTTTTTTACTGCCTTCCACCACGTTGCCGCTGGCAATATCCACCACCACCATATCGTCGGCAGTCATCACCTCATATTCCACGCCGGATGGCTTAATCACCATCAGTTTACGTGTTTCATCCACTGCGCTGACGTTGCCCCAGGTAAAGGTCACTAAACCATGTGCCGGGAGCGCCAGGTTGGCCGCCAGCACCTCGGCTCTCAGTTGTTCTAACATGGAAATCCTCCTTCCTGCATGCGTGCTTCTATCCAGCGCCGTGCCTGGATAATTTCCAGTACCGGCTCTTTCGCTTTTTCAGTCCACATTTCAATCAGAAACGACCCGCGATAGTTCAGCTGATGCAGCGTTTTGAAGATGCCAACAAAGTCCACGCACCCTTCGCCAAACGGCACATCGCGAAACTGGCCCGGATGGGTTTCGGTTACCGGCAACGTGTCTTTCAGGTGGATAGCAGCGATGCGGTCAATACCCAGCGTCAATTCGGCCGTGACGTCATTCCCCCAGGCGCTGAGGTTACCGACGTCCGGATAGACGGTGAACCACGGCGAGGACAACATCTGGTCCCACTTTTTCCACTTGCTGATCGAGTTCATAAACGCGGTATCCATGATTTCTACCGCCAGCATCACCTGCGCGGCGGCGGCCTGCTCCACTGCCCATGCCAGTCCTTCGGCAAAGCGCTGCTGCGTGCCTGCGTCATGTTCTTCGTAATAGACGTCGTAACCTGCGAGTTGAATGGTGCGAATACCTAAATCGCGCGCCAGGCGAATGGCTTTGCTCATTATTTCTCGCGCCCGCTCACGCACGGTTTCATCGCGGCTGCCAAAGGGAAAACGACGGTGGGCTGACAGGCACATTGACGGGATCGCCACGCCTGTTTCCAGTATCGCGCTGACTAACGATGCGCGCTGTGTTGCGCTCCAGTCGAGACGTGACAGGCGCTCATCGGTTTCATCCACCGACATTTCGACAAAATCAAAACCGCAGCTTTTTGCCAGCACCAGCCGTTCTGGCCAGCTGAGGTCTTTGGCGAGTGCTTTCTCATAGATACCTAATGGATGATTACGCATGCTGTGTTCCCCAGATAGCGTCGATTTGCGCATGGAATTCGCCAGCAACCTGCGCTGGGTTTTGCGCTCCCGCCAGCGCACGCCCGGCAATAAAGGCTTTCACGTTAATATCGCGGAATAACGGCAGATCGGCGGGGGTGATCCCACCGGTAATCGACAGTTCCAGGCCGATATCGGAAAGCGCCTTCATGCGCGCCAGATCCGCTTCTCCCCACTGTTGTCCGCTGGCCTGAGCATCGCGCCCGCGATGGTAAATCGCCTGGCGAACGCCAACGCGATACCAGTCGCGGGCATCATCCAGCGTCCAGTTACCGAACAGCTCCATCTGAATTTTGCCGCCGCAGGACTGCGCGATGCCATGACCTTTCTCTACCGTCGCCAGCGGCGCAGCGCAGATGATGGTCATCCAGTTGGCACCTGCGCCAAAGGCTTGCTGCGCGAGGGTTTCGCCCGCATCGGCCACTTTCCAGTCGGCGACGATGATTTTATTCGGGCACTGAGCGCGCAGGGCTTTCACGGCGCGCAGCCCTTCGGTTAAGCAGAGAATCGTCCCCGCCTCAACGATATCGACGCTTTCGTGTAGCAGAGCGACGTCGCGTTGTGCGGCTTCAAGGCTGGTGTGGTCGAGCGCCAGTTGTAGTAATGGTCGACTCATCATTCGTGCTCCTTAATGCGGGCGTGGTAGCCCTGTAGTGCGGTAATTAAATCCAGATATTGGCGGTATTTACGCTGGTAGCTCGCCTGCGCGGCGGTGTCCGGCAATAGCGTGCGCACCGGGTGCTGTAGGCTGCGCTGGGCGTCGCTGAAGTTGGAATAAACGCCGGTGCCGACGCGGGCGGCGAGCGCAGCGCCAAAGCAACCGGTCTCTTCAATCTGCGGCAATTCGATACGTAAACCGCTGACGTCTGCCAGCATCTGCATCCAGATGTCGGAGTGCGCCGGGCCGCCGGTGACGCGCAGGGTATGTGCCTTCGTAAAGCGTTCGCGCATGCGGTTGAGGTGGGTCATGTGGCTGAAAACCACGCCTTCGTAGATGGCCTGCAATAAGTGGGCGCGAGTGTGTATCGCCTGCATGCCATAAAAGCCGCTGGTCATCTCCAGCCCGGCGTTGCTGCCGTACAAAAAGGGCAGGAAGAAAAGCTCGCTACCGGCTTTCGGTAAGCTGGCAACGGCCTGATTGATCTCAGCAAAAGAGAGTTCGCCCCACTGGGCGGTAAACCATTCCAGATTGCCGGAAGAGGTCGGACTGGCTTCGTGAACAATGTACTGCCCGTCGTTGACATAGCGCCCATAGACATAGGGATGGGCCTCGTGGTCGCGCAGGCCGTGAGCGATCCCGCTGGTGACGGCCCAGGTACCCATCACCGCGTTGAGGGTGTATTCATCTTCGATACCGGCGCAGAGTGCGGTGGAAACCACATCAAACAGTCCGCCGACGACGGGCGTGCCCGCCGCCAGACCGGTTATGGCGGCTGTCTGAGCGGTGATTTCCCCGCATATTTCTGCTGAGCCGACAATCGGCGGCAGCGCATTGTCGATCTCACTGATGCCCAGCCACTGGGTCAGGCGCGAGTCGTACTGACCCGAAGTCATGTTGTAGAGGTTCGACTCGGAGATATTGCTTTCTTCGCAGCCTTTGACGCCGGTTAAGCACCAGCGCAGATAGTCATGGCCCATCATGATGCAGCCAATTTGCGCGTAACGTTGGGGTTGATTCTCTTTCACCCAGCGCAGCAATGATGCCGGGTGCCCGGTCCATAACGTCTGGCGGGTGACCGGGTAGAGCTGCTCGGGAATTCCATCCTGCTGCCAGCGCTGGACGATTTCCATCGCCCGGCGGTCGGAAGAGAGGATGGCATTGCCCAGCGGTTTATCCTGCTTATCGAGAAGGAACAGGCCTTTGCCCTGAGCGGAAATACCGACACCTTTGATTTGATCGCCGCAGACGCCGGTGCGTGCTAACAGCCCGGCGATCGTGGCTACACACTGTTGCCACAGCTGGTGCATATCGCGTTCGGCGTAACCGGGCAATGGCGATGCGGTCTGCAACGATTGCCGGTTAATGCCATGCTCATGACCTTTGGCGTCATACAACCCGGCTTTCAGATACGTACCACCACAATCAATGCCCAGCCAGAAGGTCTCTTTCTCACTCATCTTGTTATCTCATTTTTGCCGGATGGCGCTGCGCTTATCCGGCCTACGACGGTTGCAGCTTGTAGGCCCGGTAAGCGAAGCGCCACCGGGCATTGTTTTACGCTGTACGTTTATGTGGATTCAGTGTCTTTAGCGGAGCGGCACCGGCGTCGCATTTGGCTGGCAGCAGCAGCGCCATCAGCGCGGCCAGAGCCAGTGAGATAGCCAGGCAGTAAACCCCCGCATCTTTGCTATACAGGGTGATGAGTACGCCGACCGCATAAGGACCGCAGAAGCCGCCGAGGTTGCCCAGCGCGTTGATGACTCCACGCGCGCCACCGGCCATTTCCGCACTGAACAAACGCGCCGGAATGGTCCAGAACACGCCCGCTGCCGATTGCAGGAAGAAGCCGCAGCCGACCAGCGCGGCATAAGCCAGCCAGACGTTATTTTTCAGCGCCACGGAAAGGAACATGCACAGGGCAAAGCCAATCAATGGCAGGCAGACGAACAGCTTGCGTTTGCCGGTGCGGTCAGAAAGAGAAGAGAACAGGAACATCCCGGCAATGGCCCCGACGTACGGCAGAATGGCGAGCATACCGACCTGTCCCATGCTGCTGTGCGTCAACTCTTTGAGGATGGTCGGCAGCCACAGGGTGTAACCGTAAATCCCGGTCTGATAGAAGAAGTTCAGCGCGATGAGCTGCCACATGGTTTTATCGGAAAGCACCGCGCCCAGAGAGGCATTTTTGACTTCGGTTCCGGCAATGGCTTTTTGTTCGGCGGCCAGCGTTTCGACCAGATAATTTTTCTCGGCCTCAGAGATCCAGCGCGCCTCCTGTGGACGGTCGTAAACGGTATAGGCCCACAACACCAGTACAACGACGGAAAGCAAACCTTCAATAATGAACAGCCAGCGCCAGTCGAGAACGGTGATTATCCAGCCTGAGAGCGGGGCGGTAATGATCCCGGCAATCGGCACAAACATAATCACGATCGCATTGGCGCGACCACGCTCGGCGTCGGGGAACCAGTTACTGATCATCGTCAGCACCACCGGCAGCATGCCGCCTTCGGCAACGCCGAGTAAAAAGCGCAGAACCAGCAGTTGGTACTGATTAGTGATTAACCCCGTGAGGACGGAAATCACCGCCCAGGCAACCAGCGACCAGCCGATAAATTTCTTGCCGCTGCCGTGAACGGCAATTTTTCCACCGGGAACCTGTAAAAACAGATAACCGATAAAGAAAATACCGCCCGCCAGTCCTGCCATGGTGGCGGAAATACCTAATTCGGCATCCATACCGCCCGGCATCGCGAAGGCGATATTGACGCGGTCCATATAAGAAATAATACAGGCGATTAAAATAGGTGGAATAATCCGCAGCCAGCGCTGACGGGGTATATCTTTGAGTGTAGGGCGAGAGGTCATGTTCATATTAATATTCTCGTAGAGTAATGTGCTATTTTTATAATTTTGTTTTATTTAATGTCGCAATGCCGTCGCGCAATATTGCTACGCGATGGTTCACATCTGCATTGGCGTTTATTTCCAGCAATTTTATACCGGCAAATTGCAGTGGTTCGGCTTCTGCGCAGGCGAATAATTCGCGGGCATGGTCGGTGGTCATCAGGCTTTGTGGGCAGAACGGGGCAAATGGGGCATGTAAGTCCTGCCACTCGCCGTAGTCTCCCGTTATTGTGGTGCCGGAGAACATCAACGCGCCCAGTTTTCCAGCCCGTTTGGCCTGCTGTGTGTGGGTCAGCGCCAGAGCGGGGTTCTGTCCTTCAATGGCCGATCGCGCCCAGTTAATGCACACGCTGATGTCATACCCGGCAATGACCTCCAGCACATTGTCTAACGGCAGAAAGCCTTTGCGTGGCGCAATGCCGGTCATGGCATCGCAATGTTCCAGCACCAGATCGCAGGACCAGTCCCAGGAGGTAATCTCTTTCAGCGAACGGGCAAACGCGTCGGTGGCCTGCGCAACATTTGGATTGCTGGCATTGGGTGCGGCATGCAACTCCAGCGCAATCACTTTTCCGGCGTGGATTGCATTGATATGGTTGATTTTCTGCTGCAGATGACGGTAATACGCTACGCAGGCTGTACGCTGTTCTTCGTCGCTGGAAGCCAGCCCAAAAGCGCTGTTTGCGCCGCGACGGCGCATGGTTTCCATAATGGCGGTGACCACGATTTGCCAGTCGCCCGGCGTATGACGCAATAACCATTCGTCGCCTAACGGGTGAAGATGTTCAAGGCAGGGCTGCTCCAGACCGCGAATATCCGGGGTATCGGCGAGCAGCCGCCAGAATTCCTTCTCTTCCTCTTCACTCTTTTGGTGAAATGAGGGTGCACAGGGGTACGCACCGATAATATAACCGGCATTATTAACGCTCATGTTGTGCTCCTTTTATAAAACTGAAATAGCAACCTTCACAACTATTTTGCGGATCGCCGTGGCGACAGTTTTATGACATGCAGGGCGGTGAACATCCTGCGGGAAAAATATGGCGTAGCTTCCCGGAACCATTTCGATGAATGATTCATGTTCGCTGGCGTGATAAAAAATAATATCGCGCTGTTCTAATAACGATTCGCTGATTGGGTTATTCCCGGTATCAATCGCGATACCGATTTTTTCTTCACCCCAGGCCAGAAACTGAATATCCAGGTAGCGGCGATGCACTTCCGGGCGATTTGCGGCAACATCACGCGTGGTTAAATCGATAATCTGCGCGAAGATATTTTTACCGTCGATTTCCACCACGCCCGGTTCCAGTTTGCGGAAGTCTGTGCTACGCAGAAAGTCGAGCGCCCTTTCAATCGCCGCGGGTAAACGACACGGGTTAGGCTGAGCGATATGTCCAAAGATCATACTCTGACTCCTTACAACGCCTGAATTTTGGCCCAGACGCTGTCATCAACGGTGATACCGTTGCGGCGGTTTTCTTCCAGCAGCTTGGTAAACTCGTGGCCCGGCAGGCGGACAGGCGTGTTTTCATCTGCGCGTTCAGCGGCGGTGATGAAATCCATAATGCGCTGCAGTTTGGCGTCGCGGGTGGCGCCGTCGATCAGCTTGTCTACTTCAATGGCGATGAAAATCTGTGAAACGCCATATTCATCGCTGTTGTCCTGGGTGACCTCAGCCACGGAAGAACCGTCTGAAAGCAGGGTGGCGATCATATCCAGCACAATCGACAGACCTGAACCTTTCCAGTAACCCATTGGCAAGATACGGCGATTTTTCTCGATAACGCCAGGTTCTCTGGTGAGATTACCTTTATCGTCGAACCCGCCGTCCACCGGCAGTTCACGGCCCGCCAGACGGTTAACTTCCAGCATGCCGTAGGAGAACATCGACATCGACATATCGACCATGGTGATCGGCGTGGAGGGGATGGCAACAATCAGCGGGTTAGTGCCGATGCAGCACTCTTTAGAACCCCATGCAGGCATCACGGCAATGGAGTTGGTCCAGCAGATACCGATGTAGCCTTTCTCCGCCGCTTGCCAGCCATAGCTGCCGCCGCGCATCCAGTGGTTGGCGTTACGCAGCGCGACCAGGCCAATACCGTGATCGGAGGCCAGTTCAATGGCACGATCCATCATCTTTTTCGCCGTCAAATTGCCGATCGAACGTTGGGCATCCCACTGCTCAATTGCCCCCAGGCTGGTAATGCGCTGCGGTTTGGCCTCAGGAATGATGTCACCGTTATCCAGTTGCTGAATGAAACGGGGAAAACGGTTGACGCCGTGCGAATACACACCGGACTCGGTGGTACGGGCAAACATTTCGGCACAGGCATCGGCGGTTTCAGCGGCGATACCGCGTGCCAGCAGAACCCGATTGAACGCTTCTTTCAACTGCTCAAAAGTGACTTTCATTCCTGTTTCCTTGTTTAAATTTGATCGCTTTTTTATCTCTAAATTTCACTATGCGAAATCTGATTTCAAATATAGCGATCAAATTTTGACAGATCAACGGGGTGCCATGTTTTTTAAAATCATTAAAATCAAATGGTTGTATTTTTTCGGTTCAGATCGTGAACTGAAACACACTTTGCGCTACCATCAGAGCGCGACGAAAAGGGGAGCGGAAATGATGGGCACAAAAGAGAGTGAGATGACGCAAGACAAAGAGAGGCCAGCCGGAAGTCAGAGCCTGTTCCGTGGTTTGATGTTGATTGAGATTTTGAGCAACTATCCGAATGGTTGCCCGTTGGCGCATTTGTCTGAACTGGCAGGGCTGAACAAAAGTACCGTGCATCGACTGCTGCAAGGGCTGCAATCCTGTGGGTATGTCACCCCCGCGCCAGCGGCAGGGAGTTATCGCCTGACCACCAAATTTATTGCCGTGGGTCAGAAGGCGTTGTCGTCACTGAACATCATCCATGTTGCTGCGCCGCACCTTGAAGCGCTGAATATCGCCACCGGTGAAACTATCAACTTCTCCAGTCGTGAAGACGACCATGCGATTTTGATTTATAAGCTGGAGCCGACGACGGGCATGCTGCGTACCCGCGCTTATATCGGTCAGCATATGCCGCTGTATTGCTCGGCGATGGGCAAAATTTATATGGCATTTGGTCATCCGGACTATGTGGAATCTTACTGGCAGAGCCATCAGGATCTGATTCAGCCGCTGACCCGCAATACGATTACTGGTTTACCGGCCATGTACGATGAGCTGGCGCAGATCCGCGAAAGCAGCATGGCAATGGATCGGGAAGAGAACGAGCTGGGCGTTTCCTGCATTGCCGTGCCGGTGTTTGATATTCATGGGCGGGTGCCGTACTCGGTATCGATTTCACTCTCTACCTCGCGCCTGAAGCAGGTCGGAGAAAAGAATTTACTCAAGCCGCTGCGGGAAACCGCGCAGGCCATTTCCAATGAGCTGGGCTTTAGCGTTCGCGATTAGGCGTATGCCTGGCGTCGTTCAGTCACCTGACAAAATTTAACCATTTCCCCTGTCCGATCAAAGCGACAGGGGCAACCTCTCTGGCACTCTGTGGTTTTCACGCAGAGGGAGGGGGGCAATGAACGCGTTTATTATGGCGGATGCGGCAAAATGTATTGGGTGTCGCACCTGCGAGGTGGCCTGTGTCGTCGCGCATCAGCAAAACCAGGACTGCGCATCGGTCTCTTCCACTGCGTTTACTCCGCGGATCCGCGTGATCAAAGATGACGCTTTTACGACGGCGGTCGCTTGTCATCAATGCGAAGATGCTCCCTGCGCTAACGTGTGCCCAACGTATGCTATTCGTCGTGAACATGGGCATATCTTCGTTGAACAGGCGCGTTGTATTGGCTGTAAAAGCTGTATGCTGGCTTGCCCGTTTGGGGCAATGAATGTCGTCGCCCGCTCGTCGCGGGTGCAGGCGATAAAATGCGATTTGTGCTGGCACCGTGAGGCGGGACCCGCGTGTGTCGAAGCCTGCCCGACCAGCGCGTTGCAGTGTATAGATGCGGTCAGCGTCCAGAAACAGCGTCTACGTTCCCAGCCGCTGTGAAATGAGCCCGACCCGTGGTAGGGTCGGGTTTATCATCAGCCTTCCAGCCAGGCGCGTTCGATCTCTTCAGCCAGAATCTTCACGCCAGCTTCGATTTTCTCCGGCTCTGGCACGTAGTTCATGCGCATGCACTGATGGGTATGCGGCCAGGGTTTATCCAGCCCTGGGAAGAAGTAGTCACCGGGAACCATCAGTACGCCGCGCGCTTTCAGGCGCTGATACAGTAGTTCAGTCGTGATGGGCAAATCTTTGAACCACAGCCACAGGAAAATCGCGCCCTCTGGTTTATGGATCAGGCAGCGATCTTCAGATAAATAGCGGCGAATGATCGCAATTGTCTCCTGAACGCGCTGGTAATAAAACGGTTTGATCACTGTCTCGGACAGACGTAGCAGGTCGTTACGCTTAATCATTTCACACATGATTGCCGGGCCCATTCCGCCAGGTGCAAGGCTGATGATGCCGTTCATATTGGTAATGGCGGTGATGATTTTTTCATTGGCGATAATGATGCCGCAGCGTGAACCGGGCAGACCCAGCTTCGAAAGGCTCATGCACAGCACAATGTTAGGGTTCCACAACGGGCGTGCTTCGCTAAAGATGATGCCGGGGAACGGTACGCCATAGGCATTATCAATCACCAACGGGATCCCATGCTGGTTGGCCAGCCGGTCCAGCTTCATCAGCTCTTCATCGGTGATCACGTTGCCTGTCGGGTTGGTCGGACGTGACACGCAGATCATGCCCGTCTCTTCACCGATGTGCAGGTGTTCAAAATCAACGTGATACTTAAACTGACCTTCCGGTAACAGTTCGATGTTCGGACGTGCGGAGACGAAAAGATCTTCTTCCAGCCCGGAATCGGCATAGCCAATGTATTCCGGGGCTAATGGGAATAACACTTTTTGTGTTGTTCCGTCAGCGCGGCGTCCGGCGAACAGATTGAATAAGTAGAAAAACGCGCTTTGACTACCATTCGTCAGTGCAATATTTTGTGGCTCTATATCCCAACCCAACTTCTCACGTAGTAGTTTCGCCAACTCAGACAGTAGCTCGGTTTTACCTTGTGGACCGTCATAATTACAAAGCGCATCAGTGGCTTTGCCGTTTTCCAGCATATCTGCCAGCAGAGATTGAAAGTAATTTTGCATCTCTGGAATTTGTGCCGGATTACCGCCGCCGAGCATGATGGCGCCTGGGGTGCGTAAACCGTCGTTGAGGTCCTCCATCAGGCGTGTGATGCCTGAATGGCGGGTAAATTTGTCGCCAAAAAGTGAGAATGTCATAGCAGGTGGTCTGTCGAACTCAGTATTAAAGTGGCTAACCATAGCGCTACCTATGGCGGGGTGCAAATCAGGCCTACAGAGCTGAATTGATGTTTTGTGCTGCAGATTTTTTTCTGGATAGTTTTTTATATTGAATCTGGCTTCCCGCGCCGTTGGGCATGAGAAGCCTGTTGGGTTCAGGGTTGACCGGCCCACACGACCATGACTTTATCGTCGCCGTGTTCGCGGATAAATCCGTATCCCTGTTTTAATGACAGCGTGGTTTGTTTACCCGCTCCGATTGCGGGATGACGGGCCCTGAACTGGCTAATACGCTGCCAGTGCGTGACACTGGCGGCAGATTTCCCGGTCACATCCTGCCAGTTCATCTGCGAGCGTGTACCCTGTAACGGGTCTGAACCGGTTGGGCCGAAAGGTCGTGCCGACTCGTCACCGTAAAAAAGTTGTACCGCACCAGGTGCCAGCAACAACAACTCGGCGGCTTTGTCTCCACCTTCGCGGAACAAACGCGTATCGTGCGAGGAGAGATAGCTCAGGACGTTGAAGTCCTGCAGTTTCTCCGCCATTTGTTGCCAGGTGAGATCCATATTTGCCAGACAATCGACGACCCTTGCCGCCTGCTCCTGATAGTCGAAATTGATCATCGCGTCGAAGCCGTGACGGTAATAATCGCTTTGCATTACGCCGTGACCCCAGGCTTCGCCGGTCATCCAGAAGGGTTTATCATCCAGCGCTTTGTCCGGGTTGGCTTTCTTCCATTCGACTAACGCCGCGCTGGCCTGTGTTTTTAGCTGCTGCCAGGCAGCAAGTTCGACGTGTTTGGCGGTATCGACCCGAAAACCGTCAATCCCGTAATCACGGACCCACTGACTGAGCCAGTGCGTCAGATAATCCCGGGGCGTGTAACCGGCAATGGCTTTGGCGTGCGTATCCGGCTTGTGCTGATAAAAGTTTGGCAGCCCGGAAGGTGTGGTGGATTCGGTTTTCAGATCGGGCAGGAACGCCAGCGACATGGTCAGGTCATCAAAGCCAGGATTATCGTAGTCGCCAATATCGGTACGGATCCACTTTTTCCCCCACCATTTTTCCCAGCCGGCTTTATCGCTGAAGTTGATGTAATCATTAAAACTGTGCCAGCTCTGCCCGGACACGGGTTTCCAGTTCGTCCAGTGTTCACCGAGCGTTTTTTTTAGTTCCTCACCTGACAAGTACAACGCCCCAAACTGATACTCCTGCATATCCGCCAACGTGGCGTAGCCGGTATGATTCATCACCACATCAAACAGAATGCGGATGCCGCGTTGATGCGCGCCGTCAACCAGCGCGCGCAGGTCGGCCTCGTTACCCATATTGGCGTCGAGTGTGGTCCAGTCCTGGGTGTAGTAACCGTGATAGGCGTAGTGGGGAAAATCGCCTTTAGTACCACCGCCAACCCAGCCGTGGATTTGTTTAAACGGCGCGCTGATCCACAAGGCGTTGACGCCCAATTGTTGCAGGTAGTCGAGTTTGTTGGTCAGCCCGCGTAAATCTCCTCCGTGAAAGGTACCAATTTCCTGCATACCGTCATTGCGACGTCCATAGCTGTGATCATTAGTCGGATCGCCGTTTTCAAAGCGGTCCGTCAGGACGAAATATACCGTGGCGTTATGCCAGTCGAAGGCGGCGGGGGCATCGGTTTCTGCCCGTTCCAGCAGCAACAGCCCGTTACTGGTTGCGGCGGGCTGTAAGGTAATCGACCCGTTTTTCACCGTTGCCGTTTGCTGGCTATAGTAATCGCGTACCACGGTGCCTTCCGGGAATGTCTGGCTCACATCCAGCGTCAGCGGCGAGCCATCCCATTTTGGGCACTGGCGGATTTGGGCGGTGACGGGATCAGCCTCGTTTTTTACTGACAGCATTAGCGTCGGTGTACCGGAGCGGGTATCGACTTCCAATGTGTAATCGCCGTCTTTAAATAAACGCCACTGTGGCGGTGTGCCTTCACAGGGTTTTAGCGACAGCATCTGATTGAGTTTAATGGCATCTGTAGGCTGCCAGCACTGTTGGTCAAAATTCAGGGTCAAAGGGCGAGTACCCTTCGTCAACGCTGCATGGCTGACGAATTTACCCGTACCTTCCGCTTCGAAGGTAGGAAATTCCTGAGAAGTCCATGATGAGGCGATGGCAATGCCGGGCAGTAATACCAGCGCAACGGCGGCAAGTTTCATAATGCTGTCCTTGATGCTGCGATTTACGCCAGTTTGCCAGTGAAATCAGAGCGGAAACTCATCCTTAGCGTCGATTCTGCCCGGATGAGAGATGAGGGTGAGCGATCGCGCGCAAAAAACGACCTGGTTTTGCGATAACCTCCACATTTTCTTCGAATTAACCGCACCCGGAACGGTTTGTACGTGACATAGTTTCAGAATTGGACTATTCCTTTGGGTGCTCTTGACGGCTATTTTTGATATGATTTGAGATTCATCTCTCATTTTTGTGAAAAATATAAGGTGTTGGAATGTTTAAATCCGACCAGGAGACCTAATGATATTGACTCCCATTCGACGATATGGGGCAATGATTCTTATGTTACTCACCGTTGCATTTTCGGGTGAGGTGCTGGCAAAGACACACACGGCGACAACGAATCATAAGCCCCAGGTAATCAAGGCAAGTAATACACAGGTAAGCAGTAAACAAGAGTATTCTCGCAATAGTGCAAAGAGTAGTTCACTTCCTGATTTGCGAAAATACCCTTCCGGAACACCAAGGAAAAAAGCGTTTCTCCGGACGGTTATGCCTTATATTACCAGTCAAAATGCTGCCATTACGGCGGACCGTAACTGGCTGATCTCAAAGCAGTACCAGAATCGCTGGTCACCAACTGAGCGTACGCGTATGAAAGATATCGCGAAACGCTACAAGGTGAGCTGGTCTGGTAACACGCGTAAAATTCCATGGAATACGCTGCTTGAGCGCGTAGACATCATTCCTACCAGTATGGTGGCGACTATGGCTGCGGCTGAAAGCGGTTGGGGCACATCGAAACTGGCGCGTAGCAATAACAACCTGTTTGGCATGAAATGTGTCAAAGGCCGCTGCAACAATGCACCCGGTAAGGTGAAAGGCTACTCACAGTTTGAATCGGTAAAAGAGTCGGTGAATGCCTATGTCATTAACCTGAACACGCATCCGGCTTACTCTTCTTTCCGTAAGTCACGCGTGCAGCTGCGAAAGGCCGATCAGGAAGTCACCGCCACCGCGATGATCCATAAGTTGAAGGGTTATTCCACGAAAGGACAGAGCTACAACAACTATCTGTTCGCCATGTATCAGGATAACCAGCGTTTAATTGCCGCGCATATGTAATTCCACAGGCCTGATGGCGCGACGCTTATCAGGCCTGTGAGCCGCTCTGTAGGCCGGATTAGGCGAAACCGCCATCCGGCCAATTCCCCCTACAGCAATACCTCACTGTTCATGTCACGGTACTCTTTTGGCGTCGTGTCGTATTCTTTTTTGAAAACGGAATAGAAATACTGCAACGACGGGTAGCCGCACATTTGTGATATTTCGTTTATCGCGAGCGTCGTGGAGATCAACAGGCTACGCGCTTTTTCCAGTTTTTCGGCATGAATCACGGCGTGGATGGTCTCCCCGACCTCGTCTTTAAAGCGCTTCTCGAGATTCGAACGTGAAATCCCGACAGCATCCAGCACTTGCTCGACTTTGATGCCTTTACAGGCATGGTTGCGGATAAAGTGCATTGCCTGAATGACAGCGGGATCGGTCAGTGAGCGATAGTCGGTTGAACGACGATTAACGACGCGTACCGGAGGCACCAGAATGCGTTGCAGCGGCAGTTCTTCATTCGCCAGTAAGCGGTGCAGAAGTTTTGCTGCCTGATAGCCCATCTGTCGTGCGCCCTGAGCAACGGATGACAGCGCGACGCGGGACAGGTAGCGGGTGAGTTCTTCGTTATCTATCCCAATAACACACAGTTTTTCCGGCACCGGGATATGCAAATGCTCGCAGGCCTGCAGAACATGCCGCGCACGCGCATCAGTCACGGCGATAATACCGGTTTGCGGGGGTAAAGTTTGCAGCCAGTCTGCCAGTCGATTTTGCGCGTGTTGCCAGTTTTCTGGTGCGGTTTCCAGCCCCTGATAGACAACGCCACGGTACTTCTCTTTGGCGACCAACTGGCAAAAGGCATATTCACGCTCGGCAGCCCAGCGCTTGCCGCTGGAAGAGGGCAGACCATAAAATGCGAATCGGTTGACCCCTTTTTCTTTCAGATGCAGAAAAGCGCTTTCCACCAGCGCATGGTTATCGGTCGCAATGTAATGGACGGGTGGATAATCGCTTTCAAGATGGTAGGAACCCCCAACGCCGATGATGGGAACATCGACATCGGCAAATAATTGCGCAATGTCATCATCGTCATAATCAGCAATAACACCGTCGCCTAACCAGTCTTTGATATTATCAATACGGGCACGGAAATCTTCCTCAATGAATATATCCCACTCGGATTGTGATGCCTGTAAATATTCACCTACGCCCTCTACCACCTGGCGGTCATAGGCTTTATTAGCATTAAATAATAGAGTGATGCGGTGTCGTTTATCAAACATAAGAGCCTATCCTGAAAGGTTAACGTGGCCTGTCGATACTACCAAAACCGCAGGTGCGACTACTTGATGAAGCGTGACAAATTTCTTATTTGCGTAACGCTACGCAAAATTCACACACCACGACCAGGAAGACAATTGTCATTTCTTATCTGTGTATTACGGTTTTTTGTTTATTGATGAAGAGCCGAGCGAGATCGCTTTTTTAATTGCTTATTCAGTGTGCATTTTTGGGAGCCAGCGCACATTTGGGTATTCTCTTAATGGCGGTGTGAAATAACGTAATTGAGCAATAAATCAGGAAATTCCAGTATGACTGTATCGCAGTTTACTTGCCGTATTACCTGATTATGGAGCTTATTATGCAAGCTTATTTTGACCAACTCGATCGCGTTCGTTTTGAAGGTACAAAATCCACTAACCCACTCGCATTTCGCCATTACAACCCTGATGAAATTGTGCTGGGTAAGCGCATGGAAGAACATCTGCGCTTTGCCGCCTGCTACTGGCACACTTTCTGCTGGAACGGCGCGGATATGTTCGGTATGGGCGCTTTCGATCGTCCGTGGCAGCAGCCGGGTGAAGCACTGGCGCTGGCGAAACGCAAAGCGGATGTGGCATTTGAGTTCTTCCACAAGCTGAACGTGCCTTACTACTGCTTCCATGATGTTGACGTCTCGCCTGAAGGCGCGTCACTGAAAGAGTACAAAAACAACTTTGCGCAGATGGTTGATGTGCTGGCGGCAAAACAGGAACAGAGCGGCGTGAAGCTGCTGTGGGGAACGGCAAACTGCTTTACCAACCCACGCTACGGCGCGGGTGCGGCAACAAACCCGGATCCGGAAGTCTTCAGCTGGGCGGCCACGCAGGTGGTTACGGCTATGGATGCCACGCATAAGTTAGGTGGCGAAAACTACGTTCTGTGGGGCGGTCGTGAAGGTTATGAAACACTGCTGAATACCGATCTGCGTCAGGAACGTGAGCAGATTGGCCGCTTTATGCAACTGGTGGTCGAGCATAAACACAAAACAGGTTTTCAGGGCACCTTACTGATCGAACCGAAGCCGCAGGAACCGACCAAGCACCAGTACGATTACGATGCCGCGACCGTTTACGGATTCCTGAAGCAGTTCGGTCTGGAAAAAGAGATCAAACTGAATATTGAAGCCAACCATGCCACGCTGGCAGGCCATTCGTTCCACCACGAAATCGCTACGGCGATTGCTCTGGGGCTATTTGGTTCCGTCGACGCGAACCGTGGCGACGCACAACTGGGCTGGGATACCGACCAATTCCCGAACAGCGTAGAAGAGAATGCGCTGGTGATGTACGAAATCCTGAAAGCGGGCGGTTTTACCACTGGTGGCCTGAACTTTGATGCCAAAGTCCGTCGTCAGAGTACTGATAAATACGATCTGTTCTATGGTCATATTGGCGCGATGGATACCATGGCGCTGTCGCTGAAAATTGCGGCCCGTATGATTGAAGACGGTGGCCTGGATCAGCGCGTGGCAAAACGTTATGCCGGTTGGAATGGTGAGCTGGGCCAGCAAATTCTGAAAGGTCAGATGACGCTGACGGAAATTGCGCAGTACGCTGAACAACATAACCTGGCACCGGTGCATCAGAGCGGCCATCAGGAACAGTTGGAAAATCTGGTAAACCATTATTTGTTCGACAAATAATGGACTGCTGAGTACGTCCGTAAGCCCGGATAGCGATTCGCTACCGGGCCTTTCTTTAAGGAACGATACCCTATGTATATCGGGATAGATCTTGGTACATCAGGCGTAAAGGCCATCCTGCTCAACGAGCAGGGCGATGTGGTCGCTTCGCACACGGAGAAACTCACCGTCTCTCGGCCTCATCCATTATGGTCGGAGCAGGATCCTGAACAGTGGTGGCTGGCGACGGATCGTGCTGTAAAAACGTTGGGTCAGCAGCATTCACTCTGCGAGGTAAAGGCGTTAGGTCTTGCCGGGCAGATGCACGGCGCGACGCTGCTTGATAAGCAGCAGAAGGTTCTGCGTCCGGCAATCCTGTGGAATGACGGTCGCTGCGCCGAAGAATGCGTGATGCTGGAAAATCAGGTGCCGCAATCTCGTATGATTACCGGCAATCTGATGATGCCTGGCTTTACCGCCCCTAAATTGCTGTGGGTTCAGCGCCATGAACCGGACATTTTCGGCCAGGTTGATAAAGTCCTGCTGCCGAAGGATTACCTGCGTCTGCGTATGACCGGAGAGTTTGCCAGCGATATGTCGGATGCCGCAGGTACGATGTGGCTGGATGTCGCGAAACGTGACTGGAGTGACGTCATGTTGTCTGCGTGTCAACTGACTCGCGCACATATGCCGACCTTGTACGAGGGCAGTGCGATTACCGGAACGCTGTTGCCTGGTGTCGCGCAATCCTGGGGCATGTCAGAGGTTGCGGTTGTGGCGGGTGGTGGCGATAACGCGGCGGGTGCGGTTGGCGTAGGGATGATGAATGCAGGCCAGGCAATGCTGTCATTGGGCACGTCCGGTGTCTACTTTGCTGTAAGCGACGGTTTTCTCAGTAAACCAGAAAGTGCGGTACACAGCTTCTGCCACGCACTGCCTGAACGGTGGCATCTGATGTCAGTGATGCTGAGCGCCGCATCCTGTCTCGACTGGGCGGCAAAATTAACCGGGATGGCAAGCGTACCTGCGCTGATTGATGCCGCACAGCAGGCAAATGAGCAGGCTGAACCGGTCTGGTTCTTGCCCTATCTCTCAGGTGAACGTACGCCGCACAATAACCCGCAGGCGAAGGGCGTCCTTTTTGGCCTGACGCATCAGCATGGCCCGGCAGAACTGGCGCGAGCGGTACTGGAAGGTGTGGGATTTGCCTTAGCTGATGGGATGGATGTGGTACATGCCTGTGGCGTGCAGCCCGCCAGCATTACGCTGATTGGCGGCGGGGCGCGCAGTGAATACTGGCGTCAAATGCTGTCTGACATTAGCGGATTGCAGCTGGATTACCGTACCGGCGGTGACGTTGGCCCTGCACTCGGTGCGGCGCGCCTGGCGCAAATTGCCATCAATCCGCAACGACCATTATCTGACCTGTTGCCTCAGCTTACGCTGGAGCAGGCGCATTATCCTGACGCCGGGCGTCATGCTCTTTACCAACAGCGTCGAGAAACCTTCCGCCGAATCTATCAGCAATTACAACCGCTGATGTCCTGACCCTAAATCCCCTCTGGTAAACAGAGGGGATTTATCAAATATATATTTCAATCCAATAAATAATTAACGCGCATGAATTTATTCTGAAAGTCCTGCGCAGTGGCATTTTTCTGTGTTGTCTTTAGCGGGTTATTCATATTGTATCCATGATGGATAAGGAGATCCCAATGAAGACAACAAGGCTGTTGCTATGGATATTATTCCTTTCTGGCGCACTGATTTATGTTATTGGCTTATGGCGGGCATGCCCGTTGCTGAGTGGCAAAGGCTATTTTTTCGGCGTGCTGATGACGGGAATGTTTGTGACATATGTTTATCAGCGTGCTGAAAATCTCGATCAGGACGACGAACGCTTCGTCTCTGTATGTCAGATGGTGGCTCTTATCACGGTAGGATTGCTGCTGGTGGGGGTGTGGAACGCTCCATTATCGCCTCTTGAAAAGGGGCTTTACCCGATGGCATTCATCGTATGTTTACTGGGGCAGGCTTTATTGCTGCGCTCAGCAGAAGATTTATCTAAAGGACAGGAACTCTAAATGGAAAACAGGACATCAACTTATTCACCCGCATTTAGCATTGTGTCATGGATCGCGCTTTTGGGCGGTATTGTGGTTTATTTGTTGGGGTTGTGGAATGCCGATATGCAGTTGAACGAAAAGGGGTATTACTTTGCTGTTTTGGTTCTTGGTTTGTTTTCTGCTGCGTCGTATCAAAAGACGATACGGGATAAATATGAAGGCATCCCGACTACGCCGATTTACTACGTAACCTGCCTGGCCGCGTTTGTTATTGCGGTTGCGTTGTTGGTTATTGGTTTGTGGAATGCCACGCTGCTGCTAAACGAGAAAGGATTTTATGGTCTGGCCTTCTTTTTGAGCCTGTTTGGTACCGTTGCGGTGCAGAAAAATATCCGTGATGGCGGTTTTGAGCATCAAAAAGAAACGTTGGCCGCCGCAGAAGAGTTTACAGAGTGATCGTCAGCCCTCGATTGTTACCGATCTAGGGCTTTTCTTTTAACTTACCAGCCTGCGCGTATCGATGCGCTGCAACAATATGGACAACAGTAAACTTCCTGCCAGCGTGGCGCTAAAAATCCACAGTATATCCAGCGGCGGCCAGTTTTTGAGCTCAATGCCGTTGGTGCGCAGCGCGTGAATGATCAGCGCATGAAAGCCATAAATTCCTAATGAGTGGCGGGAAATAAGGCCCAGTACCGGCAGTGTGCGCGTGCTGAGCGTGTTTTTGATCAGCGTCAGAAGTGAGGCGGCACAAATAAACACCGCTGGTCCGCAGTAGAGATACCAGGTATCGGCAAAATTGCCTCGCCACTGGAGCTCATGTAGCGTCCCGCGGGAAATAACAAACACGGCGACGAGACACAACGCTGCGCAGAGCCAGGTGAGTGAGCGCTTTTGCGTGTCCATCATACCAATCGCCCGGCCCAGCATGCCGTACAGAATGTAGTAGAACGTATCGCCACTGATGTACAGGTTGATGGGAAGCCACTCAAAGCCGCCAATTTTTTGCGAGACGGTATTGGGATTGGCAATCACGCCTATCACCACCATCAATGCCAGCAGCATTTTTCCGCTGACATTTTTCACCTGAATAAGCGGGGATACCAGGTAGATAACGGCAATAGCGAAGAAAAACCATAGGTGGTAGAACACCGGCTTTTGCAGCAGGTTCTTCAGCGACAGCTCAGCGTTGATCGAGGTAAACAGCAGGATGTAGGCCAGCGCCACGCTACTGTAAAACAGAATGCAGAGCGCGATGCGCGTGAAATGGCGCGGTTTGGCGCTGCGTTCGCCGAAAAAGAGATAACCCGAGATCATAAAAAACAGCGGGACGCTGACGCGAGAGGCGGAATTGAGCACGTTGGCCAGATCCCAATTTACCGGGCTGACGCTTTGCGCATTGGTGATATACCAGGTCGTGGTGTGGATCATCACGACCATTAAACAGGCGATCCCGCGCAGATTATCAATCCAGTAAATTTTGGGCTGCATCAGTTCCTCTGTTTTCATTAAAAAAAGTCTGACCAGTATTTGCGGACATCGCTCACTGGATTAATCCGAGTTATTACGCTAAAGCTTGTGATGGCCTGGGGAGATTCTCACAATAGGATCCGTTCCCAGACACTAATAATAAGACTGACCAGCAAACCAGGCGGTAATAAAATGATGATGAAGTATTTCTTTCCAGCAATCCTCACGCTGCTGCTGGTGGGGTGCGCCGATCCACAATCGTCAACACCCGTGCAGAAAGCGCAAAAGGGCAAAATTACTGCCACGCGTTCGCTGGATATGGAGTCATTGTGCAAAAGTGAAGCATCGGAGCTTTATAATACGGGCGTCCAGAAAATTGCTATCACCGGTCTTGAGCAATTTCAGGGTAGCTATGAGATGCGCGGTTCTACCTTCCGCAAAGAGAGTTTTGTCTGCTCATTTGACGCAGACGGGCAGTTTTTGCACCTTTCCATGCGCTAAGTTCCCCCTTTTTCCCGTTTCGTACTGTATATCTTGCAGCCAGCGGGTATACTGACCGCTTCCTTTAAATCCACACGTATCCAGCACGAAATAATATGCAAAAGTTTGATACCAGGACCTTCCAGGGCTTGATCCTGACCTTACAGGATTACTGGGCTCGCCAGGGCTGCACCATTGTTCAACCATTGGACATGGAAGTCGGCGCGGGGACATCTCACCCAATGACCTGCCTGCGTGCGCTGGGGCCGGAACCGATGGCGACTGCTTATGTGCAGCCTTCCCGTCGTCCGACCGATGGCCGCTATGGCGAAAACCCGAACCGCTTACAGCACTACTATCAGTTCCAGGTAGTGATTAAGCCGTCACCGGACAACATTCAGGAGCTGTACCTGGGTTCTCTGAAAGAGCTGGGTATGGACCCGACCATTCACGATATTCGTTTCGTGGAAGATAACTGGGAAAACCCGACGCTGGGCGCCTGGGGTCTGGGTTGGGAAGTGTGGCTGAACGGCATGGAAGTGACGCAGTTCACCTACTTCCAGCAGGTTGGTGGTCTGGAATGTAAACCAGTAACCGGGGAAATCACCTACGGTCTGGAACGTCTGGCCATGTACATTCAGGGCGTAGACAGCGTTTACGACCTGGTCTGGAGCGACGGCCCGCTGGGTAAAACCACATACGGCGACGTGTTCCATCAGAACGAAGTGGAGCAATCCACTTACAACTTCGAATACGCCGACGTGGACTTCCTGTTCACCTGCTTCGAGCAGTACGAAAAAGAGGCCCAGCAGCTGCTGGCGCTGGAAAACCCGCTGCCGCTGCCTGCGTATGAACGTATTCTGAAAGCCGCCCATAGCTTCAACCTGCTGGATGCGCGTAAAGCCATCTCCGTCACCGAGCGCCAGCGCTATATCCTGCGCATTCGCACCCTGACCAAAGCAGTGGCAGAAGCTTACTACGCTTCCCGTGAAGCCCTTGGCTTCCCGATGTGCAACAAAGACAAATAAGAGGCGGCCATGTCTGAGAAAACTTTTCTGGTGGAAATCGGCACTGAAGAGCTGCCACCAAAAGCACTGCGCAGCCTGGCTGAGTCCTTTGCTGCGAACGTTACCGCGGAGCTGGACAACGCTGGCCTCGCGCACGGCAATGTTGAGTGGTTTGCCGCTCCACGTCGTCTGGCGCTGAAAGTCGCTGCCCTGGCAGAATCTCAACCCGATCGTGAAGTTGAAAAACGCGGCCCGGCCATTGCCCAGGCGTTTGATGCTGAAGGTAAACCGAGTAAAGCGGCAGAAGGTTGGGCGCGCGGTTGCGGTATCACGGTTGATCAGGCTGAGCGTCTGACCACCGACAAAGGCGAGTGGCTGCTGTATCGCGCGCACGTGAAAGGCGAAAGCGCAGAAACGCTGCTGCCGAACATGATTACCACTTCGCTTGCGAAGCTGCCGATCCCGAAACTGATGCGCTGGGGCGCGTCTGACGTTCACTTCGTGCGTCCGGTTCACACCGTGACCCTGCTGCTGGGCGACAAAGTCATTCCGGCAACGATTCTGGGTATCCAGTCCGATCGCGTGATCCGCGGCCATCGCTTTATGGGCGAACCGGAATTCACCATCGACAATGCCGATCAGTATCCGGAAATTCTGCGTGAGCGCGGCAAAGTGATTGCGGATTACGCTGAGCGTAAAGCGAAAATCAAAGCCGATGCTGAAGAAGCGGCGCGTAAGATTGGCGGTAACGCCGATCTGAGCGAAAGCCTGCTGGAAGAGGTCACCTCGCTGGTTGAATGGCCGGTCGTGCTGACCGCGAAGTTCGAAGAGAAATTCCTTGCGGTTCCGTCTGAAGCGCTGGTACACACCATGAAAGGTGACCAGAAGTACTTCCCGGTTTACGCCAACGACGGCAAACTGCTGCCTAACTTTATCTTCGTTGCCAACATCGAATCGAAAGATCCGACCCAGATTATCTCCGGTAACGAGAAGGTGGTTCGTCCGCGTCTGGCGGATGCCGAATTCTTCTTCAATACCGACCGTAAAAAACGTCTGGAAGACAATCTGCCGCGTCTGCAAACCGTGCTGTTCCAACAGCAACTAGGTACGCTGCGCGACAAGACTGACCGTATCCAGGCGCTGGCGGGCTGGATTGCTGGTCAAATTGGCGCTGACGTTAACCACGCAACGCGTGCTGGCCTGCTGTCCAAGTGCGACCTGATGACCAACATGGTCTTCGAGTTCACCGACACTCAGGGCGTGATGGGAATGCACTACGCGCGTCACGATGGCGAAGCGGAAGATGTTGCTGTGGCGCTGAACGAGCAGTATCAACCACGCTTTGCCGGTGATGACCTGCCGTCTAACCCGGTGGCTTGTGCCGTGGCGATTGCTGACAAGATGGACACCCTGGCGGGTATCTTCGGTATTGGTCAGCATCCGAAAGGCGACAAAGATCCGTTTGCGCTGCGTCGTGCCGCGCTGGGCGTGCTGCGTATCATCGTTGAGAAGAACCTGAATCTGGATCTGAAAACGCTGACGGAAGAGGCTGTTCGTCTGTATGGCGACAAGCTGACCAACGCGAAAGTGGTTGATGACGTTATCGACTTTATGCTCGGTCGCTTCCGCGCCTGGTATCAGGACGAAGGTTACACCGTCGATACCATTCAGGCCGTGCTGGCGCGTCGTCCGACTCGTCCGGCTGATTTCGACGCACGTATGAAGGCAGTTTCGCACTTCCGTACGCTGGAGGCCGCGTCTGCGCTGGCTGCCGCGAACAAGCGCGTATCAAATATTCTGGCGAAGTCTGAAGAGACGCTGAATGACCGTGTGAATGCGGCAACGCTGAAAGAGCCGGAAGAAATTGCGCTGGCGATGCAGGTTGTGGTGCTGCGCGATAAGCTGGAGCCTGTTTTCGCCGCTGGCCATTACCAGGAAGCGCTGGTTGAGTTAGCGGAACTGCGTGAGCCGGTTGATGCGTTCTTCGAGAAAGTGATGGTCAACGTAGAAGATAAAGATCTGCGTATCAACCGTCTCTCCATGCTCGAAAAACTGCGCGAACTGTTCCTGCGCGTGGCGGATATTTCGCTGCTGCAGTAACGGTCCTGAGCTGACTTAGAAAATGCCGGATGGCGGCTTCGCCTTATCCGGCCTACGAGATAAACACCAGTAGGCCGGATAAGCATTGCGCCATCCGGCATTTTTTTATGTTGTTAGCGCAGCTGTAATTTAGTCAGACAGGTCTGGCTGTCTTCCATGGTCTTAATAGGATACTCCGCTGTTTTACCGTTGTAGCTTACTGCGATGGTGCCTGCCATATTGCGCGGTAGCCAAACCCCGACGAAGCCATTTCGACCGCTCTTCATCTCTTTTTGTAGCACTACATCACCCTTGTTATCCGTGACTTTGACATTGAATGTCTGCTCCGGCATTTCGCCCTGGCAGCCAGAAAGGCTGTGGTTGAAGCAAGGATGTGTTTGCCACTCATAGGGGGCAAACGACAGATAGAACTTATCGCCGAGCGGCAGGGTATAGATCTGATCGCCCGAAGAGAGCTTTAGTTCAGTGCTGGTGATGGATGCCGAGTAGGGCAGTGGTCGGCTCTGGGGAGATTGGTCAATCGCCTCGACGATTTGCTCGACGGATTTCCCGCTGAGCCCGTGTTCCGCCAAAAAAGTGGCTTCAGGGGTTGCTGCGAACGCGCTACCGGTGGTGAGTAAACCTAAAACCAGCAGCAATGAGGATTTCGACATAGCTTCAATTCCTTGTGAACATTGTGGAATACAGACTGGCTCACTATAAAGCTTGCCCTTAGGGAAAGGTCAAAGGGGCGACGGGTAAAGTAATGCAAAGACGCGTGTGGGCGAGGTATTTTAGGAAGTACAGATAAAAAAAATCCCCGCCGTTGGGCAGGGATTCAGAATTTTGAGCTTTTTAAGCTTACAGGCTGGTTACGTTGCCAGCTGCCGGGCCTTTAGCGCCGCTTTCGATGGTGAAGGAAACTTTCTGACCTTCGTCCAGAGATTTGTAGCCATCGTTCTGGATAGCAGAGAAGTGTACGAACACGTCTTTAGAGCCATCGTCAGGAGTGATGAAGCCGAAACCTTTGTCAGCGTTGAACCATTTTACGATACCAGTCATTTTACCGGACATAGTGTATTACCTTTTAAAAAATAAGTGTGCCTTTCGGCGATATGGCGTGCTTTACAGATTTTTTAACAGTAAAGGAAATGCTCACTACGAGGGTATCAACGATAACTCTTGAAGGGACTTGCCTTACTAACTGCTGTAATGGTCTGTACGTCAAACCGTTGAGGGCATTAACTCATTTTACGCATGTGGATGCAACTACTATTTTCTTTTTTGTGGATAACCTCGGTATGGGAACGGCCCTTTTACAGGACCGTTATGAAGTAAAATTAAAAAATAGCTCAATCCATCAATTGCTTACTTAATCTCGGGTCTGCCTGAATCAGACGCATCAGCTTCAATTCGGTACTGGAAGGCTTTACGCGTTTAGACTCCCATTCGTGAACCATCGCGACCGTCACGCCCATTACCCGGGCAAAATCATCTGTTTTTAAACCTGTCCCTCGTCGTAGCTGTTCAAATTCGGTGAAAGGGTTGGTTTTTTGCGTCAGAGTGACGGTCTGCGATACATCTTTAAAAACAATCTGCTCCAGACTGCTTAGCAGTTCAAACATAGGATCTTTGTATTCCATTGAGAACTCCTATTAATCACACAGCGGGATCGTGAATTTTCTCGAAGCTCATTAAGAGTAGTCGCAAAAAATGAAGTCGGATTTGGGGTTTGAGAGATGGATTCGTTTCAGCAAACGGTGGGCAACAATATTTCGCAGGCTAACAAACTGATAAAGGTCGGGATCTAGAACGATCGATCCCGATTGTAAAGATGACTAAAATAGAGCGCCGTTATGTGAATGGAGCATTGTTTCGCAAAATGCAGGGTGGTGAGAACGGTTATTTTCCCCCACAAGATTACGCGGAAAGGGTATCTTGCGGGGCTGACCTGGACTATCCTTGTCAACGTCAGGCACGCGGGTGTCGTTGTGCGCATTTTTGGGTGAAAGGAGTATTAAAATGGCGACAGGTAAGTCCTGCTCTCGCTGGTTTGCGCCTGTTTTGGCGCTCTTAATGGTAGTTGGCCTGAGTGGGTGTTTTGATAAAGAAGGCGATCAACGCAAAGCGTTTATCGATTTTCTGCAGAATACTGCAATGCGTAGCGGAGAGCGTTTACCGACGCTGACTGCCGATCAGAAAAAACAGTTTGGCCCGTTTGTGTCCGATTACGCGATTCTTTATGGCTATTCACAGCAGGTTAATCAGGCAATGGACTCCGGTCTGCGCCCGGTTGTTGATAGCGTAAACGCAATCCGTGTTCCTCAGGATTATATGACTCAGCGTGAACCGCTGCGTCAGGCAAATGGCGCGCTGGGCGTGTTAGGACAACAGTTGCAGAATGCGAAGCTACAGGCAGATGCTGCCCATGGCGCGCTGAAGCAGGGTGAGGATCTGAAGCCGGTCTTTGACCAGGTTTACAATAAAGTCGTCACTGTACCTGCAGAGGCGTTACAGCCACTGATCCCAGCCGCGCAAGTTTTCACGCAGCAGTTGGTGCAGGTGGGCGATTTCATCGCGCAGCAGGATACACAAGTGAGCTTTGTTGCGAACGGCATCCAGTTCCCAACCTCACAACAGGCCAGTCAGTACAATACGCTGATTGGCCCGCTGGCGGCGCAGCATCAGGCATTTAATCAGGCATGGACTGCTGCGGTGAATGCCGCGCAGTAATCGTCGTACGGTAAGACAAATTAAAGGCCGGGTGAGCATCAATGCTACCCGGCCTTTTGTGTTATTTGGCCACTTGCGGATTCACGCAGTTCTTCTCAACTTTCCCCTGCAGTGCGTCAATTAAGTTATCCACAGCACAAGCCGCCATGTTATAGCGCGTTTCATGCGTGGCTGAACCAATATGCGGTACCGCCACCACATTCGGCAGCGACAGCAGCGGTGAGTCTGACGGCAACGGCTCTTGTTCAAACACATCCAGGCCCGCGGCATGAATCTCCCCGCTTTGCAGGGCGGCGATCAGTGCGTTTTCATCCACCACCGGGCCACGCCCGGCGTTAATGAAAATGGCAGAAGACTTCATTTTGGCAAACTGTTCGGTACTGAACAGATGGTGGGTTTCGTCCGTTAACGGCAGAATCAGGCAAACAAAATCCGATTCCTGCAGCAGCGTATCCAGGTCACAGTAGCGCGCGTTGAAACGCTCTTCCGCTTCCTGATGATGGCGGCGTGCGTTGTAGAGAATCGGCATGCTAAAGCCGAAATGCGCGCGTTGCGCCAGCGCCAGTCCAATGCGTCCCATGCCGACAATGCCCAGCGTCTTGTGGTGAACATCGGTACCAAACCAGTCGGCCCCGATGCTTTTTGTCCATTCGCCTGCCTTCACGCGTTCAGCGACTTCCACCACGCGGCGAGCGGTGCTTAACACCAGTGCCATTACCGTGTCCGCCACGGTTTCTGTCAGCACCGTTGGCGTGTGCATCAGCAGCACCTTACGTGCGTTTAAGGCCTCAACATCGAAGTTGTCATAGCCTACGGAAATGGTGGAGGTCGCGCGCAGTTTCGGCATTTTCTCCAGCAGGGCGGTATTGACGGCTTCACTGGAGCCCAGCAGACCTTCCGCGCTGGCAAAGGCTTCGGCGTGCTGTGCTACGGTTTCTGAACGCAGGTTAGGCACCTGAGTGACAGTAAAATGCTCTTCCAGGCGATGCAGTAAATCGTCAGGTAACGCTTTATAGAGAATAATGGACGGCTTCATGCGAATCTCCGTAAGTTAAAATTTAAGCGTGGCGTGCGCCAATAGGTAGCTGTTGATTATTAGCAGGCTTAACGATCAGAGTTAGCCATACTGAGACAAAAAGCGCTACCCCCATAAAAATGTATGAGGCGGACGGGCTGCCGGTGGTGCCATTGAGGTAGCCGACAAACCAGGAGCCAAAGAATGAGCCTAATGCGCCCATGCTGTTGATCAATGCCATTGCTCCCCCAGCGACGTTGCGCGGTAACATCTCAGGAATGATGGCGAAGAAGGGGCCATAAGGGGCATACATGGCCGCACCGGCGATAACCAGCAGTGTGTAAGAAATCCAGAAATGGTCTGCGCCAACGGCCCAGGAGCCAATAAAGGCGAAAGCGGCAATCAGCAGCAGTGGCCAGACAAACAGCTTACGATTTTGCAGTTTATCGGAAGCCCAGGAAACGAGGATCATCGCCGCCGTCGCCGCCAGATACGGAACAGACGAAAGCCAACCGACCTCTACCATACCCAGGTTGGCACCGCCGCTGCGGATAATTGACGGCAACCACAGAACAAAACCGTAGACGCCAATACTCCAGGCAAAGTACTGCATGCACAGCAGAATAACGTTACGTGAACGGAACGCTTCGCCGTAGTTACGCACGGCTTTGATACCCTGCTGTTCTTTTTCTAACTGGGCCTGCAGCGCGGCTTTTTCGGATTCTGACAACCAGCCTACCTGCGACGGTTTATCTTTTACCAGTACCCACCAGCAGAACGCCCAGATGATGGCCGGAAAACCTTCAATGATGAACATTTCACGCCAGCCCAGCGCCTGGATCAGATACCCGGAAACCACGGACATCCACAGGACGGTGACTGGGTTACCGAGGATCAGAAAGGTATTAGCACGCGAACGCTCGGACTTCGTAAACCAGTTACTGATATAAATCAGCATTGCGGGCATCACGGCGGCTTCAACGACGCCAAGAATAAAGCGGATGGCGGCAAGCATTGGAATATTGCTGACCATCCCGGTCAGTGACGCGCAGGCGCCCCACAGAATCAGGCAGATAAAAATCAGTTTACGTACGCTGCGGCGTTCGGCGTAAATTGCGCCTGGGATCTGGAAGAAGAAATAGCCAAGAAAAAACAGAGCCCCCAGCAGGGAGGAGATCCCTTTGGTAATACCGAGGTCCTCGTTGATACCGGCTGCGGAAGCGAAGCTGAAGTTCGCGCGATCAAGGTACGCCAGGCTGTACGTGATAAACACGATTGGCATGATGTACCACCAGCGTTTTGCTGCATTGGTTGAGCTATTCATAGACTGCCCTCTGGTTATGCTGATACGCCGCCTCTGAATGTAGGGTACAGAGACAGAGTTGGCCGGGAATTTATTCCCCTAATTGTTCACGTGTGGGTAATCCTTCGCTGTCGCCCTGAACCTGAATGGCCAGTGCGCCAATTTTATTGCCGCGGGTCACCGCCTGATGCAGCGAGCGCCCTTCCAGCAGGGCGCTGATAACGCCCACGGCAAAGCCATCGCCTGCGCCGACCGTATCGACCACGTTGTCGACTTTTACCGGTGCGACGCAGCCTTGTTCACCGCTGGCGGTTTTGTACCAGGCGCCATCAGCCCCGGTTTTGATGATCACGGCCTTCACCCCGTGGCGCAGATAAAAGTCGGCGATGGCTTCAGGCGTCTGCTGACCGGTTAAAATCATGCCCTCTTTTAACCCCGGCAGTACCCAGTCAGCCAGGAATGCCAGTCGGTTGAGTTTTTCCACCATCTCGCCTTCGCTTTTCCACAGTACCGGGCGTAAATTCGGGTCGAACGAGATGGTCTTCCCTTGCACTTTCAGCGTGCGGGCGGTATGGGCCAGCAGTTCATAAGAGCTGGCCGAAAGCGCCGCCGCGACGCCGCTCAGGTGCAGGTGGCGCGCGCTGGCGAAGTAGGCTTCGTGAAAATCCTCAACGCTGAGGTGGCTGGCAGCAGAACCTTTGCGGAAATATTCCACAATGGGATCGGTTCCATTTTCGACTTTAGATTTAAGCTGAAAGCCGGTAGCGTAGCGCCCGTCCAGAGTGACTCCCTGCGCATCAATCCCTTCTTTCTCCAGCGACTTAATAATAAAACGGCCAAAACTGTCGTTACCTACGCGGCTTACCCAGCCTACGTTCAGACCCAGGCGAGCAAGTCCGGTTGCCACATTAAGTTCAGCGCCAGCAACGCGCTTGATAAACTGCTCCACATCTGCCAGTTCGCCGGTTTGCGTGGCGACAAACATCGCCATCGCTTCACCAATCGTGACCACATCCAGTGACTTTTTCATGCGTTACTCCTCGCGTAACAACTCGACGTAACGGCGGGTAACCGCCGTCAAATCCTGCCCTTCCAGGGGAAACTCAATGCCGCGTGGAACATCGCCGGGCAGCGTTTTTAGAAGCGCCAGCCAGCGCGGATCGGATGCATCAGGCGGTACGGCGCGGTAGCTGTCGCGATGCACAACGGCGGCTTTGACATGGATATACCCAACGGTTGACGCCAGTTTCTGCGCCGCCTGTTCCGGGGAGTCGCCCACCCACAGCCAGTTGCCCATATCGAAGGTCAGAGATATCGGCAGATTCTGCGTCTGGCAGGCTTCGTTAAAGCGCAGCATCGGCTGCAGGCGTCCGCAGGCGGTCTGATCGTTTTCGACAACCAGTTCCATTCCGCTGTCTTCAAGCCATTCACGTAAAACGTTGAACTGTTCGGTATGGGAGAAATGGCCGAGGGAGACTTTTAGCCACAGCGCCTGCAGGGCCTGTGCTTCTTCAAGTAGTGCAGGAAGTCGGGGATTGAGGCTACCGTCCTCCAGGAACAACGGCTCAGGGGCTGAGTAACAGGACAGCAGGCCGAAGATTTCGATAGCGGATGCCACCGTGGACAGCGTGTGCAGCTCGGCATCGGTCAGCAACTCGCGGCGGATTTCGACGCCGTCAGCACCGGCTTCGGCAATGACGGGCAATATTGCCGTTTGCCCGCCTGCGGCTCGTATCTGCTCGTGGCCGTAGGCGGCAGTGACCACCATAATTTTTCTTTTCATGGAAACTCCAGACTAGCGTTCTTTCTATAACGCTAGATGGAACCGGTTCCAAAGAAAAGCTTATGATGTCGAATTTATGATCACCATCACGAAGGAAATTTAACGGGCGGTAGAGCCGCGAACGATCAGTTCGCCGGAGAAGACCTGTTCCTGAATGGCAGCAGAGCCGCCATCGATCCGGCGTACAACTTGCTCAACGGCGGTGTAGCCAATCTGCCAGGTGGGTTGTTTCAACGTGGTAATACCAACGCCCGCCAGTTCGGCCCATTCCAGTTCGTCAAAACCGAGCAGGCCGATATCGCTGCCCCAGTTAAGGCCAATGCGTTTCAGGGCGCGGGCAACCTGCAGTGTGAGAGCGCCGTTGGCTGAGATAACGGCTTTGCGCATTCCCCGATGCTGCTGGTGAAACTGGCGCAATGTGTCATCGAGTTGCGTATTGTCTGTTAGCGGGACTTCGGCATTTTGCGCGATAACTCCGGGGTACTGTGCGAGGGTGGCGCGAAAAGCGCTCAGGCGCTCGCGGCGGGTATTCACCATACCCAACGGTTCGCTGAGGAACAGAATGGCTTCAAAACCTTGCTCAACCAGATGTTCCGTGGCAACCGTTGCCGCCTGGGTGTTATCCAGCCCGACCATATCACAGGCGAAATCCGGAATTTTGCGGTCAATCAGCACCATCGGCAGCGCAGACTGCTGCAGGCGGTTTAGTCCCTCTTCGCGCATCCCTACGGCGTTGACCACAATCCCTTCGACCTGGTAGCTGCGCAGTAGGTCGAGATAATGCAGCTCCTGATCCACTTCGTTGTTGGTGTTGCACACCAGTGGAGTAAAGCCTTTGTCACGGCAGGCGGCTTCAATACCACTTAACACGTTGACGGAGTAGGGGTTGGTTATATCAGCGATAATCAGGCCAATCAGGCGGGTACGCCCATGTTTCAGGCCTCTTGCCATCAGACTGGGACGGTAGTCGAGATCGGCAATGGCTTGTTCAATGCGGGCCAATAGCGCGTCGGAAAGCAGATGCTTTTCACCGTTGAGATAGCGTGAAATGCTGGTCTTGCCGGTTTTTGCGGCCTTCGCCACATCGCTGATGGTTGCCCGTGTTGATTTGCTCATCGCTGATTTCCCTGAATTTCGTGTGAATACCTTAGCGGGAAAATCTGACGAAGCAAGTAATTTGCCCGGTGGCGCTGCGCTTACCGGGCCTACATGTCGAACGTAGGCCGGGTAAGGCGAAGCCGCCACCCGGCTCAACGATTACTGCATAGGACTCAACGTAATCTCTACGCGACGGTTCTGCGCTTTACCTTCCGCCGTGCTGTTGCTGGCGATCGGATTTGCCGGACCCATGCCCTGAGTGCGGATACGATTAGCGGCAACCCCTTGCGTGATCAAGGCGCTGGCCACGGAGTCCGCGCGTTGCTGAGACAGACGCATATTCAGATCCTGGCTGCCGGTGCTGTCGGTGAAGCCCAGCACGTTGACGGCGGTTTTATTGTACTCTTTCAGTACCATTGCCACGCCGGTCAGGGTGTTGGCACCAGCAGGTTTCAGGTTGGCGCTGCTGCTGTCGAAGGTGACGTTATTCGGCATATTCAGAATGATGTTATCGCCACTACGCGTCACGCTGACGCCCGTTCCCTGCATTTTGTCACGCAGTTTGGCTTCCTGCACGTCCATGTAATAACCGACACCGCCGCCAACGGCCGCCCCCGCCGCCGCGCCAATCAACGCGCCTTTGCCGCGATCTTTCTTCGAAGACGAGAGTGCGCCAATACCCGCACCAACCAGGGAACCGATACCCGCGCCGATGCCGGATTTCCCTGCTTCTCGCTCGCCGGTGTAAGGGTTTGTTGTGCAGCCAGAAACCGCCAGGGCGCCGCTCACGATGGCAGCAATAACAAAAACACGTTTCTTCATCTTAATTCCTTAATGACTTTTTTCTTCTTTACCACAGCGACCGTGGCGGTTGATTATGACGTGTGAACATGAAGAAAATTCCAGGGAAGACTCTGAAATTTGTAAGTAACATTGAACGGCATAACAATAAGCCGTCACATCGCATTCAGGAGCGCCATCTTGGCTAATTCACCCGCACATTACCCGGTGTTAACCGCCGCCCACTGGGGACCTGTTCTCGTCGACACCGATGGAGAGACGGTTTTCTCTTCGCGTGGCGCGCTGCCCACCGCCCATCCCAACTCTTTGCAAACCGTGGTGCGCGACCAGGTGCACAGTAAAACGCGGGTACGTTTTCCAATGGTGCGTAAAGGCTTTCTCGCCTCGCCGGAGAATCCCCAGGGCGTGCGTGGGCAGGATGAATTTGTTCGCGTCAGTTGGGACGACGCGCTGAATCTTATCCATACGCAGCATAAACGCATCCGTGACAGCTACGGCCCGGCCTCGATTTTTGCCGGTTCCTACGGCTGGCGCTCTAACGGCGTGTTACACAAAGCGGCGACCCTGCTACAGCGCTATATGGCGCTGGCAGGCGGTTATACCGGGCATCTGGGGGATTATTCGACAGGGGCTGCGCAGGCGATCATGCCTTACGTGGTCGGCGGCAATGAAGTTTACCAGCAGCAGACCAGCTGGCCTGTGGTGTTGGAGAACAGCGAGGTGGTGGTGTTATGGAGCGCTAATCCGCTGAATACACTGAAGATTGCCTGGAATGCCTCCGACGAACAGGGGCTCGCTTACTTTGAGGCTTTGCGCGACAGCGGCAAGCGACTGATCTGCATCGATCCGATGCGATCGGAAAGTGTCGAATTCTTTGGCGAAAAGATGGAATGGATTGCCCCGCATATGGGGACCGACGTGGCGCTGATGCTGGGCATCGCGCATACGCTGGTGGAAAACGACTGGCACGACGAGGATTTTCTCGCCCGTTGTACAACCGGATATGATTCGTTCGCTGACTACCTGCTGGGTAAATCCGATGGAATAGCGAAAACTGCAGAATGGGCTGCTGAAATTTGTAGTATTCCGGCAGCGAAAATACGCGAACTTGCGGCAATATTTCACCAAAATACCACCATGCTGATGGCCGGCTGGGGTATGCAGCGTCAGCAGTATGGCGAGCAGAAACACTGGATGATCGTTACCCTGGCCGCCATGCTTGGGCAGATTGGGACGCCCGGCGGTGGCTTTGGACTGTCGTATCATTTTGCCAACGGCGGGAACCCGACGCGCCGTGCTGCGGTGCTGGCTTCAATGCAGGGTAGCGTTAAAGGCGGCACCGACGCGGTGGATAAAATCCCGGTGGCGCGTATCGTTGAGGCGCTGGAAAACCCCGGCGGTTTCTATCAGCACAACGGTATGGATCGGCATTTCCCGGACATCCGCATGCTGTGGTGGGCAGGCGGCGCCAACTTCACCCATCATCAGGATACCAACCGTTTGATCCGCGCCTGGCAAAAGCCGGAGTTGGTGGTTATCTCGGAGTGTTTCTGGACTGCTGCGGCGAAGCATGCCGATATCGTGTTACCCGCGACCACCTCTTTTGAACGTAACGATTTGACCATGACCGGAGACTACAGCAACCAGCATCTGGTGCCGATGAAGCAGGTCGTGCCGCCACAGGCTGAAGCGCGCAACGATTTTGATGTTTTTGCCGAGCTTAGCGAGCGCTGGGAACAGGGCGGTTATGCCCGATTCACTGAGGGGAAAAGCGAACTGGCGTGGCTGGAAACTTTTTACGACATTGCTGCGCAGCGTGGTGCCAGCCAGCAGGTTACACTGCCGCCCTTCGCTGAGTTCTGGCAAAAGAATGCACTGATCGAAATGCCGGAAAACGCCGCCAATACGCAGTTCATCCGTTTTGCTGATTTTCGCCGCGATCCACAGGCGCATCCGCTGAAAACGGACAGTGGAAAAATTGAAATCTATTCTGCAAAAATTGCAGGTTACGGCTATGCAGATTGTGCAGGACACCCGATGTGGCTGGAGCCTGATGAGTGGTTCGGCAATGCCGAACCCGACCAACTGCAGGTGCTCTCTGCCCATCCGGCTCACCGTTTGCACAGCCAGCTCAACTACAGTGCGTTACGCGAACAGTATGCGGTGGCGGATCGGGAGCCAGTGACGATTCACCCGCAGGATGCGCAAGCGCGGGGGATTGCAGATGGCGATACGGTCAGGGTGTGGAACCACCGCGGGCATATCCTGGCGGGTGCCGTGGTGACGGAAGGCATCAAACCTGGCGTCATCTGTATTCATGAAGGTGCCTGGCCTGATTTGGAACCGACAGCTGACGGTATTTGTAAAAATGGCGCCGTCAACGTGCTGACCAAAGATCTCCCCAGCTCGAAGCTGGGGAATGGCTGCGCGGGCAACACTGCGTTGGCGTGGCTGGAGAAGTACAGTGGGCCTACTCTGACACTTACCGCGTTTGATCCACCTGCCAGCCCATAATCCAGGTTGGATGGTGAGTCTCTTCCTGCCATGCGCTGTCTTCAATGCGAAAGCCCAGTGCGTGGTAAAAGTTTACCGCTGATTGGTTCTTCTGGTAGACCTCCAGGCTGAGCAACGAAAAGCGCTGCTGCACATGTTGCACCAGCGCTTTACCGATACCGCTTCTGATGGCGGCAGGCTTGACAAACAGCGCGCCTAAAAAGCGCTCTTCCATCACGCTGGCAAAACCTTTGAGCACACCGTTTTCTTCCCACACCCAGGTTTGCGCGGCGGGCAGGTAGACATCACGTACGATAGGCTCACTCTCACGCCAGTAGCGTTCTTCGATAAACGGATGGGCATGGATCGTGCTTTCCATCCACAGCGCCAGAATCGACGGTAGATCGTCAGCCTTTGATTCACGAATCATGTCGTTCTCCTGGGTAACAGATGCAGCTGGTGACATGATCGTTGACCAGCCCGCACGCCTGCATAAAGGAGTAACAGATGGTGGTGCCGACAAACTTAAACCCACGTTTTTTTAACGCCTTAGACAGCGCATCTGACGCAGGCGTTGAGGTGGGGATATCGCTCAGGTTAGCGGCGCGGGTCAGTTGCGGTTGGTTATCAACAAATGACCAGACGAACTCGCTAAATGACTCTCCATTTTGCGCCATCGTCTGGTAAGCGCGAGCGTTACCGATAATGGCCTGAATTTTTCCGCGATGGCGGATAATACCGGCATCCAGTACCAGCCTTTCTACATCCTCTTCGGTCATCGCCGCAACGGTTACAGGATCGAAGTGGTGAAATGCCAGGCGATAGTTTTCCCGTTTCTTCAGCACCGTTATCCACGACAGCCCAGCCTGCTGGCCTTCAAGGCAGATCATTTCGAACAGCTTTTTACCATCGGTTTCCGGGACGCCCCATTCCTTGTCATGATAGGCAATGTATAGTGGATCCTGACTGACCCAGCCGCAACGCTGCATACTCTTCCTCGCTGTTTTTACTGGCGTAAAAATTTCATTCGGCCCGCCTTGACGCGCCCGCTAAAAAGACAATATTTAATACAGGGTCTCATGTGCCCGATATCCTTTAAACAATGACAATAATATCGCCGAATTCGGCTCTTTTCTGGAGTCGCGTTGATGATTATAAGAAACAGTAGTGGTCGTCAGAGGTTAACTCTGGCGAACGTCATCGTCTGTGCGCTGTTTGCCAATACGGCATATGGCTGGCAACAAGAATATATCGTTGATGCGCTGTCCGGTCATACGTCGGAACGCTATACATGGGACAGCGATCACCAACCACGTTATAACGACATTCTGGAAGAGCGCATTCGCTCCACCCAGAACGTGGCGGGGCCGGTGGTGAATCTGGCGGACCAAACGGCTCTGGATGCGACCAGCGGTATGAGCGTGGGCTGGAATTTTCCCCTTTCCCGTAAGGTGACGACGGGACCCGTCGCAGCCCTGCATTATGATGGTTCAGCCACCTCTACCTACAACGAATTTGGCGACAGTGTGACTTCGCTAACGCTGACCGATCCGATGTGGCATGCCAGCGTCAGTACCCTGGGCTGGCGGGTCGACTCGCAGTTTGGCGATGTACGGCCATGGGCGCAAATCAGTTATAACCAGCAATTTGGCGAGAATATCTGGAAGGCGCAATCGGGTCTCAGCCGCATGACGGCGGCGAGTCAGGATGGTAACTGGGTCGATGTTACTGTGGGTGCAGATATGCTGCTGAATCAGCATATGGCTGCCTATGCGGCACTTTCTCAGGCAGAAAACAGTACGAATGACAGCGATTATCGGTACACGATGGGAGTGAACGCCAAATTTTAACGAAAAAAAGCCTGGATAAAACATCTCTGTTACATGTTGGGATCAATAATCACACGTATTACAGCGATAGCGTGCACTAACTCCGGCAATAAAATTCAGTAACCCGACTTTTTGTCTCGTCATTCATTCCGCAATCCAGGCATTTCATTCCGTCCTGATGGCATTTCATGCCGTTTTCCCCAGGTCATAAAAGCGTTTCGGTATGGTTGTCGGCAGAGAATTTCCCATTTTGTATATGCAGGAAGACTGCCATGAAAACTTCTGATTATCAGCGTACCCGGTGGCTGACACTGATCGGCACCATCATTACCCAATTTGCATTAGGTTCTGTTTATACCTGGAGCCTGTTCAATGGCGCACTCTCTTCAAAGCTCGATGCACCGGTGAGTCAGGTTGCATTTTCCTTTGGTTTGCTGAGTCTGGGTCTGGCGATATCTTCTTCCATCGCCGGGAAGCTTCAGGAACGTTTCGGTGTGAAACGCGTCACCATGGCATCGGGTATCTTACTGGGTGTGGGCTTCTTCTTAACCGCGCATTCTGACAGCCTGATTATGCTGTGGCTGAGTGCCGGTGTACTGGTTGGCCTGGCTGACGGTGCAGGGTACCTGTTAACCCTGTCCAACTGCGTGAAATGGTTCCCTGAGCGTAAGGGGCTGATTTCCGCCTTCGCCATCGGTTCTTACGGCCTGGGTAGCCTCGGTTTTAAATTTATCGACAGCCAACTGCTGAGCACTGTGGGTCTGGAAAAGACCTTTATGATTTGGGGCGCGATTGTACTGGTGATGATTGTCTTTGGCTCCACGCTGATGAAAGATGCGCCAAACCAGGAAGTTAAAGCCGTAAATGGCGTGGTAGAGAATGACTACACGCTGGCGCAATCCATGCGTAAACCACAGTACTGGATGCTGGCAGTGATGTTCCTGACGGCGTGCATGAGCGGGCTTTACGTGATTGGTGTCGCGAAAGATATCGCCCAAAACCTGGCAAAAATGGATGTGGCAACAGCGGCGAATGCGGTAACCGTTATTTCTATCGCGAACCTGTCAGGTCGTCTGGTTCTGGGGATTCTGTCCGATAAAATCTCCCGTATTCGCGTGATCACCATCGGTCAGGTCGTTTCGCTGGTGGGTATGGCGGCGCTGCTTTTTGCTCCGCTGAATGAAGTGACATTCTTCGCAGCCATTGCCTGTGTCGCCTTCAACTTCGGTGGCACCATTACGGTCTTCCCGTCACTGGTGAGTGAGTTCTTCGGCCTGAATAACCTGGCGAAAAACTATGGGGTCATCTACCTGGGCTTCGGCATTGGCAGCATCTGCGGGTCAATTATCGCCTCGCTGTTCGGCGGTTTCTATGTCACCTTCTGCGTTATCTTTGCGCTGTTAATCATCTCGCTGGCGCTTTCTACCACCATTCGTCAGCCGCAGCGTAGCGTCTATACCGAGGCTCACGCCTGAATCTATTAGCGGTCTTATTTATACCCGGCGCATATATTTACAAAAATATATGCGCTGTTTGCATTCACCATAAGCACTTTTCTCCTCTCCTGTGGTCTACTTAGCCGCGCCCGTAGACATTTCATCTCTGCTGTTGTCGCATTTTCCCCTGTTTGGTCGATTGACCACTTCACAGGGTGTTTTTATCCCGATTCCCAGGGTTTTTTTGCATGAGATACATTAAATCGATGACGCAGCAAAAGCTTAGCTTCTTGCTTGCGATCTATATCGGTCTGTTTATGAACTGCGCAGTTTTTTATCGCCGCTTCGGCAGCTATGTGCAGGAATTTACCGCGTTGAAAGGAATCTCTGCGGTTGTTGAATTGGCCGGCACCGTGCTGGTTACCTTCTTTTTACTTCGTCTGTTGTCTCTGTTTGGTCGGCGGGCATGGCGCGTACTGGCTACCTTTGTGGTGCTGTGTTCCGCTGGTGCCAGCTATTACATGACCTTCCTGAATGTGGTCATTGGCTACGGCATTATTGCCTCGGTCATGACAACCGATATTGATTTATCAAAAGAAGTTGTCGGCTGGCATTTTATCGTGTGGTTGGTGTCGGTCAGCATTTTGCCGTTGCTGCTTATCTGGAGTAACCGCTGCCGCTATACCCTGCTAAAACAAATACGTACGCCAGGTATGAGATGGCGTAGTGTGGTCGTTGTTCTGTTGGCTGGTTTGATGGTGTGGGCGCCGATTCGTTTACTTGGAATACAGCAGAGATCAGTCGAACGGGAAACCGGTATTGATTTGCCCAGCTACGGTGGCGTAGTGGCAAATTCATATTTGCCTTCAAACTGGCTGTCCGCGCTGGGTCTGTATGCCTGGGCGCAGGTGGATGAATCTTCAGACAACAAATCGCTGATGAACCCGGCGAAGAAGTTTACCTATGTTGCGCCCAAAAACCTCGACGACACCTACGTGGTCTTTATTATCGGCGAAACGACCCGCTGGGATCATATGGGTATTTTTGGCTACGAGAGAAATACTACGCCAAGGCTGGCTCAGGAAAAAAACCTGGCCGCTTTCCGCGGATATTCGTGTGATACGGCAACCAAACTTTCGCTACGCTGTATGTTTGTTCGTGAAGGCGGAGCAGAGGAAAACCCGCAGCGTACGCTGAAAGAACAAAACGTCTTTTCCGTACTCAGCCAGCTAGGTTTTAATACCGATCTCTACGCGATGCAAAGTGAGATGTGGTTTTACAGCAACACGATGGCTGAGAACATCGCATATCGTGAGCAGATTGGCGCTGAGCCGCGTAACCGTGGCAAAACGGTTGACGATATGCTGCTGATCTCTGAGATGCAGCAATCAATCAAACCGGACGATAATGGTAAGCACCTGATTATCCTGCATACCAAAGGCTCGCACTTTAACTACACGCAGCGCTATACCCGTGAGTACGCCCAGTGGAAGCCGGAGTGTGTCAATGTTGACAGCGGTTGTTCGAAAGCGCAGATGATTAACTCATTTGATAACTCGGTGACCTATGTTGACCACTTTATCACCAAAGTGTTTGACCAGCTGCGCGATAAGAAAGCGATTGTGTTCTATGCTGCCGATCACGGTGAGTCGATTAACGAACGGGAGCACCTGCACGGTACGCCACGTAAAATGGCACCGCCAGAGCAGTTCCGCGTTCCTATGATGGTGTGGATGTCTGATAAGTATCTGGAAGACCCCGATCATGCGAAAGCCTTCGCCCACCTTAAGCAGGAGGCTGATATGAAGGTTCCGCGTCGCCATGTTGAACTGTACGACACTATTCTCGGTTGCCTCGGTTATACCTCGCCAAATGGCGGTATAAATGAGAATAACAACTGGTGTCATGTCCCGGACGACAAGAAGGCTGTAGTCCAGTAGTGGGCTGCTGACTTTCTCGCCGATCGAATGGCATTTTGATACTAAGGGATTGACGGGCGTGCAGCTGAGCAGTAAGATGCGCCCCGCATTCGGTGATTGGCGCAGCCTGGTAGCGCACTTCGTTCGGGACGAAGGGGTCGGAGGTTCGAATCCTCTATCACCGACCAAATTAGAAAAGCCCGCTCTTTGAGCGGGCTTTTTACTTTCCGGAATCCACGAGGATGAGAACCTCCGGGGGCAAGAGGTTCGACTCGAGCGGAGCGAGAGAACGTTGCGCCAGCAACGGCCCGCAGTGGCGAGTAATCCTCTATCACCGACCAAATTCAAAACCCTGCTCAGCGAGCAGGGTTTTTTGCTTTGTAGGCCTGATAAGCGCAGCGCCATCAGGCAAAACATTGCAGCATTTTGGCATCGCCGGATGGCGGCGCAGACGCCTTATCCGGCCTACAGGCTCAGTTTCATCCCGGCGTGTATGGTGTTATTCCAACCCCACCTTTGACCTTCATTTTATCTGCAAAAATTGTGCACCACTTCCCACTGACTGTTAACGATTCTGTGACATATTCCATTGCCTTTTTTTATATTTGCTTGAATCTTTTTTTGCGTTACTTATGGCTGAACCCAGCATTTTCCGCTGTGCGTTTTAACGTTCATGGTATTAATCGCTCAGATATGCAGCATGTGTTGAGAAAATTTTCATAATTTGCATAAATGTTAATCACTAAATGTTTCTGAATATGAAGATGTTTATTCTGGCATAGTGCGCGTAGCACAAATTTCCCTGCTGAAAATACCCGCTTGCACTTTTTTTAATCTTTGTTTGCCAATTCTCACCGTTGATGTAAATCGTGGTTACCTGTATTGACGTTTTCACATTCTGTTGACAGATTGTAGGGCATGAGGGGCATTTCATGGAGAATCTGCACTGCAACTCAGTCGCTTATGTGAACGGAATCCCCATCCTCTTAACGCCGACCCGGCCGGGTAAAAAACAAAAAAGGCCAGGCGGTGCAAACCCACTGCAAAGGGTAAAACAACAAACATCACATTTGGAGCAGAAGAATGAGTATTTCCTTGAAGAAGTCAGGGATGCTGAAGCTTGGTCTGAGCCTGGTGGCTATGACCGTCGCAGCAAGCGTACAGGCTAAAACTCTGGTTTATTGTTCAGAAGGATCTCCTGAAGGCTTTAACCCACAGCTTTTCACCTCTGGTACCACCTATGATGCCAGCTCCGTGCCGATCTATAACCGCCTGGTCGAGTTCAAAACCGGTACAACTGAAGTGATCCCGGGCCTTGCTGAGAAGTGGGAAATCAGCGAAGACGGTAAAACCTATACCTTCCACCTTCGCCCTGGCGTGAAGTGGCAGGACAACAAAGATTTCAAACCGACGCGCGATTTAAACGCCGATGACGTGGTGTTCTCTTTCGATCGTCAGAAAAATGCCCAGAACCCGTACCACAAAGTGTCTGGCGGCAGCTATGAATACTTCGAAGGGATGGGTCTGCCAGACCTGATCGCCGAAGTGAAAAAAGTGGATGATAAAACTGTTCAGTTCGTGCTGACTCGCCCGGAAGCACCGTTCCTGGCTGACCTGGCGATGGACTTCGCTTCTATTCTTTCCAAAGAATATGCAGACAACATGCTGAAAGCCGGTTCCCCGGAGAAAGTGGATCTGAACCCAATCGGTACCGGTCCGTTCCAGCTGCAGCAGTACCAGAAAGACTCCCGTATTCTGTATAAAGCATTCGAAGGTTACTGGGGCACTAAGCCTAAAATCGACCGTCTGGTCTTCTCCATTACGCCTGACGCTTCTGTGCGTTACGCCAAACTGCAGAAGAACGAGTGCCAGGTGATGCCGTACCCGAACCCGGCTGACATCGCGCGCATGAAGCAGGATAAAAATATCAACCTGATGGAGCAGGCCGGTCTGAACGTTGGCTACCTCTCTTTCAACACCGAGAAGAAACCGTTTGATGATGTGAAAGTCCGTCAGGCGCTGACCTACGCGGTAAACAAAGAAGCGATCATCAAAGCGGTTTATCAGGGTGCTGGCGTTGCCGCGAAAAACCTGATCCCACCGACCATGTGGGGCTATAACGACGACGTTAAAGACTACACCTACGATCCTGAGAAAGCCAAAGCGCTGTTGAAGGAAGCCGGTCAGGACAAAGGCTTTACCGTTGAACTGTGGGCTATGCCGGTACAACGTCCTTACAACCCGAACGCGCGCCGTATGGCGGAAATGGTTCAGGCTGACTGGGCGAAAATTGGCGTTCAGGCCAAGATTGTGACCTACGAGTGGGGCGAGTACCTGAAACGCGCCAAAGCCGGTGAGCATCAGGCTGTGATGATGGGCTGGACCGGTGACAACGGGGATCCGGACAACTTCTTCGCCACCCTGTTCAGCTGTGCGGCAGCGAAAGACGGTTCCAACTACTCTCGCTGGTGCTACAAGCCGTTTGAAGACCTGATCCAACCGGCGCGAGCGACCGACGATCACAACAAACGTATTGAACTGTACAAGCAAGCACAGGTTGTTATGCACGATCAGGCCCCGGCTCTGATTGTTGCTCACTCCACCGTGTATGAACCAGTGCGTAAAGAAGTAAAAGGCTATGTGGTTGATCCATTAGGCAAACACCACTTCGAAAACGTCTCTGTCGAATAATTAAAAGCAATCAAGGAAGCGCTGCGCCCCGGTATTGTGTAGGCCGGATAAGCGCAGCGCCATCCGGCGTAATGCTTTACCCACGATGCAGTTTGCGTGGGATAAGATTTGTGAGCAATACAGACTCACGGTTCCAGGCCGTGCGTCATTAGAGAGAATCCGGGTTATGTTGCAGTTCATTCTCCGACGTTTGGGACTCGTCATCCCCACGTTTATCGGTATCACTCTTCTCACCTTTGCCTTCGTCCATATGATCCCCGGCGATCCGGTCATGATCATGGCGGGTGAACGTGGGATCTCCCCTGAGCGCCACGCTCAATTGCTGGCTGAACTCGGTCTGGATAAACCGATGTGGCAGCAGTACCTCCACTATATCTGGGGGGTTATGCATGGTGATTTAGGTATCTCGCTGAAAAGCCGCTTACCGGTGTGGGAAGAGTTCGTGCCTCGCTTCAAAGCGACGCTGGAACTCGGCGTCTGCGCGATGATTTTCGCCGTCGCAGTAGGTATCCCGGTGGGTGTTCTTGCTGCCGTTAAGCGCGGCTCTATTTTCGATCACACCGCCGTTGGCCTGGCGCTGACCGGTTACTCCATGCCTATTTTCTGGTGGGGCATGATGCTGATCATGCTGGTCTCCGTGCAGTGGAACCTGACGCCGGTTTCCGGTCGGGTGAGCGACATGGTGTTCCTTGATGATTCCAACCCCCTGACCGGCTTTATGCTAATCGACACCGCTATCTGGGGTGAAGAGGGCAACTTTATTGATGCGCTGGCGCATATGGTCCTGCCGGCAATGGTGCTGGGCACTATCCCTCTGGCGGTCATTGTGCGTATGACCCGTTCATCGATGCTGGAAGTGTTGGGTGAGGATTACATCCGTACCGCGCGCGCCAAGGGCCTGACCCGGATGCGTGTCATCATCATTCATGCTCTGCGCAACGCCATGCTGCCCGTTGTGACCGTTATCGGCCTGCAGGTCGGTACATTGCTGGCTGGGGCGATCCTGACTGAGACCATCTTCTCGTGGCCGGGTCTGGGACGCTGGCTGATCGATGCGCTGCAACGCCGCGATTATCCGGTAGTGCAGGGCGGGGTATTACTGGTCGCGACGATGATTATCCTCGTCAACCTGCTGGTAGACCTGCTGTACGGCGTGGTGAACCCGCGTATTCGGCATAAGAAGTAAGGGGCCATCATGTCACAGGTTACTGAAAATAAAGTTATTGCAGCACCGGTGCCCATGACCCCGCTGCAGGAGTTCTGGCACTATTTTAAACGCAACAAAGGCGCAGTTGTTGGGCTGGTGTACGTGGTGGTGATGATCCTGATTGCGGTCTTTGCCAACGTTCTCGCGCCGTACAACCCGGCAGACCAGTTCCGCGATACGCTGTTGGCTCCTCCGGCATGGCAGGAAGGCGGTTCCATGGCGCATCTGTTTGGTACCGATGATGTGGGCCGCGATGTGCTGTCCCGCCTGATGTACGGGGCGCGTCTGTCGCTGCTGGTTGGCTGTCTGGTGGTGGTGCTCTCTCTGCTGATGGGCGTGGTTCTCGGGCTTATCGCTGGTTATTTTGGCGGGATTGTCGATAACGTCATCATGCGCGTGGTTGATATCATGCTGGCGCTGCCGAGCCTGTTGCTGGCGCTGGTGCTGGTGGCGGTATTTGGTCCCTCGATTGGCAACGCCGCGCTGGCGCTGACGTTCGTGGCATTGCCGCACTATGTGCGTCTGACGCGCGCTGCCGTACTGGTGGAGGTGAACCGCGACTATGTCACCGCATCCCGCGTGGCGGGCGCCGGTGCGATGCGTCAGATGTTCGTCAACATTCTTCCAAACTGCCTTGCGCCGCTGATTGTTCAGGCGTCGCTTGGTTTCTCGAACGCCATTCTCGATATGGCTGCCCTCGGCTTCCTGGGGATGGGCGCGCAGCCGCCGACGCCGGAGTGGGGCACCATGCTCTCTGACGTGTTGCAGTTTGCGCAAAGCGCCTGGTGGGTCGTGACCTTCCCGGGTCTGGCGATCCTGCTGACGGTGCTGGCATTTAACCTGATGGGTGACGGTCTGCGTGACGCGCTCGATCCCAAACTGAAGCAGTAAGAGGTTCGAGATGGCGTTATTAAATGTAGATAAATTATCGGTGCACTTTGGTGATGTGGGTTCCGAATTCCGCGCCGTGGACCGCATTAGCTACAGTGTGAACCAGGGTGAAGTGGTTGGCATTGTTGGGGAATCTGGTTCTGGTAAGTCCGTCAGCTCACTGGCGATTATGGGGTTGATTGACTACCCAGGCCGCGTGATGGCCGAAAATCTGGAGTTTAATGGTCGCGACCTGAAGCGCATCTCTGAGAAAGAGCGTCGCCAACTGGTGGGTGCGGAAGTAGCAATGATCTTCCAGGACCCGATGACCAGCCTTAACCCGTGCTACACCGTCGGCTACCAGATTATGGAAGCCATCAAGGTGCACCAGGGCGGCAACAAAAAAACGCGTATTCAGCGGGCGATTGACCTGCTGACGCTGGTGGGGATCCCCGATCCGGCCTCGCGCCTGGATGTCTATCCGCACCAGTTGTCCGGTGGGATGAGCCAGCGTGTGATGATCGCGATGGCGATTGCCTGTCGTCCGAAGCTGCTGATTGCCGACGAACCGACAACGGCGCTGGATGTGACCATTCAGGCACAGATTATCGAGCTGCTGTTGGAACTGCAGCAAAAAGAGAACATGGCGTTGGTCTTGATCACTCACGATCTGGCGCTGGTGGCCGAAGCGGCGCACAAAATCATCGTGATGTACGCTGGGCAAGTCGTGGAAACCGGGGCCGCACAGGATATTTTCCGCGCGCCGCGCCATCCCTATACCCAGGCGCTGCTGCGCGCGTTGCCGGAGTTTGCTCAGGACAAAGCGCGTCTGGCCTCGTTGCCGGGCGTGGTGCCAGGTAAATATGATCGCCCGAACGGCTGTTTGCTGAACCCGCGTTGCCCCTATGCGACCGACAAATGCCGCGCTGAAGAACCTGAACTGAACCTGCTGGAAGGCGGTCGTCAGTCGAAATGCCACTACCCACTTGATGATGCCGGGAGGCCTGGGCTATGAGTACGCAAAAGGCCGCCGCGCAACAGCCGCTGTTGCAGGCTATTGATCTGAAAAAACACTACCCAGTGAAGAAGGGCATGTTCGCCCCGGAACGCCTGGTGAAAGCGCTGGATGGTGTTTCCTTTACTCTGGATCGCGGTAAAACGCTGGCGGTGGTAGGTGAGTCGGGCTGTGGGAAATCCACCCTTGGCCGTCTGCTGACGATGATTGAAATCCCGACCGGCGGTGAGCTGTATTACCAGGGACAGGATTTACTCAAGCACGACCCGCATGCGCAGAAGCTGCGTCGGCAGAAAATCCAGATAGTATTCCAGAACCCCTACGGTTCCCTGAACCCACGTAAGAAAGTTGGGCAGATTCTGGAAGAGCCGTTGCTGATCAACTCCACGCTCAGCAAAGAGGAGCGTCGTGAAAAAGCGCTGGCGATGATGGCGAAAGTGGGACTGAAAACCGAGCACTACGACCGCTATCCGCATATGTTCTCCGGCGGTCAGCGTCAGCGTATTGCGATTGCCCGTGGCCTGATGCTTGACCCGGACGTGGTGATTGCCGATGAACCCGTTTCCGCGCTGGATGTATCCGTACGCGCGCAGGTGTTGAACCTGATGATGGATCTGCAGCAGGAGCTGGGGCTGTCCTACGTCTTTATCTCGCACGACCTGTCGGTAGTGGAACATATTGCGGATGAAGTGATGGTGATGTACCTGGGCCGTTGTGTGGAGAAGGGCACCAAGGATCAGATCTTCAATAATCCACGCCATCCGTATACGCAGGCGCTGCTTTCTGCGACACCGCGCCTGAATCCAGATGACCGCCGCGAGCGTATTAAGCTGACCGGCGAGCTGCCAAGCCCGCTGAATCCGCCACCGGGATGTGCGTTTAACGCCCGTTGCCGCCGTCGCTTTGGCCCTTGTACCCAACTACAGCCACAGCTGAAAGACTACGGCGGTCAACTGGTGGCGTGCTTTGCCGTTGACCAGGATGAAAACCCGCAGCAATAAACGTGGGTTATGACCCAATAACCGGAGCCTTGTGCTCCGGTTTTTTTATAATTCGTTTTTACTCCCACAATGTGAGTCCATTGGCAGAACATTATTCCATAGTGTCTAGAATGTAGTCAGGTTGGCTTTCGTCACAGAAATATCTACTTCGCAGTTGCTAACTACCAGGAGCAAATGTGGTCACGATACGCTGGGATATTAAAACAATTGATCGTCTGTCGATGGTTGAGGATGTCCTGAAGGAATTTTCCTGCTGTGATATCAATATCATCTCCATGAAAGTTACGCCTGGACGCATTCTGATTAAATCCTGGTGTCGCCAGTTGCAGGATATTTCCTGCGTACAATCCTGCTTAAGCCAGCGCGCTGATATTATTAACGTTGCTTATCTGTGCGAAGAGATAAGCGAACTGTCGATGTCTGAACCGGAACGTCCGCGTTATTTTTCTGACATTATTTGCAGCAGCCAGAGCATGCAACTGCTGATAGAAAAAGCGATCAGAATCGCGGATAGCAAATATACCGTTTTGGTTCGTGGTGAAACCGGAACTGGTAAGGAACTGCTTGCCCGGGCCATCCATAATTCCGGGCCACGGCGTTTTTATCCGTTTATTCCGGTTAACTGTTCGGCGCTTCCCGAGTCGCTAATGGAAAGTGAATTTTTTGGCTATGAGAAAGGAGCCTTCAGTGGTGCGGACTGTAAAGGCAAAAAAGGGCTGTTTGAAATGGCTGATAAAGGCACCCTTTTTCTGGATGAGTTTGGTGAAATGTCGCTGAGCTTACAGGCCAAATTGTTGCGTGTCCTTCAGGATGGGGGGATCCGTCGCGTTGGCGGGGCACAAACCATTCCGGTTAATGCGCGTATTATTGTGGCGACTAACGCGAATCTGGAAGAGATGGTGGAGCAACGTCTGCTGCGCGCCGATCTCTATTACCGCATCAACGTACTATCACTCACCATTCCACCTTTACGCGAGCGCCCGCAGGATATCAGTCTGCTGATCCGCCACTTTGTGCAGAAATACGCGAAGGAGTTCCAACGGCGAATTATTCTGGATAAAGCCTGTTTTGACGCTTTGCATCAGCACAGTTGGCCGGGTAACGTACGCGAGCTTGAAAACACGATTATTCGTCTGATGCTGATGGCCGAATCTGATGTTATAACCCGGGAAGACCTGGGGATGGCGAATCTGTCGTCAGGCGAATTGCGCCACACCCAACGTCCGTTTAAAGAACAGGTCCAGTACGCCGAGCGTCAGTTAATTGAGCAGATGGTGGAAGAGAATGTGTCGTCGCGGCATATTGCTAAGGCGCTGGGCGTATCGCATACCACGGTATTGAACAAAATTCGTAGCTACCAGCTTGAGAGCGTGAGTTAAGCGCCGCCAGACATTGACGGCGCTGTCATCGGGTTATTCAATCAGTTTTAACAGTGGTGACAGGCACAGTAAAACCCCATAGATCAGGATTAGCCAGGTTTTTAGCCCGCGCAGTTTTTCCAGTTGCGCCACTTTATAGATCAAGAAAAACGGAATAATACACGACACAATTCCATATAGCGGACTGCCTAACTGGAAGAACACCAGTACCGATACGCGAAACGATACCCAAATCACCAGCGTAATAACGATAAACGTGCAAATACCCAATGTAAGTACTAGTGGGTTTATTTTCTCAACATCAATTACACGGCTAAGTACGTTAAGGATAATCCCTTTAATCGCTTCATGGAAGCCCAGGTAAATACCGAAGAATGCGGTCAGAACAGCAAAGATATTCAATATCGTTGAGGTGATGTGAATAATCTGACCAGGAATGACCTGCGCCGCCAGAGCCAGTGCAGAAATATTCTGTTCGAAGGCTGAAACGGCCTCTTCGTGGCTAATCGAAAAGGTAAATGAGAATGAGAAAAACAGGATTACTGCAATCAACGTAATGTAGCTGATGCGGTGGGTACGAATGGCCATGCGCGTTGCCAGCACCCGGTCAGCCACCCGTTTGCGGTAGGCAATGTTCATGGGGTTCAGCACCTGAATAAACACCGCCGAGAAGAAGCAGAATGGGATAGTCAACAGCACATCGCGAAAGAAGACCGATGCTTCAGGAAAGGCGCTGATATTGCTGAAGTTCCAGTGAGGGACCATCGCAAAGCCGAAGATGATGATAATGCCGACTTTTACCACCACCATCGGACCGGAGATTTTGAACAGTAGTTTTTCTCCACCGGAAGCAATGGCGACCAGTACCGCAAAAATAGCGACTTTATAGATGATTGATTGCGAAAGGTCGGTATCGGTTAGCCCGAAGGTTTTTATATATGAGGCACTGTCAAAAACAACCGATAATGAATAGATGAATATTCCATGAATAATCATCAAAAAGTAAATTACACCGAGGAATACACCCCAGTTTTTTCCAAGGTAATGACTTATAATATCGGTGTAGTCATTGCAGGTTTCACTTTCGGATAATGTTTTTAAATAAATGTCCTGCACAATATACGTTGCCGGGTAAGCGATAATAAAGGCGACAATAAAAACCCAAATGCCGGTTAAGCCAATTTGTACCGGCATCAGAACTGTACCCGCACCAATTGCCATGCCGATGCACAGTAATACCCAGCCAAAATCGTATTTTGTAAACGGTATTTTCTTTGAGAATGGTACGGCGGTTGCTGTATTGTTGCTTAATTGTATTGTGTTGTCCTGCATAGAACCCCCTGCCCAAAATACCCGTTCTCCCCAAAAAAGGAGTGCGCGTATAGCCAGACTGTTGTGCCTTGATGCTCAACGACCTGAACCGAGCGTCGTCGGTTCAGGTCGTAATGGTCAGAATGTTGCCTTTCTGATGGCGTGTTCAAGGTCGTTAATAATATCTTCTGGATCTTCAAGACCGACAGAAAGACGGATAAGTCCGTCGGTAATACCTGCTTTAAGCCGTTCCTCAGGCGCAACGGGCGAATGTGTCATAGACGCTGGGTGCTGAATGAGGGTTTCGGTATCACCGAGACTGACCGCGAGGAGGCACAATTCTACAGAATTGATCATCCGTCTGCCAGCATCGAGGCCGCCGGCAATTTCAAAGCTGATAATTCCCCCTGGCAGGCTCATCTGCCGTTGGCCCAGCGCATACTGTGGGTGCGAAGTCAGACCTGGATAATACACGCGGGTAATGGAGGGATGTCCTTCCAGGAAACGGGCAATTTTTAGCGCGTTTTCACAGTGACGTTCCATACGAATGCCCAATGTTTTAACGCCGCGTAGGGTTAGCCAGGCGTTGAAAGGGCTCATACAGCCACCGGTAATATCCTTCAAACCGACAAACCGCGCCTGGTCGATAAACTCCTGTTTCCCGACAATGATGCCGCCAATCACATCACCGTGTCCGTTAATGTACTTGGTTACACTGTGAACCACGATGTCTGCGCCCAATTGCAGAGGCTGCTGACAATATGGCGACATAAAGGTGTTATCCACGACCAGCAAAGCGCCTTGCTGGTGGGCAATACCCGCCACTGTTTCGATATCAACCAATGAGAGCGTCGGGTTGGCGGGCGTTTCGATATACACAACTCTAGTTTCCGGGCGCATCGCGGCGCGGATTTCTTCCGGTTTCGCGGCGTCGACAAAACTCACGTTAATACCGAACTTCGGCATGCTGTGCGACAGAAATGCGTGAGTACAGCCATAAATCGCGCTGGCGGAAACGATATGGTCGCCCTGTTGGCACAACGTCAGCAGCGTTGTGGTGATGGCGGAAATGCCGGATGCCGTTGCCAGCGCGGCTTCACCCCTTTCCAGAACTGCCAGTTTTTTCTCCAGCGCATCGGTGGTGGGGTTACCCAAACGGGTATAAATGTACCCGGACTCTTCGAGCGCAAAGCGGGCGGCACCCTGTTCGGCGCTGTCAAAAACAAACGTTGAAGTCTGGAAGATAGGCGTACTGAGCGCGCCGGTTGAGGGGTCGGGTTGTTGCCCCGCGTGAACGATCTGGGTATTGAATCCGTAAGTACGACAGTCAGACATGATATCTCCTTTAATTCGGAACAGAACAGCTCACACTCAAATAGCAATTGCTGTGCCAGAAAATTAAGATTTAAATATCAATGAATTAGATGGTTTTTGTTTCAGAGGAGCGTCAGGAAAGTTGCCAACTGGCAACAATCTTTCCAGTCATATCGAATTTGTAGCGCCGTAATTGCGAGGCTTCACGCAGAGTGGATGGCGCCGGGGTGCCAGGGCGAAAAGGTTACCGTAGAATCAGCAGCAAGCCGGGTTTACCCGGTGAGGCGCGATGTTGCGGGGGCTTGATCCCCGGCGGCATAGGTTGCTGGAAAGAGAAAACCCCCGCACGTTGTTCGGTATAAACCTGGCAACAAAACGGGGGCTAACTTGAACCTCAACAACTCAAGAATAGCCGCGAACAGTTGCCATTGCAACACAGGCGGCTATATGACGCTCATGCAACTGGGCACAGCCTTCTGGCACGATCTGGCAGCACCGATCATCGCTGGCATTATCGCCAGCCTGATTGTGAACTGGCTACATAACCGGAAGTAATGTGCTTCATGGGTGTCTGCCTGCCGTAATGGCAACATGCGCCCGAACCAGGCCGCAGGATTTAATCTTGCGGCCTTTTTCGCGTTAAATGCAGATAAATCTCGTCGCCAGGTGCCTATCCTGTCGCGATAATGCACGCTGGGAAGTTTTCAGATACCGCCTCTCTTAATACCGCTACGATGGGGTATACTCTGACGGCAGTTTTTGTCTATCCGTGGAGAGTCAGTTTGCGTGTCAGTCGCTCGTTAACAATTAAGCAGATGGCGATGGTTGCGGCCGTTGTCATGGTGTTTGTTTTTATTTTTTGCACCGTTTTGTTGTTCCATTTGGTTCAGCAGAACCGCTATAACACGGCTACGCAACTGGAAAGCATCGCTCGCTCCGTCCGTGAACCTCTGTCGGCCGCCATCCTGAAGGGGGATATCCCCGAAGCGGAAATGATTTTAAGCCGTATCCAGCCCGCTGGCGTGGTCAGCCGCGCGGATGTGGTACTGCCCAACCAGTTTCAGGCATTGCGGATGAGCTTTATCCCTGAACGCCCCGTTCCGGTTCCGGTGACCCGACTGTTTGAACTGCCGGTGCAGATTTCGCTCCCGGTCTATTCTCTTGAGCGCTCCGCAAACCCACAGCCGCTGGCGTATCTGGTGTTACAGGCGGATTCATACCGCATGTACAAATTCGTGACGAGCACGCTTTCAACGTTAGTGACCATTTACTTACTTTTGTCGTTAATCCTGTCGGTAGCCATTTCCTGGTGCATTAACCGCCTGATTGTGCACCCGTTACGTAAAATTGCTCGCGAACTGAACGATATTCCGCAGCAGGATCTGATCGGCTATCAACTGGCATTGCCGCCTATGCATCAGGATGATGAGATTGGGATGCTGGTGCGTAGCTACAACCTGAATCAGCAACTGGTCCTGCGCCACAGTGAAGAGCAGAACGACAATTCGATGCGCTTTCCGGTCTCTGAACTGCCAAATAAGACGTTCTTAATGGGGCTACTTGAGCAGATTGTTACTGGCCCGCAAACAACTGCGCTGATGATTGTCACCTGTGAAACCCTGCGTGATACCGCCGGCGTATTGACCGAGACCCAGCGGGAAATCCTGCTGTTGACGCTGGTTGAGAAACTGAGATCGGTGCTGGCACCCAGAATGGTGCTTACTCAGGTAAGCGGTTATGACTTCGCGATTATCGCGCACGGTGTGAAGGAACCCTGGCATGCAATCACATTAGGTCAGCAAGTACTCACTATCATGAATGAACGGTTGCCCATTCAGGGTATTCAGCTACGCCCGAGCTGCAATATTGGGGTGGCAATGTTCTACGGCGATTTGACGGCGGAACAGCTATACAGTCGCGCGCTATCAGCAGTGCTAACCTCGCGTCGCAAGGGTAAAAACCAGATCCAATTCTTTGATCCGCAGCAAATGGAAGAAGCACAGCAGCGTTTGACCGAAGAGAACGACATTCTGACCGCGCTTGATCACCAGCAATTTGCGCTGTGGATGCAACCGCAGGTAGAGATCGCCAGCGGCAAGATGTTGAGTGCCGAAGCTTTATTGCGGATGCAGCAGGCAGACGGAAGCTGGGAATTACCTGAAGGGTTAATCGACAGGATTGAATCCTGTGGTCTGATGGTGACGGTTGGATATTGGGTGCTGGAGGAGTCTTGTCGCCAGCTTGCGGCCTGGCAGGAACGTGGTCTGATGTTACCGCTGTCGGTGAATCTGTCTGCGCTACAGCTGATGCACCCCAGTATGGTGTCGGATCTGCTGGAATTGCTAAACCGCTATCGTATTAAGCCCGGCACGTTGATTCTGGAAGTTACCGAAAGCCGGCATATAGATGATCCAAACGCTGCTGTCGCTATCCTGCGTCCGCTGCGCAATGCGGGGGTACGCATTGCGTTGGATGATTTTGGTATGGGCTATGCGGGTCTGCGGCAGTTGCAGCACATGAAGTCACTGCCAGTTGATGTGCTCAAAATCGATAAGATGTTTGTTGAAGGCCTGCCAGAAGATAGCAGTATGATTTCTGCCATTATTCAGCTGGCTCATAGTCTCAATTTGCAAATGATTGCGGAAGGCGTTGAAACCGAAGCGCAACGCGACTGGTTATCACAGGCAGGGGTAGAAGTCGCGCAAGGATTCCTGTTTGCACGTCCGGTTCCGGCAGATATCTTCGAAGAACGCTATTTAGCGAAGGAATCAGCTGATTACAAAAGTTAAAAAAGGTAGCGCTTGTGCGAGCCAGTTCAAAATTTTTAACAAATTTGTATCAATTATGATCCAGGTGCATTTCTGTCATGTTGTGTGGGTGTTACTTTAAGGCCGCAGGTTAAACAAAACCTTACAAGACCTGTGGTTTTTACTTTAAGGACACCCTATGAAACCCTCTATCTTCAAAAGCCTTTACTTTCAGGTCCTGACAGCAATTGCCATTGGTATCCTCCTTGGCCATTACTACCCTGAATTAGGCGCCCAAATGAAACCGCTTGGCGACGCGTTCGTTAAGCTCATTAAGATGGTCATCGCACCTGTTATCTTCTGTACTGTCGTTACCGGCATTGCAGGTATGGAAAGTATGAAAGCAGTAGGCCGCACCGGTGCGGTTGCACTGCTTTATTTTGAAGTGGTTAGTACGATTGCGCTGATCATTGGTCTTATCATTGTCAACGTGGTGCAACCCGGCGCCGGGATGAACGTCGATCCGGCAACGCTGGATGCCAAAGCGGTAGCGATCTACGCCGAGCAGGCAAAAGACCAGGGGATCGTGGGCTTCCTGATGGATATTATCCCGGGTAGCGTCATTGGCGCGTTCGCCAGCGGCAACATCCTGCAGGTATTACTGTTCGCGGTGATGTTTGGTTTTGCTCTGCACCGTCTGGGCAGCAAAGGCCAGATGATTTTCAACGTAATTGAAAGTTTCTCGCAGGTTATTTTCGGCATTATCAACATGATCATGCGCCTTGCACCGATCGGTGCTTTCGGTGCCATGGCCTTTACCATCGGTAAGTATGGCGTCGGAACGCTGGTGCAACTGGGTCAGTTGATTATCTGCTTCTACATTACCTGTATCCTGTTTGTGGTCGTGGTTCTGGGCTCCATTGCCCGCGCAACCGGCTTCAGCATTTTCAAATTCATCCGCTATATCCGTGAAGAACTGCTGATCGTACTGGGTACGTCTTCTTCTGAATCAGCGCTGCCGCGTATGCTTGATAAGATGGAAAAACTGGGCTGCCGGAAGTCGGTTGTCGGGTTGGTTATACCCACGGGCTACTCGTTTAACCTTGATGGGACATCGATATATCTGACTATGGCGGCGGTGTTTATCGCGCAGGCCACCAATAGTCATATGGATATCTTCCATCAGATAACCCTGTTGGTGGTGCTCCTGCTCTCCTCAAAAGGTGCAGCGGGCGTGACCGGAAGTGGCTTTATCGTGCTGGCAGCGACAATTTCCGCAGTAGGGCATCTGCCGGTAGCGGGTCTGGCGCTCATCCTGGGTATTGACCGCTTTATGTCTGAAGCGCGTGCGCTGACTAACCTGGTCGGTAACGGGGTGGCAACGGTCGTTGTGGCTAAGTGGGTGAAAGAACTGGACCACAAAAAGCTTGATGATGTGCTGAATAATCGTGCGTCGGATGGCAAAACGCACGAAATATCCTCTTAATCTCTCCACTTATGCCCGTAGTCCCTTCCAGGACTGCGGGCGTTTGCGCATAATTACCCCCTGTGCCTGAAACTGTCTGTTCGACAGTTTCGGGATTTTTTCACTTCTTCCGTGACATTTTTATGTTCTTGCGGTCTAACACGAAGTGTTTTTAACGTCATATTCAGAGGGTCCTTCTCAGGGCTGTCTTTTTATTTCCAGGATAGTTGATCAGGGGTTCACATGCAGGGCACAAAAATTCGACTTTTAGCGGGCGGCTTGCTGATGATGGCCTCTGCCGGCTATGTGCAGGCAGATGCGCTCCAGCCTGACCCGGCGTGGCAACAGGGCACGCTGGCAAATGGTCTCCAGTGGCAAGTGTTAGCCACTCCCCAGCGTCCCAGCGACCGTATTGAGGTTCGCCTGCTGGTTAATACCGGTTCACTCACCGAAAGTACGCAACAGAGTGGTTTCAGCCATGCGATCCCACGTATCGCGCTGACGCAAAGCGGTGGCCTTGATGCCACGCAAGCCCGTTCATTGTGGCAGCAGGGGTTTGATCCTAAACGCCCCATGCCGCCCGTTATCGTTTCCTATGATTCCACGCTGTATAACCTTAGCTTGCCCAATAGCCGGAATGACCTGCTGAAAGAGTCACTTTCTTACCTGGCGAATATTTCCGGCAAGCTGACCATTACCCCTGAAACGGTTAACCATGCGCTGAGCAGCGAAGATATGGTGGCAACATGGCCGACGGATACCAAAGAAGGGTGGTGGCGCTATCGTCTGAAAGGCTCCACGCTGTTAGGGCACGATCCTGCCGATCCGCTGAAAAAGCCGATTGATGCAGCAAAAATTCAGTCGTTCTACCAGAAATGGTATACCCCGGACGCAATGACGCTAATTATCGTCGGTAACGTTGACGCGCGTAGCGTGGCTGAGCAAATCAATAAAACCTTCGGTGAGTTAAAAGGAAAACGTGAAACGCCTGCGCCAGTACCGACGCTTTCGCCGCTGCGTGCAGAAGCCGTGAGCATTATGACCGATGCGGTACGCCAGGATCGCCTTTCCATTATGTGGGATACGCCGTGGCAGCCCATCCGTGAATCTGCCGCGCTGTTACGTTACTGGCGCGCGGATTTAGCCCGTGAGGCGCTGTTCTGGCACATTCAGCAGGAGCTGAGTAAAAACAATACCAAAGACATTGGTCTTGGCTTTGATTGTCGGGTGCTATTCCTGCGTGCGCAGTGCGCCATCAACGTTGAGTCGCCGAACGATAAGCTGAACGCGAACCTCGGTACGATTGCGCGTGAGCTGGCCAAAGTGCGCGATAAGGGCTTGCCGGAGGAAGAGTTCAATGCGCTGGTAGCGCAAAAGAATCTGGAGCTGCAAAAGCTGTTTGCCACCTATGGCCGCACCGACACCGATATCTTGATCAGCCAGCGTTTGCGTTCGTTGCAAAACCAGGTTGTGGATATTGCGCCGGAACAGTATCAGCGTTTACGGCAGAACTTCCTTAATGGCCTGAGCGTTGAGATGCTGAACCAGGATCTGCGTCAACAACTGTCGCAAGATATGGCGTTAATTCTGCTGCAACCGAAGGGTGAGCCTGAATTCAATATGAAGGATCTGCAGGCGACATGGGATAGCATTATGGTGCCGGTTACCGCAGCGGCAACGTCGGTTGAAACGGATGAATCACATCCTGAAGTGACGGATATCCCGCCGGTACAATAATCTGTAGGCCAGATAAGGCGGTTACGCCGCCATCCGGCATTGGAGATGCCGGGGGCGCTTCGCTTGCCCGGCCTACGGTATGCAGACCGGATAATCGACGTTATTGCGGCATGGTGTCGCGTGGGATAATCGCTCCGCGATGCTGAATAACGGTGCTTGCTGTCAGGTGACCGCGTTTTGCGGCATCAACGGCATCACCGCCGGTCAGACGTACCGCCAGATACCCTGCGCTGAAGGAGTCTCCCGCAGCGGTGGTATCGATCACCTTCTCTTTCGGCAGTTTTACGGCCGGGACATCGATGAGTTCTTCACCAGTGATGGAAACCAGGCAAGAGTCTGCGCCGCGCTTCACAACCACTTCCTGTACGCCAGCTGCGTGAGTCCGGGCAATTACGTCCTCTACGGGTTTTTCACCCCACAGCGCGTCTTCATCGTCCAGCGTCAGGAACGCAATATTGGTGCACTCCAGCATCTGCTGATACACCTGCTGAGTTTCTTCTTTGCTGCTCCACAGACGCGGGCGGTAGTTGTTGTCAAAAATGACCTTGCCGCCGTTGGCGCGACACTCGCGCAGCAGCGACAGCAGTTTGTCACGGCTGGCCGGGCTTAAAATCGCCAGGCTGATTCCGCTCAGGTACAGGTAATCGAATGTCGCCAGTGTTTTGCAAATGGCGTCGGATTGTTCGCTCTCCAGCCAGAATTTTGCCGCCGCTTCATTACGCCAGTAATAGAAGGTGCGCTCGCCAGTACTGTCAGTCTCAATGTAATAGAGACCCGGCAGACGGTTTTCCATACGCTGGGTTAATGACGTATCGACGTTTTCTCCCTGCCAGGATTCCAGCATTTGCTGGCTGAAACTGTCAGTGCCCAGCGCCGTGACGTAATGTACGGAAAGGGCCGCAGAATCGACCTGACGGGCAATATAAACGGATGTATTCAACGTGTCGCCACCGAATCCGCGCTGAACGTCAGCGCCTTTCTGTGACAGCTCAATCATGCATTCGCCAATCACGGCAATCTTCCTGGACATAGTCGTAACCTGCTCTGAAAAAATTAGCGTTAGTGTGCGCTGTGGGTGTTAAGTGGTCAACTATATTAAAACAACGTTCCATTATTTTTTTGAGCCAGAACGTGTTCTGTGTCGTTTTTGCCGCTGTTTTTATTTTGCGTACTGCTGAACGTAAAGTTCTGCGCCTGAGCGCCGATAACCTTTGACGAGTCCGGTCAGTCACACTCTTATTTACAGGACACCTCAGATGATAAAGCAGGTCACCCAGCAGCTAATTACGCCAGATGCGAGTATAGAATGCTTGCAGGAGCGACGCTATTGGCTGCAGTGCGAGCGTGCTTACACTTATCAGCCCATTTACCAGACCAATGGTCGGCTGATGGCCGTCGAGCTGCTAACCGTCGTGAGCCATCCTGATAACCCTGCTCAACGCATTGCGCCAGACCGTTATTTTGCTGAAGTTGCTGTTCGGCATCGCGTTGAGGTAGTGAAAGAGCAGCTTGAACAACTTGAACTGAAAAGTGATTTTTTCAGAGCCCACGATCTGCTGGCCTCCGTCAATGTCGATGGCCCGACGCTCATTGCGATGCGCCAGGACCCCGAGATCCTGAAAATCATTGAATGCCTGCCCTGGTTACGCTTTGAGTTGGTAGAGCATATCCGCTTACCGAAGGGATCGTCATTTGCCTCGATGTGCGAGTTCGGCCCGCTCTGGCTGGATGATTTTGGTACCGGGATGGCCAATTTCTCGGCCCTTAGCGAAGTGAGCTACGACTACATTAAAGTGGCGCGGGATCTGTTTGTCATGCTGCGTCAGACGCCGGAAGGCCGTAACCTCTTCACTTTGCTGCTCCAGCTTATGAACCGCTATTGCCGTGGCGTGATTGTCGAAGGTGTTGAAACCCTGGAAGAGTGGCGCGATGTGCAAAACTCACCGGCTTTTGCTGCTCAGGGCTATTTCCTCTCTCGTCCGGTACCGCTGAGTACCCTTGAAGAGGTGATTCTGTCGCTTTGATGCGGATGTAGCGTGCCTCCTTTTCGCCCTGCTGGACTATCTTTAGGACTGGCAAGGGAGGAAGTCAGGAGGAAAACATGACAAAAACAAGCAAAATAGCTATATCTACAGTAGGGTTTTTCTTGTTGCTGATCGTCGTGCTCATCATTGTGATTGCGACATTTGACTGGAACCGGCTCAAACCGACCATCAACCAGAAAGTCTCTACTGAACTCAACCGTCCATTCGCCATACGCGGTGATCTGGGCGTCGTCTGGGAACGCCAGAAGCAGGAAACCGGCTGGCGCAGTTGGGTTCCGTGGCCGCATGTTCATGCTGAAGATATTATCCTCGGCAACCCGCCAGATATTCCCGACGTTACCATGGTGCATCTCCCGCGTGTTGAAGCGACGCTTGCCCCGTTGGCGCTGCTGACAAAAACCGTCTGGCTCCCGTGGGTCAAGATGGTGAAACCCGATGCGCGGCTCATTCGGCTGTCGGAGGAAAACAACAACTGGACCTTTAACTTCGCCGGGGATGAAAACCGCGATCCCAATGCGCCGCCACCCGCGTGGTCTTTCAGGCTGGATAACATTCTGTTTGACCAGGGACGCATCGCCATTAACGATAAGGTGACGAAGTCGGAGCTTGAGATCCTGGTCTTACCGCTGGGTAAGCCGTTGTCCTTCAGCGAAGTGACTGGCGTAAAAGATAAAGAGAGCAACGTTCGCGTCGAGGACTATGTGTTTGGTCTGAAAGCGCAAGGGCGATATAACGGCGAACCGCTAAGCGGCAGTGGAAAAATTGGCGGAATGCTGGCGCTGCGCGGCGAAGGAACCCCTTTCCCGATTCAGGCTGATTTCCGTTCGGGCAATACGCGCGTGGCGTTTATGGGCACGATAAACGATCCGATGAATATGGGTGGGGCGGATCTGCGGCTGAAATTCTCGGGAGATTCGCTAGGGGATTTGTATGATTTGACCGGCGTGCTGCTCCCGGATACACCACCGTTTGAAACTGACGGGCGTCTGATTGCGAAAATTGATCCGGAAAAATCCTCTGTTTTTGATTATCGCGATTTCAATGGCCGCATTGGCGACAGCGATATTCACGGAACGTTGACCTATACCACCGGTAAACCGCGACCCATGCTGAAGGGGGACGTTGAGTCGCGCCAACTGAGGCTGGCAGATTTGGGGCCGCTGATCGGTGTGGATTCAGGCAAAGGGGCGGAGCGGGTAAAACGCGCTGAGCAGCGTAAAGGCGAGAAGAACGTCCAGCCAGCGGACAAGGTCTTGCCGTATGACCGATTTGAAACCGACAAATGGAACGTGATGGACGCCGACGTACGTTTCAAAGGGCGGCGTATCGAACACGGCAGTAGTCTGCCGATTAGCGATCTCTCCACTCATATCATCCTGAAAAATGCCGACCTGCGCCTACAGCCGCTGAAATTTGGCCTCGCGGGGGGCAGCATTGTCTCCAGCATCCACCTGGAAGGGGACAAAAAGCCGATGCGGGGGCAGGCGGACATTCAGGCTCGCCGCCTGAAGCTAAAAGCGCTGATGCCGGATGTGGCGCTGATGCAGAAAACGCTCGGTGAGATGAACGGTGACGCCAGGTTGAGCGGTAGCGGAAATTCAGTGGCTGCGCTGCTGGGTAACAGCAACGGTAACCTGAAGTTGTTGATGAATGATGGATTGGTCAGTCGCAATCTGATGGAGATCGTTGGGCTGAATCTGGGCAACTATATCGTCGGACAGATATTTGGTGATGATGAGGTGCGGGTAAACTGCGCGGCAGCGAATCTGGATATTGTTAACGGGGTTGCGCGTCCACAAATTTTTGCTTTCGACACCGAAAACGCGGTCATCAATGTCACCGGTACGGCAAGCTTTGCATCGGAGCAACTGGATTTAACCATCGACCCGGAGAGCAAGGGTATTCGTATTATTACCCTGCGTTCACCGCTGTATGTTCGCGGGACATTTAAGAACCCACAGGCCGGGGTAAAAGCTGGGCCGTTGATTGCACGCGGTGCGGTGGCTGCCGCGCTGGCAACGCTGGTTACGCCAGCGGCGGCGCTGCTGGCGCTAATTTCTCCGTCAGAGGGGGATGCGAATCAGTGCCGGACGATCCTGTCGCAGATGAAGAAGTGATGAGAGCGCCGGATGCGGTGTAAACACCTTATCCGGCCTACGGGGGATTGCAGTCTGTAGGCCTGATAAGCATAGCGCCATCAGGCAATCAAATTACAGCGATTGATGCCGTGTCTCATGGGTTAACAGCAGGGCGACCAGGGTTAACGCTGCCATTGATGCCAGATAGGTTCCTACCGCCGCCAGACCGTAGTTCCCCTGCAGCCATGCGGCAATATAAGGGGCAACAGAGGCACCGAGAATCGACGAGACGTTATACGAGAATGATGCGCCCGTGTAGCGAACTTCGGTCGGGAACAACTCCGGCAGCAGTGCCCCCATCGGGCCGAATGTCAGCCCCATCAGGCTCAATCCCAACAACAGGAAAGCGAACACCAGCACCGGGTTACCGGAACCCAGCAACGGCTTAAAGGCAAACAGTGCAAACAAAATGATAAGCGTGGTGATGATGAGCATGCTTTTGCGACGACCAAACGCATCGGCCAGCAGACCTGCCACCGGTACCATCACGCCGAAGCCAATCACCGCCATCATCAGCATCCACAATACGTCATTACGCGGTAAGCCAAGACCCACAGGCGCTGCGGCGGTACTGAACGTCATCGAGTAGACGGTCATAATATAGAACAGCGTATAGGTCGCCAGCATGATGAACGTGCCGAGGATGGTTACGCGAACATGCTTTGTCAGCAGAGTGCCCAGCGGGATTTTTACCTGCTTTTTCGCTGCGGCGACTTTGGCAAATACCGGCGATTCGTGGAGCGAAACACGGACGTACAGACCGATAATGACCAGTACGGCAGAGAAGATGAAAGGTACGCGCCATCCCCAGCTCATAAATTGCTCATCGGTCAACAGCCAGGAGAGCAGCAGGAACGTGCCGTTAGCGAAGAAGAAACCGATAGGCGCACCCAACTGCGGGAATGAACCGTACAGCGCGCGTTTACGCGGTGGCGCGTTTTCCGTCGCCAGCAGTGCAGCACCGCCCCACTCACCTCCCAGGCCTAAACCCTGGCCAAAACGCGCCAGCGCCAGCAGCAACGGGGCGAAAATGCCGATGGTTTCATAACCCGGTAGCAGACCGATGACGACCGTTGAAATCCCCATGGTAAGCAGTGAAGCAACCAGCGTGACTTTACGTCCAACACGATCGCCGAAATGGCCGAATACGGCGGAGCCGATCGGGCGAGCCACGAAGGCGATAGCAAAGGTAGCCAGCGACTGTAACGTTGCCGCCGCGGGGTCACCCTGCGGGAAGAAGATGTGGGGGAACACGATCACCGCCGCGGTCGCGTAAATATAGAAGTCGAAGAACTCAATGGCAGTGCCGATGAGTGAAGCGACGACGACTTTATTGCGCGAATTGACCGGGGCGTGTTCCTGTTCGTTATCGAGTGTTGTGGCGGTTGCTTGCATAATATTTTCTTATTTTGGGTCGAACGAAAGGTCATATTACGCACAGCAAAAGAGACATTTCAATCTGTAACAAACGCTGAGTCTGGTCAAAATAAAGTCAAAAAGGGGATAATTTTTATGCTGGCGTTTTCACTTCTATGAAATGCTTCACATAATTTAAAACCTGGATGATAAAACTGGTTTTGGGTTAAATAAAAGTTACAGGTTGGATTTATTCACTAAATCGGTGAAAGCAGGCGGCATTATAATTGCCGGATGGCGCTGCGCTTATCCGGCCTACAAAACTCACCCGTAGGCCGGATAAGACGCATGCGTCGCCATCCGGCAATTCACAACTCATCCGGCGGTGGCTATTGCGTTTTCCCCGGCATGCGCGGGTCATCTTTGTATTCAGCGGTGGCAATCCAGGCTGCGCAGAACAAGGTCAGACGGGCGAAGAAGTAGAAAAATGCCATCAGCCCAAGTACAGAGCCAAATGCTGCGCCCGACGGTGATTGCACCAACGATGGCAGCGTATACGTCATAATCATTTTGATCGCTTCAAAGCCCAGCGCGGCGATAAATGTGCCACGAATCAACGCTCTCTTGCGTGGACGATGGCGCGGCAGACGCCAGAAAATCCAGAAGAACAGCAAATAGTTGGCGAAAATGGAGATCGTCAGGCCAATCAATCGCCACGCGGGTTTCAGCCATTCAATACCGTCGAGATACAGTGCCGAGATGATCATTTGCTGGGCAGAACCGGCAATGGAGGTAATCGACAGCGTAACGATCAGCGCAATCAGTAATCCAATCAATGAGACAAAATCACGCAGGTATTTAACCCATATTTTTTCCTGATCCTGCGGTGTGCGTTCCCAGACGTCCCGCGACTGTGCACGAATAGCTTCACGCAGGTTTCCCATCCAGTTAATACCAGAGTAGAGGGCGATGCCAAGTCCCACCAGACCCACGGTGGTACGTTGCTGAACGGCAGTATTGATGGTGTTTTTCAGCGTCGAGGCCAGCGTCGGATCGCTAACGTTGAGCAATATTTTGCTGAAGATATCCTGTAATAACGTGGGGTGTGAGGCGAGAATAAAACCGGCCGCCGCAAACGACACCATCAGGATAGGGATCATCGACAGGAACGAGAAATACGTGATGGCTGCGCCAAACTGATTCCCCATTCGGTCATTAAAACGCTCTGCTGCGCGGATCAGGTGGGCGATAACAGGTTGACGTTGAATTTTATCTGCGAAGGTTATGGCCGTTTTCAGCGCCTGGTTCGCTGTGGCGTTTTTCACCGGCGTTGTGGTGGTTTGCTGTTGTTCAGGCGTAGGGTGCTTTGCGTCGTGTTCCTGCGTCATCCGATCGGTAGTCCTTATTTTGTTTACTCATGACATTATAGCCGCTCACACCCACTTCCCGAAAAATGGGCTAATCCACATAGTCTTTCATCACACCGGTCAACCATTCCATGAACAGATGTACCCGGCGGGAAAGGTTACGGCGATGTGGATAGAGCAAAGAAACGGGCATGGGTTCGGCCCGATATTGCGGCAACACTTCAACCAGCGTACCGGCGCGAAGGGCTTCACGCACCCCGACGCGTGGTACCTGAATAATGCCCAGCCCGGCAAGGCATGCGGCATGATAGGTTTCGGTGCTGTTCACCGTCAGCATGCCGCCGGTTTTGACCCATTTAGCGCCGCTGTCTGTTGCCACTTCGAAGCCTTGCGCACGCGTTCCCAAATTGACCGAATAGTGCACCACCGCGTGCGAGGCTAAATCCTCCAGGCTTTCTGGATACCCAAATCTGGCGAGATACTGCGGGCTGGCGCAGTTGATCTGCGTGAGTTTTCCCAGCGGACGCGCAATCAGGCCTGAATCTTTCAGCGTGCCAACGCGGACAACGCAGTCGAAACCCTCACGAATTAAGTCTACCAGGCGGTCACTGCTGCTGAGTTCGAGCTCCAGCCCGGGATATTGATGCAAAAAGGCGGGCAGGCGGGGCATGACCAGATTTCTCGCCACGCCAACCGGCATATCGACGCGCAGCTTACCGCTGATACTGGCTGGATCGTGATGGAATAACCCATCCAGTTCATCCAGATTGCTCAACAGATCTTTTGCACGCTCGTAATAGATCATGCCGTCCTGCGTCAGCTGAACGCGCCGGGTGGTGCGGTGCAGAAGCTGCGTGCCCAGGTGATTTTCCAGGGCCTGAATTTGGCGCGATACGCTACCTTTAGGAAGTCCAAGGGTGTCTGCCGCACGCGAAAAACTCTCCAGTTCTGCGACGCGGATGAACAACTGCATTGCGTGAATTTTATCCATTTCCATGCCCTATTGTTGTTCTGAATGAAACAGTAATGCGCAATTAGCGATATTTATTGTTCTTCTACCACCTAATAAGCTTTGTCTCAATCATCACAACACCTGAAATGAGGTTTCTTATGACGCAACGTATCGCATTAGTGACCGGTGGCGGTCGTGGGCTCGGTAAAAACGCGGCACTTAAGCTGGCGAACAAAGGAATGGGTATCGTCCTGACGTGGAACAGTAATGAAAAAGAGGCGCAGCAGGTTGTGGATGAAATTCGGCAATCTGGTGGAAAAGCAGCGGCATTACCGTTAAATGTCGGAGATATTTCAACTTTCCCATCCTTCGTTGAACAGATGAAGCAAACCTTAAAGACGCAGTGGCAAAACGAAGGGTTTGATTATTTATTGAACAACGCCGGAATCGGCATTACTGCGCCGTACTCTGCATTCACCGAAGCGCAATTTGACCAACTGCTGAGCATCCAGTTTAAGGGGCCATTTTTCCTGACGCAGAGTCTTCTTCCGCTGATGAACAAAGGGGGAAGGATCCTCAATGTCTCGACCGGTCTGGCGCGTTTTGCCCTACCGGGCTACAGCGCCTATGCCGCCATGAAAGGGGCGATGGAAGTGCTTACCCGGTATCAGGCTAAAGAGTTGGGGGAACGCGGTATTACGGCGAATATTATTGCGCCGGGCGCGATTGAAACTGATTTCGGCGGTGGGAATGTGCGTGATAACGCGCAACTGAATGCGTATATTGCCTCGCAAACGGCGCTGGGACGCGTCGGGCTACCGGATGACATCGGTGATGCCATCGCCGCGTTGCTCAGCGATGAACTCGCCTGGATGACTGCACAGCGTATTGAGGTATCTGGCGGGATGTTCCTGTAATGCGGCAACGTGCTTATTCAATAGACTGCGGTAGCTGTTGAATAAGCACTTAATGCTATATTGTAATTTGTAACATATTTATTATTTGTTCAGGATGTCTTATTTTAAGCTAAAAATGTATTCTCTGAAAAATAATATTAATAAGGAATTCTGACCCTCGATAAATGAGGAATGTCTCAGAAATCTATCCTGTTCTGCCCGCTTTGTGTAATCCTTTTTCTTGAGCTGTAACTATTCATAACTCTTGCTTTTCTATTCTTTGCTTATCGGTAGAATGACCCCTGCCAAATGGTGAGTTCTTATTTTTCCTTATGAAGAATACCCTTTCGCGTCTCAAGACTACTATTTTTTTAGACGGAGAGTTAATAATGCAGGTAATAATGTTTGACAGGCAGTCAATATTTATTCATGGAATGAATGTAAGTTTGCAGCAACGAATTCCAGGAGTGAATGTTCAGGGTGTCAGTCAGGCAGATGACCTTTGGCAAAAACTGGAAAACACCCCGGATGCGCTACTTATGCTGGACGGTGATCTCGACGGTGAGTTTTGCTGCAGCTTGTTGCAACAGATTGCACACTCTTTTTCAACGGTGAAGGTGCTGATCTCAGCCACTGATTGCAGTAAGAAATGGCTGCAGGATGTGATGCAATTAAACGTGCTGGCCATTGTACCACGTGACTCTGATGCAGAAACCTTTATTCTGGCGCTTAACAGCGTTGCGATGGGCATGATGTTTCTTCCCAGGGATCACTTAGCGACAAACGATAGCAGCAGGCAAAATATAAAAACATTAAGCGCCCGCCAGCGAGAGATCCTGACCATGCTGGCGGCTGGTGAGTCAAATAAACAAATTGGTCGGCTGTTAAATATCAGTACCGGAACGGTAAAAGCCCACCTTGAGTCACTTTATCAGCGCCTGGAAGTTAAAAACCGTACTCAGGCGGCAATGATGTTAAATGAATTTCTATAATTGATATTTATTTCACGGTCAGACGCTATCTGGCTGTGAAATATTAACCGACCACATTTCTGCGTGACAAAAGCGCGTTATCCCAACACTTAACATCCACGCAATAAAGACTTCTTGTTGAAACGGGTCGTTAAGCTGAGGTTTATTTGTGCGTATTAATGCTTTGCAGATATCCAGATCCGTGAGCAGCAGAGATTCTGCCTGCGCCATTGAAATGGGGGTAACAAAGGTTTCATCGGGTGTAATTTCATGCCCGTAGCCAATGACCCATACACCATTTTTATCCTGATACTTTTCCAGCGACAGGCCCTGCCATTGCTTGATAAATCCAATACCGGCGGAGGTAAAATGAGCGGCGCAATGCGGCATAATGATTTCTCTTAAAAGAAAAACAGTATAAAGATAATTATCAACAGACGTAGTTGCCATATGGCCATTTTTGGCCATAAACGTCTTACGACTTAAGGGGCGGCATTCACGTTTTAACCGGCTGAACATCCTGTCATCTCAGGCACTTTTCCCGATACGTTGCTGCGTCTTACCAGACATAGCCAGTCACCCTTCGTCATTGGGGATTGTCGCGCTGTTTTCCACACAGACACGGGTTTATCTCCAGAATAAATTTCAATGATTTTGCCGTTGTCACTGTAAAACGCATTTATTTGTTATATGAATGTATTCTGGTCTACAGCGGCACAATTCTGCGCTGTGCCACGTTTATAAAAAGATAACGAAATACATCGTGAGGCTGCACCTTTCTGGGCTCTTTTAGGGAAGATAATGACCAATAGCGCGTTACAGGCGACATGTGCGCCATTTGAACACTGTTTGGGGATCATCCGTCAGGCGTCGGTGGAAATTTTGCTTCTGTTAGGCGTACATGTGGCAGAAGGCAAAGATCCGCGTTGGTTTCTGGAGCAACTCGATCAGGCCCGACTGAACCTGGGCGGTTGGGGGGCTGTCGCCAGACGCTTGCAGATGAATGATGCACAACTCAGCCAGTTCACGTTGCGTTTACGCCATCTTCAACAGAGCGTGCCTCAGTATGAAAGCGGTCAGGATGTCAGTGAAAACCAGCTGATTTCCGCGCTGCGTTTTGTGGCAGCACTGGAGCAATTACGCCAGCAACAGCCGCTCCTGAACTATCAAACCGATATCGAAATCGGGGGGCCGGATGCGCAGATGCGGGCGCAGCGTCAGCTTCGCGCAATAGAGTTAACGCTCAAAGCCCTCGTCGCCCGGGTATGGCCAGATCAGCATCCGCTAAACAGTTTCCTGAAGCAGCACTTTGGCGCCGAACGCTTGCGTCGCTGGTTAAAGCTGGGCGAAGGGCGTGATGCGCTGGACGGCATGTTGTTTAGCGAACTGGCGTTGATGGTGGTCGATAAGAAGCTATTTGTTCGCCACTTTACGCAGATTTTTAATGATACGTCAGTGTTGATGCTGTTTGTCGAACCGCGCTTAACGCTGCGAATGTTTCTGGATGATTGCCGACTGGCGCGAAACGCTGTCATTGCTCAGCAACCGCTGACGTCAGTACAGCTGATGCTGTTAAATTACCAGTACCAACAAATTACGCATTCTGTGCAGCGGGCGTTTGAAGAGCGCCGAACGCGCATCAATCCTGCATCGTATCTGGAATCTGATGAGCCGACGGTTCGTCAATTCTGGGAAACGGCAAGGCAAAAAGACGAGCAGGCTGGAGGCGATAAAAAGGAAATTGCCGACAGTATCGATCCTCCTGAAAAGCGAGCGCAGCGCACGGCCGAAGAGCGTGAACAGCTGATTTCCGGCATGCTGTGGGTGGCTGTCGGTGTCATGGTTCTGGCGATCTCGCTGGGCGCTTTCTGGCTATTTAATGCACCTGCACCGCAAGCATCTTCAGGGCAAACTGTTGAGATAGTGCAGGAAGAGCCGCGGCGTGATGCGCCTTCCGCGCGAGACTCGGTGACCCGAATGGGCATTACATGGGATACCTTTAATATGCGAGCGGCTATCGATCGCAACGATACCCGCGTCACGTCACTGTTCCTGCAAGGGGGGATGGACTGGAAGCTGGCGTGGACGGAGCAGGCATTTTCCGCAGGGAACACCGCAGTTCTGAAGCTGCTGCTGCGGTATCCCTCACAGATGGATGAGGCTAAACCCTGCCAGCAGTTTATGACTACGATCAGTCATGCCATGTCGAATGGTGCATCACTGACGTCACTGCATAAAAGCTACCTACAAAGTTTCTGCTCGACACCGGAGGTCGTTGCTCGTCAGCTGTATGATGTGGAACAGGCCCAACTGCGTGTGCGTGCAGATCCAAATGCAGAGAACAAGAAATGGCAGAAAATCCACACCGCGCTGTACGATGCCATTAACTAACGGCCCGATGCATTTCGTGGCATCAGGCCGTCAGACATTTACGGTTCACCGTACAAACCGATTAATCGGCGCACCACGCCATTCGTCCAGCCAAAGCCGTCCTGCAACGGATATTCCCCACCGCCGCCTTCGCGCGGCGTGCCGTCAGCGATATGGTATTTTTCGATTAGCTTGTGGTGTTCCTGATAAAAAATATTAACCGTTTTCAGCCAGTTACGGGCTATCTCATCGCCGAGATGGTCATCGCCATACAGTTTAAATCCCTGAATCGCCATCCATTGCAGCGGTGCCCAGCCGTTGGGTTTATCCCACTGTTCACCGGTTTCATACTCGGTTGCTAAAATGCCGCCTGGCGTGAGTAAGCGACTGCGTACCGTGTTGGCGAGTCGGTCAGCTTGTTCGTGGGTCGCCATGCCGACATACAGCGGAACGATGCTGGCGGCAGAGAAGAGGGCCATTTGCTCACGTCGCCAGTCGTAATCGCGATAGCAGCCATTTTCGTCGTCCCACAAATAGCGGTTCACGGCGGCACGGCGGTCGCTGGCTTTCTGGCGAAACAACGCTTCGGTATCTCGCTCTCCCTTTAATGCAGAAATGTTCGCAATCGTACTTTCCAGCTTGTAGAGGAACGCGTTCAGGTCAATCGGGATGAACTGGGTGGTGCGGATACTGGCGAGGCGACCGGCATCGCGCAACCAACGTGATGAATAATCCCAACCGGAGGCCGCACCTGCACGCAGATCCCGATAAACCTCATTAGGTGGTCGGCCTGAATGCTTAGCCGTTTCTACGTCTTCAAGCCAGGACTCATCGCGCGGGGTATCACGATCGTCCCAATAGCGGTTGAGCAGAGAACCGTCCGGCATTCTGATCACGTGGCGGTACGCCTGATTAAGCACCAGCGAGTCGGCGCCATCCATCCAAAACGTGTACTCCATTTTGAGATGTTCAAGATAACGACGCGCACCGCGTACGCCATCCTCTTCAAACAGTTCGACCATTAGCGCGAAGACCGGTGGCTGGGAGCGGCTCAGATAGTAGGTGCGGTTGCCGTTCGGGATGTGACCATAGTTTTCGATCATCCAGGCAAAGTTATCTGCCATACATTTCAGTAAGTCTTCCCGGCCACTCTCCGCAAGACCCAGCATGGTGAAGTAGGAATCCCAATAGTAGGTTTCGCTAAAGCGTCCGCCTGGCACGATGTATGACTGCGGTAGCGCCAGCAGCGAAGACCAGGGAATATGATCCTGCGGCTCGCGAGTCAGCACGGGCCACAGTTGATCAATATGCTCTTTCAGCGAGCTTTCAGGGTCGGAAACATATTCGCTGGTGGGGGTTTCCGGCAGCCAGAAATGGTTCTCGACAAAGCGTTGCAGGTCAAAGTCCCGGTGGCGTTTAACCTTGCGATAGCGAATCAAAATATCCAGCGGGTCCATTTTGGGTGCGCAGTCTGGAAAGGTTTTGCTATCAGCAAACAGTTTTGATGACTGGACGTGTTCAAAAAGCTCAAGGTAACGATCGGCGGGGGTTAACGCGTCCGAGGCGGGAAGTCCCTCAATCATTTCCGGTTCAGGCTCCGCCTCAATCATTTCATCCAGCTTTAACTCGCACGGATCCATTTCATAAAGTAGATCGACGTCGATCGTCAGTTCTTCTGAAGGGGCGTGGGGTAGTTTCTGGTTGAGCATAATGAGAAAGACCTCCGGTAACTGTTGAAATGCTAAGGCTATTGCCTGGTTGTCTGTTAAGCGTAGACATTCGCTTCGATGCCGGGTGAGTAAAGCGTGCGGTCGATCACGTTTTTATGCTTTCCAATAATAAAGAAATAAAACTATCCCAATGATAACAATGAGAAATTTATAATTATTCACAATCTAAAACTATTTCATTTTCAGAACATTCGATTGCAACGAGGTGTGAATAGAACCAGGTAACGGCTCATTCTTATAATAGGCGCAGGCTATTCTATCGATAGTTCCCGCCCATGTAATTGATTGATACTTATCAAAAAAGTAATCCCCCCATTTCCTATGATGGTCAGGTCTGACAAAGACGGTGCATTAATTATTCTAATTTTCTGGGTCACAATAACTCACAACGGTGAGGGTAAAATAATGAAAATCATTACCCGTCTTACCGCGATGGCTATAGCAGGCATCGTGATTTGTTATTTTGGATTATCCGGTTATGTGTGGTATCACGATAATCAACGTAGTAAACAAGCTGATGTCCAGGCTTCTACGCTGGAAGAAAATAATAAAGTATTAGGGTTTTTACGCGAAAAAGGATGCGATTATTGTCATACCCCTTCAGCGGAATTACCTTTCTATTCTTCTTTTCCTGTCGCTAAACAGTTGATGAATTACGATATTCAACTGGGATATAAATCCTTCAATCTTGAAGCCGTACGTGCGGCACTGGTCGCGGATAAACCCGTTTCGCAAAGCGATCTGAATAAAATTGAATGGGTGATGCAGTACGATACTATGCCGCCGACGCGTTATACCGCGCTGCACTGGGCCGGTAAGATTAGTGATGCTGAACGCCAAGAGATTCTTGGCTGGGTAGCAAAACAACGTGAGCAGTACTACGCCAGCAGTGATACGGCAGCTCAACATCGCAATGAACCGGTTCAACCGATACCGGAAAGTATCCCGACAGATGCCCGTAAAGTGGCGCTCGGTTTCTCGCTCTATCATGACCCACGGATTTCCGGTGATAGCACGATTTCTTGTGCGCATTGCCATGCCCTGAATGCGGGCGGCGTGGATGGCAGAAAAACGTCAATCGGCGTGGGGGGCGCTGTCGGTCCTATTAATGCGCCGACGGTATTTAACTCGGTGTTTAATGTGGAGCAATTCTGGGATGGGCGTGCGCCGACGTTGCAAGCTCAGGCGGGGGGCCCGCCGTTAAATCCCATTGAAATGGCATCGAAATCCTGGGATGAAATTATCCAGAAACTGGATAAAGATCCGCTTCTGAAGCAACAATTTATCGCGGTTTATCCGCAGGGATTTAGTGGTGACAATATTACTGATGCGATTGCTGAGTTTGAAAAAACGCTGATTACGCCAAATTCGCCGTTTGATAAATGGCTACGTGGTGATGAAACGGCGTTAACTGCCCAGCAAAAAAAGGGTTATCAGCTGTTTAAGGATAATAAGTGTGCGACCTGTCATGGTGGTATTATTTTAGGCGGACGCTCATTTGAGCCCCTGGGGCTGAAAAAGGACTTTAATTTTGGTGAAGTCACTGCGGCAGATATTGGCCGGATGAACGTTACGAATGAATTACGTGACAAGCTGCGTCAGAAAGTGCCTGGTCTGCGTAACGTTGCGCTAACTGCACCTTATTTCCATCGTGGCGATGTACCGACGCTCGATGGCGCGGTAAAACTGATGCTGCGTTATCAGGTCGGTAAGGAACTGCCGCAGGAAGATATCGACGATATTGTGGCATTCCTTGAGAGTCTGAATGGGGTGTATACGCCGTATATGCAGGGTAAATAGACTTTGCCCTGGTCCTGATTCGGACGTAAAAAAACCGACTTCACGTCGGTTTTTTTACGCTTCAGCCCGAGTTGGTGGCTCTGGCCGGAGTGAGATAGTTATCATCTAACGCTTCAATCCTATTACCTTAACGGTACTATTGCAAGAATGCGCTGGCAGTTACGATTAAAAGAACTGTATACTTATCCAGTTGGCTCTGTAACTTATCCCTTCCGGACGCGCGCTAAACGCTTTCTAAGTCCTGATCGGCGAAACGGGTGGTGCCGTTGGCCGATGCTCTGGCCGGGGTGAGATAGTTATCATCTAACAATGGAGCATGCCCCGTGACAGGCAATGGATGAGTAAGCGGGTGCATTCTCACTCCATCTGATGGAGAAAACGGGTGATTGATAAAGCAATCATCGTTCTGGGAGCGTTAATCGCGTTGCTGGAGCTGATCCGCTATCTGCTGCAACTTTTGAACTGATAGCGGAAACGTAACTAAGGGCAAAGAGCTAACCCCTCTTTGCCCTTTAACACTCATGAAGTGCGATTAACGCATGGTCACGAACTCTTCTGCCGCCGTCGGGTGAATGGCAACGGTGTTATCGAAGTCTTTCTTGGTGGCGCCCATTTTCAGTGCCACCGCGAAGCCTTGCAGCATTTCGTCCATGCCAAAGCCGATGCCGTGAATACCGACAATCTTCTCTTCTGGCCCAACGCAGACCAGCTTCATGCGGCACGGTTGGCGGTGAGAGGTAACGGCGGTATACATCGCGGTAAACGATGATTTATACACTTTTATCTGGTCATCGCCGTGCTGTTCGCGTGCCTGCTGCTCGGTTAACCCTACAGTACCAATTGGCGGATGGCTGAAGACCACGGTTGGAATGTTGCTGTAGTCCAGATGCTCGTCCGGCTTGTTATTAAACAGACGTTCGGACAGACGACGGCCTGCGGCAACCGCAACCGGCGTCAGTTCAACGGCACCGGTATTATCGCCGACGGCATAAATCCCCGGAACGCTGGTGTTCTGGTATTTATCCACGACGATGTAGCCTTTTTCGTTGGTTTTCACACCTGTTGCAGCCAGATTGAAGTTGTCGGTTGCCGGTTCACGACCGATCGCCCAAATCAGGCAATCTACCGTTTCGCTACGACCATCTTCCAGTTGCAGAGTCAGGCTGCCGTCTGCATTTTTAACCACGGCTTTTGGAATCGCGTGAGTATGCAGGGTCGGGCCTTCAGTGTTCATCACTTCAACCAGGGTTTCGACAATCATCGGATCAAAGCTGCGCAGCGGCGCGTGTTTACGCACAAAGAGATGTGTTTGCGCGCCCAGACCGTTAATCACGCCAGCCAGTTCAACGGCGATGTAGCCAGCGCCGACGACCGCCACGCGTTTCGGCAGCGCGGGCAGCTCAAAGAAACCGTCGGAGTCGATGCCGTATTCCACACCCGGAATATTCGGATGGCTTGGGCGGCCGCCGGTCGCAATTAAAATATGATCGGCAGTGATTGTTTCACCGTTCACTTCAATGGTTTTAGCATCAACGAAGCGGGCAAAGCCTTTAATGACATCGACGTTATTTTTACCTAACACGTTATCATAAGAGGTATGGATGCGATCGATATAGGCGGTACGGCTGGCGATCAGTTTATCCCAATCAAACTTATTGATAGTGGTGTCGAAACCATAATCCGGGCCATACATATGAATAGCTTCGCGGATCTGCGCGGCATGCCACATCACTTTCTTCGGTACGCAGCCAACGTTGACGCAAGTGCCGCCTAACGCTTTGGCTTCAATCAGTGCGCATTTCTGGCCGTACATTGCCGCACGGTTAATGGAAGCAATACCGCCGCTGCCGCCGCCGATAGCGATGTAATCATAGTGCTTGGTCATGACCGCTCCTTCATGTTCATTGTAGGGCGGAGAAGCGTTATGCCATCCGCCAAAATATTCGCGATTGTATACCTGAATTTAAAAGGTTCCACCGATGGCTGCGATTACTCCGGCACGATCCAGCTGACGGAGGTGTGCCCGGTTCCTGCCGGAACCAGTTTGCTGTGTAGCCACGGCAGGACGTTGTTCATCTGCTGTTCCAGCTTCCACGGCGGGTTAATCACAATCATGCCGGAAGCCGTCATACCACGCTGATCGCTGTCCGGGCGAACCGCCAGCTCAATTTGCAGGATGCGGCGAATGCCGGTGTCTTCCAGATCATGAATCATACGTTTGATTTGCTGGCGCAGAACCACCGGATACCACAGCGCATAGGTGCCGGTCGCGAAACGCTTGTAGCCTTCGTTAATACCGGTGACCACCGCCTGGTAGTCGCTTTTGATTTCGTAGGGTGGATCGATAAGGATCAGCCCGCGACGGGAAACCGGCGGTAATTTCGCTTTTAACTGCTGATAACCATCGGCTTTGGCCACGCGCGCGCGCTCATCTTTCTGGAATTCGCCGCGCAGCAGAGGAAAGTCGCTCGGGTGCAGTTCTGTCAATTGCAGGCTGTCCTGCTCACGCAACAACTGGCGGGCAATCAGCGGAGAACCCGGGTAGTAGCGCAGCTGACCGCTGCGGTTGAAGTGCTGCACCACGCCAATGTAGGGTTCCAGTTCGGCTGGCAAATCGTCCTGTTGCCAGATACGGGCGATCCCTTCCAGATATTCACCGGTACGTTCGGCATGCTCACTGCTCAGCTGATAACGGCCAGCGCCAGCATGGGTATCCAGATAGAGAAACGGTTTTTCTTTCTCTTTGAGCGACTCGATGATCAGGCTCTGGACGGTGTGTTTCAGGACGTCGGCGTGGTTGCCTGCGTGATAACTGTGGCGATAACTGAGCATGGGTAATGAAATTCCGCTGAAATGACGATTTGCCACAGTTTACAGCAGATTGGCACAGATTACCCGTAGGCCCGGTAAGCGCAGCACCACCGGGCGTCTTTCCGTCACGGTTAGCATTGAAATCCTCTACACTTAACCCCATTCTACAAATAATATGTACAGCGCCGGATACGCGCTTCATTCACTCTTTTCAACAGGACCGCGCTAATGACCAATCCATTGCTGACTCCCTTCGAACTGCCACCGTTTTCTAAAATTCAGCCTGAGCATGTCGTGCCCGCTGTGACTAAGGCGCTAAACGATTGCCGCGAAAACGTTGAACGCGTGGTTGCGCAGGGCGCGCCGTATACCTGGGAAAATCTCTGCCAGCAGTTGGCGGAAGTGGACGATGTCCTGGGACGTATTTTCTCTCCGGTCAGTCACCTGAATTCGGTGAAAAACAGCCCGGAGCTGCGCGAAGCCTACGAACAAACGCTGCCGCTGTTGTCTGAATACAGCACCTGGGTTGGGCAACATGAGGGGCTGTACAAAGCCTACCGCGACCTGCGCGATGGCGATCATTACGCCACCCTGAACACCGCACAGAAAAAAGCGGTTGATAACGCGCTGCGCGATTTTGAGCTTTCTGGTATTGGCCTGCCGAAGGAAAAACAGCAGCGCTATGGTGAAATTGCCACCCGCCTGTCTGAGCTCGGCAACTTGTACAGCAATAACGTCCTTGATGCCACGATGGGCTGGACGAAGTTAGTCACCGACGAAGCCGAACTGGCAGGTATGCCGGAAAGCGCGCTGGCTGCGGCGAAGGCTCAGGCGGAAGCCAAAGAGCAGGAAGGCTATCTGTTAACGCTGGATATCCCAAGCTACCTGCCGGTGATGACCTACTGTGATAACCAGGGGCTGCGCGAAGAGATGTACCGCGCTTACTCCACCCGCGCGTCTGACCAGGGGCCAAACGCAGGTAAATGGGATAACAGCCCGATAATGGAAGAGATCCTCGCGCTGCGTCACGAACTGGCACAGCTGCTGGGCTTTGAAAGCTACGCCTTTAAATCGCTGGCCACCAAAATGGCGGAAAATCCGCAGCAGGTCCTCGACTTCCTGACCGATCTGGCGAAACGCGCCCGTCCACAGGGTGAGAAAGAGCTGGCCCAGTTGCGCGCCTTCGCGAAAGCGGAATTTGGCGTCGATGAGCTGCAGCCGTGGGATATCGCCTGGTACAGCGAGAAACAAAAACAGCACCTCTACAGCATCAGCGACGAGCAGCTGCGCCCCTATTTCCCGGAAAACAAAGCCGTTAATGGCCTGTTTGAAGTGGTGAAACGTATTTACGGCATCACCGCCAAAGAGCGCGCCGATGTTGACGTCTGGCACCCGGAAGTTCGCTTCTTCGAGCTGTATGACGAAAACAACGAGCTGCGCGGCAGCTTCTATCTGGATCTGTACGCGCGGGAACACAAACGTGGCGGAGCGTGGATGGACGACTGTGTCGGCCAGATGCGTAAAACCGACGGTACGTTGCAAAAACCGGTCGCTTATCTGACCTGTAACTTCAACCGTCCGGTGAACGGTAAACCGGCGCTGTTTACCCACGATGAAGTGATCACCCTGTTCCACGAGTTCGGTCATGGTCTGCACCACATGCTGACCCGTATCGAAACCGCCGGTGTTTCCGGTATCAACGGTGTGCCATGGGATGCGGTCGAACTGCCGAGCCAGTTTATGGAGAACTGGTGCTGGGAGCCACAAGCGCTGGCGTTTATCTCCGGTCACTATGAAACCGGTGAACCGCTGCCGAAAGAATTGCTGGATAAAATGCTGGCGGCGAAAAACTACCAGGCGGCGCTGTTTATTCTGCGTCAGCTGGAATTCGGCCTGTTTGATTTCCGTCTGCACGCGGAATTTAACCCGCAGCAGGGGGCGAAAATCCTTGAAACCCTGGCAGAGATTAAAAAGCAGGTTGCTGTGGTGCCTGGCCCAACATGGGGTCGCTTCCCACACGCTTTCAGCCATATTTTTGCGGGCGGCTACGCAGCGGGTTACTACAGCTATCTGTGGGCTGATGTCCTGGCGGCGGACGCGTTCTCTCGTTTTGAAGAAGAGGGGATTTTTAACCGCGAAACCGGACAGTCGTTCCTGGATAGCATCCTGACTCGTGGGGGTTCTGAGGAGCCAATGACGCTGTTCAAACGCTTCCGTGGCCGCGAGCCGCAACTGGATGCGATGCTGGAGCATTACGGGATTAAAGGCTGATTATTCGCGTGAAAATCTGCTTACTTGATGAAACAGGCGCCGGAGACGGCGCCTTATCTGTTCTTGCCGCCCGCTGGGGACTGGAGCACGATGAAGACAACCTGATGGCGTTGGTGATGACAGCGGAGCATCTGGAACTGCGCAAACGCGATGAACCTAAGCTCGGCGGTATCTTCGTCGATTTCGTTGGCGGTGCGATGGCCCACCGGCGCAAGTTTGGCGGTGGTCGCGGCGAAGCGGTGGCGAAGGCTGTCGGCATTAAAGGCGATTATCTGCCAGACGTGGTAGATGCTACCGCAGGACTGGGGCGCGATGCGTTTGTGCTGGCCTCCGTTGGCTGCCATGTACGGATGCTGGAACGTAATCCGGTGGTGGCGGCGCTGCTCGACGATGGCCTGGCCCGTGGTTATGCAGATCCGGAAATCGGCCCGTGGTTGCAGGAGCGTTTGCAGTTGATTCACGCCTCAAGCCTGACGGCGTTAACCGATATCACGCCACGCCCGCAGGTGGTGTATCTCGACCCGATGTTCCCACATAAGCAGAAAAGCGCGCTGGTGAAAAAAGAGATGCGCGTGTTTCAGTCGTTGGTGGGGCCAGACTTAGATGCCGATGGTTTGTTGGCACCAGCACGTCAGCTGGCGACTAAACGTGTGGTAGTGAAGCGCCCGGACTACGCGCCGCCGCTGGCGGAGGTCGCCACGCCGAACGCAGTAGTTACAAAAGGGCATCGGTTCGATATTTATGCGGGAACGGCATAGGCCAGATGGTCAGCTATAGTGCCCGATGGCGCTACGCTTATCGGGCCTACAGTTCGGCGCCGTTAGTAGGCCGGATAAGGCGTTAGCCGCCATCCGGCATCACGGGTTAAACAAACGGAGCATAAGGGTCGGCAATCTCAAATGCTACCGCACGGTCTGCTTTCGGCGGGTAAATCAGCTCGCTGACAATCGACACCTTCAGCTTTTTCGCTTCTTCACGCGTCAGTTTCACCTGCTGATCCCATCCTTCGCTATATACCGCGCCCCATGCGCCAAGATCCAGACAGGTGACGTAGTTTTCCTGACGATACGGCAATGGCGCAACGTTCAGCAAGCTGGCGGCGGCGTTGTTACCGGCAAATTTGCCCAGTAAAATAGCGTGCTGGCAGGTCATTAGCGCGTGATTACCTTTGTCATCGGTGGCGGCGTAAGCCACATCGCCGGTGGCATAGATATCATCATGGCCGATGACCTGAAGGTTTGCGTCCACATGCAGGCGGCCCTGACGATCGTGCGGTGCGTCAATTTGCGCCGTTAGCCCGTTTGCCTGCACGCCAACCGTCCAGATAATGGTCTGTGAGGCGATGGTCTGCCCATTTTTCAGCGTTACGCCGGACGCATCCACGCACTCTACTTCCGTATTCACCCGCCATTCAACGCCCAGTTCGGCTGATGCCTGTGCGATGACATCCCGCAGCTCCTGACTCCAGCGTGCGCCCGGCTGTGCACCGCGTTCAACTACGACAACTCTGGTCTTAGCATTGGCACCCAAAATCTCGCGCAGACGGCCCGGTAATTCCAGCGCCATCTCAATCCCGGTAAAGCCGCCGCCGCAGACTACCACGGTATTACGAGCCTCGCTCTCTGGCTGCTGCGCCAGATCCTTAATGTGTTGTTCCAGTACGGCGGCACTTTCGAGCTGGTCGAGGTCGAAGGCGTGTTCTGCAGCACCGGCAACGGCGTCGCGGTTTACGTGACTGCCGCTGGCGAGTACCAGGCGGTCGTAGCGGCGTAGATGAATATCACCGTTGGCATCTTTCCAACTGACTTCTTTAGAGGCCGGGAGGATCTGCTCGACGTGACCTTGCAGGAAGTTAACGCCGGTGGCGTCGAATAACGGTTGCAGCGGGGCGACCAGCGTGTGGACCGCGCTTTCATAAAAACGCGGGCGTACACGCAGCTCTGGCTGAGGCGCAATCACCGTAATATCAATGGTTTGCTGGTATTTATCCGCCAGGCGTGCGGCGCTCAATGCTGCCCACATACCGGCAAAACCGGCGCCCACGATCAGAATTTGTTTTTGCATTGGTTTTATCTCACTGGTGACTACGATTTATTTACTCGGATTTTATTGGTCGTAGTTATGGATTGCAATGCGATCCTGATCCTTTTTTCTGTATTGCGCCAGGGTATTTTGTTATCTATCTGATAATTATCTATTTATCTTTTTATTCTCATAAGGAGTTACTCTGTTCTCTGGAATGCCTTAGATGAAAAAGCTACAATAAACTCAGATTCATTTTGGCTGAGATAAAAATGGCATTTTACAGTTCCGGGGTTGAGTACGGCATCCATAGCCTGATGTGTATGGTCGATAGCAAAGGCGACGCGCGGGATATGAGCGTGCGGGAAATTGCCGAACTGCAAAGCGTACCGTATGACTATCTGGCGAAAATTTTCACCCGTCTGTCGAAAGCGGGTCTGGTGCGCAGCATTGAGGGGAAGGGGGGTGGTTTCCAGTTGGCTAAACCCGCTGAACACATCACGGTGCTGGACGTGGTGAATGCTATTGATGGCGATAAACGCATCTTTGAATGTCGTGAAATTCGCCAGCGGCTGGCGGTATTTGAGGAACATCCGCCCCAATGGGCCTGTGAAGGCATTTGTGGTGTACGCTCGGTAATGGATATGGCCCAGCAACGCATGGAAGAAGCGCTCGGCCAGCATACGATTCTCGATCTGGCGCGCAAAATGTACCGCAAAGCGCCGGACACCTTTGTGGTGGAAGTGCAGGAGTGGATAGACGCGCGTAAAGGGTAGTGAGTGAAAATGCCCGATAGCGCAAGGCGACCGGGCATGTTGAATGTAGGCCGGATTGGGCAATAGCCGCCATTCGGCACTGAAGGTTATTGCTCGGTGCTCGGCGTATTAATCATGCGGTTCAGCCATGGCACCATAATCGCCATCACCACCGTTACCGCCAGGGTGACCAGGCCTATCTTACTGAAGACGTTGGTGTAGATAGGCAGCGTTTGCAGCGGGTCGGTGATGTTCTCTGGTACGGCGGTGAACGTGGCGACATAACCCCCCATCAGGAAGGCGGCGGCCTGCGTCAGGAACCACATCCCGAGAATGAAGCCCATCAGGTGCTGCGGCACGAGAGCGGCGACCATCGCCAGTCCCAGGGCGCTAATCAGCAGTTCACCCAGGCTCTGGAACAGATAAACCAGCACGATAAACCACGGCGACGTCAGCCCTTGCGCATCAGCAAACCACATTCCGGCAGCGGCGGCCGTCAGGAAGCCCAGCGAGCACAGGAACATGCCAAGCGTAAACTTCATCGGCATGGTCAGATCTTTGCCTTTGTTTCCCAGACGGGTATAGATTGCGGCCAGCACCGGACTCGCCAGTACCACCCAGAACGGGTTCAGCGCCTGGAAGCTTACCGGGTTGATGGCGAAACCAAGAATTTCATGGTGCACGTTATTGATAGCAAAGAAGTTCAGCGAAGTTGGCATCTGCGCGTACAGCACGTAGAACACCACCGCTTCCAGCATCAGGATAAAGGCCACGAACATCTTATTGCGTCCGGTTTTATCCAGTTTGAATGCCTGGCGGAAGAAGATGATAGTCACGGCAATCGACAGGACGATCAGTACCAGGTTGGCAATCTGCACGTTGTGCATCAGCCAGGCACAGATAAATACCATCACAACCGTACCGGCCAGCACGTACAGCAGATTCCGGAAATTCAGCGGCTTATGGTCCGGCTCTGAACCGATATTCTTCACCATGCCACGACAGGCAAAGTAGACCAGCAGCGCGACAATAAGCCCGGCTCCACACAGGTTGTAGGTCACCGCGTAGCCAAACTTATCGGCAATCACCGGCGCCAGCGATAGCGACAGCAGCGAGCCGATGTTAATAGACATATAAAACAGGGTGAAAGCACCGTCCAGACGGGCGTCTTTCGGCGGATAGCATTTTGACAGCAGGCTTGCCGGGTTGGCTTTAAACAGCCCGTTACCGACGGCAATGGTACCCAAAGCAATAAAAATCAGGTCGGGCTTGAGCAGTGACATCCCGGTCATGAAGTAACCAAGTGCCAGCACGATAGCGCCGAGCACCAGCGTGCGTTTGGTACCTAAAAGATGGTCGCCGACATAGCCGCCGATGGAGATCAGGCCGTATACCAATGCCGCAAACGCGCCAAAGGTGACAAATGCCTGTTCCTGAGAAAATCCGAGTTGCTTAACAAAAAATACCGCCAGGATGCCCTGAACGCCGTAATAGCCAAATCGTTCCCATAATTCCACAAAGAAGATCATGAAGAACGGACGAGGTTGCTGCAGCAAGCCCGTAGGTGCAGTAGTATTCATATTCCTTCGCCTTTCAAAGCCATCCCGAAAAGTATGAACGCGTATGCTTAAACGCGCCGAAAAAGTCTTATTTTGTTATAGACTGCGGTGATTGGCCGCAGTCGTAGAGTATTATAGAGATAGATTTCGATCCAATTAGTTGATCACACTAATTATGATTTGTTTGTTGGATTGATGTACTAATTGTGTCTGAATGATAAAAACAAAAACGCCCGCACAGGCGGGCGTTTACAGGCTTAACGACTTGCAGCGCGCCGGGTTATCTCCCGACGGCCAGCGTTTTATGCTTCTTCGTCGTCACGCAGCGGAACAATCAACATGTCGACGTGGACGGTGTTGATCAGTTGGCGCGCGGAGGACATCAGCTTGCTCCAGAAATCCTGGTGGTGGCCACAAACGACCAGATCCATGTCGTATTTTTTGATGGCATCAACCAGAACCTGACCCAGGTCGCCGCTACCGCTCAGGGTTTCGGTGATTGGGTAGCCTGCATTGGTGGACAGCTCGGTTAACGCGTGGTGGGTTTCTTCAGAAATGCGTTTCTGCATATCGCCCAGATTCACGTCGATTAGCCCGGTGTACAGGTCAGAATAGTTTACGTCAACGTGGATAAGGGAGACTTTCGCATTGTAAGGCCGCGCCATAGAGACCGCTTTTTCAACCAGAACTTTGCTTTCTGGAGAAAGATCAACCGCGATAAGAATGTGTTTATAAGCCATAGTGTTACTCCTTCCATAAGTTGTCGATGACTAGCCTGCTGGCGTTCATTTGCCGCCGCGTCATCCGCGTCCTGCGAACTTTATGCGCGGGGCTAGCCCAGTCGTAAAAACGTACCTTTTAAGGACTATCCTTACATTATAGCGACCGGGATAATCCGTCAATCCGCCTTGCTTGCCAAGTAGTTAAACAAATTTTTTAGTTAATTGCATTGATAGTGATTAACCTTCTGGCAAAAAAATTAACTAATCTCCTACACTATTTAGAGAGGCGCTCGGATGCGTGACACTAACACGAGCGGTTTCGGTTGTGCTCTTCACTGAATGGTTTGGCAGGGTATCGGGGAGCGGTAGTCCCGGAAAGGAGTTCCGTGGGCGGGTCGCCGGGGAGGAGATATGATAAGCACCATTGCGTTATTCTGGGCTTTATGTGTCGTTTGCATTGTTAATATGGCGCGTTATTTTTCTTCGCTACGCGCACTGTTAGTGGTACTTCGTGGTTGCGATCCATTACTTTACCAGTATGTTGATGGGGGCGGCTTTTTTACCTCGCATGGGCAACCTAACAAGCAGATGCGTCTGGTGTGGTATATCTACGCTCAGCGTTACCGTGATCATCATGACGATGAGTTTATTCGCCGCTGTGAGCGGGTTCGCGGTCAGTTCATCCTTACCAGCGCGTTATGTGGGCTGGTGTTAATCAGTATGGTCGCGCTGATTATCTGGCACTGATGTCAACGACAGATACAAAAAAAGCGGGTCAGTTTGCTGACCCGCTTTTTTACTGTGCATGCGCTTAGATTAGCTTCAGGGATAGCCAGTACAGCACCCCGGAAAGGATAATCGCTGCTGGCAGGGTGAAGACCCAGGCCATCAGAATGCTGGTTACCGTTTTACGCTGCAAACCGCCACCGTCAACAACCATCGTCCCTGCAACAGAAGAGGAGAGAACGTGCGTGGTGGAAACAGGCATACCGGTGTAACTGGCGAGACCGATAGAGACTGCGGCAGTCATCTGTGCCGACATCCCCTGAGCATAGGTCATGCCTTTCTTACCGATTTTCTCACCGATAGTGGTCGCCACGCGACGCCAGCCAATCATCGTACCGCAGCCCAGAGCCAGAGCAACAGCCATGATAATCCAGACGGGTGCGTACTCAATGGTGCTCAGCATGTCGGTTTTCAGTTTCTTCAGCAGTCGCTGATCGTCGCTGCTTACGCCAGGCAGTTTCACGACTTTATCGGTCGTATCAGAAATGCACAGCATAATGCGACGCAGCTGGCTACGCTGATCAACGCTTAACTTGTCGTAGGTTTCCAGGTTCGCCAGCATACCTTTTGCACGCTCAAGCGCGTTGATGGTATTTGCCGGGTGACAATGGAACTCTGCTGGGGTCGTTGTCGCCGTTTCCGTCGGAGACGGAACCAACTGATCAACGCCGGTCGCCTGTTTGAGCAAATCAGGACGCTGCTGGAAGTAGGTTTCGACGTTATTGATAGCATCACGGGTACGCGTAATTTCGTAACCAGAAGCATTCATATTCACCACGAAGCCTGCAGGCGCTACGCCAATCAGTACCAGCATTACCAGACCAATACCTTTCTGCCCATCGTTAGCGCCATGAGAGAACGCCACACCGATAGCGGAGAGGATCAGTGCGATACGCGTCCAGAACGGCGGCTTTTTCTTACCGTCTTTCTTTTCACGCTCTGCAGGAGTCAGGTGAATACGCGCCCGCTTCTTGGTGCCGTTCCAGTAACGACGCAGCAAGAAGATCAGACCGCCAGCGAACACCAGACCGACAATAGGGGAAATGATCAGCGAACCGAAAATATTGAGCACTTTCGGGATGTTAAGTGCATCCACCACTGAAGTCCCGTTCATCAACGCATTGGTTAAACCAATACCGATGATCGCGCCAATCAGCGTGTGGGAGCTGGATGCAGGCAGACCAAAGTACCAGGTACCGAGGTTCCAGATAATTGCCGCCAGAAGCATAGAGAACACCATGGCGAGGCCATGTGAAGAACCCATGTTGAGCAGCAGATCCGTTGGTAGCATATGCACGATGGCATACGCTACGCTGAGACCACCCAGCAAAACACCAAAGAAGTTGAACAACGCAGCCATGACCACCGCCAATTGCGAACGCATTGCACGGGTATAGATCACGGTTGCGACAGCATTGGCTGTATCGTGGAAGCCGTTAATTGCTTCGTAGAACAGCACAAAAGCCAGAGCAAGCAATAATAAAAGCCCGGTATGTAAATCCAGGCCAGCAAACAAATGTAGCATAGGACGTTACGCCATTTTGAGGACATGAACGCGGCGCATTATCAGTGACTTTGGCGGCGCGGGCAAAGTGAAATATAGAGTTTTTTTGATTTGTCTCCTGCTTTGTTTTACACCACTAAAGAATTATCCTATAGAATTCATATAAATACCTATTATTGATAGTTTGGTGCTGGTGCGACCACTGAGGAATCTTTACAATTCACGCCCGCTTTTTAGAGAGGATCGCAACGTGGAAAGGTTTGATACCGTTATTATAGGCGCTGGCGCAGCGGGTATGTTCTGCGCCGCGCAGGCAGGGCAAGCAGGCAGTCAAGTACTGCTGATTGATAATGGTAAAAAGCCTGGACGTAAGATCCTCATGTCCGGCGGAGGTCGTTGTAACTTTACCAATCTTTATGTGGAACCGGCTGCATATTTGAGTCAAAACCCGCATTTTTGCAAATCGGCGCTGGCTCGCTATACGCAGTGGGACTTTATTGATCTGGTGGGTAAACACGGCATTGCCTGGCACGAAAAAACGCTCGGTCAGCTGTTCTGCGATGATTCGGCCCAACAAATCGTCGATATGCTGGTTGCCGAGTGCGAAAAAGGTAACGTTACGATGCGGTTACGTAGCGAAGTCCTGAGCGTCGCACAGGATGATGATGGCTTCATTCTGGAACTGAACGAGATGACGGTCGGTGCGAAAAAATTGGTTATTGCCTCCGGTGGGCTTTCCATGCCGGGTCTGGGGGCAACGCCGTTTGGTTATAAAATTGCCGAACAGTTTGGACTGAAGGTGTTGCCGACGCGCGCAGGCCTGGTGCCCTTTACGTTGCATAAGCCATTGCTGGAGCAGCTTCAGGTGCTCTCAGGCGTGTCTGTTCCTTCCGTTATCACCGCTGAAGACGGCACCGTATTTCGTGAAAACCTGCTCTTTACGCACCGTGGGCTTTCAGGCCCGGCCGTTTTGCAAATTTCCAGTTTTTGGCAGCCCGGCGAATTTGTCAGCATTAATTTGTTGCCGGATGTTGACCTTGCGAGCTTTCTCGACGAACAACGAAGCGCACATCCAAATCAGAGCTTAAAGAACACGTTAGCGATGCAGTTACCGAAACGTCTGGTGGAATGCCTGCAGCAATTAGGGCAAATCCCGGATGCGACGCTGAAACAACTTAACGTGCGCGATCAGCAAACGCTGGTGGAGACGCTCACTGAATGGCGGGTGCAGCCGAACGGTACCGAAGGGTATCGCACAGCGGAAGTCACGCTGGGTGGCGTGGATACCAACGAACTGTCTTCGCGCACGATGGAAGCCCGCAAAGTGCCAGGGCTGTACTTTATTGGTGAAGTGATGGATGTCACCGGCTGGTTGGGTGGGTATAACTTCCAGTGGGCGTGGTCGAGCGCCTGGGCGTGTGCGCAAGATTTAGCGCCAGCCTGACTGTGACGCCCGACAACCTGAGCTGCCGGGCGTTATCATTAGTTCAGACCAAGAAAGTGCTGGGCGATTTTAAAGTAGATAATTAACCCGGTACCGTCGATAAGCGTGGCGATAAACGGGGCTGAAACCACGGCGGGATCAATGCCGATACGCTTAAGCACCATGGGGATCACTGATGACACCACGGCGCTCCACAATGTAATGCAAACCAGCGTCAGGCTGACGATCAGCGTGATTTCCATGCCGATGCCCATCATCCACGCGCGCAAGCACCCTGCCAGGCCCAGCGTCAGAGCGATCAGCAGCGAAGTTGAAACTTCTTTGCGGATCACCCGGCCCATATCGCGCAGCCGCACTTCTCCCAGCGCCATTGAACGTACCAGCGTCGAAGTGATCTGCGTACCGCTGTTGCCGCCAGTACCAATTAATAGCGGAATAAAAAAGGCCAGGGCAATTGCGGATTCCAGCGCCTCTTCAAAATGCTGAAGCACGCTGCTGGTATAGGCTTCTGCGACAAACAGCAGCAGGAGCCAGACCGAACGCTTTTTCCACAATGTCCACGGACTAATTTCCAGATAGGGTTTTTCCAGCGGTAGCGTGGCGCCCTGAAGCTGAACGTCTTCGGTAACATCATCTTCCTGTAGATGAGCGATCTCTTTTTCCATCAGACAACCGACCAGCTCACCTCTCTCAACGACAGCAACCAGATCGACTTCGCGTTCGGCTAACTCGGCAACGACCTGCGCCCGTTCATCATCAGGCTTTACATGAAATAAACAGCTGTCCGTAAGATGGTTGATGTTCAGCGACGTATCTTTTTCCTGCAATAAGCGCTTGATGGATAACACCCCGCGCAGCGCTTTTCCAGCCACAACAAAGACCTGGCCTGGGATGTCATCCGTTTTGAGTTGGGAGACAAAGTACTCGCGAGCGCCGTTAACGCTGAGATGGTCCGGCAGAGTAATAAAATCGGTGCGCATATATTGGGCGATAGCGTCGCCATTGAAATCCGGCATAGGATGATGAGCGGCGCAGAGTGGCATAGATGACATGGTGTAATTCCCTATAAAAATCTCTCATAGGGGCGAACAAGACAGGGTTAGCACAGGCAGATCCCTACGTCCTGGTTTTAGCACTGAACAACGTATCTGTCCGATGGTGAAATCGTCAGAAGTTACCTTGGCAACACCTTGATTCGATGGATGCCTGTATTTCCCTGAGTGGTCTCTCTCGATACCAGCAGGGCGGTAACTTGTATTTGTACAGGAGCCTCGCCATAACGAGATCGGTAAATGAGCCGCTATTATAGGGATGCCTAATCATTGATTATGTTTATAGTTGCGATTGTTTATCAATCGTTGATATACGAAATATTTCTTGTGCCAGGGCTGAACTGGAAACGACAACCGAATAGACATATCGAAACCAGGTGTTAGTATTCAATAGACAGCAGTTATGAGTATGCGTGTTTCATTTCCGGCCAGGAACGCTGATGATGACAACATTACTACCCGATTTCACAGCATTTTCGTCACTCACTTCCTTCGCGGTATGCGTTGCCTTAACGCCTGTCCGCTCTTTGGCCATTATTTCTCATTCCTTCTCATCCCGGATGGAATCTCTCACTTAATAGCAGTTCAGTGGGTTTTGTGACACGCATCGTTTGATAACAGGGATTACGGCGGGTCGAATATGGATAAGATTAAGCGTCATCTGGTGTGGTGGGGCGCGGGTATTGTGGTGGTGGTTGCTGCAATAGCATGGTGGATGTTGCGTCCTGCGGGGATACCGGAAGGGTTTGCCGCCAGCAACGGCAGAATTGAAGCCACTGAAGTGGATATTGCCACCAAAATTGCCGGACGTATTGATACGATCCTCGTGTCGGAAGGGCAGTTCGTTCGTCAGGGCGAGGTGCTGGCGAAAATGGATACCCGCGTGCTGCACGAGCAGCGGCTGGAAGCGGTCGCGCAAATCAAAGAAGCGGAAAGTGCGGTTGCGGCGGCACGGGCGTTGCTGGAACAACGGCAAAGCGAAATGCGCGCCGCACAGTCGGTGGTAAAACAGCGTGAAGCAGAGTTGCAGTCGGTCTCTAAACGCCACGTACGCTCCCGTTCACTGTCCCTGCGTGGTGCGGTATCTGAGCAACAACTGGATGACGACAGGGCCGCCGCTGAAAGTGCGCGTGCTGCGCTGGAATCGGCAAAGGCGCAGGTCTCTGCCGCGAAAGCGGCGATTGAAGCCGCCCGTACCAGCATCATTCAGGCGCAAACCCGGGTCGAAGCCGCACAGGCTACCGAACGACGCATTGCGGCAGATATCGATGACAGCGAGCTTAAAGCCCCGCGCGATGGTCGCGTGCAGTACCGCGTGGCTGAACCGGGCGAAGTGCTGTCAGCAGGCGGGCGCGTGCTGAATATGGTCGATCTCAGCGATGTCTACATGACATTCTTCTTGCCGACCGAACAGGCTGGCCTGCTGAAGATTGGCGGTGAAGCGCGACTGGTGCTGGATGCCGCGCCGGATCTGCGTATTCCTGCGACCATCAGCTTTGTCGCCAGCGTCGCGCAGTTCACGCCGAAAACGGTTGAAACCAGTGATGAGCGGCTAAAACTGATGTTCCGCGTGAAAGCGCGTATCCCGCCGGAGCTGTTACAGCAGCACCTGGAGTACGTGAAAACCGGTCTGCCGGGCATGGCCTGGGTGCGTGTTGATGAAAATCGCCCCTGGCCTGACGACCTGGTGGTGAGGTTGCCGCAATGACGCATCTGGCGCTGGTTCCCGTTCCTCCCGTGGCGCACCTTGACGGCGTGAGTCAGCATTACGGGACAACGGTCGCGCTGAACAATATCACGCTGGATATCCCCGCCCGCTGCATGGTGGGGCTGATTGGTCCGGATGGCGTCGGAAAATCGAGCCTGCTGTCGCTCATCTCCGGTGCGCGAGTCATTGAACACGGCAACGTGATGGTGCTGGGCGGTGATATGCGTGACCCGAAACATCGCCGGGATGTCTGTCCACGCATTGCCTGGATGCCGCAGGGGTTAGGGAAAAACCTGTACCATACGCTGTCGGTGTATGAGAACGTCGATTTCTTTGCCCGGTTGTTTGGCCATGACAAAGCGGAGCGTGAAGCGCGGATTACCGAGCTGCTGAACAGCACCGGACTGGCGCCGTTTCGCGATCGTCCTGCCGGGAAACTCTCGGGTGGGATGAAGCAAAAGCTGGGGCTGTGCTGCGCGTTAATCCACGACCCGGAACTGTTAATTCTCGATGAACCCACCACCGGGGTAGACCCGCTGTCACGTGCCCAGTTCTGGGATCTGATTAACAGCATTCGCCAGCGTCAGACCAATATGAGCGTGCTGGTCGCCACCGCCTACATGGAAGAAGCCGAGCGCTTTGACTGGCTGGTGGCGATGAACGCGGGTGAGGTATTGGCCACCGGCAGCGCGCAGCAGTTGCGCGAAAAAACCAACAGCGCCACGCTGGAGCAGGCGTTTATCGCGCTGCTACCTGAAGCGCAGCGTCAGGCGCATAAGCCGGTGGTGATCCCGCCGTATCACGCTGAGCAGGAAGAAATTGCTATTGAAGCGAAAGATCTGACCATGCGCTTCGGCAAGTTTGTCGCCGTTGACCACGTTAACTTTCGTATTCCGCGCGGGGAAATCTTCGGTTTTCTCGGCTCCAACGGCTGCGGTAAATCCACCACCATGAAGATGCTCACCGGGCTGCTGCCCGCAAGCGAAGGTGAGGCGTGGCTGTTTGGGCAAGCGGTTGACCCGAAGAATATCGATACCCGCCGCCGGGTAGGCTATATGTCGCAGGCGTTTTCGCTCTATAGCGAGTTGACCGTGCGGCAAAACCTTGAGCTACACGCGCGACTGTTTCATATCCCCGAGGCAGAAATCTCAGGGCGCGTGAAAGAGATGAGTGAGCGCTTTTCGCTGACCGATGTCGAAGACGCGTTGCCCGGCGCGCTGCCGTTGGGGATCCGTCAGCGCCTGTCACTGGCGGTGGCGGTGATCCATCGCCCTGAGATGCTCATTCTTGATGAGCCGACCTCCGGGGTCGATCCGGTGGCGAGGGACATGTTCTGGCAACTGATGGTCGATCTGTCGCGTCAGGATAAAGTGACCATTTTTATCTCTACCCACTTTATGAACGAAGCGGAGCGCTGCGACCGGATGTCGCTGATGCACGCCGGAAAAGTACTCGCCAGCGGCACACCGCAGGCGCTGGTGAAGCAGCGCGGCGCAGCCAGCCTGGAAGAGGCGTTTATCTCTTGGTTACAGGAAGCGGCAGGCCCGGCGCCGGAGGCTCAGTTAGCGCCAGCCAATGTTCCGATAGTGCATGAAAATAGTCAGCCGCCGCGGCAGGGCTTTAGCCTGCGGCGCTTGTTCAGCTACAGCCGCCGTGAAGCACTGGAGCTGCGACGTGACCCGGTTCGTTCAACGCTGGCGCTGATGGGCACAGTGATCCTGATGCTGATCATGGGTTATGGCATCAGCATGGATGTGGAAAACCTGCGTTTTTCGGTGCTCGATCGTGACCAGACCGTCAGTAGCCAGGCGTGGACGCTGAATCTGGCGGGATCGCGCTATTTTATCGAACAGCCGCCGCTCACCAGTTATGACGAGCTGGACAAACGGATGCGTTCGGGCGAAGTGGCGGTAGCAATAGAGATCCCGCCAAACTTTGGCCGCGATATCGCGCGTGGCACGCCGGTGAAGATTGGCGTCTGGGTCGATGGCGCAATGCCGAGCCGGGCCGAAACGGTAAGGGGTTACGTACAGGCGATGCACCAGACCTGGCTACAGGACGTGATGGCGCATCAACCCAATGCCAGTGGGCAAAACGGGCTGATGACCATTGAAACTCGCTATCGTTACAACCCGGATGTGAAGAGCCTGCCGGCGATTGTTCCGGCAGTGATCCCGCTGCTGCTGATGATGATCCCTTCCATGCTCAGTGCCCTCAGCGTGGTGCGCGAAAAAGAGCTGGGATCGATTATCAACCTGTACGTTACACCCACCACCCGCAGTGAGTTTTTGCTCGGCAAACAGTTGCCTTATATCGTACTGGGCATGCTGAACTTCCTGCTGCTGTGTGCGCTGTCGGTGTTTGTGTTCGGCGTCCCGCATAAGGGCAGCTTTATGACTCTGACGCTGGCCGCGCTGCTGTACGTCACCATTGCCACCGGACTGGGGTTGTTAATCTCCACGTTTATGAAAAGCCAGATCGCCGCCATTTTTGGTACGGCAATTATTACGCTGATCCCGGCGACGCAGTTTTCCGGGATGATCGACCCGGTCGCCTCGCTCGAAGGACCTGGACGCTGGATTGGCGAAATTTATCCGACCAGCCATTTTCTGACCATTGCGCGCGGGACGTTCTCTAAAGCGTTGGATCTGACGGATCTCTGGCAGCTGTTTATGCCGCTGGCGGTAGCCATTCCGGTGGTGATTGGTTTGAGCGTATTACTGCTGAAAAAACAGGAGGGGTGATGCGCCGACTACGTAATATTTATAACCTCGGCATCAAAGAGCTACGCAGCCTGCTGGGTGATAAAGCGATGCTGACGCTGATCGTCTTCGCCTTCACGATTTCGGTTTACTCTTCCGCCACCGTGCTCCCAGGTTCGCTGCACCTGGCACCGATAGCCATCGCCGATATGGATCAGTCGCAGTTGTCGAATCGCATTGTGAACAGCTTTTATCGCCCGTGGTTTTTACCGCCGGAGATGATCACCGCCGATGAGATGGATGCCGGGCTGGATGCCGGACGCTATACCTTTGCTGTGAATATTCCGCCTGATTTTCAGCGTGATGTGCTGGCCGGGCGGCAGCCGGATATTCAGGTTAACGTCGATGCCACGCGGATGAGCCAGGCCTTTACCGGCAACAGCTATATTCAGAATATCATCAGCGGCGAGGTGAACAGCTTTGTGGCGCGTTACCGTGACAACAGCGAGCCGCCGGTGGCGCTGGAAATGCGCATGCGTTTTAACCCCAATCTGGAACCCGCCCGCTTTGGCGCGGTGATGGCGATTATCAACAACATCACCATGCTGGCGATTGTGCTCACCGGCTCGGCGCTGATCCGCGAGCGTGAGCACGGGACGATAGAACATCTGCTGGTCATGCCGGTAACGCCATTTGAGATCATGATGGCAAAAATCTGGTCGATGGGGCTGGTGGTGCTGGTGGTTTCTGGCCTGTCGTTGATGTTGATGGTAAAAGGCGTGCTCGGCGTACCCATTGAAGGTTCGATACCGCTGTTTATGCTGGGCGTGGCGCTGAGCTTGTTCGCGACCACCTCGATCGGTATTTTTATGGGCACGCTGGCGCGCTCCATGCCGCAGTTGGGACTGCTGATGATTCTGGTGTTGCTGCCGTTACAGATGCTCTCCGGCGGCTCTACGCCGCGTGAAAGTATGCCGCAGGCGGTGCAGGACATCATGCTAACCATGCCGACCACCCACTTTGTCAGCCTGGCGCAGGCGATTCTTTATCGTGGGGCTGGGTTCAGTATCGTCTGGCCGCAGTTCCTGACGCTACTGGCGATTGGCGGTGCGTTTTTCCTGATAGCGCTGTTACGCTTTCGCAAGACGATTGGCACGATGGCGTGAATATTATTGCCGGATGGCGGCGGCGCCTTATCCGGCCTACAAACGAGAACGGGTGTAGGCCGGGCAAGCGAAGCGCCCCCGGCAACGAATAAGGTAATTACTCTTCTTTTGGCAGGCACTGCAAATGACCGTGGCGCACCCCGCGCTGGGAAATCACATCATCGGCAAAATGCTGAACATCGCCCATATCGCCTTTCAGAACGGCGATTTCCAGGCAGTCGTCGTGGTTGATGTGAACGTGTAGCGTAGCGACCGACAAATCATGGTGATGGTGCTGCGTCGAAACAATGCGACTGGCCAAATCACGCTTCTCATGTTCATAAACATATGAGAGTACCGCGAAGCCCTGAGTGCCATGTTCCTGGGTCGTTTCCTGCGCCAGCGCACCACGCAAAATATCGCGAATCGCTTCAGAACGATTGTTGTAACCACGGCGCTGGCTCAGGCTATCCAGCGTTTCCAGTAAATCGTCATCGAGAGTAATGGTGACTCGTTGCATCTGCAGTTAACCTTTCATGTCGCGCGTCGGCGCACAGGGAATGCGGGAGTTACAGCCTCTGCACGGCGTCGGCTGTCAGGGTAAATGGCGTTGGCGTGCACACGGCCAGACTCAGGGTTTCGAGCTGGCACTGGCTAACGGAGAGCGAGGATGTCAGCGTAGTGCTATCGATGCTGACAATTTGCCAGGCGCTGCCGCCACGCTGCTTAACGATGGCTTCTTTGCGCGTCCAGATGCGCCAGAAAGCCGCCAGTTGGTGGTCCGGATGTTCTGCTTCGATTTCGGCATGCTCCCTAAGACTGAACACCGTATTCGCCAGCGTCTTCCAGTTTTCGCGCGGGCGCACGACTTCAATATCGCAGCCCACTTCCCCTTCGTCGCTAAGCAGCAGAGCAATGTCATCACCGCTGTGGCTAAGATTGAACCACAGCGGCGTGTCGGCCGAAAAGGCCGGTTTTCCTTGCTCGCCGTAGACGATATCAGGCAATGGCGAAAGGACATGGGAAAGCAGCACGCGGCCCGCCAGCCAGCGTGCGCGGCGTGCGCCCTGCGGTGCCTGCTCATAGAGCGCATCAGGCAGCACGCCGGTGCTTAAATCAGAAACTTTCCCTAGAACGATCCGGTACATATCACGGCCAACGTTTGATGATGATAGAAGTATTGATGCCGCCAAACGCAAAGTTATTGCTCTGCAAAAACTCGCAATCAATCTTGCGGGCTTCACCCATAATGTAATCCAGCGCGCCACAATTGGCATCTGGCTGACTCAAATTCAGCGTAGGCGCAAACCAGCCTTCACGCATCATTTGCAGACTCATCCAGGCCTCAAGTGCGCCACAAGCGCCAAGGGTATGCCCAAAATAGCTTTTAAGCGAGGATAGCGGCACATTATCACCATAAATTGCGGCAGTCGCCTGACTTTCTGCAATATCGCCACGATCGGTTGCGGTACCGTGCGCTGAAATATAGCCGATATCCCGGCTGCTAATACCGGCCATGCTCAGCGATTTTTCCATGCAAATCTGCATTGTCTCACGCTGTGGCTGGGTGATATGGGCAGCATCGCAGTTAGTGGCAAAGCCGACGATTTCACCGTAAATCGTTGCTCCGCGCGCTTTAGCGTGTTCCAACTCTTCCAGCACCAGCGTACCAGCACCTTCCCCGATGACCAGACCATCGCGTTTTTCATCGAATGGGGAGGGGGTGGTTTTCGGTTCGTCGTTGCGCTGGCTGGTGGCGAACAGCGTATCAAATACGGCGGCTTCGGAAGGGCACAGTTCTTCTGCACCGCCGGCAACCATCACCGTTTGATAACCGTGTCGGATGGCTTCCCATGCGTAACCAATTGCCTGGCTACCGGAGGTGCAGGCGCTGGATGTCGGGATGACTCGCCCACGCAGGCCGAAAAACAATCCGGTGTTAACAGCCGTGGTGTGCGGCATCATTTGCACGTAGGTCGTGCCGGTGATGTTATTGGTGTGCTTCTCGGTCAGCATGGTCGCGAACTCACTTACCGGCCCGGTGCTGCCTGTGGAGGAACCGTATGCTATTCCGGTTTCACCGTTGGTCAGTACCCGATCGCCAATCAGTCCGGCCTGTTCTAACGCCAGTTCCGATGCGCGAGTGGACATCAGCGACACGCGACCCATGGCGCGAATGCGCTTGCGGGTATAGTGTTCCGGCAGAGTGAAGTTGTCGATCGGCGCACCCAACAGCGTGTGCAGTCCGTCATAAACCTGCCACTCCGGCATTTTGCGTACCGCATTTTCATACGCCAATAGCCTGGCGGAGACATCCTGCCAGTTTTCCCCAAAGGCGGTGACGCCGCCCATGCCTGTAATCACGACACGACGTGTCATAACATCCCTCCATTGATGGAAATCACCTGGCGAGTGACATAGCCCGCCACATCCGACATTAAATAACTGGCAAGCCCGGCCACTTCTTCAGCCTGACCTATCCGTTTCATGGGGATCATCGACATCGCCTCTTTCAATGCGGCTTCTTCCATCTCGATCATCCCGGTATCAATCAGCCCTGGTGCAATGCAGTTTACGGTAATTTTGCGTTTTGCCAGTTCGATGGCCAGCGCTTTGGTGGCGCCAATAATACCGGCTTTTGCTGCACTGTAATTAACCTGACCGCGGTTGCCCATCACGCCGGATACTGAAGACAGTGTGATGATACGCCCCCCCTGGCGTGCGCTAATCATCGGCATAATGCACGGATGAATGACGTTGTAAAAGCTGTCGAGGTTAGTGTGGATCACCGCATCCCAGTCGTTATCGCTGAGCGCAGGGAAGGCGGCATCACGCGTCACTCCGGCGTTGCTGACAATGCCGTACCATGCGCCGTTAACCTCAATATCGTGCTCCAGTACTTCACGGCATTGCTCGCGATTGGCAACGTCAAATGTCAACAGACGCCCTGCGCCGCCAGCGGCGAGGATAGCCTCCAGCGTGTCTTGTGCACCTTGCGTATCGCGATGATAGTGCACGCCGACCACAAAGCCATCTGCCGCCAGTTGTCTGGCGATGGCGCGACCGATACCTTTGCTGGCACCCGTAACTAAAACTGAACGACTCATGTGGACGCTCCTTGTTGAAATAGCGTGTTAATTTCTTCTGTTGTCGGCTGGAAGGTGTTGACGCGACCGGTTGCCAGCGTCGTGTTGTCTGCCTGAATGACGCATTCAAAGCTACCGAATCGTGCATCCTGCATCAGCAATTTGACATGAATGCTCAGCCTCTTCCCGGCAGGCAGAACACCCGCAGCACAGACTAACTCGCGTGCGCCCAGCACCATACCTAATGCAATACTCGCCTGACCTTGTTGCTGGCGGTGCCAACCAGACCAGACGCCAATGGTCTGCGCCATTAATTCCAGTGCGAACCAGCCGGGCAGATTGCCATCGGGGTCGAGGAAAGGAGCCAGTACGCTGTTTGCCGATACTGTTACGTGGCAGGTGGCGGTTTCGTCCGCCACACTGACGACCTCTTCAAGGAGTAGCATCGGCGCGTCATGCGGTAAATAGTCGCCCGGTGATAAATAGTGGCTCATGAGATTCTCCCGAGCAGGATGCTGGCATTATTACCGCCGAAGGCGAACGAGTTAGATAAGATTACCGGGCGAGTCAGCGGCTGCGGCTGTTCAATGATGCCGCAGGGTGGCAATGTTTCATCGCGCGGCGACTGGCTAAAATCCTGCGGTGGCAGGGGCAGGTTGCGTTGCAGAATCAGCATACTGATTGCTGCTTCGGTGATCCCCGCCGCGCCCAGCGTGTGCCCGGTCAGGTGTTTGGTTGAACTGCATGGAACCGTGTCGCCAAATAGCGTGCTTACGACGTTGGACTCAATCTGATCGTTTAGCGGAGTGGCCGTTCCGTGCAGATTGATATAGCCCACGTGTTCCGGTGTCATTCCTGCGTCGTTAAGCGCCTGGCCTATGGCGCGAATGGCACCTTCTCCCTGCGGATGGGGAGCCGAAATATGGTATGCATCGCTGGATTCGCCGACGCCCAGCAGCGCAATGGGCTGTGGCTCGCGGGTTAATACCATCAATGCGGCGCCTTCGCCGATGGTGATCCCATTGCGGTCGCGGCCAAACGGCTGACATCGCGTTGGGGAGAGCGATTCCAGACTGTGGAAACCGTTGATGGGCATCCGACTTAGCGTATCGGCACCGCCGACAATGGCAATATCCACCAGACCAGATTCGATTAAGCGACGCCCGCTCATGATAGCCCGTGCACTGGACGAGCAGGCGGTTGAGAGCGTAAAGGCCGGGCCATCCAGCGCCAGCCAGTGGCTAAGAAAACGCGACGGATCGCCCAGTTCCTGCTGCGGGTAGCGCCAGTCGGTGCTCTCTTTGTCGTTGAGCATCAGATCAACGTGAACGTCACCTTCATCCAGACCGGAGGTGCTGGTGCCGAGAACGACAGCAATACGATCGCGACCAAACCGGGCGATAGCGTCATCCACCTGTGGCTGGATTTGTGCCAGTGCTGCCAGCAGTAGCTGGTTATTGCGCGAACGATGTGCGCTAAATTGCTGAGGGATCGCGGGTAGATCACCGTCAACGCCTGCTAATACGGCGGGTGGGTGTCCTTGCAGCCAGTTCGCGCGCGGACGCATTCCCGGCGCGATGCCACGTGTGAGGTTGGCGGCGATTTCATCGGTGTTATTGCCTAACGCGTTAATCATGCCAACGGCAGAAATGTAGATCATCTCAGTCACCCAGGTATTGAATGGTGATGTGGTATTTAAATACGTGCTGTTCAATGCTGATCGGTTCGCGTTTTCCTTTGCGATTCAGATACGTGATTTCCGTGACCAGTTTGCCACTGCTATTGCGCAGTTCACGTGTATCGCCCGTATCGACGAGCGTCCAGCCTTGAGGTAATTGCGGTTGCCAGGCGCTAATTGGCCAATGACTGAGCATCACGTCAGCCAGCACCTGACTGGCGGGCGGCAGTTGCGGAACGATGATCGATTGTTCGGTGTGCAATCCTTTTTCATCGTAAGTCACGAGGAACAGGCGAATGCCAACTGATGACAGCCCGGCCAGTGTGATTTTCTTATCATCAGCATTAAGCATGACCAACAGCGACTGAGTTTTGCCGTTAAAACTTCCGGTCAGCAGCTGTTGTGAATTCACCGCGGGAGAAATCCCCGGAGCAGGTAGCGTCACACGGCTGCCCGGTGCGAGCCAGGCTTGCGGGCGGCCTTGCTGTTCCGGCTGTGTGTGGCTGCAACCGGCAAGAACCAGTGCGGCGAGCGCCATCATTAACGGCCTGATAAGGCGAATCCGCCACCCGGCAAAAAATGTCGATAACATCATCTTTTCTTCTTCTCTCTTTTCGTTGGCATCGCCAGGGGTGACAGCAAAAATGCAGTGAAAATACCGCTCACCAATACAATGCCAAAACTGCTGATTGCCTGAGTGGCGCTAAAGACCAGCATGCCGAGCGTCAGGAGCGTGGTCATCATCGCCAGTGTGATAGCCAGTAGCGACGTCAGTGGCGTACCGCGTGGATTACTGAAAAACAGCGTATAGTTAATGCCAATCCCCAGCACCAGCACCAGTGCCAGCAGCGAGAACAGGTTGAGCGCATGACCACTCAGAGCCAGTACCGCCAGACCACAACCTAAAGACAGCACCGAGGGGACCAGGCTAATAAAGCCCTTACGCCAGCCAAGTCGAATGACGGCGCCACAGGCAATTACCGCCAGCGCAACGCATAGCAAGCCCGTCAGAATATAGCGATAAAGGGCAAACAGATTGTCAAAGCTGCTCTTACGATCCACCCACGCAACGCCGGAATATTTCGTGCTGAGCGTGTTTAAAGCATCACTTTGTTTCACTCCTGCAACGGGAACCAGCACGCTGCTTTCACCATCCGCCAGCGACAGCCACAGTAAGCGCCAGCCTTCACTGGCCGGGCTGGAAAGCCAGACATCGACGGTGACCGGCATGGCGCTAAGATCGGGTTTCACCGTTGCCAGTCCGGCGCTGTTTAAGGCCTTTGTGACGGCGGGCGCGGCATCTTTTAACAGGGTGAGATCCTGCTGCTGCCGGGCGAGGGAATTTAGCGCAATGGTGCGATAACCGCTGAGTAAGCCGTCTTTTTTTGCCTGTTCCAGCGCGGAAGTAAAGGCTTCCAGTCGCTCCAGCGTTTGTTGAGCGGATTTGCCGTACACGACAAACCACTTCTGGTCGACGCTTTGCCCGGTCAGGGCGGTAATCGCTTTTTCCTGAGCGAGAATGCCCTGCGGCAGCGCCTGTAACTGTGAGATATCATCGTCTACGCGTAGCGTCGCCATGCCTGCCAACGAGAACACCGCCAGCGCCACCGGTAGGCCAACGGATAATTTCTTATTCCGCCGCCAGGCGGCAAGCCAGCGTAGCATGAGTACCATTGCCGGAACCGGGCGCACCGGTAACCTGTGACACAACCATGGATGCCAGAAAATGACCGTCAGGCACGAGGCACTCAGACCCACCGCCGCGAATACCGCCATCTGGCGAATACCGGGGAAGGGGGCCAGCATCATAATCAGATAAGCCGCCACGGTAGTGAGTAGTGCCAGGAGCAGGGCATTGCGTACTTTGGCAAGGCTTTGCCATGGTGATGTTTCTGCACCGTGCACCATCCGTTCGGTTAAATAGTAGAGCGTATAGTCGGCGGAAATACCGATGATGCTCATGCTCATCACCAGCGTCATCAGATGGAGTTCGCCAAAAATCAGCAACGTGACGACGGTTCCCGCTAGCGCGCCAATACCAATTGAAATCAGGCACAGCAGCAGCGGACGCAGTGAACGAAACACGGCCACGATGAGCAGGATCACCCCGATTACGGTCGCTATGCCGAGGGTCGAGATATCCTGTTTCGCCTGCTGGCTGGCGTAATCGCTGTAGAACAGCGTACCGCGAGACAGCAGCTGCGCCTGCGGATAATGGGCTTTGAACTCGCCTTCCAGCGTATTGAGTGTGGTGACCAGTTGGTGCGTTTGCTGCATATCAAACGATGAGCCGGTCAGCTCGCCATGTAACAGATACCAGTAGTTGCCTTGCTCGTCCTGAGTGACCAGCCAACCGTCCATCAGGCGCAAACGCTGGCCATTTTTGGCCATCGCCAGCTGCGATCCGCGCATCAGCATGAGGGGATCGTTTTGCAACTCTTTGCCGCTGACGCCGGAGAACGCGGAGTATAGCTGGGACAGGATCCACTGGGCCTGGGCTTCGCCGCCGTTTTGCAGACGAGTGCGGGTATCGTTATCTATCAGGCCGTTACGGTGTTTCCAGAAGAAAGCGCCCCATGCCTGCTGGCTGTCGGCGTCCATCGGGCCTTTCACCTGGGCCAGCGCGTGCGATTTTTGCAGTAGCGTCAGCCAGTCGTGGGCCGCCGACGGGTTCGGTTGCTTACCGGGGCTCACCAGCCAGACCAGCTGCCGGTCGAGGCGTTGCATAAAGCCCTCGTTCAGGCTCGGTGGAATGTCGCCCATTGCCTGTTTTGGCAGCATGGCCAGCACGCTGCTATTGAGCCTGGCCTGCGGGAGTAGCGTCAACAAGACGCCCAGCATAATCAGGCAGGCGATCCCCCATAACAGCGCGGGACGTTTACTGGGCGGCAAAGCGTTGGCGTTCATCATCGGTCAGTTGCGTTGGCGTCAGTTGGTGTTGGGAAAGCGCGATATCGGTGCGATCGCCCTGTTTGTCATTGAGCTGAATGCTCTCCAGGTAGGTCTTGCCGGCTAAATCAATCGTCGCGAAAATCTTATCCAGCGGCGTGGTGATTGGCGTCAGGCGTAACGTCCAGCGCCCCTCCCCTACGTCGGTAAAGGCCACGTGGAAGTTTTGCTCCAGCACCTTACGATCCGCCTGGAATAATGCACGTAGCAGATGATTGAACTGGAACATTTGCGGGTTGTTTTCGGCGGTGATGGTCTGCGGTGGCTGACCGTTAATCACCTGAACCATCCGCTTATCATCAAGCAACAATTGCATCGGGAACGGCGCGGTTTGGTCCCACAACAGACCCTGGTCACGGGCGATCAGCATTTTGCCCTGAGACCGCAGCGGCTGCGGCAGATCTTTTATCGTCCGGGTTTGATCGAAATGGGCGCGAACGACCGGCTGTTCGGTAAAACGCTGTTGCAGGTCATCAAGCGTCAGGGCGCTCACAAAAGGGCTGATGAGCAGCACCAACAATGGCCATAATTTCATGGCGTCACTCCCATTCGTTCAAACAAAATGTCCGGGCTGACAAAGCACAGCTCACGGCTTTTTTCATCCACGGCGACCTGGATGGTATAGCCCGTTGTGGCGCGTTTTCCTGTTTCAGCATCGAAAATGTCGTAGTCGATACGCAGGCGATTTTCGAACTCTTTAATACGGGCACGCACACGGATACGCTGCTCGAAAGTCAGGGCGTTGCGATACTTTACCCGCGTGTCGACCACGGGCCACAGATAGCCAGATTCTTTCATCTGCCGATAACCGTAATTGAATTGGTTCAGCAGTGCCTCGCGGGCAATCTCGAAATAGCGGAAGTAGTTGCCATGCCACGCTACACCCATCATATCGACGTCGTGAAACGGAATAGTCAGCTCGACTTCAGCCGTAAAGCGGGGATCATTAAGCACCCTTTACTCCTTGTCTTTGGTGTCCGGCAGCTGCCAGAAATCGAAAAAGTTAAACCAGTCGAGTGGCGACTGAAGTGCATAGTGCTCAAGACGTTCGGCATAGCGATCGACGGTATTCTGTAATGCCTGTTGTCGGGTGGCTCGCGGCAAGAGCAGCGGGTCAGCAAATGGTTCGCAGTGGATGCGTAGTTTCTCCTGCTGGCGCAGGGCGAAAATCAGATCCACCGGACAGCGTAAAATAGACGCAAGAATGAACGGGCCCTGTGGGAATGGCGCAACTTGCCCCATAAAGCGGCTCCAGCAGACACGCCATTCGCCGCCACGTTGGGTAGTGACTGCGATGCGATCGCCAACGATGGCTATCCATTCGCCACGATCCAGTTTCTCTTTGAGCAGAATGGCGGTATCCGGGCCAATATCGTTCACCGGTAGCAGGTTTAACCCAGCCTGCGGGGCCATCTCTTCCATAATTTGTTTAAAGCGTTGGGCGTTATCGCTAAATACCAGCGCATTGATTGTTTTACTGCCCTGTAGCTGGGCCAGTGCCCGACAGGCTTCGACGTCGCCCAAATGTGAGGCCAGCAGCAGTTTTCCTCGCGGGTCGCTGACATTTAGCGTCTCTTCTGCGCCTGGTGCAAAAACAACATCGCGGCCGACATGCAGCTCACCGCGCCAGCTGGCAATCTTATCCAGCATTGCGCTGCCAAAACGCAGGAAATGCTGATAACTGGTCAGGTTTGACGGTACTGGCATCCGGCGTGCGATCAGTTGCGCCCGTACGCGGCGAATCCAGCTCTGAGAGGCTTTTCGGGCAGTTGATGCGGTGAGCCAGTAAACGCCGACTACCGGATACAGTAGCAGGGAGAAGGCTTTGTGACCGAGTAAACGCCAGACCAGCAGCATCAGACGCATTCCCCACAGCCCTTTGACTTCCTGCTGCTGCGCCCAGTGTGTTGATGAACGACGAAAAAGCAGGGCGGGGATGCGCGGCAACATGCCAAAAAACAGGCGAGTGTGCATTAATGAAATGCGCAGATTGTCTTTGAGCGCGTCGAAATGGGATAGCCCGTCCTGCGGATAGATGACTCGCGTGGGGATAAAATAGCTGGGGTTGCCTTGCCAGTAGAGGCGCACCATTACTTCGGTATCAAAATCCATTCGTTTGCCGAGCGTCACGCGCTGTGCCAGTTGCCGTGTTGGTGCCACCGGATACACCCGGAAGCCGCACATGCTGTCTTTTAGCTGCAACGAAAGCGTTTCTATCCACACCCAGATGTGGGTTACCCAGCGTCCGTACAGGCGCGAGCGAGGGACAGAATCATCGTAAATCGGTTGCCCGGAAATGAGCGCTGCCGGATGTTCTTTTGCCAATGCAAGCAGCCTGGGAATATCTTCAATGGCATGCTGACCGTCGGCATCGACCTGCACGGCATGACTGAAACCGGCATCTGCCGCCGCCTGAATACCACTAATCACCGCCGCGCCTTTGCCTGCGTTGACCGGCAGGCGAATTAACGTCAGATTGCTGTATTCTGCCGCCAGGCGTGCCAGTTGATCTTGTGTGGCCTTGTCGCTGCCATCGTCCACCACAATGCAGGGGAGATTGAATGGCTGAAGACGATCCAAAACGCCCGACATCATCGCGCCGTGGTTATAGCAGGGGATCAACACGCAGGGGGAAAACGTCAGCGGCATAACCGAATCTTCCCGCTGCTGGCGGTATGGCGCGCTTCACCGTCGTGGCGCTGATAACTAAAAGAGAGCATCTGACGTTCTTCCTGCCAGCTCAGACTCAGGGTGACGGTGGTTCCAGGCAATAGCGGTGACTGGAACTTCACATTCTGAATACTGTGAAAACGCCAGCCAGGAACCAGCAACGTGGTGGCGTAATGCATCGCCCAATCCAGCTGTGCAACGCCTGGCAGTAGTGGCTGCACGGCAAAATGCCCGCTGAACCAAAACAGCGAAGGGTCGAGATGTAAAAGAATCTCAGCCTGTTGAGGCTGTGCCTGATGGCGCTCGATTTCATGGGGTTTCATGAAATAACTCCTGTAATTGCGCATAGACACGCTTGTTCATACTGTTGACCGGAATCTCATCAATCACCCGCCAGTAGCGGGGAACGGCGACCGGCTCCAGCCAGGGCAACAGCGAACGTCGCCAGGTCAGTTCTTGCGGTTTTCCTCCGCACGCGAGCCAGCGTTGATGGGCTTTGTCATCCAGTACCAGCAGGACGCCAACGCCCTGGCGCCCCCCGCGTGAGACCGGCAATGCCGCGACATCACGGATACCGTCCAGTGCCAGCAAGCGTTGCTCCACTTCGCTGAGTGAAATGCGTTTCTCTTCAATCTTGACGACTCGCCCGCGCCGGCCCATCAGGCGAAACTGACCGTTTTCGGTAAATTGCAGAATATCATCGAGCAACAGGCCATCATCAGCGGCAATTAGCGGTGAAAATACGCGAAACGCATCATTTTCTGGCTGAAATCTGACGCCGGGAAAAGGCCGCCATGCCACATCATCTTGATGGCGATAACGCCACGCAAGGATCCCGGTTTCAGTGCTGCCGTAGATCTCATCGGGCCAGACATTCAGCCAGTCAGCAGCCTGCGCGACGTCCTGCCAGGGCAGCATACCGCCCGCAGACAGAATCAGTTCGACCGGCGGCGGTGCCAGGTGGTGGTCGAGGCGTTTCAGAAACGCCGGACTGCTGATAAACGCATACCGATGCTCATGGCTCAGCGCCGCCAGTTGTTCGGCATACCAAAGCATTGCCGCGTGCAGCGGCAGACCTAAGGCCATCGGCAAGAAGATACGAAACGTCAGACCATACAGATGTTGCGGAACCACTGACGCGACCACCCGGCAACCTGCGAGGCGATCGGCAAAGCGCGTCGCGAGCAATGCCGCTTCGCTATCCAGACGAGCGATCGGTTTGATCACGCGTTTCGGCTGGCCGGTCGAACCGGAAGTGAACAGCTCCACAAAGGCGTCGCTGCGTATTGCCGGAAACGTGATGTCGTGGGTTACGGATGCCATGGCAGAACTGACCACCCGCAGTGTCCCCTGCCATTCCAGCGCTTTATCGCTCAGTACGCCGTCAAACAGCCTGTGCTGCTCGTTTAACAACGAAACGCGACAGTGCCCTGGGATCACCGGCGTTTTGCCAGCATGGAGCGTGGCCAGCAGCGCGACGATAAATAAATAGCTGTTCTCGAAGCACAATGCCCAGCGTTCACCTTCCTGCTGCTGCAGGTACGTTATCAACTGGGCCACATCATGGCGCAGATGACCCAGCGTCCAGGTATGCTCTTCCTGCCACGCAACAGGGACGTCGTTCGGGCGTGGGTCACAGAGCCATTGAGCAAGTGTGAGGGGCTGCTTCATTGGGTATCTCGTTTTATCACCAGCTGGCGAACTAACCACTCGCCGGCCATCAATGTTCCCATCAGCAGATAGGAAACCATACCGTTCCAGGTCGTCCACAGGGTCATATCGCCATTCAGTGCGGTAAAGAGCGCAACGCTGCCGTTGATGATGAAAAAGGCGCACCAGATTTGTGTCACACGGCGTGTGTAGCGTACTCCTGCCTCGGGCAGATTTGGGTCGCGCAGCCGCGCCAGGCGTTCAACAATGGGCATCGCGGACCACAGAGAGCCACCAAATACCGACAGCATGACGCCGTTTACCACTACCGGGTAAAACAGCAGCAACTGATGCGTTTTGAGCAGATAACTGGCAATGCACAACGTGATACCCGCGACCGCCACGACCTGTGTCACGACGCGTAACGGCCCCGCCTGTCGCCGGGTCTGGCGAAAGCGTAAAAAAAGGAGTAGCGCCATCAACGGTAGCAACCAGTGCAGACTGTTATGCGCAAGGCCAAACCAGATCAAAAACGGCCAGGCCAACAACAGTAGGCCTGTTAGCAGTTGTACGACTGGCAGCGAGCGAGTGCCCGACACGGTGAATTACGCTTCTTTGAGAAGGCGTTCTACCGCGTCGACGACATCTTGTACGGTGCGTACTGCTTTGAACTCTTCCGGCTTGATTTTCTTGCCGGTTTTCTTTTGCAGATGCACGATCATGTCGACGGCGTCGATGCTGTCGAGTTCCAGATCTTCGTACAGGCGCGCCTCAGGCTTAATGTCCTGCGGGTCGACTTCAAACAGCTTGACCAGCAGTGAGGAGACTTCTTCGTAAATGGCTTTTTGTTCGGTCATAACGGACTATCCTCAGGCACGTTGCGCGTGAATGAACGATGCCAGCGTGGCGACGGAGAAGAAGTGCTGGCGCATTTCTTCGCTCTCTGCTGAGAGGGCCACGCCATACTCGTTTTTCACCGCCAGCCCCAGCTCCAGGGCGTCGATTGAGTCCAGACCTAATCCATCGCCAAAGAGTGCCGCTTCGGTATCAATATCGTCGGCTGTCAGTTCGTCGAGATTCAATGTCGTTATAATGAGGTTTTTGATTTCAAGATAAAGCGCTTGCATCATTAATTCCTGAAAGAGGTAAAGTACCTGGTTGTAATTGAAGCAAAAGATGCCGGTTCAACTGCCTTGCGGCCAGCGCCGGTTCTTGTGAATTTGCGTCGTAAAATTGGTCGATCTTAACCCGTTCGTGTACTGAAATGGTAAACATGGGCTTTATCGATGGGACGTCGTACCATTTGCTTTCTTTATCCAGCATTTGTTCGCTGCAGTTTATGGTTACGATGCGTAAATCGCTGCTGCAGCGTACGGCGATATTCGCCGCGCCACGCTGTAACGTCATTTCCTCTCCGGGGCGTGTACGGGTTCCCTCGGGGAAAATTAAAATGGTATCGCCTTGTTCCAGACGTTGCTGGCACGCGGGTAACAGTGCATCAGCCTGACTGTTAATTAGATAATCTGCTGCCCGGACCACACCGCCAAGAAACGGATTTTTTAGTAATGCGCTTTTCACCAGACAGTCGGTTTCTGGCATGACCGAGGCCAGTAGCACGTAGTCGATGAGCGTCGGGTGATTGGCGACGACCAGACACCCTTGTTCGTTGCGTAAAATGTCTCGTCCTGCAATCTGGTAATCCAGCACGCCAAGTCGCTTCGCCACCGTTAAAAAGAGGCGAAAACTGGCAGCAATGCTGCGTCTGGCGATACGCCGACGTCGGGCTTTATCCCATACTGCGATGAGCAATACGTTAAACCAGACAGTAGAAAGGAGGAGTCCGCCGAGGCCAAACAGGGCAAAGCAAAAACCGGTCATCACCAGTCGCCATACCCAATTAAGCCGCAGGAAAATCGTGTTCATCCCTGACTCCACTGCCACTGTACGCGCTCGCCTGGCAGGGTAAACGCCGCGGTATCTTGCAAATAATGTTGTAAAAACAACAGGCTTTGTGGCAATGGTGTCTCACCTTGCGCGCAGTGTGGACGGGTTTCGCATTGCCAGCGATCACCGGATTCAATAACCAGCGCGACGGCAAACGGCCATGTCGGCATATCAGGCGGCAACTGCGGATGATAAAACTCGGGCAGAAAACCGTCGAAATCGACCATCAATACGCGCTGATATCCCGCCTGCAACAGCCCGATGACTTCGCATAGCCCCTGCTGGAACGTATCCCTGCCAGCGGAAAGCGAGGAGGAGACAATCGGCTTTTTCGCGGCGATGGTCAGGTTTCCCACAGCAGAATTATGCACAGAGAGGGCGAAATCGGTTGGTGAGAGAGCCTGCTCAGTCGCCAGGGCGTGCAGGATCCTGTAGTTACGCTCCAGTTCACCATGGCGGCTGGTGTACAACACGGCATCGATATCATGACGGCGTAGCATCGTCAGCCCGCAATCAACGGCCAGTTTGCTACCGGAGCTGAGGCGGCGAGCCGTCATCATCGGTAACTCGCTGAGTTTAGCCAATGGCGCGGTGGGATCGATGGCGTGCGAAAACCGTGACCATTCATGCCACTGTTCTGTTTCGCTTAATCCTGGCGCCTTGGCCTGCCAGTCGATAATGTTGAAAGCAAATTTCATCAACGCGTATCCGCGGTAAATCGGTTGTTCCGATTGTTTCTTATTTTTTCTTCTGACATATCAATAAAGTATGCCCAACACCTAAGTTGTCGTGACGTTCATCTACCTGAAAACCTGCCTGATTCAGATAGTGGTAAAACTTCTCTACGCTGTAGAAACGGCTGTTGCCATTTGCCATACAGGTAAAATAAAGCGAAGACGCATTCAGGCTAAATGAGGCCGCTTCAAATTTTTGGGCATCCCAAAACAGTTCCATAATGCACAGCTTCGCGCCCGGTTTCATCACCCGAGCAATGTTGCTCAGTATGGCGATAATTTGTTCCGGGGAAAAACAGTCCAGAAATTGGCTCATCCACCAGATATCTGCCTCTGCGGGTAAAGGCGAGTCGCTAAGCATATCCACAGCATGGAAATTTATGCGATGGGATAATCCCGTATTTTCAATATTTTCGCGGGCAAGTGCAATTTGTTGCGGCAAATCTAATAGAGTGACTGCAATATTGTCATCATGTTGACAACAACGTAATGCCCATTTCCCGGTATTTCCGCCGACATCGTACAGGGTTGCAGGGGCGCTGGCGAATACATATGGCAATGCGGCATCAAATGCGCCATCTGAATAGTAATGATCGAAAGCGAACCAACTTTCACGCGCCGCCAGGGGTAATTGCGACAGTGCAGGATAGATTGTTGGCCAGTCGCCAAAAATTTTTAATCCCGCGGGCTTCCCTTCTTTCAGCGCATTCTCCAGATAGAACAGTCCCTGATAACAAACATCCTGGGTGAAATCCATATTCACACGCGTCATCGTGTCATGTAAAAGGAAGTGGCCGACTTTTGCGAGGTAATAATATCCTTCTTTGTGGGTAATGATTCGCCCACTTAACCCCATATCTAACAGGATGCTGGCGGCATATTCGTTGATGGTGCTGTTCTCGGTAATTTCGTCGAGCGTGGCACCGCGTTTACCTTGCTTGTCCAGCCAGGTGAGTACTCCCGCATTTCGCAGACACAACGCGGTTTGAAAAAGCATAGGGGCAAAGGCGATACGTTGTGCTTCAGTAATGGCATCCAGTGCGCTAAGCGAATCCTGTTCGTACATGTGGGGACAACCTGTTAAATGACGGAGAATAAGAGTATCGGGCCTTTTCGGCCCGACTTTAGGCGTAATTACAGATTGGCGCCGGCTGACAGATTGAGCTGGATGTCTTTATCCAGATTGCGTACCCAGCGGTTGTAGTTTTTATGGATTTTTCCACCAGAAGCCTGCAGGTTAAGGCTGCTGTCGTATTTAATGTCATAGCTGGTGGCGGTATAGGTGATACGGACTTCAGCCACATGATCGCGGGTTTGTTGGCGTGCTTTAATGACACCAGGACCGGCTTCAGACATGACCCATTGGCGTTGAATGCCCGCTTTCAGAATCGCGGTTTTAACCTGATCCTGAGTGTGCCCCGCGCTTACGCTGGTGTGAACTTGATCGATCGGCGCAGTACGCGCACATCCCGCCAGCGCACCGACAACGGCAATGGCCGCAAACCACTTAATATACTGTTTCATTAAAACTCCCTCTCAAAGTACTGTTTATACGTGTTTAATAATAAGCTTCGAAATAATGATCACCCTGCAGCACCTGTGATTTTATTTAAGCTAAATCAGCATGTTATTTCACGTGTCCGATAGCAAGGCGATGAGGTTGCCGGATGGTAATATTCGGTGACTTTCTTCAACGGAAATTTTTCAGCGTAATCATCGGCGAGAAGTATAGATTTTTAGATAAAACGTATCAAATAAAATAACCTTTAAATATAGGCAGATAGTTTGAGTTAAATGCTGTGGGGGGATTCATTATTCTTATGTGGTTTGGCAAAGATATCCGTACGTTGACTTATGTATTTTCTTTATTAAAAAATGAAATCCTTTTCACTCTTTATTTAAGATAAATTGCGATATATACCTGTATGGATATCAGTTTAACGGGCATATAAAAAGATAAAAACTACCTCGGTTGGTAGTTTTTCAGGGTAGCCGACTTTTGGGTCTGCCGGGACCCAGCAAAATGGCCAGTTTGCTGCCACCGGTGGTGGTTTCCATCCAGATTTTACACACACTGGTTAACGGCACAGAGAGCAGCATGCCTACCGGGCCGAGCAGCCATCCCCATACTAACAGGGAAAGGAAAACGATCAGTGTCGACAATCCCAGGCGATGCCCCATCATACGCGGCTCAAGGATATTGCCAATCACCATATGCACCACCAGAAACAGCGCGCCGACCAGCACGCACTCGTAAAGACCATTGAACAGCAGCGCCTGAATCATGGGCGGGACGGCGGAAATGACTGAGCCAATGTTGGGCACATAATTGAGCAGGAAGGCCAGCACGCCCCACATCAGAGCAAACTGAATGCCCATTAGCGCCAACCCCAGCCAGACGATGGCGCCAGTCCATAAGCTGAGCAACGTCTTCAGTGCCAGATAGTGAGATACGCCCTTTAATGCCCGATGCAGCCCCGCAATATGGATCTGCGGATTGTTCAGCGCAAAGCGCATTTTATAGGGGACGTGGCGTACCTCAAACAGCATAAAGACCACCGTCATTACCAGCAGAACGACGCTTGCCATCGCACCGGAAAGGCTGGTCATCAGCGTGGTGGTGAAGGTCATGAGTTTGTCGGAATCGATACGTTGCAGGATGCGCTCTGGCGACATATGCAAATTCAGAAAGGGCACCATCTCTTGCAGATACAGGATCTTGCGCGTCAGCTCTTTGTTGTATTTGGGTAGCATAGCCATGAATTCCGTGATCGACGACGCCAGAACGCCGACCAGTGCCGTGAGGACGAACAGCATGACCACCACGACGAGCGTAATGGCAACCGGGCGGCGTACTCCCCGGCGAATAAACCAGGTGACCAGCGGATTCAACACAATGGCGAAAAACAGGGCCAGCAGTAGTTGCACAATGATATCCGCTGCGGCATGAATACCGGCGAGGATCACCACCAAAGCAGCCAGTTTGAGTAAAATGTGCAAACCCGTTTTATCGGGCTGAGCGGTTGTCATATTTTCTTCCTGTTTGCGTTTTTGCATTAAGTGTAGCGGCTGGCTTGCTACCGATATTCCTAATCTGGTTACTGATTTCTGCGCGGCAACATGGTAGAAATGAAACACTGTTGTGAATATGTGGTGACCCTCCATGCCCGAACCCGTCGCTGAACCGACGCTGAGCGGTTTACGCCTTAATCTGCGCATTGTCTCCGTGGTGATGTTTAACTTCGCCAGCTATCTGACCATCGGCCTGCCGCTCGCGGTTTTACCTGGTTATGTCCATGATGTTATGGGGTTTAGTGCCTTCTGGGCCGGGCTGGTTATCAGTCTGCAATATTTCGCGACGTTGTTGAGCCGTCCTCATGCCGGTCGCTATGCCGATTTGCTGGGGCCGAAAAAGATTGTGGTATTTGGGCTGTGTGGCTGTTTTTTAAGTGGTCTGGGCTATTTGCTGGCAGGGAGCTCTCATGGTTGGCCGCTGGCCAGTTTATTGCTGCTGTGCCTGGGGCGCGTGATTCTGGGTATCGGGCAAAGTTTTGCCGGGACCGGCTCTACATTGTGGGGCGTTGGAGTGGTTGGCTCAATGCACATTGGACGGGTGATTTCATGGAACGGTATTGTCACCTATGGGGCGATGGCGATCGGTGCGCCGTTGGGAGTGCTATGTTACGCCTGGGGTGGCTTACAGGGGCTGGCGCTGACCGTGATGGCCGTGGCGCTGTTGGCAATATTGCTGGCGCTCCCTCGTCCGGCGGTAAAGGCCAGCAAAGGCAAACCGTTGCCGTTTCGCGCGGTGCTTGGGCGAGTTTGGCCGTACGGTATGGCACTGGCGTTGGCCTCTGCCGGCTTTGGGGTGATCGCCACGTTTATTACCCTGTTTTATGATGCCAAAGGCTGGGACGGCGCGGCTTTCGCGCTGACGCTATTTAGCTGCACGTTTGTCGGTACTCGTCTGCTATTCCCAAATGGCATCAACCGGTTAGGCGGGCTGAATGTCGCGATGATCTGCTTTAGCGTCGAAATTGTTGGGCTATTGTTGGTCGGGATGGCTTCCATGCCGTGGATGGCGAAAATTGGCGTGCTACTGGCCGGCGCAGGGTTCTCGTTGGTCTTCCCGGCGCTGGGTGTGGTAGCGGTAAAAGCGGTCCCGCAGCAGAATCAGGGCGCGGCACTGGCAACCTATACGGTATTTATGGATTTGTCGCTGGGTGTCACCGGGCCTTTGGCGGGACTGGTAATGACATGGGCGGGCGTGCCGGTTATCTATCTGGCGGCAGCTGGGCTGGTGGCGGTGGCGTTATTGCTGACATGGCGGCTAAAAAAACGGCCTCAGGTGGTGTCACCGGAGGCCGCATCATCGTCTTAACGATTACTGGATAACCAGCGTGTTAATGATGTTTTCTGCCGTGGTCTGTGCTTTCTGTTGATCGTCAGCAGGCAGCGTGATTTGCAGGGTCAGCAGTTGGTTGTCCACTTTGCCCAACACCACGGAGGAGTAAGCAGTCTGGCCTTTCGCTGAAATGATGCTATCTAACTGCTGCAGCGTGTGGCCTTTCAGCTCAATTGACTTGTTAGTGACCACCTGCAGCTGCGGGTCACGGCTACGCTGCTGATCTTCCAGACGTTTTGCTAGTACAGGCAGTGCTTCGCTGGTATCGTCACCGACAATCACAATTACCGCTTTCTGGCCGGTTGCGTCAGAATAAACGTGCATATTGTTCGCCTGAGTACCCAGCTTACCGCTCTGATCGGTCATATCCGCCGGTAGGGAAAAACTGAGTTTGCCATCGAGCAGGTTAACCGGTTGTCCGGCGGCGCTGCTTTGTGCGGCAGCACCCTCTGCTGGCGCTTTTGTATCGCTATTATCACAGGCCGCAAGCCCCATAACCAGCAGGCCAATACCGACATATTTAACCAGATTGCGCATTGACTTCTTCCTTTCGATAAACGGCCATAACGGCTCATTCGTCCATCTTATCACAACTCGGAAAATGAACCTTTAACTCGTCTGCAATGCAGAGATTTCAGATTTATCTGCCAGCCTTTTCAGTAACATATTCAGCAACACGCCGTACATCGGCAGGAAGAAAATAATACTGATCAGCACTTTGAAGCAGTAATCGACAAGCGCGATTTCCATCCAGTGCTCGGCCATAAAGGCATCCGGGCTGCGCCAGAAGGCGATAAAGAAGAACGCCAGCGTATCGCTGATGTTGCCAAACAGCGTGGAAGCCGTAGGCGCGAGCCACCAGCGACGGTTCTGACGCAGGCGGTTGAAGACATGCACATCCAGAATTTGTCCCAGCGCGTAAGCCATAAAGCTGGCGGCGGCGATACGGGCGACAAACAGGTTAAAGTGCAGCAGCGCATCAAAACCTTGCCAGGAGCCCATATAGAACAGTGACGACACACCATACGAGATCAGCAACGCCGGAACCATCACGGCAAAGATGATGCGTCTTGCCAGCGGTGCGCCAAAGATACGCACGGTCAGATCGGTGGCGAGGAAAATAAACGGAAAGCTAAACGCGCCCCAGGTGGTATGAAAACCAAAGATGGAGATCGGAAGTTGCACCAGATAGTTGCTGGAGGTGATCACCAGCAGATGAAATAACGATAGCCAGAACAACGCTTTTACGCGCTGATTTTGTGTAAACGGAGTCATATTGTGACCTTTTTGTTGGATGGGGTGAGGGAACCCAATAAAAAACCGTCGCATGATACTGCTTTAAAAACACATTGCAATGGCTGTTTTTCACGCAATCGTTAACCTGATTGGCTTACGCCACAACAGAGCGTAAAATAACGCCGTTTTTGTATGAATGAGACTACGATGAGCGATCTGTTTACTTCTCCTGACCATACCCTTGATGCGCAGGGGTTACGCTGTCCGGAACCCGTCATGATGGTGCGTAAAACCGTGCGCGGCATGCAGGCCGGTGAGACGCTGCTGATTGTTGCAGACGATCCGGCGACAACCCGCGATATTCCCGGCTTCTGTACTTTTATGGAACATGAGCTGGTGGCAAAAGAGACCGACTCTTTGCCATACCGCTATCTGCTGCGCAAAGGCCAGTAATCATGTTATGCCGGATGGCGCTAACGCTTATCCGGCCTACAAAGAACGTGTAACCCGTAGGCCGGATAAGGCAGCGCCGCCATCCGGCAAAAAACTATCCTTTACGTAACAACCGCAGCGCGTTAGCGGTCACCAGTACCGTCGCCCCGGTATCTGCCAGCACTGCCAGCCACAATCCGGTTATCCCCAGCAGCGTGGTAACAAGGAAAATCCCTTTCAGACCTAACGCAATCGCAATATTTTGTCGAATATTGGCGTGGGTGGCGCGCGCCAGCTGAATCATTTGCACCAGGCCACGAAGACGGTTATGCGTCAGAGCCGCATCGGCGGTTTCCAGTGCAACATCGGTTCCGCTACCCATGGCAATGCCGATGGTGGCGGCTTTCATCGCTGGTGCATCGTTGATCCCATCGCCGACCATCGCCAGCGGTGACCGTTGGTTGAGCTGGGTAACGGCCTGTACCTTGTCTTCCGGTAATAGCCCCGCTTTGAATTCAAGCCCCAGTTCAGCGGCAATAGCAGCTGCCGCACGAGGATTGTCGCCGGTCAGGATCACCCCTTTCACGCCAATCTGATCAAGCTCGGCGATAGCGCTGTGAGCGTCGTCGCGCAGCGTGTCCTGTAGGGCCAGTACGCCGAGTACAGTATCGTTACGCAGCACCAGCACCACCGTTTGGCCTGCGCTTTCCAGTTCGCTTATCTGCCCGGCAAAGGCATCAGCAGGATGTTTGCCCGCCGCGCAAATCAGTACGCGCTCACCGTTTACCTGTGCTTCAATCCCTGAGCCAACCAGCGCACGCTGTTCTGTCGCCAGCGGAATACTCAGTTCACGCGTCTGTGCTTCACGGACAATGGCCTGGGCCAGCGGATGCGTTGCGCCTTGCTCTACCGCTGCCGCCAGCGCCAGCAGTTCAGCTTCGCCAATACCGCTCGCCGGGTGAATCGCCGTGACGCGCGGTTTACCCACGGTCAGGGTGCCGGTTTTATCAAACGCCACCTGTGTGACTCTGCCCAACTGTTCCAGTGCGGCACCGCCTTTGATTAACGCCCCGCGCCGCGCCGCGGCGGCAAGACCAGAGGTAATAGCTGCGGGGGTTGAAATCACCAGTGCACATGGGCAGCCAATCAGCAGCAGCGTCAGCCCTTTATAAATCCACTCCTGCCAGGATGCGGCAAACAGCAGCGGTGGTACAAGGGTGACCAGCAGCGCAACCGCCATAATGGCTGGGGTGTAAATCCGGCTGAAACGGTCAATAAAGCGCTCAATGGGGGCGCGACGTTCATCCGCTTCTTCAATCAACTTCAAAATACGGTCAATGGCGCTGGCGCCCGGTTCGGAGAGCACTTCCAGCGTGACCAGACGATCCACGCTGGTGGCGCCTGCCGGGACTTTCTCGCCCAATGTCCGCTCAACCGGAATAGATTCACCCGTCAATGCACTTTCATCAAAGCTGGCAAAACCAGAAACCAGTTTAGCGTCGGCGGGTAAACGTCCCCCGGCAGCAACTTCAATGATGTCGCCTGGCTGGAGGGTGTTAATGGCAACCTCTTCGCGCTCGCCGTTACGCAGACGCGTGGCGGTTTCCGGCTTCAGCGCCATTAGCGCACTGACCCCTTTACGGGCTCGGCTGGCAGCCCATCCTTCCAGGCGCTCGCCAATTAAAAACAGCAGCAGCACCATAGCGGCTTCCGCTGTCGCGCCGATAAACAGTGCGCCGATGGCGGCGACGCTCATCAGCGTTTCAATGGCAAAGTAGCTACCGGTTTTCATCAGGCGCAGCGCCTGACGTGCAATGGGATACAGACCCACCAGGGTGGTGGCGATAAATGCTATCTGGCCGAAGGGGTGATTGAACTGCTCCAGTCCCCAACTGATGGCCATCATGATAATCAATGAAATCAGTGGCAGATTTTCTTTAAACCGTGATTCGGGGGCTTCTTCTGGCGCCTGCTCATCACGCAGGGTGTAGCCGGCTTTCTGCACTGCGCTTTCAATTTGCTCGCGGATATCGGAACCGGCATCTACCACCAGCTTTTCGGTGGCGAACAGAACCTGAACCTGGTTAACGCCGCTGACCTGGCGGACTGCATTCTCGACTTTACGCGCACAGGCCGCGCAGTCCATGCCCGCCACTTTCCAGGAATAGCGAGTCCCGTCAACGGTATCGGATACGGGTGGTGTAGTGGAGCAAGTTCCGTCGCAGCAGCAGTCATCCGCCTTTTGTGGCGCAGGCGCTGGCTTGAAAGAAGAGAATTGTGGGGCTTTTTTGCCATTGGTCTCTGGTGTCGACATGGCATCCTCCGATTGATAATCATTTCGTATTAACCGAGGATACACTCTGGAGTCGACTCCAGAGTCAAGGGTTTTTAAAGATACAACGAACGAACAATCAGGAAATGTCCGGCGAAGTAGCAGGCGGCAGCAATCGCATTATCCGCGCGGAAGCGGTAACGGTAATGGCTCCCCAGCCAGACAATATTGCCGATGAACAGGAGCGATGCGCCCATAAATGCTGACAGCGCCGGAGCGGTCGGGCGGAAGAACCACAGTTCGCCAGCCATCCAGACCATCATCAGCGTGATGCCGATAAAGGTACAAATAGCGATGCGCAGCTCTTCCAGACGTGTCCAGATCACGGCAATCAGCAACGCCCCCAGCACCACCAGTACCAGCGGCAAAGGCCAGAAGAACGACAGCGTCATTTGGCTGGCGAAGTAAATGGTATACAGCAGATGCGACAGGAAGAATGCCCCAATTGCGTACAGCAGGCGTTGGCGCGGCAATAGCGTCAGCGCGTCGCCCAGCAGCGAAGCCAGCAAGCCGGCCAGTACCAGGTAGCTGATGGCGTTAAACATTGGTGCCTGCCAGGCCAGCAGCAGCAGGAGCAATAACGTCAGGGGTTTAAAGACCCAGCGTTGCCAGACGGGCCCACGATAAGAAGCATCCACGAACAACCATGCGGAAAGACAAACAGCGATAAACGACCAAAGCATCTTAGTTCCTTGAATTCGTTATTTTTTCGTAAGCGGGGTGCTTACGGCTCTATTGACCAGTGTAGAGTCCGATACCGCAGGATGACAACACCATAACAGGCAAGGTATGCTTATTTCCGCATTTTCTGATGGGTTAATACTATGAGTAAGCCACCCCTTTTTTTTATTGTGATCATTGCCTTAATCGTTATTGCCGCGTCGTTTCGCTTTGTCCAGCAGCGGCGGGAAAAAGCGGAAAATGATGCTGCACCGTTGGTACAAAAAAGGGTGGTGGTGAGTAATAAGCGGGAAAAGCCGCTAAATGACCGGCGTTCACGTCAACAGGATGTTACGCCAGCGGGCACCAGCATGCGCTATGAAGCCAGCTTCAAACCGCAAAGCGGCGGCCTGGAGCAGACGTTTCGTCTGGACGCCCAGCAGTATCATACGTTAACGGTTGGCGACAAAGGGACACTGAGCTACAAGGGTTCGCGTTTTGTTGATTTTACGGCTGAACGCTAAGGTTTCATTTGGCTGATGCCGGATGGCGGCTTACGCCTTATCCGGCCTACAGGTTTTGCCGTCCCGGCTCGCTACGTGATACCGGGCAAAGTGAGCACCATTACTTCTTCAACTGGTCTTTAATCTTCTTCTGCCAGACCAGCAGTTCAAATACGCCAAACAGGAAAATGCGGATTTTCTCGCCGCTGGTCATTTGCGGGCCATCTTTCGGCATGGTTGATTTCAGCAGCGCCAACTGCATGCCGTGCATCAGCACCATAAACACCAGTGCCACATTCACGAAGATATTGAGCGGACGTGGGAACGGTTGAAAAATATTCAGTAGCAGGAATGCCCAGACACACAGCATTAACAGACGTCCCAGATTAATCAGCATGTTGCTCTCCTTGTGCTTCACGTTGATACAGGCGATAGGCGACCTGTCCGGCGACTTTCTCACGGTATAGCGACCAGTTCACCGGAACCGGCGGCAAACCGTTTTCTACTTCGCTTTCCACGTAAATATACGCTTCGTTCGCCAGCCAGCCATGAGTTTCCAGAAGCGTTAATGTTTCTTCCAGTAACCCTTTGCGAAACGGCGGATCCACAAACACCACGTTATGCGGCGTACCCGTTTGGGCCAAAAATGTCAGCGTATTGGTATTGACGACGCGGGCATGGGAGGCTTTCAGCGTGGCGAGATTCTTTTGCAGCTGCTGAGACACCGCGCGATCCATCTCCAGAAGCGTCGCATTTGCCGCATAGCGAGAGAGGGCTTCCAGCCCCAGCGCGCCGCTGCCGGCGAAGCAGTCCAGACAGTGAGCATCGACCATTACCGGGGCCAGCCAGTTAAACAATGTTTCGCGCACACGGTCGGTGGTCGGACGCAGGCCGGGGCTGTCCGGAACCGGGAGTTTACGGCCACGCCATTGCCCGCCAATAATGCGGATCTGGCCGCTACCAGAGTGATTCGGTTTTTTCATTTCAATTATTGCTCAATCCGCTGCTGACGTGTCATTCCAGGCGGTGATGTGAGTTAAGTTAAGTGATAGACTATTTCATCATTTTTTTAGCTGCTATGTACATAGCGTTGACGCTGTGCCATGAAGCAACAGCGGGGGAGTGTAGTCGCAAATGGCGAAAGAGAAAAAACGTGGCTTTTTTTCCTGGCTGGGCTTTGGTCAAAAAGAGCAGGCACCGGAAAACGAGACAGAACTAAAAAACGAAGAACAACAACCAGTTACTGAAGAAGCTACCGTCGTTGATGAGCCGTCACGCGCGCAGGAAACGCATAGCGAGGCGGAAACAGAAGCCTTTGCGGCTGAAGTTGTTGAAGTCACTGAACAGGTTGCGGAAATTGAAAAACTGCAGCCGGAAGAAGAGCCTGTAGCTCAACAACAGCAACCGGTCGTTGAATCAATAGTGGAAACACCGGCACCCGCGGCAGTGACCGAACGCGAAGAATTACCGCTGCCGGAAGAGGTTAAAGCCGAAGACGTTTCTGCCGAAGAGTGGCAGGCTGAAGTGGAAACCGTTGAAATCGTTGAGGCGGTTGAAGAAGAAGCCGAAAACGAGCCACAGCTAACTGATGAAGAGCTGGAAGCACAGGCGTTGGCCGCTGAAGCGGTGGCAGAAATTGCTGAAGATGCCGCGACTGTTGAGCCTGTTGAAGACACGCCTGCAGCAGAAGAGGCTGTGGTAGAAGACGCTGTGCAGGAGCAGGAAAAACCGACGAAAGAAGGTTTCTTTGCACGCCTGAAGCGTAGTCTGCTGAAAACCAAAGAAAACCTCGGTTCCGGATTTATCAGTCTGTTCCGTGGTAAAAAGATCGACGATGATCTGTTTGAAGAGCTGGAAGAGCAACTGCTGATTGCCGATGTGGGCGTAGAAACAACCCGCAAGATCATTACAAATCTGACAGAAGGCGCCAGCCGCAAGCAGCTCAAAGATGCAGAAGCGTTGTACGGCCTGCTGAAAGATGAGATGGGCGAGATTCTGGCAAAGGTTGACGAGCCGCTGAATGTTGAGGGTAAAACGCCATTTGTTATCTTAATGGTTGGCGTTAACGGTGTGGGTAAAACCACCACCATCGGTAAGCTGGCGCGTCAGTTTGAGCAGCAGGGTAAATCGGTGATGCTGGCGGCGGGCGATACCTTCCGTGCGGCGGCGGTGGAGCAACTGCAGGTCTGGGGTCAGCGAAACAACATCCCGGTGATTGCTCAGCATACCGGCGCGGATTCCGCGTCCGTTATCTTTGACGCCATTCAGGCGGCGAAGGCGCGTAACGTAGATGTGCTGATCGCTGATACCGCAGGGCGTTTGCAGAACAAATCGCACCTGATGGAAGAATTGAAAAAAATCGTTCGCGTGATGAAGAAGCTGGACGTTGATGCGCCGCATGAAGTTATGCTGACTATCGATGCCAGTACCGGGCAGAATGCGATAAGCCAGGCCAAACTGTTCCATGAAGCGGTGGGTTTAACCGGTATCACCCTGACCAAGCTGGACGGAACGGCGAAAGGCGGGGTCATTTTCTCGGTTGCCGATCAGTTTGGCATCCCTATCCGCTATATCGGTGTGGGCGAACGTATCGAGGATTTACGTCCGTTTAAAGCGGGCGATTTTATAGAGGCACTTTTTGCCCGAGAGGATTAACAATGATTCGCTTTGAACATGTCAGCAAGGCCTATCTCGGTGGGAGACAAGCGCTGCAGGGAGTCACATTCCATATGCAGCCTGGCGAGATGGCGTTTCTGACCGGCCACTCCGGCGCGGGTAAAAGTACCCTGCTGAAGCTGATCTGTGGAATTGAACGGCCCAGTGCCGGGAAGATCTACTTCAGCGGGCACGACATCAGTCGTTTGAAAAACCGTGAAGTGCCGTTTCTGCGTCGCCAGATCGGCATGATCTTTCAGGATCACCACCTGTTGATGGACAGAACCGTCTTCGACAACGTGGCAATCCCACTGATCATTGCGGGTGCCAGCGGGGACGATATTCGTCGTCGCGTGTCAGCGGCGCTGGATAAAGTCGGGCTGTTGGACAAAGCGAAGAACTTCCCGATTCAACTCTCCGGCGGTGAACAGCAGCGTGTGGGCATCGCCCGTGCGGTGGTGAACAAGCCTGCGGTACTGCTGGCGGATGAACCGACGGGGAACCTTGACGACGCGCTGTCAGAAGGGATCCTACGTCTGTTCGAAGAGTTTAATCGCGTCGGGGTAACGGTATTAATGGCGACGCACGATATTGGGCTAATCTCCCGTCGTTCTTATCGCCAGCTTGTCCTGAGTGACGGACACCTGCATGGAGGCCTGGCGAATGAATAGACGCGACGCTATTAATCAAATCAAACAGTTCGGTGGACGACTGGATCGTTTCCGTAAATCGGGCGGTGCGCCAGGAGAGGGCGGTCGCAACGCGCCAAAACGTGCGAAAGCGTCGCCAAAACCGAACTCGCGTAAAACCAACGTCTTTAACGAGCAAGTGCGCTATGCGTTCCAGGGGGCGTTGCAGGACCTGAAAAGTAAACCGTTGGCGACGTTCCTGACGGTGATGGTTATCGCTATCTCACTGACGTTGCCAAGTGTTTGTTACATGGTCTACAAGAACGTGAATCAGGCGGCAAGCCAGTATTACCCGTCCCCGCAGATCACCGTATATCTGCAAAAAACGCTGGATGATGATGCGGCAGCACGTGTGGTGGGGCAGTTACAGGCCGAGCAGGGCGTGGAGAAAGTGAATTACCTCTCCCGTGACGATGCGCTGGGCGAATTCCGTAACTGGTCTGGCTTTGGCGGTGCGCTGGATATGCTGGAAGAAAACCCACTTCCGGCCGTGGCGGTGGTGATCCCGAAACTGGATTTCCAGGGCACGGAATCACTGAACACGCTGCGTGATCGTATTGCACAAATCAACGGTATCGATGAAGTACGTATGGATGACAGCTGGTTTGCGCGACTGGCTGCGCTGACGGGCCTTGTCGGACGCGTTTCCGCGATGATTGGTGTGTTGATGGTGGCGGCGGTCTTCCTCGTCATCGGTAACAGCGTGCGTCTGAGCATTTTTGCGCGTCGCGATACTATTAACGTACAGAAACTGATTGGTGCGACGGATGGATTTATCCTGCGTCCGTTCCTTTACGGCGGCGCGCTGCTCGGTTTTTCTGGCGCATTTCTTTCACTGATTTTGTCAGAAATTTTGGTGATGCGACTGTCGTCAGCGGTCACGGAAGTGGCGCAAGTTTTCGGAACGAAGTTTGATATCAACGGCTTATCATTCGATGAGTGCTTGCTGTTACTGCTGGTATGCTCAATGATTGGCTGGGTGGCAGCCTGGCTTGCCACGGTTCAACATTTACGCCACTTTACCCCCGATTAAAAAATCTCTGGTATAATCTTTCCCTGCACTGAGTAGTTCGCTCTGCAGGGAAAGAGCTCTGTTTTCTCTTCCCGGCGCATTCATCGTGATGTCACATTTTGTGCGTAATTTATACACATTACGACATGGAACTTGTGGATAAAATCACTGTCTGATAAAAGATTGAATGATATTCTCGTTGCTCATAAGCTCTGGCATGGTTGTTGCTATTGGTTTTAGCCAATGCGCCAGATGAAAAGATTGAGAGGATTTGAATGACCAAAGAAATGCAAAATTTAGCTTTAGCCCCTGTTGGTAACCTGGAATCTTACATCCGGGCTGCGAACGCGTGGCCGATGTTGTCGGCTGACGAGGAGCGGCTACTTGCTGAAAAGCTGCATTACCAGGGCGATCTGGAAGCAGCTAAAACGCTGATCCTGTCTCACCTGCGCTTTGTTGTTCATGTTGCTCGTAACTATGCGGGCTATGGCCTGCCGCAGGCGGATCTGATTCAGGAAGGTAATATCGGCCTGATGAAAGCCGTGCGCCGTTTCAACCCGGAAGTGGGTGTGCGCCTGGTTTCCTTCGCCGTGCATTGGATCAAAGCCGAGATCCACGAATACGTTCTGCGTAACTGGCGTATCGTGAAAGTCGCGACCACCAAAGCACAGCGTAAGCTGTTCTTTAACCTGCGCAAAACCAAGCAGCGTCTGGGCTGGTTTAACCAGGATGAAGTGGAAATGGTTGCCCGCGAGCTGGGGGTTTCCAGCAAAGACGTGCGCGAAATGGAATCCCGTATGGCGGCGCAGGACATGACGTTTGACATGTCTTCGGACGATGAGTCCGACAGCCAGCCGATGGCTCCGGTTCTGTATCTGCAGGATAAATCCTCCAACTTTGCCGATGGCATTGAAGAGGATAACTGGGAAGATCAGGCCGCAAACAAGCTGACTCACGCAATGGAAGGTCTGGACGAGCGTAGCCAGGACATCATTCGTGCCCGCTGGCTGGACGAAGACAACAAGTCGACGTTGCAGGAACTGGCCGATCGCTACGGCGTTTCCGCTGAACGTGTTCGTCAGCTTGAAAAGAACGCGATGAAAAAACTGCGTGCGGCGATCGAAGCGTAATCTTCGCGCATTGCCAATGAACCCTCGAATGTGAATTCGGGGGTTTTGTTTTTTGTAGGCCGGATAAGGCGTTTACGCTGCCATCCGGCAACACGTAGGCCCGATGGCGCTTCGCTTATCGGGCCTACGACCTTTCCTTTCCTCCCCTCCACCGACACGAATTTGTTATCTGGATGTAAATTTAGCTATTCCAAAATAATAAAAATCGGGTATGTTTTAGCAGAGTATGCTGCTAAAGCACGGGTGGCTATCCAATAATCGACATAAAGTGCTGAACAACAACATCACAACACACGTAATAACCACAATAATGGGGATTGTCAGGATGAATATGAAGGGTAAAGCGTTATTGGCAGGATGTATCGCCCTGTCTTTGAGCAATATGGCCTTTGCTAAGGATATTAAAGTTGCCGTCGTCGGCGCGATGTCCGGCCCGGTGGCGCAGTATGGCGATCAGGAGTTTACCGGCGCAGAACAGGCCATTGCTGATATCAACGCCAAGGGCGGCGTGAAAGGCGACAAACTGGTCATGGTAAAATATGACGATGCCTGTGACCCGAAACAAGCGGTAGCGGTTGCTAACAAAGTGGTCAACGACGGGATTAAATACGTTATCGGCCACCTGTGTTCTTCTTCCACTCAACCTGCGTCAGATATCTATGAAGACGAAGGTATTCTGATGATCACTCCTGCGGCAACGGCACCGGAACTGACCGCACGCGGCTATAACCTGGTGTTACGTACCACCGGTCTGGATTCCGATCAGGGCCCAACTGCGGCGAAATACATTGTCGATAAAGTGAAGCCGAAGCGCATTGCTATCGTGCATGACAAACAACAGTACGGCGAAGGCCTGGCGCGCTCCGTGCAGGACAACCTCAAGAAAGCCAACGCTGACGTGGTGTTCTTCGACGGGATCACCGCCGGTGAGAAAGATTTCTCTACGCTGGTGGCACGTCTGAAGAAAGAGAACATCGATTTCGTTTACTACGGCGGTTACCACCCGGAAATGGGGCAGATCCTGCGCCAGTCTCGCGCCGCGGGTCTGAAAACTCAGTTTATGGGACCTGAAGGGGTCGCGAACGTGTCGCTGTCTAACATTGCCGGTGAATCAGCAGAAGGTTTACTGGTAACGAAACCGAAGAACTACGACCAGGTACCAGCGAACAAACCGATTGTGGATGCGATCAAAGCCAAAAAACAGGACCCAAGCGGTGCATTTGTGTGGACGACCTACGCCGCGCTGCAATCTTTGCAGGCCGGTCTGAACCAGTCTGACGATCCGGCTGAAATTGCCAAATACCTGAAAGCAAACTCGGTGGAAACCGTCATGGGGCCACTGTCATGGGATGCGAAAGGCGACCTGAAAGGCTTCGAATTCGGTGTGTTTGACTGGCATGCAAATGGTACGGCGACAGACGCTAAATGAGTAACTGCCCGGTGGCGCTTTGCTTACCGGGCCTACAACGAGTACTTCGTAGGCCGGATAAGCGTCAGCGCCATCCGGCTTTTTTATCTTTTTTCCCAGCCATTCTCCTGGGCCGTAAAACCTAATGCCTGCATAAACGCGGCCATCACGCTGCGGTCTTCCACGCCGACGTCGGCCATCCACCATGAACTCACGTCCGGGTTTTCGCGGAGAGTTTCTTCAACCAAATACTGCCCAACGCCACGACGACGGGTGATATCACGTACACGTAAGGAATCCAGTGCACCTTGCGTACCGCTCAGTGTGACGCGTACTGCGCCAAGCAGGCGCTCGTTAAAGCGTGCGGCATAGATCCGGTGCGTTTCATCTACGCTTAATGATGAGGCGGAATATTCCGGCCAGATTTTGCCAAGATCGATGAGATCCTGAGCACTGAAGTTTTCTAAACGAACGATGGTCAGCTTCATTAACAGCATGTCCAAATCACAAAAGATGGAATCAGTGTACCGAAATAATTCACCCGGATGCTTTCTCTTTTTTATTCGATTAACCAGGTTAATAGTTTTGTAACAACGATATTGACAGTTTGAAACATCAGAGATTGAAAAACAGGCAGGATAATCCCCTGGAATGCAGCATTTTATTCGGCTCTTTGTACCGTTATTTTATGCTGACAAATGCACTTTTTTTTGTTTATCTATAGTGAAAAGCAGAATATTATCTTTTCTTAATCGACTGAAAAATAGAGCTTTTAGCCGTAATTTGCTTAAAAAACTGCGCTAAACCATTAATGAGACTGGTAAAAATAGTACAGTTCAAAAAAAGCACAGTCTGCTTTTTGACCATATAAATACAACATATATACACAAAATCATTCAAGTTGCATCAAGGCGGCAAGAGAGTGAATCCCCAGAAGCTTACATAAGTAAGTGACTGGGGTGAGCGAACGTAGCCAACACAGAGGCAGCTTGAAGGATGAAGTGTAAACACGTCACGAATGGGGATTCAGGAATATGAAACGGAATGCGAAAACCATCATCGCAGGGGTGATAGCACTGGCAATGTCGCACGCTGTCATGGCGGAAGATATCAAGGTCGCTGTTGTTGGCGCGATGTCAGGTCCGGTCGCGCAGTGGGGCGATATGGAATTTAATGGCGCACGTCAGGCGATTAAAGATATCAATGCCAAAGGTGGGATCAAAGGCGACAAGCTGGTCGCCGTGGAATATGACGATGCCTGCGATCCGAAACAGGCCGTTGCCGTCGCGAACAAAATCGTCAACGATGGCATTCAGTATGTGATAGGACATCTGTGCTCATCGTCGACTCAACCGGCATCAGATATTTACGAAGATGAAGGCATTCTGATGATTTCCCCGGGCGCGACCAACCCGGAACTGACGCAGCGTGGTTACGCGCACATCATGCGCACCGCGGGTCTGGACTCCTCTCAGGGGCCGACTGCCGCGAAATACATCCTGGAGAAGGTGAAGCCACAGCGTATCGCCATCATTCATGACAAACAGCAGTACGGTGAAGGCCTGGCGCGTTCGGTGCAGGACAGCCTGAAAGCAAGTAAAGCCAACATCGTCTTCTTTGATGGGATCACCGCCGGGGAGAAAGATTTTTCTGCGCTGATCGCCCGCCTGAAAAAAGAAAATATCGACTTCGTTTATTACGGTGGCTACTACCCGGAAATGGGGCAAATGCTGCGTCAGGCGCGTTCAGTTGGCCTGAAGACGCAGTTTATGGGACCAGAGGGCGTGGGAAATGCCTCCCTGTCTAACATTGCCGGTGATGCCGCTGAAGGGATGTTGGTTACCATGCCAAAACGCTATGACCAGGATCCGGCTAACAAAGCTATCGTTGATGCGCTCAACGCTGACAAGAAAGATCCAAGCGGACCTTACGTATGGATCACTTACGCAGCCGTTCAGTCACTGGCGACAGCGATGGATCGTAGCGGCAGCAAAGAGCCGTTGGATCTGGTGAAAGATCTGAAAGCACACGGGGCTGATACCGTGATTGGGCCGCTGAAATGGGACGAAAAAGGCGATTTGAAGGGATTTGAGTTTGGTGTCTTCCAGTGGCACGCGGATGGTTCATCGACTGTCGCGAAGTAATACCTGAAGACGCGTTATCCCACCGCCCGTGCAAAACGGGCGGGTTTAAAAAGGTTACCTTATGTCCGAGCAGTTCCTCTATTTCTTGCAGCAGATGTTTAACGGCGTCACGCTGGGAAGCACCTACGCGCTGATCGCCATTGGCTACACGATGGTGTACGGCATTATCGGCATGATCAACTTCGCCCACGGCGAGGTGTATATGATCGGCAGTTATGTCTCCTTTATGATCATCGCTGCGCTAATGATGATGGGTATTGATTCCAGCTGGCTGCTGGTTGCCGCAGGCTTCGTCGGTGCTATCGTGATTGCCAGCGCCTACGGCTGGAGCATTGAACGCGTGGCGTATCGGCCCGTACGCAGCTCCAAGCGCCTGATCGCGCTGATTTCCGCCATCGGGATGTCTATCTTCCTGCAAAACTACGTCAGCCTGACGGAAGGCTCGCGCGACGTGGCGCTGCCCAGCCTGTTTAACGGTCAGTGGACTGTCGGCAGCAGTGAAAACTTCTCTGCGTCCATCACTACCATGCAGCTGGTTATCTGGATTGTGACCTTCCTTGCGATGCTGGCGCTGACGCTGTTTATCCGCTATTCGCGTATGGGACGCGCCTGTCGTGCCTGCGCGGAAGACCTGAAAATGGCCAGCCTGCTCGGCATTAACACTGACCGCGTGATCGCGCTGACTTTTGTGATTGGCGCAGCAATGGCGGCGGTAGCAGGTGTGTTGCTTGGACAGTTCTACGGTGTAATTAACCCCTATATTGGCTTTATGGCCGGGATGAAAGCCTTTACCGCGGCGGTTCTTGGCGGTATCGGTAGCATTCCAGGGGCGATGATCGGCGGCCTGATTCTGGGCGTGGCGGAAGCGCTCTCCTCTGCTTATCTGAGTACGGAATACAAAGATGTGGTGTCGTTCGCACTGCTGATTCTGGTGCTGCTGGTAATGCCGACCGGTATTCTGGGTCGCCCGGAGGTAGAGAAAGTATGAAACCGATGCATTTTGCAATGGCGCTGCTTTCAGCGGTTATGTTTTTCATCCTGGCGGGCGTCTTCATGGGCGTTCAACTGGAACTGGATGGCACGAAGCTGGTGGTGGATACCGCTGCGGATATCCGCTGGCAGTGGGTGTTTATCGGTACCGGCGTGGTCTTTCTTTTCCAACTGCTGCGTCCCGTTTTCCAGAAGAGCCTGAAGAGCGTCTCCGGACCGAAGTTCATTCTGCCGGCGATTGATGGCTCAACCGTCAAACAGAAGCTGTTTCTGGTGGCGCTGTTGGTCATTGCTGTCGCATGGCCATTTATGGTGTCGCGCGGCACGGTGGATATCGCTACGCTGACGATGATTTATATCATCCTCGGCCTCGGCTTAAACGTGGTGGTCGGCCTTTCCGGCTTGCTGGTGCTGGGCTACGGCGGATTCTATGCCATTGGTGCGTATACCTTTGCGCTGCTGAACCACTATTACGGTCTTGGTTTCTGGACCTGTTTGCCGTTGGCGGGACTGGTATCGGCGGCGGCAGGTTTCCTGCTTGGCTTCCCGGTTCTGCGTCTGCGCGGCGACTACCTGGCAATAGTGACCTTAGGCTTTGGCGAAATCGTGCGTATCCTGTTGCTCAATAATACAGAAGTCACCGGTGGCCCGAACGGTATCAGCCAGATCCCTAAACCGACCTTTTTCGGTCTGGAATTCAGCCGTAGCGCCCGTGAAGGCGGCTGGGATACCTTCAGCAACTTCTTTAACGTCAAGTACGATCCCTCTGATCGTGTGATTTTCCTTTATCTGGTGGCGCTGCTGCTGGTGGTGTTCTCGCTGTTTGTCATCAACCGCCTGTTGCGTATGCCGCTGGGCCGTGCATGGGAAGCGCTGCGTGAAGATGAAATTGCCTGCCGTTCACTGGGCTTAAACCCTACGCGTATCAAGCTGACCGCCTTTACCATCAGCGCCGCGTTTGCCGGTTTTGCCGGTACGTTGTTTGCCGCGCGCCAGGGTTTTGTCAGTCCGGAATCATTCACCTTTGCCGAGTCGGCCTTTGTGCTGGCGATTGTCGTGCTGGGGGGGATGGGATCGCAGTTTGCGGTGATCCTGGCGGCCATCCTGCTGGTGGTCTCACGTGAACTGATGCGTGATTTCAATGAATACAGCATGTTAATGCTGGGTGGTTTGATGGTACTGATGATGATCTGGCGTCCGCAGGGCTTGCTGCCGATGACCCGTCCACAGTTGAAGCTGAAAAACGGGGAAGCAAAAGGAGAGCAGGCATGAGTCAGCCATTATTATCGGTTAGCGGCCTGATGATGCGTTTTGGCGGCCTGCTGGCAGTCAACAATGTGTCTCTGGATTTGCATAAAAAAGAGATTGTCTCTCTGATTGGCCCGAACGGCGCGGGGAAAACCACGGTCTTCAACTGCCTGACCGGGTTCTATAAGCCGACCGGCGGGACGATTAAGCTGCGCGACCAGCACCTGGAAGGGCTGCCGGGCCAGCAAATTGCGCGCATGGGCGTGGTGCGTACCTTCCAGCATGTGCGTCTGTTTCGCGAAATGACAGTGATTGAAAATCTGCTGGTGGCGCAGCATCAGCAACTGAAAGCTGGGGTTTTCTCCGGGCTGCTAAAAACCCCTGCTTTTCGCCGCGCGCAGGATGACGCGCTGGACCGCGCCGCCACCTGGCTTGATCGTATCGGCCTGCTGCAGCATGCTAACCGGCAGGCGAGCAACCTGGCCTATGGTGACCAGCGCCGTCTTGAGATTATCCGTTGCATGGTCACTCAGCCGGAAATTCTGATGCTCGATGAACCTGCTGCGGGTCTTAACCCGAAAGAAACCAAAGAGCTGGATGAGCTGATTGCTGAGCTGCGCGACCATCACGACACCACCATCCTGCTCATTGAGCACGACATGAAGCTGGTGATGGGCATTTCAGACCGTATTTACGTGGTGAACCAGGGGACGCCGCTGGCGAACGGGACACCTGAGCAGATTCGTAACAACCCGGACGTGATCCGCGCCTATTTAGGCGAAGCATAATGGTGGTGAGGCATAAGATGGAAAAAGTCATGTTGTCTTTTGACAACGTCAACGCCCACTACGGCAAGATCCAGGCGCTGCACGACGTCAGCTTGTATATCAACCAGGGTGAAATCGTGACGCTTATTGGTGCCAACGGCGCGGGAAAAACCACGCTGCTCGGAACGCTGTGTGGCGATCCTCGGGCAACAAGTGGGCGTATTGTCTTTGATGGTAAAGATATTACCGACTGGCAGACGGCAAAAATCATGCGTGAAGCAGTGGCGATTGTCCCGGAAGGGCGTCGCGTGTTTTCCCGTATGACGGTAGAAGAGAACCTGGCGATGGGGGGCTTTTTTGCCGAGAAAGACCAGTTTCAGAAACGCATCAAGTGGGTGTATGACCTGTTTCCACGTCTGCATGAGCGTCGTATCCAGCGTGCGGGAACCATGTCTGGTGGTGAGCAGCAGATGCTGGCGATTGGCCGGGCTTTGATGAGCCAGCCGAGGCTGCTACTGCTTGATGAACCGTCGCTGGGTCTGGCGCCGATCATTATCCAGCAGATCTTTAACACCATTGAGCAATTGCGCGAGCAGGGGATGACGATTTTCCTCGTCGAACAAAACGCCAACCAGGCACTGAAACTCGCTGACCGTGGGTACGTGCTGGAAAACGGCCACGTGGTGCTGGAAGATACCGGTGATGCATTGCTGGCTAACGAAGCGGTGCGTAGTGCGTATCTGGGCGGTTAACTCTCAGCCACCTTGCCGGATGGCGGTGTAAACACCTTATCCGGCCTATACATACTGTAGGCCGGATACGATGCGTGAGCACCGCTATCCGGCGTATCACCCAAATAGCCTGTACGTGTCTCAGCTCCCACTTTCCCTTCTTGCAATCGTCACTGCCTTGCCATCTCTCTGTCGCCTTACTATCTTTTTTTTGTAATAAAAAAGTTATTTTTCTGTCATTCGAGCATGTCATGTTACCCCCGCGAGCATAAAACGCGTGATATCGCGCATCCGGCACAACAAGAGAGATAACCGATGATATCGTTACGACATACAGCTTTAGGACTGGCGCTTAGCCTGGCGTTTGCAGGTCAGGCACTGGCGGTCACCACCATCCCATTCTGGCACTCAATGGAAGGCGAACTGGGTAAAGAGGTTGATTCTTTGGCGCAACGTTTTAATGCCGCCAATCCCGACTACAAAATTGTTCCGCAGTACAAAGGCAACTACGAGCAGAGCCTGAGCGCAGGTATTGCCGCCTTCCGTACCGGAAACGCGCCTGCGCTGCTGCAGGTTTATGAAGTGGGTACGGCAACGATGATGGCCTCGAAGGCCATTAAACCGGTCTATGAAGTATTTAAAGAGGCTGGCATTAACTTCGATGAGTCTCAGTTCGTACCGACGGTTTCCGGTTACTACACCGACTCTAAAAGCGGACATTTACTCTCCCAGCCTTTTAACAGCTCCACCCCGGTGCTGTACTACAACAAAGATGCCTTCAAAAAAGCCGGTTTAGACCCTGAGCAACCGCCGAAAACCTGGCAGGATCTGGCGGAATACACCGCGAAGCTGAAAGCCGCAGGTATGAAGTGCGGGTATGCCAGCGGCTGGCAGGGCTGGATCCAGATTGAAAACTTCAGCGCCTGGAACGGATTACCAGTCGCGACTAAAAATAACGGTTTTGACGGTACTGATGCAGTACTGGAGTTCAACAAGCCGGAACAGGTGAAGCATATCGCGCTGCTGGAAGAGCTGAATAAAAAGGGCGATTTCAGCTACTTCGGGCGTAAAGATGAGTCGACCGAGAAGTTCTACAACGGGGATTGCGCCATTACCACCGCGTCTTCCGGTTCTCTGGCTGACATCCGCCACTACGCGAAATTCAACTATGGCGTCGGGATGATGCCGTACGATGCCGATGTGAAGGGCGCGCCGCAGAACGCCATTATCGGTGGAGCCAGTCTGTGGGTGATGCAGGGTAAAGACAAAGCCACCTACGAAGGCGTGGCGGAGTTCCTCAACTTCCTGGCGAAACCTGAAATTGCTGCCGAATGGCATCAGAAAACAGGTTATCTGCCGATCACCACCGCCGCCTACGATTTGACCCGCGAGCAGGGTTTCTATGAGAAGAACCCGGGGGCTGATATCGCTACGCGTCAAATGCTCAACAAGCCGCCGTTGCCGTACACCAAAGGGCTGCGTCTGGGCAATATGCCGCAGATCCGTACCATTGTGGATGAAGAGCTGGAAAGCGTCTGGACCGGGAAGAAAACCCCGCAGCAGGCGCTGGATGCCGCCGTTGAGCGTGGCAATCAGTTACTGCGCCGCTTTGAGCAATCGACCAAATCGTAATGTGAAATGCCGGGTGACGGCTGCGCCTTACCCGGCCTACAAATGCGCGTAGGCCGGATAAGCGTAGCGCCATCCGGCGCTGTTCAGGAATCAAATCTCCATGTCTTCATCCCGTCCGGTGTTCCGCTCGCGCTGGCTTCCCTATTTACTGGTGGCCCCGCAGCTGGTTATCACCGTTATTTTCTTTATCTGGCCCGCCGGTGAAGCACTGTGGTATTCGCTACAAAGCGTTGATCCGTTTGGTCTTTCCAGCCAGTTTGTCGGACTGGAAAACTTTGTCGCACTGTTCCATGACCCGTACTACCTCGACTCATTCTGGACCACCATTAAGTTCAGTACGTTAGTCACGGTAAGCGGTCTGCTGGTGTCGTTATTTTTTGCGGCGTTGGTGAATTACGTGGTGCGCGGCAGCCGTTTTTACCAAACGCTGATGCTGTTGCCTTACGCCGTTGCGCCCGCCGTTGCCGCCGTATTGTGGATCTTCCTGTTTAACCCCGGGCGCGGGCTGATCACCCATTTTCTCGGTGAATTTGGCTATGACTGGAACCATGCGCAAAACAGCGGTCAGGCGATGTTCCTGGTGGTGTTTGCGTCGGTCTGGAAGCAGATTAGTTACAACTTCCTGTTCTTCTTTGCCGCACTGCAGTCGATTCCTCGCTCGCTGATCGAAGCCGCCGCGATTGATGGTGCGGGGCCGGTTCGCCGCTTCTTTAAACTGGCGCTACCGCTCATTGCCCCGGTGAGCTTCTTCCTGCTGGTGGTGAACCTGGTGTATGCCTTCTTTGACACCTTCCCGGTGATTGATGCTGCCACTGCGGGCGGGCCGGTACAGGCGACGACGACGCTGATTTATAAGATCTACCGCGAAGGTTTTGTCGGACTGGATCTTGCTTCTTCCGCTGCACAATCGGTGGTGTTGATGTTCCTGGTCATTATTTTGACGGTGGTGCAGTTCCGCTATGTGGAAAGTAAGGTGCGTTACCAATGATTGAGAACCGTCGTGGGCTGACAATATTCAGCCATGCCATGTTGATTATGGGAATCATGGTGATCCTGTTTCCGTTGTACGTCGCGTTTGTCGCGGCGACGCTGGACAATAAAGCGGTGTTTGAGACGCCGATGACTCTGGTTCCCGGCACACAACTGCTGGAAAACATGAAATACATCTGGGTCAACGGCGTAGGCGTGAATAGCGCACCGTTCTGGTTGATGATGCTCAACAGTTTCATCATGGCGTTCAGCATTACGGTAGGGAAAATTACCGTCTCTATGCTCTCCGCATTCGCCATCGTCTGGTTCCGCTTTCCGCTGCGCAACCTGTTCTTCTGGATGATTTTTATCACCCTGATGCTACCGGTTGAGGTGCGTATTTTCCCGACGGTAGAAGTGATCGCCAACCTGAAGATGCTCGACAGCTATGCGGGGCTGACGCTGCCGTTGATGGCATCTGCGACAGCGACTTTCCTGTTCCGTCAGTTCTTTATGACCCTGCCGGATGAACTGGTTGAGGCGGCGCGTATTGACGGCGCGTCACCGATGCGTTTTTTCCGCGATATCGTACTACCGCTGTCAAAAACCAATCTGGCGGCGTTGTTCGTGATCACCTTTATCTACGGCTGGAACCAGTATCTGTGGCCGTTGTTAATTATTACCGACGTCAATTTGGGCACTGCGGTGGCGGGTATCAAAGGCATGATTGCCACCGGTGAAGGCACCACGCAGTGGAACCAGGTAATGGCAGCCATGCTGCTGACGCTCATCCCTCCGGTAATCATCGTGTTAGCCATGCAGCGCGCGTTTGTGCGTGGTTTAGTGGACAGTGAGAAATAAAATGGCTGGTTTAAAACTACAGGCAGTAACCAAAAGCTGGGACGGCAAAACCCAGGTGATTAAACCGCTGACGCTGGACGTTGCGGACGGGGAATTTATTGTGATGGTTGGGCCATCCGGTTGCGGTAAATCTACGCTGCTGCGGATGGTGGCCGGGCTTGAACGGGTGAGCGGTGGCGATATCTGGATTGATAATAAGCGCGTCACCGAGATGGAACCGAAAGATCGCGGTATTGCGATGGTCTTCCAGAACTACGCGTTGTACCCGCATATGAGCGTGGAAGAAAATATGGCCTGGGGACTGAAAATCCGCGGGATGGGCAAGGAGCATATTGCTGAGCGGGTGAAAGAGGCGGCGCGTATTCTTGAGCTGGATGGCCTGCTTAAACGCCGTCCACGCGAGCTTTCTGGCGGCCAGCGCCAGCGTGTGGCCATGGGGCGGGCGATTGTCCGCGACCCGGCGGTATTCCTGTTCGATGAGCCGCTTTCTAACCTTGATGCCAAGCTGCGCGTACAGATGCGTCTGGAGTTACAACATCTGCATCGCCGACTGAAAACCACCTCGCTGTACGTGACGCACGATCAGGTTGAAGCGATGACCCTCGCCCAACGGGTAATGGTGATGAACAAAGGCATTGCCGAGCAAATCGGTACCCCGGTTGAGGTGTATGAAAAACCCGCCAGCCGCTTTGTGGCGAGTTTTATCGGCAGCCCGGCGATGAATCTGCTGGATGGTCGCATCAGCGCCTCGGGTACGCATTTTGAGTTGGGCGATGGCATGTCGTTACCTATAGGGAAAAGCGTCGGGGAGTGTATTGGGCGTAACATGACGCTGGGTATCCGCCCGGAGCATATTGCGCTAAGCTCGCAGGCCGAAGGTGGCGTGCCGCTGGTCGTCGACACGCTGGAAATGCTGGGTGCGGATAATCTGGCACATGGACGTTGGGGTGAGCAAAAGCTGGTGGTGCGACTGGCGCATCAGCATCGCCCGACGGCAGGCAGCACGCTGTGGCTGCATCTGCCAGAAAATCATCTGCATCTTTTTGATGGCGAAACAGGACAACGTGTATGAGTAACTGGCCTTACCCCCATATTGTCGCCCATCGTGGCGGCGGTAAGCTGGCACCGGAAAACACCCTGGCGGCAATCGACATGGGAGCGCGATACGGTCACACCATGATTGAGTTTGACGCTAAATTGTCGAAAGACGGTGAGATCTTCTTGCTGCATGACGACAACCTGGAGCGCACCAGCAACGGCTGGGGCGTGGCTGGCGAATTGAACTGGCAGGATTTATTGCGTGTGGATGCCGGGGGCTGGTTTAGCGGTGAGTTTAAAGGCGAACCGCTGCCGCTGCTCTCGCAAGTCGCTGAGCGCTGCCGCCAGCATGGCATGATGGCGAATATTGAAATCAAACCGACCACGGGAACCGGGGCGCTGACCGGGAAAGCCGTGGCGCTGGCCGCGCGTGAACTGTGGTCGGGAATGACGTCGCCGCTACTGTCATCTTTTGAAATTGATGCGCTTGAAGCGGCGCAGCAGTCGGTGCCTGAGCTGCCGAGAGGTTTGCTGCTGGATGAATGGCGCGAGGACTGGCGTGAGCTGACCACGCGGCTTGGCTGCGTCTCTATTCATCTTAATCATAAGCTGCTGGATGAAGCGCGCGTGGATGCGTTGCGCGATGCGGGGCTGCGGATTCTGGTGTATACCGTCAACCGACCCCAGCGCGCGGCAGAACTGCTACGCTGGGGGGTAGACTGCATCTGTACCGATGCCATTGATGTCATCGGGCCGGATTTCCAGCCCTGTTAAGGTCCAAGCGTTTTTAACGGAACGTTAGGTTGCGGCGTGCTGGAGGGCTTCAGCATGTCGCCATTCTTTTTTTCCGGCAGCATCTGTTGCTGTTTATTCAGCGAGTTGTCCGGGTTATGCGTTCCGTTTAACATCCCGCCATTGCTGTTGGGCAGCATTTGCTGCTGGCCGGAATTCAACTCACCTGGCTGAGACTGACGTACTCGCTGGGAATTGGCGTTGATTTGGTTTTCCATATGCTGTTGCTGCATGCGTGTCTGCGTTTGCAACTGCTGGTTGAGCATCCCTTTCTGTTGAATTTGCTGCGTTTGCATTTGTGTTTGCATACGCTGTTGACTCGGGATCTGATAACCGGGTTGATTCGGGTTATTCATGGTGTTGATGGGCTGTGCAAAGCCTGCAAACGGCAATAGCATGGCTAAAAGTAAGAGTCGTTTCATCGCTTTTCTCCTCTCGGGGATCGCTTAAGTTTACTCCTTTCTCACCGTTACGATGATTATTTCAGAGTTATGCACCAGGCTTAGTGGGGGCCGACCCCATAAATCTGGAGAATAACGATGATAAAACCGACGTTTTTACGCCGGGTAGCCATTGCTGCTCTGCTCTCAGGAAGTTGTTTTAGCGTGGCTGCTGCACCGGCTGCGCCACCGCCGGTATCCTACGGTGTTGAAGAAGATGTGTTCCATCCTGTGCGTGCGCAGCAGGGGATGGTGGCTTCCGTGGATGCGCTGGCCACGCAGGTTGGGGTGGATATTCTGAAACAGGGCGGGAATGCCGTTGATGCCGCTGTAGCCGTTGGCTACGCGCTGGCGGTGACGCATCCGCAGGCGGGCAATCTGGGCGGCGGTGGGTTTATGCTACTGCGTACCAAAGACGGTAACGCCACGGCGATTGATTTTCGTGAAATGGCGCCAGCTGGCGCGACTCGCGATATGTTCCTTGATGAGCAGGGCAACGCTGATGCGAAAAAGTCGCTGACATCGCATCTGGCATCCGGTACGCCGGGTACGGTGGCGGGTTTCTCGCTGGCGCTGGAGAAATACGGCACGATGCCGCTGAACAAAGTCGTGCGCCCGGCAATGAAGCTGGCGGAAGAAGGCTTTGTGGTTAACGATGCGCTGGCTGACGATCTGAAAACCTATGGCAGCGAAGTGCTCCCTAATCACGAGAACAGCAAAGCCATTTTCTGGAAAGACGGCGAGCCGCTGAAAAAGGGCGACAAGCTGGTGCAAACGAACCTGGCGAAAAGCCTCGAGATTATTGCCGAAAATGGCCCGGATGCGTTTTATAAAGGGGCGATTGCCGATCAGATAGCTGGGGAAATGCAGAAAAACGGCGGGTTGATGACCAAAGAGGATTTAGCCAGCTATAAAGCCGTGGAGCGTACGCCGATTAGCGGCGACTATCGCGGGTATCAAGTCTTCTCGATGCCACCGCCGTCCTCTGGCGGTATTCACATCGTGCAGATCCTCAATATTCTCGAAAACTTTGATATGAAGAAGTACGGGTTTGGCAGCGCCGATGCCATGCAGATAATGGCTGAAGCAGAAAAATATGCTTACGCCGACCGCTCGGAGTATCTGGGCGACCCGGATTTTGTGAAAGTGCCATGGCAGGCGCTGACCAACAAAGCTTATGCCAAATCGCTTGCCGATCAGATTGATATCAACAAGGCCAGGCCTTCCAGCCAAATCAAGCCTGGCAAACTTGCTCCCTATGAAAGTAACCAGACTACTCACTTCTCGGTGGTAGATAAAGACGGGAATGCCGTGGCAGTGACCTATACCCTGAATACCACCTTCGGAACCGGCATTGTGGCGGGTAACACCGGCATTCTGCTCAATAATGAGATGGATGATTTCTCCGCCAAGCCGGGTGTGCCGAACGTTTACGGGCTGGTGGGCGGCGATGCTAACGCTGTTGGGCCGAAGAAGCGCCCACTGTCGTCGATGTCGCCGACTATTGTGGTAAAAGACGGGAAAACCTGGCTGGTTACCGGTAGCCCTGGCGGGAGCCGAATTATCACTACCGTGCTGCAAATGGTAGTCAACAGCATTGATTTTGGCATGAATGTCGCTGAAGCGACCAACGCGCCGCGCTTCCATCATCAATGGTTGCCCGATGAACTGCGCGTTGAGAAAGGGTTTAGCCCGGACACCATTAAGCTGCTGGAGCAGAAAGGGCAGAAAGTCGCGCTGAAGGAAGCGATGGGTAGCACACAGAGCATTATGGTAGGACCGGATGGCGCACTGTATGGCGCATCCGACCCGCGTTCCGTGGATGATTTAACTGCAGGATATTGATGGTATTGCCGGGTCTGCCGTTGATGCAGGCCCGGCGAGTGCTTCCTGGCGGTTGGTTTCTTACCCGTTATTTCACGCGCGCCATAAAGTACGCATCCACGTACTCGCCGTTGCGCAGGCCGTATTTCTTACCTGTCCCTTCGATCTCAAAGCCATGCTTTTTATAGACCGCAACCGCAGGTTCGTTATCAACAAACACCGTTAATTCGATACGGTCGACGCGTAGCCAGTTGTCGCACATGTCGATCATCGTACGGAGAAGCGCGCTGGCAACGCCGCGATTCTGCCAGCGGGCATCAACGCAGATACCAAAATCGGCGACATGGCTGCGGCGGGGGCGCTGAGCAACGTCGATGCAGAGATGTCCGACGACGATATTATCAATGCACGCGACCAGTTGTTTGATTCCGACCCGTTCGGTTAGTCGCTCTTGCCACATCTCCATGGAAGGATGAGGAACCTGTAGCGTGTTGTGATACACCTCCGGCTGGGCATGGATCTGACGAATGGCGTCGTAATCTTTAGGTTCAGCGTGGCGAATCACTATCTCACTCATTCCTTATCTCCTTCAGGGTTAATTGAGTCTTTACCCTCGCTGAGAAAGAAAATTCCGTCAACTGCATTTTTTTGCAAAAAGAAGTAGACAAGTGCGAATGAGAATGATTATTATTGCTCTGCGTTCAGGGGAACCCCTACGGAGAACCTGAAAGCACGACATTGCTCACATTGCTTCCAGTATTACTTTAGCCAGCTTTTGCTGGCTTTTTTTTTGAGGCTGGGTTTCGGGCTAGTTTGCTTGTCAGCTTAATCCCGGGCTGTGCTCGCAATCCTCACGTACTCTGTGTACGCTCCGGTTGCTGCGCGCAGGCCGTGAATAATCTGCCTGCGCCACTGACGCCCGAGCTTGAGCTTGAGGCATCTGCTTTGTAGGCCGGATAAGGCAACGCCGCATCCGGCACGATGACAGGATGGATTCAGTCTCCAGCCGCTTTGCGCTATGGTGTAGATAATCATCTTCAAAAGGATTGTCTCATGACCTTACACTGCGCATTTATTGGTTTTGGTAAAAGTACCACTCGCTACCATTTACCTTACGTCCTCAACCGCAAAGACAGCTGGCATGTCGCACATATTTTCCGCCGCAACGCGAAACCGGAAGAGCAGGCACCGCAGTATTCGCATATTCACTTCACCAGTGACCTCGACGAGATCTTAAACGATCCGCAGGTGAAGTTAGTGATCGTTTGTACTCATGCTGACAGCCATTTTGACTACGCCAAACGTGCGCTGGAGGCGGGTAAAAACGTGTTGGTTGAGAAACCGTTCACGCCGACGCTGGCAGAAGCAAAAGTGCTGTTCGAACTGGCGCAAAGCAAAGGGCTGACCGTTACGCCATATCAGAATCGTCGTTTTGACTCCTGCTTCCTCACCGCTAAAAAGGCGATTGCGAGCGGCAAACTCGGCGAAATTGTTGAGGTTGAAAGCCATTTCGATTACTACCGTCCGGTGGCGGAAACTAAGCCGGGACTGCCGCAGGACGGCGCGTTTTATGGCCTGGGCGTACACACCATGGATCAGATTATCTCGCTGTTCGGACGCCCCGATCATGTGGCCTATGACATCCGCAGCCTGCGTAATAAAGCGAACCCGGACGATACCTTTGAAGCACAGCTGTTTTACGGCGACCTGAAAGCCATTGTTAAAACCAGTCATCTGGTGAAAATCGACTATCCGAAATTTATCGTTCACGGCACCAAAGGCTCGTTTGTGAAGTACGGCATCGATCAGCAGGAAACCAGCCTGAAGGCCAATATCATGCCGGGTGAGCCAGGTTTCGCTGCTGACGATTCCATCGGGGTACTGGAGTATGTCAACGATGACGGCCTGACGGTAAAAGAAGAGATGAAACCGGAAGTCGGGGACTATGGTCGCGTCTATGATGCGCTATACCAGACGCTGACCGCCGGTACGCCTAATTACGTCAAGGAATCTGAAGTTCTTACCAACCTGGAACTTCTCGAACGCGCCTTTGAACAGGCGTCTCCGGCGACGATAACCCTCGCTAAATAGCTTGCACAGACTCCTCTGGGCTTGTTCATATTTTTTGAACAGAGGAGTCAATTTTCACCCTCTATGATCCCGGGCGGATTGAGTCCACACTTACTCCATCGAAAACATCTGGGGGTGAACACAATGATCTATTTACGCAAAGCTAATGACCGCGGTCATGCGAATCATGGCTGGCTCGATTCCTGGCATACCTTCTCTTTTGCCAACTACTATGACCCGAATTTTATGGGGTTCTCGGCACTGCGCGTGATTAACGATGACGTGATCGACGCAGGTCAGGGCTTTGGTACTCATCCCCATAAAGACATGGAAATTCTGACCTACGTGCTGGAAGGCGCGGTGGAACATCAGGACAGCATGGGCAACAAAGAGCAGGTTCCTGCCGGTGAGTTCCAGATTATGAGCGCCGGGACGGGGATCCGTCACTCGGAGTACAACCCGAGCAATACTGAGAAGCTGCATCTGTATCAGATCTGGATTATGCCGCAGGAAAATGGCATTACGCCGCGTTACGAGCAACGTCGTTTCGATGCTGTTCAGGGTAAACAACTGGTGCTGTCGCCGGATGCCCGCGATGGTTCGCTGAAAGTGTACCAGGATATGGAGCTGTACCGTTGGGCGTTGCTTAAAGATGAGCAGTCGGTACATCAGATTGCCGCTGAACGTCGCGTCTGGATCCAGGTCGTTAAAGGCAACGTCACCATTAACGGAACCAAAGCGACCACCAGCGATGGTCTGGCAATCTGGGATGAGCAGGCTATTTCTATTCATGCCGACAGCGACAGCGAAGTGTTACTGTTTGACCTGCCGCCTGTATAACGTGCTGTAACCTGATGTAGGCCGGATAAGACGCGAAAGCGTTGCCATCCGGCTTTTCATCGTTTGTCATTAATTCCGTGCGTCCGTGGTAAACTGGGGGAATCTATCCCTTTTTAACGCTTCAGGACGATGAAAAAGAAAAGACCCGTACTTCAGGATGTAGCCGACCGCGTGGGCGTGACCAAAATGACGGTCAGCCGCTTTTTGCGTAATCCGGAGCAGGTCTCCGTGGCGCTGCGGGGCAAAATTGCCGCTGCACTTGATGAGCTGGGTTATATTCCCAATCGCGCTCCTGATATCCTTTCTAACGCCACCAGCCGTGCTATCGGCGTCCTGTTACCCTCTCTCACCAACCAGGTTTTTGCTGAAGTGTTACGCGGCATTGAGGCCGTTACCGACGCCCATGGGTATCAGACCATGCTGGCGCACTACGGCTATAAGCCCGAGATGGAGCAGGAGCGTCTGGAATCGATGCTGTCGTGGAATATTGATGGCTTGATCCTCACCGAACGTAGCCACACGCCTCGTACCCTGAAAATGATTGAGGTTGCTGGTATCCCGGTGGTTGAACTGATGGACAGCCAGTCCCCGTGTCTGGATATCGCCGTCGGTTTTGACAACTTCGAAGCCGCGCGCCAAATGACCGCGGCGATCATTGCCCGCGGGCACCGTCATGTTGCCTATCTTGGCGCACGTCTTGATGAACGTACTATCATCAAACAGAGGGGCTACGAGCAGGCAATGCGCGATGCCAACCTGGTGCCGTACAGCGTGATGGTAGAGCAGTCTTCTTCTTACTCATCCGGTATTGAACTCATCCGTCAGGCGCGGCGTGAATACCCGCAGCTTGATGGCGTCTTCTGTACCAACGATGACCTGGCGGTAGGGGCGGCCTTTGAATGCCAGCGTTTAGGGCTGAGAATTCCTGACGATATGGCGATTGCCGGATTCCACGGTCACGACATCGGACAGGTGATGGAGCCGCGTCTGGCGAGCGTGCTCACGCCGCGTGAACGCATGGGCAGCATTGGCGCAGAACGCCTGCTGGCGCGCATCCGTGGTGAAGCAGTCACACCTAAAATGTTAGATTTAGGTTTCACCTTGTCACCGGGCGGATCTATTTAAGCCAACAAGTTTGAAGTAGCTCACACTTATACACTTCGGGCACGAATGGATATTGCTTCTCTATTTATCCGGCTGGACAATGTTACCGATAACAGTTACCCGTAACAATTTCCAGATTCTTGTACCAGTGGGGGCAACGCTTTGAGCACGACTAATCATGATCACCACGTTTACGTTCTGATGGGCGTATCGGGCAGCGGTAAATCTGCTGTCGCAAGCCTTGTGGCGCATCAACTGCAGGCCGCGTTTCTTGATGGCGATTTTCTCCATCCGCGCAGCAACATCATGAAAATGGCTTCCGGTGAGCCACTCAACGATGATGACCGTAAACCGTGGTTACAGGCGCTGAACGACGCCGCCTTTGCGATGCAGCGTACCAACAAGGTTTCGCTGATCGTCTGTTCCGCTCTGAAAAAAGTCTATCGCGACCAGCTGCGCGACGGTAACCCGAACCTCTCTTTCATCTATCTGAAAGGGGATTTTGACGTTATCGAAAGCCGCCTGAAAGCGCGTAAAGGCCACTTCTTCAAAACGCAGATGCTGGTGACCCAGTTTGAAGCGCTGGAAGAACCAGGTGCGAATGAAAACGATGTACTGGTGGTCGATATCGATCAACCACTGGACGGTGTGGTCGCCAGCACCATTGAGGTTATTAACCAGGGCAGTAAGTAGTGAGTACATTAACGCTTGTTTTAACAGCAGTAGGGTCCGTTTTATTACTGCTGTTTTTAGTGATGAAGGCGCGTATGCACGCCTTCCTTGCTTTGATGGTGGTGTCTATTGGTGCAGGTCTCTTTTCCGGTATGCCGCTCGATAAAATCGCTGCGACCATGGAAAAAGGGATGGGAGGCACGCTCGGTTTCCTGGCGATTGTTGTGGCGCTGGGGGCGATGTTCGGCAAGATTTTGCATGAGACCGGTGCAGTCGATCAAATTGCCGTCAAAATGCTGAAATCCTTCGGCCACAGCCGCGCACATTACGCGATTGGCCTGGCCGGTCTGATTTGCGCGCTGCCGCTGTTCTTTGAAGTGGCGATTGTGCTGCTGATAAGTGTCGCATTCTCGATGGCGCGTCACACCGGTACCAACCTGGTTAAATTAGTCATTCCGCTGTTTGCGGGTGTGGCGGCGGCGGCGGCGTTTCTCCTGCCGGGGCCTGCGCCAATGCTGCTGGCTTCACAGATGCACGCTGACTTTGGCTGGATGATCCTGATTGGCCTGTGTGCCGCGATTCCGGGCATGATTATCGCCGGGCCGCTGTGGGGTAATTTCATCAGCCGTTACGTTGAGCTGAACATTCCTGATGACATTACCGAGCCGCATCTGGGCGAAGGTAAAATGCCGTCCTTCGGCTTTAGCTTGTCGCTGATCCTGCTGCCACTGGTATTGGTTGGTCTGAAAACTATCGCCGCGCGCTTTGTGCCGGTCGGTTCTACAACCTATGAATGGTTCGAGTTTATCGGTCACCCGTTTACCGCGATTCTGGTAGCGTGTCTGGTGGCAATTTACGGTCTGGCGATTCGCCAGGGTATGCCAAAAGACAAAGTGATGGAGATCTGCGGTCACGCGCTGCAGCCCGCGGGGATTATTCTGCTGGTGATTGGTGCCGGTGGTGTATTCAAGCAGGTGCTGGTTGATTCCGGCGTCGGTCCGGCGCTGGGCGAAGCGTTAACCGGAATGGGTCTGCCTATTGCCATTACCTGCTTCGTGCTGGCGGCGGCGGTGCGTATCATTCAGGGTTCTGCGACCGTGGCGTGCTTAACGGCGGTTGGTCTGGTGATGCCGGTGATTGAACAGCTGAACTTCTCCGGCGCACAGATGGCGGCATTGTCTATTTGTATCGCGGGCGGCTCTATCGTGGTAAGCCACGTTAACGATGCCGGTTTCTGGTTGTTCGGTAAATTTACCGGTGCGACCGAAGCGCAAACGCTGAAGACCTGGACGATGATGGAAACCATCCTCGGCACAGTCGGCGCAATTGTCGGTATGATTGCCTTCCAGCTGCTGAGCTGAATCTTGTTGCCCGGTGGCGCTTGCGCTTACCGGGCCTGGAAACGAGCACACATCCACATCGTAGGCCGGGTAAGCGCAAGCGTCACCCGGCTTTTTTACAGCACGACTACCCCTTCTTCTGTTTTCAGCCAGCGCGGCGCTTTTAGCGTATCAGCGAAATAGTCCACCAAATCCTGTAGCAAATCACCCGCCACTCGCTCCATATCATCAGAAAGCGTTTTGCTCATCAGCAAATGCGTCAAAAGCTGGCAGTAACGCCCCATCTGGTCGGGCTCAGGCTCGAAAAGGGGAAAACGGGTCGGGAATGTTTCTACCGTCAGACTGGCCTGCAGATGCTGCGGTACAGGCTCCGTTAAGGTCGGTTGCAATAATGCGAGACAGGCCGACAAACGTGCACAAATCGCCAGTTTTTCAACCGGGTCATGGCATTCAACCAGTCCTTCGACAAAACGCTCGCAGTTATCCGCCAGTTCGGTGAAGTCCGTGGCATGGCTAAAGGGCAGGGTAAATAAAGAGTGTGAAAAGAGAGGGGGAGTCGCCATAGGGCAGCCTCCAGTATGTTTTATTTAAACCACCACCGGAGAGGCTAATCTCGCGGGTGGCGGAATCGAGCGGAGTTAGCCTTACCGGTCATACTGGATACCGGCGCGTCTTGCGACGTCTCCGCTCGACCCGCCATTGAGACGAAATCGGTCGCACGACATAGAAGTATATGTCGCCAGTATGATTTTCAGAAGGCTAATTCTGACACCTGATTTTGCAGGTGCAGCGAGAAGATAAGGCTTATCCACGATGCTGACAAGAGGGCATTCCGGAAGGCGCTTCGCAGAAATGAAAATACGTTTTTTCAGGGGATTAGATGATTGAGGTGTTTCTCATAAACACATTCACGGCGCTGATTGCCCGGTGGCGCTATGCTTACCGGGCATACAAATGAGCACACATCCACATCGTAGGCCGGGTAAGGCGAAGCCGCCACCCGGCGTGAAACGAGTACATCACCCCTTCATCCACATCCGTACGCCATCGAGGAACATCTGGGTGGCCATCATCACCAGAATCAGCCCCATCAGGCGCTCCAGCGCGTTCACCCCTTTCTCCCCCAGCAGGCGTAAAAACAGCGACGACTGCAACAGAATCACAAACGTACCGCCCCAGGCGATCAGCAGCGCAATCACCAGATGCCCCATCTGATTAGGGTATTGATGCGACAACAGCATTAATGAAGCCAGGATTGTTGGGCCTGCTACCAGCGGAATCGCCAGCGGTACGATAAACGGCTCTTCGCCTGCCGGAAGTCCGGTGCTATTCCCGGTGGCGCTGGGGAAAATCATCTTAATGGCGATCAGGAACAAAATGATGCCCCCGGAGATCGACACGGTTTCCGCGCGCAGGTTAAGAAATGCCAGAATTTTCTCGCCCGCAAACAGAAATATCAGCATCACCAACAGCGCAATAAACAGCTCGCGAATCATAATCGCGCGGCGGCGTCTTGGTTCGGTATGTTTTAATACGGACATGAAAATGGGCAAATTTCCGAGCGGATCCATAATCAGGATCAACAAAACTGCCGCTGAAATGATTTCATTCATAACTCAAATTCCCTGATAATTACCACGGACTTTCTGCTTGCTTGCGCAGCGGGATAAGTCGCATTACTGATGGCTTCGCTATCATTGATTAATTTCACTTGCGACTTTGGCTGCTTTTTGTATGGTGAAGGATAGGCCAGTAGGATACTGGTTAGCATACACAGCACACATCTCTGCAGGAAAAAAACGCTATGAAAAATGTTGGTTTTATCGGCTGGCGCGGTATGGTCGGCTCTGTTCTCATGCAACGCATGGTTGAAGAGCGCGACTTTGACGCCATTCGCCCTGTTTTCTTTTCTACTTCCCAGCTCGGGCAGGCGGCACCGACGTTCGGTGGATCCGCGACCGGCACGCTTCAGGACGCTTATGATCTGGACGCGCTAAAGGCGCTCGATATCATCGTGACCTGTCAGGGCGGCGATTATACCAACGAAATCTATCCAAAGCTTCGTGAAAGCGGTTGGCAGGGTTACTGGATTGACGCGGCTTCTTCACTGCGCATGAAAGACGATGCCATCATCATTCTCGATCCGGTTAACCAGGATGTCATTACCGACGGTCTGAACAAAGGCATTAAGACTTTTGTCGGCGGTAACTGCACCGTTAGCCTGATGCTGATGTCGCTCGGCGGCCTGTTTGCCAATGATTTGGTTGACTGGGTATCCGTGGCAACATACCAGGCGGCTTCCGGCGGCGGCGCGCGCCATATGCGTGAACTGCTGTCGCAGATGGGGCATCTGTATAGCCATGTGGCCGATGAACTGGCGACGCCTTCCTCTGCTATCCTCGACATCGAGCGCAAAGTAACGACCCTGTCCCGCAGCGGTGAACTGCCGGTTGATAACTTTGGCGTACCGCTGGCCGGTAGCCTGATTCCGTGGATCGACAAACAGCTCGATAACGGCCAGAGCCGTGAAGAGTGGAAGGGGCAGGCGGAAACCAACAAAATTCTCAACACGTCTTCGGTGATCCCGGTTGATGGTTTGTGCGTGCGCGTCGGCGCGCTGCGCTGCCATAGCCAGGCGTTCACCATTAAACTGAAAAAAGATGTGTCTATTCCGACCGTGGAAGAACTGCTGGCGGCGCACAACCCGTGGGCGAAAGTGGTACCAAACGATCGTGAAATCACTATGCGTGAGTTAACCCCGGCGGCCGTTACCGGCACGTTGACCACGCCAGTAGGTCGTCTACGTAAGCTGAATATGGGACCGGAGTTCCTGTCAGCCTTTACCGTAGGTGACCAGCTGCTTTGGGGTGCTGCGGAGCCATTGCGCCGCATGTTACGTCAACTGGCGTAATGGTTTGTTAATGAATAAAGGGTGCTGAGTCGCCCTTTTTTTTGCGTAATACAGGAGTAAGCGCAGATGTTTCATTTTTTACCAGGAGTAAGATAAAGCATTGGCTATTCTTTAAGGGTGACTTAGTACCGGAGGTATTAAGTTGTTGCCTGAAGGTGGGACGACGCAGAGAGGATGCACAATTGTGCTGCGCCGTTCAGGTCAAAAAAAGTGTCACTACCTGATGTCGAAAATCAGTTGGAAGGGGTGACACCATAAAACAGGATGACAACCATGTCCGTTCGTATCGATAGAGACGTGATTAATGCGCTAATTGCAGGCCATTTTGCGGATCCTTTTTCCGTACTCGGTATGCACCAAACTGACGCTGGACTTGAAGTCCGCGCCCTATTACCTGACGCCACCGAAGTGTGGGTGATCGAACCAAAAACCGGACGTAAAGTCGGCAAGCTGGATTGCCTCGACTCTCGCGGTTTTTTTTGTGCAGTACTTCCCCGCCGTAAAAATTTCTTTCGCTATCAGTTGGCCGTTGTCTGGCATGGACAGCAGAATCTGATTGATGACCCTTATCGTTTTGGCCCGCTAATCCAGGATATGGATGCCTGGCTGTTATCTGAAGGTACGCACCTGCGACCTTACGAGACGCTGGGTGCGCATGCGGACACTATGGATGGCGTTACCGGCACGCGTTTCTCCGTCTGGGCGCCGAATGCACAGCGTGTTTCAGTCGTGGGACAGTTCAACTACTGGGATGGTCGACGCCACCCCATGCGCCTGCGTAAAGAGAGTGGTATCTGGGAGCTGTTTATCCCCGGAGCCCAGCAGGGGCAGCTGTATAAATACGAGATGATCGATGCGAACGGTAAGCTGCGTATTAAAGCCGACCCCTACGCGTTTGAAGCGCAAATGCGCCCGGAAACCGCATCGCTTATCTGTGGTTTGCCGGAAAAAGTGGTGCAAACTGAGGAGCGCAAAAGAGCTAACCAGTTTGATGCGCCAATCTCTATCTATGAAGTGCATCTGGGTTCATGGCGTCGTCATACCGATAACAACTTCTGGCTGAGCTATCGTGAGCTGGCGGATCAGTTGGTTCCCTACGCCAAGTGGATGGGCTTTACCCATCTTGAACTGCTGCCGATTAACGAACACCCGTTTGACGGCAGCTGGGGTTATCAGCCTACCGGCATGTACGCGCCGACCCGCCGTTTCGGCACGCGCGATGACTTCCGCTATTTTATCAATGCCGCCCATCAGGCGGGGCTGAACGTGATCCTCGACTGGGTTCCGGGCCATTTTCCGTCGGACGACTTTGGTCTGGCTCAGTTTGATGGCACCAGTTTGTATGAACACAGCGACCCGCGTGAAGGCTATCACCAGGACTGGAATACGCTGATCTACAACTATGGCCGTCGTGAAGTCAGCAACTATCTGGTGGGCAATGCCCTGTACTGGATTGAGCGCTTTGGTATCGATGCGTTGCGCGTGGATGCTGTGGCATCGATGATTTATCGCGACTACAGCCGTAAAGAAGGGGAATGGGTTCCGAACGAATTTGGTGGTCGCGAAAACCTCGAAGCCATTGAGTTCTTGCGCAATACCAACCGTATTCTTGGCGAACAGGTGCCTGGTGCGGTGAGCATGGCGGAAGAGTCCACCGACTTTGCCGGCGTCTCAAGACCGCAGGATATGGGTGGTTTAGGTTTCTGGTACAAGTGGAACCTGGGCTGGATGCACGACACGCTGGATTACATGAAACTGGACCCGGTTCATCGTCAGTATCACCACGATAAGCTGACCTTCGGCATGCTGTACAACTACACCGAAAACTTTGTTCTGCCACTGTCACACGATGAAGTCGTACACGGCAAGAAATCGATTCTCGACCGCATGCCGGGCGATGCGTGGCAGAAGTTTGCCAACCTGCGCGCCTACTACGGCTGGATGTGGGCCTTCCCAGGCAAGAAACTGCTGTTTATGGGCAATGAGTTTGCTCAGGGACGCGAATGGAACCACGACGCCAGCCTCGACTGGCACCTGCTGGAAGGCGGCGACAACTGGCACCACGGTGTACAGCGACTGGTCCGCGACCTGAACCACACCTATCGTCATCATAAAGCGTTGCATGAGCTGGATTTTGATGCCTATGGCTTTGAGTGGCTGGTGGTAGATGACAACGAACGGTCGGTGCTGATTTTTGTCCGTCGTGACAAGGTCGGTAATGAAATTATCGTCGCCAGTAACTTCACGCCAGTGCCGCGCCATGGCTACCGTTTTGGCATCAATCAACCGGGCAAATGGCGTGAAATCCTCAATACCGACTCGATGCACTACCACGGCAGCAATACCGGTAATGGTGGGGCAGTGCACAGTGATGAAATCGCCAGCCATGGTCGGCAGCACTCACTAAGCCTCACGTTGCCGCCGTTGGCAACGATTTGGCTGGTTCGGGAGGGGTAATGACGCAACTGGCAACCGGCAACGCCACACCCCATGGTGCAACGTATGACGGCCATGGCGTCAATTTCACCCTTTTCTCGGCCCATGCCGAACGCGTTGAGTTATGCGTATTTGATGAGCAAGGTTGCGAACACCGCTACGACCTGCCGGGGCGTAGCGGGGATATCTGGCACGGCTATCTGGCCAACGCCCGTCCCGGTCTGCGCTATGGCTATCGTGTACATGGCCCGTGGCAACCACAGCAGGGTCACCGGTTTAATCCGGCGAAACTGCTGCTCGACCCTTGCGCGCGTCGGGTAGAGGGCGAGTTAAAAGATAACCCGCTGCTACACGGCGGGCTAAATGAACCGGATCACCATGATAACGCCGCCATCGCCCTGAAAAGCGTGGTGGTGTCAGATCAGTATGACTGGGAAGACGATACCCCGCCACGCACGCCGTGGGGCAATACCGTGATTTACGAAGCGCATGTCAAAGGGCTGACGTATTTGCATCCTGACCTGCCGGAAGAGATTCGCGGGACTTACAAAGCGTTGGGTCATCCGGTGATGCTCGACTATTTCAAGCGTCTTGGCATTACCGCGCTGGAGCTGTTGCCCGTCGCGCATTTCGCCAACGAACCGCGTCTTCAGCGGCTGGGATTGTCGAACTACTGGGGGTACAACCCGGTAGCGATGTTTGCATTGCATCCGGCTTATGCCTGCTCGCCAGAGAGTGCGTTGGATGAGTTTCGTGATGCGGTAAAAGCACTGCATAAAGCGGGTATTGAGGTCATTCTCGATATCGTTTTGAACCACAGCGCCGAACTGGATCTTGAGGGGCCGGTCTTCTCGCTGCGCGGAATTGATAACCGTAGCTATTATTGGATTAGGGAAGATGGCGATTACTACAACTGGACCGGCTGTGGCAACACCCTCAATCTGAGCCATCCCGGCGTGGTGGAGTATGCCTGCGAATGCCTGCGTTATTGGGTTGAAACCTGCCACGTGGACGGCTTTCGTTTTGATTTAGCATCCGTCATGGGGCGTACGCCGGCGTTTCGTCAGGATGCGCCGCTGTTTACCGCGATCCAAAACTGTCCGCTGCTCTCTCGCGTCAAACTGATTGCGGAACCGTGGGATATTGGTGAAGGCGGATATCAGGTGGGTAATTTCCCACCGCCGTTTGCCGAGTGGAATGACCATTTTCGCGATGCAAGTCGACGCTTCTGGCTTCAGCGTAATCTGTCTTTAGGAGAGTTTGCCGGACGTTTCGCCGCATCCAGCGATGTGTTTAAACGCAATGGCCGCAAACCCAGCGCTTCCGTCAATCTGGTGACCGCGCATGACGGTTTTACGCTGCGCGACTGTGTGTGCTTCACAAATAAGCACAATGAAGCGAATGGTGAGGAAAATCGGGACGGCACTAGCAATAACTACAGCGACAATCATGGTAAAGAAGGATTAGGCGGCACGCTGGACCTGATTGAGCGGCGGCGCGACAGCATTCATGCGCTGTTAACCACGCTGTTGCTCTCCCAGGGGACGCCGATGTTGCTGGCGGGCGATGAGCATGGTCATAGCCAGCACGGCAACAATAACGCTTACTGTCAGGATAACGCCTTAACCTGGCTGGACTGGCAGCAGGCAAACAGTGGGCTAACCACATTTGCTGCGGCGCTGATTCATCTGCGTCAGCAAATACCCGCATTAACGGGTGATTGCTGGTGGGAAGAGGGCGATGGCAATGTTCGTTGGCTGAATAAGTACGCACAACCCTTAAGTGCGGATGAGTGGCAAAACGGCCCGAGGCAGATGCAAATCCAGCTTTCAGACCGTTTTCTGATTGCAATAAACGCCACGCTTGAGGTGACAGATATTGTTTTACCTGAAGGGGAATGGCACGCCATTCCCCCATTTGCCGGAGAGGATAATCCGGTGCTTACGGCTGTCTGGCAGGGACCTGCGCACGGACTGTGTGTGTTCCAGAGAAGATAAAAAGGAGTTAGTCATGGTGAGTTTAGAGAAGAACGATCGTGTAATGTTGGCGCGCCAGCTGCCATTAAAATCTGTTGCCCTGATCCTGGCCGGTGGCCGCGGAACCCGTCTGAAAGATTTAACCAACAAACGAGCCAAGCCCGCCGTGCACTTTGGCGGTAAATTCCGCATTATTGATTTTGCCTTATCCAACTGCATTAACTCCGGGATCCGTCGTATTGGCGTGATCACGCAGTACCAGTCACATACCCTGGTGCAGCATATTCAGCGCGGCTGGTCATTCTTTAGCGAAGAGATGAACGAGTTCGTCGATCTGCTGCCTGCACAGCAGAGAATGCAGGGTGAAAACTGGTATCGCGGCACGGCGGATGCGGTGACCCAAAACCTGGATATCATTCGACGCTACAAAGCGGAATATGTGGTGATCCTCGCAGGCGATCATATTTATAAGCAGGACTACTCACGCATGCTGATCGACCACGTCGAGAAAGGCGCACGTTGCACCGTCGCCTGTATGCCAGTGCCGATCGAAGAAGCCAGTGCGTTTGGCGTAATGGCTGTTGATGAAAACGACAAAATTATCGAATTCGTTGAAAAACCAGCCAACCCGCCGGCGATGCCTGGCGATCCGACCAAATCGCTTGCCAGTATGGGGATCTACATCTTCAACGCCGATTATCTGTATGAACTGCTGGCGGAAGATGATCTCGATGAAAAATCCAGTCACGATTTTGGCAAAGACATCATCCCAAAAATCACCGAAGCTGGCATGGCGTATGCACATCCGTTCCCGTTGTCCTGCGTGCAGTCTGACCCGGAATCCGAGCCATACTGGCGTGATGTGGGAACGCTGGAAGCCTACTGGAAGGCGAACCTCGATCTGGCTTCGGTGACGCCTGAACTGGATATGTACGACCAGGACTGGCCAATCCGTACGCATATGGAATCGCTGCCGCCAGCGAAATTCGTGCAGGACCGTTCCGGTAGCCACGGCATGACGCTGAACTCGCTGGTTTCCGGCGGCTGTATTATTTCCGGTTCGGTGGTGGTGCAGTCCGTACTGTTCCCGCGAGTGCGGGTGAATTCTTTCTGTAACATTGATTCGGCAGTGTTGTTACCTGAAGTGTGGGTGGGACGTTCGTGTCGCTTACGTCGTTGCATTATCGATCGCGCCTGCATCATTCCTGAGGGCATGGTGATTGGCGAAAATGCGGAAGAAGATGCTCGTCGCTTCTACCGCTCAGAGGAAGGCATTGTGCTGGTCACGCGTGAAATGCTACGCAAACTGCAAATCAAACAGGAGCGATAATGCAGGTTTTACACGTTTGTTCAGAGATGTTCCCCCTGTTAAAAACCGGGGGACTGGCGGATGTTATTGGGGCGTTACCTGCGGCACAAATTGCGGACGGTGTGGATGCCCGCGTGTTGCTTCCGGCGTTTCCTGATATTCGTCGCGGCATTCCCGATGCGCAGGTCGTGACGCGCCGGGATACCTTCGCGGGCAGGATCACGCTGCTGTTCGGACACTACAACGGCGTCGGCATTTACCTGATTGATGCGCCGCATCTCTATGACCGTCCCGGGAGCCCGTATCACGATACGAACCTGTTTGCGTATACCGATAACGTGCTGCGTTTTGCGCTGTTGGGTTGGGTCGGCTGTGAAATGGCCTGCGGCCTTGATCCATTCTGGCGCCCGGATGTGGTGCATGCGCATGACTGGCACGCTGGCCTGGCACCAGCGTACCTGGCGGCGCGCGGCCATCCGGCGAAATCGGTGTTCACCGTACACAACCTGGCGTATCAAGGCATGTTTTATGCAAAGCATATGGATGACATCCAATTGCCATGGTCGTTCTTTAACGTGCACGGACTGGAATTTAACGGGCAGATTTCGTTCCTGAAGGCCGGGTTGTACTACGCCGACCACATTACGGCGGTCAGTCCGACCTACGCGCGGGAAATTACCGAGCCGCAGTTCGCCTACGGCATGGAAGGGTTGTTGCAGCAGCGCCATCGCGAAGGGCGTCTTTCCGGCGTGCTGAACGGTGTTGATGAAAAAATCTGGAGCCCGGAAACCGATCTGCTGTTGGCGTCGCGCTATACCCGTGACTCTTTGGAAGAGAAGGCCGAGAACAAACGGCAGCTACAGATTGCGATGGGGCTTAAGGTTAACGATAAAGTGCCGCTGTTTGCCGTAGTCAGCCGTCTGACCAGTCAAAAAGGGCTGGATCTGGTACTGGAAGCGCTGCCTGGGTTGTTAGAGCAGGGCGGACAACTGGCGTTGCTCGGCGCGGGCGATCCGGTATTGCAGGAAGGGTTCTTAGCTGCGGCCGCGGAACATCCAGGCCAGGTTGGCGTGCAGATTGGTTATCACGAGGCCTTCTCGCATCGCATCATGGGCGGGGCCGATGTGATATTGGTGCCCAGCCGTTTTGAGCCGTGCGGCTTAACGCAATTGTATGGACTGAAGTACGGCACGTTGCCGCTGGTGCGGCGTACCGGCGGGCTGGCTGATACGGTGTCTGATAGTTCGTTGGAAAACCTGGCGGACGGTATCGCCAGTGGGTTTGTATTTGAAGATAGTAATGCCTGGTCGCTGTTACGGGCGATCCGGCGTGCTTTCGTGTTGTGGTCGCGCCCTTCGCTGTGGCGGTTTGTGCAACGTCAGGCAATGGCAATGGATTTTAGCTGGCAAGTCGCGGCGAAGTCCTACCGTGAGCTTTACTATCGCCTGAAATAGATATCCAGGAATCACCTATATGAATGCTCCATTTACTTATGCATCGCCCACACTCAGCGTAGAGGCTCTTAAGCATTCTATCGCCTACAAGCTGATGTTCACGATTGGCAAAGATCCGGTCATTGCCAACAAACATGAGTGGCTTAACGCCACGTTATTCGCGGTGCGCGATCGTCTCGTGGAGCGCTGGCTGCGCTCTAACCGTGCGCAATTATCGCAGGAAACTCGCCAGGTCTATTATCTGTCAATGGAGTTTCTTATTGGCCGCACGCTTTCCAATGCACTGTTATCGTTGGGGATTTATGACGATGTCAAAAATGCGCTGGAAGGCATGGGGCTGGATCTTGAAGATCTGATTGACGAAGAGAACGACCCTGGTCTTGGTAACGGTGGTCTTGGTCGTCTGGCAGCCTGCTTCCTTGACTCTCTGGCAACACTGGGTCTGCCGGGGCGCGGTTACGGTATTCGCTATGACTACGGGATGTTCAAACAGAATATTGTCGATGGCCGACAGAAAGAGTCGCCGGACTACTGGCTGGAATACGGTAACCCGTGGGAATTTAAACGCCACAATACACGCTACAAAGTGCGTTTTGGCGGGCGTATTCAGCAGGAAGGCAAGAAAACGCGCTGGATCGAGACCGAAGAGATTCTGGCGGTAGCTTATGACCAGATTATCCCGGGTTACGACACTGACGCCACCAACACGCTGCGTCTGTGGAACGCCCAGGCCAGTAGCGCAATCAACCTCGGTAAATTTAACCAGGGCGACTATTTTGCGGCGGTGGAAGATAAAAACCACTCCGAGAACGTCTCCCGCGTGCTGTATCCGGATGACTCTACCTATTCCGGGCGCGAGCTGCGTTTGCGTCAGGAATATTTCCTGGTCTCCTCGACGATCCAGGACATTCTGAGTCGCCATTATCAGCTGCACCAAACCTACGATAATCTGGCAGATAAAATTGCTATTCACCTCAATGACACCCATCCGGTGCTGTCGATTCCTGAGCTGATGCGTCTGCTGATTGATGAGCACAAGTTTAGCTGGGACGATGCCTTTGAGGTGTGCTGTCAGGTCTTCTCGTATACCAACCATACGCTGATGAGCGAGGCGCTGGAAACCTGGCCGGTGGATATGCTGGGTAAAATTCTGCCGCGCCACCTGCAAATCATCTTTGAGATTAACGATTACTTCCTGAAAACGCTGCAGGAGCAGTATCCGAGCGATACGGATCTGTTGGGGCGGACGTCGATCATCGATGAATCCAACGGCCGCCGGGTGCGTATGGCATGGCTGGCGGTGGTGGTGAGTCACAAGGTTAACGGCGTTTCTGAGCTGCACTCCAACCTGATGGTACAGTCGCTGTTCGCTGACTTTGCGAAGATCTTCCCAACCCGTTTTTGCAACGTTACCAACGGCGTGACGCCGCGTCGCTGGCTGGCGCTGGCGAACCCGGCGCTTTCCAATGTGCTGGATGAGAACATTGGCCGTACCTGGCGCACCGATCTCAGTCAGCTCAGCGAACTGGAACAACACTGCGATTTCCCGCTGGTGAACCAGGCGGTGCGTCATGCGAAGCTGGAGAACAAAAAGCGGCTGGCGACGCTCATCGCGCAGCAGTTGAATGTGGTGGTGAATCCGAAATCTCTGTTTGATGTGCAGATCAAGCGTATTCACGAGTACAAGCGTCAGTTGATGAACGTGCTGCATGTGATCACCCGCTACAACCGTATTAAGGCCGATCCTGACGCTGAGTGGGTGCCGCGTGTGAATATTTTTGCCGGTAAGGCGGCTTCGGCCTATTACATGGCGAAGCACATCATTCACCTGATTAACGATGTCGCGAAAGTGATTAACAACGATCCACAGATTGGCGACAAGCTGAAGGTGGTGTTTATTCCTAACTACAGCGTCAGCCTGGCGCAGGTGATTATTCCTGCCGCCGACCTGTCTGAGCAAATCTCACTGGCCGGGACCGAAGCCTCCGGGACCAGTAATATGAAATTTGCTCTCAATGGTGCGCTGACCATCGGTACGCTGGATGGCGCTAACGTTGAGATGCTGGAGCATGTGGGCGCAGAGAATATCTTTATCTTCGGGAATACTGCGGAAGAAGTGGAGGCGCTGCGTAGTCAGGGCTACAAGCCGCGTGAGTATTACGAGAAAGATGAAGAGCTGCACCAGGTGCTGACGCAAATCGGCAGTGGCGTATTCAGCCCCGAGGAGCCGGGGCGCTACCGTGACCTGGTGGACTCACTGATCAACTTTGGCGACCACTATCAGGTGCTGGCGGATTATCGCAGCTACGTTGATTGTCAGGATAAGGTTGATGAACTGTATCGTCACCCGGAAGAGTGGACCACGAAGTCGATGATAAACATCGCTAATATGGGCTACTTCTCGTCGGACAGGACGATCAAAGAGTACGCCGAGAACATCTGGCATATTGATTCGGTGCGATTGTAATACACGATGCCGGGGGCGCTTCGCTTGCCCGGCCTACGTTTATATACTCTCGTAGGCCGGATAAGGCGTTAGCTGCCATCCGGCATTTTTATCAGGATGCCAGAGACAGCTGGTGTTTCTCAACGTACTCTGTCAGCCACTGGGTCATGCGCGACTGCTGCTCGGCATTCAGCCACATCCCTTCTTTCGTACGACGCCACAGTGCATCTTCTGCACGGCGAACCCACTCGTGCTCGACCAGGTATTTCAGCTCGGCTTCATAGAATTCATGGCCAAAATCTTCGCCCAACTCGGCAACCGAAGTCGCTTCGCCGATGATCCATTCCGTGTTGCTGCCATAGGTGCGTGAATAATGGCGCGCCAGCGACTCGGTCAGGAACGGATAGCGACGGCGCAGTTTTGCCGCGAAATCCTCACGGTCACCACCAATATCTCCGCCTGGCAGGATGCACTCTTTGGTCCATGCTGGCCCAATGCCTTGATAGTAAGACGACAGTTTTTCCATCGCGTGTTCAGCCAGCTTACGGTAGGTCGTCAGCTTGCCGCCGAAGACCGACAGCAGCGGTGCTTTGCCGTTTTCATCATGGATATCCAGCGTGTAATCACGGGTGATAGCTTGTGGTGAGTCCGATTCGTCATCGCACAGCGGACGTACGCCTGAATAGGTCCAGACGATATCGTCACGGCCCAGCTGTTTCTTAAAGTGCGCGTTGTAGACCTTAAGCAGGTAATTGATTTCACTCTCATCAATTTTCACTGCTTTTGGGTCGCCTTTGTATTCGACGTCGGTCGTCCCGATGATCGAGAATTCGTCCATCCATGGGATAACAAACACAATACGCTTATCTTCGTTTTGCAGGATGTAAGCCTGCTTCTGGGTATGCACGCGCGGCACCACAATATGGCTGCCTTTAATCAGGCGGATACCGTATGGTGACGGCAGATGCATGCCGTCGTCGAAGAACTCTTTTACCCACGGACCGGTGGCGTTGACCAGACCGCGCGCCTGCCAGGTGTGTTTTTTACCGGTATCGATATCTTCAGCTTCAACAACCCACAGACCGTTTTCGCGACGAGCGGAGGTTGCGCGGGTACGGGTTAATACTTCCCCACCTTTACGCACAACCATTTGGGCGTTTGCCAAAACCAGACGCGCATCGTCTACCCAGCAGTCAGAATATTCGAAACCGCGCACAATCTCGGGTTTCATTACGGAATCCGCGCCAAAACGCAAACCGGTCGAACCCGGCAAACTGGTGCGTTTGCCCAGATGATCGTACATAAACAGACCAATACGGATCATCCATGCCGGACGCAGATGCGGGCGATGGGGCAAACGAAAGCGCATTGGGAAGGCGATATGCGGTGCCATTTTCAACAGCACTTCACGTTCGGCCAGCGCTTCGCTAACCAGACGGAATTCGTAGTGTTCCAGGTAGCGCAGGCCACCGTGAATGAGTTTGGAGCTGGCGGAGGAGGTCGCGCAGGCTAAATCCTGTGCTTCCAGCATCAGCACGGATAATCCGCGTCCAGCGGCATCTGCCGCGATACCGGCACCGTTGATGCCTCCACCTATCACAATCAGATCTTTGGTTTCCATGCTGGCCTCTCGCACTTTCGTTATAGCTCATTAATGTTCGTTATCGAGCATAATAGCAAAGAATCGCGCCATTGGTAACATCGGATAAACAATTTACAGTGATACATATAACATTATGGCGTTTACCTGCTCAGGCAACGTACACTGGAGGGTAATATTGGTTACCTGCCAGAACATAAGTAGAACTTAAAAAGAGAACACCATGGATCAGTTTGAATGTATCAATGTCGAAGAAGCCCATCAGAAACTACTGCACGGAATGGCGGTGCTGGTGGATATTCGCGATCCGCAAAGTTATGCGATGGGTCACGCACCCCAGGCGTTTCATCTGACGAACGATACGCTGGGGACGTTTATGCGTGACCACGATTTCGATACCGCCGTGATGGTGATGTGCTACCACGGCAACAGCAGTAAAGGTGCGGCACAGTATCTGCTTCAGCAAGGTTATGATGCGGTTTACAGTGTCGATGGCGGCTTTGATGCCTGGCATCGACATTTTCCTGCAGAAGTGACGTTTGGTTCGTAAGCTATCCCCTTCATTTAAGTATGGCGGGTATAACAAAGATGCAGCCTGAAACAGGCAGGGTCTATATACTGTCCTCTTTTGTGTGGAATAAGCGACAGCAACCATGTTGATGATTACCTCTTTTGCTAACCCTCGCGTGGCGCAGGCGTTTGTTGATTACATGGCAACACAGGGCGTTATCCTGACGATTCAACAACATCAGCAAACGGATGTCTGGCTGGCGGATGAGTCCCAGGCTGAGCGTGTACGGGCTGAACTGGCGCGTTTTCTGGAGAATCCGGGCGATCCGCGTTATCTGGCGGCAAGCTGGCAGTCGGGGCAGACCGACAGCGGTTTGCGCTATCAACGCTATCCGTTTCTTGCTACGTTGCGCGAACGTGCGGGTCCGGTGACCTGGGCGGTGATGGCCGCGTGTGTGTTGGTGTTTATCGCAATGAATGTGATGGGTGACCAGGCGGTTATGCTCTGGCTGGCATGGCCGTTTGATCCTACGCTGAAATTTGAATTCTGGCGTTATTTCACCCACGCGTTTATGCACTTCTCACTGATGCACATTCTCTTCAACCTGCTGTGGTGGTGGTATCTCGGCGGCGCGGTTGAAAAACGACTCGGCAGCGGAAAACTGATCGTCATTACCGTAATTAGCGCGTTGTTGAGCGGCTATGTGCAGCAGAAATTTAGCGGCCCGTGGTTCGGTGGACTTTCCGGCGTAGTGTACGCCCTGATGGGCTACGTGTGGTTGCGTGGCGAGCGCGATCCGCAAAGCGGTATTTTCCTGCAGCGTGGTTTGATTATCTTTGCTTTGATGTGGATTGTTGCTGGCTGGTTTGATGTGTTCGGCATGTCGATGGCGAACGGCGCACATATCGCCGGGCTGGCCGTCGGTCTGGCAATGGCATTTGCTGATACTATTCATGTGCGAAAACGAACGTAATTTCAGGGAACCATAATGAAGCAAACACAACGACATGACGCGATCATCGAACTGGTAAAGAAACAGGGATACGTCAGCACCGAGGAACTGGTGGAGCATTTCTCCGTCAGCCCGCAGACGATTCGCCGCGATCTCAACGATCTGGCCGATCAGAACATGATTCTGCGCCATCACGGCGGCGCGGCGCTGCCCTCCAGCTCGGTCAACACCCCGTGGCATGACCGTAAAGCGACGCAAACGGCGGAAAAAGAGCGTATTGCCCGTAAAGTTGCCACGCAGATCCCGAACGGCTCCACGCTGTTTATCGACATTGGCACCACGCCGGAAGCGGTCGCTCATGCGCTGCTTAATCACAGCAACCTGCGCATTGTGACCAACAACCTCAATGTGGCTAATACGCTGATGGCAAAAGAGGATTTCCGCATTATTCTGGCCGGTGGCGAACTGCGAAGCCGCGATGGCGGGATTATGGGCGAAGCGACCCTCGACTTTATTTCACAGTTCCGTCTGGACTTTGGCATCTTAGGGATAAGCGGTATCGACAGCGATGGTTCGCTGCTGGAATTTGATTATCACGAAGTTCGCACCAAACGCGCGATTATTGAGAATTCGCGCCATGTGATGCTGGTGGTGGATCACTCGAAGTTTGGTCGTAATGCGATGGTGAACATGGGCAGTATCAGCATGGTGGATGCCGTATATACCGACACGCTGCCGCCCGCTGGCGTGATGCAGGTCATCGCCGACCATCATATCCAGTTAGAGCTGTGCTAAGCGGGTTCCAGGCCTGATACGCGTGGCGCATCAGGCGTTAACTAAACGCCATACCCCATCATTTTCAGCAGCTTCTGCGCATGTTGCACCGCATCCTGGCGGTGCGCCACGCCAAGCTTTTGGTACAAGTTGCGGATATGCGTCTTAATGGTCGTCGCGGCAACAGCCAGCTCACCGGCAATCTGCTCGTTGCTGTAGCCAGAATAAATCAGACCGAGAACCTGCCATTCACGCTGGGTCAGCGGGCTGGTACGGATCAGCTCCGGGACGTCCGGGTGGGTGAGCAGGCGTTCAACGAACCCTTCATCAAAGTGGGCGAATTTGTGGCGGTGATGCTGGTTAATCTCGCGCAAAATACGCTGCGCACGATGCTGTTCAAGTTCCGGTAATGTGTTGAGCTGAATCAGCTGGCGTAACTGCTGCGCCATGGCCTCGCCTTCGATCACAAAGTGGCTGATGAACCCGGTGCGGTTCGCCAGTTGCAGGGCGTCGAGCAACACCCGCTGTGCGTCATTTTTACGTCCCGCCTGCCAGTACAACTGGTTAAGCAGCAGCAGGTTACGGTTAAGATCGCTCATCAGGCGCAGGTTACGCGCATTTTCGTTTAGTTCTTCCAGCACAATCTCTGCCGGTTCAAACTCACCCAGCAGGATCTGCGCGCGGGCGATGTTACGCCACTGGCTTTGCAGGAAGTGGTTGTTAGCGAATTCTGGTTTTGGTGTGTGGCGCAGCCAGTTGGCGGCGGAGTTTTTGTCACCGACCATTTGCCAGTAAATGACGCGCACCTTATCGGCGTTGGAGATCCAGTCGCTGTGATAGTGGCCGTTGCCCAGCAGGTTTTCCAGACGGTTGAGCAGGCTACGCGCGTTGTCCAGATCGCCCCGCGCCAGCGAACACTGAACCAGCAGCGCCAGGCACTGAAGCTGTTGCTGCGGCTGGAAGGTTGCAAGCAGTTCAATGCCGCTACGGGCAGAGGCTTCTGATTCATCCAGACGCGCCCATGCCCACAGGAGTTGCGCCCGGATACGCACCAGAAACTCGTGCATCGGCAGCTGTTCCAGATGCTGCTCTTTAATCAGCTGGAACGCTTTTTCCTGTGTTTCCCAGGCGGCCTGTAAAAAGCCCTGGGCAAATAAAATTTCGCTTTGTTGGATCAGACTCCACAGCGCGTAATGCCAGACGTCATGATGACGCGCCATTTGCTCTGTTTGTTGCATCAACGCCAGAGAACGCGTGAGATCGCCTTTACAGTGCAGGACCTCACCGTGCACTGACGTGGCAACGATGCGACTATAAAACCAGGCAATCGGTAATTCATCCAGCGCCAGTTTTGCCAGACGTTCTGCCTCGTCCGGGTTGCCGTCGTTAATCGCTACCTGCGCACGTAAAGCGTTAAATTCGGCATGTAGCGTCTGTTCCATATCGCCTTTCATTTCCTGCTCTGCGCGAGCCAGCAGGGTGTTAACTTCGCTGTAGCGGTGTTGGCTTTGCATCAGCCAGGCCTGCAGCAGCACCAGGCGTGGATTTTCCAGCAGGCTTTCCCACGGCAGGGCTTTCAATGACTCTTCAAGTAATGCCAGTTCGCTGTGGTTAAACAGTCCCCACGCATGATTGAGCAGAATGTCGCGCAGCATATGGGCGTCACCTGCCGCCAGCGCGTGGTGGATGGCTTCGGTCGGAAAACCTTGCGCCATCCAGCTTTCAGCGGCGGCGCGGTGTATTTCGGGAAGTTCGGTAGCTAACTCCCACTGACAACGCTGGCGTAAAAAGCTGCCAAATAGCGGGTGATAGCTAAACCATTCGCCGACATCATCCATCCGCTGCAGGAATAATCCCTGGCGCTCAATTTCCTCCAGCCGCATTTGGCCGTTTTCTTCGCCCGTGACCCGAACAATCAGCGCATCGTTCATCGAGCGCAGGATGGCGCTTTTTAGCAGGAAATGGCGGGTTCCGATATCGACGCTGTCCAGGACTTCATCGACCAGATAATCGGATAAATGGCTGGCGTTGATGCCGGCCAGACGTCGTGCCGACTGGTGGGCGGAATGGTTGTTCTGACGGGCAGATAAGGCGCTCAGCTGTAGCGCCGTGGCCCAGCCTGCAACGTCATCGCACATGCGGCTACTTTCCGCAGCCTCAATTGGGGAGGACAGGCGACGGTCAAAGAATTGTTTGGCTTCCTGGTGGTTAAAGGCCAACTGCTGGCTGCCGATTTCCAGCAGTTGATCGCGTACGCGCAGGTTGGCAATGCCCAGTTGCGGTAGGTTACGCGACAGCACGACTAGCGTCAGATTCTCCGGCTGATGGCGCAGGAAAAAACGCATCGCTTCGTGGATGGCTGGATTGGAGATCAGATGATAATCATCCACGACCAGATAGAGTGGACGATGCCACTCCGCCAGTTCAATGAACAGCTGGGCAAACAGTGAGGTCAGGCTGACATACTGGCGTTTTTGCACCATGGCTTCGCTGGTGGTGCAGTGCCCACCGGTCGCCTGTTGGATTGCCGCAATCAAATAGCTGGCGAAGCGCTCTTGCTGGTTATCGCCTTCATCCAGGGAGTACCAGCCTAATTCGTTCTTCCCCGCCGCCCATTGTGAAACAAGCGTTGTTTTTCCATAACCAGCCGGACTTGTTATCAGGGCAAGCCTGAAATTGTTCGCGCCGGAAAGTTTAGCCAGCAGGCGCTCACGAACCACCGTATGGTCGAGTCGAACCGGACGACTTAATTTAGACGGAATCAATATAAGTTAGTCACTTCACTGTGTGAATATGGGGGAAAATGATTTTTTTTGCGCTTCGTAATTAATAGATATAAGGTCGGCCAGAACGGGATTTATTGCAAGCTAAGCGGACTTTTTGTGTGTCTGATTTTGCACTATGTCACAAATCTATACATCTATTGCAATAATTGTTTTAAAGAGTCGCAACAGGCATGGTAACTGGATCCAGCGTTATTTTTACGGGGTGGAATAACTCATCTTTTTTTATGTGGTTACTGTACTGATGAATAAAAGTCGATGAATTTTGTGCTCGACTTAAAACTTTCATGTGAAATATTTCAAGCAGAATGTGTATTTCAGGTTAGAAACTATTTCTCCGTTTACATATTTTTTCTAAATGTCATCTTCCTGTTTGATAATGTCTGGATAATCTCTTTTGATTAATGCGAAAACCGCGATGCATTTCAGGGGTATGCGGAGAGCCTGCGTATTTCTCAGCCATAATACCCCTCTTAAAGTGGCGGCGATCACATTTTAACGCTCATCCCCGCTCCTCCTCCCTGCCTAATCCCTGCCAGGATGAGGAATGTCAACAACGAGCCTGGCAAACTAGCGATAACGTTGTTTTATTACCTAAGGATCTGGAACCCCTATGTCACAGCCTACTTTCAACAAAGATCAATTTCAGGCTGCCCTGACGCGTCAGTGGCAGCGCTTCGGTTTACTGTCGGCTCACGAAATGACGTCGCGCCAGTGGTGGCAGGCCGTGAGTGGGGCGCTGGCTGAGTTACTCAGCGCCCAGCCTGCGGTGAAACCGGCAAAAAATCAGCGCCATGTTAACTACATCTCAATGGAGTTTTTGATTGGCCGTTTGACTGGGAACAACTTGCTCAACCTCGGCTGGTATCAGGCGGTGAGCGATGAGCTGAAAGCGCATGACGTCAACCTGACCGACCTGCTGGAAGAAGAAACCGATCCGGCGTTGGGTAACGGTGGATTGGGGCGTCTGGCAGCCTGCTTCCTTGATTCGATGGCAACGGTTGGCCAGTCGGCGACGGGCTATGGCCTCAACTACCAGTACGGCCTGTTCCGTCAGTCCTTTACCGATGGGCAACAGATGGAAGCCCCGGACGACTGGCATCGCGGCAGCTACCCGTGGTTTCGCCACAATGAAGCACTGGATGTGCAAGTCGGCATTGGCGGCAAGGTCAGCAAAGATGGGTGCTGGGAGCCTGGATTCACCATCACCGGTCAGGCATGGGACCTGCCGGTACTGGGCTACCGCAACGGCGTGGCACAGCCGCTGCGTCTGTGGCAGGCCAGCCACGCGCACCCGTTTAACCTGACCAAATTTAACGACGGTGATTTCCTGCGCGCCGAGCAGCAGGGGATCGACGCCGAAAAACTCACTAAAGTGCTGTACCCGAACGATAACCATACGGCAGGTAAAAAGCTGCGCCTGATGCAGCAGTACTTCCAGTGTGCCTGCTCCGTGGCAGACATTCTGCGCCGTCATCATCTGGCGGGACGTAAACTGCACGAACTGGCCGACTACGAAGTTATTCAACTGAACGACACCCACCCGACTATTGCGATCCCTGAACTGCTGCGCGTGCTGATCGATGAACACCAGATGAGCTGGGACGATGCCTGGGCGATCACCAGCAAAACGTTTGCTTACACCAACCATACTCTGATGCCCGAAGCGCTTGAGTGCTGGGATGAGAAGCTGGTGAAAGCGCTGCTGCCGCGTCATATGCAAATCATCAAAGAGATTAATGACCACTTTAAGAAACTGGTCGATAAAACCTGGCCAGGCGATGCCGCCGTTTGGGCGAAGCTGGCGGTGGTGCACAACAAACAAGTGCGCATGGCGAATATGTGCGTAGTCAGCGGCTTTGCGGTTAATGGTGTGGCGGCGCTGCACTCTGATCTGGTGGTGAAAGATCTGTTCCCTGAATATCACCAACTGTGGCCGAACAAATTCCATAACGTCACCAATGGGATTACCCCACGTCGCTGGATTAAGCAGTGCAACCCGGCGCTGGCCGCGCTGCTGGATAAATCGCTGAAAAAAGAGTGGGCCAACGATTTAGACCAACTGATTAACCTGGAAAAATACGCCGACGATGCGACATTCCGTCAGCAGTATCGTGACATCAAGCTGGCGAACAAAGCGCGGCTGGTGAAGTTTATTAAAGCGCGTACCGGCATTGAGATAACGACTAACGCTATCTTTGATATTCAGATTAAGCGCCTGCATGAGTACAAACGCCAGCACCTGAACCTGTTGCATATTCTGGCATTGTACAAAGAAATCCGTGAAAACCCGCAGGCGGATCGTGTACCGCGCGTATTCCTGTTTGGGGCGAAAGCAGCTCCGGGTTACTACCTGGCGAAGAACATCATTTTCGCCATAAACAAGGTAGCGGAAACCATCAATAATGACCCGAAAGTTGGCGATAAGTTGAAGGTCGTGTTCCTGCCGGATTACTGCGTCTCGGCGGCGGAAATGCTGATCCCGGCGGCGGATATCTCTGAGCAGATCTCAACCGCAGGGAAAGAGGCTTCCGGTACCGGTAATATGAAACTGGCGCTGAACGGCGCGTTAACGGTGGGTACGCTGGATGGCGCTAACGTCGAAATCGCTGAGAAGGTGGGCGATGAGAATATCTTTATCTTTGGCCACACGGTGGAAGAGGTGAAGGCGCTGAAAGCGAAAGGCTATGATCCGGTGAAATGGCGTAAGAAAGACAAAGTGCTGGATGCGATTCTGAAGGAGCTTGAAAGCGGTAAATACAGCGACGGCGATAAACATGCTTTTGACCAGATGCTGCACAGTATCGGCAAGCTGGGCGGTGACCCGTATCTGGTGATGGCGGACTTCGCGGCCTATGTTGAGGCGCAGAAGCACGTTGATGTGTTGTATCGTGACCAGGATGCCTGGACGCGGGCGGCGATCCTGAATACCGCGCGCTGCGGTATGTTCAGTTCAGATCGCTCCATCCGCGATTATCAGGCGCGTATCTGGCAGGCGAAACGCTAAGGAATCGCGATGGAAAGCAAACGTCTGGATAATGCCGCGCTGGCGGCGGGGATCAGCCCCAATTACATTAACGCTCACGGTAAACCGCAGTCTATTGGTGCCGAAACCAAACGGCGTTTGCTTGACGCCATGCATCGCACCACCGCCGCCACGCAGGTAGCGGTGACGCCAGTGCCGAATGTCATGGTGTATACCGCGGGTAAGAAAATGCCGCTGGCGGTTGAGGGTAGCGGGGAGTTTAGCTGGCTGCTGACCACTGAAGATGGCGTACAGCACAAAGGGCATGCCATCGGTGGCAAATCTTTTCACCTTCCGACGAAACTGCCGGAGGGCTATCACACACTGACATTGACGCAGGGCGAGCTGCGCACCCACTGTCGAGTCATTGTGGCGCCAAGGTGCTGCTATGAACCGCAGGCGCTGCTGGAGGGGAAAAAACTGTGGGGCGCGTGCGTTCAGCTCTACACCCTGCGTTCAGAGAAAAACTGGGGAATTGGCGACTTTGGCGATCTCCGTACCATGCTGGTGGACGTGGCGAAACGCGGTGGGGCGTTTATCGGTCTTAATCCGATTCATGCGTTGTATCCGGCGAACCCGGAGAGCGCCAGTCCGTACAGTCCGTCTTCGCGCCGCTGGTTGAACGTCATATATATCGACGTCAACGCAGTGGAAGATTTTCATCTGAGCAAAGAGGCGCAAAGCTGGTGGCTGAAGCCTACAACTCAGCAAACCCTGCAACGCGCGCGGGATGCCGAGTGGGTTGATTATTCTGCCGTTACCGCACTGAAGATGACCGCGCTGCGCATGGCGTGGAAAGGCTTCTCCGCTCGTGACGACGAGCAGATGGCAGCATTTCGCCAGTTTGTGACTCAGCAAGGCGACAGCCTGTACTGGCAGGCAGCCTTTGATGCGCTGCATGCGCATCAGGTGAAAGAGGATGCGTTGCGCTGGGGATGGCCGGTGTGGCCGGAAGCTTTTCAGTCGGTAGATTCGCCGGAGGTCAAACAGTTCTGCGCAGAGCATCGTGATGAGGTGGATTTCTACCTGTGGCTGCAGTGGCTGGCGTATACCCAATTTGCGGATTGTTGGGAAACCAGTCAGGGCTTTGCCATGCCGATTGGGTTGTATCGCGATCTGGCGGTTGGCGTGGCCGAAGGTGGGTCAGAGACCTGGTGTGACCGTGAACTGTATTGTCTGAAAGCCTCAGTTGGCGCGCCGCCGGATATTCTTGGGCCGCTTGGGCAAAACTGGGGGCTGCCGCCGATGGATCCGCACATCATCACGGCACGGGCCTACGAACCGTTTATCGAACTGCTGCGTGCCAATATGCAGAACTGCGGCGCGCTGCGCATCGATCATGTGATGTCGATGCTGCGTCTGTGGTGGATCCCCTACGGTGAAACTGCCGATCATGGCGCTTACGTGCATTATCCGGTCGATGACCTGCTTTCAATTCTGGCGCTGGAAAGTAAACGCCATCACTGCATGGTAATTGGTGAGGATCTGGGTACTGTGCCCGTGGAGATCGTCAGCAAGCTGCGCGACAGCGGCGTGTACTCCTACAAAGTGCTCTATTTTGAGAATGACCATGAGAAAAACTTCCGTGCGCCGCAAGCGTACCCGGAACAATCAATGGCAGTCGCGGCGACGCATGACCTTCCTACGCTTAAAGGTTATTGGGACAGCGGCGACCTGACATTGGGTAAAGCGCTGGGGCTGTATCCGGATGAGGTTGTGCTGCGAGGGTTGTATCAGGATCGGGAACTGGCGAAACAGGGGCTGCTGGATGCACTGCATAAGTACGGTTGTCTGCCAAAACGTGCCGGGCATAAGGCATCGCTGATGTCGATGACGCCGATCCTCAATCGCGGCATGCAACGCTACATCGCTGACAGCAACAGTGCACTCCTGGGTCTGCAACCGGAAGACTGGCTGGATATGGCGGAACCGGTCAATATTCCGGGCACCAGCGATCAGTACAAAAACTGGCGGCGTAAGCTTACCGCCACGCTGGAGCAGATGTTTGCCGATGAGGGCGTGAACAAACTGATTAAGGATTTGGATAAGCGGCGAAAAGCAGCCGCGAAGAAGAAGTAAAAAAGCCGGGGATTCCCCGGCTTTTTTATGGTGATAGCTCGTAGGCCGATAAGCGCAGCGCCATCAGGCAATTCTGGCGCATATTGCCGGATGGCGGCTTTGCCTTATCCGGCCTACAAGCCGTCTCGATTAAACCACCATACCCAGCAGCAGACACCCTACCAGACCGCAGACGGAGATAATGGTTTCCAGCATTGACCATGACTTGATGGTTTCACCGATGGTCAGGTTGAAGTACTCCTTGAACAGCCAGAAGCCAGGATCGTTCACGTGGGAGAAAATGACAGAACCGGAACCGACTGCGATAACCATCAGCTCAGGGCTTACGCCGGTGGTTGCAATCAGCGGCGCCACAATCCCACCTGCGGTGATTGCTGCAACGGTTGCTGAACCCAGTGCGATACGCAGAACCGCCGCAATAGACCATGCCATCAGCAGTGGAGACACGTTAGAGCCGTGCATCATTGAAGCGATGTATTTGTCGACGCCGCTATCAACCAGGACCTGTTTGAAGGCACCGCCACCACCGATGATCAACAGCATCATCGCGATAATTTTGATTGAGGACACCAGCGTGTCGTTAATCTGATCCATCGAACGCCCACGGTTCAGACCAAACGTGAACATCGCAATCAGCACCGCGATAAGCGTTGCCATAACCGGGTCACCGAGGAATTCTGCAACCGTCAGGAAAGCATGTCCTTTCGGCAGAATCATCTCCGCCACGGCGCGCATTGCCATCAGGATCACCGGTACCAGAGAGGTCCAGACGCTGACGCCAAAGCCCGGCATTTCTTCTTCAGTGAAGGTTTTCGCGCTGTACAGACCTTCCGGGATTGGCTTATCGATGCCTTTCAGGAAACGTGCGTACACCGGACCTGCGAGAATGACGGTCGGGATTGCCAGAATCGTGCCAAACAGCAGGGTTTTACCCATATCGGCGTGGAAAATGGTAGCGATAGCGGTTGGACCCGGGTGCGGCGGCAGGAAGCCGTGCGTTACGGACAGCGCCGCAGCCATCGGCACACCAACGTACAGCAGCGGAATATTCGCAGCAGCAGCGATGGTGAATACCAGCGGTAGCATCAGCACGAAGCCAACTTCGTAGAACAGGGCAAAACCAACGGTGAAGCCAGTTAATACCACCGCCCACTGAATATGTTTCTTGCCGAATTTAGCAATCAGCGTGGTCGCAATGCGCTGCGCGCCGCCGCAGTCTGCCAACATTTTGCCCAGCATGGCGCCAAAACCCATAATCAGGGCGAGGCTGCCAAGGGTTCCGCCGACACCGGCTTTAATAGAACCAATGACTTTATCCAGTGGCATCCCTTGCATCAATCCGACAGCAAGCGCCACCAGGACGAGAGCGATGAAACCGTTCATTTTGAAACGGATCATCAGGAGGAGTAACAAGATTACACCGATAGCAACGATGACTAATGGCATGATTTACCTGGCCTTTGCTTTGTTATGGGTAACGTCAGTGTTTAGATGACAAATTCTGATTGTCCCGACCGGGAACAGCGTATTCACAGCACCAATGCTGATTGCCCGTAAAACTAATCTGTTTAGCTGGCTGTTATGTGCGTCTTGGGTGCTGATACGAATGATACGGGTAACATGCTGCACTTGAAAATCACCTGGACATGCAAAATTTAAATTATGAGAGGCTGGTCAAATTATGAGGGGGATTATTACAGGATACGTGCAGAGAAATGTAAGGGCGTAGGCCGGATAAAGCGTTTACGCTGCCATCCGGCATCGATGCCCGGTGGCGACGCGGATGCGTCTTACCGGGCCTACAAGTCTGGTCGTTAGTAGTAAGAGTGCTCGCCACGCTGGTGTTCGGTTAAATCGCGAACGCCTTTCAGTTCAGGGAATTCAGCCAGCAGCTGCTTCTCGATACCTTCTTTCAGCGTCACATCGACCATTGAACAACCGTTACAGCCGCCGCCAAACTGCAGAATGGCGAAGCCTTCATCGGTAATTTCCATCAGGGAGACACGGCCACCGTGGCCTGCCAGCTGTGGGTTGATCTGTGATTGCAGCATGTACTCCACGCGTTCCATCAGCGGCGCATCATCGGCAACTTTGCGCATTTTGGCGTTCGGTGCTTTCAGCGTCAGCTGAGAACCTAATTGGTCAGTGACGAAATCGATTTCTGCATCTTCCAGATACGGTGCGCTCAGTTCATCAACATATGCGGTCAGCAGGTCAAATTTAATGGCGGTGTCGGTTGCTTCCACGGCGTCCGGCGGACAATAAGAAACGCCGCATTCAGCGTTAGGCGTGCCGGGATTGATCACAAATACACGGATTTGTGTCCCTTCTTCCTGATTTGCCAGCAGTTTGGCAAAGTGCGCTTGTGCAGCATCGGAAATATGGATCATAGTAATGGCCTAATAGTTGACTATTTTACTTGGTTATAATACGCCCATCATCGAGGCTCTACAAGGTTCGACACAGGCACCATACCTGGACAGTCGCCGCGCCGTTGCGTAAAAGCAGCTGCGCGATTTCCGCGACGGTACTTCCGGTAGTGACGACATCATCCACAATAACCATATGGAGTCCCTGCACCGGCAATTCAAGGCGAAAGGCGTTTTTCAGGTTACGTTTACGCAATCGGGCGCTGAGATGGTGCTGGGTGGCGGTTGCCCGAACCCGCGAGATGGTCCGGCTGTCCCAGTCGCAGCCCAGCCAGCGCGCCAGGGGGCGACACAGTAATTCGCTCTGATTAAACCCCCTGCGCCAGTGCCGGCGTTGCCAGAGCGGGACGCTGACCAGCCTGTCCGGCGGGGGAAGACCGCTGACGCGCCGGGCCCGTAATACTTCCAGCAACAGCAAACGTGAAAGGGCGGAGGCCATTTCACTGCGTCGCGAAAACTTGAACTGGTGGATAAGTCCGCTCAACGGCGGAACATAGTTGCTGACGGTGACCAGGCGCTGCCACGGCGGTGGTTTTTGTAGGCAACGTCCGCAGGGAACGACATCGTGGGCGGCAGGGAGCCCGCATTGAGGGCAAAGGCTGACGTGCTGACGCGTTGCCCGTGCGCAGACTGAACAGATCCCCCAATGCCCTAACGTCAGGGGCATTCGGCATAGCCAGCACAATCCCGGTACTGTTAGCATAGAAACATCCTGTTAGGCTAAAAGAGAACAATAACTAATGAATGACATCTGGTGGCAGACCCAGGGTTCGGGAAATTGCCATCTTGTGCTACTGCACGGATGGGGACTGAATGCGCAAGTGTGGCATTGCATAAGCGAGGAACTGAGCTCGCATTTCACGCTGCATCTTGTCGACTTACCAGGATTTGGCCGCAGCCAGGGTTTCGGCGCGATGTCGCTGGAAGAGATGGCTGAGCGAGTATTAAAACAGGCACCGGAGAAAGCTATTTGGCTCGGCTGGAGTCTGGGTGGTCTGGTGGCGAGCCAGGTCGCATTGACCCATCCTGAGCGCGTTCAGGCGCTGGTGACTGTGGCATCTTCCCCTTGCTTTAGCGCGCGCGAGGAGTGGCCAGGCATCAAGCCAGACGTGCTGGCAGGTTTCCAGCAGCAGTTGAGCGAAGATTTTCAGCGTACGGTGGAGCGTTTTCTGGCGTTGCAAACGATGGGCACGGAAACCGCCCGTCAGGATGCGCGAGCGCTGAAGAAAACGGTGTTGGCATTACCCATGCCGAACGTCGAAGTGCTCAATGGCGGACTGGAGATCCTGAAAACGGTCGATTTGCGTGAGCCATTGTGCTCGGTGGAAATGCCTTTCCTGCGGTTGTACGGTTATCTTGACGGGTTGGTTCCGCGCAAAGTCGTCCCGATGCTCGATGCCCTGTGGCCGCAGAGCGAGTCACTGGTGTTTGCCAAAGCGGCGCATGCGCCGTTTATCTCGCATCCTGCCGAGTTTTGCGCAGCGCTGGTGGCGTTAAAACAGAAACTGAATTGTTTCTAAAGTAACGGATATCTGCATAAACGAGTTATCCGGCCTGAACATTTGCAGTTATTTGTAGGCCGGATAAGCGTAGCGCCATCCGGCATCAAACTAGCGCAAAGCCCACCACTCGCGCAGACAGGCTTTACCTTCCGGGCAACTTTTGCAGCTTCCGGAGAGACACCCGTCGGCATCTTCCTGAATCCGCACGGCTTTACCCATCTTTTCTAACTGATTCAGCATGGCGTCAATCATCGGCTGCGGGGTGTGCAGCGTGTGGCTAATTTGTGTTGCCTCCATGCGCCCCCGCAAAGCCAATAAATCACGAACCTGAATAAGCGATGCCATTGTCGATAACCTTAGTGGCAATCGCCAGTGGTGCTGGAGCAGCAGGAACTTGCCGTTCGGTTGGTCGCCAGCAGTGCGAGGTCTACGCGGCTACGAGCCCGACGCAGCAGGCCCAGCAACACGATGTTAAACAGGATGACCGCTAAAATGCACACCAGGCTGTAGGTCGGGTGTTCTTTGTAGCTAACCGTCTGATAAAACAGCGTTGACAGCGAATAAGCGATATTGAGCCCCCACAGAACCGAGAAGCCCATCCAGCCACGGCTGGATTCGCGTGCGATAGCGCCCATCACTGAAATGCACGGCACATACAGCAGCACGAAAATCAGGTAGCTGTACGCGGCGGCGGCGCTGCCAAATTTCTCGCCCATCACACCCATTGCGCCCGTCGCCATTTCACCGTCGCCCTTGCTGGCTTCGATAGGGTTAGCCAGTACGCTCAGGCTGAAGGTGTCTTTCAGGCTTTGCCAGGTTTCATCCACCGCACCGAGCAGCTCGTCGCCAAGGTGGAAATCTGCCGGATTGAACTCTTCTTCCTGAATGTTTTCTGCGGTATAGAGCGTGTTCAACGTACCCACCACCACTTCTTTCGCCATCGCGCCGGTGAACAAACCTACGGTTGCCTGCCAGTTATCTTCGTGAACGCCAATCGGTTTAAACACAGGGGTAATAACACGGCTAACGGAGGCCAGAGCAGAGTCGTTGATGTTGTCGACGATTTTTCCGCTGAGCGAGAAGCTGTTAAACGCGCTGAGGAAAATGCTGACGATGATGATGACTTTACCCGCACGCAGAACGAAGCCTTTCAGGCGTTGCCAGGTCTGAATGATCAGACTCTTGATGTGCGGCACGTGGTACACCGGCAGCTCCATCACGAACGGCGTTGCTTCACCACGCATGATGGTGTGTTTGAGCATCAGACCGGTTAACACCGCCATCACGATACCCAGCACGTACAGCGAGAAGACCGCCAGCGCGCCGTTCTGACCAAAGAACGCCGCGGCAAAGACGGCGAAAATCGCCAGACGTGCGCCGCAGGACATAAACGGCGCCATCATGATGGTCATCAGACGTTCACGCGGGGCGTCCAGCGTACGTGCGCCCATCACGGACGGTACATTACAGCCAAAGCCGACGATCAGCGGGACAAATGATTTGCCCGGCAGTCCCAGCGCCTGCATCAGACGATCCATCACAAACGCGGCGCGCGCCATGTAGCCGGAGTCTTCGAGGAAGGAGAGGAACAGATACATCATGCCGATTTGCGGTACCAGCGGCAGGACGGTGTTAATCCCGCCGCCAAGCCCCTGTGCGAGGAAGATAGTGAGCCAGTCCGGGAAGTGCAGCGTGTAGCCAATCCACTGAATACCATGGATAAAGATCGCCACGGAGCCGACGTCAAACAACGGTTGCAGCGCACCGCCAATGTTGATGGCGAGCAGGAACATCAGGTACATCACGAACAGAAAAATCGGCAGACCGAGGAAGCGGTTAAGGACGATTTTATCTACTGCGGTGGTGAAGCGGCTGGGTTCTGCGGTCAGGGTGTTGCTGACGGTATCGCAGATAGCGGCAATACACTGGTAACGGGCATCGGCAATATGCAGCGCCGGATCGTCCATCGTTTCGCTCAGACGAGCAACGGCAGCATCCAGGTTTTGTGCGGCATCACCGGCGTAAGCGCGGCTGTAAATATCGCCTTCCAGCATCTGCAGGCCCAGCCAGCGGCGCTGTTTCAGTGGCATGTCTTTGGCCATTGCATCGGCGAGGGAGTCCGCTTCCTGCAACAACGGCTGGGCATAATGAACCAGCTCGACGGTGTCGTTTTCCTTGTAGCGATCAATCGCCAGCTTCAGCGCTTCAATACCACGCGCACGGGTGGAAACCAGTGGCACTACCGGGCAGCCAAGACGAGCAGAAAGGGCGTCGATATCGATACGGATTTGCTGCTTCTCAGCAATGTCCAGCATGTTCAGCGCGACGATGCAGGGGATGCCCAACTCAAGCAGTTGCAACGTCAGGTAGAGGTTGCGTTCAAGGTTTGACGCATCGACCACGTTGATCAACAGATCCGCATCACCGCTTAAAATGTAGTGGCAGGCAATTTGCTCATCGAGCGACGTCTGCGATGAGATCGTCGTCAGTGAATAGGTACCGGGTAAGTCGACCAGCGTGACCTGATGGTCTGTGGTCGCGAAATGGCCCTCTTTACGCTCGACGGTCACACCAGCCCAGTTACCCACACGCTGGCGTGCACCGGTGAGCTGGTTAAATAAGGTTGTCTTGCCGGAATTAGGATTACCAATTAAACCAATGGTTAATTTTTTCATTTTTATAGACTCACTGTATTAACAGGAAACCGCTTCCACTTCTAATAACGCCAGATCTTTCTTACGCAATACCAGACTTACGCGACGTGTTTCGATATGGATAGGATCGCCGAGCGGGGCGACGCGTACCACGTTGAAGGAGGAGCCGGGCAGCATGCCAAGTGACAACAGTTTCTGACGATAAGCCGGGCTGATTTCACGGGCAAAGCCGGTAATTTTCCACGCACTGTCAGGAGTGAATTGCATAGGGACCTACTTATATCTCGCTAACTGGATGATTACCTCATGGGGCGACAGGGCGGCATGAGACCAGATGATTAGCCAACGTAAGGAAAGAGTAAATAATCAACAAAACAATGATAATGAGAATGGTTTCTATCATCAATAGAATAAATGTGACGGAATGTGGAATTAGATAATAATTTGCGCCAATTTTGATATGCCTCAACATTTATTCTGGTTTGGAACGAATGATTCGTGAAGGTAATTATTGAGAATCTTAATGTTTAATTAAGGTTTCATCTGTTAATAAAGTGATAAATATATTGTGGTGAAAAGCGGGGAATATATTAAATATGCCGGATAAGGTATTGACACCGTCATCCGGCACAAAGGTCACACTAGCGTTTTTTACCCATTGCCGCCGCCAGCGCATCCATCATCGCGCTGTTGCCCGCGGGTTGAGCGTCACGACCGCGAGGTTTTACGGCTTTCGGTGCCGGGCGATTGCCCTGAGCGCGATCGTTGTTCCCGCCGCCGCGACGCGCATTGGTTTCACCCGGCTGCTCGTCCAGACGCATGGTCAGCGCGATACGCTTACGTTGCAGGTCAACTTCCAGCACTTTCACCTTCACAATGTCACCCGCTTTCACCACGGTGTGTGGATCGTCGACGAACTTATTCGACAGCGAAGAGATATGCACCAGACCGTCCTGGTGAACGCCGATATCCACAAACGCGCCGAAATTGGTGACGTTGGTGACCGCCCCTTCCAGAATCATTCCTGGCAGCAGGTCGTTCATGGTTTCAACGCCATCAGCAAACTGCGCGGTTTTGAATTCAGGACGCGGGTCACGACCTGGTTTTTCCAGCTCTTTGATGATGTCGGTGACAGTTGGTACCCCGAATCGTTCGTCGGTAAAATCGGCGGCTTTCAGATTGCGCAGTTCGTCGCTGTTGCCCATCAGGTCACGCAGCGATTGTTCGGTTGCTGCCAGAATGCGTTCCACTATCGGGTAGGCTTCCGGGTGAACCGTGGAAGCATCCAGCGGGTTATCGCCGTGGTTGATACGCAGGAAGCCCGCGCACTGTTCAAAGGCTTTTGGCCCCAGACGGCTGACTTTCAGCAACTGCTGACGGTTCTGGAACTGGCCGTTCTCATCACGCCAGGCGACGATGTTTTGCGCCATCATGCGCGTCAGGCCGGCAACGCGGGTCAGCAGGGGGACGGAGGCTGTGTTCAGATCGACGCCGACGGCATTTACGCAGTCTTCCACCACCGCATCCAGCTTACGGGCAAGCTGGGTCTGGCTAACGTCGTGCTGATACTGACCCACGCCGATAGATTTCGGATCGATTTTCACCAGCTCAGCCAGCGGGTCCTGAAGACGACGGGCGATAGACACCGCGCCACGCAATGACACGTCGAGATCCGGGAACTCCTGCGCCGCCAGCTCGGAAGCAGAGTAAACCGATGCCCCGGCTTCACTGACGATCACTTTCTGTGCGGTCACTTGCGGGAATTGCTTCTGTACATCGAGGAAGAAACGCTCGGTTTCACGCGACGCCGTACCGTTACCAATCGCCACCAGCTCTACGTGGTATTTCTCACATAACGCCGCAACGGCAACGGCGGCTTTGGCAGCCTGACCGGTATGTGGATAAATAGTGTCGGTGGCGACCAGCTTGCCGGTACCGTCAACAACCGCCACTTTTACACCGGTACGCAGACCGGGATCGAGGCCCATGGTGGCGCGCAGACCCGCAGGCGCGGCCATCAGCAGATCGTGCAGGTTACGGGCAAAGACGTTAATGGCCTCATCTTCCGCACGTTCACGCACGGTGCCCATCAGTTCGGTTTCGAGGTGCATCAGTACCTTAATGCGCCATGTCCAGCTGACAACGCCTTTACGCCAGCTGTCTGCTGGTGCGTTGTTCAGGCGCAGGCCCAGATGATCGCGGATTATCTGCTCGCCGTGGCTCTCTTTTGGCGGCTCATCAAACTGTGGATCGGCATTCAGAGAAAGCTGTAGCACGCCTTCGTTACGCCCACGGAACATGGCCAGCGCACGGTGAGAAGGAACGGTGGAGATCGGCTCATGGTGATCGAAGTAATCGCGGAATTTTGCACCTTCTTCTTCTTTCCCGCTCACCACAGTGGAGACCAGATGGGCATTTTTCCACAGGTAGTCACGGACTTTTGCCAGCAGGGCGGCATCTTCGGCAAAGCGCTCCATCAGGATGTAGCGCGCGCCGTCGAGAGCGGCTTTGGTATCCGCCACGCCGTTTTCGGCATTGAGATATTTAGCGGCTTCGGTTTCCGGGTCGTGAGACGGCTCGTTCCACAGCAGATCCGCCAGAGGCTCAAGGCCTGCTTCAATGGCGATTTGTCCACGGGTACGGCGTTTAGGTTTGTACGGCAGGTAGAGGTCTTCGAGTTCGGTCTTACTTAACGTGCCGTTGATTGCCTTCGCCAGGTCGTCGGTCAGTTTGCCTTGCTCGCCGATAGATTTCAGGATCGCCTGACGGCGGTCTTCCAGTTCCCGCAGATATCCCAGACGGGTTTCCAGATTACGCAGCTGCGTGTCATCCAGACCGCCGGTGATTTCCTTACGATAACGTGCGATAAACGGCACGGTGTTCCCTTCATCAAGCAGGCGAACGGCAGCTTCTACCTGTTCAGCACGAGCCTGAATTTCACCTGCGATAATGCGGCAGAAAGAATCATTCATCATGGATAGCTTCGTCTATAGGATAAAAAATCAGGGGATAGTTATACGGACTGACTGGCAAAAATGCCAGTCATCTGCAGGGGCTTCGGATTGTTCCGGTCTCACTTCACGTATTCGATCTCGTTCACGTACCAGCTGGCTTCCCCGGCAGGGGTGTTCACCACCGCGAGATCGCCGACCTCTTTTTTCAGCAGCGCACGCGCCATGGGGGAATCGATAGAGATGTAATCCTTACGGCCAAAGATTTCATCGTAGCCGACAATGCGGAATTTACGGATATCGCCATCGTCGTTTTCAATCTCGACCCACGCGCCAAAGAAGACTTTACCCTCTTGCTGCGGGGAGTAATCGACAATTTTCAGATTCTCCATGCACTTGGTCAAATAACGGACGCGACGGTCAATCTCGCGCAGGCGCTTTTTATTATACTGGTAGTCGGCATTTTCGCTGCGGTCGCCCAGACTTGCGGCCCAGGTAACCTTCTTGGTGACTTCCGGGCGCTCTTCACGCCAGAGATAATTGAGCTCTTGTTTGAGTTTTTCATACCCTTCACGGGTTATCAGGGGCGTTTTCATCTTATTGTTTTACCTTCGACTCTGTGATGATGCGCACAATTAGTATTACATGAGCATATCAACAGAATAAATAATGTATTGCGAGAAACATTGTATACTTAAGCTGCTGTTTAATATGCTTTGTAACAATTTAGCCTGGAATTCATACCAGAATTCGCTGGTGACTCACGCTAGCTTTCTTAAGAATATACACTTAATTGTTGCGAACCTTTGGGAGTAATAACAATGCAAGAGAACTATAAGATTCTGGTGGTCGATGACGACATGCGCTTGCGTGCGCTTCTGGAACGTTATCTGACCGAGCAGGGCTTCCAGGTTCGAAGCGTCGCAAACGCTGAGCAGATGGATCGTCTGCTGACCCGTGAGTCCTTCCACTTGATGGTTCTGGATTTAATGCTGCCGGGGGAAGATGGCCTGTCAATTTGCCGCCGCCTGCGCAGTCAAAGCAACCCGATGCCGATCATTATGGTGACGGCGAAGGGCGAAGAGGTTGACCGTATCGTTGGACTGGAAATCGGTGCTGACGATTACATCCCGAAACCGTTTAACCCGCGTGAACTGCTGGCGCGTATTCGCGCTGTGTTGCGTCGTCAGGCGAACGAACTGCCGGGCGCACCTTCTCAGGAAGAAGCTGTTATCGCTTTCGGTAAGTTTAAGCTGAACCTGGGGACTCGTGAAATGTTCCGCGAAGATGAGCCTATGCCGCTCACCAGCGGTGAATTTGCGGTGCTGAAAGCGTTGGTAAGTCACCCACGTGAACCGCTGTCCCGCGATAAACTGATGAACCTGGCGCGGGGTCGTGAGTACTCTGCGATGGAACGTTCCATCGACGTGCAGATTTCTCGTCTGCGTCGTATGGTGGAAGAAGACCCGGCGCATCCTCGTTATATTCAGACCGTATGGGGTCTGGGCTATGTTTTTGTTCCGGACGGTTCTAAAGCATGAGGCGAATGCGCTTCTCGCCACGAAGTTCGTTTGCTCGCACGTTATTGCTTATCGTCACCTTGCTGTTTGCAAGCCTGGTGACGACCTACCTTGTGGTGCTGAACTTCGCGATTCTGCCAAGCCTCCAGCAGTTTAATAAGGTCCTGGCCTACGAAGTCCGTATGCTGATGACTGATAAACTGCAACTGGAGGATGGTACGCAACTGGTAGTGCCACCTGCATTTCGTCGGGAAATTTACCGTGAGCTCGGTATTTCCCTCTATTCCAACGAGGCCGCTGAAGAAGCCGGTCTGCGTTGGGCGCAACACTATGAATTCTTAAGCCATCAGATGGCACAGCAGCTGGGCGGCCCGACGGAAGTCCGCGTTGAGGTGAACAAGAGCTCGCCTGTCGTCTGGCTGAAAACCTGGCTGTCGCCCAACATTTGGGTACGCGTGCCGCTCACTGAAATACATCAGGGTGACTTCTCACCGCTGTTCCGCTATACGCTGGCGATCATGCTGCTGGCTATTGGTGGCGCGTGGCTATTTATCCGTATTCAGAACCGACCGTTGGTGGATCTTGAACATGCGGCGTTACAGGTGGGGAAAGGCATTATTCCGCCGCCGCTGCGCGAGTATGGCGCCTCTGAGGTGCGCTCTGTTACCCGAGCCTTCAACCATATGGCCGCCGGCGTAAAGCAGTTGGCCGATGACCGTACGTTGTTAATGGCGGGCGTGAGCCATGATTTACGCACCCCGCTTACGCGTATCCGTCTGGCGACGGAAATGATGGGCGAAGAAGACGGATACCTCGCGGAGTCCATCAACAAGGACATCGAAGAGTGTAATGCCATTATTGAACAGTTCATCGATTACCTGCGCACTGGTCAGGAGATGCCGATGGAGATGGCCGATCTGAACTCGGTATTAGGTGAAGTGATCGCGGCAGAAAGTGGTTACGAGCGTGAAATCGATACTGCATTACGCCCTGGCGTCATTCAGGTGAAGATGCACCCACTGTCTATCAAACGCGCGGTTGCTAATATGGTGGTTAACGCCGCCCGTTACGGTAATGGCTGGATTAAGGTCAGCAGCGGTATGGAAGCGCATCGCGCCTGGTTCCAGGTGGAAGATGATGGCCCAGGCATCAAGCCGGAGCAGCGGAAACATCTGTTCCAGCCGTTTGTCCGCGGTGACAGCGCGCGTAGCACCAGCGGTACGGGGCTGGGACTGGCGATTGTACAGCGTATTATTGATAACCATAACGGTATGCTGGAAATTGGGACCAGTGAGCGAGGTGGGCTGTCGATACGCGCCTGGCTTCCGGTTCCTTTCACGCGCGCGCAGGGTATCACGAAAGACGTATAAGAAAGGGAGGCGAAATGCCTCCCTTTTTGTTGCTGTAGACCGGATATGGCGAAACCGCTATCCGACGCTTTTCGTTACAGCTTCGGTCCGGCGCTAACCAGTGCTTCACCCGCAGGGGTGTCGGTGTATTTCTCGAAGTTCTCGATAAACAGTTTCGCCAGCGCGTTGGCTTTTTCCTGCCACTGCTCCGGAGACGCGTAGGTATTACGCGGATCGAGAATGCGCGTATCCACGCCTGGCAGCTCGGTCGGGATTGCGAGGTCAAACATCGGCAGACGGAACGTTTCCGCATCATCCAGCGAGCCGTTCAGAATGGCATCGATAATCGCGCGAGTATCTTTGATAGAGATACGCTTACCAGTACCGTTCCAGCCGGTGTTAACCAGATATGCCTGCGCACCTGCCGCCTGCATGCGTTTCACCAGCACTTCTGCGTACTGCGTTGGGTGCAGCGACAGGAATGCCGCGCCAAAGCAGGCGGAGAAGGTTGGCGTTGGCTCAGTTACGCCACGCTCGGTGCCAGCCAGTTTGGCGGTAAAGCCAGACAGGAAGTGATACTGCGTTTGATCTGCCGTCAGACGAGAGACCGGCGGCAGTACGCCAAATGCGTCGGCGGTCAGGAAGATGACTTTGGTGGCATGACCCGCTTTTGACACCGGCTTAACGATATTGTCGATGTGATAAATCGGGTAGGAAACGCGGGTGTTCTCGGTTTTGGAACCATCATCGAAATCGATGGAGCCATCTTCGCGCACGGTGACGTTTTCCAGCAGGGCATCACGGCGGATCGCGTTGTAGATTTCCGGCTCAGCATCTTTAGACAGTTTGATGGTCTTCGCGTAGCAACCGCCTTCAAAGTTAAACACGCCGTCGTCATCCCAGCCGTGTTCGTCATCGCCAATCAGGCGGCGTTTCGGGTCGGTGGACAGCGTGGTTTTACCGGTACCGGACAGGCCAAAGAAGACCGCCACATCACCTTTTTCACCGACGTTTGCTGAGCAGTGCATCGATGCAATGCCTTTCAGCGGCAGCAGGTAGTTCATGACGGAGAACATACCTTTCTTCATCTCGCCGCCGTACCAGGTGCCGCCAATTAACTGAATGCGTTCCGTCAGGTTAAACGCCACGAAGTTTTCGGAGTTCAGACCCTGTTCTTTCCACTGTGGGTTAGTGCATTTTGCACCGTTCATCACGATGAAATCAGGTTTGAAATCAACCAGTTCTTCGTCGCTCGGGCGGATGAACATGTTTTTGACAAAATGTGCCTGCCAGGCGACTTCGGTAATGAAGCGCACGGCAAGACGGGTATCCGCATTAGCACCGCAGAAAGCATCAATGATAAACAGACGTTTGCCGGAGAGTTGATGGGTGACTAACCCTTTCAAATGCTGCCAGGTTTCCTGGGAAAGCGGTTTGTTGTCGTTCTTACCTTTACCTTTGTCTGACCACCAGAGTGTGTCTCGTGTGGTGTCGTCACGGACAATGTACTTATCCTTTGGCGAACGTCCGGTAAAGATACCGGTATCAACTGCAACGGCGCCCAGATTCGTTAACACGCCACGCTCATAACCTTCCAGGTTTGGATCAAGTTCTTCCTGATAAAGCGTGTCGTAGTCTGGATTGTAAACGATATCCTGAACGTCATTGATACCATAAGCCTTGAGATCTTGCGGGGTTAAACTGTTGTTCACACGCATTTCACTGCTCCTTAGCCAATATGTATTACCTGGAATAGTAAGGTTTTTTAGGGATTGCTAACCGCGACAAGGCTCATAGATTTACGCATCCGGTAATTCCACGAATAACCGAATACGCTGCGACTCCTGTCACAAAGAGGCGGATATTATGGCAGGAAACCCTTTTTTGTTGTGGAAAATGTTCTTAAAACGTTAATGGATAGTGTTTTTGGCGGGGATATTGTGAGTGTAATCGCATTCACGTAAGAAAATAACGTAACTCATACATAAACAATATCGATTCACTTCCCGTCGCTTTAGTCTGAAATCAGCCTGCCAATGCTCAAAATTGTGAAGTTGATGCGATAATTAGCTTTTCCCTTCATTCTGGAAACTGACATGGATAGTGCTGAAATTTCACGTACGACGCGTTTGGGCATGATATTTATCGGCCTGTTGCAGGGGGCATTATGCTACCTGCTGATGACATATCTGGTTCCCCATAACGACGACTGGCTGTTCTATGGCATGCCTGCGACGATTGCGATCACCTCGGCACTTTTGCTTACTGTCGTTTCTTTCAAACAGCGCGCGCTGTGGTACTGGATGGCGCTGATCTTTGTTGTGGTGCTGGCGATGAGCGTCTGGCTAAAGTGGCAAGTCGAGGACAGTGATAAGTGGCGGCAACATGAAGTTTTTATGTTCTACGGTTGGCGCTTACTGCTGATGGCGATGCTTGCCTTGCCCTGGATTCAGTACTCGCTTCATGTCTCTCGTGAGCAGGCGCGTTACCCGCATTTTTATCGGCAATTGTGGCTTAATGCGTTGACGTTGCTGATTGTCTTTGTCGCCAACGGCCTGTTCTGGCTGGTGCTCCTGCTATGGAGCGAGATGTTTAAGCTGGTCGGTATTCCCTTCTTCAGCACGCTCTTCTTTGATACCGACTGGTTTGGCTATGTGGCCTTTGGTCTGATTACCGCACTGGCAGTGGTACTGGCGCGTACGCAGTCGCGTCTGGTCACGTCGGTACAAAAATTACTGACGTTTATTGCCACCGGTCTGTTACCTCTGGTCGCGCTGTTGGCGCTGATGTTCATACTGACCTTGCCCTTCACCGGACTGGAGGCTATTTCGCAACGCGTGTCTGCGGCCGGGTTGATGTCAACGCTGACGCTGCTCCTATTGCTGTTGATGGCTATCGTGCGTGAACCGCACAAAGAGGCGTTACCCTATCCTGGCGCGTTACGCTACCTGATCAAATGCTCTCTGATTGTCGCGCCCATCTATATGCTGATTGCCGGTTGGTCACTGTGGGTGCGAATACAGCAGTACGGTTGGACGCCTGAGCGTTTGTATAGCGTGCTGGTGGTCGTGGTACTGCTGGTATGGTCGTTTGGCTATCTGGCCAGCATTTTACGCCGCGGGCGCAATCCGCTTGAGCTTCAGGGGCCGGTCATTCTTGGCGTTTCGTTGCTGGCGTTGGGGCTGTTGGTTCTGCTGTCGTCGCCGGTTATTGATGCCTGGCGTATTAGCGTCAACAGCCATATGGGGCGCTACTACAGCGGGAAAATTACGGCTGACCAGGTCAGTCTGTATATGCTGGATCACAGCGGAAAACCCGGTCGCGCCGCACTGGAAGCATTACAAAAAGACGATGCCTTCAACAAAGACAGCAAGCGCAGGCGTGATTTGAATGCCATCCTGCGGGGGCACCGCGATCTGGTAAATGAGCTGACGGCAACGCAGTTAGCGCCGAAGGTGATGATTGCACCGGGAAGCAAGAATCCCGATGACGCGTTTTGGACTTTTTTAAAGGGGCAGCGCTACCGGATCGCCTCCTGTATTGAGCAGGATGCGTGTGTGCTGGTGGATCAGGATCTCAACGCGGATGGGCAGCCCGAGCAAGTATTGTATGCTTTTGGCGATGGGGAGAGCCTGGTCTTTGGCGTTAAGGAGAACAAATGGGTGTTGATTGCGACAGCCCGGCTACCGGAGGGATTCAATAAGGATCAACTGCTGCAGGCGCTGGTGCATCATCAACTGGATTCGGCTCCCAGAGTCTGGCGGGATATCACCATAAATGGTAAACGACTGCCGATGACTTACTACAATGAGTGAATCTGTTGCCGGATAGCGGCGCGAGCGCCTTATCCGGCCGACAAAAGTTTTACCGTAGGCCTTAAAGCTGCGCGCCACCGGGCAAAACGGTGATTAATGCACCTGTGGATCGGCAGGGGAGGCGTTGCTGCGGATCTCTGCAATATCCATGGCGTTAAACAGATAGTGGCTACCGCAGTAATCGCAGTGCATATCGATCTCGCCTTCTTCCGCCAGAATGCTGTCAACTTCTTCATCCGGCAGCGTTTTCAGAGCGCCCGCGCAGCGTTCGCGTGAACAGGTACATTTGAACTCCACATCCTGCGGATCGTAGAGGGTGACTTCTTCTTCGTGGTACAAACGCCACAGAACTTCGTTGGCTGGCAGCGTCAGCAACTCTTCGGCTTTGATGGTTTCTGTCAGTGCTGCAAGGTGATCGAAATCATCTGCCTGCGCGTTTTGCGCTGGCATGACCTGCAACAGCATACCGCCAGCAGCAGGTTTACCGTCGACGTCGCCAGTACGGATGAACAGACGCGTCGGCAGCTGTTCTGAACGCATGAAGTAATCTTCCAGGCAGGCCGCCAGCGTGTCACCTTCCAGACCGACCACGCCCTGATAGCGCTCACCTTCTTCCGGGGTAATGGTGATCACCAGGTAGCCGTTGCCCACCAGGGTTTTCAGATCGGCATCTTCAGAGATATCGCCCTGTATACGAGCCACGCCGCGCATCTGTTGGTTGTTGTTGCCATTAATTACCGCCAGACTCAACGGACCGTCGCCCTGCAACTGCACAGTGATATCACCGGCAAACTTCAGCGTGGCGGTCAGCAGGCTGGTGGCAACCAGCAGCTCCGCCAGCACGGTTTTGACCGGCTGTGGGTAAGTATGATTTTCGAGGATCTGTTGCAGGGTTTGTGAAACGGTTACCAGTTCGCCGCGCACGGCAAAGTTTTCAAACAGATAACGATGTAATTGGTCATGTTGCGGCATAATCATCTCTCTTGCAGGTGACAGTCACTCGCTGTCGCCGTGTTTAAATCGTAACAGGTCGCGGCGCTCTTTTTTGTCCGGTCGCCTGTCCGGGTGCGGCATGGTTAACGCGTTAAGTTTACGCGCCAGCGCCATTTTTTTGCGTTTTTCCACGCTTTCCGCGGTTTCTTCATACAGCATAACGGCTTCAGTTGCCGGGCGACGCTGCTCGCTAATGGCTTTAATAATGACCGTTCGTTCGTCATTTCCCTGGCGCAGGGTGAGGGTGGCGTTCAGCTCGACAATCTTACTCGGCTTGCTGCGCTGCCCGTTGTAATGCACCTTACCGCCTTCAACCATTTCGCGGGCGACTGCGCGCGTTTTATAAAAGCGTGCTGCCCACAGCCATTTATCCAGTCTGACTTCGACAGGGGGCTTTTCTCTCATGGCGTCTCCTTCACATCAGTGAGGGGATCAGTCGGCGGTAGTCATTCAATGACGGATGACGTGCATACTGTTTTTCCGCTGTACCGGAGTCGGGATTGGTTACGCCGAGGCAGTAACGAATGCCGAATTGAGCAGCGGCGTCGAGAATCGGTTCGCTGTCGTCAATAAACAACGTCTTCTCTGCACTCATTCCCGTTTCTTCAGCGACAGCGTGCCATAACCGCTGATCCTCTTTGGGATAACCAAATGTGTGGGTGGAAAGTAATAAATCAAGGTGTGAGGCCAGACCGGTATGCTGAAGCTTCACCGCCAGGTTATGCGGATGCGCATTGGTGAGCAAAATACGACGTTTGCCGCTCGCTTTCAGGGCATCAAGGAACGGTACCGTATCTTCACGCAGTACGGCGCGTGGTCCCTGTGCGGTTGTCATGGCGCATATATCCAGACCCAGGCGTTCGCTCCAGTAATCCAGGCAGTACCAGTTTAGCGTATGCTGTACGGCATGATACTGCTGACGAATAAATTCCTGGGCTTCCTGGGGAGAGATACCCTGTTGCGCGCCGTAGGTTTCCGGCACCAGTTTTTGCCAGAAATAGTTATCGAATGCCAGATCGAGCAGCGTACCGTCCATATCCAGCAGAACGGTGTCGACGTCCCGCCAGGCAATATCTATGTGCATGGAAACTCCCCAGAGGAAAACAAGATGCGCGACAGGGTAGCATATTCCGTCGCGCGGGCGTGTTATCGAATCAGGCTTTCTGGGTCTTCAATCAGCGTTGGATTCAGGCAACTCTCGTAATATTCCTGAATCTCCGTGATGCGCGAACGATGACGCTGGTAGCGCCTGCATGCCTGAACGCTGTTGTAGATAGCGCATCCCAGCATGGAGAGCATCAGCAGCGTGGTGCCAAGGTAACGCCATAAACCTGAACGATCCGGGATCCGGTGCAGGCCAATGTGCTGGGTACCGTTGGCGTCGGTCGAGATGTTGGTGACAATCCCTTCAGCGCGAAATGGCGTTTGCATAAGCATCTGGGCAAGGCGCTGGAAAGCGTTCCATTGCTCTTGTGGCGGATAGTCGTACAACGAAGTCGCAGGCCACGGCTGATCAACCAGGTCGCTGCCTTCGTCACTGATAATCAGGAAACCACCGGGGGCAGGGCTATTCAGTGCCTGAGCCGCCCGGGCGGTCTCGCGTGAAATGAACGGTGCCGTTGAGGTATTCACCAGGTTATCCAGTGATTCGGCGCTTACCGGACGCAACAGCACATTCACACCATCCAGTTTCCCGGCGTTTGCTCGCTTAACCAGAGCGTTCCAGTCCTTACTGTTACCCAGGTTAACCAGGGCATTTTTCAGGCGTACGCATTCATCTTCGGCGGCACACAGATCGGCGGTTTTCAGGACAATATCGCCAAAATCATCCAGCAACACCATGCCGGACTTCTGAATGGCTGAGCGTAATGATGAGCTGACGCGAGAGTCATCGTCGGGTTTGGGATGCAGTTGGCGGCTAACACTTTGGGTCAGTGCGGTCGCCTTATTGACCAGGTCGGACTCAGGCAGCGGCAGGGCGCGCGCGTCATTCCATATAATCTGCGAACAATCAAATGGCATAAAAGGTGTCGCGGGTTGTGCGTTCCAGCTCCCCTGAGTGTGGATGTTACACATCCCCGTGCCACTCAGATGCAGCGTGTCGCCCACGCGAACGCCTGCCTTTTCCAGTTGCTTAACGCTGGTGGCCTCAACAGTTTGCGCCCCTTTCATCCAGGAAAGCGTAAGTTTAATTGGCATATCCAACGGAACCCAAAACAGCAGCATTAGCAATACCAGCAAAGAACCGCCGGCAATAACGGCGCTGCGTAGCCAGTGTTGCAACGGGAAGTTTTTCACCTCGTCATGCAAAGATAAAAAACGCCCCTGGCGGACAACATGGCGATCCAGATAGATATCAATATCCGTTTGCTGGCCGAGATCCTGCGCAATGTAAGGCTGCCAGTGTGGTGGATAAATCAGGTCAATAATACCCAGGGAGATATTATTAATTTGCTCCTGATCGTTTTCACCAAACAGCCCCCAGCGACGTGGAGTTCCACGCAGACAGTGGATTTCTCGTAGAGCCGTTTTAGACGGTGGTGCAAACAGGCCCCACAGACCGGCAGCCAGCAGCAACACCGCGCCACCGGCGGTCCACGGTACGAACGTGTCTGGTATGATTAAACAGAAAAAGAACAGCAGGAATGATGCGGCAATCAGTAACGCTTCGCGCAATCCCGACGGGCGGCTGAGAGCGTATTCTTCATGCGTTTCCTGACGAATATTCAGCAGTTCAATCTGCTCGCTTTCTTCACCACGAATAGATGCCTGAGTAGACACGGTGTGCTGTAGGGCGTAGCCGCGCGCTTCCTGCATATACTCTTTCAACGTATGACCGTTCAACGAGATAACCAGCGGCAACGTATTGGTGTGGATCAGCTCAACGCTGTTTTCGTCATTGATGTATTGTTCCCAGAAGGGAGGCAAATGCACTTCGACGGAGTCGAGATAGTAGCGCCATTTATTCGGATCGTCGGTGGTGATGCCATAGCGCGTAATTGAATGCGTCAGTACGATGACGCTATTACTTTGGGCATTCAGGGTTAACGATACAGGTGCCGAACTGGCACCTGTTGGGCCAGGCACCTGCTGAATTTGACTGAGGATTTCGAGATAGTTTTCGACCGCGCCACGTTCTTCGGGTGTTAGTTTGCGCTTAGAGGCGTCAGAGAAGACGTTGCTCAACGGTAATTTTTGTTGTCTGAATTTTGATCTGAATCGCCACCCTGCAAGCAATGAGCAGGCCAGCAAAGCAGCTAAAAAAATCAGAATGGTGCTCATGCTTTCCCCATCTTACTTAGTCTGTCAGGCGTGGTCAGTCGCACCCTGTTCAATATTCGTGATTCTGTGGTTGGCTATCGGCAAGTGTGGAGTTGAACTTGAGCATCTTTAAGTACAGCCCAATAAATGCGAATAATAGCAAAATCACCAAAAATGGAATATCAGCAAATTCCTGGAGTTATTTCAACCTATTGACTTTTAATTTGAAATAGGGATTAACTTTTAGTACGTTACATAAATGTAAATAAACGGCAATTCACATTGCCGAAACCGTGCTGTATATCGCACAATAACCCCAGATTTCACAGCAAAGATCCTCATGATGAGCAAATCATTACAAAAACCCACGATTTTGAAAGTGGAAACCGTCGCACAATCCCGGCTGTTTAAAGTCGAAAGCGTGGACCTTGAGTTCAGCAACGGCGTACGTCGTGTTTATGAGCGTATGCGCCCATCCACGCGCGAAGCGGTAATGATTGTGCCGATTGTGGATGATCACCTGATCCTCATTCGCGAGTATGCGGTCGGAACCGAATCCTACGAGCTTGGTTTTTCCAAAGGGTTAATCGATCCGGGTGAAAGCGTGTTTGAAGCGGCTAACCGTGAACTGAAAGAAGAAGTGGGATACGGTGCGAAGGACCTGACGTTTTTGAAAAAACTCAGCATGGCGCCTTCCTATTTCTCCAGCAAGATGAATATTGTGGTCGCTGAGGATCTTTATCCTGAGTCGCTGGAAGGTGACGAGCCCGAGCCATTGCCACAGGTGCGCTGGCCGCTGGCGCATTTGATGGATCTGCTGGAGGATCCTGATTTTCACGAAGCGCGTAATGTCAGTGCGCTGTTCCTCGTGCGCGAATGGCTGAAAGGGCTGGGGCGATTGTAGTTTATATTGCCGGATGGCGGCTGACGCCTTATCCGGCCTACAGAGTTCAGCACTTTCAAATAATTGCGCCGAAAATGTAGGCCGGATAAGACGCCCCTGGCGTCGTCATCCGGCAAAAGATTAGAACAACTCGTGCGTCTCACCATTATCGATAATGGTCGTCCCCACCTCATGCACCGCCTGCTGCGTCGGCTGAGTGCCTTCAATGAAATACTCTGCGCGACTGTTGCCACCACTTGCCAGTTGACCAGTGCTGCGATCGATATTGACCGTTACGATACCCGGCGGCGGCGTCAGCGGCTGCTCAGGCACACCTTCCAGCACGGACTTCATGTAGGCATCCCACGCAGGCTGTGCACTCTTCGCGCCACCTTCGTAGCCGGAGATTTGGTCTTTGATCGCGCCGGATGCCGTCGTATGTCCGAGATCGCGACGATGATCATCAAACCCGATCCATACCGAGGTCACAACCCCTGGGCCGTAGCCGGAGAACCATGCATCTTTCGAGCTGTTGGTTGTCCCGGTTTTCCCGCCGATGTCATGGCGCTGTAAATCGCGTCCTGCACGCCAGCCGGTTCCCATCCAGCCTGGTTCACCAAAGATATTGGTGTTCAACGCGCTCTTGATCAGGAAGGCCAGCGGCGTGTTGATGACGTGTGGTGCGTATTCTTGCGTTCCGCTTTGTGCGACCAGCGCCTGGTTAGCTTGTTCCAGCTGTGGCATTGGCACGGCGGCGTTTTGTTGTTCCTGAGATACCGCAACATCTTCAACGTTACTGTTTTCCAGCACGTTAGACTTCTGCGTATCGCCATAAATTACCGGGATATCACATTCCGGGCAGGCAATTTTTGGCTTTGCCTCAAAGATAACGCCACCCATATCACTTTCAATCTTACTGATGAAATACGGGTCGACCAGGAATCCACCGTTTGCCATTACCGCGTAGCCGCGAGCAACCTGCAGCGGAGTGAACGAGGCTGAACCCAGCGCCAGTGATTCAGTATGCACAATGTTCTGTGCCGGAAAGCCGAAACGCTGCAGATACTCTGCCGCGTAATCCACACCCATGGCGCGCATGGCACGAACCATCACCACGTTTTTCGACTGACCCAGCCCCTGACGTAAGCGGATAGGGCCAGCATATTGCGGCGGTGAGTTTTTCGGCTGCCAGTCGGAGCCGGCACCAGCATCCCAGCGGGAGATCGGCACGTCGTTGAGCATGCTCGCCAGCGTCAGACCTTTATCCATCGCGGCGGTATACAGGAAAGGTTTGATGTTAGAACCCACCTGGCGTAATGCCTGGGTGGCACGGTTAAACTTGCTCTGGTTGAAGTCAAAACCACCAACCAGCGCCAGCACCGCGCCGTTTTGCGGGTTGATGGAGACCAGTGCGGAGTTAACGTCAGGCACTTGCGCCAGCCACCAGGCGTCGCCAACCTGGCGTACCCAGATTTGCTGCCCGGCCTGAACCACATCGGTTACTTTACGCGGCGTCGAGCCTTGCTGGGTATCCGAACGATAAGGACGCGCCCAGCGCATACCTTCCATACGTAATGACACCGATGTTCCATCCGCCAACGCAGCGGTTGCTTCCTGTGGGTTGGCGCTGGTGACAACCGCGGGTAGCAACGGGCCGTAGGTCGGTAGCGCTTTTAGCGTATCGGTGATTTTTTTACTGTCCCAACTGCTTTCGCCCACTTTCCACAGCACGTTCGACGGGCCGCGGTAGCCGTGGCGCATGTCGTAATCCATCACGTTGTTACGTACTGCCTGCTGAGCCGCCTGCTGGACTTTGCGCGTAATGGTGGTGGTGATGCGATACCCGTCTTCATAGGCTTTCTCGCCATAACGGTTATACATCTCCTGGCGCACCATCTCGGACAGATACGGCGCTGAGAAAGCGATTTCCGGCGCGTGATAGTTGGCATCGATCGCTTCACTACGCGCCTGATCGTATTGGGCCTGGGTGATGTAGTTTTCGCTCAACATACGCGACAGTACAACGTTGCGGCGCGCAGTTGCCCGGTCCATCGAATAGAGCGGGTTGAAGGTTGACGGCGCTTTTGGCAGACCGGCAATCACCGCGATTTCGCTTAAGCTGAGTTGATCCACCGTTTTACCGAAATAGACCTGCGCGGCAGCACCCACGCCATAGGCGCGATACCCCAGATAGATCTTGTTCAGATAAAGCTCAAGGATCTCGTCTTTACTCAGCAATTGCTCAATACGGATAGCCAGGAACACTTCTTTAATCTTACGCATCAGCGTACGTTCCGGACTCAGGAAGAAGTTTCTCGCCAACTGCTGGGTAATGGTACTCGCCCCTTGTGAGGCGTGGCCGGAGAACAACGCGACGCTGGCCGCACGGAAGATCCCCACCGGGTCCACCCCGTGGTGCTCATAGAAGCGGCTGTCTTCTGTGGCGATAAAGGCTTTAACCATTACCGGCGGCATTTGATCCAGCGTAACCGGAATTCGACGTTTCTCGCCATATTGCGCGATGAGTTCGCCGTCAGCACTGTAAACCTGCATTGGGATCTGCAGACGCACATCTTTTAGCGTCGCGACGTCAGGTAATTGTGGCTCGATATAGCGATAGAGGCCATAGATCGAGCCTGCTCCCAGCAGGATGCAACATACTGCAAGGATTAATAAATACTTTACGAACTTCACTGGAGATTTCCCATTTAGTGGCATTTGGGCAGTTTATAAACAAACGCGCGGTAGTATAAAGGCAAGCCAGACGCATTGATATACCCGTGGAAGGAACGGGTGATAAGGAGATCATCAGCAATGGCTTTTCGTATATGGAAAATTGGTCTGCATATTCAGCAACATGACGTGCTGGCTGTCGCTATCGTCCGTGACGCATCCGGTTGGCTCCTACAACGCTGGTGGCGTATGCCGTTGGCACATCAGGTTGTCGTTGATGGGCTCATTCGTGAGCCGGAACAGCTTACTGCGGTGCTCCTGCCGTGGAGCCGTGAGCTACCGCACAGGCACCATATTCACCTTTCTTTTCCGGCCAACAGGACGTTACAAAAAAAGTTACCCCGTCCAGCAATGGCTCTGCGCGAACCAGAGCAAACGGCATGGTTGTCTGGGGCAATGGCTCGCGAACTGGATATGGAGCCGGATGCGCTGCAGTTTGATTATAGCGAAGACACGCTAAGCCCGGCGTTCAACGTGACGGCGGCACAAAGCAAAGAAATATCGGCACTCCTGACACTGATGCATCCCCTGAAAGTACAGGTTACGGCCATTACGCCGGATGCCAGCGCGTTACAGCGATTAATTCCCTACCTGCCAGAACATCAACAGTGTCTGGTCTGGCGTGATGACGCCCAGTGGTTATGGGCGACCCGTTCGGCATGGGGACGTAAATCAACGGGGGAAATTGACGATATCGACGCGCTTGCCGCGGCATTATCTCTTTGCCCTGCGGATATTGCGCTATGTGACGCCGGTGGTTTTGATCCTTTAAATGCGGTGTCCGTTCGCCAGCCACCGATTCCTACGGATAGCCACAACTTTGCTGTTGCGCTTGGGCTGGCGATGGGAGGTGTGTACTGATGACGGAGACCATCAATCTTTTGCCCTGGCGTCAGTCACGGCGGTATGACCGTCTGCAATGGTGGGGAGCGTTATTGAGTGGATCTTTACTGGCTATTATGGGTATCGCATTGGGTTATTACGCGCTTTCTCGCGTAGATAATCGGGTCGATGTACTGCTGGCTGATGCCGAAAAAATACGGGCTGAAACCCTGATAGCGCTCAAGCCGCGCCTGCAACAGCGTCAACAACAATGGCAGCAGGCGCAACAAAGAGAAAAACGGCGTGAACAGATGCGAAGCTGGCAGTCTGTTTTACAAGGGGTGGCCGGGTTGCTGCCAGAACAGGCGTGGTTAACAGGAATGACCTGGCAGCAGGATACGCTGGAGCTGACAGGGCTGACGCTGAACGTTGCTGCGCTTCATAGACTGGAGTCGCAATTACGTAAACACCCTGGTTTTCAGTTGGGAAGCTCAGGGGAAACGCGACAAGATGCGCAGGGACACTGGCAGTTTCACTATCGTCTGATACGGAGCGTTATGCATGCAGACGCTTTGTGATGGCTGGTTAGCGCAGACGCCGCGGTTTCGAGTTTTGTGCTGGGGCGGCTGGATGTTGGTTCTGATCGCAGCTGCGCTGTTGTGCCTTTATCCTGCAGAGCAGCAACGCAAAGCGCAGCAGGCAGCATTAGTCCGTCAACGCGTGGCGATTCAGGAACAATGGCGCAATCTGTATCTGCTGGCGTCATCGGTTGAACAGCCCTTTTCTCCTTCTGAAGCGAGGCCGGTTCCTTTTTCCCCATTGGTATATCAAAGCTCTCTTACACGTCTGATCCACTGGCAACCCTCCGTACGGGGAGGCGAACTGGCGCTGAAAACTGCGTGGGATGCGGTCCCACAGGTGTTTGCCCGACTGGCGGAGCAGGGGATGAGTACGAGTCAGTTTTCTCTTAGTGCAGAAGATGCTGACGTGTTGTTGACGATACAGCTGGAGCGTCTGAATGATGACTAAGCGCTGGCTGTTCGCGTGTTTTAGCGTGCTGCTATTGACCGGCATGCGCAATCCCTTTCAGCCACCAGAGGATCTCTGCCGGCTGGCTGAGTTGTCGGCATGGCGTTATCAGGGGGCGGTGATCCAGGGAGGGCGCTCAATTGGTTTTATGCAGGATGGTCAACACAAATGGCGGAGGGTCGAGCAACGAGATGTTCTGAATAGCATCTGGAGGGTATCTCAGGTGACAGCCCAAAGCGTAACTATCGACACAGGGAACGATTGTGAGCCATCACGGTGGCAGTGGCAACGACAAGGAGAGGCGAATGAAGCGGTGGATAGTCATCGTGCTGATGACCGTAATACCCAGCGTGCTGGCTGGGAAAGCACAAAACGTGACGCTGGTGGTGGATGATGTTCCCGTTGTACAGGTGCTGCAGGCGCTGGCGGTGCAGGAGAAGAAAAATCTGGTGGTGTCACCGGATGTCAGTGGCGTGCTGTCATTGCATCTGACGGATGTGCCGTGGAAACAGGCATTGCAGACGGTGATAAAAAGCGCCGGACTGGTGTTACGTCAGGAGGGAAACATCCTGCATGTGCATACTGTACGCTGGCAAAACGACAATACAGCCCGTCAGGAGAGTGAACAAGCGCGGATTCAGGCCGGTTTGCCGCTGGAACATCGCAGCATAATTTTGCAATACGCGGATGCCGCCGAGTTGGCAAAAGCCGGTGAAAAACTGCTGAGTACTAAAGGAAGTATAACGGTCGATAAACGTACCAACCGCTTACTGCTGCGAGACAATCCTGTTGCGCTAAACATACTGGAACAGTGGGTGGCGCAAATGGACTTGCCCGTTGAACAGGTCGAGCTGGCGGCGCATATCGTCACGATTAATGAAAAAAGTTTGCGTGAGCTGGGGGTGAAGTGGTCGCTGGCAGATGCACAATTGCCAGGGGCGGTGGGGAATGTCACCACGCTTGCCAGCGATCTTTCCGTGTCTACTGCAACATCGCGGGTGGGATTTAATATTGGCCGCATTAATGGTCGTTTGCTGGAGCTTGAGTTGTCCGCATTGGAGCAAAAACAGCAGCTCGACATCATTGCCAGCCCTCGATTACTGGCTTCTCATCTGCAACCTGCCAGTATTAAGCAGGGTAGTGAAATCCCGTATCAGGTCTCCAGTGGTGAAAGCGGCGCGACTTCCGTCGAATTTAAAGAAGCGGTGCTGGGGATGGAGGTAACGCCGACTGTGCTGCAGAAAGGGCGGATCAGACTGAAACTGCATATTAGCCAGAATGTCCCCGGGCAGGTGCTACAGCAGGCTGATGGCGAAGTGCTGGCTATCGATAAGCAGGAAATTGAAACCCTGGTGGAGGTTAAGAGCGGTGAAACGATCGCGTTGGGCGGGATTTTTTCACATAAAAATAAATCAGCCGCTGACAGTGTGTCGTTACTCGGCGACATTCCGTTGCTCGGCCATTTTTTTCGTCATGATGGTAAAGAAGATGAGCGGCGTGAGTTAGTGGTTTTTATCACGCCCAGACTGGTCCCAACAGAATAACTTATGCATGAAAACCCGTTGTTTTTGCGCTGAACACGTTTCAGAGATTTGACGTGCGGGTGTATTTAGCATACAAGGAGTACCGATTTGAGTGTCGGGACTTTTCTTTACTTATGCAGCAGTGAATACGCTTCGCCTTTCCGGTGGTGTGTCATAGGCTTATTTGGCGTCATTTGGCTACACGACACGTCGTCAAGTCAGATGTTTGCAGGGTAGCATGCCTGCCACGACCAGAAATGCGTAAGGTTTGGTGATTTATTCAGTTGCCAAACCCGCTTGAGTATTGAGATAATTTTCAGTCTGACTCTCGCAATATCTTATGAGGTTTCAGTTCATGTCCTGCTGCGCTGGGTGTCTGCGAAGCGGGTTTACCATTAACGAATAGTCTTAGTAGTACCGAAAAAATGGCAGAGAAACGCAATATCTTTCTGGTTGGGCCTATGGGTGCCGGAAAAAGCACTATTGGGCGCCAGTTAGCTCAACAACTCAATATGGAATTTTACGATTCTGATCAAGAGATTGAGAAACGAACCGGAGCTGATGTGGGCTGGGTCTTCGATGTAGAAGGTGAAGACGGCTTCCGTGATCGCGAAGAAAAAGTCATCAACGAGTTGACGGAAAAACAGGGTATTGTGCTGGCAACTGGCGGTGGCTCTGTAAAATCACGTGAAACACGTAACCGTCTTTCCGCGCGTGGCGTCGTGGTCTATCTTGAAACGACAATTGAAAAACAACTTGCACGTACTCAACGTGACAAGAAACGCCCGCTGCTGCAGGTAGAATCGCCGCCGCGTGAAGTTCTGGAAGCATTGGCTGACGAACGCAACCCTCTGTATGAAGAGATTGCCGACGTGACCATTCGCACCGACGATCAGAGCGCGAAAGTCGTAGCAAACCAGATTATTCATATGTTGGAAAGCAACTAGTTCTGGCTGAATACACACTCGTCTGCGGGTACAAGTAACTAAGGTGGATGTCGCGTAATGGAGAGGATTACAGTCACTCTCGGGGAACGTAGTTACCCTATCACCATCGCGGCTGGTTTGTTTAATGAGCCAGCTTCATTCTTACCGCTGAAATCGGGCGATCAGGTTATGTTGGTGACCAACGAAACCCTGGCTCCCCTTTATCTCGATAAGGTTCGCGGCGTACTTGAACAGGCGGGTGTTAACGTAGATAGCGTTATCCTTCCCGATGGCGAGCAGTATAAAAGTCTGACGGTTCTGGATACGGTCTTCACTGCGTTACTGCAAAAACCGCATGGTCGCGATACCACGCTGGTCGCACTTGGCGGCGGCGTGATTGGCGATCTTACCGGTTTTGCAGCAGCCAGCTATCAGCGTGGTGTTCGTTTTATTCAAGTCCCGACAACGCTGTTGTCGCAGGTTGACTCCTCCGTAGGCGGTAAAACCGCCGTAAACCATCCCCTCGGTAAAAACATGATTGGCGCGTTTTACCAACCAGCTTCCGTGGTGGTGGATCTCGACTGTCTGAAAACGCTTCCTGCGCGTGAATTGGCATCGGGCCTGGCGGAAGTGATCAAATACGGCATCATCCTTGACGGTGAATTTTTCAGCTGGCTGGAAGAAAATCTGGACGCATTATTACGTCTGGATGGTCCGGCAATGGCGTACTGTATTCGCCGTTGTTGTGAGCTGAAAGCAGAAGTTGTCGCAGCGGACGAGCGCGAAATGGGCTTACGTGCTTTACTGAATCTGGGACACACGTTTGGCCATGCTATCGAAGCTGAAATGGGTTATGGCAATTGGTTACATGGTGAAGCCGTCGCAGCAGGTATGGTAATGGCTGCCCGCACGTCAGAACGGTTGGGCCAGTTTACCTCCGCTGAAACACAGCGCATTATTACGCTGTTGCAGCGCGCAGGTTTACCGGTGAATGGGCCGCGTGAAATGTCTACACAGGCTTATTTGCCGCACATGCTGCGAGATAAAAAAGTGTTGGCGGGAGAGATTCGTTTAGTGCTTCCGCAGGCGATAGGGAAGAGTGAAGTGCGCGGCGGAGTGTCGCACGAGGTGGTTCTTAACGCGATTGCTGATTGCCAGCAGGCGTAACAACAAGAAAGGTCAGGCTTGCGTTGTAAAGCGTAAGTCTTTTAGCTTCAGGTTATGTGCAAAGTCGTAAGCATTAACCTTTGAGTGGGGTGTTAAATGGATGAATTCAAACCAGAAGACGAGCTGAAACCCGATCCCAGCGATCGTCGTACTGGTCGTTCTCGTCAATCGTCTGAACGCGATAATGAGCCGCAAATCAATTTTGATGATGTTGATCTGGATGCCGATGATCGCCGTCCTGCGCGGGCACGTAAAGAGCGTGATGAAGAGCAGGACATTGAAGATGACTATGAATCTGATGACGATGCTGTGGATGAAGAACGTGTAGAACGTCGCCCACGCAAGCGTAAAAAAGCGGTCAGTAAACCAGCCTCCCGTCAGTACATTATGATGGGTGTGGGTGTTCTGGTACTGTTGCTGCTGATTGTCGGTATCGGTTCTGCGCTGAAGGCCCCCTCATCTTCCTCTTCCAGCGAACAGGCTGCGCCTGGTGAGAAGAGCATCGATCTTTCTGGCAGCAATGCGACGGATCAGGCGAACACCACAATGCCTGCGACGGGTGCTGAGCAGACCGCTGGCAATACGCAGCAGGATGTTTCTCTGCCGCCGATTTCCTCAACCCCGACTCAAGGCCAGGCTCCTGCCACAGCAGAAGGTCAGCAGCGCGTTGAAGTTCAGGGCGATCTGAACAATGCGCTGACGCAGCCGCAAGGTCAGGCACAGGTTAACAACGTCGTAGTCAACTCTACGCTGCCAACTGAACCTGCTACCGTAGCACCAGTTCGCAATGGCAATGCAGGGCGTCAGACTGCGAAGACTGAGCCAGCAGAACGTACTTCAGCTGCACATCAGGAACGCAAACAGGCTGTTATTGAGCCGAAGAGCAAGCCGCAGACCACGGTAAAAGCGACACCGACAGAGCCGAAACCTGTCGCTCAGACGAAACCGACTGTGACCGCGACCGCGCCGACGACAACAACGAAAGCGCCAGTGGTAACCGCTACACCTAAAGCGTCAACTGAGCCAAAAGCAACGGCAAGCACCGCGCCAGCTCAGCAGACTGCAACACCCGCACCAACGACAGCAACACCGGTTGCTGGTGGTGCGAAAAGTGCAGGGAACGTTGGCGCGTTAAAATCAGCGCCATCCAGTCACTACACGCTGCAGCTCAGCAGTTCCTCTAACTACGACAACCTGAATGGTTGGGCGAAGAAAGAGAACCTGAAGAACTACGTGGTGTACCAGACGACGCGTAACGGTCAACCGTGGTATGTTTTGGTGACGGGCGTGTATGCGTCTAAAGAAGATGCGAAACGTGCAGTGTCTACGTTACCCGCCGACATTCAGGCGAAAAACCCGTGGGCAAAACCGCTGCACCAGGTTCAGGCCGATTTGAAGTAAGATAGGATATGTTCTGCAATGGTTTGCTGTTTCGCCCAATTGCGGGACAAAGACTAAAGCGCAGGATGCTGTCGGAGCTTTCTCCACAGCCGGAGAAGGTGTAATTAGTTAGTCAGCATGAAAAAAAATCGCGCTTTTTTGAAATGGGCAGGGGGGAAATATCCCCTGCTTGATGATATCAAACGGCATTTACCTAAGGGTGAGTGCCTGATTGAACCCTTCGTGGGTGCCGGGTCGGTGTTTCTCAACACCGACTTTTCTCGTTATATTCTTGCCGATATCAACAGCGACCTTATCAGTCTCTATAACATCGTGAAGACGCGTACCGATGAGTATGTGCAGGCTTCACGTGAGCTGTTTATGCCTGAAACGAATCAGGCTGAGGTGTACTACCAGTTCCGGGAAGAATTTAATGCCTGCCAGGACCCGTTCCGACGTGCAGTGCTGTTCTTATATCTCAACCGTTTTGGCTATAACGGGTTATGCCGTTATAACCTGCGCGGTGAGTTTAACGTCCCCTTTGGTCGTTATAAAAAACCCTATTTCCCGGAAGCCGAGTTGTACCATTTTGCCGAAAAAGCGCAAAATGCAGAGTTCCATTGCCTCTCCTATGAAGAGTGCATGGATCGCGCGGATATCAACTCTGTGGTCTACTGTGACCCGCCATATGCACCGCTCTCGGCGACGGCAAATTTCACCGCGTATCATACCAACAGCTTTAGCCCGAAAGAGCAGGCGCATCTGGCCGAGATGGCAGAAAAGTTGGTCAGTAAGCAGATCCCGGTGTTAATTTCGAATCATGACACGCCGGATACCCGCGAATGGTATCGAGCGGCGAAACATTTTCAGGTCAAAGTGCGGCGCAGTATAAGCAGCAACGGCGGCACACGTAAAAAGGTGAACGAACTGCTGGCACTATACAAACCAGGAGTCGCAACGCCTGCGAAAAAATAATTCTCAAGGAGAAGCGGATGAAACAGTATTTGATTGCCCCCTCAATTCTGTCGGCTGATTTTGCCCGCCTGGGTGAGGACACCGCGAAAGCGCTGACCGCGGGCGCTGATGTCGTTCACTTCGACGTCATGGACAACCACTACGTGCCGAACCTGACCATCGGCCCGATGGTACTGAAATCGCTGCGTAAATATGGCATCACCGCTCCGATTGATGTTCATCTGATGGTGAAGCCTGTTGATCGTATTGTCCCTGACTTCGCAGCGGCCGGTGCCAGCATCATTACTTTTCACCCGGAAGCCTCCGAACACGTCGATCGCACTTTGCAACTGATCAAAGAGCATGGCTGTAAAGCGGGGCTAGTGTTCAACCCTGCAACGCCGCTGAGCTATCTGGACTATGTCATGGATAAGCTGGATGTGATCCTGCTGATGTCTGTTAACCCAGGTTTTGGTGGACAGTCCTTTATCCCGCAAACGCTGGATAAGCTGCGCGAAGTACGTCGTCGTATTGATGAGTCTGGCTATGACATTCGTCTGGAAGTGGACGGTGGCGTTAAGGTGAATAACATTGGTGAGATCGCGGCTGCGGGTGCGGATATGTTTGTCGCAGGCTCTGCTATTTTCGACCAACCAGACTACAAAAAAGTCATTGATGAAATGCGCAATGAACTGGCGAAGGTAAGTCATGGATAAATTTCAGGACATTCGGGGCGTAGCATTTGACCTCGACGGCACGCTGGTTGACAGCGCGCCGGGATTAGCCGCTGCGGTAGATATGGCGCTGTATGCGCTGGAACTGCCGGTGGCCGGTGAAGAACGCGTTATCACCTGGATTGGTAACGGTGCAGATGTCCTGATGGAGCGCGCGCTGGCGTGGTCTCGTCAGGAGCGTGCGACCTTACGTAAAACGATGGGCAAACCGCCCGTTGATGATGATATCCCCGCCGAGGAACAGGTGCGTATTTTGCGCAAGCTGTTCGACAGATACTACGGCGATGTCGCAAAAGAGGGGACATTCCTGTTCCCTGATGTTGCCGACACGCTGGGCGCACTGCATGCGAAAGGATTGCCGCTGGGTCTGGTAACCAACAAACCGACGCCGTTTGTCGCGCCGCTACTTGATGCGCTGGATATTGCCAAATATTTTAGCGTGGTTATCGGTGGTGATGATGTACAGAACAAAAAACCGCATCCGGACCCGCTGCTGTTGGTGGCAAGCAAGCTTGGCATCAAGCCTGAGCAAATGCTCTTCGTAGGGGATTCACGCAATGATATTCAGGCGGCAAAAGCTGCTGGTTGTCCATCCGTTGGCCTGACGTATGGCTACAACTACGGCGAGTCGATCGCGCTGAGCCAGCCTGACGTTATTTACGACCGTATTAATGAACTACTGCCCGCTCTCGGGCTTCCGCATAGCGAAAATCAGGAATCAAAAAATGACTAAGCCCATCGTTTTTAGTGGCGCACAGCCCTCAGGTGAATTGACCATTGGCAACTATATGGGTGCGCTGCGTCAGTGGGTGAGCATGCAGGATGACTACCATTGCATCTACTGCATCGTTGACCAACATGCTATCACCGTTCGTCAGGACGCTCAGCAGCTGCGTAAAGCCACGCTGGATACGCTGGCGCTGTACCTGGCATGCGGTATCGATCCTGAAAAAAGCACCATCTTCGTCCAGTCGCACGTGCCGGAACATGCACAGTTAGGCTGGGCACTGAACTGCTACACCTATTTCGGTGAACTGAGCCGTATGACCCAGTTCAAAGATAAATCCGCACGCTATGCGGAGAACATCAACGCCGGCCTGTTTGATTATCCGGTACTGATGGCGGCAGATATTCTGCTGTATCAGACCAACCAGGTCCCGGTTGGCGAAGATCAGAAACAGCATCTGGAGCTGAGCCGCGACATCGCCCAGCGCTTCAACGCCCTGTATGGCGACATTTTCAAAGTGCCGGAGCCGTTCATTCCAAAATCCGGCGCGCGCGTCATGTCGCTGCTGGAGCCGACGAAGAAAATGTCCAAGTCGGATGACAACCGCAACAACGTGATCGGTCTGCTGGAAGATCCGAAATCTGTGGTTAAGAAAATCAAACGCGCGATGACCGACTCTGAAGAGCCGCCTGTTGTACGCTACGACGTGCAGAACAAAGCGGGCGTTTCCAACCTGCTGGATATCCTCTCTGCGGTCACCGGCCAGAGCATTCCGGAGCTGGAACAGCACTTCGAAGGCAAAATGTATGGTCATCTGAAAGGTGAAGTCGCAGAGGCCGTTTCCGGTATGCTGACCGAGCTTCAGGAGCGTTATCACCGTTTCCGTAACGATGAAGCTTTCCTGCAGAAAGTGATGAAAGACGGTGCGGAAAAAGCCAGCGCACGTGCGTCTGTTACGCTGAAAGCCGTGTATGAAGCTATTGGCTTTGTTGCCAGGCCGTAATACTTTCTGCGTTGCTGAAGAAACCGGGTTACACCCGGTTTTTTTTCGCCTGTTCGTTTGTGAGTAGCAAAAACTGTGAAGCACCTCGCCGTTTGCATATTTCCTCTTTGCGTTATATCTTCATTTTAATGAAGATATAAATATTCAATTTACTGAAAATATATAATGAGTCGGACATTTATCAAGAAGGAAGGGGTTGTACTGACAACCCTGGCCCGTTACCTGCTCGGTGAAAAGTGTGGTAACCGTTTGAAAACCATTGATGAACTGGCGAGCGAATGCCACTCGTCGGTGGGATTAACGCAGGCCGCGCTAAAAACACTGGAATCGTCAGGGGCTATCCGTATTGAGCGTCGTGGGCGTAATGGTAGTTACCTGGTGGAGATGGATAATCGTACGCTGCTTAAGCATGTGGATATTAATAACGTGGTCTGTGCGATGCCGCTGCCTTACACCCGTTTATATGAAGGGCTGGCGAGTGGGCTGAAAGCGCAGTTCGATGGGATCCCGTTTTATTACGCACACATGCGTGGGGCTGATATTCGCGTGGAATGCCTGCTAAACGGCGTTTATGACATGGCGGTGGTTTCTCGCTTGGCTGCGGAAAGTTACCTTGCCCGGGATGGATTGCGCATCACGTTGGCGCTGGGGCCGCATACCTACGTCGGTGAACACCAGTTGATTTGTCGCAAGGGCGAATGTGCCGCGGTAAAACGGGTCGGACTCGATAATCGCTCGGCGGATCAGAAAATCATGACCGAGGCCTGTTTTGGTGGCCGGGACGTTGAACTGATCGATATGCCCTATCACGAGAGCTTGCAGCGCATCGCGAAAGGAGATGTCGATGCGGTGATCTGGAACGTGGTGGCAGAAGCTGAGTTGGCGGTACTGGGATTAGAAGCCACACCGCTTACCAACGATCCGCGATTTCTGCAGGCCACGGAGGCGGTAGTGCTGACCCGGGCAGAGGATTATCCGATGCAACAGCTACTGCGGGCAGTTGTTAATAAAGAGGCGCTGCTTGCCCACCAACAACGTGTGGCGAACGGTGAACAGGAACCCAGTTATTAGGTGAAGGCGAACGACATGGAAAACAGGCTGAGCCTGCTGTGTGAAGCAGGTGTTATCGACAAGGATATTTGCAGCGGTATGCTGCAGGTAGTCAGGCGGCTGGAAGAAGAATGGCGTTTGCCGGTTCACAGCGAGCAAGGAACCATGGCGATGACGCATATGGCGAGTGCGCTAATGCGCAGTCGCCAGGGCGAGGTGATTGAAGCGCTGGATGGTGAGCTGCTGGAGGAGCTGGCGCAATCTCATCTCTGGCCGACTATTTTATTGATCCATCAGGCACTGCTGAAAGAGTTTACGGTGGCGCTGCACGCGAATGAAGAAGGCTACATGCTGGCAAACTTGTATGGATTGTGGATGGCGGAGAACGAAGGCGTCTGAAATCAATGGAGAAATAGCTTATTGCATCTTAAATATTCAAAAAAATGAATATTTAGCTGAAGGATTAGAAACGAGGCAGAGAAATGTTTATAGACGCATTGAAACGCCAGAACCCCGCGCTAATCTCCGCCGCTGTCGCGCTGTGGCAGCAGGGAAAGATCGCGCCTGACAGTTGGGTTATTGATGTTGACCAGGTTATTGAGAATGGCAAACGCCTGCTGGACGTCGCCAGGCAGCATGGCATCTCGCTGTATCTGATGACCAAACAGGTTGGACGCAATCCGTGGCTGGCCGACAAGCTGTTGCAGCTTGGCTATGAAGGCATTGTGGTCGTGGATTATAAGGAGAGTCGCGTCATGCGACGTGCCGGGTTGCCGGTGGCGCATCAGGGACATCTGGTGCAGATCCCTTCGCGACAGGTCAATCAGGCTGTCGCACAAGGAACCGAGGTCATTACGTTGTTTTCGCTGGAGAAAGCGCGCGAAGTTTCCGCTGCTGCGGTGAAGGCCGGCTGTGAACAGAACGTGATGCTGAAGGTGTACGACAAAGATGATTTTCTCTACCCGGGGCAAGAAAGCGGATTTCCGCTGATGTATCTGACGGATGTGGTCAATGAAATCCGCAGACTGCCGGGTCTGCGCCTGAGCGGCCTCACCCATTTCCCCTGCCTGTTATGGGATGAAAACTCAGCGCAGACGATGCCGACGCCTAATCTGCATACGCTGGTAAATGCCCGACGTCAGTTGGTTGAGGCCGGGATTGCCATTGAGCAGCTTAATGCGCCGTCAGCCAGTAGCTGCACATCATTACCCTTGCTTGCGGAATATGGCGTCACCCACGCCGAGCCGGGTCATGCGCTGACTGGCACCATTCCTTCCAATCAAAAGGGTGACCAGCCTGAGCGTATTGCGATGCTGTGGCTGAGCGAGGTCTCACACACGTTTCGCGGGGACAGTTATTGCTACGGCGGGGGCTATTACCGTCGCGGCCATGCGCAAAATGCGCTGGTCTTTACGCCGGAAAATGACGTCCCCATAGCCGCGAAGCTAAAGCCCGTGGACGACAGCAGTATCGATTACTACCTGCCTGTGGCTGGTGAGTTTCCGGTGAGCAGCGCAGTGATCTTCTGCTTCCGCACACAGATCTTCGTGACGCGTAGCGACGTGGTGCTGGTGTCGGGTATCCAGCGTGGCGCGGCTGAAATCGTCGCGCGTTATGACAGTCTCGGCAATATTCTGGAGGACTAATGGCCCGATTCGTGGTGTTGGTAATCGACAGTTTTGGCGTCGGCGCAATGAAAGACGTCGCGCGGGTCAGACCCCAGGATGCCGGGGCGAATACCTGTGGACATATCCTGGGTGAACTTCCGCAGTTACGGCTGCCAACGCTGGAAAAGTTGGGGCTGATAAACGCCCTGGGCTATGCGCCGGGCGTGATGAAACCGTCAGCATCGGCAGTCTGGGGCGTTGCAGAGTTGCAGCATGAAGGTGGCGATACCTTTATGGGGCATCAGGAAATTTTAGGCACACGGCCTCAGGCGCCGCTGCGGATGCCATTTAACGACGTCATCGATGGTGTTGAGCAAGCACTGAAAGCGGCTGGCTGGCAGGTGGAACGTCGTGGTGGCGAGCTGGCGTTTCTGTGGGTCAACGATGCGGTTGCGGTGGGCGATAACCTCGAGGCGGATTTAGGTCAGGTCTACAACGTCACAGCTAACCTGTCCGCCATTGCGTTTGATGAGGTGCTAAAGATTGGCCGCGTCGTGCGCGAGCAGGTTCAGGTCGGGCGCGTTATCACCTTTGGCGGTCAGCTTACGAACAGCCAGCGCATTCTGGATGCCGCCGAAACGATGGAAGGGCGCTTTGTCGGCATTAATGCCCCACGCTCCGGCGCGTATGAAAGCGGTTTTCAGGTCAGGCATATGGGCTTTGGCGTAGATGAGCAGGTACAGGTGCCGCAAAAACTGTATGACGCCGGAATCCCTACCGTGCTGGTCGGTAAAGTGGCGGATATTGTTGGCAACGCGCACGGGCGCAACTGGCAAAACCTGGTGGATAGCCAGCAGATCATGGATATCACCCTTAACGAATTTAACGCTGAGTCGACGGTATTTATCTGTACCAACATTCAGGAAACCGATCTTGCCGGACACGCTGAAGACGTCGCGCGGTATGCCGAACGATTGCAGCTTGTTGACCTTAATCTTTCGCGCCTTCTGGCCGCTATGGATCCCAATGACTGTCTGGTGGTCATGGCCGATCACGGCAACGATCCGACCATTGGGCACAGCCATCATACCCGGGAAGTGGTGCCAGTTTTGGTGTATCAGCAGGGGCTGGAGCCTGCGCAATTAGGCATTCGGGCGACGTTATCCGATGTTGGCGCGACGGTGTGTGACTTTTTTGGCGCGCAGCGACCGCAAAACGGCAGCTCTTTTCTTTCGGCTTTACGGCTTTCAGGAGACACCTTATGAATTTTGATCCGACGGGCTACACCTGGGTCCACGAGCATCTGCATATCGATCTCTCCGGGTTCAAGAATAACCTCGACTGCCGGTTAGATCAGTACGATCTCATCTGTCAGGAGATGAAGGATCTCCGGGCGTCAGGCGTCAGCAACATTATTGAGATGACCAACCGCTATATGGGACGTAATCCGCAATTCATGCTCTCACTGATGCGCGATACCGGGATTAACGTTATGGCCTGTACAGGCTATTACCAGGATGCGTTTTTTCCTGAACATGTCTCGGCCCGCAGCGTGGAACAGCTCGCGCAGGAGATGGTCGATGAGATTGTCGTCGGTATTGATGGCACTGAATTGAAAGCCGGAATTATCGCGGAAATCGGCTCCAGCGAAGGGGTAATTACGCCGCTTGAGGAGAAGGTATTTATCGCCGCAGCGCGGGCGCATAGCGAAACCGGACGCCCTATCTCGACCCACACCTCATTTAGCACGATGGGCCTGGAACAGCTGGCTCTGCTGAAGGCGCACGGCGTCGACCTTTCCCGCGTGACCGTGGGTCACTGCGATTTGAAAGATAACCTCGACAACATCTATCGCATGATCGATCTCGGCGCGTATGTGCAGTTCGATACCATCGGTAAAAACAACTATTACCCGGACGAGAAACGCATCGCCATGCTGCATGCGCTACGCGATCGCGGACTGCTTAGCCACGTCATGCTCTCTATGGATATTACCCGCCGCTCGCATTTAAAAGCCAATGGCGGTAATGGCTACGACTACCTGTTAACCACCTTTATCCCACAGCTGCGCCAGTCAGGATTCAGTCAGGCCGATGTGGACACGATGTTACGTGATAACCCCTCAAAATTTTTCCAATAAGGACAGAATCATGAAAAAGATTGGTGTTGCTGGCTTACAGCGTGAGCAGATTAAAAAAACTATCGAAACCGCCGCTCCGGGATGCTTTGAAGTCTCCATTTATAACGATATGGAAGCGGCGATGAAGGTGAAATCCGGACAGTTGGATTACTACATCGGTGCGTGTAACACCGGCGCGGGCGCAGCGCTGTCGATCGCCATCGCGGTGATTGGCTACAACAAAAGCTGCACTATCGCCAAGCCGGGTATTAAGGCGAAAGACGAACATATCGCAAAAATGGTTGCGGAAGGGAAAGTGGCATTTGGTCTCTCCGTCGAACATGTTGAACATGCGATTCCGATGCTGGTTAACCATCTGAAATAAAAGGCATGACTATGGATCTGTATATTCAGATTGTGGTGGTGGCCTGCCTGACCGGCATGACGTCACTTCTGGCACATCGCTCGGCGGCCGTCTTTCATGACGGCATCCGTCCGATTCTGCCGCAGCTGATCGAGGGGTACATGAATCGCCGTGAGGCGGGAAGTATCGCATTTGGTCTGAGCATCGGCTTTGTCGCGTCGGTTGGGATCTCCTTTACCCTGAAAACCGGCTTACTCAACGCCTGGCTGCTGTTCCTGCCGACGGATATTCTCGGCGTGCTGGCGATGAACAGCCTGTTGGCGTTCGGACTGGGCGCTATCTGGGGCGTGCTGATTCTGACCTGCCTGCTACCGGTGAACCATCTGCTCACAGCGTTGCCGGTTGATGTACTGGGTAGCCTTGGCGAGCTGAGTTCTCCGGTCGTTTCCGCATTCGCACTTTTCCCGCTGGTCGCGATTTTCTACCAGTTTGGCTGGAAACACAGCATTATCGCGGCGGTGGTGGTGCTGATGACCCGCGTAGTGGTGGTGCGTTACTTCCCGCATCTGAACCCGGAATCGATTGAGATTTTTGTGGGGATGATGATGCTGCTGGTGATTGCCATTACGCATGATATTCGCCACCGTGGCGATGAAGAGATGGATGCCAGCGGGCTATCGGTCTTTGAGGAGCGAACCTCGAGGATTATTAAAAACCTGCCGTACATCGCGATTGTCGGCGCGTTGATTGCCGCCGTCGCCAGTATGAAGATTTTCGCTGGCAGCGAAGTCTCAATTTTTACGCTGGAAAAAGCCTATTCGGCGGGGATTACGCCGGAGCAATCGCAGACGCTGGTTAACCAGGCGGCGCTGGCGGAATTTATGCGTGGGTTGGGTTTTGTGCCGTTGATTGCCACCACCGCGCTGGCAACCGGTGTATACGCGGTAGCGGGCTTCACCTTTGTTTATTCCGTTGGCTATCTGGCTCCGAACCCGTGGATAGCGGCACTCCTTGGCGCTATCGTGATTTCCGCGGAAGTGCTGCTGCTGCGCTCCATTGGCAAATGGCTGGGGCGTTATCCGTCAGTGCGTAACGCGTCGGACAATATTCGTAATGCGATGAATATGCTGATGGAAATGGCGTTGCTGGTAGGTTCTATATTTGCCGCCATCAAGATGGCGGGCTACACCGGCTTCTCGATTGCGGTAGCGATTTACTTCCTCAACGAATCGATAGGGCGTCCGGTGCAGAAGATGGCAGCCCCGGTTGTAGCGGTGATGATCACCGGTATTGTGTTGAATATTCTCTACTGGCTTGGTCTGTTTGTTCCGGCCTGAGGAGGCGTAAAACATGAAGACGTTTCCCCTGCAAAGCCTGACGCTCGCGCAGGCGCAGCAGAAGCAGTTCGCGCTGGTGGATACGCTCTGCCGTCACTTCCCTGGCGCTGATTTTCTGGCCGGTGGCGATTTGGGGCTGGCCCCGGGGCTGAATCAGCCCCGGGTCACGCAGCGTGTGGAAAAGGTGCTGGCCGAGGCGTTTCATGCTGAAGCCGCCGTGCTGGTTCAGGGCGCTGGCACCGGGGCTATTCGCGCCGGGTTGGCTGCACTCCTCAAACCCGGCCAGCTACTGCTGGTACACGACGCACCTGTGTATCCTACAACACAGGTGCTCATCGAGCAGATGGGCATCACTCTGGTCAGGGTTGATTTCAACTGCCTCCCGGCAATCGCGCGGGCTATTACGCAGCATCGCCCTGATGCCGCGCTGGTGCAGCATACGCGTCAGCAGCCGCAGGATAGCTACGATTTAGCTGAGGTGTTGTCAGAGATAGCGCAAAATGGCGTACCGACATTGACCGATGATAACTACGCGGTGATGAAGGTAGAGCGTATCGGTTGTGAATGCGGGGCGACGCTGTCTACCTTTTCCTGTTTTAAGCTGTTTGGCCCGGAAGGCGTCGGCGCCGTGGTGGGGGAGGCAGCAGCCATTGCCAGGATCCGCGCAACGATGTATTCCGGCGGCAGCCAGATCCAGGGCGTGCAGGCACTGGAGGTGCTACGTGGCCTGGTTTTCGCCCCGGTGATGCATGCGGTACAGGCTGGGGTATCTGAACGGCTGCTAACGATGCTCAATAGTGGAGTGCTACCCGAGGTGAAACAGGCTGTTATTGCCAATGCCCAGTCGAAGGTGCTGATCGTGGAGTTTCACCAGCCGATTGCCGCTGGTGTGCTGGGAGAGGCACAAAAAAGAGGTGCGCTGCCGTATCCGGTAGGAGCGGAATCGAAATATGAAATTCCGCCGCTGTTCTATCGCCTTTCGGGGACGTTTCGCGAAGCAAATCCGTTGCTGGGTGATTATGCGATTCGCATTAATCCTAACCGCAGTGGAGAAGAGACCGTGCTACGTATTTTGCGCGAGAGCGTGAGTGCGATGATGTGTGAATGAGTATCTAATCTATAAATGCAAAAACCGGGAAATTCCCGGTTTTTTTGTATCTGCGCAATCGCTTCTATTATTGGTCTGCAGCCGGGCCACAGCCACCAATAATTTTAGAAATTGAAATTGCCGGATGCAGTAAGTAATCGTAGCTGCAGTTATTTTTTTTGTTTTCGATATGACCAGTACATGCAGTCAACGTAGCCAGAACACCAGCAACGATGGTGATTTTTGCAAGTTTAAACATGATAAAATCCTTGTAAAATATCTATTTTTTAAATGGATGAAATCCATTTCTCGACAATTAAGATATCAACTAAGGAAAATTTTAAATAGTCCGAATAAGGACATAATAATGTTTGGGTAAAATATATTTTTAATGAATTAAAATACTATGAAATGTATCTGTAATTAATAAATTGATGAATGCTATGGATGATGTGTTATTTAGATCAAAGATTAACTTTTGTGAATCATAAATAGATGCCCTGATATTAAGGGCATCTATTTAGCGTTCAATTAATGGTTCGAGAACCAGTTGAGTTTATCACGCAGTCCAACCACGCGACCGACAATAATCAGCGCCGGACTTTCAACCTGTTGTGCCAGTTCACCGAGCTGTGTCAGCATACCGCTGACGACGCGCTGTGTTACGGCAGTACCGTTCTCGACCAGGGCAACCGGCATATCGGCTTGCATACCAAACTCGATGAGTTTTTCCTGAATCGTTGCCGCCTGATTCAGCCCCATGTAGAACACCAACGTTTGTTTCTCTGCCGCCAGGTTCTCCCAGTCCAGCTCACCGCCTGTTTTAAGGTGCCCAGTGACCAGGCGTACGCTCTGTGCATAGTCGCGATGGGTTAGTGGGATACCGGAATAAGCAGAACAGCCAGAGGCCGCGGTAATGCCTGGCACGACAGAGAATGGAATACCGGCATGACACAGGGTTTCCAGCTCTTCGCCGCCGCGGCCAAAGATGAACGGGTCGCCGCCTTTCAGTCGTACTACGCGTTTACCTTGTTGCGCTTCACGCAGTAGGATCTGGTTGATCTCTTCCTGCGGTACGCAGTGATAACCCGCACGTTTGCCTACGAACACACGATCCGCATCGCGACGCACGAGGTTCATGATATCGTCGGAAACCAGACGGTCATACACCACAACATCAGCTTGCTGGATCTGCTGTAACCCTTTCAGCGTCAATAGTCCGGCATCGCCAGGACCGGCGCCAACCAGCACCACTTCACCCCGGTGATCCAGCGGTTCGCTGAGCAACTGCTCGGTGGTTTCCTCTACGGCTTGCTGGTCGTTGTTCGCCAGTGACTGCGCCAGGCGGTCATTAACAAACAATTTTTCCCAGAAGCGGCGACGTTCACCCATGCTGGCAAACTGTTTTTTCACGCGGGAGCGCAGTTGCCCTGCATATTGTGCGACCTGGCCCAGATGCTGCGGCAATACGGATTCGAGTCTTTCACGCAGCAGGCGGGCAAGAACAGGGGATGTACCGCCTGAGGAGACCGCCACCATCAGCGGCGAGCGGTCGATAATGGAGGGCATGATAAAACTGGCCGCTTTTGGCGCGTCGACCACGTTGCAGAAGATACGGCGTGTCTCTGCGGCGTTGCTGACGCTAAGGTTAACGGCATCGTCATCAGTAGCGGCGATAGCCAGCCAGCAAGAGTCGAGCAGGGCTTCATCGAATGGCCCCTCAACCAGCGTCAGCATGCCTTCATTTGCCCATACGGTGAACTGCGGAATAAACGCCAGCGCATTAACCGTTAAACGGGCGCCAGCTTCCAGCAGTAACCGCGCTTTGCGTTCTGCGACATCACCACCGCCGACGATCAAGCAGTCGCGGTCACGTAGTTGACAAAATATAGGCAAATGATCCACGACATTACCCCTTAATTATTGGCAGCAGCCTCTGGCTGGTTGATTTTTGCCGGAGCCGGACGCTCCGATTTTGGCGTAGCATACCAATAACCCAACCCCATGAATACGACACCGGACAAAGTATTACCGAGTGTCACCCACAGAAGGTTATGACCAATTCCGGACAGGGTATAAGCCTCGCTGTGATGGCCGAACCAGGAAAGGGCAAACAGCGTCATATTGGCTACGGAGTGTTCATAGCCGGACGCGATAAACGCCAGCAGACACCACCAGATTGCAAGGAACTTCGCCGCGCCTTCGGTGCGGATTGCCATCCAGATTGCCAGGCAAACCAACCAGTTACACAGCGCGCCTTTAAAGAACAGTACTGTTGCAGGTGCGGTGGTTTTCGCCAGCGCGACCGTATGTACGATGCTGGTGTCGACCGGCAACAGACTGCCACCGCCCCAGCTATACAGCAGAGCGACAAACACAGACCCCACGAGGTTGCCGAGCCAGGTTTGCGGCAGGATCGCCCACATTTGACCGTGGCTGATGGTGCCCGCTTTCACGCCGAGCGTCAGGAACATCGTGTGTCCGGTGAACAGTTCGGAACCGGCAATAATCACCAGCGTCAATGCAATACCAAAGGTTGCACCCATCACCAGCGGGCGCACGGATGGGTCAAGCAAATTACCGAGCGTAAAAATAAGAATGATGCCGAGACCAACGTAGGCCCCTGCCATTGCTGAGCTGACCCAGAACCCGAGCGGGTTATTTGCCGACAGGCGTGCGATGCGCGCAGCGTTAGCCGCACACTTATTGATAGTGTCTGTGAACATGTGTTGATTATCCTTGAAGTACAAAAAGAAATCGTAACCGTAGGCCGGATAAGGCATTTATGCCGCCATCCGGCAATGTGCTTTTGCAATTGCCTGATGGCGCTACGCTTATCAGGCCTACCAATAAAAGACCTACAAATACGTCAAAAAAGGGGAGGCGTTGCGCCTCCCAAAAATTCATTAACCGCGCAGTTGTACCGTGCCGTCTTTCACTCGCGCTTCGTAATGCTTCACGGAAAACTGTTCGTCTTCCATGCACAGACCGTCGCTTAAGCGAAAACGCTGTTTTTTCAGCGGACTGGCGACCCACAGCTCACCCTGATGTTCAGCAATCAACCCACGCGACAGCACGCTGGACTCAAAAAATGGGTCAATGTTGCTGATCGCAAACACCTGATCGCTGTGATACGGGCGGAAAATAGCAACCTGCTCAGTACCTAACAGGGCGCAGACGCCTGTCGCAGGCAGAATGTCATCGATTTTGCAGATGTTTTTCCACTGGCTCATGCGTTTTCCTCCACCAGAGTCACCGGAATACGTTCATAAGGCGTAGCCGGACGATGTTGTTCGCGCTCAGGTACAACCTGAACATTCGGATCGCGTTGATCGCTGTTGATAAAGTGTTTAAAGCGAACCTGTGCGGATGGCGTGTTGACCGTTTCTGTCCACTCACACACCACCGCTTCACGCAGACGAGCCATCTCTTCTTCCAGGTGCTGGTTCAGCCCCAGTTTGTCGTCGATGATGACTGATTTCAGATAGTCGATGCCGCCTTCCAGGTTATCTAACCACGGTGCAGTACGGGTCAGTTTGTCCGCAGTACGGATGTAGAACATCATAAAGCGGTCAAGGTACTTGAGCAGCGTTTCACGATCGACATCGGCCGCCAGCAGGTCTGCATGACGCGGTTTCATCCCGCCGTTACCGCAAACGTACAGGTTCCAGCCTTTCTCTGTGGCGATAATACCCACGTCTTTGCCCTGAGCTTCCGCACATTCACGGGTACAGCCGGAGACGCCGAATTTCATTTTGTGCGGGGTACGAATACCTTTGTAGCGATTTTCCAGTTCCACGCCGAAGCCGACGCTATCGCCGACGCCATAACGACACCAGGTGCTACCGACGCAGGTTTTCGCCATACGCAGTGCTTTAGCGTACGCGTGACCGGTTTCAAAGCCCGCTTCAATCAACTGACGCCAGATTTCCGGCAGGTCATCTTTCTGCGCGCCGAACAGACCAATACGCTGGGAGCCGGTAATTTTGGTGTACAGGTTAAATTCACGCGCGATACGACCGACAGCCACCAGGCCTTCCGGGGTAATTTCACCGCCCGCAGAGCGCGGGATCACGGAGTAGGTACCGTCTTTCTGGATATTGGCCAGGAAGTTGTCGTTGGTGTCCTGCAGCGGTGTATGCTGTGGTTTGAGGATGTACTCATTCCAGCAGGAGGCCAGCAGGGAGCCGACGGTGGGTTTACACACTTCGCAGCCGTAACCTTTACCGTGTTTAGCCAGCAACTCTTCGAAAGTTTTAATGCCTTCTACGCGGATCAGGTGGAACAGTTCCTGACGTGAGTACGGGAAATGTTCACACAGGTTGTTATTCACTTCGATACCCTGTTTCGCCAGTTCGGCGTTCAGGACCTGCGTCACCAGCGGGATACAACCGCCGCAGCCGGTACCGGCTTTGGTTTCGGCTTTCAGCGCCGCAACGGTGTGACAACCTTTGTTGATAGCGGCAACCAGCATGCCTTTGGTGACGTCAAAGCAGGAGCAAATCTGCGCGCTGTCCGGCAGTTTATCGACACCGATAGATGGCTTACCGCTGCCCGCGTGTGCTGGCAGAATTAGTGAATCCGGATTTTCCGGCAGTTCAATGGCGTTCAGCACCAATTGCAGCAGATTGCCGTAATCGCTGGTGTCGCCAACCAGAACCGCGCCGAGCAGGGTTTTGTTATCTTCGCTAACGATCAGGCGTTTGTAGACTTCTTTGCTTTCGTCGAGGTAAACATAGCTACGCGCTCCCGGTGTACGACCGTGCGCATCGCCAATCCCGCCGACATCCACGCCGAGCAACTTTAGTTTGGCGCTCAGATCTGCGCCTTCAAAGGCATTCTCGGTTTCGAGAATATGATCCACGGCGACCTGCGCCATTTTGTAACCCGGCGCGACCAGACCATATACGCGGTTGTTCCAGCTGGCGCATTCGCCAATCGCATAGATATCCGGGTCAGATGTCTGGCAACTGTCGTTAATCACGATCCCGCCGCGCGGCGCGACGTCCAGACCGCACTGGGTGGCCAGTTTGTCGCGTGGACGAATACCGGTGGAGAAGACGATGAAATCAACTTCCAGCTCGCTGCCGTCGGCAAAACGCATGGTTTTGCGCGCTTCGGTGCCTTCCTGGACGATCTCTTTGGTGTTTTTGCTGGTGTGCACACGCACGCCCATGCTTTCAATTTTGCGACGTAACTGCTCGCCACCCATATGATCCAGCTGTTCAGCCATCAGCATCGGGGCGAATTCAATCACGTGGGTTTCCACGCCGAGGTTTTTCAGGGCACCAGCGGCTTCCAGACCCAGCAGGCCTCCACCGACAACGGCGCCGCGTTTGCTACGGCGCGCGCAAGACTCAATAGCGTTGAGGTCTTCAATGGTACGGTAAACGAAGCAGTCCTGGGTTTCGGAACCTTTAATCGGTGGGATCCACGGATAGGAACCGGTCGCCATGATCAGCTTGTCGTAATAGACCGTACGACCCGCGCTGGAGTGGATTACCTTCTCCTGGCGGTTGATGGTAATTGCACGCTCGCCCACTAATACCTTAACGCCGTGCTTCTCGTAGAACCCTTCACGCACCAGAGAAAGCTCTTCGGCGGTGTGGTGGGAGAAGTAGGAAGACAGGTGTACACGGTCGTACGCTTTGCGGGGTTCTTCACAGAAGACGGTAATATCAAAATTGGCAGCGTCGGATTTATCAAGAAGATCCTCAATAAAGCGATGGCCGACCATACCATTACCGATAATAGCGAGTCTGACTTTGCTCATTTTTGCCTCGATTTCTTTTCTATTACTGCCTACCTTAACGATTCAGCAACCGCGCTTATTGATACAAATCAAATTCGGCCTTATATACTCCTTAAGAGGTATATGGCTGATTTAACTGCATTTTTATAAGTAACGGAATTAACAGGCTTTTCGTGTTTGTATAAAAAGCGTACAATTTAAGGGGTTTTGGGGGGGAATAAGGCGCGAGAATATGCCGGATGGCGGCGTTGCCTTATCCGGCCTATGAACAGTTGCTCTTGTAAGCCGGATAAGATGCGTTAGCATCGCCATCCGGCAGTGAGATTAATGCGTGGCTGGCGCGTTATGCTGGCGATGACGCGTGACGAACCCAAGAATAAAGCACATCACGAATACGACGGCATACAAACCGTTCGCCGTCTGCAATGCCGCCAGCGGGCCGCTGTGGGCCACGATAGGGCCGGTGACCACGAAGGTGAGCATAGTACCGATAGTGCCGCAGGTCAGAACGAAGTTAACCAGTTTTGGTGAGGCGACCTTCGTCTGCTGTGAGCCGAGGGTAATAATGGTGGTATAAATCGCGCTGGAGAAGAAGCCCAGCGTCAGAATGAACCACGGCATATGTTCCGGCGTACCGGTGATGAACAGATACATCAGAACGGTGGCCAGACCTGCCAGTACGGTCAGGATGCGCTGCAGATCGAAGAATCGCAGGATAAAGCTAAACGCCCACATGCCAACCATGTAAGACATCCAGAAGTCGCTGACCAGTTTACCCGCATCGTTCAGGCTCATGCCCAGGCTTTTAGCGTATTCTGGTACCCAGGAGATAAAGCCCAACTGACCGAGGATGTAGCACAGTGCGGCGATCGCCAGGAACAGCACGCCAATCCCCCATTTTTCTTTCACTACCGGCGCGTCCTGTTGCTGTGCGTGTTTACCCAACGCCGGGAATTCGCAGCCAAAGGTCAGCAGGAAAATGGCGACATAGACCAGGCCGATGCAGGCATAGACCCAATACCACTCGATGCTGCGTGCTAACAGATACGCTGCCACCATCGGGAAAATCATGCCCGCCATGCTGAAGAAGGAGTCGGTAAACAGCAGGCGGGAACCGCGCTGGCGACCTTCGTACATCTGGGTCACCAGGAATGTACCAATCGACATGGTGATACCACTCACCACACCCAGTACAAACATGGCGGCAGAGAACAAGGCCAGGCTATGGCTGAACATCAGCCCGGCGACTGCCAGGACCATCAGGATGAAGCCAAAGCGCAGTTGGGTTTTCAGTGGCACAATTTCCATCAGCCATGCATTCAGAAAGATAGAGATCAGAATGCCGGCATTCAGGAAGGTGAAAGTGTTACTCATACTGGAAACCGGCAAATGGAAATAGTCTGCGATGTTTCCCATCACCATCCCGGTGACAATGACCAACGCACCTGTCAGGGCGTAGGAGAGAAAGCTAATCCATGTGAGCTTAATGCGATTGCTGTTAGTCATGACTGGCCTGTATAGAAGTGTAAGGCGCATTGACTGCGCCGTGAGCGGGCAGATTTTAGGCGCTTTTGTGATGTATTTAAATATTTATTAGCAATGACTTGGTTTATTACATTTTTGTATGTGATCTAAATCACATTGAGTCATGCGGCAGTAAGGTTACATTTGTTTCAAGTACGTAAAATTAGGTAAAGGGATGGCCTTGTCCTTGAAGGCTCTTTAGAATCAATTCACTTGCTTCATTTCTGCTCTTGTTAAGGAATTCTCATGCTCAAATCGACTCTGGCGGCTGTTGCAGCTGTTCTCGCTCTTTCTGCTCTCTCTCCCGCAGCACTGGCAGCAAAAGGGGACCCGCATGTCCTGCTGACAACGTCTGCCGGTAACATTGAGCTGGAGCTGAACAGTCAGAAAGCCCCGGTTTCAGTGCAAAACTTTGTCGATTATGTCAACAGCGGTTTCTATAACAACACCACGTTCCACCGTGTGATCCCGGGTTTTATGGTGCAGGGCGGTGGTTTTACCGAGCAGATGCAGCAGAAGAAACCTAACCCGCCAATCAAGAATGAAGCCGATAACGGGCTGCGTAATACCCGTGGCACGATTGCTATGGCGCGCACTGCAGATAAAGACAGCGCGACCAGCCAGTTCTTTATCAATATTGCAGACAACGCTTTCCTCGATCATGGCCAGCGTGATTTTGGTTACGCCGTCTTTGGTAAAGTTGTGAAAGGTATGGATGTCGCAGATAAGATCTCTCAGGTTCAGACCCATGATGTGGGTCCTTACCAGAATGTTCCGTCAAAACCGATTGTTATCCTTTCTGCCAAAGTCCTGCCGTAATCGTATTTTGCGCGGGCAGCGCTTGCCCGCGTTCTCTCCCTTCTCTGCGTAACCCGAAATTGCTGCTTATACTTGTGGCAAGTGTCGGCTCATTCAGGGAGGTCACGTGAAAAAACTCACCGATAAACAAAAGTCCAGGATCTGGGAACAACGGCGAAACGCCAATTTCCAGGCCAGTCGGCGGCTGGAAGGCGTGGATATTCCACGAGTTACCCTGAGCGCTGAAGATGCGCTGGCGCGTGTTGAAGCGTTGAGGAGGCACTATGAGCGATAAATTCGGTGATGGACGTGACCCCTATTTGTATCCGGGCCTGAATGTCATGCGTAACCGCCTGGGAATTCACCAGGCACAGCGTCTGGCGCAGGCAGCTTATGAGTTGACGGCATTGCGCGCGGCCACTATCGAATTGGGCCCGCTTAAACGAGGTTTGCCGCATCTGTGCGCTATTCATCGCCAACTCTATCGGGACATTTTTGACTGGGCGGGACATCTGCGAGAAGTCGATATTTACCAGGGTGATACCCGTTTTTGCCATTTCGCTTATATCGAGAAAGAGGGCAATGCGCTGATGCAGGACCTGGAAGACGAGTCCTGGCTGGTGGGGTTATCGGAAGACAAGTTTGTCGACCGCCTCGCACACTACTACTGTGAAATTAACGTGCTACACCCGTTTCGCATCGGCAGTGGTCTGGCGCAGCGTATTTTCTTCGAACAGTTGGCGATTCATGCCGGGTATATACTCAACTGGGAGGGCATCCAGGTTGAGGAGTGGAACCAGGCAAATCAAAGCGGCGCCATGGGGGACCTGTCCGCACTGCAGGCGATATTTCGTAAAGTGGTAAGCGAAGCCCTGGAAACTGAGTAGAATAGCGCGGTTCTTCTGTACCGGAGCCGCCATGATCCTGCTTATCGATAACTACGATTCTTTTACCTGGAACCTGTATCAATACTTCTGCGAACTGGGCGCAGATGTTCTTGTCAGACGCAATGACGCGCTGACGCTGGCGCAAATTGATGCGCTGAATCCGCAGAAAATCGTCATTTCCCCGGGGCCATGCACGCCGGATGATGCGGGCATCTCGCTGGATGTCATTCGCCATTATGCGGGTAAGATCCCTCTGCTGGGCGTTTGTCTGGGCCATCAGGCGATGGCGCAGGCCTTTGGCGCGACCGTTGTACGGGCGGCGAAAGTGATGCATGGTAAAACGTCGCCGATTACGCATAACGGGCAGGGCGTTTTTCAGGGATTGGCAAACCCGCTAACGGTGACGCGCTACCATTCGTTGGTGGTCGCACCTCAGACGTTGCCTGAGTGCTTTGAAGTGACTGCGTGGAGTGAAACGCAGGAGATCATGGGTATTCGCCACCGGGAGTGGGATATGGAGGGGGTGCAGTTTCACCCGGAGAGTATTCTCAGCGAACAGGGGCATCAGCTGCTGGCTAATTTCCTCAACCGGTGATTTGTGGTTGCTATTCAGTGATTTTTTATTCATATTTTGTGATTATAATTTCACTAACATTTCTGCTTAACAGGGTGGCAATGACATGGCAACTGAACAAACTGCAATTACGCGCGCAACATTCGATGAAGTAATTCTGCCGATTTATGCACCGGCAGAGTTTATTCCGGTAAAGGGGAAAGGAAGTCGAATCTGGGATCAACAGGGTAAAGAGTACGTTGATTTCGCGGGCGGCATTGCAGTGACCGCGTTAGGGCATTGCCATCCGGCACTGGTCGAGGCGTTAAAAACCCAGGGTGAAACCCTGTGGCATACCAGCAACGTTTTCACCAACGAACCGGCGTTACGCTTAGGTCGTAAACTCATTGATGCGACTTTCGCCGAGCGCGTACTGTTCATGAACTCCGGTACCGAAGCTAACGAAACCGCCTTTAAGCTGGCGCGCCACTATGCCTGCGTGCGTCATAGCCCGTTCAAAACCAAAATCATTGCCTTCCATAACGCGTTTCATGGTCGCTCGCTGTTTACCGTATCCGTCGGCGGGCAGCCGAAATATTCCGACGGCTTTGGACCAAAGCCGGCAGATATCATCCATGTACCGTTTAACGATCTGCATGCGGTCAAAGCGGTGATGGACGATCACACCTGCGCGGTGGTGGTTGAGCCAATTCAGGGGGAGGGCGGCGTTACTGCGGCAACGCCGGAATTCCTGCAAGGTTTGCGCGAACTCTGCGATCAGCACCAGGCGTTGTTGGTATTTGATGAGGTGCAGAGCGGGATGGGGCGTACCGGCGATTTGTTTGCCTATATGCACTACGGCGTGACGCCGGATATCCTCACCAGCGCTAAGGCTCTTGGCGGCGGCTTCCCGGTGAGCGCGGTACTGACGACGCTGGAGATAGCCTCCGCATTCCATGTTGGCTCGCATGGTTCGACCTACGGTGGTAACCCATTGGCCTGCGCGGTTGCGGGAGCGGCGTTTGATACCATCAACACGCCGGAAGTGCTGGAAGGTATTCAGGCCAAACGCCAGGCGTTTGTGCAGCATTTGCAGAAAATTGATCAGCAGTTTGATATTTTCAGCGATATTCGCGGCATGGGACTGTTGATTGGCGCTGAGTTGAAGCCGCAGTTTAAAGGCCAGGCGCGTGATTTCTTGTACGCCGCGGCGAATGAAGGGGTGATGGTGCTGAACGCCGGACCGGACGTGATGCGTTTCGCGCCGTCGCTGGTGGTGGAGCAGACCGATATTGATGAAGGGATGCAGCGCTTCGCGCAGGCCGTGGCGAAAGTGGTGGGTTGACGGATTGCCGGATGGCGCTACGCTTATCCGGCCTACGAATCACACCTTACTCTGTAGGCCGGATAAGGCGTTTACGCCGCCATCCGGCAACTCTCTTAACCTTTCATGTCCCGCAACCGGCGGCTCAGCCAGATCCCATGGTGCGGTCGCTGACGCCATGCAACCGACGAAATGGTATGCATGGTGTTCAGATGCCCCAAAACCCGCTGCAGATGCTGCTCAAGGGTGCTTAAAGGCCCATGGGACAGCATCTCTGGCGCTTCGAGAATATTCACATCGCCGGAGCTTCCGGGACCGTCATATTCCAGCCGCTGCTGACAGCGCTGGATCGCAATTTCACAGGACTCCAGATACCGCTGCGCCAAATCCGGCGTCAGCATCGTATGTTCCCTTGCCAGGGTAGTCATTGCATTGATGTGCTCGACGATGAACTGGCTATGCGTAACCCACAGTTTCATGTCCGCCAGATAGTGCGAGTTGAACCCAGGCTCCTGCATCGCCTGGTTCAGCGAGTTGAACAGCGTGTTATGCGCCTGGTTGACCCGCATGCGTTGATACGCCAGCGGTGTGGCCTGGGGATCGTTGCTAAGAATCAGGCGAATGGCCTCCTGATCGGCTTCTAACGCATCGTGGGCGTTTTTACGCAGCAAACCGCTCTGCCACTGCGGCCACAGCCAGAGCATCCCGCCAAAAGCGATCAGGCAGCCAGTGATCGTATCGATAAACCGCGGCACGATAAACTGTTCCCCGTTCAGCGTCAGCAGTTGCAGGGTATATACCGCGGTGACCGTAAAGCCGACGGTAGCCCAGCCGTAGTTTTTGCGGATGGTCAGATAACTCACCAGGGTTATCAGCAGCATGCCTGCCAGCGTGTAACCTTCCTGAATATGAAAGTGCAGCGTAACACCTGCAATCACCAGGCCGACAAGCGTGCCCACCGAGCGGTGTAAAATACGCACCCGGGTTGCCCCGTAGCCATTTTGCGTGACGAACAGGATTGTCATCAAAATCCAGTAGGGTTTGGGCAGGTGTAAGGCGCTGCCCATCAGGCTGGCAATGCTCAACATGACGCTGATGCGTCCGGCATTACGCAGCGCCGGGGATTTCAACGACAGATAGCTTTTCAGGGCAGGGATCAGCGGCAGCCGACGCTGCTTGTCAGCCATTAAATCCCGTGCATACAGCGGGCGCTGGGTGCGTAGCACGCGGGCAATACGGCTGAAGTGCCAGTAGCAAAATTGTCCTACCGGATTGTCCGGATGCTGGTTGGCGATTTTTTCCAGCGTGCCAATTTGTTTATCCATTGAAAAACGCGTCGGCAAGCGGTGATACAAAATGTCATCAGCCAGAACGCGAAGGCGTTCGGCGACGGTGCGCGCATTCCAGCGAATCACCTGTTCGGCGTGGCTACGTTCGACCAGCTTTTGCACCTCTTCCGGCTGGTGGAGGCTAACGGAAATATGTTCCTGTAGATCGAGCGCCTCCTGAAAGGCACGTAGCAGGCGCTTATAATCGTTGTTGCGATGTGCCGACAGCATATGCATTTGCTGATAGCACTGGGTAATCAAATCCACCGCTTTTTGTTGGCGTACCAGTAGGGGAGGCAGCGCTTTTTCGGGATCGGCATGCTGGGTCAGCAGGCTGTACTTGGCCTCACAGTAATCGGCTAATTCGCGGTACAACAAACTGAGCGATTCGCGCAGCGGCTGCTCGCGCCACATCCAGAACCAGAACCAGTTGAACAGGCCGTACCATACTGTCCCCAGCGCATAGATCAGCAGTGGCTCCCAGACGGGCATGTTGCCGGCCAGACTCAGTGTGAAAATCGCCGCGATCAGCGAGGCGGGCAGAAGTCGCGCATGTAACGGGCTTAGCTCGGCGGTCACACCGAGAATCAGCGTCAGGCCGGTGAGGATCAGCGGCAGCGGTATAGTCTGTGCCAGCAGTAACTGCATAATCAGGCTGCAGCCGGCAAACAGCGACGCGCCTATAACCAAACGTTTGAAAAAGCGCTTATGCGGGGTATCAAGACCGGCAATATTGCAGCAGGCAGGGACGAGGGAGAATAAGAGCCCCAGATGAAGCTGACCGATGATCAGACCGACAGCCACAGGTAAACATAGCACCAGCGTCTGTCGTAGTGCGTAGTTGATCTCGGGGTGATAAATCAGTCTTCGCCACATCGGAGCAAACAAAAATGGCGCATTACTACGTAACACGCCATGTCGATGGGATTAACGCGTGCCGTAGACGACGATGGTCTTACCATGCGCGGAGATCAGATTCTGATCTTCCAGCATTTTCAGGATACGACCAACGGTTTCACGGGAACAGCCAACGATCTGGCCAATTTCCTGACGGGTGATTTTAATCTGCATGCCGTCCGGGTGAGTCATTGCGTCAGGCTGTTTCGCCAGATTCAGCAGAGTCTGGGCGATACGACCAGTTACGTCGAGGAAGGCAAGGTTGCCTACTTTTTCAGACGTTACCTGCAGACGACGAGCCATCTGAGAAGACAGACGCATCAGAATATCTGGGTTGACCTGGATTAATTGGCGAAATTTTTTGTAGGAAATTTCAGCGACTTCACATGCGGTTTTGGCACGTACCCAGGCGCTACGTTCCTGGCCTTCTTCGAAGAGGCCTAATTCACCAATAAAATCGCCCTGATTCAGATAAGAGAGGATCATTTCTTTCCCTTCTTCATCTTTGATCAGCACTGCCACTGAGCCTTTAACGATGTAATACAACGTTTCCGCTTTTTCACCCTGGTGAATCAGCGTGCTCTTCGATGGGTACTTATGAATATGGCAATGAGACAAGAACCATTCGAGAGTCGGGTCTGTTTGCGGTTTGCCAAGCACCATGCGCGGTTATCCTCTGTTATAAGCTGTCTCCAGAGCCAAAAAACAACCTGTCTCTGGGTTTGCAAAAATGTGCTTCCCGCTACCTGGGAAGGGGGCTGTCAATACGTGCGACGGCCTGTAATGTGATGTCCTCTGCATACATGCAGTACGTCAATGTATTACTGTAGCATCCTGACTGTTTTAGCATAGCTTTCGCCGTGTGTCTCCTGGTGTCTCGCTTCAGCATGACGCAGGTCGCCTTCCGTTGCGAGAATTGTTATGTACGCGTAATCTGTCAGGAAAATTGAAACATTGGAGTTACGAAATATGCAAGCGCGTGTAAAGTGGGTTGAGGGGCTAACCTTCCTCGGTGAGTCCGCCTCAGGCCACCAAATTTTGATGGACGGTAACTCTGGTGATAAAGCGCCGAGTCCGATGGAGATGGTGTTAATGGCGGCAGGGGGGTGTAGCGCCATTGATGTGGTGTCGATCCTGCAAAAGGGTCGTCAGGATGTCACCAACTGCGAAGTGAAGCTCACCTCTGAGCGTCGTGAAGAAGCGCCGCGTCTGTTTACCCACATTAACCTGCATTTCATCGTAACGGGTCGCGACCTGAAAGATGCTTCCGTCGCGCGTGCGGTAGATCTTTCGGCGGAAAAATATTGCTCCGTGGCGCTGATGCTGGAAAAGGCGGTGAATATCACCCATTCCTATGAAGTGGTTGCCGCGTAATTGCTGATGCCGGATGGCGGCGTTGCCTTATCCGGCCTACAGGGTGATGTTGAGTCGTAGGCCCGATAAGCGAAGCGCCATCGGGCGCTTTCCACATATCACTCTATCTTTTTGCCTTCCATCAGGCGCTGGACCAGCGGCAGCATAATCAATTCCATCGCCAGACCCATTTTTCCGCCCGGTACGACCAACGTATTGATATGCGAAATGAATGAGCCCTGCAGCATCGCCAGTAGCCACGGGAAGTCGATCCCTTCCAGATTACGAAAATGAATCACGACAAAGCTTTCATCGAGTGACGGAATGCTCTTGGCGGCAAAGGGATTAGAGGTGTCGACGGTCGGTACGCGCTGGAAGTTGATATGCGTACGGGAAAACTGTGGCGTGATGTAATTGATGTAATCGTCCATTGAGCGCACCACCGAATCCATCACCGCTTCGCGCGAGTGTCCACGCTCGCTGGTATCGCGGGTCAGCTTCTGGATCCACTCCAGGTTGACGATCGGCACCACGCCAACCAGCAGATCGACATGCCGCGCCACATTTTGTTGCGGGGTTACTACGCCGCCGTGCAATCCTTCATAGAACAGGACATCCGTCGGTTCAGGCAGCGGCTGCCAGGGGGTAAATGTTCCCGGAACCTGATTCCACGGTACGGCCTCATCATAGGTGTGCAGGTATTTACGCGACTGACCTTTGCCCGTCTGGCCGTATTCAATGAAGGTTTGCTCCAGCAGACCGAAGTCGTTAGCTTCGGGGCCGAAGTAGCTGATATGCCGCCCTGCATCGCGTGCTTTGCGAATCGCCATGTCCATCTCCGGACGGGTATAGCGGTGAAAACTGTCACCTTCCACCTCGGCGGCGCGCAGATTTAACTGTGCGAAAATTTTACGAAACGCGAGGCTGGTGGTGGTGGTCCCCGCGCCGCTGGATCCTGTTACCGCAATCACCGGATGTTTGGCAGACATAACAACTCCATAAACAGGTTGGTTTTTTATTATAGTCAGCCGTCGACAACCGATTATTCGCGAAACTGTTTCCGCGGCATAATGTTGACCGTTTCATGCAGTTCTGACCATACCAGGATGGCTTCGCCAGATTGTAACTGGCGTCTGACGTCGGCGACTTTTTGTTCGAGCGAGCGTTCATGTTCACCATAATCGGTGCCTTCGCGCAAGACAAAGCTTTCAATCAGGTTGTCCAGCGCGTCCGGGGAGATGTCTTGCCAGGGAATCATCATGATGATGCCTCCAGATATGTTGTCAGCCAGTCGGGAATACGGGATTCCAGCCACATCTCAGGGCGACGTAACGTGCCGCCAATAAATCCGACGTGTCCACCGTGCTCGGTGAGTTGATACTCCACCTGCGGGGGCAGATTCTCGGGTTGCGGGATGACATGACTATCCATAAACGGATCGTCTTTGGCATGGATAATCAGCGTCGGTTTGGCGATCCGATTCAACAGTGGCATGGCGCTGCACTGACGATAGTAATCTATAGCGTCAGCAAAACCGTGGATTTTAGCTGTGATCAAATCGTCGAAATCGCGAATACGGCGCAGGGATTTTAATTGCGCGAGGCTCACCGGCAGCGACCCCGGGTAGGCTTCCAGTTTCCGTGAGGCGTTGGCTTTCAGCAGATTGAGCAGGTAGCGCTGGTAGACGCGGGAGAAACCTTTCTCCATGTGATAACTACAGGCTTCCAGCACAAACGGTGCAGAGACGATAACTGCCGCATCAATGGGGATCGTGTTCCCTTCTTTTGCCAGCAGGCAGGCCAGCATGTTTCCACCGAGCGAATAACCTACTGCAGCGGTGGGTACACGACCGAACTCACGCTCCAGCCAGTTTAAAAACCAGGTGCCGTCTTCTGTTTCACCGGAGTGATAAATACGGTTCAGACGATTGGGTTCGCCGCTACAGCCACGGAAATGCATCACCACACCCAGCCAGCCGCGCTTTTGCGCCGCCTCAATCAGTCCGTGGGCGTAGGGGCTGTTCAGACTGCCTTCCAGACCGTGAAAAACCACCAGACGTGGCTTGTGTTTCGCCTGTTGCGGATCTTCACTCCACGCCAGATCGACAAAGTCACCGTCAGGCAATTCCAGACGCTGCCAGTGGGCATTGAACTTCACCTTGCGGCGAATTAAACGCGGCAGCATCGTCTGCAGATGGCGGTTACTGATACCGCGCATTGGGCGGAAATCTCGCGAATCGCCGATAGGTGGGGTCATTTCTGTGGACGTGATTTCAACCATAACACCAGAGCAATTAATAATCGGAAAGAATAACTATACCGCGCGCAGCGCGTGCGGGTTAGCCAATATGTGATTTTGTGCTTATTCGGCCAGCATCTGCTCAAGCTGTTCCTGCGCGTCCAGCCAGGCCATTTCACACTCTTCCAGCCCGGACTTCGCGCTTGCCTGTTGCTGCAAACACGCCGTGAGTTCGGCCTTGCGGTTTTGATCGTACAGTTCGCTGTCGCCAAGTTTCTCTTCCGCCTGCGCCAGCTGTGCGTGCAGTTTCTCCATCTCTTTTTCCAGACGAGTGATCTCTTTACGCAGCGGTTGCGTCAGGGTGCGCAGTTCAGCTTCGCGACGCTTCTGGTCTTTACGCGCTTGGGCGCTGTTAACGCTCTCTTTCGCCGGTTCGTCGCCCTGGCTTTCCTGTTTTTGCACATCGCTCAGCCACTGCTGATAATCCTCCAGATCGCCGTCAAACGGCTCGACTTTCTTGTCGTGTACCAGATAGAGGTCGTCGGTGGTGGAGCGAATCAGGTGACGGTCGTGCGAGACCACGACCAGTGCGCCTTCGAAATCGATCAGCGCTTCGGTCAGCGCCTGGCGCATATCCAAATCCAGGTGGTTGGTCGGTTCATCGAGCAGCAGCAGGTTCGGGCGCTGCCAGACGATCAACGCCAGCACCAGACGCGCTTTTTCACCGCCGGAGAAACGTCGGGTTTCTTCGCTGACTTTATCGCCCTGGAAGCCGAATCCACCGAGGTAATCACGCAGTTTCTGTTCGAGCTCTTGTGGCGCCATTCGTGCCAGGTGCTGAATGGGGGATTCATCAGCGCGCAAAAATTCTAGCTGGTGCTGTGCGAAGTAACCCAGTTTGATGCCCTTCGCCAGACCAATCTCGCCGCTGATGGGAGCCAGTTCGCCAGCCAGCAGCTTGATCAACGTTGATTTACCCGCACCGTTACGACCGAGCAGGCCGATGCGGGATCCCGGCACCAGATTCAGTTTGATCGAATCGAGAATGACGCGATCGCCGTAGCCAGCGCTGACTTTTTCCATCTTCAACAGCGGGTTTGGCAGGCTTTCCGGCTCACGGAAGCTAAAGTGGAACGGGTTATCCACGTGCGCTGGGGCAATCAGCTCCATGCGTTCCAGCATTTTGATACGGCTCTGCGCCTGCTTTGCTTTCGTTGCTTTAGCGCGGAAACGATCGATATAGCTTTGCAGATGCGCCACACGCTCCTGCTGGCTTTCGTACATGGCCTGTTGCTGCGCGAGGCGGGTTGCACGCTGGATTTCAAACGCGCTGTAGTTGCCGGTGTACTCGAACATGGTTTGTTGTTCGATATGGATAATTTTATCCACCACCGGGTCGAGGAAATCCCGGTCGTGGGAAATCAAAATCAGCGTGCCCTGATAGCTTTTCAACCATCTTTCCAGCCAGATTACCGCATCGAGATCGAGGTGGTTGGTTGGTTCATCAAGCAGTAGCAAATCTGAACGGCAAATCAGCGCCTGGGCCAGGTTGAGACGCATACGCCAGCCACCAGAGAAATCGCTGACCGGGCGTTCGAGCTGCTCGTTAGAGAAACCGAGACCGTGCAGCAGGCTGGCCGCGCGTGAGCGAATGGTCCAGGCGTCTATGGCGTCCAGCTTTCCGTGTACGGTGGCAATGGCGTGCCCATCGTTACGTTCGTTGGCATCGTTTAGCTGGGCTTCCAGTTGGCGATATTCGCGGTCGCCATCAATCACGTATTCCAGCGCAGGCTGTGGTAACGCAGGTGTTTCCTGATTCACCCATGCGAGTTGCCAGTTTCCCGGGAACGTAAATCCGCCGGCGTCAGCGCTGATTTCATTTTTCAGCAATGCCAGCAGGGTAGATTTACCGCAGCCATTTTTACCCACCAGGCCAACCTTCTGCCCTGGATTAATGGTGGCCGTGGCATTGTCCAGCAAGACGCGCACGCCGCGACGAATTTGTAACGATGAGAAAACAATCATAAGGCGCCGTATGTTCAGACTATGTTAATTTATCATTATGATAATGTAATGTGTGGGCCGTTTGCCGCACCGAGGCGCAATGGTAGCCCAAAACGCCGAAAATAGACAAAAGACAAAACCGGGAGGGGGATGATGTCCCAGCCAGCGAAAGTGTTGCTGCTGTATGCCCATCCGGAATCTCAGGACTCGGTCGCGAACCGGGTTCTGCTTAAACCGGCCATGCAGCTCAGTAATGTTACCGTGCACGATCTTTACGCGCACTATCCCGATTTTTTTATCGATATTTCTCACGAGCAGGAACTGCTGCGTGAGCATGACGTGATTGTTTTTCAGCATCCGCTCTATACCTATAGCTGCCCGGCCCTGCTAAAGGAGTGGCTTGACCGCGTACTGAGCCGTGGGTTTGCCAGTGGCCCCGGGGGGAACCAACTGGCGGGAAAGTATTGGCGGAGTGTGATCACCACTGGTGAACCGGAAAGTGCGTATCGGTATGACGCGCTGAACCGCTATCCGATGAGTGATGTGCTACGTCCTTTTGAGCTGACGGCAGGAATGTGCCGGATGCACTGGATGAGCCCCATCATCGTTTACTGGGCCAGACGGCAAACGAAGCAGGCGCTGGACAGCCATGCGAAAGCGTATGGTGACTGGCTGGCGAATCCGATTCCAGTGGGAGGCCGCTGATGGAAGGTTCTGATTTATTGACTGCGGGAGTGCTATTCCTTTTCGCGGCGGTGGCTGCGGTGCCGTTGGCATCGCGGCTGGGTATTGGACCGGTGTTGGGTTATTTGCTGGCGGGGATCGCGATTGGCCCATGGGGACTTGGATTCATCAGTGACGTGGATGAAATTCTACATTTCTCCGAGCTGGGCGTGGTCTTCCTGATGTTCATCATTGGGCTGGAACTTAACCCGGCCAAACTATGGCAATTGCGGCGTTCAATTTTTGGTGTCGGTGCCGCGCAGGTGTTACTTAGCGCGCTTGTCCTGGCAGGGTTATTGATGCTCACTGACTTTTCCTGGCAGGCGGCGGTAGTCGGTGGGATTGGTTTGGCGATGTCATCGACGGCAATGGCGTTACAGTTGATGCGGGAAAAGGGGATGAACCGCAGCGAATCCGGACAACTGGGCTTTTCGGTGCTGTTGTTCCAGGATTTGGCGGTGATCCCTGCGTTGGCGCTGGTTCCGCTGTTAGCAGGATCAGCCGATGAACATTTTGACTGGATCAAAGTGGGCATGAAAGTGTTGGCTTTTGCTGGCATGTTGATTGGCGGACGCTATCTGCTGCGTCCTGTATTTCGCTTTATTGCGGGGTCCGGCGTGCGGGAAGTGTTTACCGCGGCCACATTGCTACTGGTATTGGGCTCTGCGTTATTCATGGATGCGCTGGGCCTGTCGATGGCGCTGGGAACGTTTATTGCGGGCGTGCTGCTGGCGGAAAGCGAATATCGACATGAACTGGAAACGGCGATTGATCCCTTTAAAGGGCTTTTGCTCGGGTTATTTTTCATCTCGGTGGGGATGTCACTTAACCTTGGCGTGCTTTATACCCATATTTTGTGGGTAGTGGCGAGCGTGATAGTACTGGTCATTGTGAAGACGCTGGTGCTGTATGTACTGGCGCGGCTGAACGGCATGAGAAGCTCGGAGCGGATGCAATTTGCGGGGGTGCTAAGCCAGGGCGGAGAATTTGCCTTCGTGCTGTTTTCAACAGCATCTTCCCAGCGGTTGTTTCAGGGCGATCAAATGGCACTTTTGCTGGTGACTGTCACGTTGTCGATGATGACCACGCCACTGCTGATGAAGCTGATTGATAAATGGCTCTCCCACCAGTTTAACGGTCCGGAAGAAGAAGATGAAAAACCCTGGGTGGAAGATGATAAACCGCAGGTGATTGTGGTGGGCTTCGGGCGGTTCGGTCAGGTTATTGGACGCCTGTTGATGGCCAATAAAATGCGTATTACCGTCCTGGAGCGGGATATCAGTGCGGTGAATCTGATGCGTAAATATGGCTATAAAGTCTATTACGGTGACGCCACGCAGGTGGAGCTTTTACGTTCCGCTGGCGCAGAGGCGGCGCAGTCTATTGTGATCACCTGCAATGAACCTGAAGACACGATGAAGCTGGTGGAATTGTGCCAACAACATTTTCCGCATTTGCATATTCTTGCGCGTGCGCGCGGACGTGTAGAGGCGCATGAGCTATTACAGGCCGGTGTCACGCAGTTTTCCCGTGAAACCTTCTCGAGCGCACTGGAACTGGGGCGCAAAGCGCTGGTGTCGTTGGGGATGCATCCGCATCAGGCGCAGCGTGCCCAGTTGCATTTTCGTCGACTCGATATGCACATGCTACGGGAATTGATCCCGATGCACACCGATACGGTGCAAATCTCTCGAGCCAGAGAGGCCCGCCGTGAGCTGGAGGAGATTTTTCAGCGGGAGATGCAGAATGAACGGCGCCAGTTGGATGGCTGGGATGAATTTGAGTAGAGGATAACCATGGCAATTCGTAAACGTTTTATTGCAGGTGCAAAATGTCCGTCCTGCCAGGCGCAGGATTCGCTGGCGATGTGGCGTGAAAATAATATCGATATTGTTGAGTGTGTTAAGTGCGGTCATCAGATGCGTGAGGCCGATAAAGAGGCGCGCGAGCACGTTCGCAAAGAAGAGCAAGTGATCGGGATTTTTCATCCGGACTAGCGATATGCCGCAGCTTTTTTTAAGCTAGAGGGTACACAGGTGCAGAATTCCGCTACAATCTGCGCCACTATTCTTTCCACGCTCAGGAGATATCATGAAAGTAGCAAAGGACCTGGTGGTCAGCCTGGCCTATCAGGTACGTACAGAAGACGGTGTGTTGGTTGATGAGTCTCCGGTGAGTGCACCGCTGGACTACCTGCATGGTCACGGTTCCCTGATCTCTGGCCTGGAAACAGCGCTGGACGGTCATGAAGTTGGCGATAAATTCGATGTTGCTGTAGGCGCAAACGACGCTTACGGTCAGTATGATGAAAATCTGGTGCAGCGCGTTCCTAAAGACGTCTTCATGGGCGTTGACGAACTGCAGGTTGGCATGCGTTTCCTGGCTGAAACTGACCAGGGGCCGGTACCGGTAGAAATTACCGAAGTGGAAGACGACCACGTTGTGGTTGACGGTAACCACATGCTGGCTGGCCAGAATCTGAAATTCAACGTCGAAGTTGTCGCGATCCGTGAAGCGACCGAAGAAGAACTGGCTCATGGCCACGTTCACGGTGCGCACGGCCACGACCACGATCATGACCACGGTCATGACGGTTGCTGCGGTGGTCACGGTCACGACCATGGTCACGAGCACGGCGGCGAAGGCTGCTGCGGCGGTGGCGGTAAAGGTAACGGCGGCGGCTGCGGTTGCCACTAAGCCGTATGTTTGCCTGATGGCGCTGCGCTTATCAGGCCTACGGTAGGTCGGATAAGGCGTTTACGTCGTCATCGGGCACAAAAAAAGCGGGAATATCCCGCTTTTTTTACGTCTCAATAATGTGGCGGCGGGGTCTCTTCAGACTGTGACGCGATATGAGACGGCTGAGTGGCTTTGAGCTTTTCTGTCAGCAGACGCAGATGGTCGCGCAGTTTGGCCATTTCCAGTTCATGCGCGGTCACGGTTACGTTCAGCTCTTCAATGGTTATTTCCTGAAACGCCAGGCGACTCTCCAGCTCAGCCAGGCGAGTTTCCATCGTAGTATCCTGCATGATTCACCTCTTCTGTTTTTCTCCGGCAGATCGCGGACTGCGGCGAATTCTACTTAACTTTGCCTGTTTGCACAGCACACAATCTTCGGTCACGAAACTAATTTAAACAAAAAGAGTCTGAAAAGTGGTGATAATAGGGCGTGCCTGTATGTTGATTTGTTCTGCAACGCTTTATAGTACATTTTTATGTTAGTTAACCCTGGGGTGAGATGCCCCGGCCCTGGAGAGATGGATGAAATCACTGTTTAAAGTAACGCTGCTGGCGACCACAATGGCCGTTGCACTGCATGCCCCGATCACCTTCGCTGCTGATGCTGCGAAACCAGCCGCTACCGCTGACAGCAAAGCAGCATTCAAAAATGACGACCAAAAAGCCGCTTACGCGCTGGGCGCGTCCCTGGGTCGTTATATGGAAAACTCCCTGAAAGAACAGGAAAAACTGGGCATCAAACTGGATAAAGATCAGTTGATCGCGGGTGTTCAGGATGCGTTTGCAGATAAGAGCAAACTGTCTGACCAGGAAATCGAACAAACTCTGCAGGCATTTGAAGCGCGCGTGAAGAGCTCCGCTCAGGCAAAAATGGAAAAAGACGCGGCTGACAACGAAGCCAAAGGTAAAGTATACCGCGAGAAATTTGCTAAAGAGAAAGGCGTTAAAACCTCTGCCACTGGCCTGGTCTACAAAGTGGAGAAAGAAGGTACCGGTGCCGCTCCGAAAGACAGCGATACGGTGGTCGTGAACTACAAAGGCACGCTGATCGATGGTAAAGAGTTTGATAACTCTTACACCCGTGGTGAGCCGCTCTCTTTCCGTCTTGACGGTGTAATCCCGGGCTGGACTGAGGGCCTGAAAAACATCAAGAAAGGCGGCAAAATCCAGCTGGTTATCCCACCGGATCTGGCTTACGGCAAAACCGGCGTTCCGGGCATTCCGGCCAACTCTACGCTGGTCTTTGATGTTGAACTGTTAGATATCAAACCGGCACCGAAAGCTGACGCGCAGCCAGATGCTGCGCCGGCAGATAAAGCTGCAGACAGCAGCAAAAAATAAGCTAACAGAAACCGCCGCCCACAGGGCGGCGGTTTTTTATTATCGACAGGATATAATTAATACTGGAAAGCGCCTTGTGCGCTGTATTACTTTAGATGCCCCTATAATAGTGATGAGCCTGCCCTGACAACATAACGACAGGCTCCTGAAAAGGAGTGCTTTTTTCCATGTCCAGGTCGCTTTTAACCAACGAAACCAGTGAGCTAGATTTACTGGATCAACGTCCTTTCGATCAAACCGACTTCGATATCCTTAAATCCTATGAAGCGGTAGTGGACGGGTTGGCGATGCTCATTGGTTCCCATTGTGAAATCGTATTGCACTCTTTGCAGGATTTGAAATGCTCGGCCATTCGCATCGCTAACGGTGAACACACGGGCCGTAAAATTGGCTCGCCGATTACCGACCTTGCGTTGCGTATGCTGCATGATATGACGGGTGCGGATAGCAGCGTGTCGAAGTGTTATTTCACACGCGCGAAAAGCGGTGTCTTGATGAAGTCGGTGACGATTGCTATTCGCAACCGTGAGCATCGCGTGATTGGTCTGCTGTGCATCAACATGAACCTTGATGTTCCTTTCTCGCAGATAATGAATACCTTTATCCCGCCAGAGACCCCGGAAGTGGGATCAGCTGTGAACTTCGCGTCCTCAGTCGAAGATCTGGTGACGCAGACGCTGGAGTTCACCATTGAAGAAGTGAACGCCGATCGTAATGTCTCCAACAATGCCAAAAATCGTCAGATTGTCCTGAACCTGTATGAGAAAGGGATCTTCGATATTAAAGATGCGATCAATCAGGTCGCCGATCGTCTGAACATCTCTAAGCACACGGTTTACCTCTATATTCGCCAGTTCAAAAGCGGTGATTTCCAGGGGCAAGATAAGTAATGCGTTTTGCCATCATGGTAACCGGGCCCGCCTACGGCACACAGCAAGCGAGTAGCGCATTGCAATTTGCGCATGCGCTACTCGAAGAAGGACACGAGTTGTGTAGCGTCTTCTTTTATCGTGAGGGCGTGTATAACGCGAACGTTCTGACATCGCCCGCCAGTGATGAATTTGATTTAGTACGAGCCTGGCAAAAGCTTTACCAACAGCATGGCGTGGCGCTGAATATCTGCGTTGCGGCAGCCTTGCGGCGTGGTGTTGTTGATGAGACTGAGGCAACACGGCTAGGGTTGTCTGGTGCTAATTTACAATCAGGATTTACTCTCAGCGGTCTTGGATCGCTGGCTGAAGCATCCCTGACGTGCGATCGCGTGGTGCAGTTTTAATGAAACGAGTTGCCTTTGTTTTTTCTACTGTGCCGCACGGTAGCGCATCCGGCCGCGAAGGGTTAGATGCCTTACTGGCGACATCGGCTTTAACGGATGATCTCGGCGTATTTTTCATCGGCGATGGCGTTTTCCAAATCCTCCAGGGTCAGCAGCCGGATGTCGTTCTGGCGCGAGACTATATTGCTACTTTCAAACTGTTAGGATTGTACGATATAGAACAATGCTGGCTTTGTGCGGCCTCATTGCGTGAGCGAGGCCTGGCAGAGGGGGCGAATTTTGTGGTTGATGCGACGGCGCTCGAACCGGAAGATTTGCGGCGTGAGCTTGGCAACTATGACGTCATTTTGAGGTTTTGAGGCTCTCATGCTGCATATTTTACATCGCTCTGCGTGGCTAACCGACTTCTCCTCCCTCCTGCGTCTGATCGCTGAAGATGACGAGCTTTTACTGCTTCAGGATGGCGTCACTGCAGCAATAGAAGGCAGTCGTTTCCTTGAAAGTCTGAAAAATGCCTCCATTAAGGTCTATGTACTGGAAGAAGACATTAAAGCTCGCGGGTTGGGTGGTCAAATTTCAGACAGTGTCGTCAGGGTTGGCTATACTGACTTCGTCAGACTTACGGTGAAGCATCTCAGCCAGATGACCTGGTAATTGTGGGATCGTTGTATATTTCTTGACACCTTTTCGACACCGACCTAAAATTCTGCGTCCTCATATTGTATGAGGTCGTTTTATTACGTGTTTACGAAGCAAAAGCTAAAACCAGGAGCTATTTAATGGCAACAGTTAACCAGCTGGTACGCAAACCACGTGCACGCAAAGTTGCAAAAAGCAACGTGCCTGCGCTGGAAGCATGCCCGCAGAAACGTGGCGTATGTACTCGTGTATATACTACCACTCCTAAAAAACCGAACTCCGCACTGCGTAAAGTTTGCCGTGTTCGTCTGACTAACGGTTTTGAAGTGACTTCCTACATCGGTGGTGAAGGTCACAACCTGCAGGAGCACTCCGTGATCCTGATCCGTGGCGGTCGTGTAAAAGACCTCCCGGGTGTTCGTTACCACACCGTTCGTGGTGCGCTTGACTGCTCCGGCGTTAAAGACCGTAAGCAATCACGCTCCAAGTATGGCGTGAAACGTCCTAAGGCTTAATGGTTCTCCGTTAAGTAAGGCCAAACGTTTTATATTAATGTCAAACTAAACTCTTAGAGTTTTGGACAATCCTGAATTAACAACGGAGTATTTCCATGCCACGTCGTCGCGTCATTGGTCAGCGTAAAATTCTGCCGGATCCGAAGTTCGGATCAGAACTGCTGGCTAAATTTGTAAATATCCTGATGGTAGATGGTAAAAAATCTACTGCCGAAACTATCGTATACAGCGCGCTGGAGACCCTGGCTCAGCGTTCTGGTAAAAACGAACTGGAAGCTTTCGAAGTAGCTCTCGAAAACGTGCGCCCGACTGTCGAAGTTAAGTCTCGCCGCGTTGGTGGTTCTACTTATCAGGTACCAGTTGAAGTCCGTCCGGTCCGTCGTAATGCCCTGGCAATGCGTTGGATCGTTGAAGCTGCTCGTAAACGCGGTGATAAATCCATGGCTCTGCGCCTGGCGAACGAACTTTCTGATGCTGCAGAAAACAAAGGTACTGCAGTTAAGAAACGTGAAGACGTTCACCGTATGGCAGAAGCCAACAAGGCGTTCGCACACTACCGTTGGTAATCCCTTCGGAGTTTTAGTCACCAGGCGGGCGCTTCTAGTAAGCAGCCCGCTTTGGGCTACTTAAATTGAACGCCTAAAAGATAAACGAGGAATCAAATGGCTCGTACAACACCCATCGCGCGCTACCGTAACATCGGTATCAGTGCGCACATCGACGCCGGTAAAACCACTACTACCGAACGTATTCTGTTCTACACCGGTGTAAACCATAAAATCGGTGAAGTTCATGACGGCGCAGCCACCATGGACTGGATGGAGCAGGAGCAGGAGCGTGGTATTACTATCACCTCCGCAGCGACTACTGCATTCTGGTCTGGTATGGCTAAGCAGTACGAACCGCATCGCGTAAACATCATCGACACCCCGGGGCACGTTGACTTCACAATCGAAGTAGAACGTTCCATGCGTGTGCTTGATGGTGCAGTAATGGTTTACTGCGCAGTTGGTGGTGTTCAGCCTCAGTCTGAAACCGTATGGCGTCAGGCAAACAAATATAAAGTTCCGCGCATTGCGTTCGTTAACAAAATGGACCGTATGGGTGCGAACTTCCTGAAAGTTGTTGGTCAGATCAAAACCCGTCTGGGCGCGAACCCTGTTCCGCTGCAGCTGGCAATTGGCGCTGAAGAAGCGTTCACCGGTGTTGTTGACCTGGTGAAAATGAAAGCCATCAACTGGAACGAAGAAGATGCAGGCGTAACCTTCACTTATGAAGATATCCCGGCTGACATGCAGGAACTGGCTGAAGAATGGCACCAGAACCTGATCGAGTCCGCTGCGGAAGCTTCAGAAGAGCTGATGGAGAAATACCTGGGTGGTGAAGAACTGACTGAAGAAGAGATCAAAAAAGCTCTGCGTCAGCGTGTTCTGAACAATGAAATCATCCTGGTAACCTGTGGTTCTGCGTTCAAGAACAAAGGTGTTCAGGCGATGCTGGATGCGGTAATTGATTACCTGCCATCCCCAGTCGACGTACCTGCGATCAACGGTATTCTGGACGACGGTAAAGATACTCCTGCTGAGCGTCATGCTAGCGATGACGAGCCGTTCGCTGCTCTGGCATTCAAAATCGCTACCGACCCGTTCGTGGGTAACCTGACCTTCTTCCGTGTGTACTCTGGTGTGGTTAACTCCGGTGACACCATCCTGAACTCCGTCAAAACTGCACGTGAGCGTTTTGGCCGTATCGTTCAGATGCACGCCAACAAACGTGAAGAGATCAAAGAAGTTCGCGCGGGCGATATCGCGGCTGCAATCGGTCTGAAAGACGTGACCACTGGTGACACTCTGTGTGACCCGGATCACCCGATCATTCTGGAACGTATGGAATTCCCTGAACCGGTAATCTCCATCGCAGTTGAACCGAAAACCAAAGCTGACCAGGAAAAAATGGGTCTGGCTCTGGGCCGTCTGGCTAAAGAAGACCCGTCTTTCCGTGTATGGACTGACGAAGAATCTAACCAGACCATTATCGCCGGTATGGGTGAGCTGCACCTCGACATCATCGTTGACCGTATGAAGCGTGAATTCAACGTTGAAGCGAACGTCGGTAAACCTCAGGTTGCTTACCGCGAAGCGATTCGTGCGAAAGTTACCGATATCGAAGGTAAACACGCTAAGCAGTCTGGTGGTCGCGGTCAGTACGGTCATGTTGTTATCGACATGTACCCGCTGGAGCCGGGTTCAAACCCGAAAGGCTACGAGTTCATCAACGACATCAAAGGTGGTGTAATTCCTGGCGAATACATCCCGGCCGTTGATAAAGGCATCCAGGAACAGCTGAAATCTGGCCCGCTGGCTGGTTACCCGGTTGTTGATCTGGGCGTGCGTCTGCACTTCGGTTCTTACCATGACGTTGACTCCTCTGAGCTGGCGTTTAAACTGGCCGCTTCTATCGCCTTCAAAGATGGCTTTAAGAAAGCGAAACCAGTTCTGCTTGAACCTATCATGAAGGTTGAAGTAGAGACTCCGGAAGAGAACACTGGTGACGTTATCGGTGACTTGAGCCGCCGTCGTGGTATGCTTCGTGGTCAGGAATCCAACGTCACTGGCGTTGTTATCCACGCTGAAGTTCCGCTGTCTGAAATGTTCGGATATGCAACCCAACTGCGTTCTCTGACCAAAGGCCGTGCTTCTTACTCCATGGAGTTCCTGAAGTACGACGATGCGCCGAACAACGTTGCTCAGGCCGTTATTGAAGCCCGTGGTAAATAAGCCACAGGATTAAAACCTAAGTCCCGTGCTCTCTCCACAGGGGAGAGCACTATAGTAAGGAATATAGCCGTGTCTAAAGAAAAATTTGAACGTACAAAACCGCACGTTAACGTCGGCACCATCGGCCACGTTGACCACGGTAAAACTACCCTGACCGCTGCAATCACCACCGTACTGGCTAAAACCTACGGCGGTGCTGCTCGTGCTTTCGACCAGATCGATAACGCTCCGGAAGAAAAAGCTCGTGGTATCACCATCAACACTTCTCACGTTGAATATGACACCCCGACTCGCCACTACGCGCACGTAGACTGCCCGGGCCACGCCGACTATGTTAAAAACATGATCACCGGTGCTGCGCAGATGGACGGCGCGATCCTGGTTGTTGCTGCGACTGACGGCCCGATGCCGCAGACTCGTGAGCACATCCTGCTGGGTCGTCAGGTAGGCGTTCCGTACATCATCGTGTTCCTGAACAAATGCGACATGGTTGATGACGAAGAGCTGCTGGAACTGGTAGAAATGGAAGTTCGTGAACTTCTGTCTCAGTACGATTTCCCGGGCGATGACACGCCGATCGTTCGTGGTTCTGCTCTGAAAGCGCTGGAAGGCGAAGCAGAGTGGGAAGCGAAAATCATCGAACTGGCTGGCTTCCTGGATTCTTACATCCCGGAACCAGAACGTGCTATCGATAAGCCGTTCCTGCTGCCAATCGAAGACGTATTCTCCATCTCCGGTCGTGGTACCGTTGTTACCGGTCGTGTAGAGCGCGGTATCATCAAAGTTGGTGAAGAAGTTGAAATCGTTGGTATCAAAGAGACTGCCAAGTCTACCTGTACTGGCGTTGAAATGTTCCGCAAACTGCTGGACGAAGGCCGTGCTGGTGAGAACGTTGGTGTTCTGCTGCGTGGTATCAAACGTGAAGAAATCGAACGTGGTCAGGTACTGGCTAAGCCGGGCTCTATCAAGCCGCACACCAAGTTCGAATCTGAAGTGTACATTCTGTCCAAAGACGAAGGCGGCCGTCATACTCCGTTCTTCAAAGGCTACCGTCCGCAGTTCTACTTCCGTACTACTGACGTGACAGGTACCATTGAACTGCCGGAAGGCGTAGAGATGGTAATGCCGGGCGACAACATCAAAATGGTTGTTACCCTGATCCACCCGATCGCGATGGATGACGGTCTGCGTTTCGCAATCCGTGAAGGCGGCCGTACCGTTGGCGCGGGCGTTGTTGCTAAAGTAATGAGCTAATTATTGCTTAATTAGCTTTGAGCTTAAAAAGGGCGCTTAGGCGCCCTTTTTGCTACCTGTGATTTAACCGTTGTCATATTTGTTCGCATTTTTTGTTCATTCTTCCATCGCGTAAATAGCGTTGTGCTATTGTAATCATAACTATTCTCATTTACACTTTGCGCAGAAATTGAACGGGAGCGATCATGTACGTTTGTTTGTGTAATGCGATAAGTGATAAAAAAATTCGCCAGGCTGTTCGCCAGTTTCATCCTCAGTCCTTTCAGCAATTACGTAAGTTTATTCCTGTTGGAAATCAATGTGGTAAGTGCATTCGTGCTGCGCGTGAAGTCATGCAGGATGAATTAACTCAAATGCCAGAATTTAAAGAGATCGCCTAAGTCACACTCTTTTTTTTGACATCCCTGTAGCCCCATCTACGCTCTAAGAGTGGAAGCGGAGGGACTATAAAATGAAAGGTGATGTTAAAATCATAAATTATCTCAATAAACTATTGGGAAATGAGCTTGTCGCAATCAACCAGTATTTTCTCCATGCCCGTATGTTTAAAAACTGGGGACTGACTCGCCTCAATGATGTTGAGTACCATGAATCAATAGATGAGATGAAACACGCGGATAAATATATTGAGCGTATTTTATTCTTAGAAGGTCTTCCAAACTTACAAGATCTAGGTAAGTTGGGGATTGGTGAAGATGTTGAAGAGATGCTGCAATCCGATCTTCGACTCGAGCTTGATGGTGCGAAAGATTTACGCGAAGCCATTGCTTATGCCGATAGCGTTCATGACTATGTTAGTCGGGACATGATGATTGAGATCCTGACTGAAGAAGAAGGGCATATCGATTGGCTCGAAACGGAGTTGGATCTGATTGGAAAACTTGGATTGCAAAACTATCTGCAATCGCAAATTAAGGTCAGCGACTAACCTCCCTGTATCAGATTTAGCCAGCCAACAACAAAACCCGCAGCCGCCAGATATGGCCCAAAAGGCAGCGGGTTTTTTAATTTCTTTTTTCCATGCGTCATAAATGCTACGCCTGTTATGCAGCAAGCCAGTCCGGCGGCAAGTAAGATCAACAGAGGTAATGAGTCCCATCGATGCCACGCGCCAAGTGCGGCGAGAAATTTTACGTCCCCATAGCCTAATCCTTCCTGGTGCCATGCCAGGCGGTATCCCCAATAGAAGAGAGAAAATACACCATACCCTGCAATGGCACCCCAAAGTGCATCGGACAACTGTGTGGGGTTGCAACATTGATGAAAAAGAAGACCACTCCAGAGAAGAGGGCAGGTGAATTTGTCGGGCAATAGCCCAGTACGCAAATCCTGAACCCCAAGCAGTCCGGATAGAGAGATATAAATCAGCAAAAAGGGAAGTTCAGTATTCATGTCTCAATCCGGTGCGAGAAAGATGTAACTCTCAGGCAAGTCGCGCTAGCTGCACAATGCCCGAATATCCATTTTGCTGACGTCTTTCCAGAGAATTTTCGCCGCGTGAAAGTGAATACAATCAGAGTGGAACAGCACTCGCATCTGCGTAAGAGTGATTAATTTCTACACGGCACTTGCGTCAGGCTGAGATTTACGTATAATGCGCGGGCTTGTCTTAATTGACGGCTGGTTCAATCAGGACCACTGATAGTCGATTTGACTATCTGACAATGTTCCCAATTGGGGAACTCTGTAAGAACGGTTACACTCTCCCATCAATCGTAATGGGTTTGAGGAGTAACTATTTCGTCTATAAAATAATTGGAGCTCTGGTCTCATGCAGAACCAAAGAATCCGTATCCGTTTGAAAGCGTTTGATCATCGTCTGATCGATCAATCAACCGCGGAAATCGTCGAGACTGCCAAGCGCACTGGTGCGCAGGTTCGTGGTCCGATCCCGCTGCCGACCCGCAAAGAGCGTTTCACCGTTCTGATCTCCCCGCACGTTAACAAAGACGCGCGTGATCAGTACGAGATTCGTACTCACAAGCGTCTGGTTGACATCGTTGAGCCAACTGAAAAAACCGTTGATGCTCTGATGCGTCTGGACCTGGCTGCCGGTGTAGACGTGCAGATCAGCCTGGGTTAATCAGGTCATCGAGCGATTGAGAGGTTGATACAATGATTGGTTTAGTCGGTAAAAAAGTGGGTATGACCCGCATCTTCACTGAAGATGGCGTATCTATCCCAGTAACCGTTATCGAAGTTGAAGCAAACCGCGTTACTCAGGTTAAAGATCTGGCTAACGATGGCTATCGCGCTGTTCAGGTTACCACCGGTGCTAAAAAAGCTAACCGCGTAACTAAGCCGGAAGCTGGCCACTTTGCTAAAGCTGGCGTAGAAGCTGGCCGTGGCCTGTGGGAGTTCCGTCTGGCAGATGGTGAAGAATACACCGTTGGTCAGAACATTAGCGTTGAACTGTTTGCTGACGTTAAAAAAGTTGACGTAACCGGTACCTCTAAAGGTAAAGGTTTCGCTGGTACCGTTAAGCGCTGGAACTTCCGTACCCAGGACGCTACTCACGGTAACTCCTTGTCTCACCGCGTTCCGGGTTCTATCGGTCAGAACCAGACTCCGGGCAAAGTGTTCAAAGGCAAGAAAATGGCAGGTCAGCTGGGCAACGAACGTGTAACCGTTCAGAGCCTGGACGTAGTACGTGTTGACGCTGAGCGCAACCTGCTGCTGGTTAAAGGTGGTGTTCCGGGTGCGACCGGTTGCGACCTGATCGTTAAACCAGCTGTGAAGGCGTAAGGGGATAGCAATGGAATTAGTATTGAAAGACGCGCAGAGCGCGCTGACTGTTTCCGAAACTACCTTCGGTCGTGATTTCAACGAAGCGCTGGTTCACCAGGTTGTTGTTGCTTATGCAGCTGGTGCTCGTCAGGGTACTCGTGCTCAGAAGACTCGTGCTGAAGTAACTGGTTCAGGCAAAAAGCCGTGGCGCCAGAAAGGTACCGGCCGTGCGCGTTCAGGTTCTATCAAGAGCCCGATCTGGCGTTCAGGTGGCGTGACCTTCGCTGCTCGTCCACAGGACCACAGTCAAAAAGTTAACAAAAAGATGTACCGCGGCGCGCTGAAAAGCATTCTGTCCGAACTGGTACGTCAGGATCGTCTGATCGTTGTCGAATCATTCTCTGTTGAAGCGCCTAAAACTAAGCTGCTGGCACAGAAACTGAAAGACATGGCTCTGGAAGATGTGCTGATCATCACCGGTGAGCTGGACGAAAATCTGTTCCTCGCAGCACGTAACCTGCACAAGGTTGACGTTCGCGATGCAACGGGTATCGACCCGGTTAGCCTGATCGCCTTCGACAAAGTCGTAATGACTGCTGATGCTGTTAAGCAAGTTGAGGAGATGCTGGCATGATTCGTGAAGAACGTCTGCTGAAAGTGCTGCGCGCACCGCACGTTTCTGAAAAAGCGTCTACTGCGATGGAAAAAACTAACACCATCGTTCTCAAAGTTGCTAAAGACGCGACTAAAGCAGAAATCAAAGCTGCTGTGCAGAAACTGTTTGAAGTCGAAGTCGAAGTCGTTAACACCCTGGTAGTTAAAGGGAAAGTTAAACGTCACGGACAGCGTATCGGTCGTCGTAGCGACTGGAAAAAAGCTTACGTCACCCTGAAGGAAGGCCAGAATCTGGACTTCGTCGGCGGCGCTGAGTAAGTCGGAGGAGTAATACAATGGCAGTTGTTAAATGTAAACCGACATCTCCGGGTCGTCGCCACGTTGTTAAAGTGGTCAACCCAGAGCTGCACAAGGGCAAACCTTTTGCTCCGCTGGTTGAAAAAAACAGCAAATCCGGTGGTCGTAACAACAATGGCCGCATCACCACTCGTCACATCGGTGGTGGTCACAAGCAGGCTTATCGTATTGTTGACTTCAAACGCAACAAAGACGGTATCCCGGCAGTTGTTGAACGTCTTGAGTACGATCCGAACCGCTCCGCGAACATCGCGCTGGTTCTGTACAAAGACGGTGAACGCCGTTACATTCTGGCCCCTAAAGGCCTGAAAGCTGGCGACCAGATTCAATCTGGCGTTGATGCTGCAATCAAAGCAGGTAACACCCTGCCGATGCGCAATATCCCGGTTGGTTCTACCGTTCATAACGTAGAAATGAAACCAGGTAAAGGCGGTCAGCTGGCACGTTCCGCTGGTACTTACGTTCAGATCGTTGCTCGTGATGGTGCTTATGTCACCCTGCGTCTGCGTTCTGGTGAAATGCGTAAAGTCGAAGCAGATTGCCGTGCGACTCTGGGCGAAGTTGGCAATGCTGAGCATATGCTGCGCGTTCTGGGTAAAGCAGGTGCTGCACGCTGGCGTGGTGTTCGTCCTACCGTTCGCGGTACTGCGATGAACCCAGTCGATCACCCACATGGTGGTGGTGAAGGTCGTAACTTTGGTAAGCACCCGGTAACTCCGTGGGGCGTTCAGACCAAAGGTAAGAAGACCCGCAGCAACAAGCGTACTGATAAATTCATCGTACGTCGCCGTAGCAAATAATTTTAGAGGATAAGCCATGCCACGTTCTCTCAAGAAAGGTCCTTTTATTGACCTGCACTTGCTGAAGAAGGTAGAGAAAGCGGTGGAAAGCGGAGACAAGAAGCCCCTGCGCACTTGGTCCCGTCGTTCAACGATCTTTCCTAACATGATCGGTTTGACCATCGCTGTCCATAATGGTCGTCAGCACGTTCCGGTATTTGTTTCCGACGAAATGGTCGGTCACAAACTGGGTGAATTCGCACCGACTCGTACTTATCGCGGCCACGCTGCTGATAAAAAAGCGAAGAAGAAATAAGGTAGGAGGAAGAGATGGAAACTTTAGCTCAACATCGCCATGCTCGTTCTTCTGCTCAGAAGGTTCGCCTTGTTGCAGACCTGATTCGCGGTAAGAAAGTGTCGCAGGCTCTGGATATTCTGACCTACACCAATAAGAAAGCGGCTGTATTGGTTAAGAAAGTCCTGGAATCTGCCATTGCTAACGCTGAACACAACGATGGCGCTGACATTGACGATCTGAAAGTTACGAAAATTTTCGTAGACGAAGGCCCGAGCATGAAGCGCATTATGCCGCGTGCAAAAGGTCGTGCAGATCGCATCCTGAAGCGCACCAGCCACATTACTGTGGTTGTGTCCGATCGCTGAGACTCTGGAGACTAGCAATGGGTCAGAAAGTACATCCTAATGGTATTCGCCTGGGTATTGTAAAACCATGGAACTCAACCTGGTTTGCGAACACCAAAGAATTCGCTGACAACCTGGACAGCGATTTTAAAGTACGTCAGTACCTGACTAAGGAACTGGCTAAAGCGTCTGTATCTCGTATCGTTATCGAGCGTCCGGCTAAGAGCATCCGTGTGACCATTCACACCGCTCGCCCGGGTATCGTTATCGGTAAGAAAGGCGAAGACGTAGAAAAACTGCGCAAAGTCGTAGCGGATATTGCTGGCGTTCCTGCTCAGATCAATATCGCCGAAGTGCGTAAGCCTGAACTGGACGCAAAATTGGTTGCTGACAGCATCACTTCTCAGCTGGAACGTCGCGTTATGTTCCGTCGTGCTATGAAGCGTGCTGTACAGAACGCAATGCGTCTGGGCGCTAAAGGTATCAAAGTTGAAGTTAGCGGCCGTCTGGGCGGCGCGGAAATCGCACGTACCGAATGGTACCGCGAAGGTCGCGTACCTCTGCACACTCTGCGTGCTGACATCGACTACAACACCTCTGAAGCGCACACCACTTACGGTGTAATCGGCGTTAAAGTGTGGATCTTCAAAGGCGAGATCCTGGGTGGTATGGCTGCTGTTGAACAACCGGAAAAACCGGCTGCGCAACCTAAAAAGCAGCAGCGTAAAGGCCGTAAATAAGGAGCGTCGCTGATGTTACAACCAAAGCGTACAAAATTCCGTAAAATGCACAAAGGCCGTAACCGCGGTCTGGCTGCTGGCGCGGATGTTAGCTTCGGCAGCTTCGGTCTGAAAGCTGTTGGCCGTGGTCGTCTGACTGCCCGTCAGATCGAAGCAGCACGTCGTGCTATGACCCGTGCAGTTAAGCGTCAAGGTAAGATCTGGATCCGTGTATTCCCGGACAAACCGATCACTGAAAAGCCGCTGGCAGTGCGTATGGGTAAAGGTAAAGGTAACGTGGAGTATTGGGTTGCCTTGATTCAGCCGGGTAAAGTCCTGTATGAAATGGACGGCGTACCGGAAGAGCTGGCCCGTGAAGCATTCAAGCTGGCAGCAGCGAAACTGCCGATTAAAACCACCTTTGTAACTAAGACGGTGATGTAATGAAAGCAAAAGAGCTGCGTGAGAAGAGTGTTGAAGAGCTGAACACCGAGCTGCTGAATCTGCTGCGTGAGCAGTTCAACCTGCGTATGCAGGCTGCAAGTGGCCAGCTGCAACAGTCTCACCTGTTGAAGCAAGTGCGTCGTGACGTCGCACGCGTTAAGACTTTACTGACTGAGAAGGCGGGTGCGTAATGACCGATAAAATCCGTACTCTGCAAGGTCGCGTTGTTAGCGATAAAATGGAGAAATCCATCGTTGTTGCTATCGAACGTTTTGTGAAACACCCGATCTACGGTAAATTCATTAAGCGTACGACCAAACTGCACGTACATGACGAGAACAACGAATGCGGTACTGGTGACGTGGTTGAAATCCGCGAATGCCGTCCGCTGTCCAAGACTAAGTCCTGGACGCTGGTTCGCGTTGTAGAGAAAGCCGTTCTGTAATACAGTAGGCATTCTCAACGAATAAACGGCTCAGCGATGAGCCGTTTATTTTTTCTACCCATATCGTTGAAGCGGTGTTATAATGCCGCGCCCCCGATATGGGGCTTTTTTAACGACCTGATTTTCGGGTCTCAGTAGTAGTTGACATTAGCGGAGCACTAAAATGATCCAAGAACAGACTATGCTGAACGTCGCCGACAACTCCGGTGCACGTCGCGTAATGTGTATCAAGGTTCTGGGTGGCTCGCACCGTCGCTACGCAGGCGTCGGCGATATCATCAAGATCACCATCAAGGAAGCAATTCCGCGTGGTAAGGTCAAAAAAGGTGATGTGCTGAAGGCGGTAGTGGTGCGCACCAAGAAGGGTGTTCGTCGCCCGGACGGTTCTGTCATTCGCTTCGATGGTAATGCATGCGTTATTTTAAACAATAACAGCGAGCAACCTATCGGTACGCGTATTTTTGGGCCGGTAACTCGTGAACTTCGTAACGAGAAGTTCATGAAAATTATCTCTCTGGCACCAGAAGTACTCTAAGGAGCGAATCATGGCAGCGAAGATCCGTCGTGATGACGAAGTTATCGTGTTAACCGGTAAAGATAAAGGTAAACGCGGTAAAGTTAAGAATGTCCTGTCTTCCGGCAAGGTCATTGTTGAAGGTATCAACCTGGTTAAGAAACATCAGAAGCCGGTTCCGGCCCTGAACCAACCAGGCGGCATCGTAGAGAAAGAAGCAGCTATTCAGATCTCTAACCTTGCTATCTTCAACGCGGCAACCGGCAAGGCTGACCGTGTAGGCTTTAGATTCGAAGACGGCAAAAAAGTCCGTTTCTTCAAATCTAACAGCGAAACTATCAAGTAATTTGGAGTAGTACGATGGCGAAACTGCATGATTACTACAAAGACGAAGTAGTCGCTAAACTCATGACTGAGTTTAACTACAATTCTGTCATGCAAGTCCCTCGGGTCGAGAAGATCACCCTGAACATGGGTGTTGGTGAAGCGATCGCTGACAAGAAACTGCTGGATAACGCAGCAGCTGACCTGACAGCAATCTCCGGTCAAAAACCGCTGATCACCAAAGCACGCAAATCAGTTGCAGGCTTCAAAATCCGTCAGGGCTATCCGATCGGCTGTAAAGTAACTCTGCGTGGCGAACGCATGTGGGAGTTCTTTGAGCGCCTGATCACTATTGCTGTTCCACGTATCCGTGACTTCCGTGGCTTGTCCGCTAAGTCTTTCGACGGTCGTGGTAACTACAGCATGGGTGTCCGTGAGCAGATCATCTTCCCAGAAATCGACTACGATAAAGTCGACCGCGTGCGTGGTTTGGATATTACCATTACCACTACTGCGAAATCTGACGAAGAAGGCCGTGCTCTGCTGGCTGCCTTTGACTTCCCGTTCCGCAAGTAAGGTAGGGTTACTGAATGGCTAAGCAATCAATGAAAGCACGCGAAGTAAAGCGCGTAGCTTTAGCTGATAAGTACTTCGCAAAACGCGCTGAACTGAAAGCTATTATCTCTGATGTGAACGCGACCGACGAAGATCGTTGGAACGCAGTTCTCAAGCTGCAGTCTCTGCCGCGTGATTCCAGCCCGTCCCGTCAGCGTAACCGCTGCCGTCAAACAGGTCGTCCGCATGGCTATGTGGGCAAGTTCGGGTTGAGCCGTATCAAACTGCGTGAAGCCGCCATGCGCGGTGAAGTACCAGGCTTGAAAAAGGCTAGCTGGTAATTACCAATTGAATCACGGGAGTAAAGACAGATGAGCATGCAAGATCCGATCGCGGATATGCTGACCCGTATCCGTAACGGTCAGGCCGCGAATAAAGCTGCGGTCACCATGCCTTCCTCCAAGCTGAAAGTGGCAATTGCCAACGTGCTGAAGGAAGAAGGTTTTATTGAAGATTTTAAAGTTGAAGGCGACACCAAGCCGGAACTGGAACTTACTCTCAAGTATTTCCAGGGTAAAGCTGTTGTAGAAAGCATTCAGCGTGTCAGTCGCCCAGGTCTGCGCATTTATAAGCGTAAAGACGAGCTGCCGAAAGTTATGGCTGGCATGGGTATCGCAGTTGTTTCTACCTCTAAAGGTGTTATGACTGATCGTGCAGCGCGCCAGGCTGGTCTTGGTGGCGAAATTATCTGCTACGTAGCCTAATCGGAGGAAAAAATGTCTCGTGTTGCTAAAGCACCGGTCGTTATTCCTGCCGGCGTTGATGTAAAAATCAACGGTCAGGTTATTACGATCAAAGGTAAAAACGGCGAGCTGACTCGTACTCTCAACGATGCTGTTGCAGTAAATCATGCAGATAATGCACTGACCTTCGGTCCGCGTGATGGTTACGCAGATGGATGGGCTCAGGCTGGTACCGCGCGTGCCCTGCTGAATGCAATGGTTGTCGGTGTTACCGAAGGCTTCACTAAGAAGCTTCAGCTGGTTGGTGTAGGTTATCGTGCAGCGGTTAAAGGGAATGTAGTAAACCTGGCTTTAGGTTTCTCTCACCCAGTTGACCATCAGCTGCCTGCGGGAATCACTGCAGAATGTCCGTCTCAGACTGAAATCGTGCTGAAAGGCGCTGATAAACAGCTGATCGGTCAGGTTGCAGCAGATCTGCGCGCCTACCGTCGTCCTGAGCCTTATAAAGGCAAGGGTGTTCGTTACGCCGACGAAGTCGTGCGTACCAAAGAGGCTAAGAAGAAGTAAGGTAACACTATGGATAAGAAATCTGCTCGTATCCGTCGTGCGACCCGCGCACGCCGCAAGCTCCAGGAGCTGGGTGCAACTCGCCTGGTGGTACATCGTACCCCGCGTCATATTTACGCACAGGTAATTGCACCGAACGGTTCTGAAGTTCTGGTAGCTGCTTCTACTGTAGAAAAAGCTATCGCTGAACAATTGAAGTACACCGGTAACAAAGACGCTGCTGCAGCTGTAGGTAAAGCTGTTGCTGAACGCGCTCTGGAAAAAGGCATCAAAGATGTTTCTTTTGACCGTTCCGGGTTCCAATATCATGGTCGTGTCCAGGCACTGGCAGATGCTGCCCGTGAAGCTGGCCTTCAGTTCTAAGGTAGAGGTGTAAGATGGCTCACATCGAAAAACAAGCTGGCGAACTGCAGGAAAAGCTGATCGCGGTTAACCGCGTATCTAAAACCGTTAAAGGTGGTCGTATTTTCTCCTTCACAGCTCTGACTGTAGTTGGTGATGGTAACGGTCGCGTTGGTTTTGGTTACGGTAAAGCGCGTGAAGTTCCAGCAGCGATCCAGAAAGCGATGGAAAAAGCCCGTCGCAATATGATTAACGTCGCGCTGAACCACGGCACCCTGCAGCACCCGGTTAAGGGTACTCACACGGGTTCTCGTGTATTCATGCAGCCGGCTTCCGAAGGTACCGGTATCATCGCCGGTGGTGCAATGCGCGCCGTTCTGGAAGTCGCTGGAGTTCGTAACGTTCTGGCTAAAGCGTATGGTTCCACTAACCCGATTAACGTGGTTCGTGCAACTATCGATGGTCTGGAAAATATGAAATCTCCGGAAATGGTCGCTGCCAAGCGTGGTAAATCCGTTGAAGAAATTCTGGGGAAATAAACCATGGCAAAGACTATTAAAATTACTCAAACCCGCAGTGCAATCGGTCGTCTGCCGAAACACAAGGCAACGCTGCTTGGCCTGGGTCTACGTCGTATTGGTCACACCGTAGAGCGCGAGGATACTCCTGCTGTTCGTGGTATGGTCAACGCGGTTTCCTTCATGGTTAAAGTTGAGGAGTAAGAGATGCGTTTAAATACTCTGTCTCCGGCCGAAGGCTCTAAAAAAGCGGCTCGCCGCCTGGGTCGTGGTATCGGTTCTGGCCTCGGTAAAACCGGTGGTCGTGGTCACAAAGGTCAGAAGTCTCGTTCTGGCGGTGGCGTACGTCGCGGTTTCGAGGGTGGTCAGATGCCTCTGTACCGTCGTCTGCCGAAATTCGGCTTCACTTCACGTAAAGCAGCGATTACAGCCGAAGTTCGTCTGTCTGACCTGGCTAAAGTTGAAGGCGGTGTTGTAGACCTGAACACGCTGAAAGCAGCTAACATTATCGGTATCCAGATCGAGTTCGCGAAAGTGATCCTGGCTGGTGAAGTCACTACTCCGGTAACTGTTCGTGGCCTGCGTGTTACTAAAGGCGCTCGTGCTGCTATCGAAGCTGCTGGCGGTAAAATCGAGGAATAAGTAGCAGATGGCTAAACAACCGGGATTAGATTTTCAAAGTGCCAAAGGTGGCTTAGGCGAGCTGAAACGCAGACTGCTGTTTGTAATCGGCGCGCTGATTGTGTTCCGTATTGGCTCTTTCATTCCGATCCCTGGTATTGATGCCGCTGTACTTGCCAAACTGCTTGAGCAACAGCGAGGCACCATCATTGAAATGTTTAACATGTTCTCTGGTGGTGCACTCAGCCGTGCTTCTATCTTTGCTCTGGGGATCATGCCGTATATTTCGGCGTCGATCATTATCCAGTTGCTGACGGTGGTTCATCCAACGCTGGCAGAAATTAAGAAAGAAGGGGAGTCTGGTCGTCGTAAGATCAGCCAGTACACCCGCTACGGTACTCTGGTGCTGGCTATATTCCAGTCGATCGGTATTGCTACCGGTCTGCCGAATATGCCTGGTATGCAGGGCCTGGTGATGAACCCAGGCTTTGCATTCTATTTCACCGCTGTTGTAAGTCTGGTTACAGGGACGATGTTCCTGATGTGGTTGGGTGAACAGATTACTGAACGTGGTATCGGCAACGGTATCTCAATCATTATCTTCGCCGGTATTGTCGCGGGACTCCCGCCAGCCATTGCCCATACTATCGAGCAAGCGCGTCAAGGCGACCTGCACTTCCTCGTGTTGCTGTTGGTTGCAGTATTAGTATTCGCAGTGACGTTCTTTGTTGTATTTGTTGAGCGTGGTCAACGCCGCATTGTGGTAAACTACGCGAAACGTCAGCAAGGTCGTCGTGTCTATGCTGCACAGAGCACACATTTACCGCTGAAAGTGAATATGGCGGGGGTAATCCCGGCAATCTTCGCTTCCAGTATTATTCTGTTCCCGGCGACCATCGCGTCATGGTTCGGGGGCGGGACTGGTTGGAACTGGCTGACAACAATTTCGCTGTATTTGCAGCCTGGGCAACCGCTTTATGTGTTACTCTATGCGTCTGCAATCATATTCTTCTGTTTCTTCTACACGGCGTTGGTTTTCAACCCGCGTGAAACAGCAGATAACCTGAAGAAGTCCGGTGCATTTGTACCAGGAATTCGTCCGGGAGAGCAAACGGCGAAGTATATCGATAAAGTAATGACCCGCCTGACTTTGGTTGGTGCGCTCTACATTACCTTTATCTGCCTGATCCCGGAGTTCATGCGTGATGCAATGAAAGTACCGTTCTACTTCGGTGGGACCTCACTGCTTATCGTTGTTGTCGTGATTATGGACTTTATGGCTCAAGTGCAAACTCTGATGATGTCAAGTCAGTACGAGTCTGCATTGAAGAAGGCGAATCTGAAAGGCTACGGCCGTTAACAGTCGCCCGAGAAGTTACGGAGAGTAAAAATGAAAGTTCGTGCTTCCGTCAAGAAATTATGCCGTAACTGCAAAATCGTTAAGCGTGATGGTGTCATCCGTGTGATTTGCAGTGCCGAGCCGAAGCATAAACAGCGCCAAGGCTGATTTATTCGCATATTTTTCTTGCAAAGTTGGGTTGAGCTGGCTAGATTAGCCAGCCAATCTTTTGTATGTCTGTGCGTTTCCATTTGAGTATCCTGAAAACGGGCTTTTCAGCATGGTGCGTACATATTAAATAGTAGGAGTGCATAGTGGCCCGTATAGCAGGCATTAACATTCCTGATCAGAAACATGCTGTGATCGCATTAACTTCGATCTACGGCGTCGGCAAGACCCGTTCTAAAGCCATTCTGGCTGCCGCGGGTATCGCTGAAGATGTTAAGATCAGTGAGCTGTCTGAAGAACAAATCGACACGCTGCGTGACGAAGTTGCCAAATTTGTCGTTGAAGGTGATCTGCGCCGTGAAGTTAGCATGAGCATCAAGCGCCTTATGGACCTTGGTTGCTATCGCGGTTTGCGTCATCGTCGTGGTCTCCCGGTTCGCGGTCAGCGTACCAAGACCAACGCACGTACCCGTAAGGGTCCGCGCAAACCGATCAAGAAATAATCGGGGTGATTGAATAATGGCAAAGGCACCAATTCGTGCACGTAAACGTGTAAGAAAACAAGTCTCTGACGGCGTGGCTCATATCCATGCTTCTTTTAACAACACCATCGTTACCATTACTGATCGTCAGGGTAACGCACTGGGTTGGGCAACAGCCGGTGGTTCCGGTTTCCGTGGTTCTCGCAAATCCACTCCGTTTGCAGCTCAGGTTGCAGCAGAGCGTTGCGCTGAAGCCGTAAAAGAATACGGTATCAAGAATCTGGAAGTTATGGTCAAAGGACCGGGTCCAGGTCGCGAATCTACTGTTCGTGCTCTGAACGCCGCTGGTTTCCGCATCACTAATATTACTGATGTGACTCCGATCCCTCATAACGGTTGTCGTCCGCCGAAAAAACGTCGCGTATAACGCTGTCGTTTCTAGGATTGTTGGAGAAAGAAAATGGCAAGATATTTGGGTCCTAAGCTCAAGCTGAGCCGTCGTGAGGGCACTGACTTATTCCTTAAGTCTGGCGTTCGCGCGATCGATACCAAGTGTAAAATTGAACAAGCTCCTGGCCAGCACGGTGCGCGTAAACCGCGTCTGTCTGACTATGGTGTGCAGTTGCGTGAAAAGCAAAAAGTTCGCCGTATCTACGGTGTGCTGGAGCGTCAGTTCCGTAACTACTACAAAGAAGCAGCACGTCTGAAAGGCAACACCGGTGAAAACCTGCTGGGTCTGCTGGAAGGTCGTCTGGACAACGTTGTATACCGTATGGGCTTCGGTGCCACTCGTGCAGAAGCACGTCAGCTGGTCAGCCATAAAGCAATTATGGTAAACGGTCGTGTTGTTAACATCGCTTCTTATCAGGTTAGTCCGAATGACGTTGTTAGCATTCGTGAGAAAGCGAAGAAGCAGTCTCGCGTGAAAGCCGCTCTGGAGCTGGCTGAGCAGCGTGAAAAGCCAACCTGGCTGGAAGTTGATGCTGGCAAGATGGAAGGTACGTTCAAGCGTAAGCCGGAGCGTTCTGATCTGTCTGCGGACATTAACGAACACCTGATCGTCGAGCTTTACTCCAAGTAAAGCTTAGTACCAAAGAGAGGACACAATGCAGGGTTCTGTGACAGAGTTTCTAAAACCGCGCCTGGTAGATATCGAGCAAGTGAGTTCGACGCACGCCAAGGTGACCCTTGAGCCTTTAGAGCGTGGCTTTGGCCATACTTTGGGTAACGCACTGCGCCGTATTCTGCTCTCATCGATGCCGGGTTGCGCGGTGACCGAGGTTGAGATTGATGGTGTACTACATGAGTACAGCACCAAAGAAGGCGTTCAGGAAGATATCCTGGAAATCCTGCTCAACCTGAAAGGGCTGGCGGTGAGAGTTCAGGGTAAAGATGACGTTATTCTTACCTTGAATAAATCTGGCATTGGCCCTGTGACTGCAGCCGACATTACCCATGATGGGGATGTCGAAATCGTCAAGCCACAGCACGTGATCTGCCACCTGACCGATGAGAACGCATCTATTAGCATGCGCATCAAAGTTCAGCGCGGTCGTGGTTATGTGCCGGCTTCTACCCGAATTCATTCGGAAGAAGATGAGCGCCCAATCGGCCGTCTGCTGGTCGACGCATGCTACAGCCCTGTAGAGCGTATTGCCTACAATGTTGAAGCAGCGCGTGTAGAACAGCGTACCGACCTGGACAAGCTGGTCATCGAAATGGAAACCAACGGCACAATCGATCCTGAAGAGGCGATTCGTCGTGCGGCAACCATTCTGGCTGAACAACTTGAAGCTTTCGTTGACTTACGTGATGTTCGTCAGCCGGAAGTTAAAGAAGAGAAACCAGAATTCGATCCGATCCTGCTGCGCCCTGTTGACGATCTGGAATTGACTGTCCGCTCTGCTAACTGCCTCAAAGCAGAAGCTATCCACTATATCGGTGATCTGGTACAGCGTACTGAGGTTGAGCTTCTTAAGACGCCTAACCTTGGTAAAAAATCTCTTACTGAGATTAAAGACGTGCTGGCTTCCCGTGGACTGTCTCTGGGCATGCGCCTGGAAAACTGGCCACCGGCAAGCATCGCTGACGAGTAACCGGATCACAGGTTAAGGTTTTACTGAGAAGGATAAGGTCATGCGCCATCGTAAGAGTGGTCGTCAACTGAACCGCAACAGCAGCCATCGCCAGGCTATGTTCCGCAATATGGCAGGTTCACTGGTTCGTCATGAAATCATCAAGACGACTCTGCCGAAAGCGAAAGAGCTGCGTCGCGTAGTTGAGCCGCTGATTACTCTTGCCAAGACTGATAGCGTAGCTAATCGTCGTCTGGCATTCGCCCGCACTCGTGATAACGAGATCGTGGCAAAACTGTTTAACGAACTGGGCCCGCGTTTCGCGAGCCGCGCCGGTGGTTACACTCGCATTCTGAAGTGTGGTTTCCGTGCAGGCGACAACGCGCCGATGGCATACATCGAGCTGGTTGATCGTTCAGAGAAAACAGAAGCTGCTGCAGAGTAATCTGTAGTAACGTAAAAAAACCCGCCTCGGCGGGTTTTTTTATATCCGTCATATCCCCACTTATCTACAATATCTGTATTCTTTTTGTTCATCCCCTGGAGTGTTGTATGTGGTTACTGGACCAGTGGGCAGAGCGGCATATTATTGATGCACAGTCTAAAGGTGAGTTTGATGGTTTGCCTGGTGCAGGTGAGCCGTTGGTTCTTGATGACGATTCCCATGTTCCGCCGGAACTGCGAGCCGGATTCCGTTTATTAAAAAATGCAGGCTGTCTTCCTCCTGAGCTTGAGCAGCGCAGAGAGGCAATACAGCTGCTTGAATTACTCGCAGGGATCCGCAAAGATGATCCTGGTTATCAGGAGGTAAGTCGAAGACTGTCACTACTGGAACTCAAACTCCGACAGGCTGGAGTCAGCACCGAGTTTTTACACGGTGAATATGCAGATAAGCTGCTACAGAAGATCAATGACGATTAGCGGAGAGAGCATGTACCGTATTGGAGAATTAGCGAAACTGGCTGACGTGACGCCTGATACTATCCGCTACTATGAAAAGCAGCAGATGATGGAACATGAAATACGTACAGAAGGTGGGTTTCGCCTCTATACAGAAAGCGATCTGCAACGGCTGAAGTTTATTCGTTACGCGAGACAGCTAGGCTTTACGCTTGAGTCTATCCGTGAATTACTTTCGATCCGTGTCGACCCAGAGCACCATACCTGCCAGGAATCAAAAGGGATTGTTCAGGAAAGATTGCAGGAAGTCGAAGCCCGTATAGCCGAACTTCAAACGATGCAACGATCGTTGCAGCGATTGAATGATGCATGCTGTGGAAAGGCACATAGCAGCGTTTACTGCTCTATCCTTGAAGCTCTTGAACAAGGCGCCAGCGGAACAACATCAGGCTGTTGATTTATTGAACGGTCAGGTCTACACTCGCGGCGTAAATTATTACAAACTGGAGATATTATGAGTCGTTATCAGCACACCAAAGGGCAGATAAAGGACAACGCCATTGAGGCGCTACTGCATGATCCACTGTTCAGGCAGCGAGTTGAGAAAAATAAAAAAGGGAAAGGTAGTTACCTGCGTAAAGGTAAACATGGCAATCGGGGTAACTGGGAGGCCAGTGGCAAGAAAGTGAATCACTTTTTTACCACTGGCCTTCTTGTTTCAGTGAGCGTTTAAGAACGATTATTCTGTTCTTTCAGCAGGTCACGAATTTCACTCAGCAATACTTCTTCTTTCGAGGGAGCTGGCGGTGCAGCCGGCTCTTCCGCTTTTTTACGATTCAGTTTGTTGATCAGTTTGATTGCCATAAAGATAGCAAACGCCACAATAATGAAATCAAATACGTTCTGAATAAATACACCGTAATGCATAACGACAGCCGGGATGTCTCCCTGCGCATCGCGTAATGTCAAAGCAAACTGTTTAAAATCGATCCCACCAATTAACAATCCCAGCGGCGGCATGATGATATCGGCAACCAGCGATGAAACAATCTTACCGAATGCCGCACCAATAATGACACCCACTGCCAAATCGACAACATTCCCGCGCATCGCGAATTCGCGAAACTCTTTAATAATGCTCATTTTATTCTCCCTATGCAGCTGACGTTTATAAGTTTAACAAATGTTAAGACATTTTCCATTTATGTATTGCTGAAAGGAAAATTTATTAGACCATGAAAAGTAAAGGGAAATATAATGGGCGCTACATAAGCGCCCGAATATTTACAGGAAGAAGGGGCTTGGCTGGAATAGCCGTTCGACGTCAGTAATAAACTTTTTGTCTGTCAGGAACATGATAACGTGATCACCCTGCTCAATACGCAGGTTGTCATTGGCTATCATCACGTCGTTACCTCGCACTACCGCACCAATAATGGTTCCAGGGGGAAGTTTAATTTCATCAATTGAACGTCCCACAACCCGAGATGTTGTTTCATCCCCGTGTGCGACGGCTTCAATGGCTTCCGCGACGCCACGGCGTAGTGAAGAAACACCGACAATGTCAGCTTTACGTACGTGACTGAGCAGCGCGGAGATGGTCGCCTGCTGCGGTGAAATAGCAATATCGATCACGCTACCTTGCACCAGATCGACGTATGCTCTGCGTTGGATTAACACCATCACTTTCTTGGCACCCATCCGTTTGGCAAGCATCGCCGACATGATATTCGCTTCATCATCGTTGGTCACTGCGATGAACAGATCAACTTGATCGATATGTTCTTCGGCCAGTAACTCTTGATCCGAAGCATCACCAAAAAAGACGATCGTATTTTGCAGTTTCTCTGCAAGTTCGGATGCTCGCTGTTGATTACGTTCGATCAGTTTGACGCTGTAATCTTTTTCCAGACGACGTGCCAGACCCGCGCCGATATTACCGCCGCCTACTAACATAATGCGTTTGTACGGTTTTTCCAGACGCTGCAATTCGCTCATTACGGCGCGAATATGCTGTGATGCTGCGATAAAGAAGACTTCATCACCCGCTTCAACAATGGTAGAACCTTGCGGACGGATCGGTCTGTCATGACGGAAAATCGCCGCCACGCGGGTATCAATGTGCGGCATATGTTCACGCATTGTCGACAGTGCATTGCCGATCAATGGCCCGCCGTAATAGGCTTTGACCACCGCCAGACTGACTTTACCTTCGGCAAAATTTACCACCTGCAACGCACCAGGGTACTCAATTAGTCGATAAATGCTATCGATAACCAGTTGCTCAGGCGCAATCAGGTGATCGATAGGTACCGCATCGGATTGGAATAGCTTATCCGCATCACGAACGTAATCCGGTGAACGAATACGGGCGATGCGATTAGGTGTATTAAACAGTGAATAAGCTACCTGGCAGGCAACCATATTTGTTTCATCTGAGCTGGTTACGGCAACCAGCATATCGGCATCGTCGGCTCCAGCTTCACGCAGTACGCGAGGATGTGAACCGTGCCCTTGCACGACGCGGAGATCAAACTTGTCCTGCAGGCTGCGCAGGCGCTCACCATTGGTATCGACTACCGTGATATCGTTGTTCTCTCCGACCAGGTTTTCAGCCAGCGTACCGCCAACTTGCCCTGCGCCCAGAATGATAATTTTCATCAGTCGCGACCCGTTATCTCATCACTTTTTGATTAGCTTAGCGTAAAAGAAGCCATCACCATCTTCCGCTCCCGGTAAATTCTGACGTCCGGGTTTTTCCGGCGTACCGGTTTCGCTTAATACCGCATCTGGCGTGCATGCCAGGAAGGCAGCAATTTGCTGCTGGTTTTCTTCTGGCAGGATAGAGCACGTTGCATAAACCAGCGTGCCGCCAGGTTTAAGATGTAACCAGGTTGCATTCAGGATCTCGGCCTGCAACTGCGCAAGTTCGGCAATATCCCGGTCGCGACGCAGCCATTTGATGTCTGGATGGCGACGAATAACGCCGGTGGCAGAACACGGAGCATCCAGCAAAATACGGTCAAACTGTTGTTCGCCACACCATTGCTGTGGATATCGACCATCACCCTGTTTTACGGTTGCCTTCATGCCCAGACGTTTAAGATTGTCGTAAACGCGCGATAAGCGTTTCTCATCGACATCGACGGCCATTACGTTAGCGTGCGGAGCAACTTCCAGAATGTGAGTGGTTTTCCCGCCCGGCGCGCAGCACAAGTCGAGAATTTGTTCGCCGTCCTCCGGCAATAGATAGGTTACGCATCCTTGAGCCGAAGCATCCTGGACGGTTACCCAACCTTCGTCAAAACCAGGCAGTGCGTGCACAGGAGTCGGCGTTTCCAGACGCACTGCATCGGGATAATCCGGATGCGGGAAGCCGGTTAATCCCGCTTCGCTAAGCAGATCCAGCCAGGCATCGCGCGTATGGTGATTACGATTGACACGCAGCCACATCGGTGGTCTTTGGTTATTGGCTTCAAGAATGGCTTCCCACTGCTGCGGATAAGCGGCCTTAATACGTTTCACCAGCCAGGAGGGGTGTAAGAAACGTAAATCGCTTTGCGCGAACTCGGCCAGCAGTTCATCCTGACGGCGTTGAAACTGGCGCAATACGCCGTTGATCAGCCCTTTTAACTGCGGGCGCTTAATAATGACCGCGCCTTCTACGGTCTCTGCCAATGCAGCATGCGGTGGAATACGGGTATGCAGCAGTTGGTAGAAGCCCACCATGATCAGATAGTGAACGGTGCGCTGTTTGCCCGTCATTGGACGTTCCATCAACTGCTGGATCATCCACTCCAGCTGGGAGAGCGTACGCAATACACCGAAGCAAAGTTCCTGCAACAGCGCTTTGTCTTTATCAGCAACTTTTTGCTGCATGGCGGGCAGCACGTTACTCAACGATTGGCCCTTTTCGACAACCTGTTCGACAGCCTGGGCCGCCATACTGCGTAAATTAAGATGTTTTTTCATAAGCGCAAAAATAAAAATGCCCGGAGGCTCCGGGCTTTAAAAGAGATGAACCGTCAGATCAGACGATTCCCGGGCACAAACCACTCCCGACGCGAATTGAGCAGATCCTGTGCGCTCATCGCTTTCTTACCGGCAGGCTGTAAAGCGATGAGATTCAGGATGCCGTCGCCTGTTGCGACCTGGATGCCCTGCTTTGTCGCCTCGAGGATGGTGCCTGGTGCAGACTGTGTGTTCACAGCAATAACAGAAGCTTTCCAGACTTTCACTGGCTGACCTTCGATTTCAAGCCAGCTCATTGGCCACGGGTTAAAGGCGCGGATACATCGTTCCAGCTGAGCGGCCGAAAGCGACCAGTCGATACGTGCCTCTTCTTTGCTGAGTTTTTCTGCATGTGTAACCAGAGATTCATCCTGAACAACTGGTTTTATTGTGCCAGCAGCAAGCTGTTTTAGCGTTTCAATCAGCCCCTGAGGCCCTAAATCTGCCAGCTTGTCGTATAACGAACCGCTGGTATCTTCTGCCGTAATTGGGCACGACAGCTTATGCAGCATATCGCCTGTGTCCAGACCGATATCCATCTGCATGATGGTTACACCGGTTTCGGTGTCGCCTGCCCACAATGAACGCTGGATCGGCGCGGCCCCACGCCAGCGTGGAAGCAGAGAACCGTGAACGTTGATACAACCCAGACGCGGCATGTCCAGTACGGCTTTTGGCAGAATCAGGCCATATGCCACCACCACCATTACATCTGCGTGCAGATCAGAAACCAGTTGTTGGTTTTCCTGAGGGCGAAGAGATACAGGTTGGAAAACGGGTATCCCTTTTTCTTCCGCCAGCACTTTTACCGGGCTGGGCATCAGCTTTTTACCACGTCCCGCAGGGCGGTCCGGTTGGGTAAACACCCCAACGACGTTATGTCCAGAAGACAACAGCGCGTCGAGATGACGCGCTGCAAAGTCAGGTGTACCCGCAAAAATAATACGTAGTGAGTCTGACACGTTGATTCTTGTCCTTAAGCTCGGGCGTTCAGGCGGTCGAGTTTTTCAACTTTCTGACGAATACGTTGTTGCTTCAACGGAGACAGATAATCGATAAACAGTTTACCGACCAGGTGATCCATTTCATGTTGGATGCAGATAGCCAACAGGCCGTCGGCCTCCAGTTCAAAAGGCTTGCCGTCGCGATCGAGCGCACGAATTTTTACTTTTTCAGCGCGCGGTACTAATGCACGTTGTTCAGGAATAGACAGGCAGCCTTCTTCAATGCCGGTTTCGCCGTCTTTCTCCAGCAGCTCTGGGTTAATGAGTACCAGACGCTCGTCACGGTTTTCAGAGACATCAATAACAATGATGCGCTGATGAATATCGACCTGTGTTGCCGCCAGACCGATACCTTCTTCGGCGTACATCGTTTCGAACATATCATCAACGATACGCTGAATTTCTGCATTCACTTCTTCAACCGGCTTTGCGACTTTGCGAAGACGCTCGTCCGGAATATGTAACACTTGCAAAACTGACATAGTTATCCAGAGTTGTGTTCAGGAATTGGAAAGATTATTACCTCTATTCTAGACAAAACCCGCTCTGATTGACAGCATCAGTGACCAATCGCAAAGATTGCCAGGACTGCTTGTGGCGGGGGAACAGGGATGACCCATATTGAGATTTGGTTACGTTTAGCACAAGTGAATGAACTGTATGGTGATGAGATGGTGCGCACTGCTCACTGGCTTATCGCTCAACCGAGTATTAATAATACGGTACTTCGGCATGCAGGGCTCACTCCTCGCCAGGTCGAACGTTTTCAGGCCTTTTCTGAGCAGTCATTGGAAAAAACGCTGCGTTGGCTTGAGTTACCCCATCATCATCTGGTTTTTGCCGACAGCAAGTATTTTCCGCCACAGCTGCGTGCTATTGAGGATTACCCTGGCGTACTTTTCATTGTTGGCCACCCTGAGTGTCTTCACTCATTTCAAGTTGCTGTTGTCGGCAGTCGGCAGTACTCCTGGTATGGCGAACGATGGGCGCGGCTGTTCTGTGAAAAGCTTGCAGCATGTGGTGTGACGATCACTAGCGGACTGGCTAAAGGGATTGACGGTGTGGCGCATACTGCAGCGATAAACACACACGGGGCCAGTATTGCGGTACTGGGAAATGGTCTGGAAACCATATATCCACGGCGACATGTTCGTCTTGCTGAAAGTTTGATAGAGGCCGGAGGCGCGCTGGTGTCCGAGTTTCCTTTGGATATGCTCCCGTTACCGCGTAATTTTCCCCGACGAAATCGCATTATTAGTGGTCTAAGTAAGGGAGTACTGGTTGTTGAAGCGGCACAGCGTAGTGGCTCATTAGTCACTGCACGCTGTGCGCTGGAACAAGGACGGGAGGTTTTTGCTTTGCCTGGACCGATAGGGAGCCCGGGAAGTGAAGGTCCCCATTGGCTCATTCAGCAGGGAGCCATGCTTGTGACGGCACCAGAGGAAATACTGGAAAGTTTGCAATATGGGCTGCAATGGTTGCCAGATGAGCCTGAAAAATCAATTTATTCGCCGGATCACGAAGAGGTGGCATTGCCATTTTCAGAGCTCCTGGCTAACGTAGGAGATGAGGTAACACCTGTTGACGTCGTCGCTGAACGTGCCGGCCAACCTGTGCCAGTGATAGTGGCTCAACTGCTCGAACTGGAGTTAGCAGGATGGATCGCAGCTGTACCCGGCGGCTATGTCCGATTGAGGAGGGCAAGCCATGTTCGACGTACTAATGTATTTGTTTGAGACATATATCCATAACGAAGCTGAGCTGCGTGTGGATCAGGACAAACTGGAACGGGATCTTACCGACGCTGGTTTTGATCGTGAAGACATCTACAACGCGTTACTGTGGCTGGAAAAACTTGCTGATTATCAGGACGGCCTTGCAGAACCTATGCAGCTTGCATCAGATCCCCTTTCTGTACGTATTTATACTGCAGAAGAGTGCGATCGGCTGGATGCGAGCTGTCGGGGGTTCCTGCTATTCCTGGAGCAGATTCAGGTGCTAAACCTCGAAACGCGAGAAATGGTGATAGAGCGCGTACTTGCGCTGGATACGGCTGAGTTTGATCTGGAAGACCTGAAGTGGGTGATCCTGATGGTTCTGTTCAACATTCCAGGCTGCGAAAATGCCTATCAGCAAATGGAAGAATTACTCTTTGAAGTGAATGAAGGTATGCTGCATTAATCAATCTTCATTCAGTATGAGTTGTTATGGCTAAATCAGCACTGTTTACGGTGCGTAAAAACGAGCCCTGCCCACAATGTGGGGCTGAACTGGTTATTCGTTCCGGGAAACACGGCCCGTTTCTTGGTTGCTCACACTATCCAGAATGCGATTATGTCCGTCCGCTGAAATCATCTGCGGACGGACATATAGTCAAAGTTCTGGAGGGTAAATTCTGCCCTACATGTGGCGCTGAACTGGTGCTGAGGCAGGGACGATTCGGTATGTTTATTGGGTGCAGTGATTACCCTGCCTGCGATCACACTGAGCTTATCGATAAGCCTGATGAAACCGCAATAGTATGCCCCCAATGCCAGACGGGCCATTTGGTTCAGCGGCGTTCACGTTATGGCAAAACCTTCTACTCCTGCGATCGCTATCCGGAGTGTCAGTTTGTCATTAACTTCAAACCGTTAGCGGGAGAGTGTCCAGAGTGCCACTATCCGCTACTCATCGAAAAGAAAACCGCGCAGGGTGCGAAGCATTTCTGTGCCAGTAAACAATGTGGAAAGCCGATCCCGGCGGAATAAAAAAGTGAATAAAAACCTGCCTACAGACCCTATCGCTGCCGCGATAGAGGTTCTGCAACAAGAAAATGTCATCGCTTATCCAACAGAAGCCGTTTTTGGTGTCGGTTGCAATCCTGACAGCGAAACGGCGGTAATGCGTCTGTTGGAACTCAAACAACGTCCAATTGATAAAGGTTTGATTTTGATTGCGGCAAACTTTGATCAACTCAAACCGTATATTGATGACAGTATGCTCACCGATGCTCAACGTGAAGCTGTTTTCGCACGCTGGCCTGGCCCTGTCACCTTCGTTTTCCCGGCTCCTGCGACAACGCCGCGTTGGCTAACCGGTCGTTTTGATTCGCTCGCCGTGCGCGTCACGGATCACCCGCTGGTGGTTGCATTGTGCCAGGCTTATGGCAAGCCATTAGTTTCTACAAGTGCCAATCTGAGTGGGCTGGCACCCTGCAGAACGGTAGAGGAAGTACGAGCGCAGTTCGGGGAAGATTTTCCAGTGGTTGAAGGTAATACCGGCGGACGTTTGAATCCCTCGGAAATCAGAGATGCTTTGACGGGTGAACAGTTTCGACAGGGGTAATATGAAAGAAGCCTATGCTGTTTTTGGTAATCCGGTAGCGCACAGCAAATCGCCTTTTATTCATCAGCAATTTGCAGAGCAGCTGAAGATTGATCACTCTTATGGTCGGGTGTTGGCGCCCATCAATAACTTTGTGAATACGCTCAATGCCTTTTTTGCTGATGGGGGGAAAGGGGCTAATGTTACCGTTCCTTTTAAAGAAGAGGCGTTTGCGCGTGCTGATGAACTCACAGAGCGGGCATCGCTGGCTGGGGCGGTCAATACTCTAAAACGGCTGGAGGATGGGCGTTTACTGGGTGATAACACCGATGGTATCGGCCTGCTTAGCGATCTTGAGCGTTTGTCTTTCATTCATCCCGGGTCTCGTATCCTGTTGATTGGGGCTGGCGGAGCGTCCCGTGGCGTGTTGCTGCCTCTCTTGTCTATGGATTGCGCGGTGACTATTGTTAATCGTACCGCCTCACGTGCTGAAGAATTGGCGCAGATCTTCTCCCATACCGGCAGCGTTCAGGCGGTAGGAATGGATGAGCTGGATAATTACACCTTCGATCTGATCATCAACGCAACGTCCAGTGGTATTAGCGGTGATGTTCCAGCCATTCCTGCATCGCTTATTCATCCTTCGGTCTATTGCTACGACATGTTCTATCAAAAGGGTAATACCCCGTTCCTTTCATGGTGCGTATCGCATAGTGCAAAACATTGTGCCGATGGTTTGGGAATGCTGGTGGGGCAAGCGGCACATGCTGTTTTGCTCTGGCATGGTGTACTGCCGGAGATTGAGCCTGTGATTAAAACACTGCAACAGGAACTTTCTGCATGAATCAGGCGATTCAATTCCCTGATAGGGAAGAGTGGGTGGCGGATATTAATTCCGTCGTCTTCCCTGCGATGGTTCATGGCATGCAGCTAAAATGTGCCATAAAAGGAGAGACGTTGGCGCATCGCTTTGGTGGCGACACGCCTGAACAGTGGCTTGAAACTTTTCGCGAATATCGCTGGGATCTGGAAGAAGAGGCTGAAGCATTGATCCAGGACCAGCAGGAAGACTCTCAGGGTTGGGTCTGGTTATCCTGACCTAAATACTCATCTTTCCACTTCACGTAGTTGTCAGCAGAGTACTGTAGGCCTGCTTTCTCTTCGTCAGTTAGTGGGCGGATTTGTTTAACCGGGCTTCCCAGATACAGATATCCGCTCTCCAGGCGCCTATTTTGCGGGACCAGACTTCCCGCTCCGATCATGACGTCATCTTCTACTACTACGCCATCGAGCAAAATCGATCCCATACCGACTAAAACGCGGTTGCCAATGATGCAACCGTGCAACATGACTTTATGACCGACCGTCACATCCTCGCCTACGATCAGAGGGTTACCTTGCGGATTAGATGTGGATTTATGTGTGACATGCAGCACGCTGCCATCCTGAATGTTCGTACGGGCGCCAATCTGTACGTAGTTCACGTCGCCACGAATCGCAACCAGTGGCCAAATCCCGACATCATCAGCCAGACGAGCATCGCCAATGACAACACTACTACTATCGATCATGACGCGTTTGCCGATCTGTGGGAAAAGATCCTTATAAGGACGCAGTACATCAGACATGTTTACCTCAATGAAAATAGGGCGGTAATGAAGACTTTGGTTGGATTATTGAGACTGTGCAAGTGATTTAGTTATCAAAAATCAGCCAAATTGCACAGGAATGTAGCGAAAGGAGTGAAAAACAAGCATTCGGCAAAAAAGATCTAAAAAACACTTGTGCTAAAAAATGGGATCCCTATAATGCGCCTCCATCGACACGGCGGATGTGAATCACTTCACGCAAACAGCCGGTCCGGTTGAAGAGAAAAATCCTGAAATTCAGGGTTGACTCTGAAAGAGGAAAGCGTAATATACGCCACCTCGCGACAGAGCGCTAAAGCGCGTCGCAACTGCTCTTTAACAATTTATCAGACAATCTGTGTGGGCACTCGAAGATACGGATTCTTAACGTCGCAAGACGAAAAATGAATACCAAGTCTCTGAGTGAACACGTAATTCATTACGAAGTTTAATTCACGAGCATCAAACTTAAATTGAAGAGTTTGATCATGGCTCAGATTGAACGCTGGCGGCAGGCCTAACACATGCAAGTCGAACGGTAGCACAGAGGAGCTTGCTCCTTGGGTGACGAGTGGCGGACGGGTGAGTAATGTCTGGGAAACTGCCCGATGGAGGGGGATAACTACTGGAAACGGTAGCTAATACCGCATAACGTCGCAAGACCAAAGAGGGGGACCTTCGGGCCTCTTGCCATCGGATGTGCCCAGATGGGATTAGCTAGTAGGTGGGGTAACGGCTCACCTAGGCGACGATCCCTAGCTGGTCTGAGAGGATGACCAGCCACACTGGAACTGAGACACGGTCCAGACTCCTACGGGAGGCAGCAGTGGGGAATATTGCACAATGGGCGCAAGCCTGATGCAGCCATGCCGCGTGTATGAAGAAGGCCTTCGGGTTGTAAAGTACTTTCAGCGAGGAGGAAGGCGTTGTGGTTAATAACCGCAGCGATTGACGTTACTCGCAGAAGAAGCACCGGCTAACTCCGTGCCAGCAGCCGCGGTAATACGGAGGGTGCAAGCGTTAATCGGAATTACTGGGCGTAAAGCGCACGCAGGCGGTCTGTCAAGTCGGATGTGAAATCCCCGGGCTCAACCTGGGAACTGCATCCGAAACTGGCAGGCTAGAGTCTTGTAGAGGGGGGTAGAATTCCAGGTGTAGCGGTGAAATGCGTAGAGATCTGGAGGAATACCGGTGGCGAAGGCGGCCCCCTGGACAAAGACTGACGCTCAGGTGCGAAAGCGTGGGGAGCAAACAGGATTAGATACCCTGGTAGTCCACGCCGTAAACGATGTCGACTTGGAGGTTGTGCCCTTGAGGCGTGGCTTCCGGAGCTAACGCGTTAAGTCGACCGCCTGGGGAGTACGGCCGCAAGGTTAAAACTCAAATGAATTGACGGGGGCCCGCACAAGCGGTGGAGCATGTGGTTTAATTCGATGCAACGCGAAGAACCTTACCTACTCTTGACATCCACGGAATTTAGCAGAGATGCTTTAGTGCCTTCGGGAACCGTGAGACAGGTGCTGCATGGCTGTCGTCAGCTCGTGTTGTGAAATGTTGGGTTAAGTCCCGCAACGAGCGCAACCCTTATCCTTTGTTGCCAGCGGTCCGGCCGGGAACTCAAAGGAGACTGCCAGTGATAAACTGGAGGAAGGTGGGGATGACGTCAAGTCATCATGGCCCTTACGAGTAGGGCTACACACGTGCTACAATGGCATATACAAAGAGAAGCGACCTCGCGAGAGCAAGCGGACCTCATAAAGTATGTCGTAGTCCGGATTGGAGTCTGCAACTCGACTCCATGAAGTCGGAATCGCTAGTAATCGTGGATCAGAATGCCACGGTGAATACGTTCCCGGGCCTTGTACACACCGCCCGTCACACCATGGGAGTGGGTTGCAAAAGAAGTAGGTAGCTTAACCTTCGGGAGGGCGCTTACCACTTTGTGATTCATGACTGGGGTGAAGTCGTAACAAGGTAACCGTAGGGGAACCTGCGGTTGGATCACCTCCTTACCTTAAAGAAGCGTTCTTTGTAGTGCTCACACAGATTGTCTGATGAAAATTAGCAGTAAGAAAATCTCTGCAGGCTTGTAGCTCAGGTGGTTAGAGCGCACCCCTGATAAGGGTGAGGTCGGTGGTTCAAGTCCACTCAGGCCTACCAAATTCTTTCTGATACCGCGTTGTGAAACGACTCGCATACTTCAGTATGCTTCGCCGCTCCACGCCTTGTCTCAGCAAGAATTAAGGTGAATGAGATAACTACGATGGGGCTATAGCTCAGCTGGGAGAGCGCCTGCTTTGCACGCAGGAGGTCTGCGGTTCGATCCCGCATAGCTCCACCATCTTTACTGCAACAATACAAGAAAACTTCAGAGTGTACCTGAAAAGGTTCACTGCGAAGTTTTGCTCTTTAAAAATCTGGATCAAGCTGAAAATTGAAACGACACACTGTTTCATTTCTCCGTAATAAGAAATGAAAAGCGGTGTGTTCGAGTCTCTCAAATTTTCACAATCAGAAGTGAAACATCTTCGGGTTGTGAGGTTAAGCGACTAAGCGTACACGGTGGATGCCCTGGCAGTCAGAGGCGATGAAGGACGTGCTAATCTGCGATAAGCGTCGGTAAGGTGATATGAACCGTTATAACCGGCGATTTCCGAATGGGGAAACCCAGTGTGATTCGTCACACTATCATTACGTGAATACATAGCGTAATGAAGCGAACCGGGGGAACTGAAACATCTAAGTACCCCGAGGAAAAGAAATCAACCGAGATTCCCCCAGTAGCGGCGAGCGAACGGGGAGCAGCCCAGAGTCTGAATCAGCTTGTGTGTTAGTGGAACGGTCTGGAAAGTCCGACGGTACAGGGTGATAGTCCCGTACACCAAAATGCACAGGCTGTGAACTCGAAGAGTAGGGCGGGACACGTGGTATCCTGTCTGAATATGGGGGGACCATCCTCCAAGGCTAAATACTCCTGACTGACCGATAGTGAACCAGTACCGTGAGGGAAAGGCGAAAAGAACCCCGGCGAGGGGAGTGAAAAAGAACCTGAAACCGTGTACGTACAAGCAGTGGGAGCCTCTTAATGGGGTGACTGCGTACCTTTTGTATAATGGGTCAGCGACTTATATTCTGTAGCAAGGTTAACCGCATAGGGGAGCCGAAGGGAAACCGAGTCTTAACTGGGCGTTAAGTTGCAGGGTATAGACCCGAAACCCGGTGATCTAGCCATGGGCAGGTTGAAGGTTGGGTAACACTAACTGGAGGACCGAACCGACTAATGTTGAAAAATTAGCGGATGACTTGTGGCTGGGGGTGAAAGGCCAATCAAACCGGGAGATAGCTGGTTCTCCCCGAAAGCTATTTAGGTAGCGCCTCGTGAATTCATCTTCGGGGGTAGAGCACTGTTTCGGCTAGGGGGTCATCCCGACTTACCAACCCGATGCAAACTGCGAATACCGAAGAATGTTATCACGGGAGACACACGGCGGGTGCTAACGTCCGTCGTGAAGAGGGAAACAACCCAGACCGCCAGCTAAGGTCCCAAAGTCACAGTTAAGTGGGAAACGATGTGGGAAGGCACAGACAGCCAGGATGTTGGCTTAGAAGCAGCCATCATTTAAAGAAAGCGTAATAGCTCACTGGTCGAGTCGGCCTGCGCGGAAGATGTAACGGGGCTAAACTGTGCACCGAAGCTGCGGCAGCGACACTATGTGTTGTTGGGTAGGGGAGCGTTCTGTAAGCCGTTGAAGGTGTGTCGTGAGGCATGCTGGAGGTATCAGAAGTGCGAATGCTGACATAAGTAACGATAATGCGGGTGAAAAACCCGCACGCCGGAAGACCAAGGGTTCCTGTCCAACGTTAATCGGGGCAGGGTGAGTCGACCCCTAAGGCGAGGCCGAAAGGCGTAGTCGATGGGAAACAGGTTAATATTCCTGTACTTGGTGTTACTGCGAAGGGGGGACGGAGAAGGCTATGTTAGCCGGGCGACGGTTGTCCCGGTTTAAGCATGTAGGCGGAGGTTCCAGGTAAATCCGGTACCTTATTAACGCTGAGGTGTGATGACGAGGCACTACGGTGCTGAAGTAACAAATGCCCTGCTTCCAGGAAAAGCCTCTAAGCATCAGGTAACACGAAATCGTACCCCAAACCGACACAGGTGGTCAGGTAGAGAATACCAAGGCGCTTGAGAGAACTCGGGTGAAGGAACTAGGCAAAATGGTGCCGTAACTTCGGGAGAAGGCACGCTGATATGTAGGTGAAGTGATTTACTCATGGAGCTGAAATCAGTCGAAGATACCAGCTGGCTGCAACTGTTTATTAAAAACACAGCACTGTGCAAACACGAAAGTGGACGTATACGGTGTGACGCCTGCCCGGTGCCGGAAGGTTAATTGATGGGGTTATCCGTAAGGAGAAGCTCTTGATCGAAGCCCCGGTAAACGGCGGCCGTAACTATAACGGTCCTAAGGTAGCGAAATTCCTTGTCGGGTAAGTTCCGACCTGCACGAATGGCGTAATGATGGCCAGGCTGTCTCCACCCGAGACTCAGTGAAATTGAACTCGCTGTGAAGATGCAGTGTACCCGCGGCAAGACGGAAAGACCCCGTGAACCTTTACTATAGCTTGACACTGAACACTGGTCCTTGATGTGTAGGATAGGTGGGAGGCTTTGAAGTGTGGACGCCAGTCTGCATGGAGCCAACCTTGAAATACCACCCTTTAATGGCTGGTGTTCTAACGTGGGCCCGTAATCCGGGTTGCGGACAGTGTCTGGTGGGTAGTTTGACTGGGGCGGTCTCCTCCTAAAGAGTAACGGAGGAGCACGAAGGTTAGCTAATCCTGGTCGGACATCAGGAGGTTAGTGCAAAGGCATAAGCTAGCTTGACTGCGAGAGTGACGGCTCGAGCAGGTGCGAAAGCAGGTCTTAGTGATCCGGTGGTTCTGAATGGAAGGGCCATCGCTCAACGGATAAAAGGTACTCCGGGGATAACAGGCTGATACCGCCCAAGAGTTCATATCGACGGCGGTGTTTGGCACCTCGATGTCGGCTCATCACATCCTGGGGCTGAAGTAGGTCCCAAGGGTATGGCTGTTCGCCATTTAAAGTGGTACGCGAGCTGGGTTTAGAACGTCGTGAGACAGTTCGGTCCCTATCTGCCGTGGGCGCTGGAGAATTGAGGGGGGCTGCTCCTAGTACGAGAGGACCGGAGTGGACGCATCACTGGTGTTCGGGTTGTCATGCCAATGGCATTGCCCGGTAGCTAAATGCGGAAGAGATAAGTGCTGAAAGCATCTAAGCACGAAACTTGCCCCGAGATGAGTTCTCCCTGAGACTTTAAGTCTCCTGAAGGAACGTTGAAGACGACGACGTTGATAGGTCGGGTGTGTAAGTGTAGCGATACATTGAGCTAACCGATACTAATGAACCGTGAGGCTTAACCTTACAACGCCGAAGATGTTTTGGCGGAATTGAGACGATTTTCAGCCTGATTACAGATGACATCGACATGCCAGGGCGTGTTGATAAACAGAATTTGCCTGGCGGCTGTAGCGCGGTGGTCCCACCTGACCCCATGCCGAACTCAGAAGTGAAACGCCGTAGCGCCGATGGTAGTGTGGGGTCTCCCCATGCGAGAGTAGGGAACTGCCAGGCATCAAATTTAGTGTGCTGATATGGCTCAGTTGGTAGAGCGCACCCTTGGTAAGGGTGAGGTCCCCAGTTCGACTCTGGGTATCAGCACCAGTTTTTCGGTTAAAGTTCGGCACTTAGAAAAGAATTTGTCTGGCGGCTGTAGCGCGGTGGTCCCACCTGACCCCATGCCGAACTCAGAAGTGAAACGCCGTAGCGCCGATGGTAGTGTGGGGTCTCCCCATGCGAGAGTAGGGAACTGCCAGACATCAAATAAGTGAAAAGGCCATCCGTCAGGATGGCCTTTTTGCGTTTATACGCGGAACAAAATCCGGAACTGTAGCCAGCCGATGTATTTAATGAATAACCTGCGACAAAAAGGCGCGTGTACGTTCAGATTTTGGATGCGCAAAAAACTCATCTGGCGGCGCCTGTTCAACAATCTCACCAAGATCCATAAAGATCACCCGGTCAGCCACCGTGCGGGCAAAGCCCATTTCATGGGTAACACACAGCATGGTCATGCCCGATTGCGCCAGACCTATCATGGTATCCAGTACTTCTTTTACCATTTCAGGATCTAACGCTGATGTGGGTTCATCAAACAACATGATTTTGGGTTTCATGCACAGCGAGCGTGCAATGGCCACGCGCTGTTGCTGCCCACCAGAGATTTGCCCGGGATATTTATGCGCATGTTCAGCAATGCGAACTCGCTCAAGGTAGTGCATTGCCAGAGCTTCCGCCTCTTTTTTCGGCATCTTTTGCACCCAGACAGGTGCCAGCGTGCAGTTCTGCAGGACCGTCAAATGGGGAAAGAGATTAAAGTGCTGAAAGACCATGCCAACTTCCTGTCTGACACGTTCGATATTGCGGATATCTTCGTTGAGCTCGATTCCATCCACGACAATACGCCCTTGCTGATGTTCTTCCAGATGGTTAATACAGCGGATAGTCGTCGATTTTCCGGAACCAGAAGGCCCGCACAATACGATACGCTCTCCCTGTTTTACCTGCAGGTTGATATTTTTCAGGACATGAAACTGCCCATACCATTTGTTGACGTTTTCCAGCGTAATCATCGCGTCAGTGGACGGCATTACTATTTGGCTCATAAATTCCTCAGTGCGGTGTACGCCCGGTGTTAAAACGTTTTTCCAGATGCTGGCTATAGCGCGACATGCTGAAACAGAAAACCCAGTAAATCAGTGCAGCGAAAACATATCCTTCTGTCGACATTCCCAGCCAGGCCGGGTCGACAGTTGCTTGCTGGACGCTGCTAAAGAGATCAAACAGGCCGATGATAATGACCAGGCTGGTATCCTTGAATAGCGCGATGATGGTATTGACCAGGCCTGGAATGACCAGCTTCAGCGCCTGGGGAAGAATAACCAACCCCTGCGTTTTCCAGTACCCGAGCGCCAGTGATTCAGCCGCTTCATATTGACCTTTTGGTAAGGCCTGTAATCCTCCGCGTACCACTTCAGCAACATAGGCTGACTGGAAAAGAATGACACCAACCAGTGCCCGAATAAGTTTGTCGATAGTTGTACCCTCCGACATAAATAGCGGGAGCATGACTGAGGACATAAACAGGACGGTTATAAGCGGTACTCCACGCCAGAATTCAATGAAAATGACCGATAAAACACGCACGATCGGCATATGAGAACGGCGGCCTAACGCCAGTAAAATGCCCCACGGAAGCGCACCTGCAATACCCACGGATGCGATGATAAGCGTCAGTGTTAATCCACCCCACTGGCGGGTTTCTACGCGCTCAAGCCCGAAAAAACCACCGTACATTAGCCACCAGACTGTAAGGGGATACACTACTGCCCAGATGGCGATATAGCGGCCACGGTGAGGGATGATTTTCAAGAACATCGGGATGATGGAAAGCAGACCAATAATCAGGGCCAGATTGACGCGCCAGCGCTGATCGTGGGGATAAAGTCCATACATGAATTGCCCAAAGCGTTCATGAATGAACACCCAGCAGGCTCCGGCTTTGGTACAGTCTGCTCGGGTCGAACCGACCCAGTTGGCCTGCAGGAATGCCCAGTTCAGCAGTGGCGGAAGAAATGACCAAATCAGCCATACGCATAACAGCGTGAGCAGACTATTTGACCAGCTGGAGAACAGGTTTTTACGCACCCAGAGTAGACTGCGGCTAGCCGGGTTGCTGCTCTGGCGCGCGGGGTGAGACAGCAGTGCTTTTGTCATCATGGCTCCTTAGCGCTCAATCAGTGCAATACGGCGGTTATAAATATTCATCAGCAGAGAAATGCTCAGGCTGATGATCAGGTACACCGACATGGTGATGGCAATAGTTTCGATGGCCTGTCCTGTTTGATTGAGCACAGTACCGGCAAACAATGACACCATATCCGGGTAGCCAATGGCGGCCGCAAGTGAGGAGTTTTTGACGATGTTCAGATACTGGCTGGTTAATGGGGGAATGATGACGCGCAGCGCTTGCGGGATGATCACCTGGCGCAACGTTACCGGATTTGGCAGGCCCAGCGAACGTGCGGCTTCATGTTGCCCATAAGGAACAGCCTGAATTCCTGCCCGAATAATTTCTGCAATAAACGCTGAGGTATACACCGAAAGCGCCAGCGTCAGGGCAGCCAGTTCGGGAATAAGCACCATACCGCCCCGGAAGTTAAACCCGCGCAGTTCAGGGATATCCCAGTGCAGCGCCGCACCGAAAATCCAATGTGAAATCATCGGTAGAAACATGACTAGCACCAGGGCTGTTGGCCATGTTCGGCGTAACTGGCCTGTTTTGGTCTGGTGCATTTTGTTGAAGCGGAATAACCCAATGGTGATGATGACGGCAAGCACGATTGCGGCACAGAAGGTAATCAGACCTTCTCCCATCTGTGGTGCCGGAATGTAGAGCCCACGATTGCTCAGAAAGACCAGATCCAGGGCACTAACAGCCTGCCGCGGTCCGGGCAAATTCCGTAATACGGCAAAATACCAAAAGAAGATCTGCAGCAATGGCGGGATATTGCGGAACGTTTCGATGTAGATCGTAGAGAGCTTTCGTAGTAACCAGTTATCCGACAGCCGTGCCAGTCCGAGAAAAAAGCCGAGAAATGATGCGAAAACAATGCACAATGCGGAGACTAACAGTGTATTAAGCAGACCGACGATAAAGACGCGGCCATATGTATCGCCTTGCTCGTAATCAATCAGATGCTGGACGATACCAAATCCGGCACTGCGTTCGAGAAAAGAAAATCCCGAGGTAATACCGCGACTGCTCAGGTTATTAATGGTGTTATGGATGAGATAGACCGCAATGCTAACGACCGCAATCACAGCGAGTATTTGAAATAACCAGGCGCGGACCGCAGGGTTAGAAAAGGATAACGATCCTTTTACGGTTGAGCGGCGATGGGACATAAGAAAACCTCGGTAACTATGACTCTGGACTGAGCGCCGCGGAAGCGGCGCCCATTACATCACTACGCATTAGCGCACTGGTGGCGCATATTGAATGCCGCCGTTATTCCAGAGGTTGTTCTGTCCACGCTTGATCTTCAACGGGCTTTCCGATCCAACGTTACGTTCAAAGATCTCCGAGTAGTTACCTACCTGCTTGATAATGTTGTAAGCCCATTTGTTATCAAGTTTCAGATCCTTGCCATAGTCCCCCTCTTTACCTAACAGGTGCGCCATATCCGGTGTTGCAGGATTTGCCGCTTTTTCGTCAACATTTTTTGAGTTAACACCCATCTCTTCGGCGTTCAGCATAGCGAACAACGTCCAGCGAACAATCGAGAACCACTCATCGTCACCACGACGCACGACTGGCCCCAGTGGTTCTTTAGAAATAACTTCTGGCAGTACAATCCATTCTGCGGGGTTGCTCAGTTTGATCCGCAGGGCGTACAACTGAGACTGGTCGGAAGCAAGCGTATCGCAGCGCCCTGATTCCAGCGCTTTAGCGGACTCATCAGAACGATCAAAGGTGACAGGGGTATACTTCATGTTATTGGCTTTAAAGTAGTCGGCCACATTCAGTTCAGTATCTGTTCCTGCCTGAATACAAACCGTTGCGCCATCCAGTTCTTTAGCGCTCTTCAGGCCCGCTTTATTGTGGGTAAGAAAACCAATGCCGTCGTAATACGTTACGCCAGTGAAAGACATTCCCATTCCTGCATCACGAGAGGAGGTCCATGTGGTATTACGAGAGAGCATGTCGACTTCGCCAGATTGTAGTGCGGTAAAGCGTTCTTTGGCGGTGAGTGGGGTATATTTTACTTTGCTGTCATCACCAAATACGGCAGCGGCAACGCCACGACATACATCGACATCAATACCAGAGAATTTACCGCTTGCATCAGCGTAAGAAAAACCAGGCAGGCCATCACTGATACCACACTGCACAAACCCCTTTTTCTTTACGGCATCGAGAGTTGCGCCGGCATGTGCCTGATTTGCAACCGCAAGCAGCACGCCGGCCGTAGCCAGGCTGGCTATTATCATCTTTTTCATAGAGCATCCTGTGTGGAGGAATTATTGTTATGGAAACGTTCTGAAAACGTCTTTTTCCTGTCTGTGGCTATGGCCATACTCTTCTAAGCAAAGGTAGTGCCAGGTTTTTGCGCACGATTATTCGACGCAATATGCAGAGTGTAGACAGGAAAAAATAAATGCAGCGCCCTGAAGTGGTGCAAAATTGAAACGTAAGCCACATTTTGGCGCAAAAAATTTAAAAATCAGACAGGACGCATGATAACGATTTCGGACGTTAATATTGATAGCGTGAGAGTAATGGAAAGAAAATGTGGTGTTACGAAGATCAGAAAAAATGCTAATTTCAAATCGTGGATATGTGAGAGAAATCTATAATAATTTTATTATACGTTGAGTGCTATATTCCAACTTTTTGTCTTATATGAAAATTTAAATTTTATTGCAAAAAGCGCGGTAATCACCGCGCTTTTAAGAAGATTTATTTGGTCAGGGCGACTATCCCAAGCGTCAGCCCGGCAACGGCTGCTGCGCCACCGGCGATGGCACCGGCAGTTTCCCAGTTATCCTGAGTGGTGCCTTTCATACAGGTATTGGTATGAACCAGGCGCCCCTGATCGTCGTATACAGGTACGCAAGGAGAATCGTGTGCGCAGCCGGCCAGAAATGCGGTTAGCAATGCAACGGATATTAATCTTTTCATGGTGTTACCTCAAAAATAAGCGTTTCGCTAATTGAGCAAAGACAAACGCTAAGCCATCTGCGAACCCGGCAATTATTTTACCACCGCTTAAAAAAAGACTGACATGAGGAATAATCTCAATTCATGTGGATTGTAAAAATAATGGATAAAAAGAAAGGCGGCGAGCGAGCATCCAGGAAGGATTAAAAAGAAATAAATGGCTATCTTATTAATAAATAAAGAGGGGCATCATCGGTGAAAAAGGCGTCCGAAGACGCCTTTATTTTACAAATTAATCATTGTGCCGACTAAAACGCCGTCTGACGACAACAAAGAAGACGGGGACAAAGAAGATAGCCAACAATGTTGCGGTCAGCATTCCCCCCATTACGCCTGTGCCGACAGCGTTTTGCGCCCCGCTACCCGCACCGTGGCTGATAACCAGTGGCATAACCCCCAGAATAAATGCCAGGGATGTCATCAGAATAGGGCGAAGACGCATGCGCGATGCCTCCAGAGTGGCTTCGATCAACCCTTTGCCCTCTTTATCCATCAGGTCTTTGGCAAACTCAACGATCAGGATGGCGTTTTTAGCCGAGAGTCCAATAGTGGTTAGCAGACCCACCTGGAAGTAGACGTCGTTATTCATCCCACGCAGCGATGCAGCTAACAACGCACCAACCACACCGAGCGGTACAACCAGCATAACCGAGAAGGGAATCGACCAGCTTTCATATAATGCAGCAAGGCAAAGGAAGACAACGATTAGCGAGATGGCATACAGCGCAGGCGCCTGGTTACCTGACAGTCGTTCCTGATAGGACATACCCGTCCAGTCATGACCAATGCCGTTTGGCAGTTTTTCCGCCAGGCTTTCCATCAGCGCCATCGCTTCACCGGTACTTCGACCCGGCGCGGCTTCCCCCAGTATTTCCATGGATGGCATACCGTTGTAACGCTCCAGGCGGGGTGAACCATAGATCCAATGCGATGCGCTGAACGCAGAGAACGGAACCATCTCACCATTGGCACTGCGGATATACAGATTACTGATGTCCGTTGGCAGCATGCGGAATTTAGCATCCGCCTGAACGTACACTTTCTTCACCCGGCCGCGGTCAATAAAGTCATTGACGTAATAGCCGCCCAACGATGCAGAGATCGTCTCGTTAATGTCCGACAGCGAAATGCCCAGCGCTTGCGCTTTCTCCTGATCGACGTCCAGTTTGAACTGGGGAGTATCTTCCAGGCCGTTCGGACGCACGCGGACTAACAAATCTGGGTGTTTAGCCACCATACCCAGCAGTTGGTTACGTGCTTGCGTTAACGCCGTATGTCCCAGACCACCCTGATCGATCAGCTCGAAGTCGAAGCCGGTTGCGGTACCCAGCTCAACAATAGCCGGCATGTTGAAGGGGAAGACCAGTCCATCGCGGATCTGGCTGAAGGCGCGAGTGGCGCGCGCAATGACCGCTTCGGCGCTGTTTTCCTCTCCGCTACGCTCATTCCAGGGCTTGAGGCTGACGAACGCCAGACCGGAGTTTTGCCCCTGACCGCTGAAGCTAAAGCCGTTAACCGTGAAGACGCTTGCGACGTTAGCTTTCTCATTGTTCAGATAATACTGGGTGACCTGATCCAGCACTTTCTGGGTGCGCTCTTGTGTTGCCCCCGCCGGGAGCTGGATCATGGTCATAAATACGCCCTGATCTTCTTCCGGCAGGAAGGAGGTCGGCAGACGCATAAACAGCACCGCCATGCCGATCACGATGATCAGGTAGACAACCAGGTAACGCCCGGTTTTACGCACAATACCGCTGACGCTATTGGTGTAGTGATTGACGCTGTGATCAAATTTGGCATTAAACCAGCCAAAGAAACCGCTTTTTTTCTCGTGATGCTCGGCTGATAACGGCTTCAGCAGCGTTGCGCAAAGTGCGGGAGTCAGGATCAGTGCGACCAGTACAGAAAGCGCCATGGCGGAAACAATGGTGATGGAGAACTGCCGGTAGATAGCACCTGTCGACCCACCAAAGAAGGCCATCGGGATAAAGACCGCAGACAGCACCATGGCGATACCGACCAGCGCTCCCTGAATTTGTGACATAGATTTTTCCGTCGCCTCTTTAGGCGGCAGATTATCTTCCATCATCACACGTTCGACGTTTTCCACCACCACTATCGCATCATCGACCAATAGACCGATGGCGAGCACCATCCCGAACATCGTCAGGGTGTTTATCGAGTAGCCAAACGCGGCAAGTACGGCAAATGTACCCAACAACACGACGGGTACCGCGATAGTTGGAATGAGTGTTGCCCGGATGTTCTGCAGGAACAAATACATGACCAGGAACACCAGTACGATCGCCTCAAACAGCGTTTTCACCACTTCATGAATGGAGATGGTCACAAACGGCGTGGTGTCGTACGGATAGACTACCTTCATTCCCTGCGGGAAGAACGGTTGCAGCTCAACCAGCTTGGCTTTGATGGCGTTAGCGGTATCCAGCGCGTTTGCCCCGGTTGCCAGCTTAATACCGAGGCCAGATGCAGGCTTACCGTTAATACGCGCCACGACGTTGTAGTTCTCACCACCCAACTCGATCCGCGCAACATCCTTCAGGTGAACAACCGAACCATCGCTGTTCACACGTAAAGTGACTTTGCCGAACTCTTCAGGATCTTTCAGTCGCGTTTGCGCAATGATAGAAGCGTTAAGCTGCTGGTTAGGTAATGCAGGCGTCCCCCCTAACTGACCCGCGGCAATTTGATCGTTCTGGACTTTCAACTGATTGATCACATCAACCGGCGTAAGCTGGTACTTGTTCAACAAGTTCGCATCCAGCCAAATACGCATAGCGTACTGCGCGCCAAACAGTTGCACGTCACCCACGCCATTAAGACGGCTGATTGAGTCTTTAACGTTTGAGGCGACGTAGTCGGAAATGTCATCCTGCGTGGTTTGCGGGTTATCAGAAACAAACCCCGCGACCATTAAAAAGCTGCTGCTGGATTTCTCAACGCCGATCCCCTGCTGCTGGACTTCCTGCGGCAGTAACGGCGTGGCGAGCTGCAGTTTGTTTTGCACCTGAACCTGGGCGATATCGGGGTCGGTACCAGACTGGAAGGTCAGCGTGATGGTCACACTCCCGGCGGAGTCGCTGGTGGAGGACATATACATCAGGTTATCGATACCGTTCATATTCTGTTCGATAACCTGCGTAACAGTGTCCTGTACCGTCTGCGCATCCGCACCTGGATAGGTGGCGGTAATGGCAACCGCAGGGGGAGCAATGGTCGGGTACTGTGCCACAGGGAGTTGCATGATTGCCAGAGCCCCCGCCATCATCAGAATGATGGCCAGTACCCAGGCAAAAATAGGACGCCTGATAAAAAAGTTAGCCATGTCCGGTTACCTTATTGGGCTTTCGTGGCTGGGGTTTCGGTATCGGCGGTTGCTTTAACCTGAACGCCAGGGCGTGCTTTCTGTAAGCCGCTCACGATAACTTTGTCTCCCGGTTGCAGGCCTTTGCTGATGAGCCACTTGTCGCCAATGGCTTGTGCGGCAACGACGGCGCGAGACTCAACCTGACTCTTGTCGTTAACGATCATCACGGTGGCATCGCCGCGAGGCGTACGCGTTACTCCCTGTTGCGGAACAAGAATGGCATTCGGCTGGACGCCTTCATCAATGCGCGTGCGCACAAACATGCCCGGTAGCAGCGTGTGCTGCGGGTTAGGGAATACGGCCCTGAGGGTGATCGAACCGGTGCTTTCATCAACCGTCACGTCAGAAAATTGCAAAGAGCCTTTCAGCGGGTACGACTGGCCATTTTCCATCACCAGTTCGACGGTACTGCTGGCATCGTCTTTATGCAGGCTCCCTTGCTCAACTGATTGCTTGAGGCGCATAAAGTCGTTGCTGGACTGCGTGACATCGACATAAATAGGATCAAGTTGCTGAACGGTGGCTAACTCTGTTGCCTGACCATTCGTGACTAATGCGCCTTCGGTGACGTTAGATTTACCGATCCGTCCGCTAATGGGCGATGTCACTTTGGTGTAGGCCAGGTTAATACGTGCGCTTTCGACCGCGGCTTTTGCTGCTATTACGGATGCATCGGCCTGGCGGGCATCAGCAATGGCCTGATCGTACTCTTGCTGGCTGATGTACTTAGTGCCAACCAGCGGAACATAACGTTTTACCGTTAAATGCGTAATTGCAGCAGCCGCTTCACTCTTCGCCAGCTCACCTTTGGCGCTGTCATAGTCTGCCTGGTAGGTTGCGGGATCGATCTGATAAAGCGATTGACCTGCTTCAACATCACTCCCTTCGGTGAAATTCCGTTTAAGTACAATCCCGCTGACCTGAGGACGGACTTCAGCAATACGGAATGAGGTTGTTCGTCCCGGTAATTCAGTCGTCACGGCTAAAGGGGCCGACTCAACGACATGGACAGTAACCTGTGGCTCGGCAGGATGAGCTTGTGTATCCCCCTGATCGTTACAACCGGCGAGTAATGCAGCGGAGATGATGATGAATGAGGGCAGGAGTGAGAACCTGGCATTTTTCGTCATTACGATTCCTTAAAAAACCGAAAGCTCGTTATTTACCGGGTGAGGCAAGGGAGATAACGTGCACAAAAATAATAGTTGGCTATCCTACAAATTATTAGCTTGCGATGTAAGCAATACTTATTTACGGGGACGATGCACGGCACATAAAAACAAAAAAGAGTAATCAAGTACTGATTTATTATGTTGTTAATCGCAATGTTATGATGCGTATAAATACATATTGAAATGATTATATAATTGGTGAATGGATTGATGTTTTTTATTCGTTTTGATTATTTGTGTGTAATCCACGCAATGAAATAGTTTAGAACTCGTTTAAATAATTGCCCGGTGGTACATTTATTCCGTATAGTAAATATTAAATAAGAAAGTTAATCATTATCTACTCTGCCTCAGGCATTCGAAACTATGGTCAGAAAAACGAAAGCCGATGCCCTCAAAACGCGTCAGCTCCTGATTGAAACAGCGATTGTACAGTTCGCCGCGCGTGGTGTGAGTAATACGACGCTCAACGACATCGCGGATGCGGCCAATGTTACGCGGGGAGCGCTCTATTGGCATTTCGAAAATAAAACGCAGCTTTTTAATGAGCTTTGGTTACAGCAGCCGCCCTTGCGCGATCTTATTCAAGAGCGGCTTGTGGGCCGTTGGGGAGATAACCCATTACAGCGGCTACAAGAAAGATTAGTTGTGGGTTTGCAATATATTGCTGAGAATCCTCGACAGCAGGCATTAATGCAGATTTTATATCATAAATGTGAATTCCATAATGATATGATATCGGAACAGGCTATTCGTGAAAAAATTGGTATCAACCATCTTGGTATGCGTATTGCCTTGCAGAAATGTATGGACGACGGGCTTATCGCCACCGGTCTTGATTTAGACATTATAATAATTATTCTTCATGGCAGTTTTAGTGGCATCGTTAAAAACTGGCTCATTAATCCAATGAGTTATGATCTTTATAAACAAGCGCCAGTATTAGTTGATAATGTATTAAAAATGTTAAGCCCAGATGGTATCGTAAGGCAATTAACGCAGAGTGAGAGTCAGGTAGGGTAGTTTTAGCCGCCAGGCCTGACGGCTGCTGAAGCGGGGTTGGTGGCGCTATTCGAGATCGACGCAGTTGACCAGCTTAAGGGGATTCACCGAGTTCATATTCCGACACTTGTCGTGCTCTGTCGTCATCAGCTCTATCCACTGAATAAGTAGCGCATCAAAAAGAAAAACGAAAACCGCAAAAACAACCAGCCACCAATACTTGCGAATCATTACCAAATCCTGTGTATTCATGCCCAAGCGTGCAGGGAATATACACGAAATCTAAAAGCTGAAAAGCAGACTTACAATGCTTTTACTTTGCTGAAATTCCACCGCTCTTTTCTGGTAATCGACTCTTTTTAGACAGATTTTTGGTCTTACGCTTTTTCACCTTTGCAAGTTCAATCTCTGAAAAATGAGAACCAATACTCAATCTTCTGAGCCCCATTTTTACGTATTCGGCATTGATTTCAATCCCGACAAACTTGCGACCTAATTCCACGGCAGTGGCACCGGTTGTGAAGCTACCGGCAAACGGATCCAGCACTTTGTCATCTGGGTTGGAGGAAGCCAGAATGATGCGCTCCAGCAGGGCTTTGGGTTTCTGCGTGGGGTGGTTTTCGTATTCGTCCATCAGATAGCGAACGCGGGGAAACTCCCAGACATTGCCAGGCACTTTTTTCTGATTGTATGGCTGGGGTGGGTTCTTTCTGTAGTCTATCAGCGCGCGTTGAGCGCCCGTTTTGGCTTCCACCAGAATATCATCGCGATTAAACGTATAGTTTTTCTGATCTTTTACCATCATCAGGATCGGTTCATACATCGAACCAAAGTACTTTTTGGCCTGTACCCCTGAGCTATCATAGGCCCACACAATACGGCTTTTGATGGTAAAAAGCTGGCGGCATTTGAGGTCGATGTACGGCATGTTCTCCGTACTGTTCATGATGTACATGGTGCCGTGTGGTTTGAGAATCCGATGACACTCGTCAATGCATTCAAACAGCCATGCCAAAAAGCTCTCTTCATCCCAGGATTCCACCATCCCGTCAAAGTTTTTACCGATATTATAAGGTGGGTCGGCAAAAACGAGCTCGACGCTTTCAGACGGCAGCTTTTTCAGTTCGGTCAGCGCATCACCCAGGATTATCTTTTTAGATTCATCGCCAAAATAGACAGGTTCACATCTCGCGTTCATCGCCAAAGCCTCCCGTATGACGTCAATAAAAAAGGCGCTTCCCCATGCCGAGTAGCGCCTTTTAAAACAAACATTTAACTGATTAGTATCAGTTCATGCCGTATTTTTTCAGTTTTTTACGCAGCGTACCACGGTTGATGCCCATCATCAGGGCAGCACGGGTCTGGTTACCGCGGGTGTATTGCATCACCATGTCCAACAGGGGCTGTTCTACTTCAGCCAGTACCAGCTCATAGAGATCGTTAACATCCTGACCATTCAATTGAGCAAAATAGTTCTTCAGTGCCTGTTTAACCGAGTCACGCAGGGGTTTTTGAGTTACCTGATCCTGAGAGTTAACGGTAGAAACGGTCAGTACGTCAGAATTTACGCGTTGTTCGAACATAGTTCTGTCAGCTCTTTATTTCTGTTTACGCAAAATTTTCGAAGTATGCCTCCAACGCCGCCAGCTGTTCGCTGGAATCTTCAATGGCGTTGAATGTGCGCCGAAACTGGTCATCCGGAGCGTGTTCCTGGAGATACCAGGATACGTGTTTACGCGCAATTCGGTACCCTTTTGCCTGACCATAAAAGTCGTGCAGTTCCCGAACATGCGCACAAAGCAAGCGCTTCACCTCTGCCAGAGGCAGCGGGGGCAGCAGCTCCCCAGTGTCCAGATAATGCTGGATTTCCCGAAAGATCCAGGGTCTTCCCTGAGCTGCACGTCCTATCATCAGGGCATCCGCCCCCGTATAGTCGAGTACAGCTCTGGCTTTATGCGGGTCAGTAATGTCGCCATTCGCGATAATCGGAATGGAAACTTTCTGCTTAACTGCCCGAATACTGTCGTACTCAGCATCTCCATTGAACAAACAGGCGCGGGTGCGTCCATGAATGGTCAGAGCCTGAATGCCACAGTCTTCAGCCAGTTGGGCAATCTCTACGCAGTTACGGTGTTCCGGAGCCCAGCCGGTGCGAATCTTGAGTGTGACAGGAACGTCCACTGCATTGACGACCTCGGTTAGTATCGATTTCACTAAATCCGGGTACTGCAAGAGGGCTGAACCTGCGAGCTTACGATTCACTTTTTTAGCCGGACACCCCATATTGATATCAATAATCTGGGCGCCGCTTTCCACGTTAATACGTGCGGCATCAGCCATCTCAACAGGGTCGCTACCGGCAATTTGCACCGTGCGAATTCCTGGCTCATCAACGTGCACCATACGTAAACGAGATTTGTCGCTTTCCCAAACCTGCGGGTTAGAAGACATCATCTCGGATACCGTCAATCCTGCTCCCATCTCATAGCACAGCGTCCTGAATGGTCTGTCAGTGATGCCAGCCATAGGTGCTGCGATCAGGCGATTTCTGAGCTGGTATTGTCCGATGCGCATGAGTTAAGAAATGACCATACTGTGACTGCAAGGCGGCGTATATTACGCATTTTTTGCATGAGATGAAAGGCCAAACTTTGACCAATCCACTGAGGTGGATCAATGAATTGCTGACTAAGTACACAGTTTCAAATTAAAAGCTTTAATAATCATTATGATACGTAGTTGCGCTGATTTATCATCTGTTTATAAATTCCGAAAACTTCTCTTTTTTTATTGCGCTCAGGCTCAGGACATCAGGATAAAAAGCTGTTTTTGTGAACAAATAGTGACTTTGTAATGCGATCTCGCTCTCATTTCCGCAAATCATTTTGCGAAAACGAAAGCGATTATGGGGCTAGCGATAGTAACGAGTGACGATTATTTTTTCTGACCGGTAATACGACACCACTCTTCTTTTTCGATAACCGGATCGAGCGTAAAGAGATCGGCATAGGCTTCGCAGACACTGTCAGCCTGGCTGGCAAGAATGCCTGAAAGCCCCAGTAAACCTCCCTCAACGGGCAGTACGCTGATTAACGGCGCCAGTTCACGTAATGGGCCCGCGAGGATGTTGGCGACCACTACGTCGGCTTTCATCGCTTCTGGCTGGTCTTTCGGCAGATAAAGCTCCAGACGCTCAGAAACGCCATTACGCTGGGCGTTATCACGGCTGGCCTGAATCGCTTGTGGATCGATATCCACGCCGATGGCTTTCGCTGCGCCCAGTTTCAGTGCCGCAATGGCCAGAATGCCGGAGCCGCAGCCAAAGTCGATAACCGTTTTGCCGTTAAGATCGAGACCATCCAGCCATTGCAGGCACAGAGAGGTGGTGGGGTGAGTGCCGGTACCAAACGCCAGACCCGGGTCCAGCATCACGTTGACGGCGTTCTCATCCGGGACATCGCGCCAGCTCGGGCAAATCCACAGGCGTTCGCCAAAGCGCATCGGATGGAAGTTATCCATCCATTCGCGTTCCCAGTCTTTATCTTCAAGCTGTTCGATTTTATGCGTGAAGCCTTCACCCAGCAGCGGATGCTGCTCCAGAATGGCAACGACTTCTTTCATGTCGGTTTCTGCGTCGAACAAGCCGATAACATCGGTATCGCCCCACAGGCGAGTCTCGCCCGGCAGAGGCTCGAACACCGGCGTATCATGCGTATCCTGGAAAGTGATGGAAACGGAGCCCGCTTCCATCAACGCATCGCTTAACTCTTCAGCGTTGGCACCGGTCGTGTTCAGTTTTAGTTGGATCCATGGCATGGCAAAACTCTTTATTTATCAGTAGTCAATATGGTGGCTTGCGGAACGGTGGAACCGAAACGGTTGCCGATCAGGAAAGCCAGCAAGCTTATCAGCAACGAGGGCACGATCGGATGGAAGCCCAGGTACTGAACGTTAAAGGTCGCGAGTACGGCATACAACACGCCGCCGACAATCATCGCGCTCAATGCGCCTGCCGCGTTTGCGCGCTCCCAGTACAGGCCCAGCACCAGCGGCCACAGGAAGACCGCTTCCAGCCCGCCAAATGCCAGCAGGTTAAGCCAGATAATCATCTCTGGCGGTTTCCAGGCAGCCAGCAGCAGTAACGCGCCGAGCAGCAGGGTAATCACGGCCGACATGCGCTTCAGCCGGGTTTCGTTTTTCAACTGTTCCGGACGAAGATTCAGGTACAGATCCTTAATGATCGTAGCGGAGCTTTGCAGCAATTGGGCATTGATCGTCGACATGATCGCGGCCATGGGCGCTGCGAGGAAGACACCGGCAGCTACCGGTGGCAACACTTTGACCATCAGGGTTGGGATAACCAGATCCGGTACCGTCAGGTCAGGGATCACCGCACGTCCCAATGCACCCGCCAGATGCATCCCAAACATCAGGATCGCCACTACGATGGTGCCGATGATAATTCCGCGGTGCACCGCTTTGCTGTCTTTATAGGAGATACAGCGTACCGCCGTATGCGGCAGGCCAATGACGCCAAAGCACACCAGTACCCAGAATGAGGTCATAAACGTGGGGGACAGAATGTCATCCGCGCCCTGCGGCGAGACCAGTTTAGGGTCGATGGTTTGCAGGGTTACCACTGCATTGCTAAGGCCACCGGCGGCATGAACGACGCCGACCAGCAGAACGATAGTACCAATCAGCATCACCATGCCCTGCATCGTGTCATTCAGTACGCTGGCGCGAAATCCACCGAACGCCGTATACAAGGCGATACTGACGCCAAAGATTAGCAGACCGGTTTCGTAAGGAATGCCCGCGGCGGTTTCCAGCAAACGTGCGCCGCCAATAAACTGTACGGTCATTGCTCCGACAAACGCGACCAGCAGGCTAAGACTTGCCAGCCAGACCAGCAGACGGCTCTGGTAGCGGGCAAACAGCATGTCGTTAAGGGTTACGGCGTTGTAACGGCGCGCCAGAATGGCGAATTTCTTCCCGAGGATCCCCAAAGAGAGCCAAACTGCAGGCAACTGGATCATCGCCAGTAATACCCATCCCAACCCGTATTTATAAGCGGCGCCAGGGCCGCCAATAAACGAGCTGGCGCTAATGTAGGTTGCTGTTAGCGTCATGGCTAACACGACCCCGCCCATCGAGCGGCTGCCGAGGAAATATTCATTCAGGAAAGTGCCGGTCATGCGCTTTCTCATGGCGTAAACAGAGAGACCGAAGACCACCAACAGATAGGCGACCAGCGGCAAAATAACTTCAAGCTGCATCGTCATCCTCCAACGGAATGTCGCGATAGATAAACTTCACCATCGCCCAGCACAGTACGATGAAAACCAACGGTGTTAGCAGGCAGGCCATTTCGAACCAGTGCGGTAAGCCGGTAAAACCGAGGGTTGAATCTGGTAAGTAAGCAGTCACTAACCATGCGGCAAGGTATAAAAGGGTCAGCCACAGCGCCCAGCGCGCCTCTTTATGGGCCTGAACAAAACGAGCGTCCATTTTTTGTCCCTTGTGGATAAAGAAAGCGGGGATTGTACCTTATGGCGCGTACGGGAGGGGAGAAAAACAAAAGGCCGGAATTTCCGGCCTTTTCGATTAACGCACGCTTATTTTTCCTGAAGTCCGAGTTTTTTCTCCAGATAGTGGATATTGGTTCCACCATGCTGGAAGTGCTCGTCATTCATGATGCGGATCTGCAGATCAACGTTGGTTTTGATGCCATCGATGATCAGTTCCTGCAATGCGTTTTTCATGCGGGCGATAGCGACGTCGCGGTTTTCGCCGTAGCAAATCAGCTTACCGATCATTGAGTCATAGTACGGAGGTACAGTGTAGCCTGCGTAAATATGAGACTCCCAGCGCACACCAAATCCACCCGGCGCGTGGAAACGCGTGATTTTACCCGGGCTTGGCAGGAAGGTGTTCGGGTCTTCGGCGTTGATACGGCATTCCACCGCATGGCCCTTAACCACAACTTCGTCCTGCTTGATGGACAGCGGTTGTCCCGCAGCGATACGCAGCTGCTCTTTGATCAGGTCAACGCCGGTGATCATTTCAGTTACCGGGTGTTCAACCTGAATACGGGTGTTCATCTCAATGAAGTAGAACTCGCCGTTTTCGAACAGGAACTCGAAAGTACCTGCCCCACGATAGCCGATATCAACGCACGCTTTGGCGCAACGCTCGCCGATGTAGCGACGCAGTTCCGGGGTAATGCCCGGTGCTGGTGCTTCTTCGACGACTTTCTGGTGACGACGCTGCATGGAGCAGTCACGCTCAGCCAGATAAATCGCGTTACCCTGACCGTCTGCCAGCACCTGAATTTCGATGTGGCGTGGGTTTTCCAGGTACTTCTCCATGTAGACCATGTCGTTGTTGAAAGCCGCTTTCGCTTCCGCTTTGGTCATGGAGATGGATTGTGCCAGTTCGGCATCGCTGCGCACGACGCGCATACCGCGACCGCCGCCGCCGCCGGAGGCTTTGATGATAACCGGATAGCCGATGCGTTTAGCATGCGCGCGGTTAGCGTCCATGTCATCGCCCAGCGGGCCGTCAGAGCCTGGAACGGTCGGTACGCCAGCTTTCTTCATGGCGGTGATCGCAGACACTTTGTCGCCCATCAGGCGGATAGTGTCGGCTTTCGGGCCGATGAAGATAAAGCCGGAACGTTCTACCTGTTCAGCAAAGTTGGCGTTCTCAGAGAGGAAGCCATAACCCGGGTGAATTGCCACCGCGCCGGTGATTTCAGCGGCGCTAATGATTGCCGGGATGTTCAGATAGCTTTTTACGGACGGAGCCGGGCCAATACAGACCGTCTCATCCGCCAGCAATACGTGTTTTAAATCGCGATCCGCGCTTGAGTGCACTGCGACAGTCTTGATGCCCAGTTCTTTACAGGCACGAAGAATACGCAAGGCGATCTCGCCGCGGTTAGCGATGACAATTTTATCCAACATGTTCGCCTCGTTATTCGATGACGACCAGCGGCTCGTCAAATTCTACCGGTTGACCACTTTCTACCAGAATCGCTTTCACTACGCCGGATTTGTCGGCTTCGATCTGGTTCATCATTTTCATGGCTTCAACGATGCACAGGGTATCGCCCGCATTGACTTTCTGGCCGATTTCGATGAACGCTTTCGCGTCCGGGCTCGGGGTGCGGTAGAACGTACCAACCATTGGGGAGCGTACGATGTGACCACTGATTTCCGCTGCTGCCGGCGCTTCCATACTTGGAGTAGCAGTCTGTGCAACAGCGTTAGACAGAGCTGGCTGCTGCATCACTGGTGCAGCATAAGCCTGTTGCATCATTGGAAAACTTGCAGCTGGCGCTGCACGGCTGATGCGTACAGACTCTTCGCCTTCAGAAATTTCCAGTTCGGAGATGCCTGATTCTTCAACCAGCTCGATCAGTTTTTTAATCTTACGAATATCCATGAGTGGGTTCCGTACTCTTTGTTTAGTGAGATTGTGACAGGCGTTTTACCGCCGTCTGTATAGCATTTTTATAACAGTGAGTGACAAGATGCCACGCATCTCAGGCGTTGCACTGCGTGCTGCGGCCATTATATGAGATTGCCAGACTTGTTAGTCATTGTGCGGCTATCTTCTGTCATTTTCGGGTAAAAGACAAAATATACCTTCAATATGCGATTGTCACCCTTTCTGCGCTGTAAAAACGCTACCGGGGAGAGCAAAGGCGCACATTATAACTATTTCGTAGCAATTGGCAGCTAAATACTGGTCTTATCAGGGAAGATAATCAACCGCTGGCATGTAAAGAACATGGGTTCGTCTGTGTTTTGCAACGTACTGCACATATCGTGAAACTACCGCCACCACTGGCGAAACTTCTTGTAGCGGTAGGCTAACAGCACCGCTGCAAGTGCGGCATAAATAATCGGTTGTGGAGAGATAATTTTTACCGACCACATATAATGTATGGGTGCCAGGATCGCCACAAGATAGACGAAGTTGTGCAGATACTGCCAATATTTACCCAGTTTTCGCTGGGCTGCCTGTGTAGAGGTTAAGGTGAGGGCGAATAAGATGACCCAACTGACAATGCCCAGCATCAAATAAGGTCGCGTGATTAACTCCCGTCCTAACAACGCCAGATTATTAATGCCCAGCTCCAGGAGCGCATAGCTGGTTAAATGTAATGTCGCCCAGGCAAAACACCATAGCCCTAACAGGCGACGCGTGCGTATCAATAATGGCTGTTTAGCGTAGCGCGCCAACGGCGCGACCAGCAAGGTAGCCAGTAAGAATTTCAGAGCTGTCCGACCGGTAAAGTGCTGAATGTCTTTGACCGGATCGGCGCTCAGTCCCCCATGATTTACCGCCCAAAATAGCCAGAGAAACGGTAAAAGTCCGGCAAGATGCAGGCAAACTTTCAGCCAGGTAATCTGTTTTGCAGTCAGGCGCACTTAAAAATTCTCCCGCAGATCGAGACCCCGGTACAGGGAAGCGACTTCCTTTGCATAGCCGTTAAACAGCAACGTGGGCTGGCGCTGTACATCCAGTATGCCGCCCGCGCCGATGAAGCGTTCAGTCGCTTGTGACCAGCGGGGATGATCGACATGCGGATTCACATTGGCATAAAAACCGTATTCATCGGACGCAGCCATATTCCAGGTGGTTGGCGGGCGTTCACGCGTCAGTTTAATACTGACGATCGACTTAATGCCTTTAAACCCGTATTTCCATGGCACCGTTAAGCGAATAGGGGCACCATTTTGTGGCGGAAGTGCCTTGCCATACACGCCCACGGTAAGCAGCGTGAGCGGATGCATGGCCTCATCCAGACGTAGCCCTTCAACATAGGGATATTTTAACCCACCGCCAATAAAGCGATCTTTCTGTCCCGGCATCTCTTCGGGAGCATAGCGTGTTTCGAACGCGACATATTTTGCATTGCTGGTGGGTTCAACCAGCGCTAACAGTTTATGTAAAGGAAAACCAATCCACGGTACGACCATCGACCAGGCTTCAACACAGCGCATCCGATATATACGCTCTTCCAGTGGGAAACGGGTGGTTAAGTCATCATGATCGAGCGTCAACGGTTTAGCGACTTCACCGCTGATTTTCAGCGTCCAGGGATCGGTTTTCAGACTGCCGGCATTGGCTGCAGGATCGGCTTTGTCGAGGCCGAACTCGTAGAAGTTGTTATAGCCAGAAACCTTATCTTCTGGTGTTAAAGGAAGCGTATTTTGCCAGGCTGTCGGCTTGGTGAAATCAAGGGGTTTACCGGCAGGCGCGGGCGGACGGTCATTGCCTTTAAACCAGCTCAGAAGATCGGCCTCGGCAGAAAAGGGCAAAGACAAAGCGGCGGCGCTGATACCCAGCGCTTTCAACACCTGGCGGCGCTGCATAAAAAAAGCCGACTCGGCTGTTACATCGGCTTCAGTGAACGGACGTATTTTCTTCATAACGGACTCCCGACATACGCGCAAAGGCTCATACTGGCGCGTAGTTACTATGGCAGGGAGTCCGTCAATGTGCAGAGAAATTTAGTTAATTAAATGTAAATTTGTATCTGCGAATTGTTTTATTGCACCTTCACCAGCGTACGGCCCTGCACCTGGTTATTGATGATGGCATCGGCAAACTTCGGTGCATCGGCAAGCGTGATTTCTGTCGCTGCCTGGGTATAGAACGACTCTGGCAGGTCGTTAACCAGACGTTGCCAGGCCTGTGCACGACGAGCCGGAGGCGTCATCACGGAGTCGACGCCCTGTAAACGCACGTTGCGCAGAATAAACGGCATCACCGTGGTGGGTAGCGCAAAACCGCCAGCCAGACCACAGGCGGCAACACAACCGCCATAGTTCATCTGCGCCAGTACTTTTGCCAGCACTTTGTCGCCAACGGTATCAATGGCACCCGCCCACAGTTGTTTTTCCAGCGGACGAGATTCAGCAAACTCATCACGACCCAGAATGCGGTTGGCTCCCAGGCTTTTCAGGTAGTCGTGGGTGCTTTCGCGGCCCGATACTGCCGCAACCTGGTAACCCAGTTTGTGCAGTAGCGCAACGGCAGTACTGCCTACACCACCGCTGGCGCCGGTGACGACGATTTCGCCGTCTTCCGGGCGGATACCGGCATCTTCAAGCGCCATGACGCACAGCATCGCGGTAAAACCGGCGGTGCCAATGACCATGGCTTTGCGACCGTCCAGTCCTTTTGGCAGCGCAACCAGCCAGTCGCCTTTCACACGAGCGCGTTCGGCCAGCCCACCCCAATGATTCTCACCCACGCCCCATCCGGTCAGTAAGACTTCCTGACCTGCATGAAAACGAGGATCTTCACTTGTGCGTACGGTACCGGCGAAATCGATACCAGGAATCATCGGAAAATTGCGGATAATTTTACCCTTGCCGGTGATGGCGAGGGCATCTTTATAGTTCAGGCTCGACCAGTGAACATCCACCGTCACATCGCCTTCAGGTAGCTGATTTTCGTCGAGGGGTTGAACGGATGCGAGGGTTTTTCCGTCCTGCTGTTCTAAGATCAAAGCCTGCATAACCTGTCCTCAATTCATATAGTGGATTGGAAAATTATCTGTGAAGACTATACTCGCTAATTAAAACATGATGCCGATTCTGCGCAATAAATTGCCAGATATACCTGATTTGGTAGTATGCCCACATTATTTGTGTAAATTGACGGATTTCGCGTTCAGTTTTGCATTTTCGTGTCGCTTTTTCACTTTCACACCTGATTCATCACTGTCGGAGTTAACACAAGGATGCGATTAACGACGAAATTTTCAGCCTTTGTTACGCTGCTTACCGGGTTAACGATTTTCGTGACGCTGATAGGTTGCTCGCTGAGTTTCTATAACGCTATTCAATATAAGTTCACCACTCGCGTCCATGCCGTCGCGACGGCGATCGATACCCATCTGGTCACCAGGGATGTCGTGTCCTTAACGCCGCAAATTGATGAATTAATGATTTCGGTTGATATCGTCCGTATTGAATTGCTTCAGGGTGACCGCGTTGTTTATAGCCATTCCCGAACCAGCAGCTACCGCCCGGCGGGGACGAATAACCTTTATCGCGATCTCACCGTGCCATTGGTCAAGCATCCGGGGATGTCGCTGCGTATGGTTTACCAGGATCCGATGGGCAACTATTTCCATTCGTTGATGACCACGGCACCGCTTACGCTATCGATAGGCTTTATTATCCTGATGCTGTTTTTGTCGGTACGCTGGCTTCAACGTCAACTGTCCGGACAGGAATTACTGGAGATTCGTTCAACGCGGATCCTCAACGGTGAACGCGGGCCAAATGTGCGGGGAACGGTCTATGAGTGGCCAGCGCGTACCAGTAGTGCGCTCGACATGCTACTGACCGAAATTCAAAATGCTCGCGAACAACGCAGCCGCCTGGATACGCTAATTCGCTCCTATGTCGCGCAGGATACAAAAACGGGGCTGAGCAACCGCTTGTTCTTTGATAACCAACTGGCGACGCTGCTGGAGGATCAGGAAAAAGTCGGCTCGCATGGTGTGGTGATGATGGTTCGTCTGCCGGACTTTACGCTGCTACGCGAGAGCTGGGGCATTACCCAGGCGGAAGAACAAATTTCAACGCTTATCAATTTGTTGTCCACCTTTATGATGCGCTATCCAGGCGCACTGTTAGCGCGTTACCACCGAAGTGATTTTGCCATCCTGCTGCCACACCGTACGTTAAAAGAAGCGGAAAGCATTGCCGGGCAACTCTTAAAGGCGGTGGATGCACTTCCGGCTAATAAAATGATCGATCGTGCCGATATGGTTCATATTGGCATTTGTGTCTGTCGTAGCGGTCAATCTACTGAACAAGTTATGGATCACGCCGAAGCGGCCACCCGGAATTCAGTATTACAAGGCGGGAACAGTTGGTCGGTGTATGACGACTCTCTGCCGGAAAAAGGCCGGGGCAATGTGCGCTGGCGAACGCTGATTGAGCAGATGCTCAGTCGGGGCGGACCGCGAATTTATCAAAAACCTGCCGTAACGCGTGAAGGGCGGGTGCACCATCGCGAGCTTATGTGCCGTATTTTCGATGGCAGCGAAGAGGTCATCTCGGCGGAATATATGCCGATGGTGCTGCAATTTGGTCTGGCGGAAGAGTATGACCGTCTGCAGTTAAGCCGTCTCATCCTGCTTTTGGGTTACTGGCCGCAGGAAAATCTGGCGATGCAGACGACGGTTGAATCGCTCATTCGCCCACGTTTTCAGCGTTGGCTGCGAGATACGCTGATGCAGTGCGAAAAATCGCTACGTAAACGCATAATTATTGAACTTGCTGAGGCGGATGTTTGTCAACACATCAGCCGGTTACAACCGGTTATCCGATTGATGGATGCGCTTGGCGTACGTATCGCCGTTACGCAGGCCGGTTTAACGTTGGTGAGTACCAGCTGGATCAAAGAGCTGAATGTCGAATTGTTGAAGCTTCATCCCAGTCTGGTGAGAAACATTGATAAGCGAACGGAAAATCAGTTGCTGGTTCAGAGCCTGGTAGAGACGTGTACCGGAACGCCAACGCAGGTTTATGCCACGGGCGTTCGTTCGCGCAGCGAGTGGCATACCCTGACCGAACGTGGAGTCGCGGGTGGGCAGGGTGATTTTTTTGCCGCATCACAGCCACTTGACACAAACGTGAAAAAATATTCGCAAAGATACTCGGTTTAACCTGCCGTTTAATTTGTTTTCACGTAGAATAACGCGCGCTGTGCCTTCTGGGGGTGTGCTTGTCTGCTCGCCAGGTTGTAACAGCAAACATGCAGGTGAATGACCTTTGACAGGTTGCAAACAAAAGCGAGGACTGCTGCTGAGTTTTTCAGCCCTGATGGACTCAGGCCGGTTTTGTAACAAAGGAAACGAACTGCACTAATTTTCACCGTAGCAGATGATTTTTGCGCCTTGTCGCTGCTGCGTGTGGTTGGTAAAGTAAGCGGATTTTGTTTTCCGCCCCAGCTTTCAGGATTATCCCTTAGTATGTTGAAAAAATTTCGTGGCATGTTTTCCAATGACCTGTCCATTGACCTGGGTACCGCGAATACCCTTATTTATGTAAAAGGACAAGGCATCGTATTGAATGAGCCTTCCGTTGTGGCCATTCGTCAGGATCGTGCCGGTTCGCCGAAAAGCGTGGCTGCAGTAGGTCATGATGCGAAGCAGATGCTGGGTCGTACGCCGGGCAATATCGCTGCAATTCGCCCAATGAAAGATGGCGTTATCGCTGACTTCTTCGTGACTGAAAAAATGCTCCAGCACTTTATCAAACAAGTGCACAGCAACAGCTTCATGCGCCCAAGCCCGCGCGTACTGGTGTGTGTACCGGTTGGAGCAACTCAGGTTGAACGCCGTGCCATCCGTGAATCCGCTCAGGGCGCAGGTGCTCGTGAAGTGTTCCTGATCGAAGAGCCGATGGCGGCAGCGATCGGTGCGGGTCTGCCAGTTTCTGAAGCAACCGGCTCAATGGTTGTCGATATCGGTGGTGGTACCACAGAAGTCGCCGTTATCTCTCTGAACGGCGTAGTTTACTCCTCCTCCGTGCGTATTGGTGGTGACCGCTTCGGCGAAGCCATCATTAATTATGTTCGCCGTAACTACGGCTCGCTGATCGGTGAAGCTACCGCGGAACGTATTAAGCACGAAATCGGTTCTGCTTATCCTGGCGACGAAGTACGCGAGATTGAAGTTCGCGGTCGTAACCTGGCAGAAGGTGTTCCACGTGGCTTTACCCTGAACTCTAACGAGATCCTGGAAGCGCTGCAGGAACCCCTGACCGGTATCGTAAGCGCGGTGATGGTTGCACTGGAACAGTGCCCGCCAGAGCTGGCGTCTGACATCTCAGAACGCGGTATGGTCCTCACCGGCGGTGGTGCGCTGCTGCGTAACCTTGATCGTCTGTTAATGGAAGAGACCGGTATTCCAGTTGTTGTTGCCGAAGATCCGCTGACCTGTGTGGCTCGCGGTGGCGGTAAAGCACTGGAAATGATCGATATGCACGGCGGCGACTTGTTCAGCGAAGAGTAATCGGATGCAGGAAGGGTAGCCATGGGTTGCTCTTCCGCTCTGATGCGAGAATACGCATAGACTATGAAGCCAATTTTTAGCCGTGGCCCGTCGCTACAGATTCGCCTTATTCTGGCGGTGCTGGTGGCGCTCGGCGTTATTATTGCCGACAGCCGCCTGGGTACGTTTAGTCAAATCCGAACGTATATGGATACCGCCGTCAGTCCTTTCTACTTTATCTCTAATGGTCCCCGTGAATTACTCGACGGCGTGTCGCAAACGCTGGCTTCTCGTGACCAACTCGAACTTGAAAACCGGGCGTTGCGTCAGGAACTGCTGCTGAAAAACAGTGAACTGCTGATGCTGGGGCAATATAAACAGGAGAATGCGCGTTTGCGTGAGCTGCTGGGATCGCCGCTGCGCCAGGACGAACAAAAAATGGTGACGCAGGTCATCTCAACGGTTAACGATCCTTACAGCGATCAGGTTGTGATCGACAAAGGGAGTGTTAACGGCGTTTATGAAGGTCAGCCGGTCATCAGCGATAAAGGCGTAGTGGGCCAGGTCGTTGCGGTGGCTAAACTGACCAGCCGCGTACTGCTGATTTGTGACGCGACGCATGCGCTGCCAATCCAGGTATTGCGTAACGATATTCGCGTGATCGCTGCCGGTAACGGTTGCACGGACGATCTTCAGCTTGAACACCTGCCGGCTAATACTGACATTCGCGTTGGCGATGTGCTGGTGACCTCCGGTCTGGGTGGGCGTTTCCCTGAAGGCTATCCCGTCGGTGTCGTTTCCTCTGTGAAGCTGGATACCCAGCGCGCATACACCGTGATTCAGGCGCGTCCGACGGCGGGTTTACAGCGTTTACGTTATCTGCTGCTGCTGTGGGGGGCCGATCGCAATGGCGCTAACCCGATGACGCCGGAAGAAGTGCACCGTGTAGCTAATGAACGTCTGATGCAAATGATGCCGCAAGTCCTGCCGGCACCGGATGCCATGGGGCCTCCTGCGCCAGTTCCTGCTCCGGCGACAGGTGTAACGCCGGTTCCTGCAACAACCACGCCGTCACAACCTGCTCCGCGTAAGCCGGGAGGGCAGTAAGTGGCAAGCATCCGTCACCAGGGACGTTGGGTCATTTGGCTCTCGTTCCTAATTGCATTTCTGCTGCAAGTCATGCCCTGGCCGGACGAGATCCTCGTTTTCCGGCCGAACTGGGTGCTGCTCATTCTGCTGTACTGGATCCTGGCGCTGCCGCATCGCGTAAATGTGGGCACAGGATTTATCGTGGGTGCCATACTGGATCTCATTAGCGGCTCTACGCTTGGTGTGCGGGCATTGTCGATGAGTATCATTGCTTATCTGGTCGCACTGAAATTTCAGCTCTTCCGTAACCTCGCGCTCTGGCAGCAGGCGCTGGTAGTTATGTTGTTGTCACTGGTCGTGGATATTATTGTTTTCTGGGCCGAGTTTTTAGTGATCAACGTCTCTTTCAGACCTGAAGTGTTCTGGAGTAGTGTAGTAAATGGTGTGCTTTGGCCATGGCTATTCTTACTGATGCGTAAAGTCCGCCAGCAGTTTGCGGTGCAATAAAGGTTGATATGAATACTCTGTATCTTGCTTCAGGTTCTCCACGTCGTCAGGAGTTGCTCGCTCAGCTTGGTGTTACGTTTGAACGGGTGGTTCCTGGAATTGAAGAACAGCGGCACCCGCAGGAAAGCGCCCAGCAGTATGTTGTTCGTCTGGCGCGTGAAAAAGCGCAAGCGGGCGTAGCACTGGCTGAGCGCGATTTACCTGTGCTGGGAGCGGATACCATTGTGATCCTTAATGGCGAAGTGCTGGAAAAACCACATGATGCCGACCATGCAGCAGCGATGCTGCACAAACTGTCAGGTAAAACGCATCAGGTCATGACGGCTGTCGCATTAGCCGATCGCCAGCACAGCCTGGACTGTCTGGTGGTGACGGAAGTGACATTCAGAGCACTAACAGATGAGGACATCGCGGGTTATGTTGCCAGCGGTGAGCCTATGGATAAAGCAGGTGCATACGGTATTCAAGGGTTGGGTGGCTGTTTTGTCAGGAAGATCAATGGCAGCTATCACGCCGTAGTCGGCTTACCGCTGGTAGAAACGTATGAGTTGCTGAGCAATTTTAACGCACTGCGTGAGAAAAGGGATAAACATGACGGCTGAATTGTTGGTAAACGTAACGCCATCGGAAACGCGGGTGGCGTACATTGATGGCGGTATTCTGCAGGAAATTCATATTGAACGTGAGGCGCGACGCGGAATCGTAGGCAATATCTACAAAGGTCGTGTAAGTCGTGTACTTCCGGGTATGCAGGCGGCTTTTGTAGATATTGGGCTGGATAAAGCCGCATTTCTCCACGCATCAGACATCATGCCGCATACCGAATGCGTAGCGGGTGAAGAACAAAAACAGTTCACTGTGCGCGATATCTCCGAACTGGTGCGTCAGGGGCAAGACCTGATGGTACAGGTGGTGAAAGATCCTCTGGGCACGAAGGGCGCACGCCTGACGACGGATATCACGCTTCCTTCCCGTTATCTTGTTTTTATGCCTGGCGCCTCGCACGTGGGGGTTTCTCAGCGAATCGAGAGCGAAACTGAACGCGAGCGACTGAAGAAAGTGGTGGCGGATTACTGCGACGAGCAGGGCGGATTTATCATTCGCACGGCGGCTGAAGGCGTATGTGAAGAAGACCTTGCCTCTGATGCTGCTTACCTGAAGCGTGTCTGGACGAAGGTCATGGAGCGTAAGAAGCGCCCGCAAACGCGCTACCAGATGTATGGTGAACTGGCGCTGGCGCAGCGCGTTCTGCGTGATTTTGCCGATGCTCAGTTAGACCGAATTCGCGTCGATTCCCGCCTGACCTATGAAGCGTTGCTGGAATTTACGGCGGAATACATCCCTGAGATGACCAGCAAACTGGAACATTACAGCGGACGCCAGCCTATTTTTGATCTCTTTGACGTTGAGAATGAAATCCAGCGCGCGCTCGAACGTAAAGTTGAGCTGAAGTCCGGCGGCTATCTGATCATCGACCAAACCGAAGCGATGACCACCGTCGACATCAATACCGGCGCGTTTGTTGGGCATCGTAATCTCGACGACACTATCTTTAATACTAATATTGAAGCAACGCAGGCCATTGCCCGTCAGCTGCGTCTGCGTAACCTCGGCGGCATTATTATTATCGATTTTATCGACATGAATAATGAAGACCACCGCCGCCGGGTGCTGCACTCTCTGGAGCAGGCGCTGAGCAAGGATCGCGTAAAAACCAGTATCAACGGTTTTTCACAGCTGGGTCTGGTAGAGATGACGCGCAAACGCACGCGCGAAAGCGTGGAGCATGTGCTGTGTAACGAGTGCCCAACCTGCCACGGACGTGGCACGGTGAAAACGGTGGAAACCGTGTGCTATGAAATCATGCGTGAAATTGTGCGCGTTCACCATGCATATGAATCCGATCGTTTCCTGGTTTATGCCTCTCCTGCGGTGGCTGAAGCCCTGAAGAGTGAAGAATCGCATGCGCTGGCGGAAGTGGAAATCTTTGTCGGCAAACAGGTCAAAGTACAAGTCGAACCGCTCTATAACCAGGAGCAGTTTGACGTGGTAATGATGTAAATCGTGTAGTGGCACCCGCGCATGTAGGCCGGATAAGGCATAAGCGCCGCTATCCGGCAATATTCACTCAAGGGGTGTGAGTCACATTTTTTGGCAGACAAGGAGAGGCGCGTGAGGCGATTGCCGGGGATTTTACTGCTCACTGGAGCCGCATTCGTTGTCGTCGCAGCGCTGCTGGTCAGTGGGCTGCGCCTTGCTCTGCCGCATCTCGATAGCTGGCGTCCGACCATTCTGGGTAAGATCGAATCTGCCACCGGTATTCCCGTTTCCGCCAGCCAGCTTTCTGCTAACTGGCAAAATTTTGGCCCTACGCTCGAAGCACGCGATATTCATGCACAGCTGAAAGACGGTGGCGAATTCTCGGTAAAGCGTGTCACGCTGGCGCTGGATGTCTGGCAAAGTTTGCTGCACATGCGCTGGCAGTTTCGCGATCTCACCTTCTGGCAACTGCAGTTGCGCACCAATACGCCGATCCAACGCGGCGATAGCGGCGACGGGATTGAAACCAGCCACATCAGCGATCTGTTCCTGCGCCAGTTTGACCATTTTGATCTTCGCGACAGCCAGGTCAGTTTTTTGACCCTGTCAGGCCAGCGCGCGGAACTGGCGATCCCTCAGCTAACCTGGTTGAACGGTAAAAACCGGCATCGTGCTGAAGGCCAGGTCAGCCTCTCCAGCCTGACCGGCCAGCACGGTGTTATGCAGGTGCGTATGGATCTGCGTGATGATGACGGCCTGCTGAATAATGGCCGAGTCTGGCTGCAGGCTGACGACATCGACGTTAAGCCGTGGTTGGGGAAATGGATGCAGGACAATGTTGCGCTGCAAACCGCGCGCTTTAGCCTGGAAGGCTGGATGACGCTCAGCAAAGGCGAAATCTCAGGTGGCGATGTCTGGTTGAAAAAGGGCGGCGCAAGCTGGAAGGGGGAGAGCAACATCCACACGCTGTCCGTCGATAACCTGACTGCGCATATCAGCCGTGAGCACTCCGGTTGGTTGTTCGCAATCCCGGATACGCGCATCACGATGGATGACAAACCCTGGCCGAGCGGGGCATTAACGCTGGCCTGGTTCCCTGAGCAGGAAGTAGGGGGCGCTAATAACAAGCGCAGCGACGAATTACGTATTCGCGCCAGTAACCTGGAGTTAGCCGGGTTAGAGGGGCTACGTCCGATGGCCGCTAAATTATCTCCGGCATTGGGTGATATCTGGCGGGCCACGCAACCGAGCGGCAAGATAAACGTGCTGGCGTTGGATATCCCGTTACAGGCGACCGAAAAAACCCGTTTCCAGTCCTCGTGGACCGATCTGGCCTGGAAACAGTGGAAGCTGCTGCCGGGGGCAGAACATTTCTCCGGTACATTGTCTGGCAGCGTGGAAAATGGCGCATTAACGGCCTCCATGAAGCAGGCAAAAATGCCGTATGAAACCGTCTTTCGTGCCCCGCTGGAGATAGAAGATGGCGTGGCAACGCTCAGTTGGCTGAAGAATGAAAATGGCTTTCAGCTAGACGGGCGCAATATTGACGTTAAAGCGAAAGCGGTACATGCGCGTGGCGGTTTTCGTTATCTGCAACCAACAGGTGATGAACCGTGGCTGGGGATTCTGGCGGGGATTAGCACTCACGATGGCTCCCAGGCCTGGCGCTATTTCCCGGAAAACCTGATGGGAAAAGAGCTGGTTGATTACCTCAGTGGGGCAATTCAGGGCGGTGAGACGGATAACGCAACACTGGTTTATGGCGGTAACCCACATCTGTTCCCGTATTTGCATAACGAAGGTCAGTTCCAGGTGCTGGTGCCGCTGCGTAATGCAAAATTTGCCTTCCAGCCGGACTGGCCCGCACTGACTGACCTCAATATTGAACTGAACTTCATTAACGATGGCCTGTGGATGAAGACGGATAGCGTCAATCTGGGGGGGGTAAAAGCCACAAACCTGACGGCAAATATCCCTGACTACGCAAAAGAAAAACTGCTGATTGATGCCGACATCAACGGGCCGGGCAAAGCGGTTGGGCCTTATTTCGACGAAACACCGCTGAAAGAGTCGCTTGGTGCCACGCTGGAGCAGTTGCAAATTGACGGTGATGTGAGTGCTCGCTTACATCTTGATATCCCGTTAGATGGTTCGCTGGTTACGGCCAAAGGCGATGTGAACCTGCGTAATAACAGTCTGTTTATCAAGCCGCTCGACAGCACGCTGAAGAATTTGAACGGTAAATTCAGCTTTATCAACGGCGATCTCAAGAGCGAGCCGATGACGGCGAACTGGTTTAATCAGCCGCTGAACGTCGACTTTTCCACGACCGAGGGTGCAAAGGCTTACCAGGTTGCTGTGAATCTGAACGGCGACTGGCAGCCAACTCGCATGGGGATACTCCCCGCACAGGTGAGTGAGGCCTTAAGCGGCAGTATGGCGTGGAACGGTAAGGTTGGCATTGACCTGCCACATCATGCCGGAGCGACCTACAACATTGAGCTGAAAGGCGACCTGAAAAATGTAAGCAGTCACTTACCTTCACCGCTGAATAAGGCACCCGGCGAGGCGTTACCGGTGAACGTTAAGGCCAGCGGCAATCTGCGCAGTTTTGATCTGACCGGCAACGCGGGCAGTAAGAATCACTTTAACAGCCGCTGGTTGCTGAATCAGAAACTGACGCTTGACCGCGCAATCTGGACGTCGGAAAGCCGTACCGTGCCCGCGTTACCCGATCAGCAAGGCATCGAACTTAATCTTCCGCCCATGGATGGTGCGCAATGGCTGGCATTGTTCCAGAAAGGCGCGGCGGATAATGTCGGAAGTAATGCGAACTTCCCGCAGCGTATTGCGGTGCGCACGCCTTCTTTATCATTGGGCGGACAGCAGTGGAATAACCTGAGCATTGTGTCTGAACCTGGGCTTAATGGTACCAGCGTACGGGCGCAGGGGCGTGAGATTAACGCCACATTGGCTATGCGCAATAATGCGCCGTGGCTTGCCAATATCAAGTACCTGTATTACAACCCGAGCGCTGCAACGTCATCACCAAATACAACGCCAGCCTCGCCGTTCTCTGCTATCAATAACGTCAGTTTCCGTGGCTGGCCGGATGCGCAGATACGCTGCGAAGAGTGCTGGATGTGGGGGCAAAAATATGGGCGTATTGATGCCGATGTCGCGATTAAAGGCGACACGCTAACGCTGAGTAACGGTTTGTTGGATACAGGCTTTGCCAGACTGACCACCGATGGCGTGTGGGTGAACGCGCCGGGCAAGGAGCGTACATCACTGAAAGGAAAGCTGAATGGCAACAAGATTGATTCAGCCGCGGGTTTCTTTGGCGTATCTACCCCGATTCGTAACTCTTCCTTTAATGTCGAGTACGATCTGCACTGGCGTAATCCGCCCTGGGATCCGGATGAAGCTTCACTGAATGGCATTTTGCGCACCCGTTTAGGCAAAGGTGAATTGACTGAACTTAGCACCGGACATGCGGGGCAACTGTTACGTCTGCTGAGCTTTGATGCGCTATTGCGTAAACTGCGCTTTGATTTTAGCGATACGTTCAGCGAAGGTTTTTACTTTGACTCTATCCGCAGTACGGCATGGATCAAAGACGGTGTGATGCACACTGATGATACGCTGGTGGATGGCCTCGAAGCTGATATCGCCATGAAAGGTTCGGTGAATCTGGTGCGTCGCGAACTGGATATGGAAGCCGTTGTCGCTCCTGAAATTTCTGCCACCGTTGGGGTGGCCGCGGCGTTTGCCGTCAACCCGATTGTTGGCGCGGCGGTATTTGCCGCCAGTAAAGTTCTGGGGCCGCTGTGGAGCAAAGTTTCAATTCTGCGCTATCGCATTACCGGTCCGGTCGATAAGCCACAGATTAACGAAGTTCTGCGCCAGCCGCGCAAAGAAAGCCAGCAATGATTTGACGGGGGCGAGTAATTGCCCCAATCTCAACATAGAACTTCTACCGCAGTCCGTAGGCCGGATAAGGCATTTACGCCGCCATCCGGGCATTGAAGCGCCTGATGGCGACGCTGGCGCGTCTTATCAGGCCTACAACAGTAACTAATGAGTAGCAAAAACGATGAGTCTGAACCTGGTAAGTGAACAATTGCTAGCGGCGAATGGCCTGAAACATCAGGATCTGTTTGCCATCCTGGGCCAACTGGCCGAACGCCGTCTTGATTACGGCGATCTCTATTTTCAGTCGAGCTATCACGAATCCTGGGTTTTAGAAGACCGCATCATTAAAGATGGTTCTTACAATATCGATCAAGGTGTTGGCGTGCGCGCCATCAGCGGCGAAAAAACAGGGTTTGCCTATGCAGACCAGATTAGCCTGCTGGCGCTGGAGCAAAGCGCTCATGCTGCCCGTACTATCGTGCGTGACAACGGTGACGGCAAGGTAAAAACGCTGGGGGCGGTGGAGCATCAGGCGCTTTATACCTCAGTTGATCCCCTGCAGAGCATGAGCCGTGAAGAGAAGCTGGATATTCTGCGCCGCGTAGATAACGTGGCGCGTGCTGCCGACAAGCGCGTTCAGGAAGTGACCGCCAGTCTGACCGGTGTTTATGAACTGATTCTGGTGGCGGCGACCGACGGTACGCTGGCCGCTGACGTCCGTCCGCTGGTGCGTTTGTCCGTAAGCGTACAGGTGGAAGAGGACGGTAAGCGCGAGCGCGGCGCCAGCGGTGGCGGCGGTCGTTTTGGCTATGACTATTTCCTTGCCGATCTCGATGGCGAAGTCCGTGCTGATGCATGGGCGAAAGAGGCCGTACGTATGGCGTTGGTTAATCTCTCTGCGGTAGCGGCGCCAGCGGGTACGCTGCCGGTGGTACTCGGTGCTGGATGGCCTGGCGTTCTGCTGCATGAAGCGGTCGGTCATGGTCTGGAAGGTGACTTTAACCGCCGTGGCACGTCGGTATTCAGCGGTCACATGGGTGAGCTGGTGGCGTCAGAGCTGTGCACCATCGTTGATGACGGCACAATGGCGGATCGTCGTGGTTCTGTGGCTATTGATGATGAAGGCACACCGGGTCAGTACAACGTGCTGATCGAAAACGGTATTCTGAAAGGCTACATGCAGGACAAACTGAATGCACGTTTGATGGGGGTGGCGCCAACGGGTAACGGTCGCCGTGAATCTTACGCGCACCTGCCGATGCCACGTATGACCAACACCTATATGCTGTCGGGGAAATCTACGCCGCAGGAAATCATCGAATCCGTTGAATACGGTATTTATGCGCCTAACTTCGGCGGCGGCCAGGTGGATATCACCTCCGGGAAATTCGTGTTCTCTACCTCCGAAGCGTATCTGATTGAAAACGGTAAAGTGACCAAACCGGTGAAAGGCGCAACGCTGATTGGCTCCGGTATCGAAGCGATGCAGCAGATTTCGATGGTGGGTAACGACCTGAAACTGGATAACGGGGTGGGCGTGTGCGGTAAAGAAGGGCAGAGCCTGCCGGTGGGCGTGGGCCAGCCGACGCTGAAGGTGGATAACCTGACCGTGGGTGGCACCGCATAACATCATGATGTATGCCCGATAAGCACCAGTGCCATCGGGCATCTTGCCGGATGCGGCGTCAACGCCTTATCCGGCCTGGACTCTTTTTATTTCTCTTTTCCCCGACCGTACATTCCCTGAAACAGCTGCGCCACATCAACAAAATAATCGGTCAGATAGTTAATCACCACCTGCACTTTGAGCGGTAGCTTATCCTTTTCGGTGTACAACGCATACACCGGACGTGGATCTGACTGGTAACGGGGGAGCAGGATCTCCACTTCGCCGCGGTTGATCTCGTTGATCACCCACATCAGCGGTACATAGGCAATGCCCGCGCCTGCCGCCAGCCAGCGCACCAGCGTCATCGGATCGTTGGTCACAAAACGACCCTCTGGGATCAGCCGAGTCGAAATGCCTTCCGGTGCGATAAGCTCGAATTCATTATCCGGACGCACGCTGTATTCCAGCCACGAGTGGTTGCTGAGATCGGCGGGTTTCTCTGGAACGCCAAACTGGGCGAGATAACTTTTTGCCGCGCAGACCACCATCGGCATGGCGCCCAGACGACGTGAAAACAGGCTGGAGTCTTGCAATGCGCCGACGCGGATAACCACGTCCAGACCATCGGCGATTAAATCAGGCGCCGGGATACCGGTGACCAGATTGACCGTCAGGCCGGGGTACTCTTTCAGCATTGTGGCGGTCAATCCGGCGAGGACATTTTGTGCCATGGTTGAAGAACAGCCAATGCGCAGGGTGCCGATGGGCGTGTTGTTAAAGGCATATAGCTGCTCGTGGACATCCTGCGCTTCGTGCAGCATCCGGCGGCAGCCCTGATAATAAATTTTACCGGCTTCAGTTAGCCCAATGCTACGTGTGCTGCGGTTTAGCAGCTTGACCTGTAGCTCATCTTCCAGTTTTGAGACCGTCTGGCTTATCGATGAAACGCTCATTTGTAGCTGTCTTGCGGCGGCGGTGAAGGAGCCCAGTTCGACAACTTTGGCGAACACCGACATACGTTTTAATCGTTCCATTGTTCACTCTGGCTTAAAAGTGATTTAGATCACATAATATAGATAACAGCATAACAGTTACGTTAATATATTATTATTCAAATAACGGCTATGTCGCTCTCGCCTGGCTCATCCTTGCCCTTCTCTGCGGTGACATACGCTAGAAAATCTATCATCTGCACTCTCTTACGTTACCAAGGTCAACATGAGTCTGTTTCCCGTTATCGTGGTGTTTGGTCTGTCCTTCCCACCGATTTTTTTCGAATTACTTTTGTCACTGGCGATTTTCTGGCTGGTGCGCCGGGTGCTTGTTCCGACGGGCATCTATGATTTTGTCTGGCATCCGGCTCTGTTTAACACCGCGCTGTATTGCTGTCTGTTCTATTTAATAACGCGCCTGTTCGTTTGAGGTTGAAGTGAAAACACTAACAAGAAAACTCTCCCGCACGGCCATTACCGTGATACTGGTCATTCTGGCCTTCATCGCTATTTTCCGCGCATGGGTGTTCTACACCGAGTCGCCGTGGACGCGTGATGCGCGTTTCAGCGCCGATGTTGTTGCCATTGCGCCGGATGTTGCGGGCCTTATTACCAACGTTAACATCCATGATAACCAACTGGTGAAAAAGGATCAGATCCTGTTCACCATCGACCAGCCACGCTATAAGAAAGCCCTCGAGCAGGCCGAAGCTGACGTGGCCTATTATCAGGTACTGGCGCAGGAAAAACGCCAGGAGGCTGGTCGTCGTAACCGACTGGGCGTGCAGGCTATGTCTCGTGAGGAGATCGACCAATCAAACAACGTCCTGCAAACCGTATTACACCAGCTTGCGAAAGCACAAGCGACCCGCGACCTGGCGAAATTAGATCTGGAACGTACCGTTATCCGCGCGCCGGCAGACGGCTGGGTGACTAACCTGAACGTCTATAGCGGCGAATTTATCACGCGCGGCTCCACGGCGGTGGCGTTGGTCAAACAGCATTCTTTCTATGTGCTGGCGTATATGGAAGAAACCAAACTGGAAGGCGTCCGCCCTGGGTATCGCGCTGAAATCACCCCGCTTGGCAGTAATAATGTGTTGAAAGGCACCGTCGATAGCGTGGCGGCTGGCGTAACGAATGCCAGCAGCACGCGGGATGCGAAAGGTATGGCAACCATTGACTCCAATCTTGAATGGGTGCGTCTGGCGCAGCGCGTGCCGGTGCGTATTCGTCTTGATGAGCAGCAGGGAACCTTGTGGCCTGCCGGGACGACGGCGACCGTCGTCATTACCGGCAAGCAGGATCGCGATGCCAGCCAGGAGTCGTTCTTCCGTAAAATGGCGCACCGTCTGCGCGAGTTTGGTTAATTGTGATGGGCATTTTCTCCATTGCCAATCAGCATATCCGCTTTGCGGTAAAGCTGGCCTGCGCGATTGTACTGGCGCTGTTCGTTGGCTTTCACTTTCAGCTTGAGACCCCTCGTTGGGCGGTACTTACCGCAGCCATTGTGGCGGCAGGTCCAGCCTTTGCCGCTGGCGGAGAACCTTATTCAGGCGCTATCCGCTACCGCGGTATGCTGCGTATTGTCGGGACATTTATTGGTTGTATTGCCGCGCTGATCATTATTATCAGTATGATCCGTGCGCCGCTATTGATGATCCTGGTGTGTTGTATCTGGGCCGGTTTTTGTACCTGGATCTCTTCACTGGTAAAGATCGAAAACTCCTATGCCTGGGGGCTTTCGGGTTACACGGCGTTGATTATCGTCATTACTATTCAGGCGGAGCCTCTACTGACGCCACAATTTGCGCTCGAACGCTGCAGCGAGATTGTGATGGGGATTGTCTGCGCTATCATCGCCGACCTGCTCTTTTCGCCCCGTTCAGTGAAACAGGAGATAGATGTCGAGTTAGACAGTCTTCTGGTGGCGCAATATCAGCTTATGCAACTGTGTATAAAGCATGGTGATAGCGAAGAGGTGGACAAGGCCTGGGGCGCTTTAGTTCGTCGTACGGCAGCGCTTGAAGGTATGCGCAGCAACCTGAACATGGAATCCTCACGCTGGGTGCGCGCCAATCGTAGACTCAAAGCGTTGAACACGCTGTCGCTTACGCTCATCACGCAATCCTGCGAAACCTATCTTATTCAGAACACCCGACCAGAACTGATTACCGATACCTTCCGCGAGTTGTTTGATACGCCGGTTGAAACGGTGCAGGACGTACATAAACAATTGAAGCGGATGCGCCGTGTGATTGTCTGGACCGGTGAGCGTGATACGCCAGTGACGATCTATAGCTGGGCCGGCGCGGCGACGCGCTACCTGCTGTTGAAACGCGGAGTGGTCAGCAATACCAAAATTAGCGCTATCGAAGAAGAGATCCTGCAAGGCGAGCCGGTGGTGAAGGTGGAATCCGCCGAACGTCACCATGCGCTGGTCAACTTCTGGCGTACTACGCTGTCCTGTGTGCTGGGAACCTTATTCTGGTTGTGGACCGGCTGGACATCAGGTAGCGGCGCGATGGTTATGATAGCGGTCGTCACATCGCTGGCCATGCGTTTGCCTAACCCCCGCATGGTGGCCATCGACTTTATCTATGGCACGCTGGCAGCATTACCGTTGGGGGCGCTCTATTTTCTGGTGATTATCCCCAATACCCAGCAAAGCATGTTGTTGCTGTGTCTGAGTCTGGCGGTGCTGGGATTCTTTCTGGGTATTGAGGTGCAGAAGCGGCGTCTGGGCTCAATGGGGGCGCTGGCGAGCACCATTAACATCATCGTGCTTGATAACCCGATGACCTTCCACTTTAGTCAGTTCCTCGACAGTGCACTGGGGCAGATTGTCGGCTGCGTATTGGCGTTTATCGTTATTCTGCTGGTGCGGGATAACTCGCGTGACAGAACAGGTCGCGTGTTGCTTAACCAGTTTGTGTCGGCAGCGGTCTCTGCAATGACCACTAATGTTGTGCGCCGTAAAGAAAACCACCTTCCGGCGTTGTATCAGCAGCTGTTTTTACTGATGAACAAATTCCCCGGCGATCTGGCAAAGTTCCGCCTGGCACTGACGATGATTATTGCTCACCAGCGTTTACGTGATGCGCCTGTACCGGTAAACGACGATTTATCGGCGTTTCATCGCCAGCTTCGCCGTACCGCCGATCATGTTATTTCTGCAGTCAATGATGACAAACGCCGACGCTACTTTAGTCAGTTGCTGGAGGAGCTTGATATCTACCAGGAAAAATTAACGCTCTGGGAAGCCCCGCCTCAGGTGACGGAGCCAGTGAAACGACTCACGGGAATGTTGCACAAGTACCAGCATGCGCTGACCAGCAATTCATAAATCATCTAACCGGAAGAGGATATCTCTTCCGGTTTCAGTTTTACCGCCCCTGTAATGCCATGATAAACGCGTTCATTAATGTGGAAAGCGGTTCGTCGTACCAGTAGGCATAAAGATCGGCTGGAATAGGGTCATTCAACGGTAAGAAACGAACGCCAGGCCAGTGGATCAATCCGCAGGTTTCTGGCAGCAAAGAGAGACCAATTCCTGCGCTAACCAGCGCCAGCGCTGTTTGCGGTTCGTTAACCTGGTGGGTAATCAGAGGATAAAATCCTACCTCAACACAGCGGTCATGTATCTGACGGGCGAAATTGCTTTGATTGAATGAAAGCGAAATGATGGGGCGTTCAGCGAGCATCGCCAGTGAGACGCTTTGGTGTTGGCAGAGAGGATCGTGTTCAGGTACGGCGAGAGCAACCGCTTCGCGGGAAATCAATTGGCTACGAATATTCGTCTCGGATTGGGGCAGTACGTTCCGGCTAATCGCAATATCAATCGTCCGGGCATGCAAGGCTTCAATTTGCTGATGTTGGGAAAGCTCCTGCAAGCTCCAGTTTACGTACGGCTGTTGCTTCTTAAAATCCTTTAGACGTGTAAGCAGCGTCCCCCACAGTGCGCTACCGACTATCCCAATGTTGAAATGCTGATGTTCGCTACGGCCAATCTGTCGCACATAATTGAGGGATTGATCGGTGGTACTCAGGATACGATCGACTTCCGTTTTCAATACCAGCCCGGCTCGCGTGAGAACCACTTTACGGCTGGTACGCTCAAATAGCGTCGTTTCAAGGATCTCTTCCAGTTCTTTAATCTGCATACTCAACGGTGGTTGAGAGATGTTTAACCGGGCCGCAGCCCGGCCAAAGTGCAGCTCGTCAGCGAGAACCTGAAAATAACGCAATGTTCGAAGACGAATTCGGCTATTGGCCTGGAGATCAATCATGCTGGTTACGCGTAAGAGAGGGAGAGAAACGGCATCATGCCGTCCTCCCCAAAGCTTGTCAAACCGCAGCGGATGGCGGGCGGGCGAGACGCTCGGCCTGGCTGCAGGTGACAGCGATAACCAGCGTCAGCAGTAACACACAATAGGCAACAGTTGACGTATTCACCGCCCCCTGCAGGCCAAAGTGGTTGTTTACCATGGAGGAGACGCTGGCAAACAGTAGCGTGCCTACTGTGCCGCACGTCAACAAGGCGGAGATCAAGGTTGGTGAACTGCGACTCACCTGCAGTGAACCATAGCTCATCAGGCCGGAGAATAAACCGGAGTTAAAGAAACCAAACACACTGCACGCTATCAGAATCAGCGTGGTATTGTTGCTGTTGGCAATCAGCGCAATGGAGAGCAGACCAATACTTGCGCAGATCAGCAGGAAAGTGCGCAGTTTCATCCACTTCACGGTGAATCGATTCAGGAACAGGCCAATGGCTTTCGTCACCCAATACACAGTAGTGAATAGCGCGGCATCCTGCGCCTGAAGTGTAAAACGCGATTGCAGGTAGCCCGGTGTCCACATGGTAAAAATGGGTTCAGCCAGCAGGAAAGCAAAGAGAGTAAAACAGATCAAATAGACAGAGATCCCCCAAGGTTCTGACTCTTCCGTTTTCTCGTGTTGCTGCGGCTGCGCAGCCTCTGTCGATGGGAAGCGACAACGCAGGGTAAGTGCCAACATCAGCGCGCCCAGACCGCCCATAATCCCATACATCGCAATCCAACTGGCACCCAGTTTAAACATCCAGGTTAACAGTAAAGAAAGGGTTGCTCCGGCAAAGCTGAAAAAGAAATCGGTAAAAATCAGACTGGAAGAGCGGCTCTTTTCATCGGGATTAATACGGACCACCAGATAACTGCCGATGGTCATAAACACGCCCCCGCAGGCACCAATTCCGGCCACTGCAATGCTAAACAACGTTAAGGTTGGTTGGATAAAAAGTACTGCGCTGATAATCACGGTGAGCGTTGCAGCAATAACTAATGGTTTTTTCAGCCCCCATTTTTTCATCAGAATGCCGCCAAGCATAATGGGCACAAACATTCCGATGTTCATCAGAGTAAAGACCTGCCCGATAAAGCTGGGGTCTTTATGAAAAGCGGCACAAAGTGGCCCAAGCACAATCCCCAGTGTCGACACCAGTGCGCCAACAAAGTAATAGCTCAGGTACGAAACGGCATTGAGATTTGCACGAGGAAACTGATTGTCTGGCATAACTTTTCTCCAGACGGAGCAGGGCGACCTGTCCGTCTACGGAACCACGATCAGGCGTACTGCTTGAGGAACTGGCCGATCAAACGAATAAAATCTTCAGTTACCATGGCAGCGCATTTCAGCGTTTGTTCATGGGAAAGCTCAACATCACTGAGGCCTTCAGCCATATTCGTGATGGCTGAAACGGCCAGTACTTTCAGGCCACAGTGGCGTGCAGCTATCACTTCCGGTACCACCGACATACCGACGACATCGCCGCCCATACGCTGCATCATGCGAATCTCCGCAGCTGTCTCAAAATTAGGTCCAGGATAAGAGACAAAAACCCCTTCATGAAGCGTGATACCCAACTGCTCTGCGGCTCCGTGAAGCTGCTGGCGCAGTTCGCGATCGTATGCGTTAGCGAGGCTAAAGAAGCGAGGACCAAAGCGTTCATCGTTCGGCCCGACAAGTGGGGTAGATGGCATGGTGTTGATGTGATCGTTGAGGGCGACCAGACTACCTGCAGGAATATCTACGTTCAGCGAACCCGCGGCGTTGGTACAGAATAAAAATTCGCAGCCCAACAGTTTAAAGGTACGTACGGCATGGGTCATGATGCCCATCCCCAGCCCTTCATAAAAATGCCCACGCCCCTTCATGCAGATGAGGTTGATACCATAAAGCGTTCCCATTACCACTTCCCCGGCATGGCCGATTACGGTGCTGACCGGAAACCCAGGTAATTGTTGATATGAAAGCGTGGTTTTATTTTCCATGCGATCGGCAAGTGCCCCCAGACCTGACCCAAGTATCAGAGCGACACGTGGATGAAAATTGGGTTTTGCAGCACGCAGAATTTCAGCCGCTTCATACGGGGTATCGTTGACAACAGACATGGACATATCGACTCCAGAGACTATTCAGTCGCAGGCATTTTGTGGCGGCTTCAATTTCAAATCAAATATGATAAATACGGTTATTGATATGATTTTTATATTGAAAAAATCATATCAATATCTGATCTATTATTTTTCAGAAAGTTATGGCCAACGTGTTTCATACTGTTTCTGAAACGCAGCCATAGGCTTGCACAAAAATGTGATGTATCTCTCTTTGTCTAAACGATGAACAGTTCATTCCTGACGTATTACGCACACTGAGGCAGGGCTATACTTAAGACGAGCATTTAGCTGGGGTGATAAACGATGCCTGGATCGCAGGAGCATAAAATTTTGCTGGCGGGATACAGGGGAAACAGGTTGAGGAAGACCCTGCATATCGGTGGTCTGTTGAGTAACTGGCGTCGGGATGGTGGCTATAGATGAATATCTATACGTTTGATTTTGACGAGATTGAAAATCAGAGTGATTTCTACCGTGAGTTTGCACGTACATTCGGTCTGGCCCGGGAAAAGGTGGTTGATTTAGATTCTTTGTGGGAGGTTGTGGTTGGGGAAATCTTACCGTTACCTCTGGAAATCGAATTTGTCCATTTACCGGATAAGTTACGCAGGCGATATGGCGCGCTAATTTTACTGTTCGATGAAGCAGAAGAAGAGCTCGAAGGACAGTTACGCTTTAACGTTCGCCACTCAAAACAGGCATAAAAAAGCCCCCGGCAGGCGGGGGCAAGTCGTCGGACTAGACGACGAGGGTTTATTTGTACAATTCTGCGGTTGCATGCCAGTGAGCACCTTCACGGAGTTCAGTGACACGATAGCTGCTGGCGCCCGCTTTTTCTGCTTTAGCGGCGATTGCCTGACGCATATCCATTGGTGAGCTACCGATCTGAGATACAGAGATGGTACCCATGGATTGCAGATTTTGTGCTTCTTGCGAGTTCACCTGATTAACAGCGGCGCTTGCACCGAAAGAGAGAACTGAGAGAAGGCTTAAAGTTGCAACAGTGGTTTTGATTTTCATGATATTTACCTCGTCGAATTCTTTTATTAAGGGTCTTTGTTTCGTGACCCTCATCACAAAATCAAGTATACACTAATCACGTGATAAATTAATACCACGCTAATTGTTTCCGTGGTAATTAAGTGTTAAAAAAAGTATTTTTTATAACTATATGGAATTAAAAATACAGGTTAGAACTTATTTTTGAAAATAAAATCAATTAATTCATTCAGATACGATATTTTGCAAATTGTGCGTTTTTGATGTGTATCATTCACTGTGTGAATGTATTTTGGCGGTGAAACGCACTATTTGTTAAATGTTCGGTAGTGGAAAGTTGCGGAGGGGAGCAGAAAAGAGAGATTTTTCCCCCGCCACTGGGCGTGACGGGGAAGGGGATTACAGTTCTTGTTCAAACAGTTCCAGAATGGCTTCGTACAGGTCTTTTACCGTAAAACCTTTGGCCGGTGTGGTGAAGATGGTATCGTCACCAGCAATCGTTCCAAGAATGCCTTCTGCTTTACCCAGTGAATCCAGCAGGCGGGCAATCAGCTGCGCAGCGCCTGGGCTGGTATGAATAACGACAACGGCATCGTTGTAGTCGATATCCAGCACCAGATTTTTCAACGGGCTTGACGTTGTCGGGACTCCCAGCTCTGCAGGCAGACAGTACACCATTTCCATTTTCGCATTGCGGGTACGCACGGCACCAAACTTGGTCAGCATGCGTGAAACCTTGGACTGGTTGATATTATCAAAGCCCTGATCCTGCAACGCGAGGACTATTTCGCCCTGAGAGCTGAATTTTTCTTCTTTAAGTAGCGCTTTAAACGCCTTAACTAATTCTTCTTGTTTAGCCGAGCTTCGCATAAGTCACCCGTAATATGGCGGTAGAAACAACATTATTGTGCATACAGATGAATTTTTATGCAAACGGTCTGCCTCGTTCAAGGCTGAAATAATGTTATGAAAGAGCGGGATTTTATCAAATTTCGTTATCAAGAAACATGCCTGTGTCACGGCTCGCAAATAAGATTAAAAGTAAATTAAATGTTATCAAATTGATGTTGTTTTGAGAGGGCTGTAGGGTATATTGTCAGCACCTGTTGGAAAGTTGCTCTACTGTGCGAGTGGTTTTGAATTACGTAACTTAGGTTTTATTTTACGTAAGTTAAATGCATAAAAGCCAAATTTGCGTGACTACGCATTCTTGAAGCGTGGTTATTGAATTCGTTGGATTTGTGAATTAAGGTCGCCGCCGCGGAGCAATAGACATTTTGCTTATCAATATAATAAGGAGTTTAGGATGAAAGTTGCAGTCCTCGGCGCTGCTGGTGGTATCGGTCAGGCGCTAGCATTACTGTTAAAAACCCAACTGCCTTCAGGTTCAGAACTCTCCCTGTACGACATCGCTCCAGTAACGCCTGGTGTGGCCGTTGATTTGAGCCATATCCCTACTGCTGTGAAAATCAAAGGCTTCAGCGGTGAAGATGCGACCCCTGCACTGGAAGGTGCTGACGTGGTGCTGATTTCTGCGGGTGTTGCACGTAAACCAGGTATGGATCGTTCTGACCTGTTTAACGTGAATGCTGGCATCGTGAAGAATCTGGTGCAGCAGGTTGCTACAACCTGTCCGAAAGCGTGTATCGGTATCATCACTAACCCAGTGAACACGACCGTAGCTATCGCTGCTGAAGTGCTGAAAAAAGCAGGCGTATACGATAAGAACAAACTGTTTGGCGTAACTACGCTGGACATCATCCGCTCCAACACCTTTGTGGCGGAACTGAAAGGCAAGCAGCCTGGCGACGTTGAAGTCCCGGTTATCGGTGGACACTCTGGTGTGACCATTCTGCCGCTGCTGTCACAAATTCCTGGCGTAAGCTTCACTGAACAAGAAGCGGCTGACCTGACCAAACGTATTCAGAACGCGGGTACTGAAGTTGTGGAAGCAAAAGCCGGTGGCGGGTCTGCAACCCTGTCTATGGGTCAGGCTGCAGCTCGTTTCGGTCTGTCACTGGTTCGCGCGCTGAGCGGCGAAAAAGGTGTGGTGGAATGCGCTTACGTTGAAGGCGATGGCCAATACGCTCGCTTCTTCTCTCAGCCGCTGCTGCTGGGCAAAAATGGCGTAGAAGAACGTCAGTCCATCGGTAAACTGAGCGCGTTCGAACAAAGCTCGCTGGAAGGCATGCTGGACACGCTGAAGAAAGATATCACGCTGGGCGAAGAGTTCGTTAAATAACGCTTTTCGGTAGGCCTGATAAGACGTTTTGCGTCGCCATCAGGCATACAGATGCCGGATGCGGTGTAAACACCTTATCCGGCCTACAAGCCCATCGAAATGTTAAAAAAACCGGATGATTTCCGGTTTTTTTATATCCGCGTTAGTTGGTCGCCGGATATTCCTGAATCGTGACCTGCAGCGTCAACTGCTTATCATCGCGCATCACGACCACAGAGATAACCGAACCGGGGCGAATCTCAGCGACCTGATCCATGGTCTCCAGCGCTGATACTGCCGGTTTATTATTGACCGAAATGATGAGGTCGTTGACCTGAATTCCGGCCTGGGCCGCCGGACCATCCGGTGCCACTTCGTTCACGACAATCCCCTGAATTTGATCCATGCCGCTACCTTGTGCATGCAGCGGTGCAATTTCACGCCCACTGATGCCGATGTAGCCACGAATAACGCGCCCGTCACGAATCAGCTTATCCATGATTTTCGTCGCCAGTTGAAACGGAATGGCAAAGCCAATCCCTTCCGGCGTTTCACCATCATTGCTTTTATCAAACGACAGTGTGTTAATCCCCATCAACTCACCCAGAGAATTAACCAGCGCACCGCCAGAGTTACCATGGTTAATGGATGCATCTGTTTGCAGGAAGTTTTGCCGACCCGTTGGGTTCAGGCCAATACGACCCGTGGCGCTGATGATCCCCTGAGTGATGGTTTGCCCGAGGTTGTACGGGTTACCAATGGCAAGCACGACATCACCAATATGCGGTACACGTTTGTTATTAATCGGGATCGTCGGCAGCCCACCTGCTGCGTTGATTTTCAGCACCGCAAGGTCGGTTAAGGTATCGGAGCCAACAAGCAGCGCTTCAAAGACACGCCCATCCTGCAATGCGACGATGATTTGGTCGGCATCATTAATGACATGTTTGTTGGTGATGATATAGCCGCGCTGATCCATGATCACGCCTGAACCGAGCGTGCGGATCTCAAGCTGGTTATGCGTCGTGCTGTTCATACTGCGGTTGTACACGTTGACCACGGCAGGCGCAGCACGGCGAACTGCCGGGTTATAGCTGGCAGGTGTTTCATCTGTGCTGTCGAACTGTGGTGCGGTAAGCGTATTAATTTTTCGCAAAGAGGGCATCGCGGCCAGCAGAATGGCGCCGACGATTAAACCAATCGCGACCGAACGTAAAAGCTTCACAAACATGATGGCGGCGTCATTAAAAAAGGGAACGGCAGCAGCATATCACGAGTTTACCGGACATCACACGGGGGGCTGATGTCCGGTTGTCCTGGTTAACGCAAAAGCAGGTAAATACTCTCGTTTCCACGAACGACCTGCAGAGCAATGATTGACGGTTTCGTTTCCAGCACTTTGCGCATTTCGGCAATCGAGTTCACCCGATCGCGGTTAACGGCGATGATAACGTCATCTTTATGCAGGCCGGCCTGTGCAGCTGGGCTACTTTTTTCAACGTTATCAATTCGAATGCCTTTGGCACCATCTTTTAGCTGCCCGTCGCTGAGCGTGGCTCCTTGCAACGCCGGAGCAATCATTTCCGCACTGGCGGAAGATGATGTACTGGTATCCAGCGTCACTTCAACGTCCAGTGGTTTACCGTTACGCAGCAGGCCCAGTTTGACTTTGGTCCCCGGTTCGGTTGTCGCAATACGTGAACGCAGTTCGGCGAAACTACTGAGCGGTTTGCCGTTAAGACTGGTAATAACATCACCGGATTTCACCCCCGCTTTTGCGGAACCAGAGTTAGGCAGAACTTCGCTGACAAACGCGCCACGTTGTACATCCAGTTTGAATGCTTTAGCGATGTCAGCGGTCATTTCAGTCCCTTTAATACCCAACAGACCGCGTTTGATTTCGCCAAACTGCATTAACTGCTGCGCCAGCGTACGCGCCATGTTACTGGGGATAGCAAAGCCGATCCCAATGCTGCCGCCGCCGGGAGCCAGAATCGCGGTGTTAATACCAATCAGCTCACCGTTGAGGTTAAGCAATGCACCGCCAGAGTTACCCCGGTTGATGGAAGCGTCAGTCTGAATAAAGTTTTCCAGACCTTCGAGGTTCAACCCGCTGCGCCCCAAAGCCGATACAATGCCAGAGGTGGCAGTTTGTCCCAAACCAAACGGGTTACCCACGGCTACCGCGAAATCACCCACGCGGAGTTTGTCGGAGTCGGCAATGGCAATTTGCGTCAGGTTGCTGGGATGCTGAATTTGCAGCAGAGCGATGTCGCTCTGATCGTCGCTGCCGATAAGCTTAGCGTCGAACTCACGGCCATCATTAAGCTGGACGCTGATTTTTTGCGCCTGGTTAATGACGTGGTTATTGGTCAGGACGTAGCCTTTGGCGGCATCAATAATGACCCCGGAACCTAACCCTTCAAAAGGTTGGGAAGGTTGATCGGGAAGATCATCACCAAAAAACTTTTTGAACTCTTCCGGGACTTTCTGCCCCTGAGTGGCGGTACCTTCGACCCTTACGCTCACCACGGCAGGTAACACTTTCTCCAGCATCGGGGCGAGGCTGGGGAGCGCAGCCTGCCCGGGAACCTGACCGGGAATCGACGCTGCGGCCGGGAATGGCGCCGAGAGAGTTAACCCGACACTTAACGCTAATGCACTCAACAGCTGGGTTTGTTTTTTCATGGATCCTGCTCTCGTACCTTGAGTAAACGGAAGATGATTCAAAACAGTTTGATGTTATTGAATTTTCGGTTTGGTCACAATGAGGCTAACGACTAAATAATAGCTGGGACGGGAAGAGAAGCGGAGGGCGCAATTGCTGCGCCCAATAAATTTCTTAACGATGTGCGGTTAGTCGCGCTTTGCGCCACTACGCAGCAGGCCGGAAGCCCCTTCGGAATAGTCACGCGGCATCTGAACCGGCGCCTGATCGTTACCTGCTTCAGACTCAGCCAGACGATTGCGGAATGGGTTGTTTTCCGCTGACATGCCCGGCAGCAGGCTGCTGGAGCTTTTCGCCATATGCTGATAGATCTGACGATAATCATCAGCCATGTTATCCAGTAGCTCAGCGCTGCGGGCGAAATGACTCACCAGCTCTTCGCGGTACTCTTCCAGTTCAGCTTTGTTCTTTTCCAGTTCGTACTGTAATGCCTGCTGTTGGCGTAATTTACGATTACCAAAACGCATGGCTACAGCACCAATAATGATACCGACGACTAACCCAATTAGCGCATATTCCCAGGTCATGAACATCTCCCGTTGTCTTGTGTTTCCGTAGGGTGTTGGCTTTAGGCTCCATGCCTGCGCCTGATTATGCCACTATAACCGCTAATCCCGTAGAAGTGGAATCCCGTGTTTATATCACGTAATGTAGAACGGCCTTTTTTTCGTCAACCGTGAGCGACGGCACATCGATTCTCAAGGAATAACAATAACATCATGCAAAGCCTTTCCCCGACATCGCGATACCTGCAGGCCCTTAACGACGGCAGCCATCAACCCGACAACGTACAACAAGAAGCGGTGAATCGACTGGAAACGATTTACCAGGAGCTCACGACGATTGCACCTCCAGCGGCGCAGGAGAGTGGACTGATGGCCCGCTTTGGTAAATTGCTGGGTAAACGTGAGCCGAAAGAAAACACGCCAGTGCGTGGTCTGTATATGTGGGGGGGCGTAGGGCGCGGGAAAACCTGGCTGATGGATTTGTTCTACCATAGCCTGCCTGGCGGACGTAAACAGCGTTTGCACTTTCACCGCTTCATGCTGCGCGTGCATGAAGAGCTGACGGCTCTGCAAGGCCAGACCGACCCGTTGGAAGTGATTGCTGACCGCTTCAAAACCGAAACGGATGTGCTGTGCTTTGACGAGTTTTTTGTTTCTGACATCACCGATGCCATGCTGCTCGGCGGCCTGATGAAGGCGCTGTTTGCCCGTGGCATTACGCTGGTCGCGACCTCCAATATTCCGCCAGATGAACTGTATCGTAACGGTTTGCAACGTGCGCGTTTTCTTCCTGCCATTGATGCTATCAAACAGCATTGCGACATCATGAATGTTGATGCTGGCGTCGATTATCGTCTGCGCACCTTAACGCAGGCGCATTTGTGGCTGTCGCCACTGAATGAGGAAACCCGCCAACAGATGGATAAACTCTGGCTGGCATTAGCGGGAACCAAAGGTGAACATGCGCCGACGCTGGAGATCAATCATCGTCCGATGCAGACGCTGGCCGTCGAAAACCAAACGCTGGCGGTATCGTTCACTACGCTCTGTGTCGATGCGCGTAGCCAGCATGACTACATTGCACTGTCGCGCCTGTTCCACACTGTGCTGTTGTTTGATGTACCGGTCATGACGACGCTGATGGAGAGTGAGGCACGACGCTTTATCGCGCTGGTTGATGAGTTCTACGAACGCCACGTTAAGCTGGTGGTCAGCGCCGCAGCGCCTTTATATGGAATCTACCAGGGCGAGCGCCTGAAGTTTGAATTCCAGCGTTGTTTGTCGCGTTTGCAGGAGATGCAAAGCGAGGAGTATCTGAAGCGGGAACATTTAGCCGGTTAAACCTGCCGCAAATCACATAAAGGGGTCGATCTTTGACCCTGACTTCTCTATAATCTTGCGACCCCACGTTACGAGAGAGTTTTTTTCCCAAAACTTTCTATGCGCCGGCATAGGCTATTCGAAGGGGTAGGTTTGCTGGACAATGTCGTGTGAACCTCAACTGACAAAACGTTTGGGTGTTCACCAACGTGTAACTTATTTATTTGGGTAAGCTTTTAATGAAAACTTTTACAGCTAAACCAGAAACCGTAAAACGCGACTGGTATGTTGTTGACGCGACCGGTAAAACTCTGGGCCGTCTGGCTTCCGAACTGGCTCTGCGCCTGCGCGGTAAGCACAAAGCGGAATACACTCCGCACGTAGATACCGGTGATTACATCATCGTTCTGAACGCTGACAAAGTTGCTGTAACCGGCAACAAGCGTACTGACAAAGTGTACTATCACCACACCGGCCACATCGGTGGTATCAAACAAGCGACCTTTGAAGAGATGATTGCTCGCCGTCCTGAGCGTGTGCTTGAAATCGCGGTTAAAGGCATGCTGCCAAAAGGCCCGCTGGGTCGTGCTATGTTCCGTAAACTGAAAGTTTACGCTGGCAACGAGCACAACCACGCGGCACAGCAACCGCAAGTTCTTGACATCTAATCGGGATTATAGGCAATGGCTGAAAATCAATACTACGGCACTGGTCGCCGCAAAAGTTCCGCAGCTCGCGTTTTCATCAAACCGGGCAGTGGTAAAATCGTAATCAACCAACGTTCTCTGGAACAGTACTTCGGTCGTGAAACTGCCCGCATGGTAGTTCGTCAGCCGCTGGAACTGGTCGACATGGTTGAGAAACTGGATCTGTACATCACTGTTAAAGGTGGTGGTATCTCTGGTCAGGCTGGTGCGATCCGTCACGGTATCACCCGCGCTCTGATGGAGTACGACGAATCCCTGCGTGGCGAACTGCGTAAAGCTGGCTTCGTTACCCGTGATGCTCGTCAGGTTGAACGTAAGAAAGTCGGTCTGCGTAAAGCACGTCGTCGTCCTCAGTTCTCCAAACGTTAATTGTACTCTGCTCCGGCAGACGACAATTTGCGAAAAAACCCGCCTCGGCGGGTTTTTTTATGGTTATTTCTCCGCGTAGAACCACGGTAATCCGCTGATTGCCACCTCTTTTTCCCCATTTCCAGAATCGACTCACCACAAAGGTCACAAAATCTGGTAAACTATCATCCAATTTTCTGCCCAAATATCCGGTATTGTTCATTTTTTGTTTGTATTTTGAACAGTAATGACTTTCCCGAATCTGGGTGACATCACTTCTGGCTGGTCACATAGTGGCTGGTAGCAGTAAAAATTCTGAATATACCTGGAGGTTTTCATGGCTGTCGCTGCCAACAAACGTTCGGTAATGACGCTGTTTTCTGGTCCTACTGACATCTATAGCCATCAGGTCCGCATCGTGCTGGCTGAAAAAGGTGTTAGTTTCGAGATTGAGCACGTGGAAAAGGACAATCCACCGCAGGATCTGATCGACCTCAACCCGAATCAGAGCGTCCCGACACTGGTGGATCGTGAGCTGACCCTGTGGGAATCTCGCATCATTATGGAATACCTGGATGAGCGTTTCCCGCATCCTCCGCTGATGCCGGTTTACCCGGTTGCGCGTGGTGAGAGCCGCCTGTACATGCAGCGTATTGAAAAAGACTGGTACACGCTGATGAACGTCATCGTGAACGGTTCTGCTTCTGAAGCCGAAGTCGCGCGTAAGCGTCTGCGCGAAGAACTGCTGGCAATTGCGCCAGTATTTGGCCAGAAACCTTACTTCCTGAGCGATGAGTTCAGCCTGGTAGATTGCTACCTGGCGCCGCTGCTGTGGCGTTTACCGCAGCTGGGTATTGAATTCAACGGTGCGGGTTCGAAAGAACTGAAAGGGTACATGACTCGCGTCTTCGAACGTGACTCTTTCCTGGCTTCTCTGACTGAGCCTGAACGTGAAATGCGTCTGGGCCGGGGTTAACCTGTATGGATTTGCCACAGTTAACGCCACGCCGTCCGTATCTGCTGCGCGCATTCTATGAGTGGTTGCTAGACAACCAGCTCACGCCGCACCTGGTGGTGGATGTGACGCTCCAGGGCGTGCAGGTTCCGATGGAATATGCACGTGACGGGCAAATTGTTTTGAATATTGCGCCGCGTGCCGTGGGCAATCTGGAACTGGCAAACGACGAAGTGCGCTTTAACGCGCGCTTTGGCGGCGTGCCGCGCAACGTTTCCGTACCACTGGCGGCGGTACTCGCGATCTATGCCCGTGAAAACGGCGCAGGAACGATGTTTGAACCTGAAGCGGCCTATGACGAAGATGTCGACAGCCTCAATGATGACGATGTCGTGCCTGAAGGCGAAAACGAAACGGTGATGTCGGTGATTGATGGCGATAAACCGGATAATCACGATGACGATCCTGACGACACACCGCCGCCTCCTCGCGGTGGGCGTCCGGCGCTACGCGTAGTGAAATAATCAAACAGGCCCTTGCGGGCCTGTTTTGCATTCTGCGTCAGATATCAATAAAACAGCGCGATAGTGGCAATCATATTGACCACAAATCCTATCGCCATTGGGATGGCTGTCCGTTTTACTACCTCAAAAGGCGACACGCCAGCAATACCGGATGTCACGACAATCACAGCGGTAATCGGTGAAACCGCACGTGCCAGCGTGGTGGCGAAGTGCATCGGCATAATCATCACAACCGCAGGAATATGCAGCCCCGCAGCAATATCCGGGATCAGACTGGCGAATGACATAAACGGTGCATTCCCGGATCCCATTACAATTGCACAGGCGGCGATAACCACGGCCATAATGATCATCACACCGATACCGCCAAGCCCGGAGTGTTCCGCACCTTTAATCACCGCATCAACGGTGCCGATAGTGGTTAAACCCTTGGCAAAGATCTCACCGGCCACCACCAGTGTGACGACGTTGGCAAATTGTGTTCCCATGCCGTCAAAAAACGCCTGCACATCATCCATAGTCTCACGCAGATTATGTTTATGAAGAAACTCCACAAACATGGTCAGCGTCAAGCTCATTAGCATCACCACCACCAGATTCAACTCTGCCTGCATTAATCCCATATGCGCCAGCAACAGCGAACCCAACATCAGGAGCAGCGGCATCACCGGTAAAATGGCGTAATAGAGTGGCGGCACATCTTCCAGCGTCTTTTGTTCACTGAAGCCTGTGCTGTCTGGTTGTGTTTTTTGATCAAACCGGCGTTGAACGAAAAAGTGTGCGATGGCGACGGCGATGATGACGCAGGATGCGACAGGAAGTTGGTAGTGGAAGAAATAAGTGGCTATTTTCATCCCCGCAACCTGTGCGGCGAAAATTGAGTTAGTTTCCAGAATGCCCCATTCAATCGACATTGAGGTGGCAATGACCGCTACCGCGGATAAACGGCTCACGCCCAGGCTGACCAGCGTTGGGAAGAGCGTAACCATCAGCAGCATGCCCAATCCGGAAGCACTGGTGATGAACTGTGCCATGATTTGACCAATTACATACGTCGCGGCAAGCACAATATAGGGTGAGCGGATGTGCTTGAGTGGGCGGCTCAACAGGCTGACCATTGCCCGGCTGGCTCCCATTCTGTCCATATAGCGGGCATAACCGCCTACTGCCATGATGGACAGCCCAAGGCCTGCCGACCGGTTTGAAAGCATACGTAGAATTTCATTATAAATATCGACCAGCAGATAACCGCTGCTTTTGTCGCTGGCGACCAGTGCGCCGTACCCCAACCAGACGCCGCAGATCATCAGGAAGATCCCGGCTGCTGCCAGTACTACCTGTGGTTTGTAGTTTTTGAGGATCAGGTAACCCATCGTTAATAAAACGATGACAGAGATAATAATGCCGAACATTTTTTCACTCCATGCCAGAGAAGAAGATAAATCCGGTAATAACGCTGTTTTAAATGCGGATGTTATATTTTTTCTGGCATTTATTTTGGAGTGGATATCGTGTTTTTATAATCGAGCATTGGTTATTTTTCGTTTAAAAATAGTGCGTTATGATTTATTTTAAAGATCATATTCGCAGATTTCATAAAGTTAGTTTTCCTCCATGGTAATAAAAAACTGTCCACTCAATCATTCATATTTAAATATAGAAATTTTATATATTATTTGTATGAGCTTATCCCCCACTGACCACCATTTCACCCTGCTTTCGATCCTGTGTTACGATGAACCCGCTGTTATTTGTCACCACGACTTAGCTGAATGGACCCTATGAACGCATTTGATTCGCAAGCTGAAGACTCTCCATCCACCATTGGCCGTAGCTTACGCAGCCGCCCGCTGGCGCGTAAAAAACTGTCTGAAATGGTTGAAGAAGAACTGGAGCAGATGATTCGCCGTCGGGAATTTGGCGAAGGGGAACAGTTGCCGTCAGAACGAGAACTGATGGCTTTCTTCAATGTTGGCCGTCCTTCTGTACGAGAAGCCCTGGCCGCGTTAAAACGCAAAGGTCTGGTGCAAATTAACAACGGTGAACGCGCCCGCGTTTCACGTCCTTCGGCCGATACGATTATCAGTGAACTGTCCGGCATGGCGAAAGATTTTCTCTCACATCCTGGTGGTATTTCCCATTTTGAGCAGCTGCGCTTGTTCTTTGAATCCAGCCTGGTGCGTTATGCCGCAGAGCATGCCACTGACGAGCAAATCGACAGACTGGCGAAAGCACTGGAGATCAACAGTCAGTCGCTGGAAGACAATGCGCTCTTCATCCGTTCAGACGTTGACTTCCACCGTGTGCTGGCAGAGATCCCCGGTAATCCTATCTTTATGGCGATCCACGTCGCGCTGCTGGACTGGCTGATTGCCGCACGTCCAACCGTCCCCGATCAAGAGCTGTACGAGCACAATAACGTGAGTTATCAACAACACATTGATATTGTTGAGGCTATTCGTCAGCATGATCCTGATGAAGCCGACCGCGCATTACAAGAACATCTCAACAGCGTTTCCGCCACCTGGCACGCCCTCAGTAAAAACAAAAAATTGCGTAAGTGATCGCGATCCTGACGATCTTTTAGTGAAGCAGATCGCACTATAAGCGTTCCGTATTGTATTGCTGCTTATTTGATCTGGTATAACAGGTATAAAGGTATGCAGTCAGTCAACACTAATCATTGACAGAGGTCGTTATGGCAAGAGATTTAAAAGGCGTAATGCCGGCATTGTTAACCCCATTCGATAACCAACAGCGACTGGATATCGAGAGCCTGCGTCGTCTGGTGCGCTTCAACATCGGGCAGGGCGTTGATGGGCTCTATGTTGGTGGCTCAACGGGGGAAGCTTTTGTGCAGAACCGTGCTGAAAGAGAGCAGGTGCTGGAAATTGTTGCTGAAGAAGCGAAAGGTAAAGTGACCTTAATTGCCCACGTTGGCACGGTGAGTACTGAAGAAAGCCAGCAGCTGGCGAGCGCCGCACACCGTTATGGTTTTGACGCAGTTTCCGCTGTTACCCCGTTTTACTATCCGTTCAGCTTTGAAGAACATTGCGATCACTACCGCGCAATTATTGATTCCGCTGAGGGTTTACCGATGGTGGTCTATAACATCCCGGCACTGAGCGGCGTAAAACTGACGCTGGATCAGATCAACACGCTGGTGACGTTGCCGGGTGTTGGCGCGCTGAAGCAAACCTCAGGCGATCTCTATCAGATGGAACAGATCCGCCGCGCTCACCCCGATCTGGTGCTTTATAACGGCTATGACGAGATCTTCGCTTCGGGTCTGTTGGCGGGTGCAGATGGGGGTATCGGTAGCACTTACAACATCATGGGGTGGCGTTATCAGGGAATTGTGAAAGCGCTCAAAGAAGGCGATATCCGGGCTGCACAAAAGCTGCAAACCGAGTGCAATAAGGTTATCGATCTGCTCATCAAGGTTGGCGTATTCCGCGGTCTGAAAACGGTACTGCACTATATGGATGTGGTTTCTGTACCGTTGTGCCGTAAACCGTTCGCTCCCGTAGATGAACAATATTTGCCAGAACTGAAAGCGCTGGCAAACCAACTGCTGGCGGAAAAAGCGTAACCGCGGGTAGCCGGGGGCGCTTTGCTTGCCCGGCCTGGATTTTTCGACCGTAGGCCGGAAAAAGGCGAAGCCGCCATCCGGCACAACAACAAAAGATCGTCGGGAGAGTAAAATGCGTACTTCACCCCAGAGCATCCCGTGGTATCGCCATCTCAACCGGGCACAATGGCGGGCATTTTCTGCCGCCTGGTTGGGGTATCTGCTTGATGGTTTTGATTTTGTGTTAATCGCCCTTGTGCTGACAGAAGTACAAGGTGAATTCGGTTTGACGACGGTGCAGGCGGCCAGCCTGATTTCAGCCGCCTTCATCTCTCGCTGGTTTGGCGGGTTAATGCTGGGTGCGATGGGTGACCGCTATGGACGTCGCCTGGCAATGGTCACCAGCATCATTCTATTCTCTGTGGGGACGCTGGCCTGCGGCTTCGCACCGGGCTACACCACCATGTTTATCGCCCGCCTGGTTATCGGTATGGGAATGGCCGGCGAGTACGGCTCCAGCGCCACCTACGTTATTGAAAGCTGGCCTAAGCACCTGCGAAACAAAGCCAGTGGCTTCCTGATTTCCGGTTTCTCCGTTGGCGCAGTGATTGCCGCCCAGGTTTATAGCCTGGTGGTTCCGGTCTGGGGATGGCGTGCGCTGTTCTTCATCGGCATTCTGCCGATTATCTTTGCCCTCTGGCTGCGTAAAAATATTCCGGAGGCAGAGGACTGGAAAGAAAAACACGAAGGTAAAGCGCCGGTACGCACGATGGTGGACATTCTCTATCGGGGCGAACATCGGGTAATCAATATCTTGATGACCATCGTAGCGGCGACTGCGCTGTGGTTCTGTTTTGCGGGCGACCTGCAAAATGCGGCAATCGTGGCGATCCTCGGGCTGATGTGTGCCTTCATCTTCATTAGCTTTATGGTGCAAAGCAGCGGTAAACGTTGGCCGACGGGGGTGATGTTGATGGTTGTCGTGCTGTCCGCGTTTCTCTACTCGTGGCCGATTCAGGCGCTGCTGCCAACGTATTTGAAAACTGAACTGATGTATGACCCTTCAACGGTTGCCAGGGTCCTGTTCTTTAGCGGCTTTGGTGCGGCGGTTGGCTGCTGCGTCGGTGGTTTCCTTGGCGACTGGCTGGGTACCCGTAAGGCTTATGTGTGCAGTCTGCTGGCCTCGCAGTTGCTGATTATCCCTGTGTTTGCGATTGGCGGAGCCAACGTCTGGGTCCTGGGTTTACTGCTGTTTTTCCAGCAAATGCTTGGGCAGGGGATCTCCGGGATCTTACCAAAACTCATTGGTGGTTATTTCGATACCGACCAACGTGCCGCAGGCCTGGGGTTTACCTACAACGTCGGGGCACTTGGTGGGGCACTGGCGCCGATCATCGGAGCGCTGATTGCACAACGTCTGGATCTGGGTACTGCGCTGGGATCGCTCTCTTTCGGCCTGACATTTGTGGTGATCCTGCTGATTGGTCTTGATATGCCGTCTCGTGTACAGCGCTGGCTGCGGCCTGAAGCACTACGTACACATGATGCCATTGATGGTAAACCGTTTAGTGGGGCAGTGCCGTTTGGCGGCGATAAAAGCACCATGGTGAAATCAAAAAGTTAATCCGCTTGCCCGGCGTTGAGCCGGGCAAGATTCGAAAGGGAAGATGTATGTCGTTACTTGAGCTACTGGATAAAAAAATTGCCGCTGATGGCGGACTGATTGTCTCCTGCCAGCCCGTTCCTGACAGCCCGCTGGATAAACCTGAAATTGTCGCCGCCATGGCGCTGGCAGCCGAGCAGGCGGGTGCGGTGGCGCTGCGTATTGAAGGCGTGGAGAACCTGCGGGTGACCCGGGCGGTCGTTTCGCTGCCAATTATAGGTATTCTGAAACGCGATCTTGCTGACTCCCCGGTACGCATCACTGCATTTTTAGATGATGTCGATGCGTTGGCGCAGGCGGGCGCTGACATTATAGCGATTGATGGTACAGACCGCGTGCGCCCTGTTCCCGTCGCCGCACTGTTGGCACGAATTCATCAACATCACTGTCTGGCCATGGCCGACTGTTCATCGCTGGAAGACGGCCTGGCCTGCCGGCAACTCGGCGCGGAAATTATTGGTACGACGCTGTCGGGTTATACGACACCAGAAACACCAGATGAGCCGGATCTGGCGCTGGTGAAAGCGTTACGTGATGCCGGGTGTCGGGTGATAGCCGAAGGACGCTATAACACGCCAGCACAAGCAGCTGAAGCCATGCGTCACGGGGCCTGGGCGGTGACAGTGGGTTCTGCTATTACCCGACTGGAACACATTTGCCAGTGGTACACCACGGCGATGAAGAAGGCCGCGCTATGACCACCCTGGCGATTGATATCGGCGGCACTAAACTGGCCGCTGCACTGGTGGATGGTCGCCTGCAAATGCGTGACCGTCACGAACTTCCGACACCCGCCAGCAAAACACCACAAGCGCTGCGAGCTGCCCTGGAAGCGCTGATTGAGCCGTTGCTGGCGCAGGCTCAGCGCGTGGCGATTGCCTCGACCGGCATCATCCGTGAGGGCGCGCTCCTGGCACTGAATCCATTAAATCTGGGGGGATTGATGCATTTCCCGCTGGTGCAAACGCTGGAGTCTCTCACCGGTCTCCCGACGTTGGCGGTGAATGACGCACAGGCCGCTGCGTGGGCTGAATATCATGCACTTGGCGGGGAATACCACGATATGGCGTTTATTACTGTCTCGACCGGTGTTGGTGGCGGCGTGGTTAGCAACGGAAAGTTGTTAACCGGGGCCGGGGGGCTGGCGGGGCATGTAGGTCATACACTGGCGGATCCGAATGGCCCGCAATGTGGTTGTGGACGTGTGGGGTGCGTGGAAGCTATCGCTTCTGGCCGTGGGATTGCAGCGGCAGCCGAAGGCTCACTTGCTGGATGTGATGCAAAAACTATTTTTAGCTGGGCCGGACAGGGGGACGAGCAGGCGTGTCAATTGATCCAGCGATCGGCATGCACGTTGGCACGTCTGATTGCCGATGTGAAGGCAACAACCGACTGCCAGTGCGTTGTTATTGGCGGAAGCGTCGGGTTGGCTGAAGGTTATCTGGCGCAGGTGAAAGCCTGGCTGGTACAGGAACCCGCGGCTTATCACGTGAAATTACTGGCGGCACATTACCGTCATGACGCTGGACTACTGGGGGCCGCGCTGTTGGCCCAGGGAGAATGATGATGATGTCAGGGGATTTACAGTCTCAGCTTTCTGCTGGATTGCATCCGGTATTGCAGCAGGCATTAACGCAGGCTGTTGCGGCAAAACCGCAGGATAAAGCACCGGGGCGCTATGAGCTGCAAGGCGAGAATGTCTTTATGAACGTTATGCAGTTTGTTACGCAGCAACCGGAGCAAAAGAAAGCGGAGTTGCACGAGCAATATATTGATATTCAGGTACTGCTGGCGGGTGAAGAGCGTATTCTGTTTGGTATGACGGGGTCTGCCCGACAGTGTGAAGAGATGCATATTGCAGAGGATTACCAGCTGTGCGCTGAAATTCATGATGAACAGGCCATTACGCTCATCCCTGGTACGTTCGCAATTTTCATGCCGGGAGAACCACATAAACCGGGCTGTGTGGCGGGGACTCCAGCGGAAATCAAAAAAGTTGTTGTGAAGGTGCGCGCCAGTTTGTTAGCTGCCTGACAGAAAATATTTCGCCATAAGTTTTTGCCGCAGGCTGTGAGTCTGCGGCTATTTCCGAAAAGAAAATCTAGCGCTTAAACGTTACTGCTTCTGGCTGTGCCAGATGGAGCGTTGTCTGACCTGGCACGGTCTCGGCAATAACCCGCCCATGGCGAATTGAATAACGTGCCGGTGTCTGGCGGCGAACCGCATCAAATCCATTTTCTGCAGGTAAAATCACCAGGTTAGCGGAATTTCCAATAGTTAAACCGTAGTCCTGTAAGTGTAGGGTTTTCGCGCTGTGGGTGGTGATGAGATTTAGCCCATCATTGATTTGTCCGTACCCCATCAACTGACACACGTGTAATCCCATATGCAGAACTTGCAGCATATTCGCGGTTCCCAACGGGTACCACGGGTCAAAAACGTCATCATGGCCAAAGCAAACATTGATGTCCGCCTCCAGCATCTCCTTGACGCGGGTGATGCCACGGCGCTTAGGATAGGTGTCAAAACGTCCTTGCAGGTGAATATTCACCAGCGGATTCGCTACGAAGTTAATACCTGACATTTTTAACAGACGGAAAAGGCGGGAAGCATATGCGCCGTTGTAGGAATGCATCGCCGTGGTGTGGCTGGCTGTCACGCGCGATCCCATGCCATCGCGATGTGCCAGCGCCGCGACGGTTTCAACAAAGCGCGATTGCTCATCATCAATCTCGTCACAGTGCACATCGATAAGTCGGTCATACTTCTGCGCCAGGGCGAAAGTTTTGTGCAGCGATTCAACGCCATATTCACGCGTGAATTCAAAGTGAGGAATTGCGCCAATGACGTCGGCACCCAAACGCACGGCTTCTTCTAACAGCGCTTCGCCGTTGGGGTAAGAAAGAATACCCTCTTGCGGGAAGGCGACAATTTGCAGCTCTACCCACGGCGCGACTTCTTGCTTCACCTCCAGCATGGCTTTCAGTGCCGTCAGCGTAGGATCGGAAACGTCTACGTGAGTCCGGACATACTGGATGCCGTTGGCCATCTGCCACTTGAGGGTCTGCATGGCGCGGGTCTTCACGTCTTCGTGGGTGAGCATCGCCTTGCGTTCGGCCCAGCGCTCAATACCTTCAAACAACGTACCCGATTGGTTCCAACTGGGCTCCCCTGCCGTTTGCGTTGTGTCGAGGTGGATGTGTGGTTCAACGAAAGGGGGAATGGCCAGCCCGCCTTCAGCATCAAGCACCTCGCCCTGTGGCGCAGATGCTGTTTCCTGGGGGGCAATACGGCTAAAACGCCCGTTTTCAATCGTGATTTGCCACAATCCTTCACGCCCCTGCAGACGGGTTTGAGTTAGGGTGATGGTGTTATTCTGCATGACTGACCTCCGGGGATATTGCAAGGCTACGATTAAAAAGTGGGTTCAGCAGGATATAGCTGAATACGCCGCCAGGCATGGCGAACACCGTAGAAAATGAGTTGTGATACTGGCTTAATCTACAGGTTTGGCAGTATTGCGGAAGGAATTTGGCATCTTATCCCCGGAGGACGATAAGATGCCAGAAAAAGCTGACTTACACTTCCAGGTAATTCATGATCCCGTCAGCCGCTTTACGACCTTCGGCAATTGCGGTGACCACCAGATCCGAACCACGCACGATGTCGCCACCGGCGAAGATTTTCGGGTTGCTGGTCTGGAAAGCGTTGTCGCTGCGTTCCGGAGCAATAATGCGCCCCTGTGAATCCAGTTCGACGCTGTGCTCTTTCAACCATTCCATGCTGTGTGGGCGGAAACCAAACGCCAGGACCACCGCATCAGCCGGAACAACGTGTTCGGAACCGGCGACGATCTCCGCACGACGGCGACCTTTCGCATCCGGTTCGCCCATTTCGGTGCGCGCCATTTTCACGCCGCACACTTTCCCGTTGGCATTCACTTCCACGCCTAACGGCTGGACGTTGAACTGGAACTCGACGCCTTCTTCACGCGCGTTTTTCACTTCGCGTTTGGAACCCGGCATGTTCTCTTCGTCGCGACGATAGGCGCAGATGACGTGTGCAGCATTCTGGCGAACCGAAGTGCGCACGCAGTCCATCGCGGTATCGCCGCCGCCGAGTACGACGACGCGTTTGCCTTCCATGCTGGTGTATGGCTCGTCGCTGCTTTCGCCAAAGCCCATCAACTGTTTGGTATTGGCAATCAGGAACGGCAGGGCATCAAACACGCCATCAGCATCTTCGTTTTCCAGCCCGCCGCGCATCGACTGGTATGTGCCGACGCCCAGGAACACAGCGTCGTAATCCTTCAGTAACGCTTCGAGCTGCACGTCACGGCCCACTTCGACGTTGAGTTTGAACTCGATGCCCATGTCGGTGAAAATTTCACGACGGCGGGTCATCACCTCTTTTTCCAGCTTGAAGGCCGGGATACCGAAGGTCAGCAGACCACCGATTTCCGGGTGGCGATCAAACACAACGGCCTTCACGCCGTTGCGGGTCAGTACATCCGCACAGGCCAGACCTGCCGGACCCGCACCGATAATCGCCACGCGTTTGTCCGTCTGGCGAACGCCGGTCATATCCGGACGCCAACCCATCTCGAAGGCTTTATCGTTGATATAACGCTCGATATTGCCGATGGTCACTGCGCCGAATTCGTCATTCAGCGTACATGAACCTTCGCACAGCCTGTCCTGCGGACAGACACGACCGCAAACTTCCGGCAGCGTGTTGGTCTGGTGCGACAGCTCTGCTGCTTCAAAAATACGTCCTTCGTTAGCCAGCTTCAGCCAGTTCGGGATGTAGTTATGTACCGGGCATTTCCACTCGCAGTACGGGTTACCGCAGGACAGGCAGCGATCTGCCTGTGCTTTGGCCTGACCTTCAGAAAACGGCTCGTAGATCTCGATAAATTCGATCTTACGGATCTTCAGCGGTTTCTTTGGCGGATCAACGCGCTGCAGGTCGATAAATTGGTATACGTTCTGACTCATTGCTGCTACCCCTTACTGCGCCTGCACACGCAGCTCAGCTGCGCTACGACTACGGTGACCCAACAGTGCTTTCACATCACTGGATTTTGGTTTTACCAGCGCGAATTTCGCTGAGAACGCGGGCCAGTTAGCCAGGATCTCTTCGCCGTGTGAAGAACCGGTATGCTGTACGTGCTCGGTAATCAGGCCGCGCAGGTGCTCTTCGTGGATAGCCAGCGAGTCCACGTTCAGCACTTCGACCAGTTCCGGGTTTACGCGTTTGCGGAATTCACCGTCTTCGTCGAGCACGTAGGCGAATCCGCCGGTCATGCCTGCGCCAAAGTTAACGCCGGTTTTGCCGAGAATACAGACGATGCCGCCGGTCATGTATTCACAGCCGTTGTCGCCAATACCTTCAACCACGGTAATTGCGCCGGAGTTACGCACCGCAAAGCGCTCACCCGCACGACCCGCAGCAAACAGGCGACCACCGGTGGCGCCATACAGGCAGGTGTTACCGATGATGCTCGCCTCATGGCTACGGAAAGCAGAGCCAACCGGAGGACGTACCGCCAGCAGGCCGCCCGCCATGCCTTTACCGACATAGTCGTTGGCATCGCCGGTCAGATACAGCTCCACGCCGCCCGCGTTCCACACGCCAAAGCTCTGGCCTGCAGTACCGCTGAAGTGCGCTTTGATCGGGTCAGACGCCAGCCCCTGATCGCCGTGAGTCTGGGCAATATAACCTGATAACGACGCGCCAATGGAACGGTCGGTGTTGCGGATATCGAACCAGAAGGTTTTGCTCTGGTGCTCATCGACGAACGGCTTCGCCTGCTGCAACAGCTGGGCGTTCAGCACGCCGTTATCAAACGGCGGGTTGTTCTCGGTGCAATGCAGCGCTTTACCCGGATGCGGTTCGGCGGTTTCCAGCAGACGAGACAGTTCCAGCTTCTGCTGTTTGGCGGTAAATCCATCCAGCTCCTTGAGCAGGTCGGTACGACCAATCAGATCCACCAGGCGGGTAACGCCCAGTTGCGCCATCAGCTCGCGCACTTCACGAGCGATAAATTCAAAGTAGTTGGTCACTTTGAACGGCAGGCCGTGATAGTGGTTCTTACGCAGTTTCTCATCCTGAGTTGCAACACCGGTTGCGCAGTTGTTCAGGTGGCAAATACGCAGATATTTACAGCCCAGCGCGACCATTGGGCCGGTACCGAAACCGAAGCTCTCTGCACCCAGAATCGCTGCTTTAATGATATCGACGCCAGTTTTCAAACCGCCATCGACCTGCAGACGAATTTTGTGACGCAGACCGTTAGCCACCAGCGCCTGCTGGGTTTCCACCAGGCCGAGTTCCCACGGGCAGCCCGCATATTTCACGGAGGAGAGCGGACTTGCACCGGTGCCGCCGTCGTAGCCGGCGATGGTGATCAGATCCGCATAGGCTTTCGCCACGCCGGTGGCGATCGTGCCGACTCCCGGTTCGGAAACCAGTTTCACCGAGATCATCGCCTTCGGGTTGACCTGTTTGAGGTCGAAAATCAGCTGCGCTAAATCCTCGATGGAGTAGATATCATGGTGCGGCGGTGGGGAGATCAGCGTCACGCCCGGTACTGAATAGCGTAGTTTGGCGATGTACGGGGTGACTTTGTCGCCCGGTAACTGACCGCCTTCGCCAGGCTTCGCGCCCTGAGCGACTTTAATCTGGATAACATCGGCGTTGACCAGGTACGCCGGGGTTACGCCAAAGCGACCGGAAGCTACCTGCTTAATGCGTGACACTTTATTGGTGCCATAGCGCGCCGGGTCTTCACCGCCTTCACCGGAGTTCGAGTTGCCGCCGATGCTGTTCATGGCTTCGGCCAGCGCTTCGTGTGCTTCCGGGCTTAATGCGCCGATAGACATGGCAGCGGTATCAAAGCGCTTAAACAGTTCGGTCGCAGGTTCGACGTCGTTAATGCTTACTGCTTCATCGCCAGGCGTAATCGCCAGCAAATCGCGCAGCGTGGCCGCTGGGCGCTCGTTGACCAGCTTGGCGTATTCCTGATAGTCGCTGTACTCGCCGCTTTGCACCGCCTGTTGTAGCGTGCGCACCACGTCCGGGTTGTAGGCGTGGTATTCGCCGCCATGGACGTACTTCAGCAAACCGCCCTGGCTGATGGGTTTACGCGCCAGCCATGCATGTTTGGAGAGGTTTAGCAGATCCTGCTGGAAGTCGGTAAATCCTGCGCCGCTGATGCGGCTAACCACACCCTGGAAGCACAACGCAACTACATCATCGTGCAGACCAACGGCTTCAAACAGCTTCGAGCAGCGGTAAGAGGCAATGGTCGAGATGCCCATCTTGGACATGATTTTGTACAGACCTTTATTGATACCGTTACGGTAGTTCAGCATCACGGTCCGGTAATCTTTGGCAATCGCCTGGGTATCGATCAGACGTCCCAATGTTTCATAGGCGAGATACGGATAGATTGCCGTCGCGCCAAAACCGAGCAGCACAGCAAAATGGTGCGGGTCACGGGCGCTGGCGGTTTCAACGATGATGTTGGCGTCGCAGCGCAGGCTTTGTTCTACCAGACGGGTTTGCACTGCGCCCACAGCCATTGGCGCTGGAACCGGCAGACGGTTTTTGGCGATGTTACGGTCAGAGAGTACCAGCAACACCGTGCCGTTGCGCACCATCTGTTCCGCCTTATCGCACAATGCTTTGACGGTCTCTTCGAGCGTAGTTTCGGTCGCATCAAAGGTGATATCCAGACGGTCAGCGCGATAATGCTCCTCTTTCATGGTGGTGAGCTGGGTGAAATCGGAGTACAGCAGGATCGGCGATTTAAAGCTCAGGCGGTGCGCCTGGCCTTCGGCTTCGCAGAAGACGTTCATCTCACGACCGATGCTGGTGGCCAGCGACATGACGTGTGCTTCACGCAGCGGGTCGATCGGCGGGTTGGTGACCTGCGCAAACTGCTGGCGGAAGTAGTCATAAATAATGCGCGGCTGGCTGGAGAGCACGGCAAACGGAGTATCGTCACCCATTGACCCAACGGCTTCCTGACCGTTTTCTCCCAGTACCCGAATGACGGAGTCTAGCTCTTCGGCGCTGTAGTTAAACTGTTTTTGGTAGCTGGCGAGTGTGTCATCGTCCAGTTCGCGGCTGCCGACCTGATCGTCTGGCAGGTCTTCGAACGGCACCAGACGGCGGACGTTCTTCTCCATCCACTCTTTGTACGGGTGACGGCTTTTCAGGTCGTCATCAGTTTCGGCGGAATGCAGAATGCGTCCGCTGCGGGTATCGATAACCATCAGTTCGCCCGGTCCGACGCGACCTTTCTCGACCACTTCATCCGGCTGATAATCCCAGATCCCGACTTCAGAGGCGCAGGTAATCAGTTTGTCTTTGGTGATGACATAGCGCGCCGGGCGCAGGCCGTTACGGTCAAGGTTACAGGCGGCAAAACGACCGTCTGACATGACAATACCTGCCGGGCCGTCCCATGGTTCCATGTGCATGGAGTTAAAATCAAAGAACGCGCGCAGTTCCGGATCCATATCCGGGTTGTTCTGCCAGGCCGGTGGAACCAGTAAGCGCATGGCGCGGATAATGTCCATCCCGCCAGCCAGCAACAGTTCCAGCATGTTATCCATCGAACTGGAGTCTGAGCCGGTTTCGTTAACAAACGGCGCGGCGTCGTGCAGATCCGGGATCAGCGGGGTCTGGAACTTATAGGTACGGGCGCGCGCCCACTGGCGGTTGCCGGTAATGGTGTTGATTTCTCCGTTGTGCGCCAGATAGCGGAATGGCTGCGCCAGTGGCCAGCGCGGCACGGTGTTGGTGGAGAAGCGCTGGTGGAACAGGCAGATGGCCGATTCCAGACGCAGGTCTGCCAGGTCCAGGTAAAAGCGCGGCAGATCCGCCGGCATGCACAGACCTTTATAGATATTGACCAGATTCGATAAGCTACAGACGTAGAAGTCTTTATCGTCCTGGAGGCGTTTTTCGATACGACGGCGTGCGATGAACAGGCGGCGCTCCATATCGCGTGGACGCCAGCCAGCAGGGGCGTTGACAAAAATTTGCTCAATACAAGGCAGGGAGGAAAGGGCTATTTCACCGAGAACACCTTCGTTGGTTGGCACGTCGCGCCAGCCTACGATCGACAGGGTTTCCTGCTGCAATTCTTCTTCAACAATGCGACGAGATGCCGCCGCCAGTTCGGGGTCTTTATTTAAAAAGATCATGCCAACGGCGTAGTTTTTAGCTAAACGCCAGCCGCGCTCTTGCGCAACAATGCGGAAAAAACGGTCAGGTTTTTGTAACAGCAAGCCGCAACCATCGCCGGTTTTGCCATCGGCAAGAATTGCGCCACGGTGCTGCATACGGGCCAGCGCGTGTATGGCGGTACGCACTACCTTGTGGCTAGGTTCGCCTTCTATGTGGGCGATCAGGCCGAAACCACAGTTATCCTTCTCAAGGGATTTATCGTACAACATATCAGTGAACCTCCCCAGGCTCTGCGGGACACCTCTCCGATACCGTTTGCGCACGGGCACACCAAGAGCATGGCGACGGGGTTTGCGTTTCATACGCTCACCTCGCATTCGCCCTCTTTATCCTTTTCGCATAGGTCAAACAAGTTTGAGGACTTGCTTCAGAGGGAATCTCAATTACTGCATAAATATGATGAGCAGACTGCTCATCCAGAAAGCTTCCAGCGGATTTCCAAGTTATCGGGAATCCACACACAGGTCAAATGGCAATCTTATTTATGCAAAAATGTGCTATAGGGCGATTAACTTTATGAATGCATTGAAAAGAAAGGCTTTTTTACATTGATTTTACCAGCGGGTGATCGCTGGTGAAGTGTGATCTGTCTCACTGTCAGAAAGGCCGGTTATCTCCCGTCCTCCCTTTGTTTATCCCGATGTTTGGTATTTTATGCTGGTTTGTAGACTTTTGGCGTCTTAAAGATACTGTTTTTATGTGAGAGCCATCAGAAGATAAAAAAAATAGCGAGATATAAGGAAAAGTAATTACTTTTTGATTGAATGAAATTTCGATTATTTTGAATTGTTATTCAATAAATAAAGGCTCACCAGGGCGATTGATCCAGGTCATCGCCGACTGGGGCTAAAAATGGCAGGCTTTGGCCTCTTTTCAAGGCGCGGTCTATCAGATTATGCAGTTACAGAAATTAGTCAATATGTTTGGTGGGGATCTTTCTCGCCGTTATGGGCAAAAGGTTCATAAACTCACGCTGCACGGCGGGTTTAGCTGCCCAAATCGCGATGGCACCATTGGACGTGGCGGATGTACCTTCTGTAATGTCGCCTCCTTTGCTGACGAAGCGCAGCAGCATCATTCTATCGCTGAACAGCTTGAGCATCAGGCGCAGTTGGTCAATCGCGCGAAGCGCTATCTGGCCTATTTTCAGGCTTATACCAGTACCTTTGCGGAAGTACAGGTGCTGCGTTCGATGTACCAACAGGCGGTCAGTCAGGCCAGCATCGTCGGGCTGTGTGTTGGCACACGCCCTGACTGTGTGCCGGGTGCCGTGCTCGATCTGCTATGCGAGTACAAGGATCAGGGCTACGAAGTGTGGCTGGAACTGGGCTTGCAAACGGCCCATGACAAGACGCTGCATCGCATTAATCGTGGGCATGATTTTGCCTGTTATCAGCGAACTACCCAACTGGCACGGGAGCGTGGACTGAAAGTGTGTTCACACCTTATTGTCGGCCTGCCTGGTGAAGGGCAAGCGGAATGCCTGCAAACGATGGAACGTGTGGTAGAGACAGGCATCGACGGTATTAAGCTGCATCCGCTGCATATCGTGAAGGGCAGTACGATGGCGAAAGCCTGGGAGGCCGGACGGTTGCACGGCATCGAACTGGATGAGTACACGGTCACTGCCGGGGAGATGATTCGCCATACGCCACCCGAGGTAATTTATCACCGCATTTCCGCCAGCGCGCGCCGCCCAACGCTGTTGGCACCTCTGTGGTGTGAAAATCGCTGGACCGGGATGGTTGAACTGGATAAGTACCTTAACGATCACGGCGTGCAAGGCTCGGCGCTGGGTACGCCGTGGATTCAGCCGGGGATCTAACCCTCCGTAGTCATGTAGGCCTGATAAGCGAAGCGCCATCAGGCGGCCCGGCGCACATTGCCGGATGGCGGCTATGCCTTATCCGGCCTACCGCCTACCCAGCCATTTCACCGATAACCCCCGCATTTCTTGCACAATCTTAAACGTCACGCTGAGAATTGAGTATTATTGTGCCAAGTTGTCGTGAAGGAACCCTCTATGAAGCAAATTCGTATGCTGGCGCAATACTATGTCGACCTGATGATGAAGTTAGGTTTGGTGCGCTTTTCGCTGCTGTTGGCGCTGGCTTTGGTTGTGTTGGCAATCGTGGTGCAGATGGCTGTCACCATGGTGCTGCATGGGCAGGTAGAAAGCATTGATGTCATCCGTTCTATCTTTTTTGGCCTGTTAATTACCCCCTGGGCCGTCTACTTCCTGTCGGTGGTGGTTGAACAACTGGAAGAGTCCCGGCAACGTCTGTCACGACTGGTACAGAAGCTGGAAGAGATGCGCGAGCGCGATCTCAAGCTTAATGTGCAGTTGAAGGATAATATTGCCCAGCTCAATCAGGAGATTGTTGAACGTGAAAAGGCGGAAGCTGAGCGGCAGGAGACGTTTGAACAACTGAAAGTCGAAATCAAAGAGCGTGAAGAAGCGCAGATCCAGCTTGAGCAACAATCTTCATTTTTACGTTCTTTCCTTGATGCTTCACCGGACCTGGTTTTTTATCGCAATGAAGATAAAGAATTTTCCGGCTGTAACCGTGCTATGGAGCTGCTGACCGGTAAGAGCGAAAAGCAACTGGTGAATTTAAAACCGGCTGATGTGTATTCGCCAGAGGCGGCGGAAAAAGTGATTGAAACCGACGAGAAGGTATTCCGCCATAACGTTTCACTGACCTATGAGCAATGGCTCGACTATCCGGACGGGCGCAAAGCCTGCTTTGAGATCCGTAAAGTGCCTTACTACGACCGCGTCGGGAAGCGACATGGTCTGATGGGCTTTGGTCGTGATATTACCGAGCGTAAGCGCTATCAGGACGCCCTCGAGCGCGCCAGCCGTGACAAGACCACCTTTATCTCTACGATCAGCCACGAGCTGCGTACGCCGCTTAACGGTATCGTCGGTTTAAGTCGGATCCTGTTGGATACAGAGTTAACCGCTGAGCAGGAAAAATATCTCAAAACTATCCATGTTTCCGCCGTGACGTTGGGGAACATTTTCAACGATATTATCGATATGGATAAGATGGAACGGCGCAAAGTCCAGCTCGATAACCAGCCTGTTGATTTCACCAGTTTTATGGCGGATCTGGAAAACCTCTCCGGCCTGCAGGCGCAACAAAAAGGATTGCGCTTTGTGCTTGAGCCGACGCTACCGCTGCCACATAAGGTCATCACCGACGGAACGCGTCTGCGCCAGATTCTGTGGAATCTGATCAGCAACGCCGTGAAGTTTACTCAGCAGGGGCAGGTGACCGTGCGGGCGCGCTATGACGAGGGAGACATACTGCATTTTGAGGTGGAGGATTCTGGGATCGGTATTCCACAGGATGAACAGGATAAAATCTTCGCCATGTACTATCAGGTGAAGGACAGCCATGGTGGTAAACCGGCAACGGGAACCGGGATTGGCCTCGCGGTATCTCGCCGTCTGGCGAAAAATATGGGCGGTGATATTACGGTTTCCAGCCAGGCCGGGAAAGGCTCCATCTTTACGCTAACCGTGCATGCTCCTGCCGTGGCCGAAGAGATTGAAGATGCTTTTGAAGACGATGAAATGCCGTTGCCAGCCCTGAATGTGCTGCTGGTGGAAGACATTGAACTGAACGTCATTGTAGCGCGTTCGGTGCTGGAAAAGCTGGGCAATAGCGTGGATGTCGCGATGACCGGACAAGCCGCGCTGGACATGTTCAAACCGGGGGAATATGACCTGGTGCTGCTGGATATTCAGCTACCGGATATGACCGGGCTCGATATCTCCCGCGAGCTGACGCAAAAATACCCCCGTGAGGATCTCCCACCGCTGGTGGCTCTCACCGCCAACGTACTGAAAGATAAAAAAGAATATCTGGATGCAGGAATGGACGACGTGCTGAGTAAGCCGCTGTCAGTTCCGGCGTTAACCGCCATGATCAAAAAATACTGGGATACCCGAAACAAAGAGGAGAGCACTGTGACATCTGAAGAGAGCAGTAAATCGCAAGCGCTGTTAGATATTCCTATGTTGGAACAATACCTCGAACTGGTGGGACCGAAGTTAATTACCGACGGGTTGGCGGTGTTTGAGAAGATGATGCCGGGATATCTGAGCGTGCTGGAGTCTAATCTGACCGCTCGGGACAAAAAAGGCGTGGTTGAGGAAGGCCATAAAATTAAAGGCGCGGCAGGTTCAGTAGGGCTGCGTCACCTGCAACAGTTAGGTCAGCAAATCCAGTCGCCGGACCTTCCTGCCTGGGAAGATAATGTAGGTGAATGGATTGAAGAGATGAAGCAGGAGTGGCAGCACGACGTGGCGGTTTTAAGAGCCTGGGTTACGAGCGTGGAAAAAAAATGACCCCGGCTTGACCGGGGTGCGCGAATACTGCGCCAACACCAGGGAAATCGTGGCTGCGCCGTAAATTATTATCATTGTTTACAAGGGCGCAGTCCTAATTTTCAGGCCGCACGCAGTTAAGATAGCAAATCTTAAATAATTTGTTACATGAATCAGTTAAATGTGTGAAGCGTGGCATTCTAATCAGAATTATTAATATGCTTCAGTCAGTTGCGAAAGGAGTATCACGATGAAAAAAGTTGGCGTAGTGCTCAGCGGATGTGGCGTGTATGACGGTGCAGAAATCCATGAAGCCGTACTCACGCTGCTGGCTATTGCCCGCAATGGTGCTCAGGCCATCTGCTTTGCCCCAGATAAACAGCAGGCGGATGTGATTAATCATCTGACGGGCGAGCCGATGCCGGAAACGCGCAATGTCCTGATTGAAGCTGCGCGTATTACGCGTGGTGATATTCGCCCCCTGGCTCAGGCGGCCGCAACGGAGCTGGATGCGCTAATTGTGCCTGGCGGGTTTGGCGCAGCAAAAAATCTGAGTAATTTTGCCAGCCAGGGCAGTGAGTGTCGGGTTGATAGCGACTTAGCCGCGCTGGCAAAGGCGCTGCATCAGGCCGGTAAGCCGCTGGGTTTTATGTGCATTGCGCCCGCTATGTTACCTAAAATTTTTGACTTCCCTCTGCGTCTGACCATCGGTACTGATATCGATACGGCAGAAGTGCTGGAAGAGATGGGCGCTGAACATGTGCCGTGCCCGGTCGATGACATTGTGGTTGATGAAGATAATAAAGTTGTCACCACGCCTGCTTACATGCTGGCGCAGGATATTGCTCAGGCCGCAAGCGGTATCGATAAGCTGGTCTCGCGTGTGCTGGTGCTAGCTGAATGAAAAAAGGCATTACCGCCATACTGCGACGTATCTTTCTGCGGGCGGTGATTGTCCTCGCCGTATTCTGGGGCGGGGGCATCGCACTTTTCAGCGTGATGCCTGTACCTTTCTCGGCGGTCATGATTGAGCGGCAACTGGGCGCATGGCTGTCCGGTGATTTTGGTTATGTGGCGCATTCTGACTGGGTCAGTATGGATGAGATATCACCGTGGATGGGGCTGGCGGTGATTGCCGCGGAGGATCAGAAGTTTCCCGACCACTGGGGATTTGATGTCTCTGCGATAGAGAAAGCGCTGGCGCATAACGAACGTAATGAAAACCGTATTCGCGGCGCCTCGACGTTATCGCAACAAACGGCAAAAAACCTCTTTTTGTGGGATGGGCGTAGCTGGGTGCGCAAAGGGCTCGAGGCCGGGCTCACGCTGGGTATGGAAACGGTCTGGAGCAAGAAACGCATTCTGACCGTTTACCTGAACATTGCTGAGTTTGGCGATGGGGTTTTCGGCGTGGAGGCGGCGGCGCAGCGCTATTTCGATAAGCCAGCCAGTCGGTTGAGCCTGTCTGAAGCGGCCTTGCTGGCGGCGGTATTACCCAATCCTTTGCGTTTTAAGGCGAATGCGCCTTCTGGCTATGTGCGCAGTCGTCAGGCGTGGATCATGCGCCAAATGCGCCAGTTGGGCGGTGAGTCGTTTATGCGTGAAAATAAGCTGTATTAGCTGAAGGTTGCGGTGAATTTTGTAGGCCTGATAAGCGTAGCGCCATCAGGCATTATAAGGCTCGGCTGTATCGCCGGATGGCGGCGTAAACGCCTTATCCGGCCTACGAGACTAATCTTCGTCAAACCCTGAATTAAACAGGGCGATCACCGCAGCCAGAGCTTCAACTTCCTGCGGACCCGTGGCTTCAACTTCTATCTGGCGTCCTTTGGCGGAATCCAGCATCAACAGAGCGATAACGCTGTTTGCTTCGGCTTCCGTCCCTTCATCATTACGCAGCAGAACTTCTGCTTCAAAACCCTGCATTAGCTCAAACAGTTTCATTGCCGGCCGGGCATGCATGCCCAGCTTATTCGTGATTTCAACAGTTTGCTTCACGGTCATGATTTGCGTTTTTCCAGCGTACGATGGCGTGACTGCACGTTTTTACCGCGTGAGCGGAAGTAGTCTGCCAGTTGCTCTGCAATATACACCGAACGGTGTTTCCCGCCGGTACAGCCGATGGCTACAGTGAGATAGCTGCGGTTGTTGGTCTCCAGCATGGGTAACCATAGCTCAAGATAGCTGCGCGTCTGGTAGATAAAATTGTGTACTTCTGTGTGTCTGTCGAGGAAGGCGGCGACGGGGCGGTCAAGACCGGTCATCGGGCGCAGCTTTGGATCCCAGTGCGGGTTAGGCAGGAAGCGCACATCAAAGACGTAATCCGCATCAATAGGGATTCCGTGTTTAAAGCCAAAGGACTCAAATACCATCGTTAATTCACGTTCACGTTTGCCCAGCAGTCGGGTACGTAACATTTCCGCCAGCTCGTGCACAGACATTTCAGAGGTGTCTACGATCAGGTCAGCGCGCGAACGCAACGGCTCCAGTAAATCGCTTTCTTTATCGATAGCGCTTTCCAGGGACAAATTCTTGCTGGACAGCGGGTGTAAACGGCGCGTATCGCTGTAGCGGCGAATCAGGGTGTTTCGATCGGCGTCAAGGAACAGCAGCTGTGGTGAGAAGCCTTCAGGCAGGTTACTCATGGCCTGCTCAAAAATCTCCGGGGACTCGGGCATGTTGCGCACATCAATGCTGACAGCCGCAGATATCTGGCGATCGGCGAGGGTTCGAGCCAGATCGGGCAACAACACGACGGGAAGGTTATCCACGCAGTAAAAACCCATATCTTCCAGCGCGCGCAGGGCGACAGACTTACCTGACCCTGAACGACCGCTGACGATCATCAGTACCATGTACTGTTTCTCCTCACAACGACAGAAAAAGATGCCATTGGGTTGTTATGCTTCATCCTGTCCACCTTCGGTGTCAGTGATGATTTGATACAACTCCTGGTCACTCTGCGCGGCGCGCAGGCGGCGGCAGATGGTTTTATCTGCCAGACGTTTGGCAACCAGTGACAACGTATGCAAATGCGTCTTGGTTTGGTCCGCCGGGACCAGCAGGGCGAAAAGCAGATCGACGGGTTGATTATCAATGGCGTCGAAAGCAATCGGCGTTTCAAGTTGCACAAACACGCCCACTGCGCGCATCGTGTCTTCTTCCAGCTTTCCATGCGGAATGGCAATACCATTGCCAATACCGGTACTGCCCATTTTTTCGCGCGTCAGAATGGCTTCAAATACCACCTGAGGAGGCAAGCTGAGTTGTTTTGCCGCCAGTTCACTGATGATTTCCAGTGCGCGTTTCTTGCTTTGGCAGTGAACGGCCGCGCGCGTACATTCCTGGTTAAGAACATTGCTCAGTTGTAGAGTCGTATCGTTATTTGTCATAATTTCACCTAAGCGCTAACTGTACAAATGGCCCGTTGTGCTGCACAACAGGCCGTCCTGCACCCGCTAACTGCCCGGACAAGTTAGTGCTGTTTCAGTTTATCTTTATGTTTTGTTAACTGCCGAGCCAGTTTATCAATTAAACCGTCAATGGCGGCGTACATATCCTGACCTTCCGCGCTGGCATGAATTTCGCCACCGTTCACATGCAGTGTTGCATCCGAGATGTGTGTGACCTTCTCCACTTTCAACACAATATAGACCTGATTAATCCGGTCGAAATATTGCTCAAGCTTGGCGAACTTTGTGGTGACAAAGTCGCGCAGGGCCTCAGTGATTTCGACGTTATTTCCAGTGATGTTGAGCTGCATAGTGTCTTCCTTATCGGTTGGGTCAAACCAGCTGTTTGCGCTGGTTAGACGGCGGAATGGATAAAGACTCTCGGTACTTCGCAACGGTGCGGCGCGCCACCATGATACCCTGTTCTGACAGCATAGAGGTTAACTTGCTGTCGCTCAGCGGTTTCGCAGGGTTCTCGGCCGCAATTAATTTCTTCACCAGTGCGCGGATAGCTGTAGAAGAGGCTTCGCCTCCGCCTTCAGTGTTGACGTGACTGGAGAAGAAATACTTCAATTCAAAAATGCCGCGCGGACTGTGCAGATACTTTTGCGTGGTCACTCGGGAAATGGTTGATTCATGCATCTCGACGGCCTGGGCGATATCCGCCAGCACCATCGGTTTCATATATTCTTCACCTTGCTCAAAGAAGGCTTGTTGTTGCTCAACGATACAGCGGCTAACGCGCAATAGCGTGTCATTGCGGCTTTCCAGACTTTTAATCAGCCATTTCGCATCCTGAAGGTTGCTACGAATGAACTGGCTGTCAGCATCATTGCGCGCGTTATTGCACAGGGCTGCGTAGTGCTGGTTGATCTGTAAACGCGGAATGCTGTCACTGTTGAGTTCGACTACCCAGCGATCGTTATGCTTACGCACCAGCACATCCGGGATCACGTACTCTGGTTCACCGGTCTGGATAGACTGCCCGGGTCTTGGATCCAGAGACTGGATAAGATTGACGGCTTCTTTCAGCACCTCTTCTTTCAGTCGGGTTACGCGCATCAGGGTGCGGAAGTCGTGGTTGGCGAGCAGATCAAGGTGATCGCTGATGATAAGACGTGCTTCTTTCAGCCATGGCGTGGCTTTGTCAAACTGCGAAAGCTGGATCAGTAAGCAGTCACGGAGATCTTTGGCCGCCACGCCCACGGGATCAAAATGCTGAACGCGTTTAAGCACGGCTTCGATTTCATCGATACCGATGTCGTCATCGCCCATGCTGTCGAGAATGTCGTCCAGTGTGACGGTGAGATAGCCCGTTTCGTCGACTGCATCCACAATTGACGTGGCAATAGCACGATCGGTATCTGAGAATGGCGTCAGCTCCACCTGCCACATCAGGTAATCTTGCAGCGATTGCGTGGTCTCACCCTGATACACAGGCAGCTCGTCGTCGATGTAATCTCCGCTGGTGCCCGAAGGCGTCCCTGCGGTGTAAATCTCATCCCAACTGGCATCCAGCGGTAGCTCTTCCGGCATCTCTTTTTGTTCGAGAGCATCGGCGGTGTCGAGGGTTTCGCTGTCCTGTTTTTCCTGGGTATCAATTTCGTCGTGAAGATCGGTTTGCTCAAGCAGTGGATTACTTTCCAGCGCTTGCTGAAGTTCTTGCTGAAGTTCCAGCGTGGACAACTGCAACAGACGGATAGCCTGTTGTAGTTGAGGCGTCATCGCCAGTTGTTGGCTAAGCCTGAGTTGCAAACCTTGCTTCATGTTCAGAGTTGTTGTCTCCTGCGGTGACGTGAAGTCTACTACCCTATCAGAGTCTGAAGTCTTCCCCAAGGTATACGCGTTTAACGTGCTCGTCCTGTAGGATTTCTGTCGGCGTACCGTGTGCGATCAGGTGTCCCTGGCTCACAATGTAGGCGCGCTCACAAACAGCCAGCGTTTCGCGCACGTTATGGTCGGTAATCAGCACGCCAAGCCCGCTGTCGCGCAGGTGTTCGATGATCCGTTTGATATCAATAACAGAAATCGGGTCAACACCGGCAAACGGTTCATCCAACAGGATAAATTTTGGATTAGCGGCCAGCGCACGGGCGATCTCCACGCGGCGTCGTTCACCGCCGGAGAGCGACTGTCCAAGGCTGTCACGCAGATGTTCGATATGAAATTCTTCCATCAGCTCATTGGCGCGATCTTCACGCTGCTCGCTGGAAAGATCGTCACGAATTTGCAGTACCGCCATCAGGTTATCAAATACGCTCAGGCGACGAAAAATAGAGGCTTCCTGCGGTAAGTAGCCGATACCGCGGCGGGCACGCGCATGCAGAGGCAGCAGGCTGATATCTTCGTCATCAATGATAATGTTGCCAGCATCGCGCGGCACAATGCCGACGACCATGTAAAAGGTTGTTGTTTTGCCCGCACCGTTAGGACCGAGCAGACCGACGATCTCCCCGGAGTTGACGGTCAGGCTGACATCTTCCACCACACGACGGCCTTTGTAGGCTTTTGCAAGATTCTTTGCAGTTAATGTTGCCATAACGAATCAGTTACCTTTTTTCTCTGCCGGAGCCTTGGTCTTGTTTTTGTCCTGCAATTGCGACGGAACCAGAACGGTGGTGACGCGTTTGCCTTTCTCACTGAAGGCCTGCATTTTCTGTTCTTTTACCAGATAGGTGATCTTATCGCCCGTGATGTTGCTATCGAGTTGTTCCAGATAAGCCTTACCGGTAAGGACGACGAAATCTTTTGCCAGCTCATAGTGCATCTGTGAGGCGTGGCCTTTAACCGGTTTACCATTGTCCTGCATCTGGTAAAAGGTCGCCGGATTGCCATAACCGTCAATCACTTCTTTACCGTCTTCACCGCCCGGACGGGTCACGACGACCTTATCGGCATTAATTTTGATCGTGCCCTGAGTCACGATGACATTGCCGGTAAACGTCACCACGTTGCCCTGCATATCCAGAGACTGCTGGTCCGATTCAATGTGGATCGGCTGCTCGGTATCGCCAGTGACGGCGAATGCCGGAATGCTGGCGGCCAGAAGTGAGCTGGCAAGCACAAGATTAAGGCTGAGTTTGTTTGTTTTGGATTTCATATGAGGTTCTAACCTTTTCAATCAGCTCGGCGTTCTTGCTGCGTAAGTTGCCGCGCATCTTCAGTCCGCTGGAGTTAAATGTTGTTCCATACAACGTGACCAGATCATCGGAAGTGACATCTTGCGTCACAAGGTTGATCTGCGCGTTATCGGTAGTAATTCTGCGTAGTTGAGAGTCAGGCACCAGCGCGTTAACCTCAACATGGCCATACAGGTACAGCATCCGATCGTTGGTCAACCTGGCCTTATCAGCCTTGATTGACCAGGTCGGTACTTTGTCCTTATCAAACGTGGTTAACACCGGTTGGGTGAACCACGAAACTGCTTGATCTGAATAATATTCAACGTGTTGCGCGATCAAATGATAGCTCAGCGCGCCCTCAGGGCTGTACACGACGGTGTCGGTATGCTCGCTCTTATAGGTTGGCTCGTTGTTATTAACGACAACCTGAGCGGTGTCGTCTTTGTCTGCCAGGTTAATACCAATCATCACAAGGACAGCCAGCGACAGTAGAATGATAACCCAACGTCTGGTTTTGCTCATATCGATTGCCCTTTGGCCTCATCCAGTTTGCCCTGCGCCAGCAGTAATAAGTCGCAGACTTCGCGCACTGCGCCGCGTCCCCCGTCGATACGGGTGACATAATCGGCCCGTGGGATCAGCAACGGATGAGCATCCGCTACCGCTACGCTTAATCCCACTTTTGCCATCACCGGCCAGTCGATCAGATCATCGCCAACATACGCCACATTCTCAGGCGCGATCGCCAGTTTGCTAAGCAGATCGCCAAAGGCAACCAGTTTGTCCGACTGCCCCTGATACAGATGTGTGATCCCTAATGTGGCACAGCGATCTTCTACAAGTTTAGCCTTTCGTCCGGTAATAATGGCAACCTCAATGCCGGAAGTGAGCGCGCAGCGAATTCCGTAGCCATCGCGGACGTTAAACGCCTTCAGCTCTTCACCGTTGTTGCCCATATAAATCAGACCATCAGACAGTACGCCATCCACATCAAGGATCAGCAGACGGATGTTTTCTGCCCTGGTGATGACGTCAGTACTGACGGGGCCATAACAGGTCGCAAGCGACGCACCTGCTTTACTCATTTTCTTTATCCTTGAGTTTCTTACACTACACCTGCACGCAGCAGATCATGCATATGTAACACACCCAGTAATTGGTCGCCATCAGCAACCATTACCGAGGTGATATGGCGGGACTGCATTAAGTTCAGGGCATCAACAGCAAGAATCCCTGGACGCACGCGAATGCCCCCAGGAGTCATTACATCGGCAATGCCTAACTGGCGTACATCAACGCCCATATCGAAGACACGACGTAAATCGCCATCCGTAAAGATGCCGTCAATCTTCATCGCGTCATCGCAAATGACGGTCATGCCGAGATTTTTCCGCGTGATCTCCAGTAAGGCGTCACGCAGGCTGGCGCTTTTAGTCACATGCGGGATTTCGTCTCCCGTATGCATAATATCGTTAACGCGCAACAAAAGCTTACGCCCCAGTGCGCCACCTGGATGAGATAACGCAAAATCTTCTGCGGTGAAGCCGCGTGCTTTTAGTAACGCAACGGCAAGCGCATCGCCCATCACCAGCGTTGCGGTCGTGCTGCTGGTCGGTGCCAGACCTAATGGGCAAGCTTCTTTGGGCACTTTAACACACAGATGGACATCTGCTGCACGCGCCATACTGCTTTCCGGACGACCCGTCATGCAAATAAGGGGGACATGCAGGCGCTTTAACACCGGAATTAACGCTGCAATCTCATTAGATTCACCGGAGTTAGAAATGGCAATCACGATGTCCTGCGGTGACACCATACCCAGATCGCCATGTGCGGCTTCGCCAGGATGCACAAAAAATGAGGGCGTGCCTGTACTGGCAAACGTGGCGGCCATTTTGCGCCCGATATGCCCTGATTTTCCCATTCCCATCACTACGACTTTGCCCGGGCAACTGAAAATCTTTTCACAGGCGAGGGTAAAGTTCTGGTTGATGTACTGATCAAGCTCCGCCAGGCCTTCACGTTCAATTGTCAGGACTTCCTTGCCTGCTTGCTGAAAGTCAAAACCCGGTTGCAACTCTAAGTGCGACATAATGCGTTTCCAGTTATCCAACGAGAAGTGGCGATAACCAATACAGCATCGCCAGCCATATGATAAAACCGCCGGTCAACAGCGCCCCCGCGCCACGACCAATCTGGCGCGGACGTCGCCAGCAGAGTAATGCAAAAATAACGCTCACCAGCAGCATGACGCTATAGTCACGGATGAAGGCCATTGGGTTGACCTCGCCTGGCGTAATCAGTGCAGGTAACCCAAGAACGATAACAATATTAAAAATGTTCGCGCCGATGATGTTACCGACGGCAATATCGTTTTCACCTTTACGCAAACCTGCAATGGCGGTTGCCAGTTCTGGCAGACTGGTACCAATGGCGACGACCGTCAAACCGATAGTAAGCTCGCTCATGGCAAAGTAGTTTGCCAGTACAGTGGCGTTATCAACCACCATACGCGTTGCCATTGGCATAATGATCAGCGCTATTCCCAGCCATAAAAATGCGACAGGCAATCCGCCTTCGCGAGGCAGTTCCGCAACTTGCTCCCGGGTCAGGCTGTCATTGCCCTGACGTTCTGCCAGACGAGCGATTTTAACAATGAATAGCAGCCATAGCACGGCCAGAAGCAGAAGAAAGAGGCCATCACTGCGGCTTAACTGGCCGTCATACAGTACGGACGCGGCCAAAATGCTTACCAGCAACATTAACGGTAATTCACGACGCAGAACATCGGAATGCACGGTAAAAGGATGAATGAGTGCTGACAGGCCTAAAATAAGAAGAATATTGGTGATGTTGGAGCCGATGGCGGTACCGACGGCTAAATCGAGCTGCCCATTCATTGATGCCGCAACAGAGACAATAATTTCAGGTAGGGATGTGCCGATGCTGACGACCGTCATCCCGATGATAATGGGGGGTATACCGAAGGTGCGGCATAAAATGGATGCAGCAAATACCAGACGGTCGGCACCGTAAACCACCAGAAGTAAACCAATTATTAACAGCGCCGTCGCTAAAAGCATCTAAAGTCCTTTCTTCAGGTATACTCGCCGGTTCACTTGAAGGATCTTCTGGAAGCCGTAACGAATTCTTAATTTTGACTTTATGCGGCTAAAAAGTAAAACAAATGCCAGCTTTCGCTAACCAGGACAGGCAATAATCTGTAAATATGTCGAGTTCAGGGCTAAATTGAGCGCCAACTCTTCGATCAACGAGGCAACAGTAAAGGATGAATCAATGGGTCAGTCTGTGGCGAATCTAGTCGATATGCGCGATGTCAGCTTTTCCCGAGGTGACCGCTGCATCTTTGATAATATTTCCCTGACGGTGCCGCGCGGTAAGGTGACGGCGATCATGGGGCCATCAGGCATCGGCAAAACGACGCTGCTGCGTCTGATTGGCGGACAAATCTCCCCGGATAAGGGCGAGATCCTGTTTGACGGCGAAAACGTCCCAGCCATGTCCCGTTCGCGTTTATTTACCGTGCGTAAGCGTATGAGCATGCTGTTTCAGTCTGGTGCGCTGTTTACCGACATGAACGTGTTTGACAACGTCGCATACCCGTTGCGCGAGCATACGACGTTGCCAGCGCCGTTGCTGAAGAGCACGGTGATGATGAAGCTCGAGGCCGTCGGCCTACGGGGTGCGGCCAAATTAATGCCTTCTGAATTATCCGGCGGGATGGCGCGCCGCGCTGCGTTAGCGCGTGCTATCGCGCTGGAGCCTGACCTCATTATGTTTGATGAGCCGTTCGTCGGTCAGGATCCCATCACCATGGGCGTGCTGGTGAAGCTGATTTCAGAACTGAACAGCGCGCTGGGTGTCACCTGTGTGGTGGTATCCCATGATGTGCCTGAAGTACTGAGTATTGCGGATTACGCCTATATAATGGCGGACAAAAAAATAGTGGCCTACGGTAGTGCTCAGGCGCTGCAAGAAAATGCCGATCCGCGAGTGCGTCAGTTCCTCGACGGCATTGCCGATGGACCGGTTCCGTTCCGTTACCCGGCGGGTGACTACCATATCGATTTACTCTAAACAGGGAGTTAAGCCACCCATGTTGTTAAATGCGCTGGCATCACTCGGACATCGGGGAATAAAAACCCTCAGGACGTTCGGGCGAGCTGGATTAATGTTGTTCAATGCGGTTGTCGGCAAACCGGAGTTTCGCAAACATGCGCCGCTGCTGATACGCCAGCTCTATAATGTCGGTGTCTTATCGATGCTGATCATTATTGTGTCAGGCGTGTTCATCGGTATGGTGTTGGGGTTGCAGGGATACCTGGTGCTGACGACCTACAGCGCGGAAACCAGCCTCGGTATGCTGGTGGCGCTGTCATTGTTACGTGAGCTGGGGCCGGTTGTAGCGGCGCTGTTGTTTGCCGGGCGGGCCGGTTCGGCCTTAACCGCAGAGATTGGTCTGATGAGAGCGACCGAGCAGCTTTCCAGCCTGGAAATGATGGCCGTCGATCCACTGCGCCGGGTGATCTCTCCGCGTTTTTGGGCCGGTGTCATTTCATTGCCGCTGCTGACGATTATATTTGTCGCGGTTGGGATCTGGGGTGGCTCGCTGGTCGGCGTTAGCTGGAAGGGGATTGATGCAGGCTTTTTCTGGTCGGCTATGCAAAATGCCGTCGACTGGCGTCTGGATCTGGTCAACTGTTTGATTAAGAGCGTGGTGTTCGCCATTACGGTCACATGGATTGCATTGTTCAATGGTTATGATGCGATTCCGACCTCTGCCGGGATTAGCCGGGCAACGACACGCACCGTTGTGCACGCCTCTCTTGCCGTTCTGGGGCTGGATTTTGTGCTGACCGCACTGATGTTTGGGAATTGAGTTCATGCAAACGAAAAAAAATGAAATTTGGGTCGGGTTATTCCTGCTGGTTGCGCTGTTGGCTGCGCTGTTTGTCTGCCTGAAGGCGGCGAACGTTACCTCAATGCGTACTGAACCGACTTATACGATTTATGCGACTTTTGATAACATCGGCGGCCTGAGAGAGCGCTCCCCGGTGCGGATTGGCGGGGTCGTGGTTGGACGCGTAGCGGACATCTCGTTAGATCCGAAAACGTACCTGCCGCGCGTGACGCTGGAAATCGAATCACGTTTTAACCATATTCCTGACACCAGTTCTCTAAGCATCCGTACTTCCGGTCTGCTGGGCGAGCAATATCTGGCACTGAACGTGGGCTTTGAAGATCCTGAGCTGGGAACGTCTATCCTCAAAGATGGCGGTACGATTCAGGACACGAAATCCGCGATGGTTCTGGAGGATATGATTGGTCAGTTCCTTTACAACAGCAACAGTAAAGGTGATGACAATAAGAATTCTGGCGATGCGCCAGCCGCAACTGAAGGCAATAATGAAGCCACTACGCCTGCGGGCGCAACGAAATAATCTCAGGAGAATCGACGTATGTTTAAACGATTGATGATGGTGGCTATGCTGGTCATTGCCCCACTTAGCGTGGCAACCGCAGCGGATCAGACGAATCCGTACAAACTGATGAATGAGGCCGCGCAGAAGACGTTTGACCGTCTGAAGAACGAGCAACCTAAAATTCGTTCCAACCCGGATTATCTGCGTCAGGTTGTCGATCAGGAACTGCTGCCGTATGTGCAGGTTAAATATGCGGGCGCGCTGGTACTGGGCCGTTACTACAAAGATGCCACTCCCGCTCAGCGTGACGCCTATTTCGCCGCATTCCGTGAATACCTGAAGCAGGCTTACGGTCAGGCGCTGGCGATGTACCACGGCCAGACTTATCAGATTGCCCCAGAGCAGCCGCTGGGTGATGCGACCATCGTGCCTATTCGCGTGACGATTATCGATCCAAACGGTCGTCCGCCGGTGCGTCTGGATTTCCAGTGGCGTAAAAATTCTCAGACCGGTAACTGGCAGGCGTATGACATGATTGCCGAAGGCGTAAGTATGATCACCACCAAACAAAATGAGTGGAGCGACCTGCTGCGTACGAAAGGTATTGATGGCCTCACGGCTCAGCTGAAATCAATTTCTCAGCAGAAAATTACTCTGGAAGAGAAAAAATAATGACGCAGTCACTCACCTGGACGCGTGAAGGCGACAAGCTGGTGCTGGTGGGCGAGCTGGATCAGGACGTGTTAAACCCATTATGGGATGCACGCGTTGAGGCGATGAAGGGCGTATCCTGCATCGACCTGAACCAGGTTTCCCGGGTCGATACTGGTGGCCTGGCATTACTACTGCACCTGATTAATCAGGGCAAGCAGCAGGGGAACAGCGTTTCGCTTGCTGGCGTTAACGATAAAGTATACACGCTGGCGCAGCTTTACAATTTACCTGACGACGTCCTTCCGCGTTAATTTTTTCAGGCCGGATAAGGCCTTGTGCCGCCATCCGGCAAAACCCCTGAAGGGGATCTGCCGCCAAAGCCTTGTCTGATTTATCAGCGAGGCTTTTTGCTTATTTATGACAGCGCCACTTTGCTCTAAGATGTTGGGCTGTTTTTACTATCTGACGAATGAAGAGCCCATGGAAAATAATGAAATTCAGAGCGTGCTGATGAACGCACTCTCCCTCCAGGAAGTCCACGTTTCTGGTGACGGCAGTCACTTTCAGGTTATTGCCGTGGGTGAGATGTTTGACGGCATGAGCCGGGTCAAGAAGCAGCAATCGGTCTATGGCCCGTTGATGGAGTACATTGCGGACAACCGCATTCATGCTGTGTCGATTAAAGCGTTTACCCCAGCGGAATGGGCGCGCGATCGCAAACTTAACGGTTTTTGAGCTACGGGTGATGTACCGGTAGCGAAGATGAATTCTTAACAGAGAACAGAATAATGGATAAATTTCGTGTTCAGGGGCCAACCAAGCTCCAGGGCGAAGTCACAATTTCAGGCGCTAAAAATGCCGCACTGCCGATCCTGTTTGCGGCGCTGCTGGCTGAAGAACCTGTAGAGATCCAAAACGTCCCGAAACTTAAGGACGTAGATACCTCCATGAAGCTGTTGAGCCAGCTGGGGGCGAAAGTAGAGCGTAATGGTTCCGTGCACATCGATGCGCGTGACGTTAACGTCTTCTGCGCACCGTACGATCTGGTGAAAACCATGCGTGCGTCTATCTGGGCATTGGGGCCACTGGTCGCTCGTTTTGGTCAGGGTCAGGTTTCTCTGCCGGGCGGCTGCACCATCGGCGCGCGTCCGGTTGACCTGCATATTACTGGTCTGGAGCAGTTAGGTGCCACCATCAAGCTGGAAGAAGGCTATGTGAAGGCGTCCGTTGAGGGGCGTTTGAAAGGCGCACACATTGTGATGGACAAAGTGAGTGTCGGTGCGACGGTTACTATCATGTGTGCGGCAACGCTTGCCGAAGGCACGACCATCATCGAAAACGCCGCCCGTGAACCGGAAATTGTGGATACCGCGAATTTCCTGATTGCGCTGGGCGCGAAAATCACAGGGCAGGGTACCGATCGTATCACCATTGAAGGCGTTGAACGTCTCGGCGGTGGTGTCTACCGCGTTCTGCCAGACCGTATTGAAACTGGGACGTTCCTGGTGGCGGCGGCGATTTCTCGCGGCAAAATTATCTGCCGTAATGCACAACCAGATACACTGGATGCTGTTCTGGCGAAGCTGCGTGATGCGGGGGCGGATATCGAAGTCGGTGAAGACTGGATTAGCCTCGACATGCACGGCAAACGTCCGAAAGCGGTTAATGTGCGCACTGCGCCACATCCGGCGTTCCCAACCGATATGCAGGCCCAGTTCACGCTGCTGAACCTGGTGGCAGAAGGGACGGGCTTTATCACGGAAACCGTGTTTGAGAACCGCTTTATGCACGTGCCTGAGCTGAGCCGTATGGGCGCTCATGCGGAAATCGAAAGCAATACCGTGATTTGCCACGGCGTGGAGACGCTCTCCGGTGCACAGGTAATGGCGACCGATCTGCGCGCGTCAGCAAGTTTGGTGTTAGCGGGATGTATCGCTGAAGGCACAACGGTTGTTGACCGTATTTATCACATCGATCGCGGCTATGAGCGCATCGAGGATAAATTGCGTGCGCTGGGCGCAAACATTGAGCGCATTAAAGGCGAGTAATCGCCAACGCGTGTTGTAACCCCCAGGATCGTTGATCCGGGGGTTGCTGTTTTACCGCGACTCAGGACTCTTTTTTTCTTTCCGTACTCTCATCATCCGCGTTCTGTCGATGAATTCATGTGTCCTGGCGTCATGGTAGCGTGACGGCCAAATTACCCACGGGTCTGTGCCCAGCGCTCTCGCGATGATCAATTCACCTTTCGGCCATGGTCGGGTTAACGTATTTGCCAGCGTTGATGAACTCAAGCCATTCTTACGTGACTCAGCGGCCATTGACGTGCCTTTCTTACGTAGCCCCGCGATGATGTCAGCCGGATGCCAGTCAATGAATTTGCTTTCCATAGTTCCACATCTCCTTTGGTTAACCAGTTACGGTTTCACAATCAGCCTGTGGAGTTACTATACGCCTCGAGAACGAATGTTCTAAAATGTTCTCGTAAAGTGCTTATATATTCAGAATATGCCAAGGTTATACAAGTGATTTGATTATTTTTATGACTTTTTGGATCTTATAAGAACATCCCGTGTGCTGCACGGGATGCTGGGAAGCGAGACGAGGGCAATTAACGATCGCGCTGTACGGCGATATGCGCCAGGCCAATCAGGGCTTCTTTCCACGGAGTATCTGGAAGTACCTGAAGCGCCGCGATGGCTTTATCTGCTTCTTCTTCTGCACGTTGACGGGTCCATTCCAGTGATCCGCAAGCGTTCATTGCTTCCAGAACCGGCTCCAGAAGGTGGCGACCATTACCTTGCTCAATCGCCTGGCGAATCATTTGCGCCTGCTCAGGAGTGCCGTGGCGCATCGCGTGCAGCAGCGGTAGCGTAGGTTTACCTTCGTTGAGGTCATCACCCACGTTTTTACCCAACTGCTGGCCATCTGCGCTGTAATCCAGTAAATCGTCGATAAGCTGGAAAGCGGTACCGAGGTAACGGCCATAATCCTGCAGGCCTTTCTCTTGCTCATCGCTACAACCTGCGAGGATACCTGAACATTGGGCCGCGGCTTCAAACAGACGAGCCGTCTTGCTGTAGATAACACGCATATAGTTTTCTTCGGTGATATCCGGGTCGTTGACGTTCATTAACTGCAGGACTTCGCCTTCAGCAATAACGTTGACCGCTTTAGACATCACTTCCAGCACTTTCAGGGAGCCGAGGCTGGTCATCATCTGAAAGGCGCGGGTATAGATAAAATCGCCGACCAGAACGCTGGCAGCATTGCCAAACGCTGCGTTTGCCGTGGCTTTCCCACGGCGCATATCGGATTCATCCACTACATCGTCATGAAGCAGGGTCGCGGTGTGGATAAACTCGATTAAGGCCGCGATCGTGACGTGGGCATTTTCCTGATAACCAACAGCGCGCGCCGCGAGTACAGCGATCATTGGGCGAATGCGTTTTCCGCCTCCGCTCACGATGTAGTACCCCAATTGATTGATCAACTGGACGTCGGAATTGAGCTGTTCAAGGATTGTCGCATTGACCCCCGCCATATCTTGCGCGGTTAACTCATTGATTTTTTCTAAATTCATCGCAAAAGCCGGGCTTCTCGCCCCGATTACCTCACTATTTAAGAAGGTAACGTCGGGTTTAGGGTTAGAAATATATGCTGATTGTACTGAAAAAACGCCGCAGATAAACGTTACGGTACACGTTGTGTTTTTTTTCTTCATGTATTGACGGTAGCACTTGTCAAAGGCTCGCGTTTTGCGTAATATTCGCGCCCTATTGTGAATATTTATAGCGCACTCTGAATCATCAAAAAGGTGTGCGCGGAAGCGGAGTTTTTTATGTACGCGGTTTTCCAAAGTGGTGGTAAACAACACCGAGTAAGCGAAGGTCAGACCGTTCGCCTGGAAAAGCTGGACATCGCAACTGGCGAATCTGTTGAGTTCGCAGAAGTTCTGATGATCGCAAACGGTGAAGAAGTCAAAATCGGCGTTCCTTTCGTTGATGGCGGCGTTATCAAAGCTGAAGTCGTTGCTCACGGTCGTGGCGAGAAAGTTAAAATTGTTAAGTTTCGTCGTCGTAAACACTACCGTAAGCAGCAGGGCCATCGTCAGTGGTTCACTGATGTGAAAATCACTGGCATCAGCGCTTAAGTTAAGGGGAGCAGATTAAATGGCACATAAAAAGGCTGGCGGCTCGACTCGTAACGGTCGCGATTCAGAAGCTAAACGTCTGGGCGTAAAACGTTTCGGCGGTGAAACAGTTCTGGCTGGTAGCATCATCGTTCGTCAACGTGGTACTAAATTCCACGCTGGCTCCAACGTTGGTTGCGGCAAAGACCACACTCTGTTTGCTAAAGCAGACGGTAAAGTGAAATTTGAAGTGAAAGGCCCGAAAAACCGTAAATTCATCAGCATTGTTGCTGAATAAGTTTTTCGCGTCCCGGTAACGGATAAAAGCCCCGCAACACGTTGCGGGGCTTTTTACATTCGACGACCGGTAAATACGCTCGTCGCGCCGTGATAACCCGGAAACGAGCCCTTGCAGGGAATACGGCATGAAGCAGCAGGCAGGTATTGGTATTCTTTTAGCGCTCACGACAGCTGTCTGTTGGGGGGCTTTACCAATAGCGATGAAGCAAGTGCTGGAGGTGATGGAACCTCCTACCGTCGTGTTCTACCGTTTTTTAATGGCAAGCATTGGCCTTGGCGCTATTCTTGCGGTTAAAAAAAAGCTCCCTCCATTGCGTATTTTTCGCAAAGCGCGTTGGCTGGTGCTGTTGGCTATTGCCACTGGTGGACTGTTCGGTAACTTCATTCTGTTTAGTTCGTCTTTACAATATTTGAGCCCAACGGCTTCGCAGGTTATCGGTCAACTGTCACCTGTTGGCATGATGATCGCCAGCGTCTTTATCCTGAAGGAGAAGATGCGCGGCACGCAGATTATTGGCGCTATTATGCTTCTGAGCGGGCTGGTGTTGTTTTTTAATACCAGTCTGATCGAAATTTTTACCCGGCTCACCGATTACACCTGGGGCGTTATCTTTGGTGTCGGTGCCGCGACGGTTTGGGTGAGCTATGGGGTCGCGCAAAAGGTGTTATTGCGTCGGCTGGCATCACCGCAGATCCTGTTTTTACTGTACACTTTGTGTACGATTGCGTTATTGCCGCTGGCTAAACCCGGTGTCATCACGCAGCTCAGCGACTGGCAGCTGGCATGCCTGGTATTCTGCGGCCTGAATACGCTGGTAGGATACGGCGCTCTCGCGGAAGCGATGGCGCGTTGGCAGGCGGCGCAGGTGAGCGCCATTATCACGCTCACGCCGCTGTTTACGTTGTTATTTTCAGATTTATTATCACTGGCCTGGCCCGATTTCTTCGCCAGACCGATGCTAAACCTATTAGGTTATCTCGGTGCGTTTATCGTGGTTGCGGGCGCGATGTATTCCGCCATTGGTCATCGAATTTGGGGCGGTTTACGTAAGCATGAAACGGTGGTTTCGCAACCCCGCTCAGGCGAATGATTTACGGAGAGTAAAATGAAGTTTGTTGATGAAGCATCGATTCTGGTCGTTGCAGGTGATGGCGGTAATGGTTGCGTCAGCTTCCGCCGCGAAAAATACATCCCAAAAGGCGGTCCGGACGGTGGTGACGGTGGTGATGGCGGTGACGTCTGGCTGGAAGCCGACGAAAACCTGAACACGCTGATCGATTACCGTTTTGAAAAATCATTCCGTGCGGAACGTGGTCAGAATGGCGCAAGCCGTGATTGCACCGGCAAGCGTGGTAAAGATGTCACGATTAAAGTGCCTGTCGGTACGCGTGTTATCGATCAGGGCACGGGCGAAACCATGGGCGACATGACTAAACATGGTCAGCGTCTGATGGTCGCTAAAGGCGGCTGGCACGGTCTGGGTAACACCCGTTTTAAATCGTCGGTCAACCGTACCCCGCGTCAGAAAACGATGGGTACACCTGGCGATAAGCGCGATCTGATGCTGGAGCTAATGCTGCTGGCAGACGTGGGTATGCTGGGTATGCCAAACGCCGGTAAATCGACGTTTATCCGTGCAGTATCTGCGGCGAAGCCGAAAGTCGCTGATTATCCGTTCACCACCCTGGTACCTAGCCTGGGCGTGGTGCGTATGGACAACGAGAAGAGCTTCGTGGTTGCCGATATCCCGGGTCTGATTGAAGGCGCGGCTGAAGGCGCTGGTCTGGGTATTCGTTTCCTGAAACATCTGGAACGTTGCCGCGTGTTGCTGCACCTCATTGATATCGATCCGATTGACGGTTCCGATCCGGTAGAAAACGCCCGTATCATTATTGGCGAACTGGAAAAATACAGTCAGGATCTGGCGTCTAAACCGCGTTGGTTAGTGTTCAACAAAATTGATTTGATGGACAAAGCTGAAGCGGAAGAAAAAGCGAAAGCCATCGCCGAAGCGCTGGGCTGGGAAGGTAAATATTACCTGATCTCTGCCGCCAGTCAGCTGGGTGTGAAGGATCTTTGCTGGGATGTGATGACCTTTATCATTGAGAACCCAATCGTTCAGGCTGAAGAAGCGAAACAGCCGGAGAAAGTTGAGTTCATGTGGGATGATTATCACCGTCAGCAGCTCGCTGAAGTCGAAGACGAAGCGGAAGATGACTGGGATGACGATTGGGACGAAGACGACGAAGAAGGCGTTGAGTTCATCTACAAGCGTTAATCGCATTAAAAACCCCGGCCATGCTGCCGGGGTTTTTGTTTCCAGTTGGTGTAGGCCGGATAAGCGTAAGCGTCATCCGGCATCTTCAACATCTAGTTATTCTGATAAATATCCTTGTACAACCGGCTTTCGAAGCGCACCAGCGGAATACGGCGATTACGCTGATCAGCCGGCTCTACCGCATAGCCAGACAGATACTGCACAAATGCCATACGCTGACCGCTTGCCGTGGTGATGAATCCCGCGAGGTTGTACACCCCTTGCAGTGAGCCTGTTTTCGCTGAAACCTTGCCATCAACACCAGCCTGATGCAGGCCTGCACGGTATTGCAGGGAGCCATCGTGGCCCGCCAGCGGCAGCATGGTGATAAAGTTCAGCTCGTTATCGTGCTGAGCGATATATTGCAGCACTTGCATCATAGTCGCCGGGGCAATCAGGTTATGGCGGGAGAGGCCAGAACCGTCGGCAATAATCGTGTTGCCGATATCAACGCCCGCTTGCTGACGCAAAATTTGGCGCACGGCATCAGAACCTGCTCGCCAGGTGCCCGGCACGTTAAATCGCGCATGACCAATCATACGGAAAACGGTATCGGCAATCATGTTGTCCGATTTTTTCAGCATAATCTTAAGCAGGTCATGCAGTGGCGCTGACTGCTTACTGGCGACCACGGTTCCCGGTTCGTTGACCTGCGTCTGACGCAGCAGCGTGCCGCTGTAAGTGATCCCCGCTTGTTTTAGCTCATCTTTAAGAATGGCTCCGGCATAGCTGGCGCCGTCCTGAATAGCAAACGCCAGTGGCAGAGGTTCGGCGCGCTGCGGCAGGCATCCGGTCAGCGTATAGCGGTTCAAATCGCCGGGCACCACGTCCAGTTCACAATATTGCGCTTCGGCAGAACCACGTGCGAGGGTGCGAACCTGGCTGAACATGGTCACCGGGTAGTAAGACGCCACGCGAATATACGCCAAATCGTTGGCTTTTTGTGCGCTGTAGAGCGATACAGAGAAGCAATTTCGGTCGACAATCGCCGCTGCTGGCGGAGCGCTAAAACATTGCGTCATGTCGTTCCAGGGCCAGCCGGGCGCTTTATCATGACTGGCAAAAATGGAAGTGTCGATCAGGACATTTCCGGCAATTTGCGTCACCCCTGATTTTTTCAGAGTTGCTACCATATTGCGAATATCCTGACGTTTTAACGTCGGATCGGCACCAAATCTCGCAACTAAGTCACCTTTCAATATCCCATTTTCTACGTTGCCTTTTGTCTCAAGCGTCGTGGTAAAACGGAAATCAGGTCCGAGTTGAATCAATGCCGCCAGCGCGGTGATCACTTTCTGGGTACTGGCCGGCAGCGCCATCTGCTGGCTATGGTAATCAATCGCGGGCGCAGGCGCGCCAACCTTCTGTACCATAAGGGCTAGGTTGGCCCCGGCAGGAAGCTGGCTGATGTACTCGTCGACATTCGCCGACTGAACGCTGAACGCTATACTGGCAGTTAATCCAATGGCAAATCTGGGAAATCGCATAATCTCGCGCTAACAACCTGTAAACAGGCCGTCATACTACGGCGCAACGCCCTAAAAAGTAAACGATGACCCATAGGGAACTCCAGGGTAAAATGAACATCAAATAGAGAATTGTAGCTGACCTGGGACCTCGTGCCCCGGGTCGGTATTTTTTTGCTTCTGACTCTGGCATGGCGTATGCCAGGGTGGGCTTAGCAGCCGGGGTGAGGACAACCGCCCCCTACAGGAATGTTCAAGAGGTATAACAAATGCAAGCTATCCCGATGACCTTACGTGGTGCTGAAAAACTGCGCGAAGAACTGGATTTTCTCAAATCTGTACGTCGCCCTGAAATTATTGCCGCGATCGCGGAAGCGCGTGAACACGGTGACCTGAAAGAGAACGCGGAGTATCACGCGGCGCGTGAACAGCAGGGTTTCTGCGAAGGGCGCATTAAAGATATCGAAGCCAAACTGTCCAACGCGCAGGTTATCGACGTCACTAAAATGCCGAACAATGGCCGCGTCGTTTTCGGCGCGACGGTTACCGTGCTGAATCTCGATAACGACGAAGAGCAGACCTGGCGTATTGTCGGCGATGATGAAGCCGATTTTAAACAGAATTTGATTTCGGTGAACTCGCCTATCGCTCGTGGCCTGATTGGCAAAGAGCAGGATGATGTGGTGGTTATTAAAACGCCGGGCGGTGAAGTGGAATATGAAGTGACGAAGGTAGAATACCTGTAATTCGCATCTTGGTTAAGATGTTGATACATTGTAAAGAAAGGAAAAAGGCCGCATAGCGGCCTTTTATCAACGAAGAGAGCGTGGCATTTTGCTCTCCTGCTAGCGGAAATTCCCGCGTTTTACACAAACTTCGTGTGCAACTTTGGGATATTCTTAGCGTGGCAGCGAGATTTTACGTTCTTTAGTCGGGCGATACAGTACCAGCGTTTTGCCGATGACCTGTACATTGCAGGCGCCGGTTTCGCGTACGATAGCTTCCACGATCAAGGTTTTAGTATCGCGATCTTCCGAGGCGATTTTCACCTTGATAAGCTCATGGTGCTCTAACGCTTGTTCAATCTCGGCCAGTACCCCTTCGGTCAAACCATTATTGCCAAGCATAACTACAGGCTTGAGCGGATGTGCCAGACCTTTCAGGTGCTGTTTTTGTTTAGTACTCAGATTCATCGTATATTTTTGCTTACGTTGGGATTGAAAACGGGTCATTCTACCGCCATCTCCCATATATCGCCAAATAGCTGTGTAGATATTTACACCATTGGTTACGATGAACTGCCCGATGGGAAAGTGAAATGACAGGTAAAAAGCGTTCTGCCAGCTCGAGTCGCTGGCTTCAGGAACACTTTAGCGATAAATATGTTCAACAGGCACAGAAAAAGGGGTTACGTTCCCGTGCCTGGTTTAAACTTGATGAAATACAGCAAAGTGACAAAATTTTTAAACCGGGGATGACGATTGTTGACCTCGGCGCTGCACCCGGTGGCTGGTCGCAATATGCGGTTACGCAGATCGGAAACAGCGGCCGCATTATCGCTTGCGATCTTTTACCTATGGATCCAATCGTTGGTGTGGACTTCCTTCAGGGCGACTTTCGTGATGAATTAGTCCTGAAAGCGTTACTTGAGCGTGTAGGTGACAGTAAAGTACAAGTTGTCATGTCTGATATGGCGCCAAATATGTGTGGAACACCGGCGGTGGATATTCCCCGGGCCATGTATCTGGTTGAACTGGCACTTGGAATGGCTCGTGATGTATTAGCGCCAGGTGGTAGTTTTGTAGTGAAGGTGTTCCAGGGCGAAGGCTTCGATGAGTATCTAAGAGAGATTCGCTCCCTGTTTACGAAGGTCAAAGTTCGTAAGCCGGACTCTTCTCGCGCCCGTTCGCGTGAAGTGTACATTGTAGCGACCGGGCGTAAACCATAACCGGTAGATTTCAAACGAAAGTTTGAAAGAAACTGGATATAGAGTATCCTGACGCTGTTTTTAACACAGTTGTAATATGAGGTTAATCCCTTGAGTGACATGGCGAAAAACCTAATACTCTGGCTGGTCATTGCCGTTGTGCTGATGTCAGTATTCCAGAGCTTTGGGCCCAGCGAGTCTAATGGCCGTAAGGTTGATTACTCTACCTTCCTGCAAGAGGTCAATCAGGACCAGGTTCGTGAAGCGCGTATCAACGGACGTGAGATTAACGTTACCAAGAAAGATAGTAACCGTTACACGACCTACATTCCGGTTAACGATCCGAAGCTGCTTGATAACCTGCTGACCAAAAACGTCAAGGTTGTTGGCGAGCCGCCTGAAGAGCCGAGCCTGCTGGCTTCTATCTTCATTTCCTGGTTCCCAATGCTGCTGCTGATTGGTGTCTGGATCTTCTTTATGCGTCAAATGCAGGGCGGTGGTGGCAAAGGTGCCATGTCGTTCGGTAAGAGCAAAGCGCGCATGTTGACCGAAGATCAGATCAAAACCACTTTTGCTGACGTCGCTGGTTGTGACGAAGCAAAAGAAGAGGTCGCTGAACTGGTTGAATACCTGCGTGAACCGAGCCGTTTCCAGAAACTGGGCGGTAAGATCCCGAAAGGCGTCCTGATGGTTGGTCCTCCGGGTACAGGTAAAACCCTGCTGGCAAAAGCCATCGCGGGTGAAGCGAAGGTTCCATTCTTCACAATTTCCGGTTCTGATTTCGTGGAAATGTTCGTCGGTGTGGGTGCATCTCGTGTGCGTGACATGTTCGAACAAGCCAAGAAAGCGGCACCGTGCATCATTTTCATCGATGAAATCGACGCCGTAGGTCGCCAGCGTGGCGCGGGTCTGGGTGGCGGTCACGATGAACGTGAACAGACGCTGAACCAGATGCTGGTTGAGATGGACGGCTTCGAAGGTAACGAAGGTATTATCGTTATCGCGGCAACTAACCGTCCGGACGTTCTTGACCCTGCGCTGCTGCGCCCAGGCCGTTTTGACCGTCAGGTTGTGGTGGGGCTGCCAGACGTTCGCGGTCGTGAACAGATTCTGAAAGTGCATATGCGTCGCGTACCGCTGTCTCCGGATATCGATGCGGCAATCATTGCTCGTGGTACGCCTGGTTTCTCCGGTGCGGACCTGGCGAACCTGGTGAACGAAGCGGCACTGTTTGCAGCGCGTGGCAACAAGCGTGTTGTATCGATGGTTGAGTTCGAGAAAGCGAAAGACAAAATCATGATGGGTGCGGAACGTCGCTCCATGGTGATGACGGAAGCGCAGAAAGAATCTACCGCGTATCACGAAGCTGGCCACGCGATTATCGGTCGCCTGGTACCGGAGCACGATCCGGTGCACAAAGTGACGATTATTCCGCGCGGCCGTGCGCTGGGTGTCACCTTCTTCCTGCCTGAAGGCGACGCAATTAGCGCCAGCCGTCAGAAACTGGAAAGCCAGATCTCCACGCTGTACGGCGGTCGTCTGGCGGAAGAGATCATCTACGGTGCTGAACATGTTTCTACCGGTGCGTCCAACGACATTAAAGTCGCGACAAACCTGGCGCGTAACATGGTCACTCAGTGGGGCTTCTCTGACAAACTGGGGCCGTTGCTGTATGCGGAAGAAGAAGGCGAAGTGTTCCTGGGACGTTCTGTGGCGAAAGCTAAACATATGTCCGATGAAACCGCGCGCATTATCGATCAGGAAGTTAAACTGCTGATTGAACGTAACTATGACCGTGCGCGTCGTCTGTTGAATGAAAACATGGATATTCTGCACTCGATGAAAGATGCGCTCATGAAATATGAGACCATCGATGCACCGCAGATTGACGATTTAATGGCTCGTCGCGACGTGCGTCCGCCAGCGGGTTGGGAAGAACCGGGTTCTTCTAACAACAACTCTGGCAGCACCGGCAAGCCGAGCGCGCCGCGTCCGGTTGATGAACCGCGTGCGCCGGACTCTGGCACCATGTCAGAGCAACTGGGCGACAAATAAGTTATCGTTGATGATGACCGTGTTTTAATTGAAAACCCTGGGGCTTGCTCCGGGGTTTTTCTTATCTGCATATTCAAGATTTTTTTCAGGGATAAAGCTATGAAACTCTTTGCTCAGGGTTCTTCACTGGATCTCAGTCATCCGCACGTCATGGGGATTTTGAACGTCACGCCAGATTCTTTTTCCGATGGCGGGGCGCACAACTCTCTGGTTGAGGCGGTAAAACACGCAAACCTGATGATTAACGCCGGGGCGACTATCATTGATGTGGGTGGTGAATCCACGCGTCCCGGTGCTGCCGATGTGAGCGTGGAAGAAGAGTTGCAGCGAGTGATCCCGGTGGTGGAGGCAATTGCTCAACGTTTTGAAGTGTGGATTTCGGTAGATACCTCAAAACCGGAAGTGATTCGCGAATGCGCCAGAGTCGGCGCACATATCATTAATGACATTCGCTCACTCTCGGAGCCTGGGGCGCTGGAAGCCGCAGCGGAAACCGGATTGCCCGTTTGCCTGATGCATATGCAGGGGCAGCCGAAAACCATGCAGGAAGCGCCAAAATACGAGGATGTTTTTGCTGAGGTAAATCGTTACTTTGTTGAGCAAATAGCACGTTGTGAACGGGCCGGAATCACAAAAGATAAATTGCTACTCGACCCAGGATTCGGATTCGGTAAAAATCTTACCCACAACTACACATTGCTGGCACGTCTGGCGGAATTTCATCATTTTAATCTGCCGCTGCTGGTAGGGATGTCACGAAAATCAATGGTTGGCCAATTGCTCAATGTGGGGCCATCTGAGCGTTTGAGCGGCAGCCTTGCATGCGCGGTCATTGCCGCAATGCAGGGTGCGCAGATTGTTCGTGTCCATGACGTCAAAGAAACCGTAGAAGCGATGCGTGTGGTGGAAGCCACATTGTCTGCAAAGGAAAACAAACGCTATGAGTAATCGTAAATATTTTGGCACCGATGGGATTCGTGGTCGTGTAGGCGACGCTCCAATCACTCCTGACTTTGTCCTTAAGCTGGGCTGGGCGGCAGGAAAAGTGCTGGCACGTCATGGTTCACGCAAAATCATTATCGGTAAAGATACGCGTATTTCCGGTTATATGCTGGAGTCCGCGCTGGAAGCGGGTCTGGCTGCCGCCGGACTGTCAGCTTCTTTCACGGGCCCAATGCCAACCCCTGCTGTTGCTTATCTGACGCGTGCTTTCCGGGCTGAGGCCGGGATTGTTATCTCCGCTTCGCACAACCCATTTTATGACAACGGGATTAAATTCTTCTCCATCGACGGGACAAAACTGCCAGATGCGGTTGAAGAAGCTATCGAAGCTGAAATGGAAAAAACGCTCACCTGCGTGGACTCGGCTGAACTGGGTAAAGCTACCCGTATTGTTGATGCTGCCGGTCGCTATATCGAGTTTTGCAAAGGCACCTTCCCGAATGAGCTAAGCCTGAGTGAGCTGAAAATCGTGGTGGATTGTGCCAACGGCGCGACGTACCACATTGCGCCAAATGTACTGCGTGAGCTGGGTGCAAACGTGATTGCCATTGGTTGTGAGCCAAACGGCGTGAACATCAATGAAGAAGTCGGCGCCACCGACGTCCGTGCGCTGCAGGCGCGCGTAATCGCGGAAAAAGCCGATCTGGGGATTGCGCTGGACGGCGACGGCGACCGCGTCATTATGGTTGATCACGAAGGTAATAAAGTTGACGGCGACCAGATCATGTACATCATCGCTCGTGAAGCCCTGCGTCAGGGGCAGCTGCGCGGTGGCGCAGTCGGCACGCTGATGAGCAACATGGGCCTCGAGCTGGCGCTGAAACAGCTGGGTATTCCGTTTGCCCGCGCGAAAGTTGGCGACCGTTATGTGCTGGAAAAAATGCAGGAAAAAGGCTGGCGTATCGGTGCCGAAAACTCAGGCCATGTGATCCTGCTGGACAAAACCACCACCGGTGACGGCATCGTGGCGGGTCTGCAGGTACTGGCAGCGATGGTGCGCAACCATATGAGTTTGCACGACCTGTGCAGCGGCATGAAAATGTTCCCGCAACTGCTGGTTAACGTACGTTACACCGCGGGTAGCGGCGATCCGCTGGAACATGAAAGCGTGAAGGCGGTGATGGCAGAGGTTGAAGCGACACTGGGTAACCGTGGACGCGTACTGCTGCGTAAGTCGGGCACTGAGCCATTAATCCGTGTGATGGTTGAAGGTGAAGACGAAGCACAGGTTACGGAGTTTGCGCACCGCATTGCGGATGCAGTGAAAGCCGTTTAACCCTTTCCGTACAGCGTAAGAGCCGGAGTCTGAGAGACTCCGGTTTTTTTTACTGCACTGCCAGCGGCTGTTTACGTCGGCGCTGCCAGAAGTAACCGCCGACCATCAGCAGTACAAGGACTGCCAGCCACGGCAGAACTGCCAGCAAATGCCCGGATCGGGCGAATGTCAGCGCAATCATCAGCAGCCATCCTCCCAGCATCGGAATTGCGGTGCGTTTAACGATATCCACCGGTGATACACCTGCGATCCCGGCGATGGCGATAATCACGCCGGCAATAGGCGACAACGTCCGTCCAATACCCGCTGAGATCTGAATCGGCAGCATCATAACCGCCACGTCGCTGCCGATATGGCGGCTGATATCCGGCACCATCGGGGCGAAGGAGAAAAATGCTGCATTCCCGGAGCCCATCAGCGCTGAAATCGCAAAGGTGATTAGCGTCATCAGCAAGATTATGGAAGCCGCGCTGAGGCCAAATTCACCGGAAAGCGACAGCAGCGCGTCGACGGCGCCAATGGCTTTCAGTCCGGCAGAAAAAACCTCACCGGCGATAATCAGCGTCACCACGGTGGCAAACACACTGCCCATACTGTCGAAAACTTTTTGTACACCAGCCATCACGTCGCGAGCCTTACGGTGGCGACAATACTCACATACCAGGGTAATGGCCAGGCTTATCAGTACGGCGGTATCGAGCGTAATTTTGAGTGAGCTGAACAGCAAATCACTGCACGCCAGCATCAACACCAGCGGTAACATCGGCAGGAATAGCCAGGCAACCGGCGCTTCGGCTTCTTCGGTTGAGGTTAATGTCTGCATTTGCTGCGCGGCATTGTCACCACTTTCCCGACGATCGAAAAAGCGTTGTACAACAATATGCAGCAGAGCGATGAAAAGAATAACCGGAACGACAATCGGTAACTGATCCTGAACAAAATAGTTAACTACCTCGATACCCGCCGTTTTCGCGGCGAGAACTGAGTTGCCGGAACCCGGACCAAATTCAACCGCACAGGTACTGGCGATAACGGCGGCAACGGCGGCGCGGCTGCAGCCAAGACGGGTCAGCAACGGGTAAAGCGTTGCCATCAATAGCAGACCCAGCCCGGTGGCGCTACTGATAAACAGCGACAGGAATTGACCCAGTAACAGCGCCAGTCCCAACAGCAGGTACGGTGAGTTCAGACGCTGCAAAGGACGAGATGTTACCCGAACCAGCACCTGGCTTGCGCCAATGGCCGACATATAGGTGGCGAACCCACCTATCAGCATGATTTGTAGTCCGAGACCGCCGAGGCGCACGCTCAGGGTATCGCGGATAAACTCAAAGGCGTCAAAGGGACCAAATCCGGTGCTCTTTTTCACCAGGCTGCTGAGCGTAGTCATCCCGCTAAAATGCGCGATGAGCAGCAGCACAATCCCGGTCAGGAGCAGTACCGACTGGGGGTGATATTTTTTGAGGATCAGACGTCCGGCAAAAATGATGGCGAGTAGCGCCAGTAATAATGACATTCTCGCCCCCTTACTCGAAGTTGCCGGTAACCAGACACTCACCATCACGCAGTAACGGCTTTCCGGCGGCAAACAGGTGGGCCAGTGAGAGGTCGTCATTAAGCACGCAAATATCAGCACGTTCTTCTGCGCAGAGTACGCCGCCAGAAATACCCAGCGAGCGCGCCACGTTTGCCGTCAACATCGCAATCGCCTGTGGCACCGGGATCCCCACATCAATCAGACGAGGCAACAGGTTGAGGTTGCCAGCTACCGGCGCGGCGCTTAATCCTTCTACGATGCCTTGCGCATTAAAGCGCGGCACGCTGCCATTGCCATCAGAGCTAATGGTGATGCGATCGGCCGGAACCTGTGATTCCAGTGCGTGGAGAATTGCTTGCTCCTGGGGCATAAATCGACTGCCGCCAGACGTCACGTCGATATGTCCACCGCGATGTGCAAAAGCGATAGCCTGTTCGAACAATGCTTCTGTCCTCGCGACATGCGTCGGCGAAATGTGGTGAATCGGAATACCGGCATCGCACAGTTCCATCAGCTGTGACATCCCTTCCGGCAGATTGCCCAGGTGTACGTGCAGCAACCCTTTTTTCCCTGCCAGCAGGGAAGCCACGCGGATATCACTGACAATCCTCAGCAACTCCTGGAAAGAGGGGTAAGAGCCACGGTGATCGGCGAGGGCGATTTTGACACCCAGGATCGCCGGAATGAAGGCCATATCATCGCGGATGGATCGTGTAATGGTCGGGCTGGGTACCTCGTAGGCTCCCGTATGCATAAACGCGCGTAATCCCTCAATATTGAGCGATTGCATTTTGGCGTAGAGATCTTTGGGCGAACGAGAAATGGCATCGGTGCCTAACACGCCAACCACCGTGGTAATACCCGCTTGAATCAGATCGCGCAGCTTGACGGCGGGTGTCCGACTGGCAAATCCGGCTTCGCCACCGCCACCGGTAAGATGGACATGCTGATCGATAATTCCGGGAATTACCCACTTACCGCGGCAATCGATGACCTCTTTGACGCCATCAAAGAGTGCAATATCTTTTTCCACCGCAACAATGCGGTCGGCATGAATGAGCAAGGAGCAGAGGCCTAAATCCTCCGGAGAAAAAACACGGGCATTGGTCAATAAAGTAAACATAACGATCCTGTCAAACGTCGAGGGTGAGAGTCGGCAGGTGAAACGGAAATATTGTTGTTATGATGTCCACATTAAAGCCATTACTATAACTGTGACTATTGCCGATTTGTTATCGGTGGATACGGTTATGGCATGATGGGGAATGAGACGTGGATTCGAAGTGGTTAGAAGATTTTCTGGCGTTGAGTCAGTATGGGAATTACTCCCAGGCAGCGATACAACGGCATATCACCCAACCCGCGCTAAGCCGACGTATAAAGGCGCTGGAGGAGATGTTGGGGGTCCCGCTGTTTGACCGCACCACGACGCCCGTTACGCTAACCTGTTATGGCGAACGTTTTGAACCTTATGCCAGGCAAGTCCTCAGTACGTTAACAGAGGCGCGCCACGAGCTGTCGGCGATGATGCCAGCGACGGACAATACGCTGGTAATGGTGAGTCTGCATACGCTATCGGTGAATATCTTGCCAGATATGATCAACTATCTGCGACAAAGTGAACCGCAGTTAAATTTCACGGTAAATGCCAGCATCCAGGGGATTGATAATCACTTTAATGCCCTGATAAACCGGCAAATTGATATGCTGGTGACTTACGATTTACCCTCCTCACAACCGGGGCTGGAGATTGCCGGAGGGCTGAAACGTTCTTTATGGCGATATGAGCGTTTTATCCCGGTGGTTTCTGCGCAACTCGCGGACAGACTGGATGATCCGCATACCGCGATCCCCTTGCTATGCTACAGCGACTATACCTTTGTCAGACGTATTATTGATCCGGCAGAACAACGAGTGCGCCCACGGTTGAAAAAAGTGTTTGAGACTGGGCTAAGCGAAACAATACGAGAAATGGTACTGCGCCATATGGGAATGGCGTGGTTACCTGAATCAATGGTGGCTGAGGAGTTGGTGAATCAGGAGATCATTCAGTGTTGGCCAGAAAATTCGGATCTGGTTTGTGAAATCCCTATTGTTGTTTGGGCAAACCTTGACGATCAGCGGTCAGTAATGCAGCGATGCTGGGATAAGTTGCTGCGTTTTTGATTGAGGTGGCGATTTTTTCCGCACTTGATACAATGCTAACAAATTGCCCTTGCGAAGGTTATTCGCTTTGGTTAGTATTCACACCCGCTTCAGTGGGAAATAGTTGAAATTCCCGCTTTATTGGTCGAAGCATTGGTACGCGGCAAATCCGCAAGGAACAGGTTGATTATGCACGAAGCTCTTTTGGTAGTTTTCCTTATTGTAGCAATTGGCCTTGTCGGCTTGATCATGCTGCAGCAAGGTAAAGGCGCTGATATGGGAGCCTCTTTTGGCGCAGGCGCTTCTGGTACACTGTTTGGTTCAAGTGGTTCTGGTAACTTCATGACCCGTATGACAGCTGTGTTAGGGACTCTGTTCTTCATTATCAGTCTGGTGCTGGGTAACATGAACAGCAATAAGACCAATAAAGGAAGTGAGTGGGAAAATCTGAGTGCACCGGCGAAAACCGAGCAAACTCAGCCAGCTGCTCCGGCTCAGCCGACCAGCGATATCCCACGCTAAGTATTCTGTACCGAGGTGGTGGAATTGGTAGACACGCTACCTTGAGGTGGTAGTGCCCTAACGGGCTTGTGGGTTCGAGTCCCATCCTCGGTACCAAATTCCAAAAAAAAGACGCTGCAAAGCGTCTTTTTTTTCGTCTGTTATTTGTGGCTGTCCAGTAGGCCTGATAAGCGTAGCGCCATCAGGCGCTGTAATAATGTCGGATGGCGGCGTAAACGCCTTATCCGACCTACAGACACCCTCTATTCCGCGCATAAAAAAGGCCGCTTGCGCGGCCTTAATAAGATGGTGAATATTTACTTCGCCTTATTTTCCAGATTCTCAACCTGTGGCAGGCCGGTTGCGGAAGAGGCGGTCAACAGGCCAGACTGCGCATAGCCGAACAGCTTCTCACGAGTATCGGTAATATCCAGGTTACGCATGGTCAGCTGACCGATACGATCGTCCGGCGAGAATACGGAATCACCTTTCTCCATGGTCAAACGTTCTGGTTTGTACGTCAGATTGTCAGACACGGTATTGAGGATTGAGTAGTCATTACCGCGACGCAGTTCCAGCGTGACTTCACCCGTAATCTGGCTGGCAACCCAACGCTGTAGACCGTCACGCAGCATCAGCGCCTGAGAGTCGAACCAGCGGCCCTGATACAGCAGACGACCCAACTGGCGACCGTGCGCGTGATACTGCTCGATGGTGTCTTCGTTGTGAATACCGGTCAGCAGACGCTCGTAAGCGATATGCAGCAACGCCATCCCCGGGGCTTCGTAAATGCCGCGGCTCTTTGCTTCAATAATACGGTTTTCAATCTGATCGCTCATACCCAGACCATGACGACCGCCGATACGGTTGGCTTCCAGCATCATCTCAACGTCGTCACTGAAGGTCTTACCGTTCAGGGCAACCGGATGACCTTGTTCAAAGCGTACGGTCACTTCTTCAGCCGGGATCTTCACGCTCTCATCCCAGAACTTAACGCCCATAATCGGGTTAACGATTTTGACGCTGGAGTTCAGGAATTCCAGATCTTTTGCTTCATGAGTCGCGCCGAGCATATTGGAGTCGGTGGAATACGCTTTTTCGACAGACATTTTGTAGTCGAAGCCGCAGGCGATCATAAATTCGGACATCTCATGGCGACCACCGAGTTCGTCGATAAAATCGGTATCCAGCCAGGGTTTATAAATCTGCAGTTCAGCGTTGGTTAACAGACCATAACGATAGAAACGTTCAATATCGTTGCCTTTATAGGTACTACCGTCACCCCAAATGTTCACGCCATCTTCTTTCATGGCGGCAACCAACATGGTGCCGGTGACTGCGCGGCCCAGTGGGGTGGTATTGAAATAGGTCAGTCCGCCGGTGGTGTTATGGAACGCACCACACTGAATGGCAGCGATCCCTTCGGCAACCAGCTGCTTGCGGCAATCAACCAGGCGAGCATTCTCAGCACCATATTCCATTGCACGGCGAGGGATGGCGTCATAGTCATCCTCATCCGGCTGGCCCAAATTCGCAGTATATGCATATGGGACAGCCCCTTTTTGTCGCATCCACAGCAGTGCTGCACTGGTGTCCAGGCCGCCGGAAAAAGCGATACCAATACGTTGACCTACCGGGAGATGCTTGAGAATCGTCGTCATAAAATAAAACCCTGCTTGATAGACTGGTGAAGAGGTCGGCTTATTATACTGATTGCATTTTTATGCAAAATAAATGAGTTTTCATTTAATCATCTTTTCTGGATGACAGGAAGAGTTTAGTGATAATTTCGTTAAATAACGGCGTAGATGGCATATTTATCTTGCTGATCATCCGCGGGCCAGCATTCATTGATTTGCATAGTCGTAACAAGGTTGACATAACGCATAGGGAATCAATATACTGTGCGCAGATTTTACGTCCCGTCCTCGGTACCAAATCCCAGCAGTATTTGCATTTTTTACCCAAAACGCGTAAAATTTGCCACGTTTCAGGCGCGGGGTGGAGCAGCCTGGTAGCTCGTCGGGCTCATAACCCGAAGGTCGTCGGTTCAAATCCGGCCCCCGCAACCACTTTCCCTTAGAGTTCTTTTTCAAATATACTGTGAAGACTTAGGCCTTCGTAGCTGGATTTGAAAAAAATTCTTTCGGAAGGTTCTCCGAACCGCAGGTGCGGTTATAGGGTTCAGTTATCTAAAGCCCCGATTTATCGGGGTTTTTTGTTATCTGACTACAGAATAACTGGGCTTTAGGCCCTTTTTTTATGTCTTGGGGGTGGGCTTGTCCACATTAGAGCAAAAATTAACAGAGATGATTACAGCACCAGTTGAAGCTCTGGGCTACGAACTGGTCGGCATCGAATTTATTCGCGGTCGCACATCCACACTGCGCATCTATATTGATAGTGAAGATGGCATCAATGTTGATGATTGTGCTGATGTGAGCCATCAGGTAAGCGCGGTGATGGATGTCGAAGACCCAATCACTGTTGCCTACAACCTGGAAGTCTCCTCTCCGGGTCTCGACCGTCCTCTGTTCACGGCTGAACACTACGTGCGTTTCCTGGGTGAAGAAGTCACGCTGGTTCTTCGTATGGCGGTACAAAACCGTCGTAAATGGCAGGGCGTTATCAAAGCGGTGGACGGTGAGATGATCACGGTCACAGTCGAAGGTAAAGATGAAGTGTTCGCGCTGAGTAATATCCAGAAGGCGAACCTGGTTCCCCACTTTTAACAGTCTGGATTGAGGTGAAAAGCCCGCGATGAACAAAGAAATTTTGGCTGTTGTTGAAGCCGTATCCAACGAGAAAGCGCTGCCACGCGAGAAAATTTTTGAAGCGCTGGAAAGTGCGCTGGCGACAGCAACAAAGAAAAAATATGAACAAGAGATCGATGTCCGCGTGGAGATCGATCGTAAAAGCGGTGATTTCGATACCTTCCGTCGTTGGGTTATCGTAGAAGAAGTCACTCAGCCAACTAAAGAAATTACGCTGGAAGCGGCGCGCTTTGAAGACGAAAGTCTGAACGTGGGCGAATATGTTGAAGATCAGATCGAATCTGTCACCTTTGACCGTATCACTACTCAGACCGCGAAACAGGTTATCGTACAGAAAGTACGTGAAGCTGAACGTGCGATGGTTGTCGATCAATTCCGTGAACACGAAGGCGAAATCGTTACTGGCGTGGTGAAGAAAGTCAACCGTGACAACATTTCTCTGGATCTGGGCAGTAATGCTGAAGCCGTGATCATGCGTGAAGATATGCTGCCGCGTGAAAACTTCCGTCCTGGTGACCGTATTCGTGGTGTTTTGTACTCTGTGCGCCCGGAAGCGCGTGGTGCGCAGCTGTTTGTGACGCGTTCCAAGCCGGAAATGCTGATTGAACTGTTCCGCATTGAAGTGCCAGAAATTGGCGAAGAAGTGATTGAAATTAAGGCGGCGGCTCGCGATCCGGGTTCTCGTGCGAAAATTGCCGTTAAGACCAACGACAAGCGTATCGATCCGGTCGGTGCCTGTGTTGGTATGCGCGGTGCGCGCGTTCAGGCGGTTTCTACCGAACTGGGCGGCGAGCGTATTGATATTGTCCTGTGGGATGATAACCCGGCGCAGTTCGTGATTAACGCAATGGCGCCAGCAGACGTCGCTTCTATCGTGGTGGATGAAGACAAACACACCATGGATATCGCGGTTGAAGCCGGTAACCTGGCGCAGGCGATTGGACGTAATGGTCAGAACGTCCGCCTGGCTTCACAACTGAGCGGTTGGGAACTCAACGTGATGACCGTTGATGACCTGCAAGCGAAGCATCAGGCTGAAGCACATGCAGCCATTGATACCTTCACCAAATATCTCGATATCGATGAAGATTTCGCGACAGTTCTGGTGGAAGAAGGTTTTGCGACGCTGGAAGAACTGGCCTATGTGCCAATGAAAGAACTGCTGGAAATTGACGGCCTGGATGAACAGACCGTTGAAGCGCTGCGCGAGCGTGCTAAAAACGCACTGACCACTCTGGCACTGGCCCAGGAAGAAAGTCTCGGTGATAACAAACCGGCTGACGATCTGCTGAATCTGGAAGGATTGGATCGTGAGATGGCCTTCAAACTGGCGGCCCGTGGTGTTTGTACGCTGGAAGATCTCGCTGAACAGGGCATTGATGATCTGGCTGATATCGAAGGGTTGACCGACGAAAAAGCCGGTGAGCTGATTATGGCTGCCCGTAATATTTGCTGGTTCGGCGACGAAGCGTAATAAACTGTAGCAGGAAGGAACAGTATGACAGATGTAACCGTAAAAACGCTGGCTGCAGAGATACAGACCTCCGTGGATCGCCTGGTACAGCAATTTGCTGATGCCGGTATCCCGAAGTCTGCTGACGACTCTGTGTCCGCACAAGAGAAACAAACCTTACTGGCGCACTTGAACCGTGAAAACGGCTCAGCGCCGGATAAGTTGACATTGCAGCGTAAAACGCGCAGTACTCTCAATATTCCAGGTACCGGTGGAAAAAGCAAATCGGTACAAATCGAAGTCCGCAAGACACGCACCTTTGTGAAACGCGATCCGCAAGAGGCTGAACGCCTGGCCGCGGAAGAGCAGGCGCAGCGTGAAGCGGAAGAGCAAGCCCGTCGTGAGGCAGAAGAAGCTGCCAAACGCGAGGCGCAACAAAAAGCCGAACGTGAGGCCGCAGAACAAGCTAAGCGTGAAGCCGCTGATAAAGCGAAACGTGAAGCTGCGGAAAAAGACAAAGTGAGCAATCAACAGACCGACGATATGACTAAAACCGCCCAGGCCGAAAAAGCCCGCCGTGAAAATGAAGCCGCAGAACTGAAGCGTAAAGCGGAAGAAGAAGCACGTCGCAAGCTTGAAGAAGAAGCGCGCCGCGTAGCGGAAGAAGCTCGCCGTATGGCGGAAGAAAACGAGAAAAATGGTGTGAATAACGCTGAACCTGTTGAAGATACCAGCGATTATCACGTCACCACTTCCCAGCACGCTCGCCAGGCTGAAGACGAGAACGATCGTGAAGTCGAAGGCGGCCGTGGTCGTACTCGCAGCACGAAAGCAGCGCGTCCGGCGAAGAAAGGCAACAAACACGCTGAATCTAAAGCTGACCGTGAAGAAGCACGTGCAGCGGTTCGCGGCGGTAAAGGCGGTAAGCAGCGTAAAGGTTCCGCTCTGCAGCAGGGCTTCCAGAAGCCAGCTCAGGCCGTTAACCGTGACGTTGTGATCGGCGAAACCATCACCGTTGGCGATCTGGCGAACAAGATGGCAGTTAAAGGCTCTCAGGTCATCAAAGCGATGATGAAACTGGGCGCAATGGCGACCATCAACCAGGTCATCGACCAGGAAACCGCACAGCTGGTTGCCGAAGAGATGGGCCACAAAGTTATCCTGCGTCGTGAAAACGAGCTGGAAGAAGCAGTAATGAGCGACCGTGACACTGGCGCTGCGGCTGAACCGCGTGCACCGGTCGTGACCATCATGGGTCACGTTGACCACGGTAAAACGTCTCTGCTGGACTACATTCGTTCTACGAAAGTGGCCTCTGGCGAAGCAGGCGGCATTACTCAGCACATCGGTGCGTACCACGTTGAAACTGACAACGGTATGATCACCTTCCTGGATACCCCGGGTCACGCCGCGTTTACCTCCATGCGTGCTCGTGGCGCTCAGGCAACGGATATCGTTGTTCTGGTTGTTGCTGCAGATGACGGCGTGATGCCGCAGACTATCGAAGCAATCCAGCACGCGAAAGCGGCAGGCGTGCCGGTCGTAGTTGCAGTCAACAAAATCGATAAGCCGGAAGCGGATCCGGATCGCGTTAAAAACGAACTGTCCCAGTACGGCATCATGCCGGAAGAGTGGGGCGGCGAGAGCCAGTTCGTTCACGTTTCTGCGAAAGCGGGTACCGGTATCGACGAGCTGCTGGATGCTATCCTGCTGCAGGCCGAAGTACTGGAACTGAAAGCTGTGCGTAAAGGCATGGCGAGCGGCGCGGTTATCGAATCCTTCCTGGATAAAGGTCGTGGCCCGGTTGCTACCGTCCTGGTGCGTGAAGGTACGCTGCACAAAGGCGACATCGTACTCTGTGGCTTCGAATACGGTCGCGTTCGTGCGATGCGTAACGAACTGGGTCAGGAAGTACTGGAAGCGGGTCCGTCCATTCCGGTGGAAATCCTCGGTCTGTCCGGTGTTCCGGCTGCGGGTGACGAAGTTACCGTTGTTCGTGACGAGAAGAAAGCCCGTGAAGTTGCACTGTACCGTCAGGGCAAATTCCGTGAAGTTAAACTGGCTCGTCAGCAGAAATCTAAACTCGAGAACATGTTCGCTAACATGACCGAAGGCGAAGTTCACGAAGTGAACATCGTCCTGAAGGCCGACGTTCAGGGTTCTGTAGAAGCGATTTCCGACTCTTTACTGAAACTGTCTACCGACGAAGTAAAAGTGAAGATCATCGGTTCTGGCGTAGGTGGTATCACCGAAACCGACGCGACCCTGGCTGCGGCATCCAACGCGATTCTGGTTGGCTTCAACGTACGTGCTGATGCCTCTGCACGTAAAGTTATCGAATCAGAAAGCCTGGATCTGCGTTACTACTCCGTCATCTATCATCTGATCGACGAAGTGAAAGCAGCGATGAGCGGCATGCTGTCTCCGGAACTGAAACAGCAGATCATTGGTCTGGCTGAAGTTCGTGATGTGTTCAAATCACCGAAATTCGGCGCTATCGCAGGCTGTATGGTTACCGAAGGCACGATTAAACGTCACAACCCAATCCGCGTACTGCGCGACAACGTGGTTATCTATGAAGGCGAGCTGGAATCCCTGCGCCGCTTCAAAGATGACGTCAACGAAGTCCGTAACGGTATGGAATGTGGTATCGGCGTGAAGAACTACAACGACGTTCGCGTTGGCGATATGATCGAAGTGTTCGAGATCATCGAGATCAAACGTACCATCGCTTAATCTTCGTAATGCCCGGTGGCACTTCGTTTACCGGGCCTACGTTAGGATTGTTAGCCGGGTTGTAGGCCTGATAAGCGTAGCGCCATCAGGCTTTAAAGCGCCACCCGGCAAGAAATTTAAAAAGGGGCTTATTGCCCCTTTTTTGTCTTTATTCTGGAGAATTTATTATGGCGAAAGAATTTGGTCGCCCGCAGCGCGTCGCGCAGGAGATGCAGAAAGAAATCGCACTCATCCTGCAACGCGAAATCAAAGACCCACGCGTGGGCATGATGACTACCGTGTCTGGCGTTGAGATGTCCCGTGATCTGGCGTATGCCAAAGTGTTCGTGACTTTCCTTAACGACCAGGACGAAGCTGCCGTGAAAAACGGCATTAAGGCACTGCAGGAAGCCTCTGGTTTTATCCGCTCTCTGCTGGGTAAAGCCATGCGTCTGCGTATCGTGCCTGAGTTGACCTTCTTTTACGACAACTCGTTGGTAGAAGGGATGCGCATGTCCAACCTGGTGACCAGCGTGGTGAAACATGACGATGAGCGTCGTGTGAACCCAGCGGACGACAGCAAGGAGGACTGATGAGTCGTCCTCGTCGTCGTGGTCGCGATATTCACGGTGTCCTGCTGCTGGATAAGCCGCAGGGCATGTCCAGCAATGACGTACTGCAAAAAGTAAAGCGCATCTACAATGCCAACCGCGCGGGACATACCGGCGCGCTGGATCCGCTGGCGACAGGCATGCTGCCTATCTGCCTTGGTGAAGCGACGAAGTTTTCACAGTATTTGCTGGATTCTGATAAACGCTATCGTGTGGTTGCCCGTCTGGGACAACGTACGGATACCTCTGATGCCGATGGGCAAATCGTGCAGGAACGTCCGGTAACCTTCATCGCTGAGCAGCTTGCAAGCGCGCTGGAGACTTTCCGCGGCGATATCGAGCAGATCCCGTCGATGTATTCAGCGCTGAAGTATCAGGGTAAGAAGCTGTACGAATATGCGCGTCAGGGCATTGAAGTGCCGCGTGAAGCGCGTCCGATTACCGTCTATGAGCTGCTGTTTATTCGCCACGAAGGTAACGAGCTGGAGCTGGAAGTTCACTGTTCTAAAGGCACCTATATTCGCACCATCGTTGACGATCTGGGTGAGAAGCTGGGCTGCGGCGCACACGTAACGTATCTGCGTCGTCTGACGGTCAGCAAGTATCCGGTGGATCGAATGGTGACGCTGGAACATCTGCGTGAACTGGTTGAACAGGCCGAACAGCAAAATATTCCGGCGGCGCAGTTGCTTGATCCTTTGCTGATGCCAATGGACAGTCCGGCATCGGACTATCCGGTGGTTAATTTACCTTTAACATCGTCGGTTTACTTTAAAAATGGTAATCCGGTACGGACGTCAGGTGCGCCGCTGGAAGGACTGGTGCGCGTGACGGAAGGTGATGAAGGCAAGTTTATCGGCATGGGGGAAATGGACGATGAAGGTCGTGTTGCTCCCCGCCGCCTGGTGGTTGAGTATCCTGCATAGCGCTCTCTGTCTTGCGATAAAAGGGCGCTGCGAGTAGAATACTGCCGCTTAACGTCGCGTGAATTGTTTAACAATCTGCGTGGCGTATACACAAAATCATTCGAGCTGCATCAAGGCGGCAAGTCTGAGAATCCTCAGGGGCTTACTTAGGTAAGTGACTGAGGTGAGCGGACGCAGCCAACGCAGAGTCAGTTTGAAGGATAAAGTGTATACACTGGGATAGCTGAATTAGAGATCGGCATCCTTTCATTCTTAACACTTTGGAGTTTTACAATGTCTCTAAGTACTGAAGCTACCGCAAAAATCGTTTCTGAGTTTGGTCGTGATGCAAACGACACCGGTTCTACCGATGTTCAGGTTGCTCTGTTGACTGCACAGATTAACCACCTGCAGGGCCACTTTGCAGAGCACAAAAAAGATCACCACAGCCGTCGTGGTCTGCTGCGCATGGTTTCTCAGCGTCGTAAACTGCTCGACTACCTGAAACGTAAAGATGTTGCACGTTACACCGCGCTGATCGAGCGTCTGGGTCTGCGTCGCTAATTCTTTCGAGTTTCAGAAAGAGGGGGCCTTCATGGCCCCTTTTTTCCAGCAGATGGCAGCAATTCGCTGGAAACTAATGTATTGTTGCTATGAATGATCTTCCGTTGCAGAGGTTCGCGCGGCTAATGAGAGGCTTTACTCATGCTTATGGGTTAGGGTTGTCATTAGTCGCGAGGATGCGCAGAAGATCGGGTATTAACGATGGCGCAAAAATGTGCCGTCAAAAAATAGAGAAAGGATATTATTTTGCTTAATCCGATCGTTCGTAAATTCCAGTACGGTCAGCATACCGTTACGCTGGAAACCGGCATGATGGCGCGTCAGGCGACTGCCGCTGTTATGGTTAGCATGGATGACACTGCGGTATTCGTTACCGTTGTTGGCCAGAAAAAAGCGAAACCAGGCCAGGATTTCTTCCCGCTGACCGTTAACTATCAGGAGCGTACCTACGCTGCTGGCCGTATCCCGGGTAGCTTCTTCCGTCGTGAAGGCCGTCCGAGCGAAGGCGAAACCCTGATTGCGCGTCTGATTGACCGCCCGGTTCGTCCGCTGTTCCCGGAAGGCTTCGTTAACGAAGTTCAGGTTATCGCCACCGTTGTTTCCGTTAACCCGCAGGTTAACCCGGACATCGTGGCCATGATTGGTGCATCTGCTGCGCTGACGCTGTCTGGCATCCCATTCAACGGCCCGATCGGTGCTGCACGTGTTGGTTACATCAATGACCAGTACGTACTGAACCCGACTCAGGACGAACTGAAAGAAAGCAAACTGGACCTGGTGGTTGCCGGTACAGAAGCAGCCGTACTGATGGTTGAATCTGAAGCTGAACTGCTGAGCGAAGACCAGATGCTGGGCGCTGTAGTATTCGGTCACGAACAGCAGCAGGTTGTTATTCAGGCGATCAACGAGCTGGCGAAAGAAGCTGGCAAACCGCGTTGGGACTGGCAGCCAGAAGCCGTCAACGAAGCGCTGAACGCGCGCGTTGCCGCACTGGCAGAAGCTCGCCTGAGCGATGCTTACCGCATCACCGACAAACAAGAGCGTTACGCTCAGGTTGACGTGATCAAATCTGAAACCATCGCGACTCTGGTGGCTGAAGACGAAACCCTGGACGCTAACGAACTGGGTGAAATCCTGCACGCTATCGAGAAAAACGTTGTTCGCAGCCGCGTACTGGCAGGCGAGCCGCGCATCGATGGCCGTGAAAAAGACATGATCCGTGGTCTGGACGTGCGTACTGGCGTTCTGCCGCGTACCCACGGTTCCGCACTGTTCACCCGTGGCGAAACTCAGGCGCTGGTTACCGCGACCCTGGGCACCACCCGTGATGCGCAGAACCTCGACGAACTGATGGGCGAACGTACTGACAACTTCCTGTTCCACTACAACTTCCCTCCGTACTGCGTAGGTGAAACCGGTATGGTCGGTTCTCCGAAGCGTCGTGAGATTGGTCACGGTCGTCTGGCGAAACGTGGCGTACTGGCCGTGATGCCGGAACTGGATAAATTCCCGTACACCGTGCGCGTGGTTTCTGAAATCACCGAATCTAACGGTTCTTCTTCCATGGCTTCCGTATGTGGCGCTTCCCTGGCGCTGATGGACGCAGGCGTGCCGATCAAAGCCGCCGTTGCGGGTATCGCGATGGGTCTGGTGAAAGAAGGCGACAACTATGTTGTGCTGTCTGACATCCTGGGCGACGAAGACCACCTGGGCGATATGGACTTCAAAGTGGCGGGTTCCCGCGACGGTATCTCTGCACTGCAGATGGATATCAAAATTGAAGGTATCACCAAAGAGATCATGCAGGTTGCTCTGAACCAGGCTAAAGGTGCGCGTCTGCACATCCTGGGTGTGATGGAACAAGCGATCAACGCACCGCGTGGCGATATCTCTGAATTTGCTCCGCGTATCCACACCATCAAGATCAGCCCGGACAAGATCAAAGACGTTATCGGTAAAGGCGGTTCTGTTATCCGTGCTCTGACCGAAGAAACCGGCACCACCATTGAAATCGAAGATGATGGTACCGTGAAGATTGCTGCGACCGACGGCGAAAAAGCGAAATATGCTATCCGTCGTATCGAAGAGATCACCGCAGAGATCGAAGTAGGCCGTATCTACAATGGTAAAGTGACCCGTATCGTTGACTTTGGCGCATTCGTTGCCATCGGTGGCGGTAAAGAAGGTCTGGTGCACATCTCTCAGATCGCTGATAAGCGCGTTGAGAAAGTGACCGATTACCTGCAGATGGGTCAGGAAGTACCGGTCAAAGTTCTGGAAGTTGATCGCCAGGGCCGTGTACGTCTGAGCATTAAAGAAGCAACTGAGCAGTCTCAACCTGCAGGCGAACCGGAAGCTCCGGTAAGCCAACAGGGCGAGTAAGGTTGCCATTGCCCTCCGTGAAAGCGGAGGGCGTTTAACCCGGCAGGACGCCTTGTTAGCAACCGGGGAACCTGGACGTTCATTCAATCGTTGTCTTCGGGAGTGGGAAATGAAGCCTTTTTTGCGCTGGTGTTTCGTTGCGACAGCACTCACGCTGGCTGGATGCAGTAATTCCACCTGGCGTAAAAGTGAAGTCCTCGCAGTACCATTGCAACCGACTTTGCAGCAGGAAGTGATTCTGGCACGTATGGAACAAATTCTTGCCAGTCGGGCTTTAACCGATGACGAACGCGCACAGCTTTTATATGAGCGCGGAGTGTTGTATGATAGTCTCGGTCTGAGGGCACTGGCGCGAAATGATTTTTCACAAGCGCTGGCAATCCGACCAGATATGCCTGAAGTATTCAATTACTTAGGTATATATTTAACGCAGGCAGGCAATTTTGATGCTGCCTATGAAGCGTTTGATTCTGTACTTGAGCTTGATCCAACTTACAACTACGCGCACTTAAATCGCGGTATCGCATTGTATTACGGCGGTCGCGACAAGTTAGCGCAAGATGATCTGCTAGCGTTTTATCAAGACGATCCCAATGATCCTTTCCGTAGTCTGTGGCTTTATCTCGCCGAGCAGAAGCTCGATGAGAAGCAGGCTAAAGAAGCGTTAAAGCAACGCTTTGAGAAATCGGATAAAGAGCAATGGGGATGGAACATTGTCGAGTTCTACCTGGGCAACATTAGCGAAGCAACGCTGATGGAACGCCTGAAGGCGGACGCAACGGATAACACCTCGCTCGCTGAGCATCTCAGTGAAACCAACTTCTATTTAGGTAAGTACTACCTAAGTCTGGGGGATTTGGACAACGCTACGGCATTGTTCAAACTGGCGGTGGCTAACAACGTTCATAACTTTGTTGAGCACCGATACGCATTGTTGGAATTATCGCTCCTGGGCCAGGACCAAGATGACCTGGCAGAATCGGACCAGCAATAGCTGACGTACACATCAGCCCGTAATCTTTTTTGATTGCCATCACCTTCACGGGTGAGGGCGTTGTTGTTCGTTAATACACCTACTTTGAGCCGGTTCACACTTTTCAATGAAAATTGCAGATCAATTTCATGATGAGTTATGTAGACTGGCCGCCATTAATTTTGAGGCACACGTACTACATGGCTGAATTCGAAACCACTTTTGCAGATCTGGGCCTGAAGGCTCCTATCCTTGAAGCCCTTAACGATCTGGGTTACGAAAAACCATCTCCAATCCAGGCAGAGTGCATTCCGCATCTGCTGGGCGGTCGCGATGTTCTGGGTATGGCCCAGACAGGTAGCGGCAAAACTGCAGCGTTCTCTTTACCGCTGCTCAACAATCTTGATCCTGAGCTGAAGGCACCTCAGATTCTGGTGCTGGCACCGACCCGCGAACTGGCGGTTCAGGTTGCAGAAGCCATGACGGATTTCTCTAAACACATGCGCGGCGTGAACGTGGTTGCCCTGTACGGCGGCCAGCGTTATGACGTGCAATTACGTGCCCTGCGTCAGGGACCACAGATCGTCGTCGGTACGCCGGGCCGTCTGCTGGATCACCTGAAGCGCGGGACTCTGGATCTCTCTAAACTGAGCGGTCTGGTACTGGACGAAGCAGACGAAATGCTGCGTATGGGCTTCATCGAAGACGTTGAAACCATCATGGCGCAGATCCCGGAAGGTCATCAGACCGCTCTGTTCTCCGCGACTATGCCGGAAGCGATTCGTCGTATTACCCGCCGCTTTATGAAAGAGCCGCAGGAAGTACGCATTCAGTCCAGCGTTACCACGCGTCCTGACATCAGCCAGAGCTACTGGACTGTCTGGGGCATGCGTAAAAATGAAGCGCTGGTGCGTTTCCTGGAAGCAGAAGATTTTGATGCGGCGATTATCTTCGTTCGTACCAAAAATGCGACCCTGGAAGTGGCAGAAGCGCTGGAGCGTAGCGGTTATAGCAGCGCTGCACTAAACGGCGACATGAACCAGTCCCTGCGTGAGCAGACTCTGGAGCGTCTGAAAGATGGCCGTCTGGACATTCTGATTGCAACCGACGTTGCGGCCCGTGGCCTGGACGTTGAGCGTATCAGCCTGGTTGTTAACTACGACATCCCGATGGATTCCGAGTCTTACGTTCACCGTATCGGCCGTACTGGTCGTGCGGGTCGCGCTGGCCGCGCGCTGCTGTTCGTTGAGAACCGCGAGCGTCGTCTGCTGCGTAACATCGAACGCACCATGAAACTGACGATTCCGGAAGTAGAACTGCCGAACGCAGACCTGCTGGGCAAACGCCGTCTGGAAAAATTCGCCGCGAAAGTACAGCAGCAGCTGGAAAGCAGCGATCTGGATCAGTATCGTGCTCTGCTGGCGAAAATGCAGCCGGAAGAAGAGCTGGATATCGAAACTCTGGCAGCCGCACTGCTGAAAATGGCTCAGGGCGAACGTCCGCTGATTCTGCCGCCAGATGCGCCGATGCGTCCGAAACGCGAATTCCGCGACCGTGACGATCGTGGTCCGCGTGACCGCAACGATCGTGGCCCGCGTAATGACCGTGGTGGTGAAGACCGTCCGCGTCGTGAACGTCGTGACGTTGGCGATATGCAGCTGTACCGCATTGAAGTGGGCCGTGATGACGGTGTTGAAGTTCGTCATATCGTTGGCGCGATTGCTAACGAAGGCGATATCAGCAGCCGTTACATCGGTAACATCAAGCTGTTTGCTTCCCACTCCACCATCGAGCTGCCGAAAGGTATGCCGGGCGACGTGCTGCAGCACTTTACCCGTACTCGCATCCTCAACAAGCCGATGAACATGCAGCTGGTTGGCGATGCAGTTCCGCACACCGGTGGTGAGCGTCGTGGCGGTGGCCGTTTCAGCGGCGAGCGTCGTGAAGGCGGTCGTGGCGAAGGTCGTAATTTCAGCGGTGAGCGTCGTGAAGGCGGTCGTGGCGATGGTCGTCGTTTCAGCGGCGAACGTCGTGAAGGCAACCGTGGTCCGCGTCGTGACGATTCTTCTGCTCCGCGCCGTGATGACTCCGCTGGTCGCCGTCGTTTCGGCGGTGACGCATAAGTTTCACTGCGTAAAGTAATATATACAGCCCCGATCTCAACAATCGGGGCTTTTTTTATTTCATTCGTACTCGTGTACTGGTACAGTGCAGCACATTGAGATGTAGTCACAATATAAATGACTGGAGAGATGGCTAAATGGCAACACTAACCACCACCCAAACGTCACCTTCGCTGCTCGGCGGTGTGGTGATTATCGGCGGCACCATTATTGGCGCGGGGATGTTTTCTCTGCCAGTGGTCATGTCCGGGGCGTGGTTCTTCTGGTCAATGGCGGCGCTGATCTTCACCTGGTTCTGTATGCTGCATTCCGGGCTGATGATCCTCGAAGCTAACCTCAATTACCGCATTGGTTCCAGCTTTGACACCATCACGAAAGATCTGCTGGGCAAAGGTTGGAACGTGGTGAACGGTATCTCGATCGCCTTCGTTCTCTATATTCTGACCTACGCGTATATTTCAGCGAGCGGGTCGATCCTGCATCACACCTTCTCCGAGATGTCGCTGAATGTTCCGGCGCGCGCGGCGGGTCTTGGCTTTGCGTTGCTGGTGGCATTTGTGGTGTGGTTAAGCACCAAAGCGGTTAGCCGCATGACGGCGATTGTGCTGGGCGCGAAGGTGATTACCTTTTTCCTGACCTTCGGCAGTCTGCTGGGACATGTTACGCCCACGACGCTGTTTAACGTGGCGCAGAGCAACGCTTCGTATACGCCGTATCTGCTGATGACGCTGCCGTTTTGCCTGGCCTCATTCGGCTATCACGGTAATGTCCCAAGCCTGATGAAGTACTACGGCAAAGATCCGAAGACCATTGTTAAGTGTCTGGTGTATGGCACGCTGCTGGCGCTGGTGCTGTATACCGTATGGTTGCTGGGAACGATGGGCAACATTCCACGTCCGGAGTTTATCGGTATTGCGCAGCAGGGCGGCAACATTGATGTGTTGGTACAGGCGCTGAGCGGCGTACTGAACAGCCGCAGCCTGGATCTACTGTTAGTGGTGTTCTCCAACTTTGCGGTGGCGAGTTCATTCCTTGGCGTCACGCTCGGTCTGTTTGACTACCTGGCGGATCTGTTTGGCTTTGATGACTCGGCGATGGGGCGTTTTAAAACGGCATTGCTGACGTTTGTCCCGCCAATTGTGGGTGGCTTGCTGTGGCCGAACGGTTTCCTGTACGCCATTGGTTATGCAGGACTCGCGGCAACCATCTGGGCCGCCATTGTTCCGGCGCTGCTGGCGCGTAAATCCCGCGAGCGTTTCGGTAGCCCGAAATTCCGCGTCTGGGGTGGCAAGCCGATGATTGCGCTGATCCTGGTATTTGGTATCGGCAACGCGATTATCCATATTCTGTCGAGCTTTAATCTGTTACCGGTTTATCAGTAAAACCGTTGCCCGGTGGCGCTGCGCTTACCGGGCCTACAGTACCGTGTAGGCCGGATAAGGCGTAGCCGCCATCCGGCACAAATCGCACTACCCTAATAATGCCTGCTTCACATCCATCGCCAAATCAAACGAATGTAGTCGTGCCTGATGATCGAAAATCTGGCCGTTAACCATAATTTCATCAGCCTGGGTTTCGCGCAAAATAGCGTCGAGGCCGTGACGGACTTTCGTCTTATCGCCGACGAGCGACATGCTCAGCGCCTGTTGTACGCCGTATTGCTCAGAAGCGGAGCACAGCTGATGCATATTCTCTACCGGCGGTGGTAGCTGGCCGGTTTCGCCACGACGCAGTTTCACAAACGCCTGCTGCATCGAGGTGAAAAGAAATTCGGCATCGCGATTGCTGTCGGCGGCAATGATGTTGATGCACACCATCGCGTACGGTTTTGCCAGCCGCGCTGAGGGTTTGAACTGGGTGCGATACAGGTGCAGCGCCTGATGCAGCATATCCGGAGCAAAGTGTGAGGCGAAGGCAAACGGCAGGCCAAGCTGGGCTGCCAGCTGTGCGCTGTACAGGCTGGAGCCTAATAACCAGACCGGGATCTGTTCGCCGTAGCCGGGAACCGGGCGCACATGAGGGTTAGGATCGCGTGCGTCGAACCAGTCCACCAGTTCAGCGACGTCGCGCGGGAAGTTATCGATATCACCGCTCATGTGGCGGCGCAGCGCACGCATCGTTGGCTGATCGCTCCCCGGCGCGCGGCCAAGCCCAAGATCGATGCGTCCCGGATACAGCGTATTCAGGGTACCGAACTGCTCGGCGATTACCAGCGGCGAATGGTTGGGCAGCATAACGCCACCGGAACCGAGATGCAGCGTGGTGGTATTGGCAGCCAGATAGCCAATCAGCACTGAAGTTGCGGCGCTGGCGATACCGACCATGTTGTGATGTTCTGCCAGCCAGTAGCGGTGGTAGCCGCGCTTTTCGGCCAGTCGGGCGAGATCAAGCGAGTGCGTGAAGGCCTCTTTTGCCGAAGAACCTTCAGGGATCGGCGCCAGATCCAGCACCGAGAACGGAATAGTTTTGTCAGTCATAACGGCTCACTTTGTTACCGGTTAATCTTTTAATACTGCATTAAAATTTGATTACCGTTGTTAACAAAGTGAGCTTTATGAGACTGACGGCAAAAACAATGCCCGATGGCGCTGCGCTTATCGGGCCTACGGGATCGCTATTTGTAGGCCGGATAAGGCAATTTGCCGCCATCCGGCTAGGCCTGCAGCTCCAGACCAGCCAGTCGCTTCCAGTAGCCGTTGCAGTCACTGTGGGCGGCAAGCGGTAATGGAGCACTGCCATTCTCGTTGGCACGGAAGGCGTCAAGCATGGCGAATGTCTCTGTCCCCAGCGGGGAAAGGCGCACAATATCAACCAGCCCCTGCATGGATGTCAGCTCGTTGCCGAGGTTGTAAACATAGCCGCTCATGGTCTGGATCCCGTTGAGCACAAAGACCTGCTGATTCTCCTGCGACAGCACATCGCGCCCGTTCGGGTATTTGATACAGCAGGTTTCACATTCGTCTTTTGGTCGATCTTCAGAGCGTGCGGTAAAGCAGCGGGCGGAGTATGCCAGTGGCAGATGCCCGTAGCTCAGCACCTCGACTTCAAACTGATTGCGAATACCCAACTCATCACACTGATTGAGCAGGTTTACCAGCCAGTCGCGGGACAGCTCTACCGGCATACACCAGCGCGTCATGCCATGCTTGAGCAGCAAACGCAGGGTTACCGCGTTGTAGCAGTTGAGCGCATGCCCGGCGACAAACGGCAGCTTACGCTCGGCGCACATGTTTACCACGCCGAGATCGCTGGCTTCCAGCAGGAAGTCGCCGTTTTCAACATAGCGCTTCAGTTCTCCCAGCTCAGAGGAGGCTTGCACCAGCGCCAGCGTCGACAGCACCACCTGTTTACCGCTGCCAGCGAGTGATTTCGCCATATCCAGCCAGTCACCCACTTTGGTGGCGCGGCGTTTACTGCATACCGCCTCGCCAAGATAGATAACGTCGGCCTGGCTTACGGCGGCCTGCTGATAAAAATCTTCCAGCGTTTCTTTCGGCCAGTACCACAGCACCGGCCCTAAGGAATATCTCATTGCTTCTCTCACTGCCATTTACGGTGATACGCGCCAAGCGTGGTTTGCGTGCCTTCGGACATTGAACCGAGCGTTTCCATCCACGCGTCCTGCGGGGTGTAGTTTTGCGGGTCGGCCATACAGCGGTCGATTGCCTGGCGCCACACTTTCGCTACCTGGCTGACATAGGCCGGGCTACGCTGGCGCCCTTCGATTTTTACCGAAGCAATATTGGCCGCCAGCAGTTCTGGTAGCAGCTCCAGCGTATTCAGGCTGGTGGGTTCTTCCAGCGCATGGTAGCGCTCGCCATCAACCAGATAGCGGCCTTTACACAGCGTCGGATAACCGGCGTTTTCTCCGTCCTGATAGCGATCGATCAGGACTTCGTTTAACCGTGACTCCAGTCCCTGCGGGGTCTGTTGCCAGCGCACAAAGCGAGCAGGGGAGCAGGCCCCCACCGTGTTAGGAGACTCGCCCGTCAGATAGGACGAAAGATAGCAACGGCCTTCCGCCATAATGCACAGGCTGCCAAAGGCGAACACTTCCAGGGGAACTGGCGTGACGCGAGCAAGCTGCTTCACCTGATGAATAGACAGCACGCGCGGCAGCACCACGCGGGCAACGTCAAAGTTGCGATGGTAGAAATTAATCGCCTCTTCATTGGTTGCAGATGCCTGAACAGAGACATGGCGCTCAATATGCGGGTAGCGCTCTGCGGCATACTCAAGCATGGCGAGGTCGGCGAGGATCAGCGCATCCGCACCCAGTTGCGCCGCCATATCTACGGCACGTTGCCAGCGCGCGTAACCATCCGGATGCGCAAAGGTGTTAATTGCGATGTGCAGCTTACGGCGGTGCTGATGGACAAAATTCACCGCTTCCTGCAATTTTTTCTCGGTAAAATTAAGGCCGGCGAAATGACGGGCGTTGGTATCATCTTTCAGCCCGATGTAGACAGCATCAGCGCCGTTCTCGATGGCCGCCTTAAGCGCCGGGAGGTTTCCGGCAGGGCAGAGCAGCTCCATAATTTATCCTGAACGTTGCGCCATGTAGGGCGCAGAAATGTTAACGAAGAGGGATTTTAGTTAACCTTGCTGAGACAATTTTTGATTTGAGGCAGTTAAAGTCGTATTGATGACACCAATAAAGAGGTAACAATTTCGTAGCGAATTGTTGATTTATGCCGCTATGTCGTTTATTTGATATGGCAAAATAGCAGGACTATTGAAACAGGGAGTAAAGCTCGTGTTGGATAAACTGCGTTCACGCTTAGTACATTTTGGTCCTTCTCTGATGAGTGTACCGGTTAAACTGACGCCCTTTGCGCTGAAGCGCCAGGTTCTGGAACAGGTCCTGAGCTGGCAGTTTAGTCAGGCGCTGGCCGATGGGGAGCTGGAGTTTCTCGACGGTCGCTGGCTGAGCATTCATGTACGTGACATTGGCCTTAAATGGTATACCTCTGTTGAAAACGATAAACTGATCGTCAGCCAGAATGCAGATGCGGATGTCAGTTTTAGCGCCGATGCCAGCGATCTTCTGATGATCGCGGCGCGTAAGCAGGATCCGGATACGCTTTTCTTCCAACGTCGCCTGGTGATTGAAGGTGATACAGAATTAGGGCTGTATGTAAAAAATCTAATGGACGCCATCGAACTGGAGCAGATGCCTAAGGCGCTGCGCATCATGCTGATGCAGTTGGCGGATTTTGTTGAGGCGGGAATGAAAACTACGCCAGAAACCAAACAGACTTCGGTAGGTGAGCCATGCTGATTCGAGTTGAAATTCCCATTGATGCCCCTGGTATTGATGCACTGCTGCGCCGTTCGTTTGAAAGCGATGCGGAAGCTAAACTAGTACACGACCTGCGTGAAGACGGGTTCTTGACGCTGGGTCTGGTTGCTACCGATGACGAAGGTCAGGTCGTGGGTTATGTCGCGTTCAGTCCTGTCGATGTCCAGGGCGAAGATCTGCAATGGGTCGGCATGGCGCCGCTGGCGGTAGATGAAAACTACCGTGGGCAGGGTCTGGCGCGTCAACTGGTCTATGAAGGGCTCGATTCCCTGAACGAGTTTGGCTACGCCGCGGTGGTGACGCTGGGCGATCCGGCTCTGTACAGCCGTTTTGGCTTTGAGCTGGCTGCGCATCACGATCTGCATTGCCGCTGGCCAGGCACCGAAAGCGCGTTCCAGGTCCATCGCCTGGCGGATGACGCGCTGGAAGGCGTGACGGGTCTTGTGGAATACCACGATCACTTCAATCGTTTTTAAGCTCCGGGGTTTGCAGGCTGCTCAGTAGCGCCTCAAACCCTTCGCCTTCTACAAGGCGCTCTTTCTGCCGCTTGGTGAGCTGTTTGACGCGATACTCTATGCGCAGAGCCAGCGAACGATCGCCGATCTGCGCCGTAAATGCCAACGTGAGTTCCCCCTTTCCGCGTAGCGCCTTCGCACCTTTCCCACTTTGATGCTGCTTATAGCGGCGCTGCACATCGGTGGTTATACCGGTGTATAAGGCGTTGTCCGCGGTACGGATCAGGTACAGATACCAGGGTGTCATTGTCACCATCGACGTGATAATTTTCAGGCCTACAGTATAAAAGAGAACAGACATGGAAACACTGACTGCGGTGACCCGCTGGCTGGCAAAGCAGCACGTCGTGACCTGGTGCGTTCATCATGAAGGTGAATTGTGGTGCGCCAATGCGTTTTACCTGTTTGATGCGCAGAAGATGGCATTCTATGTGCTGACCGAAGATAAAACGCGCCATGCGCAGATGTCGGGGCCGCGCGCGCCGATTGCCGGCACGGTAAATGGTCAGCCCAAAACGGTCGCCCTGATTCGTGGCGTGCAGTTTAAGGGGGAGATTCGCCGCCTTGAAGGGCAGGAGAGTGAAGCCGCGCGTAACGCTTACAACCGCCGTTTCCCTGTCGCCAGAATGTTGCCAGCGCCCGTGTGGGAGATTCGACTGGATGAAGTCAAATTCACGGACAATACGCTGGGCTTCGGTAAAAAGATGCACTGGCTACGTGATCTATAGTTAAAAGAGTGATTGAAGCGTCAGGGGAAAATAAACGATGAGCCAGGTGTTAATAACCGGTGCAACGGGTCTGGTGGGTGGACATTTATTGCGGATGCTACTGAATGAACCCCGGATCAATGCCATTACGGCGCCGACGCGTCGACCGCTGGCTGATACGGTTGGCATCTATAATCCCCACGATCCGCAGCTAACCGATGCTCTGGCACAGGTTACCGATCCGGTCGATATTGTCTTTTGTTGTCTGGGAACGACCCGACGTGAAGCGGGCAGCAAAGAAGCATTTATCCACGCTGACTATACGCTGGTAGTGGATACGGCCCTGACAGGGCGTCGGCTGGGGGCACAGCATATGCTGGTGGTGAGTTCGATGGGCGCTAATGCCAATTCGCCGTTTTTTTATAACCGGGTGAAAGGTGAAATGGAGCAGGCGCTGATCGCGCAGAATTGGCCTCGGCTGACGATTGCCCGGCCTTCTATGCTACTGGGCGATCGGGATAAACAGCGGGCGAATGAAATGTTTTTAGCGCCATTATTTCGGTTGCTGCCGGGTAACTGGAAGTCGATTGAAGCGCGCGATGTGGCGCGGGCTATGCTGGCAGAGGCGCTGGCGCCTGGACCGGAGGGCGTGACGGTACTGACCTCTTCCGAGCTGCGCGAAAGGGCGAAATAAAATGCCGGATGGCGCTGACGCTTATCCGACCTACAAACGATTACGTCCTGTAGGCCGGATAAGACGCTCATGCGTCGCCATCCGGTATCAATATTATTTAATAAACGTAAAGGCCGTCGTGACGCGTTTCACGCCGCTTACCCGGCTGGCGATGTCCGCCGCCGCCTTCGCTTCGCGCTCGGTCACCAGACCCAGCAGGAAGACTTCTCCATTCTCGGTCGTGACTTTCACGTTAGAGGATTTCACCTGATCGCTGGTCAGCAACTGGGAACGTACTTTGGTGGTGATCCAGGTATCGTTGGATGCCTCGCCCAGGCCGATTGGCTGGCCCTGACGGATCTCATTAAAGACCTCAGTCGTACCTTCTACGCCCATCGCAATTTGTTTTGCCCGCGCAGACAGTTCGCTATTTGGCGACTGACCGACCAGCAGCACTTTACCCTGATACGCGCTGACGTTGATTCGCGTTTCTTTCTTGATCTGGGCATCTTTCGACAACGCCGTATTGACACGTAACTCCAGGGTTCCATCATCTACCTGGGTGCCGACACTGCGAGGGTCCGTCGCGGCTTTGGTGCCGACAGCAGCAGTTCCGACAACGGCAGCAGCGACACAGCCTTGCAGCAGCAGTGCAGCGATAATCACAGCAAGCGGCGAAAATGCCTTCATGTGTACTCCTTAATCATCCTGGTGAGGGAAAAGCGTGTTGTCGATGAGATCGCAAAGGCAGTTGACCGTTAGCATATGCATTTCCTGAACGCGGGCGCTATGGTGCGAGGGGATACGGATTTCAACATCCTGCGGCCCCAGTAATCCGGCCAGCTCTCCTCCGTCATACCCGGTCAGCGCGACGATTGTCATGTCGCGTGTCACGGCGGCTTCAACGGCTTTTACGATATCACGGCTATTACCACGCGTAGAGATTGCCAGTAGAACATCACCTGCATGTCCCAGCGCACGGACTTGTTTTGCATAAACTTCATCGTGCAGGCGATCGTTGGCAATCGCAGTTAAGACCACATTATCAGTATTTAGTGCAATCGCAGGTAAACTTGGGCGTTCTGTTTCAAAACGATTGATCATGCTGGCAGCAAAATGCTGTGCGTTGGCAGCGGACGTCCCATTACCACAACAGAGAATTTTGTTGCCATTGAGCAAGGACTGAACCAGCGTCATGGCTGCACGGGAGATCGCATCCGGAAGTGCTTCAGCCGCAGCTATCTGCGTTTGAATGCTTTCAGTAAAGCAGACTTTAATTCTATCTAACACGCTAATCCTTAAGAACCAGGCTCTGAATCTTCAACTATGAGCGGTCGTTGAACGCGTCCTTAAACCACTCAACATCATTTCCGGTGAAGGCTAACACATCGAACCGGCAATCCACAGTATCAAAACTCCCATTGTGGCGCGCAAGCCACAAGCGGGCGGTCTGTAATAATTTGTGTTGTTTGCTCCGGGTCACACTTGCCGCTGCACCGCCAAACTGGGTCGAGCGTCGAAAGCGGACTTCAACAAATACGGTGGTGTTGCCTTCACACATTATCAGGTCGATTTCGCCGCCACGCTCACGCACGTTGGCGGCGATAAAATGCAATCCCTTGCTCTGCAGCCAGTCACGCGCGGTGGATTCCCACGCGTCACCGGTCTGTTTACTTGTTAACTGGCGGGGACGACTTGTCCTTGCTGGTATTTGAGCCATGATAACTTCCTGTTAATCACACAATCCGGCGTTGCGGTTAATGCGCCAGTGTTGCCGTTAATTTCGAAACCCTGCACCTGACGCATCTGCGAGAAGTGGTTGGCAAGCGACCAGGCATCGACGCCCATCGCGTACATACGCGCCAGCGAGTAGTCGTTACGAACCGCGCCAAGCGCTTGCTGCATGAGAGGAGCGTTAGCGCCTGCCAGCATCGGTATTTCGCTGTACTGCAGGCCTTCCATCTCCAGACGGAAATCAGGACCAGCGGTACCCTGCGCGCTGCGGGAGCTGGCGTACAGCGTCGCACCGCTCTGGCTGCCGTTACGCATGGCGATCATCGGTTTAATAAACGCAATTTCTTCCGGCGTTGCCAGAATATACACGGCATCAACACGACCGCTGCCGCCAGTGATTTGGGCATCGGTTGGCGCAGCCGGTATCGTCAGGCCGCCAATCGTCACGCCAGGTTGCGCAGGTACAGAGGACGCCATCGGGCTGCCCGTCAGGGAAATCCCCGAGCCGCCGTTGACGCCCATTTTCAGCTCGGCGGTGGAGCCGAACTTCTGCTGCAACACTACGCCGCCGCCCAGCTTTTGCCATTCCTGTGCAAAGGCGTTGGCAACGCGATCGCCTAATGAACTCCGAGGGATCAACAACAGCGGCGTCTGTTTTCCTTGATCGCGGATGTGACGCGCGGCATCGCGTGCTTCATCTTCTGGCGACAAAGCGAAGTAGCAGACGTTCGGCAGGTTTTTCACCGACTCCGGCTGATTAAGCGCCAGCACGTTTAATGGCGTGTTGCTTTTCATCAACTCTTCAACATTGTTTTTCAACAGCGGACCAACCACGATGCTGGCACCATCCTGTTGAACCTGAGTCAGGATCTGGTTCAGCGGTTGTGATGACGTGTCGTAGATTTTCAGCTCTGCGGACGGATTCGCCGGCGCGCTGGCGGTCGTTGGCTGTGCAGGCGCAGCTTCCGGCTGTGCTGGCGTCTCGTTGGTCAGATCGTTGACTGACGCCTGAGAAGGGCTGGCAACGCCGTCAGTCGTTTGCGGCTGTTCCGTGGTCGTCGCAACTGTTGTATCCACAGCAGGCGCAGCTACAGCAGGGGCCGCTACCGGTTGAGTACCCATGTTTTTCGCCGCTTCAAAGCCTTGCTGAATAGTACGGCCAAATACGGCGGCCTGACCGTTCAGCGGCAGCAGCAACGCAATTTTGCTGGTGGAGGCGGGCTTAAAGCTCTGCACGTTAACCAACTGCGTTGGCAGCATTTTTGCGCCAGGATTTTGCGGATAACGTTTCTGCCAGTCAGCAATACCGGCTTTCATCATGTCCGGATCGTTACGGTTATCGAACCAGACGCGCTGGAGATCCAGCCAGCCTTGCAGCACGTTTTCATCTGCATTGATGACCAGCGCCTGCGCTTGCTCCTGGGTCATGGATGACAGCGCCTGCCAGGTGGCATCGATGTTTTTCTGCTTAGCATTCGCGACTAGCAGCGGTTCCTGAGCGATCAGGGCGCGCAGTAGCGTCAGTGATGGGCGACCCTGGTTGACGTCGATTTGCGCCTGCCAGTATCTGGCCTGCTGGTTTTGATCGAAATCGGCAGGAGTGAGTTTATCCAGCAGGACCTGAGCGCCAGCGATATCTTTCTGCGCGAGCTTGATCTCGACGGCCAGCAGAGACTGCTCACGACGCTGAGTATCGCTGAGTTTCTGCGGTAGCTGGTTGAACAGCTCGGTAGCCTGCTGGCTCTTGCCTTCTTTCAGCAGTGCACGAATGGCGAGTAATTGCCAGTTGGTCTTGCTATCATCTGAGCTTTGCTGCATTTGTTGCAGATAAAAGCCGGAATCAGCCTGCGCAGTGCCCTGCATATGGGCTGCACTCTGGTCTGGCGCCTGGGTGCCACAGCCTGCGAAAATCAGTGCTGCCAGAATGACTGGTAGCGCGCGCGCGGCTTTCAAACGAGAAAATGTTGAGGGTACCATACTGTATCCAGTGATATTTTTTTACTCAATGCTCAATATTAAATCGGCAATACGGACGACACAATGAAACAACACGAATCGGCGGATAATTCTCAAGGCCAACTCTTTATTGTACCTACTCCTATAGGAAATTTGGCTGATATTACCCAACGAGCGCTCGAAGTTTTACAAGCCGTTGATTTGATTGCCGCTGAAGACACCCGTCATACCGGATTGTTGTTACAACATTTCGCGATAAACGCCCGTTTGTTTGCGTTGCACGATCACAATGAGCAACAAAAAGCGGAAACGCTGGTGGCGAAACTCAAAGAAGGGCAAAACATTGCGCTGGTTTCCGATGCCGGAACGCCGCTGATTAACGATCCTGGCTACCATCTGGTGCGCACCTGTCGCGAAGCGGGGATCCGCGTTGTTCCTCTGCCGGGCCCGTGCGCCGCCATTGCCGCGCTGAGCGCTGCCGGTCTGCCTTCAGACCGCTTTTGCTATGAAGGTTTTCTGCCCGCTAAATCTAAGGGCCGACGTGATGCGATGAAAGCCATTGAGGCTGAACCACGTACGCTTATTTTTTATGAATCAACCCACCGTTTACTGGATAGCCTGGAAGATATGGTCGCCGTCTGGGGCGAATCCCGCTACGTGGTGCTGGCGCGTGAGTTGACGAAAACCTGGGAAACCATTCACGGCGCGCCGGTCGGCGAATTGCTGGCGTGGGTCAAGGAAGATGAAAACCGTCGTAAAGGTGAAATGGTGCTGATTGTCGAAGGGCATAAAGCGCAGGAAGACGATCTCCCTGCCGATGCGCTGCGGACCCTGGCGCTGCTGCAAGCCGAACTGCCGCTGAAAAAGGCCGCCGCGCTGGCCGCTGAAATCCATGGCGTGAAGAAGAATGCGTTGTACAAACACGCGCTGGAACAGCAGGGAGAGTAAGAGGGTCTGGATTTATCGCCGGCTTGTCGGAAGAAATGTCGGAAGAACGCGCTGAAAGCGTTGCAGCTAAAAGGCAAACTGCAACGCGTTGGCGCGACGAAAGGAGGGATGTGGCGGGTAATTTAAACGACCAGCAGTTCAACGCCTGTTTTAGCCAGCGCTGATTTATCCTGTTTGCTGATGCTGTCGTCGGTTATTACGCAGTTAATCTTCTCCATGGGAAGTACCTGATTAAATCCACGTCGGTTAAATTTTGTCGCATCCAGTACAGCAATGACCTTATGTGCAGCCGCCGCCATTACGCTACTAATCGAATAGCCTTCGTTGAATGTCGTAATACCATTAGTGGCATCAATCCCGTCAGCGCCCACAAACATCAGGTCAGCGCTTATTCCTTGTAGGGAACGTTCAGCGATAGTGCCATGCATTGAATGCGTTTTGTGACGCACCGTGCCACCGCAGACGACCAGCGTAATATCTTTGTTTTCCGATAACGTAAACGCAGCAGGCAGGCTATTGGTAATAACAGTGATATTACTTTTTCGGTTTAGCGCCTCAGCGATCAGTAAGGTCGTGCTTCCGCTATCCAGGATCACGGTCATTCCTTCTTCGACCATTGCCGTTGCCGCCTGAGCGATCCGCTTTTTGGGATCGCTGGCAAGCTGATACCGATCTTCTAACAATACTTCCTGATTGTCACCTTCAGCCAGATGGCTTCCTGGTTTTGCCGCACCGCCATGAAAACGGGTGACCAGACCCTTCTCTTCTAATAACCGCAGGTCGGCGCGAATGGTGACTTCAGAAATACCAAAGGTATTCGAAAGGTCCATTACCAGTACGCTACCTTGCGTATTAATCAGGTCGACAATTTTATTCCTTCTCTCAAATGAGTTCATATTGATTTGCCTGATAATTTGACTGTCACTAGTTTAATCGAAGGATTGCGAAAGGTGAACGCTAAATTTCGAAAGTAAATGTGAGCCAGCGCAGGTTGCTGGCTCGTGGGGTCAGGAGAGTTTGAGCAGAATTTTACCCTGCATCGGCGCGCCATTGAGTGACTTGACGGCGCTGGCAAAGCTCTCGGCATCGCCACTGTGGGCAATTAATGGCTCAAGCTGTAAGCGTTTTTCCGTCAGTAAACGCGCTGCAGTTTCCCATTCTTCTCCAGGCCATGGGCTGGAATAGTTCATCCAACTGCCAAGAATGGTTAACTCTTTACGCAATATTTGTCCAAAGACACCTGAAGCCAGCGCCAGATCGTGATGCAGCGTACCCACTAACGCCAGTTGAGCGCGAGGGCCGGCAATTTCGATCGATAGCGTCACAGTTTGTGGGGTTCCCGCGGTTTCCAGTATGAGTTGGTCAAACTGAACATTCTCCAGACCAGAGTGAATCTCAGTCGCACTCATCTCCCGACTGTTAAACACATAGGTTGCTCCTAGTTCTTTTGCTAACGCCAGCTTTTGCGGGTTGATATCAATCGCCGTGATGCTTTTGGCGCCGAGTTCGCGGGCGCATTGCAGTGCCAGTAAACCGATAGTACCCGCGCCAACAATAATCACGTTTTTGCCTTCACAACCCTGCGCCAAATGAAACGCATGCAGGCCGACGGTGATGGGTTCAATGAACGCGCCATCTTCAATCGGCATATCTGAAGGCAGGCGGAACAGATTAGCGCGTTTTACCACTACATATTCTGCGTTGCCCCCTTCACTACGTGAACCGACAAACTGATACTGCTTACACAACGAGAAGTAGCCGCGCTCGCACTGAGGGCAGTGGAAGCAGGGAAGTAGCGGTACGCAGGCAACGGCATCGCCGGGTTGTAGGTCGGTAACCCCAGCGCCGTAGGAATCAACATAGCCACTGAACTCATGCCCAAGCGTGATTGGATAATAGTGAGCGCCACGATTGAAGATTCGGGGAATGTCCGAGCCGCAAAGCCCTGAGCTGACTACCTTAACCAGTACATCTTCATCCGTTTGCAGATGTGGTATGGGACGTTCTTCAACGCGTACGTCGCCCTCAGCGTGAATAACCACTGATTTCATAAGAGTCTCCAGAAATGTGAAGGGGAGCAAATGCTCCCCAGAAATTATGATGCGGTCTGGCTTTCCGTTATGGCTGCAGCTTTTTCAGCTGCCACGAAATTACGTGCCCGACGCCAGGTCAGCAGCACACCCAACAGGTAAATAGCAGCGATAATGATGAAACCTACCACGTTCTGCCAGGTGAAAAGCTGGATCAGCAACCAGGTGATTGGGGAGCCGCCCTGGTCCATTGAGGCCACCATGCCACCGGCTTTCAATGCGCCTGCATTGGCGGCAAGCTGAGTGTGTAAGCCGATGGTCTGGGTGGCGATCCACAAGGTGATGCCCATGATGATGACGCCAGAGATCAGCGTGCGGAACAGGTTCCCCTGATGAACGGCTACCGCCATGGCAACAAAGAAACCAATGGTCGCGAGATCGCCGAAGGGCAGTACCTGATTACCTGGGACCAGCACGGCAATCAGGATGGTCAGCGGAATAAAGATCAGACTGGCAGAAACTACCGACGTATGACCGAGAAGCAGCGCAGGGTCCAGACCAATTAAGAACTCCTGACCGCCAAATTTTGCCTGCAGGCGTTTGCGGGCATGCTTCGCGATAGGTGTTAAGCCATCCATAATCGGTTTAATCACGCGTGGCATCAGCAGCATCACGGCAGCCGTTTTCACGGCCAGTTGCAGGACGCCTTTCACGTCATATCCTGCCAGCATACCGATAACCAGACCCATAACGAAGCCGACGGTAACCGGCTCGCCAAAAGGTCCGAAGCGTTTCTGTACATCGTCTGCACTGAAGTGAATACGATTCAGACCCGGGATTTTTTCAATGATCGTATCAACCAGGACCGCGATAGGGCCCAGGTAGGCTGAGGAACCGTGGGGGATAGCAATCCCTTCCAGACCAAAAAAGTCGCGCGTGTCTTTCGCAAACCAGTCACCCAGTTTGTAGACGAAGGCGGCATGAACAACCACGCCGAGAATGCCCAGCCAGTATGAACCGGTTGCCAGATGCAACATGGCGCCGGTAAACGTCATATGCCAGATATTCCAGATGTCGACGTTCACCACGCGGGTCATGCGGGTAACCAGCATCAGGATATTCACCCCAATGGCGACAGGAATCGCAATTAACGCAATTTGCGAAGCCCAGGTCATTGGTGATGAACCCGGCCAGCCGACGTCAATGACGTGCAGGTTGATTTGAAACTGTTCCGCCATCGCTTTTGCGGCTGGTCCAATAGAGTCCAGCATCAGGCCGATCACCAGACCAATACCGACGAAGCCGATCCCGATATGCAGACCAGATTTAAAACAATCCCCGAGCTTCATTCCCAATAATTTTGAGAAGATGATGATCACTAACGGCAGCATAACCGTTGGACCTAAGTCGAGGATATAACGCATTATTTCGCTAAACATGGCGTTACCCCACGAGGATAGTCAGTATTTTTTGCTGTAATGCTTCGATACCCACGCCTGAGACAAAAGGCATGCCGTGAACCACCGGGATATCGCCAAATGTACGGTCAACGCGAGCAGTAGTACAAATAAGGTCCGCGCCATCCATATAGGTTTCGATTTCCGTTACCCGGCACTGAACCAGGTCGAGTTGGATATTGTTGGCTTCGCAGAGCTCTTTGATTTCTTCCGCAGCCATTGTTGAAGTTGCTACAGCACCGCCACAGGCCACAATTACTTTACGTTTCATAGGGTATTCCTTTTATTATCAGTTTTTTATCAAGCCTGGGCGCAGGGCTCAGACTCAAGGATTTTTTCCCGAAAGAGTATTGCCAGTTCTGCATCGGGTGCATTCAGCAATGCTTCAATGGTGCTCGGGTTTTGTAGCTCACTAAACAGACGACGCAGGAGCTTCAGTTGCGCCGTCGGGTTTTCAACAATTAAGGCGATAATTAAAGAGACGGCTATCTCTTCATCATCATCCGCTTGTTGAAAATTAACCGGTGTATCTGGGCGAATCAGATAGATAGCCGGAGATTTCGCGTGAACAGCTTCACAATGCGGAATCGCAACGGCATGACGTTCCAGCGCAATTCCAGTTGGAAAGGTTACTTCACGCTCAATCAGGGCCTGCGGGTAGCTTTCATGCACGACCCCTTTAGCCAGCATCTCCTCCCCAATATGGGTCAGCGCATGCTGACACGAGCTAAAGTTAATTCCTGTTCGGACAAAGAGTTGACTCATATATTCTCCAGATTTCAGGCGATTACTGGTGCGCAACCAAAGCGATAGGCGCGCAGAACATCCTGGATTTTGTCGATAATCAAATTGTGTGGTGTCGCGGTTAATGTGCCTTCAGACAGACGCTCAAACTGCACCGGCATAAATTGGCTAATGAGTCCCAGAGGTAACGCGACGTCATTAAGGTTGGTTATTAATTTCTCTACACTTTGGCGAATGCGGGGATGCGGCCAGTAGTAACGAATACGGTCGGAGAGACTGAAGTGAATATCAACCATCGCCTGACTCCAGGTTGGACGATAGTATTTTTTCCAGTAATCCGGTTCATTCAGCATCACTTCGTCAATCACGTCCAGAACCCGGCTTCGCTGCTCTGGGGATACCAGCTCATTTTCCATTTGCGCCAGGGCAAAAATGGCTTCACGCAGGGCAAAGGTGAGTGCCGGACCCACTTTCAAAATTGCATAGTGATCGCGTACCAGCGCACGGTATGCCTGACGGGTTTGATAATCTGTTGAATGCGCTTCGTAGACCATTGGGGTTTCTTTGATCCAGGCAGAAAGCGCTTTTGCAGCTTGTGGTTGATAGTGAATGATTTGAGTGTGGTCGAACTCGACGCCGGGCTGAACCACAATGGCGATAACGCGAGTTAACGCCTCTTCAAGTCCTAACGCACGGAAGGCAACCTGGTGGGTTTCCAGTGTCCGGGCGGCATCTTCTTCACGCGTAACGTGTACAGTGCCAATGGTGCTGGCTTCTCCACCAGGTACCGGGACTTCTGTACCTATCACGTAAGTCAGTTGGCGTTTTTGTTCTTCCGTGGCTATTGCTTCCGCAGCCTGGCAAAGTAGGGCTGCTCGCTGGGCAACAACCATTGGGTCCAGCGGTGTAGGGTCGTCAGCGCAGGACATTGAAGCGTCCAGGTGAATTTTGCTGAATCCTGCAGCAACGTAGGCTTTAATTAACTCAACCGATTTCTCCATCGCTTCTGCCGCAGTTTCATTTTGCCAGCAGTTAGGGCCGAGGTGATCGCCCCCGAGGATCAGTCTTTCGCGAGGGAAACCAATCTCTTGTGCGATGCCATAGACAAAGTCACGGAAATCAGCGGGTTTCATCCCTGTATAGCCACCAAACTGATTAACCTGATTAGACGTCGCTTCGATCAGAACTTTACTGTCTGTATTGAGATCAAAACGTAATGCGGATTCAATAACCAGCGGATGTGCTGAACAAACCGAACAAATACCTAAATGCTCACCTGCTTTATGACGAGAGATTATTTCTTTCACTTCTATCTCCGATATCTTTTGTTTATCTTCATAATATTTTTGGATTGAAGGCAAAGGGTAAAAGCGACTTTCGTGATCCAGCTTTAAAACAGACCTTTGTCAGAATCCGGACAAGTAAATTAAATCAATAAGTTACAATTTCCCTTCACAGCCGCAATCGGCAATGACTTTACGCACCACCTCTTTCATGGCGGCTTTGGCAGGCATCATGTAATGCCGTGGGTCATTCGCATTGGCATGTGTACTCAGATAAGTTTTGAGTGCGTCAGCAAAGGCGATTTTGAGTTCGGTCGCGACGTTCACTTTGCAGATTCCTAAAGAGATAGCGCGCTTAATATCATGTGTAGGCAGGCCGGATGCGCCATGTAAAACCAAAGGGATTTCAACGCACTGGCGAATTTCTGCCAGTCGTTCGAAATCCAGTTTTGGTTCAGCGTTGTACAGGCCATGCGCCGTGCCAATCGCGACCGCCAGTGAGTCGATGCCGGTTTTTTCCACGAACTCCCGAGCCTGTTCTGGGTGGGTATAAAGCGCATCTTTTCCATCCACGATCAGGTCATCTTCTTGTCCACCCAGCCGTCCCAGCTCCGCTTCAACGCTAACGTCATAGCGGTGGCAGTAGTCCGTCACGCGTTTAACTAACGTAATGTTCTCGGCAAACGGCAGATGGGAACCATCGATCATGATGGAGCGAATACCCGTAGCGACTTTCGCTTCAATATCAGTGGCGCTTTCATGGTGATCGAGATGGATGGCGAGGGGATGGTTCCAGCATTTTGCCAGTTCACTGGCGATTGCAACGATGTTACCAACCCCGGCATAGCTAAATGTGCCTGGCGTACCGGCGACGATCAACGGAGAACGTAGTTCGGCAGCTGTTTCCACGACAACCTGTAGGGTCTCCAGGTTGTGGATGTTAAACGCCGGTACGGCGTAGCCTTCTTGTTGCGCCTTCTTCAGCATCATTTTGCTTGAAATGATAAACATACTTCCTCCGAAGTCTTTCGATTTCCTTTCTTCGAAATAAAGTATAGGGTTTCGTAATGTTTTTATGTGATTTCGATCTGAAAAATGAAAGTTTCGAAAGAAATGGGAGGGTTATGAAAGGTGGTTTGAAAGGCGATTTAGCATTAGGCATCAATCCGCGCCTGAAGAAACCAGGCGCGGATAAGGTTAGTCAGACATTAATTAAACAAACGAGATAGCCAACTTCGTTTCTGGCGTGCTGCTTCAGGGGGTGGGGTGACGGGTACTGAGACCATCTCTCCTAATCCCTGTCCAATACGCTGCCCAATCTCATGTAGAGCGCGTTGGGCATCCGCACCTTGCGCAGTGAATCGCATACGATGACCATTTTTTGCGCCTAACGAGACAACTTTCATCAGATTTTTACCATCTACAGGACCTGTGTTGTTATCAAGGTTTTCAATCGTGACGGCGCAATCAAGTTGCTTAATAAATTTGACCAGTACAGCACTCGGTCTGGCATGCAGGCCATGCGGGTTATGAATAACGAAGGTGGCCTGTTCACCTGCAATTCCTTCTTCTTGCGGGTTATTGTCAGTATCAGTGCCAGTTAAAATGGTTAAAACTTCGCTGGGTGTTTTCGCCTTTTGTAACGCTTGAGGGACGCTGTCATCACTTAACACGCGAGTCAATTGACGCAGAATCTCAAGATGTTCATTCGAACGCGCTGCAATACCAGTGACCATATGTGCAATGTTGTCATCCCCCCATGCCACGCCCTGACGAAAAATGATGACCTTCACGCCAGTATTCAGTACTGCGTGGCGAGTCTCAGGCGTGCCGTGAGGGATGGCGATACCGTTACCGAGGTAAGTGGAGATTTGAGCTTCACGATCCAGCATACCTTGCAGATACTCAGGTGTCGTATTCCCGGCTGTAACCAACTTCTCTGAAACCCGCTGGAGTGCAGTGGCTTTGTCGATTTGCTCGTCACTGATGAAAATGTCCTGCTCACAAAGTTGCATTCTGACCTCCTGTCTGAATAGTGGTGCTGTCTGAACCGACAGGCAGTTTGCGATTTAGCCACAATCTCCACGATCCCAGCATAATGGCGCCGCATGCGGAGCCTGCAAGAATACACAGCACCCAGGCAATGGGTTTGCTGACTAATGGCAGGATCAGGAAACCGCCATGCGGGGCGGGTACCTGAATATGCAAGCTGTAGCTGAGAACGGCGGAAATACTTGACGCGATCATCATCATTGGGATTACACGTAGAGGATCTTTTGCAGCAAACGGGATCGCGCCTTCAGTGATGTGCGTACAGCCAAGAATGTAGTTCACCATCCCGGCAGCGCGTTCTTCTTCGCTAAAACCTCTTGGGAAGAAGGTGGTTGCCAGAGCGATCACCAACGGAGGAGTGATACAGGCAGCGGAAACGCCCGCCATAAAGAAATAGTTACCCTGGCCGAGCAGCAGTGTGCCGGTAACGTAGGCAGCTTTGTTGACCGGGCCACCAAAGTCGAACGAGCACATGGCACCGACGACAATTCCAAGCAGAATAGGATTGGCTTCCTGTAATGATGCAAGCCAGTTCATCATACCGTTGTTGATCGCGGCAACGGGTTGTCCGAGTAGCGACATCAGCGCACCAATAGCCAGCACGCCAATCAGCGGCATGATGAAAATGGACTTCAGCCCTTCGTACTGACGAGGCAAACCGTCGAGCCGATTTTTTACCCACAGCATCAGATAACCAGCTGCAAACCCGGCAATGATGCCACCGAGAAACCCTGCGCCCGTTGCGTTAGCCAGTAAGCCGCCAACGAAGCCCGCCACCATTCCAGGCCTTCCGGATATAGAGTAAGCGATATACGCAGTAAAGACGGGAACCATGATTGAAAAAGCCTGCTGCCCAATCTTCATTAACATGGCTGCAATGGCATTATATTCCGGTGACTTAGGGTCGGCAGAATAAATTCCCCACAAGAAAGAAATAGCAATCAATATACCGCCGGCGACCACGAATGGCAGCATGTTCGAAACACCACTCATCAGGTGTTTATAAATTTGACGACCTAAAGATTCTTTTTCTGTGTTATTCTGCGAAATAGCTTGGGCGCCTTTACGAATGGAAGCTTCACCGTTGAGAATCTTATTAATCAGTTCAACAGGATGGTGAATGGCTTCTTTTACCGGAACCTCAATTACCGGTAAACCGTTAAAACGGTCGGGAGAAACATCTTTATCGGCCGCAATAATTACACCCGCGATATCATTAAGGTCAGTAGGCGTAATAGCGTTCTCAACGCCGCTGGCACCATTCGTTTCCACTTTTATTTCGACAGACATTTTTTTAGCTGCATGTTTTAAAGCTTCTTCAGCCATAAAAGTATGCGCGATACCGGTAGGGCAGCCGGTAACTGCAATGATCTTTTTCATAAGCAGACCTTTAATTTGTTTTTGTTTACAGCTTTCGGACCTGGGTTTGAGGAAGTAATGTATCAATCGCTGCAAGTTGGCCTAGCCCGGCTGAACTTGCGACATCTGCACCCGTTGCGCTGGCAAGCGTCAGAGCATATTCCACTTCACCAGTAGTTAACCAATGGCTTAGGAATGCAGCAAGCGAGGCATCGCCCGCGCAGGCTGAACTCACCAGTTCAATAGTTGGTGCGGTGCAAAACCAACTATCAATACCGTTTGAGAAGTACATGCCTTTGGCTCCGAGCGTCAGTAAAACATTCTGGGCGCCGAGAGAGTGCAACTCTGCAAAGGCATTTTTTGCCTGAACATCATTGGTTACGGTTAACCCAAAAATGGCTTTTATCTCCTCGTCGTTTGGTTTGATTAATAATGGATTAAACTCCAGTAATTGACGCAACGATGGATGACTAATATCCAGTACAATCGCAATTTCTTTTTGCTGACAAATCTGCATAATTTCAGCATAAAAGTTACTTTCGACTCCCTGAGGCAAACTGCCACTGATAACCAAATACTCTGCATCAGATAGTCGTGATATTTCATTCAATACTTGCTGCTTACAGTCATCAGGAATATATGAGCCAGGATTGACCAGTTTGTACTCCTGTTGACCATCATTAATAAAAATATTAATTCTTGTTGGTTCATTCACCCATGCAGGAGAAACGCTAATTTTTTTCTTGCGTAGTTCTTCCACAATATATCGACCAGTAAAGCCGCCAAAAATACCCAGTATATGTGCCGGTTGTCGGAAATGGTTTAATACCAGGGCGACGTTGACGCCTTTTCCATTTGGGCAATATTCTGTATGACGCGTACGGTTTACAATGTCAGGCTGTAAAGGATCGCTAAAGATATTCATATCAATCGCGGTATTGAGCGTTAACGTGTAGATCACCGGTATTCCCTCACAACTGTCCTTCACAACCGCAGACATGGATCACTTTGCGTACGACTGCTTTCATCGCCTGTTTTGCTGGCTGCATGTAGTGGCGTGGGTCGTTGGCTTTCGGGTTTTGTGCAAAGTACTGTTTTAGCGCATCAGAAAACGCGATTTTTAACTCTGTCGCGACATTAACTTTGCACACGCCCAGGCTAATAGCTTTGCGGATATCGCTTTCTGGCAGGCCGGAAGCACCATGCAGCACAAGCGGGATATCGACCTGTGCGCGGATCTCTGCCAGGCGGTTAAAGTCGAGCTTGGGTTCTGCGGCGTACAGTCCGTGAGCGGTGCCAATCGCGACGGCCAAAGAGTCAATTTCGGTCCGCGCAACAAATTCGCGAGCCTGCTGTGGATTGGTATACAGCGCATCTTTACTGTCGACGACCAGATCGTCCTCCACGCCGCCCAGACGTCCCAGTTCTGCTTCTACACTCGTATCGTAGCGATGGCAAAAATCGACCACTTTTTTCACCAGCGCCACGTTTTCTTCGAATGGAAAGTGAGAGCCGTCGATCATCACGGAACGGATGCCGGCCAGCACTTTGCTTTCAATATCGACCGTTGATTCGTGATGATCGAGGTGAATCGCCAGAGGGAGATTGTGCTCGCGAGCCAGATCGCCTGCGATCGCTACGATATTTCCGGTCCCGGCATAGCTGAAGGTTCCAGGCGTACCTGCCACGATCAACGGTGAGCGCATTTCTGCTGCGGTTTCGACAACGACCTGCAGGGTTTCCAGGTTATGGATATTAAAAGCTGGTACCGCGTAGCCATCGCGTTGCGCTTTCTGAAGCATATTTTTGCTGGAAATGATGAACATGATTTTCTCTCTCTAGTTTTCTTTCAAAATTAAAGTTGATATTGATATTTCGGCTTCGTTTTGAAAGTAATCTAACGATCATTCATGGATCTTATTGTGATCATCTACACAAAATCGTATTAAAATTTATAAAATGAAAGTTATTTATTGACTATTGATTTTCTTTTGTAAGTTAATGAGGAAAAGCAGGATGCTGCTAATTTATTGATATTACTGAAATGTTTTGAGTTTTTTGCATCTTCGTGAACGACGCGTAATTGACATCACTCAGAGGAAATTTAAAAATGAAAGTTAAAGCGCGGAAGAGACTTCCGACATGTCATATAAAAAGGGTACGTTGTGGCAAAACCATCTACCAGCCTGCTGAAGAGGCGTCTGGACATTGCCGAAATCGTTCGTAAGAACGGTGAAATCAAAGTGGACGACCTGGCAGAAATGTTAGCCGTTTCAGGAGTGACAATCCGTAATGATCTCAATTACCTGGAGCAGCAGGGTTACCTGAAACGATCTTTTGGCGGGGCGATTTATACCGCACAGCCGGTTAGAGCATCTGTCACTCAGGATATGAGTCGGGTACAGGAGTGGGACCGTAGCGGTGAGCTTGAGTTGGCAAAGCAGGTTGCTCGGCTGGTTGCTGATGAAGATTCGCTTTTTCTCGGGGCTGGAGTCGTTCCACGTAAAGCGCTCCCTTTTCTTGGCGAATCTCGTGAGCTGTGCCTGGCGTTCAACGATCTCGGCCATGTGGCGACTGCGCGTGATTATATTGACGGTGAGATTGTGTTGCTGGGGGGGACTCTGGACCGTAGCGGACAGAGACTGGAAGGCGAAATTGCTATTCAATCGATCCAGCGTTTTCAGCCAACCTGTAGCGTAGTGATGATTGAGCACGTCAGCGAAGATGGCACTCTGAGTGTAGCCAGCGAAAGCGCCGCGGTAATACTGGCGGAATCACTCAGGCTCAGCCAGCGATGCGTGGCGGTCATTGCGCAGCGTCCAGATTATGGTGAAGCAAGATATCCTGTAGGTAAGTTGAGCGCACTTAGTGCGGTGGTTACCCCGCAGATTGTTGCCGCCGAGTACCACTCGCGATTTATCGCCGTTGGGTTGACCAACAGCTATACCAACAATGAATGTCTGACCTGGATTAATCCCGCCCTGCATCCAGCAAGGTGAAGGACAACGCATGAAAATGACTATTGCGACACTTGGTGAATTACTCGTCGAATTTTTGGCGAAAAAAGAGAATCAGGGTTTTTCGTCCCCTGGCGAATTTTGGGGACCGTATCCCAGTGGGGCGCCAGCTATCTTTGCCGATCAGGTCGCTAAGCTGGGCTTTCAGTCTTTGCTGTTTAGTTGCGTTGGCAATGATGCCTTTGGGGAGATGAATATCGCCCGGTTGAGACGAGACGGTGTGAACGTTAAGGGCATTTCCGTTCTTCCTCATGCCACCACAGGCAGTGCGTTCGTTAGCTATCGCTCACAGGCACAGCGTGATTTTATCTTCAATTTACCTAACAGCGCCTGTGGGTTGCTGAGCGCTGAACATCTTGATGGAAAATTGCTTGGGCAATGTAACCACTTCCACATAATGGGATCTTCATTATTTTCTTTTCGGCTGATTGATGCTGTGCGTAAAGCCATCAGCATTGTTAAAGAGAACGGAGGAACCATCTCGTTCGATCCGAATATTCGCAAAGAGATGCTGAATATTCGCGAGATGTCACAGGCTTTTGAATACATCCTGGATTACACCGATTTCTTCCTGCCAAGTGATGGTGAACTGGACTACTTTGGTTTGAGCAAATCACGCGATGAGCTGCAGATTGTCGAAAACCTGCTTGCTCGGGGAATTAAACATATTGTGATTAAACGCGGTCCTCGCGGTGCCAGCTATTATTCTACGCAGGAGCAGCATCACGTCACCGGCTATCCGGTTGACGTTGTCGATCCCACTGGTGCTGGTGATTGCTTTGGCGCAACATTTGTCAGCCTGTTTCTTGCAGGATACTCGATTCCGGATGCGCTGGCTCATGCCAATGCGGCAGGCTCGTTGGCGATATCGACGCGTGGGCCAATGGAAGGTACGTCAACGTTAGCGCAGATCAAGGCGCTGATGGGGTGAAATACCAGATGACGATGACATCGTCTGGTATTTCACTGATTGGAATAATCAGGTCACTGGCGCCGGGTTAAATACCGCCAGCTGGTTATGCAGTCCCCACTGATCTGAGAAGGTTTTCTTACGTCCGCTGGCGACGTCGAGGATAAACTCGAACAGTTTCAGCCCCACTTCTTCAATGGTTTCTTCTCCGGTAGCGATGGTGCCTGCGTTGATATCCATCAGGTCAAACCAACGATTGGCCAACTCGGTACGCGTCGCCATTTTTATCACCGGCACGGCCATCAGACCGTACGGCGTACCGCGACCAGTGGTAAAGACTTGTACGGTGATCCCGGAAGCAACCTGTTGCGTGCCGCAGACAAAATCGCTTGCCGGGGTGGCTGCGTAAATCAGGCCGCGCCTGGTTGGACGCTGACCCGGCGACAAGACTTCGACAATCGCGCTCTTGCCCGACTTTGCAATAGAACCCAGCGCTTTTTCCACCACGTTTGCCAGACCGCCTTTCTTGTTACCCGGAGAGGGGTTAGCGCTGCGGTCAGTTTTCCCCATATCGAGATAGTTGTCGTACCAGGCCATCTCTTCGAGCAGGCGCTTGCCCACCTCTTCGTTAATTGCCCGCGGGGTCAGAAGATGGATCGCATCGCGGACTTCGGTCACTTCCGAGAACATTACGGTCGCACCGCAGCGAACTAACAGGTCGGAGGCATAACCTACCGCCGGGTTGGCCGTTACGCCAGAAAACGCATCGCTGCCGCCGCATTGCATGCCGACTACCAGTTCAGATGCCGGGCAGGTTTCACGCTGGCGCTGATTGAGCTTTGCCAGGTGGCGCTCAGCGACCTGCAAAATGTCTTCTACCATGGATTTAAAACCAACGTGTTTTTCATCCTGCAGGCTGACGATGCTGGCGCTGTCGACCGGAATACTTTTTACATCGTGAGTACCCTCCAGCAGGCGCTCAGGCTGGAGTTTTTCGCAGCCGAGGCCGATGACCATTACTTCACCGCCGAAGTTCGGGTTCAGCGCAATATTGTGGATTGTACGAATCGGCACGATGGCGGCTGGCGCGTTAATCGCTACGCCGCAGCCGTACAGATGATTGAGCCCGACTACGCCGTCGACATTCGGATATTTGGGCAGCAGGTCGCGCTCAATGATTTTCACTACATAGTCCACCACTCCCGCCACGCAGTGCACGCTGGTGGAGATGCCGAGCAGATTCTTGGTGCCGACGCTGCCGTCAGCATTGCGGTACCCTTCGAAGGTATACCCCTCCAGCGGCGGCAGCGGTTCCGGGACTTTGGTTGCCAGCGGTAATGTTTCCAGCGGCGGGGCTTTTGGCAGTTCAACCATCGATTCATCGATCCAGCTGCCGCGTGGGATATCGCGAACGGCATAGCCTATCACTTCGCCATAACGTACGATTTCACCGTGAACAGGAATATCCACGAGCGCCACTTTATGTCCCTGGGGAATATGTTCAATTAGCTCCAGTCCATCCGGAAAACGCGTCCCGGATTTCAGACCATTGTCATTGACAATAATCGCCACATTATCTGTGTCGTGAACTTTAATATAAAACGCCGTTGGCGATTCTTGTCTAATTTCGATGTCGGCCATTGTCCAGTATTCTCCAACAAGTGGTGATAATAGTGTGGATATTTATATTTCGAATCTCATTATCAGTAATAAAGATTCGGTATCGTGAAATAAGAATGTCAGGAGTTTATCGTGAAAAATGTGACAATGATCACTTAAACTCAGCAAGACCGCACCAGCAGGGGTAGCAATACGTAAATGTGTGGATTAGCGCCCATGCATGTGTGCATATGCCCAAAACATTATTTTCATAACGCATGTTTAATGAGCGCTTGCACAATGATTAACGTTGCGCTGCTGATTATACTAAATCACGGTTTCATAGCGTCTGATAAATTATTATACGTTTTTATTATCGGTAATTTATCACCAGGGATATCTGCCAAATAATAATAAAAACTTTTATGTACCCGAGGTAATTAGAATGATACTGGATACAGTTGTCGAGAAAAAGAAAGGTACGCACACTCGTTATTTAATATTGCTGATAATCTTTATTGTTACAGCCGTTAACTATGCGGACCGTGCGACGTTGTCTATTGCCGGTACGGAAGTGGCGAAAGAGCTACAGCTTAGCGCCATATCAATGGGTTACATTTTTTCGGCTTTTGGCTGGGCTTATTTGCTGATGCAAATTCCCGGCGGATGGCTGCTCGACAAGTTCGGCTCGAAGAAAGTCTACACTTACAGCCTGTTTTTCTGGTCGCTGTTTACCTTCCTGCAGGGATTCGTGGATATGTTTCCGCTGGCCTGGGCAGGTATTTCAATGTTCATCATGCGTTTCATGCTGGGCTTCTCGGAAGCGCCGTCTTTCCCGGCGAACGCCCGTATTGTGGCCGCCTGGTTCCCGACAAAAGAGCGCGGCACGGCATCCGCGATTTTTAATTCCGCACAATATTTCTCCCTGGCACTGTTTTCGCCGCTGCTGGGCTGGCTGACCTTCGCCTGGGGCTGGGAGCACGTCTTTACCGTGATGGGCGTTATCGGTTTTGTGCTCACCGGGCTGTGGGTGAAACTGATCCATAACCCGACCGAGCATCCGCGTATGTCGCAAGAAGAACTGAAGTTTATCTCTGACAACGGCGCGGTTGTGGATATGGATCACAAGAAGCCGGGCGATGCAGCATCTGGCGGTCCTAAGCTGCATTATATCAAGCAGTTGCTGACTAATCGCATGATGCTTGGGGTGTTCTTCGGACAGTATTTTATCAATACCATCACCTGGTTCTTTCTGACCTGGTTCCCGATCTACCTGGTGCAAGAAAAAGGTATGTCGATCCTGAAGGTAGGCCTGGTGGCGTCTATTCCTGCGCTGTGTGGATTTGCCGGTGGCGTGCTCGGCGGGGTGTTCTCCGATTATCTGATTAAACGCGGCTCCAGTATTACTCTGGCGCGTAAGCTGCCAATTGTGCTCGGAATGTTGCTCGCGTCGACCATTATTCTGTGTAACTACACCGATAACACCACCCTGGTTGTCGCGCTGATGGCGCTGGCGTTCTTCGGCAAAGGCTTCGGCGCGCTGGGTTGGCCGGTGATCTCCGATACCGCACCGAAAGAAATCGTCGGTCTGTGTGGTGGTGTTTTTAACGTATTTGGCAACGTCGCTTCCATCGTCACCCCGCTGGTGATTGGTTATCTGGTGAGCGAGCTGCACTCATTTAATGCTGCGCTGATGTTTGTAGGGTGTTCGGCGCTGATGGCAATGGTTTGCTACCTGTTTATTGTCGGTGACATTAAACGTATGGAATTGCAGAAATAAACAAAGGTATAGGCGATGAATAACACGATTTTCCCGAATAAGTTTAAAGCGGCTCTCGCGGCGCAACAGATTCAGATTGGCTGCTGGTCTGCATTAGCCAGCCCAATCAGTACCGAGGTTTTAGGCCTGGCAGGTTTTGACTGGCTGGTGCTGGATGGCGAACACGCGCCGAACGATATCTCGACGTTTATCCCGCAATTGATGGCGCTGAAAGGCAGCGCCAGCGCGCCGGTCGTGCGTGTACCGACCAACGAGCCGGTGATTATCAAGCGTCTGCTGGATATCGGGTTTTATAACTTCCTGATCCCGTTTGTTGAGACCGAAGAAGAAGCGGTGAACGCCGTGGCGTCGACCCGCTATCCGCCGGAAGGTATTCGCGGTGTGTCCGTCTCCCATCGCGCCAATATGTTTGGCACCGTACCGGACTACTTTGCGCAGTCGAATAAGAACATCACCATCATCGTGCAGATCGAAAGTCAGCAGGGCGTTGATAACGTTGACGCCATCGCGGCGACCGAAGGCGTAGACGGTGTCTTCGTCGGCCCAAGCGATCTGGCCGCGGCGTTAGGCCATCTCGGCAATGCGTCACATCCTGATGTGCAGAAAGCTATCCAGCACATTTTTGCCCGCGCGAAAGCACATGGCAAACCAAGCGGTATTCTGGCCCCGGTAGAGGCGGATGCGCGTCGTTATCTGGAGTGGGGCGCGACCTTTGTTGCCGTTGGCAGCGACCTTGGCGTGTTCCGTTCAGCCACACAGAAACTGGCTGATTCTTTTAAGAAATAACCACCATCGACAGTAGAGAGAGATAAAGACATGACAATGAAAGTTGGTTTTATTGGCCTCGGTATCATGGGTAAACCAATGAGTAAAAACCTCCTCAAGGCAGGTTACTCGCTGGTGGTTGCTGACCGTAACCCGGAATCCATTGCACAAGTCATTGCCGCAGGTGCAGAAACCGCTGCCACGGCGAAAGCCATTGCTGAGCAGTGCGACGTGATCATCACCATGCTGCCGAACTCTCCGCACGTGAAAGAGGTGGCGCTGGGGGAAGACGGTATTATTGAAGGGGCGAAGCCGGGCACAGTGCTTATCGACATGAGTTCCATCGCGCCGTTAGCCAGTCGCGAAATCAGCGACGCGCTGAAAGCGAAAGGCGTGGATATGCTGGATGCGCCGGTAAGCGGCGGCGAACCAAAAGCGATTGATGGCACGTTGTCGGTGATGGTTGGCGGTGATAAAGCGATTTTTGACAAGTATTACGATCTGCTGAAAGCGATGGCTGGTTCGGTGGTACATACCGGTGACATTGGCGCGGGTAACGTTACTAAGTTGGCGAACCAGGTGATTGTGGCGCTGAACATTGCGGCGATGTCTGAAGCGCTGACGCTGGCGACCAAGGCGGGTGTGAACCCGGATCTGGTGTATCAGGCGATCCGAGGCGGACTGGCGGGAAGCACCGTACTGGATGCGAAAGCGCCGATGGTCATGGATCGCAACTTTAAGCCGGGTTTCCGTATTGATCTGCATATCAAAGATCTGGCGAATGCGCTGGATACCTCGCATGGGGTCGGCGCGCAGTTGCCGTTGACTGCTGCAGTCATGGAAATGATGCAGGCGCTCCGCGCAGATGGGCTGGGCACCGCCGATCATAGCGCGCTCGCATGCTACTACGAAAAACTGGCGAAAGTGGAAGTCACACGCTAACAAGAAGGGCGCGGATGTGCGCCCTGTATTTCTTGCCTTGCGCGGCACAGTCAGGCTACATAACTATGAAAATCGTAATTGCCCCAGACTCTTATAAAGAAAGTCTATCTGCCACTGAGGTCGCTCAGGCAATAGAAAAAGGATTTCGGGAAATATTTCCCGATGCGCAATATGTTTCAGTTCCGGTGGCCGACGGCGGCGAAGGAACGGTCGAAGCCATGATTGCCGCCACGCAAGGGAGTGAATATTCCGCGTGGGTGACGGGGCCGCTGGGCGAAAAAGTGAATGCCTGCTGGGGCATGTCCGGAGATGGTAAAACTGCGTTTGTCGAAATGGCGGCAGCCAGCGGTCTGGCGTTAGTACCTCCTGAAAAGCGTAACCCGCTAGTCACCACGTCACGCGGTACCGGGGAATTGATTTTGCAGGCGCTGGATAGCGGGGCGCAGAGCATTATTATCGGCATTGGCGGTAGTGCAACCAACGATGGCGGCGCGGGTATGGTGCAGGCTCTGGGGGCAAAACTCTGTGATGCCAACGGTACTGAAATCGGTTACGGTGGCGGTAGCCTGATTTGCCTCAATACCATCGATGTTTCGGGGCTGGATCCGCGCTTAAAAACCTGTTCAATTCGTGTTGCCTGTGATGTGACGAATCCTCTGACGGGCGATACTGGCGCATCCCGCATCTTCGGCCCGCAGAAAGGGGCGACGGAAGAACGCATTCTCGAACTGGACCGTAATCTCTCTCACTATGCCGATATCATTAAAAAATCGCTCAGGGTGGATGTGAAAGACGTGCCTGGCGCAGGAGCGGCTGGTGGTATGGGGGCCGCGTTAATGGCTTTTTTAGGCGCGGATCTGCGCAGTGGTATCGAGATTGTGACGCAGGCGCTCAATCTGGAAGAACATATTCACGATTGTACGCTGGTGGTCACCGGTGAGGGACGCATCGACAGCCAGAGTGTGCACGGCAAAGTGCCGGTGGGCGTGGCAAGCGTCGCGAAGAAATACCACAAACCGGTAATTGGTATTGGCGGCAGCCTGACGCGTGATGTGGAGGTGGTGCATCAATATGGCATCGATGCAGTGTTTAGCGTCTTGACCAGCATTAGCACGCTGGAAGAGGCCTTTCGTGGGGCATTTGATAATATTTACCGTGCTTCAAGAAACATCGCCGCCACGTTAGCGATAGGAATGCGCAGTGCGGGGTGACATTACCCCGCAAACCCTCTATACTGCGCGCCGAAGCTGACCAGACAGTCGCCGCTTCGTCGTCGTCCTCTTCGGGGGAGACGGGCGGAGGGGAGGAAAGTCCGGGCTCCATAGGGCAGGGTGCCAGGTAACGCCTGGGGGGGAAACCCACGACCAGTGCAACAGAGAGCAAACCGCCGATGGCCCACGCAAGTGGGATCAGGTAAGGGTGAAAGGGTGCGGTAAGAGCGCACCGCGCGGCTGGTAACAGTCCGTGGCACGGTAAACTCCACCCGGAGCAAGGCCAAATAGGGGTTCACAAGGTACGGCCCGTACTGAACCCGGGTAGGCTGCTTGAGCCAGTGAGCGATTGCTGGCCTAGATGAATGACTGTCCACGACAGAACCCGGCTTATCGGTCAGCTTCACTCTTTATAAAACCCCGCTTCGGCGGGGTTTTGCTTTGTGAGACAGAATAGATGAATGACTGTCCACGACGCTATGCTCAAAAGAACGCGGCTTATCGGTCAGCTTCACTCTTTATAGAACCCCGCTTCGGCGGGGTTTTGCTTTGTGAGACAGAATAGATGAATGACTGTCCACGACGCTATGCTCAAAAGAACGCGGCTTATCGGTCAGCTTCACTCTTTATAGAACCCCGCTTCGGCGGGGTTTTGCTTTGTGAGGCGTAGCTCACAGGAAGTCATCGTTCTGTCCGTTGTAACATAAATTATGTTCCCTCTTTTGAATCACACCCTTCTACTTTATCCATATCAGAAATGCCCGTTTTTGGCGTAATAAACAGGACATCTTTAAATTACTCATAATTATTAACATTAAAACAAAGCCATCAACAAAAAATTACATTATTAATAAATGATCGTCGTGATTTTTTCCTGATTATTTTAGTGTCGCCTTTTATTTATTCAGGTCGAATAAAAGGGGACAGAGTCAATTACTAATAAAATGGTTAAAAAGTGAGCGAAAAAACAGCTCAAAAAAAATTGATTCATTATTATTTTTGATTGTTGTCACAATAATGGACATTTCTATTCATAACAATGACCCACGAATTCAGTACGAATTTCCACTTATTGCAAAATTTTAAATTAATAGGAAACCATTATGGGAACAGTAAGCTCAGGCTCTGCTCATAAAATGGGAGTCATTGCCCTAACGTTAGTGACCGCATCAAATATGATGGGGTCTGGCGTATTTATGTTGCCAACTAATCTCGCAGGCATAGGCTCCATCTCAATATGGGGATGGGTATTTACCATCATCGGCGTTATTGCACTGGCATTAGTTTTTGCTAAAACTAGTTTAATTACACCTCGTACCGGCGGTATCGTTGCTTATGCCAGTGATGCCTTTGGCCCATTCATTGGGTTTCAGACAACAATGTGCTATTGGATCAGCGCATGGGTAGGTAACGTTGCATTATTGGTCGCAGGTGTCGGCTATCTCAGTTTCTTTTTCCCAGAGCTTAAAAATCCAACTTACGGTTGTATTGCCGCAATTATTATTCTGTGGGCATTTGTTTTCCTTGCTAGTTTTGGTGCCAAAGTTGCGGGGCGGGCACAATCCTTTACCGCAACTTGCGGGTTAATCGTAATATTAGGTGTAGGATTTATTGGGTGGTTCTGGTTTAACCCGTCGCTCTATACTGAAGTTTATAATGGAACGGGTCATAGTGATTCCTCGGCAATTATTTCTGCAGCGTCGATTGCGCTATGGGGCTTCCTTGGTATTGAATCTGCAGTCGTTTCTACCGGTCAGGTCGAAGATCCTGAACGCACGGTTCCTCGGGCTACCGTTATGGGGTTATTAATCGCTTCCGTATGCTATGTTGGTAGCTGCACCGTTATTATGGGGTTGGTACCACATAATGTTCTGGTAGATTCAGCCGCACCTTTTGCTGATGCCGCACGCTATATGTTCGGTAATACGGCAGGGAACATTGCTTCCGCACTGAGCATCATTGCCTGCTTTGGCTCAATTTCAGGTTGGCTGATACTTCAGTCAGAAGGCCCGCGCGCAGGTGCTCAACAAGGACTTTTCCCGAAATTCTTTGAAGAAACCAACAAGCAAGATGTCCCGATGAAAAGCCTCATTTTCACCGGTGTATTAATGAGTATTGTCTTGCTTCTGACGGCATCTCCGAATCTGGCGAAACAATTCCAGGCTGTAATTTTAATGTCGGTATTTGCTTCACTTCTGCCATATATGTACGCCCTGATTTCGCTTCCAATTATTCTTGTTTCAAAGAAAGCCAATCGTGGAAGATCGTTTATGTTTTACTGCACGTTGGTTGTTATTGGCATGATTTACTGCATTTTTGCTTTGCTTGGTTCTGGCAGCGACTCCATATTCTGGGGCATTTTGATGATGATGGTAACCATTCCATTGTTCTCTTTTGTTGCTGCCGGGCGTAGTAAGAAAGGTCAGGATATTCTTTATTTAGATAAACGTATCTAAACGTATCCAACTGTATTGGTTTTATCCACGGGAGTTTAAAATGACATTATCTATTGTCGATCAGAATAAGCTCGATGCTTTTTGGTCATATTGCGTAAAAAATCAGTATTTTAATATAGGCTATCCGGAGTCAGCCGACTTCGATTACACTATACTGGAACGGTTTATGCGTTTCTCCATAAATAATTGTGGTGATTGGGGAGAGTATTGTAATTATTTGCTGAACTCGTTTGATTTTGAAAAAGAAGTAATGGAGTATTTCGCCAGAATTTTCAAAATCCCATTTGAAGAAAGTTGGGGCTACGTTACCAATGGGGGAACTGAAGGTAATATGTTTGGCTGCTATCTGGGGCGTGAACTGTTTCCAGAAGGTACGCTTTATTACTCGAAAGATACTCATTATTCCGTTGCAAAAATTGTTAAGTTGTTGCGCATTAAATCAAGTCTGGTGGAATCACAGCCGAATGGTGAGATGGACTATGATGATTTGATTCGTAAAATTCAACGCGATAACGAAGAACATCCGATTATTTTTGCAAATATCGGCACAACTGTTCGTGGCGCTATTGATAATATTGCTGAGATCCAACAACGGATTGGTCAACTGGGTATCAAACGTGACGATTATTATCTACACGCTGATGCTGCGTTGAGCGGTATGATTTTGCCATTTGTCAACGATCCGCAACCTTTTAACTTCGCTGATGGTATTGATTCTATTGGCGTTTCCGGCCACAAAATGATTGGTTCGCCTATTCCCTGCGGCATCGTGGTAGCGAAAAGGAAAAACGTTGATCGGATTTCTGTCGAAATTGATTACATCTCTGCACACGATAAAACCATTTCTGGTTCTCGTAACGGCCATACACCGCTAATGATGTGGGAAGCTATTCGCAGCCATTCCTGGAGCGACTGGCAACGCCGCATTGAACATAGCCTGAATATGGCACAGTACGCAGTCGATCGCTTACAGGCTGCTGGTATTGATGCATGGCGCAATAAAAACTCAATTACCGTGGTTTTCCCTTGCCCGTCAGAAGCAGTCTGGAAGAAACACTGTCTGGCCACTTCTGGTGACATTGCTCACCTGATTACCACTGCGCACCACCTTGACTCCAGCAAGATTGATGAGCTGATTGACGATGTGATTGCTGATCTGAACCAGCAGGCCGCATGAAGAAAGGGCAGTGATAATCATCACTGCCCTCAGGGGCGGCGCAACCGATGCCGAGACCAATCAATATCGGTTGCGTCTATCAGGCTCTGTTCTTACAGAGCCTTCAACGAGATTACCGCTTTACCGATGGGTTGTAACGACAAACTTTGGCCCAGGACATGCGCGGGGGAAGTCCCGTTCATCTCACCATGATCTATTAAATGAGGACTGGCATGGATAAATGTTGCGCGAAAACAAACCAAATGGGCCTGCTTGCGCTGACCATGATGACAGCATCAAATATGATGGGTAGCGGTGTGTTTATGCTGCCTGCCACGCTTGCGAGAATAGGTTCAATCTCTGTCTGGGGGTGGGGACTTGCGTTTTTAGCGATTGCTGCCCTGGCACTCATTTTCTGCAAAATGAGTGAGTTATTTCCGCGCAATGGCGGCATCATAGCCAGTATTACTGCCAGCTTTGGCCCCTTTATCGGCCTACAAATGACATTGTTCTATTGGTTGTCAACGTGGATTGGCAACTGCGCGCTGCTGTTAGCCGGCGTGGGATATCTCTCTTTCTTCTTCCCGGTATTACACAACCCACTTTATGGTACGACAGCATGCATTGTGCTGCTTTGGTGCTCTGTTCTTTGGGGATTACGTGGAGCGAAACGGGTTGGCTATATGCAAATGTTCACGGGCAGCTGCATGGTGCTGGTGATCCTCAGCATCGGCGTCATGGGCTGGGGACATTTTGACGTTGCGCGTTATCAGGCAGCCTGGAATCTTAGTGGCGTCAGTGATCATCAGGCAATCATTAACGCGGCAACTATCTCATTATGGGGTTTTCTGGGCATTGAATCTGCATCTGTCTCGTTTAGCCAAGTGAAAAACCCACGCCGCACAATACCGCTGGCCACCTTGTTAGGGTTGGGGCTCGCTGGGTTATGTTATGCCAGTTCAACCAATGTCATCATGGGGCTACTCCCCCATGATGTGCTGATGAACTCCTCCTCTCCTTTTGCCGACAGCGCAAAAGCAATGTGGGGAAGTACGGTTGGAGCGATTATTTCAGCCATGGTTGTTATCGCTTGCCTCGGTGCGATGCCTGGTTGGCAAATCCTGCAAACGGAAGTGCCCAGGGCTGCGGCGGAAGATAATTTACTCCCTGCTTTTTTTGCCCGTACTAACCGCCATGGTGTTCCCTGGTGTGGGTTGGTTTTTACTGCAGCGCTGATGACTGCACTTCTGCTATTCACATTGTCGCCAAATCTGCAGAACCAGTTCCAGAGCGTGATTACATTGGCCATCTCTGCCAGCTTACTCCCCTATGCATTTGCTGCAGTATCACTGCCGGTCATGATGGTTGTTCATCGCCGGGGAGGAGATGCCAGTTTCTGGACTTATTGCTGCCTCAGTCTGGTTGCGTTGAGCTTTATTGCGCTGGCGTTAATGACAGAGAGTGCCTCTACCGTGGTATGGGGAATTATTTTACAGATGATCACCATCCCTCTTTACCTTCTTTATGTTGCCCGACGCCATCGCCTGAACAAGGGTGTCCCGCAGCACAATTTGACTGAACAATATTTTTCTTTATTAAGCAAGGAGTTGTCATGAGCAAAATTCAGGCCATACGAGGTATGCGCGATGTGCTGCCTGACGAAACACCAATGTGGCAGTGGCTGGAGCGTAAATTTCATCAAATGGCGTTTCGTTATGGATACCAGGAAATGCGTCTGCCGCTCCTGGAACCCGTTGCGCTCTTTGAACGTGCGGTGGGTGAAGCGACTGATATCGTCTCAAAAGAAATGTACGACTTTACCGATAAAAGCGGTGAGCATATTACCTTGCGTCCGGAAGGAACCAGCGGATGTATGCGTGCGGTCCTGGAAAATAACATGTGTTACAACAAGTCACAGCGTTTGTGGTATCAGGGACCGATGTTTCGTTACGAGCGTCCGCAAAAAGGGCGGTTACGCCAGTTCACGCAGTTTGGCGTCGAAGCCTTCGGAATGTCCGGTGCCGATGTTGATGCTGAACTGATCTTTATGGTGCGCGATCTATTTGAAGATTTAGGCATATCACAGAACGTCAGGCTGGAAATTAACTCATTAGGGACACCGGAAGAACGCCAGGCACATCGTAGGGAACTGGTGAGTTGGTTCACTCAACATAGAGACTTGTTGGACGAAGACAGCATCAAGCGTCTGGACGTAAACCCTCTGCGTATCCTCGATAGTAAAAACCCTGAAATGCAAGAAATGATAGAGAACGCACCTTGTTTACTGGATTTTTTGGCGGATGATTCACAGCGGCATTTCAATACGTTGCGGACTCTGCTGGACAATGCCGATATAACCTATCACATTAACCCACGCTTGGTGCGCGGGCTGGATTACTATTCACGCACTGTTTTTGAATGGATTACCGATGACTTAGGTTCTCAGGGGACAGTCTGCGGTGGTGGTCGTTATGATGGCCTGGCTGAGTTATTTAATGGTAAGAAATTGCCCGCCTGTGGGTTTGCCATAGGTATCGAACGATTGTTGCTTCTGCTGCAGACTGTTTATGACGGCCTGAATCCTCAGTGGCAATTCCATCCTGACGTTGTGATTACCAGCGAGCTGGAAGATGGGGGCGTACAGGTGCAAGTGCTGGCTTGCGTGCTTCGTCGAGACTTGCCTGGTTTACGTGTCCTCACTGATTGTAGCGGTACCAAACTTAAACGACAGCATCAAAATGCCCTTAAGAGTGGTTGTCGTTTTATTCTGACCATTAATGCTGATCAACAAATTCGTCTTTGGGATTTACAAAATAACCAGCAAAATTTACTAGCGATTCAAGATATTGCATTACGACTTGATGAGCTTAACCAGAAATAAGTGAACTGGGCTATCAAAAGGGCATCTTGTTGTCTTTTGGTAGCTCCTGTAAGATTCTTTAGAAATCTTAATATATTAACAGACGTGGCTTATGTACTAATAAAAACACTATTTAGCCAACTTAAATATTATTCAAACATTATTCCTATGCCACGAAAAAACCGATTATTTATCGATGGAATTCCTCACCTCGTGCAATTGTGCGGGCATAATGATGAAACTATTTTTAAAGGTGAAGAAGATTACCAGTATTTTTATCAATGCATCGATGCTGCAATGAGTATCTATGCGATAAGATTACATGCGTATTCACTTTCATCAAAGAAAATATTTTTATTTCTGTCCGCTCCTGATAAAGAATGCCTCGGGCGTTTTATGCAATATATCGCCAAAGGTTACACCCACTACTTCAACCACCGTCACCAACGCCATGGTACGCTTTGGGATAGTCGATACAATTGCTGCCCCGTCGAACCCAACGCCTATTTCTTACTGACAAAAAAATACGTTGAATGCCATTGCGTGGATGAAACACCTCATCATAGTTTTGCTGATTCCCCTGAAGTGCGGATCACTCCCCATGAAGAGTATCTGCGCCTCGGAGAAAATGCGGCGCAGCGTTCAGGTGCCTACCAGCGCTTTTGCCTGGGTATGATTGTTCCAGCAGTCATTACGCGTATTGAGTCATCACTGGTGCAAAACTGCCTACTGGCAACGACACCTTACTCTCAGTCGCTGGAAGAAAAATATCAGCGGAATCTGCGGCCACGAAAAAGTGGTCGTCCACGTAAGCATTACCAGAACCCCGCCGCGGACTGGGAGTGGCTGGAAAAAAAAGCGGAGTATTTATTGCAGCAGTATTGCTACAAGGAGATCCGCATGCCGCTTCTTGAAAGGCTGGAAGAAAACGCTACGAGGTCTTTTTCCGGTGAAAGTGATGAGCTAATGCTTAATCATCAGGCGTTATTTCGTGGTGATGGAACGATGGGCTGTCTACGGCTTTTATCGCAATATCAGAATTTACAAATTGGCACACGATTATGGTATCAGGGGGCAATGTTCCGCCGTCAGAACCAACAGAACATCAGCCAATTTCATCAATTGGGCGTGGAAGCGTTTGGCTATCCAGATATTGGCATTGAGATTGAACTTATTTCCTTACAGTACGATTTTTTCAAATCGCTACAACTGTTGCCGTTTGTCGAACTCAAAGTCAATACATTAGGCAATGCCGAGGAGTTCACTCAATTTCGCCGTCACTTGCAGCAATACTATCAGCCGCTGGCATCACTGCTTAATGCCAGGCAGTTAGCTTGCCTGGAGCAACATCCTGAGCGTTTACTGAGTGATAAAGATAATTTGATGCTGCGGCTGGCAGAAAAAGCGCCGCAACTTGAAGCATGCCTGTCATTACAATCCCGTCAGCGTTTTACGCATCTTTGCGACTCATTGACTGCACTGAATATCCCTTTTACCCACGATAAAAATCTCTTCCCCGTAAATGACTATAACGACCAGCTTTTCGAATGGTATGCGGATTCTTTGCATCACAATAAATTACTGTGTCGGGGCGGGCGTTACGACAACAGCGCCAGTCGGCTAATTGGGCATCCTGTCTCTGCATGTGGCTTCGCTTTCATGCTGGAACCGATTATGCAGTTGCTCACCGCGACGAAAAAAAACAGCGATTACGCTAAGCATGTCGATGTTGTCATCATACCCAGCCAGGAACGGGCACGGGATCAGGCAATACTGCTTGGCCGCCGGCTCAGGCGTAATTTCCCGCATTTAAGCATTGTCAATGACTGCTCCACGCTACGCTTATCGACCCGGCAGAAGAACGCGCAACGCCAGGGAGCACGTTTTATTTTGCTTATAGACGGTAGCGACAATGAGGTCACTTTTTGTGATGAAGAAAACCATTGCTGGGTGCAAATCCCCCTTCATGAAGTGACAGCGCATTTAAGTATGGCATTAATGATGTAACCTGGTGGCTCGCAATGAGAAGTGGCCTTCCCTTTATTGAAGGAGATAACCTTCTTTATCTGGCAACAGGTACTGGTGGATATTTCCTGTTTTGTGACGGCCAACACAAAACGCTGTGCGATACGTTTTTATCGAGAATAAATGAACGTAATCGATCGCCATCACAAAATTACTCGCTGGTAAATCGTACAAAATCAGTGTTAATGTAATGTTGCATATGATGATTTTATGTATTATTTGATTTAAATATTAATGAATGCAATGTTTCTTTACAAACAAATAAGGCGAAAAAATGTGATGCATGGCGTTATTTATTCATGGTTACAATTAAAATATAATTAAATTTGATAAGTTGCTTATTAAATTTAAGCATCATTTTGCCGTATAATTGTTCTGTAATTGATTGAAATATAGCCTTTCACGATTTTTGGAAATAGCGGGAAAAGCAGGTGTGTTATTGCCATAAAATTCTGTTATCCCCCCATCTTTTTTTGATTAAAGTCAGGTTAAAGTGAGATCGTGTTTTTATAATTTATTGATTATAAAGAATTTTATTGTTTAATAATACTCTTGCAAAATGTAAGTGAAGGGGATTTGTGAGTGGTCGCACATATCCTCGATTGCTTAATTTGGTACACTTCCTGCCGTCAACAAAGTAATTAACGCAGGTCGATATGAATACTATTACTCTCCCTAAAACACAGCATTTAGTGGTCTTTCAGGAAGTCATTAGAAGTGGTTCTATCGGCTCGGCTGCAAAAGAATTAGGTTTAACTCAACCCGCTGTCAGCAAAATCATTAACGATGTTGAGGCTTATTTTGGCATTGAGTTAGTCGTACGTAAAAATACCGGTGTGACATTGACCCAGGCAGGTCAGGTGATGCTTTCATGGTCTGAATCCATTACCCGCGAAATGAAAAACATGGTTGATGAGATGAACAGCATGACCAGCAACGCGATCGTTGATGTGTCGTTTGGCTTCCCTTCACTGATCGCCTTTACCATCATGTCCGGCATGATAAAAAAATTCAAAGAGGTGTTCCCGAAAGCGCAGGTTTCCATGTATGAGGCTCAGCTCTCCTCTTTCTTACCTGCGGTACGCGATGGGCGTCTGGATTTCGCCATTGGTACGCTAAGTGATGAGATGAAACTGCAGGATCTCCATGTTGAGCCGCTTTTTGAGTCAGAGTTTATTCTGGTGGCCAGTAAGTCCCGAACATGCACCGGCATCACCACACTGAGCGCGTTGAAAAACGAACAGTGGGTGTTGCCACAAACGAATATGGGTTACTACAGCGAACTTCTCACCACGTTACAAAATAATGGCATCAGCAGTGAAAACATCGTTAAAACAGACTCCGTTGTCACGATTTATAATCTTGTTCTCAATGCTGATTTCTTAACAGTAATTCCCTGTGATATGACCGCTCCATTTGGTTCAGACCAGTTTATTACTATCCCGGTAGAAGAAGCCTTACCGGTTGCACGTTATGCCGCCGTTTGGTCTAAAAATTATCGAATAAAAAAAGCAGCATCTATTTTGGTTGAATTAGCCAAAGAATATTCATCATATAATTCTTGTAGGCGAAAGCAATTAATTGAAATTGATTAAAGGTTGAACTTGTTTTAATGCAAAATTAACGCCATCGATCTATATCAGACGTTGGTCACGGCTATCTATTTACTTTAATACCCAGGTAAGAGGTTCTAATGCACATTACATACGATCTCCCAGTTGCAATTGAAGATATCCTCGAAGCGAAAAAAAGACTGGCGGGGAAAATTTATAAAACGGGAATGCCTCGCTCTAACTATTTTAGTGAACGTTGCAAAGGGGAAATTTTCCTCAAGTTTGAAAACATGCAGCGTACCGGTTCATTTAAAATCCGTGGCGCTTTTAACAAGCTCAGTTCATTAACTGAAGCAGAAAGAATGAAGGGCGTGGTGGCTTGCTCTGCGGGTAACCATGCGCAAGGGGTTTCTCTCTCCTGCGCTATGCTCGGTATCGATGGCAAAGTGGTGATGCCAAAAGGCGCGCCGAAGTCAAAAGTGGCGGCAACCTGCGATTATTCCGCAGAAGTTGTGCTGCACGGCGACAACTTCAACGACACCATCGCGAAGGTTAGCGAGATTGTGGAAACGGAAGGCCGTATCTTTATTCCGCCATACGATGATCCAAAAGTGATTGCTGGCCAGGGAACGATTGGCCTGGAAATTTTAGAAGATCTGTACGATGTCGATAACGTGATTGTACCAATTGGCGGTGGTGGACTGATTGCGGGTGTTGCCGTAGCAATTAAATCTATCAACCCAACAATTAGAATTATTGGTGTGCAGTCTGAAAACGTTCACGGCATGGCGGCATCTTTCCACGCTGGAGAAATAACCACGCACCGAACGACCGGCACCCTGGCGGATGGTTGTGACGTCTCTCGCCCGGGTACTTTAACGTATGAAATTGTTCGTGAGTTGGTGGATGACATTGTCCTGGTCAGCGAAGATGAAATTCGCAACAGCATGGTGGCATTAATTCAGCGAAATAAAGTTGTGACTGAAGGTGCCGGCGCGCTGGCATGCGCAGCATTATTAAGCGGGAAATTAGATAGCTATATCCAGAACAGAAAAACAGTCAGCATTATTTCTGGCGGTAATATCGACCTTTCTCGTGTATCTCAAATTACTGGTTTAGTTGACGCTTAATATACTTCGTTGAGGATAGGATATGAGTACTACTGATAGCATTGTATCCAGCCAGACAAAACAGTCGTCCTGGCGCAAATCGGACACCACCTGGACACTGGGTTTATTTGGTACAGCCATCGGCGCAGGGGTGCTGTTCTTCCCTATCCGCGCAGGTTTTGGCGGACTGATCCCCATTCTGATCATGCTGGTGTTAGCATACCCCATCGCCTTCTATTGCCACCGTGCGCTGGCACGCCTGTGTCTTTCCGGTTCTAATCCTTCCGGTAACATCACAGAAACGGTTGAAGAGCACTTTGGTAAAACGGGCGGCGTGGTTATCACGTTCCTCTACTTCTTTGCGATTTGTCCGCTGCTGTGGATTTATGGCGTCACCATTACCAACACCTTTATGACCTTCTGGGAAAACCAGCTGCAGATGCCCGCGTTAAACCGTGGCTTCGTGGCACTGTTCCTGCTGCTGTTGATGGCATTCGTCATCTGGTTTGGTAAGGATCTGATGGTTAAAGTGATGAGCTACCTGGTATGGCCATTTATCGCCAGCCTGGTGCTTATCTCTCTGTCACTGATTCCTTACTGGAACTCAGCGGTTATCGATCAGGTTGATCTCAGCAATATCGCACTGACTGGCCATGACGGCATCCTGGTTACCGTATGGCTGGGTATTTCCATCATGGTGTTCTCTTTTAACTTCTCACCGATCGTTTCTTCCTTCGTAGTGTCTAAACGTGAAGAGTATGAGAAAGATTTCGGTCGTGAATTCACCGAGCAGAAATGTTCCAAAATCATCTCCCGCGCCAGTATGCTGATGGTTGCCGTAGTTATGTTCTTCGCCTTTAGCTGCCTGTTTACGCTGTCTCCGGCAAATATGGCGGATGCGAAAGCGCAAAACATTCCGGTACTGTCTTACCTGGCGAACCACTTCGCTTCACTGTCCGGTACGAAGTCCACCTTCGCGACCGTTCTGGAGTACGGTGCTTCTATCATCGCCCTGGTCGCTATCTTCAAATCTTTCTTCGGCCACTATCTGGGCACGCTGGAAGGCCTGAACGGTCTGGTGCTGAAGTTTGGTTACAAAGGCGATAAAACGAAAGTTTCCGTCGGCAAACTGAACACTATCAGCATGATCTTCATCATGGGCTCCACCTGGGTTGTGGCTTACGCCAACCCGAATATCCTGGACCTGATTGAAGCAATGGGCGCGCCGATTATTGCCTCTCTGCTCTGCCTGCTGCCGATGTATGCCATCCGTAAAGCGCCGTCACTGGCGAAATACCGTGGCCGTCTGGATAACGTGTTTGTTACCGCGATTGGTCTGCTGACCATCCTGAACATTGTCTACAAACTGTTTTAATCCATAAGCTCAGGATGAGCGGAGTAGTGAAATGAATGAGTTTCCGGTAGTACTGGTTATTAACTGTGGTTCATCCTCCATTAAATTTTCAGTGCTGGATGCAGCAAACTGTGAAGTTTTACTGGCGGGAATTGCAGACGGTATTAACTCTGAAAATGCGTTCATAGCAATTAATGGAGGAGAGCCAGCTAAGCTGGCTCACCACAGCTACGAAGACGCATTAAAGGCTATTGCCGTTGAACTGGAGAAACGTAATTTAATGGACAGCGTGGCCTTAATTGGCCACCGCATTGCCCACGGCGGAAATATCTTTACCGAATCAGCCATTATTACAGATGAAGTTATCGAGAATATTCGCCGGGTCTCTCCTTTAGCACCGTTACACAATTATGCGAACCTGAGTGGGATTGAATCTGCACAGCATCTTTTCCCTGGTCGGCAGCAGGTCGCGGTATTTGATACCAGCTTCCACCAGACAATGGCGCCTGAAGCGTATATGTACGGTTTACCGTGGAAATATTTTGAGGAACTGGGTGTTCGTCGTTATGGCTTCCACGGCACGTCGCACCGCTATGTTTCTCAACGTGCGCATGAGCTGCTTGAGCTACCGCATGATGATTCTGGCCTTGTTGTGGCTCACCTCGGGAATGGGGCGTCTATCTGTGCGGTGCGTAATGGACTGAGCGTGGATACCTCGATGGGGATGACGCCGCTGGAAGGCCTGATGATGGGGACTCGCAGCGGTGATGTGGACTTCGGTGCGATGGCGTGGATCGCCAGTGAAACCAACCAGACGCTAAGCGACCTTGAACGTGTAGTGAATAAGGAATCTGGCCTGCTGGGTATTTCCGGTTTGTCGTCCGACTTACGTACGCTGGAAAAAGCCTGGCACGAGGGACACGAACGCGCACAACTGGCAATTAAAACGTTTGTGCATCGTATCGCGCGTCATATCGCCGGACATGCCGCATCGCTGCATCGTCTTGATGGGATTATTTTCACTGGCGGAATAGGTGAGAACTCGGTATTAATTCGTCGTCTGGTTATTGAGCACCTTGCTGTTTTAGGTGTGAATATAGACAGCGAAATGAATAGTCTGCCAAATTCCCATGGCGAAAGAATTATCTCAAATAAAGATGCTCGTGTTATTTGTGCGGTTATTCCCACAAATGAAGAGAAAATGATTGCGAGTGATGCCATTGCGTTAGGCAAAATTAATACACCAGTAGAATTTGCATAATTAATTTTCAGCAGAGAGATTATTTTTCATGAAGGTAAATATCGATACCAGCGATATGCTGTATGCCGAAGCCTGGAATGGCTTTAAAGGTACGGACTGGAAAGAAGAAATTAATGTCCGTGATTTTATTCAGCACAACTATACGCCTTATGAAGGGGATGAATCTTTCCTCGCCGAAGCAACGCCTGCGACCACGGCATTGTGGGAAAAAGTCATGGCGGGCATCCGTATCGAAAACTCGACGCATGCGCCGGTTGATTTTGATACCAATATTGCTACCACAATTACCGCACATGATGCGGGTTATATTGAACAAGAACTGGAAAAAATCGTCGGTCTGCAAACGGATAAGCCGCTCAAGCGTGCGCTACATCCGTTTGGCGGCATCAACATGATCAAAAGCTCTTTTGATGCTTATGGTCGTGAGATGGATGCTGATTTTGAATACCAGTTTACTGAGCTGCGTAAAACCCATAACCAGGGTGTATTCGACGCCTACTCTCCGGATATGCTGCGCTGCCGTAAATCCGGCGTGCTGACTGGTCTGCCGGACGGCTATGGCCGTGGCCGTATCATCGGTGACTATCGCCGCGTGGCGCTGTACGGTATCCGCTACCTGGTGCGCGAGCGTGAACTGCAGTTTGCCGATCTTCAGTCGAACCTGGAGTGGGGGCAGAATCTTGAAGCCACGATTCGCCTGCGTGAAGAGCTGTCTGAACATCGTCGCGCCTTGCTGCAAATGCAGGAAATGGCGGCGAAGTATGGCTGCGATATCTCCCGCCCGGCACGTAATGCGCAGGAAGCGGTGCAGTGGGTGTACTTTGCTTATCTGGCTGCGGTGAAATCTCAGAACGGCGGCGCGATGTCGCTGGGTCGTACCGCATCGTTCCTCGACATCTACATTGAGCGCGATTTCAAAGCGGGAATTTTAGACGAGCAGCAGGCGCAGGAGCTGATCGACCACTTCATTATGAAGATCCGCATGGTGCGCTTCCTGCGTACGCCGGAATTCGACACTCTGTTCTCAGGCGACCCTATTTGGGCGACCGAAGTTATCGGCGGTATGGGGCTGGATGGCCGCACGCTGGTGACGAAAAACTCGTTCCGCTATCTGCATACGCTGCACACCATGGGCCCGGCACCTGAACCGAACCTGACGGTGTTGTGGTCTGAGCAGCTACCGATTGCTTTCAAAAAATATGCCGCCCAGGTATCTATCGTCACGTCATCTTTACAGTATGAAAACGACGACCTGATGCGTGCAGACTTTGACAGCGATGACTATGCCATTGCCTGTTGCGTCAGCCCGATGGTTATCGGCAAGCAAATGCAGTTCTTCGGGGCGCGCGCCAACCTCGCCAAAACGTTGCTGTATGCAATCAACGGCGGCGTGGATGAGAAACTGAAAATCCAGGTCGGACCGAAAACTACACCGTTGATGGATGATGTGCTGGATTACGACACGGTGATGGAGAGCCTGGACCACTTTATGGACTGGCTGGCTGTGCAGTACATCAGCGCACTGAACATCATCCACTACATGCACGACAAGTACAGCTACGAAGCATCGCTGATGGCGCTGCACGATCGTGATGTTTATCGCACGATGGCCTGCGGTATGGCGGGTCTGTCCGTAGCGGCGGATTCTCTGTCGGCTATCAAATACGCCCGCGTGAAACCGATTCGCGATGAAAACGGCCTGGCAATTGATTTCGAAATCGAAGGCGACTATCCGCAATACGGCAACAACGACGAGCGCGTGGACAGCATTGCCTGCGACCTGGTCGAACGCTTTATGAAGAAAATTAAGGTGTTGCCAACCTACCGTAACGCGGTGCCGACGCAGTCCATTCTGACCATCACCTCCAACGTGGTGTATGGACAGAAAACCGGTAACACGCCGGACGGACGCCGCGCAGGCACGCCATTCGCGCCAGGGGCTAACCCGATGCATGGTCGCGATCGCAAAGGTGCGGTTGCGTCGTTAACCTCGGTGGCCAAACTGCCGTTCACCTATGCCAAAGATGGTATCTCGTACACCTTCTCCATTGTGCCGGCTGCGCTGGGCAAAGAGGACGGGGTGCGTAAAACCAACCTGGTCGGTCTGCTGGACGGTTACTTCCATCATGAAGCGCATGTGGAAGGTGGGCAGCATCTGAACGTTAACGTCATGAACCGTGAAATGTTGATGGATGCCATTGAGCACCCGGAAAACTATCCAAACCTGACGATCCGCGTGTCTGGTTATGCGGTGCGCTTCAACGCGCTGACCCGTGAACAGCAGCAGGATGTAATTTCCCGTACTTTCACCCAGGCGCTTTAACGCCGGAGGGGCTATGAGAAAAGTTATTGCAACTGAATGTGCGCCAGGGGCCATTGGCCCTTACGTACAGGGTGTGGATCTGGGCAGCATAGTGTTCACATCGGGCCAAATACCGGTGTGCCCACAGACCGGTGAAGTGGCAGAAAACGTGATCGATCAGGCGCGTCAAAGCCTGGAAAACGTGAAAGCGATTGTCGAGTCCGCCGGTTTGAAAGTGAGCGACATCGTGAAAACCACCGTTTTCGTTGCCGATCTGAATGACTTCGCCACCATTAACCAGGTGTACCAGCAGTTCTTTGATGAGCACAAGGCTATCTACCCCACGCGCAGTTGCGTGCAGGTCGCCCGCTTACCGAAGGATGTAAAGCTGGAAATTGAAGCCATCGCTGTACGTGGCGACACGGTGTAATCCCCTGCGGGGCGATCTGCGGATCGCCCCGATCCTTTAATGAGTGTGAAACCTGGTCTTCACTGAACGGCAATCCGAGGGTGTGGATATGATTAGCGCATTCGATATTTTTAAGATTGGCATTGGACCTTCCAGCTCCCATACCGTGGGGCCCATGAATGCAGGTAAAAGCTTTATCGATCTGTTGGTCAGCAGCGGGGAACTCCCCAGGGCTACACATATTGTGGTCGATCTTTATGGATCGCTCTCCCTGACCGGAAAAGGTCATGCGACAGATGTCGCTATCATGATGGGGCTGGCTGGTAACAGCCCACAAAACGTTAATATAGATTCAATCGCTGGTTTTACGCAGGAAGTGGCCCGTACCGGACGTTTACCGGTGGCAGAGGGCACACATGTTGTCGATTTCTCTCCAGATGAAAATATTCTCTTCCATACCGAAACGCTGCCGCGCCATGAAAATGGTATGCGCATCACCGCGTGGAACGGCACCGAGACGCTGTTAAGCAAAACCTATTACTCCGTCGGCGGTGGTTTTATCGTTGAAGAGGAGCAATTTGGTCAGGCGCATGATGTTGAAGCACACGTGCCCTACAATTTTCATTCCGCCAGCGAACTGCTGAAACTGTGTGAGCGCAACGGGCTGTCTGTTTCCGGTCTGATGATGCAAAACGAGCTGGCGATGCGCAGCAAAGAAGAAATCGATGCTGGCTTTGCTGCCATTTGGGACGTCATGCATGCCGGGATTGAGCGCGGCATGAACACCGAAGGCGTCCTGCCGGGCCCGCTTAATGTACCGCGTCGCGCCGTGGCATTGCGTCGACTGCTGGTCTCCAGCGACAACCTGTCCAGCGACCCAATGAACGTCATTGACTGGATCAACATGTTCGCTCTGGCCGTGAGCGAAGAAAACGCCGCCGGATGCCGGGTTGTGACGGCACCGACCAACGGAGCATGTGGGATTATCCCTGCTGTCCTGGCCTATTACGACAAGTTCCGCCGCCCGGTGAATGCAAATTCCATTGCCCGCTACTTACTGGCCGCGGGGGCGATAGGCGCGCTGTATAAGATGAACGCCTCGATTTCGGGTGCCGAAGTGGGCTGTCAGGGTGAGATTGGCGTTGCTTGTTCAATGGCTGCTGCCGGGCTGACCGAGTTGCTTGGCGGTAGCCCGTCTCAGGTGTGTATTGCGGCGGAAATCGCCATGGAGCATAACCTGGGACTGACCTGCGATCCGGTCGCCGGGCAGGTACAAATACCGTGTATTGAGCGCAATGCGATCAACGCGGTAAAAGCCGTCAACGCCGCGCGCATGGCGTTACGACGGACGTCCGAGCCACGCGTGTCACTCGATAAAGTGATCGAGACCATGTACGAGACGGGCAAAGACATGAACGACAAATACCGTGAAACCTCACGTGGAGGCCTGGCAATTAAAGTGGTTTGTACCTGAGGTTAATGGTCGTGATTACGGTTTGCACGCTTTTGTAGGCCGGATAAGGCGCAAGCGCCGCTATCCGGCAAAGAGTGACTCAATCCGACAGAACCCAAAAGGCGTACTTTAGTACGCCTTTTTTGTTGTGATCTGCTTCAAAAATAGAAAGGAATAACATCTTATCAAGGTTTAAGAGAAAATATTTCTTAACTATCAGCAATTACAGGGGTTTGTTTGTGAAGTTTTTCTCTAACCCTGCGCGTATGATTTCTCCATTCTAATAGCTTGCCTGCATCTCATGTACTGCGTATCGCCTTGAAGCAGTGCGATAAAATAAAAAAAACCTCTACCTACACATTAAGCGGGAAATTATGGAAACGGCAACGAATAGTAGCGTAATACTCGACGCATCAGCGCCTGCGCGTCGGGCGGGAATGACCGAAAGCGAATGGCGGGAAGCTATTAAGTTCGACAGCACGGACACCGGCTGGGTCATTATGAGTATTGGGATGGCGATTGGTGCGGGGATTGTTTTCCTTCCCGTCCAGGTGGGTCTGATGGGGCTGTGGGTTTTCTTGCTCTCCTCCATTATCGGCTATCCTGCGATGTATTTATTCCAGCGCCTGTTTATCAACACGCTGGCGGAATCCCCGGAATGTAAAGATTACCCAAGCGTAATCAGCGGCTATTTGGGTAAAAACTGGGGCATCCTGTTAGGCGCATTATATTTTGTGATGCTGGTTATCTGGATGTTCGTCTATTCCACCGCCATCACCAACGACAGCGCCTCTTATCTGCACACATTTGGCGTTACTGAAGGCTTACTATCCGACAGCCCGTTCTACGGCCTGGTGCTGATTTGCATCCTGGTGGCTATCTCGTCACGCGGGGAAAAACTGCTGTTTAAGATCTCCACCGGCATGGTACTGACCAAGCTGCTGGTGGTGGCAGCGCTTGGTGTATCGATGGTGGGAATGTGGCATTTGTATAACGCGGGCTCACTGCCGCCGATGGCGCTGCTGATCAAAAACGCAATTATCACGCTGCCGTTTACCCTGACTTCAATTCTGTTTATTCAGACGCTAAGCCCGATGGTTATTTCGTACCGCTCTCGTGAGAAATCGATTGAGGTGGCACGCCATAAAGCTCTGCGTGCTATGAACATCGCGTTCGGTATTCTGTTTGTCACCGTCTTTTTCTACGCCGTTTCCTTCACGCTGGCGATGGGGCATGACGAAGCGGTTAAAGCCTATGAGCAGAACATTTCCGCTCTGGCGATCGCCGCGCAGTTTATCAGTGGTGATGGTGCAGGTTGGGTGAAAATCGTCAGCGTTATTCTGAACATTTTCGCCGTGATGACCGCCTTCTTCGGTGTTTACTTAGGCTTTCGTGAAGCCACTCAGGGGATCGTAATGAACGTGCTGCGCCGCAAAATGCCAGCCGAGAAAATCAACGAAACTCTGGTTCAACGCGGCATTATGGTCTTCGCTATCTTACTGGCCTGGAGTGCAATTGTGCTCAATGCGCCGGTACTGAGCTTCACCTCTATTTGTAGCCCAATCTTCGGCATGGTGGGCTGCTTGATCCCGGCCTGGCTGGTCTACAAAGTTCCTGCACTGCACAAATACAAAGGCGCCTCTCTGTACCTGATTATCGTCACCGGCCTGTTGTTGTGCGTTTCTCCGTTCCTGGCATTTTCCTGAGTTATCTGAGCAAGGGTTGTTGTTATGTTTGAGACTACATTGAATCCATTATGGGATAGTTTTATCCGCGCGGTGCAGGAAGAAGTTAAGCCTGCGCTGGGTTGTACGGAACCTATCTCTCTGGCTCTGGCGGCAGCGGTCGCATCCTCCGAGCTGGACGGCGCGGTAGAACGTATTGATGCGTGGGTCTCACCGAACCTGATGAAAAACGGCATGGGCGTTACCGTGCCGGGTACCGGAATGGTCGGGTTGCCTGTCGCGGCGGCGCTGGGTGCGCTGGGGGGAAATGCCCGTGCCGGTTTAGAGGTACTGAAAGATGCGTCACCACAAGCGATTGCGGATGCCAAAGCGATGCTGACCGCCGGGAAGGTGGCGGTAATGCTGCAGGAGCCTTGCGAGGATATTCTCTTCTCTCGTGCGAAGGTGTACGGCGCTAAAGGATGGGCGTGCGTGACGATTGTCGGCGGTCATACCAACATTGTGCACATCGAGACCAATAACGGCGTGGTGTTTACTAAGCCTGAGCAGGTTCAGGCTGATGAGCAGGAATCCCCGCTGGCAGTGCTATCCCACACCTCGCTGGAAGAGATTGTGGCATTTGTGAATGCTGTGCCGTTTGAGTCAATCCGTTTTATTCTCGATGCGGCCAAACTGAACGGTGCGCTGTCTCAGGAAGGACTGCGCGGCAACTGGGGCTTGCACATCGGAACTACGCTGGAGAAGCAGTGCGCACGTGGTCTGCTGGCTAACGATCTCTCAACCGCCATTCTTATTCGTACCAGCGCGGCATCGGATGCGCGAATGGGCGGGGCGACGTTGCCAGCCATGAGCAACTCCGGCTCCGGCAATCAGGGGATTACCGCCACCGTCCCGGTGATGGTGGTGGCTGAGCACTTTGGGGCTGATGAAGAGAAACTGGCCCGTGCGCTAATGCTGTCTCACCTGAGTGCTATTTACATCCATCATCAGCTTCCGCGTTTGTCTGCGCTGTGCGCGGCAACCACGGCAGCAATGGGCGCGGCGGCGGGGATGGCATGGATCGTGGATGGTCGTTATAACACTATCGCGATGGCGATCAGCAGCATGATTGGCGACGTGAGCGGAATGATTTGCGATGGCGCCTCGAACAGTTGCGCAATGAAAGTCTCTACCAGTGCGTCAGCAGCCTGGAAAGCGGTGCTGATGGCGCTGGACGATACCGCTGTAACCGGCAATGAGGGGATTGTGGCGCACAACGTGGAGCAATCTATCGCTAACCTGTGTGCGCTGGCGTGTCGTTCGATGCAGGAAACCGACAAGCAGATCATTGAGATCATGGCCAGTAAGGCACATTAAGCAGGAACGATGGTAAACCCGGTGCCTGATGGCGCTGTGCTTATCAGGCCTACAACATACTCTGTCTTGTAGGCCGGGTAAGGCGCAGCCGTCACCCGGCATAAGTCAAAGCCGCCTTTTCAGGCGGCTTCTTCATCTTCCAGTCGTAGCTCAGCATCGGCCACAATCGCTTCCAGCTCTGTCAGCATTTCTTCATAGCCGAAGGGAACTGTCTCCCGTTTTTCCGGCACAGCCTGCGGCTGGCGTTTTTTTGATAACTTCTTACTCAACAGTCGTACTCCGTTGTTTTCTCTGACTATACGGGCAAATCTATCAGCAAAGCGCGCAGCGGGGTATCGGCGACTAACGTTATGTTAGTTTCGTCACGAATAAATGCCCCATCGCCGCAGGTGAGCGCTTCTTTTTCGGCGCCAGCCGTCACCGCATGGAATCTGCCGTGAATCGACTGTAAATAAGCGCGTGGCCCATGTAACTGAAAACTCAGCGATTCACCTTGCTGCAGTTCAACGTGGTGCACCCATACCTGTTGGCGCAGATGCAGGCTGCCTTGTTCACCGTCCGGTGAGGCCAGCAGCTGATGCTTACCTGCGCTCAGCGTCGCTTTCTGTACGCAGGCGTTTTCGCGCTGCGGGCAGGCGTCCAGCCAGAGCTGCATTCTGGTCAGGGGCTTATCTTTGCTGATATTGTGCTCGCTGTAGCTGATCCCTGGTTGCGTAGCGAGCAGTAACACCTCTCCGGCTTTGGCCTGAATATGGTTACCTTCGCTGTCGCGATACTCTGCTTCCCCTTCGAGGATCAGATTGACGATATCAACCTTTGGATAGGTACGTGGCTGGAAAGAGGCCCCCGGTGCCAGAACTTCCTGGTTCAGAACACGCAGCGAGGCATAACCCAGCAGTTTAGGATCAAAATAGTGTCCAAAGGAGAAGGTATAACGGGCCTGCAGCCAGCCGTAGTCTGCTTGCCCGCATTGTTTGGCTGTACGGGTAGTAATCATAGTTCTTGACCTCTCTTTACTTCCTTTTATGTTAAATGGCTAGACGCTGCATTGTTAGCCAGATATTCTGCCCGGTATGTTCAAATTTCCTGAATGAGAACGAGATGGCCAAAGAACGGGCTTTAACGCTTGAAGCGTTACGCGTCATGGACGCAATAGACAGGCGCGGCAGCTTTGCCGCTGCGGCAGATGAACTGGGACGCGTACCTTCCGCGCTCAGCTATACCATGCAGAAACTGGAAGAAGAGCTGGACGTAGTGCTGTTTGACCGCTCAGGTCACCGCACAAAATTTACCAACGTCGGGCGTATGCTGCTTGAACGTGGACGTGTACTGCTGGAAGCTGCGGATAAACTGACCACCGATGCCGAAGCGCTGGCTCGCGGTTGGGAAACGCATCTGACCATCGTTACCGAAGCGCTGGTACCGACGGCGGCGTTTTTCCCACTGATCGACCGACTTGCCGGGAAGGCCAATACCCAGCTTTCCGTCATTACCGAAGTTCTGGCCGGGGCGTGGGAGCGTCTTGAGCAGGGGCGGGCGGATATCGTGATTGCGCCGGATATGCATTTTCGCTCATCCTCAGAAATCAACTCGCGTAAGCTGTACTCACTGATGAACGTCTATGTGGCGGCTCCGGATCATCCCATTCATCAGGAGCCGGAACCGTTATCGGAAGTCACCCGCGTGAAATACCGCGGGATCGCAGTGGCGGACACCGCCCGTGAACGCCCGGTACTCACGGTTCAACTGCTGGATAAACAGCCGCGTCTGACGGTGAGTACGATTGAAGATAAACGCCAGGCGCTGTTGGCTGGCCTGGGCGTGGCGACGATGCCGTATCCACTGGTGGAAGAGGATATTGCCGCTGGTCGGCTGCGGGTAGTAAGCCCGGAATCGACAAGCGAAATTGATATTATTATGGCCTGGCGTCGGGACAGCATGGGTGAGGCGAAATCCTGGTGTCTGCGGGAAATCCCCAAGCTGTTTGCGGGTAAATAAGAAATACGCCCCTTCAACGGAAGGGGCGTATTTAAATTCAGGATAACTGTTTGGGGTCAGCGCCGAAGCGGTTGCTCCCCGTCGTGCCGTTTTGACAGTTGAAAATAATGATGACCAACCAGCCGACGATCGGGATCAGCAACACCAGTAGCCACCAGGCTGAACGGTCGGTGTCATGTAAACGCCGGAACTGTACCGCCCACCATGGAATAAAGACCAGAACCCCATAAATCGTCGTTAATATGCCTTCTCCTCCGGCGCGTTCCCAGCCAAGCATTCTGTCCAGAATGCCCAGCACGAACGTGAAGATGATGTTGACCAGCACAAACATCCAGTATTCTTTACGACGCGCGCGGCCACCAAACCCAAAGTAGTTCTTTAATACGTTTAAATACCAATCCATTTTTGCCTCGTTCTGCATTCAATTACTTGTTTTTAAAGCAATCAAAATAAGAATAGCTGCGAATATAATGCTGGTAAATGTTTGTAGTATTAATTATTTGGCCCCAAACGGAGGCCTGTGTAAATCAGGCAAAACGGCTGTCACGTCCATGAGGTTCGCTGAGGTCCTGCCACGGGCCGATTGAAATAATACCGGTCGGGTTGATCGTTTTGTGGCTACGGAAGTAGTGATTGCGGATGTGATCGAAATTGACGGTCTCCGCAATGCCTGGCATCTGGTAGATATCGCGCAGAAAACCGTACAAATTCAGGTAGTCACTGATGCGGTGTTTGTCGCATTTGAAGTGGGTGACATACACAGGATCAAAACGTACCAACGTGGTCCACAGGCGAATATCGGCCTCGGTTAGCTGGTCACCGGTCAGGTAGCGATGTTGACCCAGGATCTGCTCCAGCCGCGCCAACGATTGAAAGACTTTTTCTACGGCGTCGTCGTAAGCTTCCTGGCTGGTAGCAAATCCGGCTTTATATACGCCGTTATTGACGTTGTCATAAATCCAGCCGTTCAGTTCGTCGATTTTACTTTGCAGAACAGGTGGATAGTAATCCCCGGCTTTTGCGCCCAGCGCATCAAACGCGGTGTTAAACATGCGGATGATTTCAGCCGATTCGTTGCTGACGATGGTGTGATTTTTTTTATCCCACAGCACCGGAACGGTCACCCGGCCGCTGTAGTGCGGATCGGCGTGTAAATACAGTTGATAGAGAAACTCGTGCTGATAAAGCGTATCACCGGTGGCTGCCGGGAAGTTGTTATCAAACGTCCAGCCGTTTTCCAGCATCAGCGGATTCACTACGGAAACGGAAATAAACGGTTCCAGCCCTTTGAGTTTACGCAAAATCAGCGTGCGATGCGCCCACGGACAAGCCAGAGAAACGTAGAGATGATAGCGGTCTTTTTCGGCGGCGAAGCCACCTTCACCCGTAGGACCCGGTGCGCCATCCGCGGTGAGCCAGTTACGGAATGCCGATGCCGAGCGTTGAAATTTCCCCCCGGTTGATTTGGTGTCGTACCAGGTGTCATGCCAGACGCCGTCAATGAGTTGTCCCATAATTTTCGCCTCCTCAGATAGCAAAAACGAGGAGATATCTCCTCGCTTTTTAATGCGTTTAGTATAGCTCGCTTACCACTTTTTATTCAGTACACGGTCAATACTGAATGCGCCCGGGCCGGTGATAGCCAGCAGCAGGAAACCGCCTGCGATGGTCAGGTTTTTCATGAACATCAGAGAGTTCATCCCTTCCGCAAAGTTGCTGTGGAAGAGGAACGCTGTCAGCAGCGTGAAGCCTGCGGTGAACAGCGCGGTAGTACGGGTCAGGAAACCAAACAGGATTGCCAGACCGCCGCCGAACTCAAGCAGAATAACCAGCGGCAACATAAAACCAGGGACGCCCATGGCTTCCATGTACTGTTGGGTACCCGCATATCCGGTGATCTTTCCCCAACCTGCAGTAATAAACAGGATTGGCATCAGAATGCGCGCTACCAGTACACCAACATCTTCTAATTTTTTCATCATACTCTCCAGGAAACCACTCAGGCGGATTGTTTTGTTTTTTGTGCATCAACGCTGCAGAACGCGTCGTTGCTGTCGATGGAGAGAATCATAGACGTACAGAATGACAATTGTTAGCAAGGAAAACTGTCAGAAATTTTCAAAAAATTTGAGGTTAGGTGGAAGGAGAGGGGATCAGCCGCGCAGCTGCTGTTGTCTGATGGTCGATTTTACCAGACGCCAGATGCTCCAGGCGCTAAAGCCACGTTTGGCCCAGCGTACCAGTAGGTTCGGATTACGGATGGTGCGAACCGCCATAATACTGCTGCCGACCAGCACCCAGCCGCGCAGGTTCAACAGCGTCTTCCAACCACGATCGTAGACTTCGGTGGCCTCCAGCCAGTCGCGACGAGTGGCAGACAGATCCAGCCGTTGCTGCTGGATCTGTCCAAGCAGTTGTGCCTTACGTTTTTGGCGCTCGACTTTACTGCTCATTAGAAATCATCCTCCAGGGCCTGCCTGTCGTTAGCGAGTTCGTGGCGTGTATGGCGTAACAGCGTCGATTTACGGGCTTTACGTAATGTCCATATCCCGCCAACGAGCGCCAAAAGCAACAGCACAACGGTTGTGGCAATCATGGCGTTCAGGCGATATTGAGGGTCGATGGCCCAGATGATAAGCACCATCAGGCTCATCAGGCCAAACGCCGCGAACAGCATGGTCAGCCCAAGCATCAGCAGGATCTGGATGAGATTGGCTTTTTCCTCTTCCAGCTCAACGACGGCCAGCCGTAATCGGGTCTCTACGATCTCAACGAGAATCGTGAGAACCCGTTGTCCAGTCCCCAGGATGCTTTTGCCTGGACCTTGTGCGTGTTGAGAGTCAGCCATTGTTAGCGGCGCGACAGCAGTACACCAAGCACCACACCGACCGCAGCGCCAATACCAACGCCTGTCCATGGGTTTTCGCGCACATAGTTATCGGCTTTGGCGGCCGCTTCACGGGTTTGCTTAGCAATCACATCGCTGGTCTCGCTCAGACGATGGCGGCTCTCGCGCAGCGCATGTTCGGCTTTGCTGCGAATTTTACTCATCTCTTCCTTCGACTTATCGCCAGAGGAGCTCAGTACTTCTTCGAGCGTATCCGCAAGGGATTTCAGCTCAGCGCGCAGATTTTCCGTAGCGTTATCTTTTGACATAGTTTTCTCCAGGTGAGTGGGTAGTTACCGTACTTAGTAATCGCGGGTCTCAAGTTCCTTCAGCTCTTTCTGAGCCTCTGCAAGCTTACGTTCGCGTTTTGCGACTTTATCCGCATCGCCTTTTTGCTTCGCTTCGGCTAAATCACGCTGACGTTCGGCTATCTCATTTTTCTGCTCCGCGATTTTTTTCTGGTGATTCGCGCGCAGTTTGCTGTCAGTACAGTTTGCCCGAACTTCACTAAGTGCTTTGTTTAACCCATTGATGCGGCTCTGATTGTTGTGTTTTTCGGCATAACTAATTTCCCGCTGAATGTCTTGTTCTTTTTCCTGACAGAGGGAGTTAGCGTAGCTACCGGCACTGAGAGCGAAAAGACTCATTGCCAAAGCGATGCGGTATTTCATTCTTGAACCTTCCATTGTGATGCGACCCGATGTGTTGTGGTCGATGCTCCAGAATAATAAAGCTGTAGGTCATAACTTCAGTTTATTAATCATAGGCACTAAACGGTGAAATCACCAAAGTGAGTGATCTAATTCAGATTCCTGGAGATTAACCAAAGCGGTGCGGTGTATCCCGTAAACGAGATAACCACTGCACTGCCTGATTGTCATCATCCTGTTGAGCAATAACGAAGCCGTGCGGTAACGTTCGGTCCAGCACGACCTTTGCGGCTGCGCTCTGCGCGCTGGAATCAAAGGTGATCAGCAGCGCGTCATTTTGCGGAGTAATACTTTTAAAACGAATGCCGTTGGCGTCCAGGTGATGCCAGATAGAGAAGCCATCAGGCATGCTGGCTCCCTGGTTTATGGCGCGAATGGCAAGCGTCGATTCCTGCTGGCGAATGACCGACCAGGTCAGGATTAACGCGCTCAAAAACAGCATAAAGGAGGTGGTCCAGGCCAGTCGTCGGAGCGTTATGCGTGATTTCAGCATAATTTACCCTCGGTTCCCGTATTTCTTTTTCCAGAGTACAACCAGTGAACCGGCCAGGCCAACCACCAGTAATACGACAGGAAGCAGCATCAGGCAGGACATGAGCTGATCTTCATACTTGAGAAAAACAGGTGTTTTGCCCAGTAGATAGCCCAGCGTGGTCAGAATCAGTACCCACAATAGCCCGCTCATCCAGTTGAAGAACTGAAAACGCGCATTATTCAGCCCTGACAGTCCGGCAATGGTCGGTAGTAATGTTCTGACGAACGCAATAAAGCGACCGACCAACAGTGCGGATAAGCCATGCTTGTGGAAAAGATGATGCGCGCGTTGGTGATAATGAGCAGGAAGATGTGAAAGCCAGTTTTGCACGGTGCGGGTATTACCCAACCATCGGCCCTGAATATAGCTGAGCCAACAACCGAGGCTGGCTGCGGTGGTGAGCAGCAGTACGGTTTGCGGAAAACCCATTGCGCCTTTGGCAATAAGAACGCCGACCAGTACCAGTAAACTGTCACCAGGTAAAAAGGCCGCGGGTAGCAACCCATTTTCCAGGAACAAAATTGTAAACAGTACAAAATACAGCATACCAATCATGGAAGGATTGGCCAGAGTTTCAAAATCCTGAGCCCATAAAGCATTCAATAATTGAGTCAGTAGTTCCATTCAATATTCCTGGAGAATCGGTTGTCGTCATGCCGGTTTTCTGGAGTTTGTAACGCCGCAATTTTATTGGTGTTTTTTACATGGATCGCGGTCTGACACAAATTCACGGCCTGAACTATTCCCTGTAAAGTTGTGAAGTAAGCAAGCTCTCAAACACAAAAATTCAAATAGCATCTAATTGTAACAAAGGTCAACGTTGTCCGTTATAGAAATTACGGTGGTTGAACTCTGATTTTGCTGATCGCAAGGGAGTGAGGCGAGAGGATTTACACAGGCTGACACTTTATACCTAATGCTTACCGTGTGTCAGAAACAGGCGCTGTTATCGCGCCTGTGAAAGTCTGAACGTTTATTTTGTGCTGTTTGCAGCAGTATCCAGATGAACGACCGGATTTTCCGTGAAAAGGTAACGATCCGCGTTGAACTCGAAATCATCGCTGGTTTCGTTAAACAGCATCTGTTTCGTGTTCTCAAGGTGCTGCCACATCGCCAGTTTGGCTGCATGTGGATCTTTGCGAATTAATGCTCGCAGGATCTGGTCATGGTCATCACACCAGTTGTCTACCGTGCGCAGATCAATGTGATCGTGCAATTTCTTCCAGTAGGGGTTGTGAACGCGCTGAGTCCACATTTTTTCAACAATGGCGGCCAGAGCTGAGTTTTGCGTCGCTAGCGCGACCTGAACATGGAACTGCAGGTCCCATTCGGAGTCACGAAAGCTTTTTTCGTTGCGCGACTTCTCCTGGATTTCCATCAGTTTCATGATGTCCTGCTTGGTCACCTGGGTGGCGGCAAACTCGGCGATGTTGCTCTCAATGAGCTGACGCGCTTGCAGCAATTCAAAAGGACCGTAGCTGGCGAATTCCAGACCTTCGTCGGGAGCAACATAATGTTTGGGTTGGTTAGAGATGACGTGGATACCTGATCCTTTACGCACCTCAACGTAGCCTTCAACCTCGAGCATGATAATCGCTTCACGAACCACGGTACGGCTGACATTCTTTTCATCGGCAATAAAGCGCTCGGCGGGAAGTTTATCGCCCACCAGATAGACGCCTTGCTCGATGCGTTCTTTTAGATCGGCAGCAAGTTGTTGGTACAAACGTCGTGGTTCAGTGATTTCCATATGCACTCCAGGCATGATACAGCAGACTATATTTGTTATACCACTTTTGCGATGGCGGCTCTACTCGCACCGACAAAAAAGCCGCCAGTTAACTGGCGGCTCTGCATTATATACCCATGACGACTAGCGTCAGGTTAATTTTGCGTGGCGGGAGAGCCGGTTTGCGGACCTGAATCAATCTCGCTGGCCGATTTGTTCTGCAGTACCGTCCAGATGACTAACGCACCGAGCAGGTCGAATATTGCCAGTACGGCGAACAGCGGGCTGAAACCGATGGTATCAGCCAGGGCGCCAACGACCAGGGCAAACAGAGTACTCGCCAGCCAGGCTGACATCCCCGTCAGGCCGTTAGCGGTCGCGACCTCATTGCGGCCAAATACGTCAGAAGAGAGCGTAATCAGCGCGCCAGACAGTGCCTGGTGAGCAAAACCACCGACGCACAGCAGGGCAATAGCAATATACGGGCTGGTGAACAGACCAATCATCCCTGGGCCAATCATCAGCAGTGCACCCATGGTGACGACCATTTTACGGGACACGATCAGGTTTACGCCGAACCAGCGCTGGAACAGCGGCGGTAAGTAACCCCCGATGATACAGCCCATGTCAGCAAACAGCATTGGCATCCACGCGAACATCGCAATCTCTTTCAGGTTAAAGCCGTAGACTTTAAACATGAACAGCGGGATCCAGGCGTTGAATGTCCCCCAGGCTGGTTCTGCCAGAAAACGTGGCAGTGCGATACCCCAGAACTGGCGGTTACGCAGGATCTGGCCAAGCGACATTTTCTTCGCTGTGCTGTTTTTATGCTGCGATTCCTGACCGTTAAGGATGTAATCACGCTCTTCGTCAGACAGTTTTTTCTGGTCGCGCGGGTGTTTATAGAAGACAAGCCAGGACATCGCCCAGATGAAGCTCAGGGCACCAGAAATAATAAACGCCATCTGCCAGCTGTGCATGACGATAGCCCACACGACCAGCGGCGGAGCGATCATCGCGCCAATAGAAGAGCCGACGTTAAAGTAACCTACGGCAATAGAACGCTCTTTTGCCGGGAACCATTCTGAACTGGCTTTCAGACCCGCAGGGATCATCGCGGCTTCTGCGGCACCGACTGCGCCTCGTGCCAGTGCCAGTCCACCCCAGCTACCAGCCAGCGCCGTGGCACCACAGAAGACGGCCCACAGAACGGCGAACATCGCGTAGCCTACTTTGGTGCCGAGCACATCGAGCACGTAGCCAGCAACGGGTTGCATTACGGTGTAAGCAGCAGAATACGCTGCGATGATATAGGAATACTGTTGAGTGGAGATGTGTAACTCTTCCATCAGAGTTGGCGCAGCTGCCGCCACAGTGTTACGTGTCAGGTAACCCAGCACGGTGCCAAGCGTCACCAGTGCGATCATGTACCAACGTAACCCTTTAATTTTACGCATGTAAAACCTCATCGTTTTGTTATGTCCGCTAACGAGCGGTCATCGTCCAGTCCAGGGCGGAGGATGTTCTTTTACGAAGGGCGTGACCGAAAAAAACCGGCACTGCCCCGAACTTTGCCATGTCAATGATTGTGCTAATTCGGTTTCCATACCGGTCAATCCGATGGTGGACCATCGGTAATTTGCATTCCGTCGGCCTATGTATCGCGACGGCAAAAAGATAACTTGTCATACAGCTTTAAAAGGTGAGTGCCATCACAAAAGTGTGAATCTTCGTGTGGTCATTAATTCGATTCAGCAAAGCCAGTGCTGGCGCGGCTTGCCGTGAGTTTTACCTCTTTGAGAGTAATTTTTTTGTTATCATTTGTTGATCTAACTCACGAAAATATCTTCGGTGTATGGAAATTGGTGTGATAACTTTGACAACATCAAAACATAAGCAATCTGACGCACTCGCTGAGAGGAAGACGATAATGACCCCGTTTATGACTGAAGATTTCCTGCTGGACACCGAATTTGCCCGCCGTCTGTATCATGATTACGCCAAAGACCAGCCAATCTTCGACTACCACTGCCATTTGCCGCCGCAACAAATCGCGGATAACTACCGTTTTAACAACCTGTATGACATCTGGCTGAAAGGCGATCACTACAAATGGCGCGCCATGCGTACTAACGGCGTCGCTGAACGCTTGTGTACCGGTGATGCGTCCGATCGCGAGAAGTTTGAAGCATGGGCCGCGACGGTCCCACACACCATCGGTAACCCGCTCTACCACTGGACGCATCTTGAACTGCGTCGCCCATTTGGTATTACAGGTAAGCTGTTGTCACCTGCAACTGCCGATGAAATCTGGAATCAGTGCAACGAATTGCTGGCGCAGGATCGGTTTTCCGCACGTGGAATCATGCAGCAGATGAATGTGAAAATGGTCGGTACCACCGATGACCCGATCGATTCTCTGGAGCATCACGCTGCGGTCGCGAAAGACAGCACCTTTGCTATCAAAGTGCTGCCAAGCTGGCGTCCGGATAAAGCTTTCAACATTGAACTGGCGACCTTTAACGATTACATGGCGAAGCTGGGTGAAGTTTCTGACACCGAGATCCGCCGCTTTACCGACCTGCAAACCGCGCTGACCAAGCGTCTGGATCACTTTGCTGCGCACGGTTGTAAAGTCTCTGACCATGCGCTGGATGTGGTGTTGTTTGCCGAGTCTAACGAAGCTGAACTGGATAACATCCTGGCCCGTCGCCTGGCCGGTGAAACCCTGAGCGAGCACGAAGTCGCCCAGTTCAAAACTGCCGTGCTGGTGTTCCTCGGCGCAGAATACGCGCGTCGCGAATGGGTACAGCAGTACCACATCGGCGCGCTGCGTAATAACAACCTGCGTCAGTTCAAGCTGCTGGGTGCGGACGTCGGCTTTGACTCCATCAACGACCGTCCGATGGCGGAAGAGCTGTCCAAACTGTTGAGCAAGCAGAATGAACAAAACCTGCTGCCGAAAACCATCCTGTACTGCCTGAACCCGCGCGATAACGAAGTGCTGGGGACTATGATCGGTAACTTCCAGGGCGAAGGTATGCCGGGCAAAATGCAGTTCGGTTCCGGCTGGTGGTTCAACGATCAGAAAGACGGGATGGAACGTCAGATGACGCAGCTGGCGCAGCTCGGGCTGCTGAGCCGTTTCGTCGGCATGCTGACTGATAGCCGTAGCTTCCTGTCCTACACCCGCCATGAATACTTCCGTCGCATCCTGTGTCAGATGATTGGTCGCTGGGTTGCCGCAGGTGAAGCGCCTGCCGACATCCAGCTGCTGGGTGAAATGGTGAGAAATATTTGCTTCAACAATGCGCGTGATTACTTCGCCATTGAACTGAACTAAGGCCCGGGTGAAGGTATGCAATACATCAAGATCCATGCGCTGGATAACGTCGCAGTTGCGCTTGCTGATTTGGCAGAAGGAACCGACGTCACCGTTGACGGGCAGGTGGTCACTCTGCGCCAGGCGGTGACTCGTGGCCATAAATTCGCTTTACGCGGTATCGCGAAAGGTGAAAACGTCATTAAATACGGTTTGCCAATCGGTCATACGCTGGTTGATGTCGCTGCGGGTGAGCACATTCATGCTCACAACACGCGCACGAATCTGAGCGACCTGGACACGTATCGCTACCAACCTGATTTCCAGGCGGAAGTCGCGCAGCCTGCCGATCGCGATGTGCAGATTTATCGCCGCGCGAACGGTGACGTTGGGGTGCGTAACGAACTGTGGATCCTGCCGACCGTCGGCTGCGTGAATGCCATGGCGCGTCAGATGCAGAACCGCTTTTTGAAAGAGACCCACGACGCTGAAGGTATCGACGGCGTGCATCTCTTCAGTCACACCTATGGCTGCTCGCAATTGGGTGACGACCACATTAACACCCGCACCATGCTGCAAAACATGGTGCGTCACCCGAATGCGGGGGCGGTGCTGGTGGTTGGCCTCGGTTGTGAAAACAACCAGGTTGATGCCTTCCGCGAAACGTTAGGGGAGTATGATCCTGATCGCGTTCACTTTATGGTCTGCCAGCACCAGGAAGATGAAGTGGAAGCGGGGATCGAACATCTCCATCAGTTGTACAACGTGATGCGTAACGATAAGCGTGAGCCGGGTAAGCTGGGTGAGCTGAAGTTTGGTCTGGAATGCGGCGGATCTGACGGCTTGTCTGGGATCACCGCTAATCCGATGCTGGGGCGTTTCTCTGACTACGTGATTGCGAACGGCGGAACTACCGTGCTGACCGAAGTGCCGGAAATGTTCGGCGCCGAGCAGCTGCTGATGGATCACTGCCGCGATGAAGAAACCTTTGGCAAATTGGTTACCATGGTCAATGACTTTAAGCAGTACTTTATTGCCCACGACCAGCCGATCTACGAGAATCCATCGCCGGGGAACAAAGCGGGTGGCATCACCACGCTGGAAGATAAATCGCTGGGATGTACACAGAAAGCGGGTTCCAGCAAAGTTGTTGATGTACTGCGCTACGGCGAACGCCTGAAAACGCCTGGTCTGAATCTGTTAAGTGCTCCGGGTAATGATGCCGTAGCGACCAGTGCGCTGGCGGGGGCCGGCTGTCATATGGTGTTGTTCAGTACCGGACGCGGTACACCGTACGGCGGTTTTGTACCGACGGTGAAAATCGCGACCAACAGCGAGCTGGCCGCGAAGAAAAAGCATTGGATCGATTTTGATGCCGGGCAGCTAATCCACGGTAAAGCGATGCCGCAACTGCTGAACGAGTTTGTCGATACCATCGTTGAGTTTGCCAACGGCAAGCAGACCTGCAACGAACGCAACGATTTCCGCGAACTGGCGCTGTTTAAGTCGGGAGTGACGCTGTAATAAATGCCTGATGGAGCCTGCAGGTCTGCGCAAATCGTAGGCCTGATAAGCGTAGCGCCATCAGGCACAAACCGTTGCCGGATGGCGGCGAACACGCCTTATCCGGCCTACAAAATGGAGTTGGGGTTGCTTGCATGACCGCGTATTGGCTGGCCCAGGGCGTAGGTGTCATCGCCTTTCTGATCGGCATTACCACCTTTTTCAATCGTGATGAGCGCCGGTTTCGGCTGCAACTCGCCGTTTACAGCGCCACTATCGGCGTGCATTTTTTTCTGATGGGCGCCTGGCCCGCGGGAATGAGCGCTGAGCTCAACACCATCCGCACACTCGTCTCAATGCATACCCGCAAGCTGTGGGTCATGACCGTTTTTATTGTCCTCACGCTGGTTCTTGGGCTGGCAAAATTGCAGCATGCGATGGAGCTGTTGCCGATAATCGGCACGCTGGCCAGCACCTGGGCACTGTTTCGCTGCCAGGGGTTAACCGTGCGCTGCGTAATGTGGTGCGCAACCGCCTGCTGGGTTGTTCATAATTTCTGGTTAGGATCGATTGGCGGGACGATGATCGAAGGCAGCTTTTTGGTGATGAACGGCCTGAACATTATCCGCTTCAGGCGCATGCAAAAACGCGGAATTGATCCGTTCAAAATTGAAAAAAGCGTACAGCAAGAGAACCCCTCCGCCCGCTGACGGAGGGGAGAAACGATTAGCCGCGCAAGGCGTTATTTGCCAGACGTTCATCTTCAGCCTGGCAGGCCGCCGCGGTAAACAGCACGTCAGTAGAAGAGTTCAGCGCCGTTTCACAGGAATCCTGCAATACGCCGATGATAAAGCCAACGGCCACCACTTGCATGGCGATGTCATTCGGGATACCAAACATATTGCACGCCAGCGGAATTAACAGCAGAGAGCCCCCCGCGACGCCACCACGCTCAGTAACTGCGCCGTCGGTAAATCGACCGGAATGCCCAGCGTATTCACGGCCGCCAGTGTCAGTACGGTAATGGTGATCGCCGCGCCCGCCATATTGATGGTGGCGTCCAGCGGGATAGATACCGAGTAGGTATCATGGTCCAGATTCAGCTTCTCACACAGCGCCATATTCACCGGAATGTTGGCGGCAGAGCTGCGGGTAAAGAAAGCGTACACGCCGCTTTCGCGCAGACAGGCCAGCACCAGCGGATACGGGTTACGGCGAATTTTCCAGAATACCAGCAGCGGGTTGACCACCAGCAGCATACAGCCAACCAGTACGGCCAGCAGTTGCGCGTAGCCCCACAGCAAGGAAAGATGCCGTTTCGGGGAGATAAAAATCCTGATTTCCGTGCTCAGATCATATTTTCTGACTTTAGATTAACATTGTTTTGACATATCCAGCAAAAAGCCCGACGCACGCAATGTGCGGTCGGGCTTTATCAACTCGCTAAGTAAAAGTTACTGTATTTGCTGCTTTTTATCGTGCTGGTGGTTGACCCACGCGTTCACAACCAGCGTCACAAACAGAATACCGAAGACCACACCTAACGAGATAGCGATCGGGATATGGTAGAAATCGACGATCAGCATCTTGATACCGATAAACACCAGGATGATCGACAAACCATATTTCAGCATGGAGAAACGCTCTGCCACACCTGCCAACAGGAAGTACATCGCACGCAGACCCAAAATAGCGAACAGGTTCGAGGTCAGTACGATGAACGGGTCGGTGGTGACGGCAAAGATTGCCGGAATACTGTCGACGGCGAAAATCACGTCGCTTAGCTCAACCAGAATCAACACCAGCATCAGCGGCGTGACAAACAGCAGGCCGTTCTTACGCACGAAGAAGTGCTCGTTTTCGATAGTATCGGTCATACGTAAATGGCTACGCAGCCAGCGTACCAGCGGTTTGTCGCCAATGCCTGATTCATCCTCTTTTGCCAGCGCCATTTTCACGCCGGTAAACAGCAGGAACGCGCCGAACACGTACAGCAGCCACTCAAACTGGGTGATAAGCCAGGTGCCAGCGAAGATCATGATCGTACGCAGAACAATCGCTCCCAGCACGCCATACACCAGTACCCGACGCTGCAATGCAGGCGGTACGGAGAAGTAGCTGAACAGCATCAGCCAGACAAAGACGTTATCTACCGCCAGCGATTTTTCAATTAAATAGCCGGTAAGGAACGCCAGCGCCTGCGGGTCGGCAACGGCACGGCCCTGAGTCTCAGCCAGGTACCACCAGAATGCCGCGTTAAACAGCAACGACAACGTTACCCAGATGATTGACCAGGCCGCGGCCTGTTTCATCGACATCGTATGTGCGCCACGACGACCCTGTAGCAGCAGGTCGATGGCCAGCATAATGACCACCACAACAGCGAAGCCACCCCATAACAACGGTGTGCCGACAGTATTCATTTTATTTCCCCATGCATAAAAAAACGGCCAACGCCGAATGACGTTAGCCGCTGCTTTTTATGCATAGACCTTGCCATTCGGCAAGGTCTCACTTACAACAACAAAGGAATACGCTGTCGTATTCCTTTGTTATCGCCCGGTGACCGGATGTGGTTTTTCACACATCGTAATGACGATCAACCGACAACGAAGTTACTCCCCTTTGCGGGTTACAAAATATTACAGGCCATGCCTTCAGTCAATGGCCTGCAACATTCATTTTACATACTTTTACGCGGTCAGCGGTATCTGTGCATCATCTGCGGGGAAAATAACGCCGGTCTGGCGGCGAATCTCCGTTTGCAGTTTGGCGGTAATACGACTGACGGCCAGTGCCGGATGATCCACTTCGCCGGATTCAACCAGATGAGCAAAAGCCTCTGCCTCATAAAGCATAGTATTGATGTGCTGAGGCACCGTAAGATCCTGCGTTTTGCCACCGCGCGGAATAAAGCACACTTTCTGACACTCGGAAATCTTCTCGATAACCAGTGACCCTGATTCGCCCTGAATTTCGCTGGCCAGTACGGAATCACTGACTTTCGAGTGCTGCAACGTGACGCTAAAATCGCCGTAATTCAGTACCACCACGCCGTGGGCATCGACGCCGCTTTCCAGCAGGCTGGCACTTGCCTGAACGCTCAGTGGTTCACCCCAGAGCGCAACCGCAGCGGCCAGACAGTAAAAGCCGATATCCATAATTGAACCGTTAGAAAACGCCGGATTAAACGTATTGGGATTTTCACCGTCCAGATAACGCTGATAACGTGAAGAATACTGGCAGTAATTGATCAGCGCTTTCCTGACTCGCCCAATTTTGGGGAGTGATTGCTGTAATAGCAGGAAATTAGGCAGGCTGGCGGTCTTAAACGCTTCAAACAGCACCACCTGATTTTCGCGCGCGCAGGCGATAGCGGCTTCGGCTTGCGCCAGGTTGGAGGCCAGTGGCTTTTCGCAAATAACATGCTTTTTGTGCCGCAAAAACAGCTCGGTCTGCGGGAAGTGCAGGGAGTTTGGACTGGCGATGTAGACGGCGTCGATCGCCTCGCTTTGCGCCATCGCTTCCAGCGAAGTAAACAGATGCTCGACGGGGTAATCGTTGGCGAAGGTCTGTGCCTGTTCAAGGCTACGGGAATACACTGCGGTTAACTTATACTTGCCGGTTTCATGGGCGGCATCGACAAACTGGCGGGTGATCCAGTTTGTGCCAATTACTGCGAAACGTATCATAAAGGCCTTCAGGCTGCGAAAAGGGATCCTTGCGTCAATTTAGCATGCCCTGAAGACAAAGCCAGTGCGCTACGGCGCAGTTTGCTTTAACGATTGTTGCGTGAGCCACAGGCGGGTATCAAACTCCAACTGGTGGTATTGCGGTTCCATATGGCAGCACAACTGATAAAACGCTTTGTCGTGCTCTTTTTCTTTCAGATGCGCCAGTTCATGTACGACGATCATGCGTAAAAAAGGTTCAGGCGCAGAACGGAACACGGTAGCGACGCGGATCTCCGCTTTGGCTTTGAGCTTGCCACCCTGCACGCGAGAGACGGCGGTATGCAGTCCCAGCGCATTTTTCAGCACGTGTATCTTACTGTCATACATGACTTTATTCAGCGGCGGGGCGTTACGCAGAAACTGATTTTTCAGATCCTGGGTATATTGCCAGAGCGCTTTGTCGGTCGCGAAGTCATGCGTACCGGGATAACGTTTTTCCAGCACCGCCCCCAGACGCTGTTCAGCAATCAGCGTACGAACCTGGGAAAGTAAATTTTCCGGGTAGCCTTGCAGATAGGTCAACTGACTCATTAGTGCCCCATATAAAGTATAAAAAGTGTATACTCACGCACCCTTTTCAGGGATACGCCGAAATTTTACCATTCAGGAGGGCCGATGAGCCACATAGACAACGGTTTCCGTTCGCTGTCACTTAAACGTTTCCCGGAAACGGATGACGTTAACCCGCTGCTGGCGTGGGAAGCTGCAGATGAATATCTGCTGCAACAGCTGGACGATACCGAGATTAGCGGCCCGGTGCTTCTCCTGAATGATACCTTCGGTGCGCTGGGCTGTGCGCTGGCGGAACATACGCCGTACAGCATTGGCGACTCCTATCTCAGCGAGCTTGCCACACGTGAGAACCTGCGTCACAACGATATTGCCGAGTCGAGCGTCAAATTCCTCGACAGCACCGCTGAATATCCGCAGGCGCCGGGCGTGGTGCTGATTAAGCTGCCAAAAACCATGGCGCTGCTGGAGCAGCAACTGCGTGCTCTGCGCGAAGTGGTAACGCCACAAACGCGCATCATCGCCGGGGCGAAGGCGCGCGATGTGCATACCTCGACGCTGGAGTTGTTTGAAAAGGTGCTAGGTCCAACCACCACCACGCTGGCGTGGAAAAAAGCCCGTCTGATTAACTGCACTTTCAGTAATCCAGAACTGGCTGATGCCTTGCAGACGCTGAGCTGGAAACTGGAAGGTACCGACTGGACTATCCATAACCACGCCAACGTCTTCTCCCGTACCGGGCTGGATATCGGCGCGCGCTTTTTTATTGAGCATCTGCCGGAAAATCTGGAAGGGGAGATTGTCGATCTCGGTTGTGGCAACGGTGTGATTGGCCTGACTTTGCTGGAGAAGAACCCGCAAGCCAGCGTGGTGTTTGTGGATGAATCACCGATGGCGGTGGCATCAAGCCGTCTGAACGTCGAAAGCAACATGCCGGAAGCGTTGGATCGCTGCGAGTTTATGATCAACAACGCGTTGTCTGGCGTGGAGCCTTTCCGCTTTGACGCCGTGTTGTGTAACCCGCCGTTCCATCAGAAACATGCGCTGACCGATAACATCGCCTGGGAGATGTTCCACCACGCGCGTCGCTGCCTGAAAATCAATGGTGAATTGTACATCGTGGCCAACCGCCACCTCGATTACTTCCACAAGCTGAAGAAGATTTTTGGCAACTGCGTGACCATCGCCACCAACAATAAGTTTGTGGTGCTGAAAGCGATCAAAACGGGTCGCCGCCGCTAATCGCGTGTGCCGGATGGCGGCTAACGCCTTATCCGGCCTACACGAGCTGCCTCGTAGGCCTGATAAGCGTAGCGCCATCAGGCAAAGATGTGAGCAGTTGCCTTATCCGACCTACGGGATACAACGTGTTAAATCTCCAGCGCTAAGCGGGTCCCCTGCGCAATAGCGCGTCGGGCATCCAGCTCCATCGCCACGTCACACCCCCCGATCAGATGCACCGTTTTACCTGCCGCGTGCAGCGGATCGACCAGTTCACGGCGTGGCTCTTGTCCGGCGCAAATCACCACGTGATCCACGTTAAAGATCACCGGTTCGCCGTTCAGCACAACGTGTAAGCCATCATCATCAATTTTCTGATAACTGACTGCCGGGATCATTTTTACGCCGCGTGAAAGCAGGGTAGCGCGGTGGATCCATCCCGTTGTTTTACCTAAACCTTGCCCGGGTTTACTGGCTTTACGCTGCAACATCACTATCTGGCGTGGGCTGCGGAGTAGATGTGGTCCTTCCGGACGTAAACCGCCGGGCTGTTGCAGGCTGGTGTCGATTCCCCATTCCACGCAGAATTCGGCAATATTCTGGCTGGTGGGATCGCCGGGCTGGCTCAGATACATGGCGGTATCAAAACCGATCCCTCCGCAGCCAACGATCGCCACGCGTTTCCCTACCGGCGTTTTATCGCGCAGGACGTCGAGGTAACTTAGTACTTTAGGGTGATCGATCCCCTCGATCGGCGGCATGCGCGGTTCGATCCCGCTGGCGAGGATCACTTCATCAAAGGCTTGCAGTTCGTGGGCGCTAACAAACTGATTGAGTTTCAGCGTGACACCCGTTACGTCGATCATCCGGCGGTAGTAACGCAGGGTTTCATAGAATTCTTCTTTGCCGGGGATCTGTTTGGCGATATTAAACTGCCCGCCTATCTCGCCATGCGCGTCAAACAGCGTTACATGATGTCCACGCGCGGCGGCGTTAATAGCAAAAGCGAGACCCGCAGGGCCCGCGCCGACCACCGCCAGATTTTTCGGCTGAGTGGCCGCAACGATCGGCATTTTGGTTTCATGACAGGCGCGCGGATTCACCAGGCAAGAGGTGACTTTGCCGACGAAGATCTGATCCAGGCAGGCCTGGTTACAGCCGATACAGGTATTGATCTCATCCGCTCGCCCGGTTTGTGCTTTTGACAGCAGCTCAGCATCGGCAAGGAATGGCCGGGCCATCGATACCATATCGGCATCGCCGCGTGCCAGAATGTCATCCGCAACGGTCGGATCGTTGATGCGGTTAGTGGTGACCAGTGGGATCGTCACGTGCCCTTTCAGCTTGCGCGTTACCCAGCTAAACGCACCCCGGGGTACCGGTGTGGCGATAGTGGGAATACGCGCTTCATGCCAGCCAATGCCGGTGTTAATCATTGTGGCGCCTGCGGCTTCTATAGCCTGAGCTAACTGGACGGTTTCGTCAAAGGTTCCGCCTTGCTCCACCAGGTCGAGCATCGACAGGCGGAAGATAATAATAAAGTCACTGCCGGCACGCTGGCGCACCGCCCGCACGACTTCCACGGCAAAACGCATGCGGTTGGCATAGTCACCGCCCCATTCATCATCGCGCTGGTTGGTGCGCAGGGTCAGGAATTCGTTGATCAGATAACCTTCCGAGCCCATCACTTCGACGCCATCGTAGCCTGCCTCCCGCGCCAGCTGTGCACAATGGGCGAAATCTTCAATCAGTTGCAGCACTTCATCGTGCGTCAGTTCATGCGGCATAAAGCGGTTAATAGGGGCCTGGATGGCTGAAGGCGCAACCAGATGCGGTTGATAGCTGTAGCGACCAGTGTGCAGGATTTGCAGGGCAATTTTCCCGCCTTCATCGTGAACCGCATCGGTAATGATACGGTGGTGCGCCAGCTGGCTGGTGTCGTTCAGCATCGCGCCGCCTTCCATACCCACGCCCGATAACGCGGGCGCAATTCCTCCGGTCACAATCAGGGCTACGCCGTGACGAGCGCGTTCAGCATAGAACGCAGCCAGCCGTTCTGCACCATCGGGATACTCTTCCAGACCGGTATGCATTGAACCCATCAGCACGCGGTTTTTAAGCGTGGTGAATCCCAAATCGAGCGGGGCGAACAGCGACGGATAGCTCATAAAGGTGTCCAGTATGTAAAATTATTGTTATGTGGTCGGATGAGTTACTAATTTAGCCGTCGCCGCGTAAAAGGGAAAAGGGGAATGCCGTGATTGTGATGAGATTCAAAAAAGAGGCTCTCCTTTTCAGGAGAGCCAATCGACGTTACTGCTGTTTAAGAAAATTGTTATACAGCATGTAGAGATGCGCGGCGCTCCAGCAGAAGTTAGGTGCGCCCTGCTGCGCGCCGGTCAACGGGTTGTCGTTTTCCTGAATTGGGCCTTCTGCCGTCAGCCCTTTGGCATGCTGGAAGAAAGTATCGGCCAGTTTTAATGCTTCATCGCGATAGCCATAATGCACCATCCCTTTAAGCCCGAACCAGAACTGATCCACCCAGACGCGTCCGCGCCGAAGGTCGGATGGGTCAGTGCAGCGGTGCCAGGTGGGACATATGTGTTGAACTCTTTAGGATCGAGCATCACGCTAATTACCGCATCCGCATGGGATTGTGTGGCCGCACCGTTAAACAACGGTGACCAGCCTTCCGGTCCTTAACCGGCCTACAAAGGAGGTCCTTTAGTAGACCGGATAAGATACATCCGGCAGTGGTTATACCTGCTCCACGCTCACCCGTAATGCGGCCAGGGCTTTGCGGGTTGATCGCAATACCAGTTCGCATTGCTCGATCGTTAACGTTAACGGCGGTTCGATACGGATCGTCTTCGCGTTATTCAGTGTTCCGGCGACCAGCACTCGCTGACGGAACATTTCACTGGCAAAGCTGTAGCCAATCTCATTATCGACAAACTCAATCGCCATCAGCATGCCTTTACCGCGAACGTCGTGTACCAGATCCGGATATTCACGCGCCAGATGACGGAAGCCATCCAACAACATATCGCCTTTCTGCTCTGCCTGAGCGGGTAAATTTTGCTCCAGCAGGACGTTAATGGTCGCCAGCGCCGCCGCGCATGAGAGCGGGTTGCCACCGAACGTGGTGGTATGCAGGAAAGGATTGTCGAACAGAACGGAGAACACTTCTTCGGTGGCAATGGTCGCGCCAATTGGCATCACGCCACCCCCAAGCGCCTTGGCCAGACACAGAATGTCAGGCTGCACGTTTTCATGTTCGCAGGCGAACATCTTGCCAGTGCGCCCCATGCCGGTTTGCACTTCGTCGAGGATCATCAGCGCGCCAAACTCATCGCAAAGTTTACGTACCGCGGTTAAATACCCTTGCGGAGGTAGGATCACGCCTCCTTCCCCCTGGATCGGCTCCAGAATCACAGCGGCAACATCGTCGCCGGTCTTTTTGCATTCGCTCAGGACGGTGCGCATGGCATCAATATCGCCAAAAGGAACATGGCGGAAGCCCGGCAGCAGCGGCATAAACGGTTTGCGGAAGGTTGATTTAGCGGTGGCGGATAGCGACCCCAGCGATTTACCGTGGAAGGCTCCGCTGGTGGCAATAAATGTAAATTTACCGCGCGGCGATTGATACGCTTTCGCCAGTTTTAGCGCCGCTTCAACCGACTCGGTTCCGCTGTTACTGAAGAAACTGTATTTCAGCTTTCCGGGTGCCAGTGCAGCAAGCGTTTTTGCCAGCATGGCCCGCAATGGGTCAAGTAATTCCTGGCTGTGCAGAGGTTGTTTCGCGAGTTGATTCTGTACGGCGGAGACCACTACTGGATTACGGTGCCCCACGTTGAAAATTCCAAAACCTCCCAGGCAATCGACAAACTCCTGTCCCTGGGTGTCGACAAGCGTATTCAGGCTTCCCGCTTGCCACTCTACGGCTCCGTAATCCCCGCCGGCAGTTACAGATTTTCTATACTCTAAGAACCCAGGATTGACATGTTCTTTGAAGTAATCAATCACCTCTCGGTTTAGTGCTTTCATTTCCTCATGATCAAGCGTTCGCTTCTCGATGAGATTCAGTGCGTGTGCGCTGCAGGCCAGAGCCGATGCGCTGGAAGGTAACCTGTTCAAAATATGCTCCCGGAGCTCGCGTATCACATGATACTGAATTAAGTATTGCAGGGATTGCGCCATCCCGACGCGCTTAACGAAAATCGGGATAAACACCAGGGAAGATCTTGCTTGTGCAACATTTAATCTCAAACATTAACATTTGCTGATATTTTACCCAGGTTTACGCACGTAAAACCGACGGGAAAAACGCGTTATTGCGCTAAAAGTGGGCGAAAATTGCACTATTGCGGTGCGCAGAGTGAAGGTGTGTTGAATAGTTACGTAATGAAAGTAATTTAAATCAATGAATTAGAAAACGTACAAATTTTGAGGTTTAATCGCAAATTGCGATCTAAATCAAATTTAACAACTAAAGTTAAAAAGATTAGCGCCGAAATAACATAAGCCGAAAGAGTTAACAACCAGATAACCTGCACAGGACGCAACCATGTCTTCTCATCCCTACGTTAGCCAGCAAAATACACCGCTGGATGATGATATCACCCTCATGTCGACCACCGATTTACAAAGCTATATCACCCATGCGAACGATACCTTTGTCCAGGTCAGCGGCTATCAGCTGAATGAATTGCTTGCTCAGCCGCACAACCTGGTTCGTCATCCGGACATGCCGAAAGCGGCGTTTGCGGATATGTGGTACACCCTGAAACAGGGGGAACCGTGGAGTGGTATTGTGAAAAACCGGCGGAAGAATGGCGATCACTACTGGGTGAGGGCCAATGCGGTGCCGATGGTGCGGGAAGGGCGCGTAACCGGGTATATGTCGATCCGTACCCGGGCGACGGAAGCGGAAATTGCGGCGGTCGAACCTTTATATAAAGCACTCAATGAAGGCCGTTGTCATCGGCGCGTCCATAAGGGGTTGGTGGTACGTAAAGGCTGGTTGGGTAAACTCCCGTCGCTGCCGGTTCGCTGGCGGGCACGCAGTGTCATGGCTTTCATGTTTGTTATCCTGGCGACTGCGCTACAGCAGATGGGCGCTGAATGGCCGCAACTGTTGGTGAGCGCACTGGTGATGATGCTGGCGACGGTTATTTTCGAATGGCAGATTGTGCGCCCAATCGAGAATGTTGCCCAGCAGGCACTGAAAGTCGCGACTGGCGAGCGCAACAGCGTGACCCATCTTAACCGTAGCGATGAACTGGGTCTGATGCTACGGGCGGTGGGGCAGTTAGGGTTAATGTGCCGCTGGCTTATTCATGACGTGTCGAGTCAGGTCAGTTGTGTGCGTAACGACAGTGAAACGCTGGCGAAAGGCAGTGATGATTTAAACAAGCATACACAGCAGACGGTAGAGAATGTGCAGGAAACGGTCACCACCATGAATCAGATGGCGGCATCGGTGAAGCAAAACTCTGCGACAGCTGCGGCCGCTGATAAGCTGTCTATTGCCGCCAGCAGCGCGGCGACACAGGGCGGTGAGGCGATGGATACGGTCATTAAAACAATGGACGATATTGCCAACAGCACCCAACGGATCGGCACTATCACGACCCTGATTAACGATATCGCCTTCCAGACAAATATTCTGGCTCTGAACGCCGCCGTTGAAGCCGCACGGGCAGGTGAGCAGGGGAAAGGATTCGCCGTGGTGGCGGGAGAAGTGCGTCATCTTGCCAGTCGTAGTGCAAGCGCAGCAAATGATATCCGTAAACTGATTGATGCCAGCGCCGACAAGGTGCAGTCCGGCTCCGATCAGGTTCATGCCGCAGGGCGGACAATGGATGATATTGTGGCGCAGGTCCAGAATGTGACACAGTTGATTGCTCAAATCAGCCATTCAACGCTGGAGCAGTCAGATGGGCTTTCCAGCCTGACCCGTGCCGTAAATGAGTTGAGCAATATTACGCAGAAAAATGCTGAACTGGTTGAAGAGAGCGCGCAGATTTCAGCAATGGTAAAACATCGTGCCGGTCGTCTGGAAGATGCGGTGACCGTGCTGCATTAATTCTCACCCCATTCCATTTTCCCGCCAAACGCTTATCGTCCCCGGTAGGCGTTTTTTGTAATATTTTTGTTAATCATATATTAAATAATACCACTTTGGTATTACGATTCTATTTTCCTTATTCCGTTCTAACCGTGAGCGTCCTATTTTTAAATATTGTTAAATATCGCTTATATAACGATCGGTCTTGCTTGATTCATCGTCAAAAACTATTTCGTAACATTGGTGTAAATTAAAAAACGATCAATATCATAAAGTTAGGTTGGTATTGACCGATAAGGTTATCTGTCTGAAGAAAACTGTCTCCAGGGAGAAAATATGTTCTTGCATAACGTAAAGATTCGCTCGAAATTATTTATCGCGTTTGGTTTGTTTATTGTACTGATGATGGTGAGTTCGGGTCTTTCGCTGTTGAGTCTGGATCGTAGTAACAGTGGGATGCAGAACATCATTACCAATGACTATCCGATTACGGTAAAAGCCAATCTGCTCATTGATAATTTTCAGGAGTTTGTCAGTACTCAACAATTGATGTTATTGGATGAGGAAGGCAAATGGACCCAGGCGTCCCAGAAAAAGCTCGATACCATCAGCCAGCAAATTTCTGCTCTGCTGGATGCGCTGAGTGCTGCGCCTCTCAATGATGCATCCAAAAAAATTGTTGCGGATATCCGCGATGTGCGTGAGCAGTATCTGGCTTCCCGATTCCGTATTCTGCAGGCGCTGCAGAATCACGATCGCTCCGGTGCGATGCACGAGATGATGACCCGCACGGTGAATGTGCAGCAGGCGTATAAAGCAAAAGTGCAGGAATTGATCGCCATTGAAGATGCCCAGATGCAGAAGGCGGGCGCTCAGGTGGAATATGATTTCCACACCAATCGTGCGCTGTTGATTACTCTGGCGCTGATTAGCATTGCCGCCGGTTGTGTGATGGGTTGGTATATTGTGCGCTCAATTACCCGACCCCTTAATGAAGCCGTGCAGTTTGCCGAGGCGATTGCGCAGGGCGACCTTACTCGCAATATCAGTATGGAACAGAAGGATGAGACCGGTGTGCTGCTGCAAGCGCTGATGGCAATGAAAACCCGACTGTTAGAGATTGTCGAGGAAGTGCAAAACGGCTCCGAGAATATCTCTGCGGCGGCGGCGCAGATTGTCGCGGGTAATCAGGATTTGGCTGCGCGTACCGAAGAACAGGCAAGCTCGGTAGAACAGACGGCGGCGTCGATGGAACAAATTACCGCGACGGTAAAAACGACGGCAGACCATACCCATGAAGCGACGAAGCTGTCTACGGGAGCGGCGGCGGTGGTGAAAAACAACGGTGAGATGATGAATCAGGTGACGCAGAAAATACGCGTGATTAATGAAACCTCTAACCGTATGTCAGAGATTATCAACCTGATAGATTCGATTGCTTTTCAAACCAATATCCTGGCGCTGAATGCGGCTGTCGAAGCGGCACGCGCTGGTGAGCATGGGCGTGGTTTCGCGGTAGTTGCCGGAGAAGTGCGTCAACTGGCGCAAAAAAGCGCATCGTCTGCCAGTGAGATCCGCAATCTGATTGAAGATTCCACCAGTCAGACCCGGGAAGGACTGGTGCTGGTTGAAAAAGCCAACGTGTTGATCAATGGAATGGTCACTAACGTTGAAGAAATGGATGTGATATTACGGGAAATCGGTCAGGCCAGCCGCGAGCAGACGGACGGTATTTCGCAGATTAACAGTGCGATTGGCCTGATCGACACCACCACGCAACAGAACTCCTGTCTGGTAGAGGAGTCCGTTGCGGCAGCGGCGTCATTAAACGAACAGGCATTACACTTAAAAGAGATGATTAAAGTGTTCCGCGTGCGTAAAGAGGACGCGCAGCCTGCTTAATCAAGCTGGGTGATGTCCAGCGATGCGCGATCGATAATACCGATGATCTTCTTGATTTGCGCTTCGCTGGTGTCACCGTGATTGACCCGCAGATCCAGCACGGCTTTAAAATTCTCCAGTGCTCGTTTCATCTGTGGATTCTTGCGTAATTCAAAGCCGACACAGCGTGCTTTAATACGTTCGTGGATATGTTCCAGATGTTCCTGGTTCTCTTCCAGCCATTGCAGGCCTTGCTCCGTGATTGTGATTTGCTTACGTCCGCCTTCCTCGTCACGGATGGCGATAAGCGACTGATCCTGCAAGAAATCCAGTGTCGGGTAAATCACGCCCGGGCTTGGGGTGTAATTACCCTGAGTCAATGTTTCAATGGCTTTGATTAGTTCATAACCGTGACTGGCATCGCGGGTCAAAATATCCAGAATCACCAGACGTAATTCGCCGTGGCCGAAGAAACGCTGACGTCGACCGCCACCACCGCCGCGACCGTGGCGGTGTCCGCAGCCATGCTCATGGTGGTGTTCTTTGTTACAGCCTTCGTGATGACGCTCTTCACCTTTACAGCAACCTTCGTGGTGTTCACTGTGATGACCTTCGTGGCGATGTCCTTCACCCTTACAGCAGCCTTCGTGCTGGTGTTCTGCATGTTTGCAGCACCCTTCATGATGATCTTGCATCATTCATCTCCCGATGTTATTTCGATATATCTAATTTATATCTAAACTTTTCCCATTTGCAAGCCCACGCAGAAGTATTAACTTAATTTATTGATTTATATATACTTATTATTCATTGTGACGCTTGTGATGCGCTATCCGTACTCTATCAAAAAAGTTCTTGCAATCTTCTCAATTAGCAATCATTATCATTTAAAATCTATTTAGATATATCTAATCTCTGTCACGAAGGCGAAAAAATGACAAATAACACTTCACGCTATCCACAGCGCGTTCGCAATGAGCTGCGCTTCCGTGAACTGACCGTCCTGCGGGTTGAACGTATCAGCGCGGGTTTCCAGCGCATTGTACTGGGCGGTGACGCTCTGGATGGTTTTAGCTCACAGGGTTTTGACGACCACACCAAGGTCTTTTTCCCTGAGCCGGGCAGTCACTTTGTGCCACCCGTGGTGACGGATGAGGGGATTGTCTGGCCAGAGGGTGTACGCCCGGTATCCCGTGATTACACGCCGTTGTATGACCCGGCACGCCATGAACTGGCGCTGGATTTTTATATCCACGATGGCGGCGTGGCGAGTACGTGGGCGATGAATGCGCGTGAAGGTGACAAATTGACGATTGGCGGACCGCGTGGCTCGCTGGTGGTACCAGAAGACTATGCGTACCAGGTTTACGTGTGTGATGAATCTGGAATGCCTGCGCTACGTCGTCGGCTGGAGGCGATCGGCCGTTTAGCGGTACGTCCAAATGTGACGGCGCTGGTCAGCGTACACGATGCAGCGTATCAGGATTATTTCGCTCATCTCGACGGTTTTACGATTCAGTGGTTTGTCGGCCATGACGAACAGGCAGTGAATGATCAGCTTTCACAGCTGATCGTACCTGCACAGGATTATTTCATTTGGATAACTGGCGAAGGAAAAGTGGTGAAAAACCTGAGCGCCCGCTTTGCTACTGAGGCTTTCGATCAGCAGTTGGTGCGTGCTGCGGCTTACTGGCATCAACGTCGGAACGTTAATTAATAATGTGACGGTGAAACGCCAAACGCCTGGCGGAATGCATAGCTAAACGCTGCGGTGCTTGAATATCCCACATCGAGCGCCACGGCGGTTACGCTTTTATTTTTCTTCAGCATGAGTACAGACTCCAGAATTCGCATTTTTTGCTTCCAGACGCTGAAGGGTAATCCGGTTTCTTTTTTGAAATGACGCGAAAAGGTACGGGCAGACATACCCAAATGTTGTGCCCAATACTCTACAGAATGTTCCAGCGCCGGAGACGCTTGTATTGTTCGGCACACATGGGTTAATTCACGATCCTGTGGCCAGGGTAATACAAAGGCGACCTCTGGTAATTGCAGAATAATGTCCACCAGCACACTGACCAGTTTGCCTTCTTTTGACTGGCTATCATAATGGCCTGAAATTGAATTTGTGGCGTAATGAATAAACTCTCTGGCGAAATCACTGATCGCCACGACTTTACACTCATGGATACTTTCTTCGAGAAAACCCGGTTTAATATCCAGATTCTCTAAATGCACATCATCCAGCGCCCAAACTGCATGCTCAGTATTATTGGGGATCCAGATGCCGTAATGCGCGGGGATTATCCAGCACTTGCCGGCGACATCAATGCGCATACTGCCTTTGCGGGCAAAATGAAACTGCATAAAAGCGTGCGAGTGCTGCGGAACATGGTGGTTGGCTTCAAGGACATAAGAGCGAAAGTAAACGTCCTGCGGCAGCTCTGCCATGGAATCGTCCGGGAAGGAATTCCAATGTTTTTGCGCGAGAGTTTCCATAAATAAATCGTCAATGCTCCCGGTGGTGTGGCCGCTGTTCGATAGATCTTGTCCGCAAATCATAATACATACATTCTTTTTTCCATAATAATCTTGCGTAATAATTAATAGCCCACTTTTGGTAAATACCATGAACACGCTTTGTTCAGATGCTGTCATCGTCAATGAAACAAATGATAACTGGACCCGAATGGGAAAAGAGCTGCTCCAGCAAGCAGATATTCAGATCAATGGTTCCCGCCCCTGGGACATTCAGCTTCATCATGCCGGTTTCTTTAAACGGGTGCTGCAACAAGGCTCCTTAGGGCTTGGCGAAAGCTATATGGAAGGCTGGTGGGATTGCGAACGGCTCGATGTTCTGTTCTGCAAAATCCTGAAAGCAAAACTCGACCAGCAAATGCCGGGAAATCTGAAGGATATATTGCGTATTGCCAGCGCCCGCCTGTTTAATTTGCAGTCTCGCAGTCGTGCGTGGATTGTCGGTAAAGAACACTACGATATTGGCAACGATCTCTTTGCGCTCATGCTGGATCCCCACATGCAATATTCCTGTGGCTACTGGAAAGAGGCAACCACCTTAGAAGACGCGCAAAATGCCAAATTAAAAATGATCTGCGAGAAGTTGCAACTTAAACCGGGTATGCGTTTACTCGATATTGGTTGTGGCTGGGGCGGGCTGGCCGAATATGCGGCGCGTCATTACGGCGTGGCGGTAGAAGGGGTCACTATCTCCAAAGAGCAGCAGAAAATGGCGCAGCAGCGCTGTGAAGGGCTGGACGTTAATATTCTGCTGCAGGATTATCGCGACCTCGATAAACACTACGATCGTATTGTCTCCGTGGGGATGTTTGAACACGTAGGGCCGAAAAACTACGACACCTATTTCAGCATCGCCGACCGTTGTTTAAAACCGGATGGGCTGTTCCTGTTACATACCATTGGTAGCAATAAAAAAGGGATGAGCGTCGATCCATGGATCAATAAATACATTTTCCCGAACGGCTGCTTACCGGCGATCTCCCATATTGCCGAGGCCAGCGAATCACGGTTTGTGATGGAAGACTGGCATAACTTTGGCAGCGATTACGATAAAACGCTGATGGCATGGCACGAGCGCTTTAATCAGGCATGGCCGGAGCTGTCATCACGTTATTCCGCCACCTTCAGAAGGATGTTCAATTATTACCTGTGCGCTTGTGCTGGTGCGTTCCGCGCCAGAGATATTGAGCTGTGGCAAGTACTGTTTAGCCGGGGCGTAGAAGGCGGTATTCGCGTTTATCGTTAATATTCAGCTGGATGGCGGCGCAAGCGCCTTATCCGGCCTACAAAGCTTTGCACTCGTAGGCTTGATAAGCGCAGCGCATCAGGCGCATCTTCGCCGGATGGCGGCGCAAGCGCCTTATCCGGCCTACAAAGCTTTGCACTCGTAGGCCTGATAAGCGCAGCGCATCAGGCACTTATGGCTTATCCCAGCTCACTCTCTGCCAGCGCTTTAAACACCATTGCGACGGCGTGCGCGCCGGGGTCCATATTGCCCAGCAGGCTTTCGCCGCTGAGATATGATGCGCGACCCGCGTTGGCTTTGCTCGACAGACAGGTACGTTCTGCGCCTGCTTGTGCGGCGTCAAAAGCGGCTTGCAGGTTTTGCGGTTGTGCCAGCAGAGATGTCAGTGCGGGTTGCAGCGCATCAATCATCGTACGGTCACCTTCGTCTGCACCACCGTAGAACTTCATCTGCGCCAGCCCTGTGTTCAGGGCTTCGGCAACATCAGTCCCTTGCTCCAGCTTTTGACCGGCGGCGGTAAAGAAGATGGACATCAGTACGCCGCTGGACCCGCCCATCACCACGGTCAGGCGTTCGCCGATCAGGGCGAACAGCGTGGCGAGGTTATCCAGTGGAAGCTGCTGACGATGCAGCAGGTCAGCGATTTCACGCGCACCAGCGGCAAAAGTTGAACCCGTATCACCATCGCCTACTTTGGCATCCAGCGCGTTGAGGTGTGTTTCCAGATCGGAAAGTGTTCCGGTGACCTGCTCAATAATCCCGGCGACCAGCGTGTTGGCTGAGGGCTGGAATTCGACACGCGCGCTGCGCTGCGATGACGGCACACAGTTGATTTCGCGTGGTGGGACAGGCGTCGGCCAGCTGCTGGTTTCTACTTCGGTTAACAGTGCTTTTTCGATGCTCTCTTCCAGTACGATGGCGGTCAGCGAGAAACCTTTCATATCCAGGGCGGTGACCAGCGAGCCCGGGCCAATCAGCCAGTCGATACGCGGATGCAGTGGGCTGTTTGCCAGTTCACGAGTGATAATCGCCATTTCAGCAACGGACACGCCGCCCAGATTATTAATCATCACCGCCAGACGGCCGGTTTCAGGCAGTGCCGCCAGCAGTTTATCGACCATCAGAGCCACCACCTGCGCACTGTTTTGCGTGTTGATAACCGAAGCACCCGGTTCGCCGTGAATGCCCATGCCCAGTTCGGCATGGCCCGCATGGTGGCGCGGGGCGGCGTCAGTTTCCTGCGGCAGATGGCAACTGGAAATGGCGACGCCCAGGCTGAAGGTGTTACTTGCTGCATACTGCGCTTCACGCAGGACGGTAGCGAGGTTGTAGCCGCGTTCAGCGAAATAGCCTGCCACTTTATGTACCAGGATAGTGCCCGCAATCCCGCGAGGATGCTTGTTATCCGGCAGGGAGATATCGTCGCCGACAATAAGCATTTCGACGTTATAGCCAAGGCGGCGTGCTTTTTCGGCGGCGAGGCCGAAGTTAAGACGATCGCCGGTGTAATTTTTAACGATCAACAAACAGCCAGCCTCGCCAGTTACCGCCTGGATTGCGGTAAGCACTGCATCTACGCTCGGGGACGCAAACACGTCGCCACAAACTGCCGCGGTCAACATCCCTTTGCCGATAAAGCCAACGTGGGCGGGTTCGTGTCCTGAGCCACCACCAGAGATCACCGCCACGTTATCTTTGTTGAGATCGCGACGTACCACGATGCGAATAGCCGGATCGCTTTCCAGACGCGCCAGATTGTTCCACGGACTGGTGATAATCGTACCGTCGATGACGTCGTTAACGAGTTGGGTACGCTGATTAAAAAAGAATTGAGACATAACGGCTCCTCGAGGTTGAGTGTAAGACAAACCCCCGAATGCATTGTCATGGTGCGGAGGCGATGGGGAGATTCTGGCGGAGTCAGCGTGGAAAAAAACAGCGGCAAAATGAGTTTCATTACGGAACGTAATTGTTATTTTTTGTTCCGTAATGGAACGTATTTTTGAGGAGAACGATCACAATGCGAGCCCGCTCGACTTTTTTATCGCCTTTTCAGTGCTGGCCACAGCGCACAGTAAACGTTTTGTTACTGCTTTTAACGGTGTCAGAGAGGGGAAAAGGGAATTTGATTTTCGCGTTCTGCAAGGATTTGTCGATAAATGAACGGATCGGGATCGCAAACCTTAATATTTTCAGGGTTAACCGTTTCAATATGGAACGCATGTCATTTTTATCTGTTTCATATCAGAACAAAAAGATGAATGATTTTTTTGTTCCCGCCTCGCCATACAGTTATTGCATCGCTCCGGTACCTCCCGTTTTCGCCGTTCGCAACAGGCTAAACAGGTTAACGCCAGGGCTCACCATGTAAAAACATGTACTTATTTGAGGATGAAAGGAATGCTAAAAGTTATTCAATCTCCAGCCAAATATCTCCAGGGTCCTGACGCTTCTACCTTATTTGGTCAATACGCTAAAAATCTGGCAGACAGCTTTTTCGTGATTGCAGATGACTTCGTCATGAAACTGGCGGGAGACAAAGTACTCAATGGCCTGCACAGCCACGGTATTAGTTGTCACGCGGAACGCTTCAATGGTGAATGTAGCCATGTCGAAATTAATCGCCTGATTGCCATTCTGAAGCAGCACGGTTGCCGTGGTGTGGTTGGGATTGGCGGTGGGAAAACGCTGGATACAGCCAAAGCGATTGGCTACTACCAGAAACTGCCGGTGGTGGTGATTCCAACTATCGCCTCAACTGATGCGCCAACCAGTGCGCTGTCTGTTATCTATACCGAAGCCGGTGAGTTCGAAGAGTATCTGATCTACCCGAAAAATCCGGATATGGTTGTCATGGATTCGGCAATTATCGCCAAAGCGCCGGTACGTCTGCTGGTGGCCGGGATGGGCGATGCGCTCTCGACCTGGTTTGAAGCAAAAGCGTGTTTTGATGCCAGAGCGACCAGCATGGCGGGGGGGCAGTCCACGGCGGCGGCCCTGAGCCTGGCGCGCTTGTGCTATGATACGCTGCTGGCAGAAGGTGAAAAGGCTCGTCTGGCGGCGCAGGCTGGCGTGGTGACCGACGCGCTGGAACGTATCGTGGAAGCGAACACCTATCTCAGCGGCATTGGCTTTGAAAGCAGTGGTCTTGCGGGCGCACACGCCATCCACAATGGCTTCACCATTCTGGAAGAGTGTCACCATTTGTACCACGGTGAAAAAGTGGCGTTTGGTACGCTGGCGCAACTGGTGCTGCAGAACAGCCCGATGGAAGAGATCGAAACGGTGCTGAACTTCTGCCAGAAAGTGGATCTGCCGGTAACGCTGGCGCAAATGGGTGTGAAAGACGGCATCGACGCTAAGATTATGGCCGTTGCGAAAGCCACCTGCGCGGAAGGTGAAACCATTCACAATATGCCGTTCCCGGTGACGCCTGAAAGCGTCCATGCCGCTATTCTGACGGCAGACCTGCTGGGACAGCAGTGGCTGGCGCGTTAATCAGACGTCGGTAAGCCTTTTATTCGGCATCTTCTCCCCCTCTGGCAGTCTCTGCCGGAGGGGTTGTCTATGGTAAAACAGCGGAAATGGATATGACGGCGCACATTCATGGCATCGGGAAGGAAGTCTCTTCGGTCATTGCTCAGTCATGGCATCGTTGCAGCAAGTTTATGCAGCGGGAAACCTGGCAGGCACCGCATCAGGCGCAGGGACTGACTTTTGCGTCGATTTGTCGCCGTAAGACTGCGTTGCTGACGATTGGGCAGGCCGCGCTGGAAGATGCCTGGGAGTTTATGGATGGACGTCCGTGCGCGCTGCTGATTCTGGATGAATCGGCTTGTATTCTCAGCCGATGCGGCGATCCGCAGACGGTGGAACAGCTGGCGGAGCTTGGGTTTCGTGATGGCAGCTACTGTGCGGAAAGCATTATCGGTAGTTGTGCGCTATCGCTGGCAACGATGCCAGGGCAGCCGACAAAAACCTCTGGCGATCAGCATTTTAAGCAGGCGCTGCATCCGTGGTCGTTCTGCTCTACCCCGGTCTTCGATAACCATGGGCGGCTGTTTGGCTCTATTTCCCTGTGCTGCCTGGTGGAGCATGAGTCCGTTTCTGATCTCTCCCTGACGCTGGCGATTGCCAGAGAAGTCGGCAACTCTTTACTGACCGACAGTCTGTTGGCCGAATCTAACCGCCATCTGAATCAGATGTATGGGCTGTTGGAGAGCATGGATGATGGCGTGATGGCGTGGAACGAACAGGGCGTGTTGCAGTTCCTCAATGCGCGCGCGGCGCTGCTTTTGCATCTCGACGTGCAGGCCAGCCAGGGAAAAAACATTAACGACTTGCTCAATCTGCCCATGCTGCTGCGCCGGGCGATCAAACATGCCCGTGGCCTGAATCACGTCGAAGTGACTTTCGAAAGCCAGCACCAGTTTGTTGATGCCGTCATTACCCTGAAGCCGATTGTTGAAGAGCAGGGCAACAGCTTTATTCTGCTGCTGCACCCGGTCGAACAAATGCGTCAGTTGATGACCAGCCAGCTCGGGAAAGTCAGCCACACCTTTGAACAGATGTCGACGGATGATCCGGAAACCCGTCGGCTGATCCATTTTGGTCGCCAGGCGGCGAGAGGGAGTTTCCCCATTCTGTTGTGTGGTGAAGAGGGGGTGGGTAAAGAGCTATTGAGCCAGGCTATTCACAATGAAAGTGAACGTGCCAGCGGGCCGTATATCGCCGTGAACTGCCAGCTGTATGCTAACAGCGTGCTGGGGCAGGATTTTATGGGCAGTGCGCCAACCGATGATGAAAACGGTCGGCTGAGCCGTCTTGAACTGGCGAACGGCGGTACGCTGTTTCTGGAAAAAATTGAGTACCTGGCACCAGAGTTGCAATCCGCGTTGTTGCAGGTTATCAAGCAGGGCGTATTGACACGCCTTGATGCCCGCCGCCTGATCCCGGTAGATGTTAAGGTGATCGCCACCACCACGGTTGATCTCGCCAACCTGGTAGAACAAAACCGCTTTAGCCGTCAGCTGTATTATGCGCTGCACTCTTTTGAGATAGTGATCCCACCACTGCGGGTGCGGCGTAACAGTATTCCCTCGCTGATTTATACGCGGCTGAATAGCCTGAAAAAACGCTTTTCAACCAGCCTGAAAATTGATGACGACGCGCTGGCGCAACTGGTGGCCTACTCGTGGCCGGGCAATGATTTTGAGCTCAACAGCATTATCGAAAATATCGCCATTAGTAGCGACAATGGCCATATTCGCCTGAGTAATTTGCCGGATTATCTGTTTGCCGAACGTCCGGGTCTGGAGACGGCGTCTTCACTGCTGCCAGCCAGTCTGACGTTTACCGCCATCGAAAAAGAGGCGATTATCCATGCCGCCCGCGTCACCAGCGGACGTGTGCAGGAAATGTCGCAACTGTTGAATATTGGCCGCACAACTTTGTGGCGCAAGATGAAGCAGTACGACATCGATGCCAGCCAGTTTAAGCGCAAACATCTGGAGTAGTTTCTTCGATTCTGGCCATCGAAAACAGCGCATCTGACAGACGATTGATGTAACGCTTAAGCTCATCACGCAGCGCCAACGTTCTGTCCATGGCGATGAGGAGTCGCTCCAGCCGACGCGCCAGCGTGCGCGCAACATGCAACTGTGCCGATGCGAGATTTTTCCCCGGAATAACAAACTCTTTTAGCGGGCCGCTTTGCGTCATATTGCGATCAATAAGCAGCTCCAACGCCTGAATATCCTCGGGGCTAATCGTCCGCGTTAAGCGAGCAAGGCCCTTCTCATCGCTGGCAAGTTCCGCGCCGAGAACAAACAGCATCTTCTGGATGGTATGTAAATCCTGGCGAAGCTCTGTCAGGTGCGTGCTGGCGTAGCATACGCCAAGCTGGGAAATCAGTTCGTCCACGGTGCCATAGGCATTCACGCGGATATCGTCTTTGTCGATACGGCTGCCGCCAAACAGCGCGGTCGTGCCCTTATCACCAGTGCGGGTATAGATACGGTACATTTATGTTATCTCGCTGAAAGGAAGCACTTTGACCAGTTGACCGGCATTGGCGCCAAGCGTGCGGATCTGCGCCATTCCGGCGGTAATATGACCACCGACCAGCGCCCGATCCTCGGGCAACTGGGCGTGGGTTAAAGCAATATCACCCGTGGCGTTAAGACCAAGACCGACACGCAGCGTTGAGCTTTTGGCCGCAAGTTTGCTCAAGGCCAGCGCACAGTCATTCCCGTCGCAACAGACCGTCCGGCATGGGACGCCTTGTTCTTCCAGTCCCCAGCACAGCTCATCAAGCGCGCGGGTATCCTGCCAGCGTGGGTGATAAAACAGATGTACGCTCGGTGATGAAAGTGACATCGCGCCCCCTTTGGATTAGAAAGCCTGACGGAAGATCTCAGCGATCTCTTTCTCGTTCCCTTTACGCGGGTTCGAGAACGCGTTGCCGTCTTTCAGCGCCATTTCCGCCATGTAAGGGAAATCGGCTTCTTTGACGCCCAGCTCCTGCAAATGCTGTGGGATGCCAATATCGGCGGAAAGACGGGCGATGGCGTGAATGGCCAGTTCGGCAGCATCCATGGTGGAGAGTCCGTCCGTGTTTTCGCCCATAAACTCTGCGATGTCGGCAAATTTTTCCGGGTTGGCGATCAGGTTATAGCGCGCCACGTGCGGCAGCAGTACGGCATTTGCCACGCCGTGCGGCATGTCGTACAGACCGCCAAGCTGATGCGCCATGGCGTGAACGTAGCCGAGATTGGCGTTGTTGAAAGCCATACCGGCCAGCAGCGAAGCGTAGGCCATGTTTTCACGGGCTTTCAGGTTGCTGCCCAGCGCGACAGCCTGACGTAAATTACGGGCGATCAGACGGATCGCCTGGATAGCGGCGGCATCGGTGACCGGGTTGGCGTCTTTGGAAATGTAAGCTTCCACGGCATGAGTCAGAGCGTCCATCCCGGTTGCGGCGGTAAGTGGGGCAGGTTTACCGAGCATCAGCAGCGGGTCATTAATGGAAACCGACGGCAGGTTACGCCAGCTGACGATCACGAATTTCACTTTGGTTTTGGTATTGGTCAGCACGCAGTGGCGGGTGACCTCGCTGGCCGTACCGGCAGTGGTATTCACCGCGACAATCGGCGGCAGCGGGTTGGTCAGGGTTTCAATCCCGGCATAGTTGTAGAGATCGCCTTCGTGAGTCGCCGCGATACCAATGCCTTTACCGCAGTCATGCGGGCTACCGCCGCCGACGGTAACGATAATATCGCACTGCTCTTTACGAAAGACCTCCAGACCGTCGCGCACGTTGGTGTCTTTAGGGTTCGGCTCTACGCCGTCAAATACGACCACCTCAATCCCGGCTTCACGCAGATGTGCCAGCGTTTTATCTACCGCACCGTCTTTTATCGCCCGCAGACCTTTATCGGTGACCAGCAGCGCTTTTTTACCGCCTAACAGTTTGCAGCGTTCGCCGACAACGGAAATAGCATTGGGGCCAAAGAAGTTCACATTTGGCACCAGGTAATCAAACATACGATAGCTCATAATATACCTTCTTAGATTTAAATTATAATTCAGAGAAACAATTCAGTGCGGTTTCTGCTAATAATCTGTCTTGTTCCACGGTGCCGCCACTAACGCCAACGGCACCAATTAATTTACCGTTTAATATGACGGGTAAACCGCCGCCGAAAATAACAATGCGCTGTTGGTTGGTAAGCTGTAAACCATATAGAGAAGCACCTGGTTGTACTGCATCGGTAATTTCATGGGTACCCTGGCGCAGGCAGCAGGCGGTATACGCTTTATTAAGAGAGATATCACAGCTGGTGACAAACGCCTCGTCCATGCGTTGCATTAGCAGCGTATTCCCACCGCGATCCACCACGGAAAAGACCACCGGAACGCTGATCTCAAGCGCTTTAGCCTCAACGGCCTGCGCCATTTTTTTTGCAGCCTCCAGCGTAATGGTGGCAATTTGTTGGCTCTTATTCACAGTTTCTCCTGACAAGGTTGTAGGGCTGAGGTCACGAAACATATCGCGCAACAGCTATTTTTATCATTGGCTTTACCTTATTTTCTCGCCGTGCGTTATTAAGTCAATAGGGCGAAAATTTCAAAGATATTAAATTCACCTTCCCGGTTTTGCGTTTATTGATAATGATCATTTAACCTCGTCACAATTCACGATGGATATTCCTGAATTGCGTTTCAATATGAAACGATGCGTTTTTATTAGGTACCAAATTGGAACGTAATTAATTTTATTTTTTTATCGGCCTGCTCATTTAAAGTTCGGCTATTGCTGATAAAGGCGATTGCTGGGGGGTAGAGCACCAGCGATACAGCCTGGCGTCCCTATTCTTTATCTTTTGAGTCCATAAACTATGAGAAGATCAAAACGATTCGAAGTCCTTGCGAAGCGCCCTGTAAATCAGGATGGGCTTATTGGCGAATGGCCGGAAGAAGGTCTGATCGCCATGGAAAGTCCCTACGATCCGGCCTCTTCTGTGAAGGTGGAAAAGGGTCGTATTGTTGAACTGGACGGCAAGAGCCGCGCACAGTTCGACATGATTGACCGCTTTATCGCCGACTACGCGATAAACGTGGCTGAAACCGAGCGCGCCATGCAGCTCGACGCACTGGAGATCGCCAGAATGCTGGTGGATATCCACGTCAGTCGCGAAGAGATCATTGCCATTACCACTGCTATTACCCCGGCGAAAGCGGTGGAGGTGATGGCGAAAATGAACGTGGTAGAGATGATGATGGCGCTGCAAAAAATGCGCGCCCGACGCACCCCTTCTAACCAGTGCCACGTGACCAACCTGAAAGATAATCCGGTGCAGATTGCCGCTGATGCCGCTGAAGCGGGGATTCGTGGTTTTTCCGAGCAGGAAACGACAGTCGGGATTGCCCGCTATGCGCCGTTTAACGCCCTTGCGCTGTTGGTCGGTTCTCAGTGTGGTCGCCCTGGCGTACTGACACAATGTTCTGTTGAAGAGGCTACTGAGCTGGAGCTGGGAATGCGTGGGTTAACCAGCTACGCCGAAACGGTGTCGGTCTACGGAACGGAGTCGGTCTTCACTGACGGCGACGATACGCCGTGGTCAAAAGCGTTTCTCGCCTCGGCCTATGCGTCCCGCGGCCTGAAGATGCGCTATACCTCCGGTACCGGTTCGGAAGCCTTGATGGGCTATTCCGAGAGTAAATCGATGTTGTACCTGGAATCCCGCTGCATTTTCATTACTAAGGGTGCGGGCGTGCAGGGGCTGCAAAACGGCGCGGTCAGCTGTATCGGCATGACCGGCGCAGTGCCGTCGGGTATTCGCGCCGTGCTGGCAGAAAACCTGATTGCGTCGATGCTCGACCTTGAAGTGGCCTCGGCCAATGACCAGACCTTCTCACACTCTGATATTCGCCGTACCGCCCGCACCCTGATGCAGATGCTGCCCGGCACCGACTTTATCTTCTCTGGTTATAGCGCCGTCCCCAACTACGACAACATGTTTGCTGGTTCTAACTTCGATGCTGAAGACTTCGATGATTACAACATACTGCAACGTGATCTGATGGTTGACGGCGGCCTGCGCCCGGTAACCGAAGAAGAAACCATCGCCATCCGTAACAAGGCGGCGCGGGCTATTCAGGCGGTATTCCGCGAACTGGGCCTGCCGACAATCAGTGATGAGGAAGTGGAGGCTGCCACCTACGCTCACGGCAGCAAAGACATGCCTGCGCGAAATGTGGTGGAAGATCTGGCGGCAGTGGAAGAGATGATGAAGCGCAACATTACCGGGCTGGATATCGTCGGGGCGCTAAGCGGTAGCGGATTTGAAGATATCGCCAGCAATATTCTCAATATGTTGAGACAGCGCGTGACCGGTGATTACCTGCAAACATCGGCCATTCTGGATCGTCAGTTCGACGTGGTCAGCGCCGTGAACGATATCAATGATTATCAGGGACCCGGCACCGGCTATCGCATCAGTGCCGAACGCTGGGCAGAAATTAAAAATATTGCGGGCGTGGTTCAGCCCAGCTCGATTGAATAAGGCGGTACACCGTGGAATGCACAACTGAACGTAAGCCCGTTTTTACCTTGCAGGTCAGTGAAGGCGAGGCGGCAAAAGCAGACGATCGCGCTGACGAAGTGGTGATTGGTGTCGGGCCGGCCTTTGGCAAGCACCAGCATAAGACCCTGATTGATATGCCGCACAACGCGATTCTGAAAGAGCTGGTGGCAGGGATTGAAGAAGAGGGACTGCATGCGCGGGTGGTGAGAATTCTGCGCACCTCGGATGTCTCTTTTATGGCGTGGGATGCGGCGAACCTCAGCGGCTCCGGCATCGGGATTGGTATTCAGTCAAAGGGAACCACAGTTATTCATCAGCGTGATTTGTTGCCCCTGAGTAACCTTGAACTCTTCTCTCAGGCCCCGCTGCTGACGTTGGAAACCTATCGCCAGATTGGAAAGAACGCTGCGCGCTATGCACGCAAAGAGTCACCCTCGCCGGTTCCGGTGGTCAATGACCAGATGGTGCGCCCTAAATTTATGGCCAAAGCCGCGCTGTTTCACATTAAAGAAACCAAGCATGTGGTGCAGGATGCTGCGCCTGTCACGCTGCATATTGCATTAGTAAGGGAATGACAATGAACGACAACATCATGACCGCGCAGGATTATCCTTTAGCTACCCGCTGCCCGGAGAAAATTCTGACCCCCACCGGGAAACCGCTAACCGATATCACCCTTGAGAATGTGCTGGCGGGACATGTGGGGCCGCAGGATGTGCGTATTTCTCAGCAAACGCTGGAGTATCAGGCGCAGATTGCCGAACAGATGCAACGTCACGCCGTGGCGCGCAACTTCCGCCGCGCGGCCGAACTGATTGCCATCCCGGATACCCGCATTCTGGAAATCTACAACGCACTACGTCCGTTCCGCTCTTCATTCGCGGAGTTACAGGCGATCGCTGATGAGCTGGAACATACCTGGCACGCGACGGTGAACGCCGGATTTGTGCGTGAATCGGCAGAGGTGTATCAGCAGAGAAACAAGCTGCGTAAAGGCAGCCAGTGACGGAGGGAATATGCCGTTAATCGCAGGGATTGATATCGGCAACGCCACCACGGAAGTGGCGTTGGCGCAGCATGGCCGGTTTATCGCCAGCGGGATTGTCGCGACCACGGGCATGAAAGGAACGCGGGACAATATTGCCGGGGTGGTCGCTTCCCTGCAGCAGGCGCTGGAAAAAACGCCATGGTCGCTTAACGATGTGGCGAAAATCTGTATCAATGAGGCCGCGCCGGTGATTGGTGATGTGGCGATGGAAACGATCACGGAAACCATTATTACCGAATCAACGATGATTGGGCATAACCCGCAAACGCCCGGCGGCGTTGGCGTGGGCATGGGAACCACCATCGCGGTGGAGAAGTTGGCGGCGTTGAGCGAAGATCGGTTTGCCCAGGGCTGGATCCCGTTGGTCGGCGAGGAGATGGATTTCCTCGAAGCCGTTTGGCTTATCAATGAGGCACTGGATCGCGGAATCAACGTGGTGGCGGCAATCCTGAAAAAAGATGATGGCGTGCTGGTGAACAATCGTCTGCGGCGAACTATGCCGGTGGTTGATGAAGTCACGCTGCTGGAAAAAGTGCCGGAGGGGGTGTTGGCGGCGGTCGAAGTCGCAGCCGCGGGCCAGGTTGTTCGTGCGCTGTCTAACCCCTACGGCATCGCCACGTTCTTTGCCCTGACGCCGGAGGAAACGCAAGCCATCGTCCCTATTGCCAGGGCGCTGATTGGTAACCGCTCCGCCGTGGTGCTGAAAACGCCGCAGGGTGATGTGCGCTCAAGGGTGATCCCGGCGGGTAAGATCTTTATCCGCGGAGAAAGGCGCGGCGACGAGGCTGACGTGGCGCAAGGGGCGCAGGCTATCATGCAGGCGATGAGCGCCTGTGCACCAGTGTGTGACATTCGCGGTGAAGCGGGAACGCACGCAGGCGGTATGTTGGAACGCGTGCGTAAGGTGATGGCATCGCTGTCCGGGCATGATATGAACGCGGTGCATATTCAGGATCTGCTGGCGGTTGATACGTTTATTCCGCGCAAGGTGCAGGGCGGCATCGCCGGAGAGTGTTCGATGGAAAATGCTGTCGGCATTGCGGCGATGGTGAAATCCGATCGTTTACAAATGCAGGCTATTGCCAGCGAGTTGAGCGCGCGATTAAACACCGCTGTTGAAGTGGGTGGTGTAGAGGCCAATATGGCCGTGACTGGCGCGTTAACGACGCCTGGATGTGCTGCGCCGCTGGCGATCCTCGATTTAGGCGCAGGTTCCACTGATGCAGCCATCATCAATAGCGAAGGTGCAGTCAAGGCGGTACATCTGGCCGGCGCGGGGAATATGGTCAGCCTGTTGATTCAGACGGAGCTGGGTCTGAGCGATCCGTTTCTGGCCGAGGAAATAAAAAAATACCCGCTGGCGAAAGTAGAGAGCCTGTTCAGTATTCGCCATGAGAACGGTGTGGTGGAGTTTTTCCGCGAACCACTCAGCCCGTCGGTGTTTGCCAAAGTGGTGTATCTGAAAGACGGCGAGCTGATCCCCGTGGATAACCAGACTTCGCTGGAAAAAATTCGTCTGGTGCGACGTCAGGCTAAGGAGAAGGTCTTTGTGACGAACTGTCTGCGTGCATTGCGCCAGGTGTCACCCGGCGGCTCCATTCGCGATATCACTTTTGTGGTGCTGGTGGGGGGCTCATCGCTGGATTTCGAAATCCCACAGATGATTACCGACGCGCTGGCACATTACGGGGTTGTCGCCGGACAGGGCAACATTCGTGGTACCGAAGGGCCGCGTAATGCGGTGGCGACCGGGCTGGTTTTGGCCGGAATGGCGAATTAATCGTGCAGAAAACAGCCGCCGCAAGCGTTTAGCTGCGGGGTAAATCAAATAAAGGCAACGTTCTCTTTGATATCCCGGCTGAGTTGGGTACATAGTATAAAAGTGTCTCTCACGTGGTTAATTTTAAGGATAAGAGCATGCCAACAGCAATTGAGAAAGCATTGGATTTTATTGGTGGTATGAACACCTCAGTGTCAGTACCCCATTCAATGGATGAAAGTACCGCTAAGGGAATCCTAAAGTATTTGTATGACTTAGGTGTGCCAGCGAGTCCGGAAGTTGTAATGGCACGGGGTGAGCAGGAGGGATGGAATCCTGAGTTCACGAAAAAAGTAGCCGGATGGGCAGAAAAAGTCGCCTCCGGTAACCGCATCCTTATCAAGAACCCAGAGTATTTTTCAACCTATATGCAGGAGCAGCTCAAAGAACTCGTGTGAGCTGACTATCGAATAAAACGCTAACGGACGTTTCCATCCCTGATGGCAGCGTCCTAATGGCATGCCAGCAATATGGGCTGGCGTATCGCATGATATACCTTATTCCCCGCATGGCGTGTTCCCAGAGACCATTACACATCCTGAACTACTCAATTGTTGGTTTGCCAACAATTGAATATATTTCCCATAACAAAAAGGACCTGCGATTTCTCGCAAGCCCTTGATATTTGGTGGCCCCTGCTGGACTTGAACCAGCGACCAAGCGATTATGAGTCGCCTGCTCTAACCACTGAGCTAAGGGGCCGTGGCGGTGGATTATAAAGTAACTCCGCGTTGCAATCCAGACATAAGCGTACGGATGCTGTTTTTATAAACAATGTATTTTCAGTTCGTTATACTTGTCCCTTGATGTATTGTTCGGAGTAATTATGGTTAAGGACATACTGGCGCCGGGGCTGCGGGTGGTGTTTTGCGGCATCAATCCGGGGCTGTCTTCCGCAGGGACAGGATTCCCCTTTGCACACCCCGCTAATCGCTTCTGGAAGGTCATCCATCAGGCGGGATTTACCGATCGTCAGCTTAAACCCGAAGAGGCGCAACACCTGCTGGACTTCCGCTGCGGCGTGACGAAATTTGTCGACAGACCAACGGTGCAAGCCAATGAAGTGAAGCTCCAGGAGATGCGTAACGGCGGTCGTCTGCTCATTGAGAAAATAGAAGAGTATCAGCCCGCCGCGCTCGCTATCCTTGGTAAGCAGGCGTTTGAGCAGGGGTTCAGTCAACGTGGCGCGCAGTGGGGAAAACAGACGCTGACCATTGGTGCGACGCAGATTTGGGTATTGCCGAACCCCAGTGGGTTAAGCCGGATCACGCTGGATAAACTGGTAGAGGCGTATCGGGAAGTTAATGTGGCGTTGAAGGCGCGCGGCCTGTAACTGCCGGAGCCTTAGGCTCCGGCGTCACTGTCAGAACTCGAAGCGTGCGCCCATGTTGTAGCGGCGTCCTTCCAGGATGGAAGACTGGTTATAGGACGTTTTGTAGATTGGGTTCACGTCGAACAGGTTATAAACCCCCGCCATCAATGTGATGCTCTTGTTGAGATGGTAGCGTGCCCCTAAATCGACCAGCGCATAGGCGTCGGTTGACGTTGATTTGCCGATGTCCGGCGTATTGCTGCGCCAGCTGGCTTTGCTCCACAGTTCAAGATCGTTAAGTGCATTCCATGTCAGAGACAGGTTGGCCATGCTCGTCGGGAACTCGTTCAGTGCCTCGCCCTTGTACTGACCGCTCTTTTGCTCGCTGTGGGTATAGGTGTAGTTCGCATTCGCTTTCAGCGCGGCAGTGACCTGCCAGTCGCCGTTCAGCTCCAGGCCATAGATTTCCGCGTCGCTGACGTTGAAATACTGCGAGACCTCTTCCGCTTCATACCCGTTATAAATGCACTTCTGCGTGGCCGTTGCGGTACAGATGGTGTAGTCGCTGATCTTGTTCTTGAATTTGGTGAAGAACACGGTTGCATCCAGCGCCAGTGTGTCCTGTTGCCAGTAGACGCCCAGCTCGGTGTTGACGCTCTGCTCAGGTTTCAGGTCATCGTTACCGATCCCAATGAAGGAATACGGATACGAACCGTAGACGCTGGTGAAACCTTCATTGTTCTCACGCAGGTCCGGTTTTTTATAGCCCGCCGATACGCCGCCCTTCAGCGCCCAGCTTTCGTCAATCGTCCAGTTACCGTAGAGTTTTGGCGTGACGTGGTAGCCAAAGTAGCTGTCGTGATCGAGACGCGCCGAGGTGGTGAGGGTGAAGTCCGGAACCATCATCCAGGCATCTTCCGCGAAGATGGCCCAGCCGTCACGGGTGATCTTGCTGACCGGCGTTATGCCCGGCACTTCTTTGTTTTCGATGCCGAAAGTGTCGTCCAGCTCATTACGGGTGAAGTTGATCCCCAGCGTCAGCTTGTGGTCGCCCAGTGTAAAGGTGTTCGCGCTGTTGGCTTCATAGTTTTTCTGCTTAATGAACTGCGAACTCATGCCCGGCACACGATACTCGGTTTTAGCGTTCTCGTAGCTGATGAAGTTCTTCACTTCCAGCAGATCGTCGCCGTACCAGGCATGCTGCGCAAGTGAAGCGGCATCGCGGTCAAAGTCCCATTGCCAGGCTTTATCATTGTGTGATTTTACCTGATGCCCTTTGACGACGTTCAAATCCCACAGTTGGGTGTCGGTCGGCGACATGTTGATGGTGGCATCCAGATTGCCAGCCTGGTGCTTCACAAAGCGCCCATCGGAGATGCTGTCGTCATCACGGCGATCAAGATAATCCGCCGCTACGCTCACCCCGAGCTTGCTGGGGATAATTGGCCCCATCAGGAAGACATTGGTCTGGTTGGTGTTACCGTACTCGCTCTTCTCTTGCAGGAAGTAGTTATCTTCCAGCACACCCGTCCATTTATCGAGGTTGTAGCCTTTTTTGGTGATGACGTTGACCACGCCCCCGATGGAGTCAGAGCCATACAGTGAGGACATCGGTCCGCGAATCACCTCGATTCGCTCGATAGCAGCAAGCGGCGGTAAAAAGGCAGCCTCTGTCCCGATATGGTGTCCGTAAGGACGCGATTCGCGGGTGCCTTGTTTGATGCCGTTGACCATGTAGGAGGTATAGGTCGAGTCCATGCCGCGCATCTGCACATCGCCTGTGGCAAGGCTACCGTTGCCATTACCCACCAATACGCCGGGCATCTCGCGAAGGGCTTCGGTGACGTTCTGGTTAGAGCGGGTGTTCAGTTCTTTCTCGCCGATGACGGAGATGGTCGCCGGTGCCTCACGGCGTTCCTGTGCGAAACCGGTGGCGGTGACCACCAGTTGATCTTCATTATCTGGTGTGGTTTCTTCGGCGAAAACGGTCGCCGGGAGGCTGGCAAGGGCGAGCGAAATCGCCAGCGCGGTACGAGTCTGGTTAATCACAACGCATTCCTCAGAACTGGGTTAAATCGAGCTTGAGTACATAGTCAGCCTTGTTGGCTTTTTCATCCTGCTTCACGCTAACGAAGAGCGTTTTGCTGTCAGGAGAAAGCACCATGCTGTTTGGCATTGCTGCCGTTTTGATGGTGTGCTTCAGGCTGTAAGTGTTGGCATCGATAACGCTAATCTGACGGGCATTGCGATGGGTAACATACACTTCGTTGCGGGCAGGGTTATAGACCGCAGCGATAGAGTTTGGCGTGGGAACACGGTGAACAATTTTACCGTTGTCCAGTTGAACTACCAGCACGTCGGCGGTGTTGGTATCGGCGATAAATCCGACGCCTTTGGCCGTGTTCAACGCGATGTTCAGGAAGTAATGCTTCGGCTCGGAGGGGTCAACCTTCACACGCGACAGAACCTGCGACGTTTTGCCATCCAGGGTAACCAGTTCGCCTTTGCCGGTGACGGCGTAAACTTTATTGCCAGCTTCATCAACGGCGAAACCGACCGGATCCATCCCTTTGAGAGCGTGTAATAGTTTCTGGTTATGCGTGTCGACAACCCACAGCACACCTTTATTTTCACTGCCAATACCGGAGACATACAGACGGTGGTGCTTCTTGTCGAGCACCACTTCACGAACGTGGGCTTTATTTTCTTCGTCTGCAAGCTGAAGCATTTTCACTTCTTTATGGGTGCGGGTATCCAGCAGGGTCAGTGAGCCATCCAGCGCATTACCTAGCCAGAGAATGTGGTTAGGTTCATCCAGTGAGACCGCAAAAGGACGGCGTTCGGTGGCGATCCGCTCATCGACTTTTAATGATTCAGTTGAAAACAGGAACACTTCACCGGCGGTTTTATCTTTGTCGAAAGAGGGGGCAGAGGCTGCATAGATAGCCTGTTGTCCGGCGTCATAAGCCAGTTCGTAAACGCCATGACCAAGCGTCTGAGAGGCGAACTGATCCTCAGTAAAGTCTTTTGCCAGGGCTGAACCGGCATAAAGTGCCAGTGAAATCGCAAGCGCGCAGAGGGACTTATTTTTTAATGTTTTGAAATTCATGTCATTTTTCTTTACAGTTGTTTACGAAAAGAAAAATGATAATGAAAATAAATATCATTTACAATTGCATGTATAGGCAATGCCCCTACCAATTTTTGTACACTGCGGAAAATCTCAAAAAAAAGCTCCCCGGAGGGAGCTTCTTAATAACAGAAACGATTAATCGTCGAGGAAGCTACGCAGTACTTCAGAACGGCTCGGGTGACGCAGTTTACGCAATGCCTTCGCTTCGATCTGACGGATACGTTCGCGGGTAACGTCGAACTGTTTACCGACTTCTTCCAGCGTGTGGTCGGTGTTCATATCGATACCGAAACGCATACGCAGAACTTTTGCTTCACGGGCGGTCAGGCCAGCCAGGACGTCGTGCGTGGCGGCACGCAGGCTCTCGGTAGTTGCAGAATCCAGCGGCAGCTCGAGGGTGGTATCCTCGATGAAATCACCCAGATGCGAATCTTCATCGTCGCCGATCGGCGTTTCCATGGAGATAGGCTCTTTAGCGATCTTCAGCACTTTACGGATCTTGTCTTCCGGCATCAGCATGCGTTCAGCCAGTTCTTCCGGCGTAGGCTCGCGGCCCATCTCTTGCAGCATCTGACGGGAGATACGGTTGAGCTTGTTGATGGTCTCAATCATATGTACCGGGATACGAATGGTACGCGCCTGATCCGCGATCGAACGGGTGATCGCCTGACGGATCCACCAGGTTGCATAGGTGGAGAACTTGTAACCACGACGGTATTCAAACTTATCAACCGCTTTCATCAGACCGATGTTGCCTTCCTGAATCAGATCCAGGAACTGCAGACCACGGTTGGTGTATTTCTTAGCGATGGAGATAACCAGACGTAAGTTTGCTTCAACCATCTCTTTTTTCGCACGGCGGGCTTTCGCTTCACCAATGGACATACGACGGTTGATGTCTTTAACCTGCTCGATGGTCAGGCCGGTTTCTTCTTCAATCTGCTGCAGTTTCTGCAGGCCGCGGTGAACGTCATCTGCCACATCGTGCAGTTTTTCAGACCACGGTTTGTTCATCGCGATTGCCGCGTTGAACCAGGTTTCGCTGGTTTCGTTGCCAGTGAACAGGGTGATGAAGTTTTTCTTCGGCATTTTGCACTGCTCAACGCAGAGCTTCATGATCAGACGTTCCTGAGTACGCACACGGTCCATCATGACGCGCATGCTGTTTACCAGGTAGTCGAACTGCTTCGGCACCAGGCGGAACTGTTTGAACACTTCGGACAGCTTCTGAATTTCTTCCTGCGCGGCAGCATGGCTGCGGCCTTTCGCTTTGATGGTGTCGCGAGTGATTTCGTACTGAGTACGCAGTTCACCGAATTTTTCACGCGCTAACTCAGGGTCGATGCTGTTGTCGTCATCGCTGCTGTCGTCGTCGCCATCTTCTTCATCTTCGTCTTCATCGTCATCCATCTCTTCCTGAGAAAGTTCAGAGCCGACGTGGGTCGCGGTTGGCGCCATGTCTTCTTCTGCGTTCGGATCGACAAAGCCGGTGATCAGATCGGAAAGACGTGCTTCTTCAGCTTCTACGCGATCGTATTGCTCAAGCAGGTAGGTGATGGCTTCCGGGTATTCGGCAACGGAGCATTGAACCTGGTTAATCCCGTCTTCGATGCGTTTAGCGATGTCGATTTCGCCTTCACGGGTTAACAGTTCAACGGTACCCATTTCACGCATGTACATGCGAACCGGGTCAGTTGTACGGCCGATTTCGGACTCAACGCTGGACAGAACCTGGGCAGCCGCTTCTTCCGCGTCTTCATCGGTGCTGTTGGAGGTTTCAGCAAGCAGCAGATCATCGGCATCCGGTGCTTCTTCCATCACCTGAATACCCATGTCATTGATCATTTGGATGATGTCTTCGATTTGATCTGAATCGACGATATCTTCCGGCAGATGGTCATTGACCTCGGCATAGGTCAGATAGCCTTGCTCCTTACCACGTTGGACAAGAAGCTTCAGCTGTGACTGCGGGTTTTGCTCCATAAGACGGTATCCACACTTAATTCGTTTGATTGGTGTTGGGCGGTAAAACCGCCAACGGCAAAACGAGGGCATACTTATATTTTGCCGCTGCCTCTCCGTGCGGCTGTCGGGGGCTTCCCGAACGATATTCGGCAGTTAAGCCGTTAAATACTTCATCTTTCACGTTGTCTCTGCGTTAGCTGCGTTCGTTACTCGGCTCATCCTGAGCCTCGCCCCTTACGGGGCCGCCGCAAGCAGCGTTCAAATCCGCTCCCGGCGGATTTGTCATCCTGGTCATGTACTTATGTACACTCCCAGGCGTTCGTTCACTTGCTGCCTTGATACAACGCGAATGATTTTGTCTTTGTTTTGTCTTTCTGTTATTTCCTGGCCAGTTCCTGGTTTAGTGTCCAGAGTTCCCGGCGTTCTTCGCTGCTTAAACCGTGTGTGCGCTCACGAGCTATCAACTCTTCCTGGCGCAGTTCAAGCATCGAATCAAACATATGGTTGAGTGAGTCGGTGAAGGTTTTTTCTGCGATATCTTTATCTGCTATATCGTCCCACATCGACAGTTTTTCAAGGGTCGCAGCATCATTTGTGCCACGATAGTGTTCTAAAAGTTGCCCAGTGGTCAGACCTGGCTGAGCCAGACAAGTGTTGACCAGTTCTCTGAATAAGCCAAGTCCAGGCAGCTTATTTCGATCCAGAGCGCCTAACGGCGGAACCAGCGGAGCCAAATCCGGGTTTTGCACCAGTAACCCTATCAGTATACGCATGGTCGTACGTTTTAGCTGTGGAACAGGGCGGGAAGCCCCATTTTCTGCCAGTTTTGGCATTAAACGTTCAAGCTGGCTGTCATCCAGAATGCCGAGCTTGTTTCCCAACTCCTGTCGCAGATAAATGCGTAACGTTTCACCTGGTACCTGAGTGATCAGCGGTAGCGCCAGCGTACTGAGCTGTGCGCGCCCGTCTGGGGTACTCAAATCGACCTGCGGCAACAGGCTGTTAAATAAAAACGCGGAGAGCGGCAGCGCCTGCTCCATCCGGGCTTCAAAGGCCTCTTTCCCTTCTTTACGCACCAGCGTATCGGGGTCTTCGCCGTCAGGTAAAAACATAAAACGTAGCTGGCGGCCGTCTGTCATATAAGGCAGTGCGGTTTCCAGCGCGCGCCATGCTGCGTCGCGTCCGGCACGGTCGCCGTCGTAACAGCAAATTACGTTGTTCGTCGCGCGGAACAACAGTTGGATGTGATCGGCGGTGGTTGACGTCCCAAGGGATGCCACGGCGTAGTTAATTCCGTATTGCGCCAGCGCCACCACATCCATATAGCCTTCTACCACTAACAGGCGCTGTGGATCGGCGTTATCCTGCTGGGCTTCATAAAGACCATACAGCTGGCGACCTTTATGGAAAATATCGGTTTCCGGGGAGTTCAGATACTTCGGCAGGGCATCGCCCAGCACGCGTCCACCAAAACCAATGACCCGACCACGTTTGTCGCGGATGGGGAACATCACCCGTTCGCGGAAGCGATCGTAACTGCGTCCCTGATCGTTGGTGACCAACATCCCCGCATCAACCAGCGATTTGCGATTCTCAGCATTGCCGCCAAACCGTTTCAGGACGTTGTCCCAACCGGGGGGCGCAAAACCAATAGCAAAACGGGTGATTACGTCGCTACTTAATCCTCGCTTTTCCAGGTACTGGCGCGCAGGGGTAGCGGCGGGCTGCATCAAAGACTGTTGATAAAAAGTGTTCAGGCCGTCCATCAATTGATAAAGGCTTTGCCGTTGATGGCGCTCTATCTGACTGGGGCCACTGCCTGCTTCATAGGGCACTTCTAAGTTGTGCATTGCGGCCAGTTCTTCGACGGTTTCCACGAACTCAAGCTTGTCGTAGTTCATGAGAAAGTCGACGGCGTTGCCATGCGCGCCACACCCAAAGCAGTGATAAAACTGTTTTTCACCGTTTACGGTGAAAGAGGGGGTTTTTTCGTTATGGAACGGACAGCACGCGTGATAATTTTTGCCCTGCTTTTTCAGCTTTACCCGCGCGTCGATGAGATCGACGATGTCGGTTCTTGCCAGCAGGTCATTGATAAATACGCGTGGAATTCGTCCAGCCATATGCCCCTTTTATACACTTCATCCTTCAGCCTGCCTCTGTGTTGGCTGCGCTCGCTCACCCCTGTCACTTACTTATGTAAGCTCCGGGGCTTCACTCACTTGCCGCCTTGATGCATACTGAATGATTTTGTGTATATGCCAATGCATAAACGAAAATAAGCCGCGCATTCCTTCCGGAAGCACGGCCTTACAACTACAACTCAGTCTGAATTGAGAGCGTTGGCTCTCAATAGATTAGTACAGACGAGTGCGGCGTGCGTTTTCGCGAGCCAGTTTCTTCGCGTGACGTTTCACAGCAGAAGCTTTAGCGCGCTTACGTTCGGTAGTCGGTTTTTCATAGAACTCACGACGACGAACTTCCGCCAGAACACCTGCTTTTTCGCATGAACGCTTGAAGCGACGCAGTGCTACGTCGAACGGCTCGTTTTCACGTACTTTAATTACCGGCATGTAACTCTCACCTTTAATAAATTCGGTTTGCCGCTGGCATCAACGCCAGCTTATTTCAAAATGGTGCGGAATTTTACTGCAATTGCTGCTGCTTTGTAAAGCACCGACGCGATTTTGAAAGGGACTTTTATAAGGACAAGGAGTATACACGAGCGGAACTCCTGGGGCGAACAAAGTTTTACATCAACCCGCATTGGTCCTACACTGCGCGGTAATAGAGCGAGGTAAAACAAGTCATGCGTGTACTGGGTATTGAAACATCCTGCGATGAAACCGGCATCGCCATTTACGACGATGAAAAAGGTCTTTTAGCCAACCAATTGTATAGTCAGGTGAAATTACACGCTGACTACGGCGGCGTAGTGCCAGAACTGGCCTCGCGCGATCACGTACGTAAAACCGTACCGCTGATCCAGGCCGCGCTGAAAGAGGCGGGACTGACGGCAAAAGAGATTGATGCGGTGGCGTATACCGCAGGTCCTGGTCTGGTTGGCGCGCTGTTGGTCGGCGCCACCGTAGGACGTTCGCTGGCGTTCGCCTGGGGCGTGCCGGCAATTCCTGTACACCATATGGAAGGGCATCTGCTGGCGCCGATGCTGGAAGATAATCCTCCTGCTTTTCCGTTCGTCGCGCTGCTGGTTTCCGGCGGTCACACGCAGCTGATTAGCGTCACCGGTATCGGTCAGTATGAATTGCTGGGCGAATCGATTGATGATGCCGCTGGCGAAGCGTTTGATAAAACGGCCAAGCTGCTGGGGCTGGATTACCCTGGCGGCCCAATGTTGTCAAAACTGGCATCGCAAGGCGTTGAAAAACGTTTTGTCTTCCCGCGCCCGATGACCGACCGTCCGGGGCTGGATTTCAGCTTCTCCGGGCTGAAAACCTTTGCCGCGAATACCATTCGTAATAACGAAAATGACGATCAGACGCGCGCAGATATCGCCCGTGCGTTTGAAGATGCGGTAGTGGATACGCTGATGATCAAGTGCAAACGCGCACTGGATCAAACCGGTTTTAAACGTCTGGTGATGGCGGGGGGCGTGAGCGCGAACCGTACGCTGCGCGCAAAATTGGCTGAAATGATGCAAAAACGTCGTGGCGAAGTATTTTACGCGCGTCCGGAATTTTGTACCGACAACGGGGCGATGATCGCCTACGCGGGCATGGTGCGTTTTAAAGCGGGCGCAACGGCGGATCTTGGCGTAACCGTGCGCCCACGCTGGCCGCTGGCGGAATTACCGGCGGCGTGATTTTTTGCCCGGTGGCGCAATGTTACCGGGCAAGACGCTACATCCGCAGCATTCCTTTCTCTTCCAGAAACGCGATAATTTTTTCCAGACCCTCTCCGGATTTTAAATTACTGAACGTCCACGGACGCTCGCCGCGCATGCGCAGGGTATCGCGTTCCATCACCTCCAGCGAGGCGCCGACGTAAGGCGCTAAATCGGTTTTATTGATCACCAGAAAATCGGATTTAGTGATCCCCGGCCCCCCCTTACGTGGGATCTTCTCGCCTTCGGCAACGTCGATCACATAGATCGTCAGATCCGCTAATTCTGGGCTAAAGGTGGCGCTCAGGTTATCGCCACCGCTTTCCACAAAAATCAGATCCAGATTGCCGAATTTCTCGCTCAGCGCCTCTACGGCAGCCAGATTCATCGAGGCATCTTCGCGGATGGCGGTATGCGGGCAGCCGCCGGTTTCCACACCGACGATCCTGTCTGGCTCCAGTGCGCCCGCTTCGGTGAGAATGCGCTGATCTTCTTTGGTGTAGATATCGTTAGTCACTACCGCCAGTTGATAGCTGCTGCGCATGGCTTTGCATAACGCTTCCAGCAGCGCCGTTTTGCCGGAACCGACCGGGCCGCCAACGCCCACACGCAGGGGATGCTTGTAGTTACTCATTTTTTCTCCTCAGGAGCGGAATAATCGGGAATATTGCGTTTCATGCCGGGCAGAGGCGATTGCAGCCAGCGGCGTTGCGGAGCCGAGACTGGCGTCAGGCGTCGCCAGCGCCTGTGCCAGACCCTGCGCATAGCGATCGCAGAGCGCAATAATCAAACGCTGGGCCGCCTGTTGTCCAAAAGGAACCAGCTTGACGCCAGCCATCACAGCGCTCTCAATCCAGCTGTAGCCGAGGCTTAACGCCAGCTCGGTCAGGGGGATTTTCCAGCGCACGGCCAGCCAGGCCATGCCGCAGAGTTGGCTGTCGGCGAAGAGAGTGCGCCACTCTCGCGAGCAATCCACCTCCCAGTCGGTGACCAGCCGCGTAAACGCCGCGCCCCGGCTGCGTTCTTCATCCCGCAGTTCGCGGGTTTCGCGACAGGCTAACAGGTAAGCGCTCCAGCGGCGCGCGGCGGTGAGATCGTCCTGCTCGCAGGCGCGATACAGTCTCGCCAGCAGCGGTAGGTCGACGGTAAAAAAGTTCTGCTCCATCTGCTGAATTTGCCAGGCAGAGAAGTCATCGATGCTTTTCACCCAGCCAATCTCCACCGCCCACTCCAGACCCTGGGACCAGGTAAACGACCCCACCGGGAGTGCGCTGCTGGCGAGGTGCATCAGACGCAGCTGTTGGGTGTTATACATCAGTGCGCATGGCCGTGATGATGCCCGTGTGATTCACTGGCATAAGCGCCTGCTTCCGGTTCAAACGGTAGTTGAGCGAACGTCACCTCAAGGTTGAACTGGCGCAGCATGGCGTCCAGCACATGATCGTGGTGGTAGCGCAGCTCATCCGGCAGGATTTGCAGCGGAACGTGGCGATTGCCGAGGTGATAACAGGCTTTGGCGAGCAGGAAAGGATCGGCGCAGCGCACCACGGAAACCGACTCCGGCGCGGCGATCACTTCGATCACCTCGCTGCCATCGTCGGTGGTCAGCAGGTCGCCACCGCGTAACAGCAAACCGCGCGGTAGCATCAACCCGGCTTCGCGACCGTCGTTCAGCGCCACTCTGGCACGACTTTTTACCCGCATATCAATGGGTAGCGTGACGCTTGCGGTGACGCAGTGGGTATGGTCCAGGCGTTGGGTCAGGTAGATCATCGTCACTCCTCAAAACAGAAAATAGCGTTGCGCCATTGGCAAAACGTTGGCCGGTTCGCTGGTAATCAGTTCGCCATCAATACGCACCTCGTAGGTCTGAGCATCAACGGTGATATTGGGTTGCAGGTCGTTGTGGATCATGTCGGCCTTTTTCACCGTTCTGCAGCCTTTGACGACGGCGATGGCGCTTTGCAGGTTGAGTTGCTGCGCGATGTTCTGCGCGTCAGCGGCCTGCGAAATAAAGGTCAACCGGGTGTGATGCCGCGCCGCGCCAAGTGCGCCGAACATCATGCGGTAATGCACCGGCTGCGGAGTCGGGATCGAGGCGTTGATGTCGCCCATCGGCGCGCAGGCAATCATCCCGCCCTTAACGATCGTTGCCGGTTTTACGCCAAAGAATGCCGGTGACCACAGCACCAGATCGGCCAGTTTGCCAGGCTCAACGGAGCCGACTTCATGAGCGATACCGTGGGTTAGCGCCGGATTGATGGTGTATTTGGCGACGTAGCGTTTAACGCGCAGGTTGTCGTTGTCGCCGGTCTCTTCTGCCAGGGTGCCACGCTGCGCCTTCATACGGTGTGCTACCTGCCAGGTGCGCAGAATCACTTCGCCCACGCGCCCCATTGCCTGTGAATCGGACGAGGTCAGGGAAAAGGCGCCAATGTCATGCAGCACATCTTCGGCAGCGATCGTTTCCCGGCGAATGCGTGATTCGGCAAAGGCCACATCTTCGGCGATATCCGGATCGAGATGGTGGCAAACCATCAGCATGTCGAGATGCTCGTCGATGGTGTTGAGGGTATAGGGCAGCGTCGGGTTCGTAGAGGAGGGCAGGATATTCGGATGTGCGCAGGCGGTGATGATATCCGGCGCATGGCCGCCACCCGCCCCTTCGGTGTGGAAGGTATGAATAGTGCGATCGCCAATCGCCGCCAGCGTATCTTCGACGAATCCAGACTCATTCAACGTGTCGCTGTGCAACGCGACCTGGATGTCCATTTCGTCGGCCACGGTCAGCGCGCAGTCGATAGCGGCGGGCGTGGCACCCCAGTCTTCATGGATTTTCAGGCCAATTGCGCCCGCGGTGATTTGCTCGCGCAAGGCGTCAGGATTTGAGCCGTTACCTTTGCCCAGTAAACCGATGTTAACCGGCAATGCGTCTGCCGCCTGCAGCATGCGCGCGATGTGCCACGGACCCGGCGTACAGGTGGTGGCGTGAGTTCCCGCGGCCGGACCGGTGCCGCCGCCGATCATCGTCGTTACGCCGGAAACCAGCGCCTCCTGCGCCTGCTGTGGGCAGATCCAGTGAATATGCGTATCCACGCCGCCCGCGGTGACGATCTTGCCCTCCCCGGCGATGACTTCAGTTCCCACGCCTATCGGGATCGTGACGTTGGGCTGAATATCGGGATTACCTGCTTTGCCGATGGCGAAGATCCTGCCGGCTTTGATGCCGATATCCGCTTTCACGATCCCCCAGTGATCGACGATCAGCGCGTTGGTTATTACCAGATCCACACACGCTTGCGCGCGCATTTGCCCCTGGCCCATGCCGTCGCGGATCACTTTTCCGCCGCCGAATTTGACCTCTTCGCCGTAGGTGGTGAAATCTTTTTCTACTTCGATCCACAGGTCAGTATCTGCCAGGCGTACCTTATCGCCGGTGGTTGGGCCAAACATATCGGCGTACGCCTGCCGGGAAATTTCACTCATTATCTGCCTCCAGCGCGCCCATCACTTCACTGCGAAAACCCACGATCCTTTGTGCGCCAGCGACGCGCACCAGTTCGACTTCGCGTTTTTGTCCCGGCTCAAAACGCACCGCTGTGCCCGCAGCAATGTTCAGACGAAAGCCGCGTGCGGCCAGCCTGTCAAAGCGCAGCGCCGGGTTCACTTCGTAAAAGTGATAGTGCGATCCCACCTGGATGGGCCTGTCGCCATGATTTTCCACCACAATCGTGCAGGTCTCCCGCCCTGGATTGAGCGCGATATTGCCTTTTGCGATCTGATATTCACCTGGGATCATTACCGCTCCTTAGACGATCGGGTTGTGGACGGTGACCAGCTTCGAGCCGTCCGGAAACGTGGCTTCAACCTGAATATCCGGGATCATTTCCGGTACGCCTTCCATCACCTGATCGCGACGCAGCACGTGACGCCCGTCTTCCATCAGGGCGGCTACGGTTTGCCCGTCGCGCGCGCCTTCCATGATGAAAGCGCTAATCAGCGCCACCGATTCCGGGTAGTTCAGCTTCAGCCCGCGGGCCAGGCGGCGTTCCGCCACCAGCGCGGCGGTAAACAGCAACAACTTGTCTTTTTCTCTGGGAGTCAGTTCCATAAGGGTTCTCTTAGGTTTGCCAGATTCGCGGGAGTACGGGAGATTTCTGCGTAAGCAGCGGGCGCAGGAATTGCCAGATGTCACGCATCACGCACTGAACAACCAGGTTGTCGTTAGCAAGAAAACGGATTGTCAGCAGCGAGTCGTTAAGCGTTGCCCCGGCGTAATCGCCAAACGGTGTAAGCCGCTCGCGCGTGCCCTCCAGCATGTGTTCGCTGGACGGATAACACAGCAACGTGCCGACCCAGGGGTGATGCGCGACGCCGCTCAGATTCCCCTCCTGCAACTGCAAGCGTTCTATCAGCAGCGGCTGCCCATCTCGCCACACTTCCAGGCGATTTTGCAGCACGCCGTGGCTGAAAGTTTCCTGCATAACCGGTCGGCCAAGACACAACAGATCCCAGGCCAGCAAGCGGCTTGCGGATGCGATGTGAAAGACGGATTGAATAACAGCGTTGGCGCCGGGAAAGAGGATCGTATCCTGCGGCAGCCACTCCAGCGTGGCATGCGAAGCTAGCGTGAAATGCTGGCGCAGCAACGCTTGTGGCCCACGGCTGCGATAAAACTTACCCGCGCCGGGCTGGGTGATTAACGCATGGCTGTTTTCGTCGAGCGTGACGGCAATATGAAGCTCATCCCCACCAACGATTCCCGCAGGTGGATGCAGCAAATAGAGATGACAGACGTCCTCTTCCGGGTAAAACGGGCGCTGGACCGTCAATGGACCATGATGACGCGCCGAGGCGAGCACCGTTTTGTGCCCGGTGCAGGTAAAATGCAGATCCAGTTCAGCCTGCCAGCCCCGTGTGAATGTCTCGTGCGCAACCATGTCCAGAGCGTTTCCCTTATCAGCATGAGGGTGTTTGCATACAAAAAAGTATGCCTCAGCGCATCGGGAAACCGATCATATGAGAAGCTTATGGATTAAGGGGCGACAATATGCCGCCCAATGGGAGATTACAGTAAAACGAGGGGCATCCAGACCAGACCGGTGATCACCAGCAGCACGAGGAAAATCAGGCCAAAAATAGCACCGAGTCGCCAGTAATCCACCGTCGGCAAATAGCCGCTGCCGTAGTAGATAGGGCTAGGACCGGTGGCGTACGGGGTCAGAATGCTGCCCAGACCAATGGCGGCACCGACCATCAGGCAGAAGACCGGTAATGGGATTTCCGGCATCGCCAGCGCGGCGGCAATCATCATCGGCGCGAGGGCAGAGGTATACGCCGTGGCGCTGGCAAAGAAGTAGCGCAGCAGGTAGAACACCACGATCAGCGCCACCATCACCATCATCGGCGAATAGCCGCTCAGTCCTCCCGCCAGCAGTTTGCCAAACCAGGAGATAAAGCCGGTGTTGTTCAGTCCGGTGGCGAGCGTTATCAGCGAGGCCAGCCAGAAAAAGACGTTCCACGCGGCTTTATTACTGACGATGTCATCCCAGTTGATGATGCGCAATACCAGCATCAACGCCACCACGCTGTATCCGACCATCGCGGCGTCAATAAAATCGCCGCCGAAAATCCACAGCACCAGTGCGCCGACCATCAGCACCAGCATCTTTTTCTCGCGAGCGCACAGCGGTCCCATCGCTTTTAGCTCTGTATCCGCCCAGCGTGGAACCTGATCGCCGGATTTCAGTACCGGTGGATACAACACATACGCCAGCCACGGCACGATCAGCACCAGCAAAATGCTCAGCGGCAGCATGCCTAAGAACCAGTCGCCCCAGCTCAGCGCCGTGTGGGATGCGCCTTTCATCAGGCCGATCAGCAGCAGGTTCGGCGCCATCGCCGTTAAGAAAATGGCACTGGTGACGCAGTCAGCGACAATGCCCATCCACATAATGTACGAGCCAATGGAGCGTGAACTGGCGCTATTGGGCTGTGAATTATACAGCGGCGGCAGGTTGCGGATAATCGGGTAGATTATTCCGGCTCCGCGCGCGGAGTTGGAAGGCGTGACGGGGGCGAGGATCAGCTCAGAGAACATCACCGCATAGCCGAGAAACAGCGTCCGGTGCCCCATCTTTTTCACCAGCATCAGCGCGATACGCCGACCGAGCCCGGTTTTTTCATAGCCGGTACCAAACATAAAGGCTGCGAAGATCAGCCAGATGACCGAGTTTGAAAAGCCCGATACCGCCCACGACAGCGATTTGGCGGTAAATTTAAAACCGTCCTGCGCGAGCTGCTCCGGGCTGAACAGTAGCCATGGTGAAAGGACGGCGATGATCGAAATGCCAATCATCGCCACCACCGCGCCCGGTACAGGCTCCAGAATAAGCCCGACAATCACACCGGTAAAGACGGCAAAATAGAGCCAGGTATGACTCTCAAGACCGGTGGGGACGGGCAGAACAGCAATAATGGCGATGACTACCAGCGGAGCCAGGTATCGCCACCAACCAGCTAAAGGTGCCATTGTTGTATCCCTGCGAAGAGGGAGAGGCATTACGCCTCTCCGGGAGGGTTATTTGATGTAGTGCACGTGCTCGCAGATTTCTTCGACGATAGGATCTCGACGTTCAGCGAACAGCTTTTTGTTTTCGGCAATCAGGTTATTACCGTGAGTATCGATGGAAACGATCAGCGGGCCGAACTCTTTTACCCGGCATACCCACAGAGATTCCGGCATGCCCAACTCCGTCCAGTGCACTTCTTCGATCTCTTCAACCTGGGTTGCCGCGACGACCGCACAGCCAGCCGGGAAAATGACGTGCAGCGCTTTGAACTGCTTGCAGCCTTCTTCCGTCAACGGCCCCATACCGCCCTTACCGACTACCAGTTTCACACCTGTTTGCTCAATGAACTCTTTCTCAAAGGCTTCCATACGCATGCTGGTGGTTGGGCCGACGGAGACCATCTCCCATTTTTCACCGTTCTTACGAACGATCGGGCCCGCATGGAAAATGGCTTTGCCGTTCAGGTCATAAGGAATCGGGCGCTTTAGTTCGATCAGGCGGCGGTGACAAACGTCACGGCAGGTCACCAGCGTGCCGCTCAGGTAAATGACATCGCCAACGCGAATGTCTGCCAGATCTTCGGCTTTGATCGGGGTGGTGAGGATCTTTTTCATAACGCGCTCCGGGTGTGAGACAGGTTTTCGAAGGAGAGGTCGGCATGAACCAACAGCGTGCCGCGACGATGCGCCCAGCAGCCGGTAGAGACGGCAACGCCGATAGTCGACGGATGGCGTGCGGCGGATTCGATATGTACGCCCATCACCGAGCTATTCCCGGTCAACCCTTGCGGCCCAATGCCCAGACGGTTAAGTCCTTCTTCCAGGCGCAGTTCCAGTTCTGCCGCTTTTGGGTTTGGATGGCGTGATCCGATAGGGCGCAGCACCGCTTTACGAGAAAGCACGGCAGCGGTTTCTACGGAGGTGGCAATACCCACGCCCACCAGCACCGGCGGGCAGGCGTTGACTGCCAGCGTGGAGATATTTTCGAAGACAAATTTCACCACGCCTTCGTAGCCTTCAGAAGGCATTAACACTTTCGAGCGCCCCGGCAGCGTACACCCGCCGCCCGCCATGTAGACTTCGATTTCTGCATCGTCGCCGTCAGGGATGATATCCCAGGTGACCCACGGCACACCGGTGCCGGTATTTTTTCCGGTATTCACTTCGTCAAAAATCTCAACTGCGTTATGGCGCAGCGGCGCTTTTACCGTGGCGTCTTCAACGGCCTGTTTCAGAATGCTTTGCAGTTCGCCAAGTAGCGGAAAACGGGAACCAACCTTCACAAAAAACATGATTTCACCGGTGTCCTGACAGGCCGGACGATTCAGGTCGATCGCCTTCTGCATGTTGTCAAACATGGTGTGGTAGATGATTTTACCCATCGGTGAGGTCTCGCCTTCACGCAGTTGCTTTAATTTATCCACAACATCGTCAGGCATGCGGGTAGAAATCATGGCGGTAAAGTCGGCGACAATGTTCGTCAGCGTAGTTATCGCATTTTGGTTATTTTGATTGCTCATCTTATTAACTCCAGTTCTTTTATTTATCTGGAAATAAATTCTCCGCCACAAACTACCACTAAAAATGTGGTTTTATATTATTTGGCACTGTGAATATCTAATTAACAGTTCGTGAATGATGTCCAGATAAGGCAATAAAAATTGCGCCAGGGCAGGGTTTAATACGTATGGGAGAATTACACTGCGGTTAACAACATTACGGATTACCGATCATGCTGAACACGTATCCCCTGGCGAAAGACCTGCAGGTGCTGGTTGAAATTGTTCATAGCGGCAGCTTTAGCGCCGCCGCCGCGACGCTGGGCCAGACGCCAGCGTTTGTGACGAAGCGTATTCAGATCCTTGAGTCCACGCTTGGGGCTACGTTGCTAAGCCGCTCGGCGCGCGGCGTGGCGTTAACGGAGAGTGGTCAACGTTGCTATGAACATGCGCTGGAGATCCTTGCCCGTTATCAGCATCTGGTGGATGACGTCACACAAATCAAAACGCGTCCGGCAGGGATGATTCGTATCGGCTGTAGCTTTGGCTTTGGGCGCAGTTATATTGCCCCGGCAATTACAGAATTGATGCACAGCTATCCTGAATTACAGGTACATTTTGAACTTTACGATCGGCAAATTGATTTGGCGCAGGATAATATCGATTTGGATATTCGTATCAATGATGAGATTCCTGATTATTATATTGCGCATTTGTTAACGAAAAATAAAAGGATATTATGCGCAGCGCCGACGTATTTACAAAAATACGGTGAGCCGACGACGCTACAGGAATTAAGTCGGCATGATTGCCTGGTCACCAAAGAACGGGATATGACTCACGGGGTGTGGGAACTGGATAACGGCCAGGAGAAAAAGTCGATTAAGGTGGCGGGACATCTTTCCTCCAACAGCGGTGAGATTGTGTTGCAGTGGGCGCTGCAGGGAAAAGGGATTATGCTGCGTTCCGAATGGGATCTGCAGCCATTTCTGGTTAGCGGTGAACTGGTGCGTGTGCTGCCGGATTATGCGCAAAGCGCCAATATCTGGGCGGTTTATCAGGAGCCGCTGTATCGCAGCGTGAAGCTTCGCGTGTGCGTGGAGTTTCTGGCGGGGTGGTGTCAGCGTCGATTAGGCAAGCCGGTGGAAGGGTATCACATCCCCGAGGCCGGATAAGACGCCGATGCGTCGCTATCCGACAATAAAATCACTCGGGGTCTCTTTCGCGTTTTTTCTTTAGCTTGGTCCAGATTTTCGGCTCCTGACGACGCCACAGACGCTGAATGTTGTCATGGTGACGCAGTAGGATTAAGCACGACAACATGGACACCGGGAAAGTGAACTGGGGATTGAACCACCAGACGTAAAAAGGGGCGATCAGCGCGCTGACGATAGCGCCTAACGACGAATAGCCGCTTAACAGGACGGTTAGCAGCCAGGTTCCGGCCATCACGCCGGTTAAGTCCCAGCCAATCGGCGCAATTGCGCCAAAGGCGGTGGCAACGCCTTTCCCACCTTTAAAGCCGAAGAATACCGGCCAAATGTGTCCGAGACAGGCGGCGATTGCGATCAATCCCAGCCAGAAGGGGCTGACGCCTAGCGCATAGGCGCCCCAGACGGGTAACATACCTTTCAGGACGTCGAAAATCAGCACCGCGACGGCGGCTCCCTTGCCACCGATTCGCAATACGTTCGTCGCGCCCGGATTCCCGGAGCCGCTGTCACGCGGGTCCGGCAATCCAGCAAGGCGGCATACCAGAATAGCACTGGAAATTGAGCCGCAGAGGTACGCGAAGATGATCATTCCAGGCGCGATTGCACTCATAAGCTGTTCCGTTTTGAAAATGTCGTGTAAAACGCTACTTCTGTGGATAATACGCATATTTCGCCGGAAGTGGTATCCGGGTTAGCCAAAAAGCAGGCAGGTCGTGATGGATATTGTATTTATAGAGCAACTTTCAGTAATCACCACTATCGGTGTTTATGACTGGGAACAAACTATCGAACAAAAACTGGTGTTCGATATCGAAATGGCATGGGATAACCGTCAATCTGCCAAAAGTGATGATGTCGCTGATTGTCTGAGCTATGCTGATATTGCTCAAACAGTTGTTAATCATGTGGAAGGTGGGCGTTTTGCGCTGGTAGAACGTGTGGCGGAAGAAGTGGCGGATCTGCTGCTTAGCCGCTTTAAGTCTCCATGGGTGCGCATCAAACTCAGCAAACCTGGTGCGGTGGCCCGTGCGGCAAACGTCGGGGTCATCATTGAGCGTGGCAATAATCTGAAAGAAAATAATTAACTTAATAATTTCTAAATCAAACAGGTATAAAAGAGTCCTTTCGTCGGCTCTTTTTTGCCGTGCTTTCTCTATCTAGGGGTTTATTAATGAGTGATATGCACTCGCTGCTGGTGGCGGCAATTTTGGGTGTGGTCGAAGGGCTGACGGAGTTCCTACCCGTTTCCAGTACCGGCCATATGATAATTGTTGGCCACTTGTTAGGTTTTGAGGGCGATACCGCAAAAACGTTTGAAGTCGTGATCCAACTGGGTTCCATTCTGGCGGTAGTGGTGATGTTCTGGCGACGTCTGTTTGGTTTAATTGGCATTCACTTTGGCAAGACCCCGCATGAAGGTACTGGTAAAGGTCGGCTGACGCTGGGGCATATCCTGTTGGGGATGATTCCAGCCGTGGTACTGGGGCTGATATTCCACGACACCATCAAATCGCTGTTTAACCCGATCAACGTGATGTATGCGCTGGTGGTAGGGGGCGTGCTGCTGATTGCCGCAGAATGCCTGAAGCCGAAAGAGCCGCGTGCGCCGGGTCTGGATGATATGACGTATCGCCAGGCGTTTATGATTGGCTGTTTTCAGTGTCTGGCGCTATGGCCGGGTTTTTCTCGCTCCGGGGCGACGATTTCTGGCGGTATGCTGATGGGCGTGAGCCGTTACGCGGCTTCTGAGTTTTCATTCCTGCTGGCGGTGCCGATGATGATGGGCGCCACGGCGCTGGATCTCTACAAAAGCTGGTCGTTTCTGACTGCAGCAGATATTCCGATGTTTGCTGTCGGCTTCGTGACGGCATTTGTTGTGGCGCTGGTGGCGATCAAAACCTTCCTGCAACTGATTAAGCGTATTTCGTTCATTCCGTTTGCGATTTACCGCTTTATTGTTGCTGCCGCCGTCTATGTGGTTTTTTTCTGATCGCCTTAAATGCCGGATGGCGCTGCGCTTATCCGGCCTACGGGCGCAATATGTAGGCCGGATAAGGCATTTATGCCGCCATCCGGCAACGTCAGTTTAATGGGCTGGTTTCGGACAACGCTGTTCTTTCCAACTGGCCACTGCTGCGATGCGGCGTCGGGTCAGTTCTTCACGAATTGCCTGACCTTTGAATCCCGCTTCCACAACATCTTTCGTGGGAACCGCCTGTGCAACCAGCCAGGCTTCGCGTAACAGTCGGCCTTGCGGGTAATCCGCCGCTTCAAAACCGGTTCGCCCACGCACGTCGGCCTCGCTGGTCAGGGCGATTTGCTCCACGCGCTGCGGTTTGCGCCATGCATCGATGGAATCAAACAGCTTAACGATGGTTTTCGGTTGCAGGATCGGGAAGGTATGAATCAGGTCGTGGAACTCGGCCACCAGTTTGGCTAAGTCGCGGATGTCATTGGGTACGCGCATGCGTTGGCACAGTTGCTCAACCAGCTTAACGCCTGCCGGACCGTGGCCGTGATGGCGCGGCCATAGTGCTTTAGGCGTTAATGCTTTGCCAAGATCGTGGCACAGCGTGGCGAAACGCACGTCGACCTCCGGGCTTAACACGGCCGCCATCGACAACGTCATCAGCGTGTGAATGCCGGTATCGATTTCCGGGTGCCACTGCGCGGGCGCGGGGACGCCGAACAGAGCATCTACTTCCGGGAACAGCACGCGCAGTGCATCGCAATCGCGCAGGACCTGGAAAAATACCTGTGGATTACGGGTGGTTAAGGCGCTTTCTGTCTCTTTCCACACGCGTTCTGGCGTCAGGTGTTCCAGCTCTCCTGCGGCGGCCATGTTGCGCATCAGCATCATGGTTTCATCAGCAACACGAAAGCCAAGGTGTGCATAGCGGGCAGCAAAGCGCGCCACGCGCAGAACGCGCAGCGGATCTTCACTAAAAGCAGGGGATACATGACGCAGCAGGCGGTTTTCCAGATCGTCGCGTCCGTTATACGGGTCGATAATCTCCCCGTTGTCATCGCGGGCCATTGCGTTGATAGTCAGGTCGCGGCGTTGAAGATCGGCCTCCAGCGTCACATCTGGCGCGGCGTAGCAGGTGAATCCGGTATATCCCGAACCTGATTTACGTTCAGTGCGCGCCAGCGCATACTCTTCCCGGGTGTGTGGGTGGAGAAACACGGGGAAATCGCGACCTACCTGCTGATAGCCCGCGTCAAGCATCTCCTGCGGCGTGGCGCCGACAACGACCCAATCTTTATCTTTAATCGGTAGCCCTAATAACGCATCCCGAACAGCACCACCGACCAGATAAATCTTCACGCCACATTCCTTTTGAAAAACAGTATTCCTTAATCATATGTCAGTGTGACGGAGAAGGCGATTCAGTTCATCCAGCGATCTTTGCGCTTCCGGCTCGGGATCATGTGCGGCAGAACCAGACCGAGCAGCAGGCCGAGTCCCAGCACGCCGCCGCCATACATAAACCATTGCATGATGATAGTACGTTGCTTGTCATCAAGCTGCAGGTTAGCGGCGCTGACTTTCTTTTGCGCCACGATAAGCTCGTTCTTCAGCTTCTGGTTTTCTTCCTTCAACGCGTCGATCACGCTGTCGCTTTGCGATACTTTTTGCTGCATATCGGCGGTGCGTTGATTCCAGGTGGTATCGATATTATTGAGCTTATCGGTCAGTGTCTTAACCTGGTTTTCCAGGTCGGGAACGCGGGTACGCAGGCTCGGCGTACTGTTCAGCTCTTTCAGTGGGATCCAGGCGGTACGTCCGGTGCTGTCTTTCACCTGAGCGTAGTTGGTGTTGGCATCGGTCTGTAATAGCGTGACTTCCTCGCCGGCGTTAACCGTACCCACGAGGCGATAATTATCTCCCGGACCGCTGCGGACCCAGGTGTTCAGTTCGTCAGAGACATAGCGCTTTTCTTCGGCATGAGAGACTGCAGTGGCGCTAAGTGCGAGTAAAGTTAATCCAATCAGGCGTAATTTTGGCATCAGGCTGTCGTTATTGTCATAGAAAGTGGAACGATAGTAGTGGCATCAGTGTCTCTACGCAAAGCATTCGACATCAATCGGAATCATCTGTGTCCTTTTTGCCACCACCCGAAACTTTTACGCCCGTCAAATTGCTCGTTGCATGGCAATTTGGCGCAAAATACTATCTACTGACCATAAAGAACGAACTTAGTTCGCAGTCAGTTTTCTCAACTGTGACATAACCCATAAGTACAAGACCATGGCCCAGGAAATCGAATTAAAATTTATCGTCAATAGTGACGCTGTAGATGCGCTGCGTGAACGTCTGAATACGCTGGGGGGAGAGCATCATGCCCCCAGCCAGTTGCTGAATATTTACTACGAAACGCCGGATGCGTGGTTGCGTGGTCACGATATGGGGCTGCGTATTCGCGGTGAAAACGGTCATTACGAAATGACCATGAAAATTGCCGGACGCGTGACGGGCGGCCTGCATCAGCGACCGGAATTTAACGTTGCGCTGGACGCGCCTGAGCTGGATCTTGCCTTGTTCCCAACGGAAGTCTGGCCTGATGGCGAACTGCCCGCTGAGCTTGACTCTCAGGTGCAGCCGCTGTTCAGTACCGATTTTTACCGTGAGAAATGGCGCCTTGATGTTGACGGCAGCCGTATCGAAATCGCCCTCGATCTCGGGGAAGTAAAAGCGGGCGAATGTGCTGAACCTCTCTGTGAGCTTGAACTTGAGCTGCTAAGCGGCGATACCCGTGCGGTACTGAAGCTGGCAAACCAGCTGGTTTCGCAAACCGGTTTACGCCAGGGCAGTTTGAGCAAAGCCGCGCGCGGCTATCATCTGGCTCAGGGGAATGCGCCGCGTGAACTCAAACCGACGCGCATTTTACAGGTTCCGGCGAAGGCGAGCATTGAGCAGGGGCTGGAAGCGGCGCTGGAGCTGGCATTATCACAGTGGCAGTACCACGAAGAGCTGTGGGTACGCGGCGTCAAAGGGGCGAAAGCCGAGGTGCTGGCGGCAATGGGGCTGGTGCGTCACATTCTGATGTTGTTTGGCGGTAATGTGCCACGAAAAGCGAGCGCTCACTTACGTGATTTGCTGACCCGGTCGGAAGCGATCATCGCGTCTGATGCCTCTGCCGTTTCGGCGGTTTACAGCACAGAAACGGCAATGGCCAAACTGGCGCTGACCGAATGGCTGGTGACCAAAGGGTGGCAGCCGTTCCTTGATGCGAAGGCGCAGGGCAAAATTGCCGATTCCTTTAAGCGTTTCTCGGATACGCATCTCTCACGCCATGCCGCTGAACTGAAAACCACTTTTGCTCAGCCGTTGGGCGATAAGTACGTCGATCAGCTGCCGCGCCTGACGCGCAACATTGATAGCATGCTGATGCTGTCGGGATACTACGACGAAAATGTTGCATCGGAATGGATCGCCAACTGGCAGGGCTTACGTCGCGCCATTGTGGCCAACCAATATATTGAAATTGAACACTTCCGCAACGAGGCGATCGCGCTGGAACCGTTCTGGCTGCACAGCGGAAAACGATAATCAGGGTTGAGGCCGGGATGCCTGATGGCGCAGTGCTTATCAGGCCTACGAGGCCATACCATGAGCCTCAATACGCAAAGGATGTCCCATACATGAAGCAGCTCTCTTCACCGTTACAGCAGTACTGGCCGGCCGTTGTTGAGCGGCTGCCAGCAGCAATCTCTGAGTCCTCGCTTAGCGTGCAGGCGAAGTCAGTGCTTACATTCAGTGATTTTGTCCGCGACAGCATTATTGCCCATCCCGAATGGCTGGCTGAGCTGGAAAGTACGCCACCTCAGGCGGATGAATGGCAACACTATGCCGAGTGGTTGCAGCAAGCATTGGTTGACGTCGGCGATGAAAACACGCTGATGCGCGAGCTGCGCCTGTTTCGCCGCCGCATCATGGTGCGTATCGCCTGGGCGCAGACGCTGTCGCGGGTGACGGAAGAGAGTATTTTGCAGCAGTTAAGCCATCTGGCTGAAACGCTGATTATTGCCGCACGCGACTGGTTGTATGACGCCTGCTGTCGTGAGTGGGGAACGCCCTGTAATTCTGACGGTGTTGCGCAGCCGCTGCTGATTTTAGGCATGGGAAAACTCGGCGGCGGAGAGTTGAATTTCTCCTCGGATATTGACCTGATTTTTGCCTGGCCGGAGCACGGCAGCACACAGGGCGGGCGTCGCGAGCTGGATAACGCGCAGTTCTTTACTCGCATGGGCCAGCGGCTTATCAAGGTGCTGGATCAGCCCACAATGGATGGGTTTGTCTACCGGGTGGACATGCGTTTACGCCCGTTTGGCGATAGCGGCCCGCTGGTGCTGAGCTTCTCTGCGCTGGAGGATTATTACCAGGAACAAGGGCGCGACTGGGAACGCTATGCGATGGTCAAAGCCCGCATTATGGGCGATTCCGACGGCACTTACGTCAGTGAACTTCGCGCGATGCTGCGGCCATTTGTCTTCCGCCGCTATATTGATTTCAGCGTGATCCAGTCTCTGCGAAACATGAAAGGGATGATTGCCCGTGAAGTGCGCCGCCGTGGCCTGAAAGACAACATCAAGCTGGGGGCGGGCGGTATTCGTGAAATCGAATTTATCGTGCAGGTATTCCAGCTTATTCGCGGTGGGCGCGAGCCGTCGCTGCAATCCCGCTCGCTGTTACCCACGCTCAGTGCCATCAATGAATTGCACCTGCTGTCTGATACCGACGCGGAACAACTGCGCGCAGCCTATCTCTACTTACGCCGCCTGGAAAACCTGCTGCAAAGTATCAATGATGAGCAGACCCAGACGTTGCCGGGCGATGAACTGAATCGCGCGCGACTGGCGTGGGGGATGAACGTTGATGACTGGCAGCAGTTAACCGATGTGCTGGCCAATCATATGGACAATGTGCGCCGGGTATTCAACGAGCTGATTGGCGATGACGAAGCTGAAACCCAGGAAGAGTCGCTCTCTGAGCAGTGGCGCGAACTGTGGCAGGACGCATTACAGGAAGATGATACCACGCCGGTATTGACGCATCTGGCGGATGACGATCGCCGGCGCGTGCTGTCTCTGATTGCTGATTTCCGCAAAGAGCTGGATAAACGCACCATTGGCCCACGCGGACGTCAGGTGCTGGATCATTTAATGCCGCACCTGCTGAGCGATGTCTGTACGCGTGACGACGCCTCAATACCGCTGTCGCGTATCACACCGCTGCTGGTGGGCATCGTGACCCGCACGACCTACCTGGAGCTGCTGAGCGAATTCCCCGGCGCGCTTAAGCACCTGATTTCGCTCTGCGCGGCTTCGCCGATGGTCGCCAGCCAGCTGGCGCGCTATCCGCTGTTGCTCGATGAACTGTTGGATCCGAACACCCTGTATCAACCCACCGCGACGGATGCCTACCGTGATGAGCTGCGCCAGTATTTGCTGCGCGTACCGGAAGATGACGAAGAACAGCAACTGGAAGCGCTGCGCCAGTTTAAGCAAACGCAACTGTTGCGTATCGCGGCAGCCGATATTGCCGGTACGCTGCCGGTGATGAAGGTGAGCGATCACTTAACCTGGCTGGCAGAAGCGATTATTGATGCGGTAGTCCAGCAGGCGTGGACGCAGATGGTTGCTCGCTACGGGCAACCCACCCATCTTGGCGAACGTGAGGGGCGCGGTTTTGCCGTCGTCGGCTATGGCAAACTGGGCGGCTGGGAACTGGGCTACAGTTCGGATCTTGATTTGATCTTCCTGCATGATTGTCCGATGGACGTGATGACGGATGGTGAGCGTGAGATTGACGGGCGACAGTTCTATCTGCGTCTGTCGCAGCGCATTATGCACCTTTTCAGCACCCGCACCTCGTCCGGTATTTTGTACGAAGTGGATGCGCGGCTGCGTCCATCCGGCGCGGCGGGAATGCTGGTGACATCAACCGAGGCTTTCGCCGATTACCAGCGCAACGAAGCCTGGACATGGGAGCATCAGGCGCTGGTGCGTGCTCGTGTGGTATATGGCGACCCGCAGTTGACCTCTCAGTTTGATGTGATTCGTCGCGATATCATGATCCTCGTCCGTGATGGGAAAACCTTGCAGACCGACGTGCGTGAAATGCGTGAGAAAATGCGCGCCCATTTAGGCAATAAGCATCGCGATCGTTTTGATATTAAAGCGGATGAGGGTGGCATTACCGACATTGAGTTTATTACGCAATATCTGGTGCTGCGCTATGCGCATGAAAAACCGAAGCTGACGCGCTGGTCGGATAACGTGCGCATTCTGGAATTGCTGGCGCAAAACGACATTATGGATGAGCAGGAAGCGCTGGCGCTTACCCGCGCTTATACAACGCTGCGCGACGAACTTCACCATCTTGCGTTGCAGGAACTTCCGGGTCATGTCGCGCCGGAGCTCTTCAGCGCTGAACGTACGCTGGTGCGTGACAGCTGGCAGAAGTGGCTGGTTGCCGAGTGAAGTGTGCTATTATCGCGCGCAAATTTTAAGACCCTCAGAGAATCTCTCAGGAGACAGGAATGAAAGTAACGCTGCCAGAGTTTGAACGTGCAGGAGTCATGGTTGTCGGTGATGTGATGCTGGATCGCTACTGGTACGGCCCTACCAGCCGTATTTCACCTGAAGCGCCGGTTCCGGTGGTGAAGGTCGATACCATCGAAGAACGTCCCGGTGGCGCAGCAAACGTGGCGATGAACATTGCCTCTCTGGGCGCAAATTCCCGTCTGGTGGGTTTGACCGGTATCGACGACGCGGCGCGGGCGCTGAGCAAAACGCTGGCGGATGTGAACGTAAAATGCGACTTCGTTTCCGTGCCGACGCATCCGACAATCACCAAACTGCGCGTGCTTTCCCGTAACCAGCAGTTGATTCGCCTGGATTTCGAAGAAGGTTTTGAAGGCGTGGATCCGCAACCGCTGCACGAGCGTATTAATCAGGCGCTGGGTTCTATCGGCGCTCTGGTGCTTTCCGACTACGCCAAAGGCGCGCTGGCAAGCGTGCAGCAGATGATTGCTCTGGCGCGTAAGGCTGGCGTGCCGGTGCTTATCGATCCGAAAGGGATCGATTTTGAACGTTACCGCGGCGCAACGCTGCTAACGCCGAACCTGTCTGAGTTTGAAGCGGTAGCCGGTAAATGCAAAAGCGAAGATGAATTGGTTGAGCGCGGCATGAAAGTGATTGCTGATTTCGACCTTTCCGCACTGCTGATTACCCGTTCAGAACAGGGTATGACGTTGCTGCAACCGGGCAAATCGCCACTGCATATGCCGACGCAGGCGCAGGAAGTGTATGACGTGACCGGTGCGGGCGATACGGTAATCGGCGTGCTGGCGGCGACGCTGGCGGCGGGTAACTCACTGGAAGAGGCGTGCTATTTTGCTAACGCTGCAGCCGGTGTTGTCGTCGGTAAACTGGGAACCTCCACCGTTTCTCCGATTGAACTGGAAAACGCCGTGCGTGGTCGGGCTGATACTGGTTTTGGCGTGATGAGCGAATCTGAGCTGAAACAGGCCGTTGCCAGCGCCCGCAAGCGCGGTGAGAAAGTGGTGATGACCAACGGCGTGTTCGACATCCTGCATGCGGGCCACGTCTCCTATCTGGCGAATGCACGCAAGCTGGGCGATCGCCTGATCGTGGCGGTAAACAGCGATGCGTCGACCAAACGTCTGAAAGGCGAAACGCGTCCGGTCAACCCGCTGGAACAGCGCATGATCGTGCTGGGCGCGCTGGAATCCGTCGACTGGGTGGTCTCGTTTGAAGAAGATACACCGCAGCGTCTGATAGCCGGCATCCTGCCGGATCTGCTGGTCAAAGGCGGCGACTATAAGCCAGAAGATATTGCGGGCAGCAAAGAGGTCTGGGCGAACGGCGGTGAAGTGCTGGTGCTGAACTTTGAAGATGGCTGCTCAACGACCAATATCATCAGGAAGATCCAGAAAGACAGCGATAAATAGCAAATGCTGGAAACGCGTCGAAATTTTCGTTTTGGTGCGTTTCCCGCTGTTGACGCTGCTGTTTTTTCGACCTAAAGTACAGGAATAAGGGTGAGAGGGGATTTCTCCCCCCTCTGATTGACTGTTAATAGGTCTGGAAACTTATCAATAACAGCACAACCAGTATGATGACGAACTTCATCATAACCCTTTCCTTATTAAAGCCCCTTCTTCGAGAGGGGCTTTCTCGTTGCAGCCCCTTGCTGACAAGGCGATTGTTAGTGAGCCTCCTGACAGGGGCAAGGGCTTTCTCCCTCCGATTTCTTATTGCTGGAGCATCCACGCAAAACGCTGCTGCAGAATAAAAAATCCCCGGCTTTACGGCCAGGGATAGGGGAATGATGCAGAAGTGGTTATTCTTCTTTTACCGTTGTCTGAGGGTTAACGTCGACTGTCGTCGTGGTCAGCGCATTTAGCGAACCGCCGGATAAGCCAATTTCATTTAACAGCGAATCAATCAGCGGCGCTTGTGTGCGATAGGCAAGGACGGCGGATAATGCCTGCTCAGCCAAATTTCCACCGCTTACGTTACCTGCGCTCACTTCACCGACTGCGCCGCCGCTCATCATCACTTTTTGCCCGCCAGGTCCGGTACGTACAAACGCCTGTTCAGCAGACGCGCGACGATACAGACGGGCAAAGATAATCCCGATAATTAATAAGACGACCACCGTCACAACGGCGGTAAGGTAACATACCAAAAACATCATCCATCTTAGATTTCGTAGGAAACTGTGAAGCTGGTGATTTTTTTGCGCACAATATGTGCAGAATATCTTCGCATCCAGGGAAATACTGAAATCAGAAAAAGCATATGGCCTTAACAGATATTCAATAACTGGAGGGTATGCTCATGAACAATAGTATGTATTCATTGAATAATTTCGATTTCCTGGCGCGGAGTTTTGCCAGAATGCAGGCTGAGGGCCGACCCGTTGATATCCAGGCTGTAACTGGAAATATGGATGAAGAACATCGCAGCTGGTTTTGCAAACGCTATGCACTTTACTGCCAGCAGGCAACAGAGGCGAAAAAATTAGAACTGGAACACTAACATATTAATGGGCCTTGCGGCCCGTTGTCGTTTTTATACCAGTGGATCGACTGGCGGGATTGCGGGCGCAGACTTGACTTCCGCCGCTTTCTCGCGCGCTTCAAGCTCCGTCAGACGTTGCTCAAGCAGCGCCAGTTTTTCACGGGTACGCAGTAAAACCTGGGTTTGTACGTCAAACTCTTCGCGGCTTACCAGATCCAGACGGGTCAGCTGTGATTGCAGCGTTTGGCGAATTTTCTTCTCGACGTCTTCGCCAAACTCGCGGATCCCTTTCGGCATCGACTCGTGAACCTGACGAGCAATCTGCTCAATTTTTTTCGGGTCAATCATTATGGTTTCCCTGAACTGGTACGTGTTGCTGCCTATTGTAGTGCGAACTGTCCCAGGCATAAACCAGAATTGTGTGAAGCTAAGATGAGCAAAGGCGTTGATGAAGGTAATCAATAGCGTTATAGTTAACTCGCTTATTCTCAGGGCGGGGCGAAATTCCCCACCGGCGGTAAATCAACTCAGGTTGAAAGCCCGCGAGCGCTTTGGGTGCAAACTCAAAGGTCAGCAGATCCGGTGTAATTCCGGGGCCGACGGTTAGAGTCCGGATGGGAGAGAGTAACGATCCAGTCGGGCATGGACCCGCTCACGTTATTTTTTTGCCGCTTAGACGGTACTCCTAAGACTGCCCTGATTCTGGTAACCATAATTTTAGTGAGGTTTTTTTACCATGAATCAGACGCTACTTTCCTCTTTTGGTACGCCTTTCGAACGTGTTGAACATGCGCTGTCTGCGCTGCGTGAAGGACGCGGTGTGATGGTGCTTGACGACGAAGATCGTGAAAACGAAGGCGATATGGTTTTCCCGGCCGAGACCATGACCGTTGAACAGATGGCGCTGACCATCCGTCACGGCAGCGGTATTGTTTGCCTGTGCATCACCGAAGACCGCCGCAAACAGCTCGATCTGCCAATGATGGTGGAAAATAACACCAGTGCTTACGGTACCGGTTTTACCGTGACCATTGAAGCTGCAGAAGGTGTGACCACCGGTGTTTCCGCAGCGGACCGTGTTACTACGGTACGCGCGGCAGTTAAGGATGGCGCAAAACCTTCCGATCTGAACCGTCCGGGGCACGTGTTCCCGCTGCGTGCTCAGGCTGGTGGTGTGTTAACTCGTGGTGGCCACACCGAAGCCACCATCGATCTGATGACGCTGGCAGGGTTTAAACCGGCAGGCGTGTTGTGTGAGCTGACCAATGACGATGGCACCATGGCGCGTGCGCCACAGTGCATTGAGTTTGCCGGCAAGCACAATATGGCGGTGGTCACTATTGAAGACCTGGTGGCTTACCGCCAGGCGCACGAGCGCAAAGCCAGCTAATAGACTATTACCACGTTAGTTTTGGTAAGCATAAAAAACCGAAGCCATATTCCAGGCTTCGGTTTTTTTGTTTTTTGCTCCCAATTACCTGGTTCTGGCCAGTTTTAAAGCCCAGGCACCGCTCATTGTCACCAACAGCAATAAACATAAACCAAAGGCCAGCAAACAGGCCTGTGCCATGTTCATAAAATGCCACGGTGGGAGCAGATACCAGCCTTCAGACTGTTGGTATAGATCGATAAACCACTTTTGCGTACTGCTGAGCGCTACGCCATCGGGAACCACGGGGGCGTCATAGCCGCAATCCCCTGTGGGCTTAAACCACTCCGGAGCCCAGTTTGCCAGCGGCAAATTGAAAGGGAATATCGGATCTGTGGAACATCCCTGGACACCAAACAACGAATCCGGGTCCGGGTTATGTACAGCATAATGAATACCGTTAAGTTTGATGGAGAACGTAATGCCCATGATGCTGCCATAAAATGCCGCGATGCAACCAATAAGCTTCAGAACAACATTTTTAGGGTTTATTGCCGCGATCAATCCACCGAAAACCATTACAAACATGGCAAAGCGAATGTAGACACACTGCTCGCAGGGGGCCATATAGAGGTAGATTTGAAAGAATGAGTGCGCCAGTATTATTAACCCGCCCATCGCGCAGGCCATCAGTAGCCACAGAAAGCGCCGTTCCTGCCATCTCACCAGCGTATCAACCGGCGTGGTACGTAAGTCCCGCCAAAATCCTTTTATGAAAGCCATAGCCAGGTCCCTGTTTATTTTGTCGCCAGCTCTCTGACAAGCTCAGCCATGGAGTCAATGGATTTGATACTTTTTGTGTAGATCAGGTATTTACCGTTAACGACGTAAGCCGGAACCCCCTGAATTTTGGCGACGTCATATGCCGCTTTCCATTTCTCCAGCGTTTGCTGAACGGCGGGATCTTGCAGCGCGGCGTCAAAATCTGCCTGGCTCATACCTGCAGCATCCAGGCCTGTTTTAATGAATGCGGCCGGATCATTACCATCTGACCAGCGCTCTTTCTTGTCGTGGTAAGCAGCGTAATAAGCGAATTTCGCTTTTTTGAACTGTGATTTGGCATCAAACAATGAAATCCCTGCGGCCTGGTCTTTAGCAATCATTACCGCAAAAACTTCACTGGCCTGTTTACCATATTCACCCTTGGTTTCCAGATGAAATGGTGTGAAGGTGACGAGATCAGCCACTTTTTCAGAAACCGGGCCAGTCACGGCTTTATCATATTTATAACAGAACGGACAGGCGTAGCTGAATACTTTTATTAACGTCTTATCAGCATTAGGAATCGGTTTCTCTAAAACCATATAATCAGTGCCTTCTGTAAAAGCGGAGGCGGCAAACGACGAGGTAAGCGCTGCGGTTAATATCACGCTTTTAAATAATGAAGTAATCCATTTAGATGACATAATTAATCCTTAAGCTAACGCGATTATTTAAACATGTGTTGTGGGCGGACCAGTAATGCACGGTAGTGAGTTTGGTTTGGTTTATCTGAAAGGACATCTATCTCAACTTTGACTTCTTTGGTCTTGTAGTCAATTTCATTGATTTTGCCAATGGTTGGTTGTCCAACTTCAAATAAATTAATTGAACCACCAAAGCCAAACATGGTGTCACGGTCTTTCTGATATTCGATAACCGAGGTGATGGGACTATAGAAATCGTAACCGCGTTCTTTGCCGTATTCCCAGATTTGCTGAACGGTACCTTTTATCTCGTCAATTTTATATTCGACGTAACGGGAGTATTTCATCGTCGGCAATGCCGGTTGTTCGAGCCCACGACCATCGCCGTTATCAAAGATGGTTAATGTCCCTTTGCTCGAGAGCCATGCGGTGTGCTGTGTATAGGTAAAATCGAAATCGGTATTCTCGCACTTGCCGTTTTCGTCACATTTTAACGCGTTGCCTTTGCTATCAACCGGTTTTAACAGCTTACTTGCCAGCGTCTTATTCCAGCCTTTCGACGGAGCGAGGATCCATTTCACCTGTTTATCGCGACCGATTTTGACGACGCCCTGATGGCGGGAAGAGATAATAATGGAGTCATCTTTGGCATCATAGGCAATGGAGTTAACGTGCGCCCAGTTACGACCCGCACCCACGCCGAGGGCGTCACCGTAAGGTGTATCTGGCTCCAGTTTCGCCTGTTGACCGGCATGAGCGAGGTCAACGTTGACGCATACCGCACCTGCGTCCAGCGCACCCAGCAGCGCATCACGCATCGGATCGAGTATTTTTGTCAGATCCCACACGTCAACCACTCGACCGGACTTGTCTACTTCAATTATCTGATCGCGGATAGTTTGCACATGGATGCCATCTTCTTTGCGATAATCGCGTTTGCCCACGCGAAGCAGCACGGTGTCGTTGATTGTTTCGATCGATTCATGCGACGCGTCGAGGAAGCCGCGCGGTAGCTTATGATCGGCCAGAATCTGCCCCATCATATCGAATTCGTACCAATGCTGGCCCTGCACGGCAGTGAAGGTGCCGCGCGGCGTTTCTCGAATCCCCATCAAGTAACCGCGCTTATTGATATCCATGTCATGGCCATCATAGAAGGTATCTTGATCCAGCCACCAACGATATTCACCTTCCGTATCGACGATAAAGGTGAAGGGGGCAATGTCAAAGGGTAATGCCCCGCCCGCCGGACCCGCATCCAGGATGCCGGCATTTTTATCTTTTTCACCATGCCAGTGGAATTCCGCCCCTTGTGCAGTGAAGGTATGGGTATTCACCAGATACAGACGGTCTTCAAAACCAGGCGCTACCTTAATAACTTTCGTTTGCTGTAAATCGGAAATTGAACGGTTATCCATGTAGTGATTAACGATGGCGGACGTTTGCACCACATAATCATCCTTCATGGCTTTGCCATTTTCTTTATATTCAACGGTGACCTTATTAGCAAACTTTTGATAAAGACCAAAAATAGGCACGCCGTCATAGGTTGCTAACGACTCTTTGCCAACAGTATAAGTAACAGGAACGCCTTTCTCGCCTTTGCCATGAATGGTGACTTTAACATCTGAAATAATGTGACTGTCTAATTCAACCAGCGCGGTAAGTGGGGCGTTTCCATAAGGATCAACGACTATTGCGCCCAGTTTTCCTGCGGGTTGGGCGGGTTGAAAGCCAGCAGCAAAAGAATTTCCGACCGTTAATCCAAACGTCAGTGCCAGAGTGCCTGCGAGTAGCGTTTTTCGATATTGTCTAAACATGGATATATCTCCTTATATTAATTTTAAATATAATCTCAATGAATATATTATGTTTTTACGATATGGCTAAAAATGAAAATAGTACTACTGATGTCATTTTTATTGTGGGTATATAAATATTTATGAAGTGTATTATTCTGCAAGATCTAATTTTTGTTATTTTCTGGATAGTATGAGTGAGGTATTTTAAGGACAATATTTATTATTGCTTAGTGTGATCTCGTCGACACAGTTTTATTTTTTATAAGTGTTTTAGCTATTGGCATAGCTGCTGGTTTATATGATCGAAATCATATATTTGTTTCTGGAATATGCCACTATAGGGGTATGTCAGAATAAGCTTATGTAAAATTTTAACGTTAAATGTTTAATGATGTTAAATGTTAAGGGTAAAAGAATGTTTATTGCCTGGTATTGGATCGTATTAATTGCACTCGTTGCATTGGGTTATTATTGCCATATGAAGCGTTATTGTCGGGCATTCCGACAAGACAGAGACGCATTGCTCGAGGCGCGAAACAAACTCTTCCGTCGTTCTGGTGAAGATAACAGCGTGATTAAGGAACAGGAATAGTCCTTCACGTTCTGCTATGGATGAGCGGATGCTGTAAAATAGCAGGGTGGCATCCGCCCTCAGGATTATCCGATTCCCATAGACTGGAGGATGACGAGGCTTAACCCCATAACTGACATGCCACAAAGCACCCCATAGCTGGGATTATTATTCGGGTCGATCTCTTTTGCCAGTGGCATCAATTCATCGACTGACAGCGCCACCATAATTCCGGCGACCGCGGCCATAATTGCCGCCATCACCACGGGTGAAATCAAACTGCCCAGAATTAACCATGCCAGTACCCCACCTAATATTTCCGCCATTCCCGAGATCCCTGCCCAGAATATAGCGGTACGTTTTGAACCCGTGGCTGCATAGACCGGACCTGCAACGGCTAATCCTTCAGGAATATTGTGTAATGCGACGGCAAGCGCAATACCAAAGCCCAGTTCGAGATTGCTGCTGGCGGTAACAAAAGTCGCAATCCCTTCTGGGAAGTTATGCAGGCTGATACCCAGAGTTAATAAAATCGCAGTACGCTTAATGGAACCGGGTAACGGCTGTGTGGTTTTTTGGACTAAATCCTGAGGGTGAGCGTGCGGCAGCAAACGATCCAGGCCAAAGTAGCCCAGCAAACCAACGATAAACATCCCGTAACCCAGCACCGGAGACATTCCCTCTGCTGCCAGTGCGGCTGGCAACATCTCCATCAGGGAGATTAGCAACATGATACCTGCGGCAAAACCCAGAGAAAATGCGAGAACGCGGTTAGAGGGTTTTTGTCCCAGCACGCCAAGAAATGCACCAATAAATGTGGCGGCGCCTGCCAGTAAGGTCAGAAGTAAAGGTACTGACATCGACAAATAAAACTCCTTATCAATCTGCTATTCGGGGCGGTTCGTCAAAATAACTGATGATCTTCATCATGGTTATCTGAGTTCTTCATCAACCGAAAAAGCGTATTGTGGTGATATCAAAATGACTCCCTCAGTAAGGATATCATCATGTCTTCAACTCGTATGCCAGCATTGTTTTTGGGCCACGGCAGCCCGATGAATGTTCTGGAAGATAACGTTTATACCCGTGCCTGGCAGCAGCTGGGGGAAACGTTGCCACGTCCGAAAGCCATCGTGGTGGTCTCAGCGCACTGGTTTACGCGCGGCACTGGCGTAACCGCGATGGAAGCACCGAAAACGATTCATGACTTTGGTGGTTTTCCGCAGGCGCTGTATGACACGCATTATCCGGCCCCGGGGTCTCCTGAACTGGCTCAGCATCTGGTGGATCTGCTTTCTCCAGTGCCAGTCACGTTAGATAAAGAGGCGTGGGGATTTGACCACGGCTCATGGGGTGTGCTGATCAAGATGTACCCGAACGCAGATATCCCGATGGTGCAGTTGAGTGTCGATAGCACCAAACCTGCGGCCTGGCATTTCGAAATGGGTCGTAAGCTGGCGGCGCTGCGTGATGAGGGCATTATGCTGGTAGCCAGCGGTAACGTGGTGCATAACCTGCGTACTGCGCGCTGGCACGGCGAGAATACGCCGTATCCGTGGGCGACCTCATTTAACGATTATGTTAAAGCAAACCTCACATGGCAGGGACCGGTTGAACAGCACCCGCTGGTTAACTATATGGATCATGAAGGCGGATCGCTGTCGAACCCAACGGCGGATCACTATCTGCCGCTGCTGTATGTACTTGGCGCGTGGGATGGCAAAGAGCCGGTGACGATTCCTGTTGATGGGATTGAGATGGGTAGCCTGAGTATGTTGTCAGTGCAGGTTGGGTGATGAACGCCCGATGGCGCTACGCTTATCGGGCATTAAGTTCGTGCCGTAGGCCGGGTAAGGCGGAGCCGCCACCCGGCACTCTCAATCATTCGACAAAAATATGCGGATAGAAACGGGAGAGATCCTGCGTGATCAGGGCGCGGTCTTCGCGAATGCCGATCCCGGCCGGTTGGTCGTTAATCAGCCAACTGCCGATCAGCATATAGCTGTCGCCAAACTTCGGTAACTGATGGAACTGCTGCACGATCATGCCTTCTTCACCGTATGGGCCTTCCACGGCTTCGATCGTTTTACCGTTCTCAATGATGGAAACGTTAGCGCCTTCACGCGAGAAGATCGGTTTCACGACAAACTTATCCATCTGCGGATAGTCGTCTTCGGCGAAATATGCCGGTAGCAGATTCGGATGATCCGGGAACATTTCCCACAGCAGCGGCAACAGTGCTTTGTTGGAGATAATGCTTTTCCATGCTGGTTCCAGCCAGCGAACGCCGGCATCTTCCAGCTTGGTGGAGAACATTTCACGCAGCATAAACTCCCACGGATATAGCTTGAACAGGTTGGCGATCACCTGGTCCTGCATGTCCGTGAACTGACCTTTTTCGCCAAGACCGATATCTTCGACATAGAGAAATTCAGTGGCAATTTCAGCCTCAGCCGCGCAATCCTGCAAATACTGGATCGTTCCACGATCTTCGACCGTATCGCGACAGCAGGTCAGGTGCAGCAACTGAAAACCGTACTGCTCGCGCAGCTCAGTGAAACGTTCGATCAGTTTTTCCTGCAGGCTGTTGAACTGATCGCTGCCTTCCGGCAGGTTGCCCGCATTAAGCTGATCTTCCAGCCAGATCCACTGGAAAAAAGCAGCTTCATACAATGAGGTTGGCGTATCGGCGTTGTTTTCTAAAAGCTTGGGTTCACCGGTACCATCCCACGCCAGATCGAGGCGGGAATAGAGCGACGGTTGCTGTGTCAGCCAGGACTGGCGGACAAAGCCCCAGGTATGCTTCGGAATACGAAACTTGGTCATCAGCTCGTCGCTGGCAATGACCTTCTCAACCACCTTGAGGCACATCTGGTGCAGCTCTGCGGTGACCTCCTCCAGCTTTTCGACCTGAGCGAGCGTCAGCTTATAGTATGCGTCTTCACACCAGTACGGCTCGCCGTACATGGTGTGAAAGTTGAAACCGTACTCGGTGGCCTTATCGCGCCAGTCCGGGCGCTCAACAATACTGACTCTTTCCATGACGATCAGCCACCCATTGAACGTGTGGTGGTGCCGCTTGCGCTACGCTGCATGGTGTTCTGTTTGGCGACTGACTCACCAAATCCGCCGCGGGTTACGGTAGACGTGGTGGCTGGTTTCGGTGCCATGGCGGTTTTTGGTACGGTCATGGTGCGGCCCGGCGTTGCTGCGCCGTAGTTTTTGCCGCCGGCGTCAGTGTATTTGCCGTATGCAGGGCTGGCCGGGTTTTTCGAGCTGAACAGCGGCTGCTGAGCGCCCATTCCGCCGCCCATCATGCGGCCCATCATGTAGCCAGCCATCAGCGGCATCCAGAAGCTGCCGCTGCTTTGATTCTGCGCCTGAGCCTGGCCTTCACCGGTCGGTGCCATACCTGCCTGGGCAGGTGCCTGTTGGCACTGACCTTCACCGAACTCGGCAATACAGTCTTCGCGCGTGGCGTATTTTGGCGCCGTGCGTTCAGCTTCTTTCAGCGCGTTGTTGAATGCGGTCGTACATTCAGCGCTTTTACCTGGATTCGCCGCAGAGCAGTCGTCCGCATTCTGATAAAGCGAAACCGTTTCGTCACTCTTTTCACAGCCCGCGAGCATAAACACAGCGGTAACTGCCAGGGCGACAGGAGTCAGATGGCGCGCGCTCCAGCTTTTGCGGAACGAAGCATGATGTATCGATTTTGTCCGTTTCATTTTTGTCTTCCAGGACCCAGTGGTAAACACAGTAAATAATGCTCAGGATAGAGGATGACTGGTCGAAATTGAAGCGGGAAGAGGCGAGAATGCGCAGGAAGGGGCGGATCTTTACGTTGTCTTACGTTCAGACGGGGCCGAAGCCCCGTCATCAACATCAATTACGGAACGGGTTGTTGCCGTTACTGCTGCTGGTTGTACGTGCTGCTGCCGGTTTGACCGCCGGCGCCGCACTGTTGGCGGTATAACCATCTGCTGTGGCGTCTTGCTGGGTGTTTTCCGGCGCAACGGAGTCAGGCGCGGTGGAAATAGGTTTGCCCAGCGTATTGTTCAACGCCACCAGATCCTGCTCGTTAAGCGTACCGAGCGCAGACTTGATGTTTAACTGGTTGATCAGATAGGTATAACGCGCATTTGCCAACTGCTGCTTAGCGTTGTACAGCGTGGTAGTGGCATCCAACACGTCCACGATGGTACGTGTACCGACAGAATAACCCGCTTCCATCGCGTCAAGGGAACTTTGCGCAGAGACAACGGCTTGTTTGTACGCATTAATGCTACTGATAGACGCATTAATGTTGTTGAATGACGAACGAACGGTCTGTACTACGCTGCGGTGCGCGCTTTCCAGTTGCTCGCTGGCGCCAACAAAGTTGTACTGTGCTTGTTTAACCTGCGAGTTAACCATCCCGCCCTGGTACAGCGGCAGCGAGAAGTTCAGACCAATTTTATTCTGGCCCTGGTTACTGTCGTCATACTGAGAGGTGTTAGTTTTAGAACCACTGTAAGAGGTATCAGAAACACCAGTAGAGGCGGTTAAACCCAGCGTCGGCAGATGACCGTCCTGTGCCAGACGAATTTGCTCACGCGCCAGATCCTGGCTTAAACGTGCCTGCAATAACGTCAGGTTGCGGTTTTCTGCTTCTTTCAGCAGTGAATTCACCGCCTGCGGTTTGTTGGTTTTAAAGCCATCAACATTCAGCGAAGCCAGTTCCGGATAGTAATTGCCGGTGACCTGACGCAGCTGTTCAACGGCGTTGTCCAGGTTGTTACGCGCGGTAACTTCATTCGCCAACACAGTATCGTACTGTGAACGGGCGTTCTGTACGTCAGTGATAGCAACCAGGCCAACGTTAAAACGCTGGGTCGTCTGATCTAACTGACGATAAACGGCGTCTTTTTGTGCCTGGGTATAAGAGAGCACGTCAATCGCGTTCAATACGTTAAAATAGGCCGTGGCGGTATTCAGGATCAGCGTTTGCTGATCGGTCTGATAGGTCACGTCCTGGATGCCCGCTGATTTTTCTTGCAGCGTCAAGGCACGCCATTTTGACATATCAAACAGCGTCTGAGTCAATTGTAATGACGCGCTGGTGGCGTTGGAGTTGATACCATTTGAATCACGGTAGCCATTGCTGTAGGTGTAATCGGCACCTAAGCCCAGTTGCGGCAGTAAAGGACTACGCGCTTCGTTAATTTTTTCGAATGCAGCATCGCGATCGGCGGCGGATTTACGCAATTCCGGGTTGCTCAGGCGTGCTTGCTGATAAACCTGCATCAGGTTTTCTGCCTGGCTCAGAGTACTGAACCCCGACAGGCTCAGGCCGATAAGGATGGGGAGCAATTTCTTCATTTGCATTCCTTGTTGTGAAGCAGTATTTAGCGCTGATCAAATTGTAAAAATAATTGCTGATTCTAGCAGAATCCGCCACTTCAAAAAGTTGGCGTTACGTGCCATACGGCGTTAATTTGCATCAATTTAACACAAGGGCGCTCAAACAGCAGTCAAACGACCTTGAAATTCACATTTTAATCACTATTGGTACCAGGACAGCACAATGCGTAAACCAGACAACTTGCCAATGACATTCACTAAAAATGATGTAGAAATTATTGCACGAGAAACACTATACCGCGGTTTTTTTTCATTAGATCTTTATCGCTTCCGTCATCGCCTGTTTAACGGTGGTATGAGCGGTGAAGTGAAGCGTGAAATTTTTGAGCGCGGACACGCGGCAGTCTTGCTACCCTTTGACCCTGAGCGGGATGAAGTTGTGTTGGTTGAACAGATCCGCATCGCGGCCTATGACACCAGCGAAACGCCGTATCTACTGGAAATGGTAGCCGGAATGATTGAAGAAGGCGAAACCGTTGAAGATGTGGCCCGTCGTGAAGCAATGGAAGAAGCCGGACTGGACGTTAAACGTACGAAACCCGTGCTGAGTTATCTGGCAAGCCCTGGCGGCACCAGTGAGCGCCTGTCTATTTTGGTAGGTGAAGTGGACGCTTCGACCGCAAATGGTATCCACGGTCTGGCGGATGAAAACGAAGATATTCGTGTTCATGTGGTGAGTCGGGAACAGGCTTATCAATGGGTAGAAGAGGGGATAATCGACAACGCGGCTTCTGTCATCGCTTTGCAATGGTTACAGCTGCACTATCAAGAGTTAAAAACTGAGTGGAAAAAATGAAGCGTTACACACCTGACTTCCCTGAAATGATGCGCCTGTGCGAAACCAATTTTTCGCAGTTGCGCCGCCTGTTGCCACGCAATGATGCAGCCGGTGAAACAGTGAGCTATCAGGTTGCAAACGCACAATATCGATTAACGATCGTGGAATCGACCCGATACACTACGCTTGTCGCGATCGAACAGACGGCACCAGCGGTTACCTACTGGAGCCTGCCGTCGCTGACTGTGCGCCTGTATCATGATGCGAGGGTGGCTGAAGTGTGTTCAAGTCAGCAGATCTTTCGCTTCAAAGCGCGGTATGATTATCCAAATAAAAAGTTGCATCAACGCGACGAAAAGCATCAAATTAATCAGTTTTTGGCCGACTGGTTACGGTACTGTTTAGCACATGGAGCGATGGCGATTCCGGTTTATTAGCGTCGTGAAACCTAAGGACACCATTTGGAAAGCCTGTTAACCCTTCCTTTGGCTGGTGAGGCCAGAGTCAGGATCTTACAAATTACAGACACTCACCTGTTTGCCGAAAAGCATGAAACGCTGCTGGGTGTGAACACCTGGGACAGTTATCAATCCGTACTGGATGCCATACATGCAGAGTCGCCAGAGTACGATCTGATCGTCGCGACGGGGGATTTGGCGCAGGATCAATCCGCTGCTGCCTATCAGCATTTTGCTGAGGGCATCGCAAGCTTTCGTGCGCCCTGCGTTTGGCTACCGGGCAATCACGATTTTCAGCCGGCAATGTACAGCGCGCTACAGGACGCGGGAATTCCCCTGCCAAGCGCGTTTTCATCGGCGAACAGTGGCAAATATTGTTGCTCGACAGCCAGGTGTTCGGCGTTCCCCACGGTGAATTAAGTGAATTTCAGCTCGAATGGCTGGAGCGTAAACTTGCCGATGCGCCTGAGCGCAATACCTTGCTGCTTCTGCATCATCATCCTTTGCCTGCGGGCTGCAGCTGGCTCGATCAGCACAGCCTGCGCAATGCGGCGGAGCTCGACAACGTGCTGGTGAATTATCCGCGCGTGAAGTATCTGCTGTGCGGGCATATTCATCAGGAACTGGATCTGGACTGGAACGGTCGCCGCCTGCTGGCGACGCCATCGACCTGCGTGCAGTTTAAGCCGCATTGTTCCAACTTCACGTTAGATACCATCAGCCCCGGCTGGCGGACGCTGGAGCTTTTTGCTGACGGGACGTTGCAGACTCAGGTTCGCCGTCTGCAGGGTAATCGTTTCCACCCTGATACCGCTTCAGAAGGCTACTGATGTCTACGCTTCTCTATCTTCATGGATTCAATAGTTCTCCTCGTTCGGCGAAGGCGTGCTTGCTGAAAAACTGGCTGGCGGAGCACCATCCGCACGTTGAGATGATCGTGCCGCAGTTGCCGCCGTATCCGGCCCAGGCCGCAGAGATGCTGGAATCGATCATTCTTGAACATGGCGGAGAGTCGCTGGGGATTGTCGGCTCCTCATTAGGAGGCTATTACGCCACCTGGCTGTCGCAATGTTTTATGCTGCCGGCAGTGGTGGTGAACCCGGCTGTACGGCCTTATGAACTGCTGGTCGACTATCTCGGTCAAAACGAGAACCCCTACACGGGGCAGCAATATGTGCTAGAGTCACGCCATATTTACGATCTTAAAGTCATGCAGATTGACCCGCTGGAAGCGCCGGATTTGATTTGGCTGCTTCAACAAACGGGCGATGAAGTGTTGGACTACCGCCAGGCGGTGGCGTATTACGCCTCCTGCCGTCAGACAGTTATTGAGGGCGGAAACCACGCATTCACGGGCTTCGAAGATTATTTCAACCCGATTGTCGATTTCCTTGGACTGCACAGTTTCTGACGATCAATTCGAATTGCTAATTTAAACCATGACGCAAACTTATAACGCTGATGCCATTGAGGTACTCACTGGGCTTGAGCCGGTACGCCGTCGCCCTGGGATGTACACTGACACGACCCGTCCTAACCATCTTGGACAGGAAGTGATTGATAACAGTGTGGATGAAGCACTGGCTGGCCACGCGAAACGCGTGGATGTGATCTTACATGCCGATCAATCGCTGGAAGTCATTGACGACGGACGCGGCATGCCGGTGGATATTCACCCAGAAGAAGGCGTTCCGGCGGTCGAGCTGATCCTCTGTCGTCTGCACGCGGGCGGCAAGTTCTCCAACAAGAACTACCAGTTCTCCGGTGGTCTGCACGGTGTGGGTATCTCCGTTGTTAACGCCCTGTCCAAACGTGTGGAAGTGAACGTACGCCGCGACGGGCAGGTATACAACATCGCGTTTGAGAATGGCGATAAAGTGCAGGATTTACAGGTTGTCGGTACTTGTGGTAAACGCAATACCGGTACCAGCGTACACTTCTGGCCGGATGAAACCTTCTTTGACAGCCCGCGTTTCTCTGTTTCTCGCTTAACGCACGTACTGAAAGCCAAAGCGGTGCTGTGTCCGGGCGTAGAGATCACCTTTAAAGATGAAGTTAACAACAGCGAGCAGCGCTGGTGCTACCAGGACGGTCTGAATGACTACCTGAGCGAAGCGGTAAATGGCCTGCCGACGCTGCCGGAAAAACCGTTTATCGGTAATTTCAGCGGTGAAACAGAAACCGTAGACTGGGCGCTGCTCTGGCTACCGGAAGGCGGCGAGCTGCTGACCGAAAGCTATGTGAACCTGATCCCAACCATGCAGGGTGGGACGCATGTCAACGGTCTGCGTCAGGGTCTGCTGGATGCAATGCGCGAATTCTGCGAGTATCGTAATATTCTGCCGCGCGGCGTGAAGTTGTCTGCTGAAGATATCTGGGATCGCTGCGCCTATGTGCTGTCGGTAAAAATGCAGGATCCGCAGTTTGCCGGTCAAACCAAAGAACGCCTCTCTTCGCGTCAGTGTGCGGCGTTTGTTTCTGGCGTGGTGAAAGATGCCTTCAGCCTGTGGCTGAATCAGAACGTACAGTCAGCCGAACTGCTGGCTGAGATGGCGATTTCCAGTGCCCAGCGTCGCCTGCGTGCGGCGAAAAAAGTCGTACGTAAAAAGCTGACCAGCGGTCCGGCGCTGCCGGGCAAACTGGCGGACTGCACTGCACAGGATCTTAACCGCACCGAACTGTTTCTCGTCGAAGGTGACTCCGCAGGCGGTTCCGCCAAACAGGCGCGCGATCGTGAATTCCAGGCGATCATGCCGCTGAAAGGTAAGATCCTCAATACCTGGGAAGTCTCTTCTGATGAAGTGCTGGCCTCGCAGGAAGTGCATGATATTTCGGTGGCGATCGGCATCGATCCGGACAGCGACGATCTGAGCCAGTTGCGCTATGGCAAGATCTGTATTCTGGCGGATGCGGACTCCGATGGTTTGCACATCGCGACGCTGCTGTGCGCGCTGTTTGTGAAACACTTCCGTACGCTGGTGAAACACGGCCACGTCTATGTGGCGCTGCCGCCGTTGTACCGTATCGATCTCGGCAAAGAAGTGTATTACGCTCTGACAGAAGAAGAAAAAGCGGGCGTGCTGGAGCAGTTAAAGCGCAAGAAAGGGAAACCGAACGTACAACGCTTTAAAGGTCTGGGTGAAATGAACCCGATGCAGTTACGTGAAACGACGCTGGATCCCAATACGCGTCGTCTGGTGCAGCTCATCATTGATGATGAGGACGATCAGCGTACGAATGCGGTGATGGATATGCTGCTGGCCAAGAAACGTTCAGAGGATCGTCGCAACTGGTTGCAGGAGAAAGGTGACCTGGCGGATCTCGAAGGCTAAGGGATATGGGTATGTAGGCCGGATAAGGCGGTTAATACCGCCATCCGGCAAGGTCATTATGCCCGATGGCGCTGCGCTTATCTGGCCCGGCGGCCATGACGATAACTTAAATACCCGATTCCAGAATACGGATATTCATGTCCAGCACGTCGCCTTTCACGGCTTCGCTGTAGGCTTTCATATGCGGGGTCTGCAAATGCGCTTCAAGATGCGCGATGCTTTCCCACTGTTCAACCATCACGATTGAGTCTGGTGCTGTGGTCTGAAAACTCACACCCGCAGCATGATCCACCATCGGCGCATAGCCGTGGCAGCCTTCTTCCTTCAGTACGGTCGGAACGATTTTAGCAAACTGATCCAGTACCGCCTGGCGGTGATGTTGACCTGGACGTGTACGGATTTCTGCAATAACAGTAAGCATGGTTAACTCCTTCTAATTCCAGGTGACTAGTTAACCAAAAATCTCGGTCAGATGCTTGCGATATTCTGCGATATAACGCGGAACATCTGGCATTTTAATCACGTCATTGGTGATAAACGTCGGCAGCGCTTCCATTCCCAGGAACTGATTTGCTTTATGGAACGGCAGATACACACCATCAACGCCAACACCATGGAAGAATTGGTCTTTTTCAGTGAAGGCTTCCATTGGCGCGTTCCAGGTCAGGGACAGCATGTATTTTTTGCCCTGAATCAGCCCGCCTGAGCCGTATTTTTTAGAGGCATCTGAACGTGTACGACCATCGCTGGCATACAGCGTACCGTGACCTTCGGTAAACACATCATCGATGTATTTTTTCACCGTCCACGGTGCACCCATCCACCAGCCCGGCATTTGCCAGATAACCACATCAGCCCAGACAAAGTTCTGCACTTCCGTTTCAATGTCGTAATCGCTATCTGCACGCACGATTTTAACATCATGCCCGAGGTCGCGCAGGATACCATCCGCGACCTCGGTCAGGGTGTCGTTTAACTGACCGTTAGAGTGAGCGAATTTTTTCGCCCCATTGATAATCAGAATGTTGCTCATGTTGTGTCCTCAAGGAAATACGTTTGAGGACGATTTTACTCCCACCAGCGGTGCGGTGAAATTAGCAAAATGTGCAAAGTCTTTTGCTATTTGAGCAATAATAACCCAGTTACCAACTGACTTTCGCTTCAAAGCCACCTTCCGGCACATTGCCAAACGAGGCTGACATTCCATGCAACGTCGCGATACGGCGGACAATCGACAGGCCGAGACCGCTGCCGGTAACACTTTGTCCCGGCGGACGATAAAAGCGTTCACCGATGTGCGTCAGGACTTCCGGCGCAACGCCAGGCCCGTTATCTTTGACGCTAAAATAGCGGGAGTTAAGCGTCACCTCTACAATGCTACCCTGTGGGCTATAGCGAATCGCATTATCCAGTAGATTCCGCACCATCAGGCTGAGTAACAAGGGTTGTCCCATGCGCTTGATATCGTGGGCGTTAATCTGCAAACGCACATCAATGTGTGCCTGTTGCGCTGGGTGATAGATATCCATTACAGCGGATTGCAATAGTTCTTCCAGCGAGATATCAGCCACGTCCTGAAGGTTGTCGAGGGAGTCGAGGCGCGAAAGCGTCAGGAGCTGATCAACCAGTCGGGTAGCGCGGTCAATTCCCGTCTGCATCTGCATTAACGCTTTTTGTCGTGCCTGCGGATCATCGTCGGACAACTGCGCGACTTCGGTCTGTACCTTCAGTGCCGTCAACGGACTGCGCAGTTCGTGGGCGGCATCAGAGGTAAAGCGCCGTTCGCGAACCATCATCGAGTGTGTGCGGATAAACAGTTGATTGAGCGACTCAACCAGCGGGCGAACCTCGCCAGGAATACCTTTTAGGCTCAGTGGTTCTTCAGATTCCGGATCCCGCACACGTAAGGCCTGCGCCAGCTTTTTTAGCGGCTTAAGTTCAAGGCTTAACAGGACAATCAGGATCAGCAGCATCAGCGGCAGGGCGACCAGCCACGGCACCAATTGGGCTGTCACGATCGCCAGGGCCATATCTTCGCGATATTCCCACTCCTGACCGACCACGATCCGGTACTTTTTATCCGCTGAAGTTAGCCAGATAAAGCGCCATTTATCGTTATCACCGTTCAGATAACCATCGTCAAACCCTTCCCGACGATAGCTATAGGGAATGTACTGACCATTGTCACCATCATGAAGAACCATTTTCCCATCCGGCGTGTAGACCGCAAAGGTCAGTACATCGTCGTCAATATGGCCATGTTTGAACTTTTTCGGTGTCTGCGCGATGCGCTCAGAAGCTTTTAGTTCATCAAGATCCAGCGTGACCAGCCGTTTGGCAAACAGCATCAGTTGCGTGTCAAACATCTCGTCAACGTTATCGGTGGTTTGTTTCCAGGCAACAAAACTGGAAATCAACCAGGTTACCAAAACCAAAATGATAAATATAAGCGTAAGTCTGATGCGTAGACTCAGGCGTTGTGTGAGTTTCATGCGTCACCCAGGGTGTAGCCAATGCCATGTACAGTGCGGATAAAGTCGCTGCCGAGCTTACGGCGTAAGTGGTGGACGTGCACTTCAACGGCATTGCTGGAAACGTTTTCGTCCCAGTTATACAGTTTTTCTTCGATCAGTTTGCGGGGCAGCACGCGGCCTTTATTACGCATCAGTAGCTCCAGCAGGGCGAACTCTTTGGGTTTGAGTGGCAAAGGTTCACCTGCGACTGTCGCGACCAGCGCGCCGGGATTAAGCGAGACCTGACCATGGCGCAGTTCGCTGGTGGCCTGGCCGCTGGCGCGGCGTACCAATGCTTCCAGTCTGGCGGCAACCTCGATGAGTGCAAAGGGTTTACACAGATAGTCATCCGCGCCCAGGCGCAGGCCTTCAACGCGTTCTGTCAGCGCATCCCGAGCCGTCAGAATCAGCACAGGCTCTTGATTACCTTTTGCCCGCCATTCGCGCAGGATATCGCGCCCGTCGATACCAGGCAGCGTCAGGTCAAGGATCACCGCATCATAAGGGGCGCTGTAAAGCGCTTCTTTCCCCTGGCGACCCTCGGTAAACCAGTCGATGCTGAAACCCATTTTACTCAGACCTGTTTTAAGGCCATCGCCAATCAGCGTGTCATCTTCTACCAGTAAAATACGCATATGTTCTTCCCTGCGGTCGCTCTCATTACCGTCAAGTAAACCTGTGGCTACAGCCTCTGTACAGTAAAAAAAGTATCTTTTTTTGCCTTAAGAACTTGTTAAGGATTAACTTATTTAATAGTCGTAAACCAACATGAAAGGGAGACATGACGATGAAAAAATTAGCTGCAATGGTTGCCGTAATGGCACTGTGTTCCGCACCTGTTCTGGCAGCGCAGCAGGGCGGCTTCTCTGGACCGACGACGACAACGCAAAGCCAAAACGGCGGCTTTGTTGGCCCAAACGGTAGCAGCACGACGGTAGAAAGCGCCAAATCGCTGCGTGATGACACCTGGGTTACCCTGCGCGGGAACATCGTTGAGCGTATTTCCGACGACCTGTATGTGTTTAAAGATGCGACCGGCACAGTGAATGTGGATATTGACCACAAGCGCTGGAACGGCGTAACCGTCACGCCGCAGGATGTGGTTGAAATCCAGGGTGAAGTGGATAAAGACTGGAACTCCGTTGAAATCGACGTGAAACAGATTACCAAAGTTGCCAAATAATCCCCATCAGGGCCGTATTCGCGGCCCTTTTCTTTGTGACTCAACACGCCAGATAGGGTAGTATCTGCGGCAATATTGCCCTTCAATAGACGGGTATAAGTTGAGGAACCACGATTAATGAGCGATATGGCAGAGCGCCTGGCGCTGCATGAATTCACGGAAAACGCCTATCTGAACTACTCCATGTACGTCATCATGGACAGGGCGTTACCGTTTATTGGTGATGGTCTGAAACCTGTTCAGCGTCGCATCGTTTATGCGATGTCCGAACTGGGGCTGAATGCCAGCGCCAAATTTAAAAAATCCGCCCGTACCGTCGGTGACGTATTGGGTAAATACCATCCGCACGGCGACAGCGCCTGCTATGAAGCGATGGTGCTGATGGCCCAGCCCTTCTCTTACCGTTATCCGCTGGTTGACGGGCAGGGGAACTGGGGGGCACCAGACGATCCGAAATCCTTCGCCGCGATGCGTTACACGGAATCCCGCCTGTCGAAATATGCGGAAGTCCTGCTGGGTGAACTCGGTCAGGGAACGTCGGATTGGGTGCCAAACTTCGACGGTACCATGCAAGAGCCAAAAATGCTGCCTGCGCGTCTGCCGAATATCCTGCTAAACGGCACGACCGGGATTGCCGTGGGTATGGCGACGGACATTCCGCCGCACAACCTGCGTGAAGTGGCCAAAGCGGCAATTACGCTGATTGAACAGCCGAAAACGACGCTGGATCAACTGCTGGATATTGTACAGGGGCCGGATTATCCGACCGAAGCAGAGATCATTACCTCGCGTGCGGAGATTCGTAAGATTTATGAAAACGGACGCGGTTCCGTTCGCATGCGTGCGGTATGGACGAAAGAAGATGGCGCGGTGGTGATTTCCGCGCTGCCGCACCAGGTCTCCGGCGCAAAAGTACTGGAACAGATTGCGGCTCAAATGCGCAATAAAAAGCTGCCGATGGTCGATGACCTGCGCGACGAATCGGATCACGAAAACCCGACTCGTCTGGTGATTGTCCCGCGGTCGAATCGCGTGGATATGGAACAGGTGATGAACCATCTGTTTGCTACCACCGATCTGGAAAAAAGCTACCGTATTAACCTGAACATGATCGGTCTTGATGGTCGTCCGGCAGTTAAAAACCTGCTGGAGATCCTCACCGAGTGGCTGACGTTCCGTCGCGATACCGTGCGCCGTCGCCTGAACTATCGCCTGGAGAAAGTACTCAAACGCCTGCACATTCTTGAAGGTTTGCTGATAGCGTTCCTCAACATTGATGAAGTGATCGAAATTATTCGTCATGAAGATGAACCAAAGCCTGAGCTGATGTCGCGGTTTGGTATTTCAGAAACTCAGGCGGAAGCCATTCTTGAGCTGAAATTACGTCACCTTGCCAAACTGGAAGAGATGAAAATCCGTGGTGAGCAGGACGAACTGGCGAAAGAGCGCGATCAACTGCAGGGCATTCTGGCCTCTGAACGCAAAATGAGTAACCTGCTGAAGAAAGAACTGCAGGCTGATGCGGATGCTTATGGTGACGATCGCCGTTCTCCATTGCGGGAGCGTGAAGAAGCGAAGGCGATGAGCGAGCACGACATGTTGCCGTCTGAGCCGGTGACCATTGTGCTGTCCCAGAGTGGTTGGGTGCGAAGTGCGAAAGGCCACGACATTGATGCGCCTGGCTTAAGCTATAAAGCGGGCGACAGCTTTAAGTCGGCTGTGAAGGGTAAGAGTAACCAACCGGTTGTATTCGTTGACTCAACCGGGCGTAGCTATGCTATCGACCCAATTACGCTGCCGTCTGCACGGGGTCAGGGGGAACCGTTGACCGGTAAGCTCACGCTGCCACCGGGCGCGACGGTTGAGCATATGCTGATGGAGGGCGACGATCAGAAGCTGCTGATGGCATCTGATGCCGGTTACGGTTTTGTCTGCACCTTCAATGACCTCGTTGCGCGTAACCGTGCGGGCAAGGCATTGATTACGCTGCCGGAAAACGCACATGTTATGCCGCCGGTGGTGATTGAAGATGAAACCGATATGCTGCTGGCGATTACCCATGCGGGCCGCATGTTGATGTTCCCGGTGAGCGATTTGCCGCAGTTGTCGAAAGGCAAAGGGAACAAGATAATCAATATTCCTTCTGCGGAAGCTGCGAAAGGCGAAGATGGTCTGGCACAACTCTACGTGCTGCCGCCGCAAAGCACGCTGACTATCCACGTCGGGAAACGCAAAATTAAACTGCGCCCTGAAGAGCTACAGAAGGTAACCGGCGAGCGTGGTCGTCGCGGTACGCTCATGCGCGGTCTGCAACGCATCGACCGTGTTGAGATTGACTCGCCTCGACGCGCCCGTCACGGCGACAGCGAAGAATAACGCCAGCGTCTGGCTCTCCCTGTTTTCGCACAGGGAGAGCTTGTTTTAAAAATTCCCGTGAAACCGTTGTTTATTCGTGCGTTGCGATTAACAATACGCTTTTCCAGAGAGCCACTCTTAACAATGCCCTAACCTGATGCAGTGTTCGGAATCAGGTGACGTAGAATGCCAGGCTCTTAGGCCTTTAGAGGTTGTTATGCTATATATTTTTCGTTTAATTATTACTGTTATTTACTGCATTTTGGTCTGTATTTTCGGTTGCATATACTGTCTGTTCAGCCCACGAAATCCAAAACACGTTGCGACGTTCGGCCATATGTTTGGTCGCCTGGCTCCCCTGTATGGCCTGAAGGTTGAGTGTCGCATGCCGCCTGACGCGAAGAACTATGGTAATGCTATCTATATTTGTAACCATCAGAATAACTATGACATGGTTACCGCAGCGAATATCGTTCAGCCACCGACGGTTACAGTAGGTAAAAAAAGCCTGTTGTGGATCCCTTTCTTCGGACAACTGTACTGGCTCACCGGTAATCTGTTGATCGACAGAAATAACCGCGCCAAAGCGCACAGCACCATTGCGGCGGTTGTGAACCACTTTAAAAAGCGTCGTATCTCTATCTGGATGTTCCCTGAAGGAACGCGTAGCCGTGGCCGTGGTCTGCTGCCGTTTAAAACAGGTGCGTTCCATGCGGCAATTGCTGCGGGTGTCCCGGTTATCCCTGTTTGCGTTTCAACAACCTCTAATAAGATCAAATTGAACCGACTCAATAATGGGCTGGCGATTGTAGAGATGCTGCCGCCAGTGGATATCAGTCATTTTGGTAAAGATCAGGTTCGTGAACTGGCAGCGCATTGCCGCACGCTGATGGAACAAAAAATCGCAGAACTCGATAAAGAAGTTGCTGAGCGGGAAGCTGCCGGTAAGGTTTGATTCGCTCATTTCGGGTTTGTTACAGGAAATGATTTCCTGCGTGTTAATCGCCAGTTTTTCATGGAGCTTATATGTCATTCAGTCGGCGTCAGTTCATTCAGGCATCGGGGATCGCATTGTGTGCAGGTGCTGTTCCGCTGAAGGCTAATGCTGCCGGTCAGCAACAACCGCTACCTGTTCCCCCCCTGCTGGAGTCCCGTCGGGGACAGCCGCTATTTATGACGCTGCAACGTGCGCACTGGTCGTTTACGCCGGGCACGCGCGCACCCGTATGGGGTGTTAACGGGCGCTACCTGGGGCCGACAATCCGCGTCTGGAAAGGTGATGACGTCAAGCTTATCTACAGCAACCGTCTGACAGAAAATGTCTCAATGACCGTTGCCGGATTACAGGTCCCGGGTCCTCTTATGGGGGGGCCGGCGCGTATGATGTCGCCTAATGCGGACTGGGCGCCCGTGCTGCCGATTCGCCAAAGCGCAGCAACCTTGTGGTATCACGCCAATACGCCAAATCGCACTGCCCAGCAGGTCTATAACGGCCTTGCCGGGATGTGGCTGGTTGAAGATGAAGTGAGTAAATCACTGCCGATCCCTAACCACTATGGCGTGGATGATTTTCCAGTCATTATTCAGGATAAGCGGCTGGATAATTTCGGTACGCCAGAATATAGCGAACCGGGCAGTGGGGGTTTTGTGGGGGATACTCTTCTGGTCAACGGGGCGCAAAGTCCGTATGTCGAAGTGTCCCGCGGCTGGGTGCGTTTGCGTTTGCTGAATGCCTCAAATTCGCGTCGATATCTGCTGAAAATGAGCGATGGTCGCGCGCTGCATGTTATCTCTGGCGATCAGGGGTTTTTACCCGCGCCGGTTTCGGTGAAGCAGCTATCGCTGGCGCCAGGCGAGCGTCGTGAGATTCTGGTCGATATGACCAACGGTGATGAAGTTTCGATTACCTGCGGCGAGGCGGCCAGTATTGTTGACAGGATCCGTGGTTTCTTTGAACCTTCCAGTATCCTGATCTCCACGCTGGTACTGACTCTGCGTCCAACCGGCCTTCTGCCGCTGGTAACGGATAGCCTGCCAATGCGTCTGTTACCCACCGAAATTTTGAGCGGCTCGCCGATTCGCAGCCGTGATATTAGCCTTGATGACGATCCTGGAATCAATGGCCAACTGTGGGATGTTAATCGCATGGATATCACGGCGCAGCAGGGCTCCTGGGAGCGCTGGACGGTGCGCGCCGATATGCCGCAGTCGTTCCATATTGAAGGCGTCTCTTTCCTGATCCGTAATGTGAATGGCGCGATGCCGTTCCCGGAAGACCGTGGCTGGAAAGATACCGTATGGGTTGATGGGCAAGTGGAGTTGCTGGTCTATTATGGGCAGCCTTCCTGGGCGCATTTTCCGTTCTACTTCAACAGCCAGACGCTGGAAATGGCAGACCGTGGTTCTATTGGCCAGATGCTGGTGAACCCGGCACCGTAATGGATATTCCTGTGCCGGGTGGCGGCTTCGCCTAACCCGGCCTGGGCCGTGCGAAAGCACAGGAACGGTCAGCGTAGCACCAGCAGAGATGAAATTTAACATCCTTACAATACTCCTTCATTTCCCCTGTTGATCCAGCGTATAATCCCCGGCCTTTGATTATTTTTTTACCATTTTTTTGGAAGCATTATGAGCGCAATATCCCTGATCCAACCGGACAGAGACCTTTTCTCCTGGCCGCAGTACTGGGCCGCCTGCTTTGGGCCGGCACCATTTTTGCCGATGTCACGCGACGAAATGGATCAACTTGGCTGGGATAGCTGCGACATCATTCTGGTTACCGGCGATGCGTACGTCGATCACCCGAGCTTCGGCATGGCTATTTGCGGCCGTATGCTGGAAGCACAGGGCTTTCGCGTGGGGATCATCGCCCAACCGGAGTGGAACAGCAAAGATGACTTTATGCGTCTGGGTAAACCGAACCTGTTCTTCGGCGTAACCGCCGGCAACATGGACTCGATGATCAACCGTTATACCGCCGATCGCCGACTGCGCCATGACGATGCCTATACGCCGGACAACGTGGCGGGTAAACGCCCGGACCGCGCGACGCTGGTTTATACCCAGCGCTGTAAAGAAGCCTGGAAAGATGTGCCGGTTATTCTCGGCGGTATTGAAGCCAGCCTGCGCCGTACTGCGCATTATGATTACTGGTCAGATACCGTGCGTCGTTCCGTGCTGGTGGATTCAAAAGCTGACATGCTGATGTTTGGCAACGGCGAACGCCCATTGGTGGAAGTCGCACACCGTCTGGCGATGGGCGAAACCATTGATCAGATCCGCGACGTGCGTAATACCGCGATTATGGTCAAAGAAGCGCTGCCGGGCTGGAGCGGGGTGGATTCCACGCGTCTGGACATGCCTGGGAAAATTGACCCTATTCCGCATCCGTACGGCGAAGATTTGCCGTGTGCTGACAACAAACCCGTGGCGCCGAAAAAACAAGAAGCGAAAGCGGTAACCGTACAGCCGCCGCGTCCGAAGCCGTGGGAAAAAACCTACGTACTGTTGCCGTCTTTCGAGAAAGTGAAGAGCGACAAAGTTCTGTACGCCCATGCGTCACGTATTCTGCATCACGAAACCAACCCAGGATGCGCGCGTGCGCTGATGCAAAAGCATGGCGATCGCTATATTTGGGTTAACCCGCCAGCGATCCCGTTGTCGACTGAAGAAATGGACAGCGTCTTTGCACTGCCGTACAAGCGCGTACCACATCCGGCGTACGGTAACAGCCGTATTCCCGCCTATGAGATGATCCGTTTCTCGATCAATATCATGCGAGGCTGTTTTGGTGGGTGCTCGTTCTGTTCGATCACCGAGCACGAAGGGCGCATTATCCAGAGCCGTTCTGAAGATTCGATCATCAATGAGATCGAAGCCATTCGCGATACCGTTCCGGGCTTTACCGGCGTGATCTCCGATCTCGGCGGTCCAACGGCAAACATGTATATGCTGCGCTGTAAGTCTCCGCGTGCAGAACAGACCTGTCGTCGTCTGTCCTGCGTTTACCCGGATATCTGCCCGCATATGGATACTAACCACGAACCGACGATTAATCTCTATCGCCGCGCGCGTGATCTGAAAGGCATTAAAAAGATCCTTATCGCATCCGGGGTGCGTTATGACATCGCCGTTGAGGACCCGCGCTATATTAAAGAGTTGGCAACTCACCATGTGGGTGGCTACCTGAAGATTGCGCCGGAGCATACCGAAGAAGGCCCATTGTCGAAGATGATGAAGCCGGGTATGGGCAGCTACGACCGCTTTAAGGAGCTGTTTGATACCTACTCTAAACAGGCCGGTAAAGAGCAGTACCTGATCCCGTACTTCATCTCCGCGCACCCGGGTACGCGTGATGAGGATATGGTGAATCTGGCGCTGTGGCTGAAACAGCGTCGTTTCCGTTTGGATCAAGTGCAGAACTTCTACCCATCACCGCTGGCAAACTCTACAACCATGTATTACACCGGGAAAAACCCGTTGGGCAAAATTGGTTATAAGAGTGAAGATGTGGTAGTGCCAAGAGGTGATAAACAGCGCCGTCTGCATAAAGCACTGCTGCGTTACCATGATCCTGCTAACTGGCCGTTAATCCGTCAGGCGCTGGAAGATATGGGGAAAAAGCATCTGATTGGCGGTCGCCGCGAATGTCTGGTTCCGGCCCCGACGCTGGAAGAGATGCGTGAAGCACGTCGTCAGAACCGCCATACCCGTCCGGCACTGACCAAGCATACGCCAGTCGCGCACCAGCGTCAGACGCCTGCGGCGAATAAAAAACGCGGGAAAGTCGCGGGGCGCTAATCTGTCAGATCCGGGAGTGGAATGCTTACCGGGCCTGACAGACCGTAGGCCGGATAAGGTGCTTGCACCGCTATCCGGCAGACGTGCTCAGTATTTATGCCTCACGAATTCTGGCCGCTAATGCGGCCAGTTTTTCATCGTCAGCCCGTTCGTGGTCATGTGACGACAGATACCCTTCATACTGCTCGAAAAATTTAGTCTTCCGGGACTCGATCGGTTTCCAGCGCGTCAAATCACCTGTGCCATGCATAGGGCTGAGCTTACTGTGCACATGATCCACGCCAAACCCTTCGAAAAACATCCCCGTACGACTGACATCCGGGAAAGCATTATCCAGTTTCTTCGCCACCTTTTGGGTCGCCAGCATCAGGTCTGCCAGCGCCTGTGGCGGCATATCAAATGCATAGCTTGGGTAGTGCTTTTTCGGGATCACCACGGTAAACCCCTCGGTGTTCGGGAAAATCGACAGAAAGGCCAGGTGATGCTCGTCTTCCCAGACTTTATGGCAGGGCGCTTTACCTTCAACAATTTGACAGAAAATACAGGTCATTCCTTTTCTCCGTAGATAAGACGTTTCGTCAGGACGCAGTGAGTTTAGTACAGACCCAGTATCTTCCACCACATCAGCCCTACAGTGATAAAGACGGCTTGATTAAACAGGCTGATGATGAATCCTGTTCGCCACCAGACCCCCGTCGGTACGTACCCGGCACCAAACAGAATCGGCCCGCGAGCGTGAGTGTACTGAGTGAGGGAACAGTACAGACTGCTGGTGAAGGCCAGCATCAACGCCGTAGGGGCTGCAGGAATATTCAAATGCAGGCCGACGCCAAGGAAAACGGCGTACAGCGCCGCAATCTGCGCATTACCGCTGGCAAAAAAGTAGTGGGTATAAAAGTAGGCGGCGTTGAGCAGCAGCAGGACAACCACCCAACTGGTCCCATGCATGGTACTGCTCAGGCTATCGCCAATCAGGTTGCCAAACCAGGTGGTAAAGCCCAGTTTTTTCAACTGATTTGCCATCATCAATAGTGCGGCAAACCAGATCAGTGTATCCCACGCACCTTTCTCGCTTTTGACATCTTCCCAGCTTAGAACGCCGCTGAGCAGCAAGATGGATAAACCAACAAATGAGGCGGTGGTGGCGTCGACGCCCAGGGTATCACCAAAAATCCACAGCACCAGCAGGACGCCGACGGTAGCCAGCATCAGCCATTCACCGCGTGACATACGGCCCATTTCCGCCAGTTCTTTACGCGCCAGATTAGGGGCATCCGGCGTGTGTTTAATTTCCGGACGCACAATCCAGTAGACCAGTAATGGAACCAGCAGTAAGGAAACCAGGCAAGGCAGCAGCGCCGCCATAAACCAACTGCCCCAGGTGAGTGTGACCCCCGCATTGGCCGCCAGTTTCACTGCCAACAGGTTGCCGGTATAGCCAGTCATAAAGAGCGCGGCGGTGACGTCGTTGACGTTGCCAATACAGGTGATAAGAAAGGTACCGATTTTACTGCGGGACTCATCTTCCGGGTTCGAATGGAAACTGCGCGCCAGGGAGTCGGCAATTGGATAGATGACGCCGCCGCAGCGTGCCGTATTGCTTGGCATTGCGGGGGACAGTATCAGGTCCGCAAACGCCAGCCCGTAGGCGAGTCCCAGCGTGCGCTTGCCGAGCAGGCGAATCATCTGCAGCGCAATACGTCGTCCGAGTCCCGTTTTGATAAACCCGCGGGCAATCATAAAGGCGACGACAATCAGCCAGATCAGCGAACTGTTCAGTTCGCTCAGTGCGGTGGTAATAGCGCCGCTGGCGGTTTTATCCCCGGCAGCATAAGCGAGGGCAAAAACGGTAATACCGATAATGCCGACTGCGCCAATAGGCAGAACTTTTGCCACGATAGAAGCAATGGTAGCAACGAAGATAATGGCTGAATGCCAGGCTGGCGCACTTAACCCACTGGGTGGGGTAAGCTGCCAGAGCCCGGCACAAATAAATAGTATAAGAATCAATGGGAGCCATTTGACGCCTTGCTGTGTTTTTTCCACCATGGTCACGCACCTATAGACATTTGTGATGTATTCATGAAAACAATATTATTACTGAATAATTAGTAAGTTATATTGCGTAATGCTGCACGTGGATGTGCCATAAATACATCTATAGTTGTGCGTTTATTGTTTCTTAATATTTCGGCAAGGGAAAAGCCCGACGGGAATGCCGGGCTGGAGAGGAGAGATTAACCGCCGAACTGATCCGGGTCAGGGCCCAGGCGTTTCCCTTGATCGAGTTTTGCGATTTCACCGAGTTCATCTTTGTCCAGGCGGAAGTCCCAGACATTGAAGTTCTCGGCAATACGGGCAGGGGTGACGGATTTCGGGATCACCACCAGGCCGCTATCCAGATGCCAGCGGATGACAATCTGCGCCGGTGATTTACCATATTTTTCAGCGAGGTCGCGAATGATCTTTTGATCGAATACATCTTTACCGCCTTGCGCCAGCGGGCTCCAGGATTCGGTCTGGATTTTATGTGTGGCGTTCCAGGCGTGCAGCTGGCGTTGCTGCATCAGTGGATGCAGTTCTATCTGGTTAATCACCGGCGGGACGCCTGTTTCATCCATCAGCCGCTGGAGATGGTTGATCTGAAAGTTGCACACGCCGATGCTCTTAATCAGCCCCTCTTTTTGCAAGTCGATCATGTTTTCCCACGCTTCAACGTAGTGATCGATCGCCGGGACAGGCCAGTGCATCAGGTAGAGATCGAGGTAATCGAGCTGGAGTTTCTCCATGCTTTCGAGCAACGCTTCCCGTGGGCGTTTCTGGTCATCATTCCACAGCTTGGTGGTAATGAATAACTCTTCGCGTGGCACGCCCGCATCGCGTATTGCTTTGCCGACACCTTCTTCGTTTTTGTACGCCGCAGCGGTATCAATTGAGCGATACCCTACTTCCAGCGCTTTATGAATGGCGGTGATGACTTCTTCGTTGCTTGCCTTCCAGACCCCCAGGCCCAGTTGCGGCATGACGTTACCATCCTGTAGCTTGATAATGGTTGGACCGGTCATAATTCCCCCCTACACTTAATCCTTCAGGCTGCCTCTTTGTTGGCTGCTTGCGTTTACCCCAGTCACGTACTTATGTACGCTCCCGGGGATTCACTCAATTGCCGCCTCGATGCATCATGAATGATTGGGTGTAAATTGAGTTCACCGGAGCAGCCCCCGGTGAGTTAGGTGTGACTTAAGCCTGGTATAAATAGCCAAAAACGAAAGTCGGAGGTTAAAAAACCTTAGCGGGCAGCTTCGTAAATCCGGCGGCTGACGTCCAGAGTAATGTCCTGATGTTCACCCAGTTTCGTGCCGCCATGCGCTTGCAGTTTTTCCAGCAGTGCCGGGATGGAGCTGCCATCCAGACCGTAGTCAGACAGGCGAGTCGGTACACCCATTTGTTCGAAGAACTGACGGGTGGCGGCAATCGCGGCATCAATGCGCTGGTCTTCGGAACCTTCGGTGATATTCCAGATGCGCTCTGCGTATTGCAGCAGTTTGGCACGCTTGGTATCGCGTTTTTCATTCCACAATGCAGGCAGGACGATTGCCAGCGTCTGAGCGTGGTCAAGTCCGTGCATCGCCGTCAGCTCGTGACCCAGCATATGGGTTGCCCAGTCCTGCGGTACGCCTGCGCCGATCAGGCCGTTCAGCGCCTGGGTTGCCGCCCACATGACGTTTGCACGTACGTTGTAATTTTCCGGCTCCTGCAACGCTTTTGGACCGTCTTCTATCAGCGTCAGCAGAATGCCTTCGGCAAAGCGATCCTGAATTTTCCCGTCTACCGGATAAGTCACATATTGTTCTACAGTATGAACAAAAGCATCTACCACGCCGTTGGCAACCTGACGCGGTGGCAGGGTATAGGTGTAAACCGGATCGAGCACAGCAAATACGGGCTGGACAAACGGGGTCATGAAGGCCAGTTTGTCGCCAGTCGTTTTGCGCGAAATTACCGCGCCGGAGTTAGATTCAGAGCCGGTTGCCGGCAGGGTCAGTACCGAGCCCATTGGGATGGCGCTTTGTACGTCGTTACCGTGGGTTTCCAGAATGCGCCACGGGTCAACACCGTCAGCATAATGTGCCGCTGCGGCGATGAATTTTGTGCCATCAAGAACAGAACCGCCGCCTACCGCCAGCAGGAATGTCACCTTCTCATCATGGACAATTTTTACCGCGTTCATCAGCGTTTCATAAGACGGGTTCGGCTCAATACCGCCAAATTCCAGCACGTCCAGGCCTTTCAGTGCATCCTGAACCTGTGCCAGAACGCCGGTTTTTTTCACGCTACCACCGCCGTAGGTAATCAGTACGCGAGCATTCTGTGGGATTTGGTCGCGCAGTTCTGCAATCGCGCCTTTACCAAACAGAATGCGGGTTGGGGTATGGAGATTAAAGTTGTTCATTGCTCGTTACCTTGTGTGGGTAAAAAAGAGGGTAGGCGAGTGCCTGCCTGATGGTGAACATTGTGGTCGTCAGAAGCGTTCCTCTCAATGCTCATTTCTGCCGATGTCTTGCCCATTTCTACAGACTACTGGAGAAAATGGATAAAAGTGCGCACTATATCAGGGTTGCAAATCAATGATGAAATGGTGCCCTATGAACCGTGATGAGATCTGTCTCCTGCTGACAGATAAAATTAACCAGCTGAAAAATAATGAAAATAAATTAAATGATCTGCTGCCTGATATTCGCTTACTGTATGGCTCTGAACCTGGGGGGCGCACACCAGTGATGTATCAGCCTGGCATTATATTTCTCTTTTCAGGATATAAAATTGGTTATATCAACGAGCGTGTCTTTCGCTATGATGCCAACGAATACTTACTGCTCACAGTACCTTTACCCTTTGAATGTGAAACTTATGCGACACCGGACGTTCCGTTGGCTGGTATCCGCCTGAACGTCGATATCCTGCAATTGCAGGAATTGCTGATGGATATTGGGGAGGATGAACTGTTCCAGCCCGCAATGGCGGCAAGCGGGATCAACTCCGCGACGCTATCCGATGAAATTCTCTGTGCAGCGGAACGCCTGCTGGATGTGATGGAACGGCCATTGGATGCACGTATTCTGGGAAAACAAATTATTCGTGAGATCCTCTACCATGTGCTGACCGGGCCGCGTGGAGGGGCGTTATTGGCGCTGGTCAGTCGCCAGACACATTTCAGTTTGATAAGCCGTGTGCTGAAGCGGATTGAAACCAAATACACCGAAAATCTCAATGTAGAACAGCTGGCGGCAGAAGCCAATATGAGCGTGTCGGCGTTCCATCATAATTTTAAATCGGTGACCAGTACTTCACCGTTGCAGTATCTGAAGAGCTATCGATTGCATAAAGCGCGGATGATGATGATTCATGACGGGATGAAAGCCAGTGCGGCGGCAATGCGCGTGGGTTATGAGAGTGCATCGCAGTTTAGTCGGGAGTTCAAACGTTACTTTGGCGTAACGCCTGGAGAGGATGCAGCCAGAATTCGGATGATGCAGGGGAGTTGATTTCTTGTCGGCCTGACAGGTACACCGTAGGCCTAAACGCTGTGCGCCATATGGCGAAATGCCGGAGAGTATCCGGCCTACGGATGCGGTTCAGGCGCTACAGTATTTTTTTTTGATCACCACAAACAGCGTTCCCAACAGACCTGCGGTTAACAGGGCGATTGGCAGGATCATTAAAAAGGTCATTACCTGATCTTCGTGGCGTTTAACAAACGGGATCATACTGAGCGCATAGCCGAAACTGGTGACCACAGTGACCCACAGCAGACCGCTCAGCCAGTTAAAAAACTGGAAGCGACGGTTAGGCAGCCCCGAAATCCCCGCCATGGTTGGCAGCAAGGTACGAACGAATGCCAGGAAACGTCCGGCCAGCAGCGCCATCAGCCCGTGTTGGTCAAACATACAGGTGGCGCGCTGATGATACTTTTCAGGTAATTGCGCCAGCCAGCCTTTTACCGTCCGTGTGTTGCCCAGCCAGCGTCCCTGAATGTAGCTCAGCCAGCAACCGAGACTGGCGGCGGCAGTCAGAATAGCTATGGTAGGTAAAAAACTCATCACGTCCTGAGCGATCAGCGCCCCTGCCAGCAATAACAGGCTGTCTCCGGGTAAAAAGGAGGCGGGCAGCAGGCCATTTTCTAAAAACAGTGTGGCGAACATAACGAAGTACACTACGCTCACAACATGCGGATCCGCCAGCGCGGCAAAATCGTGTTGCCAGAGCGCGGAGACAATATCTTGAATGACTACCATGGACTTTCCTGTGGAACAGCGTTTATGGGTGGATTGTACTCCTGAATTGTCCGGGATGCCTTGATCCCGGACGCAACAATTGCAGACTTTTCCACCAGAAGTGTCTGCATATATGTCCATCTATGGCAATTTTACTCGATTCGGGCAAATCCTGCGGCTAAATCAGCAATCAGATCGTCAACATTTTCTAAACCGATGTGTAAACGGATGAGCGTTCCGCTGAAGTCCACTTTGCCTTGCGGACGGATTGCCGCGATATGTTCCGGTTGGTTAGCCAGAATCAGTGATTCAAAACCGCCCCAGGAATAGGCCATGCTGAACAGGCTGAAGTGATCCAGGTAAGCAGACAGTTCTGCACTATCTAGCTTCTTATTCAAAACAAATGAGAACAGACCGCTGCTACCGGTAAAGTCGCGTTTCCAGAACTCGTGTCCCTTGCTGCCGGGAAGTGCCGGGTGATTCACGCGGGAAACCTGCGGATGGTCAGCCAACCACTCGGCGACTTTTAAACTGCTTTCATGGTGTTGGCGCAGGCGAACGCTTAACGTCCGCAATCCGCGGCTGGTCATATAGGCGGTATCGGCATCCAGCATTTGTCCCATCAGATAGGCGTTTTCACGCAGTTGATCCCAGCAACGGGCATTGGATACCGCTGTCCCAACCATGCCGTCAGAATGACCAATCAGATATTTGGTGCCTGCCTGAATAGAAATATCGATGCCAAAATCCAGCGCCTTGAACAGCACCCCGGCAGCCCAGGTGTTATCAATCATGATGATCGCGTCAGGCACTACGCTTCTGACTGCGGCAACAATGGCTGGAACATCATGAACTTCCATGGTGACAGAACCTGGAGACTCAAGAAAAACGACTTTAGTATTCGGTTGTATATGCTTCACAATATCCGCGCCGACCAGCGGATCGAACCAGCCGGTTGTCACGCCAAGCTTGCCGAGAATTTTGGTGCAGAAATCCTGACTGGGTTCATAGGCGGTATTGGTCATCAGCACATGATCGCCTTGCTCCACAAAAGCGAGGATGGTGTTGGCAACGGCAGCCGCACCACAAGGGAACAAGGCGCAGCCCGCGCCGCCTTCCAGTTCGCACATCGCTTCCTGCAGAGAGAAATGCGTCAGGGTTCCGCGACGTCCATAGAAAAGCGCGCCGTTAGCACGGTTATGGGTGGCTTGTTTTTTGGCCTCTACGGAGTCAAAAACCAGCGAAGAAGCGCGCTGGATCACGCTATTTACCGAACCCAGCGTGTACTTTTTACTGCGTCCTGCGTGCACGAGTTTGGTTTCAAGTTGTTTATCTGCCATGTTGTTCGACCTGTTTTTATACGTCTGGATGTCTAAACTAGCATGAATCGCATCTGCCGCGTCCTGCAGAATAGCCATAAAGTACAAAATATTCTCAAATCGATTTCTGGTAACTTTTTTACTGCGTGAGCGCAAGGAAAAGAAACCAAAGGTGCGGCACTATGTAAATAGTAATGAGAACGACTATCAATTCGACGTCGTTTTGATATCATTACGCTCAGATTTTGTGATTTGCGTCCTGGAGATACAGAGTGGGTAATAATTTGATGCAGACGGATCTTTCCGTCTGGGGTATGTATCAGCACGCCGATATCGTGGTTAAGTGCGTGATGATTGGGCTGATTTTGGCGTCAGTGGTCACCTGGGCTATCTTCTTTAGTAAGAGCCTTGAGTTCTTTACGCAGAAGCGCCGCCTTAAGCGTGAACAGCAACTGCTGGCGGAAGCCCGCTCTTTAGATCAGGCAAGTGAGATTGCCGCAGGATTCGATGGCAAAAGCCTGGGTTCTCTGCTGATTAATGAAGCGCAGAATGAACTGGAACTGTCAGCAGGCAGTGATGACAACGAAGGGATCAAAGAGCGTACCGGTTTCCGTCTGGAACGTCGCGTTGCCGCCGTTGGACGTCAGATGGGGCGGGGTAATGGATACCTGGCAACCATCGGGGCTATCTCTCCATTTGTCGGGTTGTTTGGTACAGTATGGGGCATCATGAATAGCTTCATCGGTATCGCGCAAACCCAAACCACCAACCTGGCTGTTGTTGCGCCGGGTATTGCAGAAGCTCTGTTAGCGACGGCGATCGGTCTGGTCGCGGCAATCCCTGCTGTGGTTATCTACAACATTTTTGCTCGTCAGATTGGCAGCTATAAAGCGATGCTGGGCGATGTCGCTGCGCAGGTGCTGTTGCTGCAAAGTCGTGACCTGGACCTGAGTGCAAGCGCGTCTGCACACCCGGTACGTGCTGCGCAGAAATTACGTGTAGGATAATGTTCCATGGCAATGAGCTTTAATGAAAACCTGGACGATAACGGTGAAATGCATGATATCAACGTGACACCGTTTATCGACGTCATGTTGGTATTATTGATCATCTTTATGGTGGCAGCGCCACTGGCAACCGTGGATGTGAAGGTCAATCTTCCTGCATCCACCAGTACGCCGCAACCGCGTCCGGAAAAACCGGTTTACCTGTCAGTAAAAGCCGATAACACCATGTTTATTGGTAACGATCAGGTCACCGATGAGACGATGATTAACGAGCTAAACGCGCTAACTGAAGGCAAGAAAGACACCACTGTCTTCTTCCGGGCAGATAAAACCGTTGACTACGAAACCATGATGAAGGTTATGGATACGCTGCATCAGGCGGGCTACCTGAAGATTGGTTTGGTCGGTGAAGAGACCGTGAAAGCCAAATAATCCTTGTTGCCGGGTACAGGTTTGACCTTACCCGGCAAGCTTCTCCTGATATCACTTCCCTGCAAGTCTCTTGCCTTATCTGTTCTCGTCCAGCGCTACCGTAGTGATTTTTGTGGGTTCGTAATTCCCTTCGGATAGCTTACGGGTCAGGCGCAGTGTGGCAGTTTCACGTGCAAGCAGATGCTGGTATGTGCTTTCCAGACGGGCCATGATTTTGTCCCGCAATTCTGGTTGCTGAGCGATGATGGCCTCGATAGTGGCACCGTAAATCTCTTCTTTGGCTTGCAGTGCGTAGATTTCATGACGATTTTGCCATTTCATCCGCACCAGCGCGGCGGGTATAGAAACCATCTCTTGAGCAAGGCTTTCCAGCGTCGCGTTTTTATTGGCTATCAACACAGACAGATTTTGTTTTAAGACAAACTCATCGCTTTTGTGGTTATCTAAAGCCAAATAAACATTATTATCTTCAACATCTTTCATTTTATTTCTCTTCCAGAGAATAAAAAATAGGATCGTTGGTTTCGCGAGTAATTAAATTAAGCCAAATTTTGTTGCCTTGTTCATTTATCATGGCTGTTTTTTTGGCCAAAATTTTACTTAATTCCTGGGCGTTAATGTCGCCTTCCGCCTGTAATGAATTGAGCAGACGAGTAAATGACTCAATTTTTGCGGCGCGGAAAAGACGCTCTTTTAAATGACGATCGCACTCTTCAAATAACATATTCCGGGACTGGCCGGTAGCTGCGGAACTAATCAAAATTTCTGATTCGTAATCACTTAGCGTTATCTTCCCCTGAGTCAAATTTTCACTATTTTCTGTGGTGTTTGTATTGTTCGGGGTTGCGGATAAATGAAAACGAGAGGGAACAAGATGCTCGGGAAGCATGTTGAAATATCCTTTGCTGCCAATAATATGATGTTTTTAATAAGGTAGGCCGCGTTGACAATAGCATGGGGTAATTTTAAAATCAAAAAAAATGGAGCCCGCTATGAACAGTATATTTTATTCTGTTATTACCCTGCTATTGCTGACCTGCGGGGTACTTTTGCTAATGCGTAGTGCAAATAAAAACCGTTATACAGAAGATGTTAACGCACAGTACCAGCCAGAAATGCTAAGTAAAGAAGAGGGAGAAGATCATTTTTCTGCCCTGATGAATTCGATTACTCCGGTATGGTATTGGCGAGTCAATCACGAATATATTGATTTTATCCACTCCACAGTCAAGCGGATGACAATGGTGGAGCTGAATGAAACGCCGGGGCTCTTTGACGCGCAGCGGCGCTGTAGCGATCTTAACTCTGCGGTTTATAAGTATTATGACAATATTAAAAAGCGCTGCCTCAGCGGGGAGAAAGTCCCGCACGCCGATCTGGATGTGCTTAACTTGCGGCAGTGCTTCAGGGAGTTCAGCCTTGAAGCCTATCCTGCACTTGTCGCCCTGGTATGGCCGGAATACCAGCGTCCGTTGATTAAAGAGGACGAGGTGTGATGCGAGATTTACTTGCCCACTCTCATCAGCAGGCCATTACGCCGGGTAGGACTACACCCGGCGTAATGGTCAGATCGTTACTTGTCTGATGAGGCTTGCCACAGATTGAGCTTACCGTCCGCGACATGTTTATCGATCTGTGCCAGTTCTTCGGCACTGAAAGTCAGGTTTGCCAGTGCCTGAACGTTCTCTTCCAACTGCTCAGGTCGGCTGGCGCCAATTAATACCGATGTGACCCGGTTATCTTTTAGTAGCCAGCTTAACGCCATTTGCGCCATCGACTGCCCACGTTGTTGGGCCATCTCATTGAGCAAACGCAGACTGTTAAGATTTGCTTCCGTTAGCATATTTTCCGTCAGTCCACGGACTTTTTTCCCTTCACGCTGCATACGGGAACCATCAGGAATACCGTTGAGGTATTTCCCTGTCAGGAGCCCCTGCGCCAACGGGGTGAAGGCAATACAGCCCATCCCGTTGGATTCCAGCGTATCCAGCAAGCCGCTGCTGTCTACCCAGCGGTTAAGCAGGTTGTAGGATGGCTGGTGGATAAGCAGCGGAATTTTCCATTCCCGCAGCAGTTCGGCCATCTTCTGCGTGCGCTCTGGCGAATAAGATGAGATGCCGACATACAGTGCTTTGCCACTTTGCACGGCATGGGCCAGCGCGGAAGCAGTCTCTTCCATCGGTGTATTTTCGTCAACGCGGTGCGAATAGAAGATATCGACGTAGTCGAGACCCATGCGCTTGAGGCTCTGGTCGAGGCTGGCCAGCAGATACTTGCGTGAGCCGCCAGAACCGTACGGCCCCGGCCACATGTCGTAACCCGCTTTGGTTGAGATGATCAATTCATCACGATATTGTGCAAAATCCTCGCGCAACAATCGACCAAAATTCTCTTCAGCACTGCCCGGAGGCGGCCCGTAGTTATTGGCTAAATCAAAATGTGTTATCCCTAAATCAAATGCTTTTCGCAGCAGTGCTCGTTGTGAATCCAGAGCGTGAACGTGTCCAAAACTGTGCCATAAGCCCAGCGACAGCGCGGGCAGGCGCAAGCCGCTGCGCCCACAGTAGCGATAGAGCATTTGCTCATAACGTTCAGGATTGGCAAACCAGGCCATGAGATCTCCTTAGTGCAGGTGAATTTCGAAACAACGTTTCTATTCTAGCGAGTTCCCACTGAATATCCCGTTCACCAGGTCACACTGGGATGAAAAACTGGGCAAAAACAGATCACTGTGCTTTGCTTAAAAAAACATCACTCAGGAGTGCGACCATGCCGCGTTTGACTGCTAAAGACTTTCCGCAGGAGTTACTCGCTTACTATGACTATTACGCCCATGGCAAAATTACGAAACGCGAGTTTCTGAATCTGGCGGCGAAATATGCGGTAGGTGGTATGACGGCACTGGCGCTATTCAATTTGCTGAAACCGAACTATGCCCTGGCAACGCAGGTCGAATTTACCGATCCCGATATTCTGGCAGAATACATTACCTATCCATCGCCTGATGGGCATGGTGATGTGCGAGGTTATCTGGTGAAATCCGCGAAGGTGACGGGGAAGGTTCCGGCGGTGGTAGTGGTACATGAGAATCGTGGGCTGAATCCGTATATTGAGGATGTAGCACGGCGGGTGGCGAAGGCGGGTTATATTGCGCTGGCACCCGATGGATTAAGTTCACTGGGCGGTTATCCCGGCAATGATGATAAAGGCCGGGAATTACAGCAGCAGGTTGATCCCGTTAAGCTGATGAATGATTTTTTTGCCGCTATTGAGTTTATGCAGCGTTATTCGATGGCGACAGAAAAGGTGGGGATCACCGGATTTTGCTACGGTGGTGGTGTGGCGAATGCAGCGGCTGTTGCTTTCCCTGAACTGGCCTGTGCGGTGCCCTTTTATGGGCGTCAGGTTCCTGCTTCCGATGTCCCTAAAATTAATGCGCCTTTATTATTACACTATGCAGAACTAGATACACGAATTAATGAAGGCTGGCCCGCTTATGAAGCCGCACTCAAAGCGAATAAGAAAATCTATCAAGCATATATCTATCCCGGTGTTAATCATGGTTTTCATAACGATTCGACCCCCCGTTATGATAAAGCAGCTGCTGATTTAGCCTGGGAACGCACTCTTGCCTGGTTTGATAAATATTTGTTATGAAAAACAACGCATTATTTACAGCTTTAGGTTAATTATCTGAATAATAATGCTACCTAATTTCATTAACATTCATATTGATATGACCAGCAGGAATAATAGATAGACTTAAAAAAGTAAAAAAATAAAGAACGTATTATATCTTCTTCATTGCCTGCCGATAACAAGGGGAAGTATCGCCTGATGGCGAATTCCTCATCAATGGCAAGGAAATTATTATGTATTTGCTGAAAAACTTCACTATTCGTATTGTCATGCTGGCAATACTGGGACTTTTTTGCCTGCTCTGGTCGGGCGTGGGTTTATTCAGTCTGCATGCTTTATCAAAAATATCAGAAGGGAATGATATTGACCGCCATCTCGTCAAACAGATGACGGTGCTGAGTCAGGGGAACGATCAGTACTTTCGCTTTGTGACACGCCTGAGCCGTGCTGTGGATGTCAAAATTGGCGGTGGAACGCCTGATTTTACACCTGCCCAGCAATCGCTGGATAATCTGAGCCAAAAGCTCCAGGAGATGAAAACATTGTCTCCAGGCCCCATGGACCCGGAAATTTCAGCAGCAGTGCTGGCCAGGTGGCAAGCTTTGCTGGATAAAGGTGTGATACCGCAAATGCAACTGGCGCAGCAGGGCTCGCTTACGGCGTTTTCGGAACATGCCAGCACGATTACGCCCGCACTGAGCCGTGAATTTGGTGCCAGCGCTGAACGGTTTGATGCCACCGCCGGAAAGAGACTTGATGCGACGCGTATTATGGTAGACGGTAAAACGTCGATCATTCGGACACTGATTATTACTGCCGTTATCCTCGGGATCGCCCTCCTGTTCTTCACCGATCGTTACCTCGTTACCATGATGGTGAAACCTCTCGATCGCATTCGCCAGCAGTTCCGCCAGATTGCCCAGGGCGATCTCAGCCATCCGATTGAAGATTTTGGGCGTAACTGCGTGGGCCAACTGGTCCCTTTATTGTGCGCAATGCAGGACAGCCTGCGTGAAGCCGTAAGTACGATTCGTTCAGGCAGTGACAATATCTGGCGAGGCGCAACGGAGATTTCCAGCGGTAATAACGATCTCTCTTCCCGTACTGAGGAGCAGGCCGCGGCGCTGGAAGAGACCGCTGCCAGCATGGAGCAACTGACCGCCACGGTAAAACTTAACGCCGAAAATGCGCGTGAGGCCAGCCAGCTTGCCGATACGGCGACAGAGACGGCGGGTAAAGGCAGCACCCTGGTTTCTGAAGTGGTTGACACCATGGACGGTATTGCTGCCAGTTCTAAACAGATCGCAGAAATTACCTCCGTCATTAATAGCATTGCTTTCCAGACCAACATTCTGGCGCTCAACGCCGCCGTTGAAGCGGCCAGGGCTGGTGAACAGGGACGTGGTTTTGCCGTCGTTGCTGGTGAAGTACGTAACCTTGCCAGCCGTAGCGCCGGTGCGGCAAAAGAGATTGAGACGCTGATTGGTGAATCGTCGCGTCGTGTCGATCAGGGCGCTCGTCTGGTTAAAGAGACCGGGTTAACGATGGAGGCAATTCTGCGCGGCGCGACCGAAGTGACCGTTATCATGAAACAAATTGCCTCTGCTTCTGAAGAGCAAAATAAAGGTATCTCGCAGGTCAGTGTTGCGATCACTCAGATGGACAGCGTGACGCAACAGAATGCCGCGTTGGTAGAACAAGTATCCGCTGCTGCAGTGGCGCTGGAACGGCAAACGGAAGAGCTGCAACGCTCTGTACAACAATTCCGGCTTTCAGCCAACGATGTGCAATACGCCGCTGCCAATACTGCTTCCCCTTCCGCTGAAGACAGAACCGCTGCAGCGCCTAAAACGGACGAGTGGGTGTCCTTTTAATCTGGCACAAAAAAGTGCGTGATACCTCTGGCCTTTGCTTAAAAAATCGCTATATAATTTATTATATAGCGATTGGAGGTTATGCATGGACAACCATTTTGGTAAGGGCCTGATGGCCGGATTGAACGCCTCAAGTGCGGACAGTGCTCGTTCAGTGGCGAATTTTTGTGCAGATTATAAGCGCGGTTTTGTTCTGGGTTTTTCACATCGAATGTTTGAAAAAACGGGTGACCGACAGCTCAGCGCGTGGGAAGCGGGGATCCTGACGCGTCGTTACGGGCTGGATAAAGAGATGGTGATGGATTTCTTCAAAGAGAACCAGTCGAGTACAACAATTCGTTTTTTCATGGCCGGCTATCGGCTCGAAGCTTGATCCAAAAGGGGTATTATCTTGCTTTAATTAATTACACTATTGACCTACGCCTTCGTTTTGTTGCTCCGCCGAAGTATTATAATGCACATAACCATATAAAAAGTGTGGTAATGGCGCGCCGATCGCAATAAGCAACATGCGAATGGTGCAAAATAAAAGCCAGGTCTTCGCAACGGAATAACAATAAAATGACTGGAGATAATTCTCTCATCAATTCGAACGGCATCAATCGCCGTGATTTCATGAAGCTTTGTGCAGCACTGGCCGCTACCATGGGGCTCAGTAGCAAAGCCGCCGCAGAAATGGCCGAATCAGTTTCTCGTCCTCAGCGCCCACCGGTTATCTGGATTGGTGCTCAGGAGTGTACGGGTTGTACTGAATCGCTGCTTCGTGCGACACACCCTACAGTGGAAAACCTCGTTCTGGAGACGATCTCTCTTGAATATCATGAGGTGCTCTCTGCCGCCTTTGGCCACCAGGTCGAAGAGAACAAACATAACGCTCTGGAGAAGTACAAAGGGCAATATGTTCTGGTGGTAGATGGTTCTATACCACTAAAAGATAATGGTATTTACTGCATGGTTGCCGGTGAGCCAATTGTGGATCACATCCGCAGAGCGGCCGAAGGTGCAGCAGCTATCATCGCTATCGGCTCTTGTGCCGCATGGGGTGGTGTAGCTGCCGCTGGCGTGAACCCAACGGGGGCAGTCGGCTTGCAAGAAGTTCTGCCAGGCAAAACCATCATCAACATCCCAGGCTGTCCGCCTAACCCGCATAACTTCCTCGCGACTGTCGCGCATATCATCACTTACGGTAAGCCGCCGAAGCTGGATACCAAAAACCGTCCGACATTCGCCTATGGCCGTTTGATTCATGAACACTGCGAACGTCGCCCGCACTTTGATGCCGGTCGTTTTGCGAAAGAGTTCGGCGATGAAGGCCACCGTGAAGGTTGGTGCCTCTACCATCTGGGCTGTAAAGGACCCGAAACCTACGGCAACTGTTCAACGCTGCAATTCTGCGACGTTGGCGGCGTATGGCCGGTGGCTATTGGTCACCCTTGCTACGGCTGTAACGAAGAAGGCGTCGGTTTCCATAAAGGTATTCACCAGCTTGCTCATGTGGAAAACCAAACGCCGCGTTCCGAGAAGCCAGATGTCAATATGAAAGAAGGCGGCAATGTTTCTGCCGGAGCGATTGGGCTGCTTGGTGGCGTAGTAGGACTGGTTGCCGGTGTCAGCGTGATGGCGGTTCGTGAACTGGGGCGTCAGCAGAAGAAAGATAACGCTGACTCACGGGGAGAATAACCGTGAACAGACGTAACTTTATTAAAGCAGCCTCCAGCGGGGCATTGCTGTTGGGCGCCGCGCCGTCCATCAGCCATGCGGCTGCAGAAAACCGTCCGCCGATCCCGGGTTCTCTTGGGATGCTCTATGATTCGACGCTGTGCGTAGGCTGCCAGGCCTGCGTCACCAAGTGTCAGGATATCAACTTCCCGGCGCGTAATCCGGAAGGCGAGCAGACCTGGTCGAACAACGACAAGTTGTCTCCGTATACCAATAACATCATCCAGGTATGGCGTAGCGGAACTGGCGTTAACAAAGACCAGGAAGAAAATGGCTACGCATACATTAAGAAACAGTGCATGCACTGTGTCGATCCGAACTGCGTCTCCGTTTGCCCGGTTTCCGCGCTGAAGAAAGACCCGAAAACCGGCATCGTCCACTATGACAAAGATGTCTGTACCGGCTGCCGTTATTGCATGGTTGCCTGCCCGTACAACGTCCCTAAATACGACTACAACAACCCGTTTGGTGCGCTGCATAAATGTGAACTGTGTAACCAGAAAGGCGTTGAACGTCTGGACAAAGGTGGTTTACCGGGGTGTGTTGAAGTGTGTCCTGCCGGTGCAGTGATTTTTGGTACGCGTGAAGAGCTGATGGCTGAGGCGAAAAAACGTCTCGCACTGAAGCCTGGCAGCGAATACCACTATCCGCGTCAGACAGTGAACGCTGGTGATACCTATCTGCATACGGTACCGAAGTACTACCCGCACCTGTACGGTGAAAAGGAAGGCGGTGGTACGCAGGTTATGGTGCTGACGGGTGTTCCTTACGAGGATTTGGATCTGCCAAAACTGGATGACCTGTCAACCGGTGCGCGTTCCGAACATGTTCAACATTCCCTGTATAAGGGCATGATTTTACCCCTGGCAGCGCTGGCGGGCTTAACCGTGCTGGTTCGTCGTAATACGAAAAACGACCATCACGATGGAGGAGACGATCATGAGTCATGATCCTAAACCGCTGGGCGGAAGAATAATCAGCAAACCGGTCATTATTTTTGGGCCGTTAATCGTCCTGTGTATGCTCCTGATCGTAAAACGTCTGGTCTTCGGACTGGGTTCAGTCTCCGATCTGAACGGCGGTTTTCCGTGGGGCGTATGGATCGCGTTTGACCTGTTGATCGGTACCGGTTTCGCGTGTGGTGGTTGGGCGCTGGCGTGGGCGGTGTATGTTTTCAACAGAGGACAATACCATCCACTGGTACGTCCGGCGCTGCTGGCCAGCCTGTTTGGTTACTCGCTGGGTGGTTTGTCGATCACCATTGACGTCGGTCGTTACTGGAACCTGCCGTATTTCTACATTCCGGGTCACTTCAACGTGAACTCGGTACTGTTTGAAACGGCGGTCTGTATGACCATCTATATCGGTATCATGGCGCTGGAATTTGCTCCGGCCTTGTTTGAACGTCTGGGCTGGAAAGTATCGCTCAAACGTTTGAATAAAGTGATGTTCTTTATTATCGCTCTCGGCGCGCTGCTGCCGACCATGCACCAGTCTTCAATGGGTTCATTGATGATTTCTGCGGGCTATAAAGTACATCCGCTATGGCAAGCTTATGAAATGTTGCCGCTTTTCTCGGTATTAACCGCCTTTATTATGGGCTTCTCGATCGTCATCTTTGAAGGCTCACTGGTACAAGCGGGTCTGAAAGGTAACGGTCCGGACGAGAAAAGTCTGTTCATTAAGCTGACAAATACGATTAGCGTGCTGCTGGCAATTTTCGTGGTCCTGCGCTTTGGCGAGTTGATCTACCGCGACAAGTTGTCGTATGCGTTTGCAGGCGATCTTTACTCCGTGATGTTCTGGATTGAAGTCGTGCTGATGGTCTTCCCGCTGGTGGTGCTGCGTGTCACGAAGCTGCGCAATGACTCGCGTATGCTGTATCTGTCCGCGTTGAGCGCATTGCTGGGTTGTGCAACATGGCGTCTGTCCTATTCGCTGGTGGCATTCAATCCTGGTGGTGGCTACCACTACTTCCCGACCTGGGAAGAACTGTTGATTTCTATTGGTTTTGTGGCTATTGAGATTTGTGCATACATCGTACTCATTCGTCTACTGCCGATACTTCCTCCTTTAAAACAAAACGATCAAAATCGTCATGAGGCGAGCAAAGCATGAGCCAGAGAATTACTATTGATCCGGTAACCCGTATTGAGGGTCATTTACGCATCGACTGCGAAATCGAAAATGGCGTGGTATCTAAAGCATGGGCTTCCGGTACCATGTGGCGCGGCATGGAAGAGATCGTGAAAAATCGCGATCCGCGCGATGCCTGGATGATTGTGCAGCGTATTTGTGGTGTTTGTACGACCACTCACGCTATCTCTTCTGTTCGTGCAGCTGAAAGCGCGCTGAATATTGATGTTCCGGTAAACGCACAGTACATCCGTAACATCATTCTGGCCGCGCACACCACGCATGACCACATTGTTCACTTCTATCAGCTGTCTGCGCTGGACTGGGTGGATATCACCTCTGCGCTGAAGGCCGATCCAGCGAAAGCGTCTGCCATGCTGAACGGCGTGTCCTCCTGGCACCTGAACAGTGCAGAAGAGTTCACTAAGGTTCAGAACAAGATCAAAGACCTTGTTGCCAGCGGTCAGTTAGGTATTTTTGCCAACGGTTGCTGGGGTCACCCGGCAATGCAGCTGCCGCCGGAAGTGAACCTGATTGCGGTCGCTCACTACCTGCAGGCGCTGGAATGCCAGCGTGATGCCAACCGCGTTGTGGCGCTGTTGGGCGGTAAAACGCCGCACATCCAGAACCTGGCGGTAGGTGGGGTTGCTAACCCGATTAACCTCGACGGTCTTGGTGTGCTGAACCTTGAACGCCTGATGTACATCAAGTCTTTCATTGATAAGCTGAGCGACTTCGTTGAGCAGGTTTACAAGGTTGATACCGCGGTCATTGCTGCGTTCTATCCGGAGTGGCTGGAACGTGGTCAGGGCGCGGTTAACTATCTGAGCGCGCCGGAATTCCCGACTGACGGTAAAAACGGCAGCTTCCTGTTCCCGGGCGGTTACATCACTAATGAAGATCTGTCGACCTATCGTCCGATCACCTCTCACTCCGATGAGTACCTGATCAAAGGGATTCAGGAGAGTGCGAAACACGCGTGGTACAAAGACGAAGCGCCGCAGGCTCCGTGGGAAGGCACAACGGTTCCTGATTACACCGGTTGGTCAGATGACGGCAAGTACTCCTGGGTTAAAGCGCCGACCTTCTACGGTAAAACGGTTGAAGTGGGTCCGCTGGCTAACATGCTGTGTAAACTGGCGGCCAAACGCGAGTCTACCCATGCCAAGCTGAATGAAATCATCGCGATTTACACCAGGCTGACCGGTAAAACTATCGAAGTGTCGCAGCTGCACTCTACGCTGGGCCGTATCATTGGTCGTACCGTTCACTGCTGTGAACTGCAGAACGTTCTGCAGGATCAGTACAACGCGCTGATCGTGAACATCGGTAAAGGCGACCACACCACCTTCGTGAAACCGGATATTCCGGCAACAGGCGAATTCAAAGGTGTTGGTTTCCTCGAAGCACCGCGCGGTATGCTGTCTCACTGGATGGTGATTAAAGATGGCATTATCAGCAACTACCAGGCGGTTGTACCGTCAACATGGAACTCTGGCCCACGTAACTTTAATGATGAAGTGGGACCGTATGAGCGCTCGCTGGTAGGTACGCCGATTGCCGATCCAAACAAACCGCTGGAAGTGGTTCGTACCATTCACTCCTTCGACCCTTGTATGTCATGTGCGGTGCATGTGGTGGACGTTGACGGGAACGAAGTGGTCTCAGTTAAGGTTCTGTAATGCGGATATTAGTCTTAGGGGTCGGCAATATTTTGCTGACCGACGAAGCCATCGGGGTACGTATCGTTGAGGCATTAGAGCAACGGTACATCCTGCCAGACTTTGTTGATGTTCTGGACGGTGGTACGGCTGGGATGGAGCTTCTTGGCGATATGGCGAACAGAGATCATCTGATCATTGCTGACGCCATTGTGTCGAAGAAAAACACGCCAGGAACGATGATGGTCCTGCGGGATGAAGAGATCCCGGCGCTGTTTACCAACAAAATCTCACCGCACCAGCTTGGCCTGGCCGACGTTTTGTCGGCCCTGCGTTTCACCGGCGAGTTCCCGACAAAGCTGACTTTAGTCGGCGTTATTCCGGAATCGCTGGAGCCGCATATCGGGCTAACGCCAACGGTTGAAGCGATGATTGAACCTGCGCTTGAGCAGGTTCTTGCTGCGCTGCGCGAGTCTGGCGTTGAAGCGATTCCACGGGAGAAGGCACATGTCTGAGGAGTTCTTAGGCTTTCAGACAGCCCCGAAGCAGCAAATTCAGGCCGCGTTTGAAGAGGTTGCCCGGCGTTCGATGCACGATCTTTCTTTTCTGCATCCGAATATGCCGGTGTATGTCTCTGATTTTACGCTGTTTGAAGGACAGTGGACGGGGTGTGTTATCACACCCTGGATGCTCAGCGCGCTGATTTTCCCTGGGCCGGATCAGGTCTGGCCGGTGCGTAAAGTCAGCGAAAAAATCGGGTTGCGTCTGCCTTATGGCGAAATGACCTTTACCGTGGGTGAACTGGAGGGTGTATCGCAATACCTCTCCTGCTCGCTGATGTCGCCGCTTTCGCACAGCATGTCTGCGCAAGAAGGTGTGCGCCTGACTGACGATTGTGCGCGAATGCTGTTATCGCTGCCGGTGAGCGATCCAAATGCGCCGCAGCTCAACCGCCGCGCGCTGCTGCTGGGCCGGCGGAACTGCGAAAATGCATGAGCTGTCCCTGTGTCAGAGCGCGGTTGAGATTGTTCAACAGCAGGCAGAGCAGCACGGTGTCAAACGTGTAACCGGCGTTTGGCTGGAAATTGGCGCGCTCTCCTGCGTTGAGGAGAGTGCCGTCCGTTTCAGTTTCGACATCGTCTGTCAGGGGACGCTGGCGCAAGGATGTGAGCTGCATATTGATTACAAACCTGCCCAGGCGTGGTGCTGGGATTGCAGTCAGGTTGTGGAAATCACCCAGCATGATGCGCAGTGTCCACATTGTCAGGGGGATCGTCTGCGAGTTGATGCGGGCGATTCACTGAAAGTGAAAAGTATTGAAGTCGAATAGCCCATAGGTTGCTATGGGGCGGAGTCAGATATGTGTATTGGAGTCCCTGGTCAGATTCTGGCCGTTGGTGAAGATATTCACCAGCTTGCGCAGGTTGAAGTGTGCGGCATCAAGCGTGATGTCAATATTGCCCTGATATGTGAAGGCGAGCCTGCCGAACTGGTCGGGCAATGGGTGCTGGTGCACGTAGGGTTCGCCATGAGCATCATTGATGAAGATGAAGCTAAATTCACATTGGATGCACTTCGCCGCATGGAGTATGACGTCACCAGCGCATGATTTTATGCCGGATGGCGGCGCAAACGCCTTATCCGGCCTACGCCAGGGCGTCTTTGTAGGCCTGATAAGACACCCCGGCGTCGCCATCAGGCATTTTAAGCCTGGCGCTTATCTTCGGTATGGGTATCGAAGTCGCTGGCGTCATGGCGTTCATGAAGCTGCTCGTTCAGCGGTCCGTTAGTGCGGTTTACAATCCGACCACGTTTAACCGCCGGACGCGCTGCCACCTCTTTTGCCCAGCGCTGCACGTGCTTGTAACTTCCGGCGTCAAGGAACTCTGCCGCGTCGTACACGTTGCCCAATACCACATTGCCAAACCACGGCCAGACCGCCATATCGGCAATGGTGTATTCATCTCCGGCGACAAACTGATGCTGCGCTAACTGTTTATCCAACACGTCGAGTAAGCGCTTGGCTTCCATGGTGAAGCGATTAATCGCGTACTCAATCTTCACTGGCGCATAGTTGTAGAAGTGGCCAAAGCCACCGCCGAGGAATGGGGCTGCGCCTTGTAGCCAGAATAACCAGTTCAGCGTTTCGGTGCGTTTAGCCAAATCCTGCGGCAGGAAATAACCATATTTTTCTGCCAGATAGAGCAGGATTGCGCCAGATTCGAATACGCGAACCGGTGGGTTTTGCGAGTGATCGCGTAGCGCCGGGATCTTCGAGTTCGGATTCACCTCCACAAAGCCGCTGGAAAACTGATCGCCGTCGCCAATACGGATGATCCAGGCATCGTATTCCGCGCCCTTCACGCCCTGCGCCAGCAGCTCCTCCAGCATAATCGTCACTTTCTGCCCGTTTGGCGTACCCAGAGAATAGAGCTGCAGCGGATGCTTGCCAACCGGCAGCGTTTTCTCGTGTGTAGCGCCGGAAACCGGGCGGTTGATATTGGCGAATGCGCCGCCGTTCGATTTTTCCCACGTCCAGACTTTCGCGGGCTGATAGGTATTGTCTGACATAGTGACCTGCCTTCTGAGTGGTTGTTTGATGCAGTGTAGCAGCCAGGTAGAACTCAATTTAACAGATTGGGACTTTATGCCGTTTTGTGCTGAAAGGGGAAGATAAATCTAACCCGTTCATTGTACCTGGCCCGTACTCCATGAAGAGGAAATCAATGTTGGACGGAAATTGCTACCGTATTCACCATCAAAAATTGGCGGTGAATAAGCAGTAATAATGAAAAAGGGTGTTCCAGGAGTAAGCGGTTATCAGGGCCCGGCGGGTGGGTGGGGCGCGGTAAAAGCCGTCACTGCTTCGGTGTTTTCGCAAAAGGCTGTTGTACGCGACATTATCGCGATGTTCAAAATGAACCAGGTGAAAGGGTTCGATTGTCCGGGCTGTGCGTGGCCGGACCCGGGTCATCGCGCGCCAATGGAGCTGTGCGAAAACGGCGTTAAGGCGGTCTCCTGGGAGACAACCCGCAAGAAAGCGTCACCGGAATTTTTCAGCCGTCACCCGGTTTCCACACTCTGGCACTACAGCGATTATGAGCTGGAAAACATCGGTCGTTTGACGCATCCGATGAAATACGATGCAGCGTCAGATACCTGGCAGGCGGTGGATTGGGATACCGCCTTCCATGAGATCGGTGAGCGTCTGCGCAGTTATGATTCAGCCCGGCAGGTTGAGTTTTACACCTCCGGCAGAACGTCAAATGAGGCAGCGTTTTTGTATCAGCTGTTTGCCCGCGAATATGGCAGCAGCAACTTCCCTGATTGCTCAAACATGTGCCACGGGCCGACCAGTGCAGGACTAACGCCGGCCATTGGCCTTGGAAAAGGAACCGTTGAACTTGAGGATTTTGACCACTGCGATCTGGTGATTTGTATCGGGCATAACCCTGGCACCAACCATCCGCGCATGCTGACTACCTTACGCGACGTTGCCAGACGCGGGGCTAAAATTATCTCCATTAATCCGCTGAACGAAAGGGGGCTTGAGCGCTTTAGCTTCCCGCAAAGTCCGAAAGAGATGTTTACCGGTCAGGCGACGGAACTGAGCAGCGACTACTACCAGGTCAAAATGGGCGGTGACGCCTCGCTGCTCAAAGGCATCATGAAGGCGCTGATCGAGATGGATGAAGCGCGGATCTTATTGGATCAGCAGCCGACGCTCGATCATGCGTTTATCGATGAGCACACCGCCGGATATGCCGCGCTGTATGATGACTTACGCCAGCGTAGTTGGGCGGAGCTGGAACAGGACTCGGGACTGATGCGTAGTCAGATGGAAGATCTGGCGCACAGCTACAGTAAATCCCGCGCCACGATTGTTTGCTATGGTCTGGGCATCACCCAGCATAAAAACGGCACTGAGAACGTCCAGCAGCTGGTAAACCTGCTGCTGCTGAAAGGCAATATAGGTAAGCTGGGGGCGGGGATTTGCCCGTTGCGCGGTCATTCTAACGTGCAGGGAGATCGTTCGGTAGGGATCAACGAAGCGGCATCCGAAGATTTCCTGCAACGCCTTGAGACGTATTTTTCTATCCGTGTTCCGCGCAAACATGGCCGTTCCAGTGTGGAGAGTATTCGGGCCATCGAGCGGGGAGAGGCAAAAGCGCTTATCTGCATGGGGGGAAACCTTGCGGTGGCGATGCCGCAGCCGCAGCGTACCTTTGCGGCGATGAAAAAGCTGGATCTGCAGGTTCACGTTGCGACCAAACTGAACAGATCACACCTGCTGCTGGCAAAACATAACTACCTGCTCCCCGCGTTGGGCAGAACCGAGCGCGACATGCAGGCGACGGGGATTCAGTCAGTCACCGTCGAAGATTCGATGTCGATGGTTCACGCTTCCTGTGGTGGGCTGAAACCCGCTTCGCGGTGGTTAAAGTCTGAACCGGCAATTGTGGCGGCAATGGCACGCGCCACTCTGCCTCACTCGCCGGTCAACTGGGAGACGTTAGCCGGGAACTACGCGCTGATCCGCGATGCCATTGAAGCTGTGATTCCGGCATTCCACAACTACAACACGCGTATTGCCGAGCCAGGCGGATTTCGTATGGATACGCCTGCTTCGCGGCGTGAATGGCGAACGGAGAATGGCAAAGCCAACTTTATCGTCAGCCGCCAACGGGCCGTGGTGCGGGAAAACCAACCTGCGGATGCGCTGGTTCTGGCTACGTTGCGCAGTCACGATCAATATAATACGACTATCTATGGCATGAACGACCGCTATCGTGGCATTACCGGTCGGCGCGACGTGGTGTTTTTGAGTGCCCAGGAAGCAGCGGCTCGCGGGCTGAGTCAGGGGGATGTGGTCAACGTTCAGGCGCTGGACGATAACGGGCTTCCCTGTGCCGATCGCGTGATGTACGGGTTAACGGTGGTGATTTACAACATGGCGGCGGGTTCAATTGGGGCGTATCTGCCGGAAGCGAATGTCCTGCTGTCGCTGGATGCGGTGGACACACAAAGCTTAACTCCGGCGTATAAAAGCGTGCCGGTCATCCTTACCCAGGCGTAGTTCCTGCTGTGAATTTTTCGCCTCTGAGCGCCAGCCGCTGCGTTGAGGTGTATGATGATGTCATCCTCTGTCCGGTTAGTGTCGCAGAGCAGGCAATCAGAGCGAAAAATTCACGCCAACCTGCTCAGGCTGTATTGTTTTGAGGTAAGGTGCATGAGCAAAGGAACGACCAGTCAGGATGCCCCATTCGGGACATTATTGGGCTACGCCCCAGGCGGCGTAGCAATCTACTCTTCAGATTACAGCTCCCTCGACCCACGGGACTACGACGATGATGCTGCTTTTCGTAGCTATATCGACGACGAATACATGGGCCACAAATGGCAGTGCGTAGAATTTGCACGCCGCTTTCTCTTCCTAAACTATGGCATGGTCTTCACCGATGTGGGCATGGCATGGGAGATCTTCTCCTTGCGCTTCCTGCGTGAAGTGGTGAATGACAATATCCTGCCGTTACAGGCATTTCCGAATGGTTCGCCCCGTGCGCCGGTTGCAGGTGCTCTGCTTATCTGGCAGAAAGGCGGCGAATTTAAAGACACCGGTCATGTGGCGGTCGTCACCCAGTTGCTGGAAAACAAAATCCGTATTGCCGAACAGAACGTGCTCCATACGCCGCTGCCGCCAGGGCAGCAGTGGACCCGCGAGCTGGAGATGGTGGTTGAAAACGGTTGCTACACCCTGCGGGATACCTTTGACGACACCACCATCCTTGGCTGGATGATCCAGACCGAGGATACCCGTTACAGCCTGCCGCAGCCGGAGATCGCCAATGACTCGCTGAAAATTGGCAGCGCCCGACTGGAAGATAACGGACAGTTTGACGGTAAGTGGCTCGATGAGCAGGATCCGCTGCAAAAAGCCTACGTGCTGGCGAACGGCCACGTCATTAATCAGGATCCGCATCAGTACTTCACGATTACCGAAAGTGCCGAGCAGGAGCTGATTAAAGCGACCAACGAGCTGCACCTGATGTATCTGCACGCGACCGACAAGGTGCTGAAAGACGATAATCTGCTGGCGCTGTTCGATATCCCGAAAATCCTCTGGCCGCGTCTGCGCCTTTCCTGGCAGCGGCGTCGGCATCATATGATTACGGGTCGTATGGATTTCTGTATGGATGAACGCGGACTGAAGGTGTATGAGTACAACGCCGATTCCGCATCGTGCCATACCGAAGCCGGTTTGATCCTCGAAAGATGGGCTGAGCGGGGCTACGCAGGGCAGGGACACAACCCGGCTGAAGGGTTGATCAACGAACTGGCGGGTGCCTGGAAGCACAGCCGCGCACGTCCGTTTGTCCACATCATGCAGGATAAGGATATCGAAGAAAACTATCACGCGCAGTTTATGCAGCAGGCGCTGCGTCAGGCCGGGTTTGACAGCAAAATTCTGCGTGGCCTCGATGAGCTACGTTGGGATGACGCCGGCCAACTGATTGACGGTGACGGTCGCCTGGTGAACTGCGTCTGGAAAACCTGGGCGTGGGAAACTGCGATTGAGCAGGTGCGTGAGGTGAGTGAAACTGAATATGCCGCGGTGCCGATTCGTACCGGGCATACCCAGCAGGAAGTGCGTTTAATCGACGTGTTGCTGCGCCCGGAAGTGTTGGTGTTCGAACCTCTGTGGACGGTGATCCCAGGCAACAAAGCGATTTTGCCGATCCTCTGGCAGCTTTTCCCGCACCACCGCTATCTGCTTGATACCGATTTCACTGTTAATGAAGAGCTGGCGCAAACCGGTTATGCGGTGAAACCTATTGCAGGACGTTGTGGCAGCAACATCGATCTGGTGAGTCATCAGGAAGAGCTGCTGGATAAAACCAGTGGTAAGTTTGCCGAGCAGAAGAACATTTATCAGCAGCTTTGGTGTCTGCCAAACGTTGCCGGTAAATATATTCAGGTTTGTACCTTCACCGTAGGCGGTAACTACGGCGGTACCTGCCTGCGCGGCGATGAGTCGCTGGTGATTAAAAAAGAGAGCGATATTGAGCCGTTGATTGTGGTGAAGGAAGCGTAATCTTTCTGCGTGCTCAGGAATGAGGTGCGAAAAGCCGAAGTATATCTTCGGCTTTTTTATTTATAGTTAAATTGATTTCGATTATGTTTTAATAAATGACGTGGTCTATATGTATAATGATGGATATTCCCCTTGGTGATATTTCATAATAAAAATATATTTATTTAGTGAATGTATTTAACATTAATTAATTCCTGTTATTTGTATTAGACAAAGAGCTTCTTGATCTCGCTTTTAAATAAATAATACTGATGTATTATTTGGTTAATCGATGATATTGATCATGTTTTATATTAGAGAATATATCGGATTGCATCGCCACACTAATTATAATCATTAATTGTCATTAACAGTCGTTGTTGACTGCCCACAGAAATGACGTTGTATGAAACTCGTTGAGCGATTGGAAAATGCTCCGTTAGGAAATGCAAAATATCGGCAGGAATCGCCGGTCTGAGAGGGATGTATGGGTGACAGTTTTCAGAATGAAGTGCCGACGGCACGTGTTAATATCAAGTTAGATTTACATACCGGAGGCGTTCAGAAAAAGGTTGAATTGCCGTTAAAACTTTTGACCGTGGGTGATTTCAGTAATGGTAGAGAACAACGACCACTATCGGAACGCGAAAAGGTTGATATTAATAAAAATAATTTCAATGATGTGTTAGCTAAGTTCTCGCCAGTAGTTAATCTGAATGTTAAAAATACGTTATCTGGTGATGGTAGAAAAGACGATATTAATCTTACCTTTAAAAATATCCGCGATTTTGAGCCCGAGCAGGTAGCCAGGAATATCCCACAATTACGCGTTCTGTTGGCTATGCGTAACTTACTTCGTGACCTGAAATCTAACTTACTCGATAACGCGGCTTTTCGTCGCGAGCTGGAAACCATCCTTAAGGATCCAGCCCTGAGTCAGGAACTGCGTGGTGAGCTGGCAACTATGATGCCGGAAGAGATTTAAAGCTATACAGGGTTTCCTCCGCTTAATCGGCAGGAATAGTAAAGGATCATAAAAGGAATATGTTGATGTCTGTTCAGGAACATACCTCTTCAGCCGCGACCACCACGACCAGTGAACGTAGCGTTTATCAATCCCTCTTTGATAAAATTAATCTTGCCCCGGTTTCGATATTAAAAAATGTCGATGCGTGGCAGAGCGATGAAGCGCTATCTGATGCCGCTCCGGCTGAACGCGTGACCGCCGCTATTCAGGTTCTGGTTTCATGTCTGGCGGACGCCGCACAGCCAGTAGAGCGCCTGGATAAAACGCTGCTTGATGAACAAATTGCTCGCCTTGATAAGCAGATTAGCGATCAGGTAAATGAAGTCATGCATCATGCGGAGTTTCAGAAGCAAGAATCGCTCTGGCGCGGTTTACATTCGATGATCACTGGCATCGATTTTCGTCGAAATGTCCGGGTAGAAATGATGGATATCAGCAAGGATGCGTTACGTGATGATTTTGACGACGCGCCGGAGCTTATCCAGAGCGGGTTATACCGCCATGTTTATATTGAAGAATATGATCAGCCAGGCGGTGAACCCATTGCGGCAATGATTTCAGCGTACGAATTTGATAACAGCCCGCAGGATATTTCACTGCTGCGCAATATTTCTGGCGTGTCGGCAGCCTGTCATATGCCGTTCATTGGTTCCGTTGGGCCGACATTTTTCCTGAAAGAAAATATGGAAGAAGTCGCGGCCATAAAAGATATCAATGATTATTTTGAACGTGCTGAATACATCAAGTGGAAAGCATTTCGTGATAGCGACGATTCACGCTATATCGGGCTGACTATGCCGCGTGTGCTGGGTCGTCTGCCGTATGGTCCTGATACCGTGCCGGTACGCAGTTTTAACTATGTTGAAGAAGTTAAGGGGCCGGATCACGAAAAATATCTGTGGACCAGCGCATCTTTCTCTTTCGCTGTGAATATGGTGAAAAGCTTTATCAAGAATGGCTGGTGCGTCCAGATCCGTGGGCCGCAGGCGGGCGGCGCGGTGAAAGATTTGCCTATCCATTTGTACGATCTGGGTACCGGTAATCAGGTGAAGATCCCGTCTGAGGTGATGATTCCGGAAACCCGGGAGTTTGAATTCGCCAACCTTGGCTTTATTCCGCTTTCTTATTATAAGAATCGTGATTACGCCTGCTTCTTCTCTGCTAACTCGGCTCAGAAACCTGCGCAGTTTGATACTCCGGAAGCGACGGCTAACAGCCGGATTAACTCACGTCTGCCGTATATCTTCCTGCTTTCTCGTATCGCTCACTACCTGAAAATCCTGCAGCGAGAAAATATTGGTACGACCAAAGATCGCCGCTTGCTTGAGCTTGAACTTAATAACTGGTTGCGCAGTCTGGTAACCGAAATGACCGATCCTGGCGATGACTTGCAGGCATCACACCCGCTGCGTGATGGGCGTGTCGTGGTGGAGGACATTGAGGATAACCCCGGTTTCTTCCGCGTGCGCCTGTACGCCATTCCGCATTTCCAGGTTGAAGGTATGGACGTCAGTCTGTCGTTAGTTTCACAAATGCCTAAGTCGAAATCTTAACGACGCAGCGCACAGGAGGTGCGATGAAGATCTATCGTCCGTTATGGAGCGAGGGGGCCTTTCTGGCTCCCCAGCAGTTTCAGCAACAGACACGTTGGGATGCCTGGGTAGCTGACGTTGTTGCTCACATGTCGCTTTCATCGCCGTGGGGCGTCATCAGCGCGGAGTTTGATGAAAGTGCGCTAACGGTTTCCCGTTTGAATCCCGTTAATCTGGTTGTGCGCTTTCCTGACGGTACGTTAGTGGATACAGGTATTTCAGATAACCTGCCTCCGGCGTGTGATTTATCGCATCTTACTGGTTACAGCAGCGTTGATATCGTGCTGGCGTTGCCGCTGCTTTCAGCTAATGGCGGCAATCTTTCATCAGGCAACGGCATTAGCCGTCCGTGTCGCTGGCAGCAGGAATGGCTGCCAGTGCAGGATCTCGCAGGCCAGGAACGGACTGATATGGCGGTGCTGCGGCATGCTATCACCCTCCGCTATGCCCATGACGATAACAGCGCTTACCTGACTTGTCCGGTAGCTTGCCTTATTCGTAATGTTCAGGGGCAATGGGAGCTGGGACGCGATTTTTTACCGCCATCGCTTTCACTCTCAGCCAGCCCCTTATTAATTAATTCGCTCAGTGATTTGGTGCATCGTATCCAGGCTCGTTGTCGCCGCCTGATGGCCTTGCGCCGAGAAAGTAACGAACGAATGGCAGATTTTGCGGTAGCAGATGTTTCGTTGTTTTGGCTGCTGAATGCGCTTAATAGCTCGGAGCCCGTTCTGAAAGAAATGCTGCAAAACCCAGGCCGTCACCCCGAACTTTTGTGGCGTGAGCTGGCGCGGTTAGCGGGCAGCCTGCTGACCTTTTCATTAGAAAACGATGTCAGCGTTGTGCCTCCATACCAGCACGCAAATCCGCAGCAGGTATTTCCGCCCCTGTTTGCGCTGCTGGTGGAACTGCTGGAAGCCAGCCTGCCATCTCGCGTTGTCGCTATTGAACTGACGCAGGAGCGACAGTTCTGGTATGGCGCTCTGTCAGATGCCCGCCTGCGTGAAGGCGCTGATTTTTACCTGTCCGTTCGTTCGGATCTCCCTGCGCATGTTCTCCTGACGCAATTTCCACAGCTCTGTAAAGCAGGGAGTCGGGCAGATGTGTCAGATGTCGTCAATGTGGCACTTAGCGGCATCCCATTAAAACCGCTGACGCATGTACCCGCAGCCATCCCGCTACGCCTGGAAAATCAATACTTTGCTCTGGAGATTAATCATCCAGCAGCCCAGGCCATGCTGGGCGCTGGTAATTGCGCTTTCTATGTGCCGGGAACGCTTGGAGAGATTCAACTTGAGTTATTCGCAGTATTAAGGGATTGAAATGAATAAGGATATTGATCAGGTATTCTGGCCAACCTGGCTTGCTGTCAGCCAGTTACGTGGCGGGGCGGAAGTTGAAGATGGGGCAGCTTTCTATCGCCGGGCCTGCCAATGGGTTGATTCTGCGCGTGAGACATTGCGTGACATGGGGTACAGCGAACACAGCGTTGAACACATGCTCTATACGCAATGTGCGTTACTGGATGAAAGCGTGTTGAACCGCAACCGGCAGGATAGCGGTTACATTACCTGGCTTGCGACACCTTTACAGGCCCGCTTTTTCAACACTACCAATGCCGGGGAAGATCTCTGGGAACGCATTCGTACCGTTCTGCGCGAGCCCGTTCCTGATACCGCCGTATTAACCTGCTTTTATCGTGCAATCACGCTCGGTTTTGTTGGGCGCTATCGTGAGCAAGGTGACGAGCGTCGTGAAGATGTTCTTGAAGCGCTGGCGATTCAGGCGATGCCTTTTAAGTTAATGCACGATGCGCCAGTCATCATGCAGGCTTCCGGCTTTTCTGGCGGTAAGCGCCGCTGGTGGCTGGCATGGATTGTCGGCGCGGTGGCGTTGGGTGCTTTGTGGTTAACATTTTCTCATGTCTTACAAGGGCAGATCGCTCAGCTTATTGGGCAGGGTTAAGACATGGCACAGTTGCGAGGGATCGTTAACTATGTGCTGGCAACCGTGCTGGCTTTGTTGCTGGTCTGGGGATTCAGTCCGTTAAGTGCGGGTGTCCGGGGCGGCCTTACCGTCATTATTTTACTGTTTTCTATTCCAGGGATCGTTTATGGCTGGCGTCAATATGGTCGGTTGAAGTCTGCTCATTCTGCTCATGACGTTCCGCTCCCTCCGGAGAGTTTCAGTGGGCCTGTTGTGCTGGTGTGTGGCGATAATGCCCCCTTGTTTGCCGGACGCGGCGATTCTTGCGAAAGTTCGCAGGGCTGGTATTTATCTGTCCAGTCCCCGGAGCATTATATTGCTCTGGTTCGTCAGATAGCAGTGCAACGTCCAGGACTTCTTATGCGCGTTTCCGTGATGCTGGCATTGATCCCGGAACGGCATAATGATGAAGACGCGCTCAAGCACATGCTGCTCAGTTGGCGGCGTGTGGTGGCCCAGAGTCGGCGTTGGTTATCAGGTATACCGCCATTTTGGCTGTGCTGTTGGCTGAATTCTCCTCAATGCAATGAGACTGTACGTTGGTTTATCCGTACGCCTCAGGATGCGGAAGTGCAGTCGGCTACGGGATTAGACGACTTTGCGCCTTTCTCTTCGCAAGAGCGCCCGGCTCGCCATTCTCATCTTACACATGCAGTGTGGTTAGATAATTTACTGGAATGGCTGCAGAAGTTACAAGGCGACACCGAGCGCCATGCTCCGCCTGTTTTCTCTGCTTTACGGGTAGTGTGTTTCACCTCATTAGCGGTCTGCGAAAATAATCTGTGGCAACGGTATGCCACGGCGCAAACAACCCTTTCCTCTGCGGCGTCAGCAGTGTCCGGGCTGCTGCCTTTTCCTGATTTAGCGCTGCCTTTTTTATCTCGCCGTCGGGCGCTGACAGCATTTCAACGAACGGTGGGCATAAGTGGTCTGCTATGCGGCATTTTTGTTGGAATGGCGATGACGTGCAGTTTTATCAATAACCAACACCTCATCAGGATCACCAACGATCATTTGACGGTATACCGTCATCTTAGCGGTAATCCTGTCGAGCCAAAGATTCAGGCTCAGGATCAACTTCGTCGGGATGCGCAGCGGCTAGATCGCTGGTATCAGCGTGGTGAACCCCTTTCCCTTTCAATGGGATTGTATCAGGGGATGAGATTGATCCCGCCTCTGCTGGTCGCCCTCAGTGACTGGCTACCATCTGAAAAACTGAAAGTGACCTCCCCGCAAACCGTACGTCTGGACAGTATGTCGCTGTTTGATACGGGCAAATGGGCGTTAAAAGCGGGCTCAACAAAAGTACTCATTGCGGCTTTGGTCAATATCAAAGCTAAGCCCGGTTGGCTGATCGTCATCACCGGACATACCGATGATGTGGGTGACGATAAATCTAATCAACAGCTCTCTCTCAAACGTGCGGAATCTGTTCGCGACTGGATGCGCGATACCGGTGATGTTGCGGAGAGCTGTTTTGCCGTTCAGGGCTATGGCGAATTACGTCCCTACAAAACCAACGATACGCCGGAGGGGCGGGCTGCCAACCGTCGTGTGGAGATCAGTCTGGTACCGCAGGCTGATGCCTGTCGGGTGCCGGGCATGAAGGAACCGTCACCGGAAGGCGGTGACGCATTAGCGAAGTAAAAATGGAGAAAGAGTTATGGCAATTCCAGTCTACCTTTGGCTGAAAGACGACGGCGGCGCGGATATTAAAGGTTCTGTTGATGTGAAAGACCGTGTGGGCAGTATCGAAGTAGTGGCCCAGGAACATAACCTGTACATCCCTACCGATAACAACACCGGTAAGTTGACCGGAACGCGCATCCATACCCCGTTCCTTTTCACGAAGGAAATCGATGCTTCCAGCCCGTATCTGTACAAGGCTGTAACCACCGGTCAGACCCTGCGCCAGGCAGAGTTCAAATGGTACCGCATCAATGATGCTGGTCAGGAAGTGGAATACTTCAATACCACTCTGCACAACGTGAAAGTGGTGAAAGTAAACCCTGTGATGTACGACATCAAAGAACAATCTAAAGAGAAGCATAACCACCTGGAACGGATTGAACTGCGCTACGAGAAGATCGTCTGGACGTATAAGGATGGCAACATTATCCATTCTGACGCCTGGAACGAGCGTACCACCGCGTAATGCACTAACGGATGAGGATTTCCTCATCCGTTTTTTTATGCCCTCTGCTGAGCGTCCGGAGTGGGGGTTAAGCAGAGAGTATCAACGTCACTTATTACCTTATGGGCATTGGATTACGGCCACGGGCGGTAGCGTGCCTGAATACAGGGAGTCAGGAACCAAATGGAACACCAGTCAGCAGTGTTATTACGACGTCTCAACCCCTATTGTGCTCAGGCGCTTGAAGCGGCGGCATCGTTATGCCAGACGCGTGCGCATGCAGAAATTACGCCCGAACATTGGTTACTCAAGCTGCTGGAGCAGGGGGAGGGTGATATTACTGTCATTGCTCGTCGTTATGAATGGGATATTGACAATCTCTGGCAGTCGCTGCTGACGCATCTGGATGTTCAGCCTCATTCCGTGAAAAGCCGCCCGCAGTTGTCTGATGCGCTCCTTTCTTTAATGCAACAAGCGTGGCTGTGTGCCGCAACGGATGAACATTCGCAGATACGTGGTGTACATCTGCTGATGGCGCTGGTAGGAAAGCCTTCACTATTGAAGTGTGACGGCCTGTGGCCTCTTTTGAGCGCCGGACATACTCAACTGGAACGGCTTCTGCCGCTATTAAATGTCCAGTCGGATGAGTGTCCGGAAAGGCAGCAAGAAGCCGCTCTGGCGCAGATTTCTCCAGATGACGAAGTGCGTCCTGGCCTGGCTCAATCGACGTTGTCGCCAGCATTACAAGGCGTGCTCGATAAATTTACGCTGGACGTGACCGCGAAAGCGCGTGCTGGCGATATCGACCCGATATTTGGTCGCGATAATGAAATCCGGCAAATGGTGGATGTGCTGTCCCGTCGGCGAAAAAATAATCCTATTCTGGTCGGGGAACCCGGCGTCGGCAAGACCGCTCTGGTGGAGGGGCTGGCGCTGCGTATTGCGGAAGGTAACGTGCCGGATAGCCTGAAAGCGGTGACGTTACGCACGCTGGATCTTGGGCTGCTTCAAGCCGGCGCTGGAGTGAAAGGTGAGTTTGAGCAGCGGTTGAAAAATATCATTGATGCCGTTCAACAATCGCCAATACCGATTCTGCTTTTTATCGATGAAGCACACACCATCATTGGGGCCGGTAATCAGGCGGGGGGCGCTGACGCAGCCAACCTGCTAAAACCCGCTCTGGCCCGAGGTGAATTGCGGACCATCGCGGCGACCACATGGAGCGAATATAAACAGTATTTTGAGCGTGATGCTGCGCTGGAGCGGCGTTTTCAGATGGTGAAAGTGGACGAACCCGATGATGACACAGCCTGTTTAATGCTGCGTGGTCTGAAATCACGCTATGCAGAACACCATGGTGTTCACATCACCGACGACGCGGTTAAAACTGCTGTTACGCTCTCTCGCCGCTATCTTACCGGGCGGCAATTACCCGACAAAGCCGTCGATCTGCTGGACACCGCAGGTGCAAGAGTGCGGATGAGCCTTGATACCGTTCCGGAACCACTGACGCGTTTGAAGTCGGAGATCACCGCGCTTGAAATTGAAAAGCAGGCGTTGCTTGCAGACCTCGCGCTAGGAAATGGTCAGCATGGTGAAAGGCTGGCCAGCATTGAACAGCATGAAAATCGTCTGCTTGTCGAGCTGGATGAACGCGAAACCCAGTACGGTCAGGAATTAGCGCTCACTGAGCAACTGCTGGCCAGTCGTCTTGATATTTCTCGTCAGGCGGAAACGGTTGAATTGCAGCAGCAGCTTAGTGTGCTTCAGCAGGGGCATCCTTTACTGTTTCCGGATGTAGACGCGCGCACCGTTGCTACGGTGATCGCCGACTGGACTGGTGTACCCTTATCTTCATTGATGAAGGACTCCCAGGCAGACTTGCTGACGCTTGAAACCCAGATGGGAAAACGCGTTGTCGGGCAGGATTATGCGCTTAATGCCATCGCGCAACGACTGCGGGCATCAAAAACGGGTCTTACGCCGGAAAACGGCCCACAGGGTGTGTTTCTGCTTACCGGGCCAAGCGGAACTGGCAAAACGCAGACGGCGCTGGCGCTGGCCGACATTCTGTTTGGCGGTGAAAAATCGCTGATCACCATTAATCTGTCTGAGTATCAGGAGCCGCACACCGTGAGCCAGCTCAAGGGCTCGCCTCCGGGATACGTGGGTTATGGTCAGGGAGGGATCCTGACCGAAGCCGTGCGAAAACGCCCCTATAGCGTGGTGCTGCTGGATGAAGTAGAAAAAGCACATCGCGACGTCATGAACCTGTTTTACCAGGTATTTGACCGTGGCTTCATGCGTGACGGCGAAGGCCGTGAAATTGATTTTCGCAATACCATTATTTTGATGACTTCCAATCTTGGCGGCGATTCCGTGATGCAGCTGCTGGCAGAACAGCCGGAAGCGACAGAGCCCGATCTGCACGAACTGCTGCGCCCCCTTTTGCGCGACCATTTTCAGCCAGCGCTACTGGCCCGCTTCCAGACGATTATCTACCACCCGCTCGGTGAAACAGCGTTACGTACGATTGTACAAATGAAACTGGATCAGGTTAGCCAGCGATTACAGCGCCACTACGGCATCACCACGACGATATCCGATAACCTTTTTGATGCCCTGACAGCCGCTTGTCTGCTACCGGATACGGGGGCGAGGAATATTGACAGTCTGCTGAACCAACAAATCTTGCCAGTGCTTAGTCAGCAGTTGTTAACGTATCTTTCCCGGCAGCAAAAACCTCAGCAACTTACTTTAAGTTGGCGTGATGAAGAGGGAATGATGCTGGAATTTAATGATGAGTAAACGTAACGATATTATTGAACCTTACGAGTGGACATCGGATCGTAAAACGGGGCTCGTTTATAGCGAAATATTGGGATGGATAGATATAGGCCATGCGCAGGGAAGCGATATTGAAAACCTACTGTTAGATATAAAACGAGGTGAATCAAGTCGTGATGGTTATTATGAAGTCACCTATAGCCAAAAGATGTTTGTATATCATCGCCAGTTTGGTACAGGAAAATTTGTTAAGTGGCGTATCAAACAAGGTTTATCTGCATGTGAGAAAAGTAGCGTTGCGTTAGCTATGATGATGATGACGGCGCGCTTGTTTGAAAGTTTGCAATCTAATTGGTGTTTTAGTTGGTATACCGACAGTGGATTTAGCGGTGAGGATCTTACATCCGATCTTTTAGGCTTCTACCGGGCAATCCTTCCCTCAAACTACCCGTCAAGACTGAGCTTAGTCAGTAAAGAGCGGGCACTGAGTAGATGGGATTTTTATGGGCCGATAGGTAATTATAAGAATAAAGGATTTTTACCATTACTGTTTCCAGATCCCCTGGATAACTGTGCTGTCCATAAACCCTATAAAGGAAGCCTGCCTTCATTTATGACATGGGTGCAACCGTGGAGTGATTTCACTTCTGGTCGGGTAGAAATTATGACCGGGGATGGCGGTTATTATTCATTCTTGTCGAGGTGAATGGTAATGAACTACTGTAAAATAATACTGGTGACGATTTTTTTGATTTTCTTGTCACCGCTGTTAATACCCTGGCCTGATAAATTAGAATATCGGGAAAGCGATCTTTTTAACTACTATTTCTACACTGATGTTGATATCAAACAGGCTCCAAGGATATCAAATAATTATCTCTTTGAATATATTTCTCCTGATGGCAGTACACGGGAAACAAATCTTATTGTTTTTCACGGTGGTGATGTGGGAGTTATTCGTGATTATCTAACAGGTCTTGGCTTTCATCTTTATGATTATAGTGATAATGGAAGAGAAGAACTTTGGATATCAAATGATAATCGTCGATTTACTTTTTCCATTGTCACTAACAAGAAAAAAGATTTAGTCAGTTTAATAAAGATAATGCGTTGAGGGTAAGTTTTCGTTCTGGAAGTGACTCTTTATAAAATTACAGGGGTTAAATATATGGGAATGGATGAATCACTTGGCGGTGGGATGTCATTTATATCTGAAAATACGTTGAATCGTTATCAATTGTATATCCCTTCATGCAAGTCAGTGCTGGATGTTATTAACTTTAATGGTACAGAGGAAATGAGTTCGCTGTATCGATATGTAGTACATTTTTCCAGCCAGGATAAAGACATTGCGGCCGAATCGATACTTGGAAAATCAACGATATTGACCATGGGAATGGGGAAGTTAAGTGAGTTAACTGCCCGCAAAATGGTACATGGTATTGTGACATCTTTCCATCGTATCAGTGGTTCAAAAGACCAGGCAATCTATCAGATAATCATTGAACCTTTTGTCGCGTTGTTGAAAAACCAATTTCGCACACACCGCTTCTTTATTAATATGTCAGTTCCTGAAGTTGTTACTAAAATTTTACAGGAACATGGTTTAAAAGACTGGGAATATAATTTTGATTTGGCAATGGAATATCCCAAAAGAGAGCAAATTAATCAGTATCAGGAGAGCGATCTGGTTTTTATTGAACGTCTGCTTTCTGAAGTTGGAATTTTCTTCTTCTTCAGGCTTCAACCTGATGCTGGCACTGAGGTCATCTATTTTGCTGACAAACAAAGCGCATGGGAGTTTGGCAAAACATTACCGCTGAATAGCCCTTCCGGAATGAATGACAATGGCATCGACTCAGTCTGGGATATTCAGTTCCAACAGTCTACGGTGCAGGCATCGGTTACTGCCGGGGACTATAACCATCGCCAGGCTCAGAAAATATTATTTTCTGCACAAACCGATATGACTTACGGTGAAGGTGATGGGGTGACTTACGGGGATGTTTACCACATCGTCCACGCCATCTTGAAACGGGTGATAAGGTTTCACCATCGCCTGAGACAGGGAATTTTTGGGCGCGTCTGGAACATGAACGTTACCTCTCCTCACAAGCGACAATCACGGGATTATCGACCGATGTTAGCCTCAGCCCGGCTCAGGTCCTGAATATTACGGAATCCACACCTGTCCCAACGCTTCCTGCCAGTGTGCGTAACAACTTGCTGGTTACGGCGGTTTCATTCAGCGCAAGCCGAAAGGAAGCGCTACAGGTGGTGTTGATGGCGACCGTTTACAGTGAAACCCGCTGCTGGAGACCACCGCTAAAACCTCGGCCAGTGATTAGCGGCACGCTAATGGCGCGTGTTTCAAGCCCGAAAAAGAATGATGAATATGCTCATTTAAATCAGAGCGGGCTTTATTGGGTTAAGTTTGATGCGGATCGCGATGATAAACAGCAGGGTTACGAGAGCATGCCAGTACGCCTGGCCAAACCCTACGGCGGCAACACCTACGGTATTCACTTCCCGCTGATACAGGGTACAGAAGTGGCGGTGGCGTTCCATGAAGGGGACCCGGACCGGCCCTATATCGCCCATGCGCTGCACGACTCCCGGCATCCGGACCACGTGACACAGGCAAACCACACCCGTAACGTCATTCGAACTCCGGCCAACAACAAACTGCGGATGGAAGACAAACGGGGCGAGGAGCACGTCAAGCTCAGCACCGAGTACGGCGGCAAGACGCAGCTGAACCTGGGGCATAACGTGGATGCACAGCGTGCGCTGCGGGGTGAGGGGTTTGAACTGCGTACAGACCAGTGGGGAGCTATTCGGGCTGGGAAAGGGATCTTTATCAGTGCCGATCGCCAGGAATTAGCTGGAGGTTTGCAGTTAGATATGCATGAAGCAGTAGCTAACTTACAAGCTGCGCTTCAGGATGCGAAAGGTATTCGCTCTGCAGCAGAAAAAGCGAAAGCAGAACTGGCTGATATCGAGAGGCAAAAAGCATTGTTAATGGAGTCTGTGGCAGACCTCAAGAAACAGGCTTTACTTTTTTCTGCTCCTGCTGGCATTGCGCAGGTGACTTCTGCCAGCATCCAACTCTCATCAGGTGAGAATGTCATTGTAACTTCCGGAGCGGACACGGATGTGAGTGTCGCTAAAAAATTCCGCCTTGGTGTGAAAGAAACAATAAGTCTTTTCGCTCAGTGGATGGGAATTAAAATTTTCGCCAGCAAAGGAAAAGTGGAAATTCAGGCTCAGGGAGATGCAATGGATCTGCTGGCAAAGAAAACGTTGAGTATAGCCAGTAAGGATGAGCAGGTGATCATTACCGCAGCGACAGAGTTAGTACTCAGTTGTGGTGGCGCGTATATCAGGCTTAAAGATGGTGAAATAGAAGTAGGGGCGCCTGGTAATGTACGCGTAAAGAGCATTGGGATTCAGAAAATGGCTCCTGCGACATTGAATGCCAGTATCGAGTTACCGGATCCTTGCGCCACAGCTATTGATGCTGCTGGTGGTACGCAAAGCCCTACAGTGACGCTGGGTTGATGGAGGACCAATAATGAAGGAATCATTAATAACTTATGATTACTCCTTACAGACAATGCAAAAACAGGGGGATTATATTGGTGAGAAAATATTTAATCATTTTAGAGCGTTAAATAGAAATTGCATATTAATGATTGATGCTGCAATTATACGATTGAGAAGTAAAAACTCGCCATTCTATAATCAAATAATAAATAGAAATATTGTTAGGGTGCCTGTCGCTACTCGTTATCTATCATCTGAATTTGAGCCTTGTTTGGTTTCACTGGATTTATCTTTGCCTGAGGATTGTAAAATACTAAATGAAAGTATTATCCAGGCTCTGAAAGAGATAGAGCCTAATGAAATACTGCTGGGTAAGGGCAGGATGGTATGTGGTTGGCTTTCTTGCGAAGAAAACATTGTAAATCTCGCAGATTATCTGGGAAAGGTGGCAATCCAGCAGCATGATGGAAAAGATGTTTTGCTTCGGTATTATGATCCGGCAATTATGATCTCTCTTTTATCTATTCTGGATGACTGGCAACAACGACGTTTGTTAGGGCCAATTGAAGTGTGGATTTTTATTGATGGCGATGGTCAGTTTATCAATAAAATAAATCAGTCGAATAATCAAGTACGACTTTCATACACTTTATCTCTGAGTGCTGACAATTGGCGTGATATAAATTTTGCAGGGATAAAAAATAGAGTTATCTGTAATTATCGTCTGGCTAATTTGAGTCGTGAACGGTGTTCAGAGCCCACGGTGTTTAAGCTATTGCAGCAGTCACTTAAAAGAGCTGTATTATATACTTTTTCTGATCAAGAAGATCTTATCAAGTGGGGCGAGTGTTCAATTAATGTTGCTCCGGAATTTTATAATCACAGTTTTATTAAAAACTTGCTTGAACTAAATAAGTTAAGTGAGAAGGGAAAATTTACTCAAATCATATCTCATGTCACAGAACAACAATGGAATGAAATTCGAGTAGAGCGTGAGCGTTAATTAAGCAATTTACAGTTCGAATATGTGGGAGAACAGGGATGATAAATCATAAATGTGACTGTATGTCACAGGGACCGGCATTACTACCCGTACGCTATGCGGTGGTTCCTGAATATATTAAAGAGCCATTGCCGGCGTGGGCAAAACCTGGAATATCAGCTTACCCGGCGGAAAACGAAAACTACCACTATGCGCTACGCGCGATGCGCAGGGGATATATCTATATCTACTATCCGTACCAGACGGACTGGGAAGCGTGGTCGGTGTGTGATGACGGCAGTTTGTGGAAACAGCTGTCGGCGAAAAATGTTCTGGAGAAATCAGAGCCAGACTGTCGGCAGGGAACGTACAGTGATGGCGGAAAGGATTTTCTGACGCTGCCTTATGAAGTCCTGGAGAATGATATCTGGATAGCATTCACGCAGTGTCCCTGGACGGAAAAAACGATGGAGCGTTACGCGGGCGATGACGGTCAACGGCAGCGCAGAATGCAGCGCCTGAGTGCATCGAACTGGACATCACCGCAGACTTCAGAGCAAACGACAGAAGCAACGACAGGCAATCTTGCAGGCGTTCTGGATTACATCGCGCCGCAGGGAAGCCAGCTGAGTCCGGCAATGCTGTTACCATATGGCACCCATACAAAAATCCGCGTCAGCCAGTGTGTGAGTGAACGCTATGCAATAGTGAAAGAGCCGGGGCCGCAGGAGACATTGTATCCGTGGAAGAGCGGAGTGGCCGGAAACACAATCCGGCAGATGAAGGAACGGGGTGTGAAGCCAGACGGTTCCCCCGTTACACCGTTGCTGATGGCGCTGCATGATGCGACAGGGATAACGCATGAGCTGACGGGATGGACGAATGATGTCCTGGCGATGGCGAAGATATTTGGTGAAGAACGTGCCCTGGAGTTCTGCACCCAGGGTCTGATAAACGGTGTTGAGAATATTATAAAAAAGAGTGCTGAGCAGGATGTGGAACAGCAGCTCTCGGCAATGGGGGGGGCACTTTCAACATCTCGTGATATGGATTACGCATATGGAATGTATGTCTGGAATGAGGGACGGAAAGGTAATACGGATATTTTAAGTCGGGAAGAATTTGAGCGACAGGCGAAGAAAAGACAGGAGCAGAGCCTGAAAAGTTCGCGGGTGGCAAATAACCTGCGTAGATATAAAAGAAAGATAAAGCAAGAGTGTCTGGATTCGTTTATTAAATGTGGTGAGGACCTGACGCACAAAATCGATAACCAACTCGAAGTGATAATCGATTTCCGCTGCCAATGGCTTAAATCTCCAGGTTTTATTCGTACGCTGCAGGATTTTTATTCTGATCTTCCACAGGATAATTTGCATTTTCGTGAGGTTGCAGCTTTTGCAATGTCTGGGGTAGGGGCGGCGAAATCTGGTGTGAGTTTACTGGATGACTGGATAAAAGATTATTCTACTACTGATGAAAACAACCTCGTCTGGCGTACTCATTTTTATAATGCACCTGAGTTAATGACGGTTGCCGAACCCTTGCTTGCCAGCGTGCGCAAAGGAGTGAGTCAGCCGGTTACAGAACAAAGTTTGTTGGCATTTTTTGAATCAAAATCCGGTGACCTGGTTAAATTATTCGAAGGATTTAGTAAAGCAACAGCTGCGCTGGATGAACCACCTGGAAATGATGCAGTCTGGTCAAAGCGGGTGTTGTATCAAGCTGATCAACATATGGCAACGCTGGGTTCCCGCTTATTCTCAGTTTCTGGGGTGGGACCGAAACTGGATACCATAAACGATCTTGTCATTAAAACGCTCTGTTCTCTTTCGGCAGGTAAAACAGTAGCGGAAATAAAGTCTTTCTCGAGTAAATATTTTGGCTGGGCGACCGAGCGCAGCTACTATATAAACGAAATGCTCTTTGTTAATCCTCAGAAAGACAGAGTGTCAGGACGGTTAAAAGTCGCTCAGGTACGGTTCTCCGATCTGGAAAAGGCGACTGCAGACTTCAGTATCACGGGGGCGAAAAAAAATGCTTATCGTGCGACAAGTATCAATTTTCTGGTGCTCTTTTTTAATATGGTGGAGCTATATAACCAGGCAGATCATTTTAAACGAGATGACTTTTCCAGTTATGCCAAACTGGTCGCGGCGGGATTTGCCACCACGGGAGGCGCGATTGATATTGTCAGTAAAATGATGGATGTCATAAAAAAAGATGATAAATCGTTTCCAAAACTGAAATGGGTGGGTGCCAGTTGCTCGATGCTCAATGCTATTGCATCGTTGGGGGCTGATTTTTCAGATTTATATCTTTTAAAATATGAGAAAGCAGGAAGTAAAAAAAATGCATATAGATTGTTGTATTTTGGAAAGGTTCTTAATGATGTTACAACCATTATTTCAGTCAGCGGCAAAGTTTTGCCTGCTTTAATGTCAAAATTTGGCTGGAGCACGGCTGTCGGCAGTATAGAAGTGTGGCTGGGGCGCGCAGCGATACCAGCATTTTATGCGCTGGGTATTGAGTGGATTGGTGTTCTCTCGTCCTGGCAGTTCGCTTTGTTTCTGGTGGTAGCAGACTATGCGCTGAAAGAGTATTTTTTTGAAGATGAAATTCAAATCTGGCTGCAGAACACGCTGTTTGGCGAAAAATTCTCGACAGATATTGATAGCTGCTCAGAAGAAAAAAAAGCAGAACTTATAGTGAAATGTGGAAAATCGCTGACGGAATGCTTACGTAAAATAGAATCTTCCAGCAAATAAGAATGAATTATATTTTCCAGTAAAGATATTTAAGAAATATCAACATGGTCGTATTCACATATTGTAAGAGTCAATTATGAAAAAAGAGCTGAAATTCTCGGACGGATTGCGAAGAAGCCTCGAAGGCAGCAATAAAAAATATCCGCTGCATAACTATCTGCAGCAAAAAAGTGAGCTGGTGCGAACGCAGGAAATTCTGCGTAATATCGAGGCCAGCAATGAAAAAGGAAAATGGCTGGCGCATTTTCGCCTGAAAGAGAAAGAACTGCTGGAAGCACTGAAAAACGCCCCGCCGGACCCGGTGCTGCCGCCTCCGGCGCCGCTGATTAAAGTTCGGGGGGGCATTGAAAAACTGACGCAGCGGCGGGTGGTGCAGCATTTCGACGTTCTGTCCTACCCGGAAGGAAGCGCCTACTACGCCCGCTATAAAAAGAAGATGGCGGCGTCGGCGGTGGTCTGGGCGGCCAGCGGCTCGGGAGGGACAGCCTCGGCCCTGCTGCAGGACTATGACAGACCGCTGTGCGGGGCCTGGTATCTGACCGGGCGCATTAACGGCAGGCGTTTTACCGGCTGGCTGGGATGCCACTGGTGCTATGAAGGGGAGGAGGTGGAGCTGCTGGCGGCCCCGGTCGGTGAGGAGTATCTGGTGTATGCCATCCACAAGCCGGAGGAGCAGTCCCTGTGCATGACGCCGGGGTGTTACCGGGGGAAGAATCAGGCGCGCCGGGCGGCAGTGCGTATCCCGTTGCGGGTATGCTATCTGAGCCTGGCAGTAGTGACTCCTGCAGTTATACATATTCATAATGGATGGGAGGCATTTTCTGATCCGGAATTTTACATGATGTTGGCTGTGTTTTGTCTTATGTCATTGGGGTTGTGTCTGCTTCCTGCGGCCTGGTCAATTTACAAACATAAACCGTTACCGGAAGAAACGCTGTCAGAGGAGATATTCACCCTGCTGGGCTGGAAAAACGTGGCGGATATTAACCTGGACACGCTCCATAAACGGCGAAAAAAAGAGTGGAAGCGAACGGGGATCCCGCCAAATCCTCTGCGCAAAGGAACCCCCTTTGATTATTCAGGGGGGACACATTGTTTTTTTTATTATTAATACGGATGTTGAATGGTTCTTAATGGCATGGATAAATTATGGAAAAAGAGCTGAAATTCTCGGACGGATTGCGAAGAAGCCTCGAAGGCAGCAATAAAAAATATCCGCTGCATAACTATCTGCAGCAAAAAAGTGAGCTGGTGCGAACGCAGGAAATTCTGCGCAATATCGAGGCCAGAAATGAAAAAGGAAAATGGCTGGCGCATTTTAGCCTGAAAGAGAAAGAGTTGCTGGAAGCGCTGAAAAACGCCCCGCCGGACCCGGTGCTGCCGCCTCCGGCGCCGCTGATTAAAGTTCGGGGGGTCATTGAAAAACTGACGCAGCGGCGGGTGGTGCAGCATTTCGACGTTCTGTCCTACCCGGAAGGAAGCGCCTACTACGCCCGCTATAAAAAGAAGATGGCGGCGTCGGCGGTGGTCTGGGCGGCCAGCGGCTCGGGAGGGACAGCCTCGGCCCTGCTGCAGGACTATGACAGACCGCTGTGCGGGGCCTGGTATCTGACCGGGCGCATTAACGGCAGGCGTTTTACCGGCTGGCTGGGATGCCACTGGTGCTATGAAGGGGAGGAGGTGGAGCTGCTGGCGGCCCCGGTCGGTGAGGAGTATCTGGTGTATGCCATCCACAAGCCGGAGGAGCAGTCCCTGTGCATGACGCCGGGGTGTTACCGGGGGAAGAATCAGGCGCGCCGGGCGGCAGTGCGTATCCCGTTGCGGGTATGCTATCTGAGCCTGGCAGTAGTGACTCCTGCAGTTATACATATTCATAATGGATGGGAGGCATTTTCTGATCCGGAATTTTACATGATGTTGGCTGTGTTTTGTCTTATGTCATTGGGGTTGTGTCTGCTTCCTGCGGCCTGGTCAATTTACAAACATAAACCGTTACCGGAAGAAACGCTGTCAGAGGAGATATTCACCCTGCTGGGCTGGAAAAACGTGGCGGATATTAACCTGGACACGCTCCATAAACGGCGAAAAAAAGAGTGGAAGCGAACGGGGATCCCGCCAAATCCTCTGCGCAAAGGAACCCCCTTTGATTATTCAGGGGGGACACATTGTTTTTTTTATTATTAATACGGATGTTGAATGGTTCTTAATGGCATGGATAAATTATGGAAAAAGAGCTGAAATTCTCGGACGGATTGCGAAGAAGCCTCGAAGGCAGCAATAAAAAATATCCGCTGCATAACTATCTGCAGCAAAAAAGTGAGCTGGTGCGAACGCAGGAAATTCTGCGCAATATCGAGGCCAGAAATGAAAAAGGAAAATGGCTGGCGCATTTTAGCCTGAAAGAGAAAGAGTTGCTGGAAGCGCTGAAAAACGCCCCGCCGGACCCGGTGCTGCCGCCTCCGGCGCCGCTGATTAAAGTTCGGGGGGTCATTGAAAAACTGACGCAGCGGCGGGTGGTGCAGCATTTCGACGTTCTGTCCTACCCGGAAGGAAGCGCCTACTACGCCCGCTATAAAAAGAAGATGGCGGCGTCGGCGGTGGTCTGGGCGGCCAGCGGCTCGGGAGGGACAGCCTCGGCCCTGCTGCAGGACTATGACAGACCGCTGTGCGGGGCCTGGTATCTGACCGGGCGCATTAACGGCAGGCGTTTTACCGGCTGGCTGGGATGCCACTGGTGCTATGAAGGGGAGGAGGTGGAACTGCTGGCGGCCCCGGTCGGCGAGGAGTATCTGGTGTATGCCATCCACAAACCGGAGGAGCAGTCCCTGTGCATGACGCCGGGGTGCTACCGGGGAAAGAATCAGGCGCGCCGCGCGGCAGTGCGTATCCCGCTGCGGGTTTGTTACTTATGTTTTGCCATTTCCATCGCTGCGTTGCTATGTGGTGATGGTTTAGCATCATTTTATGATCCTATGTTCTATTTATTTATAGTTGAAGCAATAATTTTTCTGCTGGTGATGTGTCTGCTTCCCGCAACGTGGTCAATTTACAAACATAAACCGTTACCGGAAGAAACGCTGTCAGAGGAGATATTCACCCTGCTGGGCTGGAAAAACGTGGCGGATATTAACCTGGACACGCTCCATAAACGGCGAAAAAAAGAGTGGAAGCGAACGGGGATCCCGCCAAATCCTCTGCGCAAAGGAACCCCCTTTGATTATTCAGGGGGGACACATTGTTTTTTTTATTATTAATACGGATGTTGAATGGTTCTTAATGGCATGGATAAATTATGGAAAAAGAACTGAAATTCTCGGACGGATTGCGAAGAAGCCTCGAAGGCAGCAATAAAAAATATCCGCTGCATAACTATCTGCAGCAAAAAAGTGAGCTGGTGCGAACGCAGGAAATTCTGCGTAATATCGAGGCCAGAAATGAAAAAGGAAAATGGCTGGCACATTTTCGCCTGAAAGAGAAAGAGCTGCTGGAAGCACTGAAAAACGCCCCGCCGGACCCGGTGCTGCCGCCTCCGGCACCGCTGATTAAAGTTCGGGGGGGCATTGAAAAACTGACGCAGCGGCGGGTGGTGCAGCATTTCGACGTTCTGTCCTACCCGGAAGGAAGCGCCTACTACGCCCGCTATAAAAAGAAGATGGCGGCGTCGGCGGTGGTCTGGGCGGCCAGCGGCTCGGGAGGGACAGCCTCGGCCCTGCTGCAGGACTATGACAGACCGCTGTGCGGGGCCTGGTATCTGACCGGGCGCATTAACGGCAGGCGTTTTACCGGCTGGCTGGGATGCCACTGGTGCTATGAAGGGGAGGAGGTGGAACTGCTGGCGGCCCCGGTTGGCGAGGAGTATCTGGTGTATGCCATCCACAAGCCGGAGGAGCAGTCCCTGTGCATGACGCCGGGGTGCTACCGGGGAAAGAATCAGGCGCGCCGGGCGGCAGTGCGTATCCCGCTACGGGTTTGCTATTTGTGCCTGGTTATTATTATCCCATTATATATACATGTATATAATGGATGGGAGGCATTCTCAAATCCATATTTTTATTCACTTATGGCAGTAGCTTTTCTGGCCTTACTGGGGTTGTGTCTGCTTCCCGCGGCCTGGTCAATTTATAAACATAAACCGTTACCGGAAGAAACGCTGTCAGAGGAGATATTCACCCTGCTGGGCTGGGAAAACGTGGCGGATATTAACCTGGACACGCTCCATAAACGGCGAAAAAAAGAGTGGAAGCGAACGGGGATCCCGCCAAACCCTCTGCGCAAAGGTACTCCCTTTGATTATTCAGGGGGGACGCATTGTTTTTTTTATTATTAATACGGATGTTGAATGGTTCTTAACGGCATGGATAAATTATGGCAAATCATAAATGTGACTGTATGTCACAGGGACCGGCATTACTACCTGTACGCTATGCGGTGGTTCCTGAATATATTAAAGAACCATTGCCGGCGTGGGCAAAATCTGGAATATCAGCTTACCCGGCGGAAAACGAAAACTATCACTATGCGCTACGCGCGATGCGCAGGGGATATATCTATATCTATTATCCGTACCTGACGGACTGGGAAGCGTGGTCGGTGTGTGATGACGGCAGTTTGTGGAAACAGCTGTCGGCGAAAAATGTTCTGGAGAAATCAGAGCCAGACTGTCGGCAGGGAACGTACAGTGATGGCGGAAAGGATTTTCTGACGCTGCCTTATGAAGTCCTGGAGAATGATATCTGGATAGCATTCACGCAGTGTCCCTGGACGGAAAAAACGATGGAGCGTTACGCGGGCGATGACGGTCAACGGCAGCGCAGAATGCAGCGCCTGAGTGCATCGAACTGGACATCACCGCAGACTTCAGAGCAAACGACAGAAGCAACGACAGGCAATCTTGCAGGCGTTCTGGATTACATCGCGCCGCAGGGAAGCCAGCTGAGTCCGGCAATGCTGTTACCATATGGCACCCATACAAAAATCCGCGTCAGCCAGTGTGTGAGTGAACGCTATGCAATAGTGAAAGAGCCGGGGCCGCAGGAGACATTGTATCCGTGGAAGAGCGGAGTGGCCGGAAACACAATCCGGCAGATGAAGGAACGGGGTGTGAAGCCAGACGGTTCCCCCGTTACACCGTTGCTGATGGCGCTGCATGATGCGACAGGGATAACGCATGAGCTGACGGGATGGACGAATGATGTCCTGGCGATGGCGAAGATATTTGGTGAAGAACGTGCCCTGGAGTTCTGCACCCAGAGCCTGATAAACGGTGTTAAGGAGATTGTTAACAAAAGCTCGGAACAGAATGTTGCAGCCCAACTTGCTGAATTACCGCAGGAAACATATATTTCTCCACCGGCAATGGATTATTCTTATGATATGTATGTCCAGAATGAGAAATCTAAAGAAACAGACTCGAAGAATATACTAACTCGCGAAGAATTCGAAAAGCAGGTAAAGGGAAAACAAAACGAGGTTTATAAAAAACAACAGGTAGCTAATGATTGGTCCAAATATGCCCGAATGATTAATCAGAGTAAATGGGACTCTTTTAATCAATGTTGTGCTGATCTAACACCAAAAATTGATGAACAGCTCGCTAAATTGATCACCTATCGTTGTGAATGGTTACAGGCTTCGTTATTCATAACAATATTACAGGATTTTTTCTCTAATGACCCTGTTGATAATGCGTACTATCGTGAAATAGCTGCCTTCGCGATGGCTGGTCTTGGTGAGTCGCCATCAGGTGCAAAATTGCTGGATGACTGGATAGGCGCATATACCACGACAAGTGAAGCTAATCTCGTCTGGAGAACACATTTTTATAATAATCCAGAGATCATGGCAGATGCGGAGTCATTATTGGCTAGCTTGCGTCAGTGTAGCATAGCGCCGGTTTCTGAAAATGATGTGCTCTACTTTTTTGAGAAGAATGGCGCTAAACTTAATAAAATATTTAAAGGTTTTGAAAAAGCAACGAGTGAAATTTCAAAACCTCTGGCTGGCAATGTCGTATTCTCGAAAAGAGTGCTGTATCAAATGGATCAGCACATGGCAACCGTAGGGGCCAGGTTTTTTTCCGTATCACGGATTGGACCAGTTCTCAACACCATGAATGACCTCATTGTTCGAACCCTTTTCTCGCTATCTTCTGGAAAGTCAGAGTTAGAAACCAAAATATTGTTCAGCAAATATTTTGGCTGGGCCACGGAACGCAGGGCTTACATTACCGGCACTGTTTTTTACAGCCCGCAAAGAGCCATTCGGGCTGATCTTCTCCGGGGGGCGAGTAAGAAATATACCGCACTTGAAAAAGCGTATGCCAATTATCTTAGCCAGCCTGCGGGATCTTCTGGTTATGCGGTGACAAGTATTAGAATTTTTGTTTTATTTTTCAATGTTGCTGAGTTGTATAACCAACTCGATAATTTTAAAAATGAACCTGCTAACTACGCGAAGGTAGTCAGCGCAATATCGGCAACGGCAAGCGGGATAATTGATATTGCAACCCCTGCGATGGAGATCATTCTTAAAGAGAGAAATAGTCTCCATTACATGAAAATGTTTGGCGCAGGATGCTCGTTGATAAGTGCTGGCCTTTCGCTGGGATTAGATATTTCAACATTATTGAATAAAGTTAATTTACCGAATTCCAGTAAAAAATGGGCATTTACGGGCTTATATTCAATCAAGACTCTTAGTGATGTCGCCATTATTGCCAAAGCGGAAGGAAAATTGATGTCGGTGCTGATTGAACGCTTTGGCTGGGATACCGCTGAAGGGGAATTAGCCGTATGGCTGGGGAGGGCAGCTGCGCCTCAATTAACAAAATTAGGCGTCGAATGGGTGGGACTGTTGGCCTCGTGGGAGGTAGCCCTGTTATTGATGGTCGCTGAATATATTTTGACGGAATATTATTCACGTGATGCGTTACAGTCGTGGATTGAGAATAGCTTGTTTGGTGATGATTGTTCGATTGATATCGACAGTTATTCGCCGGAAAGAATCAATATGTTTATTGATGAGACCCGAAATTCACTGCAAGAAAGCTTACGTCAATTATCTTCAGGTAAAAAAACACAACGTGGGAAACCAATAATTTACTGGCCATTTATTATCTATGATGAGCCGGAAGTCCCTGTTGTGGTTTAATTGTGGAGCAGCGAAATACTATGACAGAAGATGACGAACTGTTTGCTGATATGCCACGGACCTATATCCGGGGACTGGAGAAGGGAAAAGGGTATGTGAAAGAAAACTATCTCCGGGAGCGCAGGGAGTGGATAAAATTAAGACAAACCATTGCGCACTATGAATCGGACGGCAGGAAGAAGCATAAAAAACGGCTGGCAGAACTGTATCGCGAAGAAAAGCAGCTGGCAAAAGCGCTGGCCGATATGCCACCGGACCCGGTACTGCCCCCGCCAGCCCCGCTGATAAAGGTCAGGGGTGTGGTGACAAACTACCACCAGCGCTGCCTGACGCACTATTTTGACACCAAAGCCTATCCGCAGACGTGGGATTATTTCAGCAGGCAGGATGAGAACATGGCGTCTGCCGCGATGGTGCTGGCCTCGACGGGGTCAGCGGCAACGGCACAGGGCATGGTGGCGAGCAATGAAGACAGGGTTACAGCTGCGGCGTGGTACGTCACGGGCGAAATCAACAGCCGGCCCTTTTCAGGGTGGCTGGGCGCGCCCTATTGCCGGGAAGGTGAGGAAGTGGAACTGATTGCCGCGCCGGTGGGAGAGGAGTATCTGGTATATGCCCTTGTCCGGCCGCATGCGCGTTCGCTGACCATGCCACCGTGGTGCTACCAGGGAATACGACGGGCACGAATAGACGCGATGAAAGTCCCCATTTCGATCGTTATTCTTCTGGCTATTCTGCTGCTGGTAGTGGGGTTGTATAAAGAAGATTGGGTCCTTAGTGAAGGATTACGACAAGTGATAACGATATTTTTGGTTACGGGAACCTTTCTGTATATCCTCCCCGCAATATGGACGATCTGGCGACGGCATCCCTTTCCGAAAGAACAGCTGACGGAGGAGATATTGACTGTTGCTGGCTGGGATAATGTGACCAATATTGATTTGCGGAGATTAAAGCGCAGAAGAATTAAAGAATTCAAAAAGAACGGGAAATCTGTTCGAGTAATGACATCAGGATGGTGGTTTTATTACTATTAGCTGGAATTAAAAGATTAAATACTATGACAGAAGATGACGAACTGTTCGCCGATATGCCCAGGGCCTATATCCGGGGACTGGAGAAGGGAAAAGGGTATGTGAAAGAAAACTATCTCCGGGAGCGCAGGGAGTGGATAAAATTAAGACAAACCATTGCGCACTATGAATCGGACGGCAGGAAGAAGCATAAAAAACGGCTGGCGGAACTGTATCGTGAAGAAAAGCAGCTGGCAAAAGCGCTGGCCGATATGCCACCGGACCCGGTACTGCCCCCGCCAGCTCCGCTGATAAAGGTCAGGGGTGTGGTGACAAACTACCACCAGCGCTGCCTGACGCATTATTTTGACACTAAAGCCTATCCGCAGACGTGGGAATATTTCAGCAGGCAGGATGAGAACATGGCGTCTGCCGCGATGGTGCTGGCCTCGACGGGGTCAGCGGCAACGGCACAGGGCATGGTGGCGAGCAATGAAGACAGGGTTCCAGCTGCGGCGTGGTACGTCACGGGCGAAATCAATGGCCGGCAGTTTTCAGGGTGGCTGGGCGCACCCTATTGCCGGGAAGGTGAGGAAGTGGAACTGATTGCCGCGCCGGTAGGAGAGGAGTATCTGGTATATGCCCTTGTCCGGCCGCATGCGCGTTCGCTGACCATGCCACCGTGGTGCTACCAGGGAATACGACGGGCGCGAATAGACGCGATGAAAGTCCCCATTTCGATCGTTATTTTTTTAATTATTATGATGTTGATAGTGTTTATTTATCAGGACGGCTGGGTTGTTACTGAAAAAATAGTGAGTGGGGTAACGATGTTCCTGACCATGGGAACCTTTCTGTATATCCTCCCCGCAATATGGACGATCTGGCGACGACATCCCTTTCCGAAAGAACAGCTGACGGAGGAGATATTGACTGTTGCTGGCTGGGATAATGTGACCAATATTGACCTTCTGAAACACGACAAGAAAAAAATAAAAGAATTTAAGAAGCAAGGGCGATCTATTCGATTACTTAAATCAGGATGGTGGTTTTATTACTATTAGCTGGAATTAAAAGATTAAATACTATGACAGAAGATGACGAACTGTTCGCCGATATGCCCAGGGCCTATATCCGGGGTCTGGAGAAGGGAAAAGGGTATGTGGAAGAGAACTATCTCCGGGAGCGCAGGGAGTGGATAAAATTAAGACAAACCATTGCGCACTATGAATCGGACGGCAGGAAGAAGCATAAAAAACGGCTGGCAGAACTGTATCGCGAAGAAAAGCAGCTGGCAAAAGCGCTGGCCGATATGCCACCGGACCCGGTACTGCCCCCGCCAGCCCCGCTGATAAAGGTCAGGGGTGTGGTGACAAACTACCACCAGCGCTGCCTGACGCACTATTTTGACACTAAAGCCTATCCGCAGACGTGGGAATATTTCAGCAGGCAGGATGAGAACATGGCGTCTGCCGCGATGGTGCTGGCCTCGACGGGGTCAGCGGCAACGGCACAGGGCATGGTGGCGAGCAATGAAGACAGAGTTCCTTCTTCGGCGTGGTACGTTACTGGGGAAATCAACAGCCGGCCCTTTTCAGGGTGGCTGGGCGCGCCTTATTGCCGGGAAGGTGAGGAAGTGGAACTGATTGCCGCGCCGGTGGGAGAGGAGTACCTGGTATATGCCCTTGTCCGGCCGCATGCACGTTCGCTGACCATGCCACCGTGGTGCTACCAGGGAATACGACGGGCGCGAATAGACGCGATGAAAGTCCCCATTTCGATCGTTATTTTTTTAATTATTATGATGTTGATAGTGTTTATTTATCAGGACGGCTGGGTTGTTACTGAAAAAATAGTGAGTGGGGTAACGATGTTCCTGACCATGGGAACCTTTTTGTATATCCTCCCCGCAATATGGACGATCTGGCGACGACATCCCTTTCCGAAAGAACAGCTGACGGAGGAGATATTGACTGTTGCTGGCTGGGATAATGTGACCAATATCGATTTGCGAAGATTAAAACGCAGAAGAATAAAAGAATTTAAGAAACAAGGGCGATCTATTCGATTACTTAAATCAGGATGGTGGTTTTTTTACTATTAGACTAATTTTATATGGGGTTTAATTTAAAAGTTAATGTTTATTACTAGGTGAGATATTATTATCTGATTATATAAATATGCTGGATAATTTTTTGTTTTTTCAAAAAATCACATCTGGATAGTTATATTGTTTTATAGTGAGGATTTATGTTTCTAGGTTTGGTCAGGCTCAATGATCCATTAAGTAGTGGTGGCAAAGTAATTTCTGTTTCGTCAACGATGATTATCGATGGTTTAGGTGTTGCATTACTTGGGGATACTGTTATATGCCCAATACCATTTCATGGCGTAAATAAGATAATCCAGGGTTCTACTGAGTGGATCTCAGATGGAAAACCAGTAGCTGTGCATAAATGTATGTGTCAATGCGGTTGCTATGTTATTTCAACACTTCCCTGTACGGGGATCTGGTAAGTTAAAATGAGTTGGAATATTCCTGATAAAAAGACAATGCAACCTGTACGTTCTATTAGGTGGGGCCGCGATAGTGGTGTTTTTTTCTCATTGTTAATAACTGTTGTTCTGCTATTTAGTTTATTTTATTATATTACTCATAATAATGACTGTTTTTATTATGCTTTTGTAATATCGCTAAGTATTTTTTTAGTATTCATTATATATATAGGGCTTCGATTATTTCAGGTCGGCGTATCTCTTGAAAGAAATGAAATGATATCAACGGAAAGTTCTAATATTGATTATGAGTGGTCTGAATGGGCATCAAGTTATATAAGTATTGTAGATTACAGCTATCTCTTTCCTGAAGAATCACAGATACCCAGTTTACTTGAAGGAAATGAGTTCAATGCCATTGGGGCCAGGGCATTACATTTTCCAGAATCGATTGACTATACGGCTTTATTCCATGAGTTATTAGCTCCTATAAGAGCCAGATTAATTGATATTCCTTCTGGAAAAGGTTTAGTTATTAACTTTATTGTTGGTCAGATGTCAGGAACTTCAGCATGGCAGTCTTTTTTATTGGCCTGGAAACGACTTGGGCTCTCTGATAATATAATTAAAAATAGTGAATTTATTTTGCACGATTATGTATTAAATATTAATGAATGGTTAAGCGTTACGGAGGATATATTCAGGTTAATTATTGTAGGGGAGAAATCAACGGATACCAAAGATAATCACCATAAAACGGGTGATGGGATGTGTGCTTTTCTTTTTGCTGCACCGATGTTAGTTAATCAGAATAATATTGTCGAGAAAGCAAGGTTGTATAGGTCTATCTCTACGAATGATGATGAACTGCTCAAAGACCTTAACGATCTTATTTTTTATCAAGCCAGGGTTGGGATAATTGACAATTTATTGATAGGCAAACATAGCGATAAAAAAGATGTGGCTAAGGTGGCAGTTCTTCTTAATGAGCATAATAACAACCTTGAGCAATATTATGCAGAGTTATATATCGGCATTCACGGAGAGTTTGATATATGGATGATGTTAATGTTCTCTTTGTTAAATGGACAAAATGTGAGTGCTGTTGATCTAATATTATCGGAATCGGATGGAAGAATTATATTGTCGAGGGTTAAAAAAATTAGAAATCAGGAATAGATATATGAAGAAGTCCACCTTGTTGCTGCTATTTGGTCGGTTATGTATTTTAGTTGTCGTTGGTTTGATATGCTATGTAGTTCTTTTTTACTACGGAGAGTATTTGGGGGTGAGGACCCAATCAACAAGGATAATAGTCGTTACAACTGTTTTAATAGCACTATGTTATATTTTTAAATTATGGCAGTTGAATGCGCTGAAATCAGTGTTGATATCGTATGTTCCATTGTTAAAATATAAATCAATTGTTTATTCTTTTTTGCCATGGAAATCAGTTGATAAGACAAATGTTGGGAATAATATAACCACCACATTGGATAGTAATATATTCATTAACTTCCATTCTACACTTAAAGATAATTACGGCCGCCGCTGGCGCGCCAAAACGCATATCCTGCTGGTGATGGGAGATGCCTCTCAGGTTGATCTACTGGTACCTAAACTCGCCACTCAGCGCTGGGTTGAAGGGGATGGCGTGGTGTTAATCTGGGGAGGTTCGCTCACTGAACCGCCAGATGTTTCGTTGTGTGAGGCGATACGCAAGCTGCATCGGCGCCCGCTGGATGGAATTATATGGGTAACCCCCACTTTTCAGCACCAGCAGGCATTGGCTCAATCTGCACCTGTTGTCTCTTTAACCGCAGAACAAATAGATAATGCCGCTCGCCATCTTCAGACTGTTTTTACCACGCTTCGCTGGCGAGTACCGTTATACCTTTGGTCGCTGCATGGCGCTCAATTCGTCCTGGATGACGTAACCCTGCACTCTGCGACGTGTTTGTTCCCTGCAGGATGCACTACAGCTTTATGTCGTTCGCAGTTGACCTCGCTGGCAATGCAGATGGCGGAGCAGGGCACGCAGCAGGTTACGTGCAATATCCGCGATAACTTCTTACTGAAAATGGCTAATTTGCTGATGCCTGGCGCAGAAGCCATCAGCGAATCGTTGTCCACTTTTTTTAGCCCGCACCGGCCTCTGCCGCTGGCGGCGGTCATCTTGAGCCAGTATGCGGAAAGTACCTCATCGCGCGTCGCGCATGCCTGGATGCGTGATGAGCGCTGGCGTGCGCTGCTTGATTCGCTCCCTGCGTTACCTGCTGAACTTAGGGCACAGCGCACAGGCCGTTCAGGGATGCGCGTGTTGGCCGTCGGTACCGCTGGTTTGATGCTGCTATGGGGCGCAGGAATGGTGGTGTCTTTTTTGGCGAACCGCAATCTGATCGGCGAAAGTCTGGACCAGGCGAGACTGGCAGGCGGTGCGGATGAACCGCTCACCGAGCGTCTTACGGCGCTATCCTCGCTTCAGCAAACGCCAGGTCAGCTTCGCTGGCGTCAGCAGAATGGGGTGCCGTGGTACTACCGCTTCGGCTTAAGCCAAAATGATGCTCTGCTGGATGCGCTATGGCCGCGTTATACGCGTATCGCTATTCCGCTCCTGCGTGATGAAGCCGATCAACATCTCACTCAGGAATTAACGACTTTAACCCGGCTGGCTCCAGATAGCCCGCAGTTTGCCGCTCGGGCAAAGATCGCCTACAACCAACTGAAAATGTATCTGATGCTCTCCCGGCCTGAGCAGATGGAGTCATCGTTTTTTAGTCAGGCGTTGATGCAAGACTGGCCGGATCGCGCGGGTATTTCGCGCGCATCATGGCAGGGCGTGGGGCCAGGACTCTGGCAATTCTGGGGAGAACACCTTCAGGCGCATCCTGAATGGAAAATAGCAGCGGATAAAAATCTTATTAGCCAGGTGCGAACGCTGTTAATTCGTCAGATGGGGATCCGCAATGGCGAAGCAGCTTTGTATCAGAAAATTATTGAACAGGTGACTCCGCATTATACCGAGCTTCGTCTGGAAGACATGACCGGCGATACCCGGGCAGAGCACGTATTTTATACCCAGAGTTCGGTTGCTGGCGTATATACCCGCAAAGCCTGGGAAGGGGAGGTTTTGCCCGCCATAGAAAAAATTGTAAATAACCGCCAGGAAGAAATGGATCAGGTACTGGGAGATGATACGCATTCAGCAAGCGACCCTCTCTCTCCACTGGCGTTAAAGGCGCATCTTAGCGAGCGTTACTTCACGGATTTTGCCGACAACTGGCTGGATTTTCTCAACAGTATTCGCTGGAAGCGCACCCAGACGCTAAGCGATGCCATCGATCAACTCACGTTGATTGCCGATATTCGTCAGTCACCTCTGGTTGCGTTAATGAATACCCTCGCCGTTCAGGGACGCACAGGGTTAACCGGTGAAGCGCTGTCGGACTCGCTGGTAAAGTCGGCAAAGGATCTGTTTAACACCAAAGAAAATCAGACCATTGACCAGCATGCGCGGGAAGAAGGCCCTATGGTGAGTACCTTCTCGCCAATCCTGGCATTGATGGATGAACAATCGGCTGGCCAGGATATCAGTCACCTGAGTCTGCAAACCTACCTGACCCGGGTAACGCAGGTCAGACTGAAACTCCAGCAGATTACTAACGCTGCCGATCCGCAGGGAATGAGTCAGGCTCTGGCGCAAACGGTGTTTCAGGGCAAAACCATCGATCTCACCACCACGCGTGACTATGGCAATCTGGTGGCGGCCAGTCTGGGGCAAGCATGGAGTGGATTTGGTCAAACTATGTTTGTTCAGCCGCTGGAGCAGTCATGGCAGCAGGTGTTGCAACCGACCGCGTCGGGCCTGAATGCGCAATGGAAGGCGCTGATTGTGAATGACTGGAACAGCGCATTCGGCGGACGTTATCCGTTTCGCGATGTCGGCAGCGAGGCTTCTCTGCCGCTGCTGGCGCAATATCTGCGAAGCGATAATGGCCGGATCCCGCATTTTCTCGAAAGCCATTTAAGCGGTGTGCTGCATAAACAGGGAAGCCACTGGGTTGCTGACACGGTGAATGCGCAGGGACTGGTGTTTAATCCGGCGTTCCTCGAGGCGATAGACCAGCTCAGCCAAATTGCGGATGTCGCATTTATTCGTGGCGAAGCCGGGATGCGTTTTGAACTGCGTCCTGGAACGGCGCGGGATGTGATGCAGACTGACCTCGTGCTGGATGGGCAAAAACTCACCTACGTTAATCAGATGCCAGCGTGGAAAAACCTTGTCTGGCCAGCTGATACGCCAGCATCAGGGGCAACCCTAAGCTGGGTGAGTACAAATACGGGAACCCGAATCTACTCAGATAACCCTGGTACCTGGGGGTGGATAAGACTGCTTGAGAAAGCGGAGATAACCGACAACGCTGGCGTGAGCAGCGGTTTTAACCTGCGCTGGACTGCGCAGGATGGATTGCCGCTGAACTACACCCTGCGAACGGAAGCGGGTGAAGGCCCGCTCGCATTACTTAAACTCCGCGACTTTGAACTACCAGAAGCAATTTTTGTTGTTAGCGGCAAGATTTCCTCAGAGGAAGAAGAATGAGCGCTTTGAAACGTCTACTGGCCGCCAGCGCGGCTTCGCCAGATGAACAACGGCAACTAATGGAACAAGCGCAAACGCAGACTGTGCTATGGCAAAACTGGCTATTGCCAGTTTCAGCAGCCAACCCAGGCGGGGAAGATCCGGTCTATGATGATGATTTTCAGCGCATGCGAGAGGAGGTGAATAAACTTTCTGGCGCACAAACGGATCTCATCATTGAGCTCGCGGAAAAAATTCTGACCCATAGCTGTAAAGATGTCCGTGTTGTCACCTACTACACATGGGCGCGTTTGCATCAGGATGGTGAGTCCGGCCTGGCGGATGGTCTGATTTTGCTGGCTGGTCTGATGCAGCAATATGGCGATTCTCTCCACCCCTTAAGAGCCAACAGCCATAAGGCCGCCCTTGAATGGCTGGCAGGCGGACGAATGCTGGATAGTCTGGCGCGTTTTCCCGAGGTTTCACGACCTGACACGCAACGGATCGCCGGTGCGCTGATGTTGCTGGAGCAGCAGTTTAGTCAGCGAGAGGAGAGCATTCGTCCAGGGCTTGGGGCGTTGTATAGCGCGCTGGAGAATCGGCTGGCGCAGTCTGGCGGCGCTCAGGCATTGGTACCGCAAAATATCAGTGCTCAACCCAGCCGGCACAGCGCAGAAGCCGTTGTCCTCAAAAGTATTGCTTCTGGCCGTGAGCTGCTGGAACAGGCACGGTTGTTGGCGAAATACTTAAGCGATCAGCCGGATGGCTGGCTGGCGGCGCATCATTTGATGAAAAGCGTGCGGCTCGATACGGTCAGCCAGCTTCCTCCGCCAGATGGCACCGGACGTACACGCCTGGAATCGCCCAAGAGTGATTACCGCGCGCAGCTCAAGCGTCTGTATTTGCAGCAAAACTGGACTGAACTGATTGAGTTAACCGACAGCCTATTTGTTGAGGGAGTGAATCATTTCTGGCTGGACGTGCAGTGGTATCTTCATCAGGCGTTAAGCAGGGCGGGTTCGCCATGGGATAAAAATGCCGCCATTATCATCAGCGATTTGAAAATGCTGCTACATCGGATGCCGGGTCTGGAAACGCTGGCATTTAACGATGGAACTCCCTTTGCTGATGACGTCACCCGCGAGTGGATAGTCCGTGACGTGCTGCAGGAAAGCGACTGGCAGACGGAAAAAGTCGCTGCGACTACCGCAGGGGCGAACGACGATATTCTGCTACTTGAAAACGAGGCGCTGGCGCTGGCGGATAGCGAAGGCGTTGAGGCTGCGCTTGCCTGGCTTCAGACTCGCCCCGGCATTATTTCACGTCGACAGTGTTGGTTACGCCAGCTGTTAATGGCCCGTCTGACGGAACAGTGTGGGCGCAACGATCTCGCGCTGCATTTGCTTGGCGAGTTGAATACGACTGCGCACTCTCTCACTCTCAAACAATGGGAGCCTGAATTGCTGTTTGAAGTCAAAGCGCGACGGCTGAAACTTCTGCGTTTAAAAGCCAACCGCAGTGAAAGTGACAAAGCGCGTCTGGCGCCAGAGATGGACTCCCTGTTGTCCGGTTTGGTCGCCATTGATCCCGCCAGAGCTGCCGTCTTGTGTGGCTAAAACTAAATAAGCGAACTGTAAAATGGATGATTTAACTCTGCGTTATTATGACGCGGAAATGCGTTATTTAAGGGAAGCGGCAAAAGAGTTTGCGCAGGCGCATCCGGATCGTGCTGCCATGTTGGATCTGGACAAAGCCGGTATCCCCGATCCCTATGTGGAACGATTATTTGAAGGTTTTGCATTTTCAATGGGGCGATTGCGCGCCAAAATTGACGATCATCTTCCTGAATTTACCGAAGGCTTGATGAGTCTGCTATGGCCACATTATTTACGCACTATTCCCTCCTTAAGCATTGTCGAACTTTTACCGGATACTGATGTGCTGAAAATGAGCGAACGGATTAATGCGGGGTTTGGCGTATTGTCCCAGCCCGTCGGTCCTAAAAAAACGGTATGTCAGTATCGTACTACACAGCCCGTCACGCTCAGCCCACTGTCTGTTACGGCGGTGAATATCGATGCCGAACCTGACGGACGCTCGGTCATCCGTATGCGATTAAAGTGCAATCCACAGATGGACTGGTCGCAAACCGATCTGACGCGTCTCAGCCTTTACCTGAGCGGTGACGCGCCGGTGGCCCACACGCTGCACCTTGCTTTGACAAAGCGTCTGGCCTCTCTTTATTTGAGACTCCCCAACAGCGTAGAACGTATTCGACTGGAGGGTTTCTTTTCCCCGGGCGGATTTGCCAGTGAAGACAGTTTATGGCCAAAAGGCGATGCGGCGTTTGGCGGCTGGCAATTATTGCTTGAGTATTTTACGTTTCGCGAAAAATTTATGTTTGTCCATCTTAACGGTCTGGAAAAGATAACCTTTCCTGCGGGTATCGACTGCTTTGAAATTGAAGCGGTATTGGCTCAACAGTGGAATTCTGAGCTTCCTCTGGGGAGTGAAAATATCCGCCTTCATTGCGTTCCGGTTATTAATCTCTTCACTCTGGAAGCCGATCCGCTGGTGGTGAATGGGCTTGAAAGCGAATATTTGCTGCGTCCGCGCAGATTGCAGGATGGTCACACGGAAATTTATTCGGTGGATGCGGTTTCAGGTTCGCAGCGGGCGCGTAATGCCGCCTATGCCCCATTCACCAGCTTTCGCCACAAGGGAGGAATGATGCGCCGTAATACACCCGAACGTTACTACCATACTCGCGTCAGACGCGGCGTATCCGGATTGTATGATACCTGGCTGATCCTCGGCGGTGAGGCCTGGGAGCGGGAGCATCTTGCTGAGTATGAAACCGTGTCATTGAAAGTGACTGGCACAAACGGTCAGCTACCCAGACGAGCTTTGCAGAGTTCATTGCTTAATCGTTGTGAGCAGATCCTCCAGACGCCGCTTGCCGTGCGCAATCTGTGTAAACCGACTCTCCCCGCTTATCCTCCCGCCGAGGATCGTTTTCACTGGCGCGTGTTGAGCCACCTGGGATCCAGCTTTCTGAATATGATGGCCAGCGCTGAAGTGCTCAAAGGAACGTTGTCTCTCTATAACTGGCAGGATGATGAGCTTAATTATCATCGTCTGGATGCGATCATGGATGTTCAACAACATGAAATACAGCGCTTTGAAAAAGGATTTTTACTCCGTGGCGTGGACATCGAAATAACGCTTGATGAGAACGGATTTACCGGTGAGGGCGATATTCATCTGTTTGGAGAAATGCTTAACCGCTTTTTTGCATTATATGCGGATATTCATTTGTTTAATCAGCTTACTTTAATCATACAGCCGGCAGGGAAAAGCTTGCGATGGAAAGAGAATCACAATCAGCGGCTACCCGGCTGCTAAATAGCCTTGGCGAAAACCTGCCACGTACCAATTTTTATCGTTTCTGCCAGTTGTTGGAACAGGGGAACCCGCAAGCGCCAGCTCCAGGAAGCCAACAAAGTCCGCGCTTCGATGCCATTCGTTTTCGTCCTCATCCGGGGATGGGGTTCCCGGCGGGTGAGCTAAAAAGTGCAGAATATGATCCACAGCATCCCACACTACCGCCAACGGTTCGTGTCACTTTTATGGGGTTGTATGGCGTGGAATCGCCGCTGCCGACAACTTATCAGGATGATATCGCCCAGCGTCAGGAAGGTTCGGACGTTGCCGCTGAGTTTCTTGATATTTTTAATCACCGCTTAATTACGCAGTTTTATCGAATCTGGCGTAAATACAGTTATCCAGCGACCTTTCGCCCCGGCGGTACAGATGAAACATCGCAATATTTACTGGGGTTAACCGGGTTGGGGATTCCAGGATGCGCCGCACAAACGGAGGCTCCGTTATCGCGTTTTTTGGCGCTGTTAGGAATAATGAGAATGCCAACGCGTACGGCGGAAGGAATATCCGCGCTGGTTTCTTTATTATCGCCAATAACAAATATCACCGTGACCCCTCATGATAAACGCTTAATCCTGTTGGATAAGGCGTTAAAAATGAGTACGCGGCAACCCGTTAGTCTCCATTCTCGTCCGGTGATGGGGCATAGCGCCGTAGATATTAACAGTCAGGTGCTAATTACGCTGACAACGGATGTTCCCGATGAGGTTCGCGACTGGTTGCCCGGTGGTCAGCTTTACCATGATTTTCTTGTGCTGATGCACGTTTATTTAGGTGGCAGAGTGAATGCGAGGCTGCAATTACGTATTCCTCGCTCGGCGCTTCCGGATGCTCAACTTACCAGCAATAAAAGCGAACGCGCAGTACAGCTCGGTCGCACGGCTGTAATGCGTCTGGATAATCCGGAAATTAAGAATCAACTCATAACGATTAAACTTGGGCTCTGGCAGAGCCTTAGTCAACACGATCAGCGGAGGGAAGCCGATGAGACTGGCGATTATCGCTATTAATTTTGCCGTAATAACCGCAATGACCAGTCTGATTACCGGATGTGGCCTGACACAAAAAGTATCTGAAGGCACGGTGTCATTAACAAAGTCAATTTTTTATAAGGAAATTAAAACATTGCATTTGGATCTTTACGCCAGAGAAGCCGCTAATAAAAATGCGCAGGGCATCGCGCTTTCAACAGTCGTACGTATTTACCAACTCAAAGATCGTAAAGCATTTGACTCAGCGAATTATCAGTCTTTATTTGCGCAAGACAGCACGGTGGTGAAAGCAGATTTACTGGCTCAGAAAGATATTCGGGTACGTCCTGGTGAAAGCGTAACTGTCGATATTCCACTTGAAATAGAAGCGCAATATGTTGGCGTGGCGGGAATGTTCATTTCTCCCGAACAGTCTGAGGATTCATGGCGTGTAGTATTAGGTCGTGAAGATCTCGATTCTGATAAAGCGCGAGTGATTGAATTAAATTCTCAGGCTCTGGTTCTTCTGATGCAGGAGGACGAGTCATGATTAAACGGCCTTCTCTTTATGACATCTTGTTGGGTAATTTTTCCGGTGGTTTTCCTTTGCACGAAGTTAGCGAAAACACACAGGTCATCTTGTCCGTCCTGGATAATATGCAGCGCATTTTGAATACGCGTGCCGGTAGCCTCAAACATTTACCCGACTACGGTCTGCCGGATATGACAAAAATCCTCCAGGGGATGCCAGGTACGGCGCATCAGCTTATCAGCACGCTTTCTCAGGTTTTGTTGAAGTATGAACCGCGACTAAAAGGTATTCAGGTAACGATGCAGGAGCAGGAAACGCCGGGGCATTTGCGTTATGCAATTGATGCTGAACTGCAGGACGTTGGCATTGTTCGCTATGGCACTGACTTTACCCCTGAGGGGCGGGTTCTTATTCGTCATCTTAAAAAGCAGGGCTGGCTTGAGACGAGAGTGTACTGACATGGAAAAGATTCGCATCACCACCGGTGGCGACCCGCGTGCTTTTACGGAGTTCGGGCAGTTACGCGATGAAATCAGCAAACTGACTCACCCCGCGCGCCCGGATGTTGACTGGCACCAAGTTGAACAGTTAAGCCTGACATTGTTTCGTCATAACGGCGTCGAACTGCAAACCCTGGCCTGGTATACCGTCGGCAGAACACGTAATACGGGTCTGATGGGGCTTGCTGAAGGCGCAGAACTCATGGAAGCCTTATTGACGCACCACTGGAGTGCTATATGGCCGCAGCAGACGCATGTCCGCGTTGAGATTCTGGCATGGCTGTCAGCCCGTTTACAGCAAGAATTGCGTACGCTGACGCTGTCATATGCTGATTTATCAATGGTGTATCGGGTTGAGCAGAGTTTAAAACATGTCTGCGAAGTGCTGCAACGGCTTGAGTTGAAAGCGCTGAGTAAACTGGAGGCGGTTGTTACCTGGATGCACAATGCTGCTTTGCGTCTGGAGAAAGCTGAAGCGGATTCGGGAGCGGGCGCTGTGATGATACCGGCTTCAGGTGCGACCATTAACGTTGAGACGTCTTTGCCACAGTTGGTCTTTGTGGTTAATGAACCCGTGTCACCAGAGCAATCGAGCGCAACGGTTTTTGCTACTCAAACCGGTCATGGAACCCGACGGATGTGGCTGGGGTTTGCTATCGGTGCCATGGTGACTGCGTGCGTAACTACAGGCGCTTTTCTTGGTATTATGCATATGCGCGCCGACGGATATGAACTGGTGAAGCCATTGCCGCAGATGCTGTCGCCAGAGCAATTGTCCACGTTGAGACAATCTTCAGATTTGAAGGAGCAGAAACAGGAAATAATTGCCGCAACGCAAGGGCAATTGGACGTTTTACATGACCTGTCACCTCTATGGTCGAGGGAGTATGCCGCATCATTAGCGCAGCAGTTAGCCACCCTGTGGCCGGAAGAATCGCTGACGACGGAATTCTCAAGCGGATTACAAAAACAGTTAATCACGGAAGCGTTGCCGGAAAGCGCACTGCAAAACTGGCATCATGCCCAGCAGGGGCTGGAAGCGTTAACCACTCAGCTAAATGCACTCGATGAACGCAAAGGGAAATATCTGACGGGGTCGGAGCTGAAATCAGCCATTTTCACTATCCGCCGCCAGCTTGACCAAACACCGCCGACAGAAGAGTTATTGCGTCAAATCGATGAGGAATTAAGCCAGCAGGGGAGTGTATCACCCGCGTTGTATCAGCAGCTCGATATGCGGCTTAATCAGCTTCTTAATCGTTATGCGCTATTGAAACAAAGCGCCATGGGGAGGGGGTAAATTATATCAAACAAAAGCAAAAACCCGCCTTATGGGCGGGTTCTTTAAATTAGTGGTGCCGGACTCGGAATCACATCCACGATTAAGGTGCTGTTTGTTATTGGTTTTGTTGGTATTTCTCGTAAACAGCGCCCCCACTAAAGCCCCCATAAAAAATCGCTCTATTTTTGTGAGGGTTATCACGAAAAATCGTCATTTTGCGAATGGGGGCTTCGTTATGTGTGGAGTTAGGTTCACACATAACAGTCTGAGGTCCACATATAACGGTGTGAAAAACACATCCACCTCGCTCGTAGGGGGTTGATCCGTTACCCCTACATTGCGCTTTTTGTTGATATGTTGGATTAGGCACTTTTGAGATAATATTTGACAGTGTTGATTATTATTTATTGAATTACATAAATATTTTCATCTGTTTTTGAGATGTAGCCATGAGGCCGTTGAGATAACCAAGCATCATGGCTCAATTCAATCTCTCAGAACCAGGGCTAAATATACTGCGCCAGAACCCCCTCTAACTTGCTCACCGCCGCCGCATACTTGGCCGGATTCTTATCATTCAGCACTGCCAGATTACGCAACTTCCAGCGAATAGCCGGGAGATGTTGAATCTCAGGGTAGCGATACAGCGACCAGTCAGGGTTATTTTGCTTATAACTGAGCAAGAACTGGCGATCCCGCTCCGTAAGATGCGATTTCAGCGCTTGTGGCAGCAAGGTCGTTACCGACAGAAGCGACTCCAGCGACGTTTCCCGTTGCGTCATGCCTGAAAATTCCTGAGCGTACAGCGTGGCGATCTGCGCTGTATCCCAGTTTGGCGCCAGCAGCTCGGCAATGGGGCGGGGATGCCCTGCCAGATAGCAAAGAAAACCGTCAAAAATCTCGCGCGTCAGGCCCGGTTTATCCAGCATATTCAGCACGTCGAACAGATCGCGCGGATGCTGGCGATCGAGCGCGGCGCAGATTTTACCGCCGTAAAGGTCTGCCAGCGAGACGACATTCATGGTGGTGAAGCCATACTCCATTTCCACCTGTTCGCATACCGGCATTTCTGTTGATGGCAGCAGTAGCCCACGCCACACCGGGCTGACCTCAATCTTTATTTGTGCATCGGCGGTGTTAACGATGATGCGCTTTTCATCCGCTTTATTCTCCTGCCGGATAGCGGTGATCCCCAGTCTGCCGTTCAGCGATTCAGTAATACGCATCAAGGCGTCATTGATGGCAGCCAGATCGGTATCGCGATCCACATAGGTCTTATACGCCAGATCGATATCTACCGACAGGCGAGGGAAATCTTGTACAAACAAATTGATTGCCGTGCCGCCTTTCAGGGCGAAGCAGGACTCCTTTGCCACATGCGGCAGGGCAGTCATTAATAGCCTAACCTGTCGGGCATAACTATCACGCAGATCCATCTTCGACTCCTTCCGGTTTAAATGCGCGGGGAACGGTAATTTGATAATCCGGCTCCAGCCAGCCGCCGGGAATGATTTGCCGCTTTCCCGTGCCTGTTTCTATACCGCGTTGATAGAGATACTGAAAGTAAGGATGCGCATTGCGTCGGGCAAGATAGAGCATCACCCGGTTGGTTTTAACCGAATGACTGGCGCAGAGCAGTGTTTGTAATTTACGCGGGCTGAGAAGGTTCATTCCCTGAAACAGGGCATCGGCATGTTCGAACGAGATCAACGAAGGAACGCCGCAGGCGATCTCATACGCGGCCAGTTCCGGGATACTGCCCGTTAACTGTCGGTCGCCGATATTCAGCTTTGTCGTGAATGGTGTCACATCGACGGTGAGGCCAGAGGTATACAGCGTGACAAACTTCGCGGATTGCTCAAAGGCGGCGAACCACCCCGGCAGTTTGACGTAAGCCGGAAGCGCCAGCCAGATCTGTTGTCTGCCCGGTTCGGTATAGTGGGCATGGCCCTGTAGCGCAAGGCTGGTTAGCCCTGCCACACGAACCGGCTTTTCCCACTGTGTTTGCAGGCAATAAACCGCGTCCACCCAGTCCGGCTCACGGCCCATCCGGCAGTATACGCCGTGCGCGATCCGCCTGATCCAGCCATTCTGGACATAGAGATAAGAGAGCTTACGATCTATGCCGTTGCGGGTAAGCCATGACTGGAGCAACACCTGACCGGGTTGGGTGTTTTGCATCAGCCAGTTTATATAGTTTGGCAAATGTCGCCTCTTGATGGACAATTTCGAAAATTATTAAACCATTATAGTTCTCGTACTCTCGCTGGTACAGGTGATTTTGGAATCATTTTGAATAGTGATATCCAAAGCGTTTATATAACTTTTTGTTTTCATTGTTTAAATTTGATCTTTATGGATTTGTATGGTATATGAGCAACAAAGCTAATTGAATAACTGGGTGACACGTAACTAAGTGCATCAAGGGGAAGACTATGAGTATGCTTCAATGGAGTAAAAGAGATGGTGCGCCAAATTTAATTCTTTTTATTCACGGTTTGAAGGGAGGAAGTGATACTTGGTCTTATAGCAATACAGTATCCTTTCCTAAACTTCTGTCATCAGATCCTGATTTTGAACACTATGATGTTGCTTGCTTTGAGTATTTCACAAATTTTACTAATTTCTACGGAAAAACAAAAAATCTCTTGAGACGATTGTTTCAATGTACAAAGAAAAAAGAAATCAACCTGCCAGTAAGTGAACTATCTGAATTGTTAGTTACTGAGATGGATGTAAACCTTTCAGATTATAAGAATGTTATATTTGTAGCTCATAGTATGGGCGGTCTGGTTGCAAAATCCTGTATATTAAAAATGATAAAATATGGCAGAGCTAATAATTTGGCTGGTTTTATCTCATTGGCCGTGCCACATTCAGGAGCCGGATTGGCTTCCGTAATGTCCTCAATGATTACATCAAATGTTCAGATAAAAGATTTAAGCGTTTTTAGTAATGAAACGGATGCGCTGAATCGTGAGTGGTTAACTATAGATAGTTTACCTAAGTCAAAATTCGTGTATGGAACAAATGACATTATAGTTGCAAAACAAAGTGCTTTGCCTGTACAAGTCCTTGCTAAAGATTCTGTGGCAGTGCATGAAGATCATATAACTATATGCAAGCCAGATAGTATTGAAAATAATGTTTATAAAGTTGTTAAAAAATTTGTCCTTGAGATTAGTAATACTGTAAATGAAATAATTTGTCCTACTGAGTTTAAGGATGATAAGCAGTATGATAATGAATATTTTGTATTGAAAATGATTATAGCTGATGTTCATGAAGATATAACCAATCATGCCAAAGAATATTATTATAATGCTGAATTGGCGAGAAATCTATTTACCAGCGATCACGATCGTGCAATTCTTGATAATCTCTATCGAAAAATTAAAAATCTTTATCAGACTCAATATCAGATAGCGATATCAGAACGATTATCTTCGGATCAATTACTCGCGGCAATTCATAGTAAAATAGATAACGAAGATAAAAGTGAACTAGTATCTTTACTTGCAAGTCTGGATAATTTACATAAAAAAGGTATGCTCCATCAGTTAGCTAATAAATTGAATAGGGATGTTATCTGGTCTCCAGATACAACCGTCAACTCTATTAGCGAATTAAGAGCGAAATGATGAATTCTTTACCTTATATCCCGTTGGATGAAGAGTTTTCTCTCAATATTGGTATTCTTGCGATTATTCTGGAAAATCTTAGTAAAAACAGGAATGGAAACGCTGTCCTGGATATTGATAAGGCTCAGTTTTTCATGTATCTCATGAAAAACCCAGCTAAAATTGAGAAGGTAATGCTATTTTTGGGGAAGAAAATTCCTGTTATAGATGAAAAAGAAACTCATACTATAAAAAGCTTGTCCAATAACGTCGATATTCTTTTTGATAATAAAAAGATAAAGACAATTTTAAAGACTATGGCGATTAGAGGTCTGTTGGACGTTGAACGATATGAGGAAAAAAGTTATCTCAAGTTGTCTGGAACTGGTGAAGATTTCGCTAGGTCTCTTAATGGTGATTTTTTCGTTTCGATTAGGAATTATTCAGAATCGTTAGGCTCTCTAAAATCTTTGCCATCTTCAAAGTTATATAAAATATTAAATGAAGTATTTATGGAGGCGGAATGAAATCTTATCTTAGGATAGAGCGTCTTATTTTGGTGGGTTCTAGAAAAAATTATTTTGTGGAATTTGAAGATGGGCTGAATATTATTCATGGTGATTCAGATACAGGAAAATCAAGCATTCTTGAGTTTATTGACTACTTATTAGGTGGAAGTAGTATTGAACTTGCCGATGAAATCATTTCTTCTGTTGACTATGCTGCTTTAGAAATAATCATCAATGATGAACCTTATACTATCATTAGAAATATATTTAAACCAAACGAATTAATTGAGGTGTATAGCTGTAACTTTGAAAATGTTGGTAGTTATATCCCTAAGAAATATGCTCCAAAATTTAATATAACAAGTGCACCGGATGGATTTTTTTCGGATTTTTTGATGGATTCTTTGAGTTTTCCAAAGTTGAAATTAAAGGTATCTCCTTCTCAAGAAATATCTAAATTCAGAAGAATTAGTTTTCGTGATATAATTAAATTTTGTTATGTTGATCAGGATGATATGGGGAGTAAATCTCTGCTTGGATTAACGGAGTGGGCAAGGTATGCTCATACAAAAGAAGTCTTTAAATATATATTTAATCTATTTGATGCTGATATTTCTGATATTGAATCCCAAATTTCCGAGAAAACAACAGAGTTTAATCGGTTAGTTAAGAAATATGAAAATGTTTCTGAGTTCTTGAGAGAAACAGGTTATGAATCTATTGCATCATTAGATATGGAAATAGACAAATGTGATCTAACCATTGAAGATCTTGAAGAAAAACTTAGTGACCTTAATAGTTCAATGAAAGCGGATTCTGAGGTATATAACGAACTGAAAGCATATCATGCTGAGTTTAATTTGAAAATTAAAGGGCTATTAAAAAAGATTGCGGATGTTTCTTATAAAAGAGAACAATATGTTCGCCTAAAAAATGATTACAAGAATGATATAAATAAAATTCAGGCGATTCATACAGCAAACAGCAAAATTGGTCAATTAACTAACGTGAAATGTAATTGTCCCATCTGTGATAATATCATCACAATTAATAACGATGACTCTGTTTTTTTAAATTCAAAAACAGAAAAACTCGATGAGGAACTAAATTCATTATTGAGGCGCGTTAAGTCTATAGATGAGTTAATTGTTAATCTTGCTACAGAAGGACAATCTCTGGCACAAGAGAGATCTGTGTTAGAGGGCGACCTTGCTAAGGTCGCCGAAATGATTGATACTGAAGCTGAGGAAATGATTACTCCATTCTTAACACAGCGTGATGCTCTTGTTAAAGAGTTGGCAGACATCCGAAACAGAAGAGGGAATCTTGTTTCCAGCTTAAGGGTAAGAAATCATCAAGATGATATTTTAACTTTACAAGCTAAGTTAAAAGAGAATCTTTCTAAATTAAGTGAACAATTGGAACGACTTAGAAAAGATGCTCCTGATATCTCTGGAATTCTATCATCGCTTGGCGATTATTTGAATGATTTCTTGGTTAAGATAAATATTAAAAACAGAACTGGGATTAGTATAAGTCCGTCAACATATTCTGCTATTGTAAGAAATAGGGATTATTTCAATATAACCTCTGGTGGTTTAAGAACTTTAATTTCAATAGGTTATATTTCCTCTTTGTTAAAATACTCTATAGTGAATGATATTAATCATCCGAGATTTTTATTATTAGACACGGTAGGTAAATATTTAGGGAAGAGTACTAAATATAAGTATTTGAGCGAGACGGATTCGACCGAAGATCTTAAGGAAGGAACATCAGATCCGGAAAAATATGAGCAAATATTTAATAATTTAATTGATATAAGTAATTATGCTCAGCAAAAATCAATACCATGCCAAATTATTGTTGTTGATAATGATGTCCCTGAGAAGTTAGCTGGACGTTTGAAGGCTATAACAGTTGCTCAATTTAGTTCAACTGGTGAGAATAATCTCCCTCCGGGACTTATTGACGATATTAGCTATGCGTGATGTATGCCCCTTTTAATAAGGGGCATAATAAAAAGTATAGAAGCATGATTTGATGAGTTTTGTATTTCGTTGAGCTATCTTTTTTATTTCCTGCGATCTACCGCCAGAAAATCTCTCTTGTCGTAGGTAACAAATCGCGGTATCTTTTACCCGCACCTGCAAAATCAGGTGCCGGGATTGGCATCCTGAAAACTGTTACAGGCGATATATGACGCGCCCGCGTCTTTTTTTATGTCGTGCGTTCGGCTACACCTCAATGGTGGGCTGGGCGGGGGCGTCGCAAGACGCGCCGGTTTCCTGTAACGCCGGTAATGCCAACCCCGTCCGGTTCCACCACCTGTGAAATTGGCATTTCCAGTGGTGGGAATATAACCCGTTACAGGAGGCTGCCACTATGGCTACGATCCCCACCCAGACTCACCCGTTACTTTCCGTTCCCTTCAATGCCGCCACGGACTTCACCGTCCTTGCCAGCCACTGCGAAAACTTCGCCGAAACCCTGATTGAAAGCAAAGATATCGCGTTAAAAATGGCGCTCTGCGGCAGACTCAACGCCGCTTTGACGCTGCTCCAGCCCACGCTGTTAGAACCCGTCCCGTCGCATCTTATTGAAAGCCTGACCGTTGATACCCTCCCCGCAAACGCCCCTCAGTTTGGGCCAGAATGTACCGAACTTTGCAGCTACTGCCTTGCCCTGACACAGACGCTGGCGGGGCAGGGATTTTCCTCGGAAACGGAGAAATTGCTTAGCTGGCTGTTGTATGACCTGATCAACTACTTCGCGGCAGAAATGAAAGCCCCGCGCTGGCTGCGTACTCCTGATGGCGTAAAATTTATTGACGGGGTAGCGGCATGAGCATGATGCAACTGGACTGGCATCCCGCCGACATTATCGCGGCGCTGAAAAAACGCGGAACGTCGTTATCCGCCGTTTCCCGCAAATCTGGGCTGGCGTCCTCTACTTTAGCAAACGCGTTGATAAAACACTGGCCGAAGGGAGAAAGATTGATCGCGGAGGAGTTGGATGTTGCGCCGGAAAAAATCTGGCCTTCGCGCTATGCCCAGCCAGATAAGAGATAAGGATCCGAATTGTCGAATCCCCAAAAGCAAAAAACCAGCCCTAGGGCTGGTTTTTCTAAATAGTGGTGCCGGACTCGGAATCGATCTTTTGTTTTATCTTTATGATTTATAAGTAAAATTTTTGATGTGATTATATTTGTGCCCTCATTTGTACCCTCATTCCCGATTGGTATGAATCCGAAACCCGAATCGGTGACGATAAGTGGGATACTCGCCTCAGGCTGATGTGTTGATACTTTATGATGGTCCTTTGTCTGGTGACGCTCCTGGTGCGTTACAGAATCCAGTAACAAACCACCAGAAGAAAAGCACCAGGAACGTCAGTATCATATTGTCCATAAGCAGGCGAACCTGGCAAGGGGTTTGTTTAACTCTGCACTGATACTGACATTTCACATATGTGCAGGCCCCTGATTACTGTCCGGATGCCAGCATTCCAGGGTAGTGACGTGCGATGATGTCATTCAGCTTATCGACCAGTTCTTGCCGCTTAAAGGTGATATGAGCAGTTCCCTTCTGAAAGTATTTGATTGCAAACATCTCATCCTCGTAACGATTGCTGTGCCTGTTTTCATGGATATGATTGGCGAGACGACGGGTGACGTCGGCACGGTTGTCGGGAACCGGTTTTCCGTCCAGAAGCATCAGCATCCGCTCAAGGTCAGCTAACCGATCGCGTTGCCAGCCCCAGAGAAGCCCAAATCCCCACCGGTCACATTTGACTAGCCCACTGACGATGATTTTCCCTCCAAATTTACAGGGGCTGTTCGTCTTAAAATCCCAGCTCAACCCTTTGAAGACGTTAATGACACCCCGCTCAAACACATCACCTTTATTCAGATACAGTTGCTCAAAAGTGCTCAGAATGTTGGCTTCGCTGACTGCAGGAATGTTCTCCCCCCCAAGATTTCTGTACCACTGATCACGAGCCTGAGCGTCCATGATGGAAAGCATCCCTGACTTTTTCATTAAATCGCGCCATATACCACGATCGAGATTACGGGTAATGGCTTTCATCGCTGTTTCTGGTTTTTCCATCAACCAGCAACCACGGCGGAATTCCTGCTTCATGGCCCAGTCCAGAGCGGTTTTACCGCCAATACTGCGGGTCAGTGTTGCAATATCGCTAAGTTGTTGCATGAGCACTTCAATCTGCGCCAGCGCCGCATTACGTCCGGTGACGATGCGCTCAATGCTGGTGGAGCAAATAACGTCTGTGTGGCCGGTTAATACTTCGGGTTCGTTAAGAGTAAGGTCTGACATCATTTATTTCCTTATATAAAGCAAAGTGCCAGTCGGTGAGGGCTGGCGCTTATGGGTAAGTGATGAGTACGGACAGGTAATTAATCTGTACTGGTCTGCTGCAGACGCTGAAGATCGCGAACATCCCTGAGTGCCTGTTCAATCCATGGCAACAGCACGGCTGAATCGGTATTTACTTCGTCGTTATCGAAGATAATCCCGTTGTCGCAACAGATGTTGTCCTGCAGCAAGCAAATCAAAATATCGAGAGCGGTTTCAGTGGTTAATTCTGGCATGTGAAAACCTTGTGGTGATTGAGGTGGGGTTACCAGTCGAAAACGTCAAAGCCGGGCAGCACTTCGCCAAAGGCATCCAGATGAACAATGCCAACGGCGTAGCGACGGATAAGCGTTATCACTAACCGGCGGCAGGCTTTCGACAGTCCGAGGCGTTTGAGCCGTAATACCGGAAACGACCAGGCATACAGGCGAATCAGATAACCTGAACCAGTGTACATAATCCATTCCGACTCGCCGAAGTCTTCGCGCTGATGTGACAGGGCGTACAACAGTGAATTGTCTTCCTCCGTGAGGTGCGCAGTACTGCAGCACATCCCCGGTAATGATGTAAAAGGGGGCCGTGGGAATTCAACGGCGATCTTCCCAGGTTCATCCGCGATCCGCAGTGAGCAGCCGTTCTGGTTTACCGCGGCGATCAGTTCGGACAATTCAATACCATCGACATCCACTGCGATACGCCCCATGTTGAGGGCCAGAACGTTGATGGCATCAGCTTCCACGTTGAGAGACAGCTTCATCGGGTCATCTTGCTGTATTTGCCTGTAGTGATATCTGTCACCGCTCTGTAGCCGTTACGTGTCATCAGTCCACAGGCCTTACGGGCGCGGAGAATATCGATACTGCTGATAAGCGGTGACTGCTCTGTAGTGCTGGATCCGTAACGGTCAGTGCGTACCAGATCGTATTTTTCGACGATAAAATTGACGGCATCACACAGGGAAATACCGGCGTCAATGTGCTCCTGAATCACGTCGTCGTTGCCAAACGGCGTGTCGTTTAGCGCCAGACCGTAGTGATGATCCAGCAGGTGGCTCAGAAGTCGCTGCCAAATCTCCACGGGTGACAGACGTGGAGAAGCCTCCCGTGCCGGGGATACGGGTTGTGTTTGCATAAGGGGTATCTCGTTGTTGAAGGGGTAAAAAGAAAGGTGTTGCGGGGGTTATGACGTTACTGATGGTGTCGGATAAATCGCTATATAGATATAGCCATGCGATCCGAGTGAGTCAGCCTCGCAGGTCAGTCCCTTTGCATACAGCGTGACGCAGTGCTGATGGCGGGGACTGAGTTCGCCGGAAACCAGCATCAGTTCCATTTGCTTCAGCAGTACCGGAAACGCTTGGTCGAGATGGCGCAAATCCGCGTCGGTGAATGTCCCGGTGATGCTGGCGCGGTCGGCCAGATAATGCAGCCGGTTGCCTTCCTGTACCAGCCGTGCACCGAAGCACGGGGTGATATTACGTTTCAGTCCCCACCACGGTTCAGAAATATGATGATTTGCCGGCAGTGTTTTATTCAACAAGGTCGTGCTCCTTGAATATGAGTTAACTGAGGGTGACGCTGCGCAGAACGACATACGGGCCGTTGCGGTCCTGGCGACGTTCAGCGAACACGGCCAGGACGCCGCTGATATCCTGGACCTCCTTCCCTGCATAGTGGCAGACGCTGCCGGACCAGGCGTATTTTCCGGAACAGAAGCGAAACAGCCTGGACTCAGGATGCTGGCGATATAGCGCCATCGCCTGACGTTTGCTGATAATCTTCATCGCTGCTCTCCTTACAGCCAGCCGCGTTCAGCGAATGACACTACTTCCATGCCGCCAACCACCAGATGGTCCGGCAGGCGGATATCCACCAGGTCCAGTGCCTGCTTAAGACGTTCCGTGAGGCGGCGGTCAGCCTGGCTGGGCTCCGCCAGGCCTGACGGATGGTTATGGGCAACGATGACGGCGGCTGCGTTATGTTTCAGGGCGGCTTTCACCACTTCCCGGGGATGGACTTCGGTATGACTGATAGTGCCGGTGAACAGTATCTCGTGGGCAATGAGGCGGTTCTGGTTGTCGAGGAACAGCACCATAAACACTTCGCGCTCTTCCCCTGCCAGGCGCATACGCAGCCAGTCCCGGGTGGCACCGGCGGAGGTGAAGGCCACACCGGGTTCACGCAACTGGCGCTCCAGCAGGTTCATTGCCCGCCGTAACGTTCGCCGGGCATAAGGGGACAGGGGGACTTCCTGGTGTGGTGAGGTCAGTGACGGGAACATATCAGGCTGCGATGACGTGGGTAAGGGGGCCGGATTCGTCATGGTTATTCCCCTAATCAATGATACGCATAATTGCGTGGCAGTCCGGGTGCAGCAGGGCATAGTCCCGCAGGCGATAATAGTGCTCCGTCATGGTATTGCATTCGGTGCGGCAGGCGTGATGACTGTAAGCGATAAGGCAGACGGCTATCCCGGCAGCCTCAGCGCTCATCTCTGCGCCGTTACCGTTCATGCTGTTAAACAGTGTCCATTTCTCATCGTTTTCGTTCTCCGGGGCCATAAATGCACCGCCATTGCTGAGGGTAAAGAAATTCCATATCCCGCCGCTGTAGTCCCTGCAAAACCGGTCCATCCAGCCAAAAATGTGGTGTTCAAGGGTTATCCACTGCGGTATGCTGCCAAACTGCTGCGGCCAGAAGGCGGCACGCTGTTCATCGGGTACGGGCATGCATTCGATGCGGTCTGTATCAGTACGTGGTGAGGTGAGAGATTCAGTCACCGGACTGGTCAGGGTGAGTATGTTGTTCATTTGATTTCCTTTGTATTTTCATGTGGGTTGTTGTGACAAAGTGACGGACAGAACTGCACATAGCCATCATCATCACAGCGTGAAGGCCAGTGCCCCTCAGGGATACTTATGCCGCACTGGCTGAGTTCACCGGGACGATAAAGAAGGTGAGAGCACCAGGCGCACAGGTCGTCATCAGAGATGTAGCGGCAGCTTTGCTCACTGATCAGGGAGAACGGATGTGGCGAAACCTGAATCACGCCGCCAGGAATACACTGCATTACTTCAGGCTCCCGAGCAGGCTTTCCGCCATTACCCACAGGGCGCGGTTGAGCTTCACGTCGCCGTCAATGCCGTTAACCGCACGGGTGTGGGCCCGTTTACCTTTCGTTGTTCTGCCCGGCAGACCGCCTTTAATCAGGTTTTCCTGGATACGCTGGTAGGTGGTCCACAGGTCGGAACTTTCATCCTGCCAGCGTCGCGCAGACAGAATCTGTGCTTCCGTCACCGGCTGGTGCTCTTCCCCAAAGCGGTACGTCAGGGCGGCTCTGGCAAACGGCTGTTGTGCCGGCGGAGGAAGTAGCAGTGACTGCATGGCATCCCGCTTCTCCTCCACCCGGTCAAATATCCCCAGCACCTCATAAGCCCCTTCAATGACTTTATCCACCACATTCCCCTTGTGCGGTACGCGAACCTCACCAAAGGTTTCGCCACAGACAAGTCCGTTCTGGCAGACAAAGCGAAACAGGCCCGGCAGCATCTGGTATGAGCTGGAGCCGTCGTGGCTGTTAAGCAGGATGATTTCGGGGACCTGTTTGCCGGTGATTTGCCCCTCACGCCGCAGACGCAGCATGTGCTTTGTGTGGTCGCGTTTATTCAGGTCGCGAACGCGGGTCTGGCAGGCAAAGAACGGCTGGAAGCCTTCCCGCTGCAGATTATCAAGCAGTGTGATGGTCGGGATATACGTATAACGTTCTGAGCGTGATTCGTGCTTTTCTTCACTGAATACGCTGGGCACATAGTGTGCCAGTTCATCACGGGTCAGTGGGCGGTCGCGGCGTACGAGACTGGCCGCACCAAAACGGCTGGCTAAGCGCATGGTTAATACCTCTGATATCGGGTTAAAGGGCATAAAAGCAGAAAGGCCATGCTCCGGAAGGTGCATGGCCTGTGGGGGACTGTGTTCTGTTGAAAAATGAGCAGGACTTCGCCGCTCAGTGGCTCAGTGGCTGTGGTGACACAGGAATACCGTCGCTGATGAGATAGCGGTTCAGCATCTCTCCGGCCTGCGGGGCAAAATTCCAGTCCCGCCATATCAGCATGCCACGGCAGTCGCGGATGACCAGACGAAAATGGGGCCCTGGTCGTCTTCGACGGTGACGTTGAGATAGCGTGCGGCCATGGCTTCCGCCTGTCGGCGGGTGAAGGGGCCGGGTGGCAGCGACGCATTATCAGTGGTCTGCATATCTGATCCCTGATGAGAAACAAAAGAAAACGCCCCGCTCAAATGAGCAGGGCGTCGGCGGTGTGAAATACTGATGCAGTGGTCAGGGCTGGCGGGTGTGTGCTGCCTGAACCGGGATATGCGTCATGGACTGAGGTTCCTGTTGTCGTGAGCGTGAATGAATTCAGAAAAAAGGCGTTACCTGTCTTTATTACGGCAGGGCATATTTCGGCAGACAGCCGCTGTCCCCGAACGCGGGAAGGACCTTCCCCGCACCGTTAAGCGTAAACACGGCTGCCTTTACGCCCTCCCCGGACACAATGACCCGCTTACCGGTGCGCAGTTTATCCCATGCCCATGCCACGTTGTCTGAGCCCACATGTGACTCGCTGTCACTGACGCTGACAGGCTCCTCATCGTCAATTTTCATGTCCAGCGACTGGCCGTTATCCATCCTGACCTGATGACCGTTTGCGTCGGTGAAGGTCAGGGTGGCCGCTTGTGAGCCGGTGTCTTCGCAGGTCAGGTAAAGCTGTGACTGTCCTTTCCCCAGAATTACAAACTCAGACACGCCCTGACCCCAGCCGCTGGCCCAGGTATCACGGTTACCGAAGGCCTGTGACACTGCCGGAGTCAGAGCAGATATCAGAAGAGTGAAAAGCAGTATTTTCTTTTTCATAGTATTCCCTGAGGGTGATGGTTAAGACGATACGGGTCTCTCCTGAAGACATTGAGACGCGTTAAGAAAGAGGGCTGATAAGTGATACTGGCGATATCACTGGCTGACGGTGAATGTGCCCTGATCGGTGAACACCCGGGCCTCAACAAAATTGCAGGCTTTACCAAAATCCAAAGTGTGACCAAATTTCCAGAAGACACTCTCAGCGAAGGTCATTTTACGGGGTGTGAACGGTTTATCTGTGGGCCACCAGCCATCCACATTCCGGCCCCTGTAGGCTATTTTTCGGTGTGTCAGCATCGGGCATTTTCCCCTGTTAACATCGATTTTCTTTATCAGAACGGTGTCGGTTTTTGCTGTCACGGTGACATAGATGCAGCCATAGCACTCATGGCCGGCATGGCTGACCTCCACTTTAACGGGCATATCGCTACCGGCCAGGGAGGGAAGTGAGGTGAACAACAGACTGGCGGTCAGCGCCATAAAAAACCTTTTCATTACTTTTCTCCGGATGAAGGCATTCCTGCAATTCATCGCATTGATTTTTAATCAGTAAATGGCTGAATACAGTATCCCTGAGGGATTCTATAACCGGAAATTCATCATGAAAAATGAATAAAACCGATCGGGTCGATCGACAAAATCGATCGTGACAGAGCCAGATTATTTATCGAAACGGAAGACAGGCTTATCGATGCGGAAGTCAGCCAAAGAAGAAGGACCAGACGGTCCGGGCAGCACGGGCCACGGTGTGTGTGACTGTCCGGAGCGCGCAACGTGCAACCTGCGGCAACGGGGCCAGGTCGATGACCGCGTCAATCACTTCCACCACGGCATCGCCAAAGCTGTTGCGGGCGGTAGTGATAATGCCGGGGGTGTGGTACCCGCTTTGCAGGTGAGGCACCAGCGGGCTGCGGGCCTGCTTTGGGAGACGGGTAATCATCGCCTCCACCAGACGGGGAAGGTGGTACCGCCCCCTGACTGACACCGGAAGAATATTCGTCTCTGCGGTTCCCATCTGACGGGCCACGGTCTGTTGTTTCTGTATAATACGTTCAGCCTGCAATGCTGATGGCTGCGCCGATAACCAGTTCCAGTGCGCTGCAGGTTCGGTTTTATCCACCTGGTTGAGGACCCATAACACCGGTGGCAGCGGTCCGCTGTATTGTGCGAATACCTCCTGATAAAAAAGCTCTTCCACCGAGAATGCGCGGTCATCGGCCTTGAGCACCCACAGCACCATATCGAGTTGTGGCATGAGTTCGCGGTACAGCTCACGGTATTCGTTGTCACGGCTGATGCTCTCTCCCGCACCGGGTAAATCCACCAGCGTCAGGTAATGGTTACCGAAGCGCAGACGTACACGCTGAGGCTGACGGGTACAGGCCTCCACGGCATTCACCGCACAGACTTCACTCCGGAACAACGCATTACACAGCGAGGATTTGCCGACGCCGGTCTTGCCCATGATGCCAATCACGGGTTCATACGCGACGAGGCGGCTGAGCTCCCGGAGAAGATGCTGCCGCAGAATACGGGGATAGCGCCGCAGATGGCGACGGATAAGGGCATAGCCCGAAGGATGTTTCATATAAGCCTCGGCATAATAAAATGGCCATCACGGATGGATGGCCTGACTGACGTAAACGGGAGGGAATTCACTGAGGTGATATATAACTGAGAAAAATTTAAAAATGCGGATATAGCATTTAATCCAGATATCAGCAGGGGCGAGCGCCCCCCACAGATATGTTGATTCAGTTTATGGTACGCATAAAAGGAATTTTGTTGATTTTTTTTGCAATTCTTAAAAAATATTCCCTGTGAATTGCTGGTGTGTTTTTCAGTTTGTCATAACCACTCTTTTTTTTAGTCGCACTGATTTCTGCCTCCCTGTCAGCAAGACGTCGTCGGTGGGGTCTGTTGATGTTATCTTCCCTTTCTGTTCTTCTGAGCAGACGGGAGAATAATGTGCAGGGTTCATGACGCCGATAGCCAGGTGCAGTGACATCAGGGAACGGATTCAGTATGTCGGATATGAAAAAGTCTATTCCTCCTGGCGTGGGAGAACTTTTTTGTTTGTTGATGACTTCACGCTGGAAGTTGAGTAAGAAATTAAAGTCAAAACCAGAAACACCCACCAGGCATTCAATGTCTTCAGGGATGAAAGAGTACCAGACCTCAATAATTTCCCTGATAAAGTCATGACTGACAGCCCCGTCCTGAATAAAAAATAACACATGGGCGAAAGGCTCAAAATTCTCGTCCAGCATGCCCAGTCTTACATGTCCGGCTATCCGGCTGTACATTGTGCGATGTTTTATTTTACTCATCATCGAGGAAAAGGCTATGTTAATTATGGTTAAGTCATCGATGATGTGTTCAAGTATTCCATTTGTCTTGCAGTTGAGGTGAAAGCTGATTGGGATTATTGTGATTTTTCCGGATGCTTTATTTTTTATTTTGTTATATTCAGTCTGGATTTTAAGTAGCACATCTTCTTTGTGAATAAGATTTTTCTTCAGTTCTTCTTTATATTCTGGGGTTGCTTCGCAATGAAGCTTCAAATATTTATGCGTTCCCGCGAGAGAACGGGATGAGCCAGGGCGTAATGAATTCTCATATTTAAGAATGTCCGACAAAAGATTGCATGCGTAGCCGTCTGTTACCTGCGTTTTTCTTTTTTTAGTGGAAAGTTTATCAGGCGGTATTTTTTCACATTCTGCATCTTTAAAGCTGATGAAGCTGTATATGTCAGCCAGGTCCACGTAACGTATGGGTTCCGATGGATACGTGGCATCTATCTCCCTTAACCTCAGAAAGTTCACTTCATAAAAATCATTCAGTCCGTCCCTTCTCATTCTGCTCTCCCGAATACTGGTTCTGTTTTTATACCTCCGAATTATATCGTATAAAGCTCTGAATTAAGAGTGATTGGATCACAGTACCGGCATGGTAAAACATAGCCTTTTAAGCATTATTCAGAGCTTATGATTTCCTATTAATTCATTGAATTAAATGAATTATATATACTTTGCTTGTCATTTTTTTTGTGTTTGTTTTTTTCTGTTGTTTCAGATTGTTATGACATGATTTTAAGGTGAAAACGATTCTGACTGTCTTTTCAGGCGACTGAGGGTGTTCCGTTACTTCCGATCAGCGTCTTACAGCGAGACTGTTTTTCCGACTGTGTTTACCTGGTCAGGGAGTATCTTATCCTGTCATCCAGTTGCAGAGCATTCTGTGGTCTGATTGTTATCGCCGGGGAGAATGCAGTTTCCCCTCGAAAATAAATACGTTAGCCCGTCATGAATTTACCTTTTTTCATGTTTTCCGGGCCGCGCATGGAATGTTTTTCCTGAGTAACCAATAATTACTCTCTTACTTCCACGTTTTTTGTGCCTGAATATACCGGGGGAGTAATCAGAAAATAAACCCCGTATCGGTATAAATAACGGCAAGATACTATTGCAGTAAATATTACAGTGGCAGGGTGACCAGTTCCGGGAGTCAAAAAGTGTGCGTATACAAATCTTTCATGAACACATGCCTGTACAGGTATCAAGTCCGGAAGACAGAAATGGTGGCTAATATCATTTTAACACCAGGGTGTGAATAACTTAAACCTGCGTAGTGTGTGTATTCTCTGGAGGTTACTGACGGTGTGAAAAGAAACATTAAGGTTATTAGTGTTATTTTATAAAAGATGTGTTATTTATCCAACTGCTTACACCTTTGTATCCATGAATACTGACTCTTCAGTAAGTACAGTATTCCTTCGTCTACCGGGTGATGATTTCTTTTCAGACATCCCGGTACGTTCAATGATTACTAACATCATTGTTTATTCTTTGCCGTAAATCATAATGATTGTCAGACTTTTCTGTGTGATGAACATCCATTCCATTGCACGATAAGAAATTACTGTTACAGCACGTGTGAAAAATGATACTCAAGAAACATACTTTAATGGCTGAAAGCCTGAATCGGTATTCTGCATAAAAAATTAATCTCTCCCGTAATCTCATGACCAATAACTGTTATGGGATATTTATCATGGAATACGTAATCAACTCAAACCACAAACCAGACTGTTCTCTTCAGTCAGTATTATTTAACCATCAGGACCGGTTATTTGACTGTCATTCGAAATTACTCCTGCTTCGGGTGGATTTTGCATACAGGAAAAACTCTGATTCATACGCGTATGGTGATATTCATCAACTGGTGGCTGAGATGACATGGCTGACTGAGCAATGCGCAGAGATATCTGGTCTGGAGGGATATGCCTGGGTAATGGAATATGGGGGAGATCACCGTTACCACATTCATGCGGCGTTTTATATCAATGGTCAGAGCCACCGGAAGGCCTGGTGCTTCTGGAAAGCCATCCAGTCGCTGTGGGAAGACATCACGGACGGAGAAGGCTACGCGCACCGGTGTGAGCCTAAGGGACATTACCGGGTGCGAGGTGAACGAGTAATCAACTTTTCAGATCGCAGAGGAAGGGAAGGTATGCAGTACATCCTGAGCTATCTGGGTAAACAGTCGCAGCGTACAGAGCGCCGGATTTACAGAGTCAGCGCAGTCCCTGCTCCGGCAGTCAGTGGCAGGCGGCGTAAGCGGAGCTGAATCTATCCGGTAAAAAATCACGCCAGTGCGTCATCGTTTGAAGAAGTCTGCACCATTCGAATACCTGGCTTCTTCTCCCCTATCACCAACGGAGAACAAACGATGACCACACCAAACCGCCTGCTTAACGATAAGTTTGTCGATATGGCCTTCATTACGCAGCTCACCGGCTTAACCGACAAATGGTTCTACAAATTGATTTCATTGGGTGAATTCCCAAAACCCATTAAGCTTGGGCGTAGCTCCCGCTGGTTGCAGAGCGAAGTGGAAGCCTGGCTGCAGCAACGCATTGCTCAGTCCCGGCGGTAACCTATCGAACGCAGTCACATCTCCCACCTGATTTAACTCTAACGACCGTATGACCCACAGTGCTGCCCTCCCCGGGACGGCTTACGCCTGCGCATCGCATGGCAAAGGACCAATACTATGACGATTTACGCCAAATCTTTTATCGCGCTTGATGGCAATCAGCTTCTTACAGGCGCCACCACTGCACAGATTTCCCCTTACGACCGCTACTCTTGCCACCTCTGCAGCAGTGCGCTGGCATTCCACCCTGAATGGGCCTCCAACCACCCGTGGTTCTAGCACACATGGGAAGATCTGGCGGAGAACGGACGCCACTGCCCGTATGTGCCCCGTGAGCCGCTGGAGGCGCGACGGAAACGCATGCTGCGTCGTTACCATTGGTACGCAAGGCCGACGGGCACCGCCTTGGTTGCTTCAGCGAGCGCTACTGCCTGCCTTGTCGTACCGGTGACCACAGTACCGAACGTTGCGCAGAATACACCTGCGTTATCTTCCACCTGCAATCAGGATCCCATGACAGTATTTACACCATGCAATTTCGCACTATTCGTACCGCCCTTGACCACGAGGGCGTAGTCACTCACCTCTGGGATTTGGCTCCGCATTCACGGGGGATCTGGTTCTACCGTTCCTGCAACAATCCCCTGCGTCTGCACTGGACGCATAACAGCGGAGGTTATTTCGAACATAACTTGGAAGACGCTGACGAACGCAGGTTAACGCATTGTGAGTACCGGAGCATTACCCAGGATAAATCGGTATCCACTTTTGACCAGGCTGTGAATGCACTGGTGGAACGTGATGATATATACGCCACAGCGCCTTCAAAAAAGGATTACTTCTGCGTGCTCTGTCAGCATGAAGATTATGGTATTCGCTGCTGTCCGGAGTGCGGACAGCATATGCGCAAAAAATAAACATCAGATTCTTTGTTGACGTACCGCTGGTAACATTAATGCTCTATCCAGTTGCTTTAGTGATATTTCCGGAAGTTTGTCACAGTTCATCAGACCATTTCAGCCCGCCCTTAAGAAGTGATCGGCTTATAGTTTTCAGGTCCCTTCCGTCCTGCAATCTCGGAGGTGATGATCTTCGTAATTTTGGAGTCAGCCAGAAATCCCTTACTGAACTGAGCTCTGTTTTCGCGAATGAATCCTTTCAGAGCATTGTAGGTTCGCAGACGATACACACCGAGTTCAGGCAGTGAGGCTTTCAAGTTGAAATGGTTTTTTTTGATAATGTTTTCCACTTCGCTGAATATTGTGGGGGCAGTTTGCTCGTTGTTGATTTGCTGTGCTTCAATAAACGAGGCAGGAATACGATTTGCTTCCTCTTTGAGCAGACTGTCAATAATCTCGTTGGTCACTCTGGTTCTGTCACCGAGGACAAAGAAGAGATCCCACGCAAAGCGTTCTAGTTGGCGAAAGTTTCCTGGCCAAGGAGCGCACAATATTTTATCTATAACACCCTCTTCATAAACCGTAAAAAGCTGCGACAGCGCCTGCATCGATTTTCCATCGCTGGCAAAAACGGGCTGGTTAAAGGATTTCCATCGGTAGAGCGTGAGGATGAGTGTTAACAACGCGTGAGCACGGTCCTCAGCAAACAGCTCGTTGAGTGATTTGAATTTCACTACGTCTCGGATACGGTGAAACAAATCGCGGCGTAACCGACCTTCGGCCAGCAGGCGCGAGACAGGCTCATTGACCGCGAGTACCACTTTGACATCGTATTTTGTCTTCGACGCATCCTCCCCCACTTTGCTGATCCAGACGTCGTTACTGATAGCGGACAATAAATCCAGTAACTGTGTTTGTGAGGCCAAACTTGCGCTTTGCAATTCATCCAGGAAGAGCACACCATTATGTGCTTCTTCAAAAAAGCCATTTTTGTCGATCGCGTCGGTAAATGCACCTTTCGTTGATCCCCGCATGCGGGTTTCCAGCAATGTTTCACTGACTGCGGCAAGGTTAATTTCAACCATTGCTTTACCCATCTTCGTAGCCAGATGTTTAGCCGCCGCGCTTTTTCCAGTGCCGGTATCTCCCTCGATAAGCAAGGGGCCATGCTTGATGTGAATACCTGTGTCTTCATCCAACCGTAATTGCGAAGTCCTGGCAAACAGCGACGCCAGCACGGTGTTGAAAATTGAAACATCTCCGCCGGTTTTATTTCCGGATTTTGCCAGTGCAATAGAGGTATTTCCTGCGCTGAGGAATGCAGAAAGGGAACGGATAAATTCGTTACGGTCATCCTCCCGATACAGCGCTGAGCTTGATGGCGAGCTGTCTGGCAACAAAAAAACCGTTTTGCGCGTCACGATAGTTCGCGCCTGACTGACAAAGAGGCGGTCATTAACCTGATCGTAGGGATCCGTTATCGCTAAGTCGGAAAATAGGTTATGTTCATTTTGTAATACAACACCGGGTCCTTGAGCGGTAATTAACGCGATCCACTGCATAAAGTTCGGATATCTTTTCTCCAGTGCTTTGATATTTTCCTGTTTCACAAGCAGATTCAGCGCCTGCTTCCATTCATCCATTACGGCCTGCGAAATCATGTCTGTGATATCACCGGTAAGTGAAACCGTCTGTTGGCGGGATGATTTCAAGCCGGCCTGATACCAATACAGCGCCAAATCGGCGGGACGTTTCTCTTCGCTAAAATTGATAATTCGAATATCCACAGTGTCGATTTCATCATTAAGTAAAATATTAAATAATGTTTTCATCACTAGACAATGAAGTCAACATAACATGAAATTTATAATTATTTGATAAGTAACGATTAATTTTTTATTTGAAAGTTGGCACGCAATTCGCATTAGTTATATCACTACACACAAACGAAGAGATAAAACGATGAATATCCAAATTGCGAGTCCAGACCAGATCAGTAAACTGTTAGCCTTTATTGCCGTGAAAGCCAAAGGGACACGCTTCGAAATCCCGGCTAGCTTGCTGCAAAACGTTGAAAGCGAACTGCGTGATTTCTGCAAAGCGCACCGTATTACGGTTCAGTTTAAAGATGCTTCAACCGGGCGTGTGATTGTTTTTTGTGCCGCAGGGGCGGCAACCGGAACGGTGGTGGGGGCGATGTGCGGCGGCATGCTTGGCGCGTTGACCGGCGCGCTGCTCGGGAGTGCGGCAGGCGCAGCTTTAGCGCAGATGCGTATTACCATTTATCCGGTAGCGGGTAGCGATAATCTTGTCTTGGCATTAGCCTAACTTTATACAGTGAACGCAGGTGCAGCGGTATGGCGCAGTACCTGTTTAAAAGGAAAAAATAATGAACAAAACTCTTTCACTCGTTGATGTATTACAACGCTCGCTGGCACAGAACAAAGAAGATATTACGCCACTGCTTGGCTATCTTAGCACCACCAAGGAAGAATTGAAGGTACAGATGGAGCGCAGCAGCACCCGTTCCGATGCTGAAAAAATTGCCCATTACCTGCGCAAAATGGGCAGCAATGATATTGCCAGCCTGTTTCGCAGTGGCGAAGGTGTGGAATATGAAGAAATCGTCTGTGATGTTGGCGAAAAGCTTAAGGTTAAAGGGGTCAACAAAAACATGTCGGTAGAGCTCAACGAAGAGTTCATCATTCAGCATCTCTTTTCCGATGCACTGAAAAAAATGAGTGATGAAGAACGCAGTGCGTTAATGCGTTCGATGAACCTTTCCGAGAAAGATCAGGGGGCAATTCTGGCGGGTACATTAATGGCCTCACAGGTGATGCTGAACCAGTTTGGCGGCTTTGCGGTGTATCGGATGTCCGTTATTCTGGCCAACATGCTGGCCCGCTCGCTGATGGGTAATGGCCTCAACTTTGCGGCAAATGCTGCTCTGGTACGCGGTGTCGGTGCATTCCTGGGGCCAATTGGTTGGATAGCTTCCGGTGCATGGCTGGCGGTAGAAATTGCAGGCCCTGCGTTTCGTAAGACGGTTCCGGCGATCGTACATATCGCGATGCTGCGTCAGAACGTATTAAAACGCCTGACTATCAGCGTAGTGGGAGATGGTTCCGTCGGCAAAGATGCGCTCTTTAAAAGCGTATTCGGTGTTGATACCGGCAATATCAATCCTATTGCTGGCTCTACATCCGATACTAAGGTGTATGACCTTGGTCACACAGGTACTATTAAACTTATTAACTTCCCTGGATTTCACGACGTGCGTTCCGAGGTCAATGACTTGGTGAATGATAATATCAAGCATACCGATCTGTTCCTGCTGGTGGTAGACGTCAACCGTGGTGTGTCAGGTCATGATGTGCAGACACTGGAGAAGTTAAAGGCGGAGGGCAAGCCTGTGTTGGTCTGTCTGAACAAGGTGGATATGCTGCGCCCGAATGATAAAGATAGGATGGTTCACGTCGCCAAAACACGCCTTCAGAACCCCTATGTGATTGAAACGGCCTTTGACCCTGATCCGCGCTTGTCGCAGGATGGTCCGATCGGCACACAGGTCGTGTTTGACTGGGTGGTAAATCAGTTAGAGGCGCAGGGTAAAGAGACCGCACACCTGAAAGCCGAGCAGAAATAACGTCGATATAACTAAGCCAGGGGCATGCTCCTGGTTTCGTCATTTTCTTCGGACTCAAGAGAACGCAACAGCGCACTTGCTTTGCCACAGTTGAATTTTGTGCCGTAACGATGTGCAAGCATGTAAGCATAAGGAGTCAAGGTATAGCGTGTTACTTAGTTACTCGGATTAACAATCCCAACGTACAGAGCGGCGGATTTACAGAGTCAGCGCAGTCCCTGCTCCGGCAGTCAGTGGCAGGCGGCGTACTGAAGCAAACCATTATCGATACCGGCATCGGCGATACCATCGGCATGCTGATGTCACACGGCAATATTTCTCCCTACATCATGGCGTGGTTGATAACCGTGCTGATCCGTCTGGCAACGGGTCAGGGCGTGGTCTCAGCCATGACGGCGGCGGGGATTATTAGCGCAGCAATCCTCGACCCGGCAACCGGTCAACTGGTGGGCGTCGACCCGGCGTTGCTGGTACTGGCAACAGCGGCGGGTTCCAACACACTGACCCATATCAACGATGCTTCGTTCTGGCTGTTCAAAGGCTACTTTGACCTGTCGGTGAAGGATACGCTGAAAACCTGGGGTCTGCTGGAGCTGGTAAACTCCGTGGTTGGCCTGATTATCGTGTTGATCATCAGCATGATTGCATAACGTCGATACCGCTCTGGCCTATAGCGCCAGAGCGGTTTTCCATCCTGCCTCAACAATCCTCAATAATCAGATACACCGCCTTCACCGGGCCATGTACCCCAACCACCTTGATAAGCTCAATATCCGCCGTCGAGCTGGGTCCACTGATGATATTAATGCACGATGGCATACGCTCACCGGCCTGTGCTTTCTGATGCAGTTTTTCTGCCAGCTGCGCCACGCGCGGCAGAATGGAGCTTTTACGCAGCACGAAAATCGAGGACTCTGGCAACAGGCTCAGGGAACGCCCACGCTCGGGCGCAGAAAACAGCACCACGCCGCCGGACTCCGTCAGGCCATATTCGGCATACACCACGCCGACTTTCGCCTGTTCGGCCTGGGTAATATTTTCGCTACCTCGCGCTGGGTCCCAAACCACGGCGTTGCATTCCTGCTGCAAGCGTTCGGTGATACCCAGATCCACCAGCCGACTGTCGCCGCTCAACACCACTGGCTGTCGACCCAACTCTTCACACAGGCGTAACGCCGCGTCTGCGGCCTGGTCCTCGCGAGTGAGCTCGCAGCGAGCCAGCATCACTTCGCTGGCAAACTGGACAAACGCATCGCAGCGCTGCTCGGGGCTAAGCTCGGTCAGGCGCTCGTTGGCATAGTTGTTAACCGGCGCGGCATCTGCTTGCGGTTCGAAGCGCAGCGGGCGACCCAGCGCCTGGGCGATGGTGTTTAAAAACGCGGTACGGTTATCCATTCTTTTTCTCCTGCGCCTGATGTTTCTTAAACCAACTACGGAAGCTCTCACCGTCAGCATCAGGCAGATCGCGCGCCTCCATCCAGTCACCAATCGCGCCAACTTTGAGCGGGGTTTTGCCGCCATTAATAAACCAGCTCGCCGCATGCGCGCCCGCCATCATCCCCACTTTCCACAGCCCCGGATGGCTATTGGCATAAGCGAACATTTTGATCGCCCGTCGCTCAGCTTTCGGCGTAATGCCCTCCTCGGCCATCACCCGGCGATGACGCAGGATTAGTTTTGACAGAGGAATGCGCACCGGGCAGACGCTGTCACAGGCCGTGCATAAAGAACAGGCGTACGGCAGGTCTTTAAAATCTTTATAGCCGCCGAGCAGCGGAGAAATCACCGCGCCGATAGGTCCAGGATAGATAGAGCCATAGCCGTGTCCGCCGATGTGGCGGTATGCCGGACAGGTGTTCATACAGGCTCCGCAGCGGATGCAGCGCAGCACATCGCGAAACTCTGAGCCCAGCACCTGCGAGCGACCGTTATCGACAATCACCAGATGGAACTCTTCCGGTCCGTCAACGTTATCCGCCTCGCGCGGGCCGGTCAGCCAGGTGTTGTAGCCCGTCAGACGTGCACCCACGGCGCTGCGCGCCAGCATGGTGATCAGCACATCCACCTCGGCAAAGGTCGGCGCGATACGCTCCATGCCCATCACCGCAATGTGCGTTTTCGGCAGCGTGGTGCACATGCGCGCGTTGCCTTCGTTGGTCACCAGACACACCGAGCCGGTTTCCGCCACGGCAAAGTTACAGCCGGTAATACCGATTTCGGCACTGAGGAAATCCTCACGGATCTTCTGACGAATGAACAAGGTCATGGCTTCCGGGGTTTCCGGGCCGTCATACCCCAGACGTTCGTTCAGCACGCGGCGGATCTGATAGCGATCTTTATGAATCGCCGGGACCACGACGTGCGAAGGCGGATCCTGATCCAGTTGCAGGATATATTCCCCGAGATCGGTTTCGATCACCTGGATTCCGGCATCCTGCAGCACATGGTTGACGCCGATCTCTTCGGTCACCATCGACTTGGACTTCACCACCTTCTGCGCATTTTTACTCTGCGCGACCTGCAAAATGTAGCGAGTGGCGTCTTCTTTGGTTTTGGCGAAATAGACGTGTCCGCCGTTTTCCGTCACTTTCTCGGAGAGTTGGTACAGGTAAGCGTCGAGGTTGCTCAGAACGTGATCGCGGATCTGACTGGCACGATCGCGCCAGTCTTCCCAGTGGCCTAACTCATCGACCATTTTTTGCCGATTTGCGCCGATACGCTCCTGCGCATTAGCCACGGCTTTGCGCATGATCGGATCTTCTATCTGCTGACGAATGCGCAGTTTAAATTCTACATCGCTGGTTTTTATCGACATCTCTTTCCCCTCAGCGGCTCATCAGCACTTCAGCAATATGCATCACTTTGACCGGCTGGCCTTCCCGTTGCAGTCGGCCGCCAATGTTCAGCAGGCAGCTGACGTCTGCGCCAATCAAATATTCCGGCTTTGCATCCATCAGATGTAAGACTTTCTCTTTCACCATCTCACCGGATATTTCGGCCATCTTGACCGAGAACGTTCCGCCAAAGCCGCAGCAGGTATCCTGATCGGCAAACGTCAACAGCTCCAGTCCGCGCACGTTTTTCAGCAGCGTAAGCGGCTCTTCCTTCACCCCCAGTTTGCGGGTCAAGCTACAGGAAGGATGATACACAGCGCGGCCCTGCAGGCTGGCCCCAACGTCCACCACGCCCAGTTTGTTGACGATAAAGGAGGTGAGATCCTGCATACGCGCGGAAACTTTCTCAGCACGTAGCGCCCATTCCGGTTCATCGGCCAGATACGTCGGGTAGCTTTTTACCGCGTAGGTGCAGGAGCCCGCAGGGGAGATAATCGGATCGTCGTTGTCTTCCAGCGCGGCGATCAGGTTTTTCATCCCAGGGATCGCCTCTTTGATGTAACCGCTGTTGATGGCTGGCTGACCGCAACACCCTTGCTTCTCGGGGAAATTCACGCGACAACCCAGTTTTTCCAGCAGCAATACGGAGTCTCGTGCCATCCGTGATTTCAGTGCGTCACCAATGCAGGTAACAAAGAAATTTACATTCACAATAACTACTCCATTGCTTCATTTCTGTTTATTGCGCTTGATATCGCGATATCAAAAAAATGTTCATTCATATTTCATGCCCAGTTTTTCTGTTTACTGGTTTTACCAATGCCTGGGTTCATAGTGTTGGTCGGATCATTCTCCTGATAAAAACGCGCCAAATTTTCCGGCGCTTTATACAGATGACCGACATTGTGTTCCGCCGGATATTGCGCTCCGCGTTGGCGCAGTAATTCCAGCATCTGTTCTTTTAACGCGTGGGCATCTACGCCTTTTTTAACGATATAATCCTGATGGAAGACATAGCACATAAAATGACCGTAATAGAGTTTATGCACCAACTGACTATCAATTTCTGCCGGTAAATGCTCATACCATTCGGTATCATTACGGCGTAATGCAATATCCAGCGCGAGAATATCCTCAACCTCATCGGAATGAACGGCCTGATAACGAATGGCAGCGCCCGCAGCGGCAAAACGATGCAGAAACGCCTTACTGCCCTCTTCCGCGGTACAGGTAAAGAACGCGCCCTCGGCCGATTTAAAATAGTCCGTTAACCATGCCAGGGCTTCGGCCACACCATCGCCTGACATTTTCAGCATCAGATGGTGTTCATAGTTATCGCGCCAGGTCTTCATCCGCGCCGGGAGATGGCTCGGGAACAGATGGCTAAAAGCCTGCATAGCGCGGTCGGTAAAGTGCGGACGAAAAATCTTCACCTTCTCAAGTATGGCCTCGGTACGCCCCTTCAGGTTGAAGAAGAACGGCATTTTGTCCGTACCAAGTTTGTCGATCATCAGGAAGGTATCTTTGCTGTATTTCTCTGCAATATCATAGATATCGCGGTGCATATACTCCCCAGCTACCGGCAGGTTTGTAAAATTCGCCAGGATGTGGCGGCGAATCTCGGTCAGGACATCAGTCTGATTGGTACCGATATAAAAGACCTGCTGGTTCTTCTCGGCTTCAAAGGTATCCAGACGTACGGCAAACACCGCTAACTTGCCCGCGCAGCCAGAGGATTCAAACAAGCGATCCGGGTCAGCGTTGTAACGTGCTGGCGTGTCGGCATTGATGTCCCGCACGCGGCTAACATAGTCGTGATCGTGCGCGTGACGCCCGTCATGGTTGACGAGCGCGGCTTCAATCGCATTGTTATCCAGCCGGGCAAGGATTTGCTCTGGCGTCTGACCTAGCTCAATGCCAAGGTGATTGACCAGCTGCAAGCGTCCCTGTTCATCAATGCGGGCAAACAGCGACATCTCGGTGTAAGCCGGGCCTCGCTGGACCAGAGAACCGCCCGAGTTATTACAGATACCGCCGATAACCGACGCGCCGATGCACGAAGAGCCGATCACCGAATGCGGCTCACGGCCAAACGGCTTCAGCGCCTTTTCCAGCGAGTACAGCGTGGTGCCCGGATAAGCCAGCACCTGCTTGCCCTCATCCAGCACATGCAGACTGTCCAGCCGCAGCGTGCTGATAATGACGATCTCGCGGTCGTAGTCATTACCATTTGGCGTCGAACCCTCGGTCAGGCCTGTGTTCGACGCCTGCATCAGGATTATTTTATCGGCCTCAACGCAGGCGCTGAGGACTTTCCAGAGTTCAAGCAAAGAGCCGGGGATAACCACCGCCAGAGCATCACCCTGACCCGAGCGGAATCCCTTACGGTAACGCGCAGTTTTTGACGGTTCGGTGAGGATATGAGCAGGGCCAACCAATTGGGTAAGAGTCGTCAAAAAGGTCTTATTATCAGTATGTTTCATGGAGGGCGGCTCTCCGCTCCTTATATCAGGGCCAGTGAAAATGGCTATAAGTTCATTTGTATGACAAAACAGAATATTCCCTCAATCAATATCCACATGCAATACCCCATTTTATTTCTTTCGGTACCGCTCACATTTTTTTAATGAAATTACCACCGCCATATAATTCATACCTCGCCCTTTGAGGGGATGCCAAAACACTTATTTCATTTATTGCAAAGATCATCTCATACCTATTAATGATTAACTCTAATGGGTGTTGTAATATTTAGTGGTTATTCATATTTAATAAAAAAATAACATTATTTATACAATTATTAACCTTTATAACTTTATTTCACTGAAGCGATTCAGTTTGCATTTTTTATTTTATTATTCAGGTAGTTTCCTTCCCCCTAAATATAGTTCAGTCTAAAAAAGTAAATCGGGAATTGTAATGCACGAATATTTAATGTTTGCTCTGGCACTCTCTCCTTTGCTGCTGATGGTATTTTTAATACTGAAATTAAAAATGCCCATCCATTATTCCGTACTGATCTCTTTGGTATTCACCGCTGCACTATCGGCAATATTCTGGGAAATGCCCACACAGAATCTGAAAGCCGCGATAGGCTATGGTGCACTGAAGGGACTATGGCCGATCGTAATTGTTATCCTCGGCGCTATCTTCAGTTATAACGTCATGCAGGCGACCAAAGCGCTGGATATTCTGCGCGATATTCTCGCCAGCATTAGCGAAGATAAGCGTATTCAGGTGCTGCTGATTTCATGGTGTTTTGGTGGATTTCTTGAAGCCGCTGCGGGCTATGGCACGGCGGTCGCTATTCCGATCGGTATTCTCATTGCGCTGGGATTCAACCCGTTGAAGGCGGCGATTGCTTCCCTCGTAGCAAATACCGTTCCGACCGCATTTGGCGCGGTTGGGATCCCGGTTTCTATTCTGGCAGAGCAGGTTAATCTGCCGGTTTATACCTTAGGCGGAACCATTATTTTGCAGCTCGCGCTGTTTAATATCCTGCTGCCGTTTGTGATTGTCTGCATTATTGGCGGTGGCCTGAAAGCCATTCGCGGCGTATTTCTGATCACGTTGATTTGCGGCATTTCCACGCTGGTTCCGCAATATTTTGTCGCCATCCATCTTGGCGCGGAATTACCCGCCTTTGCCGGTAGCCTGGTCAGCCTGTTTGCCGTGGCGATGGTCAGTCGCCTGCGCAAAGGGAAAACCGATCCCGAGTGGCGCATTGAGGTCAGCCATACCCGCGAAACCACGCCGCGCTCGGCAAAAGTGTTGTTCCGGGTTGGCTCTATTTATCTGTTTATTTTTGTGTTTATCCTGCTGTGTTCGCCGCTGTTCCCGACAATAAAAGGCGCGGCATCCCAACTGGCTTCGGTGCTGCATTTCACGTTGGCTGACGGCAAAACGATGGCGCTGAAAGTTGAATGGGCGACCACACCGGGGATGCTGATCATCTTTGCGACCATTATCGGCGGTTTTATTCAGGGAGCGTCCGCACGTGGGATGCTGGAAGTATTTATCAAAACGATTTTCCAGCTTAAAAACTCTATCGTCGCAATTATGGCGATCGTCGCGCTGGCCACGGTGATGGATCTCAGCGGGATTATCTCCACGCTGGCCCAGTCGATTGTCGATCTGACCGGCAGCTCGTACGTCTTCCTCGCCCCGGTGATTGGCGCGCTGGGCACGTTCGTGACCGGCAGCGATACCAACTCGAACATTCTGTTCGGCAAGCTGCAAACCATTGCCGCCAGCAAGTTACATATCGATCCTAACTGGCTGGCGGCGGCCAATACCTCTGGCGCTACGGGGGGGAAAATGATTTCGCCGCAAAGCATCGCCATCGCAGTTTCTGCCACCAAAATGGACGGTCAGGCCAACCAGATTATGTCTGGCACCATGAAATACTGCTGCGCCTACATTGTGATCCTCGGCCTGAAAGTCGGTCTGTTTTATTACTGGTTTATGGCGTAAACCATTGTCAACCCCGTCAAATTCGCGGCAATCGAATTTGACGACATAGTGACCAAAAAGGTTGACACCGCCCCGGGAACGGAACGAGGCAACAGACTTTACGATTTGTCGGCGCTGACTAAAATAGCGCCGATGTTTCAAATCGAGGATTGTTGTTATGTTGTTCTGGAAAAAGATGGTGAAGAAGTTCGACGCCTTTTCCGGTGATGCTGCCAACTTACTGATTTAGTGTATGATGGTGTTTTTGAGGTGCTCCAGTGGCTTCTGTTTCTATCAGCTGTCCCTCCTGTTCAGCTACTGACGGGGTGGTGCGTAACGGCAAAAGCACTGCCGGACATCAGCGCTATCTCTGCTCTCACTGCCGTAAAACATGGCAACTGTAGTTCACTTACACCGCTTCTCAACCCGGTACGCACCAGAAAATCATTGATATGGCCATGAATGGCGTTGGATGCCGGGCAACCGCCCGCATTATGGGCGTTGGCCTCAACACGATTTTCCGCCATTTAAAAAACTCAGGCCGCAGTCGGTAACCTCGCGCATACAGCCGGGCAGTGACGTCATCGTCTGCGCGGAAATGGACGAACAGTGGGGATACGTCGGGGCTAAATCGCGCCAGCGCTGGCTGTTTTACGCGTATGACAGGCTCCGGAAGACGGTTGTTGCGCACGTATTCGGTGAACGCACTATGGCGACGCTGGGGCGTCTTATGAGCCTGCTGTCACCCTTTGACGTGGTGATATGGATGACGGATGGCTGGCCGCTGTATGAATCCCGCCTGAAGGGAAAGCTGCACGTAATCAGCAAGCGATATACGCAGCGAATTGAGCGGCATAACCTGAATCTGAGGCAGCACCTGGCACGGCTGGGACGGAAGTCGCTGTCGTTCTCAAAATCGGTGGAGCTGCATGACAAAGTCATCGGGCATTATCTGAACATAAAACACTATCAATAAGTTGGAGTCATTACCCGCTCCACGATATAATGATATCGGCAACGTATTCAGCATCCTGAGCATGAGTCAGAAGGTGATCCGCCTTACCCAACGAAATGAAACTCTTGGGATGCTTTGCTGCTTTGAATATTTTTTCGGCCTGCTCAATTAACACAGTATCATCTTCAGTCGCATGAAAAATAAGCAGAGGCTTGTTCATGGCGAACACCTTATGAGCGATTTTGTGTTCCTGAATATTGTCCAGCATCTGTTTCTTTAAGGTAAATACCCGCCCGGCCAGCTCAACGGGATAGGCTCCATGCTGGTTAATGTTTTCAACATCATCCTTAAAAAGACGTTTTACGTGTGTCAGTTCTCCGGGTGATCCTATGGTGACAACGGCCTTTGCCTCAGGAACTTCGCCGGCAATAGACAGAATGGCCGATCCCCCCAGGCTATGGCCGATGAGCAAAGAAGGCGCTTCGTACTGTCGGCGGAGATAATCTACCGCGCAAAGCAGGTCCGAAATATTGGATGAGAAGTTGGTGTTGGAAAAATCCCCTTCGCTGTTTCCCAGACCAGTAAAATCAAACCGGAGAACGGCGATAGCATTCTCTGTCAGTTTCCGCGCAATACGCGCCGCGCCTTTGAGGTCTTTGCCACACGTAAAACAATGAGCTAACAGCGCAAACGCTTTAGGATTTTCAGGAAGTTCAAGCAATCCGGCCAGTTCTTCACCAGCCGCATTTTTGAACGTAAATTTTAGTTTTTTCATAGGATATTCCAGGTCTTAAACTGATTTCATATGTTTGATCGCAGGGAAAAATAATCTTCTGCTCTGCATCTGGCATTACGCGTTTTCCTTCCTCTACTGGGGATGTGAAACAGAATTCATTCCGAATGCCTGTCCTCACCTTCCAGTTTGAAAGCTGATTATTGCTTCCTGTTCGGTGATCACTTACGCTATGCTACCAACTAGATGGTAGTTTACAAGAATTTTATGAGGTCTCACTGAATGGCCAATTGCGCGCTCATTCTTAAAATATCCCTGGCAATGCTGGCGTTTGCTGCAAACTCTATTCTGTGCCGTCTGGCCCTGCTGGGGGGCCACATTGATCCCCTTTCATTCAGCAGCCTCAGGCTGGCCAGTGGTGCACTCGTCCTGTCACCTTTCTTGTTTTATCACGCAAAAACTACATTATCGCTGTAGCGTCCGCTGAGCGGATTTTACCTCATGGTGTACGCAGTGCTCTTCTCTGTCGCCTATATCCATCTCGATACCGGGGCAGGTGCGCTGTTACTTTTTGGTGCCGTACAGTTTACGATGGTGATCCACGGATTATTTAAAGGGGAATCACTCTCCGTTATGCGGGCTTGCGGTTTAGTTATTGCTCTGGCAGGAATTGCTGCCCTGCTGTTACCCGGGGCGAAGGCACCGCCGCTTTACAGTGCACTTATGATGATCGTTGCCGGATTAGCCTGGGCCGCCTATTCCGTCAGGGGGAGGGCGGGCCAGGCGGCCGGGGCTTCAACGGCGGCAAATTTTGTACTCGCCACGCCGATGGCTCTCGCTCTTTCGTTGCTGTTTATGAAGCAGGGTCACTATGATGCTGCGGGCATTGCTTTGTCATTGCTGTCCGGTGCCGCCGCCTCAGCCGGTGCATATGTATTGTGGTATACCCTTTTACCCTCTCTCGGCTCTATCACCGCCAGTACCCTTCAGCTCAGCGTTCCCTGTCTGGCAATGCTAGGGGGTGTGGTATTCCTGGATGAATCACTGACGGTCAGAACGATATTTTCTGCCCTGGCGGTGCTGACTGGCATTGTGATGGTGACACGCGAGAAATCCCCCCGTCAGTCGATGACAAAGGCGAGAGAACCTTAATAACGCAATTAATTCATGCAGTTGTGATGATTCTCTTATGTTAATCACACGAGCCAGTTTTCCCGCTCCGGCATCAGACTGACAGTAATACTGAGGTCGACGTTTCTGACTACACCTAAGGCAGGTTTATGAAATGAAATATGATTTTGATGAGTACGTAAGCAGAGAGAAAACAGACAGTCTCACCGTGGACGGCTGGCGGGAATACCTGTTTTCGGGACAGTCCGAATTTGCAATGCGGTATCCGGCAGAAGGGCTAATCAACCTCTGGGTTGCTGACATGGCTTTTGCCACACCAGAGCCGATTCTTCAGGCCATCAGAGACCGTCTGGATAGAAAAATACTCGGCTACACTAAAATCTACGACGAAGAATACTATGAGATCTTTGGCAGCTGGTGTGAGCGACAATATGGTCACCGTTTCAAAACGGAAGACATTGTGCTGTCTCCGGGCATTATTCCCGCGCTGAACCGTCTCGTCCCGCTTCTGACCGACATGGATGACAGTATTCTTATTATGACGCCTTCATATGGCCCGTTTAAAAAGGCGGGTGAATACAGTCAGCGTCGCGTGGTGTACTCGGCGTTAAAAAAATCAGCAGGCGGCTGGGAACCTGACTGGGAAGACTTTGCACGCAAAGCCAGTCAGGCCGATTTACGTGTGAAAATTCTTTTCCTGTGTAATCCGCATAACCCGACCGGACGAGTCTGGCGGCCTGATGAACTTAAGCGGATTATTGAAATTTGCCTGGCCAATGACATCTGGGTGATATCTGACGAAATTCACTGCGACCTGTCCCGAAGCGGTATCGGTCATACACCGGCCGCCTCTCTTTTCCCTGATTCTACACGCATTATTACCTGCATGTCCTCGAGTAAAACATTCAATCTGGCCGGGAATTTGTTGGCAAATATTATTATTCCGGATCCCGGTGTCAGAAGCGAGTGGCGTCTCAGACACGACGAGTTCATCTCTCCACTGAGCCTGGCAGCAAACAAAGCGGCGTGGAGTGAATGTGATGACTGGCTTGTCCATCTGAGGGAATATATTGACGGCAATTTCCAGTACCTGCACGACTATCTCAAAAGCTATTTACCCGAAACCAGGTTCTCGATCCCCGAAGGGACATATCTGGCCTGGATAGATATTAGCCGCTACCTGCCCGACACCGCAGGTGAGGATTTATCGCTGTATTTTGCCCGGGAGTCAGGGGTCCTTCTTGAAGGGGGCTTGCTGTTTGTCGACAATGGGGACGGATATATCCGGTTAAATCTGGCCTGCCCACGGAGTATGCTGACAGCAGGGATGAAAAGAATTTCACAGGTACTGCGGATACCGGCTCCTCATCGTGTATAACCCCTTTCTCTCTGGCCGTTTTGTCCTGTCAGGATGTCGTCAGAACCCGGCATAACACCCTGTGCCGGGAACACAAAAGGCACGGATGAACAGGTCGTGAATATTCTTAGTGAAGCCTGCTGATGACATGTCTGGCGACAAAAAAATGCCGCCCTTAAGGGGCGGCTTATGCCAGCGTCACGGGGTTATCGTCTGACCGCCATGATGCCCGCATCGACATCCCAGATAGCGCCCGTCACCCATGAGGTTTTGTCAGACAACAGGAAGAGAATAGTGTTTGCCACATCTTCGGCAGTTCCGACGCGTCCCAGCGGGTGGAAATCGTTCAGCGACTTCATAGCATCTGCGATATCCGCTTTGTCCATGAAGCCTTCGTATATCGGCGTATGAACAATCCCGGGAGACACCGCGTTGACACGAATACCCGCGCTGGCCAGCTCAATCGCCAGATTACGCGTCAGGGCATGCAGACCCGCTTTTGCCATTGAATAGGCCGAGGCCGGCGAGTCACCCAGTGCAGCCTGAGCACCAATCGAACCGACGTTGACGATAGACCCTTCGAGCTTCGCGGCGAGCATGTTCTTCACGACATCCTGTGTAATAAAGAACGTGGCTCGGTTCAGCGAAAGATACATGTCATAATCGGCAAAGCTGTGCTCGGTAAATCCTTTGGGCATGAAGATACCGGCGGCATTCACCATCAGGCTGATATCGCGATGGTGAGCATTAATTTCCTGACGGATAGTTTCCATACCTTCTTCGGTCATCAGGTTCGCCGCGATGACCGCAACCGGTCCCAGAGGGCTCAGTTCTTTTTGCACCGCTTCGGCTTTGTCTTTTTTATTCCCGGTCAGCACGACACTGCCGCCCGCTTCCAGTACCATGCGTGCCACGGCCAGGCCCATGCCGCTGGTACCGCCGACGACGAGCAGTTTTTTACCTTTGAAAAAAGTGTTCATTTTCTGACTCCATTACTGGTGGGTAAGACGTTGCCGGCAGCGTGAAACTGCCGGCGGTTGACGGATTAAATACTGCAGCCATCCGTTCCGCAGGTCTGACCCGCAGTGGCTGAAAATTCGGTTTGCTGTTCATCCCAGACCTGACGCAGGGCATTCAAAAAGTTATCTGCTGCCTGAGCCCCGCTGATGGCATATTTTTCGTTCATCACAAAAACCGGAACGCCGCTGAGGCCAATAGACTGTGCGTGGGCTTCATCGTCGGAAACGGTGGCGCGAAAATCGTCATTTTCCAGGGCGGCTTCAGCGTCAGCTTTCGGCATACCGGCTTCTACGGCCATGGCAACGAGCTGCTGACGGTCAAAGAGAGAGCGACCTTCGGTGATACTGCCATGATAAAAACGTTCTTCCACCGCGTCCGCAATTCCGGCCTTACGCGCGGCAACCAGCAGGGTGTGTGCATCTTCTGTATCACCAAACATCATGCCGTCGAAGTTGTAGATCAGACCTTCAGATTTACCGGCGGTGCCCACCTGATTCATCATCAGCTCCGCTGAATGCTGACTGCCCAGCTTTTTAACGATGGCATCCTTAAAAGGCATCGCGGGAGTACCACCGGCCAGACGGTAGCTGTGATGGCGGATCACCACCTGGTCGCGAAATTCAAAGCGATTCAGACCCTGTTCAAATCTTTTTTTAGCAATCCAGCACCACGGGCAGACCAAATCTGACCAGATATCGATGGTAAGGGTGGGTTTCAGCGTTTGCATAATGATTCCTCAAAGACGTTGGGCGGTCGGATCTCACTTATCAGAGAACCGCGACCGTATGGGATTTATTGCGCCTGCCAGACCGGGTAATCGGTATAGCCTTTTTCCGGGGAACCACTGACGCCGTAGTAGGTGGCGCGGTCACTTTCTGCCAGTGGCCAGCCGTTTTGCATTCTTTCAACCAGATCCGGGTTAGCGATGTAGGGCACACCAAATGCCACCAGATCCAGCTCATCATCTTCCAGAGCCTGCTCTGCGATATCACGGGTAAAACCGCCGGCAGCGATGATGGTGCCTTTAAACGTGTTGCGAAAACGGCGGCGGAAGCCTTCCGGAAGTGGCGCTTTGGTGTACACCGGCTGATAGTAAAGGTGTACGTAGGCCAGTTCCCGCTGACCGAGCGCGTCGGTGATGGCTGACCAGGTTTGCTCTTCACCTTCATACGGCGCGAGGTCATAAATGCGGCCGAACGGTGACAGGCGCACGGCAACGTGGCTGTTACCCACGGCTTCCGCCACGGCGTCAATGGTCTCCAGCAGGAAACGCTGACGATTTTCCACCGAGCCGCCGTATTCGTCGGTGCGGGTGTTCAGTTCGCTACTGAGGAACTGGTCAAAGATGAATCCGTTTGCCGCCATGATTTCCACGCCGTCAAAGCCGGCTTCCATCGCCAGGCGTGCGGAGTGCACGAAGTCTGCAGTGATGCGTTTAACTTCATGCGTTTCCAGCGCGCGTGGCTGGCTTGGTACAACCGGGCCCGGTTCTCCGGATTCGGTCAGCGCAAAAACGGTGGTATTGACCGCCTGAACGGTGCCCGCTGAAACCGGCGCTATGTGGCCTGGCTGAAGAGAGACGTGAGACATACGGCCGACGTGCCAGAGCTGCGCGAAAATACGGCCACCTTTGGCGTGAACCGCTTGTGTCACCTTACGCCAGCCCTGGACGTGTTCGTCGTTGTAGATACCAGGGGTATAAAGGTAACCCCGGCCTTCTTCTGAAACCGGCATCCCTTCGGTGATGAGCAGGCCAGCAGAAGCACGCTGTGCATAGTACAAAGCCACGACCTCATCCGGCACGTCATTCATGGTGCGGGTGCGGGTCATCGGTGCCATGACTACACGGTTTTTTAACGCCAGGCCAGACAGATTGTAGGGGGTGAAAAGCTTACTCATCGTATACCTCACAAAAAACAAAAAGGAGTATCCCGGCAGGGATTTGCACAGCCCGGCAGTATCATCGACTGGACGTCGCGCACTGGAGTTGCATAAACATCTGATGGGTGGCAATATACCAACCATCTAGTAGGTAGGTCAATGGGTGTGTCGTATTTTTTTGTCATAACGCAGCCATTTCTGAATTGTCACTCATTTTGCGAGGTCATCACCATGCGTACATTAACAGCTTATAACGAAGATAATTTCCGCCAGATAGAGCAGTACAAAGGAATATCGGTGGTACGTTTCTCTGCACCCTGGTGTCCGCCCTGTCAGGCCAGCGAAGAAATGTTCAGTCAGTTTGCAGACCGGCTCGATAGAGATATTCAGGTGGGGAAAGTCAATGTAGATCAGGCGCCGGTGCTGACAACCAAATACGAGATCTGGGGGCTGCCGTCTGTGCTGATATTTCATGAAGGGCAATTAGTTAAACGCATACCGGGTGTGAAACCTGCATCGGTATATGCTCAGGCTATTGCGGACATAAAAAAAGGGCAGTAATGCCCTTTTAACGTGGAATTTATTAATGCTTAACCGCGTGCCTGACCGACGGCATCCAGAGTGCGGGCTGAATAAATGACCGCCGCGCCAGCGTTGAGGTTAATCGCCACGCCCAGCGCTTCAGCAATTTCAGCGTCGGTTGCACCGGCTTTCACAGCGGCGTCGGCGTGAAAAGCAATACAGCCGTCGCAGCGGGTTGTGACTGCGCACGCCAGGGCAATGAGTTCACGCACTTTTGCGCCCAAAAGGTCAGTTTTGTTACCTGCGTTGCCCAGGGCAACCACGCCTTTCATGGTCTCGGGGGTCAGTTTGCCCAACTCGCCTAAACGTTGCATTAACTCTGAGCGATAGTTGTTCCAGTCCAGCATAGTGTCATTCTCCTGAATGAGGGGTATTAAGAAGCAGTTTTATATACTTAAGGCTGTTGGCGAAGACTTCGGGTCTGGCCGTTGCATGCGCCACTACGCTTGAGCCTTCACAGACATTAATGATCATCAAAGCAATATCTGATGGTTCGGCATGGGATGAAAACTCACCTGACTCCATGCCCGCCCTGACGACTTTTGTGAGCCACTCGATTTGCATATCGAAATAAAGTGATGTCTGTACAGTAATTGCCTGAGGCAGATTGGCGGTCTCTGCTGACAACGCACAACACAGTGGCAGTAGCGAAGCTTTATGGCTTTGCGCGAAGATATCGATGTAAGCCGCAATTCTTCTCTCCGCGCTTTTCTCAGTCGCCTCTATCTGCTCAAATACGCGTTGTGTATCAGAGAACGCCTGTATTACCACCTGCTCACCCAGAATATCTTTGGTCGGGAAATGGTGATGAATACTGGCCTTGGTGATACCCACTATTTTTGATAAATCAGCATAGCTGAATGCTGAATACCCTTTTTCGCGCATCAGGTGTTCTGCTTCGCTGAGCAGCCGTTCCCGTGTCATGGTTGTCATAATTACTCCATATAATCTACTAGTTGATAGATTATATTGTTGCTATTTTTCCGTAGCAAGTTGTATCACTGACTCAGTATCGTGCAGAGCTGAACGTCACTGCCATCCTGCATTCTGAATGGCAGCATTACATCTCTGACATCACGCCAGGCGTGTAATCATTTCAACCGGATTAGCCAGAGTATCGTGGATTGGCGAATTCTTTTGCATTTCGCTGACCAGCGCTTCTAACTCCTCGCGACTGGCGGTCTTGCTCGTAAGGTGAACATCGACGCGAATAGATTTCGCACCTTTACGCACGTTGCTGTCCAGCCCAAGGAAGCCGTTGAGGTTGATATCGAAATTAAGATCCAGCTCGATACCGTCCAGGTCGATCCCTTTTTCAGCAGCCATCATGGTAAGGGTGGCGGTATAACAGCCAGCCAGCGCCTGCATGATGTATTCAGTCGGGCTCATGCCGGTATCGGTGCCGAGTAAACCTGCGGGTTCATCACCGATATTAGAAAATTTCCCCACACGGCTGGTATCGATAACGCCGTTCTGGATTGTGGCGCCGGTCTCTGTGCGAACGGTTAACCCGCCGCTGGAACGGGCTTTCATCTGGAAAGTCAGGTTACCCAGGCCAGGCTGGCTGCGAACTGCTTCACGGGTATTGTGGATCGCAGCTGCGTCTGCAGAAGGTTTAACGGTAGTAGACATAATGGCTCCTGTAATTTCTTGATAAAAGGTATAGCTGGTGTAATCAGTACCAACCATCTAGTTGGTAGATTAATATCGCGAACCTCTTTTGTCTACTCTTTTATAAAAAATAGGGGGAAAAGAACCCAGCAGGCTGTTTTATTTCATAATAACCATTTGATTTTTTTATAATCTTCCCAGCTGCTCACTCTTGCAGCAATCCAGCTTTTACCCGAAGGATAGTCTGGCGGGTGGTATTAAATTCCCGGGCAATAGCACTGATACTGATGCCAGCATTTAGGCGCTCTGTCACTGTTTGCTTTTGTTCCTCGCTCAGGATGGGGGGGCGACCGAAGCGTTTTCCAGCCGCTTTTGCCCTCGCAATACCTGAATACGTTCGCTCAAGCAGCAAATCCCGCTCAAACTCCGCTACAGCAGAAATTACCTGCATAGTCATTTTTCCGGCCGGACTGGTCAAGTCAACGCCTCCGAGTGCGAGACAATGAACGCGAATATCTAAAGCCGCCAGTTGCTCTACTGTTTTTCGGATATCCATCGCATTACGACCCAGACGGTCAAGTTTGGTGACAATCAGTACATCCCCATTTTCCATGCGATCTAGCAACCGGATAAATCCGGGGCGTTCGCTGGCAGCAACCGAGCCACTGATATGCTCCTCAATAAGTCGTTGGGATCTGATGGCAAAACCCGCCGCTTCAATTTCACGACGCTGGTTTTCTGTGGTCTGTTCCAGAGTTGAGACCCTGCAGTAGGCAAAAACACGTGACATGGGAAACTTTCCGTACGAAATGGATGTCCGAATTATAACGTGTGTCCGAAATTAATTTCACTAAGTTTCGGACATGTGCTGTAAGTGGTGTACGAAACCGACCGGTTTCGGTCACAGCGAACAAATAACAGATGAAAACTATACGCGAGGGAGGCATTTATGCCACGGCGACAGATACTGAGCAGCGAAGAGCAGGAATGCTTACTGGTTATACCAGATGATGAAATTATTCTGACCCGAATGTGTTTTCTGAACGAACCGGATATTGCGCTCATTAATAAGCACCGAAGGCCAGCGAATCGCCTGGGCTTTGCTGTATTACTCTGTTATCTGCGTGGACCTGGATTTATTCCGGACAAAAGCAGTGCTCCTCACAATGGCGTTGTATCCAGGGTTGCTTCCCGACTGAAACTTCAGCCTGATTTATGGCCGGAATATGCATCCAGAGAGCAAACCCGCTGGGAACATCTGACCGAACTTTATCGCTACCTGGAACTATCCCCGTTCAGCCGGTCAATGCAAAAAGACTGTATCCGTCATCTGCACCCCTATGCCATGCGAACTGACAAAGGATTTATGCTGGCGGAAGAAATGCTCAGCTGGCTACATAACAATAATGTTATTTTCCCTTCTGTTGAAGTGATCGAACGGACGCTTGCCGAAGTCGTCACGCTCGCTAACAGATCGGTATTTTCGACACTTACCGTGCAACTGGAAAAGCAGCATAAATCAGCACTCGACAGCCTGCTCATATCAGAGGGTGAACAACCTTCCCGTCTGGCATGGCTGCTACAGCCTCCGGGTAAAATAAACGGTAAAAATGTGCTGCAACATATCGACCGGCTTAATTCCATCGCTGCGCTGGGGTTGCCTGATGGTATTGCACTTTCCGTTCACCAGAACAGGTTGCTTAAACTGGCGCGTGAGGGCCGGAAAATGAGCAGCAGGGACCTGGCAAAATTCACCGATGTCAGACGTTACGCTACGCTGGTTTGTATAATAACAGAGGCCAGGGCCACCCTGACTGACGAAGTGATTGATCTGCACGAGCGTATCCTGGGTAGTCTGTTCAGCAGGGCAAAACGCACGCAGGCCGAACGGCTCCAGCAAACGGGAAAGCTTATTCAGAGCAAGCTGAAGCAGTACGTTACCGTCGGGCAGGCGTTACTTAACGCCAGAGAATCCGGGGAAGATCCCTGGACTGCAATAGAAGATGTCCTTCCCTGGCAGGAATTCATCAACAGCGTGGAAGAAACGCGGTTTCTTTCCCGTAAGGGCAATTTCGACGCGCTTCATCTGATCACCGAAAAATACAGTACGTTGCGTAAATATGCCCCGCGTATGCTGTCAGCATTGCAGTTCATGGCGACACCTGCGGCGCAGGCGCTCAGCGATGCGCTGGACACCATAACGGAAATGTACCGTAAACAACTTCGTAAAGTGCCGCCATCAGCGCCAACAGGGTTTATCCCTGAAAGCTGGCGAAAACTGGTGCTCACGCCTTCAGGCATCGACCGCAAGTACTACGAGTTTTGCGTACTGAATGAACTCAAGGGTGCATTACGTTCCGGTGATATCTGGGTAAAAGGATCGCGCCGCTACAAAAATTTTGATGATTATCTCATCCCGACTGCTGAGTTTGAGAAATCCCGACATAATGACCAGTTACAGTTGGCCGTTCAGACCGATAGCCAGGCATACCTTCAGGCCCGTATGACTCTTCTTGCATCTCGGCTGGAAGAAGTTAACGCGATGGCGCTTGCCGGTGATTTGCCCGATGTAGATATCTCAGATAAAGGCGTAAAAATCACTCCACTGGAGAACAGCGTTCCTTCAGGTGTTTCGCCCTTTGCAGATTTGGTCTATGGCATGCTTCCCCATCCGAAAATTACGGAGATACTGGAAGAAGTTGATAGCTGGACGGGATTTACGCGTCACTTCGCGCACCTCAAAAATAATAACGTCAGACCAAAAGACGGAAGACTGTTGCTGACCACCATTCTGGCTGACGGCATCAACCTTGGGCTGACAAAAATGGCGGAATCCTGCCCTGGGGCCACAAGATCGTCACTCGAAGGTATTCAGACATGGTACATCAGGGATGAAACTTATTCAGCGGCACTGGCCGAGCTGGTCAACGCACAGAAAGAGCGGCCTCTGGCCGCATTCTGGGGCGACGGGACAACATCGTCGTCAGACGGGCAGAACTTTCGGGTAGGCAGTCACGGACGTTATGCCGGTCAGGTCAATCTTAAATATGGTCAGGAGCCGGGCGTGCAGATTTATACGCATATCTCAGACCAATACAGCCCGTTCTACGCCAAAGTGATCAGCCGGGTGCGCGACTCAACCCACGTGCTTGATGGCCTGCTGTACCATGAAAGCGATCTGGAAATTACCGAGCATTACACCGATACCGCAGGCTTCACTGAACATGTTTTCACCCTGATGCACCTGCTGGGATTCGCTTTTGCGCCAAGGATCCGTGATCTTCATGACAAGCGGCTGTTTATTCATGGAAAGGCCGAGCGCTATCCGGGGCTTCAGTCTGTCATATCAACAACCTGCCTGAATATCAAAGACATTGAGTCGCACTGGGATGAGGTATTGCGCCTGGCAACCTCGATTAAGCAGGGGACAGTCACCGCATCACTGATGATGAAAAAGTTAGCCAGTTACCCAAAACAGAATGGACTTGCCAAAGCGCTGAGAGAGATTGGCCGCATCGAACGGACACTATTTATGCTGGACTGGTTCCGTGATCCCGGTCTGCGCCGACGCGTGCAGGCGGGGCTGAATAAGGGTGAGGCCCGTAATGCCCTTGCGCGAGCGGTCTTTTTGCACCGTCTGGGTGAAATAAGGGATCGTGGGCTGGAGAATCAGAGTTATCGCGCCAGCGGGCTGACATTACTGACAGCAGCGATCACGTTGTGGAACACGGTATATATAGAAAGAGCTATTGAGTCACTAAAACGAAAGGGTATCCCGATAAATGAGCAACTGGTCTCTCATCTTTCTCCCCTGGGCTGGGAACATATCAATCTGAGTGGAGATTACGTCTGGCGTAATAATCTTAAGCTGGGATCCGGAAAATACCGCTCATTACGTACAGTCGATACCGCTTTGTACAAAAAACAGTCTTAGCGTGGGATAATTTCCGTTTTCCAAGCGGACCCCCTAAACAGCTTATGGCTGATGTACAGGAAAAACACCGACGCGAAACGTCCAAAATCGGGCGTCTGCTGTCGCTTTATGTTGATGACAGTGTTCCCGACCCCACGACCTTTGGTGAAGTCCGCCGCCGCGCCTGGAAAATCATGCCACGGGAGGCACTGAAAAGTACCGCACAGCGCATGAGTGTAAAACCCGTCAGCAGACTGGCGCTACAGTGGCAGGCAGTGGACAGTATGACGGCATTAATCCGGCGTCATCTGCGACCATTATACCTGTCACTCGATCTCACCAGCGTGGTCCGGGATAGCCCCTGGGCTGAGGCGCTGAACTGGCTCAGAGTGGTGTTTGGCAAAAAGCAGACGCTTTCGCAGCGGTCACTTGAGGAATGCCCGCCAGAAACGTTACCCGCACGGCTGCGTCCGTACCTGCTGGAATACGGTGAGGATGGTGAGCCCACAGGCCTGAATGCCGGGCGCTATGAGTTCTGGCTCTACCGTCAGATAAGAAAGCGTTTTCAGGCGGGTGAATTCCACCTCAATGACAGTCTCCGGCACCGCCATCTTTCTGATGAACTGGTCCAGGAAGGGGAACAGGCCTCAGTGCTGGCTGAAATGAAGATCCCCTTTCTGCAAAAGTCCATCAAAACGCAGCTAAAAGCGCTGTCATCCGAACTGCACCGGCAGTGGAAGGCGTTCAACCGGGAGCTGAAGCAGGGGAAGCTGAAACATCTGGAATACGATAAAGACACGCAAAAGCTGACCTGGCATAAATCGGTGATCAGCCGTCATAAGGCACAGGAGAAGCGTTTTTATGAGCAACTAGAATTCTGTGACGTGACCGACGTTTTCCGCTTTGTTAACGAACAATGCCGGTTCCTCCCCGCCATGAAGCCACTACAACCCCGTTATGCCAAAAAAGAAGCGGATGCAGACAGCCTGATGGCGGTTATCGTTGCCCAGGCGATGAACCATGGCAATCATGTCATGGCGAGAACCAGCGATATTCCGTTCCATGTGCTGGAGACCACTTACGAACAGTACCTTCGTCTGGCGTCGTTGCTGACGGCCAATGACTGCATCACCGATGCCATAGAAGCACTACCGGTATTTCCACTCTATTCGTTTGATCCGGAGACCCTTTATGGCGCCGTTGACGGGCAGAAATTTGGTGTTGAGCGTCCGACAGTGAAAGCCCGGTATTCACGTAAATATTTTGGTCGCGGTAAAGGCATGGTGGCTTACACACTGCTGTGTAACCACATCCCAGTCAACGGATACCTGATTGGCACAAACTACTACGAAGGCCATCATGTCTTTGATATCTGGTACCGCAACACTTCAGCCGTGAAGCCTGGGGCCATTACCGGAGACATGCACAGCATCAACAAGGCCAACTTTGCGATCCTTCACTGGTTTGGCCTTCGATTTGAACCTCATTTTACCGACCTGAACAGGCAGTTGTCGGAGCTATACTGTACCAGAGAGCCCTCGACATATAAGAAGTGCCTGATTCAGCCTGCCGGACAGATTGACCTGGACCTTATCACCCGTGAAAAAAGCAATCTCGAGCGCATCGTCGCCACACTGGGGATGAAGGAAATGACGCAGGGAACGCTGATCCGCAAATTATGCACATATACAACGGTTAATCCGACAAGACAGGCAGTATTTGAATATGACCGGCTGGTTCGCAGTATTTACACACTGATGTATCTGCGCGATCCTCAGCTGGAACGCAATATCCGCCGTTCCCAGAACCGGATTGAATCTTATCACCAGCTTCGTGCCGCCGTCGCCAAAGTCGGCGGAAAGAAAGAGTTAACCGGGAAAAACGACATTGAAACAGACATCAGTAATCAGTGCGGGCGGCTGATCTGCAACGCGATCGTTTATTACAACTCCGCGATCCTGTCGCGATTACTGGAGCGGCTGGAAGCAGAAGGCAACGACAGGGGCATTGAGGCGCTGACCCGGATATCGCCGGTGGCCTGGCAGCACATTTTGCTGAACGGACATTATACCTTCCAGAGCAGCAGTGAAATTATTGACCTGGATACGCTGGTTGCCGGGCTGAAACTGGGGTAACGGAAATTTCGGCGGTTCCGGCGTAGAACCCCGTTTAGTGATCACGGGCCAATCCGTTTTTGTGGATGAACTGCAGCAATGGGTCAATGGCCATGTTGTGCCTGACTACCGGCACGCCATTCAACAGAGCTGCCGGCTATTCCTGGCCGGCTGCGCCGGCATACTGAAGCCGGCCACGACAAAACCCGGCGTTTACGTGCCTTACCCGGGTTTATTAACGCATCCGGGTATCGCATCACCTCAGAATCTGGCCTTTGAACACTGGTTCGGGTTGCTGAAGGCGGATGTCCCGTTAACGGCCGAGAGCATTCGCCTGATTGAGCGTCTGTATCGCCAGTCGGACATTGACGCCGTGAAATGGGAGAACATCCCCAACGTCGCGAAGGAGCGTATGACGGATGTGCTGTCTCGCCAGTATGTGGACTGGTTCGGCCTGGTGGGGGTGAGCCCTGATATCGATGCCGGCCTTTGCTGGGAACGTTTGGGCATGATGCCTGAGTATACCGCACCGTGCGATATGCTGATGCTGATCCCGACGCGTCTGGCGACCGAACTGAATGGTTCAGGCGCTTTGTTACGTGATGTGCCGACCACGGCCGATCTCTATGGTCGACAGTACGGCGTCGAATGGCCATCAGGCCATCATGTCGGTTGTGTGCGGGACGGCATCAACACGTTGACGGTACACTTTGATTCCCCGTGGTACCAGCCCGCCGGCGAGGTTATCGGGACAGTGTCGGAGCGGTTCAGTTGCCAGGTGGAACATACCTGGTATATGCTGATGCGGAACGCAGTGGTTACGATCGCTACGACCGCGGCGAGCATGTCGACGGCGGACGAATAGCGGCTGAGGTTGAGGCAGGTGAGGTGATCCACCTGACCTACGCCGACAAGGATTCGATGCCGTTGGCGCCGAATGCAGCAGCCGGCTAATCACCGACTTTTGTTAACGCATTAACTTATGGCCACTGATGTTCGGTGGTCTTTTTTTTCCCGTGGGGGAGTTCCCCCACTGTGGGTGAACTCCCTTGTTAAAGGAGTTCACCATGTTGACGTTTACTGAAGCACAAAAACAATTCATCGGCCTCTTTGGCCAAACGGCACACTACCATCAATATGCTGGGGCATTATACGTTCACGCTACCGGAGGATATTTTAAAGGGAGAGCTGAGAACATTAAATTTTAATATAAACAAAGAATTACCTTCTTAGCGTACGTTACCGTCCCATTGGCCCTCAAACCCCTCAACACCCTGATGGAACGTTTTTTTAGAAGTCTGAAAACAGAATGGGTGCCGGATAATGGATACGCTAATTTTAGCGAAGCCAGCACAGCGATGGTAATGACTCCAACTTATTGATAGTGTTTTATGTTCAGATAATGCCCGATGACTTTGTCATGCAGCTCCACCGATTTTGAGAACGACAGCGACTTCCGTCCCAGCCGTGCCAGGTGCTGCCTCAGATTCAGGTTATGCCGCTCAATTCGCTGCGTATATCGCTTGCTGATTACGTGCAGCTTTCCCTTCAGGCGGGATTCATACAGCGGCCAGCCATCCGTCATCCATATCACCACGTCAAAGGGTGACAGCAGGCTCATAAGACGCCCCAGCGTCGCCATAGTGCGTTCACCGAATACGTGCGCAACAACCGTCTTCCGGAGCCTGTCATACGCGTAAAACAGCCAGCGCTGGCGCGATTTAGCCCCGACGTATCCCCACTGTTCGTCCATTTCCGCGCAGACGATGACGTCACTGCCCGGCTGTATGCGCGAGGTTACCGACTGCGGCCTGAGTTTTTTAAATGGCGGAAAATCGTGTTGAGGCCAACGCCCATAATGCGGGCGGTTGCCCGGCATCCAACGCCATTCATGGCCATATCAATGATTTTCTGGTGCGTACCGGGTTGAGAAGCGGTGTAAGTGAACTACAGTTGCCATGTTTTACGGCAGTGAGAGCAGAGATAGCGCTGATGTCCGGCAGTGCTTTTGCCGTTACGCACCACCCCGTCAGTAGCTGAACAGGAGGGACAGCTGATAGAAACAGAAGCCACTGGAGCACCTCAAAAACACCATCATACACTAAATCAGTAAGTTGGCAGCATCACCCACAGCGATAACGAATTACATAACGGGATATTACAGCCAGCTCAGACCTCATCAATATAACGGTAGTTTGACGCGGAATGAATCAGAACGATTGCTCTGGAAAAACTCTAAAGCCGTGGCCAACTATTGTTGACCACTACACATCTATTTTATAGGTAACCCCTTAAAAGATTTAATCTCCTTGATACTGAAACTGGTATTCATCTCCTTTATATTCCCAATTTTTCGTATCCTTATCATTGATACGTTGTGAAAATCATCCATATCTTTTACTACAAGATGCAGAAGATAGTCGTATCTTCCGGAGATATTATGACAGGCAATTACATTATCAATCTTCATTATTTCTGCCTCAAAATATTGCATGCACTCCTCGGAATGAAGATCTAATGTAATATTCATGAATGCATAAAAATTGTATCCAAGGCTTTTCGGTTCGATAAAAGCCCGATAGTTTTTTATCACTTCCTGCTCTAAAAACTTTAGCCGTTTCCAGCAGGCTGGAGGGGAAAGAAAAACACGCTTGGCAATCTCAGCGTTGTTCAGCCTGCCATCTTCCTGCAAGAGCTTTAAAATCTGCATATCAACTTTGTCAAGCTTTACCATGTTCAACCTCCTGTGATAGCAATCATATTCGTAATTTTATGAAATAAAATTAACCAAATCAATAAAAACAAGAAATAATATAAGCCATAAATTGTAAAAATAGTTAATTTTAAAAAGATAATTAATATACTTACCGGGTAGAATCATTTATGAAGTGCAAACCTCTGTAAATAATTACCATAAAATATCCTCACACAGGAATATACCTATGACCATATTGGAACAGAACATCGACAGGGCCTCATTATCGCCAGAAGAGTGGAAAAAACTAACCCGATTTGACAGTACAGATGTAGGATGGATTATCATAAGCATAGGTATGGCTATCGGCGCCGGGATTGTGTTTTTACCGGTCCAGGTGGGGCTTATTGGATTGTGGGTATTCCTGCTTTCTTCCATCATTGGTTATCCGGCCATGTACCTGTTTCAAAGATTGTTTATCAATACGCTGGCAGATTCACGAGAGTGTAAAGACTATCCCGGTGTCATCGAGGGCTATCTGGGAAAAAACTGGGGAATGCTCCTCGGTCTGCTCTACTTTCTCATGCTGGTCATCTGGATATTCGCCTACCCTACGGCGTTGACTAACGATACAGCGTCGTATTTACACACGTTTGGCTTAACTGAGGGTCTTTTATCAGAGAACCCTTTCTATGGCCTAATTCTTATTACATTTCTTGTGCTTATTGCTTCACGTAGTGAAGAGCTCTTGTTCAGGATTTCCTCTTTCATGGTGTTATCAAAACTGGTGGTAGTGCTTATCCTGGGGTTGATGATGGTCAGCATGTGGGACCTCTCCAAAAACATCGGTTCATTCCCTTCTTTTAGTATTTTAATCAAAAACGCCATTATCACCTTGCCATTTACGTTGACATCAATCCTGTTTATTCAGTCTTTGAGTCCGATGGTAATTTCATATCGTGCAAAAAACAAATCTATAGAAGTGGCAAGATATAAAGCGCTAAGAGCAATGAATATCGCTTTTGGTACACTATTCATCGTTGTTTTCTTTTATGCATTATCATTCACTTTCGCCCTCGGTCACGATGAAGCTGTCAAAGCCTACGAGCAAAATATTTCAGCACTGGCTATTGCCGCACAGTTTATTGAAGGAGATGCAGCAAAGTATGTGACGCCAGTTGGTGTTGCATTGAATATCTTTGCCCTGATGACTGCCTTCTTCGGCGTTTACCTCGGGTTCAAAGAGGCTGTACAGGGACTGACGATGAACGCATTGACCCGTTTTATACCTTCAGAGAAAATCAATAAAAAAACGCTTAATGTTGGTATTGTCATTTTCACTATTGCCATCGCCTGGGGGGCAATCGTTCTGAACCTGCCGGTTCTGCTATTCACCTCAATCTGCAGCCCCATTTTCGGCATTGTTGGTTGCTTAATCCCTGCTTATCTGGTTTACAAGGTACCCTCCCTTCACCGATATAAAGGGTTTTCTCTGTATCTGATCATCTTTACTGGCATCCTGCTCTGTATTTCTCCGTTCCTGAAATTCATTTAAACAAACATATATGTCCAAAGAAGGTTAAATTATGAAGTACAATTTTGATGAAATTATCAACAGAAAAAATACTGATGCCCTGAACTACGATGGGTGGAGACAATATATATTCAAGGCCGACAAGAGTGCCCGCTTTGACTTTAAGGACGATGAATTTGTCAGAATGTGGGTCGCTGATATGGATTTTGCGACACCTCCGGAAATCCTTGCAGCGATTCAGGAGAGGCTTGATAAAAAAATACTCGGTTACACAAAAGTTTACGATGATGAGTACTATCATATTTTCCACAACTGGTGCCAGAGACGCTATGACTGGAATATAGATACCACAGAGATCGTGCTTTCACCGGGCATTATTCCTGCACTTAACCGTCTGGTACCGTTACTGACACAACAGGATGAAAGTGTGTTGATCAATACACCATCCTATACGCCGTTTAAGCAGGCTGGAGACTATAGCTATCGTCGAGTGATCTGTTCTGATTTGCTGAAACAGGACAATGAATACATTATTGACTTCAACGATATGGAGAAAAAACTAACCGATCCTTCTCTAAATATTAAGCTGTTCATTTTATCCAATCCGCAAAATCCAACCGGGAAGGTCTGGTCAGAACAAGAATTAATGAGAATGGGGCAGTTGTGCCTTAAAAACAATGTCTGGATCATTTCAGACGAAATACATTGTGATTTACTGAGAAATGGGATCAATCATATCCCGATGGCAAAACTGTTCCCAGACACTGATAAGATCATCACCTGTATGGCACCAAGCAAAACCTTTAATCTTGCCGGAAATCTGATGTCCCATATTTTTATTAAAAATGAAAAGGTCAGAAAAGAATGGTTACGTCTTTATGATGAGTTTCTTTCACCACTGAGTCTGGCTGCGACCAAAGCGGCCTGGTCCCGGTGCGACGAGTGGCTGGAACAATTAAAACACTATCTTGATGATAACTTCAGACTGGTAGAAAAATTTACCCAGGAACACTTTCCTGACGCAAACTTTAAAATTCCCGATGCAACTTATCTGGCATGGATAAATATTGAGAAATACCTGCCACCGCAGGTAGACAGACAACAGCTTTCTCTCTATTTCGCCAACCAGACGGGAATACTGCTTGAAGGCGGGAACATGTTTGTAAGCAATGGAGAGGGTTACATACGGATTAATCTTGCCTGTCCACGCGCCGTGATACAAGAAGGATTAGAGAGAATAAGAAAAGCACTGAAATAGTAAATCCCTGAAAATTTCAGCCTGATCGTCCAAAAGGTCGCAGTTTAAACAATGCGACCTTTATACCGGATAATTTAGCATGTTGAACCGATTTTCGGAGACTCTCTATCGCGCTGGACGGCTCTGCATGTACATTGTCGCCTGAAAAATAATATCAGGGATATAAATAGCCTGTTAATACCTCGTTTCCTCTCTTCATGACACCCTGACTCATTAATATAGTGTCACAGCATTGTGAGGGCACTGGACAACGCATTCGCCACAACCATCACAGCGTTCGTTGTCAGCCGACATCCGTCCAGACTCATTAATAAAGCAAGCCTGTCGTGGGCATACATCCACGCACTGTTTACACTGTCTGACAGGATTCACACAGGCAGAGTTACAGAACACCGGGCGCAGTCCGGTATCAAAACGAGACTGCACGCGTAGCGCGTCACTCGAACATGCTGCGATACACAAACCACAGCCATCACAACTGGCATATTCAATCATCAGTTGCGGGTAACCGTCTTCATGTCTGGACAGGACTCCCATTGGGCAGACATCAATGCACTGACTACATTGGGTACACTGGGTTATGAACTCCGCATCAGGAACCGCCCCTGGCGGCAACGAATGTCCCAGCCGGGTAGACAGTACTTCTGGCGTTGTGTGCTTTGCCGCGCTGACAAACGCACGAAACAGTCCGCGCCGACTGACGTGCCGGTGAGCCATCAATTCATGATAATATTTCTCTGATTTGTTCATCCGAAATACAGCCGCTTCACCGCAGGTTGCAACGCCCGTTGCTGTTGCAAATCCTGCAAATAGCGCGTGGTCACGGCGGCAAGGCGAGCATAGAACGGACTCATCCTGTTGCCCTGCAGACGTTCAAGATAGCGATATCCCCACGGTAACAAATAAACCTCTAACAGCTGATTAACTGCCGCATCTTTTCCAGCATCAAGTATCGCACTGCAGGCTAACAACATCAGCCCAAACTGATCTTCCGGCTCATTTTGACCCGAATTAAAAGTCATTCCCTGAGACTGCAGAAACGCCCGGTACTTAGCGGTGGTATTGCCCATTAGCAGGTTATCGCGTTCCAGCCAGACAGATCCCCAGGGTGGCACGGGCATCTCGCCCTGCCCTTCAAACAGCACGGAGAATTGCCATGCCAGTTCGTCATTATCGGGAAACGGCCAGTCTGCGCACAGTGAAGCTGTTCCCGCAGGGTCGCTCGATGGGTACAGCTCCGACAGAGTGGGCAGACAATCGAAAAGTGCTTTCACCTCTGGTCGTTCCGGAGAGTAGTAAAACAGTGCACCGAGGATCCTCGGTAATACAATATTGGGGGACATCCTGAGTTCTCCTGAAAACAGAGCGGCTACAGCCGCTCACAGATTACATCGGCAACGTCCACAGGTTGTAGAATGCGATCCTACCCACCAGTTCCGCAGCGATAACCACCAGTGACGTGGTCGCCAGAACGGCCACATTAGTTTTGAGTCGTACCCAGGCCACCACACCGACAATGCCGACAGCTAGCAGTACAACCTGAGCAGTGAACCAACTGGATTGAGCCGCAGTTAGCACCCCATCAGCATCCATAAGCGTCAAAATATAGCCTGGACGCAGGCAGAAGCTGACCAGAATCGCCAGCACACTCACCAGCAACCCCAGGCGCAGACCAAACAGTCCGGCCAGAATGCCACCTCCGATCATCGGAGTCAGTACCATCATCACCGTAGTGTAAGATGTCCGCCAGGTGACCACCGTCGGCAACTGATAGATTTGCGGGATGGCGAAGATAAAAACCACCCCCACCGCGGCCGCCAGCCACACCAGTCCTTTACATAACGAAGCCGCTCCACGATTGAGAAGCAACCCCAGTGCGCCCAGCCCGCCAAGTGTCGCAAACACTGCCGATAACACGATTTCGTTGCTCATCGGTGAATGGCCCACTCGCAGCAACATATTCAATGCTCGTAAAGGCTGGCCTACATGGAAAATGCCCAGCAACACCCCAACGCCAAACAGACACATCGCGGAGAAAAGACCAACGGCCATACGCTGCCTGTCAATCTGCCCCAGGGTGCCGCCAATCAGCAACAGAATAAACGCGCCAACTGCGCTCTGAGTAAAGACGGTAAAAAAGACCAGAGGTAACTCATGCATTGCGCACCTCACTCATGTTCATGATGGCCCCTTCCTTGTCTCCCGTCGGGCGGGCCTTCGGATGGGGTTTAATAATAAGGTTAGGATGAGTAAACGACGCGGCGGGCAGCGGCGCGATTTCATTCTCAGTGCCATACTTCTTCCGTAACTCATCGATCGGCCCGAAATCCAGCGCGCGCTGTGGACAAGAGTCCACGCAAATTGGTCGCAGATTTTTCTCCAGTCGATCAAGGCAACCATCGCACTTACGCATCACTTTGGCCTGAGCATCAAATTGTGGCGCGCCATACGGGCAGCGCATTTCGCAATAACGGCATCCGACACAAATATTGTCATCGACCAGCACCAGTCCGTCCTCTTCACGTTTGTGCATCGCTCCGGTAGGACATCCGGAGACACAAACCGGTTCATCACAGTGGTTACAGGCAATAGAGAGGTAGTAGGTAAAAGTGTCGTTGTGCCAGCTTTCTCCTTCTTTCGCCCAACTTCCGCCACCATATTCATATACCCGACGGAATTTCGGGCCCACGTCCAGATCTTTATTATCCTTGCAACTGACCTGGCAGGTTTTGCAGCCTGAGCAACGCGAGGAGTCAACATAAAAGCCATACTGTTTCATTGCGGATCACTCCCTAAGCGCGTTTGATTTCAACCAGGTTGGTATGTTGCGGGTTCCCTTTCGCCAGCGGCGACGGCAGGTGGCTGGTCAATGTGTTAATACATCCACCCACGTCCACACCGTTGCTGTCCAGTCGGGTCCACGCGCCTTGCGGCATTGCCACCACGCCCGGCAGGATGCGCTGTGTCACCTTGCAGGGGATCTCCACCACACCGCGATCGTTGAATACATGGACCATATCGCCTGATTTCAACTGACGCACGCTGGCGTCTATCGGGTTGATCCAGACTTCATCCGGTACCGCTTCATGCAGCATCAGCACACTGGCATATGTTGAGTGCGTGTGACCTTTGGTGTGAAAACCGCTCATCTGTAGCGGATACTTTGCTGTCAGACTCTTGTTCAGATGGGACTCTGTCACTATACAAAATTCAGGAACAGCCGGAATGCGATCTCCTTCCGGTAGTGTCCAGGCTTTAGCCAGTTCCGCCAGAGTGTGCGAGTAAATCTCAATCTTCCCGGAAGGTGTCGTCAGTGGACTGGCAACCGGATCATGGCGGAAATCAGCAAGGATAATACTGTCCTCATCACGAGTACCTTGCTGATCGATAACCCCCATATTCATTGCAACTTCCCATTCAGGCAGATATGATCGCTTCTCTTTAACTTGTCCGTAATGCTTCGCCATCCACTCTGCCTGAGTACGCCCCTCAGTAAAACGCTCTCTTACCCCAAGATGCCCCGCAATATCTGCACAGATATCATAGGTACTGCGTACTTCCCACATCGGTGTGATCGTTTTTTGCATTGCAATCATGTAATGGTGAGAACCGGCTGCATAGGAACTGTCCACCAGATCCTCGGCTTCTAAGTAGCTAGTTTCTGGAAGAAGGATATCGGCAAAGCGGGCACTGGCAGTCATATGATTATCAATAACCACGATAGTTTCGCACAGGCTGTCATCTTCAAGTATTTTGCGTGTACGATTGATATTTCCATGTTGATTCAGAAGTGCATTCCCGGCCTGGTTGAAGAACAGTTTAATACCGGTTTTCAGTTTATCCGCGCCTTTAACCCCCATAGTGGTGGCTGTCATTTTTTCCGGACTTTGAATCGCATCTGTCCACAGATAGCAGGGGATTGACACCTTAACGGGATTTTCACCAATCGGCAGAGCAGGAACACCATAAGGTGTTCCGTATGTCCAGTTCCCATTGTTGGTTCCTGGCAATCCAAAATGACCCGTCAGGGCAGGAAGTATCTGAACCGCTCTGGAAGTCTGTTCACCATTTGCATGACGCTGTGGCCCCCATCCCTGGGCAATGAAACAGGCCCGAGCTTCGGCCATTTCACGTGCCAACTGGCGAATACGAATAGCCGGGATGCCACAGATATCTGCCGCCCATTCAGGTGTTTTTTCGACGCCGTCATCACCGTTACCCAGAACATAGTCTTTATAACTGGCATTTGGTTTCGCCGTTTCCGGAAGGGTGCTACGATCATAACCGACACAATAAGTATTGACTCGTTCTTCGTCGATCAGATTTTCTTTTATCAACGTGTGTGCAATAGCTGCTACCAGTGCAGCATCGGTTGTAGGGCGAATTGGTAACCATTCAGCATGTTCTGTAACAACAGAGTCTGTATAGCGCGGATCGATGATAATCACCCGGGCGCCTGATATTTCCAGCGCACGGCGCAGTTCTTCAACTTGCCCACCACCGGACATCCGAGTCTCAGATAAATTCAGACCAAAAAAAACCACAAGATCAGAATGCGCAATCTGGCTAAAATGACTGGCAAACTGTACTCCTGTAGCACCATACGTGTAAGATGTGGCGGTTAAGTTTTGAGCGTTTGAGTAATTATTGTAATACTGCAGAAAACCGCCATTCAGGTTCAATAACCTTTTCCATGCGGGTGTTCCTTGGTTATGATAATACGCGCCAGATTGATAATTAAAATAGATTGCTTCATTTCCATATTTTTCAGAAACGCGCTTTAATTCAGCGGCAATAAAGGCTGTGGCCTCATCCCATGAAATACGTTTAAATTTCCCTTCTCCGCGTTTACCAACACGTTTCATCGGATATTTAATCCGGTCAGGGCTGTAAACTCGCCAGCGGCTGGAACGACCTCGCAGACAGGGACGGATTTGGTGTTCACCGAATACCGAATCATCCTTAGCATCTTCCGGTTCAATTCGCACAATCCGATCATCTTTAACTATGACTTTCAGTGCACAGCGGCTGCCACAGTTTACTAAGCAGGCACTATGTCTTATGATTTCAACCCCCTCCTTCCCCGAAACCAATGCAGTATCAGCTGCATTGAGAGTAAACGGCAGGGGCAGTGTGCTTGATGCTGCAACCGCAGCACTAATTTTGGTTGTGTTCACAATAACCTGTCTGCGGGACAGGTCCTGTTGTAATAGCTCATTAATTATTGTTTTCATGTAATTCCCATAACCTCTGAAATAGCTTCCTGATATATGACATTACATTGGGTTATAAGAGTGTTATTGACAATGATCAATTAATACACAATCACGAAGATATAATTTTTATTACTGAGAAAGACAGACCGGTAACTTTCAAAGAAGTTGTCGTATGTTCATACTACCCAGCGGGTAATGACTCCAACTTATTGATAGTGTTTTATGTTCAGATAATGCCCGATGACTTTGTCATGCAGCTCCACCGATTTTGAGAACGACAGCGACTTCCGTCCCAGCCGTGCCAGGTGCTGCCTCAGATTCAGGTTATGCCGCTCAATTCGCTGCGTATATCGCTTGCTGATTACGTGCAGCTTTCCCTTCAGGCGGGATTCATACAGCGGCCAGCCATCCGTCATCCATATCACCACGTCAAAGGGTGACAGCAGGCTCATAAGACGCCCCAGCGTCGCCATAGTGCGTTCACCGAATACGTGCGCAACAACCGTCTTCCGGAGCCTGTCATACGCGTAAAACAGCCAGCGCTGGCGCGATTTAGCCCCGACGTATCCCCACTGTTCGTCCATTTCCGCGCAGACGATGACGTCACTGCCCGGCTGTATGCGCGAGGTTACCGACTGCGGCCTGAGTTTTTTAAATGGCGGAAAATCGTGTTGAGGCCAACGCCCATAATGCGGGCGGTTGCCCGGCATCCAACGCCATTCATGGCCATATCAATGATTTTCTGGTGCGTACCGGGTTGAGAAGCGGTGTAAGTGAACTACAGTTGCCATGTTTTACGGCAGTGAGAGCAGAGATAGCGCTGATGTCCGGCAGTGCTTTTGCCGTTACGCACCACCCCGTCAGTAGCTGAACAGGAGGGACAGCTGATAGAAACAGAAGCCACTGGAGCACCTCAAAAACACCATCATACACTAAATCAGTAAGTTGGCAGCATCACCGCGGGCGCTTTATCCGTGTTGATGAATCGCGGGATCTGCCACTTCTTCACGTTGTTGAGGATTTTACCCAGAAACCGGTATGCAGCTTTGCTGTTACGACGGGAGGAGAGATAAAAATCGACAGTGCGGCCCCGGCTGTCGACGGCCCGGTACAGATACGCCCAGCGGCCATTGACCTTCACGTAGGTTTCATCCATTTGCCACGGGCAAAGATCGGAAGGGTTACGCCAGTACCAGCGCAGCCGTTTTTCCATTTCAGGCGCATAACGCTGAACCCAGCGGTAAATCGTGGAGTGATCGACATTCACTCCGCGTTCAGCCAGCATCTCCTGCAGCTCACGGTAACTGATGCCGTATTTGCAGTACCAGCGTACGGCCCACAGAATGATGTCACGCTGAAAATGCCGGCCTTTGAATGGGTTCATGTGCAGCTCCATCAGCAAAAGGGGATGATAAGTTTATCACCACCGACTATTTGCAACAGTGCCAATTTACTTACATCCGTTGTCGGAATGAACATATCAAAAACAGGTAATTACATAATTTTAATTACAATCCTCCAAATCCCGCTGGGCGTTATCGTGGTGATTCAGAGATGCCGCAAGGGCATCTCTGGCGGACATGATAATTAGTGCTGATGTTCCATCTCAGGCGATCCTCCTGCCGCCATTCCGTTCACTTCTTCGACAAAATGTATGTAGTGAACGTAGTCATTCACATATCCACGTCCCTGTTTAACCGATTGATTCACTTGTTGCTTACTTTGTTCAGCTTTAGCAAATTTTTCCCGGAGAGCATGCTCAACATTGGCAGTCACCTTCGCCACCAGGCTATCAACATTGCCGGCGTTGAGTGCGGCATCTGCCTCTTGTACAACCACGGGAATATGGCCTGCCGGTTTTACACCGGTAAAGGGCGCGCCTTCCGCCTCACGGTGAACACGTACCAGAGTGGTGAAGAGCTGCTGATCGGCCTTCTCCTGAGCGGCCTGACTGCCACCTTGTTTGCTTATTGCCTCGTCAAACGCCTTCCTGACGGTATCTTCACGGTTTTCTGGCACCCATTTTAATAACGGGGTAACATCATGCGCCTGGAGCGCGCTTTTAGCCTCGGTAATCACCGGTCCATCCATGCCGTCGCAGTGGGCGAACGCCGTTGTGCTTATCGTCATTCCCGCAAGGATCACGATGCTCGCGCACAGGGTAGTTCTGATGTTTTTCTGCTTTTTCACAATAATGCTCCCGGGTCTTTTTCGACCTGTTCATCTGCTTTTTGGGGATGTTAATCGACGTAGGATTTCAGACCCTCTGCCGATTTGACATCAGAGTACTGGCGTGAAATCAGGGCGTCGTTCGAATTGGTAAAGTCGAACCTACAAAGCGCAAAGTCGAACGTTCCGCTAACAAGAGGCAGAGCGGAACCCGTTCTTTATGTCTCGTTTTGAATGATTGGTGGCGGTAATACATGCTGATTGAGCTATCCGTTTTTCTTCTGGCAGCAGGAATAATGCAGGCTGTATTGCTTTCTGTTTTTCTACTTTTGCCGTCCAACATTGTACAAACCAGCAACCGGCTATTGGTGGTCGTCCTGCTGACCGTCGCCGCCGGTTTTGGCGAGCTTTTACTTTACGGAAGCGGTGTAAGTTTTTCACACCCAAACTACGCTTATATCGGTACGCTCATCTCTCTGCTTCAGCCGCCAGCTATCTATCTGTATACCCGATCGCTGATGTATTGCCGTTTTCAAATTCGGCTCATTCATGCCGTACACTTAATCCCGTTCGCGGCTGGCCTGATTGTGTTTTCCACACTATATGTTCCGCTACCTGAGTCGGAAAAAATAACAATATTACAACAACAGGATTTACCAGGAATGCCGGAACCTCTGCCCCTTGCGTTGGTCTATCACGGGGTATTTCTCGGTTGGTTGGGCTATTCGCTCGGCCGCTTGCAGTCATTTAATTCGGATATCCAGCGTCTTTATTCTGATATCGCCCGCCAGCAAATACTCTGGCTCCGCTTCCTGCTGTCGGGTTACGCGGGGCTGTGGATCGTCAGTATCATTTGCTGCCTGTTTTTCTATCTGTTCAGGCTAACCGATCAAACCACCTGGATACTGCCTGTTGTCAGTATGGCGGGGTTTGCGTTCATTAATACATTGCTGATCTGCGCACTGCGACAGCCCGCTGCGTTTATGGGGCTAACGCAGGAAGATGAAACCCTGCTGGTGGATATTCAGCCGGTTAAAACACTGTTGTTACCGGAGTCAAAACAGGTAGATAACGTGGTGGATTTTATGCGTCGGAATCAGCCGTTTCTGGACTTCCGGGGAGCCGGCCCAACGTGACATCGTTTGGCCGTTAATCATTGTCAGCCCTGTCTACTGCTAAAACCGACAGGGCAATCCTGCAAAGCAATACGAGGGCAGCGATCAGGCATCCAGACTCTCCCGTAAGGACTGAATAAACAGCTCCATTGCTGGCGTAATGACCTTACCTGAGTGATGAGCACACACTGCAGAAAGGGTTTCAGGGCGTGGTGACAGAGGAAGTTCTTGCAACAGTCCGGCACGCAGCTCTTTCTCCACCGTGAATCGCGGTAAGTACGTCACGCCTGTATTAGCCATCACGCACTGCTTAATGCTTTCAATGCTGATGAGTTCAATGGTGGAGTCAATCGTTATTTTTCTTTGTCTGAGGACAGATTCAAACATCAGACGGAATACACATTGTTTTTCATTAATAATGAAACTAACGGGGATATGCTGATTTCCCCGAGTGAAATCAACCAGTGCTAATTCGGGAGAGGCAACGAGCACGAGAGGATGTTCGCCATAGTTTTCCATAATGAGAGAAGCATCATTGCCCACACGATAGAAAATCCCCAAATCAATTTCATTGGCCAGCAAGCTGTCACGGATTGTATAACAGTTCTGGGATTGCAGAGACAGCAACACATTCGGCGCTCTTTTCTTAAAACTCTTCAGCACCTGCGGGATCTTGTAGGAGAGCAGCGTCTCGCCCACGGCAAGGCGCAATTCACCTTCCGGTTCATCGTTTCGCTGGACAGCCTGCTTAATGCTATTTATAACGACCATCATTTCATGAATATGGGGCATCATATTCCTGGCGGCATCCGTTGGCACCATGCGGCGACCAATTTTTTCAAACAGCTGAACGCCGTATTCGGCCTCAAGTTGTCTGATCTGAAATGTAACCGTTGACTGCGTACAGCAAAGTTTACTGGCTGCTTTGGCAAACGATCCTTCTTCCAGAATGGTCCTGAGGGTTAACAAACGACGTAAGTTCAAGATTGTCTCCTGTGAAGTATTCATAATGTTGAATCATGAATGCGAAAACATTCAATATTTTTTCTTATTGGCATCCTCTAAATTAAAAAAAAAGAGGAGTTATTATGTCACTTTCAATTGCTGGCGCTTTTCTGGCTTATACTTTCATCACTGCACTTACCCCAGGTCCTAATAACATTCTGGCTCTGAGCTGCGTGCATACTCACGGGTTTCATAAAAGCCTACGTCCACTGGCTGGCATGGGGGCTGGATTTCTCATTATTATGCTTCTGTGCGCCTTATTTACCGTGGCGATAACCCGGACACTGCCTTCCGTAACCCACTGGCTGACCTGGTTAGGCGTGATTTATATTCTCTGGCTGGCACTGAAAATAGCCCGAAGCCAGCCTGCAAATAACACCCGTTCTGACGTCCCACTGAGCTTCAGAACCAGTTTTTTACTGCAGTTTGCGAATGTAAAAATCATCCTTTATGGAGTAACGGCGCTCTCTACTTTCGTCATTCCCTATACCAGCAGTCAGGTCTGGATTATTCTGATCAGCGTTCTGCTGGCTTTGATCGGTGTTTTTGGCAACCTCTGCTGGGCGGCAGCAGGACACCTTTTTCAGGCGCTTCTTCGCCAGCACGGTCGCCTGGTCAATAGGATCCTTGCAGGGGCACTGGTACTGGTCGCAGTGGATATGTTGTTGTGAAACACATACAGTTCGCTTGATCCTGTTCCCGTCATTTCAGTCGGATAAACTGACAACAGTTCTGATGTCAGTTTATCCCCCAGGGCTATAGCCCTAATGTTATGCCACGGGTTTACCCGGTATAACATGCCCCAGTAATGCCTGCACGGGGGCAGTTTTAATGTCATTGTCAAACTGGCTGACGCTGTTCAGCCTGTCGATTTGTGCCTCTGTGAGATTCGCCCCTGAAAACCCCACATTACTGACGTACTGCGCCTGGGTCCGGGGGCCAATAATAGGGATACATTCCTGTGCAGCAACCCAGGCAATAGCTACCTGGTCCGGGCTTGCCCCGTTTTCAGTGGCTATAGCCAGAACTTCGTCGAGAATGGCGCTCCGCTGTTCGTTGTTTTCCGCCTGGAATACCTTTCCGCCCATCCCTTCTGCCCTGCCTTTTTCACCGGCGCGGTATTTGCCTGTGAGCATTCCACCGCCCAGCGGGGACCAGGTTATGGGTGTTATCTGCAGCGCCTGACAGGCTTTCAGCATGTCACGTTCGGGCTGACGTGAAACCAGACTGTACTGGAACTGAGAGGCGACAATCGGCACCGCGCGAGACAGCTCGGCAAGCGTTGCTGCGCGTGCCAGCCGCCAGGCCGAAAAATTGGACAAACCGGCGTAAAGAATTTTTCCGGCTCTGGACAGATCTTCAAGCCCCCGTACCAGTTCTTCTGACGGCGTAATATCGTCAGGATGATGAACCCAGTATAAATCGATACGATCGGTTTTAAGCCGCTTCAGACTCGACTCCACCGAAGACACCATCGCCCGGCGACTGTTGCCTGTAACCAGCCCGCCAGCTGCTTTAGATGCGCCGCTCGAATATTTTGTCGCAAGAAAGAAATTCTCTCTGCGTCCCTGAAGGAGGGCCCCCAGAAACTCTTCTGATTCACCGAACTGATACACATCAGCCGTATCTATAAAGTTACCGCCATCCTCTGCAAAAGCATCTAAAATCGCCCGACTTTCGTCTAACGATGCGCCGTATCCCCACCGCATGCCAAAATTTGCCGTTCCCAGGGCTACTGAAGAGACTCGAACGCCTGTATTGCCAAGGATCTGATATTTCACATTGTCACCTCTTGCTTATGTTTATGATTTACCATGTCTTTGAAGGAGACCTGGATTAGCGGGTATATGCCCGTATATCATCTTATTCTTTTACGCTGACAACCTGCAATTCAGATTTGGTGAAAAATGTTCTGCAGCGCCATGACGTTGTCCGCGCCAAGACGTTCTTCAATGATGTGCTGGCAGCGCTGCCAGGACGGAAACGCGTCTCTGATAAGCGCTTCACCCTCAGGGGTGATAGAGACCTGCTGCTGCCTTTTGTCCATACCATCACGGTCAACCTGCAACCACCCCTGACGCGCCAGAACGGTGACGTTTCGTCCTACCGTAGAACGATCCAGCCCGGCGATATCACCGAGCCGGGTAAGGCTTACGGGATTATTGTTTATCACCAGCCTCATCAACGAATACTGAGCAATATTGATGCCATAGGCATCCAACTCGGCATCGTAAATCGCGGTCATCTTACGTGTGAAATCACGCAGATTTTTACAGTAGCAGGGAGAACTCATATCCAGTGCCCATATCAAGATCAGATAACAAAAGGGATTTAAGAGCATATACCCGCATTAGATCTGAGTCCAGAATGCGACACCGGAAAATAAACATTTGATGCAGTGACTCCCTGGCTGAACCCGAAGGTTTATTGACCTGCTGGAAAGCGTTGACGCTGATCGCAATATGTGGGTATATACACGTATATTGTTATACCCGTAGTCAGCGGACAGCGCTTTGTTCAGAGAGGAAACATGGCCATTAATTCATCAACCATAGCATCGAGTTCACCGTCACGTATTCACCCGGCTGGCCTGCTTTCAATCGGGCTGGGCAGCATCCTGAGCTCACTGGACTTATTTGTCGTCAATCTTGCCTTCCCGTCGATCAGCCGAAGTTTTCCCGAACACCCCGAGGCCACACTGTCACTGATTCTGACGATCTTCTCAGTCTGTTTTGCCTCCACTCTGGTGCTGAGCGGCCGTTTTGCTGACCGGTACGGCCGACGGACTATTTTCTCGGTAGGTCTGGCCCTGTTTGGTCTGTCGAGCCTGCTCTGCGGGCTGGCGCCCACGCTCTGGATACTCATCGCCGCGCGGGCAATACAGGGGGTTGCTGCGGCCATGCTCATCCCGACAAGCCTTGGGCTACTACTGGGTGCATATCCTCAGGAGAAGCATAAGCAGATGATCGGGTTCTGGGCAGCCACCGGCTCGGTTGCGGCCGCGGCGGGCCCTGTCCTGGGTGGCTTTCTGGTTCAGGCGGACTGGCATCTGATTTTCTTCATCAACGTGCCCATCGTGATTGGGGCTCTCATCTGTACCCGATACCTGAAAGAAAGTGCACCGCATAACGGGCCTGCCCCCGATATTGCTGGAAGCGTACTCCTGACGTCAGGAATAGCTCTCCTCACCGCCACCATAGCTCATACTTCGGAATGGGCCACCCACAAAGCCGCTATTTTCGCGGGAAGTATGGGAGCCATCGTCGTTCTGACGGTATTTGTGTACCACTGCCTGAAATCCTCCCGTCCTCTTCTCGACCTGAGTCTGTTCCATTCCCGGGCTTTCACAACGGCAACAATAGGCATGGGATGTTTTTATATGAGTTTTGCCGTTATGTTACTTGGCGGCACGATGTTTCTGACCCAGGCATGGCACCTGACCGCCGCACAGGCAGGTCTTGCTTTTGCTGCGGGACCCGGCACCGCCGTTGTCGCCTCGCTGCTTATCGGGAGGGTAAAGGCCACTCCACAGAACCTTGCTGTCGCAGGCTCCGTACTGTACTTCCTGAGTGGACTCTGGTGGTTTTTAACGCTCAGCGACCATACCGATAATGCCTGGTTACTGAACTATTTGCCCGGACTGATTATGACCGGACTCGGTGCGGGTATCGCGCAGACGGGCTTTATGGCAGGTGCGGTTTCCGGGCTTCCGGCCCATATGTATTCGACAGGAACAGGGCTGATCAACACCTCACGCCAGATTGGTGCGGCGATCGGCGTTGCGCTTTTTGTTGCTCTAAGCGGTAAAGCTGCTGCACCCGAATCCTTCCATGCAGCCTGGCTGCTGATGAGCCTGTGCGGCCTTATTGCGGCGCTGTCGGCGAATTACCTGCGCCGAAAAATTTCCCCGAAAAAGTAAATGCCTCAGCAACACGGGAGCAAGTCAATGTCCGCTCCTGGCACGAAGCGGACAGCCTCCTGGAACTGAAGGTATGCAATGAGCGAGAAGCGGACGATGGCAGATTACAATTAACAGTTGCCAGGTCACGAGATATTTTATTGTTACTCAGATACAATTCTCGCCGAAGACTGAGGCTACATCGCCCATTTATCATAATTGCTGTGGCAGAAAGGAATGTTTTTCTGCCACATACGGGGTCAGTTTACTTTTGGAAAATCCACCACGGTGTCATTCACACGGTTGATCATATTCGTAAACAGAATCGCACTGACTGCACTGATGACTTCCACTACCTGTCTATCGCTAAAGCCTGCTGCCAGAAAACGACTGACGGTTTCTTCTGGTAAGGTGTTGCGGGTCGTCACCAGAGTTTTTACAAATTTGACCAGTGCATCAATATGCGGATCTTCCGGGAACTCTCCCCGGCGTAATGCCTGAATTTGCTCAACGCTGTAACCTGCCATTTTCCCGGTCAACGTATGCGCCGCCAGACAGTAATCACATCCAGACACTTCACTGACCACAAGGTTAACGGCTTCAATTTCCTGTTTATTCAGCTGGCTTTTCGCCAGCGTGGCGTTGTGTTGCAATGCCTGACCCAGAATGTCGGGGGCGATCCCGATGGTCTGGTAGGCATTCGGGACTTTACCCATCGCTCGTTTAATGGCGCTGAAGAGATCTGCAGTATTGCCAGTAGCATTTTCAGGTTGTACGGAAGTTAAACGGCTCATCATTTTTTCCTTTCAGTTTAAGGGTTTCGCCATATCGGCGATGAGCACATAATAGGGCGCTGCAGGCAGGCATGCAGGCCGTATCGTCTCGATTATTTGTCTTATCGTCTCAGGAGTCAGAGTGGACAACCTCAGTCGTTTGCTTTCCTTACTTACGCCAGCATGTAGTGTCAATCTTCACTGCCGTTTTGCCGGGCGCTGGGATGCCGACCACCCGCAACAAGCCGCCGGTATTGTGCCCTGGCATGTCATTCTTCGTGGCGAAACGCGGCTGATTGTTGAAGGGAAGACGTTCGATGTGCGCGCCGGTGATATCATTCTGTTCCCGCACGGATCCCCGCATTTATTGCAAAGCCTGGTGGACTGGGGGCAGGTCGTTCCTGCTCAGGTCAACAATAATGGCATCGTCACTGAAGTGTGGACGGAAGGGCCGGGGCCTGCGGTCGAGGTATTGTGTGGAGAGTTCCATTTCGGGCCGGGTTATCGCTGGATGTTCGCCGATGAAACAACACTGATCCACCTCCGTACCGATGATCAACACGATTGCCCTGAACTGGAAACGCTGCTGGTAATGCTGGTACGCGAAAGTCTGGGCGGTTTACCGGGCAGTGCGAGTATCGTTAAGGGGCTGGCAGATACGTTGCTTGCGCTAATCCTGCGTATTTTGCTGTCGCTGCACGAGCCTCCTGCGGGTGTTTTACGGCTACTGAGCGACAAACGTCTTGCTCCTGCCGTTCTGGCCGTCATCGCTGATCCTGCATTTCCATGGACGATGGCGTCGATGGCGCAACGCTGTTTTCTGTCACGCGCCACCTTCGCCCGCCACTTTTCACACAGCTATCATCAGACGCCCCAGGTCTGGCTCAACCAGTTACGTATGGTGTTAGCAGCAAGACTGCTTTCAGAAGAGAAAAACCTGACAGCAGAGAGAGTGGCTGAACAGTGTGGTTTTTTGTCTCTGTCGTCTTTTTCTAAAGCGTTCAAAAAAACCTGGGGCATAACGCCTGCCCTGCACCGTAAACGTGGGTAGAGTGAACCACGCCGTATATTAACGCCCTGCGCGAAGCGACTGAGGTGGAATGCCATACCCGCGAATAAACACCTCCCGCATATGCCGTCTGTCGCGAAAACCGGACTCGCGGGCAATGGCATCCAGTGACAGACGGCTTTGCTCAATCATTAAGCGCGCGGCCTCAAGCCGCAGTCCTTCAATGGCTTTTGCCGGAGATTTGCCCGTCTCCTGACGAAACAGGCGGCTGAGCTGGCGAGCGCTGACATGCACCGCATCGGCAAGGATTTCCACCGTCAGCGTTTTGCGCAGATTGTGGCGGGCATATTCCAGCGCTGTTTGCAGACGATCGGAGCGGGGTGCCAGGGCCAGCATTTCCGAGTGTTGTGTCTGACCGCCGGAGCGACGCTGATTCATCACCAGACGGTGTGCTACCGTACGGGCAATGTCTGCACCGAGATCTTTCTCCACCATACCGAGCGCCATATCCAGCCCCGCAGTCATGCCTGCTGATGTCCAGATTGTGTCATCAATGATAAAAATACGATCATCTTCAAGCTGAATCGTGGGATGCTGCGAGGCCAGACTCTGTGAGTGCGCCCAGTGCGTAGTGGCACGTTTTTGCTCCAGCAGCCCGGCCTGTGCCAGCACAAATGCACCGGTACAGATCCCTGCAATCCGGCGTGTCTGGCGGGCAGTGGTTTGCAGAAAATGGACCACCCCAGGACTGGCGGGTTCCTCCATGGGTGAAAGCACGCCTGCCACCAGCCAGGTGTCCACCCGCGTTTCCTCGCTCAACTTTACCGAATCCACGCCGATACCCGAAGAAGAACGTACGGTTCCGCCGTGTTCGGAGTAGACCACAGGCTGGTAAAATGGGCGTTCAGCCACCAGATTGGCAAACTCAAATACCGTCAGCGTAGACAACGCCAGCATCTGAAAATGATCGGCAATGATTAATCCTATACGGTGCATCGCAACTCCTTTATGACAGGCGGACCGCCTGATATTTCGCGGCGCGGGCCCGTAACCGCTCAGAAGTCCACAGGCTGGTCAATGCCAGAAGCAGGAACAGGACTGAGCTTATCATTACTCCGTAAAAGCCCGACAGTGGATAAAGCCATGATGCCACAGCCGATCCAAAACCAATGCCACAGAACATAAAGGCACTGGTTAATGCCAGCGAAATTCCACGTGTTTCCGCTGTCGAGATCTCCACAATACGCCGCTGTTGAGTAGGCCATAACAGGTCAGTGGAAAAGGCCCAGACGACCAGCAGGAGATACAGCAATGACAGCCGGGCCGGTAGCAGCATGACGAGCAGCATATCCGCCACCAGTAACGTCAGACCGGTAACCAGTAAGTGTTCCGCGCTGTAGTGACGTGCTGCCCGGGCAACAAAAAGATTCCCCACAATACCCGCCACACCGATAACAGCCAGAGCGATGGAGGTGGCCGACGTATCACCCAGCCAGCGATCGCGGATCATCGGCGAGATAAAGGCGTACATATCGTACACACCAGAGGTGATAAAAAAGACGACCAGAAAGGCTGCCAGTGATTTGCCCTCCCTGAGTACCATGCCGACCTGGCGTAAGCGGATATCAACACCTTTGACGACGTCCGGTACCAGCAGAAATACGGCACCTGCAGTGAGGATACTCACCAGCGCGATAATCGTGAATAACATACGCGCGCCCAGGACCGTGGCCAGCCATGCCGCTAGCGGAATACCGACCATACTGGCCATTGATACACCCAGCAGGATCATGGCAATGGCGCTGCCACGCTCTTCAGGGGCGACTAATTCTGCGCCGAGCGCAATCAGTACCGGACCGATCAGGGAAGCGCCCAGCCCCATTACAATCCGCGAAGCCACCAGTACCCTGTAGTCAGGAGCGATGGCAAAAATCAGAGCTCCCAGCCCAAATACCAGCATACCTGCCAGCACCTGTGTTCTGCGCATGAGCTTGCCGAATATAACCTGCGCCAGCGGCGCACCCAGCGCAAATGTCAGACCGAAAATAGACAGAAGACGGGCACTTTGTGCATCACTGATCCCCCATTCCTGAGAAATCGGGACCAGACTACCCGCCACAGAAAGTGAACCGGTCGCCTGAATAAAATACGCCAGGCTAAGTGCCCATAATGCACGTCTTTGAGACGTGGACAGGTGATTTTGCATCATTAACTCCAGAGAAGGGGCAGTTGCCTGCCCCAGAGCAGGTCAGGCAACCGGTATTGGGTTATCCACCATCGACTGATTAAACGCGTTCACCATCTCGTGTTCATTAACACCCTGATTCGCACGGGCTGGCAGCACACTGTCGACAATCGCTTCAATGGCGTCTGTCGCCAGTTTGTCAAAGGTCTGCTGGATAAAATCGGCTAATGGCATTGCGCGGGAATCACCGCTTTTGTAGATCAAATCGGTATCGACCCAGGGCGGTGAAATCTCGATCACATTCACACCGGCATCGCGCAGTAAAAAACGCTGCGACAGGGTGTAAGAATGAATCGCTGCTTTGGTTGCTGAGTAGAGTGCATTCGTCACCAGGGGTAAAAAAGCCAGAATCGAACTGTTGTTGATCAATACCGCATCCGGTTGTTGTTTCAGGTGCTCAACAAAGGCTGAACTGACCCGAACAGTGCCCAACAGGTTCGTGTCCAGTAAGGTGGTGGCCATATCGTCATCCAGTTCGGCTGCGGCATTATCGAAGGGCATAATGCCAGCGTTATTGATCACCACATTCAGTGCCGGATAGCGGGAGAGCACCTCTTTCGCCGCCGATTTAATGCTGGATACATCGGTGACATCCAGCACCACGGAATTCATTCCCGGATTGGCAGCCGTGACCGAGTCAAGAAGAGCTTTACGACGGCCTGAAATGATCACCTGATTACCCAGTTGATGAAATTTTTCTGCCATCGCGCGGCCAATACCCGACGTGCCGCCAGTGATAAAAATAGTGTTGCCTGTCAGTTTCATACGGTTATTCCTGTTGGCTAAATATAAGGTTAGTGAGTAAGTCCGGCGCGATAACGGCCGGCGGGTACATTACTGGAGAGGTGCGGGATCATGGCCTGGCGACTACTTTCCATCGCCTGCCAGTAAACGTCGTTATGCAGTGACGGGATGGTGACAAGTTCCCCGTTAAGAAAACCCGTCAGCGCCGCGTCCACCAGGTCGTAAGCGCTCATTACTATTGACTTATCGAGTTGGTCAAGGGGTAAACCGCCGTTATCCCAGAACGGCGTTGCTGTCGCTCCCGGCAGCACGGCCTGAATGTGGATGCCCTTTTCGGAGAGTTCATGGTGCAGTGACTGAGTGAATGCCAGCACAAAGGCCTTTGTGCCGCCATACACGCCGTTAAGCAGTTCCGGCGCAAGGCTGACAATCGATGAGATGTTGATGATGGCACCCACACCTCGCGCGACAAATCCGGGAACCACGCTGTAAGTCAGACGGGTCAGAGCAACGACATTGAGATTAATCATCGCCTGCATTTGATCGACATCGCTCGACAACAACGGCGTATGAGTTCCGACACCGGCATTGTTCACCAGCAGGGTAATGCTGGCATCGTCACGCAGTTTTTTCTCCAGAGCAGCAAACTGTTGGGCATCACCCAGATCGGTTGCCAGCACTTCCACATTGCGGGCGGTGTCAGCAGTAATGTGGCTGGCCATCTGATTCAGGCGGTTATGATTACGGGCGATAATGATCAGGTCGTATCCCATGCGCGCCAGTCGACTGGCGTAAACAGCACCAATGCCGGTGGATGCACCAGTGATGACGGCAGTGCCTTTACCTGATTGCGTTGCGAGACTCATTGCAGACTCCTTTCGATCACCATTGATTCGATGAGAGAATCATAAGTGAGAAAGTAATGTCGTAAATGACGATTATGGTAGTTATTTAGGACATTGCGTATTTCAGTTCAAATAACGGGCAGGAGAGAAAGTAACTATCGGGCTGCGGTTTCATTTCAGACACATAAGACTACTTACGGTGTGCAGTAATGTCCGCTTTTGGCACAAAGCGGACCGCCTGAAGTGTTGCGAGGCCTGCTATGAGCGAAAGGCGGGCACCCTCATAGCGTTAACAGGCGTCCGATATTTTGAACTGGCAGATTACTTAACCCACTTCCCCGTTTCGCCAATGACCTTCTCGCCATCCTCTTTGGTAAACGCTCCTTTCTGACGTTCCGGAAGAATATCCAGTACCTCTTCGGAAGGGCGGCACAGACGCGTTCCCAAAGATGTAACCACAATCGGGCGATTAATCAGAATCGGATGTTGCAGCATAAAGTCGATTAGCTGGTCGTCAGTAAATTTATCTTCTGCAAGACCCAGTTCCTCATACGACTCGACGTTCTTACGTAGCAAAGCACGGACGGAAATGCCCATATCCACAATGAGTTTGACCAGCTCATCGCGTGAAGGTGGGTTTTCGAGGTAAAGAATAACGGTCGGTTCAGTACCGCTGTTGCGGATCATCTCCAGCGTATTACGCGACGTGCCGCAGGCTGGGTTGTGATAAATGGTGATGTTGCTCATATCAGTATCTCATTACAAAGTGAAAGAGAGACGTAACGCCAGCGCGGCCAGCGTTACAAACAGCACAGGCAGAGTCATGACGATCCCGGTGCGGAAATAGTATCCCCAAGTGATGGTCATGTTCTTCTGTGAAAGGACATGCAGCCAGAGCAGCGTTGCCAGGCTACCAATAGGTGTAATTTTCGGTCCCAGATCGCAGCCAATCACATTGGCATAAAGCATCGCCTCTTTGATAACACCTGTTGCGGTGCTGCCATCAATAGATAGAGCGCCAACCAGCACGGTAGGCATGTTGTTCATAATGGAAGACAGGAGAGCCGTCAGGAAGCCGGTACCAAACGACGCAGCCCAAAGCCCTTTATCTGCCAGCACGTTCAGTACGCCAGAGAGATATTCTGTTAGACCGGCGTTACGCAGGCCATAGACCACCAGATACATCCCCAGAGAGAAGATGACGATCTGCCATGGCGCACCGCGAAGCACTTTGCCAGTGTTAATGGCATGGCCTCGTTTCGCCACCGCAAACAGAATGACAGCCCCAACAGCAGCAATCGCGCTGACCGGGATACCCAACGGCTCAAGGACGAAAAAGCCAACCAGAAGAAGGATCAACACTATCCATCCGGTTCTGAAGGTTGCCAGATCTTTAATCGCTTTTGCCGGTGCTTTAAGGAGATCCAGGTCGTAAGTTGATGGAATATCTTTGCGGAAGAACAGATGCAGCATCACCAGCGTGGCGATAATGGCGGCGATATCCACCGGCACCATTACCGACGCATACTCAGTGAAACCCAGCCCAAAGAAGTCTGCAGAAACGATATTAACCAGGTTGGACACGATAAGCGGCAGGCTGGCCGTATCCGCAATAAACCCGGCGGCCATGACAAATGCCAGCGTAGTACCTTTACTGAAACCTAATGTAAGCAGCATGGCGATGACAATTGGAGTAAGAATCAATGCCGCACCATCGTTGGCAAACAATGCCGCCACCGCTGCGCCTAGCAAGACGATATAGGTAAACAGCAAACGCCCCCGACCGTTACCCCAACGTGAAACGTGCAGCGCCGCCCATTCGAAAAAGCCGGATTCATCGAGCAGCAGGCTGATAATAATCACGGCAATAAAGGTCGCCGTCGCATTCCAGACGATATTCCATACAACAGAGATATCACCAAAATGGACTACGCCAGAGATCAACGCCAGTACTGCGCCCAATGTCGCACTCCAGCCGATCCCTAATCCCTTCGGTTGCCAGATAACCAACACGATGGTCAGGACAAAAATAGCGCTTGCCAGTAACATAAAACCTCCTGACAGGGCGACTTTGTCGCCCTGTATATGCCAAAAAATTAACTCATCAACTCTCTGAGCTTTTCAATACCGGCGGGCTCTGACGCCAGCACAGGAACAAGCGCTATACGGTCAGCGGATGCCCTTCTGTTCCAGATGCTTCGACGAATACTTTCGCTTTCTCATTCTGAACAAAGCTCATGGGCTGCTGCGCCAGTTTGTAACGTTCAACCTGTACGCCACGTCCTTTCAGCCACTGCACATCAGCAGAGAAATGAACCAGAACCTGATCGATATCTGAACCACATACGCCGGTACTGCAGCACATTGCCGGGTCAAACACCGTTAACGTTTTCACTCCAAATACATCACATTCGAAAAATCATATATGTTCAGGCAAATTTTTTAGATGCAAACAGCCTTACCGCTACCAGAGCAGTTTGCCGATGCCAGCTTACGGGCGATGGCCTGTACGTCGTCCTGTTGGCTTAACCAAGCCTGTTCAATCACCTGAGCAGCCCAGGAAGGAATATGCGGAGATAAGCGATAGTGAACCCACTTGCCCTGCTTGCGATCCAGCAATAGACCACTTTCCCGGAGCATTGCCAGATGACGGGAGATCTTTGGCTGCGACTGTTCCAGCGCCGTACAGAGATCGCACACGCACAGCTCTCCCATCTCCCTGAGCAGCAGCACGATGCCCAGACGGGTTTCATCGGAAAGGTTTTTGAAGAGTTGTAAGGATGTTAGTGACATCTGGCCTCCTGTCCTATTGAAGCTAGGATACTCCCATAAGGACCAAAATCAATATTTACATTCGAAAAAACATATGTGTTATTTAGAAGGATTTTTTTACTAACGATCAATAATTACGACTAACACACTAAAATCTAGTGAATTAAAGTGTTATACAGTTCCTAGAATACACACTTCATTATTGGTTTAGCTGGTGTAAATAGACCCGTTTTAGTTCCAGGCATTTTTTGAGATCCCGGCCAAATGATTGTGTTGCCGATATTCCTCCGGCGTCATATTGTTCAGTGATTCATGCGGGCGTTCACAGTTATATTCTGACACCCATCTTTCCGTGATTTCCCGCACTTCATTCAGCGTTCTGAACAGATAAAAATCGAGTATTTCTGTACGGTATGTTCGGTTAAAGCGCTCAATAAAAGCGTTCTGCGTCGGCTTACCCGGCTGAATAAATTCCAGTTTTACTGCATGTTGCTCTGCCCATTCAGCCAGTGCAAGTGAGATAAATTCCGGACCATTATCCATGCGTAGCATGACCGTATAGCCGCGATTTGCCGCGATCCTGTCGAGTACACGGACCACGCGCAAAGCTGGCAGATTCAGATCGATTTCAATCGACAATGCCTCACGGTTAAAGTCATCAACGACATTGAACGTGCGAAAACGACGGCCACAGACCAGAGCATCATGCATAAAATCGACAGACCAGCTCTGGTTCAGCGCTTCCGGTGTGGCCAGTGGCGAGGGATTACGCACCGGCAACCGTTGTTTGCCTTTACGGCGAAAATTCAGCTTCAGCAGACAATAAATACGATGGATCCTTTTGTGATTCCACGGGTATCCCTGCCGCCGCAGAACCTGGAAAAGTTTTGGAAAACCGTACCGTGGGTATCGCTCTGCCACTGCCTGTAACGCGACAATAACGGGTTCGTCACGCGTGGTATCCGGACGGTAATGGTAAACCGTTCTGCTCAGGTTCAGACTCCGGCAGGCCTGACGGATACTGAGTCCAAATGTCGTTATCAGATGAGTGACCAGCTCACGCTTAAAGGCTGGTTTTAAAGCTTTTTTTCGATAACGTCTTTCAGCGCCCGGTTCTCAAGGCTCAGGTCGGCAAACATCTGTTTGAGACGTCGATTCTCGTCCTCAAGATCCTTGATCTTTTTAATATCAGAAGCCTCCATGCGCCGTATCTGGACTTCCAGTTGTAGTAGGTGGCTTCAGAGATACCGGCCTCCCGGCAGACATCTTTAACGGTTCGTCCGGCTTCAACCGATTTAATTACAGCAATGATCTGATGCTCAGTAAAACGGGCTTTACGCATAGCGATCTCCTTTGTTGGCAGAGTGATTATGCCGGAGGGTCTCTAAATGTGAATGGCACGATTATGCGGGATACTTACAGTTATATCTGGCTGTTGTTCTCGATCTCTTCTCACGTCGGGTTATAGGCTGGAGCATGGGAGGACGAATGACCGCTGAATTAGTGATGGATGCATTATTGATGGCGGAATGGCGACGTAAACCGACAGCAGAAGTATTAATCCATTCAGATCAGGGTTCTCAATATACCAGCGAAAGGTGCCAGCATTTTATGGCATCTCACAATTTGAAAAGCAGCATGAGTCGTCGGGGTAATTGCCATGACAACGCAGTGGCAGAAAGCTTTTTCCAGTTGCTAAAACGGGAACGCATAAAGAGACGGATCTATAAAAACAGGGAAGAAGCGAAGGCAGATATCTTCGATTATGTAGAGATGTTTTATAATGCTAAACGCCGCCACAGTGCCTGTGAGGATCAACCCCCTGCAATTTATGAAAGTGCCTGGTTCATGAGGCACGGAACCGTCTAGGAAACTGAGGTCTATTCAAAATAAGATAAAACATAATAATTTCATCAAGTTGCATGGTAATTTATCCAGGATCCATTTGTGTCCAGGACGTAAGTCTTCACAGCTGTCGAATCAATTCTATTTCGTAAGGCGGCTCACGTTTTTATGCCCTGAGCAGCGCTTTTCCGGCTGGAACTTTCCACCCACTCATTCATTGTGATTTAATATGCTAAACCGGTTTAATTAAGTTTAGCCTTGGAGGGTTTTAGCATGAAAGCAAAAGTTTGGGTTCTGGGCGACGCAGTGGTGGACCTGCTACCGGAGAGTGAAGGGCGCTTGCTACAGTGCCCTGGAGGCGCGCCGGCTAACGTGGCGGTAGGGGTTGCCCGCCTTGGCGGCAACAGCGGATTTATCGGCCGCGTCGGCGGTGACCCGTTTGGCCGCTACATGCGTCATACCCTGCAACAGGAGCAGGTCGACGTCAGCCATATGTATCTTGACGATCATCACCGCACGTCCACTGTGGTGGTCGACCTTGATGACCAAGGTGAACGCACCTTTACCTTTATGGTACGCCCCAGCGCTGACCTGTTCCTGGCTGAAGAAGACCTGCCACAGTTTGCCGCCGGACAGTGGTTGCACGTCTGCTCCATCGCGCTCAGCGCCGAGCCCAGCCGCAGTGCTACCTTCGCGGCTATGGAGAACATCAAGTCTGTCGGCGGTCGGATCAGCTTTGACCCTAATATTCGTCCTGATCTCTGGCAGGATCAGGCTTTGCTGCAAGCCTGCCTCGATCGCGCTTTGTCCATGGCAAACGTGGTAAAGCTATCGGAAGAGGAGCTGGTCTTCATCAGCGGCAGTAAAGATTTAGCATACGGAATCGCCAGCGTAACAGAGCGCTATCAGCCGGAATTGCTACTGGTGACGCGGGGCAAAGCGGGGGTGCTTGCCGCTTTTCAGCAGAAGTGTACCCATTTCAGCGCTAAACCGGTTGTCAGCGTGGATACCACCGGTGCGGGCGATGCGTTTGTCGCCGGACTGCTTGCCAGCCTTGCTGCCAACGGGATGCCGGCGGATATCAATGCCCTGGAGCCAACGCTCGCTCTGGCGCAAACCTGCGGTGCCCTGGCAACCCTGGCGAAAGGCGCGATGACTGCCCTGCCATACCAGCGCGATCTACACCTCCAGATTTGATCCTAAATACCGTCGTACGCGGTCCACTTTGTTGCATCCATCACACTTATTAAACCGGTTTAGCAAAATCAATTTCAAAATGTTAAATGTCGTGCTTAACATAGCAACTAAACCGGTTTAGCAAAAGCACACAATGTTTTATTTTCCTTTTGGGATGCAATCAATATGTTCAGAAAAAGCACACTCGCGGCTCTTATCGCTTTGCTAACCGGCGCCGCCTCAGCCCATGCACAAACGGATCTCAGCAGTATCGAAGCCCGTTTAATTGCGCTGGAAAAACGCTTACAGGATGCCGAAAACAGAGCGCAAACGGCAGAAACCCGCGCAGAGTCGGCAGAGAAGAAAGTACAGCAGCTCACGACACAGCAACAAAAAACCCAGGACAGCACTCAGGAAGTGGCTCAGCGTACCGCCAAACTGGAGAAAAAAGCCGATGAGAAAAGCGGGTTTGAGTTCCACGGCTACGCCCGCTCCGGCGTGATAATGAATGACTCCGGCGCCAGCACCAAATCCGGAGCCTACATGACGCCAGCAGGGGAAACCGGTGGGGCTATTGGCCGCCTGGGAAACCAGGCCGATACCTATGTTGAAATGAATCTTGAACATAAGCAGACCCTGGATAACGGGGCAACGACCCGCTTCAAAGTCATGGTCGCCGACGGTCAAACCACTTATAACGACTGGACGGCGAGCACCAGTGATTTGAACGTGCGTCAGGCCTTTGTTGAACTGGGCAACTTGCCCACCTTCGACGGGCCGTTTAAAGGCTCCACCCTGTGGGCCGGGAAACGCTTTGACCGGGATAACTTTGACATTCACTGGATCGACTCGGATGTCGTGTTCCTCGCCGGTACCGGCGGCGGTATTTATGATGTCAGGTGGAACGACAGCGTTCGCAGCAACTTCTCTCTTTACGGGCGTAACTTCGGCGATATTGCTGATACCAGCAACAGTGTGCAGAACTACATCGTCAGCATGAACAATTTCATCGGGCCGGTGCAGATGATGGTCAGCGGGATGCGGGCAAAAGACAACGACGAACGCCAGGATACCAACGGTAATCCGGTCAAAGGCGATGCGGCAAATACCGGTGTACATGCGCTGCTCGGGTTGCACAACGACAGTTTTTACGGCCTGCGTGAAGGTGCCAGCAAAACCGCCCTGCTCTACGGTCACGGACTGGGTGCCGAAGTTAAAGGTGTCGGCTCTGACGGCGCGTTACGCTCGGGGGCTAACACCTGGCGCTTCGCCAGCTACGGCACCACGCCACTGAGCAAGAACTGGTTTATCGCTCCGGCGATACTGGCACAAACCAGTAAAGACCGTTATGTCGATGGCGACAGCTACCAGTGGGCAACCCTCAACATGCGTCTGATCCAGGAGATCAATCAAAACTTCGCCCTCGCTTATGAAGGCAGTTACCAGTATATGGATCTCAAACCTGAAGGTTATAACGATCGCCATGCGGTAAACGGCAGCTTCTACAAGCTCACCTTCGCCCCGACCTTTAAGGTTGGCGACATCGGCGATTTCTTCAGCCGTCCTGAAATCCGTCTTTACACCTCGTGGATGGACTGGAGCAAAAAACTCAATAATTACGCCAGCGATGACGCGCTGGGCAGCAGTGGTTTTAAATCGGGCGGCGAATGGTCGTTCGGGATGCAGATGGAAACCTGGTTTTGATGGTTAACACCTGGCGACAGTAACCGCCGGGGCGACAAAATACGTTTCGTCGCCCCGGACACAATAACAACGAAGAGAATGCGCCCCGGCTACCACGGGACGACAACTCGAAAATCAATACGCATTCAGAGGGTACTATGGATTTTGAACAGATTTCCCGCTCGCTACTTCCGCTTCTGGGAGGCAAGGAAAATATCGCCAGCGCCGCGCACTGTGCCACACGCCTGCGCCTGGTGCTGGTCGATGACTCACTGGCCGATCAGCAGGCCATCGGCAAAATTGATGGGGTGAAGGGCTGTTTCCGTAACGCCGGACAGATGCAGATTATCTTCGGCACCGGGGTGGTGAACAAAGTCTACGCCGCCTTTATCCAGGCGGCAGGGATTGGCGAATCCAGCAAATCGGAAGCTGCCGACATTGCGGCGAAAAAACTGAATCCTTTCCAGCGCATTGCCCGCCTGTTGTCGAACATCTTTGTGCCGATCATCCCGGCTATCGTCGCCTCCGGCCTGTTGATGGGCCTTCTGGGGATGGTTAAAACGTACGGCTGGGTCGACCCGGGTAACGCCATCTACATCATGCTGGATATGTGCAGCTCAGCGGCGTTTATTATTCTGCCGATTCTGATTGGCTTCACCGCCGCCCGCGAGTTCGGTGGTAATCCTTATCTTGGCGCGACGCTTGGCGGCATCCTGACTCACCCGGCGCTCACCAACGCCTGGGGTGTGGCCGCCGGTTTCCACACCATGAACTTCTTCGGCCTTGAGATTGCCATGATCGGCTATCAGGGCACGGTGTTCCCGGTGCTGCTGGCGGTGTGGTTTATGAGCATCGTTGAGAAACAGCTACGTCGCGTGATCCCCGATGCACTGGATCTGATCCTGACGCCGTTCCTGACGGTGATCATTTCCGGTTTTATCGCCCTGCTGATTATCGGCCCGGCTGGTCGCGCGCTTGGCGACGGTATTTCGTTTGTCCTCAGCACCCTGATTACCCACGCCGGTTGGCTGGCCGGACTGCTGTTTGGCGGTCTCTATTCGGTTATCGTCATTACCGGTATTCACCACAGCTTCCACGCCATCGAAGCGGGACTGCTGGGCAACCCATCCATCGGCGTCAACTTCCTGCTGCCGATTTGGGCGATGGCCAACGTCGCTCAGGGCGGTGCTTGTCTGGCGGTGTGGTTCAAAACGAAAGATGCCAAAATCAAAGCCATTACCCTGCCCTCGGCGTTTTCTGCCATGCTCGGCATCACCGAAGCGGCGATTTTTGGTATTAACTTACGCTTTGTAAAACCGTTTATCGCAGCCCTGATTGGCGGCGCGGTGGGCGGCGCGTGGGTGGCATCCATGCATGTTTACATGACCGCGGTGGGCCTGACGGCTATCCCTGGCATGGCTATCGTGCAGGCCAGCTCGCTGCTGAACTACATTATCGGGATGGTTATCGCCTTTGGCGTCGCCTTTGTCGTCTCCCTGGTACTGAAATACAAAACGGACGCTGAATAATGTCACATCCATCACGCCTGCCTGCGATTTTGCAGGCTGTTATGCAGGGCCAGCCGCGCGCGCTGACCGACAGCCACTATCCCCGCTGGCACCATGCGCCGGTGACCGGGCTGATGAACGATCCCAACGGCTTTATTGAATTTGCCGGACGTTATCACCTGTTTTATCAGTGGAACCCGCTCGCCTGCGATCATAAGTTCAAGTGCTGGGGGCACTGGAGCTCTGCCGACCTGCTGCACTGGCAACATGAGCCGATCGCGCTCATGCCGGATGAAGAGTATGACCGCAACGGCTGCTACTCCGGCAGCGCCGTGGATAGTCAGGGCACGCTCACCCTGTGCTATACCGGCAACGTAAAATTTGACGACGGCAGCCGAACCGCGTGGCAGTGCCTGGCGACGGAAAATGCCGACGGCACGTTTACCAAACTCGGCCCGGTATTACCGCTGCCGGAGGGCTATACCGGCCACGTGCGTGACCCGAAAGTCTGGCAGCACGAAGGTCGCTGGTACATGGTGCTGGGCGCACAGGATTTGCAAAAGCGTGGCAAGGTGTTGTTATTCAGCTCAGCGGACCTTCATGAGTGGACGAGTCAGGGCGAAATCGCCGGTTATGGCATCAATGGCCTGGACGACGCGGGCTATATGTGGGAATGCCCGGACCTGTTTGCCCTCGGCGACCAGCATGTCCTGATTTGCTGCCCGCAGGGCGTGCCTCGTGAGAAAGAGCGCTATCTCAACACCTACCCGGCAGTGTGGATGAGCGGCGATTTCGACTACCACCGCGCGGCCTTCGAGCATGGCGAACTGCACGAATTGGACGCAGGGTTTGAGTTCTACGCCCCGCAAACCATGCTTACCAGTGATGGCCGCCGTCTGCTGGTCGGCTGGATGGGCGTGCCGGAGGGCGAAGAGATGCTTCAACCGACCCTCACCAACGGCTGGATCCATCAGATGACCTGCCTGCGTGAGCTGGAGTTTATCGATGGTCAGCTATACCAACGTCCTCTACGAGAGCTGAGCGCCCTGCGCGGCGAAGCGCACGGCTGGGCAGGGAACTCCCTGCCGCTGGCACCGATGGAAATCGTTCTACAAACCACTGGGGACGATATTTTGAGCCTCGATTTTGACGGCGCATTAACCCTTGAACGCGATGCCAGCGGGATCCGCCTGGCCCGACCCAGTCTGGCCAGCGACGAGAAGCATTATCGTTACTGGCGCGGAGACGTCCGCTCGCTGCATATTTTCATCGACCAGTCTAGCGTGGAGATTTTCATCAACGGCGGCGAAGGAGTGATGAGCTGCCGCTACTTCCCGGCCTGTTCAGGGCAGCTAATGTTCTCCGGCATCACACCGGACGCATTCTGCTACTGGCCGCTGCGAACTTGCATGGTAGAATAAGCGTTTTGCCTCAAGCTCATGGCGTCGTAATGAAAACTAAACGCGTAACCATTAAAGATATCGCCGAACAGGCTGGCGTCTCAAAAGCGACCGCCAGCCTAGTACTGAACGGTCGTGGTAAGGAGCTGCGTGTGGCGCAGGAAACGCGTGAGCGAGTACTGGCGATTGCCCGTGAGCAGCACTATCAGCCAAGCATTCACGCCCGCTCGCTGCGCGACAACCGCAGCCACACCATCGGACTGGTGGTGCCGGAGATCACCAACCACGGCTTTGCGGTCTTTTCACATGAGCTGGAAATGCTGTGCCGCGAAGCAGGCGTCCAGCTATTGATCTCTTGTACTGATGAAAACCCCGGTCAGGAGAGCGTGGTGGTCAATAACATGATTTCCCGCCAGGTTGACGGTCTGATCGTCGCTTCATGTATGCACAACGATGCCGACTATCTTAAGCTCAGCCAACAACTGCCAGTAGTGCTGTTTGACCGTTGTCCTAATGAAAGCCTGCTGCCGCTGGTGATGACTGATTCGATTACCCCAACGGCGGAACTGATTTCCCGCATTGCACCTAAGCATAGCGATGAGTTCTGGTTTTTAGGCGGTCAGTCGCGTCTGTCGCCTTCACGCGATCGTCTGACCGGCTTCACGCAGGGTTTGGCTCAGGCGGGTATTGCACTGCGCCCGGAATGGGTGATTAACGGTAACTACCACCCGAGCTCAGGCTATGAGATGTTCGCCGCACTCTGCGCGCGACTTGGGCGGCCGCCTAAGGCGCTGTTCACTGCCGCCTGTGGACTGCTCGAAGGGGTACTGCGCTATATGAGCCAGCACCATTTACTCGACTCAGATATCCATCTGACGAGCTTTGACGATCACTATCTTTATGATTCGCTGTCGCTGCGTATCGATACCGTACAGCAGGATAACCGCCAGTTGGCCTGGCACTGCTATGATCTGATAAGCCAATTGATCGAGGGCGATACGCCCGAAACGCTACAACGCTACCTGCCCGCAACGCTGCAGTTTAGGCATCAGTAATAACTGAGCATTTTTGAATACCCTACAGAGGTGAAATCTGGTGCGAATCCAACAATCAAAAATCAATATTTGTAGTGATGTGATGCGGATAGGTCTTCACTGCATCAGTAATCACACCAATCGGTTTAAACGGCAAACTGAGTGGTGGTAAAGACTGACACCGGCATTATTACTGTCACTGTGGAACATCACTCCGGCGGGTTTACCGCGAGCTTCCCACGCAATTTCCAGCGCTTTGATGTCAGCTTGCTGTCCGGTGAGAATGACATTGCCCAACCCTCAGGTTTCCTTGCGAACAGATCGAGAACAACAGCAAGGTAAGCCCAACGCTTGCCTGTCCAGATATACGTCACATCGCCGCACCACACCTGATTCGGTTCTGTCACTGCAAACTGTCGCTCAAGGCGATTCGGGATAGCGGTGTGTTCATGACCACCACGTTTATACCGGTGGGTAGGCTGCTGACAACTCACCAGACCCGGTTCTTTCATGAGCCTTCCGGCAAGCCAGCGTCCCATTCTGAAGCCTTTCAGGGTTGCCATAATCGCGATACTTCTTGCGCCAGCAGAGCCATGGCTGATGTTATGCAGTTCCAGAACCTGACTGCGTAACACAGCTCGCATGCCGTCTGGCTTTTCGGGGCTTTTTCCCCAGTATTTGTAGCTGCTGCGATGAACCCCGAACACGTGGCAAAGTGTGACCACAGGATACTGCGCTCTGAGTTTCCTGATTAATGAGAACTGTTCAGGGAGTCTGACATCAAGAGCGCGGTTGTAGATTCAATTGGTCAGCGCAACAGTTATGTGAAAACATGAGGTTGCGGAGGATCTTTGGATGAGACGGACATTTACAGCAAAGGAAAAAGCATCTGTTTTTGAACTGTGGAAGAACGGAACAGGCTTCAGCGAGATAGCTAATATCCTGGGTTCGAAACCAGGAACCATCTTCACTATGTTAAGGGATACTGGCGGTATAAAACCCAATGAGCGCAAGCGGGCTGTGGCTCACCTGACGCTATCTGAGCGCGAGGAAATACGAGCCGGTTTGTCAGCCAAAATGAGCATTCGTGCGATAGCTACTGCACTAAATCGTAGTCCTTCGACGATCTCACGTGAAGTTCAGCGCAATCGAGGCAGGCGCTATTACAAAGCTGTAGATGCTAATAACCGGGCCAACAGGATGGCGAGAAGACCAAAACCGTGCTTACTGGATCAGAATTTACCGTTGCGAGAGCTTGTTCTGGAAAAGCTGGAGATGAAGTGGTCGCCAGAGCAAATATCAGGATGGTTAAGACGAACGAAGCCGCGTCAAAAAACACTGAGAATATCGCCAGAGACAATTTATAAAACGCTGTATTTTCGTAGTCGTGAAGCGCTACACCACCTGAATGTACAGCATCTGCGCCGATCGCACAGCCTACGTCATGGCAGACGCCATACTCGTAAAGGTGAAAGAGGCACCATCAACATAGTAAACGGAACGCCAATCCACGAACGCTCGCGGCATATCGATAACAGACGCTCTCTGGGGCACTGGGAAGGCGATTTGGTGTCAGGTACAAAAAACTCGCATATCGCCACACTTGTAGACCGAAAATCACGTTATACGATCATCCTGAAACTCAGAGGAAAAGACGCTTTCTCAGTGAATCAGGCTCTTACAGAAAAATTCCTGAGCTTGCCACCTGAACTCCGGCAATCACTGACATGGGACAGAGGAATGGAGCTGGCTAGGCATCTGGAATTTACTGGTAGCACGGGCGTTAAAGTTTACTTCTGCGATCCTCAGAGTCCCTGGCAGCGAGGAACAAACGAAAACACTAATGGATTAATCCGACAGTACTTTCCCAAAAAAACCTGCCTTGCCCAATATACTCAACATGAGCTGGATAAAGTCGCAACTCAGCTAAACAACAGGCCAAGAAAGACACTGAAGTTCAAAACACCGAAAGAGATAATTGAAAGGAGTGTTGCGTTGACAGATTGAATCTACAACGGCTTTTTTTAATATGTCCCGTTCGTCGGTAACCCGCTTCAGCTCTTTCTGGAGACGGCGGATCTCGGTCTGAGCAACTGACTGTTCTTTATTAGCGGAAGAATCCGGACCGTACTTCTTTATCCAGGCGTAAAGGCTGTGAGTGGTGATATCGAGACGTGTTGCAACGCTGGCAACAGAATAACCGCGATCGACAACCTGTTTGACTGCTTCAGTTTTAAACTCTTCGGGATAACGCTTACCGCTCATGGGCACCTCTCTTTAAGCCATCTTAAATGACTCTGAGGTGTCTGTTAAACCCGTGGCGATTCAACTCATTAATTATTCTTCACCAATATCTTTATAGAATGCTATTTCCTTATATTCCGCATTAGGTATACGTAGGAAAACAAAACAACGTTTTATATAATAACGATTAATGACGTTAGCAAAACCGTTCATATACTAAAATGGTCCATCTCAATGAATTTTGCATAGGGTCTATTGATTAGGCTGTTTTTTCTACAAGCAACAAGAAAGAATAGATATTACTAATTTTGTAATGTTATTATTTTTAACGAACTAATTATCGCTCTAATTTTTTTTCGTGAGTAACGCTTTTAAATTGAAGTGCTAGTTTGTTTAGTGTATTACTATTTTTTAACCATATAGCTCATTACAATATGCTTAGAAAGCAATAGAACAGATTGAGTTGGCACTGAAATAGGCTAAAACCGACATACGTATCGGGGAAGAGAACAGAATTTTGTGAGGCGGCGTGAGGAATGAGGGCGTAGAAGATTATGATTAAGAAAACATTATGCAGCTTATTGCTGGCCGTACTTTGTGGCGGCATGGTTGGCCCCGCAGTGAGTGCGGAGAATGACCATCGGTATATTAGTATTCGTAATACGGATAGCAGTTGGGTGCAGGGCGTGTGTTCTTTGGTATTCCGGCTGGGTAACGGCGGTGATGGGACATTCAATAACCTGACAGTCAGCTTACAATTAACTGATAAATCGGGAGCCGTTCTGGAAAAAGGAACTCTTGATGTTCAGCCGTTTGGCGATAGCAGTGCAACTCGCTCAACCCTTTCGGCAACTGAATTCAGCTGTGATGCGGTTGAAAATACAGCCAACATCGTGATTACCCACGTTGAGGAAACGTCTTCGGATGGTTCAGTCCATGCTCTGCCACTGTCGATGTTTGATCCGCAATATTATCAACCATTAAAAATGAGCGTACAAAAAAGCGGATAGCTTTAGCTGCCTTCTATGGGGATGATAGATATACATCCCCATTACGACGAAATAAGCGTTTATGCTTTGTTGATTAAATCGATAATACGATCGCCTTCTGTATCTTCTTGCGCAACTCGGCTAAAGATGCTGCCATCGTTTTGTGTACCCACCTTGATAGGTTCCTTGCAATCTTTGTGGAAGATTCTTTTCCCTTTTTTTGTGACAACCACACCTGACATATCGCCGTGCTGCTCTTTATCGTAAACAATATATTCATAGGGGCCTTTGACGACACGTATCCAGTAAAGCGAGCCACCGGCGATCATCTGAGAATTATAGTAGGCGTTAACCCCCGGTTGATTAGTGACAAGATTCAGCTCAGCAGTCGGAGCAGACTGGGTTCCCAGGGCATATCCCGCGCTATCCTGCGCAATAAAGGCGCTGGCGTATTTATTATTGGTGAGCAGGCATTCCAGCGTTAATTGTTCCTGATCCTCCGCACTGTAAGACGCAGCTAAAGCTGTCTGGCTGAGTGACATACAGACAATGGTCAACGCTGCAATTCGTAGAGTTAATTTCACGTTCCTTACTCCTTTATAAACTGACATGTTTAAGATTAGTGGCCGTTCTTTACTTGTTTGCAGGTATCCAGCCAGCCAGCTGTATCAATTTTGCCGTTCGCTAGGTATTTTTGCTGATTCTGCCAATGAGCAGCGAGGAACGGCTTAAGACCGGAAAGACGTTTATTCAGCGTCAGCATCTGATTGAACACGTTCACTTCGCCTTTTAGCCCTGCTTGCCCATACAGGGTGCCGGAATCCACCAGACTGCTGGCGTAGTAGCTCGTTAGCTGCTGTAGACGATCGGTTTGTTCCGCCAGCTTATTTTTGCGGATGGCACAGTTGGCATCGCTGCTGTCTTTATCTTTGCACAGCAGCTCATAATTGTGATTGAGGAAGTCAAGGAAACGACCATCGTCCTGTAATTTGGTACAGAGAAAAGAGCCCAGATTCAGGCTGGCGCGGATAGACTGTGCTCTTTCTTCTTGCTGCTGCTGGTTGCTGGCACGAAGTTGGTTTTCCAGATCTTTCAGCTTTTTCTTCAGCTCGCCGTCTTCAACGCCAGAAGCCAGGCTACCTAACGCTTTCGCCGTATCATTGGACCCGGATTTGCTGCTCTCTGCGCCCGTTTTATCATCACCGAGAGTCGACCAGTTTTTCTCAAGAAGTTTGACCCGGTCCGTTGAGGTAATTGCCTGGGAAACCAGCACCAACCGCAGGCCCATTGTTTTACTGGTAAAAGGCTGGGCATTATCGTAATAGTTAATTTCTTTACGGCTAGCGCTGCGGATATCCGACTCACTGGACATCACGCTGCCGCCACGCACCACAAAACCGCCAGCCTGGCCATGCAATCGATTAATTTTATTGAGGTAGAAGGGGGTAAACATCATCTCAGAGACGTTGCCTAACATATCGTACAGGCCGAGCGGGTTAGGATTTAACAGACCGATGAGCTGAAGTTTCCCGTTTGAGGACTGCGAACCGGAATACCACTCATAATTTTTGATGTCGTCCATCGGATAACGGGAATCACGAAACTGTGCGGTATCCACTTTCAGACCGCCGCGCGCGGCAAACTCCCACTCTACTTCGGTGGGCAGTCGTAAAAAACCTGGCTTGTTATCTTCTTTCGGCAGCTTGTCGAGCGCGTTTGCGCGTAACCACTGGTTATATTTATCGGAGAAATTAACGGCCTCAAACCAACTGATGCTGGTTTGAGGGAGGCTAAGTTTACGCGATGGTGTCGGGCAAGTATCGGAAGTTAATGCCTGATATTGCAATGCCGTCAGCTCATATTTCGCCATTAAATAATAACGGCCTTTATTTTGGGGCGTTTCAGTAAAGCTACCGGCGATAAACGTGGGATAACTGTGTTCCACAAAGCCCCATTCACCGCCATCTTCCCCTAAGGTGATGGGAATATCATCCAGAGGACCGGCTACTGGAATTTCTACCCGACGAAATACCATCGAACCTTCGCAGGGCATAGGCAAAATCACGTCATCGCTATCCGGCTTCGGATTATAGGTTTTCTCTGCCCACGGTTCTGCCAGCGCGGGGGAGATCTTCACCAGCAGGGCTAGCGCCAGGCAGCGCGATAATGTGGAAGGAGTAAAGGCCATGAACGATCTCCGCTAAAATAGATGCTTAGGGCAAATTAAAAAAATAAGGGTTATGCCTCGCGCAGGCTCTGCGCAGGTTCAATATGGATCGCGCGCCAGGCACCGATACCGGCAACCAGCGTCGCCACAACCAGCGTCAGTAAGAGGGCGATAAGGCCGTGTAAGGGCGTTATCTTGCAAATCATCTGACCGGTGGCCTGGCTTGTGGACAGCGCCCGGTTAAATATCTGGCTGGCTAAAAAATAGATGCCAAAACCGCCTATATAGGCCATCAGGCTGAGCAAAGTGCCCTGACTAATGACGTAAACGCCTACGGCTGGTCGCGTGAAGCCCAGCAGACGAAGTACAGCAATATGCTTACGTTTACGATCGACATTGGCGATAAACGAGCCGATTAACGAGGCGATACAGCCAATGAGCGCGGTGATGGCGATCGTGTTAAAGATGATGCCCAACACACGGTTAATGCTTTTTACATTCTCAATATCCGCCAGCCGACTGGTAGTTTCGATGCGTTGGGCGCGCAAATCGCGTTCAAGGCTGGCGACATGGTCAATATCGCGTGCGTACAACCTTGCGCGGGCGTAGCGCGGCGCGTTACCGTTAAGCTGAGCGCCGCTGGCGACCCCTAACGCTGTTACCGCATAGCCATCGCGAAAATGTTCAAGAGCCATTAATAACGCGGGGCGGGTAAAGATAGCGGGGCGATTAAAATAGGTGGCTGGCAAAATCCCCACCACGGTCACGCGCTTACGTCCCCATTCGCGGCGTTCATCGAGCATACGACTCACGCGTAGCGTGAGCGTATCACCGGTTTTCACCGCCAGCTTGCGTGCCGCTTCCTGAGTAATAACAACTTCATGGTCATGATGGAGCACCTGCGTGCCGAGCAAAGGATCGCCAGCCTCTGTCGGAATGACTTCCGCATTTTCAATAAAATGTGTGCTGTCCGTCTGCAAGTCAGTCAGCGTATTGAGCGAGCGCGTTTGCCCGATGGCGAAGCCGACATCAGGCCGCTGCCGTAGCTGCGTGATCCAGTGCTGATCGTAGCTTCCGCTGCTCAACATGCGGATCTCCAGATTGCGGGGATCGTTGGCCAGATCGTTTTGTAACTGGTTCACAATGCCAAAGCGCAGGCCAAAAAGGAGCAGTAAAGGGGCGATGACCGCAACAAGAGAGGAGACGATGCAAAAAGAGATGATGCGATCGTGCCACAGGTCTTGCATTGCAAGGCGACCGAGCAGTCTTGCACGATTAAAGGACAAAGTAAGTACCTCCCCGTTCGCTCTGTGATGACGCCGTCAGCGATTCTGGCTGCGCAGCTAAACAGGGTAAATTGAAGTGTTTGACCAGAGGCCAGTCATGGCAAACGACCAGCGCCATCATTTCTTCCTGACGGACTAGTTCGATAAACAGGCTAAATAATTTCTGGGCATTGTAGGGATCGAGCGCCGCCGTCGGTTCATCTGCCAGTACCAGCGCCGGGCGATGTAATATCGCGCGCGCAAAAGCGGTGCGCTGCCGTTCGCCAAAGGAGAGCTGGGTAGGATATTTTGCCAGTAGTGGCGACAGTTTTAGCGTGTCGATGACCCTATCCAGCATGGTGCTGTCAGGGCGGGCTCCCAGCAGCTGGCACGGCAAGAGAATATTATCTTTGACGTTCAGGTAGGGAAGGAGGCCACCGTTTTGTAATACAAAGCCAAGTTCGCGTGCCCGAATCGCAGCGAGTGTATTATGTCGCTCGCCCAGAAGCAACGCGGCAATATCCTGCTGCTGTGCCCCTTTGCTGAGCGTGAAACGCCCAATTTTGCTGGGATGCAACACTAAACCAATGGCTTCCAGAAGCGTGCTTTTACCGCAGCCGCTTTCACCCGTTACCGCCACCACCTCGCCTGGCCGCAGCGAAAGCTGCGGCAGGTAAACACGGTGAGCCTGATGATCCTGACCACGAACCACGCACAAGTCTTCAATGTGCAGCATCAGGGCATCATTTCCAGTGGGATGGGATACACGCGATCGCGCGGATCGCTACCTTGCGCCAGCTCGACCCAACGGTCGACATCTGCATTATATTTTTGATAGTGACGCAGCTTGGATGACAGTGTGCGGATAAATTTCTCCTGTGACAGCCCATCCCAGCTTTTCCACGTTTCTTCATCGAGATTCAGCACATCGCTTTTGTAGGGAAGATCGGCCAGATACTCGCCCAGCACGCCAAGATCGCCGATGCTCGCGCTGTCTTGCTGTTTCAACTGGTTAGGATCGGTCCCCATTGTTGCCGCAACGGTGCGCAGTTGTTCAAACATCTTAGTGGGCGAGATCATCCCTTCATTAGCGGCTTTCAGAATCTGGCTGACGGCATCGCTTAAATCGCTCAGCTGTCCCTTGGTTAAGAGCACGCGAACATCTGTTGTGGGGATGTTCTGCTTAATCAGATCGCGATCGCTAATCCAGGCCTGGAACACCAACGGGGCTTGGGTGCTGTTGCGTTTGCCCAAATAGGCTAACTGCATCGCATGCCCGATTAACGCCGTATCCTGGAGCAATTTCTGCTCCGCCGTGAGCTTTTGCCCCTCATCTTTGGCATACAGCGCGCTGCCAATGGCGGCATCCCCCATATAGGCGGCTTTCACCTGTTCCGTAATGGCTGACGCCAGGGCATCAACCTGCTGACCGAACATTTTGATATCGCCTGCATTCACCGCCTGATAAAGGTTAGATTGCGTGCTATCAAAATTGGAGAGATCGCGGTACTGGCCCTCGGCTTTGGTATGGTTTGCTTTGCCGCTGGCGGTTTTCAGGTGCAACGTATAAATAGCAATGCCGCGGTTACCGGCTTCCAGACGGAGCTGGCTGGCATCAAGGCCGGTTCCTGAAAGTTTATTGCTGCCCTCAATCGCGCCAGCATCGGTAATCAGCACCATATAGCGGGCGCCGAATGGACTCCAGTCAATGTCATCAATAGCTGATAACACGCCGGAATAGGCATCCTCGTCGTATAAAGAGCTTGAGACCTTCGCTTCTTTAAGATCGGCGACTTTCTGCAGAAAATCCGCGCCGTCCTTGACCTGGTTAGGGTCGGCGAAAATGCGGGTGTTATATTCAAGTCCCGGTACGGCTTTGGTATTTGAACGATAAGAGACCAAACCAAACTTGACCTGCCCATCCAGATGCTCTTGTTTAATTTTGTCGTAGATCTTATTGACCGCCTCTTTAGTGCGCTCAATATACGGCCCCATTGAAATGGTTGAATCGATAACGAACACCACCGAAGCGTTAAAGCCTTTCAACTGGTTTACGTCGTTATCTTGTTTTGCCGCTGCGTTATCATCCGCCTTGCTGACGGAGGCCACGTTGAGCAGGCGCGTATAGAAGCCATCTTCGGTCATGACCTCTTCGCCGCTCAGGATTGGCAGCAGATAAAATTGCTTTTGCAGATCGACAAAATATTCCGGCTCCTGGGCCTGAATACCTTCAGCGTGGCCGTCACGCTTCAATTTGGCGCGCAGCGGCGCCACCAGAGAGACAGGATCGGGGGCAGAAAGAATGTTATCCAGACTTTCTTTCTCTTTGAAAAAGAGTAACCGATCGCGGTTGGCCGGGTTGGTAAACGCCAGCGTCAGCTGCATTTTCCAGTCTACGGTACAGGATTTCGGCAACCAGCCAAGGGTTTTGCCATAGCTATCCGGCCCGACTTTAAGCCAGCTTTGCCCCTTAGCCTCTTCCTTTTGATAAACATAAAGGCTGCTAAAGGCAGGCTGAAGCTGCCCATTTTCATCCCCGGCGTTGTCGCTAAGCTTACAGCCTGGCGTCGTCAGGATGCGCTGGTATAGCGTTTTCTTCCCTTCCTGAAGCAGCGGTTTATCGCCCTCGGCGGCAAAGAGGTGCCCGCTGAACAACAGGCCGCATAATGGCAGCGCCAGACGGCAAAAAAAAGTCCGGGTCATTTTGCTAGCTCCTCAAGGTGCTGCTTAGCCGTTTGGTTCTCGGGTTCTGATTGTAGTACCGTTTCGTACCAATAGGCCGCGGTATCTTTATCCGCCTCTTTGAAACATTCGCTTGCCTGATGGTATTTCGGATCGTACTCACCGGCGTAAATCAGGGCGATTTTGGTATCGCCGCCCTGCGCGCGATTTGCGTACAGGCGCTGGGCGACGCCGCATTTCTTCGCCTCTTTCGCTGACTGGATAATGGCCAGCAGTTTATCGCTATCGAGTTTTTCCTGAACGCACGTCTGCACGAATTCAAGCTCGCTCAGCGTGTCTAAACTCTGTGCGGAACAGCCAGCCGGGGCTTTAGGCTCGGTGTTCGTCGCTTCAGGGGCGGCGGCGGCGGGGGCTTGCTGAGCTTGTACCGCCGGGACCACCTCCTGACCTTTGTCCCGGCCCATGAACCACCAAAGCGCGCCAGCAATCACCACTAAAAGCAGGATGGCGGCGATGATGAGCGGGAGGCGGGAAGCCGCAGGTTTTTGTTGCGGCTGCGGCTCGGCATGAATGGTCGGCGCAATGGTTTCAGATTCTGCGACGGGCGCTTCTACGATGGCCACTGGTGCGGAGTCGGTTTCTGGGGTTGCCAGCATACTGCTGCTGCTGTAATTACCCGTCGCGCCCCTGGCTTCAGAAGAGAGCAACTCATCACGCACCAATTGGAGGGTGGTATTGCGCACTTCTCCTGAAGCCAGCTTGATCTGAATCTGGACCTGGCTTGCGTTTGCCAGCAAAGGGTCAAGTAGAGTAGGGCCGATACGAAAGCCGCTGCCGTTGGCCAGGGAGTAACCGCCGTTGACAGTAAACCAGTGCTGTGCAGGGCTCCAGCTGCCATCGGGCTGCAGATAGTTCTGCTCGTTATTACAAAGCGTAAAGGTCAGATCGGGCAGCACCGCAGTTTCGCCGCGCAGGCGAACCATCAATTGTGCGGTACCCGGCTCTGCCGGTTGGCAGGCGATGATTTTAGCTAGCATGGCATGTTCTCTTGTTTTAATTGGCTGATAATCTGACCAAGTTGGCGATTATGTTCGACGGAAATATCGCGCGTGGCGCTATGACCAGCGTTATCAAGTACGACGCTCATCAGGGCGGATAGCCAGTCTCCCAGATAAGAGACACCCGGCTGCGGCGCAACGGCGGCGAGCTGCGGCAGCTCGTCGTTCATCAGCGGTTTCTGGCGCAGGAAAACTTTATTTTTCTCGCCAACGTAGCTGTTGGGCACCTTTTCAGGCGGTAGAGTGAGATAACCAAACCAGGCGATAAAATCACGCATAGTCAGTTGGGCTCGCAGAACCTGGCGTGCCATAAGATGTTCACGCCGCGTACCCGCTTGCTCCTGACCCGCCAGCGCGCGTTTCAGCGTGCCTTCCAGATCGAGGCGCGTGGCTGCGGTGATCAATTCTTCGCTGAGATGATTAATCAGTTCGCTGTTCATCCCCAACTGATGCCACTGCGGCGCTTGCTGCGGCAGTTCACGCAGATGCGCGACCCAGGCTTTAAACGCCTGATGGGCGAAATCATCGTCCTGGCCGACTCTTTCCTGGGCAGTTGACGCTGGCGCGTCAACCACGGCGATTTCAGCCGGTGCGGCGGCGAATGGATCGCTGCCAAACGGGTTATCACCGAAGGGGTTGTTGCCAAATGGGCTGGCGGTAAACGCGTTTGCCGCCAGGCTGTCGCCATCGCTTGACGGTTCCGGGTTGCGGTCGCGAATGCTTAAATAGATGTTATTAAGCTCCTGCGTCGGCAGATCCAGACGATTAATTAGCTCTCCCATACTGTGGGAGCAGGCGGACAGCCCCTGCCATAGCTCTTTCGCGATGGCCTGTTTTTTCACGAGCTGCCCGTCGCCGTCTTTTTCGTACCAGCGGCCCAGGCGGCGATTGCCGGTCTCCTCGCGACACTGCTCAAGTTGTTGCTGCAAACGTGCCAGCTTGAATTCCAGATGCGCGACGCCGCGCAGCGCTTTGGTTAAGCGTCCCATGCCGCCATCGTTGAGCTCGAGCATCGCGTGCCAGGCTTTGCTCGGCTCGGTGACGTGTTGCAGCACGTTTTTAGCGCTAATGAAGGTGCTGCCCATTTCGTCGAGCTTCTGGCGATAGCGCTCGGCGATGCACGCTTCCTTGTTTCGCTCCTGTTCTGTACCGTCTTTTAGGTCGATGAACGGATTATCCAGCCCCGGTTTTCGCACCAGGAAACAGTTATTAAACGCCTGGCCGGGCGCCCATTGCTGCAGCCAATCATATTGGGCGAAACGCTCCAGCAAGGTCATGTGCAGCATACCTTCCCAGCCTTCTTTTAACTGTTCGGTGGTGAGTTGCAGACTGCTGTTGATGCGCATATCGCACATGGTGATGGCCCAGAACAGCCCAGGGTTACGGCCCTGACGTTCTTCGGCGCTTTTACCCTGCGTTTTTTCTACCCAGCGGTTTAATACCGGACCGACGTCAGCAACATCGCTCTGTTTGGCGGAGCTGGCGCACACGACCAGCGCGTTCATCTCTTGATTATCGGTGTAACGTTCAAACAGATAGGCGACTTTACCGCGCAGCAGAAGCTGGCAAATGGGATTAAGCCCCTCTCTACCGGCCTCTTCCAGTGCGGTAATTTTAAGACGCCCGCGATACCCAGGGAAGTCAAGCAGATCGACCTGCTCCACGACGCTGTCGGCCTCGACTTCCGCTAACGGGAAGATAAGCTCGGTGGTTAACGCTGCCAGTTCCGCCTGGGTTAAGCTGGCGCTGCCGATTTGCTGTTCCTCTTTCCAGTAGCGGATCTCCACGTGGCGATCCTGGCTGGAGCCTAGCCGGTTAAGGCTGTCGACGTTCATAATGCTGCCATTACTGTGATCGATCAGCGTCTCCAGCGGGGCGAACACCGTCCGGGCATGATTGAGTTTGGTCAGCACATTGGCTAATGAACGATAGGTCTCGGTGAGGGCCGGCAGTTCTCCCCACAATAAAGAAAATAGCTCTGCGCGTTCACCAGGACTCAGCGCAGGGGCAATTTTCAACACCTGCGGCCAATAGGCGTGTTCAAGTTTTTCAACCGATTTTCTGAACGAGGCGTTCAGGTAATCCCATAAGGCAACCACATCTTCCTGGCTCACGCCGTTATAGCTTTTTGCTTGTGTGGCGAGTTGTAGGAAGGGGCGCAGTCGCTCTTCAACCCTGGCTTCATCAAGTTGAAAGCTCAGCTGCTCGTGGTTGAAATCATTAAACCAGGCGTTTGCAAGAATTTTGGCCAGATCGATTTCACTGAACAGGCGCAGAGGCACAGGATAGCCCGCAGGCGCAGCGGGGGCCTGGCGGGTGAAGCGGGTGACCAGGCCGGTGGCCTCTTTACCGCCGCCGACGGGATTCACTTCTTTGATAAAGTCGACGCGCCGTTCGCCATAAAGGGCTTCCAGTGAACCATTGCTGCCCGCTGCCAGCGCGGAGATGAGATAGGATTTCCCGGCCTGAGAAATGCCAAAAAAACCGACGGTCATTGGCGTTCTGGCGACCAACGTCAGGCTATTGGCCTGGTTACGCGTGCGGAGCAAGCTAAGGTTGAGTTTATCCGCCTCGTTGTCGAGGCGACGTGAACCGGAACGCACTGCATCAACCCAGCCAAGTGCGTCCTGACAGCCCTGAGCGATAGCTGCCCAACCCTGAGTGAGAGATTTTTGATCGCTATTCATTATTTTTTAACACTCCCGCTATCGAGCCAGTGTCGGCTATCAATGAGCCCCGTATCGGGCATAGTATTGAGTTCCAGATCTACATCACGCTTGCTGAATGACTTATCGGTGTTGCTGGTGATATCCGCAATCATCAGCCGATCGCTGATTAAGCCCAGTTGGCGCGCCCGTTTGCCTTTGTCGATAGCCAGTCTCACTTTCAGGTACGGTGAACCGTTATCCACGGAGAAGGCGGCGGAAAACTTCTTACGGCCTTCTTCGCTAAAACGTAAGGTATAAAGCGGTGCGGCGGCCCAACGTTCGGCATCCAGTTGACGATAACCCAGCCGCAAATCGCCACGCATGATGATACTTTGCGTGGTGTTCTCGCCATTTTCGTCGGTGAATGTCGGCAGTTTTATCTGCCCGTTCTCCGATTCGATATGGCGATAAACGATATCGGCACTGCGAATCAGGTTATCCATATCAATGGTGCCAATATGGCGAATCGTTGAGTAAGGCTTCAGCGCCGAGGTACGGAAATGGAAGTTAGGAATGCTGTGATTTGCGCACAGCTGTGTGAGCATCGCGCCAACGGAGGCGGTGCTCTTCGGATCGTCGATATGGCCATTTTTATGGAACGGATACCAGGTGCCGGTCTGATAACCGTGCAGCGGTAAAATACGCCCCGGCGGCAATGGCAGGTTGCGACGGATAATTGCCTGAATGCCCGGCAGCTGCGAAGGGCGGCCCGTCAGCAGTAGCAGGTCGCAATGATAATAGCTCAGCACTTCGCACAGCGCGGTTAGCACTTTATCAATGTTGAACTTACCCGAGCACAAATCGTTATGCACTCTGGCGAGCGGCAGAGTGAGCATTACCTCAGCCAGTTTGAAATCGGTCGGGCCACCAGCTTTTTGTACTTCGCGGCGAACAAAGCCCTCGACTTCATCACGCAGAGAACCTACCGGCAGTAGATCGCCGACACGTTGGTTAATCACGATATGCGTTTGCTCGTCCAGCGGATCGAATTGCTCGTATTTACCCAGAATGTGCAACGCGAGGGGAACGAAGAGTTGCAGGGTGAGCTGCTGGCGCAGCACGGATTCCGCCGCGCTAATATTTTGCGAGCCGCACAGTTGAGACATCAGCGTCTCAACGGATATGACCCCCGTTTCACGCAGCGCCTGCTCAAAGGCTGGAAGCACATAGGACTGGATGACATCTAGCAGAATATCGTCGCCGGCAATTTTAAAACTGTCGCGAAAACGCTGCTGCGGGATGATATGGACGTTAGCGCCGCCCCCACTATGACCATTGCGATCGAGATGATAATCGGTGATGACCAGATCGGTGGTGCCGCCGCCGATATCGATAGATGCGATGGATATTCTTTCACGTTGCGTGCTGTCGGGTCGGCTAAGGGCGTCGAAAAACGACTCCGGGTGACCGGCAAAGTTTTGGTTTATCTCGGTGTAGAGATAAACCAACTGCGCGCAGGACGCTTCATCCCACTCGACCCTGATTTTTGGCAGCGGAATTTTAATGTTTGTCTGACTATGATCTTCTTGCTCATCCTCATAAGGATCGTTTTCGCCGTTGTGCCAGCGTAGCGCTTTCCAGACTAAACCGACCGCCTGACGCATACGGTCATCCAGTACGCAACGTTCAGCCATCGGCATACCGGGCGGCACGGTCAGAATAATATGGCGTAGCTGACGCGGAATACCTGCGTGTCCCTGACGTATGCGCTGTTCCGGGCTATTAATCTGACTAATCGCCTGGGTTAATACTTCCGCGAGCATAAAGGTCATCAGAGAACTGCGAGAATAGCGTGGCGTAAAGACCGGGATGCGATCCATCTCATCTTCGATGGTGTGTAACGCCTCGCCCCGTTCATCGATCAGATTCGCGAACGGCGCAGCGGTGGCGAGTGGATTACTGTCCTGCACGTAACTACCGTTAAATCGCCAGCCCTGACCGTAATATTTTTCATCCCAAAGATAACGTTTAGGGCTGGAGAGGCCGGTTGAACCTTCGCTGCCTTTTCGGCGCGCCGCTAAACGACCCGCTTCTCCGCCGATACGAGCGATCGTCGGCCACTGGAAGGCATCGTGGCGGCCGCTACGCACCGAGCAGTGATCTTTGCCGAAGAAGGCCTGTGAAAATTCGACCCGGCTTTCAAAGGGTTCGGTATAAACATGTTCCGGCGCGCTAAGATCGCGCAATTTGAGCACATAGTTGTGCTGCATACCTGAACCTGATTGCCCATGATCTTCAATGAGAATACCGCAGGTGCGTGAGTTACCGACATCGAGGATCAAATCAACGGGAATAGGCTTGATAGCGTTAGTTTCCCGATTGGCGATGACCCTGAAATGCGGCAATTCAATGATGGGGGCGGTCTGACTTTGCAAACCTTCGACGGGAATCGCCATCAGTGAAAGAAGGTTAAGGTAGTGCGCCAGCGGATACTGCTGGTTAAGCTCCTGCTCGCGTTCGTCGATATCCCGGCCTTTGCTCGCCTCTTTAAATACCTCTTTCAGCCAGTCGACAATCCACTCTTGCGTGAGATACCAGTTAAGGGCATAGGTGGCTGTCGCCACCGCAAAGGTTGCCCCGGCATTGACATCTTCCTGGTTCGGGCTGAGGTCGGCGGCGGCCTGCTGTTTGGCCATTACGCGAGTATCGATAGCCAACGTCATTCGATGGCTATGCCCATCCATATCAGGCTTGTCCAGCTTGACGATACGAAAACGCGCCCAGTTTAGCGGCCCTTCCTGATAGACGTCAGGCGGGCTAAAACGGAGTAGGGGAAGCGGCAACCATGTCCCGTCAAACAGCTTAAGACTCTGCTCAACGGGAATATCGTACTGGCTTTTAGCCTTCTCGATATTTGCCGGGCTGGGCTGATAAAAATAGTAATCACGCTGTTCGTTGTAGATTAAACGGGTCAATACGCCATTGGCTAATTTAACAAATTCACCGGCGGGCAAACGTCCTGGAGACAAACCAAAATCCATAAACTGGATCCCGGAGTCGCCTACCAGGGTTACTTGACGATCAAAAGATACAATCTCGGGCAACATAGTTATCTCGTCCCTGTTCAGGAATTAGGTTGAAGCATACGAATCGGGAAGGTTTTTTCCCCATCGTTGCTGCCAATACAATCGGCATGACCCGCGGAAGGTGATTTGCACTCGATGGTCGGCACAATAAAGTTTGAGCCATCGCTGCAGGTCATTTGCTCAGGGTTGGTAATGTTGAGCGCCCCCTGCTGCACGTTACCGTTGGCTGGGCCACGGCACGTTACGCCGCTGGACTGGCGGACGCTGACGGTGCCGTTGCCCTGGTCAAAATTATATTGCAGCTGGAGCGGGCGTCCGGTGTGCTTGTCCTGAATACCGCCATTCACGCGCCATTCGCCGTTAAGAAACTTCGCCGGGCCGTCCGGCAGCGTGGCCGGGAGGGTTAACGGTTCGCCCTGCGGCGCAACGAGCGGCGGAGCGGTTACCGGAGTCACGCCCGGAGGCGTCTGCTCGTCGTGGGTATCCTGTACGCCGGGCGGCAGTGGCGGTTCTACGCTGGCTTCATTTGCGTTAGCCGGCGGCGGCGCATCGCCGTCTACCGCTCTGTCAGATGTGTCGGCAGGCATCGCGGGCACCGTTGAATCCAGCGCAGGATGCGCGTCCGCGGTTGACCCTTCCACAATGCCGGGTACGGCGCGAGCGCCAACGGCGGTTTCTGACCCCCTGATCGCCACGTCATGGGTGCTGGCGGCCGGGTGCGTAGCCACAGTTTCAGCGGTGACCGTGGTTTTATCCGCAGAAAGACCAGGGAGGCCCGGCAGGGAAAGAGAAGGAGCGCAGCCGCGGAGCAGCCCTAACAGCAGCGCCAGCAGCAGTAACGCCAAAAGTAGCCATAGCAACCAACGCCAGCGCCAGCGGCGCGTTCGAATATCAACAAAGGGCGCGGGAGCGGGTTCGACGGTTTTTTCCGTGGCGCTGGCCTGCGGCGGAACGGCCGCGAGGGCGGCGGCGGGAACGGACGATGAACTCAGCCAATGCATCGGGTGACGTTGTTCCCCTTCCGGGTGGACAAACCCCCAAAAGGTGATCACCAGCGTTCCATTAACGAGATAGACAAACTCATAATCGGGGAAATGGGTCACAGATTTAAGCAACTGGGCAAAGACCCGACGATCGCCGCCGGTTCCGCTTTGCTCCGCGTTGAGCAGCTGTTCGCTTAGTGACTGCACTGCCATTTGAAACGCATTAAATTGCTGGCGCGCCGATTCTCGCTCCGCTTCGCTTGCGCCGCTCCACGGGATAACATCGCCGGGAAAACTGCTGTACCAGTCGGTTCTGTCACCGCCCTGATCGTTTTGCGGGATAGCCAGATGACGGGCCAGATCGCGCCCTGCATCAAGACGATAGATGGCTTCGCGTAGCTGGAAGGCCATCTTGAAAACAGGATAGCCCGTTTCACCCAGCGCCTTGAATGAAGAGTTATTTCCGGTACGAAGTAGTGGTCCCTGAATCGAATTTCGCATTATCTAACCCTTAAAGGCTGTAATTTGACTAAAGCCACAGTGGTACAGGCTAATTTTTGGTCGCGCCGGGCGTCCATTTGAAACCCCAGCCATAGTGCTTATCCATCGACTCGCGGTCGGGGAAGAAACGGTCAAGGCGTTCAACCTGAATATTGCCATCGACATTTTTGAGCCTGGCGATGGCGGCGACATTATTACGCTGGTCGCTATCCGTGAGCATGGATGTAATCGGCTGCTGTTCGGGGACATAGAGGGTGACGGAGGCGTTTGTCCCTTGCCAGTTATCGGTGCCAGCGTAAATGAAGCTATAAATCAACACCTCATCAATGTCCTGCCAGTGGCTGCCGTTGACGAAAAGCCATTCGCCATCCACGTCATTGCCTTCACGCAGATCTTCCTGCAGCAGCAGATACGGTGGCTGGTCATAGTTGCCGGGCAAATGACTCAGCGCCTCAGCGCCGCTGATTTCACCGTTTTTTAAGCGCACAAAGGCGGCAATATCGAGATCGACAGGCTCTTTGTGGTCCCCCTGCTTCCACTGCAGATTGATTTTTATCCGGCCAAAATCCTGACGTTTCTCAAGCTTCACGCTGGGATTGGTGTCAGTTAATTCGGTATGGGTTGGTGTAACAACGGGGAGCTTCACGGCCGGGCGATGTGTAAACCACCACCAGACACCGACGAGCAGGAGCAGCAGTAGCAATAATGCCAGCCAAGGAAGAAAACCGCGCCACCAGGGGATAACCACTACTGTATGGAGGGGGGCCGCTGTGCTGGCTGTGGCCCAATTGACCAACACCGGTTCGCCGCCGACGCTATAGCCGTCGAGGTGGTGCGATTGGGTGAGCAGCGTTTGCAACGCATGTGCTGACTTATCTTCGCCGCGCGCGGCCAGCTGGCTGATTAACCCCGCCAGAATGTCCTGATATTGCTGACGTTTATTCTCAACAGTCAGCCGTTCGGCGTCATTCAGTGCGGAAAAAGGTTTAGCCAGCCCCTGACGTGCTGTCCACCACTCCAGGCGTCCTTCAGCATTGCGACGCGCGGTGGCATACAGCAGCGCCAGTGAAGGAGGAAGATGACGATGTATGATACCGACCGTCTCTTCATAGGTTGTCAGCGTTGCTTCATCAATCGGCGCGGCAGTTGTTAATCGTTGCATAAGCAAATCATTATTGTTGTGGATGATATGCATGAGATGTGTATCATCGCATCTCAGACAGCCGGAACGTTTTCTGCGCTTTTAGCGGAGCGTATTTGCTTCTTCGAGAACTTTAATTTTGTGCTTGGCTTCGGCGACCTTTTTCTCAATCGCTGAAATTTCGCTGGCGCTCGTTGCCGTTTGTGACTGGCGCTGCAGCTCCTGCAATTTGGCAATTTCCTGCTGGCGTTCGCGGCTTTGAATCTTGCTTGATTTCAGTTTTGCGAGAGTCTGCGACAGATCCGAACGCACGGCATTTAGCCTTGCTTGTTCATCTGCCAGCTTTTGATTTAAGGTCTGCTGTCTGTTTTGGGTATAATCCTGCTGTTGCCTGGCCGATTCATTTTGATATTGGCTCAGACGAACCTGCTGTTCTTTTTGATCAACCTGCTGACGATAACCACCCGACGTGGCGCAGCTCAGTTTGGTAATAAAGCTTGGATCTTGTGCGTGTAAATCACAGTCCTGGGGGGACGTAGTACAACCCGTAAGGACAAGGGCGGCAAGAAGTGCGTATTTTCTCATCAAATAATCCATCATTAGCGTCGAATAACGCTGCTTTAAGCAGTCTTAAACCGGCCGATAATGCTATCGGCCGAAAGGGTTAACCAAGGGAGATCGCCTGGCGCTGTTCATACAGCTCGTTGGTTTCTTGTTCCAGAGCAGCAATCTTGCTATTGAGATTGGCATATTCTTTGTTCAAATTTGCCAGCTTGCTTTTCTCTGCACTTGTGGTGGTCGTTTGACCTTGTAAAGCGACCTTATAGGCAGATTCTTTATCCTTCATGCCTTTCATGGTCTCTTTCATCTTGCTGATGTTGGCATCAATTTGCGCCAGCTGGGTTTTCGCACCGACTTTATCAAATCCAGCTTTATCTTTTTGGATGCTGATTTTGGTTAAGGTGGCCTGGTTTTCGCTAATAACTTGTTTCATCGCCAGCGTCGATTTTTCAACCGCTGCGGTATCTTTGCTGATGTCATTATCCATAGCCTGCAGACGATCGGCTGTAGAGGCATAATCTTTTTTCAGGCCATCAAGATAGTAGTTAGCGGTCATACCTGCAGCACAGCCAGCTGCGCCACCAATTGCAGCGCCGGCAAGCGCTTTCTTCGAGTCACCTGCTAACGCCCCTACTAACGCGCCGAGAGCTGCGCCGGATACGGCGCCTACGCCACAACCTTGTGCACCAGAAGCGCTAAAGAACTGTGATTGTTCTGTGGTGGTAAGGCGAGGATCCGGCTTTGTCCCAGACAGGAGAGAGCTTCCTGTATTGGCACAGCCTCCAAGTAACAATGCTGCGGAAATCACGATGCATGTGGTAGTTCGGTTAAATGTATTCACAATCTTTTTCCTTAAAAATAATTAAGTAACGACAAGCAAGCTGTATCAACTAAAAATTTAGAATTAGTAATGATTTTGTCCGACATTACTGATTATTGTATTAGTTATAAGATGTCAAAAGAGCTATTCAAAGAGTATTTAAATAATAAGCAATAAATTAATTGCAATGCGTTATTATGTGTTCGTAGGTATCCCGCACTGACAGCTTATGCAATTTTGTGTTTTCGTATCACTTTATGTTGGCCTTGCTGCTGAAACACATCTTTTTTAAAAATAATCGACATTTTCGAATTCGTAGGCCTTACCATGAAACATGGGAGGATATCTCCACATAAAACATACATTCCGTGAATGTATCTCAACGTCTGACATTTTTCCAGTGTGTACAATTAGGATGTTGATTCAACTGATTAATCTGTATTAAACACACTAAAGATCATGCCAGAAATGCCGATAAATCACAAGTATGCTGCCGTCTTTGCTTGTGATGTAGGTAGGGTTACAGTTCTTGTTTTCGCCGATGTAATCTGTATTTGATACCTTAATGTAGTTGTTTATTAGTTGCAGTGTTTTGTGTATGCGTGGAAGGATGAGTGTACGTAAAGTGGCAGGCGGGAATGTTAATGGAAACCTTGAAATATACTTTTGGGAGATAGGGGGGGGTTTAATTTAATATGCATGAAATTTTCATTTACTATCACCTTCTTGATTATATGTCCGTGATCTGATGCAAGTATCTATGAATCTAAAAAAGGGTGTAGTGAATTTTTTCTAACGGAATATACAATGTGGTTTTGTTCATCCATCAATGTTTGTTAAAATCATTTTATGAATCGATTCCGCGCACGATTAAATTGGAAGACTTTTTAGTACAGGGCTAGGATGTCAACGACGGGTGAAAAGTGATCCACTTACATCTCCACCTACATTCTAATATTGATCCACCGTTTTACTCAGGATTAGCTTCAGCGATAACTGTAGTGGTTTACAGAATTTTACCACCTGAACAAAGGTGATACGCTCATCTCAGAACAATACAGGCATCCCAATGAAAAAAAAGAAATTTCAGTGCTGAATTTAAATACGAATCCGCACAAATGGTCCTTGAGTAGAACTACACCATTGCAACTGCGGACAGTGCTATGGGGGTGGTTCTTTCTACCATGACGCGATGGGGAAAGCAGTTGCGAGATGACCGACAGGGCAAAATGAATTTCTGTTTAGTTACCTGAAAGCAGATAACCATGAGAGTTGCTCATTACCAGAGCCTGCTATGATCTCTGATTGTTTCATTTCAGCCTTGAAGGACACACTGGAAATCGTTCGGGCCTCGCAGGGCCGTGGATGTCAGAAACTGCAGCGCACTCATAACCCAAGTGTATCCAGAATGCATGATCATACTTAGCGACCAGAATTCACTTGCTGCTGCCGTGAGTAATAGCGTAACCAGTACGAGCATAATGGCCGACGTTATTCGCTCAACCCGGCGATATGACCACATTGCGGTATTAATGGGAAGACCCGCAAGCTCCTGATAATCTTGTTCATCCAGAAAACCATATAACTTACTTCTCCAGGTTATTCTGTTTTGTTCCAGCAGTGAAAGGGCATTCCGGTTGATATAGACCGACATCCCGTATGAGATGGCGATATACAGGGCCAGTGCACAAAATGCCAGAGCATACACTTTTTGCGGACCACTTGCCTTTAGGGCCTCCAGACTGTAGCGAAGGATCAGAGTGCTGATAACCAGGGCCATATCTTTCCACAACGTGGAAGACAGGTCACGCGACTGCTGCAGAATTTTTTGTGTGTCCTCTGTCAGACTTTTTCGCAAATCGCCCAGCGATTTCAGGGTGTCTTTTCCCCCTGTCCGGATATGGGCCTTGTAGAGAAGTCGGGCTGACTCCAGTGCCGGGGAGAGTCGATACACAATGCCTTCACAAAACGTAACGCCCTCAGGCCATTCTCTGGCCAGTTCACTGGACAAAAAGGTATGTTTAAGCTCGGTTTCGTTTCCTTCCAGAAAAATCCATTTTGCTGTTTCCTGAATGACGTCAAAGGCGGGCAGAGCCGCATGTTCTTCCCCGAAAGGGATTTTCCGCGGCGGTTTTCCTGACAGTCCGACCTTTTTTATTTCGGCAGCAAAAAGCTCATTGACGAAACATTTCAACAACTCCCGACAAGCGAGTGACTCCCAGAGTCTCATTGATTCGTCGATCACTGTATCGCCGGATATCAGGATCCAAGGTGCAATGGTATCTGGGGGAAGAAAGTCAGTTGAAAAACAACGGATAATGCTTTTTGTGACGGAGGCCGTCTGAGTTGGGACGTCGCTTTCACTCTCATCCGGGAGCATTTTTTTCCACGGCGCGACCTTCCATTGTTGTGTTTCAAATGCTTCGTTGATAAACAGGGCGTAGATGCGGTGATACTGACAGAGCCTGGGATCCTGGAGTAAAAACGAACGCCAACCTTCCAAGGTGAAGAGGCGCAAAATTCCGGGGAGTTCATCGCTGATGATGGTGATAAAGTGCTTCTGACCGGGGATACCTTGTGCGGGGTGGATATCATCTCGACTATCATCAACAAAGGTGATCCTGAGATTTTCGGCATCGGTATCCATTACTTCCCCCCATAACTGAAGGGTGTCATTATCCATGGTTCCAGAAATGAACAATTTCCGGGTGGTGGTTTGCTGATCTTCAGTGATCACCAGATCAGATGTGCGGCGTGAGCAGTCAATTGCCTTACCGATTTTTTCCAGTATCGATGTCATCTGTCACCAGCCCTGCAGTCACTATCACTATACGTTTTCGCCCGTCTTCCATCGTTTGGATATCCGGTGCATTATCCTCATCGTAGATAACAATAACATCTTCCAGAGTTACCAGTTTTCTTTTCCGTGGCTTAGGAATGTTCTCAGGGGTGATCCGGAAAGATTCACCTGAAATTCCCAGGTCTTTTATTTTACGGGTAAAGGATTTGACCAGCGGATGATCTTCTTCCATTGGTCCAAAAATCTGGTTAAGCAGGGAAAGGGGTTCATCGGTGTTAAAATCCTGCGCCCCGTGATGTAACGTTTCATAAATCTTGTTAACACCGCTGCGTCTGATGTCGTCCGGTAACAGGTCTCGATGCTTTTTGAAGACATCCTTGAGTGCGGCAACCAGTTTGTCGCTGAGATCGGTTGTACTGTTGACGCGCTGTACCTGTAAAAAACGCTCAAAATAAACGGAGATATTGGTTCGTTTGCTGCGATCCCGAACGACAACCCGCCCACCCTGAGCATCTGCCGTCAGGCGGACCAGAGCAATTTTCTGCATGGCTTCAGCTTTCTTGACGAAGCTTTCGCGGAAACGTTCGAGTCTGGGAACCTGAAACTCGTCTCCCTCCGCATCCAGCACGTAACGTACCACGTCCTCGTTATCATATTTAATGAGGGCAAACAGTTTTTCATCATTGAGGGTGTGAAGCTCAAAAAGAAAAAATACCCCCATGCTGGCATTTTTTGTGTGGTGATGAGACTGAAAATCGTTTGCCAGAAAGGTGGACTGTTCGGTGAAGCAACTAGCGTCGGTATCGGCATTGTTCCTTATGAGCCGCAGAATACGCTCGGTATTGGACAATTCCGTAAACCGGAACATGTTACCGCTTAATGCAGACTTAATCCGTTCCAGAAAAAAATCGACGTGTTCAGGTGGTGATATTTCGCTGAGCAGCACTGGGATCTCCAGTTCCCCACCAACGACATGAAAAATCATTCGTTTTATTGTCAGTGCATTAATTTCTTCATCCGTTAAAAAACTCATAGTGACACCCCGTTATTTCGTGTCTTATTTTATCGTTAATTGCTGTGACATGCTTTAAAGCGGGTAGTATAGGTAATCACCTGTACCTACGTAAAATAGTTCATCACAAGGACAGGCGGCAGCTTGCCATCAACCCCTCTGTGAATAAATGTATACAGGGAAAGAATAAGTAAACATTCTCCCGGCATTTCTGCCGGGAGAATAGATTATAATTGTTGTCTGGCGTAATCGAAAGGTGAGACCGGATTTTCACTATTCGCATCGAGAAAATCTGCCCACCATTGCAGCATCAATTTGCGTTCATCTAAGAACTCAGCTTTATGAATGTAGGCCGCACGTACGCCATTACGTTCCTGATGGCTCATCTGGCGCTCCACAGCATCTCTCGACCATAATCCTGACTCAATCAACGAACTACAGGCCATTGCCCGGAAGCCGTGACCACAGACATCGACCTTTGTATCGTAGCCCATAAGACGTAGTGCGTTATTCACTGTATTTTCACTCATGGGTTTCCATGGATTGTGATCGCCAGTGAAAATCAGTTCATATTCCCCGCTGATGGCTTGGATTTGTTTGAGAATATCCAGTGCCTGAGTTGATAGCGGGACCAGATGCTCTGTACGCATTTTAGAGCCTCGATGCGAGTACTTGACCCCTTCAATAGGTTTCCGCTCGGGAGGAATGGTCCACATGGCTTTCTTGAAGTCGATCTCAGACCACCTAGCAAAGCGTAGTTCACTGGAACGTATGAAGATAAGCAGGGTAAGTTTGGTTGCCAGCCGGGTGAGAGGTTGTCCTCTGTAGTTGTCCAGTCGTTCAAGCAGCTCTGAAATGCGATTTAAGGCGAGGGCAGGGCGATGCTGGCGCTTCACCGTCGTTAAAGCACCAGCCATATCCACGGCAGGGTTATAGCTGATAATGCCGGACTGGGCAGCATAGCGCATGATGGCAGTGATACGCTGCTGAAGGCGGGCTGCAATCTCATATATCTCTTTGGATTCGGCTGTTTTAACGGGGACAAGTAAATCGGGAGTTCTGAGGGTGGTAATATCACGTGAGCCGATAAGAGGAAATACGTGACTCTCAAGACTTTTGAGCACCTTCTCGCTGTGAGCTTCGGACCATTTTTTGTTGCTCTTGTGCCACTGACGTGCAACAAGCTCGAACGTATTGCTGGCCTCCTGTACTGCTTTCTTTACTCGTTTCTGTTCGCACGGATCAATTCCCTCCGTTATCTGTTTCCTTGCCGCATCGCGCTTTTCCCTTGCTTCTGATAATGAGACTTCAGGATAGACGCCCAGAGCGAGCGTTTTCTCTTTGCCCAGAAACCGATAGCGGAGTCGCCAGTAACGCGAGCCGTTAGGGTGAACGAGCAAAAACATGTTGCCGCTGTCAGCAAGTTTATAAGGTTTTTCATCCGGTTTAGCTGCCCGGATTTTAGCGTCAGTGAGCGCCATTGGTGGGGTCTCCTGATAGTAAAAGGGGTATAAATTTTATCGAATCAGACTATACCCTCAGTTGTACCCTCGCAAGGGACTTGAAGCGGGTTGAATTTGATTGAGTTGGGTGGAGTTAACGTATTGTGGATGTGTTGATTTTCGCGGGTTCAGAATGCAAAAACGGACCTCCGTGGAGGTCCGTTGATATGAATTTGGTGCCCGGACTCGGAATCGAACCAAGGACACGGGGATTTTCAATCCCCTGCTCTACCGACTGAGCTATCCGGGCAACGAGGCGCATTAAACCCGATTCGCTTCGCTTCGTCAACGAAATTTCTTCAAATCAATGCAGACTGCACAATCTATCACCAGATTGCTGCAATTGCACGCATTCTCAGGCAAAAAATGCCATCCACGCAGCGGAAAGCGGCATTGCCAGCAGCAGGGCCGGAAGCATATTCACCACCGCAAACATTTTGATGCCGCAAATCCGCAAACCGGTTGCCAGCAGCAACAGTCCGCCTACGGCGCTGAAATCAGCCATCATGGCGGGCGTCGTCAGAGGCAAAATCAGTGCAGCACAGGTGGCAAGCGTTAGCTGGATTGCCAGCATCGGCACGCAAATTGCCGATACCGCGATTCCTAATGAACAGGCAAAAATGATGGCCGTGAAGAAATCCAGAAATGACTTGGCGATTAAAATATTCGGGTCGCCGGTCATCCCTTCATGTATCGCGCCAAAGATCCCGGTACCGCTGGCGCAAAACAGCACGATGATGGCCACATAGCTTTGAATAAAGGATTCGTGCGTAGCGTTGGCGTCTGACCGGGTGAAAAGCTGCTGCGCTTTGGCAACCGCGGCATTGATTCCTTTTTCCAGATGGCAGAACTCGCCAATTAATGCGCCCACCAGCGTTGCCAGAACCATTACCGGCAAGTTAACGCATTTCAACACCAACAGAATACCTATCCCCAACGAGCACAACCCGAATATTGAGGTCATGGAGATCCGAATGCGTTCAGGTAAGTGCTGGCTGAGCAGCGCGCCGAGAACACCACCGAATAAAATGGCGCTGGCATTAATAAAGGGTCCGATTACCACGTTAGCTCCTGCATACCCATTATCGTCTTGATGCTAAAGGCAATTGGCTGGGTGAAATTATGTTTCAGATTGCATTATTATGCCGCTATTTTCAGACGAAATGTTTGTTTATCTGTGAGGTTTAAGCACAGGATTTTATCTTGCGCCTGTAGGTGAAAGGTGCCATGATTGCGCGAATTTTCTCCTGTCTGAATGGGGTTGCCTGGGATGATATTACTCCCCCTACATCGCCTTCAACATCGCCTTTTTGCGCGACGTTTGCCCCTTTCTGCAACTTATCTTCACGCTCTCACCATGCGGTGAGGGCAGCGCACGCTCACTGCAGGATAACAGTAAAATCAGAGGCTATCTGCTTTTACTGATGTCTGGCGGTCGGGGCTGGTAACCAGTTTGACCTGTCATTTCGTGGGCAAAGCAATGTGGCTTTGTCCGGGACTTTTGATTTTCCCGAAACGGGTTATTGCGCTTATGAAATCAATGAAAATTGCCGCCAGTAGTGAACTGGTTTCTCGTCTTTCCAGCCATCGTCAGGTGGTGTCACTGGACAGCACCGATTTTACTGACGTCGCGGCAGTCGTCATTACCGTTGCGGACAGCCGCAGTGGGATCCTGGCTTTGCTGAAACGCACTGGTTTTCATATACCGGTGTTTTTGTTCGCAGAGTCTGATGTCGATGTACCTGCGGGCGTTAACGCGGTGATTCGCGGTCAGGCTCAGGACTGGCTGGAGCTGGAGTCTGCTGCCTGTCAGTATGAGGAAGAGTTGCTGCCGCCGTTCTATGACACGCTTACCCAGTATGTCGAAATGGGGAACAGCACGTTTGCCTGCCCGGGGCACCAGCACGGTGAGTTTTTTAAGAAGCATCCGGCGGGCAGACATTTCTATGAGTTCTTTGGCGAGAACCTGTTCCGCGCGGATATGTGCAACGCTGACGTTAAGTTGGGCGATCTGCTGATTCATGAGGGATCAGCGAAACATGCGCAGAAATTTGCCGCGAAAGTTTTCCACGCGGATAAAACCTACTTTGTGCTGAACGGGACCTCTGCGGCGAATAAAGTGGTCACCAATGCGCTGCTGACGCGTGGCGATCTGGTGTTGTTTGACCGCAACAACCATAAGTCCAACCACCACGGCGCGCTGATCCAGGCGGGCGCGACGCCGGTTTATCTGGAAGCGGCGCGTAATCCGTTTGGCTTTATTGGCGGCATTGACGAGCACTGCTTTGATGAGGCGTATCTGCGCCAGCAACTGCGTGAAGTTGCGCCGCACAAGGCTGACCAGCCGCGTCCTTTCCGTCTGGCGATCATTCAGCTCGGTACCTATGACGGGACGATCTACAACGCCCGGCAGGTGATCGACAAGATCGGTAGCCTGTGCGATTACATCCTGTTTGATTCTGCCTGGGTTGGCTACGAGCAATTCATCCCAATGATGGCCGATGGGTCACCGCTGCTACTGGAGCTTAATGCTAACGATCCGGGGATCTTTGTCACCCAGTCGGTACACAAACAACAGGCCGGATTCTCACAAACTTCGCAGATCCACAAAAAGGATAACCATATTCGTGGGCAGGCGAGATTCTGCCCGCATAAGCGTCTGAACAATGCGTTTATGCTGCATGCTTCCACCAGTCCGTTTTACCCGCTGTTTGCGGCGCTGGACGTGAACGCCAAAATCCATGAAGGCGAGAGCGGTCGTCGGCTATGGGCGGAGTGTGTGGCGCTGGGGATCGAGGCCCGTAAAGCGATTATTGCCCGCTGTAAGATGATTCAGCCGTTTATTCCCCCGGTAGTCGATGGCAAACCGTGGGAAAGCTATCCAACGCCGGTGATTGCCAGCGAGCGCCGCTTCTTTAGCTTTGAACCGGGTGCTAAATGGCATGGTTTTTCCGGCTACGCGCGCGACCAGTATTTCGTTGATCCCTGCAAGCTGTTGTTAACCACTCCGGGCATTGATGCGCAAACCGGGCAATATACTGAGTTTGGTATTCCGGCGACGATTCTGGCGCATTACCTGCGTGAAAACGGCATTGTTCCGGAGAAATGCGACCTTAACTCGATTTTGTTCCTGCTGACCCCGGCAGAAAGCACCGAGAAACTGGCGCAACTGGTGGCAATGCTGGCGCAGTTTGAGCAGCACATTGAGGACGATACGCCGCTGGCGGACGTGTTGCCCTCCATCTTCAACAAGTATCCGGTACGTTACCGGGATTACACGCTGCGTGAACTGTGTCAGGAAATGCACGATTTATACGTCAGCTTTGGTGTCAAGGATCTGCAAAAAGCGATGTTCCGCCAGGAGAGTTTGCCTGCCGTGGCGATGAACCCGCAGGATGCGAACAGCGCCTTTATCCGTGGTGATGTTGAGCTGGTTCGGATCTGTGATGCCGCTGGCCGCGTTGCGGCAGAAGGTGCGCTGCCTTATCCTCCGGGCGTGCTGTGCGTGGTACCGGGTGAAGTCTGGGGCGGGGCGGTGCAACGTTATTTCCTGGCGCTGGAAGAGGGCGTAAACCTGCTGCCGGGCTTTTCGCCGGAGTTGCAGGGCGTTTACAGTGAGACTGATGCGGACGGTATTAAGCGTCTGTATGGATATGTTGTGAAGTAAGCGCAAAAAAAGCGGGTTACCTTTTGGCAACCCGCTTTTCTCTGTGTAAACGTTAGTGTGCGATAGTGTGCGTGCCTGTCGGAACGCGTACGTGTTTGTATTTAAACAGCGCCACGAAGGCAAAAGCCAGTACCAGCGAGTAGCCAGCGAAGATCAGCCACACGGTCTGCCAGTCGGTAATACCGTTCAGCGTGTAGTACTCAACCACTTTACCGCTCACCAGACCACCCAGAATACAACCGAAGCCGTTGGTCATCATCAGGAACATACCCTGTGCGCTGGCGCGGATTTCAGGGCGAACTTCTTTCTCCACGAACACCGAGCCCGAGATGTTGAAGAAGTCGAAGGCGCAGCCGTAAACAATCATCGACAGAACCAGCAGCACGGTACCGAACGGCGTTGGATCGCCGTAGGCAAACAGGCCGAAGCGCAACATCCACGCCACAATACTGATAAGCATCACATTCTTAATACCGTAACGGCTCAAGAAGAACGGGATGGTCAGGATAAACAGCGTCTCGGAAATCTGCGAGATCGACATCATCACCGAGGCGTGTTCAACGATGAAGCTACCGGAGAACAGCGGGTTGTTATCGAAGCTGTGCAGGAAGGTATTACCGAACATATTGGTAATCTGCAGCTCAGCGCCCAGCATCATTGAGAAGATAAAGAAAATCGCCATGCGCTTGTTTTTAAACAGCGCGAAGGCGTCCAGACCGAGCATGGATGTCCAGCTCTGGTTTTTCTGCTGGTTAGCCACCGGAATATGCGGCAGCGTCAGCGTGAACAGTGCCAAAACAACGGACAGCGTTGCACCGATATACAGCTGCATATGGCTCAGCTCGAAGCCGGAGAAGCTCACGCCCCACATCGCCATGATAAAGCCGATGGTGCCCCAGATACGGATTGGCGGGAAGTCGGTGACAATATCCATCCCGGCTGACTGCAGGCGATAGTAAGAGATGGTGTTGATTAACCCGAGCGTTGGCATATAGGCCAAAGAGTTAAGCAAGATCACAAAGAACATGGCGCCTGGGGTGGTGACTTCGGCTGCGGCGAACAGTGTTGCTGCGCCGACCAGGTGACAAATGGCGTACACCCATTTCGCACTGATCCATTTGTCGGCCACAATCCCTAACAGCGTAGGCATAAACACGGCGGCGATCCCCAGCGAGCTATACACTGCGCCAATGGATGCACCATCGAATTTTAGGGTGACAAACATATAGGAGCCGAGGGTAGTGAGCCAACTACCCCATAAGCAGAACTGCAGAAACGAGAGCACTTTCAGCTGCAGCTTAAGATTCATGTTAATTTCCTCACACCGTAATGCGGATGAATGTTTTAAAAGGCACATTTGCCGGGGCTTGATGATGTGATTCTATCAACGAGGGACACTCTTTTTTTGTTACCTGTGACAAATATTTGCAAACAATTTCTAATTGCAAAGCAAAATAGTGACGGGGTTAACACTTTGCCCTCTTCCGGGCCCCGTTTACCGGGACAGAAGAGGGATATATTAGCGGCGTCGATATGATTTTTGCGCGGAATTGACCTTGTAAAGGTATCGGCGTGATTCAGCAGACGGATGTCGGGTAGTCAGCGTTTGATAAACGTCCCCCGGGGTCATGCTGTTGATAATATTCGCGGCCTGAATTTTATCGTTCGAGAAAACGCGCAGCACGCTGCCCGCACCGCCGTTATATGCCGTGATGACCGCATAGCGACGGGAGGTTGGATTATCAATACCGCCCAGATAGACGTTGTTAAGCATTGCCAGATAAGCGGTACCGGTATCAATGTTGCTGGCCGGGTCAAACAGGAAGCTACGGCTCGGCGTGCCGGAGCGCCCCTGCGAACGAAACACATCTTTCCCGGCGCTGTGTTGCACCACCTGCATCAACCCCAGCGCATCGGCATGGCTGACCGCATACGGGTTAAATGAGGATTCGGTTTGCATGATGGCCAGAATCAGCGACTCATCGACGCCATACTTACGCGAAGCCTGACGCACCATGCCGACGTATTTATGCGCGCGCTTATCAAGGTGGTTCGGTACCAGGTTGATGGTCACGCTATAGATGATGCGAATACCGTTGCTGCGGCTTTTCAGGCGTGTTTTCAGCAGATAGTCAGCGAAATTGGTGGCGCGTCCCTCCCAACGAATTGGCTGGCCAGTATTATCGACCACCTGCCCGTACAGGAACGGCTCTTTGGAAATCTTAATGTCGTCGACATCGGAATAGAGGTCGATAGAACCCGGATCATCACCCATCAGCAATGTCTTGATAATCGCCCGACGCAGGTGCCCGGCGGGATCTGTCCCGGCAATGGTCTCGACGGTGATTGTACCGTCATCAAAGTTGATATGGCTGCGGGTTTGATACTGATCGGTATACTTTACGTAGTCCTTCGGACCCGCAATCAGCACTTCCTTAAACCCCCACAGATTCTCAATGTTATGGGCAAATTGCCCCATCAGAATATCAAAACCGTTGGTATCCTTGACCCAGGCTTCGTTATAGGAATCGCCTTTTTTGGTCGAACTGGAACAGGAGATGAGCAACGGCGCAATAACGGCAAGCGCGAGAAATTTTTTCATCATTCCGGGAGTGCGTGTTGTGTTTGTTATTTGCAAGGACCAGATCAAATCGTAGGCCGGATAAGCGCAGCGCCATCCGGCAACGGTTCTTAAGACTCTGGTGTATAGCCTTCAATATGCACATCTTTGCCTTCAAACAGGAAGTTAATCATCTCCTGTTCCAGTAACTTACGATGCTCAACGTTCATCATATTGAGCTTCTTCTCGTTAATCAGCATGGTTTGCTTATGCTGCCATTGCGCCCATGCTTCTTTAGAAATCTCGTTGTAGATGCGTTTCCCCAGCTCGCCCGGGTACAGCTGGAAGTCCTGGCCTTCTGCTTCGCGTTGCAGGAAAGTGCAAAAAATCGTTCTGCTCATATAAAATCCTCTCTTTCGACCGGTACGTTAAACGTGTGTACCGGCACGTAATTGCTGTAACAAACGCTCCACGGGAGCCGCCAGTCCGACCGACGGCGGTTGCGCTAAGTTATACCAGAGCGCGTTGCCTTCATCCATGCATGAGCCGAATGAAGACACTGGAAGCCACATAGGCACAATGTCTAAGTGGAAATGGCTAAAGGTATGGCGAAACGCATTAAGTTGGGTCAGATTATCTGCGTTAATTTGTCGTTGCGCCAGCCAGTTGCGCAGTCCGTTTTCATCGTCAAACTGCGGAAAACAGTATAAACCACCCCATAAGCCGCTGGGCGGTCGCTGTGCGAGCAATACTTCGTCATTATGCTGCATCAGTAAAAAATAGCCCGTCCGTTCCGGCAGCGTTTGCTTGGGTTTTTTACCCGGGTACAGCGCCCAGCTTGCATTGGCGCTGGCCACACAGCCATTATCCAACGGACACAGCGAACATTTAGGTTTTGAGCGCGTACAGACCATGGCGCCTAAATCCATCATCGCCTGATTAAACCGCTCAACGCCATGGGCAGGTGTAACCTGCTCGCTCAACTCCCACAGCTTCTTTTCGACCTCTTTTTTACCCGGCCAGCCGCTTACAGCATAACAGCGAGCCAGCACGCGTTTGACGTTACCGTCGAGAATCGGAAAATGCTGACCCAGAGAAAGAGAAAGGATCGCGCCTGCGGTTGAACGTCCTACGCCTGGCAGAGCAGCCACCTCATCAAAGGTTTGTGGGAATGTGCCGCCATGCAGCGTCACAACCTGCTGTGCGGCTTTATGCAGATTACGCGCCCGGGCGTAATAGCCCAGCCCTGTCCATAAATGCAGAACTTCATCCAGCGGCGCATGAGCTAAATCGCTTACCGTTGGGAAGCGCACCATAAAACGCTCAAAATAAGGGATAACGGTCGCAACCTGAGTTTGTTGCAGCATTACCTCAGAGAGCCATACTTTGTAAGGCGTCTTGTCAATTTGCCAGGGTAGCGTTTTCCGCCCGTATTTGTCGTACCAGCTCAAAACCTGAGCCGAGAATTGAGACGCTTGCATGATTACCGTTTCATTATTGCCGGGGGCAAGATTGCAGCACAGCGGCAACGGGGTGTAAACCGGAACTTTCCGCTGCTCACTTTCTTCCTTTACTTGCATCCGGCAACTAACTTTGGATAATGCCCGTTTTCAGAACTCAAACACAGCAGACTAAACTTTTATGAAGAACGACGTCATTTCACCGGAATTTGATGAAAACGGCCGCCCTCTGCGCCGGATTCGTAGTTTTGTTCGTCGCCAGGGGCGACTGACGAAAGGGCAGGAACACGCGCTGGAAAACTACTGGCCGGTGATGGGCGTTGAGTTCAGCGAAGAGCCTGTAAATTTCGCAGAACTGTTTGGCCGTGATGCGCCAGTCACGCTGGAAATCGGTTTTGGTATGGGTGCGTCGCTGGTCGCAATGGCGAAAGCGCGTCCGGAACAGAATTTCCTCGGCATTGAGGTTCACTCGCCGGGCGTTGGTGCGTGTCTGGCTTCAGCCCATGAAGAGGGTGTCGAGAACCTGCGCGTCATGTGCCATGATGCCGTTGAAGTCCTGCATAAAATGATTCCTGACAATTCTTTATCTATGGTTCAGCTGTTTTTCCCTGACCCGTGGCATAAAGCACGTCATAATAAACGCCGTATCGTTCAGGTACCGTTTGCTGAGCATATCTTAAGTAAGCTGAAGCTGGGCGGAGTGTTCCACATGGCAACCGACTGGGAAGCGTATGCGGAACATATGCTGGAAGTGATGTCCTCCATTGACGGGTATAAAAACCAGTCCGAGAGTAACGATTATGTACCGCGCCCACAATCGCGCCCGGTAACCAAATTTGAACAACGTGGTCATCGTCTTGGCCACGGCGTATGGGACTTAATGTTCGAGAGGGTGAAATAATGGCAAAGAACCGTAGCCGTCGTCTGCGTAAAAAGATGCACATCGAAGAATTCCAGGAAGTAGGATTTTCGGTTGCATGGCGTTTCCCGGAAGGTACATCTGGAGAGCAGGTCGATCAAATCGTTGATGACTTTATCAATGAAGTTATCGAACCGAACAAGCTGGCTTTTGACGGCAGCGGCTATCTGGCCTGGGAAGGTCTGATCTGTCTGCAGGAAATCGGCAAATGCACCGAAGAACATCAGGCAATCGTGCGTAAGTGGCTGGAAGAGCACAAACTCGAAGAAGTGCGCACCAGCGAACTTTTCGATGTTTGGTGGGACTAAGTAGCACAGGGTCGGCAAATGCCGGCCCGATTTGTATTGAGGGATAGATATGATGCGCAAAACGCTGCTGGCGGCAGTCCTCACGTTCACGGCGATGGCCGCACATGCAGATTATCAGTGCAGCGTCACCCCACGTGACGATGTGATTTTGAGCCCGCAAACGGTGCAGGTGAAAGGCGAAAACGGCGATCTGGTTATCACGCCGGCTGGCAACGTCACCTTCAACGGCAAACAGTACACCCTGAATGCTGCACAGCGTGAGCAGGCCAAAGATTATCAGGCGGCATTGCGAAGCAGTCTGCCATGGATTGATGAGGGAGCCAGAGCGCGTGTGGAAAAAGGACGCGTGGCGCTGGATAAAATCATCGCCAAAGAAGTGGGTGAAAGCAGCAACATGCGCGGCCGCTTAACCAAGCTTGATGCGCAATTAAAAGAGCAGATGAATCGTATCATCGAGCACCGTACAGACGGTCTGACCTTTCATTATAAGGCAATCGATCAGGTGCGTGCTGATGGCCAACAGTTGGTCAATCAGGCGATGGGCGGCATTTTGCAGGATAGCATTAACGAAATGGGTGCTAAAGCCGTGCTCAAAGGCGGCGGTAATCCGCTGCAGGGTGTGCTCGGTAGTCTGGGCGGTTTGCAAACGTCAATTCAGAATGAGTGGAAGAATCAGGAACAAGACTTCCAGCAGTTTGGCAAAGATGTTTGCGCCCGCGTCGTGACGCTGGAAAACGATCGTAAAACGCTGGTTAGTAGTCTGAAATAATCTTCACCTCTTTTTAACGGCACAGAAACATTTCTGTGCCGTTTTATTTTGTGTTTATCTTCTTTTTTGATATCCATCTCTAAGAATGACAATTTGATGGAGATATAAATCTGGTTAATTGGATTGCATCACATTATTCATCTGTGGGATGGACATAATGCAGCAAATTCAAGTAACTGGAGAAATAACATGGAGTTTTTCAGAAAAACGGCACTGGCAGCACTGGTTATGGGTTTCAGCGGTGCAGCGCTGGCATTACCTAATATCACCATTTTAGCGACTGGCGGGACGATTGCCGGCGGTGGTGATTCCGCGACAAAATCTAACTACACGGCGGGTAAAGTTGGTGTAGAAAACCTGGTAGATGCAGTGCCTCAGCTGAAAGACATTGCGGTCGTGAAAGGTGAGCAGGTGGTGAACATCGGCTCCCAGGATATGAATGACGAAGTCTGGTTAACGCTGGCGAAGAAGATTAATACCGAGTGTGATAAAACCGACGGCTTCGTGGTAACGCATGGTACGGATACCATGGAAGAAACCGCCTATTTCCTCGACCTGACCGTCAAGTGCAACAAGCCGGTGGTACTGGTCGGCGCAATGCGTCCGTCTACGGGTATGAGCGCCGATGGCCCGTTCAACCTGTATAACGCAGTGGTAACCGCCGCAGATAAAGCCTCAGCTAACCGCGGTGTGCTGGTGGTGATGAACGACACCGTTATGGATGGTCGCGACGTGACCAAAACCAATACCACCGATGTCGCTACCTTCAAATCCGTTAACTATGGCCCGCTGGGTTATATCCATAACGGAAAAATCGATTACCAGCGTACGCCTGCGCGTAAGCACACCACATCGACTCCGTTTGATGTGTCTAAGCTGACCGAGCTGCCGAAAGTGGGGATTGTTTACAACTACGCGAATGCTTCTGACCTGCCGGCAAAAGCGCTGGTTGATGCCGGTTACGCCGGGATCGTCAGTGCGGGTGTTGGTAACGGCAACCTGTATAAAACCATTTTTGATACGCTGGCAACTGCCGCGCATAAAGGTACGGTAGTCGTACGTTCATCTCGTGTACCGACGGGGGCAACTACCCAGGATGCGGAAGTGGATGATGCGAAATACGGATTTGTGGCGTCAGGCTCGCTGAACCCGCAAAAGGCGCGTGTTCTGCTGCAGCTGGCGCTGACCGAAACCAAAGATCCTAAGCAGATTCAGGAAATGTTTAATCAGTATTAATGGCTGAAGATGGCTGCGCTTATCGTCCTAACCCTGTAGGCCTGATAAGCGTAGCGTCATCAGGCAATTTGCCGGATACGGCTCAAGGCCTTATCCGGCTACATCGTAAGCGTGTTACTCCGCCAGAAACAGCTCCAGCAGTGAGTTTAAAAACAGCTTACCGTGCTGGGTAATCTGCCAGTACTCATCGCACTCGCTCAAATAGCCCTGCGCAATAGCCTCTTCAATCTGTTGACGAATAACCTCTTCGCGAAGCCCGGTGTACTGCGTGAATTCAGCGCGTGGCGCGGCTTCCAGCAGCCGGAAACGATTCATAAAGAATTCGAACGGCTTATCGGCTTCAGCAACATCACGCTGGCTTTCGAGATAACGCCCTTGCATATAGCCGCGTGGATGCCGCGTTTTGGTGGTGCGCAGGATGCGCCCGTCCGGGAAGGTGACTTTACCGTGTGCGCCGCAGCCAATGCCAAGATAGTCACCAAAGCGCCAGTAGTTCAGGTTGTGCTGACATTGATAGCCCGGCTTTGCATAAGCTGAGGTCTCATACTGCTGATATCCGGCAGCGGTCAGCAACTGGTGACCTTGTTCAAAAATATCCCACAGCGCGTCATCGTCTGGTAATACGGGAGGACGAGATCCGAACAGCGTGTTGGGTTCAATAGTCAGTTGATACCAGGAAAGATGCGGCGGGTTGAGTGCGATGGCCTGCTGTAAGTCGCCCAAAGCTTCTTCCAGCGTCTGATCCGGTAAACCATGCATCAGGTCGAGGTTAAAGCTGCGTAGCCCCAGACCGCTCGCCAGGTTTGCCGCTCGTTTAGCTTCTTCCGGCCCGTGGATACGTCCCAGACGTTCGAGCTTGGCGGAGCTAAAGCTCTGTACACCAATAGATATCCGGTTGACCCCGGCGCGTTGATAATCGACAAAGCGATCGGCTTCAACAGTTCCGGGGTTCGCTTCCATCGTGATTTCTGCATCTGCCGCCAGATTCAGGCGCGCACGCACGCCATCCAGCAGCGTTTGCATCGCCGGGCCAGAGAGCAGGCTCGGCGTACCGCCACCAATAAAGATCGTCTTTATTTCACGTCCCTGAGCGTGGGCTACCTCGGTATCCAGATCGCTCAGCAGATGTTGCACGTAGTCGTCATGAGGAACCTCGCCCTTGAGCGCATGCGAGTTAAAGTCGCAGTACGGGCATTTCTGCACGCACCACGGGATGTGAATATAAAGACTTAACGGCGGAAGCTTAACCATTACGCAGGGCATCCAGCAGCAGCTTCAGCGCCTGCCCGCGGTGAGAAATCGCACTTTTTTCTTCGCGGGTCAGCTCAGCAGCGGTTTTCCCTTCCGACGGCACAAAAAAGATGGGGTCGTAACCAAAACCACCGTTTCCGGCCGGTTCACGGGTAATCACACCCGGCCAGCTTCCGTGACACACTAAAGGCGTGGGATCGTCTGCATGGCGCATATACACCAGCACGCAGTGGAATTGCGCCTGACGCTGGTCATCCGGGACATCCCGCAGGGTGTGCAGCAGTTTTTCCAGGTTCTGTTTGTCAGTCGCATCTTCACCGGAATAGCGGGCCGAATAAATTCCCGGCGCGCCGCCAAGGGCGTTAACCGCCAGACCGGAGTCATCAGCAATGGCTGGCAAACCTGTAATTTGCGCGGCATGACGCGCCTTCAGAATGGCGTTCTCAATAAACGTCAGTCCGGTCTCTTCTGCGGAATCAACACCCAGATCCGTTTGGGCAACAACATCAAGACCGAAATCACTCAGAAGAGAGGCGAGTTCACGCACTTTACCGGCATTGCCGGTCGCGAGGACAACTTTTTGCATGGGATACCTAATCAGTTAGCGCCGCAATTTCGGGCGGGATCTGTTGCGGATGAATAATTTTAACCTGTTTGTGACGACCAAGCTCGCCCTTCTCAATAACGACATGGCTTTTCGCTACGCGGAACTGTTTGCCGAGAAACTTCACCAGATGGCTGTTGGCTTGTCCATCAACCGGCGGGGCGGTAATGGCGACTTTTAGCTCGTCGCCATGTAAACCCACAATACTGTCACGGCTGGCTTTCGGCTGAATGTAGAGCCGCAAAACCAGACCGTCATCGCAGGGGGTTACGGCACTCATAGCGCCATCCACAGCCCCGGCAGCAGCATGTTGCCTGTCGCCTGTAACACTTCCGCGATCCCCATGTTGATAACATAGAGCAGCAGAACCAGGATCATTGGAGAGAAATCGATCCCACCCATTCCCGGAAGAATACGACGGATAGGGCGCAGCAGCGGATCCGCCAGTTGAATCAGCACGTACTCCACCGGGCTGCGACCCTGGCTGACCCAGCTCATAATCGCCATCACCAGCAGCACCCAGAAAATCAGCAGTCCAATGGTCTTCAGGACAATCAGCACGGCGGCGATCCAGATGATCGGCTGGAACGTGACCACCTTAAACAGCACGATGGCTTTGATAAAGCTGAGAACGAGCGCGACTAATGCTGATGCGCTGTCAATGGGCCCCATCGGAGGAATAATACGGCGTAACGGCCCAATAATGGGCTGAGTGATTTTCACAATAAACTGCGAGAACGGGTTGTAGAAATCGCAGCGAGACCACTGCATCCACACGCGTAGCAGCAGCGCCATGGTATACAGCTCAATTACCGTTGAGAGCAGGAAGGTCAACGTATTCATGGTGTTCCTTAATTTTCCTTATTTTTTAGTGTAATCACGAGCACCAAAAATGGCAGTGCCGATGCGCACCATCGTGCTACCCGCCGCGATAGCGGCATCCATATCATCAGACATCCCCAGTGAGAGCGTATCGATATTTGGGTTGCGTGTTTTCAACCCGGCAAATGCTACCGCCATTTGCTGGGCAACTTCAAACTGCCTTACATAATCTGACTCAGGCGCGGGAATCGCCATCAAACCACGCAGGGTAATGCGCGGCAGCGCAGCGACTTCAGCGGCCAGGGCATCAAGCTCTGCCAGCGGAATCCCTGACTTACTGTTCTCATCGCTGATATTAATCTGGATCAGCACATTCAGCGGCGGCAGGTCTGCCGGGCGCTGTTCGCTCAGACGGGCAGCGATGCGCAGACGATCAATCGTATGGCACCAGTCAAAATGTTCAGCGACCAGACGACTTTTGTTGGACTGCAGCGGGCCGATAAAGTGCCACTGCAGATCGTTGACGCCTTTTTCCTGAAAGTAGCGGATTTTATCCACCCCTTCCTGGACATAGTTTTCACCGAAGGCACGCTGCCCTGCGGTAATGGCTTCTTCGATGGCGCTCGCAGGTTTGGTTTTGCTGACTGCAAGCAACGTAACTTCTTCTGAAGACCGCCCGCAACGCGTCGCGGCGGCTGAGATTTTGTCCCGGACATGTGCCAGGTTATGCGCGATATCGTTCATTTTCCGAGGATGTTCATATGAATATGGAAGAAATAGTGGCCCTTAGTGTAAAGCATAACGTGTCGGATCTACACCTGTGCAATGCATGGCCTGCGCGTTGGCGCATACGCGGAAAAGTCGAAAGCGCACCGTTTACCGCGCCTGACGTAGAGAATCTGCTGATGTGCTGGCTCAGTGAGCAACAACAGGTACAGTGGCGGGAGCAAGGGCAGATTGATTTTGCCGTTACCCTAATGGACTCCCGACGGCTGCGCGCCAGCGCATTTACCCATCAACAGGGAATGTCGCTGGCGCTAAGACTGCTACCGCTGGAATGTCCTCTTTTAGACGATCTCCAGCCTCCCGCGGTCATACCTGAACTGCTGCACAGTGAAAACGGATTGATTCTGGTGACGGGCGCTACCGGCAGCGGTAAATCTACGACCCTGGCGGCGATGGTGAACTATCTCAATCAACACATTGAGGGGCATATTCTGACGCTGGAAGATCCTATTGAATATCGCTACACCAGCCGACGTTGTCTGATTCAACAGCGGGAGGTGGGCGTACACTGCACCTCTTTTGCCGCCGGTTTGCGCGGTGCGCTACGCGAAGATCCCGACGTTATTTTGCTGGGCGAGCTGCGCGACGTGGAAACCATTCGGCTGGCATTGACGGCGGCGGAGACCGGACATCTGGTGCTGGCAACGTTACATACGCGAGGTGCGGCGCAGGCCATCGCGCGGCTGGTAGACACCTTTGCGGCATCAGAAAAAGATCCCGTGCGTAATCAACTGGCGGATAGCCTGCGGGCGGTTATTTCGCAAAAACTGGAGGAGGATAAGCAGGGGGGACGCGTGGCGCTATTCGAGCTGCTCGTCAACACGCCCGCCGTGGGCAATTTGATCCGCGAAGGGAAAACGCATCAGCTACCCGGCGTGATACAAACCGGGCAGCAGACAGGTATGCAGACGTTTGCACAAAGTTTGCAGCAGCGCCAGGCGCAGGGGCGGCTTTAATAGCCCTGCTCGAAATAGCTTTCCAGGATAATAACGGCAGAAGCGGAGTCCACTTTGCCTTTATTCAACGCCCGGTATCCACCCTGTTCAAACAGGCCTGAGCGGGCTTCGACGGTGCTCAAACGTTCATCGTGTAGCGTTACGGTTACACCAAAGCGACCATGAATGCGGTTGGCGAATTTACGCGCGCGCGCGGTAAGGGGTTGTTCGGTGCCATCCATGTTGAGCGGCAGGCCGACAATGATTTCGTCCGGTTGCCACTCTTTCAGCAGACGTTCAATCAGATTCCAGTCTGGCGTACCGTCCTGCGCTTTGATGGCAGGCAGCGGCCTGGCGGTGCCGGTAATGCGCTGACCCACGGCGACGCCAATACTTTTCGTACCAAAATCAAAAGAGAGTAATGTTCCGCTCATCAGGCATGCCCCGCCACGCCGGGCATGGTCTGAATATCTATCCCGATAAGTTTGGCTGCGTCGCGCCAGCGATCGGCGATCGGTGTTTTAAACAAAATGTTGAGATCGGCGGGGGCGGTGAGCCAGGCGTTATCCAGTAGCTCTTGTTCCAGTTGGCCTTTTTCCCATGATGAATAGCCTAATGCCACCAGCACTTCGGACGGTTGCTCCTGCGTGCCCAGCGTTTCTAATACATCGCGGGAAGTTGTGATGATGGTGTTATCAGAAATGCGAATACTGGACGCAAAGCGCGACGGTGGGGTATGGAGAATAAATCCACGGTCTTCTGCCAGCGGGCCGCCGAGCATCACGGGCTTATCCAGACGAATGGCCGGATCGCGTTCTTCTGGAGTAATCTTCAGCTTTTCCAGAATCCCTTCAATTTGTAAGTTTTCCAGAGGCTTATTGACGATAATCCCCATTGCTCCGTTCTCATTGTGTTCGCAGATATACACCACGGAACGGCGGAAAATTGGATCCTGGAGAGCAGGCATGGCAATTAGAAAGTGATGCTGTAAATTCATTGTCAGAGGTTCTGTTTCCTGGTTCAAAAAAGCAACAGCGCCCAGTATGTGGGCAAAGTGCGAAGATGTCACCCTCTGAAAATAGCTTGCCGGATGTCGGCTTTGCCTAATCCGGCCTACGGGGTGCAATTGTAGGCCGGATTAGACGCGAAGTCGTCGCCATCCGGCAACGTATTTACTTCTGCAGACGGGCCTCAATGGCGTCCATCAGCATACCGGTAATCGAAACCGGGAACTCCGCTTCAATCTCGCGAATACAGGTTGGGCTGGTGACGTTAATTTCCGTCAGGCGATCGCCAATGATATCCAGACCGACAAAAATCAAACCTTTCGCTTTCAGCGTCGGCCCAATGCGACGGGCAATTTCCCAGTCACTGTCGGTTAATGGACGCGGTTCGCCACGACCACCAGCGGCCAGGTTGCCACGGGTTTCTCCGCCCTGTGGAATACGCGCCAGGCAATATGGAACAGGTTCGCCATCGACCACCAGCACGCGTTTATCGCCGTCTTTAATGGCTGGCAGATAGTTCTGCGCCATGCAGTAGCGGGTACCGTGCTCGGTCAGCGTTTCCGCAATAACGCCAAGGTTTGGATCGCCTTCCTTCACGCGGAAAATAGAGGCCCCGCCCATGCCGTCCAGCGGTTTGAGAATGATGTCGTTGTGTTTTTGCCAGAAGGCTTTCAGTTGCGCTTTGTTACGCGTGACCAGCGTTTCCGGCGTCAGGTCGGCAAACCATGCGGTGAACAGCTTTTCGTTGCAATCGCGCAGGCTCTGCGGTTTGTTGACGATCAGCGTTCCTTTCTCTTCTGCACGTTCCAGAATATAGGTCGCGTAGATGAACTCGGTATCAAACGGCGGATCCTTACGCATCAGAATAACGTCCAGGTCTGCCAGCGGGAGATCCTGTTCGCTCTTAAATTCATACCATTTGTCGTAGTTCTGCTCTACGCTCAGGGTACGCGTATGGGCGCGGGCTTCACCGTTGATAAGATAAAGATCGGCCATCTCCATATAGTGAAGTTCATAACCGCGACGTTGTGCTTCCAGCAGCATAGCGAAGCTGGAATCTTTCTTGATGTTAATGCTTGCGATGGGATCCATCACGATGCCGAGCTTGATCATGTTCTTCTCCGTTTATGCCTTAGCCCAGATCGCCAAAACGCACCTGTAGCGCGGTAATGGCGGTGAGCGCAGTTGTCTCAGTACGCAGAACGCGAGGTCCTAACAGAATATCAGTAAACTGATACCGTGCGGTCATGGCAATTTCATCTGCCGACAACCCACCTTCCGGGCCAATCAGCAAGCGGATGCGCTCCACCGGGAGCGGCAGCGTGTTGATGCTGGCGCTGGCGCGAGGATGCAGATTGAGCTTCAGTCCTTCGTCCTGTTCTGCGCACCATGCTTCCAGATCCATTGCCGGGCGAATTTCAGGCACCCGATTACGACCGCACTGTTCGCAGGCGGCAATGGCGATTTTCTGCCACTGCTGGAGCTTCTTGTTCAGGCGTTCATTGTCCAGTTTAACGCCGCAACGCTCAGAAAAAAGTGGCGTAATGAGGCTTACACCCAGTTCGATCGATTTCTGGATAGTAAATTCCATTTTTTCACCGCGCGACATCACCTGGCCCAGGTGGATATGCAACGGCGATTCCCGATCGTCGGGTTCAGCGTTAAGCACCTTCACCTCCACGCTTTTCTTACTGGCGTGGGTGATTTCGGCGTCAAATACCTGATTACTGCCGTCAAATAGCTGCAGCGCCTGGCCTGGCCCCATACGTAGTACGCGGCCGATATGGTTGGCAGCATCTTCACATAGTGAAATTTGGCTACCGGAAGCGAGTGGCTGTGGGTGATAAATGCGAGGAATGCGCATAGTTAAACATCCGCGTCATGGCCCTGGGCTGCAACAGGCCAGGGCATGGTTAAAAATATTGCCGCTAGTGTAGGTTAGCTCTTTTGCGCCTGGCAAGCGCGTTGCACATAGGGGTTATGATTCCCCTGTACCTTCGCGATGCGTTCGTCGCGCTCACACTCCCAGTCGGTGACCGGATACAGCTTATTCCAGGCGTTAAAAAGCTGGGTTTGCTGGCGGGAGAGCGTCAGGTTGTACTGGTCGCGCATATAAAAATAGGTACGCGCGATGGCGCCACGGGCGCGGGCAGGCGGCTCGGCAACTTTCTCTTTGAAATCAACCTTCATCGCGCACTGTCCATACTGGCCTTCGCCGCCGTTCCACTGGCTGTACATAAAGTTTGCGCGATCGCCATTCACTTCACCTACCGCAGGCTGCAGGTTATGCATATCACTTTCCATCTTGCGATAGACCGGATCCTTCGCACAGTTTTTACGCCCTCCGTCCTGCCAGCACTGGCGCTGATGGCCAAATTGCCAGGCGGGGACAACGTGTTCCCATTCAATTCGACTGGCGCGGTTTTCGTTTTTTCGCACTTTATAGCCGCAGGATTCGAGGTCCACGACCCCTTTTTTGCCTTGCCAGTTAATTTTGCAACCACAATAGAAATCGCCTGGCGCATCGGCGTTAACTTTGACGCCAGCGGCTTTTGCCTGAGAAAAACTGTTGATACCTTCGGCGAACACCGTGCCTGAGAACGCAGCGGCCAACAAGGCTGCTGCAAATGAAAGATTACGGTACATCACGAGCTCCGTGTCAAAACGAGCCCGCAACGTAGCGAAAGTTATTCCTGTATGCAATCAGTTAGATCAGAAAAGTTCCTGATAATTCTGAAGATTATTCTGCAACCAGCGGCTCACCGCAGTGGACGCAGCGGTAGATGGCTTCGCCACGTACCACGCGGTTATGGCGACGAACGGTCAGTTGGTGTTCCTGACACGAGCAGCGGTAAGTAAAGGTCTTACGCTGCACGGATTGCAGTTCGAACTGATGCGTACGTCGGGCTGGCACGCCCAGCACGCTCTCCATCATCCATTTCCACTCTTTGCCGTGCGGCGGCACGCGGCCAAAGTATTTCCACACCAGTAAATGCGCCAGTTCATGGGGCACCACTTCGTTAATGAACGCGTCAACGTTCTCCATCAGCAGGACGGGGTTCAGACGAATTTCGTAGGTTTGTAGCCACGCGGTACCCGCGGCGGTGCCGCGCTGTTGGTAAACCAGCTTTGGCTCCGGGTAATTGCGTTCGAGCTTGAGGTTGGCCTGAGCGAGTTTTTCCCGCAGGCTGCGCATAACGGCTTGCTGGATGGCGATGGGAAGACGGGAGGTTTTCATAACGCCAGAGGATAGTGCGACAGGGAAGGGACTGCAAGAGGAAGGCTTCCTCCCAGCGGGAGGAAGCGATGAGGTGATTAATCGTGTGCGCCAATTTCGCGCAGTTTACGACCTTTCATCAGGTTACGTTCAATGTGTTCCAGAGAGACATTTTTTGTTTCCGGAATCAGCCACAGGGTCAGGAAGATGAACAGGACGTTCAGACCACCGTAGACCCAGAAAGTATTGGCGCTTCCCAGCGAGTTCAGCATCGTCAGGAAGGTTGCACCGACGATCATATTGGCAATCCAGTTGGTTGCGGTAGAGCAGGTGATACCGAAATCGCGGCCTTTCAGCGGTTGGATTTCAGAGCACAGTACCCAAATCAGCGGACCGGCACTCATGGCGAAACCAACGATAAACATCAGCAGCATCAGTACAGCGAAGTATTGCGCGGCCGCCGAGTGAATACCCACGTGCATCATCGTACCCAGCACGCCCATACCGACGGCCATGACGATAAAGCCGAGGATCAGTGTAGGTTTGCGGCCCCAGCGGTCAACCAGACCAATGGCGATAAAGGTTGCCAGCACGTTGGTCAGACCAACAATAACCGTCCCCCACATCTGTTCGGTGGTGTTGGTGTAACCCGCCAGCTCAAAGATTTTTGGTGCGTAATACATGATGACGTTCATCCCGGTGAACTGCTGCATCACCTGTAACAGTACGCCCAGGAACACCGCGCGGCGGAAGTTGCTGTTTTCTTTAAACAGCGCCCAGCCACTCTGTTTTACCTGCAGGCTTTCACGGATTTCATCCAGCTCGCGTTTGGCTTCTGCGCTGGTGTCACGCAGACGCAACAGGACGCGCTCGGCATCGACAAAGCGACGTTTAGCAGCAAACCAGCGCGGGCTGTCCGGCAGGAAGATAACGCCAACCAGCAGTAATAACGCCGGTATGATGATAACGCCCAGCATCCAGCGCCATGCGCCGCTGTAGCTAAACGCGGTATCGGAAAGATACGCACCCAAAATACCGATGGTGATCATCAACTGATACATGGAGATCATGCTGCCGCGAATTTTTTCCGGGGCAATTTCAGACAGGTACAGCGGCGCGGTGTAAGACGCAACGCCGACAGCCAGGCCCAGCAGTACGCGAGAAACCAGCAGTACTTCCACGTTAGGCGCCGCGGCAGAGAACAGTGAACCGGCAACAAACAGGATTGCGCCGATCATCAGACTCTTTTTACGACCCAGTTTGAAGGAGAGCCAACCGCTACCGATAGCGCCGACAGCTGCACCAAACATCATGGAGCTCACCACCCATTCCTGAGTGTGTGCGGTAATTTGGAACTCATCGGTGATGAAAGGTAAAGCACCCGCAATAACACCGATATCCAGGCCAAAAAGTAATCCTGCCAGGGCGGCAAGGAAGCAGACAAAGAATGTCATGGCTTTGTTGGAACGCCCCGCTTTTTTATAGTCAGGCATGATGCCCTCCGGTTGGGTAACTAGTTTTGTTGATGTTAAGGGTAGGTGAGTACGGGGTAAAAAAATGCGAATCACATCACATTAGTGTAATCGGTTACACTAGCATTCATAACTAATATTAATTAACTGTTTGAAAATTAACACTTTATAATACGACTAAATATGGTTAATTGCCTGAAATTAAGACAATCCTGAAAAGTAATGTAACATTGGCGCAAGCGTGACGGAAAAGAGATGTTAACTTGTTGTGGATAGAAAAACGGAGCTATGTAATCGCTTCCATTATTGTTAAAAGGAAAGCTTCACTGCATTGTTCAGGTGACGAGGCGTAGGGGGGAAATTGGGGTATAAAAAAAGACCAGCACGAGGCTGGTCTTACTAAGCGGACAGTCTTCAGTTAATTACTTCAGACCGGCAGCGTCACGCAGCAACTGCGCCTTGTCTGTTTTTTCCCATGGGAAATGTTCGCGGCCAAAGTGACCGTAAGCTGCGGTTTCTTTGTAGATCGGGTGCAGCAGATCCAGCATCTGAATCAGGCCATACGGACGCAGGTCGAAGAACTCGCGCACCAGCAGGGTCAGTTGCTCAGAAGGCACTTTTTCAGTACCGAACGTTTCTACCATGATAGAGGTCGGTTCAGCCACGCCGATGGCGTAGGAAACCTGAATCTCACAACGGTCAGCCAGACCAGCGGCAACAATGTTTTTCGCGACGTAACGAGCTGCATAGGCTGCAGAACGGTCAACTTTAGATGGATCCTTACCAGAGAATGCACCGCCGCCGTGACGCGCCATGCCGCCGTAGGTATCAACGATGATTTTACGACCGGTCAGACCGCAGTCGCCCATCGGGCCGCCGATCACAAAACGACCCGTCGGGTTGATGAAGAATTTGGTCGCAGCGCTCAGCCATTCAGTCGGCAGTACCGGCTTGATGATCTCTTCCATGACGGCTTCTTGCAGAGATTTCTGGTCGATATCTTCAGCATGCTGAGTCGACAGAACCACGGCATCAATACCTACAATTTTACCGTCGTCATACTGGAAAGTGACCTGGCTTTTTGCATCCGGGCGCAGCCACGGCAGAGTACCGTTTTTGCGTACTTCAGCCTGACGCTGTACCAGACGATGCGCGTAGGTGATTGGCGCAGGCATCAGCACGTCGGTTTCATTGGTTGCATAACCAAACATCAGGCCCTGGTCGCCAGCGCCTTGTTCCAGCGGATCCGCGCGGTCAACACCCTGGTTGATATCCGGAGACTGCTTACCGATGGCGCTCAGAACCGCGCAGGAGTTGGCGTCAAAGCCCATGTCGGAATGCACATAGCCAATTTCGCGAACCGTGTTACGCGTGATCTCTTCGATATCTACCCAGGCGCTGGTAGTGATCTCACCTCCAACTAAAACCATACCGGTTTTGACATAGGTTTCGCAGGCTACGCGTGCTTTCGGATCCTGCTCGAGGATTGCATCCAGCACGGCATCAGAGATTTGGTCAGCGATTTTGTCAGGATGCCCTTCTGATACGGACTCGGACGTAAAAAGGTGTTTTGCCATATTTAATTTCACCTAAGGAATATTTAGTTAGCTCAAACTGTCGAGTGGAATAGCCATGTGTAGAAGATTCTACCATGAGTCTGCAGATGACGGACACTGGCAGTCTGAGTGTTAATCGGTATAGATGGATTAACATCTGGATGGCTATTTTAGGACAGTTCTTCGCCTGATTTCCAGCTTTTTTTGATTGAGGTCGCATTGTACTGAAAATGTAACTGGAAATTTTTCCTGACGGTGCTGGCAATGTACGTATTTATCTTTTGCATTTTCGTACTGTTGTCGGTATAAAACGCGGCGCGCGGCTCATATCCGTCATACTTCAAGTTGCATGTGCGTTGGCTTCCTCGCTCGCCCCAGTCACTTACTCATGTAAGCTCCGGGGGACTCCCTGCGTTGCCGCCTTCCCACAACTCGAATTATTTAGGATAGACAAAAGCACACGACGTTTTCATCGTGTTGCCACTTCCAGCCGGGTTAACACTTTAGCTTTGGCTTGTGGGTTCGTTCCGTCAGGAGCAACCGTGGAGGTGATACGAGATAATGAACCGTTGTATTCTGCTGAATCTGTCGCACCGTTCTGGTGTACATATGTCCCCCGCAATCTGCATCTTGCATACCTGCCGATGTTATACCCATCTCGGCGCTTCTCAGGACTCAAGAGCCGGTAACGGTCACTAAGAACTGAACAAGGGCGCTCTTGGTAAACAAGAGTTTTCTCGTGGTTTCGCCGAACCGTCAGCATTAAGTTCGGTTACGTGTTTACATTGATATGAAAAAGAAACCGGTCGCACAGTCGGAGCGTCAGCACTATCTGCTGGAAATTCTGCCTGTATTTGGGTTGTTATCGCGTCTATGGATTGCGATAGTAGTCAACTGTTTTACACTTGTTAATAAAATTGAGGTTCGCTATGTCTGACGACATTTCTTTGGGTTCGCCTTCGTCAGCAGGCGAACACGGTGTACTACGCTCCATGCAGGAGGTTGCAATGAGTTCCGAGGAAGCCAGCAAGATGCTGCGTACTTACAATATTGCCTGGTGGGGTAATAACTACTATGACGTCAATGAGCTGGGCCACATCAGCGTGTGCCCGGATCCGGACGTACCAGAAGCGCGCGTTGACCTTGCTGAGTTGGTGAAAGCCCGTGAAGCGCAGGGCCAGCGTCTGCCTGCATTATTCTGCTTCCCGCAGATCCTGCAACACCGACTGCGTTCGATTAACGCCGCGTTTAAACGCGCCCGTGAATCTTACGGTTACAACGGCGACTATTTCCTCGTTTACCCGATCAAGGTCAACCAGCATCGTCGCGTGATTGAATCGCTGATCCACTCCGGCGAACCGCTGGGGCTGGAAGCCGGTTCCAAAGCTGAACTGATGGCCGTTTTGGCCCATGCCGGAATGACCCGTAGCGTGATCGTGTGTAACGGCTATAAAGACCGTGAATACATCCGTCTGGCGTTGATTGGCGAGAAGATGGGCCATAAGGTCTATCTGGTCATCGAGAAGATGTCTGAAATCGCTATCGTGCTGGATGAAGCTGAACGTCTGAATGTGGTTCCGCGTCTGGGCGTGCGTGCGCGTCTGGCATCGCAGGGGTCCGGCAAGTGGCAGTCCTCCGGCGGCGAGAAATCAAAATTCGGCCTGGCGGCGAATCAGGTGCTGCAACTGGTGGAAATTCTGCGCGAGCGCGGTCGTCTGGACAGCATTCAGTTGCTGCACTTCCACCTCGGCTCGCAGATGGCGAACATTCGTGATATTGCCACCGGCGTACGTGAATCAGCGCGTTTCTACGTTGAGCTGCACAAGCTGGGCGTGAATATCCAGTGCTTCGACGTTGGCGGTGGTCTGGGCGTGGACTACGAAGGTACCCGTTCGCAGTCTGACTGCTCCGTAAACTACGGCCTGAACGAATACGCGAACAATATCATTTGGGCCATTGGCGATGCTTGTGAAGAACATGGTCTGCCGCATCCGACGGTAATCACCGAGTCTGGTCGCGCGGTTACCGCGCATCATACTGTGCTGGTGTCGAACATTATCGGCGTTGAGCGTAGCGAACACACCGAAGCCACACCTCCGGCTGAAGATGCTCCGCGCGCCCTGCAAAGCATGTGGGAAACCTGGCAAGAGATGCACGAGCCGGGAACCCGTCGTTCGCTGCGCGAATGGCTGCACGACAGCCAGATGGATCTGCATGATATACATGTGGGCTACTCTTCAGGCTCCTTCAGTCTGCAGGAGCGTGCGTGGGCAGAGCAGCTCTATCTGAACATGTGCCATGACGTGCAGAAACAGCTCGACCCGAGCAACCGCGCGCACCGTCCGATTATCGACGAGCTGCAAGAGCGTATGGCGGATAAGATCTACGTCAACTTCTCCCTGTTCCAGTCGATGCCGGATGCATGGGGGATCGATCAGCTGTTCCCGGTACTGCCGCTCGAAGGACTGAATCAGGTGCCAGAGCGTCGTGCGGTGCTATTGGACATTACCTGTGACTCCGATGGTGCTATCGACCATTACGTTGACGGCGACGGGATTGCGACGACCATGCCGATGCCGGAATACGACCCGGAAAACCCGCCGATGCTGGGCTTCTTTATGGTGGGGGCGTATCAGGAGATCCTCGGTAACATGCACAACCTGTTCGGCGATACCGAAGCGGTTGACGTGTTCGTCTTCCCTGACGGCAGCGTGGAAGTAGAGCTTTCTGATGAAGGCGATACCGTGGCGGATATGCTGCAGTATGTGCAGTTGGATCCGAACACTCTGCTGACGCAGTTCCGTGACCAGGTGAAAAAAACCGATCTGGATGCTGAGCTGCAACAGCAATTCCTCGAAGAGTTCGAAGCAGGGTTGTACGGATACACTTATCTCGAAGACGAGTAAGGCTGCTCGGGTTCGCTTGAACCTGGGCAAATTAACGGCGATAATTCGCCCATACAAGTAGTCTCGTAAATCAATCCCTTCCTCGTCGGGCTTAACGACGCGGAGGGGATTTTTTTTCACCGATTTTATAAGAGGTCAGTACATGAGCACCTTAGGTCATCAATACGACAACTCCCTGGTTTCTAACGCCTTTGGTTTTTTGCGTCTGCCGATGAACTTCATGCCTTACGACAGCGACGCCGATTGGGTGATCACCGGCGTACCGTTTGATATGGCAACGTCAGGTCGCGCGGGTGGTCGCCATGGTCCTGCGGCGATCCGTCAGGTTTCCACAAACCTGGCCTGGGAACACAACCGCTTCCCGTGGAACTTCGATATGCGCGAGCGCCTGAATGTGGTGGACTGCGGCGATCTGGTTTATGCGTTCGGCGATGCCCGTGAAATGAGTGAAAAACTGCAGGCGCATGCTGAGAAGCTGCTGTCTGCCGGTAAGCGTATGCTCTCCTTTGGCGGCGACCACTTTGTTACGTTGCCGCTGCTGCGCGCGCACGCGAAGCACTTTGGTAAAATGGCGCTGGTGCACTTTGATGCCCACACCGACACCTACGCTAACGGCTGTGAATTCGACCATGGCACCATGTTCTACACTGCGCCGAACGAAGGTCTGATCGATCCGAATCACTCTGTGCAGATCGGTATTCGTACCGAGTTCGACAAAGACAACGGCTTTACCGTGCTGGATGCGTGCCAGGTCAACGATCGCGGCGTAGATGACATTATCGCCCAGGTTAAGCAGATCGTTGGCGATATGCCGGTGTATCTGACTTTTGATATCGACTGTCTGGATCCGGCGTTTGCCCCAGGTACCGGTACGCCAGTGATCGGCGGCCTGACTTCCGATCGCGCGATTAAACTGGTACGTGGTCTGAAAGATCTGAACATCGTCGGGATGGATGTCGTTGAGGTGGCTCCGGCCTACGACCAGTCAGAGATCACCGCACTGGCGGCGGCAACGCTGGCATTAGAAATGCTCTATATCCAGGCGGCGAAAAAAGGCGAGTAAGCTGTTTTTTGCCGGATGGCGCTGCGCTTATCCGGCCTACATTGTTGCTGAATTTGTAGGCCGGATAAGGCGTTCGCGCCGCCATCCGACACTGTTCTAAGATTATTTGATCCCGTCTGCGCTCATGCGATCGCGAATATGTTGCGCACGTTCTGCGGATGCCGGGTGATCGTCAAACATTGAGCTTTGGCGTCCTGCTTCCAGTTTTGCCAGTTTCTCAAAGCTGGTGGCTAAGCCAGCCGGATTGATCCCACGTTTGCGCAACAGATCATACGAGTAATCATCCGCTTCGGATTCCTGACGCTGAGAGAACTGCGAGTTCACCAGTTTTTCGCCAAGATCGCCCAATTGCGACTGCGACAGGCTGCCGACAATACCGCCAGCGGAAGCCGCAGCTGCCCGCACGGCGTTCGTACCCAGCGCAACCTGCATTCCTTTTTTCACGTGACCCAGCGCAACGTGACCCATTTCGTGGCCGATCACCGCTTCGACTTCGTTGTCGGTCATCATATCCATCAGGCCGCTGTATACACGAATACAGCCGTTCGCCATGGCAAAGGCATTCACATCTTTCGCCATATACACTTTGTAGTTCACCGGCTGGCCGTTAATGTTATCGCCAAGCGCGGCGGCTATTTTGCCAAGGCGCGTAGCATACTCGCTGCCGCTCGGGGCGATAGTAGCCTTGCTGTCCATATCTTTACAGGCCTGATCGCTCAGCGCTTTTACCTGAGCATCGCTCAGACTGTAGGCCTGAAAAGCCTCCGCGCCCGAAGAAAGTAGCCCGTTTGAGTCCATGTTCTGGCAGCCGGTCAAAGCCGCTGCCATGCTCGTAGCAAGCAGTAAAGCGCGAATTTTCATTTTTTCTCTTCCGCACAAGGTCAGGATTATTCTAAAAAATGCGTCGTTTACAGGTGAACCGACGCTCGGCCTAAGTATAAAGAAAAGAACAATAAGCGGGCGAGAAGATTGCGCAACTTGCGCGCATGATCCAGAGATTTCTGAAGCGGCAAAAGGATGCTCCATGTACATGACACGCGGCTTGGGTTACATTGTTGGCACTTTTTTCCGGCGTAGCCCAAAACGCGCTGTCGTCAAGTCGTTTAGGGCGTGGCCTTCATTATCCGATCTGGAGTCAAAATGTCCTCACGTAAAGAGCTTGCCAATGCTATTCGTGCGCTGAGCATGGACGCAGTACAGAAAGCCAAATCCGGTCACCCGGGTGCCCCGATGGGCATGGCTGACATTGCCGAAGTCCTGTGGCGTGATTTCCTGAACCACAACCCGACTAACCCGTCCTGGGCTGACCGTGACCGCTTCGTGCTGTCTAACGGCCACGGCTCAATGCTGATTTACAGCCTGCTGCACCTCACCGGCTACGATCTGCCGATGTCCGAGCTGCAGAACTTCCGTCAGCTGCACTCCAAAACGCCGGGTCACCCTGAAGTGGGTTACACCGCGGGTGTTGAAACCACGACCGGTCCTCTGGGTCAGGGCATTGCGAATGCAGTGGGTATGGCTATCGCTGAAAAAACGCTGGCGGCGCAGTTTAACCGTCCTGGTCACGACATCGTTGACCACTTCACCTATGCGTTCATGGGCGACGGCTGCATGATGGAAGGTATCTCTCACGAGGTATGTTCCCTGGCCGGTACGCTGAAGCTGGGTAAACTGGTTGCGTTCTATGATGACAATGGCATCTCTATCGATGGTCACGTTGAAGGCTGGTTCACCGATGACACCGCGAAGCGTTTCGAAGCTTACGGCTGGCATGTGGTTCGTGGCGTAGATGGTCACGATGCTGACGCGATTAAACGCGCCGTTGAAGAAGCACGCGCAGTGACTGACAAACCGTCCCTGCTGATGTGCAAAACCATCATCGGTTTCGGTTCCCCGAACAAAGCCGGTACTCACGACTCTCACGGTGCGCCGCTGGGCGATGCAGAAATCGCACTGACCCGCGAACAGCTGGGCTGGAAATACGCGCCGTTCGAAATCCCGTCTGAAATCTACGCACAGTGGGATGCGAAAGAAGCCGGCCAGGCAAAAGAAGCCGCATGGAACGAGAAGTTCGCTGCTTATGCCAAAGCTTTCCCGCAGGAAGCTGCTGAATTCACCCGTCGTATGAAAGGTGAAATGCCGTCTGACTTCGACGCGAAAGCCAACGAGTTCATTGCTAAGCTGCAGGCTAATCCGGCGAAAATCGCCAGCCGTAAAGCGTCTCAGAACGCGATTGAAGCCTTCGGTCCTTTGCTGCCTGAATTCCTCGGCGGCTCCGCTGACCTGGCACCTTCTAACCTGACTCTGTGGTCTGGTTCTAAGGCCATCAACGAAGATACTGCCGGTAATTACATCCATTACGGTGTACGTGAATTCGGTATGACCGCTATCGCAAACGGTATTTCCCTGCACGGTGGTTTCCTGCCGTACACCTCTACCTTCCTGATGTTCGTGGAATATGCCCGTAACGCGGTGCGTATGGCTGCGCTGATGAAACAGCGTCAGGTGATGGTCTATACCCACGACTCCATCGGTCTGGGCGAAGATGGCCCGACTCACCAGCCGGTAGAGCAGGTTGCTTCTCTGCGTGTGACCCCGAACATGAGCACATGGCGTCCGTGTGACCAGGTTGAATCCGCCGTTGCGTGGAAATACGGCGTTGAACGTCAGGACGGCCCGACCGCGCTGATCCTCTCTCGCCAGAACCTGGCGCAGCAGGAACGTACCGCCGAGCAACTGGCAAACATCGCTCGCGGTGGTTACGTGCTGAAAGACTGCGACGGTCAGCCGGAACTGATCTTCATCGCTACTGGTTCTGAAGTTGAACTGGCTGTGGTTGCGTGGGACAAACTGACCGCTGAAGGCGTGAAAGCGCGTGTGGTTTCCATGCCGTCTACCGATGCATTCGACAAGCAGGATGCGGCTTACCGTGAATCCGTACTGCCGAAAGCCGTCTCTGCTCGCATCGCTATCGAAGCAGGCATTGCGGACTACTGGTTCAAATACGTGGGTCTGAATGGCGCAATCGTCGGGATGACCACCTTCGGTGAGTCTGCACCGGCAGAACTGCTGTTTGAAGAGTTCGGCTTCACCGTCGACAACGTAGTCGCGAAAGCAAAAGAACTGCTGTAATTTCGATTACAGGTGAAAACGGGTCGCTCAGGCGGCCCGTTTTTTAATTTGATTGAATTTAATTTACTCCGCGCAACCTGTAATTGTAGATCTGTATCACAAATGTGATATTTAGTGTTATCTGATATTTGCAGCATGAGTCACACAATTAGTGTTGCTTTTTATTTTTAATGTCTCAATTTATTGTTTTTAAAGACTTCACGAAAAGACATTCCGCACCATACGTATTTCCCCCCTCGATTGATTTCATGTTGCCGCACGCGTATTTTATTTTTAACGCTAACTCGTACCCTAATAATAAAATGAGGAAAATGTATGCGGTTGATTGATTACTTTCCCGAATCATCTATCTCAATAAAAGATTCAGCAAAGAACTGGCAGGAAGCAATTGACTTTTCTATGTCATCCTTACTCGCCAATCATTATGTCAATTCAGATTATATTCAGGCGATCAAAGACTCAACGATTAACAATGGCCCTTATTATATTTTAGCGCCTGGCGTCGCCATGCCACACGCTCGGCCGGAATGTGGCGCGTTAAAAACCGGAATGTCATTAACGCTTTTTAAACAGGAAGTGAAATTTGCCGATGATGATGAAGGTATCAAATTATTAATCGGGTTGTCGGCGGCAAATGCTGACTCTCACATTGGCGCTATTCAGGCCTTAAGCGAATTATTATGTGAAGAGGAAGCGCTAACCGCTTTGTTAGCGGCTAAATCAGAAAAACAACTGGCGGATATTATCGCCTTCGCATAATTCATCGTTTCCTTTCAGGATATTATTATGGAAAACAGGTCTGCTCGTGCCAAAGTCCAGGCTTTTGGTGGGTTTTTGACTGCAATGGTCATTCCCAATATCGGTGCCTTTATTGCCTGGGGTTTTATAACCGCATTGTTTATTCCTACCGGTTGGATGCCGAATGAGCATTTCGCCAAAATTGTCGGTCCGATGATTACCTATTTACTGCCCGTCATGATTGGCTCCACAGGGGGGCATCTGGTTGGCGGAAAACGTGGCGCGGTAATGGGAGGCATTGGTTCTATTGGCGTTATTGTGGGCGCGGATATCCCAATGTTCCTTGGCGCGATGGTGATGGGGCCGCTTGGCGGCTGGGTGATTAAGCATATCGACCGCCTGCTGGAAAAACGCATCCCCGCTGGTTTCGAGATGGTTATCAATAACTTCTCCCTGGGTATTGCGGGAATGCTCTTATGTTTGCTGGGGTTCGAAGTTATTGGCCCGGCGGTTCTCATTGCCAATAATTTTGTGAAGGAGTGTATTGAAGCGTTGGTTCATGCAGGTTATCTGCCGTTGCTATCTGTAATCAATGAGCCTGCGAAAATCCTCTTTCTGAATAATGCTATCGATCAGGGCGTCTATTATCCGTTGGGAATGCAGCAAGCCTCTGAAACGGGAAAATCGATTTTCTTCATGGTGGCATCCAACCCGGGGCCGGGATTAGGCCTGTTACTCGGCTTTGCCATCTTTGGCAAAGGGATGAGTAAAAAATCCGCGCCAGGCGCCATGATTATCCACTTCCTCGGTGGTATTCATGAACTGTATTTCCCGTATGTGCTGATGAAGCCTTTAACCCTGATTGGGATGATTGCCGGGGGAATGACCGGGACGTGGGTATTTCACCTGCTGGACGGTGGGTTGGTTGCAGGACCGAGCCCAGGATCAATATTCGCCTATCTGGCATTAACGCCAAAAGGTTCTTTCCTCGCGACCATTGCAGGCGTTACAGCGGGAACCGTTGTTACTTTTGTGATTACCTCTGTAATCCTGAAAATGGAAAAGAGCGTAGAAACGGAAAGTGAGGATGACTTTGCTGAATCAGCCAGAACCGTCAAAGTGATGAAGCAGGAAGGAAAGTTCTCTTATAAAAATATTAAACGCGTCGCTTTCGTCTGTGATGCGGGAATGGGTTCCAGCGCGATGGGGGCAACCACGTTTCGTAAGCGTCTGGAGAAAGCGGGATTGAATATTAATGTCACGCATTATGCCATCGAAAACGTTCCGCAAGATGCCGATATTATTGTCACCCACGCCAGTCTTGAAGGTCGTGTTAAACGAGTGAGTGAAAAGCCATTAGTGCTGATTAAGAACTATATTGGTGACCCACTGTTGGACGATTTATTTAAACGCATCACTGCGAACTAGCCTTCTTCTATTTTTGGAGTAAGTATGAAAACGAAAGTGGCTGCCATATATGGCAAGCAGGATATTCGTATCCGCGAATTTGAACTGCCTGCAATTACAGATAATGAATTGTTAGTAAGCGTAATATCCGATAGCGTTTGTTTATCCACCTGGAAAGCGGCGGCATTGGGGAGCGATCATAAACGCGTACCGGACGATCTGGAAAATCATCCGGTTATTACCGGACATGAATGTGCAGGTATCATTGTTGAGGTAGGAAAAAACCTGACGGATAAATATAAGAAAGGTCAGCGTTTTGTGTTGCAACCCGCGATGGGATTGCCAAGTGGATATTCCGCGGGATACAGCTACGAATATTTTGGCGGCAATGCGACATATATGATTATCCCGGAAGTGGCGATTAACCTGGGATGCGTTCTACCTTACCACGGCTCTTATTTTGCCGCCGCCTCATTGGCAGAGCCGATGTGCTGCATTATTGGTGCGTATAACGCGAATTTTCATACCACGCCTTACGTTTATGAGCATCGCATGGGGATTAAGCCGGGGGGAAGCATTGCGCTTCTGGCCTGCGCCGGGCCGATGGGTATCGGCGCAATAGATTATGCCATTAACGGCAGTATTCAGCCGTCACGCGTGGTGGTGGTTGACATTGATGAAGCACGACTGGCGCAGGCTAAAAAACTGTTGCCGATTGAGCTGGCGGCAGAAAAAGGGATTGAGCTTATCTATGTGAATACCTCCGGCATGGACTCTCCGACCGTGATGCTGCGCGCCCTTACCAATGACGCAGGTTTTGATGATGTCTTTGTGTATGCGGCAGTGCCAGCCGTCATTGAAATGGCTGACGATTTACTTGCGGAAGATGGTTGCCTGAATTTCTTTGCCGGGCCGACGGACAGCAACTTCAAAGTGCCGTTTAATTTTTATAACGTGCACTACAACAGCACTCACGTGGTCGGGACCTCCGGCGGATCAACGGATGATATGAAAGAGGCTATTGCACTCAGTGCAACCGGACAGCTACAGCCGTCGTTTATGGTAACGCACATTGGCGGCCTTGATGCGGTTCCGGAAACCGTATTGAATTTACCGGCAATTCCCGGCGGTAAAAAGCTGATTTATAACGGCGTTACCATGCCGCTAACCGCTATTGCTGATTTTGCCGAGAAAGGGAAAACTGACCCATTATTCAAAGAGCTGGCGCTGCTGGTGGAGGAAACTCACGGCATCTGGAATGAAAAGGCAGAAAAATACCTGCTAGCACACTTCGGCGTTGATATCGGGGAGGCGGCGATATGATGTCGCTGGCATGGCCGCTATTTCGTATCACGGAGCAGGCTGCGCTGGCAGCCTGGCCGCAAACCGGGTGCGGCGATAAAAACAAGATAGATGGTCTGGCCGTGACGGCAATGCGCGAAGCATTGAACCGTATTGCCATCCGCGGGCGAATCGTCATTGGCGAAGGGGAGATTGATCGTGCCCCGATGCTGTGGATTGGTGAGGAAGTGGGAACCGGCGCCGGACCTGAGGTCGATATCGCCGTCGATCCTATTGAAGGCACACGAATGGTGGCGATGGGGCAATGCAATGCGCTGGCTGTCATGGCGTTTGCCCCTCGCGGCAGTTTGTTACACGCCCCTGATATGTACATGAAAAAACTGGTTGTTAATCGGTATGCAAAAGGGGCGATTAATCTGGCACTGCCGTTGGCAGACAATCTGCGCAATGTGGCTGAGGCACTGGGCAAACCGCTGGAGCGACTGCGGATGGTGACGCTGGATAAACCGCGTCTTCAACCGGCGATTGCCGAAGCGACACGACTGGGCGTCAAAGTCTTTGCGCTGCCCGATGGCGATGTGGCTGCCAGCGTGTTGGCCTGTATGCAGGAAAATCCCTATGACCTGATGTACACCATTGGCGGGGCACCTGAAGGGGTTATTTCAGCTTGCGCAGTTAAAGCGCTGGGGGGCGACATGCAGGCTGAACTGATTGATTTTTGCGAGGCGAAAGGTGATAGCGCAGATAATCGTCTGATTGCGGCACAGGAACGTCAGCGCTGCATGGAAATGGGCGTTGAGATCAACCGTATCTATGAGCTCGACGAACTGGTAGGGGGAAATAAGATCCTCTTCAGCGCGACGGGTGTTACGGGCGGCGATCTTGTGAAAGGGATCCAACAGGTTGCGAATGGTGTGCGCACGCAAACTTTACTGATCGGCGGCGCGGATCGAACGTGTAATATAATAGACTCTCTGCATTCATGGTGATTTATCGGGTAACTAATGACGACGCTGACAGAAGACGATGTGCTTGAGCAACTGGATGCTCAAAATAATTTACTTTCGTTTATGACGACGGCACATAACATTTTGCTCCAGGGCATTAAGCGCTTTCTGCCGTCGCTGTTCGTTAATAACGATGAAGAGATCGTGGAATATGCAGTGAAGCCGTTGCTCGCCCAGAGTGGACCGCTTGACGATATCGACGTTGCGCTACGTCTGATTTATGCGCTGGGAAAAATGGATAAATGGCTTTACGCCGATATCACCCATTTTTCCCAGTTTTATCAGTACTTAAACGGGCAGGATACTATCCCCGGTTTTGCCGATGACATCACCTGGGATTTTGTTAGCAACGTGAACAGTATTACCCGCAACGCAACGCTCTACGGCGCGCTGGAGTCAATGAAATTTGCCGACTTTGCTGCGTGGTCCGAGGTGCGCTTTAGCGCAATGGTCAAGACGGCAATGACGCTGGCGGTGACGGCGATTTTAAAGGAATTAACGCCGTGAAAATCGAACTAACGGTGAATGGGCTCCAGGTTGAAGCACATTACCATGATGATGAGATAGAGAACGTCCACAAACCGTTATTACAGCAACTGGCAAAAATACAGGCCGCTAACCCGCAGCGACGTACGATAGTTTTTCTCTGCGCGCCACCGGGTACGGGTAAATCGACGCTGACCACCTTCTGGGAATATCTCTGCGCTCAGGATCCTTGTCTGCCGAAGATCCAGACGCTGCCGATGGATGGCTTCCATCACTACAACAACTGGCTGGATGCCCATAATCTGCGGACATACAAAGGTGCGCCGGAAACCTTTGATGTGGATAAGCTTGCGCAGAATCTACGCCAGATAAGGGAAGGGGAAGGCTTCTGGCCGCAATACGATCGGCAAAAACACGATCCGGTCGAAGAGGCCATACGGGTGACTGCGCCGATGGTGATTGTGGAGGGAAACTGGCTATTGCGCGATGATGAAAGATGGCGAGCGTTAGCTGAGTTTTGTGATTACTCGTTGTTTATTCGCGCTCCAGCCAATGCGCTGCGTACGCGACTGGTAGGCCGTAAACTGGCTGGCGGACTCTCACAAGTTGACGCTGAGGCATTTTATGAGCGTACCGACGGACCGAATGTTCGTCGGGTGCTGGAAGATAGCCTGCCAGCAGACCTTATGCTGGAGATGACGCTTGAGGGGGCATATCGGACGGCATGAGATTTTTGTTGTGTAGCCGTACTACGCGCGAAAAATGGCGCTGCGTAAATGCAGCGTCATGACTGATCGCTACAACGCTGGCGCCACGCGTACGACACACTGCCAGCCAGTTTTCGAAGACGCCAAGCCAGTGCGCATCAAAGTCCCGGCTGGGCTCATCCAGCAGTAGAATAGCAGGTTCGAGGGCTTCCAGACTGGCGACGGCAACCATACGTCGCTGTGCAGTATGCAGATCGAGCGGGTGCGCGTCGGCGACATCCTCTAATTGACATAATCGCAGCGCCGCCATCGTGCGTTGCGCAATTTCAGTCGCCGGATGCTTCTGTAGCCGTAATCCAAAAGCCACTTCCTCTGCCACCTTGCTGTGAAAAAGTTGATTTTCAGCTTCCTGAAACAGGACGCCGAGCACCCTGGCACGCTCCCGGTTTTTCAGTTGCGCAATCGGACGGCTCTGCAGGGTTATTGTGCCGGATGAAGGCGTCAGTAGCCCGGCCATGATGCGCAAAAGCGTGGATTTTCCTGCGCCATTATCGCCCGTTAGTGCCAGCCATTCCCCCTCCTGGAGTTCCAGCGAAATATTGCGTAAACAGTCATCGGCGGCGTTCGGCCAGCGATAACTGACCTGGTTTAGCGTTAGCATAGTGGTGACAATGCTCCGTCGCGCTGCTGCCATGCCTGCTGGCAGTAGCTGAGAAAAGGTGAAGGGTTGCGTTCGAAAAGTATTACCAAAGCATGCTGTTCCTGTGCCCACTGTTGCAGTCGCGCCAGCAGCATTGCCGTGGCTTGCGCCGTCAGGCGACTGAACGCTTCATCCAGAATCAATATTTTCGGCTGCATGGCGAGTGCGCTGGCAATGACTACCCGCTGGGTTTCCCCGCCGGAAAGGGTGCCGGGATGACGATGACGCAGGGGCTGACATTCCGTCAGCGTCAGGGCGGCATCTATGCGCTGCATAATTTCAGCCTCGTCCAGACAGAGGTTTTCCGGGCCAAACGCCACTTCTTCTTCCACGCTGAAAGTACAACCTGAAAGCTGCAGGTAAGGTGACTGCTGCACAAGCTGGATGGTACTCGACTGCTCGACCAGCGACAGTCGCCCGATGGGATTACCCAGCAGCGTGCCTGCGCCCTCAATTTCTCCCGGAAGGAAATCGGGGTACCAGCCAGCCATCAGCTGTGCCAGCGTACTTTTCCCGCTGCCGTTCTCACCAAAAATAGCCACCATACCAGGCCTGGCGTAATGGAAGTTGTAACAGGCGGATGGCCGCATAGCGTGCGTCGGAATATAGCGAAACTGCTCTAACGTAACCATATCCAGACTCCTGTCTCAACTGCCATCAGAACCACCATACCGTAGCGGGCCAGACGTTGTAGGGTGCTGTCTGGCGGCGCCCACAGCGTGGTGCGAGTGCGATGCAGTCGAAATCCGCGCATATCGAGCGCTGCACCGCGAACGGCTAAGTCATTGAGCGCATTATGGGTGAGCGGCACAATCAATGCAGGCATGGCGCGTAAACGTTGGTACCAGGACTCATCCAGCGGTATGCCGCGTGCGCGCTGAGCCTCGTGAATAATCGCCAATTGGCGTTTGAGTTGTTCAACCACCAGCAGCGGGCCTGCGAACAAATAGGCAACGCCTGGCGGCAGGCGAGATGCGAACAGGGCGCGCATAAAGCGCGAAACCGGTACGTACTGCATCCACATCTGCGATGTCGACACAATGGCCAGGATCCGCAGCCAGAGCGTAACGGCATCGGCCCAGCGTTCTGGTGCGCGTGGCTGCCCGCTAATCCACTCGGTAAGCCATCCGCCGTGCACCAGCCATAGCCCCAGTCCTAAGGGGATCATCAGCCAGAGTACGTATTTCGCCCGCGACCGCGTAGCCTTCATACATAGCAAACCGACAAACGTCGCGGCGCTGTACAAGCTCAGCGGCACTCCGGCTGGCAGCAGGAGCGTGGAGCAGGCGGCAAGCGCCCACAGAGTTAACGACGTAAACGGATGCATTTAGCGCACGGCAGACATCGTAGGGAAATGGCGCGTGGTGCGCAGCGGAAGTTGTCGCAGCAGCACCCAGACGATGATTGCCGTGAGGATTTTATCGACCAGATTCGCACCGATGACGGTGATGGCGACGGACTCCACCAGGTTCTGACCGACCGAGTGCATCCAGGCGACAAAAAGATCGGCGCCGCTGCCAGTGACACCGCCAAACAGAGTCGTGCGAATCGGCACGGCAACGAGGGTCACGGCAAGCGTGATAATTACGCCGCTGACCACGACTTTGGGTAAGGTGCGAAACCATCCCGCTCGTGCCAGCCAACCGGCAACCAGTCCAATAACCATGGCGACGGGCGCAAAGGCGGCGGCGATCGGATCGGTCAGTAACCCCCACAACAGGTTAGTGAGTAATCCGGTTAGCATCCCCACAACCGGACCTAACAGCACCGCGCTGATCAACGTGCCAATCGAGTCGAGAAAAATAGGCAATTTCAACATGCTGATAAGCTGCCCACCGATCATGTTGATGGCGATAGCAATGACAATAAGTACCAGAGACTGGCTGGAAAATTGGCGACGCGCCATAAAAGACCTCGTATAAGTGAAGCGTTAGCGGGATGAAATAACCAGTTCGTCATAACCGGAAACGGCGCAGGGCTGACGGCTGAATGCCAGAGACGTCAACTCGCCAATCACCAGTTCCAGCGTGGTTCGCACGGTACAGCCCGGCATCATGTGCCCGCCCAGCATTGCGCCGCGTGGGTCAGCAACCGCCAGATGGAGATGCTCGCCGGTAAGTTCCAGCGTGCCGTTCAGAGAGATAATTTCCCACGTACCCGTAAGTAGTGTGGTTTCTTCACGTCCGGCGAAGCGCAGAGCAATATTGGTCAAACTGCCGGTACAACCCGCTATCCAGGCTGCCTGGAGTTGATGCTGCTGGATAAACGCGTGTAGCGCTGAAAAGACTTCCTGGCCCGGTAATAAACGCAGCGCATGAAAGCGAGCTTCAGATGGTTGGGGATAGAATGTTGCCATAGTTGAGGGACTCCGAGACTCGGACGTTGCGCTGATAATATAGACGCGGTTTAGGGAGCTTTCTGATATTAATCAGGATTTGTGACATGGCAACGAAATAATCTTGCTACGGTTATTCGTAATTCTGGAATATGGAATAAAAGTCGTGTTGAAGGACATTAAAATGTGACGTAAGTCAGATAACTGTGTTCTGTTGCTGGACAATCATTCCTTTTATTCCTCGTTTCGCTTATTCTAGCTGAAGCGTTTCAGTAGACTAAATGTTCGACAATTAACCAATTAGTCGCAGTTTGCGACAGGTAAGGTTTCCCTGAGCGATTTGCTGCATTACTCTGTCTGCCACATCGTTTCTGAGAAATCCTTGCAGGAGACCTATGACCGTACGCGTAGCGATTAATGGTTTCGGTCGCATCGGACGCAACGTGGTTCGTGCTTTGTATGAATCCGGGCGTCGGGCGGAAATCACCGTGGTGGCAATCAACGAACTGGCGGATGCTGCAGGCATGGCGCATTTGTTGAAATATGACACCAGCCATGGGCGTTTTGCCTGGGATGTTCGTCAGGAACGAGACCAGCTCATCGTTGGCGATGACGCGATCCGCATTCTGCATGAGCGAACGCTCGATGCGCTTCCATGGCGCGAACTGGGTGTCGACGTTGTGCTGGATTGTACAGGGGTCTTCGGCAGTCGCGAACACGGCGAGGCGCATATTGCCGCCGGCGCAAAGAAAGTGCTCTTTTCACATCCTGGTAGTCACGACATCGACGCAACCGTTGTGTTTGGCGTTAATCAGGATCAGCTGCGCGCTGAGCACCGGATCGTTTCCAATGCCTCCTGCACCACGAATTGCATAATACCCGTCATCAAATTGCTGGATGATGCTTACGGCATTGAGTCTGGTACCGTCACCACGATCCACTCCGCGATGCACGATCAGCAGGTTATTGATGCTTATCATCCTGACCTGCGTCGCACGCGAGCGGCCAGCCAGTCGATCATTCCGGTTGATACCAAACTGGCGGCGGGCATCACGCGAATTTTCCCGCAGTTTAACGATCGTTTTGAGGCGATAGCGGTGCGTGTACCGACCATAAATGTGACGGCGATCGACTTAAGCGTGACGGTGAAAAAACCAGTAAAAGCCAGTGAAGTCAACCAGTTGCTGCAAAAAGCAGCACAAGGTGCATTTCATGGTATAGTTGACTATACGGAATTACCGTTGGTCTCAGTAGATTTTAACCACGACCCGCACAGCGCCATCGTTGATGGCACGCAAACGCGCGTGAGTGGCGCTCACCTGATCAAAACGCTGGTCTGGTGTGATAATGAATGGGGCTTTGCTAACCGTATGCTCGACACGACGTTAGCGATGGCTGCTATTGGTTTCAGGCTCGACGCTTGAGCGTCGACAAAACTTTATGAATCAACGAGAGGATTCACCATGTCTGTAATTAAGATGACCGATCTGGATCTGGCTGGTAAACGCGTTTTTATCCGTGCGGACCTGAACGTACCAGTTAAAGAAGGGAAAGTAACCAGCGATGCACGTATCCGTGCTTCCCTGCCGACCATCGAACTGGCACTGAAACAGGGTGCTAAAGTGATGGTAACTTCCCACCTGGGTCGTCCTACCGAAGGCGAGTACAACGAAGAATTCTCTCTGCTGCCGGTTGTTAACTACCTGAAAGACAAACTGTCTGCGCCGGTTCGCCTGGTAAAAGATTACCTGGACGGCGTTGAAGTCGCTGCCGGTGAACTGGTTGTTCTGGAAAACGTTCGCTTCAACAAAGGCGAGAAGAAAGACGACGAAGCGCTGTCCAAAAAATATGCTGCTTTGTGCGACGTATTCGTTATGGACGCTTTCGGTACTGCTCACCGTGCGCAGGCGTCTACTCACGGTATCGGTAAATTCGCCGATGTCGCTTGTGCAGGTCCGCTGCTCGCTGCCGAGCTGGATGCACTGGGTAAAGCGCTGAAAGAACCTGCTCGTCCGATGGTTGCTATCGTTGGTGGTTCTAAAGTTTCTACCAAACTGACTGTTCTGGACTCTCTGTCAAAAATCGCTGACCAGCTGATCGTTGGCGGTGGTATCGCGAACACCTTCGTTGCTGCTCAAGGTCACAACGTGGGTAAATCCCTGTACGAAGCAGATCTCGTTGACGAAGCTAAGCGTCTGCTGACCACTTGCGACATCCCGGTTCCGACCGACGTTCGCGTAGCGACTGAATTCTCTGAAACCGCACCGGCTACCCTGAAATCCGTTAGCGATGTAAAAGAAGACGAGCAGATCCTGGATATCGGCGACGCTTCTGCACAGCAACTGGCTGACATCCTGAAGAATGCGAAAACCATTCTGTGGAACGGCCCGGTTGGCGTGTTCGAATTCCCGAACTTCCGCAAAGGTACTGAAATCGTTGCTAATGCCATCGCAGACAGCGAAGCATTCTCTATCGCAGGCGGCGGTGACACCCTGGCAGCAATCGACCTGTTCGGCATTGCTGACAAAATCTCCTACATCTCTACTGGCGGCGGCGCGTTCCTCGAATTCGTGGAAGGCAAAGTGCTGCCAGCAGTAGCCATGCTCGAAGAGCGTGCTAAAAAGTAAGAATTTAATGGGCAGGGAAACCTGCCCTTATTTTAGCGCGCTTTAGGGCGCGCGCCCTTTCCAAGGCCGAAGATACAGGACTCGTAAAATGTCTAAAATTTTTGATTTCGTAAAACCAGGCGTAATCACTGGTGATGACGTACAGAAAGTTTTCCAGGTAGCTAAAGAAAACAACTTTGCTCTGCCAGCTGTTAACTGCGTGGGTACCGACTCCATCAACGCCGTTTTGGAAACTGCTGCAAAAGTTAAAGCGCCGGTAATCGTACAATTCTCCAACGGTGGTGCTTCTTTCATCGCGGGTAAAGGCGTGAAGTCCGACGTTCCTCAGGGCGCTGCAATCCTGGGTGCTATCTCTGGCGCGCATCACGTTCACCAGATGGCTGAACACTACGGTGTTCCGGTTATCCTGCACACTGACCACTGCGCGAAGAAACTGCTGCCGTGGATCGACGGTCTGCTGGACGCGGGTGAAAAACACTTCGCAGCAACCGGCAAACCGCTGTTCTCTTCTCACATGATCGACCTGTCTGAAGAGTCTCTGGAAGAGAACATCGAAATCTGCTCCAAATACCTGGCGCGCATGTCCAAAATGGGCATGACTCTGGAAATCGAACTGGGTTGCACCGGTGGCGAAGAAGATGGCGTGGACAACAGCCACATGGACGCTTCTGCACTGTACACCCAGCCGGAAGACGTTGATTACGCATACACCGAGCTGAGCAAAATCAGCCCGCGTTTCACCATCGCAGCTTCCTTCGGTAACGTACACGGCGTTTACAAGCCGGGTAACGTCGTTCTGACCCCGACCATCCTGCGCGACTCTCAGGACTATGTTTCTAAGAAACATAACCTGCCGCACAACAGCCTGAACTTCGTCTTCCACGGCGGTTCCGGTTCTACTGCTCAGGAAATCAAAGACTCCGTAAGCTACGGCGTAGTGAAAATGAACATCGACACCGATACCCAATGGGCTACCTGGGAAGGCGTTCTGAACTACTACAAAGCAAACGAAGCTTACCTGCAGGGCCAGTTGGGTAACCCGAAAGGCGAAGATCAGCCGAACAAGAAATACTACGATCCGCGCGTATGGCTGCGTGCTGGTCAGGCAACCATGATCACCCGTCTGGAACAGGCTTTCAAAGAACTGAACGCGGTTGACGTTCTGTAATTTACGTCGTTCCACGTGACATGAGGCCCGCAAATGCGGGCCTTTTTTATTGTTATGTCAACGTGCTGCTGGCAGAGAATTCTGTGATCTGTTTGGCAAAATCCAGGTTTATTGTTTACCCTTGTCAGGTTGCCAGTCCCGTCAGGGCGGCTTTATTTCTCCCGTTTGGGTAAGCAAAAAAGGAATAGTGAATGGAAGATTTGAATGTTGTCGACAGCATAAACGGTGCGGGCACCTGGCTGGTGCGTAACCAGGAACTGCTGTTGAGCTATGCCGTCAACATCGTTGCGGCCATCGCGATTGTCATTATCGGTATGATCGTGGCGCGCATTGTATCAAATACCGTTAACCGCCTGATGCTGGCGCGTAAAATTGATGCCACCGTTGCCGACTTCCTCTCTGCACTGGTGCGTTACGGTATTATCGCTTTCACGCTGATTGCCGCTCTGGGCCGCGTTGGGGTGCAAACGGCCTCCGTGATCGCCGTGCTCGGTGCCGCAGGTTTAGCCGTCGGTTTGGCGCTGCAAGGCTCGCTGTCTAACCTCGCCGCAGGTGTCCTGCTGGTAATGTTCCGTCCGTTCCGTGCAGGTGAGTATGTCGATCTCGGTGGCGTGGCCGGAACCGTGCTCAATGTGCAGATTTTCTCCACCACTATGCGCACCGTTGACGGTAAGATTGTCGTGATCCCGAACGGTAAAATCATCGCCGGGAACATCATTAACTTCTCTCGTGAACCGGTTCGTCGTAACGAATTTATTATCGGTGTAGCCTACGATTCCGATATCGATCAAGTGAAAAAAATCCTCACCGATATTATCCAGTCGGAAGATCGCATTCTTAAAGACCGTGAAATGACGGTGCGCCTGAATGAACTGGGGGCTTCCTCAATTAATTTTGTCGTACGCGTCTGGAGCAACAGCAGCGATCTGCAAAGTGTCTACTGGGATGTACTGGAACGCATTAAGCGTGAGTTCGATGCCAACGGCATCAGCTTCCCGTATCCGCAGATGGATGTGAACTTCAAGCGTGTGAAAGAGAGTACGGCAGAGTAATTACGCGCCCGGAGGCGCTATCGCTTTCCGGGCCGACAAAACGTCCTTTCCATTAATTTCCCTAATCTGCGATTAAAATTATCAATTTCCGCTAATGATTTTCCCGCGCTATAGTCTGCTCCTAAGAGAAACAGTTCGGGATGATTAACGTGTTATCGTATTACTTTCAAGGGCTTGTGCTTGGTGCAGCCATGATACTTCCGCTTGGCCCGCAAAACGCCTTCGTGATGAACCAGGGCATTCGCCGCCAGTATCACATCATGATTGCTTTACTCTGTGCTATCAGCGATTTAGTGCTGATTTGTGCCGGGATCTTTGGCGGTAGCGCCTTGCTGATGCAGTCGCCGTGGTTGATGGCGCTGGTCACCTGGGGCGGAGTGGCGTTTCTGCTCTGGTACGGTTTTGGTGCGTTAAAAACGGCGATGAGCAGCAATCTGGAACTGGCCAGCGCTGAAGTAATGAAGCAGGGGCGCTGGAAAATCATCGCTACTATGCTGGCGGTGACCTGGCTCAATCCCCATGTTTACCTGGATACCTTTGTGGTGCTGGGGAGTCTGGGGGGGCAACTGGACGTTGAGCCGAAGCGCTGGTTTGCGCTAGGAACCGTCAGCGCTTCGTTCCTGTGGTTCTTCGGTCTGGCATTGTTGGCGGCCTGGCTGGCTCCGCGTCTGCGCACTGCTAAAGCGCAGCGCATCATCAATACGCTGGTAGGATTAGTGATGTGGTTTATTGCTTTTCAACTGGCAAAAGAAGGTGTTGCGCACGTTCAAGCGTTGTTCAACTAAGTGTTGTCTGATGGACAACGCAGCGAGATCGGCTAAGCTTGCCTGCATGTGCCCTGAGTTTCGGGGTAATTATTGAAACATGGAGGAACGACCGTGAAGTTCAAAATAATGGCCCTGGCGGCATTAATCGGATTCAGCGCACTATCGGTACAGGCAAATGAGTTGCCAAATGGACCGCACATCGTGACTTCCGGAACGGCAAGCGTGGATGCGACACCAGACATCGCCACGCTGGCAATTGAAGTGAACGTTGCTGCCAAGGATGCGGCGTCAGCGAAGAAGCAGGCTGATGAGCGCGTGGCGCAATATCTGTCTTTCCTTGAACAGAACCAGATAGCGAAGAAAGACATTAGCGCGGCCAACCTGCGTACCCAACCGGACTACGACTACCAGAATGGTAAAAGTATCCTCAAAGGGTATCGTGCAGTGCGCACCGTTGAAGTCACGCTGCGCCAACTGGACAAACTTAACGCTCTGCTCGATGGCGCGCTGAAAGCGGGTCTGAATGAGATCCGTTCGGTATCACTGGGCGTTGCCCAACCGGATGCTTACAAAGATAAAGCGCGTAAAGCGGCAATTGATGATGCAATTCATCAGGCTGAACAGCTGGCCGCGGGCTTTAACAGTAAACTGGGTCCCGTTTACAGCGTGCGCTACCACGTTTCCAATTATCAGCCGAGCCCGATGGTTCGGATGATGAAAGCAGATGCCGCACCTGCTGCCTCTGCTCAGGAAACCTACGAACAGCCAGTTATTCAGTTTGACGATCAGGTTGATGTGGTCTTCCAGCTCGAACCCGCGGCGGGTCAGCCAGCAGCAGCGCCTGCCAAAACGCAGTAATCTTTTCAGACCCGGCTTTCCAGCCGGGTTTTTTCTGTGAGCAACTGTAAAAATGAGACTTCACATCCGGTCTTTTTTTTCGCCGTAATGAGGATAGGCCATAGCGATTTTTAAGGGGACGCTATGGATATTTTTATCTCAAAAAAGATGCGTAATTTCATTCTGCTGGCGCAAACCAATAACATCGCCAGAGCGGCAGAAAAAATACATATGACCGCATCACCTTTCGGTAAAAGCATTGCCGCACTGGAAGATCAAATCGGCTATACGTTATTTACCCGCAAAGATAACAACATCAGCCTGAATAAAGCCGGACAAGAGTTGTATCAGAAGCTGTTTCCCGTCTATCAGCGCCTTTCTGCCATTGATAACGAAATCCATAACACCTCTCGCCGCTCGCGGGAAATCGTCATCGGCATCGACAATACCTACCCAACGATTATTTTTGACCAGTTGATCAGCCTTGGCGATAAGTATGACGGCGTGACGGCTCAGGCCGTTGAATTCAGCGAAAATGGGGTGATTGATAACCTGTTCGATCGCAAACTGGATTTTATTATCTCGCCGCAGCACGTTTCCCCCCGCGTGCAGGGGCTGGAAAATATGGCGATCAGCGAACTGCCTCCGCTGCGTCTGGGCTTTCTCGTTTCCCGGCGCTACGAAGAAAAACAGCCGCAGGATCTGTTGCGCGAGCTGCCCTGGCTGCAAATGCGTTTCCAGAATCGCGCCAACTTTGAGGCGATGCTGGATGCTTACATGCGACCCTGTGGGATCAACCCGACGATTATCTATCGTCCGTACAGCTTTATGGCGAAGATTAGCGCGGTGGAGCGTGGGCAGTTTTTGACGGTGATCCCGTATTTCGCCTGGCGCCTGGTGAACCCGTCGACGCTGAAATATTTCGATGCGCCCGGTAACCCAATGTATATGCAGGAGTTTCTGTATTCGCTGAAAAATCATCGCTATACCGCCACCATGCTCCAGCATATTGCTGAAGATCGTGACGGTACGGCAAGTTAACCGAGCATCGAGCCTGTTTCGAGAAGATTGCGATGCAGATCGAACGCATGGCTGAGATCGTGATGGATATGCCCGCCGGGCGCTTTTTCCAGATAGCGGTGCAGGTAGTCCCGGTAAAGCGGATGCGCACAGTTATCGATAATCGTGTGCGCCCGCTGCATCGGAGATAAACCACGCAGATCGGCAATGCCCTGTTCAGTGACGATCACTTTCACACTATGCTCGCTGTGATCGACATGGCTGCACATCGGCACGATAGTGGATATTTTCCCGCCTTTGGCAATCGACGGAGCCATAAAAATCGACAGATAGGCGTTACGCTCGAAATCGCCGCTACCGCCGATGCCGTTCATCAGGTTGACGCCCGCAACGTGCGTGGAATTAGCATGGCCGTAGATATCAAACTCCAGACCAACATTGAGCGCAATGACGCCCAACCGACGAATGATTTCCGGGTTATTGGAGATCTCCTGCGGGCGCAGCACAATCCGGCTGGCGAAGAAGTCCATGTTGTCGTAAATCTTCTGTAGCGACGGGGCTGAAATGGTCAGACTGGAAGCGCTGGCACCGGTTATCTTGCCCGTTTCCAGCAGATGCACCACCGACTCCTGTAGCACCTCCGAATACATCATAAAGGGCGGGATATCCGGATTCTCCCCCAGTCGCGCCATCACCGCGTTGTTGATATTACCCACGCCGCTTTGTAAGGGCAGAAACTCAGCTGGAATGCGTTTGTGCGCCATTTCTGCCAGCAGAAAGGTGACCACGTTATCGGCAATTTGTTGGCTGACCGGATTGGTTTTATCCGACGCATTTCCGGCATCGGGCAGTTCGGTATCCACCACCGCGACCACTTTCCTGGGGTCTATCTGCACACACTGGCTACCTACGCGATCCATGGTATGAAAAATGGGTACGCTGTTACGCCGCGGTGGCGCGCCAGGTATCACGATGTCGGCAAACTCTGCCACGCGGGGATTGTGATAATGATTCAACTCAATAATGACTTTTTTCGCCCGCAGCAGCCAGGTGGGCGCGTTACCAATGCCGCTGGAAAGCCAAATCCGGCCGTCTGGCGCAATCGCGGAGGCTTCAATAACGGCAACGTCGATCTCGCCAAAAAAGCCGTAATTAACCATCTGTGCGACCTCGCTCAAATGGAGATCGACAAACCTCACCTGGCCCTGATTAATTTTCTCACGCAGGCCAGATGATGTTTGATAAGGCGCACGCCAGGAAACGGCATCCGCCGCAGACAGGGCATCATCAGCGGCGGCGCCAATTGATGCCCCGGTCAGCAGACGGATCTGAAAAGGCTGCCCGGTTTGATGTTGCTCGCAGGCGCGTTGGGCAATTGCGCTGGGTAACGCTTTTGGCGAACCCGCGGGGGTAAAGCCGCTGAACGCCACCATATCATCGTGCTGGATAATTTCTGCCGCCTGTTCGGCGTTCATCCGTTTCATGGCCGTCTCCTTCCTCGGACGTGATTAATGGCCGACAAAATTAGGTTTACGTTTTTCCATAAACGCGTTCATCCCTTCCTGATAATCCTCGCTGTCGTATACCGCGCGACGCATACCCTGAATGCGCTCAAATTCGTCTGAGTTCATGGTGTGAGCTTCCCCCAGCACGCGCAGTTCTTCTTTGATGACGGCGATTGCCAGCGGCGCTTTTTCCGAGATGTGGTGCGCCATTTGCAGGGTGAAATCTTCCAGTTCCTCGGCGGGAACAACATGGTTGAGGATCCCGACCGCCATGGCGCGTTGAGCGGTGATGGGCGAAGCGGTAAAAATCAGCTCTTTCACGATGTGAAAACCGGCGTCGCGGGTCAGGTTGTGGATGCCGACCAGGTTATACGGCACGCCGAGGTTGACCGGGGTCATCGAGAAGGTGGACGTTTCAGCAGCGATGATCAGATCGGAACTCATGATCATCTCAAATGCGCCGCCCCAAACGCTGCCTTCGACCATAGAGATCACCGGCTTCGGATATTTTTGGATCATGCGGGTTATCTGACGCAGCGGATCGTCATAAGAGAGCGGATCGCGGCGTCCGGTGGGGAGTTCATGAATATCATGCCCGGCAGAGAACACTTTGGCCCCGCTCGGGGCGCGCAGAATAATGCAGCGAATTTCCGCACGATTGAGGTCGCTCAGCGCCTGCATCAGATCGTCAATAAACACTTTGCTCAGGGCGTTGAGCTTGCGGGCGTAGTTGAACTCAATAACCGCGACTTTCTGGATGATGACCACGTTGACGTATTGATAAGACATAATGTTCTCTTTAGTGAAAGTAATGATGCTGGATAAATTCGCTGATGTGCCGCAGACCGGTACGCGGCGACAGATCGTTATTTTTGACGGCCTGTAGCGTCTGCTGGAAATAACGGTCGAAATCAGTACGGGCAAACAGCAGATGCAGTGCTTCTTCTTCAGCCTGACGATGTAACCAGTCCACCGCCTGCTGCTGGCGGACTTTTTCAAGTCGACCGCTGGCGGTAAGGCACGTTTTAAAGTCGGTTATCGTCTGCCAAACTTCCTCAATACCGCGTTTTTCCAGCGCACTACAGGTCAGAACCTGCGGCAGCCACTCGTCATATTTGCGGCGCAGAATATGCAGGGCGGATTCGTACATATGGCGAGCGATGGCAACGTTGGTATGGTTATCACCGTCGTCTTTGTTGATGACGACCAGATCAGCCATTTCCATCAGGCCTTTTTTGATGCCCTGCAAATCGTCACCACCGCCGGCGATTTGCAGTGAGATAAAGCAATCCACCATACCTGCGACTTCGGTTTCTGACTGTCCAACGCCGACGGTTTCCACAATCACCACGTCAAAGCCCGCCGCTTCGCACAGCAGCATTAATTCGCGGGCGCGCTGGCTGGCGCCACCTAAATGCCCGCTGGAAGGTACCGGGCGAATAAACGCAGATTCGGCGCGTGCCAGTTCCGTCATGCGGGTTTTATCACCGAGAATACTGCCGCCGCTGACCGGGCTGCTGGGATCGACGGCGATCACCGCCACGCGTAACCCCTGGCGAATCAACAGCATGCCGAAGGCTTCCAGAAAGGTGCTTTTCCCCGCGCCCGGCGTACCGGTTATCCCCAAACGCAGGGCGTTACCGGTGAACGGCATAATCGCGTCGAGCAATTGCGTACTGAGCGGCTGGTGGCGCGGGTGGCTGCTTTCGATCAGCGTCATCGCCTGGGCGAGCGTAGCCCGTTCGCCAAGTCGCAACCGACGGACGGTATCCTCAAGCGTGGCGGCGTTAATCATGATGCTGACTGATACGGGTTAACACATCGCGGACGCTGTCGAGCATTGGCGTGCCGGGGCCATAAATAGCGGCCACGCCATGCTCGTGCAGGAAAGCGTAATCCTGTGGCGGAATTACCCCTCCGGCGATGACGCAAATATCCTCGCGTCCCCAGCTTTTGAGCGCGGTGACCAGCTCTGGGATCAATGTTTTATGACCCGCCGCCAGCGATGATGCGCCAACCACATGGACATCGTTTTCTACCGCCAGACGGGCAATTTCCTCTGGAGTGGAGAACATCGGGCTGAGGTCGACATCGAAACCGAGATCGGAGTAGGCGCTGGCGATCACTTTTGCGCCGCGATCGTGGCCATCCTGACCCATCTTGGCGATCAGAATGCGCGGGCGGCGGCCATTTTCTGCGAGGAACTGTTCGGTTTGCGCAACAATGGCGTCGAACTCATCGGCGGATTTATCAGACTGGTGATAGCTTTGCGCAATCACCCCGGTGACGCACTGGCTGGGAACCAGATAGCGATCAAAGGCGGCTTCCAGCGCGTCGGAGATTTCACCGAGCGTGGCGCGAACGCGGGCGGCGTTGACGGCGGCTGCCAGCAGGTTTTCATTATGCTGCGCGGCGTGGGTCAGCGCGGATAGCGCGGCGTTAACGGCATCACTGTCGCGGGTGGCGCGGATATGCTGCAGTGAGGCAATCTGCTCGTTGCGCACCTTCACGTTGTCGATCTCCAGCACCGACGTCTCGTCTTCTTTATCCAGCTTGTACTTATTCACGCCGACGATGACGCGTTTACCCTGGTCGATCAGCGATTGTTCACGCGCGGAGGCTTCTTCGATCATCCGTTTAGGCAATCCGGCTTCGATCGCCTTCGCCATGCCGCCAGCCTCATCTATCTGCTTGATGATCGTGCGCGCCTGCTTCACGATTTGATCGGTCAGAGACTCCACGTAATACGATCCGGCCAGCGGATCAACAGTGCGGCAGATCTCTGACTCTTCCTGAATGATGATCTGCGTATTACGCGCAATACGGGCGGAAAAATCGGTGGGCAGACCGAGCGCCTCATCAAAGGCGTTGGTATGCAGGGACTGAGTGCCACCAAGCGTGGCGCCGAGCGCTTCAATGGTGGTACGCACCACGTTGTTGTACGGGTCCTGCTCAGTCAGACTCCAGCCGGACGTCTGGCAATGGGTACGCAGAGCGAGAGATTTCGGGTTAGTCGCACCAAAACTGCTGACCGCTTCGCTCCACAAATACCGCGCCGCGCGCAGCATGGCGACGTTCATAAACAGATCCATACCGATGCCGAAGAAGAACGACAGGCGTGGGGCGAAGTCATCAATTTTCAGCCCGGCGGAAAGCGCGGCCTTGATGTATTCAATTCCGTCTGCCAGCGTAAATGCCACCTGCTGTACGCAGTTCGCCCCAGCTTCACCCATGTGGTAACCGCTGATGCTGATGGTGTTAAAACGCGGCATGTTGCCGGAGCACCAGGCGATGATGTCAGCGATAATGCGCATGGAGGGTTTTGGTGGATAAATATAGGTGTTGCGGCACAGGTACTCTTTCAGAATATCGTTCTGAATGGTTCCGGTGAGCTGTTCCGGCGTTACGCCTTGTTCTTCAGCAGCGACGATATAAAACGCCAGCACCGGCAGCACCGCGCCGTTCATGGTCATCGATACCGACATCTTATCCAGCGGGATCTGATCGAACAGCACCTTCATATCTTCGACGGTATCGATCGCCACACCCGCTTTGCCGACGTCACCCGCCACGCGCGGGTTGTCTGAGTCATAACCGCGATGGGTGGCAAGGTCAAAGGCGACGGAAAGCCCTTTTTGCCCGGCGGCGAGGTTGCGGCGGTAAAAGGCGTTGGACTCTTTGGCGGTAGAGAAACCGGCGTATTGGCGAATGGTCCACGGCTGCGCGGTATACATGGTGGCGCGTGGGCCGCGCACGTAAGGCGGCAGACCGGGGAGGGTGCCTGTTACTTCCAGATTATCGAGGTCCGCTTCGGTGTACAGCGGCTTGATGGCAATCCCTTCCGCCGTCTGTCTTTCCAGCGACTCAACGGTTTTTTCCCGTCGACTGAGTTCTTTGTTGGCGAGTGTTTGCCACTCCTGCACGTTTGCCATTTTCTGCTCCGTATTACGCAATAAGTTGAATCTTTGCGAATACGGTGTGCTTTTTCATTTGGCTTGTCGCCAGCAAAAAATAGCCAACAGGACGTCGTTTTTTGCCGCGTGGCGTGTTTTATTTTGTGATTTATTTCAAAGACGTGGCGGGAATAGCATGAAAAGTCGATAGAGTCATACATGCCGGATTGGCAAAGCCGATCCGGCATTCGTGCGATGAATTAATCCTGACGCAACACCTTGTGTCCGTATTCCAGCAGCGCGTCGGTAACGTTGCGCATCATGCGGCTTTCCGGCGCAAAGCGGTGCCAGTACAGCATCCGCCGCTGGAACAGGCCTGGCGTTAAGTCGATCAGCTCGCCGCTTTCCAGCTCTTTCTCAATCTGTAAGTGTGGGATCATGCAGCAGGTAGTGCCCTGACGCGCCAACTGGACGAAAGCTTCAGACGAGTTAACGATGTGGCACGGCACGCTGCCCGGCGGCAGGTCGAAGTTTTGTTGTAAGAACGCCTGATGCATATCATCAAGATGGTCAAACGCTACCGCCGGGGCTTTCAGCAGGGCGGAGCGGGTGACGCCGTTAGGGAAATAACGCTCGGCGAATGGTTTAGAGCCAACAAACAGGTAGTCCAGCGCGCCAAGTTTATCCACCAGACAGCTTGGCAGCGCCTGATGTTGAATACTCACCGCACCGACCACTTCACCACGACGCAGACGTTCCTGGGTGCGCGTTTCATCTTCAACCTGCAGGTTCAGGCGAATCGGTGAATTGGCCAGTACCGGGGCCAGCGCCGGAAGTAACCACGTCGCCAGACTGTCGGCGTTCACCGCCAGCGAGAGCAGCAGTGGCGTCGAGCCGGTTTGTTCATCGCCCAACCACTCGTCTTCCAGCAGTTCAACCTGACGCAAAAGTGCCAGCAGTTTCTGCCCCTGTTCGGTAGGGCGTGGTGGTACGGTACGCACCAGCAGCGGTTGTCCGAACATATTCTCAAGCTGTTTTATGCGTTGTGAAACTGCGGATTGCGTGATGCACAGCTTTTGCGCCGCGCGCTCAAATCCCCGTTCACGAATAACCGCATCCAGTGCTTGTAGTGTTCTGTAGTCCGGACGTTTCATTGCTTTGACGCACTCCTGAAATTTTTGCTTGTTCTGCACTATGACACAAATTTAGGTTGGGTAAAGACGAAATCCGCCGCTTGCGAGCGGGTGTGGGGACATTTTTCTGCACAATGTTCTATAATGCGCATGAATTTTTCCACCATATTCACACCACAGGCGAAACGATCATGACGCAGGATGAACTGAAAAAAGCAGTAGGATGGGCGGCACTTCAGTATGTACAGCCCGGCACCATTGTGGGCGTAGGTACCGGTTCAACAGCCGCACACTTTATTGATGCGCTGGGCACAATGAAAGGTCAGATTGAAGGCGCAGTGTCAAGCTCGGACGCCTCGACCGAAAAACTCAAAAGCCTCGGTATCCACGTGTTCGATCTTAACGAGGTGGACAGCCTTGGCGTATACGTTGACGGCGCGGATGAAATCAACGGCCACATGCAGATGATCAAGGGCGGCGGTGCAGCGCTGACCCGTGAAAAAATCATTGCTTCGGTGGCGAAGAAATTTATCTGCATTGCCGATGCGTCCAAAGAAGTCGATATTCTTGGTAACTTCCCGCTGCCGGTGGAAGTGATCCCAATGGCGCGCAGCGCAGTCGCGCGTCAACTGGTGAAGTTGGGCGGCCGTCCTGAATACCGTCAGGGCGTGGTGACGGACAACGGTAACGTGATCCTCGATGTGCACGGCCTGGAGATCCTTGACGCTGTGGCCATGGAAAACGCCATCAATGCGATTCCGGGCGTAGTAACCGTAGGTCTGTTCGCCAATCGTGGTGCGGATGTGGCGCTGATTGGCACACCGGACGGCGTGAAAACTATCGTAAAATGATCTGACGGGAGCGTCTTCTCCCGTTAAAAAAATTTTGGCAGGGCAAATTTGGTGACTTGTGTCACGTTTATAATATTGTCCTGCCGATCCCTCCAAAGAAAAACTTATCGCCAGTATTTTCCTCTGACAATTCCCGCTGAATGACATTTCCTCAGCATGACGACGCAAACGTTCATATTGCCGCAATATTATTTTTTGATATGTTGAAGAGGAGGATGAAAATCCCACACACAACACATTAGTTTGAACAAAAAAGACAGGGTCGGGGAAATGGCAAAGGTATCACTGGAGAAAGAGAAGATTAAATTTCTGCTGGTTGAAGGCGTGCATCAAAAAGCACTCGAAAGCCTTCGTGCAGCAGGTTATACCAACATCGAGTTTCATAAAGGCGCTCTGGACACTGAACAGCTGAAAGAGTCCATCCGTGATGCCCACTTCATTGGCCTGCGATCCCGTACCCATCTGACTGAAGATGTGATTGACGCCGCAGAGAAACTGGTCGCGATTGGCTGCTTCTGTATCGGCACCAACCAGGTTGATCTGACCGCTGCGGCAAAGCGCGGGATCCCTGTGTTTAACGCGCCATTCTCTAACACGCGTTCTGTTGCCGAACTGGTGATTGGCGAACTGCTTCTACTGCTACGCGGTGTACCCGAAGCGAACGCCAAAGCGCACCGCGGCGTGTGGAATAAACTGGCTACCGGCTCGTTTGAAGCGCGTGGCAAGAAACTGGGGATTATCGGCTACGGCCACATTGGTACTCAGTTGGGCATTCTGGCGGAATCGCTGGGGATGCACGTCTACTTCTATGATATTGAAAATAAACTACCGCTGGGCAACGCCACGCAGGTACAGCATCTTTCCGACCTGCTGAATATGAGCGATGTGGTTAGCCTCCACGTGCCGGAAAATGCCTCCACCAAAAATCTGATGGGTGCGCATGAGATTGCGCTGATGAAACCAGGTGCACTGCTGATCAACGCCGCACGCGGTACGGTTGTCGATATTCCTGCGCTGTGTGATGCGCTGGCAACGAAACATCTGGCGGGAGCGGCCATCGACGTCTTCCCAACGGAGCCAGCTTCTAACAGCGATCCTTTCACCTCGCCGTTGTGTGATTTTGATAACGTGATCCTGACGCCGCATATTGGTGGTTCAACGCTGGAAGCGCAGGAAAACATCGGCCTTGAAGTAGCGGGTAAGCTGACGAAGTATTCCGACAACGGTTCTACGCTGTCTGCCGTGAACTTCCCGGAAGTATCGCTGCCGCTGCATGGTGGTCGTCGTCTGATGCACATTCACGAAAACCGTCCCGGCGTACTGACGGCGCTGAACCAGATTTTTGCCGAGCAGGGCGTCAACATTGCCGCGCAGTATCTGCAGACTTCCGCACAGGTAGGTTACGTGGTTATTGATATTGAAGCGGATGAAGATGTGGCGGAGAAAGCGTTGCTGGCGATGAAAGCTCTTCCGGGAACCATTCGCGCTCGTCTGCTGTACTGATTTCCTTTTAACGGGCAGGCTGCTGGCCTGCCCATCTTTCCTCTGATTATCCTGCCTTACTATCTCTTTGTGTAACGCATACATTCCGTTTTCGAGCCTTGCCGCAATTTGTAATTAAAGGCTGCGCTCTGCGTTGTACATCAATAAAAGGAATTTACGCCAGGGGCTCAGCATCGTGCTGAAACGGGAAAGCCCCTACCGAAGCAGGGGCTTTAAAAAGGAAAGGGACGATGATGAGATACGTCATCATGCTGCTGATCCTGTTAATCATCGCTTCGCCAGCATATTAACAGAGAGTACGCAGGAGGGAGGTTCGCCTCCCTCACCCTTCACCGAGAAAGCTAGTTTAAAAAAACGGCGCTGTCAATCGACAAAAAAGCTACCATTCCCATACTTTTGATGGCGTCACCACCGCAGGCAGCGGGATATCCCATTCTTCAACAGGCAGCTTTTCTACTCGCTGACAATCGTGCGCGTAGCCTACGGGCTGGATCTTATGCTGCTGCCAGTTTTGTAGCGTGCGGTCATAAAATCCGCCGCCCATGCCCAGGCGTTGCCCATATTCATCAAACGCCACTAACGGCGTAATCAGTACATCCAGCCGTGACAGCGGTAATACGTCACGTACATCAAGTCGTGGTTCCTGGATCTTTAAGCGATTGGTTACCAGGTCGCTATGCGGATGATAGTGCAGGAACAGCAAATTACCGGCGCTGAAGGGATGAAGAACCGGAAGATAAACGCGCTTGCCCGCTCGCCACAGCTGATCTATTAGCGGCTGGGTATCGAGTTCGCCATCGAACGAGAGGAATACTGCCACCGTATGAGCGAGTACAACAGGGGGAAAGCTGAGCATTCGGGTCGCGGCCTGCTGACCGTACTGATGCTGCTGCTCAGAGGTAAGCGCACGTCGACGCTGACGAATCAGTTGACGAATTTCTTGCCGGGATAAAGGGAGTTCAGAAAGTAGTGTCATGGCTGTTGCCAGGTAGAAGGGAATCTCCGAGATGCCGCCGCAGGCTGTAACCCTTGAACCCTTGGTTCAAGGTGAATGCGTCGTCACAGTTTTAAGGCTTCTCGGACGAGCCGAGCATGCTCACCAACCGTGGAGCGCCACATTCTTGTGGTATGAAATATCGGCTCAGGGGACTGGCCCGCTTGCAAACATCTCAGAGAAATTTTGTCTTCACGGTCACTCTACCACAGTAAACCGAAAAGTGTTATTCAAAGTTTTGGCCCGTTTTTTCGGTTATGCGACCCTGATCAAGCAACGCTTGTTCGATGGTCTGTTGTAGCATCCGAATACGTTGTTCCATGCTCGCCGCGTACTCACGCGTCTTCGCTTTTTCCTGAGTTAATTCATAGCTGATGTTCAACGCGGCGATGAAAACCAACTGCTCAGTATTTGTGACTCTAGTGCGAACTTTCAGATCTTGCAATCGCTGATTCAGATCGTCCGCAGCCTGATTCAACGCATCCCTTTGTTCAGGCGGGCAATTCACTCGCAGTGAACGGCCAAATATTTGGATATCGACGGGTTGTGCAGACATGCCACCTTCCTGCTGATTGACTGCGCTGCCTTCGTCTCCAGACCGTGAGTCCGCGAAGGGGCGACACTATAGCTACCCTGGTATCAAGATACAAGCCCTTTTCTGGTTCACCAGGGTCCAAAGTGGTAGCATATCATGAATATCCTCCCTTTGATGACGAATGCTTATGTCTATACAGAACGAAATGCCTGGTTACAACGAAGTTAGCCAGTTTTTGAACCAACAAGGGGCCGGATTGACCCCCGCCGAAATGCACGGTTTGATCAGCGGGATGATTTGCGGTGGCAACAACGACAGCTCATGGCAGCCGCTGTTGCACGACCTGACGAACGAAGGTCTGGCCTTCGGTCACGAGCTGGCTCAGGCGCTGCTGAAAATGCACTCTGCCACCAGCGATGCGCTGGAAGATGATGGCTTCCTTTTTCAGCTTTATCTGCCTGAAGGCGATGACGTTAGCGTGTTTGATCGCGCCGATGCGCTGGCGGGGTGGGTTAACCACTTTTTGCTGGGCCTCGGTGTGACACAACCGAAGCTCGACAAGGTGACAGGTGAAACCGGGGAAGCGATTGACGACCTGCGCAATATCGCTCAGTTGGGATATGACGAAGACGAAGATCAGGAAGAGCTGGAAATGTCGCTCGAAGAGATCATCGAATACGTGCGCGTAGCCGCCTTGCTGTGCCATGACACGTTTACGCGTCAGCAGCCGACCGCGCCTGAAGTCCGTAAACCGACTCTGCATTAAGAACAAAACGCCAAGGAGAGTGTGATGAGCGAAATATCTCAGCTAGAATTCCAGCGCCGCCGCCAGGCTTTACTGGCACAAATGCAGCCCGGCAGCGCCGCGCTGATTTTTGCCGCGCCTGAAGCGACGCGCAGCGCGGACAGTGAATACCCGTACCGCCAAAGCAGTGATTTCTGGTACTTCACCGGTTTTAACGAACCTGAAGCCGTGCTGGTGCTGATTAAAAGCGATGACACTCATAACCATAGCGTTTTGTTCAATCGGGTTCGCGATCTGACGGCGGAAATCTGGTTTGGCCGCCGTCTTGGCCAGGATGCCGCACCGGCAAAACTCGGCGTTGACCGGGCGCTGGCTTTCAGCGAAATCAACCAACAGCTGCACCTTTTACTCAATGGCCTGGACGCGGTGTATCACGCACAGGGCGAATATGCCTGGGCAGACGAGATTGTCTGTACGGCGCTGGATAAACTGCGTAAAGGTTCCAGACAAAATCTGCACGCGCCCGCCGCGATCATCGACTGGCGTCCTATGGTGCATGAAATGCGCCTGTTCAAATCAGCGGAAGAAATAGCGGTCATGCGCCGTGCCGGAGAGATCACCGCGCTGGCGCATACCCGAGCGATGGAAAAATGCCGTCCGGGGATGTTTGAGTACCAGTTGGAAGGGGAAATTCATCACGAATTTACCCGCCACGGCGCGCGTTACCCATCCTATAACACCATCGTTGGCAGCGGTGCAAACGGCTGTATCCTGCATTACACCGAAAATGAAAGTGAAATGCGCGATGGCGATCTTGTGCTGATTGATGCCGGATGCGAATACAAAGGCTATGCGGGCGACATTACGCGTACCTTCCCGGTAAATGGTAAATTTACCCCAGCACAGCGTGAAATCTACGATATCGTACTGGAATCCTTAGAGACCAGCCTGCGCCTGTATCGTCCCGGGACGTCCATCCAGGAAGTCACCAGCGAAGTAGTGCGTATCATGATTACGGGTCTGGTGAGGCTTGGCATTCTGCACGGCGAGGTCGATCAACTGATTACCGAAAATGCGCATCGCCCATTCTTTATGCATGGTCTTAGCCACTGGCTGGGTCTGGATGTCCATGACGTTGGCGTTTATGGTCAGGATCGTTCGCGTATTCTGGAGCCGGGAATGGTGCTCACGGTTGAACCGGGGCTCTATATCGCGCCCGACGCCGATGTACCGCCTGCCTACCGTGGTATCGGCATTCGAATTGAAGATGACATCCTTATTACCGAAGACGGTAATGAAAATCTGACCGCCAGCGTGGTGAAGAAGGCGGATGACATTGAAGCTCTGATGGCTACGGCGCGACTGCAATGAGCGTGATTATCGTCGGTGGTGGTATGGTTGGTGCGACGCTGGCGTTGGCTATTTCCGAGCTTAGCCATGGGACGCTGCCGGTTCATCTGATAGAAGCGAGCGCGCCTGACAATGATCGCCATCCCGGGTTTGATGCCCGGGCGATCGCGCTGGCGGCAGGGACCTGCCAACAGCTGGCGCGAATTGGCATATGGCAGGCGATTGCCGATTGCGCAACGGCGATCAAAACCGTTCACGTCAGCGATCGTGGCCATGCCGGATTTGTAACGCTGGATGCGCAGGAATACCATATTTCAGCGCTCGGTCAGGTGGTAGAACTGCATGATGTGGGGCTACGTCTGTTTGCGCTGCTGCGTAAAGCGCCGGGCGTCACGCTGCACTGCCCCGACCGCGTAGCCAGCGTGTCACGCACGCAGGAGCGCGTAGAAGTTACGCTGGAAAATGGCGAAATGATCGATGGTCGCCTGCTGGTGGCCGCCGACGGTACGCGCTCCGCACTGGCTACCGCCTGCGGCGTTGACTGGCTGCAACAGCCCTATGAGCAACTGGCGGTAATTGCCAACGTCACGACCTCCGTTGCGCACGAGGGTCGAGCGTTTGAACGCTTCACGCAATATGGCCCGCTGGCAATGCTGCCGATGTCTGACGGTCGCTGCTCGCTGGTGTGGTGCCATCCGCTGGAGCAGCGTGATGAGATTATGGCCTGGTCCGACGAACGTTTTTGCCGTGAACTACAAACCGCTTTTGGCTGGCGACTGGGACGTATTACCCATGCTGGTAAACGCAGCGCCTATCCACTTTCGTTAACCTCGGCGCAAAAAGCGATTACCCATCGTACCGTGCTGGTAGGGAACGCAGCCCAGACGCTGCATCCCATTGCCGGACAAGGTTTCAACCTTGGTCTGCGTGATGTGATGAGCCTGGCTGAAACGTTGGCCCAGGCGCAGAACAGCGCGGAAGATGTCGGTGATTATGCGGTGCTGGCACGCTATCAGCAGCGCCGCGAACGCGATCGCGAAACGACGATTGGCGTGACCAACAATTTGGTGTATCTGTTTGCCAATCGCTGGGCTCCGCTGGTCGTTGGGCGTAATGCCGGGCTGATGGCGATGGAATTATTCACACCCGCGCGCGATGCGTTGGCGGAGCGAACCCTCGGTTGGGTTGCGCGATAAATATGACCTGTAGGCCGGATAAGGCAACGCCGCCATCCGGCAAGGGTCTCCGCAAAAATGCCTGATGGCGCTGCGCTTATCAGGCCTACGGATTACAGGTTTCGAGGTATAAACAGTGCAAAGTGTTGATGTAGCAATTGTGGGTGGCGGCATGGTGGGGCTGGCGGTTGCCTGCGGCTTGCTGGGCAGCGGGTTGCGCGTTGCGGTGTTGGAACAACATGTTCCGCAGCCTTTGGCGGCGGATGCACCTCCTCAGCTTCGCGTATCGGCTATTAATGCCGCCAGCGAAAAACTGCTGACCCGTCTTGGCGTCTGGTCCGATATTGTCGCCCGTCGCGCTTGCTGCTACCACGGCATGGAAGTCTGGGACAAAGACAGCTTTGGACGAATTGCGTTTGATGACCAGAGTATGGGTTACAGTCATTTGGGGCATATCGTCGAAAACTCGGTGATTCACTACGCACTGTGGCAAAAAGCGCAGCGTTCAGCGGATATCGCGCTGATGGCACCGGCTGAGTTACAGCAGGTGGCCTGGGGAGAAAACGAGGCGTTCCTGACGCTGAAAGATGGCTCTATGCTGACCGCTCGCCTGGTCGTCGGTGCTGACGGTGCAAACTCGTGGCTGCGCAACAAAGCGGATATTCCGCTGACGTTCTGGGATTACCGTCATCATGCGCTGGTAGCGACTGTCCGTACGCAGGAAGCCCACGGCGCGGTTGCGCGTCAGGTGTTTCACGGTGAGGGGATCCTGGCATTTCTGCCGCTCAGTGACCCGAACCTGTGCTCTATTGTCTGGTCGCTCTCGCCGCAGGATGCTGAACGTATGCAGCAGGTAAGTGTAGACGAATTCAATCAGGCGCTGAATATCGCTTTTGATAATCGCCTGGGGTTATGCCAGCTTGAAAGCGAACGCCAGACGTTTCCGCTGACTGGACGCTATGCTCGTCAGTTTGCCGCCCATCGTATGGCCCTTGTGGGTGATGCGGCGCATACCATTCATCCGCTGGCAGGACAGGGCGTGAACCTCGGTTTTATGGATGCGGCGGAGTTGATTGATGAACTTAAGCGCCTGCAACGCCAGGGGAAAGACATCGGTCAGTACCTCTATCTGCGCCGTTATGAGCGTAGCCGTAAGCACAGTGCTGCGCTGATGCTGGCTGGAATGCAAGGGTTCCGTGAACTGTTTGCCGGGGAAAATCCGGCGAAGAAATTACTGCGTGATATTGGTCTGAAACTGGCCGATACCCTGCCAGGCGTAAAACCACAGCTCATCCGCCAGGCGATGGGACTGAACGATCTTCCTGAGTGGTTGCGCTAGCGTCCGTAAGGACAATCTTAAGAGTTTGAGACCCGTCACACTTTCCTCTCCCGGCCTGCGCGCCGGGATGCTTCTCTCATTTGAAATAATCTAATTCCACGCCTTTTTTCGCATTAGTTTTTTTTATATTACGTTTTTTTCATAACGCCATTTTTGACATTTTTTCCACATTTAATGTTGGTTGATGCGGCTAATTTCAGCTTGTCTTTATTTGTTATTCTGATTTGTTGCCATAGTTCTGGATTTTTATTCTGTCGACGATCTGGCTGTTTTTGGTCATAAGCTAATGTGATGGTTAATTTTGCCTTATGGTTTAGCGTCTGTTTCGGTGGTAAGTTCAGGACAAAGAGAACGTTTGCGTCGCAGCCCCTGGAGCGGCTGTGGTGCTGGGTTTCGTGGCGAAGATTTCACCACGAAAGAGTTGATAGCCCCGCTTATTCAACGAGGAAAAGATGGCTCAACAGACTCCTTTGTACGAACAACACACGCTATGTGGCGCGCGCATGGTCGATTTCCATGGCTGGATGATGCCACTGCATTACGGTTCTCAGCTCGATGAGCACCATGCTGTCCGCACCGATGCCGGTATGTTTGATGTGTCGCATATGACCATCGTCGACCTGCGCGGCAGCCGCACCCGGGAGTTCTTGCGTTATCTGCTGGCAAACGACGTCGCGAAGCTAACGAAGACGGGTAAAGCCCTTTACTCCGGCATGCTCAATGCGTCGGGCGGCGTGATAGATGACCTGATTGTCTATTACTTCACTGAAGATTTCTTCCGCCTCGTTGTAAACTCCGCCACCCGTGAAAAAGACCTCTCCTGGATTACCCAACACGCTGAACCTTACGCCATTGACATCACTGTTCGTGATGACCTGTCACTGATCGCGGTGCAGGGACCAAACGCGCAGGCAAAAGCTGCCACCCTGTTTACTGACGAACAACGCCATGCTGTTGAAGGTATGAAACCGTTCTTCGGCGTTCAGGCGGGTGATTTATTTATCGCGACCACGGGTTATACCGGCGAAGCGGGATATGAAATTGCCATGCCGAATGAAAAGGCGGCAGATTTCTGGCATGCGCTGGTACAAGCAGGCGTTAAACCTTGTGGTCTGGGGGCGCGTGACACGCTGCGTCTGGAAGCAGGCATGAACCTGTACGGTCAGGAGATGGACGAAGGCATTTCGCCGCTGGCGGCCAACATGGGCTGGACTATAGCGTGGGAACCGACCGATCGCGACTTTATCGGTCGGGATGCGCTGGAAATGCAGCGTGAAAAAGGCCACGAACAGCTGGTCGGGCTGGTAATGACTGAGAAAGGCGTGCTGCGTAATGAACTGCCGGTGCGTTTCACCGATGCTTCCGGCAACCAGCAGGAAGGAATTATCACCAGCGGGACATTCTCCCCAACCCTGGGTTACAGCATCGCGCTGGCACGTGTCCCGGAGGGCATCGGTGAGACCGCGATCGTCCAGATCCGTAACCGCGAAATGCCTGTAAAAGTGACTAAACCTGTTTTTGTGCGTAACGGCAAAGCCGTCGCGTAATTCATCCTTTTTTGGAGATTGATTGATGAGCAACGTACCTGCAGAACTGAAATACAGCAAAGAACACGAATGGCTGCGCAAAGAAGCTGACGGCTCTTACACCGTGGGTATCACCGAACACGCTCAGGAGCTGTTAGGTGACATGGTTTTCGTTGACCTGCCAGAAGTTGGCTCAACCGTTAGCGCGGGCGATGACTGCGCCGTTGCGGAGTCCGTAAAAGCGGCCTCCGATATCTATGCGCCAGTAGGCGGTGAGATTGTGGCGGTTAACGACGCGCTCAGCGACTCCCCGGAACTGGTCAACAGCGAGCCGTATGCGGGCGGCTGGATTTTCAAAATCAAAGCCAGCGATGAAAGCGAAATTGAATCGCTGCTGGATGCGACCGCATATGAAGCATTGTTAGAAGACGAGTAAATACGCTTTTGCCGGATGGCGCTGCGCTTATCCGGCCTACAAAGCATGCGTAGGCCCGGTAAGCGCTAGCGCTGCCGGACTCGTAAACAGAGACAATCACGATTCACTGCACGTTTCAGGAACCATCGCCCATGACACAGACGTTAAGCCAGCTTGAAAACAGCGGCGCTTTCATTGAACGCCACATCGGACCGGACGCCGCACAGCAGCAAGAGATGCTGCATGCGGTTGGCGCCGAGTCGTTAAATGCGCTGATCGGCCAGATTGTGCCGAAAGACATTCAGCTCGCAACCCCGCCACAGGTGGGTGAGGCGGCGACCGAATACGCTGCGCTGGCTGAATTAAAAGCCATCGCCGGGCGTAACAAGCGCTTCACGTCCTACATTGGCATGGGCTACACCGCCGTGCAGTTGCCACCGGTTATCCTGCGCAACATGCTGGAAAACCCGGGCTGGTACACTGCGTACACGCCGTATCAGCCAGAAGTTTCTCAGGGTCGCCTGGAAGCGCTGCTCAACTTCCAGCAGGTGACGCTGGATCTGACCGGCCTGGACATGGCCTCCGCTTCTCTGCTGGATGAAGCTACCGCTGCTGCTGAAGCCATGGCGATGGCAAAACGCGTCAGCAAACTGAAAAACGCCAACCGCTTCTTTGTGGCCGCTGATGTTCATCCGCAAACGCTGGATGTTGTGCGTACTCGTGCACAAACCTTTGGTTTTGACGTCATTGTTGATGACGCGGCGAAAGCACTGGATCACCAGGATGTGTTTGGTGTGCTGTTGCAGCAGGTTGGCACCACCGGTGAAGTGCATGACTACAGCAAACTGATTACCGAGCTGAAATCCCGTAAAGTTGTGGTCAGTGTCGCGGCTGATTTTATGGCGCTGGTTCTGCTGACCGCTCCGGGTAAACAGGGCGCAGACATTGTGTTCGGCTCTGCGCAGCGTTTCGGCGTACCGATGGGCTACGGCGGTCCGCATGCCGCGTTCTTTGCCGCTAAAGATGAATTCAAACGCTCTATGCCTGGCCGTATTATCGGCGTATCGAAAGATGCGGCGGGCAATACCGCACTGCGTATGGCGATGCAGACTCGTGAGCAGCATATCCGCCGCGAGAAAGCGAACTCCAACATTTGTACCTCGCAGGTTCTGCTGGCCAACATCGCCAGCCTGTATGCCGTTTATCATGGTCCGGTAGGCCTGAAACGCATCGCTAACCGCATCCACCGCCTGGCCGATATTCTGGCAGCCGGTCTGCAACAGAAAGGATTGAAGCTGCGTCATGCGCACTACTTCGACACCCTGTGTGTAGAAGTGGCCGATAAAGCCGCAGTACTGGCGCGTGCTGAAGCGGCAGAAATCAATCTGCGTAGCGATATTCATAATGCGGTAGGAATTACTCTCGACGAAACCACCACCCGTGAAAATGTGGTGCAATTGTTCAATGTTCTGCTGGGTGACAGCCACGGCCTGAACATCGACACCCTGGATAAAGATGTGGCGCTCGACAGCCGTTCCATTCAGGACAGTATGCTGCGTGATGACGCAATCCTCAGCCATCCGGTATTTAATCGCTACCATAGCGAAACCGAAATGATGCGCTATATGCACTCGCTGGAGCGTAAAGATCTGGCGCTGAACCAGGCGATGATCCCGCTGGGCTCCTGCACCATGAAGCTGAATGCGGCAGCTGAGATGATTCCAATCACCTGGCCGGAATTTGCCGAACTGCACCCGTTCTGCCCACCTGAGCAAGCGGAAGGTTATCACCAGATGATCGGCCAACTTTCCGAGTGGCTGGTTAAACTGACCGGTTATGACGCAGTCTGTATGCAGCCGAACTCCGGTGCGCAGGGTGAGTATGCGGGGCTGCTGGCGATTCGCCATTATCACCAAAGCCGTAACGAAGGCCATCGTGATATCTGCCTGATCCCGGCGTCCGCCCACGGTACTAACCCGGCTTCCGCACAAATGGCGGGGATGCAGGTGGTGGTAGTCGCCTGTGATAAGAATGGCAACATCGACCTGGACGATCTGCGTGCAAAAGCAGAGCAACATGCCGACAACCTCTCTTGCATCATGGTGACCTACCCATCCACCCACGGCGTGTATGAAGAAACGATCCGTGAAGTGTGCGACGTTGTGCACCAGTTTGGCGGTCAGGTTTACCTTGATGGCGCGAACATGAACGCTCAGGTTGGGATCACTACGCCGGGCTTTATCGGCGCGGATGTCTCGCACCTCAACCTGCATAAAACATTCTGCATTCCGCACGGCGGCGGCGGCCCGGGCATGGGACCGATCGGCGTGAAATCGCATCTGGCACCGTTCGTTCCGGGTCACAGTGTGGTACAGATTGAAGGGATGCTCACCCGTCAGGGCGCAGTTTCTGCCGCTCCGTTCGGTAGCGCATCTATTCTGCCAATCAGCTGGATGTACATCCGTATGATGGGCGCAGAAGGTCTGAAGCAGGCAAGCCAGGTAGCTATTCTGAATGCCAACTACATTGCCAGCCGTCTGAAAGATGCCTATCCGGTGCTGTATACCGGTCGTGATGGTCGCGTGGCGCATGAATGTATTCTCGACATTCGCCCACTGAAAGAAGAAACCGGCATCAGCGAACTGGATATTGCCAAGCGTCTGATTGACTACGGTTTCCATGCGCCGACCATGTCGTTCCCGGTAGCGGGTACGCTGATGGTTGAACCGACCGAATCGGAAAGCAAAGTGGAACTGGATCGCTTTATCAATGCGATGCTGGCCATCCGCGCTGAGATCGATCGCGTGAAAGCCGGTGAATGGTCACTGGAAGATAACCCGCTGGTTAACTCACCGCACACGCAAAACGAGCTGGTCGTGGAGTGGAATCACGGTTATAGCCGCGAAATCGCCGTCTTCCCGGCGGGTGTGGCGAACAAATACTGGCCAACCGTGAAACGCCTTGATGACGTTTACGGTGACCGTAACCTGTTCTGCTCCTGCGTACCGATGAGCGAATATCAGTAATCTGCTGATTCAACTATCTTTTAAAGGCGCTTCGGCGCCTTTATTTTTTGGGATAAACGTTATGGCAATCGCATTGGTGACGGGCGGCAGTCGTGGCATTGGTCGGGCAACCGCGCTGCAACTGGCGCAAGAGGGCTACACGGTCGCGGTGAACTTTCATCACAACATTCGTGCGGCAACGGAGGTGGTGAACAGCATCGTCGCTGCAGGCGGGAAAGCGTTTGCTTTGCGGGCAGATATCAGCGATGAAAGCCAGGTGGTAGCAATGTTTGAGTCTATTGACCGTGAAGGCGAGCCGCTGACTGCCCTGGTGAATAATGCCGGGATTTTGTTTGAACAGAGCACGGTGGAAAGCCTAACCGCCGAAAGAATTAATCGCGTTCTGGCGACTAATGTTACCGGCTATTTTCTGTGCTGTCGCGAAGCAGTAAAACGGATGTCATTCAAGCACGGGGGGCAAGGTGGGGCGATTGTTAATGTTTCTTCAGCGGCCTCACGGCTTGGCGCACCTTTCGAATATGTTGATTATGCCGCATCGAAAGGGGCTGTGGACACGCTCACCACCGGCCTGGCGCTGGAGGTTGCGGCACAAGGGATCCGCGTAAACTGCGTGCGACCTGGTCTGATCTACACTGAAATGCATGCGTCAGGCGGCGAGCCGGGAAGAGTCGATCGCGTGAAATCACTGTTACCTATGCAGCGCGGCGGACAGCCGGAGGAGGTCGCGCAGGCGATTATCTGGCTGTTGAGCGAGAAAGCGTCTTACGTGACGGGGAGTTTTCTGGAACTGGCTGGCGGAAGGTAATGAGTTGTTTGCCGGATGGCGGCGTAAACGCCTGATCCGGCCTACAGATGAAGTCTCCGTAGGCCGGATCAGCGCAGCGCCATCCGGCAAAAAATCACAGATTCTCGCCGTTGCTGGCAATCACCTCTTTGTACCAGTCAAAACTCTTCTTTCGTGAACGCGACATATCGCCGGTGCCGTCGTCATGTTTGTTCACGTAGATAAAGCCGTAACGTTTGCTGTACTGACCGGTGGTAAACGATACGCAGTCGATGCAGCCCCATGGCGTGTAGCCCATCAGGTCTACGCCATCATAGGTCACCGCTTTCATCATTTCTTCGATGTGGGCGCGCAGATAGTCGATGCGATAGTCGTCGTTGATGCTGCCGTCTTCTTCCACTTTGTCATAAGCGCCAAACCCGTTTTCAACGATAAACAGCGGCTTCTGGTAGCGTTCATACAGCTCACATAAAGCATAGCGCAGACCGACAGGATCAATCTGCCAGCCCCAGTCGGATGCTTTGACGTGCGGGTTCGGTACGCTACCCTCAAAGCCGGAAATCGCATCACCGCTGCCGCCTTCTGCTTTTACTGCGTTAGTCATGTAATAGCTGAAGCCGAGATAGTCGCAGGTTCCTTCGCGCAGGATTTGCTCATCGCCGGCCTCCATTCGGATGTTGAATTCGCGGCGTTCCCACTCGTTCAGTACATATGATGGATAGTAGCCGCGCAGCTGAACGTCAGTGAAAACGTAGCGCTCACGCATCGATTCCTGCGCGAACATCACATCTTCAGGCTTACAGGAGAACGGGTACAGTGGCACCATCGCCAGCATGCAGCCGACTTTCATTTCCGGGTTGATGCGACGTGCCGCCTTTACCGCCAGCGCGCTGGCCACGAACTGGTGGTGCAGCACCTGGTACATAGTCTCTTCCGGGTTTTTATGCTCGGTATACACCACGCCGGAGCAGCAATAACCAAACAGCGGTGCGCGCCAGTTACGCTGGTTGTTGATCTCATTGAAGGTCATCCAGTATTTGACCTTGTGCTTATAGCGCTCAAAAACGACTTCAGCAAAACGGACAAAGAAATCGACGACTTTACGATTGGTCCAGCTACCGTACTGTTGAACCAGGTTCAGCGGCATTTCAAAGTGGGAAAGGGTGATGACTGGTTCAATGTTGTACTTCAGCAGTTCATCGAACATGTCGTCGTAGAACTTTAGCCCTTCTTCATTCGGTTGGGTTTCGTCCCCTTTGGGGAAGATACGGGTCCAGGCGATTGAGGTACGGAAGCATTTGAATCCCATCTCGGCAAACAGCTTGATGTCTTCTTTGTAATGACTGTAAAAATCGACAGCTTCGTGGTTGGGGTAGTACTTACCGGACTCAACTTCCTGAGTGATTTCTCGCGGAACGCCGTGTGCCCCACCGGTCAGGACGTCGCAAATGCTGGGGCCTTTGCCACCTTTGTTCCAGCCGCCTTCAACCTGATGCGCCGCCACCGCGCCGCCCCATAAAAAATCGTTTGGTAAGGTAAGTTTTTTCATCTGCGCTCAGTCTCAAATTAATACAATCTGATTTTGAGTCTAACAAAGGAAAGATAAATGTCACGATATAACAAAATAGCGTAAATGTGATTTGTTACATCAAAAAAACAGATTGTTTTTTTACGCTATTCTTTTCGCCAGCTTGCGGCCGAGTGATTCCAGAATATAAATAACAGGGATTTGCGTGGTAATATCATAGACCCCCGCTATGCGGGTTTGCGGTACGTGCCAGGAGAGGTTAAAGTCGGCCAGCTTCGCCAGACGAGAGTGTTCATGGCTGGTGACCGACAGAACCTTACAGTTGTGCAGGCTGAACTGACTGGCAAAGCGCAGGATCTCTTCTGTTTCACCAGAAACGGAAAGCACGATCGCCAGCGCGTTCCTGGCCATATCGTTGGTTACCGGGAAATAAGGATCATCAATGTGATTACTGAATTTACCGACGTTTGAGAAAAAACGTGCGCCATATTTCGCCAGCGCTCCAGACGTTCCCGCTCCGACGAATATAATACGTTCGGACGATAATATAATATCAACAGCCTGATCGAGCAGTTTATCGAACTCGTCGTTATTGACGCCTTTAAAGAAACTGATAATTTCGCTGGCACCGAAATTAGCCTGTTGCGGTTCATTCTGCTCTAAATATAATTTGAAGCGTACGCGAAATTCTGAGTAACCTTCACACTTAAGCTTGCGGCAAAAGCGCAGTACGGTGGTAGTGGAAACGCCCACGGCATCAGCCAGTTCGCGAATGGTCATGTACATGACTTTGTCACGGTTTTTGATGACATAGTTGTAGACCAGCATCTCAAGATTGTTGAGACTGGCGATGGCAGCGTGGGAGAACATACTCACAATGGCAAAACTCACTCATCAGACTTCATCTACAGGGAATAATAACATGCAGCCAAATGACATCACTTTTTTTCAGCGTTTCCAGGATGACATTCTGGCCGGACGCAAAACCATCACCATTCGTGACGAGTCCGAATCACACTTCAAAGCCGGGGACATTCTGCGGGTCGGACGCTTTGAAGATGAGGGTTACTTCTGCACGATTGAGGTTGTTGGTACCTCAACCGTCACGCTGGATACGCTAACGGATAAACATGCCCAGCAGGAAAACATGACGCTTGAAGAACTTAAACAGGTGATTGCCGAGATTTACCCGGATCAAACGCAATTTTATGTGATTGATTTTAAATGCCTTTAACTTTACAGGTACAGCTGTTAGCTGAAATGTAAAATATAATTATATGATTTTAATTAATTATTTTATTTTTGATAAATATTTTAGCTAACAGGTGTTCACTGGAACTATTCTCAGTTACGCTAGAGACGCAATAACGAAAGTGTTCGTTTCTGGGGAGTAACTTATGGTTCAGAAGCCATTAATCGCGCAGGGATATTCGCTGGCAGAGGAAATAGCCAACAGCATCAGCCATGGTATCGGGTTGGTGTTTGGGATTGTCGGACTGGTGCTGTTGCTGGTTCAGGCAGTGGATACCAACGCCAGCGCTATGGCCATTACCAGCTATAGCCTGTACGGCGGCAGCATGATCCTGCTGTTCCTTGCCTCAACCTTGTATCATGCGATCCCCCATCAGAGAGCGAAAATCTGGCTGAAAAAATTCGACCATTGCGCGATTTATCTGCTGATTGCCGGGACCTACACGCCGTTTCTGCTGGTGGGGCTGGATTCGCCGCTGGCACGCGGACTGATGATTGTTATCTGGAGCCTGGCGCTAATCGGTATTTTATTCAAACTGACTATTGCGCACCGCTTTAAGGTTCTGTCGCTGGTAACCTACCTGACAATGGGCTGGCTATCGCTGATTGTGGTGTATCAACTGGCGGTTAAACTGGCGGCGGGTGGTGTGACGTTGCTGGCCGTTGGCGGCGTCGTGTATTCGCTGGGCGTAATTTTCTACGTCTGTAAGCGCATTCCCTACAACCACGCGATCTGGCATGGATTTGTGCTGGGTGGCAGCGTTTGCCACTTCCTGGCGATTTATTTGTATGTTGGACAGGCGTAACCCTTGATGCCGGATGGCGGCTAACGCCTTATCCGGCCTACAAAATGTGCCTGTAGGCCGGATAAGCGTAGCGCTATCCGGCGTTAATCTTTTACTCTTCCAGTGAATACGGCAGCGGCACAATATGCAGCGTTTTCGCATCATCACGCACGCGGAACACGCTGTCTGCTTCCATATCGTTATTCATCACGACCTGTACTAACACCTGACCATCGGCCAGCTGCACGGCAGCAAGAACGGTACCGGTACGACGCCAGTTCTCACCCATTTTTAGTTCCAGATCTTCACCCGCTTCTGGTACCCGGCTGGCAGTACCCGCCAGGGTCCACATTGCGCGCTTATTGGCACCGCGAAATTTTGCGCGGGCAACCATTTCCTGGCCGGTGTAACAGCCTTTTTTGAAGCTAATACCCCCCAGAGCCTGAAGGTTAGTGGCCTGAGGAATAAACTGACCGCTGTTGGCGGTGTCGATCACCGGGATACCTGCTTCGATATCCAGCGCCAGCCACTGTTGGCTGTTATTTAACTCAGCTTCACCACGCAGTTTCTCTGTAATCATCTCAGCTGTTGCGACATCAACGATCAGCAGGAAGCGTTCAGATGGATGCTCGAACCACAGAAGGGTGGAAGCGCCGTGGGTAACGACCTGCTTATCGCTGGTTGGCAGTTCGCTAAAGAGATTAGCTAGTGCAGCACGCGCCTGGAAGCCCGCCACGCCCAGCAGGACACGCTCGTCATCCGGGGCAATCACGACCTTCGAGAAGACGGCGTATTTTTTCAGTTCGGTCAATTGGGCATCACGCAGGCTACGGCGTTCAAGCCAGGCAAAACCATCAGCCTGACGGAAGAGGCGCAGGTTGCTCCACATTTTACCTTTGGCATCGCAGTGAGCTGCCAGCAGGTGTTGCTGTTCGGTCATCTGGCTGACATCAGCGGTGACCTGGCCCTGGATGTACTTTTCACTGTCGACACCGGTAATGATGGCGAGAGCCCAGTCGTCGAGCGTCATTAGCGTCAGAGGCAAACGTGCCGACGCAAACGGCTGGCGAGGAGGAAACGATGTAAAAGCCATAATAATGTCCTGATTTGCTTAACGCGGTAATAATGACTAATGGTAAAAGAGCTATGGGCTATTGCAAGCGGTTTAAACATCCTGTTTGTGCCTTATATTAAGCTTTGCGAGGAGACATCCAAAAAAGTGAACCCTTTGACTTAATGTGGTTTTATTTAGCGATCGCGCTTCCGTTTACTGATATTCCCGTAAAAGAGCGTGAAAAACACGTTACAATAGCCGGATACTTCGTTTTCGCGAGACAGGGAAAAGAACATGGATATTAACAACAAAGCACGTATTCATTGGGCATGCCGCCGCGGTATGCGTGAACTGGATATCTCTATCATGCCGTTTTTCGAACATGAGTATGACAACTTAAGTGACGAAGAAAAACGCATCTTTATCCGTCTGCTGGAATGTGATGATCCAGACTTATTTAACTGGTTGATGAATCATGGGAAACCGGCTGATGAGCAGCTGGAGCAGATGGTGCGACTCATCCAGACACGGAATCGGGAACGTGGTCCAGTGGCAATCTGATTTACGCGTTTCATGGCGCGCACAGTGGCTCTCTCTGCTCATTCATGGGCTGGTTGCGGTATTCATTTTATTGATGCCCTGGCCATTGAGCTACACTCCATTATGGTTGGTTCTGCTCTCTCTGGTGGTGTTTGATAGCGTACGCAGTCAGCGTCGCATTAACGCTTGTCAGGGAGATATTAGACTGTTAATGGACGGTCGCCTGCGCTGGCAGGGGCAGGAGTGGTCTATCGTTTGTACACCCTGGATGATTAAAACGGGCATGATGCTGCGTTTGCGTTCCGATGCGGGAAAACGTCAGCATTTGTGGCTGGCAGCGGACAGCATGGATGACGCAGAGTGGCGGGATTTGCGGCGGTTAATGCTGCAACAGGCGAAGCAGGGTTAACGCCGGCAAATGACTGATGGCGAGCAGCTACGGTTTAGCGCGCTATGTAAGCCGGAGAAAGCATTCACGCCGTCATCCGGCAACACAGTTATCAGGACCAGTGTTCGGCCATTTCACCGAGAATTTGCTCACACCATGCCTGGATACGTTCATCGCTGAGGTCGTATTGGTTAGTTTCATCCAGTGCTAAACCGACAAACAACTGCCCATCGGCAATCACGGGTTTATCACTGGTGAATTCATAACCTTCTGTTGGCCAGTAACCGACAAACTTAACGCCTTTGGTGACCAGTTTATCATGCAGCATACCCAGTGCATCAAGGAACCACTCACCGTACCCCAGTTGATCGCCCATGCCGTAAAGCGCGACAATCTTGCCTTCCAGGTTGAGGTTGTCCAGTTGATCCCAGACCACTTCCCAGTCTTCCTGAATTTCACCGAAATCCCAGGTTGGAATACCCAAAATGAGCACATCATACTGCTCCATTAGAGCCGGGGAATCATCCTTGAGATTGTGCAGTGTCACCAGTTCGGGACCCAGGATATCGCGGATTTTTTCTGCTGCCATTTCGGTGTAGCAGGTGCTGGAACCGTAAAAAAGACCCATGTTCATGACGTAAACATCTCAATTCTGCTGTAGCGTTGCGGGTAGTGTAACAGAATCGCCGCAATCCCGGCACAATGAGGCATAATGCATCAAAAATGAGAGTGGAATAAGGGGCGCGAGTGGAACAGGATCTGGCGCGCATCGAGCAGTTTCTTGATGCACTGTGGCTGGAACGAAATCTGGCAGAGAACACGTTAAGTGCGTATCGTCGCGATCTGACAATGCTTGTTGAATGGTTGCACCATCGTGGCATTTCACTGGCGACGGCGCAAAGCGATGATTTGCAGGCATTGCTGGCTGAGCGGATGGATGGCGGGTATAAAGCCACCAGTTCAGCACGTTTGCTCAGTGCCATGCGGCGTTTTTTTCAGCATCTTTACGGCGAAAAATTTCGCGAAGACGATCCAAGCGCCTCGCTTGCTTCACCTAAACTTCCGCAGCGTTTGCCAAAAGATCTCAGCGAAGCGCAGGTAGAACGGCTGCTGCAGGCTCCGCTTATTGACCAACCGCTTGAGCTACGCGACAAAGCGATGCTGGAGGTTTTGTACGCTACGGGGTTGCGCGTATCAGAGTTGGTGGGGCTGACGATGAGCGATATTAGTCTGCGCCAGGGCGTTGTGCGGGTGATTGGTAAAGGCAACAAAGAGCGGCTTGTGCCGTTGGGCGAAGAAGCCGTGTACTGGCTGGAAACATACCTGGAACACGGTCGTCCGTGGTTGCTCAACGGCGTATCGATTGACGTACTGTTTCCCAGCCAGCGTGCGCAGCAGATGACCCGTCAGACTTTCTGGCATCGTATTAAACACTATGCTGTGTTAGCAGGGATCGACAGCGAGAAACTGTCACCGCACGTATTGCGGCATGCTTTTGCCACGCATCTGCTCAATCACGGCGCTGACCTGCGCGTGGTGCAGATGCTGCTGGGGCATAGCGATCTCTCGACTACGCAGATTTATACACATGTCGCAACGGAGCGCTTGCGTCAACTACATCAACAGCATCACCCACGAGCGTGAGTGCTGACAGTAAAGGATAGGTTATGAAGAAACGTTTTATGATGCTCACCCTGCTGGCCACAGCGTTTTCAGGCATGGTGCATGCAGACGATGCAGCTATTCGCCAGTCATTAGCGAAGCTGGGCGTGCAGAGCACCGAAATTCAACCTGCTCCGGTTGCGGGCATGAAAACCGTACTGACCAATAGCGGTGTGCTGTACGTGACTGAAGACGGCAAGCATATTATTCAGGGGCCGATGTATGACGTAAGTGGCGTAAGCCCGGTGAATGTCACTAATCAACTGCTGATGAAGCATCTGAATGCGTTGGAAAAAGAGATGATCGTCTACAAAGCGCCGCAAGAAAAACACGTCATCACCGTTTTCACCGACATCACCTGTGGCTACTGCCACAAGCTGCATGAAGAGATGAAAGACTACAATGCGTTAGGGATCACCGTCCGTTATCTGGCCTTCCCTCGACAAGGGCTGGAAAGCCAGGCGGAGCAGGACATGAAGTCTATCTGGTGTGCGAAGGACAAAAACAAAGCCTTTGACGATGCAATGGCGGGCAAAGACGTGAAAGCGGCGACCTGTGATGTGGATATCGCGAATCATTATGCACTGGGCGTGCAGTTTGGCGTCAGTGGCACACCGGCGATTGTCCTGAGCAACGGCTATGTTGTTCCGGGCTATCAGGGGCCGAAAGAGATGAAAGAATTCCTCGACGCACACGAAAAACAGACCAGCGGTAAATAATTCGCGTGAAACAACAGATACAACTCCGTCGGCGCGAAGCCGACGAGACAGCCGAACTGCCAGCGGATTTGCCTCCCTTGTTGCGTCGTTTGTACGCTGGTCGTGGCGTGCGCAATGCGCAGGAGCTTGAACGTAGCGTGAAAGGGATGTTGCCGTGGCAGCATTTGAACGGCGTCGAAAAAGCGGTTGAGATCCTCTATAACGCCTTTCGCGAAGGAACCCGCATCATTGTGGTGGGGGATTTCGATGCCGATGGTGCGACCAGCACGGCGCTGAGCATCCTGGCGATGCGTGCGTTGGGCTGCAGCAACGTTGACTACCTGGTGCCTAATCGTTTTGAAGACGGCTATGGTTTAAGCCCGGAAGTGGTGGATCAGGCCTATGCCCGGGGCGCTCAGCTGATCGTTACTGTGGACAACGGTATCTCGTCCCACGCGGGCGTTGAACATGCCCGAACGTTGGGGATCCCGGTCGTTGTGACCGATCACCACCTGCCCGGTGACACGCTGCCGGGCGCAGAGGCTATCATCAACCCTAACCTGCCCGACTGTGAATTCCCGTCGAAATCGCTGGCAGGCGTTGGTGTGGCCTTCTACCTGATGCTGGCGTTGCGCACCTTCCTGCGTGACAAAGGCTGGTTTGATGAACGCGGCATTGCACCGCCGAACCTGGCCGATTTGCTTGATCTGGTTGCTTTGGGCACAGTAGCAGACGTGGTGCCGCTGGATGCCAATAACCGTATCCTGACGTGGCAAGGTTTAAGCCGCATTCGTGCTGGAAAGTGCCGCCCTGGCATTAAAGCGCTGCTGGAGATTTCCAATCGTGACCCGCTCAAACTGGCCGCCAGTGATTTAGGTTTTGCGCTTGGCCCTCGGCTGAACGCGGCAGGTCGTCTGGATGATATGTCCGTCGGCGTGGCGCTGCTGCTGTGCGACAACATTGGTGAAGCGCGTATGCTGGCCAATGAACTGGATGCTCTCAACCAGACGCGAAAAGAGATTGAACAGGGTATGCAGGCAGAAGCACTGGCCCTGTGTGAAAAACTGGAGCGCAGTAGTGACACACTCCCGGGGGGCCTGGCGATGTATCATCCCGAATGGCACCAGGGGGTGGTCGGCATTCTGGCATCGCGTATTAAAGAGCGTTTCCATCGTCCGGTAATCGCCTTTGCTCCTGCGGGGGATGGCACCTTAAAAGGTTCCGGACGTTCGATCCAGGGACTGCATATGCGTGATGTGCTGGAGCGTCTGGACACGCTTTATCCCGGCATGATCATTAAGTTTGGTGGACATGCGATGGCAGCAGGTCTGTCGCTGGAAGAAGCGCAGTTCGAGCATTTCCAGCAGCGTTTTGGCGAACTGGTAACCGAGTGGCTTGACCCCGCTTTATTACAGGGTGAGGTAGTCTCTGATGGTCCGCTGAGTGTGGCAGAGATGACCATGGAGGTCGCGCAAATGCTGCGCGATGCCGGTCCGTGGGGACAAATGTTCCCGGAGCCGCTGTTTGACGGGCACTTCCGACTGCTTCAGCAGCGCCTGGTCGGTGAGCGTCACTTGAAAGTGATGGTGGAGCCTGTTGGCGGCGGCCCACTGCTGGACGGAATTGCGTTTAATGTCGATACCACCTGCTGGCCGGATAACGGTGTTCGCGAAGTTCAGCTTGCCTACAAACTGGATATTAACGAGTTTCGTGGCAACCGCAGCCTGCAGATTATTATCGATAATATCTGGCCAGTTTGACGAATTTAGTGTGTATAAAATTGAGCCGGGATCCGGTACAATCCCGCTCTTATCACCGCATTTTGACTAGTCCAATAAAAGAAATCAGACCATGTTTGAAATTAATCCGGTAAATAACCGCATTCAGGACCTCACGGAGCGCTCAGACGTTCTTAGGGGGTATCTTTGACTATGATGCCAAGAAAGAGCGTCTGGAAGAAGTAAACGCCGAGCTGGAACAGCCGGACGTGTGGAACGAACCCGAACGCGCTCAGGCGCTGGGTAAAGAACGTTCTTCCCTTGAGGCCATCGTTGATACGCTCGATCAGATGAGCCAGGGCCTGGAAGATGTCTCCGGCCTGCTGGAACTGGCTGTAGAAGCCGACGACGAAGAAACCTTTAACGAAGCCGTAGCAGAACTCGATACGCTGGAAGATAAGCTGGCCCAGCTGGAATTCCGTCGTATGTTCTCCGGTGAATATGACAGCGCGGATTGCTATCTCGATATTCAGGCTGGCTCCGGCGGTACCGAAGCGCAGGATTGGGCCAGCATGCTGATGCGTATGTATCTGCGTTGGGCTGAAGCGCGCGGCTTTAAGACCGAAATTATTGAAGAGTCTGAAGGTGAAGTGGCGGGTATTAAATCCGTGACCATCAGAATCGCTGGAGAATATGCTTACGGTTGGTTGCGCACGGAAACTGGTGTACATCGTCTGGTACGTAAGAGCCCGTTCGATTCCGGCGGCCGTCGCCATACGTCGTTCAGTTCTGCGTTTGTCTATCCGGAAGTTGACGATGATATCGATATCGATATCAACCCAGCGGATCTGCGTATTGACGTTTACCGCGCCTCGGGTGCGGGCGGTCAGCACGTTAACCGTACGGAATCTGCGGTGCGTATTACCCACATCCCGACCGGGATTGTGACGCAGTGCCAGAACGACCGTTCCCAGCACAAGAACAAAGACCAGGCCATGAAGCAGATGAAAGCGAAGCTTTATGAACTGGAAATGCAGAAGAAGAATGCCGAGAAACAGGCGATGGAAGACACCAAGTCAGATATCGGCTGGGGTAGCCAGATTCGTTCTTATGTCCTTGATGACTCCCGCATCAAAGATCTGCGTACCGGGGTTGAAACCCGTAACACGCAGGCGGTGCTGGATGGCAGCCTGGATCAATTTATCGAAGCAAGTTTGAAAGCAGGGTTATGAGGAACCAACATGTCTGAACAACACGTACAGGGCGCTGACGCGGTAGCCGACCTTAACAATGAACTGAAAACGCGCCGTGAGAAGCTGGCGAGCCTGCGTGAGCAGGGGATCCCGTTCCCGAACGATTTCCGTCGCGATCATACCTCAGACCAACTGCACGCTGACTTCGACGCGAAAGAAAACGAAGAGCTGGAAGCGCTGAACATTGAGGTATCCGTTGCTGGCCGCATGATGACCCGTCGTATTATGGGTAAAGCATCATTCGTTACGCTGCAGGATGTTGGCGGCCGTATTCAGCTGTACGTTGCTCGCGATGACCTGCCGGAAGGCGTCTACAACGAGCAGTTCAAAAAATGGGATCTGGGCGATATCCTCGGCGCGAAAGGTAAGTTGTTCAAGACCAAGACCGGTGAGCTGTCTATCCACTGCACCGAACTGCGTCTGCTGACCAAAGCCCTGCGTCCGCTGCCGGATAAATTCCATGGTCTGCAGGATCAGGAAGCGCGCTATCGCCAGCGTTACCTGGATCTCATCTCTAACGATGAATCCCGCAACACCTTTAAAGTGCGTTCACAGATCATGGCGGGTATCCGTCAGTTCATGGTGGGCCGTGGCTTTATGGAAGTTGAAACCCCGATGATGCAGGTGATCCCCGGCGGTGCGGCAGCACGTCCGTTCATCACCCACCATAACGCGCTGGATCTGGACATGTACCTGCGTATTGCGCCGGAACTGTACCTCAAGCGTCTGGTGGTGGGCGGTTTCGAACGCGTATTTGAAATTAACCGTAACTTCCGTAATGAAGGCATCTCTGTTCGCCATAACCCAGAGTTCACCATGATGGAACTCTACATGGCTTATGCGGACTACAAAGATCTGATCGAACTGACTGAATCTCTGTTCCGTACGTTGGCGCAGAACGTTCTGGGAACGACTGAAGTGCCTTACGGTGAAGAAGTCTTCGACTTCGGTAAGCCGTTTGAAAAACTGACCATGCGCGAAGCGATTCAGAAATACCGTCCGGAAACCAACATGGCCGATCTGGATAACTTCGACTCTGCAAAAGCGATTGCTGAATCTATCGGCATCAAAGTTGAGAAGAGCTGGGGTCTGGGTCGTATTGTGACCGAGATCTTTGAAGAAGTTGCAGAAGCGCACCTGATTCAACCAACCTTCATTACCGAGTATCCGGCAGAGGTTTCTCCGCTGGCGCGTCGTAATGATGAAAACCCGGAAATCACCGATCGCTTCGAATTCTTCATCGGCGGACGTGAGATCGGTAACGGCTTCAGCGAGCTGAACGATGCCGAAGATCAGGCGCAGCGTTTCCAGGATCAGGTTAACGCCAAAGATGCGGGTGATGACGAAGCGATGTTCTACGACGAAGACTACGTTACCGCTCTGGAACACGGTTTACCGCCGACTGCGGGCCTGGGTATTGGTATCGACCGTATGGTTATGCTGTTCACCAACAGCCACACCATCCGCGATGTGATCCTGTTCCCGGCAATGCGTCCGGTTAAGTAAGATGTGAACTGCCGGATGGCGGCTGATGCCTTGTCCGGCCTACGGGGAAGACTATTCGTAGGCCGGATAAAACGCGTTTGCGTTGTCATCCGGCAATTAATTAATGGCCGCTGGAAAATGCGCGCAACAATTTTCGCGCCTTATCGTCTGAAACCTGCATTACCATCCATGGGCTGAAGGCCCACGGTGTAGCGTCAATCCCGCATAACACATCCTCAAGATTGCTCCACCGATAATCCATCACTTCCTCCGCATTCGGCTGCAGCGTGCTGATTAGCTGTGCGGCATATACCGGACAAACTTCATTTTCCACAATTCCACTCGGATCTGCTGCGCAATAGCGAAAATCCGCGTATACGGGCGTGAGTGCGCGAATATCAGCACCCAACTCGAAGCGGGCGCGACGGATAATAGCATCTTCAGTTGTTTCCCCTGATTGTGGATGACCGCACACCGAGTTTGTCCAGACACCTGGCCAGGCTTTTTTGTGCAGTGAACGACGGGTAACTAACAGCTGGCCCTGGTCGTTAAAAATCCAACAGGAAAACGCGAGATGTAGAGGGGTATTGTGGGTGTGGGCGGCATACTTCTCGAGTATACCTGAAGGTATATCTTGCTCATCCAGCAAAACGACATGTTCCCCGGCCATGACAACTCCTGAAAAGAAAAAATAACCCGGTACAAACCCGCCGGGTCATGTACTCAGGCCACTAGGGTAGCCCATAAATGGGACAAAGGCATTATCAAAACAAGCCCTGGCAGCATGTTGGCGACCGGAAATAGTTTAATGTTGCAGATGCGCAATCCGGTCGCGACCATTAGCAATCCGCCATCATGTCTGGGGCGATCATCGGCAGAATAACCACTGCCAGCATCGCCAGCGCGACCTGGATAATAATTTGCGGGATAGCAATGGTCATCACCGTGTAACTCTGGTGTGAACGCCTGGATGATCATGCATATCCACTGCCGGGGTGATCCTCGACTGGCTGGAGTCCGGCCTGGAAGCCGCGGCATTGCTACCCTCTTCAGAAGTCGACGCGGATAAATTCGGCCAGTGCTATGTGGTGGATGTATTCCCTTCGCCATAAATATTTTATCCGACGCTAGTGAAATTACCGTCCATGCCTGATTTACCCGCGCTGATGGATATTATTGCGCAGGGATATCCGTTTAATACACCAGGTTGAACCGAAGCGATTGGGGATCGTCCGGCTGGCTGGTATGATAATTGCCTCTGGTTTGGAGGTGAACGTTCGTGTTTAGTGCAGAATGTCTGATGAGTAAACGCTTTTCTATCTTGATAATGTTTGTGGGCAGCCTGATCGTTGCAGGATGTTCCAGTTCATCTAATTCCGGCTCTACGTATACCGTGAAGCGTGGTGACACGCTGTACGCGATTTCGCGCTCTACCGGTACCAGCGTCAGGGATCTCGCCCGTCTCAACAATATATCTCCTCCCTATACCATCGAAGTAGGGCAAAGGCTGAAGCTTAGCGGTAGCACGAAAACCAGCCCGACTTCCGGCAAGACCACCACAAAATCTTCCACAAAAACAGCGGCAGTCAGACCGTCGTCCTCCGTACCGCAGTCATCCTGGCCGCCGGTGGGACAACGCTGCTGGTTGTGGCCAGCCAGCGGAAAAGTGATCCTGCCTTATTCAACGGCGGATGGCGGCAACAAGGGTATTGATATCTCAGCTGCGCGCGGCACACCGGTTTATGCGGCGGGGGCAGGGAAGGTAGTATATGTCGGCAACCAGTTGCGGGGCTATGGCAACCTCATCATGATTAAGCACAGCGAGGATTACATTACCGCTTATGCGCATAATGATACGCTACTGGTGAACAACGGGCAGAGCGTGAAGGCTGGGCAGAAAATTGCCACCATGGGTAGTACAGATGCGGCATCTGTACGCCTGCATTTCCAGATTCGCTATCGTGCAACGGCGATTGATCCGCTGCGTTATTTACCGCCGCAGGGGAGTAAACCTAAGTGCTAAAAGGCTATTTTATCAGCAGTTAGCATAGTTTGGGCTTGTCAGAGGGTGCGTAAGGTCTATAATGACCCACGCACCTCTTCGCGGGCGTAGTTCAATGGTAGAACGAGAGCTTCCCAAGCTCTATACGAGGGTTCGATTCCCTTCGCCCGCTCCAATTTCCTGATAAATCAACAAGTTATGATTTATCAGTTAGTAACGTTTACCCCACCTTAGCAGGTACAACTTAAACTACCCATTGTTCTACGCCCGCACCGGCCTAAGTTTTGGACAGCTCAAAAAAGGTAGCAGTACCCCAAATTCTTTTTAAACCTTCTTCATAGTGTCTGATCTGGCAAATGGTTGAGGGTAACAAAATGTCCAATACCAAACCTTAAATTATTGCCAGGAGATTTGATGCGCCGGAGTGGTTTATCATGAACGCTGCTATCCAATCTATCTGTTACAACATTTCTTAACACCCTGAAATTCGTAACACACCCTTGAAACGTTCACGACTATCCTCTCAAAGCCTGTAGCCACATCATCAGCAAATGATGCTGTTGCAACTAAGAGAAATTAAGTAAGCTAATACTTGATAACATAATTTGACGAGATTTTTTGGATGAACGATTATTCTTCGCTTAATGGATTTATGTTTCTTGCTGTACTGCTGGTTCTTTATCTCATCCCATCTGTTATTGCTTACAGAAGATGGCACAGAAACTTTAAGCCTATTTTTGCTTTAAATATCTTCCTTGGCTGGACCTTTCTTGGTTGGTTAGTCTGTTTGGTTTGGTCTCTCTCATCAAATACTCAACCTAAAAAAGTTGCGGAGAACGAGACTCAAAATATAGCCAAGAAATTCTTCTTAGTCAGTGCTGAGACCAAAGAACGAATTCAGGGGTTTTATACTGATGAAGGCTTATTGAAGTTTATCGATGAAAAAGGATTTTCTGTAGATAAAGTGAACAAAAACTCTGAAGGTGGTATGGATTTTCTCGTAATACTGCCTGACTAAGTCGGGCATTGTGCCATTTACTTTTCGCTGTCCGAGGTGGAGAACGTGCGAGAGTACGGGCAGGACTGCGAGCGCGTCACCAGCGTAAACAGGTAAATGCTGTTTTCATAAGTGCAAAGACGCTTCCCTCCCTGTAATTCCTGTTCGTCTGGGTTGCTCATGGTTATTTTTCCTGCATGAGCCGCCAGCGGCAGCAGGACCAGCACAAAAAGTAAAATTTTCTTCAAAGTAGTAGTCTCAATAGTCGCGTTGCGATTTGCATAGCAAAATCGTAAACGGTCATCAGTAGTCGATAGTCTGGAATACGTCTTCAATATCTTTTCCATAATCCCGCAGTATGCCAGCGTAACAGCCTGTGAGCTATGCCCTTACCCCACGTTTCAGAGCATGGTAGCCCTGGTTCTTGCGGGGCTGTGGGCTGCAATGCGAAGATTTAGCATATCACCTCTATTCAGGTGGCCAAATTCAGTAAACCACTTCAGTGCTGGAAATCCTCCCGAATGCGCAAAAAGGCACTTTCGTAAAGGAAGATGGCGAGTAGCTGGTAGATAAAGCAGGTAAACGACTGAAATAAGTATTAAGGGGGGGGCCTCCGTTTTCCCTCAAAGTATCACGCCAGTATCGGGCGGCAGTGTGCTGTTACCTTCACCCAGATTACGTTGTAGCAATACGGTATCGAGCCAACGACCATGCTTGAAGCCAATATTCTTTAGCGTGCCGACCTCCGTAAATCCGACCTGTTGGTGGACTTTCAGCGATCCCTGATTATTGCTGTCGCCGACGATGGCAATCATCTGTCGGTAGCCGTGTATTTCTGCCCATGTAATAACATGGTGTAGTAGCGCTTTGCCCGCGCCCTGACGTTGTGCTGTCGGATCAATATAAATCGAGTCTTCGAGCGTATAACGATAGGCATAGCGTTCACGGTAGCGGGTGAGATAACAGTAACCGATGACTTTTTCGTCCTGCAGGGCCACAACCCACGGCAACCCCAGCTCGCGGATCTTAGTCAGGCGAACAAGCATTTCGCGAGTATCTGGCGGGTCAGTCTCAAAGCTGGCCGTCCCGTGAAGAACATGATGTGCGTAGATAGTATGGATAGCGGGGATGTGCTTTTCTTCTGCGTTAACGATTTTCATTGACCAGCTCCCAGCTCCCATTGGCGTCTTTTGCCAGATTACCTGAAAGAATGCGCAAAGGGTAAGCGTAAAAGCTTATGGTTCAATGGACATCATTCAATAGTATTAGGCTTGTATTTTGTAAGGGTAAAAATTGATTGTCGTTGATATCGCCAATAATTTAACAAATAGATAAGTACAGTTTTGCGGAATGATAAATACACCAGGGCGTAGTGGAATTAACAATTACCTGTGGTCGTTCATTGAGGTATTCCACAATGCCATTTTTGGTAGGTGATAAACTTACTGTTCATAAAGCCCTTTAGTTTCATTTTGTTATATCTTTATCTAATTCTTTTTGCCTGGTGTCATGTTGCCCATTTAACCCTGAAACTTAGCCGTTTAAAATTAACTGATGTTATTTATAGTGTTATCAGTTACTGTTAATTATCAGTTTTTTCCTGTCAATTTTCAAAATGCTTATCAGGCAAACAGTTACCTGGTGTTTCTATATTTGCTGATAATAGTTATCATCGTTACGTGGTTTCGTCACGGAAACTTAATCTAAATCCAGTATTCGATCCCAAGAGTATTAGGATAATTTGGTTTAAAATACTTTTTTTGCCTAAGAGTTTTCTTATAACATAGCAAGACCCCACACTGAGTGATAAAATTCCTGAGCTTTCGCCAGCCTCTCAACGACGAGTGGACGAGTCACAGGGAGTCAATAAGGCGAAAGAATTAAATGATTTTTAGCCATATTACGAAATAAGCGGCAGTGCACTTTACATGGTCGGCAACCGTCAGGGAATGACTATAACTTATTGAAAACGCTTATTTTTACTATGATGTAAGATATAAGGGCAGATATGTTCAGTATGCGTCGACATGCCAACTTTATTAAACGCTTCAAGTCAGTAACCTGTTTATTTACGGCAAGCGTTCTTTTCCCAATGCAAGCCTCTGCAGCAGTATCAGATTATGATGCGTTGATTATTGAAGCGCGAGGTGGTAATAGCACACCGCTATTGCGCTACCTTGAGGAGCAGGGAAAGAAAAGTGCGTTAACGCCAAATCAGGTGGCTGGCTGGCTGCAGGTATCCAGTTGGGTTGATAACAACGATAAAGCAACCATTGATATCTGGCAAAGGTATCATGGGCAGATGGAAGTGCCCGCACGTGGCAAAGTGGCCGCTGCACGTGCGTACCGCAATCAGAAGAGCTGGAATGAATCATTAGCCCTCTGGGAAAGCGTTGTACAGGAAGAGCCTGAAAACGCCGATGTGCGTACTGGCTGGATCATGACGCTGGCGGATGCACGTTACAATCAGCAGGCCCTGACTGAAGCGAATAAATGGGCACGCGCGCATCCGGGGGCTGAATCTGATGCACTGCTTGCCTATGTGTATCATTCACAGGGTAAAAACTGGGATGCGCTGTTAGTCGCCAGCGAGGCGGATGAAGTCGATCCGGGTAACAAAAATGCGAAATCCACGCTGTTGTCAGCGCTGTCAGCCAACCGTGTAGCTGAACCGGCGTTGGGGCTGACGGAAGTGGTTCCGACATCTGATCCCGTTAAGCGGCGTCTGGCGCTTGATGCTGCAGCCGAAAAGGTGCGCGCTTCTTATACCTCTGCACGAAATGAAGATGAGCGTTTTATCGTGGCGGATAAAGCGCTTGCTCGCTATGACCAGTTGCTGGCAGCCTGGAAAGATGATCCCGCAGCCCAGGGCGATGTGCGTCGGGCGAGAATTGACCGCATGGGCGCCCTGCTGGTGCGTAAGCGTACTGCCGACGTGATTCAGGAGTACGAATCCCTTTCAGCGGACGGTAAAGTGCCCAACTATGCCAAACGTTGGGTGGCTTCGGCGTGGCTCAGCGAACGTCAGCCGGAAAAGACCGAAGCAATGCTGACGAGCATCTATTACCCGAACGGACCTATCCCTGTGACGCCGCTCAGTCCTGAAGATCAACAGGATCTGTTCTATGCGCATATTGATAATGAAAACTTTGATGCCGCTAGAAAACAAGTCGATGACTTGATCAAAGAGAGCCCGTACCTGCGCCGTATCTATGGCTCGCCAACGCCACAGCCTAACGATAACTGGCTGCTCGGGCAGACGCTGCTGACGCAATATCATCTTGCTGCCAATGAACTGCCAGAGGCAGAAAAACTCTCAGAACATCTGGCACGAACGGGGTCCGGTAACCAGGGGCTGCGCATAACTTATGCCTCCGTTTTGGAAGCCCGTGGATTGCCACATGCGGCGGAAAAAGAGCTAAAGCTTGCGGAAGTGATTGAGCCCAGCAACCTGGAGCTGGAGCGTCAGCAGGCCTATGTGGCGCTGGATCTTCAGGAGTGGAAGCAGGCCGACGAGCTGACCGATGATGTCATCGTCCGTAGCCCGGATGATGAAGCGACCCTGCGTCTGGCGCGTATTCGTGATGTGCACAAAATGTCGGAATTGCGTATCAGCGGTACGCAGGGGATTTCCTCCGATAGTCCGGTCAGCGGTAAGAATGACTTTAACATCAATACTGCGATTTACAGCCCGCCGATTAATGACAACTGGCGACTGTTTACCGGTTTCAACTTTGCCACCGGCGAGTTTGAAGAAGGAAAAGGCATCAGCCGCGATCTGGCGGCTGGTGCTGAATGGACTTCACGTGATTACTGGGCCGAAATGGAACTGTCTGGCCGTAATTATGGCGACGGGCAGAAAATGGGGGGCCGTCTTTCAGCCTGGCATGACTTCAATGATAACTGGCGTGTGGGTGGGTCAGCAGAGCGTCTTTCCCGCAATACGCCACTGCGTGCGCTGCGTAGCGGCGTATATGCAAACGGCGGCGATATGTATGTCCGCTGGTACCAAAACGAACGGCGAGAGTATCAATTGTCGTTTGCAGCCTCACATTTCTCGGATGGTAACGATCGTATCGAATACGGGCTTAGCGGAAAAGAGCGTATGTGGACGACACCGCGCTTCACGCTGGACTTTACCCCGGGTATCGGCGGTAGCACCAACACCAAAGAGAATGTGCCGTATTACAACCCCAAAAGTGATTTCTCCGTGGTACCTGGCTTAACCGCGGAGCAGGTGCTTTACCGACACTATGACACCGTGTGGACACAGCAGGGAGTGGCTGGCGTGGGCGGCTACTGGCAACAAGGTGAAGACGCGGGGGCTATCGTCCAGTTGGGTTACGGTCAACGGCTTAAATGGAACAACGTCGTAGATGGCGGGGTGATGCTGGTGTGGGATAAACGCCCCTACGACGGTAAACGTGAGCGGAATATCTCCCTCGCTTTCGATTTGAATGTCAGGTTTTAAGGATTGTTCATGCTGAAAAGATGCCTATGGCTTAGCGCACTCATCGCTGGCTGGTTGATGATTACCGCGTGCAGCAGTGCGCACAATACGACGCCTCGCTATGTTCCTCCTGATGAGAGAACGCCGCTGACGGCTGATCACCCGTGGCCGAAAAATAGTTTTTTGGTTCTGGGCTATCACGATGTAGAAGATGATGCAGCCGATCAGCGCTACCTCTCTGTGCGTACCAGCGCGCTGAGCGATCAAATAGCCTGGCTCCGTGATAATGGCTATAACCCGATCAGCGTTCAGCAAATTCTGGATGCTCATGACGGTAAAATCGTGTTGCCGGAAAAAGCGGTGCTGCTCACCTTTGATGATGGATATAGCAGTTTCTATACCCGTGTCTGGCCGCTGCTGAAAGCCTACAACTGGCCAGCCCTTTGGGCACCTGTTGGAAGTTGGGTGGATGCCCCTGCGGACAAAAAAGTCGATTTTGGTGGCCTGATGACGGCGCGCGACAAATTCGCCACCTGGAAGATGGTCGAGGAAATGGGCAAATCGCCGTTGGTGGAAATCGGCGCGCATACCTGGAACTCGCACTTCGGTGCTGAGGCGAACCCGCAAGGAAGTAAAGAACCTGCTGTGGCAAACCGTCTTTACGATAAGAAAACCGGCAATTACGAAACGGACGAGCAATACTATCGCCGTATTAATACCGATATCTCTTTGATCACCAATAAAATTAAAGCGGTAACGGGGAAATCGCCACGTGCGTGGGTCTGGCCTTACGGTGCCGCCAGCGGTACAACCTTAAATCTGGCCAAAGAGCAAGGTTATAAGATGGCGTTTACGCTCAATGAAGGGCTGGCGAATGCGGCATTCCTTGATGATATCCCGCGTGTACTGATTTCTGATAACCCATCGCTCAAGCGTTTTGCCAGTCAGGTTGCTCAGGTGCGTGAGCCGCAGACGATGCGCGTGATGCATGTCGATCTGGATTACGTCTATGACAAAGACCCCGCCCAGCAAAAGAGAAACATCGATAAGCTGATTCAGCGTGTCTATGACATGCGTATCTCTCATGTCTTCCTGCAGGCGTATGCCGATCCGCAGGGCGACGGGAATATTCGCGAGGTCTATTTCCCTAACCGCTGGCTGCCGATGCGCGCCGATCTGTTTAACTATATCTCCTGGCAGTTACAAACCCGTGCAGGGGTTACCGTGTACGCCTGGATGCCGGTGCTGGCTTTCGATCTGGACGCCTCAATTCCGCGTGTAACGGCATGGGATCCGAAAACCGGACGTACCGCGATCAACCGCGAGAACTATGTCCGTCTTTCACCCTGGAGCAGTGAAGCGCGTCAGCGCATTACCGAGATCTACGAAGACCTGGCGAAGCACGCCAGCTTCAAAGGCATCTTGTTCCATGACGATGCCTTCCTGACGGATTTTGAAGATGCGTCGCCGGAGGCGTTAGCCGCCTACCGTGCCGCAGGACTTCCGGGAAGCATTGAGCAAATCCGTAATAACCCTCAGGCGTTTGAGCGCTGGACTCGCCTGAAAAGTAAGATGTTGATCGACTTCACTAAGCAGTTGACGCAATCGGTACGCAATATTCGCGGTCCGCAGGTACAAACCGCCCGTAATATCTATGCTATGCCGGTACTGGAACCTGAAAGTGAAGCCTGGTTTGCGCAAAACCTGAATGATTTCCTGAATACCTATGACTGGACAGCCCCCATGGCGATGCCATTCATGGAGAAAATTCCGGCCAATGATGCTAATGCCTGGCTTGATCGACTGGTGAATGCTGTCGCACAGACGCCCGGCGCGCTGGATAAAACCGTGTTTGAACTGCAGGCACGCGACTGGCGTAAATCCGGGGAACAGGCCGAAATCAGCGGTAAACAACTCGCCGAATGGATGCGTCAGCTTAAGTTAAGCGGCGCAGGCAACTACGGCTATTACCCGGATGATTTCATCAGCGATAAACCTGAGATGTCAGAGATTCGTTCGACGTTCTCCTCATACTGGTACCCGCAAAAATGACCGATCGCATAATTGCTTTCCTGATACTTTGCCTGATGTTCAGCCTGCCGTTTGGCGTGGCTGTTGTCTTCACGGGTGAAGTGATGTTGAACTTTGTCTTCTTCTGGCCCTTGTTCATGTCTGCATTGTGGATAAGCGGCGGGGTCTATTTCTGGTTTTACCGTGAGCGTCACTGGAAATGGGGAGATGAAACGCCGCCGCCAACTCTGGAGGGAAATCCGCTGGTCTCGATTTTGATCCCGTGTTTTAACGAAGGGATCAACGCGCGCGAGACGATCGAGGCTGCATTGGCTCAGCGATATAAGAATATTGAAGTTATTGCCATCAATGATGGTTCGACAGATGACACGCACGATGTTCTGGAACAGCTGGCAACAGAGTACCCAAGCCTGCGAGTGATTCACTTAGCGGAAAACCAGGGGAAAGCCTTGGCTCTTAAAACCGGTGCAGCTGCAGCGCGCAGTGATTACCTGGTCTGCATCGATGGGGATGCGTTACTGGATCGTGATGCTGTCGCCTATATCGTGGCCCCGTTGATCCAGTTCCCGCGCGTTGGTGCGGTGACCGGTAACCCGCGTATTCGTACCCGCTCGACGTTAATTGGCCGTGTACAGGTCGGCGAGTTCTCGTCGATTATCGGCTTGATCAAGCGAACTCAGCGAGTCTACGGGCAGATATTTACCGTTTCAGGTGTTGTTGCCGCGTTTCGTCGCCGGGCGTTGGCTGAAGTTGGCTACTGGAGCCCGGACATGATCACCGAAGATATCGACATCAGTTGGAAGCTGCAATTGCGCCACTGGTCGGTATTCTTTGAGCCGCGTGCCCTGTGCTGGATCCTGATGCCTGAAACATTGAAAGGACTGTGGAAACAGCGCCTGCGCTGGGCACAAGGTGGTGCGGAGGTGTTTATCGTTAACATGCGCCGCCTGTGGTCGTGGGAATTCCGCCGTATGTGGCCACTGTTCCTTGAGTTCTGTTTCTCTACCGCCTGGGCATTTGCGTATGCGGTTAGTATCGTGCTGTTCCTGTTAGGGCTGCTATTCCCGATGCCAGACACGCTGTATGTTCAGCATCTGTTCCCGCCAGCCTTCACTGGGCTTATCCTCGGCGTAGTCTGCTTGTTGCAGTTCGCGGTGAGCCTGATGATTGAACGGCGCTATGAAAAAGGGATTGGGGCCTCATTGTTCTGGATCATCTGGTTCCCGGTGGTGTACTGGATGCTGAGTCTGTTCACCACGCTGGTGGCGTTCCCCAAAGTGATGCTCAAACGCAAACGCGGCAGGGCACGCTGGGTCAGTCCTGATCGTGGTATCGGGAGGATTGAATCATGAACCAACCGCTGATTTTTACCGAACGGCGTCTGCTGCCGCGGGTGATCGACGTCGTGTTGACGCTTGTTGCCTGGATTGGGTTCTTATACCTGATTTATAAAGGGTTGATCGTCGCACTGGCGCATTCACCGCATATGGGGGTTCGCCCCTTTTTCACGACCCTGGATACGGTGACGTTTTACATTCTTATTGCCCTGGTCAATGGTCTGGTGCTTATTGGTTGGGCTAAGTACAACCAGTTTCGTTTCCGGGTGGAACGCCGCAGTCGCAGACCGGGTCTGGAAGATCATGAGCTGGCGGAAAGTTTACGCATTACCCGCGAGCTGGTGACAGAGCTGAACAAGGCGAGGGTGCTGACGGTTCACCATCATGAAAGTGGTGAGATCAGTCATATCGATGTGGACAGGGATATCGCCGATAACCGTCTGCCGCCACCGACGCCTGCGATGCTGGAGTATTTGCCACCAGAGCAGCAGCCGTCGTGGCAGAGACGGTCTGAGTGATATTTCTGCTTTCAGCGGCTTCCTTCAGCCTCGCATCGGTCTATGATTAGACCCAGACAATAAAAAAATGTGAGGCAATGTCGTGGATAAGGAACTACTGGATGCAGGTTACCGGGCCTATACCGGCGAGAAGATTGATGTCTATTTCAACACGGGGATGTGCCAACATTCAGGCAATTGCGTACGAGGAAGCGCAAAACTTTTCAACCTGAAGCGTAAACCGTGGATCATCCCGGATGAAGTCGATGTTGCGACGGTTATCAGGGTTATTGATACCTGTCCGAGTGGTGCACTGAAATATCGCCAGAAATAAGTGAGGGAACCATGGAAATTCTTGCAGGCCACAACAAATTTTATGTTAACGATGCTGAAGGCAGGCAGGTCGCCGAGATTGTTTTTGTGCCGACGGGCGAGCATCTGAGCATCATTGAGCATACTGATGTCGACCCTAGTCTGAAAGGTCAGGGCGTGGGTAAGCTGCTGGTAGCGAAGGTGGTGGAGAAAATGCGCGCCGAAAACCGCAAAGTGATCCCGCTGTGTCCGTTTGCCCGGCATGAGTTTGATAAAACTCGCGAGTACGACGATATTCGCGCCTGAAGACTGATTTTCGCCGGATAGTCTTATCCGGCACATCACTGCCGATGCAGCAGATCCTGATAAATCCCCGTCAGTACCCCTTGTGGGCCAAACTCTTTTTTAATCCACTGCGTTACGCGACCGGTTGCCGCGTGCTGGGTTGCCAACAGCATGCGTGAATCCTGACGAGGGTTATGGATCTGTCGCGTGACCAGCAGCGACTTTTCCATGGCCTCGCGCACCATATAGTCCGGCAGAAAACCGATGCCTTCACCCAGAATCTGGCACTGACACTTGGTATTAAAATCAGGAACCAGAATCGACTCCTGCCCGTGCAGCAACCAGCCGACCTTCTTGTTGATGGTGTGCGCGGTGTCCTCCACCATAATGTTCGGGTACAGACGCAACTGACTTTCTGAAATCGGCTCAGGCATAAACGCCAGTGGGTGATCCGGTGCGATAGCGAACGACCAGCGGATCGCACCGATTTCGGTGTAATCAATCCCGCCGCCGTCCAGCAGGGTATCGGGCGCGCCAATAGCGATGTTGGCGAGGTTGTTGATGATCGAATCCCAGACGCCGTTATACACCTCGGTGGTGACGGTTATCTGGCAGGTCGGAAACTGCTTTTTGAGTACCTGTAACAGCCGTGCAGTATGCTGTGGGGTATACAACAACTGGTTAATGCAAATGCGTACCCTGGCTTCAATACCCTGGGCGATGGTATCGATGCTGCGCTTGATGGCGTGGAAGTCATTCAGCAGGTCGGTTGCTTTGCGAAAGAAGTAGCGACCGGACTCGGTGAGCTCAATGCTGCGGGTACTGCGAGTAAACAGTACCACATCGAGCCCCATCTCCATGCGTTTGATGGTGTAGCTGATGGCCGACGTTGTTAAGCCAAGCTCCTCTGCGGCCTTGCTGAAACTGCTATAGCGCGCTGCCATCGTAAAGGCCAGCAGGTTTTCCTCGGTAAAAATTGAATTCATCCGTTCTCCCCTCAGGCCATGCTGCGATGCCCACGATACGATGATTGTTGAATGTATTTGTAATCCTTATCGAGAGCAATCAGTTTTGAACAGAATTTAACACTAGAGTTACATTTGATTTGAAGGCAATCACACTTCTGTATTTTAGTTGCGACCCACTATCCGTGCTGCATACCGCCTGATTTCCCCAGGCTCTGATTCATCGCTAAAACGGCTTCCGTCATAAGGGAAAGATTGCACTACAGCACGTTTTACCCTCATTATTAAATTTGATTCAACAATCGACACGCTTACGATGAATGAAATTTAAGCGGATGTTATTCTCTAAACTCTGTTGCTATTCTCAGGTTATCGGAAATATGAAGAGTCTAAAAAACTGCAGGAGAGTGATTATGTCAGAGAAAGAACTTATTACTGAATTTCTGCTGGCGGCAGAACAGGGTAACGCCGAAGGATTAAAATCCTGTCTGGAAAAAAATGTGGATATTAATGCCACCAACCGCCAGGGCCGTACTGCCATTATTATTGCCAGCCTGAATAAACATTATGACTGCGTTTCTTTATTGATTGCTGCCGGTGCTGATATTAATAAACAAGATCAAACCTGTTTTAATCCATTTCTGATTAGCTGCCTGACAAATGATTTAACACTGCTGCGCACGGTATTACCGGCTAACCCGGATCTTGAGCGCCTGAGCCGTTTTGGCGGTGTCGGCATTACGCCTGCCAGTGAGAAAGGTCATGTAGAGATCGTGCGCGAGCTGCTGCTGCGTACCGATATTAACGTCAACCACACCAATTTCGTTGGCTGGACGCCGCTGCTGGAAGCTATCGTACTTAACGACGGTGGCGCGAAGCAGCAGGAGATCGTCAAGCTGCTGCTCGACCATGGCGCGAACCCGCACATGACGGATAAATACGGTAAAACCCCGCTAGAGCTGGCGAGGGAAAAGGGGTATCACGAAATCGCCGAGCTGCTGATTGCCGCCGGAGCCTGACAGAGGAGCGCCGCTATCGCCACGCCATCACGGCGATGCGTTCGGGCGCTAACCGCTGACGGCGCGTTTCTTTCATTCCGGGGTACCGGGCGAGTCGAACAGGTTTTTTCCCGCGCGGTGAATCTGTTCATACCCGAGCAGCAGCGATTATTGACGTTACTGAGTGAAGGCTGTGATAACGCGCCCAATAGCTGTCGGCTGGCGCTGACGCATTGTGAAGACCTGTTTCATCCCGGTCAGCCGGTCAGTTTTACCGAATCAGGGATTGTCGTTGGTAAGGATAAGTGGATAGAGACTTCCGGGTGCCTGCCGTGGCGAATGCCACAGTGGACGCCAGATGCAACAGCGTTTGCGGCTATTCGGTGGCATCGCTGGGAAGAGTGTCTCCGCCAACAGCTTAAAAACGACGACACCTTATTTCTGTACCAGGGTGACAACCCGTTTTATCAGGAAATCACCCGTGAACTACTCCAGCGTCGCCAGACATTAATGACGGCGCTGAACACAGGAGAAAATATCTCTGCTGCCGTCAGCCGTTTAATTGGCCTGGGTATTGGGCTGACGCCATCATCCGATGATTATTTAGTGGGTCTAAGTACCATCTTATTTATTCCAGGACACCCGCTGGGAAAATATCGGGGAGAGTTTTTCGCCGCCTTGCAGCGTGACGGAAATAATACGACATTGCTCAGTAAAATTACGCTGGAGGAGGCTTTTCATCAGCGCTATCGGGAAAGTGTCGCACGACTGCTGAACCATATTATTAATGAGCAACAACCCGTTTCTACGCAATATATAACTGATATTAAAAATATCGGCTCAAGTTCTGGCTGCGACATGCTATACGGCATGGCGGATGCCTGCGCCCTGAGCCACAGGTCCGGAGGGAATTATGTCGATCAGGATAGTTGTTAAAAAGAATACGTATTTTGATTCTGTCTCACTGATGTCTATTTCAACACGCGCAAATAAGCTCGATGGTGTGGAGCAGGCGTTCGTGGCAATGGCGACAGAAATGAACAAGGGCGTGCTGAAGAATCTTGGCTTGCTCACGCCTGAGCTGGAAGACGCGAAGAGTGGCGATCTGATGATTGTCATTAAAGGCGCGAGTGAAGCGGCGAACGAGCAGACGCTGGTAGCGATTGAGGATCTGTTCACGCATAAAGAGCAGGGCGGCCAGCATGAAGCGCGCTACGCCACGCTTGCCAGTGCTAAAAAGCACGTACCTGACAGTAACCTGGCGGTTATCTCGGTTAACGGTCTGTTTGCCGCACGTGAGGCACGTCAGGCACTGCAAAATAACCTCAATGTGATGCTGTTCTCGGACAACGTTTCTCTTGAGGACGAACTGGCGCTTAAGCAGCTGGCACACGAAAAAGGACTGTTGATGATGGGGCCAGACTGCGGGACCGCCATTATTAACGGCGCGGCGCTGTGTTTTGGTAATGCAGTACGTCGCGGCAACATTGGTATTGTGGGGGCATCCGGTACCGGTAGCCAGGAACTGAGCGTGCGTATTCATGAGTTTGGCGGCGGTGTTTCCCAACTGATCGGCACGGGTGGACGCGATCTAAGCGAGAAAATTGGTGGTCTGATGATGCTTGACGCGATTGGCATGTTGGAAGCCGATCCACAAACCGAGATCATTGCGCTTATCTCCAAACCGCCTGCGCCAGCGGTGGCTCGCAAGGTGCTGGAACGCGCGCGCGCTTGCCATAAGCCTGTTGTGGTGTGTTTCCTTGGACGTGAAGCTGCGCCTGCGGATGAAAAAGGCCTGCAGTTTGCACGCGGTACTAAAGAGGCGGCGTTGAAAGCAGTGCTGCTGACCGGCGTGAAAAAAGAGAGCCTGGATCTGCATCCGCTCAACTGGCCGCTGATTGAAGAGGTTCGCGCCCGTCTGACGCCACAGCAAAAGTACATTCGTGGGCTGTTCTGCGGCGGCACACTGTGCGATGAAGCGATGTTTGCCGCGATGGAAAAACATGCTGAAGTGTACAGCAACATCCATCCGGATCCGGCGTTCCGCCTGCAGGATCTTAACCGCAGCGTCGCGCATACCTTCCTCGATTTCGGTGATGATGATTTCACCAACGGTAAACCGCACCCGATGATCGATCCCACCAACCGCATTAGTCGTCTGTTGCAGGAGGCGCGCGATCCTGACGTCGGCGTGATCGTGATGGATTTCGTCCTCGGCTTTGGATCGCATGAAGATCCGGTCGGCGTGATGCTCGACGCGATCGTTGAAGCCAAAGCGATCGCCGCTGCAGAGGGGCGTCCGCTGGAGATCCTCGGCTATGTGCTGGGAACCGATCAGGATACGCCGTCGCTGGAAAAACAGTGCCAGATGCTGACCGATGCCGGGGTTATCTGGGCGAGCAGTAGCACCAACACCGGATTGCTGGCGCGTGAATTTATCTGTAAAGGGGAGGAAGCCTGATGAGCCAGACGCTGTTTAACCAGCCGCTGAATGTGATTAACGTTGGCATTGCGATGTTCAGCGATGACCTGAAAAAGCAAAACGTACCTGTGACCCAACTCGACTGGACGCCGCCGGGCCAGGGCAACATGCAGGTGGTTGCTGCACTGGATCAGATTGCCGATTCTCCGCTGGCAGACAAAATTACTGCCGCTAATCAGCAGGCGCTGGAACGCATTATCCAGTCGCATCCGGTGCTGATTGGCTATGACCAGGCAATCAATGTCGTGCCGGGGATGACCCGCAACACCATCCTGCATGCCGGGCCGCCGATCCGCTGGGAAAACATGTGCGGCGCAATGAAGGGCGCAGTCACCGGTGCGTTGGTGTTTGAAGGGCTGGCGAAAGATCTGGATGCAGCCGCAGAACTGGCGGCTTCTGGCGAAATCATCTTCTCTCCGTGCCACGAGCATGACTGCGTTGGCTCGATGGCGGGTGTTACGTCAGCATCCATGTTTATGCACGTCGTTGAGAACAAAACCTACGGCAACCGCGCATATACCAATATGAGCGAGCAGATGGCGAAGATCCTGCGCATGGGGGCGAACGATCAAAGCGTTATCGATCGTCTGAACTGGATGCGTGATGTGATGGGCCCAATGCTGCGCGATGCCATGAAGCTGGCGGGAGAAATCGATCTGCGTCTGATGTTGGCGCAGGCGCTGCACATGGGGGATGAATGCCATAACCGCAACAATGCCGGGACTGCGCTACTGATTCAGGCGCTGACGCCGTGGATCATTCAGACCGGTTATCCGGTTGAGCAACAGCGGGAAGTGTTTGAATTCGTCCTCAGCAGCGATTACTTCTCCGGGCCGACCTGGATGGCGATGTGTAAAGCGGCGATGGACGCCGCCCACGGTATCGAATACAGCACCGTGGTGACGACGATGGCGCGTAACGGCGTTGAGTTTGGTCTGCGCATCAGCGGCTTACCGGGTCAGTGGTTTACCGGTCCGGCGCAACAGGTGATAGGTCCGATGTTTGCGGGCTATAAGCCGGAAGATTCCGGTCGTGACATCGGCGATAGCGCGATTACCGAAACCTACGGCATTGGCGGTTTCGCCATGGCGACGGCACCAGCTATCGTGGCGCTGGTGGGGGGAACAGTTGAAGAAGCGGTCGATTTCTCTCGCCAGATGCGTGAAATCACCCTCGGTGAAAACCCCAACGTCACCATTCCACTGCTGGGTTTTATGGGCGTACCGACCGCGATAGATATTACGCGCGTGTGCAGCACCGGTATTCTGCCAGTGATTAACACCGCCATTGCGCACAAAGACGCGGGGATCGGCATGATCGGCGCCGGAATAGTTCACCCGCCGTTTGCCTGTTTTGAAAAGGCGATCCTCAACTGGCGCGACCGCTACTGCCAATAACAATAACCGGGGCTAACGCCGTTAGCCCCACAGTAGCGAAGCGAAAAACGTTGCTTACCTGCAGGGCTGGGCGATCCCTGGGATCGCAAACGATGCTTAACCTGTGAAGGATATTCCATGAACAGCATAAAACTAGAATGGAAACGTGGTGACTGGGCGGCTTACTTCGGGCTGATGACCAACAACCTGACTAACCTGCTGACAATGATGGGGCTGCTCATTTTTGTTGTCGGCATCCCGACTGAAATAGTTTACGGCCGCATTGCGCCAGCCTTTGGTCTGGCGGTGCTGGTGGCCAGTATCTGTTACGCCTGGTTTGGTTTGCAGATGGCAAAACACACCGGCCGTAATGATGTGACGGCGCTGCCGTCCGGGCCCAGCGCACCGTCAATCTTTACCGTGACGTTCCTGGTGCTGATGCCGGTTTATCAGCAAACCAAAGATGCGAACTTCGCCATCCAGATAGCACTGGTATGGTGCTTTGTGGAAGCGTTGATCCTGGTGGGCGGCTCCTTCCTGGGCGAGACCATCCGCAAGATGATCCCGCGTACGGTACTGCTCTCCTGTTTATCCGGTCTGGGTCTGCTGCTGTTGGCGATGAACCCCATGCTGCAGGCGTTTGAAGCGCCGACCGTTTCTTTCATCGTCCTGTTGCTGATTTTCATCAACTGGTTCGGTAAGAAGCCGATTTTTGCTCGTATTCCTACCGGTTTGCTGTTGCTGATTGCCGGTACGGCCCTGGCGTGGATCTCCGGTTTACAAAGCCCGGAGGCCATTAAAGCGTCGATGTCGTCTTTTGGCTTTAACCCGCCAGAAATCCATGTCGACAGCTTCCTGCAAGGATTACCGCATGCGTTGCCGTATCTGGCTTCTGCAGTTCCGCTGGGTCTGGCGAACTATATTTTTGACCTTGAGAACATTGAAAGTGCGCACGCGGCGGGGGATGAGTACAACACCCGTAAGGTGATGATGGCGAACGGTTTTGCCTCCATGCTTGGCTGCATGCTGGGCAACCCTTTCCCGGTGACCGTGTATGTTGGGCATGCGGGCTGGAAAGCAATGGGCGCCAGCATCGGTTATACCCTGGCATCTGGTATCACCATGTTCCTGGTACCGCTGTTTGGGCTGGGCGCATTTATGCTCGCCATTATTCCGATGACCGCGATCGTGCCGATTCTGGTGTTTATCGGCGTGGTGACCGCTAACCAGGTGGTACGAGAAACGCCCAAAGTCGAGGTTCCCGTTATCTTCATCTGCTTGTTCCCGTGGATTGCCAACTGGGCATTGACCATCGTTAACAGCGTGATGGGGGCCGCCGGAACCTCTGCGGGGAAACTGGGGAGCGATCTGCTGCACAGCAAAGGTGTCTATTACGACGGACTGGTGCATCTGGGAAGCGGTGCGCCGCTGGCCAGTATGCTGTGGGGCTGCGTCGCTATCTTCGCCATCATGAACAAGCCGTTACGTGGGGTGATTGCCGCTGCCTTCGGTGCACTGCTGTCGCTGTTTGGTGTGATTCACTCCCCGGCAGTCGGCTTTGCTGAGGGCAGCTCGATGATGTTTGTTGTGGCCTACCTGATGATGAGCGGCATGTTTGTCCTCAAGCATGTTCTTGATAGCCGTGAAGCGGTGACTGCGCCTGAGCAGGAACCGACGAAAACGACCTGAATCGCCTGTAAGCGGAAGATAACACTATGAAAGAACTTGTGGTCGTTGCCATTGGCGGCAACAGCATTATCAAAGATAACGCCAGCCAGTCGATTGAGCACCAGGCTGAAGCGGTAAAAGCGGTGGCGGACACGGTGCTGGAGATGTTGGCATCGGACTACAACATTGTGCTGACACACGGTAACGGACCGCAGGTGGGGCTGGATCTCCGGCGTGCTGAAATCGCGCACGAACGTGAAGGTTTGCCGCTCACTCCGCTGGCAAACTGCGTCGCTGATACTCAGGGCGGTATTGGCTACCTGATCCAACAGGCGCTGAATAACCGCCTGGCGCGACGCGGTGAGCAGAAGGCGGTGACGGTGGTCACGCAGGTAGAGGTCGATAAGAACGATCCAGGGTTTGCGAATCCAACCAAGCCGATTGGCGCCTTCTTTAGCGCAGCGCAGCGCGATGAGCTGCTGCGGGTCAATCCGGGCTGGCATTTTGTGGAGGATTCCGGACGCGGCTACCGCCGGGTTGTGGCCTCCCCTGAACCAAAACGTATTGTTGAAGCAGAGGCGATCAAAACGCTGACTCAGCAAGGTTTTGTGGTGATTGGCGCGGGCGGCGGTGGGATCCCGGTTGTACGTAGCGAGCACGGGGATTATCACAGCGTGGATGCGGTGATTGATAAAGATCTCTCCACTGCGCTGCTGGCGCAGGAGATCCGCGCTGACATTCTGGTGATCACTACTGGCGTAGAGAAAGTGTGTATTCACTTCGGTAAGCCCAACCAGCAGGCGCTGGATACTGTGGATATTGCGACAATGACCCGCTACATGCAGGAAGGTCACTTCCCGCCGGGCAGCATGCTACCCAAAATTATCGCCAGCCTGACGTTCCTGGCACGTGGCGGTAAGCGGGTGATCATCACTACGCCGGAATGCCTGCCCGCCGCACTGCGCGGTGAAACGGGTACCCACATTGTCCATTCCTGAGAGGAGATGCGAATGAAGGAAAGTAACAGCCGCCGCGAGTTTTTAAGTCAGAGCGGAAAAATGGTCACTGCTGCTGCGCTGTTTGGCGCAGTGGCTCCGGTCACGTATGCTGCTAATCCTGTCGGGAACACCTGCGGGTCGAAGAGCACGATGACGATTAACGATAAACACTACTACCTCGATAACGTTCTGCTGGAAGCGGGATTTGATTACGAAAATGCCGTGGTGGTACATACCCGTACTGCACTGCAAACCGTTGAAATTCAGGATGGGAAGATTGTTGCGCTACGCGAGAATAAGCAGCATCCGGATGCGACGCTGCCGCACTACGATGCGGGTGGAAAGCTCATGCTACCCGCGATGCGCGATATGCACATTCATCTGGATAAAACCTTTTACGGTGGCCCCTGGCGTTCTCTGAACCGTCCGGCGGGCACCACCATTCAGGATATGATCCGCCTGGAGCAAAAGCTGCTACCCGAACTGCAGCCTTATACTCAGGAGCGGGCGGAAAAGCTTATCGATCTGCTGCAATCAAAAGGGACATCGATTGCCCGCAGCCACTGCAATATTGAGCCAGTTTCCGGGCTGAAAAACCTGGAAAACCTGCAGGCGGTACTGGCGCGTCGCCAGCCGGGTTTTGCCTGCGAAATCGTGGCGTTTCCACAACATGGCCTGTTGCTATCGAAGTCTGAACCGCTGATGCGCGAAGCGATGCAGGCGGGGGCGCATTACGTCGGCGGCCTGGACCCAACCAGCGTGGACGGGGCGATGGAAAAATCACTCGATACCATGTTCCAGATTGCGCTGGATTACGATAAAGGCGTGGATATCCATCTACATGAAACCAGTCCAGCGGGCGTGGCGGCGGTGAATTATATGGTGGAAACGGTGGAGAAAACCCCGCAACTGAAAGGCAAGCTGACCATCAGCCATGCGTTTGCGCTGTCCACGCTGAACGAGCAGCAGGTGGATGAACTGGCAACCCGCATGGCGGCGCAGCAAATTACCATTGCTTCGACGGTGCCGATTGGCACGATGCACATGCCGCTGAAACAGCTGCGCGATAAAGGCGTGGTGGTGATAACCGGGACCGACAGCGTGATTGACCACTGGTCGCCGTATGGCCTGGGGGATATGCTGGAGAAAGCCAATCTGTATGCTCAGCTGTATATTCGCCCGAACGAACTCAACCTGTCGCGGGCGCTGTTCCTCGCCACAGGCGATGTGCTGCCGCTCAACGATAAAGGTGAACGTGTCTGGCCGAAAGCACAGGATGACGCGAGTTTTGTGCTGGTCGATGCCTCCTGCTCTGCGGAAGCGGTCGCGAGGATTTCCCCTCGCACCGCGACCTTCCACAAAGGGCAATTAGTGTGGGGAAGCGTCGCAAGCTAGTCCTGCTACACGCGCAGCGGCACAGGTTGCTGCGCGTTTCCCTCTGTTGGCTGTTAACCGGCGATCCCCAGATAGCCGTGAATCCCCATATATATGCCGACCATGCCGATGAGTGCACTGGAAAAATAGGGTGCTTTACGCGCCAGCGTGTTAAATCCGCTCCAGCGTTTTGCCGCCTGCTGTACGCTGATAGCCGCGCCAACCCCTACCGTTACCAGCGTTATCGCCAGTCCGAGGCTAAAGCACAGCACCATCGTTGCCCCCAGCGTAAAGGCTTTGAGCTGGATACAAATCAGTAAGACGGTAATAGCCGCAGGACACGGGATCAGACCACCGGTCAGACCAAACAGCAAAATTTGCCCGTTGGTGACCTCTTTGCCCGCAAAGCGGCGCTGGATATCGTTGGCATGTGCGCGTTCGTGCGCGTCCTGATACTCTTTCGAACCCTCGCTCAGCCCTGCCAACGCGGCATGGTTATGATCGTGGTCGTGGTTGTGGTCATGTTCGTGATGATGATTGTGATCGTGGTCATGGTCATGGTCATGGTCATGATGTGTCTGAGTCAGCCAGTTCTGCTCGCCTTGCCATGTCCGCCAGAACATCCAGAATGCAGTGCCTAAAATAATGATCGCCGAGACAAACTGTAGCCAGGGTTCGACGGCCTGGGCCGTGAACGCTTTACTGATATACATTCCGCCAAGTGCAATCAGCCATACTATGGCCGTATGCGACAGGGTAGCCGCCAGCCCCAGCATCACCGCCTGCTTGATAGTCCCCTTTATGGCAATAATAAACGCCGCCATCATTGTCTTCGAATGCCCCGGTTCCAGGCCGTGTAACACCCCCAATAAAATTGCACTGGGAATGAAGAACCAGGCGTTGCCTTGCTGAAGAAGCGTAGAAAATTCACCCATGAGAATGATTCTTAGTTGTCTAATTTTGCCTGATTCTACTCCCCCCCAGTATCAAATACTACCCCCCAGTAGAATGTCGATGGTATTGTCGCTACGGATTTACGTTAATTAAGGTAATGCTATGTCACATACGATCCGCGACAAACAGAAGCTCAAAGCCCGTGCCAGTAAGATTCAGGGCCAGGTAGTGGCGTTGAAAACCATGCTGGATGAACCGCATGAATGCGCGGCTGTATTGCAGCAAATTGCGGCGATCCGCGGTGCGGTAAACGGATTAATGCGTGAGGTGATTAAAGGTCATCTGACCGAGCATATTGTGCATCAGGGCGATGAAATAAAGCGTGAAGAGGATTTGGACGTGGTCCTGAAGGTATTGGATTCTTACATCAAGTAAGGCGGAGTGCGGCTCATCCACGCGCTGATGAATGAGCCGTTGATAACGTCATTTAGCCAAAAAACATCACGGATACGCACAACAGACCGACAATCAACGTTATCAGGTTACCCACTGAACGGTACGGCTTCAGCGCCGGGATCAGATAGGTCGATAACGTCGGCATGATAAACAGAATCATGGCAATCAGCGGCCCACTGATCGCGTAAATCATTGAAATGGCATTAGGGTTAATGCAGCAGATGATAAACGTGATGCTTGAGACCAACATAATGGACAGGGCGCGGTTAAAGGCCCGGCTTTTCTTCACACCCACCTGATGCAGCGACGTTTTTACGACTTCTGTCGCCCCTTCAATCACGCCAAAGTAGGTGCCGAGGAACGATTTTGACATCGCCACGACGGCAACAATAATCCCGGAGATTGACAGCCAGGCCGGCGCGTTTGGCATCATCGACAGTGCTGACAGGATGGTCACGCCTTCATTCTTTGCATCCTCGATATAGTTTGTCGGAATCGAAAGCAGACAGCTAAAGACGAAAAACAGTACGCTCAGACAGATGATGACGTAGGCGACCTTCATGATTTTTTTGCATTTACCCATGGCCTGCTCGCCGTATTTCTCGCGTCTGTCGATGGCAAACGTGGAGATAATGGGCGTATGGCTAAAAGCGAAAACCATCACGGGGATAGAGATCCATACCTGATGTAACGTGTGCTGATCGAAAGACATCTGGCCGGTGAGTAGCGTCGGCTGCCAGCTTCCGGTCAGGTACAGCGAAAGGAATAAAAAATACGCGATGAGCGGGAACACCAGAAAGCCCATCACCCGGATGGTGGCTTGTCGACCCATCAGAAAAATTAAATTCAGTACCAGCACCACGCCCAGACTGACCAGCATACGCACGCGAAGATCTATCGCGATATGTTTTGCCAGCTGCTCGGTGAGTGAATTGGTTATCGCCACGGCGTAGATCAGCACCACCACAAAGAAAGCAACAAAATAGAGGGTGGTAATCAGGCTACCTATCTTTTTGCCGTAATAGTGGGTGACCGCGCCGGTGATCCCTTCACCTGCAGAGGTTTTTGATGACAGGATAAACTGGCACAGCGCCTTGTGCGGCCAGTAGGTTAAAGGCCAGGCGACGAGTGCGGTGATAAACAGCACCACCGCGCCTGCAGAACCCAGCTGTATGGGAAGGAAGAGGGTTCCTGCGCCGACGGCAGTCCCATATAGTGCGAAGCTCCAGAGAGTCTCTTCTTTTGACCAAAATTTCGACATTATTTGAACGTATCAACTATAAAATAAACAAAAAGAAGCGCAATTTACCACAAATGAGAGGGGCTGGGGGAAGTGTGAACAAGTGGGCTGGTGAATGGATGAATAGCCGGAATTGAGAAAATTCCGACTATTGTTTGAATTATCAGGCAGTAACGCGCTGCTGACGACGCTTCATTACGCGCTCGCGCAATGTGTCATACGCCCAGTTATAGAACATGGTGTACGGCAGGAAGAAGAGGAAGAAACCTATTTCCAACGTGAATGCCTGAAGCAGGCTGACGTTCAGCACATACGCCACGATGCTTACCCCGATGACGATAAAACCACTCTCGAAACCTAAGGCGTGGAATGCGCGGACTTTTGCCGTACGTTTCACCAGATGTGACGGCCATAAGCGGTCAAACAGGGCGTTATAAATGATATTCCAGATCATCGCCGTGGTAGCGAGAATAATAGTCAGTCCGCCCATTTCCAGCACCGAGCGCTGCATTAACCATGCGGTGGTTGGTGCGAGGATCGCGGTGGCAATGCCTTCAAAGCAGACGGCATGAAAAATGCGCTCCATTAACGAGCGACGTTGGACTGTATCGTGTTGCATAACCTAAACCTTCTTTGATGCCTGGATAACGGAATGGTGGCAATTTTATCGTTTTATGTGATATCTAAAAGATAGTATCCATCGATAAAGTAGATAGTTCATGCGTTACTCTCCTGAAGCGTTGACGGCATTTGTAGAGACCGTCTCCTGCGGCTCATTTTCGGCTGCGGCCCGGCGACTGCGCAAAAGCCAGTCCACCATCAGTACGGCCATTGCGCATCTGGAAGCCGACCTTGGTTTTGCGCTGTTTGACCGTTCATCACGCCAGCCAACGCTGACCGAAGAAGGTAAGCGGGTGCTGGGTTATGTGCAGGCGATTCTGTCGGCGAGCGATCGTCTGGACGAAGCGGCGATTTCGCTGTCGGGTGAAACGGAAGCGCGTCTGACCTTCGTGTTGTCAGATACGCTGCATCCGGATGTGCTGGAAGAACTGATGGTGCAGTTTGACCGCAAGTTTCCCCATACCGAGTTTGAATGTCTGATTGGTGAAGACGAGGACGTGATCGATCTGCTGCAAAAAGGACGTGCTCAGGTGGGGTTGATCGAAGCGCGGCAGGATTACCCGACCGACATGGGCGTCACGCGTCTGCCGATGCAAACCTGGATGGGATTATATGTCGCGGCTTCGCATCCGCTGGCGGGCCAGGAAAAACTGCAGTGGGAACAGCTCCACACCTGGCGCGAGCTGCGTCTGAATACCTATCTGGAAAGCCGCACCAACGTGGCGCGCGGCCCCGTATGGTCTGCTCCCAACTATTTGTTACTGCTGAGTATGGCGGTTCAGGGATTCGGCTGGTGCGCGCTGCCTTGCGCGCTGGTAGAAGAATTTGCGGCAGAAAAGCCGCTGGTTCCATTGACGCTGCCCGGTTGGCCAAAGGCTATCTCTATCGATCTGTTGTGGAATAAGAAATCCCCGCCTGGCGTGGCGGGAAGTTGGCTGCGCGACCATTTACAGCAGAGTGGCGTTCAGATGACCAATAAATGATACGAATTTCCTTTGTGATAAAAATCACCGTTTTTAAACAACCTTGATAACTCTTTTTAACAATCATCTACTATTGCGGTGTTATTTTGCGCTGAGGTGGTGATGAAAGAGGTTGTGATAGTCGGGGCGTTAAGGACACCGATTGGCTGCTTCCAGGGGACACTGGCGCGCCACTCTGCCGTTGAATTAGGTAGTATGGTGGTCAGGGCGTTACTGGAACGCACGGGCGTGGACGTTCACGCTGTGGATGAAGTGATCCTCGGTCAGGTGCTTACCGCAGGTGCCGGGCAGAACCCGGCGCGTCAGTCCGCCATCAATGGTGGGTTGCCCAATACCGTTTCCGCTATCACCATTAACGATGTTTGCGGTTCGGGTCTGAAAGCGCTGCATCTGGCGACCCAGGCTATCCAGTGCGGCGAAGCTGACATTGTGATTGCGGGCGGGCAAGAGAATATGAGCCGCGCGCCGCATGTCCTCACCGACAGCCGCACCGGGGCGCAACTGGGTAACAGCCAACTGGTCGACAGCCTGGTGCATGATGGGCTGTGGGATGCTTTCAACGATTATCATATGGGCGTCACCGCAGAAAATCTGGCGCGGGAATATGGTATCAGCCGCGAATTACAGGACGCCTACGCGCTTCATTCGCAGCATAAAGCGCGGATGGCAATTGATGCCGGGCGCTTTAAAGATGAGATCGTGCCGGTGGTGACCCAGCGTAATGGGCAATCCTTTGTGGTGGATACCGACGAGCAGCCGCGCACCGATGCCAGCGCCGAAGGGCTGGCGCGCCTGGATCCTACCTTCGACAGACTTGGTTCGGTTACGGCGGGCAACGCGTCATCTATCAATGATGGTGCCGCCGCGGTGATGATGATGAGCGAAGCCAAAGCACAGGCGCTGAATTTACCCATACTGGCGCGCATTCGCGCCTTTGCCAGTGTCGGTGTTGACCCCGCGCTCATGGGGATTGCGCCAGTGTACGCGACGCGTCGCTGCCTTGAGCGCGTCGGCTGGCAACTGGCGGATGTCGATTTGATTGAAGCCAATGAAGCCTTCGCCGCGCAGGCATTATCCGTTGGGAAAATGCTGGAGTGGGATGAACGGCGGGTGAATGTGAACGGCGGAGCCATTGCGCTCGGTCACCCGATTGGCGCATCAGGCTGCCGGATTCTGGTTTCACTGGTGCATGAAATGGTGAAACGTCGGGCGCACAAAGGCCTGGCAACGCTGTGTATCGGCGGTGGCCAGGGTGTGGCACTCGCTATCGAACGAGATTAACGATCTTAGATTTACCGTCTTAAACGCCTTTCTAAGTGTTTTCGCTGCACCTGTAAAAAAGCCCTCCAGCAGGAGGGCAAGGCCAGTTACAGAAACATACACTCTAAACACCGTTAACTTATCAAAACATTGTTTCATTTCATGTGATTAACTGCGCACTTTGTTAGAAAAGGTGTCTTATCGGCCGATGATCTCGGCTGAATTTTTCATTTTTTATCCCCACCTCTAATGAATGAATCAATTTATCTTATTGTTATTAAATCATTTTATTTAAACACATTTCGCTATTTATACGCGCTGACGTGATCGCACTTACACTTTTGATAATAAGATGCGGAAAAAGTGAAACATCGTTTTAGTTATAATTGAAAACCCGTTCCGGGAGGGATATCATGAACGCATTAGGTAAAATGGAACGGCGTTTTGCTATCGCTCAAGAATTCACGGTCAATTTATCACTGGAGGTAAATGTGGACGTAAGACAAAGCATCCATAGTGCGCATGCTAAAACCCTGGATACCCAGGCGCTGCGTAATGAGTTTTTGGTAGAAGAAGTGTTTGTTGCTGACGAATACACCATGGTCTACAGCCACATTGACCGCATTATTGTTGGCGGCATTATGCCAGTGGGTAAAACCGTCTCTGTAGGTGGTGAAGTTGGCAAACAGCTGGGCGTAACCTACTTCCTCGAGCGTCGTGAGTTAGGCGTGATCAACATCGGTGGACCGGGCACGATTACTGTTGACGGCCAGTGCTATGAAATTGGTCATCGCGATGCGCTGTATGTCGGTAAAGGGGCCAAAGAAGTTGTTTTTGCAAGCATTGACCCAGCAAAACCCGCCAAGTTCTATTATAACTGCGCGCCGGCACACATGACTTATCCAACCAAAAAAGTGACCCCAGCCGACGTTGCGCCAGTGACGTTGGGTGATGATCTCACGAGTAATCGCCGTACCATCAACAAGTATTTTGTGCCGGACGTACTGGAAACCTGCCAACTGAGCATGGGCCTGACCGAACTGGCGCCGGGCAACCTGTGGAACACCATGCCGTGCCATACCCATGAACGCCGTATGGAAGTCTATTTCTACTTCAATATGGAAGAAGACACCTGTGTCTTCCACATGATGGGGCAACCTCAGGAAACGCGTCATATTGTGATGCACAATGAGCAGGCGGTAATTTCTCCGAGCTGGTCTATCCATTCTGGCGTTGGTACGAAAGCCTATACCTTCATTTGGGGTATGGTTGGCGAAAATCAGGTCTTTGATGATATGGACCACGTTGCAGTCAAAGATCTGCGCTAGTCGCGGGCGGCTACTCAGCCTGTCTGTGACGGGCATTATAAAAAATAAGGATTTACAATGATTTTGAATGCATTCTCTCTTGAAGGTAAAGTCGCCGTTGTGACGGGTTGTGACACCGGTTTGGGTCAGGGGATGGCGCTGGGTCTGGCGGAAGCAGGTTGTGATATCGTGGGTATCAACATTGTTGAGCCGACTGAAACCATCGAACGTGTTACCGCACTGGGCCGCCGTTTTTTAAGCCTGACCGCCGATCTGCGTCAAATTGATGGTATTCCGGCACTGCTGGAGCGTGCGGTCGCAGAATTCGGTCATATCGACATTCTGGTGAACAACGCCGGTCTTATCCGTCGTGAAGATGCGATCGACTTCAGCGAAAAAGACTGGGACGACGTAATGAACCTGAACATTAAGAGCGTGTTCTTCATGTCTCAGGCGGCGGCGAAGCACTTCATTGCCCAGGGTAACGGCGGTAAAATTATTAATATCGCCTCTATGCTCTCCTTCCAGGGCGGCATCCGTGTGCCGTCTTACACCGCGTCAAAAAGCGGCGTAATGGGCGTGACGCGTCTGATGGCCAACGAGTGGGCAAAACATAATATCAACGTGAATGCGATCGCCCCGGGTTACATGGCGACGAACAACACTCAACAGCTGCGTGCTGATGAACAGCGTAGCGCCGAAATCCTCGATCGTATCCCGGCGGGTCGTTGGGGGCTGCCGAGTGACCTGATGGGGCCTGTCGTGTTCCTGGCATCCAGCGCCTCTGACTACATCAACGGTTATACCGTAGCGGTAGACGGCGGCTGGCTGGCGCGTTAATCCGCCTTCCAGCACCGATAAACCCTGCCATCTGGCAGGGTTTTTTTTCATATTCGGATCATTAAAATCCATATTGTGGTTATAAATTATTCCATATTTATTTCCCTGTATATGGATTCTTTATTTTTAATATTCTTTAATATCATTGCTTTAAATTTAATTGAGTAATTAGCGGTAAATTTTAAAATTGGAATATCCATCACATAACGATGTGGTGCAGCAATTTTATCCATGTTTTTGCCGTTTCCCGCCTGACGCTTCCTGCAAGGGATCCCTTACTTTCATCGACATGGCTTACTCTGTATCTGGCAGGAAAAAATGGTCTCAATAAATAATGATGCTGCTTTAGCGCCGCGCACTGTGCGCGATACGCGACGTATGAATATGTTTGTTTCGATCTCTGCGGCTGTCGCAGGGTTGTTATTTGGCCTCGATATCGGCGTAATTGCCGGCGCGTTGCCTTTTATCACCGATCACTTTGTATTGACCAGCCGTCTGCAGGAGTGGGTGGTGAGCAGTATGATGCTTGGCGCGGCGATTGGTGCGCTGTTTAACGGCTGGTTGTCATTCCGACTGGGACGCAAATACAGCCTGATGGCCGGGGCGATCCTGTTTGTCGTCGGTTCCCTGGGGTCGGCATTTGCTTCCAGCGTGGAAATGCTCATTTTTGCCCGCGTGGTACTGGGCGTTGCCGTAGGTATCGCCTCCTACACTGCGCCACTCTATTTGTCTGAAATGGCCAGTGAGAATGTGCGTGGCAAGATGATCAGTATGTATCAACTGATGGTTACGTTGGGCATTGTGCTGGCCTTTTTATCCGATACCGCGTTTAGCTACAGCGGTAACTGGCGCGCTATGCTGGGTGTATTGGCGCTCCCGGCGGTGTTGCTGATTGTTCTGGTCGTTTTCTTACCTAACAGCCCGCGCTGGCTGGCGGAGAAAGGCCGCCACATCGAAGCCGAAGAAGTATTACGTATGCTGCGTGATACGTCAGAAAAAGCCCGCGATGAGCTGAATGAAATTCGTGAAAGCCTGAAGCTGAAGCAGGGCGGTTGGGCGTTGTTTAAAATTAACCGTAACGTACGGCGCGCGGTTTTCCTCGGGATGTTGTTGCAGGCAATGCAGCAGTTCACCGGGATGAACATCATTATGTATTACGCGCCGCGCATTTTTAAAATGGCCGGTTTTACCACCACAGAGCAGCAGATGATTGCCACACTGGTGGTCGGTTTAACGTTTATGTTTGCGACTTTTATCGCTGTCTTTACAGTAGATAAAGCCGGGCGTAAACCGGCGCTGAAAATTGGTTTCAGCGTGATGGCCATTGGGACGCTGGTGCTCGGCTATTGCCTGATGCAGTTTGATAACGGCACCGCATCCAGTGGACTTTCCTGGCTGTCAGTCGGCATGACCATGATGTGTATTGCAGGCTATGCGATGAGCGCCGCGCCGGTGGTGTGGATCCTGTGTTCGGAAATTCAGCCGCTGAAATGCCGTGATTTTGGTATTACCTGCTCCACCACCACCAACTGGGTGTCGAACATGATCATTGGTGCAACGTTCCTGACGCTGCTCGATAGTATTGGCGCCGCGGGTACGTTCTGGCTTTATACCGCACTGAACGTCGTATTTATTGGTATTACCTTCTGGCTTATTCCTGAAACCAAAAACGTTACGCTTGAGCATATCGAACGTAAGCTGATGGCTGGCGAGAAGTTAAGAGATATTGGGGTGTAAATAGTGAGACGCAGTGTCGGATGACGTCTTGTGCAGGCCGGGTAAGCGTAAGCGATACCCGGCATTTTTGTATAACAAGGTTTGAGAATAGAGAGATTACGCCTGCAGGAAGTCTTCGCGCACCGGGGTGAAGGTATCGAGCAATGTCCCCGGCTGTAAACAGACGCAGCCGTGCATGATATTGGGTTGCTTGTACAGGGTGTCACCTGCATGGACGACATGCTTTTCTTCCCCAATCGTAAATTCAAACTCACCCGATAAAACGTACGTGAGTTGTTCATGCGGATGGTTGTGCATTGGGCCAACTGCGCCCTGCTCGAAATTAACTTCCACGGCCATCATTTTGCCATCGTGAGCCAGAATACGCCGGGTAACGCCGTTACCCAGATCTTCAAGCGCGGTTTCTTTATGAAAAATAAACATTCGGTATTCCCGCAGTAAAATGAAACATTATTTCATTAAATTTATATCAGAAAATGAAAAAAGGAAATGTGCGCCGACAGATGTGGAAAGTTGATCACATCTTTGGTTCACTGGGAGGACAACCACGAATAAGGGCAAATGATGAAAACGATCGGTCTGTTAGGCGGAATGAGCTGGGAATCCACTATTCCCTATTATCGTCTGATTAATGAAGGGGTTAAGCAGAGTCTGGGCGGTCTGCATTCTGCGAAAATTCTGCTGCATAGCGTCGATTTCCATGAGATTGAAGCGTGTCAGTCGAACGGTGACTGGCCGCGGGCAGGGGAGATCCTGGCGCAGGCGGCGGTGGGGCTACAGCAAGCGGGGGCTGAGGGAATTGTGCTGTGTACCAACACCATGCATAAAGTGGCCGAGGCCATTGAAACGGCCTGCGATGTCCCGTTTTTGCACATTGCCGATGCAACAGGACGAGCCATACAACAGCAGAAGATGAGTAACGTCGCGCTGTTGGGCACGCGTTACACCATGGAACAGGATTTCTATCGTGGGCGTTTACAGACGGAATTTGGCATTAGCACGCTAATCCCTGATGCTGACGACCGACAGAAAATAAACCAGATTATTTTCGAGGAACTGTGCCTTGGTGAATTTAGCGAAACATCCCGTGATTATTACCTGAGCGTGATTGAGCAACTGGCCCGTCAGGGGGCACAAGGAGTGATCTTCGGCTGCACCGAAATTGGCCTGCTGGTTCCCACTGAAATGAGCCCGTTGCCGGTCTTCGATACCGCGGCGATCCATGCGCAGGATGCCGTGACGTTTATGCTTTCACCTGAGACTGCAAAATAGCCTCCAGCGGGTCGGTAAGCCGGTGGAGATGGGACTGTAGATGTGCTGTAAAAGTATCAACCAGCGCGGATGCCGGGCGATGCAGTGGATGAATCAGGCTGACGGTAAAAGGCACCGAAACACTAAAACGCCGGATTACAATCCCGCTGCCTGCGTAATCCAGGGCGGTCAGCGGGTTTACTACTGAGATCCCCACGCCGGCACGTACCATCGCACAAATTGATGCGGCACTGTGCGTTTCTATGACCATTCGGCGCTTGACCTGATGATCATTAAACAGGGTATCCAGCAACTGGCGATAGCTGTCGGTGCGCGACAGGCTGATATAGTTTTCCCCCTGAAAATCCTGCGGTGTTAATACTGCTTTCCCGGTCAGCGGATGTCCCTGCGGCAGCACGCAAACTTCATCCAGCGACAGTAATTCAGTGCGTTTAGTCCCGGCGGGGGTATGCAGGGTCTCAGTTAACCCGAGATCGTGACGTTGTGCTGATAGCCACTCTTCCAGCAGCGGCGACTCCTGCGGCACAATCTGAATGTTAACCTGCGGGTAGCGGGTGAGGAAGGGTTGCAGCAACGGCGGTAAAAAGGACTGTGAGAACACTGGCAGGCAGACAATCGACAGCTCGCCCTGACGAAATTCACGCAGGCTTTCGGCGGCGCTGACGATCCGGTCCAGGCCATACCAGGATCGCTGCACCTCTTCAAACAGGCGTAGCCCTTGCACTGTAGGATGCAGCCGGCCTCGCGTACGTTCGAACAGTGTTAACCCCAGAACTTTTTCAAATCTTGCCAGCTCGCGACTGACGGTAGGCTGCGACGTGTGCAGCATCCGTGCGGCTTCCGTCAGGTTGCCTGCTGTCATAATGGCGTGAAAAATTTCAATGTGGCGCAAGTTAACGGCGGGCATTGGCGATCCTCAAATAAACATCCCATATCATTTTTGCATAGACTCGCGATAAAACGATATTTTTTATTCTCTTCGTGCTGTGGCGTAATCATAAAAAAGCCAATACCGGAGCACACCATGCCACGTCCACTCAACAGCACTGATACTGACCTGACCGCAGATAACCTACTGCGTCTGCCCGCCGAATTCGGCTGTCCGGTATGGGTTTACGATGCACAGATTATCCGCGCGCAGATAGCCAAACTGAGTCAGTTTGATGTGGTGCGTTTTGCCCAAAAGGCCTGCTCGAATATTCATATTTTGCGTCTGATGCGTGAGCAGGGCGTGAAGGTGGATTCCGTCTCGCTGGGTGAGATTGAACGTGCGCTGGCGGCAGGTTTTGTGCCGGAGAATGATGAGATCGTCTTTACCGCCGATATGATTGACCAGGCGACGCTGGCCCGGGTGCATGAGCTACGTATTCCAGTAAACGCCGGGTCGGTTGATATGCTGGAACAACTGGGCCAGGTTTCGCCAGGGCATCGTGTATGGCTGCGCGTCAACCCGGGTTTTGGTCACGGGCATAGCCAGAAAACCAATACCGGCGGCGAGAACAGCAAGCACGGTATCTGGTATAGCGACCTTCCGGCGGCGCTGGAGGTGATTCAGCGTTATCAACTGAAACTGGTGGGCATTCACATGCATATCGGCTCCGGTGTGGACTACGGCCATCTGGAGCAAGTGTGTGGCGCGATGGTGCGTCAGGTTGTTGAATTAGGTCAGGATCTGGAAGCTATATCTGCGGGTGGAGGTTTGTCGATCCCGTATCGCGAAGGAGAAGAGGCGATCAACACCGATCACTACGTTGGTTTGTGGAGCGCGGCACGCGATCAAATAGCCAAACATCTGGGGCATCCGGTGAAGCTTGAGATTGAGCCAGGACGTTTTCTGGTGGCGGAAGCGGGTGTGCTGGTGGCGCAGGTGCGCAGTGTGAAAGAGATGGGCAGTCGCCACTTCGTGTTGATCGACGCTGGCTTTAACGATCTGATGCGGCCAGCAATGTACGGCAGCTATCACCATATCTCCGCATTGGCCGGGGATGGCCGCTCGCTGGATAATGCGGCGCAGATTGAGACGGTGGTTGCCGGTCCACTGTGCGAATCGGGCGATGTTTTTACCCAACAGGAAGGCGGTAAAGTCGAAACCCGTCTATTACCTGCGGTAGTGCCGGGAGATTACCTGGTATTGCATGATACCGGTGCGTATGGCGCGTCGATGTCGTCGAACTACAATAGCCGCCCGCTGTTACCGGAAGTGCTGTTTGATAACGGCGTGGCGCGACTGATTCGTCGTCGTCAGACCATTGAAGAGCTGTTAGCGCTGGAGCTTATCTGATTGCATGCCGGATGGTGCTACGCTTATCCGGCCTACGAAATTAACGGTGGGGTCTTTAGGCCGGATAAGGCGAAGCCGCCATCCGGCATCTGATTAAGAATTACTTATAATACGGCCCTGTTGTCACCGATTCCCGCAACACCAGGGTGCCCGTAAACGGCGGAATGGGTTCTACGTCTTCGTCATTAGCCAGACGAATAGCCTGATCGATTGCCGTGGTTATCATGGTATCGATCGGCAGATAGACGGTAGAGAGTCCTGGCTCCAGCCATTTGGCGCTGGGCGCATCATCAAAACCAAACAACGAAACATCTTCGGGGATCTTTAGTCCAGCCTGATGTAATGCTTTCGATGCACCTAACGCCATATCATCGTTACAGGCGAACAGCGCGCTGAATATCACCCCTTCATCCAATAGTTCACGACAGGCTTCATAGCCTCTGGTCATCGTTGAATCACCGTATTTGACCCTGGCGGGTTCCCAGGGAATACCGTTTTTTTCCAGCGCTTTACGATATCCCATCAACCGGGATTTACCGGTTGGCGTATGGCCGGGTACGGTGATGCAGGCAATATCACGATGTCCTTGCGAGATGAGGTAATCGACTGCCTGAAACGCCGCGTCTTCCTGTTCAAAGAAAATCGCGCGGTCGCGGGCCTGGCTGACGTCGCGGTTAATGACCAGCAAGGGCATATCAATGCGGGTCATCAGCGACATAATCGCCTTTTCGCTCATGTAGCGAGTGTAGAGAATAATGGCGCCGCACTGTCGGTCGGCCAACATTTGAACGGCTTCCTGCTCTCGCTCTGGTGTGTCATGACCGTCGGTGACAATCAGCTGTTTGCCGTGAGACTCCGTCTGGCGCGATGCCTGTTGCAGCAAACGACCAAAGTAGAATCCATCAAATGTAGATACCACCAGACCAATGCTGTTGCTGGTGCGGTTTGCCAGTGAGCGCGCTAAAAAATTGGGCCGATAATCGAGTGCCTGCATGGCGTTGAAGACTTTCTGGCGCGTGCTTTCTTTTACCTGCCCCGTACCATTAAGTACGCGTGAAACGGTCGCTTTCGATACGCCAGCATGTCGTGAAACGTCTAACATCGTTGTCATGACGCAATCCTGATTAATCGTTTGACGAAGAATTTCCCGGCTCAGTCAGCGCCGAAACGGAATGCCGGCGTACCAGCGTTGGGTTAAAGACGTGAGTGATTTCCGGGACCGGGCGTTTTTCGGCCAGCGCCAGCGCCAGTTCGGCGGCCTGGGTTGCCATCGTCACGATAGGGTAGCGTACCGTCGTCAGCCGTGGACGCACGTAGCGTGAAACCAGTACATCATCAAAACCAATCAGCGAGATTTCGCCCGGTACATCAATGCCATTATCGTTTAACACACCCATAGCGCCCGCCGCCATTGAGTCGTTATAGCAGGCGATAGCCGTGAAGTTTTTGCCGCGACCAAGCAGCTCAGTCATTGCCTGCTCGCCGCCGCTTTCATCGGGCTCGCCAAACGTGACCAGTCGATCGTTTACCGGAATATTGCTTTCCGCCAGCGCGTCGTAATAGCCTTGCAAACGATCTTCCGCATCTGAAATGCTGTGGTTGGAACACAGATAACCGATGCGCGTATGGCCCTGCTGAATGAGGTGGCGGGTCGCCAGCCATGCGCCGAAACGGTCATCAAGGGCAACGCAGCGTTGTTCGAATCCTGGCAGAATTCGGTTAATTAATACCATGCCGGGGATTTGCTTCATTAGTGATGCCAGCTCAGCATCCGGGATGATTTTTGCGTGGACAACAAGGGCTGCGCAGCGGTGGCGAATGAGCTGTTCAATCGCCTGTCGTTCCTTCTGTTCGTTATGGTAGCCGTTGCCAATCAGTAAAAAATTACCGGTGTTATAGGCCACCTGCTCGACAGCTTTAACCATTGCCCCAAAGAATGGATCGGACACATCACCAACGACCAGACCGATGGTCTCTGTGGATTGTTGTGCCAGCGCACGCGCATTGGCGTTGGGGTGGTAGCTGAGAGATTCCATTGCACTCGTTACAGCCAGACGCGATGCGTCGCTGGCTTTGGGGGAGTCATTGATCACTCGAGAAACGGTGGCGACTGATACACCAGCTAGTCGGGCTACATCCTTTATGGTCGCCATGATAGTACCTGTTGTGGGTAAACGCTTACATCCCGCCAGTGTTACGGAAAACGGCTGCCTGTTCAAGCAGATTGCCCGTCAGGACGTCGCAAATGTGAGCGGACACGAGCGAAGTAAGACAGAAAATAGAAAATGAAAACCTTTGCTTACACTTTGCGATGTGCTGTTGCGATTGTTCGCTGGTGAGGTGAGAGAGCGGATTGATAGAGTTGAGATCCCAGAGGTATTGATAGGTGAAATCAACTTTCGGGTTGATCACAAAATTTACACCAGCCTGCGCAGATGCGCAGGTTTTTTTTGCGTCCAGCGTATCTGTAACAGTAACCGATAATTTACACAACTCGTTGCACTTGGGTTCATTCCTTTGCGTTTTCCAACTGGCGGAACGGCGCGGTGACGACCACAATCAAGATCCCAGAGGTATTGATTGGTGAGATTATTCGGTACGCACTTCGTACCTGTCTCTTGCACCGACCTGCGCGGATGCGCAGGTTTTTTTTCGGACTCTATTTACCCGTTATCTGTCGCGCCCCTTCTCCAACTCGTATACTCTCCCACCATTGATGGTTATATAATTAATGGCACAGGGAGTTGAGATGCTATTTGGCTTTTTTCGAAATCTGTTTCGCGTGCTGTTTCGTGTTCGCGTTACGGGCGATGTCAGCGCGCTACGGGGAGAACGCGTCTTAATCACGCCCAACCATGTCTCATTTATCGATGGTATCCTGCTGGCGCTCTTTTTACCGATTCGCCCTGTGTTTGCCGTTTACACCTCTATTAGTCAGCAATGGTATATGCGCTGGCTAACCCCGCTGATTGATTTCGTGCCGTTAGACCCAACCAAACCGATGTCGATTAAGCATCTGGTTCGTCTGGTCGAACAGGGGCGCCCGGTGGTTATTTTCCCGGAAGGACGTATTTCTACCACCGGTTCACTGATGAAAATCTACGACGGTGCCGGGTTCGTTGCCGCAAAATCAAAGGCGACGGTGGTGCCTGTGCGTATAGAAGGTGCAGAACTGACCCATTTCAGCCGTCTGAAAGGTTTGGTTAAACAGCGCTTCTTTCCGCAAATCAGACTCCATATTCTACCGCCAACGGTATTGCCGATGCCGGAAGCGCCGCGCGCGCGCGAACGCCGCAAAATCGCCGGTGAAATGTTGCACCAGATTATGATGGAAGCGCGTATGGCGGTACGCCCGCGTGAAACGTTATACGAGTCTCTGCTGGCGGCAAAATATCGGTTTGGCGCAGGCAAAAACTGCATTGAAGATATTAATTTCACTCCGGACAGCTATCGCAAACTGCTGACGAAAACGCTGTTTGTCGCGCGTATTCTGGAAAAATACAGCACCGAGGGTGAAAGAATCGGCCTGATGCTGCCAAATGCGGGAATCAGCGCGGCGGTTATTTTTGGCGCCATTGCGCGTCGACGCATTCCGGCCATGATGAATTACACCGCGGGCGTGAAGGGATTGACCAGCGCCATTACTGCCTCTGAAATCAAAACGATCTTCACTTCCCGGCAGTTTCTCGATAAAGGCAAACTCTGGCATTTACCGGAACAACTTACTCAAGTGCGCTGGGTGTATCTGGAGGACTTGAAGGCCGATGTGACCTTTGGCGATAAGCTGTGGATTTTTTCACATCTGCTGGCTCCACACCTGGCACAGGTGAAGCAGCAGCCGGAAGAGGCTGCGGTGATCCTCTTTACCTCGGGATCAGAAGGCCACCCGAAAGGTGTCGTACACAGCCATAAGAGCATTCTGGCGAACGTCGAGCAGATTAAGACGATTGCCGATTTCACCGCCGATGACCGCTTTATGTCGGCGCTGCCGCTGTTCCACTCTTTTGGCCTGACGGTAGGATTGTTCACGCCATTACTGACCGGTGCTGAAGTGTTTTTGTACCCCAGTCCGCTGCATTACCGCATTGTGCCGGAGCTGGTCTACGACAGGAACTGCACCGTGTTGTTTGGTACGTCAACGTTCCTCGGCAACTACGCGCGGTTTGCTCATCCGTACGATTTCCACCGTCTGCGCTATGTGGTAGCGGGAGCGGAAAAACTGCAGGACAGCACGAAACAGTTGTGGCAGGAGAAATTTGGCCTGCGCGTCCTTGAAGGCTATGGCGTGACGGAATGTGCGCCGGTGGTGTCTATCAACGTACCGATGGCGGCGAAATCGGGAACGGTAGGGCGCATTCTGCCTGGTATGGATGCCCGACTGTTGGCGGTGCCTGGTATTGAAGATGGCGGGCGTTTACAGTTGAAAGGCCCTAATATTATGAGCGGCTATCTGCGCGTCGAAAAACCTGGTGTACTGGAAGTCCCAACCGCAGAAAATGCGCAGGGTCAGATAGAACACGGCTGGTACGACACCGGTGATGTTGTACGCTTTGATGAAAATGGCTTTGTACAGATTCAGGGACGTGCCAAGCGCTTTGCCAAAATTGCCGGTGAGATGGTGTCACTGGAGATGGTTGAACAGCTGGCGCTGGCGGTATCTGCTGAAAAAATGCATGCCACGGCTATCAAGAGCGATGCCAATAAAGGGGAAGCGCTGGTGCTGTTTACTACCGACGGCGAGCTGACCCGTGAAAAATTACTCCAGTATGCGCGCATCCACGGCATTCCAGAGCTTGCCGTACCGCGTGATATCCGCCACCTGAAACAACTCCCTCTGCTCGGCAGCGGTAAGCCAGATTTTGTGACACTGAAAAACTGGGTCGATGAACCGGAAAAACAACATGCGTGAGTCAGTACACACTAGCACTTCAATCTGGTCAAAAGGGATGATGTCCGTTATCGCCGCGCAGTTTTTGTCAGCGTTTGGCGATAACGCGTTGTTGTTTGCTACCCTGGCTTTGCTCAAGGCGCAGTTCTACCCGGACTGGAGCCAGCCAATCCTGCAAATGGTGTTTGTGGGTGCTTACATTCTATTTGCTCCTTTTGTCGGGCAGGTCGCGGATAGCTTTGCGAAAGGCAGAGTGATGATGTTCGCCAACGGTCTCAAGCTACTGGGGGCGGCGAGTATCTGTTTTGGCGTTAACCCATTTCTGGGGTATACGCTGGTGGGTATTGGTGCAGCGGCTTATTCTCCGGCCAAGTATGGCATCCTGGGTGAGTTGACGACCGGCGATAAACTGGTGAAAGCGAATGGCCTGATGGAGGCGTCAACCATTGCCGCTATCTTGTTGGGTTCTGTTGCTGGTGGTGTGCTGGCCGACTGGCATGTCATTGCTGCGCTTTCCGCCTGCGCCCTGGCTTATGCTGGTGCCGTGGTGGCTAACCTGTATATCCCGAAACTGGCTGCGGCTCGCCCCGGTCAGTCGTGGCATCTGGGCAAAATGACGCGCAGTTTTTTCTGTGCCGCCTCCTCACTGTGGCGCAACGGTGAAACGCGTTTCTCATTGGTCGGAACCAGCCTTTTCTGGGGCGCGGGTGTTACGCTGCGTTTTCTGCTGGTGCTGTGGGTTCCGGTGGCGCTCGGCATCACCGATAACGCCACGCCGACCTACCTTAATGCCATGGTCGCGATCGGGATTGTTGTCGGCGCGGGGGCGGCTGCGAAACTGGTGACGCTGGAAACCGTGTCGCGCTGTATGCCTGCGGGGATACTGATCGGCATCGTGGTGCTGATTTTCTCTCTTCAACATTCGCTGCTTCCGGCCTACGTGTTGCTGCTGCTTATCGGCGTGTGTGGTGGGTTCTTTGTTGTGCCGCTAAATGCGTTACTGCAGGAGCGGGGCAAGAAAAGCGTCGGCGCGGGCAATGCGATTGCGGTGCAAAACCTGGCCGAAAACAGTGCGATGTTGCTGATGCTGGGTATTTACTCACTGGCGGTGCTGGTGGGGATCCCGGCGGTCGCAATTGGTATTGGGTTTGGGGCGCTGTTTGCGCTGGCGATTGCGGCGCTGTGGATTTGGCAGCGCCGCCGGTAACATTGCCGGATGGCGACGCAAGCGTCTTATCCGGCCTACAGGACGAACAATTTGTAGGCCTGATAAACGCTGCGTCATCAGGCACTAAAAATTATGGTGCAGGATAGGTATACACCTGATGCACCGCTTCAATCTCTGCAAGTACTTCTTCACTCAACTCCAGATACAGGCTTTCAACGTTGGTTTTTAGCTGCTCCATCGTCGTGGCGCCCAGCAGGGTGCTGGCGACAAACGGCTGACGACGCACGAATGCCAGCGCCATCTGCGCAGGATCGAGGTTATGGCGTTTGGCGATATCCACATAGGCTGCGACGGCTTTTTGCGTTTGCTCGCCGCTGTAGCGCGTGAAGCGGCTAAACAACGTATTGCGTGCGCCGGCAGGTTTCGCACCGTTCAGGTATTTACCGGTTAAGGTGCCAAAACCAAGGCACGAGTAGGCCAGTAGCTCAACGCCTTCATACTGGCTCACTTCGGCCAGTCCAACTTCAAAGCTGCGGTTTAGCAGGCTGTACGGGTTCTGGATGGTGGCGATACGCGGCAGGTCATGTTTGTCTGCCAGGTGCAGGTAACGCATTACACCAAACGCCGTTTCGTTGGAAACACCGATGTAACGAATCTTACCTGCACGCTGAAACTCTGCCAGCGCGTCCAGCGTATCCAGCAGGGAAACGACCGGCGCGGAATCCGCCCAGCTATATCCCAGCTTACCAAAGCAGTTTGTCGGACGCTGCGGCCAGTGGACCTGATAGAGATCGAGATAATCGGTCTGCAGTCTTTTCAGACTGTCGTGCAGTGCTTCACGGATGTTTTTACGATCCAGCGCCTGATTCGGTCGAATACCGCTGTCATTGTTACGCGCCGGGCCGCTAACTTTAGAGGCAACGATCAGTTTTTCGCGGCTGCCGTGTTTGGCGAGCCAGTTGCCCACGTAAGTTTCGGTGAGTCCCTGGGTTTCTGGACGCGGCGGTACCGGATACATCTCGGCAACGTCGATTAAATTTATGCCTTGTGCAACGGCATAGTCGAGCTGTGCATGTGCGTCGGCTTCGCTGTTTTGTTCACCAAACGTCATTGTGCCCAGCCCCAGTGTACTGACTTCCAGCGAGCTGTGGGGTATACGGTGATATTGCATAGCCGTTTCCTTTTTATAATCACGACATAAGGATTATAAAAATGGCTGAGGGAAGGGAAAAAGGGAAGCAAAATTGTTAAGGCCAGCAGCGTGGCTGACCTTAACCATCAACGCTCAATGATTTGAGAGACTTCGTCGCGGTTAATTTGCATCGCATTGCCTTGCTGATCGTGGTAACTCACCAGACCGGTATCATCGTCAATTTCTGGTTTACCATCGGTCAGGATCATTCGCCCATCTTTTGTTGCCATCACATAATCGCTGCTGCATCCGGAAACGGCAAAAGCCAGCCCGACGGCGGAAATTAAAACTGCCCATTTTTTCATCTGCTTATCCTCAATGGCCTGCGTCTGACACTAGTTTAGTAATAACGCGAAGTTGTGCAGGGCGAAAGCAGTAAAATCTTAATCTGTGAGAGAAGGAAGGTGCGCGGGGAGTATTCGCTCCCCATGCGGGGAGCGAGAGTGTCAGTCAGAGCGGATTTTTTTTATTGCGCCACAGGTTCAGGGTCTCTACAGCGATAGAGAAGAACATAGCGAAGTAAATGTATCCTTTCGGCACATGGACATCGAAGCTTTCCAGGATTAGCGTGAAGCCAACCAGTATCAGGAAAGAGAGCGCCAGCATTTTTACCGAAGGGTGACGATCAACAAACTCACCGATTGGGCGGGCTGCAAACATCATTACGCCCACGGCAATCACGACGGCTGCCATCATAATAAACAGATGATCGGACAAGCCTACTGCGGTGATTACAGAGTCCAGACTGAAGATAATATCCAACAGCATGATCTGCACAATCGCGCCCAGGAAAGAAGAGACGCGGGTTTTCAGCCCTTCCTCTTCACCCTCAATGGACTCGTGGATCTCTTTACTCGCTTTCCAGATCAGGAACAATCCGCCGAGCAGAAGGATCAGATCGCGCGCTGAAATCGCCTCGCCAAACAGTTCGAATAACGGGTTCGTGAGCCGCGTTACCCATGCGATGGATGCCAGCAGCGCCAGACGCATCACCATCGCTGCCGCCAGCCCGATTCGTCGGGCATGATTGCGTTGTGCTGTTGGGAGTTTTGCTACAACCAGAGAAAGGAAAATAATATTGTCGATCCCGAGAACGATCTCCAGCAGCGTCAGCGTACCGAGCGCCAGCCAGGCGTTAGGATCGGTTATCCATGCAAATAACATCGAACAAAGTCCTGCCAAAAAAAAGAAGCGGTAATTATAGGCGCGTAACGCGACGGGCGAAAGGTCAGGGTGTGTTATTGAGCCTGGAATAGAAAATGCCGTTCCAGCAATGCGCGGGTGAAGTTCTTTTTCAGGTAAAAACCGCGGGGCAGGGTGAGGATGGGTTCGCCATGAGCGCCAATGGCCTCGGTAAGCGCCCGGGCGTTGGCGGCTTTTGGGCGTAGTTGTAAAACTTCACCATGACGGGCGGTGATACGTTCGACGTGGCCTAACACTATCATGTCCATCAACTCTTCCCAGTCCAGACGTAACTGTCGATCTTCCTCTTCATTCGGACTCCACAGTAGTGGAGAGCCAACGCGCCGTTCAGCCACAGGGATGCTGCGTTCACCTTCTACGGGTATCCACAACACGCGTTTAAGCTTGTGTCGAACATGGCTGGTTTCCCAGGTCACGCCAGTATTGCCGGTTAACGGTGCTACGCAGACAAAGGTCGTTTCCAACGGTTTGCCAAGGCTATCTACAGGGATCGTTTTTAACTCCACGCCCAGCGCGGCAAAATCCTGCTCCGGTTTACTGCCCGCACTGGCCCCAAGCCAAATTTCCAGCAGCACGCCAATCCAACCTTTGTCCCGCTTCAGATCCTTTGGCGTGGCGAGTCCTGCCATCGCCGCCAGTTCTCCCAGCGTGTAGCCCGAAAGTTGCCGTGCCTGGTGCAGCAACTGGGCTTCGGATTCTGGAGGAGAAAGCAATGGATGGAGTTCTGGCATCAGGGTTACCCTTGGGTTAAAAAACGAGCAATGATTTTACACCGTGTGGACAGAGTTTATCTTTTTCCACATATTTTATCCAATTGCATGATTTATAGTGGTTTTTATATTTTGATGTAGAGGGTTGCGCAACAGAAAGCCGGGTTTTCCAATTCTGGTCACTGACAATGAACAGGATCTTACACCATGTTATCCACAGAAAGATGGGATAACTGTGAAAAACCCCCACTACTGTTTCAATTTACAGCCTTGACGTGCGACGAAAATCGAATTTTCACACAAATTGTGCCTAACTTATTGGCATAATCTGTGGATAAAACCAACGCTGGTCGATCTTTCATCAGCTCGAAGATCGTATGCGTGATGTGCATCACACTTCTGCAGGTTTAGCTACAGTTATTACTTTTAACTTAATGAATATATAAGACTATTTTTGGATTGTGACGGATGTCTTATTCAGACTGTTCCGGGTTTTCCCATAGTAATTCCGTACTTCTTCACAACTATATCCACAGAAAAGGTGAATAAAATCGCCTATGTAGCGTATCTTCTGTTTATAACTCGGCCCTTTGCTGTGAGTTATTCAATTGTTATTAGAATATCGCGCTCTTAACAGAGTGGTTTACCGCCCCTCTGGAGTGTGAAACAATCGTTTGTATATAAGGTTTATGTTGAGGTAGTCCGGTGATTGATGACGATGGCTACCGCCCGAATGTAGGGATAGTAATTTGTAACCGCCAGGGGCAGGTCATGTGGGCCCGGCGATTTGGTCAGCACTCCTGGCAATTCCCGCAAGGCGGGATAAATGCAGGAGAGACAGCAGAGCAGGCGATGTACCGGGAACTCTTTGAAGAAGTAGGTCTGAGCCGTAAAGATGTGCGGATCCTTGCTTCTACTCGTAACTGGTTGCGTTACAAGTTACCGAAACGTTTGGTGCGTTGGGACACAAAGCCGGTTTGTATCGGCCAGAAACAAAAATGGTTTCTTCTGCAGTTGGTCAGCAGCGATGCTGAAATCAATATGCAAACCAGCAGTACACCTGAGTTCGACGGCTGGCGCTGGGTGAGTTACTGGTATCCGGTTCGACAGGTGGTGTCATTTAAACGCGATGTCTATCGCAGGGTGATGAAAGAATTCGCAAGTGTTGTGATGGCGCTTCAGGAGAGCACTCCTAAGCCGCAAAGCGCACCTGCGTACAGACGTAAAAGAGGTTAAGCTACGCAAATTATGCTCACCCGCCTGCGCGAAATAGTCGAAAAGGTGGCCAGTGCTCCACGTCTCAATGAGGCGTTGAATATTCTGGTTACTGACATCTGTCTTGCGATGGATACAGAGGTCTGCTCGGTCTACCTGGCCGATCACGACCGACGCTGTTATTACCTCATGGCGACCCGAGGACTGAAAAAACCACGCGGTCGCACTGTTGCACTGGCGTTTGATGAAGGGATCGTTGGCCTGGTTGGCAGGCTGGCGGAACCTATCAACCTTGCCGATGCGCAAAAACACCCCAGCTTTAAATATATTCCTTCGGTGAAAGAAGAACGCTTTCGTGCGTTCTTAGGCGTACCGATCATCCAGCGACGCCAGTTATTAGGCGTCCTGGTGGTACAGCAACGTGAGTTGCGCCAGTACGACGAAAGCGAAGAATCATTTCTGGTCACGCTTGCCACACAAATGGCCGCTATTCTGTCTCAGTCGCAGTTAACCGCGCTATTTGGGCAATACCGGCAAACGCGTATCCGCGCATTGCCTGCAGCACCCGGTGTGGCGATCGCGGAAGGCTGGCAGGATGCCACGCTGCCGCTGATGGAGCAGGTGTATCAGGCTTCAACGTTGGATCCGGTGCTTGAGCGTGAACGTCTGACTGGCGCACTGGAAGAAGCCGCGAATGAATTTCGCCGCTATAGTAAGCGTTTTGCTGCCGGGGCACAGAAAGAGACAGCGGCAATTTTTGATCTCTATTCGCACCTGCTCTCCGATACCCGTTTGCGCCGCGAGTTATTTGCGGAAGTGGATAATGGTTCGGTGGCCGAGTGGGCCGTTAAAACGATTATCGAAAAGTTTGCCGAACAGTTCGCCGCGCTGAGCGATAACTATCTCAAAGAGCGAGCCGGGGATTTGCGCGCGCTGGGCCAGCGTCTGCTGTTCCATCTTGATGACGCGATCCAGGGACCGAACGCCTGGCCGGAACGTTTCGTTCTGGTGGCGGATGAGCTGTCTGCCACTACGCTGGCGGAACTTCCCCAGGACCGGTTGGTAGGGGTTGTCGTCAGGGATGGTGCCGCCAACTCTCACGCGGCGATTATGGTCCGTGCGCTGGGGATCCCGACCGTAATGGGGGCTGATATCCAGCCGTCTGTGTTGCACCGCCGCACGTTGGTGGTGGATGGCTATCGTGGCGAACTGTTGGTCGATCCGGAACCGGTATTGATCCAGGAATACCAGCGTCTTATCAGTGAAGAAGTTGAACTGAGCCGCCTGGCGGAAGATGACGTCAACCAGCCAGCACAGTTAAAAAGCGGCGAGCGCGTGAAGGTGATGCTCAACGCGGGGCTAAGCCCGGAACATGAAGAGAAGCTGGGTAGCCGAATTGACGGTATCGGGCTGTATCGTACTGAAATCCCGTTCATGCTGCAAAGCGGCTTTCCATCTGAAGAAGAGCAGGTTGCGCAGTATCAGGGAATGCTGCAGATGTTTAACGATAAGCCCGTAACTCTGCGTACGCTGGATGTCGGGGCCGATAAACAACTGCCGTACATGCCCATCAGCGAAGAAAACCCGTGCCTTGGCTGGCGGGGGATCCGTATAACGCTCGATCAACCGGAGATCTTTTTGATCCAGGTTCGCGCCATGCTGCGCGCGAATGCGGCAACCGGAAACCTGAGCATTTTACTGCCGATGGTGACCAGTATTGATGAAGTGGATGAAGCGCGACGCCTGATAGAACGTGCCGGACGCGAAGTGGAAGAGATGATCGGCTACGAGATCCCAAAACCACGCATTGGCATCATGCTGGAAGTCCCGTCGATGGTGTTTATGCTGCCGCATTTAGCAAACAGGATCGATTTTATCTCGGTTGGGACCAACGATCTCACCCAGTACATTCTGGCTGTCGATCGTAACAATACGCGGGTAGCCAGCATTTATGACAGCCTGCATCCGGGGATGTTACGCGCACTGGCGATGATTGCACAGGAAGCCGAAAGAAGCGGCATCGATTTGCGCTTGTGCGGTGAAATGGCGGGCGACCCGATGTGCGTGGCCATTCTAATTGGCCTGGGCTTTCGCCATTTATCAATGAACGGTCGTTCAGTGGCTCGCGTTAAATATCTACTGCGCCACATCGATTTTGATGAGGCGCAAACGCTGGCTCAGCGCAGCCTGGAAGCGCAGATGGCGACAGAAGTACGCCATCAGGTGGCGGCCTTTATGGAGCGCCGTGGCATGGGAGGATTGATTCGCGGAGGATTGTAGGCCTGATAAGCGTAGCGCCATCAGGCAATACGGTGAGTAAAGATTACCTATACAGATCTTTTACATCTTCCCGGCATCCGCTGCGATCCCCTTGTGCTATCATTCGCACCTTTGGAGCGCCTGCATTATGCTGGCGCGCTTATCAATTGCTGTCTGACTTCAGCGAAATAACAAGAACTTGTGGTGACAGATGACCAGTAGCTATCTGCATTTTCCGGATTTCGATCCGGTCATTTTCTCAATTGGACCCGTCGCGCTTCACTGGTACGGCATGATGTACCTGGTGGGGTTTATTTTCGCGATGTGGCTGGCGACGCGCCGGGCTAATCGCCCGGGCAGTGGCTGGACCAAAAACGAAGTCGAAAACTTACTTTATGCAGGCTTCCTCGGGGTCTTCCTCGGCGGGCGTATTGGCTACGTGCTGTTCTATAACTTCCCGCTGTTCCTTGATAACCCGCTATATCTGTTCCGCGTCTGGGATGGGGGCATGTCCTTCCATGGCGGGCTTATTGGGGTGATTCTGGTGATGATTATCTTCGCCAAACGCACCAAGCGTACATTCTTCCAGGTCTCTGATTTTATTGCTCCACTGATTCCGTTTGGTTTGGGCGCAGGCCGCCTGGGTAACTTTATTAACGGTGAACTGTGGGGGCGCGTCGACCCGAACTTCAAGTATGCCATGTTGTTCCCTGGCTCCCGCACTGAAGATATTTTATTGCTGCAAACTAATCCGCAATGGCAGTCTATTTTTGATACCTATGGCTCGTTGCCGCGCCATGCCTCACAGCTTTATGAGATGGCGCTGGAAGGGGTTGTGCTGTTTATCATTCTTAACCTGTACATTCGCAAACCTCGTCCGATGGGCTCGGTTTCCGGTCTGTTCCTGATTGGCTATGGCGCGTTTCGTATTATCGTCGAATTCTTCCGCCAGCCGGATGCGCAGTTTACCGGCACATGGGTCCAGTACATCAGCATGGGACAGATCCTGTCTATCCCGATGATTGTCGCAGGTATTATTATGATGGTCTGGGCGTACCGTCGCAGCCCGCAGCAACACGTTTCCTGAGGAACCATGAAACAGTATTTAGAACTGATGCAAAAAGTGCTGGATGAAGGCACACAGAAAAACGACCGCACCGGAACCGGAACGCTTTCCATTTTTGGTCATCAGATGCGTTTTAATCTGCAGGAAGGGTTTCCGCTGGTTACGACTAAACGCTGCCATTTACGCTCGATCATCCATGAGCTGTTGTGGTTTTTGCAGGGCGACACCAACGTTGCCTACCTGCATGAAAACAATGTCTCAATCTGGGATGAATGGGCTGACGAGAACGGTAATTTAGGTCCGGTTTACGGCAAACAGTGGCGTGCATGGCCAACACCGGATGGCCGCCATATTGACCAGATCACGACAGTGCTGAACCAGTTGAAAAACGACCCGGATTCTCGTCGTATTATCGTTTCCGCGTGGAACGTAGGCGAACTGGATAAGATGGCGTTGGCGCCGTGTCATGCGTTCTTCCAGTTCTACGTGGCGGATGGCAAACTCTCTTGTCAACTGTATCAGCGTTCATGCGATGTATTCCTCGGTCTGCCGTTCAACATCGCCAGCTACGCCTTACTGGTTCACATGATGGCGCAGCAGTGCGATCTTGAAGTCGGTGATTTTGTCTGGACAGGCGGTGACACGCACCTGTACAGCAACCATATGGATCAAACACATCTGCAGCTTAGCCGCGAGCCACGCGCGCTGCCGAAGCTGGTTATCAAGCGTAAACCAGATTCAATTTTCGACTATCGTTTCGACGACTTCGAAATTGAGGGTTACGATCCGCACCCAGGCATTAAAGCACCGGTCGCTATTTGATCGAGACTAATCCTGTCACAACCGGCGCCTTACGCGTCGGTTTTTTTTTGCCTTACATTCCATTCTGCGGCGTTGATTCCTGAAATTTTGCAACGTGATGCAATGCGCTAAATATTCTCCGTAGCTTGCCGAAGAAGCTGAATTTCCCCCTCGTTATTAATTTCTCTCACGCCATACTGGCGACATGAAAAAACAACAAGGCTACACGCTTCTCGAAACCCTGATTGCAATGCTGATTGTCGCGGCGCTTGGCGCATCGGGGTTATACGGTTGGCAGCGCTGGCAACAACAGCAGCGGTTATGGCAAACAGCCAGCCAGGTGCGGGATTACCTGCTGCAATTGCGCGAAGATGCTAACTGGCGTAATCGTGATCACGTCATCAACGTGCTCCGCGAAGGAGGAACATGGTGTCTGGCAAGCTCAGCGACGTCACAAACTTCGTGTCAGCCGGTTTCACCGTTGATTTTTACGCCGCTCTGGGCTGATGTCGAGATGGTAGAGATAACACCGTCACTGGCTTTTTTTGGCTTACGTAATACCGCATGGGCCGGGCATATCTACCTGAAGAATGCTGCAGGTGAATGGCGTGTGGTGGTGTCTGGTTGGGGACGAATCAGGCTTTGCGAACGCAGTGAGGCGGATCAATGTCGGTAAGTGAACGTGGCTTTTCACTGCTTGAGGTGCTTATCGCTATGGTGATAAGCAGTATTTTACTCCTCAGCGCTGCGCGATTTTTACCTGCGCTGCAGCGAGAGATTTTGCATAACACTCGTCAGCTGGTGCTTGAAGATGAGCTCTGGCAGCGGATCTATACCGTGGCGAAGCATCTCCAACGGGCTGGCTATTGTCGGGGAAACTGTATCGGAGAAGGGCTGATGATATCAGCCGCGGGAGACTGTGTGATTGTACGCTGGGATGCCAACAGCAACGGTGTCTGGGACGATATTCCGGCGAAGGAGGCCGATGTCGTTGGGTTTCGTGTTCAAGATAAGGTGCTGGAAACCTTGCGTGGCGCAACAACCTGCGTGGGAAAAGGTTGGGATAAAATGACCGATCCGGATTCTATTCAGATTGAGGTATTTCAGGTGGAGCGCCTGAATATCAGCGGATTTGCGCCTGTGCTTTCGTTGCACCTGCGCGGGAGAAGCAACGCCGAGCCTCAAAAGGTCATTGAGGCATTCTATGACGTCACAGGATTCAACCTGTGAACAGTGAGAGAGGTGTTTCATCGCTTGCAATGGTGCTTTTACTCCTGGTACTCGGCAGTCTGTTGCTGCAAGGCGTGAGCCGACAGGAGGCGAGTTTTGCGTCGCGGGTGGCAACGGAAAGCCAGTCGCTACAACATCAGGCAGTGGTGCAATCCGCCATGGAATGGGCACGTATGCAGCCCTGGAGCTTGCAGATGGCAACGCAGTGTCGACGCTATTCCACGCAGGGTGCGACGGTCTGCCTGCGTGTGCTCGACGACGATCTTGTGCTGCTTATTGCGCAATATGAAGGTATATCACTATGGCGTCAGGGGATGATTATCGAGGGTACTATCGAATTCTCAGCGCATGGCTGGAGCGATTTCTGCCCGTTAAAGGTGCTGGAGCTATGTCTGATACCCTGAACAGACAGCGTGGTTTTAGCTTGCCGGAAGTGATGCTGGCAATGGTGCTGATGATTATGATCGTGACCGCGCTTTCGGGATATCAGCGGGCGCTGATGAAGAGCTTTTTAGTCAGAAGCCAGTACCAACAATTGTGGCATCACGCCTGGCAGCAAACACAGTTGCGTATGTATTCACCACCTTTGAACTGGCAAATTAACCGAATGCAGACAACGGTAGCGGGATGTGTCAGCATCAATGTTAAAATTACTTCCCCTCTGGGCAGGCAGGGTCAGATGACACGACTGCACTGCCCAAATCGTCAGTAGTCAGGAGTCGCTATGTTAAGGGTCTACCACTCCAATCGTCTGGATGTGCTGGAAGCGTTGATGGAATATATCGTTGAGCGCGAGCGGCTGGACGACCCCTTTGAACCCGAGATGATCCTGGTTCAAAGCACCGGTATGGCGCAGTGGTTGCAAATGACTCTGGCACAGAAGTTTGGTATTGCCGCTAACATTGATTTCCCGCTGCCAGCGAGTTTTATCTGGGATATGTTTGTGCGCGTATTGCCGGATATCCCAAAAGAGAGCGCATTCAGCAAACAGAGCATGAGCTGGAAGCTGATGACGCTGCTACCCCAATTGCTGGATAACGATGATTTCGCACTGCTACGCCACTATCTCACCGACGACACAGACAAACGTAAGCTGTTTCAGCTTTCATCACGCGCCGCGGATCTGTTCGACCAGTATTTAGTCTACCGCCCAGAATGGCTGACGCAGTGGGAGGCGGGACAGCAGGTGGAGGGGTTAGAAGACGCTCAGGCCTGGCAAGCGCCATTGTGGAAAGCACTGGTGGAATATACGGCTGAACTGGGGCAGCCACGCTGGCATCGTGCCAATTTATATCAGCGGTTTATTCAGACCCTGGAAAGTACGTCTGACTGCCCACAAGGTCTGCCCTCGCGCGTCTTTATTTGTGGTATCTCCGCGCTACCGCCCGTGTATCTGCAGGCATTGCAAGCGCTGGGTAAACACATTGATATTCATCTGCTTTTTACCAATCCCTGTCGTTACTACTGGGGGGATATTAAAGACCCCGCTTATCTGGCTAAACTGTTGGCGCGTCAGCGTCGGCATAGCTTTGAAGAACGACATTTACCGCTGTTTCGCGATAGTCAGAATGCTGAAGGACTGTTTAACAGCGATGGTGAGCAGGATGTAGGGAATCCGATGTTGGCCTCATGGGGAAAACTAGGACGCGACTACATATATCTGCTTTCGGAACTGGAAAACAGCCAGGAGCTGGATGCGTTTGTCGATATCACCCCTGATAACCTTTTGCATAATATTCAAGCGGATATTCTGGAGCTCGAAAACCATGCGGTGGCGGGTGTTACGCTGGAGGAGTATTCCCGTAGCGACAATAAACGAAGGCTGGATCTGAACGACACCAGTGTGACGTTCCATGTCTGTCATAGCCCACAACGCGAAGTGGAAGTACTCCATGACCGCCTGCTGGCAATGCTGGAGGCGGATCCAACGCTGACGCCGCGCGACATCATCGTGATGGTGGCGGATATCGACAGCTACAGCCCATTCATTCAGTCGGTCTTTGGCAGCGCACCGGCCGATCGTTACCTGCCGTATGCTATTTCCGATCGCCGGGCGCGTCAGTCTCATCCCGTCTTACAGGCCTTTATTAGCCTGCTTTCGCTACCGGACAGCCGCTTTATCTCGGAGGATGTGCTGGCATTACTGGATGTGCCTGTGCTGGCTGCGCGTTTCAACATCAATGAAGAAGGGTTGCGCTATCTTCGTTTGTGGGTCAATGAGTCTGGAATTCGCTGGGGCATTGACGACGACAACGTGCGCGAACTCGCGCTTCCTCCAACTGGCCAGCATACCTGGCAATTTGGTTTAACACGTATGCTGCTGGGCTATGCGATGGAAAGCGCACAGGGTGAGTGGCAGTCGGTATTGCCCTATGATGAGTCCAGCGGTTTGATTGCCGAGTTAGTCGGGCATTTGGCCTCGCTGCTAATGCAGCTTAATCTCTGGCGCCGGGAGCTGGCAGTAGAGCGTCCGTTGGAGGCGTGGCTACCCGTTTGCCGGGACATGCTTAATGATTTCTTCCTGCCGGACGCGGATACCGAAGCGGCGATGACGCTGATTGAACAGCAGTGGCAGGCCATTATTGGCGAAGGTTTGGGAGCCAAGTATGACGGTGCCATTCCGCTTTCGTTGTTGCGTGATGAGCTGGCACAGCGACTCGATCAGGAACGAATCAGCCAGCGTTTCCTGGCAGGGCCTGTCAATATCTGTACGCTGATGCCGATGCGCTCCATTCCGTTCAAGGTGGTGTGTCTGCTTGGGATGAACGATGGTGTTTATCCGCGCCAGCTTGCGCCGCTGGGCTTTGATCTGATGAGCCAAAAACCGAGGCGTGGTGACCGAAGCCGCCGTGATGATGACCGCTATCTGTTCCTTGAAGCATTGATCTCAGCGCAGCAAACGCTCTATATCAGCTATATCGGCCGCTCAATCCAGGATAACAGTGAACGCTTCCCGTCGGTGCTGGTGCAGGAACTTATGGATTACATTGGGCAAAGCCACTATTTGCCGGGCGATGAATTCCTCACTAGCGATCAAAGTGAAGCGAAAGTAAAAGCGTACATTACCCGTTTACATACCCGGATGCCCTTTGATGCACAAAACTATCTGCCAGGTGAGCAGCAAAGTTATGCGCGCGAGTGGTTGCCAGCGGCAAACCTGTCAGGCAAAGCGCACACGGATTTTGTCCAGCCGCTCCCCTTTACAATGCCTGAAACCCTGACGCTGGAAACGCTGCAACGCTTTTGGGCTCATCCGGTGCGGGCGTTTTTCCAGATGCGCCTGAGGGTAAATTTCCGCTCAGAAGAGAGCGAGATCCCGGAAACTGAACCCTTTATCCTTGAAGGGCTCAGCCGCTATCAGCTTAATCAGCAGTTGCTTAACACGCTGGTCGAAGAACACGATGCTGAACGTTTGTTCCGCCGCTTCCGCGCTGCGGGGTCGCTTCCCTATGGTGCATTTGGTGAAATTCTCTGGGATACACAACACCAGGAGATGCAGTCGCTGGCTGAGCGCATTATTGCCTGTCGTCAGCCCAGCCAAAGCATGGAAATTGACCTGACCTGTAATGGCGTACAAATTACGGGTTGGCTCCCGCAGGTACAGGAAGACGGATTGTTGCGCTGGCGCCCATCTTTGATCAGCATTGCGCAGGGCGTGCAACTTTGGCTGGAACATCTTGTCTATTGTGCCAGTGGCGGCACGGGAGAAAGCCGGTTGTTCTTACGCAAAGACGGCGAGTGGCGTTTCCCTCCACTGGAGGCCGAACAGGCGTTACAGTATCTGTCGCAACTTATTGAGGGATATCGGGAAGGCATGTCATCGCCGTTACTGGTATTACCGGAAAGTGGTGGGGCGTGGATAAAAACCTGTTATGACGCCGTAAATGATGCCATGTTAGATGACGATGATACGTTGCAAAAAGCGCGCAGTAAGTTTTTGCAGGCCTATGAAGGCAATATGATGGTACGCGGTGAAGGTGATGACATCTGGTATCAGCGTCTTTGGCGCCAACTGGATGCTGAAACACTGGAGACCATTGTTTTACAGTCTCAGCGTTATCTGTTACCGATTTTTCGATTTAATCAGTCGTGATGATTGTATAAAAATTGCGCAATTTGATGGCTTCCACTATGATGCGCTTTCTGTCACGGACTGATTCTTACAAAGAGAAGAGGCTGACGCGTTCAGCACAGTGTCTTGCCCTGTTCAGACCACGCTAAATGCGTTGTTTGCAGTGAACAGGTGAATACGTTAATGATGAGGTTTGTGAATGCCCCGCAGCACCTGGTTCAGCGCATTACTGTTGTTCGTCGCCTTTTGGGCGCCCGTAAGTCAGGCAGATACCGGTTGGCAGCCTTTAGCTGAAACCATCCGTAAAAGCGATAAAGATACCCGCCAGTATCAGGCCGTGCGCCTTGATAATGGCATGGTCGTGTTGTTGGTATCCGATCCTCAGGCTGTGAAATCCCTCTCTGCACTGGTGGTGCCTGTCGGCTCGCTGGAAGATCCGGACGATCATCAGGGGCTGGCACATTACCTTGAACATATGTGTCTGATGGGGTCGAAAAAATACCCACAGCCGGACAGCCTGGCCGAGTTCCTGAAAATGCACGGCGGCAGCCATAATGCCAGCACCGCGCCTTACCGCACCGCTTTCTATCTTGAAGTCGAAAATGACGCGCTGGTCGGGGCGGTAGATCGTCTGGCGGATGCAATTGCCGATCCGTTGCTGGATAAAAAATATGCCGATCGCGAGCGTAACGCGGTTAACTCCGAGCTGACGCTGGCGCGTACCCGGGACGGGATGCGTATGGCGCAGGTGAGTGCTGAGACCATTAACCCGGCGCACCCTGGTTCGCGTTTCTCCGGCGGAAATCTCGAGACATTAAGCGATAAACCGGGCAATCCGGTGGTGCAGGCTTTACAAAAATTTCATGAAAAGTATTACTCCGCGAACCTGATGAAGGCGGTGATTTATAGCAATAAACCATTGCCAGAGCTGGCGCGGATAGCGGCTGACACGTTTGGACGCGTGCCGAACAGAAATATCGACAAGCCTGAAATTACTGTACCGGTAGTCACTGACGCGCAAAAGGGCGTCATTATCCACTATGTTCCGGCAATGCCGCGTAAAGTGCTGCGCGTCGAGTTTCGTATTGATAACAATAGCGCGCAGTTCCGCAGTAAAACCGATGAGCTGGTGACTTACCTGATTGGCAATCGTAGTCCGGGCACATTGTCTGACTGGTTGCAAAAGCAGGGGCTGGTTGAAGGTATTCGTGCGGACTCCGATCCGGTGGTTAATGGGAATAGCGGCGTGTTAGCCATTTCCGCGACGTTGACCGACAAAGGTCTGGCTAACCGTGATGAAGTTGTTGCTGCAATCTTTAGCTATCTCAATCTGTTACGAGAGAAAGGTGTCGATAAACGCTATTTTGACGAACTGGCGCACGTGCTGGATCTCGATTTCCGTTATCCTTCCATCACTCGTGATATGGACTACGTGGAATGGCTGGCTGATACCATGATTCGCGTTCCCGTCGAGCATACTCTGGATGCCGTGAATATTGCCGATCAATACGATGCGAAGGCCGTTGAGCAACGGTTAGCGATGATGACACCGCAGAATGCGCGCATCTGGTATATCAGTGAGAAAGAGCCACACAATAAAACCGCTTATTTTGTCAATGCGCCTTATCAGGTAGATAAAATCAGCGAGAAAACATTCGCCGACTGGCAGCAAAAAGCGCAGGGCATTGCTCTGTCGTTACCGGAGCTGAACCCGTATATTCCAGATGATTTCACGCTGATTAAGACGGATAAAAAATATGCTCATCCGGAACTGATCGTTGATGAGCCTGATTTACGCGTGGTGTATGCCCCGAGTCAATATTTTGCCAGCGAGCCAAAGGTTGATGTCAGCGTGATACTGCGTAACCCGAAAGCGATGGACAGTGCCAGAAACCAGGTCTTATTCGCCCTGAACGATTATCTGGCGGGTATTGCACTCGACCAGTTAAGTAACCAGGCCGCAGTGGGGGGGATTGGTTTTTCTACTAACGCTAATAACGGCCTGATGCTCAATGCCAACGGCTACACCCAACGTTTGCCACAGCTTTTTCAGGCGCTGCTGAGCGGTTATTTCAGTTACACCTCAACAGATGAACAGCTGGAACAGGCGAAATCCTGGTACGCCCAGATGATGGACTCTGCGGAGAAAGGCAAAGCCTACGATCAGGCGATTATGCCGGTTCAGATGCTGTCTCAGGTACCGTACTTCTCACGTGATGAACGGCGTGAGATGTTGCCATCTATTACGTTGAAAGAAGTGATGACCTACCGTGACACCTTAAAAGCCGGTGCGCGTCCCGAATTCCTGGTGGTCGGCAATATGAGTGAAACTCAGGCGAAAACCATGGCTCGGGATATCCAGAAGCAGCTTGGTGCGAACGGCTCACAGTGGTGCCGAAACAAAGATGTTGTGGTAGACAAGAAGCAGTCTGCCATCTTTGAAAAAGCGGGCAGCAGTACGGATTCAGCGCTGGCGGCGGTATTTGTACCTACCGGCTATGACGAGTACACCAGCTCGGCTTACAGCGCAATGCTAGGACAGATTGTTCAACCGTGGTTCTACAATCAACTGCGTACTGAAGAGCAATTAGGTTATGCCGTCTTTGCTTTCCCAATGAGCGTTGGCCGTCAGTGGGGAATGGGCTTCCTGTTGCAAAGCAGCGACAAGCAACCGTCCTATCTCTGGGAACGTTATAAAGCGTTTTTCCCGACGGCGGAAGCGAAGCTGCGGGCGATGAAAGCTGATGAGTTCGCACAAATTCAGCAAGCGATCATCGCGCAAATGCTGCAGGCGCCGCAAACTTTGGGAGCCGAAGCCTCTCAGCTAAGCAAAGATTTCGATCGCGGCAATATGCGCTTCGATTCACGTGATAAAATCGTGGCTCAGATTAAACTGCTGACGCCGCAAAAGCTTGCCGACTTCTTCCATCAGGCGGTGGTTGAGCCGCAAGGCATGGCGATACTGTCACAGGTTTCCGGCAGTCAGAACGGGAAAGCAGAATATGTGCACCCGGAAGGCTGGAAAGTGTGGCAGACCGTCAGCGCGTTGCAGCAAACCTTACCCCTGATGAGTGATAAGAATGAATGATGCCGCTGAGTCCCTTGATCCACTGCGCTTGCCCCTGACGGGCGAGCGCCTGATTGAAGCCTCTGCGGGCACCGGTAAAACCTTTACCATCGCCGCCCTGTATTTACGTTTACTGCTTGGGCTGGGCGGCTCTGCCGCCTTTCCCCGTCCGCTGACCGTCGAAGAACTGTTAGTGGTCACCTTCACCGAGGCGGCTACTGAAGAGCTGCGCGGTCGTATTCGTAGCAACATCCATGAACTGCGCATTGCCTGCCTGCGTGAAACCACCGACAACCCGCTATACGCTCGTCTGTTAGATGAAATTGCCGATAAAAAGCAGGCCGCCCAGTGGCTGCTATTGGCTGAAAGGCAGATGGATGAAGCCGCGGTGTTTACCATTCATGGTTTTTGTCAGCGTATGCTCAGCCTCAACGCATTTGAGTCAGGCATGTTGTTTGAACAGCAGTTGATTGAGGATGAGTCGCTGTTGCGCTATCAGGCCTGCGCAGATTTCTGGCGTCGACATTGTTACCCGCTGTCTCGCGACATTGCTCAGGTTGTTTTTGAAACGTGGAAAGGTCCACAGGCGCTGCTAAGGGATATTGATCGCTACCTGCAGGGTGAATCCCCGGTGATTAAAGCCCCACCGCCAGCTGATGAAACGCTGGCAGCCCGGCACGAAAAAATTCTGGCGTGTATCGACCAGATTAAGCAGCAATGGCGTGATGCCGTTGATGAGCTGGATGGCCTGCTGGAAGCCTCCGGGATCGACAGACGTAAATTTAATCGTGGTAATCAGGGGAAGTGGATCGAAAAGATCAGCGCGTGGGCGCAGGAAGAAACCCGAAGCTACCAGCTTCCTGATGCGCTGGAGAAATTCTCTCAGCGTTTTCTGGAAGACCGCACCAAAGCGGGTGGTGTAACCCCTCAACATCCGCTGTTTGTCGCGATTGATGAACTGCTGAGTGAACCGCTGACAATCCGCGATCTGGTGATCACCCGGGCATTGTCGGAAATCCGCGAGGCGGTCGCACAGGAAAAACGCCGACGTGGTGAGCTTGGTTTTGACGATATGCTCAGCCGCCTGGACGCGGCGCTGCGTAGCGAAAGCGGCGATGCGCTGGCGGCGGCTATTCGTACCCGTTTCCCGGTGGCAATGATTGATGAATTCCAGGATACCGACCCGCAGCAATACCGTATTTTCCGCCGTATCTGGCAGCATCAACCGGATACAGCGTTGTTGTTGATAGGCGATCCTAAACAAGCTATTTACGCCTTTCGCGGCGCGGATATTTTTACCTACATGAAGGCGCGTAGCGAAGTCAGCGCGCACTATACGCTTGATACTAACTGGCGTTCGGCTCCTGGCATGGTCAATGGCGTGAATACGATTTTCAGCCAGATGAACGACGCCTTTATGTTCCGCGAAATTCCTTTTAGCCCGGTGAGATCCGCAGAGAAAAATCAGTCGCTACGGTTTGTTATACACGGTGAAACGCAGCCTGCCATGAGTATGTGGCTGATGGAAGGGGACAGTTGTGGCGTGGGCGACTATCAGAACTACATGGCGCAGGTGTGCGCCACGCAAATTCGCGACTGGCTTAAGGCCGGGCATTCTGGCGCTGCGCAACTGGTCAGCGGTAAAGCGTCCAGGCCGGTACGCGCCTCGGATATCAGCGTACTGGTTCGTAGCCGCCAGGAGGCGGCGCTGGTCCGCGATGCGCTGACGCAACTGGCCATTCCCTCTGTTTATCTCTCCAACCGTGACAGCGTGTTTGAAACGCTCGAAGCACAGGAGCTGCTGTGGGTTCTGCAGGCAGTGATGACGCCGGAGCGTGAGAACACGCTGCGTAGCGCGCTGGCGACTTCAATGATGGGGCTGAATGCGCAGGATCTTGAAGCGTTAAATAACGACGAAAATGCCTGGGATGCGGTGGTCGAGGAGTTCGATGGTTATCGTCAGATCTGGCATAAACGCGGCGTGATGCCGATGCTGCGCGCGCTGATGGCTGCCCGCCAGATTGCGGAAAACCTGCTGGCGACGGCGGGGGGTGAACGCCGCCTGACTGACATTTTACATATCAGCGAACTGCTCCAGGAAGCGGGATCGCAACTGGAAAGCGAGCATGCGCTGGTGCGCTGGCTATCTCAGCATATTCTTGAACCCGACAGCAATGCCTCCAGTCAGCAGCTCAGGCTGGAAAGTGATAAGCATCTGGTCAAAATCGTCACTATTCATAAATCGAAAGGGCTGGAATATCCACTGGTCTGGCTGCCGTTTATCACTAATTTCCGCGTCCAGGATCAGGCGTTCTACCACGATCGCAGCTCCTTTGAAGCGGTGCTGGATCTCAGCGATGCCGCGGAGAGCGTTGAGCTGGCCGAAGCGGAACGTCTGGCAGAAGATTTGCGCTTGCTCTATGTCGCGCTGACCCGTTCGGTATGGCACTGCAGCCTTGGCGTGGCGCCGTTGGTGCGCCGTCGGGGCGATAAGAAAGGGGATACCGATGTGCATCAGAGCGCCCTTGGCCGCCTGTTGCAAAAAGGCGAGCCGATGGATGCCGCGGGTTTGCGTGGCGCGATTGAAGCGCTGTGCTGCGATGATATTGCCTGCCAGACGCCTGCACAGCCTGACGGTGAACTCTGGCAGGTTGCGCAGAACGTCAGCGGAGAACTGAGCGCGAAAATACTGCAGCGTACGCCCGGCGACAGCTGGCGCGTGACCAGCTATTCCGGCTTGCAACAGCGCGGGCATGGTATTGCGCAGGATCTGATCCCGCGACTGGACATCGATGCCGCAGGCGTCGGTGAGGTTATTGAGGAGCCCGGACTCACGCCGCATCAGTTCCCGCGCGGCGCTTCGCCGGGTACATTCTTGCATAGCTTGTTTGAAGATCTCGACTTCACCCAACCGGTAGAGCCGCATTGGGTCGAAGAAAAACTGGCGTTGGGCGGTTATGACGCACACTGGACGCCGGTTTTGACCGCATGGCTGGATGCCATTTTGCAGGCGCCTCTCAACGAAACCGGCGTGAGTTTGAGTCAGCTTTCCGCGCGTGAAAAACAGGTGGAGATGGAGTTTTATCTGCCTATTTCGCAGCCGCTGATGGCCAGCCAACTTGATGCATTGATCCGCCAATACGATCCGCTCTCGGCAGGGTGCCCTGCGTTGGATTTTATGCAGGTGCGCGGCATGCTGAAAGGGTTTATTGACCTGGTATTCCGCCACCAGGGGCGTTATTACCTGCTCGACTACAAGTCAAACTGGCTGGGTGAAGACAGTTCTGCGTATACCCAGCAGGCAATGGCCTCTGCCATGCAGGCGCATCGCTATGACCTGCAGTATCAACTTTATACCCTGGCGTTGCATCGCTACTTGCGCCATCGCATTGCTGGTTACGATTATGAACACCATTTTGGCGGCGTTATCTATCTTTTCCTGCGTGGCGTTGACAGTGACAATCCGCAGCAGGGAATTTACGCCACCCGACCCGATGGGGAATTGATCGCGTTGATGGACGAGTTGTTTGCCGGAGTGCCGCTGGAGGAGATGTCATGACAATCCAGAAACGATTACTGGAAGCCGTTGAGCAAAAGCAGTTCCGGCCTCTGGATGCCCAGTTCGCGCTGGCGGTTGCCGGAAACGACAACCCTGCCGTTACGCTGGCGGCGGCTCTGCTTAGCCGTGAGGCGGGCGAGGGGCACGTTTGCTTACCGCTTTCCCGGTTATCTTTACGCGAAGATGCTCATCCGCTGTTGAACGCCTGGCTCGCTGAAGCGGGAGAGCCCGAAGACTGGGCGGAGTGTCTGCTGGCCTCCGGGGCGGTAAGCCGTGGCGAGCAGCCTACGCCGCTGGTGCTGTACGGCGATCGCTTGTATCTGAACCGGATGTGGCATAACGAACGCACGGTGGCCCGTTTTTTCGGTGAAGTTAACTACGCCATTGATGTGGACGAGCCACGGTTGATCCGCACGCTGGAAGCGCTTTTCCCACCATCGGAGGGCGTGAACTGGCAAAAAGTGGCTGCTGCCGTAGCGCTGACCCGCCGTATATCGGTGATCTCTGGTGGGCCGGGGACCGGAAAAACGACAACGGTGGCGAGGCTTCTGGCGGCGTTGATTCAGATGGCGGACGGTGAACGCTGTCGTATTCGTCTGGCGGCACCCACGGGAAAAGCGGCTGCACGTCTGACCGCCTCGTTGGGCGCGGCGCTGCGAGAACTGCCGCTGACCGATGAGCAAAAGAAGCGCATTCCCGATGATGCCAGTACGTTGCACCGCTTATTGGGCGCTCAGCCTGGAAGCCAACGCCTGCGACATCATGCAGGAAACCCGCTGCATCTGGACGTGCTGGTAGTGGATGAAGCCTCGATGATCGATTTGCCGATGATGTCGCGCCTTATCGATGCGCTGCCGCCACACGGGCGGGTGATTTTTCTTGGCGATCGCGACCAGCTCGCTTCCGTTGAAGCGGGGGCGGTGCTGGGGGATATCTGTGCTTTCGTCGGTGATGGCTTTACTCCGGAACGTGCCAAACAACTCAGTCGACTGACCGGTAGTCCCATTCCAGCGGGAACCGGAACTCAGGCCGCGTCTTTACGTGACAGTTTATGCTTGCTGCAAAAGAGTTACCGTTTCGGTAGCGATTCCGGAATCGGTCAGTTGGCTGCGGCGATTAATCGTGGTGATAAAACTGCGATAAAAACGGTCTTCCAACAGGGATTTAGCGATATCGAAAAACGCACGTTACACAACAGCGAAGATTACGCCGCGATGCTGGAGGAAGCGCTGGCGGGTTATGGACACTATCTCGATTTACTGCGCGAGCGCGCCGAGCCGGATGCTGTCATTCAGGCCTTCAATGAGTATCAGCTATTGTGCGCCCTGCGGGAAGGTCCGTTTGGCGTGGGGGGGGTGAATGAATGCATTGAGCAGGTGATGGCGCAAAAACGCAAAATTCACCGTTCGACGCATAGCCGCTGGTATGAGGGAAGACCGGTAATGATCGCGCGCAATGACAGTTCGTTGGGATTATTTAACGGTGATATTGGCATTGCCCTCGATCGTGGGCAGGGTCTGAGAGTGTGGTTTGCGCTGCCGGACGGTTCTATCAAATCGGTCCAGCCCAGTCGCTTGCCTGAACATGAAACCACCTGGGCAATGACCGTGCACAAATCGCAGGGATCTGAGTTTGACCATGCGGCGTTGATTTTGCCCAGCCAGCACTCACCCGTGGTGACCCGTGAGCTGGTCTATACCGCCGTCACCCGTGCCCGCCGTCGTTTGTCGTTGTATGCCGATGAACGGATATTGAGTAGCGCCATTGCCACCCGAACCGAACGCCGAAGCGGGCTGTCGGCGTTGTTTAATGATGGCATGATGTAGGCCGGATAAGCGTCAGCGCCATCCGGCTGTGTGCCTGATGGCGACGCTATCGCGTCTGATCAGGCCTACGATCTGCATACCAAAGATGTGCCAGCGAATTGTAGGCCGTATCCGGCAACGATCGCTATCCCAAATCCGCCATCAGCACTTTTGACCGCCGCTGATAGTTGTACATCTCTTTTTTGCTTTCCGGCAGCAGGTCGATATCCACCGGCGTGAAGCCGCGCTCCTGGAACCAGTGAATGCTGCGCGTCGTCAGCACGAACAGCTTGCTGAGTCCCATTTGTCTGGCCTGCACAGCAATCCGCTCCAGCAAAACTTCGCCGCGTGATGAGCTACGGTAGTCCGGATGCACTGCCACGCACGCCATTTCGCCAATCTTCTCCTCCGGAAAAGGGTACAGAGCGGCACAGGCGATGGTCAGATTATCGCGCTGAATAATGGTGAATTTGTCGATCTCCATTTCCAGCTGTTCGCGGGAGCGGCGGACCAGAATGCCTTGCTGCTCCAGTGGGCGGATCAGCTCCAGAATCCCACCGATATCGTTAATGGTGGCGCGGCGGATCTGCTCGGCGCTTTCCATTACGATCTGCGTCCCGATCCCGTCGCGGGAGAACAGTTCCTGCAGTAATGCGCCATCTTCCTGATAGCTGATCAGATGGCAACGGCGTACGCCACTGCGACAGGCTTTCACTGCGCCGCGTAGGAAGCGCACCGTGCCGGAGCTGTAATCACCTTTCTCTTCCTGCAATTCAACGCGAGCCTGGGCTTCGTTGGGAAACAGCTCGGAAATAATATCGCCATCATCGTTGGTGACGCCCTGAGAGGAGCAAAAGCCGATCATCTTCTCCGCCTTCAGTTTGATAGCCAACTGCGTGGCGACCTCTTCTGACGTCAGGTTAAAGCTCTCACCGGTGACGGAAACGGCGACCGGTCCCATCAGCACAATCGCGCCGCTGTCTAACTGGCGGTGAATCGCCTCTTCATCAATACGACGAATACGCCCGCTATGGCAGTAATCGACGCCGTCATCCACACCCAACGGTTGCGAGATAATAAAATTGCCGCTGACCACATTGATATGTGCCCCCTGCAACGGCGTATTATTCAGGCTCATCGACAGGCGGGCGGTAATATCAAGCTGAAGTAGCCCCGCAGCCTGTTTGACCAGCTCCAGGGTTTTCGCATCGGTGACGCGTGTGTTTTTGTGGTACACCGGTTCATGATGATGCGCCGCGAGATTGGCATCAATCTGCGGTCGTGCGCCATAGACCACGACCAGGCGGATGCCGAGGCTATGAAGAAGACCAATGTCATTGACGATACTGGAAAAGTTTTCATGCTCGATGGCTTCGCCGCCCAGCATAATGACAAACGTTTTTCCCCGATGGGTATTGATATAGGGAACAGAATGGCGGAATCCCTGTACCAGTTCGGTTCTACGCTCCTTCACCACGGCACACCCTCATTGCATGATTATTCGTAATTTGTGTATTTTTATTCTGTTTTTGTTCTGTGCGCAAGCGTAATTTTTACCCATGCCGAAGATTTTTATCAGTAATACCGTGAATATAAAAAGAATGTTTACCCTTTTATAGATGACAGATTATGCGTCATTCGCTAAAGTTTCCGGTCAATTCGGACGTTTTACGTATTACCTCAATACAGATTTCTTTTGCTCGGGAGAAGCATGTCGGGATCCAACTCAGCAATCAGTCGCCGCCGTTTACTGCAAGGTGCGGGTGCTATGTGGCTTTTAAGCGTCAGCCAGGTTGGTCTGGCTGCTGCGAGTCAGGTCGTTGCCGTACGTATCTGGCCTGCGTCCAGCTATACCCGCGTCACGGTAGAATCTAACCGTCTGCTGAAATACAAACAGTTTGCCCTGAGTAATCCTGAGCGTGTGGTTGTGGATATTGAAGACGTTAATCTGAACTCGGTGCTCAAGGGCATGGGAGCGCAGATTCGTCCTGACGATCCGTATATTAAGTCGGCGCGCGTTGGCCAGTTTGATCCACAGACCGTGCGAATGGTGTTCGAGCTGAAACAGAATGTGAAGCCGCAACTTTTTGCCCTGGCGCCGGTGGCGGGCTTTAAAGAACGTCTGGTGATGGATCTCTATCCCGCAAATGCCCAGGATGTTCAGGATCCGCTGCTGGCATTGCTGGAAGATTACAACAGGGGCGATCTGGATAAACAGGTACCACCTGCGCAGAGTGGCCCACAGCCGGGCAAAGCGGGACGCGATCGCCCCATTGTTATTATGCTGGATCCGGGCCACGGCGGGGAAGACTCCGGTGCGGTGGGGAAATACAAGACGCGTGAAAAAGATGTGGTACTGCAGATTGCCCGCCGCCTGCGAGCTCTCATAGAGAAAGAGGGCAACATGAAGGTCTTTATGACGCGAAATGAAGATATCTTCATTCCGCTTAAAGTCCGCGTGGCGAAAGCGCAGAAGCAGCGCGCAGACCTGTTTGTCTCTATTCACGCCGATGCCTTTACCAGTCGACAGCCCAGCGGTTCGTCGGTGTTTGCGCTCTCGACCAAAGGCGCGACCAGTACCGCAGCGAAATATCTGGCGCAGACCCAGAACGCCTCGGATCTCATCGGTGGCGTCAGCAAGAGTGGCGACCGCTACGTCGACCATACCATGTTCGATATGGTGCAGTCGCTGACCATCGCCGACAGCCTGAAGTTTGGTAAAGCGGTATTGAATAAGCTTGGTAAAGTCAACAATCTGCATAAGAATCAGGTTGAACAAGCCGGGTTTGCGGTGCTAAAAGCGCCGGATATTCCGTCCATTCTGGTAGAAACAGCGTTTATCAGTAACGTTGAGGAAGAGCGCAAACTCAAAACGGCGACCTTCCAGCAGGAAGTTGCAGAGTCGATTCTGGCGGGGATTAAAGCCTACTTTGCCGATGGGGCGACGCTGGCGAGAAGGGGATAACAAAAAAGCGCTGAAAAGCGCTTTTTTTACGGATCGCAGATACAAAAAAACACCCGTTAAGGTGTTTAATGTGTTGGTTGCGGGGGCCGGATTTGAACCGACGACCTTCGGGTTATGAGCCCGACGAGCTACCAGGCTGCTCCACCCCGCGTCCGTCTTTTTGCTTCGTATTTCAAACACTTTGCAAAAATATTACATCAGATTTTAATTGGTTGCGGGGGCCGGATTTGAACCGACGACCTTCGGGTTATGAGCCCGACGAGCTACCAGGCTGCTCCACCCCGCGTCCGTCATTACTCTTCCATCGAGTAACGTTACTGCTTCTGATTTTAATTGGTTGCGGGGGCCAGATTTGAACTGACGACCTTCGGGTTATGAGCCCGACGAGCTACCAGGCTGCTCCACCCCGCGTCCGTGGATGCGCACTATACTCTGCTCGCATTTTCATGCAACCCTTTTTTCACCTTGATCACGTTTTTAGGGTGAAAATGAACAAAAACAACGCACTCTGGATTGTTTTTTGCGCAAAATTTGCGTTCGGGTAGGTATACGCATTTCATTAGGTTCGGGGGTTTGTTATCTTCGTCTCGCATTCAGGCAACATAAGACGAGAACAATGAAAGGACGTTGGGCAAAATATCTTCTGGCGGGAGCAGTCGTCGCGATGCTCGCCGCGTGTTCCTCAAAACCCACCGATCGTGGGCAGCAGTATAAAGACGGGAAATTTACCCAGCCTTTCTCACTGGTGAACCAGCCTGATGCGGTTGGCGCACCAATCAATGCCGGTGATTTCGCCGAGCAGGTTAATCAAATTCGCAGCGCATCGCCACGTTTGTACGGTAACCAGAGCAACGTTTACAACGCTATCCAGCAGTGGTTACGAGCGGGTGGCGATACGCGCAGTATGCGCCAGTTTGGTATTGATGCCTGGCAAATGGAAGGGGCGGACAACTACGGTAACGTCCAGTTTACGGGCTACTACACGCCGGTTATCCAGGCGCGCCATACGCGTCAGGGCGAATTTCAGTACCCTATCTACCGCATGCCGCCAAAACGTGGGCGCTTACCAAGCCGTGCCGAGATTTATGCGGGCGCCCTGAGCGACAATTATATTCTGGCGTACAGCAACTCCCTAATGGATAACTTCATTATGGATGTTCAGGGCAGTGGTTACATCGATTTCGGCGATGGCAGTCCGCTGAACTTTTTTAGCTATTCCGGGAAAAACGGTCACGCCTATCGCAGCATCGGTAAGGTGCTTATCGACCGTGGTGAAGTGAAAAAAGAAGATATGTCGATGCAGGCCATTCGCCATTGGGGTGAAACGCACAGCGAAGCTGAAGTGCGTGAGCTTCTGGAGCAGAACCCATCGTTTGTCTTCTTTAAACCGCAATCTTTTGCGCCGGTCAAAGGGGCCAGCGCGGTACCGCTGATTGGTCGCGCATCCGTGGCTTCTGATCGCAGCATCATTCCTGCGGGCACAACGTTACTGGCGGAAGTTCCGCTGCTGGACAATAACGGGAAATTCACCGGTCAGTATGAATTACGTCTGATGGTGGCGTTGGATGTCGGCGGGGCGATAAAAGGACAGCACTTCGATATCTACCAGGGCATTGGAGCCGACGCTGGACACCGTGCGGGGTGGTATAATCACTACGGCCGCGTGTGGGTACTGAAAACCGCGCCGGGTGCGGGTAACGTGTTCAGCGGTTAATTTTCGGATGGCGGCTGCGCCTTATTAGGCCTGGTCCATAATGTAGGCCGGATAAGCGAAGCGCCATCCGGCAGCCATACTGCTCAGTATTAATGAATTTGAGGTGTTATGTCTGTGGTTATTAGCGATGCATGGCGTCAGCGTTTTGGCGGTACGGCGCGTCTGTATGGTGAAAATGCGCTGCAACTGTTTGCCCAATCGCACGTTTGCGTGGTCGGGATTGGCGGCGTGGGATCGTGGGCGGCGGAAGCACTGGCGCGCACTGGCATTGGTGCCATCACGCTCATCGATATGGATGATGTGTGCGTCACCAATACTAACCGCCAGATCCATGCTCTGCGCGATAACGTCGGTCTGGCAAAAGCTGAAGTGATGGCTGAACGTATCCGTCAGATTAACCCGGAGTGCCGGGTTAACGTGGTCGATGATTTTGTCACGCCGGATAACGTTGCTGAGTATATGAGTGTGGGTTATGCGTATGTCATTGATGCGATTGACAGCGTGCGCCCAAAAGCGGCGCTGATCGCTTACTGTCGGCGTAACAAAATTCCGCTGGTGACCACCGGTGGTGCGGGCGGGCAGATCGACCCGACGCAGATACAGGTCGTTGATTTGGCAAAAACCATCCAGGATCCGCTGGCGGCCAAGCTACGTGAGCGGCTGAAAAGTGATTTTGGGGTGGTGAAAAACAGCAAAGGCAAGTTGGGCGTGGACTGCGTGTTTTCGACCGAAGCGCTGGTGTACCCGCAGGCAGATGGCTCGGTATGTGCGATGAAAGCGACGGCGGAAGGGCCGAAGCGTATGGATTGCGCATCCGGGTTTGGCGCTGCCACCATGGTGACGGCGACCTTTGGTTTTGTTGCCGTCTCACACGCTTTGAAGAAGATGATGGCCAAAGCGGCGCGCCAGCATTGATTGTGTCGGATGGCGCTATGCTTATCCGACCTACGGTTTGTGCGGTGTTGTAGGCCGGATAAGACGCATCAGCGTCGTCATCCGGCTTTCTGAGCAGCCTCAAGAATCGCCTCGTTCAGAGCATGCAGCCCCTGGCTACGCGAGGCGCTGAGCTGCGTGCGTAAACCTAGCTCGTCAAATAATTCCATTGGCGAATGCGCCAGTAACTCGGCGGCCGTTTTACCTTCGACAGCCGTGAGTAATACGGCCAACAGTCCGCGCACAATGCGACCTTCGCTGTCGCCGAAGAAATGCAGAGTGCCATTCTCATGAAGGGTATGCCCCAGCCAGACGCGGTTTTCACATCCGGCAATCTCTTTTGCCTGCGCTTTCAGATCATCCGAAAGGGGCGGAAGTTGCTTACCCAGTAAAATAAGTTGACGATATTTATCTTCCCACTGGGTGAGTGGGATAAAGGTATTGCGTAACGTCTCTTCCGTTACGGTTGTGCCAAACGGGTGTCCGGCGAGCAGAAGGCTTGTCATTAATCCACCAATATTTCCAGCGCGCGGTCAACGGCAGTAACCAACGCATCCACATCACTTTGCGTATTATAAGGTGCAAATGAGGCGCGCAGCGTCCCGGAGACGCCCAGATCCGCCAGCAGCGGTTGTGCGCAGTGCTGCCCCGCTCGCAACGCAATGCCATATTCGGCCAGCAGCGTCACCATGTCGCTGTGGTGAACGCCTGCGAAATTAAAGGCTAACAGACTGGAGTCCTGGCAGCGGAAGGAACGAAAGCCGGGGCGTTTCGCCAACGCATCTTCTGCCAGCGTCGCCAGACCACGGCTCCAGTTTTCAGCCTGTGCAACATCAACCTCATCCAGCCATTCGAGCGCTGCGCTTAGTCCGATTACGCCAGCAACGTTAGGCGTACCGGCCTCAAGCTTCCATGGCGCAGCCTGGGTGGTGAAACCGTCAAAACTGACTTCACTAATCATCTTACCGCCGCCGAGCCAGGGGGACATGGCTTCCAGTAATTCAGGCTTACCGTACAGCACGCCAATGCCGGTGGGGCCATACAGCTTGTGGCCCGAGAACGCATAGAAATCAATATCTAACTGCTGAACGTCTGCGGGGAAATGTACAACACCCTGAGCGCCATCCACCATCACCACCATGCCTGCTGCATGAGCAAGCGTAATCGCGCGGGCTAAGTCAGGGCAGCCACCGGTGACGTTCGACATCTGACCGAGAGCCAGAACGCGACTGCGTGGGGTGATGAGATCCGCCAGGCGCTCAGTGTCAGGCAGCAAATGGGCATTGAGCGGAAGCTTGATGACTTTGGCCCCCGTTTGCTCCGCCACCATCAGCCAGGGAACCAGGTTGGCATGATGCTCCGCTACGCTGACGATAATCTCGTCGCCCGGTTGTAAGCGTGGACGCGCATAACTTTGGGCAACCATATTGATAGCTTCCGTCGTGCCACGGGTCCAGACGATTGTTTTGTCATCCGGCGCGTTAATCAGCCGTGCGACTTTTTCCCGCGCGGCTTCGTAGCGCGCGGTCAGACGCTGGGCTTCAGCAAACTGGCTGCGATGGACGTTCCCGGCGCTCAGACTATAAAACTGATGGGTCGCCTCAATCACCGCCTGCGGCTTCAATGCCGTCGCGGCGCTGTCGAGATAGACACCTGCATCGTTGAGTGCGGGAAATTGTGCGCGAAACTGCGTGGGGTTAAAAGCGTTCATGGTATTCCTCAGTTCAGTAAACGGATCGTGGCGCAAAAAGGGCGCAGACACAAGGGTTGTGCTAACCATCGGAATCCTCTGGATATCCCGGCAAAGTCTGTGCAGTGTCTTATGCTAAATAGTGTTAGGCGAATAATTTTGCCTGTTATGGAATTCGTTTTATCTGGCATAAATTGCTGTGAGGAGAAGAAGATGAAAAAGACTACCGCCATAATCTCTGCCTGTATGCTGACTTTTGCCCTGAGCGCCTGTTCCGGTCCGAATTACGTGATGCACACCAACGATGGTAGGACAATCGTGTCTGACGGTAAGCCAAAGACCGATGATGATACGGGGATGATTTCGTATAAAGACGCTAACGGCAACAAACAGCAGATTAACCGTACCGATGTGAAAGAGATGGTAGAACTGGAGAAATAGCCGACCGTCATTGGCTGACACTTGGACAAAAAAAAGCACCGCAATTTGGCGGTGCTACATTAATCACTATGGACAGACAGGGTAAATGTACAGGAAGTGAAAAAGGGTAGCTTTGCTACCATGGTCTGAATCGCAGACCAATTGCAAACACAACAACACAACATCACAACCGTAAGCCAAAAGCCCACCAGAACACGCATTCCGATAAAACTTTTCGTTCCGGCTTCAGGAAGTGCCGCCACTATAGGTATTTGCTGGTAGAACCTCAACGGACAATTTATAATGGCTCAGATTAAAAAAACTAATAGGTTACAGCCTGTTAGGTAATTGTTAAATTCATTTAACATCAAAGCCTAAAAGTCATGTCAAAACGATTACCACCCTTAAATGCGTTACGTGTTTTTGATGCTGCCGCGCGCCATTTAAGCTTTACGCGCGCAGCAGAAGAACTTTTTGTGACGCAGGCCGCAGTAAGTCACCAAATCAAGTCACTTGAGGATTTTTTGGGGCTGAAGCTGTTTCGTCGGCGCAATCGATCGCTGTTGTTGACGGAAGAAGGTCAAAGCTATTTCCTCGACATCAAAGAGATTTTTTCGCAATTAACCGATGCGACGCGTAAACTTCAGGCACGCAGTGCAAAAGGCGCGCTTACCGTCAGTTTATTGCCCAGTTTTGCGATTCAATGGCTGGTGCCCAGACTCTCTAGCTTTAACTCAGCTTATCCGGGAATCGATGTCAGGATCCAGGCGGTTGACCGTCAGGAAGACAAACTGGCTGATGATGTTGATGTGGCGATTTTCTACGGGCGCGGCAACTGGCCGGGTCTGCGCGTTGAAAAATTGTACGCAGAATATTTATTGCCGGTTTGCTCGCCGCTATTACTTACCGGCGATAAACCGCTGAAGACGCCTGAGGATCTGGCAAAACATACGTTATTGCACGATGCGTCACGGCGTGACTGGCAAGCTTATACACGCCAGCTCGGGCTGAATCATATTAACGTACAGCAGGGACCTATCTTCAGCCATAGCGCCATGGTGCTACAGGCTGCTATCCATGGACAGGGCGTTGCGTTGGCCAATAACGTTATGGCGCAGTCCGAAATTGAAGCCGGACGTCTGGTTTGCCCATTTAATGATGTTCTGGTCAGCAAAAACGCATTTTATCTGGTTTGTCATGACAGTCAGGCAGAACTGGGTAAAATAGCCGCCTTCCGTCAGTGGATACTGGCGAAAGCGGCCACGGAACAAGAAAAATTCCGCTTTCGTTATGAACAATAATTTACGTAGGGTATTAACATGACCAGCCGTTTTATGCTGATTTTTGCCGCCATCAGTGGCTTTATCTTTGTAGCTCTGGGAGCCTTTGGGGCACATGTTCTGAGTAAAACCCTCGGCGTTGTTGAAATGGGGTGGATCCAGACTGGCCTTGAGTATCAGGCATTTCATACGCTGGCTATTTTTGGTCTGGCCGTCGCCATGCAGCGACGTATTAGTATTTGGTTTTACTGGAGTAGCGTGTTTCTGGCATTAGGGACCGTGCTGTTTAGCGGCAGTCTGTATTGCCTCGCGCTTTCTCATTTACGCCTGTGGGCGTTTGTTACCCCTGTCGGTGGTTTTAGCTTCCTTGTAGGCTGGGCACTGATGTTAGTGGGCGCTATTCGATTGAAACGTAAGGGCGTTAGCCATGAATAAGGTTGTGTTGTTGTGTCGCCCGGGTTTTGAAAAAGAGTGCGCCGCAGAAATTACGGATAAAGCAGGGCGTCGCGAAATCTTTGGTTTCGCCCGCGTCAAAGAAAATGCGGGTTATGTCATCTTTGAATGCTATCAGCAGGAAGATGCGGAAAAGCTAGTTAAAGAGTTGCCGTTCAGCTCGCTGATTTTTGCTCGCCAAATGTTTGTTGTCGGCGAGCTACTGCAATATTTGCCGCCGGAAGACCGCATCACACCGATCGTCGGTATGCTGCAGGGCGTGGTGGAGAAAGGCGGTGATTTGCGTGTCGAAGTCGCCGACACCAATGAAAGCAAAGAACTGGTTAAATTTTGCCGCAAGTTTACCGTACCGCTGCGCGCCGCGCTGCGTGAAGCGGGTGTGCTGGCAAAACATGAAACGCCAAAACGTCCGGTAGTGCACGTCTTCTTTATTGCACCTGGCTGTTGCTACACCGGCTACTCCTGCCCTGATAATAACTCGCCGTTCTATATGGGGATTCCGCGACTGAAATTCCCGGCTGATGCGCCGAGCCGTTCAACGCTGAAGCTGGAAGAGGCGCTGCATGTGTTTATTCCTGCCGATGAGTGGGATGAGCGTCTGGCCAATGGAATGTATGCCGTTGATTTAGGAGCATGTCCTGGCGGCTGGACCTACCAACTGGTTAAACGCAATATGTGGGTGTACTCGGTGGATAATGGTCCGATGGCGCAAAGCCTGATGGATACCGGGCAGGTTACCTGGCTGCGGGAAGATGGATTTAAGTATCGCCCGAATCGTAACAACATCTCGTGGATGGTCTGCGATATGGTGGAGAAACCGGCCAAAGTTGCTGCGCTGATGGCGCAATGGCTGGTGAACGGCTGGTGCCGCGAGACGATTTTTAACCTTAAGCTGCCGATGAAAAAGCGCTACGAGGAAGTGTCGCAAAACCTGGCTTATATTCAGGCACAGCTCGATGAGCATGGCGTGAATGCGCAGATTCAGGCGCGTCAGCTTTATCACGACCGTGAAGAAGTCACCGTGCACGTGCGTCGTCTGTGGGCTGCCGTCGGTGGTCGTCGCGACGAACGATAATACTTATATGCCGGATGGTGGCGTGAACGCCTCATCCGGCGTGGGTTGCTTCAATCATTTCTGTATCTGAAATAATATGCGTTACATTTTCCAGATGCCCAATCTGCGCCTCACCCGAGCGATTAAATTTACTCTTATCAATCAATAATAATGACTGCGCCGCACGCTTAAGCAGAATGGATTTAAAATCGGCGTTGGTAGCATTTGAATCCCAGAGTGTACCGCCGCGGTCGATCCCCTCGCAGGAAAAGATGAACAGGTCGATATCAAGTGACTTTAGCTGTGAGATGAGCGATGGATTAACGTAGCAACCGTATTTACGCTCAAGTCGACCACCGGAACTGATCAACTGAATATTTTCACGTTTTCCCAATTCGAGGCAAATCGGTTGGCTATTCGTAAATACGTGAATGTTAATGTCTGGCAACAGGCGAGCCAGGTACCAGCAAGTAGAACTGGCATCCAGCGCGATCACCATGCCTTCCTCTATCCACGTTAACGCGTCTCTGGCGATATCTGCTTTGTGGGAATAATGGCTTTTCAGTCTGATATGAAACGGCTCGCCGCAGTCCTGGTTTACCCGATGTATCACTTTGGCGCGCCCGTGATTACGCAGTACCTTACCCTGCGCCTGCAGTTGCGTAAGATCGCGACGGATAGTTTCTTTACTGACATTGAGCTGTAAGGATAAGGTTTCAGTTGTCAGACTTTTATAGTTGCTCAACAGATCCAGAATTGCTTGCAGGCGTGCTGCTTTCATGTTTTCTCACCCCATCATGCGATGAATGCCCGTACCTGCCGGGCATTCAGGTAAGAGATTATGGTGTTACCCCTTTTTTTAACAGGATATTTCCGTACTTTGCCCGCTCCCCTGTTATAACGATTGCGAATACTTTTTGTGCGCGTTCATAAAATGCATAACGGTCAATGCGCGTGATGTCCGGGCAAGGTGTTTGTAATGACAGTGCTTGCCGATATCGCGCTTCTACGTCGAGGTCGAGCGAGTCTCCTTCGACGGCGGCCATCATCACCAGTGGTGGGGCGTAACTGTCCAGTTCAAACAGCGGAATAATCGCCCGCAACAGGTCGCTGACCTGCAGACCATCGGCCCGGATAACCTGCGGGCCCATACTGTGGGCCGGAAAGTGGGCGTCGGAAAAGATAATCTCATCACCGTGACCCATTTCAGCCAGCACCTTTAACAGATCTGGGGAAATTAAGGGGGAAATCGTTTTGAGCATGTCACTCGACTCCTGTGAATACGGGTTCCGTTTGTGGATAGAAGTAACGATATTGATAGTCCACCTGCGCGCGAGCCAGCTCCGGAGAGGCAAATTCGCCAATACCGGACCAGGCAAACATCGCTGCACCGGCAACCGTCGTTTCGGCATCATCCAGCACTTTGATGGGAATACCCAGAACGTTCGCTTTTATCTGATTCCATAGTGCATTACGACTTCCTCCTCCAACCAGAAGTAGCTCTGTCGCGTTGAAATGACCGATGGTTTCTAGTGTGTGTAGATTGTGCTGCAGCTGGGCTGTCAATCCTTCCAGCGCCGCGCGGTAGAAGTGTCCACGGGTACTGTTGAGTGTGACACCCTGCCAGCCGGCACGTGGGCTGGCGAGCAGATCGCAGTGCATGATTATCCCTTCAGCGCCCGCCGGGATGGCTTGTGCTTCATCAATGAGCGTTTGCCAGGGGGTGTCGGGTGTCCACAGCAACTTGCGTACCCACTCAAGCACGCCGGATGCCAGCCACTGCATACCGGGGTTATAGAGACCCGGCTGGCTGTCCAGTTCACAGGTAGAACCCACATAGTCGCTGAGTAAGGCAGTATTGACCTGTGCGCTGCGTACCATCAGTATTTCCCATGTACCGGAAGAGAGCACGGGTTCATCTGGCTGCGCGCCTGCGCCAAAGAGCGCAAACTGCGTGTCGTGGCCGGCAGAGATAACCGGAATGCCCGCTGTGAGCCCAAGTTGCTTTGCCGCGTCATTTTTCAACGTTCCGATCTGCTCTCCCGCTTCAACTAAACGTGGAAACAGTCGGCGTGGTATCCCGGTTGCCTGCAAAATATCAACACTGAAATCTCGCTGATGAATATCCAGCATCTGACTGGTACCGGCCATGGTGATATCTGTGGTGAACTCACCGGTGAGGCGATGGTTGAGCAGTGATGAAATAAATAGCCAGGCGTGTGCCTGTTCCAGCAATTGCGGGTGATTCTCTTTAAGCCATACCAGCTTGTACAGCGTATTGAAGCTGAACGCGCCGACGCCGGATATATCCTGCAATTGCCGAGGTGATATCCGTTGGCTGATAGAAGCCATGACGGCGGCAGTACGTGGACATTTCCAACTGATAACCGGATAAAGCAGTTTGCCATACGCATCAACCAGCGCGCCATCAACGCCAAATGTGGTGACCGTTATCCCTCGAATGTTACAGGCGGTCAGTTCCGTTGTGAGTCGTTGGCAGCAATCGGCAAAGCGTTGCACAATGGCGTCGAGGGACCACTGATGCCAGCCAGCGTTCTCTATGGCGATGTCACTGGCGTTCGGGGTCGCTGCGCGGGCGACAATCTTTCCCTGGCGGTCAACGGCGATTGCCCGCACGTTAGTCGCGCCACAGTCAAGGACCAGGATAACCTCTTGTTTCATAATTGCTCCTGGGATATTACCTATTGCCGGATGGCGGCTTCGCCTTATCCAGCCTACAAAACCGTGCGCTTCGTAGGCCTGATAAGATGCGTAAGCGTCGCCATCAGGCAATCGCTCGATGTTTAACGTTTATACAGCGGGCCGTAGTTTTGGCAGGCGCGATAATCCTGGCCCTCGCTGTCCATACCGTGGGCAGCCCATGCGGAAGGGCGATAGATCTTCTCTTCTTCCACGTTGTGCATACACACCGGGATACGTAGCATGGCAGCAAGGGTGATAAAGTCCGCGCCGACGTGACCAATCGTCAGCACACCGTGGTTGGCACCCCAGTTAGCCATTACGGAATAGACATCGCTGAACGGACCTTTGCCGGTTAAACGCGGGGCAAACCAGGTTGTTGGCCAGGTAGAGTTGGTGCGAGCATCAAGCTGAGCATGTACCTCTTTCGGTAATTCCACACTCCAGCCTTCCGCAATTTGTAGCACTGGGCCCAGGCCTTTGATGATATTGATGCGGGTCATGGTGAACGGTACGCCACCTTCGGTAAGAAAACGGGAAGAGTAGCCGCCCCCGCGGAAGTATTCGTGAATTGCGGGACACCATTCGGTTGCCGCCAGGCAATCATCCGCTTCTTTCTGCGAGATTTCCCAGTGCGGCTTCATGGTGGGGTTCCCTTCGCCGTCGCGCTGTTTGCAGGAACCATCCAGTGCCGCAGAGCCGGAGTTAATCAGGTGAATAATGCCGTGCTCCGCAAGACCGGTCAGCGGTTTACCTGTGACGCGTTCTACTGCTTCCGGTGACCAGTAGGTCCGTACATCAGCAAAGACCTGCGCCGTGCCGGTAAGTTGATGACCGAACAGCATCGCCACGCCGTTCAGGCTGTCGTTCTCGGTGGCGACGACATACGGTTCGCGCACGCCATTCCAGTCAAATGAGCTATTCAGCAACGCTTCGGCGGTGTCGCCATTCGGATATTGATCCGTCCAGTGGCGCTGGCCCTGGAAACCGGCGGCAATCGCGTTGTACCCCATCGACTCTTCAACCCGGCCTTTCTCTGCCAGTTTCTGGTTACCCTGCATCATGTCGCGGATGCACATGGCCATCAGCAGGCTCTCTTTCAGCACTGCACGGCTCTGTTCTTCATTTCGCTTATACTGTTGCGCGTTCTGATCCTCGCCATAACGGAAATGTTTATCCGCCCACGCCAGGGCAATTTCCAGCTCCGCTTCGTCATAGATCTTCTGGTCAATGCGACGACGCAATTCGGTCATATCAACAGGTTGAACCTTCATTCCCAGCCAGGATTCAAAGAAGTTATGGTCGACAATAGAGCCTGCAATTCCCATTGAAACGCCGCCGATGGACAGATAGCTTTTACCTTTCATGCTGGCAACGGCTAAACCTGCCCGAGTGAAACGCAGCAGTTTTTCTTCAACATCGGCAGGGATAGTGGTATCACCTGCATCCTGCACGTCATGACCGTAAATAGAGAAGGCGGGAAGCCCTTTTTGATTATGTGCAGCCAGTGCGGCAGCCAGATACACGGCACCTGGACGCTCCGTCCCGTTGAAACCCCAGATGGCTTTCGGGCGCATCGGATCCATGTCGATAGTTTCGCTGCCGTAGCACCAACACGGCGTGACGGTAATTGTCACACCGACGTTCAGGCTACTGAATTTTTCTTCACAGGCGGCAGATTCAGCCAATCCGGCAATACAGGTGTCTGCGATAACGCACTCGATCTGTGCCCCGCAGGCATGACGAAGTTTCTCGGAAATCAGTGCGGCAGTGGCTTTTGCCATGTTCATGGTTTGTTCTTCGAGCGACTCGCGTACACCCATACGACGCCCATCAATCACCGGACGAATACCGATTTTCGGTAAACTATTTTTTTTCATTCGAGGTTCCTCATCTCACTTTATGCCGTGCTGCAAAAGCGGATGTCGGACACCACTGTCGCAGTTGGCTGAATTACCCATTTTTGCTAACTCGAGTTAGCTTAGGTATTAGAGAGTTTTTTGCACAACTTTTTTGTTATGGAACTGTGAGAAGCCTCACGAGAAGTGGTTAAAATTCGATCTACGTCAAATAAACAAATACAGGCTTTTTAATTAAATTCTTTTTAAATTAATAAGATAAAATAAATTGTCTGTCCAGTGTCACAATTTTAAACCAAATGATTTGGCTATTTTTGGCAGCTAAAATAGCTTTAAAAGGCAATCGCTAACTCGAGTTAGCATTGTTGATAAAACGCATATGATCTTGTAGGCACATTCGCATTAACGGTGACGATGGCTTCCTGGCAACGCTGTTTTTCGCCTGATTCACTGATTACAGTTTCTGTATATTGAGGAAAGCAGCAATGTCTGAAACATTTTTACAGATGAGTCATATTACGAAACGCTTTCCCGGCGTATTAGCGTTGAGTAATGTGGATTTTACTTTACGCAAAGGTGAGGTTCATGCGCTGTTGGGGGAGAATGGCGCGGGAAAGTCTACCCTGATGAAAATTTTATCCGGTGTATATCAACCTGATGAAGGGGATATTATTTTTGAGGGCCAACCCGTTTCGTTTGCAAACCCATTGAGCGCACAAAGCGTAGGTATCACCATTATTCATCAGGAGTTTAACCTTTTTCCTGAACTGACGGTCGAAGACAATATATTTATTGGCAGGGAGTTTTGCAAAAATAATCGCTGGCGTCTGGATGAGAAACAACAGCGGCAGGCTGCTATCGATATTTTGCAAAAATTAAACCTGAATATCTCCCCAGACACGCTGGTTGCCGATCTTACTGTTGCTCAGCAACAAATGGTTGAGATTGCGAAAGCGATATCGGTGAATGCCAAGATTCTTATTATGGATGAGCCAACGGCGGCGTTGACGGAAACCGAAATTGACAGTTTATTCCGGGTTACACGTTTACTAAAAGAACAGGGAACGGGCATCGTTTATATCTCGCACCGACTGGAGGAGTTGGCGCTGATCGCCGACCGCGCTACCGTCATGCGGGATGGACAGTTTATTGCCACAGTGGATTATGACTCGGTCAAAATCAGCGACCTGATTGCCATGATGGTTGGGCGTGACCTTGGCAATATCTATCCCCGCCGGGAGCCGCAACTCCAGCGTAAACCAGTGCTGGAAGTCAGTGGCCTGACGCGCAAAGGCGTACTGAACAATATCGATTTTACCTTGCATCAGGGGGAAATCTTAGGTTTTGCCGGGCTGATGGGGGCCGGGAGAACAGAGCTGGCACGGGCTATCTTTGGTGCCGATCCCATCGACAGCGGAACCATCAAGTTGAACGGTAAAGAGACGGTAATCAAGGATATTCCTGATGCCATCCAGCAGGGTATTAGCTACTTAACCGAGGACAGAAAAAAAGAGGGGCTGGCATTAGGGTTGTCCGTTGAACGCAATATTATGCTAGGAAATTACCCCGAATATTCCAACCGATATGGCAACGTGGATAGTAAACGCTGTCAGCAAACCAGCGAAGAGCAGGTGAAAGCACTGCGTATTAAGACGCCGCATCTTGAACAGGCTGCGTTGAATTTAAGTGGCGGTAATCAGCAAAAAATTATTATTGCCAGATGGGTATGCAAAGACACCGACATTCTCATCTTTGATGAACCTACCCGCGGTATTGATGTGGGAGCCAAACTTGAAATTTATGAATTAATGAATCGACTGGTGGCAAAAGGGAAATCAATCATCATGATTTCCTCTGAATTACCGGAAGTGCTGGGTATGTGCGATCGCATTTTAGTTATGCGTAATGGGCGTATTACCGGAGAGTTAGCTTCTGATGACGCCACACAAGAAAAAATCATGCAATATGCGACGTTAGAGGACTAATTTATGACTATCTCTGTAACCTCTTCAGACAGCAATAATAAGAAAATAAAAATTAACAAAGAGCTTTTAATGCGCCTGGCGCCGCTTTTGAGTCTGATTATTCTGGTGATATTTTTTAGTTTTGGATCACCTTTCTTCTTTAACACTGAAAACATTATGACAATTGCCCTGCAAACCTCGGTGATTGGCATCATGGCGATTGGCGTTACCTTCGTCATTATCACTTCAGGAATCGACCTTTCTCTTGGCTCGGTAGTGGCCTTTTCTGGTGTTGCGGTAGGTATCAGCGCCACGCTGGGATTACCTCTGCCCGTATGTATTTTGGCGGGTGTGCTGGCGGGTGGATTATGCGGCTATATCAATGGCTTGCTGGTCACTAAAATGACTATTCCGCCCTTTATTGCCACCCTGGGTCTGATGATGTCCGTCAGAGGCATCAATATGGTAATGACTGACGGCCGGGCAATTTACTTTGCTGATTATCCCACCTTCAAGATGCTGGCACAGGGACGCTTGTTCGATGTGCTGCCTTACCCCGTTTTCTACCTCGTGGTTGTCGCACTGATCGCCGCCTATATCCTCAAGAAAACGGTGATTGGTCGCTATGTCTATGCCGTGGGCAGTAATGAGGTTGCTGCGCATCTTTCCGGGATTAAAGTCCAGCGCGTGAAAATTTTCGTCTACGCATTTTGTGGTCTGCTGACCGGGATTGCCGGGGTCATTCTGGCCTCTCGTTTGAACTCGGGCCAGCCAACCGTCGGCGTGGGCTATGAACTGGAAGCCATTGCAGCGGTGGTCATTGGCGGTACCAGCCTGATGGGGGGGATTGGCACTATTGGCGGCACCATTATCGGCGCATTCATTATGAGCGTGTTGAAAAATGGTCTGAACCTGATGGGCGTCTCGCAGTTCTGGCAAATGGTGGCCATGGGCGTAGTCGTTATCGCCGCGGTTTATCTCGATACTTTACGCAAAAAAATTCGTTGATTTACGCACCCGGAAGTCACGGGACAACATAACCCTGACGTTTAGGGTGACTCACTCAGAACGGAGTAAAACAATGAGAACCAGGAATTTTGTCTATGCGTTATCCCTGCTGGCCTGCATGACATCCAGCGCACTGGCTAAAGATATGAACCTTCCTGTGGTCAGTAAAGGCTTCCAGCATGAATTCTGGCAGACCGTAAAAATGGGTACCGAAGCGGCAGCGAAAGAGTTGGGCGATAAGACCAGCTATGTTGGGCCTGCCGATGAAACTCAGATTGCCGAGCAGATTCAGTTGGTTGAAAACGCAATGGCGCAAAAACCTAATGGATTGCTGTTGGCGGCATTGGACGCCAATGCGCTTGCGCCATTAGTGGAAACAGCGAATTCACGCGGCATCAAGGTGGTGACGTTTGACTCAGGCGTAAATTCTGACATTCCTGTCAGCTTTGTGGCAACGAATAACCGTAAAGCAGGGGCTGAAGCGGCAGATGCTCTCGCTGCACAAGTGGGTAGCAAAGGGAAAGTCGGCATTATTGCGCACGTGGCGGGGACCTCCTCAGCGATTGAGCGTTCGGAAGGGTTTATTGCCCGCATGAAGGAAAAATATCCGGATATCAAAGTATTGCCGGTTCAGTACAGTGATGGCGATCCGCAAAAAGCGATGGATAAAACCATCGATATGATCCAGGCCAACCCCGATATTGCGGGGATTTATGGCACTAATGAAGGTTCAACGCTGGGCGTAGCAAACGCTATTGATAGTCAGAACCTGAAAGGCAAAGTGAAGGTGATTGGTTTTGATAGCACTGAGGCAATCATTGCCTTCCTGAAGTCTGGGGTTATTCAGGGCTTTGTCGTGCAGGACGCTTATCAGATTGGCTATCAGGGCATCAAGACGCTGAATGCAGCGGTATCGGGTCAGTCTGTGCCGAAAGAAATTGATATTCCGGTGAAGTTTGTCAGTGCGCAGAACATTGATACACCGGAAATCGACAAGCTGTTGCACCCATTCGGTAAAAAATAAGACCGCGGGGACGGTACATTCGCCCCATTATTAGCCAGCGTCAGGGAGCTACTATGAGCAGTGGATATTTCCTCGGAGTGGATGTCGGTTCTGCCAGTGTCAGGGCTGGTGTTTTTGATGCCAGTGGCAAACGGCTGGCTTTTGCGACATTCCCTATCTCGCAGTTTCGACCAGGACCCGAGCGGGTAGAGCAGTCATCTGCCGAAATCTGGCAGCAGGTTTGCCATGCCGTGAAGGAGGCTGTGTCGTCAGCCGGGGTTGGCGTTGAGGAGATCCGCTCGTTGGGGTTTGATGCCACCTGTTCGTTAGTGGCTCTGGATGAACAGGGGCAGGGTCTGGCGGTTTCACCTGGTGAACCGTCAGACCACAACATCATCATGTGGATGGATCATCGTGCGGTGCAGGAGACACTGCGTATCAACGCTACGCAGGATCCGGCGTTGCGTTATGTCGGTGGTGAAGTCAGTGTCGAAATGGAACTACCCAAAGTGTTGTGGCTAAAAAAACATTTCCCCGCGACCTGGCAGAGTGCACACCGCTTCTACGACCTGGCGGATTTTTTGGTCTGGAAAGCCACCGCTCGTGATGTTGCTGGTCTGTGTACTTTAACCTGTAAATGGAACTATCTGGCACATGAGCAACGCTTTAGCCACTCCCTGCTGGATGCGGTTGAATTAACTGATTTACTGAACAAAATTCCGTCGCGGATCCTGCCCCCAGGCGCGGCCGTTGGGACGCTCAGCCCCGATGCGGCACAGGCGCTGGGACTGACGACAGCGGTGGTAGTTGCCAGTGGCATGATTGATGCGCATGCGGGTGGTGTGGCGCTTGCCGGTGTCGAGCCTGCGGGAACATTGGCGTTGATCAGCGGAACATCAAATTGCCATATGTTGTGCAGCGAGCAGGAGATTCATACACCGGGTGTATGGGGGCCGTACTGGTCTGCCATGCTGCCTGGCTACTGGCTGACGGAAGGGGGGCAAAGCGCGGCTGGGGCGCTGGTTGACTGGACGCTTCAGGAGTCGGGTGCCAGCGCTGAGTTGTATCACCAGGCTGAGGCGCGGGGTTGCCATCCGATAGCGTTAGTTAATGAATGGGTGGCTGCATTGGAAGCGCAGGAGTCAGAGCCTGGTCGTTATCTGCATGTCCTGGCCGATCATCATGGTAACCGTTCCCCGCGTGCGCGACCCGATGCCCGGGGCAGCGTTTGTGGTTTGACGCTTGAACGAGGCGAGAAGCAGATTGCTCGTCTGTATCTGGCGACATTACAGGCGATTGCCTGCGGTACCCGACACATTATGGAAGTGATGCGCGACAACGGTCATACCATTTCTCGACTGACGCTGTGCGGTGGTGCAACACATAATCCACTGTGGTTGCGAGAGTATGCAGACGCCACCGGATGCGATATTCATCTTATCCAGGAAGAAGATGCGGTGACGTTAGGTGCGGCTATCACCGGTGCGGTAGCCTGCGGGGTGTGGGCAGATGTTCCCTCCGCCTGCCGGGCGATGGTTCGTCCAGGCGGGGTGATTAAAGCGAATCCGGCACGACAGGACTTCTATGACCGTAAATACCAGGTATATCTGATGATGTGGGATCAACAGCAAGCGCTTAACCAGGTTATGCAGTAAGACAAAAGTTTAAAATACTTTTATGATTGAGAATTGACGTTTTTGGATGTGAACTGGGACATATAAATGGCTAAAACAGTAGAACAGATAGCCAGCGATCTGAATTTATCGGTGACGACCGTGCGACTGGTGCTGAACGGGAAGGCTGAGCAATATCGTATCAGTGTCAAAACCCAAACGCGTATTAATGAATACGTTGAACGGTATGGTTATGTCATAAACCATTCAGCCCGCAGCCTGAAACTGAATAAAACAGATACGTTGGGGCTGATTGTACCCAATATATCTAACGTCTTTTTTGCCACACTGGCCGAGAAACTTGAACAACGTTGCCGTCGTTCTGGATATCAATTAACGATTAGTTGTACCTACGATGATGTTGATTATGAAAACAAATTAACGAAAGCGTTAATAGCTCGTAATGTTGACGGTCTTTTTATTGTTCCCTCAACATTAGAGAATCAGCAACACCATTTGCGTCAGGTCAGAAAACCGATGGTGCTACTCGACAGGGATTTTAAGTATACCGATAACGCGCTGGTTGAAAGTCATAACATTTTAGGCGGTGAAAAGCTGACGCAAAGTTTGTTTGATGCAGGCAAATCTCCGATCTGGTTTTTAGTCGGGGATACCGGATTGCCCAGTATTGGCGATCGTTTAAAAGGTTATCTTAACGCATTGAACAATAATGGGATTTCTCATCGTGACTGGGTGCGTGAAGGTCCGGATAATACGCCGGAGGGTGGTTATCGGTTGATGGATAAATTGATCAACGAACAGGGCTGTCCGCAGGCGTTTATTGCCTCATCATTACCTGTGCTGGAAGGTGCCGTTGTTGCTATTCGCAATCGTTTTGGTGTGATCCCACCGGATATTAATATCGGGACATTTGATGAACATCCCATGCTGGGATTCCTCGCGAATAATGTCTGGTCAATGCAGCAGGATGAAAATGTCTGGGCGGAAAAAGCCTTCGCTATGATGATGAGTGCTATTGATGACCAGCCAATTAAAGAAACTGTAAAAGTTGAGATGAAACTAATTAAGCGTGTAAGACAACAATAATTCGTCGCACTAACTAAATCGGCCAACTGAATCTGAATAAATATGTTCAGTGGCTGCTCATACCTGAAACCTGACCCGTCTTACTCTGCGGCTGCATTTTTTCGCAATAAAGACGAGGGGCAACTGTACCCGGAGAATCATTATGGAAAGAATGCGTTTATCACGTGAAATCATCGAAACCTGCCTTGAAATGACCCGGCTTGGGTTGAATCAGGGGACTGCAGGAAATGTAAGTGCGCGCTATGAAAATGGAATGCTGATCACACCCAGCGGTATCACTTACGAAAGACTCACTGAAAACATGATCGTGTTCGTAGATAACGACGGCAAATATGATAAAGGACAATTACCTTCCAGTGAATGGCGTTTTCACCTGGCGGCTTATCAGACGCGCCCGGATGCCAATGCAGTCGTTCATAACCATGCGATTCATTGCACCGCCGTGTCGATTCTGAACCGTCCTATTCCGGCAATCCATTACATGATTGCCGCGGCTGGGGGGAACTCTATCCCGTGTGCGCCGTATGCGACGTTTGGTACACGAGAGCTGTCAGAGCATGTGAGCGTCGCGTTGAAAAGCCGTAAGGCAACGTTGTTGCAGCACCACGGGTTGATTGCCTGTGAAGCGAATCTGGAAAAAGCACTATGGCTGGCGCATGAAGTAGAAGTCCTGGCCCGCCTTTATCTGAGCACCCTGGCGATTGTCGACCCGGTGCCTGTGCTGGATGACGAAGAGATCGCCATTGTGCTGGAGAAATTCAAATCTTACGGATTACGAATTGAAGAGTAATTTCGCATAGCGAAAAGGAGAAATACGATGGCGAACAGAATGATTCTGAATGAAACGGCATGGTTTGGCCGGGGAGCTGTTGGGGCATTAACGGATGAGGTTATCCGTCGGGGTTATCGCAAGGCTTTGATTGTCACCGATGCAAACCTGGTACAGTGCGGCGTTGTCGATAAGGTGACATCCCGTATGGATGCCGCCGGTTTGCCGTGGGAAATCTATTCCGGCGTGATCCCAAATCCTACAATTGCAGTGGTGAAGGAGGGATTGGGAGTCTTTCAGCAAAGTGGTGCTGATTATCTGATAGCTATAGGCGGCGGCTCCCCACAGGATACCTGCAAAGCGATTGGCATTATCCACAATAATCCTGAGTTTGCCGATGTACGCAGCCTTGAAGGGTTATCGCCAACACGTGCTGCGAGCGTACCGGTGATGGCTATCCCTACGACGGCAGGGACGGCGGCGGAAGTGACCATTAACTACGTGATCACGGACGAAGAAAATCGGCGTAAATTTGTCTGCGTCGATCCGCATGACATCCCGCAGGTGGCGTTTATTGATGCCGATATGATGGACGGTATGCCTGCCGCGTTAAAAGCGGCGACCGGGGTCGATGCGTTGACCCATGCTATTGAAGGTTATATTACGCGGGCGGCGTGGGCACTCACTGACGCGTTGCACATCAAAGCCATTGAGATCATTGCCGGGGCGCTGCGCGGCTCTGTTAATGGTGACAGCCAGTCCGGTGAGGCAATGGCGCTTGGTCAGTACGTTGCCGGGATGGGATTTTCAAACGTCGGTCTAGGACTCGTGCATGGGATGGCGCACCCGCTAGGGGCCTTTTATAACACTCCGCACGGCGTCGCCAATGCCATTTTGTTACCGCACGTGATGCACTACAACGCCGAATTCACCGGAGAGAAATTCCGCGATATCGCCCGGGTTATGGGGGTGAAAGTGGAAGGTTTGACGCTGGAAGAGGCGCGTAAGGCCGCGGTAGATGCTGTGTTTGCGCTTAACCGAGATGTGGGGATCCCGCCGCACTTACGTGATGTGGGGGTACGTAAGGAAGATATTCCTGCGCTGGCGCAGGCGGCATTTGACGATGTTTGCACTGGCGGTAATCCGCGTGAAGCAAGCATTGCCGATATTGTCGAGCTGTACCACACCGCCTGGTAATCACCTGACGTTTATCCGGCCTACAGGAGGGTACGATGCGTAGGCCGGATAGGCGCAGCGCCATCCGGCAATAAGACTACCGTGCCAGCCGAAGCTGCTGGAGATTTCCGTCAATATGTAAGTCCGTTTGCAGCCGCGCGATATCACGGCACAGAAACGCCATCTCTTTATGTATTTCGAGTTTCTTACGCCACTTTTCCGGCACATCTTCCAGATGTGCGTAAATCCCTTCCAGATGCTGAAACTGCACGAGTAGCTGTGTTGCGCTCTTGGGACCAATACCTGCAACGCCCGGCACTTTTGAGCTGCTGATCCCGGCCAGTCCCCAATAATCTGGCAACTGCTGAGGCATTACGCCAAATTCTTTCTCAATGAACGGCGCGTCCAGCCAGCGCTTCTGGAAATAGTCGCGAATGCGTAATGTTGGGGAGAGCAGTTGGCAATAACCTTTATCTGTCGAAACGATGGTGGCCTGATGTCCCGCCTGGATGACTTTCACCGCCAGCGTTGCGGCTAAATCATCGGCTTCATTCCCGCTCGAGACCCAACAACAGACGCCGTGTTGTTCAAAAGCGGCGCGTAGGGCGGGCATTTCGTGATGCAATTCGTCGGGCATCGGTGGGCGACCTGCTTTGTAGTCAGGCAGCCGTTGGTGACGCCAACCGCTGTTACGTGCCTCATCATCGAATACCGCCACGGCGTGCGTGGGTTGGCCGTGAACAATCAGCTGATCGAGTGCGTGCTGGCATGTCTCAACGCAGGGTGACCCCTGGACGGCGTGAATGCGACGAATGAGATTGAGTGCATCGACAATGAGCAGATGGACGGCCACGGTGTTCTCCCTGATAAATCAGGCTGTAGGGTAACATTCACAGTGGGGGGAGGCGAGCATTGCGAAATAGCGCTATCCGTAGGTCTGATAAGCGAAGCGCCATCAGGCAATAAAAGCCGGATGGCAGCGAGCGCCTTATCCGGCCTACAGATCCTAAAATGTGCTGAGAATTAATCGCAGGTAACGATCTTCATCGCCAGACCGCCACGCGAGGTTTCGCGGTATTTGGCGTTCATATCTTTACCTGTCTCGTACATGGTCTCGATGACTTTATCGAGGCATACACGAGGCTCGCTGGTACGGCGCAGCGCCATACGAGCAGCGTTAACCGCTTTCACCGATGCAATAGCGTTACGCTCAATGCACGGAACCTGAACTTGTCCGGCAACTGGATCGCAGGTCAGACCAAGGTTGTGTTCCATACCGATTTCTGCGGCGATACATACCTGCGTCGGGCTACCGCCCAGCAGCTCTGCCAGACCCGCTGCCGCCATAGAACACGCCACGCCGACTTCACCCTGGCAGCCGACTTCAGCACCCGAAATTGAGGCATTCATCTTGTACAGGGAACCGATGGCGCTCGCGACCAGCATATAGCGTGCCAGTGAGTTAGCGTTCACTTCGCGGATAAACTTGTCATAGTACGCCAGCACTGCAGGAACAATCCCGCATGCGCCGTTCGTCGGGGCGGTAACTACACGTCCACCGGCAGCGTTCTCTTCGTTCACGGCCAGCGCAAACATGTTGATCCAGTCTACAACTGCCATCGGGTCAGTCGTGGTTTTGTCACTGCTAACCAGCATGCGACGCAGTGCTGCCGCACGACGCGGAACGCGCAGTTTGCCCGGCAATACACCTTCGGTGGTGATACCGCGTTCAATTCCACTACGCATCACTTCCCAGACGTTTGCAAAGTGCTGTTCCAGCTCTTCTTTGCTGTGCAGGGCTAGCTCGTTCTGCATCATCAGGCCGGAAAGTGACAGGCCGGTTTCCTGACAGTGTCGTTGCAAATCGGCTGCGGATTTATACGGATACGGCACGTTTACCGGATTGTTATTCGGTAAACCAAAGTGTTCTTCATCAACGATAAATCCACCGCCGATGGAATAGTACGTCTGGCTGTAAATGGCTTTTTCGCCTGCCAGCGCGGTAATACGCATCCCGTTTTCATGCAGTGACAGATTATCCGTATGGAAATTCATGCACTTATCAACCGGGAATTCGACCTCATGTTGACCGTCTGCCAGCAGCAAACGTCCATGGGTATTCACATCCTGGATAAAGGCCGGGATAGCATCAATGTCTACGGTATCCGGCAGATTACCCGCCAGGCCCATAATAATCGCGATGTCGGTATGGTGACCTTTCCCGGTCAGGGACAGAGAGCCATAGACATCAACCACTACGCGGGTTACGTCAGTGAGAATTCCGCGTGCAATCAGGTCATCCGTGAATTGTTTGCCTGCTTTCATCGGGCCAACAGTATGGGAGCTGGAAGGGCCAATGCCGATTTTGAAAATATCGAATACGCTAATCATGAGGCGTCCATTGTGTATCGAGGTGCGCCGCCCCGAAGAGCGGCGCAAGGGAATTAACTGAACAGAGAGTAGAAAATAGCGGAGATAGCGATCAGGCCCATAATCACAACGAACACGTTGCTGATATGGCCGCTGTATTTACGCATTGCCGGTACTTTCTGAATCGCATACATCGGCATCAGGAACAGAATCATCGCGATGATCGGGCCACCCAGGGTTTCAATCATACCGAGGATGCTCGGGTTCAGCGTCGCCACAATCCAGGTGGTTACCAGCATGAACAGTGCAGTGATTTTGTTCAGTTTATTGATTTCGATGGACTTGCCTTTGCCACGCAGAGACTTAATTACCATACCGTTGAAACCTTCACGCGCGCCCAGGTAGTGGCCGAGGAAGGATTTGGTGATAGCAATAATCGCGATGATCGGTGCCATCCAGGCAATAATCGGTGCGTTAAAGTGGTTTGCCAGGTAAGACAGGATAGAGATGTTCTGCTCTTTCGCTGCAGCCAGATCTGCCGGAGTCAGGCTGAATACGCAGCTGAAGACGAAGAACATAACGGTCAGTACCATCATGATGTGAGCGAATGCCAGAATCTTGGAGCATTTCTTCTCTGCTTCATCACCGTACTCTTCACGCTTCGCCACGGCGAAGGAGGAGATGATCGGGGAGTGGTTGAAGGAGAACACCATAACCGGAATTGCCAGCCACAGGGTCAGCAGCAGGCCGTTGCCGGTGGTTGCCGCAGAATCAAAGGACAGGGTTTCCAGAATCGCACCGCTCCACTGAGGGATCAGGTACAGCGCCAGCAGCATCAGAGCCGCAACGAACGGGAATACCAGGATGCTCATCGCCTTCACGATCATCTGCTCGCCGAAACGCACGATGGTCATCATGCCAACAATCAGGATCAGAGACAGAATTGCGCGCGGCGGCGGCGTAATCGCCAGCTGGTGGGTCAGGAAGCTTTCAACGGTATTGGTGATTGCTACGCTGTAAACCAACAGAATCGGGTAGATAGCGAAGAAGTAGAGCAGGGTAATCAGTTTACCTGCGCCAACGCCAAAGTGCTCTTCTACAACTTCAGTGATGTCTTCACCCGGATTTTTACCGGACAACACGAAGCGGGTCAGACCACGGTGAGCAAAGAAGGTCATTGGGAAGGCAAGAATGGCCATGATGATCAGCGGGATCATCCCGCCAACGCCTGCGTTAATTGGCAGGAATAATACACCTGCGCCAATCGCCGTGCCGTAAAGGCCCAGCATCCACATGGTGTCTGTCTTGCGCCATGCGCTGCGGGTCTGGCCCGTAACGATAGTGCTGGTTTGCGTGTTTTCCATCTGTTTCTCCTGGAGGAAGCTTAAAAAGTCGGGTTTGGGTTCAATCCAATGAAAAAATACCCGACTGTAAAACGAAATTCGTTTAGCGATTTTTATATAATTTTTCGCCGTAATAATTTTCGGGCGGAAAGATACATTTAAGTAATGAATGTATCAGTGATCGCGATCTCAAATGCAATAATCCACCTTTTATGTGGATAAATTTGGACCATTAATCTGTTAAAAAATAGTCAAAGCGAATTTACGGGCGTGAAGGCTAACATTAACGACATATGGCATGAAAGGCAGGGCGCGAAGATACGAGGGTTGCGCTATAAAAACTGTTGTTTTTAGTGAATTCTGGTGACTAATTATAATTTGCGGTGATAAATCACGGTTTCCTTTGGAGGGTAATCGTTTGCGTTTCGGGGCTTGTCAGACGAAAGATAATTGATATTTATGTTATTGCGTGAGCTATGTGACTGGTATCACTAAAAAAGCCGGTTGGCTGATGTGCCAAATCCGGCTTTGATATGGACAAAACTGTCACCGAGGTAGCATCAGCTACCCGGTGTTGAAGGTTATGCGCAGATCTCGTAACACGGGATATACGCAGTGCCCGGCAACTTCATACGATGTTGTGCAACAAAGCCCTGCAGGAGATCGTCCATGCGGCGCATCATCTCAGGGTCGCCGTGGATTTTGTACGGGCCAAACTCTTCAATGGCGCGAATGCCGACTTCTTTCACGTTCCCCGCGACAATACCGGAGAATGCGCGACGCAGGTCTGCAGCCAGCACTTCAACAGGCTGGTCTGGATACAGTTTCAGATTCGCCATGTTTTCGTGGGACGGTTCGAACGGCATCTGCAAATCAGGCGCGATACGAATTGACCAGTTAAAGCTGTAGGCATCACCAGTGTCCCGGCGGTTCTCTTTCACCAGCGGCATCGCTTTTTTCATCAGACGAGCGACTTCCGCTGCATCGTCAATGATAATGCGATAGTGACGGCGCGCCTCTTCTCCCAGCGTGTGCACGATAAATTCGTCCAGCACGCGGAAGTAATCTGCGCTCTCTTTTGGCCCGGTCAGGATCAATGGCAGAACCTGATCTTTGTTCGCCGGATTCATCAGGATACCCAGCAGATACAATAGCTCTTCTGCTGTCCCTACGCCGCCCGGGAAGATGATAATGCCGTGAGCGATACGCACGAACGCTTCCAGACGTTTTTCAATGTCCGGCATGATGATCAGTTCGTTAACCAGCGGGTTTGGTGGTTCCGCCGCGATAATTGACGGCTCGGTCATACCGATAAAGCGGCTGTCTTTGTAGCGCTGCTGAGCGTGGCCGACCGCGGCGCCTTTCATTGGAGCTTCCATCGCGCCCGGACCACACCCGGTGCAGATGTTCAGTTCACGCAGACCTAACTGAGTGCCCACGCGACGCGCATACAAGTATTCGTTCTCGTTGATGGAGTGACCGCCCCAGCAGACGACCATGTTCGGCGCTTCACCGACGTGAAGTGCCCGGGCGTTACGCAGAATGGAGAAGACCAGGTTGGTGATGTGAACCGAGCTTTCGAGATCCAGATGCTGAAAACGACCTGCGTTATGGATCTGACCATTGACGAAAAGAATGTCGCGCAGTACGGCAAACAGGTTGGCCTGCAGCGCGCGAATTATGCGCCCATCGACAAACGCGTCTTCAGGTGGGTTGATCAGTTCCAGCTTCACACCGCGTTCACGGCGCAGCACGTTAATGTCGAAACTTTCAAAACGAGACAACAGCTCTTTGCTGTTGTCTGTCAAACTGCCGGAGTTCAGAACGGCAAGCGAACAGTTACGAAACAGTTGATACAGGTCGCTGCTGGCCGTGCGTTTAAGCATATCGACTTCCAGCTGCGACAACATGTCCATTGAGCCAAGCGGGCTAATATGTGTAATCAAGTAAACTCCTTACGGGACGAGAGATATCATCCTCTACTGATTACAATAGCCCTGGCTTATGACCTTTCACAACCTTGCGCGCGGAATCCGACACGCAAAATTGAGAAAAAAGATTACTGACGCACCAGTCTGCCTGTTGCGGGGGTGAAATCTGTGTTGGTGCGCCATGGGTTGATATCGAGGCCGCCGCGCCGCGTATAGCGTGCGTATACGCTCAGTTTCTCCGGCTGACAGAAACGCAGTAGGTCATTGAAAATGCGTTCCACACACTGCTCGTGAAATTCATTGTGGTGGCGGAAGGAGACCAGATAGCGCAGCAACTTTTCCCTGTCGATTTTGCGACCGCGATACTGAATTTGTATGGAACCCCAGTCAGGCTGGTGGGTGATCAGGCAGTTGGATTTCAGCAGATGGCTGACCAGTGTCTCTTCTACTGCTTTGTCGCCGCTCACGGCGTTTTCCAGATAGTCGGTGCTGAACTGGTAGTTATCAATGACGATATCCTGATTGTCGATACAGGTGCCATTGAAGTGGGCTATCGGCTGCCCTTCCTGTTCGTCAAGACGATAAAGCGCTACGCTGACATCACCTTGCGCGCAGGCGCGTAGATCGTGTTCCAGCGTCTGACGGACGTGTTCCCATGAGTCAAAACGCGTCTGATTAAAACTGTTCAGATACAGCTTAAAACTTTTTGATTCAATCAAATTAACGCTGGTGTAATCCAGCTCCACATGGCCGACCGCAACCTGCGGTAAGCCGTTGGCATTCAGCCATGATAGTTCATACAGCGTCCAGATATCCGCGCCGTGAAAAGGCAGATTATCGGCCTTTAGATCCAGCGGGTCGCGGTTCAGGCTGCGCGGAACACCCTGCAGCAGGCTGGCGTCGTAAATATCCCGGTAATCCGTTGATTTTCCGAGAGTCAGGCTGTCAAGCGCCCGATGATTTTCATAAGAAGACATGTTTCACCGTCATAAACCAGATACACTATGCGACAAGTGTATCCTGGCTTTTGTGAAGAGAGAAATCAGTGGACGAATTGACAGCACAGGCGTTGACAGCCTTTACGACGCGTTATTGCGATGCATGGCATGAAAAAAACGGCAGCTGGCCTCTGAGTGAAGAGCTGTATGGCGTACCGTCTCCGTGCATCATCTCCTCCACGAACGATGCGGTGTACTGGCAACCGCAGCCTTTTGTGGGCGAGCCGAATGTAAACGCGGTTGAACGCGCCTTTGATATTGTGGTACAACCCGCTGTTCATGCGTTTTATACCACCCAGTTTGCCGGGGACATGCACGCACAATTTGCGGATGAGAAACTGACTCTTCTGCAAACCTGGTCTGAAGATGACTTCAGACGCGTACAGGAAAACCAGATCGGCCACCTGGTTACGCAAAAACGACTTAAGCTCTCTCCAACGCTTTTTATTGCCACACTGGACAATGAACTTGATGTTATTTCAGTGTGCAACTTGTCTGGGGAAGTCTGCAAGGAAACGCTGGGAACCCGTAAACGAACGGTTCTGGCGGCCTCGCTTGCGGAATTTCTTACTCAACTTAAGCCTGTTCTGTAATCCAGTTTGCCCTGGGTGTGTGAGAGATCTCTTACAAACCCTGTAGGAGATTGCCAGGTGATCAGTAAAGACTTCATCGGTCGATATAATGTTAACTATTTATAATTCAATTAGTTAATGTTTTATCTTCAACTTTCATACGAAAATAATCATTAAGGTATGTCTGTAAGTGTCTTGTAAGACAATGCGAAACAGGCGATTCTATCTCTGTCGACAAGGAGTCGCACAACGAAGTGAACATCAGGATGATGACGCTTCGGCAGGACACACCAGGACGGTGCTGCAAGGACAGGTTTCAGGATGAAGCAAAGAGGAAAACGCTGGATGCGTTAAAGGACACCTCCAGGATGGAGAACGAGAGCCGGTCAGGATGTTCGGCGGGTCAGGATGGCCAGGGACACTTCAGGATGAAGTTTTCACATCGGGGGCGGTGTGAGCAGGATGCAAATGTTCAGGATGAACGAGGTCGCAAGACCACAGGAAAAGTTGTCACGGATGAGCAGGGAGCACCAAAAGTAGCTGGAATGCTGCGAAACGAACCGGGAGCACTGTTTTTACAGTGCTCCCTTTTTTTATTTCCTTTCTACTGGTGCTATTCTTCGCGCCAGATTTTTCATCATTGAGGTTAATTTCATGACGACTCATGACCGTGTGCGCGAGCAGTTGCATGCGCTTGAAGCACTGCTGCGTGAACATAATCACTGGCGGATGGATGAGCCAGAAGCGCATCTGTTTTCCAGCACGCAGCCTTTTTGTATGGATACCATGGAACCGGTTGAATGGCTGCAGTGGGTGTTGATTCCCCGCATGCATGCGTTGCTTGATAATGCGCAGCCACTTCCAGAAGCGTTCGCTATTACGCCATATTATGAAATGGCGCTGGCAGCCGATCATCCACAGCGCGATGTGATCCTGATTGCATTGCAGGATCTGGATGCGCTATTTACCCGTGATGACGCCTGATGCTGGAAATTCTCTATCAAGACCAATGGCTGGTTGCAGTCAACAAACCTTCGGGCTGGCTGGTTCATCGTAGCTGGCTCGACCGCGATGAGAAAGTGGTGGTAATGCAAACGGTGCGCGACCAGATTGGTCAGCACGTTTTTACCGCCCACCGACTCGACAGACCGACCTCCGGTGTGCTGTTGATGGGACTGTCCAGCGAGGCCGGACGACGGCTGGCACAGCAGTTTGAGCAGCATCAAATCCAAAAACGCTATCATGCGATTGTGCGTGGCTGGCTGATGGATGATGCCGTGCTGGATTATCCGTTGGTGGAAGAGCTGGACAAGATTGCCGATAAATTTGCCCGTGACGACAAAGGTCCACAGCCTGCGGTAACCCACTATCGCGGGCTGGCTACGGTAGAAATGCCCGTGGCAACCGGTCGCTATCCAACCACCCGTTACGGGCTGGTGGAGCTGGATCCTAAAACCGGCCGTAAACATCAGCTCAGACGTCACCTGGCGCATTTGCGTCATCCGATTATTGGCGATAGTAAGCACGGTGATTTGCGACAAAACCGCAGCGCCGCAGAGCATTTTGGCTGTCAGCGATTAATGCTTCATGCCAGCCAGCTTGAGCTGACGCATCCGTTCACCGGTGAGCCGCTGGTAATTCGCGCCGGGCTGGATGACGTCTGGATGCAAGCATTGTCACAATTTGGCTGGCGTGGACTTCTCCCTGAGAATGAAAGGGTTGAGTTCGTCGAGCGGTCAGGTCAGGATGAGCAGATAGATTCTTAAGTCCCAGGAGATTACGGTTATGGCGGAAATTGGAATTTTTGTCGGCACAATGTATGGAAACGCGCTGCTGGTTGCTGAAGAGGCGGAGGCTATTTTGACGGCACAAGGTCATAAAGCCACGGTGTTTGAAGATCCCGAGCTCAGCGACTGGCAGGCATATCAGGACAAATATGTCCTGGTGGTGACCTCAACGACCGGGCAGGGCGATCTGCCCGATAGCATCGTGCCGCTGTTTCAGGGGATCAAAGATAATCTCGGTTTCCAGCCAAATCTGCATTATGGGGTAATTGCGCTGGGCGACAGCAGCTACGTTAATTTCTGCAATGGTGGCAAACAGTTTGATGCGCTGTTACAGGAGCAAAGCGCGCAGCGCGTGGGTGAAATGTTGCTGATTGACGCCAGCGAACATCCTGAACCGGAAAGCGAATCCAACCCCTGGGTAGAAAACTGGGGAACCTTGCTGAAATAACCTCTCCCCCGCACGGGCATACAACCCCCATTTGAACCGTAGGCCGGGTCAGGCGAAGCCGCCGCCCGGCAATAAAACCCCCTCAAACGCCAATTTCGTGAAGCATCTTCCATTCCCTTAGGCTTATGCCATAAACAACCTTATTCACCCCTCGCAATGTTGTGTTTTTGCACGGTGAGGGTAAGAGCCACTCCTTCATATACTTTTCCCGTCAGTTCCCGAAAAGGCAGCGAGTCAGAATAAAACGGCCCTGAGCTGTACCAAAACTGCCACACACTAACCTCTCATTCTGATCACCCTACAGGTGCTGTACAGAATGAACTGGCGACAGCCAAGATTCAGGAGTGCAACAATGAGTTCATTAAGTCAGGCGGCGAGCAGCGCGGAAAAACGCACTAACGCTCGCTACTGGATAGTGGTGATGTTGTTTATCGTCACATCCTTCAACTACGGCGACCGCGCCACTTTATCCATTGCCGGCTCAGAGATGGCCAAAGACATTGGCCTTGATGCCGTCGGGATGGGGTACGTCTTCTCCGCATTCTCATGGGCCTATGTTATCGGTCAGATCCCTGGCGGCTGGTTGCTCGACCGCTTCGGTTCAAAACGTGTTTATTTCTGGTCCATCTTTATCTGGTCCATGTTTACCCTGCTGCAGGGCTTCGTCGATATCTTTAGCGGCTTCGGCATTATCGTTGCGCTGTTTACCCTGCGCTTCCTTGTCGGTTTAGCTGAAGCACCTTCCTTCCCCGGCAATAGTCGGATAGTTGCGGCATGGTTCCCGGCACAGGAGAGGGGCACGGCGGTCGCAATCTTTAACTCTGCGCAGTACTTTGCCACCGTTATCTTCGCGCCAATCATGGGCTGGCTGACCCACGAAGTGGGCTGGTCGCACGTGTTCTTCTTTATGGGTGGACTCGGGATCATCATCAGCTTTGTCTGGCTGAAAGTGATTCACGAACCGAACCAGCATCCGGGCGTCAACCAAAAAGAGCTGGACTACATTGCCGAAGGTGGCGCACTGATCAACATGGATCAGGCAGCAGCTAAAGCTAAAGTTCCGTTCAGCGTGAAATGGGGACAAATCAAACAGTTGTTGGGTTCCCGCATGATGATCGGTATCTACATCGGCCAGTACTGTATTAACGCGCTGACCTACTTCTTTATCACCTGGTTCCCGGTCTATCTGGTACAGGCGCGCGGTATGTCGATTCTGAAAGCGGGGTTTGTGGCTTCGGTCCCGGCCATTTGCGGATTCGCAGGCGGTGTGCTCGGCGGCATTATTTCCGACTGGCTGATGCGTCGTACCGGTTCGCTGAATATCGCCCGTAAAACGCCGATCGTCATGGGCATGCTGTTGTCGATGGTGATGGTGTTCTGTAACTACGTCAACGTGGAGTGGATGATCATCGGTTTTATGGCGCTGGCCTTCTTCGGTAAAGGTATAGGTGCCCTGGGTTGGGCCGTGATGGCCGATACCGCGCCGAAAGAGATCAGTGGTTTGAGCGGCGGTCTGTTCAATATGTTCGGCAACATCTCCGGCATCGTGACGCCAATTGCTATCGGCTACATCGTAGGGACCACCGGCTCGTTTAACGGCGCGTTGATTTACGTAGGTGTACATGCGCTGATTGCGGTGGTGAGCTATCTGGTGCTGGTCGGTGATATTAAACGTATCGAACTGAAACCTGTCGCAGGACAATAATGATGACAACACAATCGAGTCCCGTTATTACCGACATGAAGGTCATCCCGGTGGCCGGTCATGACAGCATGCTGCTCAATATTGGTGGCGCGCATAACGCCTGGTTTACCCGCAATATCGTGATCCTTACCGATAACGCCGGCAATACAGGCGTCGGTGAAGCGCCGGGCGGTGAAGTGATTTATCAGACGCTGGTTGACGCTATCCCGATGGTATTGGGTCAGGAGGTCGCGCGCCTGAATAAAGTGGTTCAGCAGGTGCATAAAGGCAACCAGGCTGCCGATTTTGATACCTTCGGCAAAGGCGCCTGGACGTTTGAACTGCGCGTCAATGCGGTGGCGGCGCTGGAAGCTGCGCTGCTCGATCTGCTGGGTAAGGCGCTCAACGTACCGGTCTGTGAACTGTTAGGGCCGGGCAAGCAGCGCGATGCGGTCACCGTACTCGGCTATCTGTTCTACGTAGGCGATCGCAGCAAAACCGATTTGCCGTATCTGGAAAGTACGCCGGGAAACCATGAGTGGTATCACCTGCGTCACCAGCAAGCGATGAACAGTGAGGCTGTGGTACGTCTGGCTCAGGCTTCGCAGGATCGCTACGGTTTTAAAGATTTCAAACTCAAAGGCGGTGTACTGCCTGGCGAGCAGGAAATCGAAACCGCTCGTGCGCTGAAAAAATGCTTCCCGGATGCGCGTATTACCGTCGATCCAAACGGTGCCTGGCTGCTGGATGAAGCTATCTCCCTGTGTAAAGGCCTGAATGATGTGCTGACCTACGCCGAAGATCCATGCGGCGCTGAACAGGGTTTTTCTGGCCGCGAAGTGATGGCCGAGTTCCGCCGCGCAACCGGTCTACCGGTAGCAACCAACATGATAGCCACCAACTGGCGTGAAATGGGCCACGCGGTAATGCTGAATGCGGTCGATATTCCGCTGGCCGATCCGCACTTCTGGACCCTTTCCGGCGCGGTGCGCGTGGCACAGTTATGCGATGACTGGGGACTGACCTGGGGATGCCATTCCAATAACCACTTTGATATTTCGCTGGCAATGTTTACTCACGTCGGTGCGGCAGCGCCGGGCAATCCGACGGCCATCGATACGCACTGGATTTGGCAGGAGGGCGATTGCCGTCTGACCAAAAATCCGCTGGAGATTAAGAACGGGAAAATTGCTGTTCCTGACGCGCCTGGACTGGGCGTAGAGCTGGACTGGGATCAGGTTAACAAGGCTCATGAAGCCTACAAGAGACTGCCCGGCGGCGCGCGTAATGACGCAGGCCCAATGCAGTATCTGATCCCTGGATGGACTTTTGACCGTAAACGTCCCGTTTTCGGCCGCCACTAATTTTGGATAAGGACTTAATTATGAGCGCACAATTTTCTACCCCATTGGTTACCTCTATGCAGGTTATTCCGGTTGCGGGTCATGACAGCATGCTGATGAACCTGAGCGGTGCACATGCTCCGTTCTTCACGCGCAATATTGTGATTATTAAAGATAATTCCGGTCATACCGGCGTGGGTGAAATTCCCGGCGGAGAAAAAATCCGCAAAACGCTGGAAGATGCGATCCCGCTGGTGGTAGGCAAAACGTTAGGTGAATACAAAAACGTGCTGAATGCGGTACGCAATACTTTTGCCGATCGTGATGCGGGCGGTCGCGGTTTGCAGACCTTTGATTTACGTACCACTATTCATGTGGTTACTGGGATCGAAGCGGCCATGTTGGATCTGTTAGGTCAGCATCTGGGGGTGAATGTCGCGTCTCTGCTGGGTGATGGTCAGCAGCGTAGCGAAGTGGAAATGTTGGGGTATCTGTTCTTCGTTGGCAACCGTAAAGCGACGCCGCTGCCGTATCAGAGTCAGCCGGATGAGAAGTGCGACTGGTATCGTCTGCGCCATGAAGAAGCTATGACCCCGGATGCGGTAGTGCGCCTGGCGGAAGCTGCGTATGAGAAGTATGGTTTCAACGACTTTAAACTGAAAGGTGGCGTGCTGGCAGGGGAAGAGGAAGCGGAATCTATCGTCGCGTTGGCGAAGCGTTTCCCGCAGGCTCGCGTAACGCTCGATCCCAATGGTGCATGGTCGTTGAATGAAGCGATCAAGATCGGTAAGTATCTGAAAGGATCGCTGGCTTATGCTGAAGATCCGTGTGGCGCGGAGCAGGGTTTCTCTGGGCGTGAAGTGATGGCGGAATTCCGCCGCGCTACTGGCCTGCCGACGGCGACCAATATGATCGCTACCGACTGGCGTCAGATGGGGCACACGCTGTCATTGCAGTCTGTGGATATTCCGCTGGCTGACCCGCATTTCTGGACCATGCAGGGGTCTGTTCGCGTGGCGCAGATGTGTCATGAGTTTGGCCTCACCTGGGGTTCACACTCTAACAATCACTTTGATATTTCGCTGGCGATGTTCACTCATGTGGCGGCGGCGGCGCCGGGTAAAATTACGGCCATTGATACCCACTGGATCTGGCAGGAAGGTAACCAACGCCTGACCAAAGAACCGTTCGATATTAAAGGCGGCATGGTACAGGTACCAGCGAAGCCGGGTTTGGGTGTAGAACTGGATATGGACCAGGTGATGAAAGCACACGAGCTGTACCAGCAACATGGCCTGGGAGCGCGTGATGACGCGATGGGAATGCAGTACCTGATCCCGAACTGGACCTTCGATAATAAACGCCCATGCATGGTGCGCTAAGCGTTATGCCGGTTCTGACAGGAACCGGCACATCTCCAGGTGTATGATTAACAGAATCAACATGCGTAAGGACGGCTTATGAAAATAGTAATTGCACCGGATTCTTATAAAGAGAGTTTGAGTGCGCTTGAGGTGGCAACTGCCATTGAGCAGGGTTTTCGTGAGATCTGGCCTGATGCGGATTACGTAAAGATACCGGTCGCTGATGGTGGTGAAGGAACGGTCGAGGCGATGGTTGCCGCTACGGCGGGCCACCTTGTGCATGTTGATGTTACGGGTCCCCTGGGAAGTAAGGTACAGGCATTTTATGGGTTATCGGGAGATGAGCGCTCAGCGTTTATCGAGATGGCGGCCGCCAGTGGGTTAGAGCGGGTTCCGGCAGGGTTACGCGACCCGCTGAAAACCACCTCATGGGGGACCGGAGAGTTGATTCGCCATGCGCTGAATGCGGGTGTAGAACACATCATCATCGGGATTGGCGGTAGCGCGACTAATGATGGTGGCGCCGGTATGGTGCAGGCACTGGGCGCCAAATTGCTGGATGCGCAGAATAACCAGATTGCGCAAGGCGGGATCGGTCTGGAAGCGCTCACCAGGATAGATATTTCAGCGTTAGATAAACGCCTTGCCACCTGTCGTATCGAAGTGGCCTGCGATGTCACGAATCCGCTGACCGGTAAAGAGGGCGCTTCTGCAGTATTTGGTCCACAAAAAGGGGCAACGCCAGAAATGATTACCCGTCTGGATAATGCGCTGACGCACTATGCGCAACTGATTGCCCGCGATCTGGACATTAACGTGCTGGATCTGGCCGGTGGAGGCGCTGCCGGAGGCATGGGGGCTGCACTGTATGCGTTTTGCGGCGCGCAGTTACGCCGTGGTATCGAGATCGTGACGGATGCGTTACACCTCGACGACTGCGTTGCGGATGCAGATCTGGTTGTGACCGGGGAAGGGCGTATTGACAGTCAGACGATCCATGGCAAAGTCCCGGTAGGCGTAGCGAACGTTGCAAAGCGATATAATAAGCCCGTCATTGGTATTGCAGGCAGCCTGACGCCAGATGTTGGTGTGGTGCATGAGCATGGAATTGATGCTGTTTTTAGTGTGATTTATACCATTTGCACGCTGGATGAGGCGCTGGATAATGCGAGTGAAAATGTGCGGATGACGGCACGAAACGTGGCCGCAACGCTTAAAGCAGGGCAGCAATTACGCTGAGTTGTAGGTCGGAGAAGGCGCTTACGCCGCCTCTGGCGATGTGCCCGATGGCGCGACGCCTGTCGGACCTACGATAAACAGCAAAACTTGTAGGCCGGATAAGGCGTTTACGCCGCATTCGGCGAATATCACCCCAATATCCGTTTCGCTTCCCGCCCGACGTTGTCCATCTCATCAAGAAGCTCTAAAAACTCTGGTTCCAGCTCTTCTTCTTTGGTCCCGTTACGTAACTGCTGTTCAATAAGCTGACACAGGTTTTTCATGCGGGGAACCCCGCTGTAACCGCAGCTGCCGTGTAGTTTATGAATCAAATCCACCAACCCTTCAGGATTTTCACCCACCAGTTGTTCTTCGATTTTGTTGCGCACTTCCGGCAAGAAATCGATCAGCATTTGCAGCATATCTCGTGCCAGATCGTTTTTACCGGCAGCCTGTCTCAACGCCAGCTGCCAGTCGAGGGTCGTATTCGGGTTGATCACGGGTTCAGGGGGGGCCGGCACGATAGTCCGGGCTGATGTGCCGGTACCGGGCTTATAGCGCAACAGCAAACTGTGCAATTTATCTTCTTCAATTGGCTTAGCCAGGTAGTCATTCATTCCGGCGCTGAGTAACTTCTCTTTTTGCCCTGCCATGGCATGCGCCGTTACCGCAATAACCGGTGTCTGCTGCTGGTGTGGAAGCTGATGGATCAGTTCGCAGGCACGAATACCGTCCATGTCTGGCATCTGAATATCCATCAGGATCAGATCAAACTGCATTTGTTTGGCTCTGTCCATCGCCTGCTGCCCGCTGTCGCACAGCTCGACGTGCTGAACCTTATCTTCAAGCAATGCGCCGATAAGCTTCAGGTTCGCCGGGTTGTCGTCCACCGCCATCACGGTCATCGCAATCTTGCTTTCATCTGGCAACTGGAGTTCTGCCCCCTGGTTCAGGTGGCAATATTCGGTTAACGCAGGCAGCAATCGGGTTGAGGTGAGCGGTTTTAACAGACATGCCGCCGCGCCGCCTTGTTTTAATTTTTCAGCGTTAATCTGCGCATGGCAAGGCAGCGCCAGCAACAGGAAATCGGTCATCGCGGCTGCGCTTGCCAGACGTTCATGCTGCATGGTGAGTGGCTCGTGGAAAGTAACGGGTACACCAAGTAGCAGGATATCGTAGTGTTCAGCCGGTAATGCAGAGAATGACGGACTGTAAATCACCTCCAGCGGCGTTTCACTCAAGATATCTAACGTGCATTGCGCGGCGGTAGCATTTGGTTCAACGTAAGCCAGTCGTTTACCGGCCAGACAGCGGGTGGTTGAACGATCGCTGATAACATTAGGATTGAGATCAAGACTGATATGGAACCAGAAAGTGGAACCGCGATTTGGTTGGCTATGGAACGAGATATCCCCACCCATTTCATTGACCAGTTTTTGTGTGATCACAAGGCCAAGTCCGGTACCACCGTGACGGCGCGAAATGCTGGCATCAGCCTGACGGAAAGCCTGGAACAGACGTGACTGATCGCGTTCCGGGATACCAATACCGGTATCGCGGATTTGTACTTCAATCTGCACTTTGGTGTTACTGAGGGCGCGTTTTTCAACCAGAATGTCGATATTGCCGCTCTCGGTAAATTTGATGGCATTGCCGACCAGGTTGGTAATGACCTGTTGCAGGCGTAGCGGATCGCCAATCACATTGTCCGGAACGTCATTTTTAATATTCAGTGTTAGCTCCAGCCCTTTGTCATGGGAGGAGTGCGCTAACAGCGTTACGACGTCATCCAGTGTGCTGCGCAGTGGGAACGGTATGCTTTCCAGAATCAGTTTACCCGCTTCCAGTTTAGAGAAGTCGAGCACATCATTGATGATAGCGAGCAGGTTGTTGGCAGAGCGTTCAATCGTATTCAGGTGATCGCGCTGGGTGGTATTTAACTCGGTTTTCAGTGTCAGGCGTGTAAAGCCAATGACACCGTTTAGGGGTGTACGCAGCTCGTGCGACATGTTAGCCAGAAACTCAGACTTAATACGCGCCGCTTCCTGGGCGCGTTTCTTCGCCAAATCCAGTTCGACGTTCTGGATTTCCATCTGCTCCAGCGTTTCGCGCAGATCTGACGTCGCCTGATCGATATTGTGCTGCATCTCTTCATGGTAGGCGGCGAGAGACATTGCCATCGAGTTGATGCCATTCTTCAGCATATCCAGTTCGCCCAACATGAAACCTTCCACGCGGCTATCGAGCTGACCTCTACGTATTCGGTCAACGGTATTCACCATGTTGCGAATTGGTCCGGTCACGTCACGCATCAGACGCCAGCCGAAAATTAACGCAATGCCAATACAAAACAGCATCATGACGCTGGAGATAAAGATCTCTTTGTACTGCTGTAATCGCACGGACTTGAGATCCAACTCAAGCGCCACATACCCCAACATATTTTTGGCGTTTTTGGCATCGCTAACGGCAGATTCATCCGGTGAATAGCTTTCCGATATAATCGGGGTACGCAGGATCATGATATCCCCGTGCCGGGTGACGCTTAGCTTACGGGGAAACGGTGAACCTGTCGCCAACTGCATTTCAGACGGATCGAGATGAAAATTAGAGGTGACGAACAGTCGGTTATTTTCGTCATAGACGGAAATTGCCCGCACAATATCGGAATGGCGACGATGCAACACGCTGATAAGCTGGCCGATGGATTCCCGGTTTTGCAAGTTCATGCCGTATTCGCTGGAAACCGCGAGTGGCTCGATGATGCTGGCACCAGCATCTTCCAGTTGACGCTGCAAGTCGTTATAGCGATGCACAACAAAAAAGATACTGAGCAGCAAACCTATCAGGACGGTCGGGGCCAGGATCAGAATCATCATGCGTGCGCGCAGGCTGTAGTTGGTCATGGAGTTCCGTTATGGGACAATTAGGGTCACACTGTTAAATAGAGAAATATCTCGTCGATGGCGCAATTCTACTCTGCAAAACGACGCGTGACGACGCGTCAGATCATAACCGTTACCGTCAATGACCTTGATTCTTTTGGTCAGGGCGTTGCTCGTCATAACGGGAAAGCCCTGTTTATACCGGAATTGCTGCCTCAGGAAAGCGCAGAAGTGGTGATAACTGAAGATAAAAAACAGTTTGCCCGTGCGCAAGTCAAACGTCGTTTAAACGACAGCTCGGAACGTGAAGTGCCACGTTGTCCACATTTTGGGGTCTGTGGTGGCTGTCAACAGCAGCACGCCAGCATCTCGTTGCAGCAGCGTAGCAAAAGTGCAGCGTTATCGCGTTTAATGAAATGTGAGGTGACAGAAGTTATCGCCGATACCCTGTGGGGTTATCGACGCCGCGCGCGTTTAAGTCTGAACTATCGCTCGAAAGAGCAGCAATTGCAGATCGGATTTCGCAAGTCCGGCTCCAGCGACATTATCGATGTAAAACAATGCCCTATTTTGGTGCCCCAACTTGAGGCGTTGCTGCCTGAAATTCGGGCATGCCTGCAGAGTCTGCAGGGGTTGCGTCACTTGGGGCATGTCGAATTGGTGCAGGCTGGAAGTGGAACTCTGATGATTTTGCGCCACACTGCACCACTGAGTGCCGCGGATAAAGAAAAACTGGAACGCTTTTCGCATTCTCAGGGACTGTCTTTGTTTCTGGCTCCGCAAAGCGAGATACTGGAATCAAATTCAGAAGAATCGCCCTGGTATGATTCAAATGGACTACGTTTAACCTTCAGCCCGCGTGATTTTATCCAGGTCAATGAAGGGGTAAACCAAAAAATGGTTTCCTGTGCGCTGGAATGGCTGGATGTGCAGCCAGAGGACCGGGTGCTCGATTTGTTCTGTGGTATGGGGAATTTTACGTTGCCGTTAGCCGTACGAGCAGCGAGCGTTGTGGGAGTTGAAGGTGTCCCTGCGCTGGTGGAAAAAGGCCGGGAAAATGCGCGGAATAACGGACTACACAATGTGACATTCTTTCATGAAAACCTTGAAGAAGATGTCACTAAACAACCATGGGCAAAAAACGGATTTGACAAAGTATTGCTCGATCCTGCGCGTGCGGGGGCTGCCGGAGTGATGCAACATATTATAAAGTTAAACCCTGGGCGCGTTGTTTATGTATCCTGTAATCCTGCTACGCTGGCTCGTGACAGCGAAGCGTTACTCAATGCAGGATATACCGTTCGGCGACTGGCGATGCTCGATATGTTCCCGCACACTGGACATCTGGAATCGATGGCCCTGTTTGAGCGTTCGTAATGAATTTTATACCCATTGGATTTCGGGTTGTAACGCAGCGTGAAAGACAATGGGTACGGCTTGTCGACTTCGACAGGCCATGCCCCTTAAGGAGAGGACGATGGTTGCGGTAAGAAGTGCACATATAAATAAAGCTGGTGAGTTTGATCCAAAGAAATGGATCGCGAGTCTTGGGATCTCCAGCCAGCAGTCGTGTGAACGCTTAGCCGAAACCTGGGCGTATTGCCTGCAGCAGACACAGGGTCATCCGGATGCGGATCTGCTGCTGTGGCGTGGCGTCGAAATGGTGGAAATACTCTCCATGCTGAGTATGGATATCGACACGCTACGAGCGGCGATGCTGTTCCCTCTGGCGGATGCCAATGTGGTGAGTGAAGACATCCTGCGCGAGAGCGTAGGCACGTCAATCGTTAACCTTATCCATGGTGTGCGTGATATGGCGGCAATACGCCAGCTAAAAGCCACGCATACCGACTCCGTCTCTTCCGAGCAGGTTGATAACGTTCGTCGCATGCTGCTGGCAATGGTCGACGACTTCCGCTGTGTGGTCATCAAGCTGGCGGAACGTATTGCCCATCTGCGAGAAGTGAAAGATGCGCCGGAAGATGAACGCGTACTGGCGGCAAAAGAGTGCACCAATATCTATGCCCCGCTGGCTAACCGATTAGGCATCGGGCAATTAAAATGGGAGCTGGAAGATTACTGCTTCCGCTACCTACACCCAGCCGAATACAAACGCATTGCTAAACTGCTGCATGAACGTCGTATCGACAGGGAACACTATATCGACGAGTTTGTGGGGCATCTGCGTTCAGAGATGAAAACCGAAGGTGTAAAAGCCGAGGTGTACGGGCGTCCGAAGCATATTTACAGTATCTGGCGCAAAATGCAGAAAAAGCAGTTAGCTTTTGACGAACTGTTCGATGTGCGCGCGGTGCGTATCGTGGCTGAGCGTTTACAGGATTGCTATGCCGCGCTGGGGATTGTGCATACCCACTATCGCCATCTGCCTGATGAGTTCGATGACTACGTTGCCAATCCAAAGCCTAACGGTTACCAGTCAATCCATACGGTTGTTCTGGGGCCTGGTGGTAAAACCATTGAAATCCAGATCCGTACCAAACAGATGCACGAAGATGCCGAGCTGGGCGTTGCCGCACACTGGAAGTACAAAGAAGGTACCGCTTCAGGCGCTGCGCGTTCTGGTCATGAAGACCGCATTGCGTGGCTGCGTAAACTGATAGCCTGGCAGGAAGAGATGGCTGATTCCGGTGAAATGCTGGATGAAGTGCGTAGCCAGGTCTTTGACGACAGAGTTTACGTCTTTACGCCAAAAGGCGATGTTGTGGACTTACCGGCGGGCTCAACGCCGCTCGATTTTGCTTATCACATCCACAGTGATGTGGGGCATCGTTGCATTGGCGCGAAAATTGGCGGGCGCATCGTACCGTTTACCTATCAGCTGCAGATGGGCGATCAAATTGAAATCATCACCCAGAAACAGCCAAACCCAAGCCGTGACTGGCTGAATCCTAATCTGGGCTACGTGACGACCAGCCGGGGGCGCTCGAAGATCCACGCCTGGTTCCGTAAACAAGACCGGGACAAGAATATTCTGGCTGGTCGTCAGATCCTCGATGATGAACTGGCGCACCTGGGTATTAGCCTGAAAGAGGCTGAAAAACACCTGCTTCCGCGTTACAGCTTTAATGAGCTGGAAGAGCTGCTGGCGGCGATCGGCGGCGGCGACATCCGCCTCAACCAGATGGTCAACTTCCTGCAAGCGCAGTTTAATAAACCCAGCGCAGCTGAACAGGATGCCGCTGCGCTGAAACAACTTCAGCAGAAAACGCAGGCTCCGCAGAGTCGCCGTAAAGACGATGGTCGCGTGGTGGTAGAAGGGGTGGGTAACCTGATGCACCACATCGCGCGTTGCTGCCAGCCGATTCCAGGTGATGAAATTGTCGGGTTTATCACTCAGGGACGCGGCATTTCCGTGCACCGGGCGGATTGTGAACAGCTGAATGAACTACGCTCGCATGCACCGGAGCGTATTGTTGACGCGGTTTGGGGCGAAAGCTACTCGGCAGGATATTCGCTGGTGGTTCGCGTCCAGGCGAACGATCGTAGCGGTTTATTACGTGATATCACCACCATTCTCGCCAACGAGAAGGTAAACGTGCTGGGCGTTGCCAGCCGTAGCGATACCAAACAGCAGCTTGCCACCATCGATATGACCATCGAAATTTACAACTTACAGGTGCTCGGGCGCGTGCTCGGCAAACTGAACCAGGTGCCGGATGTGATCGACGCGCGTCGCTTGCACGGTAATTAACGACAATTTGTAGGCCTGATAAGACGCGTTTGCGTCGCCATCAGGCATTATTATTTGCCCGATGGCGCTCCGTTCATCGGGCCTGTTTTTTTCAGGACAATCCAATGAATCAAATCGATCGGCTGCTCGGTATTATGCAGCGCCTGCGCGACCCGGAAAACGGCTGTCCGTGGGATAAAGAGCAGACTTTCACCACTATTGCTCCTTACACCCTCGAAGAAACCTATGAAGTGCTGGACGCGATTGCGCGTGAAGACTTCGATGACCTGCGTGGAGAGCTGGGCGATCTGTTGTTCCAGGTGGTGTTTTACGCCCAGATGGCGCAGGAAGAAGGGCGCTTCGATTTTAATGACATCTGCGCCGCGATTAGCGATAAGCTCGAACGTCGGCATCCGCATGTATTTGCAGATGTTTCTGCCAGCACTAGTCGCGAAGTGCTAACCCGCTGGGAACAAATCAAAACCGAAGAACGTGCCGAGAAGTCACAACATTCCGCGCTGGACGATATTCCCCGTAGTTTACCGGCGCTAATGCGCGCTCAGAAAATCCAGAAACGTTGCTCCAATGTTGGTTTTGACTGGAAGACATTAGGACCGGTTGTCGACAAAGTTTATGAAGAGATTGACGAAGTCATGTTCGAGGCGAAGCAGGCTGTCGTTGATCAGGCTAAACTGGAGGAGGAAATGGGCGATCTGCTGTTTGCCACGGTCAATATGGCCCGTCATTTAGGGACAAAAGCAGAGACGGCATTGCAGAAAGCGAATGAAAAATTCGAGCGCCGTTTTCGTGAGGTTGAGCGAATTGTGGCAGCCCGAGGCCTGGAAATGACTGGTGTTGATCTGGAAACAATGGAAGAAGTCTGGCAACAGGTAAAACGACAGGAAATTGATCTCTAAGGGATTTCGTCGGTCAAGGGCGATTTGTGTGATTTTTTAAATAACAAGCGCTTGATTTACGTCAAAAACATTTACCCCAAAGGGGCTATTTTCTCACTCCCGATGTTAATGTGAGCCTGGTGAAGAGGAGGAATAATGAAAGTTTGTGGCGCTCGTCATGTTCGGGTATACTACTTTCCCGTCTTGGTAATTCCATCGTTTCACCCTAACTTCTCAGGTCCAGCATGACAACGAACTATATTTTTGTGACCGGCGGGGTCGTATCCTCTCTGGGAAAAGGCATTGCCGCAGCCTCCCTGGCAGCCATTCTTGAAGCCCGTGGCCTCAATGTGACCATGATGAAACTGGATCCGTACATCAACGTCGATCCAGGTACTATGAGCCCTATCCAACACGGGGAAGTGTTCGTTACCGAAGACGGCGCTGAAACCGACCTGGACCTGGGTCACTATGAGCGTTTCATCCGCACTAAAATGAGCCGCCGTAACAACTTCACCACGGGTCGTATCTACTCCGACGTTCTGCGTAAAGAACGCCGTGGTGACTATCTGGGCGCTACCGTTCAGGTCATTCCGCACATCACGAATGCCATTAAAGAGCGCGTTCTGGAAGGCGGTGAAGGTCATGATGTTGTTCTGGTCGAGATCGGCGGAACCGTTGGGGATATCGAATCTCTGCCGTTCCTTGAAGCGATTCGCCAGATGGCTGTAGAAATTGGCCGCGAGCACACGCTGTTTATGCATCTGACGCTGGTTCCGTACATGGCGGCGGCAGGTGAAGTCAAAACTAAACCGACTCAGCACTCTGTAAAAGAGCTGCTTTCTATCGGTATTCAGCCAGATATCCTGATTTGCCGCTCCGATCGCGCAGTTCCGGCTAATGAACGTGCAAAAATTGCATTGTTCTGTAACGTTCCGGAAAAAGCGGTGATTTCTCTGAAAGATGTCGATTCCATCTATAAAATTCCGGGCCTGTTGAAATCCCAGGGCCTTGACGATTATATTTGTAAACGATTCAGCTTGAACTGTCCGGAAGCGAATCTGTCAGAATGGGAACAGGTTATCTACGAAGAAGCGAATCCGGCAGGCGAAGTGACTATCGGTATGGTTGGCAAGTACATTGAACTGCCGGATGCCTATAAGTCAGTTATCGAAGCGCTGAAGCACGGTGGTCTGAAGAATCGTGTCACCGTCAACATCAAGCTGATTGATTCGCAAGATGTTGAAACGCGCGGTGTTGAGATCCTGAAAGGTCTTGATGCCATCCTAATCCCCGGCGGCTTCGGCTACCGTGGTGTTGAAGGGAAAATCGCGACAGCACGCTTTGCGCGTGAGAACAATATTCCTTATCTGGGCATTTGCCTGGGTATGCAGGTTGCGTTGATTGAGTTTGCTCGTAACGTCGTGGGAATGGACAACGCCAACTCCACAGAATTTGTGCCAGACTGTAAGTACCCAGTGGTGGCCCTGATTACTGAATGGCGTGATGAAGACGGCAATGTCGAAGTCCGTACCGAGAAGAGCGATCTGGGTGGCACAATGCGTCTTGGTGCGCAACAGTGTCAGCTGAGCGATGAGAGTCTGGTTCGTCAACTGTACGGTACACCGACGATTGTTGAACGCCATCGCCACCGCTACGAAGTCAACAATATGCTGTTGAAACAGATTGAAGCTGCGGGTCTGCGTGTTGCAGGCCGTTCCGGTGATGATCAGTTGGTCGAGATCATTGAGGTACCGAATCATCCGTGGTTCGTGGCCTGTCAGTTCCATCCGGAATTTACTTCCACGCCACGTGATGGGCACCCGCTGTTTGCCGGCTTTGTGAAAGCCGCCAGTGAACATCAGAAGCGTCAGGCGAAGTAAGAAGTAAAAAGTTAGAACGGCAATGCACCCATCAGGGTGCATTGTTTGTCTGGAGTTTTAGTTTAACTTGTACTGAGGAAAACCTAATGTCCAAAATCGTTAAAATCATCGGTCGTGAAATCATCGACTCCCGTGGTAACCCGACTGTTGAAGCCGAAGTACACCTGGAAGGTGGTTTCGTTGGTATGGCAGCAGCTCCGTCAGGTGCTTCTACTGGTTCCCGCGAAGCACTGGAACTGCGCGATGGCGACAAATCCCGTTTCATGGGTAAAGGCGTACTGAAAGCTGTTGCAGCTGTGAATGGCCCGATTGCTCAGGCTCTGCTGGGTAAAGATGCTAAAGATCAGGCTGGCATCGACAAGATCATGATCGATCTGGACGGTACTGAAAACAAATCCAACTTCGGTGCAAACGCCATCCTGGCCGTTTCTCTGGCTGCTGCTAAAGCTGCTGCTGCCGCTAAAGGCCTGCCGCTGTATGCTCACATCGCTGAACTGAACGGCACTCCGGGCAAATACTCCATGCCGGTTCCGATGATGAACATCATCAACGGTGGTGAGCACGCTGACAACAACGTCGACATCCAGGAATTCATGATTCAGCCTGTTGGCGCTAAAACCCTGAAAGAAGCTGTACGTATGGGTTCTGAAGTGTTCCACAACCTGGCTAAAGTTCTGAAAGCTAAAGGTATGAACACTGCAGTGGGTGACGAAGGCGGCTATGCGCCGAACCTGGGTTCCAACGCTGAAGCTCTGGCTGTAATCGCTGAAGCGGTTAAAGCAGCTGGCTACGAGCTGGGCAAAGACATCACCCTGGCGATGGACTGTGCAGCATCTGAATTCTACAAAGACGGTAAATACGTTCTGGCTGGCGAAGGCAACAAAGCATTCACCTCCGAAGAATTCACTCACTTCCTGGAAGAACTGACCAAACAGTACCCGATCGTGTCCATCGAAGATGGTCTGGACGAGTCTGACTGGGATGGTTTCGCATACCAGACTAAAGTACTGGGCGACAAAATCCAGCTGGTTGGTGACGACCTGTTCGTAACCAACACCAAGATCCTGAAAGAAGGCATCGAAAAAGGCATCGTTAACTCCATCCTGATCAAATTCAACCAGATCGGTTCTCTGACCGAAACTCTGGCTGCGATCAAAATGGCGAAAGACGCTGGCTACACTGCTGTCATCTCTCACCGTTCTGGCGAAACTGAAGATGCTACCATCGCTGACCTGGCTGTTGGTACCGCTGCAGGCCAGATCAAAACGGGTTCTATGAGCCGTTCTGACCGTGTTGCTAAGTACAACCAGCTGATTCGTATCGAAGAAGCTCTGGGTGAACAAGCACCGTACAATGGTCGTAAAGAGATCAAAGGTCAGGCGTAATCCTGTTCTTTCTCTGATTTAAAAATGCCAGCCTTCAGGCTGGCATTTTTTTGCCTGCACAATAGCAACCTATTTAAAGTCCACCGCCATTTGCTGTGGAATAGTCAGCCCACGTGTCGTCTGTACACAGCGCTCAATGTAATCGGTGAAACGCGGCGGCTTCGGCATCCCCATGCTGAGCAGCTTATCATTGCTGAATCGCACGTTCAGCGTAGCAAACGCGCCGTACAGACGCATGGCTTTCAGCATCAGCCGTTCGTTGCAGGGGCCAAAAATATTCTTCAGTTCGCGGCGCATTTTGACCAGCGTTTCATACCTGACCTGTGCGTATTTATTACCGACGGGAGCTTGTTCCAGCGCAGATGCCATCGCGCTATCAATATCTGCAAACCTCACGCTATTTTCTTCTCCGGCTGAGATGTGCACCACTTCACCGCGAGCGAGCGGACAGCTCAGTAACATCAGCAAGGCATCGGCGCAGTAATCAACCGGGATCACGTCAATACGGTCTTCCATCGAACACATAAATTTTTGTAACATCAGACCCATGCTGAATACCCAGAAAATACTGCTGGAGGGTTGGCAGCCATGATGAGTGTGGCCAACAACGATCGAAGGCCGCGCGATAACCAATGGTAATGTTGGGCATTCCTGTTGCATCAGACGCTCTATCGTGGATTTAGAGTGCGTATACTCAACCAGGTGCTCAGCACGTTCGCAAAATTCTGCACTTTCTGCCACCAGTGAGTCGGGCTCTGGGGAGCATGACATCGCTGTACCAACGTGAAGAAAACGCTGCAGGCTGCCGACACAGGCCATTTTCTGGGCGAACTTCAGCGTTCCTGCGACATTTACTTTCCAGATAAGCGGGTTGTTGCCAAAAGAGGCGACGGCGGCACAGTTGATGACATGAGTAACCTGGTCCAGACGCGGGTCGTTAAGAAACGCTTCAGGTTCCACCAAATCACCCAACAGGATATTTCGCGGGCTAAGTGCGGCCAGTTTTTCTTCTGCAATATTGAATTTGCGCAGATTTTCCTTTATCCGTTCCAGCGCAGATACATCATTATCGCCACGAACTAAAAGCAGCAGATTAAATCCATTTGTCTGATTCAGAATGTTTTCTAAAACGGCTCCGCCCAAAAAACCGGTTGCGCCAGTAATTAATAGTGTATTCATGAATGCAGTCTCATCAGGGGGGGGGACTGGATTCTAGGCGCGGATAATTAAACGGAGATTAAATGGAAAATTAGCGTAACTTTAAGTTTCTTAAGCCTATTTTAATATAAAAAGATACCGCAGATCGAATTTGACTATGCGTGATGCTAATAAATTCATAATTTCATGTATCCGTTTGTACATGCTTGAAATATTTTACTTTTAAAATGTTTATACTATTTTTATAAGGTTATTATCAAAAATATTTTGTTACATCAAAACGCTGCCTTCATAGCTATGAAATTAAATCACAGCTATTCGATCATTGCAGGCGTAAACACGAGATCACGTTTCATGATTTTTAACTCACGGGACAGCGCAGCCGGGGGCAAGACCTGAGAGTGTAAATCTGCGATAATACGCGTTCATAACCCTAAACAGAGATGACTATGCAGTACCCGATTAACGAGATGTTCCAGACCCTGCAAGGTGAGGGTTACTTTACCGGCGTCCCCGCCATTTTTATTCGTTTACAGGGATGCCCGGTTGGCTGTGCCTGGTGCGATACCAAACACACCTGGGATAAGCTTGAGGATCGGGAAGTCTCCTTATATAGCATCCTGGCCAAGACGAAAGAGAGTGATAAATGGGGCGCGGCGAGCAGTGAAGATCTGCTGGCTGTTATTCAGCGCCAGGGCTATACCGCCCGTCATGTGGTGATAACCGGCGGTGAGCCCTGCATTCATGACCTGATGCCGCTGACTGACCTGCTGGAAAAGAACGGCTTTAGCTGCCAGATTGAAACCAGCGGCACCCACGAAGTGCGCTGTACGCCGAATACCTGGGTGACGGTATCACCGAAGGTGAATATGCGTGGCGGCTATGACGTACTGTCACAGGCGCTGGAACGAGCCAATGAAATCAAGCATCCGGTGGGTCGCGTTCGCGATATTGAAGCGCTGGATGAACTGCTGGCTACGTTAAGCGATGATAAACCACGCATTATTGCGCTGCAGCCAATCAGTCAGAAAGAAGATGCGACGCGTTTGTGTATTGATACCTGTATTGCGCGTAACTGGCGTTTGTCGATGCAGACGCATAAGTACCTGAATATTGCCTGACAAGTTTTGCCGGGGCGCTTCGCTTGCCCGGCCTACGCTTGTTAATAAGGTAGGCCGGGAGCAGACGCGGTGCGTCGCCATCCGGCAAGGTCGGGATCACTCTCCGCGATAAACGCAACCTGCTGTGCAGGTCTCTTTTACCATCACTGCGCTCAGCAGAGGAACAACCGGTTTTACCTGTTCCCAAATCCAGCGGGACAAGACTTCGCTGGTTGGGTTTTCAAGGCCCGGGATATCGTTCAGGTAGTAGTGATCAAGCCTGTCGTAAGTCGGCTTAAACGCCGCTTTTAATTCGGCAAAATCCATGATCCAACCGGTATGTGGATCGACTTCACCGGTAATTTCAAGACGCACCATAAATGAGTGACCATGCAGACGGCCACACTTGTGTCCTTCCGGTACGTGCGGCAGGTGGTGAGCGGCTTCGAAGGTGAAATCTTTAAACAAGGTGGTGGACATTATTTACTCTCAAGAATGCAAAAAACGCCGTAGGGTACCGTAAAGAGCAAATTTTATCATTAGTTAAAAGGGCGCTGGGTACCAGAACGACATATTTGTTAGGAGAATGTTTGATAATTATTTATATATCATACAGTTATTAAATCGCTTTTGCTGTTAATAACTATAACTAAAACAGGTTAGTCCATTTGGTTATTTGTTATTTCCATCCCTTCTTTAATTGTTACTATCCCCACCGTTAACCTTATCTTCAGTTTGGGTTTTATTGCTGAAATCCGCTTTGCTTACTGGAACATGACAACGCATGACGACACAGGCCCCACCTTCCACTCTGCTACCGCTAAACCCGGAGCAACTGGCACGCCTTCAGGCAGCCACGACCGACCTCACTCCCGCACAGCTCGCGTGGGTTTCTGGCTATTTCTGGGGCGTGCTGAATCAGCAGCCAGGAACGAATGCTGCAGCGCCTGCGCCTGCTGCTGAAATGCCAGGCATTACGCTGATTTCCGCCTCGCAAACCGGTAATGCGCGTCGTGTGGCGGAAGCCCTGCGCGATGATCTGATCGCTGCGAAGCTCAACGTCACTCTGATCAACGCTGGCGACTATAAATTCAAACAAATCGCCAATGAAAAGTTGCTGATTGTGGTGGCGTCAACGCAAGGGGAAGGTGAACCGGCAGAAGAAGCCGTGGCGTTGCATAAATACTTGTTCTCTAAAAAAGCGCCGAAGCTTGAAAACACGGCCTTCGCCGTATTTGGCCTTGGCGATACGTCTTATGAATTTTTCTGCCAGTCAGGTAAAGACTTTGATGCGAAACTGGCAGAGTTGGGTGGTGAACGCCTGCTGGACCGCGTTGATGCTGATGTTGAGTATCAATCGGCGGCGGCAGAATGGCGTGCCCGCCTGGTTGATGTACTGAAGGCTCGCGCGCCTGTTGCACCGTCTGCACAGGCGGCAGCGAGCGGTGCGGTGAACGAGTTGCACACCAGTCCTTACACCAAAGAAGCACCGCTGAGTGCAACACTTGCGGTGAACCAGAAAATTACCGGTCGCGACTCTGAAAAAGATGTACGCCATATCGAAATTGATCTCGGCGATTCTGGTCTGCGCTATCAGCCAGGCGACGCACTGGGGGTCTGGTATCAGAACGATCCAGCCCTGGTCAAAGAAATTGTGGAACTGCTGTGGCTGAAAGGTACTGAGCCGGTCACTGTTGAGGGCAAAACGCTGCCGCTCGCTGACGCGCTGGAGTGGCATTTCGAATTGACCGTCAATACGGCCAATATCGTGGAAAACTATGCCACCCTGACGCGCAGCGAAACGCTGTTGCCGTTGGTAGGCGATAAAGCACAATTACAGCATTACGCCGCCACCACGCCAATCGTTGATATGGTGCGTTTCTCCCCGGCGCAACTGGACGCTCAGGCGTTAGTTGATCTTCTGCGTCCGCTGACGCCACGGTTGTACTCCATTGCCTCATCCCAGGCGGAAGTGGAAAGCGAAGTACATATCACCGTTGGTGCCGTGCGTTTTGAGGTTGAAGGCCGTGCGCGTGCAGGCGGGGCCTCCGGCTTCCTTGCCGATCGCGTGGAAGAAGAGGGCGAAGTCCGCGTCTTCATCGAACATAACGACAACTTCCGCCTGCCAGAAAATCCGCAAACACCGGTAATTATGATCGGGCCAGGAACGGGGATTGCGCCGTTCCGCGCCTTTATGCAGCAACGTGCGGCAGACGGTGCAGAAGGGAAAAACTGGCTGTTTTTTGGTAACCCACACTTTACCGAAGATTTCCTGTATCAGGTGGAATGGCAGCGCTACGTGAAAGAGGGCGTGTTGAGCCGAATCGATCTGGCCTGGTCTCGCGATCAAAAAGAAAAAATCTACGTACAAGACAAACTGCGCGAACAGGGCGCGGAACTGTGGCGCTGGATTAACGACGGTGCGCACATTTATGTCTGCGGCGACGCCAATCGCATGGCGAAAGACGTTGAGCAGGCACTGCTGGAAGTGATTGCTGAATTCGGTGCAATGGACATCGAAGCGGCGGATGAATTTTTAAGTGAGCTGCGCGTTGAGCGCCGTTATCAGCGAGATGTCTACTAATGAGCGAAAAATACCCAGGGCCTTTAGTGGTCGAAGGCAAACTGACTGACGCCGAGCGCATGAAGCGTGAAAGTAATTTCCTGCGCGGCACCATCGCGGAAGACCTGAACGACGGCCTGACCGGCGGCTTCCACGGTGACAACTTCCTGCTGATCCGTTTTCACGGTATGTACCAGCAGGACGACCGCGATATTCGTGCCGAACGTGCGGAACAGAAGCTGGAGCCGCGTCATGCGATGCTGCTACGCTGCCGCCTGCCAGGGGGAGTCATCACCACCAAACAATGGCAGGCGATCGACAAGTTCGCCCATGACAACACCATTTACGGCAGCATTCGTCTGACCAACCGTCAGACCTTTCAGTTCCACGGCATTCTGAAGAAGAACGTGAAGCCGGTGCATCAGATGCTGCATTCAGTGGGGCTGGACGCGCTGGCGACCGCCAACGACATGAACCGTAACGTGCTGTGTACCTCCAATCCATATGAGTCGCAGCTGCATGCGGAAGCCTACGAGTGGGCGAAAAAGATCTCCGAACACTTGCTGCCGCGCACTCGCGCTTATGCTGAGATCTGGCTCGATCAGGAAAAAGTCGCGACGACGGATGAAGAGCCGATCCTCGGGGCGACCTATCTGCCGCGTAAGTTTAAAACCACAGTGGTGATCCCGCCGCAGAACGATATCGATCTGCACGCTAACGATATGAACTTCGTGGCGATTGCCGAAAACGGCAAGCTGGTAGGCTTTAACCTGCTGGTCGGCGGCGGTTTGTCGATTGAGCATGGCAACAAGAAAACCTACGCCCGTACGGCGAGTGAGTTTGGTTATCTGCCGCTGGAACACACCCTGGCGGTGGCGGAAGCGGTGGTCACGACCCAACGCGACTGGGGTAACCGTACCGATCGTAAAAACGCCAAAACCAAATACACGCTGGAGCGGGTAGGTGTCGAGACGTTTAAAGAGGAAGTTGAACGCCGTGCGGGGATCAAGTTTGAGCCGATCCGTCCGTACGAGTTCACCGGTCGTGGCGACAGGATCGGTTGGGTGAAGGGGATCGACAATAACTGGCACCTGACGCTGTTTATTGAAAACGGCCGTATTCTGGATTATCCGGGGCGTCCGCTGAAAACCGGCTTGCTGGAGATCGCGAAGATCCACAAAGGCGAGTTCCGTATCACGGCCAACCAGAACCTGATCATTGCTGGTGTCCCGGAGAGTGATAAGGCGAAGATTGAGAAGCTGGCACGCGATCATGGTCTGATGAATGCGGTAAAACCGCAGCGTGAAAACTCGATGGCCTGCGTGTCGTTCCCGACCTGTCCGCTGGCGATGGCTGAAGCCGAACGCTTCCTGCCATCGTTCACTGATAAAGTGGAAGCGATTCTGGAAAAACACGGCATTCCTGACGAACATATCGTGATGCGCGTCACCGGCTGCCCGAACGGCTGTGGCCGCGCGATGCTGGCGGAACTGGGCCTGGTGGGCAAAGCGCCGGGACGCTACAACGTGCATCTGGGCGGTAACCGCATGGGCACGCGCATCCCGCGTATGTATCGCGAAAATATTACGGAATCGGAAATTCTCGACGTCGTTGACGAACTGATTGGGCGCTGGGCGAAAGAGCGCGAAGCGGGTGAAGGCTTCGGTGACTTTACGGTGCGTGCGGGCATCATTCGCCCGGTGCTCGATCCAGCGCGTGATTTCTGGGAATAACATGAATTGCCGGATGGCGCCATACATGCCTTATCCGGCCTACCGTCTGCGTAGGCCTGATAAGCGAAGCGCCATCAGGCAAGGCACACAGTGAGGAACTTATGTCCCAACTCGATCTAAACACGCTGAATGAACTGCCGAAAGTCGAACGCGTATTAGCTCTGGCAGAAACCAACGCCGAACTGGAAAAACTGAGTGCCGAGGATCGCGTGGCGTGGGCGCTGGAAAACCTGCCCGGCGAATATGTCCTTTCATCAAGTTTTGGCATTCAGGCGGCGGTCAGCCTGCATCTCGTGAACCAGGTTCGCCCGGATATCCCGGTGATCCTCACCGATACTGGCTATTTATTCCCGGAAACCTACCAGTTTATCGATGCGTTAACGGACAAACTCAAACTCAACCTGCAGGTCTACCGGGCGAAAGAGAGCGCGGCCTGGCAGGAAGCGCGCTACGGCAAGCTGTGGGAACAAGGTGTTGAAGGCATTGAGAAATACAATGACATCAACAAAGTCGAACCGATGAACCGGGCGCTACAGGAACTCGACGCGCAAACCTGGTTTGCGGGTCTGCGCCGCGAGCAGTCCGGTAGCCGTGCACATTTACCGGTATTGGCTATTCAGCGTGGCGTATTTAAAGTGCTGCCGATTATCGACTGGGACAACCGTACGGTATACCAGTATCTGCAAAAACACGGCCTGAAATACCATCCACTGTGGGATCAAGGCTATCTGTCAGTCGGCGATACCCATACCACCCGCAAATGGGAGCCGGGGATGGCGGAAGAAGAGACGCGGTTCTTTGGGCTGAAAAGAGAGTGCGGATTGCACGAAGGGTAACGGCTAAAAGCCCGGTAACATTTACATATTACCGGGCTTCTTCTTTAGGATTTACCTGCTTTCGCCAGTTCTTTTACCAGCGGCAGCATAATGCGTACCACGTCGCGGCTGCGATGTTCAATCCGGCCTGGAAGCGCTTTATCGATATGCTGTTGGTTATCCAGCCGCACATCATGCCAGCTGTTACCGGCGGGGAAAGAGGCAGTTTTGGCGCGTTGCTGATAGCCGTCTTTTTTACCCAGGTTCCAGTTGGTTGCTTCTACCGAGAGCACGGCGATTCCCGCTTTGTCGAAGACCTCGGCATCGTTACAACATCCGGTTCCTTTCGGATAGTCTTTGTTCAGGCCCGGGTTGGTACTGGCGACGATACCGCGGCTGTGTGCAATTGCCAGCGCCCGGTCGCGCGTCAGTTTTCGTACGGCTTCCGGGGTTCTTTTCCCACTATTGAAGTAGAGCTTATCCCCGACGATCAGGTTATCGAGGTTGATAACCAGCAGGGTATTCTTCTTCTCAGCCGCACTCATGCGCTTGAGGATATTTTCTGCACCCAGTTTGCCTTCTTCCTCGCCGCTGGTGGCGATAAACCGAATGCCATACTGTGTCGGCACATTTTTAAGTTTTTCAGCCAATTCCAGCATGACACCCAAACCTGCGGCGTTATCGTCGATGCCCTGCAAGGTTAATCCGCCCAGATTAGCATCGGAATCGGCATCGCTCTGCGCGGCGTAAGTGTCGAGGTGCGCCATGATAATAATCTGCTGCGGCGCTTTGCCTTCATGCGCTGCAATGACGGTGCTGCCCGTAACGTTATGCCAGTTCTTACGGTTGTCTTTGGCGGTATAAACATAACGGCTATTAAACGTCCGAATATCACTGCGATAGCCCATCTGCTGAAATTGCTGACGTAAATAATCAGCAGATAGCATTTCTGCCGGAGAGCCCGTCACGCGGCCAGGGAAGAATGTTGCGATATATCGGGCCTGAGTATTTGCCATATCTCCGGGCTTCGAAGAGGTTGCCTGTGCGGGAAGGATAAAGCACGCGCCGAGCGCCAGGGCGGTAGTCAGGTGGCGCAATGCGGAAAACATAGTGAGTCCTTAAATACCAAGCAGAAATTTTCAGCCGCTAGTATGAAACTGTGATCGAGGTAAAACAATTTCATTTGCTCCTAAATGCCCGAAATCCGGCGGCTTAAGCACTTTTTGAACTTTGCTTTTCCAAATCGTTATTCCTTTGAGGAACTACTCATTCCAATTCGTAATTTCATTCGCTCTCTTGCCCTCCCTATAGTCAGGTTATCTGAACTTCGTTAGCAAAATAACGGCAATACATAGGAACGGTTATGGATCAAAAACGACTTACCCACCTGCGGCAACTGGAAGCGGAGAGCATCCATATCATTCGTGAGGTGGCCGCCGAGTTTTCGAATCCGGTGATGATGTATTCCATCGGCAAGGATTCCAGCGTAATGCTGCATCTGGCGCGCAAAGCGTTTTATCCTGGTTCACTGCCGTTTCCTCTGCTGCACGTTGATACCGGCTGGAAATTCAGTGAGATGTATGAGTTTCGTGACCGCACGGCAAAAGCCTACGGCTGCGAACTGCTGGTGCATAAAAACCCGGAAGGGGTGGCGATGGGGATCAACCCATTTGTCCACGGTAGCGCCAAGCATACCGACATTATGAAAACCGAGGGGTTGAAGCAAGCGCTGAACAAATACAGTTTTGACGCAGCATTCGGCGGCGCACGCCGTGATGAAGAGAAATCGCGCGCGAAAGAGCGCATCTATTCCTTCCGCGATCGTTTTCATCGCTGGGACCCGAAAAACCAGCGTCCGGAACTGTGGCATAACTACAACGGCCAGATTAACAAAGGCGAAAGCATTCGCGTATTCCCGCTCTCTAACTGGACGGAACAGGATATCTGGCAGTACATCTGGCTGGAAAACATCGACATTGTTCCGCTGTACCTTGCCGCAGAGCGTCCGGTGCTTGAGCGCGATGGCATGTTGATGATGATTGATGACGACAGAATCGATCTGCAGCCTGGTGAGGTTATCAAAAAACGTATGGTGCGTTTCCGTACTCTCGGCTGCTGGCCGCTCACTGGCGCGGTGGAGTCGGACGCGCAGACGCTACCGGAAATCATCGAAGAGATGCTGGTTTCAACCACCAGTGAACGTCAGGGCCGCGTGATTGACCGCGACCAGGCGGGCTCCATGGAGCTGAAGAAACGTCAGGGGTATTTCTAAGGAGCCGCCATGAACACGACACTTGCACAACAAATTGCTAATGAAGGCGGCGTTGAAGCCTGGATGATTGCCCAACAACACAAAAGCCTGCTGCGTTTTTTAACCTGCGGTAGCGTGGATGATGGGAAAAGTACTCTGATTGGACGTCTGTTGCATGATACCCGACAGATCTACGAAGATCAGCTCTCATCGCTGCACAACGACAGCAAACGTCACGGTACCCAGGGCGAAAAGCTCGATCTGGCGTTGTTGGTTGATGGTTTGCAGGCCGAGCGCGAGCAGGGCATCACCATCGACGTGGCCTACCGTTATTTCTCTACCGAGAAGCGTAAATTTATCATTGCGGATACCCCCGGCCATGAGCAGTACACCCGTAACATGGCCACTGGCGCGTCGACCTGCGATCTGGCGATCCTGCTGATCGATGCACGTAAAGGCGTGCTGGATCAGACGCGTCGTCACAGCTTTATCTCCACGCTGTTGGGAATAAAACATCTGATCGTTGCGATCAACAAAATGGATCTGGTGGATTTTAGCGAAGAGACATTTAACCGGATTCGTGAAGATTATCTGACCTTTGCAGAGCAGTTGCCGGGCAACCTGGATATCCGTTTTGTACCGCTTTCAGCACTGGAAGGTGACAACGTGGCGTCGCAAAGTTTCAGCATGCCGTGGTACAGCGGCCCGACGCTGCTGGAAGTGCTTGAAACTGTTGAAATCCAGCGCGTTGTCGATACTCAGCCGATGCGATTCCCGGTGCAGTATGTGAACCGCCCAAATCTTGATTTTCGTGGTTATGCCGGAACGTTGGCCTCCGGTAGTGTGAAGGTGGGACAGCGCGTCAAAGTGCTGCCATCCGGCGTTGAGTCCAGCGTCGCCCGGATTGTCACGTTTGATGGCGACTTGCAGGAAGCACATGCAGGTGAAGCCATTACCCTGGTGCTAAAAGATGAGATCGACATCAGCCGGGGCGATCTGCTGCTTGATGCCCAGGAAACGCTGTCGACGGTGCAACGCGCTGCCGTTGATGTGGTGTGGATGGCGGAACAACCGCTGTCACCAGGGCAGAGCTACGACATCAAAGTCGCAGGCAAGAAGACGCGTGCGCGTGTTGATAGCGTGGAGTATCAGGTCGATATTAATAACCTGACCCAACGTGACGTTGAAGCGCTGCCGCTAAACGGCATCGGTCTGGTTAATCTGACCTTTGATGAGCCGCTGGTGCTGGACACCTATCAGCATAATCCGGTGACGGGCGGCCTGATTATCATTGACCGTCTGACCAACGTCACCGTCGGTGCTGGACTGGTACGCGAGCCGATCGTCCAGGAGCAGGCCATGGCATCCCAGTTCAGCGCGTTTGAACTGGAGCTTAATGCGCTGGTGCGTCGCCACTTTCCACATTGGGGTGCGCGCGATCTGCTGGGAGGAAAATAATGGCGCTGCATGACGAAAACGTCGTCTGGCATGCCCATCCTGTTACGCCGCAACAGCGGGAACAACGCCACGGTCATCGTGGTGTTGTGCTGTGGTTTACCGGACTCTCTGGTTCCGGTAAATCCACGGTAGCAGGGGCGCTGGAAGAAGCATTGCACAAGCAGGGGGTTAGCACTTATCTGCTGGACGGTGATAACGTGCGCCACGGCTTGTGCAGCGATCTCGGATTTAGCGATGCCGATCGTAAGGAGAATATTCGTCGGGTTGGCGAAGTGGCTAACCTGATGGTGGATGCGGGGCTGGTGGTACTGACGGCCTTTATTTCCCCTCATCGTGCTGAACGACAGATGGTTCGCGAACGTGTGGGTCATGGGCGTTTTATAGAGGTGTTTGTCGATACGCCATTAGCAACGTGTGAAGCACGCGATCCAAAAGGGCTGTATAAAAAAGCGCGGGCGGGGGAGTTGCGCAATTTCACCGGAATCGACTCGGTATACGAAGCGCCTGAATCGCCAGAGATTCATCTTGATGGTGAACAATTGGTAACAAATTTGGTACCCCAATTATTAGACCTGCTGAGGCAGGAAGATATTATCAGATCCTGAGACACCCGAGCTTGTATGCCCGGTCAGTCACGGTCACAGGATTCGATATGCGTAACAGCCATAACATTACCATTACAGACTCAGATACCTTCGCCGCCGACGACGAAACCACCTGGTCACTACCGGGTGCCGTTGTCGGTTTTGCTGCGTGGTTGCTGGCGCTGGGGTTCCCATGCCTGATGTATGGCCCTAATACGCTATTTTTTTTCCTTTATACCTGGCCTTTTTTCCTCGCGTTGCTGCCCGTCGCCATTGTGGCGGGTATTGCCCTGCATTCGCTTATGCAGGGACGGCTGCTGCTAAGCGTTACGTTTACCCTGCTGGTGGTTGGGTCGATGTTTGGCGCATTGTTCCTGTGGCTGCTGGGCTAGGTTTACTTCCCTTTTTTCATGGCGAGTGGTGCTGCATACCGACAGCTCTAATTCAAACCGTAACCAACAATGAGATTATGTTCTCCTTACACGAGGTATACGTAACAACGGGCAAATGTGGTACATTTGCCCGCGTTGTCGCGGCATTCCCGACCGTTGATGTAAAGTTGTCTGCGGAAGTTATGGGATGTTAATGCCGTTTTTCAGGGGGCAGGATGGGTAAACTAACGCTGCTGTTGCTGGCTTTATTAGTCTGGCTGCAGTATTCGCTGTGGTTCGGTAAGAACGGCATACATGACTATAGTCGCGTCAACGATGATGTTGCTGCGCAGCAAGCTACAAACGCGAAACTTAAAGCGCGTAACGATCAGCTCTTTGCTGAAATTGACGATCTCAATGGCGGTCAGGAAGCTATCGAGGAACGCGCACGCAACGAACTCAGCATGACTAAGCCGGGCGAAACGTTTTATCGCCTGGTCCCTGACGCGTCTAAACGCGCACAGACCGCAGGGCAAAACAATCGATAAACCAGCCAAGGATTTAACATGGCAGCCTCTTTATTGGACGTTTGCGCCGTGGTGCCGGCTGCCGGATTTGGCCGCCGAATGCAGGCGGAGTGTCCTAAGCAGTACCTCTCAATTGGCAATAAAACCATTCTTGAACACTCGGTTGATGCGCTGCTGGCGCATCCCCGGGTGACGCGTGTCGTTATCGCGATCAGTCCCGGCGACAGCCGCTTTGCCCAACTACCACTTGCAGCGCATCCGCAAATTACCGTGGTGGATGGCGGCGATGAGCGTGCCGATTCTGTCCTTGCCGGTTTGCAAGCCGCTGGAGACGCTCAGTGGGTACTGGTGCATGATGCCGCGCGGCCATGTCTGCATCAGGATGATTTAGCCCGCTTACTGGCAATAAGTGAAACCAGCCGTATCGGCGGTATCCTGGCGACTCCCGTACGCGACACCATGAAACGTGCCGAGCCAGGTAAGACTGAGATTGCTCATACGGTCGAACGCACCGATTTATGGCATGCGTTGACACCGCAGTATTTCCCACGTGAGCTGTTACACGATTGCCTGACCCGAGCTCTAAACGAAGGCGCAACCATTACGGATGAGGCTTCGGCACTGGAATATTGCGGCTTTCATCCGCTGCTGGTTGAAGGACGCGCTGACAACATTAAAGTCACCCGTCCGGAAGATCTGGCACTGGCGGAATTTTATCTGACCCGAAGAATCTAGACACAAAATCATTCAAGCTGCATCAAGGCGGCAACTGAGTGAATCCCCTGGAGCTTACATAAGTAAGTGGCTGGGGTGAACAAAGGTAGCCAACAAAGAAGCAGCTTGAAGGATGATGTGTATACCAGGAGAAGACATAATGCGAATTGGACACGGTTTTGACGTACACGCCTTTGGCGGTGTTGGCCCAATTATCATTGGTGGTGTGCGCATCCCATACGAAAAAGGATTGCTGGCGCATTCTGATGGCGATGTGGCATTACATGCGCTAACCGATGCCCTGCTGGGGGCTGCGGCGTTGGGTGATATCGGTAAACTCTTCCCGGATACCGATGCAGCGTTCAAGGGTGCCGATAGCCGCGAGTTATTGCGTGAGGCCTGGCGGCGTATTCAGGCTAAAGGCTATACGCTTGGTAATGTGGATGTCACTATTATTGCTCAGGCGCCGAAGATGCTGCCGCACATTCCGCAAATGCGGGTGTTTATTGCCGAGGATCTCGGCTGCCATATGGATGATGTTAACGTGAAAGCGACCACCACGGAAAAACTCGGTTTTACCGGGCGTGGGGAAGGGATTGCCTGTGAAGCGGTGGCGTTACTCATTAAGGCAACGAAATGACAGCGTTTGAAGATCTGACCTATCTCCATGGTAAACCACTCGGCCACGGAGTTCTGAAAGCCAATCCGGAAGACTTTGTCGTCGTCGAAGATTTAGGCTTCGAACCGGATGGCGAAGGCGAGCACGTTCTGGTGCGTATTCTGAAAAACGGTTGTAACACCCGTTTTGTGGCTGACGCGCTGGCCAAATTCCTTAAAATCCACGCCCGCGAAGTCAGCTTTGCCGGGCAGAAAGATAAGCATGCGGTCACGGAACAGTGGCTGTGCGCGCGCGTACCGGGCAATGCAATGCCCGATTTAAGCAAATTTGAGCTTGAAGGCTGTAAAGTGCTGGAGTACGCCCGCCACAAGCGTAAGCTGCGTTTAGGCGCACTGAAAGGCAACGCGTTTACGCTGGTGTTGCGTGAAGTGAGCGAGCGTGATGATGTTGAAGCGCGTTTACAGGCGATTAGCGAGCGCGGTGTACCGAACTATTTTGGCGCTCAACGTTTTGGTATCGGCGGTAGCAACCTGCAAGGGGCGTTACGCTGGGCGCAAAGCGATGCGCCGGTGCGCGATCGCAATAAACGCAGTTTTTGGTTGTCGGCGGCCCGTAGCGCGTTGTTTAATCAGATAGTCAATGAACGCCTGAAAAAAACAGACTTTAATCAAGTTGTTGACGGCGATGCGCTACAATTGTCGGGACGCGGAAGCTGGTTTGTTGCCACACGGGAAGAACAGACCGAATTACAGCGTCGCGTCGATGAGAAAGAATTGATGATAACAGCGGCATTGCCGGGCAGCGGTGAGTGGGGAACTCAGCGCGATGCTCTGGCGTTTGAAGAGGCCGCTATTGCTGACGAAACCGCGCTACAGTCTCTGTTATTGCGCGAGAAAGTTGAGGCATCGCGCCGCGCTATATTGCTGTATCCACAACAATTAAGCTGGAACTGGTGGGATGACGTAACCGTTGAGTTGCGCTTCTGGCTACCGGCAGGTAGCTTCGCCACCAGTGTTGTAAGGGAACTTATTAACACAATGGGTGATTATGCGTATATTGCTGAGTAACGATGATGGGGTCCACGCACCCGGTATACAAACGCTGGCGAAAGCGCTGCGTGAGTTTGCTGACGTACAGGTGGTTGCCCCGGATCGTAACCGCAGTGGCGCGTCTAATTCGCTGACGCTGGAGTCCTCGCTTCGCACGTTTACCTATGATAACGGCGATATTGCCATACAAATGGGTACGCCTACCGACTGCGTCTATCTGGGCGTGAACGCATTAATGCGTCCGCGTCCGGACATTGTTGTTTCTGGTATTAATGCGGGTCCAAATCTGGGTGATGATGTCATCTATTCCGGTACCGTGGCGGCGGCGATGGAAGGTCGTCACCTCGGGTTCCCTGCGCTGGCTGTTTCACTTGATGGTCATAAACACTACGATACCGCTGCCGCAGTAACCTGTCGTATCTTACGGGCGCTGAGTCGTGAACCGCTGCGCACCGGACGCATTTTGAATATCAACGTGCCGGATTTACCGCTGGATCAGATTAAAGGGGTCCGCGTCACCCGCTGCGGCAGCCGTCATCCTGCGGATCAGGTGATTCCACAGCAGGATCCGCGTGGCAATACGCTGTATTGGATTGGCCCGCCGGGCGAAAAGTGCGATGCCGGTCCGGATACGGATTTTGCTGCCGTTGATGAAGGTTATGTTTCCATCACGCCGCTGCATGTTGATTTAACCGCATACGGTGCGCATGAGGTTGTTTCTGACTGGTTAGACAGCGTGGGAGTCGACACGCAATGGTAAGCAGACGCGTACACACTCTTCTTGAACAATTACGTGCGCAGGGCATCAGAGATGAGCATGTCCTGGATGCGCTCGCCGCAGTGCCGCGTGAAAAGTTCGTTGATGAGGCGTTTGAACATAAGGCCTGGGATAATATCGCCCTGCCGATTGGCCAGGGGCAGACCATCTCACAGCCCTATATGGTGGCTCGCATGACCGAGCTGCTGGAGCTAACGCCGCAATCGCGGGTTCTGGAAATTGGTACCGGCTCTGGCTACCAGACGGCTATCCTGGCGCATCTGGTGCATCATGTGTGCTCTGTTGAGCGCATTAAAGGTTTGCAATGGCAGGCGCGTCGTCGCCTGAAACAGCTTGATTTACATAATGTTTCGACCCGTCATGGTGATGGATGGCAAGGTTGGCAGGCTCGAGCGCCGTTTGACGCTATCATTGTGACGGCAGCACCGCCTGAGATCCCAACGGCATTGATGATGCAGTTGGATGAAGGCGGCGTTCTCGTCTTGCCCGTGGGCGATGAGCACCAGTTTTTGAAACGGGTTCGTCGTCGGGGAGGCGAATTTATTATCGACACCGTGGAGGCCGTACGCTTTGTTCCCTTAGTCAAGGGGGAGCTGGCGTAGCTAACGCTGCTGAATACCTGGAGTTTTCCTGGATATTCTGGAATTAGTAAGCGTATCGTGGTCACGTTTTCCAGTGTCCAGCCCGATGCCTTGCACGGTGATTACGTCACTGGGTATTAACCAAATTTTCCTGGGGGATAAATGAGCGCGGGAAGCCACAAATTTACCGTTCGCCGTATTGCGGCATTGTCACTGGTTTCGTTATGGCTGGCAGGTTGTTCAAACACCTCGAATCCGCCAGCGCCGGTCAGCTCTGTTGGCGGCAATGCATCATCGAACACCAGCTCCGGCATGCTGATTACGCCTCCACCAAAAATGGGATCAACGGCGACAGTACAACAAACGCCACAGATCCAACCGGTGCAACGCCCGGCGACTCAGCCAACACAGATTCAGCCGGTTGCAGAACAGCCTGTCCAGATGGAAAACGGGCGGATTGTGTACAATCGTCAGTACGGGAATATTCCGAAAGGTAGCTATACGGGTGGCAGTACCTATACTGTTAAGAAAGGCGACACGCTTTTCTATATTGCCTGGATTACCGGGAACGATTTCCGTGACCTCGCACAACGCAATAACGTTCCGGCCCCGTATGGCCTGAATGTCGGACAAACTCTGCAAGTGGGCAACGCGTCGGGTGCACCGATTACCGGTGGTAATGCCATCACCCAGGCGGATGCAGCACAGCAAGGAGTTGTGACCAACCCTGCACAAAATTCCACCGTTGCTGTTGCTTCGAAACCAACAATTACGTATTCTGAGGATTCAGGTGAACAAAGTGCTAACAAAATGTTGCCGAACAACAAGCCTGCTGGGACCGTTGTCACAGCGCCTGTAACGGCTCCGGCAGTTAGTGCAACCGAATCGACTGCAAGCTCAACTTCTACCAGTTCGCCGATTTCTACCTGGCGCTGGCCGACTGACGGCAAAGTGATCGAAAACTTCGCAGCTACCGAAGGTGGCAATAAAGGGATCGACATTGCAGGCAGCAAAGGACAGGCTATTGTCGCGACCGCAGATGGACGCGTCGTGTATGCCGGTAACGCGCTGCGTGGTTACGGTAATCTTATTATCATCAAACACAACGATGATTACCTGAGTGCCTACGCCCATAACGATACAATGCTGGTCCGGGAACAACAAGAAATCAAGGCGGGGCAGAAGATAGCTACCATGGGTAGCACCGGAACCAGTTCTACACGCTTGCATTTTGAAATTCGTTACAAGGGGAAATCCGTAAACCCGCTGCGCTATTTACCGCAGCGATAATTCGGCGGAACCAGGCTTTCACGTGCTAGTTCCGTTAGGGATCACGGGTAGGAGCCACCTTATGAGTCAGAATACGCTGAAAGTTCATGATTTAAATGAAGATGCGGAATTTGATGAGAACGGAGTAGAGGCTTTTGATGAGAAAGCCTTGAGTGAAGAGGAACCCAGTGATAACGACCTGGCTGAAGAAGAGCTGTTATCGCAGGGGGCCACACAGCGTGTGTTGGACGCGACTCAGCTTTACCTTGGTGAGATTGGTTATTCGCCACTGTTAACAGCCGAAGAAGAAGTTTATTTTGCGCGTCGCGCACTGCGTGGAGATGTCGCTTCTCGCCGCCGCATGATTGAAAGTAACCTGCGTCTGGTGGTGAAAATTGCTCGTCGTTATGGCAATCGTGGTCTGGCATTGCTGGACCTGATTGAAGAGGGCAATCTGGGGCTTATCCGTGCCGTCGAGAAGTTTGACCCTGAGCGCGGGTTCCGCTTCTCAACATACGCAACCTGGTGGATCCGCCAGACGATCGAACGGGCGATTATGAATCAAACCCGTACGATCCGACTGCCGATTCACATTGTAAAAGAGCTGAACGTCTATCTGCGTACCGCGCGTGAGTTGTCGCATAAACTGGACCACGAACCGAGCGCAGAAGAGATTGCGGAACAACTGGATAAACCGGTTGATGACGTCAGCCGTATGCTCCGACTCAACGAGCGTATTACCTCGGTAGACACCCCGCTGGGTGGCGATTCCGAAAAAGCGTTGCTGGATATTCTGGCCGATGAAAAGGAAAACGGTCCGGAAGACACCACGCAAGACGATGATATGAAACAGAGCATCGTCAAATGGCTGTTCGAACTGAACGCCAAACAGCGTGAGGTGCTGGCACGTCGTTTTGGTCTGCTGGGGTACGAAGCTGCGACACTGGAAGATGTGGGCCGTGAAATTGGCCTGACCCGTGAACGTGTTCGTCAGATTCAGGTTGAAGGTCTGCGTCGTCTGCGTGAAATCCTGCAGACGCAGGGGCTGAACATCGAAGCGCTGTTCCGCGAGTAAGCACAAGTTCTATCAAGAAAGGCCAGTCTCGGTGAGGCTGGCCTTTTTCTATGTTTGTTGCCTGATGGCACTGCGTTTATCAGGCCTACGGGGAGCAGGACTTTGTAGGTCGGATCGGACATTTATGTCGCCATCCGGCAAATTAGTTCATCATCTTACGCACCAGACGTGTGAACTGCTCACGTTCTTCATCAGATAATCGCCCCAAAAACTCATCATCTACGCTATTTCCCAGCGGGGTTGCGCTGGCCAGTAACGCTTCTCCTTGCGCGGTCAAATAAACAAACCGCCGACGCTTATCCGCCGGGTCGTGCTCACGCCTGACCAGATCGCGTTTTTCCATCCGGCTCAGCATTTCCGCAAGCGTCGCCTTGGTACAGACCGCAGCCTCGGTCAGGGTAACCTGCTCAATGCCAGGCTGTTCGGCAATGGCGCGCATCACCGCATACTGCGGTTTGGTCAGTTCCGGTAATTCATGTTGCCAGCGAGCCGTATGCTGTTGAAAAAGCTGGCGTAAAAGGTGGAAGGCGGTATTTCGTAACGGCATGAGAGCTCCGGAATTTCTGTTAGTCTCTATCTTAACGGGTAATGCGTCATAGTTTAACCATTGCTGCTTTAACAATCTGTGCGAGGTACCCTTGCCCGGAATGCCTTGAGGGAGTATTTTAATAAAAATGTTCGCATACGAACAATTTTGAGGATGAAATGAGACTGATTGTAGGAATGACCGGGGCGACTGGCGCACCGCTTGGTGTGTCGCTACTGCAGGCGCTGCGGGAAATGTCGGGGGTGGAAACTCATCTGGTGCTGTCAAAGTGGGCCAAAACCACCATTGAACTGGAAACGCCGTACAACGTCCGCGATGTGTCAGCGCTGGCCGATTATTGCCACAACCCGGCTGACCAGGCGGCGACCATCTCCTCCGGATCGTTTCGTACTGACGGCATGATCATTATCCCCTGCAGTATGAAAACCCTGGCCGGTATTCGTGCAGGCTATGCGGAAGGGTTGGTGGGGCGTGCCGCTGATGTGGTGCTGAAAGAAGGGCGCAAGCTGGTGCTGGTTCCGCGTGAAATGCCGCTGAGCACTATTCATCTGGAAAATATGCTCGCACTTTCCCGCATGGGCGTCGCGATGGTCCCGCCGATGCCCGCGTTTTATAACCACCCGCAAACGGTTGATGACATCACGCAACACATTGTGGCTCGCGTGCTCGATCAGTTTGGTCTGGAACACCCCAACGCCCGTCGCTGGCAGGGATTACGACAGGCGAAGAATTTTGCACAGGAGAATGAATAATGGCATTTGATGATTTGCGCAGCTTTTTACAGGCGCTGGACGACCAGGGGCAATTGCTGAAAATCGGTGAAGAGGTCAACGCTGAGCCGGATCTGGCTGCGGCGGCTAACGCGACCGGACGTATTGGCGACGGTGCGCCAGCGCTGTGGTTTGACAATATTCGTGGTTTTACCGACGCCCGCGTGGCGATGAATACCATCGGCTCGTGGCAGAATCATGCCATTTCATTAGGCCTGCCGCCCAATACGCCGGTGAAAAAACAGATTGATGAGTTTATTCGCCGCTGGGACCACTTCCCGATTGCGCCAGAACGCCGCGCTAACCCGGCGTGGGCTGAAAACTGTGTTGATGGTGAGGAGATCAACCTGTTTGATATTCTGCCGCTGTTTCGCCTGAACGATGGCGATGGAGGGTTCTATCTCGATAAGGCCTGTGTGGTGTCGCGCGATCCGCTGGATCCGGATAACTTTGGTAAGCAGAACGTCGGTATTTATCGTATGGAAGTAAAAGGCAAGCGTAAGCTGGGCCTGCAACCGGTGCCGATGCACGATATCGCGCTGCATCTGCATAAAGCGGAAGAGCGTGGTGAAGACCTGCCGATTGCCATCACCCTGGGTAACGATCCTATTATTACCCTGATGGGGGCTACGCCGCTGAAGTACGATCAGTCGGAATACGAAATGGCGGGCGCGCTGCGTGAAAGCCCGTATCCGATCGCTACCGCACCACTCACTGGCTTTGACGTACCGTGGGGTTCAGAAGTGATCCTCGAAGGCGTCATTGAAAGCCGTAAGCGTGAAATCGAAGGGCCGTTTGGCGAGTTTACCGGTCACTACTCCGGTGGACGTAACATGACTGTCGTGCGTATCGATAAAGTCTCTTATCGCAGTAAACCGATTTTTGAATCGCTGTATCTTGGGATGCCGTGGACGGAAATCGACTATCTGATGGGGCCAGCAACTTGCGTACCGCTTTATCAACAGCTGAAAGCCGAATTCCCGGAAGTACAGGCGGTGAACGCTATGTACACCCACGGTTTGCTGGCGATTATCTCCACCAAAAAACGCTACGGCGGCTTCGCCCGTGCGGTAGGGTTGCGGGCGATGACCACGCCGCATGGTCTGGGTTACGTGAAAATGGTGATTATGGTTGATGAGGACGTTGACCCGTTCAATCTGCCGCAGGTGATGTGGGCGCTGTCGTCGAAAGTTAATCCGGCGGGGGATCTGGTGCAATTGCCGAATATGTCGGTGCTGGAGCTTGATCCGGGTTCCAGTCCGGCGGGGATTACCGACAAGTTAATCATTGATGCCACCACGCCGGTTGCACCGGATAACCGTGGGCACTACAGCCAGCCGGTATGTGATTTACCGGAAACGAAAGCCTGGGCTGAAAAGCTGACCGCCATGCTGGCTAACCGTAAATAAGGAGTTGCAGATGATTTGTCCACGTTGTGCCGATGAACATATTGAAGTGATGGCGAACTCGCCGGTAAAAGGCGTCTGGACGGTATATCAGTGCCAGCATTGTCTGTACACCTGGCGTAATACCGAACCGCTACGCCGCACCAGCCGCGAGCACTACCCGCAGGCGTTTCGTATGACGCAAAAAGATATGGATGACGCACCGATGGTGCCGAGTATTCCACCGCTGCTGGCAGAAGATAAGCGCTAATCAACACGCCGGGTGCGGCTTCGCCTTACCCGACCTACATATAGCGGTATTTTGTAGGCCCGATAAGCATAGCGCCATCGGGAAGGACACACCAATATTAAGCCTCGGAATATCCGGGGCTTGTTATTTTGCGAGCAAGCTCGTAGCGAATGGCTTAATTTATTTGAAGAGATGACACCTGAAATAGAATAGCGGCGGGTGCTTGAGGCTTTTTGGGGTTTGAGCATTTGTTAGGTCCCGGAAAGACAAAAGCCCCAGGAGATAGTTCTATCAACCTGAGGCTAGCGTTCAAACCTAGACCACTTGGATGTTAGTCTCTTCTTTGCAGGGAGGCAAGACATGCTGACAAAATATGCCCTTGTGGCAATTGTAGTGCTGTGTTTCACGGCGCTGGGATTCACGTTAATGGTGCGAGATTCGTTGTGCGAGTTAAGTATTAAAGAACGTGGTATGGAGTTTAAAGCTGTTCTCGCTTACGAACCGAAGAAGTAGCAACAACGCGGGGGAAACCCCGCGTCTTGATGGTCTGGTTTCGTCCTCTTGCACCCATTCTCGCGTTGCTGTAGGCCCGATAAGCAAAGCGCCATCGGGCATTACAACGTTACACCAGACTTTTCAACCGGTAGATCCACTCCAGCGCCTGGCGCGGTGTTAGCGAATCCGGGTCGAGGTTTTCCAGCGCTTCAACGGCGGGCGAGATCTCTTCAGGCACTGAAAGCAGTGACATCTGCGTACCATCGACCTGGGTCGCGGCAACGTTTGGCGCAATGCTTTCCAGTTCGCGCAGTTTTTGCCGCGCGCGTTTAATAACCTCTTTCGGCACCCCTGCCAGGGCGGCTACTGCCAGACCATAGCTCTTGCTCGCCGCGCCATCCTGCACGCTATGCATGAAGGCGATGGTATCGCCGTGCTCTAACGCATCCAGATGCACATTCGCGACGCCCTCCATTTTTTCCGGTAACTGAGTCAGTTCGAAGTAGTGGGTGGCAAACAAGGTTAATGCTTTGATTTTATTAGCCAGGTTTTCCGCGCACGCCCATGCCAGCGACAGACCGTCATAAGTGGAGGTGCCGCGCCCAATCTCATCCATCAGCACCAGGCTGTTCTCGGTGGCGTTATGCAGAATGTTGGCGGTTTCGGTCATTTCTACCATAAAGGTAGAACGACCGGATGCCAGATCATCCGCCGCGCCCACGCGGGTAAAGATCCGATCGATCGGGCCTATTTCCACTTTCTGCGCCGGAACGTAGCTGCCGATGTAGGCCAGTAGCGCAATCAACGCAGTCTGGCGCATATAGGTACTTTTACCGCCCATGTTCGGCCCGGTGATAATTAGCATCCGTCGTTGGGGCGAGAGGTTGAGCGGGTTGGCGATAAACGGCTCACTCAGCACCTGTTCAACCACCGGATGACGACCCTCAGTAATACGGATACCGGGTTTATTGGTGAAGGTCGGGCAGGTGTAGTTCAGGGTATAAGCGCGTTCGGCCAGGTTGACCAGTACGTCCAACTCCGCCAGCGCGCTGGCGCTCTGCTGTAAATCTGCCAGATGCGGCAACAGCATGTCGAACAGCTCGTCATACAGCTGTTTTTCCAGCGCCAGCGCTTTGCCTTTTGACGTCAGAACTTTGTCTTCGTACTCTTTCAGTTCCGGAATAATGTAGCGTTCGGCGTTTTTCAACGTCTGGCGACGCACGTAGTTAATCGGTGCCAGATGACTCTGCCCACGGCTGATCTGAATGTAGTAGCCATGAACGGCGTTAAACCCAACCTTCAGCGTATCCAGACCGGTGCGCTCGCGCTCACGGATTTCCAGTCTGTCCAGATAGTCAGTTGCGCCATCAGCCAGCGCTCGCCACTCGTCCAGCTCTTCATTGTAGCCCGGGGCAATGACGCCGCCGTCGCGTACAAGCACGGGTGGTGCTTCGACGACGGCGCGTTCCAGCAGTTCACGTAGTTCGCTAAATTCGCCCATTTTTTCGCGCAGCATTTGCACGGGGGCACTGTCTACGCTTTCCAGCTGCGCGCGCAGTTCCGGTAATTGCTGGAAGGCATGGCGCATGCGTGCCAGATCGCGTGGACGCGCGGTACGCAGTGCCAGACGTGCCAGAATACGTTCCAGATCGCCCACCTGACGCAGCACGGGTTGTAATTCGCTGGTGGCATCCTGCAGCGCGCCGATGGTTTGTTGGCGCTCGGTGAGGATTTTAGTGTCGCGCACAGGCATATGCAGCCAGCGCTTGAGCATACGGCTGCCCATTGGCGTCACGGTGCAGTCGAGTACTGACGCCAGCGTGTTTTCAACGCCGCCCGCCAGGTTCTGGGTAATTTCCAGATTGCGGCGCGTGGCGGCATCCATAATGATGCTGTCCTGCTGACGTTCCATGGTGATGGAACGAATATGCGGCAGCGAAGTGCGCTGGGTATCTTTGACGTATTGCAGCAGACAGCCGGCGGCGCATAATCCACGCGGGGCATTTTCCACGCCAAAGCCAATCAGATCTCGCGTGCCAAACTGCAGGTTCAACTGTTGGCGGGCGGTATCAATTTCAAATTCCCACAGCGGACGACGACGCAGGCCGCGGCGTCCTTCAATCAGTGAAGTTTCAGCGAAATCCTCGGCATACAGCAATTCGGCGGGGTTGGTACGCTGTAGTTCCGCAGCCATTGTCTCACGGTCTGCGGGTTCACTGACGCGAAAACGCCCGGAACTGATGTCCAGCGTAGCGTAGCCAAAGCCTTTACTGTCCTGCCAGACGGCGGCCAGCAGGTTGTCCTGACGTTCCTGTAAAAGTGCTTCATCGCTGATGGTACCCGGCGTGACAATGCGTACCACTTTGCGTTCAACCGGCCCTTTGCTGGTCGCCGGATCGCCAATCTGCTCACAAATAGCGACAGATTCACCCTGATTGACCAGCTTGGCGAGGTAGTTCTCGACCGCATGGTGAGGAATGCCCGCCATCGGGATCGGCTCACCTGCGGATGCACCGCGTTTGGTCAGGGAGATATCAAGCAGCTGAGACGCGCGTTTCGCATCGTCATAAAACAGTTCATAAAAGTCGCCCATGCGGTAAAACAGCAGTATTTCCGGATGCTGAGCCTTCAGCTTGAGATACTGCTGCATCATCGGCGTGTGAGAGTCTAGATTTTCTATTGTACTCATTGGAGTGTGATATCCATATTTCTTAATTTTTAATGAGTTAGTGAATTTTATGGTTATCATTAGGTTTCACGTTGTCTCATCGAATATCATGAAATCCTACAGTTAACAGTAGGAATTCATGACTGCATAAGGTGCATGATAACGGAGTCTTTATGGCAGGAAAACAAGAGGGAAAGCCACTTTCGTTTAAAGCGGTAAAAATGATGAAGCCTGGTGGCAAAGATGAAGCTGACGTAGGCGAAAATCGTGGTTTACGTCTCTCATGTGGTGCCACCGGGATGAATTCTTTTTTCTACCGTTACGCGAGTCCCCGACTGGTAAACTTGTTCAGGTTAAAATTGGTAACTTTCCACGACTTCTCTCGTCTGCTGATATACGCCATTCCAGTTCACGTAATGCTCGCCACACTTTTTTCAGTAAAAAGGTGAGTATGGCCAGTATCGTTCCAGTTATGCCAGGTAGTGCCTGCCAGATCAGGAATGCCAGTAGTTGAACCGTCAGTGGTAAATTCAGCCGTTTGCCGAGTATAAGTGGCTCCATCACTGAACTCAGAGAAAGGTTTAGCATCACGAAAAATCCGGCGACCAACAGGCCGGCCTGTATATCGAAAAAGATCAGCGTCTGAAGGACCGGCGGAATCGCGGCAAGTAAGGAGCCGAGCGCTGGTACATAATTGAAAACAAACATCAGCATGCCCCAGAAAAAAGCAAACCGACAAGCAGTCTGTCGATTTTTAACATTTACCCCGTGATGTTTCATGGTGTCTCCGCACGGTGCAGGCAGTCATAGATGACCGGCAGAACCATTAAGGTAAGGATCGTCGCAAAACCCAGACCAAACATAACAACCACGGCCATACTCTGAAAAAAGACATCCCTCAGCAGTGGCGCGAAACCCAGTACAGTGGTGAAGGTTGTGAGCAGAACAGGACGTAAACGTGAAGTGGCGGCGGATATAATCGCTTCATGTTGCGGCTTCACCTGTTTCTGATGCTCAATCTCCTCAACCAGGACAATCCCGTTACGGATCAACATTCCACTCAGACTCAGCAAACCTATCAGGGCCATAAAGCCAAACGGAATGTCGATAAGTAAAAACCCCGCTGTAACGCCAATTAATGCCAGCGGCACGGTAAGCCAGATGGCGAAAGCATTTTTCAGCGAACTAAACATCAACACGGTAATGGTGAACATCACCAGATAACCTAACGGCAGGGTAGAGAACAGGCCTTGCTGTGCCTCGCTTGAACTTTCCGCATCTCCTCCCCACGTAATGTTGTAACCGTGCGGCAACGGAATCTGTTCAATCTGTGGGCGAACGCGCGCCAGAATATCGGCGGAAGTGGCATTGCTCAGTGGGTCAGGGTTGGTCATGACGGTCATAACCCTGCTGCGATCGCGACGCAGAATCAGTGGATTTTCCCATTGCAATACGAACCCATCGACCACGTTACTGAGTGGAATATAGCGTTGCTGATTTTGGCTCCAGACCTGGACATTATTAAGATGATTAATGTCATGCCGCTCGTTTTCGGGCGGACGCACCACTATCGGCATCATATCCGTGCCTTCGCGATATAGTCCGATGCGACTGCCGGAAAAATTCATTTCCAGCGCGTCATCTACTTCTTTTTTATCCACACCTAACTCTTGACCGAGCACTGGATTATATTGCGGGCGAATGACTTTACTGCGGTTTTGCCAGTCGTTACTTACACTACTGGTATCGCGATTGTCGGTCAGAATAGTACTTACTTTGCTGGCAATCTGGCGCATGATATCGGGCGCTGTCCCTCTGATGCGTACCTCAATACTGCTACTGCCCGAAGGGCCAAACATCACGCGATTGGTACTGGCATTGACCTGCGGGTAATCCTGCGCGATAACGGTATCCAACTGGCTCGCCAGTGCCCCAATATTGCGCTCATTGTCCATTCTTACCATGATTTGTGCATAATTGCTGTACTGGCGCTGACCGTTGTAAGTCAGGATAAACCGCATGCTGCCATGACCAATCGTTGACACCGTGGAAACCACGCCCGGGCGACCGTTAATTATTTTTTCAATATCACTAGCCATCTTTTCCGTGGAGGTGATGTCTGTACCATAAGGTAGCCACAGATCCACAAAAAAAATCGGTGTACTGGCTGAAGGAAAGAAATTTTGTCGTACCGAGCCAAAGCCCCAGATTGCCAACGCCAGCAGTACTGCCATGACTGAAAGTGTGACTGTTTTGTGTGCCAACAGAGTATTCAGGATGCGCTGATAGAGTCGGTAAGAACTGCCACTATAGAGAGCGAATCCTGATGGCTGCTTAAGAGGGGACTCGGTTTTAAATAGCCACCATTTAACCAGTGCCGGCGTAATGGTTAGGGCTGTGAACCAACTCAGCATCAGTGAAATTAACAATACCTGAAACAGCGATTTACAGTATTCGCCCGTTGAGTCCTGTGACAGGCCAATAGGAGCAAATGCCAGGATAGCAATAATTGTGGCTCCCAACAGTGGAAGTGCGGATCGCCGAATAATAAAGTTTAGCGCTTTTACCCCTGACGCGCCCTGCTGACGCGAAATGAGTAATCCCTCCACAATCACTATCGCATTATCTACCAGCATACTCAGCGCGATTATCAGCGCCCCCAGGGAGATGCGCTGAAGCTCAAGTCCCCACAGATACATAATAAACAACGTGCCCAGCACATTGAGCGCTAATGACAGGGCTATAATAATGCCGCTGCGCAGACCCATGAATATCACCAAAATTCCGATGACTATCGTCAGCGCCATTAGAAAATTAGTAAGAAAGCCATTTACTGAAGATGCCACTTCAGCAGACTGGTCGTAAAATACACCGATCTGCAGACCGGCGGGTTTTTCCTCAGACATCTGTAGTAACTTAGATTTCAGCGCTTGTCCCACGTCAATCACATTAACACCGGGTATAAATGATACCCCCATCATCACGGCGGGTTGACCATTGGCGTGATAAATGCTGGAGGGTGAATCAGCGAGACCGCGCGTGAGTGTGGCTATATCTTTCAGGCGTGTGCTGGCGCTGTCACCCGCTGGGCTAACAAGCAGATGGCCCAGTTCATCAAGATTTTCGAATTCGCCGGTGGAATGTATACGGATTGATTCTGTACCAGATTTTATCACCCCTGCGTTTGACACAATATTCAGTCGACTCAGCGCAGCGGATAGCTGAGCCGGCGTGATGCCGCGCGCAGCCATTTTTATCAGTGACACCTCTACATTGATCTGTGACGTTATGATTCCTCCGGTCATGACCTTGCCTACGCCAGGTACCAGTACCAGCTCACGTCGCAGCTGTTCGGCATATTGTGCAAGCTCTTTATTGCTGAAATTGTCACCGGAAATTGAGAAGAAAAAGCCAAAAACATCGCCAAAATCATCGTTTACGAAGGGCTGCATGACACCAGGCGGAAATACGCGTCCTGCATCACCTACCCGACGACGTAATTCGTCCCAGATTTGGGGTAATTTATCCGAGTGGTAGTGCGAAGCGATGTTCACTGTGATTTGCGACATCCCGTTGGATGAAATCGAACTGATGTTATCCAGATAGGGCAGTTGCTGCAGGGCTTTTTCCAGTGGCAGTGTTACTTCTTCTTCTACTTGCTCGGCGGATGCCCCAGGATAGAGGGTAACAACCACGGCGCTTTTAATCGCAAACTCTGGATCTTCAAGACGACCGATGTTAAGTAGTGCAAAAATACCGCCGATACCTAGTAACAGAATGAGCAGCCAGACACGGACGGGATTATTAATAAACTGTCGGGAGATATCCATTACAGTCCCCCCTCACGTGTCCAGATACGAACCTGCTGCTGAGCATGTATTTCATTCACCCCGGCAGCGACCACCCGTTCACCGTTTGTTAGACCGTGTGTTATTACGATACCGCCCTCGGTGAGTTCACCAGTGGTTACACTGCGTTCTTCCAGCGTAAGCTGCTCGCCGCTGCCCTTTACCACCCAGACGTGGGGGTGATTGAGTGGGCTGTTGTCCGGGTTAAACACAGCTTCAACTGGCACGACCAGCTTTTCACGCAAGGTACTGGCTGGCAGTTTTGATAGATCGATGGTGACCGTACCACTGACCCCAGCAACAGCAGGGAAGTCAGACGGTCGTGGCATGGTTAAAATCATCTTCCAGGTGAGCGTGTTATTGTTGCTGCTAGCCGAGTGCTCTTTGTAATCAGCCTGAAACTGGCGGCCCGGCAGTGCAGTGATGTGCACCAGTGGTCGATAGGCCATATTGCGAATGTCCATTGCGGTAAACAGGTTTTCCGGCACGCTGAATGCCACATCGAGCATGTCGTTGCGAGCCAGAGTGGCGATAGCCTGTCCGGCTGCCACAACCTGATGGTTTCGAGCATTTACACTGACAGCGATACCGGAGAACGGGGCGGTGAGTATCATTTGGTTCAGTTCTTCGCGAGCGATCTGTAGCGCCGCGTTTGCAGCATCTCTTCTGGCACGTTGTACATCCATCTCATCACGCGAGACGGCATGGCGCGCAGACAATGCCTGGAAGCGTTCAAACTGTCGCTGTGCAAGGTCGGCTGTAGTCTGCCGTTCTTTTACCCGTTGCCGAGCTTCATCGGTAGAGAGTCGGGCGATCACTTGTCCTTTCGCCACTGGAGTTCCCTGGCGGATATCAAGCCATTCAATACGGCCGGAGCGTTCAAAAGATAGTGCAGTGGAATCGCTGTACTCAATTCTTGCGGGGAGAATACGTTGACGGGCCTTTTCAGACTTTCCCACCTCCACAACTTTAATTGTGCGAGGTTGAATGGGTAAATCTATTTCTTTCTGCTCGCACGCTGTAATTAAAAAAGCGGCAAAGATAATCAGGGGTAAATAACGAAACAATTTTATATCCTCAGCGATAATGATGTAATTAATTTTGTAGGGTTATATATGTGAGCGGACGAAAACAGAATGCCAGCCAGAGGCTGGCACAATGCAGACTCAGTTTGGTTGGTATATAACTTCCTTTATTTTTCCGCTAGTTACACGTATTCTTGTCGTACAAGAAGAAACAGATACAACATGGTCCTTACTCCGGAGGCATGGACGAGTTAATTCAAATGCTTATTGGTAAAAGTTCAGTCACCGCATTCAATATCACTGTGTACCCGCAACCGTAATGAGGGGTAGCCATTGGTACACGGTATGATAAATTCAGGATGTTGTTTAATACTGCTATAATTTAATATTAAAACAAGGGCGGTGACTTAATGTCATTGCAGGTTTAATTATTTAACTCTGTAGTCACGCTTTTATTGTTTTAATATTCAACACAAGTCAGAACCCAGGCATCCGGATTACCGATAAGCCAGGCGTGGTTATCAATTCTTTCACGCTCAAAAATCAGGGTTGCGTCATCACCGCCGACTTCTGCCAGTAAGATCTGAAAAATATCATCCTCAACATGGTCTGCTGGTAATCTGCGAACGCCGTCATTCTGGTATTGGAGAGTATGGTTATCTCTCTGACGGCCATCCCGCAGAAGAATTTTACGGCTCACGCTTTGTGTTACAGCGCCTCCCACGACCTTACCATTAAATGAAATAAATCCCGTATTATCTTCATATAATTGAATGGTTTGCTTAACATAGAAATCATATACCACTGAATTTCTTGTTATACGATAGCGTGACTGATTCGTACATTTGAAGTTACTGATACCATGGGCATAGTTAAATGAAACACCCAGGCAGACAGCAATCAGGACAAGACCCATGCACACTATCCATTTAATTTTCATGATTGCTTCCAGTTGTGGTAGTAGACGTTGTCACACGCGATAATTTGATTATTTTTTCCTGCTGTGCAAAGCGAAAAAAGGGTGCGCCCGGCGCTTCGCGCGGTAAAGGAGTCATTACTGTCAAATATCACCTTTTGTTCAGGGCCGCAGGTGGCAGCATTGTCCTTAAGAATGGCAGCAATATTCTGCCTGGCTTTCTCCCGATCTCGCTCACTCAGATTTTTCATATACACCACCTCGCACCCGGTCGCCAGACTGTCTTTATACAACGGGTAGTGGCTGGTACTGACCGATGAGACGGTATTAAAAAAAACGATCGCACCGCAAATGAATAATGTCAGAACGATAATCACCGTGAGATACGCATTTTTTAAAGAAAACAGTTTCCCGGCACGTTGAGAATTGACCTGTTCAGGTATACTGAACGGCACTGTCTGGGTTAACTGAAGCGTGATGTCGGGATTTAGCCTGAACCCCATCTTCGGTACAGTAATTATCAGTTCTTCACAGCCGAATGCAGATAATGCGCGACGTAAGATGCTGATATACTGATTAAGGCTGCTATTGGACGCCTGTAAGCCATAATCGTCCCATACCATAGTTAATAATTTCTCACGTGATAGTATCCCTTCAGACGCCCCTAATAGGGTTTCCAGCAAGCGACTGGCCGTTAGGGTGAGTTTTACCGTTTCCTGTGTGGCACAATGGGTTAGCGATCCATCCTCTGGATTAAACTTTATTTTCTCCGCAATTAAAAAAATCATATTGGCAATTACCAGATACCTGCGTTATTACAGAAAATTATAACACAGATATCCGGGTGATTATGCGCTAAATTGCCTCCCGTACATTGGTTACATTTATGAAATTTCTCATCAATATAACTGGTAATTATTAACGAATTTAACAGTCGCTAATGAATTTAGCCCGAAGTGGTAATATTCTCTGTTATTAGCTTATCAGCAAAATTACTACAGATAACAGACAGTTTGCTGAAAAAATGAGTAATGTTGTTAAACCAAAGTTGTGCAATTGCGGCACAGTTCTTTTAACCCACCAGGCTGGTTGAAAGCGTAGCGGAGATTCCTCTGTCTTTTGCAATCTGAAGGAATGTTGCGCCATTACTTTCTGTACCCTTCCTGATAATAGTACTGGCCGGGTAATCGCGTCCCAGCAGTGAGTATTTTTGTACGCCGTAAGCATGGTAAGGCAATAAATCAATACCCTGAAAGGATGTCTTTTCGGCAGTAAGATTGCTGATAAGCTGGAGCATATTATTTATTTCATGTGATGAATCGTTAACGCCGGGAATCACTGGGATCCTCAGGCGCACTGGAGTATTCAACGTCAGTAATTTTTCAAGATTGCGTAAAATACGGATATTACTGACCCCGGTAAATCGTTGATGAAGTGTGTCATCCGCCAGCTTGAGATCATAGAGCACCAGATCAGCCACCGTGCTGACTTTATCAACCGCTGACCAGGGGGCGAACCCTGCCGTTTCCACCGCGGTATGGATACCCTCCCGGCGTAAGTTTTGTAGTACCTGGACTGCAAAATCCGGTTGAAGCATCACTTCACCGCCGCTGAGCGTAACGCCTCCTCCTGATAACTGATAATAAGCCACATCTTTTACAACCTCTTGATGTACCTCATCAGCTGACATCTGGCGCCCGACAATCTTAAGTGCCTGGGATGGGCAAGCGTCTTCACAAAGACGGCAGCCATCACACGACATACTGGGATCAATAACGTGACGCTTATTACTCCACTGATGAATGCCGTTCTGGCAGGCATCAACGCAGGCCCCGCAGTGCTGGCAACTACTGGTACGCCACAGCACGTCATTATCCTGTCGCAGCCCTTCGGGATTCGCGCACCAAATACAGCTCATCTGACATCCTTTAAGGAATACGACGCTGCGAATACCCGGGCCATCATGTAACGAGAAGCGCTGAATATTAAAGACGCGGCCTGTTAGCGGCTCAGCATTCATGTTGAACGGTTCGGCTAATGATTTCATCCTGCACCTCACGGCTGAGTTCAACAAAAAATGCGCTGTATCCGGCCACACGAATCATCAAATTCGGATACTCCTCCGGGCGTGCCTGCGCACGCTTCAGCTCTTCATTATCGACGTAGCTAAACTGCATTTGCCCATTACCAAGCATACTGGCGGTACGAAGCAGGTTAATCAGCTGATTAATGCCTTCATCGCTTTCCAGCATACCGTGCATTAGTTTGAGGTTATGCACCATGCCGATTTCCATCTCTTCAACGTTTATCCTGCTCACCGAGTTAATCACTGCCGTCGGGCCATTGATATCGGTTTGCTGCGATGGGCTTATCCCGTCGGCCAGAGGTTTATGAGCCAGTCTGCCGCCAGGCAACGCACCGGTTGCCAGTCCGAACGGCGTATTATTTGAAATAGATAGCGTACCGTGCGTGAAGCGGCCATAAAGCATGTGATAGCGGCGATGCTCTTGTTCAGTGTAATGAATTAGGGAACGCGCCAGTTCGTCAACTTCTGCAATATCATTGCCGTATTTCGGTGCTCGCAGGCAGCGCTGGCGAAGCGCTTCATGCCCAACAAAATCGGCTTTCAACGCTTCATTCAGCTCAGTCAGAGTGACCTGCTCCTGCTCATACACCACTTTTTTAATGGCCATCAACCCATTCGCTAAATCAGCCAGACCTGTCCAGATAAGCCCGGGGCCGTTGTTTAACCACGCTCCGCCCGCGGTAACATCGCGACCTTTTTCCAGGCATCCCTCAATCAGGCAGGAAATAAGCGGTTTTGGCGCATACTGTCTGTGCAACTTCTGGATGATGAGTGTGGCTTGGGCCGCTTTAGCCGTAATAGCCGCCAGTTGCTGTTTTACTGCCGCTTCAAAATCGTTGTAAGTGGTCATCTCTGTCAGTTCGCCGGTCTGCGGACCGATACGCTCACCTTGCGGCCCATAACCATTACTAAACGCCAGTTCCAGCGGCCGAGTAAACGTGGTATAGCCTACAGATGTCCATTGATACATTTTCCCGGACTTTTGAGGCTCAACACAGCCCATCAGGCAATAATCACGGGCATCTTCATAATCAAATCCCTTGCGCAGCATCATTTTGATATGCGCGTCATCGAAATGGCAGGCCGGAAAACCTGTTCCCCCGCGGATAACTTCCACAATTTCGCGCAGATAGTGCCACGGTGACTGGTTATGTATCCTTACAGCCAGGCTGGGTTGATAAATTTTCAACTTGCGTGAGCAGGCCATAATCATCATTGTCAGCGGATTGGTGGCATCGCCGCCCTCACGTTTTTGCCCGCCAACAACCATATTGATAAATGGTTGATACCCAGCGAAATATTTTGCTGTAGACTCACTACAAATCCACAAACTCTCTGCCATTTTAATCATCCAGCAACACAGTAACTCTTCTGCCTGGGCATGAGTCAATGTCCCTTCTGCCAGGTCACGCTCCAGTAATGGCCAGAGATACTGATCGACGCGTCCCAGTGAAATACCGGTCTGGTTTTCTTCAAGACAAAACAGAGACTGTACAAACCACAGGGACTGAAGCGCCTCATAAAAATTACGCGGCGCGTGTTCCGGTACACGGCGACAAATGTCAGCGAGACGGTTCAACTCTACTCTGCGTTGAGGATCGGTTTGTTCAGCAGCCAGTTGTGCGGCGTAGTCGCTGTAACGATGGGCGTAATGGATCACCGCATCGCAGGTCTCTTTCATTGCCAGATAGAATTGGTGGCGTTCCATATCTTCTGCGCAGGTTAAACTTAGCTGTTCAATTGCGTGAATAGCCCTGTCACGTAAACCGCCCATACCTTCTGTCAGTAATAACGTGTCGTAACCCGGACAGGTATCACCACCGCCATTCTGGGTTTTAATGGTCACGTCGCAGACGCCGTACTCATTGCACCATTCCCAGAGGCCTGCATGACGGAGTTGCGTTTCTGCGATTTCATCCAGCGAGCGACCGCGCCAAAAAGGGAAGATTTCTTCTCTGAGAATACGCTTTGCGCTGTCACTTATCTGATAGGGATCCTGTTTACGCTCTTTTACGGTATCCAGTTCTTCAGCCACCCAGCGCCAGCTGAGCTCTGGTGATACTTCTCCACCGCGCGGACCGCCTGCCGGGTGGCTGATAATAAGCTCATTCTCGGCAATCCATAAAGGTGCCTGTTCTCAGGCGCGCCGAAAGGCCAGTGCCCGTAACATAATCAGATCCAGCCCGGGGTTGTTTTTATAGACTTCTGTAACCGCCTGTGCCCTTGAAACAGAGATAAACGGCTTTGCGCTGAAATATTGGACTTTCAGGGCGTCAATACGATCGGTAAGTTGCTTTTCCATTTAATAACTCCTTTTATGCAAATCCCATCAGCAGCGTGCCACTCAGGATCAGTGCAATACCTGCTTTTTCAAATATGCTGGTATGCATGTCGTAATAAATACTACTTATCACAGTAATTAATACTGTGCCCATACCACACCAGATTGCGTAAGCGATACCTGGTGTCATTAATTTCATTGCCTGCCCCAGGGCATAAAAACAGACTACGTAACTTAACGCACAAAATATGGTTGGGACGAGTCTCTGAAAATGTCGGGTTTTGGGTAGCATGGCAGTGCCAAAAACCTCAGTAAGAATGGCAATAAATAACCACGTTGTACTCATGAGTATTATTTGAATCATGTGTTTTCCATCGTTTTATATTTTGCGGAAAAATTAATAACAATAACTCCGGCAACGATTAACCACATGCCCAGTAAGTGGCCCCCACTTATTGAATGGCCGAAATTTAACATGCCAATTATATTTACTGCGACGATACCCACACCAGACCAGATCGCATAAGCAACGCCAAGGTGCATTCTGCGAAACACATAAGTTAGAATATAATAGCAAAGCCCATATCCTATTATGGCTAAAACAGAAGGAAGGATGCGGGTAAATCCTTCAGAAAGGACTAGCATAGTTGTTGCAAATATTTCGAACAAAATAGCCAGCGCAAGTTTCATGTATGTCTTTCTTAACGTCATATTAACTTTCCTGATTAATGAGCCTGGTTACAGGTCGGATTGGATGACTGATATGAAACAGTATTTTTATTTTTCTAGCCATGTAATTCATAAAAATTGATTATTATAGTTTTTTATTCTTTGATTGTTTGATTGTGAAGGGTTAAATTTCAATTTTTAATGGTGTGGGACGAGTCCCTCTCAGCATTGCTTTTATGCCTGATATCATTTTCAGAAGTGCAGGCTAAATAATGATGTTGATGTGATTTAACCTTTGAGATTAATGTCTGTCCAGGCTGCTCAAAGAGCGTGGCTGAATGCTCAGAGTGCATATACGGCTCAGTTATGGGGGGGGGGGGCGGCGAAGGGTTTTGGAGCCATAACCCGCCAGTAGTATGGCTTAATAAGAAATTATTAATTATTTTTTTTGTGTGTGATATGAATTTTGCCGATGTTGTATGGGTTTATCTATAAACCTGCAACTTATCCTTCTTCAGTGAGTATCGAAACAATGATCATAAAGTTAGATGGTTAATAAAACACCGGTTAATGAGTCGATTTTCTTTATCTTTAATAGGTGAAATTCAAATATCAATGCCACACCCTAATTTACCATTGAGGTGTGGCTGGTGAAGTTTGTATCAAATTACTCTTTCATTTCGTGGTTGCTCTTTTTATCGTTATGGAATAACGATAATACCCGTCAGGATGTGGAAACGAGGCTTTAGAGGCATAAACATCATTAGCTGACATACCATGAAGCATTATTTATACATCATGCAGCTGAAGTTGATTCTCTAAACGCCGATCGCGCAGGGTTGCATAAATAAAAGTAATCACAAACAGCAGGGAAAATAATACGACGATGGTGGGAGCCGGTGCGCTGTCGATGAAAAATGACAGATACACCCCCATAAATGAGGTAATGACCGACATCACCACCGCCAGCCACAAGGCGTGAGAAAATTTTCGCGTCATTAAAATCGCGATGGCGCCGGGCGCAATCAGTAAAGAAATCGACAAAATAATCCCAACTGATTTTAGCGTGGCGACAATCGTCAGGGCGATCATGCACAACAGGCCGTAGTGCAGCAGGGCGGTGTTAAGCCCACTGGCCTTGGCCTGATGTGGGTCGAACGCATGCAGCAGCAGATCTTTCCACTTCAGCCCGATGATAAGCGCGATCCCCAAAGCAATCGCCGTTGTTTGCACGATATCGCTCAGTGATATGCCGAGCATATCGCCGAACAGAATATGATCCAGATGCACTTCCGACTGAATGGAAACATACAGCACCAGTCCCGCACCAAACATCCCGGAGAAAACAATGCCCATGATGGTGTCGCGCTTAATGCGGCTGTTATCGTCGAGGTATCCGGTTGCTATCGCGCAGAACAATCCAGCGATAAATGCGCCAATTGCCAGCGGGATGCCTGCGATATACGCCAGAACGATCCCTGGAAAAACCGCATGGCTCATGGCATCACCCATCAACGCCCAACCCTTGAGCACCAAAAAAACCGATAGCAACGCGCAGGGGATAGCCACAATAGTGGAGATGACCAGCGCATTGACCATAAAGCTAAACTGAAAGGGTTCCAGCAGCGTTGTTAAGATCATACCAGCTCCTTATTGACCTGGCGGGCGCGGCGGCGATTCGCCAGCAGACCGTGTTTGGGGGCGAAGACAAACGCCAGCAGGAACAGCAGCGTTTGCAGTACGACGATAATTCCGCCGGTTGCACCATCCAGCCAGTAGCTCAGCCAGGCGCCGAAAAAGCTGGTCAGGCTACCGATAGCCACGGCGATCGCCAGCAGGCGAGGAAAACGATCGGTCAACAGCCAGGCTGTGGCGCCGGGAGTGACTACCAGGCAAATCACCAGAAAGGCGCCGACGGTTTGCAGGGCGGCTACCGTTGAAACGGAGAGCAGGGTAAAAAACAGCAGCTTCAGCCGACCTGGATTCAGACCGATAGACCGGGCGTGGTTTTCATCAAAAAAGACCACCATCAAATCTTTCCACTTCAATAGCAGGATGGTCAGCGATACCACGCCGATGATCGCCAGTTGCAGAATATCTTCCGGCGCAATTGCCAGGATATTACCGAGAATAATGGTCTGGATGTTCACCGACATCGGATTGAGCGACACCATAAAAAGCCCGATACCGAAAAAAGACGAAAAAATCAGCCCGATAATCGCATCTTCCTTCAGGCGTGAACGTTGATTGAGAAACAGCATGCTGCCCGCAGCCAGTCCACCGGAAAGAAATGCACCCAGCGCGAAGGGAAGCCCTAGCATATAGGCTCCGGCCACGCCCGGCACGATAGAGTGCGATAGCGCATCGCCAATCAGCGACCAGCCTTTAAGCATCAGATAGCAGGAGAGAAACGCGCACAGGCCACCGACCATCGCCGAGACCCACATGGCGTTGAGCATATACTGGTAACCAAACGGCTCTGTCAGCCAGTTCATGATTATTCCCCCTCGCTTGCCGGGCGTCGCGAAATAAACGGACGTTCATCATCGGTAATCACGTGTTGTTCGCCGCCGCTCAGGGCAACGTGACGCAGAACGCCGCTAAATGCCTGTTCAAGGTTCTCGGTGGTAAAGGTGGTTTCGGTTGGGCCGCTTGCCAGCACGGTGCCTTTAATCATTACCGTGTAATCACAAAACTCGGTGACCGAGCCCAGGTTATGGGTGGAGACCAGCATCGTCCGGCCCTCATCACGCAATTCGCGCAGCAGGTCGATGATACGCGCCTCGGTTTTTACATCCACACCGGTGAAGGGTTCATCCAGTAAAATAACCTGGCCGTCCTGTGCAATGGCGCGCGCCAGAAAGACGCGTTTTTTCTGCCCACCAGAGAGTTCACCAATCTGGCGGTGGCGATAGTCCAGCATGTCAACCCGCGCCAGCGCCGCATCCACGCAGTCGTGGTCGATCTGTTTTGGCCGACGCAACCAGCCCATATGGCCAAAGCGTCCCATCATCACCACATCTTCCACCAGTACCGGAAACGACCAGTCCACCTCTTCTGACTGGGGGACATAGGCGATCAGATTCTGTTTGAGCGCCTTATTCACCGGTTGCTGCAGAATAGATATTTCCCCCTTCGCCAGACGGACAAACCCCATCAGCGCTTTAAATAGCGTTGATTTCCCCGAACCGTTGACGCCGACCAGGGCGGCAATTGAGCCGCCCGGAACCTGAAAAGTGGCGTCCCGCAGTGCGGTGTGCCCGTTGCGATACGTCACCGTAACCTGATTCACGGTAATCGCAGATTGACTCATTTTTGGCTCCTTAACCCGTCGTTGATGCCGCTGACGATGGTTTCTGTCGTCACGCGCAGTAAATCCAGATAGGTCGGTACCGGACCGTCGGCAGCACTGAGCGAATCAACATACAGCACGCCGCCGTAATGTGCGCCAGACTCACGGGCGACCTGACGCGCAGGCTTGTCGGACACGGTGCTTTCGCTAAATACGGTGGGGATATGATGCTCCCTGATCGCGTCGATCACTTTACGTACCTGTTTGGGCGTACCTTGCTGATCGGCATTGATCGGCCACAGATACAGCTCTTTCAGGCCGTTATCACGCGCGAGATAAGAGAATGCGCCTTCGCTGGTGACCAGCCAGCGTTTATCGGCGGGGAGCTTTGCCAGTTCAGCACGCAGCGGCGCCAGGGTCTGCTGGATTTTTGCTTTATAATTCTCCGCATTTTTCTGGTAGGTGGCGGCATTGTCTGGATCGTATTTCATCAGCGCATCGCGAATGTTATCCACGTAGATGAGTGCGTTCTCCGCTGACATCCAGGCATGTGGGTTCGGTTTGCCGTTGTACGGCCCTTCGCTGATACCCATTGGTTGTACGCCATTTGAGACCATCACTTCCGGTACGCCGGACAGATGTTGGTAGAAGCGGGTAAACCACAGCTCCAGATTGAGGCCGTTGGAGAGGATCAGTTGTGCACCCTGTGCGCGTTTAATATCCCCTGGTGTGGGCTGATATTCGTGAATTTCTGCGCCGGGTTTGGTGATGGAACTGACCTCTGCTGCGTCGCCAGCCACGTTGCTCGCCATATCGGCAATCACCGTAAAGGTGGTTATTACCTTAAATTTATCTTTCGCCCAGGCAGGAGACAGCGTCAGCGCCGTGATTACGCTGGCAAGGAGAAACGATTTCAGATGGGGCAGATGCGGCATAGTATCCCTCACAACAAAATGGTTAATTTATCATCGAATATAGCCTTTGCTATGTTATATAGCACATGGCATAAATAAATGAAAATAATTCTTATTTGCATGGGGTGAGGATGTATCACCTTCAGGTAATAGTGCTGCGTATTTTTAAGGTGTATTATTTATGCAACTTAGCTATGGAGGCATCATGTCCGGCAAACGTATTGCTCGTGAAAAAATGACGATCCAAAAGATGATCTCGCTGTACGAAAGCCAGTGTCCGGAAGCTTCAGACGAGCCAGGGCATTACGATACGTTGTTTGCTTATGCGCAAAAGCGCCTCGATAAGTGCGTATTTGGTGAGGAAAAACCGGCCTGTAAGCAGTGTCCGGTGCACTGCTATCAATCTGCCAAACGCGAAGAGATGAAGCAAATTATGCGTTGGGCCGGGCCGAGAATGCTCTGGCGTCACCCGGTTCTGACCGTTCGCCATCTGATTGATGACAAGCGTCCTGTCCCGGAATTACCTGAGAAATATCAGCGCAAGAAGTAATCTGGTTATTTTGTGCCGGATGGCGGCGATGCCTTATCCGGCCAGCAAGCTCACCTGTGCGTAGGCCCGATAAGCGTAGCGCCATCGGGCAATCTTGCCATGCGATGATGAATGGATATTACGCTTTGGTGGCAATCAGAATGGCTGAGGCTTTGATCAGCGCAATAACGCGGCTTCCCTGGCTCAGTTTCATCTCTTGCTGACTTTCGTTCGTCACGACCGCAACAATGTCAAAACCGGCATCAGTTTCGATGTGTACGGTGGCGTTAACGGCGCCTTCGGTTACCTGTGAAACGCTACCGGCAAATTGGTTACGGGCAGAGAATTTCAGGCCACAGTCTTCAGTCGCCAGCGTCACCCACGGCGCTTTGATCAGCGCAATGGCTTCTTTTCCTTTCGCCAGACCCAGTGCCTGCTGACTGCTATGGGTCACAATTGCGACCAGTTTTGCGCCGCCAGCCAGCGTCAGTTCAACTTCATCATTTACTGCGCCAGTGGCAACTGCACTGACTGTACCGGTTAATTGATTACGTGCTGATACCGCCATACTGCCTCCTTTCGTTGAGTTATCACCCAGTATAGTCTCACTGGCTAAACCAGCGCATCCTTATCGATGCCCAATCGCTTCATGCGCGAGAGTAACGTGGTGCGCTTCAGTCCCAGGCGCTGCGCCGCGCCTTTAGGACCGGCAACCACGCCGTTGGTCTCTTTCAGAACGCGCATGATCAACTGGTATTCGTCCTCGCCATCCTGCGCAACTTCGGTGGCTACCGGTGGTGCAGACGGCGTCAACGCGGCAATATCCGGCAGGGACAGCTGCAGCACGTTGCCTCGGGTAAGCAGAACTGCGCGCTCCACCACGTTTTCCAGTTCGCGCACGTTGCCCGGCCACTCCATGCTGCTCAACGTACGCAGCGCCTCGGCGGGAATGCTGTCGATATTGCGCCCCATCCGACGAGCAATTTTAAAGGTGAAAGCTTTAACCAGCAGCGGAATATCTTCCGGGCGCTCGCGCAGTGGCGGCAGATGGATCGGGAAGACGTTCAGTCGATAGTAGAGATCGTTACGAAACTCGCGATCGGCGACCATCTTTTTCAGATCGCGGTTAGTGGCGGCGATCAAGCGAACGTCGGTCTGGATCAGTTTATTGCTGCCCAGACGTTCAAACTCCTGCTCTTGCAGTACGCGCAGCAGTTTGGGCTGAAGCTCCAGCGGCATGTCACCGACTTCATCGAGGAACAGCGAGCTTTTATCCGCCAGCTCGAAACGACCAATCCGCTGCGTGCTGGCACCGGTAAACGCGCCGCGCTCGTGACCAAACAGATCGCTTTCCAGTAATCCGGCAGGCATTGCCGCGCAGTTCATTTTCACCATCCGGCGGGCGTTACGTCCACTCAGGTTGTGGATTGCGCGTGCGATCAGCTCCTTACCGGTTCCGGTCTCGCCGAGAATCAGGACGGTGCTGTCGCTTTGCGCCACCATTTCGACCTGCTTGAGCACGCTGTACATGGCTTCGCTGCGGCCAATGATTTCACCGAACTCGCTCTCCACGTTGTTGAGTTGTTCTGTCAGCGCCAGGTTTTCATCGACCAGGCGCTCTTTCAGACGGTGAATTTCCTGATAGGCGAGGGCGTTATCCACGGCGATCGCCACGCGTTCGGCGATTTGGCGCAACAGTTTCAGATTGGCAGTGGTGAACACTTTCTCTTCGCACTGCGCTAACTTAAGGACGCCGAGCATAGTATTGCCGGACATCAGCGGCAGCAGGCACAGAGTCTGTAGGTGGTTGCCCCAGGTTTCGAACAGCATCCGTTCGTAAGGGGCGAGCGTATCGCGTTCGCTCAGATTAATCAGCAGCATCTCTTTGCTTTTGAAAACGCGTTCAGAAAGCGTACCCGCTTCATCCACTTCACTTTGTTCGTGCGCCGGATGATGTTCATCCAGATAGTGGGTGGAATAAATGCTGAGCTTGTTTTTGTGATCGCTGCGTAACACGATGCTGATGGCATCAATGTCGAAATAGTGGTGGATCTCTTTGGCGACTTCGCTGACCAGTTCGTCAATGTCCAGACGGGAGAGCACCGCATTGGTGATGGCGACCAGGATGCGAAAGTTATCACGCTCGCGACACAGCAGATCGTAATCGACGTTGTTGCTGACCCTGCTTTGAATTTGTTCAGCAACGACGCCGACTATCTGGGTGAAGGTCTGCAGCCGGTTGTACTCTTTTTCACTCCACGGACGATCTTCGTTACGGATGAATTCACAGCCGCCAAAGATACGCCCATCCGCCGCCAGCGGCAGTAGGCAGTAGTGGCCAAATTCAGAATACAATCCGCCAGAGGCCAGCTGTGGCCAGGTTTCAGTAAACTCGTGATAGTTGCAGTGCAGCGCATCGGGACGAGACAAAATACGGCGTACCGGGCCATGGGCCAGTACCGTTTCGTCTTCATAATCGATGGGTTTACCATTTTCACGCGCCGCAAAATAACGCGCACGCTGCGTTTGTGCCTGCCATAAGACAATAGCCGCACAGTCGGCCAGCGCTGAACGCTTGACCAGCTGCGAAAGCGCCTCGCTGAGAGACGGGAGATCGGGCTGCTGTAATAATGTACGAGTAATATCGAACAGGCCTTGCTGCCCGAGGTCACTCATCGGTGTATACGACATATTGCTTTTCCAGGAAAAGCACCGCAGAACGGTGCGAAAACGGTAAATGAATTATAGGTATTAGTCGTAAATTATTGCCGGATAGCTGACCGCGAACTCGCTGGTCACGCAATCCGTAGGCCTGATAAGCAAAGCGCCATCAGGCGATAATGCAGCGTTAATGCCGGATGTCGACGCAAATGCGTCTTATCCGGCCTACAGTATGCTGCCAACTGGCTGCTAGCATATACGAGGTAAGGGTTCGGCGTGTGGTAAATCGAGAGTTCGTTTCACGCCGTAAAGTCCGGCCAGACGCACACCTTTGCGTTCTACCACTTCGCCAATCATTGCGGCATCGCGTCCTAACGGATGCGCGCGCAGTGCGGCAAGCGCCGTTTCAGCTGCCTGACGCTCAACGGCAATCACCAGCTTACCTTCGTTAGCAAAGTTGAGCGCATCCAGACCCAGCAGTTCGCAAACGCCACGCACCGCGGGCTTCACGGGCAGGGCCGCTTCAGACAGCTCAATGCCAAACCCGCATGATGCGGCAAATTCATGCGTTACCGCATTCACGCCGCCACGGGTCGCGTCACGCAGCGCCTTCACGCCGGGGATATCACGTAGCGTCTGGATAAGCGGCGTCAATACCGCGCAGTCGCTGACCAGTTCGCCATCAAGCCCCAGCTGTTCACGCAGGTTAAGGATAGTTGCGCCATGATCGCCAAGCGTACCGCTGACCAGCAGCACATCGCCCACGCTCAGGGTCTGTGCGCCCCAGTGAATGTTGGCGGGGATCGCGCCCATTCCAGCGGTGTTGATAAACAGCTTGTCCGCCGCGCCGCGCTGTACAACCTTGGTGTCGCCGGTGACGATGGCAATTCCCGCTTCGCGCGCGGTTGCCGCCATGCTGTTAACGACGGTTTTCAGCGTCTCCATTGGTAAACCTTCTTCGAGGATAAAACCGCAGGAGAGATAGCGCGGGATCGCGCCGCTGACCGCCACGTCGTTAGCTGTACCACAGATAGCCAGCTTGCCGATATTACCGCCCGGGAAGAACAACGGATCGATAACATAGCTGTCGGTTGAAAACGCCAGACGGTCGCCTTCAGCGACCAGTTGCGCCAGTTCCAGACGTGCCTGATCTTCCTGTTCCGCCAGCCACGGATTCGCAAATGCCTCCATAAACAGACTGTTGATCAACTGCTGCATAGCCTGACCGCCGCTACCGTGGGCGAGTTGTACGCTGTTCATGCTTCACACTCCTGCTGACGATACTGATACCAGGCGGCACATGCGCCTTCTGAGGAGACCATCAGGGCACCAAATGCGGTCTCCGGGTTACAGGTTTTGCCAAATAGCGGGCACTGATGCGGTTTGCATCTGCCGGTCAATACCTCTCCGCAACGCGCACGCGGATCGTCATACACCTGCTGCGGCGCTGGCTGGAAATGCGCTTCGGCGTCAAAACGCTGATAGTCAGGCGTCAGGTGAACGCCTGATGATTCAATGACGCCCAGACCGCGCCATTCGCTGTCGCCATTGACGCAGAACACGTCGGCGATCGCCTGCTGCGCTAGCGCGTTACCGGCGTCGGGTACCACGCGGCGATACTGATTTTCTACCTGGCTGTGCGCGGCAATTTTCTGCTCAATCAACATCACCACGCCCTGCAGGAGATCGAGCGGTTCGAAACCGGCGACCACCAGTGGGCGATGGAAATCTGAGGCAATGAAATTATAGGCGTCAGTGCCAATCACCATACTGACGTGACCCGGCGCCAAAAAGGCGTCGATACCGTTGTCCGGCTGTTCCAGCAGGCTGCGCAGCGTTGGGATCAAGGTGATGTGCTGGCAGAAAAAGTAAAAGTTCTGCACATCGCGCTGTTTGGCCTGCTGCAGAGTGATGGCGGTGGTTGGCATGGTGGTTTCAAAACCCAGGCCAAAGAACACCACCTTACGCGTTGGGTTTTCCTGCGCCAGCTTCAGCGCATCCATCGGTGAATAGACGATACGGACATCCGCGCCGCGCGCTTTGGCTTGTAGCAGGGAACCTTGTTTACCCGGGACGCGCATCGCATCGCCAAAGGTGCAGAAAATTACTTCCGGATGGCTGGCAATTTCTACACAGCTGTCGATTCTGCCCATTGGCAGCACACAAACCGGGCAGCCTGGACCATGAATAAACTCGACGTTTTCAGGCAGTAACTGATCGAGACCGAACTTGAAGATTGCGTGGGTATGACCCCCACAAACTTCCATGATGCGCAGCGGGCGTTCAGCTGTGTAGGGGAGGAGTGCAGCACGTTCACACAGGTGCTCTATCAACTGCATCACCTGTTCTGGTGCGCGGTATTCGTCAACAAAACGCATTATTTTTCCTCGCCATACAGCAACGCGCCGACATCCGGCTCAACGTCAAACATGTTTTGTAGCGCATCGAGCGTGTCGCGCGCTTCTGCTTCATTAATGATGCTCATGGCAAAGCCGACGTGAACCAGTACCCACTGGCCCAAACGGGGTTGACCATGCTCATCGCAGCTACCGACCAGCGTTAGATCGACGTCGCGCTGAATACCGCAAACGTCGACTTTAGCCTGGTTGCCGTCAATGGTGCGGATTTGACCCGGAACACCTATGCACATCGCTGCGTCTCCAGCCAGGAGAGCCATTGGTCCATCCCTTCGCCGCTGGTGGCGGAAATCAGGATGATCTCAATTTCCGGGTTCACTTCCCGGGCGCTGGCGATGCACTTATCTACATCAAAATTGAGGTACGGCAGCAGATCCACTTTGTTGAGCAGCATCAGCGAGGCGGCGGCAAACATATGCGGGTATTTCAGCGGTTTGTCTTCACCCTCGGTGACGGAAAGCACGGCGACTTTATGGCGTTCGCCGAGGTCGAAACTGGCCGGGCAAACCAGGTTGCCGACGTTTTCAATGAACAAAATGCCGTTGTCTTCAAGCGGCAAACGCGGCGCGGCGTCAGCAATCATTTGCGCGTCGAGGTGGCAACCTTTGCCGGTGTTGACCTGGATGGCGGGCGTGCCCGTAGCGCGAATACGTGCGGCATCGTTAACCGTTTGCTGGTCGCCTTCAATGACGGCACATGGCACGCTGTCTTTGAGCTTCATCAGCGTTTCGGTCAGCAGCGTGGTTTTACCGGAACCCGGGCTTGAGACAAGGTTCAGTACCAGATGCTGACGGGCGGCAAAGCGGGCGCGGTTGCGTTCGGCCAGACGGTTGTTTTTATCCAGTACGTCAATTTCCACTTCCAGCATGCGGCGCTGGCTCATGCCTGGCGCGTGGGTGCCTGCTTCACCGTGACCGTAGTGCAAGTCGCCTTCTTCGGTCTGGCTCGGCGTGAAACTGGAGGTTTTCACACCGGTAATATTCAGTGCCGGGCGAGCCGCCGGGGCAAATGGCGCGCTGCGAAACGCCGAGTGGGGGTTATGTTCATCACCCTCTATATATAGGTTGCCTTCAGCGCAACCACATGTCGTACACATCGCTCACTCCTGATCTTTATCTTGCGGTATATCTGTTGCCGGATGGCGGCTTCGCCTTATCCGGCCTACAACTCAGACCATTCCTGTAGGCTGGATAAGACGCTTACGCGTCGCCATCCGGCGTTGGATTATTATCAATTTCAATTCGTCGAATCTGTAGGCCGTCATCGGCCACGATCCTCAGCATATCGCTATGACATTGCGGACAACGGCGCACACGTTGCGTCAGTAAGGTGACGTATTGCTGACAAGATTCGCACCAACATTCGGCTTCTTGTTCTTCGAGGTGGAGTTTACAACCTTCTGCAAGGGTGCCACGGCATACCAGATCAAAACAAAAGGCGAGAGCGCTGGTTTCTACGCAAGAAAATGCGCCAATTTTGAGCCAGACCCCAGTTACCCGCTTTGCGCCGTGTTGGGTGGCCTGTTGTTCAATCAATTCCAGTGCCCGTTGGCAGAGGGTTATTTCGTGCATATCGCCTCCTAAGATGTCGCCGTTTTAAAAGCAATAAACATGCCAGGTTGAATTTTCACGTTCGTGACAATGTCGACGATGACGAAATGACATGTCGTCACCGCACTGTGAATTCATAACTATATGAAAATAAATGATTTTAATTTTGGCATGAAATGTGCTTAAGGCTGTTCATCTCTGCTAAACGGGTAACCTGACATGACTATTTGGGAAATAAGCGAAAAAGCCGATTACATCGCTGAACGGCATCGTCGCCTACAGGACCAGTGGCGTATTTACTGTAACTCGCTGGTTCAGGGAATCACCCTGTCGAAAGCGCGTTTGCATCATGCAATGAGCTGTGCACCGGACAAAGATCTCTGCTTCGTCCTTTTTGAACACTTCACTATCTACGTCACGCTGGCAGATGGCTTCAATAGCCATACCATCGAGTACTACGTTGAAACGAAAGACGGTGATGATAAGCAACTGATTGCACAGGCACAGTTGACCCTCGACGGTAAAGTCGATGAGCGCATCAGCAACCGCGATCGTGAACAGGTGCTGGAGCACTACCTCGAAAAAATCGCCACCGTCTACGACAGCCTGTACACCGCGGTTGAGAACAATATGCCGGTGAATTTAAGCCAGCTGGTTGAGGGACAAAGCCCGGCTTAAGCCTCGGGTGCCGCCCACTTTTGTCATGATGCGTTTTCATTCTGCGTCACGACAGTTTAGGGAATGGGCATGTCGAAAAATGTCGAAATGACATTTCGCAGACATGTTTTCGTCAAAAATGACTATCACCTGAGGAATGCCTGGTGAATCGTTTTGTAATTGCTGACTCCACTCTTTGTATCGGCTGCCACACCTGTGAAGCCGCCTGCTCAGAGACACATCGCCAGCATGGCCTGCAGTCAATGCCGCGCCTGAAAGTGATGTTAAATGAAAAAGAATCCGCGCCGCAGCTTTGCCACCAGTGCGAAGATGCGCCTTGCGCCACCGTTTGTCCGGTTAATGCGATTAATCGTGTTGACGGTGCCGTGCAGCTGAATGAAAGCCTGTGCGTCAGTTGTAAATTGTGCGGGATTGCCTGTCCATTCGGTGCAATTGAGTTTTCCGGTAGCCGTCCGCTGCATATCCCGGCAAACGCCAACACGCCAAAAGCGCCTCCGGCTCCGCCAGCGCCTGCTCGCGTGAGCACGCTGCTGGACTGGGTTCCGGGCGTTCGCGCCATCGCGGTGAAATGCGATCTGTGCAGTTTTGACGAACAAGGTCCGGCCTGCGTGCGCATGTGCCCAACCAAAGCCCTGCACCTGGTGAGCAACATGGATATCGCCCGCGCCAGCAAACGTAAGCGTGAGCTGACTTTCAACACCGATTTCGGCGATCTCACCTTGTTTCAGCAGGCTCAGAGTGGGGATGCAAAATGAGCGCAATTTCACTAATTAACAGCGGCGTGGCCTGGTTTACAGCGGCGGCGGTTCTGGCATTTCTGTTTTCGTTTCATAAATCGTTGAGCGGTTGGATTGCCGGGGTTGGCGGCGCGGTCGGCAGCCTGTGTACGGCGGCTGCGGGTTTTAGCGTGCTGATTAATGGGCTGGCGGTAAGTGGTGTGATGCCGTTTATTGGTCACAGTCTGCAAATGACGCCGCTGAACGCTATCTGGCTGATTACGCTGGGTCTGTGCGGCCTGTTTGTCAGCCTGTACAACATTGACTGGCATCGTCACCCGCTGGTTTTAGCTAACGGCCTGCTGGTCAATCTGCTGATGGCCGCGGCGGTATGTGCGGTGGTAGCCAGCAACCTCGGGACGCTGGTGGTGATGGCGGAAATCATGGCGCTGTGTGCCGTGTTTCTCACCGGCTGCAGCAAAGAGGGCAAACTGTGGTTTGCACTGGGGCGTATCGGTACGCTGCTGTTGGCGATTGCCTGCTACCTGGTGTGGCAACGCTACGGCACCCTGGAGCTGCGTCTGCTTGACCTGCGTACTCAGGAGTTGCCGCTCGGCGCTGACATCTGGCTGCTGGGCGTGGCGGGTTTTGGCCTGCTGGCCGGAATTATTCCGCTGCACGGATGGGTGCCGCAGGCACACGCCAACGCCAGCGCACCGGCTGCGGCGCTGTTCTCTACCGTCGTCATGAAGGTGGGTCTGCTGGGTATTCTGTCGCTGTCGCTGCTGGGCGGTAACGCGCCGCTGTGGTGGGGCATAACGCTGCTGGTACTGGGCATGATCACCGCGTTTGTCGGCGGTCTGTATGCGCTGATGGAGCACAACATCCAGCGTCTGCTGGCGTACCACACCCTGGAAAACATCGGCATTATTCTGCTGGGTCTGGGGGCTGGCGTGACCGGAATTTCCCTGAATCAACCTGCGCTGATTGCGCTGGGTTTAACCGGCGGTCTGTACCATCTGGTCAACCACAGCCTGTTCAAAAGCGTTCTGTTCCTGGGCGCGGGCAGCATCTGGTTCCGTACCGGTCATCGTGATATCGAAAAACTGGGCGGGATCGGTAAACGTATGCCGGTGATTTCTCTGGCGATGCTGGTTGGCCTGATGGCGATGGCCGCGCTGCCGCCGCTGAACGGTTTTGCCGGTGAGTGGGTTATCTATCAATCCTTCTTCAAACTGGGTAACAGCGGCGCGTTTGTCGGTCGTCTGTTAGGGCCGTTGCTGGCGGTTGGGCTGGCAATTACCGGCGCGCTGGCGGTGATGTGTATGGCGAAAGTCTATGGCGTTACGTTCCTTGGCGCGCCGCGTACGAAGGAAGCTGAGAATGCCTGCTGCGCACCAATCCTGATGGGCGTGAGCGTCGTTGCGCTGGCTATCTGCTGCGTGATTGGCGGCGTCGCTGCGCCGTGGCTGCTGCCGATGATCTCCTCTGCTGTTCCGCTGCCGCTGGAAACCGCGAACACCACCGTTTCTCAGCCGATGATCACGCTGCTGCTGATCGCGTGTCCGCTACTGCCGTTCATCATCATGGCGATTTTCAAAGGCAACCGTCTGCCGTCACGTTCACGCGGTGCGGCATGGGTCTGTGGTTACGATCACGAGCAGTCAATGGTCATTACCGCGCACGGTTTTGCCATGCCGGTGAAAGAAGCCTTTGCACCAGTACTCAAACTGCGTAAATGGCTGAATCCGGTATCACTGGTTCCGGGCTGGCAGAATGCGGCTGCGCCGGTGCTGTTCCGTCGCCTGGCGCTGATTGAGCTGGCGGTGCTGGTGGTGATTGTGGTTTCACGAGGAGCCTGAGAATGAGTGTTTTATATCCGTTAATTCAGGCGCTGGTGCTGTTTGCCGTTGCGCCGCTGCTGTCCGGCGTTACCCGTGTGGCGCGTGCGCGCTTGCACAATCGCCGGGGTCCGGGCGTTTTGCAGGAATACCGCGACATTATCAAACTGCTGGGTCGTCAGAGCATTGCGCCTGCGGATTCCAGTTGGGTCTTCCGCCTGACGCCGTTTGTGATGGTGGGCGTGATGCTGACTATTGCCACCGCGTTGCCGGTGGTGACCGTGGGTTCGCCGCTGCCGCAACTGGGCGATCTGATCACCTTAATTTACCTGTTCGCCATTGCCCGTTTCTTCTTCTCTATCGCGGGACTGGATACCGGTAGCCCGTTTACCGCCATTGGTGCCAGCCGTGAAGCGATGCTCGGCGTGCTGGTTGAACCTATCCTGCTGCTGGGGCTGTGGGTCGCGGCGCAGGTTGCCGGTTCGACCCATATCAGCAACATTGCCGATACCGTTTATCACTGGCCTGCCGCGTATAGCATCCCGCTGATTCTGGCGCTGTGCGCCTGTGCTTTCGCCACCTTTATCGAAATGGGTAAACTGCCATTCGATCTGGCAGAGGCCGAGCAGGAACTGCAGGAAGGTCCATTGACCGAATACAGTGGCAGCGGTTTTGCGGTGCTGAAATGGGGCATCAGCCTTAAACAACTGGTCGTTCTGCAAATGTTCGTCGGCGTGTTCTTGCCGTGGGGGCAGATGGAAACCTTTACCGCAGGTGGACTGCTGTTGGCGCTGGTGATTGCCGTCGTCAAGCTGGTTCTCGGCGTGCTGGTCATCGCCCTGTTCGAAAACAGCATGGCGCGTCTGCGTTTTTGCGCCACTTCACGCGTGACCTGGGCCGGTTTTGGGTTTGCGTTTTTAGCGTTCGTCTCCTTGCTGGTGGCGTGATTTAAGAGAGTTTGAGCATGTCTGAAGAAAAATTAGGTCAACACTATCTCGCTGCGCTGCACCAGGCCTTCCCGGGTGTGGTGCTGGATGAAGCCTGGCAGACCAAAGATCAACTGACGATCACCGTCAAGGTGAATTACCTGCCGGAAGTGGTGGAATTCCTGTACTACAAACAGGGCGGCTGGTTGTCCGTGTTGTTTGGTAACGACGAGCGCCAGCTGTGCGGCCATTATGCCGTTTACTACGTGATGTCGATGGAGCAGGGCACCAAGTGCTGGATAACCGTCCGCGTTGAAGTGGATGCCAATAAACTGGAGTTCCCGTCCGTCACGCCGCGCGTTCCGGCTGCGGTCTGGGGCGAGCGCGAAGTGCGCGATATGTACGGTTTGATCCCAGTTGGTTTGCCGGATGAGCGTCGCCTGGTACTGCCGGATGACTGGCCGGACGAACTCTATCCGCTGCGTAAAGACAGCATGGATTATCGTCAGCGTCCGGCGCCGACCACCGATGCGGAAACCTACGAGTTCATCAACGAGCTGGGCGACAAGAAAAACAATGTGGTGCCGATCGGTCCGCTGCACGTCACCTCCGATGAACCAGGCCACTTCCGTCTGTTTGTTGACGGCGAGAACATCATCGACGCCGATTACCGCCTGTTCTATGTCCACCGCGGCATGGAGAAACTGGCGGAAACCCGCATGGGTTACAACGAAGTCACGTTCCTGTCCGACCGTGTGTGCGGCATTTGCGGCTTTGCCCACAGCACCGCCTATACCACCTCCGTTGAGAATGCGATGGGCATCGTGGTGCCGGAGCGTGCGCAGATGATCCGCGCCATTCTGCTGGAAGTGGAACGTCTGCACTCGCATCTGCTGAACCTCGGTCTGGCCTGCCATTTCACCGGTTTTGACTCCGGCTTTATGCAGTTCTTCCGCGTGCGTGAAACGTCGATGAAAATGGCGGAGATCCTCACCGGGGCACGTAAAACCTACGGTCTGAACCTGATCGGCGGTATCCGTCGTGATCTGCTGAAAGAAGATATGATCCAGACCCGTCAACTGGCGCAGCAGATGCGTCGTGACGTGCAGGAACTGGTCGATATGCTGCTCAGCACGCCGAACATGGAACAGCGTACTGTCGGTATTGGTCGTCTGGATCCGGAAATTGCCCGCGACTTCAGTAACGTCGGCCCGATGGTACGCGCCAGCGGCCACGCGCGTGATACCCGCGCCGATCACCCGTTTGTCGGCTATGGTCTGCTGCCGATGGAAGTTCATAGCGAACAGGGCTGCGACGTTATTTCTCGTCTGAAAGTTCGTATTAATGAAGTCTACACCGCACTGAATATGATCGACTTTGGTCTGGATAACCTGCCGGGCGGTCCGCTGATGGTAGAAGGCTTTACCTATATTCCTCACCGTTTCGCATTGGGCTTTGCTGAAGCGCCGCGTGGAGATGACATCCACTGGAGCATGACCGGCGACAACCAGAAACTGTATCGCTGGCGCTGCCGTGCGGCGACCTACGCCAACTGGCCGACGCTGCGCTACATGCTGCGTGGCAATACCGTTTCCGATGCGCCGCTGATTATCGGTAGTCTCGATCCTTGCTACTCCTGTACTGACCGTATGACCGTGGTTGATGTGCGTAAGAAGAAGAGCAAAGTCGTGCCGTACAAAGAACTTGAGCGCTACAGCATCGAGCGTAAAAACTCGCCGCTGAAATAAGGAATCGCCATGTTTACCTTTATCAAAAAAGTCATCAAAACCGGGGCACCGACGTCGTCGTATCCGCTGGAGCCGATTGCGGTCGATAAAAACTTCCGTGGCAAACCGGAACACAATCCGCAGCAGTGCATTGGCTGCGCAGCCTGTGTGAATGCGTGCCCGTCGAATGCGCTGACGGTTGAAACCGATCTGGTCACCAATGAACTGGCGTGGCAGTTCAATCTCGGTCGCTGCATCTTCTGCGCCCGCTGCGAAGAAGTTTGCCCGACGGCGGCAATCAAGCTGTCGCAGGAATATGAGCTGGCGGTGTGGAAGAAAGAGGATTTCCTGCAGCAGTCTCGCTTTGCGCTGTGTCATTGTCACGTATGTAACCGCCCGTTTGCGGTACAAAAAGAGATTGATTACGCCATTGCGTTGCTGAAGCACAACGGCGATTCCCGTGCGGAAAACCACCGTGAAAGTTTTGAGACCTGCCCGGATTGTAAGCGCCAGAAATGTCTGGTGCCGTCTGACCGTATTGAACTGACTCGCCATATGAAAGAGGCCAGCTGATGAGCAATTTATTAGGCCCACGTGACGCCAACGGTATTCCGGTACCGATGACGGTGGATGAATCCATTGCCAGCATGAAAGCGTCGCTGCTAAAAAGCATCAAGCGTTCAGCGTACGTTTACCGTGTGGACTGCGGCGGCTGCAACGGTTGCGAAATCGAAATCTTCGCCACGCTGTCTCCGTTGTTTGACGCCGAACGTTTTGGCATCAAAGTGGTACCGTCCCCACGCCATGCGGATATCCTGCTGTTTACCGGCGCGGTAACCCGTGCCATGCGTTCTCCGGCGCTGCGCGCCTGGCAGTCTGCGCCAGACCCGAAGATTTGTATCTCTTACGGTGCCTGCGGCAACAGCGGCGGTATCTTCCACGACTTATACTGCGTATGGGGCGGCACGGACAAAATCGTACCGGTGGATGTGTATATCCCTGGCTGCCCGCCAACGCCTGCAGCCACGCTGTACGGTTTTGCCATGGCGCTGGGTCTGCTGGAACAGAAAATTCACGCGCGAGCGCCAGGTGAACTGGATGGGCAGCCTGCCGAAATTCTGCATCCGGATATGGTTCAACCACTGCGCGTGAAGGTTGATCGCGAAGCTCGCCGTCTGGCGGGTTATCGCTACGGTCGTCAGATTGCTGATGACTATATGACGCAGTTAGGGCAGGGCGAGCACCAGGTGACGCGCTGGCTGGAAGCGGAAAACGATCCGCGTCTGACCGAGATCGTCACGCATCTTAACCATGTTGTTGAAGAGGCACGTATCCGATGAGTGAAACGGTGGTGTTCAGCCAACTGAGCCGTAAGTTTATTGATGAGAACGATGCGACGCCCGCCGAGGCGCAGCAGGTTGTCTATTACAGCCTGGCGATTGGTCACCACCTTGGGATCATCGATTGCCTGGAAGCGGCGTTGACCTGTCCGTGGGATGACTATCTGGCGTGGATTGCCACGCTTGCCGAAGGCAGTGAAGCCCGCCGGAAAATGGAAGGCGTGCCGAAGTACGGCGAGATCGTCATCGATTTCAACCATGTGCAAATGCTGGCGCGCGCGTTCGACGATGCGCGTGCCGTGCAGACCCCGCAGCAGCAGGAGTGGAGCAAACTGATGCTCAGCATGCTGCACGACATTCACCAGGAAAGCGCCATCTATCTGATGGTGAGGAGACACCGTGACTGACGTTTTATTATGTGTGGGTAACAGCATGATGGGCGACGACGGTGCGGGTCCCCTGCTGGCCGAAATGTGTGCCGCAAACCCTCAAGGCAACTGGGTGGTCATTGACGGCGGCAGCGCGCCGGAAAACGACATCGTCGCGATCCGTGAACTGCGCCCGCAGCGTCTGTTGATTGTGGATGCCACCGACATGGGCCTCAACCCCGGTGAAATCCGTATTATCGATCCTGATGATATTGCCGAGATGTTCATGATGACCACCCACAACATGCCGCTGAACTACCTGGTCGATCAGCTGAGAGATGACGTTGGCGAGGTGATTTTCCTTGGCATTCAGCCGGATATTGTCGGTTTTTACTACCCGATGACACAACCGATCAAAGATGCGGTCGATACCGTCTATCAGCGATTAGCCGACTGGGAAGGACACGGTGGATTCTCCGAGCTTGAAGCGCCGGAAGAGTAAACCGTATCAGTGCCGGATGTGAGTGACATCCGGCCTGTTTCCCGCCTTCCTCGTTACTCAATGACCTGCTCAATAATTAATTTCCCCTGCATCACTGACACACTCACTGCCGTACCGGTAGGAAACCCAGCTTGTTCCAGCCAGTCGCCATTCAGCGTGAGTGAAGCGTGCCGACTGATTCGTCGCGTGTAACCCGTTTTGGGATCTTCATGGCGTTTTCTGACATAGCCAACTTTCAATCGACGTACGGGTTTGGTTATAGCCACTGCTGTTGTGCCATTTTTATCAGACATGCACGTTTCCTTGTGGTGAACGACCAGGATTAAAAACTACTGAATAAAATGCCAGTAAAAACGCGTGGGGGCAAACCTGAAACTGGAAGGACGATTCCACATTTTGAATGCAATAAATGAAATGAAAATACGCACGTCTGCCGGAGGGCAGTGGACCCCTCCGGCAGCTCCGTCACGCCAGATCGGCGCCGTTACTGGCGATCACTTTTTTGTACCACCAGAATGATTTCTTACGGGTGCGCGCCAGTGTGCCATTGCCCGCATCATCGCGATCCACATACACAAAACCGTAACGCTTACTCATCTCACCGGTCGAGGCTGAAACCAGATCAATACAGCCCCAGGTGGTGTAACCCATCAGCGGCACGCCATCTTCAATCGCGTCGGCCATGGCGCGAATGTGCTCGCGTAAATAGCTGATGCGATAATCGTCATTGATCTCACCGTTAGCATCAATTTCATCTTTCGCCCCCAGCCCGTTTTCCACCAGAAACAACGGCTTCTGGTAGCGGTCATACATCATATTCATGGTAATGCGCAGACCGAGCGGATCGATGCCCCAGCCCCATTCGCTGGCGGCAATGTATGGATTACGTAGCGATTTCACCACGTTGGCAGCACTGGTATTGCCGGTGTTCATTTCCGCCGAGGCGCAGCGCGATGCGTAATAGCTAAACGAGACAAAATCGACGGTGTTTTTCAGGATATCGTCATCTTCCGGGGCTTTTTCAATCACAACGCCTTTTTCGCGAAACACGCGGGCTGAGTATGCGGGATAAGCCCCGCGCGCCTGCACATCAATAAAGAACAGGTTTTCGCGGTCTTTTTCCAGCGCGGTCCACACATCTTCTGGTTTACAGGAATAAGGATAAAAATTACCGCCCGCCAGCATGCATCCGACCTGGTTGTGCGGATTAACGTCATGGGCAATTTTCGTCGCCAGCGCGCTGGCTACCAGTTCGTGGTGGGCGGACTGGTATTTCACCTGATCCTGATTTTCGCCTTCTTCAAACACCAGTCCGGCACCTGAAAAAGGGCTGTGCAGCATGATGTTGATTTCGTTGAATGTCAGCCAGTACTTCACCAGCCCGTCAAAGGCCTCGAAGCAGGTACGGGCGTAGCGGGTAAAGAACTCCACCATTTTACGGTTGCGCCATGAACCGTACTCGGTGACCAGATGCATCGGCACATCGAAGTGACACAGCGTGACTAATGGCTCAATACCGTATTTTTTACACTCGGCAAACACCGCCCGGTAAAACGCGATACCCTCTGCATTCGGCGTCAGCTCATCACCGTTGGGGTAGAGGCGGCTCCAGGCAATGGAAGTACGGAAAACGGTAAACCCCATTTCCGCCATCAGCGCGATATCTTCTTTATAGCGATGATAAAAGTCGATCGCCTGATGGCTGGGATAAAATTCGTCATCCCGCAACGTAAAGCGCTTTTCCTGTCCCAGTTTGACGGGCATGCGGTTTGTGCCATGGGGGATCATATCGACGGTGGTCAGCCCTTTGCCACCTTCCCGGTACGCCCCTTCAGACTGGTTGGCGGCCAGTGCGCCGCCCCATAAAAATCCTTGCGGAAAAACAGACATAATTAACCTCAGTTCATACCAGTCAAATGCTGGCTCCATTGATATTGCCCGGTTGTGCGGCCTGGTTTTTTCTGGCCTGCGCGGCGGCATCTTCGACAGGAATATCTTCAAAGCCGAGAATCAGTGTTAATACAAAGGAAAGCACCACCGCCAGCGCCATCACGCCAAACACCCAGACGATAGTCATCGGATTGGCCGGATCGAAAAACTGTACGCTGGTAAACAGGCCCGGAGCCGCCATGGAGTGGCTCGCCAGCCCGGCCATGCCGGCAACGGCACCGCAGATAAAACCGCTGATAAGACTCGCAATCAGTGGTCGTTTCAGGCGGACAGCCACGCCATACAGCGCGGGTTCGGAAATCCCCGCCATGATGGCAGAGGCGGCGGCCGCTAATGCCGTCTGACGCAGTTCCGGGTTTTTGGTTTTCCATGCCACTGCCAGTGATGAACCGCCTAACGACAAGTTGGCGCCGATTTCAGACGGCATCACCATGCCTTCTTTTCCGGTTTCGGCAATGGTCTGAATAATGGTTGGCGTGAAGACGCGATGCATACCGGTCATCACCAGCAGCGGCCACAATGCGCCCATAATGGCCACCGACAGCCAGCCGAGATAGCCGTGAATGGTATACACCAGCGCTGAAATTGCGCTACCGATCCAGATGCCGATCGGGCCAATGATGACGATGGCGAGCGGCGCGGCGATCAGCACGATCAGCATCGGTTTCAGGAAGTTTTTGGTTACCGCTGGAGTGATGCGATCAACCCAACGTTCGATGTATGACAGGCACCAGGTCATCACCAGCGCCGGGATCACCGTGTAGGTGTATTTCACCGCCGTCACCGGGATCAGGGCAAACTCAACGTGTTCGCCCTGTGCGGCCTTCGCCATCAGATCGATGAAGCTGGGATGCACCAATACACCTGCGATGGCGATTGCCAGCGACATGTTGGTTTTGAATTTGATGGCTGCCGACGCGGCGACCATCAGCGGCAGGAAGAAAAATGCGCCGTCGCCGATAACGGTCAGAATAGTGAGCGTGGACGATCCTTTCTCCAGCACGCCGGTCATTTCGAGGATCATTGCCAGCAGCTTGAGCATTGATCCGCCGATAATCGCCGGGATCAACGGGGACATGGTGCCGATCAGCGCGTCAAGGATCCCCGCGCCAATCCGCTTCAGCGTCAGTCGGGGTTTGGTTTGCGGCTCAGCGGGCTGCATATTGGCAGGCAACAGGCTGACCACTTCGCGATACGCTTGTGAAACGGTGTTGCCGATGATCACCTGGCACTGGTTATCGCTACGCACCACGCCAAGCACGCCAGAAAGCGTCTTCAGCGTCGCGCTGTCGACCTGCGAGTCATCTTTGATAACGAAACGCAAACGGGTCATACAGTGGGTCACTGCTGTGATGTTGTCGACGCCTCCCAGAGCCGTCACAACGGAGCGCGCCAGCGCTGCATAATTCTTGGACATCGGATTTAATCCTGTTTTATCAGTAGGGTACGTTATGTTTTATCCGTTTACGTTGGGTCGCTTTTCTGGGTTATGAAATGCAGATAGGAAACCGGTTCCACAAAATCATGTTTAATTTATGAGTAATGAGCAAGATTTAATTTTGATCATTTTTTGTAATTGTGACTCCGATCACCAGATGTCAGCGTCTGCGATTTAGCAGCAAGGACAGCGGCGAAACGGTGCAGTACACTGCGTCACATTGAGAAAAAAGGGATGAGTAATATGACCACGATGCTGGAGGTGGCGAAGCGTGCCGGTGTGTCGAAAGCGACGGTTTCCCGGGTGCTTTCCGGGAACGGCTACGTCAGCCAGGAGACCAAAGACCGCGTGTTTCAGGCCATTGAAGAGAGTGGTTATCGCCCTAACTTGCTGGCGCGCAGTCTGGCGGCGAAAACCACGCAGACGCTGGGACTGGTGGTGACGAACACCCTTTATCACGGCGTCTATTTCAGCGAACTGTTGTTTCATACCGCACGCATGGCGGAGGATAAGGGACGTCAGCTGTTGCTGGCTGATGGTAAGCATAGCGCTGAGGAAGAACGCCAGGCGATCCAATACCTTCTGGACTTACGCTGCGACGCGATTATGATTTATCCGCGTTTTCTCAGCGTGGATGAGATAGACGATATCATCGACGCCCATAGTCAGCCGATTATGGTGCTTAACCGACGACTGCGGAAAAACACCAGCCACTGCGTGTGGTGCGATCAAAAGCAGACCAGCTTTAACGCCGTTACTCAGCTCATTGCCGCCGGGCACAAAGAGATTGGTTTTATTACCGGCTCGATGGATTCACCTACCGGCGTGGAGCGACTTTCAGGCTATAAAGATGCGCTGGCGCATCATGGTATTTCGCTTAATAATGACTTGATTGTTAAAGGAAAGTGGACGCCGGCCTGCGGTGCTGCGGGCGTTGAGGCTTTGCTTTCACGTAAGGTCAATTTTACAGCGCTGGTGGCCAGCAATGACGATATGGCGATTGGCGCGATGAAGCAGTTACACGCCCATGGTGTGCGCGTGCCTTTACAGGTGTCGGTGATTGGCTTCGATGATATCGTCCTCGCGCCATATACGATTCCTGCGCTTTCCAGCGTCAAGATCCCGGTGACGGAAATGATCCAGGAAACGATTGGACGGCTGATTTTTATGCTAGGGGACGGGGCGTTTACCCCGCCAAAAACCTTCACCGGTGAACTCATTCAACGTGACTCTGTTGCGTCGCCCGTTTCGTCCTGACGGCTGTCATTAGTCATCGTCACTAGTGACGATGACACGTCCTCCTTGTGTTCATCAAAATAAAAAACCTTTAATAACAGTAAATTAAAAGCTGGCACGATTTATGAATGCTTCGGCAGATAATCTGTCATTGCTGGAGAAATTGATGAACCGTTTCATCATTGCTGACGCCAATAAATGCATTGGTTGCCGTACCTGTGAAGTGGCCTGCGTGGTATCCCATCAGGATAACCAGGACTGCGCATCGCTGACCCCTGAAACCTTTTTACCCCGCATTCACGTCATCAAAGGCGTTAATGTCTCCACGGCGACGTTGTGCCGCCAGTGTGAAGACGCGCCGTGCGCTAATGTCTGTCCGAACGGTGCAATCAGCCGTGATAAAGGCTTTGTCCACGTAATGCAGGAACGCTGTATTGGCTGTAAAACCTGCGTTGTGGCCTGCCCTTATGGCGCAATGGAAGTGGTTGTGCGCCCGGTTGTACGTAATAGTGGGGCAGGTCTGAACGTCCGCGCAGAAAAAGCCGAAGCCAATAAGTGCGATCTGTGCCACCACCGTGAGGCCGGTCCTGCCTGTATGGAAGTCTGCCCGACTCACGCGCTGATTTATGTGGATCGCAATAAACTTGAGCAACTGAGCGCTGAAAAACGCCGTCGCGCGGCGCTGGATTCCACCGCATCTTTGCTGTTCTGATATCTGAAATTCCGCGTAAAATACGGTAGTACTTATGCCGGATGGCGGCTTCGCCTTATCCGGCCTACTGTTCGCATCCCCGTAGGCCTGATAAGCATCGCGCCATCAGGCTAACCGGGATTGATGACTGCGGGAATAATCTAATGACAATAAACACCCCCTCCGGCGTACAGTTGCGTATTCGCGGCAAGGTACAGGGCGTCGGATTTCGCCCTTACGTCTGGCAACTGGCGCAACGGTTACAGCTACATGGCGACGTGTGTAACGACGGTGACGGTGTGGTTGTGCGCTTACAAGAAGATCCGGCGGAGTTTATTGCGCAGTTGCACCAACACTGCCCGCCGCTGGCGCGCATTGATAGCGTTGAGCGCGAACCTTTCGCCTGGACGCAACAGCCTGCCGATTTCACTATTCGCCAAAGCGCAGGCGGTACGATGAATACGCAGATCGTTCCGGACGCCGCGACCTGTCCCGAATGTCTGATTGAAATGAACACCCCCGACGAACGCCGCTATCGTTATCCCTTTATCAACTGTACCCACTGTGGTCCACGTTTTACCATTATCCGCGCCATGCCGTATGACCGTCCGCTGACCGTGATGGCGTCATTCCCGCTCTGTCCGCAGTGCGACAAAGAGTATCGCGATCCGTATGACCGTCGCTTCCACGCCCAGCCCGTTGCCTGTCCGGCATGCGGCCCGCATCTGGAATGGATCAGTACTGACGTGCGGGCTGAAAAAGAAGACGCCCTGCAGGCGGCGGTGGCACAGCTGAAAGCAGGCGGCATTGTGGCCGTTAAAGGGATTGGTGGGTTTCATCTGGTGTGCGATGCGCGCAATGATGACGCCGTCGCGCTGCTCAGGTTGCGTAAACACCGTCCGGCGAAACCGCTGGCGGTAATGCTGCCTGCTGATGACGGATTACCTGAACCCGCGCGTCGTTTGCTGACAACGCCTGCGGCGCCAATCGTGCTGGTGCAGAAATGCTATGTCGCTGCATTGAGCGAGGGCATTGCGCCAGGGTTAACGGAAGTAGGCGTCATGCTGCCCGCGAATCCGTTGCAGCATCTGCTCTTACAAGAGATGAATTGTCCGCTGGTAATGACCTCCGGCAATCTTAGCGGTAGGCCACCTGCTATTACCAATGCGCAGGCGCTGGAAGATTTACGTGAGATTGCCGATGGTTTTCTGCTGCATAACCGCGAAATTGTGCAGCGGATGGATGACTCCGTGGTGCGTGACAGCGGGGAAATGCTGCGTCGTTCCCGGGGTTACGTGCCGGATGCGATAGCACTGCCGCCGGGATTTCGTGACGTGCCGCCAGTGCTGTGCTTAGGCGCGGATCTGAAAAATACCTTCTGCCTGGTGCGTGGCGAACAGGCGGTTATCAGCCAGCATTTAGGCGATCTCAGCGATGACGGCATTCAGCAGCAGTGGCGTGATGCGCTACGCCTGATCCAGAATGTTTATGATTTTACGCCACAGCGTATCGTGCATGATGCGCACCCTGGCTATGTTTCCAGCCAGTGGGCCAGCGAAATGAATCTGCCAACCGAAACGGTACTGCATCACCATGCGCATGCTGCGGCATGTCTGGCCGAGCACGGCTGGCCGCTCGATGGCGGCGATGTGATTGCTCTGACGCTGGACGGTATCGGCATGGGGGAAAATGGCGAGCTGTGGGGCGGCGAATGTCTGCGGGTCAATTATCGTGAATGCGAACATCTTGGCGGCTTACCGGCGGTAGCGCTGGCGGGCGGCGATCTGGCGGCAAAGCAGCCGTGGCGTAATCTGCTCGCGCAGTGCCTGCGCTTTGTTCCTGACTGGCAGGGTTACCCGGAAACATCGGCGCTGCAACGGCAAAACTGGAACGTACTGGCGCGCGCCATCGAGCGGGGAATCAATGCCCCACTGGCATCGTCGTGCGGGCGCTTGTTTGATGCGGTTGCCGCCGCGCTGCGTTGTGCGCCGGAATCGTTGAGTTATGAAGGTGAGGCTGCCTGCGCGCTGGAGGCGCTGGCATCGCAGTGTGCAGGCGTTGATCACCCTGTTACGGTGCCGCTTAATGGCAATCAACTGGACTTAGCGGTTTTTTGGCAGCAATGGCTGACCTGGCAGACCGCCCCTGCAGAAAGAGCGTGGGCGTTTCACGATGCGCTGGCGCGCGGTTTTGCCACGCTGATGCGTGAGCAGGCCGAAATGCGCGGAATTGAAACGTTAGTATTCAGCGGCGGCGTGATGCATAACCGCTTATTGTCATCCCGGCTGGCATTTTATCTGCATGATTTTACCTTATTGTTCCCGCAGCGTTTACCGGCGGGCGACGGTGGATTGTCATTGGGGCAGGGCGTGATTGCTGCAGCGCGGGTGTTAAGTGAAGCGTAGAATGCCGGATGGCGGCTGCGCCTTATCCGGCCTACAAATAGATACTCACTCGTAGGCCGGATAAGACGAGAAGCGGCGCCACCCGGCATCACAGACTTACACGGGCAACGTTTTCAGCAGCGCAAAGGCCTCTTTCATCCGGTCTTCACTGACGACGAAGGCACACAATTGACCTTCGTCGTTCATCCCTCGGGCTACCATACCCTGCGCTTCGGCGGCAATATGCCAGTTTAGATCGCGGCGCTGGGTTTCCCCGGCCAGATGCAATGGCAACTCTGGCGTTTTGACTTTTACCAGCATCGCTGGCAGCTTTAATGGCGCATTGCCGCCGAGCAGGTTCTTCGCCAGATACATGGCGCTCAGCTGAATCGGCTGCAGGAACGGCAGAACCTGACCATTAATTTCCGCACAGTCGCCGAGGGCATAAATGTCCGGGTGGCTGGTTTGCAGGTAGCTGTCGACGCAGACGCCACGATTGATGTTCAATCCGGCGCGACGCGCCAGTGCGGTTTCCGGGCGCAGGCCTGTGGCGGCAATCACCGCATCGACTTCTACGTTGCGGCTACGATCGAGCGTGGCGCGAATACCCGAGGCCGTTTTTTCCAGCCCCTGAAGCTGAGATTTCAGCAGCAGATGGACACCCATATCGGTCAGACGATGCTGTAATCGACTGCTGACTTCCGGCGGCATCAGTGAGGCCAGAATGCTGGCGGCGTTGTCGATAAGCGTCACCGCTTTACCGGCCCGACAGAAATCCATCGCCAGCTCGCTGCCAATCAGGCCACCGCCAACAATCAGCACTCGCTGGGCGTCATGCAGCTGCGTTTCACAGGCGCGATACTCTTGTTGGCTGTTCAAAGTGAGCATTAACTCACGCCCGCTAACCGGTGGTACAAAGGCTGAAGCCCCCGTCGCCAGCACCAGTTTGTCGTACTGCCACTGCTTGTCCTGACTTTTCACTACGTGGGCATCGGCGTCGATGTCGGAAATCCAGGTATGTGGGAACAGGCGCAAATTAAACTGTTCAGCAAACTCCCCCGCTGACTGGCGGGTGAGGTCGTCTGCACGCTGCGACTGACTGATAACATGGCTGAGATCGGGCTTGTTGTACTCATCCATGCTGTCCGCGGCAATCAGGGTCAGCGGAACAGCCGCATCCTGCTTACGGATATTTTTGACTAACTGGCGGGCGGCGAAGCCCGAACCAATAATGACAATTCCGTGGCTCATTTTGCCTCCGTTGCCAATACGTCGAAGACGTCTTTACCTAATGAACATTCCGGGCACAGGAAGTTGTCCGGTACGTCGCTCCACGGCGTACCCGGTGCAACGTCCTGCAGCGGTTCGCCTTTCGCCGGATCGTAAATCCACTGGCACACGCTGCACTGCATACTTGGACCAAGATCGGCGGCAGCCGCAGCGGCGCAGGCGCACTCTTCCTCTTTGGAGGCGGCTTTGACGGGCGTTTCCGGCAGTGGAGCAAGCGCCCACTGACGTGCAATTTCGCGGCCATGCTGGCGGCACAGTTCCAGCGCATCGAGGTCCGGACGCCATTTGGCCTTCAGGCTCAGCGACATCTCGAAACCGGCATCCTGCAAACGTGTGGACAAACGGTCTACTGCACCGCCGCTCCAGCCGTGTGAACCAAAGGCGCTGGCACGCTTGTTACGAAAACGCAGGCCGGTCATCTCTTCCACCAGACCGGCGATTTTCGGCATCATCACGTTGTTCATTGTGGAAGTACCGACCAGCACGCCTTTAGAGCGGAAGACGTTGGTCAGGACTTCGTTTTTGTCGCTACGGGCGACGTTAAAGATTTTCACCGCTACATTTGGGTCGACTTCGTTGATGCCCTGGGCAATTGCGTCCGCCATCATGCGGGTGTTATTGGACATGGTGTCGTAGAAAATGGTGATGCGGTCTTCCTGATAATCCGCCGCCCATTTCAGGTACAGCTCAACGATTTGTGTCGGGTTGTCGCGCCACACCACGCCGTGGGAAGTGGCAATCATATCGACCGGCAGGTTGAAGCCGAGGATCTCAGTAATTTTCGGCGTCACCAGACGGCTGAACGGCGTCAGGATATTGGCGTAGTAACGCTGGCACTGTTCGAACAGCTCGGTCTGGTCAACTTCGTCGTTAAACAGACGTTCGTCGCAGTAGTGCTGGCCGAAGGCATCGTTACTGAACAGCACCGCATCGCCGGTCATATAGGTCATCATACTGTCCGGCCAGTGCAGCATGGGCGTTTCAACGAAGATCAGCTGTTTGCCGTTGCCGATGTCCAGTGAGTCACCGGTTTTTACGATGTTGAAGTTCCATTCCGGGTGGTGGTGGTGGCCGGTGATGGAGTCAATGGCGTTAGCGGTGCAGTAAATCGGCGTGTCCGGAATGCAGGACATCAGCTCGGTCAGCGCACCGGCATGGTCTTCTTCCGCATGGTTAATGATGATGTAGTCGATATCTGCCAGGTCAATTTCACTGCGCAGGTTCTGCACGAATTCACGGCTAAACTTGTGGTCTACGGTATCAATCAGGACATTTTTTTCTTCACGGATGAGATAGCTGTTGTAGCTGCTGCCGCGCAGTGTTTTGTATTCAGTTCCGTGGAAATCACGCACTTCCCAGTCACGTTGGCCAACCCAATGAATGTTATTTTTAACCAGAATAGACATAGCAACCTCAATTAATTCAGCGTTTTTCAAAAAAGATGTTTTGCTAAATGCAGGTTGTGTGCCAACTTTGTATTTATTTGATTTTAAAGTGTTTACTGTTTATTGCCTATAAGGTGGTAGTCAAAATGACTATGTATTTTATTGTCAATATGACAATATGAATTGTCAAAATGACAATGAGGTAGCCATGAGCTTTTCCGTAGACGTGCTGGCGGGCATCGCCATTGAATTACAAAGCGGTATTGGACATCAGGATCGTTTTCAACGCCTGATCACCACCTTGCGTCAGGTGCTGGAGTGCGACGCGTCGGCACTGCTGCGCTACGAATCACGACAGTTTATTCCGCTGGCGATCGATGGGCTGGCGCAGGATGTTCTCGGCAGGCGCTTTACGCTGGAAGGGCATCCGCGTCTGGAGGCGATTGCCCGTGCCGGAGACGTGGTACGTTTTCCTGCCGACAGCGATTTGCCCGATCCTTACGATGGGCTGATCCCAGGCCAGGAGAGTCTGAAGGTCCACGCCTGCATTGGCTTACCGCTTTTCGCCGGTCAAAATTTGATTGGTGCGTTAACGCTGGATGGCATGGAGCCGGATCAGTTCGATGTTTTCAGCGATGAAGAACTCAGGCTGATTGCCGCGCTGGCGGCTGGCGCGTTGAGCAATGCGCTGCTGATTGAACAGCTGGAAAGCCAGAATATGCTGCCGGGTTCGTCAACGGCTTTCGAGCAGGTGACGGAAACGCAGATGATTGGCCTGTCGCCCAATATGATGCAACTGAAAAAAGAAATTGAGATTGTGGCAGGGTCCGATCTCAACGTACTGATTAGCGGTGAAACGGGGACCGGGAAGGAGCTGGTAGCCAAAGCAATCCATGAAGGTTCACCCCGCGCGGTGAATCCGCTGGTGTATCTGAACTGTGCGGCGTTGCCGGAAAGCGTAGCGGAAAGCGAACTGTTTGGTCACGTAAAAGGCGCTTTTACCGGGGCTATCAGCAATCGGAGCGGTAAGTTTGAAATGGCCGACAACGGGACGCTGTTTTTAGATGAGATTGGCGAACTCTCGCTGGCGCTACAGGCTAAGCTGCTGCGCGTGTTGCAGTACGGTGATATTCAGCGCGTGGGTGACGATCGCAGCCTGCGCGTTGACGTACGCGTGTTGGCAGCAACCAACCGTGATTTACGCGAAGAGGTGCTGGCCGGAAATTTCCGTGCGGATTTGTTCCACCGGCTGAGCGTCTTTCCCCTTTTCGTGCCGCCGCTGCGTGAACGCGGCGAAGATGTGGTGCTGCTGGCCGGCTATTTTTGCGAGCAATGTCGGCTGCGGCTGGGACTTTCCCGCGTAGTGTTAAGCCCCGGTGCGCGTAGCCATCTGTTGAGTTACGGCTGGCCCGGAAACGTGCGCGAACTGGAACATGCCATTCACCGGGCGGTGGTTCTGGCAAGGGCGACAAGGGCAGGGGGTGAAGTGGTTCTGGAAACGCAGCATTTTGCTTTACAGGATGACAGTTCTGTCCCGCCGCCGGAGGTTCTTCCTGAGGTTCCGCTGCATCATAACTTGCGTGAAGCAACGGAGTCATTCCAGCGGGAGATGATCCGCCGGGCGATGGCGCAAAATAATCACAGTTGGGCGGCGAGCGCGCGGGCGCTGGAAACAGACGTCGCCAACCTGCACCGGCTGGCGAAACGTCTGGGGCTGAAGGATTAGATAATACCGGCCTGATAGAAATCCTGCAGGTTGATAGCACCGGTGAGTTTACCGTTTTCATCGACCACTGGTGCGGCGGTGATTTTGCGCTTCATCAGGACTTCTTTGGCGTCAATGGCGCGGCTCTGCGCCTGCAGCGTAACGCCATTGTGGGTCATCGCCTCGCTAACCTCAGTGGTGAGCGCCCCACCGGCAACCAGCCAGCGGCGCAGGTCGCCGTCGGTAAAGACGCCTTTTACCAGCGAGGCATCGTCGCAGACTGCCACCAGGCCAAGACCCGTACGGCTAAGTTCCAGCATCGCATCCATGACGCTGGTGGTGAGCGTTACCTGTGGTACAGCATCGTCACGGCGCATCAGGTGATGCACTTTATTTAACAGGCGCGCGCCCAGTGCACCTGCCGGATGGGAACGGGCGAAATCTTCTTCGTTAAACCCGCGCGCCTGCATCACGGCGATGGCCAGCGCATCGCCCATCATCAGCGTGTTGACGGTGCTGGAGGTTGGCGCCAGGCGCATCGGGCAGGCTTCACGCTCTACTGAAATATCCAGCACCGCTTTGGCTGCCAGACCCAGCGGCGAGGTCGGTTTTCCGGTCATTGCCAGCAGGGTGACGGATTTGTCTTCCAGGCGTGGAATGATGAGATCCAGCTCTTTAGCCCCGCCGGAGTAGGAGATAAACAGCATGACATCGCGGCTTTCAATCATGCCTAAGTCGCCGTGCAGCGCTTCTGCCGGATGCACAAAAAAGGCGGGTGTGCCGGTGCTGGCGAGGGTTGCCGCGATTTTTTTGCCAATATGGCCTGACTTGCCAATCCCGGAAACAATCACTTTGCCTTCACAGTGGATGATAGTATTGGCAGCGCGGACAAAATCATCGCCCAGTCGTTCTGGTAGTCGGCTGGCTTCCTGTAGCTCCAGCATTAACGTCTGACGGCCCGCGTTCAGTAGTGCATCACTCATTGGTTTCTCCGGTTATGATTACTTCAATCCCTTTTGCTTCCAGCGCCTGACGAAATGCAGGGTCGATACCCGCATCGGTAATCAATTTGTCGACGCTTTCCAGACTGCACACAACATTGGGACTTTTGCGCCCAAATTTTGACGAGTCAGCCATCAGAATGACTTCGCGAGCGGCATTGCACATCGCTTTACTGACGCTAAACACCTCATTAAATGTGGTCACACCGGCATTAAGATCGATGCCGTCGGTGCCCATGAAGAGTTTATCAAAGCTGAACTGCTCAAAGGCGTTTTCTGCCAGCTGACCGTGAAATGACGCAGATTTTTTACGGAATGTCCCGCCGGGCATCAGGATGGTTTGCTCGTTGTCCAGCTCTGAAAGCGCGTTGACAATGTGCAGGCTGTTGGTCATGACGGTGATGTTGCTAAAGCGGCTGAGCATCGGCACCATCTGCAGCACCGTACTGCCCGCATCCAGAATAATGGAGTCGCCATCGTGAATAAAGCGAACGGCGGCTTCGGCAATTTGCTCTTTTTTATGCGTATTGATCAGCGTTTTGTGATCGATTGGCGGGTCGGATTCGTCTTTATTCAATACTACGCCGCCATAGGTGCGAATGACGGTTCCGGCATTTTCCAGAGTGACCAGATCTTTGCGAATGGTCGTACCGGTGGTGTCAAAGTAGTGGGCCAGTTCTTCAACTGAGCATTTTCCCTGCTTTTGCAGGTGCTCCAGTATGGCAGCCTGACGCTGACGAGGTTTCATAGGCGTGATTACCCTGACTTATGTATATACCCGTCATACTTCAAGTTGCATGTGCGTTGGCCGTCCTGCAACTCGAATTATTTAGGGTATAGGTTGCAAAATGATAATTTCGCAAGCTATTAGCATTCACAACGAAATTACCCATGTTTCAGTTTAAGCGCCAATGATAGTGCATTCTGCGAAAGCGGATCATGGGGAAAGATCACATCAGGCTGTAATTCATCAAGATGTTTGCCCATTATTGTGGCAATTTTGCCCGGTCTGGCGAATACCGTAAGACCTTTCATAAATAACGTATCGGTAATCCGCTGCTGCTCATCTAACGCAATGGCGATCACCACGCGGGGTTTAAAACGTCCGCCGGAGCGCCCCACGCCAACCCGACCCCGTTGGCAGAGCTTATCGAAAGCCCGATTAAAGCGGGATATTTGCCAGCCACCGAGCGCCAGTTGCAGACACCAGGCGATAGCGGCGACGGTAATCAGTGCTGAAACCATAATGTACTCCTTTGATTTTGCCGGATAAGCACAGCCGCCATCCGGCAATTCAACATTAAAACATCACCTGACCGCCGGTCACGTTGATGGACTGCCCGGTGCAGTAAGAGGCTTTTGGACTGGCGTAAAACAGCAGCATGTTCAGCACGTCCTGATAATCGCAGCCGCGTTTGAGTGGCACTTTATCAATGTAGTACTGCTCCACTTCGTCTGGCTTGAGGCCAAGCTTGGTTGCATATTGCGGTAATAACGACTGGAACATCGGTGATTTCAGTAGATTGCCGAGCATCAGTGAATGCACGGTAATGCCGTATTCCGCCAGATCCAGCGCCAGTGACTGGGTTAAGCCCACGCCGCCAAATTTTGCCGCGCTATAGCCTGAGTTGTGTTTACTGCCCACTTTCCCTGATTTGGAGTTGATCTGGATAATGCGTCCCTGAACGCCATCGCGAATCATCAGGCGTGAGAACTCACGTGCGCAGAGGAAGTAGCCAACCAGATTCACCTGCAGCGAGCGGTCGAAATCCCCAAGCTGAAAGTCGCTGATAAACGCGGCTTTAGCGATACCCGCGCTGTAAACCAGCAGATCGACGCGGCCAAATATTTCATCCACTCCGCGCGACAGAGCCAGCACGCTCTGCTCGCTGGTGGCATCGGCGCCAAAACCGTAGGCGGTGCCATCGCCAAATTCGGCGTTAATTTCCTGCGCCACGTTGGCGGCTTTATCGCTTTGAATATCCACCACCGCGACGCGGTATCCTTCTGTCGCAAGCCCACGGCAAAGGAATGCGCCAAGGGTCTGGCCTCCACCAATGACAACGGCAACCTGATTCATCTTTATCTCCTTCAATCTTAAGCAACAAACTTCAAAATACAGCCCGGCACGATACCGTCCGGTACGGGGCCTGCAACGTGTACGGTGCCGGGGAATTCCGCTTCACTCAGTCCGTCAAAACGCAGGGTGATATGTCCCAGTTCACGTAAGTTTTGTTCCGCCACGCTGCCAACGGCCGTGACCGGATAGTGATGCTGGCCTAGTTCGAACTGGATCCCAGCTTGCAACGAACCGTTCAGCTCGCCGTGGCAATGAATGAAGCAAAACTCCTCGATATCCGCGGGCGCGCCTTCACGAAAGGTAATCAACATCTGGTCGCTGAGTGCATCCGGGGCGCTCTGGCCGATGCGGGTGATGGTGGTCTGATAAATCACGGTCATTTTTGGGTGCCTCTTATTGGTAAATAAAGCCGGAAACAAACCAGGCGATGAGAACGGTAGGCGCGCCGGTCAGAAAACGACTCACCAGAACCGATGGCACGCCGACGCGAACCGTGTCCTGGCGCGCTTCGGCCAGCGACAGCCCGACAGGAATAAAGTCGCATGCAGCCTGGGCGTTAATGGCGAACAGGGCCGGTAGCGCCAGATGTGGCGGGATATTTCCCAGACCAATTTGCACGCCGATCAGTACCCCGATAACCTGGGCGATGACCGCACCGGGGCCGAGGAAAGGCGACAGCAGCGGGAAAGAACAAATCAGGGCCAGCGTCACCAGTCCCAGAGGATGGCTGGCCAGTGGCGCGAGTCCATGGGCGATCCAGTCTCCCAGACCAGAAGCCATAATGATGCCAATCAGCGCCGAGACGAATGCCATAAACGGCAGAATGGTTTTCAGCACCGTATCAATCGTGTCGCGTCCGGACTGGAACAGTACCGCAACGGCGGAACCCATACCCATCCCAACTTTTGCCAGCAGGCCATCGCTCTGTTCAGTGATTTTTTTGCTGGTGTCGTAATCGCGACCGATAGTGCTGCTTGTCGGCGTTGGTGTAGCGGACGCTTCACCGACAACGGTAATGTTTTCTTCTTTTACGCCAGAGACATAGATATCTTCGATAATGTATTGAGCCAGCGGGCCGGATTTACCCGTAGCGTGAATATTCACCGTCGGGATACGACGTTTTGGATAGATCCCGCAGCGCAGCGTGCCGCCGCAGTCGATGATCGCCACGCCAATTTCATTCTCCGGCGGTTCACCTTCTTTGAAGCCATCAACGGCCTGCCAACCGGTCAGATTCGCCAGTTTGTCGACAATCGCCGGGCGCGTTCCGGCAGTGATATAGACAATTTTCTTGCCCGGAACGGCATCCAGTTCAAGCGGGCCGCCCCAGCCGCCGGTACCTTTTTCAATACGAATATGCGTCATGATGTTGCCCCCGCCAGATGGACTTTCTGCTCAAGTTGGATGCCCATTTTTTTCTCAAAGATGGTGGTAGTGAAATCGGTTACCCAGCCGCGGAAGAAGTTGGTTACCAGACCGACCAGCAAATAGCTCACCGCGAGCGGGCCGAGCGGCAGGCCCAGCGTAGTCAGTCCGCTGGCGATCCCCAGATAAACAAACAGTTCGCCGGGGTTAATGTGTGGGAACAAGCCGTTCATTGAATGGCAACTGTAAGAGGCGGCGGCGTAGTAGCTGGGCTTGTATTTTTCCGGCATAAAGCGGCCCAGGCTCAGCGTCATAGGGTTACAAAAAACGAATGTGCCGATGCACGGCAGTAGCAGGTAGCGGGACAGCGGGTTTCCGGCGCAGCGCTGGGCAAAACGTTCAATACGCTGCTGACCGATAAAGTTAATCAGCGCATTCATGATGACCAGCAAACTGATCAGCAGGGGGAGAATACCGGTCACCATGCCGGTAAAGACCTCTCCGCCTTTCTGGAACAACCCGATAAACCACTCAGCACCGAGTGTGATGGTGTCGATCATTATTCTCTCCTGTAGGGGTTTTTAGTTATCTTGCCAAACGGTAATTAATTTTAATCAGATCGAAAGATTTAAAAGTGTTATTTTGATCTCAAAATGAAAGATAAATATTTTAATTTGAAAGATAATGCGTGAAGGCTCGCAATTGTGCCGGGCGGAAGTGCAAGAGGGGGGAAATTCTGTGAAGGAGAGCGACAACTGCTTCCTTGTGTGACGGAGGATGCTTTACCATACTTCCCCCAGGCTGAATTTGTTTAATGGATGTCTCATGTTCAAGCGTCGTTATGTAGCGTTACTTCCCCTTTTCGTATTGCTCGCTGCCTGTAGCAGCAAACCTAAACCTTCAGAGACTCAAACGACTACGGGTACGCCATCCGGCGGATTCCTGCTTGAGCCGCAGCACAATGTCATGCAAACGGGCGGCGATTTTGCCAATAATCCGAACGCGCAGCAGTTCATTGAGAAAATGGTGAACAAGCATGGTTTTGACCGCCAGCAGTTGCAGGAAATCCTGTCGCAGGCCAAGCGCCTGGACTCAGTATTGCGTCTGATGGATCGCCAGGCACCCACAACGCAGCCGCCAGCCGGACCTAACGGCGCATGGCTGCGCTATCGCAAACAGTTCATCACGCCGGATAACGTGCAAAATGGCGTGGCGTTCTGGAACCAATATGAAGATGCCCTGAACCGCGCGTGGCAGGTATACGGAGTACCACCAGAAATTATCGTCGGCATTATCGGCGTTGAAACGCGCTGGGGCCGCGTGATGGGCAAAACGCGGATTCTGGATGCGCTGGCGACGCTGTCGTTTAACTATCCTCGTCGGGCGGAATACTTCTCTGGCGAACTGGAAACCTTCCTGCTGATGGCGCGGGATGAAAGCGACGATCCGCTCGATTTGAAAGGTTCTTTCGCGGGGGCAATGGGCTACGGCCAGTTTATGCCGTCTTCCTATAAACAATATGCCGTTGATTTCAATGGCGATGGTCACATTAACCTGTGGGATCCGGTTGATGCCATCGGTAGCGTGGCGAACTATTTCAAAGGGCACGGCTGGGTGAAAGGCGATACCGTGGCAGTACCTGCAAATGGACAGGCACCGGGTCTTGCGAATGGCTTTAAAACCCAATACAGCATTTCTCAGCTTGCCGCTGCTGGCCTGACACCGCAGCAGTCGTTGGGGAATCATCAGCAGGCCAGCCTGCTGCGTCTGGATGTTGGCACCGGCTACCAGTACTGGTATGGACTGCCGAACTTCTACACCATCACCCGTTACAACCACAGCACGCATTACGCAATGGCCGTGTGGCAATTGGGCCAGGCGGTGGCGCTGGCGCGTGTGCAGTAATCGCGCGTTACCGGCCTACAGGAAGATTTTACTTGCAGGCCGGATAAGATGCTCTGGCATCGCTATCCGGCAGGTCTTATTTCTGCAACGGAGCAATTTTTGGAATCCCCCTCGTAAAACGTTCTCCTCATCCCCACATTGGTTATGAAAGTGCTATCTTGTCCGGCATATTTTTTTAACTGACAGAGGCTGAAATGACCGACAGTGAACTGATGCAGTTAAGCGAGCAGGTTGGCCTGGCGCTGAAAACGCGCGGTGCAACCGTGACGACGGCGGAATCCTGCACCGGCGGCTGGGTGGCTAAAGTTATTACGGATATTGCCGGAAGCTCCGCCTGGTTTGAACGCGGGTTTGTCACTTACAGCAACCAAGCCAAAGCGCAGATGATTGGCGTGCGCGAAGAAACGCTGGCTCAGCATGGGGCGGTGAGTGAACCGGTGGTCGTTGAAATGGCGATTGGCGCGCTAAAAGCCGCCCGTGCAGACTTCGCCGTCTCGATTAGCGGTATCGCAGGACCCGATGGCGGTAGCGAAGAAAAGCCTGTGGGGACGGTATGGTTTGCCTTTGCCAGCGCAAGCGGCGAGGGGATTACCCGCCGGGAATGCTTTAGCGGCGACCGTGAGTCGGTACGCCGTCAGGCGACTGCGTATGCGTTACACACCCTGTGGCAACAATTTCTACAAAATACTTGATACTGTATGAGCATACAGTATAATTGCCTCAACAGAACTTTATCTATCACGTTTCGCGGTTTAACCCGAAAGCGGCATGACAGGAGTAATTAATGGCTATCGACGAAAACAAACAGAAAGCGTTGGCGGCAGCGCTGGGCCAGATCGAAAAGCAATTCGGTAAAGGCTCCATCATGCGCCTCGGTGAAGACCGTTCCATGGACGTGGAAACCATCTCCACCGGTTCGCTTTCTCTGGATATCGCATTGGGCGCGGGCGGTTTGCCAATGGGCCGTATCGTCGAAATCTACGGGCCAGAATCCTCCGGTAAAACAACGCTGACATTACAGGTTATTGCCGCCGCACAGCGCGAAGGTAAAACCTGTGCGTTCATCGATGCAGAACACGCGCTGGATCCTGTCTATGCGCGTAAGCTTGGCGTTGATATTGATAACCTGCTGTGTTCTCAGCCGGATACGGGTGAACAAGCTCTGGAAATCTGTGACGCGCTGGCGCGTTCTGGCGCAGTCGACGTTATCGTTGTTGACTCCGTTGCTGCACTGACGCCGAAGGCTGAAATCGAAGGTGAGATCGGTGACTCTCATATGGGTCTTGCGGCACGTATGATGAGCCAGGCAATGCGTAAGCTGGCCGGTAACCTGAAGCAGTCCAACACGCTGCTGATTTTCATCAACCAGATTCGTATGAAGATTGGCGTTATGTTCGGTAACCCGGAAACCACTACCGGTGGTAATGCCCTGAAATTTTACGCCTCCGTCCGTCTGGATATCCGTCGTATTGGCGCGGTGAAAGAGGGCGATAACGTGGTCGGTAGCGAAACCCGCGTTAAGGTCGTGAAAAACAAAATTGCAGCACCGTTTAAACAGGCTGAATTCCAGATTCTTTACGGCGAAGGTATCAACTTCTACGGCGAACTGGTTGACCTGGGCGTGAAAGAGAAGCTGATTGAAAAAGCCGGTGCATGGTACAGCTATAACGGTGAGAAAATCGGTCAGGGTAAAGCGAACGCAACCAATTGGCTGAAAGAAAACCCGGCTGCCGCAAAAGAAATTGAGAAAAAATTACGCGAGTTACTGCTCAATAACCAGGATTCAACGCCCGATTTCTCCGTTGATGACAGTGGTGAAGACGTAGCAGAAACCAACGAAGATTTCTGATAGTCTGACGCAATCGCATACAAAAGGGCTGCATATCATGCAGCCCTTTTCCATTTCTGAAGGCTCAATATGACAGATTCAACTTCCCGCCGCTCTGCTTACTCCCGATTACTTGACCGCGCCGTGCGAATACTTGCGATGCGCGATCACAGCGAGCAGGAACTGCGGCGCAAGCTGGCCGCTCCGGTGATGGGAAAAAATGGACCGGAAGACATTGATGCTACGCCGGAGGATTATGACAAGGTCATCGCCTGGTGTATTGAAAGCCGTTATCTTGATGATGACCGATTTGTTCAGCAGTTTATCGCCAGCCGTAGCCGTAAGGGCTACGGACCTGCCCGCGTGCGCCAGGAACTAAATCAGAAAGGGATCGCGCGTGAGGCCATTGAGCGTGCTATGTGCGAATGTGAAATTGACTGGGCGCTGCTTGCGCGTGAGCAGGCCGTCCGGAAATACGGAGAACCTTTACCTGTGGATTTTTCAGATAAGATAAAGGTCCAGCGTTTTTTGCTCTATCGCGGCTATCTGATGGAAGATATTCAGGCAATATGGCGAAATTTTGACGATTGAGCGCATACGGGATTTTACTTCCCAGTAAAGAAAACTTATCTTATTCCCACTTTTCGATTGCCAGAGGCGCAGTTTGCATGCCGATGCTGGTAATGACATTTCGTTAGCTTGATTTCTTCAGGATAATTATGAGCAAGAGCACCGCTGAGATCCGTCAGGCGTTTCTCGATTTTTTCCATAGTAAAGGACATCAGGTAGTTGCCAGCAGCTCCCTGGTACCGAACAATGACCCTACTTTGTTGTTTACCAACGCCGGGATGAACCAGTTCAAGGATGTTTTCCTTGGCCTCGACAAGCGTAATTATTCCCGCGCAACCACCTCGCAGCGTTGCGTGCGGGCGGGCGGTAAGCACAACGACCTGGAAAACGTCGGTTACACTGCACGTCACCATACCTTTTTCGAAATGCTGGGCAACTTCAGCTTCGGCGATTACTTCAAACACGACGCCATTCAATACGCATGGGAACTGTTGACCGGTGAAAACTGGTTTGCCCTGCCAAAAGAACGTCTGTGGGTCACCGTCTATGAAACTGACGATGAAGCCTATGAAATCTGGGAAAAAGAAGTCGGTATTCCGCGCGAACGTATCATCCGCATTGGTGATAACAAAGGCGCAGCTTATGCTTCCGACAACTTCTGGCAGATGGGTGATACCGGTCCTTGCGGTCCGTGCACCGAAATTTTCTATGACCACGGCGACCACATTTGGGGTGGGCCTCCGGGAAGCGCAGAAGAAGATGGCGATCGCTACATTGAGATTTGGAACATCGTCTTCATGCAGTTCAACCGTCAGGCTGACGGCACCATGGAACCGCTGCCGAAACCGTCCGTGGATACCGGTATGGGTCTGGAGCGTATTGCGGCCGTGCTGCAACACGTTAACTCCAACTATGAAATTGACCTGTTCCGTTCACTGATTGAGTCCGTGGCGAAAGTCACCGGCGCGACCGATCTGAGCAACAAGTCACTGCGCGTTATCGCCGACCATATCCGTTCCTGTGCGTTCCTGATTGCCGATGGCGTTGTTCCGTCGAATGAAAACCGTGGCTATGTGCTGCGTCGTATCATTCGTCGCGCGGTACGTCATGGCAACATGCTGGGTGCGAAAGATACCTTCTTCTACAAGTTGGTTGGTCCACTGGTAGACGTGATGGGGTCTGCGGGCGAAGAGCTGAAGCGTCAACAGGCTATGGTTGAGCAGGTTCTGAAAACCGAAGAAGAGCAGTTTGCGCGTACGCTGGAGCGTGGTCTGGCGCTGCTGGATGAAGAACTGGCGAAACTGTCCGGCGATACGCTGGACGGCGAAACCGCATTCCGTCTGTATGACACCTACGGTTTCCCGGTTGATCTGACGGCAGACGTTTGCCGCGAGCGTAACATTAAGGTTGATGAAGCTGGCTTTGAAGCTGCAATGGAAGAACAGCGCCGTCGTGCGCGTGAAGCCAGCGGCTTTGGTGCAGACTACAATGCGATGATTCGCGTTGATGGTGCTTCTGAATTTAAAGGCTACGAGTACCTGGAACTGAACGGCAAAGTCACCGCGCTGTTTGTTGATGGTAAAGCGGTAGATGCCATTAACGCCGGTCAGGACGCTGTCGTTGTTCTGGACCAGACGCCATTCTATGCAGAGTCCGGTGGTCAGGTTGGCGATAAAGGCGAACTGAAAGGTGCTGGTTTTGCATTTGCCGTGAATGACACGCAAAAATATGGTCAGGCGATTGGTCACATCGGCAAACTGTCTGCGGGTTCTCTGAAAGTGGGCGATGCGGTGCAGGCTGATGTGGATGAAGCGCGTCGTGCGCGGATCCGTCTCAATCACTCCGCAACGCACCTGATGCATGCGGCGCTGCGCGAGGTTCTGGGCACGCACGTGGCGCAGAAAGGCTCACTGGTTAACGATAAAGTGCTGCGCTTCGACTTCTCGCATACCGAAGCGATGAAGCCTGCCGAAATCCGTGCCGTTGAAGATCTGGTGAATGCGCAAATTCGTCGCAACCTGCCGATTGAAACGAACATCATGGATCTCGAGGCGGCGAAAGCCAAAGGTGCAATGGCGCTGTTTGGTGAGAAATACGATGACCACGTGCGTGTTCTGAGTATGGGTGATTTCTCTACCGAACTGTGTGGTGGTACTCACGCCAGCCGTACGGGCGATATCGGTCTGTTCCGTATTATCTCCGAGTCTGGCACCGCTGCGGGCGTTCGTCGTATCGAAGCCGTGACCGGTGAAGGCGCGCTGAATACCGTGCATGCTGAGAGCGATCGCTTAAGCGATATTGCGCAGCTGCTGAAAGGTGATAGCCAGACTATCGGTGACAAAGTTCGTTCCGTACTGGAACGTACGCGTCAGCTCGAAAAAGAATTGCAGCAATTGAAGGAACAGGCCGCAGCGCAGGAAAGTGCGAACCTTTCCAGCAAAGCAGTTGATATCAACGGCGTGAAGCTGTTGGTCAGCGAGCTTGCGGACGTTGAACCGAAAATGCTGCGTACCATGGTTGATGATCTGAAAAATCAGCTGGGTTCTACTGTTGTCGTACTGGCAACAGTTGCTGAAGGTAAGGTTTCTCTGATTGCGGGCGTGTCTAAGGATGTGACAGACCGCGTGAAAGCAGGGGAACTGATTGGGATGGTCGCTCAGCAGGTAGGCGGCAAGGGTGGTGGTCGTCCGGACATGGCGCAAGCCGGTGGTACGGATGCTGCTGCTCTGCCGGCAGCGTTAGCCAGTGTGAAAGGCTGGGTTAGCGCAAAACTGTAAAAATTATAAGCGTAAGTCGACGCTGCGGACTTCAATCCGCAGCGTTTGCATCAACGCTATCGACAACGATAAAGTCAGGTTGAAGTTGTGTATATCGGCTAAACTTAGGTTTAACAGAATGTGATGCCGTGACTGCTTACACTTAGGTGTTTGTCATCGCTTACTTTTTGGCGTTATATGATGGATAATGCCGGGATACAGAGAGACCCGACTCTTTTAATCTTTCAAGGAGCAAAGAATGCTGATTCTGACTCGTCGAGTTGGTGAGACCCTCATGATAGGCGATGAGGTCACCGTGACAGTTTTAGGGGTGAAGGGCAACCAGGTGCGCATTGGCGTCAACGCCCCGAAAGAAGTTTCTGTCCATCGTGAAGAGATCTACCAGCGTATCCAGGCTGAAAAATCCCAGCAGTCCAGTTACTAAGGTTTCCGCGTCTCACCTGTCTGGTGAGGCGCAACCTGATTGAGTTACTCTTTTTCTTCTCTTTTCTTCTCTTTTCTTCTTCGTCTTCCCCATTTTTTCGATTCCACTGCGCGTAATGCCTTTTCCTGCGAAGTTTCCGTTTGTTCACTCCTTCAGGAAATCGCCAATTTATCTGTTGATAAAACACTCTTTTTGCCGTTTTTGCAGACTAATTGCGCGTGAAATGTGCAAACGATAAAAGCTCTGGAAAAATTGTTTGACTTATAAGTCCCAGAAAGTAATATGTGCGCCACGCAGCGACGATGAGCAGAAACAAGTTCTTCGAAGCACTCGCAAGAGGCGTGTTGGTGAGGTGGCCGAGAGGCTGAAGGCGCTCCCCTGCTAAGGGAGTATGCGGTCAAAAGCTGCATCCGGGGTTCGAATCCCCGCCTCACCGCCATTTGCATCCGTAGCTCAGCTGGATAGAGTACTCGGCTACGAACCGAGCGGTCGGAGGTTCGAATCCTCCCGGATGCACCATATTACTTGATAGCGCTTTAGCAGCGACGTCAAATCTGCAGTAAAGTAAGTTTCCCTGATGCATCCGTAGCTCAGCTGGATAGAGTACTCGGCTACGAACCGAGCGGTCGGAGGTTCGAATCCTCCCGGATGCACCATCTTCTCCGAGATAACAGCGAAACTGTTATTTCATGGTCTGCGAGATAATCGCGAGCACCAGGGAGGATAACGTTGCTTCAGCAACGGCCCGCAGGGCGAGGCGCAGCCGAGTAATCCTCCCGGATGCACCATCTCTTACTTGATATCGCTTCTCACGATATCAATATCGGCAGTAAAGCAAGTTTTCCGATGCATCCGTAGCTCAGCTGGATAGAGTACTCGGCTACGAACCGAGCGGTCGGAGGTTCGAATCCTCCCGGATGCACCATCTTCTCCGAGATAACAGCGAAACTGTTATTTCATGGTCTGCGAGATAATCGCGAGCACCAGGGAGGATAACGTTGCTTCAGCAACGGCCCGCAGGGCGAGGCGCAGCCGAGTAATCCTCCCGGATGCACCATCTCTTACTTGGTATCGCTTATTACGATATCAATATCGGCAGTAAGCAAGTTTTCCGATGCATCCGTAGCTCAGCTGGATAGAGTACTCGGCTACGAACCGAGCGGTCGGAGGTTCGAATCCTCCCGGATGCACCATCTTCTCCTGAATTATTTCCTTGTCTTCCCTGAACAATCCTCAATTCGCTGTCAGCGACAAAATCAATCAATTACGATAAAATAACGTCTGGTTAATCGGCTTGTGAGAAGACGATGTACGAACGTTATGCAGGTTTAATTTTTGATATGGATGGTACCATCCTGGATACCGAACCTACGCACCGTAAAGCGTGGCATGAGGTATTAGGACGCTATGGGCTACGTTTTGATGAGCAGGCTATGGTTGCTCTCAACGGCTCCCCAACGTGGCGTATTGCCCAATCGGTGATTGAACTGAACCATGCCGATCTTGACCCTCATGCACTGGCGCGTGAAAAAACCGATAAGGTTAAAAGCATGTTGCTGGATAGCGTCCAGCCTTTACCGTTGGTCGATGTTGTGAAGGCCTGGTATGGTCGCCGTCCTATGTCAGTAGGCACAGGGAGCGAAAGTGCCATTGCAGAAGCTCTGCTTACTCACCTTGGGCTGCGTCGTTATTTTGATGCCGTGGTGGCGGCCGATCACGTACAACGCCATAAACCGGCTCCTGATACCTTCTTGTTATGTGCTGAGCGTATGGGCGTCGTTCCGGCTCGCTGCGTTGTGTTTGAAGATGCCGATTTTGGGCTACAGGCAGCGCGTGCCGCGGGAATGGATGCCGTGGATGTCCGGTTATTGTGAGTGATGGACTGTCGCTCCTCTCGTTGTTTGCCAGCAGCTTTCTCAGCGCCACGCTATTACCTGGAAATTCTGAAGTTGTTTTAGTTGCCTTACTGGTTTCTGGAGCGAGTCATCCCTGGGTCTTAGTTTTAACAGCAACAATGGGTAATAGCCTTGGAGGGTTAACTAACGTTATCCTTGGGCGTTTCTTTCCGTTGCGTAAAACATCGCGCTGGCAAGAGAAAGCTACTGGCTGGCTGAGGCGCTATGGCGCTGTCACACTATTATTAAGCTGGATGCCGGTTGTGGGTGATTTACTGTGCTTGTTAGCGGGATGGATGCGCATCTCGTGGGGGCCAGTTCTCTTTTTCTTATGCCTTGGCAAAACGCTGCGCTATGTTGTGGTCGCGGCGGTTACGACGCAAGGCATTATGTGGTGGCACTAATAGTGTTGTGGAATAACCTTCAGGGTGACCAATACCATTATGCTAATTAAAACGATTTTGACAGGCGGGAGGTCAATTTGATCCCGGACGTATCACAGGCGCTGGCCTGGCTGGAAAAACATCCTCATGCGTTAGAGGGGATTCAACGCGGGCTCGAGCGCGAAACGCTGCGTGTTAATGCTGATGGTTCATTGGCAACGACAGGCCATCCTGAAGTGTTAGGCTCAGCGCTAACGCATAAATGGATAACCACTGACTTTGCCGAAACACTGCTGGAGTTTATTACTCCACCGGGCGATGGCATTCACAAAATGCTCACGTTCATGCGCGATCTGCATCGCTATACTGCCAGGAATCTTGGCGATGAGCGTATGTGGCCGTTGAGCATGCCTTGCTATATTGCCGAAGGTCAGGATATCGAGCTGGCGCAGTACGGTACGTCGAATATCGGTCGTCTGAAAACCCTTTACCGTGAAGGCCTTAAAAACCGTTACGGCGCGTTGATGCAGACTATCTCCGGCGTACACTACAACTTCTCGTTGCCGATGGCTTTCTGGCAGGCGAAATGTGGCGTAACAGATGGCGATGAAGACGCTAAAGAAAAAGTGTCAGCAGGGTATTTCCGTCTGATCCGCAACTACTACCGTTTCGGGTGGGTGATCCCGTATCTGTTTGGCGCCTCACCCGCAATTTGTTCCTCCTTCCTGCAAGGAAAGCCGACAACGCTGCCGTTTGAAAAAACCGATTGTGGTATGTATTACCTGCCTTATGCCACGTCGCTGCGTCTGAGTGACCTGGGTTATACCAATAAGTCGCAAAGTAATCTCGGAATTACGTTTAACGATTTGCATGAGTATGTGGCAGGATTGAAGCGCGCGATTAAAACGCCTTCAGAGGAGTATGCGGCGATCGGTCTGGAGAAAGACGGTAAGCGCCTGCAAATCAACAGCAACGTTTTGCAGATCGAAAATGAACTGTATGCGCCAATTCGTCCGAAACGCGTGACTCGCAGCGGTGAAACGCCGTCTGATGCGCTTCTACGCGGCGGCATTGAGTACATCGAAGTGCGTTCGCTCGACATCAACCCATTCTCGCCAATCGGCGTAGATGAACAGCAGGTGCGCTTCCTCGATTTGTTCATGGTTTGGTGCGTTCTGGCTGATGCCCCGGAAATGAGTAGCGACGAGCTGCTGTGTACGCGTACTAACTGGAATCGCGTTATTCTGGAAGGGCGCAAGCCAGGCCTGACGTTAGGTATTGGTTGTGAAACGGCTCAGTTCCCATTGCCTAAAGTGGGTAAAGATCTGTTCCGTGATCTGAAACGTGTGGCGCAAACGCTGGACGGCATTCACGGGGGAGAGGAATATCAAAAAGTATGTGACGAACTGGTTGCCTGCTTTGATAATCCTGAGCTGACATTCTCAGCGCGGATCCTGCGGTCTATGATTGATACAGGTATCGGTGGCACGGGTAAAGCGTTGGGTGAAGCGTACCGTAACTTGTTGCGCGAAGAGCCGTTGGAACTGCTGCAGGAAGAAGAATTTATTGCTGAAAGTGTGGCTTCTAAGCGCCGTCAGCAGGAGATTGAAGCGGCAGATACTGAGCCGTTTGGTGTGTGGCTGGAAAAGCACGCCTGATACAAAAGAAAAAGGCCACTCGGGAGTGGCCAAAATTTCATCTCTGAAAACAGGGATGATGATAACAAATGCGCGTCTTTCATATACTCAGACTCGCCCCGGAACAAAGAGTTCAGAATATTTTAAAAAAATTTATCGGAGGTGGCTAAATGCCGTTGTTAGATAGTTTTACTGTCGATCACACCCGGATGGAAGCTCCTGCAGTCCGGGTTGCAAAAACGATGAACACCCCACATGGCGACGCTATCACCGTGTTTGATCTGCGTTTCTGCATTCCGAACAAAGAAGTGATGCCTGAGAAAGGTATTCATACGCTGGAACACTTGTTTGCTGGTTTTATGCGTAACCACCTGAATGGCAACGGTGTCGAGATTATCGATATTTCGCCAATGGGTTGCCGTACCGGCTTCTACATGAGCCTGATTGGAACGCCGGACGAACAACGCGTAGCTGATGCCTGGAAAGCGGCAATGGCAGATGTGTTGAAAGTGCAGGATCAGAATCAGATCCCGGAACTGAACGTCTACCAGTGCGGTACGTATCAGATGCACTCCCTCAGCGAAGCGCAGGACATTGCACGTCATATTCTGGAACGTGATGTTCGCGTTAACAGCAATGAAGAGCTGGCGCTGCCAAAAGACAAACTGCAGGAACTGCATATTTAGTTGTCATGCTGGATGGTGAAGGTCACGCTTCTCATCTGGTCTACAAATAATAGGCTCCAGCCGGTATAAAAAAGCCAGTTCAGATGAACTGGCTTTTTTTTATCAATGCGCGTGGCCATCGCACCTTTAAATGACATCGTCAGAATGTTGTTGTGAGCGCTATTGAATTTTATCTTTATTTTTTATTAAAAATAACATCAATTAATTTGCCAAACTCTCTATAAAAAGATGTATATTGTCCAAAGATTTCTACGTCTTCTAAGATTTCTGGGGTTATTACACTGACATTGGTACAATAGTCATGTTTTCCCATCATAATCTCACCTTTGTCCAGTATTTTACAATAACTCTCTTGGCTAGTGATGTTAAGGGATTCCAGATAATCTTTTAGATCCTTGATGAAATCCTTGTACTCTGTGGTCGTACTGAGTCCTCTCGAAAGTAGTGCCATTTTATCTGCATCAAAGTAACCGGATTTTACGGCTTCATTCCATTCATCTGGAGTTATTGTTCTGTAAAGGATTGAATCATTAGAATAATGTTTCCTGCGATTGAATATGAATCCATCATGAACACACCATGTTCTTCCAATGTCTTATTAAACAATTGTTGACACTCTGGTTTAGCCATGTGTTTAATGGATTCGAATAATTTACCATCCTTACTGGATCTATCGAAGTCATTTGTTTCGGACAACATTATCCCACTCAACATCTTACTCAACTTTTCTGCTGCGTCAAGCTGATTATGTTGACACTCTGGTTTAGCCATGTTCTTAGTGGATTCGAATAATTTATCATTCTTATTGAAGTTATTTGTTTCCAACAACATTATCTCACTCAACTTTTTTGCTGCTTCAAGCTGATTATCTTCGCTAAAATTGTCACGTATTAAACTAGTACCAAGTAGTTGCTCAGCTTCTATACTTGTTCTACTTAGATTTGCCCCGGAAAGGTCAGCATTACTCAAATCCAAATCGCTCATATCACGTCCGCTTAAATCTTCCCCTGATAGATCGAGGCATCCCGTATCAATATATTTTTGTCTGGCTTCTGATAGGTTGTATTCATCCAAAAAATATATGGTATTAAAATATCTGGCTCCTGATATGAACTGCGCTTCACTTAATTGTAATTCTAATGGTTCCGATACGTTTTCTTCACTAATCTTCAGTGAGTATGCTCCATCCGTGTCCTTAGTTATACATAGTTCATATTCACCTTGTAGCGATTTTTCTGACTCATCAATAGTGAATCTAATAGACATGTTGGAGTCGGAGTTATCAATAATACTGTTCAGTGTTTTTCGCGGGGATATATTCTCTGAAGCCAAAGAACGCGAGAGACTATTGATGACAGACTTAAGCCGCTTCTCTCCTGAGTCTTTAATTCCCAAAGTAAAAATGTACTTCAGACACTCGCCTACGCCATGCAGTTTAGTTGCTTCTTTGTGCAAAGTTTTATCACCTGGGCTCATTGCAGCGTTTACCAGTATATCCATATGTTTTTGTGCTAAAGCATTAATGTTGTCCATTGACATCTCCTTATTGATTGGTTTATCGCTAAGGCGATTCTCTTACTAAGAGACAACGAAAAATATCAAAAAATGCTCCGGTTTGGCATTAATTTATATTGAAGGCATCAATGAATTGAGCAAAATATAGATTCAATATCTATATTGGGTTTTGATTCTCAGTACCGACAAATCGCTATTAGTGTGCGCCGTCGCCACTCCCTGCACCGAATGGCGGTTTGGCAAACCGATACCAGGCCGAGTAGCACGAGGAAAATCCTTGCAGACATCCAGAAGATTTCGTTAGCAGAAATAATCAGCCCCTGGTGAGTAATGCCAGTCAGTTAAGCAACTGACTGGCTCTTTTTCGGGGCTGTGGTGTATTTCTATGGCTCCTCCTTCACCACCCTCTGGAAGATGCTTTCCCGTCTGGTTGGCAACTTCACCAGTGTCCCATACTTTCAGGATCGCGCATCAGTTCCGGTCTACGCCCCGGTGAAGCGCCCTGCAGCGTCACCAGCAGTCTCATTATCATTCCGCATGATTCTGAAAAGCTCAGCTGGTTTGGCCAGCATCCTTTCAGCTTTTCCGTCATTTTAATTATCTGATATCTCACCAGATAATAAGCCAGTAACACTCCCCACAGTACCTGCTCCGAAAGCTCTGGCTTTTTACTTCTCAGAGTCAGCCAGCTCAGTTGCATCGTTTGTTTTATCTCTCTGCAACCTGGGTCGATCTCCCTGAGATGGTTATACAGGTCCGCCATTTCCCCTCCGGGGTAGCGCATGGCGTCCGTCATCGATGTCAGTAGATGGCAGACTCTTCCTTTATACGCCGCGGTCAGCAGGCTGGTTGTCATCTTATTTCCCAGACCCGGCTACTTTTTTCGTGCCTTTACCCCGTTTTCTGATCTCTTTATACTGCGTTCCCTTTTTGAGAAGGAGCATCTACAGTCGGATTCCCGCCATATGTCTGGCGGGGGCACCTACTTTTTTCACTAATATTATTTATATATTATATTTTCATTTGGCTTATATTTATAATATTCACCTTTGTTATTTAATAGATTGATTGATTTGGTGATTACGTTCTTTTTTATTATCTGTTATTTTTTTTGTTTTTATATTTGTGTTTTTTGCCAGGCGTGATCTTGTTTTTATTTTTTTGTAATGATATTTTTCTTGAGATTTTTAGATGGCTGTTTTACTTATTATTCAATAATGATCAGGGATGTTAATGTATGGAACGTATGAATATTTCAAGGATTATCATTTGTGCATGTTTTCTAATGTCAGGTTGTGCAAAAAATATTCCTGATGTTGTAAAAAAACCACCCCAAGGGCAGGTGAGTTGTTATCAGAATATAAACGCATTGAAAGTGTTAGATAAAAAATCTTTTGATGTGTATAAAAAGCAATTTGATAAAATTAATGAATTATATGTCTTTTACAATAAGCAAAAGTCGCAGCTGGATAGTGAATCTGCGGAAATTATTAAACTCGAAGTTAATAGTAAGTTAATGGTAGTTTGCTCTCGTGTGCGCAATGCTGTATTTAACGTAATGAACCAACAGGCGAGTGAATTGGACAAACTATGAGAAAAATATCGCTGATTGCAGCTTCATGTTTCCTCATGTTGCTGTCTGATTCTGTTTTTTCAGAAGATTTCCTTTCCAAAGAACACTCTATGCTTTTAGAGAAGTTATCTGAGGATAAGGTTATCAGTAATAGTGGTATTCCCAATAGCGTAGTTATTGCAGAACCGACTACACAGATACGCGCGAATGACCTGCAGGGAAAAATTACAGCTCTGGAGAGAGTTAATCGTCTCCGGGAGGCGCAGTATCGTATCGCCCTCGAAAAAAATAAGGAGTTAAAGAGGAAGCTTGAAGCATCCTTTGCTGAAGGTGTCAATTCCCAGGACAAAAAAACAACCAATAAATCTATCGCTGTTGATGTTAAAAGTGAGTTAAATAACCAATCAATAATATTAAATAAAAAGATTTCTGGTCTTGAAAAAGAACTCGCGGATGTGACTAACCAGAAAGAAAAACTAGAGCAACAGACTGCAAAGTTGGCTGTTTTAGAAAAAGAAAAATATGATTTATCAAAACAATTAACGGTATTAGCGGCGAGTTCAAAAGAGGCACCTAAACAAAGATTTTTATTGGAACAGCAGACCAAAAAGCTTAGCTATTTGGAAACGGAAAAAGCAAAACTTTTAAAACAGAAAGTAAGTTCAGAGCAAAAAATAGCTCAGTTGGCATTGCTAGAAAAAGACAAAATTGCACTAGAGAAAGATAAAGCTGATCTGATTAAGCAGATAGCGGATCTGAACAAATCCGGCAGCGCTGATGCGTTGAAACAGAAATTAGCGCTGGGACAACAGACGGCTCAGCTGGCAGTGCTGGAGAAAGACAAAGCCACGCTGGCGAAGCAGATAGCCGATCTGAATAAATCCGCCAGCGCTGATACGGCGAGACTGGAAAAACAGACGGCTCAGCTGGCCGTGCTGGAGAAAGACAAAGTCACGCTGGCGAAGCAGATAGCCGATCTGAATAAATCCGCCAGCGCTGATACGGCGAGACTGGAAAAACAGACGGCTCAGCTGGCGGCACTGGAGAAAGACAAGGGCGTGCTGGCGAAGCAGATAGCCGATCTGAATAAATCCGCCAGCGCTGATACGGCGAGACTGGAAAAACAGACGGCTCAGCTGGCCGTGCTGGAGAAAGACAAAGTCACGCTGGCGAAGCAGATAGCCGATCTGAATAAATCCGCCAGCGCTGATACGGCGAGACTGGAAAAACAGACGGCTCAGCTGGCGGCACTGGAGAAAGACAAGGGCGTGCTGGCGAAGCAGATAGCCGACCTGAACAAATCCGGCAGCGCTGATGCGGCGAAACTGGAGAAACAGACGGCTCAGCTGGCGGCACTGGAGAAAGACAAGGGCGTGCTGACGAAGCAGATAGCCGACCTGAACAAATCCGGCAGCGCTGATGCGGCGAAACTGGAGAAACAGACGGCTCAGCTGGCGGCACTGGAGAAAGACAAGGGCGTGCTGGCGAAGCAGATAGCCGACCTGAACAAATCCGGCAGCGCTGATGCGGCGAGACTGGAAAAACAGACGGCTCAGCTGGCAGTGCTGGAGAAAGACAAAGTCACGCTGACGAAGCAGATAGCCGACCTGAATAAATCCGGCAGCGCTGATGCGGCGAAACTGGAGAAACAGACAGCTCAGCTGGCGGCACTGGAGAAAGACAAGGGCGTGCTGACGAAGCAGATAGCCGACCTGAACAAATCCGGCAGCGCTGATGCGGCGAAACTGGAGAAACAGACGGCTCAGCTGGCAGTGCTGGAGAAAGACAAAGTCACGCTGACGAAGCAGATAGCCGACCTGAATAAATCCGGCAGCGCTGATACGGCGAGACTGGAAAAACAGACAGCTCAGCTGGCGGCACTGGAGAAAGACAAGGGCGTGCTGGCGAAGCAGATAGCCGACCTGAACAAATCCGCCAGCGCTGATGCGGCGAGACTGGAAAAACAGACGGCTCAGCTGGCGGCACTGGAGAAAGACAAGGGCGTGCTGGCGAAGCAGATAGCCGACCTGAACAAATCCGGCAGCGCTGATGCGTTGAAACAGAAATTAGCGCTGGGACAACAGACGGCTCAGCTGGCAGTGCTGGAGAAAGACAAAGCCACGCTGGCGAAGCAGATAGCCGATCTGAATAAATCCGCCAGCGCTGATACGGCGAGACTGGAAAAACAGACGGCTCAGCTGGCGGCGCTGGAGAAAGACAAAGCCACGCTGGCGAAGCAGATAGCCGATCTGAATAAATCCGCCAGCGCTGATACGGCGAGACTGGAAAAACAGACGGCTCAGCTGGCGGCGCTGGAGAAAGACAAAGTCACGCTGACGAAGCAGATAGCCGACCTGAATAAATCCGGCAGCGCTGATGCGGCGAAACTGGAGAAACAGACAGCTCAGCTGGCGGCACTGGAGAAAGACAAGGGCGTGCTGGCGAAGCAGATAGCCGACCTGAACAAATCCGCCAGCGCTGATGCGGCGAGACTGGAAAAACAGACGGCTCAGCTGGCCGTGCTGGAGAAAGACAAAGTCACGCTGGCGAAGCAGATAGCCGACCTGAACAAATCCGCCAGCGCTGATACGGCGAGACTGGAAAAACAGACGGCTCAGCTGGCGGCACTGGAGAAAGACAAGGGCGTGCTGGCGAAGCAGATAGCCGACCTGAACAAATCCGCCAGCGCTGATGCGGCGAAACTGGAGAAACAGACGGCTCAACTGGCCGTGCTGGAGAAAGACAAAGCCACGCTGGCGAAGCAGATAGCCGATCTGAATAAATCCGCCAGCGCTGATACGGCGAGACTGGAAAAACAGACGGCTCAGCTGGCGGCGCTGGAGAAAGACAAGGGTGTGCTGACGAAGCAGATAGCAGACCTGAACAAATCCGGCAGCGCTGATGCGGCGAAACTGGAGAAACAGACGGCTCAGCTGGCGGCACTGGAGAAAGACAAAGCCACGCTGGCGAAGCAGGTAGCCGACCTGAATAAATCCGGCAGCGCTGATACGGCGAGACTGGAAAAACAGACGGCTCAGCTGGCGGCACTGGAGAAAGACAAGGGCGTGCTGACGAAGCAGATAGCAGACCTGAACAAATCCGGCAGCGCTGATGCGGCGAAACTGGAGAAACAGACGGCTCAGCTGGCGGCACTGGAGAAAGACAAGGGCGTGCTGGCGAAGCAGATAGCCGACCTGAACAAATCCGGCAGCGCTGATGCGGCGAAACTGGAGAAACAGACGGCTCAGCTGGCAGTGCTGGAGAAAGACAAAGCCACGCTGGCGAAGCAGATAGCCGACCTGAATAAATCCGGCAGCGCTGATGCGGCGAAACTGGAGAAACAGACGGCTCAGCTGGCGGCGCTGGAGAAAGACAAGGGTGTGCTGACGAAGCAGATAGCAGACCTGAACAAATCCGGCAGCGCTGATGCGGCGAAACTGGAGAAACAGACAGCTCAGCTGGCGGCACTGGAGAAAGACAAGGGCGTGCTGGCGAAGCAGATAGCCGACCTGAACAAATCCGGCAGCGCTGATGCGGCGAGACTGGAGAAACAGACGGCTCAACTGGCGGCACTGGAGAAAGACAAAGCTAAAGCAGCAGCAAAATCTACATTACTTGCTCAACAGGTTTTGAAGCTTGTCAACGTAATAGAAGATACGAAAAAAGTAAAAGAATATCTGGAATCTCAGAACGTCAGTTTGATCGCTCAGAATAGTGAGCAAAAATCAAATATGGTTAAAATGGCTGAGTCATTGCGAAATTCTGAGACTCTGTCAAAGTTAGTTGCGGAGGAAAGAAGGAAAAATATTGAACTTAATACCTTGATTTCTAGATTGAATGTTTCAATAGGTGAAAAATCATCGCGAATTGGCGTGCTTGAGCAAGAGTTGTCTAAAAATACTCAAAAAAATATTGAGCTTGAAGCATCAATACGACAGATGAATTTGAGTACCAGAAAGGCAGCTAACGTGCCAGAGAATGCCACACCTGGTGGTAATGCGGTTGTCAAAAAACCGTTATTGCAACAGCAACAAAACTCACAAACGATAATAACTTCGCCTTCTGTTAAAGAACAGTCAGAGGAATTGATGCGTTCAGTTAAGGCGATAAAAGGAGCTATTCAGCAATCCGATGGTGTTATTTATGTTGTGGAAAGCAAAGGCGCAAAGCGGAAAGCGAAGAAAAAAGATTATATACAGTTTGTAATGAAAGAAGAGGTTAGTACGGGCGCAGTTATATCAAATAATGTTAATATTAACAGCAAGGTTGATAAATTACCTGAATTACTTAGTAAGGCCGTTACTCTTGTAGGCACAAAGGGGCGCGTGAAAATATATATACCGCCTGATTTAGCATATGGTGGTAAGGGTATTCCCAATATTGCACCTTCAGGTATTGTTTCAATATTAACGGTAGATGTTACTGGCTTGAAGCCATAAGCATATTCCTCTTGCGGGTATGTAATATGGCACTTAAAAGCAGCAAAGATAATCTTTGCTGCTTTTTATATTATAAACTCTAATTAATTATTAACGTATTAGTGCGCGCCGCCGCCGCCACTGCCTGCACCGAATGGCGGTTTGGCAAACCATACCAGGCCGAGTAGCACGAGGAAAATCCCTGCAGACATCCAGAAGATTTCGTTAGCAGAAATAATCAGCCCCTGGTTGGTGATTTGCTGTGCCAGCCATCCGGAGGCCTGCTCCTTGCTCATTCCCAGCCCTTGCAACTGGTCATACATCGCCTGTGCATTAGGGTTGTAAGGGTTTACTGACTCCGTTAGTTGCGCATGGTGCAGCGACTCACGGCTAGTCCACATCGTTGTGGTGATCGATGTGCCAATAGAACCCGCCAGCGTTCGCGTAAAGTTAGACAGGCTCGATGCTGCCGCCATACGTTCAGGCGGTAAACCCGATAGCGTGATGGTGGTCAGTGGCATAAAGAAGCAGGCTACCGCGAACCCCTGAATAAACTGCGGCCAGGCCGATGCGCCAAAATCCATACCGGGTTCGAATGTCCACGCACGCCAGTAGAAACAGACGGCATACATGATGAAGCTGAAAGTGACCAGCCGACGCATATCCAGCTTGTGTGCGAAACGGCCGATAATCGGCGACAGGATCACCGGAATCACCCCAACCGGCGCAGACGCCAGACCTGCCCAGGTTGCCGTATATCCGTACACCTCCTGCAATAACTGCGGCAACAGAACGATTGCGCCGAAGTAGAGCATATAGGCCAGACTGATACACAGACAGCCGATGGTAAAGTTGCGCGACTTAAACAGCGAGAGATCGACAATGGGGTGCTCGTCGGTAAGCTCCCAGACGATGAGGAAGCTGATTGCCACCACGGCGACCACCGTCAGGATGATAATTTCCTGCGAGGCGAACCAGTCCAATTCTTTGCCGCGGTCGAGCATAATCTGCAAACTGCCGATACCAATGACCAGCAGTGCCAGACCAATGGCGTCGATACGCCGCTGCTCGGTTTTGGTTTCCCGACCTCGCAGGGTTTGCAACGTCATTAATACCACTACAGCACCGATTGGCACGTTGATGAAAAATATCCAGCCCCAGTGATAGTTGTCGCTGATATAGCCCCCAAGAATGGGGCCACATATCGGGGCAACAATCACCGTCATCGACCATAGCGCGAGGGCAATGGAGCGTTTGGCGGGAGGATAGTTATTCAGTAACAGGCTTTGCGAGAGCGGGATTAACGGACCGGCGACAATACCCTGAATGACGCGGAAGAAAATCAGCATGTTCAGGCTGGTGGACATCCCACATGCCCATGAGGCAATGACGAAGGCGATAGTTGACCACATGAATAGTCTTACTTCACCAACGCGTTTGGCCAGCCAGCCGGTGATCGGAATAGAGATAGCATTCGCCACCCCGAATGAGGTGATCACCCAGGTTCCCTGGCTCAGTGAAGAGCCGAGGTTCCCGGCGATAGTGGGGATCGCCACGTTAGCAATGGTGGAGTCCAGCACCTGCATGAATGTCGCCAGGGACAGCGCAATCGTCATAATGACGAGCTGCGCGCCTTCCAGCGGTTTTTGCTGTTGCATCACACGCACCTTTGAATTAGCCCGCGTTGGCCTGCACGATCTCTTCGATCATCTTATTGACCGGATCAAGGTTGATTTCACGTGCATTACTTTCTGATACTGGCGTCGTGCGGACCTGGCTTGCCAGGATCTGCCCGTCACGATTAGCGGTATCTACCGTAACCAATGTCGACAAACCAATACGCAGTGGATGTTGTGCCAGTTGCTGCGCATCCAGTTCGATACGTACCGGTAAACGCTGGACAACTTTGATCCAGTTACCGGTTGCGTTTTGCGCCGGCAGCAGGGAGAACGCGCTGCCCGTACCCATATCCAGGCCGACGACTTTCCCGGTGTATTTCACGTCATCGCCGTAAATATCACTGATAACGGTCGCCGGTTGACCAATACGCATGTGCGCCAGCTGTGTTTCTTTGAAGTTGGCATCCACCCACAGGTTAGTGGCCGGAACAACCGCCATCAGCGGCGTAGTCGGGCTAATTTGCGCGCCAGGCTGCACGGCACGACGGGAAACATAGCCGGTCATCGGGCTGACAATTTTGGTACGTTCCAGCGCCAGCCAGGCATTACGCACTTCGGTGGCAGCCTGTTGTACAGCAGGTTGATCTTCCAGCTTGCTGCCCAGAATCATTGCCTGATTCGCATTATATTGTTGGATTGCGACATCAAGCTGAGCCTGAGCGCTGGCGACGGCATCGCGGGCATGTTGCAGTTCTTCGCGGCCAATCAGGTTGGCATTACCCAGCGGGACACGGCGATTAAAGTCGCTTTGTGCCTGGGCCAGCGCAGTTCTCTGCACTTCAATGCTGGCCTGCAGTTGCTTGCTGTTGATCATCAACTGGTGCGTCTGGCGCACGCTGGACGCCAGCGCAGTTTTGGCTTTTTCAAATGCCTGCCTGGCATCTGTCTGATCGAGAGTGACCAGGACATCGCCCTGTTTTACAAAGTCAGTGTTATCAGCCCAGACTTTCGTCACGCTGCCTGATACCTGCGCCATAATTTGAACCTGGTTCCCTGCCACGTACGCATCGTCTGTCTCTTCGATATGACGCAGTACTAAAAACCAATAAATCCCATATGCCACGGCAATGATAATAAAGAGCAAGGTCAGCAGGAGCAGCATACTTTTACGTTTGCCATTCTTCTTGACCGGTTGCTGCGGGGTTTGAGTCTCCGCATTTGCGCTCATGTTGTTCTCCACGATCTTATTTTTTTTCACATCGGCTGAAGCCGACCTGTTTATCAGACAGGCCAGCAGTATGCGTGCTGGCCTGTCGGTTTTTCATTTATAAATCTGGATTTCTGAGCGAGTCAGCGCGTTAGCGCAGCGCTTCTAACACCGCGCCATCCTGCTCCATCTGATCAAGACGGGTCAGAAGTTTACGGGTGATATGCTCAAGTTGATCTTTTTCGGTGGTGCTGAGAGATGACCAAAGCTGATGAAGGCAGTTATGCTGAGGCGGTAATACCTCCTGCAAAAAAGCATGGCCTTTTTCGGTCAATTGCAGATGCAGACAGCGGCGATCGTTATCGCTTTCGCGGCGCTCGATCCAGCCACGCTTTTCTAACTCATCCGCGATACGGGTGGCGTTAGTCCGTGACGAGCCAAGTGCGCAACTCAGTTCAGAAGGCTGAATACTGTGGTTTTCCTGAGACTCCAGCGTAATCAACGCCATAAACAACGTCTCGTTAATCCCTTGAGCTTTCAGCATCTTATTGCGGTTTTCCAGCAGCTTGCCCTGCATATGCATGCAAAGACGAGTCAGAAGCACTTCCTGATAAGGGAACTCTTCGTAGCGGCTGGCGCGAAATTTTAGCATTTGTTCAATGGGCGTAAACGAACTATCCATTTGGGTATAACCTCATTAATTTCAGCCGATATAGTAACGACAGTGACAAATAAAGTAAATGTATTATTTATTTAAAATGATTATTTTAATCTATAAGACAAACGGCATTTTCCAGGCTAATCCATAGCCCAGGGCACTCAGTAAGGTCGGAATGATGATGCTGCGGGTCTTATAGAAGCTTGCACCCAGTACCACAAACCCCACCAGCGTAGGCACAAAACGACGGGCATCGTGCATCACTTCTGGCGCAGTAGACACCACCAGCAGGGCGCAAATTGATGCAATACCGATGGTGTCGAGTAATATTCCAGTGGCTCCGCGTTTTGTCGGGCGCACATTCCCCATTCGCAGACGCAGTGGTAAATAGCGAAAACAGTAATTGACGCAGCCGACCAGCAGGCCGAGCAGCAGAACCTCATAACTCATCAGGACCTCCCTGCCAGAACGACTGAATGAGCGCGGTCAGGCATCCGCAGACTATGCCTGCGAGGATGGCTGCCGGGATAGAAAACAGCGTCACGCCAGCCAGCGCACCGGCTAAAGCCGCCGTGACGCATAGCGTTTGATTACGCTGGAAAGAGGCCAGCAGAAAACTCATAAACAGCGCCGGGAGCATAAACCCCAGCGCCGCTTCTACCGCCGGGAATCCCTTCAGTAAACCAGTGCCGGAAAATGCGCCGATAACCGTACCAAGTACCCAGGAAGCCCAGGAGCATAGCGCGATGCCGATCATCCAGTTTTCACTCCAGCGCCGGTTATCCCGCACCAGCTTGGCCGTTGCCGCGGCAAAGACTTCGTCGGTGAGGCCAAAGGCCCATAGCGCGCTTTTAGGTTTGCTCAGCTGTCGGGCGATACGGCTGCGCAGAGAAGGGCCGTACAAAACATGGCGAACATCCATCGCCATGACGGTCAGAGCCGCGACCCACAGTGAGCTGCCTGCGGCGAGCATGGTTGTGATGACAAACTGGCTGGCGCCGGCGTAAATGATGCAGGAGAAAAAAACGCTTTCAACGGGAGTAAAGCCCAGGCGAGTCGCATTCATACCAAATGCAAATGCGACCGGAATATAACTGATAACTATCGGTAGGCTGTCTTTGAATCCTTCAGTTAACGTTGCAGAACGGGATTCAGACTGGGGAACAGGGCTTTCCATAGGATTATAGGCTTCATTACCGAAATTAAAATAACCTGGCTCAATGCGTTATAACCTTAGCAGACTGATGGGCTCCTTAACACCCTGAGGAGCCCAATCAAAGATAAACAGACGTTATACGCCTAATTTACGGCTTCCTGGCGGTGAAAACCTCGCCACCAGACCAGCAGGTTGAGTACGGCAACAGTCACACCTGCCAGACAAACGCCAGCCCAGCTGGCATGCTGCCAGGCTGAAGCTGAAATCAGTGAACCTGCCGCACCACCAATGAAATAGCTGGTCATGTATCCGGCAGTCAGGCGATTACGTGCGTCCGGGTGAATGCGATAGATAACGGTCTGGTTGGTGATATGTACCCCCTGAACGGTCAGATCCAGTACCAGAATACCGATAATCAGCATCGGCACTGAAGTATGTCCGAACCAGATAGCCAGCCAGGAGAACAACAGTAGCAGCAGGCCTGCGGTAGTCGTGAGGTGTGATTTACCCTTATCGGCAAAACCGCCCGCCGGACGAGCGCCTAACGCACCGGCGGCTCCGGCCAGACCGAACAGGCCAATCATCCCCTCTGAATAGTTAAACGGTGGTGCGGCGAGTAAAAATGCCATTGATGTCCAGAGGATACTGAAGTTGGCAAAGGTCAGGCAACCCAACATCGCGCGGGTGCGGAGTAATTTATCGTGGATAAACAGGCTAAACACAGAACCCAATAGCTGCGGGTAGTTAAGATGGGTCTCTGATTTCATCTTCGGCAAACCACGCCACAGGGCAATCGCCATCAACGCCATCAGTACTGAGGCCACCCAAAACACGGTGCGCCAGCCGCCGAGATTCGCCAGCAACCCTGCAACCGTTCGTGCCAGCAAAATCCCCAGCAACAGGCCGCTCATAATCGTACCAACGACTTTACCGCGCTTGTCAGGCGTGGCGAGCGTCGCCGCCAGCGGAACCAGGATCTGTGCCACAACTGAGAACAACCCGGTTAGCGCAGTGCCGAGGATCAGCATCCCCAGCGACTGGCTGCTGGCGGTAATCAACATGCCGCCTGCTGCGAGCAACGTCATGGAGACGATTAGCATCCGACGCTCAAACATATCGCCAAGCGGTACCAGAAACAGGAGCCCTGCAGCGTAGCCAAGCTGGGCTGCAGTGACGATAAAGCCCGCAGTACTGGCCGACAGCGAAAAGTTTCGCGCGATGGTGTCGAGCAGCGGCTGGGCGTAATAGTTACTGGCAACGGCGAGGCCGGTCGCCACAGACATTAATACAATCAGTGCCGGGCTAAGCCCGTGAGTGGGTTTGGTCATTGTTTTCAACTGAATAATGGGGTGCAGAAAACAATCATAACGGAAGTGATTAAATGTTGCTGATTTGTTGGGTGATGGATTGTGCGGTGAGGGAAGGGCGTGTAGGCCGGATAAGGCGCATCGCGCCACCATCCGGCATTGGTGTGGTTACTGGGCCTGATAGCGTTATGCTTATCAGGCCTGCGAGTGGGTTATTTCTGCGCAGCCAGCGCTTCTTTCACCCAGCCGTCGAACTGCTGCTGGTGGGCTTTGATCCAGCCGTCAACGTGGCCCTGAACGTCAGCTTCTGAGGCTTTACCATCATGCATCATTGCGTTCTGCGCATTGATATCTGCCAGTGGTAATTTCATGATGGCAAACAGTTTCGCCGCCGCCGGGTTTTTCTCCGCCCAGGCTTTATTAGCGACGATGTGCATGGTGTTTACCGGGAAGCCATAGTTCGCGCCGTTCGGCAGTTTGGTATCAATATCTTTCTGTTCACCTGGCAGAGAAGAGAACGGGACCTGTAGCCAGACGACATCTTTGCCCGGTTTCATCACGTCACTGACCCAGTATGGTGTCCAGGTGTAGTACAGGATCGGTTTGCCTTCTTTAAAGCGGGTAATGGTGTCAGCCATCATTGCTGCATAGTTACCGTGGCTGACCTCGACTGTTTTTTCCAGATCGAACGCTTTGTTCTGGTGGTTAATCACCGCTTCACAACCCCAGCCCGGCGAGCAACCCATCATGTCAGCTTTACCATCGCCGTTGGTATCAAAGATTTTGGCGATTTTCGGATCTTTTAGCTGGGCAATATTGGTGATTTTGTACTGCTCAGCGGTTTTCTTATCGATCAGATAACCCTGTGCAGCGCCTGTTACGAATACCCCCTCGCGATAGAATTTTTTATCTCCGCCTGCAGCGGCATACATATCATCATGTAGCGGCTGCCAGTTCACGGCGGTAAACGTCGCATCGCCAGAGGCAATAGAGGTATAGCCGACGTTGTAGTCGACTTCGCTTGTCTTATTTACGGTGTAGCCCAGTTTCTCCAGCGCACGGCTAACTAACTGCGTCTGGAAGGACTCTTCAGAGATGGTGCTCTGGATAGGTTGTACAGTGATGCCTTTGCCCGGCAGGTCAGAAGCGAAAGCGCTGGTGGAGACAAGGGTGGCAAACGCTGTGGCAATAATTACTTTCTGTCGCATCGTTGTTCCTTATTACACTTCATCCTGAATGATTTTGTGTAAGTTGATGAATTGTAGGCCCGGTAAGCGCAGCGCCACCGGGCAACGGGTGAACTACTTAGTGAAAGGGCGGGTGAGAAGCCCAACAGGACCTGTGGTGTACCAGCGGCGGTTACCACGGCTACGCGAGTCACGGCCTACGGCCTGCGTCAGACGGTCGAGAATGATGGCGAGGATCACGATACCCACACCGCCAACGGTAGCCAGCCCCATGTCCAGACGACCAATTCCGCGCAGAACCATCTGACCCAGCCCGCCGACGGCTATCATCGATGCGATAACCACCATGGAGAGTGCCAGCATCAGCGTCTGGTTCACCCCGGCCATAATGGTGGGCATCGCCAGCGGGAGCTGCACTTTAAACAGCATCTGACGCGGGCTGGCACCAAACGAGCGCGAGGCTTCAATCAGATCGGCGGGCACCTGATTAATCCCCAGAATGGTCAGACGCACAATTGGCGGCAGGGCGAAGATAATCGTCACCACCACGCCCGGGACGTTGCCAATACCGAACAGCATGACAATCGGCACCAGATAGACGAACGCAGGTGTGGTTTGCATCGCATCCAGCAGCGGGCGAACTATTTTTGCTGCCCGAGGGCTACGCGCTAACCAGATCCCCATCGGCAGGCCGATCACCACGCAGAACAACAGCGCGGTCAGCACCAGTGCCAGGGTGATCATGGCTTGGGACCATGCGCCGATGGCACCGATCGCAATCAATGAAACCAGCGTAGCGACACCCATTCCAACGCCAGAAATCTGCCAGGCAATCAGGGCGAACAGGATAATCGCCACGGGGGCAGGCATACCTAACAGAAGCTGCTGGAAGCCGTTGAGAATGTAATCAACCGGGACACGAATGCCCTGGAAGACCGGACGGAAATGGGTAACAACCCAGTCGATCCCCTCAGTGACCCAGCTATCGAGCGGGATCAGCGTCTTATGAAACGGATCCATAATATTGAAGTGCTCTGGCGCCGGCGCGGGGGCGCTGGTCAGCCAGTCTGCGCTACCACCGTCGGCTGGCGTACCTGATGGCGTACCCCAGGCATCGGCAGTTTGTGCGGCGCTGTCGGCCGCTGGTGTGGTATCCCACGGATTAGTTTGATCAGCCATTGTTTACCCCCTCACGATCCAAAGCCTGTAACAGCATGCGTTTTGAAATGACGCCCACATACTGCTGTTCCTCATCAACAACCGGCACCGCGCACGGAGCCTGGCCGACATGAGAAAGCAACTCGCTGAGAGGAGTTTGCGCATCGACGGCTAGCGGCTCATCGATCAATGCCGCTTCAATACCTTGCGCCTGACTTAACGCTGTTTTTAATGAGTCGATAGAAACAACGCCGACGAATTTGTTGCCGCGCTCGATCACATAACCATATTCGCGATCTTTGTCCTGCAATAATTGCAGCGCCGAACGTGGACCCACCCCGGGCGTTTTACGAATTAAACCTTCGGGGCTACGGCGTGAAATATCTTTCGCACTGAAGACCTGGCTAATATCAACGCCGCGGAAGAAGGTGCGGACATAATCATTGGCCGGATTATTCAGAATTTCATCCGGCGTACCGACCTGCACCACTTCACCGTTTTGCATAATGGCAATTCTGTCGCCAATACGCATGGCTTCGTCGAGGTCGTGCGAAATAAAGACCACGGTACGCTGATGCTTCGCTTGTAGTTTTACCAGCTCATCCTGCATTTCGGTACGAATTAAGGGATCGAGGGCTGAGAAAGCCTCATCCATTAATAAGATGTCAGGGTTAATGGCTAACGCACGGGCGAGTCCCACACGCTGCCGCATCCCCCCGGAAAGTTCATCCGGGTAGCCGTGAGCATAATTCTCCAGACCAACCTGACGTAGCGCATCTAACGCTTTTTCACGACGTTCATCGGCGCCAACACCGGCTAGTTCCATACCGAATGCCGTATTGTCCAGCACCGTCATGTGCGGCATCAGGGCAAAGGACTGGAAGACCATCGCAATCTTTTTTCTGCGCACCTCGCGAAGCTCGGCATCGGATATCCGGGCGATGTCTACGCCGTCAATCAATACCTGTCCGCGGGTGGGTTCAATCAGGCGATTGAGAAGGCGTACCATTGTGGATTTACCCGAACCGGATAATCCCATGATGACAAATATCTCGCCTTCTTCAATGGCCAGACTGGCGTTCTTAACGCCAAGCGATAGCCCTGTTTTATCCAGAATCTGCTCTTTTGAAAGTCCTTTTTCAATATATTTGAAAGCTCTCTGCGGATGCTCGCCAAATATCTTATAGAGATTTTTAACTTCTAATTTAATTGCCATGCAATAGAATGATTCCTGTTATTTGTTTATATCGATATATTACCTGATGGAAATAGTGACCTTTTTCTACCCTAACATACTGAGAATCTGAGACAACCCTGAATTTGGTTGTGGCACGAATATTGCCGAAGGCCAGGCGGCGGGATTTCCCATGATATAAGGGCTGAGCGCGAATGTGAGTTGTCTGATATTTTTTGTAAATGGCAAGGGAAAATCGCCTGAATTGATGAAATGCAGGCGAATAATGCGGCTGGTATTGAGTGTAGATCACACAATTATATTTGTGCGATAAAAGTGTGATCCTGTTAAAATATTTCCGCGAAAATTGTACGGTATTTTTCGCGAAAATGAGCGCTAGAAACTCCAGTCGTCATCTTCTGTTTCGACGGCTTTACCCATCACATAAGATGACCCTGAACCCGAGAAAAAATCGTGGTTTTCGTCAGCATTGGGCGACAGCGCGGCAAGGATTGCCGGGTTCACATCCGCCATTTCTGGCGGGAATAATGCCTCATATCCCAAATTCATTAATGCCTTATTGGCGTTGTAGCAAAGGAAGGCTTTGACGTCCTCCACCCAGCCGGTCTCTGCATACAATTCTTCCGTATAACGCGCTTCGTTATCATACAATTCCATCAGCAGGTCGAAGGCAAAATTCTTTAACTCCTCGCGTGCGGATTCGGAAATATGCTCCAGACCTTTTTGGTATTTATAGCCAATGTAATAACCATGAACCGCTTCATCACGAATGATCAGACGAATAAGATCGGCAGTATTGGTCAATTTGCCGCGGCTGGAAAAATACATCGGCAACCAGAAACCGGAATAGAACAGGAAGGATTCCAGAAACACGCTGGCTATTTTTTTCTTCAACGGTTCGTCGCTGGCGTAATGTGCCAAAATGATCTGCGCCTTGCGCTGGAGTGGGGTATTTTCTTCACTCCAGGCGTAAGCTGCATCCACATCTTTGGTCTGGCAAAGGGTGGAGAAAATAGAGCTATAGGAACGGGCGTGCACCGCCTCCATAAAGCTGATATTCGACAGTACCGCCTCTTCATGCGGCGTTAACGAATCAGTCATTAACGCTGGTGCTCCGGCAATATTCTGAATGGTGTCGAGCAGCGTCAGGCCGGTAAATACGCGGATGGTGAGCTGCTGCTCGGCAGCGTTCAACGTTTGCCAGGCCGGGATGTCATTGGAAAGCGGAACCTTTTCCGGTAGCCAGAAGTTACTGGTCAGGCGATTCCAGACTTCGAGATCTTTATCATCCTCAATCTTGTTCCAGTTGATGGCGCTCACGCGTGATAATGCCATTTTGTTCTCCTTACAGTGCGCATGACACGCAGCCTTCTATTTCAGTCCCTTCCAGCGCCAGCTGACGTAGTCGGATGTAATACAGCGATTTGATGCCCTTACGCCAGGCGTAAATCTGCGCTTTGTTGATATCGCGAGTGGTGGCGGTATCGGGGAAAAAGAGCGTCAGTGAAAGCCCTTGATCGACATGGCGCGTTGCCTCAGCGTAGGTATCGATGATTTTTTGCGGACCAATCTCGTAGGCATCCTGATACAAGGCCAGATTCTCATTGGTCATAAACGGGGCAGGGTAGTAAACGCGCCCGGTTTTGCCCTCTTTGCGAATCTCCACCTTCGACACGATCGGGTGAATGCTTGACGTGGCATGGTTGATGTAGGAGATAGAACCGGTGGGCGGAACCGCCTGTAAATTCTGGTTATAAATACCGTAGCGCATCACATCTTCACGCAGTTGCGCCCACATCTCGCGCGTCGGCAGCGTAATGCCGCTGGCGGCAAACAGTGTGCGGACCTTGTCGGTTTTTGGCTGCCAGTCGCCCTGCAGATACTGGTTAAAATACTCGCCGCTGGCGTAGCGGGACTGCTGGAATCCGGCAAAGGTTTTACCGCGCTCGCGGGCGAGCTTCATCGATGTATTCAGCGCATGCCAGGTGATGGTGTAGAAATAGAGATTGGTGAAATCCAGCCCTTCTGGCGAACCGTAGGCAATCCCTTCCCGTGCCAGATACCCGTGCAGGTTCATCTGTCCAAGGCCAATCGCGTGCGACGCGCTGTTCCCGGCTTCAATCGAGGGCACGCTGCGGATGTGGCTCATGTCCGAAACGGCGGTTAAGCCGCGCACGGCTGTTTCAACGGTGCGGCCAAAGTCGGGTGAATCCATGGTATGGGCAATGTTCAAGGAGCCGAGATTGCAGGAGATATCGTGTCCTGTCTGCGCGTAATTGAGATTTTCATCGTAGGTGGAGGCACTGTTAACCTGCAAAATCTCCGAGCACAGGTTGCTCATATTGATCCGACCGGCAATCGGATTGGCGCGATTCACCGTATCTTCAAACATGATGTAAGGATAACCAGACTCAAACTGGATCTCGGCCAGCCGCTGGAAGAATTCGCGGGCGTTAATGTATTTTTTGCGCACGCGTTCGTCGGCCACCAATTCGTCATACCGCTCACTCACGGCGATATCACCGAACGGTTTGCCGTAAATCCGTTCCACGTCATAAGGTGAGAACAGCGCCATCCGGGCATTTTCTTTCGCCAGTCGAAAGGTAACATCCGGGATCACCACGCCAAGCGAGAGCGTTTTGATACGGATTTTCTCGTCGGCGTTTTCGCGCTTAGTATCGAGAAAACGTAAAATATCCGGATGGTGTGCGTGCAGATACACCGCGCCTGCGCCCTGACGTGCCCCGAGTTGATTCGCATAAGAAAACGCATCTTCCAGCATTTTCATTACCGGGATCACCCCAGAGGACTGGTTCTCAATGCGTTTAATGGGCGCACCTGCCTCGCGCAGGTTAGAGAGCAAAAATGCCACGCCGCCGCCGCGTTTAGAAAGCTGTAGCGCCGAGTTTACCGCCCGACCAATTGACTCCATGTTGTCTTCAATGCGTAACAGGAAACAGGAGACCAGCTCGCCGCGTTGCTGTTTACCGCAGTTTAAAAAGGTTGGCGTGGCGGGTTGAAAGCGCCCGGAGAGCATTTCATCGGCCAGTTGCGTCGCAAGTGCTTCATCGCCTTGCGCCAGCGTGAGCGCCACCATCGTCACCCGATCCTCAAAATCTTCGAGATAGCGCTTACCATCGAACGTTTTCAGCGTATAGCTGGTGTAGAACTTCCATGCGCCGAGGAACGTCTGGAAACGGAATCCGCTGGCGTGGGCGTGGTCAAATAGCTTCAGCACGAACGCGCGATTGTAGCGGCTTAACACGCTGGCATCGTAATAGCCTTCATCCACCAATGTTTCGAGACGCGCCTGCTGGCTGGCAAACACCACCGAATTGGGGCGGACGTGGGCGGCAAAGAAAGCCTCCACCGCCTGGTGGTCTTTGTCGAACTGAATGCGCCCGGCTTTATCGTACAGATTCAGCATGGCGTTCAGGGCGTGATAATCCAGCGTTGGCTGCATTACACGTTCTGCGGTTGTCGTTGCCAAAATTCGCTCACTCCTTTTCGAACGTTGTCGATATCGCTTTGGGTGCCCATCAGCTCAAAGCGATAGAGCCACGGCACGCCGCATTTTTGTGAAATGACATCACCCGCGCGACCGTATGCATCACCGAAATTGCGATTGCCGGAGGCGATTACGCCACGGATTAATGCCCGGTTATGCGTATCGTTTAAAAAGCGGATCACCTGTCGCGGAACAGCGCCAGCCGTGCCGCCGCCACCGTAGGATGGCACGATTAAAATGTAAGGTTCGTCTACCCGGATCCGCTCGCGTTCATTAAGCGGGATGCGGATGGCAGGCACCCCCAGACGCTGCATAAATCGGTGCGTATTTTCGGAGCTGCTGGAGAAGTAGACGAGGGTGCTCATGCGCTGGCCACGTGGGGTTGTGGGCGCAGGCGATTGATCATGTCCGGGCGAAACCCTGACCAACGGGTTTCACCTGCCACCACGACAGGCAACTGACGAAAACCTTGCTCGCGCAGGCTATCAGCCAGATCGGGCTGTAAATCGACGTTTACCATCTCAAAGTCAAAACCACGGCTTTCCATCGCCCGTTTGGTGGCGTGGCACTGAACACAGTTATTGCGAGTGTAAATAACAATGCGCATGATTCGTATTTCCATTAAAAGATGAAAGAGTGACGCGATAGACAGCGTCAGGTTGTGTGCATTTGATACAGAAGATACTAGATGTAGTTTTGAAAAGATTCAACCATACAAGATATGGGAATTTTAGATTGATGAGGGCCGGGTGATGAACGTGGCGGGGGAAGGCTTACTGGTGGTTATAAATTGCCCGATGGCGCTAAGCTTATCGGGCCTACGGGCAACAGGAGAGCACAACGTAGGCCGGATAAGGCATTTATGCCGCCATCCGGCAGCGCAGAATTACATGCGCATTCCCACAGCCAGGCGGTTAAAGCAGTTCATCAGGCTGATTGCGAAGGTCAGGTCGCTTATTTCTTTGGCGCTAAAATGGTCAAGCAGCGGCAGATAAACATCATCTCCGGCATGGCTGCTGGCGATATCGGTGACGGATTCGGCCCACGCCAGCGCCGCACGTTCCTGCGCGCTGAAGTGGTGACTCACCCGCCAGCCTGCCAGCGCGTCCAGTTTAGCCTGCGCAACACCGGCTTTTCGCAGCGCTTTACTGTGCATTTCCAGACAAAAGGCGCAGCCGTTGATTTGCGAGACCCGCAGGTAAATCAGTTCCGTCAGCGTAGGTTCCAGCGCGCAGTTCTCCAGTGCTTTGCTTGCCTGAACCAGAGCGGTATAGATTTCAGGGCTGAGTTCATAATAGGGCTGGCGTAACATGGTCATGGTATTGCTCCTCATTTGGATGACCTGCAATGTAGCACTATAATGGTCTGCTAAAGAGAGCCATATTTTTACTTAAAAAGCAGACCATAAATGCCGCGCTACCAGCAAATTGCCCGTCAGTTAAAAACCGCTATTGAGAAAGGCGATCTTAAGCCGGGCGCAAGATTACCCTCCAGCCGAACCTGGTCCCAGGAACTGGGGATTTCACGTTCTACGGTAGAAAACGCTTATGCTGAGCTGGTGGCGCAGGGCTGGCTTACGCGACGCGGGCAGGCGGGAACCTTTGTCAGCGAGCAATTGCGACTGGAAACCTCGCCTGCAACCCCTGCTGTATTCGCCGGAGAAAACGGCACACCACAGCTTTTTCAGATGGGATTGCCAGCTCTCGATCTTTTTCCGCGCGATATCTGGGCACGGGTCATGGGGCGACGTTTGCGTACCCAAACACGTTTTGATCTTGCGGTGGGGGATGTTTGCGGTGAACTGCTGTTACGCCAGGCGATAGTCGATTACCTGCGCGTGTCGCGCAGCATTGAATGTCTTCCGGAGCAGGTTTTTATTACGTCGGGTTATGCGGCATCGATGATGTTGATCCTGCGCGCGCTGGCCACACCCGGCGAGGGAATGTGGGTTGAAGATCCCGGCTTTCCATTGATTCGGCCCGTAGTCACCCAGGAACGCATCGAGCTGATGCCTGTAGCGGTTGATGCCGATGGCCTTGATGTCAGCGCGGGGATCCGCGACTTTCCACAGGCTCGTTTTGTCATGCTGACACCTGCACACCAAAGCCCACTGGGCGTGGCGCTTTCTCTGGCCCGCCGTCACCAGTTGCTGGAATGGGCCGATCGCGCACAGGCGTGGGTAATCGAAGATGACTACGACAGTGAGTTTCGTTACCACGGCAAACCGTTACCACCGCTCAAAAGTCTGGATGCGCCGCAGCGGGTAATTTATGCCGGCACGTTCAGCAAATCGATGTTTCCGGCGTTGCGCACGGCATGGCTGGTGGTGCCTCTGACTCAGGTCGAACATTTTCGTCAGCAGGCGGCGCTAACGGCCTGTAGCGTTCCGGTTTTATGGCAGCAAACGCTGGCGGATTTTATGCAAGACGGCCACTTCTGGCGGCACTTAAAACGCATGCGCCAGCATTATGCCGAGCGGCGTCAGTGGATGGAAAACGCCCTGACCGAACAAGGATTTAGCGTCATTCCTCAGGAAGGGGGGATTCAACTGGTGATGAGTGTGGACGGAGATGATGTTGCGCTGGTGCGTAAAGCGAATCAGGCCGGGTTAGCTGTTCAGGCGTTAAGCCGCTGGCGAATAACGTCAGAAGGAAAGGGGGGAATATTGCTGTCATTTACCAATATCAGCTCGGCGGAAATGGCGCAACAGGCGGCGTACCAACTGCGGATGGCGCTGACATAAATCTGTACGGTTCTTAAGATATTCGTCCCATCGTGTTCACTCGTTTATGGACTTTTCTGAAAGCGTTGCTAATGCTGAATCAGGTAAGGTAAGCCCGCAGTAAAAGATAACGAGGAAAATAATATGTATTTACGACCTGATGAGGTGGCGCGCGTACTTGAAAAAGTGGGCTTTACCGTTGATGTAGTCACACAGAAAACATACGGTTATCGACGTGGTGAGAATTATGTATATGTAAACCGTGAAGCGCGGATGGGGCGTACCGCATTGGTGATCCATCCCACGCTAAAAGAGCGTAGTTCTTCACTGGCAGAACCGGCTACGGATATTAAAACCTGCGATCACTATCAGCAATTCCCGCTTTATTTAGCCGGCGATACGCATGAACATTATGGTATTCCACACGGCTTTAGCTCGCGTATCGCGCTGGAACGTTATCTGAATGGATTGTTTGGCGACGTGAGTTCAAACTGATAACGCGACTGGCGGTGCCAGTCGCGATGAGATGTTTTTACGCTTTAGCCTGGTGGTAGCTGCTGACCTTAAACAGGCGGCGGCAATAATCAAGGAAGTAGCCATATACTGCACCCATCAGCATTGAGACCACGATGTTGGAGCTTACCGCAGCCGTGATCTGGTGCCAGTCAGCGCCAACCGTCAGCAGAATAATCACATACACCGGTGACTGGAACGTGACATAGGCCAGCACATCCGCCAGATTTTTTGCCCATCCTGCCTGCGTGGCTTTGCGTGCCGCGCGCATAAACAAATCGCGGTACATACCGTATGGCCAGGCGATCAGGATGTTGATGGGGATAGCGACCAGTCTGGAGTACAGTGACTGTTCGAAACTCATTCCTGAAAGGAATATCTCGATCAACATGTTCACGACAGAACAATAAACAACCATCGCGAACGTGTCTGCTACAGCATGACGCAAGCGTGACTGCGGAGAGAACATGTTAATGCTCCTTGTAAAAAGGGGAAAAAAGGTTTTCAATACCTTTTCTGCTAGTGATTTGTCTTGTCGCTTTCGCGTTTTAATAGGATATCTGCCTGCATAATAACTATCAACTAGCTTAAAATTTTTATTTATTGCCTTTTTGTCGATAAAATGCTCTGTGATGGTTTGTTTTTTGTTCGTTTTGGCATTTTCGTTGTCATGCAACTTAAAATCATTAAAAATCAACAGGTTATTTTGACTTGTTTTTCTGAACTTTTTGCGCTCCTTTTCGAATGTTGACGAAAATTTCGCATATCTACCGCAACGCCTGCGCGATGCCGGTATTGGTTTATCTGGTGCGGCAGCGAGATATCCCAAAGTCTATTTATTCTGGTTTCTGGCCAAATATAAAATATCGCTGACTAAAGATCACCGTATGACAAGATAAATAATAATAGCGATTGTTGTTTTAATATCTTGCGACAAAAAAGAGACTGGAAAAAGAAAAAATACTCGCATACAATTTGCTTCGTAATACCGATTTCTGTTTTTGCGTTAAAGAGGTTTTATTAATATGAGTTCAATGTTAAAAAACTTAAATAATATTCGATCGCTACGTGTCATGGCACGTGAATTATCCGTCGAGGTTCTGGAAGATATGCTGGAAAAACTCCGGGTAGTCACCAAAGAACGACGTGACGAAGAAGAACAGCTACAGCGCCAACGTGCAGAACAGCAGGAAAAAATTAATACACTGCTGGCGATGATGAGAGCCGATGGGATTGATCCTGAAGAACTGTTGAGCATGTCGGCGGCAACATCGCGTTCGGTTAAAAAACGTCAGCCACGTCCGGCGAAATATCGTTTTACGGATACCAATGGTGAAACAAAAACATGGACTGGACAAGGCCGCACGCCAAAGCCGATTGCGCAGGCGCTGGCTGCCGGTAAATCTCTCGATGATTTTTTGATCTAATATCAATGCGGTGAGGGGAACCTCACCGCTTATTTTCAGCAGACGCCGAAATCGCCTTCTTCAGAATATCGTGTGACATCAGCCGCTTTTAGGGTGTATTTTTCGCCGCTTTCATTGCTGGCTTGTACCGCCACAATTTGTTCGTCTTTCACTTCGACAACTTTCAGTTTTGGTCCACCCATACGCGGTTGCACCAGATCGCCAGGTTTAAACATATTGCGCTCCTTTCTTAATCACAAAGCCCACCATAGATCACGTCAATCGGCGGGTACAGCGCTGTTTCTTCTATTACCGCTTAATGAGTACGTCGGTTCCAGGGCATTTTGTCGAGCAGTCGCGCCATACCGCAGAAGCCAGTTACACCCGCAAGCATCAGCCCAGCACCGACAAAACCGCTAAGTAAGAAGAAGCCGCTGTTAACGGCGTAACCGAGAATGACGCCAAGCAGGGCAAGGCTGCCTGCGGCAATCTGCACCTGACGCATTAGCGGCAACGGTTGTGAGCTATCTTTTGCAACCGGCAGACCTTCCGCTTTCCAGCCGTCGATTCCGCCCTCCAGCAGCCAGACCTGTGCCGGCGCGGCGGCGGCATTCAATTTTGCCGCCGCGTTTTGTGTACGCTTGCCTGACTGGCAGTGAAAAATAATGCGCTCAGCCCGTAAGTTTGCGGGGAGTGAACCCTGCTCCAGGGTGGATAACGGTGCCAGATGCGCCTCGGGGATATGCTCGTACAGATACTCGTCAGTGTCGCGGATATCAATCAGTTTTGCGCCTTGCGCGACCAGCGCCTGCGCCTCGCGCGGGGAAATCGTCCCAATAGTCATGATGGCTCCTTATGGGCAATACAGTGTTTTTAATGTGGCGATCAGCGAATTCACGGCCGTATTTTTAATGGAGTACAGGATGCGCTGGGCATCGCGTTGGCTGTCTATCAGGCCTTCTTCTCGCATACGCGCCAGGTGCTGCGAAGTGGCGGAGGGGCTGAGGCCGGTAATACGGGCTAACTCGCCTGCGCTGGTGCCGGGTGAACCGCAGAGCATGCACAAAATCAGTAACCGCTTTGGATTACTCATCGCTTTGAGCAGGGCGGCAGCCTGTTCTGCGCTGGCCTGCAGTTGTTCAAGTTCAGTCATATGTATTTTAGTGTTTGCTAAGTTAAGATTATTCTAAAGTAAATAAGCATCGTACGCCAGCGTAAAGAGCGTAAAGAGCGTAAAGGAGGGTAAAACCGCAGGGTAAGCCAGGCAGAGTTGGATAAACTCACTAACCTTAGATTTCTAAGAAATGATTATTTTTTTGCTTGTATGGAGTGTGTATGGGTTTCTGGAGAATCGTTTTTACTATTATTTTGCCTCCGCTCGGCGTGTTGCTGGGTAAAGGATTCGGTTGGGCGTTCATCCTCAATATTGTTCTGACGCTGCTGGGCTACATCCCTGGTCTGATCCACGCCTTCTGGATACAGACGCGTAACTAATTCCCCTTCTACAACGGCGCATTTGCGCCGTTTTCGTTGTGCACCTTTCTCCTCTGCTACACTTTTGGGGTTGATTGTTAATTACCGAGGTGGATATGGGACTCTTCAATTTTGTAAAAGATGCGGGTGAAAAACTGTGGGATGCGGTCACTGGAAATCATGACACAGCCGATCTGGCAAAAAAAGTGCAGGAACACCTGAATAAAACCGGTATTCCGGATGCGGATAAAGTGGACGTCCAAATTAACGAAGGCAAAGCCACCGTTTCTGGCGATGGATTAAGTCAGGAAGCGAAAGAAAAAATCCTGATTGCGATTGGTAATATCTCCGGTATCGCCAGCGTCGACGATCAGGTTACAACCTCTGCGCCAGCGAGCGAAAGCCAGTTTTATACCGTGAAATCAGGGGATACCCTGAGCGCGATTGCCAAACAGGTTTACGGTAACGCCAATCTGTATAATCAAATATTTGAAGCCAATAAACCGATGCTTAAAAGCCCGGATAAAATTTATCCCGGGCAGGTTTTACGTATTCCGCAACAATGATGATGTTCAGGTTTATTGCGTCAGCAATTTGCCGGACATCGCCTGTTGAATAATCGGAATTGGCGTCAGCAGGTGCTGGCGCATTAGCTCGCTGGCGCGCGCGGCATCGCGTGCCAGAATTGCTTCGGTCAGCGTTTGGTGCTGATCGTGTTTATCTTCCAGCATTTCCACCGACAGCACCGTTTTTCGCAGCCAGATAAACCGGTAGCGCGCCGCCAAATCGAACAGTCGTTCGCGCATTTGCAGTAAATATTGTGAACCGCAGCCGGCGACAATTGCCGTGTGAAACGCCTGATGGCGCAGATCCCACTCGTCGAGCATCTGTTCGCTGGCATCTACGGCTTCAAGCTTAGCGAGCATATGCGCCCGCGCCAGAATCTCTGCTTCCCAGGCGTCACCGCCGCGTTCAATGGCCAGCGCGACCAGCATGGCTTCCATATTGGCGCGGGCATCGAAAATATCGAGCAACTCCTGCTCAGACATTGGGGCGACACGATACCCTTTCTGATTGACCACCGTGACCAGCCGCTCGGCAACCAGTTGCGAAAGCGCTTCACGCAGTGGCCCAACGCCCAGTTCATAACGTGAAGTCAGCAGGCTCATACGCAGTTTTTCATCAGGCTGATACACACCGCGGATGATGTCGTTCTTCAGCCAGCGGTATCCATCAATGGCCGTCGGTTGGGGAATGGCGGTCATGGTCTTACTCCAGAAAGGATTTCCCGGCCTGCGCCGGGAACAGGTTTAATGCGTATTTTGCAACGGTGCTTTTTGCCACGATAGCAGTTTTTTCCAGCGCGACATAATAGGCACGGTACAAATAATTCCTATGGCTAACAACCCGGTAGAGATAACTTCCAGCTGTTGTGCCGGGCGAAACAGCATCACCACCAGCACAAAGATAATAAACGCGATGACCACCCAGGTGAGCCACGGATAGAGCCACATTTTCAGTTTGATTTCACCGCCTTGCGCCAGCAGGATTTTACGCATCCGCAGTTGGGAAATCGCAATCACCAGATAAACCAACAACGCGATGGCGCCGGAGCTGTCGATCAGGAATTTAAACACCTTGGCCGGGGCGTAATAGTTGACGATCACGGTGAGAAACGCCGCGCCGGTTGACAGCAATACCGCGACATAAGGCGTTTTACTGCGGTTTGTTTTGCCCATAAAAGCGGGGGCATCGCCGCGACGACTCAGGGAGTAGAGCATGCGTGATGAGGTATACAGCGCGGAGTTCAGACAACTGGTCACCGACAACAAAATGACGCAGTCCATGATCAGCTTCGCGTGTGGGATATGCAGTAATTCCAGCACCGAACGGTAAGAGCCCACTTCTTTCAGTCCCGGCATGTTCCACGGGATCAGTGCTACCACCACGAAAATAGAGCACAGATAGAAAATGGAGATACGCCAGATAACCGAGTTGGTGGCGCGGACGATGTGTTTATCCGGGGTGTCTGATTCGGCGGCGGCGATGGTGACAATCTCCGCGCCCATAAAGGAGAACATGGTGATTAGCATCGCGCTGAGTACAGCGCCAAAACCGTTGGGCATGAAGCCGCCATGATCCCACAGGCGCGAAACCCCGCTGACGTCGGCATAAGGGTAGAAACCACTAATCGCCGCTGCGCCGAGGGTGATAAACGCCAGAATGGCAATCACTTTGCACAGCGCCAGCCAGAACTCGAACTCACCATAATTTTTGACGCTCAGCAAATTACTGCCGGTTAATGCCAGCGTGATAACCAAAGAAAACAGCCAGATGGGGATGCCAGGGACCCAGGAGTGCAGAATGATGGCGGCAATATTCGCTTCCAGTGGGATAACCAACACCCAGAACCACCAGTACAACCAACCGATGGTATAACCTGCCCACGGGCCGATGGCTTTATCGGCGTAGGTGGAAAACGATCCGGTATCCGGGGTGGCGACGGCCATTTCGGCCAGCATACGCATAATCATCACCACCAGTAACCCGGCGAACAGGTACGCTAATAGTACAGCGGGACCGGCTTCTGCTATCGCCACGCTTGAACCGACAAATAAACTTGCGCCGATAACGCCGGCAATAGACAGCATGGTGACATGGCGTGATTTCAGCCCGCCCCCTAAATCATGTGATTGTGACAGTTGCCCCATCTTTAAACCTCTCGAAAGTATTGCACTTGGGAGAGCACCCCGGCATTCCCGCGCCGGGGCACGCGTATTATTGTTATTGATCTGTTTGCCGGATGGCGGCTCCGCCTTATCCGGCCTACGGATTGCGTTTTTTGTAGGCCGGATAAGACGCATTTGCGTCGCCATCCGGCTCGGATGCAGGAGTGTTAACCTTGCTTCGCCTCGGCAAAACATTGCGCGATGATGTCCAACCCCTGGCGGATTTGCGCATCTTCAATGGTCAGTGGAACAAGGATGCGCAGCACATTGTAGTAAGGCCCGCAGGAGAGCAGGATCAACCCTTTGTCACGTGCACGCGCGACAATTTCGGCGGTCAGTTTGGCGTCTGGTTTCGTATGGTCGCCATCTTCGAACAGTTCGATAGCAATCATCGCCCCCAGCCCGCGTACGTCGCCAATCTCGCGGTGGGTTTCCGCAATAGCCAGCAGGCCTTCACGCAGGGTTTGCCCCAGATCGTTGGCTTTTTGCAGTAGATTTTCCTGCTCGAAAATGTTCAGTACCGCCAGCGCGGCAGCACAGGCAATCGGGTTACCGGCATAGGTACCGCCCAGCCCACCCGGTGGAATAGCGTCCATGACGTCGGCGCGTCCGGTCACGCCCGCCAGCGGGAAACCTCCGGCGATGGATTTAGCGAAAGTGGTGAGATCGGGCGCAACGCCCATCTGCTCCATGGCAAACAATGTACCGGTACGGCCCGCGCCGCTCTGTACTTCATCGGCAATCAGCATGATGCCGTGCTCATCACAAATGGCGCGCAGCCGTTGCATAAAAGCAGGCGAGGCGGCGTAAAAACCCCCCTCGCCCTGAACGGGTTCAATCACGATGGCGGCAACGTCTTCCGGCGCGGCATCATTTTTGAAGATGCGATGAATGCTGGCAATCGCATCGTCGTCACTGATGCCGTGCAGCGGGCACGGGTAAAGCGCGCGATACACATGGCCTGGCATCAGCCCCATTCCGGCAGAGTAGGGGTTTACTTTCCCGGTTAATGAGAGGGTGTAGTGGGTACGGCCATGATAGGCACCGCTAAAGGCGATGGTGCCGGTTCGCCTGGTGGCAGCGCGGGCGATTTTTACCGCGTTTTCCACCGCTTCGGAGCCGGTCGTTACCAGCAGGGTTTTCTTGGCGAAATCGCCCGGCACTTTCTTGTTCATCATTTCGCACAGCTCGAGGTACGGCTCATAGGCCAGTACCTGGAAACAGGTATGGGACAGCTTTTTTAACTGCGTTTCCACCGCAGAGACAATCTGCGGGTGCAGGTGACCGGTATTCAACACCGCAATACCGCCAGCAAAATCGAGGAACTCACGGCCTTCAACGTCCCAGACCCGGCAGTTTTCTGCGCGTTCGGCAAAAATCGGGTGGATCTGTCCTACGCCACGGGGAACGGCGTTGCTGCGACGTTGCATGAGTTCTTTATTGGTGCTCATCAGGTGTTCTCCAGTATTTATTTTATTAAAGGCCAATACACATATATTTGATTTCTAAGTAGTCTTCGATGCCGTACTTCGAACCTTCGCGGCCAAGACCAGAGGCTTTAATGCCGCCAAACGGGGCGACTTCGTTGGAGATGATGCCGGTATTAATGCCGACAATGCCGTACTCCAGCGCTTCACCAACGCGGAATACCCGGCTTAAATCACGGGCGTAGAAATAGGCTGCCAGACCAAACTCGGTGTCGTTGGCCTGAGCGATGACGTCCGCTTCGTCTTTAAAGCGAAACAGCGGCGCCAGCGGGCCAAACGTCTCTTCTTTGGCGACCTTCGCGTTGGCAGGCACATCCACCAGAATGGTGGGCTGGAAGAAATTTCCGCCGAGCGCGTGAGGTTTACCGCCCGTGATAATGCGTGCGCCTTTATCCAGGGCATCGGCGATGTGCTCCTGCACCTTGGCGACAGCTTTTTCATCGATCAGCGGCCCGGTGGTGACGTCAGGTTGCAGACCATCGCCGAGGTGCAGTTTGTTCACCGCCTGCTGGAGCTTGTCGGCAAACTGCTCATACACGCTGTCCTGAACATACAGACGGTTGGCGCAGACGCAGGTCTGCCCGGCGTTACGAAACTTCGAGGCCAGCGCGCCTTCCACGGCTTTATCAAGGTCGGCATCATCAAAGACGATAAACGGCGCATTGCCGCCCAGCTCCAGCGACACCTTCTTGATATCTTTGGCGCACTGCTGCATTAGCTGGCGTCCAATCTCAGTGGAGCCGGTAAATGACAGCTTGCGCACCAGCGGGTTGCCGGTCAGCTCATTACCAACAGCACTGGCTGACCCCGTCACCACGCTGAAAACGCCTGCCGGGATCCCGGCGCGATTAGCAAGCTCTGCCAGCGCCAGCGCAGAGAATGGCGTCTGGCTGGCGGGTTTAAGCACCATGGTGCAACCTGCTGCCAGCGCCGGACCGGCTTTGCGGGTGATCATCGCCGCCGGGAAGTTCCACGGCGTAATCGCGGCGGTCACGCCGATCGGCTGCTTGATGACGATCAGACGTTTGTCGGCCTGATGGCCAGGGATCGTATCGCCATAAATGCGTTTGCCCTCTTCGGCAAACCACTCAATAAAGGAAGCGGCGTAGGTGATTTCGCCTTTGGCCTCCGCCAGCGGTTTGCCCTGTTCCAGTGTCATCAGACGGGCGAGATCGTCCTGATGTTCAATCATCAGGTTGAACCAGCGGCGCAGGATATTGGCCCGCTCTTTGGCGGTCAGCGCCCGCCACGCGGGTAGGGCGCGATTCGCGGCGTTAATGGCTTCGCGGGTTTCATCCGCCCCCATTTTCGGTACGCTACCCAATTGCTGACCGTTAGCGGGGTTGGTCACCGCGAGGGTCTCGCCGCTGTTGGCGTTACGCCAGTTGCCGTCGATCAGTGCCTGCTGGCGAAATAAGGTGGGATCGTTAAGTTGCATAATTGCTTCCTGTCTTCATCGTTTTAACGGGTGAATGCGGCGTGTAATGTCTCCACGCTACGTGCCGCACGCAGCGTGCGTCCGGGATTACTCTGGTTCTCCAGCAGGGCGTGAACTTTGCTGACGATATGTGCGCCGATAGGGATTGCTGACGTTGCCGCAGGAGACGGGGCATTACAGGTATGAATTGAGCGTGGCGTGGTGACAAACAGAAAATCATCGATCAGTTTGCCGTCCGGTGACACCGCCTGTGCCCGCACACCTGCAGGCCACGGCTGCAGATCGTTTTGCGTCAGGCTCGGGCAGTACTTTTGCACCAGTCGCAGATAACCGCTCTTGCACAGCGAATTCTTCATTTCACCAAGCCCGGAACGCAGGTTGTTTTGCAGCACGCGGCGGATGCCGGAAGAGCCGAAGATCTCCAGCGTATCGCTGAGCGAGAAGTCGCGTTTACGGTAGCCTTCGCGTTTAAATGCCAGCACCGCGTTGGGGCCGACCGTGACGCTGCCGTCAATCATCCGGGTCAGATGCACACCAAGGAATGGCATCGCTGGATCGGGGATCGGGTAGATCAGATGATTGACTATCTGGTTATGTTCTGACGCCAGGCGGAAGTATTCGCCGCGGAACGGGCAGATGATGAATCCGGGGTCGATGCCAAGCATTTTCACCAGTCGATCCGCCATCAGGCCAGAGCAGGTAATCAGCGTTGCGCCCTCATATTCCAGGCCCTGGCGGGTCTGCACGATAACGCCCGCCGCGTGCTCTTTCAGCGCGCTGACTTCGGCGTTGTAAACAATCTCACCGCCCCTGGCCTGGAAAATCTTCGCCATCGCGGCGGTGACTTCGCGGTAGCTGACGATCCCGCTCGACGGGACAAAAATACCGCCCAGTCCGGTAATGTTTGGCTCACGCTCACGCAGTTCTTCGGCGTTTAACCACTCGCGCTCTAAACCGTTAGCGGCAGTGCGATCCCATAACGCGCGCATCCGCTCCATTTCCAGCGCCGAGGTGGCAACCAGCATTTTTCCGCAAACGTCATAGCGGATGCCGTTTTGGTCGCAAAAGGCTTTGGTGGCGCGATTTCCGGCCAGGCAAAACTGCGCCTTCAGGCTACCGGGAGTGTAATAGACCCCGGCATGAATTACGCCGCTGTTGTGGCCCGTCTGGTGGCAGGCCGGGCCGGACTCTTTTTCCAGTAGCGCGATTCTGGCATCCGGGTAGACATCAATCAGCTGCATGGCGGTCGACATGCCAATAATGCCGCCGCCAATAATCACAAAATCATACATCCGCTTTTTTCCTTCGCGCTTACTGATGGGTCTGGTAGTGGTTTGTCGCGTAAGCGAAATAACCACGCTGACGCATCAGTTCACGGCGCAGGTCAGGATGCGAGGTGAAACGATCGCGACCGTGCAGCCAGAACAGGTTGTTGATCAGCAGGAATTTACCCACTGAAACCGGAACGGAAAGAATGTTCTTGCTGGTTTCCAGCGCGTCGGACAGGTCGCTCAGCCAGACGCCTTCTTCATAGTCTTTTGGCTGGACGAACTGATCGATGTAACGCATCACCGGACGGCCCTGCTGGTCAACGTCAAACACCGGATGGAACACGTCCTGGCTCACGTTTTTGCTAGGCGGTGCGGCAAAGCGCATGGGACGACGTGCCAGCGGATGGGTAAAGTACTGATCCAGATGTTCCCAGTCGTCGAGGTGCAGCAGCAGCGAGTTACCGCCGGTCATGTTCTGCTCGTCGATTTTCATCATCAGTACGTAGTCGGTTACCTCTTCGAGGTAGGTACCGTCGTTGTGTAGCTCCATCACGCGGTGCGGCTGGCGCAGGTAGCTGTCGGAGTTATCGACGTTTTTCACCACAAATCGCGCGTAGTATTGCCCGCTCATCGCATCAAAATTGGAGCGCCCGATAAGATGCGCTACCGCCGTCGCCAGCTTGACCATCTCTTCCGCCTGCGCCACATCATCCACGCCCACGGCATTGATCAGCAGTGCGCCTTCAGCACGTTCCAGCAAGGTTTTTAGTAGCAGAGGCTGCAACTGATTGCCGCACAGGTCATCGAGGATTTTGCCGACTTTGAAGCGCAAGAAGGATTTGTATTCCAGTGCCTGCACCGGCCACTGTGCGACGGCTTGCAGAAATTGCTCCGTAGTTTCAGCACAGAAAGTCAGCTCCAGTAAGCGTGGAGACTGGGCTGATGGTTTCAACGTGAAACCGCTGTAGTGCTGGGCTGGATCTTCAGCGTTCGGTTGTACGGCAGTCAGTGCGTTCATCAGAATCGATCCTCTCAGTAGATTGTCAGGGAGACATGGCGATGCTCGTTTCGTAGCCATAAATTAAAAATATCTACATTTTTGGAAAGCGCGCACAGAACGAGCTTGTTTGTTTATTATTTGTGATCAAAAGCAACAAATATTTAACATTATAAAGGGTGGGGTTAAATGAAAAGCGCGGGAGATAAACAGGAGAATATTATTTAAAAACAGAGGATTAATAATACTGCCGCCGCTGGGGCACAGCGGCAGTAAAAATGTTAGTAACCGACTTTATAAATACGTCCCGTTTGAATGCCTTCCACGCTGCGGCGGTAAGCGTTGGCCACAGTTGCCGCTGGCACGCTTTCAAAGCCCGGGAAGAAACCGTCGTAGGCTTCAGCAGATTCACTGAGAACGGTCGGGCTTATCAGGTTAATACGCTGACCACGTTCCAGCTCACAGGCAGCCGCGCGCACAAATCCTTCCAGACCGGCATTGATCGTTGCCGCATTTGCCCCCTGGGCAATGGGCTCATGGGCGATAATGCCGCTAATCAGCGTAATCGAGCCGCCATCGTTGAGAAAATGCTGTCCCGTTAAGGCCAGGCGTATCTGACCTAACAGTTTATCCTGTAACCCCTGATTAAAGTCTTCGTCGGTCATCGTCGACAACGGCCCAAAGAACAGATTGCCGGTGGCGGAAACAATTGCATCCACGCGTCCTGTTTTTTCAAATAGCGCCTGTACGCTCTCTTGTGAGGTGATATCGACCAGGTAATCACCCTGCGTGCGGCCCACGCGGATAACCTCATGTTTACGGCTCAACGTCTCTGTGACTGCACGACCCACTGTACCGCTGGCACCAATAATGACGATTTTCATAACCACCTCCGCAATAGTGTGAGCCGCTATTCTTTAATGAAAATGAAATCAGATAAACTGGCTAAAAGTTAGATGATTACTAACCAGAGGTTTGCAATATGGATAAGCTGCGCGGCATGGAAACGTTTATCGCGGTGGTGGAAAGTGGAAGCTTTACCGGTGCGGCTACGCGACTGGAGATATCTGCGGTGATGGTGGGGAAATATATCTCCCTGCTGGAAGCGCAGCTCGGTACGCGTTTGCTGGAACGTAACACACGCCGTCAGAGTCTGACCGATGCCGGGCGTGTCTATTTTGAGGAAGCCCGGCGAGTGTTGGAACAAGTGTCGATAGCCGAACGCTCGGTAGAGCGTTTGCGGCTGGCTCCTGCGGGCACGTTGCGCATCAGCGCGCCTACTTCCTTTGGGGCCTGTGTTATCTCGCCGCTGGCCGCAGATTTTTTGCAAACCTGGCCAGAGGTACGCATTGAGTTAGATCTGACCAACCGAATGGTCGATCTGGTGGATGAAGGTATCGATCTGGCGATCCGCATTGGCGATATTCATCAGACCGATGTGGTGGCGAAATATCTGTGTCCGTACCGTATGGCTATCTGTGCGTCGCCGGACTATCTTGCCCGATACGGCACTCCTCGAACGCCCGTGGATCTGGTGGATCATCTGTGTTTGTCGCATACCGTGTGGACGGCACGTAATGAATGGAAACTGCCGGGTGTGGCGGGTGAGGTCAGGTGGAAACGTGATGCGATTCTACGCTGTAATGATGGTCATGGCCTGCGTATGGCGGCAGTGGCGGGCGCGGGTTTGTTGTTACAACCAGAGGTGTTACTGGCGGAAGAGCTTGCCAGCGGCAAACTGGTCCGGGTGCTGGAAGGGTTTACGCCAGAGCCGCGACCGATTCATCTGCTGTGGCGCCAGGATTTACGCCCATTGCCGAAACTGACGCAGTTTGTCGAACACGTACTCAGTGCATTTCAGGAATGAAGATGAAAATGCCGGATGGCGTTGTGAACTGCGCCATCCGGCAATTTGTTAGCCGATATCCACCTGCGGCTTATTGTTGCGTTTGCGGATCAGGCGCAGCACTGGCGGGATAACGATAACCATGACCGCCATCACCAGCAGGACTTTCGCCACGCCGCTGGCCCACAGAATATCCATGCTGCCATTACTGATGGACAGGGCACGACGCAGGTTCTGCTCCAGCATTTCTCCCAGAACGAAGCCCAGAATCAATGGCGACATCGGGAAGTGCATTTTACGCAAAATGTATCCCAGTACGCCGAGACCGACCATCAGTACCAGATCGAAGGTCGTGCTGTGGACGGCATACACACCGACCGCCGAAACCGCCGCAATGGCCGGAACCAGGAACCACAGCGGAATGGTCAGCATGCGGGTGAACAGACCGATTAACGGGATGTTCATCACCAGCAGCATCACGTTGGCAATCAGCAGCGCCGCGATCAGTCCCCAGACGATATCCGGTTGTTCGGTGAACATTGCCGGCCCCGGCGTGATGTTGTACAGCGTCAGCGCCCCCATCATTACCGCCGTGGTGCCCGAACCTGGCACGCCGAGCGTCAGCATTGGGATAAACGAGCCGCAGGCCGAGGCGTTGTTGGCCGCCTCAGGTGCGGCAACACCACGAATGTCCCCTTTCCCAAAGCTGTCGCTGTTACCGCTGAGCTTTTTCTCGGTCATGTAGGTGATAGCACTGGCGATGGTGGCCCCGGCGCCGGGCAGGACGCCGACGAAAAAGCCAATCACCGATGAGCGCAGCGTTGCGCCCACGCACTGCATACCTTCTTTGGCATTGAACAGCATACGGCCCGTTTTACGCACCAGCGTCTGGCCACTGCTGGTATGTTCCAGCATTAATAATATTTCTGAGACAGAGAACAGCCCAATCACTACTACGATAAATTGCACACCGTCGGAGAGATGAACACTGTCAAAGGTGAAGCGATAAACCCCGGTGTTGGCGTCTACGCCGACGGTCGCAAGGCCGAGACCGATCAGCGCTGCCAGAAATGATTTCAGTGGGTTCTGCGCCATCATGCTGCCGAGACAGGCAATGGCAAAGACCATTAAGGCAAAGTATTCCGCCGGACCGAAGGCCAGCGACCACTGGGCTAACGCCGGGGCAAACAGAATGATGCCGCCGATAGCGATAAGCGAACCGAAGAAAGAATTGACTGCTGAGATAGAAAGCGCCACGCCGCCGCGTCCCTGTTGGGCCATTGGATAGCCGTCAAGGGCGGTCATAATGGCTGCCGCATCGCCAGGAACATTGAGCAGGATAGAGGAGATGCGCCCGCCGTACTCGCAGCCGATATAAACAGTTGCCAACAGGATCAGCGCAGACTCCGCAGGGAGATGCAAAGCGAAGGCCAGCGGCAGCAGGATCGCCACGCCGTTGATCGGCCCCAGGCCAGGCAGCAACCCAACGATGGTGCCGACAAAGCAGCCGATCAAGGCAATAACCAGGTTTTCCGGCGTCATCGCCACCGCGAAACCCTGAGAAAGATAAATCCAGGTATCCATCGTTTCTCCGTTAACCCAGCCAGGCGCCGAGTGGTAAGGTGACGTCAAGCAGTCGGTCGAAGGCATACCACAACAGAATGCCGAGAACCGACCCGGAAATACCCGCAGCCGGGATGGTGGCCCCAAACAGCATGCCGATCACCACGGTGAGAATGGCGGTGGCGATGGGGAAGCCCAGCCATTCGAAACCCCAGGCGTACATAAACAGAATAATCACCATCGTCAGCAGCTTTTGCAGCACGTGACGGCGGGGCCAACTGATGGTGTCCGGGTGGCGCAGTAACAGCGCTACGGCGCACAGTAGCATCAGACCGATAATGCCCAGCGGAAAGGGACGCGGCCCAACGGGCTCATAGCTGTATTCGCTGGTGATTTGCCAGGCTATGAATAGCCCGGCTATACAGAGCAACAGCCAGATACCCGCAAAAATACGATCGCTCATCATCTTTGCCTCAATGCTTATTTCGCCAGACCGAAGGCTTTCGCCTGCTCACGATAATCGGTGACCTGCTTCTTCACGTAGGCGTCGAGTTGCTTCCCGCTCATGTTGAACTCGAACAGGCCACGGAGATCGCGCTGTTTTTTAAACTCATCGGACTGCTGGAGTTTGTTAAAGGCGTCCACCCACCATTGATATTCGGCGTCGCTAACTTTTGGTCCGACATAGAAGCCACGGATGATCGGCCACACGAGGTCATACCCCTGCTCTTTGGCGGTGGGCACATTGGCTAACTGACCCGGCAGGCGCTGGTCGGAGAACACTGCCAGTACGCGGATTTTGTCTCCGCTGAGATACGGCACCATTTCACTGAGATCGCCGGAGACCACCTGCACGTGATTGCCCATCAGCGCGGTGACCGGCTCGCCGCCGCCCTCAAACGCCACATAACGCATCTTGTGCGGATCGACGTTGGCCTTTTGCGCCAGCAGCGCCGACTTCATCCAGTCCTGACTGCCAATAGAGGCACCTGCGCCAATCACCACGCTGTTGGGATCTTTCTCCATCGCCGTCAGCAGGTCTTTCAGCGTCTTCCACGGGGAATCGTTGCGCACGGCAATCATGCCGTAGTCGGTGCCCACACTCGCCAGCCAGCGCACATCATCGACGCCGTAGCGGCCAAATTTGCCCTGCGACAGGTTCAGCAGCGAGCCGCCGGAGAAGGCCACCACGGTGCCGGCTTCGGCAGGGCGTTGCGCGACGATGGCGTTATACGCCACGGCTCCCACGCCGCCAGGCATATAGGTCACGCGCATCGGTTTTTCGATGGCGCCGGTTTCCATCATGCTCACCTGAATCAGCTTACAGGTGAGATCAAAACCTCCGCCGGGTTTCGCCGGGGCGATACATTCGGTGCGCGAGGGCGCTTGTTCCGCCAGAACAGAGGTACTCATCAGTAACATGCTTGCAGTAAGGGTACGAAATAATTGTTTTTTCATTATTTATCCTCACGCCGGATGACCGGATTTCGGGTACGGAAGATTATTTTTGTGATTATGTGAGCCGATGTGTAGCAGTTCGGTTGCGTGATTGTTAAAACATTAACCTTTCAATTCCCTTTCAATGCGGCAGAAACTTTACAGGATGTGATATGCGTCTCTTATTAGCGGAAGATAACCGTGAACTTGCTCACTGGCTGGAGAAAGCGCTGGTACAAAACGGTTTTGCCGTTGACTGCGTTTTTGACGGTTTGGCAGCCGATCACCTTTTACATAGCGAAACCTACGCGCTGGCGGTACTGGACATCAATATGCCGGGACTGGACGGCCTTGAGGTGGTTCAGCGGCTGCGTAAGCGTGGGCAGACGCTCCCCGTTCTGCTGTTGACGGCACGCAGCGCGGTGGCGGATCGGGTGAAGGGACTCAACGCAGGCGCTGATGACTATCTGGCGAAGCCATTTGAAATCGAAGAACTTGATGCCCGGCTGCGGGCTCTGCTGCGGCGCATTACAGGCCGCGACGCAGGCGTATGACCGGACGCTGCTCTCATCGGCCAGAACGGTGTCCGAGCGGCTGGTGGTGCGCAATAAACACCTGGAAGTCAACGTGCCGTGGGTGGTGCTGGACAGCTTTGAACTGAACATGAACGACAGGCTGTACTACAAGGTGGTGGACCCGGCGGGGAAAGTGATTTCAGGCTATGACGATTTACCGCAGATGCCGCCTGCCACTTCGCGCACCCAATTATACCCGGCGCTGGCGTGGTTTTATCACACCGAATATCGCGGCGAGGCCATTCGCGTGGCGCGTCTGCTCCAGCCGGTGAATGAAGGCGGGATTGTCGGTATGGCGGAGATTTATGTCGCCGAAACGCTGCAATCGCGTCGCTATCTGGCGCGACAGTTGCTGTTTTCCTCGTGGGTTTCGCAAGGGCTGTTGGTACTGCTCACGCTGGTGCTGGTTGGCTGGCTGCTGCGCCGGGTGTTACGCCCGATGCGCCAGTTGTCATCGCTGATGGTACGCCGCGAGCCGGGGTTGCTGACACCGCTGCCGGAGATACTGCCGTGGTCAGAGACTCGTCTGCTGATTGTGGCATTCAACCGCTACATTGATCGGCTACGTGCGCTTATTTCGCGCCAGGAACGTTTCAGCGCTGATGCCTCTCATCAGTTAAAAACTCCGCTGGCGGTGCTGAAAACCCAGGCGGCGGTCGCCCTCGCCAGCCCGCAACCGCAGCAGTGGTATGAGAGTTTACAGGCCATGAGTACCACGCTGGATAGCACCATTCATCTGACGGAAAGGTTATTACAACTTTCGGCTGTGAAGCGCAAAGAGCAGGGGGAAAGGCACTTTTCACCGGTCAATCTGTTTGAGGTGGTGCAAACCAGTTGTTTTACCCGCCTGGCGCAGGCGCGCAGCAAAGCTATCGATCTCGGCTATGAAGGGGAGCAGGACGCGGTGTGGATTGAAGGGGATGATGTCCTGCTCGGCGAGCTGTGCGGGAATCTGCTGGATAATGCGCTGAAATACACGCCTGCGCGGGGGATGGTGACCGCCCGACTATTGCGAGAAGGGGAGGCCGTAGTGCTGATGGTTGAAGACAGCGGGCCCGGCATTGATGAACAAATGGTGCATCAGGCGCTGTTACCGTTTCATCGTCTGGAAAACGTGGGCAACGTCCCCGGGGCGGGGATTGGGCTGGCGCTGGTCAATGATATTGCTCGTCTGCACCGTACACACCCACAGTTGTCGCGCAGCGATACGTTAGGGGGACTGAGCGTACGAGTACGATTTTTAAGCATCACGAACTGATATATTTATTTCTCAGGTGCAGATTTTTCTTAATAAAATTACAAATAAGAAAGCTGATCATTATTAATAATAACGCTATGTGATTTATTGATTTTATTTGTATTGCAGGGCAGTTAATTATTTTTAACGGCTATTTAGGGGAAAAAGAGAAACGATTTTATGCTATTCATCATACATATAGCGGCTTTTCATAGTCTACTAATTGTTATCTGTCAATAACGGTTGTGTTGTAAATTATCATCTTTTTTGGTGGTGGCGATAAAACGCCCAATCAGAAATTAATGATAAAAATCATAATGATATAAATGAAACGTGGGTGATAGTCACACTAGTCAACATTATTTTTTACATTTACTGACAATGTACCATTGCGTTTTTTAGACTTGTGATATAATTAGCAACATGAAAAGAGAAAAAAATAATTAAATATCAATAAATAATGGGCTGAGATATGCTTAAAAATTCGCTAAAGATTAGCAGTCAAGGATATCCAGTCTTTTTAAAGCTGGTCGATTTTATTGTAATCAATATTACGTTAATTTTTAGCGCCCATCTGTTAGATATGGTGCCGTTTAAGACCATTGTCATTCTGAGTATCCTCTTCTCAGTGTTTTTCCTGTTGCTTGCTGAATACACCAAAATGTATCAGCAGAAGATAAAAACCATCGGCATACGTAACCAAAAACGGCTACTTTTCTGTACGCTGCTGGCAATCTCGTTCAACGAAGTGATCAGCATGACGGTGGCCGAACCAGAGTCACTTGGATACCTGGCAAGTCTGACTCCGTCATTTTTATCCCCTATTGTTTACTGGTATTTCATTCCTTTACCTTTTCTTTATTTTATTCGTTTTTTCATTTTTAAATATTCAACGAAAAAAAACATTCGTGTGGCGATTATTGGTCTGACCGACAACGGTGTGGCAGCAGAAAATGCATTGATAGCTGAATATTCCAATATCAAATTAGATTTAGCTTTTTATGACGAACGTGCGTTGTCCCGCTGTGGTGATATCGTGGATAAGATTAAAAGTCCCTTTCGCGGCCCTGTCATTAATCTTGTTGAAGAGGCTAAGCAAGGGAATATCGACGAGATCTATATCGCATTGCCGATGGTGGCATTACATCGTATCCGTCACTTTTTGGCCATGATGTCAGATACCACGGTAGATACCTATATTGTTCCTGATTTTTATACCTACAGTAACAATATGTCCAAGTTGCGCTCGATCCACAATCTGCAAACCATTGGCATCTTTAGCTCACCGTTTGAAGGAGCCGGTTCATTTATTAAACGTGCGGAAGACCTGATTCTCGGTAGCATCATTATGGTGATGATCTCCTCACTGATGTTAGCGATTGCTATTGGTATTAAACTTACCTCCCGTGGCCCGGTGTTTTTCAAACAAGATCGATACGGCCTGAGCGGACAAAAAATTAAGGTATGGAAGTTTCGCTCGATGCGAGTTATGGAGAATTCCGATACGGTTATCCAGGCCACTAAGAATGATCCGCGCGTGACAAAATTTGGTAGTTTCTTGCGACGCACCTCTCTTGATGAACTCCCGCAATTCATTAATGTATTGCAGGGAAGTATGTCTATTGTCGGCCCCAGACCTCATGCGGTTACGCATAATGAACAGTACCGCAAACAGGTCGAAAACTACATGATCCGCCATAAAGTTAAGCCGGGGATCACCGGGCTTGCGCAGATTAACGGTTTCCGTGGGGAAATCGATGCACTTTATAAGATGGAAAAGCGCGTTCAGTATGATATTGAATATATTCAGAACTGGTCGTTATGGCTGGATATAAAAATTATTATTAAAACTATTTTCAAAGGATTTGTCGGTAAGAATGCATACTAAATTAATAGTTATTACCGGAATCGTGATATCGCAGTCCGCATGGGCTGATCTAACGCCGAAATCACACATTGGCTTTGCGGGGATCGACTTCCAGGGCCAAGCTGCTGTGGATTACGGTTATGATGATAACGTGACTTATCAGCCCCATAACCGCGATGCGATAGGTTCAGCTTTCCAGAGCGCGGCGCCTGTGTTTAGTATGATCGGTGAGCGCGGCCAGGATAAGTATTTGCTAATGTATTCAGGTGATTATCGTAACTACTCAAGCGATTCTGCCGATAACTATAACGACCATTTTTTCCGTTTTAACGGTGCCTGGCGTTACGGGCAAATGCACGGCTTAACCCTGAATCTGGAAGATTCAATTGGACATGAATCTCGCGGCCGCGATATCACAGAGGGCTTTTTGCCGAACCAGTTCCGCCAGTATGGAATTAACTCTCCGCTGACGAATAATTTTATCAACAGTGAGTTGCGCTATAGCTATGGCGCACCAGATGGACGCGGCAAAGCGGAACTGGCACTGTTGTATAAAAAACTGACGTTCGGGAATACCTCGGATGTGCAGGATACCAGCCCGGATTTTTACAATTATATTCAGCAGCAGGAATGGCATGAAAATAGTCTGGTGGCTGAAGTTTTTGACCAATACACATCCAGAACGCGCTTTCGCTATAGTTTTATTACTAATCAGCGTCACTATGATAACAACTCAGAAAAAGACAGTAATGAATACTATTTGCTTTACGGTCTGAAATCGCAGTTGACGGGGAAAACCAACGTCGACATGAATATTTCATGGCTGTACAAAACATTTGAAAATGCCGCAAACTCGAGTGATTTTAATGGTCTAAACTGGGATATAAAGGGGGAGTGGAAGCCGTTAAATCAGTCAGTCTTCACCGCCCATTCTGCTCAAAGTATTAAAGACCCTTCGGAAGTTGGGGGGTATATCTTAGTGACTGAGTATGGGATTTCTTATCAGCATTTCTGGCTGGGCAATCGTTTTTCTACTTTGCTGGACTACTCATACACCACGGAAGACTATAAAAAACAGAACAAGGATCGACATGATAAAAATGGTGTATTTAGCGTAACCATGAGCTATGACTACACGCCGTCTGTCAATTTTGAGATTAAATATCAATTAGATACCTTAAATTCGAATAAGGATACTGATTCGTTTTATATCGGTCCCGACGACAGTCAGGAAGTCATTAGAACGTTGGGTTATGATAATTCTATGATTATGCTTAAAGCTAAGGTTCAGATCTAAAATGAAAATAATAGAACTGTGCGCGTTTTTGCTACTCAGTATCCTGTTGGTCGGATGCACAACGTCCAGGCCACCATTAATGGACGATCCTGCTGCGGTGGCAGAGGATTACCGAATTGGGGCGGGGGATACTGTCAATATCGTTGTTTACGGGGAACCCGAAATGACGATGAAGTTTATCGTGGATAAGAGTGGAACAATAAACTTCCCTTATATCGGCGTGCTGGGTTTAAAAGATAAAACACCAGAACAGGTGAATATTGAATTAACTCAACGCTTGCGCAATGGGTATATGGTTAATCCCATGGTGACAGTGAGTATTGCCGAGTTCCGCAAATTCTACGCGTCAGGGGAAGTGAAAAGCCCGAATGGATTCGCCTGGGAGCCGGGACTTACCGTAGAGAAAGCTATTGCTCAGGCGGGGGGATTTACTGACCGTGCAGATCGCAAAGATATCAACATTCGCCTCTCCGGTAGCAATCAGCTACTTGAGAATGTTGATTTAACGCACTCTGTTCGTCCTGGGGATGTCGTGATTATTGGCATGGGGTTCTTCTAACGATGAAACTATCTATAGTGGAAAACGGCAAGCAACGAGAAAACTCCGTCGATTTCTCCCGCTTTGCCAAAGAACTGAAAAAGAATGCCTGGAAAATCGCGCTGGCCGGCATTATTGCCGGGGTAGTGGCGTATCCCTTGATCAGCATGATGTCATCAAAATATGTCTCGACGGCAACGGTGCTGATTAAGGCACAAGCCGATAACGTTTCGCCGTTTCCACAGGTGGATGGTTTTGATTCAACGCGTAGTGGATATTACGAAACGCAATATGCGCTGATGCAGTCACGCATTATCCTCGAGCAGGCGGTCCGCGATCTGAAGCTGGATAAAAACCCGGATTTTACCGGGGTGAAGCCCGGCTCTGGCAGTGAAGATCAGCAACTGAGGGTTGATCAGGCGCTGAAAACATTGTCGAAAGATCTGAAGGTCATCGGTATCCGTACCACTAATCTGGCCTCTATTTCTTATGAATCTTCCTCGCCTCAACTTTCAGCTGAGATAGCCAATGGCGTCGCTCAGGCCTTTATCAACTACACGGTCGATCAAAAGCGTCTGAAAGCAGAGCAGGCTCGCAATCTCAACTTTGAAAAAATGGAAGAGATTCAGAAATCGATAGCGAAACAAAAAGAGGAAATGGATAGCTACCTGAAAAACTCTGGGCTGCTGACTTTCCGTGGTATTGATGGTTTTGAAACAGAGCAGTTAAGCATTGTGACCAACCGTCTTGCCGATGCGACCCAACGTCGTGTCGCCGCGGAGTCTGTTTACAATGAAGTAAATAGCCGAGGGAAATCTTCAGGCGATATCATTTCGCTGCCATCAGTTTCTGACCATGCGCAGATTCAGGATTTACGCATTGCGCTGATTCAGGCGCAGCGCACGTTGTCGGAACTGCGCAAAGTGTATGGGCCTAAAAGTGCCAATATTTTAAAAGCAGAAGCCGATGTGCAATCAATCCAAAATCAAACGGGTCGGGTACTGGGTGAATTAAAACTTGGCTTACGTCAGCAGTATTTGGCTGCGCTGGCCGACGAAAAGAATTACCAGCAGCAGGTTGCTGAGCAAAAAGAGATCTTCCAGAAGATGGCATCAAAACGGGATGCCTGGAACAGCCAAAAATTGGCGTTAGATAAAATGGAAGATCTATATAAGACGCTTTATCAGCGGACTCAGGAATTGTCGCTGTCCGGGGTTAATGCGGATGCGGTGCTGTATGATCCAGCCGTTCCTCCGTTAAAGCCGTCTAAGCCGAATAAATCGCTGCTGCTCGTGATGGTGGTGATGTTGGTTGTGGTATTCAGCATCATGTATTTCATCGTCAAAGCGGCAATGGATAATTCAATTAGCACCCTGAGCCGTCTGAAGAAACGTCTCAATGTCGAGCCATTGGGCGAAATTCGTCGATTTACCGGTACTTCGGCACGCGCACAGGTGCGGGATATGATACTGAAGAACCCGCTGAATGCCGATATCATCCACGGTATTCGCACCCGAATTATGCTGGATAATCGGCCGCTGCAAACGGTCGCTATTGCTTCGGCGGAGCAGGGTGAAGGGCGCTCTCTGCTGGCGAATTTGTTGGCCAGTTCATTCAGCTTCGATCAGAAAACGTTGCTTATTGATGCTGATTTCTTCAATACCAACGGGCTGTCTTCTGAACTGGCATCAGCGACTTCTGCTGGTGTGGCGGAGCTGTTGCGGGGAGAGGCTCCGCTTGAAAAGGCACGGGTTAAGATCACTGAAAATCTTGATTTCATCCCCCACGGTAAGATGACCATTTCCTCTTTACTGATGCTGTCGTCAGAGCACGTTGAACCCGTGATGCGCGAACTGAAGTCGCAGTATCAACGCATTATTATTGACGTTGCAGCGGTGAATCAAAGTCAGGATATCCAACTGATCAAACGAGCCGTTGATGGGGTTATCTTTATCGTGAAAGCCGGGACCGGTTCTGCGGAGAATATTGCCGGCGCACTGGATAAGATTGAGGATAATCAGGGCGTGGTGATTGGCGCAGTGTTGAATGCGGTCGAGGAAAAAAACCTTGAAACGCAGGAGGGGTTGCGCTCATTGAACTTCAATACTGACCAACTGATGACTACGCCAGGTCGTGTATGAGTTTACTGAAGAGCGCTTCTACGATAGCCAGTTCATCAGTCGTTTCGCAGCTGATTGGTGCGCTGTCTATCTGGTTGATCTCACATAAGTACAATATGGCAGAGGTTGGGCTGTATGCGCTCAATTACAGCATCGCGGTGGTGGGGGCGCAGGTGTGTACCTTTGCCTCCCAGCTGTTGATTCCCAAACAGCAGGATGACGAGCTGGCGCAAAATGTGGTGTTTTGTTTGCTGCAAAGCGCGCTCATTGCGTTACCGTATGCCGTCCTGACCGCGTGGTTGTTTCACCAGAACATACTGTTTCTCTATTTGCTGACGCTTTCAACGGCGTGGGCGTTAATATCGGAAAACTTATCGCTGCGGACAGCCAACTTTTATTTTCTAATCTTTCAGCGTATTTCTGTCTCCGTGGTGGTGGTGCTCTCGGTACTGCTCACGCACCAGGTACAGACATTTTACTGGTCGTGGGCCTGCGCCATGATATTACTGACCACTAGCTGTATTTTTCATTCGTTTGATATTCGCTCGGTGACGTCGCAGCATTTGCGCCCGGCAAGTAATTTGCGATTTTTTAAACAGAATATTCATCATATCACCAAAGTTGGTAGTGCTGAGGTGCTGGCAATGGCGAGCAGTAACTTGCCTATTATGCTGATTAACTTCTGGTTTTCGGCGCTGACGGCGGGGTATTTTTCCGTTGTCAGCCGGTTCTGTCTGGCACCGGTAGTGATTATCGGCAACGCGGTACGCAATACCATTTTTTCTAAATGGTCCATCGACTTCAGAAATAACACCTTCAATTATCAGGAGTATACGAAGGTACGTATGCTGCTGCTAGTGCTGGGGGTTATCTGTACCTTAGGCGTCTTTATTTTCTATCCCATTGTGATGCGCCTGGGTTTTAGCGAAGACTGGATTAACTCCATTGAAACGTCGCGCTACATGCTGCCCTATTTGTTCCCGGCGCTGGCGATAAGTCCTTTAACGGTGATTGAGCTTATTTTTGGTTCGCACCGCTATTTTCTGCGTATCCAACTTGAACAGTTGGCGATTGTGCTACTGGCGTTTGTGGTCGTTCCCTATTTTTACCATGATTATGCGGCATCAGTAATATTGTTCTCTTCACTGACATTTATTCGCTATGCGTTCATTTACCTGAAAATGAACAAGCGGGCCAATCTCCTGAAAAACAAGCCGGTGACGCCATGACACTGAATACCGGAAATTATTTACAGGTCTACACCTTTATAACGCTGATCCTGTGTGGTCTGGTGCAGTATTTCACCGGCATGCAGTCCGTGTTGTGGATCCCGTTTTTCCTGACATTGCTGATGGTGGGATTACTGGTGATGCAGACGCGAGACGGGGCGCTGCGTCTGGATGCACAGGAAACCATTATCCTTGCGCTGTATTTTTCCTTTCTGGTGCTGGCGGGAACATCGACCCTGATTCAGGGCGGGGTCACCGTGGCAATTGTGGCCTTCAAAAACGAAATCGCGTTATCACTGGTGATGGTTTGTTTGCTGTTAGGTTTTTGCCGTGAATCGCAGATATATCGGGCGACGCGCTATCTGTACTGGGTGTTCTATGCGCAAATCCCGGTGATGATTTATCAGGTTTTGCTGGTTGTTCCTCAGCGTGTGGCCGTACGCGGGGAAGATGAAAAATGGGACTCCGTGGTCGGAACATTCGGCGGAGATCCAATGGGTGGCGGCAATACGGCGGCGATGGGGTTATTTTGCCTGTTAATTATGTTGCTGAAACTCTCTGAATATAAGCATGGGCTTACGACGTTTAAATCCGCAGCGCTGCATATCATCCTTGGAATAGGGTTATGCATCATTGGTGAGGTCAAGTTTGTCATCCTGCTGTCACCGATATTTTTGGCGTGGGTGTGGATATCGCCGAGCTATGTTAAAGATGTCAGTAAGGTAAACCTGAAGACGTTATTTATCATTGTGGCAGGAATGCTGGTGCTCATCGGCCTGTCGATTATGATACTGGCCTGGTACTACTCTTCTGCTTTTGGCAGCGATCCGACGAAAGGCTCATTAAGCATTTTTATTGATTCATTGAGCTATATTTTTGATCCGAACTACATCATGTCGACCGGAGAGTTGGGGCGTTTCACAACGTTTCTGTTCTGGTTAAAAAATAACGATCTATGGGGACTGTCGGGCACATTATTTGGCTACGGGCTTAATGCCACAAACAGTGGTAGTACGGTCTCTCCTGGGTTTTTGAACATTATCTATAACCTGATTTTAGACTCGACTGCGCTGAGTATGCTGCTGTGGGAAGTTGGCATTATTGGCACGCTGCTGTTTATTGGCTTGTTTATTTATATTCTGAAAGTATGCCAGCCAAAACCAATATTGATGCTTGAACAGTTGGATAAACAGGATCTGCAGTTACTGAGCTTTGCGCCAGCGTTTAACGCTTTTGCTATCAGTTGTTTAATCAGCTTACCTTACAGCCAGATATTGATGATTACGCCGATGTTACAGTTCTTATTCTATTTATCGCTGGGGGCGAGCTTAGTGATTCGTCGAACCGTACTTCGCAGTGCAGGGGGCTGGCATGGACAATAAGCCATTTATTTCCGTGAGTATTAAGACGCTCAACGAATCTAAAGGTATTGAGAAAACGATCGACAGCATTCGGCGTCAGTTGGTCGGGTATCCGCATAAAATTATTGTGGCTGACAGTCTGTCGACAGATAACACCCAACAGTTGGCAGCCAATAAAGGCGTCACGGTAGTGTCACTCACCGATCCTGGCGATCGCTGTTGTGGGGTGGGCCATCAGTTGGGCTATCTGTATAGCGAAGGGGAATATTTATTACTGATGGATGGAGATATGGAGCTGGAGGATGGCTTCATTGACCAGGCTGTTGCCTTTTTGCAGGCGGAACCGGACTATGCCGGGGTGGCCGGTACCGTCGAAATGGATGATGCCGTTAACTATGAATTTAAGTCTCGTAAGCAGCGGATCAATAAAATCTATCCTCTTGGCGATAGCGATCATCTGGGGGGCGGCGGACTGTATCGTCGGTCGGCAATTGAAAAAATTGGTTATCTGACCAACCGTAATTTGCACGCTTATGAAGAGGCTGAGCTGGGTCTGCGTTTAAGCGAAGCGGGCTATAAACTGCGACGTCTGGATATTCCTTACTTCAGCCATACGTCACATACGCTGCCGACGTTTAAGATGCTGGCGCGCCGCTGGACCAGCGGTTATTACCAGGCTCCGGGTGAGCTTTTGCGTTGTAGTTGGGGAAAACCCTGGTTTTCCCAGTCATTCAATATCGTGAAGAATGAGGCGGTATTTGCGCTCTACCTTATTCTCTTATTTGTTGCGCTGCTTACCTTTAATATCAATGTGTTTGCCGTTGCGCTTCTACCCTTACTGGCATTTGCCTTGTTGAAGATTGTGCAAAACCGCTCGTTAACAGATGGGCTGCAAAGCGTTATTAATTTAATCGTACGTTCAGCGGGGTTGATCAAAGGTATTTTTTATCCGGTACGCGATCCGCTGACTCCGCCCAACAGTAAAATCATTCATGAATAACCGGGGCAGGCGCCATGAAAGTATTATTAGTTAACAAGTTTTTTTTCATCAAAGGCGGCGCGGAAACGGTTTATTTTCAAGAACGCGACATGCTGAAACAGGCTGGTGTCCAGGTCATTGATTTTTCCATGCAGCATGAGAAAAATTTCCCCTCTGATTATGCGGATTATTTCGTCAGCAATGTCGATTACCATAAAGAGAGTAATCTGTTGGGGGGCATCAAAACCGCGGTTAACTTTATTCATAACACCCAGGCCTGCAAAAAAATGCTGGCGCTTTTACAAAAAGAACGCCCTGATATCGTTCACTTTCATAATATTTACCATCAGTTGACGCCGGCGTTGATTAAAGTGGCGCGCAATTTTGGCTGTAAAACGGTGTTGACGGCGCACGACTATAAGATTGTCTGTCCTGCATACTCCATGTTACGCGATGGGAAGGTGTGTGATGCCTGTATCACCGGTACCGTTTTCAATGCCTTCCGCTATCGCTGTCAGGAAGGCTCTGCCTCTAAAAGCTTGCTGCTCTCGTTAGAAGCGACCTGGCAATACATTGCCCAAAATTATCAGGCTCTGGATGTGATTGTTTCACCCAGCGTTTTTCTACGCGGCGTGTTACTCCGAACGTTGCCGAAATCGCGGATCGATGTGATCGTCAATGGTGTTGATGATAGCCAGCCCATCGATGAGGTCGTCGATGACGGTTATATACTGTACGTCGGCCGCCTGAGTCGTGAAAAGGGGGTGGCAACGTTGCTGGCCGCTCATCAGAAAATGCGTAACCCGACTCCGCTGAAAATAGTGGGGCACGGTCCGTTGCATGACGAGTTAGTGGCGAAATACCCGGAAGCTGAGTTTTTAGGTTATGTACAACAAGGGGATGCCCTCAATACGCTCATTAAGCATGCCCGTGTGGTGATCCTCCCCTCTGAATGTTATGAAAACTGCTCAATGGCGGTGCTGGAGGCGATGTCTTTCGCGAAACCAGTGATCGGGGCGCGCATTGGCGGGATCCCCGAACAAATACGCGACGGTATTGAAGGGATTTTATTTGAGCCGGGTAATGCGCAGGAACTGGCGAAGGCGATGGATGCTCTGGTTGATGATCCGGATAAAGCACGTGTCATGGGTTTACGGGGTCGCGCGCGCCTGAGTGAAAAATATGCGCTTAGCAAACATATGGACACCTTACAGGCGCTATATAAAGAACTTCTGAGCAGGCCATAGAATGAGTAAAAAAATAACGGTTTTTGGTACCCGCGGTATTCCGGATGTCTTGGGCGGGGTGGAAACCCACTGTCAGAATCTTTATCCGGCGATTAAACAACAGTTTGACGTTGATATTTGTGTTATCGCCCGCTCGCCGTATGTTAGCTACAAACGATCTTCTTATAAGAAAGTTGAGACCTATGCGCTGTGGGCACCCAAAAAACGGTCACTGGAAGCGATTGTGCACTCCGTTTTAGCGGCGTTTAGAACCTGTGTCGACCGTTCTGATATTGTGCATGTCCATGCTATAGGGCCGGGTTTGGTGATCCCATTATTACGCGTGTTAGGTAAGAAGGTGGTTTTTACCCACCACGGGCCTGATTACGATCGTCAAAAATGGGGATTTGTCGCCAAAAAAATATTGCTGCTGGGCGAACGCTGGGCGGTGAGATATGCCAATGAGGTGATAGTGATTTCTGAGGTCATTAACCAACTGATTCAGAAAAAACATGCTCGCTATGATGCGCATTTGATTTTCAACGGCGTCAATAAGCCTCGTCCGTTGTCAGATCAAACCCTTCATGCCACGCTTTCCCGCTTTGGACTCGAGGCGAAAAACTATTTCGTGGTGGTCGGACGGTTTGTGGAAGAAAAGGGGATGCATGATGCCATCTCCGCGTACAAACAAAGTGGTTTGCAACAGCCGCTAGTGCTCATTGGCGATGCCGATCACCCAACGGAATACAGTATTCGACTCAAGCAACTTGCCGCTGATACCCCTGGCGTGGTGATGACCGGATTTTTAAGGGGAGATGAACTTCAGGCGGTGTTTTCGCAGGCCAGGCTGTTCGTTATGCCTTCCTACCATGAAGGGCTACCGATTGCGCTTCTGGAGGCGATGTCGTATTCCCTCCCGGCGGTGGTGAGCGACATTCCCGCAAATTTGGAAGTGCAGTTGCCGTCTGAGACCTATTTTCGGGTCGGCTCATTGTCCAGTCTTGCTGAGAAATTAACTGCCTGGGCCAGCGCAAATAGCGTGGACTATCGTGTATATTTGCAAAATTATGACTGGCAGGAAATTGCCAGAAAAACAGTCAATGTCTATCACTCAATTGATAAAGATATAGGTTAATTTTGACCAGTCCTCAGAATCGCCCCCCCGTCATCGAACGATTTTATGCGCAACTTGATGAGCATATATCGGAGGGACTGACTCCGGAACAAAAAGATGGGATCGAGAAAGCGATCGTCGCCAGCACGCTGGCATCAAGACATCGGATCGATATTCGCAGAAGTTTTCCATTTTTCGGTAAACGCTTTTATCTGGTTTTTTTATTCGGCAGAGACTTACGTCAGCGGCATCGTCAGGAGTCGACCTTATCGACCATGTTACTCACTTTTTTGCTGCTGCTAGGCACGCTGTTTGTCTCCTGCTGCGTATTACTGACGCTGTATATGATCAAGTCCGCATTGGGTATTGATGTATTCCAACATTTTCACGTTGGTATCTGGGACTGGTGGTTAAGCCTGAAAGACCGCTAGTGTTAACAAACCTGTGGAGGGCGTCACTGCGATGAAGTGTAAATGGTTTTCTGCGCTGTTGTGTCTGTTCTGTCCGCTGACGGTATTGGCCGCAGTAACGACCGTAACCCCCAAGGCAATGACGGGCCCACTGACAAACCCAGGTATCGGGATCGCCAGTTTTCATCAGGGATATGGTGAAACGCTTGGACTGGCGGATTATCCCGACACCGGCTTTGAATATGAGCGCTTTTACTGGCGTGACCTTGAGCCTGTCGAAGGCCAGTACAATTTTGCACTGGTTGATGACGCTTTCAAGTATGCCGCGGCGCATCGACCGGCGATGAACGTCGGACTGCGGTTTATGGCGCTTGCTGAGCCGGAAACCGGTTCACAAATTCCCGACTGGTTGATTAACAAAGGTGTAAAGGGAACCTGGACGCCTGACAAAAAAACCTTTATCCCTGATTTAGACGATCCCTTATTTATTGAATATAGCCAGCGCCTGCTGAACGCGATGGGTAAACGCTATGATGGTAACGAGAACCTGGCTTTCGTCGATATCGGTATGGTGGGGTCGTGGGGAGAGTGGCATAACAGCAACTTCCCGATGCTGAAGCCATTGCTGGAGCGCTACACCACGGCGCAGTTGGACCGCTATGTGACGATGCATTTCACTGCTTTCCCCAGTACGCCAAAAATCATGTTGATGAGTGGTGGGCAAAGTCTGGCGAATGCGGTCGCGCGCGGGGCGGGCTGGCGTGCGGACTGCCTGGGCGATCTCCGCGTGTTTTCTGCTTCCTGGAATCATATGGCGGATGATTATCCGCAACGGCTGCAGGCCGCACGGAAAAGCTATTCAGGATTTAATGATGCCTGGAAACATGCGCCAGTGAGCTTTGAGATCTGCTCGTACATGCAGGACTGGAAAAATACTTTTCACTATACGCGAGAGGAAGTGCAGGGGATTTTTGACTGGGCGGTGAAGCAACATACCAGTACGATTAACCTGAAATCGAGAACAGTGCCTCGTGAGTATCGTCCGATTGTCGACGAGGCACTGACAAAACTGGGCTATCGGTTTCGCTTAGCATCCCTGAGCCACGAGTCAGTCTGGGAAGGTGGACAAGAATTCACCCTGACAAGCACCTGGTATAATGAGGGGAACGCGCCGATTTACCTGCCCTACACGCTGGCATTTCGTCTGGTTGATGAGGCCAATAAGGTGGTGGCACAAGGGAATGCCCCGGAAGATATACGCCACTGGCTGCCCGGAAAGCACTCACTGAGTTACCCGATGCCGATGCCCGGGACGCTGCCGAAAGGGAAGTATGCTATTGAGGCGGCGATAGTGGATAAAACCGGTGCGGCAAGAATTAACTTTGCCAATGAAGGGAAGCAGAGCAACGGTTGGTATCGCGTCTCCGCGGTCACGGTGAAATAGCCTGCCGTAGTCAGGAGCCTGGCAATCAGGCTCCTTAGCGTTAAAAATTAAACGTGATAGCCATCCGGATTGTTTTTTTGCCAGTTCCAGGTATCGCGTATCATTTCATCCAGATTGTAGATGGCCTGCCATCCTAACTCTTTTCGTGCTAACGACGGGTCTGACCAACATTCGGCAATATCCCCGGGCCTTCTGGCCACAATCTTATAATTAATTCGGGTTTGCGCCGCTTTCTCGAAGGCTGCGATCAGGTTAAGTACGGAATACCCGATACCGGTACCGAGATTGATGACTTTGTATGCCGCACCTTTTTCCTGGCAATCCAGTGCCGCTAAATGGCCAGTTGCCAGATCCATCACATGGATGTAATCACGCACACCGGTACCGTCGGGGGTTGGATAGTCATTTCCATAGACCGAAACGCTTTCCAGCTTGCCAATCGCCACCTGAGAAATATACGGTACCAGATTGTTGGGGATACCATTCGGATCTTCGCCAATCCTGCCCGATGGATGTGCGCCGACTGGGTTAAAGTAGCGTAGGCAGGTGATTCGGAAATCGGGCTGTGCGCGGGAAAAGTCTGCCAGAATTTGCTCGACCATGAATTTTGATGTGCCATACGGATTGGTGGTACCACCGGTTGGCGATTGTTCACTTAATGGAACGCTTTCCGGGTTGCCGTATACCGTGGCGGAAGAGCTGAAAATAAAGTGCTTCACTCCCGCAGCTAACATCTCACGCAGTAAAACCAGCGTGCCGGTGACATTATTGTCATAGTAGGCAAGCGGCTCTTTTATTGATTCTGAAACTGATTTTAATCCAGCGAAATGAATGACGTCGGTGATGTTATGGTTAGAGAAAATCGTTTTCAGAACATCGTTGTTCAGCACATCGGCAATATAAACGATGGGTGCTTTGCCGGCCAGTTCCGCAACCCTGTCCAGGGATGTTTGTGAGGAGTTGGAAAGGTTATCGATGACCACAACGTCATCACCTCTTTCCAGAAGCGTCAGCACGGTATGTGAACCAATATAACCAGCACCGCCAGTGACTAAAATTGCCATACAGTCTCCAGATATATTTTTGCAAACTATCATTAATTTATTAATGCCACCGGCATAAATAAACGTTATTGGTGGCGTCGGTTAAGGTAATAATTCCGGTATTTCACCCTGCATTTATAAGATATTTTTTTAAGTATAGAAAACAGGCTGAATTTGCTTATCTTACTATCATACACGATATAGTTATCGGTAAAGTTCAGCGTGTGGACGCCCTCGCTTTGGTTGATGCTGGCATTGATCTGCGCAATCAAACGCTCATCAAAGCTGGATGCGTTAAGCGTGATTAACTCTTTGATATAAACTGACTTTCCGTACGTCTCTGGTGTGCATTCCTGGGTGAGAAAATAGAGTCTATTCTCAACGCAATGTGGTGCGCCAGCGCCTCGGGGGTGTTGATTAGACAGGTTAAGCGTTGGCACTATTTTTTGCCATGGCCCGGTTACATTACTGGCCGTATGGATAACTAACTTATCTTCCATCGTGGTGGATAAAAGATAAAAATTTTCATGTAACGAAACGACGACGTTATCGGTGAGCGCCTGGTCAGGCACTATTACTTTTACCTGTTTCCAGCGCGTAGGGAAATCTATCGACTGGAATAAGATAACCTCTTTCCTTTCAGAAGACTCCGGGATCATGAAAAGCTGATCGTTGTTGTAAAATAAAAAAGGAAATGATAAATGGCATTTTAGGTTATCAAAACCGTCGAGTTTCACATCCTCAAGCTCAACCAGGTTAGCATCAAGGATACGGCAGCGCAGGATACCTTGCGAATTACGAAAGCTTAATGCTTCATAAAAAACATAAACTTTATTGTCTTTTTCAATAATGAAAGGATCGGCCTGAAAGGTATATTTCTTTTTGAGCTGCTGGGCCCGAGTGCGGTTCAGAATTTCCAGCGTGTTAGTGGGAAAGGTATGCGAACCATTATTTTTCAGGATCATAATATCCCACGACTCATGAAAAAATAACATATTAATCAGTCTGTTATTTTTCGTTCGCATGCGTACCTGCTCCTTTTTATCGCTTAATCTATTGCGGGTTCCACGACAGCCACACTGATGGCTAGTTTAAAAGCTAGTCGCATGAGGGGTGTTTGTCTACTAACAGAAATCGTAGTGGGAGGATTGCCAGAGCATCCGTGCTCCAGTGCAGTTTTACTCGAAATGGACGTGTGGATTATCGGCCAGCGAAACGTAAGTTTTGCTGTTCTTATCCAGAGTACGAATTTCTCCACTTTCGATGTCGTAGACCCAGCCGTGCAGACGAATCGCGTTGTTGCGCAGGCCAACAGCCACGCAAGGATGCGTTTTAATGTTGTTCAACTGGGCAATTACGTTTTCTTCCACCATGGCATTCACTTTATCGATTTCGTTAGCCCAGGTTTTCTTTTCAACCACGGCTTTTGCGGCATCGGCATAGTGCAGCCAGTGGGCGACAGCAGGCATCGGATCCAGGGGTTGGCTTTCTGCGATGGCTTTCATCGCGCCGCAGTTGGAGTGACCACAGATAACGATATCAGTCACGCCTAAAGCAACGACCGCGTACTCAATGGTAGCAGACACGCCGCCAGGCTCCGGGCCAAAAGACGGTACGATATTACCGGCGTTACGGATAACGAAAAGCTGTCCTGGCTCTTGCTGCGTCACTAACTCTGGCACCAGACGGCTGTCAGAACAGGAAATGAAAAGCGCTTTAGGATTCTGGCTGGACGCCAGGCTGCGGAAGAGTTCCTTACGTTGAGGGAAAATCTCTTTTTGGAAGTTGAGGAAGCCCTCAATGATATGTTGCATAGCAGTGTCTCTTTTCTCTGTTTAAGCAGGTTATGATGAAGATCACACTTTCCAGTTTAACACCCGCCGACAGAAGGGAAAGACTTTATAGCAGTTCGGTCAATATCTTTGGGCCATTTTGCCCTGACGAAGCAGGGCAAGCGTAGCGGCCTGCGTTATGCGTTCAGCCGTTTCTGGTATGCCGCTTTTAGTCTGTTCATCGCCTCTACCAGTAAGGCGCGCGGGCAGCCAACGTTCAGACGCATGTGCCCCTCTCCGCCAGGACCATATTGTGACCCTGGTGACAGGCCTGGTCTGGCTTCATGGACAAAAAAATCGCTTAGCTGCGTCTCGCTAAGCGCCATTTTTTCGGCATTCAGAAAGAGCAGATAGGATGCGCCGCCATAGACAATTGAGATCAACGGACAGTGAATTTCGATTTCATTTCTAACAAATGTCACGTTATCAGCCAGATAAGCCAATAATTCCCGGTGCCAGTCACCGCAATGGGTATAGGCGCTATAAATCGTTGCCTGTTGCAGTGAGTGAGTCTCTGCAAGATAACAGTTATCGAGAAAATGATAGAACCGGTGACGCAGTTCATCATTCTTTATAATGGCTATCCCCCCCCTGGATCGCCGCCGTGTTGAAGGTCTTGCTGACAGAGGTCAGTACGATTGACTGACTTCCTGCTGCGTCATCGAGGGTAAAAAAGGGCAGGTGTTGCTTACCTGGCAGGGTTAAATCGCTATGCACTTCATCGGATAGAATGATGACGCCGGCCTGCTGGCAATAGTGACTGATTTTTTCAAGCGTTTCCCGTGACCACACCATTCCACCAGGATTATGTGGCGAGGGAAAAAGAAACATTTTGCACTGTTTAAGTTTCTCGCTGAAATCTTGCCAGTCAAATTCATGGCGTCAGCAAAACTAAAGGCGCTGAAGACGGTCACAAAACAGCTGAACATAGAGATTGCGCCACCTCGCTCTAATAAGCGCGAGACATCAGAACTCCTGGCATGCAGAGGTGTACAAATCGGAGTTATAGCAATGGCTCAAATTCACGCCATATCGTACATTTTTAGGGGTAACCACTGATAAAGGAATCATCATGTCCATGCTCCGTACTTTAGCAACGGCTTTAGTCGCTGTTGCCGCGATGACGATATGTGTCACGCCTGCATTTGCTAACCCCGGAAATGGTAATGGGAATGGTAACAGCGGCAATCATGGTAATAGTCAGAAAGGAAATTCAGGTCACAAAGGTAATCAGCAGTCAGATCAGCGTAAAAATTATGGCAAACCTGATCACGTCGATAGTGACATCAGCTATCACGTGGCAAGGCAATACGCTGTCCGATATGGTTTGACGGGGTATAAATCACTGCCACCGGGCATTGCAAAAAATCTGGCTCGAGGAAAACCACTCCCTCCTGGAATTGCGAAGAAGAGCGTCCCACCCTCTATGCTGAATCAACTCCCGTATTATCCTGGCTATGAATGGCAGGTTATCGGTGACAATCTGGTGTTGATTGCACTGAGCACCGCTGTCGTCACCGCCATTATTAATGGTGTGTTTGATTAAGAAGCTTAGCCGTAACTGCCCGATGGCGGCGCTGATGCCTTATCCGGCCTACTAAAGCTTGTAAGACGTAGGCCTGATAAGCGGGGCGCCATCAGACATTGATTGCCCGTGGCGGACGCAAGGGGAAATCATAACCCGTACAGTTTTATTTTTCGGTACAGCGTCGCAATGCTGATCCCCAGTTCTGTCGCGGCTTGTTTCTTACCCTCAACGCTTGAACCAAATCGCTGTATGACGTTTTCAATGGCATCTCTTTCTGCTTGTTTGCCCTGGTGGGCAAGCTGGCGAGGTTGCGCCATCATTGTGCTTTTTCTGCCATCGGCTGCGGTAAGCAGGTAAGGGGGCAGATGGCTGGCGTTGATCCCGGCGGCTTCTCCGCGCATGACAAAAATGTACTCGATGACGTTGCGCAGTTCACGGATGTTGCCCGGCCAGTGCCAGGCATAAAGGCGGTTAATAACATCATCGGGAAGTTTTTGCGGCGGTCGCTGGTAGCTTAGCGAAAATTCATCGGCAAAATATTGTGCCAGGACGGCGATATCCGCCCGTCGCTCGCGCAGGGAAGGGAGAACCAATGGCACCACGTTCAGGCGATAGAAAAGATCTTCACGAAACTGATTATTCTCGACCATCGCGCTGATGTTTTTGTTGGTTGCGGCAATAATCCGCACGTCAATATTGATGGTGTTGTTAGACCCCACACGGGTGATGGCTTTTTCCTGCAGTACCCTGAGCAGCTTGGCCTGCAAATGCAGTGGCATATCACCAATCTCGTCGAGGAACAGACTCCCTCCATTGGCCAGCTCAAATTTCCCCACGCGTCCTTTGGGATCGGCACCGCTGAATGCGCCGCGTACGTAGCCAAACAGTTCGCTTTCCAGGAGTTGTTCAGGGATAGCGGCGCAGTTGATGGTCACGAAGGGGGCGGCTTTACGCGGACTGCTCTGATGAATAGCAAATGCCACAACTTCTTTACCTGAACCACTTTCCCCGGTGATCAGTACACTGGCATAGCTGTTGGCGATTTTGCTAATGGTACTTCTGAGTTGTTCCATTGAGGGGGAATGGCCAATAAGACGTACCTGTGTGTCAGACTCATAGGGTGAGGGGGCAATCGTGCTCAGGTAGTCGTACGCATCGCGAAAGATAACCATGGTTAATCGGTCGTTATCCAGTGACGAGAGCGAGATTTGTTTACACAGCACATGGTGTTTTTGCCCTTCAAGCGTCAGCCATGCTTCCTCATCGCCATACAAACTGTCTCCGGTCGTTTCAATGGTCAGGGGTAATCCCTGAACCTCACGGTTAAGTATGCGATCTGCTGAATGGTTGGCATGCCAGATGCGGCCCTTGCCATCGATGGCCACAACGCCGCGATCCATTGCATCAATCAGACGACGAAAGGCACCGAGCGTCTCCTGCGCGCGTAAGCGTTCCAGGCATTCAAAGACCTTACTGGAGATCATGACGGCGATTTGCTCTATAAACGTGACAAATTTATCGATCTGGCTTAGCAAAGTGTCACGCTGTGTTTGCGTTGAGCAAATAATGCCGATCACCCCAATGACGCGGTTATTGAGAAAAATAGGGGCGTTCAAATCCAGCATTTCAGAGCAGTAATGGTGTTTTTCACACAGCTGACATAGAGGATGTTCACCGGGGTTTTTGATCAATACCGTCTCACGGACCTGCAAAACATGCCGATAGATATAACCATTTTTTGCCACGTTCTCATTGAGCATATGCCGGTATTTACCGGTGCCAGCAATGCGCATTAAAGATTCATCAATGATTTCTACATCAGTCCCGGTAATGCCGGAAATAGCGTCGGCATAATTGCATATATCATCCTGGATATTGCTCAGTACTGAAATCATGATACTTCTCCGGTAAGGTGTCTCATTTCTCAAGGAAAATGATAAATAGGCGAACTATTGCAAAATTGATTTGCGAAAAATCAATCTACCGCATTGTTTTTGGATGTTTTTTTAATTTTATCCTTCGTGATCACACTATTTATCATTTATGAGAATTTATCAAAATCTGGCGATAAACTAACGACGGCTGTTTTTACCTTGCTATTATTGAAAATTGATTAATACATTGAAATAAAAGAACTTATTAAATTATTTTTAAGTTTTCCCTCATTTTCTAAAAAACTGGTAAGCATTTTGCTTTTATGGATTACCGATAGCGTAAATAACTCTGTATTACACCGATTACAGGGAATGAATTACCAGGATAATGAGGTTTTATGATGCAGCAAAACTTATCATTTTTTATCAACCAGACGCCGTTTACCGAGCACCCTAACGCACCGCTGGCACCCTTTAGTCGCCAGGAACTGGTAAAAGCGTTGAATTTTCATCGGTCTATTCCGGGATACGCTCCAACGCCGCTGTATACGTTGCCGGCACTTTCACAAAAACTGGGCGTAAAAAATATTTACCTCAAAGATGAGTCTCAGCGTTTTGGCCTGAAAGCGTTCAAAGCGCTGGGCGGCGCCTACGCGATGGCATGCCATATCGCGGAATTAGTGGGGAAGGATATCAGCGAATTGCCGTTTGATGTCATGACCAGTGAAGCTGTACGTCATGACCTGAAGACCGTGACGTTTGCCACCACCACCGACGGTAACCACGGGCGTGGAGTGGCGTGGATGGCGCGCCAGCTCAAGCAAAATGCAGTGGTTTACATGCCGAAAGGGTCTTCACAGCAGCGGCTGGCATCTATCCGCAATGAAGGCGCTACCGCTGAAATCGTGGATATGAACTATGACGATGCCGTGCGTATGACCGCGGATCAGGCGCAAAAGTATGGCTGGATCGTTGTACAGGACACGGCCTGGGAAGGGTACGAAAAGATTCCGCAGTGGATTATGCAGGGCTACGGCACGCTGATGCTGGAGGCGATTGATCAACTCCATCAGGTCGCCCCGACGCATGTTTTCGTTCAGGCCGGTGTGGGGTCATTTGCGGGAATGGTGCAGGGCATGGTGACGGCCGCGTGGGGCGAAAATCGTCCGAAAGTGATCGTCGCCGAAGCGTTAATTGCCGACTGTCTCTATCGTTCAGCCCGTGCAAAAGAGGGGGATGCTGTTGCGGTAGGCGGCGATTTACAGACCGTGATGGCGGGTCTGGCCTGTGGTGAGGCAAACAGCATTGGCTGGAAGTTACTGCGTGATTATGCCACCGCATTTGCTTCCTGCCCTGATGAAGTCGCGGCGCTGGGCATGCGTATGTTGGGTAATCCGCTGGCGGGCGATCCACAAATTATTTCAGGTGAGTCTGGGGCCGTCACGACAGGTCTTCTGGCGCTGTTGATGACCTCCCCTGATTTGGCCCAAACCCGTGAGCAACTGGGTCTGGATGAGCATTCCCGCGTGTTGCTGATAAGTACCGAAGGTGATACCGACCCGCAACAGTATTTGGATATTGTCTGGGGCGGTCAGTACCCGGGCATCAATAAATAATTTCCTGATTGAGAGTATTAACGGAGAAACCCCATGTTATCTGCAACCCGTATTGAAGAAGTTATTAAAAATTGCCAGGCGCTGATCCAGCAAAAAAGTTATTCCGGTCAGGAAGGGGACGTGGTAAATGCCATAAAAATAATGATGCAGCATTACCAGTTCGACGACATCCATGTTGATAAATACGGCAATATCGTCGGCGGTATTGTGGGAAATCAGCCGGGGAAAACGCTGGTTCTGGATGGTCATATCGATACTGTGCCGGTGAACGAGGAGAAGTGGACCCGCAACCCGTACGGCGGGGATATTGACGATGGCAAAATTTATGGCCGTGGCACCACCGATATGAAAGGTGCTGTTGCTGCGATGATCTCAGCCGTAGGTTTTTTCGGCCAGGATAATCAGCGTAATTTCGCTGGGAAAATTTACGTCGCCTGTATCGTTCATGAAGAGTGTTTTGAAGGCATTGCCGCTCGTCTGGTCAGTGAGCGCTATCAGCCTGATTACGTCATTATTGGCGAAGCTTCTGAACTGAATCTGAAAATCGGCCAGCGTGGGCGTGCTGAAATTGTGGTTGAAACCTTTGGTAAACCTGCCCACTCTGCTAACCCGCAGGCAGGAATTAACGCGGTGTACAAAATGGCGCAGTTGATCGACAAAATTCGCACCATTACTCCGCCAACCCACCCGGTTCTTGGCCCTGGAATCCTGGAACTGACAGACATTAAATCGTCGCCGTATCCAGGCGCATCAGTGGTGCCGGATTACTGCCGTGCCACTTACGATCGCCGCTTGCTGGTGGGCGAAACCAAAGAAAGCGTTATTGCGCCACTGGAAAATGCACTTGCGGAGCTAACCGCTCAGAACCCACAGTTCAAAGCCCGCGTCTCTTACGCCGTTGGCAAGGAGTCTTGCTATACCGGCGCCACCATTGAGGGTGAGCGTTTCTTCCCTGGCTGGGTTTATGACGAGTCCGACGAGTTCGTGCAGGCCGCTCTGGCGGGCGTTCGTGAAGCGGGTTTCTCGCCAACGATTACTCAGTACTCATTTTGCACTAACGGCAGCCACTACGCGGGGGAAGCGGGGATCAAAACCATCGGATTTGGGCCGTCGCGTGAAAACCTGGCGCATACCATCGACGAGTATATTGAGATCGATCAGTTGACCGGATCGGCCCGCGGCTATTACAGCATCATCCAGACACTCTATCGCCGTTAAAAAATAAAGATAAATACCTCTTACCTTACAGGTGGCGCTGCTTCGCGGCACCGCAATGGAGAATAACGATGAAAACCATTTTTAAAAACGGAAATGTGATTGATGGAACGGGTAATCCAGGCCGAATTGCTGATGTAATGGTTGATGAAGGGCATATTGTCGAAATTGGTCAAATTGATGTTGGCGTCAATGAACAGGTTATTGATGCAACAGGAAAAATTATTTGTCCGGGCTTTATTGATACTCACACACACTCTGACCTGTCAGCCATTATTAATCCTGCGTTGTCAGCGAAAATCCGCCAGGGAATTACTACCGAATTGCTGGGGCAGGATGGCGTAGCGCTGGCACCATTGCCGGAGGAGTATATTCCGGCATGGCGTAAAAATATTGCCGGACTGGACGGCGATACCGACAAAATTGACTGGAAATATAAAAACACGGACGGTTATCTCAATCTGTTGGCATCCCGACATCCGGCGACAAACCTGGCGTATCTGGTGCCACACGGTAACGTACGCATGGAAGCGATGGGCCTGGATGGACGCCCTTCCACACGTGAAGATGTGGCGAAGATGTGTGAAGTCCTTGAGCGTGAGCTAAAAGCCGGCGCGTTTGGTCTTTCTACCGGGCTTATCTATATGCCGTGTGCTTTTGGTGATACCGCTGAAATGATTGAGTTGTGCAAGGTCACGGCGAAATATGACGGGATCTTTGTGGTACACCAGCGCAGTGAGGCTGACGATATCATCAGTTCAACGCAGGAACTGATCGATATCGCTAAAGCCACCGGCGTCTGGTTGCATATTTCACATATGAAAGTCTGTGGGAAGAAAAACTGGGGGCTGATTGACCAGATGTTGGGCATGCTGGAGCAGGCCCAGGAAGAGGGGATCCGTATCTCTTTCGACCAGTATCCGTACGTGGCGGGAAGCACCATGCTCGGCGTGATCCTGCCACCGTGGGTTCACTCTGGCGGGACGGACAAATTACTTGAGCGTCTGGCCTCGCCTGATTTGCGCGCCAAAATGATAGAGGATATCCAGCAGGGTATTCCTGGCTGGGATAACTTCATTGATTTTGCAGGCCTGGATCAGATTTTTGTCACCAGCGTCAAGACAGAGAAAAATCAGGATGCTGTTGGTCTGAACCTTGTTCAACTGGGGGAATTGCGCGGTAAAGATCCGTACAACGCCACCTTCGATCTGTTGTTTGAAGAAGAAAATGCCGTTGGCATGGTCGATTTCTACGGCACTGAAGAGCACGTCATTAAATTTCTCTGCCGGCCGGAACAAAACGTGTGCACTGACGGACTGATGGGCGCGGGTAAACCACATCCACGTGTGTTTGGCGCCTTCCCGCGCGTGCTGGGTAAATACGTGCGTGAAGAAGGATGCCTGAGCTGGGAAGCGGCAATCCGCAAGATGACAGGCAAACCCGCTGAGGTGTTGGGCCTGCAGGATCGCGGGTTACTGAAGGTAGGGTATGCGGCGGATATTGTGATGTTCGATCCCAATACTATTGCGGATAAGGGGACATTTGTTGAACCTAATCAGTATCCGGAAGGGATTGAAATCGTGATGGTTAATGGACGCATAGCCTTAATTAATGGCACGGAAAGTTATGCCTGTAGCGGTACTGTTATCAGAAAACAATATTAATAAATAACGCTAAACACGCATGGATCTATCGCGACCATTTATGGCCGCGGTAGATCACTACACCCCAAGGACATCACAATGAACCTACAAACATCTTTACCTTCAGGTAAACCTAAGACCTGGAAAGCAAGATATACCGTCCTGACATTAATCTGGTTGGCATGGCTGCTCTCGTTCCTCGACAGAATGGTCATGAGCGTTTCGTTGCCTTATATCGGCAAAGATTTAAATCTTGATACAACCCAACAAGGTTTAATTATTAGCGCCTTTTTCATTGGTTACGCTGCGTTCCAAATCCCCGGTGGTTTACTGGCGGATAAGTTTGGCTCACGTAAAATTATGGCCATTGGTATTGCCTGGTGGTCTGTCTTCACCAGCTTAACCGGTGCGGTATTAACGCTGCCGTTGATGCTGGCTGTTCGCTTCTTCTTCGGTATTGGCGAAGGGTGCTTCCCGTCAGCTTCCTGGAAAATGATTTCCACCTATTTCCCTTCGAAAGAACGCGGTCGAGCTACAGCAATTCAGTCAACGGTAAATACCTTAGGCCCCGCACTGGCGGTGGTGGTTGCTGCAAGTATTATCGGGGCGTTTGGCTGGCACATGGTCTTTATTGTGCTGGGGATCCCGGGCCTGTTTATTGCTGCGGGTATCTACTTATTCACACGTGACAACCCGAAAGATCACCCTGCGATTACGCAACAGGATCTGGCTGATTTAGCAGCTGACGATCAGGGGGGTCTGCAAAATACGAGCGCTATCGCGTTTAAAGATGTGCTCAAGATGCCGGTGCTCTGGCAGATGGCCAGTATCTGGTTCTTGTTTGATATCACCTTCTGGGGGTTTTCAACCTGGTTGCCAAGCTACCTGATCACGGTGCGTGAATTCTCACTGGCGAAGACGGGGGTGATGGCGGCAATTCCGTTCCTGTTTGGCGCGGGTGGGACATTAATCGGTGGATATTGCTCAGATAAATTCAAACCGATGCGCAAGACGTTGTATGTCGCGACGTCGGTTATTGCGGCGGGCTTCCTGTATCTGACCTTCAGCGTGAGCAGTGCGGATATGGCGGTGGTTTATCAGTGTATCTCTGCGCTGTTTATGTTTTTTGCCATGGCGACATTTTGGGGCATTTTAATGGATACCATCCCCAGCAATATCATGGGGCGGGCTTCCGGTATCGTTAACTTTGGCGGTCAGATGGCGGGGGTAGTTTCTGCACCGATTATTGGCTGGCTGATCCAAAGCAGCGGCGGAAGTTACAACAGTGCATTTATCTTTATGATCGCCGCACTGTTATGTTCCGCCGTGGTGACGTTGACCGTAAAAGGTTCGCATGCCGTAGGTGCAATACCCAGTAAAGCCTGATTAGTGTCAAATGTCTGTGGCTCTGCTGTTCCAGAGCCACAGGATTTATAGTTATGCTGTTAAATTAAACCGTTAATCGTTCTCTCTAAGGAAAACAATAGCGGATTTTTTAAACTGCAAAAATAAGATGTCTTACTATTTATTTCATCCAGTTCAGGATAGGTGCGTATAACATTGTTATTAGGGACACAATTTGTATAGACGTCAAGGTAATTTAAAACATCGGCATTTAATGGTCTGGCTCTTTTATATACTTCTCTGGTGAATAAACTACATTTAGAACAATTGCATTGGCACTCCATCAATTAAATGCAACCCGGCGGCTTGTTTAGAGAACGCTCCATCAATATAGAGATGTAGAAACAAGTGTAGGGTAATTTTATGTGGGAATAAAAACCATGAGTAATAAGATATGTACAACGTGTTGAAAAGTAATGCTTGTTTATTGATGGCAAGTTTAGAATATATATGAATATGTCACTTTTCAGCGTAGCGGGTATTTGGCCTCGGAAATCTGACGATTTCGGATTCTGCGGCTTTGCGAAACAGAGCCGCAGACGAAGTGTTGAAAAATGAAGGTACAGTACGGGGGGATGTTTACTTAGAACTACCCGATTTAATGGGTATTATTTATTTTACATACGATACTCGATCATCCCACTCTTGCTGGCAACCCAGTCATAAAGGCGCTGACCGCGGAGGTTTGTTTCATGTGTGTGCCAGTATAATCTTGCAGCATGGCGCTTGCGGGCGTGTTTTTGAACATACTCGATAAGCTGCTTGCCGATGTGTTTGCCCCGGGTTTCTTCACTAACGAATAAGTCCTCCAGATAGCAATAATCAGACTCCGCCCAGGTTGAGCGATGAAAGAGATAATGCACCAGACCGACAATTTTACCGTCAGATTTTGCGACAGCACAGAAAACAGGCTCCACAGGATTGAGAAAACGGCCCCAGGTTAATTGTGTGACCTTGTCTGAAATTTCAGTACGATAAAAAATCTGGTAATTTATCCAAAGCGGTAGCCAGTCCGCGTAGTCTTGCTGGGTGACGGGTTCGATGGTAATCGGCGTAGTTGTGTTTTGGTTACTCATAGGTCTCCTGATAATTTTAGTCAGAGTGGTTTGCTATGACGGTTATCCTAAATATTGCTTAAGCCATCGCAAAGAGACACTTTGCATATATTTCCAGGATCCACTTTTAACGTAAGAGTGAGTGCAATGAAAAAAAATAGTGCACCTTTATTTCAGGAGCTTTTCTTAGAGCAAGGCGTTATTAAGGAACAGGTGTACCATGCGCTACGCAACGCAATCGTAGAAGGCCGTCTGCCGCCAGGGACAAAGATACCCTCAACCCGGGGGCTGTCCGAAATGATGTCAATTTCACGGAACTCGGTAATTGCGGGTTATGACCGACTGTTAGACGAAGGGTATATTCAAACGCGCAAAGGCGCTGGAACCTTTGTCACGCCAAGTCTTCCTGACCGCAGCATCAGCGGGCTCTATCCTGAATCGCAGCAAGGAGATGAACTGCCCGCCGATGGGCAGCTAAATGCGGATATCGTATCCGTTCGTGGTCTATGGTCTGGTGATGTTGAAGGGCGTGAAATGAACCGTCTGTTCGCCGTCGGTGTGGGCTGTACTGATCTCTTTCCTCATTCATTATGGGGCAAGTTACTGGGACGAGTCTGGAGACAATCCCGGCATCAACTCGGCTCTCATACCAGCCCCTGCGGTTTTTATCCCTTACGAAAAGCAATTTTTCACTACGTGAAAACAACGCGAGGGGTTAACTGTAGTGAAGATCAGATAATTATCGTAAACGGTATTCAGCAGGCGTTAAATATTACTGCCCGGGCGTTACTTACAAAAGGAAATGACGTTTGGCTGGACGACCCTGGTTATAAAGGTGCGCGCGGGGTATTTATGTCAACAGGGGCAATTGTGAGACCTGTGCCGGTGGATAGCAAAGGAATGAATGTTCAATACGGCATTGATCATTTCCCTCATGCGAAACTGGCCTATGTTGTTCCTTCCGATCAGTACCCGCTTAGCGGAACACTCAGTTTATCCCGACGACTTGAGTTACTGGAATGGGCTCGGGTTAACCGGGCATGGATATTTGAAGATGATTACAATAGTGAGTTTCGTTATGCCGCACGCTCTTTGCAAGCCTTGCAGGGATTAGATCAGCATCAGCGGGTAATATATTCAGGGACATTTTCAAAAATGATGTATCCAGAATTTCGTTTAGGTTTTTTAGTTGTTCCGCCAGGATTAAAAGAACAGTTTATCGTGACAAAATATTTTTCCGATATTGGCTCCAGTTATCTTGAGCAGGCGGTACTGGCGAGTTTTATTGAAGAAGGACATTACGCCAGCCATGTGCGACGGGTTCGTAAGGCATGCTACGAGCGGCGAACGGCGTTGGTCAATGCTATTCAATGCTATCTTGCCGATAAAATGACCGTTCAGCCTTCTGATTCTGGGGTGCATATTGTCTGCTGGTTGCATGACGGGTTGACTGGCGATGAGGTCGAACAGAAAGCCAGAATGCTGGGGCTGGGGATTCAATCATTGAGTCATTATTATCATGGGGATACCTCCCGACAGGGGATTTTGATCGGTTTTGCGAATCATCCACCAGAGGTTATTGTTGAGGGTATTCGTCGTCTTGCCCATGCCATGTAGCGTCGCTTTGATGCTGATAGCGATGGCGCATAATAATGTCATTAATAGCAGTGTTTCTTATTTCCACCACAGTTGCATGACCGGTATTTTTTAATTGCGCATAAGCAATACGGTGCTGGTATTCGGTATAGCATTGCCATGTGGATCTGTTAAAAACATCCATTGTGGTTCTTTTTACCCCGTCAGATGTCTCTTATTCTGCAGTCATTTGACACTCTATTATGAGAGGTAAATAGCATGTCATCCACGTTTAATGAATTCCAGCAACCCGTTGGTTTAGCGTTACCGGACTGGCAAGGTGCGCGATTTCCCGCGGCTCAGCACATCACCGGTCATTATTGCAAACTTGAGCGTATTAACGTCGAACGCCACGCAAAGGCACTTTATGAAGCCTATTGCGATACGCCTGACTCTCGCGACTGGACCTATCTCGCGTCAGGGCCATTCGCGACCTTTGATTCTTTCTTAAACTATTTAACGAAGATTGCGGCGCAGACCGACCCCATGCATTTTGCCGTAATCGATTTGGCCAGTATGCAGGCTGTCGGCACGCTGGCACTTATGCGCATTGATGCATCGAATGGCGTAATAGAAGTGGGTTGGGTGACCTATTCATCACGCATGAAACGTTCGCGGGTTTCAACGGAGGTCATGTCGCTGCTGTTAGATTATGTTTTTGAGGGGCTGGGGTATCGTCGCGTTGAATGGAAATGCGATGCGCTTAATGCGCCTTCTCGTGCGGCAGCAACACGCTTTGGTTTTACCTTTGAAGGCATATTCCGTCAGGCCGTTGTTGTACACCAGCGTAATCGGGACACCGCGTGGTATTCGATCATTGATAGTGAATACCCAGCGCTACGCGAAGCGTTCACCCTTTGGCTTGATGAGGGTAATTTTGATAGCGAAGGACAACAGATTAAGCGCCTGGCAACGCTGATAAACAATGAAAGAATGACGGCATAGGTGCCCGCACCGCCATAACACGCCGACAACGTTATATCCGCTCGCGACACCTTGCCGGGAGCGGCTTTCTGCATTAATACATCTCTTCCACTTCCTCGGCCAGCAGCGCTACCATCTCCTTACCATGACTGATAATCTCTTTCTCGCTCCACTGCTTATTGCGCTTCATCAGCTCGAGCATCGCCAGAAGTTTCAGACTGTCGATCTCTTTACGAGCCAGGCTGGCTTCAAAATGTTCTCTCTTTTGCTGGGGTTGGAAATTACTTAGCCGCGAGTTTTTACTGTGGCTAATCAGGCAGAGATTCCCAAAATCATGTAACTGCTCTTCATCCATTTTGGGGTGGCCATCTATAGGGTGCTGAGGATAAAAATGTTCCACCGAGCTTCGGAAGGTAAACTCAAAACGGCGGGCAATATCGTTACTCGTGTTTTGTTTTTTCCAAAGTAAATAGTCAAGATAGTTAAAAACAAAGTTGTTTTCGATAGTCCCGAATCGTAATTTAGCGTTGATAGCCTGCGACCAACGTTTGTCGCAGATGATCTCTGGAAGAAAATCATCATCACCAAAGATCATATTGTAATATGATACAGTTTCATCCTGGGCTAAAAATCGCATAAAGACAAAGCGGCGAGCCATGTTCTCAAGATATGCCAGGTAGTCTCCAGCATCAATTTCATCTTCCGGACTGTGCTCATCAAACAAATATGTCAGCGCACCATTGAGCCAGTGTTTATAAACCAGTGTTGGCGTTGAGACATGGAAAGCTGATAGCAACATCAGGACCTGGCGGTTTATATCATCAAACTCTCCCTCGTTATTATCAAAGGTATTAACATAACCTACACTTTGGGGCGAGTATTGATACAAGCGTTTCAGGCTCCATCCGTCAGTGCCCTGAGTGAATTCTCGCTTAATAATATAGCGATCAAAAAGATATTTGCATTTCAGTAAACTATAAATGAAAGATTTTACCGCGGCGATTGGCTTTTCCTGCTTCAGCAGGCGTGACTCAAATTGCTCAACGAGTTGCTTGTCATCAAGTGGCACTCCCTCAGTTGTCCCCGGGTCTCTGCAGACAAGACGGAGTACATGAAGAAGGAAATTTGAAAAATTTATCACGCTGTTAAAACGCTCTGAGCCTGCGCTGTCTTCCTCTTGCTGGAGAGTACTGTCCAGACGAGTGTCACACAATATTTCTTCCAGAGTTTGCCCCTGGCGTTGATGTTGCGCTTCTGTGGCGTCGGTATCTGGAAATGAGCCAGCTTGATCCAGCAATTCAACCAAATTTGAGAAACTGGTCGGATTAAATTGATGTATATGCTTTTTGCCAAACAGTTGTTGACGTTCTTTTGGCGTAAAACCGTATTGGATGTAACGTTCCATATTCGAACACGCATCCCATACCCTGGCCAGAGTATCAAGACTTTTGTGCCGCTCTTTGGTATTCCTAATCCCATTCAGGACATTCATCAGACGCGCTTTGACGATTTCGTGTTTTTCGAGCTGTTCGCCGCGATTGTTCATCGCCTCAAAAAAATGATTAAGATCGGTATCTGCTGGCACTTCGATACGAGAAATCTGCACGTGATTGAACAGATACGTGCAAAACACCTTCAACGCGCGGCCTTTAAGCTGAAGCTCAGCCAATGCTTTGCCGATCATTTCGTAACCTCTGATCAAACCTTCGTTATAATCGTCACCGCGCATATGTTGCACATCTACGCCTTGCCATAACTTTTCGAAGGTGAGGGTAGAGACAGGACGACTTTCGAAAGTGAGATTGAGTTTTTGATACCACTGCATATCAACAGATTTATCTGCGTGGCATTTGAGCCAGTTAGCAAGTAGGGAGAGCGTTGTAAAGCGTTGTTGCCCGTCAATAACTTCATAGCAGTCATCACCCCGGGAAAACACCACTAATGTACCGATGTAATAAGTCTGCGGGTGCCTGGCGGAAGTGGATTTTTTCTGATAATCCAGCACATCCTGTAAAAGCTGAGTGATTTCGCCCTGGCCCCAGGCGTAATTACGCTGGTACATTGGAATCAAATATTTTGCGCGGTCGCTAAGTAAATCGTTTATAAAAAAAGGCCGTACGTGGGAATTACTCATAATATCTCATCTTCCTGAATAGCATGATTAGCTCATCTTCAGTTCCATTGCGATTATTTTTATTATCCTGGATGCCGAGTGTGCGCAGGGGGAAAGCATGTAGATCTTTGGGGTGACGTGCATCGCGGATAGTACGTAGTAGGTTGTTATGTAGCACATAGTTATCGACGGTAGCTAATTGAACCACCTGCTGACCAATACGGCAGGTATATGCCCAGATAAAGCATTTTTCTATCGCCAGAGACAGTTCCTGAGTCCCGAATTTATCAATATAAAAAATCAGAGCGCAATCGAACATCGCCCGGACATAGCGATCGCCAGTGCGGGTGCGCCTGACATAGCTGTTCAGGGTGTATAGAATATTGCTTGCGCAGGGTTCCAGCACTTCATTCAATAGAGTAATTGGCTTATTCTCATCAGCATCTTTTTCTCTGTTGATAATAACGGCGACCTGCTTTTGATAATGTTCGGCCATTTCAAAGAAACGGCGGCCATTGATGATCATCTGATCCAGACTGAAGGGGAAGCTTAGGCTCTGACCGTCAATTTTGCGTTGGTATTGACTGTTGTAATCATCGACATAGTGGTGGGCGATCCGCAATGAACCCACATACGGGAAATGCGCGATCTGAGAAATATTGATCCCTTTAAACAGGTCAACTTCACCTTTGCCAAAGAAGCGGGCTGATTTACCCTCTGCCCACTGACGAACCCGGAACAGGTAATTGGCAAAGAGCGTTGCCAGCCTTTCGCTAGGCAACCTCTCCCAGTGAGCGACGGCTTTAGCTTTTAGCCCAGCTTCATCAGAGGAAAACTCACGTAAGTGGAAGGCTTTAAGTAGATCGTGGGGAGCCAGATCTTTACCGCGTGCATTTTGTGAATCGAAGAACTGAAATGCTTCTGAAACTTCATTCAACACGAAAGTGACAACTTCGCAGCGGTTCAGCATAAAGTCGATAAGTTCTTCGCTGAACTCGGTGCGTTCAACAAGCCTGAGTAACTCCAGGTAATTACGTCGAAGATTGGCTTGTGAATCCAGACTGGTAAAACGCTGACGTGCCATAAAAGCATCGACATCAGGTTTGAGTTTGGTAAGTTGCTCGACCAGGTCTTTGCGTTTGAGGTTGTGCAGGCGAGTTTCTGTCAATGCTTTGACTGCCAGCATTAAGGTCAGGGTTCGTTGTTGACCATCAACAATATCCAGCCACGTTTTTTCTTCTTCCGAGTGCTTATGGAAAACAACGGAGCCTAGTCGATAGGCCGTTTTATCACGATGTGATCCCAGATCGGAAAAAAGGTCAGCTATATTTTTGCTATTCCAGCGATAAGGGCGCTGGTAACTCGGAATCGCTAATTGCTTAACAGAAAGTAATTGACGAATGGGTATGACCTGTTTATCAAGCTGCTCCATCATGCCTCCTGCATGAATTTAAAATGGAGAACAGTTTTTTATTGTCCCTGAAACGTTCTATTAATGCAATCAATGATGGTCTAACTTATTGTTATTGGCTGACTAAAGCTAAATTTTTATGGCTCGTGGTTTCTTATTTATTATTAAATTTACTAAGGATTTTACCATTATTTTTTAGATGTTTTGATTTTTTTTTCTATTGTGCCATGCGGTTTTTATTTTTTGTGGATATATATATTAAAATCGGATGTATTAATTCTATTTTATTCACCCAATTGAATGACAGTAAGCAGATGATATGTTGTCCAGATGCAATTTGGTGTTGTTCTAATCCAATTTTCGTGGGGCTAGGGTTAAACCGAACAGATACAAAATGCCCTCAGCTTACGCCAAGGGCTTGTCACCGGTGTTTGGTGGGCTGGCCGACCTTGAATGGAAATATCGCGAGCAGCTCCTTGCCGGTGATGAACCGAGCCTGCGCAGAATGCAAGGGTTGCGCAACAATATCGACGTGACAAAATGGGAGATTAATCAGACAGTCGGTCGCTATATCCGCTCACATGAGGCGGTGCCCAATTTTCTCTGGATTTAGCCGGATGTTCTCGGTCTGTAACGGGCACAAAAAAGCCCGCAGGGCTTGCGCCATGCGGGCTCTTAGGACTTCATCGGATGACTCTGGTAATCACCGATGGAGAATTTTGGTGGAGCTGGCGGGAGTTGAACCCGCGTCCGAAATTCCTACATACCATTTTTGTTACAGCGAAAACAATGATTTATGTTTAAAAACAATGAATTAGTATTATGTGGTTTTTGACCGTTTTATCTATTTTTAATGCTCTGCCGCCAAAATGTCGCCATTAGGATATCCGCTTGTAGTTCATTTTTTGATCTATCAGAAGCTCTACCTTTTTGAATGTTGATCTTTCATAGAGTTCAACTAAAGATTCATCTAAGCTTTCAATTTTAGTGTTGGAACTCAATCGATGTTCATCGTCTATGGTATTAGCACTATCTCCCTTGTATTTGTCTGGAATGATGTCCAGAGTACTGAATACGGTCCATGATACTGGATTTGTCATTAAAAATGTTCTTTTGAGTACAGGGCAATGGCCTGAAAAATCAACAGGTAACGCTTCCATTTTAGGAGGGATTATCACGTTTATACCGATGCTTTTATTTTTTTGATTAAGTATTTTTGTAGAGCGATATGATATGCCCGAAATATTTTTGTTTTTGTCACTGCTTATCCACTGCATTAAAAGATTAGGAATGATGTATTCTTTGTGAAAGTTAGCGGTGGTGTGATATTTACTATAGTTACACGCGAGAACTAAAGGCCATGCTAACAGCTTGGAAATAATATTATTGATTCCCCAAGAGCCATAATTTCCATTTGATTCCTGATTATCGGCTTCAATATCGGTGATTTCTTCTAGTTCACTCTCTTCATTATAATTGATATCATAATGGAAGAATCGATCTAATGGTTTTGTTCTTACTGCTGATGTTAAGTTATAACCAAGATCTAATATTCTTAAATCATCTGTTTCTTCATCAGTCTTAAACGATGAAATATAAAGTTTGTCAAAGTCAGGTTTTCCCATTTCTTGCCAGCAAACAAATATCGATGAACCAAGATAAAGACACGGCAATCCAGAAACAGAAAAGCGCATCGCACCGACTCTATGTCTATCCTCAAAAGGTATATGAAATAGTTCTTTGCGCTCTTTCAATATGGTGTCACTGCTTCTGACTCGAAATAATAGATTGTCTTCATTACCTATTTTAGATAAAGGTCTTGTCATATTATATATGTGAGTATTCATTGCTGTGCGTGTGATGGCTTGGTCAAAAGTTGAGTATGCTTCTCTAATATTTCCTCTCAAATACTGCGTTAAAGTATCTGTTATTTTTTCTGAAAATGTTGTGATTGTTATTTTTCTTCTCTTGATTTGTTTTATTAAGTTGTTGTTAGGGTAGTTAAAAGCTATTTCATCAATGGCTCTTAAATAACATTCAATACGCTCGTTAAAATCATCTATCAAATTTCCTTTATGTTCATAAGGTGGTTGTAATAAAGGGTGTTTGTTTAAGGTGTCGTATATATCAATAAGTTCATCTATTAGCTTCATTTTAATATCCTAAAGTCGAAAGTGGATTTTTCGTAACAGCATCTTCCAAGTGGTCAGGAGAGAAATGCGAGTAAACCATTGTCATTTTTATATCGGCATGACCAAGGATTTCTTTAAGAACGAGTATATTTCCGCCGTTCATCATGAAATGACTGGCAAATGTGTGACGCAGCACATGAGTACATTGGCCTTCAGGTAAATCTATGCCAGCCCGCTTCACTGCTCGCTCAAAAGCTTTTCTGCATGGCGTGAATAACTTCCCTCGGTTTTTGGGTAGTTCGTTGTACAGATCCTGAGATATTGGCACGGTTCGATTTTTCTTGCCTTTGGTCTTTGTGTAGGTGATCCGGTATTTCGATAATTGGTGGCCCTGTAGGTTTTCGGCTTCGCTCCAACGCGCGCCGGTGGCTAGGCATATTTTTGCAATCATCAACAGGCTGGAGCTTTGAGAATCTGCGCAAGCATCAAGCAGGCGTTTAATTTCTTCCGGGGTCAGGAACGCCAGTTCGCCCTCTGCGATTTTAAATGTTGGCAGCCCGGCAAGCGGGTTGGGGGCTGACCAGTGGCCCAGCTTTTTCAGTGTGCCAAAAACCGATGATAGGTTGCGCTGTTCAAGGTTTACAGTGCGGGGTTTAACGGGCGACATAAGCGCGCCATCTTCATTTCGCACTTCACCTTTTAGCCGTGCTTCGCGGTATTTCGTAAAGTCACCGGCGGTCAGTTCTGAGGCGATGGGATCGCCGAGGCCATTACAGATAATTCTAAGTTTCGCCATCAGGCGTTTGGGATCTGCAAGCGTCTGCCCGTAGAGTGAGTGCCATTGCTCTATCACTTCTGACAGATGCCGCCGATCCTCCTTTTCCCCTAGCCATGGTTTTTTGTTTACTTCATCCATGGTGAAGTTTTCGAATGCTACGGCTTCGCCTTTCGTCGCAAATTGTTTGCGCACACGCTTGCCGTCGCGCCCGTTCGGGTAGCATTCACACAACCATTTTCCGTTTGGCTGCTTTCTGATGGTCATATCAAAGGCTCTTAATTATTTTTAATGCGCGGCCTACTACCTCAATATCATCAAGGCTGCACTCAAAGGATGATTCGTCTTGATGGACCACCAATCTGTTTCCTGGTAGCCGTGTTAACTTCACGATGCTTTTTATTCCGTCGATATCTACCAACCACATACCGTTAACTGGAGGCGTTTGGCTGCGGTCCACTAAATAAGAATCTCCAGAAGTATTCACCAGCAATAGGTTGCCTGAGTCCGAGGGGAGTAGACTGCTATCAATGATTGCTTTTCCAGCATCGACCAATAAGCCACCGTTGAGAGTTGCCTTGTCAATTTCGGGGGAAACAAGCTCAGAAAGGGGTTTAACTTTGCTAGAGTTCACGAAATTGATATCTTTTTTGTGTTCGATATTTGAACCTGTCTCGCCCTGTCCAGTAGTGAGCCACAGTAAAGAAACCCCAGTCTCCAAAGCACACTGAATCACCCATTCTGCCGGAAAACTATCTCTTAAGTATCTGTTTGCCATAGTGCTTTTTGATGCGCCCAGGTGATCACACAGTTGCTGTCTGGACTTGAAATCATAGGCGGCCATTAGCCTATGGATAGCCTCTCTTCCCCCGGTATTCTCGCCAGCTTTCACTTGTATCATTTTTTAATCCTATTGACGTATCAAATATTGGATCGTAGTATCTCGATGTATCAATTATTGAATCAAATAAAACAAGATAAAACGACGTAAACCAAACCTTAACCGAGAGATATTGCACTATGAGCACTGATATTTCAATTCGTGTACCAAAAGAGATGGCTACACCTGCAGAGTTCGCTGAATGGGAAGGTATCTCCCGTGGCTCTGTTTACCAGAAAATTCACCATGGTCAGCTTGCCAAGTACATGGTTAAGAAAGAAAAAAACAAAGGTCGCGTAAGCCTTCGTTATCTGATGTACAAAACCGACCAGGTTCGTGAATCCCTCGGTCATTCCAACTTCCGCGTCATTGTTGGTCAGTAAGTTCAATTATGAGAACTTTTTGAGAGGGGCACATGTTTGATTATAAGATTTCCAAACATCCACACTTTGACGAAGCCTGCCGGGCTTTCGCGCTGCGTCATAACATGGCGAAGCTGGCAGAGCGTGCAGGAATGAACGTCCAGACTCTGCGCAACAAACTGAACCCGGACCAACCACATCAACTCACTCCGCCGGAGATCTGGCTGCTGACTGATATCACAGAGGACTCAACGCTGGTTGATGGGTTTCTGGCTCAAATCCATTGCCTGCCCTGTGTGCCACTGAATGAAGTGGCAAAAGAGAACCTGCCGCATTACGTCATGAGTGCAACTGCGGAGATTGGGCGAGTAGCTGCAGGCGCAGTTTCCGGTGATGTAAAAACCAGTGCGGGCCGCCGCGATGTTATCAACAGCATCAACTCTGTCACGCGCCTGATGGCACTCACCGCAGTTTCATTACATGCGCGTTTGCAGGCGAATCCGGCGATGGCAAGCGCGGTAGATACCGTGACGGGCCTGGGCGCTTCGTTCGGTCTGATCTGAGGTGGTTATGCTGACTAAAGAACCATCTTTTGCATCACTGCTCGTTAAGCAAAGTCCTGCAATGCACTGCGGTCATGGATGGATTATGGGGAAGGATGGCAAGCGCTGGCATCCATGCCGCTCTCAGGATGCGCTGCTGGAAGAACTGTCGACTAAAAAGCAGGGGAAACCATGGCTATTGAAGGCGATGCTGTGACTGTTCCGCTAAGCGCTGGCCTCCGCCTTAATGGGTTAAACCACATCGCGGAATTAAGGGCGAAAGTGTTTGGCTTAAATATTGATTCAGAACTGGAGCGCTTTATTAGCGATATGCGGGACCAACGGGATATTAACCATGAGCAGAATAAACGCGCACTAGCCGCAATATTCTTTATGGCAAAGATTCCGGCGGAACGTCATAGCGTCAATGTTAGTGGGCTGACGACTGACGAAAAGCGGGAGCTGATTAAAGCAATGAACCATTTCCGTACAGTGGTGAGTTTATTTCCAAATCGGCTAGCCATGCCGAATTAACCAACAACCGAAATTAAAGGCGTAAACCCGCCGGGCTTCTTATTGCCCAAATTCAGGAGAAACAACAATGCGAAATATTGAAACCCGTATCACCAAAACAGGATCAGATGATGCTGGCCTTAACCAGATGCTGACGGATGCACGCATGGAAGAACGCCGGGCACGTGCCGCGGCAATGGCAGCCCGTCTTGATAGCCTAGCTTGCCATATCACGTCACGTCAGCTTAACCACGTTGAAGCGGCGGAGCTGTTGCGTATTGCGGCTGAAAACATTCAGAACGAAGCGCAGGAGATCCACTGATGGCTGATTCAATGGACCTTGTACAGCAACGCGTTGAAGAAGAACGTCAGCGCCACATCCACACCGCCCGCAACAGAACACCGGGCGTTTCCCGTGTGCTCTGCATTGATTGCGATGCACCGATCCCGCCAGCACGTCGCCGAGCCATTCCGGGCGTGCAGTGCTGTGTCACTTGTCAGGAGATTGCGGAGCTGAAAGGCAAACATTACGTAGGGGGTGCTGTATGAGCACTATCTTGAAATGGGCGGGAAATAAAACCGCCATCATGCCGGAACTGATTAAGCACCTTCCTGCTGGCCCGCGACTGGTTGAACCTTTCGCGGGTTCCTGCGCTGTAATGATGGCGACAGACTATCCTCATTATCTTGTCGCGGATATTAATCCAGACCTGATTAATCTCTATCAGGTGATTAAGAATGATGTTGAATACTTCATCAATGAGGGCAGATATCTTTTTGAAGCCCGTAATGAACCAGAGGCATATTATAAGACGAGACAGGAGTTTAACTTGCGCCATGGTGGCGCAATTGAACGCGCATTGTATTTCTTATATTTAAATCGCCATGGTTATCGCGGACTGTGTCGCTATAACTTGGACGGTTATTTTAATGTTCCTTACGGTAATTATAAAAAGCCGTACTTCCCTGAAAACGAAATACGCGCATTTGCAGACAAAGCAAAACGCGCAACGTTTATCTGCGCCAGCTATGACGAGACACTGGCACTGCTGCAAACGGGTGATGTTGTCTATTGCGATCCACCATATGACGGCACGTTTAACGGATATCACACAGCTGGTTTTACAGAGGATGATCAGTACCATCTGGCGTCTATTCTTGAACGCCGGTCATTAGAAGGTCATCCGGTTATCGTGTCCAACAGCGATACGTCTCTGACACGTTCGCTTTATCGTGATTTTACTCGCCATCGTATAACCGCTAAGCGCAGCATGGGCGTGGCTGCTGGTGATAGTAAAACTGCAGTAGAAATCATCGCCACAAAATCAGCATGCTGGTTTGGTGTTGATTTGGCGTCTGGTCCTGATATCTCGGTGGAAGCTGAGGTGCGGGCGTGGCAGTGAGTAAATTCACATTACATCATGCACAAACCACCGGCGGCTCGAATGAGGCCGCCGTGGCTTTTCCATGGAATGCCCCAAAAAAAGCGGTTAACCCGTATCTGGACCCAGCGGAAGTAGCGCCGGAGTCTGCGCTTTCAAACCTCATCACTCTGTACGCAGCGGATAACGAGCATGGGCATCTGCGCCGTGAGGCGTTGAGTGATGAGGTTTGGGAACGCTATTTCTTTAATGAATCCCGTGATCCTGTCCAGCGTGAAATGGAGCAGGATCGGCTGATTAGCCATGCCAAAATGGCCCGCGAACAGCAGCGCGTTAATCCAGATTTGGTGATTATTGCCGATGTAAGCGCCATGCCTGCCCATATCAGCAAGCCTCTGCTGGAGCGGATTAAATACTTCCATAGCCTGGGCAGGGCTAAAGCTTATTCCCGCTATCTGCGCGAAACAATCAGACCGTGTCTTGAGCGGCTGGAGCACGTGCGTGACAGCCAGGTGTCTGCGTCTTTCCGGTTCATGGCGAGCCAAGAAGGGTTGGAGGGGCTGCTGGTACTGCCTGAAATGAATCAGGATCAGGTTAAGCGCCTTTCCACGCTGGTTGCGGCGCATATGAGCATGTGTCTTGATGCGGCCTGCGGTGATCTGTTTGCCAGTGACGATGTTAAACCAGAAGAAATCCGCCAGGCATGGGAAAGGGTTGCTTCAGAAGCCATGCGCCTTGAGGTCATCCCGCCTGCCTTTGAGCAGTTACGCCGCAAAAAGCGCCGCCGCAAGCCGGTGCCTTATGAACTGATCCCACCGTCGCTGGCGCGCATGTTGTGTGCGGACTGGTGGTATCGCAAATTGTGGCAGATGCGCTGCGAGTGGCGGGAGGAGCAACTGCGTGCTGTCTGCCTGGTCAACAAGAAAGCGTCCCCGTATGTCAGCTACGAAGCCGTGATTCACAAACGCGAGCAGCGCCGCAAATCGCTGGAGTTCTTCCGCTCGCATGAGCTGGTCAACGAAGACGGTGACACGCTGGATATGGAAGATGTGGTGAACGCCAGCAACAGCAACCCGGCGCACCGCCGTAATGAAATGATGGCCTGTGTTAAAGGGCTGGAGCTGATCGCGGAAATGCGCGGAGACTGCGCGGTGTTCTATACCATCACCTGCCCGTCACGCTTCCACGCAACCCTCAACAATGGCAGACCTAATCCGAAATGGACCAGCGCCACTGTCCGGCAGAGCAGTGATTATCTGGTTGATACGTTCGCCGCTTTCCGCAAGGCCATGCACAAGGCCGGGCTGCGCTGGTACGGCGTCCGCGTTGCAGAGCCGCACCATGACGGCACCGTGCACTGGCATCTTCTGTGCTTCATGCGCAAAAAAGACCGCCGTTCCATCACCGCACTGCTGCGTAAGTTTGCCATCCGTGAAGACCGCGAGGAGCTGGGCACCAATACCGGGCCGCGCTTCAAGTCCGAGCTAATCAATCCGCGCAAGGGAACGCCGACTAGCTATATCGCCAAATACATCAGTAAGAACATCGACGGGCGTGGGCTGGCTAAAGAAATCAGCAAAGAAACCGGCAGATCACTGCGTGACAGCGCCGAGCATGTCAGCGCCTGGGCGTCACTGCACCGTGTTCAGCAATTTCGTTTCTTTGGTATTCCTGGGCGTCAGGCATACCGCGAGCTGCGCTTGCTTGCTGGTCAGGCGGCGAGAGTGCAGGGCGAACGCAAAGCGGGTGCGCCGGTACTGGATAACCCGCGTCTGGATGCGGTACTGGCAGCTGCAGATGCGGGTTGCTTTGCCACTTACATCATGAAGCAGGGCGGTGTACTGGTTCCCCGCAAACATCACCTTGTCCGCACGGCTTATGAGCTTAACGACGAACCGAGCGCCTACGGCGATCACGGTATCCGTATCTATGGCATCTGGTCCCCGATTGTAGAGGGCAAGATTTGCACGCACGCGATGAAGTGGAAAAAGGTTCGTAAGGCCGTTGACGTTCAGGAGGCGGCAGCCGACCAGGGCGCTTGCGCCCCTTGGACTCGTGGCAATAACTGTCCCCCTGTTGAAAATCTGAACAAATCAGGGGGTGATTTACCCGATATTAAAACCATGGATGAGAAAGAGCTGCAGGAATATCTCCACAACATGGGCCAGAAGGAACGGCGGGAGCTGACAGCCTGGTTGAGACTGGTAAAACCGAAGCGGAAAAAAGCATACATACAGAGTATTTCGGAGCAGCAGCGCCGGCAGCTTGAGGCAGAACTGACTGCCAGAGGGTTTGAAGGTAGTGCATCTGAGATTGATTTGCTTCTGCGTGGCGGCAGCATTCCATCCGGTGCCGGTTTACGTATTTTTTACCGTAACCAGAGGCTGCAGGAAGATGACAAATGGCGTCAATGGTACTAAGAATGCTGTTTAACATTTCGTGCTTTATTGACTGGCGCCAGTACATCCAATTAACTGACAAAAAAGAGTTTTACATTTTTTCTTTCCTATTGTACTGTTTATATAAACAGTGGGTATATATACAGTATTTGTGTATCCGTGTAATGATAGGAGGGAAGATGCAGGACTATCTTTTAGAGTCATTGAAGCTCCAGCGTATTGATTTTTTTATCAAGCTTGTAGCGGCTAGTGAGTGCAGCGACGAAGAAAAGCGGCTGGCTATCCAGTGGGTGTCCGAACTGACAGACGAGTTGATGGCGAAAATTCGCAGCCATGAATACAGCCGGTCAATGGACGTTACCAGTTAAAGGGAATCTGTATGCGCATTGAAATAATGATCGATAAAGAGCAGAAGATTAGCCAGGCCACACTGGAAGCCCTTGAATCCGAGCTTTACCGTAATTTGCGCCCTCTGTATCCCAAAACAGCAATTCGTATCCGTAAGGGCAGTGCCAATGGTGTTGAACTGAGCGGGTTAAAACTGGATGAAGACAAAAAGCGAGTGATGGAAATTATGCAGCAGGTCTGGGAGGACGACAGCTGGTTGCATTAAGAAACGTTGCAGGCGTCAGAACTTTATTGTGACGCCTGCGAGGTTGAACAACGAGAGTAGCGAGGCGTTAGCCATGGGTAAAAAAGACATTAATCACCAGATTATCTATCGGGGCAAGGTGCTGGAACGGTTTACCACTGGCGGATGGGTCTTTTTTCAGCGTCCAAAGGAGTGCAGCGGGGGTTTTTGGTTGGGCCGCATCTATGAGGATTGTTTCTGACTTGAGCTGGATTTCCCTGTTTCGTTGCATGACGGCCTGGGGTTTTTGATAGAGGTCACCAGGGTTGAGCAGAGAAGTGATGAGTGTGACGCGAATTACTCCCCCTTTGATTAAATGCCTGGGCTCAGACTAGGATGGGTGATTCTGAGCCTGCAGTGCATGGCATATGCGACTAAGGTTTTTGCGAATAGATAGTAGTGAATAAGTTGTTCTGCACCAGCCACTGTGCTGACGTGGAGCACTTCAACATCACCAAGTTAACAATCCTTTGGAAGTCAGCTTCAAGATCACTCCGAAAAATCGGTTCATGGTGAGCTATTCGATTACGCAGATTCCTAATATGTTCAAGTTCGTCATGGATATGGATACGCTTAAGCTGTTTTTCCATTTTTTTATCCATATTAGGGAAAATGCGCTCAATGTGGTTTTCCCAGATTCGCCCAAAGTGTCGGCTAGTGAACATTTGCTGCCAGAAATAAAAGCTTAATTCCGGTATAACTTGGCCCACCGTTTGTAAGCCTTCTCTCGCTGTCTCTAATTCCTGCCTTCTGCGAAAAGGTAAACTTTTAATGAATGTTGCATTCCATGCCCACTGTTGACCGTAAATCTCTTCCAGCGCATCAGATACAGCATTGCGAATAACCACTTCGCAGATTTGTATAGACGCAAACAATGCTGCGGACACTTGGGCATTCCAGGCGTACAATCTGAGTGCTGACATATAATCATGCGCCATTGCAGCCTCGTAGGTAGACATGCGGGCATGTGATAGTGCGAAACGAACGGATTCCATGTCCTCTTGAGTCATAATTGACATCCTATCCTCCAAGCGTATACTATCTTCCCTGAGAGCCACGGGCCTTGCGGGCGAAAGCCTCCTCCCGGGACATAAGAATACAGCAGTACTAAAGAAACCCGCTTTGCGGGTTTTTTTACGCCCATCATTTCTTTAACCCACCTTTGCGTGTTACCTGCTTGGTATCTTCTTTGGCTTTCAAAACTTCGGGCGCGAGTTCCCGGAGCTTCTTAACTAATCCTGACAGATCGTATTCGTTACTGAGTTTTCCATTATCATCCGCAGAACGAACGATCCTGACGAGTAGACCTGCCTGCTCAAGCTCTGCCATATATCGTTGAATCTGGCGTGTGCTTAGCCCTAATCTGTCAGATAGCGTTTGCTTGCTTGGATATGGCTTTCGGCCTGCCTCCCACCAAAAATCTGCCAGTTGCAACAGAACTGCGAGTTGGGAAGGGTTTAGACCTAAGCGTTGCTGGCATCGTAGTAAAAGCGATGGGATTATGCAGAACCCGGCCTTCATCACTTCTTTTCCCCATTTTTCATCGGCTACCCGGCTAGACTTTGCTTTGGCTGGGCTGCCTGAAACGGTAACGTCGTCGTTGCTTTCATTATCGCTTGTAACTATATTCATCTAAGTTCTCCGTGATTTTCAATAATCACACTTTATACCCTTATTGCAGTAAGTTATAGTATTTACCACTGGTCGCAGATGTCCATAGGGCAGGGGGTGAAAATGTCTCATATCCTCTAGGCGGAAACGTCTCCCTAATAAGGATAATCGGGAAACCAGGATAATCGGAAAGATACCAATGAGGATATACTGGGGGACTAGTCGTAGATGTCTACAGGGCAAGCTAAAAAATTCTTTTCCCCATTCCTTTACCAGAACCAAATGAACGTGCATGTCTATGCCGCATGAATCTGCATGATCGTTTAAGGATCGTTTTAGCTGAAGCCCGCCAGGAATGGCGGGCTTTTGTTTATGTCATGCAGGTGCATGAAAACCACTGCATAAAGCGGGCAGGCGTGGCGGGGATACGAGCGCGCGCGTCGTGGTTTAATCGTGGGCATTATCAAAAAATGTCTTAGTGGAACTTTGTGATGGTTAATGTGTCAACCAAGATGTAAACTAGATTAAGAAGAACGTTATTTATGGATATTACAATTAGGAGGGCGACATGAGCGACAGCAACCGCATGTCCAATGCACCCGTATACTATGCGCTGGCGCAAGTTAAGTTTACGCCGATAAAGGCGATGAAAAAGTATGTTGATGATATTCAGGATGCATTGCGTTTAAAGGGCTATCCGCTCTTTGAAAGAAAAGAAGCAATGCAAATGATGTTTGATGTTAGTACGCCTGGTGAGCCGCCTCAACCATCGTTTGAAACGGTCCAACAGTGGTACATGTCTAACATTAATAAAACCTCTGGTTTTGTCCTGGGTAATGACTTTATTACGTTCCAGACGACTGATTACAAAGAACATGGTCCGTTCTTTCAGGCATTGATAGAAGGGTTGTCAGTTGTTCTACAACACGCTAACCCAGCCCTTTTGACCAGACTTGGTTTACGGTATCTGGATGCCGTTATACCTAGTGAGGGGGAATCCATTGAGCAGTATCTATGCAATGGTTTGCATGGAGTCGACTTGGATTTATCTCCTATACAGTCGGTTAATGAGATGGTTTTCCAGACAAATGTTGGCCCTGTGATAAATCATGGATTTTTAGTAACTCGCTTACATAAAATGCATGGTCAACTGGGTTTCCCGCCGGATATCTTGCCCACTGGGGTTGATATGCTCGAGCGGTTCAGGAGCGAAAAAGCTCTATGGCATGGGATTATTGATACGGATCATTACGTTGAAGGAAACTTACCGCCAGCGATAGACTTAATTGAACAACAATTCAATTCACTGCATGGCGTTGTTAAGGGGACCTTTAATAAGATGGTATCTGAGCATGCTATTAATAGGTGGGTATAACACCGAGGAGGTGTGATATGCGTCAATCCATGACAGGTAGTTACTACGAAACTCCAGGATTAGCGCCCTTTGCTGGAGCGATAATCGTTGCCACCTCAATGTTCCTGAGTGGAACTGGAGCGAGCTATTCTGTAAAGGATGTAAACCAGTGGCGCGGTTTTGTACAACCAAAAGTTCAGTTTGGGTTATCTAAACTTGAAACTCATGGTGAATCTGATAACGAGCCTGTTGATATTAGGACGATCTCAGAGCATTTAAATAATGTTCGGGACACTCTTTCTCCATCAATGTCAGAGTTGGCTAAAGAATTGGGCATTACTAGGCAAGCTCTGTATAAATGGTTATCAGGTGAGAGTCAGCCGGATGATATAGGGAAGGCCAGCTATATCATTGAACTTAGCAGGTTAGCCGATCGTTTTAACGAAGCGGGGGTCGAAAATGCTAAGTTAATGTCGAAAATGAAGGCGTTTGATGGATTATCTATTGTTGATCTGATTCAACGAGGTGATGACTGGAAACCGTCGGTAAATCTCTTAATTGAAGAAGCTCGTCAGCTTAAAAATGCTGGAATCAAAGCGAATTTAACTGGAAGCAAAAGCACACCGACTGACGGGTGGATGTCGTCTGTTTCTATACCGGGTTCAGGAATGAAGGAGTAGAAAGTCATTTATGGTTGATATCGCTTCAGCATGGCGCCAAGGCCAGGTTCTTAAGCATGAGGATGCTGTTTCTTTGGGTATACTAGCCGAAGAGCAAACCGGCGTTAAGGTTGTCGTGATCAGTCATGATTGTGACTTGCAAAGTTCTTCTGAACCCCGTGTTGAACTTATAGCTGGCCCTCTCATTAAGGGGGCTGGCAATTATGCACGTGCGAAACATCCCAGAGTTTTGCACTTACATTTTGAACATGCGCAAGACGCAAATCAAAATGCTATTGAATTGAAGCATGACAACAAGCAGTGGATAGATAAAGAACGATTCACATGTGTAGAGTGTGATCCGGCATGTGAAATCTCTGCTGAAGAAAAACAAGGGTTAAAGCAATGGCTTGCTGCTCGTTATGGGCGGCCAGCTTTTCCTGATGTGTTTGAGAGTCGGCTTAGGGCTTTCGACACGAGGAAATTTAGGTTTGAAAAAGAACTAGCAAAAGTGGTGAGTGCGCACTCAGTCTTTTTGATCGGCGTTTTCTTCGATTTAGGTGAAGATCGCTGTAATGACTTAGAGGAAGGCGTTCCTTATGAACTGAATATTCATCTGGTCTACGACGCTATAGTTGGAGGGCCGGCGGCAAGAGAAGAAGCTGAACAGGCGGCGGAACAAATCCAAGCGCTATTTACAGAGTATCACGGTGATCCGGCTGAAAGTGAGCTTATTGCGCTCATGTCCTGTAATGCAGTGCCAGACATTGAATTTAGTTTGTATGCATTAAGACGAATGGATCAGTGGCGAGTTGAGTATATTAGTTTACAAGGAGATGGCGTAGGTGATTATATCAACCCAGCCATCTAAAAAGATTCATGTGCGCTGTGAGTCCAATCTGGGCTCGCAGTTCATATATTAACCTGCATCTAGGCTGTATGGTTCAAAGCGAATTACCTCTTCGCCAACCCACTTGTTAACTTCTTGCAGTCGCTTCTGAAGCGGAATTAATTCATTTCGGACAAACACTTTACTAGCTTTTTCTACGTCACCAAACCCACCAGTGTTGTTTGGGATGATACCCATCATCTGCGGCGGTACGCGGTGCGCTGCCATCATGTCATCGCGGCTGACGTTCTTGATGTTCAGAAACTCGTCTTTCGCCGCAACCTCTGATAACGGGATGATCTGGATGCCGTCCTTTTTACCGTTCGGCGAGTACATAAACAGGTTGCGGAAGTTACCCGGACCTTTGGCGCTTTTCATGGCCTGGCGGATGTTGTTCACGTCCTCTTGGTTCTGCGCTGCGTCAGTCATGTACATGATGAAGCCAGCGTGGCTGCCGTTGATGTAGTACTTGCGGCGGAACAGTGTAGCGGACTCGTTCAGCAGGGCGGAGGGAATCGCGGACAGATATTCCGGCAGACCGTAAATCTCCTGGTTTAAATCCGGTTCCATCAGGTGAAAGATACTGCCTTTGGTGAACTCGTAGGGCTGCGTGGTCATGCCATACTGCACAAACCAGTAGGTATTCAGATCCACGCCACGGCGAGTGTATTTCGCCAGCGACGGCTCCAGCGACAGAATGCCGCCGAGGCGGTTGGTGCGTTTCTCCAGATAGGCGTTACCAAACACCAGATAATCCTGCACGAACCGGCTGAATGCCTGCTGGCTGAGCAGCGGGTGGGGGATAAACGTGCTGGTCAGAATGTTGCGTTTTACCGCAATGGGTGAGCTGTGATGCACGGCGGCGCGATAGGTGCGCGCCAGCCCGTCAAAACTCACCGGAGGTTCATACCATCTCTCCATCTGTACGCATTCCACATAGTCCAGCAGTCCGCGGCGGTCCAGTACCGGGATCGGATCGCCAAAGCTGAACGCTTCGGCGTGAGTTGTATTCTTCTGCTGTTCGGCCTCCTGCACTGGCGCGGTGCTGGTCAGGGCGTCGTGTTCACTCATCAAAAAATCTCCACAATATTGCTGGTATTGGCGGATTCGCCCTGCAGCGGTTCGTTAAACAGTGCGTGCATCGTTGCCCAGGCCAAATCTGCGTGGCTGGCTTCTTCGCTGCGGCTGGCTTCGTAGGTAGGGCGGTTGCCGCTGGCGGTAGTGGCCCGGCGGATTGCCATGAAAGACTGCGCAATGTCGGTGTGTCCGGCGTCAAACTCCAGACGGCGGTGGCTGATAATGTCGTACGCCTTGAGCACCAGGGCGTTTTTGACGTTGGGGTTGTAGACAAACTCCCGGACAGCGGGAAAGAACGCTTTTACGTTCTCATAAACACCGTGCCCGACGCCGGTCGAGTCGATGCCGATATAGGTCACGTTGTACTGCTGCGTTAGTTTTTTGATAGCGTCCGCCTGGGCGCGAAAGTCCATCCCACGCCACTGATGACGCTCCAGAATGCGGAACTTTCCGCCCGGTACAGTGGGTGGAGCCATAACAACGCAGCCTGCGCTGTCACCGTTCTGCGTACCTTTCGCCGGGTCATAGCCGATCCAGACTTCTCGCCAGCCAAACGGTCGCAGCGCCAGTGCGTGAAAATCAGTCCAGACTTCCCAGCTGTCCACCATGCACGCCTGCAGCTCGCTGAGCGGGAATACTGACGCCAGATCGTCAATAAATTCGCACATCAGCAGGTTCTGGTATTCGTCCGGGCTGTACTCCATGCGCAGCTGGTCGAGATCGAACAGGTTACAGCCGCCGCGCACCGCATCCTCCACGGTGACGATCTGGCGGTACTGTCCGTCAGGGCAGAGCAGGCCGCGCGCAAGGTTGCTGTGGGTCAGGTCAATATCCACCTTGTCCGCTTTGGCGCGGCCCCGGTTAAACAGCGCGCCGGACCAGAACGGATACGCGCTGTGGGTCAGGCTGGACGGCGTGGAAAAGTAGGTTTGTCGCCATTTCTTGTGAATGGCCATACCGGAGGCAACCTTGCGCAGCTCCTGGAATTTCGGTATCCAGAAATATTCATCCAGATACAGGTTGCCGTGGTAGCTCTGCGCCGTGCGGGCGTTGGTGCCGAGAAAGTACAAAGCTGCACCATTGGGCAACACCATGGGATCGCCTTTCAGCTCCACCTCAACTTCTTTGGCAAAGTCGATGATGTACTGCTTAAAGACGTGCGCCTGTGCCTTACTGGCAGAAAGGAAAATCTGGTTGCGTCCGGTCAGCAGAGCGTCAATCAATGCTTCACGGGCAAAATAAAACGTGGCGCCAATCTGGCGCGACTTGAGCAGATTGCGGATGCGGTTTGTTTTCCCTGCTTCAAACCAGTGACGCTGATAGTCGAACATAGAGGCGTGGAAGACTTCTTCCAGCTTTTCGATCTGTTCGTCGGTGAAAACGTTTTTTTCCGGCTGCCTGCGCGGACCTTTGTTACGGTTGGCAACTTTCGGGTTTAAATCAGCTTCGTTCCCGCCATCGTTAAATTTTCCGATCCGGGCATGGCGCTCTGACTGGCGCGCCAGCAGGTCAATTTCCTTGAAGTCTTTCCCTTCTTTCTGCTCCTTCATGATGAGCTGGCAGTAACGTGCGGCGGTGGTGAGCTGCATTTGATCCAGCGGCCCATAGTCGCCCCACTTGTCGCGTTTTTTCCAGCTGTGAACGGTTGCAACTTTTTCGCCCAGCATTTCAGCAATGCGGGCTACGCGGTATCCCTGAAAGTACAGCAGCATGGCCTGCCGACGGGGATCGAGGTCTGCGGGGGTCAGTGTCGTGTTCATGGCCCAAACATACGGCCTTGTATGGCGGCTTTCCCCGGCTGCGTTTTGTGTGGTTTACCGTACAAATACAGCGCGTTGTCTCACTCCCCCCATCACCGCAAACATAAGGCTCCAGTAAGTTATTTCTAACGGAGCATGGCTCATGACAGTGAAAGCAAAGCGTTTCCGTATCGGGGTGGAAGGTGCCACCACTGACGGGCGCGAGATCCAGCGTGAATGGCTGGTACAGATGGCTGCCAGCTACAACCCGACGGTCTATACCGCGCTGATTAACCTTGAGCACATCAAGTCTTATCTGCCGGAGAGCACTTTTAACCGCTATGGCAGGGTGACGGGGCTGGTTGCAGAAGAAATCCAGGACGGCCCGCTGGCGGGCAAGATGGCACTTTATGCCGATATCGAACCCACTGACGCCCTGGTGGAACTGGTGAAAAAAGGCCAGAAGCTTTTCACCTCCATGGAGGTCAGCACGAAGTTTGCCGACACCGGCAAAGCCTATCTTGTGGGGCTGGGTGCGACGGACGATCCTGCGAGCCTGGGCACCGAAATGCTGGCTTTCAGCGCCAGTGCAGCACATAACCCGCTGGCAAACCGTAAGCTGAACCCTGAAAACCTGTTTTCGGAAGCGGTTGAAACGCTGATTGAACTGGAAGAAGCCCAGGACGAAAAGCCGTCCCTCTTTGCCCGCGTCACCGCGCTGTTCACCAAAAAAGAGCAGACCGACGATGCGCGATTCTCTGATGTGCATAAAGCCGTGGAGCTGGTCGCTACTGAGCAGCAGATCCTGAGCGAGCGCACTGATAAATCCCTGTCCGATCAGGACCAGCGCCTTTCTGAGCTGGAGTCCTCCCTGCAGGAGCAGCAGACCGCCTTTGCCGAGTTACAGCAGCAGCTGAGCCGTGAAGACAGCCGCAAAGATTACCGCCAGCGCGCGCCGGGCGGTGACGCACCGGCAGGCACCCTGACCAATTGCTGATGGAGCATAAAACCCGATGAAAAAGAAAACCCGCTTTGCCTTTAACGCTTACCTGCAGCAACTGGCGCGCCTGAACGGTGTGGAAGTTGAAGAACTGTCCAGCAAGTTTACCGTGGAGCCGTCCGTGCAGCAGACGCTGGAAGACCAGATCCAGCAGTCCGCCGCTTTCCTGACGCTGATTAACATCACGCCGGTCACTGAGCAGTCCGGTCAGTTGCTGGGGCTGGGCGTGGGCAGCACCATTGCAGGAACCACCGATACCACCACCAAAGAGCGCGAGCCTACCGATCCGACGCTGATGGAAGACGTGGAATACAAATGCGAGCAGACCAACTTTGATACGGTGCTGACCTACGCAAAACTGGACCTGTGGGCGAAATTCCAGGACTTCCAGGTGCGTATTCGCAACGCCATCGTCAAGCGTCAGGCGCTGGACCGCATCATGATCGGCTTTAACGGCGTGAAGCGCGCCAAAACCTCCAACCGTGCTGAAAACCCGCTGCTGCAGGACGTCAATAAAGGATGGTTGCAGAAAATCCGCGAAGACGCGCCGGATCACGTCATGGGCAGCAAAACCGCAGAAGACGGCACCACTACTGCAGAACCAGTAAAAGTAGGTCCGGGTGGTAAGTATCTAAATCTTGACGCGGTGGTGATGGATACCGTCAACGAGCTGATCGATGTCGAGTATCAGGATGATGACGAGCTGGTTGTTGTCTGCGGACGTGAACTGTTGTCTGACAAGTATTTCCCGCTGGTCAACAAAGAGCAGGACAACAGCGAGAAAATCGCCGCCGATCTGATCATCAGCCAGAAACGCATGGGCGGCCTGCAGGCTGTGCGCGCGCCTTTCTTCCCGGCAAATGCCCTGCTGATCACCCGTCTGGATAACCTGTCCATCTACTGGCAGGAAGACACCCGCCGCCGTTCTGTTATCGACAACCCGAAACGCGACCGGATTGAAAACTTTGAATCCGTCAACGAGGCGTATGTGGTCGAGGACTACCGCTGCGCGGCGCTGGTAGAAAACATCGAAATCGGTGATTTCAGAGTGCCTGCCGCACCGGAAGGTGGGGAATAACGCATGAGCCTGAGTCCCGCACGGCAACACCGCCTGCGCATTCAGGCCGAACAGGCCGCCCGTGAGGGCGGCAGTGTTCGCCATGCGTCGGGGTATGACCTGATGCTGCTGCAACTGGCAGAAGACCGCCGCCGCCTCAAGGGCGTCCAGTCCACGGTGAAAAAGGCGGAAATCAAGGTGGAGCTGCTGCCGAAATATTCCGCCTGGGCGGAGGGCGTGCTGGCAGCCGGAGGTGCACAGCAGGATGACGTGCTGATGTACGTGATGCTGTGGCGTATCGACGCCGGTGATTATGCCGGTGCGCTCGAAATCGGGCGCCATGCGTTGCGCCATGGCTGGGTGATGCCGCTGGGCAACCGTAACGTGCAGACCGTGCTGGCAGAAGAAATGGCAGACGCGGCGCAAAGCGCTCTGCTTGCCGCTGCCGGTTTTGATGCCGATCTGCTTCTGCAGACGCTGGACCTGACCACCGATCTGGATATGCCGGACCAGTCGCGGGCGCGCCTGCATAAAGCCATCGGCGCTGTACTGAGCGAAAGCAACCCGGCGTCTGCCCTGAATCACCTTACCCATGCGCTGCAGCTTGATCCCCGCTGCGGTGTGAAAAAAGAAAAGCAGCAGCTGGAGCGCAGACTGCGCAATGACAGCCGCTAAAGAACGTGCCCCGCGCACGGGCGGCACGGGATGGCGAAAGGCACTGCCATATCAAAATTCCGTCCACCGCCCACTTATTCAGGAGAAAGCCGCATGAAGTTTGTTGCGCCCGAACAGGCACCGGAACAGGCGGAGGTCATCAAAAATACGCCGTTCTGGCCTGATGTGGACCTGTTGGAATTTCGCAGTGTGATGCGAACTGACGGCACGGTGACGCAGCCGCGTTTAAAGCAGGTTGTGCTGACGGCTATTTCTGAGGTTAACGCTGAGCTGTACGACTTCCGCAACCGCCAGCAGTTGCTGGGCTACCGGGCACTGGCTGAGGTTCCGGCGGACATGCTGGACGGTAAAAGCGAGCGTATCCGGCACTACCATAACGCCGTTTTTTGCTGGACGCGTGCCGTACTCAATGAGCGTTATCAGGACTATGACGCCACGGCGTCAGGTGTGAAACGGGGGGCGGAGCTGTCGGAGGCCAGCGGCGATCTGTGGCGTGATGCCCGATGGGCTATCAGCCGGGTGCAGGATGCACCGCACTGTACAGTGGAGCTTATCTGATGAAAGTGCGTGCGCATCAGTATGACACGGTGGACGCGCTTTGCTGGCGTCATTACGGGCGCACGCAGGGGGTCACTGAGCAGGTTCTGAAGGCAAATCCGGGGCTGGCAGAGTACGGCCCATTTTTACCGCACGGGCTGCAGGTGGAACTGCCGGACATTACGGCGTCAACCACGGCGCAGACCGTCCAGCTATGGGACTGAATTATGACGCTTGAACGAATCAGCGCCTTTATTACTTACTGCATCGCCGTGCTGCTGGCATGGCTGGGTGATCTGTCGCTCAAGGATGCATCAACGGTTGGCGGCGTGCTGATTGGTGTGCTGATGCTGGCTATCAACTGGTACTACAAACACCATTCTTTCAGGTTGCTGCGCGATGGCAAAATTTCACGGGGGGAATATGAATCCTTCAATCGTTAAGCGCTGCCTTGTTGGGGCTGTGCTGGCTGTCGCCGCCACGCTGCCCGGTTTTCAGTCGCTCAAAACCTCCGTTGAAGGGCTGAAACTGATTGCCGATTACGAGGGATGTCGTCTGCAGCCGTATCAGTGCAGCGCAGGTGTCTGGACTGACGGGATCGGCAATACATCCGGGGTGGTGCCGGGGAAAGCTATCACGGAACGGCAGGCAGCGCAGGGGTTAATAAACAATGTGTTGCTGACTGAAAAAAGGCTGGAGGCCTGCCTGACGGTTAAGCCCCCACAACATGTCTACGATGCGCTGGTGAGTATTGGCTTCAATGTGGGGACCGGCGCGATCTGCAGGTCAACCATGGTGTCATATATCAATCGCCAGCAGTGGTGGCAGGCATGCAACCAGCTACCGCGCTGGATTTACGTTAACGGTGTGAAAAATAAAGGTCTGGAGAACCGCCGCGCGCGGGAAATGGCCTGGTGCTTAAAAGGAGCGTCCTGAAATGAAATGGTTAAAAAGTTACTGGCTGCCGCTTTCGGTTCTGGCGCTTCTTGTGATGGTTGATGTGATTTTTCCTGCCTCCCATGCGCTTTTCCCGCTGGCGCTGATCATGTGGTTTGAGTTTGCCGCGTTTTCTCTGGTCTGCTTCACCGGGCTTTATTCTTGCACTCTGACAGGTAATGACCGGCTAAAGGTCAGATTCCTTCTGGGCAGGGTATTAAGGGTGATGGACGCAATCTCTCTCTCCTGGTATCTGCGCCTGGCTACTGCCTTTGTGGTGTTGCTTGCCGGGTGGAAACTGACGGGGCTGGTTTATGTATCTACCGTTGCCATTGGCCTGGCAATCAAGGATGAATTAAAGGCATTGCGGGAATGAATCGCGCACTGATGTTAGGGCTGGCGCTGGTTCTTGTGGCGCTGGGCTGGCAGTCGTGGCGGCTTAACAATGCCAGTCACACCATTGAGACGCAGGGCGCGGCGCTGAAAAGTAAAACGCAGGAACTGACGAAGAAAAACAGTCAGTTGATCGGCCTGTCCATTCTGACCGAAACCAACAGCCGGGAGCAGACGCGGCTTTATGCGGCAGCGGAACAGACCACCGCACTGCTGCGAAGCCGCCAGCGCCGGATCGAGGAACTGAAACGTGAAAACGAGGATTTGCGCCGCTGGGCTGACGCTCCTTTGCCTGCTGACATTATCAGGCTGCGCGAACGTCCGGCCCTTGCCGGAGGTGTTGCTTACCGTGAATGGCTGTCCCAGAGTGACGCAGTGCCGCCTGGAAAGATCAGCGCCGCGCAGTAACGGTGATCTGAATACGGCGCTGGATGAAACAGAGGCCGCCTGGGCGGTCTGTGCTGACAAAGTCGACACGATAGTTGCGTGTCAGGAGCGAGAGAGTGAACAAACCGCAGTCCCTGCGCAGCGCCCTGAATAAAGCGGTGGCGTATGTCCGCAACAACCCAGATAAGCTGCACCTTTTCGTTGATAACGGCTCACTGGTGGCAACCGGTGCCAGCTCTATGTCATGGGAATACCGCTACACCCTGAACGTGGTGATCGAGGATTTCAGCGGCGACCAGAATCTGCTGATGGCTCCCGTGTTGCTGTGGCTCAGAGAAAACCAGCCGGACGCCATCAACAACCCGGAGCTGCGCGAAAAACTGTTCACCTTTGAAGTGGATATTCTGCGCAATGATGTGTGCGATATCAGCCTGAATCTGCAACTGACGGAGCGTGTACTGGTCAGCACTGACGGTAATGTGTCGAGCGTTGAAGCGGTGCCGGAGCCTGATGGATTCGAGGAAATGTGGACGGTGAAACATGGATGAGCTACAGAGGGTGGATGACTGGCTGACGGCGCTATTGGCGAATCTGGAGCCTGCCGCGCGCAGCCGTATGATGCGGCAACTGGCGCAACAACTGCGCCGGACGCAGCAGCAGAACATCAGGCTGCAGCGTAATCCTGACGGCAGCGGCTATGAGCCGCGCCGGGTGACAGCCCGCAGCAAGAAGGGACGCATCAAACGCCAGATGTTTGCAAAGCTTCGCACCACAAAATACCTGAAAATTGCAGCCAGTGCCGACTCTGCCAGCGTGCAGTTTGAAGGCAAGGTGCAGCGCATTGCCCGTGTTCACCACTACGGCCTGCGTGACCGCGTCAGCCGTAAAGGCCCGGAGGTCCGCTACGCTGAGCGCCGCCTGCTGGGTGTGAATGATGAGGTGGAAACCGTTACCCGTGACACTCTGTTGCGCTGGCTGGCGGGGTGATCTTTGTTTCATCGCTGGTACAACCGCCAGAACTGCCTACCTTTTCCCTCTGATGGCAACCTTTCGTTATGAATGCACAAATAACCGAAATCATGCGCCTTATCACCAATCTGATCCGCACCGGTACTGTGACCGAAGTGGACCGGAAAAAGTGGCTGTGTCGGGTGAAAGTGGGCGACCTTGAAACCAACTGGATTAACTGGCTGACGCTGCGTGCCGGTGGTGCCCGTACATGGTGGTGCCCGTCGCCGGATGAGCAGGTGGTGGTGCTGAGCATGGGGGGCAATCTGGAAACCGCTTTTGTGCTGCCCGCTATCTACTCCAATCAGTTTCCGCCGCCGTCGGATTCTGTGGACGGCTGCGTGACGGAGTACCCGGACGGGGGCTGGTTTGAGTATGAACCTGCCACCGGACGGTGGCATGTCAGGGGCATCAAATCCATGGTGATCGAAGCGGTGGACAATATCACCCTCAAAACCGGTGAGTTTGTGGTGGAGGCTGACACCACGCGCATTAACAGCGAGGTGGTGATCAATGGTGGCGTCACTCAGGGCGGTGGCGCGATGAGTTCCAACGGGATCGTAGTTGATGACCATGAGCATACTGGTGTTCTGAAAGGCGGCGATAACACGGGAGGTCCGGTATGACGTTGTATATCGGTATGAGCAGGAATGACGGGCAGGCCATTTCAGATACAGACCATCTGCGCCAGTCGGTGCGGGATATTCTGCTGACGCCGCAGGGCAGCCGTCTTGCCCGCCGGGAATATGGCTCCCTGCTGTCTGCCCTGATTGACCAGCCGCAGAACCCGGCGCTGCGCCTGCAGATTATGTCTGCGGTTTATGTGGCGCTGAACCGTTGGGAGCCGCGCCTTACGCTGGACTCCATCACCATCAACGGCAATTTTGACGGCTCTATGGTGGTTGAGCTTACCGGACACAGCAATAACGGTGCGCCAGTTTCCCTTTCCGTATCAACAGGAGCAGACAATGGCAGTCATTGATCTTTCCCGACTACCGCCGCCGCAGATTGTGGACGTGCCGGACTTTGAGGCATTGCTGGCAGAACGCAAGGCCTCCTTTGTGGCCCTCCATCCGGCTGATGAACAGGAGGCCGTTATGCGCACGTTAGCGCTGGAGTCAGAACCTGTCACCAAACTGCTGCAGGAGAATACTTACCGCGAAATCCTGCTGCGCCAGCGAATTAATGAGGCTGCGCAGGCTGTCATGGTGGCCTACTCCATGGGAAATGACCTTGAGCAACTGGCAGGCAACTGCAACGTGAAGCGCCTGACGGTAGTCCCTGCCGATAATGATGCGGTGCCGCCGGTCGCCGCAGTGATGGAAAGTGATGAAGCATTACGTCAGCGCATTCCTGCAGCATTTGAGGGGCTGTCCGTTGCAGGGCCGACGGGAGCCTATGAGTTCCACGCCAGAAGCGCCGACGGGCGCGTGGCTGATGCCAGCGCAACCAGTCCGGCACCGGCAGAGGTGGTGCTTACCGTGCTGAGTCGCGAGGGTGACGGTACGGCAGGGGCTGACCTGCTGGCGGTGGTTGAGCTGGCGCTTAACAGTGAAAAGGTTCGCCCGGTGGCAGACCGCCTGACGGTGCGCAGCGCTGAAATTATTCCGTACAGCGTGGATGCGACGATCTTCCTTTATCCGGGGCCGGAGGCTGAGCCGGTGATGGCAGAAGCAAAAGCCAGCCTGCAGAGATACATCGCCAGTCAGACGCGGCTGGGACGTGATATCCGCCGCAGCGCCATTTATGCCGCGTTGCACGTAGAGGGCGTCCAGCGTGTGGAGCTGGCGTCCCCGCTGGATGATGTGGTGCTGGATAAGACGCAGGCAGCGTCCTGCACAGAGTGGAGCGTCACCAACGGGGGCACGGATGAGTAGTCTGTTGCCGCCGGGTTCGTCGCCGCTTGAACGCCGACTGGCGCAGACCTGCAGCGGGATTTCCGATCTGCAGGTATCGTTGCGTGATTTATGGAACCCGGCAACCTGCCCGATCAGGTTCCTGCCTTATCTGGCCTGGGCGTTTTCTGTTGACCGCTGGGATGAAAGCTGGACAGAAAGCGTCAAGCGCCGCGTTGTGCAGGACGCGTTTTATATCCATCAGCACAAGGGGACAACCAGCGCCGTGCGGCGTGTGGTGGAGCCGTTCGGCTTCCTGATCCGCATCATTGAGTGGTGGCAGACCGGCGAAACGCCGGGGACGTTCCGTCTGGATATTGGCGTGCAGGACCAGGGTATAACAGAAGAAACCTATCTGGAGCTGGAGCGCCTGATCGGTGACGCCAAACCGTGCAGCCGTCATCTGGTTGGCATGTCCATCAACCTGCAGACAGGCGGCCCGTATTTTGTGGGTGCAGCCACCTACACCGGTGAAGAAATCACGATCTACCCGTACATCAACGAAACCATTATTTCCGGCGGCACCGCTTATGAGGGCGGAGCGGTCCATGTTATTGACACGATGAGAGTGAACCCATGAGCGCAAAATTTTACACCCTGCTGACGGATATCGGCGCGGCGAAACTGGCTAGCGCCGCCGCGCTCGGTATCCCGCTTAAAATTACCCATATGGCGGTGGGTGACGGTGGTGGAGCACTGCCCACTCCCTGCGCACAACAGACCGCGTTAGTGGCTGAAAAGCGCCGCGCAGCACTGAATATGCTGTATATCGATCCCCAGAACAGCAGCCAGATTATTGCTGAGCAGGTGATCCCTGAAACTGAGGGCGGTTGGTGGATTCGTGAAGTCGGCCTGTTTGATGAAAACGGCGCACTGATTGCCGTCGGGAATTGCCCGGAAAGCTATAAGCCGCAGCTCGTTGAGGGCAGCGGACGCACGCAGACCGTACGCATGGTGCTGATTACCAGCAGCACCGATAACATCACTCTGAAAATTGACCCTGCTGTGGTTCTGGCAACCCGCAAATATGTGGATGACAAGGTGCTGGAGCTTAAGGTGTATGTGGATGACCTGATGGCAAAACATCTTGCTGCTGCAGATCCACATACGCAATATGCGCCAAAAGACAGTCCGACATTCACTGGCACGCCAAAAGCACCGACGGCAGCGGCAGGCAATAATTCCACGCAACTTGCTAACACGGCTTTTGTGCAGGCGGCAATTGCTGCACTGGTGGCATCTTCTCCAGCTGCACTCGATACGCTTAACGAACTGGCGGCGGCGCTGGGAAACGATCCTAATTTTGCCACCACCATGACAAATGCGCTTGCCGGAAAGATGGACAAGGCAGCCAATGGAAAAGACATTGCTGATGTTTCAGAGTTTCTCAAAAACCTTGGTCTGCGAGAAGCGGCAAAAAGGGATGTAGGAACCGGGACAAACCAGATCCCCGACATGAGCAAATGGACATCGCTGAAAGCGGATTACGGGTGGCGTTTGACCCCAGACGGTTTTCTGGAGCAGTGGGGGCGCGGTAATTATGGAAATGGTGATGGGGATTTCGTTATCCCGTTCCCGAACCGTTGTGCGTTCGTTTTGATTAGCTCAGATCCTAATGACACGACCTACGCTGAGATTAGTCAGGCATTCCCAGTCAGTAATTCAAAGTTCAGAGTAGGTTGTGCAACCGCTGAAGGTAATAGCGTTAATCCGGCAAATTTGACATGTAACTGGTATGCGAGGGGGTGGTGATAATGACTATTTACTTTTATAGCGCGTCAACGAATCAATTTTTTCCGACAGTGTTACTCGACGCATACTGTGCAAATAACGCTTTGCCTGAGGATGCCAGTCCAGTCGATGACGATATGGCACTGGAGTTTTTAGGTGTACCACCGGAGGGAATGAAGCGAGTTGTGGGTAGCAATGGGCTACCCATGTGGGGAATGGCAAACTAAACGGACAGTTCAGGCCATTTGATATCGGGGGCTTTTGATGTATCTACGCGCATTAACCGCACCCGGTACTTCTTCCATTCAGACAACGCGGCGGTTTCTTCTTCCGTCGCGATCTCTGCATCAACGGCATCCTGCCGCCATGAAATTTCGGTATCAGCGACTGATTTCAGTGTCTGTCGTTTCTGCTCGGCGCGCTCCTGCTGCTCATCTTTTGTTAATTCTGGATACGGCACCAGAACAGGAAAACCATTATCATCGGGCTGAATCTGACCATTAATTTGGCTGTCTAAAATTCTCAGGCCTTCGTCGTCGCTGATATGCACAAAACTCCCCGGAATTTTGTCAACTGGAGTATTGTCGCCATAAAATCCGTTATTCAACGCGCAATACTTCATACAACCCCCTTACCGATTGCGATATAAGAAAAGCTGGTAGAGATACCAGAAGATTTAGAGTCTGCAGAAAAAATTCTGGCCCCCGCTGCTGTGCTATTTAATAAATCCCACCCGACAGCATTCACTCCTTCAGGACCTGAAGAAATATCTGACGGTGCAACCAGATATGGTGTGCCAACAAAAGCATGTGGAAACTGAACATTGCCTATACCGTTGCTGCCCGTTGAACCGCGCCCCCATACAAATTGAAAATCCCCTAGCTGGAAAAAACCAGACTCAGAAACACTTTCTCGTAGACCAAGGTTTAAGAAAATGCAGTTTTACAGTCTGACTGGCATCATTTGGGCTTTTGCATAAGGGAAAGTGAATGCTGGTTGGGTATGTGCGTGTATCAACAAATGAGCAAAACACGGCGCTGCAGCGTGATGCGCTGGAACGGTCAGGATGTGAGCTGATTTTTGAAGATAAAATGAGCGGTAAAACGTCAGAACGTCCAGGGTTAAAAAAGCTGCTTAAAACCCTGTCGCCGGGGGACACGCTGGTTGTCTGGAAGCTTGATCGACTTGGGCGCAGTATGCGGCATCTGGTGGTTCTCGTTGAGGAGTTGCGGCAGCGGGCTGTTAATTTCCGCAGTTTGACGGATAGCATTGATACCTCGACACCCATGGGGCGCTTTTTTTTCCACATCATGGGCGCCCTGGCTGAAATGGAACGTGAACTGATTGTGGAAAGAACCCGTGCGGGATTGGCTGCAGCAAGGGCGCAAGGGAGAATCGGCGGGCGCCGTCCAAAGTTGTCGCCGGAACAATGGGCGCAGGCCGGGCGGCTACTGGCTGCAGGTGAAACACGTCAGCGCGTGGCGCTGCTTTTCGATGTGGGTATTTCCACGCTGTATAAGAAATTTCCCGCCAGCCAGCCAGGCTGAAAACCCTGTTATTGTGTCAGTGATGGTACAGGCAGAAACACGTGCGCCGTGTGCGTATCAACCAGAACATAAGGCATCCCTGTCAACCGGAGATAATGCCTTATGGCTCAGGATTACCACCACGGCGTGCGCGTTGTCGAAATCGACGAAGGCACCCGAACAATTGCCACGGTGAGCACCGCCATCGTGGGCATGGTCTGCACCGGCGATGATGCTGATGCGTCCGTATTTCCCCTCAATAAGCCGGTTCTTCTGACGGATGTGCTGACCGCCAGCGGCAAAGCAGGCGAGTCCGGCACGCTGGCCCGCTCGCTGGATGCCATTGCAGATCAGGCTAAGCCTGTCACCGTGGTTATCCGCGTGGCCCAGGGTGAAACCGAAGCAGAAACCACCGCCAATATTATCGGCGGCGTCACGGCAGACGGTAAAAAAACGGGCATCAAAGCGCTGCTGTCTGCGCAGTCGCAGCTGGGCGTTAAGCCACGCATCCTCGGTGTGCCGGGCCATGATACGCAGGCGGTTTCCACTGAACTGCTTAGCGTGGCGCAGAGTCTGCGCGGGTTTGCCTACCTTTCCGCCTATGGCTGCAAAACGGTGTCTGAGGCTATCACCTACCGTGAGAATTTCAGCCAGCGTGAAGGAATGTTGATTTGGCCTGACTTCATCAACTTTGACACTGTGCTACAGGCGGATGCGGCGGCTTTTGCCACTGCTCGCGCTCTGGGTATGCGCGCCAAAATCGACCAGCAGACTGGCTGGCACAAAACCCTTTCGAACGTGGGTGTGAATGGTGTCACTGGCCTGTCCGCTGATGTGTCCTGGGATCTGCAGGACCCGGCAACGGATGCGGGGCTGCTTAACCAGAACGATATCACCACTCTGATTCGTAAAGATGGCTTCCGCTTCTGGGGTTCCCGTTGCCTCAGTGACGATCCACTGTTCCAGTTTGAAAACTACACCCGCACGGCGCAGGTGCTGGCTGACACCATGGCGGAAGCGCATATGTGGGCAGTTGATAAGCCGCTGAATCCATCACTGGCCCGCGACATTATCGAAGGTATCCGCGCCAAAATGCGCAGTCTGGTGAATCAGGGATACCTCATCGGGGCTGACTGCTGGCTGGATGAGTCAGTGAACGATAAAGACACCCTGAAAGCCGGGAAACTCACCATCGACTACGATTACACGCCTGTGCCGCCGCTTGAAAATCTGATGCTGCGCCAGCGCATCACCGATCGCTACCTGGTCGATTTTGCCAGCCGTGTCAGTGCATAAGGGGGATACATGGCATTACCACGCAAGTTAAAACACCTGAACCTGTTCAACGACGGGAACAACTGGCAGGGGATCGTTGAGTCCCTGACCCTGCCGAAATTCACTCGCAAGTTTGAGAAGTATCGCGGCGGCGGTATGCCGGGCGCGGTGGATGTGGATATGGGGCTGGATGACGGTGCACTGGATACGGAATTCTCAATTGGCGGCACCGAATTGCTGTTATTCAGGCAGATGGGCAAGGCCACTGTTGACGGCATCCAGCTGCGTTTCACCGGCTCCATTCAGCGAGACGATACCGGCGAAGTGCAGGCCGTTGAGCTGGTTGTGCGTGGGCGTCACAAAGAAGTGGATTCCGGCGAGTGGAAAACAGGCGAGAGCAGCACCACCAAAGTCAGCAGCACCAACAGCTACGCGAAGCTGACCATTAACGGTGAGGTGCTCTATGAGGTTGATCTGGTCAACATGATTGAAATTGTTGACGGCGTGGACCTGATGGAAGCGCACCGCAACGCCATTGGCCTCTGATTTAACTTAACGGCGCGGTGATCCGCGCCAGTATCTGATTAACAGGAAACGAACATGAGCAATAAGCTGACTGAAAAAACCGTACAACTGGATACGCCCATCATGCGCGGTAAAACCCAAATTACCGAAATTGTGCTGCGTAAACCTCAGTCCGGTGCGCTGCGCGGCACCCGCCTGCAGGCCATTATGGATATGGACGTGGGGGCTATGATGACAGTGATCCCGCGTATCTCCACTCCGACGCTGACCGCACAGGAAATGGCAGAACTGGACCCCGCCGATCTCACCTCGCTGTCGGTAGAGGTGGTCACTTTTTTGTTGAAGAAGTCGGTACTTGCCGGTTTACCGACAGCCTGACGGTAGATGATTTGGTGGCAGATATTGCCACCATTTTTCACTGGCCGCCCTCTGTCACTGACGTTATGCCGCTGACCGAAGTGCTGGAATGGCGGTATAAAGCGATACAGAGAAGCGGAGCCAGCGATGAGCGATAACAACCTGCGCCTGCAGGTCATTCTGAACGCGGTGGATAAACTCACCCGCCCATTCCGTTCTGCGCAGGCCAGCTCTAAGGAGCTGGCAGCCGCAATCCAGCAAAGCCGTGCCAGCCTTAAAGCGTTTGATTCACAGGCCACCCGTATCGACGGATTCCGCAAGGTTCGCACCCAGCTTGAGGGAGCAAAAAACGATCTTACAGCTGCGCGTCAGAAAGTGTCTGAACTGGCGAATGCGTTTGCTGCAGCCAGCAATCCCACGAAAAAACAGGCGAAGGAGCTGGAGCAGGCAAAACGCCGGGCCAGCCAGCTAAAAGATACCTTCGACGGGCTGCGGCAGTCAGCCCAGCGGCAACGCGATGAATTAAGTGCTGCAGGTATCAACACTAAAAACCTGAGTTCCGCCCAGCGCGTGCTGCGGCAGAATGCCGATGAAACCAGGCAGGCGCTTGACCGACAGCAGAAATCACTCAAACGCCTGGGTGAACAGCAGGCGCGGATCAATGCTGTCCGTGAGCAGTATTCACGCCGTCTTGAGGTCCGTGATCGCATTGCGGGCGCCGGGGCGACTACGGCAGCCGCCGGTGCTGCGATGGGGGCGCCGGTTGTGGCTGCGGTCAGGAGTTACGCCAGCATGGAAGATGCCATGAAAGGTGTGGCAAAACAGGTTAACGGACTGCGTGACGACAACGGCAACCGCACAAAGCAATTTTATGAAATGCAGGATGCCATCAAAGCTGCCAGTGAGCAGCTGCCGATGGAGAACGGAGCGATTGACTACGCGGCACTGGTTGAGGGTGGCGCCCGCATGGGCGTGACCAATCAGGATGATCCCTTTGAGGACCAGAAGCGCGATTTACTGGCCTTTGCCTCAACTGCAGCGAAAGCAGCAACCGCTTTTGAACTGCCTGCAGATGAGCTGGCGGAGGGGTTAGGGAAAATTGCGCAGCTGTATAAAGTACCGACGCGCAATATTGAGCAGCTGGGCGATGCGCTGAACTACCTGGACGATAATGCCATGTCAAAGGGCGGGGATATTATCAACGTCCTGCAGCGCATGGGCGGCGTGGCTGACCGCCTCGACTTCCGCAAAGCGGCGGCGCTGGGTTCAACCTTCCTTTCTCTGGGCGCGGCACCTGAAATTGCCGCCAGTGCTTCAAATGCCATGGTGCGTGAACTTTCCATTGCCACCATGCAAAGCAAACGCTTTTTTGAAGGTATGGACCTGCTGAAACTCAATCCAGAAGAGATTGAAAAGCAGATGACCACGGATGCCATGGGCACTATTCAGCGCGTACTGGAGAAGGTCAACAAGCTGCCGCAGGATAAGCGCCTGTCTGCAATGACGATGATTTTTGGCAAAGAGTTTGGCGATGATGCCGCAAAACTGGCAAACAACCTGCCGGAGCTGCAGCGCCAGCTGAAACTCACTGCAGGCAGCGATGCTAATGGCTCCATGCAGAAAGAATCCGACATCAACAAGGATTCATTGTCTGCGCAGTGGTTGCTGGTTAAGACGGGCGCGCAGAACGCTTTCAGTAGCCTGGGGGAAACGCTGCGCCAGCCGCTGATGGATATCATGAGCATGGTTAAAGGCGTGACCGGGGCGCTTCGGCGCTGGGTTGAGCAGAATCCCGTACTGGCTGGCGCGCTGATGAAAGTGGCAGCGGCGACGGCGGCGATCACAGTCGGGCTGGGTACTCTGGCGGTGGCGGTGGCTGCAGTGCTGGGGCCGATTGCGGTGATCCGGTTCGCGCTGTCGATGCTGTCGGTTAAGGTTTTACCTTCCACCGCAGCAGCAGCGACCCGCACGGGCGGGGTGCTACGTTTACTGGCTTCTGGTCCGCTGGCAGTGCTGCGCGTGGCGCTGTTCACCGTGGGGAGTTTGCTTGGGGCGTTGCTGAGTCCGATCGGTCTTGTTGTAGCGGCGCTGGCTGGGGTGGCACTGGTGGTCTGGAAATACTGGCAGCCTATCAGCGCCTTTCTGGGCGGAGTAGTAGAGGGGTTCAAAGCGGCGGCAGCGCCTATCCTGTCAGCTTTTGCCCCGTTAATGCCCATTTTTCAATGGGTAGGGGATAAGGTCCGGGAGTTGTGGGGCTGGTTTACTAATTTGCTGACGCCGGTCAAATCGACGGCGGCAGAGTTGCAGAGTGCGGCATCAATGGGGCGTTTGTTCGGTGAAATGCTGGCGGAAGGGCTGAACATGGCGCTGCATCCGCTGGAGTCTCTGAAATCAGGCGTGGTCTGGTTGCTGGAAAAACTGGGCCTGGTCAATAAGGAGGCCGCCAGCGCCAGGTTGCCAAATCAGACGCCAGCCACGGTAAGCGGTAACGGCAGTGTGATGTTACCGACAGGCGGGTTCCCGGCTTACGCGGGGATGTATGATACCGGCGGAAACATTCCTCGCGGGCAGTTTGGCATTGTGGGGGAGAACGGGCCGGAGATTGTAAACGGCCCGGTAAATGTGACCAGCAGGCGACGCACAGCGGCGCTGGCCTCGGTGGTGGCAGGAATGATGGGGGCCGCTGCGGCGCCGGTTGATGCGGCCCCGCTACATCCATTTAGCCTGCCGGTAAAATCAGGCGGCGCAATGATGGGCCAGGGCGCCAGCGTGCAGCCGGTTATCAATGTGGACGCCCCCACGCAGATTATTATCCAGGCGCAGCCAGGACAGAATGCGCAGGATATTGCGCGAGAGGTGGCGCGGCAGCTCGATGAGCGTGACCGCCGGATCAGGGCGAAGGCCCGGAGTAACTACAGCGATCAGGGGGGCTATGACTCATGATGATGGTGCTGGGATTATTTGTTTTCGAGCTGCGCACGGTCCCTTATCAGGAGCTGCAGTATCAGCGCAGCTGGCGCCATGCGACAAACAGCCGCGTAAACCGCCGCGCCACCACGCAATTTCTGGGGCCGGATAATGACACGCTGACGCTATCCGGGGTGCTGTTGCCAGAAATTACCGGCGGCAGGCTGTCTATGCTGGCGCTGGAACAGATGGCGGAGCTGGGCAAGGCGTGGCCCCTGATCGAGGGCAGTGGCACGATTTATGGCATGTACGTGATTGAGGGGCTGAACCAGACGAAAGCAGAGTTTTTCCGTGATGGGATGCCGCGCCGGATTGAGTTTTCATTGTCGCTGAAAAGGGTGGATGAATCACTGTCTGAAATGTTTGGCAGCCTGAGCGATCAACTAGGCATCCTGCAGGATTCGGCAACGTCAGCGATTGGCAGTATCAGCGGAACAGTGGGAGGGCTGCTGTCATGAATTTAGATTCAGCGCTGCTGAATACCGGCAGCAAAACGCCTGCATTCAGCGTCACGATTGAGGGAAAGGATATTACAACGGTGCTGGATAAGCGCCTTATGAGCCTGACCCTGACCGATAACCGGGGATTTGAGGCTGACCAGCTTGATCTGGAGCTGGACGACGCGGACGGCCTGATTGTGCTGCCGCGCCGTGGGGCGGTGATAACGGTAGCATTGGGCTGGAAAGGGCAGCCATTGTTTCCAAAGGGGGGGTATACCGTTGATGAGATTGAGCACAGCGGCGCGCCTGACCGTCTGACCATCCGTGCCCGCAGCGCTGACTTCCGGGAAACCCTGAATACCCGGCGTGAAAAGTCATGGCACCAGACTACCGTGGGGGAAGTCGTTAAGGAGATAGCCGGGCGCCACAACCTGAAAATGGCGCTGGGTAAAGACATGACCGACAAAGCCGTCGATCACATCGACCAGACCAATGAGAGTGACGCCAGTTTCCTGATGCGGCTGGCGCGCCAGTATGGCGCCATTGCGTCCGTGAAAGATGGCAATCTGCTGTTTCTCCGCCAGGGCCAGGGCAAAACAGCCAGCGGCAAGGCGCTGCCGGTTGTTACTATTACCCGCAAAGATGGTGACGGTCATCGGTTCACCCTTGCTGATCGTGGTGCCTATACCGGTGTTATTGCCAGTTGGTTGCATACGCGGGAACCGGTAAAAAAAGAAGCGGTAAAGGTAAAGCGGAAGCGGAAAACTACAACGACAAAAACGGCGGAGGAGAAACAGGGAGATTACCTCGTCGGTACGGATGAAAACGTGCTGGTACTCAGTCGGACCTATGCGAACCGCAGCAACGCGGAACGGGCCGCAAAAATGCAATGGGAGCGCCTGCAGCGTGGTGTGGCCTCATTCTCTATGCAGCTGGCAGAAGGGCGCGCAGATCTCTATACGGAAATGCCGGTAAAGGTGCAGGGGTTCAAAAAGCAGATTGATGATGCAGAATGGACCATTACCACCCTGACGCATTCTGTCAGCCCGGGTAATGGATTTACGACCAGCATGGAGCTTGAAGTAAAGATTGATGATTTAGAAATGGAATAAATAAGTTCTCAATATTGATTCTTTGTGTATCATTATTGAGATTTTAATGGTGGCGGAGAATAAAAAATGATGAATTGCCCAAAGTGTGGACATGCGGCGCACACCCGGAGCAGCTTTCAGGTTACTGATAGCACGAAGGAGCGTTACTGCCAGTGCCAGAACATTAATTGCGGCAGTACATTTGTCACCCATGAAACGGTTGTACGATTTATCGTTACCCCGACAATAATCAATAATGCCCCGCCGCACCCTACACCGGGTGGTCAAGGGCACATGAATTTTTAAAACAAGAACCTGCTGCGGCAGGTTTTTTATGCGTCAGGAATTTCACCCGTTTCTATAAAATGCACAAAACTTTCTTCATCAATGATGATCGTACCCTTCATGCGTGCAGCATTTACTTTGGAAGGACCGGCATTGTATCCGCAACAGAGCATCTGCAGATTTTGAGTAACGGAACTTCTCACTGTCATGCTGTGCGCCTCGGCAACTTCAATCAAACGCTCTTTATCTGCCTTTTTGAAACCTGTAAAACAGACGTCAAAAGTTAGGGTTTTGGGCTTGGTCGCCTTGGTTAGATGGATGTAATTTTCTGGTAGGAAGGACTGACAGGCTTGCTGTGCTTCATCAGCAGATGTGCATTCTTGAAGTATTCTATCTTTACGAAACGTTCTTATTGAATGGGCTGATTGGCATATACCCTGAATGTGGTTATCGCTGTGGCTAACACTGCTTATTGAATGGGCACCAATGCGCGCATTCGCATTGATGTAAACAAAGTGCATTTCTTCCATGTGAATCACCTTTATTACACAAACGGCTAAGACGTTATGAACGGTGGGCAAATTGGCTGCCGCCATTTTGCCGCCACAGCCAAACAAAAAGGGGTTACGTTTTCACGTAACCCCTTGTTTTATTTGGTGGAGCTGGCGGGAGTTGAACCCGCGTCCGAAATTCCTACATCCTCGGTACTACATGCTTAGTCAGTCTTTACATTCGCCTGGCACCTGCGGACAGACACGCCACTACCAGACTAGCCTGATTAGTTTTAACGCTTCAACCCCAGGCAGGGCATCCACGCGATCTCTTTTGGGTTTGACCTCTCTTTGATCCCCGTCTTAAGAGCGGAAGCTAGGGAGAGAGGGCTCAGAGCAGGTTATTAAGCTGCTAAAGCGTAGTTTTCGTCGTTTGCGACTATTTTTTTGCGGCTTTTTACGAGGCCAACCGCCCCTCGGCATGCACCTTGGGTTTCGCGAATCCCGTCGAATCCAGAATCAGCCCCAATGTGTTAGAGCAAGTATAACAGACTTGTGACACGCGTGACCAGCCCCCACAACCCTTTAACCGCAAGGATTTACCGCTCGCGCAGTGCTTCTTTTGCACGATTAAATGGTTTGATTAAATAGTCGACGATGGTTTTTTCACCTGTTTTTATATCCACAGTAGCAATCATGCCCGGTACGATAGAAAAATGGCGTCCCAGCTTGTTCTGCAAAAAGTCCTGATGGGTTCGTATGAAAACGCGATAGTAAAAGATCTCCGGCTTCACTTTGTCCTGAATGGTATCTGGGGAGATGGTTTCGACCACGCCCTCCAGCCCTCCGTAAATGGCGTAGTCATAGGCAGTAATCTTTACCAGTGCCCGCTGTCCGGGGTGGATAAACGCGATATCGCGCGGTGACAGGCGGGTTTCAATCAGCAAATGATCGTCTACCGGGACAATCTCCATCATTTCGCCGTTAGGAGGGATAACGCCGCCAATCGTGGTGACCTGGATGTTTTTTACGATACCGCGCATCGGGGCGCGAACGGTCAGGCGGGTGACGGAATCTTCGCGACCTTTTAAGATGGCCGCCAGCATATCTACCTCGGCGTTGGCCTTCGACAGCGCTTCACGCGCCTGCACGTAATATTGCGAGCGCAGATCGGTGATTTTTAATCCCAGATCGCTTTTTTGGCGTTGCAGGCGCAGCACTTCCACATGGCTGGCGGCACCACTCTTCTCCAGCCGTTGGGTAATGGCCAGTTCTTTATTTACCGAGACCAGCGCATCCTGCAGTTCCGCCATAGAATCAGCAACCTGCGCGCGACGGCTTTTATACAGCCGCGTTTCAGAGGCGATAAGATCCGGCCAGGCTTGCAGCGAGCTGGGGAACGTTAGCTGCAAATCGTTGACTTCGGCATTCAGTCTGGCGCTTGACGCTAAAGATGCACGGTATCGGGCGGCGCTTTCCCCAACGTTGGATTCAGAACGCGTTGGGTCGAGGCGGGCGACAATCTGGTTGGCCTGAACTTTATCACCTTCGTGCACGCTGAGTTCGGCGAGGATCCCTCCGTCAAGCGACTGCAATACCTGTTCGCGAGAGCTGGGGATGACTTTCCCACTGCCGGTAGAGACTTCATCCAGCTTGCCGAAATACGCCCAGATCCCCAGGACAGCAAACAGCAGTGTGCTGAGCAGAATAAGGCGACTGGCGCCGGAAAAACGGTGTTCCTGGCGGATATCGAGGTCGTCCATGGCGGCGTCATGCGGATTGGTTTTCATTTTTCCACTCCCGACCGTGAGTCTGTGCAGGTGCTCGATTTGCATTTAGCGCCTGCGCTTTTGGGGCATCCATGACCAGTTGACCTTCTTTGAGCACCACCACGCGCTCGACCAGCTCCAGAACCGGAACGCGATGCGTGGCGACAACCAGTGTGCGGTTGCCCAGCCACTGGTTTAACCGTTGTATAAATTCCCGTTCGGTGTGTTCATCCAACGCGGCACTGGGTTCGTCGAGCAGTACGATATTGGGCGATCGCAGTAACATTCTTGCGAGCAGAATTGACTGACGCTGCCCGCCGGAAAGTCCATTACCGCCTTCCATAATGGGGTGCGCCAACCCTTTGGCGAGCTGTTTGACGAATGCTGACGCGCCACTGACCTCCAGCGCGTCGAATATCTGCGTGTCGCTGGCATGCGGTGCGCCGAGTGTCAGGTTCTCGCGTAACGTACCGAAAAAAAGCCGTGCGTTCTGGCTGAGAAAGCCGATATTACGGCGTAAATCAGCCATATCGATTTGCGCCAGGCTCAGGTTATCGAGTCGGACATCTCCCTGAATAATCTCCACGCCGCCCGCCATAGCCTGTAGCAGGGTTGATTTACCCGCGCCATTACGCCCGAGAATAGCAATCCGCTCTCCGGGCATCACTTCCAGACGCGAGATGCGTAACGGTACGCGCTGGTCGTCACTGTGGTAGCGAAAGTGCGCATTTTCAAACAGATAGTGGCCACGGAAGATTTCCTGGTGTACCCGGTCTTTATCGTGCTGCGTCTCGGTGGGAAGTTGCATAATGCTGTCCAGCCCCATTTTGGCCGCTTTGACCTGCTGCCAGCGAGCCAGCACACCACACAGGTTAGCCATTGGGGCAATCATTCTGGAACCGAGCATCGACGCCGCCACCACGGCCCCGGTGGTCATCGTGCCTTCAATAACCATCGGCGCGCCGAACATAATGATGGCGGCGTAGACCAGGCTTTGCACTGACATGCCCCAACCAATTAGCCCTTGAGTCAGCCTGCGCGTGCGCAGCCCTGACTCGCCAGTAATACGGATGTAGCTGTTCCACTGCTGTAGAAAGCGGTTTTCCGCCTGCATCAGCTTGATGTCTTCCAGCCCCTGAACGCTTTCGACCAGTACCGCGTTGCGCAGAGTGGATTCATGCGTGGCCTGGTTAGCAAGTACCGCCAGCTTCTTCTGTAACAGCAAGCCAGGCAGGATCATCAGCAGGGCGGCGACGGGGGCTATCCACGCCAATGGCGGGGCAATACAGGCCAGCACCACGATAAACAGAAAGAAAAACGGCAGGTCGACGATGGTCGACATGGTTGAGGATGTGATCATCTCCCGGATTTGCTCCAGCTCGCGGAGTTGGGAAATAAAACTCCCCGTTGAGCGGGGGACGGCGCTGTTGCGCAGCCGCAATGCGTGGCTAAACACGCGATCGGAAATGCGCATATCGGCGCGTTTGCCGAGCAGATCCATAATGTGGGTACGCGCTTCGCGAAGCAAAAAGCCAAACAATACCGCGACCAGGACGCCGGTCGAGAGAACATAGAGTGTCGGATACGACTGGGCGGGGATCACCCGGTCGTAAACCTGCATCGAAAAAATAATCCCGGCAAGCGACAGGACATTAATCAGAAAGGCGGCAATCATGACGGGCAGGTAAGGGCGGATATCTTGTAAAACCAGCTCGCGTATCCAGTCGGGTCTAAAGCGCGAAATATAGCGATCAACCCGACTGTCTTTTAACGCCGATAACGGGCGCAGTGCGGTGATAGTATGGATTTCTGGCAGAAGCTCAGCCACCGCCAGCCGGTTGCGTTGTCCCTCGTCGGTAATAATAAAGACATCCAGTGCGTCTTCACCGTTGAAATGTTCTAACACCATGATTTGGCCGTCGTGCAGTTCCGCCACCACCGGCAAACGCCATTGGTTAAGTACCTGCTTTGCGGTATCCAGCGTATGAAAGGAAAGTCCCGCCTGGCGTGCTAATTGCGTCAAAGCAAGGGTTCTGTTTTTCCCCTCGAACCATGGGGCGTTAGCCTGAATAGCACCAGGCGAGCAAGTGAGGCGATAGTGACCGGCAATGTGGGTAACTGCTTGTGCCCACTGCCTCAGGGCGGGTTCGCCAATAGCATCTTCAATAACCGGCTCGACGTCGCTCATAGCTGGATCTCCACCGATTGAATACTGCGGTTATTTAAGGCGAACGCCTGGCGCAACGCTCCGGTGTTGTAGAGGCAGTTCAGTTGTAACTGGCGAAGCTGGCTTTGGGTCTGAAGTTCGGCAAAACGGGCCTGGTACACCTCCTGTTCGGCGTTAAGAACATCAAGTAATGGGCGTGAGCCGAGATCCAGATACTGCTGTTGATACAGTTCACGAGTGCGTTCGCTCAGCCGCTGCTGGCGGCGCAGGATCTGCAGGGCAGTCGCGAGACTCATCGCCTGACTGCGGGATTCCAGTAATTTCTGTCGTACTTCGAGTCGAGTGCGCTGAATAGAGTACTGTGCGGACTCTACCGCGTAGCTGGCGGCGTTGCGTCGGGCGGTGAGACCGCCGCCCTGATACAGCGGCATTTCGACTTTTACCCACGCTGAGTACTGCGTTTTGTCGAGCACCTCATGACTGGGGTATTTGTCGTTGAGATAGTGTTGAACCGATGGCTCCAGAGAGATGGTTGGCGTCATCTGTGCGTTGGCGTAATCCAGGTTGGCCTGCGCGACGTTCGCCTGCGCCCATGCCGCCAGCACCGCGGGAACTAACTTATCCTCCGGTTTTACCACATCGCAACTGCTATCCAGTTTTACCGGAAACTCATTGCTGATGCCGTTAAGCGAGTTCCAGCCGAGATAGCTCATCAATGTCGCTTTGCTACTGTCGAGATTGGCCTGATATTGCGCCAGCTGTGAACGAGCAGACTCAATACGCGCATCGGTTTGCACTACATCTGACAGCGAGGTCGCCCCTTCATCATTACGTTCTCTGGTCAGCCGACCAATACCGTTTAGCGCGACCAGTTGCTCTTCGGCGGCATCCACCATCTGTTGCCATGTCTGAACCTGGACGATGGCATTGGCGGTGGCGTGGGCGACAGTATCGATGCTGAGTAATACGTTTGCCTGTTGCTGCGCCGAGCCGGCAGTTTCGGCGCGCACCTGGCTGGCGACTTTGCCGAAGTCATACAGCATTTGTGACACCGAAATGACCAGTGCAGGGCTGAAGCCATGGTCAGTGTAGGTATTGCTGTAGCCGTTGTTCATTCCGGCTGTAACTTGCGGATAATATTTCGCTTTCGCCACGTCTATCTGCTCATTTTGCGAGAGCAGTTTGCCAATGGATTCACGAATAGAAGGATGCCAGCTCACGGCGCGGCTCACCGCGTCGTTAAGCGTCAGGCTTCCGGGAGCGGCAACGCTCAACGGTAGATCGGCCACAGAACCATCCAGAGAGGGAAGCATCTGACTGGCTGCCAGCCCTTCCGGCGTAATAACTTGCGGTTCATCTTCGGCATTCGCACGAACGGAACAAAACGTTAATGCCAGCATTACAGCGACAGGGGCGACATTTCTCATAGTTTATCCCTTGCAAAATAGGGCCGTGACGACTGTTATTGCCCCGGACGTCATGGCATCCGGGGCTGTTGTTATATCGTTATAGCGGTATGGCGTTCGTTTCAGGTCACAATGTGATTTTGTTGCACCAGCTCATCGAGCGTGGTGTGGACGTTCTCCAGTGTTACGAGGTTAGTGGTGTGGTACGTGCTGCCTGTACCGTCGCGATCAATGGAAACGATGGTGTTGTTACCGCTGGTGGTCACTGTGAGGTAGTTGCCGAGCGTGGCGTTTTGTCCGTTCCAGCCTACCAGCAGGTCGCCGATGTCGATTTTGTCGCCCTGAGCCAGTGAAAAGTTGGTCCAGGTGTCTGTCGTTCCGTTACCACCCGTTGTATCGCTGGCCTTAAGCAGGTGATAAATCAGCGTATCGCCGTAGACCGAGCCGGTGATCACGTCATGCTGTGCGGTGCTTGCCATCTGCGGATTCATATTGATGGTCAGCGTCGCGGTGTCCGTATGCCCGTTTTGGTCGTTAAGCGTGTAGGTGAATGTCTCTTTGCTGGTCATCGATGCCACGGTTGTACCCGGTTTCAGCGTATAGATGTATGAGCCATCCAGATTCATGGTCAGTGAACCATAATGACCCTGGATTGTTGTGCTACTGATGCTGCCGGTCAGATTGAGTGTGGCGGTACTGCCGTTAAAGCCGGTGATAGTGAGCTGGGTATGGACGGTTGAGAGCTGATCGTGCGTGCCAGCGGCATCACTGCCATCAAAAATATTGCCATTCATCGTCGTGGTGTTAACGTCCCAGGTATTGAGGTGCCATGTCGTGCCCGTGACGTTCGGCGTAATGCTGACGTTGCCAACGGCCAGTCCCCCCATCGTTCCTGTGAAACTGATGCTGTAATGACCAGCGGCTAGCTCGGCATTACCCAGCGAGACGGCAATTGAACTGCCTAACAGGCTGATAGAGCTGGCGGGTACAGAGCCTGAAAGCGAGAATCCGTCAGGACCGGTGATTGTCCAGGTTACGCCCAGCGTACCGACGGTGATAAGTGTGCCGATGCTGAAGTTGAGCGTGGCGCCTTTCAGTACGTCATTTGTTGCGATATCAAACGAACCTGAACCAGTTGCTTTGCTCCCCAGCGTCGGAATCGTCGCTGTGCCCAGCGCGCCGCTTCCGTATGCCGCAGAGTCCTGAACGGTACTCACCGCCATCATGCTGCTGACATCATTTACTGCGTCCAGCGCCTGCGGGGTCGCCGTAATGTTCAGCGAGGCGCTACCTGTATCGCCATTGGGGGCTTTGACCGTATAGACGAAACTGTCCGGTGTGCTGATACCGTCTGCGCCCAGTCCGCTTTTCAGGGTGTAGGTATAGTTCCCCTTCGCATCAATAGTCAGGGTGCCGTATTGTCCGTTAATACTGGTGGTGCCCGTCCCGTTAATCGCAACACCATTCACTTCGGTGATGACGCTGTTTATCGGAGCCGAGTCATTGACCAGAATATTACCGTTGGTTACCGCGCTCAGGCTGTCGACGGCGTAGGTGTGATCGGCCTGAATATTCAGGGTATAGCTGGTCAGCAGCGTCAGGCCGCCGGAAGCGTTTAGTAGGAACAGATAGTCACCGCCCGGCAGCGTAATGGTATACGCCGGTGAATTGCCGCTCAGTAGGGCGGTGATCCAGTTCGGCTGTACCCGGTACTGCTCATACTGCTGAATAGACTCGTTGAAGCGGTAGACATAGAGATCAAAGCCGCCCAGCGTTACGCCAAGTACGCTGGCCTGAACCGTTATCGTTCGGGTCGCGCCGTCATCAACGTTGAATTTAATCGGGTTGGTCAAACCGTTGACCAGGCTGACATCCAGCAATTGTCCCAAACCAACACTGGCGAGCGTGAAGCCGGTTTGTTGTGATGGATGGTTGTCGACTGCGATGGCCTGCGTCCCGTAAGTCAGCGCAGCCACATCGTCTGCTGCCGTTACCGTGCTGGTGGTTGGGGCCTGACCCAGCGTGACCACCAGTTTTGCCGAGGAGTGATCGCTACCATGCGTCAGCGTGTAAGTGAAACTTTCGGAACGGCCATACACTGAGATTGACGTATTGGTCAGGGTATAGGTGTAGCTACCATTCTGATTGATATGCAGAATGCCGTATTTCCCCTGCACATCAATGCCGCCCGCCGGGACGTTCACGACGTTGCCGTTACCGTCAGTGATAGTGGTGACCAGCGTGCCGGAAGGGGCGTTATCTTGACCGTGAGTTGGATCGGTATCGGTGATGATGTTACCGGATTCTGTGGTTCCCCCGGTGATGGTTCCGCCGTTGGTTTTCACCACGGCAACGTCCAGGCTGGTGTAAGCGCCGGTCGCCAGCAGGTTAGTGTTGAAGCTAACCACGCGATAATCCCCACCTGTCAGCCCATCATAATTGAGCGTCACTCCAGAGGCTCCGATGGTTAGCAAACTGGCAAAATTGGGTTTCGAGGTATCGACCACGGTTATCCAGGTGTTGAGCAAGGTGTCATAGCGCTGGATAACAATCTCCATTGAGCTTAATAGTGACAGCACAATGCCGGTCGCCGCGGCGTTGATGGTGATGGAGCCACTACCGCCAGACTGGATGCTGAAATTAACACTTGCTGTGTTGTTACCCAGCACGTTGGCGACATTACCCAGTGCGTTCACCAGCAGGAAACCGTAATCGCTTTGATGCTCAGTGCTGATTGTCACGTCAGTCTGTAGCGGCAAACGGGTGACATTATCTTCTGCCAGCAGGGGGAGTACCGGCGCGATGATGCTGGCAGGCGATGACGTGTTGCCTGCCGCGTCGGTTGCCGTTGCAGATAACGACTGACCTTCAATCTGGCGTACAGGCAAGGTGGCACTGTAGACCCCACTGCTGTTGGCGACCGCTGTCACGCTGCTGCCACCAGGCAGGGATATCGTAACCGTACTGCCGGCTTCGGCGATGCCGCTCACTGTTCCGCCATCGGCGCTGATCAAAATCGTAGGGGGTGGCGGTGGCGTGGTATCCACAATGACGCTGAACGAGCCAGACAAAACGCTCGAGCCGTTGGCATTTGTGGCGTTGGCAGTAAACGCGTGGTTGCCTTCGCTCAGGGCGCTGCCTGGCGTAAAACTCCAGATCCCATTCCCGTCAGCGGTTGTGCTACCCATCAACGTGCCGTTGTTATACAGGTTGATAACGGCGTTTGCCTGCGCAGTTCCGCTCAGTGTTGGGCGGGTATCATTCGTGGTTTTCCCGGCGGTGACCAGACCCGTGATGGTGCCGACATCATCGAATACGCTGGAGATCACTGGTGCGGGAGGAACACCGGTAAATGGGGCCAGCACGTTTCCTGTGATGCCGGTATTGCCAGCGGCATCCTGTGCGCTGACCAGCAGCGTTTGCCCACTAATTTGCGGTGGATTCAGGGTAAAGGTGAAGTTACCGGAAGCATTCGCTGTTGTGGTGCCGAGTACCGTTCCGCTACCGGAGGTGATAATGACCGTGCTGTTCGCTTCGGCCACGCCGGTTAACGCCGTTCCATTGGCATTGACCGCCAGCCCGGTTGGAACACCGGGGGCGATGGTATCGACCACAATGGCTGCTGCAGACGATAATCCACTGGTATTCCCCGCTGCATCTGTCGCCGTGATGGTAAAAGAATGTGCCCCTTGAGCCAGAGCAGAGGACGGCGTGTAACTCCAGTTGCCGGTGCTGTCAGCCGTTACGCTGATGACAAAACTGCCATTATCATAAATATCGACTCGCGCGTTGGCCTCTGTGGATCCGTTCAGGGTTGGGCGTGAGTCATTGGTGGGCTGGTTGCTGCCAATCGCACCGGTGTTGGGGCCAACATCATCAATAATGCTACTTATTGAAGGCTGTGCCGGAGCAGCGGTGTCCACCACCACGGTAAAACCTGTTGTTGCGCCGCTGGTATTACCTGCCGCATCGGTAGCGGTCACAGTGAAGGTATGGGATCCGATCGCGAGCGGCGTGGTCGGGGTAAATGTCCAGCTATTATTGCTTTGCACCAGCGCAGTACCAAGCAGAGTGTTCCCGTCATAGATACTGACAGTGCTACCGGCTTCGGCGGTACCGTTGAGCGTTGGGCGGGCATCGTTGGTTAGCTGCCCATTGTTCAGCGCTGCATTGAAAACTCCCCCTGCGATGTCATCTATGACCGAGATCAGTTGTGGGATTGGCGGTGGGTTCGTATCGACATTAATAATAAATCCGCTTGAGGTGGCACCGATATTGCCTGCGGCGTCTGTGGCGATGGCAGTGAATGTATGTTGACCGTTGCTCAGTGTGGGTGGCAGATATTCCCACGTCCCATCTATTGTGGCTGTTACCGTCCCCAGTAACGTGCCGTTATCGTAAATCGCGACCCGGGCATTCGCTTCCGTTGAGCCACTGAGCAGCGGACGGGTGTCATTGGTCCAGGCTCCACTGGACAGAGTCCCGGTGCCGGGCTGTACATCATCGACGGCCTGGATAATGGTGGGGGCAAGCGGGGCAACGGTATCCACAATGATGTTAAATGTGGCGGATGGTTGACTGACGTTTCCGGCTGCGTCCGTGGCGGTCACCGTGAGCGCATGGTTACCATTTCCAAGTCCGCCTGTTGGCGTGAAGTTCCAGGCTCCATTGGCGTCTACCGGAGCGGTACCGAGATAGGTGCCATTGTCATAAATTATGATCGTGGAATTGGCTTCTGCCCTACCACTGAGCGTGGGTTGCGCATCATTTGTGGTCTGGCCGTTGTTCAGACTGCCCGTCAGCGGGCTGATATCATCTGCGACCTGAGAAATGATGGGTATACCCGGCGATACCGTATCAACGATGAGCCCAAAGCCGTTCGACGCAAGGCTGGTGTTACCTGCACTGTCGGTCGCGGTGACGGTCAATGTATGCGGGCCGTTGCTCAGTGCATCCGTTGGGGTAAAGTTCCAGATACCTCCCGCACCCACGGTGGTGGTGCCAATGGGTTGACCATCGCTCAGAACGGTAATGGTCGCTCCCACTTCGCCCGTGCCGCTCAGTGCCGGGCGTGTTTCGTTTGTCGTCTGCCCATTGGTTATCGCGCCTGTTGTGGGAGCCGTATTGTCCAGCACCGTGCTAATGATGGGGGGCTGCGGGGCGATGGAATCCAGTTCGAGGGTAAAGGATGAAGATACCCCACCCATATTGCCCGCCAGGTCGGTGGCAACGGCGGTAAAGATGTGTTGCCCCTGAGTCAGTGGGGCATCTGGCGTGAAGCTCCAGTTGCCGGATTCATTAACCTGGGTTGTACCAATATCAACGCCTTTATCGCGGATGGTGATAGATGCGCCGATCTCTCCTTTGCCGTTCAGCGTGGGTTGTGCATCGTTAGTCAATTGTCCGTTAGTCAGCGATGTGTTGCCGGGTTGATCGTCAATCACCGAGGTAATGCTCGGCGCCGCGGGCGGCAGCGTATCAACTACCAGAACGAAAGGTGGGCTTGCCGGGCTGATATTGCCAGCACCGTCCATGATGGTTGCGGTTAACGAATGATTGCCTTCACTAAGTGCTGGAGTTGGCGTAAAGCTCCAGTTGCCGTTTTCATCACTGGTGGTTGTGCCAATTACCGCGCCATTATCGCTAATGGTAACCACTGAATCGGCCTCGGTGACACCAGCAAGCGTTGGGGTGTTGTCGTTGGTTAGCTGTCCGGATGTAAGGGACTGCGGGGTACCGACGTCGTCCGTTACCGTCACAATAGAGGGCGCGCCTGGGATTAACGTATCGACAATAATCCGGAAGCTGTTGGAGGGATCGCCCTGGTTGCCAGCCGCATCCGTTGCGCGTGCGGTAAAGATATGCTCGCCTTCTCCCAACCCATTTGTCGGGGTATAGCTCCAGTATCCGCTGCCACTCACGGTTGTTGTGCCAATCGCGATACCTTTATCGTAAAGGGTGATAGTCGCACCCACTTCGCCGGTTCCATTGAAGGTCGGGCGTGCATCGTTGGTAATTTGTCCGGTATCTAACGATCCTGTGCCCGGTAATACGTCGTCAATCACGCTGATGATCGCGGGTGCTGGTGGGGCGCTAGTATCGATAGTAATGGCGTAATTGGGCGACAACCCACTGGGTTCTGTGTTTACAGTTTGCGATACGGTGAAATTGTAGGTCGTGCCGTTTGTCAGCGGGGTGAATAATGGATAGCTCCATGCGCCGGAGACTGCATCGGCGGTGACCGTACCGATTACATTCCCATCCTGATAAATTTTAACCGTTGCTCCTGCCGTGGCGGTTCCTTGTAACAGCGGTAAGGTGTCATTGGTGGTTTTACCGTTGCCAATCACTCCTGTAACGGGCGAGACATCATCAATGATTTCGAGAGTTGGCGGATGCGGAATGCTGGAAGTAGCCGCGTTAAACGGCGTAGAGTCGCTGCTATTGCCCGCCTGATCCAGGGCGATTGCATTCAGATTCTGCCCCGTAGTTTGTGCGGGTGAAATCGAGACGGTGTAGACACCTGTAACGCTATTCGCAATACCCTGACCCAGTACCGTGGTACCATTTCTGATGATGACGGTGCTGCCGGGCTCGGCTGTCCCGCTCACCAGCGTGCCGTTCGGGTCAACATTGGTGACGATTGGCGCGGCGGGAGGCTGCGTATCGAGTATCAACATTACAGGGTTTCCTGCCGCCAGGGAATTGCCCGCGGCATCCCTGGCGCCGAACGTCAGCGTGTGCGGGCCATCTCCCGTCAGCGTAATCTCAATACTCCAGCTACCATTCGCCGCAACGAGGGTTTCGGCAATAGGATTGCCACCATCGAAAATGACGACCGTACTGCCCGGCGCACCGGTTCCGCTGATTGTTGGGGTGGTATCATCCGTAACGCTACCGTTGGTCAATGAACCGATAATGACGCCAGCGTCATCTTCAATATCCGTAACCTGCGGTAAGGTCAGCACGGTGCTGCTAACCGTAAACGCGACGCTGTTTGATGGGGCACTGGCGTTCCCCGCCGCATCGGTTGCAATGGCTGTTAGCGTATAACTTCCGTTTGCCAGTGCCGTCCCTGGAGTAATACTCCAGGTGGTGCCAACCACCGTTGTGGTACCGATAATCGTACTGCCGTTGTACAGCGTGATCGTGTCGCCGTCAGTGCCGGTTCCGTGAATAGTTGGCGTCGTATCATCTGTTATTGCGCCAGGCGCAAGATCGCCCTGGAAACCACCGACATTATCATTGACGACAAGAATAACAGGGGGGACAGAGGGCGTTGTATCGATCTCCAGGAGGATGGCATTTGATGGCGGGCTGACGTTGCCAGCAGGATCGGTCGCCGTAATGGTCACCTGATAAACATCCTGGGGAAGTGGCACTGATGGTGTAAAGCTCCAGCTACCGTCTGCCCCAACCGTCGCGGTACCCTGCGACGAAGAGTTGCCATTAAGATAGAGGGTAATGAGATCGCCGACACTCCCCGTGCCGCTGAACGTTGGCGTGGTGTCGTTAGTCATGCCGTTTGTCACGACCCCGGTTATCGGATTGACGTCGTCCGTAATGGTGGGGGGGAGCGGTTGCGTTGGCGGCAGATTATCCACCGTCAACGTAAAGCCCGCCGATGGGATCCCTGTGTTGCCCGCAGCGTCGGTCGCCGTGGCGGTGAATTTATGCGGCCCATCGGCAAGTGAGGTCGGGGTAAATGTCCAGGTGCCGTCTGGCTGTACGGTAGTGATGCCGGCGAGGCCGCCATTCTCATAAATCGTAATTGTCGCACCCGGTTCACCTGTTCCGGATAGTTTAGGGTTGTCGCTTTTCGTGCTGCCGCCATTACTCAGTGCTTTAGTTTCAATGCCAATAAGTCCTTCCGCAGAGGTGATGATCGGGGCCGCGGGGGGCGTTGTGTCGACAGTCAGCATGAAACTTCCGGCGGTACTGGCGTTACCCGCCGCATCTGTCGCGATAGCTGACAATGTGTGCGAACCTTCACTAAGTGGCTGGGCGACCGGGAAACTCCAGCTTCCTCCGGCCACAACGGTGGTCGTTCCAATCGGTGTGGCACCATCGTAGATAGTGATGGTGGAGCCAACTTCTCCGGTCCCCTTCAGTGGCGGCAGGTTATCGTTTGAGCTTCTACCAGAAGGCAAGTCAACGGGCGCATTGCCGATGTCATCTGTGGCGGCTGAAATGACAGGAGTCGCTGGAGGCTGGGTGTCAACGGTAATGGTGACCGCGACGGGGGAGGTGACGACGTTACCGGCGGCATCCGTTGCGGATACTGTAAAATGATGGTCGCGATCGGCGAGCTGCTTGTTGTCCGGGACGGTATAGCTCCAGGTACCTGACTTGTCGATGAGCATCACCGTTATCAGCAAACCGTTATCATACAGGTTCACCAGCGAGCCTGGCTCGCCGGTCCCGGAGAGGGTCGGCGTGTTGTCGTTGGTTATCCAGTTGTTATTCGCGATGTTACCCGTGATGGTTCCTACGTCATCGTTAATCAGAGTAATGACCGGGACGGTCGGCGCGACGCTATCGACAATGATTTTCCAGTTGGCGGCGCTACTGGTGTTGTTGGCGGCATCGGTTGCCGTAACCGTAAATACGTGTGCGCCCTGGCTCAGCGCGGTGGTCGGCGTGTAGTCCCAGTTACCATTGATATCGGCGGTAACGGTGGTAAGCAGGGTGCCATTATCATAAATTTTTACCTGCGAGCCCGCTTCGGCGGTGCCTTTAATTTCCGGTTTATCGTCGTTTGTCAGCGTGTTGTTATCAATTTTTCCGATGACGTCGGGAACATCGTCTAAGACGGCAATAATAATCGGTTGGTCTGGTGCGGTAATATCCGGAGCCAGCGCGGAAGCGGGCAGACTTTCGTTGCCTGCGCTGTCCGTTGCAGTCACTTTTACCGTTTCACCCTTGTTTTGTGACGGGGTGATCGACACGGCAAAGTGGCCACCGCTGTCTGCCTGACCCACGCCAATCGTATTCCCGTTGCCGTCTTTTACGGTGATAGTGCTGCCGATTTCAGCATGTCCACTGACTGAACCACCATCCCCGGCGACAATCACCCCTGTTGGTGCGTCAGGTGCGGTGCTGTCTGGCGCGGTGACTGCTGTGTTATCGCTGGTATTACCTGCTGCATCCGTTGCGTTGGCGACAAGATGTTCGCCGTTCGTTTGTGGCGGAACCAGTGTGGCGGTGAAATCTCCGTCTGCATCAGCGGTGGTCGTGCCAATGATAGTGCCACCAGGATTGAGAATATGTACGGTACTGTTGGGCTCTGCCATGCCGGAAACCTGATCGCCCGCGTTATTGATTGTCAGGTTTGTGGGCGGTTGCGGGGCGGTGATATCGGGAGCGAGTGCTGTTTCTGGCAAACTCGGGTTTCCTGCTGGATCGGTAGCGATAGCGGTTATGGTTTCGCCATTGGTTTGTGGTGGGTTTATGGTGATGGTAAACGAGCCATCTGGCCCGGTAACACCACTGCCGATTAAATGATTATTATTGTCGGTTATAGTCACGGTACTGCCGGGTTCAGCCGTACCAGTGACGACAGCGCCATCGGCAGATACATTCAGATCGTCTGGTGATAACGGCGGCTGAGTATCGATATTGATATTGAATACCGTCGATATTCCCCCCGTACCCAGGTGGTTGGTTGCCGTAGCGGTGAAAGCGTATGAGTCATCCCGCAAGTTTGTGCTGGAGGTCCAGTCCCAACTACCGTTGCTGTCGGCGACAACGCTGTCGACATATACCCCGTAATTGTAAATTTTAACCGTACTGTGAGCGTCAGCTGTCCCGGAAAGCGTTGGGGTCGCATCATTAGTGGACTGATTGTTGGTCAATGACCCAACGGAGGGCGCGACATCATCTATAACGCTGACAATCACGGGTACGCCTGGAAAACCGGAATCTGAGGCACTGAATGAGGTATCTGGCCCGATATTGCCTGCTTCATCCTGAATCTTTGCTGTCAGCGTTTCACCATGTGTTTGCGAGGGCGATATGCTAATAGTGAAGGTGCCGCCTGAACCGGCGATGGCTGAACCCAGAACCTGGTTGTTACTGCCAATGATGGTGACAGTGCTTCCGGGCTCTGCACTACCCGTCACCGTGGTGCCTTCCTGATTCACTGAAGAAATTACTGCGGCGGCAGGTGGGGTGGTATCGACGGTAATGACCCAACTGTCTGAGATTGCGCTGCTGCCCGCATTGTTTGATGCGCTGACCGTAAACTGGTGAGTGCCTTCCGCGAGCGGGGAAGATGGAGTAAACGTCCAGTTCCCGTTAGCATCGATAGGGACCTGACCTATTTCGACACCGTTATCAAAAATATGTAAGGTGGCATTCGCGGGGCCAGTGCCCTGAAGTTCTGGCGTATTATCATTAGTGGATATCTGTTGATTGACAATGCCAGTAATGGGAGCCTGATTGTCAGTGACGCTGGTAATAATCGGTACGCTTGGCATCGTGGGCGTTGTCGTGGGTGGCGAGCCGTCATCACCATTTACTTCGTTGCCATTTCCGTCGCCAGCACCATTTCCTTCATTGCCATTGCCATTGCCATTGCCATTGCCATTGCCATTGCCAGCATTATTACCATTTTCGCCACTACTGCTACCACCGCCACCGCCACCACCACCACCGGCGGCGAGGCCGATTCCCCCAGCCACGGTGATCCCGCCAAGAACCCAGGGCCAAACTGCGCCGCCTTCATGACTGCCTTCGCTCGCCATTAATGGGGTGAGATCGTCCAGATGCTGATAGTGGAATGCCCCATCAGTATCCTGAACCCACCATAGCGCGCCATTGCTGTCTTCCAGGACAAGCTGGTTTTGCGCATCACCTTTTCCGACATAGAAGTTTTTAATGGTGATGGTTTCACCTGAGCGGAGTGTGACAACCAAATCCTGATTAACGCGTGCGAGTTGGCTCATCTCCTCACGCGATACCGACAGTTTCACGATAGAAGGCGAACTTAGCGTTACTTCAGAGGATTCAACATTTGTGGAAACGCCAGTTAATTTTGATACAACGGCGAGTAGACGCATATGTTCACTCCTGATGGCATGCCGGGAGTATTAATCCGCAACAGCGCGTTGGGAAAATGAGCAGACAGGGGTCCGTTCATCATAAAAATGAATTTATACTTGTAATTTCATTGATTAGATCAAGCAGATGTTATTTTATTGATTAATTACGCTCGGGTCCTTTGGATTGAATAGTTCTTTCGTATTAGATGATATAGTCAGAAAGAAAGCATTCTGCAACTTATCCATATTAAAAAATACTTAGTCATTTGAAAAAGATACTTTTCAGTATGCTTTTAACAATTGATGTTGTTGTAACTTGTTGTATATTAATGTCTTTGTTTTACTGTAAATGCACGTTGATATAATAAACACCAGTAACAATAGTGTTATTAAATAAGTGAAAAATATGAGCGACATAGTCTTGAGATTTTATTTTATTAGACTATGGACTGCTATGGTAACGTTAGAGAGGTTTATTTCATACCTGAACGATTCAGCACAAATAAATTATAAATCTGGTGAATGTATTGTGTGGGTTTCAATAACTAAAAAATAAGAACCAGCCTCAGGAGGAGAGACTGGTCACAGGGAAATTGTGTTTAACGGCCTGCATTTTTCATAATACGAGCTTTGTCCAACTGCCACTCACGTTCTTTTACATCGGAACGCTTGTCGTGCTGTTTCTTCCCTTTTGCAACGCCAATTTTGACTTTGCACCAGGCATTCTTCCAGTACAGCGAAAGTGCCACGACGGTGTAACCGTCACGATTCATGCGTCCATATAAGGAGTCAAGTTCGCGTTGGTTTAACAGAAGCTTACGGGTGCGAGTAGGGTCACACACGACGTGCGTTGAGGCAACGGCCATCGGCGTGAAGTTGGCGCCAAACAGGAACGCTTCGCCGTCTTTGAGAATGACATAGCTATCGCCAATATTGGCCTTTCCTGCGCGCAGGGATTTGACTTCCCAGCCTTGTAATGCGAGCCCAGCTTCGAACTCTTCTTCAATAAAGTATTCGTGTCGTGCGCGCTTGTTGAGCGCGATTGTGGCTGAGCCAGGTTTGTGTGCTTTTTTCTTCGTCATAATGCCGCTCAGTATAGGTAATCTGGAATTGAAAAACACCCCATTTCATCCAGCGGGGCGCAAGGCGCTATCTTAGCACGAGTTGGGCTTTAGCGTTTTTTTTAGCGGATGATAAATGGTATTATTTGCACGATTGATATTGATGGAAATTGTTATGCCTCAGATTAGCCGGACCGCTTTAGTACCTTACAGTGCGGAACAGATGTATCAGTTAGTGAATGATGTTAAATCCTATCCTCAGTTTTTACCGGGTTGCACCGGAAGCCGTGTCCTGGAGTCGACTCCGGGGCAGATGACAGCGGCTGTGGATGTTTCTAAAGCAGGGATTAGCAAAACGTTCACCACACGTAATCAACTGACCAGTAACCAGAGCATCCTCATGCATCTGGTCGATGGACCGTTCAAAAAACTCATTGGCGGCTGGAAGTTTACGCCGCTGAGCCAGGAAGCGTGTCGCATTGAATTTCATCTTGATTTTGAGTTCACGAATAAACTGATCGAACTGGCATTTGGCCGTATATTTAAAGAGCTGGCGTCGAATATGGTGCAGGCTTTCACGGTTCGTGCAAAAGAGGTTTACAGTGTCAGCGTCGGCTAAAATTGTCGTTGAAGTAGCATACGCGCTGCCCGAGAAACAGTATTTACAGCGCGTCACGCTGCAGCAGGGTGCAACCGTTGAAGAGGCTATCCGCGCTTCCGGGCTGCTGGAATTACGTACCGATATCGATCTCAGTAAAAATAAAGTAGGCATCTACAGCCGTCCGGTTAAGCTTGCTGATGTTCTGCATGACGGCGATCGGGTGGAAATTTATCGGCCGCTGATTGCCGATCCGAAAGAACTGCGTAGGCAGCGAGCAGAGAAATCCGCTAAAAAATAACAGACAATAAAAAAGGTGCTCATTGAGCACCTTTTTTTGATCTTTTAGACCTACTTGTTGTCGGTCAGAGCGGGTTTGTTATCAATGTTGGTCAATACGCCGCTGCTGTTAAAGGTCAGCGTCAGCGTTTGCTGAGTAACGCCTTCATGCCCTGGCTGCTGACGGAACACATAAAACCAGGTGTTAGTACCAAAAGGATCGGACATCATTGGTGTACCCAGTGCATAAGCAACTTGCTGTTGCGTCATACCTGTACGCACTTTGGCGACATCGGTAGGTGTCAGATAGTTTCCCTGGTTGATGTCAGGGCGGTAAACCACTCGCTCCAGAGTGGAACAGCCTGCAGTCAACATCAGTAGTACTGCTGCAGCAGCAGTCAGCGTTTTACAGCGCATAGTGATTTGATTCCTTTTCGGGCCCGAGCAGTACGCGGCTCATATGTAATATGCCGATGATAATAGACCTTTCACCACTTTAAAACCTTTTGCTGTCGGGTCGGTCGGCGATTTTATGTTGAACTCAGACCTTCACAAGGTAAAAAAGTTTATGCCGCCAGCAGTTCTTTTGCATTTGCGAGGGTATTGCGCGTCACTTCGCTACCGCCAAGCAGGCGGGCTAATTCCTGCAGGCGAGCGCGTTTATCAAGCGGCTGCATGTGTGTTTCAGTCATCGCACCGTCAGTTTCTTTGCTGACATAGAAATGCTGATGGCCGCAGCCAGCAACCTGCGGCAGGTGGGTGACGCACATCACCTGGGTTGATTCACCCAACTGGCGCAGTAGTTTACCCACAACCGCTGCCGTCGGGCCGCTGATGCCGACATCCACTTCATCGAAAATCAGCGCCGGGGTTTCCATTTTACGTGCGGTAATAACCTGAATAGCCAGCGCAATGCGCGACAGCTCGCCGCCGGAAGCGACTTTCGCAATGGGTTGTAACGGCTGCCCCGGGTTAGTGGTAACTTTGAATTCCACGCGATCGGCTCCGTCCATGCCCAGATGGTGTTCATCAAACTTCACATCGATGCAAAAGAGACCGTGCGGCATTGAGAGTGCATGCATACTTTCTGTGATGAGTTTCCCCAATTCCTGAGCGTAATGCCAGCGCTGCTGGTGCAGCATTTTTGCCGTTTCCAGCGCCTGCTGGTGATGATTGTTCACCGCCAGGGTTAACGTTTCGAGTGAGTCGGCCTGATCGTCCAGTTGCTGTTGTTCATCCAGCAATGACTGATAGAACTGTGGTAGTACTTCAGGGGCAACATGATGTTTACGCGCCAGCGAGATTTGCTTAGAAATTCGCTGTTCCAGTTCGAACAAGCGGTTAGGGTCTAAATCCAGACGATCGCAATAGTGGCGCAGCTCGTCGCTGGCTTCACTGAGCTGGATGGTCGCCTCTTCCAGCATGTCCAGAATACCGGAGAGCTTACCGTCCATTCCCGCCAGTTCACTAACCAGCTGTTTTGCGGTGTACAGCTGGCTTTGCAGGTTAATGTCTTCGCCGTCTGCCATGATAGCCAGCGCTTGCTGGCTGGTGGTGAGCAACTGCCCGCTGTTAGCCAGGCGCTTGTACTCTTCATCAATTTGCTCAAACTCGCCCGCCTGGGGGTTGAATTCGTTCAGCTCTTTTAACTGATATTGCAACAGTTCCGCCCGGGCCGCACGTTCCTGGCTTTGTTGCTGATGATGCGCCAGGTCGCGGCAGCTTTGGTGCCAAAGCCGGTAGCGCGCGGCCATTTCCTGAGTCAGGGTCACTTCATTGGCATAACCATCAAGCAGCGATTTTTGGTGTTCAGATTTCGTCAGGAGTTGGTGCGCGTGCTGGCCGTGGATTTGAATAAGCAACTGTCCCAGCTCGCGCAGTTGCGACAGCGGAACGGCGGTACCGTTAATAAAGCCTCGGGTGCGGCCGTCGCTGCTGATAACGCGACGCAGCAAACACTCACGACCTTCCTCAAGCTGGTTTTCTTCCAGCCAGCGTAGCGCCGCAGGGGTGTCTTTTAAAGAGAAACGCGCACACAAATCGGCGCGTGTGGCATCTGTACGCACCATGTCGGCATCGGCTCTGCCGCCCAGGCATAAACCGAGAGCATCAATGGCAATGGACTTACCCGCACCGGTCTCACCGGTAATAACGGTCATTCCGCTCTGAAAATCGATCTCAAGTTCACGAACGATAGCAAAATTGCTGATGGTCAGTTGTGCCAACATAGCTGTTTTCCTGTATGAAAAACCATAACTGTAATTGCATACAGTATAAACTGGTTTTTTATACAGTAAAGAGGTTGGCGTTAAATTAGAATAATTTTTTTGACCAGCCTAATTTAGTGCTTAATGTATTGAAATAGCTGTAATCTTTGGGGTGTATCAGGTTCAGATGATAATCACAGCGGCGAATCAATACGTCTTCACCTTCCTGGATAGGCAGGGCGATCTGGCTGTCACAGCTGATCTCAAGATCGTTGCGGCGATGAGAAAAGCGCAGGCGAATGGTGCTGCTACTGTTGATCACCAGCGGTCGCGCGGAAAGCGTATGCGGGAACATCGGTACCAGCGTAATAGCATCCAGAGAAGGTGTCAGAATCGGGCCTCCGGCAGAGAGCGAATAGGCGGTAGAGCCGGTCGGGGTGGAGATGATTAGCCCGTCTGAACGCTGGGAGAAGGCAAAGATTTCATCGATATAGACTTCAAATTCAATCATGTGCGCCACTTTACCAGGGTGCAGCACAACTTCATTGATGGCCGTGCTAATGCGCTTCTGGCAATCCTGCTGGCACACCTGGGCTTCGAGTAAAAAGCGCTTTTCGCTGATGTAGTGGCCTTCCAGTACGTCAGCTAATTGCTGTTGGGCATTGTCCGGATCTAAATCGGTCAGGAAACCGAGATTGCCGCGGTTAATCCCGATAACTTTGATGTCATAACGTGCCAGGGTGCGTGCAGCTCCCAGCATATTACCATCGCCGCCGACTACCACGGCGAGGTCTGCCTGCTGACCAATTTCTGCGAGCGTACCGGTTTTCACATTTTTCAACTGCAGCTCGTGGGCGATTTGTTGCTCAACGATAACCTCATAACCTTTGACGCACAGCCAGCGGTAGAGCATTTCATGTGTGGTCAGTGCAGTGGGGTGACGTGGATGCCCCACAATGCCAATACACTTGAAATGTTTGTTCATTTTCTCGAGGTCCTTGTAATGAAGATTAGTGACAATGTGAGTACTTCCCTTGAAACCCTGAATCTTATCCCCATAATAATCCAGGTTAGCGAGATGAATGCGAAAAAAACGCGGAGAAATTCATGAGTAGTAAAGAACAGAAAACGCCTGAGGGGCAAGCCCCGGAAGAAATTATCATGGATCAGCACGAAGAAGTTGAGGCGGTTGAATCAGACGCTTCTGCTGAGCAGGTGGATCCGCGCGATGAAAAAATTGCGAATCTGGAAGCTCAGCTTGCTGAAGCCGAAACTCGCGAGCGCGACAGCGTGTTGCGTATCAAAGCGGAAATGGAAAACCTGCGTCGTCGTACCGAACTGGACGTAGAAAAAGCGCATAAGTTCGCGCTGGAAAAATTCGTCAACGAACTGCTGCCGGTGCTGGATAGCCTGGACCGCGCGCTGGAAGTGGCGGACAAAGATAATGACGCGATGGCGGCGATGGTTGAGGGTATTGAGCTGACCCGCAAGTCGATGCTGGATGTCGTGGCGAAGTTTGGCGTGCAGGTGGTTGCGGATATTGATGTGCCGATGGACCCGAACGTGCACCAGGCGATTGCCATGGTTGAGTCTGATGAAGTTGCTGCCGGTAATGTGCTGATGGTCATGCAGAAAGGTTATACCCTGAACGGACGTACCATTCGCGCCGCAATGGTGTCTGTGGCGAAAGCAAAAAGCTAATCAGCTTCAGACCGGGTAGTGCTGATGCGTTACCCGGTCTGGATTATCCTCACTGGTCAGATACGCTCTCGCGAAGTGGTTTGACCGGCAATACCTGTACCTGCTTAATCATATTGTCCTGTACGTCGAGAATATCGATATCGTACTGACCAATGCGCACTCGCGTGCCGGCAACGGGGATCTCTTCCAGTGCTTCAAGAATTATTCCGTTTACCGTTCGCGCATCATCTTCCGGCAAATGCCAGTTAAACGCCTTATTGATTTCACGAACGTTGGCGCTGCCATCAATAATCACTGAGCCGTCATTCTGGGGCGTGACTTCTTCGGCAAGCGTCGGGGACATTGACGTGGTGAAGTCACCGACAATCTCCTCCAGAATATCTTCAACGGTGACCAACCCCTGAATATCGCCATATTCGTTGACCACCAGGCCGACCTTCTTCTTATTACGCTGAAATTTGATCAACTGAGTGCTGAGTGGGGTACCTTCCGGGACAAAGTAGATCTCGTCGGCGGCGCGTAGCATGGTCTCTTTGGTGAACTCCTTTTTCTCGGCCATGAGTCGCCACGCTTCACGGACGCGTAGCATACTGATAGCGTCGTCCAGCGAGTCACGATACAGCACAATACGACCGTGCGGAGAGTGCGAAAGCTGACGCACGATTGATTTCCAGTCATCGTTAATATCAATGCCGATAATTTCATTACGCGGGATCATGATGTCATCGACGCTGACTTTTTCCAGATCCAGCACTGACAGCAGCATATCCTGGTTACGGCGAGAGATTTGCGAGCGCGATTCATTCACCAGCGTTCGTAGTTCATCTTTACTCAGCGAACCGCTCACCACGATATCCGTTTTGATGCCCATCATACGCATCAGCAGACGCGTGATGGTATTCAGTAACCAGACAAGCGGCATCATCAGAATCTGCAGCGGGGCCAGCAGGACGCTGCTTGGATAGGCGACTTTTTCCGGATACAGCGCGGCGATGGTTTTTGGCAGCACTTCCGCAAAAACCAGCACCACAAACGTCAATACCCCGGTGGCAATAGCGACGCCCGCATCGCCATACAGGCGCATACCGACAATGGTACCGAGCGCGGAGGCCAGTATATTCACCAGGTTGTTGCCAATGAGGACCAGGCTTATCAGACGGTCAGGCTTACGGAGTAATTTCTCAACGCGTTTTGCCTGACGATTTCCCTGTTTTGCCCGGTGTCGCAGACGGTAGCGGTTCAGGGTCATCATTCCGGTTTCGGAACCGGAAAAATAGGCGGAAATAACCACCATGATGAGAAGCGTAACAATAAGCGTGGTGGTGGAGATGTGTTCCACGTAGGTTCCTTAAAAGACTTAACTCACAAACTGCTGCAGGATGCGGCTACCGAAATAGGCCAGCGTCAGAATGCCTGCGCCTGCGACGTTAAACCAGACGACACGACGTCCGCGCCAGCCTTCATGGTAATGTCCCCACAGCAGAACGATATAGACAAACCATGCCACAATAGACAGAACGGCTTTATCAATATTTTCTGTGCTGAACAGGTTGTGCATATAAAACAGGCCAGTACACAGCGTCAGCGTCAGCAGAACCACGCCTATCTGGGTGATATGAAACATTTTGCGCTCAATGCTCATCAATGGCGGCATTTCATTGTTGAACGCCAGTCTTTTATTTTTGAGCTGATAATCGATCCATGCCAACTGCAGCGCATACAGCGCGGCAATAATCAAGGTGGCATAGGATAAGAGCGATAGCCCGATGTGAATCATCATGCCCGGTGTGGCTTCAAGGTGGGTGATGTATTCGTTGGGCATAAACGTAGCGCATGCCAGATTGATTAATGCAAACGCATAGACGATCGGTAGCAATAGCCAGCCGCGGTTACGCGAGGCCACAATGGTCATGACGGTACAGATCATCAGGCTAACCAGAGAACCGACGTTCAACAGGCTCAGGTTTTGCCCGCTTTCACCACCTGGCAGAATACGTGCTTCCAGGGCAAACGCGTGACAGACCAGCGCGATAACCGCAGAAAGAATAGCCATACGCCGCCAGCCGCTGTTTTTTTGCAGCAGGGCGGGAACGATCAGCGCAAGGCTGATGGAATAGGCGACAAGGGCTAACAGAGCAAAAACGGGCATATGGGTGTCGACAGTTGGCCAGTAATAAAGAAAAGCAGTATAGCGTTACGTGACCGCTGCTCCAACCGTTGCATAACAACAAAGGCGGCTTCATGTTATACTGCGACAAATTTCTGTTGATGTGTCGCTGTTGCGACCGACCGTTTCCACCCCAGGCGAGAGACAATGTTTGATAATTTAACCGATCGTTTGTCGCGCACGCTGCGCAATATCAGTGGCCGTGGACGCCTTACTGAAGACAACGTTAAAGAGACGCTGCGCGAAGTGCGCATGGCGCTGCTGGAGGCTGACGTAGCGCTGCCGGTAGTGCGTGAGTTTATCAATCGCGTAAAAGAGAAAGCGGTTGGTCACGAAGTTAACAAGAGCCTGACCCCGGGTCAGGAGTTCGTCAAAATCGTTCGTAGCGAACTGGTTTCGGCGATGGGCGAAGAGAACCAGACGCTAAACCTGGCGGCACAGCCACCGGCCGTGGTGCTGATGGCGGGCCTGCAGGGTGCGGGTAAAACCACGAGCGTCGGTAAGCTGGGTAAATTCCTGCGCGAGAAGCACAAGAAGAAAGTACTGGTGGTTTCTGCGGACGTCTATCGCCCGGCGGCGATCAAACAGTTGGAAACGTTGGCCGAACAGGTCGGTGTGGACTTCTTCCCTTCTGACGTCGGTCAGAAGCCGATTGATATCGTTAATGCCGCGCTGAAAGAAGCTAAGCTCAAATTCTACGACGTGCTACTGGTGGATACCGCCGGTCGTCTGCACGTTGATGAAGCGATGATGGACGAAATCAAACAGGTCCACGCGTCTATCAATCCGGTAGAAACGCTGTTTGTTGTCGATGCCATGACCGGTCAGGATGCTGCGAATACTGCGAAAGCGTTTAACGAAGCACTGCCGCTGACCGGTGTGGTACTGACTAAAGTCGACGGTGACGCCCGTGGCGGTGCAGCATTGTCTATTCGTCATATCACCGGTAAGCCGATTAAGTTCCTCGGTGTTGGTGAGAAAACGGAAGCGCTGGAGCCGTTCCACCCGGACAGGATTGCCTCACGTATTCTCGGCATGGGTGATGTGCTGTCGCTGATCGAAGATATCGAAAGCAAAGTTGACCGTGCACAGGCAGAGAAATTAGCCAGCAAGCTGAAAAAAGGCGACGGCTTCGATCTGAACGATTTCCTTGAACAGCTTAAGCAGATGAAAAACATGGGCGGCATGGCCAGCCTGATGGGCAAGCTGCCGGGCATGGGGCAAATCCCTGACAACGTGAAATCGCAGATGGACGATAAAGTGCTGGTGCGTATGGAAGCCATCATCAACTCGATGACGATGAAAGAACGCGCTAAGCCGGAAATCATCAAAGGCTCCCGCAAACGTCGTATCGCACTGGGCTGCGGGATGCAGGTACAGGACGTTAACCGTCTTCTGAAACAGTTCGACGACATGCAGCGCATGATGAAGAAAATGAAGAAGGGCGGTATGGCGAAGATGATGCGTGGTATGAAGGGGATGATGCCGCCCGGTTTTCCTGGTCGCTAATAGGCCTGGCTTGTTTGCCATTTCGGCACCGGGGTGTGCTCGCCATCCTCACGTACTGCGTGTACGCTCCGGTGGCTGCGCGCACGCCGGTACCGAACTGACGGCACCGCCGACGACCTTTTATAGCAGAGTTATCAACTGCTGATTGCATTTTCCCCAGAAATCAGTAAAATTTTCGGGCTTTTAATATGACACCGGGTCCCTTCCCTCGATGGGGCCCGGTGTTTTATTCACACAAGAGGATGTTATGGTTACTATTCGTTTAGCTCGTCACGGCGCTAAAAAGCGTCCGTTCTACCAGGTTGTTGTTACCGACAGCCGTAATGCACGCAACGGTCGCTTCATCGAGCGCGTTGGCTTCTTTAACCCAATCGCTAGCGAAAAAGAAGAAGGCACTCGCCTGGATCTGGATCGCATCGCTCACTGGGTTGGCCAGGGCGCGACTATTTCTGATCGCGTAGCTACGCTGATCAAAGCAGCAAACAAAGCAGCTTAATCTGTCACGGTGGTCATGATGAGCAAGCAACTCGCCGCACAGGCTCCTGTGGAACCCATTGTTTTGGGGAAAATGGGGTCTTCTTACGGTATCCGTGGTTGGCTCAGAGTGTTTTCTTCCACTGAAGACGCCGAAAGCATTTTTGACTATCAGCCCTGGTTTATCCAGAAGGCGGGTCAGTGGCAGCAAGTACAGCTGGAAAGCTGGAAGCACCACAATCAGGATCTGATCATCAAGCTGAAAGGCGTTGACGATCGTGATTCGGCGAATCTACTGACTAATTGTGAAATTGTCGTGGATTCCTCGCAGTTGCCAGCGCTGGAAGATGGTTCCTACTACTGGAAAGACCTTATGGGCTGCCAGGTAGTGACCACTGAGGGCTACGATCTCGGTAAAGTCGTCGATATGATGGAAACCGGTTCGAATGACGTTATCGTCATCAAGGCAAACCTGAAAGATGCGTTTGGTATCAAGGAACGTCTTGTGCCGTTCCTCGATGGGCAGGTTATCAAGAAAGTCGATCTCGCTACTCGTACTATTGAAGTAGATTGGGATCCTGGTTTTTAAACCACCGGATAAACGGTAAAAGTCGGCGTTATGGGGATTGGCTTGTGTTTATAGGTATCGTTAGCCTGTTTCCAGAAATGTTCCGTGCAATTACCGATTACGGGGTAACTGGCCGGGCAGTAAAAAATGGCCTGCTGAACATCCAGAGCTGGAGTCCTCGTGACTTTACGCATGACCGGCACCGTACCGTGGACGATCGTCCTTACGGCGGCGGACCGGGGATGTTAATGATGGTGCAACCTTTACGGGATGCCATTCATGCAGCAAAAGCTGCGGCTGGTGAAGGCGCAAAGGTGATTTATCTGTCACCTCAGGGACGCAAGCTTGATCAGGCGGGCGTTAGCGAACTGGCAACGAATCAAAAGTTGATTCTGGTGTGCGGTCGCTATGAAGGAATAGATGAGCGCGTGATTCAAACCGAAATTGACGAAGAATGGTCAATCGGCGATTACGTCCTCAGCGGTGGTGAGTTACCGGCAATGACGCTGATCGATTCCGTTTCCCGGTTTATTCCGGGCGTTCTGGGTCATGAAGCATCAGCAATCGAAGATTCGTTTGCTGACGGGTTGCTGGACTGTCCACACTATACCCGACCTGAAGTGTTAGAGCAGATGGAGGTACCGGCGGTATTACTGTCGGGAAACCACGCTGAGATACGTCGCTGGCGTTTGAAACAGTCGCTGGGCCGGACCTGGCTTAGAAGACCTGAACTTCTGGAAAACCTGGCTCTGACTGAAGAGCAAGCAAGGTTGCTGGCGGAGTTCAAAAAGGAACACGCACAACAGCAACATAAACATGATGGGCTGGTCTGAGACCCCCAATATCAGTTTACCCAGGATAAGAGATTAAATTATGAGCAACATTATTAAGCAACTTGAACAAGAACAGATGAAGCAGGACGTACCTTCCTTCCGTCCGGGTGATACCGTGGAAGTGAAAGTATGGGTTGTTGAAGGTTCCAAAAAACGTCTGCAGGCATTCGAGGGCGTGGTTATCGCTATTCGTAACCGCGGTCTGCACTCTGCATTCACTGTTCGTAAAATTTCCAACGGCGAAGGCGTTGAGCGTGTCTTCCAGACTCACTCTCCGGTAGTTGACAGCATTGCTGTTAAACGTCGTGGTGCTGTTCGTAAAGCTAAACTGTACTACCTGCGTGAGCGTACTGGTAAGTCTGCTCGTATCAAAGAGCGTCTTAACTAAGATTCGCGCAAGCGACATCCTGTTAGAAAAGGGCTGGCCGAAAGGCTGGCCCTTTTTTTATTCCGACCTTTATTTTTTGTTTTTTTATTAGATGACTGCGCGACGCGCAGCCAGTTGGATATTGATTACGGTGTCGAGATCACGACTGCAACGCGGCGGTTTTCGGCACGGCCTTTTGAAGTCTGGTTGCTGGCAAGCGGGTATTTCTTCCCGAGCCCTTGGGTTGTCAGGTTAGTACGTGGAATATTGGCACCCTGAGCCCAGGCGTCTGCAACCACATTGGCGCGTTTGAGTGACAGAGCTTCGTTGTAGCTGTCCTCACCATAGTTATCGGTGTGACCATCCAGACGAGCATGGTTTAACCCGGTAGCAGCCAGTTTGGACGCCATTTCCTGGATTTGCTTTTCACTTTCAGGGCGGAGTTTATAGTCGTTTTTGTCAAACAGGATAGTGTCAGACAAACCCAGCGACCAGTCTCCTGAAGCTTCAGTGAATCCGTACGATTTCATCGCTGCAATTTGCTCTGGGGTAAATTTCCCCTGAGGTGCCTGACAACCGGCCAGAATCAGCATGATGAGAATAAACGGGGATAATAAACGTTTTAGCATGTGTGTAATTCCTTATTTTTTAATAATGCGCTCAGCGCGCAAATTTTTAGCCTGATACATATTGTGATCGGCAAGTTCTTGTAATTTCTCGGCAGAGGCATGTTCCCACGTCAGCGCAAAACCAATACTGAGTGTCATGCTTGCCAGATGACCGTTATGCAGGTCAAAAGGTCGATTAAACTCTTGCGACAACGCCGTGCAGATACGTTGAACTTCGTATTCAGAATGGACGCTGTAAAGCACCATGGCAAATTCATCGCCGCCAAGTCGGTATGGGTGATGCCGATTACCACCAAATTCGGCCAGCCTTTTTGCGACTTCAATCAGGACTCGATCGCCCGCAGCGTGTCCCCAGGTATCATTAATAAATTTAAAATTATCGCCATCAAGGAATAACAACGCAGAGCTGCTGTGGGCCGCGTCGTCGTTCATCAGTGCGTTAATACTGCTACGAAATGCGGCACGGTTCGCAAGACCAGTCAAAGGGTCATGTAGCGCGGTACGCAACAGTTGGGCATTCTTTGCCTGGAGACGTAGTTGCCACTCTTCCATCTCATCCAGCAGGCTATTAAAGTCCTGCGCAAACAGATGAAATTCTTCAATCCGTTCTTCAGATACGCGCCGTGAGAAATTACGATTGGTACGAACATCATGTACCACCTCAGTAATATTTTGCAGGGCGTCCACGACACCATTGTGTAAATAACGAGTAAGCATTAATGCAATACCCGATGCCAGTAAAATGCATCCGGTAAGAACGGCCAGCGACAAATAAATGAAATGGCTAATAACGCTGTCGCGAGCAATCAGGCGCACTTCACCAATAACGTCGCCATTGTGCAAAATGGGCTGAGTTACCGGTTGCGGGAATAGCCAGTGGCTGATGATACCGCTGATTTTGTCAGTAGTATCCTGCGCGTCATAGCGCCAGGTGGCGATCACTTTCTGCTTTTGATTGCGGACTTCTGCAACTGAAAATTGCCCTTGCTGTCCCAGTGCCGCCAGCGTTTCCGACGCTGCAACGCTATCCGAAAAGACTAATGCTGCTTCGAGCGTGCGGGTCATGGTTGCTGCTGTGAGATCCAGGTTCTTTTGTGCGTATTGCTTCAAAGCCAGCACAGACGAAATGCTAAGCAGCAGCCAAATCAGCGTCATGGTTACCAGTACGCTGACGATGCTGATACGCCGCAGCGTCCGCTTGAACGTTGGGCGTTTTATGGGAGAAGGACCCTTATTCATGCTTTTTATTCCGCGCAAGCATCAATACGTCTGGACTCACCCTTACACCGCTGCGTGACAGGGAATCCATATTTACGGAAAATCTCACGTCTTCATCTTTAATTATGAGGCAAAAAGCGCTGCCAATAACGCATTCGGGATTCTGTTCGGCAATTAATAACAATGCCTTAGTAGGATATTTATTCTTTAGTTCAGCCTGATATGTGGGGCTTTCTTTTCCAAAATAAAAACCATCACACTGCGCAACTAAAACTTCTTGTTCCGTATGAATGATGACAGGAAGATAGGGTAGTGCTCCTGCTCGGGTATCTTCCAGCACGCTGGAAAAGCGCGAAGAAGAGAATATACACAGTTTTGGTGGCCCTGAAAGTGCTGGCCAGCGTGTATAACTGACGATACCGGAAACCATAGAGCGCACAGATTTTGCCTCTTCCGTGACGCTGTGAGCGTACAGAGGTAATCCGGTCAGAAGCAGTGCCAGTAGAAGTATGAGTCGGTAAGAAAAGCTCATGAATAGGTACCTACCAGCGTTTGCCGTATTGCGTCGATATACATTCAAGATTGTTTGCAACAAAATAACATTATTTTCCCAGGGCGTCATTATTCCTGGAATGAGCGTATTGAGTATTTAAGTTAAATCTCATTAATTTATAAAATTTAAGCTCTTGTTTAATTTAACCTTGTTGAGGCCGCTCCTTCGTTTGCTCCTTTTTGCCATGCCTCATGTAACCGACTGACATTGTCTACCGTGTCACAACTGGCGGGGAAGGTTTTGCCGGTCAATCCTCTCGCGTAAACAAAGTCCTGCTGACAGGTTTTCCTTTGTCCTTCGGCGTACCCCTTAAGATATTGGGCACGATCGACCTCTGGGTCATTGTAGTTGTCGGCAAGTGTCTCGTTATCTTTAACGACATGGCCTGAAATGGCATCCTGTATCCCGGCATCAAACCAGTCGGTACCTGTCCAGGTAGGAGTAAAAGCATAGGGATCTATCTGACATCCGCTGAGAAATAATACAAATAAGGTACAGATGAGTTGCTTCATTGCCTGTTCTCCCCGTTTTTTTAAAGCATAGCGGATTCATATATAGAAGAGTGTAAATTTAATTGTACGGAATTTTGCGGTTTTTTTGCTGTAAAATGGCATTCCGTAAATAAAAATTTACGGAATGTGGATTGAAATCTTTACCCGTTGTGTTATCGTGATTACCTCCTCGCAGAGGAAAACTATCGCAAACGAGCTAAACAGGATCACCATCATGCAAAAAGACGCGCTGAACAACGTACACATTACCGACGAACAGGTTCTGATGACCCCAGAGCAGCTTAAAGCGGAATTTCCGCTGAGCCTCGCACAGGAGGCGCAAATCGCTCAGTCGCGTAAAACCATTTCAGACATTATCTCTGGGCGCGACCCGCGACTGCTGGTGGTGTGTGGTCCATGCTCGATTCACGATCCTGAAGCGGCTATTGAGTACGCTCGTCGATTTAAAGCCCTTGCCGCAGAGGTCAGCGATAGCCTCTACCTGGTGATGCGCGTCTACTTTGAAAAGCCCCGTACCACCGTCGGCTGGAAAGGGTTGATTAACGATCCTCATATGGATGGCTCTTTTGATGTTGAAGCGGGTCTGAAAATTGCGCGTCAGTTGCTGCTTGAATTGGTGAATATGGGGCTACCGCTGGCAACAGAAGCGTTAGATCCAAACAGCCCGCAATACCTGGGCGATCTGTTTAGCTGGTCTGCTATCGGTGCGCGTACCACTGAATCACAGACGCATCGTGAAATGGCTTCTGGTCTTTCCATGCCGGTTGGTTTTAAGAATGGTACAGATGGGAGTCTGGCAACCGCCATTAATGCCATGCGAGCGGCGGCACAGTCGCACCGCTTTGTTGGTATTAACCAGGCCGGGCAGGTTGCACTGCTGCAAACGCAGGGTAATCCAGATGGTCACGTGATCCTGCGTGGCGGTAAAGCGCCGAACTACAGCCCGGCGGATGTCGCCCAGTGTGAAAAAGAGATGGAGCAGGCAGGACTACGACCTTCTCTGATGGTAGATTGCAGTCATGGTAATTCCAATAAAGATTACCGTCGCCAGCCAGCCGTGGCTGAATCCGTGATTGCACAAATCAAAGATGGCAATCGCTCGATCATTGGCTTGATGATTGAAAGTAATATTCACGAAGGCAACCAGTCCTCCGAACAGCCGCGTAGCGAAATGAAATACGGCGTCTCCGTAACTGATGCCTGCATTAGCTGGGAAATGACGGATGCGCTACTGCGTGAAATTAGCCTGGATTTAAACGGCCAACTGACGGCGCGTGTAGCATAAGAGGTTGGTTATGGTTGCTGAATTGACCGCATTACGCGATCAAATTGATGAAGTCGACAAGGCGTTGCTGGATTTACTGGCACGCCGTCTGGAGCTGGTTGCCGAAGTCGGTGAAGTAAAAAGTCGCTTTGGGCTACCGATCTACGTGCCGGAGCGGGAAGCCTCTATGCTGGCCTCCCGCAGGGCAGAGGCGGAAGCCCTGGGCGTACCGCCGGATCTGATTGAGGATGTGTTGCGTCGGGTGATGCGCGAGTCCTACTCCAGTGAAAATGACAAAGGGTTTAAAACGCTTTGTCCTTCTCTGCGCCCGGTGGTAATCGTCGGTGGCGGTGGTCAGATGGGGCGCCTGTTCGAGAAAATGCTCACCCTGTCAGGTTACCAGGTGCGGATCCTGGAACAACAGGACTGGGAGCGTGCGCCGGAGATCGTCTCTGATGCCGGCATGGTGATCGTCAGTGTGCCGATCCACGTCACCGAGCAGGTGATCGCCAAATTACCGCGTTTGCCTTCTGACTGTATCCTGGTCGATTTGGCATCGGTGAAAAACGGTCCTTTACAGGCGATGCTGGCGTCACACGATGGCCCGGTGGTGGGATTGCATCCGATGTTTGGTCCGGACAGCGGCAGTCTGGCCAAGCAGGTCGTCGTCTGGTGTGATGGGCGGCAGCCGGAAGCCTATCAGTGGTTTCTGGAACAGATTCAGGTATGGGGGGCGCGGCTGCATCGGATCAGCGCCGTTGAACACGACCAGAATATGGCGTTCATTCAGGCGCTACGCCACTTTGCGACATTTGCTTATGGGCTGCATTTAGCGGAGGAGAATGTGCAACTGGAGCAGTTGCTGGCTCTTTCTTCACCTATTTACCGTCTTGAACTGGCAATGGTTGGCCGTCTGTTTGCCCAGGATCCTCAGCTCTATGCCGATATTATTATGTCGTCTGAGAGCAACCTTGCGCTGATCAAGCGCTACTACCAACGTTTTGGTGAGGCGATCGGTTTACTGGAGCAGGGCGATAAGCAAGCGTTTATCGACAGCTTCCGTAAGGTAGAACATTGGTTTGGCGATTATGCGCAGCGCTTCCAGAGTGAAAGCCGCACTCTGTTGCGCCAGGCGAATGACAGCCGTCCTTAATTAAGACGCCGGATGGCGGCTTCGCCTTATCCGGCCTACAAAAATCGCATGAATTGTAGGCCGGATAAGCGTAGTGCCTCCGGTATTGTCAAACGTTAGCTTGGATCGACCGGCACCACGTTTTCACTCGGATAACATCCCAATACTTTCATCGAACGCGTAATCTCACCCAGCTCTTTCAATGCTTTTTGCATTTGGGGCGATTCCAGATTGGCCTGGATATCAAGATAAAACATCTCTTCCCACGGATTGCCGTGAATCGGGCGTGACTCCAGTTTAGTCATAATCAGATTATGGTTACGCAGCACCAGCAATGCTTCTACCAGAGCACCGGCCTGTTGCCCTGTCGCCATCAGCAACGTTGTTTTCGCTGGAACCTGGTCGGAAACATTGATTGCTTTACGTGCCAGTACCACGAAGCGGGTAATGTTTTGCGTCTGGTTAGCTTCAATGTGCTCAAGAACCTGCAAACCATACAGCACGCCTCCGGCTTCGCTCCCAAGAGCCGCCACGCGCGGCGAGTTAGCCTGCGCAACTTTTTCCATTGCTGCAGAGGTGCTTTCGGTGTACTCAATCTTCCAGTGTGGATGGCGATTCAGGAATTTGCTGCACTGCTGGAACGGCTGCGGATGGCTGTAAACCGTTTCAATAGTCTCGAGATCTGTTGTGCCGGACACCAGTACACAGTGGTCAATCGTGATGGTCATCTCGCCAACGATAGACAAGCTGGTGTGCTGTAGCAGGTCGTAAACGTCGTTGATCCCGCCGGAGCTGGTGTTTTCAATAGGCACTACCGCGTAGTCTGCCTGTCCGGTCTCAACCTGATTAAAGATATCGGCAAATTTCGCGCAGCCGCTTTCAATAAACTGCTCAAAATGACGTGCGGCGTACTGACGGGCGGCGAGGTGTGAGTAAGAGCCTTTTGGTCCCAGGAAGGCTACGCGTGCAGAGTGCGGATTGATTTTGTTCAGGTGCTGCTGCAGCAGTGCCTGTTGCGTCAGGACGGAGTCTTCGATAATCAGTTGGAACAGGCGCGTGATGTAGTGGGCATCGAGGTGATGCGCTTTACCAAGCTGAATTAAACGGTCCAGCAGATCGCGTTCCCGATCAATATCGCGTACTGGGCGATGAGACAGCAACTTGGCTTTGCCGACCTCTACCGCCAGACCACGTCGTTCTGCCAGCAGGGCCAGTAATTTTTCATCCAGCGTGCTTATCTTATCGCGCAGCGCCAGCAATGGGTTTTCCGATGTCATAGTGTTGCCTTTCTTGTTATCAATAAAAAAGGCCCCCCGTTGTGGGAGGCCTTATTGTTCGTCTTCGCATTCTTTATCACACGACGAAACGCCTCCCATTCAGGGGAAGGTAAAAAAGAATGCGAAGAAGAACGGGACAAGTTTCATATAATTTTCCTTAGGCTATATCAGTAAAGTACCCGTACTGTTTTCACCCTGTCAACAAAAAACGCGCCCGAAGGCGCGTTGGCGATACACTCAATGTAAGGGACTACTCTTCTTCTGCTTCGACGAAGTTGGCGTCTTTTACTGAAGTTGTTGCACGACGGGCTTCGCCTTTGTGCTGCACTTTATTGAGCTGCCGTTCCAGCTTGTTGATCAAATCGTTAATGGCGGTGTACATATCCTCGTGTTTTGCGCTGGCGACCAGATGTCCGTTCGGTGTATTGATGGTGGCATCAGCAATGAAACCCTGTGGCTCCTTAGACAGAATGATATGTGGATTAATCAGATGAGTTTGCCATTTATCCAGTTTGGCGAGACGGTCTGCGACATGCTGGCGAATTGCCGGAGTAATTTCCATTTGTTTACTGGTAATGTTCATTGTCATAAATTTTACCTCTTGTCTTTCCCGTCTTGGTGATTCCAGCATACCGTTCCTAATGTCAAAATATGTGATCTAAATCACATATTTTTGTCGCTTTTTGTCAAGAAAACCTTTTTGTGAGGCACCGCAGGAACAGGCGATTTTTTACTTGAGGAATACCTGAAAGCAGGCCATATTTGATAGGATGCGTCGCAGCTAAACCGCTTCAGTTGTGGTGTTAACGGATAAAAAAAACGGCAGCCCAAAGGCTGCCGTTGTGCATTCTGAGGTCAATCAGGTGTTGCTGCTGTTAGCGGCAATGATTTTCGCTACTTTTTCTGCCTGGGCATTCATCTGCATTTGGCGATAAGCGTTTTCCATCAACGGCAGGGCATCACGCGTTGCCTGGGTATCCGGATAGTCACGCAGCATACCTTCCACACGGTTCACGACTGCAACCCATGCGCCACGGGCGGTATAATACTCAGCAACAGAGTATTCATACTTCGCCAGACGATCTTTCAGGAACACCAGACGCTTCGTGGCATCGGTGGTGTACTGGCTGTTCGGATAGCCACGTACCAGTTTGGAAAAGTCATTAAACGCAGCTCGGGCATGCTGTGGATCGCGATCGCTACGATCGACGCCAAAGAATCCTTGCAGCGCGCTATCGTCCAACGCCATATTGGTCAGGCCACGCATATACATGACATAATCAATATTAGGGTGTGTCGGATTAAGACGGATAAAACGATCGATGGCAGCCTGAGCAAGTGGCAGATCGGCGTTTTTGTAGTAGGCGTAGATGAGATCTAATTGCACCTGCTGAGAATACGGTCCAAATGGATAGCGGTTATCCAACGCTTCCAATTGCGTTATTGCCTGTTTCCAGTTACCGTCCTGCAGCTTTTGCTGAGCAGTCGCGTAGATTTCATTTGGCGGATTATCGGGCACCTCTTCCTTTGAACCAGAGCAACCCGCCAAAAACAGGCTCAACGTGGCTGCTGCCACCAGATATTTCATGCGCGTCATGACGTTTTGACTTTCCTCAAAATGTAATACGGGAGATTCTCTGTTCCTGCTCCCGGTTAAGACCAGCTACAATAGCACACTATATTAAACGGCAAAGCCGTAAAACCCAACGTTAAACGAAGAAGCAGTTTATGGCACAACGAGTAGAACTCACCGCAACAGTCTCCGAAAATCAGCTTGGTCAACGCTTAGATCAGGCTTTGGCCGAATTGTTCCCTGATTATTCGCGATCGCGCATAAAAGAATGGATCCTCGACCAGCGCGTACTGGTAAATGGCAATCTTTGCGATAAGCCGAAAGAAAAAGTGTTAGGTGGAGAGCGTGTCTCCATCAATGCTGAAATTGATGAAGAGGTTCGTTTTGAAGCTCAGGATATCCCACTGGATATCGTTTATGAAGATGACGACATTCTTGTCATCAACAAACCTCGTGACCTGGTGGTACATCCGGGCGCAGGTAATCCTGATGGTACGGTATTGAATGCGTTACTGCATTACTACCCGCCAATCGCGGATGTTCCTCGTGCCGGTATCGTACACCGTCTGGATAAAGACACAACCGGACTTATGGTTGTGGCGAAAACTGTCCCGGCGCAAACGCGTCTGGTGGAGTCACTGCAGCTGCGCGAAATCACTCGTGAGTATGAAGCCGTGGCGATTGGTCACATGACAGCGGGCGGTACAGTCGAAGAACCGATCAGCCGTCATCCAACCAAACGTACGCATATGTCAGTGCATCCAATGGGGAAACCTGCGGTAACTCACTATCGCATTATGGAGCATTTCCGTGTGCACACGCGTCTGCGGCTGCGTCTGGAAACCGGACGTACGCACCAGATCCGCGTGCACATGGCGCATATTACCCATCCGCTGGTGGGCGACCAGGTCTACGGTGGTCGTCCGCGCCCACCGAAAGGCGCTTCTGACGAGTTTATCTCCGTGCTGCGTAAGTTTGACCGTCAGGCGCTGCACGCGACCATGTTGCGTTTGTATCACCCGATTTCCGGTATTGAGATGGAATGGCATGCGCCGATTCCGCAAGATATGGTAGAGCTTATCGAAGTGATGCGCGCTGATTTCGAAGAGCATAAGGATGATGTTGCCTGGCTATGAGTAAGCTAATTGTCCCGCAGTGGCCGATACCTCAGGGTGTCGCGGCCTGTAGTTCTACCCGCATTGGCGGCGTCAGTCTGTCGCCCTATGATTCGCTTAACCTGGGTGCCCATTGTGGTGATAACCCGGAGCATGTGGAAGAGAACCGCAAGCGGCTGTTTGCTGCGGGCAATCTGCCTTCGAAACCCGTCTGGCTTGAACAGGTACACGGTAAAGACGTCCTGAAATTGAGCGGCGGGCCATACTTATCTAAACGTGCAGATGCGTCCTACAGTAATACGCCGGGCACCGTATGTGCGGTGATGACGGCGGACTGTCTGCCGGTGCTGTTTTGTAATCGTGCTGGAACAGAGGTGGCGGCGGCCCATGCGGGCTGGCGCGGGTTATGTGAAGGTGTGCTGGAAGAAACGGTGGCGTGCTTTGCCGATAAACCGGAAAACATTATTGCCTGGTTAGGACCGGCGATTGGCCCGGACGCGTTTGAAGTGGGAGCAGAAGTCCGCGAAGCGTTTATGGCAAAAGATCCGCACGCTGACAGTGCATTTGTGCCGCGTGGTGAAAAATATCTGGCGGATATCTACCAGCTTGCGCGCCAGCGTCTGGCAAATGTGGGGGTTGAGAACGTCTACGGTGGTGACCATTGCACCTTCAGCGAAAGTGAGACGTTCTTCTCTTATCGTCGCGACAATACCACGGGTCGTATGGCAAGTTTTATTTGGCTGATATAACCTAAAGAATCAAGACGATCCGGTACGTGTAATTTTCTTTTCACATAATTCAGGTCATTCACCTTGAATAATTGAGGGATGACCTCATTTAATCTCCAGTAGCAATTTTGACCTGTTATGGGAGGAGTTATGCGTCTGGATCGTCTTACCAATAAATTCCAGCTTGCTCTTGCCGATGCCCAGTCACTCGCATTGGGGCACGACAATCAATTCATCGAACCACTTCATCTAATGAGCGCCTTGCTGAATCAGGAAGGGGGATCGGTTCGTCCTTTGTTAACGTCCGCTGGCATTAATGCTGGCCAGTTACGCACAGCGATTGACCAGGCGTTGAGCCGCTTGCCGCAGGTAGAAGGTACCGGTGGTGATGTTCAGCCTTCTCAGGAGCTGGTGCGTGTACTGAATCTTTGCGACAAGCTGGCGCAAAAACGTGGAGACAATTTCATTTCGTCAGAACTGTTCGTTCTGGCGGCGCTTGAGTCACGCGGTACGCTGACCGATTTATTAAAATCAACTGGAGCGACAACCGCCAATATCACTCAGGCAATTGAACAAATGCGTGGAGGTGAAAGCGTGAATGACCAGGGGGCTGAAGACCAACGTCAGGCCTTGAAAAAATATACCGTCGACCTGACCGAACGCGCCGAACAAGGCAAACTCGATCCGGTTATTGGTCGTGATGAAGAAATTCGCCGCACTATTCAGGTGCTGCAACGTCGTACTAAAAATAACCCGGTTTTGATCGGTGAGCCAGGTGTTGGTAAAACCGCTATCGTCGAAGGGCTGGCACAGCGAATCATTAACGGTGAAGTACCTGAAGGGTTAAAAGGTCGTCGCGTGCTGGCGCTGGATATGGGCGCGCTGGTGGCCGGGGCGAAGTATCGCGGTGAATTTGAAGAACGTTTAAAAGGTGTGCTCAACGATCTCTCGAAACAGGAAGGCAACGTCATTCTGTTCATCGATGAGTTGCATACAATGGTCGGTGCAGGTAAAGCCGATGGCGCGATGGACGCCGGCAACATGTTGAAACCAGCGCTGGCGCGCGGGGAGCTGCACTGCGTAGGGGCCACCACGCTTGATGAATACCGCCAGTACATCGAAAAAGATGCGGCGCTGGAACGTCGTTTCCAGAAAGTGTTTGTGGCTGAGCCATCAGTAGAAGACACCATTGCCATTTTGCGTGGACTGAAAGAACGTTACGAGCTGCACCACCATGTACAGATTACTGACCCGGCAATTGTTGCGGCAGCTACGCTGTCTCACCGCTATATTGCCGATCGTCAGTTGCCGGATAAAGCTATCGACCTCATTGACGAAGCGGCATCCAGCATTCGTATGCAGATTGACTCCAAGCCGGAGGAACTCGACAGACTCGACCGTCGTATTATCCAGCTCAAACTGGAACAGCAGGCGTTAATGAAAGAGTCTGATGAGGCGAGCAAAAAACGTCTTGATATGCTTAATGAAGAGCTGGACGACAAAGAGCGCCAGTACTCTGAGTTAGAAGAAGAGTGGAAAGCTGAAAAAGCGTCCCTCTCCGGCACGCAAACTATCAAGGCAGAGCTGGAACAGGCAAAAATCGCTATCGAACAGGCACGTCGTGTCGGTGATCTGGCGCGCATGTCTGAACTGCAGTACGGCAAAATTCCGGAACTGGAAAAACAGCTGGAAGCAGCGACCCAGTCTGAAGGTAAAACTATGCGTCTGCTGCGTAATAAAGTGACGGATGCAGAAATCGCTGAAGTGCTGGCGCGCTGGACCGGTATCCCGGTGGCTCGTATGCTGGAAGGCGAGCGGGAAAAATTATTGCGGATGGAGCAGGATCTGCACAGCCGCGTGATTGGCCAGAACGAAGCGGTAGAAGCGGTATCTAACGCCATCCGTCGTAGCCGTGCAGGATTGTCTGATCCGAATCGTCCGATTGGTTCATTCTTGTTCCTGGGGCCAACCGGTGTCGGTAAAACCGAGCTGTGCAAAGCACTGGCGAACTTTATGTTCGACAGTGACGATGCGATGGTCCGTATCGATATGTCCGAGTTTATGGAGAAACACTCGGTATCTCGCCTGGTAGGTGCGCCTCCGGGATATGTCGGTTATGAAGAAGGTGGGTACCTGACGGAAGCGGTGCGTCGTCGTCCTTATTCGGTCATTCTGCTGGATGAAGTGGAAAAAGCACATCCGGATGTCTTCAACATTCTGTTGCAGGTGCTTGACGATGGTCGTCTGACTGACGGGCAGGGGAGAACGGTCGATTTCCGTAATACGGTTGTCATCATGACCTCGAATCTGGGCTCTGATCTGATTCAGGAGCGTTTCGGTGAGCTGGATTACAGCCATATGAAAGATATGGTGCTGGGTGTCGTGAGCCAGAACTTCCGCCCGGAATTCATCAACCGTATAGATGAGGTTGTTGTATTCCATCCATTGGGTGAGAAACACATTGCCTCTATTGCCAAAATTCAGCTGCAGCGTCTGTATAAACGTCTGGAAGAGCGTGGCTATGAAATTCACATCTCTGACGAGGCGCTTAAATTGCTGAGTGTGAATGGTTATGATCCTGTATATGGTGCACGTCCATTGAAACGTGCTATCCAGCAGCAGATCGAAAACCCACTGGCACAGCAAATCTTGTCTGGTGAGCTGATTCCAGGCAAAACGATTCGTCTGGAAGTGAATGACGATCGCATTGTGGCAGTGCAGTAAGTCACAAAACCTCAATAAACGGGCCCTGCGGGGCTCGTTTTTGTTTAATAACCAGGCAAGAATAGAGTTGTTGATTGAAAAGTAATCGCTTGATAAGTTTTTTGTATTTTTAACTTGTCAGTCTGAAATAACTCCCTATAATGCGCCTCCACTGACACGGAACAACGGCACGCAAGCCGCCGGGTCAGCGGGGTTCCACTGAGAACTCCGGCGAAGAAAGCGAAATTAAATGCTTGACTTCGTAGCGGGATGGCGTATTATGCACACCCCGCGCCGCTGAGAAAAAGCGAAGCGGCACTGCTCTTTAACAATTTATCAGACAATCTGTGTGGGCACTCGAAGATACGGATTCTTAACGTCGCAAGACGAAAAATGAATACCAAGTCTCTGAGTGAACACGTAATTCATTACGAAGTTTAATTCACGAGCATCAAACTTAAATTGAAGAGTTTGATCATGGCTCAGATTGAACGCTGGCGGCAGGCCTAACACATGCAAGTCGAACGGTAGCACAGAGGAGCTTGCTCCTTGGGTGACGAGTGGCGGACGGGTGAGTAATGTCTGGGAAACTGCCCGATGGAGGGGGATAACTACTGGAAACGGTAGCTAATACCGCATAACGTCGCAAGACCAAAGAGGGGGACCTTCGGGCCTCTTGCCATCGGATGTGCCCAGATGGGATTAGCTAGTAGGTGGGGTAACGGCTCACCTAGGCGACGATCCCTAGCTGGTCTGAGAGGATGACCAGCCACACTGGAACTGAGACACGGTCCAGACTCCTACGGGAGGCAGCAGTGGGGAATATTGCACAATGGGCGCAAGCCTGATGCAGCCATGCCGCGTGTATGAAGAAGGCCTTCGGGTTGTAAAGTACTTTCAGCGAGGAGGAAGGTGTTGAGGTTAATAACCTCAGCAATTGACGTTACTCGCAGAAGAAGCACCGGCTAACTCCGTGCCAGCAGCCGCGGTAATACGGAGGGTGCAAGCGTTAATCGGAATTACTGGGCGTAAAGCGCACGCAGGCGGTCTGTCAAGTCGGATGTGAAATCCCCGGGCTCAACCTGGGAACTGCATCCGAAACTGGCAGGCTAGAGTCTTGTAGAGGGGGGTAGAATTCCAGGTGTAGCGGTGAAATGCGTAGAGATCTGGAGGAATACCGGTGGCGAAGGCGGCCCCCTGGACAAAGACTGACGCTCAGGTGCGAAAGCGTGGGGAGCAAACAGGATTAGATACCCTGGTAGTCCACGCCGTAAACGATGTCGACTTGGAGGTTGTGCCCTTGAGGCGTGGCTTCCGGAGCTAACGCGTTAAGTCGACCGCCTGGGGAGTACGGCCGCAAGGTTAAAACTCAAATGAATTGACGGGGGCCCGCACAAGCGGTGGAGCATGTGGTTTAATTCGATGCAACGCGAAGAACCTTACCTACTCTTGACATCCACGGAATTTAGCAGAGATGCTTTAGTGCCTTCGGGAACCGTGAGACAGGTGCTGCATGGCTGTCGTCAGCTCGTGTTGTGAAATGTTGGGTTAAGTCCCGCAACGAGCGCAACCCTTATCCTTTGTTGCCAGCGGTCCGGCCGGGAACTCAAAGGAGACTGCCAGTGATAAACTGGAGGAAGGTGGGGATGACGTCAAGTCATCATGGCCCTTACGAGTAGGGCTACACACGTGCTACAATGGCATATACAAAGAGAAGCGACCTCGCGAGAGCAAGCGGACCTCATAAAGTATGTCGTAGTCCGGATTGGAGTCTGCAACTCGACTCCATGAAGTCGGAATCGCTAGTAATCGTGGATCAGAATGCCACGGTGAATACGTTCCCGGGCCTTGTACACACCGCCCGTCACACCATGGGAGTGGGTTGCAAAAGAAGTAGGTAGCTTAACCTTCGGGAGGGCGCTTACCACTTTGTGATTCATGACTGGGGTGAAGTCGTAACAAGGTAACCGTAGGGGAACCTGCGGTTGGATCACCTCCTTACCTTAAAGAAGCGTTCTTTGTAGTGCTCACACAGATTGTCTGATGAAAAGTAAATAGCAAGGCGTCTTGCGATTGAGACTGACACGTCCCCTTCGTCTAGAGGCCCAGGACACCGCCCTTTCACGGCGGTAACAGGGGTTCGAATCCCCTAGGGGACGCCACTTGCTGGTTTGTGTGAGTGAAAGTCGCCGACCCCAATATCTCAAAACTTACCTTCGGGTGACGTTTGAGATATTTGCTCTTTAAAAATCTGGATCAAGCTGAAAATTGAAACGACACACTGTTTCATTTCTCCGTAATAAGAAATGAAAAGCGGTGTGTTCGAGTCTCTCAAATTTTCGCAATCAGAAGTGAAACATCTTCGGGTTGTGAGGTTAAGCGACTAAGCGTACACGGTGGATGCCCTGGCAGTCAGAGGCGATGAAGGACGTGCTAATCTGCGATAAGCGTCGGTAAGGTGATATGAACCGTTATAACCGGCGATTTCCGAATGGGGAAACCCAGTGTGATTCGTCACACTATCATTACGTGAATACATAGCGTAATGAAGCGAACCGGGGGAACTGAAACATCTAAGTACCCCGAGGAAAAGAAATCAACCGAGATTCCCCCAGTAGCGGCGAGCGAACGGGGAGCAGCCCAGAGTCTGAATCAGCTTGTGTGTTAGTGGAACGGTCTGGAAAGTCCGACGGTACAGGGTGATAGTCCCGTACACCAAAATGCACAGGCTGTGAACTCGAAGAGTAGGGCGGGACACGTGGTATCCTGTCTGAATATGGGGGGACCATCCTCCAAGGCTAAATACTCCTGACTGACCGATAGTGAACCAGTACCGTGAGGGAAAGGCGAAAAGAACCCCGGCGAGGGGAGTGAAAAAGAACCTGAAACCGTGTACGTACAAGCAGTGGGAGCCTCTTAATGGGGTGACTGCGTACCTTTTGTATAATGGGTCAGCGACTTATATTCTGTAGCAAGGTTAACCGCATAGGGGAGCCGAAGGGAAACCGAGTCTTAACTGGGCGTTAAGTTGCAGGGTATAGACCCGAAACCCGGTGATCTAGCCATGGGCAGGTTGAAGGTTGGGTAACACTAACTGGAGGACCGAACCGACTAATGTTGAAAAATTAGCGGATGACTTGTGGCTGGGGGTGAAAGGCCAATCAAACCGGGAGATAGCTGGTTCTCCCCGAAAGCTATTTAGGTAGCGCCTCGTGAATTCATCTTCGGGGGTAGAGCACTGTTTCGGCTAGGGGGTCATCCCGACTTACCAACCCGATGCAAACTGCGAATACCGAAGAATGTTATCACGGGAGACACACGGCGGGTGCTAACGTCCGTCGTGAAGAGGGAAACAACCCAGACCGCCAGCTAAGGTCCCAAAGTCACAGTTAAGTGGGAAACGATGTGGGAAGGCACAGACAGCCAGGATGTTGGCTTAGAAGCAGCCATCATTTAAAGAAAGCGTAATAGCTCACTGGTCGAGTCGGCCTGCGCGGAAGATGTAACGGGGCTAAACTGTGCACCGAAGCTGCGGCAGCGACACTATGTGTTGTTGGGTAGGGGAGCGTTCTGTAAGCCGTTGAAGGTGTGTCGTGAGGCATGCTGGAGGTATCAGAAGTGCGAATGCTGACATAAGTAACGATAATGCGGGTGAAAAACCCGCACGCCGGAAGACCAAGGGTTCCTGTCCAACGTTAATCGGGGCAGGGTGAGTCGACCCCTAAGGCGAGGCCGAAAGGCGTAGTCGATGGGAAACAGGTTAATATTCCTGTACTTGGTGTTACTGCGAAGGGGGGACGGAGAAGGCTATGTTAGCCGGGCGACGGTTGTCCCGGTTTAAGCATGTAGGCGGAGGTTCCAGGTAAATCCGGTACCTTATTAACGCTGAGGTGTGATGACGAGGCACTACGGTGCTGAAGTAACAAATGCCCTGCTTCCAGGAAAAGCCTCTAAGCATCAGGTAACACGAAATCGTACCCCAAACCGACACAGGTGGTCAGGTAGAGAATACCAAGGCGCTTGAGAGAACTCGGGTGAAGGAACTAGGCAAAATGGTGCCGTAACTTCGGGAGAAGGCACGCTGATATGTAGGTGAAGTGATTTACTCATGGAGCTGAAATCAGTCGAAGATACCAGCTGGCTGCAACTGTTTATTAAAAACACAGCACTGTGCAAACACGAAAGTGGACGTATACGGTGTGACGCCTGCCCGGTGCCGGAAGGTTAATTGATGGGGTTATCCGTAAGGAGAAGCTCTTGATCGAAGCCCCGGTAAACGGCGGCCGTAACTATAACGGTCCTAAGGTAGCGAAATTCCTTGTCGGGTAAGTTCCGACCTGCACGAATGGCGTAATGATGGCCAGGCTGTCTCCACCCGAGACTCAGTGAAATTGAACTCGCTGTGAAGATGCAGTGTACCCGCGGCAAGACGGAAAGACCCCGTGAACCTTTACTATAGCTTGACACTGAACACTGGTCCTTGATGTGTAGGATAGGTGGGAGGCTTTGAAGTGTGGACGCCAGTCTGCATGGAGCCAACCTTGAAATACCACCCTTTAATGGCTGGTGTTCTAACGTGGGCCCGTAATCCGGGTTGCGGACAGTGTCTGGTGGGTAGTTTGACTGGGGCGGTCTCCTCCTAAAGAGTAACGGAGGAGCACGAAGGTTAGCTAATCCTGGTCGGACATCAGGAGGTTAGTGCAAAGGCATAAGCTAGCTTGACTGCGAGAGTGACGGCTCGAGCAGGTGCGAAAGCAGGTCTTAGTGATCCGGTGGTTCTGAATGGAAGGGCCATCGCTCAACGGATAAAAGGTACTCCGGGGATAACAGGCTGATACCGCCCAAGAGTTCATATCGACGGCGGTGTTTGGCACCTCGATGTCGGCTCATCACATCCTGGGGCTGAAGTAGGTCCCAAGGGTATGGCTGTTCGCCATTTAAAGTGGTACGCGAGCTGGGTTTAGAACGTCGTGAGACAGTTCGGTCCCTATCTGCCGTGGGCGCTGGAGAATTGAGGGGGGCTGCTCCTAGTACGAGAGGACCGGAGTGGACGCATCACTGGTGTTCGGGTTGTCATGCCAATGGCATTGCCCGGTAGCTAAATGCGGAAGAGATAAGTGCTGAAAGCATCTAAGCACGAAACTTGCCCCGAGATGAGTTCTCCCTGAGACTATAAGTCTCCTGAAGGAACGTTAAAGACGATGACGTTGATAGGTCGGGTGTGTAAGCGTAGCGATACGTTGAGCTAACCGATACTAATGAACCGTGAGGCTTAACCTTACAACGCCGAAGATGTTTTGGCGGAATTGAGACGATTTTCAGCATTGATTACAGATTGTAGTACGCAATAGTTTGCGCAGCAGCAAGGCGGCAAGTGAAGCGACGGAAGGAGCATACAGAAGTATGTGACTGAGGTTCGCGAAAGCAGCCAACGCGGCGGATGCGATAAAGTATTGCGTACAGAGCACAAAGAATTTGCCTGGCGGCTGTAGCGCGGTGGTCCCACCTGACCCCATGCCGAACTCAGAAGTGAAACGCCGTAGCGCCGATGGTAGTGTGGGGTCTCCCCATGCGAGAGTAGGGAACTGCCAGGCATTAATTAAAGTGAAGAAGCCCATCCTGCCGGATGGGCTTTTTTGCGTTTGTGCGGGGTAAAAACCGCCGGATGCAGCGTCCCGCCTTATCCGGCCTGCGCCGGGCTGAACGTATTTTGTAGGCCTGATAAGCGCAGCGCATCAGGCAATTCTGACAGCCAACCTGGTTCTCTTCCTTCGAACATTTCTTAATCCTTTTCCTGCTAATTAAAATCGTGATCTATCTCCCATAATAAATTATAACAATTATATAACATTTAATTTACCAAAACAGACACGAAACATCATTGATAGATTCATAAGATCCTGGCAGGGGTACAATTTTAATGGCTGATAGCAGTGTAACTGAGAACGGGGCGCTGGCAGATGGCGACACCCGTCGTCGTATATGGGCGATTGTCGGAGCATCGTCAGGGAACCTGGTCGAATGGTTTGATTTCTATATTTACTCTTTCTGCTCTCTCTACTTTGCTCATATCTTTTTTCCATCTGGAAACACCACCACGCAACTCTTACAAACTGCCGGCGTTTTTGCTGCAGGATTTCTGATGCGGCCAATCGGGGGATGGCTTTTTGGTCGTATTGCGGATAAACACGGGCGTAAAAAGTCTATGCTGCTGTCCGTTTGTATGATGTGCATGGGATCGTTGGTGATCGCTTGTCTTCCGGGATATGAAACCATCGGCACATGGGCTCCAGCGCTATTACTGCTGGCCAGACTATTTCAGGGACTGTCTGTCGGGGGGGAATATGGAACCAGCGCTACCTATATGAGTGAAGTAGCCGTTGAAGGTAAGAAAGGTTTTTACGCTTCATTCCAGTATGTGACGTTAATCGGCGGGCAGTTACTGGCATTGCTGGTTGTGGTCATATTACAGCAAACGTTAGAAGACTCAGCGCTAAGAGCGTGGGGCTGGCGTATTCCCTTTGTGCTGGGAGCCGTGCTGGCTATTGTTGCGCTATGGTTGCGTCGCCAGTTGGATGAAACCTCGAAACAGGACGTTCGCGCGCTGAAAGAAGCGGGTTCTCTGAAAGGGCTGTGGCGTAACCGCAAAGCCTTTCTTATGGTACTGGGATTCACCGCTGCTGGCTCGCTGTGTTTTTATACGTTTACGACCTACATGCAGAAATATCTGGTTAATACGGCTGGTATGCATGCCAACGTGGCCAGCGGCATTATGACAGCTGCATTGTGCGTGTTTATGCTAGTGCAACCGCTGTTCGGTGCGTTGTCAGATAAAATAGGCCGACGGACTTCAATGCTGTGTTTTGGCGCGTTAGCCGCGATTTTCACTGTTCCCATTTTGACCGCGTTGCAAAGCGTGACGTCTCCTTACATGGCGTTTGCTCTGGTGATGTGTGCCTTGTTGATCGTGAGTTTCTATACGTCAATTAGCGGTATTCTGAAGGCCGAAATGTTCCCGGCGCAGGTGCGTGCTCTGGGGGTTGGGTTATCTTATGCGGTGGCTAATGCTTTGTTTGGTGGTTCAGCCGAATATGTTGCGTTATCCCTGAAGTCTGTCGGTATGGAAACGACATTCTTCTGGTACGTTACAGCGCTGGCAGTCGTCGCATTTTTGGTATCACTGATGCTGCATGGGAAGGGGAAAGGCCTGCGCCTCTAGTAATGTGCCAATTGCCAGACCGCATAGCCGGTAGACGCGCCAGCCACATCCCAGGCGAAGTCCTTCCAGCTCCAGCCGCTCCCGGCGGGGCGGCTGTCCCACAGCTCTTTTGACGCGCCCAGGCTGACTGAGAACATCAGGCCGATAACCGCACTGCGATCGCGGCTGTTGCCCTGATGTTGGGCATATTCGTTTCCGGCTGCGGCAAGCATGGCGGAGGCGATAAAGTGTTGAGCTTTGTCTTGCCCACTCCAGCTGTCGTTAGCCATGTGGCTACAACCGGAAAGAAGCAAAACACTGGTAAGAATAAACAGACGCACCGTGGCCTCCATAGGAAAAACCCCGTCACTGGACGGGGTCTTGGTTACAGAATACGGCTAATTAATCTGTCGATACGAATACGGCGTAATCGACGGATAAGCTTACGTACTTTGACTGGATAGTCGGCAATGCTCTGCAGGTCGCGATAGTGCTTCACGACGGTGGTATGCGTGCGGATGAGCTCCAGCTCTTTATCGCGCTGGGGAGTCAGCTCTTGCTGAGGATCGTGGATAAGGATGGCGTTTTCCAGATCCAGACGCCAGGCGCGAGGGTTAAGGTTGTTGCCAGTCAGCAGCATCCATTTATCATCAACCCACATGCCTTTCAGATGATAAGTGTTGTCATCATCTTTCCATAAGCGCACGACCAGCTGGTCGGTATTCACGTAATACTGCAGTCTGCTCAGGAAACGGCGCAGATTTATTTCATACAGATAAGGCAGCGCACCGATGATCTTGAATGGCTCATCTTCCGGAATGAAAAAGTCGTTGGCGGTTTTATCACCGACAATAATTTCGACCTTTTTCCCTTCACGCAGTAGTTGAATGATATTGCGTACCAGGATAGCGGGCAGGTTGAAATAAGGGGTACAGATTGTCAGCTTGTGCTCCGCGCAGGGCATGAGGTGGAAAATAGTCTTATTTAACAGACTGGATTTTCCAAGTCCAACCAGCGGCGTGACCGAAAGCTGTTCATTATCCGCATCACCCTGAAAATGGAAGGATGCATCGCGCAATTCCTGACGGTACAGGCGGATATCATTTTTAATTTCCGGGCTTTTAGGACGATGGATATCATCGAGACGATTAACGCCGCGCCCATTCATCAGGTTCTGCGTAACCCAATCGTACATGATATCGGCCATCTTCGCGTTGCGAATCAGCTGATAGCGGTCATAGCGGTATTTATCATGTTGGTGTAAGTAAACATCGTTCAGACTGGCCCCGCTATACAGGACGCTATCATCAATGATAAAGCCTTTAAAATGCAGAACACCAAGCGCTTCGCGGGTGTTAATTGGCACGCCGTAGACAGGGATATCGATACCCGGGTTTTCCTGCGCCATTCGACAATACCAGTCAGCGTTGGTATTCGATGCCGCGGCGCCAATACGTCCACGCTGGGCTCGGTGCCAGTCGACAAGCACCCGTACATCTAGCTCTGGACGCTGCCGTTTTGCCGCATAGAGCGCATCGAGAATGCCTTTGCCACCGTCATCCTGTTCCAGGTACAGTGCAATGATGCAGATCCGTCGCGTCGCGCTGGCTATTTTTTCCAGCAGAGTCTCCCTGAAATTAGCGGGAGCATAAAAGAAATCTACATCATCAACTGACTGAGAAATCTTAGGTAGTTGGGCAAGGTGTTGTTGATGTTTATTACGCTTAAATTTTGACAACATCACAGTGCATTTCTTCTCTGTTCATTGAAGGGTCCTCTGTGCTTTGCAGACGACATAAGCGGGCAATGATACCACCAGTCCCCATTAATGTGGTCAACATTTCCAGTACCTTACTCACGATTCCTCGAATTGGGCCAGATTAAGCGATAGCCCAACAATTCCCTCTTCGAGCTGGACGTCAACGACAAACCCGAGTTTTCGGGCCAGGGCGACCATCCCACGATTGTTTGGCATCGTAATACCATTCAAACGTATAAGTCCGTGATCTCGCGTATATGCGATTAATTTTTCCATCAACCGGCGACCCAATCCAAGCCCTTTGAGATCGGAACGAACCAGCACGGCAAACTCGGCATCAACGTTATCAGGATCCGAGATTGCTCGCGTTACGCCGAGGATCTCTTGCTGATTATCTTTACAGCGTACCGCCACAAAGGCCATTTCCCGATCGTAGTCGATCTGCGTCATATTGGCTAAATCTTCATGGGTGAATTCGTTGATCTCACTGAAATAGCGATAATAAAGATCTTCTTTCGTTACCTGAGATATGAACTGCTGCAGATGAGGTTCATCCTCTGGCAAAATGGGACGGAACAGGCAGCGCTCCCCGTTTTTCAACTCCACCCACTCTTCAAGCTGATGGGGATAAGGGCGTACCGCCAGCCTGCTTTCGTTATCGCCCGTGAAAGGGGCAATATCCAGTGTGACGTCCAGTGCAGTAAATTCCCCAGCAGAGGCCAGTAGAGGGTGGATATCCAGGCGCTGAATTTCCGGACAATCGACGATCAGGTTGGAGACCTGGACCAACAGTTGGCTTAAGCCTGCAATATCTAAGGGACGTAGTGCGCTGCGAGCGCGGATCTTTTTGTTTTTGATCCCCTGGATCACCAGATAACGCGCCAGGTTCATGTTGAGTGGCGGCAATGCGACAACAGCTTGCTCTTCAGGACGCCACTCAACTCCGCCTTCGCCCAGCATAATCAACGGGCCAAATACCGGGTCCTGTTCGACGACGACGCGCAGCTCCTGAGCGCCGGCGCGGTTAGCCATACTTTGTACTAACAAACCGTGGATACGTGCCTGTGGCCAGGCCATTTTTACCCGATCAAAAATCGCATTGGCTGCCTGCTGCACTTCTGTTGCCGTACGCAGGTACAACATAACCCCCTGAACTTCCGACTTATGCGGGATATCAGGAGAGCGCAGCTTCAGTGCTACCGGGTAACCGATTTGTTCTGCGATGTGTACGGCTTCTGCACTGTCGCTGGCGATCCATGTCGGCAGCGTGTGTAAGCCATAGGCGTGTAAAATCGGCTGTACTTCATGGGTATCCAGCGACGTTGCGCCTTCGGCAATCGCCTGCTGTAACAGATTATGCGCCTCGGCGGTGTTGGTGGTCAGAGAGTCGGGCAGCGCAGGCGTTTCCCGTAGTTGCTTCTGGTTACGTCGATATTCCACCATATGCATAAAGGCGGTGATGGTGCCTTCAGGTGTGCGGTAAGTCGGTAATCCGGCTTCGCTAAACAGTCTGCGTGCTTCCTGGGATGAAAACTCGCCGCACCAGTTGGTCAGCAACGAGACGAACTTGCCGCGCGGATGACGCTTTACCGCTTCGATCAATGCTTGCGCGCTTTCGGTTCCGGGGGCGGCTGCGCTGGGTGAGTGAATCACCATTAGCGCGTCGAAATCCTGGCTGGCGAGCAAAATATCCAGTGTCTTAACATAGTGCTCACTGCTGGCGTCGTCCCGCAGATCCAGCGGGTTGGCGATATCAACGTGTTCAGGTAGGGCATCGCGTAATTTCTGGCAGGTATCTTCACTCAATGTCGCCAGCTTGCCATTTTTTGACCATAGCTCATCTAATGCCAGTGCGGCAGGTGCGGCTCCATTGCTGATGATCATCAGCCTGTCGCCACGCAGCGGGCGCATGTGGCTCAGGGTTTCCACCGCTGAGAACAGCTCGTGAGTGTCTTGTACGCGTAATAAACCGGCGCGCTGAATAGCCGCATCCCACGCGGGATCCATCCCAGCACTGGTATGCAGCAGGCGCTGAGCAGCCGGACTGCGACCACTTTTGATCACCAAAATGGGTTTGTTGCGTGAGGCGCTACGGGCGGCGGAGACAAAGCGGCGGGCATCGCTTAAATGTTCGAGATACAGCAATATCGCGCTGGTTTTACTGTCGCGTGCCAGGTAATCCAGTAGCTCATCAACGTCGATATCCAGGCTGTCACCCAGCGCGATAAAGTAAGAAAAGCCCATTTCTCTCTGCTGTGCCCAGTCGAGTATGGTATTGGATACGGCGGCGGATTGAGAGATGAAAGCCAGCTTGCCGCGCTTAATCGGGACGGGGGAAAAGCTGGCGTTAAGCCCCTGCCAGGGAGCGAGAAGCCCCAGACTGTTGGGACCCAGCAGACGTATGTTGTAGCGTGATGCGCAGGCCAACAGCTCCGCGTGTTGCGCCGTAGGAGCCGAGAGAATAATGCAGGTTTTACAACCTTTCTCGCCAAGCGCTTCGAGCAACGTCAGGTTGCGGCTGGCATTGGTGCACAATACGGCGAGATCGGGGCTAAAAGGCAGGCTGCTGATATTGGGCCAGGCCAGTACGCCCAACACCGCTTTCCAGGCGGGGGTCACTGGTAAAACGGGGCCGTTGAACCCTCCTGCCAGCAGGTTACGCATCATCAGGTATCCTGCTCGATTGGGCTTCATTGACGCCCCAATCACAGCAATGGATTTCGGTCGCAGTAGTGCTTCCAGACCACGCTGACTCATATCGGCTTCCTTAATGACTCCAGTGACCGAATGATTTTACACGCTTTCTGGCGAGTCTGCTGTGACGCTTCCCTGATGTTGCGTTTTTCCTGCCAGGTAGCGTGTTTTAAAGCGCGTGAAGTGTTCACCTAATCCTTCGGCTGCCTGCTTATCGCCTGCCAGATCCAGTAAAGCGATTGCCACTTCGGCAGTGCAATATTGCCCCTCGGCATGGACTTCGCGCAGATGGTAAGCGGAGAGGCGTGATAGATCGACGGAGATCACCGGCAGGTTATCAAGGTACGGGCTTTTGCGGAACATTTTGCGTGCTTCCGGCCAGGTGCCATCAAGCATAATGAACAGCGGTGGTTTACCCGCCGGTGGTGTGAAAATGACCTCACGCCCCTCGTCGGCATAAGATGCCGGGAATACGACCATCGGCTGATAATCCGGATTTTTCACCAGCTCAAGCAATGCTGACGGCGGTTCGGTACGTGACCACTGAAACGCAGCGGTATCAGGCAGTATATCGGCAATTAAACGCCCGGTATTGCTGGGTTTCATCGGTTCGGTATCAAACATCACCAGGCAAAAACGACTTTTCGCCTGAGCTGGCGTCAGCGTTTCACACAGGCACAGTTTCAGCGGTAGCAGGCAGCGCTGACAGCGACGAATGCGGTTACCTCGGGCAAGAAAAGGGCGCGTGGCGCGCGCAAGACGCTCGGCACGTAACTGGAGAACGGCGTTATTGGTCATCGGGAAGCACGTTGAAAAATGCTATTGTCTCAGAGGACAAAACGGGGCACAAGATGTGCCCCGCAGAGTTTATAATGATTCGTTAAGCCAGCTATCAAACGGGGCCTTAGGTACGGCGCCATTAAGCATGTCGACGATTTCACCTTTTCTGAAGATCATGATGGTCGGGATGCTGCGGATACCGAAGCGGGCGCTGAGCTCACGTTCGGCTTCCGTATTCACTTTAACAAAACGTACTTTACCGCTACGTTCTTCCGCGACATCTTCAAAAATTGGCGCGAAGTTGCGGCATGGGCCACACCAGGGGGCCCAAAAATCAACCACCACTGGGAGATCGTCTTTTAACAGTTTATCCAGTGTTTCACCGGTCGCATTGATCACCTCCCCATCAAACAGGTCGTGACCACAGCGTCCGCATTTAGCCGCTTCCTGGACACGATCGTCGGGGATGCGGTTGATAGCCTGGCAGCTGGTACAAACGGTATTCATAACTAACCTCTGGATGAATGGAGTGGACTTCACGGCAGTAACGCCAGTATGTTTCTATTATGTTACATATTATCGGGGAGTCTGTTCTAAACAACAATGCGTTTTATTCAATGAGTACAATAGTCCTTAGCTTTTAAATGAAATAATGGCTAACGACGTGCACATCGGGTAATCTGCGCGCTTCGCGCAGAGCAGGTGGAGAAAAACATGAGCGACGAACTGAAGAACAAAAACGGCAAGGTCAAAGTGATGTACGTCCGCAGTGACGATGACTCGGATAAACGCACCCAAAATCCACGTACTGGTAAAGGCGGCGGTCGCCCCGGTACTTCCCGAGCCGAAGGCGGTCGTCGCCCTGCCCGTGATGACAGAAAGGGGCCGAACAGCGAACGCGGTCGTGAACGTGGTCGTGACCGCGATGTTGAACGCGACCGTAAACGTGAAGATTCACCGTGGCGTACCGTATCCCGCGCACCGAGTGATGATACTGCGGATAAAGCCGATCATGGTGGCATCAGCGGTAAGAGCTTTATCGATCCTGAAGTACTGCGTCGTCAGCGCGCGGAAGAAACCCGCGTTTATGGCGAAAATGCGTGCCAGGCGTTGTTCCAGAGCCGCCCGGACGCCATTGTCCGCGCCTGGTTTGTTCAGAGCGTCACCCCGCGCTTTAAAGAAGCATTACGCTGGATGGCGGCAAACCGCAAAGCCTATCACGTGGTTGATGAGGCCGAACTGGCGAAAGCATCTGGTACCGAGCACCATGGTGGTGTCTGCTTCCTGATCAAAAAGCGTAACGGTACCACCGTTAAGCAGTGGGTTGGTCAGGCCGGAGCGCAGGATTGTGTGCTGGCGCTGGAAGATATCGCCAACCCGCATAACCTGGGCGGTATGATGCGTAGCTGTGCGCACTTCGGCGTGAAAGGCGTAGTGGTACAGGACGCAGCATTACTGGAATCGGGTGCGGCTATCCGTACCGCTGAAGGTGGAGCAGAGCACGTTCAGCCGATTACCGGTGACAGTATTGTCGACGTGCTGGATGATTTCCGTAACGCGGGTTACACGGTAGTGATGACCTCAAGCGTGAAAGGCAAACCGCTGTTTACAACCACGCTGCCAGAAAAAATGGTGCTGGTGTTAGGCCGCGAACGTGAAGCTCTGCCAGAAGCAGCTTGCTCAGCAGACGATCTGTGCGTTGCGATTGATGGTACTGGCAACGTAGAAACGCTTAACGTCTCCGTTGCGACAGGTGTACTGCTCGCGGAGTGGTGGCGTCAGAACAAAGCCTGATAATAAAAATGCCAGCGATTCGCTGGCATTTTTTTACTCGCTCTCCGCCGGCAATACCGGCATCCAGTCGATCGGCTTTTCTCCCCGTTGTTCCAGCCATTCATTAGCCAGCACAAAGTGATTGCAGCCAAAGAAACCGCGATGGGCAGAAAGAGGGGACGGGTGCGGTGCTTTCAGCACATGGTGGCGCTGTGCATCAATAATCGCGCCTTTCTTCTGCGCGTGAGAACCCCAAAGCAGGAAAACAACCCCTTCCCGATGTTGGTTAATCAGGCTGATGACTTTATCGGTAAAGGTTTCCCAACCCAGACTGGCATGCGAATGCGCCTGACCCGCCCGAACGGTGAGCACGGTGTTCAGTAGCAACACCCCCTGGCGTGCCCAACTTTCCAGATATCCGTGCGTTGGGCGGGTGAAGCCGGGAATTGTTGCTTCCAGCTCTTTGTACATGTTCAGCAACGAAGGCGGAGTGGCAATCCCCGGACGAACAGAGAACGCGAGACCGTGTGCCTGGCCTGGACCGTGGTAGGGATCTTGTCCCAGAATGACGACTTTCACGTCGCCAAGTTCGGTAAAGCGAAACGCGTTAAACACATCTTTTTGCGGCGGATAAATTGTCATTCCTGACTGACGCTCGCCGGCAACAGTATGCAGTGTGTTAACAAAATAAGGCTGCTGTTTTTCTTCAGCCAGCACATCGTGCCAGGTTAATTCGGTGGCCATCTCGCTCTCCTGCGAATTTTCAATCCCCCTAGCTTAACTGCTTCTTTCGACGTCGCAAAATTCTGTACGTTTCTCAAGGGGCTACCCCTTAAAGATAGTTGAAAATTTATGTAAAAAGTTTATCTGTTTGTATGGCGTAAGTTGATGTAAAACAATAAAATCCACCTATCACCACTTTTGATGTGTGGTTTTTATTGATTTAAATCAAAGATTCAAGGGTGGGTGAGGGGTATATATACACTCAAGCAACAATGGTTTTACCAATTGGCCGGATGCGGCCAACCGAAATCAAATAATTTTGCCGGGGAGGCATCAACATGATTACAGGTATCCAGATTACTAAAGCTGCAAACGACGACCTGCTGAACTCTTTCTGGCTGCTGGACAGCGAAAAAGGCGAAGCACGCTGCATCGTTGCGAAAGCAGGTTTCAATGCTGATGACGTCGTTGCCGTCAGCAAACTGGGCGAAATCGAATACCGTGAAGTACCGGTAGATGTACAGCCAGAAGTTCGTGTAGAAGGTGGTCAGCACCTGAACGTTAACGTTCTGCGTCGTGAAACACTGGAAGATGCAGTTAAGCACCCGGAAAAATATCCGCAACTGACCATCCGTGTTTCTGGTTATGCAGTGCGCTTTAACTCTCTGACCCCAGAACAGCAGCGCGACGTTATTGCTCGTACCTTTACTGAGAGCCTGTAAGGCTCGCGGGGAATAACCCCGCCCAGCAGAGAATCTAAAAGCGGAAGATGCCAGTGCGTCTTCCGCTTTTTTATATCCGTTAGTAAAAAATCCTCACCGCACAATACACCAACAGTAATGCCAGAATGATATTCAACTGCCGACCGTAACGACGAAAAACGCGCTGAAAAAGATGGCCTGCCAGCGCCCAACAGGCATTGCCAAAGGTTCCAATCAACGCCAGCAGAATACTCACTCCAATCAACCAGTGCGCGTCCTGGGTATACGGCAATACAAATGTGGATAACGCGGTAATGCCGTACAAAATGATTTTGACGTTCACAAACTGCAAACCAAAACTCGCCCAAAAGCTAATCGGTTCCGCCTGCAGGCTATCGTTTGAGGCTGGGCTGGTGGCGATTTTCAGCGCCAGCCATAAAATGTAGGCTGCCCCTGCCCAACTCAGCCAATGAATAATAGCCGGATCCAGGACGACCAGCGAAAACGAGATCCCGGCGCACAGCAGCATGACGATTAAAAAGCCCAGACTCATTCCGGCCAGAACACGCGTGCTTTGGCGTAAGCCATGTGACGTTGCGGCACTGAGCGCGAGGATATTATTCGGGCCGGGTGTTAGCGCAGTAATCAGTGTATAGGTCCAGAATGCACTTAAAAGCATGGGGGTCACTTGTTATCTCCTCTGTTTTAGCAGACAGTACTCGAGACAAAACATTTAAAAAAATGAATGTTTTTGCATTCTAAGTTCGATATTTTCGATGGGTTAGTGCGGATGGATTTACGTCGGTTTATTACGCTAAAAACGGTGGTGGAAGAAGGTTCATTCCTGCGGGCGTCGCAGAAACTTTGCTGTACGCAGTCAACGGTTACCTTTCATATTCAACAGCTTGAGCAAGAGCTCTCGGTGCAGCTGTTTGAAAAAATTGGCCGGCGGATGTGTCTCACCAGTGAGGGCAAACGGCTGATGCCGCATATACATGACCTGACTCGTGTGATGGCATCGATCCGTCAGACGGCGCAACAAGATGCACAGCCGAGCGGTGATCTCCGCGTCGCCACCGGAGAAACGTTGCTGGCCTATAAAATGCCGCAGGTTTTACAGCGCTTTAAACAGCGCGCTCCCAATGTTCGGTTGTCCCTACAGTCGCTCAATTGTTATGTCATTCGTGATGCTCTGCTGGGTGATGAGGTTGATCTGGGGGTATTTTATCGGGTTGGGAATGATGAGGCGCTTGAGATGCTGTCACTGGGTGAACAGTCACTGGCGCTGGTCGCCTCTCCGGCTCTTCAGAATGTTGATTTCACTCAGCATAATCAGCATATTCCCTGCAGTTTTATCATTAATGAACCGCAATGTATTTTTAGACAGCGTTTTGAAAGTCTGCTGCGTAAGCGGCAGATAACGCTGGAAAATACTATTGAGCTATGGAGTATCGAAAGCATCAAGCAGTGTGTCTCTGCGAATCTTGGTGTCAGTTTTTTACCGCGGTTTACCGTTGAGAAGGAATTACACTCAGGAGAATTAATCGAGTTGCCGTTCAGTGAAAAGCCGGAACTGATTACCGCATTGTGCGCACATCATGCCGGAAAAGTCGTTAGCCCGGCGATGCGGGTTTTTATGGAATGTATTACAGAGAGCTTTGTTGCGCATGAAAAAATGCCGGGCTAAACGGCCCGGCACTCGGTTTACTCTTTGTCGGACTGCTGGGTAGCAGCTCCACTTGGCTTACGACGTTTGCCGATATTTTTGGCGTCGCGGTGACGTTTTTTCACCCGTGGCTTCTCTTTCTCTTTCGCTTTTTTCTCGGCGCGCTTCGCCAGCACTTTCTTGGATGGCTTACCGTTGGATTTCTCACTTGGCGCGCGCGTGGTTGGACGCAGTTCGTCGATGACGCGTGCTTTCAGCGGCTCGTCAATATAGCGGCTCGCTTTGCCGAGCAGCAGGTGGTCATGCGCTTCAACCAAAGAGATTGCAGTACCTTTACGCCCGGCACGACCGGTACGACCAATGCGGTGCAGATAGGCATCGCCACTGCGCGGCATGTCGAAGTTAAATACGTGGCTGACGTCAGGAATATCGATCCCGCGTGCGGCAACGTCAGTTGCTACCAGCACGTTCACGCGACCATCGGTCAGGCGCTTGATCGCTTCGTTACGTTTGTTCTGCACCATCTCGCCTTCGAGATAGCAGTTATTAATGCCTGCCTGGCGCAGCCAGCCTGCCAGCTCGTGCACACGTTCGCGTTTGCGTACAAAGACAATTGAGCGGGTCGCTTCCGGCTGTTTTAACAGATGGATCAGCAGGGCAGTTTTGTGCTCGATATCATCGGCACGGTAGTAAAACTGATGGATCTTCTTGCGTTCGCGGGTGGACGGATCCGCCGAGACTTCGACAGGATCTTCCAGCAGACGCTCGGCAAAATCTTTGATCGCATCGCCTTCCAGCGTGGCGGAGAACAGCATGGTTTGCTTACGCCAACGGGTTTCACCGGCAATATGCTCGATGTCCTGGGCAAAGCCCATATCCAGCATACGGTCTGCTTCATCGAGGATCAGCGTTTCAACTGCATGGCAGTCGAAGTTCTCTTCTTTAATGTATTGCAGCAGACGACCAGTGGTGGCGACCACGATGTCCTGGTTTTCGCTAAAGACTTCCATGTGGTTCATGTAAGCCACGCCACCGGTAATGGTGGCGATATCCAGATGCGTATTTTTGGCCAATTCACGGGCGTGTTCGGCAACCTGCATCGCCAGTTCGCGCGTCGGTGTCAGGATTAAAATGCGCGGTGGACCGGATTTCTTGCGCGGGAAGTCGAGCAGGTGCTGCAACGCTGGCAGCAAATATGCCGCCGTTTTACCGGTGCCTGTCGGCGCAGAACCGAGTACATCACGGCCATCGAGCGCAGGCGGAATGGCGGCAGCCTGAATGGCGGTCGGGCGAGTGAAACCTTTTTCCTGGAGGGCATCCAGAAGGCTTTCATCGAGTTCAAGTTCGGAAAAAGTCGTTACAGTCATGTTCTACCTCTGAGTGGGGCGCTGATTATAGACGTTACGGCTGCAATCTTCATCTGTTTGTATGGATATACCTTCTCAGGTATTGTTTTTATCCTATGTTATCGTTTTTTTTCCAGGAAGGTTGTTCTTCATGCCCCAGTCTACATCCGTACTTCGGCGTAATGGATTTACTTTTAAGCAGTTTTTTGTGGCACATGATCGTTGTGCAATGAAAGTCGGAACGGACGGCATTTTATTGGGTGCCTGGGCTCCTGTGGCTGGTGTAAAACGGATCCTTGATATTGGTACCGGGAGCGGTCTGCTGGCGCTGATGTTGGCCCAACGTACAGATAAAAACGTCATCATTGATGCTGTTGAGCTTGATGTTGACGCCGCGCAGCAGGCACAGGATAACATCGCGCAATCTCCGTGGATGCATCGTGTGAGGGTACATTCAGAGGATGCTCAGCAATGGGTACCGCGCCAGACCGTACGTTTTGACCTGATTATCAGCAATCCACCCTATTATGAACAGGGTGTGGAATGCGCAACCCCGCAACGTGAACAGGCGCGCTACACGACCACGCTCGATCACGAAGCATTGCTCACCCTGGCGGCTGACAGCATTACGGAAGAAGGTTTTTTTTGTGTGGTGCTACCGGAGCAGATTGGTAACGCGTTTACCCAGCAGGCACTTAGCATGGGCTGGCATCTGCGATTGCGCACGGATGTAGCAGAAACCGAGGCTCGTCTACCACATCGGGTTTTGCTGGCATTCTCCCCGCAGGCCGGGGAGTGCTTTAGTGACAGGTTGGTTATCCGTGGGTCAGACCAGCGTTATTCTGAAGGCTACACGGCGCTGACCCAGGCGTTCTATCTGTTTATGTGATGACTGAGCGGCGAGAGAATTGACGGGCCCGCCTCTGGAAGTTGTTCTGGATAATCCAGCGTGTAGTGCAGGCCCCGACTCTCTTTGCGCATCATCGCGCAGCGGACAATCAGCTCGGCAACCTGCACCAGATTGCGCAGCTCCAATAGGTTGTTCGACACACGGAAATGGGCGTAATACTCGTCGATTTCCTGTTGCAGCATGGTGATACGACGCAGGGCGCGTTCCAGACGTTTAGTGGTGCGCACAATACCGACGTAATCCCACATAAACAGCCGCAGCTCATGCCAGTTATGCTGAATGACAACCAACTCATCCGGGTTTTCTACCCGGCTTTCATCCCAGCCCGGGAGCGTGCTGACGCCGCGTGCATAAGGCATACGCCTGTCGATATCTTCGGCCGCGGACCAGCCGTAAACCAGGCACTCCAGCAATGAGTTCGACGCCATGCGGTTGGCGCCATGCAGGCCGGTATAACTCACTTCGCCGATCGCATACAGCCCGTCGACATCTGTACGACCAAAGTCATCAACCATCACGCCGCCGCAGGTATAGTGCGCGGCAGGAACGATAGGGACCGGCTCTTTGGTCAGATCGATGCCCAGTCCCAGCAATTTTTCGTAAATCATCGGGAAATGCTGACGAACAAATTCTTCTGGCTTATGGCTGATGTCGAGGAACATGCAGTCAGCACCCAAACGCTTCATCTCATGGTCGATGGCACGGGCGACAATATCACGTGGGGCAAGCTCGCCGCGTTTGTCAAAGTCGGGCATAAAGCGTGAACCGTCCGGGCGCTTCAGGTGTGCGCCTTCGCCACGTAGCGCCTCGGTCAGCAGAAAATTGCGTGCCTGCGGATGATACAGCGCCGTCGGGTGAAACTGGTTAAATTCCAGATTGGCGACACGGCACCCTGCGCGCCAGGCCATTGCAATTCCGTCACCCGAGGAAATATCCGGATTGGTGGTGTATTGATACACCTTTGACGCGCCGCCGGTGGCCAGCACTACCGACTTCGCATGGCAGGTTTCGACGGCTTCTTTATTACGATTCCAGATCCATGCGCCGACAACCCGACGCGTTCCCGGCAGACCGATTTTATCGGAGACAATCAGGTCGACGGCATTACTGCGTTCGAGAACCCGGATGTTGGGATGATTTTGTGCCTGGCTGACGAGGGTGGTTTCAACTTCTTTGCCGGTGGCATCCGCAGCGTGCAGAATGCGTCGATGGCTGTGACCGCCTTCACGGGTCAGGTGATAGCTCTCTTCACCGTTGGGCTGAACCTGCGTATCAAATAAGACGCCCTGATCGATAAGCCATTGAACGCAGGTACGCGCATTGCTGGCGACAAATTCCACCGCATGGCGATCGCACAGCCCGGCCCCGGCAATCAGCGTATCTTCAACGTGGGAGTCAATGCTGTCGGTTTCATCGAAAACCGCGGCAATACCGCCCTGGGCATAAAATGTCGAGCCTTCACTGACAGGCCCCTTGCTCAGAACAATAACCTGATGTTTTTCAGCCAGCCGCAGAGCCAGTGAGAGTCCGGCAGCCCCGCTGCCAATAATCAGCACGTCACAGGATAATTCAGGAGTCGTATTCATGATTTTTGTTTAATTTACTAAACAGTGTTTGGTCACCATAGCACCACATTGCGCGACACTGCACGTTTTATTTTTAAGCGTGTTGCAATGGCTAAACACAGAGGAAAGGCATGTGGATGAGTGAAAGAGCAAAAATATTTTGTGAAGCAGGCCGTTAGCATCAGATTATGAGGTGAAATAAAGTGGCTGTTGGGTTACTCTGCAGGCGGTGAAATGGGCATTTCTATACAGATAGTGCGTTGATCGGGTTATGTAGACTTATAATGAGAGATAAGACCTGTCTACAACATGACAAACAAAAACAAATGCGTAACGGAACTTTACGAAACTTGAGCACTCTAAGCTTTTGCTTGCTCATAGTGAAGCTTATGGAGTGGCGTTTCGAAAGCGCGTGGAAATTTGGTTTGGGGAGACTTTACCTCGGATGAGCGAGCAGTTAACGGACCAGGTCCTGGTTGAACGGGTCCAGAAGGGAGATCAGAAAGCCTTTAACTTACTGGTGGTTCGCTACCAGCATAAAGTGGCGAGTCTGGTTTCCCGCTATGTACCATCGGGCGATGTTCCCGATGTTGTACAAGAAGCATTTATTAAGGCCTATCGTGCGCTGGACTCGTTCCGGGGAGATAGTGCTTTTTATACCTGGCTGTATCGTATTGCAGTCAATACAGCGAAGAATTACCTGGTCGCTCAGGGGCGTCGTCCACCGTCCAGTGATATAGATGCGATTGAAGCAGAAAATTACGAAAGTGGCGGTGCGCTGAAAGAAATTTCGAACCCTGAGAACTTAATGTTGTCAGAAGAACTGAGACAGATAGTTTTCCGAACTATTGAGTCCCTCCCGGAAGATTTACGCATGGCAATAACCTTGCGGGAGCTGGATGGCCTGAGCTATGAAGAGATAGCCGCTATCATGGATTGTCCGGTGGGTACGGTGCGTTCACGTATCTTCCGAGCGAGGGAAGCTATTGATAATAAAGTTCAACCGCTTATCAGGCGTTGACGATAGCGGGATACTGGAAAAGGTATTAGGCATGCAGAAAGAAAAACTTTCCGCTTTAATGGATGGCGAAACGCTGGACACTGAGTTACTCAAAGAGCTGGCTCATGACCCGGAAATGCAAAAAACCTGGGAGAGTTATCACCTGATTCGCGATTCCATGCGAGGTGATACCGCCGACGTTCTCCATTTCGATATTTCCGACCGCGTAATGGCTGCTATCGCAGATGAGCCAGTACGTCAGGCGGTGCCATTGATTCCTGAGGCCCAGCCAGCACCGCATCAGTGGCAGAAGATGCCATTCTGGAAGAAAATGCGTCCGTGGGCCGCGCAGCTTACCCAAATGGGTGTGGCCGCGTGTGTATCACTTGCAGTTATTGTTGGCGTCCAGCACTATAATGGACAATCTGAAACGTCCCAGCAGCCCGAAACGCCGGTATTTAATACATTACCGATGATGGGTAAAGCCAGTCCGGTGAGCCTGGGTGTACCTTCTGACGCGACGGCCAGCGGCGGTCAGCAACAGCAGGTACAGGAGCAGCGTCGTCGTATTAATGCCATGTTGCAGGATTACGAACTGCAACGTCGACTGCACTCCGAACAGCTTCAGTTTGAGCAGGCGCAAACACAGCAAGCCGCTGTCCAGGTGCCAGGAATTCAAACTTTAGGAACGCAATCGCAGTAATGAAGCAACTTTGGTTTGCCATGTCACTTGTGGCTGGTAGCCTGTTCTTCTCTGTAAACGCCTCGGCCAATCCTGCGTCCGGGGCGTTGTTGCAGCAGATGAATCTGGCCAGCCAGTCGCTCACCTATGAGCTGTCATTTGTCAGCATCAATAAGCAGGGTGTTGAATCCCTACGTTATCGCCATGCCCGCCTGGATAACCGTCCGCTCGCGCAACTGTTGCAAATGGATGGACCGCGCCGGGAAGTGGTGCAACGTGGCAACGAAATCAGTTACTTTGAGCCAGGACTTGAACCGTTCACGCTGAATGGCGACTATATCGTTGATTCTCTGCCATCCCTGATTTACACCGACTTTAAACGTCTTGCACCTTACTATGATTTTATCGCGGTAGGACGCACGCGTATTGCAGACCGACTCTGCGAAGTTATCCGCGTGGTAGCGCGTGACGGTACGCGTTACAGCTACATCGTCTGGATGGACACCGAAACCAAGCTGCCAATGCGTGTCGATCTCCTCGATCGGGATGGCGAAACGCTGGAACAGTTCCGCGTTATCGCCTTTACTGTTAACAACGGTGTCAGCGACAGCATGCAGACGCTGGCGAAAGCCAATCTGCCGCCGTTACTGTCAGTTCCTGCGGGGGAGAAAACGAACTTCAACTGGAGTCCATCGTGGTTACCACAAGGATTCAGTGAGGTCTCCAGCAGCCGACGTCCACTGCCGACAATGGATAACATGCCGATTGAATCGCGCCTGTATTCTGATGGCCTGTTCAGTTTTTCTGTGAACGTGAACCGTGCGTCGCAAAACAGCGCCGATCAGCTGCTGCGTACCGGACGTCGAACGGTCAGTACTACCGTGCGGGATAATGCCGAAATCACTATCGTCGGTGAGCTTCCGCCGCAAACGGCGAAGCGTATTGCAGACAATATCAAGTTCAGGGCCGCGCAATGATTAAAGAATGGGCAACGGTTGTTTCCTGGCAAAATGGTCTGGCAACGGTCAGCTGCGATGTTAAAGCATCGTGTAGCAGCTGCGCCTCGCGGGCTGGATGCGGCAGTCGAGTGCTGAACAAACTGGGGCCGCAAACAACGCATACTATCGTGGTACCCAGCGATGAACCGCTGACGCCAGGGCAGAAAGTTGAACTGGGTATTGCCGAAGGGAGCCTGTTAGGCTCGGCGATGCTGGTTTATATGTCTCCGCTGGCGGGACTCTTTATTTTTGCTGCGCTGTTTCAGGTGCTGTTTGGCAGTGATATCGCCGCACTCAGCGGGGCGATACTGGGCGGCGTGGGGGGATTCCTGATTGCGCGAGGATATTCCCGTAAGCTTGCTGAGCGCAAAGCCTGGCAACCGGTTATTCTCAACGTAGCTCTCCCGCCTGATCTGATTCGTGTTGAAACCCAGCAGTGATATCTTTGCCTGATGGCGCTGCGCTTATCAGGCCGACAGCGTCCTCAGATGCAGAGGTAGGCCGGATAAGGCGTTTATGCCGCCATCCGGCAAAAGTTTCACTGACTTTGCAAAGTTGTTTCCAGTTCCCGCTATCCTTGCTCTATGAACATTTCCTCGCCTCAGCGATGTAGTGTAGAATGCGGCGTTTCACTAAAACAGACGTTAAGCTCAGAACAGCGACTTCTCAGAGCCTGCCCAGGCAGGCGTAAGGCACAATAATTACACTATATGAAGAACATACGTAACTTTTCAATCATAGCTCACATCGACCACGGTAAATCGACGCTGTCTGACCGTATTATCCAGATCTGCGGTGGCCTGTCTGACCGTGAAATGGAAGCGCAGGTTCTCGACTCGATGGATCTTGAGCGTGAGCGCGGTATTACTATCAAAGCGCAGAGCGTGACGCTCGATTTTAAAGCATCTGATGGTGAAACCTACCAGCTTAACTTTATCGACACCCCGGGCCACGTTGACTTCTCTTATGAAGTTTCACGCTCGCTTGCCGCCTGTGAAGGCGCACTGTTGGTCGTTGATGCCGGGCAGGGTGTTGAAGCGCAAACACTGGCTAACTGCTATACCGCCATGGAAATGGATCTGGAAGTGGTGCCGGTACTGAACAAAATTGACCTGCCAGCCGCCGATCCAGAGCGTGTGGCGGAAGAGATTGAAGATATCGTCGGTATCGATGCGGCTGACGCTGTCCGTTGCTCGGCGAAAACCGGCGTTGGCGTGACCGACGTTCTTGAACGTCTGGTGCGTGATATTCCGCCGCCGGAAGGCGACCCGGAAGGCCCGTTACAAGCGCTGATTATCGACTCCTGGTTCGACAACTATCTCGGTGTGGTCTCGCTGGTGCGTATTAAAAACGGCACCATGCGTAAAGGCGACAAAATTAAAGTGATGAGCACCGGGCAGGTTTACAACGCCGACCGCCTGGGGATCTTTACGCCGAAGCAGGTTGACCGTACAGAACTGAAGTGTGGCGAGGTAGGTTGGTTAGTTTGCGCTATTAAAGACATCCTCGGCGCACCGGTAGGCGATACCCTGACGCTGGCTCGTAACCCGGCAGATAAACCCCTGCCTGGCTTTAAAAAAGTGAAGCCGCAGGTATATGCGGGTCTGTTCCCGGTCAGCTCCGACGACTACGAAAACTTCCGTGATGCGCTTGGTAAGCTGAGCCTCAACGATGCTTCCCTGTTCTACGAGCCGGAGAGTTCTACCGCGCTGGGCTTCGGCTTCCGCTGTGGCTTCCTGGGGCTGCTGCACATGGAGATCATTCAGGAGCGTCTGGAACGTGAATACGATCTGGATCTGATCACCACTGCGCCGACCGTAGTTTACGAAGTGGAAACCACCGCGAAAGAGACTATCTACGTCGATAGCCCGTCCAAGCTGCCGCCGCTGAATAACATTTACGAACTGCGCGAGCCGATTGCTGAATGTCATATGCTGCTGCCGCAGGCATACCTCGGCAACGTTATTACGCTGTGTATCGAGAAGCGTGGTGTACAGACCAACATGGTTTACCACGGTAACCAGGTTGCGTTGACCTATGAAATCCCGATGGCGGAAGTGGTGCTCGACTTCTTCGATCGTCTGAAGTCGACCTCTCGTGGTTACGCGTCGCTGGATTATAACTTCAAACGCTTCCAGGCGTCTGACATGGTGCGCGTTGATGTTCTCATCAACAACGAACGCGTCGATGCACTGGCACTGATTACCCACCGCGATAACTCCCAGAGCCGTGGCCGTGAACTGGTCGAGAAGATGAAAGATCTGATCCCTCGCCAACAGTTTGATATCGCAATTCAGGCGGCCATTGGTACGCACATCATTGCGCGTTCAACGGTGAAGCAGCTGCGTAAAAACGTTCTGGCTAAGTGCTACGGTGGCGATATCAGCCGTAAGAAAAAGCTGCTGCAAAAACAGAAAGAGGGTAAAAAGCGAATGAAGCAGATCGGTAACGTCGAACTGCCGCAGGAAGCCTTCCTCGCTATTCTGCATGTCGGTAAAGACAGCAAATAATCTTAAGGAGTTGGCATGGCGAACATGTTTGCCCTGATTCTGGTGATTGCCACACTGGTGACGGGCATTTTATGGTGTGTAGATAAGTTTGTCTTCGCGCCAAAACGCCGGGAGCGCCAGGCTGCGGCACAGGCCGCTGCAGGCGATTCACTGGATAAAGCAACGCTGAAAAAAGTTGCCCCTAAGCCGGGCTGGCTGGAAACCGGTGCGTCTGTTTTCCCGGTACTGGCTATTGTGCTGGTGGTGCGTTCATTTATTTATGAGCCGTTCCAGATCCCGTCGGGTTCGATGATGCCAACACTGTTGATTGGTGATTTTATTCTGGTAGAGAAATTTGCCTACGGAATTAAAGATCCTATTTATCAGAAAACGCTGATCGAAACCGGCCATCCGAAACGCGGTGATATCGTGGTATTTAAATACCCGGAAGATCCGCGTCTGGACTACATCAAACGCGCTGTCGGTTTACCGGGAGACAAAGTGACGTATGATCCGGTGGCGAAAGAGGTGACGATTCAGCCTGGATGCAGTTCTGGTCAGGCGTGTGAAAACGCGCTGCCGGTAACGTACTCTGATGTTCAGCCAAGTGATTTTGTACAGACGTTTGCTCGCCGCAACGGCGGGGAAGCGACCAGCGGTTTCTTTGACGTTCCGCTGAATGAAACGAAAGACAACGGTATTCGCCTGACCGAGCGTAAAGAAACGCTGGGTGAGGTAACACACCGCATTCTGATTGTGCCAATCGCGCAGGATCAGGTGGGGATGTATTACCGTCAGCCGGGTCAGCAGTTAGCCACCTGGATCGTTCCTCCGGGGCATTACTTCATGATGGGCGATAACCGTGACAACAGCGCGGACAGCCGTTATTGGGGATTTGTACCGGAAGCAAATCTGGTGGGTAAAGCGACCGCTATCTGGATGAGTTTCGACAAACAAGAAGGTGAGTGGCCAACAGGCGTTCGTTTGAGCCGCATTGGTGGCATCCACTAATTGCTGATAATGGTTCACGCTGTTGTCTTAATAACAACAGCGTGAATTATTTCTCGGATTAATTCCCTCAGACTAACGACATCCCTTGTCGTTGTGTATAGAATATTCCCCCGAAGTTTTAGGTTGGCACCGTCAGGTTGCCACGGCACACGAAACAGCGTTGGTTTCTCTAATGACGGATGTATATCAGGTCTGTTTCGTGTGCTGAATTGTTGACGCATTCATTTATTGGTATCGCATGAATCCCATCGTAATTAATCGGCTTCAACGGAAGCTGGGCTACACTTTTAATCATCAGGAGCTGTTGCAGCAGGCATTAACTCACCGTAGTGCCAGCAGCAAACATAACGAGCGTTTAGAATTTCTGGGCGACTCTATTTTGAGCTTTGTTATTGCGAATGCGCTGTATCACCGTTTCCCGCGTGTGGACGAAGGTGACATGAGCCGCATGCGCGCCACGCTGGTGCGTGGAAATACGCTGGCTGAATTAGCCCGTGAATTTGACCTCGGTGAATGTTTACGCCTGGGACCGGGCGAGCTGAAAAGCGGCGGTTTTCGTCGCGAATCAATTCTGGCCGATACCGTCGAAGCGTTGATCGGCGGCGTCTTCCTCGACAGCGATATTCAAACCGTTGAACAGCTGATCCTGAACTGGTATCAGACTCGTCTGGATGAAATTAGCCCAGGTGATAAACAAAAAGATCCGAAAACGCGCCTGCAGGAATATTTGCAGGGTCGCCACTTGCCGCTGCCGTCTTATCTGGTGGTGCAGGTTCGTGGTGAAGCACACGATCAAGAATTTACTATCCACTGCCAGGTCAGCGGCCTGAGTGAACCGGTGGTTGGCACAGGTTCGAGCCGTCGTAAGGCTGAGCAGGCTGCCGCCGAACAGGCGTTGAAAAAACTGGAGCTGGAATGAGCATCGATACAACTTACTGCGGATTTATTGCCATCGTCGGTCGCCCGAACGTCGGCAAATCCACCCTGTTGAATAATCTGCTTGGGCAGAAGATTTCCATCACCTCACGTAAGGCGCAGACAACACGTCACCGCATTGTCGGTATTCATACCGAAGGTGCGTATCAGGCGATTTATGTTGATACCCCGGGCCTGCACATGGAAGAAAAGCGCGCCATCAACCGCCTGATGAATAAAGCAGCGAGCAGCTCGATTGGTGATGTTGAACTGGTTATTTTCGTTGTCGAAGGCACGCGCTGGACGCCGGACGACGAAATGGTGCTTAACAAGCTGCGCGACGGTAAAGCGCCGGTAATTCTGGCCGTGAACAAAGTTGACAACGTTCAGGAAAAAGCCGATCTGCTGCCGCACCTGCAGTTCCTGGCAAGCCAGATGAACTTCCTCGATATCGTCCCGATCTCTGCCGAGACTGGCCTGAATGTTGATACCGTTGCGGGCATCGTACGTAAGCATCTGCCGGAAGCTATTCATCACTTCCCGGAAGATTACATCACTGACCGTTCTCAGCGGTTTATGGCTTCTGAAATCATCCGCGAAAAGCTGATGCGTTTCCTCGGCGCTGAATTGCCGTATTCCGTAACCGTTGAGATTGAGCGTTTTATCTCCAACGAGCGTGGTGGCTACGATATTAACGGTCTGATCCTCGTTGAACGTGAAGGGCAGAAGAAGATGGTTATTGGCAACAAAGGGGCCAAAATTAAAACCATCGGCATCGAAGCGCGTAAAGACATGCAGGAGATGTTCGAAGCGCCCGTTCACCTCGAACTGTGGGTGAAAGTAAAATCTGGCTGGGCCGATGACGAACGCGCGCTGCGTAGCCTCGGTTACGGCGACGACGTCTAAACCCATCTTCTGAAACACGGCGAGTATATGGAAGGATGGCAACGAGCCTTTGTCTTGCATAGTCGCCCCTGGAGCGAAACCAGTCTCGTGCTGGACGTCTTCACGGAAGAGTCGGGTCGCGTGCGCCTTGTCGCCAAAGGCGCACGTTCTAAACGTTCCAATCTGAAAGGCGCACTCCAGCCTTTTACCCCGTTGTTGCTTCGCTTTGGTGGACGTGGTGAGGTCAAAACTCTACGTAGTGCTGAAGCCGTTTCTCTGGCACTCCCTCTTAGCGGTATCACGCTGTACAGCGGCTTGTATATCAACGAGCTTGTCTCGCGCGTCCTTGAATACGAGACCCGCTTTTCTGAACTCTTTTTCGATTATCTGAACTGTATTCAGGCGCTGGCTGGTGCGACAGGTTCGCCAGAGCCTGCGCTGCGTCGCTTTGAGCTGGCCTTACTTGGACATCTGGGATACGGCGTCGATTTTACCCACTGTGCGGGCAGCGGCGAGCCGGTAGACGACACCATGACCTATCGTTACCGGGAAGAAAAAGGGTTTATTGCCAGCGTTGTTATTGATAACAACACGTTTACCGGACGCCATCTCAAAGCGCTTGAGTCGCGTGAATTTCCCGATGTCGATACGTTACGCGCCGCGAAACGCTTTACCCGCATGGCGTTAAAGCCGTATCTTGGTGGTAAGCCGTTAAAAAGCCGGGAACTGTTCCGGCAATTTATGCCAAAACGCGCAATAAAAACAAATAATGATTAATGAGGATTGTCATGGCTGAATTACTGTTAGGCGTCAATATTGACCACATTGCCACGTTACGTAATGCACGCGGTACCGCATACCCGGATCCGGTTCAGGCGGCGTTTATCGTTGAACAGGCGGGCGCGGACGGTATTACCGTACACCTGCGTGAAGACCGTCGTCATATCACCGACCGCGACGTATGTATTTTGCGCCAGACGCTGGATACACGCATGAATCTGGAAATGGCTGTCACCGAAGAGATGCTGGCGATTGCCGTTGAGACTAAGCCGCATTTTTGCTGCCTGGTGCCGGAAAAACGTCAGGAAGTCACGACGGAAGGTGGTCTGGACGTCGCCGGCCAGCGAGACAAGATGCGCGATGCCTGCAAACGCCTGGCGGACGCAGGCATTCTGGTTTCGCTGTTTATCGATGCCGACGAAGAACAGATTAAGGCCGCAGCCGAAGTCGGCGCGCCGTATATCGAAATTCACACCGGCTGTTACGCCGATGCGAAAACCGACGCAGAGCAGGCCAGCGAACTGGCGCGTATCGCCAAAGCGGCAACTTTTGCCGCCAGCCTTGGCCTGAAGGTGAATGCGGGTCACGGCCTGACATACCACAACGTTAAAGCCATTGCGCGGATCCCGGAAATGCATGAGTTGAACATTGGCCATGCCATTATCGGACGCGCGGTGATGAGCGGTCTGAAAGATGCCGTGGTGGAAATGAAACGCCTGATGCTGGAAGCGCGTGGCTAATGGCGATTCTGGGTTTAGGCACGGATATCGTGGAGATTGCGCGGATCGAGGCGGTGATCTCCCGCTCCGGTGAACGCCTGGCCAGACGGGTCCTGAGTGACAATGAATGGGCCATCTGGGAAACGCATCAGCAACCGGTGCGTTTTCTGGCAAAGCGCTTTGCGGTAAAAGAGGCCGCAGCAAAAGCCTTCGGGACGGGTATTCGCAACGGTCTGGCGTTTAATCAGTTTGAAGTTTTTAACGATGAACTTGGTAAGCCGCGTTTGCGGTTATGGGGCGAGGCGTTAAAACTGGCGGAAAAACTGGGTGTCGCGCATATGCATGTGACGCTGGCCGATGAGCGTCACTACGCCTGCGCTACGGTGATTATCGAGAGTTAGATTCTGCACGTTGCCGGATGGCGACGCGTAGCGTCTTATCCGGCCTACGGGTTATACGATTATTGCGGGGGCTGGGTAGGCCTGATAAGCATTAGCGCCATCAGGCTTCATCGCCGGATGGCGACGTGGTTAAAGTTTATCGGCGTGGTGCATCAGCACAAACTTATCCCACAACTGCTCTTCCGTTTCGACATGTGCCGGATCTTTCAAAATAGTATTGGGGATCGGGCACACCTTCTGGCAGGTTGGCGTGTCGTAATGGCCTACGCATTCCGTACATTTGTCGCTGTTAATCTCGTAAATGCTGTCACCCATCGAAATTGCCTCATTCGGGCATTCGGGCTCGCACATATCGCAATTGATACACTTTTTAGTGATTAACAGGGCCATCAGGAAACTCTCAAAACATCACAAATCGGGCGGGCATTATACGCGCATTCTTTGCTCAGACCAGTTTTTTTACCAGTGCTTCGCTGTGGCGAATGCGTTCCGGGGCGTGCTCAAGATCCTGCTGCACCAGCGCCATAAACAGTAAATCAGTCAGCATCATTTGCGCGTGGGTGGAGGAAATCGCTGCGCTACGCGTGGCCTGCTCCTCGGCAATCGTGTACAGACAATGGCTTGCGCGCTGCTGCAGGGCGTTCGGTGTAAATCCGGTGATGGCGAGAATTTTGGCTCCGGCGCGCAACGTTTCATCCGCAGCCAGGTTGAGCTCACGGCGTTCGCCGGTATACGAAATGGCCAGCAGCAGATCGTTGGGCGAAAGCGCCTGCACTGCCGCCAACAGGGCATGCATATCGCGTTCAACCACCGCGTTAAAACCAATCTTTAGCAGTTTCCAGGCAAAATTCTGCGCCACCAGACCCGATGCGCCAATCCCGGTCACGATAATGCGCCGGGCTGAACGCAGCATTGTGACGCTCTCCATCAGTTTCTCTTCGCTGTTGACGTCCAGCGTCGCATGCATCGCCGCCACGTTCTCCTGAATCAACTTTTCCCCCACCAGGCGCATAGGATCGTCACCGCGAATCTGATTATGCACCGGAATGGAATGGGGGTTGGGATTGCTGGCCAGCGCTTCGCTGATCGCCAGTTTGAGTGCCGGAAATCCTTTAAAACCCATCTTTTGCGCGAACTTCACCACGCTGGACTGACTGACACCCGCCTCCGCGGCCAACTGCTGCGAACTGAGATGACGCGCAGTATCCGGCTGGGCAAGGAGATAATCCGCCAATTTTTTATCGCTTTGCGCGAGGTCCGGGTAACGCTGACGAATGCGAATTAAACAGTTCATGCTGTCTCCTGGCGAAAACGTGATGGCGATTACAAAACAAAATTTCATTCGCCTGGATGAATATAATATTCCATTATGGCAGATTATTATGAATTAAAAATTCCTAAGGAACAAAAAATGAATCTCGGTGCATTAGTTTCAGAAACCCGCAATCCACAGACCATGGACCTGGATGCGCTCTCCACGCTGGAGTTGGTTCATCGTTTTAATCAACAGGATACGCTGGTAGCCGAAGCAGTAAAAGCAACTCTGCCTCAAGTTGCGTGCGCGGTCGATGCGGCAGCTAACGCGCTAAAAGCAGGTGGCCGCATTATTTACATGGGAGCGGGGACCAGCGGGCGTCTCGGGGTACTGGATGCGTCTGAATGCCCACCGACCTTCGGCGTTCCACACGGTCTGGTGGTTGGGCTGATTGCCGGTGGGCCGGGCGCGCTGCTGAAGGCGGTTGAGGGTGCGGAAGATAACCCACAGCTAGGTGAAGACGATCTGCGTGCGCTCAATCTTACCGCACAGGATCTGGTGGTGGGACTGGCGGCTTCAGGTCGTACGCCGTATGTGATTGGCGGGCTGAAATATGCGCGTTCGGTAGGTTGTACGACGGCGGCTATTTCCTGCAATCCGGATTCACCTATTGCACATGAAGCGGATATTGCCATCTCCCCGGTGGTGGGGCCGGAGGCGCTGACGGGCTCAACGCGACTGAAATCCGGTACCGCGCAAAAGCTGGTGCTCAATATGATCTCCACCGGGGCGATGGTGAAGTTTGGCAAGGTTTATCAGAACCTGATGGTGGACATGCAGGCAACCAACGTCAAACTGGTCGATCGGGCGTGCCGTATGGTGGTTGAAGCCACGGGCATTGCGCGTGAACAGGCGCAAGCGCTGCTAAAGCAGACTGATTTTGACGTCAAGCCGGCTATTTTAATGGCGCTCACAGGCCTGGATGCCGCTGCCGCCCGCGAAAAGCTTGCCGCTCACCAGGGTTTTTTACGCGCGGCGTTAGAACACTAAGAGGTGTATATGGATAAGACGGCGGTGCTGGCCAGCGATATTCTGCTGGGCGTTGGCGGAGAGAAAAATATTCTGCGCCTGGAAAACTGTATGACCCGCGTCAGGGTGGAAGTTCAGGATGATGGACAGCTCGATATCCCTCGTCTCAGGCAACTGCCCGGTGTCAGCGGCTACGTGAAGCAGGGCGCGCAGCACCAGATCATTGTCGGCCCCGGTAAAGCGGCCAAGGTGGTGGATGCTATGCGCTCTCTGATTGCCGATAGTGGCGAAGGTGCAGATACGAATGATATCGAGCGCACGAAGTCAGAGGCCAAAGCGAAGTACAAAGCGCCCATGAGCGATGCGCTGCGCAAGCTGGCGAACGTCTTTATCCCTCTTATTCCGGCATTTATTGCCTCCGGTTTGATTACCGGCATTATTAACATCCTTAAGCGCCCGGACATCGTGAGGGATTTTGCGACCCACTATCCGAATATGCTGGGGTTGATGGGCATATTTGGCAGCGCCGTGTTTGCCATTATGAATATTCTGGTCGGGGTAAATACCGCCAAAGTTTTCGGTGGTTCCCTGGCGATGGGCGGGGTGATGGCGGGGATCCTCTCCAGTCCGCAACTGGCGCAAATCACGCTGTTTGGCGAAGCGTTGCAGCCGGGGCGCGGCGGGGTGATCGCGGTGCTGCTGGTGGTGGCGTTGATGTGTTGGATCGAACGCAAATTCCGCGAGCTGTTGCCGGAATCGCTGGAGCTAATCCTCAACCCACTGCTGACCACCCTTATTACCGGGACAATCGCCATTGTGGCGCTGCAACCGCTTGGCGGCTGGATTTCTGAGTCTATTGCTCACGGCGCATCCTGGGCTATCGATCGCGGCGGTTTCCTGGTAGGCGCTGTGCTGGCTGGGACTTTCCTGCCGTTGGTGCTCACCGGACTTCATCAGGGGTTGGTGCCGATCCACGTTGAACTGGTACAGGCGCATGGTTATAACGCGCTCTTTCCTATCCTGGCGATGGCTGGCGTCGGACAAATTGGTGCTTCCATTGCCGTACTGATGAAAACCCGTAACGCACGGCTTAAAAAAGTGATCAAAGGTGCGCTGCCGGTTGGGTTGCTGGGCATTGGCGAGCCGCTGATTTTTGGCGTCACGCTGCCGTTAGGTAGACCGTTTATCGGTGCCTGCCTTGGCGGAGCGGTAGGTGGGGCGCTGATTAGCTACTGGAAGGTGGCGACGGTTATCACCTTTGGCATCTCTGGATTACCGCTGGCACTGACGATTGTTGCCGGAAAAGTGATGTTCTATCTGTTAGGCTATTTGGTAGCAGTTATCGCCGGGTTCCTGTTTACCTGGCTATTGGGGTTCAACGATCCAGAGGACTAAGGTTTGACCAATCACCAGCGCCGCGTTGTCTTTTTTGATTTGGATGGCACGTTACACCAGCAGGATATGTTCGGTAGTTTTATACGTTATCTGCTGCGCCGCCAGCCGCTGAACGCGTTGCTGGTGCTGCCTCTGCTACCGGTGATTGCGCTGGCGTTGCTGATACAAGGGCGAGCCGCCCGCTGGCCAATGAGTCTGCTGTTGTGGGGATGCACTTTTGGCCGCAGCGAGGCGCGTCTGAAAGCGCATCAGTCTAACTTTGTGCGCTGGTTTCGCAGTAACGTGACGGCCTTTCCGCTCGTGCAGCAGCGGCTGACAACCTACCTGTTAAGCTCTGACGCTGACATTTGGCTTATCACCGGCTCTCCGCAGTCGCTGGTCGAGCAGGTTTACTTTGATACGCCGTGGCTACCGCGTGTCAATTTGATCGCCAGCAAAATGGCGCGGGGATACGGCGGGTGGGTACTGACGCTGCGCTGCCTGGGCCATGAGAAAGTCACTCAACTGGAGCGGCAGATTGGCGCACCGCTGTCTCTTTACAGCGGCTATAGCGACAGTAAGCAGGACAATCCGTTGCTCTCTTTTTGCCAGCATCGCTGGCGCGTCACGCCGCGCGGAGAGCTGCAACAACTCGAATAGAGTAAACGATAGCGTCTGTGTATAATGCGCCCGCTTTTATTGGTGGAGTAACCCCTTTGTCTGAAGTTGAATTTAGCCACGAATACTGGATGCGTCACGCCTTAACGCTGGCTAAACGCGCCTGGGATGAGCGTGAAGTCCCGGTGGGTGCAGTATTAGTGCATAACAACCGCGTGATTGGCGAAGGCTGGAACCGTCCGATCGGCCACCATGATCCGACTGCTCACGCTGAGATTATGGCGCTGCGTCAGGGCGGCCTGGTACTACAAAACTACCGTCTGTTAGATGCCACGCTGTACGTCACTCTGGAGCCGTGCGTGATGTGTGCAGGCGCGATGGTCCATAGTCGTATTGGCCGGGTGGTTTTTGGCGCACGCGATGCGAAAACGGGCGCTGCCGGGTCATTAATGGATGTGCTGCATCACCCTGGAATGAATCATCGGGTTGAGGTGACCGAAGGGGTGTTACGGGATGAATGCGCCACGCTGCTCAGTGATTTTTTCCGCATGCGTCGGCAGGAAATCAAAGCGCTGAAAAAATCCGCCAATCAGTAAATACCAACCAGACTACTTGTCCTCTTTCTTCTGTGCTGAAAACAGCAGAGAAGGGGAGTGCGACAGATAGTTTGACGACGTCTGAGTCAGAAAGGCTGAAAGTGGAAATTTATCTTTACCCAACAGCTCAGTCGGTGACACCGCAGGGTAATTCTGAGCCAGTTGCTGCGTTTCCTGCGCCTGTTTTTCTTTCTCCTGCAGATACCCCACCAGGCTAATCTGGTATTTACGGATGTTTTCCACATAGGCGTAAGCTTCGTGGCCACGCGCATAGCCATAGGTCAGCTTGTTGTAATACGGCTTTTGGCTGAGCAGCGGTAGCCGCTGTTTTACGTCGGACCAACTGTTCGGATTGCCTTTGGTTTTCACCGTTAGCGCCCGGGCATCCAGCATGTGCGCATACCCCATGTTGTAGGCCGCAAGTGCAAACCAGATGCGTTCTCCTTCGGGGACGGTATCCGGCACTTTACTCATCATGTCCTGCAAATACCGCGCGCCGCCGCTGATGCTTTGTTCGGCGTCGGTACGATCAGTTAGCCCGAGACTCTGGGCGGTATTTTTGGTCAGCATCATCAGCCCGCGTACACCGGTCGGGGAAGTCGCCTGCGCGTCCCAGTGTGACTCCTGATAGGATATTGCCGCGAGCAGTCGCCAGTCTATCTCTTGCGCATACTTCTCAAAGAGCGGCTTGAGGTCCGGTAATACGCTGTCTACGGCGCGCAAAAAGGTGCGGGTATCGACATAGTCAAAATCATCGCCATGCCCAAGATACTTCTCTTCCAGTCGCGCCAAAGAACCATCTTCATTCATGGTATTAAAGAAATCCAACAGCGCGGCAGATAGCGTGTTGTCGTCGTCCAGACGACTAAACCAGGTCACCGGCTGTTCGTCGGAGACGTCCAGCGCCACGGCCAGCTCAGGATGAACGCGCTGGTATAAGCTGATGGCAACGGAATCGGCAATGGTGTAATCCAGCTTTCCGGCGATAACATCATCAAGCAGTTCAGTGGTGCCCTTTTTCTCATCAACGTTCCAGCTCAGGTCCGGGTATTTTTTTTCTTTTAACTGCTGGAGGTCGTTTATCACCACGTGTCCCGGGGCTATGGTCAGCTGATTATCGGTCACACTGGCAAGGCTGCGAGGGCGATATTGCCCAACCCGATACACCAGTTGTTGCGATACGGAATAGTAGGTCGGACCCGGCTGATAATTTTTAACGCGCTCGCTGTTATAGACCAGGCCTGCGGCTAACAGATCGGCATTACCGTTATCCAGGTCGTCAAAAAGCTGGCTGATGTTCTGGCGTACGGTGATTTTCAGCTTCACACCCAGGTAGTTGGCGAAGGCTTTAGTCAGTTCGTAATCCAGGCCAAACTTTTTCCCATTAAGCGTGGCATAAGTGAGCGGTGAGTCGATGGTACTGACGCGCAGCTCTCCCCGCGACTGAATGGCGGCGATACGATTGTCGGCTTTACCGAACCAGGGGATAGATGGCCAAAGGGCCGCTGCCAACAACAGCGTTAATATGCCGATGAACAGATAATTAATCTTTAATTTTTTCAATTAGTTAATTCTCTGAACCGTACGTTTTCTCTGCCTGCTGTGGTGCTGATTAAGAAGTGAAGTTGTCATTAATGAGCGGCATTTTGCTTAAACTTGCGCCAGTTGGCAACTTATTCAGAAACCAGACCGCATTTGATGATAAGAAATGGTTGTGATTTTATTTCGACGCAAACGGTTTCGTCGACGCGCCAGATTCTTTATAATGACGCCCGTTTCCCCCACTTGGGCACACCGAAAGCTTAGAAGACGAGAGACTTATGATGGAAATTCTGCGTGGTTCACCTGCACTGTCTGCATTCCGTATTAACAAACTGCTGGCACGTTTTCAGGCTGCCAACCTCCAGGTCCACAATATTTACGCCGAGTACGTCCATTTTGCCGATCTGAATGCACCGTTGAATGAGGATGAGCACGCGCAGCTAGCACGTCTGCTGAAATATGGTCCTGCTCTTCACAGCCACGCCCCTGAAGGCAAACTGCTGCTGGTTACGCCTCGCCCTGGCACCATCTCCCCGTGGTCTTCTAAAGCGACTGATATTGCCCACAACTGTGGCCTGCAGCAGATTAGCCGTCTGGAACGTGGCATTGCCTGGTATGTTGAGGCCTCTACGCTGACCGCTGAGCAGTGGCAGATGGTTGCCGACGAACTGCACGATCGCATGATGGAAACGGTTTTCCCTGCGCTGAACGATGCCGAAAAACTGTTTGTTCATCACCAGCCAGCACCGGTCTTAAGCGTTGATCTGCTGGGTGAGGGACGTCAGGCGCTGATCGACGCTAACCTGCGTCTGGGTTTGGCGCTGGCGGAAGACGAAATCGACTATCTGCAGGATGCGTTCACCAAACTGGGACGCAACCCGAACGACATTGAACTGTATATGTTTGCGCAGGCTAACTCCGAGCACTGCCGCCACAAGATTTTTAACGCTGACTGGATTATCGACGGTAAACAACAGCCTAAGTCGCTGTTCAAGATGATCAAGAATACCTTCGAAACCACGCCGGACCACGTGTTGTCTGCCTATAAAGACAACGCCGCGGTAATGGAAGGTTCTGAAGTGGGCCGCTATTTTGCCGATCACAAAACCGGCCGCTACGATTTCCATCAGGAACCAGCCCACATCCTGATGAAGGTAGAAACTCATAACCACCCGACGGCTATCTCTCCGTGGCCAGGTGCGGCAACCGGCTCCGGCGGAGAAATCCGCGATGAGGGTGCAACTGGTCGTGGTGCAAAACCGAAAGCCGGGCTGGTAGGCTTCTCCGTCTCCAACCTGCGTATTCCTGGCTTTGAACAGCCTTGGGAAGAGGACTTTGGTAAGCCGGATCGTATTGTCACCGCGCTCGACATCATGACTGAAGGCCCGCTGGGCGGCGCGGCGTTTAACAACGAATTTGGTCGCCCGGCGCTGACCGGCTACTTCCGCACCTATGAAGAAAAGGTCAACAGCCATAACGGCGAAGAGCTGCGCGGTTACCATAAACCGATCATGCTGGCAGGCGGGATCGGTAACATCCGTGCCGATCACGTGCAGAAGGGCGAGATCGTCGTTGGCGCCAAGCTGATCGTCCTCGGCGGCCCGGCGATGAACATTGGCCTTGGCGGCGGGGCAGCCTCCTCTATGGCTTCTGGCCAGTCTGATGCCGATCTTGATTTCGCTTCTGTACAGCGTGATAACCCGGAAATGGAACGTCGTTGCCAGGAAGTTATCGACCGCTGCTGGCAGATGGGCGATGCCAACCCGATCCTGTTTATCCATGACGTTGGCGCGGGTGGCCTGTCTAACGCCATGCCGGAGCTGGTCAGCGATGGCGGCCGCGGCGGTAAGTTCCAGCTGCGTGACATCCTCAGCGACGAGCCGGGCATGAGCCCGCTGGAAATCTGGTGTAACGAATCCCAGGAGCGCTACGTGCTGGCGGTTGCTGCCGATCAGCTACCGCTGTTTGACGAACTGTGTAAGCGCGAGCGCGCGCCGTACGCGGTGATCGGTGAAGCCACCGAAGAACAGCATCTGACCTTGAGCGACAGCCACTTCGACAACCAGCCGATCGACATGCCACTCGATGTGCTGCTGGGTAAAACACCGAAAATGACCCGCGATGTGCAGACGCTGAAAGCCAAAGGCGATGCCCTGAATCGTAGTGAAATCTCGATTGCAGATGCGGTTAACCGCGTGCTGCATCTGCCAACTGTCGCGGAGAAAACGTTCCTCGTGACTATCGGTGACCGTACCGTTACCGGTATGGTGGCGCGTGATCAGATGGTTGGTCCATGGCAGATCCCGGTCGCCAACTGCGCGGTCACTACCGCAAGCCTCGATAGCTACTACGGCGAAGCGATGTCTCTCGGCGAGCGCGCGCCAGTCGCATTGCTCGACTTCTCAGCCTCTGCGCGTCTGGCTGTAGGTGAGGCGCTGACCAACATTGCGGCAACGCAGATTGGCGATATCAAACGTATTAAACTGTCGGCCAACTGGATGGCGGCTGCAGGTCACCCTGGCGAAGACGCCGGACTGTACGAAGCGGTAAAAGCCGTTGGGGAAGAATTATGTCCGGCGCTTGGCCTGACCATTCCGGTGGGCAAAGACTCTATGTCGATGAAAACCCGCTGGCAGGAAGGCAACGAACAGCGTGAAATGACCTCGCCGCTGTCGCTGGTGATCACCGCCTTTGCCCGCGTGGAAGACGTGCGCCACACGATTACCCCGCAGCTTTCTACTGAAGACAACGCCCTGTTGCTGATTGACCTTGGTCTTGGTCACAACGCGTTGGGCGCGACGGCGCTGGCGCAGGTTTACCGTCAACTGGGGGATAAGCCTGCCGATGTGCGTAACGTAGAGCAGCTGAAAGGCTTCTACGACGCCATTCAGGCGCTGGTCGCACAGCGTAAGCTGCTGGCCTACCATGACCGTTCCGACGGCGGACTGCTGGTTACGCTGGCGGAAATGGCTTTCACCGGTCACTGCGGTATTGAAGCTGATATTCACTCTCTGGGTGACGATCGTCTGGCGGCGCTGTTTAACGAAGAGCTGGGCGCGGTGATTCAGGTTCGGGCAGCCGATCGTGACGCGGTTGAGGCGTTGCTGGCTCAACATGGCCTGGCCGATTGCGTGCACTATCTGGGTCAAGCCGTGCAGGGCGACCGCTTTGTGGTTGAAGCAGACGGTCATGCGGTGTTCAGCGAAAGCCGCACCACGATGCGTATGTGGTGGGCGGAAACCACCTGGCAGATGCAGCGTCTGCGCGACAACCCGGAGTGTGCCGATCAGGAACACGACGCTAAAACCAACGATGCCGACCCAGGCCTTAACGTTAAACTGTCGTTTGATATCAACGAAGATATTGCCGCGCCGTACATCGCCACTGGCGCGCGTCCGAAAGTGGCCGTGCTGCGCGAGCAGGGCGTTAACTCCCACGTCGAAATGGCGGCGGCTTTCCACCGTGCGGGCTTTGACGCCATCGATGTACACATGAGCGACCTGCTGGGCGGACGCATCGGCCTGGGTAACTTCCAGGCGCTGGTGGCTTGTGGTGGCTTCTCTTACGGCGATGTGCTTGGCGCAGGCGAAGGTTGGGCGAAGTCAATTCTGTTCAACAACCGTGTGCGTGATGAGTTCGAAACCTTCTTCCATCGCCCGCAAACGCTGGCACTCGGCGTGTGTAACGGTTGCCAGATGATGTCTAACCTGCGTGAGCTAATCCCCGGAAGCGACCTGTGGCCGCGCTTTGTGCGTAACCACTCCGACCGCTTTGAAGCCCGCTTCAGCCTAGTCGAAGTGACGCAAAGCCCATCTTTACTGCTTGCCGATATGGTGGGGTCGATGATGCCGATTGCCGTTTCTCACGGTGAAGGTCGTGTGGAAGTGCGTGACGGTGCGCATCTGGCTCAGCTTGAGAGCAAAGGTCTGGTGGCACTGCGCTACGTTGATAACTTCGGTAAGGTGACCGAGGCTTACCCGGCTAACCCGAACGGTTCGCCGAACGGTATTACTGCTGTGACCACTGAAAATGGTCGCGTCACCATTATGATGCCACACCCGGAACGCGTGTTCCGTACCGTGAGCAACTCCTGGCACCCGGAAAACTGGGGCGAGGATAGCCCGTGGATGCGTATCTTCCGCAACGCGCGTAAACAGCTTGGATAATTAGCCTATGATCATCAAGCCCCTCTCGTGAGGGGCTTTTTTTTGTCTGCCGTCTGATGACGCTACGCTTATCAGGCTTACGGGGAAATGCGGTTGTAGGCCGGATAAGGCGTTCACGCCGCTATCCGGCAATAAACTCAGCGTTTGCACCTAAAAGTAAAGTGTCGGGAAATGCCGACATAGGTGAGGTGGCGTTGTCGTCAAAAAGAGACATTTAATTTTTTGATTTATAAAGAATTTGTTTTTAAATGCTACAGGTGTTGCTGATTGGCGACGGTGTGGGTGAAAAATGGTCAAAATCATTTCTCAAATAAATAATCATATTTTCTATATTTATCATTGTGTTAATAAAGTGTTTTGAATATTGGCACAGATGCTGCATAATATTAACCAGTGGCTCATTCACCTTCTTATGTCAGCCCCTTCGGGACGTGCTACATAAACTTCGAATGACGCACAACAAGGTGCCTGCCGTCCAACATCTGATATTAGCGAAGCTCATATCAACCTTCGGGCGAAACGTCGAGTTAGGCACCGCCTTATTCCATAACAAAGCCGGGTTAATCCCGGCTTTGTTGTATCTGACGTTCCCCTCAGTTAGCATCAATCTATTTCCGTCCATTGAGAGTAACGCCTTGAAGCGCTTGTCTGTTTTCCCCCGATCTTTACGTCAATTGGTGACGCTGGCATTTTTGCTGATCCTGCTGCCGTTGTTAGTTTTGGCCTGGCAGGCGTGGCAAAGTCTGAATGCCCTGAGCGCGCAGGCAGCGCTGACTAACCGAACTACGTTGATTGACGCCCGACGCAGTGAAGCGATGACCAATGCTGCCCTCGAGATGGAGCGTAGCTACCGACAGTATTGTGTGCTGGATGATCCGACGCTGGCAAAGGTTTACCAGAGCCAGCGTAAACGTTATAGCGACATGCTGGATGCACATGCGGGCGTGTTGCCGGACAACAAGCTCTACCAGGCGTTGCGGCAGGATCTCAACGATCTCGCCCAATTGCAGTGTCGTAACAGCGGCCCTGACAGCGTGGCAGCAGCCCACCTGGAAGCCTTCGCTAATGCGAATACCGACATGGTGCAGGCCACACGTACCGTGGTTTTCTCGCGTGGTCAGCAGTTACAACAAGAAATTGCCGAACGTGGTCAGTTCTTTGGCTGGCAGGCGCTGCTGCTGTTTCTCGTTAGCCTGGCGATGGTGCTGCTGTTTACCCGCATGATTATCGGCCCGGTGAAGGGCATCGAGCGGATGATCAACCGTCTGGGGGAAGGGCGCTCACTGGGCGATAGCGTATTATTTACCGGGCCCCGTGAGCTGCGATCCGTGGGGCAGCGCATTATCTGGCTGAGCGAACGTCTTTCCTGGCTTGAGTCGCAGCGGCATCAGTTTTTACGCCATCTTTCTCATGAGCTGAAAACACCGCTGGCGAGTATGCGCGAAGGTACCGAATTGCTGGCCGATCAGGTAGTGGGCCCGTTAACACCGGAGCAAAAAGAGGTGGTCGGCATCCTCGATGACAGCAGCCGCAACTTGCAAAAACTGATTGAGCAGCTTCTCGATTACAACCGCAAGCTGGCGGATGATGAGGTTGAGCTTGAAAGTGTAGAAATCGCGCCGCTGGTGGAAAGCGTGGTTTCTGCGCATAGCCTGCCCGCTCGCGCCAAAATGATACATACTGATGTTGCGCTTGCGGTGAACGCCTGCCTGGCGGAACCGATGCTGTTGATGAGCGTGCTGGACAATCTTTATTCCAATGCGGTGCACTACGGCGCTGAATCCGGTAACATTTGGATCCGCAGCAGTTTGCATGGCTCAACGGTATATATTGATGTAATGAATACCGGCACACCGATTCCAGAAGCGGAACAGACCATGATCTTCGAGCCTTTTTTCCAGGGAAGCCATCAGCGAAAAGGGGCGGTAAAAGGAAGCGGATTGGGGCTGAGCATTGCCAGAGATTGCATCCGCCGTATGCGGGGCAAACTGTATCTGGTTGATGACCATGCGCAAAACGTTTGTTTTCGCATAGAGCTGCCGCTAGCTGCTGCGAAAAATCACTAAAATAAACCTAAGTCTGGTGAGTATGCCTTACGTTGTTGTTCGAATGCTTAAACGACATTTTTTCCGTCGCGTTATCCTCGCAAGCCTGCCGTGTCTGGCGCTGGTTGGCTGCGTTCCGAACGCGGTGAATCATATCATCGGCGATCCTTCTCAGGAGAAAATTCCGCCGCATCAACTGGCGGACTACCTTGCAACCGACTGTACGGATATCTGGTCGCTGTCTGGCCAGTCCACAGAAACCAACCCGCTGTACTGGCTGCGGGCGATGGACTGTGCCGATCGCATGATGCCGGTGCAGGCGCGCAGTGAAGCCAGTGCTCAACTCACAGATTCCTGGCAGGGCGCTTTCAAACGCGGGATCCTGCTTGATAACGCCCGTATTACCCCGCCTGAACGGCGGGAGGTAGTTACGCGTCTCGACGCGTTAAACCCACAAATTCCGACTCAGGTTCGACCGCTTTATCAGGCCTGGTTCCGTAATCAAATGTTGCAGTTACAGCTTGCCGAAGAGCGCCTGCGCTACAGTAAACTCCAGCAGTCGTCAGACAGCGATCTCGATACGCTGCGTCAACAGCAACAGCATTTGCAGTCCCAGCTCGATCTCACGACCCGCAAGCTGGAGAATCTGACCGATATTGAGCGCCAGCTTTCCACGCGCAAACCCGCCGGGAGCTACAATCCTGATGCGCCGCACGGGAACGATAAACTCACCACGCCCGATGACGAGAATGGCGCCACGCCGCCAGCCGATGAGGTAACGCCATGATAAGCCGTAAGCCTGCGCATCTGCTGCTGGTGGATGATGACCCGGGTCTGTTGAAATTACTTGGAATGCGACTGACCAGTGAAGGCTACAGCGTCGTGACCGCGGAAAGCGGGCAGGAAGGGCTACGGGTGCTGAATCGCGAAAAAGTGGATCTGGTTATTAGCGATCTGCGCATGGATGAAATGGACGGCATGCAGCTGTTTACTGAAATCCAGAAAGTGCAGCCGGGCATGCCGGTGATTATCCTGACCGCTCACGGCTCCATCCCGGATGCCGTTGCGGCGACCCAGCAAGGGGTCTTCAGTTTTCTCACTAAGCCAGTCGACAAGGATGCGTTATATCACGCGATTGACGGGGCGCTGGAACAGTCTGCGCCTGCTACTGATGACAGTTGGCGTGAGTCCATTGTCACCCGCAGCCCGCTGATGCTACGTCTGCTGGAACAGGCGCGAATGGTGGCGCAATCGGATGTTAGTGTCTTGATCAACGGCCAAAGCGGAACCGGGAAAGAAGTTTTCGCCCAGGCTATTCACAACGCCAGCCCGCGCAACCACAAGCCCTTTATTGCCATTAACTGTGGCGCGCTGCCGGAACAACTGCTGGAGTCTGAACTGTTTGGTCATGCGCGTGGCGCTTTTACCGGCGCGGTGAGTAATCGTGAAGGGCTGTTTCAGGCCGCGGAAGGCGGCACGCTGTTTCTCGATGAGATTGGCGATATGCCTGCGCCGTTACAGGTGAAACTGCTGCGCGTATTGCAGGAACGAAAAGTCAGACCGTTGGGCAGTAACCGCGATATCGACATTGATGTGCGGATCGTTTCTGCGACCCACCGCGATTTACCCAAAGCAATGGCGCGGGGGGAATTTCGTGAGGATTTGTACTATCGCCTCAACGTAGTGAGCCTGAAGATCCCGGCGCTGGCTGAACGTACGGAAGATATTCCGCTGCTGGCAAACCATCTGCTACGCCAGTCTGCTGAACGGCACAAACCGTTCGTACGCGCCTTTTCAACCGATGCCATGAAGCGGTTAATGACCGCCAGCTGGCCGGGCAACGTGCGTCAGCTGGTCAACGTAATTGAGCAGTGCGTGGCGTTGACCTCTTCGCCAGTGATCAGCGATGCGCTGGTGGAGCAGGCACTGGAAGGGGAGAATACCGCGCTGCCGACCTTTGTTGAGGCGCGCAACCAGTTTGAACTCAACTACCTGCGTAAGCTGCTGCAAATCACCAAGGGCAATGTAACCCATGCGGCGCGAATGGCGGGACGCAACCGCACCGAGTTCTACAAGCTGCTCTCTCGTCATGAGCTGGATGCAAACGATTTCAAAGAATAAATCTGCGGATTATGTTAGCTTTATTCGATCAAAAGACAGGCGACCTTTTCAAGGAATAGCATGAAAAAGATTGATGCGATTATTAAACCCTTCAAGCTGGACGACGTCCGCGAAGCTCTGGCCGAAGTCGGCATTACCGGTATGACGGTAACGGAAGTGAAAGGCTTTGGCCGTCAGAAAGGCCATACCGAGCTGTACCGTGGCGCGGAATATATGGTGGATTTTCTGCCGAAGGTAAAAATTGAAATTGTGGTTACCGACGATATTGTCGATACTTGCGTCGACACCATTATTCGTACTGCCCAGACCGGCAAGATCGGCGATGGTAAGATTTTTGTCTTCGATGTGGCGCGTGTTATTCGTATCCGTACCGGCGAAGAAGACGACGCGGCAATCTAAGCCACGCCGTTAATTTGTAGGCCTGATAAGCGTAACGCATCAGGCAGGGTGGTTGCCGGATGGCGGCATAAACGCCTTATCCGGCCTACTCGCGTAATACATTACAAGACTTTATGCGGGCCGAAGCATTCGTAATGAATGTTCTCGTTTTTTACGCCCAGACCAACCAGCTGCTTTGCGGCAAACTGCATAAAGCTAACCGGACCGCACAGATAAAACTGCATCGCCGGATCGCTGATTGCGCTTTCCAGCTTGTTCAAATCCATCAGACCTACGCTATCAAACGCACCTTTCGCGCGATCGGCTTCGGTTGGCTCACGATACCAGGTGTGTGCACTAAAGCGTGGCAGCGTTTTGCCGAGTTCATTTACTTCATCAGCGAAGGCATGTACATCGCCATTTTCTGCCGCGTGGAACCAGTTAACCTGCGCCGTATGCTTCGCTTTTGCCAACGTGTCCAGCATCGCCAGCATTGGGGTTTGTCCCACGCCCGCGGAGATCAGAGATACCGGGGTGTCGGTCGCAACGTCCATAAAGAAATCGCCCGCAGGTGCGGCCAGGTGAACAACGTCGCCAACATTCGCATGGTTGTGCAGCCAGGTGGAAACCTGACCACCGTCTTCACGCTTAACGGCAATACGATAGCCTTTGCCATCAGGTTTACGGGTCAGTGAGTACTGACGAATTTCCTGATGCGGGAAACCTTCCGGCTTTAACCAGACGCCCAGGTATTGTCCCGGATGATATTCAGCTACTGCGCCACCATCGACAGGTTCAAACTCAAAGCTGGTGATCAGTGCACTGCGTGGGGTTTTTGCCACGATGCGGAAAGGACGAGTACCTTCCCAGCCGCCATTTTTATTGGCATTTTCGCTATAGATTTGCGCTTCACGGTTGATGAAAACGTTCGCCAGCACACCATACGCTTTACCCCACGCATCCAGCACTTCCTGGCCTGGGCTGAACATTTCGTCCAGCGTTGCCAGCAAATGACCACCCACGATGTTGTACTGCTCTGGTTTAATCTGGAAGCTGGTATGCTTTTGCGCGATTTTCTCAACCGCTGGCAACAGCGCCGCCAGGTTTTCGATATTGCTGGCATACGCGGCAATCGCGTTAAACAGCGCCTCGCGCTGATCGCCATTACGCTGGTTACTCATGTTGAAAATTTCTTTCAGCTCTGGGTTATGCGTAAACATGCGATCGTAGAAATGGGCGGTCAGCTTCGGACCTGTTTCAACCAGCAGGGGAATGGTGGCTTTCACTGTAGCGATGGTTTGTGCGTCAAGCATACGGTCTTCCTTTATCTGAGACTTTAATGATGTATGTCAAATACATCTTATAAAAAATACCCCTGCATTGTAAATGGTTCTTTGTAACTTTGCGTTGTAAAGGTTACATCGTGAAAAATCTGCATCACAAACCTGAAAAGAAATCCGTTGAAATTCAGCAGACCTTTGTTCTCCAAAGCCTTGCGTGCCGTGAAGGTAATCGTTTGCGTAAAATCCTTTGTCAAGACCTGTTATCGAAGAATGATTCGGTTATACTGTTGGCCGAAGTCCTAGGGACTGCCTTTTTAGGCCGAAATTCTATTGTTAGCTGAGTCAGGAGATGCGGATGTTAAAGCGTGAAATGAACATTGCCGATTATGATGCCGAACTGTGGCAGGCTATGGAGCAGGAAAAAGTACGTCAGGAAGAGCACATCGAACTGATCGCCTCCGAAAACTACACCAGCCCGCGTGTTATGCAGGCGCAGGGTTCTCAGCTGACCAACAAATATGCTGAAGGTTATCCGGGCAAGCGCTACTACGGCGGTTGCGAGTACGTTGATATCGTTGAGCAACTGGCTATCGATCGTGCCAAAGAGCTGTTTGGCGCTGACTACGCTAACGTACAGCCGCACTCTGGTTCTCAGGCTAACTTCGCTGTTTACACCGCTCTGCTGCAACCGGGCGATACCGTTCTGGGTATGAACCTGGCACAAGGCGGCCACCTGACTCACGGCTCCCCGGTTAACTTCTCCGGCAAACTGTACAACATCATCCCTTACGGTATTGATGAGTCCGGTAAAATTGACTACGAAGACATGGCGAAGCAGGCCAAAGAGCACAAGCCGAAGATGATCATCGGCGGTTTCTCTGCTTACTCTGGCGTGGTTGACTGGGCCAAAATGCGTGAAATTGCTGACAGCATCGGCGCATACCTGTTCGTTGACATGGCGCACGTTGCGGGTCTGATTGCCGCAGGCGTTTACCCGAACCCGGTTCCACACGCACACGTTGTCACCACCACCACCCACAAAACGCTGGCGGGTCCGCGCGGCGGCCTGATCCTGGCGAAAGGCGGTGATGAAGAGCTGTACAAAAAACTCAACTCTGCGGTGTTCCCAAGCGCGCAGGGCGGCCCGTTGATGCACGTGATCGCGGCGAAAGCCGTGGCGCTGAAAGAAGCAATGGAGCCTGAGTTCAAGGTTTACCAGCAGCAGGTTGCTAAAAACGCCAAAGCGATGGTGGAAGTGTTCCTGAACCGTGGCTACAAAGTGGTTTCTGGCGGTACTGAAAACCACCTGTTCCTGCTGGATCTGGTTGATAAAAACCTGACCGGTAAAGAAGCTGATGCCGCGCTGGGCCGCGCTAACATCACCGTCAACAAAAACAGCGTGCCGAACGATCCGAAGAGCCCGTTTGTGACTTCCGGTATCCGTATCGGTTCTCCGGCAATCACTCGCCGTGGCTTCAAAGAAGCGGAAGCGAAAGAGCTGGCTGGCTGGATGTGTGACGTGCTGGACAACATCAATGACGAAGCCGTAATCGAGCGCGTCAAAGGTAAAGTTCTGGATATCTGCGCACGCTTCCCGGTTTACGCGTAAGCCATACTGATTGCTGGATGGCGGTGTAAACACCTTATCCGGCCTACAGGTAACTCACATGTAGGCCAGATAAACGACGTGCCATCCGGCAGTTATATTGACTTAAGCAACATTGTTTCATCGACTAAAGCCGCCATTGGTGGCTTTTTCTTTGCCTGAATCCATTTTCTCAATAAACGTATTTCTCGCCCCTGATTCAACGTTACTGCGCCGACAATCACGCCATCCTGTAGGTTAAACCATATTGCTTTATGCGCATCTGAATTACCGCGTATGAGCCAGCTTTCTCCCTGCATATCGCCAACAAGTTGTAGATTGTCATTAAATTGGTCGGTCCAGAACCAGTCTGGTGTCTTTTCCGGCAACGGCAGATTTAGCATTGCGGCGGCGGCAATCTGTGCCTGGTTATTGGCATTTTCCCAGCTTTCCACCCGGCGTAGCGAACCGTCCGGTTGGCGAGTGAGTGCCACGTCACCGGCGGCGAAAATGTCCGGGTCGGTCGTGGTGCAGGCGGTATCAACGATAATGCCATTAGCCGTCTCCAGCCCTGCTTCGCAAGCCAGTACATCATTCGCCACGATACCGATGCCGTAAACTACGGCATCGGCCAGCAGCGTCTCGCCGTTTTGCAGCGTCAGCGAGAGAAACTCTCCCGCTTCGGCGTGTTCAATGGCGCTGTTAAGTAACACCCGCACGCCCGCCTGCTGGTGGCGGGCAAGCAGGTAATCGCGCACAGGAGCAGGGGCGTTGCGGCCCATCACCGACGACGCCATCTCGACCACGGTTACCCGGCAGGCGCGCTGGGTCGCACTGGCCGCCAGTTCCAGGCCAATGGTGCCCGCACCGACGATCACGATAGCCTTACCCGGCTGTAGCACATCGCGCAGGCGTTCGGCGTCTCCAGCATGGCGCAGAGTAAAGCAGCGATCGCCCAGTTTATCCAGCAGTGGAAGAGGACGAGCAGCCGCTCCCGTGGCAATCAGTAGCTGATCCCACGGATAAACCTGGCCGTCAGCCAGCACTAGCTGATGTGTCTGGCGACCGAGCGTCTGGATAGTCACGTTCAGATGCAGATGAACATTATTTTCCTGCCACCAGGCCGTGTTTAGCACCGGCTGTAGCTGCGGGGCGTCGTCCAGCAGCATAGCTTTGGACAATGGCGGGCGTTCGTACGGCTGATGCGGCTCATCGGAAAACAGGTGTAATTCGCCGTCAAATCCCTGCTGGCGCAGTGCGGCGGCAGCCATAGCAGCAGCCTGACCGCCGCCGACGATAGCGATAGTTTTTTTGTTCATAACGCCTCCTCAGAGATCCAGACCAGCGGCGACGTGGCGAATACCGCGAATACCCAGCCCGGCATCGGCATTGATCATCACGCCACTTAATGTGCGGTTGTTGCGACGCGACGCCAGCATCACGTATGGCCCGGTAAAGTCGGCTGGGTCGGGGAAGAACTGGAGCGGCAGAATGGCGGCGATTTTTTCCGGCGTCAGTGACTGCATAATTGAGGTATCGCTTTGCCCCAGCGCCTGTGGGCCGCGCAGATCGGTCGCCATGCCGCATGGACCGACGCCGTTCACCCGCACTTTCGGCGCCAGTTCGTAGGCTAACTGGCGAATCAGCCCGGTGGCCGCGTGCTTACTGGCGGTATACAACGGCCCGCCGCCGCCGGGATACCATGCGGCGTTGGACAGAGTAAAGATGATGCTGCCTTCGCTGGCGATCAGTGCCGGGGCACAGGCTTTCGCGCCCAGCAGATAACCCAGCACGTTGACGTTAAACAGCTCATGAAAGCCGCTCTCCAGTACGTCTGCAGGCGTATTGACCAGCGAGGCGTTGTGATCCCATATGCCCGCATTACCGATAAAACAGTCCAGCTTGCCAAACGCGGTGAGGATCTGATCGACCGCACGCTGATAGTCGGCGTAGCAGGTGACGTTGCCTTCGATTGCCAGTACATGTTCGCCAAAGCGCTGACGCAGACTGGCAACTTTAGCTGGCGACAGTTCGAGCGTGGCGACCTGCGCACCTTCTTCGATGAAACGCTCGACCAGCGCCAGACCAAGGCCGGAGCCGCCGCCAGTGATAAAGACCACGTTATCGCGTAAATCGCTCATCTGGCGTCCTCCGGAATATCAACAAACACATCGCTACCGTCCACATATACTGCGTAGGTGGTCAGCGGATCGGTGGCGGGTAAACATAACGCCTTGCCGGTTTTCAGGCAGAAGCTGGCGGCATGCAGTGGGCATTCCACCGTAGCGTCGTCTTCCAGATAACCTTCCGACATCGAGGCGTTACCGTGGCTACAGCGATCGTTAATGGCATAGAACTCGCCGCCAACATTGAACAGCGCGATGACGGGCGAGGTTTCCAGCCGGAGCGCTTCACCCTCCGGCAAATCCCCTACAGGGCAGGCAAATACACGACTCATCAGAACAGTACACTCAGGTTATGGGAGGTGATCACCGCTTGATCCAGCACGATCTCACGCGCCAGTAAGCGCCACTCATCGCCGGGCAAATGACGGACTTTGTCCACGCGCGTGCCGACGTAAAAGGTTTCATCGCGCTCTTTTTGCGCGCGATACAGCAGATAGTTGAGGCGCACCGCGAACACGTCGGGCACGTCAGTTTCGCTGATTTGTAAGTTACTAATCAGATGACGGGTACGCGACGGCGGTTCTTCTGCCCAGGCCATGCCGGTTTCCAGCCGCGCGATGCGGCGCTCAAGCTGGTCTTTGTTGTCGTTGAAAATCCAGGTGGTCGGCGGCTGCACGCCTTTGCGACGGTCGCGCGTCTGGGCATTGACCGTGGTACGCATGGTGTAGCGAATGTCGTCATCCAGTTGCGCCAGCCAGTCGCGAAACTGCCAGTCGTCGAGCATACGCGCTTCTTCATACAGAAACTGGCTGATGCGATGATGCAGTTCGAGAGAAACTAACGTGCTCATTTCATCACCTCCTGCTGGTAAGCGGCGGTTTTCTCGTGCACTTCCTGCCAGCTTTCGCTGCTGAGCAAATCGGCCCAGCGTTGGTACATGCCACGCGCGGCGGTTTCCGAAAAGATGTAGTTGGTGATCCCCGGAATGCCGTCTTCACGACGTTTCTCCTGGCCAAGCCCCATTTCCAGACACAATTTCGTGTTGCGTGCGCGATGACCTTTCAGCAGTTTTTGAATTTCACACCAGTTTTCCGAGTCGTCCTGCTCCAGGAACCCGGCGGGGCCAAAAGCCCGCGTGGCGCTGTTTTCAAACGCGGCTTTCACTTCATCAGAGGCGGCTTTATCGGTAATACAGAACGCCCACACCTCAACCTGGTCCGGCCCACGCGGGTGCCAGACGCGCAGCGTGGCGGTACCGTTGAGCCAGGAAAGCGTGGGGAAAATGTTGTTGTGACCGGCCAGACGCAGGGCGCGAACCTTGCCCAAGCGTTGTTCGGCTTCCGCGTAGGTGTCGCGGTAGTAGCTGGAGACCTCACCATCGACCCAGACGTTGGCATCAGGATTCTCAGTAAAGAAAAATCCGCTGCCGTGCCCGTCCTGACCGAACTGTAGCGCGTCTTTGGCGGTTTCCCACACCGGGCGGGCGGTCTGACCATCGCCGAGGCGCTTATCGCTACCGTCGTCTTTCGCTCCCAGCACCTGCACCGCAGAGGCATGGCTGAACAGCGCGTGATACTGGTCGCTGGCAAACTGTTCGGCGGGGAATTTCCAGTTACAATCGATGGTCCACTTCTGGACGCCACCGACGATTTCGGTGCCGCCTTCACGACGATCGAGTACGCCGTCGAGATACCAGGCGATGTCGCCGAGATAATCGCCAAGCGCAGGCGCGGAGGTATCCCAGTTACCGAAAATCAGTCCCTTGTAGCTCTCTACGCCAGGCACTTCGTTCAGCCCCCAGTGGGATTTGCATAAACCTTGCGGATAAGCGCGCGGCTCCAGCGGGACGTCGATCAGCTCGCCGTTAATACCGTAAGACCAGCCGTGATACGGGCAGGTGAAGGCGCGGGTATTGCCGCAGTCGGCGTAGCTGACGCGCATCGCGCGGTGGCGGCACTGGTTGAGAAACGCTTTGATGCTGCCGTCTTTCTGGCGGACGACTACCACGGCATCTTCGCCCATGTAAGTGTTAAAAAAATCACCGGGTTTGGGGATTTGGCTTTCGTGGGCGAGAAACAGCCAGCAGCGCCCGAAGATGCGTTCCAGCTCCAGTTGGTAAATTTCAGGGTCGGTATAAATTCGTGGGGTAACGCGACCGTTTTGCGTGTCGATCAGTTGGTAGATGTCTAAATTTGAGGGTGTGGTCATATTTTTTAATCCTGAAAGCTAAGATGTATTGACCTTCATTTTTTGTGCCATAAGGATGTTGCTGGTTAGTTATCAATCTGTGAAATAGTAAATTTCTACCAGTTGAGACATTTTTTCGATAACAAGGAGCAGGGCATGGAACTGAGGCACTTACGCTATTTTGTGGCGGTGGCGCAGGCGCTGAATTTCACCCGAGCGGCAGAAAAATTGCATACCTCCCAGCCGTCGTTAAGCAGTCAGATCCGCGATCTGGAAACCTGCGTAGGCGTTTCGTTACTGGTGCGGGATAAGCGAAAAGTTGCGCTGACGGCGGCGGGAGAATGCTTTTTACAGGATGCGCTGGCGATCCTCGAACAGGCGGAAAACGCCAAAGTTCGCGCCCGTAAAACGGTGCAGGAAGATAATCATTTCTCCATTGGTTTTGTCCCTTCCGCAGAGGTGAATTTGCTACCGAAGGTGCTGCCTTTGTTTCGTTTAAAGCAGCCGGATACGCACATTGAACTGGTGAGTTTGATAACCACCGAGCAGGAGGAGAGGATCCTGCGCGGTGAGCTGGACGTTGGCTTAATGCGCCACCCGGTATACAGCCCGGAGTTGGACTATCTGGAGCTCATTCATGAGCCGTTGGTGGTGGTGTTGCCGGTGAATCATCCGTTAGCCAATGAGCCAGCGATCTCCGCAGAGCAACTGCACGGAGTGAACTTTGTCAGCACCGATCCCGCGTATTCCGGCGCATTAGCGAAGATTGTCAAAAACTGGTTTCAGCAGCAGAAAAGCCAGCCCAATATTGTGCAGGTGGCGACCAATATTCTGGTGACGATGAACCTGGTCGGTATGGGACTGGGAGTGACTTTGATACCCGGTTATATGAATAATTTTAATACCGGGCAGGTGGTTTTTCGCCCTATTGTTGGCGATGCCCCAACCATTGCGTTGCTGATGGCGTGGAAAAAAGGACCGCTCAAACCGGCACTGACCGATTTTATCGCCACGGTACATGAACGTTTGGCCGTGAGCCTGACGGCGTAATGGCTACAACTCGCTGAGCTGCGACTCGACATACAGATAGCCAATTCCCATGAGTTGTTGGGCGCGATTGAGCTGGCCGAAGCTTATCTGAGTCGCTCTGGCGCGCGGGTTATCACCGTGATCAAACGGGTTAAACCCAGTTTGCTGCACCAAGGTATTGAGCCAGCTATCGCCAAAAGCGCAGCTACGACCGTACAACCATATCTGGTTAATATTCAGTATATTCAGAAAGTTATATAAACTTAACCCGATGGCGCTGGCGGCATGCTCGGCCCAGGCCTGAATACGAACATCACCGTTCTGCCAGGCAGTAATAAGCTGGTCGGTGGTGAGCGTTTCCGGATCGTAAAGGGGCGTCGGCTGCGATTTCATCCACACGCGAGCCTGCTTTTTCAACGCGCTTAATGACGCTACCGTTTCCAGACAGCCATAGCGACCGCAGTCACAGGCAACTCCATCGGGATGAATGATGGTGTGTCCAATCTGACCGCTGCCATACAGACTACCGCGCCAGATATTGTCGTTAATCACAAACGATGAACCAATGCCGTAATCAACGTTAATCACGCAAAAATCACCGTTAGCCGCTGGGTTTTGCCATTTTTCGGCCAGCGCCAGCATTACGCAGTCATTGTCCAGGCGGACCTGTACGCCGAGCATCTCTTCCAGCAGATATTTTATCTCCACCGGTGTTTTCCACGGAGCCTGGGGCATGGTTTTTGATGCGCCGGTGATCGGATCAACCTGACCGTGAACCCCGAGCGCCAGATTAATCGTGACCTCGGGAAATTGTCGACGGTATTCCCGCCAGTGTGCAGCCAGGGCCGACAGCAGCGCTTTGGGGGTTTCCGGTTTAATGACCTCATGACGCCAGTCGCCGATGGCAACCAGCCGCGCGTCCGCCAGTTGGCTGGTGATACTGGTAGGGGTGACGTTGATACATAGCGTCCATGCGCCTTTTTCTGGCAAATGATAGCTGCCGCTGCTCAAACCGCGCTGGCTTAAGGTTTCTCGCGAATGACTGATTCTCCCTTCATCCATCAGCTCTTCGAGGATATTACTGACCGCCGGGATCGACAGGCTGGTGAGCTGCGCCAACTGTGACTTGCTGAGCTGCTTTTCCCGCCACAGGTGCGACAAAAAGATCTGCTTATTCGCCTGACGAACCCTGGCGTTGTTGAACCCCGAACGCTGCATTCACTTAACTCTCTTAACTATATTGCGTGAGCATTGCGCATTTTAACGCCACTTAACTGCCGCAGAATAGCATCAAGTTGAATTTTTACTTTTGTTTATTGAGTGGAGAGCGGCATGTACGGTTCAGTTAAAGTCTGGCAAGAAACGATCACCCTCCCAACGTGGACGGCGGGTGAAGAAGACGCTAACCCCATGTTTCTGGAGAAAAGGGTTTATCAGGGATCTTCTGGCGCGGTGTACCCGTATGGCGTGATTGATACGCTGACCGGCAAACGTGAAATGCGCGACTACAAGGCGGTGTGGATGGAGAATGACTTCATTCGCGTCATGCTGTTGCCGGAGTTAGGCGGGCGTATTCATCGAGCGTATGACAAAGTACAGCAGCGCGATTTTGTCTACTACAACGAAGTGGTGAAACCCGCTCTGGTCGGCCTGCTTGGGCCGTGGATCTCTGGCGGCATTGAATTTAACTGGCCACAGCATCATCGCCCAACCACTTTTATGCCGGTCGATTTTACGCAGCAACAGGGTGAACACGGCGAATATACCGTATGGATGGGTGAGATAGAACCTATGCGCGGTTTACAGGTAATGACCGGATTTACGCTGTATCCGGATCGCGCCCTGATCGAGATAACCGGGAAGGTGTTTAACGGTAACGCCACGCCGCGCCATTTTTTATGGTGGGCGAATCCAGCGGTGAAGGGCGGCGACGATCACCAGAGCGTGTTTCCGCCAGATGTGACCGCAGTATTCGACCACGGTAAGCGCGATGTTTCTGCGTTTCCCATCGCCACCGGCACATACTATAAAGTGGACTACTCGGCTGGCGTGGATATCTCGCGCTACAAAAATGTTCCGGTACCGACCTCCTACATGGCTGAAAAATCAGATTATGATTTTGTTGGCGCATGGCATCACGGTGAGCGAGGCGGGCTGCTGCATGTGGCCGATCACCACGTTTCGCCGGGGAAAAAACAGTGGACCTGGGGCTATGGCGACTTTGGCGTTGCCTGGGATCGTAACCTTACCGATGACAACGGTCCGTATATTGAACTGATGACCGGGGTCTTTACCGATAACCAGCCGGATTTCACCTGGCTTGCGCCGTATGAAGAGAAAGTCTTCGTACAAAATTTCCTGCCCTACAGCGAACTGGGCATGGTGCAAAACGCCAGCACGCAGCTGGCGCTGCGCCTGGTACGTGAGAGTAACCAGCTTTCTGTGGGCGTTTATGCCATTGCGCCGCTGTGCGACGTGCAGATTACGCTTTCTGCCGATGGGCAACCGTTCTATGAGCATACGCTGACCCTGGAGCCCGGACAAAGCTGGCTGGCTGATGTGTCTGACAATAACCATGCGCGGGTAACGATGACTGTCACTGGCGCCGATGGCACTGCGCTTTTGCAGTACAAAGAGCACATCGCGCAAGAGTTACCACTGCCTTCAGCGGCCGTCGCGCCAGCACGACCAGAAGCGCTGTCTAATACCGACGAACTCTATTTTATTGGCCAGCATCTGGAGCAGTACAACCACGCCAGCCGCTATGCCGAAGATTATTATCGCCGCGGGCTGGAGGTTGACCCGCTCGATTACCGCAATAATGTGGCCCTGGGGACGCTGGCGCTAAACCGCGCGGACTGGGCGTTGGCAGAACATTGCGCGGACAAAGCGCTGGAGCGGGCGCATAAGCTCAATAAAAACCCGCGTGATGGCGAGGCGAGTATGCTGCTGGCCGCCGCACAGGAACGTCAGGGCGATGATGACAGCGCGTGGGATAATTATTATAAGGCCAGCTGGAGCGGCAACTGCCGGGATGCGGCTTTCTGGTCGTTAGCGCGTTTGGCGATGAAGCGTCAGGACTACGCCGGTGCACTGGAAAAGGTCGAGCAGAGCTTACGCTTTAACGGCAGTAACAACCTGGCGATGGGGCTAAAAGCGCTGGCGCTGGCAAAGCTTGATCGCAATGCGCAAGCGCTGGACTACATTCGCCAACAGCTGGTGGATTATCCGCTGAGCTATACCCTGCACTATGCGCGCTGGGCTATCTGCCAGGATGAAGCGACAGCGCTTGCGCTGATCACGATTACCGGGCGGCGTGGGACCAACGCGTGTGAACTGGCAGGCTGGCTGACCTCTTTGGGGCAAAAGGATGCTGCCCGTGGCGTGCTGGAACTGCTCGACAGCCAGGAAACGCTGCCGATGCTGTGGCGCGCCTCGCTGAGCGATAATCCACAACCCTTCATTGAACGTGCTCGTGAGTGTCTGCAAAACCGCGTGCGTTTCCCGAATACGCTGGATGAAGTGCAGATGCTGCAAACTCTTGAGCAAAGCGCTTTTGCTCGCTATTTACTCGGCTGTTTCTGGTACAGCAAACGGCGTTATGCCGAGGCGGTTTCCTGCTGGCAGTTCACGCTTGCGCAGGAAGCGGATTTCGCTCCAGCGCATCGTTTACTGGGGATCTACGCCTGGAACAAACTGCACGATGCGCAGCAGGCGAAACAGTATCTGTCGCAGGCTGTTGCACTGGAGCCGCAAAATGCCCGCTTCCTGTTTGAACTCGACTATCTCAACAAGCTGATGGCACAACCGGCTGAACAGCGCCTGCAGCGGCTGGAAGCCAGCAAAGAGATTGTCTTCCTGCGTGATGATCTGACGGTGGAGCTGCTCAGCTTGTGGAATGGGTTGGGGCGCTATGACGATGCCGCCGCAGTGTTACGTGAGCGGGTGTTCCATCCGTGGGAAGGCGGTGAAGGCAAAGCTACCGGGCAATACCTGCTTAATCAATTGCATCGCGCGCTGGCTGCCGTGCAGTCCGGCGACCCGCAAACTGCTATTACGCAACTGCAACAGGCGCTGCACTATCCGCAAAACCTCGGGGAAGGCCGTTTGCCAGGGCAAACGGATAACGACATCTGGTATTTGCTGGGGTATTGCGCGCAGTTGCAAGGCCATTTCGAAGAATCTCAGCGCTACTTCTCCCGTGCGACGCGCGGCGGAAGCTCACTGGATGCCGGACGTTACTACAACGACCAGCCAGTGGACTATCTCTTCTGGCAGGGTATGGCGCAGAGAAAACTTGGCGATGATGCAGAGGCGGACGCTCTGTTCAACAGCTTCCTGCAATGGGTTGAGTCGCATCACGACAACGTACCGGATGTTGATTTCTTTGCCGTATCGCTACCCGATCTGGTGGTGCTGGATACCTCAGCACAAGCAAAACACCAGCAACACTGCCTGTTTATCAATGCGCTTGGGCATCTGGGGCTAGGAAATAGCGCCGCCTGTCAGCGTGAACTTGATGAACTCCTGCAACTCAATCCGGCACATGACAAGGCATTACTGCTGCGTCACGCCATTAACGTAAGGCTTTTCCAGTAACACCCTAAACGGGTGGGGGCGACCTCACCCAAAACACTCTGTACCCTGCGTTTCCCTGAAAGAGGAATCATAATGAATAACGCGCAGACACATTTAAAGATTGGTTATGTCTGGACTATCTGCCTGGTTGCGGCCTGCGGAGGTTTACTGTTTGGCTATGACTGGGTGGTGATCGGCGGGGCAAAACCCTTCTATGAAGCATATTTCTCGATTACCGATCCGGCGCAATCCGGCTGGGCGATGAGTTCCGCGCTGGTTGGTTGTATCTTTGGCGCACTGATTTCCGGCTGGTGCGCCGATAAATTTGGCCGAAAAATGCCGCTAATTCTTTCAGCGATCCTCTTTAGCGCTTCTGCATGGGGAACTGCCGTCGCCAGTAACTTCGATATGTTTATTGTCTATCGCATTGTGGGCGGCGTGGGGATTGGTCTGGCGTCTGCGCTAAGTCCGCTGTATATCGCCGAGGTCAGCCCCGCTGAAAAGCGAGGTCGCTTTGTTGCCGTTAACCAGCTCACCATCGTCATTGGCGTGCTGGCGGCGCAGCTTATCAACCTGATGATTGCCGAACCTGTTGCCACAGGCGCTACGCAGCAGGCAATTGTTGAAAGCTGGAACGGTCAGACAGGCTGGCGCTGGATGTTTGGTGCTGAATTAGTGCCTGCGGTAATTTTCCTGGTGCTGATGTTCTTTGTACCTGAATCGCCGCGCTGGCTGGTGAAAGCAGGCAAAGTCGATCGTGCGCGTGCCATGCTGCAGCGCATTGGTTCGGCGGAATATGCCGGGCAAACGCTGAAAGAGATTGAACATACGCTGCAAAAAGATAACCACAAGGTCGCGTGGTCAACGCTGTTACAACCGCAGATCAAGCCGATTGTGATTATTGGCATGGTGCTGGCGGTGTTCCAGCAGTGGTGTGGGATCAACGTTATTTTCAACTATGCGCAGGAGATCTTCGCCTCTGCCGGATTCGACATCAACGGTACGTTAAAATCGATCGTGGCGACGGGGATCATCAATCTGGTCTTTACCCTTGCCGCTCTGCCGTTAGTGGACAAAATTGGCCGTCGTAAATTGATGCTGTTCGGCGCGTCAGGATTGACGGTTATCTACGTACTGATTGCCGGGGCGTACGGGTTGGGCATTATGGGCTGGCCGGTTCTGGTTCTGGTGCTGGCGGCAATCGCGATTTATGCTCTGACGCTGGCGCCGGTGACCTGGGTGCTGCTATCAGAAATTTTTCCCAACCGCGTGCGCGGGCTGGCAATGTCGCTCGGTACACTGGCGCTGTGGATTGCCTGCTTCCTGTTGACCTATACCTTCCCGCTGCTCAATGCGAGCCTGGGCGCGTCGGGAAGCTTCCTGCTGTACGGTGTGATTTGCGCGATGGGCTTCATCTATGTTCTGCGTAATGTACCGGAAACCAAAGGCGTGACGCTGGAAGCGCTGGAGGAACAGCTGGCGGCGCAGCATACGAAAGTTGTCGCATCAGCCCAACCGCGAAGCGCCCGCTAATGGAGGGTCTGTTAACGCTACAAAACGCACATCTGCGGATGTGCGTCGATCCGCAGGGCGGTTCGCTACTGAGTCTGGTGTCGGTACAACATCAACAGGCCGTTTTACGCGAAGGCCTGGGGCAGCGACCGGATGATTGCGGTATGTTCCCTATGCTGCCGCTGGCTAATCGGGTGGTGGGCAATCGCTTCCTGCTGCGTGGTGAACAGGTGGTTTTACCTCAGCATGATGCAGACGACACCTTCTTCCTGCACGGCGACGGCTGGCTGAAGCGCTGGGAGGTGGTTACCGCGACCCAAAGCGGCTGTTTGCTGCAGTTGCGTAGTTGGCACCCCTGCGGCTACGACTATACGGCGCAGCTGTGTTATCAACTGGAAGCGTCCAGCCTGCACGCCTCGTTGACGCTTACCCATTGCGGTGAGCAGCCGATGATCTATGGCTGTGGATTTCATCCGTTTTTCGCCTTTGATAAACGCAGTACGGCGCAGTTCACCGCCAGCGGCTTTTGGCCGGAGGGAGAACAGCATCTGCCGCAGGAATGGCAACGTGTCATTCCACCTGCGGCGGATTTCATGCGTGCGCAATACGGTGAGGATAGCTGGCTGAACGTCGGCTATTCCGGCTGGAGCGGACGGGCCGTTATTCAGCGAGATGTGATGAAAGTCACGATTTTAGCGCAAACTCCATGGTTGATGCTGTTCAGAATGTCGGGTGAGCCGTTCCTGTGTCTGGAGCCGCAGACGCATCCGGTGAATGCCCACCACATGCCGGGGCAGCCGGGGTTGCAGGTTTTAGCGCAGGGTGAACGCTGTCATTTTGCGATGCAAATTTGCGTCGAATAGGGCAAATATCATGTTATCTGCCTGTTAATGCTCTCTTGCGCCAGCCTGCGTTTGTCGCCAGACTATCGCCACCAAACGGGAGGGATTCATGGCTTTGCATTCCACGCGCTGGCTGGCGCTCGGTTATTTCACCTACTTCTTTAGCTACGGTATTTTTCTGCCTTTCTGGAGCGTTTGGCTCGAAGGGCTGGGGCTGACGCCGGAAACGATTGGTTTACTGTTGGGGACTGGGCTGATTGCCCGTTTTCTCGGCAGTTTACTGATTGCGCCGCGCGTAAGCGATCCCTCTCGTCTGATCTCAGCGTTACGTATTCTGGCCTTGTTGACGCTGATGTTTGCGCTGGCCTTCTGGGCGGGGACTAACGTGGCGTGGCTGATGGTGGTGATGGTCGGCTTTAACCTGTTTTTCTCGCCGCTGGTGCCGCTGACCGACGCACTGGCCAACACCTGGCAAAAACAGATAACCATGGACTACGGTCGGGTACGGCTGTGGGGATCCGTGGCCTTTGTGATCGGCTCTGCGTTGACCGGCAAGCTGGTGAGCCTGTTTGACTATCGGATTATCCTGGTCCTGCTGTCGCTTGGTGTGGCATCAATGCTGCTGGGGATGATGATCCGCCCAAGCGTACAGCCAGCGGGGGAGAACCGTCAGCAGGAGAGCGCGGGATGGCCCGCCTGGCGCGCGCTAATAACCCAAAGCTGGCGTTTTCTGGCTTGCGTGAGTCTGTTGCAAGGCGCGCATGCCGCTTATTACGGTTTCAGCGCTATTTACTGGCAGTCTGCCGGGTATTCCGCTTCGGCGGTGGGTTATTTATGGTCTTTAGGCGTGGTGGCGGAAGTGATTATTTTTGCGCTTAGCCACAAGCTGTTCCGCCGCTTTAGCGCTCGCGATCTTCTGCTGCTTTCCGCCGTTTGCGGCGTGGCGCGTTGGGGTCTGATGGGCTGGAGCACAGCGCTACCATGGCTGATTGTGGTGCAAATCCTGCATTGCGGAACGTTTACCGTCTGCCACCTGGCGGCGATGCGTTACATTGCTGCGCGACAGGGCAGTGAGGTGATTCGTCTCCAGGCGGTATATTCTGCGGTGGCGATGGGCGGCAGTATCGCCATCATGACCGTTTTCGCCGGCTATCTGTACCAGAACCTGGGCAGCGGCGTATTCTGGGTGATGGCGCTGGTGGCACTTCCGGCAATCTTTCTGCGTCCGAAGGTGGCGGCGCAGCCTGCAACGTTATGATTCGAGGATTTTGCGGATTTGCTGCTGCTGGTGAGACGTAAGCGCCAGATCCGCATGAATCAGCGGGGGAGAAAACAGCGGTAGCGGCGTGGTGTACGGTGTAATAATCAGCGTTACGCCACGCGGCGCTCCCTCTTTTTGAAAGTCCTGCATCGGCATGTGTTTTACGTTGAGCGGCAGCAGCGTCAGTTCGCGCAGCTGTTGTTCTATATGCGCTTCAAGTTGTTCGTTACTACCGGTCAGCAGGATAATCTGTTTTTCGTGCAAATCCTTCTCCTGCATCAGCCAGGCGCCGAAAATAACGGCGACCAGGCCGATCTCTTCTTCGGAAAACTGGACATCGTATTCCGCTTCAAAGCCGTGAATCGCCTCGCGGGTAGTTCGAACCAGCCGGGGATAAAGTCGGCTGAACTCCTCCGGTAGCGTGTTATCAATGCCGATGGCAAACACGCTGCGGTTCAGTGCCTGGGCCAGGTGGATATACAACTGGTCATTCAGCCCTTGCTCGTCGCTGAAGCGCACGTTGCCATACTCGCGAAAACGCAGCACCAGCCGCGCAATAGCAAGGCGCAGGCGGCGATCCTGCTGGTGATTATCGCGGATCGGGTCGGGGATGCGGATCATGGAGAATAACAACGCCATAAACAGCGATTCGCCCAGCGGCGCACTTTGCATGACGTGGCGCTGCCAGTGGCGGCCAATTTCCTCGGCGAGCGGATACTCCGCGCAGGATTGCGCCCACCGTTGCTGGAGTGGATTAAACTCCGGGGTGATCCCCGCGTGGTGCTGTAGCAGACAATATTGTAAATACAAGCGCAGGAACTGGATGTCACGACATTCAAACGGCTTCTGTAAGCGCCGGGAGCACAGATTGATGAGCGCATGCAGATTGGTGTCGTCATACAGAGTACGTGCGATACCTTGTTGTTTAAGAGCAATTTTTAAAGTGGGCGTGAAATGCTGAGCGATAAAAGTCGGGCAAATCCGCAGGCCACGGCGCAGCCACTGCAACAGACACAGACGCTGATTTAGCGGGGTTCCTTCGATCGCATAGCCACCATTCTGCGCGGTGGCTATCGTGAGCCGGTGATAGCGCTGGATTTCGAGCCCTGCGCCAATAATATCTTCCTGAACCGTGGCATCATCGACACCATTGAGGCTGCTGAAGGTTTGTGTAGTCGCGATTTGCCCTGGCAGGAAAAGCGTCAGCAGAACCTGGCAACGGCGCTGGGGAGCGGAAAGTACAGATGGCGGAGCAAGCGTTGACATCATCTGTAGGGTCTCCCGTAAGTATGTTTGATAAGAATAGCTAAAGTTTGCTCATAGATTTGAGGAATGGAATGCTTTCCACCAGGAATGCTGGAGAGCGTCACAGAATTTTTAACGTGCGGAACAGATAGCGGGAGTGGAACGCAGCGCGTTAATCCGCTTTTTCACTGTTTTATCTTTTTGTTGAGATATAAAAAAATGCCAGAGGGGGGAATGCTGGCGGAGGGAAGTATGAACATGCTATCGCAGAGAAAGGGTTCCGTTCACCTCAGCAGCGTCATTTCTCTGAAGCACTGATACCCGTGAACGTGCAAGGGAGGCTCACCGCCGCCTCCCTTGCAACCCAGGCTCCCGGCGGGAAAATCGTCGCTACGCGATGTATTCGTCTTATTCCGTCTGCCTGTCGGGTCGGGGTCGAGCCTGCGTCCCTGCAGGCCGTCCCCTCTGCCCGCATCCCTGCGGGCAGACCCGGTCAGCCGTCAACGCCTCATCGATTTTCAGCCGGACCGGGGTCATCGCTGCAACGCTCTGACTTCCAGTTAAATCTGCGTTGCTGTTCAGATATATTCAAATAAAAATACAGGTGGTCAGGTGCGGGCTGGTCCGGCTGAAAATTGCCGACGTGTTTCCGAAAGGCCGGGAGCCGGGATTGTTAAGGGTACGGCGATAGTACCCTTAACACGTTCACAGGCAGTATCGTTTCAGAGAAGTGAAAAACATAAGGTGAACGTAACAATACGCCGGATGGCGTTACTGCTCACGACTCAGCGTTAATCCCACATCGCCGCCCGGATGCACAGACAACAGCGTCTCCTTTGAGTAGCCGCTCTCGCTCATCAGACAGGCGCAGGCGGCGTCAAAGATAGCCAGCACCAGTAAAATCGAGGTGGTAGCCAACATGTTCAGCGGGTCAGCCTCTCGCTGTACGCCGGTGGAAATCACCAGCCTCGACGCTTTCGCGATGGCCGAATCCGCGTTTTCAGTCACGCTCAGGATTGGCACATTTCTCGCTGTCAGCCCTGGCAGCAGCCGGGTGAGTTCGTCTGAATTGCCCCCGCGCGACAGCATAATCACCAGATCGTTAGCGCGTAAGAAGCCCAAATCGCCATGTGCTGCGTCAGTCGCGTTGAGGTAAATCGCCGGACGTTCCACGCAGGCAAGCATATGCGCGACTTTACGCGCTGCAATGCCAGAGGTACCGACGCCGGTGACGACGATTTTGCCCTGACAACCGCGCAGCTCCGCCATCAGCAACTGCCAGACAGGTTCGGTGAGATGCTGCCCCAGACCAGCAAGGGCATCGCTATAGAGCTGGAATACGCCGCTGGCCTGAGACCATGAATCACTCATGCGTCCTCCTGCATCAACTGGCGGTATTTCATATGGTCCTGATACATCTCGTGGAACACCCGATATTTGCGATCGTAGTACTGCTTAATGCGATTAGTCTGCGGGGTAACCGTTTTACCAATCCGGCTCATCGCTGACATTGCTTCCGGGAAGGTATCGAACACGCCCGCGGCGATAGTTCCCATCATGGCGCCGCCCAGCAGCATGGCTTCGCTCTCTTCAGGCAGCAGCATCGCACAGCCGGTGGCGTTGGCATGCTCCTGAACGAAGATCGGGTTTTTCGTCCCGCCGCCGCTGGCCATAATGGTATCGATGGTGTAGCCGCTTTGATTCATCGTTTCAATGATATGACGGGTTCCCAGCGCAATGGCCTGAATGGTCGCGAGGTACTGTAACGCCATATCTTCCGGCGTGCGCGACAGCTTCAGTCCAGTGATAGCGCCTGTGAGCGTTGGGTTGGCGCGCGGCGAGCGGTTGCCGTGGAAATAGGGCAGGATGTGCATATCGCGGGTCAGAAAGGCGATATCTTCCGGCTCTCCGGCCATTTTACGCAGCAGCGCATTCAGCACTTCATAAATGGTCTGCCCTTGAGATTTCGCCTGGGTCAACAAGGTTTCGTAACATGGATGGGACTGAATAACGTGGTCGATTAACGCCCCGGTTGCCGACTGCCCACCTTCGTTGAGCCAGTACTCCGGCAGCACGGCGGAGTAGTAAGGCCCCCAGACGCCGCCGATAAAGCGCGGCTCTTTGGAAATCGCCATATGACCGGTGGAGGTGCCGCCAATTAGTGCGACGCGGCGATCGAAATCAGCCACCTCGCCGGAGACACCGCAGGCGCCAAGCGTGCCGAGCGTACCGGCATGGGCATCGATGATAGAGACGCTGACAGCGGTTCCCGGAATCAGCCCCATTTCGCTGGCGGCGCGCGCAGAAAGACCATGACCAAGCGGTTCGCCCATGGTTTTCACGTAACGGCCAATTTTGGCAGCATCGTGTTCCAGCAGATCTTCCAGCCCAATCTGGCGGAAATAGCTGGCATCCCACTTGTCTTCATGGCCCATATAAGTCCATTTACACACCGTCGAGCACAATGAGCGCGTGTCATCGCCCGTTGCGCGCCAGGTCAGGAAATCGGGCAGGTCAAAGTAATAACCGGCATTGGCCCAGGTGTTAGGCATATGTTGCTTCAGCCACAGCAGCTTTGGCGTTTGCATTTCCGGTGAGATAATGCCGCCAACGTAGTCCAGCACCCGGTGGTGCAGGGCGTTGATGCGTTCGGCCTGGGTAATGGCGCGGTGATCCATCCACACAATGATGTTCTGTTCGCTGCGCCCGGACGAACTGATGGTCAGCGGTTTACCTTCTTTATCCAGCACCACCAGTGAACAGGTGGCGTCAAAACCCAGACCTTTCACCTGGATAGGGTTGATATCCGACTGGTTAATCGCATCGCGAACCGCGTTACACACCGCCTGCCAGATGTTATCGGAAGACTGCTCAACAAAATCGGCCTGCGGACGGTAAATCTCGATGGCCCGACTGGCCTGTCCGACCATTCTGCCGTTGAGATCAAACACGCCAGCACGGGCGCTTCCGGTTCCGACATCCACACCAATAAAGTAACTTGCCATAATTTTTTCTCCTGAAATCAGGCTTTACGATTCTGTAATGCGATAAAGAGGATCAGCACCGCGCCCCACAGCGCCATCGTCAGATAGCTGCTGACCCCCAGCAAGTTAAGGCCGCTTTCCAGCATTTGCAGCACAATCAGCGCCAGTACCAGGCCGATAATGCGTCCGAAGCCGCCATCCGGATTGATGCCGCCGAGTACGGAAGCAAGGATGGTGACCAGCAGGTAGGACTCGCCGTATCCGGCTTTTGCCGAGTTGAATTTCGCCATCATCAGAATGGCGGCGACCCAGCCGAGCAGGGCTGAAATCACGTACACGGAAATTTGCACCCGTACGGTATTCACACCACTGTAGCGGGTAGCCTGTTCATTGGAGCCGACGAGATACAGGCTGCGCCCCAGTGTGGTGTGCTCCAGCAGTACCCACAGCAGGATTGCCACCAGGAAAAAGAGCAACAGCGCCACCGGAATACCCGCAATCGTGGCGTTGCCAAGGTACTGAATTGCGGTCGGGAAACCCGAAATCACTGTCCCGTTGGAAAGCAGAATATTCAGCCCGGAGATAAGCGTCATCGTGCCGAGGGTGGCGAGAATCGGTGAGACGCCGACCCAGGCAATCAGCGCGCCGTTGAGCGTACCGATAGCCACCGCCACGGCAGCGCCCGCCAGCAGCGCCAGCGCCAGAAACAGCGGGTTATCCGGATGGGTGACGATAATCGCCGCCATCACCAGCGAGCAGGCGTTCGCCCCGGCAATAATTGACAGGTTAATGCCGCCGGTCAGCATGGTCATACCCATTCCGAGGGCCAGCATGCCGAGGATCGGTAACTGTGAGCCTATCGACTGGAAGTTAGCGACGCTGAAAAAACGGCTGCCGAGCAGGGCTGAGAAAACCAGGGCGACGACCACAATAATGACGCATTGCAGACGAATGATGGCATCACCGGGTAAAAATCTGGCGATTGTTTTCATCTCAAAGCTCCCTTGCCAGTTTGCGTTTTTCGTTCCAGGCCGTGGCACTGATGCTGACCAGGATAATGGCGCCGCTGAATACGGTGTGCCAGTAAGAGGAGACGCTGAGTAGCGTCAGACCATTTTGTAAGAAGGCCAGCAGGACAACGCCGAGCAGGGTTCCGGTCAACGTTCCGCGCCCACCGCTCATGCTGGTTCCGCCGAGTACGACCGCCGCCAGCACCGTCAGCTCAAAGCCGAGCAGCGAATTGGGCGCAACTGACTGAGTGATTTGCGCCTGCACCACGGCGGCAACACCTGCCAGAATGCCCATATAGCCATACACGTAGAAATGCAGTTTCAGCAGATTTAACCCCAGACGCGAGGCCGCGTCGCGGTTACCGCCCATAGCGTAAACCTGTCGGCCAAGACGGGTATAGTTCATCAGCACAGCGGTAAAGATGATCACCGCCGCCAGGCACAGCAGGGGCAGAGTGAGGCCGTAGTCGTAGCCATCTGCCGCGGTGAAGGAGAACCAGTTAATGCCGTTCATAAACCAGTCAGGGAAACCGTACAGCCAGGTGCCTTTGGTGGCGTAAACCAGAAGGCCGTAGTAGACGTTCAGCGTGGCGATGGTAATGATGATTGCCGGAACGCGCAGCCAGTAGACCAGGAAGCCATTAATCAGTCCAAGCAGCAGGCCCACCGCAATCGCAATGGTTAACGCCAGAGCGAAGTTGCCGCCGTGGCCGATCACCCAACTGGCCATCGCATACTGGGCAATCGCGGTCATCGCCGGAAATGAGATATCGATCCCACCGGAAATCAGCACCACAAACAACCCGCAGGCGAGAATGCCGAGAATCGCGTAGCTGGTGGCCACATCTGTCAGATTGCCGAGCGAGAGGAACTCATCGGTGCTGACACTTAGCCCAACCGCCAGCGCCACGACCAGCAGGCCCAGCCAGAATTCATGTTGCCCGATTAAACGGGACAGAAGCATCTTATTCATTGATTACCTCGACCACTTCAGCAATCTCCTCTTCACGGCAGTGATGAGGATTAAATTCCGCCACCAGCCTGCCGCGACGCATCACCAGCACGCGGTGGCTGTTGTAATACGCTTCCGGAATTTCATCGCAAATCATCAGCACCGCCATCCCCTGTTCCGCCAGATCGCGGGCGATCTGGTAAATACCCTCTTTGTTGGCGATATCCACGCCTACGGTAGGCGAGTCGAGGATCAGAATGCGGGGATTCGTCGCCACCCATTTGGCAATGGCGATACGCTGGGCATTCCCGCCGGAAAGCGTTTTGACCGGGAGATGAGGATCGGACACCTTGATATTGAGCTCGCGGATTAAATCGGCGACCAGCTTTTGCGCTTTATGATGATTGAGCAGGCCGCTGCCGGTATGCAGTTGATCAAAGACCGTGACGATGGTGTTGTCGTAGATCGATTGCTCCATGATCAGCCCCTGCGTCAGGCGATCTTCTGAGACGTAGCCGATCCCGTGCTTAATGGCGTCGTGGTTATTACGCAGCGTGACCGGCTGACCGTTAATACGCATCTCGCCGCTTTCCGGGTGGGTCATGCCGAACAGGCTCAGGCAAAGCTCGGTGCGCCCGGCGCCCAGCAGGCCGACAATCGAGACAATCTCGCCGCCATGCAGCGACAGATTAATGTTCTGGTATTTGCCTCTGCGGCTGAGGTTGCGCAGTTCCAGCAGGGGCTCTCGATCGTCGAATGATTTCTCCGGCAGCGGGCTGTAGTGGAAGCGTTGTCCGGTCATCAGGAAAGCCAGCTCGTGACTGTCCAGTTCGCTGGCAGGATATGTGCCCACCAGTTTGCCGTCGCGCATCACGCTGATACGGTCTGCCACTTCCATTACTTCATCCAGACGATGGCTGACAAACACTACGCAAATGCCGGCCGCTTTCAGTTCGTTAACCACCTTCAGCAGGCCATTGACCTCCTGACGGGTCAGCGAGGCGGTGGGTTCATCCATAATGACCAGGCGCGCGTCGGCGGCAATCGCCCGACAAATAGCGACCAGCTGTCGGTCGGCAATCGAGAGTTTTTCAACTTTTTTATCGGGATCGATGTTCACACCAATACGCTTCATGGCGGCCAGCGCCTGCTGTTTCATGGAACCGCGACGCACCCAGATATCGCCGCCGGGAAGGTAGCGGTTAACCGCAATATTTTCTGCGACGCTAAAGTTAGGAAACAGCGACAGGTCCTGGTAGATAACCTGAATGCCGTAGTGGGACGAAAGCTGCGGCGTCAGGTGATGGAACAGTTTGCCATCGAGTAAAATCTGCGCGCCTTTTTCCGGGTGATATACCCCGGAGATCACTTTAATAATGGTGCTTTTACCACAGCCGTTTTGACCCGCCAGACAGTGAACTTCGCCTTTTCTCAGCGTCAGATTCACGTTATCCAGCGCCAGCACGCCCGGGAATTGTTTGCTGATATTCTCAAGAGTGATAAATGCGGTGGTGTCTGTCATGGACAATACCCCTGCGAGCGTCCTGACGGACGCTGAGTGTTAGTTTGGTGGATAGCGCCGACCAGACGGTCGGCGTTATGGTTTCCCTGGTGTTGGCAAAAGCCTTAGAAACCGAGTGACTGTGCGTTGTCTTTGGTGACTTCGAGGATCTTGTTAAAGCGGATCACTTTCTTCTCCGTGTCGATATCGGCTTTCCCTAAACCGTCGATACTCAGATCGGCATTGACTTCTTTGCCCTGCAACAGCTGATCGGCAACCGTTACCAGCGCATAGCCCGCATCTTTTGGATCCCACAGCAGCGCTTTTTTGATATCACCGCGCATCAGGTAAGGCGCAGCTTGTGCTGGCATGGCGATCCCGACAACGGCAATTTTATCTTTGGCGCGTTTTTTCTGTACAGCCTGACCCGCACCGATTGGACCCAGCGAGCCGAAACCGATAATCCCCTTCATCTGCGGATAGGTTTTCATCAGATCCAGCGTCGTGGCGTAGGATTTATCGATGCTTTCCGCAACCGGCAGACGTGAAGTGACCTCGAACATTTCCGGATATTTTTCTTTCTGGTACTTGATTGCATAATCCGCCCACGCGTTATGCAGTGGCACCGTCAGCGAACCGACATAGATGGCATAACCCCCTTTGCCGCCCATGTTTTTTGCCAGCTCATCAACGTTGGCCTGTGCGTATTTTTCACTGTCGATGGTTTCGATATCCCACTGACCGATTTGCTCGTCCGGGGATTCGTGCGTCAGAACCACAATGCCTTTCTCGCGCGCCTTTTTCAGTACTGGCTCAAGAACCTTGGCATCGTTTGGTACCACGATGATCGCGTTGACGTTTTTGGCGATCAGATCCTCAATGACTTTGACCTGCTGTGCCGGATCCGGCGTAGACGGACCGGTCTGGTAAGCGTTCACATCCAGTTTTTTTGCTGCTTCGTTAACACCGGTTTCCATGCGGTTAAACCACGGAATACCGGTGACTTTGGCAACCACAGCAATTTCATATTTTTCCGCCGCAAAGGACGTGCCGGACAACATGCATGCAGAAACCAGGGTTGCACTGAGTAATGCGAGTTTGAATTTCATAGTTGTACCTTTCGTAGGGGGCAGGACATGTCACGGCGTGAAGTTAACAACGAATGGAAGAGGGAATGAATCACAAGTTTGATGAATGTGATCTATGCCCGTTAATGTTAATTTATAGGAAATAAATGGTTAAATAATGGTTAAACTTGAGCAGATTTATAATAAGTTGAATGAATTAAAAGTTAAAAAACCATTAAAATGAAACTAATATTTAACATTTTATTTTCATTTGACTTAAGTTCTGGCGATAAAAAGGGATTTGCTCTGGCATTGATGAACAATAAATTGTCTAAATTGAGAACTGAATCGATACCGGAAAACGGTGCTCAACATTTTTTCGTTCAATGGTATCCTCGGCATACTTGCGCCAAATACGGCATCATTATTTGTGGCGGTGTTGATTTTTATCGTGGAGAACTCATGCAAGGCGTTAAACGTATCATTATGACGTGGTTTCTCGCTGTTCTGTCCTTTGGCGCAGGTGCGCATCCCCACAGCTTTATTCATCTGAAAACCGAAGTCGTGAGCGAGAATGATCGGTTCGTCGCGCTAAAAATGCGCTGGACGATGGATGAAATCACGTCGGCGGATCTGCTTTACGACGCGGGGAATGCTAAACCTGGCGATGAAGTTTGGAAAAAACTGGCGGCGGAAGTGATGGCCAACGTTCTCGGGCAGCACTATTTCACCGAAGTGTGGCACGAAGGGAAAAAGGTAAAGTTTAAAAACAGACCGACGGAATATGGCATGGAGCGTGAGGAACACCAGGCAGTGCTGACGTTCGTTCTGCCGCTGGCCGAAGCTCAGCCGCTGAGCGGTCAAAAATATACTATTTCAACCTTCGACCCGACCTACTACGTTGATATGAGCTATGACAAAGACAGCGATGCCTGGCTTTCACAGGCCATAAGCCAGCAATGCCATATTTCAATGCATACGCCGACGCCGAATGAACACATGTTGAGTTTTGCGCAGTCGCTGGATAAAGAAGACGCACCGCCGGAGGATATGGAGTTGGGTAAACAGTTTGCACAGACGGTGACGCTGCAATGTCAGTAGTTTATCAACAACGCGCAGCCAGACGCCGTTGGCTCACGCTATGGCCGCTGGCGGTCTTTTTGCTGCTGGCGACAGGCGGGGTGCTGTGGCTATGGCAGGCCTGGCCGCAGGTGATGATGCAAAGTGTCGTCTGGCAGCGTGACGTTAACCAGCAGATGAGCGGGTTGCTGAAAGCGGTTGCCGCGAATCCCACTCGTGCGGGCGGATCTCTGCTGCTGTTTAGCTTTATTTATGGGGTATTGCACGCATTGGGGCCGGGGCACGGCAAAATCGTCATCACGACCTGGCTTGCGACGCATCCGTCGAAGCTCAAGTCGAGCATCGGGCTGACGCTGGCGTCTTCCCTATTGCAGGGGCTGGTGGCAATAGGGCTGGTGGTTGTGGTACTCACCATCTTGCAACTGCCTGCCCGACAACTGCATATGAGCAGTTTCTGGCTGGAGAAAGGAAGTTATGCGCTGGTTGGCGTGTTGGGCGTTTTATTGTGTGTCCGTGCGCTAAAGAAATTGCGCCAGCTGCTGATGCGCCCGAAATTCACCGCCTTTACGCCGCACCATGTACATCACGAAGGCTGCGGCTGCGGGCATCAGCACTTGCCCAACCCGGAACAACTGCAAAGCGGCGATGACTGGCGCGCCCGGCTGATGATTATTCTCTCCATGGGCATGCGTCCCTGCTCTGGCGCAATTATGGTGCTGCTGTTCAGTAAAGTGGTTGGCGTTTTTAGCTGGGGCATGGCGTCGGCGATGGCGATGGCGGCAGGAACCTCTTTGACGATTACGTCACTGGCTCTGCTGGTACACAGTTTTCGCTCGCTGGCGGTGAGAATTAGCGGACATAAAGCGCCGGTGCTGTGGCGGCAAATCGGATGGACCACGCTGGCATTAGCCGGTGGGGCGGTGCTGATTGCTGCTGCGGTAGTGATGTGGATGAGCGCGGTGCCGGTAGGGCGAGGGATAAGACCGTTTTAGCACTGTTGTCGGATGAATGCCTGATGGCGCTTCGCTGATCAGGCCTACGGGGAACTCCCCAGGTAGGCCGGATAAGGCGCAAGCCGCCATCCGGCATCAAACGATTAACGCTTCAGCGCATCGCTCAGTTCGTCACGCATGTTAGCCAACATGGCTTTAACAACGCGCGGGTTACCTGCAACGATGTTGCCAGTCGCCAGGTAGTTATGACCACCGGTGAAGTCGCAAACCAGTGCGCCAGCTTCACGCGCAATCAGCTCGCCTGCGGCGAAATCCCAAGGTTTCAGACCAATTTCGAAGTAACCGTCAACGCGCGCCGCGGCAACGTAAGCCAGATCCAGCGCAGCAGAACCTGTGCGGCGGAAGTCAGCGCACTCGGTAAACATTTTGCCAAGAATTTTCATGTAAGAAGCGGCGTGCTGCTTCGCTTTGAACGGGAAACCGGTGGCGATGATGGTGCCGTCCAGATCGCGGGCGGTGCTGCCACGCAGACGATAGCCGTTCAGCTGTGCGCCCTGGCCGCGGGTTGCGGTGAATAGTTCGTTACGCATCGGATCGTAAACAACGGCGACTTCAGTACGGCCTTTAATGCGTACTGCGATAGATACCGCGAAGTGCGGCAGACGTTTTACGAAGTTGGTAGTGCCATCCAGTGGATCGATAACCCATTGAACATCCTGATCTTCACCTGCGTGCTCACCGCTTTCTTCGGTGATGATGGTGTGCTGTGGGTAAGATTTGCGAATAGTTTCGATAATAATCGCTTCGGCGGCTTTATCGACGTTAGTCACGAAATCATTGCTGCCTTTCTGGCTGGTTTCTACAGAGTCTGGGGTTTCGTAGTGTTTGGCAATTACATTACCCGCCTTGCGCGCTGCGCGCACGGCGATGGTCAGCATCGGATGCATCGGTCTCTCTCACTGGATGTTAAAGAACGGGAAAACGGCGCAGAGTATAGCAGCGAGTTCGGAATATGTCTTCGTTTTATGATAATATGCCCGAATAATCTTTAGCCGAAGAAATACAATGCTGCAAAATATTCGAATCGTGCTGGTGGAAACCTCTCACACTGGCAACATGGGCTCTGTAGCCCGCGCAATGAAAACCATGGGTTTAACCAATCTGTGGCTGGTAAATCCTCTGGTTAAACCGGACTCTCAGGCCATCGCTCTGGCGGCAGGTGCCAGTGATGTAATCGGCAGCGCGCAGATCGTCGATACTCTTGATGAAGCGCTGGCAGGTTGCAGCCTGGTGGTAGGCACCAGCGCGCGCTCCCGTACGCTGCCGTGGCCGATGCTGGATCCGCGTGAATGTGGTTTAAAAAGCGTCTCTGAAGCGACGAATTCGCCCGTAGCGCTGGTGTTTGGTCGTGAACGCGTTGGCCTGACGAATGAAGAACTGCAGAAGTGCCATTACCACGTCGCTATTGCTGCGAACCCGGAATACAGTTCGCTGAACCTGGCGATGGCGGTGCAGGTCATCTCTTATGAAGTGCGCATGGCCTGGCTGGCAACGCAGGAAAGCGAGAAGACCGCAGAATACGAATACGAAGAAGCTGAGTACCCGCTGGTCGATGATTTAGAGCGTTTTTACGGTCATCTGGAACAAACGCTGCTGTCGACCGGTTTTATCCGTGAAGGGCATCCGGGACAGGTGATGAACAAGCTGCGCCGTCTGTTTACGCGTGCGCGTCCTGAGAGCCAGGAGCTGAACATTTTGCGCGGAATTTTAGCTTCAATTGAGCAACAGAATAAAAGCAAGTAACTGTACTAATGCCGGATGCGCTTCGCTTATCCGGCCTACGAATCGTGCGGCCTGTAGGCCGGATAAGCGAAGCGCATCCGGCAAACGAATACCGCACGGAACGTCAAATACCTGACTAAATTAGTCAAGTAAATAGTTGACTGATTTAGTCGGGAATGTCAGACTTGCCCCTGCTATGCAATACCCCCATTTTACAATAAAAAACCCCGGGCAGGGGCGAGTTTGAGGCTAAGTAAGACATGAGACTGACATCAAAAGGGCGTTATGCCGTGACCGCAATGTTGGACGTTGCGCTCAACTCCGAAACGGGCCCGGTACCGTTGGCTGATATTTCTGAACGTCAGGGCATTTCCCTGTCATATCTGGAGCAGCTATTTTCCCGTTTGCGTAAAAACGGTCTGGTTTCCAGCGTACGTGGACCGGGCGGCGGGTATCTGCTGGGTAAAGATGCCAGCAGCATCGCAGTAGGTGAAGTCATCAGCGCTGTGGACGAGTCTGTAGATGCGACCCGTTGCCAGGGCAAAGGCGGTTGTCAGGGCGGCGATAAATGCCTGACCCACGCGCTTTGGCGCGATCTGAGCGATCGTCTGACCGGTTTCCTCAACAACATTACGTTGGGTGAACTGGTGAATAATCAGGAAGTCCTGGATGTGTCTGGTCGCCAGCACACGCATGACGCTCCACGCACTAATCGTGCACAAGACGCGATCGACGTTAAGTTACGCGCATAATTTGCCCGTTATATTTCGTGCCGCAACTGCGTTGGCCACACTTGCTCGCCCCAGTCACTTACTTGATGTAAGCTCCTGGGCACTCTCAAGTTTGCCGCCTTGCTGCAACACGAACTATTTAGGGCAAAGATAATAAGATATTAGAATCAGGCCGGGGTGTTAGACGCCCCGTTAACTCGGTCGTACATCCAGCCGGTTGCCTGATTCCTTGCATTGAAGCGATGTACGGAGTTTATAGAGCAATGAAATTACCGATCTATCTCGACTACTCCGCAACCACGCCGGTGGACCCGCGTGTTGCCGAGAAAATGATGCAGTGTCTGACCCTGGACGGAAACTTTGGTAACCCAGCGTCTCGTTCACACCGTTTCGGCTGGCATGCTGAAGAGGCGGTAGATATCGCCCGTAACCAGATTGCCGATCTTGTGGGTGCCGACCCGCGTGAAATCGTCTTTACCTCCGGTGCGACTGAATCCGATAACCTGGCGATTAAAGGTGCAGCCAACTTTTATCAGAAAAAAGGCAAGCACATCATCACCAGCAAAACCGAACACAAAGCCGTGCTGGACACCTGTCGTCAGCTGGAGCGCGAAGGGTTTGAGGTTACCTACCTCGCCCCGCAGCGTAACGGCATTATCGACCTGAAAGAACTTGAAGCGGCAATGCGTGACGACACCATCCTCGTCTCCATCATGCACGTGAATAACGAAATCGGCGTGGTGCAGGATATCGCGACTATCGGCGAAATGTGCCGTGCGCGCGGCATCATCTATCACGTTGATGCGACCCAGAGCGTGGGCAAACTGCCTATCGATCTGAGCCAACTGAAAGTTGACCTGATGTCCTTCTCCGGTCACAAAATCTATGGCCCGAAAGGCATCGGTGCGCTGTACGTGCGTCGTAAACCGCGTATTCGTATTGAAGCCCAGATGCACGGCGGCGGTCACGAGCGCGGCATGCGTTCCGGTACGCTGCCTGTGCACCAGATCGTTGGGATGGGTGAAGCATATCGCATCGCCAAAGAAGAGATGGAAACCGAGATGGCGCGCCTGCGCAGTCTGCGTAACCGTCTGTGGGACGGCGTGAAAGATATGGAAGAAGTGTATCTTAACGGCGATCTCGAGCAGGGCGCACCGAACATTCTCAACGTTAGCTTCAACTATGTTGAAGGCGAATCGCTGATTATGGCGCTGAAAGATCTGGCTGTATCCTCCGGTTCTGCATGTACTTCTGCAAGCCTGGAGCCATCCTACGTGCTGCGCGCGCTGGGGATGACCGACGAGCTGGCACACAGCTCAATTCGTTTCTCTTTAGGTCGTTTCACTACCGAAGAAGAGATTGACTACGCCATTAATCTGGTTCGCAACTCCATCGGCCGCCTGCGTGACCTTTCTCCGCTGTGGGAAATGTACAAACAGGGCGTGGATCTGAACAGCATTGAATGGTCACATCACTAATCGGTACCGATAAGGAGAATTCAGCATGGCTTACAGCGAAAAAGTAATCGATCATTATGAGAATCCACGTAACGTGGGTTCTTTTGACAACAGCGACGAGAACGTGGGCAGCGGCATGGTGGGTGCACCAGCCTGTGGCGACGTGATGAAGTTGCAGATTAAAGTCAACAATGAAGGTATCATTGAAGACGCGCGTTTCAAGACTTACGGCTGCGGTTCCGCTATTGCTTCCAGCTCTCTGGTTACCGAATGGGTAAAAGGGAAATCTCTGGACGAAGCACAGGCGATTAAAAACACCGATATCGCCGACGAGCTTGAACTGCCACCGGTGAAAATTCACTGCTCTATTCTGGCTGAAGACGCGATTAAAGCCGCGATTGCGGATTACAAAAGCAAACGTGAAGCAAAATAATTAAGAGTTGAGGTTTTATTATGTCGATTACCTTAAGCGACAGTGCAGCAGCGCGTGTAAATACCTTCCTGGCAAACCGCGGTAAAGGGTTTGGTCTGCGTCTGGGCGTGAGAACCTCCGGCTGCTCAGGTATGGCCTATGTACTGGAATTTGTTGACGAGCCGGCGGCTGAAGATACCGTGTTTGAAGACAAAGGCGTTAAAGTTGTGGTCGACGGTAAGAGCCTGCAATTCCTCGACGGTACGCAGTTAGACTTCGTCAAAGAAGGTCTGAACGAAGGGTTTAAGTTCACTAACCCGAACGTGAAAGACGAATGTGGATGCGGCGAAAGCTTCCACGTGTAACGCGCGTCACCCGAAAACCCCACCGTGGCTTTGCTACGTGTGGGGTTTGTTCTAACAGGCTACCCTGAGAATGTTATGGACTACTTCACCCTCTTTGGCTTACCGGCCCGTTATCAGCTCGATACTCAGGCGCTGAGCCTCCGTTTTCAGGATCTACAACGTCAGTATCATCCTGATAAATTTGCCAGCGGCTCTCAGGCGGAACAACTTGCTGCGGTTTCGCAGTCCGCCACGATCAACCAGGCCTGGCAAACGCTGCGTCATCCTTTGATGCGCGCCGAATACTTATTGTCTTTACACGGTTTTGATATCCGTAGCGAGCAGCACACGGTGCGCGATACCGCGTTCCTGATGGAACAACTGGAACTGCGTGAAGAGCTGGACGAAATTGAACAGGCGAAGGACAGTCAACGTCTGGATACGTTTATGCAACGCGTCAGCGAAATGTATAACGTTCGTCATCAACTGATGGTGGAACAGCTGGATAGCGAGACGTGGGACGCAGCGGCAGATACCGTGCGTAAGCTGCGTTTTCTCGATAAACTGCGAAGCAGTGCAGAACAACTCGAAGAAAAACTGCTCGATTTTTAATTTCCGGAAGCGAAAATGGCCTTATTACAAATTAGTGAGCCTGGTCTGAGCGCCGCGCCGCACCAGCGTCGTCTGGCGGTAGGTATCGATTTAGGCACCACCAACTCCCTGGTTGCGACCGTACGCAGCGGCCAGGCCGAAACGTTGGCAGACCATGAAGGTCGCCACCTGTTGCCGTCAGTGGTTCACTATCAGCAGCAGGGTTATTCTGTCGGTTACGATGCCCGCGCCAATGCTGCGCTGGATACGGCAAACACCGTCAGTTCGGTAAAACGCATGATGGGCCGCTCTCTGGCGGATATCCAGGCGCGTTACCCGCATCTGCCATATACGTTCCAGGCAAGCGAAAACGGCTTGCCGATGATTGAAACCGCTGCCGGTTTGCTTAATCCGGTGCGCGTCTCCGCGGATATTCTGAAAGCGCTGGCCGCGCGGGCGACCGAATCACTGTCCGGCGAACTGGACGGCGTGGTAATCACCGTTCCGGCTTACTTTGACGATGCACAGCGTCAGGGGACCAAAGACGCCGCGCGTCTGGCGGGCCTTCACGTATTGCGTCTGTTGAACGAACCGACCGCAGCTGCGATTGCCTATGGTCTGGACTCCGGTCAGGAAGGCGTGATTGCGGTCTACGATCTTGGCGGCGGTACTTTTGATATTTCTATTCTGCGCCTGAGCCGCGGCGTGTTTGAAGTGCTGGCGACCGGCGGTGATTCCGCGCTCGGCGGCGACGATTTTGACCATCTGCTGGCCGATTATATTCGCCAGCAGGCTGGCGTGACCGATCGTAGCGATAACCGCGTACAGCGCGAACTGCTGGATGCCGCGATTGCCGCGAAAATCGCGCTCAGCGATGCCGATTCTGTGACGGTTAACGTGGCGGGATGGCAGGGTGAAATCACCCGTGAAACCTTTAATGAACTCATTTCCGCACTGGTCAAGCGTACGCTGCTGGCCTGCCGTCGCGCGCTGAAAGATGCGGGCGTGGAGCCGCAGGATGTGCTGGAAGTGGTGATGGTCGGTGGTTCAACGCGCGTGCCATTGGTGCGTGAACGCGTCGGTGAATTTTTTGGCCGTACACCACTGACTTCTATCGACCCGGATAAAGTGGTGGCTATCGGAGCGGCAATCCAGGCGGATATTCTGGTCGGGAACAAACCGGACAGCGAAATGCTGCTGCTGGACGTTATCCCGCTGTCGCTCGGCCTTGAAACGATGGGCGGTCTGGTGGAGAAAGTGATCCCGCGTAACACCACGATTCCGGTGGCGCGCGCGCAGGATTTTACCACCTTTAAAGATGGCCAAACCGCGATGTCCATTCACGTGATGCAAGGCGAGCGTGAGCTGGTGCAGGACTGCCGTTCACTGGCGCGTTTTGCGCTGCGCGGCATCCCGGCATTGCCAGCTGGCGGCGCACACATCCGCGTGACCTTCCAGGTGGACGCCGATGGCCTGCTGAGCGTCACCGCGATGGAAAAATCCACCGGCGTTGAGTCCTCAATTCAGGTTAAACCGTCCTACGGTCTGACCGACAGTGAAATCGCCTCCATGATTCAGGATTCGATGAGTTTTGCCGAGCAGGACGTTAAAGCCCGTATGCTGGCAGAACAGAAAGTCGAAGCGGCACGCGTACTGGAAAGTTTATCCGGTGCGCTGAACGCTGATGCCGCGCTGTTAAGCGCCGCAGAACGTCAGGCTATCGACACCGCCGCCGCGCACTTGAGCGAGGTTGCACAGGGTGACGATGTTGACGCGATAGAACAAGCCATTAAAAACGTAGACAAACAAACCCAGGAGTTCGCCGCTCGCCGCATGGACAAGTCCGTCCGTAGCGCGCTGAAAGGCCATTCCGTGGACGAGGTTTAATATGCCAAAGATTGTTATTTTGCCTCATCAGGATCTCTGTCCCGATGGTGCAGTTCTGGAAGCTGAGACCGGCGAAACCATTCTTGACGTTGCCCTGCGTAACGGTATCGAGATTGAACACGCCTGTGAAAAATCCTGTGCCTGCACAACCTGCCACTGCATCGTACGTGAAGGTTTTGATTCTTTGCCGGAAAGCACAGAAGAAGAAGACGACATGCTGGATAAAGCCTGGGGACTGGAGCCGGAGAGCCGTTTAAGCTGTCAGGCGCGCGTCACCGAGGACGATTTAGTGGTCGAAATCCCACGTTACACAATCAATCATGCGCGTGAGCATTAACAGAGGGTAGTATGGGACTGAAGTGGACCGATAGCCGCGAAATCGGCGAGGCGTTGTACGACGCGTTCCCCGATCTCGACCCCAAGACCGTTCGTTTCACCGATCTGCACCAGTGGATCTGTGACCTGGAAGAGTTCGATGATGATCCACAGGCATCGAACGAAAAAATCCTTGAGGCCATTTTGCTGGTCTGGCTGGACGAAGCCGAATAAGTCAACGGGCTGCCCACGGGTGGCCCGTTTTCCTGTATGCGCGAAAATAAGGATAAATACAATGACAGAAGCCATGAAAATTACGCTTTCCACGCAACCTGCCGATGCCCGCTGGGGTGAAAAGGCGACATACAGCATTAATAATGATGGCATTACCCTGCACCTGAACGGAAAAGATGACCTCGGCCTTATCCAGCGCGCTGCGCGTAAAATTGACGGTCTGGGTATTAAACATGTCCAACTGGATGGTGAAGGCTGGGATACCGAACGTAGCTGGGCGTTCTGGCAGGGCTACAAAGGACCAAAAGGCACCCGCAAAGTTGAGTGGGCTGCTCTGGATGAGGCACAGCGCAAAGAGCTGGATAACCGTCTGAAAATTATTGACTGGGTGCGCGATACCATTAACGCCCCGGCAGAAGAGCTGGGCCCGGAACAGCTGGCGCAACGCGCAGTAGACCTGCTGTGTTCTGTTGCCTGCGATAACGTCTCTTACCGCATCACTAAAGGCGAAGATCTGCGCGAGCAGAACTACATGGGATTGCATACCGTAGGTCGTGGCTCCGAACGTCCTCCGGTGCTGCTGGCGCTGGATTACAATCCAACTGGCGATAAAGAAGCCTCGGTTTATGCCTGTCTGGTTGGCAAGGGAATTACCTTTGACTCCGGCGGATACAGCATCAAGCAAAGCGCATTTATGGACTCAATGAAGTCTGATATGGGCGGTGCGGCAACGGTCACCGGCGCGCTGGCGTTCGCCATCACCCGTGGTCTGAACAAGCGCGTGAAGCTGTATCTGTGCTGCGCGGATAACCTGATCAGCGGCAACGCCTTTAAGCTCGGCGATATTATTCACTATCGCAATGGTAAAAAGGTTGAAGTAATGAATACCGATGCCGAAGGGCGTCTGGTGCTGGCTGATGGCCTGATCGACGCCAGCGCGCAGAAACCGGAACTGATTATTGATGCCGCCACGCTGACCGGCGCGGCAAAAACGGCGCTGGGCAACGATTACCACGCGCTGTTTAGCTTTGACGATCAACTGGCTGCCCGTCTGCTGGCAAGTGCGGCGCAAGAAAACGAACCGTTCTGGCGTCTGCCGTTGGCAGAGTTCCACCGTAGCCAGTTGCCGTCTAACTTTGCCGAGCTGAATAATACCGGCAGCGCGGCCTATCCGGCGGGTGCCAGCACCGCGGCGGGCTTCCTGTCCCATTTCGTGGAAAACTATCAGCAGGGCTGGCTGCATATTGACTGCTCTGCAACCTATCGCAAAGCGCCAGTTGAGCAGTGGTCTGCGGGCGCAACCGGTTTAGGTGTGCGTACTATCGCGAATCTGTTGACTGCCTGAAAGGTGTTTTTGTAGGCCGGGTAAGCGAAGTGCCACCCGGCATTGTGCCTGATGGCGACGCGGTGCGTCTTATCAGGCCTACAACTCATATATTCATAATTTGTGATCTCTATGTCCGAAACGAAAAACGAATTAGAAACCCTGCTGGAGCAAGCGGCGACAGAGCCTGCGCATCGCCCGGCATTTTTCCGTACTTTACTGGAGTCTACCGTCTGGGTGCCGGGTACTGCCGCAGAAGGCGAGGCGGTGGTTGAAGACAGCGCCCTCGACCTTCAGCACTGGGAAAAGGAAGACGGCACCACCGTGATCCCGTTCTTTACCTCCCTGGAAGCCCTGCAGCAGGCGGTTGAAGATGAGCAGGCATTTGTCGTCATGCCGGTGCGTACATTGTTTGAAATGACGCTCGGCGAAACGCTGTTTCTCAACGCGAAACTGCCGACCGGCAAAGAATTTATGCCGCGTGAAATCAGCCTGCTGATGGGAGAAGAGGGGAATCCGCTCAGCACCCAGGAAGTACTGGAAGGCGGTGAATCGTTGATCCTCTCTGAAGTCGCTGAACCTCCGGCGCAGATGATTGACTCGCTGACTACGCTGTTTAAAACCATTAAGCCGGTAAAACGCGCGTTTCTCTGCTCGATCAAAGAAAGTCCGGATGCCCAACCCAACCTGCTGATTGGCATTGAAGCCGATGGCGATATCGAAGAGATTATTCATGCCACGGGGAGTGTTGCAACGGACACGTTACCGGGCGATGAACCTATTGATATCTGCCAGGTGGTGAAAGGTGAGAAAGGGGTCAGCCACTTTATTACCGAACACATCGCGCCTTTCTACGAGCGTCGCTGGGGCGGATTCCTGCGGGATTTCAAACAGAACAGGATTATCTGAGTAAAGGAAAGCCGTCCCATAGGGCGGCTACCTGGCTTACTTGCCCTGGGCGCTGAGCGTCACGCGTACAGAATTACCTGAGTAACTCCGATCCCCGTGAAGACACAACGTTCCAGATACAACAAGCACGATACAGAAGTACCGTATCTTCATTGCGCGGTCCATGCGAAGACCGCATCACGACAGCACCACTGGCGATCATGCCGTGATAGCAAGCGCTGAGGTGCACCTGCGTATACGGCCATACAATGACCTTCCCTAAAGCCAGTGCCTGTTTGCGAGACAGCGGAAAGGGCCGCTCAGAATAATACATTAAATGTTGAATAGTTTCCCTGTTAATTAACTTGACTTTTATTCTATTAAACCGGAATATTTAGCTACTGAGGTGCGCCTGCGTTGCTATGGCAACACAGCCTGCTGGGAAGGCCGCGAACCGGACTGGCACAAAAAAACCGCTCAATGAGCGGTTTTTTTGTGGGCGAAAAAGAGGTGTAAATCAGATTTTATTTAGTCTCGGCGGGTTCTACCGGTAAATCGTTGCGCGCTCCCCATTCGCTCCATGCGCCGTCATACAACGCGACGTTGGAAACGCCCAGCGTGGCAAGTGCGAGCACCACCACGGCAGCCGTTACGCCGGAGCCGCAACTGGCGATAATAGGGCGGTCAAAACTCACGCCGTGGCTGAAGAAGATAGCATCCAGCTCATCGGTGGTTTTTAATTCACCGTCACGAACCAACTCTGTCCACGGTACGTTCAGCGCACCGGGCACATGACCACGCTTCAGGCCTGGCCTCGGCTCGTCAACTTCGGCGTTAAAACGCGCAGCCGGTCGCGCATCGACAATCTGTGCGGTTTTTTCATGGCTGGCCAGCAGGACATCGGTCACCCGCACTACGGCCTCTGGCGTAAACGCGGCGTGAAACTCGCCTTCGGGCAAATCAACGTTCCCTTTCTGCAACGGTAACGCATCACGCTGCCAGCTCGCAAAACCGCCTGCCAGAATGGAGACATTTTCCACGCCAAATGCGCGCAGCATCCACCAGGCACGCGGGGCAGAAAACAGGTTGCCATCATCGTAGACAACCAGATGCTTATCCTGATGAACCCCCAGCTCGCGCATAGCTACGGCAAAGGCTTCCGGGCGCGGCATCATGTGTGGCAATGACGAGGTATGGTCGGAAAGCGCTTCAATATCAAAAAAGACTGCACCAGGAATATGGCCCGCGCGATACTCCTCGCCAACATCGCGATCTTCCTGTCCTGGAGGAGCCATCCGGGCATCAAGAATTTGTATTTCCGGATCGTCAATGTGTTCGATAAGCCAGTCGGCAGCGACAAAGAAGGCGGTGGTCATAGGCATCTCCATTTTTACCAGGTTTCGGCGAATTGTCGGCTGTTTACCGTAAAGCGACAAGTAAAAGAGGCTGATTTGTCAGGTGGACCCACATTAATCACGAAAATTCAGACAACAACATCCTATTACTGACTTCCACCTGTTGAAATCTGACGCATAATAGTTGTTCTACGTAGCTAACGGGCCACTCAGGCCAGGGATGAAAAATGAAACATTTACGCGTAGTGGCCTGTATGCTGATGTTGGCGCTGGCGGGGTGCGATAATAACGATAAGCCGTCGGTGGCGGCAAAAAATGATACGCCCGCCCCACAGACCACGCCGGCAAAAGATCCGGGGCAATTACAAAAGCTGATGCAGCAAAGCCAGGGCAAGCCGTTGACGCTGCTGGATGCCTCAGAAGTCCAGTTGGATGGTGCGGCGACGCTGGTGCTGACTTTTTCTATTCCTCTCGATCCTGAACAAGATTTTTCTCGCGTACTGCATGTTGTCGATAAAAAAAGCGGCAAAGTGGATGGGGCCTGGGAGCTGGCGCCAAATCTGAAAGAGCTACGCTTACGCCACCTCGAACCTAACCGCGAGCTGGTGGTGACCATTGAGCGTGATTTATTGGCACTGAATAAAGCGACGTTCGCTATCGACTATGAAAAAAATATTACCACCCGCGACGTCCAGCCAAGCGTAGGCTTCGCCAGTCGCGGCTCGCTGCTGCCGGGAAAAGTGATTGAAGGGCTGCCGGTGATGGCTCTTAACGTCAATAGCGTGGATGTGAACTTCTTTCGCGTGAAGCCTGAGTCGCTCGGTGCGTTTGTCAGCCAGTGGGAATACCGCAATTCGTTGTCTAACTGGGAGTCCGACAATCTGCTGAAAATGGCGGAACTGGTGTATACCGGGCGCTTTGACCTCAATCCTGCGCGCAATACCCGCGAGAAACTGCTGCTGCCGCTGAGCGATATCAAGCCGCTGCAGCAGGCGGGCGTGTACGTGGCGGTGATGAATCAGGCCGGACATTACAACTACAGCAATGCCGCGACGTTGTTCACGCTCAGCGATATTGGTGTGTCTGCACACCGTTACCATAATCAACTGGATGTCTTTACGCAGAGTCTGGAAAACGGCGCCGCGCAGCAGGGGATTGATGTTACCTTACTCAATGAAAAAGGACAGACGCTGGCACAGGCGACCAGCGACGCTCAGGGGCACGTGAAGCTCGAGACGGATAAAGACGCCGCCTTATTGCTGGCCCGCAAAGACGGGCAAACCACGCTGCTGGATCTGAAGCTCCCGGCGTTGGATCTGGCTGAATTTGATATCGCTGGCGCGCCGGGATACAGCAAACAGTTCTTTATGTTCGGCCCACGCGATCTCTATCGTCCTGGCGAAACGGTGATCCTCAACGGATTACTGCGCGACAGCGATGGTAAAACGTTGCCCGACCAGCCGGTGAAGCTGGAGATCGTGAAACCCGACGGACAGGTTTTACGCTCGGTAGTTAGCCAACCGGAAAACGGCTTGTACCGCTTTAGCTGGCCGCTGGACAGCAGCGCGCCAACCGGCATGTGGCATATTCGGGCTAATACCGGTGATAACCAGTCGCGGATGTGGGATTTCCACGTCGAAGACTTTATGCCGGAGCGAATGGCGCTCAATCTCACCGCAAACAAGAGGCCAGTGGCACCAACTGATGAAGTGAAGTTCTCGGTGGTGGGCTACTACCTGTACGGCGCGCCCGCCAACGGCAATGCGCTGCAAGGACAGCTTTATCTGCGTCCATTGCGGGATGCGGTTCAGGCATTGCCGGGCTTCCAGTTTGGGAATATCGCCGAAGAAAACCTTTCCCGCAGCCTCGATGAAGTTCAGCTCACGCTGGATGACCACGGTCGCGGCGAAGTGACCACCAACAGCCAGTGGCAGGAGACGCATTCCCCGTTACAGGTCATTCTGCAAGCCAGCCTGCTGGAGTCGGGCGGCCGTCCGGTGACGCGTCGGGTTGAACAAGCCATCTGGCCTGCGGATACGCTGCCGGGTATTCGTCCGCAGTTTGCGGCAAAAGCCGTTTATGACTACCGCACCGATACCACCGTGAATCAGCCTATCGTTGATGAAAACAGCAACGCCGCTTTCGACATTGTGTATGCCGATGCGCAAGGCGAGAAAAAAGCGGTGTCCGGTTTGCAGGTGCGTTTGATCCGTGAACGCCGTGATTATTACTGGAACTGGTCTGAAGGCGAGGGCTGGCAATCACAGTTTGATCAAAAAGATCTGGTGGAAGGTGAGCAGACCCTGGAGCTTAAGGCCGATGAAACCGGTAAAGTCAGTTTCCCGGTTGAGTGGGGCGCCTATCGCCTGGAAGTGAAAGCACCGAATGATGCGGTGAGCAGCGTGCGCTTCTGGGCCGGTTATAGCTGGCAGGATAACAGCGACGGCAGCGGGTCAGTACGTCCCGATCGCGTGACGTTGAAACTGGACAAACCCAATTACCGTCCCGGCGATACTATGACGCTGCACATTGCCGCGCCCGCCGCTGGCAAAGGCTATGCGATGGTTGAATCCAGCGAAGGTCCGCTGTGGTGGCAAGAGATCGACGTGCCGACGGAGGGTCTTGATCTCTCCATCCCGGTCGATAAAAGCTGGAACCGCCATGACCTGTATCTCAGCGCTTTAGTGATACGCCCTGGCGATAAATCCCGCTCAGCAACGCCAAAACGGGCGGTCGGGTTACTGCATTTACCGTTAGGTGATGAAAACCGTCGTCTGGGGCTGGCGCTGGAAAGTCCGGCGAAAATACGGCCCAATCAGCCGTTGACCGTCAAGATTAAAGCCAGCGTTAAAAATGGTGACGTGCCAAAACAGGTTAATGTACTGGTCTCTGCCGTTGACAGCGGGGTCCTGAATATTACGGATTACGTCACGCCGGATCCGTGGCAGGCGTTTTTCGGGCAAAAACGCTATGGCGCGGATATTTATGATATTTACGGCCAGGTAATCGAAGGTCAGGGGCGTCTGGCGGCATTGCGCTTTGGTGGTGATGGCGATGAGTTAAAACGCGGCGGCAAACCGCCGGTCAATCATGTTAACATCGTGGCGCAACAGGCGTTGCCGGTCACGCTCAACGAGCAGGGCGAGGGGGCGGTGACGTTACCGATTGGCGATTTCAACGGTGAGCTGCGGGTCATGGCGCAAGCCTGGACGGCGGAAGACTTTGGCAGTAATGAAAGCAAAGTGATTGTCGCCGCGCCGGTGATTGCTGAACTGAATATGCCGCGCTTTCTGGCAGGGGGAGATACGTCGCGCCTGACGCTGGATGTGACCAACCTGACTGACAAACCGCAAACGCTGGACATTAAGCTCGTAGCCAGCGGTTTACTGGAGCTGATGGGACAAGATCCCGCGCCGGTAAATCTGGCGCCTGGCGTACGGACTACGTTGTTTATTCCGGTGCGTGCGCGGGAGGGCTTTGGCGATGGCGAAATTCAGGCGCAGATTAGCGGTCTGACTTTGCCGGGTGAAACGCTGCCTGTTCAGCATAAACAGTGGAAGATTGGCGTGCGTCCGGCGTTCCCGGCGCAAACCGTTAACACCGGGGTCGCACTTCAGCCGGGCGCAACCTGGCAGCTTCCGGGTGAAGAACTGACGAATTTCTCCCCAGCGACAATGCAGGGACAACTGCTGTTCAGCGGTAAACCGCCGCTGAATCTGGCGCGCTACATCCGTGAACTGAAAGCTTATCCTTACGGTTGCCTTGAGCAAACGGCGAGCGGGTTGTTCCCGTCTTTATACACCAACGCCGCGCAACTGAAGGCGTTGGGTATCGCGGGCGACAGCGATGAAAAACGCCGTGCGGCAGTAGAGATTGGTATCTCTCGTTTACTGCAAATGCAGCGTGACAACGGCGGGTTTGCGCTGTGGGATAAGAACGGAGCGGAAGAGTACTGGCTGACCGCGTATGTGATGGATTTCCTCGTTCGGGCGAATGAACAGGGCTACAGCGTGCCGGTAGAGGTCATTAACCGGGGCAACGAGCGACTTCTGCGCTACTTGCAGGATCCGGGCATGATGTCGATTCGTTATACCGACGACGCATCAGCGAGCCGGTTTGCCGTCCAGGCCTACGCCGCGCTGGTACTGGCTCGTCAGCAGAAAGCCCCGCTCGGCGCGCTGCGTGAGATCTGGGAGCGCCGTACGCAGGCGGCTTCGGGTTTACCGCTATTGCAACTGGGTATTGCGCTGAAAAATATGGGCGATGCTAACCGTAGTGAACAGGCGTTGACCCTGGCGTTGAATACGCCACGCCGCGATGCGCAGCAGTGGATGGCGGATTACGGCAGCCAGCTGCGCGACAACGCGTTGATGCTGGCCTTGCTGGAAGAAAACAAACTTAAACCTGAGGTACAGAATACGCTGCTGAACACCTTGTCAGAACAGGCCTTTGGGCAGCGCTGGCTCTCTACCCAGGAAAATAATGCGCTGTTCCTTGCCGCGCGTACGTTACAGGATTTACCTGGCTCGTGGCAGGCGCAAACGTCACTCTCTGAACAGCCGTTAGCCGCAGAGAAATCACAGACGCGTAATCTGGATGCCGACGCGCTGTCTACGCTGAGCGTGACCAATACCGGTAATCTGCCTCTGTGGTTGCGTCTGGATGTGAGCGGTTACCCGCAAACCTCGCCAACGCCTGTCAGCAACGTTCTGCATATTGAGCGTCAGATCCTGGGGCTCGACGGGAACAGCAAATCGCTGGATTCTCTGCGCAGCGGCGAACTGGTGCTGGTCTGGCTGGAGGTGAAAGCCAGCCAGAACGTACCGGATGCGCTGGTGGTCGACTTACTGCCAGCGGGCCTGGAACTGGAAAACCAGAATCTGGCCAACGGCAGCGCCAGCCTGCAGGACAGCGGCAGCGAGGTGGCTAATCTGCTCAATCAGATGCAGCAGGCGAATATCCAGCACGTTGAGTTCCGCGACGATCGCTTTGTCGCCGCGGTGGCGGTCAACGAAGGACAGCCGGTGACGCTGGTGTATCTGGCGCGGGCGGTAACGCCGGGAACGTATCAGGTTCCTGTGCCGCAGGTGGAGTCAATGTACGTTCCGCAGTGGCGCGCGACCGGTGCGACAGAGGGACTGTTGATTGTCAGACCGTAAATGATGCGTGGGTTGGGTAAACACGGCTGCTGGCTCTGGCTGGCAGCAGCTACGTTATTGCTTGCGGCGGCGGTTTGGGCGGCAGATAAAATCTGGCCGCTGCCGCTGCACGAAGTCGATCCGGCGCGTGTCGTGGTGGCCTATGATGGTACGCCGCTCTGGCGCTTCGCCGACGCGGATGGCATCTGGCGCTATCCGGTGACAATTGATGAAGTGTCCCCCCGGTACCTTGAGGCGTTAATTAACTACGAAGACCGCTGGTTCTGGAAACATCCTGGCGTTAATCCTTTTTCAGTGCTGCGTGCGGCATGGCAGGATCTCTCCTCCGGGCGCGTGGTTTCGGGCGGTAGCACGCTCACCATGCAGGTCGCACGATTGCTCGATCCCCATCCGCGCACCTTCGGCGGCAAATTCCGCCAACTCTGGCGCGCATTGCAGCTGGAATGGCATCTCTCCAAGCGCGACATCCTGACGCTGTATCTTAACCGCGCGCCGTTCGGCGGTACGCTGCAAGGGGTGGGAGCCGCAAGCTGGGCCTATCTTGGGAAATCACCCGCGCAATTGAGTTATTCCGATGCCGCGCTGCTGGCCGTGCTGCCGCAGGCACCGAGTCGCCTGCGCCCGGATCGTTGGCCGGATCGCGCCGAAGCCGCGCGAAATAAAGTTCTCGAACGCATGGCAACGCAGGGTATTTGGCCAGCCAGACAAGTGCAGGAATCACGCGAAGAACCGGTCTGGCTGGCGCCCCGACAAATGCCGCAGCTCGCGCCGTTATTCTCGCGCATGATGCTGGGAAAAAGCCGGAGCGATAAAATCGTGACCACCCTTGACGCCGGATTGCAGCGCCAGCTGGAAGAGCTGGCGCAAAACTGGAAGGGGCGCTTACCTGCGCGCAGTTCGCTGGCGATGATTGTGGTCGATCACACCGACATGAGCGTGCGTGGCTGGGTCGGCTCGGTAGATATGAATGACGACTCCCGCTTTGGTCATGTGGATATGGTGAATGCGATTCGTTCGCCGGGCTCGGTGCTGAAGCCGTTCATCTATGGTCTGGCGTTGGATGACGGACTCATCCATCCGGCTTCATTGTTGCAAGATGTACCGCGTCGCACCGGGGATTATCGACCAGGGAATTTTGACAGTGGTTTTCATGGCCCGGTGAGTATGAGCGAAGCGCTGGTGCGTTCGCTGAATTTACCCGCCGTGCAGGTACTCGAAGCCTATGGCCCGAAGCGTTTTGCCGCAAAATTACGTAATGTGGGCTTGCCGTTGTACTTACCCGCAGGAGCCGCGCCGAATCTGTCGCTGATTTTGGGCGGCGCGGGGGCGAGACTTGAAGATATGGCCGCAGCGTACAGCGCCTTTGCCCGCCAGGGGAACGCGGGAAAACTGCGCCTGCAGCCAGACGACCCGCTGCTGGAGCGTCCGTTGATGTCAGCAGGTGCGGCGTGGATTATTCGCCGCATTATGGCTGACGAAGCACAGCCGCTGCCGGATAACGCACTGAGCCACGTGGTGCCATTGGCATGGAAAACGGGTACCAGCTATGGCTATCGCGACGCGTGGGCGATTGGCGTTAACGCCCGTTATGTGATTGGCATCTGGACCGGCAGGCCCGACGGTACGCCGGTGGTGGGGCAGTTTGGTTTTGCCAGCGCTGTGCCGTTGCTCAATCAGGTCAACAATCTTTTGCTCTCTCGCGGGACAAATCAGCCGGAAGACCCGCGACCAGAGTCGGTCAGTCGGGGCGTAGTGTGCTGGCCTGGCGGGCAATTTTTGCCAGACGGAGACGGCAACTGCCGTCGCCGCTTAGCGACCTGGCTACTGGACGGTAGCCAGCCGCCAACGTTGTTATTGCCCGAACAGGAAGGCGTGAGTGGCATTCGTTTCCCCATCTGGCTGGACGATGAAGGCAAACGTGTGGCGGCGGATTGCCCACAGGCGCACGAGCAAACGTTAATCGTCTGGCCTTTGCCGCTGGAGCAATGGTTACCGGAGTCAGAGCGCCGTGGGGCAAGGCTACCGCCGGTTTCTGCCACGTGCCCGCCACTGGGACAGGATGCTTCCCTGCCGTTGCAGTTGACAGGCGTTCGCGATGGCGCGATTGTGAGGCGTTTACCTGGCTCTGCGCTGGCCTCATTGCCGGTACAAACCAGCGGCGGGTCTGGCGATCGCTGGTGGTTTCTTAACGGTGAACGGCTGGATGAACGCGGACGTCGTCTGACGCTACAGTTGGCGACCAAAGGGGATTATCAACTGCTGGTGATGGATGACGCAGGCCAGGTGGCGACGGTGAGATTTTCGTTGCAGTAGACCAGTTGGTCACTGTTTGTTGCTAAAATTCATCTTATTTTAAAGAAATGTTATCTTCGTCAATAGTCAATTGCCGGGATGCTCTTTATAATCCGCGCCAGGTAAACCACAACAAAACATCTTTTTCAGAGGTAATCATGGCTATTGAACGTACTTTTTCCATCATCAAACCAAACGCGGTGGCAAAAAACGTTATTGGGAGCATCTTTGCGCGCTTTGAAGCAGCAGGGTTCAAAATTGTCGGTACTAAAATGCTGCACCTGACCGTTGAGCAGGCGCGCGGCTTCTACGCCGAGCATGATGGCAAGCCGTTCTTTGACGGTCTGGTTGAATTCATGACCTCTGGTCCAATCGTTGTTTCTGTTCTGGAAAGCGAAAATGCCGTACAGCGCCATCGCGATCTGCTGGGTGCAACCAACCCGGCAAATGCGCTGGCTGGTACTCTGCGCGCAGATTATGCTGACAGCTTTACTGAGAACGGCACCCATGGTTCTGACTCCGTTGAGTCTGCGGCGCGTGAAATCGCCTATTTCTTTGGTGAAGGCGAGGTTTGCCCGCGCACTCGCTAATAAAGCTCGTCCTGTAGGCCGGATAAGCGTTTAGCGCATCCGGCACTGCTTTGCCTGATGGCGACGCGAGGCGTCTTATCAAGCCTACGTTCTTTCTTTACATATTATTTTCGCTAATGCTTCGTGCAAACGTGGCATCCCTGCGCCAGACTTTGTACAATGCAACGCCCCGGAAGAGCAGATCGCTTGCCGGGGCGTTTCTTTTTAACCCTCCACGGGCCACAACGTGTAACAACGAGGCCGGAAAAAATTATGTCTGAATTAGTTAACACCTCTGAAGTCGTCATTCCTGCGGTTCCAAATAAAAATGGAAAAATTAACCTGCTGGATCTGAACCGTCAGCAAATGCGCGAATTCTTCAAAGAAATGGGCGAAAAACCGTTTCGTGCCGATCAGGTCATGAAGTGGATGTACCACTATTGCAGCGACAACTTTGATGACATGACTGACATCAATAAGGTTCTGCGTAACAAGCTGAAAGAAGTGGCTGAAATTCGCGCCCCGGAAGTGGTGGAAGAGCAGCGTTCCTCTGACGGTACGATCAAATGGGCCATCGCGGTTGGCGATCAGCGTGTCGAAACCGTGTATATCCCGGAAGACGATCGTGCCACCTTGTGTGTTTCTTCACAGGTCGGTTGCGCATTAGAGTGTAAATTCTGCTCTACGGCGCAGCAGGGCTTTAACCGTAACCTGCGGGTGTCGGAAATCATTGGTCAGGTCTGGCGTGCGGCGAAAATCGTCGGCGCGGTGAAAGCAACGGGCGTGCGTCCTATCACCAACGTGGTGATGATGGGGATGGGTGAGCCACTGCTCAACCTGACCAACGTGGTGCCGGCGATGGAAATCATGCTGGATGACTTTGGGTTCGGGCTGTCCAAGCGTCGCGTTACGCTCTCCACCTCAGGCGTTGTCCCTGCGCTGGATAAACTGGGCGATATGATTGATGTCGCACTGGCGATTTCTCTGCATGCGCCAAATGATGAAATTCGTGACGAAATTGTGCCTATCAACAAGAAGTACAATATCGAAACGTTCCTCGGGGCTGTGCGCCGCTATCTGGAGAAATCCAATGCGAATCAGGGTCGTGTAACCATCGAGTATGTGATGTTGGATCACATCAACGATGGCACTGAGCATGCTCATCAGCTTGCTGAACTGCTGAAAGATACGCCGTGTAAGATCAACCTGATCCCGTGGAACCCGTTCCCGGGCGCGCCGTATGGCCGTAGTTCTAACAGCCGTATCGATCGTTTCTCCAAAGTGCTGATGAGCTATGGTTTCACCACCATCGTGCGCAAAACACGTGGCGATGACATCGATGCAGCCTGTGGTCAGCTGGCGGGCGACGTTATTGACCGTACTAAGCGTACTCTGCGCAAGCGTATGCAAGGCGATGCTATCGATATCAAAACCGTTTGATGCCGAATGCACTACGGTATAAATAATGTACCGTAGTGCAATGTAAGTTACATAAGGTCCTTTGTTGTAGTCGTCTGAGCAATAATAACGGTGCGTTTTAGTCGACTTTAAGGCAGTATGTAGCGGTTCAACAAGCGTTTAGCCCTCAGGTTTACGCTGTTTTGTCATTGATAGTCTGACCGTTTTATACTGTCTGACGAAGGTTAACTGACCAGATGTTTCGCGGTGTGGGTGAGCATTGTGGCTCGCCGGCATCAGAACCCAAATTTACGCAGCTGTAGCGAATGAATACTGAAGCCACGCACGACAAAAATGAAGCACTCTCCACCGGCGTTCGTCTGCGCAATGCCCGTGAACAACTCGGATTCAGCCAGCAGGTGGTCGCGGAACGACTCTGCCTGAAGGTTTCCACGGTACGCGATATTGAAGAAGATAAGGCGCCAGCCGATCTCGCTTCAACATTTCTGCGCGGGTATATCCGTTCTTATGCGCGTCTGGTGCATATTCCTGAAGAAGAACTGTTGCCAGGGTTGGAAAAACAGGCTCCGATTCGTCCTGCCAAAGTCGCACCGATGCAGAGCTTTTCGCTCGGTAAGCGTCGTAAGAAACGCGATGGTTGGTTAATGACCTTTACCTGGCTGGTACTGTTTGTCGTTGTCGGACTGACAGGCGCCTGGTGGTGGCAGAACCATAAGGCGCAGCAGGAAGAGATCACCACCATGGCCGATCAATCCTCCGCTGAGTTGAATGCCGGTAAAGAGGGTGCGCAGAATGTACCGTTAGATACCAGCGCTGCAGCAAGCCCGGATACCACGTCGGCTGCTGACAATGGCGCGGTAACGGATGCAGCGCCAGCGCAACAAAATGCCGCCGCGACTCAGGCTCCGGCTGCTGATGCGCAACAGAACGCCGTTGTGGCGCCTTCTCAGGCTAACGTTGATACCGCAACCGCACCGGCCGTTGCAGCACCGCTGCCGACTGACCAGGCTGGCGTCACGACACCGGCTGGCGATCCTAACGCGCTGGTGATGAACTTTACTGCCGACTGCTGGCTGGAAGTCACCGATGCGACCGGCAAGAAACTGTTCAGCGGGATGCAGCGTAAAGATGGCAATCTGAATCTGGTCGGTCAGGCGCCATATAAACTGAAAATTGGCGCTCCGGCGGCAGTGCAGATTCAGTTCCAGGGTAAACCTGTCGATCTAAGTCGTTTTATCAGAACTAACCAGGTTGCGCGTCTGACCGTTAATGCCGAACAATCAACGGCTCAGTAACAGACGGCAATGCGGGAGATTTTTTAATGCATAACCAGGCTCCAATTCAACGTAGAAAATCGACACGCATTTACGTTGGGAACGTGCCGATCGGCGATGGCGCGCCCATCGCCGTACAGTCGATGACCAATACGCGTACCACGGATGTGGAAGCAACGGTTAATCAGATTAAAGCGCTGGAACGCGTAGGCGCAGACATTGTTCGTGTCTCTGTACCGACAATGGATGCCGCAGAAGCGTTCAAGCTTATCAAACAGCAGGTTAACGTCCCGCTGGTTGCTGATATTCACTTCGACTATCGTATCGCGCTGAAGGTGGCGGAATACGGCGTTGATTGCCTGCGTATCAACCCAGGTAATATCGGTAATGAAGAGCGTATTCGCATGGTGGTGGATTGCGCTCGTGATAAAAATATTCCTATCCGCATCGGCGTCAATGCCGGATCGCTGGAAAAAGATCTGCAGGAAAAATACGGTGAGCCGACGCCGCAGGCGCTGCTGGAATCTGCGATGCGCCATGTGGATCATCTCGATCGACTGAACTTCGATCAGTTCAAAGTCAGCGTGAAAGCGTCTGACGTTTTCCTCGCCGTGGAATCTTATCGCCTGCTGGCGAAACAGATCGATCAGCCGCTGCATCTGGGGATCACCGAAGCCGGTGGCCTGCGTAGTGGTTCCGTGAAGTCCGCGATCGGCCTCGGCCTGCTGTTATCTGAAGGGATCGGCGATACGCTGCGTGTTTCTCTGGCGGCGGATCCGGTGGAAGAGATCAAAGTGGGCTTTGATATTCTGAAATCACTGCGCATTCGTGCGCGCGGGATCAACTTTATCGCTTGCCCAACCTGCTCGCGTCAGGAGTTTGACGTTATCGGTACAGTGAACGCGCTGGAGCAACGCCTGGAAGATATCATTACGCCAATGGATGTATCGATCATCGGCTGCGTGGTAAACGGCCCTGGTGAAGCGCTGGTTTCTACGCTGGGCGTGACGGGCGGTAACAAGAAAAGCGGTCTGTATGAAGACGGCGTGCGTAAGGACAGACTCGATAACGACGACATGATTACGCAGCTTGAAGCCCGCATTCGTGCTAAAGCAAGTATTCTGGACGAAGCGCGTCGTATCGACGTGCAGCAGCTTGAAAAATAACAACGTGATGGGAAGCGGCATGCTTCCCGTGTATGATTGAACCCGCATGGCGCCCGCATTGTTCGGGTTAGCGCTGAGGGTTCATTTTTATATTCATAAAGAGAATAAACGTGGCAAAAAACATTCAAGCCATTCGCGGCATGAACGATTATCTGCCTGGCGAAACCGCCATCTGGCAGCGCATTGAAGGCACTCTCAAAAACGTGCTCGGCAGCTATGGTTACAGTGAAATCCGCTTGCCGATTGTAGAGCAGACCCCGTTATTCAAACGCGCGATCGGTGAAGTCACCGACGTGGTTGAAAAAGAGATGTATACCTTTGAGGACCGCAATGGCGACAGCCTGACGTTGCGTCCTGAAGGGACTGCGGGCTGCGTACGCGCCGGCATCGAACATGGTCTCCTGTACAATCAGGAACAGCGTCTGTGGTATATCGGGCCGATGTTCCGCCACGAACGTCCGCAAAAAGGACGCTATCGTCAATTCCATCAGTTGGGTTGCGAAGTTTTTGGCCTGCAAGGCCCGGATATTGATGCTGAACTCATTCTGCTGACCGCCCGCTGGTGGCGTGCGCTGGGTATTTCCCAGCATGTCAGACTTGAGCTGAACTCCATTGGGTCGCTGGAAGCTCGTGCGAACTACCGTGATGCGCTGGTGGCTTATCTGGAACAGTATAAAGATAAACTGGACGAAGACTGTAAGCGCCGCATGTACACCAACCCGCTGCGCGTGCTCGACTCCAAAAACCCGGAAGTACAGGCGCTGCTCAACGACGCGCCTGCGCTGGGCGACTATCTGGATGACGACTCGCGCGAGCATTTTGCGGGTTTGTGCAAACTGCTGGAATCCGCAGGTATTGCCTACACCGTCAATCAGCGTCTGGTTCGTGGTCTTGATTACTACAACCGCACCGTATTTGAGTGGGTCACCACCAGCCTGGGCTCACAGGGTACCGTGTGTGCAGGTGGTCGTTATGACGGTCTGGTAGAGCAACTTGGCGGCCGCGCAACGCCGGCTGTAGGCTTTGCTATGGGCCTGGAACGACTTGTTTTGTTAGTTCAGGCAGTTAATTCGGAATTTATTGCCTCCCCTGTTGTCGATATATACCTGGTTGCTTCAGGGGCGGACACGCAGTCGGCGGCAATGCGGCTTGCAGAACGTCTGCGCGATGAAGTTCCTGGTGTGAAACTGATGACTAACCACGGTGGCGGCAACTTTAAGAAACAGTTTGCTCGCGCCGATAAGTGGGGCGCCCGCGTTGCACTGGTACTGGGTGAGTCCGAAGTGGCTGACGGTACTGTTGTAGTGAAGGATTTGCGCTCTGGTGAGCAAACGGCAGTAGCGCAGGATAGCGTTGCCGCGCATTTGCGCACTCTACTGGGCTAAGGAGAAGGACAGCGTGGAAATTTACGAGAACGAACACGACCAGGTTGATGCGGTAAAACGCTTCTTTGCTGAAAACGGCAAAGCGCTGGTTGTTGGGGTAATTTTAGGGGTTGGCGCGCTGGTCGGCTGGCGTTACTGGACCAGTCATCAGACGGAGTCCGCACGCTCTGCTTCTCTGGCATATCAAAATACGGTGACTGCGGTTAGCGCAGGTAAGCCTGATAGCATTCCTGCTGCAGAGAAATTTGCCGCGGAAAACAAAAACACCTATGGCGCATTAGCGTCAATGGAACTGGCACAGCAGTTTGTTGACCAAAACGAACTAGAGAAAGCCGCGGCCCAGTTACAACAAGGTCTGGCCGCCACCAGCGATGAGAATCTCAAAGCGGTGCTTAATCTGCGTCTTGCTCGTGTTCAGGTTCAGCTTAAGCAGGCTGATACCGCGCTGAAAACACTCGATACCATTAAAGGTGAAGGGTGGGCGGCAATTGTGGCCGATCTGCGTGGTGAAGCGTTGCTGAGCAAAGGCGATAAACAAGGTGCGCGTAGCGCATGGGAAGCGGGCGTGAAAAGCGATGCCTCTCCTGCTCTGAGCGAAATGATGCAGATGAAAATCAATAATTTGTCCATCTGAGAGGGACCCGATGCAATTGCGTAAATTACTTCTGCCAGGGCTGCTTTCCGTTACCCTATTGAGCGGCTGTTCACTGTTTAGTGGCGAAGAAGATGTCGTTAAGATGTCCCCGTTACCGGTGGTTGAAAACCAGTTTACTCCGTCTACTGCCTGGAGCACTTCTGTAGGTAACGGTATTGGTGATTTCTACTCCAACCTTCATCCTGCGCTGGCGGATAACGTGGTCTATGCAGCCTCTCGCGCCGGTGTGGTGAAAGCGCTGAACGCAGACGACGGCAAAGAAGTCTGGTCTGTTAATCTGGGTGAGAAAGACGGTTGGTTCTCCCGTGCATCTGCACAGCTTTCTGGCGGTGTCACCGTGTCGGGCGGCCATGTTTATATTGGCAGCGAAAAAGCACAGGTTTATGCGCTTAACACCAGCGACGGGACCACCGCATGGCAAACGAAAGTTGCCGGCGAAGCGCTGTCTCGTCCGGTTGTTAGCGATGGCATGGTGTTGATCCACACCAGCAACGGCCAGTTGCAGGCATTGAACGAAGCTGACGGCGCCATCAAATGGACCGTGAACCTCGACATGCCATCACTTTCCTTACGTGGTGAATCCGCTCCGGCGACCGCCTTTGGCGCAGCTATTGTGGGTGGCGATAATGGTCGCGTAAGTGCCGTACTGATGCAGCAGGGCCAGATGATTTGGCAGCAGCGTATTTCTCAGGCCACTGGCCCAACCGAAATCGATCGTCTGAGTGATGTCGATACCACGCCGGTTATCGTCAATGGCGTAGTTTACGCACTGGCTTATAATGGTAACCTGACGGCGCTGGATCTGCGCAGCGGCCAGATCATGTGGAAACGTGAGCTCGGCTCGGTGAATGATTTCATCGTCGATGGTAATCGTATCTATCTGGTTGATCAGAATGACCGTGTGCTGGCGCTGACTACCGACGGCGGCGTGACGCTGTGGACGCAAAGCGATCTGCTGCACCGTCTGCTGACGTCTCCGGCTCTGTATAACGGCAACCTGGTCGTAGGCGATAGCGAAGGCTACCTGCACTGGATTAACGTTGAAGATGGTCGCTTTGTCGCTCAGCAGAAAGTCGACAGCTCAGGTTTCCTGACAGAGCCGGTCTCTGCTGATGGTAAACTGCTGATCCAGGCGAAAGACGGTACGCTGTACTCCATTACGCGTTAATCGTCGCGGCCGCTCGCTTTGAAAAACGGCTCCTGGTGCAGGGGCCGTTTTACTGTTTTTAACAATGGCGCAAAAATAGCGTCCGTTGTCTGATGATTTTTTAAATGAGGCTTTAAACATGGTACCTGTGGTCGCGCTTGTCGGGCGCCCTAACGTTGGCAAATCCACGTTATTTAACCGTCTAACTCGCACCCGAGATGCGCTGGTTGCGGATTTCCCGGGTCTGACTCGTGACCGTAAGTACGGTCGTGCGGAAATTGAAGGCCGCGAGTTTATCTGCATTGATACTGGCGGTATTGATGGCACCGAAGACGGTGTTGAAACCCGTATGGCTGAGCAGTCGTTGCTGGCTATCGAAGAAGCGGACGTTGTGCTGTTCATGGTGGATGCGCGTGCTGGTCTGATGCCGGCAGATGAAGCCATTGCCAAGCATCTGCGTGCGCGCCAGAAACCAACCTTCCTCGTTGCCAACAAAACTGACGGACTCGATCCGGATCAGGCGGTTGTTGATTTTTACTCGCTGGGGCTGGGCGAAATTTACCCCATCGCGGCGTCCCATGGTCGTGGTGTTCTCAGCCTGTTGGAGCATGTTCTGCTGCCGTGGATGGATGACGTCGCTCCGCAGGAAGAAGTGGACGAAGACGCGGAATATTGGGCGCAACTGGAAGCCAAAGAAAATGGCGAAGAAGAGCCTGAAGACGACTTCAACCCGCAGGATCTGCCGATCAAACTGGCGATTGTTGGTCGTCCGAACGTAGGTAAGTCCACGCTTACTAACCGTATTCTTGGCGAAGATCGTGTGGTGGTTTACGACATGCCGGGGACCACGCGTGACAGTATTTATATCCCAATGCAGCGTGATGAACGCGAATATGTGCTCATCGATACCGCAGGCGTGCGCAAGCGCGGTAAAATTACCGAAGCGGTAGAAAAATTTTCCGTAATCAAAACGTTGCAGGCAATTGAAGATGCCAACGTGGTGATGCTGGTGATTGACGCACGCGAAGGGATCTCCGATCAGGACCTCTCGCTGTTGGGCTTTATCCTCAATAGTGGGCGCTCACTTGTTATCGTCGTCAACAAATGGGACGGCCTGACACAGGAAGTGAAAGAACAGGTAAAAGAGACACTGGACTTCCGTCTGGGCTTTATCGACTTTGCCCGCGTTCACTTTATCTCTGCGCTGCACGGCAGCGGTGTAGGTAACCTGTTCGAATCCGTGCGCGAAGCGTATGACAGCTCGACCCGCCGCGTCAGCACCGCGATGCTGACTCGCATCATGACCATGGCGGCAGAAGATCATCAGCCGCCGCTGGTACGTGGTCGCCGTGTGAAGCTTAAGTATGCACACGCCGGTGGTTATAACCCACCGATTGTGGTGATTCATGGTAACCAGGTGAAAGACCTGCCGGATTCATACAAGCGCTATCTGATGAACTACTTCCGCAAATCACTGGAAGTCATGGGTACACCAATCCGTATTCAGTTCAAAGAAGGGGAAAACCCGTTTGCCAACAAACGTAATACACTGACACCAACTCAGATGCGTAAGCGTAAGCGTTTGATTAAGCACATCAAAAAAAGCAAGTAAGTTTGCTGATGGCGATAGAGGCCCGCGTAAATCGCGGGCTTTTTTTCGCCTGTACCTGTCTGTTTGCTGTCAATGACTATTCGCTTTTTACCAAGTTTAAATCTAAGAAAGTAGACAATTGTCGAATTTTCATCTTAAAGTCACCCGGTTGGTACTAGACAAAACTACTGTCAGGTTATCAAATGGTTAAATAACTCTTCGCCGTATGTAAAAAATCGACCAGCTACGTACCTGGCCGGCGTACATCACGGTGTTTACAAGCACACGACATATCTTTTCGGGAGAATTATGCAATCCTCTGTTAATCAAAAAGAAAGCCGAACTTTCTTCGGTCATCCTTATCCGCTCGGCTCATTGTTCTTCACAGAGATGTGGGAGCGTTTCTCGTTTTATGGCATTCGCCCGTTACTGATCCTGTTTATGGCGGCTACCGTTTATGACGGCGGCATGGGGCTGGCGCGTGAAAATGCGTCGGCGATTGTCGGTATCTTTGCTGGTACGATGTATCTTGCTGCGTTGCCGGGTGGGTGGCTGGCGGATAACTGGCTCGGCCAACAAAAAGCGGTATGGTATGGCTCCATCCTGATTGCGCTTGGTCACCTGTCGATTGCGCTCTCGGCCATCATGGGTGACAACCTGTTCTTTATCGGCCTGATGTTTATCGTGCTCGGCTCTGGTCTGTTTAAGACCTGTATCTCGGTGATGGTGGGTACGCTGTATAAAAAAGGCGATGCGCGTCGTGATGGCGGTTTCTCGCTGTTCTACATGGGTATCAATATGGGCTCCTTCATTGCTCCGTTGATCTCCGGGTGGCTGATTAAATCTCATGGCTGGCATTGGGGTTTTGGAATCGGTGGCATCGGGATGCTGGTCGCGTTGATTATCTTCCGCGTATTTGCTGTTCCGGCGATGAAACGCTACGACAGCGAAGTCGGTCTGGACTCGACCTGGAACAGCCCGGTAGTCAAAAGAAAGGGCGTAGGCACGTGGTTGTTGGCGCTGGCGGTAGGTGTGGCAGTCATTGTTACCCTGATTGCTCAAGGTGTGATTGTGATTAACCCGGTCGCGGTAGCCAGCGTGTTGGTGTATGTGATTGCGGCATCCGTAGCCCTCTACTTCATCTACCTGTTTGTCTTTGCAGGGCTGAACCGTAAAGAGCGAGCCAGACTGTTGGTCTGCTTTATTCTGCTGGTTTCCGCTGCCTTCTTCTGGTCGGCATTTGAGCAAAAACCAACGTCGTTTAACCTGTTCGCTAACGACTACACTAATCGTATGATCGGCGGTTTTGAAATCCCGGCAGTCTGGTTCCAGTCGATTAACGCGCTGTTTATCATCCTGCTGGCCCCGGTCTTTAGCTGGGCGTGGCCGAAGCTTGCCAGCATGAACATTCGCCCGAGCAGTATTACTAAATTTGTTATCGGTATTCTGTGTGCCGCAGCGGGTTTTGGCCTGATGATGCTGGCAGCGCAAAACGTGCTGAATAATGGTGGTGCAGGCGTTTCGCCTTTCTGGCTGGTGGGAAGCATCCTGATGCTGACGCTTGGCGAACTGTGTCTGAGTCCGATTGGTCTGGCGACGATGACGCTGTTGGCACCGGAAAGAATGCGTGGGCAGATGATGGGTCTGTGGTTCTGCGCCAGTGCGCTGGGTAACCTGGCCGCGGGTTTGATCGGCGGTCACGTGAAAGCCGACCAGTTGGATATGCTGCCGGATCTGTTTGCGCGTTGTTCTATCGCGTTGATAATCTGTGCTGCGGTATTGGTAGTCCTCATTGTTCCGGTACGCCGTATGCTGGAGAATGCGCAGACTAAACCGGTTACCAGCGCCTGATAACACCTCGACATTGCCGGGGCGGGCATTCTGCTCCGGCAATTCAATCAACGAGGTAAAAGTATGTTGTTAGGGTTTGTGGGGCTTGGCGCGGTGGTTGAAACGGCATACTTGCCCGCATTACGTCATATGTTCGGTGATTCATTCCGCTGTGTGGGATTTGATGTGCAACCCGCAAAACAGCCTGCAGATGTGACACGCTGCGCATCGCTCGCTGAACTTCTGGCAACACCGCTTGATACCCTGTTTATCACCACCGCATCCCTGCACCATCTTGAGGTGCTGGAACAGGCGCTGGCCGCTCCCATCGCACGTATCGTGGTCGAAAAACCGATTGTCGCCACGCTTTCCCAAATTGAAAAACTGAAAATGCTGATGGTTCAACCCGGCGTCGCTGATCGCGTACTGGCGCTAGACCATTGGATGGCGCGTAATGGCGCAATGCAGCTGGCATTAGGGAAACTCGGGGCGCAGTGGCAGGGCGATAACCCACAACCGACACTGGTTTCCCACTTTTCGGACATTGTTAAAATCGAAGGTTTCTTGCAGGAGCCAAGCGGGTTTAACGCCGCAGGGGAGCCTATAGCGCTTAACTTTGCCACCGGTGAGCCGGATGCGCGCGAGCTGCGCCACCCGGATGGCGTGATTCTGGATATCGGTACGCACGTGCTGGCAATGTTGCGTGAAACGGTACGTTGCCTGGGCGGCAATGACAGTATGACTTTGCAGGTGAAGCGGGCTAAAGACCGCCTGGGGCGTGATATCTCCCGCGGTGACCTGACTACGGCAGAGGGTGAAGCTCATCTTCAGGGGCAGATTAGCAGTATACCGCTGGATATCTGGCTGAATAAATACGCGGGTCCAACTGGCGGTCAAAAAGGTTTGCGCCTGTATCTGAGCGATGGTCGTATCATCAGCCATGACCGGCGCGGGGCCGAGGATGTGCTTGAAGTGATTGACGGTGATGCTGTGCGTCGCTGGAGGCTTCCCGGTACGATTTATGCCCATTGTCTGGCGGAACATATTCTGGGGGCGCAAAGTCTGTTTGAACGCAACCCACAGGAGGTGAGGTGCACAACGCAGCGCAGACTGGAGGAGGTTGAACGATTACTCACCTTGCAGCAACAGCTGCGTGGCCCACACTAAGCGTATCGTGGTAAAATTAATGCAGAGCTGAATGCCCTTTAGAGGAGTCACCATGTCAATGAACTGCCCGGATTGTCACGCAGAACTGGAACTGCAAAACGGTGTGGCGCACTGTGAAAACTGCAAAAAAGATATTCCGTTAGAAGCGCGCTGTCCGGAGTGCCATCAACCGCTCCAGGTATTAAAAGCCTGCGGAGCGGTGGATTACTTCTGTCAGAATGGCCATGGGTTGATTTCGAAGAAACGCGTGGAGTTTGCGCCGGTTTAATCCGGCTTTTTCTTACGCGTTTTCTTTGCCGCCGTTACGCCTTTCACTTCACTCTCTACCCAACCATCTGACAGTCGGGTCGTGAGCACATCACCGGCCTTCACCTGTTTGGTCTGCTTCAGCACTTTGCCGTCCGTCGCGGTAGTGACGCTATAGCCGCGCGCCAGCGTGGAAAGCGGACTTACGGCTTCAAGATGCGTCACCACATTACCAAAGCGTTCTCGCTGCTCGCTTAAACGCGCGCGGATATTCTCCGCCAGACGATATTCCAGTTGCTGAATACGGGTTTGCGCCCGATAAATGTGCGACTGTGGGTTTTGTTGGTTCAGGCGTTGACTTACGCGCTGTTGGCGCTGGTTGGCTTGCTTAATCTTATTCTCAAGTGCGAAGTTCATTCTCTGCCGCAGCCGCTCCAGCACTGTTTGCTGACGGGCCAGACGCAACTGAGGGTGCTGCTGTTGTAGACGGTGGAACATCTGAGTGAAACGGCGGTTGCGGTTCGCGATGTAGTAATCCATCGCCATACCCAGACGCTGCTGCACAGACTGAATCTGGCGTAACAGCTCCTGTTGATTGCGGCTGACAATTTCCGCCGCCGCAGACGGCGTAGGCGCGCGCAAGTCGCCGACGAAGTCAGCAATAGTGACATCGGTTTCATGGCCAACGGCGCTAACGACCGGAATGGCACTGTTAAATATTGCCCGCGCCACGCGTTCGTCGTTAAAGCTCCATAAATCCTCCAGCGATCCACCACCACGCCCGACGATTAAAACATCGCACTCCTGACGTGCGTTAGCCAGTTCAATGGCATGAACAATCTGCCCCGGCGCATCATCACCCTGCACGGCGGTTGGGTAAATTATCACGGGCAGGGAAGGGTCACGACGTTTCAGAACATGGAGGATATCGTGCAGCGCAGCCCCGGTTTTCGAGGTGATCACCCCGACGCAATGGGCCGGTGAGGGCAACGGTTGTTTGTATTGCTGATCGAACAAACCTTCAGCCTGTAATTTGGCTTTCAGCTGTTCATATTTTTGCTGCAACAATCCTTCGCCCGCAGGCTGCATGCTCTCGACGATTATCTGGTAGTCGCCGCGCGGCTCGTACAGCGTAATGTTGGCGCGTACCAGCACCTGCTGTCCATGCTGCGGGCGGAAGGTCACCCGGCGGTTACTGTTGCGGAACATCGCGCAACGTACCTGGGCGGTGTCATCTTTAAGCGTGAAATACCAGTGGCCTGAAGAGGGCTGGGTGAAATTCGAAATTTCGCCGCTGATCCACACGTGTCCCATTTCCTGCTCAAGCAGCAGACGAACCGTCTGATTCAGGCGGCTTACGGTAAAAATTGAGGTGGTTTGAGAGGATAACATGTGAGCGGGATCAAATTCTAAATCAGCAGGTTATTCAATCGAAAGTAACATGCTCACAGAGGAGCGCAAGGTTTTTTTGCAAAAAAGTGTGGATGCAATCGGTTACGCTCTGTATAATGCCGCGGCAATATTTAATAACCTCCCAGGTGAGATATTGCCCATGCTACGTATCGCTAAAGAAGCCCTGACGTTTGACGACGTCCTCCTCGTTCCCGCTCATTCTACCGTTCTGCCGAATACTGCTGATCTCAGCACCCAGTTGACGAAAACCATTCGCCTGAACATTCCTATGCTCTCTGCGGCTATGGACACCGTGACGGAAGCTCGCCTGGCAATTGCCCTGGCTCAGGAAGGCGGCATCGGTTTTATCCACAAAAACATGTCCATCGAGCGCCAGGCCGAAGAAGTTAAACGTGTGAAAAAACACGAATCTGGCGTGGTGACCGATCCGCAGACCGTACTGCCCACCACCACGCTGCGTGAAGTGAAAGAACTGACCGAGCGTAATGGCTTTGCAGGCTATCCGGTTGTAACGGAAGACAACGAACTGGTCGGTATCATCACCGGTCGTGACGTACGCTTTGTTACCGACCTCAGCCAACCGGTTAGCGTTTATATGACGCCGAAAGAGCGTCTGGTAACTGTACGCGAAGGCGAAGCGCGTGATGTTGTGTTTGCAAAAATGCACGAAAAACGTGTTGAGAAAGCGCTGGTCGTTGATGACAGCTTCCATCTTCTCGGCATGATCACGGTTAAGGATTTTCAGAAAGCAGAACGTAAACCTAACGCCTGTAAAGACGAGCATGGTCGTCTGCGCGTTGGTGCTGCTGTCGGCGCGGGTGCTGGTAACGAAGAGCGCGTTGACGCGCTGGTTGCCGCGGGCGTTGATGTACTGCTGATTGACTCCTCTCACGGTCACTCTGAAGGCGTATTGCAGCGTATTCGTGAAACTCGCGCTAAATATCCGGATCTGCAGATCATCGGTGGTAACGTCGCAACGGGCGCTGGCGCTCGCGCTCTGGCTGAAGCCGGCTGCAGCGCTGTTAAAGTGGGTATCGGCCCTGGCTCCATCTGTACCACCCGTATCGTTACCGGTGTGGGCGTTCCGCAGATCACCGCTGTTTCTGACGCCGTTGAAGCGCTGGAAGGCACCGGTATTCCGGTTATCGCCGATGGCGGTATTCGTTTCTCTGGCGACATCGCGAAAGCAATCGCTGCCGGTGCTGCTGCAGTCATGGTGGGCTCCATGCTGGCGGGTACCGAAGAATCCCCGGGCGAAATCGAACTGTACCAGGGTCGTTCTTACAAATCATACCGCGGTATGGGCTCTCTGGGTGCGATGTCCAAAGGCTCCTCCGACCGTTACTTCCAGAGCGATAACGCCGCCGACAAACTGGTCCCGGAAGGTATTGAAGGCCGCGTAGCGTATAAAGGCCGCCTGAAAGAGATCATTCACCAGCAGATGGGCGGCCTGCGCTCCTGTATGGGGCTGACCGGCTGTGGTACTATCGACGCGCTGCGTACTCAGGCTGAATTTGTCCGTATCAGCGGTGCGGGTATCCAGGAAAGTCACGTTCACGATGTGACCATCACCAAAGAGTCCCCTAACTACCGCATGGGCTCCTGATAAGTTTCCGCGCCCGGCTCTATGCCGGGCGAATTTGTTTCACTTGCCTCGGAATTAGCGTCAATGACAGACAATATTCATAAACATCGCATTCTCATCCTCGATTTCGGATCGCAGTATACTCAGCTGGTTGCACGTCGCGTACGTGAACTGGGCGTCTACTGTGAACTGTGGGCATGGGATGTTACGGAAGCACAAATTCGCGAATTCAACCCAAGCGGTATCATTCTTTCCGGTGGTCCGGAAAGCACCACTGAAGAAAACAGCCCGCGTGCGCCAGAATACGTTTTCAATGCCGGTGTGCCGGTGTTCGGCGTCTGCTACGGCATGCAGACCATGGCAATGCAGCTCGGTGGCCACGTTGAAGGGTCTAACGAACGTGAATTCGGCTATGCGCAGGTAGAGGTTCAGACTGACAGTGCGCTGGTGCGTGGTATTGAAGACTCCCTGACCGCCGACGGCAAACCGCTGCTGGACGTATGGATGAGCCACGGTGACAAAGTGACCGCCATTCCTGAAGGTTTCGTCACTGTCGCCAGCACCGACAGCTGCCCGTTCGCCATTATGGCGCACGAAGAAAAACGCTTCTACGGCGTACAGTTCCACCCGGAAGTAACCCACACCCGTCAGGGCATGCGTATGCTGGAGCGCTTTGTGCGTGACATCTGCCAGTGTGAAGCGCTGTGGACGCCGGAAAAAATCATCGACGACGCTGTTGCACGTATCCGTGAGCAGGTTGGCGACGATAAAGTGATCCTCGGTCTGTCCGGTGGCGTTGACTCCTCCGTCACCGCGATGCTGTTGCACCGTGCGATCGGCAAAAATCTGACCTGTGTATTCGTTGACAACGGTCTGCTGCGCCTGAATGAAGCTCAGCAGGTGATGGATATGTTTGGTGACCACTTCGGTCTGAATATTGTTCATGTTGAAGGCGAGCAGCGTTTCCTGGATGCGCTGAAAGGCGAGAGCGATCCGGAAGCCAAACGTAAAATCATCGGTCGTGTGTTCGTTGAAGTGTTCGATGAAGAAGCACTGAAACTGGAAGACGTTAAATGGCTGGCGCAGGGCACTATCTATCCGGACGTGATTGAATCCGCGGCTTCCGCCACCGGTAAAGCACACGTTATCAAATCTCACCACAATGTGGGCGGCCTGCCGAAAGAGATGAAGATGGGTCTGGTTGAACCGCTGCGTGAGCTGTTCAAAGACGAAGTGCGTAAGATTGGTCTGGAGCTGGGTCTGCCGTACGACATGCTGTACCGTCACCCGTTCCCGGGGCCGGGTCTGGGCGTGCGCGTACTGGGCGAAGTGAAGAAAGAGTACTGCGATTTGTTGCGTCGTGCAGATGCTATCTTCATCGAAGAACTGCACAAAGCTGACCTGTACAACAAAGTCAGTCAGGCGTTCACCGTGTTCCTGCCGGTACGTTCCGTTGGCGTCATGGGCGATGGCCGTAAATACGACTGGGTTGTTTCCCTGCGTGCAGTTGAGACCATCGACTTTATGACCGCCCACTGGGCGCATCTGCCGTATGACTTCCTGGGCCGCGTCTCTAACCGCATCATCAACGAAGTGAACGGTATTTCCCGCGTGGTGTATGACATCAGCGGTAAGCCGCCAGCTACCATCGAGTGGGAATAATATCTCTCTCCGTTAGTGGTTTTTGAAACGGTAATATGTCAAACCCTCTTTAACAGAGGGTTTTTTATTGCGCTCACACCGAAGAACAGCCTATTAATCAACTAACTGTAGCTGGGGGTGAGATTGGGGGGCTACGTTCTCAACGCGGATATCCATCTGCGGATACGGCAGGGCAATATGGTTGGCGTCCAGGGCTTCTTTAATGTTTTCCAACAGATCGTAATAGGTATTCCAGTATTCGATGTTGGGTACCCATACGCGGACGTAAAAATTCAATGCTGAAGCGCCCAGTTCACCCAGACGAACGGTCACCCCACGTTGCTTATCGATGCGGGTATCTTGCCCGATAATATGGTTAATCACGCGCTTAACGTCAGCTATCCGGCTCTGATAGCCCACGCCAATCACCAGATCGATACGGCGGAAAGGGTGGCGGGAATAGTTAATGATATTGTCAGCGATGATCTTACCGTTTGGAATGACCACTTCTTTGCTGTCGGCGGTGAGCAGGGTGGTGGAGAAAATATGCACCTTTTCCACCGTTCCGGTGACTGCCCCAATTTGTACCACTTCTCCGGCGCGGAATGGGCGCAGGGAGACCAATAGTACGCCAGCGGCAAAGTTGGAGAGTGACCCTTGTAGCGCAAGGCCAATGGCCAACCCAGCAGCGCCAATGACGGCAATAATAGATGATGTTTCAATACCCACGCGCCCTAATGCGGCTACCACGGCAAAGGCGAGGGTAATGTAACGTACCAGCGCAGTGAAAAATTGAATGATGGTTCTGTCGACTTTACGTTTTAACAGTAACTTTTCCAGTCCACGGGAGAGCAGGCGAGCGATAAATTTACCGACAAACAGTAAAATCACGGCGGCAACAATATTCCAGCCGAATTGAATAACCGCGTCGCTATGCCCGGAGATCCATTCAACACCGCTTCGTATTTTCGGAAATAATGAAAAACCACTCATGGTATTACCCTGTAGAATTTAAAATGGTAACAATTCAAATAAATATTTAATTCCATACGTAATGTTAATACTTTCGCCTGTGATATTTTCTGACGATATTAATTGACGTCTATTTGAACACTGTGTGTCTTTTTTATACCCAGTAAATCGAAATGTGAAAATCAGCGCGAATAGTGCGGTGAAGTGGGATTAAAAGATTGTGCATTTGTGCGAAAAACGCAGTCTGTTATCCGATAATTCAGTGCGTGTGGTGGGTAAGACTGCGTAATGTTTCATCACTCAAATCCCTTACCGGATGGTTAAATGTCTGGCACTTAGCCATCCGGTAAGGAATCTTAATGCTGAGATATCACAGGCGCGAGCGATCAGCGCACGTCGGTTTGAGCAGGAGATGCCTGTTGCGGCTGGGTGATCTGCTGAGATTCTTTTTTGTTCTGGTGGTGGTGCCACGCACCAATGGCGGAGTAGACAAAGCGTCCGAAGAAGAAGAGAAAACTGATAAGCAGTACGATCCGGATCATGCGACTATTAAATCGGTGTCGTTTGCGTAGGCTGGTAACCTGGCTCACAAAAGGTTCCTTGTAGTGTACCCAACTGAGGGCGATACTCACATTAAGGCATACTGTGAGGAAATGGTCAATTTTTCATTATGTAAAATTGCTTCAGTTGTTTCATCCTCATATGTTATGAATATTAATATTATTATTTGCATTAATAATGAAATAACGATAAAAAACAATGAAAAGAGTAATAATTGATTAATGAGGGGCTTTTTTTTTGATATATGTCAAACGTCACCTTTTGCTGACAACTAAAATCGATGAGGCATAGTGATGTATTTAACTTTACCGTTTTAGAGTCAGGTGGGATGCCTGTCTGAATACCCCCTGCAGGATGTGCGGGATTCTACTGAGCATCTATGAAACTCAATAAAAATTATATTGGTATGAGAGATAGATGGTGGGCGTTACCTCTCATCTTACCATCTTTGCTGTTGCCTATATTGAGCGCTGCCAATACCTATGCCCATATTAGTACTGGGACCGTAATTCTTTTCTACATGCCTTTGGCGTTGATGATTAGCCTGATGCTATTTTTTAGCTGGGCGGCATTGCCGGGAATTATCATTTCCATTATCTGCTACAAATATCCACAGGTTGGGTTATTTGAAACGCTGTCAATTATTACGCACTTTATTGTTACGATAGTGCTGAGTTGGGGAGGGTATAAAGTATTTGCTCCCCGGCGGAACAACGTATCTCACGGTGACTCTCGCCTGATGTTTCAGCGCATGTTTTGGCAGGTCTTCTGTCCGGCAACCCTGTTTCTGATACTCTTCCAGTTTGCCGCGTTTGTCGGCGTCTATGAGAGCAAATCCGTTATGGTGGGGGTTATGCCCTTTAATACTGGCACGTTGATCAACTATCAGGCCATGCTGACCGGGAATCTGGTTGGGGTTCCACTGTGTTACTTCATTATTCGAACGATTCGTAATCCGTTGCATATCAGAGGCTATTTTTCTCAATTAAAGCAACAGTTTGACGCCAAAGTTACCAAAATAGAGTTTGCGGTCTGGCTGATTGTTTTGACCACAATAATGACATTGTTGTGTCTACCACTAGATGAGCACAGCTCAATATTTAGCACAAATTATACCTTGTCGTTATTGCTCCCTGCCATGTTATGGGGAGCAATGCGATACGGTTTTAGATTTATTTCGCTGATATGGTCTGTCGTACTGATTATCGCAATCCATTATTATCAGCGCTATATGCCCTGGTATTCGAGTTATGACACACAGCTTGCCATTACCTCGTCGAGTTACCTGGTTTTTTCCTTCATCGTGAACTTCATTGCCGTACTGGCAACGCGCCAACGCTTTGTTACCCGGCGCAACCATCGCCTGGCATACTTTGATCCGATGGTGCATCTGCCGAATTTGCGCGCATTGAACCGGGATTTGAAAAAAACGCCATGGTCAGTGCTCTGCTTTTTGCGTGTTCCGGGCATGGGACTACTGGTAAAAAATTACGGCATTATGCTGCGTATCCAGTACAAGCAAAAACTCTCACAGTGGATAACGCCACTGTTGGAACAGGATGAGCATGTCTATCAGTTATCGGGTAATGACTTAGTTTTGCGTTTTAACACCGAGTCGCATCAGGAGCGCATTGAAGCCCTGGACAGGCATATCAAACAGTTCCGTTTTATTTGGGATGGCATGCCTTTACAGCCGCAGGTGGGGATCAGTTTTTGCTATGTCCGTTCTCCTGTTAACCATATCTATCTGTTACTGGGGGAGTTAAGCACCATTGCCGAGCTTTCTCTGGCGACTAATGCGCCAGAGAACTTGCAGCGCCGAGGCGTAATGCACTTGCAGCGGGATCTGAAAGATAAAGTGGCGATGATGAATCGTCTACAGCAGGCGCTGGAGCACAATCGCTTTTTCCTGATGGCGCAGCCGATTTCTGGCGTACGCGGCGACGTTTATCATGAAATCCTGCTGCGCCTTGCAGGAGATGACGGTGAAACCATCCCTCCTGATTGCTTCTTGCCGATCGCGCATGAGTTTGGCTTGTCGTCCAGCATCGATATGTGGGTGATTGAAAACACGCTGAAGTTTATGGCGCAGAATCGGGAAAAAATGCCTGCCCGTCGGTTTGCCATTAACTTATCACCTACGTCGATATGTCGCGCCCGACTTCCACATGATATCAATCAGTTACTGGTTAAGTACAAGGTTGAAGCGTGGCAGTTGATTTTTGAAGTTACGGAAAGCAACGCCTTAACCAATGCGGAACAGGCACAGGCAACGTTACTGCAACTGCAATCTATGGGCTGTCAGATTGCGATTGATGATTTTGGCACCGGATACGCCAGCTATGCGCGACTGAAGAATGTGAGTGCCGATATCCTGAAAATTGACGGCAGCTTTATTCGCAATATCGTTTCGAACAGCCTCGACTATCAAATTGTGGCCTCTATTTGCCACCTGGCGAGGATGAAAAGAATGCAGGTGGTTGCGGAGTATGTCGAAACTGAAGAAATACGCAGTGCGGTGATTTCGCTGGGAATTGATTACCTGCAAGGATATTTGATTGGTAAACCCCTGCCATTGCATGAAACGCTGGAAGAACAGGTGCCAGCTGAACTGGCACCTGCTGAGAGTTTATGCGGCGATATCGGGTGAGCTTTCTTCTTCAATTTTGAGACGCCAGCCGGTTACGCCCTCCCAGTATTGCTGCTCTTTTTCCAGATCGAGCAGCACCAGCGCATTTTGGCTAAACCAGTCATGCGGGAAGCGTAAGGTCCAGTGGTTGTCATCAGTTATCAGAGTCAGGGTTGGTGGCGTGGTGGTCGCCTGGCGCTGATTATTCAGCAGTACGCCCAGGCGCAATAGCTGAATTAACGGCAGAAACTGTTTTTTCTTGAACAACGTAAAGCGAGGCAGGTCATCCAGTTTCACCGCTTTGCGATGATAACGAACTAATGTTGCCATCATCAGTTGTTGTTCCTGATTAAACCCCGGTAAATCGCTGTTTTGTAAGATATAAGCAGAGTGGCGATGTAAGCCGCTGTGGTTGATGTTCAGCCCAACCTCATGCAGCATCGCTGCCCAGCGCAGTAATGCTTCCAGTTGAGGATTGGCCAGTTTGGGCTGTTGCGTATGCCACTGGTCGTACATTTGCATCGTTGTTTCCAGCACGCGCCGGGCCTGTTCACTGTCAATGTTGTACTGGTTCGCCAGACTGCTGGCGGTACGGCTGCGAACGTCCTGGTGGCGAAAACGTCCTTCCATCTCGTACAGTACGCCTTCGCGTAGTGCGCCATCAGAAAGGCGAAGTTCGCGGATCGCCAGCGCGTCAAACACGCCGCACAGAATCGCGAGCCCGGGAACAAATACCGCTTTTCGCTCTTCTGACAGCCCCGGCAGGCTGAGCGCATCAAATGAGGCATGCTTCAGCACTTCAGATGTCAGTTTGTCCAGGCGTTCAGGGGTGATAAAACCGTCTTTTTCACCCATCTCCAGCAGCACTTCGTGTGCCGCTTTAATCGTGCCTGACGCGCCCATTGCGACATTCCAGCCCTGAATGCGAAACTGCCACGTTAAGGTTTCGAGCTTTTGCGCTGCCGCCATGCGGGCACGCTGAAAGTTTTCCCGGCTGATGACACCGCCCGGGAAATACATCTGGGCAAAACTGACGCAGCCCATACGGCGGCTTTCGACCAGCTTGGGTTCGAAATCTTCGCCGATCACCAGTTCTGTTGAACCGCCGCCGATATCGATAACCAGCTTGCGGCCTTTTTCCGGCTGAGTGTGTTCCACGCCCATAAAAATCAGTCGGGCTTCTTCGTTACCGGAGATAATCTCAATCGGGTAGGGAATGACTTTTTCCGCTCGCTTGAGAAAATCGGTCGCATTCAGCGCCTGACGCAAAGTATGGGTTCCCACGATGCATACGCTTGACGGGGGAAAGCCCTGCAGACGTTCGGCGAACAGGGACAGGCAGCTTAATCCGCGCTCCATTGCCTCTTCGCTCAGCTTGTTATCTTCGCCGAGGCCATCCGCCAGATGAACGCGTTGTTTCAGTCGTCCGATAATCTGCATTGCGCCATCAACCACGCGGGCAATGACCATATGGAAACTGTTTGAACCAAGGTCGACCGCAGCAAATTCCTGCGGTCGTGGAGTCTTGTCGTGTATTGGCATAGCGTTAGTCAGGTTGCTCGAGTGATTTGATGTAGTCGTAAATCGCCAATTGTGACTGAACTTTGCGGCGGTTTCCGCGCGGTACGTAGCGATTACTGAGTTCTTTATCGATGAAGCGAGCCTTCACCGTGTCGCTGAACAGGATATCGATAATATCCAGCACGCGCTGTTTGAGGCGAGGGTCAAGCAGCGGGGTGGCGACTTCGATGCGATAGTCGATATTGCGGGTCATCCAGTCTGCGGAGGAGAGGTATACCTGCTTATCGCCACCGTTTTCGAAAATATAAACCCGGTCGTGTTCAAGGTAGCGGTCGACAATGCTTATCACGCGAATGTTGTCGCTGATACCTTCCAGATTTGGGATCAGAGAACACATACCGCGAATCAACAAATTAACCGGTACGCCTGAGCTTGAGGCCGCATAGAGACGATCAACCAGGCCCTTATCGACCAGGTTGTTCAGTTTTAGCGTGATACCGGAAGGCTGCCCTTGCTGCGCATTGGCGATCTCTTTGTCGATCATCGCGTACAGCAGACGGCGTGAGTTCTGCGGAGAAACCAGCAGATAATCGAACGTCACCGGACGATACGGGTTTTCGATGAAGTTAAACACCCGACGAACCTCGTTGGTGATACGCGAATCAGCGGTCAGCAAAGAGTAGTCGGTGTACAGGCGCGCTGTTTTTTCGTTGAAGTTGCCCGTCCCGATATGCGCATAGCGCACGACTTCATCACCTTCTTTACGCGAGATAAGGAACAGTTTGGCGTGAATTTTCAGGCCCGGCGCGGAGAAGATGACGTGAACGCCCGCTTCAGTCAAACGCTTGGCCCAGTGAATGTTGGCTTCTTCATCAAAGCGCGCCTGCAATTCCACCACTACGGTGACTTTTTTACCGTTATGCGCGGCATGGATCATTGCGTCGATGATGCGCGAGTCTTTTGCCACACGGTAGATGTTGATCTTTATCGCCAGCACGCTCGGGTCGAAAGAAGCCTGACGCAACAGTTCAAGAACGTGCTCAAAGGTGTGATACGGGTAATACAGCAGTACATCGCGCTCGCGGATTGCATCAAAGCCGTTACGGAACTTCTCTTTATCGAACCAGATATGGCGCAGACGCGGCAGGGGTTTGTTCACCAGGTTAGCTTTGCCAACGTTGGGAAAGTTAATAAAGTCTTTGAAGTTATGATAACGCCCGCCGGGCACAATCGAATCGTAGCGAGAAATTGTCAGTTTTTCACGCAGTACCTCAACCAGCGCATTGGGCATGTCGCGCTGATAGACGAAGCGTACAGGCTCTGCGGTCAGACGCTGTTTCAGGCTGGATGACATCAGCTCCATCAGGCTCGATTCCATCTCGTGCACCAAATCGTATTCGGCGTCACGGGTCATTTTCATCGAATAGGCGTTCAGCGCATCGTAATCAAAGAACCCTTTGAAAATGTCGTCAAGGCAGTAACGTAAGATGTTGTCCAGCAGGATCATCGGTTTGCGACGCCGCGGGGTTTCCGGCGGCAGGTTCACAAAACGGGGAACCTTATCAGAAGGGATTTCCAGCAGCGCGTAGCGGATTGTATCGCCGCGGATAATTTCCACCGCCAGATAGGTGTAGTCGTCTTTCAGGAACTGAACTAAATCCGTCTCGCGGTTAATCAGGATCGGCGTAATGTGCTGGCGAAGATATTGCTTGAAGTAATGGCGTAACCAGCTCTGTTGATTGGCCGATAGCTGACGTTCGTTGATGAGGAAAATCTGGTTGCGCGCCATCTCCAGCAGCAACTCGTTGTACAGGCCGTCAAATTCCTGATCGGCTTTTAATACGCGAGCCTGGATTTTGCCTAAAAGGTGGCGGGAGTGAGAGTTTGAACCCTGTTCTTCGCTAATAATGATTCGGCGCTTCAGTTCGGCAAAGCGAACCTTGTAAAATTCGTCGAGGTTGTTGGAATAGATGCCTAAGAAACGCATCCGTTCGATCAACGGGTTTGATTTATCAGCAGCTTCCTGGAGTACGCGTTCGTTGAACGCTAACCAACTGAGTTCTTTCTCGATGTATAGCTTTTCCTGACCCATTACCACTTTTACTCCGTTTCATTCACGGGACACTACCGATTTATTATGGCGAGCATTGCTCTCAGATGTCCAACTGTGCCAGAAAAATATGACAATAAACCGTCTGATAGCAAAGAGAAAGGGGGAGCGTAGATGAATACCGGAGATGTTAACCGGAAAAGGTATTTATGCCTGTAGACCGGAGGGTGAGATCCGGTTTACAGGTCGGATTTTATTATTCGTCGGCGGCGTAGCCTTGTGGCGGCAGACGAACGCCGTCCAGCCATGCTGCGTTATCACGCATCTTCAGGCGACCATCGGTAAACCAGCTTACCACCAGCGGGTAAATGGTATGTTCCTGGGCCTGAACCCGTGCCGTGACATCATCTTCGCTGTCGCCTTCAAATACCGGAACCTTAGCCTGGAGAATAACCGGCCCACCGTCCAGTTCATCGGTGACGAAGTGGACGGAGGTTCCATGTTCTTCATCGCCATTTTCCAGCACCTGGCGGTGCGTATGCAGGCCTGGATACTTCGGCAATAAAGACGGGTGGATATTCAGCAATCGCTCAGAATAGTGCGCGACAAACGCCGGGCTGAGGATGCGCATATAACCGGCCAGCACCACGACATCAGGTGAATAAGCGTCAATTTCCTGAATCAGCTGGCGGTCGAAGGCTTCGCGACTGGCAAACTGGGCGGCTTCCAGCGAGTGCGCCGGAATATTCGCTTCGCGTGCACGCTCAAGGCCGAACGCATCGGCCTTGTTACTGAATACTGCACGTAGGGTGCCATTGATTTTTTTCTGTTCGCAGGCGTCGATCATCGCCTGCAAATTGCTTCCGTTGCCGGAAATGAGCACCACAATGTTTTTCATTCAATGACCACACGCTGTTCGGAATCAGAAGCTTTGATGATACCGATTTTCCATGCGTTTTCACCTTTCTTATTGAGCAAAGCCAGGGCTTTGTCCACTTCCGGAGCTGGCAGGGCAATAACCATGCCTACGCCGCAGTTAAAGGTGCGATACATTTCATGCTGGCTGACGTTACCCGCCGTTTGTAGCCAGTTGAAGACGGCTGGCCACTGCCATGAAGATTCGTCGATCACGGCCTGCGTGTTGTCCGGCAGAACGCGTGGAATATTTTCCCAGAAGCCGCCGCCGGTCAGATGGGCAATGGCATGCACATCAACCTTCTCGATCAGTTCCAGAATGGATTTTACGTAAATGCGGGTCGGAGCCAGCAAGTGATCGGCCAGCGATTTGCCTGCAAGCTCGGTGGTTTCCGGGTCACAACCGCTGACTTCAACAATTTTACGCACCAGAGAGTAGCCGTTGGAGTGCGGACCGCTGGAGCCGAGCGCAATCAGTACGTCGCCGTCAGCCACTTTAGAACCGTCGATAATCTCTGATTTTTCGACGACGCCGACGCAGAAACCTGCCACGTCGTAATCTTCGCCATGGTACATCCCCGGCATTTCAGCTGTTTCCCCACCGACCAGCGCACAGCCAGACTGCAGGCAGCCTTCGGCAATCCCGTTAATGACGCTGGCTGCGGTGTCCACATCCAGTTTGCCGGTTGCATAGTAGTCGAGGAAGAACAGCGGCTCAGCGCCCTGAACCACGAGGTCGTTGACGCACATTGCGACGAGGTCAATGCCGATAGTGTCGTGGCGTTTCAGATCCATCGCCAGACGCAGTTTTGTGCCAACGCCATCAGTGCCGGAAACCAGTACCGGTTCACGATATTTTTGCGGCAATGCGCACAGCGCACCGAAGCCACCCAGACCACCCATAACTTCCGGACGACGCGTTTTCTTTACTACGCCTTTGATTCGATCAACCAGAGCATTACCTGCATCAATATCAACACCGGCATCTTTGTAGCTAAGAGAGGTTTTATCGGTCACTGCCTGCTTCCCCACATGTTTACTTGCAGTAAAAGTTAAATTCGGCGCAATTCTAACAGGGAAAGCAAACGTTTGCGAGCCTGCTCTGCATCAAGTTTTATCTGCTGATTTTTTCAGCATTTTACAATCATTTATCTATTTGTTTGAACTGCGCCACGAAAATGAAACCGGGTACAGTCTTGTGCTTGAAACCTGCCAGCCGAATGCACAGTATCGTACTGAAACCGGTTTCTGTTTTCTGTTACGAACCTCACTGAGAGTGTTTTGCGCAGACTCATCACGATAGGGGAAGGGGATGTCAGGATTTAAAGCAGATTTCATGTGGGGTGGAGCTGTCGCCGCTCATCAACTGGAAGGTGGCTGGCGGGAGGGCGGTAAAGGTATTAGCGTTGCCGATGTCATGACGGCGGGGGCACACGGCGTAGCGCGTGAAATTACTGACGGTGTGATTGCCGGTAAAAACTATCCTAACCACGATGCCATCGATTTTTATCATCGCTATAAAGACGACATCAAGCTGTTTGCTGAAATGGGGTTTAAATGTTTTCGCACTTCCATTGCCTGGACGCGGATTTTCCCTTTAGGCGACGACGCGCAACCTAATGAAGCTGGCCTGCAGTTCTATGATGATCTGTTCGACGAATGCCTGAAATATGGCATTGAGCCGGTGATTACGTTGTCGCACTTCGAGATGCCCTACCATCTGGTGACGGAATATGGCGGCTGGCGCAACCGTAAGCTGATCGACTTTTTTGTCCGTTTTGCCCGGGTGGTTTTCACTCGTTATCAGCACAAAGTGAAGTACTGGATGACGTTTAATGAGATTAACAATCAGGCAAATTATCACGAAGACTTCGCGCCCTTTACTAACTCTGGTCTGAAATACCTGCCCGGTGAAGATCGCGAACCGGTCATGTACCAGGCGGCGCACTATGAGCTGGTAGCCAGCGCGCTGGCAGTAAAGGCCGCACGCGAGATTAACCCGACGCTGCAAATTGGCTGCATGATTGCGATGTGCCCAATTTATCCGCTGACCTGTGCGCCGAACGACATGATGATGGCGATGAACGCCATGCATCGCCGCTACTGGTTCACTGACGTACACGTGCGCGGCAAATACCCGCAGCATCTTCTCAATTACTTTGCCCGTCGTGGCTTTGAACTGGATATCACCGAGGAAGACCGTCAGGCGCTGACCGAGGGCTGCGTTGATTACATCGGCTTTAGCTATTATATGTCTTTCGCGACCCAGGCAACGGCGGACAACCCACAGCTGGATTACGACGAGTCGAAAAGTCTGGTTTCTAACCCGTACGTGCAGAAATCGGACTGGGGCTGGCAGATTGATCCCGTCGGTCTGCGCTATTCGCTGAACTGGTTCTGGGACCATTATCAGTTGCCGCTGTTTATTGTAGAAAACGGCTTTGGTGCGATTGACGTGCAGCAGGCCGACGGCTCGGTGGATGATTCCTATCGTATTGACTATATGGCCGCGCATATCCGCGAAATGAAAAAAGCGGTGGTGGAAGATGGCGTGGATCTGATGGGCTATACCCCGTGGGGCTGTATTGATTTAGTCTCGGCCGGGACGGGGGAGATGAAAAAACGCTACGGCTTTATCTATGTTGATAAAAATAATGACGGGAGTGGGACATTAGCACGCTCGCCGAAGAAATCTTTTTCCTGGTATCGAAACGTCATCCAAACTAATGCTGAAAACCTATAAAATTCATAGCATTGATAACAAGCCCCGCACTTATAGCGGGGCTTGTTTTATACTCATCATCCGGACGCAAACGATTTTGGTTGATCCATATCAAGCGTATCCAGTGTTGCGCCAGAGACGAAAAGCGGTATAATCCGGCGATTTTTTTGTGGTTGCCACTCGTCTGAGGAAAGGAGAAGAGTATGAAGATCGTGGAAGTCAAACACCCACTCGTCAAACACAAGCTGGGACTGATGCGTGAAAACGACATCAGCACTAAACGCTTTCGTGAACTCGCCTCGGAAGTTGGCAGTCTGCTGACTTATGAAGCAACCGCTGGTCTGGAAACCGAAAAGGTGACCATCGAAGGCTGGAACGGTCCGGTTGAAGTTGACCAAATCAAAGGCAAAAAAATCACCGTTGTGCCAATCCTGCGTGCGGGCCTGGGCATGATGGAAGGCGTACTGGAAAACGTTCCGAGCGCGCGTATCAGTGTGGTGGGTATGTACCGCAATGAAGAGACGCTGGAGCCGGTTCCGTACTTCCAGAAGCTGGTCTCTAACATTGATGAGCGTATGGCGCTGATCGTTGACCCGATGCTGGCAACCGGCGGTTCCGTTATCGCTACCATCGACCTGCTGAAAAAAGCAGGCTGCAGCAGCATTAAAGTACTGGTACTGGTTGCCGCGCCGGAAGGTATCGCGGCGCTGGAAAAAGCGCACCCGGATGTCGAGCTGTACACCGCCTCCATCGATCAGGGACTGAACGAGCACGGATACATTATTCCTGGGCTCGGCGATGCCGGCGATAAGATTTTTGGTACCAAGTAAATGAATAAATAAAAAAAAGCCGACTTTAAGAGTCGGCTTTTTTTTGAATAAAACAACCCAATCGCTAATAACAAACAACACTCAGAGGAAAACACTATGACGCGCCGTGCTATCGGGGTGAGTGAAAGACCGCCGCTTTTACAGACAATCCCGCTTAGTTTGCAGCACCTGTTCGCCATGTTTGGCGCAACGGTACTGGTGCCAGTCCTGTTTCATATCAACCCAGCTACCGTTCTGCTGTTTAACGGCATTGGTACGTTACTGTATCTCTTTATTTGTAAAGGTAAAATTCCGGCTTACCTCGGTTCAAGCTTTGCGTTTATCTCCCCGGTTCTGCTGCTGCTGCCGCTAGGATATGAAGTGGCGCTGGGCGGTTTCATTATGTGTGGCATCCTGTTCTGCCTGGTTTCGTTCATCGTTAAGAAGGCCGGTACTGGTTGGCTGGATGTCATGTTCCCGCCTGCGGCGATGGGCGCAATCGTTGCCGTCATCGGTCTGGAGCTGGCGGGTGTCGCTGCGGGTATGGCGGGATTACTGCCTGCTGAAGGACAAGCGCCAGACTCAACAACCATCATCATCTCAATGGTGACGCTGGCGGTGACGGTATTTGGTTCCGTACTGTTCCGTGGCTTTATGGCGATTATCCCGATTTTGATTGGGGTGCTGGCTGGGTACGCGCTCTCCTTCGTGATGGGCGTTGTGGACACCACGCCGATAGCGCAGGCTCACTGGTTTGCTCTGCCAACGTTTTACACGCCGCGCTTTGAATGGGTCGCTATTCTGACCATTCTGCCTGCGGCGCTGGTGGTTATTGCTGAACACGTCGGGCACCTGGTGGTAACGGCGAATATCGTGAAAAAAGATTTGATTCGCGATCCTGGCCTGCATCGATCTATGTTTGCTAACGGTCTGTCGACGGTGATCTCCGGCTTCTTCGGTTCTACGCCGAACACCACGTACGGCGAGAACATCGGCGTTATGGCGATTACCCGCGTTTACAGTACCTGGGTTATTGGCGGCGCGGCGATTTTCGCCATTCTGCTCTCCTGCGTCGGTAAACTGGCGGCGGCGATCCAAATCATTCCACTGCCGGTCATGGGCGGTGTATCTCTGCTGTTGTACGGCGTGATTGGCGCTTCCGGTATTCGCGTGTTGATCGAGTCAAAAGTTGACTATAACAAAGCACAGAACCTGATCCTGACCTCGGTCATTTTGATCATCGGCGTCAGCGGCGCGAAAGTTCACATCGGTGCTGCTGAGCTGAAAGGCATGGCGCTGGCGACCATTGTGGGTGTCTGTCTGAGCCTGATTTTCAAAGTGATCAGCCTGCTGCGCCCGGAAGAAGTTGTCCTCGATGCTGAAGATGCTGACAGCCCGCAACACTAAGTCTCTGACCGGGTAGCAATGCTGCCCGGTTCTATCGCGACGCATTTCTGTGTTAAACTCAACGCGATTTTATGAAATCCTGGGTTGAGGTATCTCTGAACACACCGGCACAGCTCTCTTTGCCACTTTATCTTCCTGATGACGAAACTTTCGCAAGTTTCTGGCCGGGGGATAACTCCTCTTTACTGGCTGCACTGCAAAACGTGCTGCGTCAGGAACATAGCGGGTATATTTATCTCTGGTCGCGTGAAGGTGCTGGCCGTAGTCATTTGCTGCATGCAGCCTGTGCGGAACTGTCCGCGCGCGGCGATGCGGTAGGCTATGTGCCGCTCGACAAACGCACCTGGTTCGTCCCCGAGGTGCTCGACGGGATGGAGCATTTATCGCTGGTATGCATCGATAACATCGAATGTGTGGCCGGTGATTCGCTGTGGGAAATGGCGATCTTTGATCTCTACAACCGTATCCTGGAGTCGGGGAAAACACGCCTGCTGATCACCGGCGATCGTCCACCAAGACAGCTGAATCTGGGATTGCCAGATCTCGCTTCGCGTCTGGACTGGGGACAAATCTACAAGCTACAGCCGCTTTCTGATGAAGATAAACTGCAGGCGTTGCAATTACGCGCAAGGCTACGTGGGTTTGAACTGCCGGAAGATGTGGGCCGCTTCCTGCTTAAGCGTCTGGATCGGGAAATGCGTACGCTGTTTATGACGCTGGATCAGCTTGATCACGCATCGATCACCGCCCAGCGTAAGCTGACCATTCCGTTCGTAAAAGAGATACTGAAGCTGTAAGTGCCGCAGCCGAAAAACTGCGGCAGTCTTAAGATTAACCAATAATTTCCAGCACTTGCTCAGGTGGGCGACCAATCCGTGCCTGACCTTTCGCTACCACAATCGGGCGCTCCATCAGTTTTGGGTTTTCTACCATTGCCTGAATCAGCGCATCTTCGCTCAGATTTTTGTCCGCCAGGTTAAGCGACTTATAGAGATCTTCTTTCTGGCGCATTAGCTCACGCGCGCTGGACATACCCAGCATCTGCAGAAGTTCACGCAGGGTTGCTGCATCAGCCGGCGTTTCCAGATACAACACCACTTCCGGGTCCACGCCGTTGGACTTCAGTAATTCCAGCGTTTCACGGCTCTTGGAGCAGCGTGGGTTATGGTAGATTTTAATCGCGTCTGACATGACTTCTCCTTGCATAACAATACTGCCGGATGGCGGCCTAAAGGCCTTATCCGGCCTACAATCGCGTCTGATATAGGCCGGATAAGACGCTACAGCGTCGCCATCCGGCAAGGGTTCGATAATTACATCTTGGTGTACGGTTTAAAGCGCTCTTGCAGTTGGCGCAGTTGGTCGATACGGGCATCGTATCTGGCCTGCTGCTGGCTGCCTAGTTTCACCTGAGCACTGGCGTTGCTGAGCATCGAGATCGCCTGATCAAGACGTCCGGCGAGGGCATACCCTTCCGCGCGCGCCGCCAGTTCCTGATCGCGGTTATTCAGATTGGCTTCCGTTTGGGCTAACAGATCCCAGCCGTTGGTGTCATCTTTATGATTAAACGTATAGCGATTCAGGATGGTTGCCGCCTCTTTGGCTTGTCCGCCCTGTAAATAGGCATTCGCCAGGTTGAGCTGCAGTACCGGATTGGTACGCAGGTCACGGGCGTTTTTCAGGCGATTAATGGCATCGCTGGTTTTCTTCTGGCCGAGATCGATATCTGTTGCCAGGTCGAGATACCATGCATTATTCGGATCTGCCGCGAGCAGCGGCTGTAGCGCTTTACGTGCTTCGTCGTATTTGCTGGCTTCCATCGCTTGCAGCGCCCGGCCATACTGCGCAGCGCGCTGTTCGCGCACGTTACCTTTCGACCAGTTATCCAGTAGATCGCTGGTTAACTGGTTGCGGCCTGAATTGTACATGCCCAGGGTGCGCGCTTTGGCCAAATAGAAATCTTCTGAAGATTGTACTACGACCGGGCGCATCTGGTTGGCGCGGTTACGGGCATCCGACAGGCGGCTTTCAGGCAGGGGGTGAGTCAGCAAAATTTCCGGCGGACGCGAAGAGTAACGGGCCTGATCGAGCAGTTTTTCGAGGAACGTCGGCATGGCCTGGGGATCGAATCCCGAACGTTGCAGCACCTGAATACCGATGCGATCTGCTTCCTGTTCGTTCTGCTGAGTAAAGCTAATCATTCCCTGGCGCGTACCCGCCAGCGTACCGGTTAGCGCCGCCATCCCTGCCTGCGGGCTGGCCATCGCTAATAAAATCGAGCCTAATGCGCCAACCCATGTCAGCGGTGCGCTACGTTTCTGATCTTCCATCGCGCGCGCCAGGTGGCGCTGCGTGACGTGAGAAATTTCGTGCGCCATTACCGACGCCAGTTGGCTTTCGTTATCGGAATAGCGGAACAGTGCGGAGTGCAATACAACGTTGCCGCCAAAAAAAGCGAAGGCGTTTATTTCATCGTTGTTAATTAAAAAGAAAGTGAAGGGTGTTTTTACCGAATCTGCATGCGAAACCAGGCGCATCCCCAGAGCATTAATGTATTGGGTCAGCAACGGATCGTTAATTAACGGCGCACTACCGCGCAGCTGGCGAACGTAATAATCGCCCATCTGCATTTCTTGTCCAATTGAAAGCGTACTGCCTGCCGACGTTCCCATATCAGGCAGGGTGTCCGCAGTATCAGCAAATGCGGGCGCAACCTGACCGACGGTCAGTGCAGCAATGAGGGTAGCAACCAGGTTTTTTTTCAACTGCCTGAACATAACCTCTGTCCTGTATTCTTTTTTGAGATAGCCATTTGACCAATGCCGTGAAGTATCGTTCACACTCCGCAAGCTTAGCGAGTGTAACTGCGAAACCTGACGATGAACACCCAGGAAAAATGTCTTTTCACTTTGCGTAATCAGCCATAAAAAGCGAAGTCTTTTTTGTGACATTTCGATACAATTCGGGATCGCAATCCCGCTATTGAGGTTCAGGGAAGGTTTTATGCTCGAAATGTTGACGCAATGGTATCGCCGCCGCTTTAGCGACCCTGAGGCTATTGCCTTGCTGATTATTCTGGTTGCCGGTTTTGGCATCCTGTTCTTCTTTAGTGGTCTGTTAGCGCCGCTGCTGGTCGCGATTGTGCTGGCTTATCTGCTGGAATGGCCTACCGCCCGGCTGGAAAATATCGGTTGCTCGCGGCGTTGGGCGACGTCAATTGTGCTGGTGGTGTTTGTCGGCATTTTACTGCTGATGGCGTTTGTGGTAATGCCGGTCGCATGGCAGCAAGGCATCTATCTGATCCGCGATATGCCTGGCATGCTCAACAAGTTGTCTGACTTTGCCGCTACCTTACCGCGACGTTATCCGGCGCTGATGGATGCGGGCATCATTGATGCGATGGCGGAGAATATGCGCTCGCGAATGCTCACCATGGGCGATTCGGTGGTGAAATATTCGCTGGCTTCACTGGTCGGTTTACTGACGCTGGCGGTGTATCTGGTGCTTGTCCCACTGATGGTATTCTTTTTGGTGAAGGATAAGAGCCAGATGTTGAATGCTGTGCGCCGGGTGCTGCCGCGAAATCGTGGACTGGCAGGACAAGTCTGGAAAGAAATGAACCAGCAAATCACCAACTATATCCGCGGTAAAGTACTGGAGATGGTGGTGGTCGGTGTTGCAACCTGGCTGGGCTTCCTGATGTTTGGCCTTAACTACTCTCTGCTGCTGGCGGTGCTGGTGGGGTTCTCTGTGCTAATCCCGTACATCGGCGCGTTTGTGGTAACGATTCCGGTTGTTGGTGTGGCGTTGTTTCAGTTTGGACTCGGAACGGAGTTCTGGAGCTGTTTCGCCGTGTACCTGATAATCCAGGCGTTGGACGGCAATCTGCTGGTTCCCGTACTCTTCTCCGAAGCCGTAAACCTGCACCCACTGGTGATTATTCTGTCGGTTGTTATTTTCGGCGGTCTGTGGGGATTCTGGGGGGTATTCTTTGCCATTCCGCTGGCGACGCTAATCAAAGCCGTGGTGCATGCCTGGCCGGATGGTCAGACGGTTGACGATCGCTAGTCCATCAGTTCCGATGGCGCCATGCCGTCGGAACTGAACTTGTCTGACCTCTATCCTCACTTTCTGAATAATTTCCTCCGGTATCGTTTTTCTCCGTGTTTGTCTTTAATTTGGCCCTCGTGATGTTTTTTCGTCACGCAAGGAATAAGGCCAACAGGAGAACAACATGGGTCACAACACACACACGCAGCAAAAGGCGGGATGGGGCGGTTATCTCGCTTTTTTTATTACGATTATTCTTTTTTCCGGCATGTTTGCGAAAAGTACCGAATGGTGGCGAGTTTTTGACTTCACCGTCCTCAACGGCGCGTTTGGGTCGATTAATGCCGCAGGCGATACGGCGGTCTCTTTTCGCGGCTCTGGAGGGATGGGGGCCAAAGACGGCTTCTTATTCGCGCTTGAGCTGGCACCTTCCGTCATTCTTTCTCTCGGGATAATCTCCGTCACTGAAGGGCTGGGCGGTTTGCGCGCGGCGCAACAGTTGATGACGCCGGTCCTGCGCCCGTTACTCGGTATTCCGGGTGTTTGTTCGCTGGCGCTGATTGCGAATTTGCAAAATACCGATGCTGCAGCAGGGATGACCAAAGAGATGGCGGAAGAGGGCATTATTACTGAACAGGAACGCGCCATATTTGCCTGCTGGCAAACCAGCGGCAGCGCGTGTATTACCAACTATTTTTCCTCGGGTGCTGCGCTGTTTACGATGGTTACCGTGCCGGTGATTACGCCGCTGGCGGTGATCCTTGTCTTCAAATTTGTGGGGGCGAATCTGCTGCGTCTGTGGATAGCGCAGCTGGAAAACCGCCGTCTGCAGCAGGAGGTCTGAGATGACAACGCAGGTACGTAAAAACGTCATGGATATGTTTATCGATGGCGCACGGCGCGGGTTTACAATTGCTACAACCAGCCTGTTACCTAACGTGGTGATGGCGTTTGTGATTATTCAGGCGCTGAAGGTGACGGGATTGCTCGAGATTGTCGGGCGGGTGTGCGAACCGGTGATGGCGCTGTGGGGGCTACCGGGGGAATCTGCCACCGTGCTGCTGGCGGCGGTGATGAGTATGGGAGGCGGCGTCGGCGTTTGTGCCAGTCTGGTTGTTGCTGGTACGCTTTCGGGACATGATGCGACTGTATTGCTGCCGGCTATCTACCTGATGGGCAATCCGGTGCAAAATGTGGGACGCTGTCTGGGGACTGCGGGGGTCCATCCTCGTTATTACTCGCTGATTATTGCGGTATGCGTTATTAATGCGCTGCTCTCTATTTGGGTTATGCAGGTAATTGCCTGACAAGGAAGGTTATGAACTGTTCCATTCTTAATTTGACGTTGTTCCAGCAGGGACACGTGTACGCGCCGGAAGATTTAGGCCGCCAGGATATTCTGGTGTCTGGCAGTACAATTGTTGCCATCGCGCCGTCGATTTCTCCTGAAGACTTCCCCGGCTGCGAGTGCATCCATCTTGACGGTGCGATTGTGTGCCCGGGGTTTATCGATCAGCACGTCCATCTGATTGGCGGCGGCGGAGAGGCAGGGCCACATACCCGTACGCCTGAAGTGCGCTTGTCGCGACTGGTTGAAGCCGGTATCACTTCCGTCGTGGGATTATTGGGAACGGACGGGATTACCCGTCATCCTGAGTCGTTGCTGGCGAAAACACGTGCGCTGGAGTTTGAAGGCATCAGCGCATGGATGCTGACCGGGGCCTATTCTCTGCCATCTCCGACCATCACCGGCAGTATCGATCGCGACGTGGCGCTGATCGATAAAGTTATTGGCGTGAAATGTGCGGTTTCGGACCATCGTTCCTCTGCCCCGGACACCTCGGCGCTGGCGAACATGGCGGCGCAGTCGCGGGTTGGTGGATTGTTAGGGCGCAAGCCGGGGATCAGCGTTTTCCACATGGGTGACAGCCCGCGCATGCTGGAGCCGTTGTACAACATCCTCGAGTGCTGTGATGTCCCGATTACCAAACTGTTGCCGACACACGTTAACCGTGCACAACCGTTGTTCCAGGCGGCGCTGGAGTATGCCCGCCAGGGCGGTTATATCGATATTACCAGCAGCATTGATGAGCCAGTCGATCCGGCCATGGCCATTGCCACGGCGCTGCGCCAGAATGTGCCATTGTCACGCATTACCCTGAGTTCGGACGGCAACGGAAGTCAGCCGGAATTTGATACGTTTGGTAATCTCACCGGCATTGGTGTCGCAGGGTTTGAATCTCTGGCTGAAACGGTGCGCCAGTTAGTGAAGGTGCATGCTGTGCCGCTGGAACAGGCGCTGTGTCCGCTGACGCGTACGGTCGCAGAATTTTTGGGGCTCGAACATAAGGGGCGTCTGGCGGCGGGATGCGATGCGGACATTCTGGTGCTTAACGATGCGCTGGAGGTTAATCACCTGTGGGCGAAGGGAAAAGCTGTGGTCAGAGAGAAGAAAGCCTGCGTAAAAGGGACGTTTGAATAAACGCTTATGCGGATGTCAGCCTGAAAAAGTACAGATTCATGTTTATGCCGGGTGGCGGCTACGCCTTACCCGGCCTACAAGTTTCGCAATATTAATAAACTGCCCAGGCCTGATAAGCGAAGCGCCATCAGGCTTTTTCCAGCAAAACGTAAATCAGGCGTTCTCTTTCAGCCAGTTCAGTACCACGTCGTGGTGATTACTGGTTTTGAAATCATCAAACACATGTTCAATTTTGCCTTCGGCATTAATCAGGAAGCTGATGCGGTGGATGCCATCGTAGGTCTTACCCATAAATGACTTTTCACCCCAGACGCCAAACTGCTCGCAAACCTGATGATCTTCATCAGACAGGAGCGTGAAGTTAAGCACTTCTTTCTCCGCAAATCGGGAAAGCTTTTCTGGTTTATCGGTGCTTATACCCAGCACTTCAACACCGGCTTTTTTTAACTGATCCATGTTATCGCGCAAGCCACAGGCCTGTACAGTACAGCCGGGCGTCATGGCTTTCGGGTAGAAATAAACCAGAACACGCTGTCCCTGGAAGTCGGTTAAATTTACTTGTTCTCCGTCTTGATCCGGCAAGCTAAATTTCGGTGCGATATCACCGGCTTTCAGTGGGTTCATTACTTAACTCCATCCTGTTCATCATGCTGTGAGTAATTGACGACGTTAATACTGCCTTGCGCATTGAGTTCTGTACAGAGTGCTTTAAACGCATCCTCAATATTTGCCGAATCATGTGACGCAGGACTATGTGCGGTAATTTGAATAAACAACTGTGCAGCCTTGCCGTTTTCAGCCGGCTGTGTGCGCGAAACCAGTTCCGCAATATTCATTTGGTGGCTGTCAAACAGGGCGGTAAAGCGCTCAATCAAATGAGGCGAGTCGGGGACATCGACCTGTACCCATACCGTGGCGGGCATCGCCGGGCGGGGACGCGCGGTCGTACGCTTCATCACAATCAATAAATCCAGCTCTGCGCCTTTCAAAGGCAAGGTTGATTCAATCAGGGTGATGGCATTCCAGGTTCCGGATAACAGCATGATAAACGTAAACTCGTCACCCAGCATGGCCAGTCGGCTGTCTTCGATATTACAGCCACAACTGCTGACATGACGGGTGATAGTGTTCACAATTCCCGGGCGGTCAGCACCCAGCGCAGTAATGACCAGATAGTGTTGCGATGGCGATGTCAAACCTGTTCTTCCTTTGAGCGGTGAGGTAATCATAAGGAAAGCATAAAAAAAACATGCATACAACAATCAGAAGGGCTATGGTCGCTTGCTTTTATTGTCGTACCAAACGTACCATTGAGACACTTGTTTGCACAGAGGATGGCCCATGTTCACGGGAAGTATTGTCGCGCTTATTACGCCGATGGATGAGAAAGGTAAAGTCTGCCGGTCGAGCCTGAAAAAACTGATTGATTATCATGTCGCCAGTGGCACCTCGGCGATCGTTTCGGTTGGCACCACCGGTGAGTCCGCTACCCTGAGTCATGATGAACATGGCGATGTGGTAATGATGACGCTGGAGCTGGCCGATGGGCGTATTCCGGTTATTGCCGGAACGGGCGCCAATGCGACCGCAGAAGGCATTAGTCTGACGCAGCGTTTTAACGACAGCGGTGTTGTCGGCTGCCTGACGGTGACGCCTTATTACAACCGCCCAACTCAGGAAGGTTTGTTCCAGCATTTCAAAGCCATCGCGGAACATACTGACCTGCCGCAAATTCTGTATAATGTGCCGTCCCGTACTGGCTGCGATATGCTGCCGGAAACCGTGGGTCGCCTGGCGAAGGTAAAAAATATTGTCGCTATCAAAGAGGCCACAGGGAACTTAAGTCGTGTTCACCAGATCAAAGAGCTGGTTTCAGACGATTTTATTCTGCTTAGCGGTGATGATGCGACCGGACTGGACTTCATGCAGCTTGGTGGTCATGGCGTGATTTCCGTAACGGCTAACGTTGCGGCACGTGATATGGCCGAAATGTGCAAACTGGCGGCAGAAGGGCATTTTGCCGAGGCGCGGGTGATCAACCAACGTCTGATGCCGTTACACAACAAACTATTTGTCGAACCCAATCCTATCCCAGTGAAATGGGCATGTAAGGAGTTGGGACTTGTGGCGACCGATACACTACGTTTGCCGATGACGCCAATCACGGACAATGCTCGTGATATCGTCAAAGCGGCGCTTAAGCATGCCGGTTTGCTGTAAAGTTTAGGGAGATTTGATGGCTTACTCAGTACAAAAGTCGCGCCTGGCCAAGGTTGCGGGTGTTTCGCTTGTTATGTTGCTCGCGGCCTGTAGTTCTGACTCGCGCTATAAGCGCCAGGTGAGCGGTGATGAATCCTATCTGGAGGCCGCACCGCTTGCTGAGCTTCACGCGCCAGCTGGGATGATTCTACCGGTTATGTCGGGTGATTATAACATCCCGGTAACCAACGGCAGCGGTGCCGTGGGTAAAACGTTGGATATTCGCCCACCGGCTCAGCCGTTAGCATTAGTTACTGGCACCCGTACTCAGATCGCGGGCGATACAGCGACATTGTTGGTCGAAAATGGTCGTGGCAACACGCTGTGGCCGCAGGTCGTGAGCGTTGTTCAGTCTAAAAACTACACCATCGCGAAACGTGATGATGCCAGCCAAACGCTGACCACCGATTGGGTTGACTGGAACCGTCTGGATGAAGACGAACAGTACCGTGGACGTTATCAAATCTCGGTTAAACCGCAGGGCTATCAGCAGGCGGTGACGGTGAAGCTGCTTAACCTCGAGCAGGCGGGTAAACCGGTAGCCGATGCGGCATCAATGCAGCGTTACAGCGCTGAGATGATGAACGTTATCTCTGCTGGTCTGGATAAGAACGCCACTGACGCCGCGAATGCCGCGCAGAACCGTTCTGCCGCGACTATGGACGTTCAGAGCGCCGCCGATGACACCGGTTTACCGATGCTGGTGGTACGTGGACCGTTCAACGTGGTATGGCAGCGTCTGCCGGCAGCGCTGGAAAAAGTGGGCATGAAAGTGACCGACAGCACCCGTTCTCAGGGCAGCATCGCTGTGACTTACAAACCACTGTCAGACAGTAACTGGCAGGAGCTGGGCGCGAGCGATCCGGGTCTGGTATCCGGCGACTACAAACTGCAGGTCGGTGATTTAGACAACCGCAGTAGTTTGCAGTTTATCGATCCGAAGGGGCATACCCTGACGCAAAGCCAGAACGACGCGCTGGTCGCCGTCTTCCAGGCAGCGTTCAGTAAGTAAAAAAAAAGGGCTGGATAACTCCAGCCCTTTTTTTCTGATATGATACGCAAACGTGTGCGTCGGCAGAAAAACGCAATATTTATCGTTAATTCACACCCAGGAGTAATAAAGATGCAAAAGCAAGCTGAGTTGTATCGTGGTAAAGCGAAGACCGTATACAGCACGGAAAACCCGGACCTGTTGGTGCTCGAATTCCGCAATGATACGTCAGCAGGGGATGGCGCGCGCATTGAACAGTTTGACCGTAAAGGCATGGTGAACAACAAGTTCAACCATTTCATTATGACTAAACTGCAAGAAGCGGGCATTCCTACCCAGATGGAGCGACTGCTTTCTGATACCGAATGTCTGGTGAAAAAACTGGAGATGGTACCGGTTGAATGTGTGGTACGTAACCGCGCGGCAGGCTCACTGGTTAAGCGTTTAGGCGTTGAGGAAGGTATTGAACTGAATCCGCCGCTGTTTGATCTGTTCCTGAAAAACGATGCTATGCACGATCCAATGATTAACGATTCCTATTGCGAAACCTTTGGTTGGGTGAGCAAAGAGAATCTGGCGCGTATGAAAGAGCTGACCTACAAAGCTAACGACGTGCTGAAAAAAATGTTTGATGACGCAGGTCTGATTCTGGTCGACTTCAAACTTGAGTTTGGTTTGTATAAAGGTGAAGTGGTGCTGGGTGATGAATTCTCACCGGACGGCAGTCGTCTGTGGGACAAAGAAACGCTGGATAAAATGGACAAAGATCGCTTCCGCCAGAGCTTGGGCGGGTTGATCGAAGCCTATGAAGCCGTCGCGCATCGTCTGGGTGTGAAGTTAGACTAATCCTCCCTCTGAGCCGGCGATCGCTCTCCGGCTCATCAATCCCGCTGATTTTGATTACTGTTTCTTATGGTAATCCTGTTCCGAACCGCCTACGATCATCATCATAATGAATAAAAAGTTGAGGTGATTATGCGCTGGCAAGGGCGTCGTGAAAGTGACAATGTGGAAGACAGACGAAACAGCTCCGGCGGTGGCCCCTCTATGGGCGGCCCTGGTTTTCGTTTGCCCAGTGGTAAAGGCGGCATCATCCTGCTAATCGTGGTGCTTGTCGCAGGTTATTATGGCGTGGATCTCACCGGATTAATGACCGGTCAGCCTGTTTCCCAACAGCAATCATCACACTCCATCAGCCCAAATGATGATGAAGCAGCGAAATTTACCTCGGTAATTTTGGCCACCACGGAAGATACCTGGGGACAGCAGTTTGAAAAAATGGGGCGGACCTACCAACAACCGAAGCTGGTGATGTATCGCGGAGCAACGCGAACCGGCTGCGGCGCGGGCCAGTCCGTGATGGGACCGTTTTATTGCCCGGCAGATGGCACGGTATATATCGACCTCTCATTCTATGATGACATGAAAAACAAACTGGGTGCCGATGGTGATTTTGCTCAGGGTTATGTTATCGCCCATGAAGTGGGTCACCATGTGCAGAAACTGCTGGGTATTGAACCGAAAGTTCGCCAGATGCAGCAGAATGCCTCACAGGCTGAGGTAAATCGTCTTTCCGTGCGTATGGAACTGCAGGCGGACTGCTTTGCCGGCGTCTGGGGCCACAGCATGCAGCAGCAGGGCGTGCTGGAGTCTGGTGACCTGGAAGAAGCGCTGAACGCCGCTCAGGCCATTGGCGATGATCGCCTGCAGCAGCAAGGGCAAGGGCGCGTTGTACCGGACAGCTTTACCCACGGTACTTCTGAACAGCGTTTTACCTGGTTCAAACGCGGTTTTGACAGCGGCGATCCGGGACAATGTAATACGTTTGGTAAAGGCATTTAAGATACTGGGGCAGGGATGTCTGATAACACAGCACTGAGCGCGTTAACCGAACAGATGGCTCGCGAGGGTATTCGTCGTCTGCTGATTATTAGCGGCGAGGAGAACTGGTGTCAGGGGCAGGCGTTAGCACTACGCGACATATTACCCGGCGACTGGTTGTGGGTAGGGGCGCATGCCCCTGCTGAACCGAACTGTACGCCACAGGCGCTGCAAACGTTACTGGGGCGCGAGTTTCATCATGCGGTTTTCGACGCCGGGCAGGGATTTGACGCTGCGGCGTTTGCCGCCTTAAGCGGTACGCTGATCGCCGGGAGCTGGCTGGTGTTGCTGACTCCGTCGTGGCATACCTGGCACACGCATCCTGATGCAGACTCACTGCGCTGGAGCGACTGTGCAGAACCCATTCCTACACCGCACTTTGTTGAACACCTCAAACGGGTGATTTCCCTCGATAGACAGGCTCTACACTGGCAGCAGCATCAGCCGGTTTCCTGTCCGCACTTTCCTGCTCGCGCAGCCTGGCTCGCGGCAACCGGCGAACCCCAACCAGAACAGGCGATGATATTAAATCATTTGCTGGCTATGCCTCCCGGTGTGGTTGCGGTGACGGCCGCACGGGGTCGGGGCAAATCCGCGCTGGCCGGGCAGTTGATTTCTCGTATGACGGGGACGGCTATCGTTACCGCTCCGGCGAAAGTGGCAACCGATGTACTGGCGCAATTTGCTGGGGAACGCTACTGCTTTATGGCGCCGGACGCGCTGTTAGCCAGTGCTGAAACGGCTGACTGGCTCGTTGTTGATGAAGCCGCCGCGATACCCGCGCCGCTGCTGCTACAACTGGTGGCGCGTTTTCCCCGCACGCTGTTAACGACAACCGTTCAGGGCTATGAAGGAACCGGCAGAGGGTTTTTGCTGAAATTCTGCGCCCGCTTTCCCAATTTGCGACGCTATGAGTTGCAACAGCCCGTGCGCTGGGCGCAGGGATGTCCGCTGGAGAAAATTGTCAGCGATGCACTGGTGTTTGATGACGAAACGTTTACGCATGCCCCATCGGGGGGGTTGCACTTCCCGGCGTTTGAGCAACACGCCTGGCATACAAACCCGGCGCTGCCGTTAGCGGTATATCAGCTGCTTTCCGGGGCGCATTACCGTACCTCACCGCTGGATCTGCGACGCATGATGGACGCGCCGGGGCAGCATTTTCTGCAGGCTTCGGCTGTTGATTCGGTCGCGGGAGCCGTCTGGCTGGTCGATGAAGGGGGATTATCCGCAGAATTAAGCCAGGCCGTCTGGGCCGGATATCGCCGACCCAGAGGTAATCTTGTTGCGCAGTCGCTGGCGGCGCACGGCGGTGACCCCCTGGCGGCGACGCTCGTCGGGCGACGGGTCAGTCGAATTGCGGTTCACCCCGCGCGACAACGGGAAGGTATTGGGCAACAGCTGATTATGCAGGCCCGGCGCTATTGCACGCAGTGTGACTATCTGTCCGTCAGTTTTGGTTATACGGCTGAACTTTGGCGTTTCTGGCAACGCTGTGGTTTTGTGCTGGTGCGGATGGGCAACCATCGCGAAGCCAGCAGCGGTTGTTATACCGCCATGGCGTTGCTACCCATCAGCGAAGCGGGAAAGCGCCTCGCCGGGCGAGAGCATCAGCGTTTGCGCCGGGATGCGGAAATCCTGGCGCAGTGGATCGATGAGCGCATCCCGCTTACCCCGTTGAAAGAGACTACGCTTAATGAGGATGACTGGGATGAGCTGGCTGGGTTTGCCTTCGCGCATCGACCACTATTAACATCACTGGGCTGTCTGAGCCGTCTGCTTGAGTACAGCGAGTTACCCCTTCCGGCATTGCGCGGACGTATACAGGCTAAACGCAGCGATGCCGAATTGTGCCAACAGCTGAAGGTCTCAGGTCGTAAAGCACTGCTGGTCATTCAGCGCGCTGAAGCGGCACAGGCCTTAAATCAGTTGGATGCTGAGCGTGAACAGCGGCTACATAATCGCATTATGCAATGGCAATTTTTTCACTAACTTCTTCAATTTCCTGGCATGGTCATTGCGGTTAAGCGGCGTAGAATGATTCTCATCAGTTAAGGAGATCGCCATGAAACATGACCATTTTGTTGTTCAAAGTCCCGATAAACCCGCTCAACAGCTATTGTTGCTGTTTCATGGCGTCGGCGATAACCCGGTTGCCATGGGCGAAATTGGCTCCTGGTTTGCGCCGCTGTTTCCGGATGCGCTAATCGTCAGCATTGGCGGGGCAGAGCCTTACGGTACGACTTCCGGACGTCAGTGGTTTTCGGTACAGGGCGTAACGGAAGAGAACCGCCAGGCGCGTATTGACGCGATTATGCCGGTGTTTATCGAAACCGTTCGCTACTGGCAAAAACAAAGCGGCGTTTCACCGCAGGCTACCGCGCTGATTGGCTTTTCTCAGGGTTCGATTATGTCGCTTGAGAGCATCAAAGCCGAGCCGGGGCTGGCATCGCGGGTCATTGCCTTCAATGGTCGCTATGCCACCTTACCGCAGGTTGCAACTACCGCAACGACGGTGCATTTGATTCACGGTGGTGAAGACCGGGTGATAGAACTCTCCCATGCCGTTGCCGCGCAGGAAGCATTAATTGCTGCGGGTGGGGATGTGACGCTGGATATCGTCGAAAACCTGGGGCACGCCATTGATGAACGCAGCATGCAGTTTGCGCTCGATCATCTGCGTTTTACCGTACCGAAGCATTATTTTGATGAAGCGCTGAGCGGCGGTAAGCCTCATGATGATGATGTGATTCAGATGATCTGATTGATAACCGTAGGCCGGATAAAACGCGAAGCGTTGCCATCCGGCACTTAATGCCCGGTGGCGCTAACGCTTACCGGGCCTACGGGACTTATCCGGCCTGGAAATTATTTCTTCGGTTGATCCTTGTTCGGCCAATCGTCATCATCGTCCCATTTATCGTTAAAGTCGCGATGCGGGGGAAGCTCCGGCTTGTTGGCCAGATATTTCTTTGGATCGACGCGCTTGAGATCTTTGATAACGTTAAGCAACACGCCTACCAAAAACACCAACACTAAAATCCACCAATATTTTGCTAGCCAGTCCATGCATTTTTCCTCTTGCAGGAGTACTCATCAGGCGACGAGTTGCTCCATGATACGTTGATACATACGGGCAAGCAGCTGCAGGTCGGCGGCATTAACACATTCATTTATTTTATGAATGGTGGCGTTGACCGGCCCAAGCTCGACGACCTGTGCCCCCATGCGGGCAATAAAGCGCCCGTCGGACGTCCCGCCTGTAGTCAGTAACTGCGGTTTAATCTCATTATAGTGCTCAATGGCGTTCACTACTGCATCCACCAGTTTACCGCGTTCGGTCAGGAACGGCTGACCGGAAAGCCACCAGTCGACGGTATAACGCAACTGATGTTTTTCCAGCAGCGCGTGAACCCGTGCTTTAATCATCTCATCGGTCAGCTCTGTGCTGAAACGGAAGTTGAACTGGATAAACAGTTCGCCGGGGATAACGTTGTTGCTGCCAGTGCCAGCCTGAATATTGGCAATCTGCATGCTGGTCGCCGGGAAGAATTCGTTCCCCTGGTCCCACTCAATCGCCACCAGTTCGTTGAGCATTGGCGCTGCCCGGTGTACCGGATTATCGGCCAGATGTGGGTAGGCTACGTGGCCCTGCACACCGTGAATGGTCAGGTTGCAGGTCAGTGAACCACGACGTCCATTCTTGACCACGTCGCCAACGATTTCGGTGCTGGACGGTTCGCCGACCAGGCAATAATCCAGTCGTTCGTTACGCGCCATCAGCGCTTCAACCACCTTCACGGTGCCGTTTTTGGCGCTGGCTTCTTCGTCAGAGGTTATCAAAAACGCCAGACGGCCCTGATGGTTTGGATGCTGGGCGACAAAACGCTCTGCGGCCACGACCATCGCTGCCAGCGAGCCTTTCATATCGGCAGCGCCACGCCCGAACAACATGCCATCGCGAATGGTCGGTTCAAACGGCGGATTGATCCAGCGATCAACATCGCCTGCGGGCACTACGTCAGTGTGACCGGCAAATGCCAGGGTCTCACCTGTACCGCGCCATGCCCAAAAATTCTGTGTGTCACCAAAATCCATACGCTCAACGGTAAAACCTACCGCGCGCAGACGTTCGATCATCAACGCCTGGCACCCGGCATCATCCGGGCTCAGAGAAGGACGGCGAATAAGCTGCTGTGTCAGCTCAATAACCGGGCACGACATAGATTACACCTCATTAAAAAACAGAGTATAACTGGATTCACTGAAACCAAGCAGCATAGGCTTACCCGGCGCGCAGAGCAATGGGCGTTTGATAATTGCAGGCATTTCAATCATCAACGCGGCGGCGGAAGTCGCATCGGTGATTTGACTGCGAGTGGATTCATCCAGTTTACGCCAGGTCGTGCCACGCGTATTGAGCAGCGCCTCCCAACCTAACTCGCTGATAAAAGTGTGTAATAGCGTGTTGTCCAGACCATCGACGCGATAATCATGAAAGCGGTAGTCGACCCCATTTTCTTCCAGCCAGCGTCGGGCCTTTTTAATTGTATCGCAATTCTTAATGCCGTAGAGGGTGATCATGTGAATCCTTATTGACGTATTTTGAATACTTATTCTTGTATTCTCGTGTTTCTGATAATACATATTGTCATTCATTCGTTATAGAAAAATATAACATTGTTGAACAACGGTGAATAATGATTCCTGAAAGTTCCAAAATTTCACGTCGATCGGTATTTCAGAATTGACCTGTTTGCATCAGCCTGTTTTTCAATCAGAATTAGCAAAGTAGTAGATAGTGTATGAATATTTCAAAATATTGCAGTAAGTCACATAAAATTTATGGGTATGGCGCATGATTACATAAACCCCGAACACGGGAGGATGTAATCACAACCATCGGTTAAATGTTCTTTTTTTGATGATGATGATTTTGTAGAATGCTCATAATAATAAGAGAGGTTGTTATGATTGAACGTGAACTGGGGAACTGGAAAGACTTTATCGAAGTGATGCTTCGTAAATAATTTTCTGGAAGAAATTCATATCCTGCAAAGGATAAAAAAAGGCGACTCAACGTAAGTCGCCTTTTTTGTGCCCGGTTATTCCGGGCGTGGTTTCAACGGGAAGCGTCTGCGTACCAGCACAAAGAACAGGGGCACGAAGTAAATCGCCAGGGTAGTGGCTGAAATCATCCCGCCCATTACGCCAGTCCCCACCGCATGTTGACCGCCGGAGCCCGCGCCACTGCTGATGGTCATCGGCAGGACCCCGAAGATAAACGCCAGCGACGTCATCAGAATTGGACGCAAGCGCTGGCGACAGGCATGCAGCGTGGCGTCGAGCAGATCGTGTCCTTTCTCGTTCATCTCATTGGCGAATTCAACAATCAATATCGCGTTCTTTGCCGACAGCCCGATAACGGTGAGTAACCCGACCTGGAAATACACATCGTTTTCCAGACCACGCATCCAGGTGGCGAGCAGCGCGCCAATGACCCCCAGCGGTACGACCAGCATAACGGAGAAGGGAACCGACCAGCTCTCGTACAGCGCAGCCAGACAAAGGAACACCACCAGCAGTGAAATAGCGTACAGGGCAGGAGCCTGAGATCCCGACAGCCGTTCCTGATAAGACATCGCCGTCCATTCAAGGCCAAACCCGGTTGGTAACTGGCGAACCAGCGACTCCATCACGTCCATTGCCGTACCAGTACTGACGCCGGGCGCGGCTTCACCGACGATCTCGACGGCGGAGTAGCCGTTATAGCGTTCCAGACGCGGTGAACCGGTCTCCCAACGCGACGTGGCAAAGGCAGAGAAAGGCACCATGCCGCCGCTATTGTTGCGGACGTACCACAGGTTGATATCGTCAGGGAGCATGCGATATTTTGCCGCCGCCTGCACGTAGACCTTCTTCACGCGACCCCGGTCCATAAAGTCATTAACGTAACTGGAGCCCCAGGCCGTTTGCAATGTGTCGTTGATATCGTCAATGGAAACACCCAGCGCCTGGGCTTTGCGCTGATCGATATCAATTTGCAACTGCGGACTGTCGTCCAGACCGTTATGACGAACGCGGGTCAGGGATGCGTCCTTCCCGGCCAGCTCAATCAGCTTGTCGCGCGCGGCCATTAACGCGTCATGACCGGCACCAGCGTGATCCTGCAGTTCCATATCGAAACCGGCAGAGCTTCCGAGGCCGCTAATCGCCGGAGGACTGCTGGCGAAGACGCGGGCCTCTTTAATCTTATTAAAGGCTTTAGTCGCACGTTCGATGATAGCGAAAGAGGTTCCGGTGGTAGTGTCGCGCTCATCCCAGTCTTTTAAGCGGACAAACATACGCGCTACGTTTTGACCGTTCCCGCCCGGGCCGGAACCAACCGTGGAAAAGACCGACATAATGTTGTCTTTCTCATGGGTGAAGTAATACTTCTCCACTTCTTGCACCACTTTCAACGTTTGCTGCTGCGTGGAGCCGCTGGGCAACTGTACCGAGGTGGTAAACATGCCGCGATCTTCCAGCGGCAGGAAGGAGGTGGGCAGGCGCAGGAACAGGAACACCATACCGCCGAGCAGCAGGCCGTAGATCAGGATCCAGCGCAGACTACGGTGCAAAATTTTGGCGACGCCTTTTTCGTAGCGCTCGGCGTTGCGATTAAACATCCGGTTAAACCAGCCGAAGAAACCCGTTTGTCCGTGATGTTCACCCTTATGCAGGGGTTTGAGCAAGGTGGCGCACAGGGCGGGGGTGAGGATCATCGCCACCAGAACGGACAGCACCATCGCGGAGACGATGGTAATTGAGAACTGGCGGTAAATAGCCCCTGTCGTGCCGCCGAAGAAGGCCATCGGAATAAACACCGCCGACAGTACCATAGCGATACCGACCAGCGCGCCCTGAATTTGCCCCATCGATTTCCGCGTTGCCTGACGCGGCGTGAGCCCTTCCTCACTCATAATGCGCTCGACGTTTTCCACCACCACAATGGCGTCATCGACCAGCAGACCGATTGCCAGCACCATCGCAAACATTGTTAAGGTGTTAACGCTGTAGCCAAAGGCGTAAAGCACGGAGAAGGTGCCCATTAACACCACCGGGACGGCGATGGTCGGGATAAGCGTGGCGCGGAAGTTTTGCAGGAACAGGTACATCACGAGGAATACCAGCGCGATGGCTTCCAGCAGCGTTTTCACCACGTCGATAATTGAGGCTTTAACAAAGGAGGTGGTTTCATACGCGACCTTGTATTCCAGCCCGTGCGGGAAATACTGTGACAGTTCGTCAAGACGGTTAAGCACCAGCTCTGCCGTTGCCATTTCATTGGCGCCGGAGGCCAGTTTCACTCCCAGGCCGGAAGCCGGGTTACCGTTAAAACGGCTGAGGTAGTCATACTTTTCTGCACCCATTTCAACCGTGGCGACGTCGCCCAGTTTAACTTCTGAACCGTCCTGGTTGACGCGAAGTGTAATCGCACGGAATTCATCCGGGGTCTGCAGCAGGGACTGGGCGTTGATCGTCGCATTTAGCGCCTGTTTGTCCACCGAAGGCGTACCGCCAAGCTGTCCGACGGCTATCTGCGCATTTTGTGACTCGATAGCATCGGTCACGTCTTTGGCGGTCATCTGGAAGCTGTTGAGTTTGGCCGGATCGAGCCAGATACGCATCGAGTACTGTGAACCGTAAGCATCAATATCCCCTACACCGTTAATACGGCTAAGCGGGTCCTGAATATTACTCGCCACATAGTCGGCGATGTCCTGCTTATCCATTGAGCCATCGGTGGAGACGAAGGCGATGGTCAGAATATTGGTATCCCCGGTTTTTCGCACCGTGACCCCCTGATCCTGTACCGCCTGCGGCAGTTTACGCATTGCCGATTGCAGCTGGTTTTGCACCTGCTGGACGGCTTCGTCAGGATCGGTTCCGGCGACAAAGCTCAGCGTCACCGTCGCCTGGCCCGTCCCGCTGCTTTGGGATGACATATACATCAGATTATCGAGACCGGTCATGTTCTGCTCGATAACCTGGGTAACGGTATTTTCCAGCGTTTGTGCAGATGCGCCAGGATAGTTTGCGGTTACCCGCACGTTGGGTGGCGCCAGGTCGGGATATTGCTCAACGGGCAGCGAAAAAATAGCCAGGGCTCCTGTCAGGCATAACAGGATAGCTAACACCCAGGCAAAAATGGGGCGATCGATGAAAAAATTCGCCATTAAAAGGGGACCTCGTGTTTCTGCGTATATTTATGCGTATGACTTGCTTCACTGTAGCGGCAAGGTACGGGGCAAACGTGGAGAAAAAAAGAAGATAATGTAAATTATCATGCCCGTTTACAGCGTACCTTTTGTGCCAACGCCGTCAGGCCTGGAGTCAGACCCAACGGCGCTTTGCGGTTCTTTACGTTAGCCCGCTGTCGGTCTCTGCCGAACGAAAACTGATGCTCACCAGCGTGCCTCCTCCGGAGGGTTGCGAGAAGGTCAACGTGCCGCTGAGTCTCTCTGCACGCTCACGCATGATATTCAGACCGTAGTGCCCCGTAGGCTCATGAGGCTCACCGATACCGACACCGTTATCACGGATATAAACGGTATGATTACCATCCGGCGCGGTGACGCAGCTGACGGCAATTTCGCTGGCATTGGCATGCTTAATGGCATTCAGCACCGCTTCACGGACGATCTGTAACAGATGCACCTGCATTTGCGCGTCCAGCGCCAGCGTAGGTAACCGGCAGTCGAGCGTCAGTTTAGCCGACGTCTGATTTTGCAGCGTTTCCAGCATTTCATGCAAAGCTGAGGGCAGATCGGCCTGCTGTAAGGTCAGGCGGAAGGTGGTGAGCAGTTCGCGCAACTGACGGTAGGCATCGTTCAGCGCCTGAGAAAAATCGGCCATAATACTTTGTGCCGGGGCGTTATCTTCCGGGATCGAGCGCTTCAGCAACGTAAGCTGAATGCGTAAATAAGAGAGCACCTGCGCCAGCGAGTCGTGCAGCTCGCGCGCAATCGTCGCCCGCTCCTCCATTAACAACAACTGCTGAAAATGTTTTTGCGCCTGATTGAAGTACAACCCGCGTCCCAGCATTGAGGAAACGCTGTTGAGCAGTGGTGTGGAAGCATTCACATTCGGGCTTTGCCAGTGCAGTTCACCGTAAACGGTCTCCTGCATCGTGACCGGCAGGATCTGCATCGGCAGATCGGGGCTTTTCGTCCCTTCGCTGATACGCCAGTTATCGCCGACAGTCAGTTCCAGGAAATATGCGGCGTCATGTTCGCGGACAATCTGTAAAATGTGGCGGAAGCAGTACACGTCAATTTGGCTGGTATTCAGCGCCTGAGAACACTGATACAGCACCTCCAGGCGACGATTAGCTTCGTGGAGATCGTGCGTTTTCTCCGCAACGGAGGCTTCCAGCGAGCGATAAAGCTTATGCAACTCACTCGACATCTGGCTAAAGGTCTTGCCCAGCAACCCTAGTTCATTGGGTAAACCGGTATCCAGCGACGGGATATCAAACTGACCGTGTTCAATGTGCTGGCTGGCCATCACCAGCTTATTCAGTGGGCGTACCACCTGCTGGCGAATACGCCGCAAGGTAAAGAAGACGAGAGTGAATATGCCGATCCCGCCTGCCAGCGAAATACCGAAAACTAACATCACTTTGCGTTCGGCATAATGCTGCAGCGCCAGTACGAAGAGATCGATTTGATCGACATAACTATTGATATTGGCCTGGTACCATTTTAAATCGCCATCGATCAGACGGGCGTTCATTTCCAGCCAGTTGGCATGCAGATGTCCATAGCGGCTTTTTACCGCTTGCGGAACATACCACGCGTTCAGATTTTGCAATGCGGGTGAGTTTAACGCCTGCTGGAAAAGCTGGCGGTGAGCGTTGAGCTGTGGGCTTTGGCTTTGCAGATCGTACCCCAAACGGTAGCTTTGCATGCGCAATGAGCCCGCAACGTTGATGGCTTCAGCATCCCGCAAGCTGCTGGTCAGCGTGAGCAGCGCAATACCCGTTGAGAGAATCGACAGCAACACTATGTAGAAAAAAGCTTTAGCCAGACTGGCCGAGACCGGACGCTTTACCGTCACTTGTGCATCCTCACACAATACACGTCGCGCCTTAAAACAGCGTGAACGATACGGTGTATTTGATAAATGTTAATAAAACGCCATGAAACTGAATGGTAACTAAAACACAATTTCATATGCGATGAAATAAATTGATCTGCCACAGGTTCTGGATAAATAGTTGTGCTTCCTGGGCAAATGAACATTGCCGCTTCCTTCCGTGTCGGTTAATAACACTCTTATAAAGAATAAGGTTTTTGCAACCAAAAAAGAAGGAAGCCATGAATCGTTTTATTATGGTCAATAGCCAGCAGTGCCTGGGATGCCATGCCTGTGAGGTCGCCTGCGTCATGGCTCACAATGGCGAACAGCATGTCCTTAGCCAACGGCATTTTCAGCCCCGAATTACCGTCATCAAGCATCAGCAGCAGCGCAGCGCGGTGACCTGCCATCACTGCGAAGATGCACCCTGCGCCAGAAGTTGCCCAAATGGGGCAATTAGCCATGATAACGACAGCGTTCAGGTGAACCCGCAAAAGTGCATTGGCTGTAAATCGTGCGTTGTGGCCTGTCCTTTCGGCACCATGCAGATCGTACTCACTCCCGTCGCCAAAGGGAAGGTGAAAGCCACCGCGCACAAATGCGATCTGTGCCAGGGGCGTGAACAGGGGCCCGCCTGCGTAGAGAACTGTCCGGCGCAGGCGCTACAACTGGTGACGGAAAATTCGCTTACCGGCCTGTCAAAAGCGCGCAGGTTGCGTACCGCCAGTCTGGAAAGCCAGCCCTGGCATGCCAGCGCTACCGATTTCGTGCCACATGTCACCACCAAACGTGAACAAATGCAGGCGACGCCTGCGCGTGGCGAGCCGGATAAACTGCCGATTGAGGCGCGTAAAACCAGTTTTGAAGAGATCTATCTGCCGTTTCGCACAGTGCAGGCGAAACGGGAAGCGTCCCGCTGCCTGAAATGCGGCGACCACAGTATTTGCGAATGGACCTGTCCACTGCATAACCATATTCCGCAGTGGATTGAACTGGTCAAAGCCGGGAATATTGACGCGGCGGTTGAGCTTTCTCACCAGACCAACTGCTTGCCGGAAGTGACCGGGCGCGTGTGCCCGCAGGACCGACTCTGTGAAGGGGCCTGTACCGTTCGTAACGAGCATGGCGCGGTGACTATCGGTAATATTGAGCGTTACATCTCCGATCGGGCGCTAAGCAAAGGATGGCGACCGGACTTAAGCCATGTGCAGAAAGTGGACAAACGTGTTGCCATCATCGGCGCAGGTCCGGCGGGTCTGGCCTGCGCGGATGTGCTGGCGCGCAGCGGTATCAGCGCAACCGTGTACGATCGCCACCCTGAAATCGGCGGTTTGCTGACGTTCGGCATTCCGGCCTTCAAGCTGGACAAATCGCTGTTGACGCGTCGCCGTGAAATCTTCAGCGCCATGGGTATTCATTTCGAGCTGAACTGTGAGGTCGGCAAGGACGTTGCGCTGACCGCGTTACTCGAGGACTACGATGCAGTGTTCGTGGGCGTGGGAACCTACCGCTCCATGAAGGCGGATCTGCCGAATGAAGACGCGCCTGGCGTGTATGACGCGCTGCCATTCCTGATTGCCAACACCAAACAGGTGATGGGGCTGGAAGAGCTGCCTGACGAGCCGTTTATCGACACCGCCGGGCTGAACGTGGTCGTCCTGGGCGGGGGCGACACGGCCATGGACTGCGTACGTACTGCGCTGCGTCACGGCGCAAGCCAGGTGACCTGCGCCTATCGTCGTGATGAGGCCAACATGCCGGGTTCGAAAAAAGAGGTGAAGAATGCCCGGGAAGAGGGGGCAAACTTTGAATTTAACGTCCAGCCGGTGGAGCTGGTGCTGAATGCCGACGGTCGCGTCAGCGGTGTGCGTTTCTTACGTACCCAACTCGGTGAGCCTGATGCGCAGGGGCGTCGTCGCCCGGTTCCCATCGCCGGGAGTGAGTTTGTCATGCCAGCAGATGCGGTGATCATGGCGTTTGGTTTTCATCCGCACGGCATGCCGTGGCTTGAGAAGCATGGTGTTAAGGTCGATAACTGGGGGCGTATTGCCGCCGATGTTGAAAGCGCATACCGTTATCAAACCAGCAACCCGAAAATCTTTGCCGGTGGCGATGCGGTTCGTGGTGCGGACCTGGTGGTCACGGCGATGGCGGAAGGGCGACATGCCGCACAGGGGATCGTTGACTGGCTGGGCGTAAAATCAGCCAAATCTCACTAGCCTGAGCTCAATCGAGTAGGCCGGATAAAACGCGTTAGCGTTGCCATCCGGCAATGTGCCGCATGAATGCCTGATGGCGCTTTGCTTATCAGGCCTACATTGCTCCAGGACAAACCCGGTTTCACGGCGTAGTATTATTTCTCACTTCTTGCTGTGGAGCCGGTATGTCACAAAAAATCACCCTCATCAAAGATAAAGTCCTCTCCGATAACTACTTCATCCTGCGCAACATCACCTATGATCTGACCCGTAGCAACGGTGAGGTGATTCGTCACAAACGCGAGGTTTACGATCGCGGCAACGGTGCCACTATCCTGTTGTATAATCCGGAGAAGAAAACCGTCGTGCTGACTCGTCAGTTTCGTATTGCGACCTGGGTTAACGGCAATGAAAGTGGACAACTGATTGAAGCCTGCGCCGGGTTGCTGGACAACGATGAGCCGGAAGTTTGCATTCGCAAAGAGGCCATTGAAGAAACCGGCTTTGAAGTGGGCGAGGTGCGTAAACTGTTTGAGTTATACATGTCGCCGGGGGGCGTAACGGAGCTTATCCATTTTTTTATCGCACAATACAGTGACAGCCAACGGGCAAATGCGGGTGGCGGTATTGAAGATGAGGATATTGAAGTACTGGAATTGCCTTTTGAACAGGCACTATCGATGATCAAAACGGGCGAGATTCGCGACGGGAAAACGGTGCTATTACTTAACTACCTGCAATCGTCGCATCTTATGGATTAGCGGTCAGGGTTTATATTTCTTTACAAAGATACAGGCCAATCCGACGATTCTTATTGAGCCTCATCAGTCGCGCAAGGAAGATACCGCCTGGGCTGTGTGTTTTGATTTTGGGGTTGTACCGTCCATGCGCTATCGCATTATTTTCGTATTCCTGCTCGGCCTGCTACCGGCCCGCTTGCTGTGGGCGGCGCCTGCGCAGCAGGCATTTTCTGATTGGCAGGTGACCTGCAACAATCAAAATTTTTGCGTAGCGCGCAATACCGGAGATCATCACGGTCTGGTGATGACCCTGAGCCGCAGTGCCGGGGCGCATACCGATGCTGTGTTGCGTATTGAACTTGGCGGTATGGATTCTCCTGATGTCAAAGAGGCTGATATTGCGCCGCGCTTGCTGCTGGACGGCGCGCCACTCCCACTGGCCGGTGAACACTGGCGTATTACCCTCTGGCAACTGATGACCGATGATCCGGCCACCATCAGTGCATTTTTACAGACTGTACAGGATGCGAAGGCGATAACCCTGCAAAAAGGGACGCAAACCCTGTCACTGGTTGGGCTAAAAGCTGCGCTATTGTTTATCGACGCCCAGCAAAAACGGGTCGGTAACGAAACCGCATGGATCGAAAAAGGCGACGAGCCACCGCTCAGCGTACCGCCGGCTCCCGCTTTAAAAGGCGTGGCTGTCATTAACCCAACGCCAACGCCTCTCACGCAGCAAGAGCGCAGTGAACTGCTGGACTACGGTAACTGGCGGATCAACGGTATTCGCTGCTCGATCGATCCGCTGCGTCGCGAGATACGCGTCACGGCCTTAACGGATGATAAAGCGCTGCTGATGATCGGTTGTGAGGCCGGGGCGTATAACACTATCGATCTGGCATGGATTGTTTCTCGTGCCACACCGTTTACCTCTCGCGCAGTACGTCTGAATCTGCCATTTAAAACCGATGCTGACAGTACCGACATGGAGCTGACCAACGCTACGTTTGACGAGAAGTCGCGGGAGTTGGTCACTCTCGCCAAAGGGCGAGGTTTATCGGACTGCGGGATCCAGACACGCTGGCGGTTTGACGGCCAGCGTTTTCGTCTGGTGCGTTATGCCCAGGAGCCAAGCTGCGATAACTGGCATGGGCCAGATGCCTGGCCCACGCTGTGGATCACGCGTTAATTTAATGCCGGATGCGACTGCGCCTTATACGGCCTGATGGTGATAGATGTCGTAGGCCTGATAAGACGCGTGAGCGTCGCCATCAGGCGTTCAGCACCTTATGCGCTTTATTGACGATGTTCTCCACCGTAAAGCCGAAGAACGGGAACAGCTTGTCCGCAGGGGCGGATTCCCCGTAGCCGGTCATACCGACAATTGCGCCTTTCAGCCCGACGTATTTGTACCAGTAGTCGGCAATGCCCGCTTCGACCGCCACCCGCGCGCTGACGTTTGCTGGCAGGACTGATTCCCGGTACGCCTCATCCTGAGCGTCGAAAATATCCGTTGAAGGTAAGGAGACTACGCGGACGTTACGACCTTCCCCCGTCAGTTTTTCCGCCGCCAGCAGCGTGATTTCCATTTCTGACCCGGTGGCAATCAGGATCACATCCGGCTTGCCGCCGCCGTCTTTCAGCACGTAGCCGCCGCGAGCAATCTCTTTTACCTGCTCAGGCGTGCGTTCAATCTGCGCCAGATTCTGCCTGGAGAGGATCAGCGCCGTAGGGCCGTTATGCCGCTCTACTGCCAGCTTCCAACCCACCGCCGCCTCAACCTGATCGCACGGACGCCAGGTGCTGAAATTCGGCGTCAGTCGCAGGCTGGCGAGCTGTTCGACGGCCTGGTGCGTGGGGCCATCTTCCCCCAGACCAATCGAGTCGTGGGTATAAACCATGATTTGTCGGGCCTTCATCAGCGCCGCCATGCGCGCGGCGTTACGGGCGTATTCGACAAACATCAGGAATGTTGCGGTGTACGGCACGAAGCCACCGTGGTGCGCGATACCGTTGGCAATGGCGGTCATGCCAAATTCACGCACGCCGTAGTGAATATAGTTGCCTGCCGGGTCGTCTTTCAGGGGCGTTGATCCTTTCCAGATAGTCAGGTTGCTGGGGGCGAGATCGGCGGAGCCGCCAAGCAGTTCGGGCAGTATCGGCCCGTAGGCGTTCAGGGTATTTTGCGAGGCCTTACGGGTGGCGATTTTGGCCGGGTTGGCCTGCAGGTTGGTAATATATTTCTGGGTCGTTTCTTCCCATGCTTCCGGCAGTTCTCCGCTCATCCGGCGGGTAAACTCTGCCGCCAGTTCTGGATGCGCTTGTCGATACGCCGCGAATTTCTCATTCCAGCCCTGTTGCGCTTTTTCGCCTTTCTCACGCGCGTCCCACGCCCGATAAATCTCTTTGGGGATCTCAAAAGCAGGATGATGCCAGCCCAGTTTCTGTCGGGCCAGCGCCACTTCTTCTTCACCTAACGGCGCACCGTGCGCTTCCTCTTTCCCGGCTTTATTCGGCGATCCAAAACCTATCACCGTGCGGCAGATAATCAGCGACGGCTTGTCGGTAACGCTTTGCGCTTCCTGAATCGCTTTTTTCACCGCTTCAGGATCATGACCGTCAATGTCGTGTATCACATGCCAGTGATAGGCCTCGAAGCGTTTCGCAGTATCGTCGGTAAACCAGCCGTCGGTTTCGCCATCAATTGAGATGCCGTTGTGATCGTAGAAGCCGATGAGTTTGCCAAGCCCCAGCGTGCCCGCCAGCGAACAGACTTCGTGGGAAATCCCCTCCATCAGACAACCGTCGCCCATAAAAACCCAGGTGAAGTGGTCGACAATCTCATGGTCCGGCTGGTTAAACTGCGCCGCCAGTGTGCGTTCGGCAATCGCCATTCCGACAGCGTTGGCTAAACCCTGGCCCAGCGGCCCGGTGGTGGTTTCCACGCCCGGCGTGTAGCCAAGCTCCGGGTGGCCGGGCGTTTTTGAATGCAGCTGGCGGAAGTTCTTTAATTCTTCCAGCTTCAGGTCATAGCCGGAAAGATGCAGCAGGCTGTAAAGCAGCATTGAGGCATGGCCGTTGGACAAAACAAACCGATCGCGATCGTACCAGTGAGGATCGCTCGGATTATGGCGGAGAAAATCGTTCCACAGCACTTCGGCGATATCAGCCATCCCCATCGGTGCGCCGGGATGGCCTGAGTTGGCTTTTTGGACGGCATCCATACTCAGCGCACGAATGGCATTGGCAAGCTCTTTACGGGTCATAGGAAATACTCCTTGAAAAGTAAAGCGTTAGAGCGTGTGTTAATTCACACTTTTGGAGAATTTGCAGGCGTTGTCAGCAAAAAGCATAGCAGACAGGCATGGTATTGCTGGCTTAAGCAGGTAACATGGTTGTTATAAATTGATAACAAATTCTTTCTTTGAGTAGTGAGAGTTTGGGGGCCTTCAAAGTTTGCGCCGCTGACAGAGGTGATAATGTGCGGCTCAATAGAAGGGTTACCTGCGACACTTTTTTGATCGATACGTGAAAGGAACAACAAGATGGATGACCAGTTAAAACAAAGCGCCCTCGATTTCCACGAATTTCCAGTACCAGGTAAAATTCAGGTTTCTCCGACCAAACCGCTTGCCACTCAACGTGACCTTGCGCTGGCCTATTCACCCGGTGTTGCAGCTCCGTGTCTGGAAATTGAAAAAGACCCGCTGGCCGCCTACAAATACACCGCGCGCGGTAATCTGGTTGCGGTTATTTCCAACGGTACGGCGGTGCTGGGGCTGGGCAACATTGGCGCGCTGGCTGGCAAGCCGGTGATGGAAGGGAAAGGCGTTCTGTTTAAGAAATTCGCCGGGATTGACGTGTTTGACATCGAAGTTGATGAACTCGATCCGGATAAATTTATCAACGTAGTCGCGGCTCTTGAGCCGACGTTTGGCGGCATCAACCTCGAAGATATCAAAGCGCCGGAATGCTTCTACATTGAGCAAAAGCTGCGTGAGCGCATGAATATTCCGGTTTTCCACGACGATCAGCACGGCACGGCAATCATCAGTACCGCCGCAATTCTTAACGGTCTGCGGGTGGTGGAGAAAAATATCTCTGATGTGCGCATGGTGGTGTCCGGCGCAGGCGCAGCGGCGATTGCCTGTATGAACCTGCTGGTGGCGCTGGGGATGCAGAAACACAACATTGTGGTCTGCGACTCCAAAGGCGTGATTTATAAAGATCGTGAACCGAATATGGCCGAAACCAAAGCGGCCTACGCGGTGGTGGATGACGGTAAGCGCACGCTGGACGACGTGATTGATGGCGCAGACATTTTCCTCGGTTGCTCCGGCCCGAAAGTGCTGACCCAGGAAATGGTCAAGAAAATGGCGCGTGCGCCGATGATCCTGGCGCTGGCGAACCCGGAACCGGAAATCCTGCCGCCGCTGGCAAAAGAGGTGCGTCCCGACGCCATCATCTGTACCGGCCGCTCCGACTATCCTAACCAGGTTAATAACGTACTGTGCTTCCCGTTCATCTTCCGCGGCGCGCTGGACGTCGGTGCAACCGCCATCAACGAAGAGATGAAGCTGGCTGCGGTACATGCCATTGCGGAGCTGGCGCATGCCGAGCAGAGCGAAGTTGTGGCCTCTGCCTATGGCGATCAGGACCTGAGCTTTGGCCCGGAATACATTATTCCTAAGCCGTTCGACCCGCGCCTGATTGTCAAAATTGCGCCTGCGGTGGCGAAGGCGGCGATGGACTCTGGCGTGGCGACGCGCCCGATTGCCGACTTTGATGCTTACATCGATAAGCTGAGTGAGTTCGTCTACAAAACTAACCTGTTCATGAAGCCGATTTTCTCGCTGGCACGCAAAGCGCCGAAGCGCGTGGTGTTGACGGAAGGGGAAGAGGCGCGCGTGCTGCACGCTACCCAGGAATTGATCACTTTAGGTCTGGCGAAGCCGATCCTGATTGGTCGTCCGAGCGTGATCGAGATGCGCATCCAGAAACTGGGTCTGCAGATCAAAGCGGGCGTTGATTTTGAAATAGTCAACAATGAATCCGATCCGCGCTTTAAAGAGTACTGGAGTGAGTATTACCAGATCATGAAGCGCCGTGGGATCACCCAGGAGCAGGCGCAGCGGGCGGTGATTGCTAATACCACGGTGATCGGCGCGATCATGGTGCAGCGCGGTGAAGCGGATGCGATGATCTGCGGTACGATCGGCGACTACCATGAGCATTTCAGCGTGGTGAACGCGGTATTTGGTCACCGTGAAGGCGTCCATACGGCAGGGGCAATGAACGCGCTGCTGCTGCCAAGCGGTAATACCTTTATCGCCGATACCTACGTCAACGACGACCCGACGCCGGATCAACTCGCTGAAATCGCTATTATGGCGGCAGAAACCGTGCGCCGTTTTGGTATCGAACCGAAAGTGGCGCTGCTGTCGCACTCCAACTTTGGTTCATCTAACTGCCCGTCGGCCAGCAAAATGCGTGAAGCGCTGGCGCTGATTAAGGCGCGTGCGCCAGAACTGATGATTGACGGTGAAATGCACGGTGACGCCGCGCTGGTGGAAAGTATTCGTAATGATCGGATGCCGGACAGCCCGCTGAAAGGCTCCGCCAATATTCTGGTGATGCCGAATATGGAAGCCGCGCGTATTAGTTACAACTTACTCCGCGTTTCAAGTTCCGAAGGCGTAACGGTCGGCCCGGTGCTGATGGGCGTAGCGAAACCGGTTCACGTATTAACGCCGATCGCCTCTGTTCGTCGTATCGTGAATATGGTGGCGCTGGCGGTTGTAGAAGCACAGACTCAGCCGCTGTAATTTCACTTTAATTAATTCCGGCGCGGGTTTCTCCCGCGCCTTTTTATTTCTCTTTTCTTAGTGATCCACTTCACCTTTTAAACCTGGTTGCCGAATTTTGTTATTTACTCTGACAAAAAATTGCCACGATGAGGGCAGTTTTAGCGGAGGCGGTGAGCAATGGAAAAAGAACGCATTATTCAGGAATTTGTGCCGGGGAAACAGGTCACGCTGGCGCATCTCATTGCGCACCCCGGTGAGGAACTGGCGAAAAAGATCGGCGTTCCCGAAGCGGGCGCCATCGGCATTATGACGCTGACGCCAGGTGAAACCGCGATGATTGCCGGTGACTTAGCGATGAAAGCGGCGGATGTACACATCGGCTTTCTCGATAGATTCAGCGGCGCGCTGGTGATCTACGGCTCGGTAGGCGCGGTTGAAGAAGCGTTATTACAGACGGTAAGCGGTCTGGGTCGGTTATTAAATTTCACGTTGTGCAACCTGACAAAAAGTTAATCAGAGGCGGCGATGAAACGTATTGCGTTTGTCGGCACGGTAGGGGCGGGGAAAACAACGCTCTTTAATGCGCTACAGGGGAATTACTCCCTCGCCAGAAAAACACAGGCCGTGGAGTTTAATGAAAACGGCGATATCGATACGCCAGGAGAATATTTTAGCCATCCGCGCTGGTATCACGCCTTAATTACCACGCTGCAGGATGTCGATACGTTGATTTATATACATGCGGCAAATGATCTAGAAAGTCGCTTACCTGCCGGGCTGTTGGATATCGGCGCCAGTAAACGACAAATCGCCGTTATCAGCAAAACGGATGTGCCGGATGCCGATGTCGCCGCAACGCGACAATTACTTCGCGGGATAGGGTTTCAGGAGCCGATTTTTGAGCTCAATAGCCACGACCCAAGCAGTGTGCAGCACCTGGTGGATTATCTGACTGAGCTCAGCCAAAAGGAGGAAAGGGCAGGTGAAAAAACTCATCACAGCTAACGATATTCGTGCGGCCCACGCACGCGGCGAACAGGACATATCGGTTGTTCTGCGCGCCAGCATCATCACCCCGGAGGCGCGCGAAGTTGCGGCGCTGCTCGGCGTCACTATCACTGAATGCGATGAATCCGCTCCGGCCACTATGTCGGCCACAACCGCAGCGCCTGCTGCGATGGATGACGGCAAGACGGAAAGCCAGCGTATTCGCGAAACCATCATTGCACAACTGCCGGAAGGACAGTTTACCGAAAGCCTGGTCGCGCAGCTGATGGACAAAGTGATGAAGGAAAAGCAGTCGCTGGAGCAGGGCGGAATGCAGCCGAGTTTTAACTCGGTGACCGGCAAAGGCGGTGTGAAAGTCATCGACGGCAGCAGCGTGAAGTTTGGCCGTTTTGATGGCGCGCAACCGCACTGCGTCGGCTTAACCGATCTGGTGACCGACCAGGACGGTAGCAGCATGGCCGCCGGGTTTATGCAGTGGGATAACGCCTTTTTCCCATGGACGCTGAACTACGACGAAATCGACATGATTCTGGAAGGCGAGCTACACGTTCGCCATGAAGGCGAAACCATGATTGCCAAAGCCGGGGACGTGATGTTTATCCCGAAAGGCTCCAGCATCGAATTTGGTACGCCATCAACAGTGAAGTTCCTGTATGTGGCCTGGCCTGCGAACTGGCAGTCCTGCTAAGGCGGATGTATGAAGGATTTCATTACCGAAGCATGGCTCAGAGCGAATCATACGCTCAGCGAAGGGGCTGAAATTCATCTCCCCGCTGATGCCCGCCTGACGCCGTCTGCCCGGGAGTTGCTGGAAAGCCGTCGTCTGCGCATTAAGTATATCGACGAGCAGGGAAGCTTGTTTGTTGACGACGAGGAACAGCAGCCGCAGCCGGTGCATGGTTTAACCAGCAGCGATACACATCCGCAGGCGACCTGTGAACTGTGTCATCAACCGGTGGCGAAGAAACCTGACACGCTGACGCATCTGACGGCGGACAAAATGGTCGCCAAAAGTGACCCCAGACTTGGATTTCGCGCCGCGCTGGACAGCACCATTGGTCTGGCCGTGTGGTTACAAATTGAACTGGCGGAACCCTGGCAGCCGTGGCTGGCGGATATTCGCTCGCGCCTGGGCAACATTATGCGTGCTGATGCTGTGGACGAACCGCTGGCCGCACAAGCTATTGTTGGCTTGAGCGACGAAGATTTACACCGGCTCTCGCATCAGCCGCTGCGTTACCTGGACCACGATCATCTGGTGCCGGAAGCCAGCCACGGACGTGATTGCGCGTTGCTCAATCTGCTGCGCACTAAAGTCCGCGAAACGGAAACGGTGGCCGCTCAGGTGTTTATCACCCGCAGTTTTGAAGTCTTGCGACCGGACATTCTGCAGGCGCTCAACCGTCTTTCAAGCACGGTTTACGTAATGATGATTCTGAGCGTGGCGAAGCATCCGCTAAGCGTCAGCCAAATCCAACAGCGACTGGGGGAGAAGTCATGATCATTGAACGTGCTCGCCAACTCGCTAAACAAAAGCCGGCTCGGGTGGTGTTCCCGGATGCGCTGGATGTACGGGTGCTGAAAGCCGCTAATTACCTGCACCAGCACGGTCTGGCGCGCCCGATTCTCGTCGCCAGCCCGTTTGCGCTACGCCAGTTTGCGCTCAGCCATCGCGTAGCCATGGACGGTATTCAGGTTATTGATCCACAAAGCAATGTACAGATGCGTGAAGAGTTTGCCCTACGCTGGCTGGCCCGCGCGGGCGAAAAAACGCCGCCGGATGCGCGCGAGAAGCTCAACGATCCGCTGATGTTTGCCGCCGCGATGGTCAGTGCGGGTAAAGCCGATGTATGTATTGCGGGCAACCTGTCGTCAACGGCAAACGTACTGCGTGCAGGATTGCGCATTATTGGATTACAGCCTGGCTGCAAAACGCTGTCGTCAATTTTCCTGATGCTGCCGCAGTATCTCGGGCCGTCATTAGGATTTGCAGACTGTAGCGTTGTGCCGCAGCCCACCGCGGCACAGCTGGCGGACATCGCCATCGCCAGCGCTGAAACCTGGAAGGCGATCACAGGTGAAGAGCCGCGCGTGGCCATGCTGTCGTTTTCCAGCAACGGCAGTGCTCGTCATCCCAATGTCGCTAACGTGCAGCAGGCTACGGAGATCGTTCGTGAGCGTGCCCCACAGCTCACCGTGGATGGGGAACTGCAGTTTGATGCTGCCTTTGTGCCGGATGTCGCTGCGCAAAAAGCGCCCGCCAGTCCGTTAAAGGGCAATGCCAATGTGATGGTTTTCCCATCGCTGGAGGCAGGCAATATTGGTTATAAAATCGCCCAGCGTTTGGGAGGTTATCGTGCCGTTGGTCCCTTGATTCAGGGACTTGCCGCACCGCTTCACGACCTCTCTCGCGGCTGTAGCGTACAGGAAATTATCGAACTGGCGTTGGTGGCAGCTGTGCCGCGCCAGACTGACGTGAGCCGTGAAAGCGTCTCGCAAACACTGGTTGAATGAACGGTCCCGTTCTGGACCCCTTTGATTAAGAGGAAAGCACAATGGAAGCATTAGGAATGATTGAAACCCGGGGCCTGGTTGCACTGATTGAGGCTTCTGACGCGATGGTTAAAGCGGCGCGCGTGAAACTGGTTGGCGTGAAGCAAATCGGTGGCGGCCTGTGTACTGCCATGGTTCGTGGTGACGTGGCAGCCTGCAAAGCGGCTACGGATGCCGGCGCTGCTGCCGCGCAGCGTATCGGTGAACTGGTTTCTGTACACGTTATCCCGCGTCCGCATGGCGATCTGGAAGAAGTGTTCCCGATCAGCTTCAAAGGCGACAGCAACGATATGTAAGTCGTCCATGTGACGCCACTGGATCGTTGAGAGAAAGCTGGCGTCACCCTCTCTCCTTTTCACATTACCTTCTGCGGAGGGTAGGGGGAGGTTTTACCTGAAATATGCCACGGAGGCGGGTATGAAACTGGCAATCGTCACAGGACAAATTGTTTGTACCGTTCGCCATCAGGGGCTCGCGCACGACAAGTTACTGATGGTGGAAATGATTGATGCCCAGGGAAATCCCGACGGGCAGTGCGCTGTTGCGATAGACAGCATCGGGGCGGGAACCGGAGAGTGGGTGCTGCTGGTCAGTGGAAGCTCAGCCCGCCAGGCGCACCATAACGACTCATCGCCTGTCGATCTGTGCGTGATTGGCATCGTCGATGAAGTGGTGGCAGGTGGGAAAGTGGTATTTCACAAATAAGGCAGAAAATCATGAATCAACAGGATATTGAACAGGTCGTGAAAGCGGTGCTGCTGAAAATGAAAGACAGCAGTCAACCCGTCAGTGCCGTTCAAGAAATGGGCGTCTTTGCCTCCCTGGATGACGCAGTGGCGGCAGCAAAAGTGGCCCAGCAGGGGCTGAAAAGCGTTGCTATGCGCCAACTGGCCATTCACGCCATTCGTGAAGCGGGTGAAAAACACGCCAGAGAATTAGCGGAATTTGCCGTCAGTGAAACAGGCATGGGACGCGTTGAAGATAAATTTGCCAAAAACGTGGCGCAGGCTCGCGGCACACCGGGCGTGGAATGCCTGTCTCCACAGGTATTGACCGGCGATAACGGCCTGACGCTGATTGAAAACGCACCGTGGGGCGTGGTGGCTTCGGTAACGCCGTCCACCAACCCGGCGGCGACCGTCATTAACAACGCCATCAGCCTGATTGCCGCGGGTAACAGCGTCGTCTTTGCGCCGCATCCGGCAGCAAAAGGCGTTTCTCAGCGCGCGATCGGCCTGCTTAACCAGGCGGTAGTCGCCGCAGGTGGTCCGGCGAACCTGCTGGTTACCGTTGCTAACCCGGATATCGAAACCGCCCAGCGTTTGTTCAAGTACCCGGGCATCGGACTGCTGGTCGTCACCGGTGGTGAAGCGGTGGTGGAGTCTGCGCGTAAGCATACCAACAAGCGTCTGATTGCCGCAGGTGCCGGTAACCCGCCGGTGGTGGTGGATGAAACGGCCGATCTGACTCGCGCCGCGCAGTCCATCGTCAAAGGCGCGTCGTTTGATAACAACATTATCTGTGCCGATGAAAAAGTGCTGATCGTCGTGGATAGCGTTGCTGATGAACTGATGCGTCTGATGGAGGGCCAGCACGCGGTCAAACTGACGACCGCCCAGGCTGAACAGCTACAACCGGTACTGCTGAAAAATGTCGATGAGCGTGGTAAAGGCACGGTCAGCCGTGACTGGGTCGGGCGCGATGCGGCAAAAATCGCCGCGGCGATCGGCCTGAACGTTCCGGAGCAAACCCGCTTGTTGTTCGTCGAAACCTCCGCCACGCATCCGTTTGCTGTGACTGAACTGATGATGCCGGTGCTGCCGGTGGTGCGGGTGGCTAACGTTGACGAAGCCATTGCGCTGGCCGTTACGCTCGAAGGTGGTTGTCACCATACGGCGGCGATGCACTCACGCAACATCGACAACATGAACCGTATGGCTAACGCCATCGACACCAGCATTTTCGTCAAGAACGGACCGTGCATTGCCGGTCTTGGGCTTGGCGGCGAAGGCTGGACGACCATGACCATTACCACGCCAACCGGGGAAGGGGTGACCAGTGCGCGCACGTTTGTACGCCTGCGTCGCTGTGTGCTGGTGGATGCGTTTCGCATCGTATAAGGAGTGAAAGAGATGGCGCATGACGAACAACTGTGGCTCACACCCAGACTGCAAAAAGCGGCATCGCTGTGTAACCAGACGCCTGCCGTAAGCGATTCACCGCTGTGGCTGGGCGTTGATTTGGGAACCTGTGATGTAGTGTCGATGGTTGTCGACAGCGATGGGCAGCCGGTTGCGGTTTGTCTGGACTGGGCTGACGTCGTGCGTGATGGCATCGTCTGGGATTTCTTCGGTGCTGTGACCATTGTTCGTCGCCATCTCGATACGCTCGAGCAACAACTGGGTTGCCGCTTTACTCATGCGGCTACCTCATTCCCGCCGGGCACTGATCCGCGTATCTCCATCAACGTGCTGGAGTCCGCCGGGCTTGAGGTGAGCCGTGTGCTGGATGAGCCAACCGCCGTGGCGGATCTGCTGGCGCTTGATAACGCCGGAGTCGTCGATATCGGCGGTGGTACGACCGGTATCGCCATTGTGAAAAAGGGCAAAGTGACTTACTCCGCTGACGAAGCGACCGGTGGGCACCACATTTCCCTGACGCTCGCCGGGAACCGTCGTATTCAACTGGAAGAAGCCGAGCAGTTCAAACGCAGCAATGGCAAAGAAATCTGGCCGGTGGTTAAGCCGGTTTACGAAAAGATGGCGGAAATCGTCGCCCATCATATTGCCGGACAAGGGATTACGGATTTATGGCTGGCCGGTGGGTCCTGTATGCAGCCGGGTGTTGATGAGCTTTTTCGTAAGCGTTTCCCGGAGCTGCAGGTGCATTTACCGCAGCACAGTCTGTTTATGACCCCGCTGGCGATTGCCAATAGCGGAAAAGTAAAAGCGGAAGGAATCTATGCAAGCTGAATTGCAGACCGCGCTCTTTCAGGCATTCGATGCCCTGAATCTGCAACGCGTAAAAACGTTCAGCGTTCCACCGGTCACATTATGCGGACTGGGAGCGCTCAGCACCTGCGGACAGGAAGCGCAAACGCGCGGACTGACGCATATGTTCGTCATGGTTGACAGCTTCCTGCATCAGGCGGGGATGACCGCCGCTCTGGAACGTAGCCTGGCGATGAAAGGCGTGGCAATGACGCTGTGGCCATGTCCGGTCGGCGAGCCGTGTATTACGGACGTCTGCGCGGCGGTCGCGCAACTGCGCGAATCAAAATGTGACGGCGTGGTGGCCTTTGGCGGCGGCTCTGTACTGGATGCCGCTAAAGCAGTGGCGCTGCTGGTGACCAACCCGACGCAAACGCTGGCTGACATGACGGAGCACAGCGTGCTGCGCCCGCGTCTGCCGCTGATTGCCGTGCCAACCACCGCCGGAACCGGGTCAGAAACCACCAACGTTACGGTGATTATCGACGCCGCCACCGGACTTAAAAAAGTGCTGGCGCATGCAACCCTGATGCCGGACGTCGCCATTCTGGATGCCGCTGTAACGGAGGGCGTTCCCGCGCACGTGACGGCAATGACTGGTATTGACGCGCTGACCCATGCCGTTGAAGCGTACAGCGCGCTGAACGCGACGCCGTTTACCGACAGCCTGGCGATTGGCGCGATTGCGATGATTGGTAAATCGCTGCCGAAGGCCGTCGGATACGGCCATGATCTGGCGGCGCGGGAAAGCATGTTACTGGCGTCCTGCATGGCGGGAATGGCGTTTTCCAGCGCGGGGCTGGGCCTGTGTCACGCGATGGCGCACCAACCGGGTGCGACGCTGCATATCCCGCACGGACAGGCTAACGCCATGCTGCTGCCCACGGTAATGGGATTCAACCGCATGGTGTGTCGTGAGCGTTTCAGCCATATCGGCAGGGCGTTAACCAACAAGAAGTCGGACGATCGTGATGCCATCAACGCCGTCAGCGAGCTGATTAGCGAAGTGGGCCAGACCAAACGCCTCTCTGACGTTGGGGCAAAACCCGAGCATTACAGCGCATGGGCACACGCCGCGCTGGAGGATATTTGTATTCGCAGTAACCCACGCACCGCCACGCAGGCACAGATTATCGACCTGTACGCGGCTGCCGGGTAATGCCTGTAGGCCGGATAAGGTGCTCGCACCGCCATCCGGCAATAACACGGCGTTAATGCCGGAGGCGACGTAAACGTCTTATCCGGCCTACAAATCACAAATGACAGGGAGTAGGGGCTATGGGAATTAACGAAATCATCATGTACATCATGATGTTCTTTATGCTGATTGCCGCCGTGGACAGGATCCTGTCGCAGTTCGGCGGTTCGGCGCGCTTCCTCGGTAAGTTCGGTAAGAGCATTGAGGGATCGGGCGGTCAGTTTGAAGAAGGCTTTATGGCAATGGGCGCGCTGGGCCTGGCGATGGTCGGTATGACCGCGCTGGCGCCGGTACTTGCGCATGTGCTCGGGCCGGTGATTATTCCGCTGTACGAAATGTTGGGCGCGAACCCGTCGATGTTTGCCGGAACGCTGCTGGCGTGCGATATGGGCGGCTTCTTCCTGGCGAAAGAACTGGCGGGCGGCGACGTTGCGGCATGGCTGTACTCTGGCCTGATCCTCGGCGCGATGATGGGACCGACGCTGGTGTTCTCCATTCCGGTTGCGCTGGGAATTATTGAACCGTCTGACCGTCGTTATCTGGCGCTGGGCGTGCTGGCCGGTATCGTCACCATTCCGATTGGCTGTATTGCGGGTGGTCTGGTCGCGATGTACTCCGGCGTGGAAATCAACGGTCAGCCGGTGGAGTTCACCTTTGCGTTGATCCTGATGAACATGATCCCGGTGCTGATCGTGGCCGTGTTGGTGGCGCTGGGACTGAAATTCATCCCGGAAAAAATGATCAACGGCTTCCAGATCTTCGCCAAGTTCCTGGTAGCGCTGATCACCCTTGGTCTGGCGGCTGCGGTGATTAAATTCCTGCTCGGCTGGGAGCTGATCCCGGGTCTTGATCCTATTTTCATGGCGCCAGGCGATAAGCCGGGTGAAGTGATGCGCGCCATCGAAGTTATCGGTTCTATCTCCTGTGTGCTGCTGGGTGCCTATCCGATGGTGCTGCTGCTGACCCGCTGGTTTGAAAAACCGCTGATGAGTGTCGGCAACCTGTTGAAAGTTAATAACATTGCGGCTGCGGGTATGGTGGCAACGCTTGCCAACAACATCCCAATGTTCGGCATGATGAAAAACATGGATACCCGCGGCAAAGTGATCAACTGCGCGTTCGCGGTCTCAGCGGCCTTCGCTCTGGGTGACCACTTAGGCTTCGCCGCTGCCAACATGAACGCCATGATCTTCCCGATGATTGTCGGCAAGCTGATCGGCGGCGTGACGGCGATTGGCGTGGCTATGCTGTTAGTACCGAAAGACGAAGATGTTCCGGCACCAGCAGAAACCAATCCGGAGGCGCAATCGTGAACACTCGCCAGCTACTGAGCGTCGGTATCGATATCGGCACCACAACTACTCAGGTGATCTTCTCGCGCCTTGAGCTGGTTAACCGTGCGGCAGTGTCGCAGGTGCCGCGCTACGAATTCATCAAACGCGAAATTAGCTGGCAAAGCCCGGTGTTCTTTACCCCCGTTGATAAGCAGGGCGGGTTGAAAGAGGCCGAACTGAAAGCACTGATCCTCGCCCAGTATCAGGCGGCAGGGATTGCGCCAGAGAGCGTCGATTCCGGCGCGATCATCATTACCGGAGAAAGCGCCAAAACCCGCAATGCTCGTCCGGCGGTGATGACGCTCTCCCAGTCGCTGGGCGACTTCGTGGTGGCAAGCGCTGGCCCACATCTGGAATCGGTGATTGCTGGTCATGGTGCGGGTGCCCAGACTCTGTCAGAGCAGAAGTTGTGCCGTGTACTGAATATCGACATCGGCGGGGGGACGTCGAACTACGTGCTGTTCGACGCGGGAAAAGTCAGCGGCTCGGCCTGTCTGAACGTCGGCGGACGGCTACTGGAAACGGACGGCCAGGGGCGCGTGGTTCACGCGCATCAGCCAGGACAAATGATTGTTGATGACGTATTTGGTCCAGGCACTGATGCCCGAACTCTCAATGCGGCGCAGCTTGTTCAGGTGGCGCGACGGATGGCTGCGCTGATTGTGGAGGTGATTGATGGCACGCTTTCACCGCTGGCGCAGGCGCTGATGCAAACCGGTCTGCTGCCCGTTGGCGTGAAGCCTGAAGTGATTACGTTGTCCGGCGGGGTGGGTGAGTGCTACCGCAACCAACCTGCCGATCCGTTCTGTTTTTCCGACATTGGGCCGCTGTTAGCAACGGCGCTGCATGAACATCCGCGCCTGCGTGAGATGAACGTGCAGTTTCCGGCGCAAACCGTGCGCGCCACGGTGATTGGCGCCGGGGCGCATACGCTGTCGCTTTCGGGCAGCACTATCTGGCTGGAGGGTGTGGCGCTTCCGCTGCGCAATCTGCCGGTGGCGATTCCGGTTGATGAGGCTGATCTGGTGGCGGCCTGGCAGCAGGCGCTGCTGCAGCTCGACCTTGACCCGAAAACCGACGCCTACGTGCTGGCGCTGCCAGGTTCGTTACCGGTGCGCTACGCCGCGCTGTTAACGGTGATTGATGCACTGCTGGCCTTTGTCGCGCGCTATCCGAATCCGCATCCCCTGCTGGTGGTAGCCGAGCAGGATTTTGGTAAAGCCCTGGGCATGCTGTTACGCCCACAGTTACAGCAACACCCGCTGGCGGTCATCGATGAGGTGGTTGTCCGGGCGGGGGACTATATCGACATTGGTACGCCTCTTTTTGGCGGATCGGTTGTGCCGGTGACGGTGAAATCACTCGCATTTCCTTCCTGAGGGAACGACTTATGAAACTAAAGACCACATTGTTCGGCAATGTTTATCAGTTTAAGGATGTAAAAGAGGTGCTGGCAAAAGCCAACGAACTGCGTTCGGGGGATGTGCTGGCAGGGGTAGCTGCAACCAGTTCGCAGGAGCGCGTGGCGGCCAAACAGGTGTTGTCGGAAATGACGGTGGCGGATATTCGCAATAACCCGGTGATTTCCTATGAAGAGGACTGCGTCACGCGTCTGATTCAGGATGACGTCAACGAAACGGCCTATAACCGCATCAAAAACTGGAGCATCAGTGAGCTGCGCGAGTACGTGTTGAGTGATGAAACCTCTGTCGATGACATTGCGTTTATGCGCAAAGGGTTAACGTCAGAAGTGGTCGCAGGCGTGGCTAAAATTTGCTCCAACGCGGATCTGATCTACGGTGGCAAAAAAATGCCGGTGATCAAAAAAGCCAACACCACCATTGGCTTGCCGGGCACCTTCAGCTGTCGTTTACAGCCGAACGATACCCGTGACGACGTGCAGAGTATTGCCGCGCAAATCTACGAAGGGTTGTCCTTCGGTGCAGGTGATGCGGTGATCGGCGTTAACCCGGTAACGGATGACGTGGAAAACTTAAGCCGCGTGCTCGATACCGTGTATGGCGTTATCGACAAGTTCAATATTCCGACCCAGGGCTGCGTACTGGCGCACGTCACCACCCAGATCGAAGCAATTCGTCGCGGTGCGCCGGGCGGGCTGATTTTCCAGAGTATCTGCGGCAGTGAGAAAGGCTTAAAAGAGTTTGGCGTTGAGCTGGCGATGCTGGATGAGGCGCGTGCAGTGGGCGCGGAGTTCAATCGTATCGCCGGGGAAAACTGCCTGTACTTTGAAACCGGGCAAGGGTCTGCGCTCTCCGCTGGCGCTAACTTCGGCGCCGATCAGGTGACGATGGAAGCGCGTAACTACGGGCTGGCGCGTCACTACGATCCGTTCCTGGTGAACACCGTGGTGGGCTTTATCGGGCCGGAATATCTCTACAACGACCGTCAGATTATTCGCGCGGGCTTAGAAGATCACTTCATGGGCAAGCTGAGCGGCATCTCAATGGGCTGCGACTGCTGTTACACCAACCATGCTGATGCTGACCAGAACCTCAACGAAAACCTGATGATTCTGCTCGCCACCGCTGGCTGCAACTACATCATGGGCATGCCGCTCGGTGACGACATCATGCTCAACTACCAGACCACCGCCTTCCACGACACCGCGACCGTGCGCCAGTTGCTGAACCTGCGTCCGTCACCGGAGTTTGAACGCTGGCTGGAAACCATGGGCATTATGGCAAACGGTCGCCTGACCAAACGGGCGGGCGATCCGTCACTGTTCTTCTGATGACGCGGGGATGACATACGATGGATCAAAAACAGATTGAAGAAATTGTACGCAGTGTAATGGCGTCAATGGGGGAGTCACAGCCGCAGGCTCAAGCGCCGTCACCAGAAACGAAATGCAGCACTACGCAGTGCGCCGCACCAACGGGTGAAAGCTGTGCGATGGACTTAGGTTCAGCCGAAGCGAAAGCGTGGATTGGCGTTGAGAACCCGCATCGCGCAGAAGTGCTGACCGAGCTGCGCCGCAGCACCGCCGCGCGTGTATGTACCGGTCGTGCCGGTCCGCGTCCGCGCACTCAGGCGCTGCTGCGCTTCCTGGCTGACCACTCGCGTTCAAAAGATACAGTGTTGAAAGAAGTACCGGAAGAGTGGGTGAAAGCGCAAGGCTTGCTGGAAGTACGCTCAGAAATCAGCGACAAAAATCTGTATCTGACGCGCCCGGACATGGGGCGTCGTCTGAGCGCAGAAGCCATTGAAGCGCTGAAATCACAGTGTGTAATGAACCCGGATGTGCAGGTGATTATCTCTGATGGTCTGTCTACCGACGCCATCACCGCTAACTACGAAGAGATCCTGCCGCCGCTGTTGTCAGGCTTAAAACAGGCCGGATTAAAAGTCGGGACACCGTTCTTTGTTCGCTATGGCCGCGTGAAAATCGAAGATCAGATCGGTGAACTGCTCGGAGCGAAAGCAGTGATCCTGCTGGTTGGGGAACGTCCGGGCCTCGGCCAGTCGGAAAGTCTGTCCTGCTATGCCGTCTATTCGCCACGCGTGGCGACGACCGTTGAAGCTGATCGTACCTGTATCTCCAATATTCACCAGGGCGGTACGCCACCGGTTGAAGCGGCGGCGGTGATCGTGGATTTGGCCAAGCGCATGCTGGAGCAAAAAGCGTCCGGCATCAATATGACCCGTTAAGGAGGCATCATGCCAGCATTAGATTTGATTAGACCTTCAGTCACCGCAATGCGCGTGATTGCCTCGGTAAATGACGGTTTTGCCCGTGAACTTAAATTACCGCCACATATACGTAGTCTCGGACTCATCACAGCAGATTCTGATGACGTGGCGTATATTGCCGCAGACGAAGCGACAAAACAGGCGATGGTGGAAGTGGTTTATGGCCGCTCGCTGTATGCCGGCGCGGCGCACAGTCCCTCTCCAACCTCGGGCGAAGTGCTGATCATGCTCGGCGGGCCGAACCCGGCCGAAGTTCGCGCCGGCCTGGACGCCATGGTCGCCAATATCGAAAGCGGCGCGGCGTTCCAGTGGGCCAATGACGCAGAAGATACCGCCTTCCTTGCGCACGTGGTTTCGCGTACCGGTTCGTATCTCTCGGCGACCGCAGGATGCCGACTTGGCGATCCGATGGCGTATCTGGTGGCACCGCCGCTGGAAGCAACATTTGGTATTGATGCTGCGCTTAAATCTGCCGATGTACAGATTGTCACCTATGTGCCGCCGCCGTCAGAAACCAACTACTCAGCGGCGTTTTTAACCGGTAGCCAGGCTGCCTGTAAAGCTGCCTGTAATGCTTTCGCTGATGCTGTTCTGGATATTGCCCGTAATCCTGTCCAGCGCGCGTAAGAGAGGTTGCAATGATCAATGCACTGGGATTACTGGAAGTGGATGGCATGGTGGCTGCCGTAGACGCGGCGGATGCCATGCTGAAAGCCGCGAACGTGCGTCTGCTCAGTCACCAGGTGTTGGATCCTGGCAGGCTGACTCTGGTGGTGGAAGGCGATCTGGCCGCGTGTCGTGCAGCGCTGGATGCCGGAAGCGCAGCCGCAGCGCGTACAGGACGTGTTGTCAGCCGCAAGGAGATAGGGCGGCCGGATGATGACACCCAGTGGCTGATCGGCGGTTTTACGCGCCAGCCGAAGAAACCAGAACCGAAGAAACCAGAGCAGAAGCCTGAAGTGAAGTCAGATGAGGCCCCAGAGAAGACGCAGGAAGCATCTGTGTCATCTGAATCCTCTGATGAATTGCTGGCGCTGTTAACATCGGTCCGTCAGGGAGTGACGGCAGGGGAAGTGGCTGCCCACTTTGGCTGGTCACTTGATGAAGCCAGAAAGGCGCTGGAACAGCTCTTTTCTGACGGAGCGTTGCGTAAACGCAGTAGTCGCTATCGCTTAAAAAATTAACCTGTCGGAGGGCCGGGGGCTTCGTTGAAGCTTCCGGCTTAAAAGATCATGAAAAAGACCCGTACTGCAAACCTGCACCATCTTTATCATGAAGCATTACCCGAAGACGTTAAACTTACGCCGAAAGTGGAGGTGGACAACGTTCACCAGCGGCGAACAACGGATGTGTATGAGCATGCGCTGACGATTACCGCCTGGCAGCAGATCTACGACCAATTACATCCGGGAAAATTTCATGGCGAGTTCACGGAAATCCTGCTCGACGATATTCAGGTGTTCCGTGAATACACCGGTCTGGCGCTGCGTCAGTCGTGTCTGGTCTGGCCGAACTCGTTCTGGTTTGGTATTCCGGCCACCCGTGGCGAACAGGGATTTATTGGTACCCAGTGTCTGGGTAGCGCTGAAATCGCTACCCGTCCAGGTGGGACAGAGTTTGAACTGAGTACGCCGGACGATTACACCATTCTGGGTGTCGTTATTTCGGAAGAGGCGATTGCCCGTCAGGCTAACTTCCTGCATAACCCGGAAAGGGTGCTGCATATGCTGCGCAACCAGTCGGCGCTGGAGGTGAAAGAACAACATAAAGCCGCCCTTTGGGGCTTTGTGCAGCAGGCGCTGGCAACGTTCAGCGAAAATCCGGCGAATCTTCATCAGCCTGCGGTGCGCAAAGTGTTGGGCGATAACCTGCTGCTGGCGATGGGCACCATGCTGGAGGAAGCGCAGCCGATAATCACGGCTGAGAGCATCAGCCATCAGAGCTATCGCCGCCTACTGTCGCGGGCGCGCGAATACGTGCTGGAAAATATGTCAGAACCGCTGACCGTGCTCGACCTGTGTAACCAGCTGCACGTCAGCCGCCGGACGTTGCAAAACGCTTTTCACGCAATCCTCGGCATTGGACCGAATGCCTGGTTAAAACGCATTCGCCTGAACGCCGTGCGTCGCGAGCTGATAAGCCCGTGGTCGCAAAGTACCACGGTGAAAGACGCTGCCATGCAGTGGGGATTCTGGCATTTAGGGCAGTTTGCGACCGACTACCAGCAGTTGTTTGCGGAGAAACCGTCGCTGACGCTGCATCAGCGCATGCGCCAGTGGGCGTGATGGTATAGCTTGAGTAGGCCTGATAAGGCGTTCGCCGCCATCAGGCAATTGTGGTTGCTGCGCTGCCGGATGGCGACGCCTTGCGTCTTATCCGGCCTACGAATTGTTCCGCCATCAGGCCATTACACCCAGTCGCGCACCTGAATAAACTCGCTAAGGGCGGCTTCCGGGCTGCCGTCATCCGGGTGGTAATCATATTCCCAACGCACCAGCGGCGGCATCGACATCAAAATCGATTCCGTGCGTCCGCCGGTTTGTAAGCCAAACAGCGTGCCGCGATCCCACACCAGGTTGAACTCCACGTAGCGCCCACGGCGATAAAGCTGGAAGTTACGCTCGCGCTCACCCCATATCATCGCTTTGCGGCGTTCGACGATCGGCAGATATGCGTCGGTGTAGCCTGCGCCAACCGCCTGCATAAAGGCGAAGCAGTGATCGAAATCCGGCGTATTTAAGTCATCGAAAAACAGCCCGCCGATGCCGCGCTGCTCGTTACGGTGCTTGAGAAAGAAGTAGTCATCGCACCATTTTTTGTAACGCGGGTACACGTCATCACCGAACGGCTGGCACAGATCACGCGCCGTGCGGTGCCAGTGCACCGCATCCTCATCAAAGCCGTAGTAGGGTGTTAAGTCAAAGCCGCCGCCAAACCACCACACCGGCTCGGCGTCCGGTTTTTCCGCGATAAAAAAACGCACGTTGGCATGGCTGGTCGGAATGTAAGGATTCTGCGGATGCACCACCAGCGAGACGCCCATGGCCTCAAAACTGCGCCCGGCAAGCTCCGGGCGATGGGCGGTAGCCGAGGCCGGCATTGCATCGCCGTAGACGTGGGAGAAGTTGACGCCCGCTTGCTCGAAAATACCACCGTTACGCAGCACCCGGCTGCGCCCGCCGCCGCCCGCTTCGCGCTGCCAGTTATCTTCAACGAACCCGGCGCCATCTACGGCGGATAACTGCTGACAAATATCATCCTGCAGGCTGAGCAGGAACTGTTTTACGCGCTGTGCATCGGGCTTCATGATTAACGTTTCTTCGAGTGTGCTTTCTGGTTATCAAACCAGTGGAAATAGCTAATGATGCCATTGGCGATAGCGGTAGCGATTTTTTGACGAAATGCCGTCGTGCCGAGCAGTCGCTCTTCTTCCGGATTGGTAATGAACGAGGTTTCGACCAGTACCGACGGAATCGAAGGTGATTTTAGCACCACGAAGGCGGCCTGTTCAGTGCTACGACTGTGCAGACGGTGTACCGGCTTAATCTTTTTGAGAATATGCGACCCTAAGGTCAGGCTGTTTTTAATGGTGTCGGTTTGCACCAGATCGAACAGTACCTGCTGCAGCAAATGGTCTTTATCAGTGGTCTTCTTTCCGGCCACTTCATCGGCCCGGTTTTCACGATCGGACAGATATTTCGCCATGGCGCTACTGGCGCCGCGATTAGACAGCGCAAAGACCGATGCCCCTGCCGCACTCGGATTGGTGAAGCCGTCGGCGTGAATTGACATAAACAGATCGGCGCCATGCTTGTGGGCTATCTCGACGCGATCGTACAGCGGAATAAACGTATCGCCGGAGCGGGTCAGGCGCGCATCAATGCCCTGGTTGCGTAGAATCGAGCGCACGTTTTTGGCAATCGCCAGCACCACGTGCTTCTCCTTCGAACCGTTGCGACCAATTGCGCCGGTATCAATCCCGCCGTGACCCGGATCGAGGACAACTACGCGCTTAGCGCCGGCTTTTTTCGCTTTCGGTTTGCTGTGCCCATTGCTGGTCTTAAGCGCTTCTTCTTTAGCGATGGCTTGCGACATGCCTGACAGCGTCAGGGCGGCCAGCCCGGCTTTCAACACCTGGCGGCGCGATGTGAGTGTTTTTAGTGGTTTAAAAGTGCTCATACGGCCTGAGTTGTAAAAAAAGGTTCTAAACGTTATATCGTATCGCGTTGTCCGTTGCGACGGATCGGGATAAGAATTGTTTTACTTTTCATTTCAATACGTGACAATTCCGTATTATGCCATTTTTTCCGCCGCTTCGCGTCAGATATTGGCTAAATCAGTGGTTCGCGCCATAATCGCTTTTTAACGTCCTGAAAAGGTAACCAATACCATGGAAATACGCGTTTTTCGCCAGGAAGATTTCGAAGAGGTGATCACCCTCTGGGAGCGCTGTGATTTGCTGCGTCCATGGAATGACCCGGAAATGGACATTGAACGCAAAGTCAATCATGACGTCAGCTTGTTTCTGGTCGCAGAAGTGAACGGTGAAGTTGTCGGCACAGTGATGGGCGGCTACGACGGACATCGCGGTTCGGCCTATTATCTCGGCGTGCATCCTGAGTTTCGCGGTCGCGGTATCGCTAATGCGCTACTCAACCGGTTGGAGAAAAAGCTCATTGCCCGCGGTTGCCCGAAGATTCAAATCATGGTGCGTGACGATAACGATGTCGTCCAGGGCATGTATGAACGTCTGGGCTATGAACATGCGGATGTACTCAATCTGGGCAAGCGTTTGATTGAAGATGAAGAGTACTGAGTTTCATCCGGCCGACTATGACGGTCATGGGCGTCTGCGCCTGCCTTTTCTCTTCTGGTGCGTACTGTTGTTGCAGGCACGCACCTGGGTTTTGTTTGTGATTGCCGGTTCTTCCCGTGAGCAGGGCAACACATTGCTGAATCTGTTTTATCCCGATCATGACGCATTCTGGCTGGGTTTGCTCCCCGGCGTTCCCGCCGTACTGGCGTTTTTACTCAGCGGGCGGCGTTTTGCGTTCCCCGTTTTGTGGCACAGGCTGCGCGGATTATTGATTCTCGCTCAACTGGTGCTGCTGTGCTGGCAGCCGGTGATGTGGCTGGCAGGCGATCCGCTCAACGGTGTCGGGCTGGCGCTGCTGGTGGCGGATATCGTCGCACTGGTCGGGCTGTTAACCAATCAACGTTTGCGTGCCTGTTTTTCCCTTGAGAAAGAATAACGGCACTTTTTGGGGAAACCGGACTCCAAGCAACGTTGATAAATAAGGAAGGAAGTGAAATGAAATCACTGCGTTTGACTTTATGCGCGATGCCGCTGCTACTGACCGGGTGTTCAACGTTGTCCTCGGTGAACTGGTCTGCCGCCAATCCGTGGAACTGGTTTGGTTCTTCAACGCAGGTCACAGAGCAGGGCGTCGGAGTGTTAACGGGCGCGACACCGCTGGATGAAAAAGCCATTGCTGATGCGCTGGACGGTGATTACCGCCTGCGTAGCGGGATGAAGACTGATAACGGAAATGTGGTGCGCTTCTATGAAGCGCTGAAAGACGACAAGCTGGCGATAGTCATCAATGGCAGCCAGGGAACCATTAGTCGTATTGATGTGTTAGACCACGATATTTCGTCAGTCGCGGGTGTCGAAATCGGTACACCGTTTAGCGACCTTTACACTAAAGCTTTCGGTAATTGCCAAAAGGCAACCGGCGATGACAGCGCGGGCGTTGAGTGTAAAGCTGAAGGAAGTCAACATATTAGCTATATTTTTTCCGGTGAATGGAGCGGGCCTGAGGATATAATGCCGTCTGACGACACGCTGAAAGCGTGGAAAGTAAGCAAAATTATCTGGCGGCGTTAATTTGCGTCTGAACAAATCGGCTTGTTAAAAAAAGAGGTAGAATAGCGCCCATCAATGCCACGGTGTCGTGGCATCTTTTTTTCAGGAGGAACAATGTCTCAGGTTCAGAGTGGCATTTTGCCAGAACATTGCCGTGCGGCGATTTGGATTGAAGCCAATGTTAAAGGCGACGTTGAGGCCCTGCGTGCGGCCAGCAAAACCTTCGCCGATAAGCTGGCGACCTTTGAAGCTAAGTTCCCGGATGCGCATCTGGGCGCGGTTGTCGCTTTTGGCAACAACACCTGGCGTGCATTGAGCGGCGGCGTCGGTGCTGAAGAGTTAAAAGACTTTATCCCTTACGGTAAAGGTCTGGCACCAGCAACCCAATATGACGTGTTGATCCATATTCTCTCTTTGCGTCATGACGTGAATTTCTCCGTTGCGCAGGCGGCAATGGAAGCATTTGGCGACTGTATTGAAGTCAAAGAAGAAATCCACGGTTTCCGTTGGGTCGAAGAGCGTGACCTCAGTGGCTTTGTTGACGGTACGGAAAACCCGGCAGGCGAAGAAACGCGCCGTGAAGTCGCCGTTATCAAAGATGGTGTGGATGCCGGTGGCAGCTATGTGTTTGTGCAGCGTTGGGAACATAACCTGAAGCAGCTTAATCGCATGAGCATCCATGACCAGGAAATGATGATTGGCCGCACCAAGGAAGCCAACGAAGAGATCGATGGTGACGATCGTCCGGTAACATCCCACCTGAGCCGTGTTGACCTCAAAGAAGACGGTAAAGGGCTGAAAATTGTGCGCCAGAGCCTGCCATACGGCACTGCCAGCGGCACGCATGGTCTCTATTTCTGCGCCTACTGCGCCCGTCTGCACAACATTGAACAACAGTTGCTGAGCATGTTTGGCGATACCGACGGCAAACGTGATGCAATGCTGCGCTTCACCAAACCGGTCACCGGTGGCTATTACTTTGCACCGTCGCTGGATCGACTGATGGCGCTGTAACCCCAGTGTTGCCTGGTTGCGCTCACGCTTACCAGGCCTACCGCGTTCTTATCTGTCATGAAATTGAAAATCCCCGCCCCGACGGGGATTTTTTTTACCTGAAATTAACCTGATTTAGTGAGCTATTCCTCAGCATGAATTTGTTAATGCTGTATCTTCTGCGTGAATGAAGTGAAGGCTTCATATTCAAAAGGAGAATATTGAAATGGGAAAACTCACGGGCAAAACAGCATTGATTACGGGCGCATCTCAGGGTATTGGCGAGGGGATCGCCAGAACGTTTGCCCGCCATGGCGCGAACTTAATCCTGCTGGATATCTCCGATGAGATTGAAAAGCTGGCGGATGAACTGGCTGGGCGCGGGCATCGCTGCACAGCGGTTCACGCAGACGTCAGAGATTTTGCGTCGGTCACGGAAGCGGTAAAACGCGCGAAGAAAATTGAAGGCAAAATCGACATTCTGGTCAACAATGCAGGCGTATGTCGCCTTGGCAACTTCCTTGAAATGAGCGATGAAGATCGCGACTTCCACATTGATGTCAACATTAAAGGCGTCTGGAACGTGACGAAGGCCGTTCTGCCGGAGATGATTGCGCGCAAAGACGGGCGCATCGTGATGATGTCATCGGTAACAGGCGATATGGTAGCCGACCCGGGCGAAACGGCGTATGCGCTGTCGAAAGCCGCTATTATCGGCTTAACCAAGTCCCTGGCGGTTGAATACGCGCAGTCCGGCATTCGCGTAAATGCCATTTGCCCAGGCTACGTTCGTACGCCGATGGCAGAGAATATCGCGCGTCAGTCTAACCCGGACGATCCTGAATCCGTATTAGTCGACATGGCGAAAGCGATCCCGATGCGTCGTCTGGCCTGTCCGCTTGAAGTGGGTGAACTGGCGGCGTTCCTCGCGTCGGATGAGTCCAGCTATTTAACTGGCACGCAAAACGTGATTGATGGCGGCAGCACCCTGCCTGAAAGCATCAGCGTCGGCATCTGATTGATGCCTGTCTCCTCCCCGGTGAACCTGGGGAGGGGTTTCCCCTTATTCTCTTTTCAACTTTCAAATCATCAAACGGTATATAAAACCGTTACTCCTTTAGTGCCGGTTATAAATATGATGACCATAAGAAAGTCATTAAATTTATAAGGGTGCGCAATGGCCGTTAACTTACTGAAAAAAAGAACCCTGACGCTGGCTGCAATGTTGTTGCTGGTGGGTCAGGCGCAGGCAACGGAACTGCTGAACAGTTCATACGATGTGTCTCGCGAGCTGTTTGCCGCCCTTAATCCGCCGTTTGAACAGCAATGGGCGAAGGATAACGGCGGTGACAAACTGACGATTAAACAATCTCATGCCGGGTCATCAAAACAGGCACTGGCGATTCTGCAAGGGCTGAAAGCCGATGTGGTGACCTATAACCAGGTCACCGATGTGCAGATCCTGCATGACAAAGGCAAGCTGATCCCGGCCGACTGGCAAAGTCGTCTGCCGAATAACAGCTCGCCGTTCTATTCCACCATGGGCTTCCTGGTGCGTAAGGGGAACCCGAAGAATATTCATGACTGGAATGACCTTGTGCGTTCTGATGTGAAACTGATTTTCCCGAACCCAAAAACCTCCGGTAACGCGCGCTATACCTATCTGGCGGCGTGGGGTGCTGCGGATAAAGCTGACGGTGGCGATAAAGCCAAAACTGAACAGTTCATGACCCAGTTTCTGAAAAACGTCGAAGTGTTTGATACCGGCGGCCGCGGTGCTACCACCACCTTTGCAGAGCGCGGCCTGGGCGATGTGCTGATCAGCTTCGAATCAGAAGTGAACAACATTCGCAAACAGTATGAAGCGCAGGGTTTTGAAGTGGTTATCCCGAAAACCAATATCCTCGCCGAATTCCCGGTAGCCTGGGTAGATAAAAACGTGCAGGCCAACGGGACTGAAAAAGCGGCTAAAGCGTATCTGAACTGGCTGTACAGCCCGCAGGCGCAAACCATCATTACCGATTTCTACTACCGCGTGAATAACCCGCAGGTGATGGACAAACAGCAAGATAAATTCCCGCAGACTGAATTGTTCCGCGTAGAAGACAAGTTCGGCTCCTGGCCTGAAGTGATGAAGACACACTTTGTCAGCGGTGGTGAGCTGGACAAGCTGTTGGCGGCGGGGCGCAAGTAAATGTTTGCTGTTTCTTCCCGACGCGTGTTGCCCGGCTTCACCTTAAGCCTGGGCACCAGCCTACTGTTTGTCTGCCTGATATTGCTGCTGCCGCTTAGCGCGCTGGTGATGCAACTGGCGCAAATGAGCTGGGCGCAATACTGGGATGTGATTACCAACCCGCAGGTGGTGGCGGCGTATAAAGTGACGCTGCTGTCGGCGTTTGTGGCATCGATTTTTAACGGCGTGTTTGGCCTGCTGATGGCGTGGATCTTAACCCGCTATCGTTTTCCGGGTCGGACGCTGCTGGATGCGCTGATGGATCTGCCATTCGCGCTGCCTACGGCGGTGGCGGGTCTGACGCTGGCGTCGCTGTTTTCGGTCAACGGTTTCTACGGCGAGTGGCTGGCGAAGCTGGATATTAAGGTGACTTACACCTGGCTCGGTATCGCGGTGGCGATGGCGTTTACCAGTATTCCGTTTGTGGTGCGAACTGTGCAGCCGGTGCTGGAAGAGTTAGGCCCGGAATATGAAGAAGCGGCGGAAACGCTCGGTGCCACGCGCTGGCAGAGCTTTCGTAAAGTGGTGTTACCGGAGCTGTCTCCCGCGCTGGTGGCGGGGGTTGCGCTTTCGTTTACCCGCAGCCTCGGTGAGTTTGGCGCCGTTATCTTTATCGCCGGAAATATCGCATGGAAAACGGAAGTGACCTCGTTGATGATTTTTGTTCGCTTGCAGGAGTTTGACTATCCGGCTGCCAGTGCGATTGCCTCTGTGATCCTCGGGGCGTCGCTGTTGCTGCTGTTTTCGATTAACACCCTGCAAAGTCGCTTTGGTCGACGCGTGGTAGGTCACTGATGGCAGAGATTACCCAATTGAAACGCTATGGCGCGCCCCGTATTAACTGGGGGAAATGGTTTCTGATCGGCACAGGCATGCTGGTGTCCGCGTTTATTTTGCTGGTGCCGATGATTTACATCTTCGTGCAGGCGTTCAGCAAGGGATTAATGCCGGTATTACAGAACCTGGCCGACCCGGACATGCTGCACGCTATCTGGTTAACGGTGCTGATTGCGCTGATTGCGGTGCCGGTGAATCTGGTGTTTGGCGTGATGCTGGCCTGGCTGGTGACCCGTTTTAACTTCCCTGGACGCCAGTTGCTGTTGACGCTGCTGGATATTCCGTTTGCTGTGTCGCCTGTGGTCGCCGGCCTGGTGTATCTGCTGTTTTACGGCTCTAACGGTCCGCTGGGCGGATGGCTGGATGAACACAATCTGCAAATTATGTTTGCCTGGCCGGGAATGGTGCTGGTCACGGTGTTCGTGACCTGTCCGTTTGTGGTGCGCGAACTGGTGCCGGTGATGTTGAGTCAGGGCAGTAACGAAGACGAAGCGGCGGTTCTGCTTGGCGCATCCGGTTGGCAGATGTTCCGCCGTGTGACGCTGCCGAATATTCGTTGGGCGTTGCTGTACGGCGTGGTGCTGACTAATGCCCGTGCGATTGGCGAATTTGGCGCGGTGTCGGTGGTTTCCGGCTCGATTCGCGGCGAAACCTTGTCTCTGCCGCTACAAATTGAATTACTGGAGCAAGACTACAACACGGTCGGCTCCTTTACCGCCGCGGCGCTGTTAACGCTGATGGCGATTATTACCCTGTTTTTGAAGAGCATGTTGCAATGGCGTCTGGAGAACCAGGAGAAACGCGCGCAGCAGGAGGAAAATCATGAGCATTGAGATTGCCAATATTAAGAAGTCTTTTGGTCGCACCCAGGTGCTGAACGATATCTCGCTGGATATTCCTTCAGGTCAGATGGTCGCGTTGCTGGGGCCATCTGGCTCGGGCAAAACCACGCTGCTGCGCATTATTGCCGGGCTGGAACATCAGTCCAGCGGGCATATTCGCTTTCATGGTACTGACGTCAGTCGCTTACATGCGCGTGATCGTAAAGTTGGCTTCGTATTTCAGCACTACGCGCTGTTTCGCCATATGACCGTTTTCGACAACATCGCCTTTGGCCTGACGGTGTTACCGCGTCGCGAGCGTCCAAATGCGGTGACCATCAAAGCGAAAGTCACCAAATTGCTGGAGATGGTGCAGCTTGCCCATCTGGCGGATCGCTTTCCGGCGCAACTTTCCGGTGGGCAAAAACAGCGCGTGGCGCTGGCACGAGCGTTAGCGGTGGAACCGCAGATCCTGCTGCTCGATGAGCCGTTTGGCGCGCTCGATGCTCAGGTACGTAAAGAGTTGCGTCGCTGGCTGCGTCAGTTGCATGAAGAGCTGAAGTTCACCAGCGTGTTTGTTACTCACGATCAGGAAGAAGCGACAGAAGTCGCAGACCGCGTGGTGGTGATGAGCCAGGGCCATATCGAACAGGCCGATGCGCCCGATCAGGTATGGCGCGAACCGGCTACCCGCTTTGTGCTGGAGTTTATGGGTGAGGTTAACCGACTGCAAGGGACGATTCGCGGTGGACAATTCCACGTCGGCGCACACCGCTGGCCGCTGGGCTATACGCCAGGCTATCAGGGACCGGTGGATCTGTTCCTGCGTCCGTGGGAAGTGGACGTCAGCCGCCGTACCAGCCTGGATTCACCGCTGCCTGTTCAGGTACTGGAAGCCAGTCCGAAAGGTCACTACACCCAATTAGTTGTGCAGCCGCTGGGGTGGTATAACGAACCGCTGACGGTAGTAATGCAGGGCGATAATCCCCCGAGTCGCGGTGAGCGCCTGTTTGTTGGGCTGCAAAATGCACGTCTGTATAACGGCGAACAGCGCATTGAAACGCGCGAAGCGGAGCTTGCTCTGGCGGAATCTGCCTGATAGGTTAATTTGCAGGTTTATCGCCCGGTGGCGCTATGCTTACCGGGCCTACCGCATATGCCGTGATTTTGTAGGCCGGGTAAGCGCAGCGCCACCCGGCTTTTTATTGGACAGCACTCATGAACACATTAGAACAAACGATTGGCAATACGCCTCTGGTGAAATTACAACGTCTGACGCCGGATAACGGCAGTGAAATTTGGGTCAAGCTGGAAGGCAATAATCCTGCGGGTTCGGTGAAAGACCGCGCCGCGCTGTCGATGATCGTCGAAGCGGAAAAGCGTGGAGAAATTCAGCCGGGTGATGTGCTGATCGAGGCAACCAGCGGCAACACCGGGATTGCGCTGGCGATGATCGCCGCGCTGAAAGGCTATCGCATGAAGCTGTTAATGCCGGACAACATGAGTCAGGAACGCCGTGCGGCGATGCGTGCCTACGGGGCTGAACTGGTTCTGGTGACCAAAGAGCAGGGGATGGAAGGAGCGCGTGATTTAGCTCTGGAAATGGCGCAACGCGGCGAAGGAAAACTTCTGGACCAGTTCAACAACCCGGATAACCCATACGCGCATTACACCACAACCGGCCCGGAAATCTGGCAGCAGACGTCAGGCCGCGTTACCCATTTCGTTTCCAGTATGGGAACAACGGGCACCATTACCGGCGTGTCGCGTTTTCTGCGTGAACAGGAAAAATCGGTCACAATCGTGGGTCTGCAGCCGGAAGAGGGCAGCAGTATTCCGGGAATTCGCCGCTGGCCAGCGGAGTATATGCCAGGCATTTTTAACGCCTCGCTGGTGGATGAAGTGCTGGATATTCATCAGAACGATGCGGAAAACACTATGCGTGAGCTGGCCGTTCGTGAAGGCATTTTCTGCGGTGTCAGCTCTGGCGGCGCGGTGGCGGGGGCGTTACGCGTGGCACGTGCTACACCTGGAGCCGTGGTGGTGGCGATCATCTGCGATCGCGGCGATCGCTACCTTTCGACCGGCGTTTTTGGCGAGGAGCACTTTAACCAGGGCGCAGGGATCTAATTTGTTTGCCTGATAAGCGTAGCGCCATCAGGCAAACATACGACACGATCACCGGATAAGACGTTACGTGTTTTATCCGGCCTTCAATGATGAATCGTTACGGTTCTCTACCAGTTTATCCAGGAACTGCCACAGTTTTTCATTCATCTGCTGGTAATCCCATTCGCGCATTTCAGCGACAGAGCGGATAAAACGTTTTCCTTTGGCCTCTGCTAACTCTTGTTCTGAATGCTGAATCAGCCCCTCGATTGCTTCGGCGGTGAATTCCATATGACACTGAAAACCATAAACGAAATTACCGTATTGTACGATTTGTCGCGGGCAGCCCTCGCTGGCGGCAAGAATTGTCGCCTGATCGGTTAATCCCGGCATATCGTTGTGCCAGTGACCGACGGTAAGCGGTGAACCAAAATGGCTGAACAACGGATGCTGTTGGCCTGCTTCGGTCAGAGCGATCGGGTAGTGGCCAATCTCTTTTTCCGGGCTCTGGCATACTTTCGCACCCAGCGCTTCACCGATTAACTGCGACCCCAAACAGATCCCCACCACAATTTTGCGTGCTGAAATCGCCTGATTGATCAGGTGCTGTTCAGCCTGAGAGTCAAAATACGGGCACTCTGCCAGCGTGGTGCGTGGAGACTGCGGACCGCCAAAGACGACCAGCATATCGAAGCCATCGGCATTGGCGGGAACCGATTCTCCGGCGTAAACCTGTGACCAACTGATGGTATAGCCACGTTGTTCTGCCCACGGCAGATACGCGCCAGCAGATTCAAAAGACTCATGAATAACAAAATGAACTCGCACTTTTTCTCTCCTGTTAGCGCTTTTGCGCCTGATGAATATCAGCCGCCAGCTTATGAATATCGCTGTCGTTTAAGGTCGACAGCGTAATGCGCAGACCGTGCGATGGTGTATTCACACCAAACACCTCACCTTCGCGTACCAGCCAACCGGATTTTGCCAGGGCAAAAGCAAGTGATTGACTGTGGTGCGACAGAGGCAGCCACAGATTCAGACCATCAGCGACGGGCAGATCAATGCCATATCCTCTGAGAGCGGTGGTCAGTTTTTGCTGCTGTGTTGCGTAAAACTGCTGAGTCTGCACCAGCTTATGTTGATATTCTTCGTCGCTCAGGCAGGCGCAGGCTAAATCCTGAAGCAGATGGCTGACCCACTGACTGCCGGAGTTGAGTCGCAACCGCAGTTTTGCTGAAGTAACCGGATCGCTGGCAACGATGGCAAGGCGTAAGTCCGGGCCTAATGTTTTAGACATCGAACGGATGACGGCCCAGTGGGTGGTTTCTTTTGCTATCACCGGATACCAGCGGCAAGCGGACAGCAGCGCAAAGTGGTCGTCGACAATAACCAGCGTTTGCGGATAACGGGCCAGGATTTCCTGCAATTGCGCCGCGCGGGATGCGCTCAGGCTGCATCCCGTCGGGTTATGGGCGCGCGGCGTCATAATCACCGCCCGCGCACCTTTTTGTAGCGCAATTTCCAGCATCTCTGGCTGCATGCCTTCGTGGTCAACGTTGACAGGATTTGCTGAGAATCCGGCATACCGCAGCATATTGATGCTGCTCAAAAAGCACGGATCTTCTACGACAACGCTATCGCCAGGCAGTAAATGGGCGCATAGCAGACGTTCAATGGCGTCAATAGCGCCGCTGGTGATATCGATTTCTCCCTTGCCTGGCATTGCGTCCTGCATCCATTGCGCGGCCCACGCTTTAAGACCGGGTGATACGGCGGCATCGCCGTATAAACGCGGATTCTTATTTATTTGCACGAAATAACGGCTGAGGTCTGGAAGACGCGAAGGCGCTGGATTACCGCCGGAAAGATCGACGAGCGCGGTATCCGGATTGCCACCTTCCAGCGCACCGGGGGCAGATATTTCTTTGATCACTGTGCCATTGCGTCCGAGGCTCTGCGCCAGTCCGGAGGTGACAAGGCGTTTATAAGCCGCCGCGACAGTATTACGGTTAACGTTCAATGCTGTTGCTAGTTCACGCACCGGCGGCAACGTTTCTCCTGCTGCCAACGTGCCTGTAGCGACATGTTGACGAATACTGTCAAAAATTTCGTTAGCGGTTTTTCCGTCGATCATTATTGACCTATGACAAAATGAATTTTAGCATATGACGATAATAGTGAGGCGATAGCCCGCTGTCCAGCGAGAGGAGAAGTTTATGCAGCAGGAGAGTGAAATACAGTCAGTGCTCTTCGACGACAAGCATCGGGCGTTACAAACCGATATCGTCGCCGTCCAGTCACAGGTGGTGTATGGCAGCGTAGGCAACAGTATCGCCGTCCCAGCCATCAAAGCGCAGGGATTACGCGTCACTGCGATCCCAACGGTACTGTTCAGCAATACACCGCATTATGAGACCTTTTATGGTGGTGTTATCCCGGCCGACTGGTTTAGCGGCTATCTTCGCGCCTTAAATGAACGCGATGCGTTACGTGAGTTAAAAGCGGTGACCACGGGGTATATGGGAAGTGCGGAACAAATCGCTCTGCTGGCACAGTGGCTGGAGACCGTTCGGGCCACGCATCCGGAACTGTGTATTCTGGTCGATCCGGTGATTGGCGATACGGACAGCGGCATGTACGTAAAGGCCGAAATACCGCAGGCGTATCGCAAGCATCTGCTACCGCTGGCACAGGGACTGACGCCAAACGTGTTTGAGCTGCAGATATTGAGCGGTAAACCTTGTCGCACGCTGGATGAAGCGATATCGGCAGCCAAATCGCTGCTCACCGATACGCTGAAATGGGTGGTAATCACCAGCGCACCGGGAGAAACCGAGGAGGTCATTCAGGTTGCCGTCGTGACAGCTGAAACGGTTGAGGTGCTAGCCCATCCGCGGGTGAAAACAGACCTGAAAAACAGACCTGAAGGGGACCGGCGATCTGTTCTGCGCTGAACTGGTGAGCGGTATCGTGTTGGGAAAATCACTTACTGCTGCCACGCACGATGCTGCACAGCGCGTGCTGGAAGTGATGACGTGGACCAACCAGTGCGGTTGTGATGAGTTAATTCTGCCACCGGCAGGGGAGGCGCGATGAAGAGTTACCGGCTGGTGGTTCGCCAGAATGGGCGTATGGTTGGACATTTTGACACCAGCGGGACAACGGCGCTGGAAGATATCTGCGTGGCGCGAGCCATGTTTGGTATTGCAGGTGGTTACGACTGTGAGTTGTTGGTGGCGGATTCGGAACGGCGGATGCTGGAGAGCGGGCCGGAGGGCATGAAAATCCTGATGCGTGAGGCGTATTATCGACCGATGACCGCGCACATTTAATGGCGGATGGCGCTACGCTTATCCGGCCTACGATACGAGATTCTTTGTAGGCCGGATAAGCGTAGCGCCATCCGGCAAGGTATTGCCTGATTGCCGGATGGCGGCGTAAACGCCTTATCCGGCCTACGCAAGAATTACTTCTTGATGCGGATAACCGGGGTTTCACCCACGGTCACGCTACCGGACAGTTTGATCAGTTCTTTGATTTCGTCCATGTTGGAGATAACAACCGGAGTCAGGGTAGACTTGGCTTTTTCTTCCAGCAGCGGCAGATCGAATTCAATAACCGGGTCGCCCACTTTCACGCGCTGACCTTCTTCAGCGATACGCTTAAAGCCTTCGCCTTTTAGTTCAACGGTATCAATACCGAAGTGAACAAACAGCTCAATGCCGCTGTCGGATTCGATAGAGAAAGCGTGGTTGGTTTCAAAGATTTTGCCGATGGTGCCGTCAACAGGAGCAACCATTTTGTTACCGGTTGGTTTGATAGCGATGCCATCACCAACGATTTTTTCAGCAAAAACTACATCCGGCACGTCTTCGATGTTGACGATCTCGCCAGAGAGCGGAGCAACAATCTCAATAGTTCCGGTGTCTTTCTTATCATCAGAAACCAGAGATTTCAGTTTATCGAACAAACCCATGATCTTCTCCTAAGCAGTAAATTGGGCCGCATCTCGTGGATTAGCAGATTGTTTTTTCTTCAATGAACTTGTTAACCAGCGTCATTAACTCGTCCGTTGTCGGTTGAGCAAGAGCCTGCTCTGCTAACACCTTCGCATCTTCGAAGTTCGTGTTACGGATAATCTTCTTAATGCGCGGGATAGAAATGGCGCTCATAGAGAATTCGTCCAGACCCATCCCCAGCAACAGAAGTGTAGCACGTTCGTCGCCTGCAAGCTCACCACACATGCCAGTCCATTTGCCTTCAGCATGAGAAGCATCAATAACTTGCTTGATCAGCGTCAGCACAGATGGCGACATTGGTTGGTAAAGGTGTGAAATCATATCATTACCACGGTCAACTGCCAGGGTGTACTGCGTTAAATCATTGGTGCCGATACTAAAGAAATCAACTTCTTTGGCTAAGTGACGCGCAATGGTTGCCGCAGCCGGTGTTTCCACCATCACGCCAATCTCAATGCTTTCGTCAAATGCTTTACCTTCGTCGCGCAGTTCCTGTTTGTAGATTTCGATCTCTTTGCGCAGTGCGCGCACTTCTTCAACAGAGATGATCATTGGGAACATGATGCGCAGTTTGCCGAAAGCAGAGGCACGCAGGATAGCGCGAACCTGGTCACGCAGGATCTCTTTACGATCCATGGCGATACGTACGGCACGCCAGCCCAGGAACGGGTTCTCTTCTTTCGGGAAGTTCATGTACGGCAGCTCTTTATCGCCGCCGATGTCCATGGTACGGACGATGACCGCCTGAGAGCCACAGGCTTCAGCCACGGCTTTATACGCAGCAAACTGTTCTTCTTCAGTCGGCAGCGATTCACGATCCATGAACAGGAATTCGGTGCGATACAGACCTACGCCTTCAGCGCCATTACGCTCAGCGCCTTCAACGTCACGAACGGTACCGATGTTGGCACACACTTCAACCTGGTGACCGTCCAGCGTGATAGCCGGCAGATCTTTCAGCTTAGCGAGTTCCGCTTTCTCGGTAGCAACCTGCTCCTGAACGGTACGCAGTTGTTCGATAACGTCGTTGGTCGGATTGACGTAAACCTGATTGTTTACGGCATCCAGAATCAGATAGTCGTCGTTTTTCACCTGAGAGGTGACGCTACCGGTACCGACGATGGCAGGCAGTTCCAAAGAACGCGCCATAATTGAGGTATGAGAGGTACGTCCACCTGCGTCAGTAATGAAACCCAGCACCTTTTCGAGGTTCAGCTGTGCGGTTTCTGACGGGGTCAAGTCAGCGGCAACCAGGATAACTTCTTCCTGGATAGCGCTCAGGTCGATAATTGCCAGACCCAGGATGTTACGCAGCAGGCGTTTACCGATGTCACGTACGTCAGCCGCACGTTCTTTCAGGTATTCATCATCCAGCTCTTCCAGGGCTGTGGCCTGACCTTCGATAATCTCATGTGCAGCTGCGTCAGCCGTCATGTGCTTATCTTTAATCAGGGCTATGATTTCCTGCTCCAGCTCCTCATCTTCGAGCAGCATGATATGCCCTTCAAAGATGGCTTCTTTTTCTTCACCGAATGTTTCACCAGCTTTGGTTTTGATCGCTTCCAGTTGCGCAGATGCCTTGGCACGACCGCTCAGAAAACGTTCAACTTCCTGATCAACCTTGTCGGCAGAAATTTTTTTCCGGTCAATGACGATTTCGTCTTCTTTCAGCAGCAGTGCCTTGCCGAAAGCGATACCCGGGGATGCTAAAATGCCTGAAATCATAACCCTACCTTACTTGTGACTGATATTTAAAAGAACTCGTTGAACTTACTCGAGTTCAGCCATCAGTTTAACCAGATGCTCAACTGCTTTCTGCTCGTCTTCGCCTTCTGCGGAAAGGGTAACAACGGTGCCCTGAGTCAGGCCCAGAGTCTGCAGCTTAAACAGGCTTTTTGCGCTAGCGCTTTTGCCGTTGGAAGTCACAGTGATTTCAGATGTAAAGCCTTTTGCTTCTTTAACAAATTGAGCAGCAGGGCGAGTATGCAGACCGTTCGGAGCGGTAATGGTAACTTCTTGCTGGAACATTATATTTCCCCAACTTATAGGTTTAGTGTTGTGGAACTAAAGTCTAGCCTGGCGGTTCAACTTTAGCCTGTATTGTTAGCGCCGACGTAAACAGGACGCGACACAAAAGGAGTTCGGTGCAATCCGTTGCTGGCAACTTCTTGCCGCTGACGTTTCGTTCGTCATTAAACATTATGCCGCGAAAGGAAGAGTTGAACCAAATCATAAAATCGATTCAGCTAGCGCTTTTCCTGTAACGATTAATTTCGCGCATCAAAATAATTAGTTTGGTTAAATACCAGTTCCGGCGGGTTGAATCAATGCCAGGTGGATTGAAACTTTGAAGCAGGCCACAAAAAAGCACCCAAAAGGGTGCTTTTTTACGCCTTTTTAACATGCTGGCATTACTGTTGCAGTTCTTTCTCAGTGAAGAGATCGGCAAACAGTGCTGTGCTCAGATAACGCTCACCCGATGACGGTAGAATAACCACTATATTCTTATTGGTAAAGGATTCATCTTCCTGGAGCTTAAGCGCGGCAGCAACCGCAGCACCTGAAGAGATACCTGCCAGAATACCTTCTTCTTCCATCAGGCGGCGCGCCGTGGAAATCGCTTCATCATTGGTGATGGCAACCACTTTATCGATAAGCTTCAGGTCAAGGTTACCAGGAATGAAGCCTGCGCCAATGCCCTGAATTTTGTGCGGACCCGGTTTCAGCTCTTCGCCCGCCAGCGCCTGGGCTATAACCGGAGAATCTGTCGGCTCAACGGCAACGGTGATGAGGTCCGTTTTGCCCTTGGTTCCTTTAATGTAGCGAGTCACCCCGGTCAGCGTACCGCCGGTACCTACGCCTGAGATAAACACATCAACCTGACCATCAGTATCTTCCCAGATTTCCGGGCCGGTGGTTTTCTCGTGGATTTCCGGGTTAGCCGGGTTGCTGAACTGCTGCAGCAGCAGGAATTTTTCTGGGTCGCTGGCAACAATCTCTTCTGCCTTTTGAATCGCGCCCTTCATGCCTTTCGCGCCTTCGGTCAGCACCAGGTTTGCACCCAATGCCTTCAGCAACTTGCGGCGCTCAATGCTCATGGTTTCAGGCATCGTCAGGGTGAGTTTGTAACCACGGGCGGCAGCAACGTAGGCCAGCGCGATCCCGGTGTTACCGCTGGTCGGTTCGACCAACTCAACGCCCGGCTTCAGTACACCACGTTTTTCGGCATCCCAAATCATATTGGCACCGATACGGCATTTGACGCTGAAGCTCGGGTTACGTGACTCCACCTTCGCCAGAATGCGTCCGTTACCGATACGGTTCAGTCGAACCAGCGGCGTATGACCGATAGTCAGCGAGTTGTCTTCAAAAATCTTACTCATGGCCTGTCCTTAACTGTATGAAATTGGGATACCGCTTCAGCATACCTGTTGAGAAAGTATGGGGAAGTAAGGATTTAGCATATCTATATTCAGAAAGGAAATATTCGACGTCAGTATGGAATAAGGGACGGCATAAGCCCCCCCCTGTTTTACACATTTTTGCATTACTTCCATAACGCGTGTTTAGCACGGTAGCAGTCTACCCACATCGCCGTGGCACCACAAACCGCGACTGGCATGATGAACAGATTGAGCACCGGGATCATCGTAAACAGACTGGTTAGCGCACCGAACTGCATGTTGGTGACTTTGTGTGTGCGCAGGGCGATACGCATCTCTTTAAAGGGCACTTTGTGGTTGTCGAACGGATAATCACAATATTGAATAGCCAGCATCCACGCGCTGAACAGGAACCACAGTACAGGTGCGACGGTCTGCCCCACGCCGGGGATAAAATAGAGGAGCAGTAACACAAAGGCGCGCGGGAGATACCACGCCAGCTTTTGCCATTCGCGCTTCATAATACGCGGCACGTCTTTCATGATGCCAAGAACGCCAGTGTCAGGCGGCGTCGCGCCTGTCAGGCGGGCTTCGAGTTGTTCTGCCAATAAGCCGTTAAACGGTGCGGCAATCCAGTTGGCGATGGTAGAGAACAGGTAGCCAAACACCAGTAGCACGGAGATCGTGACAATCGGCCAGAGCAAATAGCTAAGCCACTGTAGCCAGTTCGGGACGTGGCTCATCAGCGCGGGGATCCAACTGTCAAGTTGCGTAAACAGCCACCAGAATGCGCCGCCCATCAGCAGAATATTCACCAGTAAAGGCAGGATAACAAAGCGACGAATTCCCGGTTGAGTGATGAGTTTCCATCCCTGAGAAAAGTAGTAAAAACCGCTGCGAGGTACAACTGCAGATGATGAAACCATGGTCAGGACATACTCCTTGTTATATAAGCTCTGGTAAACTTTGCGTATCTTACCGGGTTGTTGAGCGTTAAGCTGTTCGGAAATGTTCGAAAAAACAGCAAAAAGCACAATTTTGTTCATCTTTATGCTGTGAAAGCCAAGAGTACACTTGCACTTGGCGTAATCGACAAATACTCTTAGTGAGTAAATGTTTGCCGTGGTGGCAAGGTGTTAGAACAACAGAGAATATAATGATGCAGGATTTGCGTCTGATATTAATCATTGTTGGCGCGATCGCCATAATCGCTTTACTGGTACATGGTTTTTGGACTAGCCGTAAAGAGCGGTCTTCTATATTCCGCGATCGCCCACTGAAACGCATGAAGTCTAAACGTGATGACGAGGACTCCTACGACGACAACGTCGAGGAAGACGAAGGCGTGGGCGAAGTCCGCGTGCATCGTGTGAATCATGCTCCCGGTAACGTGCAGGAACATGGTGTTCCTCCTCAGTCGCCGCAACACCAGTACCAGCCGCCTTATGCGTCTGCTCAGCCGCGTCAACACGCGCAGCAGCCTGCACAAGCGCCGGTACCGCCGCATGTTCAGCAGCCGCAGCAGCCCGTACAACCGCAGCAGCCAGTGCAACATCAGCCTGTTCAGCAGCAACCTGCGCAGCAGCCGATGCAACATCAGCCCGTCGCCCCGCAGGTTCAGCAGCCCGTGCAGCAAGCACCGCAATCTGCGCCACAGACCTTCCAGCCCGCAGAGCCTGCCGTTGAACATCAACTGCAGCCTGAACCGGTTGTTGAAGAAGCGCCCGTTGCTGAAAAACCGCAGCGTAAAGAAGCGGTCATCATTATGAACGTTGCGGCGCATCATGGCAGCGAGCTCAACGGTGAAGTGTTGCTCAACAGCATTCAGCAGGCTGGTTTTAAATTTGGCGATATGAACATTTTCCATCGTCATCTCAGCCCGGATGGTAGTGGCCCGTCGCTGTTCAGTCTTGCCAATATGGTTAACCCAGGGACGTTTGACCCTGAGATGACCGGCGATTTCAGCACGCCGGGCGTCACTATCTTTATGCAGGTTCCGTCCTATGGCGACGAGTTGCAAAACTTCAAGCTGATGCTGCAGTCCGCACAGCACATTGCCGATGAAGTGGGCGGTGTGGTGCTCGACGATCAACGTCGTATGATGACGCCGCAGAAACTGCGCGAGTATCAGGACCGCATCCGCGAAGTTAAAGAATCTCACGCCTGATTTTCCTCTGGCGTGACCTCTCCTTTCTGAACCCCCGCCTGTCGGGGGTTTTTTATCATTGATGGTGTGATATGCAATCTATAGAACAACAACTGAATGAACTGCGAGCGACGCTTCGCCATCATGAATATCTGTATCATGTTTTAGATGCCCCGGAACTGCCGGACGCGGAGTATGACCGCCTGATGCGTGAACTGCGTGAACTGGAAGTGCAGCATCCTGAACTTGTCACGCCCGATTCACCCACCCAGCGCGTAGGTGCCGAGCCGCTGGCGGCGTTCAGCCAGATTCGCCATGAAGTGCCGATGCTGTCGTTGGACAACGTTTTTGACGAAGAGAGCTTCCTTGCTTTTAACAAGCGCGTTCAGGACAGACTGAAGAGCACGGATAAACTGACCTGGTGCTGCGAGCTTAAGCTGGACGGCCTGGCGGTCAGTATCCTGTATGAAAACGGTATGTTCGTCAGCGCCGCGACGCGCGGTGACGGCACCACCGGCGAAGACATCACTTCGAACGTCCGCACTATTCGTGCCATTCCGCTGAAGCTGCGCGGAGATAATATTCCGGCTCGCCTGGAAGTGCGCGGCGAAGTGTTTATGCCACAGGCCGGGTTTGAAAAAATCAACGAAGAAGCACGCCGCACTGGCAACAAAGTGTTTGCTAACCCGCGTAACGCGGCGGCCGGGTCACTGCGTCAGCTCGATCCACGTATTACAGCGAAGCGACCGCTTACTTTCTTCTGCTATGGCGTCGGCGTACTGGAAGGCGGCGAGTTGCCTGATACCCATCTGGGTCGCCTGCTGCAATTTAAAGCGTGGGGGCTGCCGGTGAGCGACAGAGTGGCGCTTTGCGACTCTCCGGAGGAAGTACTTGCTTACTATCATAAGGTTGAAGAAGACCGACCGACGCTGGGATTCGATATTGACGGCGTGGTTGTCAAAGTCAACTCCATGGCGCTGCAGGAGCAACTGGGCTTTGTTGCCCGCGCACCGCGCTGGGCGGTAGCCTTTAAGTTCCCGGCGCAGGAACAGATGACTTTTGTTCGTGACGTTGAGTTTCAGGTCGGTCGTACCGGCGCGATTACGCCCGTCGCCCGCCTTGAGCCGGTGCAGGTGGCTGGCGTGCTTGTTAGTAACGCAACGCTGCATAACGCTGACGAAATCGAGCGGCTGGGTTTGCGGATTGGCGACAAAGTCGTTATTCGCCGTGCGGGTGATGTCATCCCGCAGGTGGTGAACGTTGTACTTTCCGAACGCCCGGAAGATACGTGTGAAATCGAGTTCCCCACTCATTGTCCGGTGTGTAACTCTGACGTTGAACGCGTGGAAGGCGAAGCCGTTACTCGCTGCACTGGCGGTTTAATCTGTGGTGCGCAGCGTAAAGAGTCGCTCAAACACTTCGTTTCCCGTCGTGCGCTGGACGTTGACGGCATGGGCGACAAAATTATCGATCAACTGGTCGAGAAAGAGTACGTGCACACACCAGCGGATCTGTTCACGTTGACTGCAGGTAAGCTGACCGGCCTTGATCGAATGGGGCCGAAGTCGGCGCAAAACGTAGTGAATGCGCTAGAAAAAGCGAAAGAGACCACGTTTGCCCGTTTCCTCTACGCGCTGGGTATTCGTGAAGTCGGCGAAGCGACGGCTGCAGGTCTGGCTGCATACTTCGGTACGCTGGATGCGCTGGAAGCGGCTTCCATTGAAGAGCTGCAAAAAGTACCGGATGTGGGCATTGTAGTGGCCACTCACGTGTTTAACTTCTTTGCCGAAGAGAGCAACCGCGAGGTGATCGTTCAGTTACTGGCGCAGGGTATTCACTGGCCAGCGCCGGTGGTTATCAACGCTGAAGAAATCGACAGCCCGTTTGCCGGTAAAACGATTGTGCTGACCGGTAGCCTGAGTCTGATGTCGCGCGATGATGCCAAAGCGCGTCTGATCGAGCTGGGTGCGAAAGTGGCGGGGAGCGTGTCGAAGAAAACCGATCTGGTGATTGCGGGGGAAGCGGCGGGCTCTAAACTGGCAAAAGCGCAGGAGTTGGGCATTGCCGTGATCGACGAAGCTGAAATGATCCGCTTGCTGGGTGCTTGAGATGGAAAAAGAGCAGCTGGTTGAAATCGCCAATACCGTGATGCCTTTTGGAAAATATAAGGGGCGTCGGCTGATTGACGTGCCGGAAGAGTATCTGCTGTGGTTTGCCCGTAAAGATGAATTTCCACCGGGCAAACTGGGTGAGCTAATGCAAATCACGCTGCTGATTAAAACCGAGGGGCTGACACAGTTGGTACAGCCCCTGAAACGCCCGCTTTAAGCCTTCGCGGCGCGGGTATTCTGCTGCGCCGCCTGTAATGCGTCCGTCTGGCGCTTATAACGACGCGCCAGAACCGCACAGACCATCAGCTGAATTTGATGGAAGATCATCAACGGCAGCACCATCATACCAATCACCGAAGTCGGGAACAGAATATTGGCCATGGGGATCCCGTTCGCCAGGCTCTTTTTCGACCCACAGAAGACAATGGTAATTTCATCGGCTGTGTTGAAGCCGCATTTACGCGCCACAAAGACGTTGATACCAATTACGATGGCCAGTAATACAAGGCTCACAATCACAATAAACAGCAGTGAACCGACCCCAACTTTGTGCCAGATCCCGTTCACGACCGCCTCACTGAAAGCGGAGTAAACCACCAGCAGAATGGATGACTGGTCCGTTTTGGCGATCCATTTTTTATGGCGCGATACCCAGTCGCCAATCCATGGACGTGAAAGATGCCCGAGTACGAACGGCAGCAGCAGTTGCAGCATGATTTTCCCTACCTGCTCCAGGCTGCCCTCTGCACCATGCATATTCATCACCAGTCCGACCAACAGCGGCGAGAGGAAAATACCCAACAGGCTGGAGGCAGAGGCGGAGCACACGGCGGCGGCAACGTTACCGCCCGCCAGTGACGTAAAGGCAATTGCCGATTGCACCGTGGCAGGCAAAATGCACAGGTACAAGAAACCCGTGTAGAGCATCGGATCAACGTTGACCGGTGCCCACCAGGCAAACAGGACGCCCAGCACGGGGAAGACCACAAAGGTGCTGCACATGACCCACAGATGTAAACGCCAGTGGCTACCGCCGGCAATAATGGCTTCACGCGAGAGCTTTGCGCCGTGCATAAAAAAGAGCAGCGCAATAGCGGCGGTGGTTAGGCCTTCAAAGAAAGGAACAAAGCCGCCCTCGGCCGGGAAAAATGACGCCAGCAAAACGACGGTAATCAGCGTAATCGTGAACGGATCAAGGATACGAAAAAGTTTCATAAAAGCTCCTGAAATTCGGTACTCACATTTTGCGTTTTTCCATTTGAGAAATAAAATTGATTTATTGCATCTATATATGAATCGAATCGATGAATTATTCTTTGCGCCAATTACGCATCTTTGTCACCGTCGCTCAGGCCAAAAGTTTTAGCCGGGCGGGGGATATCATCGGCTTAAGCCAGTCGGCGGTTAGTCATAGTGTAAAAGAGCTGGAAGGGCAGACGGGGGTCCGGTTACTGGATCGTACAACGCGCGAGGTGGTGCTGACGGAAGCCGGACAGCAACTGGCGGCACGGCTGGAACGCATTCTGGATGAACTGCACGGTACGCTGCGCGAAGCCGGTCAGGTTGGTACGCAGTTAACCGGTACGGTGCGTGTGGCTGCCAGCCAGACGATTTCCGCGCATCTCATTCCGCAGTGTATTGCGCAGAGCAACCAGCTTTATCCGGCAATCGATTTTGTCCTGCACGACAGGCCACAACAATGGGTACTGGAGAGTATTCGTCAGGGAGAGGTGGATTTTGGCATTGTGATTGACCCGGGAGCCGTGACCGATCTGCAGTGTGAAGCGGTGCTATCGGAGCCGTTTTTGTTGTTGTGTCGTCAGGATCACCCGCTCGCTCATCGGGAATGGATTAACTGGCAGGATCTGCAGCATGAGCGCCTGGTTTTGCAGGATTATGCCTCCGGTAGCCAACCGCTGATCGATGCAGCGTTGGCCCATTTTTCCATTGATGCCAATATTGTTCAGGAGATTGGTCATCCCGCCACGCTGTTCCCGATGGTTGAAGCGGGGATTGGCATCAGCGTGTTACCCGCACTGGCGCTCCCCTTACCGCAGGGTAGCCACTTGCAGGTTAAGCGCCTGACGCCGGTTGTGGAACGACAACTGATGCTGGCTCGACGTAAGAACCGCTCTTTATCAACCGCTGCTCAGGCGCTGTGGGACGTGGTGCGCATGCAGGCCAGTGAATTAACCGCTGGTCGTGCCCGCGATCCGTTGTATCAAATCTAACTATCTGGCTGATGTAATGCGTTAAAACAGGTATTTGATGGAGTAAATAATACCGTCCTGCAAGAAGGATTCCCCCAGTTTATTATCGGCGTAGCGGTATTGAATGCCGGCGGTCAGATGCGGGGTGGCGTTCCACCAGAATGCGACCGCGCCATTAATGCCGTCTTTACCACCATTACCTGCGGCGTAGGTTGCATCGCGATCAAATTCGTACTCATTCCAGTTCGTCACACTGAATTTCTCACTGCCCAGCAAGAAGCTATATCCAGCCACCCAACCCATCACATAACCGTTATCCCCTGTGTAATAGGTCTGGTCGGTATAGCGCTTGGCAAAGAAGGGTTTAAACCAGTAGCCGTTACCTGTGAAGTTATAGCCCAAACCATAGAGAAACATATCATCATGAAAGTTAGCGCGATTCGGTGAGCCGTAAGTTCCGTAGGCATGGAGATAGAGGTTTAGCCCCGTATCCCCCAGATAGATACGGTTGGTATTTTTGAAGGTGTAGCGTTGTTCGCTACCGGGTTTTGCGTGACGAGCATTGTAGAAATTCTCCCAGTCGAAGAATCCGTACATTTCCCCCCAGCTAAAGTTTGCACCGCCTTCAAGTTCCAGATAACCAAAATCATCTTTGTGTGATTTTTTACTGGTTTTTTCTGTAGTCTCTGAGGTCCAGTCGAGGTAATGCAGGCCAATATCGGCGAATCCGCCTTTAAATTCCGCATGGGATAGTGCGGGAATAATGAGTAAAGAAGAGAGTGCCAGAGTGAGAAGCTGTTTTTTCATCGCATATTTTCCTATGCCGATTTTTATTAATGGTTTAACGAACAAGTGAGTAATTTATAAGAATAAAATCGGCATATTGTTAATGCGGAAAACAAACAACCACCAATACTGTTTTGTCCGGGTATTAATACAGGATGGATCTAAATCCACCGATATCGAATGACTATTGATAAGGTACGAAAAGTGTATTGGTCAGCATGGTGTGAACGTCGTTATAAAAAGGAGTCAAATTTAACCTGATAGAAAAAGGATATTTATGCCTCACGCTCTCTTTTCTCATAATCCTGAGTATTGTGTTGATATTATTCGCGCGTACAAACTGGGTTTTACCCCTCGGGTGGCGTTTATTTTAGGTTCCGGGCTTGGTGCGCTGGCGGAGCAAATTGAGAATGCGGTCGCCATTTCCTATGAAAAACTACCTGGCTTTCCTGTCAGCACCGTCCACGGACACGCAGGAGAGCTGGTGCTCGGTCATCTGGCCGGTGTGCCTGTTGCCTGTATGAAAGGTCGTGGTCATTTCTATGAAGGCCGGGGTATGACCATCATGACCGACGCGATTCGTACTTTAAAATTGCTGGGTTGTGAAGTGCTGTTCTGCACCAATGCGGCGGGGTCTTTGCGTCCAGAAGTCGGTCCGGGGAGTCTGGTGGCGTTACACGATCATATCAACACCATGCCAGGTACGCCGATGGTAGGTGCGAATGATGATCGTTTTGGCGAGCGATTCTTTTCGCTGGCGAATGCCTATGATGCTGACTATCGTGCAATCCTGCAAACCGTTGCCGCAGAAGAAGGTTTCCCGCTGAGCGAAGGCGTATTTGTCTCTTATCCGGGGCCAAATTTTGAAACGGCGGCAGAAATTCGCATGATGCAGATTATTGGTGGCGACGTGGTAGGGATGTCCGTTGTGCCGGAAGTGATAACTGCTCGTCATTGCGGTCTTAAAGTCGTTGCCGTATCCGCGATTACCAACCTGGCGGAAGGACTGGGCGATGTAAAACTCTCCCATGCGCAAACGCTGGCTGCGGCGGAACTTTCGCGACAGAACTTTATCAATCTTATTTGCGGCTTTCTGCGCAAAATTGCCTGATAAAAACAACATAAAAGACCTCGGAGATGAGGTCTATTGATGCGATAAGGAAACGATGATGAGCATCACTTCTCGCTTAAAGGTAATGTCCTTTTTGCAATATTTTATCTGGGGAAGTTGGCTGACGACCCTCGGATCTTACATGATTAATACCCTGAGTTTTACCGGTGCAGACGTTGGTATGGTGTATAGCTCCAAAGGTATCGCGGCGATTATTATGCCCGGTATTATGGGGATTATTGCTGATAAATGGCTCAGAGCGGAGCGCGCTTATATGCTCTGCCATTTGGTTTGTGCTGGCGTACTTTTCTACTCCGCCTCGGTCACCGACGCCGATATGATGTTTTGGGTGATGCTTATCAATGCGATGGCCTTTATGCCAACCATTGCCTTATCCAATAGCGTCTCTTACTCCTGCCTCGCGCAGGCGGGTCTTGACCCGGTGACTCGTTTTCCCCCCATCCGCGTGTTTGGCACGATAGGCTTTATCATTGCTATGTGGTCGGTCAGTCTGCTGCATCTTGAGCTGAGTAACCTGCAACTTTATATTGCCTCCGGGGCCTCGTTAGTGCTGGCGGGTTATGCGTTGACGTTACCAAAAATTCCGGTAGTAGAGAAAAAAGCCACTGCAACGCTTGCCAGTAAACTCGGGCTGGATGCGTTTGTATTATTTAAAAATCCGCGTATGGCCATTTTCTTTCTCTTTGCCATGATGCTGGGCGCGGTATTGCAAATCACCAACGTCTTTGGCAATCCGTTCTTACATGATTTTGCCCGTAACCCTGAGTTTGCCAACAGCTTTGTGGTGAAATATCCGTCTATTTTACTGTCCGTTTCGCAAATGGCTGAGGTCGGATTTATTCTTACCATCCCGTTCTTCCTGAAGCGGTTTGGTATTAAAACGGTGATGCTGATGAGCATGCTGGCATGGACGCTGCGCTTTGGTTTCTTTGCTTTTGGCGACCCGTCACCAATCGGTTTCATCCTGCTGCTTATGTCGATGATTGTCTACGGTTGTGCATTTGACTTTTTCAATATCTCGGGGTCAGTGTTTGTTGAGCAGGAAGTGGACTCCAGCATTCGCGCCAGCGCTCAGGGGCTGTTTATGACCATGGTAAACGGCGTTGGTGCGTGGGTGGGGTCAATCCTGAGCGGGATGGCGGTGGACTATTTTTCTGTCGATGGCGTCAAGGATTGGCAAACTATCTGGCTGGTATTTGCGGGGTATGCATTATTTCTCGCTGTGCTATTTTTCTTCGGGTTTAGATACAAACATGACCCGGATAAAATAGCGAATCGTGCGGTTGCACATTAAAAAGGATTAGCAGCTCTGGTTGTCAGGGCTGCTTTAAATTATAAAGGATAGTGCGTGAAAGAAATATTTTTCTCTTCGGGTGTTGGTTTTGGCATTGGGGCCATTTTTACATTATTACGATTACCTATTCCTGCTCCAAATGTATTACCGGGAATATTATCAATTGTATTTATGTATATAGGTTATCTGGTGGTGAAGTACTTTATGCCATGATAACGTGATGGACCCTTATCACCGCTGCGGAGTGCTTAACCATAGAACGTGTATATCGAACAGACCTTAAGTTGTTACGTTATTTTCTTGCCGTAGCGGAAGAACTCCATTTTGGGCGCGCTGCAGCGCGTCTGAATATGTCTCAGCCACCGCTTAGTGTTCACATTAAGGAACTGGAAAACCAACTGGGTACATTGCTTTTTATTCGCCATTCTCGCAGCGTGGCGTTAACCCATGCGGGGAAAGTTTTGATGGAGGAGTCGCGCCGTTTGCTGGCCAGTGCAAATCAAGCGCTGGCGCGGGTGGAGCAGATTGGTCGCGGTGAAGCTGGGCGCATTGAACTCGGCGTAGTCGGTACGGCGCTGTGGGGCAGAATGCGCCCTGCAATGCACCATTTTTTGAAAGCAAACCCCAATGTTGAGGTACTGTTTCGCGAGAAATCTCCAGGTATGCAGATGGCGCTGTTAGAGCGTCGGGAACTTGATGCCGGGATTTGGCGAATGGCGATTGAACCCTCCGAGGGGTTTGCCAGCCTGCGTTTGCACGAATCGTCATTTTTAGTCGCAGTGCCACAAGAGCATCACCTGGCTGCATGTCAGGCTGTGCCACTGGCGGCGCTGCGCAATGAATATTTTGTCACATTACCTTCCGTGCATTCAGATTGGGCTTTTTTACAGCGAATTTGTCAGCAGGCTGGATTTTCACCGATGATAGCACGTGAAGTGGTCGAACCGCAGACGGTGCTGGCGATGATCAGTATGGGGATTGGCATTACGCTGATGGCTGATGGTTATGCGCAAATGAACTGGCCTGGCGTGGTATTCCGGCCATTAGAGGAACGTATTCCGGCAGATTTGTATATTGTCTATGAGCAGCAGCAGGCTACACCGGCGTTGAATAGACTGGTTACAGCATTAACAACATGATTTGTATAAATCGCAGATAGCAAAAAAGCGCCGCCAGCGCCCTTTTTTGCATTGGTGGGTCGTGCAGGATGACTCGCTTTGCTCGCCCCTCGGGCCGTCGCCGTAAACGGCTCCGTTGTTTCGCTGCGCTCAACACCGAACCTGCGGCAGGTTCGAATCTTACAAATTGCAGATAGCAAAAAAGCGCCTTTAGGGCGCTTTTTTACATTGGTGGGTCGTGCAGGATTCGAACCTGCGACCAATTGATTAAAAGTCAACTGCTCTACCAACTGAGCTAACGACCCGAAGTGGTGGGTGATGACGGGATCGAACCGCCGACCCCCTCCTTGTAAGGGAGGTGCTCTCCCAGCTGAGCTAATCACCCACTTCGGTACTTCAATTTTATTGTAAGAAATCCAGCTGGCGAGAAAGTGGTGGGTGATGACGGGATCGAACCGCCGACCCCCTCCTTGTAAGGGAGGTGCTCTCCCAGCTGAGCTAATCACCCACTTCTCAATTTCTTACTCTACACGGCGGAGACTACATAAAGTAGTTGGTGGGTGATGACGGGTTCGAACCGCCGACCCCCTCCTTGTAAGGGAGGTGCTCTCCCAGCTGAGCTAATCACCCCCGCTGTGTGGAGTCGCATTATAGGGAGAGTTGAAAATGAGTCAACGCATTTTCTAAAGAAATTGTTCGTTCGTCGTAAATTTAAGCAAAACGATCGCAAAACAATCCATGCCGCATGATTTGTATACGAAAATGGCAAAGCGTGATGTTCCAGCCTGAACAACATTGAGGAATCAGACCACGGTGATAGAATACCAGCCTGATAATCTTCCCAGGATTTGCCGGTTGTCGGCATCTTTATAAACGTAAGGCCATTTCATGAAAATCAAAACTCGCTTCGCGCCAAGCCCGACAGGCTACCTGCACGTCGGCGGTGCGCGTACTGCTCTTTATTCCTGGCTTTTTGCACGCAACCATGGCGGTGAGTTTGTGCTGCGTATTGAAGACACCGATCTCGAACGCTCCACTCCGGAAGCTATTGAAGCCATTATGGATGGCATGAACTGGCTGAATCTGGAATGGGATGAAGGCCCATACTTTCAGACCAAACGTTTTGATCGCTACAATGCGGTGATTGATGAGATGCTGGAAGCGGGTACCGCGTATAAATGCTACTGCTCCAAAGAGCGTCTGGACGCGCTGCGCGAAGAGCAGATGGCCAATGGCGAGAAACCGCGTTACGACGGGCGCTGCCGTCACGGCCACGAACATCACGCTGCTGATGAACCTTGCGTGGTGCGTTTTGCCAACCCACAGGACGGTTCCGTTATTTTTGATGACCAGATCCGTGGGCCGATCGAATTCAGCAACCAGGAGCTGGACGACCTGATCATCCGCCGTACCGACGGTTCCCCGACCTACAACTTCTGTGTCGTTGTTGATGACTGGGATATGGAAATCACCCACGTTATTCGTGGTGAAGACCATATCAACAACACCCCGCGTCAGATCAACATCCTGAAAGCGTTGAACGCACCGGTCCCGGTTTATGCTCACGTATCGATGATCAACGGCGACGACGGCAAAAAACTCTCCAAACGTCACGGTGCGGTCAGCGTTATGCAGTATCGCGACGACGGCTACCTGCCGGAAGCGCTGCTGAACTATCTGGTACGTCTGGGTTGGTCCAGCGGCGATCAGGAGATCTTCACCCGTGAAGAGATGATCAAACTGTTCTCTCTGGGGGCGGTGAGCAAGTCTGCGAGTGCGTTCAACACTGAAAAACTGCAGTGGCTGAACCATCACTACATTAATGCGCTGGCGCCAGAATATGTGGCGACGCATCTGCAATGGCACATTGAGCAGGAAAATATTGATACCCGCGTTGGGCCGCAGCTGTCAGAGCTGGTCAAGCTGCTGGGTGAGCGCTGCAAAACGCTGAAAGAGATGGCGCAGAGCTGCCGCTACTTCTACGAAGACTTTGCTGAGTTTGATGCTGACGCCGCGAAAAAACACCTGCGTCCGGTTGCGCGTCAGCCGCTGGAAGTGGTTCGCGACAAACTGGCTGCGATTAGCGAGTGGACGGCAGAAAACGTGCACCACGCGATTCAGGCAACCGCAGATGAGCTGGAAGTGGGGATGGGTAAAGTCGGGATGCCGCTGCGCGTAGCCGTAACCGGTGCGGGTCAGTCTCCGGCGTTAGACGTTACTGTGCATGCGATTGGTAAATCTCGCAGCATTGAACGTATTAACAAGGCGCTCGCGTTCATTGCTGAGCGTGAAAGTCAGCAGTAAGACGGGTTAAGATATGATAAAACGGCAGGCGCATACCCTGCCGTTTTTTTTGGCATTTATTCAGACTCATCAATGCCCAGACGGGTCAGGAAAGTGCGAATACCTTCGCGCGATATATACATCGCCAGCTTTTCCTGTTCTGTTGGCGACATGTTATCCAGTGCGCTGATTATCTGACGGCAGGCGTGACTGCGAACCACGTGTGTATACTCGGCAAGCGGTTCTTCTACCTGATAAAATTCCGGCACCTTGCGAAAAGCTGGAATATTGAGAAGAAACTCTCGGACGCCGGCATCAATATGAATAAGCCTTGCGCGACCACCTTTAACACCGGGAAACTTTTCGGTTGTCCAGTTTTGCTCTCTGATCCAACGATTGACGGTTTGTTTGGCGACCCCGAGGCATTCAGCCAGCTCTTCGGTGGTCATTTTACTGCGTAATTTTTTCATATTATTTGTTGTCGCGAATCCCTAAGCGTTGTAACAAACCCGTAATGCCTTCACGTAGGATCAGCGACGTAAACATTTTCTGTTCTGATGGCGTCATTTCTTTGGCGAGCCTTATCAGTAGAGCTTCGATGGAGGTGTCACCGGATAAAGATAAATTATCTGATAAGCCTTCCGCTGAACGCTCAGCGCTGCGAATGTATTCACGAACTTGTTCGGTAACGTGAACCAGACGGGCTTTACCGCCCTGAACACCGGGTTTGGGTGAGGTAGCCCAACCTTCCTTGCGCACCCATTTATTGATGGTCTGTCGGCTGTATCCGGTCAGATTAGCAAGTTCTTCTGGCGTCATCCGTTCCTTGAACATAACGATTCCCTGAATGGTCGTGGGGTTAATTAGTGGCTCATTTTATAGCACCATTTTAGTAGAAACCGTGACGCGTTTAACTACTGAATGCGAGTTGTTGCGCAATGTTCTTCATTTGCCTGCTTTTTCAGCGATTGAATTCTATGAGTTAATTTTGCCGTTGACACACGCGAAGGGAATTCATATGATGCCGCCCGTCAACTCGACAAGCTTTACGTGACGGGGCTATAGCTCAGCTGGGAGAGCGCTTGCATGGCATGCAAGAGGTCAGCGGTTCGATCCCGCTTAGCTCCACCAAATTTAATCCCAATGAATTTGGTACGTAAACGCATCGTGGGGCTATAGCTCAGCTGGGAGAGCGCTTGCATGGCATGCAAGAGGTCAGCGGTTCGATCCCGCTTAGCTCCACCAAAATTGAAACCCTCGCTGAAAAGCGGGGGTTTTTTGCATTTGGTTCCTGCCTGCGTTTCTCGTTTATTTGCTTAGATTGCTGGATAACAGACATAAAAAAACCGGGGAGAATCTCCCCGGTTTGGTAACGGCTGTATTGATGTCGTCTTACAGCACCAGTGCTGCAATGGAAGCAGACAGTACGCTGACCAGCGTAGAACCGTATACCAGTTTCAGACCAAAGCGGGAAACCACGTTACCTTGCTCTTCGTTCAGGCCTTTAATTGCACCTGCAATGATACCGATGGAAGAGAAGTTCGCGAAGGAAACCAGGAACACAGAGATAATGCCTTCAGCACGCGGAGAGAGCGTAGCGGCGATTTTCTGCAGGTCCATCATTGCGACGAATTCGTTGGAAACCAGTTTGGTTGCCATGATACTGCCCACCTGCAGCGCTTCGCTGGACGGCACACCCATCACCCACGCAATCGGGTAGAAGATGTAACCCAGGATGCCCTGGAAGGAAATGCTGTAGCCAAACCAACCGGTAACGGTAGCGAACAGGGCGTTCAGGGCAGCGATCAGCGCGATGAAACCAATCAGCATTGCAGCAACGATAATCGCAACTTTGAAACCTGCCAGAATGTATTCACCCAACATTTCGAAGAAGCTCTGACCTTCGTGCAGATTGGACATCTGAATATTTTCTTCGCTGGCATCAACGGTATAAGGGTTGATCAGTGACAGAACGATAAAGGTGCTGAACATGTTCAGAACCAGCGCCGCAACAACGTACTTCGGCTCCAGCATGGTCATGTACGCGCCGACGATAGACATGGAAACGGTAGACATCGCCGTTGCTGCCATGGTGTACATGCGGTTGCGAGACATTTTACCGAGGATATCTTTATAGGCGATAAAGTTCTCGGACTGACCCAGGATCAGAGAGCTGACGGCGTTGAAGGATTCCAGCTTGCCCATACCGTTCACTTTGGAAAGCAGGAAGCCAATTGCGCGGATGATAACCGGCAGCACACGGATATGCTGAAGAATACCGATCAGGGCGGAGATAAAGACGATAGGGCACAGCACTTTCAGGAAGAAGAATGCCAGGCCTTTATCGTTCATGCTGCCGAAGACAAAGTTAGTCCCTTCATTAGCGAATCCGAGCAGTTTCTCAAACATCTCGGAGAAGCCTCTTACAAAGCCCAGGCCGACATCAGAGTTCAGGAAGAACCATGCCAGTAACACTTCGATAACAAGCAATTGAATAACATAACGAATGCGGATTTTTTTACGGTCACTGCTTACCAGCAGTGCGAGTACCGCAACCACGGCAAGGGCCAGGACAAAGTGAAGGACACGATCCATATTTGCTCCAAATTTGAGGCAGATTTAGTTTTCGTGCACATTCTATGTAACAACAGTAAAGAAAACGAGATCAAACACACACTATAATAAGGACCTGTGACGAGATTCAAAATTAGTGATCGGTGATACACTTCCGTTATGTTTAGTATGGAAGTGAAAAGTTATGTCACTGTGCTAATCTCATAACAATAATCAAACATCTTAGCGGCATTTCTAAATTTCTTACCGTTCCATAGACAAACGCTATCAGAGAAATCAACTTCACCCATTAAAATGAATTTGATAATCATTCTCAATAAGCGTAGCTTGAAACATAGCAAAGGCTATGTTTCTGAGGCACTAAAATGACTAACGATCGCGTTGAGAGTAGCAGTGGACGGGCAGCGCGCAAGTTGAAGCTCGCATTAATGGGACCTGCGTTCATCGCGGCAATCGGATATATCGATCCCGGTAACTTTGCTACGAATATTCAGGCAGGGGCTAGCTTTGGCTACAAACTGTTGTGGGTAGTGGTCTGGGCAAACCTGATGGCGATGCTGATTCAGGTGCTGTCGGCCAAGCTTGGTATTGCCACCGGCAAAAACCTGGCGGAACAGATCCGTGATCACTATCCTCGTCCAGTAGTTTGGTTTTACTGGGTACAGGCCGAAATTATTGCGATGGCGACCGATCTTGCAGAATTTATTGGCGCTGCGATTGGCTTTAAACTCATCCTTGGCGTTTCGCTGCTGCAGGGGGCTGTGCTCACTGGTATTGCGACATTTTTAATTCTGATGCTGCAGCGTCGCGGACAGAAACCCCTGGAAAAAGTGATCGGCGGTTTGTTGTTGTTCGTGGCAGCGGCATATATTGTCGAGCTGATTTTTTCCCAACCGAACCTTGCGCAGCTTAGCAAAGGGATGGTTATACCGAGCCTGCCCAATTCTGAAGCGGTGTTCCTGGCGGCCGGTGTGCTTGGTGCCACCATCATGCCGCACGTCATTTATCTGCACTCCTCCTTAACCCAGCATTTGCACGGTGGTACGCGCCAGCAGCGTTACGCAGCGACGAAATGGGATGTGGCTATCGCTATGACGATTGCCGGATTTGTGAATCTGGCAATGATGGCGACCGCAGCAGCCGCGTTTCACTTTAGCGGGCATACCGGTATCGCAGACCTGGACCAGGCCTATCTGACGCTTGAACCGCTGCTGAGTCATGCTGCTGCAACCGTGTTTGGTTTAAGCCTGGTGGCGGCCGGGCTTTCCTCTACCGTGGTTGGTACGCTGGCGGGGCAGGTGGTTATGCAAGGGTTTATCCGCTTTCATATCCCGCTCTGGGTGCGCCGTAGCGTCACCATGATGCCGTCATTTATTGTGATTTTAATGGGGCTTGATCCCACCCGGATACTGGTGATGAGTCAGGTATTACTCAGCTTTGGTATCGCCCTGGCGCTGGTACCACTACTGATTTTTACCAGCAACAGCCAACTGATGGGGGATTTAGTTAATAGCCGTTGGGTGAAACAGGTTGGTTGGGTGATTGTGGTGCTGGTCGTGGCACTGAATATCTGGCTGCTGGTCGGGACCGCGCTCGGATTGTAGCAAGGCTTTCATCTGTTGTGGTTACCCGGTCAAACCGGGTAACCCTCATGATTATTTTTTATTTAAGTGGCTACGGTATGTATCAAGTACCACTGCAACGATTATCACGGCTCCAGTTATAAAACGTTTTGTCGGTTCGCTCGCGCCAACTTGCGCCAGTCCCGCAGCCAGAACGGAAATAATCAACGCGCCAAGAAACGTACAGATAATAGAGCCACGTCCTCCCATCAGGCTCGTGCCACCAATCACAACTGCGGCAATCACCTGTAGTTCCATGCCAACGCCGCTATTGGGGTCTGCGGCTTCAAGGCGGGCAACCTGAAACAGCGACGCCAGACCGGATAATCCCCCCATCAAGGCAAAGACTGCGATCTTATAAGGACCTGGATTTATACCTGATAATCGAACGGCTTCTTCATTGGTGCCAATACCGATCAAATGGCGGCCAAATACGGTTCGCGTCAGCACCAGATGCCCGGCAACAATGACAACGATCGCGATAATAAAAGATGGGGAGACGCCAAAGAGAATGGGGTCGGCTAAATAATCATAAATAGAACCGAGATACGCGGTCCGCGAGTCAGTTAACTGATACGCTGCTCCGCGGGCCATTTCCAGTACGCCCAGTGAGACGATAAACGCCGGGATACGCCAGGCAACGGTAATCAGGCCTGTTAGCGCCCCAACAAATGTGGCGAGTGCTACGCCTGAAAGCGCGGCCAGCCAGGGCGTCCAATGAAAATTTAAATAGGTGACGCTGACGACTGCAGCAGCAAGCGCCAGCAACGATCCAACGGAAAGATCGATGCCAGCAATGATTAAGATAAATGTCATCCCCACCGACATGACGATTAAATCGGGGATCTGATTCGCAATAGTGCTGAAAGTGTTCATGCTCCAGAAATGAGAACTGAGGCATGAAAATAGGACGATCATTGCGGCTAACGCCCCGAGCAACCCGATATAGCTACTTAGCCCTTTCCATGACGTCGGTGTATTTCTTTTCTCTGCTGCCGTTTGTTTTGTCGCAAAATTGTTTTTCATTTTTTATCCCCGGCTACTCGCTGACAGTCTCTTCTGAATGCTGATAGGCTGAAAATGCAGCCGCTAAAATGCGATCCTGGCTCCAGTTATCACGTGTAAATGTGTTCACTAACTTGCCATCGGAAATGACCGCAATACGATCGCAAACCAGCATCAGTTCACGTAGGTCACTGGAAACGACAACAACGCCTTTTCCCTTAGCTGTTAACGTATTCAGCAATTGATAAATATCTTGCTTGGCACCCACATCAATACCGCGAGTCGGCTCATCAAATAAGACGACTTCACAGTCTCGTTCCAGCCACCGGCTAATGAGAACTTTCTGCTGATTACCACCTGACAGGCTTTCCACGGCCTGTGAAGTGTTCGTTGTACGAACGCCTAAACTTTTAATGTGTTTATTCGCTAATGTGGTTTCACTCAATGTGTTAACGACCGACAAATGGCTAATTTTGTCGCTGTTACCCAACGAGATATTTGCGGCAACCGACTGTGGTAACAGAAGCCCTTCACCTTTACGATCCTCCGTGACTAATGCAATACCGTGTCGGATAGCCTGTGCAGGCGAACGGATCACCACCGGTTTAAGTGGAGTACCAATCAGTAATGTGCCACTGTCTATTTTGTCTGCGCCAAAAATAGCGCGTAGCAGCTCTGTTCTGCCAGAGCCAACAAGGCCACTAATGCCGAGCACTTCGCCACTGTGCAAGGTAAACGACGTGTCCCGAATGATTTTCCCACGCTTAAAATTTTCCACTTTCAGAATGGGTTGACCTGCCTGGCGTCCACTTAAATCAAATGAACTTTCTAAATCGCGGCCGACCATCAACGAAACAAGTTGATCGCGGGTATAGCGTTTAATATCGTCCACGCAAACCAAATGACCATCACGTAGCACCGCGATGTCATCAGCAATCATCGCAAGCTCATCCAGTCGGTGAGAAATATAAATTATTGAAACGCCTCGGGCTTTGAAGAGCGCTATTTGTTTAAACAGCAGTTCGACCTCACGGCTACTGAGCATGGCCGTTGGTTCATCCAGAATCAGTACCCGGCTTTCACCAATCAGGTTTCTGGCGATTTCGATCATCTGTTGGTGACCAATACCCAATTCGCCCACCAGCGTATTTGGATCGACTGATTGCAGCCCAACCATTGCCATCACCGGACGGGCCATTTCTGCTAGCTTTTTTCGATCGATCCAGCCGAATCGATGCGGAAGTTGTTCGAGAAATAAGTTTTCTGCAACCGACAACGTAGGCAGTAAATTGAGTTCTTGCATAACCATGCGAACACCCAGCTTTTCCGCCTCTTTTCGGCTCGCAGGTGCGTAAGGCTGCCCCTGATAAACCATTTTCCCGGTCGTTGCGTTGGTTAACCCGCCAATAATTTTTGATAACGTACTTTTCCCTGCACCGTTTTCTCCCGTCAGGGCCAGGACTTTTCCTGGATATAATGCTAGCGTCACATCCACCAGAACAGGTTCACTGTAGGTTTTACCTACCCCCTGTATTGAGAGGATTTCTTGCCTACTTTTCATATTCTGGCCTTATCCGGTAAGCCGCTCTGATACTCAACTGATGGCAGTACCACAGCGGCGCACTGTTTTCCGCTTATTGTTTGACGATCAGTTTTATTGGCGTTTCTACGTTGCTGGAGAGCTCACTCTGTTTTTTGCCATTTTTTAAGGCATCAAGGGCGGCATCAATACCAAATACAGCTTGTTGAGAGGCAAATTGGTCCGCAGTTGCTAAAACACGGCCGTCATTTAACATAGGCTTAATCGCTTCGATATTGTCATACCCGACAACCAGAACCTGTCCTTTTTTCCCGGCAGAGCGGATGGCGGAAACGGCACCTAATGCCATATTATCGTTATCGGCTAACAGTGCTTTGATATCAGGATACTCACTTAACATTGCCGCCGCGACCGCATTGGCGTTGTTAATTTCCCACTGGCCAGATTGAACAGAAACGACTTTCATGCCGCCCTGCGCCATTGCATTTTGGAAGCCCAGAGTACGTTGCTGAGAGTTGCTGGAGGTAGGGATGCCTTCAATAATGCCAACCTGATCGCCGGCCTTAAGATGCTTCGCTAAATAATCGCCAATTTCTTTTGCACCTTTTTGGTTATCCGGGCCAACAAAAGGAATATTCAGATTTTTATCTTTAAGTACACCGTCATCAAATTTGTTATCAATATTGATGACAATAATACCTGCATCAATTGCCTTCTTAATGACCGGTACAAGGGCTTTCGAGTCTGATGGCGCAATGATAATCGCATCGGCTTTCGAGACAATCATTTGTTCAACGATCTGGATTTGATTTGCCGTATCTGTCTCGTTTTTGATGCCGTTAGAAATCAAATCAAACTTGTCGGCATTTTTTTTCTGATACTCTTTTGCTCCGTTTTCCATGGTCAGGAAAAACTCATTTGCCAGTGACTTCATCACCAGCGCGACTTTAGGTTTATGCGTCTGAGTATCGGCGGCAAAAGCGGGGGCGGTGAAAGTGGCGGAAAGCGCTAAACCGACTGTGGCACCGATAAAACGATAAAACATTTTATTTTTCATGAAATTATCCTATAGGTGTAGGGGGCTGAATGATGCTCTAAACAGCTACTGCATACGATGATAAACGAGTGAATTGTTGGGCATGTTTGATGCACCTTTACGTTCAACTTTCAACGAGGCAAACGCAGAAGCGTACTGCGCCGCATTGATGAGTCCTTTACCGTTTGCAATGCATGCAGCCAGTGCCCCGGTAAAGGCATCGCCTGCTCCACTGGTATCGACAACGGCTGATTTATAGGCAGGAATATGAGTGAAAACTGTGCCATCAAAGATCAGACAACCGTCGCTACCTAACGTGATAATGACGCATTTTGCGCCTTGCACATAAATGCTCCTGGCGGCATTTTTGGCCGAATAGATATCAACAATGTTGATACCAGATAACGCCTCAGCTTCAATTTTGTTCGGCGTAATAATGTCAATTAAATGCAATATTTCTTTGATCTCTGAAACATAAGGCGCCGGGTTCAGGACAACCAGCGATTTTCCCAGTTTTGCCTGCATGATAGCGAAGCGTGTGATCGGAAAATTATTCTCCAGCTGAGTTAAAAAAACTTTGCAATTACGGATGGTATCAATATCCAATAGAATATCTTCCTGGGTAAATGTTTCATTGGCTCCAAGATCGATACTGATCATATTGTCACCCGTGGCACCTGAAACCCATACCATCGCAATGCCCGTGGATGACATTTCATTTTCAAAAAAAGAAAAAGAAGAAATTTCAGTATTGGTTAAATATCTTTTGGCTTTTTTTGAAAACTCATCGGCTCCTAACTTAACGGTAAGATGAACATTATTATTGATTTTAGCCGCGGCAACGGCCTGGTTTGTGCCTTTTCCTCCGGCATAAAAACGGGTTGCAGACGCCCGGATAGTCTGGCCAATCTGAGGAAATGTCGTCGTTTCAGAAACAATATCTATATTAAATGAACCAAGTATGTAAATGCTATCATCAATATAGCTGTTTTGCCTGGCATGAGCAGAAATCGATGTAATTTCTTTGTGGCTTTTGAACCCATTCAATATTGTGTTGGTGAAAGACTGCTCAAATAATGATTCATCAGGTGCGCTTTTTAATTGTGCACCACCATGGAATAACGAGAAAAGACTATTCTGACTTAATTCATTTAAGTCATTACGGATCGTGCGAGTTGTGACAGACAATTCCTTTGCTAATTCGCTAACATAAACCTTTTTATCGGTTACTAACTTAACCCGAATGGCCTTTTGTCTTTCTTGTTTTTTCATTAGCGCTCACCCCAGGTTTTATAGTATTAAATTAATGTTAATATTTATCGCGCAAAGTTCAAAAAAAACACGATAAATCGGAATTTTTTTTTCCGATTTTGCGAATTTGTGAAATGAACAGGAAATTTACGGGAAAACAGGGGGGAGCGGATGTGACTGCTCGTCATCTGGCGATTGGCGAAGCGTAATGCAAAAAGGGCCTGGGTATAGACACAGGCCCTGAGTAACTCGATGATTTGTGTGAACAGTACTCCCCGCATGATGGGGATTTGTTACATTAATGGCGGTGCCCGTGGCCACGTCCACGCCCGCGATGGTCATCGCGATCGTTCCAGCCTTCACGATAGCCACGCTCATAAGCTTTGCGCTTATCCCAGCCGCGATGATAGCCGTTGTCATGACGCCACCAACGATTTTTACGCCATTCATAATTATGGTGCCAGTAATCCCGGTCACGCCAGCGCCCACCGTCCCAGTAGTTGCCGTAGTTATCGCGATCGCCAATTTGTAATTTAATTGACGGCAGCAGGGTGATTTCGCCAGCGTTTGCGGCCAGCGGTGCAAAAGCCAATAACACAGCCGCCAGAATCAGTGACCTGAACATTCTTTCTCTCCTTCACGATCGAGCCGTAGCCGGCCTGTTAACGCAATATTACGGGGCAGTAAAGCCCCGTTTCATCGCCTTAACTCTTAAATCGTCAGAGAGCGCACTTTTTGTTAATAAATGTGTCTTTATTTCCATCAACCCAGGATGGCGTCGATCTCCGCACACTCTTCGGGAGAGAAATGACGGTTTGCCAGCATGCCAACGGCATCTTCAATTTGCGCAGGTTTGCTGGCGCCAATCAGTACTGACGTCACCTTATCATCGCGGAGAACCCAGGCTAACGCCATCTGGGACAGTTTTTGTCCCCGGCGCCCGGCCAGCGCATTAAGGGCACGGACTTTTTCCAGTTTTTGTGGGGTGATCTGGTCTGGGTTGAGAAAACGACTGGCGCTCGCTGCCCGCGAATCCGCCGGAATACCGTTCAGATAACGGTCAGTTAATTGCCCGCCAGCCAGTGGGGAAAAGGCGATACTGCCAACCCCTTTTTCCTGCAAGAGTGATAGCAGGCCCCTCTCAACCTCGCGCTCAAACATGGAATATTTTGGCTGGTGGATGAGACATGGCGTCCCTAAATCATCGAGTATTTCGATCGCCTGCCTGGCGAGATCAGTCGGATAGTTAGAGAGTCCTACGTACAACGCTTTCCCCTGACGCACAATATGATCCAGCGCGTTCATGGTCTCTCTGAGCGGTGTTTGGGGATCGAGGCGGTGATGATAGAAGATATCAACATACTCCAGCCCTATACGTTTCAGGCTTTGATCGAGGCTGGCAATCAGGTACTTGCGCGATCCCCAATCACCGTAGGGACCTTCCCACATGGTATAGCCCGCTTTGGTCGAGATTATCAGTTCATCCCGGTACGATAAAAAATCTTCCTGCAGGATGCGACCGAAGTTGCGTTCAGCCGAACCCGGCGGCGGGCCGTAATTATTCGCCAGATCAAAATGGTTGATCCCCAGATCGAATGCGCGCTGTAACAATGCCCGACTGTTTTCGACCTGCGTGGTATCACCAAAATTGTGCCACAGGCCCAGAGAGACAATCGGTAGTTTGAGCCCACTCTGACCGCAGCGGCGGTATTCCATTGTGTGATAGCGATTTTCGTTAGCCTGATAAACCATGTCGCCTCCTTCCAGAACATATGTGCCTTTCAGTGTATACGGTTACACAATCGATTCTTCAAGGAAATTTAAATCGCCAAAACTGTACATCCTGCTTTCCACCTCCTTCGCAGCGACATTCCTGGACAGTCATCGCAGTTCTTCGATACTCAACATGAGGTTACCGTCAGAAGGATAGCTGTCATGCAAACCCCGTATTCCGTTGCTGATTATCTGCTGGACAGGCTGGCAGGCTGTGGCATTGACCATCTGTTTGGTGTGCCGGGCGATTACAATTTGCAGTTTCTTGACCACGTCATTGACCACTCAAGCGTGCGTTGGGTCGGGTGTGCGAATGAATTGAATGCAGCGTATGCCGCGGATGGCTATGCCCGGGTAGCCGGAGCGGGAGCGCTGCTTACCACTTTTGGTGTGGGCGAGTTAAGCGCAATTAATGGTATTGCAGGAAGTTACGCGGAATACGTTCCTGTCCTGCATATTGTCGGGGCCCCATGTCGCAGCGCTCAGCGTCGTGGCGAGTTAATGCATCACACCCTCGGCGACGGTGACTTTCAGCATTTCTACCGTATGCAACAGTCAGTGACGGTCGCCAGTGCAGTGCTGGATGAACAAAATGCCTGCTATGAAATTGACCGCGTGTTGCAGGCGATGTTAACCGAAAGACGACCGGGTTACCTGATGCTACCTGCTGATGTTGCGAAGCAACCTGCTACACCACCGAGTGACATACTCATTGTTCCCTTGAGCGAGCCGGAAAGTAGTGTAGCTGCTGCGTTTCGCTATCATGCGCGTGAGCAGTTGCTGGACAGTTCGCGCGTGTCGCTATTAGCCGATTTTCTCGCGCTACGCTTTGGCTTGCAGCCCGTTTTACAACGCTGGATGACGGAAACGCCGATGGCTCATGCCACGCTGTTGATGGGCAAAGGATTGTTTGACGAACGACATCCTGCGTTTGTGGGCACATACAGTGCGGGGGCGAGCAGTGATTATGTGCGCCAGGCGATAGAGGATGCCGGTACGATTATTTGCGTCGGCACCCGGTTTGTTGACACGCTGACCGCCGGGTTTACGCAAAACTTGCCTCTCGAGCGAACTATTGAGGTTCAACCCCATGCGTCGCGGGTTGGGGGAAGCTGGTTTAACATCCCTATGGAACAAGCGGTTACTACGCTACGGGAACTGTGCCTGGAAATGTCGTTTTCACTGCCGCCTGAACGTCCTTATGCCGGGCGTCTGCAGGTTGAGAAAGGCCCTCTGACGCAGGAAAATTTCTGGCATACGATGCAACAGTATCTGGCCCCCAACGACATTATTCTTGTCGATCAGGGCACCGCAGCATTTGGCGCAGCTGCGCTGTCACTTCCTGCCGGGGCGGAGGTACTGGTCCAGCCGCTGTGGGGGTCAATCGGTTACGCTTTGCCTGCTGCATTCGGGGCGCAAACAGCCTTCCCGCACCGTAGGGTGATCCTGATTATTGGCGATGGTGCGGCACAGCTCACCATTCAGGAATTGGGAACCATGCTGAGAGACGGGCAAACTCCAGTTATTTTACTGCTCAATAATGACGGTTATACCGTGGAACGTGCCATTCATGGTGCGAACCAACGATACAATGATATAGCCGGATGGAGCTGGACGCTGGTGCCACAGGCGTTAAGTCGTGAATGTCAGGCGGAATGCTGGCGCGTGAAGCAGGCTGTCCAACTGGAAGAGGTTCTGGCTCGTCTGGCAAAACCGCAACGCCTCTCGTTGATAGAAGTGGTGTTGCCGAAGGCTGACCTTCCAGAACTCTTGCGCACGGTGACCCGTGCGCTGGAATCCCGCAATGGGGGATAGCTACTTATCGGGACGGTCAGCAATCATCATTGGTTTTCCGGCTAATAGCAGCCAGGCCGGAAGCATAACGATGCACAACAGCGGTAGTAGGGTGGTGTCCGGCACCACCACTGCCGCCATAAACAGGCTCAGCCATGCATCACGAGTGACGACCAGTACCAATCCCAGAATGGCGCAGGAGACCGTAATCGCGGCAGGAACGGCTTCGACATGGGCGTGCAGCATCAGCCCCAGCGCGACGCCAACGAATACCGCGGGGAAAATCCGCCCACCGCGAAAACCACTCGCTGCAGCCACGACCAGCGCTGCCAGCTTTATCACCGCCAGCATGAAATAGTCCGAGGCTCCCAGCGTCTGGCTAAATGCCATTTGTTGCATCTCATCCAGGCCCTTAAACAGGGTTAGTGGTCCCCCGATAACACCCAGAATACCGAGGATAAAGCCTCCAACGCCGAGGATCAGCACCGGGTGTTTCAGGCGATGCATCAGATGGTGCAAACGAGGCAGGCACCATACGGCCACCATCCCCGCCGCGATAGCAATGGCAGCAACGACCGCGCCGCTGAAGATATCGACCAGATGCATCTGCGTATAGTGCGCGATAGGCAATGAAAAGTGGGGATGAAAGAACAGGCTGGTGGTGAGTGAACCTGCCGCGGCGGCCATTAACGGTGCGAACAGACGATCCCATAGGGGGGCATCGTTGGAGCTGTTCAGCGTTTGCGAAAAGACCAGCGCAGCGGCAACCGGGGTACCAAATAGCGCCCCGATGGTGCCAGCAGAGGCGAGGATGGTCCAGTCCAGCTTTGCAATTCGCGGAAACATGCGGCTACCAATCGCCACTGCCAGCGCAATGTTAACGGTCATGATGGGGTGCTCTGGACCCAAACTGACGCCACCCGCGAGGCCAACAATCAGGGCGGCCAGCAGTCCTGGCAACGCAGACGTCGAGACGGGCATACCGATTAAGGGTTCGCAGGCTGGGTCAGGGCCAGCATGACCATGACTGTAGCGGATGATGAGCCCGACCATGCCCCCGGTAAGCGTGAGCATAGCAATAATCCAGAATGGAGAATCCTGGGCAATACCGATGCTTATGGGCAGACGTTCCCACAAAAATTGCTGTAAAACGGAAGCAACTTTCATCACAGCAATCAGCACCAGACTGGACGCTACACCAATCAGCAGCGCAGGCATTGATAGCAAGAGCATTGTTCTGGCTCGCGGATGGAGCATTTTCTATTCCTTAATACAGAGTCATAGACGTAGTTTGCACAGCCTGCCTAACAGCATCGCTGCAAAAGGTGCTGAAACGATAAAGTAATTCTGTGACCTGGATCGATATTCCACGGGCATCAGCCTTCAGGGCGTTGTTGTTATGCCCCCATGAATTTACAGTGTGGCAAAGATTTATTCTGACTTTAGCGGAGCCGTGAAAGAATGACAAAATATGCTTTAGTAGGTGATGTTGGCGGCACCAATGCGCGTCTTGCTCTGTGCGATATTGCCAGTGGCGAGATTTCGCAGGCGAAAACCTATTCAGGACTGGATTACCCAAGCCTTGAGGCCGTTGTGCGCGTATACCTGGATGAGCATAGCGTTAGCGTCAAAGATGGCTGTATCGCCATTGCCTGTCCAATAACCGGCGACTGGGTGGCCATGACCAACCATACCTGGGCATTCTCTATTGCCGAGATGAAAAAGAATCTGGGCTTTAGCCATCTGGAAATTATCAATGATTTCACAGCCGTATCAATGGCAATCCCAATGCTGAAAAAAGAGCATTTGATCCAGTTTGGCGGCGCTGAGCCTGTCGAGGGCAAACCCATTGCGGTCTATGGCGCAGGCACCGGTCTCGGCGTGGCGCATCTGGTACATGTGGATAAACGCTGGGTGAGCCTGCCAGGCGAGGGGGGGCATGTAGATTTTGCGCCGAACAGCGAGGAAGAAGCGATTATCCTGGAAGTGCTGCGGGCTGAGATTGGTCACGTTTCGGCGGAGCGCGTGCTGTCCGGTCCTGGGCTGGTAAATCTGTATCGCGCGATTGTGAAATCCGACGGACGTTTGCCGGAAAATCTGCAACCGAAAGATATTACGGAACGCGCCCTGGCCGATTCCTGTATTGACTGTCGTCGTGCACTGTCGCTGTTCTGCGTCATCATGGGGCGGTTTGGCGGCGATCTGGCATTAACGCTGGGGACGTTTGGCGGGGTGTACATTGCCGGAGGCATAGTGCCGCGCTTCCTGGAATTCTTTAAAGCGTCGGGTTTTCGCGGTGGTTTTGAGGATAAAGGGCGTTTTAAAGCCTATGTGCAGGATATCCCGGTATATCTGATTGTGCATGATAATCCAGGTCTGCTGGGTTCCGGCGCACATATGCGCCAGACACTGGGGCATATTTTGTAATTGTATCGCAAAAAATCTGCAAAACCGCGTATATCACGCGGTTTTTTTATGCCTGCTGCCCGCCTTTCCGACTTTCGTCACACTTCCTGATTGCGGGATTATTTGTCCAGTAAAAGCATCATTTCTCTGGTAACGGTTGTTCCTTTCCTCAGACCATAATTTCACTCGTTAACTATTACGAGGAAATTAATATGAGCAAAAAACTGATTGCTGTTTGTGCATGTCCGATGGGCCTGGCCCACACCTTTATGGCGGCTCAGGCGCTGGAAGAAGCGGCGGTTGAAGCGGGTTATGAAGTGAAAATTGAAACCCAGGGCGCGGACGGAATTCAAAATCGTCTGACGGCGCAGGATATCGCGGAGGCGACGTTAATCATCCATTCTGTCGCCGTCACCCCGGAAGATAACGAGCGTTTCGAGTCGCGTGACGTCTACGAAATTACGTTACAGGACGCGATAAAAAATGCGGCTGGCATCATTAAAGAGATCGAAGAGATGGTTGCCGCTGAACAACAATAATCATCGACAGGGAATCACGTATGGCCATTAAAAAACGCAGTGCAACCGTTGTGCCTGGCGCATCTGGTGCGGCAGCGGCAATAAAAAATCCACCGGCCTCCCGCAATAGCTTCTGGGGCGAACTTCCGCAACATGTGATGTCGGGTATTTCACGCATGGTGCCGACGTTAATTATGGGCGGGGTCATTCTCGCCTTCTCGCAACTGATCGCTTATAGCTGGCTCGATATACCTGCTGACACCGGCATCATGGATGCGCTGAACAGCGGAAAATTCACCGGTTTTAATCTCTCATTACTGAAATTTGCCTGGCTGTCGCAATCTTTTGGCGGCGTGCTGTTTGGCTTTGCTATCCCGATGTTTGCCGCGTTCGTCGCCAACTCTATCGGCGGCAAGCTGGCATTTCCGGCGGGGTTCATCGGTGGTCTGATGTCCACCCAGCCCACGCAGATACTGAATTTTGACCCAGCGACGCTGCAATGGGCAACCAGTGCTCCCGTTCCGTCAACCTTTATTGGCGCGCTGATTATCTCGATTGTCGCCGGGTATCTGGTGAAGTGGATGAACCAAAAAATCCAGCTACCTGATTTCCTGTTGGCGTTCAAAACCACCTTTTTACTGCCCATTCTTTCCGCCATCTTCGTCATGCTGGCGATGTATTACGTGATAACGCCGTTTGGCGGCTGGATTAACGGCGGAATTCGTACTCTGCTAACGGCGGCCGGGGAGAAAGGCACGCTGATGTATGCAATGGGTATTTCCGCAGCAACGGCGATTGACCTCGGCGGTCCTATCAATAAGGCAGCAGGATTCGTCGCCTTTAGCTTTACCACCGATCACGTTCTGCCGGTCACCGCGCGCTCTATTGCGATTGTGATCCCCCCGATTGGCCTCGGGCTGGCCACGCTTATTGACCGTCGCTTAACCGGCAAACGCCTGTTCAGCGCACAGCTCTACCCGCAGGGAAAAACAGCAATGTTCCTCGCGTTCATGGGCATCAGCGAAGGGGCGATCCCGTTTGCGCTGGAAAGCCCCATCACGGCAATTCCTTCGTATATGGTTGGCGCCATTGTCGGATCGACGGCTGCCGTCTGGCTGGGGGCAGTGCAGTGGTTCCCGGAATCGGCTATCTGGGCATGGCCGCTGGTGACTAACCTCGGCGTCTATATGGCGGGGATCCTGTTAGGCGCGGTGATTACGGCTCTGATGGTGGTGTTCCTACGTAACATGATGTATCGCAAAGGCAAATTGCTGATTGAAAGCCTCTGATTAAAAGGATTGTGACCATGAGCTTACTTGCCTCACTGCGTGACTGGCTAACGGTACAACACCTCGACGCGATGCTGCTGTCATCGCGGCAGAATAAACAGTCGTATATGGGGATCTCCAGCAGTTCCGGGTATGTGTTTATCAGCCATAACAGCGCGCACATCCTGGTTGATTCCCGTTACTACACGGATGTTTCAACGCGCACGCGTGGCTATCAGATCCATCGGCTCGATGGAACGCAGACGCTGTATTCGCAGGTAAATCACATCATTGCCGACGAAAAGCTGCAAACGATAGGGTTCGAAGGCGAGCAGGTTAGCTGGGCAACGGCGCAAGCCTGGTCAGGCAAACTGTGTGCCCGGTTGGTGAGCGCCGTACCGGATGTGCTCCGGCAGGTGAAAACGGTGCAGGAGATAGCCTGCATTCGCGAGGCCTGCCGAATTGCGGACCTTAGCGCTGAACATATTCGCCGCTTTATTCAACCCGGTCTCAGTGAGCGCGAAATCGCCGCCGAACTGGAGTGGTATATGCGTACGCGTGGCGCGGAAAAAGCGTCTTTTGACACCATTGTCGCCAGCGGCTGGCGCGGTGCGCTGCCGCACGGAAAAGCCAGCGACAAGCGTGTCGAGGCGGGTGAGTTCATCACGCTGGATTTTGGCGCACAGTATCAGGGCTATTGTTCGGATATGACGCGAACCTTTCGCATCCCGGACGCCAGCCAGCCCGCGGAAGAGAGCCCTCTGTTTGCCGTGTATCAGATTGTGTTGGCGGCGCAGCGTGCGGCGGTGGCGGCAATTCGACCCGGGCGGCGCTGTCATGAAGTGGACGAGGCTGCTCGCCGGGTGATTGCGCAGGCAGGCTACGGCGATAATTTCGGCCACAATACCGGACACGCAATCGGCATTGAGGTGCATGAAAATCCCCGTTTTTCTCCCTCTGACGCGACTCCTCTGGCGGCTGGCATGCTGCTCACCGTTGAGCCGGGTATTTATCTGCCGGGGCAGGGCGGCGTGCGGATTGAGGATGTGGTGCTGGTGACGCCTGACGGCGGCGAGGTGCTCTATACCATGGCGAAAACATTGCTACACACGGGAGAGGCGTAATGGATTTATCGTTACTAAAGGCGCTGAGCGAGGCGGACGCGATCGCCTCTGCAGAACAGGATGTGCGGCAGATCTTGCTTGAGGAAGCGGATCGTCTGCACAAAGAAGTGCGCTTTGATGGTCTGGGATCGGTGCTGATCCGTCTGAATGAATCAACCGGTCCGAAGGTAATGATTTGCGCGCACATGGATGAAGTGGGATTTATCGTGCGCAGTATTTCCAGCGAAGGGGCGATTGATGTCTTACCGGTGGGAAATGTGCGCATGGCGGCCAGACAACTGCAGCCGGTGCGGATCACCACCCGCGAAGAGAGCAAAATCCCCGGTCTGCTTGACGGAGAGCGTAACGGCAACGAGGTCGGCGCGCTGCGGGTGGACATTGGCGCGCGCTCTTATGAAGAGGTGCTTCAGGCCGGTGTGCGCCCGGGCGATCGCGTCACCTTTGATACCACCTTTCAGGTTTTGCCGCACCAACGAGTGATGGGCAAAGCCTTTGATGACCGGCTTGGATGTTATTTGCTGGTGGCGCTGCTGCGCGAATGGCATGACGCCACTCTCCCTTGTGAGGTTTGGCTGGTAGCCAGCTCCAGCGAAGAAGTGGGGCTGCGCGGAGGACAAACGGCAGCACGCGCGGTCGCGCCGGATGTGGCGATCGTGCTGGATACCGCCTGCTGGGCCAAAAACTTTGATTATGGTACGGCCAACCATCGGCAGCTCGGTAAAGGTCCGATGCTGGTGTTAAGTGATAAATCGCTGATTGCACCGCCAAAGCTGACGGCTTGGGTTGAAAGCGTGGCCGCTGACGCGGGCATTTCCCTGCAGCTCGATATGTTCAGTAATGGCGGCACCGACGGTGGGGCGGTGCACGTCAGCGGCACAGGGATCCCAACGGTTGTTATGGGACCTGCCACGCGTCATGGGCACTGCGCGGCGTCGATTGCCGACTGTCGTGACATCATTCAGACGCAGCAGTTATTGTCGGCTCTTATTTCACATCTTACGTGCGAAACCGTGGCTCATCTGACGGATTTCAGGTGCTGATTTCGCGCTAATCAGGAGTTGTTATGCTAACGATTCAATTTCTTTGCCCGTTACCCAATGGCCTGCATGCGCGCCCTGCGTGGGAGCTGAAAGAGCAGTGCAGCCAGTGGCAAAGTGAGGTGATATTGATTAACCATCGCCAGAATGCGAGGGCGGATGCGAAAAGCTCGCTGGCGCTGATCGGTACCGGGACGCTGTTTAACGACAGCTGTAGCCTGACTATTAGCGGTCGTGATGAAGAACAGGCCCGGCGAGCGCTGGAGGAGTATCTCCAGCACCAGTTTATTGACAGCGACAGCGTTCAGCCGACGCAGGCGGAACTGGCGGCGCATCCGTTGCCGCGTTCGTTGATTCGCCTCAACCCAGACCTTCTTTATGGCACCGTGCTGGCAGGCGGCGTGGGGGCAGGTCAGCTCACGCTGTGGCAGAGCGATAATCTGGAAAGCTATCGCGCGATTGAGGCGAGTGCGGAAGATAATACCCGGCTGGAGCACAGTCTGGCGACGCTTGCCGAACAGCTCAATCAGCAGCTGCGCGAGCGCGATGGACAGAGTAAAGCCATCCTTAGCGCGCATCTGTCTCTGATTCAGGACGACGAGTTTGCCGGGAATATTCGCCGCTTAATGCTGGAGCACCATCTGGGGCTAGGCACGGCGATTATCGCCAATATGGAACAGGTGTGCGACAAGCTGTCGGCCTCCGGTAGCGATTATCTGCGCGAGCGCGTCAGCGATATTCGTGATATCAGCGAACAGCTGCTGCACATCACCTGGCCTGAAAGACGACCGCGTAATGCGCTGGTGCTGAATAAATCGACGATTCTGGTTGCTGAGGACTTGACGCCCAGCCAGTTTTTAAGCCTCGATTTGCAACATCTGTCTGGCATGATCCTCGAGAAAACAGGGCGCACCTCGCATACCCTGATCCTCGCTCGCGCGTCGGCTATTCCGGTGCTTAGCGGCTTGCCGCTGGAAGCTATCAGCCGGTATGCTGGACAGCAGGCGGTGCTGGATGCCCGCTGTGGGGTTCTGGCCATCAATCCGGATGATGCGGTTCGCGGCTATTACGCGATTGCGCAGAGGCTGGCCGATGAATGCCAGCGGCAGCAGGCGCTTGATGCCGCCCAGCCCGCGCTGACCAAAGATAATCAGCGTATTGACGTTGCGGCGAATATCGGTACCGCGCTGGAAGCGCCGGGAGCGTTTGCCAATGGCGCGGAAGGGATTGGCCTGTTTCGTACTGAAATGCTGTTTATGGACCGCGACAGCGCGCCTGATGAGCAGGAACAGTTTGAAGCCTATCAGCAGGTCTTATTAGCCGCGGGGGACAAGCCGGTTATCTTTCGCACCATGGATATCGGCGGCGATAAGAACATTCGCTATCTCAATATTCCGCAGGAAGAAAACCCGTTCCTGGGCTATCGTGCGGTGCGGATTTATCCGGAGTTTGCCGGACTGTTTCGCACGCAGTTACGCGCCATTTTACGTGCGGCGACCTTCGGTAATGCGCAACTGATGATCCCGATGGTACACAGTCTCGACCAGATTTTGTGGGTAAAAAGCGAACTGCAGAAGGCGATGGTTGAGCTAAACACCGACGGTTTACGCAATGCCTCAACTATCCCGCTGGGGATTATGGTTGAAGTGCCGTCGGTGTGTTACATCATCGACCATTTCTGCGATGAGGTGGATTTCTTCAGTATTGGCTCAAACGATATGACCCAGTATCTGTACGCCGTCGATCGTAATAATCCGCGCGTTTCGCCGCTGTACAACCCGATTACGCCGTCGTTTCTGCGTATGTTGCAGCAGATTGTCCGCGTGGCGCACGAACGCGGTAAATGGGTGGGCATTTGTGGGGAACTGGGCGGGGAAGGTCGCTATTTACCGCTGCTGCTGGGTTTAGGACTCGACGAGCTGAGCATGAGCAGTCCGCGTATTCCGGCGGTGAAAAGTCAGCTTCGTCAACTGGACAGTCACGCATGCCGTGAACTTGCCATGCGCGCCTGCGAGTGTCGTAGCGCTCAGGAGATAGAAGATCTGCTCAACCTGTTTGCGCCGCAGAAAGATGTGCGTCCGCTGCTGGCGCTGGAGAATATTTTCGTTGGCGAGCCACTGACCAACAAAGAGCAGGTGATTCAGTTTCTGTGCGGCAATCTTGGCGTTAATGGGCGGACTGAACATCCGTTTGAGCTGGAAGAAGATGTCTGGCAGCGCGAAGAGATCGTCACCACCGCCGTCGGCTTTGGCGTGGCTATCCCGCACACCAAATCCCAGTGGATCAGCCACTCCAGCATCAGCATTGCCCGGCTTCTGCAGCCTGTTGACTGGCAGTCTGAGATGGGGGACGTGGAACTGGTGATCATGCTGACGCTGGGTGCCGATGAAGGCATTAACCACGTGAAGGTCTTCTCACAGCTGGCGCGCAAGCTGGTGAACAAGCAGTTCCGCCAGTCGCTGTTTGCCGCTGAAAATGCTGACAGTATTCTGGCGCTGCTGGAGGCGGAACTGACGTTTTAAGTTTGACAGCAAGAGTGGATAAGAGGGTCAGAAGGGAAATTATCAATCAGACAACGGTAGTTTCCCGGCCCTCAACAACGTCATCTCTTGTTTGCAGAGCAGCACCACCGCTTCGCGTCCCTTTACACGGTGGGTGGTGAGAGCCTTTTTCACGGTCCGACGATCCGCACCTGATTCCAGCATCTGAAAACACATCAGGGAGAGTGCACGTCTGTTTTTCATCGTATATTCACTTTATTGAGTAAGCCTGTGGGGTATTAAACCCGTTGATGCTGTCTCAATCAACGTGCAGACTGAAAACGTGCGCCGTACTCTCCCGGCGTCAGACCAAACTGACGCCGGAACAGGCGGCAGAAATAATCACTGTCCTGATACCCACACCGCTGCGCGACCTCGCTAATAGACAGATGGTATTTCTGTAAGATGATGCGCGCTTTCGCCATTCTGACCCACCGCAGATACTCGACAAACCCCATAGTGCCGTGCTGGGCAAACACTTTTGACAGGTGATTGGGGGTGATATTAAAAAACTGCGCTACGCTTTCCCGGGTCAGCGGTTGGGCATAGTTATCCTGTACCCAATTACACATACTGTGATAGAGAAATTCAGTGCGCGGGCGCTCTGTCTCAGGGCGCGTATTCACCACGCTACGACACAGATGCAGCAGACTAAGCACCAACGGCTGAATGATATCCTGAGCCTGAGGAGAGCGGCTTAAATGCGTTAATGCGGTCAGCATCGCCTCACCTTCGCCGCGCTGCGGATGCGGTAACTCAATGCGGCGCAGCGGGCGCAACAGCGATGCGGTTCGGTTATCGTAAAATGAGAGCCCCAGCCAGGCCGGAGAAAACACCAGGCTCAGCAGCATCACGGGCTTGTCGCTGCCGGGTAGATTTGCCGCTTTCGCCGGGATAAACAGCATGTCGCCTTCTGGCAGACTATGCTGCTTGGTTTCCAGCCGATTGCTGTATTCGCCACGCAAAACGATATCGAGGCGTGGAAGATCAATACATAAACTACCGCCTGGTAGCGTGGTGGGCTGGGTCGCGAACCATACGCGCCCCAGGCGCTGCGGGTTTAATACCAGGCCGCTGAACAGATCGGCGAAAAACTGTTGGTCTGCGGGTAGGCCTGGCTCTTTCATCGCTCTTTCTCTGCGCTATAAATGCATTAACTGTCTGAACTCTTTCACTTTACTCCGGCTAACCGGGATTTCAAATTCCAGATCTTTTAATCGTAAAATATAGGTGTTGTTAAACCATGGTTCGATCTCGCGGATTTTGTTCAGGTTTACGCAGAATGAGCGGTGGCAGCGGAAAAAATGTGAGGCAGGCAGTTTACTGCAAAATTCGGTGATGTTCATCGGCATGACATACGATTCGCGTCGCGTGTAGACGAAGGTCATCTTTTCATGGGCTTCAGCGTAGTAAATATCGTTGATTGGCGTAACGATGATCCGCTCGTCTTTGATCAGGTTGATCGTATCGTTTTCACGCGTCACCTGGCTGGTAAGGGGGGTTCCTGTTTGCTGCTGCCAGGCCGCCTCCAGTTTTTGCAACATGCCGACAATCCGTGATTCCTGGTACGGTTTCAGAATGTAGTCAAACGCTTCCAGTTCAAAGGCTTCAACAGCGTGTTCTTTCCAGGCAGTAATAAACACAATAAAGGGTTTATGCGCGAACTGACTGATGTTTTGCGCCAGCAGCACACCATCCAGTGACGGAATATTAATATCCAGAAAAATAGCGTCAACGCGGTTGTGCTGCAGGTATTTAAGTACATCCAGACCGTCGTCAAATGTGCCGACAATCTCCATCTGGCTGTGCTCTTTTATCAGCCAGCTAAGTTCCTGTTGGGCTAGGAATTCATCTTCAACAATGATGACTTTCACAACTTAACTCCTGGTTAAAGCAATAATGTGGCCGGGGCTGCTGCAGGTGAGTGCTGGTTTGGCACGTAAAAGGCAATCTCTGTGCCAGGCTCAAGACGGCGGATATGTAGCCCTTCGCCGTACAGGAGTTTAACGCGGTGATGCACATTCAACAGGCCAATTTTATTGCCCGGCATTTCATTGGACTCAACGCGTTCAATGACTTTCGGATCGATACCATGACCGGTATCTCTGACGGCAATGCGTACCCGATTACCACATTCCGCCACGCTGATAGTGACCACACCTTTCCCTTTGCAGGGTTGGATCCCATGGACGATGGCATTTTCAACCAATGGCTGAATCAGCAGGCTGGGAATAAAACAGCTGACCTCTTCATCAATATCATAAATAACCGTCAATTTATCGCCAAAACGGGCCTGCTCAATGGCAATGTAATCCTTAATTTGATACAGCTCTTTCTTGATATCGATCTGCTCATCATCTTTTAATTCAATATTATAGCGAAGATAGCGAGATAAATTAAAAATGAGCTGGCGTGCAGTGTCCGGGTTTAGCCGCACTGACGATGAGATCGCGTTTAACGCATTAAACAGGAAATGGGGATTTATTTTACTTTGTAGTGCCCGCAACTCTGCCTTATTTGCCATTTCACGTAGCTGCTCGGCGCGGGAAACCTCAAGCTGAGTCGAGATAATTTGTGACAGACCGATAGCCATTTCTTGTAATGAAGAGGTGATCTGGTGGGCATGGCAGTAGTAGATTTTCAGCGTACCGGTGACCACACCTTTTTCCCACAACGGTATTACCAGCATGGAGTGTATTTCCGGCGTGCGATGTGCTTCATCATTGTTCTTTATGATGATTTTTCCGTAATTTATCGCCTGCTGGGTGGTAGGGCTAACGAAATCATCGTTATCGCGGTAGTTCAGTTCGCCAACGCCGACATAGGCCAGAACGTGCTGGGTATTGGTGATCGCGACGGCATCGGCATGAATATCATGGCGAATAATTTCGCACACCTGGCGTAGCGACTCGCTATTGACCTGACGAAAAAGCGGCAGGGTTTTGTTAGCGATATCCAGCGCCAGTTTAGCCTGTTTTGCCGCACTGGCTTCTTTCTCTCCTTCCACGCTTTGTACCAGCATGACGATAAAGCCGATACAGACGCTGCCAAGGATCATTGGGATACCGATTTTCGAGACAATATCCAGCCCCAGTTCGGTAGTGGGGGCCCAGGCGACCACCAGAATCATGGTCAATGACTCGCACAGCATCCCGCCTAAAATACCGGCGCGCCAGTGTTGCGCCTTAGGGATTTTTCGGTTGATCCAACCCGCAATACAGCCAGCAAGGATACTGGTAATAAAACAGGGAAGGGCGGTAACACCCCCAATATCAATCAGATAACGGTGTGTGCCCGCGATGAGTCCGGTAATGATACCGACCCATGGGCCGAACAGAATTCCTCCTGACATCACGGCGATAATTCGCACGTTCACCAGTGAGCCTTCTACCGGTACACCAGACCAGGTGCTGAACAGGGCAAACATGGAGAAAATGGCAGTAACGGCGAGCAGCTCTTTCACCGAGTGAGCTGACTTGTGCAACAGTTCGCGGAACAGGCGGATACGAATCAGGAAAAACAGACAAAAAAGCATCAGCGCTGCCCGATCAAAGACCGCCAGCAGCATATTGAATATTTCGTGCACAGGTGACTCTTGCGAAGGGGTTAAACCTCTATGATAGGTAACCCGAGGCAGGATGACCAGCATCCCTGTCAGCATGGGCTAATGAGGAAAAACCACAATATTAAAAGGGGATTGTTGCATGATTGTTGTATTTACAATACCTCTCCAGAGAAGGCGAACTTCAACGTAATGTATTTAATAACAAAATGTTAAAAATTGGTGATTTCATAAGGAGTGGATATTCATGAATTTCCCGTTTTAGAAACGTTGTTCCTCTTTTATGCCGATAAAAAATATTTTGCTGTACCTCTCGACAGAAGGAAATTAATCAGGCTATTTTCTAAACGTGCCACCATCGTGGCAGCGTCGCTCGGACGGTCCGGGCGCTAACGTACATCTGAGGATATTATGGCTGATTCCCGCCCTGAACGTCGTTTTACGCGTATTGATCGTCTTCCCCCTTACGTTTTTAACATTACCGCTGAACTGAAGATGGCTGCGCGTCGGCGCGGCGAAGATATTATCGATTTCAGCATGGGGAATCCGGATGGTGCCACGCCTCCTCACATTGTCGAAAAACTGTGTACCGTGGCGCAGCGCCCGGATACCCACGGTTATTCAACGTCGCGCGGTATTCCTCGTTTACGTCGGGCGATTTCTCGCTGGTATCAGGAACGCTATGACGTCGAGATCGATCCTGAATCCGAAGCGATTGTAACGATTGGCTCCAAAGAGGGGCTGGCTCACCTGATGTTGGCGACATTGGATCACGGCGACACGGTCCTGGTGCCGAATCCCAGTTACCCCATCCATATTTATGGTGCCGTTATCGCCGGTGCACAGGTGCGTTCCGTGCCGCTGGTGGAAGGGGTCGACTTCTTTAATGAACTGGAGCGTGCGATTCGCGAAAGCTACCCGAAACCGAAGATGATGATCTTAGGCTTCCCGTCCAACCCGACGGCACAGTGTGTCGAGCTGGCGTTTTTCGAAAAGGTCGTCGCACTGGCTAAACGCTACGACGTGCTGGTGGTTCATGACCTGGCCTATGCCGATATTGTCTACGATGGCTGGAAAGCGCCATCGATTATGCAGGTTCCGGGTGCCCGTGATGTTGCCGTTGAATTTTTCACCTTGTCGAAAAGCTATAACATGGCGGGGTGGCGCATTGGCTTTATGGTTGGCAATAAAACGCTGGTAAACGCACTGGCGCGCATTAAGAGCTATCACGATTACGGAACGTTTACACCGCTGCAGGTAGCCGCTATTGCAGCGCTGGAAGGCGATCAGCAGTGCGTGCGAGATATTGCGGAGCAATATAAACGCCGTCGCGATGTGCTGGTCAAGGGGCTGCATGAAGCGGGCTGGATGGTTGAAATGCCAAAAGCGTCGATGTACGTGTGGGCAAAAATTCCGGAGCAGTACGCCGCAATGGGGTCGCTTGAATTTGCCAAAAAATTGCTGAATGAGGCGAAGGTCTGTGTTTCGCCGGGGATTGGCTTTGGGGACTATGGTGATACACACGTGCGTTTTGCGTTGATTGAGAACCGCGACCGTACCCGCCAGGCAATCCGCGGAATCAAAGCCATGTTCCGCGCAGATGGTTTACTGCCGGCCAGTCCGAAATCAGCCACTGAAAGTACCGACTAACAAAACCTTCACCTCACACATGCAAACAGGAGCCAAATGGCTCCTGTTTTTTTGCTGCATCTTTCAATTTAGATCATCAGGGCAAAAGTACCGGCCCACACGATGACCATAAAAGAAATGCCCATAAAGAAATATTTCACTTTTCATCTCTCCGCATACGATGAGTACGCCTAAATGAACATCTGCTTACCTGACAGAGAGCTGATGCGAGCATAAACGAAAGGGAGAATACCCCGCGTTTGCTTGGCTGCATCACCCCAGAATTCTGAGCTTTAATGCTCCAGACGGCGCTAATGTACGCCTAAAAATGAGGTGAAACAAGAGGCGTTTTTTTATTTAATTTTAGTAACTTACAAGTGTCGTGATTCGGCGACAGTTTAATTTCCGACGGTAATAAATTGCTATTGAGCGACGTGGCTGTTACTCAGAGAATTCTCATATTACCTTGAGGTTAATGCGGTTAATTTCCTCGCGGAATTTGATAATGAAAAGGTTAAAAATGACCAGATTAATGATGTTAGCACTTGTTCTTGCGCCATTGGCGTCGATGGCGGCTGCACCACAAGCGTTCAATTTCAGTTGCGCAAGTATTGGTGGTGTGAATAGTGATGGTAAAGGCAATGTATGGATTAATGGCACAAAAGCGACCATTAAGACCTTCAATGAAAATTACTGGGAGGCAAAGAGCGGTAAAAATACCGTCTCAATTTCCAGAAAAGATGACGGAAACCCGGAAGTGTCCTGGGCTGGCCCAAACCGCAAGCATAGGATTTGTCAGCCTGAAGATAATGTTGATTTCTCTGTGGCGAAAAAATCGACTCATGCTGGCCCATCATTCTCCTGTTCTGCAGTGGAAAAGGGAAGCATGGAAGAGATTATCTGTCTGAGCCCATCGCTCTCCGCAATGGATTTACGATTGAACGAGGTCTACAAACAGGCGCTGGCTAAATCGAAAAATGACCCGACGCTAAAAGCAGAGCAACGAGGTTGGATCAAAGGACGTAATGAATGCTGGAAAGAGCAGGATAAACCCGCCTGCCTTGGCAGAGAATATAGCGAACGAATGACTGAACTACAGAACAAGTGGGGGGTTAAGTAATTCAAGCGCAGAAATAAAGAAAGGCCATTCGGCCTTTCTTTTTAGACATATAGCGAGGCTTCACCCATCGGGCGGGTTTTGAAACGACGATGGATCCAGAGATACTGCTCGGGTGCCCGCATGATCTCTTTCTCAATAATTTTGTTCATATAGGCCGCGGCCTGGTTTTCATCTTCCGGGTAACCTTCCATTTCTGGCGTGATAAACAGACGGTAGCCGGAGTTATCAGATTTTCTCACCATGGTGACGGTCAGCATTTTCGCCCCCGACAAGCGTGACAGCACGTAGGTGCCGTTGGTTGTCGCAACATCTTTGACGGCGAAGAATGGCGCAAATGAACTGCCTTTACGGCCATAATCCTGATCGGGTGCAAACCATACGGCTTCCCCTTTTTTCAGTGCGCCGACAATGCCGCGCAGATTATTTCTGCCGATCATGGCTTTGTTCGAGCGCATACGGCCGCGGGTTTGTATCCACTCCATTAATTTGTTGTTGTGCGGGCGGTAGGTTGCCATCATTGGCTGGCAAAGACCCATCACGCGGCCCCCCAGTTCCAGCGACATAAAATGCACGCCGACTACCATTACGCCACGGTTATGTGCCTGAGCGCGTTGCAGGTTGTCCAGACCTTCAACATCAAACCATTTGCGCACCCGGCGATCTGGCCAGAACCAGGCCATACCGGTTTCAAGCAGTGCCATGCCGAGTGAGCGGAAGTTCTCGTCGACCAGTTTGTTTCTTTCTTCTTGTGACAGATTCGGGAAACAGAGTTCGAGATTTTTATGGGCAATGGATTCCCGGCGCTTTAAAAATGGGCGCGCCAGCGTACCTGTACGGGTGCCCAGAAAACATAAAACAGGATAAGGGAGCTGCACCAGTAACCAGAGCACACCGACACCGAACCATGTGAGCCAGTAGCGCGGATGCAAAAACGCGCGTGAAAATTTACATTGGGGGAACATAAGCACCTGTTGTTGGTACGAAAATAATGTATCGCGAAGATTCTTTGCCTACAGCGTTACTCTCTGACACTGAACAGTTAGGTCACTATTAGCGACAATGGTTCCTGTAAAGAGTGTAAAACTGAGTCAGGACAAACCACGAGGGGTATGAATGATCGGACGCTCAATGTACACCCGAAGATTAATGTCATCCAGAAATAATTCCTCAAGTTTCGTAAATGTTTTTTGGTCGATAAAAAGCAAGAATAGACTTATAGATAATTTGTTGTTTTTATGACGATTAAATAAAGGTCAACGGAGAATGTGCAGTTCAGAAGATGAACAGTTATTGTAGCGAAAATGTTGCTTGAATTGCGAACGGATAGGAATTGTCTTAGACTATAAAATCAAGGAAGTGTAAGGACTTACGTCGATTTTTACGGCAGACAGGAGGTAACGCTATGTTCTATTTTTGGACTTTCCTCGCATTGAGCATTCTGTGCGTTAGTTGCTATATTTGGCAGGTAATGGGCGCTGCCGCGTCAATTAGTTCTTTTTTCGGCATGGCTATCCTTACGGCATTAATTTATTTCTTTACCATACGGTTGACTGACGGAAACGAAATGGTAACGGGACTGTTTCTTTTTCTTGCCCCGGCATGCGGATTGATCATTCGCTTTATGGTAGGGGACAATAAGAATTAAATCACAGGTTCATAACGGAAAACGCAATTGTGTACCACATTGACTGATTTTCTGGCTTCCATCTGGACAAACTAAAGTGCCAGCATCGCTGGCACTTTTTTCTCTCTAAAGCCGATTACCTGGCATCAGCAAGCTGCAGCTCCGTGTCCTGTTGTTGGGCATTTTTTCGTTGTTGTTCGAGTTCCAGCGCTCCGCGGTGGGACAGATAGCAGAACAGTATGCAGCAGACAATCCCGCCCATCAGCAGATAGAAACCGCCATGCCATCCCATTTTATCGACCATGACACCAAACAGACTGGTTCCCAGCGATGCACCAAAAATGTAGCTCATAAAACCGCGTAATCCGACCGCCGAACCGACGGCAAAGCTGGGGACGATTTCCATGGTCTGAACAGACGCCAGGAACTGGGGCACATAGATCAGGCACCCGACGATGGCGGCAAAAATAGTGACCATCAGCAGGGATTCACTTTTCCAGTAACCGATCAGGCAGACGAAGATCAGCGCCATACAAATCATGGCCAACGGCATGCGACGACCTTTAAACAGTTTATCGGTCAACCAGCCCGCCAGCAGTGTGGAAGGAATTGCGGCCCATTCGAAAAACAGGAACGCCACACTCATTTGTTCTTTCGAGAAATGTTTTTCAGTTAACAGATAAATCGGTAACCAACTGATCATGCCAAAACGCACCATATAGACAAAAACATCTACCAATGAAACATACCAGGCATTTTTGTTACGCAGCACGTAGGTGCAAAAAATTTGAAAGGCGCTCATGTTTTCCGGCGCCTGGGTTACGTGCCGGGCATTCAACACGACTTTTTCTTCCGGCATCATCTGTTCCAGAGCAGGCAAGCCTTCTTCGCGCGGTGAGCCTTTCCCCAACATCAGAACAATAAAAGCAAACAGCACCGCAACACAGGCTGGGACGATATAGCTGGCGCTTTGCCAGTGTTCGCTGCCGAGAATTGCAAAAGCGGCGCCAACAATAGGGGCGACAATACCGCCGCCGACGTTGTGTGAGATATTCCAGAATGCGCCAACGCGTCCGCGCTCTTTGCGTGGGAACCAGTTGGCGATGGTAATAAACGAGGGACCGACGCCCATCCCCTGGAATAGTCCGTTGAAGACCACCAGTGCGGCAAAAATCCAGAATCCGGTGCTGAACCCTAAGCCAACGTTGACGATAGCGCACAGGATCAGGCCGCAAGCCATAAAGACTTTCGGGCTGGCTTTGTCTGCCAGGCTGCTCATGATGCCTTTACTGATCCCATAGGCAATTAGCATACAACTGCTGAGTAAACCAATCTGTGTTGCGCTGAGATCCAGATGTTCTTTCAGGTACGGGGTAGAGAGGGTGAAGTTATTACGTACAATATAATACGCAAGATAGCCAAGAAATACGCTAAGTAACGCCTGAATGCGGTATCGACCATAAGTCTCCTGAATTTTCTCTTCCGGGACTTTATTTGCCGATGGCCCTGTCTTAAATATTGATAACATATCATCACCTAAATTTATATTGATGTGAATATCAGGATTTTTCGCAGAGAAGAGTGAAATAGATGGCTAAGAAATTCAAATTGAAGAAATGTGTCACTATTGACTCAATTTGCTGAAAATGGGGCTGACTTTGACTCTTTTGAATTATGGTGAGGCCAGAGCTATTATTCTTAATGCGTTTTTATCATCAGCATGTGCGGGTATTAACAAATTCAAACGACATTTTCAGGTATTCTTTATCTCTGTTATCGTATTCCGTCTGGTTATTTTGATAGCAGTTTTATCTTTTCCATGTGTCGCGATAAACGGGTAAATTTTGTCTCAATATTATTTTTTGAAGATGTTGGTATTTATGAGCAGGATCACAAACAGACTTTTCTGTCGGGGTAGTTTGTTGGCGCTCTCACTGTGTTTTATGTCGCTGTCGGCGACCTGTCTGGCACAGGGGAAGGAACTGGTGATGGCGACGACGTTTTCCCCGGGGGCAACGGCCTGGATTATTCAGCGCTGGCAAACGGAGCCGGGGTCAGTGATGATCCGCACGCTAAACCGCACCAGTTCTTCTCTCGAACAACTGCTCGATACCGCGAATGCGGAAAACGTTGACCTGATTTTGACCTCTTCGCCGATGCTACTGCAGCATCTTCAGGAGCATCAGAAACTTGCTCCTTTTGATAATGCATTGCCGGAAAGCCAGCGTCTGGTGCCTGAGTCAATACGGTCGACGTCTGTAGCCGTGGCGATCTCGGGATTTGGTCTACTGATTAATCGTTCAGCACTGACGGCGCGACATCTGCCTCCACCGACGGACTGGGGGGATTTAACGCATCCTAAATATCAAAATGCCCTGCTGATGAGTAGCCCATCGCGCTCCGATACCAATCACCTGATGGTTGAATCATTGCTGCAACAAAAAGGATGGCAAGAAGGTTGGGCGACATTGCTGGCCAGTGCCGGGAACCTGGTGACCATTTCATCACGCAGCTTTGGTGTTGCGGACAAAATTAAGAGCGGATTGGGCGTTGCGGGACCGGTTATTGATAACTATGCCAATCTGCTGCTCAATGACCCCAATCTGACCTTTAATTACTTTCCACACTCTGCGGTCTCGCCGACCTACGTAGCCGTGCTGAAAAACAGCCCGCGTGCCAATGAAGCACAACGTTTTATCCGCTATTTATTGAGCCCGGAAGGGCAGCGGATCCTTGCAGATGCGAATACCGGTAAATATCCGGTAACGTCGCTGGCAGCAGATAACCCGCGTGCAGCCCAACAGGCCATTTTGATGAAACAGCCACCGCTTAATTACCGTCTGATCCTGAAGCGTCAACAGCTGGTCCAGCGAATGTTTGATACGGCCATCAGTTTCCGCCTCGCGCAGCTTAAGGATGCCTGGCGAGCGCTGTACAGTGCGGAAGCTCGTCTGAAACACCCGTTACCCGAAATCAGAGCGCTGTTAACCCAGGTCCCAATCGACGCCAGGAGCAGCGAAGATGAAGCCTGGCTTGCTCAATTCGATAACAAAAGTTTTGCTGAACAGCAAATGATGGAGTGGCAACTCTGGTTTCTTAAAAACCAGCGGCTGGCGATATCAAAACTGGAAGAACTACAATGAAAGGCGGTTCGCTATGGCAACGTCTTCGTCAGCTCAGCATCAGCAGCAGTTTGCGGGGGGCTTTTCTGACGGGGGCTTTACTGACGCTGAGCGTGAGCTGTGTCAGTTTGTATTCCTGGCATGAGCAAAGCTCGCAAATCCGCTATTCGCTCGATGACTATTTCCCGCGCGTGCATTCCGCTTTTTTGATTGAAGGGAATCTTAATCTGGTTGTCGATCAGCTTAATGAATTCCTGCTTGCCCCCAATACGACCGTACGGCTGCAATTGCGCAATCAGATCATAGAACATCTGGACAAAATTGAACTGCTGAGCCGGGGATTGCAACCCGCGGAACAACAACAGCTGGCGGTGATTTTGCAGGATAGTCGGGCATTGATGACCGAGCTGGACCGGGTGCTCTACAACATGTTCCTGGTACGCGAAAAAGTCAGCGAACTTTCCGCGCGAATCGACTGGTTACATGATGATTTCACGACCGAACTGAACTCTCTGGTGCAGGATTTCACCTGGCAGCAGGGAACGTTGTTGGATCAAATTGAAGCGAAAAATGGCGACGCGGCGTTGTACCTGAAACGCGCCAGGGAGGTGCAGAATGAGCAGCAACAGGTGTACACGCTGGCAAGAATTGAAAACCAGATTGTCGATGATTTACGCGACAGGTTGAATGAACTGAAGTCAGGTAGCGACGACGGCATGCTGGTCGAGAATCATATTCGCTATCTGGAAAATCTGAAGAAAACGGCGGATGAAAATATCCGCACCCTGGACGACTGGCCCAGTACTATCACGTTGCGACAAACCATCGACGAATTGCTGGAAATCGGGATGATGAAAAACAAAATGCCCGATACGATGCGTGATTATGTCGCGGCGCAAAAAGCGCTGGTTGATGCCAGCCATGCCAGAGAAGCTACACTTGGACGTTTCCGAACGTTGCTTGAGGCTCAGTTGGGAAGTAGCCATCAACAAATGCAGATGTTTAACCAGCGACTGGAGCAGATTGTTCGCGTCAGCGGTGGGCTTATTCTGCTGGCGACGCTGTTGGCGCTGCTTCTTGCCTGGGGACTCAACCACTACTTTATCCGTTCACGGTTGGTGAAGCGTTTTACCGCGCTCAACCAGGCCGTGGTGCAAATTGGTCTTGGCAGAACCGATGCCTCGATCCCGGTTTATGGTCGTGATGAGCTAGGGCGCATTGCAGGGTTACTGCGCCATACGCTGGGTCAGCTCAATACGCAAAAAAGTCAGCTTGAACAGGAAGTGGCAGAGCGTAAGGAGATTGAGGCCGATCTGCGAGCGACCCAGGGCGAATTGATTCAGACGGCGAAATTGGCGGTGGTCGGACAGACCATGACCACGCTGGCCCACGAAATCAATCAACCACTGAATGCGTTGTCGATGTATCTGTTTACTGCGGGCAGAGCAATTGAACAAGAGCAGTTGGCGCAGGCCAGAAGCACGTTAACCAAAGCCGAAGGACTCATTACCCGTATCGATGCCATTATCCGCTCATTGCGACAGTTTGCACGCCGAGCCGAGCCAGGGGCACCGCTGCATCCGGTCGATTTACGGCAGACCTTCAGCGCGGCCTGGGAACTATTGGCTATGCGGCATAAACCGCAGCAGGGTACGCTTTCGCTGCCAATTGAGCGCGTGTGGGTTACGGGCGATGAGGTGAGAATTCAGCAAGTTCTGGTAAACATACTGGCAAATGCGCTGGATGCCTGCCCGGTTGCCGCGAAGATTGACGTTCACTGGCAGGTTGAGGGCAGCACGGTGTGTGTATTTGTCAGCGATAATGGCCCCGGCTGGCCTGGTGCGCTGCTACCGTCGCTATTAAAACCGTTTACCACCAGTAAGGATGTTGGTCTCGGTATTGGGCTATCAATTTGTGTCTCATTAATGACGCAGATGAACGGCGAGCTACGCCTGGCGTCGACGCTGGGGCGCAATGCCTGCGTGGTACTGCAATTCAACCTGACGGATGTAGAAGATGTTGAGTGATGAATATTCTGTTCTGCTGATTGATGATGATACCGATGTCCTTGATGCTTACACCTTGTTGCTTGAGCAGGCAGGCTATCGGGTATGCGCGTGCAATAACCCCTACGATGCCCGAAATTGGCTACAGGCTGACTGGCCCGGTATCGTCCTGAGTGACGTGTGTATGCCTGGCTGTAACGGTATCGAACTGATGGCTCTTTTTCATCAGGATGATAGCCAGCTGCCGATCCTGCTGATTACCGGACATGGTGATGTGCCGATGGCGGTGGATGCGGTGAAAAAAGGGGCATGGGATTTTCTGCAAAAACCGGTCGATCCCGGTAAGCTGCTGTTGCTGGTTGCACAGGCGTTGCAGCAGCGAAAATCTGTGATTGCCCGTCGTCATTACTGCCAGCAAAAGCTGCAGGTTGAACTGGTTGGCTACAGCGACTGGATAAATCAGTACCGTCAACGGCTGCAGCAACTGGCAGAAACGGATCTTGCCGTCTGGTTTTATGGGGAACCCGGGACGGGACGTATGACGGGAGCCCGTTATTTGCATCAGCTGGGACGTAGCGCCCAGGGGCCGTTTATCCGCGCAGAACTCACCGCCGGGAACACGGCTCAGCTCGATGAGCTGATTGCTCAAGCGCAAGGTGGGACGCTGGTATTAAGCCATATAGCGTGTTTGACGCGCGAGCAGCAGCACAAGTTGGTTCACCTGCAAAGTCAGGAGCGGCGTCCTTTTCGGTTAATTGGTGTTGGCACGACATCGCTGGTGGAGCTGGCGGCAACAAACCAGATCGTGGCCGAACTCTATTACTGTTTCGCCATGACACAAATCGCCTGCCAGCCTCTATCCATGCGCCCGGACGATATTGAACCGCTATTTCGCCATTACCTGCAAAAAGCCTGTCTGCGTCTGAACCACCCCATTCCGGAGGTCGACGGGGAATTGCTAAAAGGCATGCGACGTCGTGTGTGGTTAAGTAATGTGCGAGAGCTGGCAAACGCCGCAGAGCTTTTTGCCGTTGGGTTGCTGCCATTGGCGGAGACCGCTAATCCGCAGTTGCACATGCCGGAACCGACACCGTTGGATCGCCGGGTTGAAGAGTATGAGCGGCAAATCATTACCGAAGCGCTAAATATTCATCAAGGGCGTATTAATGAAGTGGCAGAATATCTGCAAATTCCGCGTAAAAAACTGTATTTGCGGATGAGAAAATACGGGCTAAGTAAAGAGCATTATAAGTTCTAGAGAGATGAGGTGCGGTTATGATAAGGGTAATTGAATGAACATCTGAGTCGTCACCTCATTATTAGAAAAAATGCCGGACTTATTATCCGGCATTTTTCGCTTACCACATTAAATCGTCAGGTACGACGAAGTCAGCATACGGATCGTCTTCGTCTTTCGCTTCCTGACTCAGCTCGCAATTTAAGACGATGTAGCTGTCGTCGCGCTGTGCAATTTTATCGGCAACGACGGCTGGGATAATAGCATATTCGCTGTCACGGTCGCTTTCTGCAGTCAGCCGGGCAATAGCCAGACGCCCTTTAATCAATTGCGCCTGTGTCACCTTATCCACGTAGATTTTTTTAATCAGATTATTATCGGTGAAGTTATACCCAATATCACCTTTGGAAATGGTGATTTTGTTCATTTCAATAAGCTGCTTAATCTGCGCTTTGTATTCTTTCGACAGCGTCGCTTGTTTCTGTTGATCGCTTAACTGCTTATCCCGTTCAATTTGTGCTTTTTTATTCTCTTCAACCGCTTCTCTGGCTTCACGGGCCTGAACGCGTGATTTTTTCGCTGTTCTCTGCACTTTCGCCATTTTTTTGCTGGAGACTAAGCCAGCTTTCAGCATCTGTTCTTGTAGGGTGAGTTTTGTCATTTTTGCATCTGATCCAATAAAATCGTTGTCAGGATTATAACCTTAACGTCCAACGGGATGCCAGAATACGGGGTTTGCCAAACTGTAGTGGCACAGTAAATTTGGCCACCTGATTTAAGGTGACATTCTCATCTCAACACAAAACAGGTGACTTAATGAACAAGAAAACCAAACGTACATTCACCCCTGAGTTCAGGCTGGAATGTGCACAACTGATTGTTGATAAGGGCTACTCATATCGACAAGCCAGTGAAGCGATGAATGTCGGTTCTACCACGCTTGAGAGCTGGGTGCGCCAGCTCAGGCGAGAGCGCCAGGGGATTACGCCCACTGCAACCCCCATTACTGCAGAGCAGCAACGTATCCGCGAGCTGGAAAAGCAGGTTCGCCGCCTGGAGGGACAGAATACGATATTAAAAAAGGCTACCGCACTCTTGATGTCCGACTCGCTGAACGGTTCACGATAGCCGCCAGACTGAGTGACAGCCATACGGTTGTCAACCTTTGTTCTGCTCTGGGAATACACCGCAGCAGTTACCGGTACTGGCTAAAACGACGCGATACGGTTAATCCGGCGCGTGTCAGGCTGTACAGCGAAATACGACGGGCGTGGAACCAGAGCCGGGGCTCTGCGGGGGCGCGCACTATAGCTGAGATGCTGGTCCAAAATGGCGTCCCGATGAGCCGTTACCGTGCCGGGCGTCTGATGAAATATCTGAACCTGAGCAGTTGTCAGCCCGGAAAACATCAGTACAAAAATGCCCGTCAGGCGCATACCTGCCTGCCGAACCTGCTTGAGCGTCAGTTCGCTGTGCCCGAGCCAGACCGGGTATGGTGCGGAGACATTACGTATATCTGGGCAGGAAATCGCTGGTGCTATCTGGCGGTCGTTATGGATCTTTTTGCCCGCAGGGTTATCGGCTGGAGTCTGTCAGCGGATGCCGATACCGCACTGATAAGCAGCGCCCTGCGGATGGCCTGTGAAACGCGTGGTCAACCGCGAGATGTCATGTTCCATAGCGACCAGGGTAGCCAGTATACAGGCCTGAAATATCAACAACTTCTCTGGCGTCACAGAATAAAGCAAAGCGTCAGTCGGAGGGGAAACTGCTGGGATAATGGCCCGATGGAACGCTTCTTCCGCAGTCTGAAAACAGAATGGGTGCCGACGGAGGGTTACGCAGGTAGGGACGAGGCAAGACAGCAAATTAATGATTACATACTGAACTACTACAATAGCGTCAGACCTCACCATTATAACGGAGGGTTGACGCCGGAAGAGTCCGAGAACAGGTACCATTTTTACTGTAAAACCGTGGCCAATATTACTTGACCACTACGAGTTTCTGGTGACGGGCAACCTGTCAGCATGTACAGAGGTTTTTCAGGCCCATCTCCTCCCGTCTGTCATGATGGCATCGAACCGGATCGCATTACAACCTGAGCAATAGGACAAATATTCTCAACGCATCAGTTAATCTGAAATTCCCTGAATGGCAGGTATCCAGATCGTGCTCACCTCCTGGTATTGAAGCATGTGTAAAGGGCTGTCGTGAAATTTCCTTTCTTCTGACGAAAACAAATAAGCCCTGCTTAAATGAAAAATAAGAAATGATGAAAACTTGGAAATGTCGTCAATCTTTCACTGGCTCAGTCACATCCTGCTTCTCATTTTTGATAAAAGTACAAAATCAGATATTTCACGTGATTGGTGGTATTTCGTACAGATCCACTCCCTAAGCTAAATTGATCATTTGTTGCACACCCTTATCCCATAAGGCTTGAAGGGGTTATGTAAGAAAATCCTTATAAATCAGAATGATGATCTTTTATTATTAAAAGCTGAACATGTAAGGTGTTGTTACATTTTTTTGTTTCCGATCTGGCAGGGAACGTTCCTACACTCCGGCTATCGGGTCTTATCCGAAATTTTTTCATTTCAGACAAATACTCAAAGTACAGTGTCGGCATGCTGGTGGATGGAATGCGCCCGCTTTTTAGTTCCGGTATTTTTATTTACGTCGGATGACGCGAACCGGAAAGTTGTTCTGGCAGGGTAATTTTTTCTTATTTATTTCTCACTGGCATTGACCGTTTCTATTATTCCATTAAGAACAGGGACAGCCATGTCTAACTCTTCCTTTCAGTCCGAAATCCCTAAAGCGCGTATTAATTTAAAACTTGATTTGCACACTGGTGGCGCGAGCAAGAAAACGGAGCTCCCCCTGAAATTGCTCGTAGCAGGCGACTTCAGTAATGGCCAGGAGTCTGCCTCCCTGTCTGAGCGCAAAAAAGTTGATTTGAATAAAAATAATTTTGATTCTGTGCTGTCCGAATATTCCCCAAACGTCAATCTGACCGTTAAAAACACGCTTGCTGATGACGGCAGCGCAGACAACATCAGCCTGACCTTCCGGAGCATGAAGGATTTCACCCCGGAGCAGGTCTCCCGGCAAATCCCTCAGCTGAAGGCCATGCTTTCCATGCGCAATTTACTCCGTGATCTCAAGGCCAACCTTCTGGATAACCAGGCATTCCGAAAGGAACTGGAAAAAATTCTGCTCGACCCGGCATTAAGCGCAGAACTCCGCTCAGAGCTGTCTGCTCTCGCACCTAAACAGCCATAACGGTCACGATGATTTAACGGATTAAAAAGGAAGATGCTGATGTCTGTAAAAAATGAGAATGCGGCTGGTGGCGAAAGCGTGTTGCTGGAGCGTCCAGCGGCAGGTGGGGTTTATGCATCCCTGTTTGAAAAAATCAACCTGAACCCGGTATCCGAGTTGAGCGCGCTGGACATCTGGCAGGACGCACAGGCGATGTCGGATGCGACTGCGGATGAACGTTTAACGGCGGGGATGCAGGTGTTCCTGGAGTGTCTGACGAAAGCAGGCGCAAAAGTTGAAAAACTCGACAAAAACCTGATTGACTACCATATCGCGGAGCTGGACTACCAGATTAGCCGTCAACTGGATGCGGTCATGCATAGCGAAGAATTCCAGGCGGTGGAGAGCCTGTGGCGTGGTGTTAAGTCCCTGGTTGACAAAACCGATTTTCGCCAGAACGTGAAGGTTGAGCTGCTGGATATGTCCAAAGAAGACCTGCGTCAGGACTTCGAAGACAGCCCGGAAATCATCCAGAGTGGGCTGTATAAACATACATATATCGATGAGTATGATACACCGGGTGGAGAGTCGATTGCCGCGCTGATTTCTGCCTACGAGTTTGATGCGTCTGCGCAGGATGTTGCTCTGCTGCGCAACATTTCAAAAGTGTCTGCCGCAGCGCATATGCCGTTTATCGGCTCTGCCGGCCCGAAATTTTTTCTCAAGGATTCGATGGAGGAAGTGGCGGCCATCAAGGACATTGGTAACTACTTCGACCGTGCGGAGTACATCAAGTGGAAATCCTTCCGTGAGACGGACGATGCCCGTTATATCGGTCTGGTGATGCCGCGCGTGCTGGGTCGCCTGCCGTATGGCCCGGATACTGTGCCGGTTCGTAGCTTCAACTACGTGGAAGAAGTGAAAGGCCCCGATCACGATAAATACCTGTGGACCAACGCCTCGTTTGCCTTTGCATCCAACATGGTACGGAGCTTCATTAACAACGGCTGGTGTGTGCAAATCCGTGGCCCACAGGCCGGTGGTGCCGTTCAGGACCTGCCTATTCATCTGTATGACCTGGGTACCGGCAACCAGGTGAAGATCCCGTCAGAAGTGATGATCCCGGAAACCCGTGAGTTTGAGTTTGCGAACCTGGGATTTATTCCACTAAGTTATTATAAGAACAGAGATTATTCCTGTTTCTTCAGTGCCAACTCCACCCAGAAACCGGCGATTTACGATACCGCGGATGCCACGGCAAACAGCCGCATCAATGCCCGTCTGCCGTACATCTTCCTGCTGTCCCGTATTGCGCACTACCTGAAGCTTATCCAGCGTGAAAACATCGGCACCACCAAGGACCGCCGTTTGCTGGAGCTCGAGCTCAACACCTGGGTGAAAAGTCTGGTGACGGAAATGACCGATCCGGGCGACGAGCTGCAGGCGTCGCACCCGCTGCGCGATGCCAAAGTGGTGGTGGAAGATATCGAAGATAACCCGGGCTTCTTCCGTGTGAAGCTGTATGCGGTACCGCACTTCCAGGTGGAAGGCATGGACGTCAACCTGTCACTGGTTTCCCAGATGCCGAAGGCGAAATCCTAAGTAAGGCAGGAAGCCCATGAAAACGGAACAACCGTTATGGGGCAGAGGCCAGATGGTCTCGCCCCAGCACTTCCAGCAACAGGCCGCGTATGCGGCCTGGTCTGCGGAATGTATCGCCCGGCTGGGTCTTGCCCAGCCCTGGGGAATGATCGAGGCCACGTTTGAGCCGGATGCACTGAAGCTGGGCCGTCTGCAGGCCCGTCATCTGCATATCCGCTTCCCTGACGGGACGCTTATCGATACGGATAATGCGGACGACCTGCCACCGGTGCTGTCGCTTGAGAGCGAGTCGCAGGCCGTGACGGTGGTGCTCGCCCTGCCGCTGCTGCGGGCCAATGGTGGCAACTGCCTGAAGCCTGATGAAGTGGCTGAACGCCCGGTACGTTTCCGCCAGCGCTGGCGGGATGTCCGCAACCGCTTTGGTGAAGATACCCGCCAGATTGCGGTCATTCAGCCTGAACTGACGCTGCGCTTTGCCCATCAGAACAACAGCGATTACCTGACCTGTCCGGTTGCCCGCCTGCAGCAGGATTCTCAGGGCAACTGGGCACCCGATGAGGCCTTTCTTCCTCCTCTGTTAGCGCTGCAGGGCAGCCGCTGGCTGGTCACCCAACTGGACCAGCTGATGACGCAACTGCGCGCGCGTCTGATTCGTCTGATGGCCATGCGCCGTGAAAGCAATGAGCGGATGGCCGATTTTGCCGTGGCCGATGTGTCCCTGTTCTGGTTGCTCAATGCGCTGAACAGTGCTGAGCCGGTACTGGGGCAGTTCCAGCGTCACCCGCAAAGTCCGCCTGAGCGTCTGTATCCAGAGCTGGCACGGCTCGCGGGCAGCCTGCTGACCTTCTCGCTGGAGCACCAGGTCAGTGCCATTCCGGCCTGGCAGCATGAACAGCTGAATAACGTCTTCCCGCCGCTGTTTGATTTGCTGGGCGATCTGCTGGAAGCCAGTCTGCCGTCGCGGGTGGTGTCCATTGAACTGGATTACGATCCGCGTCTGCATTTCTGGCAGGCCCGTCTGCACGATCCGCGTCTGCGCGAAGGGGCCGATTATTACCTCTCCGTTCGTTCGCCGATGTCGGTGGCACAGCTGCAGGAGCAGTTCCCGCGCCAGTGCAAGGTCGGCAGTCCTGATCACGTTCGCAGTATCGTCAACTCCTCCCGCGTGGGGGTGCCGCTGACGCCACTGCGTCATGTGCCGGCCGCCATTCCGCTGCGCCTGGAAAATCAGTATTTCAGCCTCGATGTGACACACCCACTGGCCACCGAGATGCTGCAAAGCGGCAGCTGCATATTTTATGTCCCGGGGATGCTCGGCGAGCCTGAACTTGAACTCTTTGCGGTACTGAGAACATGAGTGAGCATAAACGCGGTACGGCCGCGTCCATCGATATTGATGACCTGCTGCAGGATACCTGGCTGCAGGTCATCAGCCTGCGCCACGGCCCGACGTTTCAGGACGGTGAGGGGCGGGTCCTGTGGGTGCGCTGTATTGCCGATGTGGAGCGGGTCCGGCAAGAGCTGAAAGCGCGTGAGCTGGACGAGGCGGGTTGTCAGCACATTCTTGCCGCGCAGTGTGCCCTGCTCGATGAGGCGGTGAAAGGTCGGGGCGTGGAGGATGACGCCTGCGTGCAGTGGTACAACATTCCGCTGCAGGGGCATTTCCTGGGGACCATGGATGCAGGCGATACGCTTTGCGATCGGATGCGTGATGTGCTGCGTGAACCCGCCCCCGATGCGGCAGTACTGACCTGTTTTCAGCGGGTGATGATGCTGGGGTTCCTCGGCAGCTACCGCTCTCTGAACGATCCGGCGCGGCAGTCCCTCGTCAGTGCGCTCAATGAACACGTCGCCCCCTTCAGCTATCCGCAGACCCACCCGGTACTGGCAGAAAGTCGTGCCGGACGGGGCATGGGGGGGGGGCTGGCCTCCTGGCCGGTGCGTATCGGCCTGAGCCTGCTCGTGGTGGTGGCGCTCTGGTGGGGGCTGGACTGCTGGCTTGACCAGACCCTGAAAGCCCTGTTGCCGGGAGCGGTGAAATGAGTCCTGCACAACAGCGTGGGCTGGCATTGTGGGCTGCGCTACTGAGTGCCGTGGTGTGCCTGGCGTTTCTGCCGTTCTCCCGGCTGGTCTCCATGCTTATCCTGCTGGCAACGCTAGGGGGTATCCTGGCGTGCTGGATTGTGGCAATCCGTCGCCAGAAGCAGGGCAATACTCTGAATCTGGATGACCTGCCTGACGCCACTTACCGCCAGCCGGTGGTGCTGGTCTGCGGCGATCTGCCACAGGCCTGGTCACAGCCGTCTCAGGTTCTGACCGTCACCCAGGGATGCTGGATCCGGGTGGAAGACCATCAGGACCTGGAGCAGGTGGCACGTCAGCTGTTATGGCTTCGTCCGGACTGGGGGCGTCAGCTGTCGGTGATGGTTAGCGTCTGCCCGCAGAAGCATGCGGACGTCGAGCGCCTTACCAGTCGCCTGCTGGCCCTGCGCTGGCAAATCAGCCAGCTGCGTAAGGAGAGTTGTCATTCCATCCCGCTGGTTCTGAACGGTCAGGCGGGCAGCGCCATGATGAACGACATGCTCTGGCAGGCGGCAATACCCGGGGAGGGAGTCAGCGTCTGGCGAGGATCGTCGGCGCCCTGCTCGGTTGCCAGTTGGGTCACCACCTGTGGTGCGATGGCGATGCAGCAACAGGTGCTGATGAACAGCCTGATGAGTTGGTTTCACCGCCACGTTAAATCCGTCTTTATGGATAAGGATCCGGATATCCCGGCCATTGTCCCGACCGCCGTACTGTGGGGAACAGGGCCCATTCTGGCCGGCAGCCTGGCCTCATCCCTCTGGACTGCCTCATTATCCCGCCACACCGCGATGCAACACGTCACCGGATGGCAGCCTGTCGGCACCGACAGCACGGTGATGTCACTGTTTCCGGACTTTGTTCTGCCGCTACTGCCAGAAGGCCAGGGGCTGACACCGCGGGGCAGAACGTTGCGTTGTGCTCTCGGGATGTTCACCCTGGCGACGATGGCGGCACTGCTCAGCAGTGGCTGGAACAATCATCAACTGCTGCAGCGTGTGGCCTTCGACATCGCCCACTATGACCGCATTTCGATGGATGATTACGACCTGAAGGCAGAGGCCGTGAAGGTGCTGCGTCAGGACGGCGCCTTGCTGGATAACTGGTCGCGTAACGGTGAACCGCTGAACATGAGTCTGGGACTGTATCAGGGCGGGCATCTGCGCATGCCGGTGCTGGAAGCGATCCGCTCGTATGTGCCTCCGCCGCCGCCGCCCAAACCGCAGCCGAAACCCAAACCGGTTCCGAAAATCGTTCGCCTCGACAGCATGTCGCTGTTCGATTCCGGTAAATCTGAACTGAAATCGGGCTCCACCAAAATGCTGGTGACCTCCCTGGTGGGCATCAAAGCCAAACCGGGCTGGCTGATTGTGGTCAGTGGTCACACCGATAACACCGGCAACCCCCAACTGAATCAGACGCTGTCCCTGAGGCGTGCCGAAGCGGTACGCAACTGGATGCGTGATACCGGTGATGTACCGGAAAGCTGTTTTGCGGTGCAGGGCTATGGCGCAAGTCGCCCGGTCGCAACGAACGACACTCCGGAAGGGCGCGCACTTAACCGTCGTGTCGAAATCAGTCTGGTTCCGCAGGCAGACGCCTGTCAGATACCGGGCAATCCCCAGGCGTCATCGGATGATGGCGCAGATAAAACTGTAATGGAGTAAATCACATGGCAATTCCTGTTTATCTTTGGCTGAAAGACGACGGCGGCGCGGACATCAAAGGGTCTGTGGACGTTCAGGATCGCGAAGGCAGCATCGAAGTGGTGGCACAGCAACACTGCCTGTACATCCCGACCGACAACAACACCGGCAAGCTGACCGGTACCCGTATCCACACCCCGTTCCTGTTCACCAAGGAGATCGACTCCTCCAGTCCGTACCTGTACAAGGCGGTGACCACCGGTCAGACCCTGAAGTCTGCGGAATTCAAGTGGTACAAAATCAACGACGCGGGTCAGGAAGTCGAGTACTTCAACACCAAGCTTGAGAACGTGAAAGTGGTGAAGGTGAATCCTGAAATGTACGACATCAAGGATCCGTCTAAAGAGAAGCACAACCACCTTGAGCGCATTGAACTGCGCTACGAAAAAATCACCTGGACCTACAAAGACGGCAACATCATTCATTCCGATTCCTGGAACGAACGCGCCACCGCGTAAGACCAGAAGCGGGCAGCGCATCCTGCCCGCTTTTTTGTTTTTGCTGAACGTCTGCCCGTGCGGGCGTTGAGCAAAGAACCCCACAAACTGCCAGCCTGACCGTATGCGCTTTGGTCCCCTTCCCGGGAAACAGCGATGGGCGGTAGCGTGTCCAGGAAACGACAAAGAGAGAAAGTCATGGAAAATCCAGCCATTCTGCTGCGACGTCTGAACCCTTACTGTGCCCGAGCGATGGAAGGGGCGGCTTCGCTCTGCCAGACCCGGGCGCATGCAGAAATTTTGCCTGAGCACTGGCTGCTGAAGCTGCTTGAGCAGGGTGAAGGTGACCTGACGGTGCTGGCCCGCCGTTATGAGTGGGATATCGATGCGCTGTGGCAGGACATGCTTGCCTGGCTGGATAATCAGCCCCGCTCAGTTCATCAGCGTCCACAGCTGTCCGCCAGCATTCAGACCCTCCTGCAGGAAGCCTGGATACTGGCATCCCTTGCCGGGGAAGAACAGATCCGCAGTGTCCATCTGCTGATGGCGCTGGTTGCTCAGCCAAAACTGGCGCGCTGCGATGGCCTGTGGCCATTGCTGACGCTGGGCCAGAGCCAGCTTGAGCGACTGCGTCCGTTGCTGGATACGCAGTCTGACGAGTGTCCGGCCAGGCAGCTGGGTGAAGAATTAGCGAAAAGCGATGCGGTTGAGTTCGTGGGTCGCCCGGTCAGCGTTTCTGAGGTCAAAGAAGGCGAGTTGTCGCCTGCGCTGCAGAACGCGCTGGATAAATTCACCCTCGATGTCACCGCCAAAGCGAAAGACGGCAAAATCGACCCGGTGTTTGGTCGTGATACCGAAATTCGCCAGATGGTGGACATCCTCTCCCGTCGCCGTAAAAACAACCCGCTCCTGGTTGGCGAGCCGGGTGTCGGAAAAACGGCCCTGGTGGAAGGGCTGGCGCAGCGCATTCATGAGGGCAACGTGCCGGAAAGCCTGAAAACAGTCGTTCTGCGTACCCTCGATCTCGGCCTCCTGCAGGCGGGCGCGGGCGTAAAGGGCGAGTTCGAACAGCGCCTGAAAAATGTCATCGATGCCGTGCAACAGTCGCCGGTGCCTGTCCTGCTGTTTATCGATGAAGCGCATACCATCATCGGCGCGGGGAATTCAGCCGGGGGTGCGGATGCGGCCAATCTGCTGAAACCGGCGCTGGCGCGTGGCGAACTGCGAACCATCGCGGCCACTACCTGGAGCGAGTACAAGCAGTATTTTGAGCGTGATGCGGCTCTGGAGCGTCGTTTCCAGATGGTAAAAGTGGATGAACCTGACGACGACACAGCCTGTCTGATGCTCAGAGGCCTGAAATCCCGCTACGCCGAACACCACGGCGTGCACATCACCGACGACGCAGTTCGTGCTGCCGTCACGCTTTCCCGCCGCTACCTGACCGGACGTCAGCTGCCGGATAAAGCCGTTGATCTGCTCGATACGGCCTCTGCCCGTGTGCGCATGAGTCTCGACACCGTGCCCGAAGCACTGACGCAGTATCGCGCGCAGCTCACCGCGCTGGACATTGAGAAGCAGGCGCTACTGGAAGATATCGCGCTGGGCAACCATCGTCACGGCGAACGCCTGGCAGCGATTGAACAGCAGCAAAACGACCTGATTGTCGAACTCGATGTGCTGGAAAGCCAGTATGGCCACGAGCTGAGCCTGACGGAACAGCTGCTTGAAGTGCGCCAGGATATCAGCCGACAGACCGATATCAACAATCTGCAGAATCAGCTCTCCGCGTTGCAGGGCAGCACGCCGCTGCTCTCTATGGATGTGGACACCCGCACTGTGGCCAACGTGATTGCCGACTGGACCGGCGTGCCGCTCTCCTCGCTGATGAAGGATGAGCAGACTGAACTGCTGACCCTGGAAGCTGAAATCGGTAAGCGCGTGGTGGGTCAGGACATGTCCCTGAATGCCATTGCCCAGCGTCTGCGCGCGGCGAAAACCGGTCTGACGTCTGAGAACGGCCCTCAGGGCGTGTTCCTTCTGGTCGGCCCGAGTGGTGTCGGTAAAACCGAGACCGCGCTGGCGCTGGCCGATGTGCTCTATGGTGGCGAGAAATCCCTTATCACCGTCAACCTGTCCGAATACCAGGAGCCGCACACCGTTTCCCAACTGAAGGGTTCCCCTCCGGGTTACGTCGGTTACGGCCAGGGTGGTATTCTGACCGAAGCGGTGCGCAAGCGTCCGTACAGCGTGGTGCTGCTCGATGAAGTGGAAAAAGCCCACCGTGACGTGATGAACCTGTTCTATCAGGTCTTCGACCGCGGCTTTATGCGCGACGGCGAGGGGCGTGAAATCGACTTCCGTAACACCGTCATCCTGATGACCTCTAACCTCGGCAGCGACCACCTCATGCAGTTGCTGGAGGAACAACCAGACGCCAGCGAAACCGACCTGCACGAACTGCTGCGTCCGATCCTGCGTGACCACTTCCAGCCCGCACTGCTGGCCCGTTTCCAGACGGTGATTTATCGCCCACTGGCAGAATCTGCCATGCGCACCATCGTGGAGATGAAGCTCAGTCAGGTGAGCCAGCGTCTGAAGCGTCACTACGGCCTGACCACGCAGATTGGTGACAGCCTGTATGACACGCTGACTGCTGCCTGCCTGTTACCCGATACTGGCGCGCGCAACGTTGACAGTCTGCTCAACCAGCAAATCCTGCCGGTGCTGAGTCAGCAGTTGCTGACCCATATGGCCGCCAAGCAGAAGCCCAAATTACTGACCCTGGAGTGGACCGACGATGAGGGCATTGTGCTGGAGTTTGATACCCCAGCCACTGAACCAGAAGGAACTGACGCATGAGCACGAATCTTAAAATCCGCTTCAGCCACAATCACCACCTGTTGGCGGTAAAAGGCTGTGAGTCCGGGCTGGACGTTCTGGCCTTTGAGGGGCACGAAGCCCTGAGCAAACCGTTCAGCTACCGTATTGAGTTTACCAGTGGCGATCATGCCATCAGCAAAGAAATGATGCTGATGAAAGCCGCTTCCCTGACGCTGCAGGCACCGGTGGATCAGGGCTACGGCATCAAGGTGCAACAGGCCGTTCGCGTTATTCAGGGGGTCGTCAGCGGTTTTGAACGTCTCAGTACCTCAAAAGATGAAACGCACTATGCCCTGACGCTGACCCCACGTCTGGCGTTGCTCAGCCGTTCACACCAGAACGCTATCTATCAGGACATGTCGGTGCCGCAGATTGTGGAAAAAATCCTGCGCGAGCGCCACAATATGCGCGGCCAGGATTTTCTGTTCTCACTGACTCAGGAGTATCCGCGCCGTGAGCAGGTCATGCAGTACGGTGAGAATGACCTGAAGTTCATCACCCGCCTGCTGGGCGAAGTGGGCATCTGGTTCCGCTTTACCACCGACACGCGCCTCAATATCGATGTGGTGGAATTTTACGACAGCCAGCAGGGCTATGAGAAAGGGCTGACCCTGCCATCGGTGCCGCCGTCCGGCCAGCACTCAAAAGGGGTGGACTCCGTCTGGGGCATGGAATGCCACCACGCTGTGGTGCAAAAGCAGGTCAGCACCCGCGATTACAACTACCGCACGGCAAACGAAGATATGAACACCCAGGTCGATGCGACCCGGGGGGACGCCACCACCTACGGTGATGCCTATCACTATGCCGACAATTACCTGACACCGGGCAGTAAATATGACCGTCATCCTGCACCGGAATCCGGGGCGTTCTATGCCCGTATTCGCCACGAACGTTACCTGAATGGTCAGACACAAACCCGCGCCATCACCAGCTGTCCGACGCTCTTTCCGGGGATGCTGTTAAAGGTCACCGGCGGCTATGAGGTGGCAGAGGTGTTTGCGCATGGTGTGGCCATCACGACGATGCACACTCACGCCCGTCGTGACGAAGATTTTGGTGTGAATTTTGAAGGTATCCCGGACAGCCCCGATTTTGGTTTTCGTCCTGAGCCCGGTGACCGCCCGGTGATGGCCGGCACACTACCGGCGCGCGTCACCAGTACCAAAGAGAACGATACCTACGGGCACATCGACCGTGATGGCCGCTACCGCGTCAACATGCTGTTCGACCGCGATAACTGGGAGACCGGTTTTGAAAGCCTGTGGGTGCGCCAGTCCCGCCCGTATGCCGGTGATACCTATGGTCTGCACCTGCCGCTGCTGGCAGGCACTGAAGTGGCCATCGGTTTTGAAGATGGCAACCCTGACCGGCCGTATATCTCTGGCGTGCTGCACGATTCGGCGCACGGCGACCACGTCACCATCCAGAACTACAAACGCAACGTCCTGCGTACCCCAAAAAACAACAAACTCCGCCTGGATGACTCGGAAAATCAGGAACATATCAAGCTCTCAACAGAGTATGGCGGCAAGAGCCAGCTGAACCTTGGCCATCTCGTGGACGCTGAGCGTCAGAAGCGTGGGGAAGGCTTTGAGCTCAGAAGCGACAGCTGGGGCGCGATACGTGCGCAGAAAGGGATATTCATTACGGCAGACGGCCAGGCGAAGGCGCAGGGCCAGGTGCTGGAGATGCAGCCAGCTGTCAGCAATCTGGACGATGCCCGGGAGCAGATGACGTCCATCTCAGAGGATGCGCAGAAAGCAACGGCGAATCCCGCTGACCTGCAGGCACAAATCAAACTGCTGGAGCAGCAATTAGCGGAGCTCAGGAAATCGGTGCTGCTGATGAGCGCGCCGGACGGCATCGCGCTGACCAGCGGAGAGCATCTGCAGCTCTCCGCCAGTCAGAACCTGATCGCCACAGCCGGTAAGAATGCGGACGTCAGCGTGGTGAAGAATTTGTTTGTGGGTGTTGGTAATGCGCTCAGCGTGTTTGTGCGTAAGCTCGGTATAAAGCTCATTGCTAATCAGGGACCAGTAAAAATTCAGGCGCAAAATGACCTGATGGAACTGGTCGCGCGCGGCGAGCTGAGCATTACCAGTACTGAGAATGAGATCCACATTACGGCAAATAAGCGCGTGGTGATCAATGGCGGCGGGAGCTACATCAACCTGGATGCCAACGGGATTGAATCCGCCACACTTGGTGAGTACAGGACCAGGGCCGGGCATTACGGCCGCAAAGATAAAGCCAACAATACCGCACAATTCCCGAGTGTCGCCCCTGAAACCACTGAACCGACCAACACCTTCAGCTTTTCCTGACAAGGAGTCCTAACATGATTATCAGCCCTCCGCTCCTGAAAGCGAAAGACGCGACTGAAACCGATGCGACGTGGATTGAAAGAGTAATGACTGTGGCTGAACGCCGCGGTTTTCCAACCAACGCACATGGTTCATGGCATGGTGGGATCCATATCCGACACACCGATGGCGGCAGGCCTGCAGAAAGCGTGCGGGCAATAGCCGATGGCTCAGTCGTGTCCTTGCGTCAAAGCTCGGGTATCGCTAAACGAGACCTGGCACCATTGAACCTCAATGCAGATAAGCCAGGTGTTAAAGGCAGCGATGACGGTTATGTGCTGCTGAAGCACGAAACGGAGATCGGCAGTGGTGACGAGGCGAAAGTGGTCTTTTATTCGCTTTACATGCACCTGAAGTCGCTTGAATCGACAGTGAAAGCCGGCGAGAAGGTGTACCGGAAAGATCCGCTCGGTACTTCCGGGATGGTTGATGCGGTGAATGCCTTCCATTTCCAGATATTCTGCGACGATGACAACATCAGCAAATTGACGGGCAGGAAGACCCGTGAGCTTGAAGTGTCGAAAGATGGCCGAACCGATGCCGTATACGGGGATATTCATTTTTATCTTCCATCCGGAACTAAATTTTACGACAAAGCCCCGGCACATAACGGCACGTCCACTGACGGGCTGACTGAGCGATGTATCAGCACTGTTCACCTGTATGCCAGTATGACCCTTGAGAAGGGAAGCTGCACCATGGTGACCCGACAGAAGGATGCTCAAATTGAAGGAAAATACCTCCTGGTGGGAGAACCTTTAGTTGATGCGGATGGAAAGGATTACGAGTACAACCTCTATAAAACCGCCATGGCCAAATACCAGGACAGCCCTAGCGCGGGATTTGAACTGCTTCGTTTTGGGCGGGTCATCAATACCGACCATGAGACTCTGGTGCCAGCAGATGCGCCACTGTGGATGACGGTCAATTATCCGGGCGGGCAAGGAGTGGTTAACCTCGCGGATCCGAATATCAAGAAGTTCAGTGACGCAGATTTTCCCCACTGGACTGGCTGGCAGCTGGTTGACGATGACACGGACTCCAATAGCCAGTGTAATTCCGCAGCGATTGCTGCACTGAATGAAAATGGCGACTATGACAATCAGTGCGGAAAATTGATATGTCATTTCCCGTTTGAGTGGGAAATAAGCACCGTAGATGCCCGGTTCTCATGGCTAAAGACCGGCAGTGATGAGCATGATCTGATGTCTGAAGAGAATTATGCGAGGTTTAAGGCTCACGCTGAATCGCTGTGCTTTGATTCTGGTTCTTTGGCATCGGGGCGTTTGTGGCACTTTGAGCCAAAGGCATTTATTCGGCAATTTAGAAAATGTGGCTGGCTTGATAGTGAAGTAATTGAAAAAATAATGGTGGCAAATACTAAGCCAACGGCAAAGTTGCAAATCAGTAAGATAAGTAAGAAGGTAACTGAATATTACGGTGATATAAATGCCATACTTAATAAATACAATCTTTATAGTGCCAATAGAAAATGTCATTTTCTTGGGCAGGGGGCTGTTGAATCCGGAAGTTTGCTGTCAATGCAGGAGGTTAGTCAGCAACAACTGATAGAGAACGGTGTCCACAAAGGTGGTGGAATTGTTGACCTATCAACCAAAAATGAAGCGGAGCTCGGGCATTGGTATGGAGAGTTGACAGAAGAAAAAGACGATTATTTTTCTGGTGAAAAATACAATTCAAAAGGGAATGTTATCACAGGGTCCTACAGCTGGATTAATGGGAATTGTGGTGATGTTGATGCCCAGAAATACAGAGGGCGTGGTTTTAAAATGCTCACTGGGCTCGATACTTATTCTAGCTATTGGGTATATCGAGGGTGGCTCTCAGTAAGTGACTTTGATCGATATTGGTGGGATGACCCTCAATACAAAAAGAAAAATGCAGCAAAAATGAAAAAACGTAGTCCTCAGATAGACTCACCACAAAAAATAACAGAAAGTAGTTATAATTGCATTGATACTGGCGGTTTCTTCATCGTTGGGTTTAAAGGTAAAACGGTGAAAATAATGGATGGGGATAAAAATGGCAAAGCAGATGATGATCAGGTTATTGAAAATGTTACCTCTGCAATAAATGGTGCTGACAAAGGTCTTGCAGAGAGAAAAATCTTTACGAAAAGAGCTAAGGAGGTGATTGGTGATGACGTTTAATAAAGCATTTTTAACTTCAATGATGTACTTTATGGCTACGTTTAGCTCTTGGGGGGCATATTACAATACCATTAAAGTTGATGGTTATATGATTGGTCTCAATAAAAATAACCAAGGGGTGGTTGATGTACATAGTGACGCCTCGAAAGTTTCCGCTTCATGTAAAATTAAAAATTGGAATGGCAAGTACTATTTAGGGGCTGGAATACTCTCTTTAACAAGCGATAAGGTTGGTGTGATTGTTGCTGGAAGCAATATGTTTTTAAAAACAAAGGAGTTGGAGGATTGTAATAACAAATCCGTAAATTTATATAGCGTAGATTATTTAGACCAAAAATTATCTACTCTTGTCGATGTTAATTTCGATAAAAAACTGATTCTCGCTTTAATTCCCATTGATGCCCAATCAGGAGCGCATCAAGCGATAATATCAAGTTTTGATGGGAAAAAGAATGTTATCTCTGGGAAAGGTTTTTGGAATCCACGTGTAAAGGATGTGAATATTTCGGATGATACATTTCCTGTAACCGATGACTTTTACATCGGGAAAATATCAGCTAATGGAATGTACGTTGCTCCTAACGATCTTGATTGTTCTGTAGATTCTTTTCCTGGTGTGTGGGATATAATCAAAAAAATGAAGGTGACATTCCCTGATGATAAAGATTATGCTGTGATTGACAGTAAATGCAAAAAGCTTTTTTCGGGTGATAAAACACTTGATGAGTTGGATGGGAAGCTTATCAATACGAAATGATGCTATTACAAATGGCTATTTATTATCAGGGCATCAATTTTCTTGTGAGTCATCAGTAATTGATCACAATCTTACTTTTTCAAGAGATGTAAGCTATGGATTATCAATCCTCAGTAAATTTACTCTTTTATATTTTCAGCAAGAAACAGCTAATCTTCACCATGAACATTTGGCCAATTCTCTGACCGATTAATTATCGTTAACAATCCATAGGTATCTGAATTGGATGGTGTTTTTTATTGGTCGTATTTGGGGATAGGGTATGAATGTTAAAAGTTTAGGTTTACTTTTATTCTTGGTTATTTCTTGGTCAACTTTTGCAGCAGGCAATCTGAAAAGATCATGTGGGGTACTTATCAACTCTGGAGGCGATACATTATTATTTTATGATAAGAATGGTGTTAAAGAATTCGAAACAGGAATGAAAGATAAACGGTTAATGTCGAAAAAATACTCATGCGCATGTATGTCTTATAAATCTGAGAATGAAGAATACATTCGCGGGATAACAAAAGTTGAATTTGTGAATGAAAAAACTTGCTCAAGACAGAAAGAAATAGGTGAAATTTACTTTTCAAAAATTGACAGGGCTGGATATGGTATGCCTCCAGCAGGTATAGATAATGACAAAAGCAATAAATTATATTTGGGTTATGATTATCCCCCCCGCTTAGAAAATAAATTTTTCTTCTACAAGGGAGATGTAACCATTATTTATACATTTGAAAAGAATGGGGTTGCATTTGCGAAATTTGGCGTTTGTTCACTTGATGGTAAAACAATGAAATGCCGAAGATATTTTGAGTCAGGCATTGAGAAAGGCCGTCTTAATGAAGAGATTAATTATGTTTACATAAAAGGGAACTATGTAGAGGAAGGCGTTCATGTGATTTATGATCGGAATGGTGATGTGGCATTTATTGAAATTAAAAATAGAGATTTTAAAAAAGATAAGGTGCTCTTTGATAGATACCCCGAGAAAACCAAACGATCTTTCTATTTTAGTTGATTTTTATAAATATTGAGATATGAGAGTTTGAATGCCGTATTCCCTTAAGCATCTTCCTGAACGTTACCCTCGACCAGCCCCACCAAAGACATTCCGGTGGTTTGCTGTTCTGGCGTTAATGCTGGTCATTAGTGTGATCCTCATGCGTATATTTGGACGCTACATCGATAACAGGCACTTCTGGTTAATTGCTATTGGCACACCCATAGCTGCATGGACTGTGAGTTTCGTTATTCGAATGTGGGTCTGGTCATTACAGGACAGTAAAGCGAATGGTTTTGACAGACGTCGGGAACAATGGATTCTACGCGAAACCCAAAGGGCACGGCGCGCGCTTCAGATACTGAACACAACCTTTATAACTGCACATACCGAAATGGATAAGGATATCGCCGCTGCCGCGATGTTGAACAATCAAAGCATCATCGCCTCCCAGGCTGACTGGAAGGGAGAAAAAAGTAAAAGGGTGAGCCGCATTGTAGTAGAGCCTGAGGATACACCTGAGTCGCTTATCTCACGCCTGTTTTCAGAATTGATTACCGGTCTGCCTGTTGATCAGTTCCCGGAACATGCCTCACTGGTTGTTGTTCTTGATATTTCATCATCAGTGTCGCTCGGTGCTGTTCGTGATATCTGGCAGCAGGAATGGCAGGAAAGTGGCATAGCGTGCGCTGTTGAGTATCTCGACGGTTCAGGTTCCGGCGTCATTGATAGCTGGATGAATAATCGTTTTAAAGAGTCTGCAATGCTGCTTATCGTATCACTGCAGATTGCACCAGTGGTTTCAAATAACTCTGCTGAAGCGGCAGTGGTCATTCTTCTCGGCAATCGCCTGACACAGGAGGCTCTCGAGCCTGTTGCACTGCTGCATAGGCCGGACCCCGCCCCACCAGGAGGGCTGGATGCTGGGATGCGAATGGCCGCCTATAACGTCCCGCTCAAAGAAAATATCGTAAAACACCTGTGGCTTGCCGGATTAACGAAAGAGCAACGCGCAGAAGTGGTCGAGAGCCAGAACAAGCATCCTGCTCAGTCCGTTGAAGACGACGCTGTAGCAAACCTTGACGTATCAATGGGACATGCAGGTGCAGCCGCTCCCTGGCTGGCCATCGCGGCAGCCACAGAAATTGCCCGGCAAACTCAATTACCGCAGATGATCATCAGCGGTGACACCACACAGGATGTGCTGTGGAGCACCCTCGTTACCCCGATTGCTTCCCGACAGGAGATGGACGCGTGAGGCTGAAAGCTTTATTACCGAAAACAACGGAAGGTCGCTACCTTGCTGTCGCCGTGTTCTTCTTAGTCCTGCTGGCGGCCATGACATTTATCATCTGGAAACACCCGGACATGGCAGGTCTTCACCCTGGCAGCGAGCAACAGACTTACTGGCTGATTGCCGGAGGCTGTGTCACAGGATGTGCATTGCTTGCTTCACTGTTGCTTTTGGTCGCAGTTCGCAGTGCCGGGAAGGCTGAATTTGATGACCTGGTGGATGGCACAAACGGCGATGATGAAAAAAAGAAAAGAGAAACTGAGAAGGTTGCTGTTCATCCGGCCGTAGCGATGTGCAACGCTCTTCGCCGCCATTTGCATTCACGTTTTGGCCTTTTCTGGCGCCGTAAGGTCCGCCTGTTGCTGGTCACGGGTAACGAAGAAGCCATTGAGCAACTGGTCCCCGGCCTGCAGGAAAATCAGTGGCTGGAGGGGAACCGCACGGTGCTGATTTATGGTGGCAGTCTGACCGCCGAACACGACAAAGAAAAATATACCGCCCTGCGCAAACTGCGCCGGGGCCGCCCTCTGGACGGTATTGTCCGGGTACTGCCACAGACGCTGAATCTCACGCCACAAATCAGTGACAACGACCTGCGTGGGCTGGAAAAAATCAGCGAGCTGTTGCGCTATTCGGCTCCCGTCTGGATATGGAAGCTGTGCGACAGTGACTGGTCGCAAATGAACCGCACCGAACAGGCCGTGGGGGCGTCGTTCCCGCTGCGTGCCAGGACTGACGATGTGACCCATCAGCTGGAGTCGATGCTCTCCGGGCTAAGGGTACAGGGCGTGAGTCAGATTGCTCAACACCGGCAAAACGACTTTCTGCTGCGTCTGGGCCAGTCCCTGAAGGCTGATGGTATCCGTCGCTGGGCAGAGCAACTGGCCCCCTGGATGTATACCACTCAGCAACGCATCCCGTTACGTGGCCTGATGTTTAGTCTGCCACAGAGCCAGCCTGCAGAAGACCCGGAGGGAGCCACACCGGTGACTGCCGGAGAAGAGAAGTACATTCCGGCATCACAGCGCCATGCCCTGACGCTGCCAGCCACCTGGCAGGGGATTGTGGACGACTGTACCCGGGTACGCGGTCGCCGGGTCGGGATGGCCTGGGAGCAGACGCTGGCCTGGTCGCTGATGGCTGTCATCGGCGTTTGGGGTGCGGGAACGCTGCTGTCGTTTGCGGTAAACCGCCTGCAGATTGTGTCTGTTGCTGAACAGGCTCATGCCCTGGTGGAACACCCTTCCGTTTCTGATTATCAGCTGACCGCTCTGCATACCCTGCGTAACCATGCGGGCCGCCTGAAGCATAACATCAGCGAAGGTTCGCCGTGGTACCAGCGTTTTGGCCTCGACCATAATCAGCCATTACTCAATGCCATGCTGCCGTGGTACGGCATAGCGAATAACCGCCTTATTCTGGACCCGGCGAACCAGGCTCTGCAGCAGAAGCTCAGTGCGCTCGCAAACTCGGCACCGAACAGTGACCAGCGCGCGCAACTGGCAAAGCCGGGGTATGGCCAGCTCAAGGCCTGGCTGATGATGTCACGTCTGGATAAGGTTGACGGCGTGTTCTATGCCGAAACGATGAAATCCGTGCAGCCGACCCGTACCGGGATTTCCACCGGATTGTGGCAGAGCCTGTCACCGGATTTGTGGGCCTTCTATCTCTACGAACTGCCGAAACAGCCGCAGTGGAAAATCACCCCGGACGCGCAGCTGGTCAGCCAGAGCCGTCAGGTGCTGCTCCAGCAGATTGGCCGCCGTAACGCTGAAAGCACGCTGTATGAAAACATGCTGAAATCCGTTCGCCGCAACTTTGGGGATGTAACACTTGAAGACATGACCAGCGGCACCGATGCCCGCCGTCTTTTCACCACTGAAGAAGTGGTGCCTGGCATGTTCACCCGCCAGGCCTGGGAAGGTGGCATTCAGCAGGCGATTGAGAAAGCAGCAACTTCCCGCCGGGATGAAATCGACTGGGTGCTGAGTGACAGTCATAAGGCCGTGTCTGCTGACCTGTCGCCGGAAGCCCTGAAAGCGCGTCTGACGCAACGCTATTTCACCGACTTTGCCGACAGTTGGCTGAGTTTCCTCAACAACCTGCGGCTTAATCCGGCGAACAATATCGCGGATGTTACCGACCAGCTCACCCTGATGAGCGATGTGCGCCAGTCCCCGCTGATTGCGCTGATGAACACCATTGCCTGGCAGGGGCAGACCGGCCAGAAAAGTGAAGGGCTGTCCGACTCCATCATCAGGTCAGCCAAAGACCTGGTGGGCGGAAGTGAGAAGCCTGCCATTGACCAGACGGCATCCGGTCAACAGGGGCCGATGGATGAAACCTTTGGTCCGCTGCTGACCCTGATGGGCAAAAACACCGGCAGCAACGTGATGTCGGCTGATACATCGCTCAGCCTGCAGACTTATCTGACGCGCATTACCCGTGTTCGCCTGCGTCTGCAGCAGGTCGCCAGCGCCTCTGACCCGCAGGAGATGATGCAGACCCTGGCCCAGACGGTGTTCCAGGGCAAAAGTGTCGACCTGACCGATACTCAGCAGTACGGTAGCCTGATTTCTGCCAGCCTCGGTGAAGAATGGAGTGGCTTTGGCAGCACGATGTTCGTGCAGCCGCTGACCCAGGCCTGGGAAACGGTTCTGCAACCGTCTGCGGCGAGCCTCAATGACAAGTGGAGTCGTTCAGTGGTGGCCAACTGGCACACGGCCTTTGATGGTCGCTATCCGTTTGCCGCCAGTAAAAGCGAAGCCTCGTTGCCGATGATCGCCGAATTTTTACGTAAGGACAGCGGACGTATTGAGCGCTTCCTGACCACGGAGCTCAGTGGGGTGCTGCACAAAGAGGGTAGTCAATGGGTGCCGGATAAAGTGAACAGCCAGGGACTGACTTTTAACCCTGCGTTCCTCAAAGCCATCAACCAGCTGAGTCAGCTGTCGGATATTCTGTTTACCGACGGCAGCCAGGGCATCAGTTTCGAACTGCAGGCCCGGCCTGTGCCGCAGGTGGTGGAAACCCAACTGACCATTGACGGCCAGCAGCTGCACTACTTTAACCAGATGACCGACTGGCAGACCTTCCGCTGGCCGGGCGAGACCTATAAACCGGGCACCATGCTGACCTGGACCTCAACCAGCGCTGGTGCGCGGCTGTTCGGGGATTACAGCGGGACCTGGGGCTTCATCCGCTGGCTGGAACAGGGTAAACGTCAGCAACTTGACCGCAGTCAGTGGATGATGAGCTTTACTGCACCAGACGGTCGCACACTGCAGTGGGTGCTGCGTTCCCAACTGGGCAAAGGCCCGCTGGCGTTGCTTGATCTTCGGGGATTCACCTTACCGGACCAGATTTTCAGTGTGGACAGCGCCGCCACGGCGCAGGCACTGATGAGTTCAGGAAACAGTGACATGGACGGAGTGGAATAACACAATGAGCGCACTGCAAAACCTTGTGACGGCCTGTCAGGCTGATGAAACCCAACTGAAGCAACAGGCACAGGCGCGAACGGAAAGCTGGCATCACTGGACTGCCCCCGTCAGCGACAGTCAACCAACCGGTGAAGATCCCGGATACGACGATGATTTCCAGCGCATCCGGGAAGAGGTCAATAAACTCTCCGGCATCGATACTGCACTGATTTGCCAACTGGCGGAAAAGCTTCTCACCACCACGGCCCAGGACATTCGTGTTGCCACCTATTACTGCTGGGCGCGGCTGCATCAGGAGGGTGAGTCCGGGTTCGCCGAAGGGCTGGAGCTGCTGGCCGGGATGCTGCAACACTTTGGCACGCAGCTGTATCCGCAGCGCGACCGAAGTCGTAAGGCCGCCCTGGAGTGGCTGGCGGGCTCCCGCGTGCTCGACAGCCTGTCGCTGTATCCGGAAGCCTCCCGGCCAGAGCTGAATGCGCTTTACAGCGCACTGGGATCCTGTCTGATAAAAGCTGGCGGCGTGGATGCGGTTGTCCCGCAGCACGCCAGCAGCACGCCAGCATCCGCACCTGACACGACAGGGAGCACGGCTCCCGTGCTGACCCGCATCACGTCCGGGCAGGATCTGCTGGCACAGGCCCGCACGCTGACGGGCTACCTGCGTGAACAGCCTGATGGCTGGCTTGCCGCCCACCGGCTGATGAAAAGCCTGCGTCATGACACGCTGGGGGCGATCCCGGCTCCGGACGCGGAAGGGAAAACGTGCATCGAACCGCCGCGCGCCGATCAACGGGCCATGCTCAAGCGCCTGTATCTGCAGAAAAGCTGGTCAGAAATGCTGGAACAGGCAGACAGTGCCTTTTCCCGTGGTGCCAACCATCTCTGGCTGGATCTGCAATGGTATTCAAATCCGGGCAGAACGTCCTCGCAGAGATTATCGTGGCCGACCTGAAAGGGCTGCTTCGTCGTCTCACCGGGCTGGAAACCCTGGCCTTTAATGACGGGACGCCGTTTGCCGATGAAGTCACGCTGAACTGGATAAACGAAAGCGTGCTGGACGATATGCCGGGCTGGAAAGATGAGCCCGTCACCGCCGTCAGTGCCATGGACAACGATATTCTGGCCCTGGAGCCGGAAGCGCTGGAGAAAGCGGACAGTGAAGGCCTTGATGTCACACTGCAGTGGCTTCAGACCCGCCCGGGTACAGACAGCATCCGTGATAAATGGCTGCTGCGCCTGCTGATGGCCCGCGTGGCCGAGCAGAAGGGGAAGAATGAACTGGCCCTGCATCTGCTGGGTGAACTCGATGGGGCTGCACAGTCCATCACCCTGACACAGTGGACGCCTGAGTTGCTGTTTGAGGTCAAATCACGTCGCCTCCGGCTGCTGCGTATGAAAGCCACCCGCAGTGAAACCGACAAATCACGACTACTGCCGGAGATGGATCTGCTTCTGGCGGGTCTTATTGCGCTCGACCCGGCAAGCAGCGCGGTACTGTGCGGATAATCAGGACTGAATTTATCAAGGAGAGCCACTCATGGCAGAAGGTAACTATCTGGTACAGGGTGATAAAACCACCTGTGGCGGGAGAATAACGACGGGTGCAGAGGATCACACCCTTTTTGATAAACCCGTTGCCAGGGAGCAGGACAGTGTGACCTGCGGTCAGCATCCCGGGCTTTATAAAATTGCCGGCGGCATCGATAACGACACCATTCACGACCGGCGTATGGCTGGCACCCTCGACAGTTACAGCACCTGCCCCTGCAAAGCAAAATTTATTCCGTCGATGTGGAATGATACATATGAGAAGAGTTCAGGGGCATCTAGTTCAGATACTCCCGAAACAGAAAAAACACCTGTCGCTGATGCTCTTTCCATGGCATTCCTTGCTGGCTCTCAGAGCGACACAATGTTGGCTCCTGGCTATCCACAATTGATCAATACTCATACCGTTCCGGATGACAACGTTCGAGGGATGCTAAGACGTAACAGGCATGATTTCCTCTTGCTGACGCTGGAGGAATGCCGGCGGATTATTGATGGCTGGGATTTTGTTAAAAAAACATGGAAAAACGCTACAACAAATCCGGTCGGAAATACTGTCAAAACATATGCAACGAATATCAATGATGCAGCCAGCGCTTCTACGATGGTTTATAAACTAGGAAGTATAGGTATTACCGCGACGGTGTTTGTTAACCACAAAGGAACACGTCTGATAAAAATTAGTGGTTATGCAGCAATCAGGAAAACGCTAAACGCCCCAGTCTTTGCAGAGATGAACCCAAAAATCATCGAGGCAGGGATAGGTAAATTTGGGTTGCAGAAATCCATCGTCGAAGGCACGATCCTAGGTTTTGTGTATGTATCTGTTATCGATACGATTGATTTCATATTGAATGATGAAACCTCACTTTCACAATTTATTGGAACACTAGCAACCGATCTTGCAAAGGTAGGGATTTCATCGGCAGCGCTTTATGGCGTGGGCTTGTACACAATGACGTCATTCGTTGTGCTGAATCTGGCTATAGTAGTTATTGCAGGAGTCGGTATTGCCGTTGTACTTAACTATCTTGATAAGAAATATCACGTGACGGATAGTTTAGTTGATTTCATTTCGCCGTATATAGAATCAGCTCAGCAAGAATTTGTTGAAAAATCGAGAGAGGTTTCGAATGATATTCTTGACCTCGGAGCTATGTATATGGATGGTGTGCTAAGAAAGGGGCGCCAGGTTGTTGAGTCGGAAATAAAGCAGTATGTAAAAAAATATATTGGTGATCTTACTTCTCAGGTAATTAAATTATGAGTGCGAAACGTAGGTTTTTCGGAACATTAGTTATATGGTGTATTTTTTCACTAGGTTCAATATGGTTCGCCAAGGAGATATTTGGTGAATATTTTGCATTTGGAATGAATATAACATTTTCGCCATTCGCTTCTGCTCTGATTATGCTCCCAGTAGTTTTGCTCTTTCCCTGTATTTACTGGTTTATGGCTATGAGACATGGGGAAAAAATGGCGGTCCTCAGATGTAAAAACATCTACCGAGGGTTTATAGGCCTTATTGGTGTTTTTTTCATTGGCGCTATTGCGTTTACATTTGCATATACCTCCGTTCTGGAGGGGAAAGGATATCAGAAATGTACCCAACGCCCTGATGGGTGGATGCCTGGAATGGCAACAGAATATGTCCTCCCTCCCATGACATGCGGGATGTTGAATGATTGAACTTTGTCACAATGCTTTCTAGCCAGTTGATTTTTCTTGCGGCTGCTGTGTATGAAAGCCACTCGAAGTGGAACCGATAAACTCCAGTTCCGGTCAGAGGTTAGTCAACCTCTGACCGGCCTTATCACACTCGATCCGGCAAAAAGCGCAGTACTGTGCGGATGATGGCGTGCGAACGCATGCACCAGAGCTAAAACAAAATAACATTCAGGTAATTATGGACGACTTAACCCTGCGTTATTACGACGCCGAAATGCGCTACCTGCTCGAAGCGGGTGAAGAATTTGCTCAGGCACACCCTGAGCAGGCAGCAATGCTCAATCTTGATAAAGCGGGTGCGCGCGACCCGTATGTCGAACGTCTGTTCGAGGGCTTTGCCTTCCTGATGGGGCGGCTTCGTGAGAAGCTCGACGACGATCTGCCGGAACTGACTGAAGGGCTGGTCAGTCTGCTGTGGCCGCATTATCTGCGTACCATCCCGTCCTTGTCCGTGGTCGAATTCTCCCCGGACTGGATCCAGATGAAGGAGCCGATGCGGGTAGCCAAAGGCTTCGAGGTCCATTCCCGGCCGATTGGTGAGAAGGGCACGTGCTGCCGCTATACCACCACAAAAGAAATCAACCTCCAGCCGCTGTCGCTTGCGAGGGCGAGTCTGGCAACCGATCCGAATGGCCGCTCAGTCGTGACGCTGCGTTTCAGTTGCAGCAACCTTGCGGACTGGAGCCGTGTTGACCTCAGCCATATTCCGCTCTATCTCAACGCTGATGCACCCCTGGCCTGTGCCATGCACGAAGCCTTTACCATGAACGTGGCACGGATGTGGCTGCGACTTCCCGGAGATGTGGACAGAAGACCGTTTGACGGCCACTTTACTGCGCTCGGGTTTGGTGATGACGATGCGCTGTGGCCGACGGGAAACAGTAGTTTCATTGGCTATCAGCTGCTGCTGGAGTACTTTACGTTTCGCGAGAAATTTATGTTCACCGGGCTGTGTGGTCTGGAGGCCGTGGCCTTCCCGGCTGAGCTCCCCTGGTTTGAAATCGACGTGGTACTGGCGGAGCGCTGGGAGCATGACTTCAGCTTTACGGAAAAACATCTGCGCATGAACTGCGTGCCGGTGATTAACCTGTTCCCGCTGGAATCAGATCCGCTGACGCTGAACTCGTTGCAGACAGAGTACATGCTGCGTCCGATGCGAGTACAGGATGGCCATACCGAGATTTACGCTGTGGATTCAGTGATGTCTTCAGGCCAGCATGCCTACGTGCCGTTCTCAAGCTTCCGCCACAAAGGCGGTATGATGCGTCACGAAGCCCCCGAGTATTACTATCACACCCGCGTGCGGCGGGGCCCGTCGGGGCTGCATAACACCTGGCTTATCCTGGGCGGTGAAACCTTTGATAACCACACCGTCCCGGAAGATGAACACCTGTCGCTGACGCTGACCGGCACTAACGGTCAGCTGCCGCGTCGCGCTCTGCAAAGCACGGTGCTGGATACGGTGATGAAAACCACCTCCACCAGTATTACCGTGCGTAATCTTTGCGCCCCGACGTTGCCCTGTTATCCGCCAGCTCAGGACCGTTTCCACTGGCGTGTGCTGAGCCATCTTGGCAGCAGTTTTCTCTCGATGATGGACAACGCCGAAGTGCTGCGCGGTACCCTGGCCCTGTATGAATGGACCAACAGCGAGATGAACCGGCGTCGACTGGAAGCCATCATCGAGGTGAAGCACAGCGAAACCGAGCGTTTTGAGCAGGGCTACCTGGTGCGTGGCGTGCAGATTGAAGTGACGCTCGACAGCCATGGCTTTGCCGGGCGTGGCGATATCTGCTTGTTTGGGGAAATGCTGAGCCGCTTCTTTGCGCTCTACACCGACATCTATCTGTTTAATCGCCTGATTATCATTCTGCAACCGACCGGAGAGCGCCTGGAATGGGAAGAGAAGCACAATCGCCGCATTCCCGGCTGACCCCGCGGCTGGAAGCCGACCTGCACCGCATTAACTTTTACCGCTTGTGTCAGCTGCTGGAGAAACTGAATCCGGATAAACCGCTGATGGGCTCAACCAGCCATCCGGCTGATGATCCGGTGCGCTTTGCTCCGCATCCGGGGATGGGCTTTCCGGCCAGTGAGATGAAGGCCGTCGAATACGACGAGGATGATGATCGTAAACCGCCGGTTATCCGCACCACCTTTCTGGGCATGTACGGCGTTGATTCGCCATTACCGACAGCGTATCTCGATGACATCACGCTGCGGGCTGACGGACATGAAGCGCTGCAGGGTTTTCTCGATATTTTCAGCCACCGCATACTGACCCAGTTTTACCGCATCTGGCGTAAATACTCTTACCCGGCAAGCTTCGAGCCCGGCGGCTCGGACAGCATATCTCAGTCGCTGCTGGGACTGGTGGGGCTGGGCATTCCCGGAACGGCTAAGAATATCGCCACACCCGTCTCGCGATTTCTGGCGCTGCTTGGTGTTCTGCAACAGCCCGGAAAAACCCAGCAGGGCATGCAGGCACTGGTCAGCCTGCTGGCACCGCATACCCGGGTACAGGTCAGCCCGTACTGCCTGCGCCCGGTGGAAATTAGCCAGCCGCTGGGTTTTTACGGCGAGGAAGATTTTCTTCTGGACGGCAACACACCGCTTGGCGATGAGGCGATGGACGCCAACAGCCAGCTGTTGATTGCGCTGACCACTAACGATGAGAAGGAATCGCAGGGCTGGAAGCCGGACGGCCTGCTGTACCAGGATTTTCTGGTGATGCTGCGGGTTTATCTGGGCTGGCGCTTCAAGGCAAAAATCACCCTGACAACCAGCACCCGCCTGTTGGCCGTTCCGCCGCTGGGCGAAGGGCCGTTCTGGCTTGGCATGAATGGCGTGCTGGGCGCGGAAGAAGGAGAGCTGGCGGAAGATATTCCGCAGACCTTTACCACCGAGCTGGGTTATTACACGGGGCTGGAGCCCGCCACCCCACAACAAGGAAACCGACGTGTTACGTACAAGTTTGATTAAATCTGCATGCTGCCTGCTGGCATTAAGCCTGACCGGTTGTGGTGTCACGCAGGGCATCTCCGATGGCACCAAATCAGCTTACACTGCCATTTTCCACAAGAAGATTAAGGTGCTGCATCTGGATTTTACCGCCCGTGAAGCGCTGAACACCGATGCCCGGGAAAGCAACTCGTTATCCGAATCCGTTGTGGTCCGTGTCTACCAGCTCAAAGACCGCAAGACCTTTGACAAAACGGTCTATCAGCAGTTGCTCAAAGATGGTGAGACCGTTCTGAAAGCTGACCTGCTGGCCCGTCGTGACGTGGTGGTGAAGCCCGGCGGTGACGCAAACCTCAATATGCCAATGGAAGAAGACGCTCAGTTCGTGGCTGTGGTGGGACTGTTCCGCCATCCGGATATGGTGAATAACACCTGGAAGCAGGTTATTCAGCGTGACGACCTGGATCCGGATAAGCCGCGCATTCTCGAAGCGGGCAACAACCACCTGACGCTGCAACCTCTTAAGGATGACTGATGCCCCAGGGACACAACACACCCTCGCTGTATGAAATGCTCACCGGCCATTTTACCGGCGGTCTTCCGCTGTCACAGGTCAGTGAGCAGAACCAGGTTATTCTGTCTGTGCTCGATAACATGCAGCGTATCCTTAACTGCCGCGCCGGCACACTGGCGCATTTGCCGGACTTTGGCCTGCCCGATATGACTAAAATTTTGCAGGGCATGCCGGGTACCGCCCATGAGCTGATGGGCACCCTGTCCGCTGTTCTGCTCAAATATGAGCCACGCCTGAAGAAAATAATCGTTGTCTTGCTGGAGCAGAACGTTCCCGGCGAGCTGCGTTATGCCATTGATGCTGAGCTGAAGGGCATTGGCCTCGTGCGTTATGGCACCGAGTTTATGCCGGAAGGGCGGGTTCTCCTGCGACATCTTAAGCAACAGCAGTATCTTGACACGACAACCCGTCTGTAAGGCCAGAGAACACCATGTCAGTAAAATCACAGTTCCTCAAAAAACTGCAGGCCAGACAGTCTGCCCCGGTCTCGTTTGCCAGCAAGACTCAGGCCGATATCGCAGAATTTCGCCTGCGAATAACGCAACTTCAGGAACAGATGGACACGTAGCTGGTGGATACCGGACTGAGTGTGGAGACGTTCACGGCATCCGTCACGGACCTGCTGGTGGAGGGGAGGACTTTTGATATTTCCGGTATCGTCCTGCGTGTCGACGACCGGGCCGTAAAGTTTATGCCGGTATTTTTGTACGGTCAGGGCGTGACCGGGTGTGTGGAGGTGACTTTTCATGATGGAGGGAATGTGACGTCACTGGGGCGTTTATTCATGCGGTCAGGTACCGCGAACAACTGGACCTTTACTCCTCCAGGTACATTATCTCTCCTTGGGCAGTGTTTTGATGAAAGTACATTTTTTAGTTTGATCCTGGCGCTTCTGCCATAGTTGCGGGTATTGCAGTACCTGTCTCCCTGAATATGCAGAAAGCGAAGCTGCTAAACGATAACTTTCAATAGTTCCTGATACGCCAAATGGACGACTGGTCATGAATGACATCAACCCACGAAAAATTAAAACCGGTGGCGACCCCAGGGCGCTGCCGGATTATGCCGCCCTGGTATACGCTTGCCCGAATGCAACTTGCCGGGCTGTTCGGCCTCAATGAAGGTCTGGCGATTCTGGTGGCTTTGATAAGCCATCAGTGGGGAGTGCTGTGGCCACAGCTAGTCCATGCCCGCGTGGAAATCCTCAGCAGTCTGAGTCAGCGTCTGCAGCAACGGATGCGCTCGCTGCCGCTTAATTACAGCGACCTCAGCCAGTTGTACCGGGCGCAGCAACTGCTTACCGGTCTGGGAGAGGTGCTACAGTGCCTGGAGCTTAAACATCTCAGCCAGTTCGATGCCCTGCGTACTTTGATGCACAACAGTGCTGTCCGGCTGGAAAACAGTGATAACACAACCAGCACCAGATCGAACATTCAGCCTGGTATTGTGTTGCCTGCCTCCGTGATGAATGAGGCTACAGCATCCGCGAGAGACCTTACTGGTAGCCCTGCTGAAGATACGCCAGAGAGTGCTGTGAAGTGGGTTTACGTTGCGCAACCGGAATCGCAGCCGAACGTGGAGGTGCTGGCGGTAATGCCTGCTCCGGTTAAAAAGTGGAAATCCTTTGCCGCCGGAATGTGCACCATGCTGATAGTAAGCGCCATCGCAGTGTGGAGCAGGCAGTATCTCCACCGGCCAGACCCGCTACAGACTCAGCTTACTGCTTCACTGGCTCCGTTCCCGGCAACGCTCTCGCCTGAACAACTGGGGATGTTGCGTCAGCAGACTCCGTTACCGGAGGACCTTATCACCCGGACAAAGCAGAAACTTGCCCAGTTGGATAGGTTGCCGCCTGACTGGAATATAACTTACGCCAGAAAACTTACAGAACAGGCTCAGGCGCTGTGGCCGGAACAGGCTAGGCCCCTGGTACAACAGTGGCGGCAGCAGATTAATGTCTCAGTACTTCCTGTCGATACAATGAACGGCTGGCATGAAGGTATGACGCAGCTTCAGGCACTTGCCGATAAACTGAATGCGCTTGATGGTCAGAGAGGAAAATACATTACCGTCAGTGAACTTAAATCGCAGGTCTTTGGCATGCTGACAAGCTTCCGGCAGACCGTGCCGGTGGAAGAACAGCTACGGCAGTTGAAGCTGCTCCCTGAAGACTCGTTGCATCGTCAGCAGCAGGTCCAACAGGCTGAGCAGCGACTCCGGGCGCAAATATCTACTCTGGCACAGGAAAAAAAGCGTGACTGACAGCAGGGATGTCGGGCATGTCAGATAAAAAGGGAGCCCTCCGAAATCACTGGGTACAGTGGACGGTCGATGAAATTACGTTTGTGGAACAACACTATGATCAGCTGTTTGCCCGTGAAATTGGGGAGCGGCTTGGCCGGTCTGCCAATGGGGTGGCCCGGATTGCTCAGCTTTCCGGTCTGTCCCGGGGTATGCCGCCACCCAGGTCGGAAGAGGAACTGGTATTGCTCCGGACCCACTATACAGAAGGTATAGAGTAAGTCATGTCACTGTTACCTGGGCGTTCACGCAAAGCTATCTGCCAGCAGGCGTCCCTTGCCGGGCTCACTAGTCGCAGTGGCTGGAGCCGTGAAGATAAGGCCTTTCTGGAAAAGCATTACGGAAATCTGCCTACAAAAGAAATTGTCACCAGACTGGGCAGAAGCATCAGTGCGGTGAGGGCGGCAGTGGTCAAATTTGACCTTGGAACAGGGCATAACGTCCCCTGGACGGAGGCGGAGCTGGCTCTGATGAGGGTACATTATAAAAAAGGAATTGACGGCATGACGGTAAGCGTAAAGCCAGCGCCGTATGTAGCCATTAAGCCAGTGCTGGTAACTTAGACGCCCACCTGATACAGACGGACATCTAAGTATGGAATCCCAATCCTGGCGAAAAGAACCCCGTAAGAATTATTCGAATGACTTCAAGCTCCATATGGTTATACTGGCTTCCCGTCCCGGAGCCTGCGTTGCTCAGATTGCCCGTGAAAATGGCGTCAATGATAACGTCATCTTCAAATGGCTGCGGCTCTGGCAGGAAGAAGGCCGCATATCGCGTCGCCTTCCAGCAACCGTTAAATCTCCACCACCACCGATGATGCTGCCAGTTGAGGTGATACCTGACCCAACGCCAAAAGGTGGGACGAATACAGACCCGGGCCAGTTCCCGGTGTTGAATGCCACCTCCTGCTGTGTTGAGTTCCGCCACGGTAAAATAAGCCTCGAAAATCCCTCGCCGGAGCTGCTTGCCGTGTTGTTGCGTGAGCTGACCGGGAGAGCACCAGGATGATTAACCTTCCATCAGGTGCCCGTATCTGGCTCGTTGCCGGGGTCACCGATATGCGTAAATCCTTCAATCGTCTGGGCGAGCTGGTCCAGCATGTTCTTGATGATAATCCGTTCTCCGTTCTCCGGTCATCTGTTCATCTTCCGCGGACGTCGCGGCGATACGGTGAAAATACTCTGGGCGGATACAGACGGTCTGTGCCTGTTTACCAAACGACTGGAAGATGGCCAGTTCCTCTGGCCCGCCGTCCGCGACGGAAAAGTGGGTATTACCCGTTCACAACTCGCCATGCTTCTCGATAAGCTGGACTGGCGTCAGCAAAAAGCAGCCCGTTTTAACTCACTGACAATGTTGTAAAAAAACATAACCGCATTATAAGTGTGGTCATGAGTCAGGACTATCTCGCCCGTATCGCCGCGCTGGAAGACGCGCTCTGTCAGAAAGATAATCAACTCAGCCTCGTTGCAGAGACTGAGTCGTTCCTGCGTTCGGCGCTGGCCCGCGCTGAAGAGAAAATCGAGAATGAAGAACGCGAAATAGAACATCTGCGGGCACAGCTGGAAAAACTACGCCGCATGCTGTTCGGTACACGCTCTGAAAAGCTGCGTCGCCAGGTTGAAGAGGCCGAAGCGCTGCTCAAACAACAGGAACAGCAAAGCGATCGTTACAACGGCCGGGATAACGATCCGCAGGTTCCCCGCCAGCTTCGTCAGTCACGCCATCGTCGCCCCTTACCGGAACACCTTCCCCGTGAGATACATCGGCTGGAGCCAGCGGAAACCCGTTGTCCGGAATGCGGCAACGGAATGGAATACCTCGGCGAAGTCAGCGTGGTTCGCCTTCTCGCCGGACCGGCAGGGGAAACATCCTCAGCAACACCTTCGCCACTATCATGGTGTGCTGCAGGCGGATGCCTTCGCAGGCTACGATCGGTTGTTCAGCGCAGAGCGTGATGGTGGTCCGTTAACAGAAGCCGCATGTTGGGCCCACGCGCGCCGCAAAATCCACGACGTCTATATAAGTACTCAGACTGCGACAGTAGAGGAAGCCCTGAAACGTATCGGTGAGCTGTACGCGGTGGAAGAGGAAATACGTGGCATGCCAGTGGCAGAGCGTCTGGCAGTCAGGCAATCCCGGAGCAAACCGCTACTGGCTTCGTTGCATGAGTGGTTGATGGAGAAAAGCGCGGCACTGTCGAAAAAATCCCGGCTGGGGGAAGCGTTCGCTTATGTACTCAATCAGTGGAATGCCCTGTGTTACTACTGTGATGACGGTCTGGCAGAACCTGATAACAACGCAGCAGAACGGGCGTTACGGGCGGTATGCCTGGGTAAAAAGAATTACATCTTCTTCGGCAGCGATCATGGTGGTGAGCGTGGTGCGCTGCTGTACGGTCTGATCGGAACATGCAGGCTGAACGGTATCGATCCGGAAGCCTACCTCATATATACCCTTAGCGTGTTGCCGGAGTGGCCGTCGAACAAAGTGGCAGAACTCCTGCCATGGAACGTGGATCTCACCAATAAATAGCCGTCAATACGGCGCTCACTTAACGCTTACCGCCGTCAGCGAGCTTATAGGCTTTGTCTCTGGGCTTTGAAGTCTCGACCTGACGCGCATTTAAGGGCATTTTGGGGGCCTCATTTTTAATTGAACAAGATAAACCCCACTAAGGCCCCCAAACGTTTATTGATTCACGTTGAAATGGGTAAACATCAGTTGACGTCATATAGCCAGAGCAGAGGGTTTATCACTGATTATAAGGGGGTTTTATTGAATTTGGTAGATATCAGGAGAAGCGTATATGTCCCCTGCAGGAATCATGTTTGATGATAATTTATTGATTTTAATTTATATACATTTTGTACTACATAGAAAGGGATACTTTGAGGGATATACTTTTCCTTTTCCCTCAAAGATGTCTTAAGCGAAGGAATGATTACTTTATACGCTCGAATTCTAGTGAGTACTTCGTAGGAGACTTAACTGCTTGAAACCATTTTACATGCTCCCATTCTGCTCCAGCTAACAAAGTTCGCAATGTCTGTTTATCCCTCTCACTGGTTCTGAGCCCAAAAGCAATAGAGTTAACTGCTTCTGTTTCAAATTTTTGAGCACCTGACGTGAAAAAGAGCAATCTCCGCTCTCGTTCATAATTCCAACTTGTGTACTTAGTTCCGAGGACAGAGTAAAGAATATCGCCAGTTATGGTATTCCAGTCGTTCATGCCAGGCTCATGCTCAAAGTGGTTGAAGCGCTCAATGATGCCGTCAAAGGGATAATTATCCTGGTAAGTTACGTCTAAAGGGAAGATATGTGAGCCTTCAGGCCTGATTTTGTGTTCTTTGAATCCTATGCATACCCCTTTATGTTCATCAGCATAATGAGCCCACATTAACTGATTTTTTCGAGCCCTGCTGAACGAACAGATACCCGCTGAGCTTAGTTTTTTTTGGAGGTAGTCTTCGTAAGTCTCACGCTCTGTTTGCGGCAAGGGATAACGAGCCCATACCGCATCTAGAACTTCATCGAGTGATGATTGTGCTTCAAATGGGTCGTTTAAAGTTGCTGGAGAAGCGAACCAAAGCTCTCGGTTCAGGAGTAGCTCTAAGCAGCTTTTATCAAATTTACGATATTTGAAAAGGATCCTACTTCTTGGCATGAGAGATTTCATCTTAATGTATCCATACTGATTTGTTTGAGGTTGTTTATGAGTAAGCCGCCAGTAAGAGATGTTATAAAACAATCCACTTCATCATCCAGTCCCCACCAAAGAGATTGCCGCGCGATTCCTTCATGCGGCGGGTAAATATCGAGTGCTTCGAGTGGGGAGGCACCTTTAGGAATGTTGCCGTCTTGGTATACTTCGTTATACTCGTTTGGATTATGGTATCTCCAGAGCTCCTCATGGGTTATGCCAGATTTGGTATATGACATAATGTTCGTGGCGCAAGCTACGGATACCAACGAGGTTAACTCCTGAATTATCAGTCCGGCAATCATTGGTGGAAGCTGTTCAGTGTCAATGCCAGTAATAATAGTCTGCGCATAATCTCTATATTGTTCGTTTGCGCCTTTATAGCGGTATTTCTCAATACAGTTGGCAATCAGGCATAGTGAATCCGAAATCTCTCTCCTGTCCTTCTCTGCGCTTCTCCTGAAGGGGATCGCCATCAAGCCGGTAAGAATGCCGAGATAATACGGCCTTAGGCCATAGAATCTTGCTGGTAGCGTTTCTACGGAGTTTTTGATGTAGGCCTCGTATTTCTTTTTACCATCAGTGTTAAGGACGTCACGCGCAGTAATAAGCTGCTTTCTGACGTAACCCAACCCTTGAAGGTATCCGGTTAGCATTTCAGTTGGTAGGTTGCTGTAAAATTTTTTGATTGCGTGGGCGCGAAAACCCAGCGCGTTTGTTGGTGAAGGATCAAACTCTTCGGGTACGGCAAACATCCGACTCTCATCCTGATGTTCGCGGAGGCGCCGCATAGCGGCGTTAAGTTTTTGAGCAGTGTTAGTGAATTTAGTATCGGTCATATATTGGGGGTTATTAGTCAACCTGGTAATTCCTTGGCGGTAACGGGAAAGGGCGTTCAATTCTTAAAGCGGTAAATGGTAGTCTTACCTGCTTTAATGCCTTTGGACGACAGCTCGGAAACGATTTGCTGATAGCTCAGGCCATCAGCCCAAAGAGAAGCAATTAAGTCACCATGTTCGAATTGAGGCCGACCACAATGAACCCCCTCGGCCTTCGCGCGAGCGATCCCTGCATCACGGCGTTCTGCAATGATACTTTTTTCCATCTCAGCAAAACCAGCCATCATGTGAAGCATCATCTTTCCGGCTGGCGTACTGAGATCGAAACCTTCGCGGAGGCTAACAACTTTCACGCCCTTATCTGCCAACGTCTTGACCGTTGTCAGCACGTCAACGGCATCACGCCCGAGGCGGTCAATTGCAACCACCACGAACACATCACCTTTACGCGCCATTTTCATCGCGTCATTTAGGGCATGGCGCTTGCTGGCAGGAACGCTACCGCTTATCCCCTCATCGCAGAATTGAAAATCTTTCTCGACTGCGTAACCCGCAGCTTCTATTTGTTGGATCTGGTTTTTTGCGTTTTGCTCGTCAGTGGATACGCGCAGATAGGAGATAACAGCCATTTCGGTGCCTTTTGTTCATAAAGTCATTCCGTAAATTGTATGTGTTCATAAATCATAAAACAACCTTTTTGAACGTATCATTCGAATGTTATTGTGCTGTTCGTAAAGGGGTTCCTTTGCGAACAATTAAAAATCCACCAAGCGAGGTTCTATGAACACAATGTTTTTACTCATGGCTGAATACGAAACGCCAGCGGTTCCACTTTCAGAGATCTGCGAGAAGTATCTCGGCATAAAACCATCTACAGCGGAGAGCAAAGCGTCACTCGGTCAGCTATCCCTACCTACATTCAGGCTTGGAGAGAGTCAGAAGTCGCCCCGATTGGTTCACCTACAGGATTTAGCCGAACTGATTGACCGGAAGAGGAAAGAGGCAAAAGAGTTTCTTGAATATATGCATCGGTAATCCTCACACCCGAGCACAGCGCCGAAACTCAACGCCACGATTACACGTTAACTCAGTTGCGATGACGGAAAGGGGCGGGTTAATCAGAGCCGGGTTAACAGGCTGGGTTATTGGTTTTGCCATCGTCGCTGCGGAGTCGCCATGCCTCTAGATGATCGCAAGTGTGTGCGACTAATCCGGCTTTTGTCTCAGAATTTACATATTTGTCTCCGTAGATGGCTGTTTTGTCTCCGAGAAATGATTTCCAGAGAGATCTTTTGAATCACAGGCATTTCCACTTGGAGACAAAGAGACAACGGAGACAACAAAAAATACCTATATACGTACACACGATGCCGTGGCGCTGTATTAAACACGCACAGCGTGCGTGCGTCGTGTTTTCTCGCACACGGAAAAACACATGTCTCCGTTGTCTCTTTGTCTCCGTTACCATGTATATATATATAAAACATCATGTTATGTGTTTTTTTGCGGAGACATTGCGGAGACAAATTCTTGAATTTGGAGACAAGTGCTTATCAAATGAACAGCACCGTTCACTATTTTGTACATAGAGTGACCGAAAAAAATATTTTTTAGCAAACCGTTCAGATATGGGTGTGGCGCAGCGCGAAAATACAGCCCCATTCCGTTAGGGCTGTATTTTTCTTTTGGGTGTTTTATAGAGGTGAGGTTGTTAGGGGAGCTTGCTTACAAGACAGATGGTTAAACCCCTGGTATTTCCTCTGGGGCTGATATTTTTATGAGTCTGGTTCTTGTGCTAGCCCCTCCATTTTTTACCCATACCTGTATCCACGCGCTATTAAAACCCTTTTCGTGCAAGATGGTGCTCATCATGTGCCGGAATCCATGCCCGGTAAGTTTCTCTCCGTATCCGCATCGATTAATAAGCTGATTCATTGCCATATTGGACATTGGACGGGTAACGTCATTCCTTCCAGGAAACATCAGCCCGTAGTTGCCGCTAATGGCGTGAACGGAACGAAGCAGCTCGATAGCCTGTTTCGACAGCGGGACAAGATGCGGACGGCGTGCTTTCATGCGTTCTGCGGGTATTTCCCACAAGGCGTTATCGAAATCGATTTCACGCCATTCGCCTTTGCGCAGCTCGCCAGGACGTAATCCGGTCAGCATCAGCAGACGAACAGCAAAGTTAACCATGATGTTTCCAGTGGTTGTCTCCAGTGCTGTCAGGAATGCAGGCAGCTCCGAAGCATCAAGGGAAGCGTAATGCCCGCGTTGGAAACGTTGCATAGCAGTGGCGAGATCACGCGCAGGGTTATATTTAGCTCTCCCGGTCACAATGGCGTAGGCGTACACCTCACCACAGCGGCGGCGAACCTTGGTGGCAAGTTCGTTTGCGCCGCGATCCTCTATCTTGCGCAGCAGCTCTAACAGCTCCAGTGGTTGAATGTCACCAATAGGGCGCTTACCCAGAACGGGGAATACATCACGCTCAAACAGGCGCTTGGTATCGGCGGCGTAAACTTCTGACCATTGAGGTAAACGGGTTGCCTGCCATTCAAGGCAGACACCCTCGAATGAGTTCGTCACCTTGTTGGCTTCTTTCTTTTCTCGGCGCTCGGTAACTGGACTGATACCTTGGGCTACTTTGGCCCTTGCATCAGCGGCGCGGATGCGAGCCTGAGCAAGTGATATTTCAGGATAAGAACCTAACGACAGCTTTTGTTTTTTGGCATTGATGGAATAACGGTAACGCCATAGTTTAGCCCCAGATGGCTTGATGAGTATTACCAAGCCGCCACTGTCGGACATGATGTATTCCCGGTCTTTGGGCTGGGCGTTCTTTATTTCGACGTTGGTCAGTGGCACGTGTACCTCCCGGAGATCTAATAGCGGGAGGGTACATTACGGGGACACTTTTAGTTGTGTTTATGGATGCTATTTGGTGGAAATGGTTGGATATAAATTATGGCTCTAAGCCTTGTGTGGCGCGGGTTTAGTGGGGTTTGTTGGAGGTGGTAAAAAATGGTCATAATGTCCCCTGCAGGAATCGAACCTGCAACTAGCCCTTAGGAGGGGCTCGTTATATCCATTTAACTAAGGGGACGAAGCGGCACGAGTATAGCGTTTTTTACTCCCAACGGTAAGTCTCAGGCTGCCTGACTGCTCAAACAGTCGCCACTCAGGTCTGTTTTTTCTGGTTTTTCTGCGGTTGTGCTTCCCGCTTTGCTTGCAACCGGGCTTCTTCCTTGCGTTTATTGCTCATATCGTTGCGGATCTGCGCGTGGCTCATCAGCGCAAAGATAAACGTCCCGCCACAGATATTCCCGGCCAGTGTCGGCAAGGCAAAAGGCCAGAAAAAGTCGCCCCAGTGCAGTGTGCCAGTAAAGACCAGATAGAGAATTTCAACTGAACCCACGACGATATGTGTGGTATCGCCTAAGGCAATCAGCCAGGTCATCAGGACAATGACGACAATCTTTGCGGCTCCGGCGGCGGGAAACATCCAGACCATTGTGGCAATCAACCAGCCGGAGACAATGGCATTGGCAAACATCTCCGTCGGGCTATTTTTCATAACATCCATGCCTATTTTGACGAAAGCGTCGCGGGTCGCCTCATCAAAAATCGGCATGTATTCAAACGCCCATGCCGCAATCCCGGTGCCGAGAATATTACCCAGTAGTACTACGCTCCACAGACGCATCAACAGACCAAAATTGCCGAGGGTAGGGTTTTGCATAACGGGTAAGACGGCGGTGACGGTATTTTCCGTAAAGAGCTGTTGGCGGGCCATAATCACAATAATAAAGCCGAAGGTATAACCAAGATTCTCCAGCAAAAATCCGCCGGGAACACCCTCCAGCTGTACGTGAAAGATTCCCTTTGCCAGCAACGATGCACCCATTGACAGTCCGGCAGCGATGGCTGACCACAATAGCGCCATCGCGTCACGTTCCATCTCTTTTTCTCCGTCCTGGCGGATATGCTCGTGGATCGCCATTGCACGTGAGGGGAGCCTGTCCTCATTGAGCTCTATCTTTTTTCCGCTCCGCTTTTCTTCGCTTTCCACCTGGAGCTCGTCGCTGTGGCGATCAATCTTCTCTTTTTCGATGTCATTCATACCTGGATCCTGAATAAGCACGTATTGCTAAAGCGTAGCGGTTTTTATTTGAAGGCTGGTGGATAAAGCTTGAAATCGCAAAAATGGTAACGCATGTTTTTATTGGCTTCGTTAAAATGAACCATCACTGTGCCTGTATTACCAGGCTATGATCAAATCAGTAAGTTAGGGCATATAGACATCGATTGACGTGCTGTTACAATCGCTCACATCTAATCAGGCGGATACATCATCGTTCCGTCATGGATGGCAATCAGCGATAGCCATAATACACAGGGAGACACTTATGAAGCTTCGCCTGTCGGCGCTTGCGCTGGGAACCACACTTTTGGTGGGGTGTGCGAGCTCCGGTACTGAACAGCAGGGGCGTTCGGACCCATTTGAAGGGTTCAACCGCACCATGTACAACTTCAACTTTAATGTGTTGGATCCATACGTTGTTCGCCCGGTGGCTGTAGCCTGGCGTGATTATGTTCCGCAGCCGGCCCGTAATGGTTTGAGCAACTTTACTGGCAACCTTGAAGAACCGGCTGTCATGGTTAACTATTTTCTGCAAGGCGATCCCTATCAGGGGATGGTGCATTTTACCCGTTTCTTCCTCAACACCTTGTTAGGTATGGGCGGGTTTATTGATGTGGCGGGGATGGCGAATCCGAAGTTGCAGCGTGTTGAACCACACCGCTTCGGCAGCACATTAGGCCATTATGATGTCGGTTACGGTCCATATATGCAGCTTCCGTTCTACGGCAGCTTCACGCTGCGTGATGATGGCGGCGATATGGTGGATACGCTGTATCCGGTTCTGTCCTGGTTAACCTGGCCGTTGTCGATAGGTAAATGGACGGTTGAAGGAATTGAAACGCGTGCGCAACTGCTCGATTCTGACGGTCTGCTGCGTCAATCTTCAGATCCTTACATCATGGTGCGTGAAGCTTACTTCCAGCGCCATGACTTTATTGCGAATGGCGGTAAACTCAAACCAGAAGAAAACCCGAACGCAAAAGATATTCAGGATGAGTTAAAAGAGATCGATTCTGAGTAAGGAATTGAAGCAAATAAAAAGGTGAGCTAAAAAGCTCACCTTTTTTACGTTTGATGAAAATCAGAATGCGTAGTTCAGGTTCATACCGTACAGCCAGGCTTTCCCTTCTGATTCGAAGGAGTATGGGCCTTCTTCGAATTTCACTTTCTGACCGTGCATATAAGAAATGCCGACATCCAATGAAGCATCTTTATTAAACGCGTAGGTTGTACCCGCACTCAGCCAGAAGCGATCCTGATCCGGAATAGAGATGGAACGGCGGTTAGCTGGAACCGGGCTATCATCGAAGGCGATACCGGTACGGAATGTCCAGGTATCATCGTAGTAGTAGGTAGTACCCAGCGCGATGCGGTAAGAGTCTTTGAAACCTTCTTCTTTATAGAACAGCGTCTGGCCGTTGCTGCCTTTCGCTTTAAGTTCCTGGAACTGACTCCAACTGGTATATGCCATGCTGTAGTGAACCGCCCACTGTGGTGCAACGCGGTTATAACCTGAGAACTCCCACATTTCTGGCAGATTCAGATCAAGTGATCCGTCGATTGTGTTGCCGTTAGTGCCAGCAGGCAGGCTAGCGAACACCGGGCGCAACTGCGCAGGAATACGGTCCATTGATGGCAGGCTGCTGCGGTAATCACCGTCGAAGTCAACTTTTACTTCCGAACGGTAGGTGAAACCGTAACGGTTATCTTTATCCACTTCATAAAGAATACCGGCGTTCCAGCCGAAGCCCCATTCGTCACCCTTCAGGCGCGCAATCTGCGTATCTGCCGGGTATTGTGCGGCCAGTGCGGGAGGAACCCGGCCACCAGAGCCTGCAACGATCTGCTGCGGCAGATCGCCCGCATAACGCTCAAGCTTCGCTTTGGCATAGACGGCGTTAAAACCGAGGCCGAAGCTAAAATGATTATTCAGACGGTAGGCGCCGCTCAGGTTTAAGTTCAGCGTTTCCAGATCGGTTTTTCCGCCCATCGAGCCGGCTGCATAATTATTGTTAAACTCCGTTGCCAGACCATAATTAGAGGTAACTGACGCCCCCCAACCAAACTGATCGTTAATCGGGGCAACAAAGTGCACGTTCGGTATCCAGGCGGTTGGGGCGATATTATCCTGGCTGGCGTCATTACCAATGCGCGAACGCCCGGAAATATCGACATCCGGGTCAACGAAAATCGCACCCGCAGAGAAAGTAGGGCGATCAAACATCATGATCAACGCGGGGTTACGACTGGCGTTACCAGCATCATCTGCAATAGCGCCTTCACCCGAATATGCCCGGCCAAGGCCAGAGGAAGAAAATTCGTTTAACTGAAAGCCTGCAGACCAGGCCTGTGTGGAGATAATTGCCACTGCGACTGCGAGAGCAGACTTTGTAAACAGGGTTTTCTGGCTCATGACCATAACCTCATAGATTTATTTTTATACAAACTATGTTACATGCCGTAACAGGAGCGCGAAGTGTAGGGTCTGAGGTACCACATAGAAATCAGACCAGTGGCGAGAGTATAGGTCTGACCAGCCAGAATGTTGCAAGTATGTTTATAAATATTTTCAATTCTGATCTAAGAAACGCGATCCAGCTGGCAAAATTGCGGGTGTACGCACTCACCTGTTTGGGCGATTTTTGTTTTAGATCATTTTTAAGTGTGATTTCTGTCACTTATCTCATTTCGCACAATTAACGACTGGAGAGGCGAATAATGGGAGCGTAAAATGTCCCTATCGTTTATCTGGCACCTCGGGTGCGAATACAGAGGAAATCTACAATGAGTAAATGCAGTGCTGATGAAACCCCGGTTTGCTGCTGTATGGATGTTGGCACCATCATGGACAACTCCGATTGCACCGCTTCCTACAGCCGCGTGTTCGCGAATCGCGCAGAGGCAGAAGAAACGCTGGCCGCTCTGACTGAGAAGGCACGTAGCGTGGAATCTGAACCTTGCAAAATCACCCCGACTTTCACTGAAGAGTCAGAGGGTGTGCGTCTGGATATCGATTTTGTTTTTGCCTGTGAAGCTGAAACGCTGATTTTCCAGCTGGGCCTGCGTTAATCCCTTCTGCTCATGCCCTTGCCACCTGGTGGCAAGGGCATTTTCGTAACAGTCAGTGACTATTCACTGTGTCATAGCTCTCACTTTCTTTTCTCCCCGCTTGGCTAAATGTAAAAAATTGGTTAAGACTGTGATCAGGTCAGACCACTTATTATTATTTTTTACAGGGGAGTGTTATGAGTCAGGCTTTACCGCTGGTTACCCGCCAGGGCGACCGTATCGCCATCGTGAGCGGATTGCGTACGCCATTTGCTCGTCAGGCTACCGCGTTTCATGGCATTCCCGCCGTTGATTTGGGAAAAATGGTTGTTGGTGAATTGCTGGCCCGCAGCGAAATACCTGCTGATGTGATTGAACAGCTGGTTTTTGGCCAGGTGGTGCAAATGCCGGAAGCCCCCAACATTGCCCGGGAAATCGTTCTGGGAACCGGGATGAATGTGCATACAGATGCTTACAGCGTAAGCCGGGCTTGTGCAACCAGCTTTCAGGCCGTGGCGAATGTCGCTGAAAGCCTGATGGTCGGTACTATTCGAGCTGGGATTGCCGGTGGCGCAGACTCCTCTTCCGTTCTGCCTATTGGCGTCAGCAAAAAGCTGGCGCGAGTACTGGTGGATGTCAATAAAGCCCGCACAACCGGGCAACGTCTGAAGCTCTTTGCCCGGCTACGCTTGCGCGACCTGATGCCTGTGCCACCTGCAGTGGCTGAATATTCCACCGGTTTACGCATGGGAGATACCGCCGAGCAAATGGCTAAAACTTATGGCATCACGCGTGAGCAGCAGGATGCGCTGGCGCACCGTTCTCATCAGCGAGCAGCTCAGGCGTGGGCTGAAGGAAAACTGGCAGATGAGGTGATGACGACCTACATCCCCCCCTTTAAAGATCCTTTTTCAGAAGATAACAATATTCGTGGTAACTCTACGCTGGCGGATTACGCCAAACTGCGTCCGGCATTTGACAGAAAACACGGTACCGTTACCGCGGCCAACAGCACCCCGCTGACGGATGGCGCAGCCGCCGTGATTATGATGACGGAGTCGCGCGCGAAAGAACTGGGGCTGGTGCCGCTGGGATACCTGCGTAGTTTTGCCTTCACCGGCATCGATGTCTGGCAGGACATGCTGCTGGGGCCGGCGTGGTCGACACCGCTTGCCCTGGAGCGCGCAGGGTTAACCATGGCGGATTTAACGCTTATTGATATGCATGAAGCCTTTGCCGCACAAACGCTGGCGAACCTCCAGTTGCTGGGCAGCGAGCGTTTTGCCCGCGAAGTGCTTGGGCGCTCCCACGCCACTGGCGAAGTCGATGACAGTAAATTTAACGTGCTGGGTGGCTCAATTGCCTATGGGCACCCATTCGCCGCCACCGGTGCACGCATGATCACTCAAACCCTCCATGAACTACGCCGTCGTGGCGGTGGGTTTGGTTTAGTGACAGCCTGTGCGGCGGGTGGTCTGGGTGCGGCAATGGTTCTGGAGGCAGAATAATGGAAATGACATCGGCTTTTACGCTCAACGTGCGTCTGGATAACGTCGCCGTTGTCTCCATTGATGTGCCCGGCGAGAAAATGAATACCCTGAAAGCGGAGTTCGCTTCCCAGGTTCGGGCCATTCTGAAACAAATTCGCGACAACAAAGCATTGCGCGGCGTGGTGTTTATTTCGGCGAAACCCGATAACTTTATCGCCGGGGCGGATATCAACATGATTGGTAGTTGTCGCAGCGCACAGGAAGCTGAAACGCTGGCCCGTCAGGGGCAGCAGATCATGGCGGAAATTAATGCATTGCCGATCCCGGTTGTTGCCGCTATTCATGGTGCCTGTCTGGGCGGTGGCCTGGAAATGGCACTGGCGTGCCACAACCGTATTTGTACCGATGATGCTAAAACCGTGCTGGGTTTACCGGAAGTGCAGTTAGGCCTGCTTCCCGGTTCCGGTGGCACCCAGCGATTGCCCCGCCTTATTGGTGTCAGTACTGCACTGGATATGATCCTGACAGGAAAACAGCTCCGGGCAAAACAGGCGCTAAAAGTGGGGTTGGTGGATGAAGTAGTACCACAGACCATTTTGCTGGAAGCGGCTGTAGAACTGGCCAAAAAAGACAGTTCGGCGCACCGGGTTCTGCCCGTACGTGAACGCGTGTTGGCGGGGCCGCTGGGACGTGCGCTGCTGTTTCGTATGGTCAGTAAAAAGACGGCGCAAAAAACGCTGGGCAACTACCCTGCGACGGATCGTATTCTTGAGGTCATCGAAACCGGTCTCGCGCAGGGCAGCAGCAGCGGCTATGAGGCGGAAGCCCGCGCGTTTGGCGAGCTGGCGATGACTTCGCAGTCTAAGGCGCTACGGAACATCTTTTTTGCCAACACCGACGTGAAAAAAGATCCCGGTAGCGAAGCGAAGCCCGGCCCGCTGAATAGCGTCGGTATTTTGGGCGGTGGCCTGATGGGCGGCGGTATTGCTTACGTCACGGCCTGTAAAGGTGGCTTGCCGGTGCGCATCAAAGATATTAACGCTAAGGGAATCAACCACGCGCTGAAGTACAGCTGGGAGCAGCTTGAAACGAAGGTTCGCCGCCGTCATATTAAAGCGAGCGAGCGTGATAAACAGCTGGCGCTGATTTCGGGAACCACCGATTATCGCGGTTTTGCTCATCGCGATCTGATTATTGAAGCGGTATTCGAAGATCTGTCATTAAAACAACAGATGGTGGCAGAAATTGAGCAGAACTGTGCCACTCATACCATTTTTGCGTCTAACACCTCGTCTTTGCCAATTGGCGATATTGCGGCGAACGCAGCCAGACCTGAACAGGTAATTGGTCTGCACTTCTTTAGCCCGGTAGAAAAAATGCCACTTGTGGAAGTGATTCCGCATGCAACAACCTCTGAGCAGACGATTGCCACAACCGTTAAGTTAGCGAAAAAACAAGGCAAAACGCCGATTGTTGTCCAGGATAAGGCTGGCTTTTACGTTAACCGTATTTTAGCGCCTTACATCAACGAAGCGATTCGCATGCTGACTGAAGGCGAACGTGTCGACACGATTGATGCCGCGCTGGTTAAGTTTGGTTTTCCGGTAGGGCCAATCCAACTTTTGGATGAGGTCGGAATTGATACGGGCACTAAAATTATACCAGTGCTTGAGGCCGCCTATGGAGAACGTTTTAGCGCGCCTGCAAATGTTGTTGCTTCAATTTTGAATGACGATCGCAAAGGCAGAAAAAATGGTCGGGGTTTCTATCTTTATGGCGCGAAAGGGCGTAAAAGCAAAAAACAGGTCGACCCCGCAATTTATACGCTTATTGGCGTCCAGGGTCAGGGCCAACTCGCAGCCCAGCAAATTGCAGAGCGGTGTGTCATGTTAATGCTTAACGAAGCAGCACGCTGTTTTGGTGAGCAGGTCGTCCGCAGCGCACGTGATGGTGATATCGGCGCTGTATTTGGTATTGGTTTTCCGCCATTCCTCGGCGGCCCGTTCCGGTATATGGATTCTCTCGGTGCGGGTGAAGTGGTTGCTGTTCTGCAACGACTGTCCACGCAATATGGTTCACGGTTTACACCGTGTGAACAGTTATTGCAGATGGCGGAACGTGGTGAAAGATTCTGGGATATCGGGGAAACTGACCTGAATTCATGAGGTCAAAGGTAGGATGAATCCGCACTGAATGTATGGGTCGCGCTCAAAATGTAAACAGAGATTGACTATACTTACGCCGTTGAGGTAAAAAACAGCGTTTCATTCGGTGAATGGATAAGGCACAATGCCGGCCACCACATCGTTACCACGGTCAATAGGGGCTGTGAATAAAGGTGTTGGTGATTCTGGTTAACAAAAGCGGTGCAATATGCAAGTTTTTATCATGCGTCACGGCGACGCGGCCCTCGATGCCGCCAGTGATTCGGTTCGTCCTTTAACCTCTTGTGGTTGTGACGAATCTCGCCTGATGGCGAACTGGCTTAAAGGTCAAAAAGTGGATATCGAACGTGTTCTGGTGAGCCCGTTCCTACGAGCCGAACAGACGCTGGACGTGGTGGGAGAGTGTATGAACCTGCCAGCCGGTGTGGATGTTTTGCCGGAGCTGACTCCCTGCGGCGATGTCGGTCTGGTCAGTGCCTATTTACAGGCTCTGGCCAATGAAGGTATCGCCACGGCACTGGTTATCTCTCACTTGCCTTTAGTGGGGTATCTGGTGTCTGAGCTTTGCCCAGGTGAAACACCGCCGATGTTTACCACATCAGCGATTGCCAGCGTAACGCTTGATGAGAGCGGGAAGGGTACTTTTAACTGGCAGATGAGCCCGTGTAACCTGAAAATGGCAAAAGCGATTTGAAAAGGTTGGTATCGGATAAGGCACAGCTGCCATCCGGAAAATCAAAGAGCCGCAAATGCGGCTCTTTCTGTTTCCTGCATCAGGGGAGTTCAGGCGGCAACCACTCTTCCACTTCGATCAGTACCAGCAGCGCGGCATCACCACCGTACTCTTTCGGTGCCTGATGGAAGGCCATCACATGCGGATGTTGTGCCAGCCAGAGCGGTGTTTGCTGCTTAAGAATATGCTTCCCGTGGCCATGCATTACGCAGGCGCAAAACACATGCTCACGACGACAGGCGGCAATCAGCGCGCCTAACTCCTGTTTGGCCTGCTGCTGGGTCAGCCCATGCAGATCGAGAAACAGCTCCGGGGAGTAATCACCACGGCGCATTTTCTTCAGTTCGAAATGGCTGACGTCGGCACGCAGGTATCTTACCGGGCCGTCCGTATTCAGCAGCGGCTGAAACTCATCCGAGAAATAGTGGCTGGCATCAGCCTGCTCCTGTAGCAGTCTTTTAACCGGAACCTCGGCAATTTTTTTACGTGGCGGCCGATGAACAATAGTGTCCTGCTTAATTTGCCGGGTGCCGGTCATCAGCTGGCGAAACAGCGTCTGATCCTCCTCGCTGAGCGATGTTTTCTTTTTCATTCGAGTGTCTCATCTTTTATTTTCCCTTAGTTTAACCCGACTCGACGGGCATCCGATCGCTTAAAACGCAATTTTCGCGCTCAGGCTCCGCGTGAATGCTGATTTATCGCCGTCTTCGTGGCAAACTAGCCGCCGAATTTAATGCGAGCATGCCCTGGAGAAATACGTGGATAAAATTTTCGTCGATGAAGCCGTGAGTGAACTGCATACCATTCAGGACATGTTGCGTTGGGCGGTCAGCCGTTTTAGCGCGGCGAATATCTGGTATGGGCATGGCACGGATAACCCATGGGACGAGGCCGTACAGCTGGTGCTGCCGTCGCTTTATTTGCCGCTGGATATCCCAGAAGATATGCGCACTGCGCGTCTGACCTCCAGCGAGCGCCATCGTATTGTTGAACGCGTGATTCGCCGCGTCAACGAGCGTATTCCGGTGGCTTACTTGACCAACAAAGCCTGGTTCTGCGGGCATGAATTCTATGTTGATGAGCGCGTGCTGGTTCCGCGTTCACCGATTGGCGAGCTTATCAATAACCGCTTTGCGGGCCTGATTAATGAGCAGCCGCAGCATATCCTCGATATGTGCACCGGCAGCGGCTGTATTGCTATCGCCTGCGCGTATGCCTTCCCGGAAGCCGAAGTTGATGCGGTGGATATCTCCACTGACGCGCTGGCGGTGACCGAACACAATATTGAAGAGCACGGCCTGATTCATCACGTCACGCCAATCCGTTCCGACCTGTTCCGCGATCTGGTGAAAATCCAGTATGACCTGATTGTCACTAACCCGCCGTATGTTGATGCGGAAGACATGTCGGACCTGCCGAATGAATACCGTCATGAGCCTGAACTGGGTCTGGCATCCGGTAGTGATGGACTGAAGCTGACTCGCCGCATTTTGGGTAACGCCCCGGACTACCTGTCAGATAACGGTATTCTGATTTGTGAAGTCGGAAACAGCATGGTACATCTGATAGAGCAATACCCTGATGTGCCGTTTACCTGGCTGGAATTCGACAATGGTGGAGACGGTGTATTCATGCTGACCAAAGAGCAGTTAGTTGCTGCTCGTGAGCACTTCAGCATTTATAAAGACTAACTACACGCGCACGCACATACACAACACGCATAACGGAGCCGTGATGGCAGGAAACACAATTGGGCAACTCTTTCGCGTAACCACTTTCGGCGAATCACACGGGCTGGCGCTCGGTTGTATTGTCGATGGTGTTCCGCCGGGCATTTCTCTGACAGAAGCTGACCTGCAGCACGATCTCGACAGACGTCGTCCTGGTACTTCACGTTACACTACGCAGCGCCGTGAGCCGGATCAGGTGAAGATCCTCTCCGGCGTGTTCGAGGGCGTCACTACCGGTACGAGTATTGGCCTGCTGATCGAAAATACCGATCAACGTTCACAGGATTATGGCGCCATCAAGGATGTTTTCCGTCCAGGACACGCTGACTATACCTATGAGCAGAAATATGGCCTGCGCGACTACCGTGGCGGCGGACGTTCATCCGCGCGTGAAACGGCGATGCGCGTTGCGGCTGGCGCGATTGCCAAAAAATATCTGGCGGAAAAATTCGGCGTTGAAATTCGCGGCTGTCTGACGCAGATGGGTGATATTCCGCTGGAGATCAAAGACTGGTCCCAGGTGGAACTTAACCCGTTCTTTTGTCCGGACCCGGATAAACTCGAAGCGCTGGACGAACTGATGCGCGGGCTGAAGAAAGAGGGCGACTCCATCGGGGCAAAAGTGACCGTTGTTGCAAGCGGCGTACCGGCGGGTCTCGGCGAACCTGTATTCGACCGTCTGGATGCCGACATCGCCCATGCGCTGATGAGTATTAACGCCGTTAAGGGCGTTGAGATTGGCGACGGTTTTGACGTTGTTGCGCTGCGCGGCAGTCAGAACCGCGATGAGATCACCAAAGAAGGTTTTCAGAGCAACCATGCGGGCGGCATTCTGGGCGGGATCAGCAGCGGGCAACAAATCATTGCTCATATGGCGCTGAAACCGACGTCCAGTATTACCGTTCCAGGGCGCACCATTAACCGCTTTGGTGAAGAAGTCGACATGATCACTAAAGGTCGTCACGATCCGTGTGTTGGGATCCGCGCCGTACCGATCGCTGAAGCAATGCTGGCGATCGTGTTGATGGATCACCTGTTGCGTCAGCGGGCGCAAAATGCGGATGTGAAGACCGATATTCCACGCTGGTAAGAGATGAAAAAAACGGCACTTGCGGCGCTGGCTCTGTTTGCCAGTACCGCCTGTCTGGCGGCGACGCCCTGGCAGAAAATTACCCACCCGGTTGCAGGCAGCGCGCAGTCTATCGGCGCGTTTTCCAATGGCTGTATTGTTGGCGCAGATACGCTGCCTGTACAGTCAGAATATTATCAGGTGATGCGCACCGATCAGCGTCGTTACTTTGGCCATCCGGACCTGGTGAGGTTTATCCAGCGTCTGAGTAATCAGGCTAATAGTCAGGGGCTGGGCACGGTGTTAATTGGTGATATGGGCATGCCAGCCGGTGGGCGATTCAATGGCGGTCACGCCAGCCACCAGACGGGACTGGATGTGGATATTTTCCTGCAACTGCCGAAAACGCGCTGGACCCAGTCACAACTGCTGCGGCCGCAGGCGTTAGATCTGGTCTCACAGGACGGCAAACGTGTTGTGCCATCACTGTGGAAACCGGAGATTTTCAGCCTGGTAAGGCTGGCGGCAAAAGATAATGAAGTAACGCGTATTTTCGTGAATCCGGCGATTAAGCAACAACTTTGTCTGGATGCAGGGACCGACAGGGACTGGTTGCGTAAAGTGCGGCCGTGGTTCCAGCACCGTGCGCATATGCACGTCCGGTTACGTTGTCCTGCCGACAGTCTTGAGTGCGAAGATCAACCGTTACCGCCACCGGGTGACGGCTGTGGCGCAGAGCTGCAAAGCTGGTTCGAACCTCCAAAACCTGGAACCACCAAGCCTGAGAAGAAGACACCGCCGCCGTTGCCGCCTTCCTGCCAGGCGCTACTGGACGAGCATGTACTCTAATGGATCATTTTGCCTCTCTGTTTATGGTGACGCCACTGCTGTTAGGTGTGCTTTTTTTTGTGGCGATGCTGGCAGGTTTTATTGATTCTCTGGCCGGAGGCGGTGGTTTACTCACCATCCCGGCATTGATGGCGGCCGGGATGCCACCTGCGCAAGCTCTGGCCACCAATAAATTGCAGGCCTGCGGGGGGTCTATCTCTTCCTCCCTCTATTTCATTCGCCGGGGAGTGGTTAATCTGGCGGATCAGAAGCTCAATATCTTCATGACGTTTGTCGGATCAATGAGCGGCGCGCTATTGGTTCAGCACGTGCAGTCAGACATTTTGCGCCAGATCCTGCCAATACTGGTTATCTGTATTGGCCTTTACTTTCTGTTAATGCCGAAAGTGGGCGAAGAAGATCGGCAGCGTCGACTGCACGGATTGCCTTTCGCGCTGGTGGCCGGGGGCTGCGTCGGCTTTTACGATGGCTTTTTTGGCCCGGCGGCGGGGTCGTTCTACGCGCTGGCCTTTGTCATGCTGTGTGGCTATAACCTGGCGAAATCGACGGCCCACGCCAAAGTATTAAATGCCACTTCGAATATCGGTGGGCTGCTGTTGTTTGCTCTCGGCGGCAAAGTGATTTGGGCGACCGGATTTGTGATGCTCATTGGCCAGTTTATTGGCGCACGGATGGGCTCACGGCTGGTGCTCAGCAAAGGACAAAAACTCATTCGGCCAATGATTGTCATCGTCTCCGCCGTGATGAGCGCCAAGCTACTTTATGATAATCATGGACAGGAGATTCTCCACTGGCTGGGGATGAACTAATGAATAATACCCATCACTACGAACAGTTAATTGAGATTTTTAACGGCTGTTTTGCCGATGAATTTAATACCCGTCTGATTAAAGGCGACGACGAACCGATCTATCTTCCTGCTGATGCGGAATTACCGTATCACCGTATCGTTTTTGCGCATGGTTATTACGCCAGCGCGTTACACGAAATCTCACACTGGTGCATCGCCGGTAAGGCGCGTCGTGAGCTGGTCGATTTCGGTTACTGGTACTGCCCCGATGGGCGCGACGCGAAGACGCAATGCCAGTTTGAAGATGTGGAAGTGAAGCCGCAGGCGTTTGACTGGCTGTTTTGCATGGCGGCGGGCTACCCGTTTAACGTCAGTTGCGACAACCTGGAAGGGGACTTTGAACCGGATCGCGTGGTATTCCAGCGCCGTGTTCATGCCCAGGTGATGGAGTATCTGGATAAGGGGATCCCCGAACGCCCGGCGCGTTTCATTAACGCACTACAGAATTATTATCACACGCCTGAACTTAAGGCGGAACAATTCCCGTGGCCCGAAGCGCTCAACTGACGCCTATGCCACGTTTACAATGAGGAAAGAAGATGATCGCGGAGTTTGAATCACGCATTCTGGCATTAATCGACGATATGGTAGAGCACGCCAGCGATGATGAGTTGTTTGCCAGTGGTTATTTGCGTGGGCACCTGACGCTGGCCGTTGCTGAACTGGACGGTGGTGAGGACCATTCCGCTGAGGCATTGTACGCCAATGTGACCAGCAGTCTGGAGAAAGCCATCAGCGCGGGCGAACTCTCGCCGCGTGACCAGGCGTTAGTGAAAGAGATGTGGGACACTTTGTTCCAGAAGGCGACAAAATAATAATTGCAGGAGATTGTGCCGGATGGCGACACGGAGGTGTCTTATCCGGCCCACGTGGGCGGGTGTTTGTAGGCCTGATAAGCGTAGCGCCATCAGGCAATGATCGGATGACCCCCCATCCTTTTATTTCACCGTTTTACCCTTCAATAACTTCCGTACCCACAGACGATTCGGATTCAGCGCCGCCAGCGTGCTGGCATCCATGGGAATAGGTTCATCGCTCATTTGCGCGGCCAGAATTTCTGCACATAGCGGGGCAGAACATAGCCCACGTGACCCCAGCGCGCCCAACATGAACAAATCCGGGTATACCGGTGCGCTTAAAGCATGCTCTTTGTCTTCTGCAAGCCGGGCATACTGATCGAGTGTGGTGTTATAGTCCGGCACATTACCGACCATCGGTAAATGATCGCGCGTGGCACAACGGACGCCGCAACGGGCAGCATTATCACTGACATTCACTTCTTTTGCCCATGCCGCAGCCGGCAAGCAGTCGATCAAACGTTGACGGTTTTGTCGCTGGTCATCATGACGGAACGACGTCTCTTCAGAACCCCGATGATAGCTGGCGCCAATACAGTGCTGCTGATTTTCCGGGTTTTGCGGGGTAAGGTAGCCGTCGTAGCACAGTACCTGACGCAGCGCGGAAAGCGAAGGCGTCGTGGGAATGTGACTTACCTGACCGCCAACGGAATACACCGGTAGTGACTGAGTCTGTTCAAAACGGTGAATACAATGCCCATTTGCCAGAACCACGACCTCATGTGTTGCCGTTTTTCCACTGGCGAACTGCAGCTGCCAGCTGGCGGTTTGATGAGCAAGTGAGGTCAGTGTGTGTTGGTAGTGGGTACGTAACCCAAGCGTTGTCGCATAGTCAAGAACGGCAGTGGTAAGCTGTGCCGGACACAGCCATCCGCCGGCCGGGTACTGGATGCCATCACATTCGGTTGCTACGCCTGTTGTTTGCAAAATTTGATCTGCGTCTACCCCGACGGCGAGCGCCCTGGGGAGTTCAAGTGATAGCATTTGGCTGATTTTCTGCTGGCTTTTCTCATCCCAGGCGAGCTGTGTTACGCCACACCAGTCATGGGCAAAATTAACGGGTAGTGCGTCGTACAGGCGACGAGCAAAGGTAAATGCGGTAGGGAAGAAAAGCGTAATCGCCACATCATGTTTACTGAGCAACGGATAGAGTGCGCCCTGACGATTGCCGGAAGCACCCTGCGCAGGTTTATCGTCAGCGCAGTAGAGCGTGACCTGCCAGCCTCTACGCAGTAGCGCCAGAGACAGTAATGCACTGGCAATACCACCGCCAATAATGGCCGCTTCACGTTTCTCCGTTCCTGTACGCAAAAACCACGGGGCTGATGAAGGGGGCGTCATCGTCTGTTCCATCACGCCACACAGCATTTCACGTTTACGACCAAAACCTTTGCACTTCTGCATTGTAAATCCGGCTTCCTGCAATCCCCGGCGTACAAAACCAGCCGAAGTGAAAGTTGCCAGCGTACCACCTGGTCGGGCTAGTCTGGCCATGGCGTTAAAGAGTGTTGGCGTCCACATATCCGGATTTTTTGCCGGGGCGAAGCCGTCCAGGAACCAGGCATCAACCTGTTGGTTCAGGGACTCGTCCAGCTTATCGGTGAGTTCGTTGATGTCGCCGAACCACAGATCCAGAGTAACCCGCCCCTCATCAAGCAGTAGACGATGGCAACCCGCCAGCGGCAGTGGCCACTGTGCCTGGAGTTGCTCTGCCCACGACGCCAGTTCCGGCCAGCGCTGATGCGCTAATGTCAGATCCTCACGCGTCAGCGGAAATTTTTCAAAACTGATGAAATGTAATCTTTCCAGGATAGCTTCAGGGTGGGTAGCGCGAAAGGCGGCGAATGCCTGCCAGAGCGTGAGGAAGTTAAGTCCGGTGCCAAAGCCACTTTCTGCCACCACGAACACCGGGCGTGGGTGCACAGGAAAACGTTCGGCGAGGTGGTTGCCGCCAAGGAAGACGTAACGTGTCTCTTCCAGCCCGTTATCATTGGAAAAATAGACATCGTCAAAATCTCGGGAAACAGGTGTACCCTCAGCGTTGAATTCAAGGTTGGCAGGTTGTATTGCGTATTGTTTCACGTAAGTTACTCGTCTGGCAGGCTGTGCCCCGATCTTAACGAGGAGTGCCTGGCTGCGCAAATTTCCACATTAAATGGCTGATCGGACTTGTTCGGCGTACAAGTGTACGCTATTGTGCCACTCGAAACTTTAAAATAGTGCGACTTACAGAGGTATTGAATGAAACGTGCAGTGATTACTGGCTTGGGCATCGTTTCCAGCATCGGTAATAACCAGCAGGAAGTCCTGGCATCTCTGCGTGAAGGACGTTCAGGGATCACTTTCTCTCAGGAGCTGAAGGACTCCGGCATGCGTAGCCACGTTTGGGGCAACGTAAAACTGGATACCACTGGCCTCATTGACCGCAAAGTAGTGCGCTTTATGAGCGACGCATCCATCTATGCTTTCCTTTCTATGGAGCAGGCAGTGGCTGATGCCGGCCTGGCTGCAGAAGATTACCAGAACAATCCGCGCGTTGGCCTGATTGCAGGTTCCGGCGGCGGCTCCCCGCGTTTTCAGGTATTCGGCGCTGACGCAATGCGCAGCCCGCGCGGTCTGAAAGCGGTTGGCCCGTATGTGGTCACCAAAGCGATGGCGTCCGGCGTTTCTGCCTGCCTCGCGACACCGTTCAAAATCCACGGCGTCAACTACTCCATCAGCTCTGCCTGTGCAACTTCTGCACACTGTATCGGCAACGCTGTTGAACAAATTCAGTTGGGCAAGCAGGACATCGTTTTTGCAGGCGGCGGCGAAGAGTTGTGCTGGGAAATGGCGTGCGAGTTCGACGCAATGGGCGCGCTGTCTACCAAATATAACGACAACCCGTCTCAAGCTTCCCGTACTTATGATGCACACCGTGACGGTTTTGTTATCGCAGGCGGCGGCGGTATGGTTGTTGTCGAAGAACTGGAACACGCTCTGGCTCGTGGCGCGCACATCTATGCGGAAATCGTCGGTTACGGCGCAACGTCTGATGGCGCAGACATGGTTGCTCCGTCAGGTGAAGGTGCAGTTCGCTGCATGCAGATGGCGATGCACGGTGTTGATACCCCGATTGACTACCTGAACTCCCACGGTACTTCTACTCCGGTAGGCGACGTGAAGGAACTGGGCGCAATCCGCGAAGTCTTTGGCGATAACAGCCCGGCCATTTCTGCAACCAAAGCCATGACCGGTCACTCACTGGGTGCGGCTGGCGTTCAGGAAGCTATCTACTCTCTGCTGATGCTGGAACACGGTTTTATCGCGCCAAGCATCAACATTGAAGAGCTGGACGAGCAGGCTGCAGGTCTGAATATCGTGACTAAACCGACCGAGCAAGCGTTGACGACTGTTATGTCTAACAGCTTCGGTTTTGGCGGCACCAACGCCACGCTGGTTATGCGTAAGCTGAAAGCATAAGTCTCGGCTCATGCAGCACACGAAAGGGAGCCGTCAGGCTCCCTTTTTTACTTATTCATCTTTTCATACTCCGGTGAGATCTCCGCAGACCATGCTTTCGCACGGGTAATATCCCCGGCACTGTAGATGGGCTGTTCATAATGATCGCTAATATTGCGAACGCGATAAATTTTCCAGCGCCTGTCTTCCCAACGCGTATACACTTCCAGCAGCATGGGGGTTTCGCCTGTCGGCCCACCTAATTGTACTTCCACCTTTTCGCCACCGAGAAAGGGTTGAGCCGCTCCAACCCGTAGCAGCGGGATCCATTCTGGGTCGTAATCCTGCACGTACATAAAGTAGTCAGAATCCAGTATTTCCTGCTCGTAAAGACTAGCAATCAGCGCCAGACGATTGATAACGTCTTTCGCTACATAGCGTTGCATGAGCGCGGACGTATCCCGATCTTGTGTGTATGCGGACATCCACGCGAGATAGAATTGTTGAACATCCTGAGTGCTGTCACGGTGGGATGAAGAACAGCCACAAAGTAACAAAACCACAGCAATCAACGAGAACGCTTTCATTACGGTTTCCTGTAAATAGTGTATGACGGTTTTGCCGCCCGATAGCCAGGCCCCGCCCACATATCACGTTGTCTAAAATCGGAGTACCACGCCTGACCGTCAAATATCGCCATATGCCCGCTTGGGTTTCCTCCTTCATAAGGCTGAATGATGACGACATCTCCTTCCCGGGGTTGTTCAAATGTGCCGATGGGGCTGAAACCGGCATTTTTTAGCATGGGGCCATAATCTTTAGCATGATAGGTATTCCCAAGAGTGATACCTCCAGCCTGAATGGCTTTGCGGGTAAATTCCGCGCAGCGTCCTTGAGAATGTGAACCCGCGTGTGATTTAGCGTGATTAACTGCTGTTGTTTTATTCCAGCTCATCATGACTCCTGTTAATGGAATATGTAATAAGTTCGTGTATTGCTTTAACAGGATTTAATCTGATGGAAATAGCCGATAGTGCTATTAATATCGTAAATATATTTGATTGAGATATTAATTAATCTGCTGGGTAAATTATGGCTAATGTATTTATAATTGGTGATTATTCTTTGTAACGGCTTTTTTGGCTGATTTTGAGAGATAGCGTGACGGCCAAATTACGTCCGGCGTGGTTTCCAGCGCCTGTGCGATGAGCTGTTCTGCCCGGGGCCAACTGCGGGTAAATACATTACGCAGCGAGTCAGGAGATAAGCCCGCCGCACGTGACAACTCTCTTAGTGTAATGCCTCTTTTTTCCAGTGCACTTTTAATATCTGCACGATGCCAGTCTTGGCTTTTTTGTTCCATTCTGTAATCCTAAGAAGATGTGTTATCGGCACCGATATTTTTCAGGTTGAAAATTAGAAAGACAAAAGAACGTTACTTTCTTTTTTGTCGTAGGAATATTGCCAGAATTAATTTGAAATTTCGCGAAAAAGAAAAAATATTTTTATTTCATCAGCAGAAAGGAAAGAAACTGATGGTAAAAGAGTGGTTCACGGTAAAGGAGTGTCTTGAATTACCGGGGTTTCCTGGAAGCGCACCCGCTGTACGCCTGCGCTTAAATACCTACAGTGCAGGGAAAGAGGGCGTTAAGCGTAAGCGTGCGAAATCTAAGGCCGAGGAATTTCATATTTCTGTGTTCCCACTGTATGTACGCTCGTATCTGAATGAAAATGAGAAAACAGAAGCATCAGATCGCAACATCGTGCAGGAAGCAGGACCCAAAGAGATTTGGGATATGATGTTCCTGCTCCTGACGCCGCAGCAGCGTGAACAGGTAACCGGGCGATTCAGAGCGAAAGGCATTGATGCGGTATTTCCCTTTTTGTTCGTAGAGAAGTCATCGCTTTGAAACGCACTGCTATGCTTTCACAGTTGACAGCCAGGGCCACTCGCAGGCAGACTCCAGCTTCAACATTATCCTCTTGATAATGCGTAAGCGTTTAACGTTATCCAACGCACCTTAATCCTGATAGTCAGGTAGAGGGGGCGTGGACATTCCTCGCCTTACTCTGCATTTTGGAGTAACGCATGACAGTTGTAACCCAACAAGAAAAAACATCTTCGGCGAATTTTTCGCTGTTTCGTATCGCTTTTGCGGTTTTCCTGACCTATATGACGGTCGGTTTACCTCTGCCCGTCATTCCTCTGTTTGTGCATCAGGAGCTGGGCTATGGCAACACCATGGTCGGTATCGCCGTAGGCGTACAGTTTCTGGCAACGGTATTAACGCGCGGCTACGCCGGGCGCTTAGCCGATCAATATGGTGCTAAACGTTCGGCGCTACAGGGGATGTTTGCCTGTGCGCTGGCGGGCGCGGCGTGGCTGTTAGCCGCGCTATTGCCCGTTTCCGTTCCGGTGAAGTTTGCGTTGTTGATTGTCGGGCGTTTGATCCTTGGTTTTGGCGAAAGCCAGTTGCTCACCGGAACGCTGACCTGGGGGCTGGGGCTGGTTGGGCCAACGCGTTCCGGTAAGGTGATGTCGTGGAACGGAATGGCGATTTACGGCGCGCTGGCCGCGGGGGCGCCGCTGGGGCTTTTGATCCACGGCCACTTTGGCTTTGCGGCGCTGGCAGGAACCACAATGGTATTACCGCTGCTGGCATGGGCATTCAATGGCACCGTGCGCAAAGTGCCTGCACATGCAGGAGAACGCCCTTCGTTATGGAGTGTGGTAGGGCTTATCTGGAAACCGGGTCTGGGCCTGGCGCTGCAGGGCGTGGGCTTTGCGGTAATCGGTACCTTTATTTCGCTCTATTTTGTCAGCAACGGCTGGACGATGGCGGGTTTCACTCTGACCGCATTTGGCGGGACATTTGTGCTGATGCGCATTCTGTTTGGCTGGATGCCGGACAGGTTTGGCGGTGTGAAGGTTGCTGTTGTTTCGTTGCTGGTTGAAACCGCGGGTCTGATTTTGCTGTGGCAGGCTCCCTCTGCCTGGATTGCGTTGCTGGGAGCGGCATTAACCGGGGCCGGGTGTTCGCTGATCTTCCCGGCGCTGGGCGTGGAGGTCGTGAAGCGAGTGCCTGCCCAGGTTCGTGGTACGGCGCTAGGCGGTTACGCCGCATTTCAGGATATCTCCTACGGCATAAGCGGCCCTGTCGCCGGGGTTCTGGCCACTGCATACGGTTACTCCTCGGTATTCCTTGCCGGGGCGATTTCCGCGGTGGTGGGCATTTTCGTGACGCTGCTGACCCTGCGGAAAGGTTAAGCAAGCAACCAGAACAGGGCTAATGCGATCAGCAAGGCGACAAACATCAGCCCCGGTCGTGCCGACAGTGTTTTTACCGTTTCAATCACCGGTGCGAACGGGCTGAAAATGGGTTGAAGATGACGCGGATCGTTTAATTCCTGCTCCCGGTCACGTTCCACGCGGCGCAGGAAGATTTGATTCAGCAAGTCCTGCACTTGTACCGCTGTCAGGATCGTTTGCGGCTGGATCTGGTACGTTTGCTGCGCATACTCTTTTATGACCGTTAGCTCATTTGGCTCCAGCGGCTGTTTTAGCGCCGCCTGCAACGTTTGCAGCGTCGGCGCATTTTGCTGACTGAGGGTCTGACGCGCCTGCAGCCATGTCACCAGATGCGTAAACTGTTTGGCGGGGATCAGCTCGCCGCTTTTTACACCAGACAGCTCCAGCATCGACTGCCAGATCATCTTGCCGGATTCTCCGGTAGCCGCCGCCAGTTTAGTCACCAACTGGTTCAGCGTATTGTGCTCTGCAGGTAATAGCGGACGGTCGGTGGCCGGCCGCTGCTGCGGTTGCGGTATCGAAAGCTGCCCCTGCTGCAACAGCGTGAGCACGTTCTTCAACTGCTCTGGCGTGAGCTGGCTGAGCGCCGTTTGCCCAAACTGCTGACGGATAAAATCACTCACCGCCTGGCGGTTATTTCCCTGACTCAGTAATTCCGTGAGCTGTGACAGCACCTGACGATTGGCATGATTTTGCTGAGCAACCTCCAGTCGCTGGTTCAGGTTTTGCTCCGCGGCAGGAAAGTGACGTGACTGCAATGGCGTATCACTTTTGACGCCCAGATCGTGCTTCATTCCGGCCCACACCTCAGCGCTTTGCTGTTGGGTAAGCGAAATCAAACGGGTAATCAGTCGTTCCAGTACGGTACGTTGTTGCGTGGATAACGGTTGTTCACCCGCAGCGGAAGGGGCATTTTGGCCTTCGCCGGGAGGGCGGGCGGGCGTACCTGAAATGGGCTGCATCATCTCTGTTCCTTAAATCTGTGCTAACCAGGTCTCGCAGTATGCCTGGCGGCGAGATTATGGCACACTTGCCCGGTTAACTCTCGTTCTCAAACAGGTGCGAAAGACGTGAAAATCCTCGTTGATGAAAATATGCCCTATGCCCGCGAACTGTTCAGTCGTTTGGGGGAGGTCAAAGCGGTTCCCGGTCGCCCGATTCCCGTCACAGAACTGGATGATGCGGATGCTCTAATGGTGCGTTCGGTGACGAAAGTAAACGCATCGCTACTCAGTGGAAAACCGGTAAAGTTTGTTGGTACGGCAACGGCAGGCACTGATCATGTGGATGATGCCTGGCTTGCGCAGTCAGGCATTGGTTTTTCTGCTGCTCCCGGCTGCAATGCGATTGCGGTAGTGGAATATGTCTTCTCTGCGCTGCTGATGCTGGCTGAGCGCGACGGTTTTACCTTACGTGACCGTACGGTCGGTATTGTTGGCGTAGGTAATGTGGGGGGGCGTTTACAGGCGCGCCTGGAAGCATTAGGGATCCGCACCTTGCTGTGCGATCCGCCGCGTGCCGATCGCGGTGACGAGGGCGATTTCCGCGCGCTGGAGGATCTGGTTGAGCAAGCAGACGTGTTGACCTTCCACACGCCGTTGTTTAAAGACGGATCCTACAAAACGTTGCACCTGGCCGATGAGGCGCTGATTAGCCGCCTGAAACCGGGCACCATTCTGATTAATGCCTGCCGCGGGCCGGTCGTGGATAATACGGCATTGCTGAACCGATTGAATGCCGGGCAGCCGCTGAGCGTTGTGCTGGATGTCTGGGAAGGAGAGCCGGATCTCAACGTGGCGTTGCTGGAGAAAGCCGATATCGGCACGGCGCACATTGCCGGGTATACCCTGGAAGGGAAAGCGCGTGGCACCACGCAGGTCTTTGAGGCCTATAGTAAGTTTATTGGTCACGAGCAGCACGTTGCGCTCAGTACCCTGTTGCCCGCGCCGGAATTTGGTCGTATCACCCTGCATGGCCCGTTAGATCAGCCAACACTGAAAAGGCTGGTTCATTTAGTGTATGATGTGCGCCGCGATGATGCGCCGCTGCGCAAAGTTGCTGGAATTCCGGGTGAATTTGATAAACTGCGCAAGAATTATCTTGAACGTCGCGAATGGTCGTCTTTATACGTAATGTGTGACGATGCTGCTGCCGCAGCCCTGCTGTGTAAGCTGGGTTTTAACGCCGTTCATCATCCGGCACATTAATGTCTTCTTAATGCTCCCTGTCGAATAATACGACAGGGACGCTTATGTATTTCTGGAGTAAATCACCATGTCTGAAGGCTGGAATATTGCCATTCTGGGCGCAACGGGCGCCGTAGGCGAAGCCCTGCTCGATACGCTGGCTGAACGCCAGTTCCCGGTCGGTGAAATCTATGCGCTGGCACGCAATGAAAGCGCCGGTGAACACCTGCGTTTTAACGGTAAATCGGTCATTGTCCAGGATGTTGCTGACTTTGACTGGACCCAGGCTCAACTGGCATTTTTTGTCGCGGGCGTTGAAGCCACTGCCGCATGGGCGGAAGAAGCAACCAATGCCGGTTGTCTGGTGATTGACAGCAGTGGTCTGTTTGCGCTCGAGCCTGACGTTCCGCTGGTCGTCCCGGACGTTAACCCATTTGTACTGGCGGATTACCGCAATCGTAACGTTATCGCGGTGCCAAACAGCCTGACCAGTCAACTGCTTTCCGCGCTGAAACCGCTGATCGATGACGGTGGCCTCTCACGTATTACGGTAACCAACATTATCTCGGCTTCCGCTCACGGTAAAAAAGCCGTAGACGCACTGGCCGGACAGAGTGCGAAATTGCTTAATGGCATCCCGATTGACGAGGATGACTTCTTTGGCCGCCAACTGGCGTTCAATATGCTACCGCTGTTGCCCGATCGCGAAGGCAGTGTGCGCGAAGAACGTCGTATCGTCGATGAAGTCCGTAAAATTATGCAGGATGATGGCCTGTTAATTTCAGCCAGCATCGTGCAGTCACCGGTATTCTACGGTCATGCGCAGATGGTGAATTTTGAAGCCCTGCGTCCGTTGGCGGCGGAAGAAGCACGTGACGCGTTTTCACGCGGTGAAGATGTGGTGTTGTCAGAAGAGACCGATTTCCCGACTCAGGTTGGCGATGCGTCAGGCTCTCCGCACCTTTCCATTGGCTGCGTGCATAACGATTACGGCATGCCGGAGCAGGTTCAGTTCTGGTCAGTGGCAGACAACGTACGCTTTGGCGGGGCATTGATGGCGGTGAAAATTGCGGAAAAACTGGTGCAGGAGTACCTGTACTAATGTCTGACCTGCAACAGCCGTCAACCCATAAAATTGCGCTGGGCATCGAGTACGACGGCAGCAAATATTATGGCTGGCAGCGCCAGAACGAAGTGCGTAGTGTTCAGGAAAAACTGGAAAAAGCGCTCTCTCAGGTGGCGAATGAACGCATTAATGTCTTTTGTGCGGGACGCACGGATGCGGGCGTTCATGGCACAGGGCAGGTTGTGCACTTTGAAACGACTGCCCAGCGTAAAGATGCGGCCTGGACATTGGGGGTAAATGCGAATTTACCTGGTGACATCGCCGTACGTTGGGTGAAAGCTGTACCCGATGATTTTCACGCCCGATTCAGCGCCACGGCTCGCCGTTATCGCTACATCATCTACAATCATCGGTTGCGCCCTGCGGTTTTAGGTAAAGGGGTAACCCATTACTATGAGCCGCTGGACGCTGAGCGTATGCATCGTGCGGCCCAGTGTCTGATTGGCGAAAATGATTTTACCTCGTTTCGGGCGGTGCAGTGTCAGTCGCGCACACCGTGGCGTAACGTGATGCACATTAACGTCGAACGTTTCGGTGCGTATGTGGTGGTGGATATTAAAGCGAATGCCTTTGTACATCATATGGTCAGGAATATTGTCGGCAGCCTGATGGAAGTAGGCACCCACAACCAGCCGGAGAGCTGGATAGCAGAACTGTTAGCGGCGAAGGACAGAACGCTGGCAGCGGCAACGGCGAAAGCGGAAGGACTGTATCTGGTTGCAGTAGATTACCCGGATCGGTTCGACCTGCCAAAACCGCCAATGGGCCCGCTATTTCTGGCGGACTAATTTGAGTCGTATAAAGGCAAAATTATGGATCTGATTTACTTCCTCATCGATTTTATCCTGCACATTGATGTGCACCTGGCGGAGCTGGTCGCGGAATACGGTATCTGGGTATACGCTATTCTGTTTTTGATTCTGTTCTGTGAAACGGGACTGGTGGTCACGCCGTTCCTGCCAGGAGATTCGCTGCTGTTTGTTGCTGGTGCGCTTTCTGCGCTGCCAACGAACGATCTTAATGTCCATCTGATGGTGGCGTTAATGATAGTGGCGGCGATTGTGGGCGATGCGGTGAATTACACCATCGGGCGATTGTTTGGCGAGAAGCTGTTCAGCAACCCCAATTCCAAAATTTTTCGCCGCAGCTATCTGGATAAAACCCATGCGTTCTATGAGCGTCATGGCGGTAAAACCATTATTCTTGCGCGTTTCGTGCCTATCGTGCGTACATTTGCGCCGTTTGTTGCCGGGATGGGACACATGTCCTACCGTCATTTTGCGATGTATAACGTCGTCGGCGCTCTGCTGTGGGTATTGTTATTCACCTACGCAGGCTACCTGTTCGGCGATCTGCCGATCGTTCAGGAAAACCTGAAATTATTGATTGTGGCGATTATCATTCTTTCCGTATTGCCGGGAGTGATTGAAGTGATTCGCCATAAGCGTGCTGCGTCACGGGCTGCAAAATAGAAAGTAACTCAGCGGTTCGACCACTTTTTTATCCAAAGTTTCGGGCTGTTATGTTTTAATGTGCAACATTCATGGTCTGTTAGGGGCAAAAATGGCATTATGCGCCCCTTATAACAAAGCTGACTAGGGTTCAGGCAGAAAGGTCACCAATGAGCTGGATTGAACGAATTAAAAGCAACATTACTCCCACCCGCAAGGCAAGCATTCCTGAAGGGGTGTGGACCAAGTGTGATAGCTGCGGTCAGGTTTTATACCGTGCTGAGCTGGAACGTAATCTTGAGGTCTGTCCGAAGTGTGACCATCACATGCGCATGTCGGCGCGTAATCGCCTGCATAGCCTGTTAGATGAAGGTTCTCTTGTGGAACTGGGTAGCGAGCTTGAGCCGAAAGATGTGCTGAAGTTTCGTGATTCCAAAAAATACAAAGACAGACTGGCTTCTGCGCAAAAAGAGACCGGTGAGAAAGACGCGTTGGTAGTAATGAAAGGCACGCTGCATGGTATGCCGGTTGTTGCTGCGGCATTCGAGTTCGCGTTTATGGGCGGCTCCATGGGCTCTGTCGTCGGCGCGCGTTTTGTCCGTGCCGTTGAACAGGCGCTGGAAGATAACTGTCCGCTGATCTGCTTCTCCGCTTCTGGCGGAGCGCGTATGCAGGAAGCGCTGATGTCTCTGATGCAGATGGCGAAAACCTCTGCCGCGCTGGCGAAAATGCAGGAACGCGGTTTACCGTATATTTCTGTACTGACTGACCCAACGATGGGCGGTGTTTCCGCAAGCTTCGCGATGCTGGGCGATCTCAACATTGCCGAACCGAAAGCACTGATTGGCTTTGCGGGGCCGCGTGTGATCGAGCAGACCGTACGTGAGAAACTGCCGCCGGGATTCCAGCGCAGCGAGTTCCTGATTGAAAAAGGCGCTATCGATATGATCGTCCGCCGTCCGGAAATGCGTCTGAAACTGGCAAGCGTTCTGGCGAAGCTGATGAATCTTCCTGCGCCGAATCCGGATGAGCCGCGTGAAGGCGAGGTGGTGCCTCCGGCAGCTGATCAGGAATCAGAGGTCTGATAGTTTACTCTATGGATTTCGGGTTGCAGGCCAGTGGCAAGAGAATTCATCCCGATGAGTTTACGCTGCTAATTGATTCGGGTGAGCGAGCGCAGCCAACACACCTGCAACTTGAATGATGACGAGTACAAAAGGGCAGGCCGGTTGGCGCTGCCTTTTTGCTTTTCTCAACATAACGAATCTACAGGCAACATGGACAATAAACGTATTCCCCAAGCCACGTCGCCCCTGGCCTCGTGGCTTTCTTATCTGGAAAACCTGCACAGTAAAACCATTGATTTAGGTCTTGAACGCGTGAGTCTGGTGGCGCAAAAACTGGGCGTATTAAAACCTGCGCCGTTTGTTTTCACCGTCGCGGGAACCAACGGAAAAGGCACGACCTGCCGTACGCTGGAATCTGTGTTGACCGCAGCAGGATATAAAGTCGGTGTATACAGTTCTCCCCATCTGGTGCGCTACACGGAACGTGTCCGCGTGCAGGGGGGGGAGTTGCCGGAATCTGCGCATACCGCCTCATTTGCTGAGATTGAAGCGGCGCGTGGTGATATTTCCCTGACCTACTTTGAATACGGCACGCTGTCAGCATTATGGCTGTTTAAACAGGCGCAGCTTGATGTGGTGATTCTGGAAGTGGGGCTGGGCGGGCGTCTTGACGCCACCAATATCGTCGATGCCGATGTCGCGGTGGTCACCAGCATTGCGCTTGACCATACTGACTGGCTGGGGCCCGATCGTGAAAGCATTGGCCGCGAGAAGGCGGGGATCTTTCGTGCAGAGAAACCGGCCGTCGTCGGTGAGCCGGAAATGCCCTATACCATCGCGGATGTGGCGCAAGAGACTGGGGCGATACTGCAGCGCCGTGGTGTGGACTGGCGCTATTCGGTTACGGAGAACGACTGGTCATTCACCGATAGCCACGGTACGCTGACCCAACTGCCGTTGCCGCAGGTTCCCCAACCTAACGCTGCTACCGCACTGGCCGCGCTGCGCGCCAGCGGGCTTAACGTCAGTGAGCAGGCGATTCGTGACGGCATCGAACACGCGATTTTACCGGGGCGTTTTCAGATTGTGAGCGAGTCACCGCGGGTGATTTTTGATGTTGCTCATAATCCGCATGCGGCGGAATATTTGACTGAACGTCTGAAAAAGTTAGTGAAAAGAGGGCGCGTACTTGCCGTTATCGGTATGCTACATGATAAAGACATTGCCGGTACGTTAGCCTGGTTGAAAAGCGTGGTTGACGACTGGTATTGTGCGCCTCTGGAAGGCCCGCGTGGTGCAACGGCAGAACAACTGCTGGAGCACTTGGGTAATGGCGAAGCCTACGACAGCGTGGCGCAGGCATGGTCTGCGGCCCTGGCTGAGGCGAAGCCAGAAGATACCGTGTTGGTGTGTGGATCGTTTCACACTGTCGCACATGTCATGGAAGTAATAGACGTGGGGAGAAGCGGTGGCGAGTAAGTTTCAGAATCGATTAGTCGGCACAATTGTGCTGGTCGCGCTGGGGGTGATTGTGCTCCCCGGGCTGCTTGACGGGCAGAAAAAGCATTATCAGGATGAGTTTGCGGCGATCCCGCTGGTGCCGAAACCCGGCGATCGCGATGAACCGGACATGATGCCTGCGGCGACGCAGGCACTGCCGACGCAACCACCGGAAGGTGCCGCAGAAGAAGTGCGTGCCGGTGATGCTGCCGCGCCATCGTTGGATCCTTCACGTTTGACGACGGCAAACAACGCAGAGTTCGATCCTATCCCTGCGCCTGTGGAGCCGCCAAAACCTAAACCTAAACCGAAGCCGCAACCTGTTGCCGCTGCTCCGGCGCCGACGCCCGTTCCTGCACCAGCACCGAAACCGGTCGTCGAAGACGCGCCGGCACCAACCGGGAAAGCCTACGTTGTGCAGCTTGGTGCGTTGAAAAATGCGGATAAGGTCAATGAGATCGTCGGTAAGTTACGTGGTGCGGGCTTCCGGGTATATACTTCCCCGTCAACGCCGGTACAGGGTAAAATAACCCGCATTCTCGTTGGGCCTGATGCGTCCAGAGATAAGCTGAAAAACTCGCTGGGAGAACTGCAAAAAATCTCCGGTCTGAGTGGGGTTGTGATGGGATATACCCCTAATTAAAGGGGGGGCTCATGTAGGCCGGATACGGTAAACACCGCTGTCCGGCAGTGCCCGAAGAGGCATAAAACGGTATGGCGTTGAAGATTTTTTCAGCGCCATTTTTATTTACGCGTGGAAAGGAAATCCCTACGCAAACGTTTTCTTTTTCTGTTAGAATGCGCCCCGAACAGGACGACAGGGCGTAAAATCGTGGGACACTTATGGTCTGGATTGATTACGCCATTATCGCGGTGATTGGTTTTTCCTGTCTGGTTAGCCTGATCCGTGGCTTTGTACGTGAAGCATTATCGTTGGTGACTTGGGGTTGTGCTTTCTTTGTCGCCAGCCATTACTACACTTACCTGTCTGTCTGGTTTACGGGCTTTGAAGACGAACTGGTTCGGAATGGGATTGCTATCGCGATACTGTTTATCGCGACACTTATCGTCGGCGCTATCGTTAACTTCGTGATAGGCCAGCTGGTGGAGAAAACAGGCCTGTCGGGTACTGACAGGGTGTTGGGGATCTGCTTCGGTGCCCTGAGAGGGGCGCTGATCGTCGCCGCCATACTGTTCTTTCTCGATACGTTTACCGGTCTGTCGAAAAGTGAAGACTGGAGTAAGTCGCAGCTGATCCCGCAGTTCAGTTTCATCATCAGATGGTTCTTTGACTATCTGCAAAGCTCGTCAAGTTTCTTGCCCAAAGTATAAACTTTGGGTTGTTGCTGAACGAGGAAAAGACGTATGTGCGGTATTGTCGGTATCGCCGGTGTTATGCCGGTAAACCAGTCGATTTATGACGCGTTAACGGTGCTCCAGCATCGTGGCCAGGATGCCGCTGGCATCATCACCATTGATGCCAACAACTGCTTCCGCTTGCGTAAAGCGAACGGAATGGTGAGCGACATTTTTGAAGCGCGCCACATGCAGCGTTTGCAGGGCAACATGGGCATTGGTCATGTGCGTTACCCAACGGCTGGCAGCTCCAGCGCCTCTGAGGCCCAACCTTTCTACGTCAACTCACCGTATGGCATCACGCTTGCCCACAACGGCAACCTGACCAACGCGCATGAGCTGCGTAAAAAGCTGTTCGAAGAAAAGCGCCGCCACATCAATACCACTTCAGATTCTGAAATTCTGCTGAATATTTTCGCCAGCGAGCTGGATAATTTCCGCCACTATCCGCTGGAAGCCGACAATATTTTTGCTGCTATTGCCGCAACCAACCGCCAGATCCGCGGCGCCTATGCCTGCGTGGCGATGATTATCGGTCACGGTATGGTTGCCTTCCGCGACCCTAACGGCATCCGCCCGCTGGTGCTGGGTAAACGTGATATTGGCGATGGTCGTACCGAATACATGGTGGCCTCTGAGAGCGTAGCGCTGGATACGCTGGGCTTTGAATTCCTGCGCGACGTTGCCCCTGGTGAAGCGGTCTATATCACCGAAAAAGGTCAGTTGTTTACCCGCCAGTGTGCCGATAACCCGGTCAGCAATCCGTGCCTGTTTGAATACGTTTACTTCGCACGTCCTGACTCCTTTATCGACAAGATTTCCGTCTATAGCGCCCGTGTAAACATGGGTACCAAGCTTGGCGAAAAAATTGCTCGTGAGTGGGAAGAGCTGGACATCGACGTGGTGATCCCGATTCCGGAAACCTCCTGTGATATCGCGCTGGAAATTGCCCGTATTCTCGGTAAGCCGTACCGTCAGGGTTTTGTGAAAAACCGCTACGTGGGCCGTACCTTTATCATGCCAGGCCAGCAGCTGCGCCGTAAATCCGTGCGTCGCAAGCTGAACGCCAACCGTGCGGAATTTCGTGATAAAAACGTGCTGCTGGTGGATGATTCTATCGTGCGCGGTACCACCTCAGAACAGATTATCGAGATGGCGCGTGAAGCCGGAGCGAAGAAGGTGTATCTGGCCTCTGCTGCCCCGGAAATTCGCTTCCCGAACGTTTATGGTATCGATATGCCTACGGCGACGGAACTGATTGCTCATGGTCGCGAAGTGGACGAGATTCGCCAGATAATTGGCGCAGATGGTCTTATCTTCCAGGATCTGAACGATCTGATTGAAGCCGTCCGCGCTGAGAACCCGGATATTCAGCAGTTTGAATGTTCAGTGTTTAACGGCGTATACGTCACTAAAGACGTCGACCAGCAGTATCTCGATTTCCTCGACTCCCTGCGTAATGACGACGCCAAAGCGATTTTGCGCCAGAACGAAGCGGAAAACCTTGAGATGCACAACGAAGGTTAATGATATCGCCAGCGGCAAAATGTCGCTGGCTTTCATCAGTCACTAACCACGCCGAAGCGAATGGCGTATTTCTGTACCTTGTATTGCAGCGTCGTTCGGGAAATATTGAGACTGCGTGCCGCAGCGGCAATATTTCCCTGACAGGTATTTAGTGCCGTTTCAATCAGGCTTTTTTCGAACCTGGCTACCTGCACGTCGAGGGATCCATCTCCCTCCGACTCCGCGCTTACTGGGCGGCTGACAACGGTTGGGATATCCGTAACGCCTAAGCTTAATTCCTCCTCTTCGAAGACAATCTTTTTTAGCATTCCGTCGTTTTCCTGCATAATCATGCTGCGCACGATGGCATTTTCCAGCATCCTGACATTGCCGGGCCAGGTATGATGAAGCAAGGCAATGCGTGCGGCTTCGCTCAATCCATGAATATCTTGCGGCACATCATTACGGTATTTATCGATGAAATAATTAGCCAGTAGCGCAATATCTTCCGGACGTTTGCGTAAAGGCGGAAGGGTGAGCATGCCCACATTCAGACGATAAAACAGATCTGCGCGTAGTTTACCTGTTTGGATCAGCCGTGCGGGCGTTTCATTCATTGCTGCAACGATACGTACATCAGAATGGATCTGCTGTTGACCGCCCAGCCGCCAGAACGTTTTATCCTGGAGAAAACGCAGGAGCTTACTTTGCATCTCAATGGGCATCGCGTTTAGTTCATCCAGAAAGAGCGTTCCTCCGTTGGCCAGTTCCAGATACCCCTGACTATTTTCTGCTCCGGTGTACGCACCGCGGACAGTACCGAAAAGTGTACTTTCAATGAGTGTCGGCGGGAGTGCGCCACAGTTCAGGGCAATGAAAGGCTTATCAGCGCGTTTACTGCATTGATGAATGAGGCGAGAAAAAAGCTCTTTACCGGTTCCTGTTTCTCCAACGATGGTCACGGGAATATTGCTGGCTGCCAGGCGTTTTGCCTTCGCAATGTTGTGCAGCATTTCCGCATTCTCAGTGATGATAGCGTGGTGTTTTTCATGGCGATCGGCATAGAGTAGATGGTTAAGTTCAACAACCTGCTCCTGCAGTCGCCTGACGCCGGACATATTTCTGCCAATCTCAATCACGCCAATCATGCTGCCATCGCTTGACCAGAGTGGGGCGGTGGTATGTTGATAATCCACCGCCTGGCCGCGTGCGTTATAGTAAATCTGGTAGTGACCGATATACTCCACGCCCTTTTTCAATGATGAAAGCATGGTGCTTTGCGTCTCTTTCATGCTCGGATAGACATCCAGCATATGTTTTCCCAATGCCTGCTCAATGCTGTATCCATCCAGATCCGCGCTTTCCTGGTTGTAGTAGACATACTCGCCACGTTCATTGATCACCGCCAGGGGTTGATGGATGAGGTCGAAGAAGCGGGAGAACATTTTAAGTGCCGCAGCCAGCTCTTCGTTGGTTGAAGCCATAGCCAGATTCCTTCTTTTCCTGTTTTTCGCTGCATCATTATAAATATGACGAATTTTCGTCGTTGTGATGAATAACTCGCTAAATGACAAAAAATATAATTCGCGATTATTTATAACTAGTTGATTTTTAATCAATAAAAACATGGCATGCCTGTTGCTATATATCCATTAAAAGAATGTGGACTCTTACAATGAAAATAAGCAGAGGATGTTATGACTGATTCGATTATTCAAAACTACAACCGGGTACGTGAGCAGGTGATAGAGAACGATCGCCGTTTCCAACAAAAAGAGGGGCACTTGTGTTTTGATGGCGTGGATCTGGATGCGTTAGCACGCAAGTATCCAACCCCGTTTTATGTGTTCTCTGAGTCAGAGATCATTCGTAATATCAACGAAATCCAGCAGGCGTTCGCTGCCCACCAAAACACCAAAACCTTTTTTGCTTCTAAAACCTGTTCAGTAATGGGCGTTCTTCAGGCCATTCGTGACGCAGGAATTTGTGCAGAGGCAAATTCACAGTACGAAGTGCGTAAATGTCTGGAAATTGGCTTTCGTGGCGATCAGATCGTTTTTAACGGCGTAGTGAAAAAACCTGCAGATCTGGAATATGCCATTGCCAACGATCTGTACCTGATCAACGTTGACAGCCTGTATGAACTGGATCATATCGACGCGATCTCCCGTAAATTGAAGAAAGTCGCCAATGTCTGTGTTCGCGTGGAACCAAACGTTCCTTCTGCGACGCACGCAGAGCTGGTGACGGCCTTTCACGCTAAATCGGGACTGGATCTGGAGCAAGCGGAAGAAACCTGTCGGCGGATCCTGGAAATGCCTTATGTCCATCTGCGCGGATTGCACATGCATGTGGGTGACCAGGTGCCGGAATCGGAACCTTTTGCCAAAGCGACCAAAGTACTGGTGGATGAATCCCGGCGTCTGGAAGAGGTTCTGGGCATTAAATTTGATCTCATCAATGTAGGCGGCGGTATTCCAGTACCCTACAAATATGACGAAGAGAATGGCGATCCGCTGAAAGACAACATGTATGCCGGGATAACGGCGCAGGACTTTGCTGATGCGGTTATTCGTGAAGTTCATAAATGGCGTACGGATGTGGAGATCTGCATTGAGCCTGGGCGTAAAGTGACCGGCTCGGCTGCTGTCCTGTTAACCGAAGTTGCCTGTGAAAAACGTAAAACAAACTACGACCTGAACGGCAATGTCGAATGCCATGTTGAATGGAAATTTGTTGATGCCGGATACAGCGTGCTGTCAGACAGCCAGCATTTTGACTGGTTCTTCTACGTCTACAACGCCTCCAGAATGACTGATTCGCACGATGCGTGGATCAAACTCGCCGGACCACTGTGTGATGGCGGCGATTACTTCCATATGGGGGTGAAGGGGGAAGAATTCCTGATGCCGCAGAACACGCAAATCGGCGATATCGTCGCGTTTCTGGATGCGGGCGCTTATACCATCGAAAGCCAAACCGTCTATAACAACCGCCCACGCTCAGCTGTTGTGATGATAGACAAAGAGGGTAAAGACCGCTTAATCCGTCGGGAAGACAGTTACGAAGACATGGTCAAGTACGACATTTATTAAATCTCATTTGTGGACTCCGGCATCGGCTGGAGTCCGTGAGTCAGGTGATTCGAAGAGGGCAGTGATGCCCCTGAGTGCATAACAGGAGATGGCCATGAGTAACAATAGTTCTGGCTTACTTGGCATCAAAGACATTGTCTTTATGAATGTCATTGCCATTCTGAGTTTGCGGCAAATACCCAATGTCGCGCCCTACGGCGCTTCAGCAATGTTGCTGTGGGTGATAGCTGCATTCTGTCTGTTCTTTCCGCTGGCGATGGTGTGCGGCGAGCTGTCGACCGGATGGCCGAAAGATGGTGGGATATTCGTCTGGATTAAAGAGGCGTTTGGGAAACGTATCGCGTGGATAGTGGTGGTGTGCTTCCTCTTTTCCTGCGTGTTGTTTTTCCCTTTGATGCTGCAGTTCGGTTTTACGGCGTTGGGTTACATGATAGGCGGGGGCCTCGCGGAGAATAAAGCCTTTATTGGTATTGGTTCGGCGGTGATTTTTTGGTTGCTGACGCTAATGAATATTCGCGGCATGGAGTGGACCAAAATTATTAACAGCGTCAGCGCCTGGTGCGGCGTGTTCATTCCATCCGCCATTTTGATTATCCTGGCTATTGTGTGGTTGGCGACCGGGCATGAGATGCAAACCGATTATGCGACGGCGGCGAACTGGGTTCCCGATCTGAGCCATTGGGATACTATCGTCTTTCTGTCGAGCATGATGTTTGCTTTCGCCGGGCTGGAAGTCGCGCCGATGATTGCCGGACGTACGCGCAATCCGCAACGTGATTTCCCGCGCGCGATGGCGGTTTCTGCAGCCGTTATTGTTGGGATTTATATGGTCGGTACCTGGGCGCTGAACACCCTGTTGCCTGCGGGAAAAACCGATATTGTGGCGGGCGTGATGCAGGCCATGCATGCCGCGGCGGATACGTTACATATGCCCTGGCTGATCCCGGTAATGGCAATCTGTATGTTTTTTGGCGCGTTAGGTCAGATCAATTCCTGGCTGGTAGGTCCTATCTACATGCTTCAGGAAGCCTCACGTGAGGATAATCTGTTAGGGGATAAAATTGCCCGGTTGCATCCGGTCTGGAAAACGCCAGCCTTTGCGCTGATCGTGCAGGCAATAATCGTCACGGTACTGTGTTTCTCAACCTTTATTTCCCCGAGTGTCGCCGCGGCGTACTGGATGTTGACTGCCCTGACGACCATCACCTATTTCATTCCTTATCTGGTGATGTTCCCGGCATTCTGGCGTTTGCGTCAGACGCAACCGGATACGCCAAGAAGCTTCAAAATCCCAGGGAAAATCTTACCTGCCGTACTGCCTGCACTTGGATTTATCTCCATCGCTTTTGCTGTCGCGCTGCTGTTTATCCCGCCTTCACAAATTGATATGGGAGGCTATTTCCAGTACGCCGGCAAGATCGTCGGTGGCGCGTTGCTGGCCGTTATCGTTGCTGAATGTATCTATCACCGGGCCCAGAAACGTAATGCTCGTCTGAGCGTGGCAGGAGGGAAATAAAATGTATATGCCAATCCTGGAAATCAATTTACGCAAGCTGGAAGAAAATGCCCGAACGGAAAAAGCGCTGTTAGCCAGCAGTGGGATTGAGGTCATGGCTGTCAATAAAGTTTTTGATGGTTGTGTTGAAACCGCACAGGCGGTATTTGATGGCGGCATTAAGGTGATTGCAGAATCGCGGACCTATAACCTGAAAAAAATCCGTGAAATCGGCTGTACAACCTGTCTGCTCCGCAGTCCTTGTCTGAGTGAGATTGAAGATGTTATCCGCTATGCCGATATCAGTCTGAACAGCGAACCCATCATTTTGCAGGCATTATCGCAGGAAGCCCAACGCCAGGGGAAAACGCATCAGGTATTGCTGATGGTTGATATGGGGGATTTACGCGAAGGTATCTGGTTCACCGAGTATTCACACATTCTCAGCACCATCCGACTCATTCAGGAATTGCCTTGCCTGGAACTGTATGGTCTGGGAACCAACTTCAACTGCTATGGCACCGTCCTGCCGACGGTGAAAAATGGTGAAGATTTTCTGGCACTGGCCGCACGAGTCGAGCAGGACAGCGGTGTGGCAGTTCGCCGACTCTCTGCCGGTAATTGCACCAGCTACCATTTACTGGATAAAGGCATTTGGCCTAAGGGGTTAAACCACCTGCGGATCGGGGGGCTACATGAGTTCGGCATTGAATATGTCGAGATGAAGTATCTGAACGAATTTCATCACTCTGCAAAGCCGGTGGAAAAAGCCTGTTCCGATATGTATGTCCTTGAGGCAGAGATTATTGAGCTGAACAGCAAGCCGACAATACCCGTTGGAGAGCTTGGTGTAGACGCCTTCCTGCAAACAAAAACCTTTGTTGATCATGGTACTCGCAAGCGGGCGTTGTTGGCGTTTGGTCGACAGGACGTCCCTTCCGATAACTGCGTGCCCTGCGACGACAATATCACCATCCTGGGACAGACCAGCGATCATACGCTGGTGGATATTGAAGCATGCGAGCAGCCGCTGAAAGTCGGGGATGTCATCCGCTTTGAACTCGACTACACAGGGCTTCTGATGGCCTGTCAGACGAAGGGCGTTGCCACGCGGTTTATTCGTTAAGCCACTGCCGCCACAGTGATGCGTCTGTGGCGGCGTCTCTGACCCTTTCTGAGACAGGGAGTGACCATGAGTACCCTGCAAGCGCAATCCCCCGCCGAACCCGAAAATGGGCTACGACGAAACCTTAAAAAGCGCCATTTGCTGATGATGTCGCTCGGCGGGACCATTGGCACGGGTTTGTTTATCGGCATTGCCGAACCGCTGAATAGTGTTGGGCCAGCGGGAACATTGCTGGCTTATTTGTTTGCTGGCGCGATTATGCTGGCTACCATGATGTGCCTTGGCGAACTGTCCTGCGCATTTCCCCACTCGGGCTCTTTTCAACATTATGCGTTGATGTTCCTGCCCAATCCCATCTGGAGCTATACCATTGGCTGGCTGTATTGGCTGAGTTGGGTGTTTTCCCTGGCGGCGGATCTGACTGCCGCGGGCTTCATTGCCCATCAATTTTTCCCCGTTATTCCCGTCCACTTCTTCTGCCTTATCATTCTTGTCGTGCTAATGCTTATCAATCTCTGTTCGGCGAAAAGTTTCGGCGAATGTGAATACTGGTTATCTGCGATAAAGGTTTTCGCGATAGTGCTTTTTATCGCGGCGGGCGGGGTAATGATCTTCTCGCTGTCAGGAGACACGAGCTGGCATCCAACGTTAAAAAGTGCAGGGTTGTGGTTTCCTCACGGATGGGAGCAAATTCTGGTTTGTATGACAATCGTCATCTATTCGTTCCAGGGCGTTGAGCTGGTTGGCAATGCGGCAGGCGAAACGGAGTCGCCACACATCGTCTTACCCAGGGTGATTCTGGGTATCGGTCTGCGTATTATTCTGTTTTACGGTCTGGCGATTGCCGTTCTGGCGCTGGTTTATCCGCAGGGAAAGATACCTGATGGAACCAGCCCCTTCGTGTGGGTATTCTCACGTGTCGGTATGCCTGGCGCAGATTTACTGATGACGCTAGTCATCTTCTCTGCTGCTGTGTCAGCAGCGAATTCCGCAATCTATGCCAGTTCACGCATGCTATGGTCAATGTCTGGCGACCGTTTCGCCCCTCGTTTTTTCGCCAGGACTAACGCCAGCGGCGTGCCTGTTTACGCTATTCTGATAACGGTGATTCTGGCTCTGGTATCGATGCTGACCCGATATATTCCTGCACAGAAATTCTATATTTTGTTGATTGCCAGTACCGGGCAGGTGGGCTGTCTGGCATGGATAACCATTGGCTGGTGTCAGTATCGGTTTCGCAAGGCTGTGAATGACGGGAAGTATTCCCCTGATTTACTGCGCTATCGTTCACCGTTTTTTCCCTGGATAGCCAGGTTTGTTATCGTCACTAACGTTGCCATTATGGTGGGAACCTGGTTCAGTGAAAAAGGGGGCGTGATTATGCTGGTAGAACTGGCCTTTATGGTTTGTATTCTGATTTCATGGTTTGTGCTCAAACCTGCTTTGCGGACTGAAGAGGTGGGTGATTCCAGGTTGTCTGTGGTAAAGAAATACGGCACAGTTAGCCCATCAAGTGATGGAAAGATAAAATGAAACGACTCATTGTAGGGATTAGCGGCGCAAGCGGGGCAATTTACGGCGTGCGCCTGCTGCAGGTTTTGCGTGACGTTACCGATGTGGAAACCCATCTGGTGATGAGTGCCGCGGCCCGGCAGACGCTGGCGCTGGAAACGGATCTCTCCGTGCGCGATGTGCAGGCGCTGGCGAATGTGACACACGATACGCGTGATATTGCCGCCAGTATTTCATCTGGCTCTTTCCAGACGGCGGGAATGGTTATCCTGCCATGCTCAATTAAAACGCTTTCAGGTATTGTTCACAGCTACACCGATGGGTTGCTTACCCGTGCGGCAGATGTGGTGTTGAAAGAACGCCGCCCGCTGGTGCTGTGCGTGCGCGAAACGCCGCTGCATCTCGGACACTTGCGTCTGATGACGCAGGCGGCAGAAATTGGCGCGGTGATTATGCCACCCGTTCCCGCCTTCTATCATCGGCCACAGACGCTTGATGATGTGATTAATCAAACGGTTAATCGCGTACTTGACCAGTTTGATATCACCCTTCCGCAGGATCTGTTCACTCGCTGGCAGGGCGCATAAGTCGTTCCATCAACGTGCAAATAAACATTCGTTGCCCTGTTTCAGGGCAATTTTGTAACCGCGATCATATCCTCAACATTTAATTCGTTAAAACGCAACGAAACGCTGCGGTTCAACCGTCAGACCTGCTATCTTCAAAATCAGGACAATATTGCAACGTTTTATTAACATATTTAACGTCGAATATCCTCATCGATGCGAAAATGGCATAAGACCTGCATGAAAAAGTCTGCAAACACACAACACAACGTAAAACATAATAAAATTACGCCACTTGAGGGTTATGTATGAAGAAGACGGTTCTTGCTTTGTCTTTGCTGGTAGGACTCTGTGCCACCGCGGCCAGCTACGCAGCACTTCCGCAGACAGTTCGTATCGGTACGGACACCACGTATGCACCTTTTTCCTCTAAAGATGCCAAAGGCGATTTTGTCGGTTTTGATATCGATCTGGGAAATGAGATGTGTAAGCGCATGCAGATCAAATGTACCTGGGTTGCCAGCGACTTTGATGCGCTGATCCCGTCGCTGAAAGCGAAAAAAATTGATGCCATTATCTCCTCGCTTTCTATCACCGAGAAGCGTCAGCAAGAGATTGCGTTCTCAGACAAACTTTACGCAGCAGACTCACGTCTGATCGCGGCGAAAGGCTCCCCAATTCAACCGACCCTGGATTCACTCAAGGGTAAACATGTTGGCGTACTGCAAGGTTCGACGCAGGAAGCCTATGCCAATGACAACTGGCGTAGCAAAGGCGTGGATGTGGTGGCTTATGCGAACCAGGATCTGATCTATTCTGACCTGACGGCGGGCCGTCTGGATGCGGCATTGCAGGATGAAGTCGCGGCCAGCGAAGGCTTCCTGAAGCAGCCTGCCGGTAAGGACTACGACTTTGCAGGTCCTTCGGTAAAAGATAAAAAATACTTTGGCGACGGAACCGGGATTGGCTTACGCAAAGACGATGTCGAGCTGAAAGCGGCGTTTGATAAAGCGTTGGGCGAACTGCGTAAAGATGGCACCTACGACAAAATGGCGAGTAAGTATTTTAACTTCAATGTCTACGGCGATTAATACGTCGCAGCGGGGAATTGACTGCACCATAGGGGTTAACCATTACGGTGCATAATGATTTCAGTGCACTGTTTTGGTGCTTTTATCGTGGCTTTAATAGGTATGATTGCATACTTAAGCGCTTTTCATGCAAATAAATACCGCCGACAGGGTAGAATGCTTTGCCTTGTCGGCCTGATTAATGGCACGATAACTGCACCTGGTCCTGTAAAGATCCCCTATAAAAGACAGTCTGTTGAGGATAGTTATGAAAAAACTGGTGTTGTCTCTTTCTCTGGTTCTGGCTTTCTCCAGTGCTACCGCAGCATTTGCAGCCATCCCGCAAAAAATTCGTATCGGTACCGATCCTACTTATGCGCCGTTCGAATCGAAAAATGCGCAGGGTGAATTGGTCGGTTTTGATATCGATCTGGCTAAAGAACTCTGCAAACGCATCAATACACAATGTACCTTCGTGGAAAACCCGTTGGATGCGCTGATCCCTTCGTTAAAAGCGAAGAAGATCGATGCCATCATGTCGTCGCTTTCCATTACTGAAAAACGTCAGCAAGAGATTGCCTTTACCGACAAGCTTTATGCAGCCGACTCTCGTCTGGTGGTTGCTAAAGATTCCGCTATTCAGCCGACCATTGAGTCTCTGAAAGGTAAACGTGTCGGTGTGCTACAGGGCACGACTCAGGAAACGTTCGGCAACGAACATTGGGCGCCAAAAGGCATTGAAATCGTCTCTTATCAGGGGCAAGACAATATCTATTCTGACCTGACTGCCGGGCGTATTGACGCCGCATTCCAGGATGAAGTCGCGGCCAGCGAAGGCTTCCTGAAGCAGCCAGTAGGTAAAGATTACAAATTCGGCGGCCCGTCAGTGAAAGACGAGAAACTGTTTGGCGTCGGTACCGGTATGGGGCTGCGCAAGGACGATAACGAACTGCGTGAAGCACTGAATAAAGCATTTGCAGAGATGCGTGCTGACGGTACTTACGAGAAGCTGGCGAAAAAGTATTTCGATTTTGATGTTTACGGCGGTTAATCACCGCAGGTGCTGATAAAGCCCGTAGATTTTTGACGCGTTGAATTTATGCTTGATGGCGCTGCGCTTATCAGGCCTACGGTGATTTTGTAGGCCGGATAAGGCAAAGCCGCCATCCGGCATTTAACGGTTAGTCTGAAATCAAAAGAGGCTTATTACTCCACCACACACGACAGGACAGGCAGCATGTTGTATGGCTTTTCAGGTGTTATTTTACAGGGCGCGATTGTTACGCTGGAGCTGGCTCTCAGCTCGGTAGTGCTGGCGGTCCTGATAGGCCTTGTCGGCGCGGCAGCGAAGCTTTCGCAAAACCGGGCAATGGAGCTTATTTTCGAAGGGTACACCACGCTTATCCGCGGGGTTCCCGATCTGGTCTTAATGCTGCTCATCTTCTACGGGTTACAAATCGCGCTGAATACCATTACCGATGCAATCGGTATCGGCCAGATTGATATCGATCCGATGGTCGCAGGGATTATTACGCTTGGATTTATCTACGGGGCCTATTTTACCGAAACGTTCCGTGGTGCGTTTATGGCGGTACCGAAAGGTCATATTGAGGCCGCGACGGCATTTGGCTTTACCAGCTCACAAATATTTCGTCGCATTATGTTTCCGGCAATGATGCGTTTTGCCTTGCCGGGGATTGGCAATAACTGGCAGGTGATTCTGAAGGCCACGGCGCTGGTGTCGTTGCTCGGACTTGAAGACGTAGTGAAAGCCACTCAGCTTGCCGGGAAGAGTACCTGGGAGCCGTTCTATTTTGCCGTGGTGTGCGGGGTCATCTATCTGGTGTTTACCACTGTGTCTAATGGTGTGCTGCTGTACCTTGAGCGCCGCTACTCCGTGGGTGTGAAGAGGGCTGACCTGTGATTGAGATTATTCAGGAGTACTGGAAGTCCCTGCTGTGGACCGACGGCTATCGCTACACCGGCGTGGCGATCACATTGTGGTTGCTGATTTCGTCGGTGGTGATGGGCGGGATACTGGCGCTGTTTTTGGCGATTGGTCGCGTTTCCAATAATAAATTTATCCAGTTTCCCATCTGGCTGTTTACCTATATTTTTCGTGGCACGCCGCTGTACGTTCAACTGCTGGTGTTTTATTCCGGGATGTATACGCTGGAGATCGTGAAAGGAACCGATTTCCTCAACGCGTTTTTCCGCAGCGGGCTGAATTGTACCGTGCTGGCATTGACGCTGAATACCTGCGCCTATACCACGGAGATTTTCGCCGGGGCTATTCGTTCCGTACCCCATGGTGAGATTGAAGCCGCGCGGGCTTACGGTTTCTCGTCGTTTAAACTGTATCGATGCATTATTTTACCTTCCGCGCTGCGTATTGCGCTGCCGGCATACAGCAATGAAGTGATTTTAATGCTGCACTCCACGGCGCTGGCATTTACCGCCACGGTGCCTGATTTGTTGAAGATCGCCCGCGATATCAACTCGGCAACGTATCAGCCGTTTACCGCCTTCGGTATTGCCGCTGTTCTGTATTTGATTATTTCGTATGTCCTGATTAGCTTGTTCCGTAAAGCGGAAAAACGCTGGTTGCAGCATGTATCCTCTAAATGATTCGAGTAACACGATGTCTGAAAATAAATTAAACGTTATCGATTTACATAAGCACTACGGCGAACATGAAGTGCTGAAAGGGGTATCGCTGCAGGCCAACGCGGGTGATGTTATCAGCATTATTGGTTCGTCAGGTTCGGGTAAAAGTACCTTCCTGCGCTGCATAAACTTTCTGGAAAAGCCGAGCGCTGGAACGATTGTGGTTAGCGGCCAGAATATTGGCCTGGTGCGCGACAAAGACGGTCAGTTGAAGGTTGCAGATAAAAATCAGCTGCGTCTGTTACGTACGAGGCTGACGATGGTTTTTCAGCACTTCAACCTGTGGAGTCACATGACGGTGCTGGAAAACGTCATGGAAGCGCCGATTCAGGTGCTGGGGCTGAGCAAGCATGAAGCCCGCGAGCGTGCGGTGAAGTATCTGGCTAAAGTGGGTATTGATGAGCGTGCGCAGGGTAAATATCCGGTGCACCTGTCCGGTGGTCAGCAGCAGCGTGTGTCAATTGCCCGTGCGCTGGCGATGGAGCCGGAGGTTTTACTGTTTGATGAGCCAACCTCGGCGCTTGATCCGGAGTTGGTGGGCGAAGTGCTGCGCATCATGCAACAGCTGGCTGAGGAAGGGAAAACCATGGTGGTCGTGACGCATGAAATGGGGTTTGCCCGCCACGTTTCCTCACACGTTATTTTCCTGCATCAGGGAAAAATCGAAGAAGAGGGCAATCCGGAGCAGGTGTTTGGGAACCCACAAAGCCCGCGTTTACAGCAGTTCCTTAAAGGATCACTGAAGTAATTTAGTTGCCCGGAGGCGCCACGCTTTCCGGGCCTACCGCTTTCACGCGCTGTACTCCAGACGATAAACCCAGTCATCATGCGCTATACCGTTCACTTCATAGGCTTTTTCAAGCACCTGAGTGCGTATAAACCCTGTTTTTTCCAGAACGCGTATCGACCCGGTATTCCCGGCTAATACATAGGCATTTATCGCCGTTACGCCAGCCTGTTGAAAAGCATAATCACACACGGCACGTACGGCTTCGCTGGCAATACCTTTTCCCTGCGCCCGCGGCGTGATGGCATAGCCAATATCAGCTTCCTGAGGATAAAGATGGCTTATCTGTAAGCCAATATCGCCCAGTTGCACCGTGTTGTTGTGCTCCCGGATAACAAAGGTATGTCGAGCGGAAAGGCGTCTGGCGAAGAGCAGGCGAGTATCTTTGGTTGGGGCGATATCGCCCATGAAACGCATGACGTCTGGATTTTCTCGTAGCCGCTGGAAAAAAGGCCAGTCAGCGAGTTGGTACAAAGAGAGGGTAAGTCGGGGTGTTGATATTATCGCCATAACGTCGCCATTGTGGTATTCGGTTTTTTAACCATACCACCACAATGGCAACAGTGAAGGGATATCAGACATTATCTGATGACATCGGCCAGCGCTTCTTCCAAATCGTACCAACGAAATGCAAAACCGGCCGCCTCCAGTCGCTTGGGCAACGCGCGCTGCCCCCCGAGAACCAGCACCGAGGATTCGCCCATCAGCAGTCGCATAGCGGCCGCCGGAACGCGCAGGATTGCCGGGCGGTTTAGGGCATGACCCAGCGCATGGGCAAACTGTTCATTGCGAACCGGGTATGGCGAAACCATATTGAAGGGACCGCGCAGATCGTTATCCAGCAGCCAGATAATCCCGTTGACCATATCGTCAACATGGATCCAGGCCAGGTATTGACGCCCATTGCCGATAGGACCGCCAAGCCCCAGACGAAACGGTGGAACCATCTTTGCGAGGATCCCGCCTGTAGAGGCCAATACAACGCCAGTACGCAGCAAACATACGCGCGTTCTGTCGCCTTGCGCAGCGCTGGCGATCTGTTCCCACCGGGCGCACAACTTATGGGTGAATTCATTATGCGGCGGCTCTTCTTCCGTGACTACAACCTCGCCCAAATCGCCGTAGTATCCCGTAGCGGAACCGGAGATGAGTACGGCAGGCGGCGTGTCGCTGACCTTGATTAAATCGACCAGTTTCTGCGTAATCCCCCAGCGGCTCTGGCACAAACGCTCTTTTTGCTCAGCGCTCCAGCGTTTGTCAGCGATAGGCTCTCCGGCAAGGTTGATGACAGCATTAATGCCATCAAGGTTTTGCTGCTCTTCCAGCCCTTTCCATAGCGTGACCCGGGAGCCCAGAATCTGACGAGCCTTATCAGGAGTACGTGTCACTACGGTAATCTGATGCCCCAGTTCCAGCAGGCAGGGGATCAAATGACGTCCAATCAGGCCAGTACCGCCGGTAATCAGAATCTGCATGTCGCCTCCCGGGTTACATTTAGCGCTGCCAGCTCAATGTCATGGAAACGGAGTCGGCGTAACGCAATGCGTGAAGTTTATCGATCTCCACTTCAGCATAAGTGACCCAGTGATGTTCGCGTGCGATATCGAGCACATCTTGCGTTAATTTTTCCAACAATGAGAAGCGGTTACTCTCAACGTGCGAAATGATGCTCTTGGTGATGGTGCGATAATTCAGCGCGTCGTTGATATCTTCACTGGTCCGGGCTTTGTCTGCTGGATAGTGAATGGCAATATTGATGACGATATCCTGTCGGTTAAGGATCTCCTCTTCTTTGATGCCGATAAAAGTGCGCAGACGAAGGTTTTTTATACGAATAATTGCGTCAGGTTGTGACATTGCAGGTTTCCTCCATGTATGAACCTTTTCATGATACACGAGAACTGAATCGCGTTAACTTTTCTCGCTTTGTGCTTGCTGCATCGCCCGTTCTGTTGCGGGACGAGTACGGATACGTTCATACCAGTTATTGACCGCCGGATAGTTGTCGAGGTCGATACGCTGGCGCTGGTGGAGATTAATCCACGGCCAACAGGCAATGTCGGCAATGCTGTAATGATCGCCACCCAGCCAGGGTGATATTTCCAGGCGTTTATTCATGACGTTGTACAGTCGCTGGGTTTCCACCTGATACCGTTCAATGGCGTAGGGAATCGTCTGCGGTGCGAAGTGGCTGAAGTGATGATTTTGTCCCAGCATTGGCCCAAGTCCGCTAACCTGCCAGAAGAGCCACTGCAGCGTGGTGTGGCGCTCGCGTAATTCGCCGCTGAGTAGCTTTCCGCTCTTTTCCGCCAGGTAGAGTAAAATCTCGCCAGACTCAAACAGGCTAATGGGTTTTCCGCCATCCACCGGGGCGCAGTCGATGATGGCCGGGATTTTATTATTCGGTGAAATTAGCAAAAAGTCAGGGCGGAACTGGCTACCTCTGCTGATATCTACATGAATCAGACGGTATTTTAACTGCGCCTCTTCGAGAAACAGCGTGATTTTGTGCCCGTTTGGCGATGGGGTGTAGTAGAGGTCGATCATTTTCAGCGTCCGTTTTGTCATGAACCGGGTCACTACAAGTATAGAAGCTGCCGACGTGCGTGAGTTTTCATCAAGTGACAGTGAGAGAAAGACTCTATATTTTGAAAGCAAGCCAATACACCTCAGAGGACATTATGAGCAAACCTGCAATTACGCTGTGGTCAGATGCCAACTTTTTCTCCCCTTATGTGCTGTCTGTTTATGTCGCTCTGCAAGAGAAAGGGCTACCTTTTACGCTGAAAACTGTCGACCTCAATAGTGGTGAACACTTGCAACCTTCATGGCAAGGCTATGCGCTGACGCGGCGCGTACCGGTTCTGGACATTGACGGTTTTGAACTGAGTGAATCTTCGGCGATTGCCGAATTTCTGGAAGAGCGTTTCGCTCCGCCGCAATGGGAGCGCATTTACCCGCACGATCTACAAAAACGGGCTCGCGCCCGCCAGGTTCAGGCCTGGCTCCGTAGCGATCTGATGCCTATCCGGGAAGAGCGTTCGACGGATGTGGTTTTTGCTGGCGTGCAGAAAGGTCCGTTGACGAAAGCTGGAAGGGCCAGTGCGGAAAAATTGTTTGCTACAGCGGGCAGTTTACTGGCGCACGGTAAGCAGAATTTGTTTGGTGAATGGTGTATCGCAGACAGCGATTTAGCGCTAATGCTTAATCGCCTGGTTCTGAATGGCGATGATGTACCAGAACAGCTCGCGGAGTATGCCACCTTCCAGTGGCAGCGCGCTTCGGTACAACGTTTTATCGCGCTTTCAGCGAAGCGTTCCTGCTGAAAGTAGGGGCGTAATCCAGTATCATTGAAAGGTATTTTTCAACGAGGGGTGTGTGATGAAACTGATGTTCGCATCGGACATTCATGGTTCGTTGCCGGCTACAGAATGCGTACTTGAACGGTTTGCCCAAAGCGGTGCGCAATGGCTGGTGATACTGGGCGATGTATTGAATCATGGGCCGCGTAATGCGCTGCCAGAGGGCTACGCGCCAGCGCAGGTCGCCGAGCGTTTGAATGAGCAGGCGTCGAGGATAATTGCAGTACGCGGTAATTGCGACAGCGAAGTGGATCAGATGCTCCTGCATTTTCCAATAACCGCGCCGTGGCAGCAAATTCTGACTGACAGCCAGCGACTCTTTCTGACGCACGGACATCTTTTTGGTCCGGATAACTTACCAGCGCTAAACGCCGGTGATGTGCTGGTTTATGGGCATACGCATCTGCCGGTGGCCGAGCGACGTGGGGATATCTACCAGTTTAACCCCGGTTCGGTAAGCATCCCGAAAGGGGGATTTACGGCAAGTTACGGGATTCTGGATGATAATGTTCTCAGCGTGATGGCACTCAATGATCAAAGTGTTATTGCACAGGTCGAGATTAATCCGTAAGTTACCCCACAAACGTAAACGCGCCGTAAGAGCGCTAGAAAAAAGAAGGTTTCCTGATGGTGGAACAGCGTCGTTTGGCAAGTACTGAATGGGTGGATATTGTGAATGAAGACAATGAAGTCATCGCACAATCCAGCCGGGAACAAATGCGGGCACAATGCTTGCGCCACCGTGCAACGTATATCGTTGTACACGATGGTATGGGTAAAATTTTGGTTCAGCGTCGCACTGAGACAAAGGACTTTATGCCCGGTATGCTGGATGCTACCGCGGGGGGGGTTGTGCAGGCTGATGAGCAGCTTCTGGACTCCGCGCGTCGTGAAGCGGAAGAAGAATTGGGCATTGCCGGTGTCCCGTTTGCCGAGCATGGTCAGTTTTATTTTGAAGACCAGAACTGTCGCGTCTGGGGTGGGCTGTTTAGCTGTGTTTCCCACGGACCGTTTGCGCTGCAGGAAGAAGAGATTAGTGAAGTGTGCTGGCTGACGCCTGAAGAAATCACCGCGCGCTGTGATGAATTTACACCGGACTCACTGAAAGCCCTGGCGCTGTGGATGACACGCAACGCCAAGAATGAAGGGGCGAAAGCCGAAAAGCAGGAAGAAGCTGAATAAAATCGGCTCATCCGGCCTACAGCGTCAAGAAATCGTGTAGGCCGGGCAATCTATTCTTAATGGTATCCCATTATCTGCGCGCCAATCACCACCACGCTGGACATAATAAACAGCAGTCCCAGCAAGGTTGCTCCCACCTTCAGCCAGTTGCGGAAATCGACCCGGCAAACGCCTAATGTCGCCATCAGTGATGCCGACGTAGGATAGATAATATGGCTGAATCCGTCACCAAACTGGAAAGCCAGAACAGTGACCTGGCGGTTTACGCCAACCAGATCGCCCAACGGTGCCAGCAGCGGCATGGTCAACGCAGCCTGACCGGAGCCGGAAGTAACAAAGAAATTAAACACGGCCTGGAACAGCAGCATAAACCATGCCGCGATGGCGTTATCCAGACCGCTGATACCGTTGGCGATGCTGTGCAGCAGGGTATTCAGCACGCTGGCATCGCCCGACTCACCATTGCCTACCAGCAGCAATATCCCCTTGGCAAAACCAACCAGCAGGGCAGGGGCAATCATCATGCGCGCCCCCTCAGTAAATGAGGACGCCATGATGTTGACCGTCATGCCGTTGAGCCGAAAGACGACGCCGATAATGCCTATCAGCAAACCCATAGTGAAGAATTGGCTGGCAATCTCAGGAATAAACCATGCGTGAACGATAACGCCCCAAATGACCCACACGATCACGCCCGTCAGCACCATCAGTACCAGCCAGTCGCCGAGCGTGAAGCGGCGCTCAATGACCTCATCTTGCTGTTCGCGGAAGAAACGGTCTGATTCATGCACGCGCGAAAGCAGCGGATTCTTTTTGATGCGTGCCGCGTAGGCCAGCGTGAAGGTCAGGCCAATCATCGTGGCAACGACCCACACCACGATACGCAAACCGGAGCCGGAGAGCACCGGAACGCCCGCAATGCCCTGTGCGACAACCACGCAGAACGGATTCATCCACGAACTGGCAAAACCGATTTGGGTGGCAATGTAGGTCACCAGCACGGTAGTAATGCTGTCGTAACCTAAGCGTACCATCAGCGGTGCGATGATTATCGCAAAGGCGACAGCCTCTTCCCCCATGCCAAATACCGCACCACCCAATGAGAAGAGAATAAACAGCACCGGGATAAATAAGACTTCGTTACCCCGGGTATGGCGGATGAGCGCCAGGATGCCGTTGTCAATGGTTCCGGTGCGCATTACGATGCCGAATGCACCGCCAATGACCAGCATAAACATGATGATGCCGACAGCGGTGCCAAATTTGGAGCCGGAGGTTAAGCCTTCGAACGGGAAGTTCATCAGACCAGGACTTTCATCACCGGTGGTAAAGAACTTAACCGGGTGATACTGCTCTTCACCGGCTTCATTGGTCAGAATACGGAAAGAGTGGGGATCAACGACCTTACGAGTCTTGGTTTGCCCATCAACCTGATACTGTACTTCCTGGCTGTCGAACATCCCGACGGGAACAACCCAGGTTGCCAGGCTGGTTAAAATGGCGACGAAAAAAATAATCACCAGCGTGTCGGGCATAGCCCACTTTTTGGCTGGCCGTGTTTCTGTTACTGCTGACATGAAAGACTATCCCTGTTGCAATGCAAAAGAGAGTAAGTATGCAAACAGGAGAATAGTTATTCATTGATGCAGCGCATCCTGGCAAATGTTTCAGATTATGCAAACGGGAAAAACAGAGATAAAAAAACCGGAAATATTAGCTATTTCCGGTTTGATAAGCAGGATGTGTTGCCGGATAAAGTATCCGGCACACGCAGCAAATTACTGCTGCTGGGAAGACTGGATCGCGGTCAGAGCGATGGTGTAGACGATATCGTCTACCAGCGCGCCACGAGACAGGTCGTTCACCGGCTTGCGCATACCCTGCAGCATCGGCCCGATGGAGATCAGGTCGGCAGAACGCTGTACCGCTTTGTAGGTGGTGTTACCGGTGTTCAGATCCGGGAAGATGAACACGGTAGCGCGGCCGGCAACCGGAGAGTTTGGCGCTTTAGATTTTGCTACGTCAGCCATAACGGCGGCGTCATACTGCAGCGGACCGTCGATCATCAGGTCAGGACGTTTTTCCTGCGCCAGACGAGTCGCTTCGCGAACTTTCTCTACGTCGCTACCTGCACCAGAAGTACCGGTGGAGTAGGAGAGCATTGCTACGCGCGGTTCGATACCGAAAGCCGTTGCGGAATCAGCGGACTGAATCGCGATCTCTGCCAGCTGCTCTGCGGTTGGATCCGGGTTGATCGCGCAGTCGCCGTAGACGTAAACCTGATCCGGCAGCAGCATGAAGAACACGGAAGATACCAGTGAACTGCCCGGTGCAGTTTTGATCAGCTGCAGCGGCGGACGAATGGTATTCGCGGTGGTGTGAACTGCACCAGAAACCAGGCCGTCAACGTCGTCCTGTTCCAGCATCAGGGTACCGAGAACCACGTTGTCTTCCAGCTGTTCGCGGGCAACGGTTTCGGTCATACCTTTGTTTTTACGCAGTTCGACCAGGCGAGCAACATAGCTTTCGCGAACCACATCCGGGTCAACGATTTCTACGCCAGCGCCCAGTTCAACGCCCTGAGAGGCCGCAACGCGGGTGATCTCATCCGGGTTACCCAACAGTACGCAGGTTGCGATACCACGTTCAGCACAGATAGCCGCAGCTTTAACGGTACGCGGTTCGTCGCCTTCTGGCAGAACAACGCGTTTGCCCGCTTTACGCGCTAGCTCGGTCAACTGATAACGGAACGCTGGTGGAGACAGACGGCGGCTGCGCTCAGACGTTGCGGTCAGAGATTCAATCCAGTCAGCGTTGATGAAGTTAGCAACGTATTCCTGAACTTTTTCGATACGCTCGTGGTCGTCAACCGGAACTTCCAGGTTGAAGCTCTGCAGGCTCAGAGAGGTCTGCCAGGTGTTGGTGTTTACCATGAATACCGGCAGGCCGGTTTCGAATGCACGTTCGCACAGTTTGGTAATGCGCGCGTCCATTTCGTAGCCGCCGGTCAGCAGCAGGGCGCCAATTTCTACGCCGTTCATCGCTGCCAGGCATGCAGCAACCAGCACGTCCGGACGGTCAGCGGAAGTCACCAGCAGAGAACCTGCGCGGAAGTGTTCCAGCATGTGCGGAATGCTGCGTGCGCAGAAAGTCACAGACTTCACGCGGCGGGTATTGATATCGCCTTCGTTTACGATGGTGGCGTTCAGGTGACGCGCCATATCGATTGCACGGGTGGCGATCAGATCGAAGCTCCATGGCACCGCGCCCAGAACCGGCAGCGGGCTGGATTCCTGCAGTTTAGCCGGATCAACTTTGATCACTTTCGCTTTGGAAGAGTCGTCGAAAATTTCAGACAGATCCGGGCGAGTACGGCCCTGCTCATCAACCGGTGCGTTCAGTTTATTAACGATTACGCCAGTGATGTTGGTGTTTTTCGCGCCGCCGAAGCTGCTGCGAGTCAGTTCAATACGCTCGTTCAGCTGTTCCGGTGTATCGGTACCCTGAGACATAACGAAGACGATTTCCGCGTTCAGCGTTTTCGCGATTTCGTAGTTCAGAGACTGCGCGAACTGATGTTTACGGGTTGGGACCAGGCCTTCAACCAGTACAACTTCAGCGTCTTTAGTGTTCGCGTGGTAGTTCGCGATGATCTCTTCCATCAGCACATCTTTCTGATTGCTGGACAGCAGAGATTCAACGTGGCTCATCTTCAGCGGCTCAGCGGCTGGCAGAGAAGAGTTAGCACGCACGATGCTGGTAGTCTGGTCTGGCGCATCGCCACCGGCACGCGGTTGAGCGATCGGCTTGAAGACGCTCAGACGAACGCCTTTGCGTTCCATTGCGCGGATCACGCCAAGGCTGACGCTGGTCAGACCGACGCTGGTTCCGGTAGGGATCAGCATAATAATACGGGACACGGTTTATCCTCTTTCGTTACCGCCCGTTTCAGGCGGGTTACAAAACAGCACCGCCAGCTAGGCTGGCGGTGTGAAATCAGGCGGTCAGACGGCTCGCGTCTTGCGCGATAACCAGTTCTTCGTTGGTTGGGATAACCACCGCAGGACGGGTACCTTCTTTGTTGATGAAACCAGATTTGCCGAAACGTGCGGCCAGGTTACGTTCATGGTCAACTTCAAAGCCCAGAACGCCCAGTTTGCCCAGAGACAGTTCACGAACCATCGCGGCGTTTTCACCGATACCACCGGTGAAGACAACGGCATCCAGACGACCATCCATCAGCGCAGTGTAAGAACCGATATATTTCGCCAGACGGTGGCAGTAAACGTCCATTGCACGTTTAGCGTCTTCTTTAGTCGCATAGTTATCTTCAACATAACGGCAGTCGCTGGTGACTTCGGTCAGACCCAGCAGGCCAGACTCTTTAGTCAGCATTTTGTTGATCTGGTCAACGCTCATGCCCAGGGTGTCGTGCAGGTGGAAGATGATCGCCGGGTCGATGTCACCGGAACGCGTACCCATCACCAGACCTTCCAGCGGGGTCAGACCCATGGAGGTATCAACACATTTACCGTTACGGATAGCAGATACAGAACCGCCGTTGCCCAGGTGGCAAGTGATGATGTTCAGCTCATCAACCGGTTTGTTCAGCACTTTAGCCGCTTCCTGCGTGACGAAGAAGTGGCTGGTACCGTGTGCGCCGTAACGACGTACACCGTGTTCTTTGTACAGGCTGTACGGCAGAGCATAGAGGTAAGATTCTTCCGGCATAGTCTGATGGAACGCGGTGTCGAATACGGCCACGTTTTTGTCTTTCAGATGCGGGAAGGATTTCAGCGCTTCTGCGATACCGATCAGGTGTGCAGGGTTGTGCAGCGGTGCAAAAGAGGCTGCATCTTTGATACCCTGAATAACGGAATCGTCGATAACCACAGAGCCGGTGTATTTTTCGCCGCCGTGAACAACACGGTGACCAATCGCAGTCAGCTGAGCAGACAGTTCTGGTTTTTGTGCCAGAATAGTATTAACGATAAAATTCAGCGCTTCACTGTGAGCGGCGCCTGCACCTAAAGCCGCTTCTTGTTTACCGCCGTCCATTTTCCACTTGATACGTGCTTCTGGGAGATGGAAACATTCGGCTAAACCAGAGAGGTATTCTTCACCGTTTACTGCATCGATGATGGCAAATTTCAGTGAGGAGCTACCGCAGTTCAGAACCAGTACTAACTTACTCGACATGGAAGTACCTATTTATGATACGTGGCTAAAAAAACGTCAGGAAGTCATAGAGCGTAGCGCATGATGACACCGACGTTTATGATTAACATCATGCGCCAGGGTCTTTTTGGGCACGATGGAATAAATACCTTTGAGTCTATGTCATTTTGCGTATTTTTCAGCCAATGGCATACTATGTGTCAATTTGACGACTCAATGATTTTGGACTAAAGGCCTTACAGGCCGGCACAGGATACCTGAATGTGGGTATCAAAGACAAAATGTTTTGAACGATGTCCTTTGTAGTTGTTGTTTTGCACAAATTTTTTAATTTTTATATGTGAAGTTGAGGTAACCGCCATGTCGACACCGGATAATCGTTCCGTCAATTTTTTTAGCTTGTTTCGCCGGGGGCAGCACTACGCGAAGACGTGGCCAATGGAAAAGCGCCTCGCGCCCGTGTTTGTAGAGAACCGCGTGATCCGTATGACGCGTTACGCCATCCGTTTTATGCCGCCCATCGCCGTCTTCACCTTATGCTGGCAAATTGCGCTAGGGGGGCAGTTGGGACCGGCCGTGGCGACTGCGCTGTTTGCGCTCAGCCTGCCGATGCAAGGTATGTGGTGGCTGGGTAAACGTTCCGTGACGCCGCTGCCGCCTTCAATACTCAACTGGTTCTACGAAGTTCGGGGTAAATTGCAGGAAGCCGGACAGGCGCTCTCTCCGGTTGAAGGAAAGCCGGATTACCAGGCGCTGGCTGACACGCTTAAGCGTGCCTTCAAACAACTGGATAAAACTTTCCTCGATGATTTGTAATTGACCCCTGATTACGCATATAAAAGAAGGCACAAGATGCCTTCTTTTTTTTCATCGCAGTAGTAGTGATACAGGAGTCCCAAATGGAAATGACCAACGCTCAACGTCTGATTTTGTCTAATCAGTACAAAATGATGACTATGCTCGATCCCACTAACGCCGAGCGTTATCGTCGTTTGCAGACGATTATTGAACGCGGTTACGGCTTGCAGATGCGCGAGCTGGATCGTGAGTTTGGTGAGCTGACGGAAGAAACCTGTCGTACGATTATCGATATTATGGAGATGTATCACGCATTACATGTGTCCTGGACTAATCTTAAGGATGCGCAGGCTATTGATGAGCGCCGCGTGACGTTCCTCGGTTTTGACGCCGCAACGGAAGCCCGTTTCCTCGGGTATGTTCGCTTTATGGTCAATGTGGAAGGTCGCTATACCCACTTTGATGCGGGTACGCATGGCTTCAACGCCCAGACTCCGATGTGGGAAAAATATCAGCGTATGTTGAACGTCTGGCACTCTTGCCCGCGCCAGTATCATCTGAGCGCGAATGAAATTAACCAAATCATTAATGCCTGAGGGGGCGAGCGTGCAGTGCAAAGGTTTTCTGTTTGATCTGGATGGAACGCTGGTCGATTCCTTACCCGCAGTAGAACGCGCGTGGTGCAACTGGGCCGATCGTTTTGGCCTCGATCACGCCGAGGTGCTCGGTTTTATTCATGGCAAGCAGGCCATTACCTCTCTGAGACACTTTATGGTGGGTAAGTCTGAGGCCGAGATCGCCGCGGAGTTCACCCGCCTGGAGCAGATCGAAGCGACGGAAACCGCAGGGATCACCGCGCTGCCGGGGGCGGTTGATTTACTCAATCACCTCAATAAAGCGGGCATTCCATGGGCGATTGTGACCTCCGGATCGATGCCGGTCGCACGGGCGCGCCATCGTGTCGCGGGGCTTCCCGCTCCAGAAGTGTTTGTCACCGCTGAGCGGGTAAAAAGAGGGAAACCAGAACCAGACGCTTATCTGCTAGGCGCTCAGCTTCTGGGGCTTGCGCCACAGGAGTGTGCGGTAGTGGAAGATGCGCCCGCCGGGGTGCTTTCAGGACTGGCGGCTGGGTGTCATGTGATCGCGGTCAATGCGCCTGCGGACACGCCGCGTCTGGACGAGGTCGATTTTTCGCTGACCAGTCTGGAACATATTTCTGTGACCAAACAACCTAACGGAAATGTGGTCGTTGTAAGAAATACCTGATCATGATTTAGCCCCAGATTGTTGGGGCTTTTTTATGGCAGAATCGACTCATCCCTCTCATTTAACAAGGATATGTTGTGAACGGTGAATTGATATGGGTTCTCTCATTGCTGGCGATTGCCGTCGTCTTGTTTGCAACTGGCAGAGTGCGTATGGACGCGATCGCTTTGCTGGTCATTATTGCCTTTGTTCTGAGTGGAACATTGAGCATCACAGAAGCCTTTTCCGGATTCAGCGATCCTAACGTTATTTTGATAGCGGCTTTGTTCATTATCGGCGACGGCCTGGTGCGTACCGGGGTGGCGACGGTAATGGGTGCCTGGCTGGTGAAGGTGGCCGGCAGTAGTGAAGTCAAAATGCTGGTTTTGCTGATGATTACCGTTGCCGGACTCGGTGCCTTTATGAGTTCCACCGGCGTAGTCGCGATTTTTATTCCTGTTGTTTTAAGCGTATCTATGCGCATGCAAACCTCTCCCTCACGCCTGATGATGCCGCTTAGCTTCGCGGGGCTTATCAGCGGTATGATGACGCTGGTGGCGACACCACCGAACCTGGTCGTCAACAGTGAGTTACTGCGCGAGGGACTTAACGGCTTCAGTTTTTTCAGCGTGACTCCGTTGGGGTTGGTTGTTCTGGTGCTCGGCATCATTTACATGCTGCTGATGCGTTTTATGCTCAAGGGGGAGGACTCGGGGCAACAGGGGGATGGCTGGAAACGCCGGACCTTTCGCGATCTTATCAAAGAGTATCGTCTGACGGGGCGTGCCCGCCGCCTGGCTATTCGTCCCGGCTCGCCGATGATTGGCCAGCGTCTTGACGACCTGAAGCTACGCGAGCGCTACGGGGCGAACGTGATTGGTGTTGAGCGCTGGCGTCGCTTTCGTCGTGTGATAGTTGACGTAAACGGGGTTTCTGAGTTTCGCGCCCGTGATGTATTGCTGATTGATATGTCCGCGGCTGATGTCGATCTGCGCGAATTCTGCAGTGAACAATTGTTGGAGCCGATGGTGTTGCGCGGCGAGTATTTTTCCGAACAGGCGCTTGATGTGGGGATGGCTGAGATTTCGTTGATCCCGGAATCAGAATTAATCGGTAAAACGGTACGGGAAATCGCGTTTCGTACGCGTTACGGCCTGAACGTCGTCGGAGTGAAGCGTGATGGTTCGGCGATGGACGGAGCGGTGGTGGATGAACCGTTGCTGATGGGCGATATCATTCTGGTCGTGGGTAACTGGAAACTTATCACATCGCTGGGTAAAAAAGGCCGCGACTTTGTGGTGTTGAATATGCCGGTCGAAGTCAGTGAAGCGTCTCCGGCACACAGCCAGGCACCGCACGCGATTTTCTGCCTGGTGCTGATGGTCGCCCTGATGCTCACCGATGAAATACCCAATACGGTGGCCGCAATTATCGCCTGCCTGCTGATGGGAAAATTCCGGTGTATTGATGCAGAGAGCGCCTATAAGGCGATCCACTGGCCAAGCATTATCTTGATCGTCGGGATGATGCCTTTCGCACTGGCTTTACAAAAGACCGGCGGTGTCGATCTGGTGGTAAAAGGACTCATGGACGTCGGTGGGGGATATGGCCCGTACATGATGCTGGGTTGTCTGTTTGTCCTGTGTGCGACCATTGGCTTATTTATCTCGAATACTGCAACAGCGGTGCTGATGGCGCCGATTGCGTTAGCGGCTGCGAAGTCGATGGGGGTTTCGCCCTATCCTTTTGCAATGGTCATTGCGATGGCCGCATCTGCAGCCTTTATGACGCCAGTCTCATCACCCGTCAACACGCTGGTATTGGGGCCGGGTAACTATAGCTTTAGCGACTTCGTGAAAATTGGTGTGCCATTTACGGTGATCGTGATGGCGGTGTGTGTGGTGATGATCCCTATGTTGTTCCCGTTTTGACCACCGCAGTAAACGCCTGATGGCGCTGCGCTTATCAGGCCTACGGATATCACGCTACCTGTAGGCCGGATAAGGCGTTAGCCGCCATCCGGCAAAATCGTTTAAAGCGGTGAATCCTGACTAATTTCATCCAGTGAAAGATGGAAGCTTGGGACAAAGATCGCTAAAAAATAGTCCATCTCTTCACTACGCCGTGACTCCAGCGTTTTTTCCAGCCGTGTTTTTGCAAGCAGAAACTCGTTGTTACCGGCTGAAAGCTCTTCCAGACATTTCAGATAGGCGCACAGGGCATCGGCCTGCTTCACAATCGCTCTCTCTTCATCGCTGCTGGCGTGCTCATCAATTAACGGCGCAAAAATATCGCGCAGCTCATCGGGAACCATATCGACCAGCTTTTGCTGGGCAATTTTCTCTATCGCTTTATATTCCTGAGCAATCTGCGAGTTGAAATATTTCACCGGGGTAGGGAGATCGCCGGTCAGCACTTCGGAGGCATCGTGATACATCGCCAGCAGGGCAATACGTTCAGCATTAACCTGACCGCCAAATTTACGGTTTTTGATCGCGGCCAGCGCATGAGCAACCATGGCGACCTGCAGACTGTGTTCAGACACGTTTTCGGTGCGCACGTTGCGCATCAGCGGCCAGCGGTTAATGAGTTTCAGACGAGATAGGTGGGCAAAAAAATGACTCTGCTTCATAACGACCCTTACTCAGTGACTTCAGTAAAGGTATTTTGCGCAGAGAGTGCTACCGGATGCAAATCTCGGTAGCACTCTACGTTATTACAGCTGGTGATAGCCTGACAGGAAGCGCTCGAATTTACTCAGCGACATTTCGATATCGTCAATACGCGGCAGCGTGACGATACGGAAATGATCCGGCCACGGCCAGTTGAATGCCGTACCCTGAACCAGCAGCACTTTTTCCTGTAGCAGAAAGTCCAGAACCATTTTCTGGTCATCATGAATATTGAAGCGTTTGGCATCAATTTTCGGGAACATATACAGCGCGCCGCGCGGTTTCACACAGGAAACGCCCGGAATATCATTAAGTAATTCCCAGGCCCGGTTGCGTTGTTCATACAAACGTCCGCCTGGCATGATAAATTCGCTGATGCTCTGGTATCCACCCAGCGCGGTTTGAATGGCGTGTTGCGCTGGAACGTTGGCGCACAAACGCATGGAGGCCAGCATTTCAAGACCTTCAATATACCCTTTGGCATGTTTCTTCGGTCCGTTCAGTACCATCCAGCCCTGGCGGAACCCCGCAACACGGTAAGTTTTTGACAGGCCGTTGAAGGTAATAGTCAGCAGATCCGGGGCCATTGCCGCAATTGAGTGATGCTCGGCATCATCATAGAGAATTTTGTCATAAATCTCGTCAGCAAAGATAATGAGGTTGTTCTGGCGAGCAATCTCAACAATCTCCATCAGCAGCTCTTTAGAGTAAACGGCACCGGTAGGATTGTTTGGATTGATGATGACGATCCCACGTGTGCGCGGGGTGATTTTTGCCCGAATATCATCAAGGTCCGGGAACCAGTCTGACGATTCATCACACAGGTAGTGCACGGCATTACCGCCAGAGAGCGATACTGCCGCTGTCCACAGCGGGTAATCGGGTGCAGGAACCAGCATTTCGTCCCCACTGTTCAGCAACGCCTGCATCGCCTGAACGATTAATTCAGAAACGCCGTTACCGATATAAATGTCCTCCACGGTAACATCGCGCATCCCGCGGGCCTGGTAATGCTGCATGATCGCTTTGCGGGCTGAATAAAGACCTTTTGAATCGCAATACCCTTGTGCGGTGGGCAAATTGCGGATCACATCGACCAGAATTTCATCTGGTGCTTCAAACCCGAATGGCGCAGGGTTGCCGATGTTGAGTTTGAGAACTTTATTGCCTTCTTCTTCCAGGCGCTTTGCTTCCTTCAGAACCGGGCCACGAATGTCATAACAGACATTTTCTAATTTGCTGGATTTTTCAATGGGGGACATGAATCTTGACCTTTTTAGCTGTGAATGCCACTCCCTGCCGTGGAAGTCAGCACAGAACAATGTACTCCCCCGACGGTGAGTTTTGAAGGGTCTTTAGTAGAAGATTTTGAAAGTTGCGAGGTTATAATTAACTGGTAATAACTAAATAATGAAATTAATATAGAATTATAATCTTGGTATTTTGTTTTTTGTGGTTATATGTTTTGTAATGGCGACTTGGATATGGTGATTTGTTTGGCTAAAAATAGTGAGATGTGCAAAGCGGTGCGCGGTCGGCAGTATCTGCTGTATTGCGCAATTCGAAAATACTGAGGTTTGAGCCTGACTAACTGTTATCGGCCTGATCTGACAACGACGCGGTGTGAATCTATTGTTAAGTATAATTAATGAATGGTGGCATTCTTAATTAATTATTATTTAATATTTAAACAGTATTTATTGAACGCGTTAATAATACGAAAACAGCTAGTCTGAGTTAACACCTTTTTGCTTCGATTAATTCGCGATAACACTTATAAATATAGTGGTTTTAGGTTAAGATAAGTCCCATGAAATGGTGCGAAACTTGTGTTTTGCGATAATTCTAATGTTAGTTAAGATTTTCTAACATACTGAAAAGTTAGTTTTTAATGTGTAAATTAGCGTTTGTTAACTATTTTTTAAATTTACAAAATTTACATGTTTTCCATTAGTCAGAATCATCCAATAGCTAAAAAATGACTCTTTCTCGTTGCTATATTCCGATGAGTGCTATGGGTATTAAATAGCGCTGAAGAGAAATTGTTTCGTTTGTTAAAGAAAATACATCCTTATTTTCACCCGGTTACACCTGGTGAAACTGCGAGGGAGGTCCATTACAAATGGAGTTGTTTGTTTCTGAATGCACAGCATTAACCCGGTATGACCCGCGAGTAAGTGAAAAATTATGATAAATGCAAATCGTCCGATAATTAACCTCGATCTCGATCTGCTGAGAACCTTCGTTGCTGTTGCCGATCTGAATACCTTCGCGGCTGCGGCAGCTGCGGTATGTCGCACTCAGTCTGCGGTGAGTCAGCAAATGCAACGCCTCGAACAACTGGTGGGGAAAGAGTTGTTCGCGCGCCATGGACGTAACAAACTACTGACCGAGCATGGGATTCAGTTGCTGGGTTACGCCAGAAAAATATTGCGTTTTAATGATGAGGCATGCTCATCATTGATGTTTAACAATCTTCAGGGAGTGTTAACTATTGGCGCTTCTGATGAGTCAGCGGATACCATCCTTCCTTTTCTGCTGAACCGGATAAGTTCGGTTTATCCGAAGCTTGCGCTGGATGTCAGAGTGAAACGCAACGCCTACATGGTGGATATGCTGAAGTCACAAGACGTTGATCTGGTGGTGACAACCAACCGGCCAGGCGATTTTGAGTGTCTGAATCTGCGTACCTCACCTACGCACTGGTATTGTGCGGCCGAATATATTTTACAAAAAGGTGAGCCGGTGCCGCTGGTGCTGCTGGACGATCCGAGTCCGTTCCGCGATATGGTACTGGCAACGCTGAACGCTGCACAGATCCCGTGGCGTCTGGCCTATGTTGCTTCAACATTAGCGGCTGTGCGTGCGGCAGTGAAGGCGGGGTTGGGCGTGACTGCCCGTCCTGTAGAAATGATGAGCCCTGATTTACGCGTACTGGGCGCGGCGGACGGATTGCCACCATTGCCGGAAACAGAGTACTTGCTGTGCTGCGACCCTGCCTCACAAAATGAGCTGGCTCAGGTGATCTTTAAGTCGATGCAGACCTATCAAAATCCCTGGCAATACAACCAGTTTACCCCTGAAGGGGGAGACGATTCGCTGATTGTTGAGGGCGACTTCGAGTGATGTACCATAAATAATCGTTATAAAATGTAAGTGCAAAAATGAGTCGCTGGTGATGAAAAAACATCCATCGGCTCTTTTTTTATGCAAATAATGGCCGGAGATGTCATTTTGTATACCAAAACTTAACAAAATCAGTAGGTAAAAAAAACACCTACAAATAGTGCAAAAAATAATCACTCGAGGCGCTCTGCATTTTCATGTTAAAAAACTAGAGAAATTGTTGCTGTTTTTTATGGTGAATTAACAAAAGCGTGTCACAGATCAAGAAAATACTCCCATTTAGGGGGAGGCATCTGTGCGAATTCCTGTCAAAATAGACGTGTATTATCTTTTTTACTTCACAACGGACACGATTCAACAACATTAAAAATGACTGATGATGCGATCGAAATTGGTCTAAAGAGCACTTTATGTTAATGAAGTTGGAACAGTGTAAAATAATGTGAGGAAACTTTTGTTAAAGTTGACAAAAGGTTATAGAAAGGAGTAAAAAACCCCATCAATTGGCTGTATAAATGATTTTCTACAGTGATTGTAAGGTTTTTTTTATTCCTCCCCATGAATCGATGTGGCGTTCATCTGCCGAAAAGAGCAGAGAATTTGGCGCTACTTTTGATGAGTAAGCAATGAGTATGTCAACATCCACTGAAGTCATCGCTCATCACTGGGCATTCGCTATCTTTCTTATTGTCGCCATTGGCCTGTGCTGCCTGATGCTCGTCGGCGGTTGGTTTTTAGGTGGTCGCGCACGCGCGAGATCTAAAAACGTGCCGTTTGAATCAGGTATCGACTCGGTCGGCACCGCCCGCTTGCGCCTGTCTGCCAAGTTTTATCTGGTAGCCATGTTCTTCGTTATCTTCGACGTTGAAGCGCTGTATCTGTTCGCATGGTCAACTTCTATCCGTGAAAGCGGCTGGATTGGCTTTGTGGAAGCTGCAATTTTTATTTTTGTGTTACTGGCAGGTCTGGTTTATCTGGTGCGTATTGGCGCGCTGGACTGGACGCCCGCGCGTTCACGCCGCGAGCGTATGAACCCGGAAACGAACAGTATCGCTAATCGTCAACGCTAACCGCGAGGCATTAAGATGGATTATACGCTCACCCGCATAGATCCTAACGGTGAGAACGACCGTTACCCCCTGCAAAAACAGGAGATCGTAACCGACCCCCTGGAGCAAGAAGTTAACAAAAACGTGTTCATGGGCAAACTGCATGACATGGTTAACTGGGGCCGTAAAAACTCAATTTGGCCATATAACTTTGGCCTGTCCTGCTGCTACGTAGAGATGGTGACCTCGTTTACCGCCGTGCACGATGTAGCCCGTTTTGGTGCGGAAGTTCTGCGTGCATCGCCGCGTCAGGCTGACCTGATGGTCGTAGCCGGAACCTGCTTTACCAAAATGGCGCCGGTTATTCAGCGTCTCTATGATCAGATGCTGGAACCGAAATGGGTTATTTCCATGGGCGCCTGTGCCAACTCCGGCGGTATGTACGATATCTACTCGGTAGTGCAGGGCGTTGACAAATTCATTCCGGTCGATGTGTACATCCCGGGATGCCCGCCGCGTCCGGAAGCGTATATGCAGGCTCTGATGCTGCTGCAAGATTCCATTGGCAAAGAACGCCGTCCGCTCTCCTGGGTGGTTGGCGATCAGGGCGTTTATCGCGCCAATATGCAGTCAGAACGCGAGCGTAAACGCGGCGAACGTATTGCTGTAACGAATCTTCGTACACCAGACGAGATTTAATTTGCGCCTGTCGGCAGCAGCACTTCCTTCGCTTACCACTACATAAATAGCGCGAAGCACTGCCGACCACCACGGACCATTTGCAATGGTGAACAATATGACCGACTTAACCGCGCAAGACGCCGTATGGCAAACACGGGATCACCTTGATGACCCGGTCATTGGCGAACTGCGCAACCGTTTTGGGCCGGATGCCTTTACCGTTCAGGCGACTCGCACCGGGGTACCCGTTGTTTGGGTCAAGCGTGAACAATTACTGGAAGTTGGCGATTTCTTAAAGAGACTGCCGAAACCTTACGTCATGCTGTTTGACTTACACGGCATGGACGAACGTCTGCGTACGCACCGCGAAGGGTTACCCGCCGCGGATTTTTCCGTTTTCTATCACCTGATCTCCATTGAACGCAATCGCGATATCATGCTCAAGGTGGCTTTGTCTGAAAACGATCTGCGCGTACCGACTTTCACCAAACTGTTCCCGAACGCCAACTGGTATGAGCGTGAAACCTGGGAAATGTTTGGCATCGACATCGAAGGTCATCCGCACCTGACGCGTCTGCTGATGCCGCATACCTGGGAAGGCCATCCGCTGCGTAAGGACTACCCGGCGCGTGCGACTGAATTCGACCCGTTTGAGCTGACTAAAGCCAAACAGGATCTGGAAATGGAAGCGCTGACCTTCAAACCTGAAGATTGGGGTATGAAGCGTAGCACCGAAAATGAGGACTTCATGTTCCTCAACCTCGGTCCTAACCACCCGTCTTCCCACGGTGCGTTCCGTATTGTGCTGCAGCTTGATGGCGAAGAAATCGTCGACTGCGTACCTGACATCGGCTACCACCACCGTGGCGCTGAAAAGATGGGCGAACGTCAGTCCTGGCACAGCTACATTCCGTACACCGACCGTATCGAGTACCTCGGCGGCTGCGTTAACGAAATGCCTTACGTACTTGCGGTTGAGAAACTGGCAGGCATCACCACGCCGGATCGCGTCAACGTGATTCGCGTCATGCTGTCTGAATTGTTCCGTATCAACAGTCATCTGCTGTACATCTCCACGTTCATTCAGGACGTCGGCGCAATGACCCCGGTATTCTTCGCCTTTACCGACCGTCAGAAAATCTATGACGTCGTCGAAGCGATCACCGGTTTCCGTATGCACCCGGCCTGGTTCCGTATCGGCGGTGTGGCACACGATCTGCCGCGCGGTTGGGACAAACTGCTGCGTGATTTCCTTGACTGGATGCCGAAACGTCTGGATTCCTACGAGAAAGCCGCACTGCGCAACACCATCCTGAAAGGCCGTTCGCAGGGGGTTGCCGCTTACGGTAAGAAAGAAGCGCTGGACTGGGGTTGTACCGGTGCTGCGCTGCGTGCGACGGGTATTGATTTTGATGTGCGTAAATCACGTCCGTACTCTGGCTACGAAAACTTTGACTTTGAAGTCCCGGTTGGCGGCGGCGTTTCCGACTGCTATACCCGCGTGATGCTGAAAGTTGAAGAGCTGCGCCAGAGTCTGCGCATCCTTGAGCAGTGCCTCAACAACATGCCGGAAGGCCCGTTCAAAGCGGATCATCCGCTGACCACGCCGCCGCCGAAAGAGCGCACGCTGCAACATATCGAAACCCTGATCACCCACTTCCTGCAGGTTTCGTGGGGCCCGGTTATGCCGGCGAACGAGTCCTTCCAGATGGTGGAAGCAACCAAGGGTATCAACAGTTACTACCTGACCAGCGATGGCAGCACCATGAGTTATCGTACCCGTATCCGTACCCCGAGCTATGCGCATCTGCAGCAGATCCCGGTAGCGGTACGTGGCAGCCTGGTGTCCGACCTGATCGTCCATCTGGGTAGTATCGATTTTGTTATGTCAGATGTGGACCGCTAATTATGCACGAGAATCAACAACCACAAACCGAGGCTTTTGAGCTGAGTGCGGCTGAGCGTGAAGCGATTGAGCACGAGAAGCACCACTACGAAGACCCACGTGCGGCGTCCATTGAAGCGCTGAAAATCGTTCAGAAGCAGCGTGGCTGGGTGCCGGATGGGGCGATCTATGCGATCGCTGATGTGCTGGGGATCCCGGCAAGCGACGTCGAGGGTGTTGCGACATTCTACAGCCAGATCTTCCGCCAGCCGGTCGGTCGCCACGTGATCCGCTATTGCGACAGCGTCGTGTGCCATATCAATGGCTACCAGGGGATCCAGGCTGCGCTTGAGAAAAAACTCAACATCAAGCCGGGGCAGACGACCTTTGACGGTCGCTTTACGCTGCTGCCGACCTGTTGCCTGGGGAACTGCGACAAGGGGCCGAACATGATGATCGATGAAGATACTCATGCTCACCTGACCCCGGAAGGCATTCCCGAACTGCTGGAGCGGTATAAATGAAAGACATTATCCGTACTCCCGAAACACATCCGCTGACCTGGCGTCTGCGTGATGACAAACAGCCAGTCTGGCTGGACGAATACCGTAGCAAGAACGGTTATGAAGGTGCGCGTAAGGCCCTGACCGGGCTGTCACCGGATGAAATCGTCAACCAGGTAAAAGACGCTGGCCTGAAAGGGCGCGGCGGCGCGGGCTTTTCCACCGGTCTGAAGTGGAGCCTGATGCCGAAAGACGAATCCATGAACATCCGTTACCTGCTGTGTAACGCTGATGAAATGGAGCCGGGCACCTATAAAGACCGCCTGTTGATGGAACAGCTGCCGCACCTGCTGGTGGAAGGTATGTTGATCTCCGCGTTTGCGCTGAAAGCGTACCGTGGTTACATCTTCCTGCGCGGTGAGTATATCGAAGCGGCTGTGCATCTGCGCCGCGCGATTGCCGAAGCGACCGAAGCCGGTCTGCTTGGTAAAAACATCATGGGCACCGGTTTCGATTTCGAACTGTTCGTACACACCGGGGCAGGGCGTTACATCTGTGGTGAAGAAACTGCGCTGATTAACTCCCTCGAAGGTCGCCGTGCTAACCCGCGTTCCAAGCCGCCGTTCCCGGCAAGCTCTGGCGCATGGGGTAAACCGACCTGCGTTAACAACGTCGAAACCCTGTGTAACGTACCGGCTATCCTCGCAAACGGCGTGGAGTGGTACCAGAACATTTCGAAGAGCAAAGACGCAGGCACCAAACTGATGGGCTTCTCTGGTCGCGTGAAGAATCCGGGACTGTGGGAGCTGCCATTTGGCACTACCGCGCGTGAGATCCTCGAAGATTACGCGGGCGGCATGCGCGATGGCCTGAAGTTCAAAGCCTGGCAGCCTGGCGGCGCGGGGACTGACTTCCTGACTGAAGCACACCTCGACCTGCCGATGGAATTCGAAAGCATCGGTAAAGCGGGTAGCCGTCTGGGTACCGCGCTGGCGATGGCCGTCGACCACGAGATTGGCATGGTTGGGCTGGTGCGTAACCTGGAAGAGTTCTTTGCCCGCGAGTCCTGCGGCTGGTGTACGCCGTGCCGTGACGGTCTGCCGTGGAGTGTGAAAATTCTGCGCGCGCTGGAGCGTGGCGAAGGCCAGCCTGGGGATATCGAGACACTTGAGCAACTGTGTCGTTTCCTCGGCCCGGGTAAAACCTTCTGTGCGCACGCACCGGGCGCGGTGGAACCGCTGCAGAGCGCCATTAAATATTTCCGCGAAGAATTCGAAGCTGGCATCAAGCAGACCTTCAGCAATACCCACGCTATTGGTGGTATTCAGCCGAACCTGCTGAAAGAGCGCTGGTAATAGCAGGGTTAGCCCTGTGTCGCGATAAGAAATTCGATTAACGCTTGGTCACTGACCGAGCCAACTGGAAGCATGCTGACTATGGCTACGATTCATGTAGACGGCAAAGAATATGAGGTCAACGGAGCGGACAACCTGCTGGAAGCTTGTCTGTCTCTCGGCCTTGATATTCCGTACTTTTGCTGGCACCCGGCGCTGGGCAGCGTCGGTGCTTGCCGCCAGTGTGCGGTGAAGCAATATCAGAACGCGGAAGACACGCGTGGTCGCCTGGTGATGTCTTGTATGACACCGGCCACCGAAGGCACCTTTATTTCGATTGATGACGAAGAAGCGAAGCAGTTCCGCGAAAGTGTCGTCGAGTGGTTGATGACCAACCACCCGCACGACTGCCCGGTCTGCGAAGAGGGCGGTAACTGCCACCTTCAGGATATGACCGTCATGACCGGTCATAGCTTCCGTCGCTACCGCTTCACGAAGCGTACACACCGCAACCAGGACCTGGGGCCGTTCATCTCCCACGAAATGAACCGCTGCATCGCCTGCTATCGCTGCGTGCGTTACTACAAAGATTACGCCGATGGCACGGATCTGGGCGTCTATGGCGCACATGACAACGTCTATTTTGGTCGTCCGGAAGACGGTACGCTCGAGAGCGAATTTTCCGGTAACCTGGTAGAAATTTGTCCGACCGGCGTGTTTACCGACAAAACGCACTCCGAGCGTTATAACCGTAAATGGGATATGCAGTTTGCGCCGAGCATCTGCCAGCAGTGTTCCATTGGCTGTAACACCAGCCCGGGTGAGCGTTATGGCGAACTGCGTCGTATCGAAAACCGCTACAACGGTACCGTTAACCACTACTTCCTCTGCGACCGTGGTCGTTTTGGCTATGGTTACGTGAACCTGAAAGACCGTCCGCGTCAGCCGGTACAGCGCCGTGGCGATGACCTGATCACCCTCAACGCCGAACAGGCGATGCAGGGCGCGGCTGACATTCTGCGTCAGTCGAAGAAAGTGATCGGTATCGGTTCCCCACGCGCCAGCGTTGAGAGCAACTTCGCGCTGCGTGAACTGGTCGGTGCGGATAACTTCTATACCGGTATCGCCCAGGGTGAGCAGGAACGCCTGCAACTGGCGCTGAGCGTGCTGCGTGACGGTGGTATTCATACCCCGGCGCTGCGTGAAATCGAATCTTACGATGCAGTCCTGGTGCTGGGTGAAGATGTGACCCAGACCGGTGCGCGCGTTGCGCTGGCGGTGCGCCAGGCGGTGAAAGGTAAAGCTCGCGAAATGGCGGCGGCGCAGAAAGTGGCCGACTGGCAGATCGCGGCCATCCTTAACATCGGCCAGCGCGCCAAGCACCCGCTGTTTGTCACTAACGTCGATAACACCCGTCTGGACGACATCGCGGCATGGACCTACCGTGCACCGGTTGAAGATCAGGCGCGTTTAGGTTTCGCTATCGCCCATGCGCTGGATAACAACGCACCAGCGGTTGACGGCATCGACCGTGACCTGCAGAACAAAATTGACGTTATCGTTCAGGCCCTGGCCGGGGCGAAGAAACCACTGATTATTTCCGGTACCAATGCCGGTAGCGCCGAGGTGATTCAGGCTGCTGCCAACGTGGCGAAGGCGCTGAAGGGTCGTGGCGCAGACGTCGGCATCACCATGATTGCTCGCTCGGTCAACAGCATGGGCCTCGGCATGATGGGCGGTGGTTCCCTCGACGATGCGCTGACTGAACTGGAAACAGGTCGCGCTGACGCCGTTGTGGTGCTGGAAAATGACTTGCATCGCCATGCTTCAGCCGCCCGCGTTGATGCCGCGCTGGCGAAAGCGCCGCTGGTACTGGTTGTTGACCATCAGCGCACCGCGATTATGGAAAACGCCCATCTGGTGCTTTCCGCCGCAAGCTTCGCCGAAAGCGATGGTACGGTGATTAACAACGAAGGTCGCGCCCAGCGCTTCTTCCAGGTCTATGACCCGTCGTACTACGACAGCAACACCATCATGCTGGAAAGCTGGCGCTGGCTGCACTCGCTGCACAGCACCGTGCAGAGCCGTGAAGTGGACTGGACGCAGCTCGACCACGTTATCGACGCGGTCGTTGAGAAGCTGCCGCAACTGGCGGGTATTAAAGATGCCGCGCCGGACGCAAGCTTCCGTATCCGTGGACAGAAGCTGGCGCGTGAACCGCATCGCTACAGTGGGCGTACCGCAATGCGCGCCAACATCAGCGTACACGAACCACGTCAACCGCAGGACAAAGACACCATGTTCGCCTTCTCGATGGAAGGCAACAACCAGCCGTCTGCGCCGCGTTCACAAATTCCGTTTGCCTGGGCTCCGGGCTGGAACTCCCCACAGGCGTGGAACAAGTTCCAGGATGAAGTGGGCGGTAAACTGCGTCATGGCGATCCGGGCGTGCGTCTGATCGAAGCTTCTGCGGATGGTATGGATTACTTCACTACCGTTCCGGCGAGTTTCCAGGCTCAGGAAGGTCAGTGGCGTATCGCGCCTTACTATCACCTGTTTGGTAGTGATGAAATGTCCCAGCGTGCGCCGGTCTTCCAGACCCGTATGCCGCAGCCGTACATCAAGCTCAACCCGGCAGATGCCGCGAAGTTGGGTGTTAATGCCGGTACGCGCGTTTCTTTCAGCTACGATGGCAACACGGTCACGCTGCCGGTTGAAATCGCTGAAGGATTAACGGCAGGACAGGTTGGTTTGCCGATGGGCATGCCTGGCATCGCGCCGGTTCTGGCAGGTGCGCGTCTTGAGGATCTGCAGGAGGCACAACAATGAGTTGGATTACACCCGATCTGATTGAGATCCTGCTGAGCATCCTCAAAGCGGTGGTGATCCTGCTGGTGGTGGTCACCTGCGGGGCATTCATGAGCTTTGGCGAACGCCGTCTGCTGGGTCTGTTCCAGAACCGTTACGGACCGAACCGTGTTGGCTGGGGCGGTTCGCTCCAGCTGGTTGCGGACATGATCAAGATGTTCTTTAAAGAAGACTGGATCCCGAAATTCTCGGATCGCGTCATCTTTACCCTGGCACCGATGATCGCCTTCACCTCGCTGCTGCTGGCTTTCGCCATTGTACCGGTGAGTCCGAACTGGGTCGTTGCTGACCTGAACATCGGGATCCTGTTCTTCCTGATGATGGCAGGCCTCGCGGTCTACGCGGTGCTGTTCGCCGGTTGGTCGAGTAACAACAAATACTCGCTACTCGGTGCGATGCGTGCGTCTGCGCAGACCCTGAGCTACGAAGTGTTCCTCGGACTTTCCCTGATGGGCGTGGTGGCGCAGGCCGGTTCATTTAACATGACCGACATCGTCAATAACCAGGCTGATATCTGGAACGTTATTCCGCAGTTCTTTGGTTTTGTCACCTTTGCCATCGCGGGCGTGGCGGTGTGTCACCGTCACCCGTTTGACCAGCCAGAAGCCGAGCAGGAACTGGCCGACGGTTACCACATTGAATATTCCGGTATGAAATTCGGTCTGTTCTTCGTGGGTGAGTACATCGGTATCGTCACCATTTCCGCGCTGATGGTTACCCTGTTCTTCGGTGGCTGGCATGGCCCGTTCTTACCGCCATTCGTCTGGTTCGCGCTGAAAACCGCGTTCTTCATGATGATGTTCATTTTGATTCGTGCGTCGTTACCGCGTCCTCGTTATGACCAGGTAATGTCCTTCGGCTGGAAAGTCTGTCTGCCGCTGACGCTCGTCAACTTGCTGGTAACGGCGGCTGTCATTCTCTGGCAGGCGCAATAAGGGACACAAACACCATGACCTTAAAAGAATTGTTAGTAGGCTTCGGCACCCAGGTACGCAGTATCTGGATGATCGGCCTGCATGCGTTCGCGAAACGCGAAACGCAGATGTACCCGGAAGAGCCGGTCTATCTACCGCCCCGTTTTCGTGGTCGTATCGTTCTGACTCGTGATCCTGACGGTGAAGAACGCTGCGTTGCCTGTAACCTGTGTGCGGTAGCGTGTCCGGTAGGCTGTATCTCTTTGCAAAAAGCAGAGACCAAAGATGGCCGCTGGTATCCGGAGTTTTTCCGCATTAACTTCTCACGCTGCATTTTCTGCGGCCTGTGTGAAGAAGCCTGTCCGACAACGGCTATTCAGCTGACTCCAGATTTCGAGCTGGGTGAGTACAAGCGCCAGGACCTGGTTTACGAGAAAGAGGATCTGCTGATCTCCGGTCCGGGCAAATACCCGGAATATAACTTCTACCGGATGGCAGGTATGGCAATCGACGGCAAAGATAAGGGCGAAGCAGAGAACGAAGCCAAGCCTATCGACGTCAAGAGCCTGTTACCGTAAGGAGAGGGGCAATGGAGTTCGCTTTTTATATCTGTGGCCTGATAGCCATTCTCGCAACCTTGCGGGTGATCACCCACACCAATCCGGTACACGCACTGTTGTATCTGATTATTTCGCTGCTGGCGATTTCCGGGGTGTTCTTCTCGTTAGGCGCTTACTTCGCGGGTGCGCTGGAAATTATCGTCTACGCGGGCGCCATCATGGTGCTGTTCGTATTCGTGGTAATGATGCTCAACCTCGGTGGTTCTGAAATTGAACAGGAACGCCAGTGGCTGAAACCTCAGGTGTGGATTGGACCGGCGATTCTGTCGGCCATCATGCTGGTGGTCATTGTTTACGCCATTCTGGGCGTAAACGATCAGGGCATCGACGGGACGCCAATTAGCGCGAAAGCAGTCGGTATTTCCCTGTTCGGACCGTATGTACTGGCGGTTGAACTGGCTTCGATGCTGCTGCTGGCGGGTCTGGTTGTGGCCTTCCACGTGGGGCGCGAAGAGCGTTCAGGTGAAGTGCTGAGCAATCGCACCGATGACCGCGCGAAAAGAAAAACGGAGGAGCACGCATGATCCCCTTACAACATGGACTGATCCTCGCTGCGATTTTATTCGTCCTGGGTTTGACCGGTCTGGTTATCCGCCGCAATCTGCTGTTTATGCTGATCGGGCTGGAAATCATGATTAACGCCTCTGCGCTGGCCTTTGTGGTCGCCGGAAGCTACTGGGGCCAGACCGATGGTCAGGTGATGTACATTCTCGCCATCAGCCTTGCGGCTGCGGAAGCGAGCATTGGACTTGCGCTGTTGTTGCAACTTCATCGCCGTCGCCAGAACCTGAACATCGATTCAGTAAGTGAGATGCGTGGATGAACATGCTTGCCTTAACCATTATTCTGCCATTTATTGGCTTTGTATTACTGGCGTTCTCCCGCGGCCGTTGGTCAGAAAATCTGTCCGCGACCGTGGGTGTCGGGTCGATTGGCCTGGCGGCGCTGGTTACTGCGTTTGTTGGCGTTGACTTCTTTGCTAATGGCCAGCAGGCCTACAGCCAGCCGCTGTGGACGTGGATGTCCGTCGGTGATTTCAACATCGGTTTCAACCTGGTGCTGGACGGCTTGTCGCTGACCATGCTCTCCGTGGTAACCGGTGTCGGCTTCCTGATCCACATGTTCGCTTCCTGGTATATGCGCGGGGAAGAGGGTTACTCCCGCTTCTTCGCCTACACTAACCTGTTTATCGCCAGCATGGTGGTTCTGGTACTGGCGGATAACCTGCTGCTGATGTACCTCGGCTGGGAAGGCGTGGGTCTGTGCTCTTACTTACTGATCGGTTTCTATTACACCGATCCGAAGAATGGCGCAGCGGCAATGAAAGCTTTCGTGGTGACCCGTGTCGGTGACGTGTTCCTCGCCTTCGCACTGTTCATTCTCTACAACGAGCTGGGTACGCTGAACTTCCGCGAGATGGTGGAACTGGCACCTGCGCACTTTGCAGACGGCAACAACATGCTGATGTGGGCAACCCTGATGCTGCTGGGTGGTGCGGTCGGTAAATCCGCGCAGCTGCCGTTGCAAACATGGCTTGCTGATGCGATGGCAGGCCCAACGCCCGTCTCTGCGCTGATCCACGCTGCAACGATGGTTACCGCCGGTGTCTACCTGATTGCACGTACCCACGGCCTGTTCCTGATGACCCCAGAAATCCTGCACCTGGTGGGGATTATCGGGGCTATCACTCTGGTGCTGGCGGGTTTTGCTGCGCTGGTACAGACCGACATCAAACGCGTTCTTGCGTACTCCACCATGAGCCAGATTGGTTATATGTTCCTGGCTCTCGGTGTACAGGCGTGGGATGCGGCGATTTTCCACCTGATGACGCACGCCTTCTTTAAAGCGCTGCTGTTCCTGGCATCCGGCTCGGTTATCCTGGCCTGCCACCACGAACAGAACATCTTCAAGATGGGCGGCCTGCGTAAGTCTATTCCGCTGGTGTATCTCTGCTTCCTGATTGGTGGCGCAGCGTTGTCGGCTCTGCCGCTGATTACCGCTGGTTTCTTCAGTAAGGATGAGATTCTGGCCGGTGCAATGGCGAACGGTCATATCAATCTGATGGTTGCAGGTCTGGTCGGTGCGTTTATGACCTCTCTGTATACCTTCCGTATGATTTTCATCGTGTTCCACGGTAAAGAACAAATTCACGCTCACGCCGGGAAGGGGATTACCCATCATCTGCCGCTGATTGTGCTGATGATCCTGTCCACCTTCGTTGGCGCGCTGATTGTGCCGCCGCTTCATGGTGTACTGCCTTCGACGACCGAGCTTGAGCATGGTCGCGTTATGACGCTGGAAATTACCTCCGGTATCGTCGCGATTGCGGGTATCTTGATCGCAGCATGGCTGTGGCTGGGTAAACGCCAGCTTGTGACATCGATTGCCAACAGTGCGCCAGGCCGTCTGCTGGGTACCTGGTGGTATAACGCCTGGGGCTTCGACTGGCTGTACGACAAAGTGTTCGTCAAGCCGTTCCTTGGCATTGCATGGCTGCTGAAACGCGATCCGCTGAACGCAATGATGAACATTCCGGCGATCCTGTCCCGCTTTGCAGGTAAAGGCCTGCTGTTAAGCGAGAACGGCTATCTGCGTTGGTATGTGGCATCAATGAGCATCGGCGCCGTTGTTGTGCTGGCACTGTTGATGGTACTGCGTTGAGTTTGTTGGCTGGATGAACAACTGCCGGATGGCGCTGCGCTTATCCGGCCTACAAACCCAAAATAATTTTTAGAATTCGTTGAAAATCTGTTCCTGAAGTACAGGCGTCATCGGCGAAGTCAGACCGAATACCGCCAGCGCAGAGCAACCGGAGCGTACTGAAGTACGTGAGGATTGCGAGCACTGCCGGGATTTGGGCTGACGAGTGAGATAGCCTGAGCAGGAGTAAATATAAGGGACATACTTAGCTATGTTATTACCCTGGTTGATATTAATCCCCTTTATCGGTGGCTTCCTGTGCTGGCAGACCGAGCGCTTTGGCGTGAAGGTGCCGCGTTGGATCGCGCTGATTACCATGGGACTGACGCTGGCGCTTGGCCTGCAACTGTGGTTGCAGGGCGGCTATTCACTGACGCAATCCGCTGGCATTCCGCAGTGGCAGTCTGAGTTTATCCTGCCGTGGATCCCGCGTTTCGGCATCTCTATTCACTTAGCCATCGACGGTTTATCGCTGCTGATGGTGGTGCTGACCGGTCTGCTCGGTGTTCTGGCGGTACTCTGCTCCTGGAATGAAATCGAAAAATACCAGGGCTTCTTCCACCTGAACCTGATGTGGATCTTAGGCGGCGTTATCGGCGTGTTCCTTGCCATCGACATGTTCCTGTTCTTCTTCTTCTGGGAAATGATGTTGGTGCCGATGTACTTCCTGATCGCGTTGTGGGGGCATAAAGCCTCTGACGGTAAAACGCGTATCACGGCGGCGACCAAGTTCTTCATTTATACCCAGGCGAGTGGTCTGGTGATGTTGATTGCCATCCTGGCGCTGGTGTTTGTGCACTACAAAGCGACCGGCGTGTGGACCTTCAACTATGAAGAACTGCTGAATACCCCGATGTCCCACGGCGTGGAATACCTGCTGATGCTGGGCTTCTTCATCGCTTTTGCGGTGAAAATGCCGGTGGTTCCGCTGCACGGCTGGTTGCCGGATGCGCACTCCCAGGCACCGACCGCTGGTTCCGTTGACCTGGCGGGGATTCTGCTGAAAACCGCGGCCTACGGTCTGCTGCGTTTCTCTCTGCCGCTGTTCCCGAACGCGTCGGCGGAGTTTGCACCTATCGCTATGTGGCTTGGCGTAATCGGCATCTTCTACGGCGCGTGGATGGCCTTTAATCAGTACGATATCAAACGTCTGATTGCCTACACTTCCGTATCGCACATGGGCTTCGTGCTGATTGCTATCTACACCGGCAGCCAGCTGGCGTACCAGGGTGCGGTTATCCAGATGATCGCTCACGGTCTGTCCGCAGCCGGTCTGTTCATTCTGTGTGGTCAGCTGTACGAACGTCTGCACACGCGTGATATGCGTATGATGGGCGGCCTGTGGGGCAAAATGAAATGGTTGCCAGCGCTGTCGATGTTCTTCGCAGTGTGTACGCTGGGTATGCCGGGTACAGGTAACTTCGTTGGCGAATTTATGATTCTGTTCGGCAGCTACCAGGTGGTTCCGGTCATTACGGTGATCTCAACCTTTGGTCTGGTGTTTGCTTCTGTATACTCGCTGGCGATGCTGCATCGCGCTTACTTTGGTAAGGCGAAAAGCCAGATTGCCAGTGTTGAACTGCCAGGGATGTCGCTGCGTGAGCTGTTTATCATCCTGTTGCTGGTTGTGCTTCTGGTACTGCTTGGCTTCTATCCGCAGCCGATTCTGGATACCTCGCATTCTGCGATGAGCAACATCCAGCAGTGGTTTGTTAATTCCGTTACTACTACAAGGCCGTAAATCGCCATGACAATAACTCCACAACACCTGATTGCGCTGCTACCGCTGCTGATCGTCGGCTTGACGGTGGTGGTTGTGATGCTCTCCATTGCGTGGCGACGCAATCACTTCCTCAATGCCACGCTGTCGGTCATTGGGCTTAACGCCGCGCTGGTTTCGCTCTGGTTTGTTGGCCAGGCGGGCGCCATGGACGTCACCCCGCTGATGCGGGTTGACGGTTTCGCCATGCTCTACACCGGGCTGGTGCTGTTGGCGAGTCTTGCCACCTGTACCTTCGCTTACCCGTGGCTGGAAGGCTACGATGACAACCGGGAAGAGTTCTACCTGCTGGTACTGATTGCCGCGCTCGGCGGTATTCTGCTGGCTAACGCTAACCATCTGGCGGCGTTGTTCCTCGGTATCGAACTGATCTCTCTGCCGCTGTTTGGCCTGGTTGGCTATGCGTTCCGTCAGAAGCGTTCGCTGGAAGCCAGTATCAAATACACCATCCTGTCTGCCGCAGCGTCTTCCTTCCTGCTGTTCGGTATGGCGCTGGTGTACGCGCAGTCCGGCAACCTGTCGTTCATTGCGCTTGGTAAGAGCCTCGGTGACGGCATGCTGAGCGAACCGCTGCTGCTGGCGGGCTTTGGTCTGATGATTGTTGGCCTCGGCTTCAAACTTTCACTGGTTCCGTTCCATCTGTGGACGCCAGACGTCTACCAGGGCGCTCCGGCTCCGGTTTCCACCTTCCTGGCGACGGCGAGTAAAATCGCTATCTTCGGCGTGGTGATGCGTCTGTTCCTGTACGCGCCGGTCGGTGACAGCGAAGCAGTACGTATCGTACTGGGCGTGATTGCCTTTGCGTCCATCATCTTCGGTAACCTGATGGCGCTGAGCCAGACCAACATCAAACGTCTGCTCGGCTACTCCTCCATCTCTCACCTCGGTTACCTGCTGGTGGCACTGATTGCCCTGCAGAGCGGTGAGATGTCGATGGAAGCCGTTGGCGTTTATCTGGCTGGTTATCTGTTCAGCAGCCTCGGCGCGTTCGGTGTGGTCAGCCTGATGTCCAGCCCGTACCGTGGTCCGGATGCAGATTCTCTGTTCTCTTACCGTGGTCTGTTCTGGCATCGTCCGATCCTCGCTGCGGTGATGACGGTGATGATGCTGTCTCTGGCGGGTATCCCGATGACGCTGGGCTTTATCGGTAAGTTCTACGTACTGGCGGTCGGTGTGCAGGCTAACCTGTGGTGGCTGGTTGCCGCCGTGGTGGTCGGTTCGGCGATTGGTTTGTACTACTACCTGCGCGTTGCCGTGAGCCTGTACCTGAGCGCACCGCAGCAACTGAACCGCGATGCGCCATCCAACTGGCAGTACAGCGCGGGCGGTATCGTGGTGCTGATTTCTGCCCTGCTGGTACTGGTGCTGGGTATCTACCCGCAACCGCTGATCAGCATCGTGCAGTTAGCGGCTCCGCTGATGTAAGGCTAAATGCAATAACGAAAAAACCCGCCTCGGCGGGTTTTTTTATGCGTGAAAGATAGTTAGTTCAAAAGCTGCCTGCTCACCAGTGGACCGCTGATGCCTTTCGCTGTGCGATCCATCACTTCCTGGATTACTGAAGAAAGCTCATTGACTTCGAATTTGGCCACATAGCCATCGGCTTTCACCCGGCGGACGTGATCTTCATTAGCGCTACCGGAAAGCGAGGAGTGAATCACGACCGGGATCTTCTTCAGGCGTTCGTCGGTTTTTATCTTACGGGTCAGCGTAAAACCATCCATCTCCGGCATTTCCAGGTCGGTGAGCACCAGGGCAATCTTTTCGCTGATTGGCTTACCTTCCGCTTCCGCTTCTTCAGATAGCTGTTGAATTTTTTCCCACGCATCCTGGCCCGTCACATGCATCAGGTGTGGGATCTCCATGGCGTTGAGCCCTTTTTCCAGCATCGCGCGAGCCACTTTGGAGTCATCTGCCACTATCGCCACCGCACCTGGCGTGATGTTGAACTTATTGGTTTTCAGATCAGTTGCGCGCAGATCGTGGTTCGACGGTACGATGTCGTACAGAATTTGCTCAACGTCGAGCACCAGCGCCAGGTTGTTGGTCTCTTTGTTGTCGTCCAGACAGGCGATACTGGTAATGTAGCGGCCATTGACGGCTTTCTCGGCGGTATGCACCTGTTGCCAGTCGAGGCGCATAATGTTCTCTACTGACTCCACCGCAAACGCCTGGACGCTGCGGGCGTACTCTGTGATCAACAGGATGTTGAGTCCGGTCTCTGGCTTACAGCCTGCGACGGCAGGCAGGTCAATCACCGGTATCACCTGATCGCGAATGTTAACCATCCCTAAAAGCGGTGCCTTCATGCCTGCCGGACGCGTGAAGGTCGGCATCGGTACGATTTCACGCAGTTTGAATACGTTGATGCCAAACAGCTCTGATTTCTGCTCCTCAACGGATTTGCCAAGGCGAAACAGCAGCAGCTCAAAGCGGTTCGACAAGGTTAAATTGGTCCTGTCATCAATATCTTTCTGAAAATTGTTCATCCTGTCCTCAGTGTGAAAGCCAGCCTTTCCACTGTTATCGGCATTGAGGCGGAAAAATAAAGCGCTAAACGGTGAAAATGGCGAAATCGTGAGCCAGTTCCGTGTCTGGAAAAATCGCTCTGCACTCTTCAAGTAACCGCTGGCAGCCTTTTGCATCGTAGCGTGAGCTGACGTGGGTCATGATGAGTCTGCCCACACCGGCGTCCAGTGCCAGCTGTGCGGCCTGCCGGGTGGAGCTATGCCCGCGGCTGTTGGCTTTTTCCTCCATTGAGGCGTCCAGCGTGGTTTCATGTACCATCACGTCCACCCCTTTTGCCAGTTCGATAGCGCTCGCACAGGGCCCGGTATCACCGAAAATTGCCACGGATTTTCCTCGGGTTGCCGGGGAGAGAAAATCGGCGCCGTTAATCGCGCGACCATCCTCCAGCACGATGGTTTTCCCGGCTTTCAAATCCTGGAACCACGGGCCCGCTTTAACGCCTGCCGCCTTCAGGGCGCTGGCATTAAGCGCCCCCGGCTTGTCGTGTTCTTCAACACGAAAACCGTAGCACTCCAGCGGATGTTCCAGTCGAAACGCGGTCACTTTGCGCAGGCCGTCATCCACAACATCACCGGCGGTGATTTCCACAATTTCCAGTGGATAATCGGTCCAGGAACCGCTCAGTCGCAGGGCTGTTTCGGTAAATTCCCGTAATCCTTTCGGCCCATAAAGCGTCAACGGCTGGACGTTTCCGGCCATTGAACGACTGCACAGCAGCCCCGGTAAACCAAACAGGTGATCGCCATGCAGATGACTGATAAAAATACGATCAAGTTTGCCTGGGTTGAACGGGGAGCTAAGCATTTGATGCTGCGTCCCTTCGCCGCAATCAAAAAGCCACAAACCTGCCTGAGTCGGGTGTTGCAGATTCAGTAATATTGCCGTTACATTGCGAGAACGTGTGGGAACTCCCGCAGACGTACCTAAAAATAGTAATTCCATCTTTACGTTACACTTTTCGCCATCAATGAGGCAGGGTGTTCAGGTTATCACAACAAAGGGGCAGACAATGATCCACTGGCAAGATCTCCATCATGCAAAGCTGAGTGTTCAGGAGCTGTATGCCATTCTTCAGCTTCGCTGCGCAGTATTCGTTGTTGAGCAACAATGTCCGTATCAGGACGTGGATGGCGACGACTTAGTCGGCGAGAACCGTCACATTCTGGGATGGCATAATGATGAACTGGTGGCGTATGCGAGGATTCTGAAAAGTGACGATGATCTGGAGCCGGTAGTAATTGGCCGGGTGATTGTAAGCGAAGCGCTACGCGGCGAAAAATTGGGGCAGCAGTTAATGATGCAAACGCTGGCATCCTGTGCGCAGCATTGGCCGCATAAGGCGTTATACCTGGGGGCTCAGGCGCATCTGCAATCGTTCTATGCGAGATTTGGTTTTGTTCCCGTCACGGAGATCTATGACGAAGACGGTATTCCACACATCGGCATGGCGCGTGAGGGGCATCAAGCGTAAACAGCACCTGTCGTCTATAGTTAGCGGATACGTCAATAGAAAGGGAGAATAAAATGTCTTTTCATTCTTACGAATCACGTATTGATGACGATCTGGAATTGTTGAGTGAAACGCTGGAAGAAGTGTTACGTTCTTCCGGCGATCCTGCCGACCAGAAGTACCTTGAGTTGAAAGCGCGGGCTGAGCAGGCGTTAGAAGAGGTGAGAAATCGCGTTAGTCACGCCTCTGACAGTTACTATTATCGTGCAAAGCAGGCTGTTTGCCGGGCAGATGACTATGTACACGAAAAACCCTGGCGTGGGATCGGCGTGGGGGCGACAGTCGGTTTAGTGATGGGATTATTGCTGGCACGGCGATAAATATAGCGCTGTTATCGCACCCCCTATACGGGGGTACTGCTTTTTCTGCTCAGTACCCCGTATAATGAGAGGTTTTTAACAGGGAGAGGTCCGCGTGCATTCAATCACTACTGCGCTGGAAAGTCTGATGCGCATTTTGTCGCAAGAGATACCGGCAGCACCTGGCATTCGTATTTACGACATACCTTTCCCACTGAACGATGCTTTTGACGCTTTAGGATGGCTGGCCAGCCAGCCCGTCTGGCCTCAGTTTTACTGGCAGCAACGTAACGGCGATGAAGAAGCAGCTGTGCTGGGCGCAGTTGCGACATTCTCCTCACTGGAATCTGCTCAACGGTTTTTACGCCAACATGATAATTACCCCGAACTGCGCGTCTGGGGCCTGAATGCGTTTGAGCCGCAGCGCGGTAATTTATTGCTGCCGCGACTGGAATGGCGACGCTGCGCCGGGGTTGCTACCTTACGACTACACCTGTATAGCGACGTGTCGTTGCGTGAAGATGCCGCGCAGGCCGCTGCGTTTATTTCAACACTTGCACAGGTAAAACCGCTTCCCGCATTGCGTCTGATTTTGACGGGAGAGCAGCACTGGCCGGATAAAGATGGTTGGGTTCGACTTATTGAGCTTGCCACGCAGACCATTGCTGAGGAAGAACTCGACAAAGTGGTGCTGGCGCGGGCGACCGATTTACAGTTTTCTCAGCCGGTTAATGCCGCGGCGGTTATGGCCTCCAGTCGTCGTTTAAATCTCAACTGTTACCACTTCTATATGGCGTTTTCCGCCGAATCTGCTTTTCTTGGCTCATCCCCTGAACGTCTGTACAGGCGGCGTGACACGGCACTGCGCACTGAGGCGCTGGCCGGAACCGTTGCCAATCACCCTAACGATCATCGCGCCTGGCAGTTGGGTGAATGGCTGATGAAGGACGATAAAAATCAGCGTGAGAACATGTTGGTGGTGGAAGATATTTGCCAACGGCTGCAGAACTGTACGCAAACCCTCGATGTCCTGCCGCCACAGGTACTTAGACTGCGCAAAGTACAGCATCTGCGCCGCTGTATCTGGACTGCGCTCAATCAGGCGGATGATACGCTCTGTCTGGTACAGCTACAGCCTACTGCGGCCGTAGCGGGTATTCCACGCGAGCTGGCGCGTGAATTTATCCAACATAATGAACCCTTTGAACGCGAGTGGTATGCCGGTTCTGCGGGTTATCTTTCACTGCGTCAGAGCGAGTTTTGCGTGTCATTACGTTCAGCGAAAATTAGCGCAAATGTCGTACGCCTGTATGCCGGGGCGGGGATCGTGCGCGGTTCAGAACCTGAGCAAGAATGGCAAGAAATAGATAATAAAGCGGCAGGGTTACGTACTTTATTATCGATAGAAGGATAATGATTTCGTGTATATTCCCGACTCATATCAAAAATCCATTTATTCGATTCTTTATACTGTGTCGCAATATTGATACCGGACAATCTCATGTCAGTAAGCGCATTTAACCGACGCTGGGCGGCGGTCATTCTGGAAGCTCTCACTCGCCACGGCGTCAGGCATGTTTGCATTGCCCCTGGCTCTCGTTCGACGCCGTTGACTTTAGCGGCAGCGGAAAATCCCGCTTTTATCCATCATACCCATTTTGACGAGCGCGGACTGGGGCATCTCGCCTTAGGTCTGGCGAAAGTCAGTAGGCAACCTGTTGCCGTTATTGTCACCTCTGGTACGGCGGTAGCGAATTTGTATCCGGCGCTGATTGAAGCCGGGCTGACCGGTGAAAAACTGATTTTGCTTACCGCTGACAGACCGCCTGAGCTTATTGACTGTGGCGCTAACCAGGCTATTCGTCAGGCCGGCATGTTTGCCTCGCATCCGTCGCAAACGCTCTCTTTACCGCGTCCGACGCAGGACATTCCGGCAAGCTGGCTGGTGTCTGCCATCGATAACGCCTTAGCCGCGCTGCATAGCGGGGCGGTTCATATAAACTGTCCGTTTGCAGAACCCTTATATGGCGAGATGGACGAAACGGGTCTGGCCTGGCAGCAGCGTCTTGGTGACTGGTGGCAGGATGATAAACCCTGGTTGAGCGCAGCGCGTCGACTGGAAAGTGATAAACAACGCGACTGGTTTTTCTGGCGGCAAAAACGTGGTGTAGTACTTGCCGGGCGCATGAGCGCCGAAGAGGGCAAGAAAGTTGCGCTCTGGGCGCAGACGTTAGGCTGGCCACTCATTGGTGATGTGCTGTCGCAAACCGGACAGCCGTTGCCCTGCGCCGATCTGTGGCTGGGGAACGCGAAAGCGATAGCTGAATTAGAGCAGGCGCAGATTGTGGTGCAGCTCGGCAGTAGTCTGACCGGTAAACGACTGCTGCAATGGCAGGCCAATTGCGACCCACAGGAATTCTGGATTGTCGACAATATCGAAGGCCGCCTCGATCCGGCTCACCATCGTGGGCGCCGGCTGGTGGCAAAAGTAGGCGACTGGCTGGAGCTGCATCCGGCGGAGAAACGCCAGCCCTGGTGTGTGGAGATCCCACGGCTGGCGCAACAGGCATGGCAGGCGGTAGAAGCCCGCCGTGACACGTTTGGCGAAGCACAGCTGGCGCACCGTATTCGCGAGTATCTGCCAGAGCAGGGACAGTTGTTCGTGGGGAACAGCCTGGTTGTACGGCTGATTGACGCACTGTCTCAGCTTCCGGCAGGTTTCCCGGTTTACAGCAATCGCGGTGCGAGCGGTATTGACGGTCTGCTATCAACGGCGGCAGGCGTACAGCGTGCCAGTGCAAAATCGACGCTGGCTATTGTTGGCGATTTATCCGCGCTGTATGACCTGAATGCGCTGGCGCTTTTGCGTCAGGTTTCCGCGCCGTTTGTCCTGATTGTGGTGAATAATAACGGCGGACAGATTTTCTCCCTGCTGCCAACCCCGCCAGGCGAACGTGAACGGTTCTATCTGATGCCGCAGAACGTACATTTCGAACATGCTGCCGCCATGTTTAACCTTAAATACCAGCGCCCGGAAAACTGGGAGCAGCTGGAGAGCGCGTTGACTAACGCCTGGCGTACTCCTGCGGCCACGGTGATTGAGCTGGTGGTGAATGAAACTGACGGGGCGCAAACCTTGCAGCAACTGCTGGCGCAGGTAAGTCATCTATGATCCTGCATGCGCAGGCGAAAGAGGGCCAGACGGGATTTCCCTGGCTGGTTTTCCTGCACGGTTTCTCTGGCGATTGTCGGGAATGGCAGACGGTCGGCGAAGCGTTTCAGGATTATTCGCGGCTATACATCGATCTGCCGGGACACGGTGACTCTGCTGACATCAGCGTGAGCGGATTCGATGACGTAAACGTTTTGCTGCGTAACACTCTACTTAGTTACAACATACACAACTACTGGCTGGTGGGATACTCTCTTGGTGGCAGAGTCGCGATGATGGCTGCCTGTCAGGAGATGCCAGGGCTTTGTGGTCTGGTGATTGAAGGTGGACATCCAGGCTTGCAAGGCGAAGAGGCGCGCGTTCAGCGTCTTCTCTCGGATGGCCGCTGGGCTGCGCGATTCCGCGCAGAGCCGCTACGTGAGGTGTTTAATGACTGGTATCAACAGCCCGTTTTTTCCTCGCTGAACACGGCGCAAAGAGAGGCGCTGGTCGCTCTGCGTAGCCAGAATAATGGGCAAACGCTGGCGGCAATGCTGGAGGCCACCTCGCTTGCCGTACAACCTGATTTACGTGCGCAACTCACGACGCGCACATTTCCGTTTTATTATTTATGTGGTGAACGTGACGATAAATTCCGCGCTCTGGCGGCGGAAATATCAGTACCAAACCATGTGATTCGTAATGCCGGACACAACGCGCATCGGGACAACCCCGCGGGTGTAGTGGACTGTCTGGCTCAGATTCTGCGTCGCTGACTATAGGACATTTTATGATCTATCCTGATGAAACAATGCTTTACGCACCGGTAGAATGGCACGATTGCTCTGAAGGCTATACCGATATTCTTTACGAGAAATCCACCGACGGTATCGCAAAAATCACCATTAATCGTCCGCAGGTACGCAATGCTTTCCGTCCTGTTACCGTCAAAGAGATGATTCAGGCGCTGGCGGATGCACGCTATGACGACAATATCGGCGTGATTATTCTGACCGGTGCGGGCGACAAAGCGTTCTGTGCGGGTGGCGATCAGAAAGTACGTGGCGATTACGGCGGATACCAGGATGACTCCGGCGTGCATCATCTGAACGTTCTGGACTTCCAGCGCCAGATCCGCACATGCCCGAAACCGGTTGTCGCGATGGTGGCAGGGTATTCCATCGGCGGTGGTCATGTGCTGCACATGATGTGCGACCTGACCATTGCGGCTGAAAACGCCATCTTTGGTCAGACTGGCCCGAAAGTCGGTTCCTTCGACGGCGGGTGGGGCGCGTCCTACATGGCGCGTATCGTAGGTCAGAAAAAAGCACGTGAAATCTGGTTCCTGTGCCGTCAATACGATGCAAAACAGGCGCTGGATATGGGCCTGGTCAATACCGTGGTTCCGCTGGTCGATCTGGAAAAAGAAACTGTGCGCTGGTGTCGTGAAATGCTGCAAAACAGCCCGATGGCGCTGCGCTGCCTGAAAGCTGCACTGAATGCCGACTGCGATGGCCAGGCGGGTCTGCAGGAGCTGGCCGGGAACGCGACCATGCTGTTCTACATGACTGAAGAGGGTCAGGAAGGCCGTAATGCCTTTAACCAGAAACGCCAGCCTGACTTCAGCAAATTCAAACGGAATCCGTAATGCGTAGCGCGCAGGTATACCGTTGGCAGATCCCCATGGACGCGGGGGTGATTTTGCGTGACAGGCGGTTAAAAACGCGTGACGGGCTGTACGTTTGTCTTCGTGACGGCGAGCGCGAAGGGTGGGGGGAGATCTCTCCACTACCGGGCTTCAGCCAGGAAACCTGGGAAGAGGCGCAAACTGCGCTGCTGGCCTGGGTTAACGGTTGGCTGCAGGGGGATTCATCCTCACCACAGCTGCCTGCCGTTGCATTTGGTGTTAGCTGTGCGCTGGCCGAGCTTGCGGGTACGTTGCCTGAGGCGGCGGACTATCGTGCTGCGCCGTTGTGTACAGGTGATCCTGACGATCTGGTGCTGCAACTGGCAGACATGCCTGGCGAGAAAGTTGCGAAGGTAAAAGTCGGTCTGTATGAAGCTGTTCGCGACGGTATGGTCGTCAACCTGTTGCTGGAGGCGATCCCGGAACTGCACCTGCGGCTTGATGCCAATCGTGCCTGGACGCCGCTGAAAGCCCAGCAGTTTGCGAAATATGTCAATCCTGAGTATCGCGGGCGCATTGCCTTCCTCGAAGAGCCGTGTAAAACCCGTGATGATTCCCGTGCGTTCTCGCGTGAAACAGGGATTGCCATTGCCTGGGATGAAAGTCTGCGTGAAGCCGATTTCACCTTTATGGCCGAAGAGGGCGTGAAGGCAGTCGTTATCAAGCCTACGCTGACGGGTAGCCTCGACAAGGTGCGTGAGCAGGTTGCAGCCGCACACGCGCTCGGTCTCACCGCCGTGATCAGCTCCTCTATCGAATCGAGCCTGGGCTTAACCCAGTTGGCACGCATTGCTGCCTGGTTGACGCCACAGACTATCCCTGGTCTGGATACGCTCAACCTGATGCAGTGTCAGCAGGTACGCGCGTGGCCTGGCAGTACGTTGCCATGCATTGAGGTCGATGCGCTGGAACGCCTGCTATGATCCAGCAGGAAATGCCCGATAGCGTAAGCATATCAGGCCTGGTGCAATTTGCTGACTGGCCGTGGCGTCACTGGCGACAGGTTCGTGCGGACGCGCCAGCCTTACGCCTCAACGATGAGGTGTTACGCTGGGGCGATCTCTGTGCGCGGGTCGATCGTCTGGCAAGCGGCTTTGCGGCTCAGGGGGTGGAAGAGGGCGATGGCATATTGCTCCGCGCCTGGAATCATCCCCGTCCGCTGCTGGCATGGCTGGCATTGTTGCAGTGCGGAGCACGAATATTACCTGTGAACCCGCAGTTACCACAGCCGTTGCTGGATATGTTAATCCCGGATCTGACGCTGCGTTTTGCGCTGGATCTGGAAGGCGAAAGCCCGCTCCCGGGGTTGGCACCGCTGCGGATGCTGGAACAGTCTGGCGAGCATGCTGCCGTCTGGTTGCCTCAGCGCTTGAGCACAATGACATTAACTTCCGGCTCAACCGGAGTGCCGAAAGCAGCGGTACATACCTGTCAGGCGCATTTGGCGAGTGCGCAGGGGGTGCTGTCACTGATGCCATTTGGCGAAGACGATGACTGGCTGCTCTCGCTACCGTTATTTCACGTTTCCGGCCAGGGGATTATGTGGCGCTGGCTGTTTGCGGGCGCGCGTATGACCGTGCGCGATAAGCAACCGTTAGAGCAAATGCTGACGGGGTGTACCCATGCTTCGCTGGTTCCCACGCAGCTTTGGCGACTGTTGGTCAATAACACACCGGTATCGCTAAAGGCCGTGTTGCTGGGCGGTGCAGCGATTCCTGTTGAATTGACTGAACAAGCGCGTGAGCAGGGTATTCGTTGCTGGTGCGGTTACGGGTTGACGGAATTTGCCTCCACGGTGTGTGCGAAAGAAGCCGATGGTAAGGCGGATGTCGGCTCTGCACTACCAGGCAGAGAAGTCAGGATTGTTGATGATGAAGTCTGGCTTCGTGCCGCCAGCATGGCGCAAGGGTACTGGCGCAACGGACAGCTTTATCCACTGGTTAATGCGCAAGGCTGGTTTGCCACCCGCGATCGCGGCATCGTGCATGATGGCAAGTTAACCCTTGTCGGACGGATGGACAACCTGTTTTTTAGTGGCGGAGAAGGGATCCAACCGGAAGAGGTGGAGCGCGTTATTGTATCGCATCCCCATGTTCTGCAAGCTTTTATTGTTCCAATAGAAGATGAAGAGTTTGGCAGCCGCCCCGTTGCGGTCGTTGAGTATGACGCCAACGCTGGGGACACCAATCTGGCAGAGTGGGTTAAAGACAAGCTAGCTCGCTTTCAACAACCGGTATGCTGGCTGACATTGCCACCCGAACTCAAAGCCGGAGGAATCAAAATCTCTCGTCGTGCGCTGTCGGATTGGGTAAGTGCTTCAGTATTAACATTAGGAAAACATTGATTACATTTCTCACTTTTGCCATTCCCAGGCCATTGCGGTTTTGTTTATCTGCTGAAGTGTAACCTGGTGTGAAAATCAATAGCAAAAGGTGCGCTATGGAATGGCATGTGAAGAAATCTTGCTGTAACCAAAAAGCAGGGAGGCTCTATATTGTACTTTGTGATACCGGTGGTTCGTTGAAAATGCTGGCTGAAGCGCAAGCCAGCGAGCGTGTAAAAGCTGGCGATCTCCTGTCACCGCTAAAAGATGCCCAGTATTGTATTAACCGTGACACATCGCGAGTGATTAAAATCATTGATGCCAGACAGTATCTCTGCGAAGAATGGGAGCGTCTGCGACAACTGTCTGACGATAAATGATCTCAGGGTGTGTGTTGGCGGACAGGTAAGAATATGGTCATTAACCCCGCCATAATACACAGCACACCCACCAGGGCTTTTATTGAAAAGGTTCCTTGCCAGCCCGGTAAAATCATTGATGCGATCCACACCAGCACATAGCTGAGGCTGAGCAAGGCATAGGCTTTGCTCAGCGCGAGCTGATGCAGGGCTTTATGCCAGCACATCACTGACAGTAAATAACCTACCAGCCCGCCATATAAGGCGAGTGCGTTGTTGCTGGTTGAAAAAACGGCGGAAATAAACGCCAGCGGTTGCAGCATGGGCGGCAGATTATCCATCGCGTAGCCCAGACTTAGCTGAGCAAACGACGTAATAATCACGCTACACAGCCCCCAAAAGATGCCCATTACACCGCGCTCCCAAGAATAAATATGCCTGTGATGAGTAGCCCAACCCCCAGCCAGTGACGCGTTGTGACAGGTTCGCGCCAGATTTTCCATGCCGCCAGCGTGACCCATACAAAGTTCAGGCTTAGCATTGGGTAGGCGATACCGACGGGAATATTCTGCAATACTGCCAGCCAGAGCAGCATGGCCAGTCCCAGACAGGCCAGCGCCAGACCAATCCACTGCGCGATATAGCGTGTTCGCGCGTGAGCGGGTACCGGGCGGGTGGCCTGCTTCTGACACAATTGTCCACAGACGCTGAGCAGGCTGGCAAGGACTAAGGTTAGCCAGATCATTTAGGCCTGTACTGAATCAAGACCAGGCGCCCCTGATTGTCGATATAGTCAGCGGGGGGAATGGCAAGCTGATTAATATCCTCATCCTTCGAAATTGACAGCACGAGCGTAATGATCCCTTCCTGACGATGTTGCGCCAACCAGCCGGCAAAGTCATCCCGGCTGACGAAGCGTCCCTGGGCATCCGGATAATTAAGGCCGTATTTTAACTCACCTGTTTGCCCGTACATGTTGATGTCATCGCGTTTCAGGCTCCAGGCCAGGCCAGCAGCAACGCCAACACTGTCGGTGAAAATATAACGGCTCGACTCCAGCGACTCTTTGGTCATCTCGACAAAAAACTGCGGCTGTTTGGATTCCATTACCCGGTCAGGTACTGAGAAGCCGAACAACAGCGCCAGCCCCAGCGGGCAGAGCGCTGCTAATTTCCAGTTTTTTTCACGGTTGTTAAGCGTATACCAGCCAAATAGCGTCCAGGTGATAAAAATACCCCATGAGCAAAACACTTTATACGTTTCGATATGCGACCAGACCGGTGTCTTCAACGGTCCGAGCGTGGACACGATAATCGTGGCGACAATGCCGGACACACCGAACAGCACGTTGATCCAGCCATTTACGCGCAGCGCGGCTGAGCCTTTTTCCGCGGCCTGCAGGCCGAAACGCGCCGTTAATATCGCCAGCGGCGCGAAGCAGGAGAGAATATAGGTCGGTAGTTTTCCTTTGGCGATGCTGAAAAACAGGATTGGCATGACAATCCAGCTTAACAGGTACTGTGCGCTGCGCGGAACATCCCGCTCACGCCAGCCCGTACGCAGCGCGCCGGGGAGCAGCCCGAGCCACGGTAATGCGCCAGCCACGAATACCGGAATGTAGTACCAGATGGGAGCCTTGTGTTGGGCATCATCCTGTGCGAAGCGTTGAATATGTTCAACCCAGAAGAAGTAATGCCAGAAATCCGGTTCACGCTGGGCTATCGCAACTCCCCATGGCAGCACAATTACCACGCAGCCGACCACTGCCAGTAGACCGTAGATAATGAGATCTTTCCAACGCTTTTGCATGAAAACCCACGGCAGTACGCTGAGCACAGGAACGGCAAGCGCCAGAAAACCCTTGGTCATCACGCCCATGCCGCAGGTGAATCCTAACAGCAAAAAGGCGACAACTTTACGTGTTCTGGTGGTGGCCTGCATTCCCTCCCAAAAACAGCACATGCCTGCCATTAGCCACAGCGCGATAATGGGATCAAGTACCGCGTAGGTGCCGATGCTGTAAACCGAGAAAAACGTTAAAAAGATAACTGAAGAGAGAATGGCGGTACGCTTGTCTTGCCATAACCGCATGGCAAGCCGGGCGACCAGGAGTGCCGTCAGTAAGGTGGCAAAAATGGCCCCCGCTCTGACGCCAAAATTATTAGCGCCAAACAACCATTGTCCGATGCTGTTTAACCAGTATCCGGCAATGGGTTTTTCAAAATAACGCAGCCCTAAAAAGTGCGGCACGATCCAGTCGCCAGACGTCAGCATTTCCCGGCTGATTTCAGCATAGCGCGTTTCATCAGGCTGCCAGAGCAGGCGGCTGTTGATGGGGAGAATAAAATACAGCGCAATAAACGCGATACAGGCCAGAGTGTAGCGGGCAGCAGGTTTCATTGTGTCGCACTCACCGGTTGTTGGCAGCCGAGCCATCCCTCTCTGCCGGGTATTTTTCCACGCACGATCTGCCCTGTCGGCAGCGAACTGACATTGTCAGGTAACAGGTCGCCGAGCGGGCAAAATATAATTCCCATGTCGGCAGCGCGAGTCAGCAGCTCGTCAAAATTCTGATGAAAAGCAATGCCTTCCACCTCTGCGTGAATCGTGTAGACCGGGGTGCCTTTGTCCCTCTGAATGCAGGAGAGAATATAGTCGTTGAAGTCCGCTGCCTGCACCTCCTGACCAACTACTTCATCCCATGTCGGTAGCGTGACCGGAATTTGTGGCGTCCCCATTTCTCCAGTTTCAAGTACAGGACGGAATAACGATGTTCCCCTGCAATCGCTGTTATAGCGCAGATGGAATGTTTCTTTCGCATCGACGACGCGTGAGTCGGCACGCCAACCAGCAACGGCAGAGCAGGTAACCGGTTGGCCGATGATTGTTTCGAGCGCATTAATGCCTCGCGAAATATCATCAATCAGCTGTTTATCGTTCCAATTGCCACTTCGTGATTGCCAGGCATGATGATCCCAAGCGTGTAAGCCTGTTTCGTGATACCGGGCAGCTTGCGAAATGATGGCCGCATTGGCCAGGCCAATTTCTTTTCCAGGCCAGGCGGTGCCGGCCAGTAAAATGTCCCACCCGTAGAGTGAGGCTGCGTTTGAGCGCAGCATCTTCCACAAAAATTGCGGCTTCACCAGACGCCAGAGATGGCGTCCCATGTTGTCGGGCCCGACGCTAAAAAAGAAACTTGCCCGAACGTTATGCCGGTTCAATGTCTCCAGCAGGCGGGGCACGCCTTCGCGTGTCCCTCTGAATGTATCGACATCTATGCGCAAGCCCACTTTGGTCATGATGTGTGTTCCGTGATGTCCACACTGCGTAAGAAGAAGTCCAGCGTCTCTTCAACCGTTTCTTGCATCTCGATTGTTGGTTCCCAGTTCAGGCAACGTTTGGCGTTACGAATACTGGGTTTGCGGTGCTCAACGTCCTGGTAGCCTTTGCCATAGTAGCTGCTACTCTCAACGTCGCGGAAACCAGCAAACGGCGGGAAGTGTTGGCGCAATGGATGTTTTTCGAAGCAGGAAAGGAGCATTTCAGCCAGTTCCTGAATACTTGCTTCGTTATCCGGGTTACCGATATTGATGATCTCGCCATCACAGCGCCCGCCTTCGTTTTCAATGATACGGAACAGAGCTTCGATACCGTCACGAATGTCGGTAAAGCAACGCTTCTGCTTGCCGCCTTCAATCAGCTTGATGGGGGAGCCTTCCACCAGATTCAGGATCAGTTGGGTAATGGCGCGTGAGCTGCCGATACGTGCGGCGTTCAGGCTGTCCAGACGCGGTCCCATCCAGTTAAACGGACGGAATAAGGTGAAACGTAGCCCTTCTTTTTCACCGTATGCCCAAATGACGCGATCCAGCAGTTGTTTAGAGACCGAGTAGATCCAGCGCGGTTTATTAACCGGGCCGACGATCAGGTTGGAGCTGTCTTCATCGAAGTCTTTATCGGTACACATACCGTAGACTTCAGATGTTGACGGGAAAATGATGCGTTTGCGGTATTTGACACAGTAACGAATAATTTTCAGATTTTCTTCAAAATCGAGTTCGAAGACGCGCAGCGGGTTGCGGGTATATTCGATCGGCGTGGCAATGGCGACCAGTGGCAGCACAACGTCGCATTTTTTCACATGATATTCAATCCATTCGGAGTGAATGCTGATATCACCTTCCACAAAATGGAATCGTGGGTGTTGCAGAAAACGCTCAATCGCATCGCTGCCAATATCAAGCCCGTAGATTTCGTAGTTATCTTCGCGTAGCAGGCGTTCGGTCAGGTGGTTGCCAATGAAACCGTTAACGCCAAGGATCAAAACGCGGGTACGACGTTTGCTGGCGGAAACGGGCTGGCTGTTGAGGCGAGAACCCGCAACCAGACCCAAAACTTGTGCCAGCTGTGAGCCCTGCATAGTAATGCCATCACCCGCTTGCCCGGTAATGATTTCGAGTGCGCCATCGGCACAGGCAATCAGCAAGGGTGATACGGAGATAACCGTTCCCGGCAGAGCCGCAGATGTATTTGCACTCTGGCGCGATGACCAGATGGTGAATTTTTGCGTACCGGCATAGCTAAATGCACCCGGCCATGGATCGGACACGGCGCGAACCATGTTATGCAGTTGTGCGCAGGGATTGTTCCAGTCGAGGAAACTGTCTTCCGGCGTGCGGCGACCAAAACAGGTGGCGTCGGCTTCCTGTTGTGGGTACTCCTGAAAATCACCGGCTTTGATGGCTGGCAGCGCCTGCGCCAGTACCTCGCGGGCAGACTGGCATAATTTATGGTGCAGGGTTAACGCTACGTCATCGGGGGAAATGGTTATGCGCTGTTGGGCGACGATGGCACCGGCATCTGCGCGCTTGACCATGCGATGAAGCGTCACGCCTGTTTCGGTTTCGCCATTGACTAATACCCAGTTCAGCGGTGCACGGCCACGATATTTGGGCAGTAATGAGCCGTGCAGATTAAAGGCACCCGCAGGCGCAAGACGCAGGATCTCATCGCTGAGTAAATGGCGATAGTAGAATGAGAAGATCATATCGGGGGCGAGCTGCCCGATCCGCTCGATCCACAGCGGATGATTGACCTCGTCCGGAGCGTACACCGGAATACCTGCGCTGGCAGCGAGGCGGGAAACTGAGCCAAAAAACGCTTTTTCACCTGGGTTATCAGCGTGCGTAAAAATAGCAGCGATGTCATAACCCGCATCCAACAGGGCCTGGACTCCCTGACAACCCATATCGTGATAAGCAAATACGACGGCTTTCATGCGCGGTTTTCCTCAGTTGACTGCGTGGTTTGTGGACGGATAACGTGTTGAACAAAATAGCGAGGGCGTGCGCGGACATCGTTATAGATGCGACCGATATATTCGCCGAGTAATCCCATGCCAATGAATTGCGCGCCGATAAAGGTAAACAGCACGGCGAACAGCATAAACACACCTTCTGCAGCCCACTGCGGGCCGAGCGTCAGGCGAAGAACAACAAGCAGGACCGACAGGGTAAAGCCTGTGGCGGCAATGATGCTGCCCAGCAGGCTCAACATACGCAATGGCGTGGTGGTCAGGCAGGTTACCAGGTCATACATCAGGTTTATCAGACGCATGAAACTGTACTTAGAGTCGCCAAATTCACGCTCGGCATGGTGTACCGGGATTTCCGTGGCGCGGCGGGCAAAGATGTTAGCCAGGATCGGAATAAAGGTGCTGCGCTCCTGGCAATGCAACATGGCATCGACGATGTGACGGCGATAAGCGCGGAGCATGCAGCCATAATCGCCCATGGCTTTACCGGTCGTGCGCTGAATCAGATGGTTGATCATCCGTGAGGCGGTCTTACGAAAGCGGCTGTCCTGGCGGTTCTGACGCACCGTACCGACGACATCGAAGCCTTCTTTTGCCGTGGCAACCAGCCGCGGGATCTCCTCTGGTGGGTTTTGTAAATCAGCATCCAACGTGATGATCAGGTCGCCAGTGACGTGGCTGAAACCGGCCATAATCGCCGAGTGTTGCCCATAGTTTCGATTCAACAGAATAGAGACAATATGGCTGTTCGGTGCCTGGGAGGCGTCCATCATCAGTTGAGCCGAATTGTCACTGCTACCGTCATCAATGAGCAGGATTTCATATTCAGTATCCAGTTTTTCGCAGGCGGCGCTGGTGCGCCTGATTAATTCTGGCAGGCTTTCCTGTTCGTTAAAAACGGGAATGACCACCGAGACTTTACTAATCGGTGAGGCTTCAAACATGCTTATTGTCCTGCAATCTGGCGAAGTGCCGTAATGACGCGTTGTGTGTCATCGTCGGTCATGTCGGGAAATAGCGGCAGTGAACAAATGCGTGCGCTATTCCATTCGGTATTAGGCAGAGAAAGATCGGTGAAACGTTCGCGATAATATTTCTGCGTGTGGGCCGCGCGAAAATGCAGGCCTGTGCCAATATTTCTGGCCTTTAGTGCTTCCATCAGAGTATCTCTGCTTAGCCCACAGCGGGCTTCATCCACGCGAATGATGAACAAATGCCAGGCGTGCACATACGACCACTGAGGCAGGGCGAGCGGTTGAAACGGCGTATCGGCCAGCGCCTGTTGATACTGCTGCGCAATTCGCGCACGGCGTGCGTTCAGGCGATCCAGTTTGTTCAACTGCACCAGAGCGATGGCGGCGTTGATGTCAGTCAGGTTGTACTTGTATCCCGGTGCGAGAACTTCAGCTTGCGGCGCGCGACCATAGGTTTGACGGTCATACGCATCTACACCCAGGCCGTGAAATTTCAGGCTGCGAAGCCGTTGAGCGAGTTGGCTGTCGTCAGTAACAATCAGTCCACCCTCGGCACAGGTCACATTCTTGATAGCGTGAAAGGAAAAGATTGCGGTACCACGAGCACCGACATGACGACCCTTGTATAACGTTCCGACGGCGTGCGCTGCGTCTTCAATGACAGGGATTCCATAGCGTTCACCGATGGCGTAAATGGCATCAAGATCGGCTGGGGCGCCAGCGTAATGTACGGGAATAATGGCCTTGGTGCGTGGCGTGATAGCGGCTTCAATTTGCTCCGGTGTGACCATCAGCGTATCGCGGTCAATATCGATCATCACGGGTGTTGCGCCCAGCAGGACAATCATGTTGAGGGTAGAAACCCACGTCATTGACGGCGTAATGACCTCATCGCCTGCACCTATGTTCAGCGCCATTAGCGTGATGTGCATACCTGCAGTGGCGGAACAGACGGCGACGGCGTGTTGATTTCCCGTCAGCTGGCAGAAGGCTTCTTCCAACTGTTGATTTTTCGGGCCAGTGGTTATCCATCCAGAGTCCAGCACCGCTTTCACCGCGGCAAGCTCTGCAGCACCCATTGCCGGGCGAGAGAAAGGCAAAAAGTCAGACATCATTATTCCTTCAAGCCATTTAACGCTACCGAAGTTTTATTTTTAGGACTAAACAGGGGCGTCGTTAATTATTTCATCAGGTTATAAAGGTTAATGGCCGAAGGTTAATTTATCCTTAAGAGTTTAAGGTTTGTGGTATAAAGATAAAAACAGGGAGAAGTGATTTATTTGTTTGAATATAAAGTGTTTTTAGCCGTTATGGCGGCATTGGTCTCTGTTGCTGAATGTTGAGAACAATACCGCTAATGTGAACATTGTTTATATTACGTTTAAATTCGTGGGATTTACAGTAACCCTTTCAAGGTCAACGTGTTACGCGTGGCGATATTTAAGTCGTAGGTGCCAAGATCTTCCGCTTTAACCCATGCGAAGTCCTGAAACTCTTCGTTAATGTTCACTTCACGATTAGTTGCCACACAATCGAAGATGAGATAAATCATATAAATCTCTTCCTGACTGCCATCGGCATAGGTTTTGGTGCGAATATCATCGCTGAAGGTCCACGGAGTAATTTCTGATAATACCAGTTGTTCACCCAGCTCTTCCCTCACTTCCCGACGCAAAGCCTCTTCGATGCGCTCACCCGGCTCAACACCCCCGCCAGATAGCGCCCACTGACCGGGAAACACGCCGCGGTCGTCAGCCATTTTACACAGTAAATAGCAGCCATCGTTTTGAATTAATGGGCAAACAATTGTTCTTTGGCGCATAGGTCAAGTCCTTCCAGGGGAGATTGAGAATTCCATCATCCACCTATCTTACCTTTTGCAGGTTGAAGAAAAAACGCTTCATCGACGATTAAGCCCGTGTGGCTGGGGAAAAATTGATAGTTGTTGAAAATGGCATTCAGAGACGCTCAGCGATAGATTTCATACAAAAATTTAACCTTATCTAAATTTTCTGAGTAGTATTTAGTTACAATATGGTATTGCATCGCTTTTTTAGCTCATTGATTCCTCGCCATCTGGAAGTACAATCCCTCGGTTTTGGGGCTATGTTTTGATTCTTGCTGGAAAGGATAGAAAATGAAAAAAAGTTTACTGTTGGGTTTTGCCGGAATGCTGTTTGTTTCTGCGTCGGCGAGCGCAATTAGCATTAGCGGCCAGGCGGGCGAAGATTACACCAACCTTGGCTTCGGTATGGGCACTGAAACCACGGGTCTTGCCGTTAGCGGCAACTGGATGCATAACGATGACGACGGTGATGCGGCTGGTCTGGGGCTGGGTCTGAATATTCCACTCGGTCCACTGCTGGCAACAGTTGGTGGTAAAGGCATTTATACTAACCCGAATGATGGTGATGAGGGTTACGCTGCGGCGGTCGGTGGCGGTTTGCAGTGGCCGATTGGCGACAGCATCCGTCTGTTTGGTGAATACTACTACTCCCCGGATTCACTCTCCAGCGGGATCGACAGCTATGAAGAGGCGAATGCCGGTGCGCGCCTGACCATTATGCGTCCGCTGAGCATCGAAGCCGGTTATCGTTACCTGAATCTGGCGGGCAAAGACGGCAACCGCGATAACGCGATTGCGGATGGCCCGTACGTTGGGGTTAACGCGAGTTTCTGATTTTTCCGGCGCGGCCTTCAGTCGCGCCTTCCCCCCTCCATGCGTTATAGTGTTTTCATCATAAAAGCAGGAGAACACGATGTTAAACGTGGAGATGCTATCCACCGGGGATGAAGTGTTGCACGGACAAATCGTCGACACCAATGCCGCCTGGCTGGCAGATTTTTTCTTTAATCAGGGATTACCGTTAACACGCCGCAATACGGTTGGCGACAATCTGAACGATTTGGTCGCTATTCTGCGTGAGCGTAGCGAACATGCTGATGTACTGATCGTCAATGGCGGCTTAGGGCCGACCAGCGATGATTTGAGCGCACTGGCGGCGGCAACGGCAAAAGGTGAAGGGCTGGTACTGCATGAAGCGTGGCTGGCCGAAATGGCGCGTTTTTTCCGTGAGCGGGGACGCGTCATGGCACCGGGCAATCGCAAACAGGCTGAGCTTCCGGCCAGCGCGGAGTTTATTAATAATCCGGTCGGAACTGCCTGCGGGTTCGCCGTAAAGCTTAATCGCTGCCTGATGTTCTTTACGCCGGGTGTGCCGTCAGAATTTAAAGTCATGGTTGAACATGAGATCCTGCCGCGCCTGCGCGAACGTTTTTCTCTCTCTCAACCCCCGCTATGCCTGCGCTTAACGACTTTTGGTCGTTCTGAAAGCGATCTGGCGCAGAGCCTGGACTCTTTGGTTTTACCGCCCGGGGTGACAATGGGGTATCGCTCGTCGATGCCGATTATCGAGCTGAAGTTAACCGGGCCCGATTCCCAACGTGAAGCGATGCTGGCGCTATGGCCAGAGGTGAAACGTGTTGCCGGCCAGAATATGATTTTTGAAGGTACCGAAGGGTTACCTGTGCAAATTGCCCGTAAGCTCCAGGAGCGCCAGTACAGTCTGACGCTGAGCGAGCAATTTACCGGAGGCTTAATTGCTCTGCAGCTGTCTCGCGCCAGTGCCCCGTTGTTAGCGAGCGAGGTAGTGCCATCTCAGGAAGAAACGCTGGCGCAAACGGCTCACTGGATAACCGAGCGACGCGGCAACCATTATGCCGAACTGGCGCTGGCGGTATCGGGTTTCGAAAACGAACATATTAACTTCGCACTGGCAACACCTGACGGCACGCATGCCTTGCGGGTGCGACTCAATGCAAATCGCTATAGTTTGGCTGTTCGTCAGGAAGTTTGCGCAATGATGGCGCTTAATATGCTGCGGCGTTGGCTAAATGGTCAGGATATCGCCGGGGAACACGGCTGGATAGACGTGGTAGAATCCCTGACGGTTTGATTAGTGGCAGGGAAGGTTACAAACCTTCCCTGTCTGACTCACGCTGTGACATCGTCTGGCAATAACCCGGTAATTAACTGAACCAAATCACGATCAATCCCTTGTTCCAGCATCATGCGAGCGATCCTTGTTGCTTCTTCTTGCATACCTTTTTGTACTCCTTGTTCCAATCCTTGTTGTAACCCTTGTTGCAGCCCATCGTGGTGGCCTTCTTGTCTGAGTCTCTCTGCGATTGTCATCAGCCTCTCCTTGTTATGAGGGGAACGTTCGGCAACTTTATGGATAAATTCGTTGACGTGAGAAACGTCGCCGTACCGTAGCAGATAATTAAATAGCGTCTGTAGCTGGCTGTCATTAGCGGTGCTTGTAACTAATAACGAGACCAGTCGGTCCACTAATCCCATCAAATCGCGATCGCGGATATGTTTTTGCATCAACTCAAGCAACGCAACACGCCGATGTTGCGCGATTTCATCGTCAGGAATCACGGTAATGTCGACCAGCGGAAAAGCTTCCGAATAAAGTTGTCGCGCCAGTTGTGGGTTGTCAAATTCATCCAGCCAGTTGAGTGACCAGGGATAGGGGCTTTGTTGACCGTGATAAAACAACATGGGGATCACCAGCGGCAGCGTTTTATTCCCGACATCAAGATGGTGCTGCATCGCAGCGGTGGCATAGCGCATCAGGCGGAATGCCATGTGCTGCACAGCTGTACTCTGATGTTCGATGACACAATAGATATAGCCATCACCTTCGTGGGTTTTTAGCGACCACAATACGTCGGAGTAGTACGCGCGGAGATCCTGTTCGATAAAACTGGTGGACTCCAGCTTCAGCGTTTGCAAATTGCATATCTCACGTAATGTGACGGGGAGGTGAATCTCCAGAAAATCCCGGGCCATCTCAGGATAAGAAATTATCTTTTTAAAAACCGCATCATGCGGTGTGGATGTGGTGGGTATAGCCATGGTAGTCCGTCACCAGAAAGAGAAGATGGCGTGACGGTATCCACTTTTCACAAGCGCTGCATATGAGAAATTGATTCTTTGCGTGGGTGAATCAGAGATAAATACGCCCGACTGCAACGTATTCAAATAAGCGGAACTGGATGCGCAAAAATGCCCGGTAGCAAACACCACCGGGCAACTGAGTTACCCCAACGCTTTGGCGAGCAGGGTAATAGGATGTTCGCAACGCTTACTTGTCGACATCTCAATCTGCCATTTACACGTTTCACAGTCGGTCACGACGATATCCGCGCCGCTTTCTTCAATCTGGCGGAATAGCGGTGCGCCAATTGACTGTGACGTCGGATAGTTTTCCTTTTTGAATCCGTAAGTTCCGGCAATGCCGCAGCATTGTGAATCCAGCACTGTCAGTTCAAGTCCAGGAATTTGTCGCAGCAGTTCCAGCGTGTAGAGCGTCCAGCCCATTTTCTCCATATGACATGGTGTGTGATAGACCACTTTTAGCGGCAGCGTTTTCAGCGGCAACGTTTTCCCTTCGTCCAGCTTGCGCCACAGCCAGCGTGTAGCCAGTTCAATATGGTCGCGCAGACCTGAGTTGTCGACATCCAGCACTTCAGGGTATTCATCACGTAGCGCAAAGGTACAGGTTGAAGAGGTGGCAATAACCGGGATGCCTTTTCCGTCAATCGCTTCTCGCAGTGAAGCCACATTACTTACCGCCTGCTTACGGGCTTTATCGGTGAAACCGTTGGCGATCAGTGGTACGCCACAGCATTTCTCTTTACTCAGCAGTTGTACGCCGGTACCCATCGCGTTCAGCACTTTTATCAGATCTTTACCGAGTTGCGGATGGTTGTAGTTCACAAAGCAACCGTGGAAAAATGCGACTTGATCCTGATACTGCGCCTGCTGTGCGGCTATGCTGCGATACCAGCGGCGGAAGGTACCGAAGGAGTACTTTGGCAGCGTACGGCGATGATCGATTTTTAGTGCATAATCAAGAAGCTGGCGCACTGGTTTCAGTGAAGTCGCGGTGTTCACGATGGGTGCGAACGGCGTAGAAACACTGCCCATCAAATCGGTATGGCTTAAGACAAAGTTACGTATCGACGGACGCGTCGTGTCGTATTTGGCACGCGCGCGTTGAATGATATCGCCAATTTTGACATCCGAAGGGCAGGCCACTTCACAGCGTTTGCAGTTGATGCAATATTTCAGCGCATCGTCATAGAGCGCACCATCTTTCAGGCGCAGGCGTTCGCCGTCTGGCCCGGCTTGTTTAGGGCCAGGGTAGCTTGGGTTGACGCGGCTTACCGGACAGGCAGTGGTGCACACCGTGCATTTGATACAACTTTCAAAACGTGTGTCGCTCATTGCTGGCCTCCTGCACGTTTCGCAATATGATGTGCGGCGTGTAAAGCGCTCACTGCGCACACTCCGCCTCCGCAACCCTGGGCGATAGGGTCAAAACCGCCAAGTACCGATCCGATGGCAAACATATTCTCTACTGTTTTTCCTGCAAGCGATGGACGCAGTTCAGCATCGGTGGTTACGCCAAACTGTTGCCACGGTTGTGGATCAAAGACGTCACGCTGATACCACTGCGCACGTGTGGCGGTTTGGTGCACATCCAGACCGAGAATCGGCTCATGAACGGCTTCGCGCGTGGCAACCAGTCCGCTGCTAAAGAAACTGCCGCTGGCGAGCACGGCGAAACGTGGCCGCAAAGGAATATCGGCATGGTTGCGGGTCCAGATTTCGCTGACAACGCTATCCTGACAGGTGATTTTTTTCACTTCATCACCTGGCATCCACACCCCACCCTGGCGTACAAACTGGCGCTGCAATTTGTTATGCAGGCGCATGCCCAGCACTGACGGCGGTAAAGTTGGTAATAACATCAGTGAGCAGGGCAGGCGGTCGTTGAGCCACTTCCAGAGCCGATCGTCAGCCAGGCCGAAACAGGCTGGCATAATTATCATGTCGCAGGTTTTTGCGATTGGCAGCAGGGCGTCATAGAGCAGCGACCATTTATCTTCGTTATCTAACAGACGAGCAATGTTGACGGCGCGAAATTCGGTTGGGTTATCACGCAGGACATCCAGTTCTGGCAAATCGATTTCAGCCGTTTCGACGCTGAGGTTACGCTGGCGCAGTGAGGCCGCGGCAAGGTGCGCCTGGAAATCCAGTAAGCCGCTAATTCCCACCACACAGACACGTTGCGCTGATAACGGCCAGACCGGCACCTCTGCTGAACTAAGCCAGGTTGAACGCAGGGTTCCCAACGGTGTTACACGTTGATGAGCCTGATGAACCTTACCGTGCAAATGTGTTCCGCACTCTTCCAACAGATCCTGCGCCTGCTGCGCCAGTGCCAGTACGGTCTGCGTGCCGATGGTGCTATAAGGATGACCTGGTGCCTGAGTACGCAGCGCATTCAAACCCGCTTCTATATCCGTCACCGGTTGACCATCGGGTAAGCTGCTGAGCAAATCCAGTGAGCCGGAGGAAAAATGCAGGGCGCTTTGGCCGCGGGTAACAATCGTGCAGCGCAGTCCGCTTTTTTGCAGTTGCAGGCCGCATAGCAGTCCAGCGAGGCCGCCGCCGATAATGACGGTATCAAATTTCATCCTGGTGCTCCTTTTCCAGACCACACAACCCTTGATAAACCCAGCGAGTGAACTCGCTTTCGCGCAGTGCATCTCCCCAGGCGATAGGCTGCACACCTTTCCAGCGTTCGTTGAGGAAGTCGGAAAGCTGAGTAATGGATTGTGCGGCGGTGGTGACATTAAAACGTTGTAGCAAACCTGCGGCGCGGCAGGCACACAATTCGCCCTGACACGTCCCCATCCCGACGCGGGTGCGACGACGTAAATCGAGCAAACTGTTGACGGTTAAATTTTCAACGGCATATTGCACTTCACCTGCGGTGACGGCTTCACATTCACAGACCAGGCTGCGGTGCTGACGGTCTTCGCTCAGCCACGCTGGGGTACGATCCCCATGGCGATAGACAGCTGAACCGCGTAGCGGCGCAGGTAACGAAATAACGCGTTTAAGCGTATGCTCGGTAGATTCCTGTGAGCCAGGCAACGCGGTGTCTGCGGTTGTGCAAGGCTGGGTATTGCCCAGCTTACGGCAAACAGCATCGGTGGCCCATTCCGCCATCAGGCGGTAAGTCATCAGTTTGCCGCCGGTAATGGTGATAAACCCTTCCAGTCCGTCACGCTCTGCGTGATCGAACAGTACAATCCCACGGCTGACGTTACGACCGGTCGGATCGTCGTCGCTGGCCACCAGCGGACGTACGCCGGAGTAGGCGCGTAAAATGCGCGTTTTCGCCATAATCGGCGCCAGTTTCTCGCCTTCACGCAGCAGAATGTCGACTTCTTCTGCGGTGACGCGGTTGCTGTCGATATCATCGTAATCAATGTGCTGCGAGGTGGTACCGATCAATGAGATGGTATCGCCTGGCACCAGAATATCGGCGTCAGACGGTTTACGGCAGCGGTTGATGACATGCTGGTTAATGCGATGATCCATAATCAGCAACGAACCTTTGGCCGGGAACATACGGATGCTCAGATCGGCATATTCCGCAATGCGCTGGCCCCAGATCCCGGCGGCATTCACGACCACCGGCGCATGCAGAGACTGCATTTCGCCCGTCAGATGATTGCGCACGTTAACGCCGCAAACCGTCGCGCCTTCGCGAATCAGTCCTGTCACTTCATGCGCCGTTAAGATAACCGCGCCATGCTCACGCGCATCCAGCATGTTGGCGGCGGTTAAGCGGAAAGGATCAACCGTGCCGTCCGGCACTTTTACCGCACCAATCAGCTGTGGATTCACGGAAGGTTCGATAATACGTGCCTGCTGAGGGTCAATCGCTTCTGCGCGAATCCCTGCTTCTTCACAGGCGCGAATAAAGGTCGCCTGAAAGGAGAGCTCATCCTCCGGCAGGGTAATAAACAGACCGTCCGTTGGCTCAACGCAATGGCGGGCGATACGTTTCAGAATTTGGTTTTCGCTGATGCACTCACGGGCAGATTCAGCATCGGTGACGGCGTAGCGTGCACCGCTGTGCAGCAGGCCGTGGTTGCGCCCGGTCGCACCTGTGGCGATATCGTGGCGTTCTACTAAGATGACGCGCAATCCGCGCAGGGCACAGTCGCGTGCGATCCCTGCACCTGTTGCTCCTCCACCAATGATAATCACGTCACTTGTTTGCGAGTCGCGAGTTTTCATTGTTTTTCCTCACAGTTCGTTTTTTATCATTTAGCCACATAAAAAACATGGATTGTTTGATTTCGCGCATAATCGCTCATAATTCGAAAATGAAACGTGATTCCGTGCGCTTTTATGAACATTTGTCATAAATGTGTAACAATCTGTGCTGTAATTCACATTATTGCCTGGAATGTTTCCTTAACATCGCGGCCACACTGGGAGCGGTAGGGTTGTTACGGCAATCTGCAGTGTTTCCTTCGAATGAAAGACGGCCACGGAGGCTACTATATATGTTGAGCATTTTTAAACCTGCGCCACATAAAGCGCGTTTAGCTGCAGCGGAGATCGATCCGACTTATCGTCGATTGCGCTGGCAGATTTTCCTGGGAATATTTTTCGGTTATGCCGCGTACTATCTGGTACGTAAGAACTTTGCTCTGGCCATGCCGTATCTGGTTGAACAGGGTTTCTCGCGTGGCGATCTGGGTTTTGCGTTGTCCGGTATCTCCATTGCATACGGATTTTCGAAATTCATCATGGGGTCCGTCTCAGATCGCTCGAATCCGCGCGTTTTCCTGCCCGCGGGCCTGATTCTGGCTGCTGCGGTGATGCTGTTTATGGGCTTTGTGCCGTGGGCGACATCCAGCATTGCAGTGATGTTTGTGCTGCTGTTCCTCTGCGGATGGTTCCAGGGGATGGGCTGGCCGCCGTGTGGTCGTACCATGGTGCACTGGTGGTCGCAGAAAGAGCGTGGCGGCATCGTTTCCGTTTGGAACTGTGCGCATAACGTGGGTGGCGGTCTGCCTCCGCTGCTGTTCCTGCTGGGTATGGCCTGGTTTAACGACTGGAAAGCGGCGCTGTACATGCCTGCTTTCGGTGCGATCGTCGTCGCGCTGTTTGCTTTTGCTCTGATGCGTGATACGCCGCAGTCCTGTGGTCTGCCGCCAATCGAAGAGTACAAGAACGATTATCCGGACGATTACAACGAGAAAGCGGAAGAAGAGCTGACTGCGAAGCAGATCTTCATGCAGTACGTACTGCCGAACAAACTGTTGTGGTACATCGCTATCGCCAACGTGTTTGTTTATCTGCTGCGCTACGGCATCCTGGACTGGTCGCCGACTTACCTGAAAGAAGTGAAGCATTTTGCACTGGATAAATCGTCCTGGGCTTACTTCCTGTACGAGTATGCCGGTATCCCGGGGACGCTGCTGTGTGGCTGGATGTCGGATAAAGTCTTCCGCGGTAACCGTGGCGCCACCGGCGTGTTCTTTATGACGCTGGTCACCATCGCGACGGTCGTTTACTGGATGAACCCGGCAGGCAATCCGAACGTGGATATGGCTTGTATGATTATCATCGGCTTCCTGATCTACGGCCCGGTCATGTTGATTGGTCTGCATGCGCTGGAACTGGCACCGAAAAAAGCGGCGGGGACGGCGGCAGGCTTCACCGGACTGTTCGGTTATCTCGGTGGTTCTGTCGCGGCGAGCGCCATTGTCGGTTACACCGTTGACTTCTTCGGCTGGGACGGCGGCTTTATGGTGATGATTGGCGGTAGCGTGCTGGCGGTTATTCTGTTGGTAGTCGTCATGATTGGTGAAAAACGCCATCACGAAGAGATGCTGCTCAAGCGTAACGGGGGCTAATAGATGAAAACCACATTGAAAAGTCTCAGCGTGGCGCTGATGCTGGCAGGTATGGTTGTGAGCAGTGCGGCGGTTGCCGCAGATAAAATTGTCATTGCGCACCGTGGCGCCAGCGGATATTTACCGGAGCATACGCTGCCTGCGAAAGCGATGGCTTATGCTCAGGGCGCGGATTTTCTGGAGCAGGATTTGGTGATGACTAAGGATGATCATCTGGTTGTCCTGCATGACCACTATCTTGACCGCGTCACCGATGTTGCTGAGCGCTTCCCGGATCGTGCGCGTAAAGATGGGCGTTACTATGCCATCGACTTTACGCTGGATGAGATCAAATCGCTGAAATTTACCGAAGGTTTCGATATCGAAAATGGCAAAAAGGTACAGACATATCCAGGGCGTTTCCCGATGGGTAAATCTGATTTCCGTGTGCACACTTTCGAAGAAGAAATTGAATTTGTTCAGGGATTAAATCATTCAACCGGTAAAAATATCGGTATTTACCCGGAAATGAAAGCGCCGTGGTTCCATCACCAGGAAGGGAAGGATATCGCCGCTAAGACGCTGGAAGTGCTGAAAAAGTACGGGTACACCGGTAAACAAGACAATGTCTATCTGCAGTGCTTTGATGTTGTGGAGTTAAAACGCATCAAAAATGAACTGGAACCGAAGATGGGGATGGATCTCAATCTGGTGCAGTTGATTGCGTACACTGACTGGAATGAAACTCAGGAGAAAAAACCAGACGGCAGTTGGGTGAATTACAACTACGACTGGATGTTTAAACCGGGTGCCATGAAGCAGGTTGCGCAGTATGCGGACGGCATTGGGCCGGACTACCACATGCTGATTGATGAGAAGTCGAAGAAGGGCAATATCTCGTTAACTGGCATGGTGCAGGACGCACATCAGAATAAGATGGTGGTGCATCCTTATACCGTTCGCGCCGATCAACTGCCGGATTACACCACTGACGTAAACCAGCTGTATGACATTCTTTATAACAAAGCGGGTGTTGACGGGCTGTTCACCGACTTCCCCGACAAAGCAGTGAAATTCCTGAATAAAGAGTAATGGCATAAGGCCTGTGATGCACCTCCGGTCACAGGCATTATTGGACGAAACGTGATTAACTGCTAGATAAGGCCGTCTGCTGTCAACGTTTTCCTACATGCCTGCAGGAGAAATAAAGGGCTGCCGTCTATCGGCGGCTCTTTTGCCAGTAACGTTTTTTTCCCGCCTTGCGTTACAGCTCTATTTCAATATCCCCGTTTGCCCGGCAACAGCAGGGCAATATCTCACCCGGCTGAATAAAGGCCAGAGGTTCGGCAATCCAGTCAACCTGTCCCGCCACCAGGCGGGTACGGCAGGAACCGCAGTAACCTGCACGGCACTGATACTCGACTTCAACGTTGTGCGATTCGAGCGCGGCGAGCAGGGAAGGGTGTTCATCCTGGCACAGCAGTTGTGTGCCAGAGATGCGCAGAGTAACGCGGCCCATCAGAGCTGGAAATTACTCAGGTCGTCGGTATCAACTTCGGCGTCGATTTGGCCGACCAGGTAAGAGCTGACTTCGACTTCCTGCGGTGCAACCTGGACGTTATCGGATACCAGCCAGGTATTGATCCACGGGATCGGGTTCGAGCGTGTCTGGAATGGCAGATCAAGGCCAACAGCCTGCATACGGATATTGGTGATGTACTCAACGTACTGGCACAGAATGTCTTTATTCAGGCCGATCATCGAGCCGTCACGGAACAGATAATCCGCCCACTCTTTTTCCTGCAGCGCGGCCTGTACAAACAGGTCATAGCACTCTTGTTTACACTCTTCGGCGATTTCCGCCATTTCCGGATCGTCCACGCCGCTGCGCAGCAGGTTCAGCATATGCTGGGTGCCGGTCAGATGCAGGGCTTCATCACGGGCAATCAGACGAATGATTTTTGCATTGCCTTCCATCAGTTCGCGTTCCGCAAAAGCGAAAGAGCAGGCAAAGCTGACGTAGAAGCGAATCGCTTCCAGCGCGTTAACGCTCATCAGGCACAGATACAGTTTTTTCTTCAGTTCACGTAGGTTGACGACAACCGTTTTACCATTGACCGTATGCGTGCCTTCGCCCAGCAGATGCCAGTAGCTGGTCATCTCGATCAACTCATCGTAGTAGCTGGAAATGCCTTCCGCGCGTTTCTGGATCTGTTCGTTGGTGACGATATCGTCGAACACCACCGCGGGATCGTTCACGATGTTACGAATGATGTGGGTGTAAGAGCGGGAGTGGATAGTTTCGGAAAATGCCCACGTTTCCACCCAGGTTTCCAGCTCAGGGATAGAAATCAGCGGCAGTAGCGCCACGTTCGGGCTACGTCCCTGAATAGAGTCCAGCAGCGTCTGATACTTCAGGTTGCTGATAAAAATATGTTTTTCATGTTCCGGCAGTGCCTGGAAGTCAATGCGGTCACGTGAAACGTCGACTTCTTCCGGACGCCAGAAGAAAGAGAGCTGCTTTTCGATCAGTTTTTCGAAGATGTCATATTTTTGCTGATCGTAGCGGGCGACGTTCACCGGCTGGCCGAAAAACATCGGTTCCAGAAGCTGGTCATTTTTCGTCTGTGAAAAAGTGGTGTATGCCATTGATGTGAATCCTTTGTGGGATGAGCGCCGGAGGCGGTGCAAGCACCTTGTCCGGCCTACAAACCGTGCAATCGTAGGCCGGGTAAGCGTAGCGCCACCCGGCATCATTCATCAGATCTTACATGCGCCGCTTTCGCAGCCATCATCCTGAATGGATGGCACCAAATCGTCCTGAGAATCTTCCGCACCGTCACGGGTGTTCTGATAATACAGCGTTTTGACACCAAATTTGTAGGCGGTGAGCAGGTCTTTCAGCAACTGCTGCATCGGTACTTTTCCGGACGGGAAGCGCGACGGATCGTAGTTGGTGTTGGCAGAAATCGACTGATCGATAAATTTCTGCATGATACCTACCAGCTGCAGGTAGCCGTCGTTGTTCGGCATTTCCCACAGCAGTTCATATGCGTCGTGCAGGTGTTCGTAGTCCGGCACGACCTGACGCAGAATTCCATCTTTCGATGCTTTGATGCTCACGTAACCGCGTGGTGGTTCAATACCGTTGGTGGCGTTGGAGATCTGCGAAGAGGTCTCGGACGGCATCAGCGCGGAGAGCGTGGAGTTACGCAGACCGTGAGTTTTAATTGATTCGCGCAGGCTTTCCCAGTTGTAATGCAGGGATTCGCTGACGATAGCATCCAGGTCTTTTTTATAGGTATCGATCGGCAGAATGCCTTTCGCATAGGTGGTTTCGTTAAACCATGGGCATGCGCCTTGCTCTTTCGCCAGCTCGTTAGACGCTTTCAGCAGGTAATACTGAATGGCTTCAAAGGTTTTGTGAGTCAGGTTATTGGCGCTGCCGTCAGAGTAGCGTTTACCGTTTTTCGCCAGCCAGTAGGCATAGTTGATAACGCCAATACCCAGCGTACGACGCCCCATCGCACCGCGTTTGGCGGCCGGAATCGGATAATCCTGGTAATCGAGCAGCGCATCCAACGCACGTACCGCCAGTACGGCCAGCTCTTCCAGTTCGTCCAGACTTTCGATAGCGCCCAGGTTAAATGCGGACAGCGTACACAGCGCAATTTCGCCGTTTTCATCGTTAACGTCGGTCAGCGGTTTGGTCGGCAGGGCGATTTCCAGGCACAGGTTGGACTGGCGTACCGGCGCGACAACCGGATCAAACGGGCTGTGGGTGTTGCAGTGGTCAACGTTCTGAATATAGATACGACCAGTAGAGGCACGTTCCTGCATCATCAGCGAGAACAGCTCAACCGCTTTCACGCGCTGTTTGCGGATGCTGTCGTCGTTTTCATATTTTGTGTACAGGCGTTCAAACTCGTCCTGATCGGCGAAGAATGCGTCGTACAGGCCCGGAACATCGGACGGGCTGAACAGCGTGATGTCACCACCTTTCAGCAGGCGGGTATACATCAGCTTGTTGATTTGTACGCCGTAGTCCATGTGACGGACGCGGTTGCCTTCTACGCCACGGTTGTTTTTCAGCACCAGCAGGCTTTCTACTTCCAGATGCCACATCGGGTAGAACAGCGTGGCTGCACCGCCGCGTACGCCACCCTGAGAGCAGGATTTCACCGCAGTCTGGAAATGCTTGTAGAACGGAATACAGCCAGTGTGGAACGCTTCACCGCCGCGAATCGGGCTACCCAGCGCACGGATGCGACCGGCGTTAATGCCGATACCGGCACGCTGAGAAACGTATTTCACAATCGCGCTGGAGGTGGCGTTGATGGAATCCAGGCTGTCGCCGCACTCGATCAGTACACAGGAACTGAACTGACGGGTTGGGGTGCGCACGCCGGACATGATGGGGGTTGGCAGCGAGATTTTGAACGTAGAAACGGCGTCGTAGAAACGTTTAACGTATTCCAGACGGGTTTCACGCGGGTAGTTAGAAAACAGGCAGGCAGCGACCAGAATGTAGAGGAACTGTGCGCTTTCATAAATCTCACCGGTCACACGGTTTTGCACCAGATATTTGCCCTCTAACTGCTTCACCGCAGCATAAGAGAAGGTCATATCACGGTCGTGCACGATGAACGAGTCCATCTGCTTGAACTCTTCTTCCGTGTAGTCTTCCAGCAGATGATTATCGTATTTGCCCATTTCAACCATTTTCACCACATGGTCGAACAGTTTTGGCGGCTCAAACTCGCCGTAGGCTTTTTTACGCAGGTGGAAAATTGCCAGGCGAGCAGCCAGGTACTGATAATCCGGCGCGTCGCGGGAGATCAGGTCTGCAGCTGCTTTGATGATTGTTTCATGGATATCGGAAGTCTTGATACCGTCATAAAACTGAATGTGGGAGCGCAACTCGACCTGTGAAATCGATACGTTATTCAGTCCTTCTGCCGCCCAATCCAGAACTCGATGGATTTTGTCGAGATTGATGCGCTCTGTACTACCATCACGCTTTGTCACCAGCAGACTCTGATTCATGTGGTTTTTTACCTGTCCGTGAAAGAAAAAATATCCCCCATATTATCCACAGTGCCATGTTGTGACTAAGTCTGTGGATAAATACTATATGTAGGGGTTGTTTGATAAAATAGACGCTATATGGTGAGTATTCTAGTAGGGATTCTTTTCAGCACAAGAGTTGATTTTGAGGTTAAATTGAGGTTGCAAAAGGGTAAGAATCGCTAAGTGCGCGTCTTATAAGGCCTGGCGGGGATGTCAATAATTGAGAAAAAAAATAGAAAATTTGATCGAGTGCTGATTTCTTCATCTAAGGCAAAGAAAGTTCTTATGATCTGGCACAAAAATTGCCCTAAGGCGCCTACTCAGGATCAGTAGGCGATGCGTAATCACGTAGGCTGATAAGCGAAGCGTCATCAGGCGTTAAAGCCCGGAGTCGTGCCGGATGGCGGCGCTGGTGCGCTTTATCCGGCCTACAATCGAGCGTCATCAGGCCATGAGCGCCGGCTTATTCGCTTTTGGCGGTGGTATGCACCATATAGTTCACATCCACGCCGGGGCCCAGTTTGAAGGTGTTGGTAATGGGGTTGTAATGCAGACCAGTCATGTGACGCTCTTTCAGCACAGTCTGGTCAACCCACTGTAACAATTCAGCCGGCTTAATAAATTTTTTCACATCGTGCGTACCTTTAGGCACCATGCGCAGAATATATTCCGCGCCGACCACGGCCATCAACCAGGATTTACCGTTACGGTTGAGCGTGGAGAAAAATACTTCGCCGCCGGGTTTGACCAGTCTGGCGCAGGCTCTGACCACCGACTGCGGGTCTGGTACGTGTTCCAGCATTTCCATACAGGTGACGACGTCATACTGGTGCGCATATTTCTCGGCGTGTTCTTCGACAGTCTCCTGCACATACTCAACATGAATGCCACTTTCCAGCGCATGCAGTTTTGCCACCTGTAAGGGTTCAAACCCCATATCCAGGCCGGTGACCGTTGCGCCTTCACGCGCCATGCTTTCTGCCAGAATCCCGCCGCCGCAGCCGACGTCGAGTACCTTTTTACCAAACAGACCACCTGACCGTTCGGCGATATAGCCCAGACGCAGCGGGTTTATGCGGTGCAGAGGCTTAAATTCACCCTCAAGATCCCACCAGCGCGACGCGACTGCTTCAAATTTGGCAATTTCTTCATGGTCAACGTTGTGAGTTACCGGGGGTTTTTCGGCATTCATTGGGGCTTCTACTCCTAAATTTGCGATGCAAACGAGTATATCAGCCTGACGGGATGAATAAAGCCTCTGTCAGGGGGAATCCATTTACCTGAATCTTCACGTATGTGTTATAATTTGCGACCTTTGAATCCGGGATACAGTAGAGGGATAGCGGTTAGATGAGCGACCTTGCGAGAGAAATTACACCGGTCAACATTGAGGAAGAGCTGAAGAGCTCCTATCTGGATTATGCGATGTCGGTCATTGTTGGCCGTGCGCTGCCGGACGTCCGAGATGGCCTGAAGCCGGTACACCGTCGCGTACTTTACGCCATGAACGTATTGGGCAACGACTGGAATAAAGCCTATAAAAAATCTGCCCGTGTCGTTGGTGACGTAATCGGTAAATACCACCCTCATGGTGATACCGCCGTTTACGACACCATTGTTCGTATGGCGCAGCCATTCTCCTTGCGTTACATGCTGGTGGATGGTCAGGGTAACTTTGGTTCTGTCGATGGCGACTCCGCAGCTGCGATGCGTTATACGGAAATCCGTATGTCGAAAATCGCCCACGAGCTGATGGCTGACCTGGAAAAAGAAACGGTTGATTTCGTCGATAACTACGACGGCACTGAACGCATTCCAGACGTTATGCCAACCAAAATTCCTAACCTGCTGGTGAACGGTTCGTCCGGTATCGCGGTAGGTATGGCAACCAATATTCCGCCGCACAACCTGACGGAAGTGATCAACGGCTGTCTGGCATATATTGACGATGAAAACATCAGCATTGAAGGGCTGATGGAACATATTCCGGGTCCGGACTTCCCGACCGCAGCGATCATCAATGGTCGTCGTGGTATCGAAGAAGCTTACCGTACCGGTCGCGGCAAGGTATACATTCGCGCACGTGCAGAAGTTGAAGCTGACGCGAAAACTGGCCGTGAAACCATCATCGTGCATGAAATTCCGTATCAGGTGAACAAAGCACGCCTGATCGAGAAAATCGCCGAGCTGGTAAAAGACAAACGCGTTGAAGGCATCAGCGCGCTGCGTGACGAGTCTGACAAAGACGGTATGCGCATCGTGATTGAAGTGAAACGCGATGCGGTCGGGGAAGTGGTTCTGAACAACCTTTACTCCCAGACCCAATTGCAGGTTTCCTTCGGTATCAACATGGTTGCATTGCACCATGGCCAGCCGAAGATCATGAACCTGAAAGATATTATTGCTGCGTTCGTACGTCACCGCCGTGAAGTCGTAACTCGTCGTACTATCTTTGAACTGCGTAAAGCCCGCGACCGTGCACACATCCTCGAAGCGCTGGCGATTGCTCTTGCCAACATCGATCCGATCATCGAACTGATCCGTCGTGCACCGACCCCGGCAGAAGCGAAAGCGGCGCTGGTTGCTCGTTCCTGGGAACTGGGTAACGTCTCTGCCATGCTGGAACGTGCCGGTGATGATGCCGCGCGTCCTGAGTGGCTGGAGCCAGAATTTGGCGTGCGTGACGGCCAGTACTATCTGACTGAACAGCAGGCCCAGGCGATTCTGGATCTGCGTCTGCAGAAACTGACCGGCCTTGAGCATGAAAAACTGCTCGACGAATACAAAGAGCTGCTGGAGCAGATCGCTGAACTGCTGCACATTCTGGGCAGTGCCGATCGTCTGATGGAAGTTATCCGTGAAGAGATGGAGCTGGTTCGTGAGCAGTTCGGCGACGCACGTCGTACCGAAATCACCGCGAACAGCGCTGACATCAACATCGAAGATCTGATTAGCCAGGAAGATGTTGTCGTGACCTTGTCTCATCAGGGCTACGTGAAATATCAGCCGTTAACCGACTACGAAGCACAGCGTCGTGGCGGGAAAGGTAAATCAGCAGCACGCATTAAAGAAGAAGACTTTATCGACCGCCTGCTGGTGGCCAACACCCATGACACGATCCTCTGCTTCTCCAGCCGTGGTCGTTTGTACTGGATGAAGGTTTATCAGCTACCGGAAGCGAGCCGTGGCGCGCGTGGACGTCCAATCGTCAACCTGCTGCCGCTGGAAGCCAACGAACGTATCACCGCGATTCTGCCAGTACGCGAGTACGAAGAGGGCGTGAACGTCTTTATGGCGACCGCCAGCGGTACCGTGAAGAAAACGGCGCTGACCGAGTTCAGCCGTCCGCGTTCAGCCGGTATCATTGCGGTTAATCTGAACGAAGGCGACGAACTGATTGGCGTTGACCTGACGTCCGGTTCCGATGAAGTCATGCTGTTCTCTGCTGCCGGTAAAGTGGTGCGCTTCAAAGAAGACGCCGTTCGTGCGATGGGGCGTACCGCGACCGGTGTACGTGGTATCAAGCTGGCCGGGGAAGATAAAGTTGTTTCTCTGATTGTTCCGCGCGGTGAAGGTGCCATCCTGACCGTGACGCAGAACGGCTACGGTAAGCGTACCGCAGCGGAAGAGTATCCGACGAAGTCTCGTGCGACGCAGGGCGTTATCTCCATCAAAGTCACCGAACGCAACGGTTCCGTTGTGGGCGCAGTGCAGGTTGAGGATACCGACCAGATCATGATGATCACCGATGCCGGTACGCTGGTGCGTACACGCGTGTCGGAAATCAGCGTGGTAGGGCGTAACACCCAGGGCGTGATCCTCATCCGCACGGCGGAAGATGAAAACGTAGTCGGCCTGCAACGTGTTGCTGAACCGGTTGATGATGAAGAGCTCGACTCCATCGACGGCAGCGCTGCGGAAGGGGACGAGGATATCGCTCCTGAAGCTGAGAGCGACGATGATGCGGCAGATGACGCAGAAGAGTAATTAAGTTGTGATGAGAAGGGTCGGAGAAATCCGACCCTTTTTTATTGGCATTGCGACAAAAGACATTTACCGCTACCTTAACCACACTCTATTGATACCCTGAGGCGGAGCTTCGCCCCTTTGAAATACCTTGCTTCCGTTCATTCAACTCTAAAAGTCTCACGCTACCTGTTCAGAGCGCTGGCCTTACTGGTCTGGTGTCTGATTGCTTTTGCTTCGGTGTTCTACATTGTGAATGCGCTGCACCAGCGAGAGTCTGAGATCCGTCAGGAGTTTAATCTCAGCTCCGATCAGGCCCAACGCTACATTCAGCGTACTTCTGACGTAATAAAAGAGCTGAAATACATTGCTGAAAACCGATTAACGGCAGAAAACGGCGTGATGTCATTGCGGGCACGGGATGATAAAACCGTGGTGCCGAATTTTGAACCGCTGTTTGCCGATTCCGACTGTGCGGTGATGGGTAATGCCTGGCGTGGCTCGCTGGAGTCATTGGCGTGGTTTATGCGCTACTGGCGCGACAATTTCTCAGCGGCTTATGATTTGAACCGTGTGTTCCTGATCGGCAGCGATAACCTCTGTATGGCCAATTTTGGTCTGCGGGATATGCCTGTCGAACGTGACGAGGCGCTGAAAGCGCTGCATGAGCGCATCATTAAGTATCGCAATGCACCGCAGGAAGAAAACGGCAATAACCTGTTCTGGATAAGCCAGGGACCGCGTCCGGGGGTGGGGTATTTTTATGCACTGACGCCGGTCTATCTTGCCAATCGTCTGCAGGCGTTGCTGGGTGTGGAACAGCCGATTCGTATGGAGAACTTCTTCACGCCGGGCAGTTTGCCGATGGGGGTGACAATCCTTGATGAAAATGGTCATGCGCTGATTTCACTCACCGGTCCTGAAGGCAATATTCAGTCTGAACCGCGCTGGATGCAGGAGCGCTCGTGGTTTGGCTACACGCCGGGCTTTCGTAATCTGGTGTTGAAGAAAAACCTGCCGCCATCATCGCTCAGTATTGTGTACTCCGTGCCGGTCGATCTGGTGCTGGAGCGGATACGCATGATGATCCTGAATGCGGTTCTGCTGAATGTGCTGGTAGGTGCAGCGTTGTTTATGCTGACGCGCATGTATGAGCGGCGTATTTTTATTCCAGCGGAAAGCGATGCCCAGCGCCTGGAAGAGCATGAACAGTTTAACCGTAAAATTGTGGCTTCTGCACCGGTCGGTATTTGTATTCTGCGCACAATTGATGGCATTAATATTCTGAGCAACGAGCTGGCGCATACCTATCTCAACATGCTGACGCATGAAGACAGGCAACGGTTGACGCAAATTATCTGCGGCCAGCAGGTTAATTTCGTCGATGTGTTGACCAGCAATAATACCAATCTGCAAATCAGCTTTGTGCATTCACGTTATCGCAATGAGAACGTAGCGATATGCGTCCTGGTCGATGTGAGTGCGCGTGTGAAAATGGAAGAGTCGTTACAGGAGATGGCGCAGGCGGCGGAACAGGCCAGCCAGTCAAAATCAATGTTCCTTGCGACGGTGAGTCATGAATTACGCACGCCCCTGTATGGCATTATCGGCAACCTTGACCTGCTGCAAACGAAAGAACTGCCCAGCGGAGTGGATCGCCTGGTGACGGCGATGAATAACTCCTCCAGCCTGTTATTGAAGATTATCAGTGATATTCTCGATTTCTCGAAAATTGAATCCGAACAGTTGAAGATTGAACCGCGTGAATTTTCACCGCGGGAAGTGATGAGCCATATTACGGCCAACTATCTGCCGCTGGTGGTACGCAAGCAACTGGGATTGTACTGTTTCATTGAACCGGATGTGCCAGTGGCATTAAATGGCGATCCGATGCGCTTACAGCAGGTCATTTCTAACCTGTTGAGTAATGCGATTAAATTCACTGATACCGGCTGTATTGTGTTGCATGTTCAGTGCAGCGGCGACTACCTCAGCATTCGTGTGCGTGATACTGGCGTGGGGATCCCGGCCAAAGAAGTCGTTCGTCTGTTCGATCCCTTCTTCCAGGTGGGGACGGGTGTGCAGCGTAATTTCCAGGGGACCGGGTTGGGTCTGGCTATCTGTGAAAAACTGATCAGCATGATGGACGGGGATATTTCCGTTGATTCTGAACCGGGGATGGGGAGCCAGTTTACGCTGCGGATACCGCTGTATGGTGCTCAGTATCCACAGAATAAAAGTGTGGACGGTCTTGCCAGTACCCGCTGCTGGCTGGCGGTGCGAAACGCGTCACTCTATCACTTTATCGAATCCAGCCTCACGCGTACCGGGATGACGGTGCTGCGTTATGAGGGGCAGCAACCTGATGCAAATGATGTATTGATTGCTGATGATGTGTTGGATCAGGCGTGGCAGGGACGAGCCACGGTGATTTTCTGTCGTCGCCACATTGGTATTCCGCTGGAAAGAACGCCTGGCGAGTGGGTGCACAGTGTGGCATCACCGCACGAGTTGCCAGCGCTGCTGGCGCATATCTACAGCGTTGAACTGGGCAGTGAAGAGCTTTCCACCGCATTGCCAGCTCCGGACAAAGTGGGAGCCACAAACGATGACATGATGATTCTGGTGGTTGACGATCATCCGATTAACCGTCGTTTACTGGCCGATCAGTTGGGATCGTTGGGGTATCAGTGTAAAACCGCCAACGACGGTGTGGACGCGCTCAATGTGTTGAGTAAAAACCATATTGATATCGTGCTGAGCGACGTCAACATGCCGAATATGGATGGCTATCGTTTGACGCAGCGCATTCGCCAACTGGGGTTAACGCTGCCGGTGATCGGTGTGACGGCCAATGCTCTGGCGGAAGAGAAGCAGCGTTGTCTGGAGTCGGGAATGGACAGTTGCTTATCCAAGCCAGTAACGTTAGACGTGCTGAAGCAGACGCTAACGGTCTATGCGGATCGCGTGAGAAAAACGCGGGGATAAAAGAGGCAGGGTAGCGCTGTGTGCTTTATCCGGCCTACAGAACATACACAACGCTGTATTGTTCGTAGGCCAGATAAACGCGGTGCCATCAGGCAGATGATATGAAACCGAATTACTCTTTGTCTGACGGGCTTAACGTCACAGATGACAGATAATTCAGCAGGGCGATATCGTTTTCCACGCCGAGTTTCATCATTGCAGATTTTTTCTGGCTACTGATGGTTTTAATACTGCGATTGAGCTTTTTAGCGATTTCAGTCACCAGGAAACCTTCGGCAAACAGGCGCAGAACTTCACTTTCTTTCGGTGACAGGCGTTTGTCGCCATAACCGCTGGCGCTGATTTTTTCCAGCAGGCGAGAGACGCTTTCCGGGGTGAATTTCTTACCTTTTTGCAGCGCCGCCAGCGCCTTAGGCAGGTCAGTTGGCGCACCTTGTTTCAGCACGATCCCTTCAATGTCGAGATCCAGTACCGCGCTCAGGATGGCCGGGTTGTTGTTCATGGTCAAAACGATGATCGACAGGCTCGGGAAATGGCGTTTGATATATTTAATTAACGTGATCCCATCACCATATTTATCTCCCGGCATTGAGAGATCGGTAATCAACACATGAGCATCTAATTTAGGCAAATTGTTGATCAGTGCAGTGGAGTCTTCAAATTCGCCGACAACGTTCACCCACTCGATTTGTTCAAGTGATTTACGAATACCGAACAGTACAATCGGATGGTCATCGGCAATAATTACGTTCATAGTGTTCATGTATTGGGCTACCTTGCTACAGCAAGCTCTTGACGTAAACGTCAATGTCGCTGATGTACTTTTCTATACCTGGAGCATCTTTCTCTTGAATAAGATGTTCCAGCGCTTCACATAACTGCTTGCCGGGTACCAGATTAAGCATGGCAAACACGCCTTTCAGGCGATGGGCTGTTTGGGCTAACGCAGCGAAATCGCTGGTTGCTGCCTCAGTATACAACCTCTTAACATCATCCGGTACTGTGTCTACAAAGAGTGCATAGTAACCACTGGCATGAAGTTCGGCGTTTTCATCACCGCCGAGGGGGAGTTCCTGGATCTCTTCTTGCGCCAGTTGTTCTTCTATTAGCTCCAGAACAGCTTCCTGCATAGCATTGCTCATATTAAAGTTGACGCGCAGCTGACCGGGGCCAATTTTTCGCACGCCAGACTCATCATCGCTTAAAAGCAAGCCCGAGGCAGTAAGATTAGACGGATTATCAGTGATAAAGAGATCATATTCTTGACTATTCAGTCGCTCATCGGGCGTGATGCAGGTTGCTCCCCAGTTTTCCAGCTGACGCAATACAATGCTGCGTACGTCATTTGAGGTGACGTCAACCATCACACAGACGTCATCCAACAGCCGTTCTTCATTATCAGCATGTTGGTCATGCAGCGGCATCTTAACATGGACGATATAACGCGTTCCAAGTTCTTCCCGCGCTTTAATATTCAGATGTCCACCCAGTTTGCGCGCTAGCTGATCGCACAACCAGAACGTGAGTGGATTCGCTTTGCCATATCGATCGCTCTGCGTGTCATTACTGAACGGAAAGTGCAGGTTATCAATTTCATTCAGCGCGACGCCTTCCCCGGTATCCAGAATACGGAGGGTCAGACGCTCTGCCTCCGACTCATCCTGGTCGACGTCCAGCGTAATTTTGCCAATCTGCGTTGTGGTCACGGCATATTGGATTAGCAGCAGCAAAATACGACGTAGGGCATCGCGGTCGCCGCGGCGCTCATCATTGGCGCTCAGGTGATTTTTAATCAGCAGCTGTAACCCTTTACGCTTGATGGCGGGTAGCACTTCAGGTACCACGTCGTCAATTAACGCCTGCACGGAAAACAGCGTTGATTCACTTTTCCAGTCATCGCTTTCCAGAAGATTGGCCAACTGAATCTCATCGACCATACGTACCAGAACGTCTGCCTGGTTTGCCAGTTTGTGGCTGTCGGGCGTATTGAGTGCGGCAGCATTGATGGCCAGCGTTTTGGCAGGATCTTTCAGTGCGCGACCAATGTTTTGCATAAAGGCGGCGCGAGCCTGTTGGTTTTTCTCATACAGTCGCTGCGCTTGTTTCAGCTTTTTATTAACCAGCACTTCGCGGTCCTGGTCGCGAATGATAAAGATCTGCGTGCGGGCTGAGATCTGGCTGCGGAACAGCCTGATCTCATACAATTCATTATTGATTGTGGCCTGGATGACCCCCTGATGCTGCTCCGCCATGCTGGTGATATTTTGCAGATTTAAATGTGGCAGCAGGTGGTCGGCAATTTTATTGCTGATAACTGTGCGGTTGGATTCCTGGTCGTGAACCAATAACCCCAGCGGCAGCAGTGAAACAATTTCTTCATTGATTGCACGAAGCACCCGGAGTTCATTATTTGCGGCAAGGTTTGGCACCACTTCGTTTGAGCGGGCAGGGAGGTGGCGGAAAGTGGTATAGCCAAACAGCGCCAGCGCCAGCAGAGCGATGTTCAGTAACAGCGGCAGCAGAATGCTTTGCAGCGTATCAAGCAGTAATGAACCAAAGGGAACCTGCCAGACCAGTCGCATATCCGTTGAATTTAGCGCTGAGGAGATCTCAATCTTGCTATTGTTAAAGTTGATGCTGACGCTGTCAGGCGACTCTTTTTCACTGAGATGCTCAGACGTAGACGTGGCATCAGGCTCCAGGTGAAAACTGTCCAACTGCATGCCCGGCGGGATCAAATCATTAATCGGCAGGTCAAACGCGACCACGGTTGCCAGATGCCCTGGCTGATTAAAGGTTGTGCGTAACGTGAAGTAATGGCCGTTTTGCCAGACCAGTCGGCGAAGGGATGAGAAGCTTTCACGCTCATCGAGCGCATTGGCCTGTTGTAACATTTCAGCGCGGCGCGAATCGACAATATTGCCAATTGTCGATTCTTTAAAGCCGGAGGTGAGATCTTTCAGCGGCAACGTTGAGATAAGGATCAGGCTATTGTCCTGACCATTTAGGTAATACATTGACCACGGAACATTTTCCGCGCCCCACAGCGTATCCAGATAGGTGGAGATGCGTTGGGTCATCTCCAGCGTAGAACTATCATGCGAGCCGAAAATCAGCGCCTCGGTCTTTCTACGGGGTTTTTCAAGATAGTAGACATCTTGCTTGAGTCGGGTTTCCTGTAACCCGTCGGCAGTCGATGAGTTGGTTGTCGCTGCAATATTGTCATAGATTTGCCAGGTCACGTATCGCCAGGTATCCACCCTTTTATGAATTGCGTGGGTGATATCGACAATCTGATAGCTCTTATCTTTTAGCCAGGTGTTGACCGCGCTCTGGACCATCACGCCCATCATCACCAACAGCACAACGATGAGTAATAAGAAGAAACGGGTAATACTTCCCGGAAGCAGGGAGAATCGGGTAGAAGCCGTTGTGTCAGACTGACTCATTCGTGTTTATGACCTGTTAAAACGACGCTAAAGATGAAGGGGCAGTATAAAGGGTAATGTATGAATTGCCATACTTACGCAACATCTGCTGAGCTGCGTTTTTTATTGCTGTGTATCGTTGCCAGGCAGGCAATGCAAACGTGTACAGCCGGTCACTATCAGTACAAATAGAGGTATGAAACCTACAGATTTAGCATTAAATAACAAGAAATTATTTACCTGATTTATATGTGATGGTGAACAGGTGAGATAGTTAATAGTCGTTATAGTTTTTCATTGGTAGCACAGAACGGTGATGTTTGTGTAAAGAAGGGTAAAAAAAAACCGAACGCAGAGCATTCGGCTGAAATAGGGGTAAACAGACATTCATAAATGAATGACGGTAATAAATAAAGTTAATGATGATAGCGAGTCTATTTTAGTTGTGAGTGAAGATTTTGTTTTATCATTCAGTGCTATGGTTGTGTTTTGCGTAATTTATTGATTTATATATATTTTGTAATGATTCTTGACTATTCGTGCTTATTATCACCATTTTATTAATTAAAAAAAGTTCCCTTTTGTTAATATTTTGAAACATCTACATCGATAAATGAAACATCTTTAAAGTATTAGTATCATATTCGTGTTGGATTATTCTGTATTTTTGCGGAGAATGAAGTTGCCGACTGGTTAATGAGGGTTAGCCAGTGAGCAGTGGCATAAAAAAGCAATAAAGGCATATAACAGAGGGTTAATAACATGAAAGTTAAAGTACTGTCCCTCCTGGTACCGGCTCTGCTGGTAGCAGGCGCAGCAAATGCGGCTGAAATTTACAACAAAGACGGCAACAAATTAGATCTGTACGGTAAAGTCGACGGTCTGCACTATTTCTCTGATGACTCTACTAAAGATGGTGATCAGACCTATATGCGTATCGGCTTCAAAGGTGAAACCCAGGTTAACGACCAACTGACCGGTTACGGCCAGTGGGAATACCAGATCATGGGTAACTCCTCTGAAAACGAAAACAATGCCTGGACGCGTGTCGCGTTTGCCGGTCTGAAATTCGCTGATGCAGGTTCTTTCGACTACGGTCGTAACTACGGCGTGGTGTATGACGTCACGTCCTGGACCGACGTTCTGCCGGAATTCGGCGGCGATACCTACGGTTCTGACAACTTCATGCAGCAGCGTGGTAACGGCTTTGCAACCTACCGTAACACCGATTTCTTCGGTCTGGTTGATGGTCTGAACTTTGCCCTGCAGTACCAGGGTAAAAACGGCAGTCCGGAAGGTGAAGGCATGACTGGCGTGACTGGCAACGGTCGTGACGCACTGAATCAGAACGGTGACGGCGTCGGCGGATCTATCACTTATGATATCGGTGAAGGCTTCTCCCTGGGTACCGCGGTCACCAGCTCCAAACGTACTGATGAGCAGAACAAGCTGAACTTCGGTACCGGCGATCGTGCTGAAACCTACACCGGCGGTCTGAAATACGACGCGAACAATGTGTACCTGGCAGCACAGTACACCCAGACCTACAACGCAACGCGTGCAGGTAAACTGGGCTGGGCTAACAAAGCACAGAACGTTGAAGCTGTTGCGCAGTACCAGTTCGACTTCGGTCTGCGTCCGTCCGTGGCTTACCTGCAGTCCAAAGGTAAAGATCTGGACAACGGCTACGGCGACCAGGATATCCTGAAATATGTTGATGTTGGCGCGACCTACTACTTCAACAAAAACATGTCTACCTATGTTGATTACAAAATCAACCTGTTGGATGACAACCAGTTCACCCGTAATGCAGGTATCTCTACCGATGATATCGTAGCACTGGGTCTGGTTTACCAGTTCTAATCTGTATCTATTTCTATCAAAGGCCCTACGGGGCCTTTTTTAATGCCGTTTTTCTGACGTACAAACACTCTTTTTTGGTGTACTCTTGCGCCCGTTTTCATAAGGGTAATCACGTATGGATATGATTTTTTATCGTGCAGCGCTCGTGGCTGTAACACTCTTTTTTGTCGGGTGCGATGAGGCTCCGAAATCAACCCAGACCGCGCCATCAACCGCGACAGTCCTGGAAGGCAAAACCATGGGCACTTTCTGGCGGGTCAGTGTGGTTGGCGTGGATGCCAAACGTGCCGGAGAGTTGCAGGCGAAGATCCAGACTCAGCTCGATGCTGATGATCAACTGCTTTCTACCTATAAGAACGATTCTGCGCTGATGCGTTTTAACCTGTCAAAAAGCCTGTCACCGTGGCCGGTGAATGATGCGCTGGCGGATATTGTGACATCGGCGTTACGTATTGGCGCAAAAACCAACGGCGCGATGGACATCACCGTCGGTCCGTTGGTGAACCTGTGGGGCTTTGGTCCACAGCAGCAACCGCTGCATACTCCTGTACAGGCAAGAATTGATGCGGCAAAAGCGCAAACCGGGCTTTCACATCTGAAGGTTGTTAATGAGGCGCACCAGAATTATTTGCAGAAAGATCTGCCGGCGCTGTACGTTGATCTCTCCACCGTGGGGGAAGGGTATGCGGCTGATCATCTGGCGCGATTGATGGAACAGGAAGGGATCGCCCGCTATCTGGTTTCTGTTGGTGGTGCTCTGAGCAGCCGTGGAATGAATGCCGAGGGGCAACCGTGGCGTGTGGCAATACAGAAACCGACCGATCGTGAAAACGCGGTCCAGGCGATTGTCGATATCAATGGACATGGCATCAGCACCTCCGGTAGCTATCGCAACTATTACGAACTGGACGGAAAACGTCTGTCCCATGTTATCGATCCGCAAACCGGCCGTCCGATCGAACACAATCTGGTCTCTGTGACGGTGATTGCACCTACGGCGCTGGAGGCTGACGGTTGGGATACCGGGCTAATGGTGCTTGGCCCGCAAAAAGCCAAAGAGGTCGTGCGTCGCGAAGGGTTGGCGGTGTATATGATTGTTAAAGAAGGCGAAGGGTTTAAAACCTGGATGTCGCCGCAATTTAAAAGCTTCCTGGTCAGCGAAAAAAATTAAAAAGCAAGATTGCGGGTTTTTATAACCCACAATGCGGACACACTGAGGCTAAGCGCTATGCTTAACAAAGGAGTCCATCATGACAAATCTCTTACATATAACTGATGATGAACGCTGGCAGTCTGTGCTGGACCGTGACGCGGATGCTGACGGTCAGTTTGTTTTTGCTGTTCAGACTACCGGCATTTTCTGTCGACCGTCCTGTCGGGCAAAACATGCGCTGCGTAAAAATGTCAGTTTCTTCGCGGATGCAGAGCAGGCACAGGCGGCAGGGTTTCGTCCCTGCAAACGTTGCCAGCCGGACAAAGATAGCGCGCAACAGCAGCGGCTGGGCAAAATAGCCCACGCCTGTCAGTTGCTGGAGCGAGAGTCCCCCCTCACACTGGAGGCTCTTGCGCAGCATGTTGCGATGAGCCCGTTTCACCTGCATCGCCTGTTCAAAGCAACCACTGGGATGACCCCCAAAGCCTGGCAACAGTCGTGGCGTGCCCGTCGCCTGCGTGACGCGCTGGCAAAAGGCGCACCGGTAACGCAGGCGATTCTTGACGCCGGATTCCCCGACAGCAGCAGCTATTACCGCAAAGCGGATCAGGCGTTAGGCATGACCGCCAGGCAATTTCGTAAAGGCGGCGGTAATGTTTCTGTGCGCTATACCCTCGCAGATTGCGCTCTGGGTCGCTGCCTGGTAGCGGAAAGTGAACGAGGTATCTGCGCGATCTTGCTGGGCGACGACGATGCTACGCTGATAGCAGAATTGCAGGAACTGTTTCCGACGGCACGTGACGAGCCCGCCGATGCGGAGTTTCAACAACATGTGCGTGAAGTGATCGCCGTGATTAACACGCGCAATACTGCACTGTCACTGCCGCTGGATATTCAGGGAACCGCCTTTCAGCAGCAGGTATGGCAAGCGCTGCGGGCAATCCCTTGTGGTGAGACGGTGAGTTATCAGCAACTGGCCAGCACTATCGGTAAGCCGAAGGCGGTGCGTGCCGTAGCCAGCGCCTGTGCGGCGAACAAACTGGCCATTGTGATCCCGTGTCACCGCGTAATTCGCGGCGATGGTGCGCTTTCTGGCTATCGTTGGGGAATAACACGCAAGGCGCAACTGTTGCAACGTGAAGCCACCCGTGAGGAAACATAATGCTCGATCTCTTTGCAGATGAGAAACCCTGGCACGAGCCGCTGGCGTCAGGTGCGGTGATTTTGCGGCGTTTTGCATTTGAATCCGCCCCCGCTTTACTGCGGGCAATCGCGGCGACAGCCAGACAGTCGCCGTTTCGCCAGATGGTCACCCCTGGCGGTTATACGATGTCGGTAGCCATGACGAATTGCGGCCATCTGGGCTGGACAACGGATCAACATGGCTACCTCTATTCACCGGTCGATCCATTAACTGGCGCTCACTGGCCGCCATTACCCGAGGTCTTTGCTGAGCAGTGCCAACAGGCGGCAACGGCCGCAGGCTATCCTGATTTTCAACCGGATGCTTGCCTTATTAATCGCTATACGCCGGGGGCAAAACTGTCTTTACATCAGGATAAAGATGAGCCTGACCTGCGAGCGCCTATCGTTTCGGTATCGCTGGGCCTGCCGGCAATTTTTCAGTTTGGTGGCTTACGGCGCAACGATCCCTTAAAGCGAGTATTGCTGGAACATGGCGATGTGGTGGTATGGGGGGGAAACTCGCGGCTGTTTTATCACGGCGTCCAGCCTCTCAAGACGGGGTATCATCCATTGACGGGAGATTGTCGTTACAACCTGACGTTTCGCCAGGCAGGTAAAAAAGAATAAGAATTATTATTGCTGTCAGCGAAGAGATGTTTAAACTGCGGGCTGTTATTACTTGTCCGGGTTGTTTGCATGGAACTTTTACTTCTTGTCTGGCGGCAGTATCGCTGGCCATTTATCAGCGTCATGGCGCTCAGCCTTGTCAGTGCCGCGCTGGGGATTGGGCTGATTGCGTTTATTAATCAGCGCCTGATTGAAACGGTCGACACCACGCTGATGGTGCTACCGGAGTTTCTTGGCCTGCTGCTGTTACTGATGGTCGTCACCCTCGGTTCACAGCTGGCGCTCACCACGCTGGGGCACCACTTTGTCTACCGTCTGCGTAGCGAATTTATCAAACGAATTCTGGACACCCACGTCGAACGTATCGAGCAAATCGGTAGCGCCTCGTTACTGGCCGGTTTAACCAGCGATATCCGTAACATTACCATTGCCTTTGTCCGCCTACCTGAGCTGGTACAGGGGATTATTTTGACCGTGGGGTCGGCGGCGTATCTGGCCATGCTGTCGACTAAAATGCTGCTGGTGACGGCAATCTGGATGGCAATCACCATCTGGGGCGGATTTGTGCTGGTGGCGCGGGTGTATAAACACATGGCTACCCTGCGTGAAACCGAAGACAAGCTGTACAACGACTACCAGACGGTGCTGGAAGGGCGCAAAGAGCTGACGCTCAACCGGGAACGTGCGGAGCATATCTTTAATCAGCTGTACGTCCCGGATGCCAAAGAGTACCGTCATCATATTATCCGTGCCGATACCTTCCACCTGAGCGCGGTCAACTGGTCGAACATTATGATGCTGGGCGCCATTGGCCTGGTATTCTGGATGGCCAACAGTCTGGGCTGGGCGGATACCGCCGTGGCGGCGACCTATTCGCTGACGCTGCTATTCCTGCGCACGCCGCTGCTCTCTGCCGTCGGCGCGCTGCCAACGCTGCTGACTGCACAGGTGGCGTTCAACAAGCTGAATAAGTTCTCCCTGGCCCCCTTCAAGGCAGAATTCCCGCGGCCAACCGCATTTCCGAACTGGCAAACGCTGGAGTTACGCGACGTGGTTTTCCACTATCAGGATAATACGTTCTCCGTTGGGCCAGTGAATCTGACCATTCGTCGTGGTGAACTGATCTTCCTGATTGGTGGTAACGGCAGCGGTAAATCCACGCTGGCGATGTTGCTGACCGGGTTGTACCAGCCGCAGTCTGGTGAGATTTTACTGGATGGCAAGGCGGTTGCTGTCGAAAAACCGGAGGACTACCGCAAGCTGTTCTCTGCGGTGTTTACCGACGTCTGGCTGTTTGACAAATTGCTGGGACCCGAAGGCAGAGAGGCTTCTCCGGTGCTGGTAGCAAAGTGGCTGGAACATCTGCAAATGGTGCACAAGCTGGAGCTGAACGACGGGCGCATTCTCAACCTGAAGCTGTCGAAAGGGCAGAAAAAGCGTGTGGCGCTGTTGCTGGCTTTAGCGGAGGAGCGCGACATTATTCTGCTGGATGAATGGGCCGCCGATCAGGATCCGCATTTCCGGCGTGAATTCTACCAGGTATTGTTGCCGCTGATGCAGGAGATGGGCAAAACCATTTTCGCCATTAGTCATGACGATCACTACTTTATCCATGCCGACAGGCTGCTCGAGATGCGCAACGGCCAGCTAACCGAGCTGCTGGGTGATGAGCGCGACGCCGCCTCGCGTGATGCGGTAGCCCGTACCGCCTGATCTCCGTAAGCCGCCGGTTTTTTATCCAGCCGGCGGCCTCGTTTATTGTTATTTACATAATTCGGCATCATGATTGATGATATTTCATATCATGGATTTATGATTAATGTCCGTAATAAACAAAAACAGCGCCAGGCTACGTGACGAGGAACGTGCTCGTCTTATCTGGCTACTGACCACTGATAAAGCCATTATTTCAACATTATTGGGTAAGCTTACCCTGGCTGAGCAATATGACGTCGGTACGTTAGCCGACGATATTGCTGAGGTAGGGGCACTGGTGGCGCATCTGCCGCCACCCGATCTGGCCGATACCCTTGAAGCACTGCCCTCCGAAGAGCGTCACGCCCTGTGGCGACTGGTCGAAAGTGAAAAACGCGGCAACGTCCTGCTTGAAGCATCAGAAAATGTGTGGGATGACCTGATCGACGAGATGAGCGACCGCGAGCTACTGGATGCGCTGCAATATCTCGACATCGACGAACAGATTTATCTGGTACAGCATTTACCCCGTAACCTTACCGGTCGACTGCTGGCATCATTGCCTGCTGAAGAGCGGGCGCGCGTACGTCAGGTGCTGCACTACGAGAAGAATCGCGTTGGTGCGATTATGGAGTTCGAAGTCATCACCGTTCGTCCGGACGTGACGCTGGAAGTGGTGCAGCGGTACTTGCGGCGGCTGGGAAAAATGCCGGAGAACACCGATAAACTCTTCGTAACCGATCGCAATAAAGTTCTGGTGGGCGAACTGACGCTAACCTGTATTCTGCTCAATGACGTGCAGCGCAAAGTCAGCGAAGTGATGGAGGATGATCCGCTGACATTTTCTCCGGAAGATATCGCCGAGAACGCTGCGCGTACGTTTGAACGTGACAACCTGGTCAGTGCTGCGGTGGTTGACCCTTCCGGCAAGCTGATGGGACGCTTAACCGTCGATGAGATCGTCGACGTGGTTTATGAAGAAACCGATACCGATCTGCGTCGAATGGGGGGCTTAAGTGCCGAAGAGGACGTATTCGCTCCGGTCACCAAAGCGGTAAAAACCCGTTGGGCGTGGCTGGCAATTAATCTCTGTACCGCCTTTATCGCCTCGCGGGTAATCGACGGTTTCGAGCACACCATTTCACAACTGGTGGCGCTGGCCTCGCTGATGCCCATTGTGGCAGGGATTGGTGGTAATACGGGTAATCAGACCATCACCATGATCGTCCGGGCGCTGGCGTTGCAGAATATTCAGCCTGGCAACCTGACGTTTCTGATCCTGCGTGAAATGGGGGTGGCGCTGATCAACGGCCTTGTCTGGGGCGGAATCATGGGCGGCATCACCTGGTGGCTGTACGATGATATGGCGCTGGGCGGCGTGATGACCCTGGCGATGATGCTCAATCTGCTGATGGCGGCGCTAATGGGCGTTATCATTCCGATGACGATGGTCAAGCTGGGGCGCGATCCGGCGGTCGGCTCCAGCGTCATGATTACCGCTATCACCGACACCGGCGGATTCTTTATTTTTCTGGGTCTGGCGACGCTGTTTTTGATGTAGACGCCCGTTTCCCTCTGACGATGCGCGGCAGTATCAACATCGTGATCACGCCGGCAACCACGCCAATCGCCAGGTTGCCGGTAGAGACTGTCGCGGCGACGGTAGCCAACATTGCCAGCGTTTCGGCGACCGGCATGTTGGTCAGCGTCGTGGGGCGGATGCTGTGCCAGCTAAACGTTTTTACCGCCACAATCACCATAATTCCCGCCAGTACTGACATCGGTATCTTTGCCATCACCTCGCTGAGTGCGGTGACGAGCAGCAGCAAGACCAGCCCGGCGGCAAACGTGGAAACACGGCTGCGGGCTTTCCCCATCTCAATGTTGACAATCGTTTGACCGATCATCGCGCATCCGGCGATGCCGCCATAAAAACCGGCCAGGATATTGGCTACGCCCAGTCCGGTGCTTTCGCGGTTTTTATTCGACGGGGTGACCGTCAGGTCGTCAACCAGTCGGGCAGTTAATAGCGATTCCATCAATCCAACAAAAGCGATGCTCAGCGCGCAGGGCCAGATAATGGCTAACGTTTGCAGGTTGAGTGGTACGAGTAACTGCGTCAAGCCCGGCAGACCGCCGCTCATTGAACCTTCGTCACCGACGGTCGGTAACAGTTGCCCGCTGGCGACAGTGAACACCGTCAGCAGCACAATGGCGATAAGCGGCGCGGGGATGGCTTTGATAAACCGCGGAACCCACAGCACAATCAGCAGCGTCAGGACGAACAGCCCCCAGATTAACGGGCTTTTCCCCCAGAAGTGCGGGACCTGAGCAAAGAAAATCAAAATACCCAGCGCGTTGACGAAACCGGTCATCACAGCTGTGGGGATGAACCGCATCAAACGTGCCATTCCTGACACACCAAACAGGATCTGAATAATCCCGGCCAGCACTACCGCAGGCAGGATGTACTGCACGCCGTGTTGATGCACCATCGGGCCAATGACTAATGCAACCGATCCTGCAGCGGCGGTAACCATTGCCGGACGCCCACCTAAAAAGGACATCGCCAGGCACAGTACTACCGAGGCTATCAGGCTGATCTTAGGGTCCACGCCGGCGATAACTGAAAACGAAATCACTTCCGGGATCAGCGCCAGGGCGGTTACCACACCAGCCAGCGTTTCACGAACCAGCAGGTGGGGTTGGCGTAACACGATGCGGGTGGTGTGTTCTGCCATCGCGGCAGGGGAAGAGTGTGTTGCAGACATAGTTACTCTCAGGTCAGAAAAGGCCTGATGACAGCAGACCGACAGGCATCCGTGCGGTGAATAGCAAAGCGCAGCATAGTACCCGTCTGACGGGGAGGTTTCCAGAAATGATTGTCAATAACCACATAAAGAATCAACGTATTAATAACATTTTTAAAATTTAAATATAATTTATAAACAATATTTAATTATTTTTACTTAAGTGTTACCGTTGATGCCGCTCGATTTTCACCTGCATAAAAAGCAAAAAGCGATACTAAAAGTAAGGCATTAACATTATGAAAAAAGTGACTGCCATGCTCTTCACCATGGCCCTAGGGCTGAATGTTGTCTCAATGGCAGCAAAAGCGAAAGCGGCGGAAGAGCAGGAAACGGATGTACTGTTGATTGGCGGCGGCATTATGAGCGCCACACTGGGAACCTATTTGCAGGAGCTGGAGCCGCAATGGTCAATGACCATGGTAGAGCGACTGGATGGCGTTGCTCAGGAGAGTTCAAACGGCTGGAACAACGCCGGAACAGGCCACTCCGCACTGATGGAACTGAACTACACGCCTAAAAAGGCTGACGGTAGCATCAGTATTGAAAAGGCAGTCGACATTAACGAAGCCTTCCAGATTTCCCGCCAGTTCTGGGCGTATCAGGTCAACAACGGCGTGATGCATGAACCCCGCTCGTTTATCACCACTGTTCCCCATATGAGCTTTGTCTGGGGCGACGAGAACGTGAATTTCCTGCGTGCCCGTTACACGGCACTCCAGCAAAGCACCCTGTTCCGCGGTATGCGCTACTCTGAAGATCACGCGCAGATTAAAGAATGGGCGCCTCTGGTTATGGAAGGCCGCGATCCGAAACAGAAAGTTGCGGCAACGCGTACCGAGATCGGTACTGACGTGAACTACGGTGAAATTACGCGCCAGCTGATTGCATCGTTGCAGAAAAAATCTAATTTTGCGCTGCAACTGAACACCGAAGTTCGCGGCTTTAAGCGTAACGCGGATAATAGCTGGACCGTCACGGTTGCCGATCTGAAAAACAACGAAGCGGAACACGATATTAAGGCGAAGTTTGTCTTCATTGGTGCCGGTGGTGCAGCACTGAAACTGCTGCAGGAAACCGACATTCCGGAAGCGAAAGGCTATGCCGGATTCCCGGTTGGTGGGCAGTTCCTGGTTGCGGACAATCCGGACGTGGTAAATCGCCATCTGGCGAAAGTGTATGGTCAGGCATCAGTCGGCGCGCCGCCGATGTCCGTGCCGCACATCGATACCCGTATCCTCGATGGTAAACGCGTGGTGCTGTTTGGGCCGTTCGCGACCTTCTCCACCAAGTTCCTGAAAAATGGTTCATTGTGGGATCTGCTCAGTTCTACCACCACGTCGAACTTTATGCCGATGGTGAATGTTGGTCTGGATAACTTCGATCTGGTGAAATATCTGGTAAGCCAGGTGATGCTCAGCGACGACGATCGTTTTGCTGCTCTGCAGGAGTACTATCCAGAGGCGAAGAAAGAAGACTGGCGTTTGTGGCAAGCGGGTCAGCGCGTGCAGATCATCAAAAGCGATGCTGAGAAGGGCGGCGTTCTGCGTCTGGGAACCGAAGTGGTCAGCGATAAAGAGGGAACCATTGCTGCACTGCTGGGGGCTTCTCCGGGAGCGTCAACCGCGGCGCCGATCATGCTGCATCTGATGGAAAAAGTGTTTAAAGATAAAGTAGCCAGCCCTGAGTGGCAGGCGAAGCTGAAAACGATTATTCCGTCTTATGGCACGAAGCTGAACGGTAACGTTGAGGCTACGGAACAAGAGCTGCAGTACACCAGTGACGTTCTGGGGCTGAAATATGATAAGCCGCAGGTCGCTGATGAAGCGCCGAAACCACAGCTGAAACCTCAGGCACAACCGCAACCTGAGCAGAAAGCCGTGGCGGATATCGCGCTGTAAATAAAATGCCGGATGAGGCGCTACGCCGCCATCCGGCACATTCTCACTTATCGCACGACGGCGTCCTGAATCTTATCTTCTGCTTTCCAGATGCGGTATTTCACCTCCACGTTTTCCGGGGTGTAGACCACAATCGGCAACTTGCTGTTGTAACGCAGCATACCGTCATCACCCAGATACGCGGTGATGAATTTCTTCTCTTTCTTACCGTCCGGGCAAGCCATCATGGTTGAGACCGGAGACGTAACTTTGTCAAAGACATAGTAGTCATATCCCCAACCTTCCAGCGTTTTGCTGTCCAGTTCTCCGCCCAGGCGGTGTTGGTTGCAGTCAACTTCCAGCGTTTGTCCGATCAGCAGTTCTACTTTGAGAGTAGATTCATCTTTCTCAGGAGTAAGCTGAATAACCTGACGCTTCATTCCCTTGTCCGCTTTAGGATAAGGGGCGACTTTTTCCAGCGGCTGAGCGCTGGCATCGGTGGTTGTCGCCCACACAGAGGTGCTGGCGAAGGCGGCAAGGAGTACGGCAGGGACAATTGTCTTCATCTTATTGTTCACAGTATTTCCTTTCTTCTGTCTTATGAACGTATCAAGGGCAGGTTAGCATATTTATATCGTCCATTAATCTAAATTTACTTATATTTTAAGTGTATTAATTGAAGATTTATAATTTATGTAGCGATAAACACCATGAATTATCTGAATAATGAGATTATTCTCTGTTTAATTTTTTCGTTATATAATTGATTATATAACTCATTGAAATGTGAACAAAAGCGCACTTTTTCCCGCCAACTCAACACTCTTTTGATCCGGCAACAGCATTTACCCCAATTGGGGTATGCACCTCAAACACATCCTGAAATATCTTACGGCTAAAAATAACTACTCATAAATAGTGCGTTTTTTATTGTCGTTCAACCCGCTCAGGGAGAGCGTCATTATGGAAGGACAATGTCATGGTTGATTTATCCCGTCGAGGCATGTTGACAGGCAGTTGGCGTAAAGCCAGCAATGGGATTCGTCCGCCGTGGAGCAAGGAAGACTCTCACTTTCTGGCTCATTGCCTCCGTTGTGACGCCTGCATCCAGGCGTGTGAAACCGACATCCTGCAGCGAGGCCAGGGTGGTTACCCGAGCGTAAATTTCAAACATGGCGAGTGCAGCTTTTGCTATGCCTGCGCAGAAGCCTGTCCCGAATCACTTTTTCTTCCGCGCCACACCAGGGCATGGGATCTGAATTTTTCGATCGGTGACAACTGTCTCGCGCATCAGTCCGTTGAATGCCATCGCTGTCAGGATAGCTGTGAACCCATGGCCATTACCTTTCGTCCCACGCTGTCCGGTATTTATCAGCCACAGCTCGACAACCAGGCATGTAACGGATGCGGCGCGTGTGTCGCTATCTGTCCGGTATCAGCCATTAATGCGGAGTACAACCATGGACACTAACTGGCAGGTCTGCAGCCTGGTCGTTCAGGCCAAAAGTCAGTACATCAGCGATATCGCCACGCAGTTACGTCCGTTTCCGGGTTGCGAAGTTGCTCTCAGCGATGTGGAAAGCGGTCAGCTGATTGTGGTGGTAGAAGCTGAGCATAGTGAAACGCTAATGAAAACAATTGAGTCAGTGCGCAACGTTGCGGGCGTGCTGGCGGTGTCGCTGGTTTATCACCAGCAGGATGAGCAAGGTGAGGAAACACCATGAAACTCAGTCGTCGTAGCTTTATGAAAGCTAACGCCGTTGCGGCCGCTGCGGCGGCTGCCGGGTTAAGCGTGCCGGGCGTAGCCCGTGCGGTAGTCGGTCAGCAAGAAGCCATCAAATGGGATAAAGCCCCGTGCCGTTTTTGCGGTACCGGTTGTGGCGTATTGGTAGGCACTCAACAAGGGCGTGTTGTGGCATGTCAGGGGGACCCGGATGCGCCGGTTAACCGTGGGCTTAACTGCATCAAAGGTTACTTCCTGCCGAAAATCATGTACGGAAAAGACCGTTTAACGCAGCCGATGCTGCGCATGAAAGACGGCAAATATCACAAAGAAGGCGAATTCACCCCGATTAGCTGGGATCAGGCCTTTGATGTGATGGAAGAGAAATTTAAAGCCTCTCTGAAAGAGAAAGGGCCAGACGCTATTGGTATGTTTGGCTCCGGTCAGTGGACCATCTGGGAAGGCTACGCTGCCGCAAAACTGTTCAAAGCCGGTTTCCGCTCGAACAACATCGATCCGAACGCGCGTCACTGCATGGCGTCAGCCGTTGTGGGCTTTATGCGTACCTTTGGGATGGATGAGCCGATGGGCTGTTATGACGATATCGAGCATGCGGATGCTTTCGTCCTGTGGGGCGCAAATATGGCGGAAATGCACCCAATCCTGTGGTCGCGTATTACCAACCGTCGTCTGTCCGATCCTAACGTCAACGTCGCCGTTCTCTCTACCTTCCAGCATCGTAGCTTTGAGCTGGCGGATAACGGCATCGTCTTTACGCCGCAAAGCGACCTGGTGATCCTCAACTACATCGCAAACTATATCATTCAAAACAATGCGATAAACCAGGACTTCTTTAGCAAGCACGTTAATCTGCGTAAAGGGGCGACGGATATCGGCTACGGTCTGCGTCCTACCCATCCGCTGGAAAAAGCGGCGAAAAATCCAGGTTCCGATGCCTCTGAACCGATGAGCTTTGAGGACTACAAAGCCTTCGTTGCCGAGTATACACTGGACAAAACCGCCGAAATGACCGGCGTACCAAAAGATCAACTGGAACAGTTGGCGCAGCTGTATGCCGATCCGAAGAAAAAAGTCATCTCCTACTGGACGATGGGCTTTAACCAGCATACCCGTGGCGTATGGGCTAACAACCTGGTCTATAACCTGCACCTGCTGACCGGTAAAATTTCTCAACCAGGCTGCGGCCCATTCTCGCTGACGGGTCAGCCTTCCGCTTGTGGTACCGCGCGTGAAGTCGGGACCTTCTCTCACCGTCTGCCTGCGGACATGGTGGTGACGAACGAGAAACACCGCGATATCTGCGAAAAACACTGGAACATTCCGGCGGGGACAATTCCGGCGAAAATCGGTCTGCATGCTGTGGCGCAGGACCGCGCACTGAAAGATGGCAAGCTCAATGTCTACTGGGTGATGTGTAACAACAATATGCAGGCTGGGCCGAACATCAACGAAGAGCGTATGCCTGGCTGGCGCGATCCGCGCAACTTTATCATCGTTTCCGATCCGTACCCGACGGTCAGTGCTCTGGCGGCCGACCTGATCCTGCCAACAGCGATGTGGGTAGAGAAAGAAGGGGCTTACGGTAACGCCGAGCGCCGTACTCAGTTCTGGCGTCAGCAGATTAAAGCACCGGGTGAAGCGAAATCTGATCTGTGGCAGATGGTGCAGTTTGCCCGCCGATTCAAAACGGAAGAAGTGTGGCCGGAGGAACTGCTGGCGAAGAAACCCGAGCTGCGCGGTAAGACGTTGTATGACGTGCTGTTCGCCACGCCAGCGGTAACGAAATTCCCGGTCAGCGAACTGGCTGAAGATCAACTGAACGATGAATCTCGCGAACTCGGTTTCTACCTGCAAAAAGGTCTGTTCGAAGAGTATGCCTGGTTTGGTCGCGGACACGGACACGATCTTGCACCGTTTGATGATTACCACAAGGCGCGCGGGTTACGCTGGCCGGTGGTCGACGGTAAGGAGACTCAGTGGCGCTACAGCGAAGGCAACGATCCGTACGTGAAGGTTGGAGAAAGCTACAAGTTCTACGGCAAACCGGACGGCAAAGCGGTCATCTTCGCGCTGCCGTTTGAGCCTGCTGCTGAAGCGCCGGATAAAGAATATGACCTGTGGCTCTCCACCGGTCGCGTGCTGGAACACTGGCACACCGGCAGCATGACGCGCCGCGTGCCGGAACTGCACCGTGCGTTCCCGGAGGCGGTGCTGTTTATCCATCCGCTGGACGCGAAAGCGCGCGATCTGCGCCGTGGCGACAAGGTCAAAGTGGTATCCCGTCGTGGTGAAGTGATTTCGATTGTTGAAACACGCGGCCGCAACCGTCCGCCGCAGGGGCTGGTGTACATGCCGTTCTTCGACGCCGCACAGTTGGTGAACAACCTGACGCTGGATGCGACGGATCCGCTCTCTAAAGAGACGGATTTCAAGAAGTGCGCTGTGAAACTGGCGAAGGTGTAACGCGTTATGACCCGGTCAGCAAAACCCCAAAATGGCCGCCGCCGCTTCCTGCGCGATATGGTTCGCGCAGCAGGCGGGCTGGCCGTCGTTGGCGTGGCGCTGGGGTTGCAACAGCAAACCGCACGAGCAACCGGCGTGCGGCTGCGCCCGCCTGGGGCTCTGAGTGAGGACGCATTTGCCAGCGCCTGCGTGCGCTGTGGCCAGTGCGTCCAGGCTTGCCCATACGACACGCTGAAATTGGCAACGTTGGCCTCCGGGCTGGCGGCCGGAACACCCTATTTTGTCGCTCGCGACATCCCCTGCGAGATGTGTGAAGACATTCCGTGCGCCAAAGTCTGCCCCAGCGGCGCGTTGGACAGGGAGATTGAGTCTATTGACGATTCACGCATGGGACTGGCGGTACTGCTGGATCACGAAAACTGCCTCAACTATCAGGGGTTACGCTGCGACGTTTGCTATCGCGAGTGCCCGAAAATCGATGAGGCTATCACCCTGGAGCTGGACCGCAACATGCGTACCGGCAAGCACGCGAGGTTTATTCCGACCGTGCACAGCGATGCCTGTACCGGCTGTGGGAAATGCGAAAAAGTCTGCGTACTGGAGCAGCCTGCAATAAAAGTGCTGCCGCTGTCGCTGGCGAAAGGGGAGTTAGGACACCATTACCGCTTCGGTTGGCTGGAGGGGAACAATGGCAAATCGTAAACGTGATGCCGGGCGTGAAGCGCAGGCGAAAAAAGGGTGGTGGCGGAGCCATCGCTGGCTGGTGCTGCGTCGTCTGAGTCAGTTTTTGATCCTGGCGATGTTCCTCAGCGGTCCGTGGCTGGGCGTGTGGATCCTGCATGGTAATTACAGCAGTAGCCTGTTGCTGGATACCATTCCGTTAACCGATCCACTCATTACCCTGCAAAGCCTGGCCAGCGGGCACCTGCCAGCAACAGTCGCGTTAACAGGCGCCGCCATCATCACGGTGCTGTATGCCCTGGCAGGTAAGCGACTGTTTTGCAGTTGGGTTTGCCCAATGAACCCGGTTACCGATTTAGCCAGTTGGCTGCGCAGAAGGTTTGACCTGAATCAGTCCGCGACCCTGCCGCGCTATATACGGTACGTCCTGCTGGTGGTCATTCTGGTCGGTTCTGCGCTGACCGGTACGCTGCTGTGGGAGTGGATAAACCCGGTCTCTCTGCTGGGACGTAGTCTGGTAATGGGATTCGGTAGCGGAGCGTTGCTGATCCTCGCGCTGTTTTTATTTGATTTACTGGTTGTTGAGCATGGCTGGTGCGGGCATCTCTGCCCACTGGGTGCGCTGTATAGCATAGTGGGCAGTAAAGGTGCATTAACCGTCTCGGCAAAAGAACGTAACAGATGTAACCGCTGTATGGATTGTTTTCATGTTTGCCCGGAACCGCATGTGCTACGTGCGCCGGTGCTGGATGAGCAAAGTCCGGTGCAGGTAACCAGTCGCGATTGCATGGCCTGCGGTCGCTGTGTGGATGTCTGTTCTGAGGATGTTTTTACAATAACGATACACAAAATCATTTGAGATGCATCGCGGCGGCAAGCGAGAAATTCCCCAGGAGCATAGTAACTATGTGACTGGGGTTTCGGAGCGCAGCTAACAAAGAGGCAGCTTAAAGGATGAAGTGTAAATGCGATGGAGTTCGGGAGCGAAACAATGAAAAGCCATGACCTGATTAAAGCGCTGAGTCAATGGACCGCCGCGCTGGCCTTGCTAGTCAGTGGGGCCGTTTGGGCTGCAAACGGAGTGGATCTGAGCCAGTCACCGGAAGTCTCAGGGACACAGGAAGGGGCAATTCGCATGCCGAAAGAGCAGGAGCGTATGCCGCTGAATTATGTGAATCAGCCGCCGATGGTTCCGCACAGCGTTGAAGGGTATCAGGTGACGACTAACACTAACCGCTGCCTGCAATGCCACGGTGTGGAAAGCTATCGCACCACCGGTGCGCCGCGCATCAGCCCGACGCACTTTATGGACAGCAACGGCAAGGTACTGGCTGAAGTCGCGCCGCGTCGTTATTTCTGCCTGCAATGTCACGTTCCGCAGGCTGACGCTGCGCCGATTGTTGAAAATACCTTTACCCCCTCGAAAGGTTACGGGAAATGAGAGCCTGTCCCATTAGGCTATTTTATTTGCCATTTCGGACCAGGGCAGTGCTCACAGTCCTCACGTACTGTAAGTACGCTCCGGTTGTTCCGCGCTGTCCGTGTCCAAACTGGCTGCAACAATTTACGCCTACTGGAATAGGCTCGGGAGGTCATTATGGAAAATTCTAACCGTAAACCAGGCTGGATTAAGCGCGTCTGGCAATGGTGGCGTCGCCCCAGCCGTCTGGCGCTCGGCACGCTGTTGTTAATCGGCTTTGTGGGCGGCATTATTTTCTGGGGCGGCTTTAATACCGGTATGGAAAAGGCCAATACTGAAGAGTTCTGCATTAGCTGTCACGAAATGCGCAACACGGTATACCAGGAATACATGGAAACCGTACACTACAACAACCGCAGCGGTGTGCGCGCGACTTGCCCTGATTGCCACGTCCCTCATGAGTGGGGGCCGAAAATGATCCGCAAAATCAAGGCCAGCAAGGAGCTGTACGCGAAAGCACTGGGGTTGATAGATACACCGCAAAAATTTGAAGACCACCGTTTATCGATGGCGCAAAATGAATGGCGGCGTATGAAAGACAATAATTCGCAAGAGTGTCGGAACTGTCACAACTTCGAGTTTATGGATTTAACCGCCCAGAAAGGCGTAGCGGCTAAAATGCATGACCAGGCCGTGAAAGACGGGCAAACCTGTATTGACTGTCATAAAGGGATAGCGCACAAACTGCCTGATATGCGCGAAGTCAAACCGGGCTTTTAACAGGATGTAGATAACCAGGTATGCTTGAAGCCAGAGAATTACTTTGCGAGCGGGATGACAGAATACTGTTCAGCGAGTTGTCATTTCGCGTCAACGCAGGGGAATGGGTACAAATTACCGGCAGCAACGGCGCAGGGAAAACCACTCTGCTGCGGTTGCTTACCGGGCTGGCGCGTCCCGATGCAGGGGAGGTTTGCTGGCAAGAGCAACCGCTGCATCACGTGCGGGACAGCTACCATCAACAATTGTTGTGGATCGGACATCAGCCGGGGATAAAAACCCGGCTTTCGGCGTTGGAGAATCTGCGGTTTTTCCATCACGATGGCGATTGTCTGGCGGCGCTGGCGCAGGCAGGGCTTGCCGGATATGAAGATATTCCGGTTAACCAACTCTCCGCCGGACAACAGCGGCGCGTGGCACTGGCCCGCCTCTGGCTGACCCGCGCGCGACTGTGGATCCTCGATGAACCCTTTACCGCCATTGATGTGAACGGCGTTGAGCGACTGACTCAGCGTATGGCGCAGCATACGGAGCAGGGCGGTATTGTTATTCTCACCACCCACCAACCGCTCAATGTCGAGACCGATAAAGTGCGACGCATTGCGCTGACCAGCGAGAGGGCAACGCAATGATGTGGCAAATCTTCCGTTTAGAACTGCGGGTTGCGTTTCGTCATAGTGCAGAGATCGCCAATCCGTTATGGTTCTTCCTGATCGTCATAACACTGTTCCCGCTCAGCATTGGGCCGGAGCCGCAGCTGCTGGCGCGTATTGCACCGGGCATTATCTGGGTTGCCGCATTGCTGGCCTCATTACTGGCGCTGGAACGTTTATTCCGGGATGACTTGCAGGATGGCAGCCTCGAACAATTGATGCTGCTGCCATTGCCGCTACCGGCAGTGGTGTTGGCGAAGGTGATGGCGCACTGGGTTGTGACCGGTTTGCCGCTGCTGATCCTCTCGCCGCTGGTGGCATTGCTGCTGGGTATGGATATGTATGGTTGGCAAATTATGGCGCTGACGTTGCTGCTTGGAACGCCGACGCTGGGTTTTCTCGGCGCACCGGGCGTAGGGTTGACGGTGGGTTTAAAGCGCGGTGGTGTGCTGTTGAGCGTGCTGGTACTCCCGTTAACCATTCCATTGTTGATTTTTGCGACCGCTGCGATGGACGCCGCCTCGATGCACTTACCCGTTGAGGGGTACATGGCGATTCTGGGCGCGTTGCTGGTAGGTAGCGCCACGCTAAGCCCGTTTGCCACGGCTGCAGCGTTACGTATCAGCGTGCAATAGCGCAGATATGACTTGTAGGCCGGACAAGGCGAAGCCGCCCTCCGGTAAAACGGACATTTACTAATTTACTGAGTCTGGTGACTGAACTATGTGGAAAACACTTCATCAACTGGCGATGCCCCCACGTCTCTATCAGGTCTGTGGCTGGTTTATTCCATGGCTGGCGATTGCCAGCGCAGTGGTACTGGTAACAGGATGGGTTTGGGGATTTGGCTTCGCGCCAGCGGATTATCAGCAGGGGCAGAGCTATCGCATCATCTATCTGCATGTCCCGGCGGCAATCTGGTCGATGGGCATTTACGCATCAATGGCGGTTGCCGCATTTATCGGCCTGGTCTGGCAGATGAAAATGGCTAATCTGGCGCTGGCTGCGATGGCGCCCATTGGTGCAGTGTTCACCTTTATTGCGCTGGTGACGGGTTCCGCATGGGGCAAACCGATGTGGGGAACCTGGTGGGTCTGGGATGCCCGTCTCACCTCTGAACTGGTGCTGCTGTTTCTCTACGTTGGTGCCATTGCGCTGTGGCATGCCTTTGATGACCGCCGTCTGGCGGGGCGCGCTGCCGGCATTCTGGTGCTAATTGGCGTGGTCAACTTACCGATTATTCACTACTCGGTCGAGTGGTGGAACACGTTGCACCAGGGGTCGACCCGCATGCAGCAAAGTATTGATCCGGCAATGCGCGCGCCGCTGCGTCTGGCGATCGTCGGCTATCTGCTCCTGTTTGTCACGCTGGCGCTGATGCGCATGCGTAACCTGATTTTGATGATGGAAAAACGCCGCCCGTGGGTGAGCGAACTGATCTTAAAAAGAGGCCGCCAATGACCCCTGCATTTGCATCATGGAGTGATTTTTTCGCGATGGGCGGTTACGCCTTATATGTCTGGCTGGCTGTGGCCATGAGCGTAATTCCGTTGGTGGTGCTGGTGCTGCATTCTGCACTACAGCATCGCGCGATTTTGCGCGGGGTGGCGCAACAACGGGCGCGGGAAGCCCGCATGCGTGCAGCGCAAGTGCAACGGGAGGCGGCGTGAATATTCGACGTAAAAATCGGCTATGGATAGCCTGTGCGGTGCTGGCGGGTCTGGCTTTGACCATCACGTTGGTGCTCTATGCGCTGCGTTCCAATATCGATTTGTTCTATACGCCGGGAGAAATACTCTACGGCAAGCGTGAAACTCAGCAGATGCCGGAAGTCGGTCAACGCCTGCGCGTTGGCGGAATGGTTATGCCGGGTAGTGTGAAGCGCGACCCGCAGTCGCTGAAAGTTAACTTCAGCATCTATGACGCCGAAGGCGTGGTGGATGTGACTTATGAAGGTATCCTGCCGGACCTGTTCCGTGAAGGGCAGGGCGTCGTTGTTCAGGGAGAGCTGGATCAGGGGAATCATGTGCAGGCCAAAGAGGTTCTGGCCAAACATGATGAAAATTACACCCCGCCGGAAGTCGAAAAAGCGATGCAGGAGAACCACCGTCGCCCGGAAAGTGTTTATAAGGATAAAACGTCATGATGCCTGAAATTGGCAATGGGCTGTTGTGTCTTGCGCTTGGCGTTGCATTACTGCTGTCGGTCTATCCGCTGTGGGGCGTAGCGCGTGGCGATGTCCGGATGATGGCCTCTGCGCGCCCCTTTGCCTGGGTGTTGTTTATCTGTGTGATGGGTGCGTTTCTGGTGCTGGTAAACGCATTTGTGGTCAATGACTTTACCGTGACCTATGTCGCCAGCAATTCCAATACGCAACTTCCGGTCTGGTATCGCGTCGCCGCGACATGGGGCGCGCATGAAGGCTCATTGTTGTTGTGGGTGTTGCTGATGAGCGGCTGGACGTTCGCGGTGGCGCTGTTCAGCCAGCGGATGCCGCTGGATATCGTCGCCCGCGTACTGGCGGTGATGGGCATGGTCAGCGTTGGCTTCCTGCTGTTTATCCTGTTTACTTCCAATCCGTTTGCCCGCACGTTGCCAGATTTTCCTATTGAAGGCCGCGACCTGAATCCGCTGTTGCAGGATCCGGGGCTGATCTTCCATCCGCCGTTGCTGTACATGGGTTATGTCGGTTTCTCCGTGGCGTTTGCCTTTGCCATTGCCGCGTTGATGAGCGGCCGACTGGACAGCACCTTCGCCCGTTTTTCGCGTCCGTGGACGCTGGCGGCGTGGGTGTTTCTGACGCTGGGTATTGTGCTCGGTTCTGCCTGGGCATACTACGAACTGGGCTGGGGCGGTTGGTGGTTCTGGGATCCGGTAGAGAACGCATCGTTTATGCCGTGGCTGGTGGGGACTGCGCTGATGCACTCGCTGTCAGTGACCGAACAACGCGCCAGCTTTAAAGCCTGGACGTTACTGCTGTCAATCTGTGCCTTCTCGCTCTGTTTACTGGGGACGTTCCTGGTGCGTTCGGGGGTATTGGTTTCGGTGCACGCTTTCGCCTCTGACCCGTCACGCGGGATGTTCATTCTTGCCTTTATGGTACTGGTTATCGGTGGTTCCCTGCTGCTGTTTGCAGTGCGCGGTCACAAGGTTCGCTCGCGGGTGAATAACGCGCTGTGGTCGCGTGAATCGCTGTTGCTGGGTAATAACGTGCTGCTGATTGCTGCGATGCTGGTGGTGCTGTTGGGTACGCTGCTGCCATTGGTGCACAAACAGCTGGGACTGGGCAGTATTTCGATTGGCGAGCCGTTCTTCAACACTATGTTTACCTGGCTGATGGCGCCGTTTGCGCTATTGCTGGGGATTGGGCCACTGGTGCGCTGGGGACGTGACCGACCGCGTAAGCTGAAAACGCTACTGATTGTCGCGTTTGTTACCACGCTGGTACTGTCCGTGCTGCTACCGTGGCTGTTTGAGGATCGCGTTGCGGCGATGACCGTCGTGGGTATGGCGATGGCGTGCTGGATTTTTGTGCTGGCGATGTCCGAAGCGTTCCTGCGCATTTCGCGCGGCACGAAGTTGACGCCGAGCTACTGGGGCATGGTTTCAGGTCACGTAGGACTGGCTGTTACCATCGTCGGTATTGCCTTTAGCCAGAACTACAGCGTTGAACGTGATGTGCGCATGAAGGCGGGCGATAGCGTCAGCATCCATGATTATCAGTTCACTTTCCGCGAAGTAAAAGATATTACCGGACCTAACTACCGGGGGGGCGTGGCCGTGATTGGTGTTACCCGTGACGGCAAGCCGGAAGCAACGCTGCATGCGGAAAAACGCTTTTACAACAGCACCAGTTCAATGATGACCGAAGCGGCGATCGATGGCGGACTGACGCGTGACCTGTACGCGGCATTAGGCGAAGAGCTGGACAACGGCGCGTGGGCAGTGCGTCTGTACTATAAACCGTTTATTCGCTGGATTTGGGCCGGAGGGTTGCTGATGGCGCTGGGCGGGTTGTTCTGCCTGTTTGATCCACGCTATCGCCAGCGCATGCGTCCTCGCGCTGCGGTGCAAAAAAACGCGTCGGAGGCTGTATGAAGCGCAACGCACTGTTAATCCCGTTTATTATTTTTCTCATCATTGCGGCGGCGCTGCTGTGGCAGTTAGCGCGTAACGCGCAGGGGGACGACCCGACGAATCTGGAATCGGCGCTGATTGGCAAACCCGTTCCAACATTCCGCCTCGAATCGCTGGAAAATCCGGGCCAGCATTATCAGGCCGATGTGCTGACGCAGGGCAAACCGGTATTGCTGAACGTCTGGGCGACCTGGTGTCCGACCTGTCGTGCTGAGCACCAGTATCTGAACCAGCTGTCGGCACAAGGCGTGCGGGTCGTTGGGTTGAACTATAAAGACGATCGTCAGAAAGCCATTGTCTGGCTGAAAGAGCTGGGCAATCCATATGCGCTGAGCCTGTTTGACGGCGACGGGATGCTTGGTCTGGATCTTGGGGTGTACGGCGCGCCGGAAACGTTCCTGATCGACGGGAAAGGCATTATTCGCTACCGCCATGCTGGTGATTTAAACGCCAGGGTGTGGGCAAGCGAGATCAAACCGTTATGGGACAAGTACAGTAAGGAGGCTGCGCAATGAGATTTTTACTGGGCCTGCTGATGCTGGTTATCTCGGGATCCGCTCTGGCGACTATCGACGTGATGCAGTTTAAGGACGAAGCGCAGGAGCAGCAGTTCCGCCAGCTTACCGAACAACTGCGTTGTCCTAAATGTCAGAACAACAGCATTGCTGACTCTAACTCAATGATTGCCACCGATCTGCGTCAGAAGGTTTACGAACTGATGCAGGAAGGAAAAAGCCAGAAAGAAATTGTCGATTACATGGTGGCGCGCTACGGCAACTTCGTGACTTACGATCCGCCGTTGACGCCGCTGACCGTGCTGCTGTGGGTGATGCCCGTTGTGGCAATTGGTCTGGGGGGTTGGATTATTTTTGCCCGTTCACGCCGTCGTGTACGAGTGAAGCAGGAAGAATTTCCTGATGATATTACCCCCGACGGCAAACGCGGTGGATTAGGACTCTTTATACCCGGCGTTATCGTGGCGCTGGTGGTGGGTGCGGTGAGCTATTACCAAACCGGCAGTTATAAGCAGGTTAAGGTCTGGCAGCAGGCGACGGCACAGGCTCCGGCGTTGCTGGAGCGGGCGTTAGATCCAAAGGCTGAACCGCTGAATGAAGAGGATATGGCGCGTCTGGCGTTGGGATTACGCACTCGGCTGCAAACCGATGCCGGGAACGTTGAAGGCTGGATCATGCTTGGGCGCGTAGGCATGGTTCTCGGTAATGCCAGTACGGCGACTGAAGCGTATGCCAATGCCTACCGACTGGATCCGAAAAACAGCGATGCCGCGCTGGGCTACGCGGAAGCGCTGACCCGTTCTTCCGATCCAGATGATAACCGTCGGGGAGGGGAGCTGCTACGCCAGTTGGTGCGCGGCGAACATGCCAACGTGCGGATTCTCAGCATGTACGCGTTTAATGCTTTCGAACAGCAACGCTTCGGCGAGGCGGTTGCGGCGTGGGAGATGATGCTGAAATTATTGCCCGCCAATGATACCCGTCGGGCGGTAATTGAGCGCAGTATCAAACAGGCGATGGAGCAGCTAACGCCGCAGGAGAAGTAAGAGTGGAAGATGCCGGATGGCGACGCAAAGCGTCTTATCCGGCCTACTGATGCACGTGACTTGTAGGCCCGATAAGCGTAGCGCCATCGGGCAATATCTGATTACTGCATGCCGCGTGTTTGTAAAAACAGGATGGTGGCGGCAACGCGAGAGCGGACGTTAAGTTTTCGCAACAGGTTGCGGATATGCACTTTCACCGTTTGCTCGGAAATATTCAGTACAGATGCAATCTGTTTATTCGATAATCCCTGAGCCAGTTCATGTAACACGTCCAGCTCGCGTTCGGTGAGTACGCTGAACGGATCTTCCTCGGCGCCAAACAGTTCCCGTTCCCGCAGATAATCGCTGACGCGTTGGCTAAAGGCTTTACCTCCTTTTGCGCCAGCGCGAATGGCTTCCAGCAGGACTTCAGGATCGCTGTCTTTAAGTAAATAGCCATCCGCGCCGGCATCAATTAAGGCATACACATCGCTGGCGGCATCCGAAACGGTAAGAATAATAATTTGCGCTGTGACGCCATCCCGGCGCAGCGCATTCAGGGTGTCCAGTCCGCTCATGCCTTTCATATTGAGATCGAGCAGGATCACATCAATGTCCAGACGGTTTGCCAAATCGATAGCGCTCGCACCGTCGCCGGCTTCGGCAACTACGTCAAATGCGCTATCCAGCTGCAGTAATTGACTGATTCCTCGCCGCATGAGTGGGTGGTCATCAACAATCAGCACCCGAAAAGGCGTTGCTTCAGGCATACTATTCTCCTGAGTTTTTATTAGTATCATTATTGTTTTCAGCGCATCAATCGTCCAGATTCAATACGCTGATGAGAGGATAAATTTTACCCCAATTTGTGCATGGGTAAGTAGTAAAACCTGTGCTGAAGGCCGGGGTAATAATAGGGATTGCTAAATCTCAGGCATAAAAAAACCAACCGTAGAAGGTTGGTTTTTTTGGGGAATTTTGGTCGGCACGAGAGGATTTGAACCTCCGACCCCCGACACCCCATGACGGTGCGCTACCAGGCTGCGCTACGTGCCGACACTTATGGCTGCTAATACTACTGCTTTCCACCACGAATGCAAGAGGATGGACTGCTAACTGATTTATAATTAATCAGTTAGCGATAAATCGTTTCTCATCCGTCAGCACTTGCAGCAGCAAACTTAGCTGCGGTTTCTGATCTTTAATTTTCTCGCCGCGTAAATTATAGGTCTGGTAATTACCGTTGTTATTAAGCACCAGCGTCATCTCTGGTGTGGTAATGGCCATGGTGCTGCTGTCAGCTGCCGTGACCCAGTAATGGCGGCGTGTTGCATTAAACAAATCCTGACCCTGTGAGTACTCGCTTGCTGGGGTACTGACGTGGAGCAGGCGCTGCATCAGTGTTGTCATCAGGTCAGTATGATCGGTCAGACTATTAATACGCTGCGCAGGTGTTCCCGGCCAGTGAATAACCAGAGGCACCTGTAGATGGCCACGTGACCAGGCAAAGTTATTCTCTTCCTGCGTCAGCGGCACGCCCCGACCTGCGGTAATAATGACCACCGTATTGTTCAGCTTCCCGGAATCACGCAGTGCGCTGAGAATACGGTTGATGTTGGCATCCACATCTTGCGCCGCGCTGGCGTAGCGTTTGGCAAAATTCTTCTGGTTGCTGTCATCAAGGTTCGTCCCGTTAAAGGAGACCCACGAGAACCAGCGGTTATCTTCTTGCGCGTAGCGTCCCAGCCAGTTAATCCACTGGCTTGCGGTTTGTTCGTCAGATTGCGTTTGTACGCTTGGCATCGAGAAATCTGACAGTAGCGCCTGGCGATAAAGCGGGCTGGTAAAGCCATCCGAGGAGAATAGCCCTAACTGATAACCCTGCTGGTTCAGCGCGGAAATCAGCGCCGCAGGCGTTCGGGTCGATAAAATGCCATCCATGTAGCTTGGTGAGACGCCGTAGAACAGGCCGAAAATACCGTTATCCGTGGTGTTGCCGGAGCTCATGTGACGCGTAAAGGAGATGTTCTGCCCGGCAAATTCTGCCAGTGCAGGCATCTGCTGTTCAAAGCGCGAGTAGTTCAGACCGTCAACGGTGATCAGCAGGACGTTCTGGCCGGTGCCCATATCGCGATAGCGCAGTTCGCTAAGCGGGTACTGCACGGAAACTGCTTCCGGATTCCCCTGTTCGATCAGGCGACGCTGATACTCTTGCGCATCCAGCAGACCATGTTTTTCCAGGAACTTACGCGCCGTCATCGGATAGGAGAGCGGCAGGTTTGCGCGCTGCATGGTAACCGGGCGATAGAAATTGGCATCTGCCCAGATATACATCACGTGCGAGGCGATAAAGCAAATGAAGAAGAATGCGGCTAACGGTTTGGCAAAATGGCGGCGACGCGTCAGGCTGCGCAGTTTCTGCCAGCTCCAGGTCGCAAACAGCATTTCGATTAGCAGAATGATTGGCACGCTGATAAACATCAGTTGCCAGTCGCGGGCCGCTTCATTCTGGTCAGGGTTAATGACCAGCTCCCAGACGATGGGGTTGAGATGCAGGTGGAAGCGGGTGAACACTTCGCTGTCGATCAACAACAGCGTCATGCCTGCTGTCGCCAGAATCGCTGATAAGAATCGCATCAGCCTCTGGGACATGACGATAAACGTCAGAGGAAACAGGATTAGCAGATAGGTGGCAAACACCAGGAAGCTAAAATGCCCGACAACGCTCAGGTAAGAATAAACACGCCCTGCAAGCGTTGTCGGCCAGTCGGCGACAAACAGGTAACGGCTACCGAGTACCATGGCCAACAGAATGTTGAACAAGGCAAACCAGTGCCCCCAGCTAACCATCTGGGAGACTTTCTCACGGTAGCGCTGACGATGAGTTACCATAAACTGTTGTTCGTTTCCCCGGAGCAGGCTCTTAGTGCGCTTGGTCGTCGTTTACCGAAGACTGCAATGCGCGGGCAAAAGAGTTCGCAATCGCCTGGCGCTGGGCCGGTGCGATGCTTGTATTGATAAGGTTAGTCACCATATTTCCCAAAACCATCAGGGAAAGATCGGTTGGTGCCTTATGTTTTTCCAGTACGTTGAGCATCTCATTCAGTAATTGTTCAACGTGTTCGTCACTATAGCGGGAAATTTGTGGCATAAATCGAAATCAGTCTGTTCATGAAAGGGCAACATATTACCGTACAGACAGTTTTTTTTCTGCTTTTTTATCTTCTATTGCGTCACTGCCCGGCAGGTGGTTGAATACCGCCCGGTCTAAAAGGAGAGTTTATCATGAGTCTGGATATCAACCAGATTGCCCTGCACCAGCTTATCAAACGTGACGAGCAGAATCTTGAGCTGGTCTTGCGCGATTCATTACTGGAACCGACAGCGACGGTTGTCGAGATGATGGCTGAGTTGCACCGGGTGTATAGCGCCAAGAATAAAGCCTATGGCCTGTTTAGCGAAGAGAGCGAGCTGGCGCAAACGCTGCGCTTACAGCGCCAGGGTGAAGAGGATTTTCTGGCTTTTAGTCGTGCTGCGACCGGGCGTTTGCGGGACGAGCTGGCGAAATATCCTTTTGCTGACGGCGGTATTGTCCTGTTCTGCCATTACCGTTATCTGGCGGTAGAGTATCTGCTGGTCGCCGTGCTGAACAATTTAAGCAGCATGCGCGTCAATGAAAATCTGGATATCAACCCGACGCACTATCTGGATATCAATCATGCGGATATCGTCGCGCGTATTGATTTAACCGAGTGGGAAACCAACCCGGAGTCCACGCGCTATCTGACGTTCCTGAAAGGGCGGGTCGGGCGTAAAGTTGCCGATTTCTTTATGGATTTCCTCGGCGCCAGCGAAGGTCTGAATGCCAAAGCGCAAAACCGTGGCCTGCTGCAGGCGGTCGATGACTTTACTGCCGAGGCGCAGCTCGATAAAGCTGAACGCCAGAACGTGCGTCAGCAGGTGTACAGCTACTGCAATGAACAGCTACAAGCCGGTGAAGAGATCGAGCTGGAGTCGCTGTCCAAAGAGCTTTCCGGCGTCAGTGAAGTTAGCTTCAGCGAATTTACCGCTGATAAAGGTTACGAGCTGGAAGAGAGCTTCCCTGCGGATCGCAGTACGCTGCGTCAGTTAACCAAATTTGCCGGCAGCGGCGGTGGGTTAACCATCAACTTCGACGCCATGCTACTGGGTGAACGTATTTTCTGGGATCCGGCTACAGATACTTTGACCATCAAAGGTACGCCGCCGAACCTGCGTGACCAACTGCAGCGTCGCACGTCGGGCGGGAAATAAAACCGTTTGCCGGGTGAGAGCGTAAACGCCTTATCCGGTCGACGAGAACCATCAGTATCGATTACAAAATCCCATAAAAAAACCCCGCCTTGGCGGGGTTTTTCTTCAACTTGTTTGCGATTACGCGCGAACGAAGTCGATGTGAGACAGCTTCGGCTTGAACGGGTGACGCTGTACAGCCTGAGCTTTAACTTTAACTTCTTTACCGTCAACAACGATGGTCAGAACTTCGCTGTAGAATTCAGCTTTAGCTTGCATGTTCATAACTGCATCGTGATCCAGTTCGATAGCAACCGGGGCTTCTGCGCCACCGTAGATGATTGCCGGGAACTTGTTAGCGGCACGCAGGCGGCGGCTCGCACCCTTACCCTGCTCTTTACGTACTTCAGCGTTGATAGTAAACATTTAAATCTCTCTTTAATAATTCCTGCTACAGGCGACCCAGCAACAGGTAAGTGATCTGCTTTGCGTATGCAAAAGCGGGCGAGATTCTATACTCAAACGGCTGGTACATCAATCAAAAGTACGATTAACCGCGTAATTCATGTGCCCGCCGGAAACGACCTTCGTAATCAAAGACCTTTTCACGCACCTGCCAGTACTGACCTTTCATGCGCGCCACCACGAAATCAGGATGACGTAACAGTGCCTGCTGGGCGAGGATATCAGCGGCGGTTATCCAGCGTAAGGGAATGCCAGGCGTTCGGGTGTGCGGGCGAATAAACAGTTGCTCGAAGGCTGTACGCTGCGCGGGAGTATGCAGGCGAAAGCGTTCGCTGACGTCGGCGCCATCTTCATCGTAATAGGTAATTTTTAGCCATTCGCCTTTTTCATCCTGACCATTTTGTAGCGCCATCCCGCTGCAGCGCAGAACCAGCGCATCTTTAAGCCTGAGCGCGGCTTTCAGCATGTCATCCGGGTCAACCAGTACTGTGTCGCACTCGCGGCAGCGGCGGGCGGCGATGTCATTTTCCGCGTTGCACTGCGGGCAGTTTTTAAAACGGAAACGAAAATCGCACTGTTCGCGATGGCCGTCATCATCTTCAAACCATCCCTGACAGCGGCGGCCAAAGTGCTCAATCAGCGTGCCGTCGGCCGTTGTTTTGCCCCAGAAGGTGTTGGCAAAGCCGCAGGCAGGACAGAACACCTGTACCGGAACGTTGTCACTTTTTCCTTTCGGCGCACCCACTTCCGGGGCGTACAGATCGTGCGGGTTGCCAGCGTAATCGAGGATCAGACAGTCGGTTTTCCCCGGCGCCAGGCGCAACCCACGACCGACAATTTGTTGGTAAAGGCTAACTGACTCGGTCGGGCGCAGAATGGCGATAAGGTCGACGTGCGGGGCATCGAAGCCAGTGGTCAGGACCGACACATTCACCAGATAGCGAAAGCGCTGCGCTTTGAAGTCTTCGATTAATACATCACGTTCCGATCCCGGTGTCTCTCCGGTGATAAGTGCGGCATCATCAGCGGGCAGCAGGCCGACAATCTCTTTGGCGTGCTCAACGGTAGCGGCGAAAATCATTACCCCTTTGCGCGTCTGAGCAAACTCGACAATCTGACTGATGATATGCGGTGTTATGCGTTGTTGTTTTTTCAGCTCCTTATTAAGGTCGGCTTCACTGAACAGGCCATTACTCTGCGCCTGCAGGCGGCTGAAATCATATTGTACGACCGGCATATCGAGGCGTTCCGGCGGCGTCAGATAACCGTGCTTAATCATGTAGCGCAGCGGCAATTCATAAATGCAATCGCGAAATAACGCTTTTTCATCGCCGCGTACCATTCCGTGATAATGGAAATGATAAATCCAGCCTTTGCCCAAACGAAAAGGCGTGGCGGTAAGCCCGAGCAGTCGTAAGTGGGGATTTACGTTGGTCAGGTGAGTGAGGATTTGCTGATACTGACTCTCTTCATCATCGCCAATGCGATGGCATTCATCGACGATAAGCAGGGAGAATTCTCCCTGAAAGGCATCCAGATTACGCGCCACCGACTGTACGCTGCCAAATACCACTTTCCCGTGGCTCTCTTTACGCTTCAGACCTGCCGCAAAAATATCGGCTTCCAGCCCCAGAGCGCAGTACTTGGCATGATTCTGCGCGACCAGCTCTTTGACGTGCGCCAGCACCAATACGCGCCCACGTGCAACCCGCGCCAGTTCAGCAATCACCAGGCTTTTGCCTGCGCCTGTGGGGAGGACGATAACTGCCGGAGTGCGGTGATGGCGAAAATGGTTGAGCGTGGCATCCACGGCTTCTTTTTGGTAAGGACGAAGAGTAAAAATCATGGGCTCACAATATGTAACAGTCTCGCGTATAGTATGCCACGAATCTTTTTCCCTTGAGGGAAGTTGTTAGCTCGTTATACTGAGCGGAAAACGGCTCCACTTTTCGGGCATAACGCCCGATTTCCGTATTGTTACAGGCAAAATCACACTCATGCGACTTGATAAATTTATCGCTCAGCAACTCGGCGTCAGCCGCGCTATTGCCGGGCGTGAGATCCGTGGTAACCGTGTTACCGTCGACGGCGAAATCGTCAGAAATAGCGCTTTTAAGCTGCTGCCAGAACATGACGTTGAATATGACGGCAATTCTCTGGTTCAACAGACTGGCCCACGCTATTTTATGCTGAATAAGCCTCAGGGCTATGTTTGCTCCACGGATGACCCGGATCACCCGACGGTGCTCTATTTTCTTGATGAGCCTGTCGCGCACAAACTGCATGCGGCAGGGCGTCTGGATATCGACACCACCGGACTGGTGCTGATGACCGATGACGGACAGTGGTCGCATCGGATCACTTCGCCACGCCACCATTGTGAGAAAACCTATCTGGTGACGCTGGAATCGCCGGTGGCAGATGATACCGCTGAACAGTTTGCCCATGGTGTACAGTTGCATAATGAGAAAGACCTGACCAAACCGGCCGTGCTGGAAGTCATTACGCCAACTCAGGTGCGCTTGACCATCAGCGAAGGGCGCTATCATCAGGTTAAACGTATGTTTGCCGCCGTGGGTAACCACGTTGTGGAACTGCACCGCGAACGGATTGGTGACATCAGGCTTGATGATGATCTGGCACCGGGTGAATACCGTCTTTTGACCGAAGAAGAAATCGCCAGCGTTAACTTAACCCCGCGTTAATTTCAGGAGCTAAATGTGACCACCCGGCAGAACTCGTCAATTGCCATTGTCTTTATCCTTGGCTTGTTAGCCATGTTGATGCCGTTGTCGATTGATATGTATCTTCCGGCGCTGCCAGTTATCTCTGAACAGTTTGGTGTGCCAGCAGGTAGCGCGCAAATGACCCTCAGTACCTATATTCTGGGGTTCGCGGTGGGGCAGTTGATCTATGGTCCGATGGCCGACAGCATCGGGCGTAAACCGGTGATACTGGGCGGGACGCTGGTGTTTGCGGCGGCGGCAGTGGCCTGCGCGCTGGCGCAAACCATCGATCAACTGATCGTGATGCGTTTCTTCCACGGCCTGGCGGCCGCGGCGGCGAGCGTGGTTATCAACGCCCTGATGCGTGATATCTATCCGAAAGAAGAGTTTTCGCGCATGATGTCATTCGTCATGCTGGTGACGACAATTGCGCCATTAATGGCGCCGATTATCGGTGGCTGGGTGTTGGTGTGGCTGAGCTGGCACTACATCTTTTGGATCCTCGCCGTGGCGGCTATTCTGGCGTCGGTGATGATCCTTACGCTGATCAAAGAGACCTTGCCCGTTGAGCGTCGTCAGCCGTTTCGCTTGCGTACTACTCTGGGCAACTTTGCCTCGCTGTTTCGCCACAAGCGCGTCCTGAGTTACATGCTGGCCAGTGGGTTCAGCTTTGCCGGGATGTTCTCATTCCTGAGCGCCGGACCTTTTGTCTACATTGAGATCAACCACGTTTCACCGCAGAATTTCGGCTATTACTTCGCGCTGAATATTGTGTTCCTGTTCGTGATGACCATCATCAACAGCCGCTTTGTTCGGCGGGTTGGTGCACTAAATATGTTCCGTACTGGCCTGTGGATCCAGTTTGTGATGGCGGGCTGGATGGTATTCAGCGCGCTATTCGGGATTGGATTCTGGGCACTGGTTGTCGGTGTTGCGGCGTTTGTAGGCTGTGTGTCGATGGTGTCATCCAACGCCATGGCGGTGATTCTCGATGAATTCCCACATATGGCGGGAACGGCGTCATCGCTGGCAGGAACGTTCCGCTTCGGTATTGGTGCCATCGTTGGGGCGCTGTTATCTCTGGCAACCTTTAACTCAGCCTGGCCAATGATTTGGTCGATTGCATTTTGCGCCACCAGCTCAATTCTCTTCTATCTCTACGCCAGTCGCGCCAAAAAACGGTGATCTATTACACAACCTGGGGGTCATAAGGCCTCCGGAGTTGATGTATATCAACCGCAAATCTATCATTTTCCCCGCTTATGTTTATTTTATGTAAAATCAATTTATGTAAAAAGTCACATCATTGTAGTTAAAAAGGTTGAGTTAGATCGCAGAAACGAGTACATATAGCGCGGAAACATGCCTGAACCGTTGAATAAATTTAAATAGTGGATTCGGAAAGCGGCATAAAGACTGGGTGTAAACGTTTACCAACTGTCTAAAGACGTATTGTCAATGATGTGTTAATATTGATGTAAAATAATTGTGAAGTGATTGTGCTTCCAGGGAAAGAAAGTGATGACATTACAACTCTCAATCGTTCATCGTCTGCCGCAGTGCTATCGTTGGTCGGTGGGTTTCGCAGGTTCAAAGGTTGAACCGATTCCGCACAACGGTCAGAGCAATGAGAACAGCCTGGTGGCCCTCAAATTGCTTAGCCCTGATGGTGACAGTGCGTGGTCAGTCATGCATAAACTCAGCCAGGCACTTAGCGATATTGAAGTTCCTTGTTCCGTACTGGAATGTGAAGGGGAACCGTGCCTGTTTGTGAATCGCCAGGATGAGTTTGCCGCGACCTGCAGGCTGAAAAATTTCGGCGTGGCCATCGCAGAACCGTTTTCAAACAACAATCCGTTTTGAGCGTCAGCTTAGCGCGAGCAACTGACGCGTATAGGCCTGTTGTGGCGCGTTAAATACGTGCTCGCATTGCCCCTGTTCCACGACTTCTCCCTGCCGCAACACAATTACCTGATGGCATAGCGCACGTACAACGTGCAAATCATGGCTGATAAAAATATAAGCCAGGCGATGCTTTTCCTGTAAGGACTTTAACAGCGTGAGGATTTGCGCCTGTACGGTTCTGTCGAGCGAGGATGTCGGCTCATCCAGAATGATCAGCGAGGGTTTCAGAATCAATGCCCTGGCAATGGCTATGCGCTGGCGTTGACCACCGGAAAACTCTGCAGGATAACGATGGCGGGTTTCGCTATCGAGTCCGACTTCAGCCATCACTGCTTTTACCTGCGCTTCACGCTGTTCAGCGGAAAGCGTTGGCTGGTGAACGCGCAATCCCTCTTCAATAATTTGTAATACGCTCAAACGCGGATTCAGTGAAGAGTTGGGATCCTGAAAGACCACCTGAATGCGGTGGCGTATTGGCAACAGTTGGCGACGATTTAAGGTATGCAGCGCCAGACCATCGAACACAATACTGCCTTGTGATGTGATTAATCGCAGCAGCGCCAGACCGGTGGTACTTTTCCCGGATCCTGATTCGCCCACCAGTCCCAGTGTTTCACCGGGTCTGAGGGTAAAACTGACGTTGTTAACCACCACGTTATGATCCACCACGCGCTTGAGGATACCTTTGCGTACAGGAAAGGCGACCCTGAGCCCATTCACTTCCAGTAATGGCGGTTGTCCGGCGGGTAAAGGGACTGGATCGCCGGAGGGTTCGCTATTTAACAGTTTCTGTGTGTAGGAATGGGTTGGTGCGGCAAGCAGTGGCTCGACACGGTTTTGTTCAACGCATTGACCGTTCTGCATGACGGCAATGGAATCGGCCAGCTTTCTCACGATGCTGAGATTATGAGTGATAAACAGCAATCCCATGTTCAGCTCACGCTGCAACTCCCGCAGCAGTTGCAAAATTTGCGCCTGCACAGAGACATCCAGCGCGGTTGTGGGTTCGTCGGCAATTAGCAGCTCCGGGCGGGTTAACAGCGCCATAGCAATCATTACGCGCTGGCGCTCACCGCCGGAAAGCTGGTGCGGATAATCTGTAAGGCGTTTCGCTGCATGGCGAATGCCTACACGATCCAGACAGGTCAGAATTTCTGCCCGTGCGGCTTCCCGACGCATTCCCCTATGCAAAGACAGGACTTCATAGAGCTGTTTTTCAAGGTTATGCAATGGGTTCAACGACACCATTGGTTCCTGGAAAATCATGGCGATTTTATTTCCCCGTACACCGCGAAGCGTCTGCTCGTTAGCGTGAAGTAATGATGCACCGTGAAAGCGGATATCACCGGAGAGGTACACCGCGGGCGGCGTGGGTAACAGACGCAACACCGAAAGCGCGGTGACGCTTTTACCTGAACCGGATTCACCCACCAGCGCCAGCGTTTGCCCGGCATCAACGCGCAAAGAGAGTGTATTGACTACAGTGCGTACGCTATCTTGTTGACGAAAACCGACTGATAAATTCTCAATAGCTAACAGAGGTTGTGTCATCTTAAATCGCCTTATTGGGATCAAATGCGTCGCGTACCGCTTCACCAATAAAGATCAGTAGCGATAATAGCAGGGCAACGGAGATGAACGCGGTGATGCCAAGCCACGGCGCCTGCAGGTTGTTTTTACCCTGTAACAGGAGTTCTCCCAGCGATGGCGAGCCAAGCGGTAAGCCAAACCCAAGAAAATCCAGCGAGGTAAGGGTCGTTATCGAGGCGCATAAAATAAACGGTAAAAAGGTCAGGGCGGCAACCATCGCATTCGGTAGCATATGGCGCAGAATAATACTGCGATCGCTAACCCCGAGCGCTTGCGCTGCGCGAATGTAATCAAAGTTTCGGGTGCGCAGAAATTCCGCGCGTACCACGCCAACCAGGCTCATCCAGCCAAACAGCACGGTGATAGCTAATAGCCACCAGAAGTTAGGTTGAACGACGCTGGATAGCAAAATAATCAGAAACAGCGTTGGCATACCGGACCACACTTCGATGAACCGTTGTCCCCACAGGTCTACCTTACCGCCATAATAGCCCTGTAGCGCGCCGGCCATCACCCCCATGACGCTGGAACACAGGGTCAGCATCAAGCCAAACAGAATTGAGATGCGGGTGCCGTAAAGGATACGCGCCAGCACGTCACCACCATTTGCGTCAGTACCCAGCCAGTTTTGCGCAGAGGGGGGAGAGGGGAAGGGCTTATCGGTGGCAAAGTTGATGCTGGTAGCGCCGAACCGGATGGGGGCCCATAGTATCCAACCCCGGCTCTCCAGACGGTGTTGCAGCCACGGATCCTGATAATCAGCCTTTGTTGCTAACGGGCCGCCGAAATCGCTCTCACTGTAGTTTTTAACCAGAGGGAAATACCAGCTGTCGTCATAGCGTACCAACAGCGGCTTATCATTAGCGATCAGCTCGGAACACATGCTCAGGCCAAACAACACCAAAAAAATCCATAATGACCAGTAGCCGCGGCGGTTATGACGAAAACGCGCCCAGCGGGCCTGATTGACGGGGCTTAATCGCGACATTAGCGTCCCTCAAAATCAATACGAGGATCGACCAACGTATAGCTGATATCACTGAGGATATTGAGCAACAGGCCGATCAGGGTGAAGATGTAGAGTGTGCCGAACATCACCGGGTAGTCGCGCGATACGGTAGATTCATACCCCAGTAATCCCAGACCATTAAGTGAAAACATCACTTCAATCAGCAGTGAACCGGTGAAAAACATACTGATAAATGTGGCGGGAAATCCTGCGATTACCAGCAACATGGCATTGCGGAACACATGCTTCCATAGAATATTTTTCTCACTAACGCCTTTGGCACGCGCAGTAACGACATATTGCTTACGTACCTCATCCAGAAATGAGTTTTTAGTCAGCATGGTCAGCGCGGCGAACCCACCCACCACGGTTGCCAGCACTGGCAGAGTAATGTGCCACAGATAATCGGTAATTTTTTGATACCATGGCAGGGCGTCAAAGTTAGCGGACACGAGCCCACGTAGCGGGAACAGGTCGTAATAGCTGCCCCCGGCAAAAAAAACGATCAGCAAAATGGCAAACAGAAAGGCCGGAATGGCATAGCCAATAATAATAAATGCGCTGCTCCAGACATCAAACCGGCTGCCATTGTGAACCGCTTTGCGGATCCCAAGCGGTATCGACACCAGATAGATGATAAGCGTACTCCACAGCCCCAGGGTAACGGACACCGGGAGGCTGTCTTTGATTAGCGTAAGAACAGAGGCGCTGCGGAACAGACTGTCGCCAAAATCAAAACGGATATAGTCCCAGAGCATCTTGAAATAGCGTTCATGAATGGGTTTATCGAATCCGTAGCGACGGGTAATTTCCGCAATAACCTCCGGGTCAAGGCCCCGACCGCCACGGTAGTTACTGTCGCTGATATTCCCAACGCCGGTTTGCGCGTGGCTGGCGCGAACACCTTCGCTGCCCGCACCGGGCAACGCACCGCTTTGTCCGAACTCAATGGCGGCGACGGCCTGCTCAACAGGACCGCCAGGTGCTATCTGTACGATAAAAAAGTTGATAGTAATGATGGCCCAGAGCGTGGGGATCACCAGCAGCAGACGTCGAATCAGATAAGCACCCATTTATTCTCCCTGCCGTCTGGCTGCGGGCAGTTTCGCCGCTTTGTTGACGTCATACCACCAGTTGTCGATGCCAATGGTATAAATCGGGCGGATAGCCGGATGCGAAAACTTATCCCACCAGGCGATACGATCTTCTGCCATGTACCACATCGGCAACATGTAGTAGTTCCAGGTTAATACCCGGTCCAGTGCCCGCCCCAACGGGATCAGTTTGGCTTTATTCCCTTGTGCGGCAATGATCTGGCTAATCAGTTTATCAATGACCGGGCTTTGCACACCGGGCGCGTTATAGCTGGAGTCTATATATTCAGAGGCCCACAGAATTTGCAGGTCTGAGCTTGGCCACGGCATTGCGCGATAGAGCCTGGGCATCATGTCATAGTCACGGCTGCGCAAACGGTTAGTGATTTGCGAGTTATCGACCTGGCGGATATTCATCGTAATACCTAACCGTTGCAGGTTGTGCTGGAATGGCAATACCCACTGGCTGTTGCTGCCTGCCGGGAGTAATAACTCGAAGGTCAGCGGTTTACCGCTGGTGATATTTATCCGTTGTTGTCCTTTTAGTATCCATCCCGCCTGTTGGAGTAACGTATCGGCTTTCAACAGGTTTTCACGATCGTAGCCATCGCCTTTCGACATCGGTGGTTGATAGATTTGACTGAAGACTTCCGGTGGCAGCTCTTTTTTCAATGGCGCGAGGATCACCAGTTCATCCGCATCGGGATAACCTCTGGCTGCATACTCGGTGTTCTGGAAATAGCTGTTTGTCCGACTCCAGGCATTATAAAACAGGGCCTTATTCATCCATTCGAAATCGAAGGCCAGCGTAATCGCTTCCCGTACACGTCGGTCACTAAACATTGGACGTTGAATATTAAAGGCTAACCATCGAGTGTCCTGCGCGGACTCATTCTTTTGTTGGTCTTTGATAATGTAATGATTGGCGAAATTCTTACCGGTATAACGGGTTGCCCAATTTTTTGCATCGTTTTCAAGTCGCAGGTCGAACGCTCCAGCCTTAAATGCTTCAAAAGCGACGTTATCATCTAAATAGTAATCGTAGCGGAGGGTATCAAAGTTCCAGCGCCCGCGATTGACGGGCAGGTTTGCCGCCCAATAATCTTTAACGCGCGAATAAACAATGTACTGTCCCATTTTCCATTGACTGATGCGATAAGGGCCGCTGGCAAGTGGTGGAGACGACAAGGGGTCGCTGAGCTTGTGATCTTTCCAGTACTTTTCGGGCATAACGGGTAAGGAAAACAGGCTGAGCATATCCTCTTTACCCGGTTTGGCGAGTTCAATTCGCACTGTTAACGGGGCAATTGCCTTTACCGTTGTTCCTTTGTAGACCAGACGAAACTGCGGTACGCCTTCGGTCATAAATTTATGGAAGGTGAATTCGACATCGCGTGCGGTAATGGGTGAACCATCGTGAAAACGGGCCCGCGGATTAATCGCGATTTCTACCCACGAGTAATCATCGGCGTAACGCGCTCTGTCAGCGATGAGCGGGTAGTAGCTGCCGGGTTCGTCATCCGAGGTGGTAAACAGCGTATCGTAGAGCGTTTCGGTGCGTGCGCCAGGGTTGCCGCGCATCGAGTAGCGGTTGAAGTTGTCGAAGGTACCAAGGGCAGAGAGGGTGAGCTGCCCGCCTTTAGGGGCTGCGGGGTTAACATAATCAAAGTGATTAAAATTAAACGCGTACTTGGGGTCGCCCAACACGGCAAAGGCGTAGCTTTCTTTGATGGATTGGGCATGAACGTTAAACCCGATAAGGGCGATAAACAGAAGCAGTACGCGAGGAATCATATCACAGAGGTTTCCTTTTCCTGTCACAACCCGACAGGCTTCTTGCCTGAGAAATAGCGGTTGGGATGGCGAATGAAAATATATAAATCGCCTGGTGCGATCACCACGTTGGCTTATCGGATTGCGCCATCCAACGTACAAAATCATCAAGCACTAATGGGCGGCTGATCCAGTATCCCTGGAAGAAATGAACCCCGCGATCGCGCAGCCATCGGGCTTGCTCAGGCGTTTCTACCCCTTCGGCAACCGTCAGCATATTAAGACGCTTAGACAGTGTCAACACCGCATCCAGTACCGGAGACGTTAGCGTTTCTGTCCCAATAGCGTTGATAAATCCTCGGTCGATTTTCAGATAGTCAACGGTAAAGCGTTCCAGATAAATGAGTGCGCTATGGCCGGTGCCGAAATCATCAATGGCAATTTCGAATCCGGCAGCGTGTAGCCATTCAAATAACTTTGATGCTTCATGCTGATTGAGCATATCGCGTTCGGTGATTTCGAGTACAACCTGGAAATGGTGTGGCGGCAGGGAGGCGTTCAGGCGCTGAATATCGTCTTTAAAGCTCTCACCATGCAGGTGCGTTGGGGCGATGTTGAGCCCGAGCTTTGCGCCTTGCGGTAACTCTTTTTTTAATGCGGGGGCATCACGGGCCACCAGTTTGAACAGATGCTGCGTCAGCGGCACGATCATTTGCTGTGATTCAGCGTAGTGAATAAACGCATCTGGCGGGATCTCACCTGTTGTCGGGTGGCGCCAGCGTAACAATACTTCTACGCCTTTTACTTCCAGCGTCTGCATTTCAACGACCGGTTGGTAGACCACATAAAACTGATCGTGCTTGATAGCGTTGAGAATATCCTTTCCCGGGCGTAAACGAACGGCGTAGTTGTAGTACCACAAAAGCAACCCGGTCATGATCCCGGCCATACATCCCAACATGACGGCATACCAGACGTCAGTGTACGTCCACTCTTGCGCGTATAGCCGGATCTTCATCGGGATCCCTTTCAGCGTTGTCTGGCGCCAGGTGGTTTCCGGAAGCGCGGAAACGTCCATCAGTTGGGATGAAAATGTCGTGATAGCGGTATCACCAACAATAATTGCAAGACCGTCAAAATCATCTTCTCGGGCGGTATAGAGCAGGTAAGGCGCCAGATTGATATTCAGTGAGGAAAACACGCCACTATTCTTAAATGAAGGATTCCGCTGCCAAATCATGATCGCTGGATTGTCCGGCATCATCGGGGTACCGGACAGTAATTCCACATCGATATTTTGCTTGAGATCCAGCTTCGGAACCAGCGACAGAATAGGCGAGTCCATCGCGCCAGTTGCGGAGGAGCAGAAAGCAATACCATCTTTTACCAATAAAAAAGCGCGTACATTGAGGTTAAACGCTGCGCTGGCGGTCAGCCTGGCGGCAACTTGTTGGCAATTGTATGAGACCAGCGGCTGCAGGGAATCTGTTGTGCTTTTGAGGTCTGAGAGGTAACTGCTGATGTAAGAATCGATATCGGAAAGAAGCGTTTCGTACTTAACATCTCGTTTGTGCCAGGTGGCAACAAACTGCAGGGTGCTGACAAGTACCGCGACGACTACCCCCGTAAAAATACAGGTAAAAAGGACATTTCGACTGGAAGATGAGGGACGTCTGAACATAGTTCCTTATGTTTACCTGGGGTATTTGCTTATTATTAAACTGCTTGATCTGTAAAACTATAACCTGGATTGATTCGTATGGTGAGATTTTTCTTAAATATAGCGCAACGCAAAAAGCACTGCCGAAGCAGTGCTTTTGATAAGTCTCATCAGGATAGCCAAGGGATAGCTGCCAAACGAAATTAACTGCGGCTCAGGACCCGGCGAGCTTCGTTGTAACGTTTTTTCCAGTAAGGCTCGTTCATGCTGGAAATGATAACGCCACTGCTGGTCGAGGCATGTACAAACTGGTTATTGCCGATATAGATACCGACGTGACGGCCGGTGGAACCCGCACGGAACAGAACCAGATCGCCTGTGCGCAGATTAGTGCGCGAAACGGATTTGCCCGTTTCCTGTTGCTCGTAGGTTGAGCGCGGAAGCTCTAAACCAAATTGCTCGCGGAATGTACGCTGTACGAAGCTTGAGCAATCAATGCCTTTTTTAGTGCTGCCGCCAAGGCGGTAACGCACGCCTTTCCAGTCAGCGTATTGATCCATAATACGTGATTTAACATCGATATTACGTACCATACTTTCAAATTCATCCTGAGAGGCTTGCAGTGAAGAGTTATCTCCATTACCCACAGCATGCGTCTCAGAATGCATATTCTTCGCGGTGTTCGATGTGCTACATGCAGAAAGCAGAACCGCAACTGCTATCGCGGGTATCCCCCGCAAGATATATCTCAAAATCGGTTGAGATTTGACCATTTTGTTTGTTTTCCCTTGAAGTCCTTAACGATAAATATCGTTATAAAAAATGCCAAACGTGACGAGACTAATTACCAACGCATGATGAGACAATTCTTTAAGGTCAAATCTGTGGCAGAACGCACAAATTTATTCTTATAGTGAACAATTATCCTGCGAGGCAAAACGAGTCTGAGATTACCCGATCGCTCCGGTCATTGCGAGTGATTTTATGTGATTTCTTATAAGAAAAAGTGATACAGAAAGTGAATAAACTGCATTGGCTAAATTAAGAACAGATAGAGTGAAAAACACGCAATTCATTCATTTTAAACAGGAATAATATGACAGGAGAATGACAGTCAGAAGGATAATTTCCTGGCAGATATCATCAGGAAATCAGAAGCATTCCTGATGATGTTAATTACTTTGCGTTATTTGTTTAAAAATTGTTTATTTTTGCCGGGAAGATAATGAATAAACAGCGTAACCAGGCGGTCGCTTAATGGCGTCATTAACCACCAGGGCAAGCCAATCAATACGACGGTCATTGAACCTACCACGATATCTGTGAGCCAATGTGCGCCGATCATTACGCGTGGAAAGGCAAAAACCACAGTGATAATAAGGCCGATTATTCCTGCGACTTTTCCGAAATAACGTAGCATAAATGCGGAAAAAATAAGCAGCATCATACCGTGATCGCCAGGAAAACTGTCTCTGGACGCATCTTTTGTTGAAATATGCAGCAGCTCGCTGACGCGATTAATATTATCGAACGTGAGGGTGGGGCTGGCGCGCTTAACCGGAATAAGCGCCTGGCCCAGTTGGTTTAATATCACCGCTGTAAGCAGCATCACCAGCCCAATCGCCACAATACGACGACGACCTTCCTGCGTTTCTTTTAACCAAAAACTCAGCATTAATGCGCCCATCGCCAATAATGAACAGCCGTCAAATGCCCGGTTATTGGTGACCGCGACAATCCACAGGAACAGCGGGCTCTCAACCAGCTTATGATTGAAGAAGTGGAAGATGCCCGAATCAAGAGAAAACCAGAGCCCATGCCCGTGTGGAAGGTACCAGGACAAAAACAGCGCCAGACCAGCAATATTAAGCAGGAGTATTAGTGGGTATCGGGTTTTCATCGTCGTTTACCATTGCCATAAAACGGAGGCAACCTTACGCGCCAGCGTCTAAACGAAGCCTCAACAATGCACTCTGTAATGCATTCCAGTCGGTCTCGGTATCGGAGATGAGTTCAATGCGGCTATCTGGAGGGGCGACGTTTTGGGTCTCAATATGCCAGTCCTCACCCTGACGATTGATACGCACCAGCCCCTCTTTAATACGCATCACTCCCTTCACGCGGCCGACAGGGGCGAGACGTGACCATTCCAGCAGGCCGATGGTATCGAACACCGTGTCAGCGTCAAAAATCCAGCCGCAGGCCTGATGCCCCTGACCGCTGTTCAGACTGCGACGCCAGCGTTGCTGCGCAGGCAGGCTTAGTGCTGCCAGCCCTTTTTTATCAGCATGCTGGTGAGTATGTGCCGCACTGGAGGGAAGCTCCGTCAGATTCAGTCGGGGCAAATCCAGTAAGTGTCCGTCGATCTGTCCATGATCGGCATAAACTAACTGGCGGTTACCGCCGTAGTGCTGCCACCAGGTTTGCAGAGCAGTTTCGCTTTCTGTCGTGGCACGATCGGATTTATTGGCAACGATAATATCGGCAGAGGCCAACTGATCGCGGAAATTCTCATTCGCGACGCTTTTTTCATTCAGCAACAGGCGCGGATCAAGGATACAGATCGTTGCGCGCAAGTCGATCCACGGTTCGTAAACCGGCGCGGTGAGTAAATCCAGAATTTGTTTGGGATGCCCGAGACCGGTGGGCTCAATCAGCAGTCGATCCGGTTTTCCCTGACGTAACAGCGTATTGAGACCAACCTGCATGGGCAAACCATTAACGCAGCACATACAGCCGCCGGGGATCTCTTTGAGCATTGCGCCGCTGTCGGCGAGCAGCGCGCCGTCGATACCCACTTCGCCAAACTCATTGACCAGAACGGCCCACTTCTCTGCGGGATCTTTGTTGGCCAATAGATGAAGAATAGATGTGGTTTTGCCACTGCCAAGAAAACCCGTGATGAGATTGGTTTTAGTCACGTTTACTCCAGATTCATAAATTACCGTGATGGCTTTTAACAATCCTGGCGAAAAACGGGGGAAAAGAGAAGCGCAGAGAGGACGAAGACGAACTTCGTCCTGTTTAATGGCAGAAATCGTTAACTTTTTAACGTCTCGATGACCGCCTGATGTGCACCGTATTGGGCGATACGTTGCCAGGCTCTTTCTACGGTATCGACGAAGCGTGGGTTCTGTGCGAGGTCAGTGGCAAAGATTTCGTGCAGTGAAAGCAGCGCGCTGACGCGTTCTGATTCCGTACTCTGTTCGACGATAGTGCGGATTTTGTCACTCATCGGGTCACGAATATCGATAATTTCACCTGAATCATCAATCCCGCTTACGTAGCGCATCCAGCCCGCAATGCCGAGCGCCAGCAGCGGCCACTCGCTTTGGCGTGCTAAATGAACGCGAATCCCGTCCAGCATACGTTGGGGTAATTTTTGGCTGCCATCCATCGCGATTTGCCAGGTTTTATGTTTCAGCGCCGGATTGGCAAAGCGTTCCAGCAGGCTGTCGGCATACTGGTCTAAATCAACGTTGGTGATGCGCAGCGTCGGGGCTTGTTCGCTGAGCATCAGGCGATGAGCCGCTTCGCGAAATGCGCTGTCCTGCATACAGTCGCTGATATGCTGGAATCCCGCCAGATAACCGAGGTAAGCGAGAAACGAATGGCTACCGTTCAGCATCCGCAGTTTCATTTGCTCCCACGGCAAAACGTCATCAACCATCTGTACACCGGCCATTTCCCATTGCGGACGGCCGCTGACAAAATGGTCTTCAATGACCCACTGAATAAACGGCTCGCAGCTGATTGCGCAAGGGTCTGCCACGCCTAATTCGCGGGCAATTTCATCCAGTGATTCTTCAGTCGCTGCCGGGACAATCCGGTCTACCATGGTTCCCGGGAAACTGACGTGCTCTCGAATCCAGTTAGCCAGTTCAGGTGAGCGTTTCTCCGCCATTCCCAGTACGGCGTTTTTTACCACATGACCGTTGTCCGGGATGTTATCACAGGAGAGGACGGTAAACGGTTGCAGCCCACGTTGACGTCGGCGGTGTAGTGCCTCAACAATAATACCCGGTGCAGAATGGGGTTCATGCGGTACTTGCAGATCGTGAATAATGCGCGGGTTAGCGATATCGAGTGACCCCGTGGCAGGATCAATACAGTAGCCTTTTTCCGTAATGGTTAACGAGACAATCGCGACCTGAGGCTCGCAAAATTTTTCGATAATAGCCGCCAGTGAATCCAGCTTTGCATTCAGACACTCGTTGACGGCCCCGACGATAATCGGCTGGTTGCCGGCCGCACCTTTTTCCAGCACGGTAAATAAATGATCCTGTTCGCGTAGCTGGCTCATCAACCGGTCGCCGCTGAACAGGCTGATCTCACAAATTCCCCAGTCTCCGCCCTGCGAATTTAGCACCCGGTCGGTCAATAACGCCTGATGGGCACGATGAAATGCACCGAAACCAAAATGTACGATCCGCGTTTTTAGCTGTTGGCGATCGTACTGAGGCATCACGACATTTTCCGCAAGAGACGCTGAGGCAATAGTCTTCATTAAATACACCTGATTAACCATTAATTAACAATGGCAGTATAAAGTTATATGACAACAAATTGAATTGGTGTGCCTCATTTATCCGGGTAATGTGAGCTGGATCAATCAATGATGGGCGATGTGTTGATCGTATAGCGGATGCCTGTATGGTAGTCGTCATAAAAGTCGGTTAATTTGGTATAACAACTTGTGAGGTGAAGCAATGGAACAAACCTGGCGTTGGTACGGACCAAACGATCCAGTATCGCTTGATGATGTGCGGCAGGCTGGCGCAACGGGTGTTGTGACCGCCTTGCACCACATTCCAAACGGTGAAGTGTGGCCCGTAGAAGAAATTCAAAAGCGCCAGGCGATTCTGGCCGAAAAAGGGCTGACCTGGTCGGTGGTGGAAAGCATCCCCGTCCACGAAGATATCAAAACACAATCCGGCCAATATCAGACGTGGATTGCAAACTACCAGCAAAGTATTCGTAACCTGGCGACCTGCGGTATTGATACTGTGTGCTACAACTTCATGCCGATCCTCGACTGGACGCGTACCGACCTTGAATATCAGTTACCGGATGGATCCAAAGCACTGCGTTTTGACCAGATTGCGTTCGCGGCTTTTGAATTGCACATTCTGCAACGTCCGGGTGCAGAAGCCGATTACACCGCTGAAGAGCAGCGTCAGGCGTTGGATTACTTCAATGCAATGACCGCTGCCGACATTGAAAAGCTGACCCGCAACATTATCGCTGGCCTGCCTGGTGCCGAAGAGGGATATACGCTGGATCAGTTCCGCGCGCGTCTTGCTGAATATGACGGCATCAGCAAAGACGATCTGCGCAATAATATGGCGGTATTCCTGCGGGCGATTGTGCCTGTTGCTGAGGAAGTTGGCGTACGTCTGGCAGTGCATCCTGACGATCCGCCACGGCCAATCCTCGGTCTGCCACGTATCGTGTCGACCATTGAAGATATGCAATGGCTGAAAGAAACAGTTGATAGTATCAATAACGGTTTCACTATGTGTACCGGTTCGTACGGCGTGCGCGCCGATAACGATCTGGTAAAAATGATTGAGACCTTTGGCGATCGTATTCACTTCACACACTTGCGTTCAACCTGCCGTGAAGAAAACCCGAAAACCTTCCACGAAGGCGCACACTTGCAGGGCGATGTGGATATGGTATCGGTGGTGGCAGCCATTTTGAGTGAAGAGCAACGCCGTAAGAAAGCGGGTGATTTGCGTCCGATCCCAATGCGCCCGGATCATGGGCATCAGATGCTTGATGATCTGCACAAGAAAACGAATCCGGGCTACTCCGCGATTGGTCGCCTGAAAGGGCTGGCAGAAGTTCGCGGCGTGGAGATGGCGCTGAAAAAAACGCAGTTCTGCGATCTGCTGTAATTCGCCCAACACCAGGCGATAAATTGCCGGATGGCGCTTGTCCCGTCCTCTGGCAATACTCAGGTGCGTTGTTATTGCTGTAATAACGCACACCTTTCCTGTTCCAGTACGTTTAATACCTTTCTGAGGTGCGGCACCTGCAGCCCGCCAAAACCAAAGAACATCACCGCATCGGAATTTTTTTGCCGCCAGGCTGTTTCTGAGCCGTTTTCAATTTCCTGTAATGTATCAAAGCGTACCCCTGCCCGCAGACAGCGCTGACGTAGTTTTGCGATGACGTCAGGCGACCAGTTAAGGCGCAATGAGAGATGTAACCCTGCCGTGGCACCATCGATCTTTCCTTCAGGGAACAGGGTTGATAAGCCATCACGCAGTAATGCGAGGCGTGCTGCGTAGTTGCAGGCTAGCTTGCCGAGATGGGTATAAAACACCTGGTTTTGCATTAACTCGGCTAAAAACTGCTGCAATAACCACTGGCTACCATTGTTGTTCAGCGCTTTCATATTTTGAATGGCGGGCAGCAGTTCATCAGGGCAAACGAGGTAACCGAGACGTGCCCCCGGTCCCAGCGTTTTTGAGAAGGTCCCCATGTAGATAACCCGGTTGTGGTAATCCATGGCTTTCAGTGCCGGAAGGGGATTCTCGCCATACGTAAATACGGCGTCGTAATCGTCTTCAATAATCCAGGCACCCACTCGCTGTGCCCACGAGAGTAATGACTTACGTCGTTCAAGTGACAGAACACTGCCCATGGGATACTGATGAGCGGGTGTCACATAACAAAGCTGGGTTTCAACTTCGGGTAAATTATCGGTGCACAGCCCGTGATTATCCACGGCAATAGACGTAATATCGGCACCATAATAATTAAACAGATGCCATGCGCCAGAATAACAAGGTGATTCGGCGACCACGTGACATTTTTTATTCTGGCTTAGTGCATGATGAATAATGAATATTTGACTGAGCAGTGATAATCCTTCCTGAATTCCATCAGTAATGATGATATTTTGTGCGCTGGTATTAATGCCACGGGATAAATTAAGGTATCTGACAATTTGCTCACGCAATGAAAATAATCCATTTGGTGAATGATACCGGGTCAGTAACTGCTCTTTAAGTACGCTGGGGGCATTATTCCATTTACGCCAGCTTGACCAGGGAAACGCATTGGGGTCAGGGACGCCCACCCGGCAATAGCACTCACGCCCCATTTCAGCGTAAACATCGGTAGAAACACCGGCGGGCTTAGGCTTTATCGGTGGTGAGCCTTCCACAGATGGCACGTGTGCCGGGGGACTACGCATAGGTGCCGTAAATGTGACCTCATAGCCGATACCCTGCCTGCTCTTAATAAAACCGGCCGCCATCAGTTTTTCATACGCCATCACCACCGTGATTTTGGCCACGTTTAACGTCTGCGCCTGCTCGCGGATAGAGGGCAGTTTATCCCCGCAAAGCAAATCGCCTTGCTGAATTGCCTGAAAGTAGAATTGAAAGATCTGCAATTGTAGCGGGGTGCGACTTTCCCTGTTGAGAGACAGCGTCAGCATGAGGAATTTCCTTGTTTAAACAATAACGGCATATTACACGTTTCAACATATTGCTATTTTGACACGCCTCATAGAGTTAAGGCTGTTCCTATAATCTGAAATCGCTGTCTCTATTTTTGCTTTTTAATATCCCTTAGCGTGACGCTATTAAAAAAATGGAGGCAGGTATGTCGTGGATAAAAAAGAACGCGCTTTGGTGGGCGTTAGGTGGCGCAGTCGTAATGGCCATTGTTATTTGGGGAACATGGCAAGGAGTCCATTACACCAGCACTACGGAGTTTTGTTTATCGTGCCACTCGATGCGCACATCAGGAGATGAGTATAAAACCAGCGTGCATTTTCGTAATGCCTCTGGCGTGCGAGCGGAGTGTAAGGATTGCCACATTCCCCCGGGAGTCGTCCCGACGTTGATGCGTAAAACCGAAGCCCTTAACGATCTCTACCACACCTTTATCTCACCTTCTATTGATACCCCGGAAAAGTTCAATGCTAAACGGTCTGAGCTCGCCCAGAGAGAGTGGGCGCGGATGAGCGCCAACAACTCGACAGCCTGTAAATCGTGTCACAGCTATGAAGCGATGGATCATGGAAAACAATCCGCCAATGCCGCGGCGCAAATGACGGCGGCAGCGGCGAAGGACAGCAACTGCATTGACTGTCACAAAGGGATCGCGCACCACAAACCGGACATGAGCAGTGGTTTTCGCGATCGCTACAAGCAGCTACAACAGCAGGCAGAAAAACTATCAACTGCGACGACGCTGTTTTCGTTAAGCGAAAAAACACTGACAGCCACGGCAGGGGCACCAGCAGGGAAAGCGCTGTTATTTCCGGCGACCCAGGTCAAGGTGCTGCAAAAAGAGGGGAGCAACGTCCAGTTGGAAGTAACAGGCTGGCGTGAAAGCAAGGGGCGTGGGCGGGTGCTCACCCAGTATATGGGCAAACGCATATTCTCCGCGGTTCTGGATGCTTCACTGCTGGAAAACGTCAAAGTCCTGCAAACCCAGACTGACCCAGGTTCGCATCAGGAATGGCAGCAGGTGAGCGTGACCGCATGGACCTCCGCGCAGGGACTCATCGATAGCATTACTCCGGTGTGGGAGTACTCAGATCAGATGCTGCAATCGACGTGTAGCGCCTGTCACAGCACGCCGCCGGCTACCCGATACACCGCCAATGGCTGGATTGCCGGACTGAAAGCGATGTCGACGTATTATCGACTCAATCCGGTGGAAGAACGTACGTTGTTGAAATACCTCCAGACCCACGCCAGCGATGTGTCTGAACCCAACAAATAATAAGGATAAGATATGGATATTCATGATTTTAATCCGTCCCGTCGTCGTTTTCTGACCGGAATGCTGGCGGTTGGCGCTGCCAGTGCGCTGGCGCCTAATCCACTGATATCAAAAGTATGGGCGGCGGGGGAAAACCCCGAACAATGGATCCAGTCCGGCTCACACTATGGTGCTTTTGAAGCCAAAGTGGTTAACGGCGAGTGGACGGAAACGCGCCCGTTCAAATATGACAAATACCCGTGCGATATGCTCAATGCGGTACGTGAAATCGTCTACAACCCTTCACGGGTTCGCTATCCGATGGTTCGACTGGACTGGTTGCGCAAGCGTGAGAAGTCGGATCGTAGCCAGCGGGGAGATAATCGTTTTGTGCGGGTTAGCTGGGATCAGGCGCTGGACCTGTTTTACGAAGAGCTGGAGCGGGTGCAAAAAACCTACGGTTCATCCGGCGTCTTTACCGGGCTAGCGGATTGGCAAATGGTGGGCAAATACCACAAGGCTGGCGGTGCAATGGACAGAGGGCTCGGCCTGCATGGTAGCTATGTGACGACCGTAGGCGACTATTCAGCGGCTGCAGCGCAGGTGATTTTGCCGCATGTTATTGGCTCGCTTGAAGTCTATGAACAGCAAACCTCGCTGCCGTTAGTTATCGAGAACAGCAATACCATCGTACTGTGGGGCTGCGATCCGATCAAGAATCTACAGATCGAGTTTCTGGTTCCCGATCACGACGCGTTTGGCTACTGGCAGCAGATCAAAGAGGCCGTCGCCCAGGGCAAAATGCGCGTCATCAGCGTTGATCCGGTGCGGAGCAAATCGCAAAATTTTCTGGGGTGTGAACAGCTGGCGTTACGACCACAGACCGATGTTGCGTTACTGCTGGCGCTCGCACATACCCTGTATGAAGAAAAACTGTACGACACGGCATTTATTAACGACTACACCGTCGGCTTCGAGCAGTTTTTACCCTACCTGATGGGAGATACAGACAAGCAGCCGAAAAACGCCGAGTGGGCTGCTGAAATCTGTGGGCTGACCGCGGATCAGATCCGTGATTTTGCCCGGCTGCTGGTGAAAGGCCGGACGCAGTTTATGGGCGGTTGGTGCGTACAGCGTATGCACCACGGCGAACAGTATCCCTGGATGCTGGTGGTGCTGGCCAGTATGGTCGGTCAAATCGGGTTACCGGGCGGCGGTGTGGGGTTTGGCTGGCACTACAACGGCGGAGGGACGGTGACGTCAGCCGGGCCGGTACTTTCTGGTCTGGGGAGCATTAACAATCCGCCAGAGGCGAAGTATAAACCAGATTTTCGCGGCGTATCCGAGCATATTCCTACCTCACGTATTGTTGATTGCCTGCTGGAGCCGGGCAAAAAGATTGCGTTTAACGGTGAGACGTTAATCTACCCTGACATCAAAATGGCGATCTTCAGCGCGGCTAACCCGTTCCACGCCCAGCAGGATCGCAACCGCATGATCGAGGCGTGGAAGAAACTGGAGACCGTGGTGGTGTTAGATCACCAATGGACCGCATCCTGTCGTTTTGCCGATATCGTCCTGCCTGTTACCACACGCTTTGAACGCAACGATATTGAGCAGTTTGGCACCCATTCAAATAAGGGACTGATGGCGCTGCATCAGGTCGTCAAACCGCAATATGAAGCGCGGCATGATTTCGACGTGTTTGCCGGACTCTGTAAACGTTTTAACAAGGAGTCGGTATACCGGGAAAACCGCGATGAAATGCAGTGGGTACAAGCGCTCTATGACGAAGGGGTCAAAACGGGTGCCTCGCTCGGTGTTACGTTGCCAGACTTTGACACGTTCTGGAAAGGTGAAGGGTATGTTGAATATCCCGCGGGACAACCGTGGGTGCGTCATGGCGAATTTCGCGATCAGCCCGATCTTAATCCCCTGGGCACACCATCAGGTCTGATTGAAATTTACAGCAAAACGATTGCCGGTTTTCAGTATGACGATTGCCCCGGGCATCCGGTGTGGATGGAGCCGTTTGAACGTAGCCATCAGGGCAGGAAAGATAAATATCCACTACACCTGCAATCCTGTCACCCGGATAAACGCCTGCACTCCCAGTTGTGCTCAAGTGATGCGTTTCGCAGCACGTATGCGGTAGCGGGAAGAGAACCGCTTTACATCAGCGAGCAAGATGCTGCCGCGCGGGGGTTAAAAGCCGGGGATATTGCGCGGGTCTTTAACGCGCGCGGTCAGGTGCTGGCGGGAGTGGTGATTAGCCCTGATTTTACCCCTGGCGTGATCCGCATTCATGAAGGGGCATGGTATTCCCCACTGGAAGGTGGGAAAGTCGGGACGCTATGTACCTATGGCGATCCTAATGTTCTGAGCGCGGATATTGGTACGTCTCAACTGGCGCAAGGGCCTTCAGCGCATACCGTGCTGGTGGATGTCGAACGCTATCAGCAACATGTTCCACCGGTCACGGGATTTGGTGGGCCGGAGACAGTGAAAGAGGAGGGGGACAATGCTGCATAACCTTATTTTCCAGCAACGCGCCGCGGTCTACCAGTGGTTTTCACAATTGCTGTTTCGTGAGCTGGAGCAGAAACAACTCGCCCGTCTTGAAAGCGAGGATACCCGACAGTGGCTTGCGTCGCTGGCGGGTATCCCCGGGCTTTCGCTGGATGTCAAAAAACTGGAGCGTAGCCTGACGCAGGTTCTGCGTCGTGAAAGCCGACAACTGGAGCTGGCCGCAGATTTTGCAACGTTATTTCTGCTGGCGCCGCCTGGCGGTGTTTCTCCGTATGCGGGACATTATCCGCACACAACAGCGGCCGAAGAACGTCGACAAATGAATGTACTGTTGGTTGAACACGGGCTGGCTGCGCAGGAAAATGAGCCTTCCGATCATATCGCTATACAGCTGGCTTTGATGGCGAGAATGGTGGCCAAAGAGGAAACGCTATCTGCACAATATTACTTTTTGCATCATCACATTATGTGTTGGGCACCCTTGTTCCGTGATAGCTGCCTGCAGCGTGATGAGAAGGGATTTTATGCGCGGGCGGTTAGCGTAATTGTGGGTTTTATACGGGAAGATGAGCAGTATCTGGAATCACTGTTGATAGATGATTTTTATCTCAGTAGTCAACGCTGAAAATGACAAAGGGACAGCTCGTGCTGTCCCTGATCGTCAATGTGTGGCAGCGGTATTAGTCTGCGCGTCCCATATAGCGGCGTTCTTCGATATGAATGCGGATTTTCTCACCCGCACTCAGATACTCAGGAACCTGGATCACCAGACCGGTGCTCAGGGTTGCTGGTTTGTTACGCGCACTCGCTGAAGCACCTTTAATGCCCGGTGAGGTTTCAACGATTTCCAGGTCTACGGTCTGAGGCAGTTCAAGCGCCAGCAGTTGGCCGTCCCAGGTCAGTACCTGCATGTCCGGCATCCCGCCTTCCGGGATGAACAGCAGCTCTTCTTCAATCTGGTCTTTGGTGAAGGTATACGGGGTATAGTCTTCTTTATCCATAAAGACATATTCGTTGCCATCAACGTAGGAGAAATCAACCCCGCGGCGGCTCAGAGTGACGGTATCCACGATATCGTCGCCTTTGAAGCGCTCTTCAACTTTCAGACCGGTACGGACATCAGAAAAACGCATTTTGTACAGCGTAGCTGCACCACGTGCGGACGGTGATTGAATATCGATATCTTTTACAATCAGCAGCTTGCCGTTGTAGTTCAGTACCATACCTTTTTTAATTTCGTTCGCTCTTGGCATCGAAAAAATCCTGTAGTGAGGAGTGTCTAAAATATCGCGTCAAACTACTCGCGCCGGGGCATTCAGGCAAGCGGAATTCACACTTTTGCTGGTGCAAAAAAGGTGGTACTGTGCGCTTCCCGCACAATCCGATGGTTTACGATAAAGAGAGTACTGTATGGAATGCCGTCCGGATTGTGGTGCATGCTGCACCGCGCCTTCAATCTCCAGTCCCATCCCGGGCATGCCTGATGGCAAACCTGCTAATACGCCATGCGTTCAGCTGGATGAATCCCTGCGTTGCAAAATTTTTGCGTCTCCGTTGCGACCAAAAGTGTGCGGCGGTTTACAGCCCAGTGCGGAAATGTGCGGACAGACGACGCACCAGGCCATGATTTATCTCATCGAGCTTGAAGCGCTGACCGCGCCTTAAACGTCCTTGATGCGCGCCAGGCACACAACCGTCGCGACGATCATCACCAGCGCAAACCAGAACACCGCGTGATAGTTCCAGATTTCAGCGGCAATCCCCGCCAGTGAGCCGGCAATAATCCAGCCGACGCGGATGGTATTGGTGTACAACGTTGTGGCCGATCCCGCCTGTCCCGGCATTAAATCCTGAAAATAAAGCATGCCAATCCCGCCGAGGATGCCGATGTAAATCGCGTTCAGCAACTGTAAGCCGAGCAAAACCGCCGGTGAATGTGCCAACAGCATGCCTGTATAAAAAAAGAACCCGGCGATGGCGGCGATTCTCATCAACAGACGTTTGCCCAGACGTTTGGCAAAATATCCCGCAATCAGCATGGTTGGAATTTCCAGTCCTGCTGCGGTGCCCATCATGATACCGGCGAGTTTTTCAGGCAGATGCAGTTCGTTGATGATAAACAGCGGCATATTAATGATATAGAGGCTGTTGGTGCCCCACATTAATGTGCAGATAGCAAAAAGCAGCAGCGTATCACGACGATTACGGCGTGGAGCTTCAACCGCCCCTGTTGCGAGAGGTACGCTTTTGTTCATTGACGGTAAGAAAAACCAGACCATCACGCCGCAGACAATAAATGCCACCGCGGCGCTGAGATACATCACCGTAAAGCTGAACCCCATGGCCAGCGCGTAGGCCAATGGTGGGCCGATCACCCAGGCCAGTGAAACCTGAGCACGTAAAATCGAGCTGAACATGACGGCTTCCCGGCCCGTGCGATCGGCATGTTCACGAGCAAGCGCGAACATTTGCGGGTTGGCGGTGGAGCCAAAGCTACTGAGAAATACGCCGACAAACAGCAAAATAAAATAGTTACGGTTCCAGGCAAACAACACGCAGGCCAGCATACCCAGCACACAGCAAAAAACGATCAGGTTTTTACGATCGCCTTTTTTGTCAGAGCGTCCGGCCAGAAACTGGCTTACCAAAATGCCGATGACGGCGCTACCGGTAAAAAAGAAACCCACCATTCCCGGACGAGCATGGACCTCATCGGTCAGAAAAAGGCTGAGCGTGGGTGTCTGTAATGCCCCGGCGATACCCGTGAGAAAAGCGACAAGCAGGAACGCCGAAGACGTTAAATCAAACGCCTTGGGTGTGGCGGCTACGGGGGTGTTATGCATGTTTAGCTATCAGTGGAGTGAAGAGAGGCGGAGTTTACGCTGCTCGCCAGAAAATAAACAGGGCACTAAATCAAAATCGGTATGGAAAATCAAAATGTCATTTCAGTCTGAGAAGTCCACATGCTGACGATGCTGAAGTTGAGTAGCTGAACACGTTTTTGTGTCAGCTTGTTTCAAAGAAACGCCGAGAAAATGTGCGGTACATCTAAATTCAGCAAGTTAATTGTTAACTTTACTTGCGTGCTGAAGCAGAAAGATCCAGACTCCTTGAAACGTTTCAGCGTCATCTTGCCTTAACTAATGGAGTCGGGTGACGCCTTTTTTCTCATGTTAGCTGAATCGTTTCAATTCAGCAGGAGAGGAGAATCATGTTCCAGTTATCTGTTCAGGATATTCACCCGGGCGAACAGGCCGGGAACAAAGAAGAGGCTATTCGCCAGGTTGCTGCAGCCCTGGTGCAAGCGGGCAACGTTGCGGACGGCTATGTCAATGGCATGCTGGCGCGCGAACAACAAACATCGACGTTTCTCGGCAATGGTATTGCCATTCCTCACGGTACGACAGACACACGCGATCAGGTGCTGAAAACCGGGGTGCAGGTGTTTCAGTTTCCGCAGGGGGTGACGTGGGGCGAAGGTCAGGTTGCGTATGTGGCAATCGGCATTGCAGCCAGCTCAGATGAGCACCTTGGGTTGTTGCGTCAGCTGACCCATGTATTGAGTGATGACTCGGTTGCAGAACAGCTGAAATCTGCCACCACGGCAGAAGAATTACGTGCATTGCTGATGGGCGAAAAGCAAAGCGAACAGCTGAAGCTTGATAACGAAACGCTGTCGCTGGATGTCGTGGCCAACTCGCTGGTGACGCTGCAGGCACTCAACGCGGCACGACTGAAAGAAGTCGGTGCGGTTGACGCTACCTTTGTGGCCAGAGCAATCAATGAGCAGCCGATGAATCTCGGTCAGGGGATCTGGCTGAATGACTGTGCTGAAGGCAATGTGCGCAGCGCCGTCGCGGTCAGTCGTGCGGCAAGCGCATTTGACGTTCAGGGCGAAGCCGCTGCGCTGCTGGTGACTGTCGCGATGAATGATGACCAGCCCGTTGCAGTGCTGAAGCGTCTTGGCGATCTGTTGCTGAGCAATAAAGCTGACCGTTTGCTGAAGGCAGATGCTGCAACGGTGTTGGCGCTGCTGACCAGCGATGATGCATTAACTGATGATGTACTGAGTGCCGAGTTTGTAGTGCGTAATGAGCATGGTTTACACGCCCGTCCGGGCACCATGCTGGTGAATACGATTAAACAATTTAATAGTGAAATAACCGTGACAAATCTTGATGGAACCGGAAAACCGGCAAATGGACGCAGTTTGATGAAAGTTGTGGCATTGGGCGTGAAAAAAGGACACCACCTGCGCTTTACCGCACAGGGTGAAGATGCTGAACAGGCGCTGAAAGCCATTGGCGATGCCATCGCGGCAGGTCTTGGGGAGGGCGCATAATGAGCAGACGTGTTGCAACTATCACCCTGAACCCGGCTTACGATCTGGTCGGTTTTTGCCCGGAAATTGAACGCGGTGAAGTCAATCTGGTGAAAACGACCGGTCTGCATGCGGCGGGAAAAGGGATTAACGTCGCAAAAGTGCTTAAAGACCTGGGGATTGACGTGACGGTTGGCGGCTTTCTGGGTAAGGACAACCAGGATGGTTTTCAGCAGTTGTTCAGTGAGCTGGGCATCGCTAACCGTTTTCAGGTGGTGCAGGGGCGTACCCGAATTAACGTCAAGCTGACTGAAAAAGATGGTGAAGTTTCTGACTTCAATTTTTCTGGTTTTGAAGTCACACCGGCTGACTGGGAACGCTTTGTGAATGACTCACTGAGCTGGCTGGGTCAGTTCGATATGGTGTGTGTCAGCGGCAGCTTGCCGACCGGCGTGAGCCCTGAAGCATTCACTGACTGGATGACGCGCCTGCGCAGTCAGTGCCCATGCATTATCTTTGATAGTAGTCGTGAAGCGCTGGTCGCTGGCCTGAAGGCAGCTCCGTGGCTGGTGAAACCAAACCGTCGTGAACTGGAAATCTGGGCTGGCCGTAAGCTGCCAGAAATGAAAGATGTTATTGATGCGGCACATGCTCTGCGTGAGCAAGGCATTGCGCACGTGGTGATTTCACTCGGTGCGGAAGGCGCGTTGTGGGTCAACGCTTCGGGTGAATGGATTGCTAAGCCACCGTCAGTTGAGGTGGTCAGCACTGTAGGTGCGGGGGATTCGATGGTTGGCGGTCTGATTTATGGCTTGCTGATGCGTGAATCCAGCGAACATACCCTGCGTCTGGCGACGGCAGTTGCCGCCCTGGCGGTAAGCCAAAGCAATGTGGGTATTACCGATCGTCCTCAGTTGGCCGCAATGATGGCGCGTGTCGACTTAAAACCGTTTAACTGACAGCAGGAGAGGCATAATGAAAACGCTGCTGATTATTGACGCTAATCTCGGCCAGGCTCGCGCCTATATGGCGAAAACCCTGCTTGGAGCGGCGGCACAGAAAGCGCATCTGGAGATCATCGACAATCCAAATGATGCAGAACTGGCGATTGTCCTGGGCGATACGCTGCCTGTCGACAGTTCGCTGAACGGCAAAAAGGTCTGGCTGGGTGACATCGGTCGTGCGGTTGCGCATCCCGAGCTTTTTCTCAGTGAAGCAAAAGGTCATGCGCAGCCATATAGTGCGCCGGTTGTGGCAACGCCAGCAGCAAGCAATGGTCCAAAACGTGTGGTGGCAGTGACAGCCTGTCCGACAGGCGTCGCACATACGTTTATGGCTGCTGAAGCTATTGAAACCGAAGCGAAAAAACGCGGCTGGTGGGTGAAAGTGGAAACCCGTGGCTCAGTAGGAGCAGGTAATGCCATTACGCCGGAAGAGGTTGCCGAGGCTGATCTGGTGATTGTGGCGGCTGATATTGAGGTTGATCTGGCGAAATTTGCTGGAAAACCGATGTATCGCACGTCTACGGGTCTGGCGCTGAAGAAAACGAAGCAGGAACTGGATAAAGCGCTGGATGAAGCGACCCCGTATCAGCCTGCCGGGAAGAATCAGACTGCTGCTACAGAAGGAAAAAAAGAGGGTGCGGGCGCGTATCGTCACCTGTTGACCGGTGTGTCTTACATGCTGCCGATGGTGGTGGCGGGTGGTCTGTGTATTGCGCTGTCATTCGCCTTTGGTATTGAAGCATTCAAAGAGCAGGGTACGCTGGCGGCAGCACTGATGCAGATTGGTGGGGGCTCAGCCTTTGCTCTGATGGTGCCCGTTCTGGCAGGTTATATCGCGTTTTCTATCGCTGACCGTCCGGGTCTGACGCCGGGTCTTATCGGCGGTATGCTGGCAGTGAGTACCGGTTCTGGCTTTATCGGTGGGATTATCGCCGGTTTCCTTGCCGGTTATGTGGCGAAGCTCATCAGCACGAAGCTGAAACTCCCACAGAGTATGGAAGCGCTGAAACCGATTCTGATTATTCCGCTCCTTTCGAGCCTGGTCGTTGGTCTGGCAATGATTTACCTGATTGGTAAACCGGTTGCGGGTATTCTGGAAGGCCTGACTCACTGGCTGCAAACCATGGGGACGGCGAATGCGGTTCTGCTTGGCGCTATTCTTGGCGGCATGATGTGTACCGACATGGGCGGTCCAGTGAACAAAGCGGCCTACGCTTTCGGGGTGGGTCTGCTGAGTACGCAAACTTATGCACCGATGGCAGCCATTATGGCGGCAGGTATGGTGCCACCGTTGGCGCTGGGTCTGGCAACGCTGGTTGCGCGTCGCAAGTTCGACAAAGCACAACAAGAAGGTGGCAAAGCGGCGCTGGTTCTGGGTTTATGCTTTATCACCGAAGGTGCAATTCCGTTCGCGGCACGCGATCCGATGCGTGTTCTGCCATGCTGTATCGTCGGTGGCGCGGTGACGGGAGCAATCTCAATGGCTGTGGGTGCGAAGTTGATGGCGCCACACGGCGGACTGTTTGTACTGTTGATCCCTGGCGCCATTACCCCTGTACTTGGTTACCTGCTGGCGATTGTTGCTGGCACGCTGGTAGCCGGTCTCTCCTATGCGGTGCTGAAGCGCCCGGAAGCAGATGTTGTGGCAAAAGCGGCATGATTTAATGCTGACATCGGGGGCAGAGATTTCTCTGCCCCTTTTTTTATCCATTAACCGCCGCCTGGAGATGTGAAAAACGGTTCAGGCAATCATTGGCGCGATGATAAAACCAAAGGCAACGCCAGCGATGATCCCACCAAGTCCTGGCAACATAAACGGATGGTTTAATACATACTTGCCCACGCGCGTTGTCCCGGTAGTGTCGAACTCCATTGCCGCCAGTGAAGTGGGGTATGTGGGTAGAACAAACACCCCCGTCACCGCCACATAGGACGCCAGAATGGCCCAGGTGGGTACACCAAGCGCGACGGCAAGCGGGATAATCAGCGGCGTGGTGGCTCCCTGCGAATAGAGCAGTGCGCAGGTCCCAAACAGCACCAGTGCCAACAGCATCGGATAAGCCCGTAGAATGTCACCCGCGATATCCTTTATCCCTGTTAAATGGGCGTCAATGAAGGTTGTGCCCAACGTAACAATCCCCAGAATCACCGCCAACGAACTCATCCCTGCCCGAAAAGTGGATGTCAGAACAATCGCATCTGTTGATGTTTTGCATAACACCACCATCAGGCAAGCGGCAGATAACATGCAGATAATAATAATATCCCGCGTATTCATCGGACTACCGACGTCGAATCCCGGACGTAGCTGAGGGCAGGCGGCAAGGATGACGATGACGACCGTTGCCAGCATAAACAAGGCAACGGAAAGCACAGCACCTGGCGTCGTACTACTCTGGCTTTCATATTTACGCACCAGACCTTTTTGCAGGCGTTGCAGATACACTTCATCATCCTGTAGCTCGCATCCCTGGCGTGAAGCGATTAATGCGGCCACCATTGCGGCAACGAATGAGGCGGGCAGGCATACCGCCATGACCTGGATAAAGCTGACGCCGTTTCCTTCCATGATGGTCAACATTGCGGCCATCGCAGCGCTGATCGGCGAGCCGGATATTGCCACCTGCGAGGCGACGACGGATCCTGCTAGCGTGCGTGAGGGGCGGATACCGGACTCTTTTGCTACCTCGGCAATGACCGGTAGGGTAGAAAAAACAATAAATCCGGTCCCCGCCATAATGGTCATCGCCCAGGTAATAATGGGCGCAATGATATTGATATATTTAGGGTTACGCCGCATAAAATTCCCGGCAACGCGTACCAGATAATCCATACCACCTGCGGCCTGTAGTGCTGAGGCAGCCACGACCACCGTCATAATAATGAGAATCACGTCAACGGGCGGCGAACCAATTTGCAACCCAAATCCCAGCGTTAAAATAGCCAGCCCCAGCCCGCCACATAAACCAATACCAATACCGCCGAGGCGGATACCAAAAAATATTGCGCCCAACACTACGATAATTTCCAGCCAAATCATAATGGCCTCCACCTGAGAGTGATTCGTTATTAATATGGGGATTTGCTTGATGCGATAATTAACCTGAATTTCATTTTTGCTGTGCTAAAAGATGATTTTTACCAACGCGTTTCTCGTACCATTTAATACCGGCGCGAACCAACGAACCGGTTGAATCAATATATTTTTCGGGTGACATTTTGACTGCCTCAGCAAGAATGACGGGAACTTCAGTGCATCCCAACACGATGACCTGTGCACCGCGTGAGAAGAGTGCTTCTGCCTGTTCATTCATCAGCGTTTGCGCCCGCTTAACATCACCGGCTTTTAAGCAATAGATACTTTCCATCACCTTTTCCTGACCGGCCGGGTCAGGGCTGACACAGGTTAAACCAAGAGATTCTATGCCCTTTTGATAGAGACCCATGTACAACGTGGCGTTGGTGGCAAGTAAACCGATACGCGATTTTCCGCAGTTCCTGACCTCGCTGATGGTTGTTTCAACAATGCTGAGCAGCTCTGTGTGACAGCACTCTTTTAATTCTTTAAACCAAAAATGGGCGGTATTACAGGGGATCACAATACACTCCGCGCCAGCATCTTCGAGTTTATGCATATAATCGCGCATTGCCGGGAGTGGGGAATTTCCATGATGCATTAACGCGTCGGTTCGGTCAGGAATGTCAGGAATAGAGGATATAATTAATGGGATATGTTCCTGGTCACGTTGTACTGCGGTAAATGTGACGAATTTATTAAAGAGATCGACGGTTGCAGCTGGTCCCATACCACCCAGTACGCCAATTAAACCTTTCACGATATATACCTCGACTTACCGATAATTGATATTCAGATCTGGATTGTGTCTGCTGATCATGTTTAACAGCAGTGAGACGCGAGGAGAAATGCAATAATGTTGGGTTCAATGCAAAAACTGCATGATTGTGGTTTCTTCTACAATCCCGGTAGTCCTGTATTTAGCCAGAGACCCGACAATCCGGCGTGGGTAAGCGATCGTAACCAGTGGGCAGAGGATCCTGTTAATGTTTAAAAGGAAGGCTTTATGCAAAAAACGAATCACCAGGTGTTGATGAGGATTATCATATGAGGAAATATTCAGGCATGATGCTACAGGTTAATTGGCATATTTAAACATCCGTGTGATACGCATGAAAAATATTGAGACAAAATGGTTATATGACTTTCTGACGCTGGAAGCGTGCCGTCATTTTTCCCAGGCGGCTGAGGAACGTAACATCTCCCAACCGGCATTTAGCCGGCGGATCAAAGCGCTCGAATCCGCCGTGGGGGTACAGCTTTTTGATCGCACGACGAGTCCACTGCAACTCACGGAGGAGGGCAAGCTATTCCATTCGCAAACCCGTAGTCTGCTGCAACAGCTGGAATGCAATCTGGATGAGCTAAGTGGGCACAACCTGCTTGGGATACCCAATATCAAAATAGCGGCGGCACATTCTCTGTCGCTGACGATGTTGCCCAGATTAGTGCACTCAATGGCAGCCTGGGGTGAAGAATTTGTCTGGCACGTCGAAGCTATCGATGTTGTTCAGGCGGTGAATACTCTGCGCGAGGGGAAAAGTGATTTTATTATCTCTTTTCGGGATGAAGACTTAATGCAGTCGCCATTCTGCGGTTTGAAGGTTTTTGAGTCTGAGCTGTATCCCGTCTGTGCAGCTGACGCGCAGGGGGAGGCGTTATTTGATATCTATCAGCCGCAGGTGCCGATTCTGAACTATACCAGTACATCCTACATGGGAAGATTGGTAAACCGTCATCTGGCGGAAGTGGGCGGTATTTCTGCTCGTACACTGTTTATGTCTTCGATGAGTGAGTTATTGAAAAATATGGCACTAGATGGGCATGGTATCGCCTGGCTGCCGGTGTGGACTATCGTAAACGAACTGCGTGACAAGCGGCTGGTTTGTCTGCAGACGCCGGAACTGATGGTGCCTATTCAGGCCTATATTTACCGGATGGATACCCGCTTGAATAAAACGGCTGAGCACTTCTGGCGGATTTTGTACAACCACATGCCGGAGGATCTGGTTTCGCTCAGTTAATACACGCCAGTCTGCCTGGCGCATCTGTAAAGTCTCCGGTTATTCGGAGGTTATTTTTTTAGTTTGCTCAATTTGTGTTCTGCCTCTCATTTTTTCTCTTCCTTGCAAACTGTATCTATAAAAAATTGTGACTCTGTTCATATCTATTTGCTTTAGATCTTGCTGATGGATTTACTTTACAAAAAACCTGGCTAACATGAACATATGTTTGATAGTGAACATGTGCTCTAATAATCTTTGCTGTGGTAAAGGTTATTTTTGACGAACTCATTAGTGGTAATTATATTGCCAGGGGACGTGCTATGCGTGAAAAGGAATACATAGTAACCATTGGCTCGGCCAATATGGATGTGGCCGGGTATTCGCATGCTTCTCTAAATTATGCGGACTCGAATCCGGGGAAAATAAAATTTACGCCAGGCGGCGTGGGACGCAATATCGCTCATAATTTGGCGCTGCTGGGGAAAGATTCATGGTTACTGACTGCCGTTGGTAACGATTTCTATGGACAATCACTGCTGGCGCAAACTAATCAATCTGGTGTTCATGTCGAAAAATGCCTGATTGTTGCTGGAGAAAATACATCAAGTTATTTGTCGCTGCTTGATAATACCGGTGAGATGCTGGTTGCCATTAATGATATGAGTATTACTGACCACATTTCAGCGGCTTTTTTGTCGCAACATCGTGATTTTATTCGTGCAGCAAAAGTCATTGTCGCTGACTGTAATATCAGTGAAGACGCGCTGACATGGGTGTTGGAAAACGCGGGTGAGGTACCGGTGTTTGTTGACCCGGTATCGGCATGGAAGTGCGTTAAAATTCGCGAGCAGCTCGGCAAAATCCACACCTTAAAGCCTAATCGACTTGAAGCTGAAACCCTGAGTGGGATTGCACTTTCCGGGCGAGAAGATGTTGGCAAAGTTGCCACGTGGTTTCATGAGCGCGGCCTAAACCGGCTGGTGCTCAGCATGGGCGGCGACGGCGTTTATTACAGTGATATCTCGGGGAGTAGCGGTTGGTCGCTGCCCATTAAAACTCACGTCATTAATGTCACGGGGGCTGGTGATGCCATGATGGCGGGACTGGCTTCCTGCTGGGTCGACGGTCTGCCCTTTATTGATTCGGTTCGATTTGCGCAGGGGTGCTCATCTATGGCACTGGCCTGTGAATATACCAATAACCCTGATTTGTCTGTTGCGAATGTTAGCTCAATAGTGGAGAACACAGAATGTCTGAATTAACTCTTTCCTCTGAATTATTACAAATATCTCCAGAAGTTCAGGAAGCATTAAACAGTAAAAAACCCATTGTTGCACTTGAGTCAACCATTATTTCCCATGGCATGCCATTTCCACAAAATGCGCAGACAGCGATTGAAGTAGAAGAAACTATTCGCAAACATGGTGCTGTGCCTGCGACTATTGCCATTATCGGCGGAATAATGAAAGTAGGTTTAAGTAAAGATGAAATTGAACTTTTAGGACGTGAAGGGCATAACGTGGCTAAAGTTAGCCGCCGAGATTTACCATTTGTTGTAGCCGCCGGGAAAAATGGCGCGACTACCGTTGCCTCTACCATGATTATTGCCGCTATGGCGGGAATTAAAGTATTTGCAACCGGGGGTATCGGCGGAGTTCACCGTGGGGCTGAGCATACATTTGATATTTCTGCGGATCTACAAGAACTGGCACATACCAATGTCACGGTTATTTGCGCAGGGGCAAAATCTATTCTCGATCTCGGATTAACAACCGAATATTTAGAAACCTTCGGTGTGCCGCTCATTGGTTATCAGACAACATCGCTGCCAGCATTTTTCTGTCGTACCAGTCCGTTTGACGTCAGTATTCGTCTGGACAGCGCTAAAGAGATTGCCCGCGCGATGGCGGTGAAATGGCAAACCGGCCTGAACGGCGGCCTGGTTGTCGCAAATCCCATCCCTGAACAGTTTGCCATGGCAGAGGAAAAAATTAACGCGGCAATCGATCGGGCAGTGAAGGAAGCTGAAGAGCAGGGCGTTGTGGGCAAAGATAGCACGCCGTTCCTTCTGGCACGGGTTGCGGAACTGACCGGAGGCGACAGTCTGAAATCTAACATTCAACTGGTGTTCAACAACGCCGTACTGGCTTGCGAGATTGCGAAGGAATACCAACGCCTCGCCTGACCAAATTTTCCGGGCAGAAAGCGGTCGCCCGTGAATATCAAACCTACCAAAACCTGGCGTTAGCGCCGGGTTTCCTGGCATGAAGGGATTTCATTATGGATATAATGAGAAGTGTTGTGGGTATGGTGGTATTGCTGGCCATCGCGTTTCTGCTGTCAGTAAATAAAAAACGGATTAGCCTGCGTACCGTTGGCGCAGCGTTGGTTTTGCAAATCGCCATTGGCGGTATCATGTTGTATTTCCCGCCGGGGAAATGGCTGGTTGAACAGGCCGCGCTCGGCGTCCACAAGGTGATGTCATATAGTGACGCGGGTAGCGCATTTATCTTTGGCTCCCTCGTTGGGCCAAAAATGGATGTGCTGTTTGACGGGGCCGGGTTTATCTTCGCCTTCCGGGTGCTCCCGGCCATCATTTTTGTGACCGCACTCATCAGTCTGCTCTACTACATTGGCGTGATGGGGTTGTTGATCCGCATCCTCGGCGGTATTTTCCAGAAAGCGTTGAACATCAGTAAGATCGAGTCATTTGTCGCAGTAACCACGATTTTCCTCGGGCAAAACGAGATCCCGGCAATCGTGAAACCGTTTATTGACCGCCTGAATCGCAATGAGCTGTTTACCGCTATTTGTAGCGGAATGGCCTCGATTGCTGGCTCTATGATGATTGGTTACGCCGGAATGGGCGTCCCGATCGACTATTTGCTGGCGGCATCGTTGATGGCAATTCCTGGCGGTATTTTGTTCGCGCGTATGCTGAGTCCGGCAACGGAAGAATCTCGCGTCACCTTTGAAAACCTGTCATTTACTGAAACGCCACCGAAAAGCATCATCGAAGCGGCGGCCAGTGGGGCGATGACCGGGCTGAAGATCGCCGCTGGTGTGGCGACAGTAGTCATGGCATTTGTCGCCATTATCGCGCTGATTAACGGCATTATTGGTGGCGTTGGCGGTTGGTTTGGCTTCGGTCACGCGACCCTGGAAGGCATTTTTGGCTACATTCTGGCTCCGCTGGCGTGGATTATGGGCGTGGACTGGAGCGATGCGACGCTGGCAGGTAGCCTGATCGGGCAGAAGCTGGCGATTAATGAGTTTGTCGCTTATCTCAATTTCTCTCCGTACCTGCAAACGGGTGGGACGTTGGATGTGAAGACTATTGCGATTATTTCGTTTGCGCTGTGTGGTTTTGCAAACTTTGGTTCGATTGGTGTTGTCGTCGGTGCGTTTTCTGCCATTGCGCCACAGCGTGCGCCGGAAATCGCACAGCTTGGGATGAGAGCACTGGCTGCGGCAACGCTGTCAAACCTGATGAGTGCTACAATAGCCGGTTTCTTTATCGGACTGGCATAAAATAAAGTGTGTAGGCCGGATAAGCGTAGCGCTATCCGGCAGACATTCAAGCTGTTTGCAGTAAATACAGTGCGTTATCAGCGGAGAGCGTTGGGTTGTTAATACTGACGCTGGCGCGTGATAATGCTGCACAGGCCATTGCAAACTGCGCGCTTTCGCGGAACTCACTGCCTTCCAGAAAGCTGTATAACAATCCCGCCATAAATGCGTCATCGGCGCCGAAACTGTCTATCACCGTATGCTTCGGCGATGTCAGTAAAAATTGCTCTCCGTCCTTTTCGCTGCAAAAAACGGATTCGTCTTCCAGACACACAAAGATGCGTTTTACTCCCTGCTGATGGAGGTCGTTGACGGCCTGCACGCGATCCGCATCCGACTGGACAGGCTTACCCCATAAAATGCCCAGCTCTTTCTGCGTGGGTTTTAGCGTATGAATACGTGTAAACCAGGTCTTCATTTTTGCCGCTTTGAACTCTGAAACGGTATCAATAAATACCGGAATGTCATCAGCAATAGTAAATACCCACTCGATGGCTTCAGCTGTCAGATTGCAATCCGCCAGCACGACGCCGGAATGGCGGATAAGATCCCGTGAACCGTTCAGCAACTGCGGCGTTAGCTGTTGCAGAATGTGGGTATCATTAATCGCCAGTACGGTCTCTTCCTGCTGATTCGCGATCGACAAATAGGTGGAGGTGTTATGTCCATGCAGACGAATGCAACTGGAAACGTTAACACCAGCCTGACGGGTCTGTTCCAGCAGCGTTTCGCCATAGAAATCGCTGCCAACAGCGGAGATTAAATGTACGTCGCGACCCAGCAGCGCCAGGTTGTGGGCGATGTTACGCCCTACACCGCCTGCTGAGCAATGAATGCTGCCAGGGTTCGAGGCGGCCTGAGGATAATGGATGTCTGCAACACCCCGGATATCCATGTTGATAGCTCCGACAACCACGCAATAATCCTGTTCGGTAAGGATATAACCTTTACCTTTGATCATGCCTTTACGCATTAAATCCATAATATGCGCAGCGACGCGTGAACGGCTGATCTGCAAAATATCGGCGATTTCATTCTGCTGAATCAACGGATTGCGGCGCAGGATCTTAAGGATCTGCTTTTCCCTGTCGTTCATGATTAGGCCACCGCTTTTTCTGTTTGCTGGGCTTTCAGCCAGGCAATCTCTTCTGCCCAGATATCTGGATTAATGGTTTCCAGCACCAGCGGAATGCCGTCAAAACGATTGTCCTGCATAATCCATCGGAATGCGTCGTGGCCAATATTGCCTTCACCTAAGCTGTGGTGACGGTCAACGCGGCTGCCAAACGTGCTCTTGGCGTCGTTCAGGTGCATACCGCGCAGATATTTGAAACCGACAATACGTTCAAATTCCGCAAACGTCTTTTCGCATTCCTCAACGGAACGCAAATCGTAACCGGCCGCGAAGGCGTGGCAGGTATCAATACAGACGCCGACACGGGATTTATCTTCTACGCCGTCGATAATGGCGGCCAGGTGCTCAAACTTAAAGCCAAGGTTGCTGCCCTGTCCGGCGGTATTTTCAATTACCGCCGTAACGCCCTGGGTCTGGGCGAGGGCGATATTGATCGATTCGGCAATGCGCGCCAGACATTCATCTTCCGGGATCTGCATCAAATGGCTGCCCGGGTGAAAGTTCAGCAGGGATAAGCCAAGCTGTTCGCAGCGCTGCATTTCATCGATAAATGCATCACGTGATTTTTCCAGCGCATCGCTGACCGGATGACCGAGGTTTATCAGATAGCTGTCGTGAGGCAGGATTTGCGCGGAAGTATAGTGATACTTCTCGCAGGCGGATTTGAAATCATCAATGATTTCGGTGGTCAGCGGCGCGGCACGCCACTGACGCTGATTCTTGGTGAACAGGGCGAATGCGGTCGCTTCGATTTCTGCGGCTCGAATAGCGGCGTTAGCCAGACCGCCAGCGGCGCTTACGTGCGCTCCAATATATTTCATAAATTAAACCCGCCATACTCAAATGCAAAAGGAGGAAGTATAGCGGGTTAATGGAGGTGAGTCGTGCTCGTTTATGCCATCAGCGCGTGGATGGCAACGTTAATCGCGCCACCGCCCACAATCAGCCAGACAAACAGCACCAGTGCCATCAGCAGAGGTTTTGCACCGGCTTTTTTCAGCGCACTCACGTGAGTGGTTAACCCCAGTGCGGCCATCGCCATTGCCAGCAGCACGGTGTCCAGCGTAACCAGCATGTTCACCACTGACTGCGGCAGCAGGTGGAACGAGTTAAAAATCGCGACCACAATAAACAGGATGGCAAACCACGGAATAGTGATTTTACTTTTCTCTCCACTGGTCGCCGGAGACAGTTGTTTAACACGTGCTGCCAGGATGATGAGGAACGGAGCCAGCATCATGACGCGCAGCATTTTCGCAATGACGGCTGCGTTTTCAGCTTCCGGGGTGATTGCATGCCCGGCAGCAACAACCTGTGCGACTTCATGCATCGTGGAGCCAATATAAATCCCGTAGGTTTCCGGGCTAAACCAGTGCGCCAGTAGCGGGTACATTGCCGGGTACAGGAAGATAGCAATGGTTCCGAAGATAACCACGGTAGCAACGGCGACCGTGACCTTACTGGCTTCTGCTTTCACCACCGGCTCGGTGGCTAATACCGCGGCGGCACCACAAATGCTGCTCCCCGCGCCAATCAGCCAACTGGTGTGGCGGTCCAGACCAAATACTTTCTGTCCGAGGAAGCAGGCCAGCATAAAGGTGCTGCTGAGCGTCAGGACATCAATGACGATACCGCTGACACCAACGTCGGCTATTTGGGCGAAGGTGAGGCGGAAACCATAGAGGATAATCCCCAGACGCAATAGATGTTGTTTAGCAAACAGCACACCACCGTCACAGCTTTTCCAGATTTGTGGATACACGGTGTTGCCGATAACCATCCCGAATAAGATGGCTAAGGTGAGCGCGCTGAACCCGGCACCTGCGACGGCGGGAATGGAACCTCCCCATAAGGCGGCCCCGGTGATAACTGCGCTCAGGGCAAGCCCCGGAATAAAATGCCACACTGTACGACGATGATTCTGTAGGGCGAGTTCAGTCATAACCCCTCCTGAACAATTTGAATGATTTCTTGGCAAAAATTGTAAGGTGAAGTGGCTTAAAAATAAAATTGATTATATATTTATAATTAATCTTTATAAGTGGTAAGCACGGGCTACCCGGTGGAAAACGACTATGCATATCACCCTGCGACAACTTGAAGTGTTTGCTGAGGTACTGAAAAGCGGCTCGACGACTCAGGCATCTGTCATGTTGTCATTGTCGCAGTCAGCGGTGAGTGCTGCGCTTACCGATTTAGAGGGGCAACTTGGCGTGCAATTGTTTGACCGCGTCGGCAAGCGGCTGGTCGTCAATGAGCACGGGCGCTTACTCTATCCGCGTGCGTTGGCCTTGCTTGAGCAAACGACAGAAATCGAACAGCTTTTTCGTGAAGATAATGGCGCGATTCGCGTCTATGCCAGTAGCACCATCGGCAACTATATTTTACCTGCCATGATTGCCGGTTACCGGCGGGATTTTCCCGATTTGCCGCTGGAACTCAGCGTGGGCAACAGCCAGGATGTTATCAATGCCGTGCTGGATTTTCGGGTCGACATCGGGCTGATTGAAGGACCCTGTCACAGTACGGAGATCATCTCTGAACCGTGGCTGGAAGATGAACTGGTGGTATTTGCTGCGCCGTCATCGCCGCTAACCACTGGCTCCGTGACGCTGGAGCAGCTTGCGGCTTCGCCCTGGATCCTGCGCGAACGTGGGTCCGGTACTCGCGAGCTGGTGGATTACCTGTTGTTGTCTCATCTACCGAGATTTCAGATGGCAATGGAGTTGGGTAACTCTGAGGCTATTAAACATGCTGTCCGCCATGGTCTCGGGATCAGTTGCTTGTCGCGTCGGGTTATTGCAGAACAACTGCAGGCAGGAACGTTAAGCGAAGTTCCGGTGCCGTTGCCACGTCTGGTTCGCACGCTTTGGCGCGTCCATCATCGGCAAAAACATCTTTCAAACTCGCTGCTACGTTTTTTACGTTATAGCGACCAGGTAGAGCAGGTTGAATAAGACGCTGGTGCGTCGCACCTGCAATGAACACCCCATCGTCAACTGAGGGCAATCGTCATACGTTGCCCATTTTCTGCTTTACTTATAATCCGCGGCCAGTCATGAAGGTCTCTTATAACAGCGCATTTGTGCCGGAAGAATGCCATTTCGTCTGCTACAATCGCGCCTCATTTTTTGGATGGATAGCATTTTCACATGGTTTCCGAAACTAAAACCACAGAAGCGCCCACGCTACGCCGTGAACTGAAGGCGCGTCACCTGACGATGATCGCTATTGGTGGTTCCATCGGTACGGGTCTTTTCGTTGCATCTGGTGCAACCATTTCTGCGGCGGGTCCTGGCGGCGCGCTGTTTTCCTATATTCTGATTGGCCTGATGGTGTACTTCCTGATGACCAGTCTTGGTGAGCTGGCTGCCTACATGCCGGTTTCCGGTTCGTTCTCTACCTACGGTCAGAACTATGTAGAAGAAGGCTTTGGCTTCGCGCTCGGCTGGAACTACTGGTACAACTGGGCGGTGACTATCGCCGTGGACCTGGTGGCCGCACAATTGGTAATGAGCTGGTGGTTCCCGGATACGCCTGGTTGGATCTGGAGTGCGCTGTTCCTTGGCGTTATCTTCCTGCTGAACTACATCTCGGTACGTGGATTTGGCGAAGCGGAGTATTGGTTCTCACTGATCAAAGTCACCACTGTGATTATCTTCATCGTGGTTGGCGTAATGATGATTATCGGTATCTTCAAAGGTGCTCAACCGGTGGGTTGGAGTAACTGGACTACAGGTGATGCACCCTTTGCTGGCGGTTTTGCCGCCATGATTGGTGTGGCGATGATCGTCGGCTTCTCCTTCCAGGGGACCGAGTTGATTGGTATCGCCGCGGGCGAATCTGAAGATCCAGAGAAGAACATTCCACGCGCGGTGCGCCAGGTATTCTGGCGAATCCTGCTGTTCTATGTGTTCGCGATTTTGATTATCAGCCTGATTATCCCGTATACCGATCCGAGCCTGCTGCGCAATGATGTAAAAGACATCAGCGTCAGCCCGTTCACGCTGGTATTCCAGCACGCGGGTCTGCTGTCTGCGGCGGCGGTGATGAACGCCGTTATCCTGACGGCGGTGCTGTCGGCGGGTAACTCCGGGATGTATGCATCAACACGTATGCTCTACACCCTGGCATGTGACGGTAAAGCGCCGCGTATCTTCTCTAAATTGTCTCGTGGCGGCGTACCGCGTAACGCGCTGTATGCGACGACTGTCGTGGCAGGTCTGTGCTTCCTGACATCCATGTTTGGTAACCAGACTGTGTACCTGTGGCTGTTGAACACCTCCGGGATGACGGGCTTTATCGCCTGGCTGGGAATTGCAATTAGCCACTATCGTTTCCGCCGTGGTTACGTGTTGCAGGGCCATGATATTAAGGATCTGCCGTATCGTTCAGGCTTCTTCCCTCTGGGGCCGATCTTTGCCTTTGTCCTGTGCTTGATAATCACCCTGGGGCAAAACTACGAAGCGTTCCTGAAAGATACCATTGACTGGGGCGGCGTAATGGCAACCTACATTGGTATCCCGCTGTTCCTGATCATCTGGTTTGGCTATAAGCTGACCAAAGGAACCCGTTTCGTTCGTTACAGCGAAATGAAATTCCCGGGTCGCGTGAAGAAATAACAGTATAAAAAGCATAAAAAAACCCCGGCATGATGAGTGCCGGGGTTTTTTATTGCGTCAGACTTAGAAGTTGTAAGTCAGGCCAACAGTGTAGCGACGACCATCAAGCACGGTGTCATAGGTATCGTAATCAATCTGTTTATCCAGCACGTTATACACGCCAGCAGTAAGCAGTACATCTTTGGTCGCATAGTAACGCATACCGATATCGACCTGCGTATAGGACGGCGTGCCTTGCGCCATGGAAGTACGGCTCAGGTATTCTGATGTTTTGCCACGCAGATTCAGGCGGCTCCAGAAACCGAGATCCTGGGTCGCCTGCCAGTCCAGCGTGGTGTTGAACATATGCTTCGGCATTTTGTTTAACGGCTGACCCGAGAACTGGCCGCTTTTCTGCTCAGATTCAGTGTAGGTATAGTTCGCTGTCCAGTTGATGTCGGAGGTCATCTTCCAACCGAAGGTGGATTCGACGCCGCGCATATTGGCTTTATCAACGTTAACCCGATCGCTGACAAAGTCGTAATGAGTGTTACCAATAGTACAAGCTGGATCGGCGCTGCTGTTACAGCGACGAACTTCGGTGATTTTGTTTTTGAAGTCAGTATTGAACAGCGTGACACCCGCATTGAGGTCGTTGCCGTTATCCCACAGTAAACCGATCTCTTCGCTCAGGCTTTTTTCTGGTTTCAGATCCGGGTTGCCGACAATGATTCCGTTCAGACGACCGCCACCGGTGACCTGTCCCCAACTGGCAGAAGACTGGCGCAGATCCGGTGCACGATAGCCCGCAGAAACACCCCCTTTTAAGGTCCACTGATCGCTCAGGTGCCATACGCCATAGCCGCGCGGCGTCCAGTTGTCACCGTAGTTTTCATCTTTATCCATACGCAGACCACCGGTCAGCGTGAAAGTATCGGTAACCGCCCATTCATCTTCGGCAAACAATGCCCAACTCCAGCGAGTCAGCTTGTTCAGACCGTCAGCTGCTTGCAGTTGGTTGCCGTTATCGCGCAGTTTTTCATAACGGTATTGCCCGCCAACTGTCAGGGTGTGCGCCCCGAGGAAGACCTGGTTCTGGTTATTGAAGATCGTATTGTAGGATTTCATCTGACGACCAGGGTTTTTGGTCTCTTCCTGCTGAACATAGCTGGTGCTGTTGAAATCGTCGTAATAACCGCTGTGGGTTAATGAATACGTCGTGTGTTCATAACGGTTGTAGCTTTTGCTGTTTGGCTTACAAACACCGTTACGGCAGTTTTCTGCCGCCATCGATTCGCCCGGAGTGCTGTTGCGATCCTGTAGTTCATGCGCGACATCGAAGTCGATGTCATTTTTATCATCCGGGGTGAAGTTGAGGGTGAGTCCGCCGTTGCGCAGGCGTTGTTCATTGTAACCATTGACTATCTTATCTTCTCCGCGATGGGAGAACAGCCCGGTCACTTTTGCGCCGAGTAGCCCGTCGATCAGGGGGCCGGACGCGTATGCATTGGTCTGGTAAAGGTCACCGGAGTCCCGATCTTCCTGGAGGGTGGCATCACCATGCAGGGAGCCGGTCCAGGCTTTAGTATTCGAGACTTTTTTGGTGATCACGTTAATCACGCCGCCCATAGCGTCAGAGCCGTACAGAGACGACATCGGGCCGCGGATCACCTCGATACGCTCGATCGATTCCAGCGGCGGCAGCCAGCCTTGCTCAATACCCGCGTTGTCGCTGTTCGGGCGTGTGCCGCGGGTGCTGATGCGTTTACCGTTGACCAGGAAGAGCGTGTATTGCGAAGCCATACCGCGAATACTGATATCGCTGCTGCTCCCCCCGCCGGTGACGACGACGCCAGGGACGTCTTTCAGTGCATCGGTCACATCGCGATACGCTTTATCTTCGATCTGCTGCTTGGTAATAACCGAAATGGAGGCGGGGGCATCCTGAATTTTTTGCTCAAACCCGGTGGCGGTGACGACCACGGTATCCTGGTCGGCGGCATAGACGAGTGATGGGAGACTCGCGACGCATACTGCGGCGGCTACAGCCTTAACGTGAGGTATAGTCATTTGTATCATTCCATTTAAATGAATCTAACTGCGTGTCATGTGAAAGGCCATGACAATTGTATGTATTTGTCTTTTAAGGACTCTTTTCAGTAAAGAAGCGGGGGGATTGTACAAAAGTATGAATATTTGTAAACACAAATGATAATAGAAATCATTTGTGTTTGATATAATTCCCAAGGAAAAGCTTTTCGGGTCAATGAGATAGCGATGAAATAAAAAAGGAGAAAAAGTGAAGGAATGATGGAGAAATGAAGAGGGCGGGACTTACCACATCTTCATGGCAGCGGCGAAACCACCGCTACCATGTCATAACTGGCTTAGAGCCGATGGAATTTAGCCAGCAAGGCCAGTGAAAGGGTGGTTAACAGGATTGCGAGCACGGCATACAAATAGACACCAGACCACTCCCAGTTGTTCTTCACTAAGATCACCGGTACACCCGCTAACGCGGCGCCGACATAGCTGAATAATCCCCGGAAACCGGTTATCGATCCCGCCGCATCTTTGTGAGTGACATCCAGACAACCTACGGCAAAAAGCATATGCGGGCCGTACAGGGCGAAACCCATAATGGTGAAGAGAATGGCCGTAATGGTATATGAGGTATCCTGAACCAGTGGGATTAAGGTAATACACACACACAGCATTAATGCGAATATTAAACCTGTCATCCAGCGGTTACTTTTAAACATAAAGTCAGATAAGTAACCCGCCAGTAACCCACCGGCGAGGCCACCGGCTTCAAACCACGAGATAATGGAATTGGCTTTAATCAGACTCCAGCCATGCATCTGAGAATAGTAAATTTGCGGCCAGTCGTTGAGGATCGTACGGGCAATATAAACGGACATATCACCAACGATAATAATCCACACTAGCGGGTTAATCAGGATATATTTAACGAAAATCTGCCAAAAGGAGAGATTTACCGGGCTGGCTTTCACTTGGGCAAGCTCTGTTGGATCCTTACGCCATTCGCCAACGTTAGGTAAACCTAAGGTCCCGGGACGGTCTTTAATCGTACAGAGCGCAATGATTCCCATCAGCAAGGAGATCGCGCCCGGTACATAAAAACCCATTTTCCAGCTACCGCTCCAGACAATCGCGAAACTTGTCAGCAGTGGGGCGAGACTGCCGCCAATATTATGCGCCGCTTCAACGACCGCCCACCAACGTCCGCGTTCATTCTTGGAAAACCAGGATGCCATGATCTTTGCCATTGGCGGAAAACTGGTGCCCTGGAGGATAGCATTCAGGCTGTACAACACATAAAACGCGGCAACGCTGTCGGAAAAACCAAACAGAATATTAACGATCCCAACGCCAATAAGCACCGGGCCGGTCATGGCTTTCGGATTGATTTTGTCAACCAGCATGCCGCCAACAAACTTCATTGAGCCATACAGGATGTAAAACAGTGAAGACATGATGGCAAAATCTTCTGCGGTCAGAGCGGTATCTGACAACATGGCTGGCATGGCTGCTGAGAAGTTTTTACGTGTTAAATAAAAGACGGCGTAAGAGATAAAGACGGAGGTAATAATCTCTATACGGAATTTTTTGTAAGTATGATCAATCTCTTTTTTTTCTTTTACAACCGGCTTGTCAGCCTGGCTGAAAATAAATGATTTCAAGCTCATATGAGTTTCCCTTCAGGCAGTGCTCGTGAGGTTATAATTCATTTTCGATATAGAACAGAAGCGACTCGAATCCATGAAAATTAATCTGATTAGCGATTAAATCTCTGACCGCTGGTTTTGCTTTCCAGGCAATACCCGTGCCTGCATACATAAGCATGGGGATATCGTTAGCGCCATCACCGCAGGCAATAATGTTCTGCTGAGGGATCTGCAGCGTGTCGGCAAATGTAGCTAGCGTTTTTTGTTTATTTTCTGCGTTCATGATCGGCATGGAAATATTATCCGTCAGCACGTTATTTCTGACTTCTACGGTATTCGAAAATACATAGTCCAGCTGATATTTTTGCTGTAATCGTTGAGTGAAAATATCTAATCCGCCAGAAATGATGGCTGTTTTAAACCCTTTCTGTTTGAGTAATGGCAAAATGGTGGTGATACCTGGCGAGGCAGTCATCCGATCGCATACGCCATTAATTACATCGATATGCGTCCCTTTTAACATACCGATACGACGGGTAAAGCTGCTATTGAAATCCAGTTTTCCTTCCATCGCCTGCTGTGTCAGTTCCCTGATCTGTTCAGTGATGCCCAGCGCCCGAGCGATCTCATCGACACCTTCTTCCTCAATAAAGGTCGAATCCATGTCAAAGGCAATGATACCGTTCGTTGGAGTGATTTGCGGTTTTAGGAAGAAATCAAATTGCTGAATGAGTGATGTCGTCCTCAGTTTCCTATATATGTCATCCGTGAATATCTTATCGGGTAGAGATAATTTCAGATACGGTTTATTAATAGTGGTGGTATATAAGTTTTCCAGTGTGTACTGAAATTGATTAGTGTTTAGAACCGTATCGTACAGCCACGCCTGAAGTTTTTCAGGCTCTTTTGAACTGATGAAATAAATAATTGCCATAATGTCACTCCTGTAAACTGAGGTTATTGTATTAATGAAGAGTGACGATTGAATCCAGCTTTATCACAGATGTGAAGGTTAAAAAAAAGATAAAATAGTATTGTTTTTTATACCAACAAATAAACATAGTCTGAAAGGTATCGTTTTTGATATACAAGTCACGGTCTGTTGCCACTGGCGGTATATTCTGTTGTGACTGACAGGGATGGGTATAAAAATGGAAAGTTGTGTTGATATTTTTAAAGTCGTCATTGGACCTTCCAGTTCAAGAACCGTAGGGCCAATGCGTGCCGCGTTTAACTTCATTTCACAATTAAAGCAGCAGGAGATCTTGCCACTGACGCGAAAAATTGAGGTCGAGTTGTATGGCGCGCTCTCATTAAGCCGCAAGTGCCATAACGTTGATATTGCACTTTATCTGGGGTTGCTAGGCAATCAGCCGGATGAAGTTGATTTACGCCAGCAGATGGAAGCCATTAAACGAGCTGAACAGGACGGCACTTTGGCGCTTTCACCTTCAGTTGCCGTGACGGTCGCTATTAAGTCGAATCAACAACCACATTCCGGCCATCCCTATGCGATGACGTTTCGCGCCAGGGATGATTATTTTACGTTGTATGAAGAAACATGGTTTTCAACTGGCTCCGGACAGGTTTGTAAACCGGGTGAGCCTGCGCTCGCGAAGTCAGCGCGAGTAAACGTATTTCCTTTTGCTTTTCAAAATGCGACTCAGTTGCAGGAACTGTGCCAGCGCAATGGATTATCCGTTGCGGCATTAATGATGAAAAATGAGTTACAGATGCATTCACAGGCGGCTTTGCATGATTATTTTGCGCGGATTTGGGCGGTGATGCAGCAGGCAGTCCAACGTGGTCTGCATACTGAAGGGCTGCTGCCTGGCGCGTATCAAGTACCGCGCCGGGCCTGCTCTTTGCATAAATCACTGGCAACCAGACCCTCTGCTAACGATTTTCTCACCAACATCAACTGGGTGAATGCGTTTGCGATTGCCGTCAGCGAGGAAAACGCCGCCGGGGGACGGGTGGTGACCGCGCCGACCAATGGAGCAAGCGGTATCATTCCAGCGGTTCTCAGTTGGTACGATAAGTTTGTCTGCAAACTGGATAACGCGTCGGTTATCCGCTTTTTCCTCACCGCGGGTGCCATCGCGCTACTGTTCAAGCAAAACGCATCCATTTTAGGTTCTGAGGTCGGGTGTCAGGGAGAGATCGGCGTGGCAAGTTCGATGGCTGCAGCCGGATTAGCAGAGCTGATGGGCGCTTCCGTCGGCCAGGTGTTAAGTGCCGCAGAAATTGCCATGGAGCACCATCTCGGACTGACCTGCGATCCGGTTGGCGGTCAGGTGCAAATTCCTTGTGTCGAACGAAATGCGATTTCGTCAGTAAAAGCGATTAACGCCGCAACGATGGCGATGAGTCGCATCAGTGAACCATGTGTTTCGCTCGATGAGGTGATTGCAGCGATGTATGAAACGGGTAAAGACATGAGTGCGAAGTACCGTGAAACGTATCACGGCTGCCTGGGGAAAATTCAGCCCAAAAAACCGGGAGGGCGGCATGAAATATCACACCATGAATAATGATGAAATCATCTTGTCATTATGCGCTCGCATCAGGGAAACGCGAATTTCTCTGGCGCTCACGCAGCAGCAGCTTGCCGACCGTGCACAGGTGGGGATTGCGACCATTAAACGCATCGAAAAAGGCGGCGGCCTGAATCTGGATACACTTATTTCCCTGTTGCGGGCACTGAGTAAACTGCACCATCTGGATGCGATTCTGTTTGAGTCTGAGATGCGCAATTTTAACGAAGGCTACGAGGGAGGTGACAATTCGGGACGATTACAGGTCCGCCAACAGGCGGCCGATTTAAATCGTAAAGCGGCCGCGCCGCAATCCGAAGAGGTGAGTTACAGCGCGGCAATAGAAAAGACGCTTTACTGGTGATCACTTCAGCAAATACTGGGCATGGAAGCGCAGGTGATCCTCAATAAACGACGCAATAAAGTAATAGCTGTGATCGTAACCAGGCTGAATGCGTAACGTCATTGGCCATGCGGTTTGACGGGCTGTTTCCGCCAGCACTGCAGGCTGCAGCTGATCGGCGAGAAACTGATCGCTATCCCCCTGATCAATCAGCGTTGGGATCGCATCTTCGGGTTTGCTGGCCAGCATCAGCGCACAGCTGTCCCATTCCGCCCATCGTGATTTATCCTCACCCAGGTAGGCGCTAAAGGCTTTCTCACCCCACGGTACGCGACAGGGATTGACGATGGGGGCGAAGGCAGAAACGCTGGTGTATTTGCCTGGGTTTTTCAGTGCCATGATCAGTGCACCATGCCCCCCCATAGAGTGTCCGCTGATGGCGCAGCGATCGCTGACGTTAAACTGTGACTGAATGAGTGCCGGCAGTTCGTCACGCAGATAGTCATACATGTGAAAATGCGTTGCCCACGGTTGTTGCGTGGCATTGAGATAAAATCCGGCACCCTGGCCTAAATCGTAGCCTTCATCATTAGCGACCTGTTCCCCACGCGGGCTGGTATCAGGCATCACCAAAACGATGCCCAGTTCAGCCGCGATGCGTTGTGCTCCGGCTTTAGTGGTGAAGTTTTCATCATTGCAGGTCAAACCCGACAGCCAGTACAGCACCGGAGGCGGGGTGTTATCCCGGGGGGGTGGAAGAAAAATACTGAAGGTCATGGTGCAATTTAGCGTGGTGGAGTCATGACGCCAGCGTTGCTGCCAGCCTTCAAAACAGCGGTGCTCTTCAAGCATTTCCATGCGTGGCTCCTTGTTGTGTTGAACCTGTATGTGTTTGCGAACTCACCATAATACAGATTATTCATTGCACTGTGAGTAACTTTCACTTCCGCATTGAGCAAACATACTTCATCATCTATATAACTTTACATTAACACTCGAATTCACTCGGTTGAACGACGTATGAAATCTGTGTGCTAAAAGGCTGCACCAATTTCAATAATTATCGCGGTGAATACTGGATTATGTGCGCCGCCTCACGCACAATGTTCTGGCTGTGACACAGCCTAAAAACTTTGCCCCACGCAGGGCAGAGGCGCCCCACCTGCAGGAGAAAAAGAAATGTCATCACTCAGTAAAGAAGCGGCCCTGGTTCATGAAGCGCTGGTCGCGCGTGGTCTTGAAACACCACTACGCCCGCCCGTGCAAGAGATGGATAACGAAACGCGCAAACGTCTGATCTCCGGTCATATGACCGAGATTATGCAATTGCTCAATCTTGATTTGAGCGATGACAGTCTGATGGAAACGCCACATCGCATCGCTAAAATGTATGTCGATGAGATTTTCTCCGGCCTGGATTACGCCAACTTCCCGAAAATCACCGTCATTGAAAATAAGATGAAGGTTGATGAGATGGTCACGGTTCGCGATATCACGCTGACCAGCACCTGCGAGCACCACTTTGTCACTATCGATGGCAAGGCGACGGTGGCGTACATTCCGAAAGATTCGGTCATCGGTCTGTCGAAGATTAACCGCATTGTACAGTTCTTCGCTCAGCGCCCGCAGGTCCAGGAACGGCTGACCCAGCAAATTCTTACCGCGCTGCAAACGCTGCTCGGGACGAACAATGTGGCAGTGTCGATTGATGCGGTGCATTACTGCGTGAAAGCGCGTGGTATCCGTGATGCGACCAGCGCCACCACCACTACCTCGCTTGGCGGATTGTTTAAGTCCAGCCAGAATACGCGTCAGGAATTCCTGCGCGCCGTGCGTCACCACAACTGATCAGGGCAGGGGTCATGGAGCGTAATGTCACGCTGGATTTTATTCGTGGCGTCGCCATCCTCGGCATCCTGCTTCTCAATATTAGCGCCTTTGGCCTGCCAAAGGCGGCATACCTCAATCCCGCGTGGTATGGCAACATCACCTTATCCGACGCCTGGACCTGGGCGCTGCTCGATCTCTTTGCGCAGGTAAAATTCCTCACGCTGTTTGCGCTGCTATTTGGCGCGGGTCTGCAGATGCTGCTACCGAGAGGCAAACGTTGGATCCAGTCACGACTCACTTTGCTGGTTCTGCTGGGGTTTATTCACGGTTTACTGTTCTGGGATGGCGATATCCTGCTGGCGTATGGCCTGATTGGGCTGATTTGCTGGCGGCTGGTTCGCGATGCCCCTTCGGTCAAAAGTCTGTTTAATACCGGCGTGTTGCTCTATCTGGTGGGAGTTGGCGTACTGCTGCTGCTGGGATTTATCTCCGGAAGTGAGACCAGTCGCGCCTGGACACCAGATGCTTCTGCGTTGCTGTATGAAAAATACTGGAAGGTGAACGGCGGAATGGAAGCGGTCAGCAATCGCGTGGATATGATGTCCAATAGCTTGCTGGCGTTGGGTGCGCAGTACGGCTGGCAGCTGGCAGGGATGATGCTGCTCGGCGCAGCATTAATGCGCAGCGGTTGGCTGAAAGGGCAGTACAGTTTGCAACACTATCGACGTACCGGCGCGTTATTGGTCATTATTGGGATGGCGATTAACCTGCCTGCTATCATCGCTCAGTGGCATCTGGACTGGGTCTACCGCTGGTGTGCTTTCCTGTTACAAGCTCCGCGAGAGCTGGGCGCGCCGTTGCAGACCATTGGTTACGCTGCGCTGATGTTCGGTTTCTGGCCGCAGCTTAGCCGTTTAAAATGGGTCATTGCCATCGCCTGCGTGGGGCGCATGGCGCTAACCAACTATTTGTTACAAACCTTAATTTGCACCACGCTGTTTTACCAGGCAGGCTTATTTATGAAATTCGACCGGCTGGAGTTGCTGTATTTCGTCATTCCGGTCTGGGCTGTAAACCTGCTTTTCTCCGTCATTTGGTTGCATTTTTACCGGCAAGGCCCGGTAGAATGGCTATGGCGTCAATTAACCCTGCGTGCGTCAGGGACATCATTACCGCGAACATCCAGATAACGATCTGGATCACATTCATTAACAAAATGGATGTAAGCGCTTTCATTCCTGTGACATCACTCACGCAGTCCGTGTCGTTGTGCTGACAAAATACACAGCCTGGGGTGTCTGCGGGTAACCGCATCTTAAACAGGGTAGTGAATATGGTAACCATCCGTGATGTGGCACGACAGTCTGGCGTTTCTGTCGCGACTGTTTCCCGCGTACTGAACAACAGCGCGCTGGTGAGTCCCGATACGCGTGAAGCGGTAATGAAGGCAGTCACTCTGTTGGGCTATCGACCGAATGCCAACGCGCAAGCGCTGGCGACGCAGGTGAGCGAGACGATTGGCGTTGTGGTGATGGATGTTTCAGATGCATTTTTTGGCGCGCTGGTCAAAGCCGTGGACCTGGTTGCCCAGCAGCATCAGAAGTACGTCCTGATTGGCAACAGCTACCACGAAGCTGAAAAAGAGCGTCATGCCATTGAGGTGCTGATTCGTCAGCGTTGTAACGCACTGATTGTTCACTCGAAAGCGTTGAGCGATCGCGAGCTGGCCGAGTTTATGGATCAGATCCCCGGTATGGTGCTGATCAACCGCCTGGTCCCGGGTTACGCCCACCGTTGCGTCTGTCTGGATAACATCAGCGGGGCTAAAATGGCGACCCGCATGTTGCTGAATAATGGGCATCAACGTATCGGTTATCTGGCGTCAAGCCACCGCATCGAGGACGATGCCATGCGTAAAGAGGGGTGGCTAAGTGCCATGAAAGAACAGGGAGTTACCCCGGCCGACAGTTGGATAGGTACCGGTTCCCCGGATATGCAGGGCGGAGAGTCCGCAATGGTGGAACTGCTGGGACGTAACCTGCAACTTACGGCAGTCTTCGCGTACAACGACAATATGGCCGCTGGCGCGCTAACGGCGCTAAAAGACAACGGCATCGCCATTCCATTACATCTGTCTATCATTGGTTTCGACGATATTCCTATCGCACGTTACACCGACCCACAACTGACAACGGTGCGCTATCCTATTGCTTCTATGGCAAAAATGGCCACTGAGCTTGCGCTACAAGGCGCGGCGGGAACGCTGGATCCTGACGCAACACATTGCTTTATGCCGACGCTGGTACGGCGCCATTCTGTGGCTTTGCGGCAGAATGCGGCACCGATCACTAACTGATAATGTCGGGCTATGTAACCGCTTTCAATATGTGAGTAAATTCACAGTATCTTAACAATGCGATAGCTATGATGACACTGTTTGCTGCGCTGTAACTACTATGTAACGGTGAATAATCACTTTCATCGAGGTATAGGCGTCTTAAACAAAAATTAAAGCCTGTTTTTGGAGCGTTGCCAGACACGGAAGAAATATTTTTAAAAGTGAGCTTCGGCGTTCAGTAACACTTCAGTAACGTTCTGCCTGCCGAGCATTTATCTCAAGCACTACCCTGCATAATAAAACCGGAGATACCATGAATAAGAAGGTGTTGACCCTGTCTGCTGTAATGGCAAGCATGTTATTCGGCGCGGCTGCGCACGCTGCTGATACCCGCATTGGTGTGACTATCTATAAATATGACGATAACTTTATGTCAGTAGTACGTAAGGCTATTGAAAAAGATGCCAAAGCGGCGCCGGATGTACAGCTGCTGATGAATGACTCGCAAAACGATCAGTCCAAACAGAATGATCAGATTGATGTGCTGCTGGCAAAAGGCGTTAAAGCACTGGCGATTAACCTGGTTGACCCGGCAGCAGCAGGCACGGTCATTGAAAAAGCACGCGGGCAGAACGTACCGATTGTGTTCTTCAACAAAGAGCCTTCCCGTAAAGCGCTGGACAGCTATGACAAAGCCTATTATGTCGGCACTGACTCTAAAGAGTCCGGGATTATTCAGGGTGATTTGATTGCCAAGCACTGGGCCGCTAACCCGAACTGGGATCTGAACAAAGACGGCAAAATTCAGTTTGTTCTGCTGAAAGGCGAACCGGGACACCCGGATGCCGAAGCACGTACGACCTACGTGATCAAAGAGCTGAACGACAAAGGCATTAAAACTGAGCAACTGCAGTTAGATACTGCAATGTGGGATACCGCCCAGGCGAAAGATAAGATGGATGCGTGGATGTCCGGTCCGAACGCGAACAAAATCGAAGTCGTTATCGCCAACAACGATGCGATGGCAATGGGCGCAGTTGAAGCGCTGAAGGCACACAATAAAACCAGCGTACCGGTATTTGGCGTGGATGCCCTGCCTGAAGCACTGGCGCTGGTGAAATCTGGCGCTATGGCTGGTACCGTGCTGAACGATGCGAATAACCAGGCGAAAGCCACTTTTGATCTGGCGAAAAACCTGGCTGATGGCAAAGGTGCGGCAGATGGCACCAACTGGAAAATTGAGAACAAGATTGTTCGCGTTCCGTACGTAGGTGTCGATAAAGATAATCTGGCCGAGTTTACCAATAAGTAAATACTCCGTCTGTGGGCGCAATTTCATTGCGCCCTTAATAACGCACTCTGCAAGGCCAACAAGGTATAATTATGGTCAGCACACATACTCAGTCGTCAGGCGAATACTTGTTGGAAATGACCGGCATCAACAAGTCCTTCCCCGGCGTTAAGGCTCTTGATAATGTTAATTTAAAAGTCCGCCCACATTCGATTCATGCCTTAATGGGGGAGAATGGCGCGGGGAAATCCACATTATTAAAATGTCTTTTTGGGATCTATCAAAAAGATTCCGGCAGTATTCTATTTCAGGGTAAAGAAATCGATTTTCATTCTGCTAAAGAAGCGCTTGAGAATGGTATTTCGATGGTACACCAGGAATTAAACCTGGTATTACAACGTTCAGTGATGGACAACATGTGGTTGGGACGCTATCCCACCAAAGGTATGTTTGTCGATCAGGAAAAAATGTACCGCGATACCAAAGCGATATTTGATGAGCTGGATATTGATATCGATCCACGCGCGCGCGTCGGCACATTATCCGTTTCACAAATGCAGATGATTGAAATTGCGAAAGCGTTCTCCTATGACGCCAAAATCGTCATCATGGATGAACCAACGTCATCATTAACCGAGAAAGAAGTTAATCATCTGTTTACCATCATCCGTAAGCTGAAAGAGCGTGGATGCGGTATTGTGTATATTTCTCACAAAATGGAAGAAATCTTTCAACTGTGTGATGAAATTACCGTGCTGCGCGATGGCCAGTGGATTGCGACCCAGCCGCTGGAAGGGCTGGATATGGATAAGATTATCGCCATGATGGTAGGACGTTCACTGAACCAACGTTTTCCGGATAAAGAAAACAAACCCGGTGAAGTGATTCTGCAAGTGCGTAACCTGACCTCGCTGCGTCAGCCGTCAATTCGTGATGTCTCGTTTGATTTGCACAAAGGGGAAATTCTCGGGATTGCTGGTCTGGTCGGCGCTAAACGTACTGATATTGTTGAAACGCTGTTTGGTATTCGTGAGAAATCATCGGGTACGATTACGCTACACGGCAAAAAAATTAATAACCACAGCGCAAATGAGGCCATCAATCATGGTTTTGCGCTGGTCACCGAAGAGCGTCGCTCAACCGGTATTTATGCCTATCTGGATATTGGTTTTAACTCGTTAATCTCCAATATCCAAAACTATAAAAATAAAGTCGGTCTGCTGGATAATTCCCGTATGAAGAGTGATACCCAGTGGGTAATTGACTCGATGAGGGTGAAAACGCCAGGCCATCGTACACAAATCGGTTCACTGTCCGGTGGTAATCAGCAAAAGGTGGTTATCGGCCGCTGGTTATTAACGCAGCCAGAAATTCTGATGCTGGATGAACCTACACGTGGTATCGATGTTGGCGCGAAATTTGAAATTTATCAGTTGATTGCTGAACTCGCGAAAAAGGATAAGGGGATTATTATTATTTCCTCTGAAATGCCGGAACTATTGGGTATTACCGATCGTATTCTGGTGATGAGTAATGGTCTCGTTGCCGGAATTGTTGACACTAAAACGACAACGCAAAACGAAATCCTCCGTCTTGCGTCTTTGCACCTTTAAGATTAGGGGCTCCTCATGAGTGCGTTAAATAAGAAAAGTTTTCTTACTTACCTGAAAGAAGGCGGAATTTACGTTGTTCTTTTGGTTTTGCTGGCGATTATTATTTTCCAGGATCCCACTTTCTTAAGTTTACTGAACCTGAGTAATATTCTGACGCAATCCTCGGTGCGTATTATTATCGCACTGGGTGTTGCCGGGCTGATTGTTACCCAAGGGACCGACCTGTCAGCAGGGCGCCAGGTTGGTTTGGCGGCGGTCGTGGCGGCAACCTTGCTGCAGTCGATGGAGAATGCCAACAAGGTGTTCCCAGAAATGGCGACGATGCCAATTATTGTGGTCGTGTTGATTGTCTGCGTTATCGGTGCTGTCATCGGTCTGGTAAACGGTATCATCATTGCTTACCTGAATGTGACGCCATTTATTACCACCCTCGGTACGATGATTATCGTTTACGGGATCAACTCCCTGTACTACGACTTCGTTGGCGCATCGCCGATATCAGGCTTTGACAGCGGATTCTCAACCTTTGCGCAGGGCTTTATTGCGCTGGGCAGTTTCCGGCTCTCCTACATTACCTTCTACGCGCTGATTGCCGTGGCCTTTGTATGGGTTCTGTGGAACAAAACCCGCTTCGGTAAAAACATTTTCGCTATCGGTGGAAACCCGGAGGCGGCGAAAGTGTCCGGGGTAAACGTTGCGCTGAACCTGCTGATTATCTATGCGTTGTCTGGCGTGTTCTATGCTTTTGGTGGTTTGCTCGAAGCCGGGCGTATCGGTTCGGCGACCAACAACCTCGGCTTTATGTATGAGCTGGATGCGATTGCGGCGTGCGTGGTGGGCGGCGTGTCGTTCAGCGGCGGGGTAGGTACCGTGTTTGGCGTGGTGACCGGTGTTATTATCTTCACCGTCATCAACTACGGTCTGACCTATATCGGTGTGAACCCTTACTGGCAGTATATTATCAAGGGCGGCATCATCATCTTCGCGGTCGCGCTGGACTCCCTGAAGTACGCGCGTAAGAAGTGATCGTATAACGCAAAAAGCCCGGCACAGCGCAATCTGCACCGGGCTTTTTTGTCAGCGTTACAACGTTAACGCATGTTCTTTCTCACCGGGTTTAAATTTCACCTCACCCAGATCGATACAGGCTACCGGGCAAACGTGGCCGCACAACAAGCATCCCACACATTTTTCCGTGTCGCAGTGTGGTGTACGGGTCTCCTCATTCCACTCCATCGCCTGATGCCCACCGTCATAGCAGGAGATGTAGCAGCGACCACAGCCCACACATTTTTCGAGATTGATATGCGGATAGACGATGTAGCTACGATCAAGTTCTTCTGCAGGGATGATATTGGCGTTGGCGAGACCGACCATCTCCTCCAGCGAGTCAAATCCTTGATCGGCGAGGTAATGCGACAGCCCGCTTGCCATGTCCTCCACAATCCGATAGCCATACTGCATGATCCCGGTGGTCACCTGCAGCGTGGCAGCGCCTAACAGTAAAAATTCGGCGGCATCTTCCCAGGTTTCAATTCCCCCGATGCCGCTAATTGGGAAATCGTGCAGTTCGGAGTGCGTGCGCAATTGTTGGATAAAACGCAGGGCAATAGGTTTAACGGCCTTGCCGGAGTAGCCGGAGATACTGGATTTACCGTTGACGACCGGCATCCCGATTTTCCGGTTCAGGTCGATATTAGTGATGGATTTAACCGTATTGATGGTCGCGATACCGTCCGCACCTCCGCGTTTTGCCGCCAGCGCCACCTCACACATATCACCAATATTCGGTGTCATTTTAGCCAGCATTGGCAGGGAAGAGCCGCGTTTGACTGCCCGACAATATTTTTCAACCAGCTCAGGGCTTTGTCCTACATCGCTGCCCATAGCATGCGAGGTCATTTGCGGGCACGAGAAGTTACACTCGATCATGTCGGCACCCGCTTCTTCAACCAGGCGAGCCAGTTCCTGCCATTGTTGTTCATTTTCCCCCATGATCGACGCAATCAGAACCTTGTCCGGGTAGTCCTGTTTCAGGCGGCGTATTGCGGCCAGATTCTCCTCCAGCGGATGCTCGGCAATTTGCTCCATGTTTTTGAAGCCAATAAAGCCGGTATCTTCTTTGGTCAGATGGTCAAAGCGCGGGGAGACTTCATTGGCAATAAAGAACCCGATCGTTTTGAAAACAATACCGCCCCAGCCGCTATCATAGGCTTTGGCGCACATTTCATAACAGTTGCCCACCGGGGAGGAAGAGAGGCAGAACGGGTTGGGGAATTTGACACCGCAAAAGGTAATAGAAAGATCTTTCGTTAACATGAGCAAGCTCCCTCTAAATAGTGATGAATGGCCTGAGCCGCTTCTTTTCCGGTTTTCACGGCGTAAACAACCGTTTTGTCGCCCTCAACAATATCGCCCGCAGCAAACAGGACAGGATCGGCGGTTTGGTAGTTCTGCGTATCGATAAGATTGCGCTGGGGCTTTAACGCGGCGAAATTATCAAGCTGAGCATGTTGGCCAACGGCGAGAATAATGTGTTCGGCTTCAAGCGAGAGTTCTCCTGGCAAGCGTACGTGTTTAAAGGAAACCCGATTTCCGTTAACCGCCACCGGCGTGAAACCGTCAATAATTGATACCCCTAATGCCTGGGTGCTGTTGAATTCTTTGTCGCTGGCCGGGAAATCAGCCAGTTCTTCACGCGCAACACAGGTGACTGACGGGCAGCCCAACAGCTTCAATGTACTGGCGACATCCATCGCCACGTCGCCGCCGCCGATGATCAATGCACTTTTTGCGACGGTAATATCGCCGCTGGCTTGTCGGGCACGTTGCAGGAAATCGACGGCAATTTCAACGTGATTCGCTCTCTCAAACAGAGGTAACGTTGAACCGTAAGACATCCCTACGGTAATCAGTACCGCGCGATATTCCGCTTTGAGTTGCTCAATGGAAAGAGTATGGCCAACTTCGCAATTGCACCTGATGGTCACGCCCATTTCCACAATACGGGCAATCTCATGATCCAAAACCGTCTGCGGCAGACGAAACTCTGGAATACCATAGCGTAACCAGCCACCAGGCTGAGCCTGCTTTTCGAAGAGGGTGACGTCATAGCCAAGATTACTCAGCGTTACACTGGCCTGTAATCCGGCCGGGCCTGCACCGATGATGGCGACCTTGCCCTGCGTTTTTGTTGCGGGCTGATAGATTTTCATTGCCGTCTGCTGTTCAAAATCGGTAATAAAGCGCTGCAGACGCGCAATATCGATTGGTTTATCAATTCCTGAACGCGTACATCCGCGCTGGCATAATTTTTCGGTTGGGCATACCCGGGCGCACACCGCACCGAGCGCATTATTTTCCCGGATAGTTTCGGCCGCGCCTTTAAAATTGCGGAAATAAATGGAACGAATAAATTTCCCGGGGTCGGTTTGCGCCGGGCAATCCTGACTACAAGGGGCATCGTGACATAATAAACAGCGGGAAGCCTCTTTTATTGCTAATAAAGGGGTAAAAGCCGACGTGAGCTCATCCAGATAATTTTGTTGTGGCATATTTTCTTCCTTAATGCTTGAGTAAATTAAGGCAAAGCGTTAATAACAAAATATTAAAATAGAAAGGCTATTCTTAAGGCTAAGCACTGCAGGAAGAGTATTCTGTGAAAGGATTCACAAATAGAAGATAGTTTGAGGGAAATGCTGGCGGGCAGCATTAATCCCTTATATTGAAATGGTAACTATTATCATAATATTAGCTATTCTCAAGCGATAATATATAGGTAATATCGTTAGCGATAAAAGACTAAATAAACAACCATACCGAAAGATAAACATCCGCATCCAGCATAAACCAATACATAAGACCAGAACTGTAATGGGGCTTCATTCCGGTAGGCATAAACCGGCTCACGCGCATTCTTCTTAATTTTATCTACCGCGCCAGTACGCCAACCTTTCCAGGCTTCACGGAAACAAAACACGGGAATGAGCAAAAAGGCCAACACGACGAAAAGGGTTTGTACATCCATGCTTATTTTCCTTGTTTCTTTTGTAATTCGAGTAATTGTTCAGGCGTGACTGCCGGATATCCCTGCGCATCGTCCGGTACCTGATGCATGCCAGGAATTGGCACCAGGGGGCCTAAAAAGCGCGGTTCGCGTTTGAAAAGGTAGAGATCGGCGAGTGCGCCAAAACGGGCACCAAATTCACGTACCCGCACGGTGAGCATATCTTTTGGCGAAGGTACCGCATAGCACTGGGCCTGAATCCCCATATGCAGCGCAATAAATAAGGCGCGTTCACAGTGGAATCGCTGAGTAATGATGATGAAATCGTTGGTATCAAATACCTTGCGGGTACGCACGATGGAGTCGAGCGTACGAAACCCGGCGTAATCAAGCACAATGTCAGCCGGATCGACGCCTGCGGCAATCAAGTCTTTACGCATCGTCATCGGTTCGTTGTAGCTTTGCTGCGCGTTGTCGCCGCTCAGCAGCAGATAGTTTACTTTTCCGCTGTTATAGGCGTTCAATGCACCCTGAATGCGGTAGCGGTAATACTGGTTGATGACGCCGGTGCGGTAATACTTCGCTGTACCGAGAACCACACCCACCTGGCGGTAGGGCAAATCCTGCAGTTCGTCGTAGATGTAGGGAGCCGTCTTCCAGCTCATCCACCTGTCGAGTCCAAGCACAGTCAACAGCAGCAAGCCAAACAAGACTAACAGGCTGTAAAACACGCGCTTTAACATGCAGAAAACTCGTTATTTGGATGGAATTTCAATCAGGCTACTGTACCCAACGACGGAGCGCAAGAAACAGCAGTCTGATTGAGGGGATTTTAGGCATTCTGTGTATTGCCGGATGGCGGTGTAAACACCTTATCCGGCCTACAAACTGGCGTTATTGAGACCATTAACCGAGTAGTACGCGCTCGATATTATCGCAGCCCAGCGCGTTCAGGGTGGCAGACGTCGCGTCCCACTGGATAAGCGCCGCATCCGCTTTTTCTGCCAGCACCGCACGTTGAATGTCCGGATAGTCGTAACCGTTCAGACTCAACAGGTTTAATGCACCCTGCAACGGTGGCAGCGTTGGATTGAAGGCGGCGTTTTCAGCATAACTGCCGCTGAAAATCTGACCATCTTTACACTCCAGCGCCACGCCGCTTGGGGATTTGCTGTACGGCATATGGCATCTGTTGGCGGCGGCAATCGCCGCCTGGGTCAGCGCATCGCCTTGCAGCGCGAAGCCGTGATCCTGGTCATCCATCAACAGCGTTTTGATGTCGAGATCTTTTGGCCCAAAAGCGTCCGGCAGATAGTCGCGTAGTGCGTGTGGTTCACGCCCAGGCAGATGAATACGTAAATCCAGCCCGCTGTTCAGCTCATTCATAAACTGACGGCAGTGCCCGCAAGGGGTGTAGTTGACGGTAATCGCGGCGAGTCCTTTTTCGCCACGTAACCAGGCATGGCTAATAGCGCTCTGCTCGGCGTGAACGGTTTGCTGCATTGTGGCACCAAGAAACTCCATATTCCCACCGAAATACCAGGTTCCGCTGATACCTCGTGAGATTGCGCCGACGTTGAAGTTGGACAGCGGAGTACGCGCGCAGGCCGCAGCTAAAGGCAGCAGAGCGAATGCCAGCGCGTCTTCGTCCAGTCCCGATTCGCGTTTCAGCAAAGATACCTGCTCAGCCGTCAGCATGGCGGGGAAATGTACATCCGCCAGAATAGGGGCCAGGGCTGATTGCAAGTTATCCGCGAGTTGGGCAAAAGCAGTTTGAAAACGTGGATGCATGGCGTTGCCTCATAACAATGTAATGGAACCGTAGTTTACGGGCCTGATAGGGCTTTATATGTGATCCAAATCTCATTGTGTATGCAACTGATGAAACTTAAATGAAAAATGTGCAACGCATCGCAAATAAACAGCTTAAAAATGCTGATTAGCCAACCACTGCCAGGATAACCGGGAACAGGAAGGGGGCAACCAATGAGGTAATAATCCCGCAAATAACCAGCGCCAGAGAGCTAAACGCGCCTTCCTGGTAGTCCAGCTCTGCACAGCGTGCCGTGCCCAGGGCGTGCGAAGCGGTGCCCATGGCCAGCCCACGAGCCGCCTTAGTACGGATACGCATTGCATTGAGCAGGGTATGGCCAAATACGGCACCGAGGATACCGACAAAAATGACGCACACTGCGCTGATTGCCGGAATACCACCAATACTGCCACCCACAGCCATAGCGATAGGCGTGGTTACGGATTTAGGCATAATAGAGGCGGCAATCTCTGGTGAAGCCCCCATCAGCAGGGCAATGGATGTGCCCGTGACCATGGCCACGACACTGCCGGCAAAACAGATGGCGATAATGGATTTCCAGCGGGCACGGATTTGGTGCAGCTGTTCATATAACGGATAGGCCAGAGCGACGACAGCAGGTTGCAGTAAATCGTTCAGCACCTCGCTGCCTTTGAAGTAGTGATCGTAGGGGATACCGGTCAGCATCAGAAAGGGAATAATCACCACCATGGCGACCAGCAACGGGTTCAATAGCGGCATTTTAAATCGCGCTGCCAGCTTACGTGCAGCAAAAAATACCGCCAGGGTGAGGGGTAACGACCACCAGATATACGACATCATTGTTTAGACCCTTTTTGGCCAACGATTTTGCGTTCGCCGTGAACAATGTGCGAGCTCCAACTCACTACCAGGAATACGACCAGTGTACTGATGGTGCAGGACACCACGACCGGACCAAATTGTGCGCGTAGCAAGTCAAAGTACTGCATGATCCCCACGCCAATCGGGACAAACAGCAGGGCCATATAACGAATCAGTACGTAGCAACCTGGGTTTACCCATTTTGCCGGTAAGATCTGTAATGCCAGTAATACAAACAGAATCAGCATGCCGATAATGCTGCCCGGAATCGTTATAGGCAGCAGTGATGCAAGAAAAATACCTGCATAGAGGCAGGCATAAATGAGGACGAATGCGCGTAAATATTGCCAGATAATGTTCAGTGACTTGCTCATAATTGAAACCCTTGACGAGACTGATTCATCATACAATTAAACTTTAAAACGTGCTACCGATCACATCATGAATTCTAAGCATAGTGGAAATAGATATCAGGAACATCAGGCAATGCCCCTAATCAGCATAACCAAATCTGTGCCCGGCGCTGAGACGCTTTAATCTCCTGCATAGAGACGTTACCATAGCGCCTCTCTTTTTTGCGGGTAACAATATGCGTGTTTTACTGGCGCCGATGGAAGGCGTGCTCGACTCACTGGTGCGCGAGCTGCTGACTGAAGTGAATGATTATGATCTCTGTATCACCGAATTTGTTCGCGTGGTAGATCAACTACTACCGGTAAAAGTCTTTCACCGCATTTGCCCTGAACTGCTTAACGCCAGCCGCACAACATCTGGTACCCCTGTGCGTATACAACTGCTGGGGCAGTATCCGCAGTGGCTGGCAGAAAATGCAGCCCGCGCGGTTGAGCTGGGTTCGTATGGTGTCGATCTAAACTGTGGCTGTCCGTCGAAGCTGGTGAACGGCAGCGGCGGCGGCGCAACGTTACTGAAGGACCCTGAGCTGATTTACCGTGGCGCGAAGGCCATGCGTGATGCGGTTCCGGCTCATTTACCGGTGACGGTAAAAGTGCGTCTGGGCTGGGACAGCAGTGACAGGCAGTTCGAAATCGCTGATGCCGTCCAGCAGGCTGGTGCCAGCGAGTTGGTGGTGCACGGTCGAACCAAAGAGCAGGGCTATAAGGCCGAGCACATTAACTGGCAGGCTATTGGTGAGATTCGCCAGCGTCTCAATATCCCGATTATCGCGAATGGTGAGATCTGGGACTGGCAAAGCGCACAGGACTGTATGGCCATCAGCGGCTGCGATGCCGTGATGATCGGGCGTGGTGCGCTTAATATTCCGAATTTGAGTCGCGTGGTGAAATATAACGAACCACGTATGCCATGGCCTGAAGTCGTGACGTTACTGCAAAAATATACCCGACTGGAAAAACAGGGTGATACCGGGCTGTATCATGTGGCGCGTATCAAACAGTGGCTGGGCTATCTTCGTAAAGAATATGTTGAAGCGACAGAACTGTTTCAGGAAATTCGGGCTTTGAATAATTCACCAGATATTGCACGCGCGATTCAGTCCATCACAAGTGCTGCCTGATTTATTGCCGGATGGCGGCGTACCCGCCTTATCCGGCCTACGGAACGGACGCGTAATTCGTAGGCCTGATCAGCGCAGCGCCATCAGGCATCAGGATTACACAGGCTTACGTACGCTGAGCAGAAATATCATCGGGCGTTCTTTTTCTTCGTCCAGCGCCGGGTTGGCGGCAATTTGTTCAGCCGATAGACCCCATTAATCCAAACAAACAATCTCAAATCCGGTGGTAACCAGGGCGTTAATCCAGGTTGCCAGCTTACGATGTTGTTTTTTGACGCCTTCAGCAAACCAGTTACTGATGCGCTCGCCTTCCTGCTGATAGTGATTAAGCGGCCAGGAAAACTGCGCGGTATTTTATAACTCAGTTGAATTATTTTTACAGAACAATTTGTTATGTATATGTTTTTTAATCATGTGATTTTATTTCAAAAGATGTATTGCCACGCGTAACTAAAAAAGAGAATGTGGTAAGTCGTACTCTCTGTGCATCTTTTCTAACCTGTATATTCCCATGAATCGTAATTCTGTTCTTGTTGCAACGGCATGTTTGCCGCTGCTTATTTTGATGGTTGGTTGTGCACCCATGCATGACAATCGTCAATCGCTGTCACAGCAGACGCCCGCTGTGAACGTTGATTCCGCGTTGCCTGCGGCATTAAAAAATGGTTGGCCGGATAGCCAATGGTGGAAGGCGTATCACGATCCACAGCTGAATGCGTTGATTGACAGCACCCTCAAGAATTCTCCAGACATGCAGGTAGCAGAACAGCGCATTCAACTGGCAGAAGCGCAGGCTAAAGCGGTTGAGGCGCAGGATGGTCCAGAAGTTGATTTTTCCGCAGACGTTGAACGTCAAAGAATGTCGGCAGAAGGTTTAATGGGACCGTTTGCCATTACCGATCCTGCTGCAGGCACGACCGGGCCGTGGTACACCAATGGAACCTTTGGTTTAACCGCAGGCTGGAACCTGGATCTGTGGGGTAAAAACCGGGCTGAAGTAGCGGCGCGTATTGGTGAGGTGAAAGCGCGTGAGGCTGAACGTGAGCAAACTCGCCAGTTACTGGCGAGCGGCGTATCGCGTCTGTACTGGGAGTGGCAGACGCAGGCGGCGCTGAAAACCGTTCTGACGCAGATTAAAACCGAGCAACAGAACGTCATCACCGTCGATCGTCAACTGTATCAAAACGGGATTACCTCTTCTGTCGAAGGTGTTGAAACGGATATTGACTCCAGTAGAACGGAGCAGCAGCTGAACGATGTCAGCGGCAAAATGAAGGTGATAGAGGCGCGGCTGAGCGCACTGACCAACTCGCAATCTTCCGTCATGAAGCTTAAAGCGACGACGCTACCAGCGGTAGAAAGCCAGCTACCGTCCCAGCTTGGTTATTCGCTGCTGGCTCGCCGCCCTGATTTACAGGCCGCACACTGGTACATCGAGTCATCGCTGAGCAGCATTGATGCGGCAAAAGCGGCATTCTATCCGGACGTTAACCTGATGGCTTTTTTACAGCAGGATGCGCTGCATCTGAGTGATTTATTCCGCCATTCCGCGCAGCAGATGGGGGTGACGGCTGGGCTGACACTGCCTATTTTTGATAGCGGCAGACTGAATGCGAATCTCGATATCACGAAAGCGCAGAGCAACCTGACGGTGGCAAATTACAACAAGGCAGTGGTCGATGCGGTGAATGACGTTGCTCGTGCGGCATCACAGGTAGAAACGCTGGCGCAGAAGAACCAGCATCAGCAGCAAATTGAACATGACGCACAGCGCGTTGTGGGGCTTGCGCAGGCACGATATAGCGCCGGTATCATTGCGGGTTCCCGGGTTAGCGAGGCCAAAATTCCGGCGTTACGCGAACAGCTTAATGGTCTGGTTCTACAGGGACAGTGGCTGGATGCTTCTATACAGCTGACCAGCGCACTGGGCGGCGGTTATCACGCGTCCTGATTAATCGGCCCGACGGTGTTCCGCTGTCGGGCCATCTTCATTGCGCTTTACGCGTGCTTCGCCGTTTCATCCACCAGCGGACGCCCGCGACAATCCCGATAACCAGAACCAACCACACCGCATGTTTAATATGCTGGTCGAGGCTATGCAACCATGGGGCAATCACTTCACCGCCCACATAGCCGAGCGTGGTAAACAGCAATGCCCAGACAAACGCCCCCAGGATATTCAGTGGGATGAAAATCTTCGGTGGCAGGTGGCTGGCTCCAATCAGCAACGGGCCAATGACGCGAAAACCGTACATAAAGCGCGTGCCGACCACAAACAGGTAGGGACGCCGTTGGATCATCTTCTGCGCGTAGTGGATTTTTGCCCGATGACGCGAGAAACGACGTAAGATTTTGCCGCCATAACGACGCCCAAGTAAAAAGAGTAATTGATCGCCAATCATCCCACCCAATGCGACGGAGAGCACCACCAGCGGAAATTTAAGAATTCCCTGGTGCGCAGCAACACCGCCTAGCAAGGTAATGGTTTCGCCTTCGGCAAGGCTGCCAATAATCAGCGCCGCATAGCCGTATTGCTCAACATAATGCGTTATATCCATACGTTGTATGACCTCCACGCTCCATAGCATACACCCAGTGAATTGTTCATGCCGAAAAAGCAGCAACTCAGCGTATCGGTATTTTTCATGTGTACATAAAATAATCAAAAGCTGAATTATACTTGAAGTGTTGAGGTCCGGAGCTGACAAGAAGGGGGCGATATGAACCATGTCTGGGGGCTGTTTTCCCATCCCGATCGTGAAATGCACGTGATCAACAGCGAAAACGAAAGTGTTTCGCATCACTATACCCACCATGTACTGCTGATGGCGGCAATCCCGGTGATTTGTGCGTTTATTGGCACCACGCAAATTGGCTGGAATTTTGGCGACGGCAATATACTGAAGTTATCCCTGTTTACCGGATTTGCGATGGCAATTCTGTTTTACGGCGTGATGCTGGCAGGTGTGGCCATCATGGGAAGAGTTATCTGGTGGATGGCGCGTAATTACTCGCGACGCCCGTCGCTGGCACATTGTATGGTCTTTGCCGGATATGTTGCCACGCCGCTGTTTTTAAGCGGGCTGGTGGCGCTGTATCCGCTGGTCTGGCTGTGTGCGCTCGTGGGAACCATCGCGCTGTTTTACACCGGCTATTTACTCTATCTCGGTATTCCAACGTTCCTGAATATCACTAAAGAAGAAGGGCTGAGCTTTTCCAGTTCAACGCTGGCGATTGGCGTGCTGGTGCTGGAGGTTCTGCTGGCGATTACGGTGATCCTGTGGGGCTACGGGTACCGATTGTTCTAGGTGTACAACCTGTCTGTGCCGCGTTGTTGGCGTAAAAGCCAGCAACGCAGCATTTCGAGATGATTCTTCTGTAGCGGCAAACCTGCCGGATCGCTATGATGCCAGAGCTAGCCTGAGATAATCCTTATTTCAGGCGGTGTGCGTTGTGACGTGCGTGAACCATTATCAGAAACCTCATCATGCTGAAATTCCGAGTTTCATTATTAAGTCTTGCCCTGGTGCTGGCCGTTCCTTTTGCACCCCAAGCCGTAGCGAAAACGGCGACTACTGCAGCGGCATCTCAACCTGAGATTGCTTCTGGTAGTGCGATGATTGTTGATCTGAATACCAACAAAGTTATCTATTCGAACCACCCGGACCTCGTGCGTCCGATTGCGTCGATTACCAAATTAATGACGGCGATGGTGGTGCTTGATGCACGACTGCCGCTGGATGAAAAACTGAAAGTTGATATCAGCCAGACGCCGGAAATGAAAGGCATCTACTCTCGTGTGCGTCTGAACAGTGAGATCAGTCGTAAGAATATGCTGCTACTGGCGCTGATGTCCTCAGAAAACCGCGCAGCGGCAAGCCTGGCGCACCACTATCCGGGCGGTTATAACGCATTTATCAAAGCGATGAATGCGAAGGCGAAGTCGTTGGGAATGACCCAGACGCGCTTTGTGGAACCGACCGGGTTATCGATTCATAACGTCTCGACGGCGCGTGATTTAACTAAACTGCTGATTGCCAGCAAGCAGTATCCGCTGATTGGTCAGTTGAGTACGACGCGTGAAGACATGGCGACCTTTGCTAATCCGGCTTATACGTTGCCGTTCCGTAACACCAACCATCTGGTGTACCGCGATAACTGGAACATTCAGCTCACCAAAACTGGGTTTACTAATGCCGCTGGTCACTGCCTGGTGATGCGTACGGTCATTAATAACAAGCCGGTAGCGCTGGTGGTCATGGATGCCTTTGGCAAATATACTCACTTTGCTGATGCCAGTCGTTTACGCACCTGGATCGAAACCGGCAAGGTGATGCCTGTTCCGGCCGCGGCGCTGAGCTATAAAAAGCAAAAAGCCGCACAGATGGCGGCGGCAGGTACAGCGACGGGCGAGCAAACGGCGCAAAACGATTAAACCGTAGGCCGGGCAAGCGAAGCGCCCCCGGCAACGTGCCCGATGGCGCTTACGCTTATCGGGCCTACGATTCTTTCCAGTACTTCTGCTTACTGGTTTTGCCAATACCTGGATTCATACTGTTGGTCGGGTCGTTCTCGCGATAAAAACGCGTCAATGTTTCTGGTGCTTTATACAGATGCCCCACGTTATGTTCTGCAGGGTATTGTGCCCCGCGCTCACGCAGTAACACCAGCATTTGCTCTTTCAGTTCGTGAGCATCCACACCTTTCTTCACGATGTAATCCTGATGGAAGACATAGCACATAAAGTGGCCGTAATAGAGTTTGTGCACCAGCTTGCTGTCTATTTCCGGCGGCAGGTGCTCATACCATTCGGTATCGTTACGACGCAGCGCAATATCCAGCGCCAGAATATCTTCCACTTCATCCGCATGGACGGCCTGATATCGAATGGCCGCGCCCGCCGCTGCGAAGCGGTGCAAAAATGCCTTGCTACCTTCTTCCGGCGTACAGGCAAAGAAATCACCTTCGGCGGTTTTGAAAAACTCAGTCAGCCAGCTCTGTGCTTCTGCTACGCCGCCACCGGCCATTTTTAACAGCAGATGATGTTCGTATTTATCACGCCAGCTTTTCATCCGTGCCGGTAAATGGCTGGGGAATAAATGGCCGAACTTCTGCATTGCCCGGTCGGTAAAGTGCGGGCGGAAAATTTTCACTTTTTCCAGCATCGCATCGGTGCGGCCTTTCAGCGTAAAGAAAAACGGCATTTTGTCAGTGCCGAGTTTGTCGATCATCAGAAACGTATCTTTGCCATAGGTTTCGGCGATGTCATAGATATCGCGGTGCATATATTCACCCGCGACCGGCAGATGTTCAAATTTGGCCAGAATATGACGACGGATTTCCGTCAGCACTTCTGGCTGGTTGGTACCGATATAAAAGACCTGCTGGTTTTTCTCTGCTTCAAAGGTATCCAGGCGCACGGCGAACACTGCAAGCTTTCCGGCGCAACCAGAAGATTCAAACAGACGCTCAGGGTCTGCGTTATAGCGTGCCGGCGTATCGGCCTCAATATCTCTGACGCGGGTGATGTAATCATGATCGTGTGCATGACGCCCATCGTGCTGGACATCATCATCTTTGATCTGCTCGTCATCAAGTTTGCTCAGGATCTGCTCTGGTGTCTGACCCAGCTCGATACCCAGATGGTTGACCAACTGCAATTTACCTTGTTCGTCAATACGCGCAAACAGCGACATTTCTGTGTATGCCGGACCGCGTTGTACCAGCGAGCCGCCAGAGTTGTTGCAGATACCGCCGATCACGGAAGCACCGATACAGGAAGAGCCGATCACCGAATGCGGTTCACGGCCAAAAGGTTTGAGCGCCTTTTCCAGCGAATAAAGTGTCGTACCGGGATAAGCCAGCACCTGTTCACCGTTGCCGATGACGTGCAGCTTATCGAGGCGCAGGGTGCTGATGATGACGATGTCGCGATCGTAATCATTGCCGCTAGGCGTGGAGCCTTCGGTCAGACCGGTATTGGCGGCTTGCATCAGAATTATTTTGTCAGCCGAGACGCAGGCGTTGAGGACACGCCACAGTTCTAATAGCGAGCCAGGGAAAACGACGGCGAGCGCATCGCCCTGACCCGAGCGAAAGCCTTTACGATAACGGGCAGTTTTGGCCGCTTCGGTGAGCAGGTGTGAATGGCCGACCAGTCGGGTCAATTCAGTCAGAAACGCTTTATTATCAGTTGTTGTAATGGAAGACATTCTCCACTCCTTGTGGTGGGACTCAATATCAGGAACAAGCATAGCGCTATGTATGACAATACGCTTTCTCATTCGCATTGTCTCTGTGTTGTATCCCACTGATTCATGCTGGTTTTGAAAATTCAGAGAATATCCTTAGCTTTCTTCCCCACTCCCGTTTAGGCTTACGGCAAGCTGCGGTTTTTGTTATATTTTCGCTGCCTCGTCGGGTAGAAATTAAGAGAGAATCAACATGAAATGGCTATGTTCTGTAGGTGTCGCGGTGGGCCTGGCGTTGCAACCAGCGCTGGCGGACACCTTGTTTGGTAACCATCCACTGACGCCTGAAGCGCGGGATGTGTTTGTGACCGATTTACTCAAACAGATGACTGTGGATGAGAAAATTGGGCAACTACGCTTGATAAGCGTCGGGCCTGATAACCCGAAAGAAGCCATCCGCGAGATGATCAAAGACGGGCAGGTTGGGGCAATTTTTAACACCGTCACGCGCCAGGATATCCGTAAGATGCAGGATCAGGTCATGGAACTTAGCCGCCTGAAAATCCCTCTCTTTTTCGCCTATGATGTGCTGCATGGTCAACGCACCGTGTTTCCGATAAGCCTTGGCCTGGCATCCTCTTTTAACCTTGATGCGGTCAGAACCGTTGGTCGGATTTCTGCGTATGAAGCCGCAGACGATGGTCTGAACATGACCTGGGCGCCGATGGTCGATGTCTCCCGCGATCCGCGTTGGGGCCGTGCGTCCGAAGGTTTTGGTGAAGATACGTATTTAACTGCCATCATGGGCAAAACCATGGTGGAAGCGATGCAGGGGAAAAGCCCGGCCGACAGGTATTCAGTGATGACCAGTGTCAAGCACTTCGCTGCTTATGGCGCCGTTGAGGGCGGAAAAGAGTACAACACTGTGGATATGAGTCCGCAGCGTTTATTCAACGACTATATGCCGCCCTACAAGGCCGGACTGGATGCCGGTAGCGGTGCGGTGATGGTGGGGCTTAACTCACTGAATGGGACGCCTGCCACCTCTGACGCCTGGCTGCTCAAAGACGTGTTGCGCGATAAGTGGGGCTTTAAAGGCATAACGGTTTCCGATCACGGCGCAATTAAAGAATTGATTAAACATGGAACCGCGTCCGACCCCGAAGATGCTGTGCGCGTGGCGATCACGTCCGGTATTAACATGAGCATGAGCGATGAATACTACAGCAAGTATCTACCGGGACTGATTAAGTCGGGTAAGGTTACGATGGCGGAACTCGACGATGCCGCGCGCCACGTGCTGAACGTGAAATATGATATGGGGCTGTTTAACGACCCGTACAGTCATCTGGGGGCCAAAGAATCTGACCCACAGGACACCAACGCGGAAAGCCGTTTGCACCGCAAAGAGGCGCGTGAAGTGGCGCGAGAAAGCCTGGTGCTGCTGAAAAACCGTCTGGAAACATTGCCGCTGAAAAAATCCGCCACCGTGGCAGTCGTCGGTCCATTGGCCGACAGCAAGCGTGATGTGATGGGCAGTTGGTCCGCTGCCGGTGTTGCCGATCAGTCGGTAACGGTGCTGACGGGGATTAAAAATGCCCTCGGCGAGCAGGGTAAAGTGGTGTACGCCAAAGGGGCGAATATCACCAACGACAAAGGCATTGTCGATTTCCTCAACCTGTATGAAGAGGCGGTGAAGGTTGACCCGCGCTCGCCGCAGGCAATGATTGATGAAGCCGTTAATGCGGCGAAGCAGTCTGACGTGGTTGTTGCGGTAGTGGGTGAAGCGCAGGGGATGGCGCATGAAGCCTCTAGTCGAACCGATATCACTATCCCGCAAAGCCAGCGTGATCTGATTGCTGCGCTGAAAGCGACCGGTAAACCGCTGGTGCTGGTGCTGATGAACGGTCGTCCACTGGCATTGGTGAAAGAAGATCAGCAGGCTGATGCGATCCTCGAGACCTGGTTTGCCGGCACCGAAGGCGGTAACGCCATTGCCGATGTGCTGTTTGGCGATTATAACCCGTCAGGTAAGCTGCCGATGTCTTTCCCACGATCGGTGGGGCAGATCCCGGTCTATTACAGCCATCTTAATACTGGTCGCCCGTATAACGCCGATAAGCCGAACAAATATACGTCGCGCTACTTTGATGAAGCGAATGGCCCGTTGTATCCCTTTGGCTATGGTCTGAGCTACACCACGTTTACCGTGTCTGATGTGAAGCTCTCTGCACCGACAATGAAACGTGACGGAACAGTGACTGCCAGCGTGCAGGTAACCAACACCGGTAAGCGTGAAGGCGCGACAGTCATTCAGATGTATTTACAGGATGTGACGGCCTCAATGAGTCGTCCGGTAAAACAGCTGAAAGGTTTTGAGAAAGTGAACCTCAAGCCAGGTGAAACCCAGACCGTTAGCTTCCCCATTGATATTGACGCGCTGAAGTTCTGGAACCAGCATATGAAATACGATGCGGAGCCGGGCAAATTTAACGTCTTTATCGGCGTAGACTCCGCCAGAGTGAAGCAGGGCGAGTTTGAACTGCTGTAATGGCTGAATAAACCACGCACAGTGCCTGATAGCGCTACGCTTATCAGGCCTGCGAAATCCTATCATCCGGTAAATTCATGTTGGGTTTGCCGGATTTTTTTTATTTTGTTCTCGCCTTACCGCTAATAACTCTCAGTGTTACCCCCCAATAGCCAGGTTAAGACTGGATTTTTCAACTATGCTTTTTCCTCAAGTCTCTGAAAAGGGCAGCAAAAGGATGAGGAGAGCAGCATGATAATCTCAAAGGTATGGGTGGGTTCGCTGGCGCTGTTAGCGACGATAAGCTTGCCCTTACAGGCCGCGTCACCCGTCACGGTCGGTTCAAAAATAGATACCGAAGGGGCGCTGCTCGGCAATATTATTTTGCAGGTGCTTGAAAGCCACGGCGTGAAAACTGTCAATAAAGTACAACTGGGCACTACGCCCGTGGTGCGTGGGGCCATCACTTCCGGTGAGTTGGATATTTATCCGGAATATACCGGCAATGGCGCATTCTTTTTTAAAGATGAAAACGACCCCGCCTGGAAAAATGCGCAGGCAGGTTTCGAGAAAGTGAAAAAACTGGACGCTGAGCAAAATAAACTGATTTGGCTAACGCCTGCTCCCGCCAACAATACCTGGACTATTGCAGTACGTCAGGATATCGCTGAAAAAAACAAACTTGTCTCTCTTGCGGATTTAGGCCGCTACCTGAAAGAGGGGGGGACGTTCAAACTGGCGGCCTCTGCTGAGTTTATTGAACGTGCAGATGCGCTGCCCGCATTTGAAAAAGCGTATGACTTCAAGCTCAATCAGAACCAATTGTTGTCACTGGCAGGGGGCGATACTGCGGTGACAATTAAAGCTGCGGCGCAGCAGACTTCAGAGGTCAATGCGGCGATGGCCTACGGCACCGACGGCCCGGTTGCGGCGCTCGGTTTGCAAACATTGAGCGATCCAAAAGGCGTCCAGCCCATTTATGCGCCTGCGCCCGTCGTGCGTGAATCGGTGCTGAAGGACTACCCGCAAATGGGGGAATGGCTACAGCCGGTCTTTGCCAGTCTGGATGAAAAAACGCTGCAACAGCTGAATGCCAGCATTGCCGTGGAGGGACTGGATGCGAAAAAAGTTGCTGCAGATTACCTGAAGCAAAAAGGATGGGTGAAGTAACGGCCTTTGCAGCGGATGGGTGTTTTGTCGAAAATCTCAATCAATCGGGTGCTGTTGCTGCTGGTGTTTCTCACCTTCGCGGCGGCAGCGCTTCCTTTCATCAGTTATGCCCCTAATCGTCTGGTTTCCGGTGAAGGTCGTCAACTCTGGGAGGTCTGGCCCAACATGGCGTGGGGACTGGCGGCGACACTTTTACTGCTCGTGGTTTTATGCATCATACCCGGTAAATCCGGCAGTGTTTTGACGCTGGTTGTTGTCCAGTTACTGGTGATAGCGGCGTTGTTTATGGCCGGGAAAGCGGCAACGCATCTGGCTCAGACAGGAACTTCTGTCGCCAGAACCAGCCTGGGGAGCGGTTTCTGGCTTGGGTCAGGGGTGTTGTTGCTGGCTGGCAGTGACGCCATTCGACGTATTACCACTCAGCCACTGTGGCGCTGGGTACTGCATGCGCAAATTGTCACTGTACCAGTGGCGCTGCTGCTGTCCGGTACCCTTAACGATCTTTCTTTGCTCAAAGAATATGCTAACCGCCAGGATGTGTTTGATGATGCTCTGGCGCAGCACCTGACTATTCTGTTCGGTACTGTGGTGCCTGCGCTGTGTATTGGCGTGCCGCTGGGCATCTGGTGCACTTTTTCTGCTTCGCGTCAGGGGCCAATATTTGCTGTGCTGAATATCATCCAGACGATCCCCTCCGTCGCGTTGTTTGGTTTGTTGATTGCGCCGCTTGCTGGACTGGTTAAGCATTTCCCGTGGCTTAGCTCGCTCGGCGTAGCGGGAACGGGCCTGACGCCTGCGCTGATTGCGCTGGTGCTGTATGCCTTATTGCCATTGGTTCGTGGCGTGGTGGCCGGGCTGAATCAGGTTCCGCGCGATGTGCTGGAAAGTGCGCGGGCTATGGGGATGAGCCCATGTCAGCGTTTTCTTTCGGTGCAACTTCCGTTAGCGCTACCCGTTTTCCTGCGCAGTTTGCGGGTGGTGATGGTACAGACGGTGGGGATGGCGGTCATTGCCGCATTGATTGGGGCTGGCGGATTTGGCGCGCTGGTTTTTCAGGGACTGCTCAGTAGCGCCGTTGATTTAGTGCTACTGGGCGTGATTCCGGTGGTGGTACTGGCAGTGCTGATTGATGCGCTGTTTGATTTAGGCTTAGCACTGCTGAAGGTGACAAACGATGATTGAATTTAGCCATGTCAATAAAACCTATAACCAGCAACAGGCCGTGAGCGATCTCAATCTGCATTTAGGCGAAGGTAGTTTTTCGGTATTAATCGGGACCTCCGGTTCGGGGAAGTCCACCACGTTGAAAATGATCAACCGGCTGGTCGAGCATGATAGTGGGCAGATCCGTTTTGCCGGGGAAGAGATCCGTAGCCTGCCGGTGCTGGAATTAAGACGACGTATGGGCTATGCCATCCAGTCGATTGGCTTATTTCCACATTGGACTGTCGCGCAGAACATTGCCACCGTACCACAGCTGCAAAAGTGGTCACGTGCGCGTATTGATGACCGAACAGAAGAACTGATGGCGTTGCTGGGGCTGGAAGCGGATTTGCGTCACCGCTATCCGCATCAGCTTTCCGGCGGCCAACAGCAGCGGGTCGGTGTGGCACGCGCGCTGGCGGCTGACCCTCAGGTTCTGCTGATGGACGAACCTTTTGGCGCGCTGGACCCGGTAACACGCAGTGCGCTACAGCAGGAGATGACCCGTATCCACCGTCTGTTGGGTCGTACCATCGTGTTAGTGACGCATGATATCGATGAAGCGCTGAGACTGGCGGAGCACCTGGTGTTAATGGATGCGGGCAAGGTGGTGCAGCAGGGCACGCCGCTGTCGATGTTGACGGCACCAGTGAATGATTTCGTGCGAACCTTTTTTGGCCACAGTGAACTGGGTGTAAGACTGCTGTCACTGCGCACAGTGGGGGATTTTACCCGTCGTGGTGAACAGTTGGCCGGTGAGCCGTTAGTGGATGAGATGACGTTACGTGATGCGTTATCTGTTTTTGTCGCCCGTGGCTGTGATGTGTTGCCGGTGGTTAATGCCCAGGGCGTGGCCCGTGGTACGCTCCATTTTCACGATCTGCTTTCGGAGACACCGCACAGTGAAACATCTGTTTGATCCTCTGCTGTGGCTCATTGCGCTGTTCCTGGTGTTGCTGGTGGGATTGCCCCACAGCCAGGCACTGTTCAGCGCGTTGTTTCCCCAATTGCCGCGTCCTGTTTATCAGCAAGAGAGCTTTATGGCGCTGGCGCTGGCGCATTTCACTCTGGTGGGCATTTCAAGCCTGATTGCTGTCATTATTGGGGTTGGGGCAGGTGTAGCGGTAACCCGTTCATGGGGAGTAGAGTTCAGACCTTTGGTCGAAACGATTGCCGCGGTGGGGCAAACTTTTCCGCCGGTTGCGGTGCTGGCGATTGCCGTACCGGTGATGGGTTTTGGCCCGGAGCCTGCGATTATCGCGCTGATCCTGTATGGGGTGTTACCGATCTTACAGGCAACGCTGGCAGGGCTGGGAGGGATCTCTGCCAGCGTAATAGATATCGCCGGCGGGATGGGCATGAGTCATGGGCAGCGGCTACGCAAAGTCGAACTTCCGCTCGCGGCACCGGTTATTCTGGCCGGGATTCGCACGTCGGTGATTATTAATATTGGCACCGCAACGATTGCCTCTACCGTTGGTGCGAATACGTTAGGAACACCGATTATTATCGGGTTAAGCGGGTTTAATACCGCCTATGTGATCCAGGGGGCGCTGCTGGTCGCATTGGCCGCAGTTATTGTCGATCGCGGGTTTGAGCGATTAGCGTACTACCTTACCCGGCACGTAAAATAAAGGTATAACCTGCCAGCATCACGCCGCCGATACCACCGATAGCCATCAGCAGGAAGAGGGTTATAACACCGATTTTAGCTGCGCTCATTTTGTACTCCTTATGTGAATTCAAGGATTGTACACGTTTGTTAATAAAATATTAAATACCGAGTGGATAAATATCGTGACCTAACGCGCGCCACTCATCCAGTTGTTGGTGTTGTGCAGGGGTTTGGTTCTCTCCACACCAGACGAGCAGGGTGCGCCCTTCAAACAGCTCGGGCCGTAGCTGATTGAGCGAGTGGGCCAGTATATCAACACGCCATCCTTGCTGGCTGGCGACCCAGCCTTCCAGCCATAAGCGGGTGGTATCGTGGATATTCCAGCCGACTACCAGGGCATCTTTACCCTGTTTTTTACGCGCCGAAGCAAGACAAATCGCAATATAATTGATGAGTACACCGTCAAGGATCCCCAATAGCGCCTGGAGAATGGGCTGCTGACATTGCAGACGTCGGCGCAAGGGAATAAACAAATGTGTATTGAGCGTTTGTGCAGGGTAATCCTGACCACGCTCTTTGATCCACAACCTGAGGCTGTGCAAATTGTTACGTTGCAAATAGCTCAATAGCGTTTCTTGCTGCTCACGCCAGCCGTTATGCACATCAATGTTCTCATTGCTGAGTAACATTTTAACTTTACTGACCTGAACGCCATTATTTATCCAGCGTTTTATCTCACGGATCCTGTCAATGTCCGCATCGTTAAACAGGCGATGCCCCCCGTCTGTACGCTGAGGTTTTAGTAATCCGTAACGCCTCTGCCATGCACGTAAAGTGACAGGGTTGATATCACAAAGCAAAGCCACTTCACCTATCGTGTAAAGCGCCATCGTTGTCTCACTCTTGCTCGCGAGGTCCCAGTTTTACTTTAGACGCTCTTTTGCGAACCAGGTAGTTTTGTCTGTTTTTTGATCAGAGCAAGGGTGAGATTGTCGCCATACTCGCGCTTTCGAGTGATCGTTCTCACAAATTCCTGTTTTTTTGCAACAGTTCAAAGAAAGTTACGCGCAGCCCATGTATGTTACGCGCTTTTAAGAAATGTGTGGTTGGCGGGTATGTACGAGTTTAATCTGGTGTTGCTGCTGCTTCAGCAGATGTGCGTGTTTCTCGTTATCGCGTGGCTAATGAGCAAGACGCGTCTGTTTATCCCGCTGATGCAGGTCACTATCCGACTGCCGCACAAACTTCTGTGTTACGTCACCTTCTCCATCTTTTGCATTATGGGCACCTACTTTGGGCTGCATATTGAAGACTCCATTGCGAATACTCGCGCCATCGGCGCGGTGATGGGCGGTCTGCTTGGCGGTCCAGTTGTTGGGGGACTGGTTGGCCTGACCGGCGGTCTTCATCGCTATTCGATGGGGGGCATGACGGCGCTCAGTTGTATGATTTCGACCATCGTGGAAGGCCTGCTTGGGGGACTGGTACACAGTGTACTTACCCGACGTGGTCGTACTGATAAAGTGTTTAGTCCGCTGACGGCTGGCGCGATTACCTTTGTCGCCGAACTGGTGCAGATGCTGATCATTTTGCTGATTGCACGTCCCTTTGAGGATGCCTTGCACCTGGTCAGTAACATTGCCGCGCCGATGATGGTGACCAATACCGTTGGCGCTGCGTTGTTTATGCGTATTCTGCTCGACAAACGCGCGATGTTTGAAAAATACACCTCGGCGTTTTCTGCCACTGCGCTAAAAGTTGCCGCCTCTACGGAGGGGATTCTGCGACAGGGATTTAACGAGGTTAACAGCATGAAGGTCGCTCAGGTGCTGTATGAAGAGCTGGATATCGGTGCGGTGGCGATTACTGATCGCGAGAAGTTGCTGGCGTTTACCGGCATTGGTGATGACCACCATCTGCCAGGCAAGCCCATATCCTCTTCATACACCCAACGGGCGATTGAAACCGGAGAAGTCGTGTATGCCGACGGTAACGAAGTGCCTTATCGCTGTTCACTGCATCCGCAATGCAAATTAGGGTCGACGCTGGTGATCCCGTTGCGGGGTGAAAACCAGCGGGTGATGGGGACGATTAAACTGTATGAAGCCAAAAACCGTCTCTTTAGCTCAATTAACCGCACGCTGGGAGAAGGGATCGCCCAGTTGCTTTCCGCGCAAATCCTGGCCGGACAATATGAGCGACAAAAAGCGATGCTGACGCAGTCAGAAATCAAACTTCTGCACGCTCAGGTTAATCCCCATTTTCTGTTTAACGCGTTGAATACGATTAAAGCCGTGATCCGTCGTGACAGCGAGCAGGCCAGCCAACTGGTGCAATATCTCTCGACTTTCTTTCGTAAGAATTTAAAACGCCCGTCGGAAATTGTGACGCTGGCTGATGAAATCGAACACGTAAATGCCTATCTACAAATTGAAAAGGCACGATTCCAGTCCCGTCTGCAGGTGACGTTAACGGTCCCGGAAGCGCTTGCGCATCAGCAATTGCCTGCGTTTACTCTGCAACCGATAGTCGAGAATGCGATTAAGCATGGCACTTCCCAGCTACTTGATACCGGAGAAGTCTCCATCACTGCTCGCCAGGAAGGACAGTATCTGATGCTGGATATTGAAGATAATGCCGGACTGTATCAGCCCACGACTGAGTCCAGCGGGCTTGGAATGAGTCTGGTGGACAAACGCCTGCGGGAACGGTTTGGCGATGATTTTGGCATCAGCGTAGCCTGTGAGCCTGAGCTCTTTACCCGAATTACTTTACGACTTCCCCTGGAGGAACTGGCATGATCAAAGTGCTGATTGTCGATGATGAACCGCTAGCGCGGGAGAACCTGCGGATCCTGTTACAGGAGCAAAGCGACATCGAGATAGTCGGAGAGTGTTCGAATGCGGTAGAGGCCATTGGTGCAGTGCATAAGCTGCGCCCGGATGTGCTGTTCCTCGATATCCAGATGCCGCGTATCAGCGGGCTGGAAATGGTGGGTATGCTGGATCCCGAGCATCGCCCGTATATCGTTTTTCTCACCGCTTTTGACGAATATGCAGTGAAAGCCTTTGAAGAACATGCTTTTGATTATCTGCTTAAGCCGATTGAAGAAACGCGGCTGGAGAAAACGCTGATCCGTTTACGTCAGGAGCGAACAAAGCAGGATGTGTCGTTACTGCCGGAACATCAGCAGGCGCTTAAATTCATTCCATGTAGCGGTCATAGCCGAATCTATCTGCTGCAAATGGATGATGTGGCGTTTGTCAGCAGTCGTATGAGCGGCGTTTATGTGACCAGTAGCGATGGCAAAGAAGGATTCACCGAGCTGACGCTCAGAACGCTGGAGAGCCGTACTCCGCTGCTGCGTTGCCACCGACAATACCTGGTCAACATGGCCCATTTGCAGGAGATCCGTCTGGAAGATAACGGTCAGGCTGAGCTGATTTTACGTAACGGACTGACTGTCCCGGTGAGCCGTCGGTACCTCAAAAGTCTAAAAGAGGCGATTGGCCTGTAAAACTGGTACACTGCGCGCCATTGCATCACCGACAGTTGAAGGCTCTATGCTAAGTAACGATATTCTTCGTAGCCTGCGCTACACCCTGAAAGCGAATAATAACGATATGGTGCGCATTCTTGCGCTTGCAGAGATGGAATCCACCTCTGCAGGTTTCGACACCTGGATGACAAAAGAAGATGAGGACGGGTTTGTTCGCTGCCCGGATATCATCCTCTCCGGTTTCCTGAACGGTCTTATCTACCATCTGCGTGGCAAAGATGATTCTGCGCCGGAACTGGCGATTGAACGTCGTGTTAACAACAATACGGTGCTGAAAAAACTGCGTATCGCGTTTTCACTGAAAACCGATGATATTCTGGCCATCATGACCGAACAGAAATTTCGTGTATCGATGCCGGAAATCACCGCGATGATGCGTGCACCGGACCATAAGAACTATCGCGAATGTGGCGATCAATTCTTGCGCTATTTCTTGCGCGGTTTAACTGCACGAGTACATAACGCGAAGTCGTGATGGTTGCCCAGCGGCGCTGTGCTTGCAAAGCCTGCGGGATTTGAAGACCGGGTAAGGCGAAACCGCCAGCCGGAGTAAAAGCAAAAGAAAAGCCGGAGATAATCTCCGGCTTTTTTGTTATTTCACCTGCTGACCAGGTTTCGCACCGTCATCCGGGCTTAACAGGAAGATGTCTTTTCCGCCGGGGCCTGCTGCCATCACCATCCCTTCAGAGATACCGAAGCGCATCTTACGCGGAGCCAGGTTCGCCACCATAATGGTCTGGCGGCCAATCAGGGCTTGCGGATCCGGGTAAGCAGAGCGAATACCGGAGAAGACGTTACGCTTCTCACCGCCGAGATCCAGCGTCAGGCGCAGCAGTTTGTCGGAACCTTCCACGAACTCGGCGTTCTCAATCAGCGCCACGCGCAGATCGACTTTGGCGAAATCGTCAAAGGTGATGGTGTCCTGGATAGGGTCATCCGCCAGCGGGCCGGTCACCGGTGCGGCTGCGGCTTTCACTTCTTCTTTGGACGCTTCCACCAGCGCTTCAACCTGTTTCATGTCGATACGGTTGTAGAGCGCCTTAAAGGTGTTGACCTTGTGACCGAGCAGCGGTTGCTCAATGGCATCCCAGGTCAGGTCGCTGTTCAGGAATGCCTCAACACGTTCAGCAAGCGTCGGCAGTACTGGTTTCAGGTACGTCATCAGGACGCGGAACAGGTTAATACCCATGGAGCAAATTGCCTGCAGGTCGGCGTCACGGCCTTCCTGTTTAGCCACGACCCACGGAGCCTGTTCGTCAACGTAGCGGTTAGCCACATCGGCCAGCGCCATGATTTCGCGGATTGCTTTACCGAATTCACGGCTTTCCCACGCTTCGCCAATCACCGCTGCGGCGTCGGTAAAGGTTTTGTACAGCGCCGGATCGGCCACTTCAGCCGCCAGTACGCCGTCAAAACGCTTACTGATAAAGCCCGCGTTACGGGACGCCAGGTTGACCACTTTGTTGACGATATCAGCATTGACGCGCTGGACAAAATCTTCCAGGTTCAGGTCGATATCATCAATACGCGAAGAAAGCTTCGCCGTGTAGTAGTAACGCAAACTGTCGGCATCAAAGTGTTTCAGCCAGGTGCTGGCTTTAATGAAGGTACCGCGAGACTTGGACATCTTCGCGCCGTTCACCGTCACATACCCGTGAACGAACAGGTTAGTCGGTTTGCGGAAGTTGCTGCCTTCGAGCATGGCAGGCCAGAACAGGCTGTGGAAGTAGACGATATCTTTACCGATGAAGTGATACAGCTCAGCATCGGAGTCTTTCTTCCAGTATTCGTCAAAGCTTGTGGTATCACCGCGCTTGTCGCACAGGTTCTTGAAGGAACCCATGTAGCCGATTGGCGCATCCAGCCAGACGTAGAAATATTTGCCCGGTGCGTTCGGGATTTCAAAGCCGAAGTATGGTGCGTCGCGGGAGATATCCCACTGCTGCAGGCCAGATTCAAACCATTCCTGCATTTTGTTCGCCACTTGCTCCTGCAACGCGCCGCTGCGCGTCCACGCCTGCAGCATTTCGCTGAACGACGGCAGGTCAAAGAAAAAGTGCTCGGAGTCACGCATTACCGGTGTGGCACCGGAAACGACGGATTTCGGCTCGATAAGTTCGGTCGGGCTGTAGGTTGCGCCGCACACTTCACAGTTATCGCCGTACTGATCCGGAGACTTACATTTCGGGCAGGTGCCTTTAACGAAACGATCCGGCAGGAACATGCCTTTTTCCGGATCGTAGAGCTGGGAGATGGTGCGGTTCTTTATAAAACCATTCTCCTTCAGGCGCGTATAAATCAGTTCAGACAGCTCACGGTTCTCTTCGCTGTGCGTTGAGTGGTAGTTGTCATAGCTGATGTCAAAACCTGCAAAATCAGTCTGATGCTCCTGACTCATTTCACCGATCATCTGCTCTGGCGTGATCCCAAGCTGCTGTGCTTTCAGCATGATTGGCGTACCGTGTGCGTCGTCCGCGCAGATGAAGTTAACCTGGTGGCCGCGCATTCGCTGGTAACGGACCCAGACATCAGCCTGGATGTGCTCCAGCATATGGCCGAGGTGGATTGAGCCGTTGGCGTACGGCAGCGCGCACGTTACCAGAATTTTCTTCGCGACTTGAGTCATAGTGGGCAATTACTTCTTTTGTAGTGAAAAGGGCTTTGATAGTACCAAAATGGTAATTACTGCGCCAAGCGATAAGGGCATTTATCCGTAAATGAATAATTGTTGCGGTTGGAGTAAACTACCTGGTGACTATTGTACTTTCAGAACAACAAAAAGGAGTCGGGATGAACGCACAATCCCAGGCCAAATCACCAGAGACCCTGCGCGCCATGGTCGCCGGGACGCTGGCGAATTTTCAGCATTCAACCCTGAAGCATAATCTGACGACGCTGAAAGCGTTGCATCATGTCGCCTGGATGGACGACACGTTGCACGTTGAGCTGGTCATGCCATTCGTCTGGCACAGCGCGTTTGAGGCATTAAAAGAGCAATGTAGTGCCGATTTACTGCGTATTACTGGTGCTAAAGCTATTGACTGGAAGCTGTCGCATAACATTGCGACGCTGAAGCGTGTGAAAAACCAGCCGGGTATTAATGGTGTGAAAAACATCATTGCCGTGAGTTCCGGCAAAGGTGGTGTGGGTAAATCCTCTACTGCGGTGAACCTGGCGCTGGCGCTGGCAGCCGAAGGGGCGAAAGTGGGCATCCTGGATGCTGACATTTATGGCCCGTCCATTCCGACCATGCTCGGTGCGGAAAATCAGCGTCCAACCTCGCCAGACGGCACCCATATGGCGCCGATTATGTCCCATGGCCTGGCAACCAATTCCATTGGGTATCTGGTAACCGATGACAATGCGATGGTGTGGCGTGGTCCAATGGCCAGCAAAGCGTTGTTACAAATGCTGCAAGAGACCTTATGGCCGGATCTTGATTATCTGGTTCTGGATATGCCGCCGGGCACCGGTGACATTCAGCTGACGCTGGCGCAGAACATTCCGGTAACGGGCGCGGTAGTGGTCACGACGCCGCAGGACATCGCGCTGATCGATGCGAAAAAAGGCATCGTGATGTTCGAAAAAGTGGAAGTACCTGTGCTGGGCATTGTTGAAAATATGAGCATGCATATTTGTAGCAACTGCGGTCATCATGAACCGATTTTCGGCACGGGTGGCGCACAAAAGCTGGCTGAGCAATATCACACCCAACTGCTGGGACAGATGCCGCTGCATATTTCCTTGCGTGAAGATCTCGACCGCGGTATGCCGACGGTTATCAGTCGTCCTGACAGTGAATTCACCGCGATTTACCGCGATCTGGCCGGTCGTGTCGCCGCCCAGCTCTACTGGCAGGGAGAGGTTATTCCAGGGGAAATTGCCTTCCGCGCGGTGTAATTTTTTTTGATGCAAGACGTGTTGTACTTATTCACCGTATCAATGATATATTGATACGGTGAATATATAGAGTGAACAAACTGTCCAATATTATTCATCATGCCACTATAATCCGTGTCCTTTTCCGAATAATCCCTCTTAATGCATCATTCAAATTGATCATACCAATCTCATCAATCTACAATTTCAATTGGTTTTAGCAGGGAAGTTATCTCATAATTCAACGGACAAGCCGCTTACACGCTGTTTCTGACCCCTTACAGGAATAATGAAAAAATGAAAATTAGTTTATTCTTGGGAATTATCACACTGGCTTATGGAATTAACACGTCTGCTTTTGCTTCTGATACCGCGACCTTGACCATTACCGGCAAGATAGTTGAACCTACCTGTAGCACTGATGTCGTGGCTAGTACTGTGCAACAGCAGTGTGGTCAGACTCTGCATAGTGCAGATATCAACAATGTGATGACTGCTCCAGCACAAGGCGTTGTGACCCATATCGTCGCTATTCCAGGGGACTCTTCGCGACAGATAGTATTAAATTGCTACGACTAAAAAAGCGTAGTGCATAGTAAGCCCCCATCATTTTAATGAGTGATGGGGGCTTTTTTTGGGCCTGAATAATGATATCTAACGATTAATTACGTTAATTTATTAAAGTCGATGATGATAGTCATGATATTCATTTGTTGCAAATATATTGATATTTGCAACTTGTTTTAAATCAAAAAAACAACACGTTTACATTGCGGTAACGTTTGTGCTGTGCGAATTTAATTTCAAGGGCCGACACCTGGTAATAAATAGAAATTACTTTATTAAGGAAGATACTATGAAACGTTCAATTATTTCTGCTGCTGTTTTTTCTGCTGTATTTATGAGCGCTGGGGCTTTTGCTGCTGGGGAAGAAGGGACGTTAACAATCGAAGGTACTATTATTAATAGTTCTTGCCATTTTGCAGACAACATGAATTCAAGTGTTATCACATTGCCGGAAATTGATGCTTCACGTTTTTCTGGATTGTCTGCAGGTGCAGTTGTTGGTACTGAAGTATCTGATTCAACACCAATGAAAATAATATGTCCCGCAGGTACAAAATTAAATACAATAAGAATTTCTAATGGAGAATTTACTACAGAGGGTGTACTTAAAAATACAAAAGAAGTAAACGGTGAAGTTGATGCGTCTAAGGGCGTTGGTGTTAAATTGAAATTAGGTAACAAGTCTATTACTAATGATCAGGAAACTAATGTCAAAGATATTATTACCGCAACTAAAGATGATTCTTCAGGGGTGGAATATACTCTGGGATTTTCAGCGCAGTACGCTAGATTAAATACAGCAACACCCGTTGTTGCAGGGGAAATATCATCAGTTTTAACTATTTCCGTTTCTGCAGAATAAATTTCTATGCCGGTGTGTTCACCGGCTGTTTTTTTAAAGGACGAACGCAACATGAAATGGATTCTAAGCGCTTTATTAATCGTATCTGTGCAACCCGTCCATGCTGGCATTGTGATCTATGGCACTCGTGTTATTTACCCAGCAGAAAAGAAAGAAGTATTGGTACAATTGATGAATCAGGGTGAACGCTCTGCACTGGTACAGTCATGGATTGATGACGGCGACAGTTCGTTGCCACCGGAAAAAATTCACGTACCATTTATGCTGACTCCTCCGGTGGCTAAGATAGCTGCGGATTCTGGTCAGCAGTTGAAAATTAAAAAAATGCCGAATATGTTGCCCAATAACAAGGAGAGCCTTTTTTATCTCAATGTGCTGGATATTCCACCAAACAACCCTGACAGCGCCGGAAAAAATGTACTAAAATTTGCCATGCAGAATCGTATTAAATTATTTTATCGTCCTAAAGGTATTGCGGCCGTTAATAAAAATACTTTCCATAAACTGTCGTTAACACGCAGTGGTAATGGTTATTCTATCAGAAATGATGCAGCTAACTGGGTCACGGTGACAGAAGTTAAAGCTAATAATATTAGGATCAACAACGAAAGTATTATGCTTGCTCCGCTCTCCAGTGAAAAAGTGGCATTGAAGAATAGCAACGCCAGTCAGTATAAATTGACCATTATTGATGATCACGGCAATTATATCAGCGATAACGTCAGCCTAAAATAACAGGAGCCGATTATGTTAAGGATGACTCCGCTTGCTTCGGCAATACTGCTTTTGTTGGTTGGCATTGACGCCCAGGCCGCAGAAGAGACGTTTGACACCCACTTTATGATGGGCGGTATGAAAGGCGAAAAGGTCTCAAATTTTCGCCTCGATGATAATCAACCACTGCCAGGCCAATATGATATTGATATCTACGTCAATAAGCAGTGGCGTGGTAAGTATGAAATAACCGTTAAGGATAATCCGGATGACACCTGTTTATCCCGTGACGCATTAACGCGTCTGGGAATAAGCACGCAAGCTTTGGACAAGAAAAATGAATGCCCAACCTTGAAGCAGGCGGTGCAAGGGGGTAGTTATGCCTGGAATATCGGCACGTTTCGCCTGGATCTCAGCGTTCCGCAGGCGTTTGTCGACGAACTCGAGCAAGGGTATGTTCCTCCTGAGAACTGGGATCGCGGCGTCAATGCCTTCTATACCTCGTACTATGCCAGCCAGTATTACAGCGATTATAAGGATTCGGGTAACAGTAAAAGTACCTATGCACGTTTTACCAGTGGGTTAAATCTGCTGGGCTGGCAGTTGCATTCCGATGCCAGCTATAACAAAACCGATGACAGCAGCGGTGAATGGAAAAGTAATACCCTGTATCTGGAACGTGGCATACCGCAAATTCTGGGCACGCTGCGTGCCGGGGATATGTATACCTCATCAGATATTTTTGATGCGGTGCGCTTTCGTGGCGTGCGGCTGTATCGCGATATGCAGATGTTGCCAAGTTCTAAACAAAATTTCACGCCGTTAGTGCAGGGGATTGCACAGAGTAACGCGCTGGTCACCATTGAGCAGAACGGCTTTGTGGTTTACCAAAAAGAGGTTCCTCCAGGACCGTTTTCCATCGCCGATTTACAATTGGCAGGTGGCGGCTCAGATCTTGATGTCAGCATCAAAGAGGCTGACGGTTCAGTAACCACTTTTCTGGTACCGTATGCAGCGGTGCCCAACATGCTGCAACCGGGTGTTTCAAAATATGATTTTGCCGCTGGACGTAGCCATATCGAAGGCGCCAGCAACCAGACCGATTTTGCGCAGATGAGCTATCAATACGGGCTGAATAATCTGTTAACGCTGTATGGCGGCACCATGCTGGCAGATAACTACAATGCGTTTACGCTTGGTACTGGCTGGAATACGCGTATCGGTGCGATTTCCGTCGATGCGACACAATCGCACAGCAAACAGGATAATGGCGATGTGTTTGACGGGCAAAGTTACCAGATTGCTTATAACAAGTATTTGACGCAAACCGCCACGCGTTTTGGCCTGGCGGCGTATCGCTACTCTTCCAAAGACTATCGCACGTTTAACGATCACGTCTGGGCAAACAATAAAAACAGCTATCATCGTGATGAAAATGATGTGTACGATATCGCGGACTATTATCAAAACGATTTTGGTCGTAAGAACAGTTTTTCGGCTAACGTCAGCCAGTCTCTGCCGCAAGGTTGGGGTTCGTTTTCGCTCAGTACCCTGTGGCGCGATTACTGGGGGCGTGGCGGCAGCAGTAAAGATTACCAGTTGAGCTATTCCAATAGCTGGCAGCGAATTAGCTACACCTTTTCAGCCAGCCAGACCTATGACGAAGATCACCACGAAGATAAGCGTTTTAACGTCTTTATCTCTATACCTTTCGATTGGGGAGATGATATTAGCGCTCCGCGCCGACATCTGTACGTGTCTAATTCCACGACCTTTGATGATGATGGTTTTGCGTCTAACAATACCGGGCTTTCCGGCACTGCAGGCAGTCGCGATCAGTTTAACTATGGGGTGAATCTGAGTCATCAACGTCAGAATAGCGAAACAACGGCGGGCGGTAATCTGACGTGGAATGCGCCGGTCGCGACGCTTAACGGCAGCTACAGTCAGTCTTCTAAATACACACAAACTGGCGGCAGTATTTCAGGCGGCCTTGTGGCCTGGTCTGGTGGCGTGAATTTAGCCAATCGGCTATCAGAAACGTTTGCCGTGATGCATGCGCCGGGTCTGGAAGGGGCATATGTGAATGGGCAGAAATACCGTACCACCAACCGTAATGGCGTGGTGGTCTACGACGGCTTAACGCCTTATCGTGAAAACCACTTGACGTTGGATGTGTCTAATGCCAAGAGTGAAACCGACCTGCAAGGTAATCGCCGTAGCGCAGCGCCGTACCGGGGAGCGGTTGTGCTGGCAACGTTTGATACCGACCAACGTAAACCTTGGTATATCCGGGCGCAGCGCCCTGATGGTTCACCGCTGACGTTTGGTTATGAAGTTGAGGATATCCACGGGCACAATATTGGTGTGGTCGGTCAGGGAAGCCAGCTTTTTATCCGTACCAATGAAATGCCACCGGAGATAAACGTGGCGATTGATAAACAACAGGGACTTTCATGCTCAATCACTTTCGGCAAAACGATTGATGAAAGTAAAGTTTATATTTGTCGGTGAGGGATAAATCATGAGATTATTTTTTTTACTTGTTGTTTTTTTTAGTTTTAACTCCATTGCCAATTGCTATATTCCTGATGGCGGAATCGAAAGTGTAGAAAGAAACGAGGTGTTATCTATTTCGACAATGAATGGAAATGAACTTGTTTTGCAAAACTTTGGATTCACGAAAAAACCAATGTGCAGGAATATATTAGGTTGGGGCGTTGAAACAATTTTTGACATTAAATATCCAACTTCACCTTACTTTAAATATGATGTTGGGGGAGGGCGATTTATTTATCTAAAAGCAAACTACCCTAGCTCACCAAATACTGTAGAATATAAAATCAATTTTTATGAAAAGAACTATAAAGCTCAAGATATAAATGAAATTAACAAGCAAAACCTAAAATTCACGTTTGATGTTATTTCTGCTAATAATCAAAACTCCATAAATGCTGCAAATTTGTCCGATGGTTTTGAAATTAGGTTTGAACCTAGAGAAAGTACAGGTATTGGCGCTACATCAAATAAAGGCCATAAGTATGTTTTTAAAATAAATCCTGATGTGAAATTAATAATTAAAACATGCAAATTTTTAGATGGAGTGCTTAGTGCGCCAGATATATCTATTAATGACCTGAGAGGTACACCGCAGAGTTTCTTTAGGTTAGAAAAGACGGCCGGTGAGGTTGCTTTTAAGTGTACTACAGGGGTGTCATCTGATTCGTTTCGATATCATTTTGAGTCAAGCAATGCAGTTGGTAGTATTCTTAAAAACGAAGATGCGCGAAATGCTACAGGTGCGGGTGATGTCGGATTTGAGATTTCATTAGATGGCGCTAACAAGATATATTTCGATAGTGGTAGTAGTAAGAGCTATAATCTTTTGAGTTTTAATGAAATTAGTTCGATTGAGCAAAAAATGGACCTTGTTTTATATGGAAAATACGTGGTGTATAGCGATGATTTTCATTCGGGAAGTGTAAGAAGTCTTGTGAAAGTAGTAGTGGAATATTATTAATACTTTTAGATGGTTATAATTTTTAATAAGCGCTCTCACTTAGTTGAAAGCGCGTTATCTTTTTCACCGGTGATAAAAAATCTCGCCGTCATAGGCTTTAATGATTGTAGCGTCGGCATCATTGACCAGCACATACGCGCCGCCCATGTAGGTCCAGTGGGTGCCTGGCGTCGGCGCGGGCAGGTTGCGCAGATTCCACTGCTTAATGGTGTATTCTTCGGTGAGATACAGTGGTGGAACCTTGTCACCGGGTTTGAAGTGGGTGAAGTCAGCAATAAAGCTGCTCAGCTCATACTTATCGATACCGGTGGGGGCGGCTGTTGCGGCCGGCGTGGCCCAGACGACGCTGCTCGCGAGCAGGAGTGCACCCAGCAACATTTTATTCTTCATACCCATCCTCTCTACTTATTCGGGTCGTCAAAATCAGTCGTGTATCATTCCTGGCATACCGGATGTCTGACAAGCATTTTTTTGTGATCACGCCAGTTATTTCGTAAAAAGTGTAAATGAAAGTACAGAAATCTAGCAACCGTGACCAGCGGTTTCACCGTCAAAGCCTGTTCCGCGCCAATTTACATCGTTAAGCGCAGGCAGTATCCTGTTGCCGAAACCTGAATATCATATTTGTGTTTCAACGACTCGGGGTGCCCTTCCTGGTGAAGGCTGAGAAATACCCGTACCACCTGATCTGGATAATGCCAGCGTAGGGAAGTCTGACACTGCTCGTGTCCCTTCTTCACGCGGACAGGAGTTGAATCATGCAGCCTGACCGGCACAGCCGCGCCCTTGCAGCTCACACCTTACAGCAATTTAGAACGCTTTCCCCACTCACGCACTGTATGACCAACGAGGTTGTGCAAAGCTTCACCGCCAATACGTTACTCGCACTTGGCGCATCGCCCGCGATGGTGATCGAACCTGAAGAAGCCAGCCAGTTTGCGGCTATCGCCAGTGCGCTGCTGATTAACGTGGGTACGCTGACCGAGAGCCGCGCCATTGCCATGCGCGCGGCGGTCGAACAGGCGCAGCAGGCGAAAACCCCCTGGACGCTGGATCCTGTTGCCGTTGGCGCACTGGATTTTCGTCGTCGCTTTTGCCTGGACATACTTGCGCTGCGCCCGGCTGCAATTCGTGGCAACGCGTCAGAAATACTCGCCCTGGCCGGGATGAACGCCGGTGGGCGCGGGGTGGATACCACCGACACCGCATTGGCTGCGATTCCGGCAGCACAAACACTGGCACGCCAGGTTGGAACCATTGTCGCGGTTACCGGAGAAGTGGATTTCGTCACAGATGGTCAGCGGACGGTGAGTATTCATGGTGGCGATCCGCTGATGACACGGGTAGTGGGGACCGGATGCGCACTGTCAGCGGTAGTCGCAGCCAGTTGCGCCCTGGAGGGCGACCGGTTGAATAATGTTGCTTCTGCCTGTAGCTGGATGAAGCAAGCCGGACAACGCGCCACTGAACAATCGACGGGACCGGGAAGTTTTGTTCCGGCATTTCTCGACGCTCTCTATAACCTGAACGCCCAGGAGCAAGCATGAAACGGATTAACGCATTAACGATCGCCGGAACCGATCCAAGCGGTGGCGCGGGTATTCAGGCCGATTTAAAAACCTTCTCGGCGCTTGGCGCATACGGCTGCTCAGTTATTACCGCGTTGGTGGCACAAAATACGCGCGGGGTGCAGTCGGTGTATCGCATTGAACCTGACTTTGTTGCTGCACAGCTGGACTCGGTGTTCAGCGATGTGCGCATCGATACCACCAAAATCGGTATGCTGGCAGAAACCGACATTGTCGAAGCCGTTGCCGAACGTTTACAGCGTCACCGGGTACAAAACGTCGTACTGGATACGGTAATGCTGGCAAAAAGCGGCGATCCGCTGTTGTCTGCCTCTGCGGTTGAAACGCTGCGTACCCGTCTGTTACCGCAAGTGTCAATTATTACCCCTAATCTGCCGGAGGCGGCGGCGTTGCTCGGGGCATCGCATGCCCGAACGGAGCAGGAAATGTTAGAACAGGGACGGGCGCTGCGAGCGCTGGGCTGTGAGGCGGTATTAATGAAAGGAGGGCATCTTGATGATGAGCAAAGCCCTGACTGGCTCTTTACCCGTGATGGCGAACAGCGTTTTACCGCGCCAAGGGTGATGACCAAAAATACCCATGGCACCGGTTGTACGCTGTCGGCAGCGCTGGCGGCACTGCGTCCACGTCATGTTAACTGGGCTGATACGGTACAGGAGGCTAAGTTGTGGCTCTCTGCGGCGTTGGCGCAGGCGGATACGCTGGAAGTGGGCGAGGGGATTGGTCCGGTGCATCATTTCCACGCGTGGTGGTGATGAGCAGAAATGGTATACTGGCTGCAGAAACGGCTGCCAGGAAAAAGATAAATGGAACAAGCGCATACCCAGCTTATCGCGCAACTGAATGAACGTATTTCAGCGGCGGACAACACGCCGCTGTATATGAAATTCGCTCAAACGGTTAAGAACGCTGTGCGCAGTGGGATCCTGGAGCATGGCAATATCCTGCCTGGCGAGCGCGATCTCAGCCAGTTGACTGGCGTTTCACGCATTACGGTGCGGAAAGCGATGCAGGCGCTGGAGGAAGAGGGGGTGGTGACGCGTGCGCGTGGCTACGGGACGCAAATCAATAACATCTTCGAGTATTCGCTCAAAGAAGCGCGCGGTTTTTCACAACAGGTGGTGTTGCGCGGTAAAAAGCCGGATACGCTGTGGGTGAATAAACGTGTGGTGCCCTGCCCGGAAGAGGTGGCTCAGCAGTTGGCCATTGCTGTCGGCAGTGAGGTCTTCTTGCTTAAGCGAATTCGCTATGTTGATGAAGATGCTGTGTCTATTGAAGAATCATGGGTACCCGCCCATCTTATCCATGACGTGGATGCCATTGGCGTTTCACTGTACGACTATTTCCGCAGCCAGCATATCTTTCCACAGCGCACACGCTCACGTGTCAGTGCGCGGATGCCGGACGCAGAGTTCCAGTCACATATCCAGATGGACAGCAAAGTGCCGGTACTGGTGATCAAGCAGGTAGCACTTGATCAGCAGCAACGGCCTATTGAATACAGTATCAGTTACTGTCGAAGCGACCTATACGTCTTTGTGTGCGAGGAGTAACGCCTCGCACGAAGGGGCGCAGTCGCCACCGCGGTGACCCACCACCCAGGATGCTACCGCATTGCCAAGCAGGACGGCATCGCCCAGCGACCAACCTGATGCCAGCCCAGCCAGCATGCCGCCTGCGTGACTGTCTCCCGCACCGATGGTATCAACGACTGTGGTCGGAAAGGCGGGTACGCAACCGGATGTGTGCTCAGTAAAATACCATGCCCCATCTTTATCGTGACGCACCACCACGGGTGTGGCAAAGCGCTTCAGCCATGCGGCACCAAAACCCGCTATGTCGTAACTTAATGCAAACCGCTCGGCGGCAATTTCCGCCTCCTGGCGATTGAGTGATACCAGCGGGCGGCAGGCCATAATGCGGTTCATCAAGGCCTCGGATATGTCACCGATGCGTGGACCAAAATCGATAAATGGCGTCACTTCATCCAGATTTTCCAGCCACTGCACCAGCAGTTCACCGCATCCAGAGGCTAACTGATAGCCCGAGAGATAAAGCAGGCTGTGGCGCGGGATAGTTAGCTGTGCCAGCCAGTCAGCATTCCACTGATTTTCGACGCCGCTAAAGGACATAAATGTGCGTTCACCGTCCGGCTCGACCAATGCCAGACACCAGCCGTTATCGCCCTCGGCATTATCGATCAGGCTGTGCAATCCTTCTTTCGCCATGCGCTTGCGGATAATATCGGCCCATACGCCCTGACCCAGCGGTAAAGCATTACTGGCGTCGATACCTAAACGCTTAAGCGCCACGGCAATGTTGAGCGCACAACCGCCCACGTTCACCCCTTGCTGTTTGAGTTCAATATCACAGCCGCGCCAGGGAAGAGCATACGCATCGGCAATCACATCAATAACCGCCGCACCGACTACCGTTACTGGTCGCTGGCTGTGCAACTGTGGGAGAAGCGTTTGCAGACGCGTAGCACTCATAGCGCCTCCCGTAGCTCGCGCAGTCGCACTAGCGCACTGGCATAGCGGGTGAAATCGAGCTTATTCACCGCATCCAGCTCCTGTTTTAACGTCGGATTAATCGCGCTTACGCCGTGTAGCGCACCACAAATAGCGGTTGCCATTGCTCCGATGGTGTCAGTGTCGCCGCCGAGGTTCGCGCACAGAATGGCGCAGCGGTTAGGATCGGTTTGTGCCAGTTCGACCATCGCGATGGCGCAAGGCACGGATTCAATAGTACTGGTTCCGGCTCCGACCACCTGATACAGCTGTTCACTGGCAGACTCAATGCCGTCGGCATTACGGACGATTTTCAGCGCCAGTTCAAGGCGTGCAGAGAGTGATGCGCTAAAGGTGGTGATCCGTTTTTGTTGGGCATGCCGGGCAATGGCAGGCAGTGCGTCGACAATCTCTGACCATTTTCCGCCATCAATAGCGCGTGATACCGCCCATGCGACCACGACCGCACCGGCGATAGCCAGATCCGATTTATGCGTCGGGCTGGAGGCCAATGCCACATCATCAACAAACGCATCAACATCGTGGGCGGGCAGCAGGCATCCCAGCGGCGACACGCGCATAGCCGCTCCATTGGTGACACCGTTGTTTTCCAGCTCAGCAACGGGCTTACCGTCGCGGATGGCATTGAGCGCAATTTTTGAGGTGGGACCCAGCACGTTTTTATTGAAAGCATCAAAACGTTCAGCCCAGGCGAGGATATTGCGGCCAATAACGTCCGGAACAATTTCTCCGTTGCACTCGAGCAGGGCATCTGCCAGACACAGCGCCATAGACGTGTCATCAGTAAACTCCGCCTGGTTAAAGTAGCAGGCGGCATTATTTTCCGCCGGACCTGGCAAAAAACGGTCGATCCAACCGAAATGGGCTTTAACCCGGGTTCTTGGCCACAGTTCCGACGGCATACCCATCGCATCCCCTAAAGCCTGCCCATAAAGAGCACCGAGAATACGTTCTGCTTTCATTTAATTTCCCCTTGTTGCAATGCGATATCGCGGTCGTCCACCTTAATGGCGGTGATTTCTTTGTCTGACTCGCGAAAGAAAATCATAAACAGCACGGCGATAACGGCGATCATGATCGCACCAAATCCCCACATGCCAGCCCAGTTAAAGGTGAGTCCATTAACCGGCTCTTTATAAGCAAACATTTTTTCCATCATCACCCCACCCAGGCGGTAGCCGAGCAGGCTGCCAAATCCCTGACAGCAGAGAGTGATTAACCCCTGCGCAGCGGTACGCATGTGCACTGGCGCTTTTTTATCGACATAGATGTAGGCCGTAACGTAGTAGAAGTCGTAGCTAACGCCATGTAGCAGAATGCCGAGAAATAGCAGGGCGTAGGTGAAATATTCTTCCGCGCCGCCGTAAACAAAAAATCCGTAGCGGATCGCGGCAGTGATAAGACCAAGCAGCAATACCTTTTTAATGCCAAAGCGTTTGGTGAAGAACGGCAGTGCCAGCATAAAGAAAATTTCAGAGAACTGGCCCAGCGTCATCCAGCCGGTCGCATTTTTCATCCCAACTTCTGTCAGGTACCCGTTGGCGAAGATGTAGTAAAACGCCAGCGGCATGGCAAACAGAAAAGAGCAGAAGAAAAAGACCAGGAAGTTCTTATCACGCAGCAGGATCAGTGCATCCAGACCCAGCATGACTTTGAAATCCATCTTGCCGGTACTTTTCGGCGGCGTATCCGGTAAAAAGAAAGCGAAGATACCCAGTAACGCGGAACTCGCGGCTGTAATGAGCAGTGGAATGTTGGTCGGTGAAATGTCGTTATAGCCGAGCATTTGCGGTAAGAACCCACAAGCCAGGCCGGATGCAATCCAGCCGATCGTGCCCATTACGCGAATGCGTGGAAAATCACGTTCGACATCCGGGACGTTGGCGAAGGCGATACTGTTGGTTAGTGCAATCGTCGGCATATAGGTGAGTGAATACGCCAGCAATAGCGGAAAGAATCCGCCGAACGTCGTCTGTTGCGCTGCAAAATACATCAAAATCGCGCCGAGAAACATCAGCACTGCCAGTACTTTTTGCGCAGAGAAAAAGCGGTCAGTGATCGAACCGACGAAGATCGGTGAGAGGATCGCGGCAATGGCGGTGCAGGCATAAGACCAGCCAATTTCACCGGCAGTAAAGCCGCTTTTACTCAGCCAGAGCCAAAGCGGCACAAACCAGGCGCCCCAGATAAACCACTCCACAAACATCATGAACGACAGCTTAACTGTAGTTTTCATCTTTAAATCCTTCATGACAGGTAAGGTACGTCTGGATAGTACCACTTGATAATACCTTTTAAATACCTTTGTGGTCTAAGTTTGACCGCTGTATCATTTTTTGATGCCTGAATCGAGCCAGCGGAAATCGCTGAAAAGTGCGCTAAAGATGGAAAAAATGCGCAGTCAGTACCAGGCTTATTGCTGCCCGCCATCAGGCGGGTCAGGACAATCCACTTCCGAGATCAAATCGGAACTTACGGGAGCATAGCTATGACTGATATTGCGCAGTTGCTTGGCAAAGATGCCGACAACCTTTTACAGCATCGTTGTATGACCATTCCTTCTGACCAACTTTACCTGCCAGGACATGATTACGTCGACCGCGTGATGGTTGACAATAACCGTCCACCCGCCGTGCTGCGTAATATGCAGACGCTGTACAACACCGGACGGCTCGCCGGGACCGGCTATCTGTCGATTCTACCGGTGGACCAGGGCGTGGAGCACTCCGCTGGGGCATCGTTTGCCGCTAACCCGCTGTATTTTGATCCTAAGAATATTGTGGAGCTGGCTATCGAAGCAGGGTGTAACTGCGTGGCATCGACCTATGGCGTGCTGGCGTCTGTTTCCCGTCGCTACGCGCACCGCATTCCGTTCCTCGTGAAGATTAACCACAACGAAACGCTGAGCTACCCCAATACGTTCGACCAGACGCTGTATGCCAGCGTAGAACAGGCGTTCAATATGGGCGCGGTAGCGGTGGGGGCAACCATTTATTTCGGTTCAGAGGAGTCGCGCCGCCAGATTGAAGAGATCTCTGCGGCCTTTGAGCGCGCCCATGAGCTGGGTATGGTGACGGTACTGTGGGCCTATTTGCGCAACTCTGCGTTTAAGAAAGACGGTGTGGATTATCATGTTTCGGCTGATTTGACCGGGCAGGCAAACCATCTGGCGGCGACTATCGGCGCGGATATCGTTAAACAGAAAATGGCGGAAAACAACGGCGGGTATAAAGCGGTTAACTTCGGCTATACCGACGATCGTGTCTATAGCAAGCTGACCAGCGATAACCCGATTGACCTGGTGCGTTATCAACTGGCGAATTGCTATATGGGTCGCGCCGGACTCATTAACTCCGGTGGTGCGGCCGGCGGAGAAACCGATCTCAGCGATGCGGTGCGTACTGCGGTGATTAACAAGCGTGCCGGTGGGATGGGGTTAATTCTTGGACGTAAAGCGTTCAAGAAAACCATGGCTGACGGCGTGAAGCTGATTAATGCCGTCCAGGATGTTTATCTGGATAACAAAGTCACGATTGCCTGATGTCAGTAGAGTGCCGTCGGATTAGCGCAATAATGAGCAACCCGGCGGTAGCCTGCAGCGCAGGGCTGCAGGCAGGATTTCAACATGAAACTCTTGCCCGCTGAGCGGTTCACCATCCAGATTGAAGGTAATTTCATGTGGCGCACGGATATCAAACCATGATGATGTGCCATCAATGATATTCGGATTGTCTTCGGACTGAGTTATCGCCGATAGCAGTGCCGGAATCAGCTCCTCACCGGTAAAGATTCGCAGTTGCAGCAGACCGTCATTAATGAGCGCTGTCGGGCAAAGTTGCTGTCCGCCACCGGCCTGACGCCCGTTGCCAATACCAATCACCAGCGCATCCCCCTGCCAGTGAAAGTTTTCGCCGCGAATTTCGCAACTGTCTGGCTTCAGCGTATCCATGCGCATTAACCCGTGAATAAAGTACGACACACCGCCCAGGGCGGCTTTGAGTTTCTCCGGTGTTTCGCTGGTGATCCGCGTACCGAACCCTCCGGTCGCCATATTGATAAAGCAGGTTTTATCGTTGACCTGCGCCATATCAATCTCTACCGCGTTCCCGGCAATAGCCAGCTTTAATGCCTTGTCCAGCGCTTCAGGAATGCCAACGCTGGTAGCAAAATCATTTGCCGTTCCCAATGGCAAAATCCCAAGTGCCGGAACATTCTCCCCCTGACAGTGGATCAGCGCAGTGGATACTTCGTTGATGGTACCGTCACCACCGCCGGCAATCACCGTTGCCACGCCCAAGCGGAGCGCTTCATCAACGTAACGTTGCGCATCGCCTTTTTCCCAGGTCACGCGAACATGGATTTCGACACTCTCATTGCGCAGTTGAGCAATAGCGTCACGCAGGGGAAGGTTATCAGCACTTTTTCCATTCAGGATCAGTAAGCTGGCCGGGAATGCTATCATCCTGTTGCCTCACTTTTATCGTTTTAACTAGTGTATGTCAGGAATGCGTTTATGGCGTAGGAACTTGCTGAAAGCGAAGACCCATCGACGGGTTCTGAGGGGGGGGATAGCCTGTATGGGTCAGTGGCGAAAAAAGCCCGTACTTGCGTACGAGCTCTTCTCAAAATATGGCGGTGAGGCGGGGATTGACTCGCGTTGCTCGCCCTTCGGGCAGCCTGCTCACTGCATTCGCAGTCTGTCCAACTGGCTGTGCCAGTTGTCGAACCCCGCTCCGGGCTTCTCATCCCCGCCAGGCTGTGAAACAGGCAAAAAAAAGCCCGTACTTGCGTACGAGCTCTTCTCAAAATATGGCGGTGAGGCGGGGATTCGAACCCCGGATACGTTGCCGTATACACACTTTCCAGGCGTGCTCCTTCAGCCACTCGGACACCTCACCATATTGTTGTTCCTGTACTGCTGGAACGGGCGCTAATGTAGGTGAAATACCGCCCCGGCGTCAATCTACTTTTTCAAAAAAACGTGCATTTACACAAACTTCAAGCAACATGGGGCTTAAATGAGCGGGAATTGTTTTTTTTGCCAGCACCCTGAAATTTGCTAATCTGATGTTCCCTCGGAAAATGATGATAATAAGTGCGAGAATGTTCCGCATAACAATGTTCAGGAGACAATATGGAAATAATTTTCTATCACCCTACATTTGATACGGCCTGGTGGGTAAAGGCGCTGACGAAAGCCATCCCTGGTGCTAACGTTCGCGAGTGGAAAGCAGGTGATAATGCCCATGCCGACTATGCGCTGGTCTGGCATCCGCCGGTTGAAATGCTGGCAGGACGAAAGTTAAAAGCTGTCTTTGCATTGGGAGCCGGAGTGGACTCCATCCTCAGTAAGCTTAAAGCACACCCGGAGATGCTGGATACCTCGATTCCACTTTTCCGTCTGGAAGATACCGGTATGGGTCTGCAAATGCAGGAGTATGCAGTGAGTCAGGTGTTGCACTGGTTCCGCCGCTTTGATGACTATCAGGCATTAAAATCCCAGGCGAAGTGGCAGCCGTTGCAAGAGTATACCCGTGATGAATTTACCATCGGCATCATGGGGGCCGGTGTATTAGGGGCTAAAGTGGCAGAGAGCCTGCAGGCATGGGGATTCCCACTGCGCTGTTGGAGTCGTACCCGTAAATCCTGGCCTGGGGTGGAAAGTTTTGCGGGCACGGAAGAGTTGAGTGCATTTTTAAGCCAGACGCGTGTGCTGATTAATCTTCTGCCCAATACGGCAGAAACGGTAGGCATTATTAATGCCGGACTGTTGAATCAATTACAGGATGGAGCCTATGTGCTGAACCTGGCGCGTGGTGTTCATCTCAATGAAGACGATCTTCTGGCATCACTGGATAGCGGAAAACTGAAAGGTGCTATGCTGGATGTCTATAGCCGAGAACCGCTACCGGAAGACAACCCATTGTGGAAACACCCGCGTGTGGCGATGACGCCGCACATTGCTGCGGTAACGCGCCCAGCGGAAGCGGTGGATTATATTTCTCGTACAATCCTGAGCCTGGAAAGTGGCAAAGCGGTTACCGGTCAGGTCGATCGTGTTCGGGGTTACTGATAACAATGTCAACCCGGCCAGCGCCGGGTTTCGACTAAATACAACCCGAATTATTTAGGGTATTAATGGCGGCGATACCTGCTATCCTTGACGGAAAACGACTACAGGAGAGAGTTATGTATCCCGTTGACCTGCATATGCATACCGTTGCCAGCACCCACGCCTACAGCACCCTGAGTGATTACATCGCTGAAGCTCATCGAAAAGGTATCAAGCTGTTTGCCATCACCGATCATGGACCGGACATGGCGGATGCGCCACACCACTGGCATTTTATTAACATGCGTATTTGGCCGCGCGTGGTGAACGGCGTGGGGATCCTGCGAGGGATAGAAGCGAACATTAAGAATATTGAAGGGGAAATCGACTGCTCAGGGCCGATGTTTGACTCACTCGATCTGATTATTGCGGGCTTCCATGAGCCGGTTTTTGCCCCTCACAATAAAGAGACCAATACTCAGGCGATGATCGCCACGATGGCGAGTGGCAATGTGCATATTATCAGCCATCCTGGAAATCCCAAATATCCCGTCGATATCACCGCAATTGCACAGGCGGCGGCAAAATACCAGGTCGCGCTGGAAATCAATAATTCCTCGTTTTTGCATTCGCGTAAGGGCAGTGAAGATAACTGTCGCGCTGTGGCTGCGGCAGTACGTGATGCAGGTGGCTGGGTGGCCCTGGGTTCAGATTCCCATACCGCATTCACGTTGGGAGAGTTCGGTGAATGCCGTAAGATTCTGGATGATGTGGGCTTCCCGGAAGACCGAATTCTGAACGTTTCACCAAAACGCTTGCTGTCGTTTCTGGAATCGCGGGGCATGGAGCCTATCGCGGAATTTGCTGAACTTTAATTGTTACTAACTGGAATATATCAATGAACGAGTTTTCTATCCTGTGCCGTGTACTGGGCTCGCTGTTTTACCGCCAACCGCAGGACCCTTTACTGGTTCCCCTGTTTACCTTGATTAGCGAAGGTAAACTGTCTGCTAACTGGCCACTGGAACAGGATGAGCTGTTGGCCCGTTTGCAGAAAAGCTGTGATATGCCCCAGCTTGCTGCGGATTACAACGCGCTGTTTGTCGGGAAAGAGTGTTCAGTGCCGCCTTATCGTAGCGCCTGGGTAGAAGGGGCGAAGGAAGCGGATGTTCGTGCATTCTTGTCTGCGCGTGGAATGCCGCTGGCGGATACACCAGCCGATCATATTGGTACCTTGTTGCTGGCGGCATCCTGGCTTGAAGACCAGTCCGCAGAAGATGAGAGTGAAGCACTGGAAACCTTGTTTGTTGACTACCTGCTTCCCTGGTGCGACACGTTCCTTGGTAAAGTTGAGGCGCATGCGAATACCGCTTTCTGGCGAACTATGGCGCCGCTGACGCGCGATGCAATTAGCGCAATGTGGGATGAATTGCAGGAAGATACAGACGAGTGAATGTGATCTAAGTCACTATATACTGCAACGCAATTTATCATCTTGCATAAATTGTGTGCACGATCTCATTACCATGCCGTTTTTCTGCTAAGATGCGCGGCATGAGCATACTTCTCTCTATTGCAATCACAACGGGCATTCTCTCCGGACTCTGGGGATGGGTGGCCGTTTCTCTTGGTTTACTCAGTTGGGCTGGCTTCCTGGGCTGTACAGCCTATTTTGCCTGCCCACAAGGTGGACTGAAAGGGCTGTGGATCTCGGCGTGTACGCTGCTAAGCGGTGTGGTGTGGGCGTTGGTGATTATTAATGGTAGTGCACTTGCTCCGCATATGGACATCCTTGGCTATGTCATAACGGGAATTGTCGCATTTATGATGTGTATCCAGGCAAAGCAATGGCTGCTTTCATTTGTGCCGGGCACGTTTATTGGCGCATGCGCAACATTTGCAGGACAGGGCGACTGGCAGTTGGTTCTGCCGTCTCTGGCGCTGGGTCTGGTATTCGGCTATGCAATGAAAAACAGCGGATTGTGGCTGGCATCTCGTCGCGAAAACTCGGCTTCATCCACGCTGACCAGTAAATAAAAAAAGCGTGAGGGTTCCCTCACGCTTTTTATTCTCTCTTTAGTATCAGGACTCTGGAGGTACCGACATATGGCGATATTTAACCAGAATGTCGTTATCAACTTGTTTCTTATCCTGCAAGTCCCACAAGCCGCGATCGATACCGTCATTTATCAGGAAGATAACGCCAGTTTCAATGGCTGACATCAGGCAAAGCATGACCGGTTCGTTAGAGGTATAACCAATTTCCCCTTCCAGAAGCCGTTGGTAGTCAATGAAACGGAATACCCCTGCCTGCACTTCATAAGACAGGATGGTTTTACTGGTGTTGACCGAAGAAAGGATCTCACCGGTACTGACGTTAACTACGCGCAGGTTTACCGCTATCTGGTCGAGTTGATATTGCGTATCGGCACCAATACCGAAATAACGCGCGCCGACACCACCTGATTTAACGTTGCTTTCATAGCCGATGATTGAACCTTCCACCATCACGTTAGCTGCGGTTAATGATTGCAGCGGAATTCGGTTGTTAATGGCAACCGTGCCGTTTTCCTGTGCCGCACGGATGATTTTCCGTTCGTTCAGTAAGTTCTGTAATCCCTGACGCTCCAGCGGGATGAACCAACGCGAATCTTTCAGTGCGGTAACCAGCATTGCCGTGGCACTTTGCGGTACGGCAGTGGAGAAGTTACTTGCCGGATAAGGTTTAAACTGACCCGTTTCATCCTGGATATTGTAAACCGATACAAAGATTTTACCCGTAGGCATCGGGAGATGCGTCAAGTCTTTGTAACTTTGGGCGCGAGGCATTAATGTCGGTTTAGCGGCTTCTTGCGGTGGGGACGTTAAGCATCCGCTGAGTAAAAATACTGCAACCATTATAAGTAAGCGCTGCATGATTTTTTCCTTTCGTGGCTATAGCTTAGAAATCGGTTGACTGTGTTTGTAAACCCGACACTTCGATCGTTGATGTTTTTCCCGATTTCCTGTCGGTAACATTCAATTGCAACTGCCCGTCCCGGTTAGCGATATCAATGATAAAATCATTGGTCACCATTCTTCCCGGCTTACCGGTATTAATGTTGGTGAGCAGGCCGCCGAGAATTTGTGACTGAATCGCCTGAGTAAAGTTATCCAGCGCTGACGGTGTTTCAATTCCGTAATCGCTATAGCTCGGATCTTTATAGGAGTTCTGCGCCTGAGCGCTGTTCAACAAAAAAGCCCCGTTATTCGGGTTGCCACCAAAGTTTGGGTTTCGGAACTGGAACGTCATGTTTCCGGCCCAACTTAATGGTGAAATTAGCATGAGCAAAACCACTGCATGTTTGACACGCATGAAAGCCTCCGGACAAAATCATGTTTTAGAATTCATCGCGCGCTAAATCGCTCGTGCTTAATAGAGTTTGATCTATTTGCCGGCGATTTAATGCTTCCTCAGTTTGTGCCAATGCGAAGACGACAATTTTGTCGAAGTCTCTTTTCGTGGGGAATAAAAAAGTCTGGAAGATAACGTCCTGATTGACCGTTATGGTGATCCAACTTCCCCAACGCGCACTGGGTCTTTCATTGATAGTTAAATTTCCTGTGTACTCACTTTCCCACTTGTCACTAAATGCACGATAAAAATCATGCCCGATTGAAGAGACAGTGTGGTCAGTTAACAGTCCGGGAACCTCCACCTCTACGCTTGTAGTCGCGTGCAAATTCCCGGCAGCAAAGAATAAATTTGCTGCCACAATCCAGGTCAAATAGCGTTTCATGGCTTTATCGCCTGAGGTTATCATTGGCCCATGAGACCGCCTGCGTACGATTTTTGACAGCTATCTTTTTGAAAAGATTATAAAGATGTGTTTTTACCGTATTTTCACTAATAAATAGTGAGCGAGCGATTTCAATATTTGAGGCGCCGATACGCAATTTATTAAGTATTTCTTTTTCACGGTGTGTCAGCAGCGCCGATTCCGTGCTGTTATAACGATAATTTCCAGAATGCGTGATCAGATAACTGGCAAGCTTTTGCGTGAAGTAACATTCACCGCGTAAGACACCCTGCAAGCCGCTAACGACACGCTGTTCATCTTCAGTTGCGTAAAACACGCCATTGATATGTGGCCAGTTTTCGATATCCCGATAAGGGTAGTCATCAGGGGTATTCAACAATAACGTCTTTATATTGTTGTTTTTTCTGCTCAAATTATCTTGCCAGTAATGGATCAGTTTTTTATCTGCCTCCATCATATCCAGTAAAACAATGCAGCTAGAGGAAATATCATCCAGAGAACGTTGAATATTATGTAGTTTTCCGGTTAGCGCCAGTGATTGTTTTAAATGTTGTAATAATGCAGTTGCCTGCAAAGAAGGTTTCGTGATCAACAATAATGTATGACCATGAATGCTATGGACTTCATTAAACATGATGAAACTCCACTTTTTAGTCGCACACCTGACAGCTGTCTCTACTAAAATAGAGGCACCAGAAGTACTGACAGATGTTGCACTGCTGTGTAGAAATAAAATATCGACCCAAAGGGGTGAAAATATTAAAACAAATGGACTTCAACTGATTTCAATCTAGCTATTACAAATCTTAAAGCAAGTGTTAAACATGTAACAGAATGTAAAATTATATATTAAAATGTGATTTTTAGGTTTTTTTGGAGTTTAGATTTGATAGGAAAGTTGTACATTTTACCGTTACTGCATAGATTTAAAAAATCATACAAATTATAATAACATATTGATTTTTAATATTTTAATTAACGATTGGCGAGTTTTAGATTTCTAATGAATTCTAAATTATTTGTCCCACTTTACGTTGGACAATTTTAAGCGGAAAAAACTGACCTTTGTCACGACTTGCATCGGTGACTATCGGGACACGGTGCTGCGAAGCCCTGAAATCGTGGAAAATGCACTTTTTCAGTGACTGCATAGAAATTCATTCCTGATGGCGAAATAAAAATAAAACCTATACCTGTAGCGGTGTTATTCACTGTTAATTAGTACTTTGGTGTGAATCTGGATATCAAAATACCACTCGCGGGTGAGTTATTTAAAATGTTTCAACGGACATACTCTTCATCGTAACGTGGCGTTAACAAATGTAAGTCATGTTAACAACAATTTGAGTGGTAATTAATTTAACTTCATGTACGACCAGGTCCAGGGTGACAGCATGAAAAACAAGTTGTTATTTATGATGTTGACAATACTGGGTGTGCCTGGGATTGCATCCGCAACCAGTTATGATTTAGCTAATTCAGAATATAACTTTGCGGTAAATGAATTAAGTAAGTCTTCATTTAATCAGGCAGCCATTATTGGTCAGGTTGGCACTGCTAACAGTGCAAATACCCGCCAGGAGGGCAGCAAGTTATTGTCGGTCATTTCGCAAGAAGGTTCAGGTAACCGGGCGAGAACAGATCAGACAGGATCATATAATTTTGCATATATTGATCAAACAGGCAGCTCTAATGATGCGAGTATTAAACAAAGTTCTTACGGTAATACAGCGATGATTATCCAGAAAGGTTCTGGTAATAAAGCAAATATTACCCAGTACGGTACACAAAAAACAGCAGTTGTGGTGCAGAGACAGTCGCAAATGGCAATTCGCGTTACTCAACGCTAATCCGTAAACGACGTTTAAATCAATCCGATGGGGGTTTTACCATGAAACTTTTAAAAGTGGCAGCATTCGCAGCAATCGTAGTTTCTGGCAGTGCTCTGGCAGGCCTTGTTCCGCAATTGAACAGCAATGGTCACCATCACGGTGGCAGTAATTATGGCCCGGACTCTTCATTGAGTATTTACCAATATGGGTCAAGTAACGTTGCGAATGCGCTGCAAAGTGATGCACGTAAATCAGATGTGACCATCACGCAACACGGACATGGTAACGGTGCTACCGTCGGGCAAGGTGCTGATGACAGTACCATTAGCCTGAAACAGACTGGCTTCCAGAACAGCGCTGATATCAATCAGTGGAATGCAAAAAATGCTGACATCAGTGTAACTCAGTTCGGTGGTCGTAACGGTGCGGTGGTTAATCAGACTGCATCTGACTCGAATGTTCTGATTCAGCAGGTTGGTTATGGCAACAATGCGACAGCTAACCAGCACTAATTCAGTTTTATAACTGATAATAAACAGGGCGAAAGCCCTGTTTTTTTTCGGGAGCATATTATGCATACGCTATTACTCATTGCCGCGCTTTCAAATCAAATAACTTTTAATACAGCCCAGCAAGGTGAGATGTATACCATTATTCCGCAGGTGACATTATCGCAACCCTGCGTGTGCCAGGTACAAATTCTTGCCATACGTAAAGGGGCGGGGGGGCAAAGCCAAACACAACAGAAAACAAGCCTGTCGATCCCTGCTAATCGGCCGATTGAATTAACAAAACTGAGCTTTAATATTTCACCTGAAGATACGGTCAACATTGTCGTTACCGTTTCGGATGGGCAGTCATTGCATCTGTCCCAGCAGTGGCCTGATTCAAGCAATCGCTCATGATTTTTTGCTGTATTTGCTTTAAGGGTGTGGCTGGGAAAGCGGTGCTGTTCTATGAATATAGAGACGTGAAAACGTTTTTATTTGGTCGTTAATCACAGCGGTGAAGGATCACTTTGATCCCTCAAGGATGGTTTATCATTGAGGAACCCTTATGAGCACCTTATTAAAACGTATTTTAAGTACCAGTTTATGTGTTACTTCTTTTTTTATGTTCCCCGCAACGGCGCAGCAAATCACACCTGGCGGGATTATCCATTTTCGTGGCGCAATAGTTGAATCGCCTTGTGAAGTGAACTCGCAACAACAACAGATTGAAGTGTCATGTATACGTGATGGTAAGTTACGGAGTAGTCGCTATAACACACAACAGATAGCGATGGCTCCTGAAAGCCTCCAGCAAATTGCCAGTATGAGAATGCAGTACCTTAATGAACAGAAAAATCTGGCGATTCTTAATATTGAATATAAATGAATCGTTCTGGCGTAGATATGCACCTGTATGGTTAAAAAGTGAGATTTCATAGAAAACCCTGCTGTACACTTAACAGAGAGTGTTTTGTCAGGGGGAACTTATGCAATCGCGTGTTCATGTTTTACAGGGCGACATTACGGCAATCGCCGTTGATGTGATTGTCAATGCGGCCAACTCCTCGTTGCTGGGCGGCGGTGGCGTTGATGGAGCGATTCATCGCGCCGCTGGACCTGCACTGTTGGAGGCCTGCAAACAGGTATTACAGCAACAGGGCGAATGCCCAACCGGTCATGCGGTTATTACCCTGGCGGGAAATCTCCCCGCCAAAGCGGTGATCCACACTGTTGGGCCCGTCTGGCAGGGCGGCGATCATCATGAAGCAGAACGCCTTGAAGAGGCCTATCGCAATTCATTACAACTGGCACTGGCCAATGGCTATCAATCCATTGCGTTCCCGGCTATTAGCACCGGAGCCTACGGATATCCACGTGCGGCGGCGGCGGAGATAGCGGTGAATACGGTGCTGAAATTTATCACCCGCCGTGCGCTACCTGATCAAATCTACTTCGTGTGTTTTGATGAGGAAAATGCCGGGTTATACAAGAGATTACTCACCCAACAAGGCGATGATAACACGGCCTGATATGACGCGACTTGAGCGTGCCATTACCCCATTGTGCGCAAGCCATCCGAACCAGTGCGGCATTCTGGCACTGGATGACAGTCTGGATGCTTTCGCAGCCCGTTATCGGCTGACAGAAATGGCGGAACGAACGCTGGATGTGCAGTATTACATCTGGGAGAACGACATGTCCGGGCTGCTGCTGTTTTCTGTTCTGCTGGCCGCGGCGAAACGCGGGGTACGGGTTCGCTTGCTGTTGGATGATAACAACACGCCGGGCCTTGATGACACGCTGCGTCTGCTGGATAACCATCCGAATATTGAAGTCCGCCTGTTTAATCCCTTCTCATTTCGCATCCTTCGCGCGTTGGGGTATTTAACCGATTTCGCCCGGCTCAATCGCCGCATGCACAATAAAAGTTATACCGCGGACGGTGTAGTGACGCTGGTTGGCGGGCGTAATATCGGCGATGCCTATTTCGGTGCGGGTGAAGAACCGTTGTTTTCCGATCTTGACGTGATGGCCATCGGTCCGGTGGTGAAAGAGGTCGCGGATGATTTTGAGCGATACTGGCAATGTCAGTCAGTTTCAACGTTACAAAGAGTCCTGGAGTTGTCTGAGCCAGAAACGACTCAACGCATTGAACTGCCTGAATCGTGGTATAACGACGATATTACCCGACGCTATTTGCACAAACTGGAGACCAGCCAGTTTATGACGCATCTTGATCAGGGTTCACTGTCGCTGATTTGGGCCAAAACGCGCCTGCTCAGTGACGATCCGGCAAAAGGAGAGGGGAAAGCGCCGCGTCACTCGCTATTACCGCAACGTTTGTTTGACGTCATGGGCTCACCCACTGAGCGTATTGATATAATTTCCGCTTACTTTGTGCCGACACGTGCCGGAGTCGCACAGCTCCTGCGCCTGGTCCGAAAAGGGGTAAAGATTGCTATTTTAACTAACTCGCTGGCTGCGAATGATGTGGCAATTGTGCATGCAGGATACGCGCGCTGGCGGAAAAAATTGCTGCGCTATGGTGTAGAACTGTATGAGCTAAAACCAACCCGCGATCGCGGTGCGGTGGTACACGATCGCGGGTTGACCGGCAATTCAGGCTCTAGTCTGCATGCGAAAACCTTCAGCATTGATGGCCGCAAAGTTTTCATCGGCTCGCTTAATTTCGATCCGCGCTCAACGTTGCTCAATACGGAAATGGGATTTGTGATTGAGAGTGAAGTTCTGGCGTCATTGATTCATAAACGCTTTATGCAAAGCCAGCGTGATGTGGCCTGGCAATTACGCCTGGACCGCTGGGGCCGGATAAACTGGGTAGATTGTCCTGGCAGCAGCGAGCGGGTAGTGAAAAAAGAACCCGCCACAGGATTCTGGAAGCGGGTTCTGGTGAGGCTGGCCTCTGTATTACCGATTGAATGGCTGCTCTGAACCATGCAATGACAGGCCTGCTATCCGGCAATGGCCTTGTTTTTATCCTGCTTAACGATGGGTTTCCCTGAAAAGAGGAACTTCAGCACCGGTATCCGCAAGTGGATTTCGTACAATATTACCGCAATCCCGACAACAAACAGCAGCCCACAGAGAAAACCCAGCAGATTTGATGTAATGTGCGGTGTGATATAGGCACCGAAAAACAGCGTCAACGGATGATGCACCAGATAGATAAACAGTGATGCATTGACAAAATAGGTGACGCGGGCTGACTGGAAATTCAATAAACGGTGGCCGAGCGAGAAAACGACGTTAACCATCCACAGTCCCATCACCATCGTTATTACGTATTCGGTTTCATACATCCAGGCATCGCCGTTTCCATAGCGTTGATTGAGCAGATAAGCCACAAAAGCGAATGCCGCACCTAACGTGCAGCTGCGCGAGGGCGTTGTGAACAGTGCTTTCAGCTGCGGATTGATAAACGCCAGCGCGCCGAGCATAAAGAACGGCACATAGAACAGCGTTTGCATGACGATAAAATTAAACATGCCATCGCTGAGAATAGACGGGTAGACGATAAAAATTGTTCTTCTGACGGCGGCGTATCCGACGCCAAGCAACAAAAAGATCAACGTCAGTTTTGTCATCGATATCGTGGAAGTGCTGACGCCATCGGGGCTCGTCAACCGGTGTTTCATTTGGCTAAACACCCACATACTCACGGTTGTTAAAACGACAAGGACGAGTAAAAACCACAGATGAGAAATCAGCTCCCATGCCAGCGCGTTGTATTTATCGTATCCACTAAGAGTATGCCAACTGTCGGCTTTGCCTTTCACATATTGCAGCATGATAAATTGCGGCAGCGTGAGTAGTGGGATGGCGGTCAGCATAGGGATCCCCACGCGTTCAACACGCACTTTCCACCACCGCTTTAAGGGGTAGCGCAAAAACAGCATGTATGAAAAATAACCCGAAATAACAAAGAAGACCTGCATGCGAAATGCATGTATGAAATCGTTAAACAGGGTCAATATCCATGACGGTTCTACGCTGTTCACATGCCAGGTATGCGTGGAGTAGATCAGCGAGATATGGAAGGGAATCCCCAACAACATCAGCCAGGCACGGATGGAATCCAGAAAATATTCACGCGGTGGAGATACAGAGCTCATAGACAGTTACGTATTCTCAGACTTTTCGTCTTATCCCTAAGACGAATTATGGTTACATTCGAAGGCAACCCTACACGAAGTCCAACAACCTGTCTCCAGGATAAGCACTCAAAGTGAAAACAGGCAGGCGAACCTGCTTAAACCATGAGCCAGCATACGAACAATACAGGGATTCAGTTGTCGGAATACCCGATTATCCATTAAAATGGATCGGATCAATATAAGCACACAAAGGGGGAAGTGCTTACTAATTATGAAACATAAACTACAAATGATGAAAATGCGTTGGTTGGGTGCAGCAGTAATGTTAACGCTGTATACATCATCGAGCTGGGCGTTCAGTATTGATGATGTTGCAAAGCAAGCTCAATCCTTAGCCGATAAAGGCTACGAGGCGCCAAAAAGTAACTTGCCCTCCGTTTTCCGCGACATGAAATATGCGGATTATCAGCAGATCCAGTTTAATCGCGACAAAGCATACTGGAGCAATCTCAAGACCCCATTTAAGCTCGAATTCTACCACCAGGGTATGTACTTCGACACGCCGGTCAAGATCAACGAAGTTACCGCGACTGCGGTAAAAAAAATCAAATACAGCCCGGATTATTTTAATTTTGGCGATGTGCAGCACGATAAAGACACCGTAAAAGATCTCGGGTTCGCCGGGTTTAAGGTGCTGTATCCGCTCAACAGCAAAGACAAAAACGATGAAATCGTCAGCATGCTCGGCGCCAGCTATTTCCGCGTACTTGGTGCAGGCCAGGTCTATGGTCTGTCTGCGCGCGGTCTCGCGATAGATACCGCACTGCCTTCTGGTGAAGAGTTTCCCCGCTTCCGTGAGTTTTGGATCGAACGTCCAAAACCGACTGACAAACGTTTAACCATTTATGCCCTGCTTGACTCCCCGCGTGCAACCGGGGCGTATCGCTTTGTGATTATTCCAGGCCGTGACACGGTTGTGGATGTTCAGTCCAAAGTCTATCTGCGCGATAAAGTGGGCAAACTGGGCGTAGCTCCGTTAACCAGTATGTTCCTGTTCGGCCCGAACCAGCCATCTCCGACGACAAATTATCGTCCGGAACTGCACGACTCAAACGGATTGTCTATCCATGCAGGTAACGGCGAGTGGATTTGGCGTCCGCTGAATAACCCGAAACATCTCGCGGTGAGCAGCTTTGCGATGGAAAACCCGCAAGGATTCGGCCTGTTGCAACGTGGACGTCAGTTCTCCCGTTTCGAAGATATCGACGACCGTTATGACCTGCGCCCAAGTGCCTGGATCACGCCAAAAGGCGACTGGGGTAAAGGCAAAATTGAATTAGTTGAGATCCCTACTAACGACGAAACAAACGATAACATCGTTGCCTACTGGACGCCGGACCAACTGCCGGAAGCAGGTAAAGAGATGAACTTTAAGTACACCCTGACGTTTACGCGTGATGAAGATAAGCTTCATGCGCCAGAAAATGCCTGGGTGCAGCAGACTCGCCGTTCCACAGGGGATGTCAAACAATCCAATCTCATTCGTCAGCCTGACGGCACTATCGCGTTTGTGGTGGATTTCACCGGCACCGAAATGAAAAAGCTGCCGCAGGACACCCCGATTACCGCGCAAACCAGCATTGGTGACAACGGTGAAATCGTGGAAAGCACCGTGCGCTACAACCCGGTTACGAAAGGGTGGCGTTTGATGCTGCGCGTGAAAGTGAAAGATGCGAAGAAAACCACTGAAATGCGTGCTGCGTTGGCCAATGCCGATCAGCCGTTGAGTGAAACCTGGAGCTACCAGTTACCTGCCAATGAATAAGACAACTGAGTATATTGACGCAATGCCGCTTTCGGATATCGAAAAAGCGGCACTGCCGAAAACTGACATTCGCGCCGTTCATCAGGCGCTGGATGCCGAGCACCGTACTTACTCGCGCGAAGATGACTCACCGCAGGGTTCTGTAAAAGCTCGCCTTGAGCAAGCCTGGCCAGACTCTCTGGCCAAAGATCAGTTGATAAAGGATGATGAAGGGCGTGACCAGCTGCAGGCAATGCCGAAAGCGACACGTACTTCAATGTTTCCCGATCCCTGGCGTACTAACCCGGTTGGCCGTTTTTGGGATCGCCTGCGCGGGCGCGATGTCACACCGCGTTATCTTTCTCGTTTGACGAAAGAAGAACAAGAAAGTGAGCAGAAATGGCGTACCGTCGGCACGATCCGCCGTTATACGCTGTTGATCTTAACGCTGGCGCAAACGGTCGTAGCGACCTGGTATATGAAAACGATCCTTCCTTATCAGGGATGGGCATTCATTAATCCAGCAGATATGATGGGGCAGAACCTGTGGGTTTCCTTTATGCAGTTGCTGCCTTATGTGCTGCAGACCGGTATCCTCATTCTGTTTGCCGTGCTTTTTTGTTGGGTATCAGCCGGTTTCTGGACCGCGCTGATGGGCTTCCTGCAGTTGCTGATTGGGCGTGACAAGTACAGTATCTCTGCCTCAACGGTAGGGGATGAGCCGCTGAATCCTGAGCACCGCACTGCGCTAATCATGCCTATCTGTAACGAGGACGTTGACCGCGTATTCGCGGGCCTGCGCGCTACGTGGGAGTCGGTTAAAGCCACGGGGAATGCGGAGCATTTCGATGTTTACATTCTGAGTGACAGCTACAATCCCGATATCTGCGTTGCGGAACAAAAGGCGTGGATGGAGCTGATTGCCGAAGTGCAGGGCGAAGGACAGATTTTCTACCGTCGTCGTCGTCGCCGTGTGAAGCGTAAAAGCGGTAACATTGATGACTTCTGCCGTCGCTGGGGCAACCAGTACAGCTATATGGTGGTGCTGGACGCTGATTCCGTGATGAGCGGAGATTGTCTGACCGGTCTGGTACGCCTGATGGAAGCGAACCCGAATGCCGGGATTATCCAGTCTTCGCCAAAAGCGTCCGGTATGGACACCCTGTACGCGCGCTGCCAGCAGTTTGCTACCCGCGTTTATGGTCCGCTGTTTACCGCCGGACTTCACTTCTGGCAGTTGGGTGAATCGCACTACTGGGGTCATAACGCGATTATTCGTGTGAAACCGTTTATTGAACACTGTGCGCTTGCACCGCTGCCGGGCGAAGGCTCGTTTGCGGGATCGATCCTCTCCCATGACTTCGTGGAAGCGGCATTGATGCGTCGTGCGGGCTGGGGCGTGTGGATTGCTTACGATCTGCCGGGCTCTTATGAAGAGCTGCCACCGAACCTGCTGGATGAGCTCAAGCGTGACCGTCGCTGGTGCCACGGTAACCTGATGAACTTCCGTCTGTTCCTGGTTAAAGGGATGCACCCGGTTCATCGCGCGGTGTTCCTGACCGGTGTGATGTCCTATCTGTCAGCACCGTTATGGTTTATGTTCCTCGCGTTGTCGACCGCATTGCAGGTGGTCCATGCGTTGACGGAACCGCAGTACTTCCTGCAACCACGTCAGTTGTTCCCGGTCTGGCCGCAGTGGCGTCCTGAGCTGGCTATCGCGTTGTTTGCCTCAACGATGGTGCTGTTGTTCCTGCCGAAGCTGCTGAGTATTTTGCTTATCTGGTGCAAAGGCACGAAAGAGTACGGTGGATTTATTCGCGTCACGTTGTCGCTGCTGCTGGAGGTCCTGTTCTCCGTGCTGCTGGCGCCGGTGCGTATGCTGTTCCACACCGTTTTCGTGGTCAGTGCCTTCCTCGGATGGGAAGTGGTGTGGAATTCGCCGCAACGCGATGACGACTCCACTCCGTGGGGCGAGGCGTTTATGCGTCACGGATCTCAGCTGTTGCTGGGCCTGGTGTGGGCAGTAGGGATGGCCTGGCTGGATCTGCGTTTCCTGTTCTGGCTGGCTCCGATTGTCTTTTCACTAATCCTGTCGCCGTTTGTTTCCGTCATTTCCAGTCGTTCAACGGTTGGGTTACGTACCAAACGCTGGAAACTGTTCCTGATCCCGGAAGAGTATTCTCCGCCGAAGGTGCTGGTGGACACGGATAACTATCTGGAGCTGAACCGTAATCGTTCGCTGGATGACGGTTTCATGCACGCTGTGTTTAACCCGTCGTTTAACGCGCTGGCAACGGCAATGGCTACCGCGCGCCATCGTGCGAGTAACGTGCTTGAAATCGCACGTGATCGTCATGTCGAGCAGGCGCTGAATGAAACGCCGGAGAAACTGAATCGCGATCGCCGCCTGGTTCTGTTGAGCGATCCGGTGACTATGGCGCGTTTACATTATCGCGTCTGGAATTCACCAGATAAGTATTCTTCATGGGTTAATTATTATCAGGGGATCTCCCTGAACCCACTGGCGCTCAGGAAAAAATAAGCGTGTGAAACGTAAAAATACCGGCCTGGAGCCGGTATTTTTTTATACTGAATATAAAAGTCATGAGGTATCCAGTGCGAATACTCGCTGTGGGAATGATGGTCTTTCTTCTGAGCGGATGCGGCAGCATTATTAGCCGGACGATCCCCGGACAAGGACACGGAAATCAATACTATCCAGGCGTGCAATGGGATGTCCGGGACTCTGCGTGGCGTTATGTCACCCTCCTGGATCTGCCGTTTTCGCTGGTGTTTGATACGTTGCTATTACCGCTCGATATACACCATGGGCCTTACGAGTAACTATCGTTCATCCCATTCATCGGCTGCGGTCTGGCCTTCTTCTGTGTCAAGGGGAGGCTCCAGTTGAAATTCACCCTCATCCCATTCGTGGAGCGTATTTTCCTCCTGCCATTCCTGACGAATATCAATCTCATCATAGTCGCCATCAAAAACGCTTTGTGCCGCTTCACCGCTCAGCATGGGCAAACATTCGCCTTCGCCATCATCTTCGTCGGCAAAAAACTCAGCTTGCCACATGATATCGCCATCCTGTAGCACGTACTTTTGTACGTTCAGCTGCTGGACACTGGCTTCGTCAGATTCAAGGCCTGAATTCTCAGCCAGAAACTCTTCACGGGCTGCATCAATGGCTTCTTCAAGGGTGGGGTATAAGGCATTCATATTCGCATCCTGATCGCATGGGTGATTGGCTTAATAAAAAGATATAGGTGGTGTGGTGAGAACTGTCAAAGCATTCGTTTATCGCGAAGTTTCAGGTATGCAACGGCTTGAAGCATCGGGTGTTTCTTACCATAACCATACGGTTGTGGTGCTTCCTGAAACAACAAAAACACGGGGGAACCCTACCGCCAATACGATTCATGAACAGCAAACCTTAAGTTTTTAAGAATCGGTTGGAGTGTATTAAACTCAAGCCGTTATGACAGGAGCACCATGAGTGAGGATGTTATAGTTTAAACGGGGTGATTAAATAGACTGCAAACCATACTTTATGGCGGGTGAAACAATTATAATTCATACAAAATTTTTTATTTTAACTAGTTGAAATTAAAAGGTAAGTATAAAAATGACGCGTGTGAGTATTACGTCTGAAAGTATCGATGTTTGTTTAAGTTAGATATCCATAAATGATATTGTTAATCATTATGCATGTGGTGACTATATTATATATATAGCGGAGTATAAGAGAGCATCCATAATATTTAATGAATAATAACATGCGTTATAAATAAGATTGTCATTATTAAAAAAATGATAAATTATTAATTTGCAAAGAGTAATGACTTAATATATAAAATGCGAAATAGGATTCTTGTCAGGGCTGTTATGGATAATAGTAATTCAAATAATAGCAGGTTGATGAACTTTTACATTACTTGCTTAGTCAGCTATTTTATTGCTGGCATGTGTCTTTCTCAGTATCAGCTAGAAGTGCAGAGTGTACCTCAAACAACATATTTGATAATCATCGTTGGGTTGTTTTTTCTGTACGGCATAATTTTTCTTTTTATGCTTTTTCAATACCTTTGCAGGAAAGATCTAACATACCTGATGATACTAGGAATGGCATTTCTTAGTAATGATATCTATTTTATAGAAACTATATATATCGTTCAGGATTTAATTAATGATAGCGTTTTGATAGAAAAACGCACAAATGATATCGCTATCTTCTATTATTTTAGGCAAGTTAGTTTTATTGCATTGTTTTTTGTATCATTGAAATCTTATAAAGCGACTTCCACAGTTATTGAGACTAAAGAAAGAGAACCATGTTACATAATTATAGCCTTGTTGATTATGCTGGCAATTGCATCCCTTTCGCATAATTTGTCCAGTTATAACGCTGATGTCACGATTGAAATTACCAGTCTCAAAGCTGACAATAAAACGGTGCACTGGCATATTGGCTATATATATTCACTGATTATTGCATGGGGAATGGTTTTGTTGTATCTGGCAGTGAAAACCAAAATGCATGGTATCTTATGGAAAAGCATCGCGTTACTGTGTTGCTCTGCAATCCTGACGAATGTTCTTCTGTTAAGTCTGGATGAATATAGTATGTATATTTGGTATGTCAGTAGGGGAATCGAAGTTATCAGCACCTTATGTATCATATCTATATTAATGTACAACATGTTCATTATTCTTAAGAGAGAGAAGGATTCAGCAATAAAAGATGCGATGACTAAGATATATAACCGGAAGTTATTCTATAAGGCACTGAAATCATCTTTAGTAAAAGGTGCTGTTTGTATAATGATACTGGATATAGATAAATTCAAACGCATCAATGATACTTATGGCCATCAGGAAGGCGACCGCGTTATAAAAAGCATTGTTGATATTGTCAATAAATCGATCAGAGACTCAGACATTTTTGCGAGAATTGGTGGGGAAGAGTTTGGGATCCTGATTAAGTGTAAAGATAACGCTGAAGTAATGTTTGTTGCGGAAAGAATAAGAAAAAATGTTGAAACTGAAACAGCGGTGCCCAATATATATGGCTTGAAAGAGAAAATGACAATCAGCATCGGTGTATATTGTAGTAAATCTGATGATTATTCTGCTGACAAAGTCGTATCATATGCTGATGCTGCGCTGTATGAAGCGAAAAATTCAGGTAGAAATAAAGTAGTTTACTATAACAGCTAGAATAATATTAAGCGTTATTGAGTGTCATGACGTTTAAAAAAGGTGTGTAGCCAGTACGATCAGAATTGTCACGGAGCTCACTCTGCGTATCCTCCTACATTAATCCAATTGATATGTTGGGGGCCCGTTGAGAATGAATACACCAAATCATCCCAGGATCTGAGATCCCCGGCGGCGGCGCAGACTGTTCCATGAGTAGATCGCGTTAAATAACACAACACCAGCGGTGACGCAGAAGACGGCACGGAAGCCATAATTTGCCGATATAGCAGCTCCCATTAACGGCCCTGTAACGTTGCCGATATCACGAAACGACTGGTTGTAACTAAAAATACGCCCGGCGATTTGGTTGGTTGAGTTATACACCAGCAAGGTCTGTACGGCAGGCAGCAATGCACCATCAGCGGCACCCAGTAAAAAACGCAGCACGCCTAGCTGCCAGGGTGTCTGGACGAATGACATTGGGATCAGCAGCAGTACGGAGATAACCAATGCAACGATCAGGATCTTCTCCGGACCAATCCTGTCACCCAATTTGCCGAGCTTTGGTGCACTGATTAAGGCCGCAACACCCGGTACAGAGGCAATCATCCCACTGATAAACGCGATATTGCCGACATTACCCGCAAGCTCCCGTACATACAGCGTCAGGATTGGCGCAATGGAGCCGGTTGCAACCTGAATTATCAGGGTAGTGACAAACAAGCTCAGCACCAGCTTTGGATTCTTTAACGACGTTACAACTTCGCGAACGTGCAACATCTCTTTCTTGCTCACTGTCTGGAAGCGTTCACGGATAAAAAAGAGTGTCAGAATAAAACAGATCAACAGCACCAGGGCTGTGATGAAAAATACAGGGCGCAGACCATACTGATCGGCAAGTAACCCACCCGCCAGTGGTCCAAGTAAAGCACCGCTGACGCCGCCGGTGGAAAGTGTCCCCAACGCCCAGCCGCTTTTATTGCGTGGCACCTGGGTTGCGATCAGTGCGTTGGCATTAGGAATAAATCCACCGAGCAAACCCAGCAGGGCGCGCAGGATCAAGAATTGCCAGATATTTTGTGCCAGCCCCATCAGCAGCATGACGATGGCCATGCCCAACGCCGAGCGTAACAGCATGATTTTCCGGCCTTTACGATCGGCCAGTCCGCCCCAGAAAGGTGAGGCAATCGCGGAAAACAGGAAGGTGATACTGAATACCAGCCCTGACCACATATTCAGGGCACTGTGACCCGTCACGCCAAGACTCTCGACGTAAAGGGGTAAAAATGGCATGACCAGGCTAAATGCTGCGCCGGTTAAAAAACAGCCCAGCCAGGCAACGGTGAGGTTGCGTTTCCAGTTTATGGGGACATCAGAGGGTGACATAGCGATCCGCAGTGTGATGCGCTGTTTGCGCTATCGAGTAAATATAAATAAGCAGGCTAATTATGCGCCTGGTTGATAGTTGCTGCAATGCGGATAGCAGTTAAACCTAAAAGGGGAGAGAAGGTGTTGCAGCCCACAGGACTGCAACAAAGACTCAGTACAGAGACGGGGAGCCTTCAGGACGTGTCTTGAAGCGGCGATGCAGCCACATGTATTGTTCGGGGGCCATCATGATGCATTTTTCAACGATTTTATTCATCCAGGCCGCCGTTGTTTCAGCATTGTCCAGCGGTGGTGAACACTCAGGTGGCAGCATGATCAATTGATACCCCTTGCCGTCAGGTTTGCGGCGGGGAACAAATGGCACCAGGCAGGCATTCGACATTCGTGACAGCATCCAGGTTCCGGACGTCGTCGCAGCCTGTTCAACGGCGAACAAAGGCACAAATACGCTGGCGCGAGGGCCGTAGTCGTGATCCGGCGCGTACCAGACCACTTCACCTTTCTTCAACGCTTTAATCATCCCTTTCAGGTCTTTACGATCGAGCATCGATTTATTGGAGCGCATACGCCCCCAGGTTTGTAGCCAGTCGAGCAGAGGATTGTCGTTAGGACGATACACACCAATTCCCGGCTCTTGTAAGCCAAACTGGCGTGCACCCAACTCGAGGGTCAAAAAGTGCAGACCAACTAACAGGATCCCACGCTTTTGTGCCTGAACGTCCCGGATATGCTCCATTCCGATAACTTCAGTCCAGCGTGATATTCGCCTGTCGGACCAAAACCAGGCCATGCCGGTTTCCATTACGCCCATACCGACAGACTCAAAGTTTTTTACCATCATCTGCTGGCGTTCCTGCTCGCTCATTTGCGGGAAGCACAGTTCCAGATTGCGGGAAACAATCTTTGCCCGACGTTTCATCAAACGTAACGCCAGACGGCCTAATGCGCATCCCAATTTATAGAGCACTGGGTAGGGTAACTGTACGATTAACCAAAGGATGCCAATTCCCAGCCAGGTTAACCAATAACGCGGATGCAGTAGCGCAGCCGAAAACTTGGGTAAATTCGTCATGTCTATCCTGTCTTCTAACGACCAATTCCCTGTATTGTCGCATTTTTTTGCGCGTATCTAAAATTTACGACGGGAGAACGGTGATTAAATCATCAATTGTTGTTGCATTTTTATCGTGAAGTATGAAATGTAGCGTAAAATGTGTGGATGTAAATTGGCGAAGTTTGCTTTATCATGCCGGCCGATTTTCATTTTTACTGATTGCAGGATACGTACACCATGCCAGTGTTACACAACCGCATTTCGAATGACGCGCTCAAAGCTAAAATGCTGGCGGAATCCGAGCCGCGCACGACGATTTCATTCTATAAATATTTCACCATCGCTGATCCTCAGCAAACGCGTGATGCACTGTATCAACTGTTCACTACACTGAATGTGTTTGGCCGCGTATATCTTGCACGGGAAGGCATTAACGCACAAATCAGTGTACCGCAAAGTAACGTTGATGCGTTTCGCCAACAGTTATACGCATTTGATCCTGCGTTATCCGGGTTGCGTCTCAATATTGCATTAGATGATGACGGCAAATCTTTCTGGGTTCTGCGCATGAAGGTCCGTGAGCGAATTGTCGCGGATGGCATTGATGATCCTGATTTTGACGCCAGCAACGTGGGTGATTATCTGAAGGCTGCTGAAGTGAATGCCATGCTGGACGATCCGGATGCGGTGTTTATTGATATGCGCAACCACTATGAATATGAAGTGGGTCACTTCGAAAACGCACTGGAGATCCCGGCAGATACCTTCCGCGATCAACTGCCGAAAGCGGTAGAAATGATGCAGGAGCATAAGGATAAAAAAATCGTTATGTATTGTACTGGGGGGATTCGTTGTGAGAAAGCCAGTGCCTGGATGAAACATAACGGGTTTAGCAAAGTCTGGCACATTGAGGGCGGCATTATTGAGTATGCCCGCAAAGCGCGTGAGCAGGGACTGCCTGTGCGTTTTATCGGTAAAAATTTTGTTTTCGATGAACGCATGGGTGAAAGGATCTCTGACGATGTGATTTCGCATTGTCACCAGTGCGGTACCGCATGTGACAGCCATACCAATTGCAAAAACGATGGCTGCCATCTGCTGTTTATACAGTGTCCAGCCTGTGCGCAAAAGTATAAAGGCTGCTGTAGTGAACTGTGTTGTGAAGAGAGCGAACTGCCGGAAGAGGAGCAGCGCCGCCGTCGCGCGGGGCGTGAGAATGGCAATAAGATCTTTAATAAATCGCGTGGTCGTTTAAATACTAAGCTCGGTATTCCCGATCCTGCGCAATAACACGATGCCGGATGGCGGCAAAAGCCTCATCCGGCATCAATAGGACGTTATTTCTGCTGTACGCCTTCCACCGAGATAATTAATTCGACTTCCTGCGAAGCGGGACCAAGATCGGTGGTAATGTTGAAATCCTTCAGCTTTATTTTCCCTTGAGCTTCAAAACCGGCGCGTGTGCCACCCCATGGATCGCCACCCTGGCCCATCAGCTTTGCATCCAGAGTTACCGGTTTGGTGACGCCGTTCAGGGTCAGGTTACCGGTGATATCCAAATCGTTGCCCTCTTTCTTCACGCTGGTGGACGTAAAGGTAGCCTGCGGGAACTTGCTCACATTGAGGAATTCTGCACTACGCAGGTGTTTGTCACGTTCGGCATGATTGGTATCAACACTGTTGGTGTTGATGGTGACATTGACTTTATCGGCAGCCGGGTTTTTCTCGTCAAAGGTAAATGTGCCGTCGAAGTCTTTAAATGTGCCGTACAGCCAGCTGTATCCCAGATGCTGAATGCGGAAATTAACAAAGGCATGCTGTCCTTCTTTGTCAATTTTGTAATCTGCCGCTACGGCCGACCCGGTGGTGAATAACAGAGAGGCGAGGGTAAGTCCCAGCAGGTTTTTTTTCATTTTTAAGCTCCATAGTCAGATGACGATTTTCCCAACATGCGATTAAGGGTATCGTCGTTATCGATAAAGTGATGTTTCAGGGCCATTAACCCATGCAGAAGTGATAAAACCACCACGGCCCACGCGAGCCACAGGTGCACGCTACCGGCGATATCGGCTTGTACGCCTGCGTTGGCAAACGTGGCGGGAACATCGAACCAACCAAATACGCTTATTGCTTTACCGTCTGCGGTAGAGATCAGATAGCCACTGATGCCAATAGAAAAAAGTAGGGTATACAGCGTGAGGTGGCCCAATGCCGCTGCAATACGGGTTAAACGGGAATAGCTTTTCAGCGCGGCAGGGGGAGGGGAAACAACCCGCCAGACAATGCGGACAACCAGTCCCATCATCAGCAACACACCGATACTTTTATGCAGTTCAGGCGCCTGGTGATACCAACCATCGTAATAACTGAGTGTTACCATCCATAAACCCAGAGCAAACATGCCATAGACGGCAATAGCGACCAGCCAGTGTAATGCGGCAGACACCACGCCATAGCGCTGTGGACTATTATTGAATTGCATAAATACACCGTTATATATTTCAGAAGTGAATGAAAATGGCGCGTAAAAGACATTAATGCAACTAATAAATAACAATGGTGATGATATTTATTTTTATTTCAATAAAATTGATTAATTAAAGGCGCAATCATCAAATCGTTAGTGTGAGTGGACAGGGAGAAGGGCTTGAAAACAAGGAAAGATGAAAGTTATGTTATTCAGTTTATTGCAATGAAATTAAGTAATTATCAGTTTTTGTCAATTAATGTCAGCGCATATAGATTAGAAGAACATAATATATATGACGTCCATAATCGCCAGCAGCGACCATAAAATAATGTAGAGCATGAAATGCTCGCGAATATTATTAACCAGATAGTGAAAGATGCGGCGCATCAATGTTATTCCTGTCATTAAAAATGGCCTCACCAACGAGGCCATTGATCAATTATCGCTTAAAACGGGACAGCCTGAATGGCGTCAGGTCAAAGGCTGACGGTTTACCCTGGGCAAAATCAGCCGCGATTTCGCCCAGTACGGAAGCAAACTTAAAACCGTGTCCGCTGAGTCCGGTAATCACCAGCGTGTTGTCATGGTCTGGCAGCGTATCAATAATGAAGTCTTCATCTGGCGAGTTATCGTAAGTACAGGATGCGCCATGCAGACAACAGCCGATGCCAGGCAAAATAGCGCGCAGGAATGGGAAGGCTTCAGAACCATCGCTGGCGACAGCGGCAAACGGTTTACGTTCCTCAGGTGAATGAATGACCTGTCCGCCGTTATGCCTGCCAATTTTTAACTCGTCATTTTCAGCCGGAAAACCGTAGTATTGATCGCCATTAGGCAGTTCGCCGGTAAATGCCGGGAATTTGTTTTTGACACTGTAGCGCCCGTCAGCCTGATACCATGCGAATACCTTACGCACCGGCTGTATCGGCAGTTCAGGCAATAATGCCTTGACCCAGGTGCCGGCGCTGACGACAACTTTTTTCGCGTGGTAGTCACCATCGGCTGTTGCAACCGTTACGCCATCATTGTGGTGATGAATTGCCGTGATGGGGCATTTAAACAGCTGCGCACAACCTGCCTCTTCAGCCAGGCGGATCCAGGTTTTAATGGCTAGCTCACTGCGTAAAAAACCGGATTCGGTTTCAAACAGCCCGATATAGTTTTCAGGCACGCGAATTTCTGGCCAGCGAGTCATGATGGCAGTTGCATCCAGCTGTTCGACATTGAGCTGCCACTGTTTGGCACTTTGCGCCACGGTCGCTAAGAAGGTCGAATCTGCTGGACCCAGGTTGATAACGCCAGAGCGAACAAAAACAGGCTCTTCATTTTGTGCGGAAAGTTCATCCCACAATGTTTGCGCACGTAGCACCAGCGGAACGTATTTTTCACCTTCGCCATACGCATGACGAATTAATCGTGTATCGCCGTGGTGGCTGCCCTGCTGATGCGGTGGCATATGCGTATCGATCATCAGCACCTTCAGACCGGCGCGAGTGGCGTAATATCCGGCTGCGGCGCCCACGGAACCGCTGCCAATAATGATTAAGTCGTATTTCATCCGCTTCTCTCTGCAATCGCGATAGTATACCTTAAATAATTCGAGTTGCAGGACAAAACGCCCCGGCCGTTTTGAACAGCGCTTGCGCTGGCCCCGAAGGGGCGAGGCCCAGGGATGGGCCGAGTAATAAAGCCAATGCACATGCAACTTGAAGTATGACAGGTATAGCAGAGTAAATAACTGATCCGGAATATTCAACCTGGAAATAAGAAAGGCACCGTGAAGGTGCCTTTTGATGGGTTGATGTATCAGGTTTAATGTCGCTGATACTCATTTACCTGGTAATCGCCTGATTCAATTTTGGCGATTCCGGCTTCTAATATCGAAATAAATTGCCTGGCAACATCAGTGGTTAACCAGAGCGTTTGACCGACTTCAGTCCCATCCGGGTCCGGACGATTCGGGGTCTGGTAGTGCAAACGCAGCATCAGCGCATCGTAGCTATCAACAGTGCTGATGTCCCACCCTACAAGCGGATGAGTCTGAATGACTTCATTATTCTTTTCCATCATGCCCCCTAATTCGTGTTACTAGACAACGGTTTTCGAGGTTCAATGCGTTTTTTTCTGAAGCAACTTCAGTATATCAATAAATAAGGGTATTCATTGAAAATTTAAAGAGGACGGCGCATAAATTTTTTGTTTTCGGTGTTATATGATTAATAAAACAACATGTTATTCATTTTTTTTTAGCATGTTGTGCAATTATTTTGGTGTTTTGATTAAAAGATAATCAAGGTGTTTAATATAAATTATCTGCTAGCGTGGTGAATGCAAGATTGATTTAAAGGACGCATGTGTAAAAAAGCCGGGGCGACCCGGCAAACAAACATCACTGCATATCATTTTTTATTCGTTGATGAACCAGTCATCCGCGCTTTCCCAGGTTTCCTGTAGGATTTCGCTGATGCGTTCTTTGTCCTCTTTTGTTGCGCCAATAACCGACAGATTGTTGGCCGCGGCATAACGAACGGTAACGTTACCTTCGTTATCCGGAAAATGATGATGAATACGGCGGGAGAGTTCATCTGCCAGCGCGTCGATAGCACCGGCAGGTAAAGGTGAAGTTTTGGCAATAGTGACTTCAATACGCATAATAGCCCCCTGTTGTTTGTACTGGTTATTTATACAGTTAACTGCGCCAGTTGACAACAGTGGGCTACACTTTTTTAGCGTTTTACTGACCAGCGTACCGTTTCACCGCCAAGGAACGGCACCAGCGTATCGTTTTCCAACGCGATGTTCTCCGGGACCTGGTGCTCCACGCGTTCCAGCTCAATAAAGGTCTCATTCACCGGCAAACCATAGAACTGTGGGCCATTGAGTGAGCAGAAGGCCTCGAAATGGTCCAGCGCGTTCATCTCTTCGAACACAGTGGCATAGCTGCCCAGCGCGGTCGGCGCATTAAAGCAGCCCGCACAGCCGCAACTGGACTCTTTACGATGACGCGCATGCGGTGCGGAGTCGGTACCCAGGAATGCACGACTGAATCCGCTGGCAACCAGTTCACGCAGCGCCTGTTGGTGAACGTTACGTTTGAGTATTGGCAGGCAGTACAGATGCGGGCGAATTCCACCGACCAGCATATGGTTGCGGTTAAACATTAAATGCTGCGGTGTGATGGTTGCTGCAAGAAGCTCATTGCCCTCGCGAACGTATTCGGCGGCATCTTTGGTCGTGATATGTTCAAACACCACTTTTAGCGCGGTTAAACGCTGACGCAAGGGATCCATCACCGTTTCGATGAAACGTGCTTCGCGATCGAAAATGTCGATATCAGCGTGCGTCACTTCACCATGCACCAACAGTGGCATCCCCAATTTTTCCATGCGCTCCAGTACCGGCATAATGGCATCGACTGAGGTTACACCATGTGTAGAGTTGGTTGTTGCATTGGCGGGATAAAGTTTCGCGGCGGTGAAGACGCCTTCGTTGAATCCACGCTCAAGTTCATTAGGATCCAGCGTGTCCGTTAAGTAGCAGGTCATTAACGGAGTAAAGCTATGTCCGGCGGGTACAGCGCCCAGAATGCGCTGACGGTACGCAATGGCCGCATCAACTGTCGTGACCGGCGGAGCGAGGTTTGGCATAACAATCGCGCGACCATAAATTTCACTGGTATAAGGCACGACAGTTTTCAACATGTCGCCATCGCGAAGGTGAAGGTGCCAGTCGTCTGGGCGGCGGATCTTTAAAACCTGGGATGGTGCAGTCATCAATATGCTCCGGCTGAGGATAGTCTTTTTTGCCGGAAACAAAGGATAAGCGGAAACGTTTTCGTTTGCACGAAAAAAAGGACGCATTAGCGCCCTGTTGTTTATTAATCGGTGAACGGGATAATGATTTCGCCCGGTTTAACCTCAATCCCTTTCGCCAGTTTTTTCGCCAACGCTTCGCCTTTGCTGCTATCTTCACGCAAAATATAGGCCGGTTGCTGGTTAAAGTAATTGCGCAGCGACTGATTTAAGTAGGGCATCAGAGTTTGCAGTACAGATTGCATTTTCTCTGGTGTGACGGTCGCATCGACCACTTCCATTTCTTGCAGATAAATCGCGCCTTTTTCTTTATTGAAGACTGGCAATGCTTTTAACTTCAACTTCATGGTCGCTTTCTGACTACCAAAAAGGGAATTCATATCCAGATTGGCATCGCCTGTCAGAGTCACTTTATTCGGTTCTTCTCGACCAATCTGGCTGGCGAGATTGGTCAGTACGATATGGGCTTCAGCAACGCCAGGCAGACCAATATCTCTCGAGAAGTCGTTATGCTTTGCCAGTGCCTGATTAATCTCTTGCTCGCTAACCGTGTATTGTGTGAGTTGATTACAACCAACCAACAGGCCGCTGACAATCAGTGCAGCAGCAAAAAAAAACTTTTTCATGGGGTTCCTCAACATGATGCTTGTGGCGTAATCGTGACACAAAGCAGCATCCAGCACCAGCGGCCCGGACACCAGCAGAAAAAACTGAAATTGAGTCCGGGACGCCTGGTCAGCTATCAGGCATCAGGTTCCAGCATGCCGCGTGACGGGCGTTTATGGCTAAACTGCCAACCCAGCGCGAGGAAGGTGATAAAGCCGATAATGCCGAGCATCATCCACGGGAGCTCTGGCTGTGACAGTGCTTTACCCATGTCAAACAGCCAGCCGCCACCGATATAACCGATGGCGCCGCCGATGGCTAACCCGAGGCGGCTAAAGCCCATGTAACTGCCCCGTGCGCGCGCATTTGCCAACGACGCGCTCAACGTCTCGCGTGCCGGTTCGGCGATGATAGAACCGATATAGAAGGTGCAAATCAGGGTGAAAAGCTGCTGTAAATTCCCGACCAGACCGATGGGCATCATGCTAAGAGACATGATCAGCAGGCCTGCCATCAGCCGATGTTCAAGACGAAAACGTTTTTCACTCCAGCGGGCGATAGGGTAGAGCAGCGTTAAAGAGAGACACGCTTCGATGGCATACATCCACTTCACGGCGGCTGGCGAACCGGCAATGTCATTAACCATAATCGGCAGCATCAACATAACCTGTACCGCCAGCATGTAATACCCCGCCAGCGTCAGGACATAGGTGACAAATCGTTTGTCATGCATCACATGACTCATGCCTTCGCGCACGGGAATCTTCACGGTGGATAGCTTCCATGCCGGAAGCAGCCATGCGTTAAACGCGGCGCACAGAACGAACAAAATCGCACCTGTGGCGCAGACCAGGCGGAAATCGTACTGTAACAGCCAACTGCCGAGTAATGCGCCAACAACGGCACCGGCACTGTCCTGCATCATCAGAATAGAAAAAAAACGCCCGCGCTTTTCCGGGCGGATCAGTTTGACCACCAGTGCCGAGCGGGGCGGGTCGAATAACGTACCGCCTAAGCCGGAGAGGAAACAGGAGAACCACAATAGCCAGGGTTCGTGCGCAATCCCCATCGTGGCGAATCCGGCGGCACGCATCAGCATGCCGGTCACAATCATCGGTTTGGCACCAAAGCGGTCAGCAATTGCGCCGCCAAAAATCCCCAGACCTTGCTGGATAAATTGGCGCAATCCAAGTGCGATACCGACCATCACGGCGGCCCAGCCCATTTGGTCGACGAAACGGATAGAGATCAGTGGGAAAACGACAAAGAAACCCAGCACGACCAGCATATTATCGATGAGCAGGAAATATTTACCCAGGCTCCTTGCCTGCGAGACTTGCGACATTTCCCCTCCAGGGAAAAAACTCGTCACTCGGTGGAGAGTTTAAAAGATAAGCACCTTCTATTCTGCGGTGTCGTTTGCGCTTTTCCCACCCTTGGCGGGACAATATTTTTTTATCAAAAGTCAGTCTTGATAGAGAGTTTTCATCAAAATGTGTGAATAATTCAAAAAATGGCATTTTGCTCTTTTCACACGGTGTATTTGCACAGGTATAGTAATGCGAATTGCGTATTGAAGACGTTACGGGAAGGAGTAGGTATAGAATGTTTGGCTATCGCAGTAACGTGCCAAAAGTGCGCTTAACCACGGACCGCCTGGTCGTGCGTTTAGTGCATGAGCGTGATGCCTGGCGTCTGGCAGATTATTACGCAGAAAATCGTCATTTCTTAAAGCCCTGGGAACCTATTCGCGATGAAAGCCACTGTTATCCGTCCGGCTGGCAGGCGCGTCTGAGCATGATCTCTGAATTTCATAAACAAGGCACGGCCTGGTATTTCGCGCTGCTCGATCCTGATGAAAAAGAAATTATCGGCGTAGCGAACTTCTCGAACGTGGTGCGCGGATCTTTCCACGCTTGCTATCTCGGTTATTCCATTGCGCAGAAGTGGCAAGGGCAGGGGCTGATGTACGAAGCCCTGACCGCCGCTATTCGTTATGTGCAGCGGACGCAACATATTCACCGCATTATGGCGAACTACATGCCACACAATAAGCGTAGCGGCGATTTGCTGGCGCGACTCGGCTTTGAGAAAGAAGGGTATGCAAAAGACTATCTGCTGATTGATGGACAGTGGCGCGATCATGTGCTGACGGCGTTGACCACATCAGAATGGACCCCCGGTCGCTAAGTTTCAGGCGCACGGCCTGAATAATGGAGAAGACGATGAAATACGAATTAACCGCCACCGAAGCCCGTGTGATTGGCTGCTTATTAGAAAAGCAGGTTACTACACCGGAACAATATCCCCTTTCCGTGAATGGTGTGGTGACCGCGTGTAATCAAAAAACCAACCGTGAACCGGTGATGAATCTATCGGAAGCCGACGTGCAGGATCAGCTTGATAACCTGGTAAAAAGGCATTTTCTGCGTACGGTGAGCGGCTTTGGTAATCGCGTGACCAAATACGAACAGCGGTTCTGTAATTCAGAGTTTGGCGATCTTAAGCTTAGCGCGGGTGAAGTGGCACTGATTACCACGCTGTTACTCCGTGGCGCTCAGACACCGGGTGAATTGCGTAGCCGCGCATCCCGAATGTATGAGTTCAGCGATATGGCGGAAGTGGAGTCGACGCTGGAGAAACTGGCTACCCGGGAAGATGGTCCTTATGTGGTTCGCCTGGCGCGTGAACCTGGGAAACGAGAAAGTCGTTATATGCACCTGTTTTGTGGCGAGGTTGATGAGTTACTCGCCGCGGCAGATGAACCGCAGGCGGCACCTGGAGATTTGCAGGCGCGTGTTGAAGCGCTGGAAACCGAAGTGGCAGAGTTGAAACAGCGGCTCGATTCGTTATTGGCACACCTGGGAGACTGACGTGGGAAAATTGCGTATTGGCGTAGTCGGGTTAGGAGGCATCGCGCAAAAGGCATGGTTGCCTGTGTTGGGTGCATCTGTGGACTGGACGCTGCAGGGCGCATGGTCCCCCTCGCGGGAAAAAGCGCAGCGTATTTGTGAAACCTGGCGAATGCCATACGTTGATTCCGTACAGAATTTAGCGGCAACCTGCGATGCTGTTTTCGTTCATTCCAGTACCGCCACTCACTACGCCGTAGTGAGTGAGTTGTTGAATGCCGGCGTTCATGTTTGCGTGGACAAGCCGCTGGCAGAAAATCTGCGCGAAGCTGAACAACTGGTGGAGCTAGCGGCGCGGAAAAAACTGACGCTAATGGTTGGATTTAATCGCCGCTTTGCGCCGCTGTATCAGGATCTAAAGGCGCAGTTGGTCAATGCGGCGTCTGTCCGTATGGACAAGCACCGTACGAACAGCGTCGGGCCGCACGATCTGCGTTTTACGCTGCTGGATGATTACCTGCATGTGGTAGACACCGCGCTGTGGCTGGCAGGAGGAAAGGTTCAACTTAATGGCGGCACGCTGTTAACAAATGACATCGGTGAAATGCTTTATGCTGAACATCATTTTTCTGCCGATCAGCTACAGATAACCACCAGTATGCACCGCCGTGCTGGTAGCCAGCGCGAGTGTATCCAGGCCGTGACGGAGGGTGGCTTGATTGATGTAACGGATATGCGGGAATGGCGCGAAGAGCGCGGGCAGGGGGTGGTACATAAGCCCATTGCTGGATGGCAAACTACGCTAGAACAACGTGGGTTTGCCGGATGCGCACGCCATTTTATAGCCTGTGTACAAAATCAGACGGTTCCTGAGACGGCGGGCGAGCAGGCGATTCTGGCGCAGCGTGTGGTTGATAAACTGTGGCGGGAGGCGATGGCGGAATAACCCCCTGTAACATCTGGCGGTAGTAATTCACGGTAATCCAGGTACTATATGCCCACTCAAAAAACACCTCTTTTCAAGCTATAGACCAGTTTGTCAGCCTGATAAGACGCTTTAGCGTCGGCATCAGGCCCTGCGACATTGCCGGATGAGGGCTCAACGCCTTCTCCGGCCAATGGACTGGCTATGCGGGGTTCTGCCTCAGAGTCTGGAATACAACATAGATGAATTTATTAAAATCGCTGGCAGCCGTCAGCTCGATGACGATGTTCTCACGTGTGCTGGGTTTTGCGCGTGACGCGATTGTCGCCAGAATCTTTGGCGCAGGGATGGCGACCGACGCCTTTTTTGTGGCATTCAAACTTCCTAACCTGCTGCGCCGCATTTTTGCTGAGGGAGCGTTCTCTCAGGCGTTTGTACCGATTCTTGCCGAATACAAAAGTAAGCAGGGCGAAGACGCCACCCGCGTGTTTGTCGCCTATGTTTCTGGTCTATTGACGCTGGCGCTGGCCGTCGTCACGGTGGCCGGGATGCTTGCTGCGCCGTGGGTGATAATGGTCACCGCGCCAGGGTTTGCTGATACTGCAGATAAGTTCACACTGACCACCCAACTGCTGCGAATAACCTTTCCTTATATTTTGCTGATTTCGCTGGCCTCACTGGCTGGTGCAATCCTTAACACATGGAATCGCTTCTCCATTCCAGCGTTTGCGCCGACGTTTCTGAATATCAGCATGATTGGTTTTGCGCTGTTTGCCGCGCCTTATTTCCATCCGCCGGTGCTGGCGCTGGCGTGGGCTGTCACCGTGGGCGGTGTGCTGCAACTGGTTTATCAGCTTCCACATTTGAAGAAAATTGGCATGCTGGTACTGCCGCGTGTCAACTTCCGCGATGAAGGTGCGATGCGCGTCGTGAAGCAAATGGGGCCGGCGATCCTTGGGGTCTCTGTCAGCCAGATTTCTCTCATCATCAATACGATTTTTGCCTCGTTTCTGGCCTCCGGCTCGGTGTCATGGATGTACTATGCCGACCGCCTGATGGAGTTTCCGTCCGGTGTTTTGGGGGTGGCGCTGGGGACAATCCTGCTGCCGTCACTGTCCAAAAGTTTTTCCAGCGGTAATCATGATGAGTATTGCCGCCTGATGGACTGGGGGCTGCGCCTGTGCTTTCTGCTGGCGTTACCCAGTGCCGTGGCATTGGGGATCCTGGCGAAACCGCTGACGGTGTCGCTGTTCCAGTACGGAAAATTTACCGCGTTTGATGCGGCGATGACCCAGCGCGCGCTGGTGGCGTATTCGGTCGGGCTGATTGGTATTATCGTCGTGAAAGTATTGGCGCCTGGTTTTTACTCGCGTCAGGATATTAAAACGCCGGTAAAAATTGCCATTGTAACGCTGATTCTGACCCAGGTGATGAACCTGGCGTTTATCGGGCCGTTGAAGCATGCCGGACTGTCGTTGTCGATCGGTTTGGCGGCGTGTCTGAATGCTTCACTGCTCTACTGGCAACTGCGCAAACAGAAAATATTCACCCCACAGCCGGGCTGGGCCTGGTTCCTGACGCGTCTGCTGATTTCAGTGCTGGTGATGTCTGCTGCGCTGGTAGGGATGCTTTACATGATGCCGGACTGGTCACAGGGGACAATGGTGTGGCGTGTGATGCGTCTGATGGCGGTGGTGGTCGTGGGAATCGTTGCCTACTTTGCCGCTCTTGCTGTGCTGGGCTTTAAAGTGAAAGAGTTTGTTCGCCGGACGGCGTAATGGACATCCTATGCCGGATGGCGGCGCAACGCCGCATCCGGCCAACAGAATAGCGTTGCCTGATAAGCACAATGCCATCAGGCAATGATCAAATAGAGAATTTTTTCCCGCCGCGATGTGCCGCAGAGGTCTGGCCGTTTGCGCCATACAGCGTCGGCTCCTGGTGCGGTTTCAGCACTTGAATTGCCTGTTGATTGCGTTCGATCTGCCCTTCGAGCAGCCAACCATTGTGTTGGTTGAGATCGCGCAAATGCTGTGTCTTCTTCGTGATTGTCTGCCAGCGCTCGGCAATCTCATCATTGGCGCTGCGCGAGGCATCATTTTCCAGGCGGCGCTGCTGTTCCAGATAATCGAGGGTGGCCAGCAAAGAACTTTTTTCTTCTGTAATTCGCTGTAGCTGGCTACCGTTGATCTGCCCTGCAGAAAGCTGATGCTGCTCAGCATCCATCACCGTTTTCAGGTCATTGAGGACGGCCGTCATCTGATCAAGTATTTCTGACAAACGAGTCATACTTTATTTACTCTGTAGGTAGCTCTGTGCCTCGCGGATCAGCGAGTCGGCAATTTTTCCGGTATCCATTTTCAGCTCGCCGTTACGGATCGCGGTTTTCAGCGCTTCGACACGTTCCATGTTGATGTCATTGGTGCCGGGCTGCATCAGTTTGGCCTGAGCGTCACTCAGCATTACGCTGGTGCTGTTTGTCGTCGCTGTTTTTTCCTTCCGCGCTTTTTGTACCGGCGAGTCGCTGGTTTCGCGTGGCTGGACAGTGCTTACTGGCTTCAATGGTGAGGTACGATCAATACTCATTTTTTCTATCCTCATCGAGGGGTTACGCTATAGCGACCCGCTTTAATCATTGGTTGATTATCTATCGGCACTCGCTAAAAAATCTTTAACCTATTATAGGTTAATAAGAATATTCCCATCAGAATCGACGATTCCACTCACCACCTGACCAGAAATCATCCGCACCCGTGCGTTTTGCGCGACGGCTGCATTGTTGAGCGCTTTACCTTCGGCATTGACCCGAAAGCCGTCTCCGTTGGCGATAACCATCACGCGTTGACCCGCTTTTATCCGCCACGCCTGGCGCAACATTGTGAGCTGGATTGGCTGACCGGGAACCAGGTCGCGCAGGCTCACGGCATCCTGAACCTGATTAACGTCCAGTACGGCGCGTGGCGGCAGTTGATCCAAACGACCACGTTTTAGCGTTACGCTGGCCGCGTTCAGTGCGCTTCCTCGGGCAACAGGGGCCGCTGCGACAACATAGTTGCCGGTGGCTTGCACCGTGACCTGCAGGTAGCGCTTTTCATTGGCGCAGCGAGCCAGTACGTTCACGTTACCCCACAGTTTCGCACTGCCGGACACGCTCAGCGCAGGCTGGTCACAGCTGGGCTGCAAGTTTGGCGGCGTACGGACAGTGACGACCACCTCATCGCTAAACCCGGCCAGGCGCTGGGAAAACCACGCGGTTAACTGCGAATTCAGGTCTTGTGCCAGCGTCATAGGGCTGAACAGCAGTGCTGCCACAACTATTCCACGTTTAAACGTTTGCATCAAAACCTCGCGCTTTTTCAGGTAGTGGCAGGATTCTACCTGTGTGACGCAGTCATCAACGCAACAAATAGCGACGCATTTTGCGTTTATTCCGGCGATAACGCGCGCGTGATGGGATTTAAGCTGTCGGCTGAATTTTGTCATTTGCGGAGGAGATATGCTCGATAAGCTCGACGCCGCCTTACGTTTTCAACAGGAAGCGCTGAATTTGCGCGCCCAACGCCAGGAAATATTAGCGGCCAACATTGCCAATGCCGACACGCCAGGGTATCAGGCGCGCGACCTGGATTTCGCCAGTGAATTAAAAAAAGTCATGGTGCGCGGGCGGGAAGAAACGGGCGGTGTTTCGTTGACGCTGACCTCTGCACAACACATTCCTGCCCAGACTGTCTCGGCTCCTTCTACGGAGTTGCTCTATCGCATTCCTGACCAGCCGTCTCTGGATGGCAACACGGTGGATATGGACAGGGAGCGTACGCAGTTTGCGGATAACAGCCTGAAGTACCAGATGGGGCTTACCGCGTTAGGTGGGCAAATCAAGGGCATGATGAACGTGCTGCAAGGAGGGAACTAACCCGTGGCGTTGCTCAATATTTTTGATATCGCAGGTTCTGCGCTGACGGCTCAGTCTCAGCGTCTGAACGTGGCTGCCAGCAACATGGCGAACGCCGATAGCGTGACCGGACCTGATGGTCAGCCGTATCGCGCAAAGCAGGTTGTTTTTCAGGTCGATGCAGCGCCAGGCGCAGCAACCGGTGGCGTAAAAGTTTCTGACGTCATTGAAAGTCAGGCGCCGGACAAGCTGGTTTATGAGCCGGGCAATCCGCTGGCGGATGCGAATGGCTACGTAAAAATGCCGAATGTCGACGTGGTCGGCGAGATGGTTAACACCATGTCTGCTTCACGCAGCTATCAGGCGAACGTTGAAGTGCTCAATACCGTAAAAAGCTTGATGCTTAAAACGCTGACGCTGGGCCAGTAAAGGAGGCGCACATGTCCGTTGCTGTAAAAATGAATGACCCGAGTACGTCGGGTGTTAATGCTGCCACTGGCAAAAGTTCGCTGACAGGGAGCAACGCGGCCGATCTGCAAAGCAGCTTTCTGACGCTTCTGGTCGCGCAGTTGAAAAACCAGGATCCGACCAACCCGCTGCAAAACAATGAGTTGACTACCCAGTTAGCGCAAATCAGTACCGTAAGCGGCATTGAAAAATTGAATACCACGCTGGGATCGATCTCCGGGCAGATCGATAGCAGCCAGTCGTTGCAGGCCAGTACTCTGATTGGTCATGGCGTCATGATCCCGGGAACCACCATTCTGACCGGTAAAGGTGCGGAAGAAGGGGCAACGACGACCACGACACCGTTTGGCGTTGAGCTGCAGCAACCGGCAGATAAGGTTACCGCAACCATTACCGATAAAGACGGCAAGGTGGTACGCACCATTGATATTGGCGGGTTGAAAGCGGGCGTTCACACCTTTACCTGGGATGGCACCATGACGGACGGCACGGATGCGCCGAGCGGTTCGTATAACGTTTCGATTGCGGCCAGCAACGCCGGAACGCAACTTGTGGCGCAGCCTCTACAGTTTGCGCTGGTGCAGGGTGTTATCCGCAGTAACGGCGGTAATACGCTGGACCTGGGCACCTATGGAACCACCACCCTCGACGAAGTACGGCAGATAATTTAAGCCTTCACACTTATCAGGAGTAAGTCATGGCCTTTTCACAAGCGGTCAGCGGTCTGAACGCTGCAGCGACCAACCTCGATGTCATTGGTAACAACATCGCCAACTCCGCCACCTACGGTTTTAAATCCGGCACGGCATCCTTTGCCGACATGTTCGCCGGTTCTAAAGTGGGTCTGGGCGTTAAAGTTGCGGGTATTACCCAGGACTTTACCGATGGTACCACCACCAACACTGGACGTGGCCTGGATGTGGCTATCAGCCAGAACGGTTTTTTCCGTATGGTTGACAGCAATGGTTCTGTTTTCTTCAGCCGTAACGGTCAGTTCAAGCTCGATGAAAACCGCAATATCGTTAACATGCAGGGACTGAAACTGACGGGCTATCCAGCGACCGGTACGCCGCCGACAGTTCAGCAAGGTGCGAACCCAGGGCCGATCACGATCCCTAATACATTGATGGCGGCACAGGCAACCAGCAAGGCCTCAATGCAGATCAACCTGAACTCATCGGATAAAATCCCGACAACGACAAAGTTCGATCCGAAAGATGCTGACAGCTATAACAAAAAAGGCCCTGTTACCGTTTATGACAGCCTGGGCAATGCCCACGAAGTTAACGCCTATTTTGTAAAACAGCCTGATAACAAATGGGCTGTCTATACCATTGATAGCAGCGATCCGAAGGCTGCTGTACCAACCGCACCAACGTCCACGCTGGAATTTGATACCAATGGGGCGCTAACCGGCGGCGGTACATTCAATATCACCACAGCTGCGCTCAATGGCGCACCTGCCGTCACCTTCGCAATGAGTTTCCAGAACTCCATGCAGCAGAACACCGGTGCAAACAACATTGTTGCCACTAACCAGGACGGCTACAAACCAGGCGATCTGGTGAGCTACCAGATTAACAATGACGGTACCGTAGTCGGTAACTACTCCAACGAACAGAAACAGGTTTTGGGACAGATCGTGCTGGCAAACTTTGCCAACAACGAAGGTCTGGCATCTCAGGGCGATAACGTCTGGGCGGCAACGCAGGCCTCCGGTGTGGCACTGCTGGGTACCGCGGGTACGGGGAACTTCGGCAAACTGACCAACGGTGCGTTGGAAGCCTCTAACGTGGATTTGAGTAAAGAACTGGTGAATATGATCGTCGCTCAGCGTAACTATCAGTCGAATGCGCAGACCATCAAAACCCAGGATCAGATCCTTAACACACTGGTCAACCTGCGCTAAGCGCCTGACGGGATGGCTTAATGGATCACGCAATATATACCGCCATGGGCGCGGCCAGTCAGACGCTGAATCAACAGGCGGTGACGGCCAGCAACCTGGCAAATGCCTCCACACCGGGTTTTCGTGCTCAGCTCAACGCGCTGCGTGCGGTTCCCGTAGAAGGGCTTTCGCTGCCAACGCGTACGCTGGTGGTCGCCTCCACGCCTGGAGCTGACATGACGCCAGGCCAGATGGATTATACCTCCCGTCCGCTGGATGTGGCTTTGCAGCAGGATGGCTGGTTGGCTGTGCAGACCGCTGATGGCCGCGAAGGATACACCCGCAATGGCGCAATTCAGGTGAGTCCAACCGGTGAACTGACCATTCAGGGACATCCGGTGATTGGCGAAGCTGGGCCGATAGCGGTACCGGAAGGGTCGGAAGTGACTATCGCCGCTGACGGAACGATTTCGGCGCTCAACCCAGGCGATCCCGCGAATACGGTGGCGCCAGTAGGACGTCTGAAGCTGGTTAAAGCGACGGGAAGTGAAGTGCAACGTGGTGATGACGGTATGTTCCGTCTGAGTGCGGCAGCGCAGGCTACCCGGGGACCGACACTGCAAGCCGACCCCAGCATCCGCGTGATGTCGGGCGTACTGGAAGGCAGTAACGTCAAACCGGTTGCGGCGATGAGCGATATGATCGCCAGCGCTCGCCGTTTCGAAATGCAGATGAAGATTATCAGTAGCGTGGATGATAACGCGGGCCGCGCCAACCAACTGCTGTCGATGAGTTAATACAGGACATTTTATGATCAATTCATTATGGATCGCCAAAACCGGCCTGGACGCGCAGCAAACCAACATGGATGTGATTGCCAACAACCTGGCAAACGTCAGTACTAATGGTTTTAAACGCCAGCGTGCGGTGTTTGAAGATCTGCTGTACCAGACGATTCGCCAGCCTGGCGCTCAGTCTTCTGAACAGACAACGCTGCCGTCTGGTTTGCAGATTGGTACCGGTGTGCGTCCGGTTGCGACCGAACGTTTACATAGCCAGGGTAACCTGTCGCAGACCAACAACAGTAAAGATGTGGCGATTAAAGGCCAGGGGTTTTTCCAGGTCATGCTGCCAGATGGCACGTCAGCCTATACCCGTGATGGCTCTTTCCAGGTGGATCAGAACGGTCAGTTGGTAACGGCGGGTGGTTTTCAGGTGCAGCCTGCAATCACTATCCCGGCTAACTCGCTCAGTATCACTATTGGGCGCGACGGGATTGTCAGTGTCACCCAGCAGGGTCAGGCTGCTCCAGTTCAGGTAGGGCAGCTCAACCTGACGACCTTCATGAATGATACCGGTCTGGAAAGTATTGGTGAGAATCTGTACACCGAAACGCAATCGTCCGGTGCACCGAACGAAAGCACGCCGGGGCTGAACGGTGCGGGCCTGTTGTACCAGGGTTATGTGGAAACCTCTAACGTCAACGTGGCGGAAGAACTGGTCAACATGATCCAGGTTCAACGTGCTTATGAAATCAACAGTAAAGCGGTATCGACCACCGATCAGATGCTGCAGAAACTGACGCAACTCTAAAGTGACGTCCGGTGGGGTGAAAGCCTCACCGGCGTACTGATTTTGAAGATGAAGGCAATGCGAAAATACGCGCTTCACCCATACCCGATTTTGGCCCTGCTGGTGGTTTCACTGACAGGATGCGCCTGGATCCCGGCCACTCCGCTCGTGCAGGGCGCGACGACTGCCCAGCCAGTTCCAGGCCCGACGCCGGTGGCGAATGGATCAATATTTCAGTCTGCGCAGCCGATTAATTATGGCTACCAGCCGTTATTTGAAGACCGCCGTCCGCGCAATATTGGCGATACGTTGACTATCGTATTGCAGGAAAACGTCAGCGCGAGCAAAAGCTCCTCGGCGAATGCCAGTCGTGATGGCAAAACTAACTTTGGGTTTGACACGGTACCACGTTATCTGCAGGGGTTATTTGGCAACGAGCGTGCCGACGTAGAGGCTTCTGGTGGCAACTCGTTTAACGGTAAAGGCGGCGCGAACGCCAGAAATACCTTCAGCGGTACGCTGACCGTAACGGTCGATCAGGTACTGGTGAATGGCAACTTACATGTCGTGGGTGAAAAACAGATCGCCATTAATCAGGGCACTGAATTCATTCGCTTCTCCGGGGTGGTTAACCCGCGCACCATCAGTGGCAGTAACTCCGTACCGTCAACGCAGGTTGCGGACGCGCGGATTGAGTATGTCGGCAACGGCTACATCAATGAAGCGCAAAATATGGGCTGGTTGCAGCGTTTCTTCCTTAACTTGTCGCCGATGTAAGCGAGGTCTCCAGTGTTTAAAACTTTTGTTGGAATGGTACTGGTGTTGGTAACCGCCTTCGCGCATGCCGACCGTATTCGAGACCTGACCAGCGTGCAGGGCGTGCGGGAAAACTCGCTGATTGGTTATGGGCTGGTGGTCGGGCTGGATGGTACGGGTGACCAGACTACCCAGACGCCATTTACGACACAAACGCTCAACAACATGCTGTCGCAGTTGGGGATCACCGTGCCCACCGGCACCAATATGCAGCTGAAAAACGTGGCAGCGGTAATGGTCACCGCGCAGTTCCCGGCCTTTGGTCGTCAGGGGCAAACCATTGACGTGGTGGTCTCTTCCATGGGGAACGCTAAAAGCCTGCGCGGCGGTACGCTGCTGATGACTCCGCTGAAAGGGGTCGATAGCCAGGTATATGCGTTGGCGCAGGGGAATATTCTGGTTGGCGGTGCAGGCGCGGCTGCGGGTGGCAGCAGCGTGCAGGTAAACCAGCTCAATGGCGGACGTATTACCAACGGCGCGACCATCGAACGCGAATTACCCAGCCAGTTCGGCGGCGGTAACACCATTAATTTGCAGCTGAATAATGAAGATTTCACCATGGCGCAGCAAATTACCGACACCATTAACCGCTCGCGCGGTTTTGGCAGCGCAACGGCGCTGGATGCCCGGACGATCCAGGTGCGGGTGCCAAGCGGCAACAGTTCGCAGGTGCGCTTCCTCGCCGACATTCAGAATATGGAGGTGAACGTCACGCCGCAGGACGCGAAGGTAATTATTAACTCGCGTACGGGATCGGTGGTCATGAACCGCGAGGTAACGCTGGACAGCTGTGCCGTGGCGCAAGGCAACCTGTCGATTACGGTTAACCGCCAGGCGAATGTTAGCCAGCCGGATACACCGTTTGGCGGTGGGCAAACTGTAGTGACGCCACAAACGCAGATCGATCTGCGCCAGAGCGGTGGTTCGTTGCAGAGCGTGCGTTCCAGCGCCAACCTGAACAACGTCGTACGTGCATTGAATGCGCTGGGGGCAACACCGATGGACCTGATGTCTATCCTGCAATCCATGCAAAGTGCGGGTTGTCTGCGCGCCAAACTGGAAATCATCTGATGATTGGTGATAGCAAACTGCTGACCAGCGCAGCCTGGGATGCACAATCACTGAACGAACTGAAAGCGAAAGCGGGTCAGGATCCGGCGGCAAATATCCGCCCGGTCGCCCGCCAGGTTGAAGGGATGTTCGTGCAGATGATGCTGAAAAGTATGCGCGAGGCGTTGCCAAAAGACGGTGTCTTTAGCAGCGACTCCACGCGTTTATACACCAGCATGTATGACCAACAGATCGCCCAGCAGATGACCGCAGGAAAAGGTCTGGGGCTGGCAGAAATGATGGTCAAGCAGATGAAGCAAGGACAGGGGCAACCTGCGGATGATGCGCCGCAGGTACCGATGAAATTCTCGCTGGAAACGGTGACCAGCTATCAAAATCAGACGCTGACGCAACTGGTGCGTAAAGCGATGCCCAGAACCACAGAAAGCAATGATGAGCCACTGTCGGGTGACAGCAAAGACTTCCTGGCTCAACTTTCGCTGCCGGCAAAACTGGCCAGTCAGCAGAGTGGGGTTCCTCATCATCTGATTCTGGCGCAGGCTGCGCTGGAGTCCGGGTGGGGGCAACGACAAATTCGACGGGAGAATGGCGAGCCGAGCTTTAACATTTTTGGTGTGAAAGCCTCGGGAAGCTGGAAAGGGCCGACCACTGAAATCACCACCACCGAATACGAAAACGGTGAGGCGAAAAAAGTGAAAGCGAAATTCCGTGTTTATAGCTCCTATCTTGAAGCACTGTCGGATTATGTCGGTCTGATATCCCGCAATCCGCGTTACGCCGCGGTGACCGGTGCCGCGACCGCTGAGCAGGGTGCCCAGGCATTGCAGAATGCTGGTTACGCCACTGACCCTAACTATGCGCGCAAATTAACCAGCATGATCCAGCAGCTAAAATCGATGAGCGAAAAGGTGAGTAAAACCTACAGCACGAATCTCGATAATCTCTTTTAAATAGCTCAAGTCTGCTGACCTGCTGCCGATAATACCGAGTATTGAAGGATTACAAGGAACCTCCATGTCCAGCTTGATTAATAACGCGATGAGTGGACTCAGCGCAGCGCAGGCCGCGTTGAACACTGCCAGTAATAACATCTCCAGCTATAACGTTGCCGGCTATACCCGACAAACGACAATTATGGCGCAAGCGAACAGCACGCTGGGTGCGGGGGGCTGGGTCGGCAATGGTGTCTATGTTTCTGGCGTACAGCGTGAGTATGACTCATTTATCACTAATCAGTTACGTGCGGCGCAGAACCAGAGCAGCGGCCTGACGACACGTTACGAGCAAATGTCAAAAATCGACAACCTGCTCGCCAGCAAAACCAGTTCGATCTCAACGTCGATGCAGGGCTTTTTTACCAGCCTGCAGACGTTGGTGAGTAACGCAGAAGATCCGGCGGCGCGTCAGGCACTTATCGGTAAAGCTGATGGCTTAGTCAATCAGTTCAGAACGACGGACCAATATCTACGCGATCAGGATAAGCAGGTCAATATTGCGATTAAGGCCAGCGTCGATCAAATCAACAACTATTCGAAGCAAATTGCCAGCCTTAACGACCAAATCTCCCGTTTGACCGGCGTTGGCGCGGGTGCATCACCGAACGATCTGCTCGATCAGCGCGATCAACTGGTGAGTGAGCTGAACAAGATTGTCGGCGTGGAAGTCAGCATTCAGGACGGCGGCACCTATAACGTGACTATGGCGAATGGCTATTCGCTGGTGCAGGGCAGCAATGCTCGCCAACTGGCCGCTGTACCTTCCAGCGATGATCCCTCTCGCACGACTGTCGCTTATGTTGACGGCGTGGCCGGAGAAGTTGCCATCCCGGAAAAGCTGATCACGACCGGTTCGCTGGGCGGGCTGTTGACGTTCCGTTCGCAGGAACTCGACCAGACGCGTAATACCCTTGGTCAGTTGGCCCTCGCTTTTGCTGATGCGTTTAACACGCAGCACAAAAAAGGTTTTGATGCCAACGGCGACCCGGGCAAAAACTTTTTCGATATTGGTGGCCCGGCAGTCCTTAGCAATACGAAAAATAAAGGGACCGGTGCGCTGGACGTTAAAATGACCGACAGCTCGTCGGTGCAGGCCACAGACTATAAAATTACGTTTGATGGCGTTGACTGGCAGGTGACCCGTCTGGCTGACAATACCAGCTTTAAGCCGGCGGTCACTGACGGAAAAATGTCGTTTGATGGGCTGGAAATCACCGTCAAAAATGGTGCGCTGGCGAATGATAGCTTTACGGTGAAACCCGTGGGTGACGCCATTATTAATATGAAAGTGGCGGTGACCGACGAGTCGAAAATCGCCATGGCTGAAGTGTCCAAAAATGACACTGCCCCCAATGTTGATAAAGGAAAAAGCGATAACCGTAACGGTCAGAAATTGCTGGATCTGCAGACCAAGGCAACTATCGGGAATAAAACCTTTAACGATGCTTACGCTACGCTGGTGAGCGATGTCGGCAACAAAACGGCGACCTTAAAAACCAGTAGTACCACGCAAAACAACGTGGTCACGCAGCTTTCAAATCAGCAACAGTCTATTTCCGGGGTTAACCTCGACGAAGAGTACGGGAATTTGCAGCGTTATCAGCAGTATTACCTGGCCAACGCTCAGGTACTGCAAACGGCGAATTCACTCTTTGATGCACTGCTGAATATTCGCTAAGGGAGAGGAATTCAATGCGTATCAGTACTCAGATGATGTACCAGCAGAATATGCGCGGCATCACCAACTCTCAGGCTGAATGGTTGAAATTTGGCGAGCAGATGTCAACGGGGAAACGCGTGAACAACCCGTCTGACGATCCGATTGCCGCATCACAGGCCGTGGTACTTTCACAGGCCCAGGCGCAGAACAGCCAATATACGCTGGCGCGCACTTTCGCGACGCAAAAAGTGTCACTGGAAGAGAACGTGTTAAGCCGGGCGACGACCGCTATTACCGCGGCACAGGAAAAAATTGTCAATGCTGGCAACGGTACATTGAGTGATGATAACCGGGCATCGTTGGCAACTGATTTGCAAGGGATCCGCGATCAGTTAATGAATCTGGCGAACAGTACCGACGGTAATGGTCGTTATATCTTTGGCGGCTACAAAACGGAAGCCCCGCCATTTGCCCAGACTGATGGTACCTATAGTGGTGGAACTCAAAATATCACCCAACAGGTCGATGCCGCTCGGTCAATGGTGATTGGTCATACCGGGGATAAGATTTTTGACTCGGTGACCAGCAACGCGGTTCCAGAGCCAGATGGAAGCAAGTCAGAAACGAACTTATTCGTCATGTTGGATACCGCTATTGCAGCCCTGAATAAGCCGATTGAAGGCGATGATGCGGCTAAAGAGGCAGCCAAAGCCGCCATCGATAAATCCAACCGTGGTCTGAAGAACTCACTGAATAATGTGCTGTCTGTTCGTGCTGAACTCGGTACGCAACTCAGTGAACTTAGCGCTCTGGACTCGTTGGGGGCCGATCGCGCGTTGGGTCAAACGCAACAGATGAGCAATCTGGTTGATGTTGACTGGAATGCGGCGATTTCTTCGTATGTTATGCAGCAGGCTGCGCTACAGGCATCGTATAAAACGTTTACCGATATGCAGGGAATGTCACTATTCCAGCTCAACCGGTAACAATCCTTTTTGAAACATATCATGAAACTGGATATGTTTGTCTGCCCGCTCCACATACACCCCGGAGCGGGCATTTTTTTAGGCTGCAGTTGTCTGGCTAACAGGTAATTTACCGGTCAGTCTAATTACCAGCGCAACAACGCCGCTGAAAGTGGCCAGTGTCACCACGCCTTCCCAGTTTGCCAGCGCATAGACCTGACTTCCGAGTACAGAACCCAGCGCCATGCCGATAAACACCATGGTAAATAGCAACGCATTCAGACGACCTCTTGCCTGAGGCTCCAGGCTATAAACCAGGTTCTGGTGGGCGACCAGGCTGGATTGCAGTCCGAGATCAAAGCCTATTGCTGACAGGGCAATCAGCAGCCACTGCCCCTGTACTGGCAGGGCCGGAAGCAAGAACATCAGTGCAAATGAAAGCGTGACTAACAGCGCGCCCAACTGTGTTACCCGTCCGGCACCTACTTTATCTGCCAGATGACCTGCCATAGGGGCTGCCAGCGCCCCGGCTGCCCCTGCAATACCAAATGCTCCCGCTATCGCACTGCCCATGTGGTAATGCTCAGAGAGCATAACCGCCAGTGTTGACCAGAAGGCGCTAAAGGCAATGGACAGGAAGCCCTGTGCCAACGCCGCCCGGCGTAGTGCAGGATAACGCTGCCACAGTTGCGCCATGGAGAACATTAATGCCGGATAACTCAGCGTGGAATGGACCGTAAAGCGGGGCAGCATTTTCCACATCAGTACGGCAATCACGGCAATACTGACAGCGGCAAGTTGATACATTTCCCGCCAGCCATAGGCTTCACCTACCAGCCCGCTGATGGTCCGCGAGAGTAAGATCCCCAGCAGAAGACCGGTCATGACGGTACCCACTGTCTTTCCCTGCTTGCCTTCAGGCGCAAGGATGGCTGCGGCCGGCACGATATCCTGAGCCATGGTCGCTGTCATCCCCATCAATAAGCTAACCAGCAGTAGCGAATGCAACTGACCGGTAAAGCTGCAGGCCAACAGCAGCGCGGCAAGAGAGACGCTTTTTAGCAGGATCAATGTCCGGCGGTCATAACGGTCGCCCAGCGGCAACAAAAACAAAATGCCCAGCGCGTATCCTGCCTGGGTGAGCGTTGGCACCAGCCCCATGCCGGTGACGTCTAAGGCCAGGTCCTGACCCATCAAAGGTAAAAGAGGCTGGGCATAATAGATTGCGGCAACGCTGAACCCAGCGCCCAGTGCCAGAACAAAAATAACCCAACGGGAAAGTGCGGTGTGTGTGTTCACAAATGATTCCTCAATCACGGGATGTGCGGTTATTTTTATCCTTCAACAGGTAGCACGGTAGCGAGCGCAGTGGTAAAACAGTTATACGTTACACGTATGAATAATGAATAAATGATAAAAACTGAACGTATAGATAGGGTGGAATTGATGCGCACGTTTGTGCGCATCGTCGAGGCCGGTTCGCTTTCAGCGGCGGCAAAGCAAATGGGCACCACCCAGGCAACCGTCAGTCGGCGGTTACAATCCCTTGAGACGCTGTTGGGCGTTAAGCTGATTATGCGTACCACCCATGCAATGAAGCTGACTGATGATGGTGAGCGAGGGTATCAGCATGCCAAACACATCATTGATGCCTGGCTGGCGCTGGAGGACGGACTGAACATCACGGAGGATGAGCCGGTGGGGACGTTGCGGGTTCGGGCACCACATGCGTTCGGCCAACAACAACTCCTTGAACCGCTTCTGCAGTTCCTTTCCCGCTATCCACAGTTATCCGTTGAGTGGATGCTGAATGATAAGACCGTTGATTTTCTCAGCGACAATATCGACTGCGCTATCCGGGTTGGGGCTGAGGTTGATCCTGCTACGGTCTCGGTTTTACTGGCTGAAGTTCCCCGTAGTATGGTGGTGAGTCCCGCATTGCTGAAACAGTATGGTGAGCCTTCGCATCCGGAGCAGTTATCCGCGCTGCCGTGGATTGCCGTGAACACGTTTTACCAACACAGCGTTTCGTTACTGAATCAATCGCGTAATGAACCGGTCACTCTGAATATTTCACCCAGATTAAGCACCGACAGTATTTATGTTGCAAGAAATGCCGCCCTGGCAGGATTAGGTGTGACGATTGTGTCGAGCTGGATGGTCGAGGAAGATATTGCCAGCGGACGCCTGGTTGCGCTGCTACCCGAGTGGCATGCGGCATCGTTGCCTGTACATTTGGTCTACCCCTGGGCGCGCTACTATCCGACCCGATTACGCAAATTTTTAGCCTTAATGAAGGATGTCATGCCGCAGCTGACGGGGATGAAAGGCGTAGAACAGATATAAAAAAGCCGACCCGAAGGTCGGCTGTGATGTTGATTATGATTTACTCAACGGGCTGCGGGCGCGTTGCAGGCGCGGTCGCCTGGTGTGTGGCGCTGTGTCCGCCTGCAGCACCTTTGCCTTCAAAGGCGAATGCCGGGCGCTGCCACTCGCTATGACGCGGCGCTTCAGGCACATATTCCGGAGCCGGAGCGCGGGTCATCGGTGCGGTCGCATGGCTGTGAAGGTGTTCAGCATCAACACTGGCTGCGACAACTTCAGGCTTAACGACAGTCGCTTCTACAATTGGCGCTGCAACAACTTCCTGCGGCGCAGCAATCTCTTCAACAACTGGCGCTGTTTCCACAACTTCGGCAATCTCTTCAACCACTTCTGGCTGGGAAATAACAACCTCTGCAGGCTCTTCAACAACCGGCGCAGTCACAACGTCAGCCACAGGTTCGGCTTTCGCAGCGATCTCTTCGGCAACCGGTGCGTCAGACTCAGCGATAATTTGCGGTTGCTGCTCGACCGGAGTAGCAATAACTTCCGGATGCGTGGTTTCAACAACGACGGCCTGCGTTTCCGCTACGCTAACATCAGGTTGCACGACGTTTTCCTGTACAGGGATATCCGCAATGTGCTCAACGACAGCGGCGGCGGCTTGAGGCTCTACTGCCACAGATGCGTTTTGTTCCTGATCCAGTTTCTGTTCGCGCTGTTCTTCAACCTGCATGTCCTGAGTGCGGGCAACAGGGTAGCTAATCCAGACTTTGCCGGACGCTAATTCCGGAGAAGCACAGGCAACCGTTAACGGCATCGGCGACTGAACCGGATAGCGTTCGTCCCGATAGCGACGACGACGCTGCCCGCTTACGCGCAGATGGCGAGGAGAACGACGCGAGCGACGGGGCATACCGTTATTATCGCGTGCTTCGTTGTTGTCCTCTTGCTCTGGTGCAACGACTACGGGTAAATCGACTTTAGCCAGTTCGGTACGTTGAGCCGGGGCGGACTGTTCAACCGATTGAGCAACGGCGGTTTCAGCAACAATCGCTGCAGTCGCCACTTCGGCTTCAACCGGCGCGCTGTCGGTGAATCGAACTTTCTGATTCAACTGACGCTGTTTACGACGAGTTTGCGGCTGACGCACGCGTTCTTCCTGCTCGGAATCCTGCGCAGGCTGTTCAGCCAGGTTCAGTTCTTTAACTTCCTGCTGTGCCTGACGTTTGTCATCGTTGCGACGACGGTTGCGTTCGCGACGCGGGGCCTGCTGCTCATCACCAGATTTCGCTTTGTCTGCGACGTCAGTGGATTGCTGGCGGTTATCGCGTGCTTCCGCATTTTGCTGCTGTGACTGACGACGGTTACGGCGGTTATCTTCACGGTTTTCGCCGTTTTCTGAACGCTCATTACGGTTGTCACGGTCACCACGGTTGTCACGATTATCACGACGCTCGTTACGATCGCGACGATTGTTCTGACGCGGTTTGCGACGATCCTGCTGGCGTTCCGTTTTCTCTTCAGCTTTCGGGGCCGGTTGTTCAACCGGTTTCACTTCTTCACTGCTGCCAAAGATGGACTTCAGCGCGCCGAAGAAACGGCTAATCAAACCCGGCTGTGCGGCGACAGGTGCGGTCGCGGCAGCAGCTTTAGGCGCGGCAGCTTTCACTGCTGGCTCCTGCAGTGCAGGAGCCGGCGGAACATCAGGCATCGCGAAAGTGGCGAGTGCCGGTTGTTCAGGTTGCTTACGCTCGACGTATTCTTCTTCCGTCGGCAACGCCATCGCTTCTTCGTGCAGTTTCGGCAGCAGATAGCTCAGAGTTGGCGTCTCTTCCCCTTTGCGTACACGCAGTACGGAATAGTGCGGCGTTTCCATCTGATCGTTTGGCACGATCACACAGCGCACACCGTTCTGACGCGTCTCAATGGCATTGACCGCAGTACGTTTTTCGTTGAGCAGATAAGACGCAATGGGTACCGGGACGATCGCGTGAACTTCCTGGGTATTCTCTTTCAGCGCTTCTTCTTCGATCAGGCGCAGAATGGAGAGCGACAGCGATTCGTTGTCACGCACGGTACCGGTGCCGGAGCAACGCGGGCAGACGTGGTGACTGGATTCACCCAGTGACGGGCTCAGACGCTGGCGGGACATTTCCAGCAGACCGAAGCGAGAAATATGGCTGATCTGAATACGCGCTCTGTCCTGACGAACGGCTTCACGCAGACGGTTTTCTACCGCTCGCTGGTGGCGAACCGGGGTCATATCGATAAAATCGATGACGATCAGGCCACCAAGGTCACGTAAACGCAGCTGACGCGCAATTTCATCGGCAGCTTCAAGGTTAGTGTTAAACGCCGTTTCTTCAATATCGCCGCCGCGAGTTGCGCGTGCGGAGTTGATATCGATAGCTGTCAGCGCTTCAGTGCTGTCGATAACGATTGAGCCGCCGGAAGGCAGACGCACTTCACGTTGGAAGGCGGATTCAATCTGGGATTCAATCTGGTAGTGGCTGAACAGCGGGATTTCACCGGTGTACAGTTTGATTTTGCTGCTGAAATCCGGACGACCCAGCGCAGCGATGTGCTGACGCGCCATCTCCATCACTTTCGGGTTATCGATAAGGATTTCACCAATATCCTGACGTAAATAGTCACGGAAAGCACGAACGATGACGTTGCTTTCCTGGTGGATCAGGAACGGGGCAGGGCGGCTTTCAGCCGCTTTTTGAATGGCTTCCCAGTGTTTCAGACGGAAGCTCAGGTCCCACTGCAGTGCTTCGGCCGATTTGCCGACACCTGCGGTACGCACGATAAGCCCCATGCCATCAGGCAGTTCGAGGCTTGCCAGCGCTTCTTTTAATTCGGTACGGTCATCGCCTTCAATGCGACGAGAGATGCCGCCCGCACGCGGATTGTTCGGCATCAAAACCAGATAGCTGCCTGCCAGACTGATAAAGGTTGTCAGTGCTGCGCCTTTATTTCCGCGCTCTTCTTTATCTATCTGAACGATAACTTCCTGACCTTCACGCAACACATCTTTAATGTTGGGGCGGCCGTGGGAACTGTAGTTTGCGGGGAAATATTCGCGGGCGATTTCTTTTAACGGGAGGAAACCGTGACGTTCAGCTCCGTAATCAACAAAAGCAGCTTCCAGACTCGGTTCAATACGGGTAATTTTACCTTTATAGATGTTGGCTTTTTTCTGCTCGTGTCCAGGACTTTCGATATCCAGATCGTACAGACGCTGCCCATCTACAAGGGCGACACGCAACTCTTCCTGCTGAGTCGCGTTAATTAACATTCTTTTCATCGTAACTTACTCATTATTCTTACATTGACGACTAAGCTGCGGGCAGAGAAATGCCTTTCCGGGTGTGAACCGATGGCCTCGTGTCTATTCGCGTCGCCAACCTCACGGTTATCGTCAGCTCAAAGAGGCGCAGAGTGTCGGTTGCCTGTATTTCATACGGAAACACAGCGCAATTATCAGGGGAACAGTCTGGGTATTACTCTCCAGAGAAGCTTCCATTGTGCTTGTCGTCTTTCACGCTGTTGGTGCGTTGGCTTCATCTTCTCACCCCAGACACTTACAGGAGTAAGCTTCTGGTGGTTCCCAGACTTGCCGCCTTCCTACAACGCGAAATCCATAGAGCACTTACCGGTAAGGACTGCAACCCGCAGCCCGCTAACTGCCTGAAAGATCAATACGTCTTACGCCATTGCTGCGTTGATGATCGGTCGGGCAAAATTGGGTCATTCCGGAAAAGTTCTTGTTTTAACAAGATTCAACACGGAAACAAGACCATTATTCCACTGCTAACCTTGTTATAGCAAGATGACTTTTGCCATTTATCACCCGGTTACTCACAGTTTTTACACTTCCGCCTGGTGATTGCTTTAATAACCACCAAATCGGTTATGTCAAACTTAAGTAATCGGGTATAGCAGTTAATATAAGCATAGAAAAATGTGTGGCGCGAATCTTGATGGCTATTTAAAATCGGCCCCCATGAAAACAGAGACTCCAGCCGTAAAAATAGTTGCCATTACTGCCGATGAAGCAGGGCAACGCATCGACAACTTTTTGCGCACCCAGCTCAAAGGCGTGCCGAAGAGTATGATTTATCGCATTTTGCGTAAAGGCGAAGTGCGGGTGAATAAAAAACGCATCAAACCCGAGTACAAACTTGAAGACGGGGATATTGTGCGTATTCCGCCAGTGCGTGTCGCTGAGCGTGAAGAAGAAGCGATTTCTCCGAATTTGCAGAAGGTCGCTGCGCTGACTGATGTCATTTTGTATGAAGATGACCATATTCTGGTGCTTAACAAACCTTCTGGCACCGCCGTCCATGGTGGCAGCGGATTAAGCTTCGGCGTGATCGAAGGTTTACGTGCCTTACGTCCGGAAGCGCGTTTCCTTGAACTGGTGCATCGTCTGGACCGTGATACATCCGGTGTGTTGCTGGTCGCCAAAAAGCGCTCGGCGCTGCGTTCACTGCATGAACAATTGCGTGAAAAAGGGATGCAAAAAGACTATCTGGCACTGGTAAGAGGTCAGTGGCAATCGCATGTCAAAGCTGTGCAGGCACCTTTGTTAAAGAACATTCTGCAAAGCGGCGAACGTATCGTGCGGGTAAATCAGGAAGGAAAACCGTCGGAAACCCGTTTTAAAGTGGAGGAGCGCTATGCGTTTGCCACGCTGGTACGTTGTAGCCCGGTAACCGGTCGTACTCACCAGATCCGTGTGCATACGCAATTTGCCGGACATCCGATTGCTTTTGATGACCGCTATGGCGACCGTGAGTTCGATAAGCAACTGACGGGTACGGGGTTGAACCGTCTGTTTCTGCACGCTGCTGCGTTGAAGTTTACTCATCCTGGTACGGGTGAGGTTATGCGGGTTGAAGCGCCGATGGATAATCAGCTGAAACGCTGCCTTGAGGTATTACGCAGCAAAGCCTGATGCGCGTTGCGATTTTATCGCGTTAAACCCGTAGGCCGGATAAGACGTTTACGTCGCCATCCGGCATCTTTCCGCCTGATGGCGCTGCGCTTATCAGGCCTACTTGATTACGCCTGTACAGCCGTTCTTTAATCAGGCGTTCAGCGGGTTCATCTCTTCCCGGCGCAGCATCTGACACAAGGCGATCAGCGGCAAGCCAATCAGTGTGTTAGGATCGCGGCCCTCCAGACGCTCGAAGAGTGCGATACCTAATCCTTCACTTTTAAAACTACCTGCGCAGTGTAACGGGCGTTCTTTACGCACGTAATCTTCAATCTCCATTTCACTTAAATGGCGGAAATGGACATCGAACGGTTCAACTTCGGTTTGTAGATGACCGTTAGCTGAATTATAAAGCGCCAGTCCGGTGTAAAAAGTGACAATATTTCCACTGGCTTTGGTTAATTGTTGTCTGGCGTTTTCTTCCGTTAACGGCTTGCCGGTTATTTCACCATCAAGAACACAAATTTGATCAGACCCAATTATCAAATGTGATGGAAACCGATGGGCAAGGGATTGCGCTTTTTCCTGTGCCAGGCGTAACACTAAATGCCGGGGTGTTTCGCCGGGTAAGGGGGTTTCATCAACCTCTGGGGCTGCGCATTCAAACGGGATGGCCAATTTTTCGAGCAAAGCGCGACGCCAGGGAGAGGTAGACGCAAGAATAAGTTGAGGCATATTTTTTCTCCCGCATATAGCGTAATGATGAGAGCCATTTTAAACTATGAACTTCGTCCTTCAAGCTGGCTGCGATGGCTTGTCGTGATCGATTTTAAGTCGATGACCCGCAATGTGTGCGAATTATTGGCAAAAGGCAACCACAGGCTGCCTTTTTCTTTGACTATATGACGTTACAAAGTTAATATGCGCGCCCTATGCAAAAGGTAAAATTACCCCTGACTCTTGATCCGGTTCGTACGGCTCAAAAACGCCTCGATTATGAAGGTATCTATACTTCTGATCTGGTTGAGCGCGTCGCCGATTCTGTAGTCAGTGTGGACAGTGATGTGGAATGCTCCATGTCGTTCGCTATCGATAACCAGCGCCTTGCCGTTATAACCGGTGATGCAAAGGTTTCGGTTACGCTCGAGTGTCAGCGTTGCGGGAAACCGTTCCCACTTCATGTTCACACAACATATTGTTTTAGTCCTGTCCGTTCTGACGAGCAGGCTGAAGCACTCCCGGAAGCGTATGAGCCGATTGAGGTTAACGAATTCGGTGAAATCGATCTGCTTGCAATGGTTGAAGATGAGATTATCCTCTCCTTGCCGGTAGTTCCGGTGCATGATTCTGAACACTGTGAAGTGTCCGAGGCGGACATGGTCTTTGGCGAATTGCCTGATGAAGCGCAAAAACCAAACCCATTTGCCGTATTAGCCAGCTTAAAGCGTAAGTAATTGAGGAGTAAGGTCCATGGCCGTACAACAGAATAAACCAACCCGTTCCAAACGTGGCATGCGTCGTTCTCATGACGCTCTGACCGCAGTCACCAGCCTGTCTGTAGACAAAACTTCTGGTGAACAACACCTGCGTCACCACATCACTGCCGACGGTTTCTACCGTGGCCGTAAGGTAATCGCTAAGTAATCACGCATGACTCAATGGGTTTCCCACTTCGGTGAGAAACACAGAGAGTACAAGCGTGATGAAGCTTAGTGAGGCTTTCCCCGGGTAACTGGGGAAATACCTAACCGGGCAGCGACGATACCTTGACACGTCTAACCCTGGCGTTAGATGTCATGGGGGGAGATTTTGGCCCTACCGTGACAGTGCCTGCAGCATTGCAGGCACTGAATTCTAATTCGCAACTCACTCTTCTTTTAGTCGGGGATCCCGATACAATCGCGCCATTACTTGCCAAAGCTGACTTCGAACAACGTTCACGTCTGCAGATTATCCCTGCTCAGTCAGTTATTGCCAGTGATGCCCGGCCCTCGCAAGCTATTCGCGCCAGTCGTGGAAGCTCAATGCGTGTTGCCCTGGAGCTCGTGAAAGAAGGTCGAGCGCAAGCCTGTGTCAGCGCGGGTAATACGGGCGCACTAATGGGGCTTGCGAAACTCTTGCTCAAACCCCTTGAGGGTATTGAGCGTCCTGCGCTGGTCACGGTTTTACCGCATCAGCAAAAGGGCAAAACGGTGGTGCTGGATTTAGGCGCCAACGTGGATTGTGATAGCACGATGTTGGTGCAATTTGCCGTCATGGGTTCCGTGCTGGCAGAAGAGGTGGTTGGCATTGCCAGGCCTCGCGTTGCGTTACTCAATATCGGCGAAGAAGAAACTAAGGGTCTCGACAGTATTCGGGATGCTTCTGCTGTGCTAAAAACAATCCCTTCTATCAATTATATCGGCTATCTTGAAGCCAATGAGTTGCTGACTGGCAAAACTGATGTGTTGGTCTGTGACGGCTTTACAGGTAATGTCACATTAAAGACGATGGAAGGTGTTGTCAGAATGTTCCTTTCACTGCTGAAATCTCAGGGTGAGGGCAAAAAACGGTCGTGGTGGCTGCTGTTATTAAAACGTTGGTTACAAAAAAGCCTGACAAGGCGATTTAGTCACCTCAACCCCGACCAGTATAATGGCGCCTGTCTGTTAGGATTGCGCGGCACGGTGATTAAGAGTCATGGTGCTGCCAATCAGCGAGCATTTGAAGTCGCGATTGAACAGGCAGTGCAGGCGGTGCAGCGACAAGTTCCTCAGCGAATTGCCGCTCGCCTGGAATCTGTATACCCAGCTGGATTCGAACTGCTGGACGGTGGCGAAAGTATCAACTCACGAGTGCACAGGTAACAGTGCGACTGAGGGTGCTGTCAACGTACCAGTGATTTGCTCGTGGCGGTATATAACCAAAAAGTGACTGAGCGTACATGTATACGAAGATTATTGGTACTGGCAGCTATCTGCCTGAACAAGTGCGTACTAACGCCGATTTGGAAAAAATGGTCGAGACATCTGATGAGTGGATCGTCTCTCGTACAGGTATCCGCGAACGCCATATTGCTGGGCCAAATGAAACCGTTGCGACGATGGGCTTTGCCGCCGCGAACCGTGCACTTGAAATGGCCGGTATCGACAAAGAACAAATTGGTCTGATTGTGGTTGCTACCACGTCATCAACCCACGCATTTCCAAGCGCGGCATGCCAGATCCAAAGTATGCTGGGGATTAAAGGCTGTCCGGCATTTGATGTTGCTGCAGCCTGTGCGGGTTTTACCTATGCACTTAGCGTTGCCGATCAGTATGTAAAATCCGGCGCCGTCAAACATGCGTTGGTTGTCGGGTCGGATGTGCTGGCGCGCACGTGCGATCCAACCGACCGTGGAACGATCATTATTTTTGGTGATGGCGCGGGTGCGGTTGTACTGAGTGCATCAGAAGAGCCGGGTATTATCTCCACCCATTTGCACGCTGACGGTAGCTATGGCGAACTGCTGACGCTGCCTAATGCCGATCGCGTGAATCCGGAAAACCCGATTCACCTGACGATGGCGGGTAACGAAGTATTTAAAGTTGCGGTTACCGAACTTGCTCATATCGTTGATGAAACGCTGGAAGCAAATAATCTCGACCGTTCTGCGCTGGACTGGCTGGTGCCACATCAGGCAAACCTGCGCATTATCAGCGCAACAGCGAAAAAGCTGGGTATGTCGATGGATAATGTCGTCGTCACGCTGGACAGACACGGCAATACGTCCGCTGCCTCCGTACCGTGCGCGTTGGACGAAGCCGTCCGGGACGGGCGAATTAAAGCAGGGCAGTTGGTATTGCTTGAAGCCTTCGGAGGTGGATTCACCTGGGGCTCCGCGCTGGTTCGTTTCTAGTATAAGGATTTTAACATGACGCAATTTGCATTTGTGTTCCCCGGTCAGGGTTCTCAAACCGTTGGAATGTTGTCTGATATGGCAGCAAGCTACCCAATTGTTGAAGAAACTTTTGCTGAAGCCTCAGCGGCGCTGGGCTATGATCTGTGGGTTCTGACTCAGCAAGGTCCGGCAGAAGAACTGAATAAAACCTGGCAGACGCAGCCAGCGCTGTTGACGGCATCTGTCGCGCTGTATCGCGTATGGCAGCAGCAGGGTGGTAAAACACCTGCGCTGATGGCAGGTCACAGTCTGGGTGAATACTCTGCGCTGGTGTGTGCAGGTGTTATCAGTTTTGCTGATGCCGTGCGCCTTGTTGAACTGCGTGGCAAATTTATGCAGGAAGCGGTTCCGGAAGGCACTGGTGGCATGTCTGCTATCATTGGTCTGGATGATGCTGCTATCGCGAAAGCGTGCGAAGAATCTGCTGAAGGTCAGGTGGTTTCACCGGTAAACTTTAACTCACCGGGTCAGGTGGTTATTGCCGGGCACAAAGAAGCTGTAGAGCGTGCAGGTGCAGCCTGTAAAGCTGCTGGCGCTAAGCGTGCTCTGCCGTTACCGGTTAGCGTTCCATCTCACTGTGCGCTAATGAAGCCAGCAGCCGAGAAACTGGCTGTTGAACTGCAGAAAATTACCTTTAACACGCCGATTGTTTCCGTTGTGAACAACGTTGACGTGAAGTGCGAAACCACTGCCGATGCTATCCGCGATGCGCTGGTTCGTCAACTTTACAGCCCGGTTCAGTGGACTAAGACCGTTGAATTTATGGCATCCCAGGGCGTAGAGCACCTGTATGAAGTCGGTCCAGGTAAAGTCCTCACCGGTTTGACGAAACGTATTGTTGACACCCTGACTGCTTCGGCACTGAATGAGCCGGCGGCGATGTCTGCGGCGCTAGAGCAATAAAAGAGGAAAACCATGAGTTTTGAAGGAAAAATCGCGCTGGTTACCGGTGCAAGCCGTGGCATTGGCCGCGCAATTGCTGAGACACTCGTTGCCCGTGGCGCGAAAGTTATCGGTACTGCAACCAGCGAAAGCGGCGCGCAGGCCATTAGCGATTACTTAGGTGCAAATGGCAAAGGTCTGATGTTGAATGTGACCGATCCTGCATCTATCGAATCAGTTCTGGGAAATATTCGTGCAGAATTTGGTGAAGTCGATATCCTGGTCAATAATGCCGGGATTACTCGTGATAACCTGTTAATGCGCATGAAAGATGACGAGTGGAACGATATCATCGAAACCAACCTGTCATCTGTTTTCCGTCTGTCAAAAGCGGTAATGCGAGCTATGATGAAAAAGCGTCATGGGCGTATTATCACTATCGGTTCTGTGGTTGGTACCATGGGAAATGCGGGTCAGGCTAACTACGCTGCGGCGAAAGCGGGTCTGATCGGCTTCAGTAAATCACTGGCGCGCGAAGTTGCGTCTCGTGGCATTACTGTAAACGTTGTTGCTCCGGGCTTTATTGAAACGGACATGACGCGTGCGCTGTCTGATGATCAGCGTGCGGGTATTCTGGCGCAGGTTCCTGCGGGTCGCCTTGGCGGCGCTCAGGAAATCGCCAGTGCGGTTGCATTTTTAGCTTCTGACGAAGCAAGTTACATCACAGGTGAGACTTTGCACGTCAACGGCGGGATGTACATGGTTTAACCACGATTGAAAAATATTTGCGTTATTAGGGTGAATGGCCTCAAAATAGCGCAAAATCGTGGTAAGACCTGCCGGGATTTAGTTGCAAATTTTTCAACATTTTATACACTACGAAAACCATCGCGAAAGCGAGTTTTGATAGGAAATTTAAGAGTATGAGCACTATCGAAGAACGCGTTAAGAAAATTATCGGCGAACAGCTGGGCGTTAAGCAGGAAGAAGTAACCAACAATGCTTCCTTCGTTGAAGACCTGGGCGCAGATTCTCTTGACACCGTTGAGCTGGTAATGGCTCTGGAAGAAGAGTTTGATACTGAGATTCCGGACGAAGAAGCTGAGAAAATCACTACCGTTCAGGCTGCCATTGATTACATCAACGGCCACCAGGCGTAAGTGAACATCTCCAGGCGGTCATTCGACCGCCTGAGTTTTATCTTTTTTCCCACTTGAATTATTTTTCCCTCCCTGGAGGACAACCGTGTCTAAGCGTCGTGTAGTTGTGACCGGACTGGGCATGTTGTCTCCTGTCGGCAATACCGTAGAGTCTACCTGGAAAGCTCTCCTTGCCGGTCAGAGTGGCATCAGCCTGATCGACCATTTCGATACTAGCGCCTATGCAACGAAATTTGCTGGCTTAGTAAAGGATTTTAACTGTGACGACATTATCTCGCGCAAAGAACAGCGTAAGATGGATGCCTTCATTCAATATGGAATTGTCGCTGGCGTTCAGGCCATGCAGGATTCTGGCCTCGAAATTACGGAAGAGAACGCTCACCGTGTTGGCGCCGCTATCGGCTCCGGTATTGGCGGTCTCGGTCTTATCGAAGAAAACCATACCTCTCTGGTAAATGGTGGACCGCGTAAGATCAGCCCGTTCTTCGTTCCGTCGACGATTGTTAACATGGTGGCGGGTCATCTGACCATCATGTACGGCCTGCAAGGGCCAAGCATCTCCATCGCCACGGCCTGTACTTCAGGCGTGCACAACATCGGTCATGCTGCGCGTATCATTGCATACGGCGATGCGGATGCGATGGTTGCGGGTGGAGCAGAAAAAGCCAGTACACCGCTGGGTGTGGGTGGTTTTGGCGCAGCACGTGCGCTGTCTACGCGTAATGATAACCCGCAAGCGGCAAGTCGTCCGTGGGATAAAGAGCGTGACGGTTTTGTGCTGGGCGACGGCGCAGGTATGGTGGTACTGGAAGAGTACGAGCATGCGAAAGCACGTGGCGCAAAAATCTATGCTGAAGTGGTTGGTTTTGGTATGAGCAGCGATGCTTACCATATGACATCACCTCCGGAAAATGGTGCAGGTGCTGCACTGGCGATGGTCAATGCGCTGCGTGATGCGGCGATTGAGCCTGGTCGTATTGGCTATGTCAATGCGCATGGTACGTCCACACCAGCAGGTGATAAAGCAGAAACCCAGGCCGTGAAATCGGTGTTTGGGGATGCTGCACGTAGTGTGATGGTCAGTTCAACCAAATCCATGACCGGTCACCTGTTGGGTGCAGCGGGTGCGGTAGAGTCTATTTTCTCTATTCTGGCGCTGCGCGATCAGGCTGTTCCGCCAACCATCAACCTGGACAACCCGGATGAAGGTTGTGACCTGGATTTCGTTCCGCACGAGGCGCGCCAGGTTAGCGGTATGGAATACGCACTGTGTAACTCCTTCGGCTTCGGTGGCACCAACGGTTCTGTGATCTTCAAAAAGATCTAAGCGCCAGCAGGTGACTTACCAGGCTCTAAGAGAAAAGGCCCGCTTGTCGGGTCTTTTTTTATTCAGTTTTCAGTCCTTGTCCTGGGTGACTCATCCTGCCAAACTAGCGAACCACGAATAAGGAGCCACTATGTTCTTAATTAATGGCCGTGAGCAGGATATGCTGGCTGCAAGCGATCGGGCGATGCAGTTTGGTGATGGCTGCTTTACCACCGCGCGTATTACCGACGGCGAAATTTGCTTTTTTGCAGCGCATCTCCAGCGTTTACAGGACGCATGCCAAACATTGTTTATCCCCTTCGATAAGTGGTCAGAACTGCAAGCTGAAATGGAAAAACTGGCTGCAGGGCATGCACGTGGCGTACTGAAAGTGATTATCAGTCGTGGCAGTGGCGGTCGTGGTTACAGTGGGGCAAGCTGTCATGAGCCGACACGTATCCTCTCCGTCTCTGTTTACCCTGCACATTATGATAGCTGGCGAAAGCAAGGTATCGTGCTGACGTTAAGTCCTGTTCGCCTGGGGCGCAATCCGATGCTTGCCGGGCTTAAACATCTGAATCGACTTGAGCAGGTGTTGATTCGCTCTCATCTTGAGCAGACGGACGCCGATGAGGCGCTGGTTCTTGACAGCGAGGGATGGGTTACGGAATGCTGTGCGGCTAATTTGTTCTGGCGAAAAGACAGCGTGGTTTATACGCCGCGGCTGGATCAGGCCGGCGTGAATGGCATTATGCGACAATTCTGTATCCGGATGCTGGCACAATCGACGTTCAGTATTGTCGAAAAGTATGCCGGATTGGAAGAGGTTATGCGGGCCGATGAAATCGTCGTCTGTAATGCGTTAATGCCTGTTATTCCCGTGCGTGCTTGTGGTAACACGCTGCTGTCTTCACGTTTGTTATTCGATTTTTTAGCCCCACTTTGTGAGCACCCGAATTAGTCATGAAAAAACTGTTACTCGTTGTCCTGTTATTGCTGGTTGTGCTGGGCATTGCCGCGGGAGTGGGAATGTGGAAAGTTCGCCATCTGGCGGACAGTAAGTTATTGATCAAAGAAGAGACGATTTTTACGCTGAAAGCGGGGACGGGCCGTCTGGCGCTAGGGGAACAGTTGTATACGGACAAGGTTATCAATCGCCCGCGCGTGTTCCAGTGGCTGCTGCGTGTGGAACCCGACCTGTCGCATTTTAAAGCCGGAACCTACCGTTTTACGCCCGACATGACGGTGCGGGACATGCTACAACTGCTGGAAAGCGGTAAAGAGGCGCAGTTCCCGTTACGCCTGGTTGAAGGGATGCGCCTGAGCGATTACCTGAAACAGCTGCGCGATGCGCCGTATATCAAACATACGCTGAGTGATGATAACTATGAGACCGTCGCCCAGGCGCTGAAGCTGGAAAACCCGCAATGGGTGGAAGGCTGGTTCTGGCCAGATACCTGGATGTATACCGCGAATACCACCGACGTGGCGTTGCTAAAACGTGCGCATCAGAAAATGGTTAAAGCGGTGGACACCGTCTGGGAAGGGCGTGCTGACGGCTTGCCTTATCAGGATAAAAATCAGTTGGTCACCATGGCCTCTATCATTGAAAAAGAAACCGCGGTTGCCAGTGAGCGCGACCAGGTGGCTTCAGTCTTCATTAACCGCTTGCGTATTGGCATGCGTTTGCAAACCGATCCAACGGTGATTTACGGGATGGGGACACGGTATAATGGCAAATTATCGCGTGCGGATCTGGAAATGCCGACTGCCTATAACACTTATACCATCACAGGTTTGCCGCCGGGTCCGATTGCCATGCCTGGCGAGGCTTCGTTACAGGCCGCAGCGCATCCGGCCAAAACGCCGTATCTCTATTTCGTCGCTGACGGTAAAGGCGGCCACACGTTTAACACTAATCTTGTCAGCCACAACCGCTCCGTGCAGGATTATCTGAAAGTGCTTAAGGAAAAAAATGGGCAGTAACTATATCGTCATCGAGGGCCTGGAAGGCGCCGGAAAAACTACTGCGCGTAATGTGGTGGTTGAGACACTTGAGCAACTCGGGGTTCGCGACATGGTATTTACCCGCGAGCCCGGTGGGACACAGCTTGCGGAGAAATTAAGAAGTCTGGTGCTGGACATTAAATCGGTCGGCGACGAGGTGATTACCGACAAAGCCGAAGTCCTGATGTTTTATGCCGCGCGCGTCCAACTGGTTGAAACTGTGATTAAGCCGGCGCTGGCAAAAGGCCGCTGGGTTATTGGCGATCGTCACGATCTGTCGACCCAGGCCTATCAGGGCGGCGGCCGTGGCATCGATCAACACATGCTGGCAACCCTGCGCGATGCGGTGCTCGGCGATTTTCGCCCGGACCTGACGCTCTATCTGGATGTAACTCCAGAAGTCGGCTTAAAACGTGCCCGTGCCCGTGGCGAGCTGGATCGTATCGAGCAGGAATCTTTTGATTTCTTTAATCGCACCCGCGCACGCTATCTCGAACTCGCCGCTAAAGACGCCAGCATTCGTACTATTGATGCTACGCAGCCGCTGGAGGCTGTAATGGCTGATATCCGTAATACCATCACCGAGTGGGTGAAGGAGCAGGGCGCATGAAATGGTATCCATGGTTACGACCGGATTTTGAAAAACTGGTAGCCAGCTACCAGGCGGGTCGTGGTCACCATGCGTTACTGATTCAGGCGTTACCCGGCATGGGTGACGACGCGTTGATTTACGCGCTCAGCCGCTATTTAATGTGCCAGCAGCCGGAAGGACATAAAAGCTGCGGGCACTGCCGTGGCTGTCAGTTGATGCAGGCAGGTACACACCCGGACTACTATTCGTTGCTGCCGGAAAAAGGCAAAAGCACGCTGGGTATTGATGCGGTACGTGAAGTCAGCGAGAAGCTGTATGAGCATTCACGCCTTGGCGGTGCGAAAGTGGTGTGGATCCCGGATGCCGCTCAGTTAACCGATGCCGCCGCCAATGCCTTGCTGAAAACGCTGGAAGAACCGCCCGCGCAGACCTGGTTTTTCCTCGCCAGCACAGAGCCGGCAAGATTGTTAGCGACGCTACGTAGCCGCTGTCGGTTACATCATCTTGCTCCTCCGGCAGAATCGTATGCCATATCCTGGCTTGCCCGCGAAGTGACGGCATCTCAGGAGGCGCTACTGAGCGCATTGCGGCTGAGTGCCGGATCGCCCGGTGCGGCATTAACGTTGCTACAAGCCGAAAGCTGGGCGCACCGGACCGACTTCTGTGCGGCACTGGCGAACACATTGCAGTCCGACGACTGGTATATCCTGTTGGCGGCACTCAATCATGAGCAAGCTGCGACCCGTTTACACTGGCTGGCAACGTTGTTTACAGATGCCCTCAAACGCCCGTATGGTGTGGCACATTTAACTAATCCTGATGCTCTGGCGTTGATATCGTCAATCGCTGAGCGGTTATCCGTCGCGCAGATACAGGCGATACTTGGTGATGTTTGTCACTGTCGTCAGCAATTGCTTAACGTGACGGGCGTAAACCGTGAACTGGTATTAACCGATCTTATTCTCCGTACTGAGCATTATCTGCAACCAGGCACCACGCTGCCTGTTCCCCATCTTTGAGAGAGACATTATGTTTTTAGTCGACTCGCACTGCCATCTTGATGGCCTGGATTATCAATCTCTGCATAAGGACGTGGATGACGTGCTGGCGAAAGCGGCCGCACGCGATGTGAAGTTCTGTCTTGCCGTTGCCACCACGCTACCGGGATACCGCAGTATGCGTGAACTGGTTGGTGAACGTGACAATGTGGTTTTCTCCTGCGGGGTGCATCCGTTAAATCAGGACGAAACCTATGACGTTGAAGACCTGCGCCGTTATGCCGCTGAAGAAGGCGTTGTCGCGATGGGGGAGACCGGACTGGACTATTTCTATACGCCAGAAACCAAGGTGCGCCAGCAGGAATCATTCATCCACCACATTCAGATTGGCCGTGAGTTACACAAGCCTGTTATCGTACATACCCGCGATGCGCGTACTGATACGCTGTCGATTCTGCGCGAAGAAAAAGTGACGGATTGTGGCGGCGTACTACACTGTTTTACAGAGGACAGGGAAACTGCGGGTAAATTGCTGGATCTCGGATTTTATATCTCGTTTTCTGGCATCGTCACGTTCCGTAATGCTGAACAGCTTCGTGATGCTGCGCGTTATGTTCCGCTGGATCGTTTGTTAGTTGAGACTGATTCCCCATACCTTGCGCCCGTACCGCATCGTGGAAAAGAGAATCAGCCAGCCATGGTTCGTGATGTCGCAGAGTACATGGCCGTATTGAAAGGTGTTGCCGTTGAAGAACTGGCGCACATCACCACAGATAACTTTGCCCGCCTGTTTCACATCGACGCCTCTCGCCTGCAATCAGTCCGCTAACTGAGTTTTTTTAAAGCTCGTAATTAATAAATAAAGCGAGTAAAGTTCACCGCCATTAAATGGGCGGTGAATAACCAGTTGGAAACATTCAGATACTCAATTTATCGGAATGTGCGAGTTTTTCGGCCATCCAAAGCTGAATTGTGATAGCCGTCAAACAAAAACGAACTGAATTATTTTACTCTGTGTAATAAATAAAGGGTACTTAGATACCCTGTCCACGGCGAGGTTCTCCCCCCTCGCCAATGCGTGAGAACGTAGAAAAGCACAAATACTCAGGAGCACTCCTAATTATGTTTAAGAATGCATTTGCTAACCTGCAAAAGGTCGGTAAATCGCTGATGCTGCCGGTATCCGTACTCCCGATCGCAGGTATCCTGCTGGGTGTCGGTTCCGCTAACTTCAGCTGGCTGCCAGCCGTTGTATCGCACGTAATGGCAGAAGCAGGCGGTTCTGTTTTTGCGAACATGCCGCTGATTTTCGCTATCGGTGTTGCGTTAGGCTTCACCAACAACGACGGCGTATCCGCTCTGGCATCCGTTGTTGCTTACGGCATCATGGTCAAGACCATGGCTGTTGTTGCGCCGCTGGTTCTGCATTTACCTGCTGAAGAGATCGCCGCTAAACACCTTGCTGATACGGGTGTTCTCGGGGGAATTATCTCCGGTGCGATCGCAGCGTATATGTTCAACCGCTTCTACCGTATCAAATTGCCTGAGTATCTGGGCTTCTTTGCCGGTAAGCGCTTCGTTCCTATTATTTCTGGTCTGGCTGCCATCTTCACGGGTGTGGTCCTGTCCTTCATTTGGCCGCCGATCGGTACTGCTATTCAGACGTTCTCCCAGTGGGCTGCATACCAGAACCCGGTCGTGGCGTTCGGTATCTACGGCTTCATTGAACGCTGCCTTGTGCCGTTTGGTCTGCACCATATCTGGAACGTTCCATTCCAGATGCAGATCGGTGAATACACCAACGCTGCAGGCCAGGTTTTCCACGGCGACATCCCTCGCTATATGGCAGGTGACCCGACTGCGGGCAAACTGTCCGGTGGCTTCCTGTTCAAAATGTACGGTCTGCCGGCTGCCGCTATCGCTATCTGGCATTCTGCAAAACCAGAAAACCGTGCGAAAGTGGGCGGTATCATGATCTCCGCGGCGTTGACCTCGTTCCTGACCGGTATCACCGAGCCGATCGAGTTCTCCTTCATGTTCGTGGCACCGATTCTGTACATCATCCACGCGATTCTGGCTGGCCTGGCATTCCCAATCTGTATTCTACTGGGTATGCGCGACGGTACATCATTCTCCCACGGTCTGATCGACTTTATCGTTCTGTCCGGTAACAGCAGCAAACTGTGGCTGTTCCCGATTGTCGGTATCGGTTATGCGATCGTGTACTACACCATTTTCCGTGTGTTGATCAAAGCGCTGGACCTGAAAACGCCGGGTCGTGAAGATGCGACTGAAGACAACAAAGCGGGCGCGACTGGCGAAATGGCACCGGCCCTGGTTGCCGCGTTCGGCGGTAAAGAAAACATCACTAACCTCGATGCGTGCATCACACGTCTGCGCGTCAGCGTTGCTGACGTTGCCAAAGTGGATCAGGCTGGCCTGAAGAAACTGGGTGCGGCGGGCGTTGTGGTCGCGGGTTCTGGTGTTCAGGCTATTTTCGGTACCAAGTCCGATAACCTGAAAACTGAAATGGATGAGTACATCCGTAACAGCTAAGCAGTAAGACGTTGGGGAGAACTAAGGCAGCCTGCGGGCTGCCTTTTTTATTGCATTAATTGGCCTGAACGCGTATCGGCGCCGTCGCCGCGAACAGCCACGGGCGCGCGTCGCTGCCCACGCGTGGCGATAGCGTTTCTCTGACCTGTTGATGGTAATCATCAATCCACTGCTTTTCAGCCTCACTCAGCAGATGCCGCTCAACCAGATTCAAATCAATCGGCACCAGCGTCAGCGTTGAGAAACGACAGAAGCCAGGGCGACTGTTGATAATCTCCACCTGATTCTCAATGCGGATGCCATATTGTCCAGCCAGATAATAGCCCGGTTCGATGGTGATAATGTTACCTGCCACCAGCGGCCAGGGATTTACTTTTTTTGCAATACGATGAGGCTGCTCATGGATCAGTAGCTGGTGGCCAACGCCGTGTCCTGTGCCGTGGTCAAAATCCAGACCCAACTCCCAAAGCGCCCGACGGCTAAACGCATCCAGTTGATGACCCTGCGTGCCGCTGGGGAATTGCAATGAGATCAGTGATAAAAACCCTTTCAGCACGGCGGTGTAATGCAGTCGCCGCTGCGGTTCCTGTGGACCAAAGGCGAGTGTTCTTGTTGTATCCGTAGTGCCATTTTGATACTGGCCGCCGGAATCATTCAGGTACATTGCCTGTGTGGTGATGGGCGTGTTTGTTTTCTCGCTGGAATGGTAATGACACATCGCCGCATTGCTGGCAGAGGCGGAAATCGTGCTGAAACTTTGCTCGATAAATCCTGGCTGCTGCTGGCGAAACGCCAGCTGTTTGGCTTGTGCTTCCAGTTCAGTGACAGGATTACCTGCTGCCTCGCGCAGAGGGACCTCATGCGCCAGCCAGGCCAGAAAGTTTACCCATGCGGCGCCATCCTGTTCATGGCATTCCCGATACCCTGCCAGTTCAACATCATTTTTATGCGCTTTCATTAAGGTAATGGGGTCAGGGGCCCATAAGACGTCACCGCCGTGTCCTTCAATAGCAAAGCGCAGCGCGACCGGGGCGTAGTCTTTATCAACGAGGAAGCGTTTTCCTTCCGCCAACTGCTGGCAGCGCGCAAGGAAACTCTCTTGCGGGGCCAGCGTGACCGTCTCCAGCAATGATGCGGGCAGTTGCTGCGTCTTATTATTATCAACAAACCACTCCAGTTCGCCGCTGCGATGGAGCAGGGCAAACGAAAAAGGAACCGGAACCATCGCAAGATCGGCTCCACGGACATTGAGTAGCCAGGCGATGTTATCCGGCAGCGTAATCGCCAGCACGTCGGCCTGATACTGAGTCAGTTGCTCTACTATTCGTTCGCGCTTATGTGTGCTGCTTTCGCCGCTTATCTCAACGGGCATTTCACGAATAACACCACTGGGGGCGGCTGGACGGTCGAGCCAGATCTGGTCGAAGGGATCGCGTTCCATCGGAACCAGTTTGCAGTGGGTGGCCGACAGTGCTTCAAATTGGCTGTTGACCATCAGAAGAGGTTCAAAGCCGATACGCGCACCAGAGGTGACGTAAGCCTGCAAGTAGTCGGCCAGAGGTTCATCGTGTAAATGATGGATTTCAAAATCATCGAGAGAGACTTCGTTACGCACCTGGACCTGATAGCGCCCATCGACAAACATCAGCGCGCGATCGCGAAGTACCAATGCAAGACCCGCGGAACCGCTAAAACCGGTGAGCCAGGCTAGTTTATTGTCGTGCGGTGTGCAATCTTCGCTCTGATGAGCATCGGCGCGGGGAACAATCATGCCATCCAGTCCCTGCGCTAACAGCAGACTGCGCAGGGCGGAAAGGGGAGTTGAATTGTGCATAGTTACCTTCAGGCCTTACCGGAACGGCGGTTCGTTGAATGTACGTAATTTGCGGGAGTGCAGCCGGTCGCCTTCGGCACGCAGCCGGTCGATAGCCCGGATGCCAATTTGCAGGTGCTCAGAAATGGCCCCTTCATAAAAACGGTTGGCCTGACCAGGCAGTTTGATCTCACCGTGGAGCGGTTTATCGGAAACACACAGCAGCGTGCCATAAGGGACGCGGAAACGATAGCCCTGGGCTGCAATGGTGGCACTCTCCATATCAATAGCGACGGCACGACTGAGGTTAAAACGCAGTGCAGAAGCGGAATAGCGTAATTCCCAGTTACGGTCGTCGGTGGTGACGACGGTGCCGGTACGCAGCCGCTGTTTAACCTCTTCACCCGGCATGCCGCTGACTTCTTTGGTCGCGTCATACAGGGCGCGTTGTACTTCCGCAATGCTCGGAATCGGAATATCCGGCGGCAGTACGGCATCCAGTACATGGTCGTCACGCAGATAAGCGTGGGCCAGAACATAGTCGCCAATCGCCTGGCTTTCTCGCAGGCCTCCGCAGTGACCAATCATCAACCAGACGTCAGGACGCAGCACGGCCAGATGGTCGCAAATGGTTTTGGCGTTAGAGGGGCCGACGCCGATATTAACCAGCGTGATCCCCTGACCGTCGGCGGTGATTAAATGCCAGGCGGGCATCTGGTGTTTTTTCCACGCCAGATCGGAGATGGCCTCTTCCGGTGCTTCGGTTTCCGCGGTGATCCAGATCCCGCCCGCGCATGACAGTGCGATATAGGGGCTGTCCGGGTCAAGGATTTGGCTGCAGCCCCAGCGCACGAACTCATCGACGTAGCGGGTGTAGTTAGTGAACAGCACAAACGGCTGGAAGTGTTCAACCGGCGTTCCCGTGTAGTGACGCAGTCGCGCCAGCGAGAAATCGACTCGTCGCGCGTCGAAGTGCGACAACGGGGAGAACTCCGCCGGATGATAGGTACCGTCGGCTGTTTCATCACCAATCTGTGAAAGCTCGGTGGTTGGGAAATGGCGCGTCAATCCGGCACTCATCGAGCGGTCAAGCGTGAGTTCAGAACCGTCAATTACATACGGATAGGGAATTTCATGTTGCGACGGCTCGACGGAAATATGCGCATCATAATCCTGATACAGCAGCGTCAGTTGTTCTTCAAGATAAGGGCGAAAAAGCGACGGGCGGGTGATGGTCGTGGTATAGCAGCCTGCATGGGTAAAACGGCCATATGCGCGCGTTTTCGGTGGGTTTGTGGCACTGCCATCCCAGGTGACACAAAGCGATGGGTAAACAAAAAGACCGTTTTGGCGGGCGATGTCGTCAGGGAGCGTCCCTGTTTCAATATACTTACCAATGGCGCTACGCAGAGCCTTCACCGACTGTTCGTACAGCGCGTCCAGTTTATCCAGTGCCTGAGCAGGTGTCAGGCTGGAGCCCTTATTGTTCATGTCTGTCTCCTTGTTCCACAGATGTACTGCTCTCCCGATAGTATGTCACAGGAATGTGAAACAAAAGTCAGACGTTGAGGAAGATTATGCGAAGACCCGATGGCCTTCGCACAAAGGTTTACGCGTGTTGCTTATCTCTCATCAGCATTGCGGTGACGGCCGAAATAAGGCATCCGGCCATCAGGTAAATGGCCACGCTGTGCCAGTCGCCACCGGAGAAAGTCACTAATGCAGCGGCAATAAAAGGCGTAAAACCACCGCCGACAACGCTGGCAACCTGATAACCCACGCCCGCGCCACTGTAGCGATAGCTTGCGCCAAACAGGCCGGTAAACATAGGCTGCTGTACGCAGACCACCATATCGTGCGCAATGTTGGCCAGCATAATCGCGAAGAACACTATCCAGAAGAGGGACTGCGCTTCCAGGGCCATGAAGAACGGGAAGGCGCTCAGCGTACCGACCAGGGCACCGATAATGTAGACCCGGCGGCGGCCAAATCGGTCGGCAAGCCAGGCGAAGCAGGGGATGGTCAGGCAACTCAATCCACCGACTAGCAGCCCGATATTGAGAAAAAGTTCGCGCGGTAGCCCCAGATTTTGCGTGGAATAATTCAGGGCAAACGCGGTGACGATGTACATGGTCAACAGTTCACACAGGCGCAGGGCGATAATTTTCAAAAATGCCCCTGGGTGCCGGGCCAGCGCTTCGACAACCGGCAGGCGTTTTTTGGTTTGCGTCTGCTGTTGTTTTTGCTGTTCAAACTCTGCCGACTCTTCCATTCGGTTACGCATCCATAATGCGCCCAGAACCAGCACAATGCTGAACAGGAACGGGATGCGCCAGCCCCAACGCAGAAACTGCTCATCGGTCGTTTGCGAACTGATTAGCGAAACCAGTCCTGTCGAGAGCAGCAGGCCGACGCCATAACCCACCTGAACGCCGCTGCTGTAGAATGCTTTTTTGTTTTTTGGTGCGCTTTCGACGGAGAGTAGCGCCGCGCCGCCCCATTCACCGCCAACGGCGAATCCCTGAATGGCGCGCAGCGTAACCAGAAGAACCGGGGCCCACCAGCCGATGGTGTCAAAAGAGGGAATAATACCAATCAACGCTGTGGCAATGCCCATCATCCAGACGGTGAGCATCAGCATTCGTTTGCGACCCAGGCGATCGCCGAAGTGACCGAAGATCACCCCGCCTAACGGACGGAACAAAAATCCGACGCCAAAGGTGGCAAATGCGGCAAGTGTACCCATCGCCGGGCTGACCTGCGGGAAGAACTCGCGATTAAAAACCAGCGCGGCGGTGATGCCATAAAGCAGAAAATCATACCAGTCGACCACGGCACCCGCGAAGCTGCCGAGTGCGGCACGTCGGGCACGGTTAAGCGATGAGGTGTCCTGCTGGGGACCCGTGGAGGTGAGGGTGGAATCCATAGTTATCCTGTCTGTACTGTTTTTTAATTATTAGTCTTGGAGTTAGGTTACGCACATTGCAGTCGAGATATAAACGACTGTAATGAGACTACCGCGACAGACGAGAAGATAAAACGATTTTATCCCTTACAAGAGGGCAAGATGAAAAATAAGACGATTGAAGAAATTAATAAGCAAAAAGCCCGCTTAAGTTTCCTTAAACGGGCCTCTTAAATTTGGATCCTCTGACTGGGATCGCCTTAGTCATTAACTGACTGGGAGCTAGATCAGAAATCTTGTTTTGTCAAGACCATCAGAATGACCACCATTTGTTTGTGGGGATGCAGGGTGTTGTGAAGTAGCGGATGAATTACATTGATTTATGTTAGCAGTTCCGCGAACACTAAAACGCCTACTTCCGGGATTAATCAAATCCCGGACGCTAAAATAGCCCTGGTATTGCAAAATACTGTCGGTGCGGCTGTTTCATCCATCACCACGTATTGAGAATCATGTCAGGACAAATACTGACGAATATCGGAAGGTGCATAGTTTTGTTCCCACAAAGCTTTCATCATTAACATATAGGGCTCAATATAAGTGAAAAAAACCTGATAGCTTTCGCAAAAATAATTGAGCTCCGGGATGCCGCGTTCAGAAAGCACAACGCGATCTTTTGGGCAACCGCCATGGCAGGCAAATTTCACTTTGCAACTCATACACTCTGCTACCAGTAGCGGCTTGTTCTGCTCAATTATTTGATTTTCAGTGCTTTTTAGTATCGTAGTTATAACAGGTTGATGGTTGTTACTCAGCAAAGTTTTTGGATTAACCAGGCAATCGCACTCGTACAAATCATCGTTTATTTTCGATGCGAACACGCTATCACCAAAGAGCGCAAAAGCACAGGTCGGTGCAGGCAACCCACACCACGCAGCGAAAGCGTGCTCAAAAATGGGGATTTTAATTGTTCCGATATCCAGACGTACCCAGCTGTAAAAAAGCGTTTTTAAAAAAGTCCCTAATGCCGCGGGCGTAAGGCTTCGTGCATCCACACCACCTTGCGTAAGAGGTTCAAGTAAGGGGATAAACTGCATGTGGCGACTGCCAAGATTCTTCAGATAATGATAGAGTCGCAACGGGTTCTGGCTATTCATGGCGTTAATGACAGTCCGCGTACTAAATTCAAGATCGTGTTTTTGCAGCAACCTCACGGCCTCTTCAATCAGATGATATAGAGGTTTACCAGAAATCGTTTTGCAGACACTGTCTTGCAACGAAATATCGTCATCCACTGCAATACTAATCAGAAACTGATTTTTCTTGAATAGCTCACACCAGCTATCATCCAGCAGAATGCCGTCGATTAGCAATGTGTTGATAATGTTTTTACCTTGTGCAAATTGCTGTTGCAGCTCGATAACTCGTTTAAAAAAGTTAAATCTGTCAAGCGTTGGTTCATTTCCCTGCCAGGTAAAAATCACATCGCCAGTTTCCTGGGTATCAATTTGCTGGCGAATAAATAGTTGAAGCGTCACATCATCTATATCCATACCGTTCGGGCAGGGTTGCGCCTTGAAGCAGTACGTACAACGTGAATTGCAGGATGCACTGGTGGGGGGTGTCATCACATGGCAATTTTTCATTATCGTTTTCATCACTTTATTTTTATTTGTTTTGTAATATGCAAGGAAGTGATGCAATCCGTAAAATGGATTGCATCATCAATATTTATCTTTTATTGCTTAATAACTTCGACTCGCATTTCATTAACTTGTGCAGGAACGATTTTGTGCCCTGATTTCAGATAGTCAATCACGACATCGGACATATTATGCCCGGCACGAACTTGCACATTTTTACCTTCTTTAAAGGCCAGAAAACCATCCCCTCCCAGCGCAAGGAATGTTGTCGTTGCTACATGATAAGTCTCCGTGTCCACAATCGCTTTGCCATTGATAGTGAGAGATGCTATTCGCTGGCCGACTGGTTTTTGCGGGATATAATGCATTTCAGCACCCTTTGACATTTGTAGTATGCCATTCGTGAGTGATGCTCCATGTTCCATCAGATTACGTAAATCCTTGCCACTGAGATCCATCTCTGTAAGCTCATTCTTGAAGGGGAATGTACTGGTAATGTCGCCAAAGGTAATCGAGCCAGCATTTATATCCGCGCGTAAACTGCCGGAATTAATCAGTGCGATCTGTGCTTTCGGTGCAGCAACCAGCATTGCATCCGTAAACAAGTTACCAAGTTGTGAGGATTCACCATAGGCACGGGTTAACATGATAGGTGACTCACCTACTGGTTGGCGCACGATATCTGTAAGTTTTTTATTCCAGCCATCGATAACTTTCTGGGTTGTTGGATCAGGTACCCATTCATCAGCATAAATTGTTTTCAGTTCGAAGCTTTTTACTTCATGAGTATTGGTTGCTGGGTTAACATCGAGTACCAGTTTACCAATGTCAATACCGCCACTGTCAGTAGAAAGAATTAACGTGTTCCCAACTTTGATCGGTTCTGGTGTCCCTACGTGAGCGTGTCCGGTGATGAGGATATCAAGCCCTTTCACTTGGCTTGCTGTCTGAATATCCTTATCCAGCGCACGTCTGACATCTGTATTACCAATACTGGACTGGCGTGCCGGGACACCTTCGTGAACGAGAGCAACGGTGATATCAACTTTATCACGTAACTCATCCAGGTAGTGCTGCAGATATTTTACCTCATCACGCGCTTCTATCCCCTGGTTTTTAAGGGCTGCGGCTGATTTATCAAAACGATTGTTATTATTGTTATCGAGGCCCTGTATTGAGAGTTCTGAAATCGTGTCATTAAATGCAAACACACCGTGCAGCCCAATAACACCAATTTTGACACCATCTTTTTCCAGTATAGTATAGGGCTTGTTCCAGAAAGGTATCTCGCTGTCTTTATGGAACACATTCCCTAACAGAACAGGGAAGTTCGCCTTACTTAACTGGCGCAAGAGGTTATCCCAGCCATGGTCAAACTCATGATTACCGATGGATACCGCATCAAAGGGCATAGTCCTCATAATATCAATTATTGCCTCCCCCTTGGTTAAACTGCTGATATATGGTCCGGTAAAATAGTCTCCAGCATCAAAATAAAAAGTGGATTTATTTTTTGCTTTTTCCTGTTTAACCATGGTAGTGATATTTGCCCAGCCGCCGATATCTCGTTTACCATCTGCGATATACGGGAGTTTGTAACTATCAACATGAGCATGGAGATCATTGGTGTAAATAATAGTGACATCTTTGGCATTCGCCCAGAGCGAGAGTGTCGATAGAATACCCGCAGCAATTATTTTCATCTTCATAATTAGTTCCTTTTAGGTATATAAAGTATGACATTTAGATAAAAGGTTCATGCATGCCCATGAACCTTTTACCATTTGCAGTCGAATCAACTATCTCTTAAAAAATCGATGACCAACCACTTTATTTGTCTTAATTAAAACGTGTAACCCACGGACAAATAATATGCCCATCCTGTTGAATCTATAGAGACTGCTCCTCCATTGGTATTAAATGCTTTACTACCTTCTTCAAATTGTCCACCATGATAGAAATAACGGAAGCTCGCACTGTAACTCCAGTGAGGATAAACTAATGCCAATACATTAGTGGTTACTATCGAGCTATTGGTTCGAGAGTAAAATTGTTGCTTGCCACCTGATTTTTCTTTTAAATCCGAACCGAAATCAAAATTAGTAAAACCTACATAATTTAACTTTCCGCCCCAAAACTGAGTAATTGGAATAACATATTTTAATTTAAAACGATATCCATCCCACTCGTTTTCATTGGCAGCGTTATAATTATTTCCCTGATATTTCGCATAGATATCTGCAGATAAAGACATCGGCAATCCAGTGTCAATATCAGTACCTAATCCCATGTACCAGGTACTCTGACGTTGTCCTTCATTACTACCTGCATCATAGATATAGTTGTGGGCAAAATACCATTCTTTAAATGGACCAAAACTTAAGTCGAGTCCTGTTAATTTATCGATGCTAAAACGAGGTTCTATTTCCATAAAAAATGGAGAACCATTATCCCAAATACCTTTGTCGTTAACATTTCCTAAACCGAAAAACTTAGGTAAATCTGCATAACCATAGAAATCGAACCAATCCTTATGCGCCCATGCTCGATATTCTGGATATAAATCAGCTCGTTTTTGTGGCCCAAAGCGTGTAGAGTTGCTTCCCACCAGGTTAATACTTTGATGCCACCAGTCTGACAGATATTCATCATTTCCTGTCTCTGCAAGTGTTACCATTGGTAATGATAAAAGTGTTCCCAATAAAAATACTTCATTCTTCTTTAACATAAACAGAATCCTTCTGTTGAGGTTTTTTTAAAATGCCATCTTTAAAGAGAAAATGTAAATAATTCCCAGTGTAAAAATAGCATTATATGTTTTATATATTTAAAATGCAGTTGGGCAAAAATATATCTGTCGCTAATTAATTGAGATTATTTAGCCGAGCTTATATCAACCACCCTCATTTCCAGATCCGGTTTTAATGGGCTACTGGACTTAATGTAATCAATGATTGACTCTGAAGAACTGGTGCTGTTAATAGTTTTGACATTCGTGCCGTTTAAGAAAGCTTCAAACCCATCACCACCGGTCGCACAAAAAGAATGTGTAACAACCCGATATGTTTTGGCAGGCTCTACAGGTTGGTTATTAATGGTGAATTTAACAACCCGCTCACCCAACGGTTTTTTACTGTCATATACAACATGGACACTTTTTGACACCTGCAAAACCCCGTTGGTAAGGTTAGTGGCGTGGGTCATTAAATTAATAAGATCCTTTCCGGTAAGATCCATTTCGACAAGATCGTTATTAAACGGGAAGGTCGTAATTACATCACCATATTTCAATTTTCCCTGTGGAAAATCGGCACGCAACCCACCGCTGTTTTGTAATCCCAGGACGGCATCTGGTGCTTTGGCCATCATGGCGTCGAGAACTAAATTACCCATCGGTGAGGATTCACCGTAAGCACGGGTGAACGGTGCCGTTGTCGATCCAATAACCTGGTCGGTGATGCTTTTCAGTTTAGTATTCCACACATCAATCCTGGCCTGGACCTTTGGATCGGGCTTATATTCATCAGCAAATACAGTGATTAACTTGCCGTTATAGCCATCAATTTTTTTAGTCCTGGGGTTAAAGTCCAGGACTAACTTACCAATATCGGTACCATACGCATCTGTTGAAACAACAAGTGTGTCATTGACTTTAATCGGCTCTGGTGTACCCACATGCGCATGTCCGGTGATAAGTACATCAATACCTTTAAATTTCTTTGCGGTATCGATATCGGCCTGCAGCATTCTGGCAACATCTTTATTTCCATAGCTTGACTGACGCGCTGGTGTCCCTTCGTGGATGAGTAGCACGATGATGTCGACTTTACCCTTTAATGCATCAAGCCCTTTTTGAATGTAAGGCACTTCATCACGAGCCTCTGAGCCAGCGTAAGCCTTAGCTGCAATAGTGTCATAAAACGCAAATTTTCCATGTACTCCGATTACGCCAATTTTTATGCCGTCTTTTTCGACAATTGTCCAGGGTTTATTCCAGACAGGTTTATCACTATCAGTATAAAAAACGTTGCCCAGTAAAACTGGGAAGTTCGCTTTTGATAGCTGCTTAACCATATTTTCGACGCCATGGTCAAATTCATGGTTCCCTACCGACACAGCATCAAAAGGCATGGTATTCATAATATCAATAATTGCTTCGCCTTTGGTTAAGGTGCTTATATATGGACCAGTAAAATAATCACCCGCATCAAAGAAAAATACATCTTTGCTTTTTTTCTTGGCATCATTAACGATGGTTGCAATGTTAGCAAAACCACCTACGGCTCGGTTTTTATCAACGGCGGGGATTTTTCCCGGGGAAACATGGGCATGTAAATCGTTGGTGTAATAAATAGTCACATCCTTTGCACTAATTGGTGCAGCTAACGTTGCGGATAAGCACAATGTAATCAGACTAAGTTTTGTTATTATTTGCATAACTAGTTTCCATTTGGTTATATAAAATTTAGTGGTGCTTTCAAAAGGATTCATGTGAACACATGAATCCTTTTTCATCTGCGGTTGAATCAATAATGCTCAAATAACTAATGTTCTAGCGCTTTATTTGATCTTTGCTTGTTAATTTACAGGCATCGATGCCGTTGTGATTAAGCCAGATAATTCTGTTTCACTAAATAATCTAAAAGGAGATTATTTTTTCACATCAGCAACGCGCATACCTTTGATCTGTTCATCCGTGATGGTGTTGCCTGCTTTGAAATAATCAATCACCGCGTTAGAAACATAGTAACCGCCTGTTGTATTACGCGATTTACCCTCAGTAAATGTGGTAAAACCATCGCCACCATCAGCAAGGAAGCTCTGGGTGGCAATATGGTAAACCGTCGCATCCTCAATTGGTTTGCCATTAAGAGTCAGTTCGGCGACCCGTTGGCCGATTGGTTTACTACTGTCGTACTTCATTTCCAGGCCTTTAGATACCTGCAAAACGCCATTAGTTAAACTTGCGCCATGTTCCATCAAGCTACGCAATTGTTTACCGGTGAGATCCATCGTTGCCAGCTCGTTGGGGAACGGGTACACACTGATGACTCCACCCATAGTAATCGCGCCCGCCGGTAACTCAGTGCGGATGCCACCTGAATTAGTTAAAGCCAGTTGTGTATTTTTACCTGCTGCCGCCAGCAACGCATCCGCAGCCAGATTCCCTAGCGGAGCCGATTCGCCATAGGCGCGTGTCAATTCAACCGGCGACTGTCCCACTGTTTGTTGCACCACTTCATCAAGTTTCTTATTCCAGTTGTCGATCACCGATTTCGTTTGTGGATCGGGTTTCCATTCATCTGCGTAAATGGTTTTAAGCTCGAAATTTTTCACCGTGAAGTTATGCGGCTTATTTTGGTAATCCAGCACAAGTTTACCCACATCAATACCGCCGCTATCGGTCGAGAGGATAAGTGTATTACCTACTTTAATCGGTTCCGGCGTACCGACATGTGCGTGTCCGGTAATCAGAATGTCCAGTCCTTTAACTTGGCTTGCGGTCTTGATGTCTTTATCCAGAGCACGACGTACATCGGTGCCCCCTATACTGGACTGACGGGCTGGTGTTCCCTCATGGACAAGCAGCACGGTCAAATCGACTTTACCTTTCAGTTCGTCGAGATAGCGCTGCAACCACTTAATTTCATCCCTGGCTTCAATACCTACGCGCGTCGCCGCAGAAACGGTATCATTGAAGGCAAACACGCCGTGCAAACCAATGACGCCAATTTTCACGCCATCTTTTTCGATGATGGTATAAGGCTTATCCCAGAATGCTTTGTCGCTGTTCTGATAAAATATATTGCCCTGTACAATTGGGAATTTCGCCTGGCTAAGCTGTAATAATGTATTATCCCAGCCATGATCGAATTCGTGATTTCCCATTGTAACTGCATCAAATGGCATTGTATTCATAATATCAATTATTGCCTTTCCCTTCGTCAGGCTACTGATATATGGACCGGTAAAATAATCTCCAGCATCAAAAAACCATGTTGCTTTACTTTTTGCTTTTTCCTGTTTAACCAGGGTTGTGATATTTGCCCAGCCACTGATATCGCGTTTTCCGTCCGCAATATAGGGAATCTTATAAGGTTCTACATGAGCATGCAGATCATTGGTATAAATGATGGTTATATCCTTGGCGCAAGCCCAAAGCGGTAGCGTCAACAGAATGCTTGCTGCAATTACTTTCACCTTCACAATCAGTCACCTTTAGTTAGTTAAAAAATTATCAAATTACGTTTAGGATTGTTTTTATATGTGAAAATATTTACATGATGTGTGATTTTTTTCACAAAAGTAGTCTGGAGTTACTCGCTAAAATCAACGACCTGTTTAAATCGTTGGTGACTTAAATTGACTCAGTTTACGATCAATACCTGTAAATCGTATGGTTGCCGCAATTTAGGGCAACCCATATGGGCATGTGCAGATTTCAGTTGGCCAGACTACAGACTGGGATTTCCTGCATTACACTGTCGAGCATGCGGGAGTTATCCCCCGCTGTTTGATGAACAGCAATTTAATGAATGGCTGTCTGTTCACTTAAGTGCCTATGCTTCAGAAAACGGTCATTTTTGTCCTGAATGTTATCGCAAAGAAATTATTTGTTATGGTCATAACCCACAGGGAACACAGCGTGTTCAATGCCGAGTCTGCAGAAAAGTCTGGACGCCCAAACAGCAAGAACAAAGAAAAATAGTCCCCCCAGAACGAATTGAAACTGTTTCACTAGTTGTGCCGTTCCAGGGGGGCAGTGCAGAACAGAAACTGTATGTTCTACTCAGTTTTGATGCCGTCTGCGGTAATGTTCTGCATATCTCCACAAATTTTACTCAGCATTATGTTGGTGAGACTTTACGGTATCGCTGGCACGGGAATGCTGAGCCTGATTTACATCATAGTGATATCGTAAATCGCGTTGATATGCGCGAGACGCAATTCCTACGTAGGAGTCAGTTTGATGAAATTCAATATGGAAGTGCGATTCTCAAACGCAACGCCAGAGGTGCTATTCTGCGTCCTGTTATCACGGCTCACGGGCATTTTCGAGTACTGAACATCTTTTTTCCTAAGGTAAAGAAGCATGTTATTTCACACGAATGCTTTCTTCGGGGAGCCGTCATTACTGTTTGGGCAGAACTGTTTCGCCAACGGCAAGGTGAGCTTTGGTTTATAGAAGAGGAAATAAATGATAGTGATATTTATGTACCCTGGAGTTTTCAGAGAACAACACAGCATGGCTGGTGGCAAAACCAGTGGCAGCTTTGGGTGCAGGGAAAAAACCGTAAGATGGTTTGCCCATTGACGGGGGGGGGATAGCAGCAACGCGAAAATACTCTCTTTAACGGCTAGTAGGCACTTTATCCACTGGCTATACAAACAAACGAGTTTTACCCATAGCACCAAATTATCTGCAGGGAGCGTAACGCAAATTCTTCTTTCCCTGGCGCATGACTATAACGGAAAACTTACAATAGCGCCTTCTGACGATTAGTATCATCGACAGTTTTCAATAGCAAAGGTGTTGTATATATTGTCAAGGGTTCATGTAGATACATGAACCCTTTTAACATATGCAGTTGGAACAAATAGTTTTTAAAACATGATGTTCAATTGCTTCTGTTTTTATGATTACATCATTTTACAGATTAACAGTAACTGATGCTGTAGTGATTAATTCAGATAGCTCCGTATCTTTAAATAATCTTGTACGATAGCCCTCACCTGGGAATTGAGGTGCGCCATCAGGAAGCGCGATGACATCGTAGATACTGGCAATCATATTGCCGTTCACATCGGAGATAAAGAATGAACGGGCATGGTTGGTGAAAATAGAGAAGTAATCATCATGGTCAAAAACATTACCCATAAAATCAGTCCACTGGACGATAGGGGTTGTTGGTAGTTCGATAGGTGCTTGAATTTCCAAAGCTGTTTTTGCCGCCATGTCTACAGCATAGAATAGAATACGAGCCGGAGGCGTTGAATAGGCATCGGTTGTTGCATTGTCATTAATCGGGCGAACAACAGAATTTCCATCAGCATCAAGACAAGATCTATTATCAAAGACAGATAAAACAAATTTACCTACGGTAGGGTCGATATATTCTGCAAAGGCACTATTGTTCGTGATACACACAGTATGAGCACCATTCTCAAAGTGAGTAATACCGGAGTTATCAATATGAATAGTGTCTGGATTTACCGGAAACTGAGGGTTGAAATTACCGGTGTCGAGCGCCCACAAGATACTACCATCAACAATAGAGATGCCAAAGGTCGTGCTCGTTGAACGGGAATGCACAATAACTGCTTCCTCATTATTTGGACTACTGGTAATCCATGACAGCGAGTTTAAATGAATATCATTAGGGGTGCTGTTATTTAAGATTTGAGAGCCGCTATACTCGCTAGTATAATTTTTTGCCCAAATCATTTTCCCGGTCTGATCGTTGAATTTCATGACTAGGGAATCCTGGCCCCGCGTATTGGTTATCCGATTAGGAATGTCGTTACCAAACATATAGACATCGCCTGCGGAGTCCCAGACTAAATCGTGAGTGTTTGAGTAGTGATTGCCATCAGAATCACGCATATCGAATTCAAAGATGACATTACCAAGAATGTCAATTTTGAAAAAGCGGCGACCGTACCACGACATATCTTCATCAGTACCAGTGTAGATCTAACCATTGTGAATTCGCAACGGCTGAAGATGATAAGCCGATACAAAGTTAAAACGCAGGTCACCATTTTGGTCGTAACCACGGCCAGTAGATTGCATTAACCAACTATTGCCCCATACAGATGTAAATAGCGAAGGATCTGTTTGTTCAATATCGAGGTGGAAGATAACCGATGTATCATAAACCTGATCTACCGTGCTAATAGAGAATGGCTGATTGAAAACTTCAGTTCCGGTTTCATCTTTAAACACGACCTGGACGTTGTTTGCATATTGTGCATAAAGGCCAATAACAGGGATTTTTATGGTTTGAGAGACACCATAAATCAGATCCGATGTATAGGTAAAATCTACGCTGGTTGAACTGGTTGTCCTTTTTGATACAGTGTAAGAATAGCTTACTGGTGTATCTGAGGTAAAATAAATATATGCAGCGAGCTGATTATCGGCTGGTGCAAGTTCAGTTTTAACATAAGTAATTGTCATGATTTTATTCCTTTTGGGTTGGTTCAATAAAATATAGATGCGATTTTCTATCAGGGCATAAATGTGTCGATAATAAAAACAGCGAGAAAATAAATGCCTGATTTATAACTTAGTGTTGTGGTAATTAAAAACTGATTTTTATTATAACCCTCCTTTTGTAAAATAGCTGTCTAAACGGGAGTGAGGTTAATCACCCTGCCAATGTTGGTATGTCGTATTATCCGTTTGAGTAGGTCTGCTAAACACGGTAGATGCTATTCTGGGTACATTTTTCGTGAGAGTTGAAAATGAACGCCATCCTTAATTTCCGCCCAGTTACCCCCCCATTCAACGTCAATAGCTAGCTCTTTAGCTGCCTGAAACACAGTCGTTGCAATTGTCTGGTAATGCTTAAACTCCCATGATGCTGTACCGTTTATGACTGCGAATATATCGACGGCGTGTCCCGTTAAATGCCTGCTTTTTGACGTTAATGATTTTCCTGATGCCAATAACTCAAGCTGCCTCTTTTGGTTTCTTAACCCTTCTGAAATACCAAAATCGATAGGTGATAACTTCAATGCTCTTCTCATCACATCAGAAAGATCCTTATGTACGCCTTTAAGATTCTTTTCAGATGTTTTACTGAATTCATGATTTATCATTGCTATCTCCAGAAATTTTTTTCCAGTAATAATTAAGGGCAACAACGCCCATTGCACCTGATATACCGCTGATTGCAAGCGTAGTATGAAATACTGTTCCAAGACTTTGTGACATCAATCCAGAAAGCACGCCGGTAAATCCTGATACTATAATTTGTGCTAACGCCGAAAATAAATTTCTTCCCGACCGGCCAGATTTAACGTCAAGGATATATCTAACAAAACCTCCCCACGCGCCGAATAATATTATGTAAATCCAGCTAAAAAATGCATTTGATGATGGGTCTTTCCATGGCAAAATAATTACCTCCAAAGATTGCATAAGTAAAAAATTTTACCGCATGATGAGATCATTCTCTTGCAATAAAACTATATGCTTTGCTATGCAGTAAATAATAAACATTGAGTACCCCAGTTTTGTGATTAATGTCACACGGAATGCAATTAATAGTCTTTACCGATTGATTTTTGATAAACGATAGTTCTATGTTATTTATATTGATGATTATATTTATTAACGGAATGCATAAGAGGGGCAAGCGGGAGAAGGGGCAACGTATCCTTCAAAAGGCGTGTCAGATGCGGGAATGAGTGCTGGAACCCCGAAAGCAGGGGCTGTGTGTGAAAGATCGCGGATTCTGGTGCAGGTTTACGGTCACGCGGCAGCAAATGCCTTACGGTAAATGCAGGCCGCAGCCCATAAAGTAAAAGGCGTTGAAATTCAGCAGGTATAAACTTGCCGGAAAATCGTAGAATTTTCAGTTGTGTGAAATGAGTGCTGGTGAACTGGCGCGGTTAAAAAATCTATTGAGTGTGAACTTCGAGCCTCCGCCGCGATGTCCTGCGACCCAGTGTTTGCAGAGGCCTGCACCGGTAAAGGGATCAACCGTCCTGACGGAACAGGTGCTTCTTTCAGGTTGTGAAGCAACGGGAGCTGTCTACGACAGCATAGGGCAAGAGGGTGATTACAACCGTTTTACACGGATGAAAAGAGGAAACCTTTTTTTCGGGAATTGAGTTGTTTGTAGATTTTTTCGCAATTTTATGAATGACAGTCTGCCGCGCTTCGCTTGTCTTTTCCCGATCTTCCGCCAGCAAAGCTGACAGAAGATCGGGCGAGTCGGTTTAGCTCTGGCTATATTCCGGCTTACGATAACGGGACGGCCAGATTTGTTCTGGCGTAATGCAGGTACAGCTAAAAGATACCGCGATTAGCCGCCAACATAAAGAGACACTCTGGAAGGCCGATCGCAGAAAATAAAAAACCCTGCTGGTGAGGCAGGGTTCTCTATTTTTCGCTCTCAGGCTGCGGATGGCGACCTGAGCGGCGTTGCGTGATAATACAATCCTGGCAGATGTAATCCTGCACTGACAGGCAGTGTAAGGGTAAGATGCAGGCGTTGCGCTCCTTTCAAAAGGAGAGCGAATGGACACACTAACGCGTAAGCTGGTTGTGCTCATTGCCGTACTGGAGCTGTTACTGGCTCTGCTGCGGTTGATTGATCTGCTGAAATAATTCACGGATTGAAACGTACTTAAGGGGAAACACCCGTTTACCCTTTAATAACCCGTTGTATTACGACACTTTTTTCAGCCTACTGGCAAACTGATAGGGTGAAATATATCCGCCAGTATTTGCATCAAGATAATCTGCCCACCACTGCATCATCGCGATCCGTTCTTCCAGATATTCAGCCTTATGAATATAGGCCGCCCGCACGCTGTTTCTTTCCTGATGGCTCATCTGCTTTTCAATGGCTTCTTTGCTCCACAACCCCGACTCACTCAGCGCACTGCACGCCATCGTCCGGTTTGATTTGATTAACTCCTTTTCACCGCATAGCGCATGATCTCGGTGACGTAGTTTTTCAGCTGCGCGGCTTTCTCCAGAAAGCCCTTGTTTTCCACTTTGTGCAGGGTAAATAACAGCGTTTCCGTGGTGATATGATCGATGAGGCTGTCCTCCGATATCCGGGAAAACATACATTTCCAGCCTGCGCTGGATGGTGTTCGCATAATGTTCAGACCAGCGCCTGTGTTCACCGTGCCAGTTCATGGCGATCTGGCGGAATGTATGACCGTTTTTATTTTTCTGTTGCGCGATTTTCTTGTCAGCGGAGGGATCGACCCCCTCACGTATTTTCGCCCGCGCGGCATCACGTAACTGTCGCGCTTTAAACAGGGACACATCCGGGTAGGGGCCAAAGGCGAGTTTTTTCTCTTTGCCGTCGATGCGATACTTCATATACCAGAGTTTCGAGCCGTTAGGTTTGATCAGCAGGTACAGTCCTGAACTGTCTGCCAGTTTGAAGGGTTTTTCTGTGGGTTTAGTCTTGCGGATAGCGGTATCTGTTAATGCCATAGCGGGCGGCTCTATTTTCTCACCGAACCGTGAGGCACCCGATTAAGCCCCAAAAAACTATGGGTGTCAAGAAACCCGGCAATCCTTCTCAGGACGGCCGGGTAAAGATAAGTTCTTGTTTTTTAACAAGCTTCCGGACTCGCTGGGATGTCCTGAAACTAAAATTTGGCTCCTCTGACTGGACTCGAACCAGTGACATACGGATTAACAGTCCGCCGTTCTACCGACTGAACTACAGAGGAATCGTTTGAACGAGGCGCATATTAGCGGGGGCGATGGGGGTTGTCAAAGGGGGAAATGAAATTGTGTGTTCGTTTGCTGACAAATTCAACAAAGCGGCGATCTTTCATGCTTTTTTAGACATTTGCCCCATTCTGGTGCGTGTCTACCTCTTGTGGGGCAGCCCGGATAAAGGCGGAATCAATAGAAGCGATCACTTTCCTGCGCCATCCCTTACTTAACGGGAGCTTAACATTAAATAATCGTCTACAGATGAAACTGGCAAGCATCTTGCAATCCTGAGTTTCATGACTGCCAGCATGGGTTCTGGTATTCCGACAGGAGGCAAAATGAACTTCAGACGACTGAAATACTTCGTAAAAATCGTCGATATTGGTAGCCTGACCCAGGCAGCGGAAGTATTGCATATCGCTCAACCCGCGCTGAGCCAGCAGGTTGCTACGCTGGAGGGGGAATTGGATCAACAGTTGTTGATCCGCACCAAACGCGGGGTGACGCCGACGGAAGCTGGGAAAGTACTGTACACGCACGCCCGGACAATATTACGTCAGTGTGAACAGGCGCAGCTTGCGGTTAATAATGTAGGGCAGACCCTGAGTGGACACGTCTCTATTGGCCTGGCACCTGGCACTGCGGCATCATCAATTACCATGCCGTTATTACAGACCGTCCGCGCCGAGCTGCCCGATGTACTGGTCTATTTGCATGAAAACAGCGGGGCGGTGCTGAACGATAAACTGCTCAGTGGTCAATTAGATATGGCGGTGCTCTACGAGCGTTCGCCGATTGCGGGTATTTCCAGTCAACCGTTACTCAAAGAGGACCTTTTCCTGGTGGGGACGCGCGAATGTCCAGGGCCAAGTGTCGATTTAACGGCAGTTGCGCAGATGAATTTGTTTCTGCCACGGGATTACAGTGCGGTTCGCCTCCGTGTTGACGAAGCCTTCTCACTGCGCCGCTTAACGGCCAAAGTAATAGGTGAAATTGATTCTATCTCCACCCTAACGGCCGCGATTGCCAGTGGTATGGGGGTGACGGTTTTGCCTGAATCGGCAGCCCGGGCATTATGTCATGCAGCGAATGGCTGGATGGCGCGGATTACAACGCCCTCCATGAATCTGCCCCTCTCGCTTAACATGTCAGCCAGGGGCAGTTTGACACCACAGGCTCAGGCGGTGAAAGAGATCCTGTTGTCGCTGGTTAGCCGTCCGGCACTGGAAAACCGGGAGCTACAGCTGGTGAGTTAGACCTTATTCCAGCCAGGAATAAGATGCAGGTTTTTATTATTTGTTATGCCGGGCATCAGACTTTAACAATAGCGTAATGTTTGATGTACCCGGAGCGAAAAGTGAATTTCCAGCAACTTAAAATAATCCGCGAGGCGGCCCGTCAGGATTACAACCTGACGGAAGTCGCGAATATTCTTTATACCTCGCAGTCGGGGGTAAGCCGGCATATTCGCGAACTTGAAGATGAACTTGGCATCGAAATTTTTATTCGCCGTGGTAAACGTTTACTTGGCATGACCGAACCGGGGAAGGCGTTGCTGGTGATCGCTGAGCGTATTCTTAATGAAGCCAGTAATGTTCGCCGACTGGCGGACCTGTTTACCAATGACACGTCTGGCGTGCTGACCATTGCGACCACACACACGCAGGCACGCTATAGTCTGCCTGCGGTGATCAAAGCATTTCGTGAGCTCTTCCCGGAGGTTCGCCTGGAGCTTATCCAGGGGACGCCGCAAGAAATTGACGTTCTCCTGCAAAATGGTGGCGCTGACATTGGTATTGCCAGTGAACGACTCAGCAGCGATCCGCTGTTGGTGGCGTTTCCATGGTTTCGTTGGCAGCACAGCCTGCTTGTTCCACACGATCATCCATTAGTTAAGGCTTCCCCGCTTACGCTTGAGTCTATTGCTCACTGGCCACTCATTACCTATCGGCAGGGTATTACGGGGCGTTCACGTATTGATGAGGCATTTGCGCGTAAAGGGTTGGTGCCGGATATTATCCTCAGTGCACAAGACTCGGATGTGATTAAAACGTATGTAGCGCTGGGGCTGGGAATCGGGCTGGTGGCGGAGCAATCCAGTGGCGAGCAGGAGGAGGGGACGTTAACCCGCCTTGATACCCGGCATTTATTTGATGCGAACACCGTTTGGCTGGGGCTCAAACGCGGTCAGTTGCAGCGCAATTACGTCTGGCGATTCATCGAGCTATGCAACGCAGGTTTATCTGTGGAAGAGATTAAACGCCAGGCGATGGAGCCTGATGAAGTGATGATTGATTATCAGATATAAAGCAAAAAGCCTGCTTAGTTTCCTAAACAGGCTTCTTAAATTTGGCTCCTCTGACTGGACTCGAACCAGTGACATACGGATTAACAGTCCGCCGTTCTACCGACTGAACTACAGAGGAATCGTGTGAACGAGGCGCATATTACTGACCTCATCATGACGTGTCAATAGTAAAATTAATACGTCATATCAATTGGTTAATTAATCTTCAAATTCAGTATTAATGTACATTTGATGAGCGAAAATGGTCTTCTTCCTGGCTATCGCGCAACCGAAGCATTGGATTCTGGCGATAGAACTGGAAAAAACGTTGCCACAATGCCGGAAAACGTGGTGCAAATAACTCGGGGGCGCTGAAGAAATACTCGGATAATACCGCAAAGCATTCTGCAGGATCGGTTGCTGCGTAGGCATCTATACTGCAGGCTGTTTCACCCACCAGATCGATTTCATCCTGGATGTTGTTCATAGCTGCATGGAGATCGTGCTCCCAGTTTGCAATTTCCCTCAGCGGGATAGCCGGAACGCCGCTGGCGCGATCGCCATTACGCATATCAAGTTTATGTGCCACTTCGTGAATAATCAGGTTAAAGCCGGAAGCATCGAAGGAATCCTGGATATCAAGCCAGTTCAGGATCACCGGACCCTGTTGCCAGCTTTGGCCTGACTGAATAATCCGTTGATTGTGCACCAGCCCAATATCATCTTCCCATTCGTCATCCACAACAAACGGAGCAGGGTAAATGAGGACTTCATGAAAACCATCGAGCCATTCGATGCCTAATTCCAGAACAGGCAAACAGAAAAGCAGAGCAATACGTGCACTTTTCAGTGCGTCCAGTTCAAATCCTTGTAGCGCAACCAATCTTTTTTGCTGTAAAAAACGCTCAGCCTGGGCAATAAGCCTGGCTTGTTCTTGTTCAGTAAGATTCACCAGAAGAGGAATTGCCAGGGCATCATCCCAGGGCCAGTCATCATTCCGGGCTGTTTCTTGCTCTTTCCAGGGCCACTTAATCATCGTTTTGCTCGCAAACTCGTCACTTGAACGAAATTGACGGAACTGGGTCTGTTAAAATGCCAAATTACCTGGCATCATGGCAACCACCAGAACGGAGAGATGCCAGAGCGGCTGAATGGACCGGTCTCGAAAACCGGAGTAGGGGCAACTCTACCGGGGGTTCAAATCCCCCTCTCTCCGCCACTATTCAAACACTTAGCTCAATTCCTTTCAACGACTCATGTCACACTTGGTATAGTGTTGGTATATTCACTTGGTATAAAACTCGCCATCATCATCTTCTGATTTGCCCAAGACTGGAAGATCCAATGTGGGAGAAATTTTCACTTTTCTGTCATAAACCACAACCTGGCTTTCAGTTTTGTGACCTGAGAATAGTTGTTTATCCTTACTCGAGCCTTCGTAATCAGATATTCCCTTGGCTTTGAGATCATGAAAAGTACACGGCAGTTTTCTATCTAGTTTTTTTCCTGCTGCTTCCCTTGCCGTTTCCCACAGATCATTAAACCCACTTTTCGAGTATTTAGTTTTTTTGCTGCTACAGATAACCGTTTCCCGCCCACCCAGAGTTTTTGCAAGTTCGATGGCGTTATGAAGCCGTTCAGTCCAGACTTTTATTTGTTTAGTCCCGGTCTTTCCCTGCTGGATAAAAATGCCTTCCTCGCTTACTTGCGACCATTTGAGAGAAAGTACATCGGAAACGCGAGCTGCGCATAAGTAAGATATCTCCATGCCAACCCGGAGAGCTGGTGCCGCCTCTTCATAAATTGCCTGATATTCTTCGTCTGTCACGTACACGTCACGGGCTTTTAAAGAGAACTTGCGCACTCCTTTGCACGGATTTCCTTTCACGTACCCTCGTTCATATCCCCATGAGAAAACACGCGACATCCCGCCGAGTTCCTGGTTTGCCTGGTTAATGCTGCGTTGGCCACGTTTATCCATATAGATCCTGACCATCTCAATTTTTATGTCATCTGCTCGCATATTCCCGAACACTGGGACCAGGTTTTTTTCATACGATCTGTAATCAGTCTGCGTCCGTGGAGCCAGTTCAGCAAAAGCTGGGCTACTGGTGAATAACTTCCATAATTTAGAAAATGTCATTACGTCTGAACGCTTGGCTTTCTCTTCCTCATAACGCGCCCATAGCCGGGACATACTTGTCCCGGTAATAGGTGCAAGAGTTACGCTTTGTTTTGTTCCTTTTGGCTTCCACACATAGCTATAACGGTTTTTAGTTACGCGTGGCGGGAGGTGCTTGTCTTTAGGATCTTTTCTTGGTCTGCCCATTGATTGCGTCGTAATTTGGCTCAAGTGCAACATATTCATCGACCTTAGGTAATTCAGAAACTCCGGGACCAATACTTCTGCGCAATACAATTGGGCGGTTCCGCCCATCAGTGGTGAACGGTATGCCGTGACACCGCAGCTGTCGCTGCTGGTGGGTGTAGCGCTGATAGCCAGTAATTTCTGCAATTTCCTGAGGAGACAGTGTAAGTTCGTGCATAGCTCATCTCTCTGATGGCCTGCCTGTAAAAACATACCAGGCAGGAACCATAAATTGTGAAATTAGAAAATCAGTTTGCGGTCAGACGTTTCCAGATTGCAGAGACGTATTTGACCTGATGCCGGGCGTCAGAAAGTGCATTGTGCAAATCACCTTCAAACGGGATGTCGAAGCGCGGATTGATACCGACAGATTTACCCAGTTCAACCATGGTCCTTACGTCCCTGTCATTCCAGAACGGAACAGCGAAGGGCGTTTCTGTTAACACATACGCGCGGCGGAGAATGACGTTATCAAACGAACAGCCATTACCCCATACCTGAACGGAGTGACTACCGTTAGCAGCATTTTCAGCAATAAAGTCGGCCAGAAGCTCAAGGACTTCGCGCAACCCCATGGCTCCATCAACAAGAATCGCAGAACGGGCTTCCGAAGATTGTTTTAACCACCACTGAATTGTCGAGGCATCCGGTTTCATGCCAAACGACATCGATGACTCTAGACTGACAATCTGGTAAAACTCGGCTCCAGTGTTACCAGTTGAAGGATCAAAAAATACAGCGCCGATAGAGACTATTGGGGCATCAGGGCTGTTGCCCATAGTTTCCATATCAAGCATCAGGTGAGTATAAAAAGCGTTCAGGGGATCTGTATTAATATGGTGAACGGGTTCATTATTCAGGGAAGCTGACGCGTCACCAGTTGCATCAGCGCTTTTAACTGGCAAAACTGCTGTTTCGCTCTGAGACACTTCCGGATTAGCTTTGATTTCGTTGTTGTCAGTTTCTTCCATCTGCACATCGCTGGTGGCTTCCTCTGTATTGGCATGATGTATTTTATCCTCGACGGCGCGCTGGCGTACCTGGTCTACGACAGAAAGCGCTGGCGCTGGCTGGCTCCCCATTAGGCCATCGATGGAGAACACTCCGTTGCCCATGTTGGCGATTGCTGGTTGTTCGACTACAGCGTTCTGTTCAGCTGTGACTTTCTCGTTAATTTCGTTTTCCCAGCTTTTTTCTGGCACGTGACCGGCTGCCGCCAGGGTTTCTTCAGTTGGGTGCTGGTGGTCGGTTTCAGTCAGGTTCTTATTGATGTGACGGCTCAGCAGTTCCGGGAAATGGTGAGCGTTTTCTTTTGCACTGCGAATAAGCGCGAAAATTGCGGCACGGGAATAATCCAGGATGCCAGCGCGTTTGCGCAGGGCGGCGGACCACTCCTTGAACGGGCTTTCGTTTTTAGCAATGATCTCTTTTGCACGACGGAAAACGCCGCCTGGGATATCGTAGATGTTGAAATCCATTGGAAGTGTGGCCAGCGCAATATCAATGTCCAGAGTTTCCAGCGTGTGGACAAGTTCCGGGTTACGATCGGTCTTATTGCCGCCACCAGCGTTGGTTCCGGCATCAGAGCGCTGAATCTGTGAAACACGATTGCCCTTACACCACTCTTTAACCAGCAACCCGCGGTCAATGTGTTCAGTACTGAACCAGGCCTTAAAGAACTGAATTACGGTAGACAGATCCACTCGTTTACCATCAACCGGCAAAATAGTTTTTAGCGCGCTGACAATTTTCCAGATATCAATCTCTGGCGCTTTTCTGAATGGCTCTACGTTCTCGGCTGCAAGCAGCAGGTTTTGCACGTAGCTGTTATCCACATCCAGCTCAAGTTCCTGAATGGTTTTCCTCTGCTCAGTATCAATATGGTAAGCATATTCATCAGAAATAAACTGAGCTAAAAGGCGCTGGCGTAGCGGGAGAGTCGCAACGGTAATGAGTTCTGGCGTTACAGGTGGAACGGTGGGTTCATCACCCACAATTCGTGCTTTCTTATCGTTAACCCACTCCTGCACGGTATGAGTCCGCGCTTTCGGTTCCGCAATCCATTCGGTAATAAATTCCTCGAATGAAGAGACGGTATAGACCAGCTCACGATCGAAGACTTCTTTTATTGCGTTTGCCAGGTTCCACTCGACATGAGCAGAAAGCTCTTTCACAGCCGGCACATTCGCAACGGCCAGTAACAGGTTTTGTACATAGAGATTATTTTCGTCCAGTTCCATTTGTCCGATCTGGATGTGCTGCGCTTCACTGATTTCCTTCTCTTCAGTGTCATTGACCAGGTGCGCAATCAGTCGCTGAGACAGGCGCAGGCGAGATATGGGGCGGAGCAATGCTGGTGCATCGCTGGTGGGTACATTAGTACTGGCGGTTTCAGGTTTTTGCTGGCCGGTAGCCCCCTGATTTTCATTCTCAGGCTTCTGTTTCGGTTGCCATGTTTGCTGGTCTTCTGCCAGTTCGTAACGATCGCACCATGTGTCATCGAGTGCGTTTTCCTCTGGGAGATCGTCAACAACAAACCAGTTGGTGCGGACAGGTAATTGATAGTCAGCGCCACGTCCGACGGCAATACCGTTGTCTTCGAGAATATTGAGGATTTCGCGCTCTGCACGGGAATCTGATTTCGCAGAGAACCAGCAAAACAGGTTTTTTGCCTCAGTTGCTTTCGCTTTGGCTTTAATAAGATACGCATACGTTAACATTGCGTTCGGGCTCCATTGGATTGTAAGATACCCGGCAGCTGATGATCGCCGCCTAAGGTAGTGGTTATTGGTCAAAACTCGTTCCGGAAAGCTTTGGTCGGCTGACCGGGTACTTAACCCGCCTTGCGCGGGTTTTGTGCTTTATGGGGTAGGTGATTTTCCCTGCGCCAGATGCGCGACGGGGACCCACTCCAGAGCATTCAGCACGGGTTCAAATGAATCAGGCGTGTTTGTTACGGCGCGAACGACGTCAGCCACGCTGGGGTTTGCTTTGCTAAGGTGGTACCCGCCACCAGCGCCACGCTGGCTGGTGACGATTTCACTGGTGCGCAGTTTCGAGAAAATCTGCTCGAGGTAAGACACAGACAGCTTTGATTCCTTACTGATCGATGCGATGGAAACAGGGCTGCCGTTGTAAATTCTGTTGAGAATGGCAACGACCTGAACTGAAGCCACCACACGTTTCATTCCAAATTCCATCACGCATCCTTTGCCGGTTCGCGACCGTATCCTGGGTTATCGTTTAAGGCGTCATTCAGAACTTGCATTGCCTCATTATGTGGGAGAGTCAGAGCAAGTTTGATCGCCGTTCCAAGAGCTTCAGCCGCACATTCAAATTTACGAGCGAGCCTGGCCGTTTCATCAACTTGTTCGCCCATCGCTTCCATTTCAAAGTTGTGCTCAGTCCAGACTTCATCCATCACATCACTTTCAACTTCTTCACGTAATGCTTCTTTTACTTCCAGAACAGGCAAAACCCCGATTAATGCCTCTGCTGGTGCGCTGCTGAAGCGCAATGCCAGATCGTTCGCTGACATAAAAACCTCCGGAAAAAAGCCCGCCACGGGACGGGCAAAGAACACTTTTCCAATTTAACCAGAACAGGTCTTCGTCTCCTGTTTGGTTACGATGGTGGTATTACCATCACAATGCCCTGTGCACCGGGCATGAGGCTGGCAACAGCCATTGGTCAAACTCGTTATTAACGAACTGCAGTCTGTTGGTCGGCAGACGGGTCGCCCTTCTGGGCAAGCATGTAGCAAATCAGTCGAATGATTACTTCAATGCGATTTAGATGTACGGCCTGACACCGCACTGGTTTACGTGCGAAATCGATCATGGATTTATCCTCTTGTGTTGCCCTTGTCGCCAGGCTGGCGGAACGTTGAACCTGCTGCGTGTTAATGCCTGCCATCTCATCCGGTGATTCGTATGCCGCCGGCAGCTACTTCGTGGGCGTCCTGCCTTGATGACTTCTTTTGCGTTGGGAGTAGTATTATCGATTGAATCGATATATGTCAAATTAAATAGATATGCATAGGTGTGAATAACTCACCGAATAGTATATCGGATTGATTTTTCGAGGTTTATGAAGGTTGAAGGAATGGTGTTATTCGTTACTCGGGATTATTTTTCGTTTTTTTAGGTAAGCAGTAGCAACATCATCAAGCTCTTGCAGCCGTAGTTCGATCAACTTAATAATTTTTTCTCTTTCATCATCAGTAGGCAAAAGCTCAAATTGCTCAAGTAGCTTTTGTTCCTGATCTGACTGAGGTTGTCGTTTTTTGTCTGATGCAATTACAGGGATAGCGTCGGTTTCAGTTTCCTCAAGAAAAAACCAATAAAGCGGAAAGCCTGTAGCGGACTGAAGTCTATCTAGAATGTCAGCTCTTGGAAGTATATTGGAGTTACACCAGCCATTTACTGACTGGGCTTTTACTCCTAATCTGCGTGCCAATTCCGATTGAGAGATTCCAAGATCATGGATGGCTTTTTGTAATCGCTTTCCGAAGTTCATATTCCTAGCCCGCTCAAAAACATACATTCGATTATACAGATTTTATCTGTAGCTCAACCTATCGATATAATTTGACGATATCGAAATAATTTGATTTACTCATATCTCGTTCACTTCCCGAGATATGCCAATGAATCTCTCAACGCAAAAGAAAATGTTAGCAATATGCAGTCAGGCTGAACTGGGACGTCGTCTAAATCGACGAGCTCAAACAGTTAATGGATGGTTTAAGAAAAAGGTTCCAGGCGAGCTAGTTGTTCGTGTATCCAAGGCTGTCCACTGGCAAGTTACCCCTCACGAATTGCGTCCGGATCTTTATCCAAACCCCACTGATGGTTTACCTCAAAAGGAGGCTTAATCATGCAATCAGCTACGTATCAACATCATAGCCAACGCTTAGCTGTTCCATTGAAAACGCAAAATCATTTTAAACCCCAGCGCCGTGACAGCATCCAGCACCGTGTCATATTGGCCGCCGTTCGTGAATGGGAATCGACATTACCAGGACAGGCACAGGAACGGATCGCTCAGCTGGTGGCAGAAGAGTGGGCCAAAGCAGATGGCCGTGGAATTGCTGTTAATAAACAGAATTTATTCCGGTATCTGAAAAACGAAGGGGGATCAGAAAAATACACGGCTTACGTTATGCAGCTGTCAGGTTCAATCATTGCTGCTATGCCAGTTCAGATTGCCAGAAAGCACGGGTTAAGTAATGCGAGCACAGAAGCGGAGCTGGTGGCCAGCGCTATCAAAGAATGCAGCGAGGCACACCAGGCCAAATTAATCGGCGCTCCGTTACAGAAGCTCGAGAAGGAAATTCGTGAAGCGGCAATCGCATTGTTCAACATGCTACCAGCTGACGCGGCGGGACCACTACTGGCGAGTTTAAGCGCCGTAGCGCCGCAATTGTTTTAATCGAGTTTTGACCAATGACCATTATTACTGCAACTCGCGGGGTGAAGTATGCCTAATCCTTTGGCTAAGGCCATGCCTAAGAGTAAGGCTAGCAACGAGCCTTACCGGAAGGTGAAGATCACCATGTGGGATGATCCGAAATTTCGAGCCTTATCACCACTCCCGCCAAGTGGGCAGAGTCTGTTTATTTACCTGCTAACTGGTCCATTCACGGGGATCATCCCCGGTCTGTATAAGGCGGGGAGGGCTGCTATGGCTGAAGAATTAAACTGGGATGTTGAAGCCTTCGACTTAGCCTTAGGCGAAGCCATAGCGTTAGGTATGGTGGAAGCCGACCTTAAAGCCAGAGTTTTTTGGTTGCCTAATGCGGTCAAACATAACCCGCCAGCATCAGTGAACGTGATCAAATCATGGGCGAGATCGTTTGAATTACTGCCTGAATGTTCACTGAAAGATAAAGCATATGAAGCTCTCAAAGCCGCCTGTTACGGGGTTTCTGACGCTATGGGGATGGCTTTTGATAAGGCTTTCGCCTTGCCTAAGGATAAGGCTAAGTCTTTGGCTAAACCTTTGCCATCAGGTATCCAGAAAGCAGTTAGCAGTAAACAGATCTTAAACCCCTCTCTTAACGCGGGCGCGATGAAAAATTCGAATGGGGAGGAACTACCATCCACGGCCATGCCCCGATATCTGGACGGTGTTGATGAACCGATCGGGAAATTCAGCATGACAGATAGCTGGCTTCCCTCCAGAGACTTCCGACAGCGTGCCGCATCGTGGGGTATCTCCCTGCCTGAACCAGATTACCTTCTGACTGAACTCGCAGAATTCACCGCGTACTGGGAGTCGGAAGGGAAAGTTTTTACGCAAATCCAGTGGGAACAAAAATTTGCCCGACATGTAGCCCGGGTGAGAACGCAGGTAAAACCAGAAACCGGAGGTAACAGTCATGTGGGAACAGGATCAGAACCAACAGCATCCCGGGCAGTTCAGCAAATTCAGTCAGCCCACGCAGAGTGGCGCCGCAGGAATGGACTTGATGGCGACGGAAACAGCCTGGCGTCTGTGGCAGGTCATGGGGGAGGTGTATTCGAATCGATGGACCCAGAAGAACGGGGCGGAGCCTTCGCCTATCTGGATAGCCCAGATAGGTTCGATGACTGAACAGCAAATTCGGCTGGTCTGTCAGCAGTGCATGGAGCGCTGCGCAATGGGAAATACATGGCCGCCTGACCTTGCTGAGTTTGTTTCTCTGGTTTCGGAGAGTGGAGCTAATCCATTCGGACTGACGTCGGAACAGGTTATGACGGAATACCGGCGCTGGCGCAATGAGTCATATCGGTATTCAGGTAGCGATAAATATCCATGGCCTCAGCCAGTGCTGTATCACATCTGCATCGAAATGCGCAGAACCGGTGTAGAACGACAAATGACAGAGGGGGAGCTGAAACGTCTGGCGGAAAAGTTACTTACGAAGTGGTCGAAGCATGTTGGTAATGGACTAAGTGTGCCACCAATTCGACGTCAACTGGCGGCGCCGCACCATCCGGCGGGACCAACGCCAGCGCAAATACTGATGGAAGAATACAAACGCCGCAAAGCGGCAGGTTTAATTAACTAAAACGAGTATTGACCAATGACCATAGAAATCTCTCAGAAAGACCGGGTAGCGATAGTGGTGCGCCATACCCCGAACTGCATATTACGTGACGTATGTGAAGCACTGGATATTCCATCCGGTACCGCAGGTAAGTTTCTGCGCGCGTTGACTATTAGCGGCACAGTTCTGCGAACTCACAACGGAACTCAGTATGTTTATAACATCGCTCCGGATGCAGAATTACCTGACGTAAAACTGCCCTTCATGGAAGAGAAAAGCGATCCGGTTGAAACGCAATTAGCGGAGAAAATGGCGAAAGACCTGCAGTCCCGAGGACTCTGGCGGCGCGCGGCAAAGGTATATACCGACATGTTAGACATTGCCCGTAGTTCAGCTGAAGTTTCACGTATAGCGCAGCAACGAAATGAATGCCTGCGTATGGCCCGGAGGTGATCAGCATGCCAAGGCCAAATACACCAGAAGAGCAGGCAGCACTTATCCGGGTGATCATCGAAGAGGTGAAAATCCGCGGACGCTTAACCGTTAGCGAGGCATCACAGATGTTGTCGCTGCACCGTCAGACTGCTGAGAAGTATTTCCGTGTAGCAGCTGAACGCGGAGAACTCATTCGTTACGGTCGTCTTGGTTTGTTCAGGGACCAGAAGGCTGTGATTGATTTCGATCTCCAACGTTTTTCATACGGATCGAGTAAGCCTGTGATTGAGTTACCAGCAGATTTTCGGGGAAGTGCGGTTATGCGCCGGGTTATAGATATCGTGGGGAGAATGCCAGCATGAAACCGTCATACGAAGAATTAGAGAAAAAATGTGCATTGCAGCAATCGAAACTTGCTGCGTTAAACGAGTTGATGGAGGGCGTGGAAAAGGCCTGTGATGTTGCAGAAGCTGGTATCGAAAATCTGCAATTGCAAAACGAAGAACTGGCAGTACAGCTTGCTAATGCCGAGAGCAGTGCAGGGAGCTGGCGGCGGAGAATGCGGGGCTGAAAAATTTCATCATTAACGATTGTCATGTTGCACACATCGAGCCGGAAACTTTCTACGAAGAGGAGATTACCCGTTACGTCAGCGCCGATGGTTACGAGCCAGAAACCCCAGCCACTGACGCTTTCCTGGCCGAAGTGCGGGCACAGGGTGTGGAAGGATTCTTGAAGTTTTGCGGTGAGGAAAATTCCGTATTTGTCGAGACTAAAGCTTACTACCGTTCGCTATCGGATGCGGTTGATGAGCTCTCCGCCCAACTTCGCCAAGGAGTGCAGTCATGAGCGACGCCATCAAGGTGCTGAATTATGACCATTCCGACCCGGACAAAATGCGCCTACCAAAAGGTTCGAGTTGCGGTAACTGCTATCACATCCGGCGCTGTAAAGCCATGTTCGGACACACCGAAACGGATATCTATTGCGACTGGTCGCCATCTCGTTTCATTCCCGTGAAGACTGAAGTTGCCGCAGCTGGCATTGATGTGAAACCTGCAATTGGCCAGCGTACCGGAAAGAACGATAAAACCCACTGGATTATCTTTGTGAAGGACTTACTCACAACCATATGAACCGAGACTTAGCAGGAATGAGCTAGTTTTTGTGACATATATCAATAAATTATTGTTGCAATGTTAATTATCAGAGTGTGTGACCGCATTTACATACTATGAATGGATAATCGTGTGGAGTATTTATGGTTTCATCAGTGAATCGTAGTGGGTATGGTTATGTTGACAGTTATAATTATCTTAAAGATGGAGCAGCACCTCCAGCCTCTAAGTCAACATCAGGTCAAATCTGCCCTCAGACGGGTTTATGGAAAAACGAGTCATATAAGGTTGTGACAAGTGTTGATAAGGGCGAGGTAATGCCCCAGTTCCAGGGGAAGGATATAGAGTGGGAGATTGAACTAAGCAGTCCAAATGGAGATGAAGTGTAGTGCGAGGACTGATTTGAAAAAAAATGAGATTACGTTTAAGTTTTTCAAAGGGATGACCGCATTTTACATTTGATAAGATGCGTCACATCTTGTTGCAGCACCTCGTATAATAATAGGTTCGATTTCTCTTCTTTTAGCCCGCCCATGTCCGAGTGGGCTTTTTTTTACATCTTCGCTTCATGATTTCTGCTAAGCACCATCAGTAATTTAAACAGATTAGGTGATAAGTATTTGCAGATAGGCAGGCCGATCCGATAGCGTAGAGAGGCTAACCAAAAGGCCACCATAGTAGTTTTACTTTTTGTTGTATAGCCACCATTAGCTGAATCTCTGGTAAGGGCTAACCTGACGAAGTTTTGTCAGCAGAAACAAATAGCGTCTTAATAAAACATTGCTAATTCAACCCGCTACGGCGGGTTTTCTTTTTTTACTACTGACAGAAATTTAACAATTTGTGCTCTTAAGCCGTTGATCATTTTCGTGTGTAGGTATACTGTATAAAAACACAGTATATGCAGTGGAGGCCATTATGAAAGTTGAATTAACCATTGATCGCATGAAAGAACTTCCTAAAGGCGCGGTACCAGCACTGGAGAAAGAATTGCTTAAGCGCCTGAATGATCACTATGACAATTGCAGGCTCACAATCCGCCGTGCCGGGTCAGATGGGTTAAATGTTTTAGGCGGTGACAAGGACGACAAAAAGAAAATTGAATCAATCCTCCAGGATACCTGGGAAAGCGCTGACGACTGGTTTTATTAATTATTTTGGGTGTTACTTTGATCCCGTTTGCATGGGGGAGTTTAGGTGAAAGAAAAAGTAGAATTGCCCAAAAAAGGCTACGCAGTCATCAGATGTCACGATGGGGTCATCGTTGCCAGACTGCAATCATTTCCAGAGTGTGAGCGCGCCCTGATGTACCGTCGCGGTAGCATGGTGTCTTTCATGCCTCTTCAGGATAATGAAATTATTGGTACACCTACGTTGTTTACTCAGATGCTGGAAAGGGCTGGTTATCGCGTTACCCAGAATTCTGTTACACTCCCGTCATAGGCCTGAACAACCTATACCTGCTGCGCCACAGGAGAAAGCCCCATGGCGCAAGATCAATTCAAGAAATCCCACGTACTGACGTTAACCAACGCCAGCGATTTTCTTTTTGCCGCATCCAGAGGTGCGTTATGAAGAAAAGCTGGTTTCAACATACCCAACTCACCACTGAGCAGGCTGACGAACTGGAAGCCCGCTATCACGCAAAGCAGATTAAGACCGTGCGTAGTCTGGATAATGACTTCGTTCATTGGACGATCAGCGCGTTCTTGCCAGAGGTATCTAAGCCTCCGCGTCAGGACAGAACCTGGCAACAACGGACATGGAGGTGAATGTGAAAGTCTACGATATCACCCCAATGGGTAAGCCCAGAATGACGCGCGCTGACAAATGGAAAAAGCGCCCTGAGGTTCTGCGTTACCGGGCTTTCTGTGATGAAGTACGTCTGCAGAGTGTTGATCTGCCGGAAAGCGGTTCGCATGTCACCTTTATTCTTCCGATGCCGGCGAGCTGGAGCAAAAAGAAACGGGCTGAGTTAAACGGTAAACCACACCAGGCTAAACCTGATTTCGACAACATGATGAAAGCCCTGATGGATGCCATCTACGAAGATGACGCTCACATCTGGGATTCACGAGTCACTAAATTATGGGGAGAGAAGGGACAAATAATTATCGGGGAGATAGCAGAATGAGGGCGCTGCTAAAACCCGTGGTTGCACGTGAGCTTGGAATTGTGCTGCTCAAGCCGGGCAGTGAGCTGATGTCATTATTCAGTTGTGAACGCGTGCTGGTGGAAAGCCAGCCAGCAGGTATGGAGCGTTTGCCTGCAGGCCGCGTTCCTGACGTTCGCCAGCCGCTTGCGTGTGACGAGTCCCTGCGACCGTTCTTCCTGGACGAAAAGGTTACAAAGGCTGCTGGTGGGTTAGGTGGTCTTGATTACTGGCTTATGCGTTATGGCGGTAACTGCTGCCAGTGGCCACACAGTGATTACCATTATCATGAGTTAACCATCCTACATCATGAACCCGGATCGGTTCTTCTGTGTGGGCATTGTGATAACCATCTGCGTGACCACTACAGCGAGCAACTTGCAGAGCTGGCGAGACGTAATGTTATTAACTGGATTATCAACAGCATCATGGTGGCGCTGAATCAGGATCCTTCCAAAGAATTGTCGCTGGCGGAGCTTTGCTGGTGGGCGGTACGTATGGGGGTTACCGACGCAATTCCCGAATCAGTAGCCGGTCGGGCGCTTCGTATTCCTTCGGAAGAACATCAGTCAGTCATGCGTGAATGCGATATCGAACCGGGTGTAACCGCCACCAGCATCATTACAGCTAAAGCCAGCACAGTAAACGTGAAAATGCCACCAGCGCAGGCACCAGCGGTTAAGCCCGTTGTTGGTGTTCTGGTCGATCCTGAATCCCCGCAAACTTATATGAAACGTCCAAAGCGGATCCGCTGGACGGCTCCCAGATATCTGGCATGGATTAAAACTCAACCCTGCGAATGTTGTAGGCGACCGGCAGATGATCCGCATCACCTGATTGGCCAGGGACAGGGGGGGATGGGAACAAAGGCGCACGACTTGTTTGTTATACCACTGTGCAGAGAACATCACGATGAGTTGCATGCTGATCCTGTGGCATTTGAAGCGAAATATGGTGACCAGTTGATGCTTGTTTTTCGCGTTATAGATCGTGCGCTGGCAATCGGCGTACTGGCATGAATAGAGGAGATAACATGCGAGATATTCAGATGGCTTTAAAACGATGGGGCGGTTGGGTCGCTAGTGATAGTTCAGGAGTGAACTATTCTCCAGTAGCAGCAGGATTCAAGGGGCTGTTGCCCCAGACATGCAAAACCAGATTGTCTTGCAGTGATAACGATGGGTTAATTATTAATTGCGCAATGGCCAGACTTAAGAAACATGATCCTCTTTTGTGTGTGATGCTTGAATGGTATTACGTCCATTGTATTCCCGTTCGTGTTATGGGGAAAAAGTTGGGAATTTCCCATACGCAAGTATTAAAGCGACTGCAGGCTGCTGAGGGTTTTATTGAAGGTTGCTTGGCGATGGTGGATGTAACTCTGGAGATGGATATAGAATGCCCGAGAAAAAATACTGGCACATATAAAGCAAAAAGGGTTGTGGAATTCCAAAAAGCTATTTAGTCTGTTAAGTATTGTTATTTCGCACCGCAATTTGTAATGACATCTGCTTGAATTTGCAGTGTTTTCCAGATGATACCATGATTCCTAGCCCCTGCTTTCAAGCTGGGGCCAGCAGGACGCGGCGAACTAACAGGTTAGATGAAAAGAAGTATAGTCGCTATCAGCGTGCAGCATGAGCTCTTAAGACCTGTCAGCCAGTCGTTTAAGTAGATTTTCGGATACATATGAAACTCTCCCTGTTTTTAAATTATCTATTATGATTCCAGAAGTCAGAGGGGGCTACAAGTCATGAGAGATATACGTTCGCTGCCGACGGGCCTCGAAGACCATTTATTCGACAAAACTCAACGCGTAATCCGGGAAGGAGTACTTCTGAGTCACGGAGGTTTAGAGCTGAAATGTGAAGCTGCACATCTTTGCGACCATCGGAGGGGGAGATTAGACCTTTTCCGCTTTTGCAGTCAAAGGCTGTGACAATACCTGTCATTTTACGAGACAAAAAAATTCCTTAAAGCTAATAACGAGGTGCACTATACACATGCTCATAGATAATGCCAGAAATACTTTTCGGCCATCGTGAGATCTGGATGGCTAAAATAAATATTGATTATTATATACGCCCATGCGTTAATGATTGTGTCGGTTTTAAGATCAGACAAAATACAAAGTAGTTTACTAAAGCAGTTCTCATTTCAGGTGTTGTATATTTATCCCTTCTTTGAGTCTCTCCACTAAGCGCTAAGTAGTTTCTGTAATAAAACCATGTTCGCCGGAAGGCCAAATTAAGGAATGAAAATGTCAAATAAAATGACTGGTTTAGTAAAATGGTTTAATGCTGATAAGGGATTCGGTTTTATCTCTCCTGCAGATGGTAGTAAAGATGTATTTGTTCATTTCTCTGCTATCCAGAGCGATAATTTCCGCACCTTGTTTGAAGGCCAAAAAGTCTCATTCTCCATTGAGAATGGTGCTAAAGGTCCGGTTGCCGGCAGTGTAGTTATCACAGAGTAAAATCCTTTTTTTGTCTGTATGCGATAACGATGACGGCTAAGGCCTGAGTAGATATACTGACAGAAGTAATGGATGTATTGTTGGATCAGTAGCGTTAGAATGTTACTGATCCAGCATTAAAGGCAACGGTGAGCATATTTCATCTCTATCTTGAAAAGAAAGTATACTGACCATTGTCGTTGAGTGTAGGTTCACTGCACGGAAAGTTTAACGGTAGAGACTAACTGCTTGCCTTACACTACTAAAGTATGCAAGGGGATGGTTTTCCCAGATATCATCATAATTACTATTCATTGAATATGAAAATACTAAACCCGCAGCCAGCGGGTTTTTTATTATCTGTAACTTGAATAATCTTAAAATACAGACGTAGTGATTCTGTGCGAGAAACGGTATCTCAAACAGATTCAGGCTGCTTCTTTTTGATTCGTCTGGAATACTTTATTGCAATGAGGACAGATTAAAAGGGAACCTTTTTGTACTCTTGAAAAACTGTGTTCAGATTGCTGGGTACAGTTTGGGCAGGTACATTTGACAAGATAGTTACGGCGTGATTTAGAGTCTTTACGTTCTGACATAGGCTTTTCCTTGATGGATGGACTTCAACTTTACCTTAATTTGCCCAGGAAATCTTAATTTTATGAAAAGATAGGAAGCTGATAAAAATATCGGTGACTGAATTGATATAGCCATTAGTAAGGTAACGCGCATAGATTGATTGTAATGAGTCGCCGAGAAGATAGTGGTTAGCGGTGAATAGCACTAAGAAAAAGTCTCGTAAAGAACCTGAGTATGAGAATGCCCCTATCTGAGAAAACGGACAGTGACCTAATGGGACGTCTCACCCTTGTCCGTTGTGTTTTCTTGCACAAACAGCATATGAGTCTTCCTTTACAATATGATTTTTAGTTATTGGGGGAGATATGAAGGAAGGGTATTACTGGATTCAGCATGTCGGTGTTGTACAGGTAGCGTACTATACGAATGACACTGTTGATGATCTGGAAACAGGTAAAACAATCACAGGTGTCTGGCATCTGACCAGAGGCGATGACATTTGCCATAACGGTGAAGCTGAGGTGCTACAAGGCCCAATCACTCCACCAATGTAAACACCCGTACTTACTCCGAGGCTGCCGCATGGCGGCCTTTTTCATTTCAGGCTCACGGGTATCACTCACTACGTGCTTTGTTGATAAATCCAGCACGTGAAGCCTGACCCTTTTCATACACACACAGCGCCATCCGAAAAATCGGAGGTGAGGCTATGACCAGAATGAGCACCATTTACAGCAGACTTTCATATGGAACAGGAACCACGCTGACCGGCTGCGGTGTATCAGCGAAGGCATATGCCGAAACAGCTAAAACAGCAAAAGAGGTGTCCTGGATGTTGGCCGACAGAATTGCAGGGTTAAGCCTGAGCGACTGGGCAATTATTGTCGGTATCGCATGCACAGTTATCACCTGTGCAGTGAACTGGTATTTCCGCTGGAAAGAACGGGAGGATCGGCGCAATGGCTATGCCACCAAAGCTGAAGAATAAACTGAGTGCAGCTGTCGTTGGTTTGATTCTTGCCGGGGCATCCGCGCCCGTTATTCTCGATCAGTTTCTGGATGAGAAAGAGGGGAATAGTCTGACGGCGTATCGCGACGGCGGAGGGCTCTGGACGATTTGCCGTGGCGCCACGATGGTTGATGATAAGCCGGTAGTTCAGGGCATGAAACTGTCTGCTGAGAAGTGCGCCCAGGTGAATGGCAAAGAACGCGACAAGGCGTTGGCGTGGGTTGAGCGAAATATCAAGGTACCACTGACCGAACCACAGAAAGCCGGGATCGCATCTTTCTGCCCATATAACATCGGTCCCGGAAAATGCTTCCCGTCTACTTTCTATAAGCGAATTAATACAGGAGACCGTAAAGGTGCATGTGAAGCCATTCGCTGGTGGATTAAAGACGGTGGTCGCGATTGTCGCCAGACCAAAGGCCAGAAAAATGGCTGCTATGGGCAGGTAGAGCGACGAGACCAGGAAAGCGCGCTGACGTGCTGGGGGATAGACCAGTGAGCCTGCGCTATCAGTTTATTGCCATTTTGCTGCTGGTGGCCGTCGCATTCATCGGCGGAAATGCCTGGAGTAACCGTGGCTGGGAAAGTAAGTGGGCGGAACGTGATAGTGTGGAATCATCGCAAATGGCGAACGCGCAGACCGCAGCCCGCATGATTGAACAAGGGCGAATTATTGCTCGGGATGAGGCCGTTAAAGATGCACAAGCACAAGTCGCTAAATCTGCTGCCACTGCTGCTGGCTTGTCTGCCACTGTTAGCCAGTTGCGCACCGAAGCAACAAAACTTGCCACCAGCCTGGATGCCGCAAAGCACACCGCAGATCTTGCCGCTACCGTCAGAAGCAAAACAGCCAGAGCCGACGTCACAATGCTCGCCGACATGCTCGGAAATATTGCAGCAGAAGCTAAATATTATGCTGAGATTGCTGACGACCGCTTCTATGCCGGATTAACTTGTGAACGCGTATATGAGGTTATGAGAAATACCAATAATGGACGCATAGAAAAAAGGCAAAATAAAGATAAAAATTAAGAGGTTGGCACTTTTACATGTGATGGATATGAATTATCCAATGAATGAAATACGACTCATCCCTGAGTCAAAATCCCTGACAACTTAGGATGCTAGATAAAGGTCTTAAGCAGCATGACATGATTTTCGATTTAAGCTATTTAAATTAATTTTTATGCTCAAAGTTATGTGTTATTTCCTTACAAAACTAAATCTTGCTATGTTTGGTTAATCATGCGTTAATGAATCTCTGGTTTGTTACGAATTTATCTGAAGCAGTCGCTGAAGTAATTTTATTCCTTGTTCCTGTTGAGATTTCCTTGTTAGCTTTTCTCTCTGATAATTTTTTTCGGACCAATCTGCCCAAGGGCCCACTCAATTAAGGTAATGATTATGTCTAATAAAATGACTGGTTTAGTAAAATGGTTCAATCCTGAAAAAGGTTTTGGGTTTATCACCCCTAAGGACGGCAGTAAAGATGTGTTTGTACACTTCTCTGCTATCCAGAGCAATGATTTCAAAACTCTGAATGAGAATCAGGAAGTTGAATTTAGTGTTGAACAGGGACCCAAAGGACCCTCGGCAGTTAATGTCGTGGCTGTATAAGGTAACTGTTATTACTAATAATATTCACTTCAGATGCCCGTGTTGTCACGGATCTCAATACAGAACGTCAAACTTTGATGTTACTGAAAAAAATCCTTTCGGAGCAAAATGTATTTTTTGCAAATCAACAATGATAACATTTGATAATGTTGCACTATACATTCGTTCTGGTCAGTCTTCGTTAGATTTTAGAAAATAAATTTCAGGCTCCTTATGGAGCCTTTTTTGTATGCTTAACTGTTCATTTATGTAAGAACCATCACGGTATAATTATGAAAAAAGTAATTGTTTTTTTTAACTCAGAACCGGCAGTAGTTGTATCTGTAATGAAGGGTGTTACGACGATAATGCGTGAGTTTCCCAATGGAGAAAAAGCTCATTTATCCGTGATGTCTGCGGGATTCCCATCTCTGACTGGAGACCATAAAATAGTTTATGTGGCTTCTGACCGTGATGTCAGTTCCGAAGAGATTCTCGAGGCTGCATCGAAGCTTTTGAGATGAGAACTGGTTGTTTCGTGACCTACCCGGATTTTAGTACAGTAGTTTGTGGGGGCGCGAGCTCTTTTGCATGAAGATTGTACTGCAACCTCTTGATAATTGAGTCTTTCCATTCTATCTTTTAAACATGTCAGCGCTTATACAAGTGCTCCACGGGGAATGTAACATGCTTGGCGTTGATACGTTAGAGATCAAGAGAGGTAAACAATGAACGTCGAAGATTTAAAAAGAAAAACTGAAGCGGATATTTCTGAATTCATCACAAAAAAAATTATTGAACTCAAAAAGAAGACGGGAAAAGAAGTTTCCGACATCCAGTTTACTGCTCGTGAAAAAATGACTGGGCTTGAAAGCTATGATATTAAAATTACATTAATCTAATTGGTATAAGACTCAGTTCGAGTGAAAAGCATTATCTTGAAAGGTAATGCTTTTTTATTTCTGTCATAAAATTTAGAACGTTGTCAAAGCCTTCACTTCTAAGCATAGATTTTCTGCCTACCTTTTAACGGGTCCTTCTGGCGATTCTGAACACCGAGGGGGCGAGGACACGCGGAAAACGGCTGGTTTTTTGCATTTTATCGGCATCATCATCATTCCCTTAACTTGTTGATATTTCAGTCGTGAAATTATTCACGATGTCGAAATGGTTAATTATTGTTCATCATCATGGATAACGAACTGAAAAACCTTCGCCTCAATATCAATCAGCTGGCAGCGGTGACCGATCTTCATCGTCAGACGATCGCCAGCAGGCTGAATAATGTTGAGCCTGCGCCTGGCAGTAATTCTCGTCTCAAACTTTATTCTGTTGTCGATATTCTCCGGGAACTGCTGGGCCGTACCACGGCACCCGAGCTGGTGGATATCGATAAGATGTTACCGCCGGATCGTAAGGCGTGGTTTCAGTCCGAACGCGAGAGGCTTAAATTCCAGCAGGAAACAGGTGAGTTAATTCCGGCATCGACAGTGACCCGAGAATTTTCATCGATGGCAAAAGCTGTCGTTCAGGTGCTGGAAACGCTGCCGGATATTCTTGAACGTGATTGCGCGATGACGCCTGCAGCTGTCGTTCGGGTGCAAAAAGTCATTGATGACCTGCGGGATCAGATAGCCCTGAAGGTTGAGCAGGCAGATACGCCGGAACAGGAGGACAGTTCGCCAGAAGAGGAGTAAGCCATGCGACAGGCCACGGCGGCGGAGCTAAGAAAAAACACTGCCGGGATCATCAGAGCACCGCGTCGAATGCCTGTAGCCGAAGCCGTACATAAATATATGCGTGTTCCGGTCGGCGTGGGTAACTCTGTTGAGTGGGATCCTAATCTTGCCCCTTATGTTGTGGAGCCGATGAACTGCCTGGCATCACGCGAATATGATGCTGTCATTTTTGTTGGCCCTGCCCGAACGGGTAAAACCATTGGTCTGATTGATGGCTGGGTGGTGTACAACGTTGTCTGTGATCCGTCTGACATGCTCATCATTCAGATGACGGAAGAAAAAGCGCGTGAACACTCAAAAAAACGTCTGGCCCGAACATTTCGTGTCAGCCCGGAGGTGGCATGCCGGCTGAGTCCTTCACGCAACGACAACAACGTCCATGACCGGACTTTCCTTGCCGGGAACTACCTGAAGATAGGCTGGCCGTCTATCAACATCATGTCCTCCTCAGATTTTAAGTGTGTGGCGCTGACGGATTACGATCGCTTCCCGGAAGATATCGACGGGGAAGGGGACGGATTTTCGCTTGCTTCAAAACGTACCACCACCTTTATGTCGGCGGGGATGACGCTGGTCGAGAGTTCACCGGGCAGGGAAATCACCAATACAAAGTGGCGGAGAAAGTCACCTCACGAAGCTCCTCCCACGACCGGGATCCTTTCTTTATATAACCGCGGCGATCGTCGTCGCTGGTACTGGCCATGTCCACATTGCGGGGAATACTTTCAACCGGCCATGGAGGCGATGACAGGCTACCGGGAAACGTCTGACCCGGTAAAGGCCAGCGAAGCGGCGCATATTGATTGTCCGCATTGTAGCGGCATGATTACCGCCGACAGGAAGCGGGAACTGAACGGAAAGGGTGTCTGGTTGAGAGAGGGACAGACTATCGACCGTGAGGGCAATATCACCGGAAAAGCCCGACGCTCGCGCATTGCCTCGTTCTGGATGGAGGGACCAGCGGCGGCATACCAGACATGGGCGCAACTGGTCTACAAATTACTGACGGCGGAACAGGACTATGAGGCCACTGGAAGCGAAGAAACGCTCAAGACGGTAATAAATACTGACTGGGGGCTTCCTTATCTTCCCCGTGCAGCCAGTGAGCAGCGACGTGCTGACGTGCTTATGCTGCGGGCAGAAGACTATGGCAAACGGCTTGTGCCGCCGAAAGTCCGTTTTCTTCTGGCGTCGGTGGATGTGCAGGGCGGGAAGAAGCGCCGTTTTGTCGTCCAGATCATCGGGTACGGTGAAAACGGCGAACGCTGGCTGGTGGACCGCTATAACATCCGCCAGTCCCTGCGCTGTGATGAAAATGGTGAGGCACAGCAGGTGCATCCCGGATCCTATCCGGAAGACTGGCAACTGCTCATCACGGATGTCCTCGAAAAAACCTATGCGTTGCAGTCAGACCCTTCACGACGGATGCCCATTCATGCAATGGCTGTCGACAGCGGCGGGGAAGATGGGGTAACGGATAACGCCTATAAATTCTGGCGCCAGTGTCGTCGTGACGGACTGGGTAAACGGGTTTACCTGATAAAAGGTGACAGCACCCGACGCCAGAAAATCATTACCAAAACGCACCCTGACAACACAGGCCGAAGCGATCGCCGGGCGGATGCGCGTGGTGAGGTTCCGGTATATCTGTTGCAGACAGACCTGCTGAAAGATCAGCTCAGTAACAACCTTGAGCGTGAAACACCCGGTGCCGGGTATATCCATTTTCCTGACTGGCTGGGAGAGTGGTTCTACGAAGAACTGACCTACGAAGAACGCGGTACGGACGGAAAATGGCGCAAACCCGGAAAAGGTAATAACGAAGCCTTTGACCTTTTCTGTTATGCCCACGCCGTCGCTGTCCTGCGTGGTTATGAAAAAATCCGGGACTGGGAACAGCCCCCGGTATGGGCTGCTGCTCAGGAGAGTAATTCAAACATCATTGACGGGGAGCACCCCAGGGAGATTGCTGTGAAAAAAGCGGTACCTGTACGTTCGTCTCCTGTTCCTGAATCTGAACAGTCCAGCCCGTTATCTGGTGGCTGGCTGGGTGTCAGTGGTAACGGAGGCTGGCTGTGACGAAATCAGAAGTTCAACAGATGCTGGTAGCTGTGCGCCAGGCTTACCGGGATTCTCTGGATGGTAAAAGCGTGTCATTCACGGGGGTTAATGGCCGGGCAATCACCAACCATGACCCTACAGCCCTGCGTGACGAGCTTGAATATTGGGAAAGGCGCTGGCGCGCTGTCTCAAACCGCAGCGGCTCGTTCAAACTCGCTAACTTTCTGTAAGGCAAATCATGGGATTTTTTGAAAAGGCACTGGGCGCAATATCGCCCGGGTGGGCGGCATCACGCGCACAAAACCGACTCAGACTCAGAGCCTATGAGGCAGCAAATCCGACTCGCCTGCATAAGGGGAAACGTGAGTCCAGGTCGGCGGACACCGCTGTATTTGCAGCCGGTACTTCATTACGAGAACAGGCCCGCTGGCTGGATGAAAACCATGATCTGGTGATTGGTCTTTTTGACAAGATGGAGGATCGGGTTATCGGTGCTCACGGGATCCACGTTGAACCGCAGCCGCTTGATCTTGAAGGTAATCTTCACTCTGAGTTTGCTGGTCAGTTATCCGCGCTCTGGGCGGAATGGTCGGTTCGTCCGGAAGTGACCGGGATGTTTACCCGTCCGGAAGCAGAGCGGCTTTTGTTACGTTCAGCACTGCGTGATGGTGAAGTGTTTACACAGATGGTGCGGGGAAATGTAGCCGGTTTGCAGCATTCAACCCAGGTACCGTTTTCTCTAGAACTGCTGGAGGCGGATTTTGTTCCGTTTAACCTGAACAGTACCTCCGGGCAGCAGATCCGCCAGGGGATTATTGTCAATGCCTGGGGGCGACCGACGGGCTACAGAGTTTATAAGAACCATCCTGCCAGTTTTGCGGGACTCAATGCTGATTTAAAAACTGTTTCGGCTGACAGCATGCTGCACCTGGCTATGCGTAAACGGCTTCACCAGTTAAGAGGGATCAGCCTCATCCATGGCGTGATCACCCGGCTCTCCGATATTAAGGATTATGAAGAGAGTGAGCGCGTGGCGGCACGTATTGCGGCGGCGCTGGGTTTCTATATCAAACGTGGGGATGCTCAGTCTCTTGATACAGAAACCGAGTTTTCAACACCGGGTGGACAGCGCCATTACGATATTGCGCCGGGGATGATTTATGACGAGCTAAAGCCAGGCGAGGATCTGGGCATGGTTGAGTCGAATCGCCCGAATGTTCATCTGTATGAGTTCAGGAACGGTCAGATGCGCGCTGTGGCTGCGGGGACTCGTGGCAGTTATTCCAGCATCGCGCGGGATTACAACGGCACCTACAGTTCACAGCGGCAGGAGCTGGTAGAGAGTTTTGAAGGTTACAACGTGCTGCAGCAGTGGTTTGTTGGGCAGCAAAGCCGTCCTGTATACCGAAACTGGCTGGCAATGGCATTGCTCAGCGGCGTTACCATCCCCAAAGATGTCGACAAAAAATCCCTTTACAACGCGCTCTATCTTGGGCCAGTCATGCCATGGATTGATCCGGGAAAAGAGGCTGCAGCCTGGAAGGCGATAGTCCGTGGAGGGGCAGGTACAGAAGCCGAATGGACGCGTGCACGTGGCAAGAATCCGCAGGAGGTGAAACGCCAGCGTCTCCGGGAAACCCAATTCAACCGAGAAAACGGGCTGGTGTTTGACTCAGACGCCGCCAACGATAAAGGAGTGCTCCCTGATGCAGCAAATGATAAGCCCGCCCCGTCGCGGGATGATGATTAATCCCTGTGCCAGTGTGGCTGGTATCGATGCCGCAAACGGTCAGTGCTGGTATGAGATACGCGCCCTGGCTGCCGGGCGGGTGGAAATATTTCTCTATGACGTGATCGGCGGCTGGGGGATTACCGCTCAGCAGTTTGTCTCCGACTGTAAGGAGGCCGGAGTGTTTGAGGCCAGCGCCGTCGATCTGCATATCCACAGTCCGGGCGGCGATGTGATGCAGGGATTTGCCATCTTTAACACCCTGTCCCGTTTGAAGGCGAAGCTGGATATCTGGGTGGACGGCGTGGCTGCCAGTATGGCTTCAATGATTGTCTGCCTGCCCGGTGCCACGGTGCATATGCCTGAGAATGCCTGGCTGATGGTGCATAAGCCGTGGGGTGGGATCGCCGGGGATTCCGATGATATGCGTGACTACGCTGCCTGGCTTGATCGTAATGAAGCGCTGATGCTCAGTGCCTACATGAACAAGACCGGGCTGGGGCAGGAAGAACTGGAGTCGATGCTGAAAGCTGAAACCTGGCTTAATGGCGCGGAGGCGGTGGAAAAAGGCTTCGCTGACACGCTTGAACCAGAACTGCAGGCCGCGGCTTGTGTGAATCAAAATAAACTGAAGGATTACCAGAATATGCCAGAACAGATTAAAAACCTTTTTGGGCCGCGTGCCGAAGGCCCTGCAAGTCAGCCGCAACCCGCACAAAACCCGGTGCCGCAGGCCGCAAATAACCCACCGGCACATCAACCCACCCAGCAACCGCTGGCAGGAAATATCGACATTACCGCGCTGGCCGCCCAGCTCCAGCAGCAGATGCAGGCGGCGAATACTGAACGAGTAAGCGCAGTTTCCGCTGTGTTTGATGCGTTTCCTGCTTTCGGCTCTCTGAAAGCAGAATGCATCACGGATATTTCCTGCTCAGCGGAACAGGCCCGCACCAAATTGCTCAATGCGCTGGCGGCCGGTACAACGCCGAGTGCCGGACCTGGAGCGGTTCACATCCATGCAGGCAACGGTAATCTGGTTGGCGACTCCATTCGTGCGTCCATTATGTCTCGTGCAGGATTTGCCCAGGCAGAGAAAGACAATGCCTATAACGGCTATACCCTGCGTGAGCTGGCGCGCGCGTCGCTGGTGGATCGTGGTATTGGCATTTCCGGCCATGCGACGCCGCTGGCGATGGTGGGACTTGCCTTCACCCACAGCAGCAGCGATTTCGGCAATATTCTGATGGATGTTGCCCATAAGGCAGCGCTACAGGGCTGGGATGAGGCAAATGAAACCTTCGACCAGTGGACCCGCAAAGGCACACTGACCGATTTCAAAACCGCGCACCGTATCGGTCTGGAATCCTTCCCGACCCTACGCAAGGTGCGCGCCGGGGCGGAATATAAGTATGTCACCCTGAAAGATCGCGGTGAGCCGATTGCGCTGGCGACCTACGGCGAATTGTTCAGCCTTGATCGCCAGACCATCATCAACGATGACATGGACATGCTGACGCGCATCCCTATGGCGATGGGGGGGGCGGCGCGCGCTACCATCGGCGACCTTGTGTGGGCGGTGCTGACCAGCAATCCGAAAATGTCGGATGGTAAGCCGCTGTTCCATGCAGATCACGGTAACCTCATTGCCGCCGAACTTAGCATTGATGGTCTGGACAGTGCTCGCAAGGCTATGAAATTACAGAAATCCGGAGAGCGACATCTTAATATCCGACCTGAATTTGCACTGACGCCTGTGGCGATTGAGTCACGTGCGAACCAGTTAATCAAGTCTGCCAGTGTGCCCGGGGCAGATGCCAATAGTGGTATTGATAACCCGATCCGGAACTTTGCCACGGTACTTTCAGAGGCGCGACTGGATGACAGCAGCCCGACGGATTATTACCTGTCGGCTGCGAAGGGGCGCGACACCATTGAAGTGGCGTATCTGGACGGTATCGACACGCCGTATCTGGAACAGCAGCAGGGCTTCACTGTGGACGGTGCCGCTTTCAAGGTGCGCATTGATGCGGGTGTGGCCCCGCTTGACTGGCGCGGGCTGGTTAAAGTCACCAAAAAATAACGACCGCCGCCTGGCGGTTTTTTTATCCCTGAAGGCGGCGCTGGTCGCCTTTTCCTTTTATGGAGAAAAAACATGGCGAATAACTATCAGCAGGACGGTACCACACTGGATTATCACAATGCGGGTGTTGATGCCGTTTCATCCGGTGCGCTGGTGGCGGTCGGCGGAATTGCCGGGGTGGCACACAGCGATATTCCTGCTGGCGAGTGGGGAACACTGCATATGGCCGGTGTTTTTGTGCTGCCTAAAGCGGCAGAAGAAATTGCGGCAGGCCAGAAACTGTATCTGGCTGGCGGCAAGCTGACGGTGGCAAAAGGCGATGATGCAACGCCAAACCCGGTTGTTGGTTCCGCCTGGGGAGCAGCTGAGGCAGATGATGCTGATGTTGCCGTCCGCCTGGGGTTCTGATGAGCCGGTTCCGGGAGCGTTTGGCTAAAGCAGATGCCCGGATTAACCGGGCGTTTGCCGAAGAAGTCCCTGCATGCCTGCAAACGGGTGAAGGCCCGCGTCTGGTGACCGTGATTTTTGAATCACCGGATGCGCTGTCGGGTGTACCGGGCGGCGGGGAAATTCAGAACCATTCCCCGGCGTTCAGTGCAATGACTGCGGATATTTCCGGTCTCGAAAAACATGACGGTGTGGTGATCAATACCATCCCTTACCGGGTGACACATATCGGCGCGGATGAAGAAGGGCGGACCCGCGTCACGCTGGCATATGGGGAACCCGGCAAAACACAGCCTCAGATCGATAAATGGAGCTGATATGGCGCGGGAGTCTCGACTGCGGCGGGATTTACCCGTCGATATTGATGTGGATGTTATCTGGCGAATTGCGGACAGTATCGGTGCGACGCAAAAACAGTTCCGTGCAGCATACTCGCGCGCGCTCAGGCGTACTGCCGCCACGCTGCGAAAGAAAGCGATGGCGGATCTGAAAGACGGGCTGGCCCCACGCAGTATGGATCTTGTCCGGCGCCGTCTGCTGTCTTTTCGTCTGGACAGGGGATCACAACTGGATAACTTCCGGCTCTGGTTCGGGCTGAATGCCATTAAGGTGAAAGACCTTAAAGGACGAATCAACGGGCGGCTGCGACCGCACCATACCCGGCGTGACCGCAACACGGGGCGTTTTATTAAAGCGCGCCGCCAGGCAGAAAACGCCGGATTTTCCCCGAAAGGTAATCTGCTGAGCGAACGGTCGTTTGAAAACGGGGAGGTGTCCCGTTCAAAACGGGATAATCGCCGGACGGTGGTTATTCGCGATCCCCTGACCCGCCGGACACGCGAAGCAGAAATGGATATCTACGAACCGATGCTGAACTACATCGAGGACAACGCATTTGCGGAAGCGATGGAGATTTTTATGCATCACTTTGAAACCGACATTCGCGGGCGCGTAAAAGCCCGTATTTCTGTCTGAGGTAACGAACGATGGCCGAGCCACTGTTGCTGGGGCGGTATCACGATGCTGTGACTGACGCATTAAAAAAAATCGGATGGGTGCGTGATGCCGGTGCGTATCCGGAAAGGAATGTTCCCCGCTTTTCGGGCCTGACCACGCCCGCGGTGTATTTCTCGATTAACAGCTGGGAACAGGGCGGAGGTAATGAGGGGCAACTGGGCGTTAATTTAACCTGTGATCTCTTCGTGGTGGTGGATGCCGCCGGATCGGGTGTGAGTCAGCCTGAGATTTTTGTCAGAACCGCTGCGGCCGATATTACCCAGTGGATTGACGGGCAGCAGTTTGGTCTGGGGCATATTGAGCCTGCGGTATTCACCACGGCTGAACGTGATGAGTTTGATCCGCGAATGGATGATTATCTGGTCTGGCGTATTTCATTCACCCAGGCGGCTGCATTTGGTACTGACCCCTTTGCAAACAACGGCATTCCTCTGCAGCAGGCCTGGCTGGGTGCTGCACCTGATACGGGCCGTAATCACGTGGATGACTATCAACTTATCTGGGAGGCTCAGCCCGATGAGTGATATAGCAGGCGACCTGCAGCGCAGGCTGGCGAACCTTGTCCGGCGCGGCGTTATCCACTCCGTCAGGCACGATCGCATCCCAAAATGCCGGGTGGATTTGGGGGATATCATCACGACCTGGCTGCCGTTGTGCCAGGGGTTTTCCGGAACTAACCGCGCTGATTCAAATCCTTATGCCGTGGGGGATGCGGTTACGGTCCTGTCCGAAGCCGGAGATCTCAACAACGGGCGGGTGTTTCCCGGATGGAACACGGGAAAGCTGCCGGTGCCGGAAGGAAGTGACAGCGAGCACATTACCCGTTACAGCGACGGGACCGAGATCCGTTATGACAGGAACGCGCATGCCCTGACGATTACGCTGGCTGATGGTGGAACTTACAAAATTGTCGGTAAAGGCACGCTGGATGGTCCGGTTGAAATTACCGATACCCTGACAGTTCAGGGCAAAACCTGGATTAATGCTGACACGTCGGTTACAGGGAATATCGGGGCGTCAAAGGAGATAACGGATAAATCCGGCAGCATGAGCAAGATACGTGAAGTCTTTAACAACCACGATCACCGCGGCGACAGCGGCGGGCTCACCGATAAACCTAATCAGAAAATGTGACCTGCTGCGGCAGGTTTTTTTATGCCTGGAGAAAAAACATGTCTCAGTTACATGGCGTTGAAACTATTGAACTCACCTCGGGTACGGTGGCGGTTACCACGATTCAGACCGCCATTATCGGCCTGGTGGGAACGGCACCTGATGCGTCGGGGGGAACAGCCGCATCGGGATCATCCGGTACACCCATTCTCGATAACGTTACCGACTTCACTGCAACCATCAAGGGGAGGGAAGGCAATGTCATCAATGTCGCTGCGCTGGCCGGACAGCCGGCAGCCGAAAATCCTGCTGCGGTTGTGACGTCAGCAAGCTGGGATCCTGAATCGCTGACGCTGAAAATCACGCTGGGTTGTGATGAGCACGGTGTTATCACGGCTAAACCCGGAGACGTTGCTGAGGCTGTCGGTGGTGTTGATGGCGCAAAAGTCAGTGCGAGCGGGCGCGGTGACGGGATTGTCCAGCCCTTCAGCCTGCAATTGGCGGGGGGTGAAGATGAACCCTTTCCACTCAATACGCCGGTGGCGGTCGTCGGCACCACGCTGTTATCCCGCCTGGGTGAAAAAGGTACGCTGAAACAGGCACTGACAGACATTAACGATCAGCGTAATGCGCTGACGGTGGTGGTGCGTGTGGCAGATGAAAACGATGTGGCAAAACGACGCGCTGCGGTACTGAAGGGGATCGGCACCCTGTCTTCAGCGAAATCTGTTACCACCTACCAGCCGCGTATTGTGATAGCGCCGGGATTCAGTGAGGACGATGCGGTTGGTAAGGGGCTGGAAACCGTGGCCGGGAAATTGCGCGCCGTTGCATATGTTGACTGCGCCTCCGGTGCGACGCTGCAGGAAGTGGTACAGCGTCGCCAGTCCTATGGCGCACGAACTGAACTGTTGCGCCCGCGGGTCCAGGCGAGCGATGCAGATGGCCAACTGGTTTATCGTCCTTACTCTGCGTTCGCTGCCGGGTTACGAGCCCGCATCGACTTTGAAAAAGGCTGGTGGTGGAGCAAGTCAAACCAGGACATCAACAACATCCTCGGTGTTGAGCAGATCGATGAATTTATCCTCGGGGATGAGAACTGCGATGCAAACCTGCTCAATATGCAGAACGTGTCCACCATTATCCGCCGTGCGGGTTTTAAACACTGGGGGAACCGTCTGTGTGCTACCAATCCACAGTGGCGTTTTGAATCTGTCCGCCGTACTGCTGATGTTATTGAGGACAGCATTCAGGAAACCATGCTGGAGTATGTTGACCGCCCACTGGACCGGGAAAATGCGGATGACATTATCGGCACCATCAATGCCTATATGCGGCAACTGGTCGGTCTTGGCGCCATATTCGGTGGGCGGGCCTGGCTGGATGAAGAACTGAACACCGCGGAAACCATGGCGTCGGGTGTCCTGTACATCAACTATGACTTTGGTCCGAAATCGCCGACTGAACTTATCAGCCTGCGCGTCCGGGTGAACAATAACTATGCGCTTGAGGAGATGCTTGCAGCATGAGCGATAAAAACACACTACGCGTCTGGACCTTCTTCCGGCAGGGGATCCGTATTCAGGGGGCGCATGAATTTACGCCGCCGTCTCTGGCTATTGTTAAAACGGATTTGCGTACCGGCGCACAGGATGCGCCCACCCCGGTTGATGACGGCATGGAAGCACTGACCTGTCAGGTTAAATTTTATGGGATAGATACGGATATGCTGGCCAGCTTCGGTTTTGTCAGCGGCAGCCGTTCACGCTTTACGGCTTATCAGGGCTATCTCGGTAACGGCACTGCGCGCGGTACGGTTGAGGAAATTGAGGGGTTTGTACAGACCGTTACGCCGGATGCGCGGAGTAAGGACACGCTTTCCGAAAATGCCGTGACGGTTGATATTGCTGTCAGCTACTACCGTCAGTCACTGGACGGGCGCGAACTGTTCGCCATCGATACAGAGCGTTTCGCCCGCCGGGTGAATGGCGTGGATGTGCTTTCTGGCCTGGCTGCCAAAGTGCGTCTCTGATTTTACTGTTATCCCACCACTGTAACGGCCTGCGGGCCGTTTTTTTATGGAGCACATTATGAGCTTTCCTGGTGAAACCCGCGTTATAAAACTGTATTCCCCCGTATCACTTGATAGCGGGGTTGTGATCGATGAAGTCACCATGCGTGAACCGCTGGTTCGTGATCGCATCACTCATGCCAAAGACCGCGGCAACGAAGAAGAGAAAGAAGCCCGCATGATTGCGTTGCTGTGCAATCTCAGTGAACAGGATCTCTGGCTGATGACGGCAGCAGATTATTCACAGCTCACGGATGCCTTTAACGTTTTTATGCTCCCGCCCGCGAAGCGACCGAAGGTGGGCTCCTCCGGGCAATAAGGTTTCTGGGGCGGCGGCTGCATTTCCCGATGGCGGAATACCTTGATATGCCGTTCAGCACTTTCTCTGTTTTTTTGACCGACGAACTGGAGACGATGAACCGTGGGCGCAATAAGTCAGAACCTTAAAGCCGTCATTACCTTTGGCGGAAACCTGGATAATTCATGGAAACGATCTGCAGATGGCCTGCAAAAAAGCCTGAAAGATGTCGGAAAGCAGTCTGAGCGACTGACAAAAGACCAGACCAGACTGGCAGCAGAAATCAAACGCGCCAAACTGGCCGGTGAAAGCCTGGGGGATTTGAAGCGCCGCTATACCGATGTTTCCAGGGAAATTCGCAAAACGGAGGCGGAGCAGCAGAAACTGAATGTACAGATGCAAAAAGCACAGCGCATTCAGGCGTTCAAAGGTGCCGGTAAAGGCCTGTTCCGGCGCGGTCTGGGGATCGCCGGGCAGGTGGGCGGGATGTTTGGATCCGGGCTGGCTATTGGCGGTGGCGGTGTGGTGGCTTCAGCACTTGGCACACTGATAGCGCCAGCCGCCACCAATGCTGAAACGGCAACCCGTACTAATGTGGCAAAAAGCTACGGCGTGGACGTGGCCACGTTTAATGCCTGGGATTCTCTGGCGAAGCAGTACGACATGAATGCGGAAAACATTGGCGATCTCTTTGAAGAGTATCTGCACAAATCCGGGGAGTACAAACAGAACGGTAAGCAGAGCTCGCTGCAGGATGCGTTTGAAACGCTCGGTTTCAAAGCGGGTGATTTTGCCGGGCTCAGCGATATGGCGCAGTTCGACAAAATTGTTGAACGGGCGCTCAGCCTTCAGGACGAATCAAAAGCCTCCTTCGCCCTGGATTCTCTTTTTGGCGGGGAAGCGAGCAAACTGCTTATGCTTATCAAGCAGTCTGGCCGGAGCTACCGCGACCTGATGGATGAACAGCGGCGCTACAACCTCGTGACCAAAGAGGGGGCTGATGGTGCGGTTGCGGGTAATCAGGCTATCAATAATCTCCGCACGGTTTTCTCTTCTGCGGTCGCAGAAATTTCCGGCCAACTGGGTAATGAACTGGCACCTGATATCAGGCGCCTGACGGATGATCTTGCCGACTGGTTCAAAGGTGGTGGGGTCAGGCGCATTGTGACTTTCCTGCGAAACGACCTGTATCCCGGCGTTCTGTCTTTCGGGCAGGGGGTGGTTTTTGTCGGCAAAATTATTTATGCCCTGGCTAAAAAATTGTCGTGGTTGTTGCCGGATGACCGGAATGACCAGCGTGATGTACTCAAAACACTTGCTTCTAATGGGGTAGAAAGAGCGCGCTTCAGGGCCAGTCAAAACGGACAGGGGGAATGGTTCGAACAGCAACTGAAAGAGCGCCCGGATCTGCCGGATAAAGTTAAACGCTCATGGGAATCAACTCGTGGACTGTTTGGCTTTGATTCTGATGATGAGACATTTAACAAATCGCTTGATAAATACCTGTCACCGGAAGGCGGCGACACGCTTTTAAACTGGAATGCAGCGTTGCAAAGGAACAACGGGCGCTCAGTGCAACCACCCTCTGATTCGTCGGGTGGAGATGTCGGGTACTGGGATAACTTGCTTCAGCGTATGGACAACCTGGATAAACAGCCGCCATCCAGGCAGGTTACAGACAACCGAAAATTCGAATACCGATTCGAAATTAATGCCGCGCCGGGACAGGATGAGAAAGCCATTGCCGATGAAGTCACAACGGTGACGAAAAACAATTCTGCCTTTAATGGTGATAACAGCCTTCTGGACGGGGGACTTCTCTGGTGAGTGAAATTATCCCGATATTTGAAGATTCCGGTCAGCGCAGTACAGGCGCATTACGGGGTGGGCAGGAAGCCCGCGTCATGATGATGCTGGGGAATTTTGCCTTTTCGATTGATACAACGGCTTATCATCAACTCACCCGTGAGGCCAGCTGGCGCTGGAGTGAACAGGAACGCATCGGCAAACAGGACCTTCTTCAGTACACCGGAAAGCCCGGGCGTACTGTCAGGCTTGAAGGGCAGTCTCACGCCTTTTTCCGTAAAGGGGTGGGTGCGGTGAATGAGTTATTTGATCTTGCCGAACAGGCTAAGCCCCAGCAGCTTGTCAGCGGAGAAGGTGATGTGCTGGGGTGGTGGGTGGTGACCGACTTTTCAGACACGACGAGTAAGTTTTTACCGGGTGGTGGTCACCGAAATAAAAACTGGACGATGACGCTAAAACACTATGCCGACGATCTATCAAACCCGTGACGGGGACGTACTGGATGCGATTTGCGCCGTGCATTACGGTACTGAAAACATTTCAGACTCAGTGACTCAGGTTCTTGAGGCCAATCAGGGGCTTGCGGAGCAGGGGGCTGTGTATCCTTCCGGCTTGTACATCACACTGCCGGATCTGGTGACACCCGTTGCGGAATCGCCATTCAGTTTATGGGATTAATATGGCAGATCAGACAGCAAGGCCGGAATATGCGCCGGCATTCAGCATACAGGCCGAAGGGAAAGATATAACCCGGGTGCTACAAGAGTGCCTGTGTGAACTGACCCTGACGGATTATGGTGGGGCAACAGCAAAAGCAGATGAACTGAAAATCAGTCTAATCTCTGAAACGCTGGCGCTTCCCACCAAAGGTGCCCGGCTTCGGGTCGCCCTGGGATTCAATGATCAACTGATCGATAAAGGCTGGTTTGTTGTCAGTGGCGTCTCGAGCGGTGGCCCGCCAAGGCGTATCGAGCTGTATGCGACCGCCGCGCCGATGAATGCCCAGAAACAACCCGGAGACGTGACAAGCCAGAAGACCCGGAGCTGGGATAACCTTCGCCTTGCCGATGTTGTCAAAACAGTGGCCACCGATAACGGGCTTATTCCCCGCGTGGCCGACGCACTAAAAGATATTCATATCAGCCACATCGATCAGGTGGCGGAATCTGATGCCAACCTGCTCGCAAGGCTTGCGCGTGACTACAATGCAGTGAGCAAACCTTCAGGCGGTTACTGGCTTTTTTTGCAGCAGGGAGCCACGGTCACGGCTTCAGGGAAACAGGCTGGCGGGATAACCATCACACCGGATGAAGTATCAAACTGGTCCTACAGTGAAGGTGAGCGGGGGAGTTCGACGGGGAAAGCCACGGGGAGCGGAGGAAAAGCCAAAGAGAAAATCGGTGTGCGCTATTACGACGAGGAGGATGGTACGACAAAGACCTCCACGGTTGAACATGATGGCCCGGCGATGATCAATCCCTATACCCAGTCGGAGAAAACCACCGCCGAGCAACAGGCAAACTCCAGGAAAACACAGGCAAAACGTAACGAGCAGAAAATGACGCTCACGGGGCCATGTCGCCCTAAACATGTTCTGCTGACAGCAGAGGCTGGTGTGACGACATCCGGTTTTGGCTCCCGTGAGGATCGGGCATGGGTGGTTGAGTCTCTGGTCTTTTCTCTGACATCAGCAGGATTCAGCTACACCTACAACCTTGTCGTGGACATTCGTAAACCCGCAGCGGCTTCGAAAAAATCAGAAAAGCAGGACAAAACAGGCCCGTCCTACTTCGGTTAACCCGCCCGCCATCCGGCGACTCAGCAACGGAATTTAATCATGAACGGTGTAAACAACCGGACCGGAAAACGCCTGTCCGGCGTCGCCCATTTGCGCCAGTCCGTCAGCGACATACTGACCACGCCCATCGGGAGCCGGGTTCTTGTCCGTGACTATGGTAGTGATCTGTTTTCTCTGGTGGATAACCCACGGGATGATTTGACCCGTCTACAAATAATCGCCGCGTCTGCGACCGCACTGGCCCGGTGGGAGACGCGGCTGAAGGTAACCCGTGTGCTTGTCTCCTTTCCTGAAGGGGAGACCGGCTGTGTACTGGATATCGAGGGGATCAACAAGGAAACCAATTTACCTGTCAGAACGGGAGACATAACGATTTATGGCAAGCAGCTATGACGTGATCAACCTGTCAGAACTGGACGTACCGGATGCTATTGTGGTGCCGGATGCGACTGAAATCTTCACCCGGTGGCTGGCGCGCCTGCGGGAACTTGATGAGCAGTTTGATGCGCTGGTGGAATCCGATCCGACGTTTAAACAAGGGGAGGTGAATGCCTATCAGCTGACGCTGGCTTTTCAGCGGGTTAATGATGCCGTGCGGGCGGTATTTCTCGCGAGTGCAAAAGAGGCTGACCTTGACCAGATAGGTGCCGCATTCAACGTTAAACGGCAGGTGATTAAGCCCGGCGATCCGCTTGCCGTTCCGCCCGTAGAGCCTGAACTGGAAGGCGATGCAGCATTTCGCGAACGTATCCAGCTTTCATGGGCGCAGCTGAATACAGCAGGGGCACGTAACGCTTACCGCTTTCATGCAAAGTCTGCCGATACGGATGTGCTGGATGCAGATGCTTATGGGCCGGAAACCCATAACCGGCCCGGTTACGTTGATGTCTATGTCCTGTCCCGTACCGGGGATGGGACGGCGGAGCAGCGCCTACTCGATAAGGTTAACAGCACGCTGAATGCGGATGAAATCCGCCCGTTAACGGACTATGTAACGGTAAAAAGTGCCACGATTGCAAACTATGCTGTTACGGCGGAACTGGAAATTCCGGAAGGACCGGACGCCAGTACGGTGCTGAATAATGCCATCGATGTTTTGCGGTCATACACCACGCTTTCCCATCGGATTAAAACCGTCGTCCCGCTGTCCGCCATTTATGCATCTCTGCAGCAATCCGGTGTGGTCAGGGTAAGACTGATTTCTCCGGTGGCAGATCTGGAAGCGGAAGCGGGTAAAGCACCGTGGTGTACCGCCATTAATGTCACCCGCAGGGAGGTAAGCAGCAATGACGGCTAAGTTTCGATCCCTGCTGCCTCCTGGCGCATTTCATGAAGAGCGGGCGCAGGAGCAGGCCAGCGCTGAGCAAATCGCCACGCTCGATACCAATATGGTACGCAAATCCAAAAACCCTGATACCTGCCCGGCACATCTTCTCCCCTGGCTGGCCTGGGAGCATGCTGTTGATTTCTGGGATGACAGCTGGACAGAGGCGCAAAAGCGGCAGGTGATAAAAGATGCCGCTTATGTTCATCAGCACAGGGGAACGGCCGGGGCGGTCCGCCGTTCTCTTGGGTCAGTGAACCTGCCCACGACCGTGGTTGAGTGGTGGGAAGACACCCCACGCGCTGCACCTTACACCTTCCGGATTGAAGTACAGAGCAGTGAAGGGGTCAGTGACGCTCTCTATCATCAGATCCGCCAGCTTACTGACCGTGCCAAGAACCTGCGCAGCTATCTGAGCAAAATTGATGTGATGGCGAATGTGGGTATGGACGGGTTTTTTTATATTTCGGGTGCGACAACAGCGCATATCGATGTGGACATTTTTGCCGGGGAATCTCATGGCTGATTACTACTCAATTATCACTAACCGGGGTAAAGAACTGGAGGCAGAGGCGCTTGCCAGTGGTCGTCTGATTGCACTGACTCAATTTGTGGTGGGTGACAGTAATGGCAAACAGGTCAAGCCCGATCCGGCGCAAGTCCGGTTGATTAATGAAACTTACCGGGGAGATATCGCTGATCTGGTTGTGTCACCGGAACAGTCCACGCAGTTAATGGCGAAAATCGTTCTGCCGACCGGGATTGGTGGATTTACCGTTCGTGAAGTTGGTTTAATGACGGATACCGGAGAACTTTACGCGGTGGCAAACTGCCCATCGATCGATAAACCTGTTGGTGGTGTCAGCGTAAATATGCAGTTTCGCCTGGCTGTATCAGATACCTCAAACATCACGCTGAATGTTTCCACAGGAGACGGGTTATTTCTGCGTATAGACCAGAACCTGAAAGAGATAAAAGCGCGTGGCGCGGAAGCACAAAAAACATCGCGGGAGTCAATTGGTGTCGTTGATGGTTCTACACAACAAAAGGGGCTGCTCCAGCTTAACAGTGCGGTGAACAGCACCAGTGAAACACAGTCGGCGACTCCGCTGGCTGTCAAAATCGCGATGGATAATGCGAATGCGCGACTGGCTAAAGACCGGAACGGTTCGGATATACCGAATGTCGCATTATTTCTACAAAACCTTGGTTTGGTAGAAACGATAAATCGTGCAGCTGCCGCAGTGCAAAAATCAGGCGACACGATGACTGGAGGCTTGACGCTGGTAGAAAGCGATATCGTCCTAAAAACATCAAGTTCAGACAGTCCGCAGTACACAATTATTAACACCACAACGGGGGCATCAGTGAGTATGGACCTTATTGACAGAAGGTTTCGTATTTTTGGTGTCCCGTGGGGTGGTGGCCCTGTTAAACAATTCACTTTCAATCTGGAAACTGGCGAGTTCAGTATTCCACAGGCCAATATAAGATTTGGGTCGGGTATCATCCAGGGTGATGCAAATATTTACGGCACTGCATGGGGAGAGAACGGTAATTCGGGCTGGATAAATATTTGGATAACCAATCGCATTAATGATGCGAAAACATGGGTTAACCAAAACTTTATTACTGGTGTGAAACGTGGTGCACAGAGCAGTATGGTTATGGATGGCGGGCTGGTGGAAGCTCCTTCCGGCTGCGTCCTGACTGGCGGGAACGGAAACGAGAGCAATCAGGTCGGTATCGCTTTATATCGTCCTCTGCAAGTATGGCGAAATGGTGGCTGGGTAACGATTGGTGATTAAAAAAATGAAATTAACTAATTTACAACGCTATATTCCTGACGAGTATTTTTTGGGTGATGATATTCAGTATTTTATCGATGCCACGGGTAAGGACTGGTATAAATCACTGTCTCAATTCACAAAGAAATACAGCCTGGCAATCGAAAACGATACTGGCGTTATTCGTAGTATCAGCGAAGATGCGTCCAGGTTGTATCCCGGTGGTTTGACGGTTGTTGATGTTGACAGCATTCCTGATGGTTGTGACATTTTCGGCGGATGGGTATTTGATGGTATTAAAATTAAACCTCGCCAATATTCACAAGACGAATTGATGGCACAAACTGAAAAAAAGAAAACAGAACTACTGTCTGCCGCAGCTGTTGCTATTGCACCACTGCAGGATGCTGTTGATGAAGGAATAGCGACGGAAGAAGAAACCGCCGCACTGTCAGAATGGAAGAAATATAGAGTAAAGGTTATGCGCGTTGAGAAAACAAGGCCTGAATGGCCTACACCTCCTAACGTTTAGAGATTACAAATCATCCTATTCATCCGGCTTCGGAGGCCATACAGGTTTCTCAAGACTTACCCGGCTGACCAGCACGCTAAAACGTTCCCACTTCTCAAGGCGGCTGATTTCTTCATCAGTCGCCATGCCTAATCTCAAAGCGCGAGAAAGAGGGGCTATTGCCACTGCTGCGGCAGACAGTAGTTCTGTTTTCTTTTTTTCAGTTTGTGCCATCAATTCGTCTTGTGAATATTGGCGAGGTTTAATTTTAATACCATCAAATACCCATCCGCCGAAAATGTCACAACCATCAGGAATACTGTCAACATCAACAACCGTCAAACCACCGGGATAAAGCCGGGATGCATCTTCGCTAATGCTGCGAATAACGCCCGTATCATTTTCGATAGCCAGGCTGTATTTCTTTGTGAATTGAGACAGTGATTTATACCAGTCCTTTCCCGTGGCATCGATAAAATACAGAATGCCGTCGCCTAAAAACAATTCATCAGGTGTGTAACGCTGTAAATTAATCAGTTTCATTTTTACCCCTCAATTATTACCCAACCACCATTACGGAAAATTAGTAATGAACGGTATAGCGCTATACCAATTTGATTGCTCTCGTTACCGTTTCCCCCCGTAAGAAAACATCCAGCTGGAGCTTCTACAAGTACGCCGTCCATAGTCATGCTGGCCTGTGCGCCGCGCTGTACACGGTTGACAAAGTTTTGGCTAACCCATTCATAGGGTGCTCGCAAGTTAATATAGTCGCTCAACAAACCGCTCCATCGCGCCCCCTCGATATTGCCGTCACCCCATACAACCGTATTACCAACATGCATAATGTCCGGGCAGTAAAACTGTCCATTTTTACCAAAAACAAAATCACCGCCGCCATCATCGCCATTACTGATGCGAATACCGTCGCCACCTTTGTCCTTAAAGATATAAGCACGGACAGAACCATCTTCATTCTGGATAATAAAACCCAGCCGGTAATCACCCTTGAGTGTCAGGCTTCCGGTCATTGTGTCGCCTAATTTTTGCACTGCGGCAGCTGCACGATTTATCGTTTCTACCAAACCAACATTTTTAATAATGATCAATTATCGCTCAGGTGGCATGATTCCGGCCTTTTGTAGGAAGGAAATACATGCTTATTGGTTACGTGAGAGTATCAACAAATGACCAGAACACAGCACTCCAGCGAAACGCGCTCGAAAGTGCAGGATGTGAGCTGATTTTCGAAGACAAGATCAGCGGTAAGGTGTCCGACAGACCTGGATTAAAAAAGGTGCTACGGACGCTATCTGAGGGCGATACGCTGGTAGTATGGAAGCTGGATCGGCTCGGGCGAAGCATGCGACATCTTGTTGGGTTGGTGGAGGAATTGCGGGAGAAAGGAGTTAACTTCCGGAGCCTGACCGATAGCATCGATACGAGTACGCCTATGGGGAGATTCTTCTTTCATGTTATGGGTGCACTGGCCGAAATGGAAAGGGAGCTTATTGTCGAACGCACCCGAGCTGGTTTAGCAGCCGCACGCACAGAAGGGAGGATAGGTGGAAGGAGGCCAAAGTTTAGTGATGATGAGTGGGCCCAGATGGGGAGATTGATAAAAAGTGGCATGGACAGAAAGCAGGTAGCGATCATATACGATGTTGGTGTTTCAACGCTGTATAAGAAATTCCCTGTAGGTGGTTCATGACCCCGCTACAGCTAGTGCTGTAGCGGGCAGAATCTTATTCACTGACTAACCAGAACTCAGCCTCTTCAAACATTTCCTGAACAGTCCGGCTTATCTGTTCTTTCTCATGCTTGCTGGCGTCAGTGTTGATAGCCGGCAGCGTCATCATCGGTTTTACCCAAGTACCAGTATCGGGAAAAGGCGCGGTTTCACACTTATTTCCCTTAGAATTACATCCTTTACATTAGACCTATGAATGCAAGATGAAGTGCCACTTATTTGGCTAAAATGCAAACACAAATCTAACTTGGATGTGGTTTTGCGTTATTTTATAACGTTCTTTTCTAATAAAAAACATAAAGAAATATTTGTTTTAGCCGATAATCTGTTTTAACTGTATGTATTTGATTCACGACAGATAGTAGAATGTATGTTGTTACATAGGGTCAGGCATATAAAGAGGTCGGTGTGAAGAATAACCACAATTTAAAACGAATTAAGCCTTATGTGATATCAATCACGTTTTCATTTTTTATTTTTTTCTCATTGTCTGAGATTTCAATGTATTATATATACAAGGAGAGGATTGCATCATATACAGAACGAGTTTTGAATAGAAGCGTTAGTCTCATTCAACAGATTGATAAAATAAATAATAGTTATGAAATATTTAATGCTTATAGTCCTTGTAGTGAACTACAACTTCATGCTCTAAGAGTGGCCTTATGGCCCTATGCTCTTATAAAAGATATATCATTTATTTCAAATGGTGCAGTCATATGTAGTGCTTTATGGGGGGTGTTGCCAGCACCATTGCTTCTCAATATCTATGATAGAAAAGTTGAAAAGGACAATGTAACTTGGTTTTTTGGTGTGTTACTGGAAAATAATGTAAAAGCTGATTTGCTAAGCAATCAAAAATTAGCCATAACGATTTCACCATTTGCATTTAATAGATTTGTTACAGACCATGAAGAGAAGGGGTTTTCTGCAATTGTAGGTGACAGAGATCATTCGCTTCATTTGTTCAAACTTGGTGAGCAGGTCGATCTTCTTGAAGAGGCTCAGCATGATAAATCCTACCAACTAGGACTTATTACCACGCAAAGCTGTAATAAAAATAATAATGTCTGTGTCATGGGGGGAGTTAAATTTCCGTGGATGAGTTTCGATAGTTGGTTAACGATGTTGTTGATTTCCTTTACATCTATTGTAACCGGTGTTCTTCTGGGTGGTTTTTATAATCAAAGAGTTGCACGTAAGCAATCATTAGTTTCAAGATTAAAAAATGCGATAAGAAGCGAATCATTATATCTTGTGTATCAACCTATTTATAAAATAAAAACCGGAAAAATTATTGGTGTGGAAGCACTAATTAGATGGGATGATCATGATATTGGTAGCATTCCTCCTGATATTTTTATCCCTATCGCAGAGAAGCATGGTTTAATCCAGGGAATAAGTGATTTTGTATTTCGAATGGCAGTAAAGCAAACCATGTCTCTTTCTGAGGAATTTGATATTTTTATAAGCATTAATGTTAGTTCTCAAGACCTTCTGTCGGAATCATTTCAAGAAAAAGTGTTTCAGATGATTGATGAATCAAATATAAAACCTGGTATGATAATGATGGAGCTAACAGAAAGGCAGAGCGCGGAAATAAATTCCCTCCAAAAGGTTATTTCTTTATTTAATAATAAAGGTATATCAATAGCTATTGATGATTTCGGGACTGGTCATTCAAATTTAAACTGGCTATCAAATTTACAAATAGATGAAATTAAAATTGATAAGTCAATTACAGATTCTATTGGTGAACCCTCTGTAAATAATAATATCGTATCAGGATTGGTGGAGATTTTTAAAGATATAACTAACAAAGTCGTTTTCGAAGGTGTCGAGACATCAACTCAGGTGAAATATTTAACTGAAATGTTCCCTGAGTGCGGTGTCCAAGGATGGTATTACTCACAGCCACTATCTATAGATAAATTGACAAAGTTAGTAAATAATATTAATGGGGTTTAATATGTATTGCATTGTTTTTATTGTTTAATTTTATATAAGATACGTGTAACCGTGTACCATATAAATTTAACAGCTGAACTTTAATATCTCGTGCCGAATATAGTTGACTAGTTGGTTCGAGATTGAGTGAAATGTCGCGTACAGCTTCTTCAGATTGCAGGCGAGATAGTCTTCACGCGTCATTGACTGGGAAAATTTTCCACACATTTTCACCTGCAGGTTGTACTTTGAAGTATAGGTTTTAGCTCAGAAAGTGTTGGTATATTAACTATGGATAAACGCGTATATAGTTGAATTTTATGGAGTGGAAATATTGTTGATATACCAGCATGAAAAGTTAAGTTATTGAAAATATTGCCAATAAAATCGGTCTCGAAAACCGGAGTAGGGGCAACTCTACCGGGGGTTCAAATCCCCCTCTCTCCGCCACTATTCAAACACTTGCACGCCTTGCTTTCAACGACAGCAGTCACGGATGTTTTTTTCTTTGAGTATCCTCACAAGTTTGTCGTTCTATTGCCTTCGCGACATAAAAATCCGCTTCAAAATAAACAAAAGCCCGCTTCATATGAAGCAGGCCTGATACGTATTGTGCAAAATTAGAACTGGTAGACTAAACCAACGGCAACGATGTCGTCAGTCGCGATACCATTGCTTTCATAGAAGCTGTCGTCTTCGTCCAGCAGGTTGATTTTGTAATCAACGTAGGTGGACATGTTTTTGTTGAAGTAGTAAGTCATACCCACATCAACATATTTGACCAGGTCTTTGTCAACGTAACGCCAGTTACCATGGCTCACTTCCTGACCACCTAAATCACTGCCCTTGGACTGCAGGTAAGCGATGGACGGACGCAGACCGTAATCGAACTGGTATTGAGCCACAACTTCAAAGTTTTGCGTTTTGTTTGCGATACCGCCATTGCTTTCGCCATTACCGCCGCCGTAGTAGGTCATGTTGCGGGTTTCTGCATACATCGCTGCCAGATAAATATCATTGGCATCATATTTCGCACCAATGGTCCAGGCATCAGCTTTGTCACCGCCAGCATAGTTGTTACGGCTATTAATGCCATCGTTGTAACCGCGAGCAACCTGGTCATTAGTGCGATCAGAACTGGAGTACGCCGCACCGAGGCTTAAACCGAAGTCAAAGTCATAAGAGGTGGACATACCGAAACCGTCGCCGTTTTCTTTCGCCAGTTTGCGGTTTTCACTATTACCAGAACCTTCCTGACCTACGCTGCTACCTTCATTATTACCCTGATACTGCAGGGCGAAGTTCAGGCCATCAGCCAGACCAAAGAAGCCGTGGTTACGATAAGTGGCAACGCCGTTGGTACGACCCAGCATATACACGTCGGTCTGAGTGTAAGTATCACCACCGAATTCTGGCAGCATATCGGTCCAGGCTTCAACGTCGTACACGACGCCATAGTTACGACCGTAATCGAAGGTGCCGTTTTCAGCAAAGCCCAGGCCTGCGAAAGCCAAACGAGTCCAGGAATCGCCTTTGTCACCTTCGGTGCCGTTAGCCTGAACGTTATATTCCCACTGACCGTAGCCAGTCAGCATATCGTTGATCTGCGTTTCGCCCTTAAAGCCCAGACGCGCATAAGTTTGATCGCCGTCGCTGCCTGCATCGTCAGAGAAATAACGCAGGGCATCGACTTTTCCGTACAGATCCAGTTTATTGCCGTTTTTATTATAAATTTCAGCCGCATTTGCTGCGCCTGCAGCTAATAAAGCTGGGAGAAGCAGTGCCAGTACCTTTCTTTTCATTATGTATTCCCTTTATTTAATAATTAAAATGAATGTGTAGTGATGTCCTGAAAACTACATTTCGATACTATCTATGAAGTTCATTTAATTTAAAATATAACATGTAACAATTATATTTTAAATATTTCAAAATGTTTCTATTTGAATATTTTAAATTATTTTTATATGTTTTTGTTGTTTTTATTCAACACGCAAATGTATATTTATCAATTGGTTTATGCTTATGGTTTTAGTATTTGTTATGTGTATTTTATGTGCTTTTATTATTATTGCTCGTGCTTTTTGGGTGATTTTTTATCAATGCTGCATGCAGAAATTATAAATTGATATTCGTTATAAATATTATTTAATAATTGAATTTTGCTATAAAAGAGGGCAGACAGTGGTTCGGAGTAAAAATTATTGCTAAGGTGGTTTTCTTTATGTAAAGGGAGAGAGCATGGAACTCCACGACTGGCAGTCGCGATTTGAAGCCTGGTTACGTGAAAATCATTCAGAGCACGACGCTGCCCACGACATCTTTCACTTTCGCCGCGTGTGGAAGACGGCTCAAAAGCTGAGCACGGATGCGAACGTAGACTGGCTGGTAGTGCTGACGGCGTGCTACTTCCATGATCTCGTCAGTTTGCCGAAGAATCATCCCGATCGCCATCGTTCGTCGGTACTGGCAGCCCAGGAAACCCGTCGCGTTTTGATGCACGATTTCCCTGATTTTCCACAACAAAGAATACCTGCCGTGTGCCATGCCATTGAGGCGCACAGCTTCAGCGCCAAAATCATACCAGAAACCCCGGAAGCCAAAATCGTGCAGGATGCTGACCGGCTTGAGGCGCTGGGGGCTATCGGTCTGGCGCGCGTGTTCGCCGTTTCTGGCTCGCTGGGTGTGGCATTGTTTGATGCGGAGGATCCGTTTGCCCGGCAGCGCAACCTGGATGATAAACAGTACGCGCTTGATCATTTCCAGACCAAACTGCTGACGCTGCCACTGACAATGCAAACTGAACAAGGGCGGCATTTGGCACAGCATAATGCTGACTTTTTATTGACGTATATGGCAAAACTCAGCGCAGAATTAAAAGGAGAATATGAAATGTTGGATCTTGCGGCGATTCAACTCCTTAAAGCATATCAGTAGTCGTCATTGCTGAAACGTCAATTGCACCAATTTATGTTAACCTGTCGACTATCCATTTCGGCCGGTTAAACGTATGCAGGATAATTTTTCAGTAGCAGGCTCCATGAAACCGATGACAGATGATACCGGAGTTACCGTTCAGGTGATTTTGGCTAAGTTGCTTGAAATATACGATGTGAAAACGCTGGTTGCTCATCTTAATGGCGTCGGCGAAAACCACTGGAGTCCGGCCATCTTTAAGCGTGTGGTCGCCAATCAAACATGGCATCGCCTCAGCGATCGTGAGTTTGCTCACCTGTATTCTTTACTCCCGACGCCGCCTGCGCATCATCCACATTATGCTTTTCGCTTTATCGATCTTTTTGCTGGTATTGGCGGGATTCGTCGCGGTTTTGAAGCGATTGGCGGGCAGTGCGTGTTTACCAGCGAGTGGAACAGGCATGCGGTGCGCACCTACAAGGCGAATCACTACTGCGATCCTCTGCAGCACCACTTTAATGAAGATATTCGTGATATCACCCTCAGCCATCATGAGGGGGTGAGTGACGAGCAGGCTGCAGAACATATTTGTCAACATGTTCCCGAGCATGATGTACTGCTGGCTGGCTTCCCTTGCCAGCCATTTTCTCTGGCGGGTGTATCAAAGAAAAACGCGTTAGGGCGTGCCCACGGTTTTGCCTGTGATACGCAAGGCACGCTTTTTTTTGACGTGGTGCGAATTATCGACGCGCGGCGACCGGCTATATTTGTGCTCGAAAACGTTAAAAATCTGAAGAGTCATGACCAGGGAAAAACTTTTCGCATCATTATGCAAACGCTGGATGAACTGGGCTATGACGTGGCGGATGCAGCAGATAATGGCCCGGATGATCCGAAGATTATCGATGGGCAACATTTTTTACCCCAGCATCGCGAACGTATCGTGCTCGTCGGCTTCCGACGTGATCTGCGCCTGAAGTCAGACTTTACGTTGCGCGATATTGTCAGCCGCTACCCTCAGCGTCGAACGACGCTCGCAGAGCTGCTTGAACCGACCGTTGATGCGAAATATGTGCTGACACCGGTCCTGTGGAAATACCTGTATCGCTATGCGAAAAAACATCAGGCACGGGGCAATGGGTTTGGCTACGGTATGGTCTATCCCGGTAACCCCGATAGCGTAACGCGTACATTATCCGCACGTTACTATAAGGATGGGGCTGAAATTTTGATAGACCGTGGCTGGGATATGGCGCTGGGTGAACAGGATTTCGATGATCCCGCCAATCAGCGACATCGTCCTCGTCGATTAACGCCAAGAGAGTGCGCTCGCCTGATGGGGTTTGAGTCTCCTCAGGGTTACCAGTTTCGCATTCCGGTATCAGATACCCAGGCTTACCGCCAGTTCGGTAATTCGGTGGTCGTTCCGGCATTTGCGGCGGTAGCCAAACTGCTGGAGCCGAAGATCAAACAGGCTGTTGCACTCCGTGAGAAAGAACAGCAGCATGGCAGACGTTCACGATAAGGCGACACGCAGTAAAAATATGCGGGCGATAGGAACCCGCGATACGGCGATCGAAAAACGTCTGGCCGACATCCTGACGGAGCAGGGGGTAACGTTTCGCGTGCAGGATGCGACGTTGCCCGGCCGCCCCGATTTCGTGGTGGATGATTATCGTTGTGTTCTCTTTACCCACGGCTGTTTTTGGCATCAGCACAACTGCTATCTCTTTAAAGTCCCGGCAACCCGCACGGCGTTCTGGCTGGAGAAGATAGGAAAAAACGTGGTACGTGATAAGCGGGACTGCGAAAAATTGCAGTCGTTGGGATGGCGGGTCTTGATTGTCTGGGAGTGCGCCCTGCGTGGGCGTGAGAAACTGGATAACGAGGCGCTGTCTGAACGGGTTATCGAGTGGATCTGCGGCGGCGGTGCCACTGCGCAGATCGACACTCAGGGCATTCATTTACTGTAACGACTTTTCCGATGGGGCTGCGACCGCGTCAGCTTTGACCGGGAATAAGTATTTCCCCAGCGTCACCAATACCACGGCAAAAACAATGACTCCGAGCGCCAGCCACTCGATCAACGCCAGGCTTTCACCTCCCAGTCCCGTACCTAACAGAACCGCCACTACCGGGTTGACATAGGCATAGCTGGTGGCTAACGCCGGGCTTACATTACGGATAAGGAACATATAAGCGTTAATCGCAATAATTGAGCCGAACAGGGCGAGGTATGCCACCGCCATAAAACCGGAGAAGGTTGGCATCGTGGTCAGCTTTTCTCCACTGAGCAGCGATGCGCACATCAGCACAATACCCGCGGCTAACATTTCAATAGCTCCGGCCATCATGCCAACGGGCAAGGTTATGCGTGAGCCGTACACGGAGCCAAACGCCCAGCTCATTGAACCAATCAGGATTAATACCGCCCCCCAGGGATTACCATTCAAGTTACCACCGCTGTTCAGCATGATGATCCCGGCGAGTCCAATTGCGATCCCCATCCATTCCAGTTTGCGCGTTTTGATGCCAAAAAAGTGACTAAAGCACAACGTAAACAGCGGGACGGTGGCAACCACTACGGCGGCTATACCGGAAGGAACATTTTGATGTTCTGCAACGGTAACCAGCCCATTACCCACGGCCAGCAGCAGGATACCAATTAACGCGGCGTTCAGGAGCTGGCGCAGAGGCGGTAGCTTGTGTCCGCGAAGAAGTAAAAAAAATGTTAATAACACTCCAGCAGAGAGAAAACGTACGCCAGCCATCATCAACGGCGGCCAGCTTTCTACGCCAATGCGAATAACGAAGTACGTGGAACCCCAAATGATGTACAGCGCGAATAGCGCACTGAAAAGCGGTAACAATTGCCTGAAACGCATAATCCCTCACGGTGGAAATAAAAAGGTGCAACATAGTAAACGTCAAAACTATCATGCTGGCGAGACTTATAATTGCCTGCCGTTGTTAAATATTTGTTGACCAGAAAGGTCTGTTTCAGCATGGCGTGTTTTACTTCATACTTATGGCTGCAAAAAAATAATATTGAGGGTTAAAATTTTGGCAGGAAGTAGCTTACTCACCTTGCTTGATGACATCGCCACGCTTCTGGACGATATCTCAGTGATGGGAAAACTGGCCGCGAAAAAAACGGCGGGTGTGCTGGGAGACGATTTGTCGCTTAACGCGCAACAGGTGTCGGGCGTGCGGGCGAACCGCGAGCTTCCGGTGGTCTGGAGTGTAGCCAAAGGATCTTTCGTCAACAAAGTTATCCTGGTGCCGCTGGCGCTATTGATCAGCGCCTTCATTCCATGGGCGATCACGCCCTTATTGATGATTGGCGGGGCGTTCCTCTGTTTTGAGGGCGTGGAAAAAGTGCTTCACACCCTGGAAGCGCGAAAACACCAGGAAACACCGGAAGAACGCCAGCAACGTCTGACGTCTCTTGCCGCACAGGACCCGCTGACGTTTGAGAAAGATAAAATCAAAGGGGCGGTACGTACCGACTTTATTTTATCTGCAGAGATAGTGGCCATCACGTTGGGTATTGTGGCGGATGCGCCATTGTTGAATCAGATCCTGGTTTTGTCGGGTATTGCTTTGGTGGTGACCGTTGGCGTGTATGGTCTGGTCGGTATTATTGTGAAGCTCGATGATATTGGCTACTGGCTGGCAGAAAAGCGCAGCGCACTTGCTCAGGCTCTGGGTAAAGGATTGCTGGTGGTTGCTCCCTGGCTCATGAAATCACTTTCCGTGGTTGGCACGCTGGCGATGTTTTTAGTCGGCGGCGGCATTGTGGTACACGGTATTGCGCCGCTGCATCATGCGATTGAGCAATTTGCCCAACAGAAGAGTTCATTCATTGCTCTGATGCTTCCGACTCTGCTGAACCTGGTGCTCGGCTTTATTATCGGTGGGTTCGTGGTACTGCTGGTAAATATGGTAGCCAGGTTACGCGGAGTTTCGCACTAATTGTCGCGTACCGAATTACGCAAAACGTCTCTTTGTCGTCTAAGGTGAAAAGGTTTCTCTTGATACAGGAGGCGGGTATGGTCTTTTCTGTCAGTGAGGAAGTCACCGCGAAAGAAGGTGGCCCACGCATGATCGTTACCGGGTATGCCAGCGGAATGGTGGAGTGCCGCTGGTATGACGGTTTTGGCGTCAAACGGGAGGCATTTCGTGAAGATGAACTGGTTCCTGGCGAACGCAGTCCACTACGCAGGATGCCTGAATACCGCAGGCTGGCGTAACCTGGTGATCTCTCAACCATTAGTTATATTTATCATTTTGGTGAGAATTATTTACTTGTCAGGCAAAAAAATTGCAGATAAGGTTGGTTTCGCATCAGATTTCCTGGTGTAACGAATTTTCAAGTGCTTCTTGCATAAGCAAGTTTGATCCCGACCCGATAAGGGCCGGGATTTTTTTCGCCCAAAGTCAGCGATTGATCTCCGTCACGCTAAAATCATGGATATCAAGCTCGAACGCGTCGGCCAGTTCATGCCATGTATGATAATCCCGGCCATCAATGCTGACGCGATCGGGGTCATCATGGCTGCGGTGAATTTCGCTCTCGCAGATTTCGTTGATAGCTTTCAATAGCGCGTCCACATCGACGCTGACTTCACGTTTGGCCGTATCGCTGTACTCTTTCGCGGTTTTCATCCTCATACCTCTCAACCGTTAAGGATACCGGGGCACGTATCAGAATCTCTGATGCGTACAAGTTAAGTATAGACCGTCGAGAAAACCCGCAATCACGCGAGCAGGGCGCTGCCAGGAAAAGGAATTTGTTCTACACTGGCACAAAGCCACAGGAGGAAAATGATGAAGGTGAATGATCGGGTTACAGTCAAAACGGACGGAGGGCCGCGTCGGCCAGGCCGGGTACTGGCGATTGAAGAGTTTAGTGAAGGCACCATGTACCTGGTTTCTCTGGAAGACTACCCGCTCGGTATCTGGTTCTTTAATGAGTCAGGCCATCAGGATGGGATCTTTGTGGAAAAAGTGGAGTAATCCAGACGCTGATTCTGACTGGTGGCAAACCCACCAGTCAGAACATCCTAACGCATATTCACAAAGATACCATTGGTGACGTTATCTGTGAGTCGTACAACGTGATAGATAACTTGTTTATTATGGGTCTTGATCTTTCGTTTTATATTCCCCTTATGGGATGAGACTGTCTTCGCCTTGATATTCATTTGATCGGATATCTGTATTGTTCCCTGACCGGCCATCCACATACGTAGCATGCTGGATTCGGTACGGCTTAATGATAGTGTTGGCAGGTTCACATCAATGACAATATCCACTTCCTTTTTCAGAATATCGCCAAGAAGTTCATCCAGTGAATCTGGTTTAATCGACTTAGAACTGATTAATAAATTTTTTCTTACTAAGAGATACTCATCAAAATGGACATTGGCAATCGCCATAAATACAATAAATAAAGTGCTGGGATGTTGATTAATGATTTGCTTAATTCTCTGGCTGTTATCCGGATCGTGAATAAAGCAGTCTTCATTAATAAACACCACAGACGGCTGCAGTGAGACACAGGCGATGCTGAGTTCATCAACGCTTGAAATATCGTTGATTTCCCTTTTCTTCACCCCCCGACTTACCAGATATCCGGTCAACCCTAACCGGGTGTAACTGCATAAATCCATAATAATCGTTGACATGGCATACCCTCACTCAATGCGTAACGATAATTCCCCTTACCTGATTATTTCATCACAACTAAACGGAATAATAACGACCCAATATGACGCTTTCGCTGTTTTCAGGCGAATTTACTATCCCGTAAAGTTGCGTATAATTTGCCAGGAAACATCTTAAAGTAAAGTAAATGTTGCGTTATGTGAGGGAGGCAAAAACAAATAAACAGCGACAGCGTTATCCTGGTGGATGTTGTCTGTATTTGAATTTAGGACAATCCTTAGTAAGACAGGATAAAAAATAAGGGTTATTATTTTGAAGGCATTTCACTGATGATGTCAGCCAGCAAATTAAAAATCTCACTGAATAAGCGCTCACAGAAGGGGGCAATTAATGGCATGAGCGCAGCCATTAATGAAATACCCACGGTCAGGGTGAGAGGGAAACCAATGACAAATATCGATAGCTGCGGCGCCATACGGTTTAACAAACCGAGTGCGAGGTTGAGTGTGAGCAGCAGCGTCATCACCGGCAGAGCCAGCATCAGACCATTGAGGAAGATGAGCCCCCCCGCCCGCGCCAGCGCGAGAAAGGCATTGCTATTAACCGGATGGCCACCGATAGGCAGAGTATGGAAGGTATCCACTAACAGCGAGATAAGCCACAAGTGACCATTAAAGGTGAGGAACAACAGCATCGCCAGCAAATCTATCAGACGTGCCAGAACGGGCATATTCAGGCGGCTGCCCGGGTCGAAGAAGGTTGCGAAGGAGAGACCCATTTGCAGACCGATGATTTCCCCGGCGGTACGCACCGCGGCAAACGCAAATTGCATGGTGAACCCTAACGCGATGCCGATCAGGATTTGCTGCATCGCCAGCCATATCGCGCCGACAGAAAAGATAGGCACGTTTGCGGGGGGGAGCAGCGGAGCGATAACCATGGTAATCATCAACCCCAGCCCCAGTTTTACCCGTTTGGGGATGGCGCGTTCGCTGAGTATCGGAGCCGTTGAAATGAGCGCCAGTATGCGCAGCAGGGGCCAGAAGTAAAGATTCAGCCAGTGGAGCCACTCAACGCTGGTCACCTGCAACATAGCGTCGTTTACCCGATGATGTAGGGAATATTGCTGAACAGCGTACGCACGTAGTCGAGCAGCAAGTTAAGCATCCACGGACCGGCAACGATGATGGCAATAAAGACCGCGACAATTTTCGGAATGAAGGACAGCGTCATTTCGTTAATCTGGGTTGCCGCCTGCAGGATACTGATGATAAGACCCGTAACGAGGGCAACCAGCAACAAAGGTGCGGCAAGGGCAAGGGCAACTTTCATCGCCTCAGTGCCCATCATCATGACCGATTCAGGAGTCATTTCGCGCCTCTAACTGTAAAAGCTTTGTGCAAGCGAGCCGACAAGCAGCTGCCAGCCGTCAACCAGCACAAACAGCATGAGCTTGAATGGAAGTGCAATGGTGGCAGGAGGCACCATCATCATCCCGAGCGCCATCAGGACGCTGGCGATAACCAGATCGATTATCAGAAATGGAATGAAAATGGTAAAACCTATCTGGAATGCCGTTTTCAACTCACTGGTGACATAAGCCGGCAGCAAAATGCGCATCGGCACTGCTTCAGGCCCCTGTAACGGGCCGCTGTTTGCCAGGCGGGCGAACAGAGCCAGATCGGCTTCGCGGGTCTGACGTAACATAAACTCACGCAACGGCTGTGCGCCTTTCTCCATGGCTTCCTGCATGGAGATCTTCTCTTCGCTGAAGGGTTGATACGCATCAACGTAGATTTTGTCGATCACCGGCGACATGATGAAAAAGGTCAAAAACAGCGCCAGTCCAAGTAAAACCTGGTTCGGTGGTGCTGACGGTGTTCCCAGCGCATTACGTAACAGGCCAAAAACGATGATGATGCGGGTGAAGCTGGTCATCATCAGCAAAATAGCGGGCAGGAACGTCAGCGAGGTGATAAACACCAGCGTTTGGACGGGCAACGTCCAGCTTTGTCCGCCGCCGGGCAGCGGTTGGCTAACCAGACCCGGTAGTTGGGCCAGGGCTGCTGGGCTGAAAAGCCACAAACCCGTCAGCGTGAGGGATAACAAACGGCGCATCAGGATCTCCCAGGACGCTTCAGCAAACTCTTCATCATGGCCTGGAAATCCGCAGGGGAGGCCGCTTTTTCTTCTGCACTGGCAGGTGCCGGGGGGAGGGTATGCAGAACGTTAATCTGCGATGCTGTAACGCCCAACACCAGACGCGCGTCTTCGACCTCAACAATTACCACTCGCTCACGTGGGCCTAATGAGGTACTGGCCGAAACTTTCAGCCCACGCGTACTGACGCTTTTGGGGGCAAATCCCAGGCGCTTAACCAGCCAGGCGGCTCCCAGGATCAACACAATGATCCCCAGCAGCGCGCCGCTGACCTGCACTAACGGTGATCCGGGTACAGCAGCGGGCTGAGCGACGGTGGCCTGGGTATTCATCGTTAACGGCTCAGACGACGCATACGTTCAGATGGGGTAATAATGTCAGTAATACGTACACCGTATTTATCTGCGACTACCACAACTTCACCCTGAGCAATCAAATAACCGTTGATCAGAATATCCAGCGGCTCGCCCGCCAGACCGTCCAGCGCGACGACCGAACCTTGCGTCAGGCGCAGTAGTTCTTTGATGGTCATGCGGGTGCGGCCCAATTCAACGGTCAGCTTGACCGGAATATCCATGATCAGGTCGATATCCTGCAGCGCACCGCTGACGTCGCCGCCACCTAACTGCTGGAATACCGCATCGGCCGCACTTTTGGTGGTCGTTGTTTTTTGCTCGTTTAACGCGTCAGCCCACAGATCGTCCAATGCACCAGTGTTCTCATCGGACGGATTATTCATGTCACTCATTTGGGCTGTTCCTCATTCAGCGAATTCAAAATCGGGTTTATCAAATGTTCTACGCGTAACGCATACTGACCATTTACGGTGCCATATTGGCTGGTCAGCACAGGTACGCCGTCCACATGAGCAATAATGCGGTCGGGTTTTTCAATCGGCAGTACATCGCCGGGTTTCAGCTTCAAAATCTGGGACAGGCGCAGCGGAATGTCAGCAAAGTTTGCTACCAGTTCCAGCTCGGAATGCTGAACCTGACGCACCAGATTATTGCGCCAGTTCTGATCTTCATTACGCGAGTTTTCCAGCGGCGGGTTTACCAGCAGTTCGCGCAACGGTTCAATCATGCTGAATGGCAGACAGATGTTAAATTCACCGGTCAGGTTGCCGATTTCAACGTGGAACGGGGTGTTCACCACGATGTCGTTCGGGGAGGTGGTGATATTTGTAAACTTCACCTGCATCTCGGAACGGACATATTCCACTTCCAGTGGGTTGATAGCCTTCCACGCGTCGCTGTAGCTTTCCAGCGCCAGTTTCAGCATGCGGTTGATTACGCGTTGTTCAGTGTGCGTAAATTCACGGCCTTCGACTTTCGTCGGGAAACGACCATCACCGCCGAACAGGTTATCTACGGCGATAAACACCAGACTCGGTGAGAACACCACCAGACCTGTCCCGCGTAACGGTTTCAGGTGGATTAAGTTCAGGTTGGTCGGAACCGGTAAGTTACGTGCAAACTCGTGGTAGGGCTGGATACGGATCGCGCCCACTGTAATATCCGGGCTGCGGCGTAGCAGGTTAAATAACCCCATACGGAACTGGCGCGCAAAGCGTTCGTTAATGATCTCCAGCGCCTGCAAACGCTCACGAACGACGCGGCGCTGAGTGTTGGGATCATAAGGACGAATATCGCTTTCATTTGCGATACCGGAAATGGGTTCGTCTTTAGTTTCGCTATCGCCGTTAAGCAATGCGTCGATTTCAGCCTGAGAAAGAATACTGTCGCCCATGTCTTTACCGCAGAATAAAAGCTGTATAAAGAACGTCGGTGACAACCTGTTTCGGCTGCCCGACAACGAGCGGAGTCGCGAGCGTCTCTTTGATAGCGGCAATCAGCTGCTGTTTGCCTTCTTCTGTTGCGAGCGTGGCGGCGTTCTGGCGAGAGAACAATAACAGCAGACGGCTGCGCACTTCTGGCAGATATTCGTTAAAACGCGAGCGTGTCGCCTCGTCTTTCATGCGCAGTGTGATACCGATATACAGCACGCGATCTGCATCACCTAAATTGACGGTAAACGTATCCAGTGCAAAGAACACTGGGGCAGGCGGTGGAGCCGGTTCCGCTTTTACGCTGGCGGACGGCTGCTGCTGCATGCGCCAGTAGCTATAGCCCGCAGTAGCGAGGGCGGCGAGCGTAATTAACACCAGCAGAGGGATCCAAATAGCGCGTTTACTCTTTTTGTTAATCGCGGAGTCAGTCATCAGATACGGGCTTCCTGTTTCGGTACAGCTTATAGGCTGATTATCCCGTGTCCTGACCACGACAAAGCGTGGAAAAGACACGGATAATCATGCTACCTCTGGCGTTAGGCGAAGATGTCTACTGCACCATCACCGCGAGCCGCGGCTTGCAGTGCGGCAGGTGTGGCCAGAACAGCATCATCTTCGGGAGCAAAAATATCTTGTCCATGCGCACGCCCAGCCTGTTGTTGCTGCGAAGGCGACTGTTGCTGACCGGCAAAGCTTTCGCTGCTGATACTGCTTTGCCCCAGTTGGATCCCGTTTTCAGCCAGTTGAGTACGCAGCATCGGTAATGCTGCTTCCAGCGCCGCGCGCACGTGGCTATGAGGCGAGACCATTTGTAGTTGCGCCATGTTGTCATCGAGCTTGAGGGAAATCTGCACTTGCCCCAGATCCTGCGGATGTAAGCGCAATTCCGCACTTTGCTGGCCCTGGCGGGTGAACAGCGTGACGTGCTGACTCAGTGATTGCTGCCATTCATGGCTTCCCAGCGGGGCACTCAATACCGGTGCCGCGGCAGTCGGTAACGGCTGCGCATGTGTCTGTGTGCCAGCCAGCGGAGCTATTGTTGCGCCAACGCTGGTTGGTGACGGTGAACTTTCAATCTCCGCGCGCGTAGCTGCCGCTACCGTTAATGGCGTTAAACCAACATTATTGGTCTGATCCGCGCCACTGGTATGCATCGCTGTATCTGCTTTACCTTTTTTCCCTTCACCGGTCAGTAATTCACTGGCGCTATCGGTAGTCGTGTTGGGGGTATTACCACGTAACAGCACCGACAGCGTCGTATCCGCCGGGGCTGGGGTGGCATCAACAGCCGGAGTGGTCACCTGTTGCCCCGGCAGCATAGCGAACAGCGCACTCAGGTTGGCGAGCTCGTCATCGCTCAGACGGACTGTTTTTTCATCCTGCTGTGCGGTTTTACCCAGTGTTGTCAGGGCATTAACCTTCAGTGACGGCGTGAGCGCAGACAACAGCTGTTGTGCATCAGTCAGGTCGGTCAGCGACGCCTCGGTTTGGACCTCTTTTTGTGCCAGCAGATCGGCTAATTTTACCGTCTGCGCGGTATCACCATTCTTTTGCAATAACCCTTTTTGCAGTTTGCTGCCTGCGGCCTGTAAATCGGCCAGCGACAGCGGGGCATCTTTACCCTGTGCATCGCCTGCACCTAATGCACCTGCCAGCAACGCTAAAAAATCCTCGGGGGAATCTACCGCTTTGCCTGACTGAAGACCTGCGGCTACGTCGGTGTCGGTGGTAATCAGTTGGGGTAAAGTAATCATTCGGGTTTCCTCATAGCTGCACGCTGAGCAAATTCATCCATTTTTTTCTGATCCAGGCGGTTTTCAGCCAGTAACGCGGCTGTGGTTTGCCTGTCCTGCAGAGTCTGCCATGCCTGCAGTCGCTGCTTTTTATCGCGCCAACTGCTCAGCGCCTGGTCTACTTTCTGCGTCCATTGGTTGAGTTGTTGGCGATGTTGCTCAATCGCTTTTTCCAGCGTCTGAATAAATTGTTGATAGTTAATCCAGCGATTACTGGTGATACCCTGACCCATATCGCTATTAAGATTGTTGCGATATTCATGCTGATAATCGATCAGCATCTTCAACTGCTCTTCCGCCTGCTGACATCCGCGGCGCATCTCGCCTAATAAGATAGCTGCGTCATCGACTTCTTTTTCAGCCAGGTCTTTAAGTGTTGCCAGCGCACCATGTTGTGCCATGACCTATGCTCTCCTGCTTAATCACACACCAGGGAAAATCAGATCCAAAGCCTGCAGGGAGTCTTCCCAGTCGGCTCGTTCAAAGATGCCTTGCTGTAAAAATGCTTCCAGTTGTGGCCATAAGGCAATGGCTTTATCCAACATGGGATCGCTGCCTTTGGCGTAGGCGCCTACGCTGACCAGATCGCGGTTACGCTGGAAACTGGACAGTAGCTGCTTAAAGTTGCGTACCCGCGCATAATGTTTCTCGCTGATCAATGCGGTCATTGCGCGGCTGATTGAGGCTTCAATATCAATGGCCGGATAGTGACCCGCCTCTGCCAGATGACGGGACAGGACAATGTGGCCGTCGAGAATGGCACGGGCGGAATCAGCAATAGGGTCCTGTTGGTCATCGCCTTCGGTCAGTACGGTATAAAATGCGGTCACGGAACCGCCGCCATGAATACCGTTACCAGCCCGTTCAACCAGTGCGGGTAATTTAGCAAACACCGAGGGCGGATAGCCTTTCGTTGCCGGAGGTTCGCCGATCGCCAGTGCGATTTCACGCTGTGCCATTGCATAACGGGTGAGGGAGTCCATAATCAGCAGCACGTGCTGGCCGCGATCGCGAAAATCTTCGGCGATGCGCGTGGCGTAGGCTGCACCCTGCATACGCAACAGCGGGGAAACGTCCGCCGGAGCAGCGATCACCACCGAGCGTGCACGTCCCTCGGCGCCAAGAATATTTTCAATAAAATCTTTAACTTCGCGTCCACGCTCGCCAATCAGACCGACAACAATGACGTCAGCCTGGGTATAGCGTGCCATCATGCCGAGCAGAACACTTTTCCCCACACCTGAACCGGCGAAAAGCCCCATTCGCTGACCGCGCCCGACGGTTAACAGTGCATTGATAGGTCGTACGCCAGTATCCAGCACGTGTTCAATCGGGGTACGTTGCAGGGGGTTAAATGGCGGGGTGATTAGCGCCCCTGTTTCCGTGGTGTCGGGGGCAGGCAGCCCATCAAGCGGCTTCCCACTGCCATCGAGAACACGCCCCAGCAGGGCAGGGCCCAGCGGTAATTGTTTTCCGCTTTGCAGCCCTTCGCCGGCGATGTTTTTCGCGTAAACGCGCGCGCCCGGCAGAACGCCTTCGACCTCTTCGAGCGGCATCAGAAACAGGCGTTGACCATTAAAGCCAACTACTTCGCTTTCGACTTCCTGGGTTTCGTTGCCATCCTGACGCTCAATAACGCAGGTGGCACCCAGCGGTAACTGCAGACCTGTGGCTTCCAGTACCAGTCCGGTGGCGCGGGTCAGACGCCCGTAACGACGCACCGCAGGCAGCAGCGACATTTTCTCTTCGAAGTTGTCCAGCGTGTTGAGCCAGCGAGTCAGGCGAGTGGTCATTACACGACTCCCGGCGCTGCCAGACGGCAGAGCTCTTGCCAGCGGGTTGCAACACTGGCGTCCAGATCGCCTTCGTCAGCAGAGACTTTACAGCCACCGTGATGCAACGTTGGATCGCCACGCAGTCGCCAGCCGTGCAGACTGAGGGTCGCCCCCAGCATCTCTTCTACCCGCTGCAGATCGTCCGGATGGACGCGCAACTGCGGTTTACCGCTAAACAGCGGCTCCTGTTGCAACAGCTGTTGGATTTGCTTAATCAGCGCGGCGTTATCCACGATGGGTGTCTGGCCGATAACCTGGCGCGCGGCTTCCAGTGCCATTTGCATCAGGCGCGATGCAATGACGCTGTCCAGGGCATCCAGTGTATTCTGAAACTCACTGACCAGTTGCTGCATGCGGGCATGAATCGGCGCATGTTGGGCGCGAGCCTGGTTCTGACCTTGTTCCAGCCCCTGGGCCAGTCCGTCCTGATAACCTTGTTCGTGCCCTTTTTGCCGACCTTCAGCCAGGCCGGCGTTATATCCTTGCTCATGGGCCTGGAGCTGCATTTGCGCCAACTGCTGCTCAAGCTGTTGTTCCGCAGATAGCTGTGGCTCTTCTGTCTCGTCGGACGGCTGATCGTCGGTATGATCGGCCAGTACGAACTCCGCCATTGGCGGGGCGAGGTCGTCAGGCGTCCAGACTTTCCATGGCAGATCGTTAGACATAGGTATCCTCGCCGCTGCCGATCACCATCTCGCCGGTCTCGGCCAGACGACGTACGATGAGCAGAATCGCTTTCTGTTCGTTTTCCACCTGCGACAAACGTACCGGACCTCGGTTGGCAAGATCGTCGCGCAGGATATCGGCGGCACGCTGCGACATGTTGCGCAGGAACTTCTCGCGCAATGGTTGTTCGGCACCTTTCAGGGCTATCAGCAGCGATTCGGAATCCACTTCCTGCAACAGACGCTGGATGCTGCGATCGTCGACATCCACCAGATTTTCGAACAGGAACATCTCGTCGATAATTTTCTGCGCCAGCTCGCCGTCGAATTCGCGCACCGCGGTAATAACTGCTTCTTCCTGCTGCGTCTTCATCAGGTTGATAATTTCTGCTGCTGTCCTCACGCCGCCCATTTTGCTGCGTTTGAGGTTCTGGCCATCGAGCAGGCCGTTCAGCACTTCGGTCAGTTCTGCCAGTGCGGCAGGCTGTACGCCGCCGAAAGTCGCGATACGCAGCATGACATCGTGGCGTAAGCGCTCGTCGAACAGCGCCAGAATATCGGCGGCCTGGGCCCGTTTGAGGTGAACCAGAATGGTGGCGATAATCTGCGGGTGCTCGTCGCGAATAAGATCGGCGGCGCTTTGTGGCTCCATAAAGTTGAGCGTTTCAATGCCGCTGGTGGTATCGCGAGTTTCCAGAATGTCTTCCAGCAGGCTGGAGGCACGTTCTTCGCCCAACGCTTTTACCAGCACGGAGCGCAGGTATTCGTTGGCGTTGATGTTCAGTGCGGCAAACTGCTCGGCTTCTTGTTCAAATTCGGCCAGAACTTCCGTCAACTGTTTGTTGGAGATCTGACGCACGTTGGCCATTGCCGTACTGAGGGCCTGTACTTCGCGCGTGGAAAGGTGCTTAAAGACCTCCGCCGCGCGATCTTCGCCAATGGTCATCAATAAGATGACGCTTTTATCGGTGCCGCTAAGATTACTCATGTTCGTTATTTATCCACTGGCGAATGACCAGCGCCACGACGCGCGGATCGTTATCTGACATTTCACGAATACGCTGGCTCATGACTTCAGCACCCAGCCGCTGGTTGTTACGGCGTTGCTGGGTCTGCTCGTCTTTGCTGAGGCGAACTTCAACCGCTTCTTCCGTTTCCTGGCGAATACGTGTTTGTTCTTGTGCGGCTTTGACCTCTTCGCTGCGACGCATCAACTGCGGACGAACCGCTTTACGCCACAGGATCCAGGCCACCAGCAGAACCAGTAACCAACGACCGGCTACCATCAGCTGTTCAATAAAGGACTGCTGTTGCCAGAATGGAAGCTCTCCGCCCATGTCATCACTCGCGGTGAAGGGGGAATTCACGACATTCAGGGTATCGCCGCGTTTTTCAGAGAAGCCCATGGCCTCGCGGGTCAGGTCCTCAATTTGTTTCATTTGGTCGGCGGTTAATGGCAGCGGTTTGCCATCCGGTAACGTTTTATAGTTGACCACTACCGCCACCGACAGGCGCTGCACATCACCCACATTCATCTTGGTGTGACGAATGGTACGGTCAACTTCATAGTTGCTGGTTTCGTTACGCTGCGTGCTGCGCGGGCCGGCATTGGCGTTATTTGCCGTTTGCGCATTCTGTGCATTCTGCGCATTTTGCTGATTTGCCGGTGGCGTATTAATCGGGGCCGTATTCGCCGGCGCGGGCTGGTTAGACAGTGCGCCCGGTACGCCGCCAGGCGCTCCGCTTCCTATCTGCTCGCTGACGTTAAGCTGGCGTGAGCGCAGAACAGCCTGTGAGTCGTCGCCATTTGGGCTGTACTTCTCTTCGGTTTGCTCTTTGTTGGCAAAATCCAGCTGTGCGGTAACCTGTGCATGTACGTTGCCGTTACCGACAATTGGCGACAGAATTGATTCAATACGACGCTGTACGCGACCTTCAACATCGCTGGCATATTTCAGCTGCGCATCGTTCAGGTCGCGGCTGCTGGTGTTCGACTGCGTTAACAGATGTCCTGCCTGATCGACCAGCGTCACGTTGCCCGGCGGTAAGCCTGCGACAGCGCTGGAGACCAGATGCGTTACCGCGCTAATCTGGCCTTCGTCCAGTGCTCGACCCGGCTCCAGGTTTACCGTGACGGAGGCAGAAGGAGCCTTTTGTTCACGTACGAACAGTGACGGTTTGGGCATCGCAAGATGGACACGGGCGCGTTTTACCGGCCCCAGTGTTTCAATGGTTCTGGCTAATTCGCCTTCCAGAGCTCGCTGGTAATTGACCTGCTCGCTAAACTGGCTGATACCAAACTTTTCCTGGTCCAGTAACTCAAAGCCCACCGCGCCGCCTTTCGGCAGCCCTTGCTGTGCCAGACGTAAACGCAGTTCGTGAACTTTATCAGCAGGGACTTCAATGGCGCCGCTTCCCTCAGTGAAACGATAAGGAACGTTCATCTGCGTCAGCTGCGTGACAATCGCGCCACCGTCCTGATCGGATAGGTTGCTGAACAGTGTGCGGTAGTCAGGTGTTTTGGCCCACAGGACCATTGCAACGATGATAGCGACGGCAGCGGCTCCCGCCACAATCAGAGGGATTTTGGGATTCGCGCGCAGGCGATTTAACCACTCGAGAGGTTTCAGTTGGGTTGCAGTCGATGCTGTCGCACTCATCTCGCACCTCGTGGCTTATCGTGGACGGCGTTTTTTGCAAAGTGGAACAAGACTCACTCCCGGGTCAGCAAACTCGAAAAATTGACGGTCTCATTATTTGCGGTTTCGAATTTTTCTATGCGTTAAAAACCGAGGTTTTTTATCGTTATTTAGCGCCTTTATCTTATTGACGAACTGGTAATCTCTGCTACGTAAAAAATCATCCAGGGGATCAGAATGTCGGCAATACAGGGGATTGAAGGGGTTATCAGTCAGCTACAGGCCACGGCAATGTCAGCGAAAATGCAGGATGTGCAGCCACAATCGACCGTGAGTTTTGCCGGTCAACTGCACGCGGCATTGGACAGAATCAGTGATGTGCAAACCGCCTCTCGCGTTCAGGCTGAAAAATTTACCCTGGGTGAACCAGGCATTGCGCTGAATGATGTGATGACCGATATGCAGAAAGCGTCGGTTTCGATGCAGATGGGCATTCAGGTGCGTAACAAACTGGTATCAGCATACCAGGAAGTGATGTCGATGCAGGTGTAGGTGCAACAAGCTGAGAATGTAGGCCGGATACGCACAGCGCTATCCGGCAAACACTTATTATTTTTGAATCAGATAGCGAATAGTTGGTCCATCCTGCTGAATATCCAGCACCGTATACCCATGGTTACGCGCATCCAGCGGAATATTGTTGATTGACTGCGGGCAATCGCTGACCACTTCCAGAATTTCACCTTTCTTCAACTGCGGCATGGCTTCCAGCGTGGCGACCGCCGGGTAAGGACACGGTTCACCGACCATGTCGAGGCGATAATCAGGTACGATATTTTTCATGCGGATTCCTTAGCAGGCGTCAGCCCGGCGCGGCGGAAGAAACGTTTTTCCCAACCGATGATGAGCATCAATGCGATAAACAACAGCAGATAAGTCACCAGTAGCCCGCCGAGCGGCCCAAAGGTGTCAAGCAGATTCACTTTATCCCAGCGAGTGGCAAGGGCAGGGGCAAAGTCATCCCAGTAGTAAGCCAGAATGGTCGAGCCGATAACGTTACCCAGTCCCACCCACCAGTAATGCACCTGGCCCTCAACCGCGCGGTACATCCAGCCGGTCTCACACCCGCCCGCCAGCACGATACCGAAACCAAACAGTAAGCCGCCGATCACCGCATTTGGACCGGCCCACATAATCTTCGGCTCAACGCCCAGCTGCACATAGCTAAAGATACCAATGGCGCTCACCGCCATGCCGAAGATAATGGCTTTTGCCATATGGGTGCGCCCGGAAATCCACAGATCGCGGAAGGCCGAGGTAAAGCAGATTTGCGCCCGTTCAATCAGCAGGCCGAACCCAACGCCAAACAACATGGCCAGACCCAGCTTCGGCTTGTCCATTGCGGTCAGCAGCGCCCAGCCGATCATGCCGATAAATACCAGCATACCGAGGCGGAAACGACGACGCGCTTGTTCAGGTTTTTGCGTCAGCGGCGAGGCGGCGGAAACTTTCTGCATTTTAACCGGAATACGAAACATCGGTAGCAGGGTAAAGCGGGCGCCAAACCATGAACCCATTGCCGTCGCCAGCGCGAAGAACCAGGCATGCAGCGAGAACTGTGGAATACCGGTAAAAAACGCGGCCAGGTTACAGCCCATTGCCAGACGGGCGCCGAAACCGGCGATCATCCCGCCGACCACCGCCTGCAGAATACGGATCCGACTGCGCGGCATGCGTAATTTGACGTTGTTGGCCCACAGCGCGGCGGCAAAACAGCCGCCGAACATACCGAGGATCATCATCCCGTCGATACGGGTCAGGGGCGAGCCTTCGAGGTGGATCAGTTTATAGTATCCCCACTCTTCGGCGTGCACGCCAAACAGTTGCAGGATTTGCCCACCCCAGCGGGTAAATTCGCCGGTAACGGCCCAGAAGGTTCCCGTAATGCCGAAATAGTAAGTGGAGAGAATACCCGCTGCGATAACCGCAGGGGCAGGGGCCCAAAATTTAATTAACCAGGCCTGTTTGAAGTGTTGCCATGACATGCGTTTTGACTCTGAACTCAGAAGGTATGTAACAAGAAGCGTGGATATTACACCGATCAGAATTTTTGACTATGAGTAATAAGAGGTAACACCGTCGGGATCAATCTTTCTCCGGGCTGCCGAAAGGCTGGCGACATCAGGGCTTTAATGCCACAATCCCTTTTTCTTCGCATGCAGGATGAATGATGAAAAAATTAGCAATTGTGGGTGTATTGTTGGTGCTTGCCGGCTGCGCCGAAGTACAAAATTATAATGACGTGGTGAAAACACCAGCCCCTGCCGGTCTGGCAGGTTACTGGCAGTCTAAAGGTCCGCAGCGCGCGCTGGTGAGCCCGGAAGCGATTGCCAGTCTGATTGTCACGAAAGAGGGGGATACGCTGGATTGCCGTCAGTGGCAGCGAGTGATTGCCGTCCCCGGGAAATTGACCATGCTTTCCGGTGACCTCACCAACGTGACGGTGAAACGCGAGCTGTATGAGATCGATCGCGATGGCAATACGCTGGATTATGACGGTATGACGCTGCAACGGGTGGATCGCCCGACGCAGGAGTGCGCCGATGCGTTAAATAAAACGCCGTTGCCTACGCCACTGCCATAAGCCGTACGCCCCGGTAGCCAATGGCCACCGGGGTTAAGTTTTAAATCACTTCTTCAATCACCCACACGCTGACGCTCCCGCCGTTGCAATAAAACGTTGCTTCGCCGTTTTCATCGGTGACCACGCTTTCCTCGCGATTTCCCAGATAATCACGCCAGGTTTTATTGCCGTAATTCGCGCCGAGATTGATGGTCTTTTCTCCGTCATCGCCGTTAGACAGAACAACCACGCAGCCGGGATCGTCGTCCGTTCCGCTGCGGCTAAAGGCGATACAGTTAGGATGATCGAAAAAGAGCGTCTGTACCCCGTGCGCGAAGCGCTGACGTGCGAGGATCAATTCATCAAGTTGTTCAATAATCGGCATATCGATGGTGTAGGTTTCGCCATCACCGCCAGTATCTTCATAGTGTGCGCCATAGAGATCGGGGTAGAACACTGATGGCACGCCGTTTTCGCGCAGCAGGATCAGCGCGTAGGCCAGCGGCTTAAACCACGGCTCGACCGGGGCTTCCAGCGCCTGTAACGGCTGGGTGTCATGGTTCGCAACCAGCGTCACCGCATGAAAGGGATCGGCCTCCACCAGCGTATCGGTGAAAATCTGGCTCATGTCATAATCGCGCCCCTGGCGGGACGCTTCGTGAAACTTCATCTGCAAAGGGGCATCAAACAGCATGGTTTTCCCCTCGACCTGGTTAATATAGGTTTGCAGTTTATCGACCTCATGGGACCAGTATTCCGCGACGATAAACAGCGGTTTGGGAGCGACTTCCTGGACGTGCTCGATCCACTCTTTATAGAACCATGCCGGGATGTGTTTGACGGCATCCAGGCGAAAACCATCGCAATGGGTTTGATCCATCACCCACCGTGCCCAGTATTTGAGCTCTTCGGTCACGGCATGATTGCGAAAATCGATATTTTCGCCCATCAGATAGTCAAAGTTGCCCAGTTCGTCATCGACCTGATCGTTCCAGCCTTCGCCGGTATAATCATTAACGATTTTAAAAATGCCGTCCTCGGTGGGATTTTCAATATGATCGATGCCGTTAAAGCATTTGTAGTCCCAAATGAATTGAGAGTACTGACCCGCACGGGCAGGGAAGGTGTACCGCGTCCAGGCCTCGCATTCGACAATCTCGTCATCTATCTGTGTACGGTCATCGGCGTTTACGCGCTGAACCTGAATGTGTTCTTTCTCATCGGCTCCCATTTTGTGGTTGACCACCACATCCAGCAGTACCGCGATATCGTTGTGCTTTAACGCGTCGATTGCCGCCAGTAACTGATTTTTATCGCCGTATTTGGTGGCAATAGTGCCTTTCTGGTCGAATTCGCCTAAATCAAACAGATCGTAGGAGTCATAGCCAACGGAGTATCCGCCGGACGCGCCTTTATAGGCTGGGGGCAGCCATACCATATTGATGCCGATATCGTTAAGTCCACCCGCGCGTGCGGCGAGTTCCGACCAGAGCTGGCCGCCATCAGGGTAATACCAGTGGAAGTACTGCAATAAGGTGGGATTTTTCATCTTCCATACTCCAGAAGCCGTTTGGCCGACTTCTGGAGTATGGAGGATTTTTCAGACGTAACGGGAAATTATTGTGGGGCAGTTGGGGCATCAGGAACCAGCAACATACCGGAAAGCCGACCGTAGGCGTTATTTAGCGTCTTCTGGCGGGTTGACTGACCGATCAGCGTACTGAGTTCATCCAGACGCTGCTGCAGTAATGCTTTAAGCAACTGTTCGTTATCCAGCGTCTGTTTAATATACCCGGCAATCAAATCCTGAACGCTTCGCGTAATGCCTGATGGAGTTTGTTCTTCCATGACCACTTCAATACTTTGCAGATAGGTAACTTCCTGTTCCAGTAAAAGGTCCCATTCACCTCGCTGTGCCAGTTCCAGCAGCGAGTGACTGAGCAGCGCAATGCGCTGCCAACGGTTGATAAACTCCACGGCTGAGGTCATTAACGGGACTCCTGGGACGACGCGTTTGGTGAGATCTGTTTCCAGGCATCCGCGATGTTTCCGAGCAACCCTTCGACTTCTTCAATCGCCTGACAATCATTATTTAGATTTGCGTGTAATAAACGGCGAACCATATAGTCGTACAACGAAGAAAGATGGGTGGCGATCTCTCCTCCTTTTTCGTGGTCCAGACCCGCCTTCAAACCATTATCGATGATATTGATTGCCTTGCTTAATGCTTCACCTTTGGCAACGATATCGCCTTGCTGCATAAACAGACGAGCGCGCACCAGGGCGCTATGTGCGCCATCAAACAACATTTCGATCAACTGATGCGGGTTGGCGCTCATCACGGCGCTTTCCACGCTGACCTGTGCATAGGCTTTGGTACCGCTCGCGGTATACATGCTTACCTCGTGTTATCAGGAATTATTCATCGCTGAAAATTGTTGGCCCAGATAGGTACTGGTGCTGTTCAGCTTACTCATCATGGAATCGAGTTGGGTAAACTGTGCTTTATAGCGAGCCACGACTTCATCAATGCTGTTACTCACGGTCAGATACTGCTTTGTCAGCAGTTTCAGGTTGGCGTTAATATTGTCTTGCGCATTGTCGATAATACCGTCATCGGCCAGATAGCTTTTTACTTCGGTGGCAATCTTGGTGGTAATACCGGTTTCTTTGCCGTCACCCACCAACAGTTCACGGGTCGCTGCTGTGTTATCTTTCAGTGCCTTAGCCAGTTTTTCTTCATCAATTTTTAACTTGCCAGTGCCGCCATCCTGAGTAATGCCAATCTCAGACATGGTTTTAAACGGGGACTCGCTGCCGCTGTTAGCAAATGGCGCACGAATACCGTTTTGAATGGTACGGAGAACACTGTCGCCCAGTAACGCGCCGTTATCTGTACTGGCCGCTTCACCCGGTTCAACTTCTTTATATTTAGTCAGCGTACCAAAGGTATCCACCAGTGAGTTATAGGCTTCCACCCAGGCTTTAATTGCCGTTGTGGCCTTTTCATCACTTTTTGTTACCGTGATAGAGGCATCTTTGACTTCTTTGGTCAGTTGCAGCGTGATGCCCTGCGGTGCGTCAGTTACGGTATTGCTTTGACGTTCAATATCAATGCCGTTGACGGTCAGCTGCGCATTTTGCGCACCGACCAGTTGCTTCATTTTGCCGCTGCCCGCTTTGCTGTCATAGGACAGTAAATCGCTCAGTTTCGAATCATTCGAGACGGAGATGGTCATTTCGCTTTCAGTGCCGCTTTCCGCGGTTAACACCAACTGATAATCGTCTTCCTTAACCTTTACCAGACTTGCCGAAATACCGCTGTCCGCATCGTTAATGGCGTCACGAATATCCTCCAGAGAGGTTTCGCCTTTGCCTAACTTGATTTCCAGGGGTTCTTTACGACCCGGTTGTGAAATCGTTATGGTGCGTTCATCAACACTGGTATCGCCCAACTGTTCTTTGGTAGAGGTAATTTTGGACGTGGTTGATAGCGACTGTGCTTGTGCCAGTTTGGACACGCTGACGGTATATTTACCGGGAGCAGCACCGGCGGTTGTACTGACCTTTAAGTCTTCTGTGCTGCTGGTTGCCGTGGTGCTTTTAAACAGGTCGGCATTGTTCAGTGCGGTATTCGCCGTTTGAAATTTTTCTAATGCACTTTTCAGCGTACCGTACGCGGTCAGACGCGAGGTGTTAGCGCTCTGCTGCTGGGTAATGGGCGTTAAGCGCTTTTTCTCAGCAGTGGTTAAGTTTGTCAGCAATGTGTCCAGTGGTAAGTTCGAGCCAACGCCCAGTGATGTAAATGAAGGCATGCCTAATTCCTTGTGATTGCAAACAGTAGTTAACCGCTATATCGGCAATCTGCGCGCAAAGTTTAATAATAGTTTTGCAAAAATAATGCGCGGAATAGTGGTAATTAAAGCGGGTATTTCCGGGGCTAAGAAAAAAATGGGCGGAAAGTAAAAATTTTCTAAAGTTCGAATTTAAGGTGCCGATACATGGGTTACGGTCAGAAACCGTGGGCAACAGCCCAATAACATCAAGTTGTAATTGATAAGGAAAAGATCATGGCACAAGTCATCAATACAAACAGCCTGTCGCTGTTGACCCAGAACAACCTGAACAAATCTCAGTCTTCTCTGAGCTCCGCTATTGAGCGTCTGTCTTCCGGTCTGCGTATCAACAGCGCGAAAGACGATGCTGCAGGTCAGGCGATTGCTAACCGTTTCACCTCTAACATCAAGGGTCTGACTCAGGCGTCCCGTAACGCCAACGATGGTATCTCCATCGCGCAGACTACTGAAGGTTCTCTGTCTGAAATCAACAACAACCTGCAGCGTGTTCGTGAGCTGGCGGTTCAGTCTTCTACTGGTACCAACTCCCAGTCTGACCTCGACTCCATCCAGGCTGAAATCACTCAGCGTCTGAACGAAATCGACCGCGTATCCGGTCAGACCCAGTTCAACGGCGTGAAAGTACTGGCGAAAGACAACACCCTGACCATCCAGGTTGGTGCTAACGATGGCGAAACCATCGATATCAACCTGAAAGAAATCAACTCCAAAACCCTGGGTCTGGATAGCCTGAGCGTGCAGGATGGTTATAAGACGACTGCTGCTGAGGTTACGGCTCCTAAGACTTATAAAAATGGTGTGGACATTGTTGCACCTACTCAGACAGAAATTGATAACGCTGTTGGTGGTACTGCAGGCGAGGGTAAGGCGACAGTTGAGTTCAAAGATGGTCAACATTATGTAAATATCACTGGCTCAAGTAGTACCGACGCCGGTAAAGGTAACGGAATGTACAAAGCGACTATCAGCGACACTACTGGTGCCGTAGTGATTGGCGCTAAAGAGACAAATATTACTAAAGCTGAAACTACAACAGTAACAAAATATCAAGCTGAAGATTTTGCAGGCGGCAAGCCAGTGACTGAAGACGCAGCAAAAGCATTAGTTGCTGCTGGCGTTGTAGGTGCGGATAAGGATAATACTACTTTAGTCAAAATGTCTTTTGAAGACAAAAATGGCAAAGTTATTGATGGAGGTTATGCTCTGAGCTACAACGGTAAACAATATGCCGCTGAATATGATGAGAAAACCAGAACTATCACTGCTAAAACGGTTGCTTATACTGATGACAAAGGCGCTCCCCAGAAGGCAGCGATTCAGTTTGGTGGTGTGAACGGTAAAACCGAAGTGGCTAGCGTGGGTGGTAAAGAGTACCTGGCATCCAGTGTAAAAGATCATAACTTCAAATCGGGTGCCGCGCTGAACGAAGTTGCAAAAACCAAAACCGAAAGCCCGCTGGCTAAAATCGACGCGGCGCTGGCGAAAGTTGCTGACCTGCGCTCCGACCTGGGTGCGGTACAGAACCGTTTCAACTCTACCATCACTAACCTGGGTAACACCGTAAACAACCTGTCTGAAGCCCGTAGCCGTATCGAAGATGCTGACTACGCGACCGAAGTGTCCAACATGTCTCGTGCAAACATTCTGCAACAGGCGGGTACTTCTGTTCTGGCGCAGGCAAACCAAACCACGCAGAACGTCCTGTCTCTGCTGCGTTAATTTACACTTATCGCGCAAACCCCGCTCCGGCGGGGTTTTTTACATTCCGCTTTACCCGTAACCCCCAAATAACCCCCCATTTCACCCACTATTCACCCGATTAAAACCCCTGCAGAAACGGATAATCATGCCGATAACTCATTTAACGCAGGGCTGTTTATCGTGAATTCACTGTATACCGCTGAAGGTGTAATGGATAAACACTCGCTGTGGCAGCGTTATGTACCGTTGGTGCGTCACGAAGCATTGCGCCTTCAGGTGCGCTTGCCGGCGAGCGTGGAACTGGATGACCTGCTACAAGCGGGCGGCATCGGGTTATTGAATGCAGTTGACCGATATGACGCTTTGCAAGGAACGGCATTTACCACTTACGCAGTGCAGCGTATTCGTGGGGCTATGCTGGATGAACTACGCAGCCGGGACTGGGTGCCGCGTAGCGTTCGGCGCAATGCCCGCGAAGTGGCACAGGCGATGGGGCAACTGGAGCAGGAATTAGGGCGCAACGCGACGGAAACTGAAGTGGCGGAGCGTCTGGGGATCCCTGTACAAGAGTATCGTCAGATGTTGCTTGATACCAATAACAGCCAACTCTTCTCCTACGACGAGTGGCGGGAAGAGCATGGCGATAGTATTGAGCTGGTGACAGAAGAACATCAGCAAGAAAACCCGTTACAACAGCTTCTTGAGGGGAACCTCCGTCAGCGCGTGATGGATGCGATTGATGCATTGCCGGAGCGCGAGAAGCTGGTATTGACGCTGTACTATCAGGAAGAGCTGAATCTGAAAGAGATTGGTGCTGTTCTGGAAGTGGGCGAATCACGGGTCAGCCAGTTGCACAGCCAGGCTATCAAACGTCTACGCACCAAGCTGGGTAAGCTATAAGGGGTAATCTTTGCCCCTGAACAATGCCGCATAACGTATTGACTACCAGGAGTTCTCATGACGGTGCAGCAATCAAAAAGACGGCCACTAAGCCGCTACCTCAAAGATTTCAAACACAGCCAGACGCATTGCGCCCATTGCTTTAAGTTGCTTGACAGGATCACGCTGGTTCGTCGCGGGCAGATTGTGAATAAGATAGCCATCTCCCGCCTGGACACGCTGCTTGATGATGCTGAATGGGCGCAAGAGAAAAAAGAGTGGGTGGCGTTATGCCGTTTCTGCGGTGATTTGCATTGCAAAGAGCAAAGCGACTTCTTTGACATCATCGGCTTTAAACAATTTTTGTTTGAGCAAACCGAAATGAGCCACGGTACGGTGCGCGAATATGTTGTTCGCCTGCGTCGTCTCGGCAATCATCTGACTGAACAAAAAATTTCTCATGACCTGCTGCAGGAAGGGTTCCTCGACGAAAACCTCGCCCCGTGGCTGCCAGAAACCAGCACCAATAACTACCGCATTGCGCTACGTAAGTATGAGCAGTTTAAAGCCCATACACATATGGGGCATATGCAGAAATCCGCCTGGACAGCCAGTTCTGATATATATTAAAAACGAATAAGGTGTAACAGAGTGGTGTTTGTGGATCATGACAAACGCTCTACACTACGGTCATATACACGTCATCCTTCAAGCTGTCTCTGCGTTGGCGCCCCAGTCACTTACTTTAGTAAGCTCCTGGGGACTTACTCGCTTGCCGCCTTGATGCAACTCGAATGATTTTGTGGATAAATAGCAGTCACTAATGACAATATTCGGGGTAACTATGAAATTAGCACTTCTGGGACGTCAGGCGCTGATGGGTGTAATGGCTGTTGCACTTGTCGCTGGTATGAGCGCAAAAACATTTGCGGACGAAGGTCTGTTAAATAAAGTGAAAGAGCGCGGCACGCTGCTGGTGGGGCTTGAAGGGACTTACCCCCCGTTTAGTTTCCAGGGTGACGATGGCAAACTGACTGGTTTTGAAGTGGAATTTGCCGAGGAGCTGGCTAAACATCTGGGTGTGAAAGCCTCGCTCAAGCCGACCAAATGGGACGGCATGCTGGCGTCGTTAGATTCCAAACGTATCGATGTGGTGATAAACCAGGTAACCATCTCTGACGAACGTAAGAAGAAATACGATTTCTCTACCCCGTATACGGTTTCTGGTATCCAGGCGTTGGTGAAAAAAGGTAACGAAGGCGTTATTAAAACCGCGGCGGACCTGAAAGGTAAAAAAGTCGGTGTTGGGCTTGGAACCAACTACGAAGAGTGGCTGCGTCAGAACGTGCAGGGCGTAGATATTCGTACCTATGATGATGACCCGACCAAATATCAGGATCTGCGCGTAGGCCGTATCGATGCCATTCTGGTTGACCGTCTGGCAGCGCTGGATCTGGTGAAGAAAACCAAAGACACACTGGCCGTGACCGGTGAAGCTTTCTCCCGCCAGGAATCTGGTGTGGCGCTGCGTAAAGGCAATGAAGATCTGCTGAAAGCCGTGGATGCAGCCATTGCCGATATGCAAAAAGACGGCACGCTGAAAGCCCTGTCCGAAAAATGGTTTGGAGCGGATGTGACGAAATAATCGGCATCCGATGAAAAAAGGCGCCTTTAACAGCGCCTTTTTTTATTTCATTGCGCCTGAGCGTGCATAATAAAAAGAACATCACAACAACGAATACCGGAGGCTGTATGCCGCTGCATAACTTAACGCGCTTTCCACGTCTGGAATTTATTGGCGCGCCAACGCCGCTCGAATATCTTCCACGTTTCTCCGACTACCTCGGGCGCGATATTTTCATTAAACGCGATGACGTCACGCCGATGGCGATGGGCGGCAATAAACTGCGCAAACTGGAATTCCTGGCCGCAGACGCGCTGCGTGAAGGCGCAGACACATTGATCACCGCAGGGGCTATCCAGTCGAACCACGTTCGTCAGACTGCGGCGGTCGCGGCTAAGCTTGGCCTGCACTGCGTGGCGCTGTTGGAAAATCCGATTGGCACCACGGCGGAAAACTATCTCACCAATGGCAACCGTCTGCTGTTGGATCTGTTTAATACGCAGATCGAAATGTGTGACGCGCTAACCGATCCGAATGCGCAGTTGCAGGAGCTGGCGACGCGCATTGAAGCGCAAGGGTTCCGCCCGTATGTGATCCCTATTGGGGGCTCTAATGCTCTGGGGGCGATGGGTTATGTGGAAAGCGCGCTGGAAATTGCCCAGCAGTGTGAAGGGGCCGTTTCGCTCTCTTCCGTGGTGGTCGCGTCGGGCAGTGCGGGAACGCACGCCGGGTTGGCGGTGGGTCTGGAGCAACTGATGCCGGATGTTGAGCTTATCGGTGTCACCGTTTCGCGCAGCGTTGCTGACCAAAAACCAAAAGTCGTTGCGTTGCAGCAGGCCATTGCCAGTGAGCTGGAGCTGACTGCGGCGGCAGATATTTTACTGTGGGATGATTACTTTGCGCCGGGTTACGGTACGCCAAATGAAGAAGGCATGGAGGCGGTAAAACTGTTGGCTCGTCTGGAGGGCATTTTGTTGGATCCGGTGTATACCGGTAAAGCGATGGCAGGCCTGATTGACGGTATCAGCCAGAAACGCTTTAAAGACGAAGGGCCAATCCTCTTTATTCATACCGGTGGGGCACCTGCGTTGTTTGCCTACCATCCACATGTATGACAACCAGGTAGAAAAATACTCATGCAAGAAAGTATCCAACTGGTCATTGATTCGCTGCCGTATCTGCTGAAAGGGGCGGTATTTACGCTCCAACTGAGCATCGGCGGGATGTTTTTTGGCCTGGTGCTGGGGTTCATCCTGGCGCTAATGCGTTTGTCGTCACTGTTACCTGTGCGCTGGCTGGCGCGCTTTTATATCTCTATCTTTCGCGGCACACCGTTAATTGCCCAGCTGTTTATGATCTACTACGGTCTGCCGCAGTTTGGTATTGAGCTGGATCCGATTCCCGCAGCAATGATCGGTCTGTCGCTGAATACCGCGGCTTACGCGGCAGAAACGCTGCGTGCGGCCATCTCCTCCATTGATAAAGGTCAGTGGGAAGCCGGGGCGAGTATCGGTATGACGCCATGGCAGACGATGCGCAGGGCGATTCTACCGCAGGCTGCACGCGTGGCATTGCCGCCGCTGAGCAACAGTTTTATCAGTCTGGTGAAAGACACATCACTGGCCGCGACCATCCAGGTCCCGGAACTGTTCCGCCAGGCGCAGCTGATTACTTCACGCACGCTGGAGGTGTTTACCATGTATCTGGCGGCCTCGCTGATTTACTGGATCATGGCGACGGTGCTTTCTGCGCTGCAGAACTATTTTGAAGAACAGCTCAACCGCCAGGAGAGAGATCCGAAATGAGTACTATTGAAGTCAGAAACCTGGTGAAAAAATTTCACGGGCAAACGGTACTGCACGGCATTGATCTGGACGTTAAGCCTGGTGAAGTCGTGGCGATTATCGGGCCGAGCGGTTCAGGCAAAACCACGCTGTTGCGCAGTATAAATTTGCTGGAACAACCGGAGGCGGGCACCATCAAGGTTGGAGACATTACCATTGATACCGCACGTTCCTTAAGCCAGCAGAAAGGACAGATTCGCCAGTTGCGCCAGCATGTGGGGTTTGTGTTCCAGAACTTTAATTTATTTCCACATCGCACAGTACTGGAAAACATTATTGAAGGTCCGGTAATTGTGAAGGGCGAACCGAAGGCGGAAGCGACAGCGCGCGCGCGTGAACTTCTGGCAAAGGTTGGGCTTGCGGGTAAAGAGAGCAGCTATCCACGGCGGTTATCCGGCGGTCAGCAGCAGCGAGTCGCTATTGCCCGGGCGCTGGCTATGCGTCCGGAAGTTATTCTTTTTGATGAACCGACCTCCGCGCTTGACCCGGAACTGGTTGGCGAAGTACTTAATACTATTCGTCAGCTGGCGCAGGAAAAACGCACCATGGTCATTGTGACGCACGAAATGAGTTTTGCGCGTGACGTTGCTGACCGGGCGATATTTATGGATCAGGGCAAGATAGTGGAGCAGGGGCCTGCAAAATCATTATTCACGCATCCGCAGCAACCGCGAACCCGTCAGTTTCTTGAAAAGTTCCTGATGCAATAAAAGGTCAGAGAGCACTCATCGAAATATTTTTTTTGGTGAGTGCTTGTTGCATAACTATTTATAATTGCTGCTTTATTATTATTGCTTCATCCTGCCAGCATTGTGGGCTGTTACGTTACACTCAAGTAATTTCTTATTTGTCCGATAATTTGCATATATAAAATACATTTATGTGTTAGCTTGTTTCATACATTTGGATGATTATCAATCTCAGGGGCATTACCACTTAGTATGCAGGATCATGATTTCTTCACCTGGCGACGGAGCATGCTGTTACGCTTTCAGGAAATGGCGGCGGCAGAGGATGTCTATGACGAATTACAACATCAGACGCAGCACTTAGAGTTCGACTTTTATGCGCTCTGCGTCCGGCATCCCGTACCCTTTACCCGACCTAAAACGGTACTTCATACGACGTATCCCAAAGCATGGGTCGCACATTACCAATCCGAAAATTATTTCGCTATCGATCCGGTACTGAAACCCGAAAACTTCAGTCAGGGCCACTTACCGTGGGATGACGCCTTGTTCCGTGACGCACAACCGCTGTGGGACGCCGCGCGTAATCACGGTCTGCGCAAGGGGATGACGCAATGCCTAATGTTGCCAAATCGGGCGCTAGGCTTTTTGTCCGTGTCACGCGCAAGCGTGCGTAATGGCCGCTATGCGCAGGATGAAGTCGAGCTCAGGATGCAACTGCTGATACGAGAAAGTCTGTCAGTACTTATGCGGCTGGAAGATGACATGGTCATGGCGCCGGAGATGCGTTTTAGCAAGCGCGAAAAAGAGATTCTGAAATGGACCGCTGAGGGGAAAACCTCTTCCGAGATAGCAATGATTCTGTCGATCTCTGAAAATACCGTTAACTTTCATCAGAAGAATATGCAGAAGAAGTTTAACGCGCCAAACAAAACACAGATTGCTTGTTATGCTGCCGCAACGGGGCTTATCTGAATAAAATGTCGTTCTGAGTGTCAGACGCAAAACCGGCTGAGAGCATCGCTGTCAGCCGGTTTCTTATCACTGACGATAGGCCTGTTTAATTTGTTTAACAGTGCTGGTAAATACCGCGGCCTGTGTTTCGTCCTCAATCAGCGCGATCTGTTTTTCCATTTTAAGAATCACGCGTCCTGCATCGGCTTGTCCCATTGCCTGCAGCATAAGCGTTAACATGGCCTTCAGGCAGGTGACTTCATTAGCCAGTTCTTGATTATTCTCAGCAGTGGAAAAATCAGGCGTACTCATTTATTTTCCTCGTTATGTTTCAATGAAAAAGTGCGATGGCAAACGTCAAGGCGGCGGAGTATACCATAAGCTCGGCTAAAAATATCTGAGGTTGTTTTTTGCGCAAACAAAACCCAATGAGATTAAAATAAACAAGATGTTGCAGTGCATATATTTTCTCCATTCATTGTTTATTCCGAGTATTTCACTCGTTAATTATTGTTACAAGCTTACCTTCCTATTTAGCATTCGACGTAAGAATATGAATTTTTTGTCACTATTCTGAAACAGCTATGCAGATATAAGCACGGGCAAACGCCCTTCAACCGTGAAAGTTTCCACGGTTCGTACAATCTAATTTCCAAAAACGAGAGCAAAATCGAAAGTCGGGTGTTTTTTAGATTTCAAAGTTGAGATAAAACCCGTTAACATAGGACCGATTAACTATCGGTAGCGTTATCCCTATTCTGGAGATATTCCTTTGATCAACGTTTTTCTTGTTGATGACCACGAACTGGTGCGCGCAGGGATACGACGCATTCTGGAAGATATAAAAGGCATTAAAGTTGTCGGCGAGGCGTGCTGCGGCGAAGATGCGGTCAAATGGTGCCGCGTTAACGCCGTCGACGTTGTGCTGATGGACATGAATATGCCCGGTATTGGCGGTCTGGAGGCAACCCGCAAAATTGCGCGTTCCTCGGCTGACATTAAAGTGATCATGTTGACTGTTCATACCGAAAACCCATTGCCGGCAAAAGTTATGCAGGCGGGAGCCGCGGGCTATCTCAGCAAGGGGGCCGCCCCTCAGGAAGTCGTGAGCGCGATTCGTTCGGTCTTTTCCGGGCAGCGCTACATTGCTTCCGATATTGCTCAACAAATGGCGCTTAGCCAGATTGAGCCAGAGAAAACGGAAACCCCGTTTGCCAGTTTGTCTGAACGCGAGTTGCAGATTATGCTGATGATCACCAAAGGCCAGAAGGTCAATGAGATCTCAGAACAACTGAATCTTAGTCCCAAAACAGTGAACAGCTACCGCTATCGAATGTTCAGTAAATTAAACATTCATGGCGATGTGGAGCTGACTCACCTGGCAATTCGCCATGGCCTGTGTAATGCGGAGACATTAACAAGCCTGTGACCGAACAGTTCGATGCTAAAGCGTTTCTGAAAACCGTGACCAGCCAGCCTGGCGTCTATCGTATGTACGATACCGCCGGGACGGTTATCTATGTCGGTAAAGCGAAAGACCTGAAAAAACGGCTCTCCAGCTATTTCCGCAGCAACCTTGCGTCGCGTAAAACCGAAGCGCTGGTGGCACAAATTCAGCAGATTGATGTCACGGTGACGCACACCGAAACTGAAGCATTATTGCTAGAGCACAATTACATCAAGTTGTACCAACCGCGCTATAACGTATTGCTGCGCGATGATAAATCCTATCCCTTTATTTTCCTCAGTGGCGATACCCATCCGCGTCTGGCGACGCATCGCGGCGCGAAGCATGCTAAAGGTGAATACTTTGGACCGTTTCCTAACGGTTATGCCGTCCGCGAGACACTGGCACTATTGCAGAAAATTTTCCCAATACGTCAGTGCGAAAATAGCGTTTATCGCAACCGTTCACGCCCGTGTTTGCAATATCAGATTGGCCGCTGCCTTGGGCCTTGCGTCGCCGGTCTGGTGAGTGAAGAAGAGTACGCGCAGCAGGTCGACTACGTACGGCTGTTTTTATCCGGCAAAGACGATCAGGTGTTAACGCAACTGATAACCCGGATGGAGAAGGCCAGTCAGAACCTTGAGTTTGAAGAGGCCGCGCGTATCCGCGACCAAATTCAGGCGGTTCGCCGTGTCACTGAAAAACAGTTTGTTTCCAATACTGGCGACGATCTGGATGTTATCGGCGTGGCATTTGATGCCGGAATGGCCTGCGTACACGTCTTGTTCATTCGTCAGGGCAAAGTGTTAGGCAGTCGCAGCTATTTTCCTAAAGTACCTGGGGGAACGGAACTGGGCGAGGTGGTTGAAACCTTCGTTGGGCAGTTCTATTTACAGGGTAGCCAGGTGCGTACCTTGCCTGGTGAAATCCTGCTTGATTTCAATCTTAGCGATAAGACGCTGTTGGCTGACTCTTTGTCTGAACTGGCCGGGCGGAAGATTAACGTCCAGACGAAGCCGCGAGGCGATCGTGCCCGATATCTGAAGCTGGCGCGTACCAATGCGGCTACGGCGTTAACCACCAGGCTTTCCCAGCAGTCCACTATTACCCAACGTCTGACGGCGCTGGCATCCGTGCTGAAACTGCCTGCGGTGAAACGCATGGAGTGTTTTGACATTAGCCACACAATGGGCGAGCAGACCGTTGCCTCCTGCGTGGTTTTTGATGCTAACGGGCCGCTGCGTGCGGAGTATCGTCGCTATAACATTACGGGTATTACACCGGGTGATGATTACGCGGCGATGAACCAGGTACTGCGTCGGCGTTATGGTAAGGCAATAGAAGAAAGTAAGATCCCGGATGTTATTTTGATCGACGGCGGTAAAGGCCAGCTAGGGCAGGCGAAAGCTGTTTTTGCTGAACTGGACGTGCCCTGGGATAAACAGCACCCTCTGTTACTGGGTGTGGCAAAAGGGGCAGATCGCAAAGCCGGCCTGGAAACCCTGTTCTTTGAACCGGAAGGCGAGGGGTTTAGCCTGCCGCCGGACTCCCCTGCGTTGCACGTTATTCAGCATATCCGCGATGAGTCTCACGATCACGCCATTAGCGGACACCGTAAAAAACGGGCGAAGGTGAAAAGCACCAGCACGCTGGAAACCATCGAAGGCGTTGGCCCTAAGCGCCGACAAATGTTGCTGAAGTATATGGGGGGTTTGCAAGGGCTTCGTAACGCCAGTGTCGAAGAAATTGCAAAAGTGCCGGGTATTTCGCAAGCTCTGGCAGAAAAGATCTTCTACTCGTTGAAACATTAGGCCCTCTGTAGCAACATAGGGGTAATTTCACTGACAACAGATAGTTATCCGTCATATGCAATTTAATATCCCTACATTGCTCACGCTGTTTCGCGTCATTCTGATCCCATTCTTTGTATTGGCGTTTTATCTGCCATTCACTTGGGCTCCCTTCGTTTGTGCGCTGATTTTCTGTATTGCAGCCGTTACCGACTGGTTTGACGGTTTTCTGGCGCGCCGCTGGAACCAAAGTACACGTTTCGGGGCGTTCCTCGATCCGGTGGCAGATAAGGTTCTGGTGGCTATCGCGATGGTGCTGGTGACGGAGCACTACCATAGCTGGTGGGTGACATTGCCAGCCGCCACGATGATCGCGCGTGAAATTATCATTTCAGCGCTGCGTGAATGGATGGCAGAACTTGGCAAGCGTAGCAGTGTGGCGGTGTCGTGGATCGGTAAAGTCAAAACAACATCGCAAATGGCGGCGCTGGCATGGCTGCTGTGGCGTCCAAATATCTGGGTAGAGTATGCCGGGATTGCACTTTTCTTTGTCGCCGCGATTCTGACTTTATGGTCAATGTTCCAGTATTTGAGCGCCGCACGGGGAGATTTGCTTGATCAGTGATCGTTTCGCCGCAAATTTCAGCAAACGATCGTCAGTGGTGAAAAATATCGTTGACTCATTGCGTCAGGTAAGTAGAATGCAACGCATCGAACGGCAGCACTGATTGCCAGACGATAACAAAATCAAGTGATTAACAAAGTTACTTGGTGATGCGGGAATAGCTCAGTTGGTAGAGCACGACCTTGCCAAGGTCGGGGTCGCGAGTTCGAGTCTCGTTTCCCGCTCCAAATTTAAAACATCGGCATTTGCGGATGTTTGGCTGTAAAGCCAGAAGATTTCGGCGCGTTAGCAAAGCGGTTATGTAGCGGATTGCAAATCCGTCTAGTCCGGTTCGACTCCGGAACGCGCCTCCAATTTCTTCCCGAGCCCGGATGGTGGAATCGGTAGACACAAGGGATTTAAAATCCCTCGGCGTTCGCGCTGTGTGGGTTCAAGTCCCACTCCGGGTACCATGGGAAAGAACAGAATAATCAAAGCAATAAGCAGTGTCGTGAAACCACCTACGGGTGGTTTTTTTGTGCCTGAAACTGACTGACAGCTAATAGCTTGCGTCGCAATACCCACCAATAAAGCAAAACCGCCAAAACGCCCAATTCACTAACATGATTTAGCCCATTCGTTTATCGGCGAATAGGCGCGCTCAGCATAAACCCTCCGCGGGCAGGGTTGTTCATGAACCCATCACGGGCGGGGTTATGGTTCTGAAAACCGCTCATTATGAGGGGATCGTTAATGCCATCCTCAATCGCAAAGGATCTGTGGATCCGGTTACGGGCTCTGAGCGTAAACGCAAAATCATCTGCTCCGCCAATCACAATAACGCCATTGCCGACAGCTAACGCAGCACTCAACTCTTGCTCTCGTTGAGCCTGACGTTGCAATGCGCCGGCTGCAACAGATGAAGATGCCAACAGCAGTAGTGCAAGGACGGCGCATGAAAATACCCGTGGTAGTTTCATGATAAATACTCATAAATAATGTGGCTATTAAAGTATAGCGTTTGATGACGCTCTTATCCGGGCGGTAAATAACCATTTTCTGGCAGCTGAGGCGGTGATTTTGGGGGGACTGGCCGTGTAATTAAACACTATAATAAAAACAGCTCACAGGTGATTATGCCTGTTCGTAGCACAGGCAGGTGCCGCAGATTTTTCACCCCATAGGGGAGAGAAGGCGATGGCTGACTATCAGTTTTCCACGGTCTGGCAGGTTGAGGCTTCACTGCAGGATGTCTGGGATGTTTTCTCCCACCCGGATCAGTGGCCAGAATGGTGGAGCAGCCTTGAGCGTGTTGTTGAGATCAAGAAAGGCGATATACAGGGGGTCGGAGCGTTGCATCGTTACACCTGGAAGGGGGTACTTCCGTATCGTTTAACCTTTGATATCAATGTATTAACTATTTTGCAGTACGCTCTTCTTGAAGGTGCTGCCAGCGGCGAGGTTGAAGGGCGCGGGGTATGGTCTTTTATTGATACCGGTAGGGAGACTATTGTCAGGTACGACTGGAATGTACGAACCACGATTCGCTGGATGAATATACTTGCCCCGCTGGCGGCACCGGTATTTCGCTGGAACCACGATACGGTAATGCGCGAGGGGGCGAAGGGATTAGCCCGTAAACTTGGCACCCATGTGTATATATTTTGATTCAGAGCCTATCCCATTAGGGCTATTTACTTGCCATTTCACCGCTGGGCGGTGCTCAAACTGTTTGCGTCAATAACACTTGCTGGACAGGTTCTTCGTCCTCTGTTCTCAGGGGCAGTTTTAGCCCTGAAAGTTAAAAATCCCGCCGTTGCTAACTAGCAATGTGGCAATTTCATTTAACGTGTTGTCGAATGCTGCTGCATTTTGCAGTCCTGCGTTATGCAGCCGTTCTAAATTCTCTCGTGATGCGTTATCCAGCGTTGGATCGGCATCATATAATTCGGGTTGAAGCCTGTAATATTTCGCATTTTTTACCGTTGAGGCGATTTGTTGTAAATAGTAGGCAGTCATCTGCGGACCACCTTCGAGCGCGATATCGATAGCGGGTTTCGCCCAGCCAAAGGGGCCCCAGTCTTTAACCTCTGAATATGAATAGCCCTGCAGTTTTTTACCGGTACCCAGAGAGACAATGATCATGTCTTTGATGCCAGCGACGTTTGAAAACTTAATCGCCTCGGAATAGGCACACAGTGCTGGATCGTTCGCCACGACACCACCATCGACCAGGACATACTTTTGCGGCAATGGGGGAAGCGAGTAAATCCGCGCTGCTTCGAAGTACGTCGGTGCTGCGGAGGTAGCACGTAAAACATCTCTGACCAGAAAATCCCGTTTTTTGGCTACGGCAGAGTGTTGTTTGAAGATCACCGGAAGACGACTGCTGACATCATAAGCAACAATGCAGGTTGGTTTTAATAATTCACTCAGTTTTGTATCACCGAAGGCTGTTTTTAATACTCGCTCCAGTTCCGTTGCCGGATATTTTTCATCACTTACACCGCCTAATGAACTGATGGTTTTCCAAATGCCGACGTCAAAAATCTCATCGCCGTCCTGAAGATAGAAGTTGACGGCTTCCTGAGCGGAAAATTTGGGGGTTCCTGTCGCGTCGGGACACACATAAGCAGAACAGAGGATGGCGCCAGTACTGGTGCCTGCGACTAAATCGAAATAATCAGCGATTCTTGCTGTTGGTTTTTTTTCTTTATCTTGTAACTTCTTCTCCAGTGCGACTAATAGCATACCTGGCAGGATGCCTCTGATGCCACCGCCATCAATAGACAGTATTCTCATCGCCATTTTGACTTCCCCTCAGTGTATGAAACATGAAAGCGGGGGACTACATGTGGAAGTGCCTGCGTTTAAATATAGACAGGTTTTCGGCGGTGTTTCCTTAATAAGAATGGGGGATCTTCATGCCGCCATTACTGTACTTTCTAGCCGGTAAATGGCTTAATGGCGGCCACGTAGTTTCTTATTTCATTCACAGTTAACAGGTCTGTTATTGGTGAATAGCCTCCATCGATTCACCTTTTTTATCAGCGTCTGTCTACTGTGATGATCGCATACGGTTTCCGTAGCACAACTCTTACAACATGGACAGACACCAATGCAACGTCGACAATTTCTCAAAAATAGCGTTCTCCTTTCCGCCGCCGGTTTAGTCGGCCCAGCGGTTATCAGCCAGACGGTAAGGGCCGCAGAACTTTCAGTCGCGCCAGCCACTCGTCGGCGCTTTGTGCTAACGCAAACGTATAAGCTCAACCCACCAAAGGGTTCGAATGGTGTCGTGAAGTTGTGGATCCCTTTGCCGGTCGATACCGCATTCCAGCAAATGATAAGTCTTGCTTTTAGCGGCAATTATAAACAGGCGTATGTCACAACCAACAATGTCTATGGCGCAAAAACGTTGTTTGCAAGTTGGCCTGACTCGCAGGGAGAGTTGCTGATCAAGGTTGATCTCGACATTGAGACAGCCGATTGGGAACCACTGCAGCATGACGCGTTAAAAAACTGGCAAGCACCGGAACAGATTACTTATCCGCTGGATGCAAAACCGTATCTGCTGCCAACAACGCACACCCCGATTGATGGGCTGGTTCTGGAAACAGCGCGTAAAATTACCGGTAATGAACAAGATCCGCTGAAAAAAGCTCGCCTGATATATGAGTGGGTGAGCAGTCATATGGAGCGTGATAATGACGTTATCGGCTGCGGAACCGGGGATGTAGCGGAGATTTTGAAAAGCGGGAAGCTCAAGGGCAAATGCACCGATATGAGCTCCGTTTTTGTCGCCCTGGCCCGAGCCAGCGGCATTCCTGCTCGTGAATTGTTCGGGATTCGTCTGGGGAAAGCAAACAAACTGGAGCGCTACTCAAAAAGCGCATTTGGCAAAGCCGACAGTGCAGGTGTTGCTGATGTTAGCGGGGGTCAGCACTGCCGTGCGGAGTTCTACCTGGCGGGTTACGGCTGGTTACCGTGCGATCCGGCCGATGTGACCAAAATGCGTCTGGCGGAGAAAAAAACGCATCAGGATGCGGACGTCCAGGCGGTGAATACCTATCTGTTTGGCAACTGGGAAATGAACTGGGTTGGCTTCAACTATGGTCGTGACTTTGAACTGTACCCGGCTACTGAGCAGGGAGCAATGAACAACTTTGGTTATCCTTATGCTGAAGTAGACGGTGACCCCATCAATTTCTATGACCCGAAAGCGTTCTCTTACCACTATGTCGCAACAGAACAACGCTAAAGGGGCGGGATTGACCCTGCTGACGGCCGCCGCGGCTGCCGTCACAGCTGGCTTATGTTGCGTCGGACCGCTGCTGTATCTGCTGTTTGGTATTTCGGCGGCGAGCTTTGCCGTGTTCACTCAGTTTGAGTTTCTGCGCGTTCCCCTGATGTTGCTGTCCTTAGGGCTATTATTACGTGTTTTCTGGCGACTCTACTTTTCAAAAAAGCTATGGTGCTCCGGATGGTTGTCCCTGAAGCAAGCGCGCGTTATCTACTGGTGTGCGTTGGCGCTGATTCTGCCCGTGTTGTTTTACCCCACGATCGTGGCCTGGTTTTATGAGGTGTTTGAGTGAAGATTATTACGTTAATCGCATGTTTGCTGTTGCCATTGTGGACTCTGGCTGCCAATCAGAAAGTGGTGCTGGATATCCAAAATATGACCTGCTCGTTATGTGTCATTTCGGTCAATCAGGCGCTACGTGAAACTGATGGGGTGATTAAGGCCAAATCTTCGCTCAAGACCCGGCAGGCAGAGGCTATCGTCCCGGAGGGATTTTCCACCGACACGCTACTTAACGCGGTGGCGAAAACGGGATATACCGCAACGTTGAACCGTATTGAGCCACAATAAACCACCTTCGGGTGGTTTTGTTCTGTTTTCCGCGTATGATGCCCGGCGGCTGATGCTGCCTTTTGTGCGTTAACTACCGGAATTACCCTCGTTTCCTGTTAACCTGAATTGGCGGTACCTGTAAGCCGCTCATGCCCATTTGGATCTGTTATCCCCCCAGCCATGTAAGATAATCACAGGCGAGAATTTTTACTAAGGAAAAGCGTTATGAAAACGGGACCACTAAACGAGAGCGAGCTGGAATGGCTGGATGATGTGCTGACTAAGTACAATACGGACAAGTCTATTCTGGATGTGTCAGAGCTGGATGGCTTACTGACGGCGGTGCTCAGTTCACCGTATGAGATCGAGCCGGAGCAGTGGCTGGTCGCTATCTGGGGCGGTGCACAGTATGTTCCGCGCTGGTCCTCCGAAAAAGAAATGGCGCGTTTCATGAATCTGGCGTTCCAGCATATGGCGGATACGGCCGATCGTCTGGATGAGTTCCCGGAGCAGTTTGAACCGCTGTTCGGCCTGCGTGAAATTGAAGAGCATGAGCTGACTATTGTAGAAGAGTGGTGCTTTGGCTATATGCGAGGCGTCGCGTTGTCGGATTGGTCAACGCTACCTGATTCACTGAAACCCGCTCTCGATGCTATTGCGCTACATGGGACAGAAGAAAACTTCGAGGTGGTGGAGAAACTGACGCCAGAGGCATTTGAAGAGAGCGTGGATGCCATTCGTCTGGCGGCTCTGGATCTGCACGCTTACTGGATGGCGCATCCGCAGGAAGCACCGGTTAGCGTCCCGGTAAAAGTTGATGCCAAAGTGGGGCGCAACGACCCATGCCCGTGCGGCAGTGGTAAAAAATATAAACAGTGCTGCCTGCATTAAGGGAGAGGGGCGTAAGCCCCTTTTACTTTAATGCGCTTCTGGCAGAGTCAATGGTAGGCCTGATAAGCGAAGCGCCATCAGGCAAAATCCCCGTTAACCCACTTCAGGCAGCAGCCCTGCGGCAATAGAAAACTGCACGGCTATCACCACGATACCGCAAATAAAGACCAGCGCCAGCGCTGGCGTGCCGCCCACTACGCGGTAGTTTGCCTGTGGGTTGTGCTTTCTGCTCCGCCAGGCCAGCATGGAGGGGATCAACAGAGCCAAAACGGCCAGAGCAACGCCTGCATATCCCAGCGCCATGACAAAACCTCGCGGATAGAAAAGAGCAAATGCCAGCGGTGGCAGGAACGTCACGACGCCAGTTTGCATCCTGCCAGCCACAGTATTACGGCGCTGAAAGAGATCTGCCAGGTAATCAAATAATCCCAGTGCGACACCGAGGAAAGAGGTTGCCAGTGCGAGATCGGCAAACAGATGCACAGCCAGTTCGACGTGCGGCGAAGCCACGACTTCACGTAATGCCTGTAACAAACCGTTTAAGCCAGCGTGATTGGCTAAGAGCCCCATAAACGTTGACGAGTTAATGCTACCGAGCGTGGCCAGTTGCCAGAAAATATAAGCCACTAACGGGATGGCGCTACCGCTGATAAACACCCAGCGCAGTTTACGGATGTTGCCGTTCATGTAGCTGACGATGCTGGGCACGCTACCGTGAAAACCAAATGAGGTAAAAATAACCGGGATCGCGGAAAGCGCAAGGCCTTGTTGAAGCGGCAGGGTAAGCAAGTTCACCTTATGAATATGCGGCATCAACAGCGCGAGCATTGCCACCAGGAAGATGATTTTGGCGCTGAACAACAGACGATTGAACAAATCAACCAGTGAAGTCCCGACGCACACTACGCCACCGGCAACAAAGGTGAACAGCAATACGCCTGTGGTGGGCGAGATGCTGGTTCCGGTCCAGTCGCTGATGCTAGAGGCCAACAGCTCGCCTGCACCGCTGATGTAGGCGGCGGTCAGGGCATACATCAAGAACATCATGCTAAAGCCCGTTACCCACTGCCCGTATCGACCAAGATAGCGTTTTGCCAGTGTGCCAAGCCCGGTGTCTGCCGGTACATGTTGGTACACTTCAAGCAGCAACAGTGCGGTATAGCACATCAGGGCCCATAGCCCAACTAACAACACCAGCGTGACGCTAAACCCCACGCCTGCCGCCGCCAGCGGCATTGCCAACATACCGGCACCAATCGTGGTTCCCGCCACGATAAAAATACTACCCAGGGTTCTGTTTTTCACGCTTTCCTCTGTCCCAGAGATAATCAACGGTTATATCTGCGGCGCAGGTTAAGGCATAACGCTATTTTCGTCAAATCACCGTTACAATCGCTGTATATTAATATTTACAGTTGGCTGGGGTTAAGATGTATTAAAAATGATATTTATCTGCGCTCTGCCCGCATAAACCTGCGTTAGCGCAAAGCAGCATTGTACGGTTCACATTAGGCTACGGGCTTTATTGAGGAGGTAGTATGGAATCTATTCACGGTCACGAGGTGCTCAACATGATGATTGAATCTGGTGAGCAGTATTCACATGCCAGCCTTGAGGCGGCGATTACCGCGCGTTTTGGCGAGCAGGCACGTTTTCACACCTGTTCAGCAGAAGGCATGACGGCGGGCGAACTGGTCGCGTTTTTAGCGGCGAAAGGGAAGTTTATTGCCAAAGAAGACGGCTTCTCTACGCATGAAAGCAAGATCTGCCGCCACTAAGATTCTCGAATAACGGTGGCAAACGGCCACCGTTACCCAACAACATTAATTCTGTGTATCAAGGGTTGCCAGTTCTTTATCGATGAAATAAAGACCTTCGCCGCTTTTACCGGCCAGCGATAGCTTATCGATGACAGATTTAAATAATTTCTCTTCTTCGTGCTGCTCAGCAACATACCATTGCAGGAAATTAAAGGTCGGATAATCCTGGTGGGTCATTGCCGCATGCGCCAGTTCATTAATTTTCTGCGTGATCAATTGTTCGTGCTCATAGGTGACACGGAACAGTTCATCCAGGGACGCATATTCTGCAAACGGTGAAGAAACGGTATTAATACGCGGCAGGCTGCCGGTATCCGTCAGGTAATCGAACAGACGCTGCATATGCGTCATCTCTTCCTGGGCGTGGCGACGCAGAAACGCGGCGGCACCTTCAAAGCTGTGATAGCTGCACCACGCACTCATCTGTTGGTAGAGCAGGGACGAATATAATTCAAGATTCATTTGCTCATTCAGTTTATCGATCATTTCTGTTTTCAGCATGGTTCTGCTCCACGAACGGTATTATATATTGACGTGGCGCCACTATAAGTTGTTATTTAATTATTTGCAAAAGGTAAAATAATAAATTTAATTATTAAAAATGCGAATGGGAATAAAACGCATTAGCGCTATTAAATTGATGATATAAATAAAAATAGAATAGATGACCAGCAGAAGTGCTGGTCGAAATGATTAATAATGGAAAGTAGAAGTTTGTGGTACGGCAACACCGTGACACTGCCAGGACTGCGTGATTTTGGTATTCAAACACAGAGAACCCGCATAAACGCTGCAGGTCGCAACCGGCTGGCCAAATCCGACTGCACTGGCATAACCCATGCGCTGACATGCTTTTGTCGCAGTTCCCTGAGCAACATAGTCGTCGGTACGTGCTGTTTGTAGCATGGCCTGGTTGTAAGTCAGACGAACCACGCCGGTAATGTTGCTGGCTTCGCTGACCTGAGCCTGCTTAGTGATAGTGCATCCCGTCAGCATGAGCGGTAAGAGGGCAAGAATAAAGGTCTTCATGAAATCGCTCTGAAAAATCGGTGATACGCTATCCTGACATACATCACGGCTAGTCAATGGCCTGAATAGCCAGAAGATCACCTGCGATTAATCACAACGACACCCTGTTTATGAGTTAAATCTGAAGGCTGGCGCAAAAACCGTGAGCATCTCGATATTTTATGAAACTTAATTTCATAAAATTTGAAAGATGATTTGCTAAATAGTAATGTGACTGAAATGTCATGAGTTACGGCGGAACCTCCGCGACGCATTCAGGAGAATACACAATGAAAATTGCACTGATGATGGAAAACAGCCAGGCAAGCAAAAACGCGATAATTCACCATGAGCTTAAGTCTGTCGCGGATGAAAAAGGTTTTCCTGTGTTCAATGTCGGGATGAGCGACGAAAACGATCACCATCTGACTTACATCCATTTAGGGATCATGGCCAGCATTCTGCTCAATTCAAAAGCGATTGATTTCGTTGTCACGGGCTGCGGTACGGGTCAGGGGGCAATGATGTCACTGAATATTCACCCAGGCGTTGTGTGTGGCTACTGCCTTGATCCCGCGGATGCGTTCCTGTTTGCGCAGATAAACAACGGTAATGCGCTCTCGCTGGCCTTTGCGAAAGGGTTTGGCTGGGGGGCTGAATTGAACGTCCGGTATATGTTTGAAAAAGCGTTTACCGGTCGTAATGGTGAAGGTTATCCGCCGGAGCGTAAAGACCCGCAGGTGCGTAATGCGGGGATTTTAAACCAGGTGAAAGCGGCAGTAGTAAAAGAAAATTATCTTGATACCCTGCGCGCTATCGATCCTGAACTGGTGAAAACCGCCGTTTCCGGCCCACGTTTCCAGCAGTGTTTCTTTGAAAACTGCCAGGATAAAGCGATTGAAGCCTTTGTCCGTGAAGTTATTGGCTAAACCCGGTTGGCCCGATGGCGTGGACTATCGGGCTTATCGACGCTTATTTGACACTGCGCTTCCCGCATCGCGGGTAAGTCGCAGGGTATCAACCATTCCTATCAGGCAAATCATGGCGATAGCGACGAATGCCAGCCGGAAACTGATGCCGGGTATTGCACCCAGTGACAACCATTCACTCACTTGATCCCCGATACGGATCCCGATAGCCGCCAACGAAATCCCTAATCCAACAGCCAGTTGCGTCGCTGTACTAAACAGCGTATTGGCATAGCTCATCTGCGATGCAGGAACATCCGCAAATGCCAACGTGCTGACACCGGTAAACTGAATTGAGCGAAAAACGCCGCCCAGATACAGCACCAGTAAAATTACCCATACGGGAGTTTGCGGCGTGATCAGCGCACAGGCCAATAGCGCCAGCACATTAAGCGCGCCATTTATCAACAGCAGTTTTTTAAAGCCTAACCAACGTATTAACGGCGTAGTAGCGGGTTTAATCGTCAGGTTGCCAACAAACACGGCCAACACCAGCGAACCGGCATGGAAAGCATTCATACCAAACCCAACCTGAAACATCAGTGGCAACAGAAAGGGTACCGCACTGATAGAGGCACGAAACAGCGAGCCTCCGTACATCGTGACACGAAATGTAGGCACACGCATGGCATCCAGACGAATCATTGGCCACGCGGATTGGCGAAAATGGTGCAGGGCAAACAGGAACGTGGCTATTCCAAGTGTCAGAAGTCCTGCTGTTAACCAGCCTTGCGGTTGTTGGGTTCCAAGCAGTTCCATCGCATAGACCAGACTGACCATCGCGACCGATGTGGCAATAAAGCCGGGAAAATCGAACGGGCGACGCTCGTCATCATGAATATCCGGGATAAAACGCAGCGCCAGCGCTATCGCCAGCAACCCCAGTGGCACATTAATAAAGAAGATCCAGCGCCAGTTGGCATAACTGGTAATAAATCCGCCCAAGGGGGGGCCAATTATTGGTGCCACTAAGGCAGGCCAGGTCAGGGTGGCGATCGCGGTGATCAACTGATGTTTAGGCGTGGTACGCAGAACGGCGAGGCGGCCGACCGGCACCATCAGTGCCCCTCCGACACCCTGTAAAATGCGCATTGCCACAAAGACTTCAATACTGGTGACGAGTCCGCATAAAACTGAGGCGAAGGTAAAGATCGCCAGTGCCAGGGTAAACACTTTTCGGGCACCAAAACGATCGGCAATCCAGCCACTGGCAGGGATGAGAACCGCCAGCGTGATCAGATAAGCACTGATGCCGATGTTCAGATCAACGGCCTGCACGCCGAAACTTTTTGCCATATCGGGCAAGGCCGTCGCAATCACCGTGCCATCGATGAACTCCATAAAGAAGGCCCCAGCGACCAGTAGTGCAGCTGGAGAAAGACCCCGCTTATTCTCAACCGCTAAATGTTCACTCATGTTGTGCTTGCCATCTCAAACGAAATTAACTGGGTCTGTTTTTTTATTTTCAGCGCGGTTGTACTGCTTGCACCGCTACCGTTTCGAGCGCTGAATAGGTACTATGACGACCTTTCTATAAGGAGCTCATTATGTCCCAAACACTGAATGCCGATCAGGAACTGCTCTCGGACGTTGTTGCCTGCCAGTTGGTTATCAAGCAAATTCTGGATGTTATTGATGTTATTGCCCCGGTAGAAGTTCGGGAAAAAATGTCCAGTCAACTGAAAAGCATCGACTTTTCCAGCCATCCAGCGGGCGCTGATCCCGTTACGATGCGCGCAATTCAAAAAGCGGTTGCGTTGATCGAGCTGAAATTCACCCCGCAGAATGAGTCTCACTAAAATAAACCGTTGTTTCAGGTTTTAGAAAGGTTTTTTTACGCCTCTCAGAACGGGAGGCGCAGATTTGTCGCGATCGGATATCAGTGATGTTGGTAGTTTACGACGTTTAGCAAATGCTTATCCGTTTGCGCCATACACAGTCCAGCACGTTTAGCGCTACGAACTTCATCAAGAATCGTTTGTAGCAGCACGCCATCCTGCTGCTGTTCTTTTTCCAGATCATGAAGAAAATCAACGGTTGACGCGTCGTTCAACGCTTCTGCCTCATCCGTCAGACGCGACAGCGTACGGGAACGCTGCTGATATTCTTCCAGCGTTTTCTGAAACAGCTCTTCAAGGGACGTTAGGTCATCACCGGGAACATCGATGGCTTTGACGATGGGGTTAGCCCCTGCGCTTTTCATAAAATTAAACATACGCATCATTTGCGTCACGTTACCCTGCGCCTGAGCGCGCAGAAACGTCGCGGTACCTGTCAGGCTGTGTTCGTAGCACCATTCACTGAGGTGAAGGTAGAGATTCGATGCGTAAAACTCAAGATTCATTTGCGTGTTGAGTTTGTGAACAATTCCAACTGCAGCCATATCAATATCCTTATTTCAGAAAGGTGAAGTACGTCACCAACGCCAGTACAACGGGCTGCCGTTATACTTCACATCTACGTACGAGTAATACTGTTAGCAGAATAAATCCGTTCCGCCGGTCCTTTAGATGATCACGAATTATATTCGCTTCCGATCGTGATTCAGCATAGCGCGTGCCTGGCATCAAGAGAATCCTTAAAACCACCTATTTATGTTTTTTTACATATTGGCATAACAATATGCTTAGCCATGTCGTTTCGATATATAATTGATGTGAATGTAATTTGATGATTTATAATGTATTTATTTAGAATGCAGATAGTAAAATGACGTTTCAATTCTCAAAATTAAATTTCATGCCGCGGTATTCTATGACATCTGGTGATTATCACTGTGGGTTTTGATGGGAATTTCCCGGTGAAGTGATGTGTCTGGAAATTATCTGCAACCTAATTTCTTGCGCCAGATCATTTTTAATAAATTTAATGGAATGAATTATTCGGCATTTTTTGTTGGATATCGGTGGATAAATCGAGGAGTTGTATATGAAGAAGGTGGCGGTGTTGCTGGCACCCGGTTTTGAAGAAGCTGAAGCCATTGTTACTATTGATATTCTACGTCGCCTGCAAATTGAGGTTGAGACGCTGGCCTGCGCTGAGTCTCGGGCGGTGGTGAGCTATCATGACGTGCCTATGGTGACCGACAATACGCTGGAGGCCCGTCGGGATGCCTTTTACGATGCGATCGTGTTGCCAGGAGGACCACAGGGTAGCGTAAATCTTGCCGCCAGTGCTGCAGTCGTCCAGTTTGTCTCTCGCCATGACGATGCAGGAAAACTGATTTGCCCGGTTTGTTCGGCAGCCGCGCGGGTGCTGGCGGGTAATGGGTTGTTGAAAGGACGGCGCTACGTGTGTTCAGGTGAGCTGTGGCAAACCATCACTGACGGCGAGTATGTCGATGCGGCTGTTGTTGAAGATGGCAATCTTATCAGTGGCAAAGGGCTGGGCCATATTTTTGATTTTGCGTTTACGCTTTCTGCTCGTCTGTTAGACGACGATATCCCTGTGCGCGATCACGCTGACCATATTTATTACCCCTGGTAATCATTGGACTCCCGGATGTTTCGATATTCGGGAACAAGGATTCACTGGCTGATGTTATGGATTAACCTGCTATTTCTTATTTTTTCCATTCTGAAAATTGTGTTTTTTTATGTCATTTTCCGCTGAATTTATGTACGCAACTACTGTAATTTCAGGGTGTGATGCCGCTCTCTTATGGAGAATCAATTTCCCGCTAAAAATACTCTCAGCACTGGCATTGATCTTATCAATAAAAGGTAATGCCTTGTTTTACGTCCGGATTACAAAAAATCGTTTGATTTTACCCTACATAAAAGAACGTTAAAGCTGGAGTTAACCATGCACAAATTCACTAAAGCGCTGGCGGCCATCGGTCTGGCTGCCATTATGTCACAATCCGCTATCGCAGAATCCATGAAGCTCGGTTTCCTGGTCAAACAACCGGAAGAGCCCTGGTTCCAGACAGAGTGGAAGTTTGCTGATAAAGCCGGTAAAGACCTTGGGTTTGAGGTGATTAAAATTGCCGTTCCAGACGGCGAGAAAACCCTGAATGCCATCGACAGCCTGGCGGCAAGCGGTGCAAAAGGATTTGTAATTTGTACGCCGGACCCAAAACTTGGGCCTGCTATTATGGCAAAGGCACGTGGCTATGACATGAAAGTCATCGCGGTTGACGATCAGTTCGCCAATGCGAAAGGTAAGCCGATGGATACTGTGCCATTGGTGATGATGGCAGCAACCAAAATTGGTGAACGCCAGGGCCAGGAACTGTACAAAGAGATGCAGAAACGTGGCTGGGATGTGAAATCTTCCGCTGTAATGGCGATTACCGCAAACGAACTGGATACCGCGCGCCGTCGTACATCGGGTTCGATGGAAGCGCTTAAAGCTGCAGGCTTCCCGGAAAAACAGATCTATCAGGTCCCAACCAAATCTAATGATATCCCTGGCGCATTCGACGCCGCAAACTCCATGCTGGTGCAACATCCTGAAGTTAAACACTGGCTGATTGTCGGTATGAACGACAACACCGTGCTGGGTGGCGTGCGTGCTACCGAAGGGCAGGGGTTTAAAGCAGCAAACGTGATTGGTATCGGTATTAACGGTGTTGATGCAATTAGCGAACTTTCAAAAGCGGAAGCCACCGGATTCTACGGTTCACTGCTGCCTAGCCCGGACGTTCACGGTTATAAATCCAGCGAAATGCTCTACAACTGGGTCACCAAAGGCGCAGAACCGCCGGTGTTTACTGAAGTTACCGATGTGGTGTTGATTACCCGCGACAACTTCAAAGAAGAACTGGCGAAAAAAGGCTTAGGCGGCAAATAACTCAACTGCCGTAAAACGATCTTATCCGGCCTACAAATAACGCCCTTAGTAGGCCGGATGAGGCTACGCCGCCATCCGGCAACCGTTTAGATCCACGGAGACGTTATGCAACAGTCTACCCCGTATCTCTCATTTCGCGGCATCGGCAAAACCTTCCCTGGCGTAAAAGCGCTAACGGATATTAGTTTCGACTGCTATGCCGGTCAGGTGCATGCACTGATGGGTGAAAATGGCGCAGGGAAATCAACATTATTAAAAATTCTCAGCGGTAACTACGCGCCAACCACGGGATCTATAGCGATCCGCGGACAGGAAGTTTCGTTTGCGGACACAACCACTGCGCTGAATGCCGGTGTCGCCATTATTTACCAGGAATTGCATCTGGTGCCGGAAATGACCGTCGCCGAGAACATCTATTTAGGTCAGCTTCCGCATAAGGGTGGGATTGTGAACCGCTCGTTGTTGAACTACGAGGCGGGGCTGCAGTTAAAGCATCTGGGAATGGATATCGATCCTGATATTCCGTTGAAGTATCTCTCCATCGGTCAGTGGCAAATGGTGGAGATTGCTAAGGCGCTGGCGCGTAATGCCAAGATTATCGCTTTTGATGAACCCACCAGCTCTCTTTCCGCCAGGGAGATTGACAATCTGTTTCGCGTAATTCGTGAGCTACGCAATGAGGGCCGCATCATTCTGTACGTTTCCCACCGCATGGAGGAGATTTTCGCCCTCAGCGATGCCATAACGGTGTTTAAGGATGGGCAATACGTCAAAACGTTTACGGATATGCAGCAGGTTGATCACGACGCACTGGTACAGGCGATGGTGGGGCGTGATCTTGGGGACATCTATGGCTGGAAAGCCAGACCTTATGGCGCGGAGCGTCTGCGTCTGCATGAGGTAAAAGCGCCAGGCGTGCGCACCCCGATCAGCTTATCGGTGCGTAGCGGCGAAATTGTCGGACTGTTCGGCCTGGTTGGTGCCGGACGTAGCGAATTAATGAAAGGTCTGTTTGGCGGGACGCGTATCACGCAAGGCCAGGTGTTTATTGACGAACAGGCGATAGATATCCGCAAACCCAGTCACGCCATTGAAGCAGGCATGATGCTGTGTCCGGAGGATCGTAAAGCCGAAGGGATCATCCCGGTCCATTCGGTACGTAACAACATCAATATTAGTGCGCGCCGTAAACATGTCATGGGGGGATGTCTGATCAACAACGGCTGGGAAGAGACCAATGCTGACCATCATATCCGTTCACTTAACATTAAAACGCCGGGTGCAGAGCAACTGATCATGAACCTCTCTGGCGGTAATCAGCAAAAGGCCATTTTGGGGCGTTGGTTATCGGAAGAGATGAAAGTGATTTTGCTGGATGAGCCCACCCGCGGCATTGATGTCGGTGCGAAGCATGAAATTTATAACGTGATTTATGCCCTGGCTGCGCGCGGTGTTGCCGTGCTGTTTGCCTCCAGTGACCTGCCGGAAGTTCTTGGTGTCGCCGACCGCATTGTGGTGATGAGAGAAGGTGAGATCGCAGGTGAATTACTTCATGAACAGGCGGATGAACGCCAGGCGTTGAGCCTTGCTATGCCTAAAGTCAGCCAGGCAGTTGCCTGAATAAGGAGAATATGATGTCTTCCGTTTCTACATCGGGTTCAGGCGCTGCGAAGTCGGCGCTAAATCTTGGCCGAATTTGGGATCAGTACGGGATGCTGGTGGTGTTTGCCGTGTTGTTCCTGGTTTGCGCTATTTTTGTGCCAAACTTTGCGACTTTCATCAACATGAAGGGGCTGGGACTGGCGGTATCTATGTCGGGTATGGTTGCGTGCGGGATGTTATTTTGCCTGGCATCCGGCGACTTTGACCTCTCGGTAGCGTCTGTTATTGCCTGCGCAGGGGTGACGACGGCCGTGGTCATTAATATGACCGAAAGCCTGTGGATTGGCGTGGCGTCAGGGTTGTTGCTCGGCGTTCTGTGCGGTCTGGTGAATGGTTTCGTGATTGCACGCTTAAAAATTAACGCGTTGATCACGACACTCGCCACCATGCAAATTGTTCGTGGTCTGGCCTACATTATCTCCGACGGTAAAGCGGTGGGAATCGAAGACGAGCGCTTCTTTACGCTTGGCTATGCCAACTGGTTAGGACTGCCGGCGCCGATCTGGTTAACCGTGGGCTGTTTTATTATTTTTGGCCTGCTGTTGAATAAAACCACGTTTGGTCGCAATACGCTGGCGATTGGGGGCAATGAGGAGGCGGCTCGTCTGGCTGGGGTGCCGGTCGTTCGCACTAAGATTATTATCTTTATCCTTTCCGGTCTGGTATCCGCCGTGGCGGGGATTATCCTGGCATCACGTATGACCAGCGGCCAGCCAATGACCTCTATCGGTTATGAGCTGATCGTGATTTCTGCCTGTGTGTTAGGCGGCGTTTCGCTCAAAGGCGGCATCGGAAAAATCTCATATGTCGTCGCAGGGGTGTTGATTCTGGGGACGGTTGAGAACGCGATGAACCTGCTGAATATCTCTCCATTCGCACAGTATGTGGTGCGAGGTTTGATCCTGCTGGCAGCGGTGATCTTCGACCGCTACAAACAAAAAGCTAAGCGTACTGTTTAATGATTTAAATCCCAACTTTTTAGTCTAGCTTCCGCTTATCGCCAGCCGCTACCCGGCTGGCGATTGTTTTTCTAAATGGCGAGCACGGTCACACTGTCTATACTTATACCCGTCATACATCCTATATACGGCGCGATCCGCGCGGCGTACAGACCATGACGAGGAGGAGAATCGGGTGACAGCATCGCTAACCTTACCCCCTGAGCATCCCACAAACTGTGCTTATTTTTTCGATCTCGATGGCACACTGGCTGAAATCAAACCGCATCCTGACCAGGTTGTTGTTCCACAGACCATTCTGCAGTTATTACATCGCCTGGCCACGCAAAATGCGGGTGCTGTGGCATTGATTTCAGGGCGCTCAATGGCAGAGCTTGACGCACTCACCACCCCTTATCGTTTCCCGCTCGCCGGGGTGCATGGGGCAGAACGCCGTGACATCAATGGTCAAACCCATATTGTGCATTTGCCTGCGGCGGTCGAGCGCGAAGCGGGGGCGTTATTGCATGCGGCGCTGGCGACGTTACCGGGGACAACGCTTGAAACTAAAGGCATGGCTTTCGCTCTGCACTACCGGCAGGCGCCTGAGCATGAGGCCGCGCTGCTGGCGTTGGCTGAACGTATTACCCATATCTGGCCGCAATTGGCATTGCAGCCCGGGAAGTGTGTGGTGGAAATCAAATCACAGGACACCAATAAAGGAGACGCAATTGCGGCATTTATGCAGGAAGCGCCATTTGTCGGACGGACCCCTGTTTTTGTTGGTGATGATCTGACCGATGAAACAGGTTTTGCCGTGGTCAATCGCGCCGGTGGTATCTCGGTAAAAGTGGGAAGCGGGGAGACTCAGGCGACATGGCGCCTGGCTGCTGTCAGGAACGTCTGGCATTGGCTGGAACAAATCAACTGTCCGCAGCAGGAACAAGAAGCAACGAATGACAGGAGAGGTGGCTATGAGTCGTTTAGTCGTAGTATCTAACCGCATCGCCTCACCGGATGACAAAGGCAGTGCTGGCGGCCTTGCTATAGGTGTGCTGGACGCCCTGAAGGCGGCTGGCGGCCTGTGGTTCGGCTGGAGCGGTGATACAGGCAATGAGGAACAACCGTTAAAAAAGGTTACCCGTGGCAACATCACCTGGGCATCGTTTAATCTGAGTGAACAGGATTACGAGGAGTATTACTGCCAGTTTTCGAATGCCGTGTTATGGCCTGCGTTCCATTATCGACTGGACCTGGTACAGTTTCAGCGTAGTGCCTGGGAAGGCTACCAGCGGGTTAATGCCTTACTGGTTGATAAGCTGCTGCCACTGCTTAGCGATGACGATATCATCTGGGTTCACGATTATCACTTGTTACCCTTTGCCTGCGAGCTACGCAAACGTGGTGTGAATAATCGCATCGGTTTTTTTCTGCATATTCCTTTTCCGACACCCGAAATTTTCAATGCGTTGCCGCCACATCAGGCGTTGCTTGAGCAACTGTGCGACTTTGATTTATTGGGCTTTCAAACCGACAACGATCGCCAGGCTTTTCTTGACTGTCTGACGGCGCAAACTCAGGTAACTACGCCCAGCGAGAAACAACATCTGGCCTGGGGTAAAGCGTTCCGCACGGAAGTTTATCCTATTGGTATTGCACCTGAAGAGATTGCACGGCAAGCATCAGGATCGCTACCGCCGAAACTGGCGCAGTTAAAAGCAGAGCTTAAAAATGTGAAAAATATCTTCTCTGTTGAGCGACTGGATTACTCCAAAGGCCTGCCGGAGCGCTTTCAGGCCTACGAGGCGCTGTTGGAACAGTTTCCCCAGCATCACGGTAAGATTCGTTATACGCAGATAGCACCGACCTCGCGTGAGGAGGTACAGGCTTATCAGGATATTCGTCATCAGTTAGAGACCGAGGCCGGGCGGATCAATGGTAAATACGGGCAACTGGGCTGGACGCCGCTGTACTACCTGAATCAGTATTTTGACCGTAAATTACTGATGAAGGTCTTCCGTTACTCAGATGTTGGACTGGTGACGCCACTGCGCGATGGCATGAATCTGGTGGCCAAGGAGTTTGTCGCCGCACAGGATCCTGCTAACCCCGGCGTTCTGGTGCTCTCGCAGTTTGCCGGGGCTGCGAATGAGTTGACTTCTGCACTCATTGTAAACCCTTATGATCGGGATGACGTCGCAGGCGCATTAAACCTGGCTCTGACGATGCCGCTTGCCGAGCGCATTTCCCGTCATGCGGCAATGCTGCAGACTATCGTTAAAAATGATATCAACAACTGGCAGGCGAGATTTATTTGCGATCTGAAGAACATCGCATCGCGTCATACGGAAAACCTGTCGCCTGACCCGCAGACAGCCTGCAGCAAACTGGCGTGATTAATCGCCGGCAAGCGGCACCAGCAACACATCAACCTGGCTTGCGCTGACCACGCTTTTCGCTGAGCAGGAGGCTCGCGAAAAGAAACTGTGGTTATGGTTGCCATAAATCACCAGATCAACCTCGTGTTTGCGGCATACATCCAGAATGTGGTCGTTCAATGCCCCATAGGTAATAAACGTGTGCTCAATGGGGTACTGTGCCTCTTTGCTTAACTGATCGAGAAAATTATGGGTCTCTTCTTGCATGACTTCCCGCAGATCTTCCAGCATTGGGGCGGCAAACTGGTTATACAGTTCAGGATCTGAAACCAGGGTTATCAGACTAATGCGGGCGTTGACAGGGCGAGCGATTGAAACAGCCTTTGCTAACAGTTGGTGACTTTCGGGGGTGGCGGCAACAGCGACAAGAATGTGCGCATAGCTCATAACTCGCTCCTTTTGTTCATGAATTATGAGAGAACTCTTCAGTTTTGATCGTATAACGCCATACTGCTACGTTTCGTACGGTAATTGTGTGAATGCCATCATGATTATTCATTAATTATTCTTATAAATAGAATAATCACTTCATATAAGCTGTAAATCTGTTCGGATGATTTAAGTTAAACTCATCTCTAATAAAAACAATTTGTTAATAAAAAGTATACATCATTTAACATTTAAACGGTTATCACAGCCCGGTATTAATTAATCAGTCTTAATATTTAAGTCTTTGTTTATAAAGAATTTAATGCGGAGGGTTATTTCATATTAAATCTGTGAGCCAGCTCGCTATTTTAGCGCGTGATATTAACGTTCGTAAACAGAATACTATTCGATTTTATTGCAAGATTATTCGTATGGCTGGAATCGAAAAAGATAATGGTGGTTTAAAAAATAGCCAAAATAAAAGCTGTGCTGATGGATTTATGTTAAGTGTTTAGCTTGATTATGTGATCTGCGTCACATATTCTTTAAATTCGCAGCATGGCTACGTTGTATGTGTAACGGGTGGCGGGTAGAGTTGCGTCGAATTAGGAAAAATCTTAGACATTTGTAAGAAATGATGTGAGCTTGTAAGGGGCGCGGCATTCTAAGAAAGGAATGTTAAGACAACGCGTAAGCGCCATCACGTTGCTATGTATTTGACCTTTTGCTTTTTTTTTACCGGGCCTTCCCGGCGACATCACGGGGTGCGGTTCTGCCGCATGAAAATAATGTTGGTTATTATGGATGCAAATAATGCATACATCCGAGTTGCTGAAACACATTTATGACATCAATTTGTCGTATTTATTGCTAGCACAGCGTTTGATCGTTCAGGACAAAGCGTCTGCAATGTTCCGCTTGGGTATCAGCGAGGAGATGGCAGATACATTGGCAACATTAACACTTCCTCAAATGGTCAAATTGGCTGAAACCAATCAACTGGTATGCCATTTCCGTTTCGACGATCATCAGACTGTAACGCGTTTGACGCAAGATTCCCGCGTTGACGATCTTCAGCAAATTCATACCGGTATTATGCTTTCAACACGCCTGCTTAACGATATCGATGACGCAGCGCGTAAGAAAAGGGCTTGATGATGAGCGAAAAAAGCATTGTTCAGGAAGCGCGTGATATCCAGTTAGCGATGGAATTAATCACATTGGGCGCCCGTTTGCAAATGCTGGAAAGCGAAACGCAATTAAGCCGTGGCCGACTCATCAAGCTGTACAAAGAATTACGCGGTAGTCCTCCGCCAAAAGGGATGCTTCCGTTTTCCACCGACTGGTTTATGACGTGGGAACAAAATATTCATGCATCGATGTTTTGTAATGCATGGCAATTTCTGCTTAAAACCGGTTTGTGCAGCGGCGTGGATGCCGTGATTAAAGCGTATCGGTTATATCTTGAGCAGTGTCCGCAGCCAGAAGAAGGGCCATTGTTGGCGCTTACTCGTGCGTGGACCCTTGTCCGTTTTGTTGACAGTGGTTTACTTGAATTGTCCGCCTGTAACTGCTGCGGCGGAAATTTCATTACCCACGCGCACCAACCCGCAGGCAGCTTTGCCTGCAGTTTATGTCAGCCGCCATCGCGAGCCGTAAAAAGACGTAAACTTTCCCAGAATGCTGCCGATATTATTCCACAACTGCTGGATGAACAGATCGAACAGGCTGTTTAACTGAAACGGTGTGGATAAACACTCCAGCAGCGGTAAGCGATTACCGCTGCTTTTTTTTGTCCTGACCATGAGTTAACTGCCCGACTGCGCATCCTGTCATAGTCAATTGCGAAAGGATGATGTCGTGCTTATCTTATTAGGTTACCTGGTTGTTATTGGTACAGTTTTCGGCGGTTACATGATGACCGGCGGACACCTTGGGGCACTCTATCAACCGGCTGAGCTGGTGATCATCGGTGGCGCAGGTATCGGGGCATTTATCGTTGGTAACAACGGTAAAGCCATCAAAGGGACGATGAAAGCGATCCCGTTGCTTTTTCGTCGTTCGAAATATACCAAAGCCATGTATATGGACCTGCTGGCCTTACTCTACCGCCTGATGGCCAAGTCACGTCAGCAAGGCATGTTCTCGCTGGAACGCGATATCGAAAATCCAAAAGAGAGTGAAATTTTCGCCAGCTATCCGCGTATTCTTGCGGATGCAGTGATGCTTGATTTTATTGTCGATTATCTGCGTCTGATCATCAGCGGCAACATGAATACGTTTGAAATTGAAGCGCTGATGGACGAAGAGATTGAGACGCATGAAAGTGAGGCCGAAGTTCCGGCTAACAGTCTTGCGATGGTCGGTGACTCATTACCGGCGTTCGGGATCGTGGCTGCGGTGATGGGGGTTGTACATGCGCTGGCTTCTGCCGATCGTCCCGCTGCTGAACTGGGTGCCCTGATTGCACATGCCATGGTAGGGACATTCCTCGGTATATTACTGGCCTATGGATTTATTTCCCCACTCGCCAGCGTCCTGCGACAGAAGAGCGCTGAAACAACCAAGATGATGCAGTGTGTGAAGATAACTCTGCTCTCCAATCTGAATGGCTACGCGCCACCGATTGCGGTCGAGTTTGGTCGTAAGACGCTGTATTCCAGCGAGCGTCCTTCGTTTATCGAACTGGAAGAGCATGTTCGTGCGGTGAGGAATCCAGCAGCGCAGCAGACGACCGAGGACGCATGAAAAATCAGGCCCATCCCATTATCGTCGTAAAGCGACGCAAACATAAAAATCACGGTGGTGGGGCGCATGGTTCGTGGAAAATTGCCTACGCCGATTTTATGACCGCGATGATGGCCTTCTTTCTGGTGATGTGGCTTATTTCCATCTCCAGCCCTAAAGAACTGATTCAAATTGCCGAATATTTCCGTACTCCGCTGGCCACTGCGGTGACGGGCGGAAATCGGATCTCGAACAGCCAAAGCCCAATTCCTGGTGGGGGTGATGATTACACCCAGCAGCAGGGGGAAGTGAACAAGCAGCCCAACATTGATGATCTGAGAAAGCGCATGGAGCAAAGCCGTTTGAGCAAGTTACGTGGCGATCTCGATCAACTGATTGAATCTGATCCTAAGCTGCGTGCACTACGCCCACATCTGAAAATTGATTTGGTTCAGGAAGGGCTGCGGATACAGATTATCGACAGTCAGAACCGCCCGATGTTTAAAACCGGAAGCGCAGAGGTTGAACCTTACATGCGTGATATTTTGCGGGCGATTGCGCCGGTGCTGAACGGGATCCCAAACCGTATCAGTCTTTCTGGTCATACGGATGATTATCCCTATGCCAACGGTGAGAAGGGATATAGCAACTGGGAACTGTCTGCCGATCGCGCCAATGCATCGCGTCGCGAGCTGGTCAGCGGTGGACTGGATGATGGAAAAGTATTACGGGTGGTAGGTATGGCCGCCACGATGCGTCTGAGCGATCGCGGTCCTGAGGACGCCATCAACCGCCGTATAAGCCTGCTGGTTCTGAATAAGCAGGCCGAAGAGGCCATTTTGCATGAAAACGCTGAAAGCCAGAATGAGCCGGTAAGTGTCTTACAACAGCCAGTGGCGCTGCCGCCGGCAAGCGTTCCCACATCGCCACCAGCCAATCCGAGGTGATAGCGTGAGCATGGATATTAGCGATTTTTATCAGACATTTTTTGATGAAGCTGACGAACTGTTGGCTGACATGGAGCAACACCTGCTGGATTTGGTGCCTGAAGCCCCGGACTCCGAACAGCTGAATGCCATTTTTCGTGCAGCGCACTCGATTAAGGGCGGGGCGGGCACTTTCGGCTTTACCATTTTGCAGGAAACGACCCATCTGATGGAAAACCTGCTGGATGAAGCGCGGCGTGGCGAGATGCAGCTCAATGCCGACATTATCAACCTGTTTTTGGAAACGAAAGATATTATGCAGGAACAGCTCGACGCCTATAAAAACTCAGAGGAGCCAGATGCCGCCAGCTTTGAGTACATTTGTAATGCGTTACGACAGTTAGCGCTCGAAGCAAAAGGTGAAACCGCGCCCGCGGTGGTCAATAGCGCCAAACTGAGCGTTGTTGATGGCACGGCGATAGCAGAGGAGGTGGGTGCACAAGAAGCCGCCCCTGTCACTGAAGAGATCAAAAAGCGGATCATTCTCTCGCGCCTGAAAGCCAGTGAAGTCGATTTACTGGAAGAGGAACTGGGGAATCTGGCGACCTTAAGCGATGTGGTCAAAGGTGCCGATACGCTGTCGGCAACGATCGACGGTAGCCTTGCCGAAGATGACATTATTGCAGTGCTCTGCTTCGTCATTGAAGCGGATCAGATTGAGTTCGAAACCATCACTGCCGCGCCGACTGCTGCAGAAACGCCAGCCGTCGCAGATGTCGCCGAACCACAGCCGCTGCCGGTTGCTGCACCTGCGCCAGTGGCCAAAGCGACCGCCAACGAAGCGCCGCATGGACGAGCAGAGCGTGAGAAACCTGCCCGGGCCAGCGAATCAACCAGTATCCGCGTGGCGGTTGAGAAAGTCGATCAACTGATTAACCTGGTGGGTGAACTGGTCATCACGCAGTCAATGCTGGCTCAGCGTTCGAACGAACTGGATCCGGTAAACCATGGCGATCTCATCACCAGCATGGGGCAGTTACAACGTAACGCCCGCGATCTGCAAGAGTCGGTGATGTCGATTCGTATGATGCCAATGGAGTATGTTTTTAGCCGCTTCCCGCGTCTGGTGCGCGATCTGGCGGGTAAATTGGGGAAACAGGTTGAACTAACCCAGGTCGGTAGCTCCACCGAACTGGATAAGAGCCTGATCGAACGCATTATCGATCCGTTGACGCACCTGGTGCGTAACAGCCTCGATCACGGTATTGAATTGCCGGAAAAACGCATCGAATCAGGGAAAAGTCCGATTGGTAATCTGACACTTTCTGCCGAACACCAGGGCGGGAATATTTGTATCGAAGTGACCGATGATGGCGCGGGTCTGAACCGCGAACGTATCCTGGCGAAGGCTATTTCCCAGGGGATGCCGATCCACGAAAATATGAGCGATGACGAAGTCGGCATGCTGATCTTCGCCCCGGGATTCTCGACCGCCGAGCAGGTGACGGATGTTTCCGGGCGTGGTGTCGGTATGGACGTGGTGAAACGAAATATCCAGGAGATGGGCGGTCATGTTGAGATCCAGTCGAAACAGGGTCAGGGCACGACCATCCGTATCTTGCTGCCGCTGACGCTGGCTATCCTTGATGGCATGTCTGTACGTGTAGCCGATGAAGTGTTTATCCTGCCGCTGAATGCGGTGATGGAATCTCTGCAACCTCGTGAAGAGGATCTCCATCCGCTGGCCGGGGGAGAGCGTGTTCTGGAAGTGCGTGGTGAGTATCTACCGCTGGTTGAGTTGTGGAAAGTCTTTGAAGTTGAAGGTGCAAAAACCGAAGCAACTCAGGGTATTGTAGTGATTTTACAAAGTGCAGGGCGTCGCTACGCGTTGCTGGTCGATCAGTTAATTGGTCAACACCAGGTGGTGGTAAAAAACCTGGAAAGCAACTACCGCAAAGTGCCAGGCATTTCCGCAGCAACGATCCTCGGCGACGGTAGCGTCGCGCTGATTGTCGATGTCTCTGCATTGCAGGGGTTAAACCGCGAACAACGTGTGGCAATCACAGCCGCCTGATAGAGTAAGAAAGGGAAGAATATGACCGGTATGAGTAATGTAACTAAACTGGCCGGCGAACCGTCAGGTCAGGAATTCCTCGTGTTTACGCTGGGGGATGAAGAGTACGGTATCGATATCCTGAAAGTGCAGGAAATCCGCGGCTACGATCAGGTTACGCGTATTGCCAATACGCCAGCCTTTATTAAAGGCGTGACTAACCTGCGCGGCGTGATTGTGCCGATTGTTGATCTGCGTGTGAAATTCAGCCAGAGCGATGTGGATTACAACGAAAACACCGTGGTGATTGTGCTGAATCTCGGACAACGGGTGGTTGGGATTGTGGTGGATGGCGTATCTGACGTGCTGTCGCTGACGACCGATCAAATCCGACCGGCACCGGAATTCGCGGTTACGCTGTCAACGGAATATCTGACGGGACTGGGCGCGTTGGGAGACCGGATGCTGATTCTGGTCAACATTGAGAAGCTGCTGAACAGCGAAGAAATGGCGCTGCTGGATATTGCCGCTTCCCATGTGGCATAAATCATAAGCATGTTATCCGGCTTACAATGAATGCTGTTGTAGGCCGGATAGGCGTTGCTATCCGGCAGATTTTCCCTTTACGCTTCCCGCTCAACCAGCTCCGATTCTTCTTCCAGCAAACCTTCATCCTGTGCCAGCATCGCCGTTGCAATCCCGTTACCCAACACGTTGATCGCTGAGCGCCCCATATCCAGGAAGTGGTCAATACCCATCAGTAACAAAATTCCGGCAACCGGAATATTAAAGCTTGGAATGGTTGCCGCCAGCACCACCAGCGCTGAACGTGGCACACCGGCTATCCCTTTTGACGCCAGCATCAATGTCAGCATCAGCACGGTAATTTCCGCGAAGGAAAGGTGGATGTTATAAGCCTGTGCGATAAACATAGAGGCGAACGAGCAGTAGACCATGGAACCCACCAGGTTAAACGAATAACCGATAGGCAGTACAAATGACACGATATTGGGCGAGCAACCAAATTTGGTTAATTGCTCCAGCGTTTTCGGATAAGCGGCTTCGGAGCTGCTGGTGGTGAAGGCGACCAGAACCGGGTCTTTGAGCATACTGACCAGGCGGAACACCTCTTTTTTCAGCATCATATAACCCACGGCCAGCAGAACCAGACAGGTCAACAAAATGGCCACATAATAACCACCTATGAACGATGCGTAGTTGAGCAGGATCCCCAGACCCTGGGTGGAGATAACGGAAGAGATGGCGGCAAAAATAGCCAGCGGCGCAACATACATCACGTAGCCGGTCACTTTCAGCATAATGTGGGAGACCACATCCAGCGCGGCAACCAGCGGGGCGTTAAATTTTTCGCCGAGCGAAGCACCACCGATTCCGAAGAACATCGAGAATACAACGATTTGCAGGATCTCATTATTCGCCATCGCTTCGGCGATGCTGGTGGGAATGGTATGCGTCAGAAAACCTTTCAGGCTCATACCACCGACGGCCAGGCCGGTATCAGTGGCTTCCAGCGGGATCGCCAGGTTCAGACCGCTGCCGGGTTGTTCGAGGGAGACCACAAACAGACCAACCAGAATAGACAGAATAGAAGAGCTGATAAACCAGATCATCGCTTTGCCGCCCACGCGCCCGATGGTTGAGGTTTCGCCCAGACGCATAATACCCACGGTCAGGGTACTGAATACTAAAGGCGCAATGACCATCTTAATCAGGCGCAAAAAGATGTCGGTAAGCAGCGTAATATTATCGGCCCAGGCGGTAACGACGCCGGGGGAGGCATAAGAGTGGATCACCGCACCCGACAGGATCCCCGCCAGCATGAAGATCACAATAAACAACGTGAGTTTGTTTGCATTTGCCACTAAAAAGCCCTCAGTAAGGATTTAACATTTATTGTTCGGTTACTCATTTTTTATACTTATTAAGTGGTAACGAAGTATTCATCATATAAATTGAATTAAAGCGTAAGCGGATACAACTTTTTTTAATTTTTTATCCATTTTGTTGTGGTATTTGGTGAATGGTTATGTGATCGGTGTCACACGAAAAGGGGCGGGGAATACAAATAGCGGCAAAATAAGGCGAGTTGAAAATGTTATCTTCATGATAATTATTATGTTTTTATGTAAATGCGTTGTGGTTTCTGTGCCTCCGGTTTTCCCTCCTCCCACCGGGCCTTGCTTTCCTGATGGATTTCCTTTTTGCAAACGTAAAGTTATCTCAGTGAATGCCGATAATGTTGATAACTCGTTTTCAGGAAGGTGCCTTATGTTTAACCGTATCCGCGTTGTCACAATGCTGATGATGGTGCTGGGGGTTTTCGCACTGCTACAGCTTGTTTCCGGTGGTCTGTTGTTTTCTTCATTGCAGCAGAATCAGCAAAGTTTTGTTATTTCTAATGATCTTCGACAGCAGCAAAGCGAACTCACCTCAACATGGGATCTGATGCTGCAAACACGCATCAATTTGAGTCGTTCCTCTGCGCGCATGATGATGGATGCGTCCAACCAGCAAAGCAGCGCGAAAAATGATCTGCTGAAGAATGCGAAAGCGTCGTTGGCGCAAGCCGAAGCGCATTACGCTAATTTCAAAAAAATCACGCCGTTGCCTGATATGACGGATGCCAGCGGTAACGTCGATGAAAAATATCAGCAGTACCATGCGGCCCTGGTGGAGCTTGTCCAGTTCCTTGAAAACGGCAACATGGATGCCTATTTCGCACAGCCAACTCAGGGCATGCAAAATGCCCTCGGCGCAGCGTTAGGTAAATATGCAGATGTTAGCGAGAAACTCTACCGCCAGGCCTTTGATCAAAGCGCAAGCGATTACCATTTTGCCCAATGGCAACTCGGCATTCTGGCTGTAGTGCTGGTACTGATTCTGGTGGTGGTGTGGTATGGCATTCGTCATGCCTTGCTAAACCCTTTGTCTCGCGTCATTGCGCATATCCGTGAAATTGCCAGCGGTAACTTAACCGCAACTCTGGCTGTCAGCGGTCGTAATGAAATTGGCGAGCTGGCCAGCACGGTCGATCATATGCAGCGTTCGCTAACCGAAACGGTAACCCTGGTGCGCGAAGGTTCGGATGCGATTTATTCCGGTACCAGTGAAATTGCCAGCGGTAACACCGATCTTTCATCCCGTACTGAACAACAGGCTTCCGCGCTGGAAGAAACAGCAGCCAGCATGGAACAGTTGACCGCTACCGTGAAGCAAAATGCGGACAATGCGCGTCAGGCTTCTCAACTGGCGAAAAGCGCCTCCGATACCGCGCAACATGGCGGCAAAGTGGTTGATAGCGTGGTGAATACCATGCACGAAATCGCCGATAGTTCGAAGAAAATTGCCGACATTATTAGCGTTATCGATGGCATTGCATTCCAGACAAACATTCTTGCGCTGAATGCGGCGGTGGAAGCTGCGCGTGCCGGTGAACAAGGCCGTGGTTTTGCCGTCGTTGCCGGTGAAGTGCGTAACCTGGCGAGCCGCAGTGCGCAGGCAGCAAAAGAGATTAAAGCGCTAATTGAAGATTCTGTATCGCGGGTTGATACCGGTTCTGTATTGGTAGAAAGCGCCGGGGAAACCATGCATGACATCGTTAATGCAGTCACGCGTGTGACCGACATCATGGGGGAAATCGCCTCGGCATCCGATGAACAAAGTCGAGGGATAGATCAGGTTGCGCTCGCTGTGTCTGAAATGGACCGGGTTACGCAACAAAACGCCTCGTTGGTGCAGGAGTCGGCCGCTGCCGCTGCCGCACTCGAGGAGCAGGCCAGTCGCCTGACCCAGTCGGTGTCGACATTCCGCCTCGCGTCACGTCCTGCATCATCAAAGACGCGAGATACACGACTACCTGCAACAGCGACTCCGGCGTCACAACCGCGCCAGCTAGCCACCGAACAAGATACGCATTGGGAAACATTTTGACTGACAGCTAAACCGCGGCCTGCGCCGCCTGATGGGAGCGTTGATGTTTAATCGTATGCGAATTTCGACCACGCTGTTTTTGATTTTAATCCTCTGCGGCGTTTTGCAGATTGGCAGTAATGGCTTGTCCTTCTGGGCATTTCGGGATGGTTTTCAGAACCTGAACCAGGTCGAACAGAGTAATCAGCAACGCGCTGCGCTGGCGCAAACCCGCGCTGTGTTATTACAGGCCAGTACTGCACTTAATAAAGCAGGCACGCTGACGGCGCTGAGCTATCCGCCAGAGGATATCAAAGCGCTGATGACGATTGCACAGGACAGCCTGGCCCAGTCCGAATCGATATTTAAACGCTTTATGGCGACGACAGAGACGGCAGAAGAGGGGAAGGCGCTGCAAAGCGCAACCGAGAAAAGCTTCAGTCAATGGCATAGCGATCTGGTTCACCAGGCAACCTGGCTGGAAAATAATCAGCTGTCAGATTTTTTGACCGCCCCGGTACAGGCTTCACAGGATGCCTTTGATGCAAACTTTACGGCGTGGCAAAACAACATCAACCAGGTATTGCAAAAAGCAGAGGATCACAGCCAGCGTAGTTACCATATGTCCGGGGTGATTTTCGCCACCATGCTGGTACTGGCGGCGCTATTAACGACCGCAGCGCTGTACTGGTCGCGCAAAATGATTGTACAGCCGCTGGCGATCATCGGTAGCCATTTCGACAGCATTGCGGCGGGTAATCTGGCGCGACCGATAGCGGTATATGGGCGCAATGAGATTTCAGCCATTTTTGCCAGCCTGAAAGCGATGCAACAGGCACTGCGTGAGACGGTCAGTGAGGTACGCCAGGGGAGCTCGGCAATGCATACCGGGATCTCGGAAATCGCGATGGGTAATAACGACCTGTCCTCGCGAACTGAACAGCAGGCGGCATCGCTGGCGCAAACGGCAGCCAGTATGGAACAGCTTACCGCCACCGTGGGGCAAAATGCGGATAACGCGCGACAAGCCTCAGGCATTGCCAAAAGTGCGGCTGACACGGCGCATAAAGGAGGGGAACAGACGGCTAAGGTTGCCAGCACTATGCATGAGATTTCTGCCAGCTCGCAGAAGATAGGTGACATCACCAGTGTGATTGACAGCATCGCCTTCCAGACCAACATCCTGGCGTTAAACGCCGCGGTGGAAGCTGCCCGTGCCGGTGAGCAGGGGCGCGGTTTCGCTGTGGTCGCCGGAGAGGTTCGCAATCTGGCAAGCCGTAGCGCACAGGCAGCGAAAGAAATTAAAGGACTGATCGAAGAGTCCGTCACCCGCGTTCACCAGGGATCGCAGTTGGTGGATATGGCGGCGCGCACGATGACAGAGATTGTTAGCTCGGTTACCCGGGTTAACGACATCATGGGGGAGATTGCCTCGGCCTCCGATGAACAACGCAAAGGCATTGAGCAGGTGGCGCAAGCCGTCAGCCAGATGGATTCTGTCACACAGCAGAACGCCGGGCTGGTTGAAGAAGCGGCAGCCGCCACTGAGCAGTTAGCTACCCAGGCAGATAATCTTTCCGCCTGTGTCGCGTTTTTTAAAATTGAAGAACAAACCGTAACACAACAAGAATTGGCGCAGCCGCAGGTTGTGCCCGTTGTATCCTGAATGTGATTGAGAAGGCGCTATGACATCATCTCTGCCCTCCGGGCAAACGTCATTATTGTTACAGATGACACAGCGCCTCGCGCTGTCTGACGCGCATTTTCGTCGGATATGTCAATTAATCTACCAGCGCGCGGGGATCGTGCTGGCCGACCACAAGCGGGACATGGTCTATAACCGCCTGGTTCGCCGGTTACGGACCCTGGGACTGGATGATTTCGGTCGCTATCTCAGCATGCTGGAAGCTAACCAGAACAGTGCTGAGTGGCAGGCTTTTATTAACTCCCTGACCACCAACCTGACCGCTTTTTTTCGCGAAGGGCATCACTTTCCGGTGCTGTCTGACCACGCCAGTCGACGCAGCGGTGAATATCGCGTCTGGAGCGCGGCAGCGTCTACCGGAGAAGAACCTTACAGTATTGCGATTACGCTGGCCGATACCCTGGGTATGGCGCCGGGTCGCTGGCGTGTTTTTGCCAGCGACATTGATACTGAGGTGTTGGAAAAGGCAAGAAGCGGTATTTACCGTCTTGACGAGCTAAAGACGTTGTCGCCACAACAGCTGCAACGTTATTTCATGCGCGGTACCGGGCCTCATGAAGGGCTGGTGCGCGTACGGCAGGAACTGGCAAGCCATGTTGAGTTTTCCAGCGTGAATTTACTGGACAAAAAATACAACGTGCCAGGCCCGTTCGACGCCATATTCTGTCGTAACGTCATGATCTATTTTGACAAAACGACTCAGCAGGACATTTTGCACCGTTTTGTTCCACTCCTTAAACCTGACGGACTGCTGTTTGCCGGTCATTCAGAAAACTTTAGCAACCTCGTGCGCGAGTTTAGCCTGCGCGGGCAGACGGTGTATGCGCTAGGTAAGGATAAAGCATGAGTAAAATCAGGGTATTGTCGGTTGATGATTCTGCATTGATGCGTCAAATCATGACCGAGATTATTAACAGCCACAGCGATATGGAGATGGTTGCGACAGCGCCTGATCCTTTGGTTGCGCGGGATCTCATCAAAAAATTTAATCCCGACGTTCTGACGCTGGATGTTGAAATGCCGCGCATGGACGGTCTCGATTTTCTTGAAAAGCTGATGCGTCTGCGTCCGATGCCCGTGGTGATGGTCTCTTCGCTGACAGGCAAAGGTTCTGAGGTCACGCTGCGGGCCCTGGAACTGGGGGCGATTGACTTTGTCACCAAACCTCAGCTGGGGATTCGCGAAGGAATGCTGGCATATAGCGAGATGATTGCGGAGAAAATCCGCACTGCATCGCGCGCAAAACTGGCCGCCCACAAACCCACGGCAGCGCCAGCGACCTTGAAGGCGGGGCCGTTACTCAGTTCGGAAAAACTGCTGGTGATTGGTGCCTCAACCGGAGGAACAGAGGCAATTCGTCATGTACTCCAGCCATTGCCGCTTTCAAGTCCCGGTATTCTTATTACCCAGCATATGCCGCCAGGATTTACCCGTTCGTTCGCCGAACGTCTGAACAAACTGTGTCAGATAACTGTGAAAGAGGCTGAAGACGGAGAACGTGTGCTTCCTGGGCATGCGTATATCGCGCCTGGCGACAAGCATATGGAACTGGCGCGTAGCGGGGCGAACTACCAGATCAAAATTCATGATGGCCCGCCGGTTAACCGGCATCGGCCTTCAGTGGATGTGCTGTTCCATTCGGTGGCGAAACATGCGGGGCGCAATGCCGTCGGGGTGATCCTGACCGGTATGGGCAACGATGGGGCCGCCGGAATGTTAGCGATGAACCAGGCTGGCGCCTGGACCATTGCGCAAAATGAAGCAAGTTGTGTGGTGTTCGGCATGCCGCGCGAGGCCATCAATATGGGTGGCGTAAGCGAAGTGGTCGATCTTAGCCAGGTAAGCCAGCAAATGCTGGCGAAAATCAGTGCCGGACAGGCAATACGTATTTGAATCAGGAGTTTATTTTTATGGCGGATAAAGAGCTTAGGTTTTTGGTTGTGGATGACTTTTCCACCATGCGTCGCATTGTGCGTAACCTGCTGAAGGAACTAGGATTTAACAACGTTGAAGAAGCTGAAGATGGCGTGGACGCGTTGAACAAACTGCAGGCAGGGGGATTCGGATTTGTGATTTCCGACTGGAACATGCCTAACATGGACGGTCTTGAACTGCTGAAAACCATTCGTGCTGACGGCAGCATGTCTGCCCTGCCGGTGCTGATGGTGACGGCAGAAGCGAAGAAAGAAAACATTATCGCGGCAGCACAGGCGGGTGCCAGTGGTTATGTTGTAAAACCGTTCACCGCGGCGACGCTGGAAGAAAAACTCAATAAGATCTTTGAGAAACTGGGCATGTGAGGATGTGATGATGATGCAACCACAAATTAAACCTGTTGACGAACACTCAGCAGGGGACATCATTGCGCGCATCGGTAGTTTAACCCGAATGCTGCGCGACAGCCTGCGTGAACTGGGGCTGGATCAGGCCATTGCCGAAGCGGCGGAAGCCATTCCCGACGCGCGCGATCGCCTGGACTACGTTGTACAGATGACTGCACAGGCGGCAGAGCGTGCGCTAAACAGCGTAGAAGCTTCACAGCCGCACCAGGACGCCATGGAAAAAGGGGCAAAAGACCTGACCAAACGCTGGGATGAATGGTTCGAAAATCCGATTGAACTGTCCGATGCCCGTGAACTGGTCACTGATACCCGCCAGTTCCTTGGTGATGTCCCCGGCCATACCAGCTTTACCAATGCCCAATTGCTGGACATCATGATGGCGCAGGATTTCCAGGATCTCACCGGTCAGGTGATCAAGCGCATGATGGATGTTATCCAGGAAATTGAGCGTCAACTGCTGATGGTGCTGCTGGAAAACATTCCGGAGCAGGGCGCTCGTCCAAAACGTGAAAACGAAAGCTTGCTGAACGGTCCGCAGGTTGACACCTCCAAAGCCGGCGTAGTGGCAAGCCAGGATCAGGTTGACGACCTGCTGGATAGCCTCGGTTTCTGATGTGTATTTGCCGGATGCCGAAGGAAACTTCTCATCCGGCTTACATGTTATTCATCGGCAATTGGCGTTAAAGCCATAAATCCCGTCTTTTTTACCGCTTACTCTCCCCATTGTTGCATGGCTGTTCTGGCATTATTCACGCCTATATCTCTATCCAGGGTCTGATGCGTGGCAGAAGAAAGCGACGACGACAAAACAGAAGCCCCCACACCCCACCGACTTGAAAAAGCACGGGAAGAAGGGCAGATACCCCGATCCAAGGAGCTAACCTCACTGCTTATTTTGCTGGTGGGCGTGTGCATTATCTGGATTGGTGGAGAGTCGCTCGCCCGTAGGTTGGCAGGCATGCTGTCAACCGGATTACGCTTTGACCACAGTATGGTCAATGACCCTAACCTGATCCTGAGTCAAATCATTCTGTTGATTAAAGACGCCATGATTGCGTTGTTGCCGCTGATTACCGGGGTTGTGCTGGTGGCATTGATCTCCCCGGTGATGCTTGGCGGCTTGATCTTCAGCGGTAAATCGCTGCAACCCAAATTCTCAAAGCTGAATCCGTTACCGGGTATTAAGCGTATGTTCTCGGCGCAAACCGGGGCGGAGCTGCTCAAAGCCATATTGAAATCCACGTTGGTGGGTAGCGTGGCGGGCTTCTATCTCTGGCATAACTGGCCGGAGATGATGCGCCTGATGGCCGAATCCCCGATTACGGCGATGGGAAATGCGCTGGATTTAGTTGGTATGTGCGCATTACTGGTGGTGCTTGGCGTCATTCCGATGGTGGGATTTGACGTCTTTTTCCAGATTTATAGCCACGTGAAAAAACTGCGGATGTCGCGTCAGGATATCCGTGATGAATTTAAAGAAAGCGAAGGTGACCCGCACGTTAAGGGCAAAATTCGTCAGATGCAGCGTGCGGCCGCACAGCGCCGGATGATGGAGGATGTGCCGAAGGCGGATGTTATTGTGACCAACCCGACGCACTATTCGGTTGCCTTGCAGTACGACGAAAACAAAATGAGCGCGCCAAAAGTTGTGGCTAAAGGGGCCGGGCTGGTGGCATTGCGTATTCGAGAGATTGGCGCGGAGCACCGTGTCCCAACGTTAGAAGCTCCGCCGCTGGCTCGTGCGTTATATCGCCATGCTGAGATCGGTCAGCAAATACCTGGCCAATTGTATGCCGCCGTTGCCGAAGTGTTGGCATGGGTATGGCAGCTAAAACGCTGGCGTCTGGCTGGCGGCACGCCGCCACCACAACCTGGAAACCTTCCGGTGCCTGAAGCGCTGGATTTTATGAACGAGAAGAATACTGATGGCTAATCTGGTCGCGATGCTGCGTCTGCCCGGCAACCTGAAATCCACGCAATGGCAAATTCTTGCCGGGCCGATCCTCATTCTGCTGATCCTGTCGATGATGGTGTTGCCGCTTCCGGCCTTCATCCTCGATTTACTGTTCACCTTTAACATTGCGCTGTCGATCATGGTGCTGTTGGTGGCGATGTTCACTCAGCGCACGCTTGAATTCGCCGCATTCCCAACGATTCTGCTGTTCACCACCTTGCTGCGCCTGGCATTGAACGTCGCGTCAACGCGTATCATTTTGATGGAAGGACATACCGGTGCAGCGGCGGCAGGTAAGGTGGTGGAAGCCTTTGGTCACTTCCTGGTCGGCGGTAACTTTGCCATCGGTATCGTGGTCTTCGTCATTCTCGTCATCATTAACTTTATGGTTATCACCAAAGGTGCGGGACGTATCGCTGAAGTGGGTGCGCGCTTCGTGCTGGATGGGATGCCAGGTAAGCAGATGGCGATTGACGCCGATTTGAATGCGGGATTGATTGGTGAAGATGAAGCCAAAAAACGCCGTTCTGAAGTGACACAGGAAGCTGATTTTTATGGCTCCATGGACGGTGCGAGTAAATTTGTTCGTGGGGATGCCATCGCCGGTATTCTGATCATGGCCATCAACGTGGTGGGCGGCTTGCTGGTTGGGGTGTTGCAGCACGGTATGAGCATGGGCAGCGCAGCAGAAAGCTATACTCTGCTGACCATCGGTGACGGGCTGGTAGCTCAGATCCCTGCGTTGGTTATCTCAACGGCGGCGGGGGTTATTGTAACCCGCGTGAGTACCGATCAGGACGTGGGTGAACAGATGGTCACCCAGTTGTTCAGCAACCCAAGCGTTATGCTGCTTAGTGCGGCGGTCCTCGGTTTACTGGGGCTGGTACCGGGAATGCCAAACCTGGTGTTTCTGATGTTTACCGCGGCATTGCTGGGGCTGGCCTGGTGGATGCGCGGACGCGAGCAAAAAGCACCAGAAGAAGCTCAGCCGGTAAAAATGCCGGAAAACAACTCGGTAGTGGAAGCTACGTGGAGTGATGTTCAGCTAGAAGACACGCTGGGAATGGAGGTTGGGTATCGCCTGATTCCGATGGTGGACTTCCAACAGGACGGCGAATTGCTGGGGCGTATTCGCAGCATTCGTAAGAAATTTGCCCAGGATATGGGGTTCCTGCCGCCAGTGGTACACATTCGCGACAATATGGATCTGCAACCTGCCCGCTATCGTATTCTGATGAAAGGGGTCGAGATTGGTAGTGGAGATGCTTACCCAGGGCGCTGGCTGGCCATCAACCCTGGTACCGCGGCCGGATCGCTGCCAGGGGAGAAAACGGTTGATCCTGCTTTTGGTCTGGATGCTATCTGGATTGAAAGCGCGCTAAAAGAGCAGGCGCAAATTCAGGGCTTCACCGTTGTTGAAGCCAGTACGGTAGTTGCCACACACCTGAACCATCTGATTGGCCAGTTTGCCGCAGAGCTGTTTGGTCGCCAGGAGGCGCAACAGCTGTTGGATCGTGTTTCACAAGAAATGCCAAAACTGACAGAAGATCTGGTGCCGGGTGTGGTCACGCTGACCACGCTGCACAAAGTGCTGCAGAACCTGCTGGATGAAAAAGTCCCTATTCGTGATATGCGCACCATTCTTGAAACGTTGGCGGAACATGCCCCGTTACAGACTGATCCGCATGAACTTACCGCAGTGGTGCGTGTGGCGCTTGGACGGGCGATTACTCAACAGTGGTTCCCGGGTAACGAGGAAGTTCAGGTTATCGGACTCGATACACCGCTTGAGCGTCTGTTGTTACAGGCGTTACAGGGCGGTGGGGGCCTTGAACCTGGTCTGGCAGACCGACTGCTGGCACAGACGCAGGAAGCGCTGTCGCGTCAGGAAATGTTGGGTGCGCCGCCAGTATTGCTGGTGAATCATGCGCTGCGACCTCTCCTGGCGCGTTTTTTACGCCGCAGTATTCCGCAGTTGGTGGTGTTGTCGAATATGGAGCTTTCCGATAACCGCCATATCCGTATGACCGCGACCATTGGAGGTAAATAATGCGTAAATTTCTTTGGCTGTTGCTTTTTCCTCTGGCGGTACAGGCCGCCGGGGAAGGAACATGGCAGGCAAGCGGTATGGGGATTACCTTAAATTATCGTGGGGAGTCGGCTTCATCTTCGCCTTTGGTTCCCAGCCAGCCGGTTTCCGGCCTGATGACGCTGGTCGCCTGGCGCTATGAATTAAATGGGCCTACGCCTGCGGGGTTACGTGTGCGCTTATGCTCTCAATCTCGTTGCGTCGAACTGGATGGACAAAGCGGTACCACCAATGGCTTTAATAATGTCCCTGCGATTGAACCCATGCACTTCGTCTGGGAAGTGCCTGGTGGCGGTCGCCTGATCCCTGCCTTGCAGGTTCAGAGCAATCAGGTGATTGTGAACTACCGTTAATTCCCTTCTTTACGTCGGCCAGCAGGCGACACTGCTGGTCACCTCGCAGTTCTGAATGACCATCCCGATCAAAAAGAAACGCCGTTTTATAAAATTAGTGACCTGTGTTATCGGACTCTTTGTGCTATTGCCATTTCGCAAAAACCCCTGGCAGAAACAAAAAGGCTTCCCCTGTGATTAGCTTTTACTGTGACCCGGTAATGATACCCAATGTTGACGAATCACTTTAGGGTAACAACACACAGGATTTTCCGAATCGTAATAAACCTGCCGCGCCGAAACTGGAACAGGGCGCAGCATTGAATTCGACACTGACAGAGGTTAAGGAAATGATTGTTTACCCGGTTAAACACAGTCCATTGTTGCGTCAACCAGAACATTTTATTGCCAGGGATGAATTAAAAACGCTCATTAAAAAGGTGACGCATAACCTGGTCAATATTCATGATGAAACGGGCGAGTTCTTGCTGCGACTGGATGACGGACGTGTTATCGATACCAAAGGCTGGGCCGGATGGGAGTGGACGCACGGCGTCGGCTTGTACGGAATGTATCAGTATTATCAGCAAACTGGCGATGCAACGATGCGCGATATCATCGACGGCTGGTTTGCCGAACGCTTTGCGGAAGGCGCAACCACCAAAAACGTTAACACCATGGCACCGTTTTTAACGCTGGCGTATCGCTATGAAGAGACGCGTAATCCGGCGTATCTGCCGTGGCTTGACAGTTGGGCTGAGTGGGCAATGCATGATATGCCGCGTACTGACTTCGGCGGTATGCAGCACATTACGCTGGCGGAAGAAAATCATCAGCAGATGTGGGATGACACGCTGATGATGACGGTTTTACCGCTGGCGAAAATTGGCAAGTTGCTCAATCGCCCTGAGTATATCGAAGAGGCCACGTATCAGTTTCTGCTGCATGTACAAAATCTGATGGATAAGAAAACGGGGCTGTGGTTCCACGGCTGGAGCTATGTGGGGCAGCATAACTTCGCCAACGCCCGCTGGGCGCGGGGTAATAGTTGGCTTACGATTGTAATCCCGGACTTCCTTGAACTACTGAATTTGCCGGCAAACAACGCCGTGCATCGCTATCTGGTGCAGGTTCTGAATGCGCAAATTGCAGCCCTGGCGGAATGCCAGGATGAAAGTGGGCTGTGGCACACCTTGCTGGACGACCCGCAGTCATATCTGGAAGCATCGGCTAGCGCCGGATTTGCTTATGGGATCCTCAAGGCGGTACGTAAACGCTATGCCGGACAAGACTATGCAGCAGTAGCCGAAAAAGCCATCAGAGGTATTGTGCAACATATTTCACCGGAAGGTGAATTGCTGCATACCTCGTTTGGCACCGGCATGGGGCACAATCTCGATTTCTACCACAACATCCCTCTCACCTCTATGCCTTACGGGCAGGCTATGGCAATGCTGTGCCTTACCGAATATTTGCGTAAGTACTATTAATCGTGTCTCCCGCTGATGCTGTACTGACCGGACCTGGTTGTTCTGCGGCATCGGGTTGCCCGGGCGGCGCAAACAGATGATCCATGATTTGGCGCATGACCGGCGCGGCGGTAACCCCGTCGCTGCCGCCGTTTTCCAGAATTAATGCAATGGCGACTTTTGGGTTCTTATACGGCGCAAACGCGGTATAGAATACGTGGTCGCGCAGGCGTATGGGGATCATCTTCGCATTGTAAGTCTGGTTTTCTTTCAGGCTAAAGACCTGTGATGTCCCGCTTTTGGCCGCGATGCCATAAGGTGCCGTATGGAAAAATTTATACCCGGTACCGTTTGGTGCATTCGCCATGCCGAACATCGCCTGACGCACCAGTCCCCAATAGGGTGATGAAGCAGAAGCAATTTGTGTGGGTGCTTCGGGAGCCTGATACGGCGTGATGGCTTTCCCGCTCTCTTCATCAAGTAGCAGGTGAGGGGCAATAACCTTGCCGTTGTTAATCAGCGCGACCATGGCTTTTACCATCTGGATCGGCGTGGCAATCCAGTAGCCCTGACCGATGCCAACCGAAATGGTATCTCCCTGATACCAGGCTTTTTTATGCACTTTCTGCTTCCATTCGCGACTCGGGAGCAGGCCGTTATACTCCTCATCAAGATCGATGCCGGTCGGTTTGCCATAGCCAAACTGGCCGAGCATGCTGTTAATCCGGTCAATTCCCATCATATACGCGACCTGATAAAAGAACGTGTCAGCAGACTCTTCAATCGCTTTGGTGACATCCAGCATACCGTGACCCGTTTTTTTCCAGTCGCGGTAATGTCGCTCGGTGCCGGGGAGCGTCCAGGTGGCCGCGCCGAAGAAGCTGGTCTGCGGCGTGATCACACCGTCCAGTAAGGCTGACATCGCCATGTACGGTTTTACCGTTGAGGCAGGAGGATATAACCCCTGGGTGACGCGGTTAATTAATGGCAGGTTTTTATCCTGCAACAGCGTGTTGTAGTCCTGGTAGCTGATGCCTTTTACAAACGGGTTGGGGTCATAGCTGGGATTTGAGACCATTGCCAGCACGGAGCCATCATGGGGATCTTCCACCAACACCGCGGCGCGTTGGCCCACCAGCAGGCTTTCAATGTATTCCTGCAAGTGTAAATCCAGCGTCAGATGGATATCTTTGCCGGCGACAGGGGGGACGTCTTTAATCAAACGTACAATACGCCCGTGATTATCAACTTCCACTTCCTGATAGCCCGTTTTGCCGTGCAGATCATTCTCGTAGTAGTGCTCAATGCCTTGTTTACCAATGTTGTGATCGGCGGCGTAGTTCTCTGCCAGCCCTTTTTTATCCAGTGCTTTCAGATCGCTATCGTTGATTTTTGATACGTAGCCAAGTACATGTGCCAGCGCCGCCCCATAAGGATACTGGCGATCTTCGTAGCTATTGATGGTCACACCGCTGAAATGGAACTGATTCACAGAAAAACGGGCAATTTCTACATCGGTTAGCGCATTTTTTAGCACCACCGGGCGATAGCGGCTACTGGCCTTCAGCTCATGGCGAAACTGGTCAATATCATCTGGCGTGAGGTCAACAATCGGTGTGAGTTGCTTCAGCAGGGCGTCCATATCGCTGATTTTATAAGGCGTAACAGAAATGTCGTACCAGGTGACATTTCGTACCAGCGGGATACCGTTGCGATCATAAATGATACCGCGCGTTGGGGCGACGGGCAGCATTTTGATGTCGTTTGCATCCGATCGGGTGGTGTAATACTGGTGTTGACGGATTTGTAAGTTATAGAGGTTATAAATCAGGATGCCAAAACAGATGACGACCAGGCCAAAGGCCACCATTACACGCCGCTGGAAAAGTTTTTCTTCCGCCTCAAAATCTCTGAATGTCATTGACCCGTACCCGATTAATTCGCCGCCTAATGATACGGAGGCGTAAACGGGATGACAGGCAAAAAATGTTCCATCCCTCTACGGAAATGTGTCATTCCTTGTGAGTTGTTACAAATTACAGTGAACGTAGTCGTTTCTCGTAGGCCGGATAAGGCGTTTACGCCGCCATCCGGCAAGGTGCGCCTGACCGCCTGATGGCGCTTCGCTTATCAGGCCTACGAGGGAGGTCATTCGGGAAAATAAAAAAGCCCACGACATAGCGCAGGCTTTCACATCACTCGAGGTGATTACATGCGTTCTACGGTTTCGATACCCAGCGTATCCAGACCCAGCTTCAGGGTTTTCGCCGTCAGTTGCGCCAGTTTCAGGCGGCTGTTACGAATTTCTTCGTTTTCAGCGCTAAGGATAGGGCAGTGTTCGTAGAAGCCAGAGAACAGACCGGCAACGTCGTACAGGTAAGCACACATCACGTGCGGCGTACCTTCACGTGCCACAACGGTCAGCGTTTCTTCAAACTGCAGCAGACGCGCAGCCAGTTGGGCCTCGCGATCTTCGTTGATAATCACCTGCGCATTTGCCAGCGCGCTTTCGTCGATGTCTGCTTTGCGGAACACTGACAGGACTCGGGTGTAAGCATACTGCATGTACGGCGCGGTATTGCCTTCGAATGCCAGCATGTTGTCCCAGTCGAAGATGTAGTCGGTGGTACGGTTTTTCGACAGATCCGCATATTTAACCGCGCCGATACCAACGGCATTCGCCAGTTTTTCCAGCTCATCAGCAGACATGTCCGGGTTCTTCTCTGCCACCAGACGACGCGCACGTTCCAGTGCTTCATCCAGCAGATCGGCCAGTTTAACCGTGCCGCCAGCGCGCGTTTTGAACGGCTTACCGTCTTTACCCAGCATCATACCGAACATATGGTGTTCCAGCGGTACGGAGTCCGGCACATAGCCGGCTTTACGCACGATGGTCCAGGCCTGCATTAAGTGCTGATGCTGACGGGAGTCGATGTAATACAGTACGCGATCGGCATGCAGCGTTTCATAACGATACTTGGCGCAGGCGATGTCGGTCGTGGTGTAGAGATAGCCGCCATCTTTCTTCTGAATGATAACGCCCATCGGTTCGCCTTCCTTGTTCTTATACTCATCAAGGAATACGACGGTAGCGCCTTCGCTTTCAACAGCCAGGCCTTTCGCTTTGAGATCGGCCACAATGCCAGGCAGCATTGGGTTGTACAGGCTTTCACCCATGACGTCGTCACGGGTCAGGGTGACGTTCAGGCGATCGTAGGTTAACTGGTTTTGCGACATGGTAATGTCGACCAGTTTGCGCCACATTTCACGGAAGTACTCATCGCCGCCTTGCAGCTTCACAACATAGCTACGGGCGCGTTCTGCGAAAGCTTCATCTTCGTCGTAATGTTTTTTCGCATCACGGTAGAAACCTTCCAGATCGGCCAGCGCCATCTCGCCGGCATTTTCCTGCTGCTGTTTTTCCAGCCATGCGATGAGCATCCCGAACTGAGTGCCCCAGTCGCCGACGTGGTTAGCGCGGATAACATTGTGGCCAAGGAACTCCAGCGTACGCACCGCAGCGTCACCGATGATGGTGGAACGCAGGTGACCCACGTGCATTTCTTTCGCGACGTTAGGTGCGGAGTAGTCAACCACAACGGTTTGTTTAGCCGGTTGGGTGACGCCCAGACGATCGGAGGCCAGCGCCTGCTGAACGTGTTGCGCCAGAAATGCCGGATCGAGAAAAATGTTGATAAAGCCCGGGCCTGCAATTTCAACTTTGCTGGCGATCCCGTTGAGATCCAGATGAGTCAGCACCTGCTCAGCCAGTTGTCGCGGGGCCATACCCAGTTTTTTCGCGACAGCCATCATGCCGTTGGCCTGATAGTCGCCGAACTGTACTTTTGCTGACTGACGAACCTGCGGTTCGCAATCTGCAGGGGCGCCTGCAGCAATCATGGCCTGACTGACTTTTTCTGAGAGAAGAGCCTGAATATTCACCGGAATACCTTACATTTATGAAGCGGCTTAAAATTGACCGCACCAGTTTAAGAATTAAGGGCGGGAGTATACTGCAAATGCCCGTTGCCGTCAGCATTGCGAGTACCGCCAGCAGCCTGAAATATAAACATTGTTATTACGTATAATTATTCACATCGCGCTTAAGAAAATCAGCTGTTGGTTGGGGCAGCGCAACAGGGTAAATTAGCCGCTTTGAACAAGGATATGAGCTTTCATTATGGCGAACTGGCAAGCAGTTGCAGAACTGCATGATATTTCCGCAGATTTACCGCATTTCATTCAGGCGTTAACGGATCTTTCCACTCGACTTGGGCTGGATGTCTCATCGCTTGAAGCCGATCACATTTCTCTGCGCTGTCATCAAAATACCACCGCAGAGCGCTGGCGTCGTGGTTTTGAACAGTGTGGCGAATTGTTGTCAGAAAATATCATTAATGGCCGACCGATTTGCTTGTTCAAGCTTGATGAACCCGTTTGTGTGCAACACTGGCAATTTACGATCGTAGAACTGCCATGGCCGGGCGAAAAACGCTATCCGCATGAAGGCTGGGAACATGTGGAAATAGTACTGCCGGGTGACGTGGAGACGTTGAATGCACGAGCGCTGGCGCTGCTTTCTGATGAAGGATTGAGTCAGCCGGGGATTTTCGTGAAAACCAGCTCGCCAAAAGGAGAGCGTGAGCGTTTACCGAATCCGACGCTGGCGGTCAGTGATGGCTGCGTCACCCTCAAATTTCATCCGTGGTCAATTGAAGCGATTGTCGCAAGCGAGCAACAGGAGTGAGTGATGGCATTACTGGAAATCTGCTGTTACAGCATGGAGTGCGCACGCACCGCGCAGCAAAACGGTGCGGATCGCATTGAGCTTTGTTCAGCGCCTAAAGAAGGAGGCTTAACGCCGTCGCTGGGGGTGTTGCGCTCTGTACGCCAGCATGTCTCTATTCCCGTTAATCCCATTATCCGTCCGCGTGGGGGCGATTTTTGTTACACCGACGGTGAATTTGCCGCGATGCTTGATGATATCGCGATGGTCAGAGATTTGGGTTTTTCAGGGCTGGTGACCGGCATTCTCGATGTGGACGGGAATGTCGATATGCCACGTATGGAAAAAATAATGGTTGCTGCGGGCCCGCTAAATGTCACGTTTCATCGGGCCTTCGATATGTGTGCCAACCCATTAAATGCGCTGAATAAATTGTCCGATTTAGGTGTCGCCAGAGTGCTGACTTCCGGGCAAAAATCAGATGCAGCGCAAGGTTTAACAAAAATAATGGAACTTATTGCGCAGGCAGATGCTCCAATCATTATGGCCGGAGCGGGGGTTCGCGCCGCGAATTTGTTCCTGTTCCTTAATGCCGGAGTGCAGGAAGTCCACAGTTCTGCCGGAGTATGGCTGGCTTCACCCATGCGGTATCGCAATTCGGGGTTGTCGATGTCTTCGGATTCGCAGGCGGATGAGTATTCACGCTATGCGGTAGACGGGGCGGCGGTTGCTGAAATGAAGGCAATCATTGCGCACCACCAGGCCAGCTGATTTTTACCGTTGCATCATGTCGCCCAATATGATGCTTGCTCGTACCAGGCCCCTGCAATTTCAACAGGGGCCTTTTTTTATCCTTATTATGCCTGATGGCGGCGATGCCTTATCAGGCCTACTGCTCGGTAAGCGTAGCGCCACCGGGCAAACCATCACGGCTTACGCGCAATCAATACCGCACGCAGTGGGGCGGGGTAGCCTTCGATCGTTTTGCTGTGGTCGTTCGGGTCGAGGAAATCGGCCAGCGATTCGGTTATCATCCATTCGGTGCGACGCTGTTCTTCGGTAGTGGTCACACACACGTCGGCGATACGAACATCGACAAATCCGCATTTTTCCAGCCAGTTTTTTAACGCCAGCGCAGACGGAATAAAGTAGACATTACGCATTTGCGCGTAGCGATCGCCTGGTACCAGAACGGTATTTTCATCACCTTCGACCACCAGCGTTTCCAGCACCAGTTCTCCGTCTTTTACCAGTTGATCTTTCAACTGCCAGAGATGTTCCAGCGGCGAACGGCGGTGATAAAGCACGCCCATGGAGAATACGGTATCAAAGGCGTTGAGCGCCGGAAGCTGCTCAATACCCAACGGCAACAGATGTGCGCGCTGGTCATTGCCCAGCAGTTTACGCACCGCTTCAAACTGACACAGGAACAGCTGCGTAGGATCGATACCGACGGCCAGATGTGCCCCCGCGCCAATCATGCGCCACATGTGGTATCCGCTGCCGCAGCCCACGTCGAGAATGGTACGCCCGGTCAGATCGGATAAATGCGGCAGAACGCGATCCCACTTCCAGTCGGAACGCCATTCGGTATCAATATTGACGCCGTACAGCGAATATGGACCTTTGCGCCACGGCATGAGATGACGCATCAGCGTATCAATCCGTTTGATCTGCCCTTCGCTGAGCGGCTCCTCGCTTTCGGCAGTCACGCTATGCAGTAAATCCAGACGATGCGGCGTCAGTTCCGGCAGAAACTCCACGGCATTCGACCACTGCTTAAACAAGCCGTGCTGATCGCGCTGCCAGGTCGCGATTTGCGCTGGCAGCGTTTCCAGCCAATGGGAAAGATGGTTTTTGGCAATCAGCTGATAAAAGTTACCAAAGTCGATCATGCGCTAGCCTCAGCTTTCAATGCCACCAGAGAACCAAAGTTGAAGCACTGGAACCACAGTTCACTGTGCTCAAAACCTGCCTGATGCAGTCGCGCTTTATGCGTTTCGACCGAATCGGTGAGCATCACGTTTTCCAGCATGCTGCGCTTCTGGCTGATTTCCAGTTCGCTATAGCCATTGGCGCGTTTGAAGTCGTGGTGCATGTTGAACAGCAGTTCGCCAACTTTGGCATCTTCGAAGCTGAACTTCTCTGACAGCACCAACGCACCGCCGGGGTTTAACCCCTGATAAATCTTATCCAACAATGCCTGGCGCTCAGGTGGTTCAAGGAATTGCAGGGTAAAATTCAGCACCACCATCGAGGCGTTTTCGATAGTTATGTTGCGAATATCGCCTTCGACCACGTCAACAGGCGTGGGGGCTTTATAGGCATCGATGTGACGACGGCAGCGCTCAACCATGGCCGGGGAGTTATCGACGGCAATAATTTTGCAATTCTCATGATGAATATTGCGACGCACCGAGAGCGTCGCCGCGCCCAGAGAACAGCCCAGATCGTAGACCTGCGTGTTGGGTTGCACGAAACGTTCGGCCAGCATACCAATCATCGAAATGATGTTGGAGTAGCCCGGAACGGAACGCTGGATCATATCCGGGAAGACTTCAGCTACCCGTTCATCAAAGGTCCAGTCACCCAGACTGGCGATAGGCGCAGAAAAAAGCGTGTCGCGGTGAGACATAACGTAAAAATCCGGGAAAAATAAAGTGGCGTATTGTGCGCTAATGCAGGGAGAAAACCAACTCCCAGGGCATATACCAAAGATTTGCCAGCACCATGAGCAACAGTGAACACCAGGTGGCGCTCATGCCGGAACGGCGCCAGCGGAAAAGCCGGTGGTGGAATCCGTAATAATGCATCAGTCGCCCGGCTATCAGCATAAGCCCACAAAGATGCACCATCCACGTTTCAGCGCCGTTCATTTCCATAAAAAGCAGCAGCACTAATGCAACGGGAATATATTCCACTGCATTACCGTGAATGCGGATGGCGCTTTGCAGCTCACTAAAGCCGCCATCACCATAGGCAACGCGATATTGCATGCGCAGGCGAACGACGTCAAAGGAGAACTTTATTAACAATAACGCACCCAGGACGGCATAAAGCGCGCTTACCATACAAACTCCCTTTTAAAATGGCTGCTGGCATTGACTATGATAGGTGGCATTTTCAGAAAAGAGAAGATTGCTGTGGAATCGAGGGCGCTGATCCGATCTCTGGCAGGGCACTACGTAAATCTGCCCATAGCGTGTCTACCAGCTCAGGAGCCTGTGCGATATCCGGCGTGTGTAAAAACAGATATGGCGTGGTGGTCTGTTGCCAGAGTGGCAACTTTGCCAGCCAGGCGGCAAAGAACTGCCTATTTTGTGTCATGTTATCACTACCGATAAAACGGACCATCGGGTGGTTTGCCGTGACTACCGCATGGACCGGGACCTTCGGTTTCTTACGTTGAGCATCGCGTATCGCTTCCGTGTGTGGGATCGCGGCATGGACCGGACGACTGTCTAAAATGACCCGATTAATCCCGCGTTCATGCAGACCCCGATTGAACTGGATCTCTGATTCACCTTTCGCAAAGAAATCCGGATGACGAACCTCGACACCGTAGGTAAACGTTTTAGGGAGGGCATCGAGGAATTGCCACAGGGCAGGGAGGTCACGCGGGCCAAAAGTCGCGGGTAATTGCAGCCAGTATTGTCCAATGCGTGATTCCAGCGGCGACATGCGCGCGAAAAATTCCAGTACCAGGTCATCACAATTACGCAGCGCAGCCTGATGTGAAATGGTGGCCGGAAACTTAAAACAGAATCGAAACGCATCGGTGGTCTGTGCATGCCAACGCGCAACAATCTCGGCTTTTGGCAGGGCGTACAGCGTGGTGTTGCCTTCCACGCAGTTAAAGTGGCGGGCATACTCTTCAAGGCTGGTGATCCCCAGACGCATCCATTTCGGGTGTGACCACTGAGGTAAGCCGATATAGATCATAACGCTTGCAGGATCTCGTCAACGCGACGTACACGGGCAATACGTGGGAAAATATGCGTCATGCTGCCCTGATGCTGGTCGGCGCTGGCGGCACTGCAGGCGTCTTCGGCAACGATCAGGCTAAAACCCAGCTCCCAGGCATTACGCGCGGTGGACTCAACGCCGATATTGGTGGAGATCCCGCAAAGGACGATGGTGTCGATACCACGACGGCGCAATTGCAGTTCCAGGTCAGTACCGTAGAATGCTCCCCACTGGCGCTTGGTGACCTCCAGGTCTGTCGCACTTTTTCCCAGCGCTTGCGGGTATTCCCGCCAGTTTTCGGGTAATGCTTTGGCCGGAGTCTGAGCATCAACCGGTTGTTTTAGCGCTTCGGCATAATCCGCAGACCAGCCGACACGAACCATCACCACCGGTGAACCGTTGGTACGGAATTTTTCCGCCAGTTGTGCGGCGCGCTCGACCACGTTGTTTGCCGAATGAGGTCCACCCGCGAAAGGCAGGATCCCTTCCTGTAGATCGATGACGACAAGAGCGGTTGTTTTTGCGTTCAGTTCCAGCATGGTGACTCCAGTAAAAAGATTTCCGTTACACCTTAATCGCGAATCTGTGTGAAAGGGGCGACAATTTTTGTTATTTTTTGTGAGATTACGCAATACCCGCTTAGGAAACATGCGTACAGTCAGTACCGGACTGAGAGTCTATCCCAGTAGGCTCTTATCGTGCGGCAGAATTTCCAGTATAATAGCCGCCTTTTTTCATTCAGTTGTGACATTCAGCTAAAGCTGCGACTTCGTCATCTGCCGGGCAGGTGACAATCCGCCTGCGGCAAAGTTAAGGGATATCTCATGCGTACAGAATATTGCGGACAGCTACGTCTGTCCCACGAGGGGCAGCAGGTGACTCTGTGTGGTTGGGTCAACCGTCGTCGTGATCTTGGTAGCCTGATCTTTATCGATATGCGCGACCGCGAAGGTATCGTGCAGGTATTTTTCGATCCGGACCGTGCGGACGCGTTAAAGCTGGCCTCCGAACTGCGTAATGAGTTCTGCATCCAGGTTACGGGCACCGTGCGTGCGCGTGATGCGAAAAACGTCAACGCCGATATGGCGACTGGCGAAATTGAAGTGCTGGCCTCCGATCTGGTCATTATCAACCGTTCAGATTCACTGCCGCTCGACTCTAACCACGTAAATACTGAAGAAGCTCGTCTGAAGTATCGCTACCTCGATCTGCGTCGCCCTGAAATGGCGCAGCGCCTGAAAACGCGTGCCAAAATTACCAGCCTGGTGCGTCGTTTTATGGACGACCATGGCTTCCTCGACATCGAAACGCCGATGCTGACGAAAGCGACGCCAGAAGGTGCGCGTGACTACCTGGTACCGTCTCGCGTACATAAAGGTAAATTCTACGCGCTGCCACAGTCTCCTCAGTTGTTCAAACAGCTGCTGATGATGTCTGGTTTCGACCGTTACTACCAGATCGTAAAATGCTTCCGTGACGAAGACTTACGTGCTGACCGCCAGCCTGAATTTACTCAGATCGATGTTGAGACCTCCTTCATGACCGCACCGCAGGTGCGTGAAGTGATGGAAGCGCTGGTGCGTAATCTGTGGCTGGAAGTAAAAGGTGTGGATCTGGGCGATTTCCCGATCATGACCTTTGCTGAAGCTGAGCGTCGCTACGGTTCCGATAAGCCGGATCTGCGTAACCCGATGGAGCTGGTGGACGTTGCTGATTTGCTGAAATCTGTTGAATTCGCCGTGTTCTCTGGCCCGGCTAACGATCCGAAAGGGCGTGTAGCGGCTCTGCGCGTACCTGGCGGCGCTGCACTTAGCCGTAAGCAGATCGACGATTACGGTAACTTCATTAAGATCTACGGCGCGAAAGGTCTGGCATACATTAAAGTCACCGAGCGTGCGAAAGGTCTGGAAGGGGTAACCAGCCCGGTGGCCAAGTTCCTGAATGCTGAAATCATTGAAGCCATTCTGGAACGTACTGGCGCACAAGACGGCGATATGATCTTCTTCGGTGCCGACAACAAGAAAGTGGTTGCCGACGCGATGGGGGCTCTGCGCCTCAAACTGGGTAAAGACCTGAACCTGACCGACGAAGCCAAATGGGCGCCGTTGTGGGTTATCGACTTCCCAATGTTTGAAGACGATGGTGAAGGCGGTCTGACCGCGATGCACCACCCGTTCACCTCGCCGAAAGACATGACGGCGGCTGAGCTGAAAGCTGCGCCCGAAGATGCGGTTGCCAATGCGTACGATATGGTTATCAACGGCTACGAAGTAGGCGGTGGTTCTGTACGTATCCATAACGGTGATATGCAGCAGACCGTATTCGGTATTCTGGGTATCAACGAACAAGAGCAGCGCGAGAAATTCGGCTTCCTGCTCGATGCGTTAAAATACGGTACGCCGCCGCACGCGGGCCTGGCGTTTGGTCTGGATCGTCTGACCATGCTGCTGACCGGTACTGATAACATCCGTGACGTTATTGCTTTCCCGAAAACGACGGCTGCCGCGTGTCTGATGACCGAAGCGCCGAGCCTGGCCAACGAAGCTGCGCTGGCGGAACTGAGTATTCAGGTTGTTAAGAAGGCCGAGAATAACTGATATGGCATATAAACAGCCTGTCTCGGTGTTAGTCGTGATTTATGCAAAGGACACCGGGAGAGTGCTGATGTTACAGCGACGCGACGATCCTGATTTTTGGCAGTCGGTCACCGGCAGCCTTGAAGAAGGTGAAACCGCGTCGCAAGCCGCCCTGCGTGAAGTAAAGGAAGAGGTCGCCATTGATGTTGCGCGTGAGCAGCTGACCTTAATTGACTGCCAGCGCACGGTGGAGTTTGAGATTTTTAGTCATTTACGTCATCGCTATGCGCCAGGAATTGTACGTAATACGGAGTCCTGGTTTTGCCTGGCACTGCCCACTGAACGAGAGATCGTGTTCACCGAACATTTGACCTACCGTTGGGTTAATGCGCACGAGGCTGCACAGTTAACCAAGTCGTGGAGTAACCGGCAGGCGATTGAAGAGTTTGTAATTAACGTCGCCTGAGAAGGCGCGCTTTTTGGAGAGATTATTTATGGCAGGTCATAGTAAATGGGCCAACACCAGACATCGTAAAGCAGCGCAGGATGCTAAGCGCGGTAAGATCTTCACCAAAATCATTCGTGAGCTGGTGACGGCGGCTAAATTGGGTGGTGGCGATCCGGATGCCAACCCACGTCTGCGCGCAGCGGTTGATAAAGCGCTGGCAAACAACATGACTCGTGACACTCTGAACCGTGCAATCGCGCGCGGTGTGGGTGGTGATGAAGATTCCAACATGGAAACCATCATCTATGAAGGTTACGGTCCTGGCGGTACAGCCGTGATGATTGAATGTCTGTCTGACAACCGTAACCGTACCGTTGCAGAAGTGCGCCACGCATTCACTAAAACAGGCGGCAACCTCGGTACCGACGGTTCCGTCGCATACCTGTTCAGCAAGAAAGGCGTGATCTCCTTTGAGCAAGGCGACGAAGACGCCATCATGGAAGCGGCACTGGAAGCCGGTGCTGAAGATGTTGTAACCTTCGACGACGGCGCGATTGACGTATACACCGCGTGGGAAGAGATGGGTAAAGTTCGTGATGCGCTGGAAGCGGCAGGTCTGAAAGCGGACGCGGCTGAAGTTTCTATGATCCCATCCACCAAAGCGGATATGGATGCAGAAACAGCGCCGAAACTGATGCGTCTGATCGATATGCTGGAAGATTGCGATGACGTGCAGGAAGTTTACCACAACGGCGAAATCTCCGATGAGGTTGCAGCTACGTTAGAATGATGTGGTTAAGCCATAAAATAACAGGAGATGCGTGATGTCTATTATTCTCGGCATTGATCCGGGGTCGCGCATTACCGGTTATGGCGTAATCCGTCAGGTCGGCAGACAGTTGACCTACCTCGGCAGTGGTTGTATTCGCACCAAAGTTGACGATCTCCCGTCACGGCTGAAATTAATATACGCGGGGGTGACGGAAATCATCACTCAGTTCCAGCCGGATTATTTTGCCATCGAGCAGGTCTTTATGGCGAAAAATGCCGATTCGGCGCTGAAGCTGGGACAGGCGCGCGGCGTAGCGATTGTTGCTGCGACCAATCAGGATCTTCCGGTGTTTGAGTATGCTGCCCGACAGGTTAAACAGACCGTCGTCGGTATCGGCAGCGCAGAAAAAAGCCAGGTACAGCACATGGTGCGTACGCTGCTCAAACTCCCGGCTAACCCGCAGGCGGATGCTGCGGATGCGCTGGCGATTGCCATTACCCACTGCCATGTCAGCCAGAACGCCATGCAAATGAGTGAGTCGAGGTTGAATTTAGCGCGCGGTAGGTTACGTTAGTGACAAATGAGGCTGGATATCTATCCAGCCTTTTTTTATGATAGCGCATTACCTTTTAGCCCTTAACGCAGGAGCGTCATGTGATAGGCAGACTCAGAGGCATCATTCTTGAAAAACAACCCCCACTGGTCCTTCTGGAAACGGGCGGGGTAGGCTATGAAGTGCATATGCCGATGACCTGTTTCTACGAGCTGCCGGAAGCCGGGCAGGAAGCGATCATCTTCACGCATTTTGTGGTGCGCGAAGACGCACAGCTGCTGTATGGCTTTAACAATAAGCAGGAGCGCACGCTGTTTAAAGAGCTAATTAAAACCAACGGCGTGGGGCCGAAGCTGGCGCTGGCGATCCTCTCCGGCATGTCAGCGCAGCAGTTTGTCAATGCCGTAGAACGTGAAGAACTGGGGGCGCTGGTCAAACTACCGGGTATCGGTAAGAAAACGGCGGAGCGATTGATCGTCGAAATGAAAGACCGCTTTAAAGGACTGCATGGCGATCTCTTTACCCCGGCGGCAGATCTGGTGCTGACATCACCTGCCAGTCCGGTAACCGATGATGCCGAGCAGGAAGCGGTTGCTGCGCTGGTAGCGTTAGGCTATAAACCACAGGAAGCCAGCCGCATGGTAAGCAAAATTGCCCGCCCTGATGCCAGCAGTGAAACCCTGATTCGTGAAGCGCTTCGCGCTGCGCTGTGAGGTAGAGGATGATTGAAGCAGACCGTCTGATTTCGGCTGTCAGCACGACCCCTGAAGATCTGGTGGATCGTGCGATCCGCCCTAAATTGCTGGAAGAGTACATTGGTCAGCCGCAGGTGCGTTCGCAAATGGAGATTTTTATCCAGGCGGCGAAGCTGCGCGGCGATGCCCTCGATCACCTGCTGATTTTTGGTCCTCCGGGTCTCGGTAAAACCACGCTTGCCAATATTGTTGCCAATGAAATGGGCGTCAACCTGCGCACTACGTCCGGCCCGGTACTGGAAAAAGCAGGCGATCTGGCGGCAATGCTCACCAACCTTGAACCACACGATGTGTTGTTTATCGATGAAATCCATCGTCTGTCACCGGTGGTGGAAGAAGTGTTGTATCCGGCAATGGAAGACTACCAGCTGGATATCATGATTGGCGAAGGCCCGGCTGCGCGTTCAATTAAAATCGATCTGCCGCCGTTTACGCTAATCGGCGCCACAACGCGTGCGGGTTCGTTAACGTCTCCGTTGCGTGACCGTTTTGGGATTGTGCAGCGCCTGGAGTTCTATCAGGTGGCTGATCTTCAGCATATTGTTGGACGCAGTGCCCGCTTTATGGGACTGGAGATGAGTGACGAAGGGGCGCTGGAAGTGGCGCGGCGGGCACGTGGTACGCCGCGTATTGCCAACCGTTTATTGCGTCGGGTACGCGATTTTGCCGAGGTGAAGCATGACGGCACCATCTCGGCGGATATCGCCGCCCAGGCATTGGATATGCTCAATGTGGATGCGGAAGGCTTCGATTATATGGACCGCAAGCTGCTGCTGGCCGTGATCGATAAATTCTTTGGTGGTCCGGTCGGGTTAGATAACCTGGCGGCGGCAATCGGCGAAGAACGTGAAACCATTGAGGACGTGCTGGAACCGTATTTGATTCAGCAAGGTTTTCTGCAACGTACCCCGCGCGGACGTATGGCAACGGTGCGGGCATGGAACCACTTTGGCATTACACCACCGGAAATGCCTTAAGCCCCAATAATGCCTGATGGTGCTACGCTAATCAGACCTACGGTATGATGTAGGCCTGATTAGGTGAAACCGCCATCCGGCGAAATACCACTCAGCTCGCTTGCTTCTTCATCATACTGAAGATAAACAGCAGTGCAGCACAAAGCACCACGGATGGCCCGGCCGGTGTGTCATAGAACGCAGAGAAGGTCAGCCCGCCTGTAACCGCTATCATCCCGACACCTACGGCAACGCCTGCCATCTGTTCGGGTGTACGGGCGAAACGACGTGCGGTAGCCGCAGGAATTATCAGCAGTGAGGTGATAATCAGTGCCCCGACGAATTTCATCGCCACACCAATAGTGAGTGCTGTGACCAGCATCAGCAATAGCTTGACACGTTGCAGCTTGACGCCATCAACAAAGGCCAGATCCGGGCTGATAGTCATCGACAGCAGGTTACGCCACTGCCAGAACAAAATCGCCAGAACGATAACCACGCCAATGGCAATGGCCACCAGATCTTCTGGGGTGACGGCGAGCAGATCGCCAAACAGATAGGCCATCAGATCCACACGAATATTCGACATCAGGCTGACAACAACCAGCCCTAATGACAGCGCACTGTGCGCCATAATACCGAGCAGGGTATCAATCGCGAGATGCGGGCGTTTCTCCAGCCAAACCAGGCCTGCGGCCAGCAACAGGGTGATGGCGATAACGGCATAGAAGGGGTTTACATCCAGCAGCAGGCCAAATGCGACGCCCAGCAGTGATGCGTGCGCCAGCGTATCGCCAAAATAAGACATCCGACGCCAGACTACAAACGAGCCAAGCGGGCCAGCAGCGCAGGCCAGCATGATCCCGGCTAACCAGCCGGGTAATAATAATTCAATCATGAGTGACCATTTCCCCGGCGTAAAACAATGCGACCCTGTAAATCGTGGCGATGATTATGGTTGTGACGGTAAATTCCGAGTTGTTCAGCGCCGCGTTGCCCGAACATAGAAATGAATTCAGGGTGCATTGAAACCACCTCTGGCGTGCCGGAGCAGCAAATGTGGTGGTTCAGACACAGGACTTCGTCGGTTTTTGCCATGACCAGATGCAGGTCATGGGATACCATCAGCACGGCGCAATCCAGCTCACGTCGCAACTGATCGATAAGATCGTACAGTGCAACCTGACCATTCACATCCACTCCCTGAGTCGGTTCATCGAGCACCAGGAGCTGCGGTTTATTTAGCAACGCACGGGCCAGCAAGACACGTTGCGTTTCCCCGCCGGACAGTTTTTGCATCGGAGCATCCATCAGATGCCCGGCCTGAACACGCTTCAGCGCAGGGAGAATGTCGGCTTTCTTTGTGCCAGGACGTAAGCGCAAAAAGCGACTCACCGTCAGCGGAAGTGTTGTATCGAGGTAGAGTTTTTGCGGTACATAGCCAATCCGCAAATGCCCGTTGCGCTTGATAACCCCTTCATCAGCCGCTACCAGCCCCAATACAACGCGCACCAGCGTAGACTTTCCGGCCCCATTCGGGCCAAGAAGCGTTAAAATTTTGCCGGGTCGAAGTTCAAGCGATACGTCAGAAAGGACGCGGCGTTGACCATAAGAGACCGAGACATTTTCCAGTGAAACCAAAGTCGTCATATCAATTTTAGTCTTGCAGAAGTTATAGAATGTTATAATATCACATTTCTCACATTCGTTACGATGATTGGTCGCATTATGTTACATAAAAATACGCTTCTTTTCGCAGCATTATCCGCTGCTCTTTGGGGTAGTGCAACTCAGGCAGCAAATGCTGCTGTAGTGGCGTCACTTAAGCCGTTGGGCTTTATTGCTTCGGCGATTGCAGATGGGGTTACAGACACCCAGGTTCTGCTGCCTGACGGGGCCTCCGAACACGATTATTCGCTGCGTCCTTCAGACGTAAAACGCTTACAGAACGCGGACTTAGTAGTTTGGATTGGTCCGGAAATGGAGGCGTTTATGGAAAAGTCAGTCAAGAATATTCCTAACGCAAAACAGGTAACGATTGCGCAGCTCAATGACGTGAAACCGTTACTCATGAAAGGCGCTGACGATGACGATGACGATCATGGGCATAACGACGCTCACGGCGAAAAAAGTGACGAGCATCACCATCATGGTGATTACAACATGCATCTTTGGCTTTCCCCAGAGATAGCGCGGGCCTCAGCGGTTGCAATCCATGATAAATTAGTGGAACTTATGCCGCAAAGTCGAGCCAAACTTGACGCCAACCTGAAGGATTTTGAGGCACAATTAGCCGCAACCGATAAGCAGGTAGGTAACGAGCTCGCACCGCTCAAGGGGAAAGGGTATTTCGTTTTTCATGACGCCTATGGCTATTACGAAAAACACTACGGGCTAACACCGCTTGGTCACTTTACCGTGAACCCTGAGATTCAACCTGGTGCGCAGCGTTTACATGAAATAAGAACACAGTTGGTTGAGCAAAAAGCAACCTGCGTTTTTGCTGAGCCACAGTTCAGGCCAGCGGTCGTTGAAGCCGTAGCGAGAGGGACATCCGTTCGAATGGGAACGTTGGATCCCCTCGGAACGAATATCAAACTGGGTAAAACAAGCTATTCAGCGTTTCTGAACCAATTAGCCAACCAGTATGCGAGCTGCCTGAAAGGAGATTAATGAGGAAGTGAATACGTGCAACAGATAGCTCGCGCTGTCAGCCTGGCATTTAATAATTTGCCGCGACCCCATCGTGTTATGTTGGGGTCGCTTACTGTTCTGACATTGGCCGTCGCAGTCTGGCGGCCTTATGTATACCATCCCGACTCTGCGCCCATCGTTAAAACCATTGAGCTGGAAAAAAGTGAGATACGTTCACTGTTGCCCGAGGCCAGCGAACCTATCGATCAAGCCGCTCAGGAAGATGAAGCTATCCCTCAGGATGAACTCGATGACAAGACCTCTGGCGAGGCCGGGGTTCATGAGTATGTTGTCTCTACCGGTGATACGCTGAGCAGTATTCTGAACCAGTACGGCATTGACATGGGCGATATCAGCCAGCTTGCCGCATCTGATAAAGATTTACGTAATCTGAAAATTGGCCAGCAACTTTCCTGGACACTGTCTTCGGAAGGTGATTTGCAGCGCCTGACCTGGGAAGTTTCCCGCCGTGAAACCCGTACTTATGATCGTACGACAACGGGTTTCAAGATGAGCAGCGAAATGCAGCAGGGTGACTGGGTCAACAGCCGAATAAACGGTACGGTGGGCGGTAGTTTCGTCGCCAGTGCAAGAGATGCCGGCCTGACCAGCTCTGAAATCAGCGCAGTGATTAAAGCGATGCAATGGCAGATGGACTTTCGCAAGTTGAAGAAAGGCGATGAGTTCTCCGTTTTGATGTCTCGCGAGATGCTGGACGGTAAACGCGAGCAAAGCCAGTTGCTGGGCGTTCGTTTGCGCTCTGAAGGCAAGGATTATTACGCGATCCGTGCTGAAGACGGTAAATTCTATGACCGTAACGGGACCGGGCTTGCTAAAGGGTTTATGCGTTTCCCTACGGCGAAGCAGTTCCGTATTTCGTCAAACTTCAATCCACGTCGCCTGAATCCGGTAACCGGACGCGTTGCACCGCACAAAGGTGTCGACTTTGCGATGCCGCAAGGTACGCCGGTGCTGTCAGTCGGTGATGGTGAAGTGGTTGTCGCGAAACGGAGTGGCGCGGCCGGATACTATGTTGCTGTTCGTCACGGTCGCACTTACACCACCCGTTACATGCACCTGCGTAAGCTGCTGGTTAAACCGGGGCAAAAAGTGAAACGTGGCGATCGCATTGCGCTGTCAGGTAACACCGGGCGTTCTACTGGCCCGCACCTGCACTACGAAGTATGGGTCAACCAGCAGGCAGTGAACCCGTTGACGGCAAAACTGCCGCGTACGGAAGGGCTGAGTGGTTCGGATCGTACCGAGTACCTGGCACAGGTGAAAGAGGTTCTGCCTCAGTTACGCTTCGATTAATAAATACACTGACAGAGCCGGTACGCTAAGCGTGCCGGCTTTTTTTATTTTGTACGGGACACGGTGCGCCGCTACACTATCAACAGATTTACTTTTTCGCGGCCCCCGATACTGGAAGAGCATGGAAACGAAAAAAAAGAGTATTGAGTATATCCCTGAGTTTCATAAATCATTCCGTCACCCGCGCCACTGGGGCGCCTGGCTTGGCGTGGCAGCGATTGCAGGGATTGCATTAACGCCTGCGTCATTTCGCGATCCCATTCTGGCGAAACTGGGGCGGCTTGCCGGGCGACTGGGGAAAAGTTCGCGTCGTAGAGCGCTTATCAATTTATCCCTCTGTTTTCCTGAGCGCAGCGAAGCCGAGCGTGAGGCCATCGTTGATGAGATGTTTGCGACTGCGCCTCAGGCGATGGTTATGATGGCAGAATTAGCCATGCGTGGCCCGGAGAAAATCCAGCACCGCGTTGACTGGCAGGGCCTGGAAATTATCGATGAGATGCGACGTAATGAGGAAAAGGTGATTTTTCTCGTCCCTCACGGCTGGGGGGTTGATATTCCGGCAATGCTGATGGCCTCTCAGGGCCAGAAAATGGCAGCGATGTTCCATAACCAGGGCAATCCGGTATTTGACTATGTCTGGAATACGGTACGTCGACGTTTTGGCGGTCGTTTACATGCTCGTAACGACGGTATTAAACCTTTTATTCAGTCGGTACGGCAGGGATACTGGGGATATTACTTACCGGATCAGGATCACGGCCCGGAGCACAGCGAGTTTGTCGATTTCTTCGCGACCTATAAGGCAACGTTACCGGCGATTGGCCGCCTGATGAAGGTTTGTCATGCGCGCGTAATACCGCTGTTCCCGGTGTACGATGGCAAAACGCATCGTCTGATGATTCAGGTACGCCCACCCATGGATGACATTCTGACGGCAGATGACCATACAATTGCCAGGCGGATGAATGAAGAAGTGGAGATTTTTGTCACCCCGCATCTTGAACAATACACCTGGATTCTGAAACTGCTAAAGACCCGCAAACCCGGCGAAATTGAACCGTATAAACGCAAAGATCTTTATCCTAAGAAATAGAAAAAGCCTCTCGAACGAGAGGCTTTTTTGTATCAGTCGACCTGCACGCCTGATAAGCAAGTAATATCAGGCAGTCAGCAGCGTCGTTATTCTACAGTCAGAATACGTGTGGTGTTGGTGGAACCGATGGTGCTCATGACATCACCCTGGGTCACAATCACCAGATCGCCTGACACCAGGTAACCTTTGTCGCGCAGCAGATTGACCGCTTCGCTGGCAGCCACTACACCGTCAGTTTCGCTGTCAAAGTGGACCGGCGTAACGCCACGATACAGAGAGGTCAGATTCAGCGTACGCTCATGACGAGACATCGCGAAAATTGGCAGGCCAGAACTGATGCGTGATGTCATCAGCGCAGTACGACCGGACTCGGTCATGGCGATGATAGCGGTAACGCCTTTCAGATGGTTCGCGGCATACATCGCTGACATGGCGATAGCTTCTTCGACATTATCAAACTGTACGTCGAGACGGTGTTTAGAAACGTTGATGCTTGGGATTTTCTCCGCGCCCAGACATACGCGAGCCATTGCCGCGACGGTTTCCGCCGGGTACTGACCTGCGGCTGTTTCTGCTGAGAGCATGACGGCATCAGTCCCATCCAGCACGGCGTTTGCCACGTCCATGACTTCCGCACGCGTCGGCATTGGATTAGTGATCATTGACTCCATCATCTGCGTTGCGGTAATGACCGCACGGTTCAGCTGACGTGCGCGACGGATCAACGCTTTCTGAATACCAACCAGCTCCGGGTCACCAATTTCCACACCCAGGTCACCACGCGCGACCATTACCACGTCAGAGGCAAGGATGATGTCATCCATCGCATTCTGGTCGCAGACAGCTTCAGCACGCTCTACCTTGGCAACAATTTTTGCATCGCAGCCAGCATCGCGTGCCAGGCGGCGGGCATAATTCAGATCTTCGCCACAGCGAGGGAAGGAAACCGCCAGATAGTCAACGCTGATTTGCGCTGCAGTAATGATGTCTGCTTTGTCTTTTTCCGTCAGCGCTTCAGCAGAAAGGCCACCGCCAAGTTTGTTGATGCCTTTGTTGTTGGAGAGCGGGCCACCGACAGTGACTTCGGTGAACACTTTCATACCCTGAACTTCCAGCACTTTGAGCTGTACGCGACCATCATCCAGCAGCAGGATATCGCCCGGCACTACGTCAGCAGGCAAGCCTTTGTAATCGATGCCGACTTTTTCTTTGTCGCCTTCACCTTTACCGAGGTTGGCGTCTAACAGGAATTTGTCGCCAACATTGAGAAATACTTTACCTTCTTTAAAGGTCGATACGCGGATTTTAGGTCCCTGCAGGTCACCCAAAATAGCTACATGACGTCCCAGCTTGGCGGCAATCTCACGGACTTTATCCGCCCGCATTTTGTGATCTTCTGGAGAGCCGTGCGAAAAGTTCATACGTACAACGTTCGCCCCAGCGGCGATAATTTTCTCAAGGTTGTTATCGCGGTCAGTTGCCGGGCCTAAGGTGGTAACGATTTTGGTTCTGCGAAGCCTTCTGGACATGTAATACTCCGTTGACTGAAACAACTAGGTGTTGCGTGAACATTGATCCGGCCGTTCTCGAACATAAACGGTAAAATGAACGACCCGGATGATAAAAGGGTAGAACATTGTTATTGCTTTTAGCGGTCATCACTCTTGATGAGTAATTCTTTATCAAAACGCGATTCCTTGAGCGCTTCCTTGACACGCTTCAAGTTATCTCTAAATTTTGCCCCACGGCGCAAAGTAAATCCCGTAGCCAGCACATCTATCACGGTAAGTTGAGCAAGTCGAGAGACCATGGGCATATAAATGTCAGTATCTTCCGGTACATCGAGGGTAATTGCCAGCGTTGCTTCACGTGCCAGCGGAGTACCAGGAGATGTCAGGGCAATCACCATGGCATCGTTTTCTCTTGCCAGTTGTGCCAGCTCAACCAGACTTTTGGTTCTTCCGGTGTGTGAAATAAGCACAATGACATCGTCATCACTACAATTCATACAGCTCATGCGTTGCAGTACGATGTCGTCGGAATAGATAACTGGAACGTTAAAGCGGAAAAATTTATTCATGGCGTCATGCGCCACCGCGGCGGAGGAACCGAGCCCAAAAAAGGCAATTTTCTTCGCCTGAGTGAGTAAATCAACCGCACGATTTACCGCTGCGTTATCCAGCGACTGACGAACATGGTCAAGGCTCGCCATTGCAGACTCGAAGATTTTCCCCGTGTAGGATTCAACGCTGTCATCCTCATCCACATTGCGATTAACATAAGGGGTACCATTTGCCAGGCTTTGCGCCAGATGCAGTTTAAAATCAGGAAAGCCACGTGTATCCATGCTGCGGCAGAAACGGTTAACGGTCGGTTCGCTGACATTGGCTTCCAGCGCCAGCGCAGCAATGCTCGAATGGATTGCCTGGTCTGGTGAGGTAAGAATAACGTCAGCAACCTTACGTTCTGACTTGCTCAAATGTTCCAGTTTTAACTGGATTTTTTCCAGCATATTCATGATTTAGGTAGACTCATGGGTCATGGGCAAAAGCGATTTCAGCAATATGGGGAAATCGGGGCATAATTTTGCTATACACGTCATACTTCGAGCCGCAGGGGGCTACGTTAATTCACCTGAATCGCTTACTTGAGTAAGCCCATCGGGATGAAATGAGGGACATCCTTCGGTTGGAAAAATTCGTTCCTGACGAATTTGTCACTCGTTTGCCGCTTTCCTGCAACACGAATTATTTTGTGCGTAGATACTACCTCTGGGAGTGAAGGAACGGGGCAAAATGGAGAGAATAGTTGTTGTTTTTTTTCATTACATGATCGAAGTCCGGTTTTCATACTTCTTCATGGGTACGAAACAAAGCGACTTTTTTATCCATTTTGAGCGTAACTGACGCTTGTTTAACCGCTGTTTTCGGTAACAGCACGGCTGGATAAGCGTTTACGGTTCACGGAATCACGTAAAAGCAGTACAGTGCACTGTAATAAAATTACAACCAGTGTCTGGCAAAAGTACCAGGCACTCAATTGAGGAGAATGACATGGCGGTAACGCAAACAGCCCAGGCATGTGACCTGGTCATTTTCGGCGCGAAGGGCGACCTGGCGCGACGGAAATTGCTGCCTTCCCTGTATCAACTTGAAAAGGCCGGTCAGATTAACCCGGATACCCGCATCATTGGGGTAGGGCGTGCTGATTGGGACAAAGCTGCCTATACCAAGGTTGTACGCGAAGCGCTCGAAACGTTCATGAAAGAAAAAATTGATGAAAGTTTATGGGAAACCCTCAGTGGCCGTCTGGATTTTTGTAACCTGGACGTCAATGACACCGCCGCATTTCGCCGTCTGGGCGAGATGCTGGATCAAAAATCACGTACCACGATTAACTATTTCGCTATGCCGCCAAGCACCTTTGGCGCGATCTGCAAAGGTTTGGGTGAAGCAAAACTTAACGCGAAGCCTGCGCGTGTCGTGATGGAAAAACCGCTGGGTACTTCGCTCGCGACATCCCGTGAAATCAACGACCAGGTGGGTGAGTATTTCGAAGAATGCCAGGTTTACCGCATCGATCACTATCTTGGTAAAGAGACGGTTCTGAACCTGCTGGCGCTGCGTTTCGCTAACTCCCTGTTTGTGAATAACTGGGATAATCGCACTATCGACCACGTAGAAATTACCGTAGCGGAAGAAGTGGGTATTGAAGGGCGCTGGGGCTATTTTGACCAGGCCGGTCAAATGCGCGATATGATCCAGAACCACCTGCTGCAGATCCTATGCATGATCGCAATGTCCCCTCCGGCTGATCTGAGCGCCGACAGCATTCGCGATGAGAAAGTAAAGGTACTGAAATCGCTGCGTCGCATCGATCGCTCGAACGTGCGTGAAAAAACGGTTCGCGGCCAGTACACCACTGGTTTTGCCCAGGGTAAAAAGGTACCGGGTTACCTGGAAGAAGAGGGCGCGAATAAGAGCAGCAATACGGAAACGTTTGTGGCGATCCGCGTCGATATCGATAACTGGCGCTGGACGGGTGTACCGTTCTACCTGCGTACCGGTAAACGTTTACCAACCAAGTGCTCTGAAGTGGTGGTTTACTTCAAAACACCTGAGCTGAATCTGTTTAAAGAATCCTGGCAGGATCTGCCGCAGAACAAGTTGACTATTCGTTTGCAGCCTGATGAAGGGGTTGATATTCAGGTACTGAACAAAGTGCCGGGTCTGGATCACAAACATAATCTGCAAATCACTAAGCTGGATCTGAGCTACTCAGAAACCTTCAACCAAACGCACCTGGCCGATGCCTATGAGCGCCTGCTGTTGGAAACCATGCGCGGTATTCAGGCTCTGTTTGTGCGTCGCGATGAGGTCGAAGAAGCCTGGAAGTGGGTGGATTCAATTACTGAAGCCTGGGCGATGGATAACGAGTCGCCGAAGCCTTATCAGGCAGGAACCTGGGGACCGGTTGCGTCGGTGGCCATGATCACCCGTGACGGTCGCTCCTGGAACGAATTCGAGTAAAAGATCATCTAGCCATTAGGTGTTATTTTACCGGTAACATGATCTAACACAGATTGTAGAATAATTTTTGCACTTTTAAACCTCGCGTGGATTCACCCGCGAGGTTTTTTTTATTACACTGCCTGAAACGATTTTGCCCCTGAGCTACGGCTAACAAGCGATTCAGCAATATTTAGCGATGCTGAATACATTGTTTACCCAACCGCTCTGACAGATAAATTTTAGGAGCCTCTATGAATCCGAATTTGTTACGCGTAACACAACGTATCGTCGAACGTTCCCGGGACACGCGTTCCGCCTACCTCGCTCGAATCGAACAGGCTAAAACGACTACCGTCCATCGTTCACAACTGGCGTGCGGTAATCTGGCGCATGGTTTTGCCGCCTGTCAGCCGGAGGATAAAGCCTCGCTAAAAAGTATGTTGCGTAACAATATCGCGATCATTACCTCCTACAACGACATGCTTTCCGCACACCAGCCGTATGAACACTATCCGGCCATCATTCGCAAAGCACTACATGAAGCCAATGCGGTGGGCCAGGTTGCTGGTGGTGTACCTGCGATGTGCGACGGTGTGACTCAGGGTCAGGACGGCATGGAGCTTTCTCTGCTAAGTCGTGAAGTCATTGCGATGTCGGCGGCCGTGGGGCTCTCACACAATATGTTCGATGGTGCGCTGTTCCTCGGTGTATGTGACAAGATTGTCCCGGGCCTGGTCATGGCGGCGCTTTCCTTCGGTCATCTGCCTTCAATTTTCATCCCTTCAGGCCCGATGGCGAGTGGTCTGGCGAACAAAGAGAAAGTGCGTATTCGTCAACTGTATGCCGAAGGCAAAGTGGATCGTATGGCACTGCTCGAATCCGAAGCTGCGTCTTATCATGCACCGGGTACTTGTACGTTCTACGGCACCGCTAACACCAACCAGATGGTAGTGGAGTTCATGGGCATGCAGTTGCCAGGCTCCTCTTTTGTGCACCCTGATGCGCCGCTGCGTGAAGCGCTGACCGCAGCCGCAGCCCGTCAGGTGACGCGCCTGACCGGCAACGGCAATGAATGGATGCCGATCGGTAAAATGATCGATGAAAAAGTGGTGGTGAACGGGATTGTCGCGCTGCTGGCGACCGGGGGCTCAACCAACCATACCATGCATCTGGTGGCTATGGCGCGCGCGGCCGGGATTCTGATTAACTGGGATGACTTCTCCGATCTGTCCGATATCGTGCCGCTGATGGCGCGTCTGTACCCGAATGGACCGGCGGACATTAACCATTTCCAGGCTGCTGGCGGTGTGCCTGTATTAATGCGTGAACTGCTGAACGCGGGTCTGTTACATGAAGATGTGAATACCGTGGCCGGATTCGGTTTATCGCGTTACACCCTGGAGCCGTGGCTGAATAATGGCGAACTGGATTGGCGCGAAGGTGCGGAAAAATCGCTGGACAACAATGTGATTGCCGCCTTTGACCAGCCATTCTCCCATCACGGCGGCACTAAAGTACTGAGTGGCAACCTGGGGCGTGCGGTAATGAAAACCTCAGCTGTTCCAGTTGAAAATCAGGTGATTGAAGCACCTGCAGTGGTCTTTGAAAGTCAACATGATGTGTTACCGGCGTTTGATGCGGGTCTGCTTGACCGGGATTGTGTGGTCGTTGTGCGCCATCAGGGACCAAAAGCGAACGGAATGCCAGAATTACATAAACTCATGCCGCCACTTGGTGTATTATTGGACCGTTGTTTCAAAATTGCGTTAGTTACCGATGGACGACTTTCAGGTGCTTCAGGTAAAGTGCCTTCAGCAATCCATGTAACCCCAGAAGCCTACGATGGCGGGCTGCTGGCGAAAGTGCGCGATGGCGACATCATTCGTGTGAATGGACAGACAGGTGAATTGACGCTGCTGGTTGATGAAGAGGAACTTGCCTCTCGTCAGCCTCACATTCCTGACCTTAGCGCTTCGCGCGTGGGTACCGGGCGTGAAATGTTCAGCGCGTTGCGTGAAAAGCTGTCCGGTGCGGAGCAGGGCGCAACCTGTATCACTTTTTAAGACTTAATTTGTAATCAGGCGAGAGAAAACTCTGATGAAAAACTGGAAGACAAGTGCAGAAGCAATCCTGACCACTGGCCCGGTTGTACCGGTTATTGTGGTTAACAAACTGGAACACGCTGTGCCGATGGCAAAAGCGTTAGTTGCAGGGGGCGTGCGCGTTCTGGAAGTGACGTTACGTACCGCATGTGCGATGGATGCTATTCGTGCAATCGCGAAAGAAGTACCGGATGCTATCGTTGGTGCGGGTACTGTGCTGAATCCACAGCAACTGGCTGAAGTTACTGCGGCTGGTGCTCAGTTTGCGATTAGCCCGGGTCTGACCGAGCCGCTGTTGAAAGCAGCAACCGAAGGGACGATTCCGTTGATCCCGGGTATCAGCACCGTTTCTGAACTGATGCTGGGTATGGACTACGGTTTGAAAGAGTTCAAATTCTTCCCGGCTGAAGCGAACGGCGGTACGAAAGCACTGCAGGCAATCGCGGGTCCGTTCTCTCAGGTTCGTTTCTGCCCGACCGGCGGTATCTCTCCGGCGAACTACCGTGACTACCTGGCCCTGAAAAGCGTGCTGTGCATTGGCGGTTCCTGGCTGGTTCCGGCGGATGCGCTGGAAGCGGGTGATTACGATCGTATCACCAAACTGGCTCGCGAAGCGGTTGAAGGCGCGAAGCAGTAAGCTATCAACGTGTAAACCGAAGGCCCGATAAGAGGCGTTAGCGCCACTATCGGGCTTTGCCGGATGGGAGGATACTGCCTCATCCGGTTTACGGAGCCGGTTTTAACCTGCCACGATTACCTGTGAAGCCGCGTTTTTCGCGCGATCAACCGCTTCTTCAACACTTTCTGCAGTTGCCAGCACGACACCTAAACGACGCGTACCGTCGATTTCGGGTTTACCAAACAGACGTATCTGCAAACCTGCGCCAACGGCAGCATCCACATTATCAAAGGTAACGTTTTGGCTGCATAGCTGCGGCAGGATCACCGCTGACGCTGACGGCCCATACTGGCGGATTGCGCCAACGGGAAGACCAAGGAATGCACGCACGTGCAGGGCAAACTCGGACAGATCCTGAGAAATCAGCGTCACCATACCCGTGTCGTGCGGGCGAGGGGATACTTCGCTGAAAATCACCTCGTCACCGCAGACAAACAGTTCGACCCCAAACAGCCCGTGGCCGCCCAGTGCCAGCACCACCTTACGGGCAATCTCCTGCGCGCGCGCCAGAGCCAGTTCACTCATCTGCTGCGGCTGCCAGGATTCGCGATAGTCGCCGTCTTCCTGGCGATGACCTACCGGCGCGCAGAAATGCACACCATCAACAGCGCTGACGGTAAGCAGGGTGATTTCAAAATCGAAATTCACCACGCCTTCGATGATAACACGCCCGGCGCCAGCTCGCCCGCCCTGTTGGGCATAGTTCCAGGCTTCGGTTAGCTGTTCGGCGGAGCGGATAAAGCTCTGGCCTTTACCGGAAGAACTCATTACCGGTTTTACGATGCAGGGATAACCGATTTCGTCCACGGCCTCGCGAAAACGCATTTCACTGTCGGCGAAGCGGAAAGATGATGTCGGTAAAGATAACTCATCGGCGGCGAGGCGACGGATGCCTTCCCGGTTCATGGTCAGTTGAGTCGCGCGGGCGCAAGGCACTACGTTCAGGCCTTCCTGCTCCAGTTTTACCAGCATATCTGTGGCGATGGCTTCAATTTCTGGCACGATAAAATGCGGTTTTTCATGCCCGACAACCTGGCGTAATGCATCACCATCCAACATGTTGATGACGTAGGAACGATGAGCAACGTGCATCGCTGGTGCGTCGGGGTAACGATCCACGGCAATGACTTCCACACCCAGGCGTTGGCATTCAATCGCCACTTCTTTACCCAGTTCACCTGAACCTAATAACATCACACGCGTTGCTGCAGGACGCAGTGCTGTGCCTAATAACGTCATAAATTAATCCCCTGTTTTAACTGGGCGCAGTATATACGAAAACGTTTGCGTCTGTCTTTATTACCAGGTTGATTTCAGTGATGAAAAAGAATATGCTGTATATAAATACAGGTAATTTAAGAGGCTGCAAAAATGGCGGTTGAAGTTAAATACGTAGTCATTCGGGAAGGTGAGGAAAAAATGTCGTTTACCAGCAAAAAGGAAGCCGATGCGTATGACAAGATGCTCGATACAGCCGACCTGCTCGACACATGGCTGGAACAATCACCGGTAGCGCTGGAAGATGAGCAGCGTGAAGCGCTTTCTCTGTGGCTGGCTGAGCAAAAAGAGGTGCTGAGCGCCATCCTCAAAAACGGCAAGCTGCCTTCTCCACAGGTAGTCGACAACGACGCATCTGCTGAGGATGATACCCAGGCGGCCTGAAGCGACTTGCGCTCCTGATATTTTGTACCATGCTTTTCCCTGAATCATTGTGCAATCTCTGACAGCCTTCACACCGCAGGTCTGCGGTCTGAAGGTCGAAGGGGAGATAAGGAGAAAAGAATGTATAAAAAAAGAGCGTTATTGAGCCTGCTGTTGTTATCTGCCTGCGCATCAGTATTTGCGGCGAATACGGAAAGTAAGACAGTTCAGTTTCCAAACTGTGAAGGTCTGGACGCTGATGGTATTGCGGCTAGCGTCAAACGTGACTACCTGCAGAATCGCATTGTGCGCTGGGCCGACGATCAAAAGAAACTCGGTCAGCTTGACCCGGTAGCATGGGCCAATCCACAGGATATTGTCGGTAAAGACGGGCAGTGGACAGTCCCCTTCACCGTGCGCGGCAAAAGCAGCGACATTCACTATCAGGTAAAGCTTGATTGCAAAGCCGGCACAGCCGATTACCAGGTGCGTCAGTAGCTGAATTTGCACATCTTTTGATGACCTGAACACTTCCTGACATCCCCTCGGGTACGCTTTGATGATTATTCGTCTGTACTTGAGGGGCAAAATGGCTAACTGGCTGAATCAACTACAATCTCTTCTTGGGCAAAAAGCATCATCTGCGTCATCTTCCGGTGAACAAGGGCTAAGCAAACTGCTGGTGCCTGGCGCGCTAGGCGGTCTGGCAGGATTACTGGTTGCTAACAAATCCTCACGAAAATTACTCAGTAAATACGGCACCAGCGCGCTTTTGGTTGGCGGTGGGGCGGTTGCCGGTACGGTGTTATGGAACAAGTACAAAGATAAGGTTCGTGCGGCGCATCAGGGCGAACCACAATTTGGTGCGCAGAGCTCGCCGCTGGATGAGCGAACTGAGCGTCTGATCCTGGCGCTGGTCTTTGCGGCGAAAAGCGATGGGCATATCGATGCGAAAGAGCGTGCTGCCATTGAACACCAACTTCGTGAAGCGGGAGTCGAAGAGCAGGGGCGTGTTCTGATTGAACGTGCGATTGAACAACCACTCGATCCTCAGCGTCTGGCTCAGGGGATCCGTAATGAAGAAGAAGCACTGGAAATCTACTTCCTGAGCTGTGCGGCGATTGATATTGACCACTTTATGGAGCGCAGTTATCTGAATGCATTGGGTGATGCGTTAAAGATCCCGCAGGATGTTCGTGAAGGGATTGAACAGGATCTTAAGGAACAAAAACAGGCCCTGCCGGGTTAAATAGTTACTGCTAAGACGCATGTTTTGCTTGCATCATTGCTGACTTTTGCCACCCTTATAGAATGTTTAAGCAAAAGAACAATGACATGCTACCTAAAGCTCCTCGTATTCCCCACACCATGACGCAGCATGGCGATACGCGCGTTGATAATTATTACTGGTTGCGAGATGACACCCGCTCGCAGCCAGAAGTACTGAATTACCTGCAACAAGAAAATGCATATGGCCGCCAGGTGATGGCTTCGCAGCAAGCTTTGCAGGATCGTGTTCTGAAAGAGATTATCGACCGTATTCCCCCTCAGGATGTGTCTGCACCGTATGTGAAAAATGGGTACCGCTATCGCCATCTCTATGAACCGGGGTGTGAATATGCCATTTATCAACGCCAGTCTGCCCTCAGTGAAGAATGGGATGAATGGGTTACCTTGCTGGATGGAAACCAGCGTGCAGCCCATAGCGAATTCTATACATTGGGTGGTCTGGCAATATCACCGGATAATACCATTATGGCGCTGGCAGAGGATTATCTGTCTCGTCGGCAATATGGCGTGCGTTTTCGCAACTTACAAACGGGTAACTGGTACCCGGAGGTACTTGAAAACGTCGAGCCGGAATTAGTCTGGGCAAACGACTCCCAGACTTTCTATTATGTCCGCAAGCATGAAACCACATTGCTGCCGTATCAGGTCTGGCGGCATACTGTCGGTTCACCATCCTCCGATGATGGGCTGGTGTATGAAGAGGCTGATGATATGTTTTATGTCAGCCTGCATAAAACCACCTCACAGCACTATGTTGTTATTCATATTGCGAGTGCAACCACCAGTGAGGTTCTGCTCATTGATGCAGAACTGGCTGATGCCGAGCCGCTGGTCTTTTTGGCGCGTCGAAAAGACCATGAATACAGTCTCGATCACTATCAACACGCGTTTTATCTGCGTTCAAACCGTCAGGGTAAAAACTTCGGTCTGTATCGTACCCGTGTTCGGGACGAACACGCCTGGGAGACGCTAATCCCAGCGCGTGACAGTGTCATGCTGGAGGGTTTTACGCTATTCACCGACTGGCTGGTGGTGGAAGAACGACAACAGGGGTTAACCAGCCTGCGGCAGATCAATCGCAAAACGCGCGAAGTAATAGGGATTGCCTTTGACGATCCCGCCTACGTGACCTGGCTGGCTTATAATCCTGAACCGGAGACATCGCGCCTGCGCTATGGCTACTCCTCCATGACTACGCCGGACACGCTGTTTGAACTGGATATGGATACTGGCGAGCGCCGCGTACTTAAGCAGACTACAGTCCCCGGCTTTGACGCCGCAAATTACCGCAGTGAACACGTGTGGATAACCGCGCGCGATGGTACAGAGGTGCCTGTCTCGCTGGTCTACCATAAGCAGCATTTCCGTAAAGGGAAAAATCCATTATTGGTGTATGGCTATGGCTCATATGGCGCAAGCATGGACGCTGATTTCAGCAGCAGCCGCTTAAGCTTATTGGATCGCGGCTTTGTGTACGCGATAGCCCACGTGCGCGGTGGCGGTGAATTGGGGCAGCAATGGTATGAAGATGGGAAATTTCTGTGCAAGAAAAATACCTTCAATGACTATCTCGACGTCTGCGATGCACTGCTCAAACTGGGTTACGGCTCACCTTCATTGTGTTATGGGATGGGAGGAAGCGCCGGAGGGATGCTGATGGGGGTTGCCATCAACGAACGTCCGACACTTTTTCACGGCGTTATTGCCCAGGTGCCGTTTGTCGATGTGGTGACCACCATGCTGGATGAGTCAATTCCACTGACAACTGGTGAGTTTGAAGAGTGGGGCAATCCGCAGGACAAAGAGTATTACACCTACATGAAAAGCTACAGCCCCTACGATAACGTCACCGCACAGGATTATCCGCATCTGTTGGTTACCACAGGGTTACACGATTCCCAGGTGCAATACTGGGAACCGGCGAAGTGGGTGGCGAAACTGCGTGAAATGAAAACAGACGATCATCTGCTGCTATTGTGTACGGATATGGACTCCGGGCACGGCGGTAAATCCGGGCGCTATAAATCCTATGAAGGTGTGGCCCTCGAGTTCGCTTTTTTAATTGGTCTTGCGCAGGGAACACTGCCCGGTCAGGCGGCAACTCAGGCGTTATCCAGATAGTGTTTCAGCGTTAGGCGCAATTCCGGGCTCATATTATCAAGGTTATTAAACAGCCAGCGCAGATAGCCCGGATCGCGTTCAGCGACTTCAGATACCGGTTTCCCGCGGTATTTTCCGAAGGTAAATGTGGTTAGCAACGCAGGACGACCGGTGACATCGGCCATTTGCTCCGGGGTCCAGCCGGACGTCTTCATAATGTCGATCAGCAGTGCCGCCGTGATGTAGCAGTCATAAAGCGCGCGGTGGTGGTGCAGACCTGACGGCGTCTGGACGCTCAGCTTGCGGGATTTATAGAGCGCCATATTGCTGTATTTGATCCCCGGCCACAGGCGGCGGGAAAGCTTCATGGTGCAAATCCATTCCCCCGGCATTTCGGGTAACACACGCCGATCAAAACTGGCGTTATGCGCCACGTACCACTTGCTGCCGTAATAGTGCGGGATGACATCTTCAATCCATGGTTTATCCGCTACCATCGCTTCAGTGATGTGATGGATAGCCATGGCTTGTGGACTGATGGGACGGTCAGGACGCACCAGATGGCTCATGGGATTGACGATCGTTCCGTCAACGACATCGACAGACGCAATCTCAACAATGCCTCCCTGCAGACCACAGGTTTCTGTATCTATTATGCGCAACATGCCGGGCTCCAGACCAAAAACGACTAGCGTAATGGAATGATATCACCTTGCCAACCCCGTGGCGTGCGTTGTCCGGTTAACAGTAACGAACCGCTGTCGGCGCGTACAATTAACCGACCACGTTCATCCCACAATGCGCTGCTGCCACGTGCATTGGCCATCAGCACCGCAATGGCGAATTTATGTGAAAAACTTTGCAGGCGCGAAGCGGAAGAGAGCAATTCTGGTTCGCTGACGGACTGACAGGTTGTGAACAGCGAAAATGTCGGGTCGATATCAATACCTTCCGGCTGACTGTCGACAACGCTGATGGCATTTTGTTGCCTGGCGATACAGGCGCCATGGCTTTGATGAAACATTAACGGCGAGGTCATCCAGGGAGAGAAAAGCGCTATTCCCTTCACAAAGCGATCGCGATGCTCTACCGACAACCCGGCAATGATGGTCATACGATACGTGGCCGCGGCGTGGGCGAGAGGTTGCAATAACTCTTCATCGGGCGGGGCTGGGAGAGTGTCGTCTTCGTCCACACATCCCAACAGGGACAATGATGGAAAAACCAACAATTCGCATTGGCATTTAGCCGCAGCCTGAATGAACTGCAAATGATGGGCGACGTGTTCGCTTAATGAACGTTGAAGTGGTTCGTACTGCGCTGCTGCAATTTTCCAGTGTGACATAATGATTTCCTTTTCATAGTGTCTACAACCATCCTTAAATAGTAGATTAAGAATGTACTTATACTGTAGCAGGCATCATGTAAGGAATTGTAACTTAATATAAGGTTTATTTAACTTTAGGCTCGTAAGGTAAACGTGACAGGGAAACGGAAGCTAAACGGTGCGCGATCAGGCGTTCACGGAACCAGTCGCGTAAATGTGCAGGCTGTTCACGCTCGACAACTTCAGCAACGACAGGCATGTTGTAGCGCTCTTTAAATGCGACGCCTGCTGCAGCCAGATCGACGTTAACTTTATCCATTTCGGCTTGCTCAAGTTTGGCCAGATTAATATTCATACGTTTTTCCTCATCTCTCCATTGGCGCGCAAAAGTTACTAAGAGTGCGCATTAATGGCAAGCCTGAAATGATGATTCTCGACTCGATCATTGTAGAAGGTTATTCTCTATAGATTAGACATAACAAAAAGGAATAGTTGATATGGCTTCATCTGCATCTATGCTTCGCAGCGCTCTCATCGTACTCGCCAGCGTGCTGGCAACGCCCGCCGCCCTGGCGCATGCTCACCTGACAAAACAAAATCCGGCGGCTAATGCTGAGGTAACGACATCTCCTCAGGCGTTGACGCTGAATTTCTCTGAAGGTGTGGAACCGGGATTTAGCGGTGCAACGCTGACAGATCCAAACAAAGAGCAGATCAAAACGGGCAAGGCAATGCGTAATGAGCAGGATAAAACGCAACTGATTATTCCGCTCGTTCAGCCACTGGAAACAGGAAAATACACGGTCGATTGGCACGTTGTGTCAGTGGATGGCCACAAGACGAAAGGACAATATAGCTTTAGTGTGAAATAACCAATGCTGGCGTTTACCTGGGTTGCACTGCGTTTTATCCATTTTACCACGCTGATGCTGGTGTTTGGCTGTGCGCTCTATGGCGCATGGCTGGCTCCTGTTTCGCTCCGTCGTTTGATGATGCGTCGTTTCTTGCATCTGCAACGCCACGCCGCGGCGTGGAGCTTTATCAGCGCGACGCTGATGCTGGCGGTTCAGGGGGGATTAATGGGCGCGGGTTGGCAGGATGTCCTCTCCATCACCGTTTGGGGAGCTGTCCTGCAAACACAATTCGGGGGCGTCTGGCTGTGGCAAATTATCCTTGCGCTGGTCACACTGGCGGTGACTATTATCGTACCGCGCAGTATGCCGCGACGACTGCTAATGCTGACGATTGCGCAGTTTATTCTGCTGGCGGGCGTTGGGCATGCGACATTGCACGATGGCGTAACTGGCACATTCCATCAGATTAACCATGCGCTGCATCTGATATGCGCTGCAGCCTGGTTTGGCGGCTTGCTGCCGGTGCTCTACTGTATGAGAATGGCGCAAGGACGCTGGCGCGATCAAGCCATCAGTACCATGATGCGCTTCTCCCGCTATGGGCATTTTTTTGTGATTGGCGTGGTGCTTACCGGCATTATGAATGCGCTGTTTATTGTCGGTTTTTCTGTTCCCTGGCATGCGGCTTATGGGAGACTGCTGCTGTTAAAATGTGGCCTGGTCATGCTAATGGTGGCGATTGCGCTGGCGAATCGGTATGTTCTTGTTCCACGTATGCAGCAGGATAACCGCTGCATGACCCTCTATTTTATTTGGATGACGAAGCTGGAATGGGGGATAGGCGCTGTTGTGCTGGCAATTGTCAGCCTGTTTGCAACCCTCGAACCGTTCTGATGGACTGGCAAAACGTATGAAAAAAATCATTATCTCTTTATTGCTACTGGCAAGTTCGGGAGCGGCACTGGCTGCGCCGCAGGTTATTACCGTCAGTCGTTTTGAGGTTGGCAAAGATAAATGGGCGTTTAATCGTGAAGAGGTGATGCTGACCTGCCGTCCGGGCAACGCGCTGTATGTCATCAACCCCAGCACGCTGGTGCAATACCCGCTGAATGATGTTGCCAGGCAGCAGGTTGAGAGCGGTAAAACCACGGCAAAACCGATCGATATTATCCAGATTGACGATCCAGCTAAACCTGGCGAAAAAATGAGCCTTGCTCCGTTTATCGAGCGTGCAGAAAAACTCTGTTAATTGTCAGATGTAGCGCTCTGATTTCCAATAAAAAACCGCAAGGATCTCACAGGAGAACTTGCGGTTTTTACATTGCAGCGAGTGACAATCCCCCTTTTTTTCAGACCACTTTAGTCGCGGACTGGAAAACCTGGCGCTGTCATCTATTCTTAAATGGCAGGGTAACTTAGCCTGCATTAATGCCAACTTTTAGCGCACGGCTCTCTCCCAAGAGCCATTTCCCTGGACCGAATACAGGAATCGTATTCGGTCTCTTTTTATGTCCCTTATAAACCAGCCAGTTATAGGACATAGCCCCGAAAAACACGAAAGATCCTCATCGGTTTCCGTAAGCTGTTACTACAATCTAAACATTTTCTTTCACACATCCAAGTACTTTTCGGTCCTTTTTTCTGGGTATCGGCGCCTTTACTTACAACTCGCGTCCCGGAACACGGACTTATCGGATAAAGAGAAAATATAACATTGGTCGTGTTTTATCAGTTAAGATAGCATCTTAACACATTAATAATTCTATTAATTCTGGGAAAATATAGTGTGAGGAACTCAGGGAGTGAATTTACGGGTGCACATTTAACTTTTAGTTATAGAATTAGATTAAATGGAACGAATGTATGAATGATTCAAGTGGCTATGTCTACATTCTGAAGAATGAAGCCTTTCAGAAAAGCCTCTTCAAAATAGGTTTCACAAAGAACATGCCAGAACAGAGGGCTAAGCAGTTATTTAACGGGATGACAGGCGTACCGTTGCCCTTTGATGTCGTGATGGCCTGTCAGGTAGGTAACTATCAGGAGGCAGAGAAGAACGTCCACGCGCGTCTTAAACCTTATCGGGTCAATCGCCGAAGGGAATTTTTTGAACTGCCCATAGAAATTTGCAGTAAGGTAGTTTTGGACGAATGTAATAAAATCAATGAACATCTGGGGTTAAACTATACTAATCCAGTTATTTTAGAACAAAAGGAAGACACAGTTATTGAAATTGAAGAATATCATCGCTCGGGATTTATTCTGTCGATTAAAGACCTTCTTGAGCAAGATAGCTACAATTCAACATTAACCGCTGATCAGAAAAATAGGATTGAGATATTAATGCTTGTTTTTATTGATGTATTTCATAATGATATTTCGAGGTGGTATGATGGCTTTATGAAAGATCATAACTCAGAAAAAGAAATACAGATATGGGAAGCATTGGCTAAAGCTTTTTGTAAAGCAAAACGATATTATGAGTTCAATGAATATAAACAAGTTGTTTTTGATAGCTTGCTTCTCCGTACTATTAATAGAAAAACATTTGTAATGAAGGCTATGGATTCTTTAAATGTACCGCGTGACCTTCTTTCGCGAATATTGGACTGCTATGAACTAAAACCGACACCGCTAGTTGTTGTTACCTCCAGAGGGAAAATGCTGAATGCCCAACTACATATGAATAATTGAACATTTGCTGCGCAAACCCTACGGTACAGTGCCTATTGCTGTTATTGCTAAACTTAATGGTGAGCGAAACAAGAATGCAGAAGGTCATATGGGGCAGCCTGACAACGTCTACCAGAGGATAGAAGGTACAAACTGGCGTCGCATCTGGGTCGTGGGAGATCTTCACGGCTGTTTTTCTATGCTGATGGATAAATTGCGCCAGTGTCGGTTTGATCCGTGGCGCGATCTGCTGGTTTCCGTCGGCGATGTTACCGATCGTGGGCCTGATAGTCTGCGCTGTCTACAGTTGCTTCGCCGAAACTGGATCATAGCGGTCAGGGGGAATCACGAGCAGATGGCGCTGGATGCGCTGGTAACGGGGGATCTGCAGTTGTGGTTTATGAATGGGGGCTCGTGGTTTGCCCAGGCAGCACAACCCGCGGCAAGATTTGCTCTTGAAGCCTGTCAGCAATTACCGTGGATTCTGGAACTGCATTGTCAGAATGGCGTACACGTGATTGCCCATGCCGATTACCCGGATGATGATTATCTGTGGCGAAAAGAGGTCGATTTGCAACGGGTGTTGTGGGATCGTGCGCGATTACTGAACAAAGGCAGTGGAATTCATGGCGCAGATCACTTTTGGTTTGGTCATACGCCTCTGCGTCATCGGCTTGATCGCGATAATCTGCACTATATTGATACTGGCGCGGTATTTGGCGGTGAACTAACGTTGGTACAGTTACAATAATTAGAAATCGCTATATTCCTGAGCAGGACGCCAGAAGCTGTCGATATAGTCTTCGGCCGGCAAGCATCCGCCGTTGCGAATGCGTTGATCGTCCATCGAAATTAGGCACTGCTGTTCCGTATTGTAGACATCAACCACGATATCTTCACAACCGCCATCCAGGTAGCAAACAAAAAGAATCAGCGTGAACATTCCATCCTCAAATTGTATTGCCGTATCAATAGTGTAGAAGAAAGTGCAGTTAATGGGGCGGGGGGAAATAAGTTAACGCGTCACTGTGTGCTCACTCGTGAAGGGCAGGGACGTTTCACCGGGCAGTTCGAAAGATTGCAACCAGTGGGTAAATTTTCTTACGGCCTCATCTTGCCTGTCGTTCCACAGCAGAGAATAGGTTCCGGTATCGATAGTTAAATCGCCAAATGGCGCAACCAGCCTTCCTGTTTTCAGGTGTTTTTCACAGAATAAATAGGGCATTACGACCAAACCCAAGCCATCTTCAGCCGCCTGCATTGCCGCAAATGTATGATCCAGCGTGATAATCTGGTTATTTTTATGATGATCATTTGGGAAATGGCTATGCCAGCGTTTCCAGAGATCGTTACGCGCACGAATTTGAATTTTTATATGATCGTCCAGCTGATTTGGCGAGACGAGAGGTCGGCTGTGCAGGTACTGCTGGCTACAAACCAGCAGGCTTGATTCCCGAAGAAATGGAACAGGTTTAAGCCCGGAAAAATGCGCCGGATCCCGGCGAATCGCGATATCAAAGGGAGAGGCAAAGCTAACGGGACCAATGCTGGTGGTGACATCGACGGTGAGTTCAGGGTGGATTTCATTCAGCTCAGCCAGTCTTGGCATGAGCCAGTGCATGGCGAATGTGGGCAGGCACTGGATGGTTAACCTTCCCGAAAAGGTGTTAGCGCTGACCTCTTTTTCTGCCTGCGCAAGTTCATCGAGTAACCGTGTTGCGACACGGGAAAAGGTCTCGCCGGCACTCGTCAGCCTGACAGATTTGTGTGCACGATAAAACAGTTGTACGCCCAGTTGTGCTTCCAGTGCGCGGATATGTCGGCTGACTGCTCCTGTGGTGATAAACAGTTCATCAGCTGCCGCACTGAAGCTGCTTTTACGCGCAGCAGCTTCGAATGCCGGCAAATGGGGGAGCGAGAGTAATCGAGTCATTGGTTGAGTCTAACTCAACCAATTGACGCAATAAAGATCGTTTGTCAGCGTCTTCCCCTTGCTCATAACATGGCCGGTAACGCTCTGGTTCATTATCGATATTCACTTTTTCTGAAGGCAATTTTAGTGAAAGCATTCAATTTGTTTTGCCTTGGACGGGCGGGGACATGCCTGGGGACAATGGCTTTTGCTGGTGCACTTCCGGTAATACGTGAAGAGTGGCATATAGACGCCGCCGCTGCGGGAACAATACAGACGGTATTTAGTATTTCAAACGCCTGCGCCTTATTTGCTGCCTCCTGGCTGTGCGACTATCTGGGGGCTCGCAAGGTGTATCTCATTTTCTCGTGGTTCGGTGTGCTCGCTTTATTGCTTTTCGCCTGTTTTGCCCGCTCTTATTCCTCCGCTCTGGTCATGATGGCCTTTGTTGGATTGACCCAGGGGGGGCCTACACGCCAGCGATGATGTTGTCGATGGGCATGAACAGCGTGCCCAAACGTGGACTTGCCGTTGGGATGATCCTGGCCGCAGGTTCGTTTGGCTACCTGCTGTCTGTATTTATCTCCGCCTGGGGAGCATTGCGCTGGGGAGCTTCCTTTGCGTTCTCTTTATGTGCCGCAGGCGCATTGGTTGGCGCGGTATCCGGTTCAGTGGCGTTATCCGGCTATCAGGAAGACATGTACAGGACGCAGAAGCAGGGGGGATCGGCAAAGAGCCATGTTCTGTCGGTCGGCGCGATACTGCTGATGGTAGGTTATATTGCGCATTGCTGGGAGTTACTGGGGAGCTGGGCATGGACCCCCAGCCTGGTGACGAATGCGCTGCAAGCCTGGCAGATGGAGCCGATGGCCACCGGGTTGATCGTCGCCTGTGCTGTACATTTATCGGGGATGTTCTCGACGCTGATTGTAGGGGCAATCTCCGATTATTTTAATCGCGCATCGGTGTTGATTTTTATGGGCGCTGCCGGTGCGTTGAGTTCACTCCTGATGGGATTATCGGTTTCCTGGGGGGCGGGGTGGACATTATTGTTCGCGTTTATGGGGAGTTTCTTCATTCTTGGTGATTCAGGCGTCTTATCTGCCGCGATTGCCGATAATGTGCCTCAGGCAAAGCTGGGGAGCGTGATGGGATTGCGGTCGCTGCTTGGATTTGGCGTAGGGTCTCTTGCGCCTTTAACATTTGGTGTGGTGATGGATTCAACGCAAAGCTGGGAACTCGCTTATAGTGTTCTGGCTGCGGGAGGAACCATCGCTTTCTTCTCCGCCTGCGTACTTAGATTCAATTATTTTAACGCCAATAAATAACCCGTCTGGCGACGGGTTCTTTTTGAATCAGGCAAGGCGCATGATCCAGGCATCTGACTTACGATCGTAGTGCTCGCGAAATAGTACCGAATGTTCTCCGTTCAGAAGAGCCGGGACGCTGGTGTCGGCATCCCAGGCGTCCAGTTGCATACATAAATCCGGATCGGATTTACAGGGAATGGTTAACGTTCGGTCTCCTGGCGATTCGCCATGTAACTCGGCGTCGTCGATTTCAAAAGCGCCAATGCGCACACTGGTTTTCATCATCGTGCTCTCCGTTGATTTGCTGGTTGTGGTACGACCAGTTAGGCCGTCCATTTTTCAGCGTAGTCAACGTTAGCAAAAGCGCCAGTAAAAACGTGCGTTATCCTGTAAAGAGTTTGCCATCCCGGACAAGATCGCGTGGATAGCTATTCTTTAATCGTGAACCAATACGTTTTGCCAGGCCAAGCGGCTGGTGCTGGAACGTAACCAGCACGTCGTCGGTGGTCGGTGCGGTTTGTGGGTAGACATCCCGGCCGCGGTACCACTCCTCAGCTTCGGCAAGGGTCAGTTCAAACGCATGGCTGTGATTTGGGTTGGCGAGCGCGATGACGGCTTCATGTTGCCAGCGGTAGCCTTTATTGTGCGTTTCAGCCAGTTTGACGCCGAGTCGGGAAAAGCGGACTTTACCGATCAGTGGCTCAATTTCTGTTGGAAACAGCCAAATCTCTTTATCACGCTGCCAAAGGCGCAGAGTGTCTTGCCACTGCAATCCACAGGCGGTAGCGGCCTGGGTTATTTGTGCGGCTTCCCGGCTTTTCAGCGGGCTGAAGGGGAAATTTCCCACCTTATATTTCGGCGTTGGCAGTGCAGGGATAGGGGCAGTTTTTCGCAAACGTGCAACGAAGAAACCTTCGCAATCATAGATTTGCGGGAACACATGCAGGAACCCTTCCGGCGTCAGGGCGCGTTCGGCCTCGGGGAATAAATCGCCCAGCGGCAAAAATTCGACAGCATCCGGGTAACTCTCAATCAACCACTGCATAACGTTTTCATTTTCGTCACGGTTAAGCGTACAGGTTGAATAAACCAACGTGCCACCGGGGCGCAGAGCGTGAAAGGCGCTGTCGAGCAGTTCGCGCTGAGTCGCGGCAATTTCCAGATTACTTTCTGGTGACCAGTTTTTTAGCGCGTCGGGGTCTTTACGCATCACGCCTTCGCCGGAACATGGGGCGTCCAGCAAAATGGCATCGAAGGATTCAGGCAATGCTGCGCCGAATACCCGGCCATCAAAATGGGTGAGTGCGACGTTCGCAATCCCGCAACGGCTGATATTGGCATGCAGAACTTTGACGCGGCTGGCGGAAAACTCATTCGCCAGAATTGCACCCTGATTATTCATTTTGGCGGCAATTTGCGTGGTTTTAGATCCGGGTGCTGCCGCAACATCCATTACACGTTGCGGGGTATTGCCTTCGGCAAACAATGCGGCGACCGGCAGCATTGAGCTGGCTTCCTGAATATAAAACAGACCGCTTAAATGCTCCGCGGTGCTGCCAAGCGGCAGTGACTCTTCATCATCGCGTTCGATCCAGAAACCTTCAGCACACCAGGGAACCGGAGTAAGCGACCAGTTGTAAGGCGCGGTCAGTGAGAGGAAATCGGCAACGGAGATTTTCAGCGTATTGACACGGATGCTGCGGCGCAGCGGGCGCTGGCAGGCAGCGAGAAAATCTTCAAAAGAGAGCGTGGAAGGCATTGCTTCACGCATTTGTGTCAGAAAGGCGTCGGGAAAATAAGCCACTTGGTACCACCGGCAAAAAAACAGGTGCGCAGTGTAGCATATACCCTAAATAATTCGAGTTGCAGGACAACTATGCGCCTACTTGAAGTATGACGAGGCTAACCGCTCCGGCGCGAGTACGCCGGAGCAGGGGAAAGATTAGCGTGGCAGGGCGGTTCCCCATTGACGCCATTCTTTCGGTTCGCTTTCGAGCAGCAGGAAATGTTTACCTGCCTGCGCTTTCGGCGCCAGTGGCGTACCTGGTGGGGTGGCAAACGCGATACCACCGCGAATGAACTGATTGAAGGTACCGGTCTTCACGACGCCGCCGGTGAGGCCGAAATCGAGGTTGTAGCCAGATGCCAGCCAGAACACAGAGTTATTGCGCACCAGGTGCTGGTAGCGCTGACTGATGCGCATGGCCACCATCACACGATCGGACAGTGAACCCAGCGTCAGCCCGGTGACGGTCCCTACTTCAATACCTCTGAACAGTACCGGCGTACCGATATTTAGCGAACCGGCTTCCGGCGCTTCCACCACAATACTCAGACCATCGAGGTAACGAGAGTCGGTAATAGTGGCTTCCTGCAGCTCAAAATCGCGGCGCGGGTTGCCGCGTCCTGGTTCAACGTTGATATACGGCTGCAGGATGGTATCCAGATGCTCCACGCCCGCCGCCGAAATTTGCGGCGTGATCACGGAGAAGCGCGTACCGCTTCGGGCAAAGGTCTGCACATATTCCGGATACAGAACCGCTTTTGCCTGAACTTCGTTACGAGCGGTGATGAGCTCAAGCGTCTGGATCTGACCAATATCGATCCCCAGATAGCGAATCGGCATGCCAGCAGCGAGTTTACCGGCATCGAACGCGTGCAGGGTTATCTGACCCCCCACCGCACGCGCGGCGGTTTCGGAAGCATACAAAATACGCTTGTCACCTTTACGCTGGCTGGCGCTGGCACCGCTCAGGTTATCGAAGCTAATCGCCCCTTTGAGCGCCCGCGACAGGGGAGAGGCCTGTACGGTTAAACCGCTGCCGTTAAGCTGAACTTTTGCGCCACCTTCAGCCCAGAACACGCTGTTGCTGGTTAACAGATTGCGGTATTCCGGTTTGATATGCAGATCGATATCAAACGCATCGGCGCGTGGACGAACGCTAATCACTTCACCGACCTCGAATTTGCGGTAGAGTACCACCGAACCGGCTTGCACATCCGGCAGCGTTTCAGCGCTCAGGCTAACCGTGGTGGTTGGCAGATCGCTCAGGCTGTTTTCAATCGCTTTTTCGAGGTTGGCATACAGCGGATAGCTTTTTTGCATTTCACCTTTAGTACCGGGCAAAATGCGAATGCCGCCGCTGAGCCACTCACTGGCGCTGGCGCCGAGGAATTCCACGCCATCCAGCCCGACTTTGACATCCACCCGGCTGTTGACCACGAATTTACTGTCGCCTTGCACCAACGAGCGATGCTGCGGTTCGATGGCAACGGTGAATGAGACACCTTTGCTTGAGAGCGTACGCTCAATCACCTGACCGACCTGAACGCCGTGGAGAATCAGCGGCTGGCCAGCATCAATACCGTAACTCTCCGGTGCGGTCAGCGTAAATGTCATGACGCCAGGATCGTGTAACAACGACTTCTCTGCGGGAATAACAACAAACTGGCTACGCGGCTCGCCTTCGCCGGGGACCAGTTCAAACGTTTTACCCGTCAGCAGTGAGCTGAGATTGGCATCGTTTAACGATAATTTGGGACTGTGTAATTCAATCCGCGTGCTGTCGCGCAGCAGCGTAACGACGCTGGGGTCGACCGTCATTTCGCCGGTGACTTTACCGCCTGGATTTAAATCCAGTTTGGTGAGTTGGCCGACTTGTAGTCCTTGATACATCAGCGACGTTGAGCCAGCTTTGAGCCCGTCCCCGTTGGGTAAGTCAAGCTTGACGATCACCCCGCGTTGGCTGTGGGCGAGATCCTGGTATAACCCAAACGTGTCGTCGGCTGCGGCGGGTTTTGAGTCTTCAGGCGAATCAAAAGCAATGGCGCCATTGACCAGCGCGGCCAGACTCTCTAGCTTGATCTTCGCGCCGCTGAGACTGACATCCGCATTCACACCGGACACGTTCCAAAAGCGGCTGCCTTTTTTCACCAGATTGGTAAATCGACGTTCAATCAGCACGTCGATAGTTACGCCCTGATTGTTGGGGTTGATAGTGTAATCATACACCCGGCCCACCGGAATCTTACGGAAATAAACCAACGAACCGCTATTGAGCGAACCGAGGTCAGGCGCCCGCAGATGCAACATCAAATCGCCATTATCCAGACGATATTTGGGCTGCGTGTCGAGGGCGACGAAATGATCTTCCGGCTCGCCGGTGCCCGGCATCATGCCGATATAGTTCCCGCCAACCAGCGCATCGAGGCCAGAAACGCCCGCCAGTGATGCCTTCGGCGTGACCAGCCAGAATTGTGTGTCCTTGCGCAGGGCATCTTTCATGGTGGACTTGATGCTGACGCGGACTTCAATTTTGCGCAGATCTTTACTCAGGCTGATATCCTGCACCGTGCCCACTTCGACACCCTGATAGCGCACGGGAGTCCGGCCAGGGACAATGCCGTCCGCGGACATAAAGTCGATGGTCACGGTATTGCCACGATCTTCATAGCTGCCCCAGATGAGCCATCCTGCAATCATCAGCGCGATGAACGGCAGCAGCCAGAACGGAGAGATACGGCGTTTTGTTTTAATCTGCGCTTCAGTCTGCGAAGCGGGCGTTTCCTGACTCATGTGCATCCCAAAGTAAGCGGCTGTCCAGCCATTCCACTGCAAGAATAGTCAATATTACCGCTGCACCGAAATAAAACGCAGCCGGTCCCATAGTAAAAGCAAGTATCTGATCGCGATTAATCAGCGACATGGTTAACGCGATAACAAAGAGATCCAGCATCGACCAGCGACCAATCCAGGTCACCATACGCAGCAGTTTTATGCGGGTACGCAATCCTTGCTCGCAGTTAAAATGGATGCTGATGAGCAACGTAAACATCACAATCACTTTGGTGAATGGCACCAGAATACTGGCGATAAAAACGATCGCCGCCACGCCGACGTTGCTGTTTGCCAAAGACATTATACCTGACAGGATAGTGTCTTCCTGCCGACCACCGTTGACATAAATTACCGAGATAGGCAGCAGATTAGCAGGCAAAAGCAGGACAATCGAGGCCAGTAGCGCCGCCCAACACTTTTGGATACTTTGATTCCTGCGCCAGCGTAACGGGATATGGCAACGCGGGCAGCGCCCCCGAGCATCCGGATAACCTGTAAAGTGACAACCGAGGCAGACACGGAGCTTTTCATCAGGGCGACGGGCCGGTCTTTGCGGGTAAAAACGGTCCCAAAGCTGCTCTACGTTGAGGTGCGACAGCGTCAAAATACTGAGGATCACCAGCGCAATAAAAGCAAACAGCCCCACACCTGGTTGCAAAAAAGCATAGTCCTGAACTTTGATTGACGCGACGCCAATGCCCACAAGATAGATATCGAGCATCACCCACTCTTTGAGCCTTTCCAGCATCAGCAGCACCGGGCGCAGGTTCATCCCGAGAATATTGCCAAACCACAGATACGCGATTGAGGTAACGAGAATTAGCGGTGCTCCAGCAACGCAAAACAGCACGAAAGATGCGGTGAGTGGGTCACCTTGTCGGGTCATTTGCCAGATGCCCTGCAGCACATTGGCGTCAATGCGTACACCTAATAAATAGATGTGCAGCAGCGGCTCTCCCCAGGCAAAGGGCATCAGCAGCAGCATGGTGAAAGCCATTGCCGCCAGCCGCGTTAGTGACCAGTCGCGTCCGTCACGAATTTTTGCCTGACAGCGTGGGCAAAATGCACTTTGGTGCGAACGCATTTTAGGCAAACTAAAGATCAGGTCACATTCAGGGCAGCGATGATAATTCGCACGAGGAAGTGCATCACCAATGGACCTGATGGCTATTTTTCTAGTCGGCGTGATGCGTGGATGAGTAAGGGCCATGTATCGCGAATCAAAGTGTTGAAGTAATGTTATCTTAACCCATGATGGGAATGATCTTGAGCATTTACGCATTTAATGTTTATTTTAGTAGGCTGCAGATTTAAGTAAGACAACTAAGTGATTACATAATGAACAAAATAGAGCTATACGCGGATCTGAACCGTGATTTTCAGGCATTAATGGCAGGTGAAACCAGTTTTCTGGCAACGTTGGCGAATACCAGCGCGTTATTGTACGAACGTCTTGCAGAAGTGAACTGGGCGGGGTTTTACCTGCTTGAGAACACTATGCTGGTGCTCGGTCCCTTCCAGGGGAAAATCGCCTGCGTACGCATCCCGGTAGGGCGTGGCGTGTGTGGTACCGCCGTGGCGCAGAACCAGGTTCAGCGCATTGAGGACGTACATGCCTTTGACGGGCACATCGCCTGCGATGCCGCCAGCAATGCGGAAATCGTCCTGCCAATCACCGTCGACAATCAGATAATCGGCGTGCTGGATATTGATAGCACAGCGTTTGGTCGCTTTACTGAAGAAGATGAACAGGGTCTGCGGACGCTTGTGGCACAGCTTGAAACCGTGCTTGCAACGACGGATTACAAAAAATTCTTTGCGACCGTCGCAGGATAATCAACGGATAACGTAGCAATTACTGATGACGTCATTATAATGACGCCTGTTCATGCCTGCGCTTGTTGGCTACGTCCGTTGTAATCAGGAAATTTCATGGAAAATCAACCTAAGTTGAATAGCAGTAAAGAAGTCATCGCGTTTCTGGCCGAACGCTTCCCGCAGTGTTTTAGTGCGGAAGGCGAAGCGCGCCCGCTGAAAATTGGCATTTTTCAGGATCTGGTAGAGCGTGTTGAGGGCGAAATGAACCTCAGTAAAACACAGCTCCGTTCGGCCTTACGTCTCTATACTTCAAGCTGGCGTTATCTGTACGGCGTTAAGCTGGGCGCAACGCGTGTCGACCTCGACGGCAACCCATGTGGTGAGCTGGATGAGCAACACGTTGAACATGCGCGTAAACAGCTTGAAGAAGCTAAAGCCCGCGTTCAGGCGCAACGTGCAGAGCAGCAGGCGAAAAAACGCGAAGCGGCGGCGGCTGCTGGTGAAAAAGAAGACGCACCGCGTCGCGAGCGTAAGCCGCGTCCTGCACCGCGTCGTAAAGAAGGTGCTGAGCGTAAACCTCGCGCTGAAAAACCAGTGGCAAAAGCACCGCGTGCTCCTCGTGAAGAACAGCATACCCCAGTATCTGATATTTCAGTGCTGACGGTAGGGCAGTCTCTGAAGGTGAAAGCAGGTAATAATGCGATGGATGCCACCGTATTAGAAATCACCAAAGATGGCGTCCGTGTACAGCTGAATTCGGGTATGTCTTTGATTGTACGCGCAGAACACCTGGTGTTCTGAAACGGAGGCCAGGCCTGGCATGAACACTTTTTTTAGGCTTACTGCGTTAGCTGGTCTGCTTGCATTTGCAGGCCAGGCACTCGCTGTGGAAGACATCACGCGTGCCGATCAAATCCCCGTTTTAAAGGAAGAAACTCAGCATGCGACGGTGAGTGAACGTGTGACATCACGCTTTACGCGTTCACATTATCGCCAGTTCGATCTGGATCAGGCGTTTTCGGCGAAAATTTTTGACCGCTACCTGAATCTGCTCGACTACAGCCATAACGTGCTGTTGGCGAGCGATATTGAGCAGTTTGCCAAAAAGAAAACCGTCCTCGGTGATGAACTGCGTTCGGGCAAGCTCGATGTCTTTTACGATCTCTATAATCTGGCGCAAAAGCGCCGGTTTGAACGTTACCAGTACGCATTAAGCGTACTGGCACGTCCAATGGATTTCACCGGTAACGACAATTTTAACCTCGACCGGAGTAAAGCTCCGTGGCCGCAGAGCGAAGCAGAGCTTAATACGCTGTGGGACGGCAAAGTTAAATTTGACGAACTCAGCCTGAAACTGACCGGTAAAACCGATGCGGAAATTCGCGAAACGCTGACGCGTCGCTATAAATTTGCCATTCGCCGTCTGGCGCAGACGAACAGTGAAGATGTGTTCTCACTGGCGATGACGGCTTTTGCTCGTGAAATAGACCCGCATACTAACTATCTATCTCCGCGCAACACTGAACAGTTTAATACTGAAATGAGCTTGTCTCTGGAAGGTATTGGCGCAGTTCTGCAAATGGATGATGACTATACCGTCATTAACTCCATGGTGGCGGGCGGCCCGGCAGCTAAAAGCAAAGCGATAAGCGTTGGCGATCGTATTGTTGGCGTCGGTCAGAGCGGAAAAGGCATGGTCGATGTGATTGGCTGGCGTCTTGATGACGTCGTGGCGCTGATCAAAGGACCAAAAGGCAGCAAAGTTCGCCTCGAAATCCTGCCTGCCGGTAAGGGCACCAAGACGCGCATTGTCACGTTAACGCGTGAACGCATTCGTCTCGAAGACCGCGCTGTTAAAATGTCCGTGAAAACCGTTGGCAAAGAAAAAGTCGGCGTACTGGATATTCCTGGTTTCTATGTTGGCCTGACGGATGACGTCAAAGTACAGCTGCAGAAACTGGAAAAACAGAATGTCAGCAGCGTGATTATCGACCTGCGTACCAACGGTGGTGGCGCACTGACCGAAGCGGTCTCGCTTTCCGGTCTGTTCATTCCTTCCGGCCCGGTGGTTCAGGTTCGTGACAATAACGGCAAAGTGCGTGAAGACAGCGATACCGACGGCGTTGTGTACTACAAAGGCCCGCTGGTAGTGTTAGTCGATCGCTTCAGTGCTTCGGCATCAGAGATATTTGCCGCGGCAATGCAGGATTATGGCCGTGCGCTGATCGTTGGTGAACCAACCTTCGGCAAAGGCACTGTACAACAGTATCGCTCCCTGAACCGTATTTACGATCAGATGCTGCGTCCGGAATGGCCGGCGCTGGGTTCTGTGCAGTATACGATCCAGAAATTCTACCGTGTAAACGGTGGCAGTACGCAGCGTAAGGGCGTTACGCCGGACATCATCATGCCGACAGGTAATGAAGAAACCGAAACCGGTGAAAAGTTCGAAGATAACGCGCTGCCGTGGGACAGCATTGATGCGGCAACCTACACCAAGTCCGATAACCTGACGCCGTTTGGGCCGGAATTGCTGAAAGAGCACAATGCGCGTATCGCCAACGATCCTGAATTCCAGTACATCATGAAAGACATTGCGCGTTTCAACGCAATGAAGGATAAGCGCAACATCGCCTCTTTGAATTACGCCCAGCGTGAGAAAGAGAATAACGAAGATGACGCAATGCGTCTGGCGCGTATCAACGATCGGTTTAAGCGAGAAGGTAAACCGCCGCTGAAGAAACTGGACGATCTGCCGAAGGATTACCAGGAGCCCGATCCGTATCTGGATGAAACGGTGAAAATCGCGCTCGACCTGGCGCATCTTGAAAAAGAAAAGCCAGCGGAACAGCCCGCGACCAGTCAATAACGTCAAACAGGCACAAGAGATTGTGCCTGTTTTTTTAACAAACGCATGAAGACGTCAGTCTGATACGATAAAATGTAAAGTTGTGTCTTTCTGGTGACTTAGCACCTATGCATGCTTGAAAATAGCCGTAAGACCCATACGATATGGGTAATCGCATAGTGCGTTTTGTTAAATTGAGGTTAAAAGAAAATTATGATGCGAATCGCGCTCTTCCTGCTGACGAACCTGGCTGTGATGGTCGTTTTCGGGCTGGTATTGAGCCTGACAGGGATTCAGTCAAGCAGCGTTCAAGGCTTGTTGATTATGGCACTGCTGTTTGGTTTTGGTGGTTCCTTCATTTCGCTGCTGATGTCCAAATGGATGGCGTTAAAGTCCGTTGGCGGAGAAGTGATTGAACAGCCCCGTAATGAAAGAGAACGCTGGCTGATGAATACTGTGGCGACACAGGCTCGTCAGGCCGGGATCGCTATGCCGCAGGTGGCTATTTACCATGCGCCAGATATTAACGCATTTGCGACCGGTGCGCGCCGGGATGCGTCGCTGGTGGCCGTCAGCACCGGTTTGTTGCAAAATATGAGTCCGGATGAAGCGGAAGCCGTTATCGCGCATGAAATCAGCCACATTGCTAATGGTGATATGGTTACCATGACGCTGATTCAGGGTGTGGTGAACACCTTTGTTATCTTTATCTCGCGTATTCTGGCGCAAATCGCCGCCGGTTTTATGGGCGGAAACCGCGAAGAAGGCGAGGGTAGCAATGGTAACCCATTAATCTACTTTGCCGTCGCAACGGTGCTGGAGCTGGTGTTCGGTATTCTGGCCAGTATTATTACCATGTGGTTTTCACGTCATCGTGAATTCCATGCGGATGCGGGTTCAGCAAAACTGGTTGGCCGTGAGAAGATGATTGCCGCATTGCAGCGACTGAAAACCAGCTACGAGCCGCAGGAAGCAACCAGCATGATGGCCTTCTGCATCAACGGTAAGTCCAGGTCGTTGAGCGAGCTGTTTATGACGCACCCACCGCTGGATAAGCGTATCGAAGCGCTGCGCAGCGGAGAATATCTGAAGTAAGTTGCCTGGGTTGATAAAAGGGCCACATCGTGGCCCTTCGTTTGTTATTTGTTAGACCTAAACTACCGCTGGTGGAGAGCAGTATGGTTATTTTCGAAGAAAATGCTATGCAGGTGGATTAATTTCAGGGACGGTGGTCTTAATGTATGCAATAAATTTTTCAGATACAACATGAGTAGCCTCACGAACTGAAATTGAATTACCCTCAGTTTTACAGGACTTCAAAAAATCATCTTTAAGTATTATAGCCTGCCCGAAAAAAGTAGAAGAAACATCACTATCAAACGATTTAACATTTTTTGGGGCTGGGTCTGGGTCTAGGTGTGTAGCGAAAGCCTGATATAAGGATAATGTCAGTTCGCGGTCATTTTCGTCTAACTCCTGAAGTTGTTGATTCATATAGTCATTAAAAGCAGCCTGCTCAAGCTTAGTGATGTTAACGTCACTGATATGCACTGTGTGAGGAGACGACAGAAACGCTTTGATAATTTGGGCTGCTGCATCACCTTTCTTACTAATTGCCCCACTGTCCGGTGTACCATATCCGGGATTCACTATTTCAGCGAACGAGGTCTTGAGAGCATCAAGACTAAGCGTTGTACTCTGTCTGACCGGTGATTTCTCCAATTTAGTATATTTATCAAGCATTGCATTAAAAATAGGATCTATTGTATTAGCATTAAGCATTTTTATACAGGCCTCTTGCCTGTTAGCGCTTGCTTTAAAAGTTTGGATCGAAGATCCAAAATTGGATTTAAAATTTTCCCTTTTTTCTTGCAGATCAGTAAAGGCTTTTAAATTTTTTCCGCTAAGGGAACTAATTTTGTATTGATCTTCAAAAGTATTTACAGCGTTACGCATATTTAAAGCTGTATCTCCCAAAAATTTTGTGCGATCTGCATTTAGAGTCCAGATACCTTTATTATCTTCAAAACAGAGCGGCATAGAAAATCCGGTATCACGAGCATGCGCCAAATCTGCTGTTATTTTTTGAATGGTTTTGTCAATGCTAATATTTTTAGGGACATTAGCGATAGCCGAAAAACATGCGGAAAATAAATTATGGTTCTTAACTTCTCTTTGCCTGTGGAAATCACTCCTATAATGGCTAACACTGTGTGAGAATGCTTTAATTGTGTTTGACATATCCGTCTCCATGTGCGTTTTTTAAACATCAAGTATCGCACGTATGATGTCATCACGGTTGGTGGATTTCTTTCAAAAAATGCTTCGATTTCTTTATTTAGCAATCTGAAAACATACCTTCTAAATATTTATTTATTTATTTCAATGATAAATGCGGTAATAATTATAAGATTACAATCATCTATTATTTGTATGGAACTGGATTTATTATGGAAAATGGAAATGATGTGTTGATGGAGGATCTTCTCAGCAAGATCGCTGAAGAAAATCGCGAACAGTTTATTGAAGATTTATTTGAATCGGGCGCTACCCGCAAACAGCTGTATGGCATTCCAGATAGCCTGATGAACGGTTTCTACGCCTGTGCATACGAGTATTACCAAAAAGGAGAAATTGAAAAAGCGGAGCACTTTTTTAAATTTTTAATGATGTATGACTTCTATAATCCTGATTACGCATTTGGCCTGGCCGCCGTTTATCAACTAAAGCAGGACTACAAGCATGCGCTGGATATCTATGCAATTGCCTATGCGCTTGATGATGACAATCTGCGCGCCATTTTTGAGGCAGGGCAGTGCTATATGCACTTGCATAACTATTCGAAAGCACGCGACTCATTTGAAGAGGTCGTGGCTCACGAAAAGGATCCTGAGCTGGTCAAACGTGCCGAACTGTATCTTAAAGCGCTAACAAAGATTAACGACAGTGATGAGGATCATAACCATGTACGGAATAACAAATAAGCCTGTCACGCTGGTTACCCAGCAGGTAACCAGTGAAGGTGATGTTGAAAGAGCAACTACTGAGAAAAAGGACATTAGTTCTACAAGCAGCAGCGACGGAAATGCGGCGCAGAAAATAGTCCAGGAAAAATTGGTTACGCGCGCAGAGAAATTGGCTATGACCAGCGAATCATGGAAACCAACGTTGCGTTCCCCTGAAAGTGTGACGCTGCGATCATCCCTGCAAGCTGAATCGCAGTCAGGTGAGACGAATAGTGCGATGTCGGGAGGTAACACGCAATCATCAACCTATTCTCTGGCAGAGGTTCTGGCCACATTAGCGGTTAAACTGGGTGATTCTACTGTGGTTGGGCAAATGTTTCGTGCCACAGCGACACAGTTGATGGGAAGCGCCGCATCCGCAGCACTCATTCAGAAGTCGCAAGGTGTTGAAAATGCACAGCAGGAGTTGACGCAGGCAAATTCAGCTTATAGCGAGGCCATAAAGGCCGAAAACGAGGCTAACGATAATTTACTACAGGTTGAAACATCGCTAAACAACGCTAAGCTGTCGCTGGACGATGCCCAGGATGCTCTTACTTCAGCGCAAATAGCATATAACGATGCGCTGAACGCGATTTACAGCACTGATGAAGAAAAAACGCTAGCGATTAATACGGCAGCAGATAGGGTGACGAGTGCACAGCAGGCAGTGGATGTGGCCGCTGATGAATGCCAACAGGCGATTGATGCCAGAAGCAAGGCGCAAACGGCAGCAACCGATGCCACTAAGAATGCCCAGCAAAAACAGCAAGCGGTGATTACGGCAACTCAGATGCTGAAAGTAGCGCAGGACGCATTGGAAAGTGCGACAGTTAGCCCCCAGGTCGTAAATAACGATAATACAGGTAGCATTAATCGAGTCGACCTTATGATGGCACAGTTAGTGACTATTTTAGGTAAATGTAACGAAGAAACCTTAAAGACGAATATGGAGCTGGCCAAAAGTCAGCAGTCAGCCAAACAGGCTGAACTGGCAAAGGAAACTGAAAAATCAGATAAAATCGCGGAAAAACAAAAAAGGATGCATAAGATTTTTGGCGCTCTCGGCAAAGTACTTATGGCTGTGACGATGATTGCTGGTGCCATTTCTGCACTATTTACCGGTGGCGTTATGGCAATTTTGTTTGTTGCCAGCACGGCTCTCATGATAACGGATCAAATCACGAAAGCTGCAACGGGCGAGTCCTTTATGGGGAAAGCGATGAATGCCGTTGTGAGCGGACTTGCTAAAATGTTTGAAGCTATGGGGGCGGATGAGCTTGTTGCCTCTATTCTTGCATCAATAACAATGTTGTTAGCAACAATTGCCGCTACGGTAGTGCTGGGGAAGGGCGCAAAATTCTTGAATAATAAATTCGCAAGCAAAATAGCAAACTCGATCTTGCGAGTCCTTTCAAATCATGGAACATCAGGTGCCGGACGCATTATGAAAATGGGGTCTGAAATTACATTCAGAGTTTCGCTAACTGCCAGCGGAATTAATAATGGCGCTTATTCAATCACCAGCGGTGTTTATGAACAACAACGTGATAATATTTCAGCGAAGCTGATCGAAATTATGAAAGATAATGATTTTGTAAAGAGATTTATGGATATGATCGTGGAAAACTACAGTAACACGATGAAAACCATGAACGCGATTATTAAAAATGAAACAGAAGCATCGGGTATGTCAATGCAGGTGGGTAAGCAAATTCTGGCACATACCCGTGCGTAATTGTAATAAAAATGGAGATAAATAACATGGTTGGATCGATTAATTCAGTGGTAACGGGCAATGTATACCTTAATACAAGTGAGAATGCAGATGTTGCCCAGACGGATAGTAGACGGAACATTAAAGATACTCAGGCCTACCAGACGTTAGTGAAATTGGTTGGCGATGGCTACAAAGGTGTGGACGAGACTAAAGAAGACAAAGCCGCAGTGCGCAAAGAGGCTCAGCAACTTCTTAGCCAGTTGCATAGTGGTTTAGGCAGCAACGATACCAGCACAGGTAATGTGATAACCGTGTCAATGCCAAAAGCCAGTGCACTGCTGACCCTCCTGGTTGCCATGATTGAGTCAGAAAATGAATCTTCAATTGCGGGTTATAAAATGTCCGGCGAACTCGGTGTCATTAGCCAGGATTTTTCAAATGCTGCGGCAGATGAATTACGCGAACAGGGGGAGTTGGCTTTGTCATCGGGTATCGTAAGTGGTTCGACTCAGATAGCTGGAGCGGCAGCGGGGATTGGTTATGGCGCTAAGAGCGCAAAAAATAGCGTCAAGGCAGGCTTGAATGAAGCTGATGCTTCAAAATTCAATGGCGCCGCTGCAAAATATTCAGCTAAAGCGTCGGGAGCTACCACAATAGGTCGAGCTCTTTCTGAAGGAGAGCAGGGCGGGTTTGGTATGGGGACGAAAAATTCTGAAGCAGAGCAGACGTCCCTGCAGGCAAGTGGCAAAATGATGGATCAAACCATGGAGATGAGTAGAGAAACGGCACAAAAAGCGGCGCAAGTGATGAGTAGCCTTCTTTCTCTGATGGCTGATATACGACACTCGTCAGCCGATCTGGTTTCTACAGTCAGTAGCAATCTGAAAGCCTGATGGCTAACTAATATATAAAAAGGCCCGATATGTTTCGGGCCTTTAGACGCAATCAAAAATAAAAGATCTAACTCGATTATTCCGAAACAGATTCTACTGCCTGCTGACGATATTCTTCAAGGCGTTCAGAAATATTCAGCGTAGCAAAAGACGCGGCAATAGCTAATTTAGCTAGCTGGGATGGTTGGCGCTGAAAATCGCAGCACCATATTTCCTGTCCATATTCTACCCGTAACTCTTCAGCTTGACATGTTCGAAGTTCAACATTAATTCCGGACTGCTTAAAATTATCACTGATGGATTTGGCTGAGCGAATGGCATAAGCAGGGAATGAAACGATAGCTTTAGTGCCTGTAATAGCATCACGTGATAGATAATGAGCTAGCAGTGCAAGTATATTTTCTATACCGGCCTCACTGGCAAATAATTGCTGTAACTGTTTCTCCAGTTGCTGTTGCGAATGTTGCAACAACTGTGATGTTGCAGATTCAATATTGCTGACGTAATCGACTACAGTTTGTGATGCTTTCTGTATTCCCTGGCTATAACCTTCCATCCAGGCAAGTGAACGCAATTCATCAGCCTCGTTTCTTGCATCACGCAGAATATGCTGAGCATGCTTCCTGGCAAGCAGCTCAAGTCTGGATGCACTGGTCGCTGAATTCAGCCATTTCGCTTTGATAAGCGGGGTATCAGGCAAAGGATACTGCTTCGGAAGTGAGATTTGTCTAAGCATATTCTAAGGCCTGCAAAAAAAGAAGATATTCTTCAGGATAGATTTGGTCATCTCTGATATCAGGCTCTTGACATTCATCAGTGAAAAATAAGGCCAGTAGAGGGACAAGAGGAGGGGGGAATCGATTGTGCATTGCTTTTACCAATAATGTATATGCATACTGTTCAAGCATAGCGAGATCAGGTTGGCGATATTCCTGGTTTATGGGTAAAGATGAAAACCAGGGAATATAAAGGAAAGCGCGCTGTTTGGCCGTTAAAAGCGTGAGGGCGGCGGGAAACCGTACGAACATAGGAGCCAGTTGCCGTGATGCGGCCATCATTGCTGCACTATAGAGTTCTTGCCAGCGAGAAATAAAAAACATATTTTGTTCAGAGAGTTGCAATAGGTCAATATCAATAGTGTTATGTGGTAACAGAAGTCTGTTTACAATAGTACGTGGCACATTGCGCAATTTAGCTAATCTGGTAGTATTCGCCCAGTCAGCCGGCATTAGCACAATTTTGCTAAGCATAATTATCTCACTCATAGCTTATCCAATGATAAGCGACGAAAAGAAATCGTCGCTTATAATAATATTGTGATTGATTACTCTGTCTCTTTCTTAGAAAGAAAACGTTGAGATATACGAGGCCAGAACACACCAAGCAAAATCAGAAACAATAGTAGAACTGAAGATACTATGATAAAGGTGTATCCCCATAGCGGATGTGAAGGTTTGATACTCACTAACTTTAGTGGGGCGGATTGGCGGAACATAACCACAGATATATTTTCATAGTGCATATCCTGCAATCCATTCCTGATAAAACGGCGTATCTTATCTGTATATGCTGTCTCATCAATCGTTCCCTGATAGGTTATCAATACTGATGCCACCATTGAAGATGAGTCATTGTTTTCAGGGCTAATACCTGGATAACTCAAATGCACTCTGGCGCTGGTAATATGCTCCAGTTCTTGCAGTGACTGACCCAGTCTCTGTTCAATAGCTGAGATCAGTCGTGCTTTTTCACCAAGGGGCGTGGACACCATTGCATCCGCAGGAAATTGTTGAGATATCTCAATATCATCAGCGGAGGGAAGATTATAAGCAGTCAGTAATACCGTCGCTGAAGCCAGGCTTTCTGAAGAAACCTGAATGGAATATTTTCCTTTACCACTGTCAACTTTAAACGCATCAATATTATTCGACTCCAGAAGTGTAATGATTTCATTAGCTTGCCGTTCAGATAACTGGTCAGCTAATTTTTCATTACACCCGCAGAGTAGAAATATAAGTAGCAACAGCGCAGTCTTTACATTAAAAGATCTCATCATGTTTTTATTAATGTTTCGATCGCGGAAACACCCTTACGAGCCAGCGTGCTATATAAACTGGTGTCAATAGTATAAGCGCTCAGCTTGTTTTGCCATATTGCAAGTTGCTCCGGGTCGGAAGTGACTGCTGGGTTATTCAATGCGGCGGTAATTCTGTCTTTTTCAACCTGGGTACCTGCTGCCAGTCTGGAGACTTCTTCAGTCAATCGCGTATCCAGATCAACCAAATCACCCGTGACTAAAGAGGGTTGTGATTCTGAAAAAGTTGGTGTCTGTAATGACTGCGGTGATATCTGATTAATAGACATACTCACGTTAGTACTCCCTGTCCGTAGGATAAATCGATAGCGGCAAACGCAGCGGACCTACCTTGCCGCACATCATTTTATTTAAAGTTAGCAATAATGCCCTGGTCAATATCACGGAACGATTTAACAACGTTCGATTGCGCATTTTTGTAAAGAGTATACTCAGATAATGCAGATTGGTATGCCGCCAGATTAGCGGGGTTACTCGGATCATTTTGTAAAACCGCTAATGCATCATCCAGCGATTGTCTAAGGTCTTGTGTACCTTGCTCAAATCCTAAAGACATATTGCTAATATATCCCGAACCAAACGCCAGGTCGGTTACAGTACTTGCATCATGTGATTTATTATTAAATGTGACCATTCAAATTGCCTCATATTCCATTTAATTTAATAGGGATAAAGCCAATGGTAATCAGACATGATGGCATAACTGTCATCACCGTTCCGATAGGTCAACGGCCGTAACCCCGGTTCGTCCAGTTCAAAATCAAACTGAACATATTCACCGCCAAAGTTTTGTCTAAAACTGTCTATCGAATTCTGGATAACAGAATACTGTTCTCTCTCGATAACACCATGAATAATAAAACTTGCTCTTAAAGGTGTAATTTCTGTTGTAAACTGAAATCCTAATTCATTGAGTTTACGTTCAGCTGATGCAATTATTTCTTGATCGGCAAATGAACCAATGATTGTATTTTTTATCCACGGATAATTTTTACCAATCAAAGCGTTAAATGGCTTATTGCACGTATCATTAGTACAACGTTCTGTACTAAATTTTATTACTAAAGTAGAAGAATCAGCGAGTTCAATTTTGTGGAATGGGATCTTCAGTTCGTGGAGCATTGCCGAGAGATCAAGGCGAGCCGATTCAAGAGATACAATATGAATTTTTTCTGTATTAATATTACTTTTATTGAGTTCCTGCCAGCCCCAGCCGACGTCGGTATCGTTCTTCACAATGACATAAATGCTGCCATCGTTAAGTTTAACGATATCAGGTTCAACAGGAGATAATACAGACAATACTGAAGCACTATTATCCACCTTAGCGCAATAGCCGATGAAAGAAGCGGCGGCTACAATAAGGATAACGGTGCTGAGAACAATCAGCCAATAAAGTTGGCGACGAAAATATGATTTATCGGTTGATACTTTAGTAAATGAAGGATCGGTAATGCTTTCATCCTGATGCAGAGCAGAAAACGGCTCTCTGGAATAGTTTACAACGTCCTGATTCCAGGATTCATCCTTTATTTTTAAGGCAATAGTTATCAGGCCAATCTTAACTGGGCTGTTCAGGTTTAAAGCTCGAACTGAAGTCTCTCCGTCATTTTCCGAAGAAAGGAGATCTTCTCCGGCGAGTGATAGTAGCTGGCAATATACAGCCACTGTATCAGTTTCAGCAGAAGTTACGAACGACAACAGAAAGCAGGTACTCTGCTCTGCGGGGGCTGGGACGACAATAGTGTTGACGCTGCTAAAAATAGACTGCTGTTCACTTTGTTCCGCAGTTAATAACTGTTGCTGTGACATGAAGCGGACATGCACGTTTTCGCAGTGAGGTAATGGAATGTCTACTCCATACATCGAGCCAGAAAGCACCTTCATGACATAGTGGGGCAGGCAATCCCCTGCACACTGCGAATTCTCTTCCATAAAAATCCCGTACAAAAACAAGGTTACTACGCTACTAACGCAGTCTAAGGGATAAAGAAAATGAAAAGAATAAACATTTATTTATTCCATAAAAAAAGATGAAAAAAATAAATAAAAATTTATGTAATATTTTTATGAAAGGCATTAGCCTATGACGAAAGCTAGGGCTCCGACTCGTGGTGATAAAAGGATTATTCAGTAGCGAAACGGCAGATGAGTTTGCTCCCAAGGACAAGGAAGGGAACTTAAATATGAAAAATATTATGTATAACGGGAATTTATCATTTGTTGCTGTAATGATTTTATCAACCGTACTGTTCGGCTGCACAGTTAAGAAACCGTTAAAAAGAGACATCGCATTGGTGTCTGATGGACATATTACGCATTCTACGCGTTTATTCAGGCAACAGCTTGTGTACTGTGCAACGCAGTATCTTGCCGAGACCCGACATCCAGATGCCAAAGTTCGATGGAATCTTCAGTCAAAAACCTTAACGATAAATAGCGCTGACAAAAATCTGGAACATTTCTTAAATATCTGTGTAACGGACGCTGTGGCAATGATGGCTGATGTTAACGATAGCGGAAGTATGACAATTTCTGCCAACCAGAGTTTTGAATAAAAACGGATGTAGGCCATGAATGCTAAAAGAATTAAATGGTATCCAGGAAATGAAATTAGTCGCAGACAGTTATCTGAAAATTTTTTGCTATGCGTTTCACTAAGAACTGAAAATCAATTGAATAAATGTCCTAAGAATGTGCGGTGTGAAGACCATATCTGGACGATTGGCGAACAGGGAAGATTTTCACAGTATTTAGTCTATGGCCGCCAGATCAGAGATTATCATCAGCAGTCACGGATTTTAACGGGTACTGTAAATATAGGGTATTTTTCTGAACTGCTTGCATTTCTTGATGCTGCGTATCAGGTTTGTTCTGACGTAAATACGTACAGGAATTCTGATGCTCAAAATAAATATAATGGCAATGTATGCTTAAGATATTCAGAACTGGAACAATTATTTATTATTAGATACATTCGAAGAATTGATGATATTGATTTTATTTCATTATGCGAATTTATACGACAGCAAGAATCTTATATTCTCGCAAACTATCTTATAGAAAATTATATCAATAATGATATTGGCAATGTTACTAACTTGAGTGAACGTTACGGTTTGTCATACTCGAATTTCAGAAAAAAAACACAACTATATTTCGGTGATACATTAAAAACCCGGATGCAGGCATGGCGATTGACAAAAACAATGTTGGATATTGTAGAGACAAAAGAAAGCCTTACTCATATAGCAATGAACAATGGATTTAGCTCACAGTCTCATTTGAACCAGGTTATCTTATCCTCTTTCGGTATGACACCGTCCTCATTGAGGAAGATAAATGAAAAATTATAATATCTGTCATTCTGAACAGTATGAGCTTTTCCTGCTAACCGACGAATATTTTATTGATAAGTATGCAGTTCTCTCAATGTTAGTGATGAAATTGAATCAATTTTTTGCGTGTAAAATTGGTATTAATAACGGCTGGGTTTGTTTGTTTCCACTTGAATGCTCGAATATGGAATTTCTCACGTCTTTCATGGATGGATATATCAATGTTTTTCAGGGCTGAAGCTGTAATAAAAAATTTAAGTACGCTCATTGTATTGAGTGCACTAAGCTATAGTGGAGTGGTTTCTGCTGTTGAGGATGATTCGACAAGTAACGGCATTCGCCAATTGACTCACAGTAACGATGTTGCTTTAACGGCACCAATTAACAGTTTTACTGCCAATAATAAGAGTGTTGATTTTGTTTTTAAAGCGATATCATCACAAATTAATAAACCATTTATTGTAAGTTCACGTGCGAAAAAATATTCGGTGACAGGCCGTTTCGATCTTAACAAACCAATGGAAATGGTTGAACGCATTACGCATGACTTAGGGCTAATTTGGTACTTTGATGGTTCAATCTATTATATATATGAAGCCTCAGAAGCTAAAACTGCAATCATTCATTTTCCAGCCAGAAGCTATAGAGATCTGGAGGATTTCTTGCACAGCAATGATATGTATGATTCTCGATATCCACTTAAAATGAATATGCCATCCAATACACTTTATATCTCAGGGCCACCAAAATATATTGAAATCGTGGTTGGTATAGCTGGCTTTATGGGTGAGGGATATTCATCATCAAACAGCGAATTAGTTATTGATACAGTAAAACTGCGGCATGTTTTCGTGGATGATCGTACTTATAGCTATCGCGGGCAAACGAAAACGATGCAAGGTATTGCCACCACAATCAACAACTTATTTTCTGATAATGGAATTCAAGGAAAAAGTAATGTTGCAGTGAAAAAGCAAATTAAGCCAGAGTCTACAACTGAAACAGGGATTCTCGAAGAATCTGAATTTGGCGTGCGTGCAGAATTTAACGATAATGGCAGATTTTCTGGTAGTGAGATTAAAGTGTTACCATTTTCGGGTCGTAATAGTTTGCTTATTAAAGGCACGCAAGATCAAGTTAACATGATAAAAGATATTATTGCACGCCTTGATGTTCCTCGTAAGCAAGTCGAGTTTTCACTTTGGATTATTGATATTAATAAGGATGATTTAGAACAAATAGGTGTAAATTGGCAAGGGCAATATAAAGTCGGTTCGAACATCCAGACATTTTTTAATGCTACAAGTATCTTAACAAGCTCGCAGAGTGATATATTTTTGGCAACCGTTAATGCGCTAAGTCAGAGGAATAAGGCGAATATTGTATCACGCCCCATCATCCTGGCTCAGGATAATATTCCGGCTATTTTTGACAATTCGCGAAGTTTTTATGTCAAATTGATGGGGGAAAGAGAAGTTTCACTCCAGACAGTAACCTATGGTACCTCCATTAACGTTATTCCAATGATTTCAGATGATAATAAACTCGTTGAGATGAACATTGACATTACAGATGGAAATACTGTAGCTGATGATCAAGGTGATACTGCAACGGTAGATCAGTTACCGGTTGTGGGGAATACAGCTATCAGCACCATGGCTCGGGTGACAGCCGGCCAGAATCTTCTAATTGGTGGTTATACACGCGATCAGTTGTCTGATGGCGTTACTAAAATCCCATTGCTTGGCGATATTCCATGGATCGGTAATTTATTTAAAACAAAGACAAACAATTCTTCAAAGGCAGTAAGACTCTTTTTGATTCAGCCCAGGATACTTGAAGATGATTTTAACCACAAGGATGCGCTTGATGGTTACATTAATGATGGCTGGGATGCTATTAAAAATTATCAGAATAAGACGCAAAAAATTAATCAAGATGCTTTTATAACACCAACTCATCAGGGGTAGAATATGGCATTAGAATCTTTGCCAATGGCCCGCTTCCGAAGTGCGGTAGGGATTGGCGATTTAAGCAACGTCCTTGTTAAGATGCAGGATGATGCAGAGGTGAAGGTGGAGAAAGGTTCTTTTTCGGTTGCGATGACTATGGCCGATGATATGTCAGCATTATTGAGTTCTTTTCTGCAGAATAACCGTGCGGCGAAAGCAAAACCTTCATCACCAGAAAGCATTGCTGAAGAGTGTGAAGCCTCAATAAAGGAGAAAACACCAAACTGTGTGGTAAAAATCAATGATTTTGCCAAAGGCGGAGTAATGACGGCAAAGCAATTGTTAAATTATCTGCATCAGTTATTCGCCGATCCGACAGAAATTGCTTTACTTCTTCATGCGTTTATTTTGATGAAAAAGAAGAAAAAAGATGATGATGAATTTCCTGATGTTTCTTCGGATATTCTGGAGTCTGCACTTGAAAATCTGATGAAGGGACCCGACAGGAAAAAGATAAAAGCAGGTATTAACAGTGCAAATACAGCCAGAAAATTTAGTTTGCAATTAAAGCAAAACGAACAGTCATTGCGTAAAGCTTATGAAGGTTTTATTACGCAGAACATCGATCCGCTAGAAATATACCAGATGTCGATTGAAAAATTTGGCATTGAAAATCGCTATGCCGTACTGGATTACTATTCTCAGGCACTGCATTGTGATATTAATAGTTATGACCCTTCATGCAGTTTACTTGAATTTGGCACTTTACTTGAAGCAAATTTTAGAATGAATATACTTCGTTCTGCCGATCAGATGTTTATGTCGAAGATGAATGAAGGTGAGTATATTCCATCAACAAATGAAAGAGATTTCAGATTGCTTGATTTCTTCTTTCATATTATTTTGCAACCTGATGAAACCAAGAATTTAACGATTGAACTGATTAACAACTGTATGAGATATTATTCAGGTAGTGATAAAACCAACTTTGTTCAACAAATTTATTCTGCTATTAAGCCACTTCCATTTGCAATCTTTGCAGATGATCTGGCCGATGCTGAAAAAATGAAAATGAGTATTGAGAATACTCTTGCAATGATTATCGACGGGTTTGCTCGTTTTACTCATATCGGAAGGACATATGGTTAATAGCGGACTGGAAGATGAGGTAAGCAATTTGCTGGCCGGAGAAGAAATCTCTGTTTCATTCAAGGGAAATTTATTCCGCTGTTGTCGATATGGTGTATGGTACTTTGTAATGGTGGAAATGCCCATAGGTGTGATCGACCTTTCTGCATGGTTATATAATAACAGTGAAATGCTTAGCCACAATGAACAAGTTCTATCGCATCACGATAAAGTTTATTATTGTGTATTGCAGAAAAAAATAGATATAGCACTTATATACGAGAAATTTATAAAGTATATAGAGTGTAATTAATACTTATAGCGTAGTCTGAGAAACATATGTGGCAAAAAATAGCGCAGAGGCCAGAATTATTTTTGGTTGTATTGATGATATTAATATTAGCCATGTTGATTATACCATTACCAACATGGCTTATCGATGTACTATTAGCTTTTAATATTACATTTTCTATCTTAATTTTTATTGGCACATTTTATATACAGAAAGTGTTGGAGTTTTCTGCATTACCTTCACTTTTGCTCATTACAACGCTCTTTCGTCTTGCGTTATCTATCAGTACCAGTCGTATGATACTGGTGCAGGCTGATGCAGGACACATTATTACAACATTTGGTAACTTTGTTATTGCAGGGGATATTATTGTTGGTTTTATCATTTTTTCAATTGTTACACTTTTTCAATTTATTGTTATAACAAAAGGTTCAGAGCGTGTCGCAGAAGTTAGTGCACGTTTTTCTCTGGACGCTATGCCCGGTAAACAGATGAGTATTGATGCAGATCTGCGAGCGGGAAATATTGATGCTGATGATGCCCAACGGCGACGCTCCATGCTGGAAAAGGAGAGCCAACTGTATGGTGCATTAGATGGTACAATGAAATTTATCAAGGGTGATGCAATTGCCAGCATTGTGATTATCTTTGTCAATTTCATTGGCGGCGTTTCTATTGGCATGGGGCGTCATGGCATGTCCTTTAGTGGGGCTACCGATGTCTATACGATTTTAACAATTGGCGATGCCCTGGTCGCTCAGATTCCGGCTTTACTTATTTCTATCGGTACCGGTTTTGTGGTAACAAGGGTTAGTGAGGATGGGAAAAATCTGGGTAATAATATCATTGATCAGATTTTTCAGCGTGATTTCGTTTTGATTGTTACGGCAATTGTCGCCATTTTAATTGGTTGTCTTCCGGGATTTCCATTGATAATTTTTATGCTTATAGCTAGCATTATTCTTGCTGTTTATTTTAACCGTACGATGAAAGCTAAAAAGCAGGCAACGTTTTCGGGGAGTATAAAAACGAGTCCCGGGGGGAGTTCAGGTAGTGAAGGATATACTGGTTTACCCACAGCAAGTATTATACCTGAAACTGTACCGTTGATGGTAATGCTCCCAGAGCAGGATTTTAGCAATCTGGATCTTGAACATTTTGGCATGCGTTTTTCGCAGGATTTTTACCTTAATTATGGTATTGAACTCCCGAAAGTCAGTGTAATAATGAGCCCAAACGTGCAGTTGAACCATGTTGTTGTCTTGATCAATGAAGTTACTGCAGGTGTATTTCCAATAAACTTTGGGTATTTTAAACTTTTGAATCTTGACGGCATTATTGATTTACCCGGCATTGATGTAATCACCACTGAATATGGAAATGAAAAAGAATACTGGGTCGCCGAACAAAACCAGGAGTTATGTTCATCCTTGGGATTTACGTTGCGTTCGGCAGAAGATGAAATGATGCTCTCTTTTCAGTTGCTGGTGACCGCACAGATCCCTGAGCTGTTTGGCATTCAGGAAACCAAAAATATTATGGATAAATTTGAACGCCAGTATCCTGAGTTATTAAAGGAAACTTACAGACATTGTACTGTCCAGCGAGTATCTGAAGTCTTACAGCGTTTGTTAAGTGAACGCATTTCAGTAAGAAATATGAAAGCAGTGCTGGAAGCGTTGGCACTATGGGGTGGGAAAGAGAGAGATACTATCCAGTTGGTAGAGCATGTGCGCAGTGCGTTAGCTCGCTATATTTCGGATAAGTTTTCGACTGAAAATGTATTGTCAGTTATGGTGTTATCACCTGAGATTGAAAATAAAATTCGCAAAGGAATTAAAACATCAGCTTCAGGATCATTTATCAATATGGAACCGGCAGATAATGAGTTTGTTATTGATAGGTTTGAGCATCATTTATTGAATCTTTCACGAAAGGATGTTGTATTTCTAACTGCAGTTGATATCAGACGCTATACTAAACGTTTGATAATGTCACAATTCTCTGATCTGGATGTCATTTCGTTTGGTGAAATATCAGAAAGTGTTAAAGTTAACGTAATCAAAATGGTGGACTAATTAAATGGATGTTTCAAAAATTGTAGATATCCTCAAACAGGCGCTTGAGATAATGGGATGTGATCCATCGTTGATCTCTGATATAGATCATCATTCCACAATCGAGCTTAGTTTTGGTGAAGAGCCGTCAATTATGTTTAGTACTGTTAACGGTGTTGTGGTTCTTTGGAGTGCTATTGCAAAATATAATAGTCATGCCTTATTAAATGCCGCTCCACAACTTATCGAATCATTGATTGCAACTTGTGACTGGAGCATGACAGGCCAGCTACAGCTAGTTGAAGATGATGGCAGTTTTGTTTTAAGAGCATTTTTAAGTGAAAATGTAATTGAACAAGGTGAGTTATTGGCGGATGTATTGAGCCAGTTTTATGAGCGTGTGGATGAATTTAGCCAGGCGCTAAAATAATGCAGGAAATCTTGCTGAGTGATATTTTTGATTGTAACGCCAGGATAACGTCGATTCAGGGGACGATCATTACTGCACCGTTGCGCCATACTTTTATTGGGGAACGATGCCGTATTTATCGCTCTCTGAGCGATCCTCAGGTCATTGGACAAGCAGAGACTATCGGTTTTAGCCAGGGCAATGCTGTGCTGTGCCTGCTGGGCGGATCGGATGGTATTTCATGCTCCAATATTATTGTTCCGGATGGTACTGCTTTTTCACTTTCAGTATCGATGGACACGCTGGGTACAGTTATTAATGCACAAGGCGAGATTTGTGAACGTTTTGCGTTGCCAGCTCCTGGCAACGCGTTTTTACCGATGCTTCGACCCATTATGCAATCTCCGCCAGATTATAGTGAGCGGCGGCCAATCGATAGCTTATTTGCCACAGGTGTCAGAGCTATCGACGGGTTATTGACTTGCGGCATAGGTCAACGTGTAGGGATCTTTGCTGGGGCGGGGGCCGGGAAAACATCCTTAATGACAATGATCATTAGCCATTCATCTGCCGATGTTTATGTTATTGGACTGGTTGGTGAACGAGGCAGGGAGGTTACCGAGTTCTTAGCTGAAGGGATCCCGGAGGAAAAGCGTGATAAAACCATTGTCGTCTATTCTACTTCCGATCGGCCCGCTGTCGAAAGACGGAATGCAGCGCTTATTGCCACCACTATTGCAGAATATTTTCGCGATGCCGGCAAGAATGTTGTGCTGATGATTGATTCAATGACACGCTATGCCCGTGCGCTTCGTGACGTTGCGCTTTCAGCTGGAGAAATGCCTGCAAGACGCGGTTACCCATCATCTGTTTTTGATAATTTGCCGCGGATCCTGGAAAGAAGTGGTAAAACTCAATTCGGCAGCATTACAGCGTTCTATACGGTACTGCTTGAAGAAGAAGAGGAAGTAGACCCCATCGGTGATGAAGTGCGCTCGATTCTTGATGGGCATATTTATCTTTCCAGAAAACTGGCTGGTACAGGGCATTATCCGGCAATTGACGTATTACGTAGCGTCAGTCGTGTAACGCGTGCAGTATCATCTGATGAGCAACGTGAAGCTGCATCTTTATTTCGCAATTATTTGTCAAAACTGGACGAATTGAAGCTGATGATTGAATTAGGTGAATACCAATCGGGTGAAAATCCAGCCACAGATAAAATTGTTGAGAAAACTGACATTATAAAGAATTTTCTCCAGCAAAAGATGGAAGATAAAACATCATTTACACAAATGTTGGAGTCACTGTATGCCATATAAAAGTATGGAAAATCTGTATTCAACTTACTGCGATAGCGTTGTTCTGAAAGTAACACGTATTGAACGCGAAATTGAACGATTAAAAGATTTGCTGATTGTTAATGCTGAACGTCATAAAGAGACTGATGGCAGTATCATCACCTTATGGCATGGAGTTACCGAAAGTGAAGTAACGAAAGACAATATATATGCTATTAAAAGAAAAGAATCATTACTGCTCTCAGTTTTATATCGTCTGGATGCGGAAAAAAATGAGTTAATTGCAAGTCAGCATGAACAAGAAGATGAAAAATCGCGTCTGTTGCAATTACGCGCCAGCTATGAACGGAAAAAACGTAAGTGGTCTTTATGCCAACAAAAAGTTAAACGTCAACGTAATGTCAAAAGAATTGCTCAGGAAGAATATTCTATAGAGGAATGTATTGCATGGAAAATATAAAAACATCATCAGTGAAAGCACATTTATCAGAAAAAATGGACTCTTGTGACGGTGTACAATCTATTGATGGTATTATCCAGAAATTATTGAGTGATACTGATATCAAGTGGAAAAAGAATACTAAGATTGAGGATTTTGACGGTAACAAAGATGAGAAAAAAGGAGATAAGGGCACCGGGCAAACTGACCAGATTGCGGCATCGGTAATATTAGCTGGGGAGCCGCTATTATCGTCTCTGTCGGCCAAATTCGTGCAGCAGCTACAAACGAATAGTACGGGCAATAATTCAGTATCTAATGTGCCAACACGTATTTCCACAGTGAATATAGATTTAGGGCGATTAAAGGAAGAAATCCTGACCCACAGTCGATCGGCAACAATTTTTACCGCAGCGGATCCGCAACATCAAGAGAATACTCAGAAAACTGATAAGAAAAAAATGAATCTTCAGAGGTAACCGTTTTTTCCGCTATGGCAGTACCTGACAAGACTATCGATGAATCTGGATGGGCAACGGAAGAGCCATCACCTGGAGTACGCGGAAAAGAGACAGTTAATCAGCAGCCGTTAAAGTCTGCCAAAAATGTAGCGCCTGCGGTAAACACGAAATCGAATGTGACCGAAGTCAGCTGGACCTTTCCAACTCAACAGACGGCCCAGGTACGCATAGAACACGCACAGAATAGATCTGATACGCAAATACAAATTCTGCCATCGGACATTGCAACTGAACAACAGCTGGTAAATTTCCAACAGCAACATCCTTTGCACGGTTTGCGTGTAGATGGTGCCGTGTCAACGGTGAATGACTATCTGCAGAACCAGCAGAACTCACAGCAGCAGAATGAGGCAAACAAGGATGATTTAAATGACGAGGAGGAGGAGACGTGAACACCATTCTTTCAAGTTTACGGCACCTGGATGCCACAGAAAATCTGATCATGCAGTACTGCGCACGCAATGATATCTCTTTGCTGACAAATCAGAAACGAATGCAGGGCGCGTTCATCCGCTGTAGCGGTGTTCACGCCGGAACGGAGGTATGTTTTTTTGTCTCTGCAGAAACGCTTTTGCAGAAATATGGTATGGAGGATGCTCGATTTTCTGTTCAGCAGATGGGCAATAAATTTATTTCTTCGCTGTACAGTGAGTTGTTATCTAATCTCTCCCTGGGGACTGAGTGGTTTTCAGCACCTATTGCTGAAGTTGTTATTGAGGACCCAGAATGTCAGATTCCTCTTCATGAGAAATTCTACAGTGCAGGTGACGATGCCGGTTTCGTTTGGTTTCCAAAAACATCCCTAACCTCATTAGACGTGCTGGTTACGGAAACAGTAAACGATTGCCAGCATTTGCTTTGCCCCATCAAAGTCTCTCTCGGATTCACATCGTTACCCGTGAGTGATATCGAAAATTTGGCCATTGGTGACGCTTTGTGGATTACAAATGTTCAGATTTACCTTTATGTCGGAAACATAAAATATTGTGCGGTTCAATATGAACAGCACAATTTTACTGTAAGTGAGGATATTATGGATAGTCAAACAAATAATGCTCTTGTTGATAAGTTATGGACAACAGATGGACTCAAATTAAACATTGAGTTTGTACTCAGTGAAACACCCATGACATTAGCAGAAATTAGTAAAATACAAACAGGCGATGTATTAGATGCGCAGATTGGTCTGGGAGACAACAAAGTTGATGTTGAACTCCGGGTTCAGGGACGTACGTTAGCAACGGGAGAACTTGTTTTACTGAATGACCGCCTGGCGGTGGAAATAGAGGACGTTTACAACACACTGTGAGATGAAATTATGACGGATTATAATAGCATTGGTCTGATAGGGATTCTGAGTCTTGCGACACTTTTGCCATTTTTCATTGCGGGTGGAACGTGTTTTATTAAATTCTCTATTGTTTTTTCATTGATACGCAATGCCATAGGCTTACAGCAGGCGCCATCCAATATGACCTTGAATGGCATATCACTACTATTAACTGCTTTTGTCATGTCGCCTGTTGCCTTGCAGGGCTATGACTATTATCGCCAGGAAGGTGTCTCTTTCGATAATGTTGAGTCAGTGCAAAACTTCATCGATAACGGCCTTTCTGGGTATAAAAATTATTTATACCGATTTTCTGATAAAGAACTCCTTACATTTTTTAGCAATATTTATCAGCAGCAATATCCCGTAACGGATGATCATCAGATTGTTGGGGTTAAACCAACAGTTGAGAATAGTTCGTTATTTACGCTGTTAGCGGCTTATTCACTGAGTGAAATAAAAAGCGCCTTTGTTTTAGGTTTTTATGTTTATCTTCCTTTTATTGTAGTGGATCTGTTAGTTTCCAACGTATTATTGGCTCTCGGCATGATGATGATGAGTCCTGTAACAATATCATTACCAATAAAATTGGTACTTTTTGTTGCCATTGATGGATGGTCTAAGATTGCGACCGGCATGGTCATGCAGTACGCAGCGTTATGGAAAACGGCGGGATAACAATGGACAGTATCTTTTATATAGGCAATAAAGCACTATATATGGTCTTAATATTATCTTCAGTTCCGGTTATTGTCGCAACGGTGGTGGGGATAGTTGTGGCTCTTCTTCAGGCAATTACTCATATCCAGGAACAGACCTTGCCATTTGGTATCAAATTGCTGGCAGTATGTGCCGCGCTTTTTATGACTGCACCGTGGTTTGTTTCCAGCCTGAAAAGTTTCGCTGCCGAAGTGTTGGCCCTGGCATTCCAGATACCCTAATGAGTCGCCTATGAATGTTTATGTGCTCTACCATGAATATATCCTGTTGATTGTTATCGGGATGGCCAGACTTCTGCCAATGACATTTTTCTTACCCTGGTTTAACAGCCAGGTGCTAGGGGGCATGTTAGCCAAAAATGTAATTACGTGTTTTATGCTTCTCGGTTTTTTGCCCCTGCTGAGTGTACAGTTTTCACTGGCGCCAGCGGCGCCACCAATGGTGATTATCGTTCGGGAAGCGATTATTGGTTTACTATGCGGTATTTGCCTGTCAGTGCCATTCTGGATTGCTTTGGTGATAGGTGAGGTCATTGACAACCAACGCGGAGCAACTATTAGTAGTACTATGAATCCAGGGATAGGGGTTGAAACATCTGTTTTCGCCAGTTTTATGAACTATTTCTATGGCGCGACTTTTATGCTAAGTGGCGGAATGGTTACGCTTTGTGAGGCGATAAAAAAAAGTTATCAAATATTTCCGGTGGCACAATCCTTTCACTTTGACAAAGCATTAGCATTGCAAGTGGTTCATCTTGTTAATGAGTTAATGCTGAAGGCTTTAATTTTGGTAGGGCCTATCGTCGTCGCTTTATTTGTCACAGAATGTGCACTTGGTTTACTTTCACGTTTTGCATCACAATTGAATGCTTTTTCTGTCGCATTAACGTTAAAGAGCGTTATCGCCATTTTCGTACTGTTGATTTATTTAACACCATTACTTATCTCCCAGTTGACAGGATTGCGGTTGAGTGATTTTTTACCGAAGAGTTAAGCATAATGAGTGAAGAAAAAACAGAACAACCAACACATAAGAAGAAAGAAGATTCTGCTAAAAAGGGGCAGATGTTTCTTAGCCGAGATTTTGTAGGACTACTTACGTTAATTGCTGTCTCCTCATTTGTGTGGATGACCATTGATGCCAGGGAGTTAATATTTTATTTCGATTTATTCGTCAGTAGTGGTTTCATGCTATCAACGGGAGAATATGCGCGACTGGTATTTACAACAGCGTTTAAAATTATCTCTGGTATCGCCCTGATTTCTGTTTTCACTTCGGCACTGGTGACATTGCTACAAACACGTTTCAAAATGGCGTCGGAGGCGATTCGATTGGATCTGAATGCCATTAATCCAATAAAAGGATTTAAAGAAATATTTAGCATCAGGGGTCTGAAAGACAGTATAAAAGCTATTTTGTATCTTGGGATGGCACTCACTGGCTTTAGTGTTTTTATTATAAAATATCATACTCGATTATTTACTATACCGACGGGTGGGATCCAGCACTTTATTAATGTGTGGCGTGGACTGATGCCATTGCTTTTTTGTTATACCTTGTTACCGTTTTTAATCATTATGGCATTTGATGCTTTGGTTGATTTTTATTTATACATTAAAGACTTGATGATGACCAAACAGGAAATTAAGCAAGAGTATAAGAATAATGAGGGTGATCAACACATTAAAAGCGCACGTAAGCAATTGCATCGTGAATTGCTTTCTGAACAGACTAAAGCAAATATATTGACTTCAAAAATGGTGTTGGCTAACCCGACACATATCGCATTGGGAATTTATTTTAATCCTACGGTAATTGGCTTACCTTTTATTTCAGTCATCGAGAAAAACTCTCGCGCTGTTGCGGTTATTGCTTTCGCGGAAAAAAATAATATCCCTGTTATTCGCAACATCTCGCTGGCACGGCGAATTTTTAAGACGGCGAAAATTTATACTTTTATTGATAGCAGCAGTATTGATGAAATTATGCGCTTACTGACCTGGCTCGAGCAGATGGAACAAGCATGGAAAGATGATATTCCTCAGAATGACGAGTCAGAAGAGATGGTGGTTGATGTTAACTGCGATAAAGAAAATGCAGAAACAAACAAGGAAGGGGATGGAGATGCGTCATAGTATATTTCTTTTACTGTGTTGTTTCATGCCTGCTGCGATGGCAGCGCAGTGGTGTTATGAAGATGCTCAGGGAATTATGTATGTCGAACAGCAACGAACGTCAAACAAGGGTCGGCGTTGCGCTATCGCTAAAAATGATGCAGTGCAACGCTGGCAGGCCACGAAAGCCAATTCCGCCATTCGCATATCGCGTTCCTCACCGCGGCGTCAGTTTACGACACAAATGGCAAACGGTCGTTACGATAAGGTTATCGGCCACTATGCCAGGCAGTATGGTGTCGATCCGTATCTCGTTAAGGCGGTTATGGCTGTTGAGTCCGGATTTAATCCGGACATTATCTCGGCAAAAGGCGCTGTGGGTTTAATGCAGTTGATGCCTGATACAGCGAACCGCCTGTCTTCAGCATTAGGGTATTCTCTTGAAAAGCATAGATTATCTGATCCTGAGATGAATATTCATCTTGGCACTTATTTGCTCTCAGAATTGGCTAAACGCTATACAAGTAATCTCGAACTGGTTCTGGCCGCATATAACGCGGGAGAGGGGAACGTTGCAAAGTATAGCAATAAAATACCCCCATTTAATGAGACACATAAATATATTAAAAACGTGATTAATGAGTATAAAACCATTCATAGATGAAATGATTTAATGTGTTTTTAATTCTAAAATTAGAATAAATAATTTGAGTTGCTTTGCCGTGCATGAAACTATCGCAAATAGTTTATTTTTAGCTAATTAAGGATTGATTAGCGTTTGCATAAGAAGGAACCGAGTATGTCTCATAAATTCCTACATTCTCGACTCTCCGTTGCGGTTGCCTGTGATGAACCGATTGTTATTACAGGATTGCGCAGCTTGCTTGTCGGGTATGCAGATATTGCATTTGTAGCTCATTCACGAAATGATTTGATTCGCACGTTATCAGGCAAATGCGATGATAAAAATTTAGTTTTGATTGTTGATGTATCTTTTGACTGTGAAAACAATAATGATGCCAGTCACTATATATCGAGAATTCAAAAGGTAGCTCCGGATCTTAAACTGATTGCGCTGGTAAGTGAAAACTACACGTTTACTCCCACGCTCCGACGTCTCCGGGCGTCAGGGGTACACGCGTTAATAAGCAAGAAAGATGATTTGGAACGTTGTCTGCCAAAAGCGTTATCTGATTTGGCGGCAAGGCGCTTTTATTCTTCTCCGCGGATTCAACTGGCGGATATAGCTACTGATTATGCTCAACAGCAGTCCCTGTTAACCTCGCGTGAACTCGAAATTATTCGCCTGTATGCACGGGGCATGCGGGTAAAAGAGATTGCAAACCTTCTCAAGCGCTCAGTCTGTACGGTTGCGGTACATAAGCACAACGCGATGCAGAAACTTGCAATTACCAGCAACATACAATTGCTTCATTATGTGCAATCTCAGGATACGCTTGCCGGGATGCCAGGTAACTAAAACGTTGCACACCTTTCAGGGAAAGATACGATGTCTACAAGTGTCACAACAGCAGGGCAAAATTCATTTTCAATTCTACGTACCACCACGAATGCGGTTTCTTCATCACCTGAGGTGCTACAAGCTTCGACAACTGCTGGCACGGCAGAAACGGGTACACGCCGTCAGCAGGTGATGGATATATTGACAGAAAAACTGGCAGTCTATTCTGATCAGTATCATCAGCTTCTCAATAAAGGGATCCTTATCGATACGACGCCTGCACAGGGCGTATTGAAATCGTCTCTCTCTCGGTTCATGAACACCGGCGTTTCAAGCGAAAAAAGCGTGGGAAAACCTTTAGGGGACTCGGCTGTTGGTGGCTCACTCTGGGACATCACTTTTGACAAAAACATGGATAAGGATGGTGATGGCAAGATTGATGATGATATCGATTTCAGCACCTATATCTGGTCAAATGATAACGATCATGACAATGGGGTGAATTACCCTGAGAGTGACTGGGAAATCTATGCGGATGTTAGTACTGAGCTTGCTGGGCTGCAAACAGATTATATGGATGTATATACGGATCTTGCTAATCAAAGCGTTGAATTTCTCGATGATGTTAATAGCTTTAAAGCTCGAATGGTGACATATATCTCCAGCGATGAAGATAAAATGAAAATCGATGTCGGTGGTGTGCAAGATGAACTTGATGCTATAATTGATGGGTGGGGGTTATATGATGCTGACGGCAATATCAACCTAAATCCCATTAACCCCGAAACGACAGCGGGTCCCTATCCCGATCGTGGTCCTGTTGCTATCCGTGGGTTAGATGCCCAGGGGGTTTATTATTGGGCAGAGCAACTGGCATTATCCGATCAACTGGCTATCGCAACACATACAGAGGCTGGGGCTGATGGGAAAATGAATACGGGTAATCCTGGGGATGATATTGACAATATAACGGTGGTTGATGCGGTCACTAATCTTGTCGAACCGCCAGAAGAGGACTGTCGGCTTTATTTGGTAATGGAGGCTGATGGCACTTATACCCTGTATGTCTACCCTGATCTCCAGCCCGTACGGGATGCCAAAGACGCAACGTTTAGCTTAATTGGGAATGACTCAGATGCAAGTGCAGGAACAACGCCAGCTGGTCAGACGGCCACAAATGCGGATGTACCCTGGTATGATTCTCATTATTACGGAAACCAGCCTTTCGAGCGAGATTATGACAAAGGTTCATATGCGCATGATGAATTAGGTTATGCGGATACTCAGGCTAACTCCTATTTTGTCATTCCCTCTTCTCGCCAGATGATGGTTGTGTCAGAGGATATAATTAAGACGAAAGGGTTTGTGTATCCGGATGGGTATACGTTGATAACATCAACGAGTACTAAGGATTATCACGAATATGATTGCTTTTTGGTACCATCAACAATGGTGATTGCCGATGGGGGAGATAAGTGCCATCTCACGGAAGATATTGTTCTTGAGACTGAATCCTATAACATTAGGGATAAAGGCCCAAATGTTGAAGGGGAGGAGGCTGCAAATATCTATGTTAGTGATGTTGCTGATTGGGATTTTGATGCCCACGGCGTTCAGGCATCGCCACCATATACCTATCGAGAAAATGCAGGGAGTGCCTATCCATCAGAGAAGATTGAACCACCTTATTTAAATAAGGATGATAAAGATTTAAGATATTCAGGGGATGATTTGAATGAGAAGACATATAGTGTTGTATCAGCTAACAGCGATATGTTTATTGTGCCTATTGATGAGGTGAGTAATAGGAATTATTATATACCGGATGGGTATACGTTGATATCCTCAAAGAAGGATGGGGCAAAGCACGAATATTATTGCGTCTTAATCCCAACGACAATGTTAGATCCGGCAGAAACCAATTTTGAAGCTGGTAATAGTAACGCTAGTGTACATGTTACAGAAAGTGTTATTGTTATGGACAAGGCATATGACATGAATGGGGAGGGGGGAGATAAAGCGAATATTTATGTTTCTCCTGCATCGACCTGGGATTTTGAAGGTCAGGGCGCGAATGATTCTGTCACTATCAGTAGCGGTATATTTAACGAGTGGGAAAACTCGATGAACACGATGTCCAGTACAGTAGAAAGCCAGTCACAAGTTATGTCCGAAAAATTAAGCCAGGCGAATACCATCTTTAATAACCTGACCAAGGTATTGTCATCGACGATAGAAGCCTTACAGGAAACCCAAAAAGAATTTCTCAAATAGGTATTTGTCATGGGCGATATGACCATCAGCACAACGCCAGTTTCCGCAGAAGATGCTGCTTCAGCAGAAGAACTCGGCCCAACAGCGAATTTAACGGATGAACAGCGTAAATTGATGCAGCTAGCCACTTCAGGATTTAGTTTAGATTTTTTTTCAGATTGTATTATGGGCGATACTGACGATCCGTCCAATCCTATGTACCAACCGGAGTGGTGACATCGGAACCGTTACGCGAATAATAAATGACGCCAGGCCCGGGGAAGTGCTGCCGGGCCTGGCGTTTATGCGCGCGGCTGTGTGATACGCAGGCCGCTCACTATGGCGGCAACCGTTGCCAGTACACCCGCAGTTATCAGAGATATATGTGTTCCGTTGTCGCCAAACTGATTGAGCATTAATGCCACCAGTGCCGCGCCGGTACTTTGCCCTAACAAGCGCGCCGTTCCCAGCATACCGCTCGCCCCACCGCTGCGCTCACGCGGCGCGGAGGTGATGATAGTGTGGTTGTTCGGTGACTGGAACAAGCCAAAACCCGCGCCGCACAGCATCATCGGCCAGATGATATTGAAATCCGACGGCGCGGATGGCAGCAACACCAGTGAAAATAATCCACACGCCATCACCATCATTCCCAAAGCGCCTAAAAGCCCGGCGTGGACGCGTTCAATGAGATAACCTGCCAGCGGCGCCATCACCATGGTTGCCAGCGGCCATGGGGTCAATAGCAGGCCCGTTTCTACTTCGCTACGACCGAGTACGGTTTGTAGAAAGAAGGGCAGGGAAACCATCGCCAGCATTTGTGCGCTAAATGAACAGATTGACGTACAAATCGAGAGTGAAAACAACGGAATACGCAGCAGGTCAACCGGTAATAACGGTACTGGTAGCGCGAGCTGACGGCGGATAAAGAAGAAACCTACCACGATGAGCCCGACGAGCTCAGCACCAATTAACTTAAGCGATTGCCCTTGTGCAAAACCGCTAAGTGCGGTGATTAGCAAGCCAAACGTTAGCGCATTCATCACCGCGCCAGGCAGATCAAAACGCGGCTTATTGCTACGCGGTGTATTAGGTGGCAGGAAGCGCATGGCCAGCAGCAACGCGATAATACCCAGTGGGACGTTAATCAGAAACAACCATTTCCATGAGGCAACTGAGAGGATCGCTGCCGCAATAGTCGGGCCTGCTGCTGAGGAAACCGCCACGATAAAGGAGTTGATCCCCATGCCCCGTCCAAGCTGACGCTGCGGATAAATCAGGCGAATGAGTGCTGTATTCACGCTCATCAATGCCGCTCCGCCGAAACCCTGAGCCACACGCGCCAGTGTTAGCATGTGCAGCGAATCGGAGAGGGCACAGAAAAGTGATGCGAGCAGAAATACCACCAGTCCGCACTTGTATATGCGTCGGTAGCCAAACATATCACCCAAAAATGAGAGTGACAGGAGTGATACGACAATCGAGATTTGGTAGGCGTTAACGATCCAGATTGAGCTGGCCGCGGAGGCCTGAAGAGCGGTGGCAATCGTCGGCAGGGCAACGTTAGCAATTGCGCCGTCCAGTACTGCCATTGAGATGCCAATAACAATGGTTAAAATTGCACCGTATCGCTGGGGCAATGGCAGGCCATCGGCCTGGAACTTATCCATAGGAAGTCAATATTGTCGGAAATTATGATGAGAATAATAATTTTAGCATTGATATTCAGGCGTTAGGTCGCAGATTTGTAACTAAGTGAGCAAAGACAGATTGCGACGGCTGGTACGTGAAATTATAATAAAAACCGGTTCTGATTTTTATAAAACACTCGCAATGAGGTGGTAAATGGCTATCGCAGATCTGGATAAACAACCCGATTCTGTATCTTCCGTGCTGAAGGTTTTTGGCATCCTGCAGGCGCTGGGTGAAGAGCGCGAAATTGGTATTACCGAATTGTCACAACGCGTCATGATGTCAAAAAGTACCGTTTATCGCTTTTTGCAGACCATGAAAACGCTGGGTTATGTGGCACAAGAAGGCGAGTCTGAGAAATACTCTCTGACACTGAAATTATTCGAGCTGGGCGCGCGCGCGTTGCAAAACGTTGATCTTATCCGTAGCGCTGACATTCAGATGCGCGAACTTTCGCGCCTGACCAAAGAGACAGTACATCTCGGTGCGCTGGATGAAGACAGCATTGTCTACATCCATAAAATCGACTCGATGTACAATCTGCGCATGTATTCTCGCGTAGGTCGTCGTAATCCGCTGTACAGCACCGCCATTGGTAAAGTGCTGCTGGCATGGCGCGACCGCGATGAAGTGAAGCAAATTCTGGATGGTATTGAGTACAAGCGCAGTACAGATCGGACAATCACTAACACCGATGAGTTGCTGGTATTACTGGATAAAGTCCGTGAGCAGGGCTATGGCGAAGACAACGAAGAGCAGGAAGAAGGACTGCGCTGTATCGGGGTACCGGTATTTGATCGTTTCGGCGTGGTCATTGCGGGTCTGAGCATCTCATTCCCGACGCTGCGTTTTTCTGAAGAACGTTTGCACGAATATGTCGAAATGCTGCACACCGCAGCGCGTAAGATTTCAGAACAAATGGGTTATAACGATTACCCTTTCTGATTTTGACGCGTTGCGATACACAAAAAACCCGATACGGCGTATCGGGTTTTTTACGATCTGTCGTCGTCGCCGGAGCAAATAACGTACTGATTTTTTGCTGCTGTATTAACCGTTATCGATAACGACGGTGCTTTTCCTCAACAGGGGACAATCTGACAGGCCAATGATGCCGCTGTTGGTATGGACGTATTGCGCGGTGCTGGTCCCGCGTGCGGTCAGATATTGACATTGCAGGCCCAGGCCAGCCGCAGTCTCCTTACTTCCTATCAAAACGCCGTAGCCACTCAGTAATAAACCGATCCAAATCAGAGCGAGCAACACAATAGCGCGGATAATCAGACGCATTACAACCTCTTATCTTTTCTCGTTATTATTAGATTAGCCTGTACATGGGATGAAACAAGTGAATCATTCCTAAAAACATTTAATGCCGTTACAGTTAACTTAGGGTTTAGGTAACTCATGATAATTTATCAACATAAGCTGTAGATTCGGAGAGTGGAGTTGGAGTGAAAAAATTTCGATGGGTGGTCCTGATCGTTGTCGTGCTGGTATGCATACTGATGTGGGCGCAGGTGTTCAACATCATGTGCGATCAGGACGTACAATTTTTCAGCGGAATTTGCGCCATCAATAAATTTATTCCCTGGTAAGCGCATTTCAGTAACAGTTGATTACCTTCTTGTGCGGCAGTGGTAAACTATGCTGTCTACATTGAGGTGGTGAAATGAACGAAGTTTTGAATTCTGGCGCGTTGAGTTTTGCGTCTTTAGTGGTATCGGTGGTGGTTCTGGTAATCGGGCTTGTATTGTGGTTTTTCATCAATCGGGCAAGTTCGCGTACTAACGAGCAGATTGAACTGCTTGAGGCGTTGTTGGATCAACAAAAACGACAGAGCGCATTGCTCCGCCGTCTTTGTGAAGCTAACGAGCCGGAAAAAGCAGAAGAGCCAGCCGCGGTGCAAACTCAGGATGAAGATGATGACATCATTCGTCTGGTAGCCGAACGGTAGTAAACAGAAAGACAGGGTGAGAGTTTGTAGCTGCTATTCTCAGATGCTTCATCCTCATCCTGTCGTCAACGATATCAGATTATTTTCTTCTGCAACAATCCGGCAATTACTGCGTCGGCACACGCCGAACCTGTGTTCTTCCTGATGCTCTGACCAATTAATATCTTATCTCTGGTTTGACACAAATATAATTATCCATAGATTAATAATATGATTGTGTCATTTTTGTGATGCCGATCGTTTTATTATCAGCGAAACGTTTCTCTCCCTTTTTTTTGTGCATTGTCATCATTCTTTCATTATTTTAGTGCAAAACCAGAATGCCGATCTCATTTTTAAGCTTGTGATTTTTTATGCATTACTAAGCATAAAAAATGATATCTGGCAGAGGCTGTGACAGATAATCTGGAACAGTTGAACCTGATGAGCTATGGTAGAAAAGTCCCTGCTACGGCGCAGGCCAGCCGGGGCAAGGGGAGAGAGGCGAGAATATATCTCTACTCGGCCTGGCGCATAACTGTGCAGTTGTTGTTTGATGAACTGCGGGATTTGTGCGACCGATCGAGACACGTTTAAAAATGGCTTGCCATTATTAACGTTGTATGTGATAACACGGTTTGGGTTAAACGAGGTACAGTTCTGTTTATGTGTGGCATTTTCAGTAAAGAAGTCCTGAGTAAACACGTTGACGTTGAATACCGCTTCTCTGCCGAACCTTATATTAGTGCCTCAAGCAGTAATGTCTCAGTTTTATCTATGTTATGCCTGCGGGCGAAGAAAATACTCTAAGGAATTTTGCAAATGGCAAAGATTAAAGGTCAAGTTAAGTGGTTCAACGAGTCTAAAGGTTTTGGTTTCATTACTCCGGCTGATGGCAGCAAAGACGTGTTCGTACACTTCTCCGCTATCCAGGGTAACGGCTTCAAAACTCTGGCTGAAGGCCAGAACGTTGAGTTCGAAATTCAGGACGGCCAGAAAGGTCCGGCTGCTGTTAACGTAACAGCTATCTGATCGATACCACTGATTTGAAGCGCTCAAGCGCAACCAATTCAGATATAAAGCCTCGCTTATGCGGGGCTTTTTAATTCAAATTACGTCAAAATATTTCTGAATGCCTCTCCATTAGCGCTTTGTTGCAAAGGCGTGATGTTCGTAGCATTGTTTTCCCCGCTTTCTCCCGGCAATTCCCGTTAAATCAGTCACCTGAAAAACTATCTTGCAGGAGCCCCGGTGAAAAAGAAAAACGTCGGCGATGCACGCAATTTTACTCCCGTACGTTTTGCCCTGCTTTGTGTGGCAATTCTGTTGAGTCTGGGATTGTTGCTTGGTCGGGTTGCGTGGTTACAAATCGTCACCCCTACGAGTCTGGTCAAGCAGGAGGATATGCGTTCGTTACGTGAAGTCACAATCGCCTCACCGCGTGGGATGATTACCGACAGAGAAGGTCGTCCTCTCGCAGTAAGCGTGCCGGTGAATGCAGTTTGGGCCGATCCGAAGACGATTGTCAGCAAAGGTGGCGTTGGCTATAACGAACGCTGGCAGGCATTGGCGAAGACCCTGCATATTTCACTCAGCACGCTGGCTGAACGCGTTAACAGCAATCCAGCTAGCCGCTTTATCTATCTGGCGCGCCAGATCTCTCCTCAGCAGGCGCAGTGGGTCGATGATCTTAATCTCCCGGGGATCAATCTGCGCGAAGAATCCCGCCGTTTCTATCCCGCAGGTCATGTGGCGGCGAATCTTATCGGCTTTACGAACATTGATGGACAAGGTATTGAAGGCCTGGAGAAAAGTTTCAACAGTCAGTTGATGGGTAAACCCGGTTCTCGCCTTGTGCGCAAAGACAAGTTCGGGCATGTGATTGAAAATATCACGGAAGTGATGCCAGTCCCCGCGCACGAATTGCAACTCAGTATTGATGAGCGTTTGCAGACGGTGACTGAAGATGCGCTGGACAATGCCGTGACATGGAATAAAGCGGATTCTGGTGCGGCGGTGCTGGTAAGTATTGCCACCGGTGAAATCCTGTCGATGGCGAGTTTTCCCGATTTTAACCCTAATAACCGCGAAGGCGCGGTACTGGATGATTTCCGCAACCGTGCAATTAGCGACACCTTTGAACCTGGCTCAACCGTCAAACCATTAGTGATCATGACCGCTCTGCAGCAAGGAATAGTGCAGCCGGACAGCGTGATTGACACTCATCCTTTTAACGTTGATGGACATCGCATCCGCGACGTCGGATTTTACCCGGAGCTATCGCTTACCGGTATTTTGCAGAAATCGAGCGATACCGGTGTGTCGCACCTTTCGCTGGCAATGCCGGTACAGAAACTGCTGGATACCTATAAAAGCTTTGGCTTTGGCGATCCAACCGGCTTAGGTCTCACTGGAGAAAGTCGCGGCTTAATGCCTCAGCGACGTTACTGGAGCGATTTGGATCGTGCGACCTTTGCATTCGGTTACGGGTTAATGGTGACACCGCTCCAGTTGGCACATGTCTATGCCACTATCGGCAGTTTTGGCATCTACCGACCGCTTTCCATTACACGTATCGACCCACCGGTTATAGGAACCCGCGTAATGCCAGAGGCGCTAGTGCATCAGGTTGAACATATGATGGAGAGCGTTGCGTTACCCGGCGGCGGTGGGACCAAGGCTGCGGTGAGGGATTATCGTGTTGCGGTGAAAACCGGGACGGCAAAAAAAATAGGCGATGACGGTAAGTACGTCGATAAATACGTGGCTTATACGGCAGGGGTTGCCCCTGCCAGTGAGCCGAAATTCGCGTTGGTCGTGGTGATAAATAATCCACAAAACGGCGCTTACTATGGGGGAGCCGTTTCCGCGCCGGTCTTCAGCCAGATCATGGGTGATGTCCTGCGTCTGGAAAATGTGAAACCCGACGGGATGCCAGCCGATTCTGACCATCTACTGGTGATGCACGGCAGTAGCCTGGCCTCGCCGTCGCTGTAAGTTATTTTCGCGGGGCGCGAATCGCGTTACACTTGCGCCCCTAAATCACCAGCCGGAGTTGTCATGTCGTTTTCCTGTCCCCTTTGTCATCTGCCTCTTACTCAAGCGAATAACAGTTTTGTGTGCCCCGGACGGCATCAGTTTGACGTGGCGAAAGAGGGATATGTCAACCTGATGCCGGTTCAGCATAAGCGGTCGCGCGATCCGGGTGACAGTGCGGAAATGATGCAGGCTCGCCGGGCATTTCTGGATGCCGGGCACTATCAACCGCTGCGCGATGCGATTGTGAATGCGCTCAGCGAGACGCTGGGAACAAGTGATGCGTCGATTCTGGATATCGGCTGTGGGGAAGGGTACTACACCCACGCTTTCGCGGATGCGATAGCGGGTTGTACAACCTTTGGTCTTGATGTCTCCAAAGTGGCAATTAAAGCCGCGGCTCGACGCTATCCGCAGGTGACCTTTTGCGTTGCTTCCAGCCATCGTCTGCCGTTTGCCGATGCGTCAATGGACGCCATTATCAGGATCTATGCACCTTGCAAAGCAGAAGAGTTGGCCCGCGTGGTGAAACCGGGTGGATGGGTAATCACCGCCACGCCGGGTCCGCGTCATTTAATGGAACTTAAAGGGCTGATTTATGATGAGGTGCGTTTACATGCGCCACACACAGAGCAACTGGACGGTTTTGTTCTGCAACAGAGTATTGCGCTGGGGTATCAGATGCAGCTTAAGGGCCGCGAGGCCGTTGCGTTATTGCAAATGACGCCGTTTGCCTGGCGGGCAAAGCCGGAAGTGTGGGAAACGTTAGCGAGGAAAACGAAGTTTGACTGCCAGACTGACTTTAGTATTCATATCTGGCAGCGCCTGAATTAACCGTGGAAGTGTGCCCAGAGGATCTGGGCGCCGATACCAATCAGGACTATCCCACCCAGAATTTCAGCTCGCTTGCCCAACATCGGGCCAATAAAGCGACCGATCATCATGCCAAGCGTGGACATAATCAACGTGGCGCAGCCAATGGCCAGCGCAGTGGCAATAATGTTGACCTGCAGGAAGGCCAGACCCACCCCGACGGCCATCGCGTCGAGACTGGTCGCAATGGCTGTGGTGACCAGCAGCCAGAAACCGTGGCGGCGCTGCGGCTCTTCATCTTCATCGTCGTTGTCACGAAAGCCTTCGATTATCATTCGGCCGCCTAAAAAGATCAGTAAAATGAAGGCGATCCAGTGGTTCCACTCCAGCACGAATTTGCTGGCAAGCATGCCCATTCCCCAGCCAATCAGTGGCGTAAGGGTCTCGACTGCGCCAAAGATAAGGCCGGTTCGCAGCGCTTCAGAGAATTTAGGTTTATGTAAGGTGGCGCCTTTGCCAATTGATGCCGCGAAAGCATCCATCGACATGCCGAAAGCGAGAAGAACAGTTGCGGTGATATTCATAACAGCGTCCTGACCGGGGTAATCCATAAAACACATCACTGCCCCCAGTAACCATGCACACTGAGCGGACCCACTGTCTATACAGAGCCATTCAAATATGCATTGCAGTTGATGTGTCTATGGTCTCGCCTGACGAAACGTGATGTTCAGTCCGTACGTGCCACGTTTTTCAACGAGTATGTTGACACGTACATTTCCGGAGTCTGGAAATCGGCTACTCCCCAACGACGGGCGCAACCTTAACATATTTTTGGAATATAAAACAAGAAACGCAGAAATATTATTTGACTTCTAAATGAAAATAATTTTCATTTAGATCTATTTATAGATAAAACGTTAAATTAAATAACATATGGGCGGGGTAATATAGCCTTAGCTATGTTTGTTTTTCACTGAGATATAAAAAACATAGTTCAGGCTATATTTGTAACTTATTGGTTTGAAATGAGAAGTTTATATATCTTCTCCAGGTCGTCTATATTTCGTACGCGAATAAGCAATCGTCTCTGCTCTAATTGCATCACCAGCACACCATCTTCTGATAAATTCATCTCTTTAATCCGGTCATATTCAATCCAGACATTAGCGAAGAAAAAACCTTTTTGTTTGAAAATAATTTTGGGCGTACGGATCCAGAACAGATACAACCCCATTAACACCAGTGCACATAATAACCATGTGGTGAATTGTGCTCCGTGGCTGGTGATGTTGTTGTAGATCAGAATAACAATCAAACCGATGAAGATAACGCTGTCGACTCGACTGCGTGGAAGCAGGGCAACAGTAAGCAGAGTGGGGCCATTACGGCGGGGCATGATGAACTGATCGTAAATGGCATACGCCAGCAGCGAAAAGATAAATAGAACCAGCACCAGGTCCGTGATAGTCATGAATCCTCAACCCTCTAAATAGAAAAACCGGGGGCAAGCCCCCGGTGATGTACAACAGTCTTACAGGCCGAGCAGGCCGACAGCGTAGCCCGCGATACCGATGACGAAGAAGCCAACGATGATCCACAGTGGGTTCACTTTCTTACGCAGAAGCCACATACAGGCGAAGGTCAGCAGCAGAGGAACCAGGCCAGGCATCAGCTGATCAAGGATTGTCTGCACAGTGGTCACGCGCGTTTGGCCATCCTGACCCGTGATGGTGGAAACCACCAGCGGGATGTTGACGTGCGTCCACTTGTTAACCAATGCCCCCATGACAAACAGGCCGAGGATTGACGCCCCCTCAGTCAGTTTCTGCAGGAAGCCGCCGCCCATATCTTTAACGATATCGACACCTTTACGGTAGCCGTATGCCACGCCGTAATAACGGGTTGCCAGACGAACCAGGTTAAACAGGATGAAGAACAGCAAAGGCCCAAGCAGGCTGCCGCTCATCGCGATACCTGCACCAAGCGCGGCGAATACCGGACGTACGGTACCCCAGAAAATCGGGTCGCCCACGCCTGCCAGCGGGCCCATCAGACCAACTTTGATACCGTTGATAGCACCATCGTCAATCTCTGCGCCGTTCGCACGCTGTTCTTCCATCGCCAGCGTAACGCCCAGTACGGGAGCCGCGACATAAGGATGAGTGTTAAAGAATTCCAGGTGACGCTTAATAGCTTGCTTACGTGCGTCGTTGTTTTCCGGGTACAAGCGGCGGATTGCCGGCACCATGGAGAAACAGAAACCCAGCGCCTGCATACGTTCGAAGTTCCATGAACCCTGAAACAGGTTAGAACGAATGAACACGCCACGAATGTCACTCGGAGTGAGTTTTTTCTCGGTGGTAGTTTTAGTCATATCAACCATTTCGCTCACCTGCTAGTCCAGTTCGTTATCAAGATCGTTGTTACCCGCCGCCTGCACTGGCGCACCGGCTACGCGGTTATATTTCGGGCTCAGCTGAATGTAGAGGATGGCCATTACGGCACCAATCACACCCAGAGCAACCAGGTTGAAGTTAGTAAATGCTGCAGTGACGAAGCCAAGGTAGAAGAATGGCATCAGGTAGCCTGCGCGCATCATGTTGATGACCATCGCATAACCCACTACGACGATCATGCCACCCGCAATATTCAGGCCGCCGGTAACGACTTCCGGAATCGCGTTCAGCATGCTCTGAACTTCACTGGTACCGACAGAAATCGCCACGATTACCGCCGGGATAGCGATACGCATAGCCTGCAGGAACAGGGAGGAAACGTGCAGCCAGGAGAGCGCCGTCAGGTTGCCGTTTTCGGCCGCCTTATCCGCCGCGTGCTGGAATGCTACGGTGATGGTACGAACGATAATGGTCAGAACCTGGCCTGCTGCTGCCAGCGGTATAGCCAGCGCAATACCTGCACCGATACTTTGGTGACCCGCGATAACCAGAACGGTAGAGATAATGGAAGCCAGTGCAGCATCAGGCGCAACCGCAGCACCGATGTTCATCCAGCCCAGAGCGATCATTTCCAGGGTACCACCGATGATAATACCGGTTTTCATATCCCCGAGAACGGCACCAATCAGCGTACAGGCCACCAATGGACGGTGGAACTGAAATTCATCGAGTACCGACTCCATACCCGCGATACATGCGACGATGAACACCAGCACAATCTGAAGAGTGGTAATCTCCATTGTACTTCTCCTATTGCTATACAGACTTAAGTGTGAAAACTAAGTAAATGCCAGGTGGTTATTTCGCCTTGGCAATCAAATCCATCATTTTCAGTTTCTGATCGGTAGAAACCTTACGGGCTTCGAGCTCAATACCGCGTTCGTTGAGTTTCTTGAAGGCTTCGATGTCTTTTTCATCCACCGAAATCGCGTTGTTTACCTGCGTTTTCCCCTGGCGGAATGCCATGCCGCCAATGTTAACAGAGGTAATTTTTACGCCACCTTCAACGATGCGTTCTACATCGGTCGGGTTGGTGAACAGCAGCATTACACGCTCACCGGCGTATTTCGGGTTGTTATAGACGCGGATCATTTTCGCGACATCAACCACGTGTGCGGTAACGCCTGGCGGTGCGACCTGAGTCAGCAACGTCTTACGCACGGTATCAGCAGCGACTTCATCGCTGACGACAATAATGCGCGTTACGTTGGTTTCTTTGGTCCAGCGGGTCGCCACCTGACCGTGGATTAAACGGTCATCGATACGCGCGAGGCCGATCTGCATATAGTCGTTCGGGCCCATCGGTTTCGCGGGTGCCGCTGCCTTAGGTGCTGCGACGGGGGCAGGTGCGGCTTTTTCAACGGGTTTTGCTTTCAGCGCTTTTACGCCTTCGCTACCCGTTTCAACCGCCAGTGCGACTAATTCATCGAAGCTGGGGTTGTCGTCACGCGCCATGAAGGTTTCTACCAGCATGGGAATGTTTACGCCTGCGATAACTTCGTAATGCTCTTTATCGACGACAATGCGGCTCGCAGCGTTAAACGGGCTGCCTCCCCATGTGTCAACGAGAAACAGCACGCCTTTACTGGTATCCAGTTTTGCCAACTGAGCGTTATACTTTTCAATCAGCGTTTCGGCATTTTCGCCTGGAACGAAATCGATCCAGCCGACGTTTTCCTGCTCGCCTAACAACATCTCTGCTGTTTTAAGTAACTGCTCTGCAGCCCAACCATGTGTGCCTATTACAATAGCAATGGTCACTTGCTACCTCCTTTATTATCGTTAACACATCAACGTGAAGATGCATTTTGAATCGCTCGTCCGCAATCGAATCGATTCAGATAAGGGTTACAAAGAAAAACCTATGATTTTCGTGAATTATTTTAGATATCGAAAAAAATATTTTATGTGATGAAGATCCGTAATTTAACTTCCGATCATAAGAAATTTCGAAGGGTGAAATATCTCCGAAACAACTTATTGCAAAGGAAGGTAAATCTTTGCTAAAAACCAGTTGTCTCTGTTATGTTTAGCATCTGTTTAATTACTCAGGAGTATAGGGCAGTAGCCCACCATATGGATCGTCACCGACGTCATTTCACCTTTAGGCCGTATCAAGCCTGTCAGTTTGGCACTTTTTGCCACAAACTTTATCTGCATATTGCTTTAACGCCTGAGATGTTCAGGGCGCAGTTTGATCATTCCTTAAGCAGGAGCTTGTCATGGAACTCTTAATGGACCCGCAGATTTGGGTGGGTTTGCTCACGCTTGTTGTTCTCGAAATTGTTCTGGGTATCGATAACCTGGTCTTCATTGCAATTCTTGCCGATAAGCTGCCACCGAAACAGCGAGATAAAGCGCGTCTCATTGGTTTGTCACTGGCGCTGATTATGCGTCTGGGACTGCTGTCTGTTATTTCGTGGATGGTGACGCTGACAAAACCGCTGTTTACGGTCATGGACTACGCGTTTTCCGGGCGAGATCTGATTATGCTGCTGGGGGGTATCTTCCTCTTGTTCAAGGCTACGACAGAGCTGCATGAGCGGCTGGAAAACCGTGAACATGAGACCGGGCAGTCAAAAGGCTATGCGAGTTTCTGGGTCGTGGTGACGCAGATTGTTATCCTGGATGCGGTGTTCTCACTGGATGCAGTCATTACTGCAGTCGGTATGGTCAACCATCTGCCGGTGATGATGGCGGCGGTGGTTATTGCGATGGCGGTGATGCTACTGGCGTCGAAGCCGCTGACGCGATTTGTGAACCAACATCCGACGGTGGTGGTGCTCTGTCTGAGCTTCCTGCTGATGATCGGTTTGAGCCTGGTTGCCGAAGGGTTTGGCTTCCATATTCCGAAAGGTTATCTGTACGCCGCGATTGGCTTCTCAATTATTATCGAACTGTTTAACCAGATTGCCCGTCGGAACTTTATTCGCCACCAGTCGACTCTGCCGCTGCGTGCGCGTACTGCGGATGCAATTCTGCGTCTGATGGGGGGTAAACGTCAGGCCAGCGTGCAGATGGAATCCGACAATCCGGTGCCAGTCCCGGTCCCGGAAGGCGCGTTTGTGGAAGAAGAACGCTATATGATCAACGGTGTTCTCTCACTGGCATCCCGTTCATTACGCGGCATCATGACACCTCGTGGTGAAATTAGTTGGGTCGACGCCGATCTGAGCGTAGCGGAAATTCGCGAACAGTTGCTTTCTTCTCCACACAGCCTGTTCCCGGTGTGTCGCGGTGAACTGGACGAAATTATCGGTATCGTGCGTGCTAAAGAGCTGCTGGTGGCGCTGGAAGACGGTGTGGATGTGGCGGCCATTGCCTCTGCCTCGCCGGCCATTGTCGTCCCGGAAACGCTGGATCCGATTAATCTGTTAGGCGTGCTGCGTCGTGCCCGCGGTAGCTTTGTCATCGTCACTAACGAATTTGGTGTGGTGCAGGGGCTGGTAACACCTCTGGACGTATTAGAAGCGATCGCCGGTGAATTCCCGGATGCCGACGAAACGCCTGAAATTATTGCTGATGCAGGCGGTTGGTTAGTGAAAGGGGGAACCGATCTGCACGCGCTGCAACAGGCGCTGGACGTGGATACGCTGGTGGATGAGGACGAAGACATCGCCACCGTAGCAGGGCTGGTGATTGCGGCTAACGGTCACATCCCACGTGTAGGTGATGTTATTGAGGTCGCACCGCTGAGCATTACGATTGTCGAAGCCAATGACTATCGTGTGGATTTAGTTCGTATTGTTAAAGAACAACCCGCTCACGACGAAAACGAGTAAACGGGGTTAGCGAAACGGCATAATGGGCATGATATGGTGCCCGTTATGCCTGGCGGGTGGTGGTGTACTGCCCGCCAGCCATTTGGGAAAATCACGAAGCGGCATCGGCTTCGCATACAAAAAACCCTGCAAGATATGTACGCCATGACGGCGTAAATGCTGCGCCTGTGCCTGCGTTTCTACGCCTTCAGCCACCAGTTCGATATTCAGCCTTTTTCCCAGCGCGATAATGATGTCTGTGACGGTTGAATTCACGGCGTCGGTTCCGATCGCCGAAGTAAATGATTTATCAATTTTCAGCACATCCGGGCGCAATTTTTCCAGCCAGGAGAGCGAACTGTTTCCGGTACCAAAATCGTCAATCGCCAGCTTAACGCCGAGGCGATTCAACTCGCGCACGATCCGATAATCCACATCCAGTAAGGCATCGCGTTCGGTCAGTTCAATAACCAGTTGCTGGATGGGATGCTGGCTGAACCAGTACTGATTGAGATCTTTTAACAGCGTACCGTGGCGGAAATGGCTGGCTGCAACATTGATACCGATATGAAACTGGCTACTCATCGGAAAAACGTGTCGTTGCTGAATGGTTTCTGCGATGACATGACGGGTAAGAGGGATAATCAGGTTGTGCTCTTCGGCGATAGGAATAAACACTTCCGGCGAAATCCAGCCCTGACGCGGGTTGTTCCAGCGCAACAGAATTTCTACACCCATACATTGCTGGGTCTGCGCGTTCAGCAGTGGCTGACAAAACAACTCGAACTCGTGTGCCGCGAGAGCCAGATTAATCTCCCAGGAAAAACTCATTCTGCTGGCGGTTGCCAGCCAGGCAAGGTATCCCACCAACAGGCTCAGGATCACCGCCAGCGGCAGTTGTGTCGGCAGATGTTTTATCGCCAATTCACTGGCGCCTGGGCCGGTGACGCTGATCGTGAAGGGGAAATGTTGCGATGAAAGCTGATAACGTTTTTCATCGTTCAGTGCAGGCAAGGTCTCGACAACACCTTGTCCGTAGAGCAGGTGGCGGTTACCGACGGTTAAACTGGCGTTGGTGATTTGCGGCGGCTGGGGTTCCAGCAGCATGGTCGACAATAAATCAATGTTGACGATTTCCAGCACTCCATTTTCGCCATCCGCGGAGGCCGGATACCACTGCGTCAGAATGGGACTACCTTTAATCAGTGAATGGTCGGTGGACAACAGCAGTTGCGCCTCCCGGCTCGGTAATTCAGGCTGAATTTGGCTGATAGGCACATTGCGATAGCCAAAGATACTGGAGCAATAAAGAATCCCCCCCTGAATCAGACTGATAGAGCGCACTGTTTGTAGCTTGGCAGCATGCTTGCTCAAAGGTAAACGCGCCACAGAGCAGGGAAGACCAATCAATGGGAGCAGTATATCGCGCCCGACCTGCAGTGGGAGCAGCACATCATCCAGTGCCTCAACGGCATGATTAGCAAAGGTGACGGTGTAACGATGATTTATATTACGCTCCGAAATAAATCGAACCGTTAATGTGAGAATGAGCGTCAGTAGTGCACATATTGTGCAGACGATTAAGCGATTACGGCGATAGTTTTGAATGATCCGTTGTGCTGTTTGCATGCGGGCCGCCTGATAAGCCGTTGGTCCCAGAAGCCAACAGCAACAGAGCAAGTGTAGTGGGGAAAATTACAGTAGACGAGCGAGAAGGGGTAAATTCGCCCATCCGTCGCAGATGGGCGAAAATTAAGTATTAGTCACACTGGACTTTGATTGCCAGGCCACCGCGTGATGTTTCGCGGTATTTGGCGTTCATATCTTTGCCTGTTTCGTACATGGTTTCGATGACTTTATCCAGCGAGACTCGCGGCGCGCTGGTACGGCGCATCGCCATACGTGCGGCGTTAATCGCCTTCACGGAAGCAATGGCGTTACGTTCGATGCACGGAACCTGTACCTGTCCGGCAACCGGGTCGCAGGTTAAGCCGAGGTTATGCTCCATACCGATCTCGGCAGCCACACAAACTTGTTCCGGGCTGGCGCCCAGGAGCTCAGCCAGACCTGCAGCAGCCATGGAACATGCCACACCGACTTCACCCTGACAGCCTACTTCGGCGCCAGAGATAGAGGCGTTCATCTTGTACAACGCGCCAATTGCCCCCGCCGCCAGGAAATAACGGGTGTAGATATCCGGGCTGACAGATTCAATAAAGTGATCGTAGTAAGCCAGAACGGCAGGCACGATCCCGCAGGCACCGTTAGTGGGTGCTGTTACTACGCGACCACCTGCGGCGTTTTCTTCGTTAACCGCCAGCGCGAACATATTCACCCAGTCGATCACGTTCATCGGATCGTTGGAGAGCTTGTCGCTGGAAACCAGCATACGACGCAGGGCGGAAGCACGACGAGGAACGCGCAGCGGCCCCGGCAGCACACCTTCGGTGTTCATGCCGCGATCGATACAAGCCTGCATGGTCTGCCAGACGTGGCCAAAGTACTCTTCAATCTCTTTTTTACTGTGCAGCGCGAGTTCGTTCTGCATCGCCATGCCAGAGAGAGACAGGCCGGTGCTGTTGCAGTATTCCAGCATTTCGGTCGCGGACTTGAACGGATAAGGCACGCTGACCTCGCCCGCAGCATCCTGACCAAAATGTTCTTCATCAACGATGAATCCACCGCCAATGGAATAGTACGTCTTACTGTAAATGACGGTTTCGCCGTTGTACGCATGAATCTGCATCCCGTTTTCATGCAGCGGCAGGTTGCCGTTGTGAAAACGCATCCCGTCATTCTGCGGGAAATCCACTTCGTGCTGCCCCTGAGCAAGCAGCAGGCGCCCACGCGTTTCTACGTCGCGGATAAATCCGGGGATGCTGTCAATATCCACGGTAGCAGGCTCATTGCCCGCCAGACCCATAATAATGGCGATATCGGTGTGGTGACCTTTACCCGTGAGCGACAGTGAACCATACACGTCGACGGCGACACGAGTAACGTTGTCCAGTAATCCTTTTTCGACCAGGTCATCGACGAACTGTTTACCCGCCTTCATAGGCCCTACGGTATGGGAAGATGAGGGACCAATCCCCACCTTAAACATGTCGAATAGACTAATCACGATAATACTCCTACAGGGCGACTGGGGTTTCCAGTAACGATGTTATAACTGCGCATAGTGTAAGAGGGAACGCGGCGATCGGCTTAACTATTCACATGAATTAAACTAATAGATAACCGCGGTTTTACTAATGTTGTGACCTGAGTTTCAAGTTGTCTATGGAGTGCGTAAAGATAAGTATAGTCAGGGCTTGACGCCAATTTGCAGAGCCAGCTCACGAATTATTCCGGCAGTCATTCCCCAGACGAAATATTGCTCATACCAGGAAAGCCATACACGATGTGAATCGCCGCGACGGTAGATATCCAACGGATGATAGCGACCTAAATGCAGGGCCTGCGCCAGCGGCATTTCGAACACCGCAGACACTTCATCCTCACTGGCGCGATACGGTAAATTTGGCGGGATAATACCTACCACTGGCGTGACCTGGAATCCGGTAACGCTGTCGACCGGCGGCAGCACGCCAATCACCTCAACGCAAGAAGGTGGGATCGCCACTTCTTCCTGTGCTTCACGAAGGGCGGCGGCAATCAATGATGCATCGCTGCTGTCCACCGCGCCGCCGGGAAAGGCGACCTGCCCGGCGTGCTTGCGCAGATGAACGGATCGCTGGGTTAACAGCAATCCCGGCTGCGCACGGCGTACGACAGGGATCAGTACGGCGGCCTGGCGCTGGTTTAACGCGGCATGATTGACCTGCGGGCGCAGGAGTTGGAAGCGCGATAAAAAGTCATCAAGCGTCAGGCTGCTGTATTCCACGTGTCAGTTCTCCAGTTGGTGCAAAATACGATTCACTTTATCAAACGTTTCCTGATACTCCGCGTCTTCCTGACTGTCTGCCACAATACCACCGCCTGCGGAGCAATAAATTTGTCCGTTTGTGGCTGTCAGCGTGCGAATGGTGATGCTGGTATCCATATTGCCGCAAAAGCTCAGATAACCAATGCTACCGCACCAGGCGTTGCGTCTTTGCGGCTCCAGTTGGTCGATAATTTCCATCGCCCGCACTTTGGGCGCGCCGGTGATGGAGCCGCCAGGGAAGGCGGCGCGCAGCAGGTCGGTGGCATGCAATGACTCTGACAAGCGGGCGGTAATGGTGCTGACCAAATGATGAACAGCAGGGAACGGTTCGACCACAAACAGCTCCGGAACCTGTACCGAACCCGGTGTGGCAACGCGACCAATATCATTACGCATCAAATCGACGATCATCAGATTTTCCGCGCGATCTTTCGCTGAATTTGCCAGCCGTTGGGCCTGCTCACGATCGGCGGTGGTATCTTCAAGCCTGGGCAGCGTACCTTTAATCGGACGCGTCTGGATGTGCTGATTCTCCAGCAGAATAAAACGTTCTGGCGAAAGGCTGAGGATTGCACCTTCCTCAAGACGAATAAACGCGCTAAACGGGGCGCGGTTGGCGTGATTGAGTGTGACAAATGCCTGCCACTCATCGCCCTGGTAATGCGCCTGAAAACGTTGGGCAAGGTTGACCTGGTAACAGTCGCCACTGTGCAGATACCCCTGCACCTGGCGGAATTTTTCGCCATACTGGGCACGGCTCATATTGGACTGCCACGCCGTGGTCAATGCAAATGGCTCGCTGGTGGGCGCTTGTTGCGCGTCGAGCCATTTCAGCCGCGCTTCGACATCGGTATGGCTGAGCAGGGACACGCTCTGCAACTGGTGATCGACAATCAGCGCCCAGTCGTAAATGCCTACCGCCATATCCGGTAGCGCAATATCGGGTTCGGCACGAGAGGGCAGAGATTCAAAGCGTCGGCCAAGATCGTAGCCGAACAGACCTAACGCCCCGCCCTGAAACGGCAGGTCGGGATGATATTCGGGGTGAATCTTGTGTGCGGTTAGTGCGGAATGTAATACCGTCATGGGATCATCAAGCGAGCACGTGGTTGTGTGCCCGTCCTGCACTACGGTCTCTGTAGCTCGCGTAACAAGCGTGGTGACGGGATCCGCCACCAGAATATCAAAGCGGTTATGCGGATGGTCGGCTTGACCCGAATGCAGCAGCATCGCCCAGGGCAGATGGCTTAATGTCGAAAAATAGCGTTCAGCGGCGTCCTGACGCCAGGGGAATGTGATTACTGCGGGAGATAACGTCTTCATCAGTCCTGACTCGTTGCTACTCTACTGGCTAACTGCCCGGTAGCATGAAATAATTAGCGCAGACAATTTAGCAGGAGTTAACAATGTTTGCAGGTTTACCTTCACTCAGTCATGAGCAGCAGCAAAAAGCGGTAGAGCGTATTCAGGAGCTGATGTCGCAGGGGATGAGCAGCGGACAAGCCATTGCTCTTGTTGCTGAAGAGTTACGCGCCAGTCATACCGGCGAGCGGATCGTGGCGCGTTTTGAAGATGAAGACGAATAACGCCGCTTAAACTGCAGCGATAATCTTAATCTCAACTTTGTATTTCGGGTTCATCAACCCTGCCTGAACGGTACAACGTACTGGCGCGTGACCCGCAACAACCCACGCGTCCCAGGCTTTGTTCATGGCGGCAAAATCACTTTTGTCTGCCAGGAACAGGGTGGCATCAAGGATACGTGACTTGTCGCTGCCTTGTTTTTCCAGCACCGCATCAATTTGCGCCAGCGTATTTGCCGTTTGCTCAAAAGCGTCTGCATCCAGATTTTCCGGCACGCCGGTGTAATACAGCGTGTTGTTGTGGATAACCACGTCGGACCAACGCGCTTCGGCATCAATGCGCACAATCGTCATAAATCATTCCTCATTTACGTTTTTTCATAATGGCTTTGGGTTGCGCCAAGACTGCCATAATGTTGTGCCCACGTCACCTCTTCAACTGGCGAAAGACCCGCTGGCCTGACATAATCCCTGTTCAAATGAACAGGGGGCAGTGTGACGGACGATTTTGCAGCAGACGGTCAGTTGGCTAAAGCGATACCAGGTTTTAAACCGCGTGAACCACAGCGGCAGATGGCCTTCGCCGTCAGTCATGCTATCGAAAAATCACAGCCGCTGGTTGTCGAAGCCGGAACCGGAACGGGTAAAACCTACGCCTATCTTGCCCCTGCGCTGCGCGCTGGTAAGAAGGTCATTGTCTCCACGGGCTCGAAGGCATTACAGGATCAGCTATACAGCCGCGATTTACCCACCGTGGCGAAAGCGCTGGAATTCACCGGTAAGCTGGCGTTGCTAAAAGGGCGCTCCAACTACCTGTGTCTGGAACGCCTCGAACAGCAGGCGTTGGCGGGGGGCGACCTGCCGGTACAAACCTTAAGCGACGTCATTCTGCTACGCTCGTGGTCAAATCAAACCCTTGATGGCGACATCAGCACCTGCGTCAGCGTGGCGGAAGACTCTCAGGCCTGGCCGCTGGTGACCAGCACAAACGATAATTGCCTTGGCAGCGACTGTCCGCTGTATAAAGAGTGCTTTGTCGTCAAAGCCCGTAAAAAAGCAATGGATGCCGATGTAGTGGTGGTCAACCATCATCTGTTTCTCGCCGATATGGTGGTGAAAGAGAGTGGATTTGGTGAATTAATCCCCGAGGCAGATGTGATGATCTTCGATGAAGCACACCAGTTACCGGATATCGCCAGTCAATACTTTGGTCAATCGCTCTCCAGCCGCCAACTGCTGGATCTGGCAAAAGACATCACCATTGCTTATCGCACCGAGCTGAAAGACACCCAGCAACTGCAAAAATGCGCCGACCGCCTGGCGCAAAGCGCGCAGGACTTTCGCTTACAGCTAGGCGAGCCGGGCTATCGCGGAAACCTGCGTGAACTGCTGGCCGACCAGCGCGTGCAGCGCGCGTTTTTGCTGCTCGATGACACACTTGAGTTGTGTTATGACGTGGCGAAGCTGTCTCTTGGGCGTTCGGCGTTGCTGGATGCCGCGTTTGAACGCGCCACACTTTACCGTGCGCGCCTGAAGCGTCTGAAAGAGATCAACCAGCCAGGCTTCAGCTACTGGTATGAATGTACCTCCCGTCATTTCACCCTTGCGCTGACGCCGCTCACGGTGGCGGATAAATTCAAAGAAGTGATGGCGCAAAAGCCGGGCTGCTGGATTTTTACCTCCGCGACGCTGTCGGTAAACGATGACCTCCACCATTTCACCGCGCGGCTGGGGATTGACGATGCCGAGTCGATGCTGCTGCCGAGTCCTTTTGATTACACGCGTCAGGCACTGCTGTGCGTACCACGCAATCTGCCGCAAACCAACCAGCCGGGTGCTGCGCGTCAGCTGGCATCGATGCTACGTCCCATTATCGAAGCGAACAACGGTCGCTGCTTTATGCTGTGTACCTCGCACGCGATGATGCGCGATCTGGCGGAACAATTCCGCGCCACCATGACGCTTCCCGTTCTGCTGCAGGGCGAAACCAGTAAAGGGCAACTGCTGCAGCAGTTTGTCAGCGCAGGTAATGCGCTACTGGTTGCCACCAGCAGCTTCTGGGAAGGGGTAGACGTGCGTGGCGATACGCTGTCGCTGGTGATTATCGATAAGTTGCCGTTTACCTCCCCGGACGATCCGCTGTTAAAAGCGCGGATGGAAGACTGCCGACTGCGCGGCGGCGATCCTTTCGAAGAGGTACAGCTCCCGGATGCGGTCATCACCCTGAAACAGGGGGTAGGGCGACTGATCCGTGATGCTGACGACCGCGGTGTGCTGGTGATTTGTGATAACCGTCTGGTGATGCGCCCTTATGGCGCGACCTTCCTGGCAAGCCTTCCGCCTGCGCCACGCACGCGTGATATTGCGCGTGCTGTTCGCTTTCTTGCTATACCATCGGCTGAGTAATTTGTTACGGAGTGTGGTAAGATGCGCGCCAAATTTATTGATCTGATCACAAACACCCATGCGAATTCTGGCTATCGATACCGCCACAGAGGCGTGCTCTGTTGCCCTGTGGAATGACGGTACTATCAAGGCTCATTTCGAGCTTTGCCCACGAGAACACACCCAACGAATTTTACCGATGGTCGAGGAAATCCTGGCCGCCGGCGATCTCACGTTAACCGACATCGACGCCCTGGCGTTTGGTCGCGGTCCCGGCAGTTTCACCGGTGTCCGTATTGGGATTGGCATTGCTCAGGGGCTGGCGTTAGGTGCGAATTTACCGATGATTGGCGTTTCCACTCTGGCGACAATGGCGCAGGGAGCCTGGCGTAAGTCGGGCGCTACCCGCGTACTGGCCGCGATCGACGCGCGAATGGGCGAAGTCTACTGGGCCGAATACCAGCGTGATGAGAACGGTAACTGGCACGGTGAAGAGACCGAAGCGGTGTTAACCCCTGAGCAGGTGCATGAGCGTTTACTGCAGTTGTCTGGCGAGTGGGTAACGGTCGGAACGGGCTGGCCTGCCTGGCCTGAACTGGGTAAAGACAGCGGTCTGACGCTCAGCGATGGTGACGTGTTGCTTCCTGCGGCTGAAGATATGCTGCCTGTCGCCACGCAAATGCTGGCTGCGGGTAAGACCGTAGCGGTCGAACACGCGGAACCGGTTTATTTACGTAACACCGTGGCGTGGAAGAAACTTCCCGGTAAAGAATGAATCTTAGTAGTACATCCCCGGTTAATTTTTATCGACGTCGGTGCACAGCATTGTGAACAGGCCGGGGCAGAAGCTAAGAAAAGGGAGTCGTAATATGGCGGTGCAAAAGCAGTTATTGAAAGGTGTGTTGGCAGGCGCATTAGCGTTAATGCTAAGCGGCTGCGTCACCATCCCGGACGCGATTAAAGGTTCGAGTCCTACGCCGCAGCAGGATCTGGTGCGGGTGATGAATGCGCCGCAGCTGTATGTCGGACAGGAAGCCCGTTTCGGCGGCAAAGTGGTGAATATTCAAAACCAGCAGGGGAAATCCCGACTGGAGATCGCCACCATGCCGCTCGATAGTGGGGCACGACCGATTCTGGGCGAAGCGTCACGCGGGCGAATTTATGCCGATGTTAACGGTTTCCTCGATCCGGTAGATTTTCGTGGTCAACTGGTCACTGTCGTCGGTTCGATTAGCGGTACAGTGGACGGAAAAATCGGCAATACCCCGTATAAATTCATGCTGATGCAGGTAACTGGCTATAAACGCTGGCATATTACTCAGCAAATTGTGATGCCGCCACAGCCAATTGACCCGTGGTTCTACGGTGCGCGTGGCTGGCCTTACGGTGGCTACGGTGGATGGGGATGGTACAATCCCGGCCCGGCACAGGTTCAGACCATAGTAACTGAGTAACTCTTTGTTTTATTAGTAAAAGAAACAGCGGCTCGTCCGCTGTTTCTGCATTAACGTGGATATAAGAAAAATAAATAGTGACGTGCTTCGCAACCTTGTCGTTGTGTAATAAACAAACTGGTACGCTGAGTTAATATTATGTTAACAGTTTGTTTATTGCCTGGGGTTGTGATGACGACGAATACGCATTTTAGAGGTGATGTATTGAAAAAGGTTTGGCTTAACCGTTATCCCGCAGGTGTTCCCGCGGAGATCAATCCTGACCGTTATCAATCCCTGGTGGAACTCTTCGAACATTCAGTAAGGCGCTATGCCGATCAGCCTGCCTTTATGAACATGGGGGAGGTGATGACCTTCCGCAAACTCGAAGAGCGCAGTCGGGCATTTGCGGCTTATTTGCAACAAGGACTTGGACTGAAAAAGGGCGATCGCGTCGCGCTGATGATGCCGAATCTGCTGCAATATCCCGTTGCACTGTTTGGGATTTTACGTGCTGGCATGATTGTGGTGAACGTTAACCCGCTGTACACGCCTCGCGAGCTGGAGCATCAGCTCAACGATAGCGGTGCGTCGGCGATCGTCATCGTCTCTAACTTTGCTCACACGCTGGAGAAAGTGGTCGATAAGACCTCGGTTCAACACGTGATCCTCACGCGTATGGGCGATCAGTTGTCGACCGCGAAAGGGACGCTGGTTAACTTCGTCGTGAAATATATCAAGCGTCTGGTGCCGAAATATCATCTGCCGGATGCCATCTCATTTCGCAGTGCGCTGCAAAACGGCTACCGCATGCAGTATGTGAAGCCGGAAGTTGTGTCTGAAGATTTGGCTTTCCTGCAGTATACCGGTGGTACCACCGGCGTGGCGAAAGGCGCGATGCTCACGCACCGCAACATGCTGGCTAACCTGGAGCAGGTTAATGCCACTTACGGACCGTTGCTGCATCCGGGTAAAGAGCTGGTGGTGACGGCGTTACCGCTGTATCACATTTTCGCGCTCACCATGAACTGCCTGCTGTTTATTGAACTGGGCGGACAAAACCTGCTGATCACTAACCCGCGTGATATTCCGGGGCTGGTGAAAGAGCTGGCAAAATACCCGTTTACCGCGATGACCGGCGTCAATACGTTGTTTAACGCGTTGCTGAATAACAAGGAGTTCCAGCAACTGGACTTCTCGTCACTGCACCTTTCCGCAGGCGGCGGGATGCCGGTTCAACAGGCGGTAGCGGAACGTTGGGTGAAGCTGACGGGTCAGTACCTGCTGGAAGGCTATGGCCTGACGGAGTGCGCTCCGCTGGTGAGTGTCAACCCGCACGATATCGACTACCATAGTGGCAGCATCGGGTTACCGGTTCCTTCCACCGAGGTCAAACTGGTGGATGATGACGACAACGAAGTGCCACCGGGAGAACCGGGCGAACTGTGCGTGAAAGGTCCGCAGGTGATGCTGGGGTACTGGCAGCGACCAGACGCCACTGATGAAATCGTCAAAGACGGCTGGCTACACACCGGCGATATTGCAGTAATGGACGACGAAGGCTTCCTGCGTATTGTCGATCGTAAGAAAGATATGATCCTGGTGTCGGGTTTTAACGTTTATCCGAACGAAATTGAAGACGTAGTCATGCAGCATCCTGGCGTTCAGGAAGTGGCTGCTGTCGGCGTACCGTCGGGCAGCAGCGGTGAGGCGGTAAAAATCTTTGTGGTGAAAAAGGATGCATCGTTAACCGATGAAGCGCTGGTTACTTTTTGCCGTCGTCATCTGACAGGCTACAAAGTTCCGAAACTGGTGGAATTCCGTGATGAATTGCCGAAATCTAACGTCGGTAAAATTTTGCGACGAGAATTACGTGACGAAGCTCGCGGCAAAGTGGACAATAAAGGCTGAGCGTTAAGACAGCCAGCAGAAAGCGCCGGATAATCCGGCGTTTTTTTTGGCGCAAACCTAAGAGAGCACGATTTGAATTATCAAATGATCACTACGGACGACGCGTTAGCCACGCTGTGCGAAGCCGTCCGTGAATTTCCGGCGATAGCCCTGGATACAGAATTTGTTCGCACGCGTACCTACTACCCGCAGTTGGGGCTGATCCAGCTGTTTGATGGCAAACACGTTGCTCTGATTGACCCGCTAGAGATCACCGACTGGTCGCCGCTGCGCGATATTTTGCGTGATACCGCCATTACCAAATTCCTGCATGCCGGCAGTGAAGACCTGGAAGTGTTTCTCAACACGTTTGGTGAACTCCCGCAACCACTTATCGATACACAGATTCTGGCCGCCTTTTGTGGGCGCCCGCTGTCGTGGGGCTTTGCTGCGATGGTGGAAGAGTTCACCGGGGTGGTGCTGGATAAAAGTGAATCACGTACCGACTGGCTGGCCAGACCGCTGACCGAGCGGCAGTGCGAATATGCGGCGGCAGATGTCTGGTATTTATTACCGATCACCACAAAGCTGATGGCAGAAACCGATGCGTCCGGCTGGTTGCCCGCTGCGCTGGACGAATGTCGTTTGATGCAACAGCGTCGTCAGGAAATTCTGGCGCCCGAAGATGCGTGGCGAGAAATTACCAATGCCTGGCAATTGCGTACCCGTCAGCTCGCCTGTTTGCAACTACTGGCCGACTGGCGGTTGCGCAAAGCGCGTGAACGTGATCTGGCGGTAAACTTCGTGGTGCGCGAAGAACATCTGTGGGCGGTTGCCCGCTATATGCCGGGAAGTCTGGGGGAACTGGATAGCCTGGGTCTCTCAGGGAGTGAAATTCGCTTCCATGGTAAGACGCTGATTTCACTGGTCGAGAAAGCGCAGGCAATGCCGGAAGAAGCCTTGCCGCAACCGTTGCTGAATCTGATGGATATGCCGGGTTATCGCAAGGCGTTCAAAGCCATTAAAGCCCTGGTGGCCGAAGTGAGTGCGGAGCAGAATCTTAGCGTGGAACTCCTTGCTTCGCGTCGTCAAATCAACCAGCTGCTCAACTGGCACTGGAAATTAAAGCCGCAGGCATGTCTGCCGGAGCTGATTTCCGGTTGGCGTGGCGAACTGATGGCAGAACGACTCAACGCGCTGCTGCAGGAATACCCACAGTAGAAAACCTAAAAACGGGAGCTGGTGCTCCCGTTTTTAATCGGACTCGCGTTAGCGACACAGTGCCTGGCGAATGGCTTCACCTACCTGTTGAGTGGTGGCATTGCCTTTCATATCCGGCGTTTTAGGGCCGTTGGCAATAACCTGTTCAATCGCTGCCAGAATGCCATCGTGGGCCGCCTGATAATTCGCATCGCCGTTGCCAAGGAAATCCAGCATCATCGCACCAGCCCAGATGGTGGCAATTGGGTTAGCAATATTCTTGCCGTAGATATCCGGGGCCGAACCGTGGACCGGTTCGAACAACGATGGGAAGGTTCGTTCCGGATTTAAGTTTGCCGAAGGTGCAATGCCAATCGTGCCAGTGCAGGCAGGCCCCAAATCGGACAGGATGTCGCCAAACAGGTTAGAGGCGACCACTACGTCAAAACGCTCCGGCTGCATCACAAAGCGGGCGCACAGAATGTCGATATGCTGTTTATCCCAACGGATCTCGGGATAGTGAGCCGCCATAGCTTCAACGCGCTCATCCCAGTAAGGCATGCTGATAGCCAGGCCATTGGATTTGGTCGCCGAGGTCAGGGTTTTACGTGGGCGGTTTTGCGCCAGCTCGAAAGCGTAACGCAATATACGATCCACGCCGCGACGGGTGAAGACCGACTCCTGAATGACCACTTCATGTTCGGTACCCTCGCTTACGCGCCCACCCAGTGATGAATACTCGCCTTCGGTGTTTTCACGCACAACGTAGAAATCAATGTCGCCGGGTTTCTTACCCGCCAATGGGCAAGGAACACCAGGAAACAGGCGTACCGGACGCAGATTGACGTATTGATCGAACTCACGACGAAACTTGAGTAACGAGCCCCATAGTGAGATGTGATCCGGTACAGTGTCTGGCCACCCGACGGCACCAAAGTAAATAGCATCGAAGGATTTCAACTGCTCATGCCAGTCATCCGGCATCATCTTGCCGTGATGCGTATAGTACTCGCAACTGGCCCATTCCATTTGTTCAACGCTAAGCGACAGGTCCCAGCGTTCGGCGGCAGCTTGTAACACATGAATGCCTTCAGGCAGGACTTCTTTACCAATGCCATCTCCGGGAATAGCGGCAATACGACAGGTTTTCTTCATAGCAGCTCTCACTTGTACGCCATCAAAATTGACTTTCCCCTTATCCTATAATTGACTGATTAATAGTTAATCCCCCTAACTGGTGAAACATAAAACACAGATCATGAATAATCTGCCGCTGTTAAATGATTTACGCGTCTTTATGCTGGTTGCCCGCCGTGCGGGTTTTGCCGCCGTTGCCGAGGAGCTAGGCGTTTCACCGGCTTTTATCAGTAAGCGAGTTGCCCTGCTGGAACAGACACTGAACGTGGTGTTGTTACACCGTACAACACGGCGTGTCACCATCACGGAAGAAGGGGAACGGATCTATGAATGGGCCCAGCGGATCCTGCAGGATGTGGATCAGATGATGGATGAGCTGTCTGATGTCCGACAGATCCCGCAGGGAATGTTACGTATTATCAGCAGCTTTGGTTTTGGTCGCCGTGTAGTGGCTCCGGCATTGTCAGCGCTGGCAAAAGAGTATCCGCAGCTGGAGTTGCGCTTTGACGTTGAGGATCGGTTAGTCGATCTGGTTAATGAAGGTGTCGATCTTGATATCCGCATCGGGGATGATATTGCACCTAATTTGATCGCACGTAAGCTGGCAACCAATTATCGAATATTGTGTGCATCACCTGAGTTTGTGGCGCAGCACGGTACACCGAAACAGCTGAACGATCTGTCCATGTTGCCCTGCCTGGTGATTAAAGAGCGCGATCATCCATTTGGCATCTGGCAAATGCGTAATAAAGAGGGCGTGCACTCGATCAAGGTGACGGGGCCGCTCTCCTCCAATCATGGCGAAGTTGTTCACCAATGGTGTGTGGATGGCCTTGGGATTGCGCTACGTTCATGGTGGGATGTCTGCGATAACATCGCCAGTGGGCATCTGGTTCATATATTGCCTGACTATTATCAACCAGCAAATATTTGGGCTGTTTATGTGTCACGTCTGGCGACGTCGGCAAAAATCCGTATTACCGTGGAGTATTTACGTCGCTATTTTGCTGAGAACTACCCGAAGTTCAGTTTGGAATAAATGTGGCGTAGCCTGGACTACGATCAAAAATAAAAAAGGCAGAATAATCTGCCTTTTTTCAACCATGACTCATTTACAAAAGACGCTATTTAGACTCTTCTGCTTCAGGTAAAGTCACGTTAAGTTCGAGGATAGAAATATCGCCGTCTTTTTGTTCAAGCTGTACGGTGACCATTTCAGGGTCAATTTGTACATACTTGCAGATAACCTCGAGAATATCTTTCCTCAGCTGCGGTAAATAATGTGGCTCGGCGTCACTACGACGACGTTCCGCAACAATAATCTGCAGTCGCTCTTTAGCGATGTTCGCTGTGCTCTTTTTCCGCGAGAGAAAAAAATCCAGTAATGCCATAACTTATCCTCCGAACAGGCGTTTGAGGAAACCTTTCTTCTCTTCTTCAATGAAGCGGAAAGGACGTTCTTCTCCCAACAGACGGTCTACGGTATCAGCATAGGCTTTACCGGCATCAGCATTGATGTCGAGAATAACCGGCTCACCCTGGTTAGACGCGCGCAGGACTGACTGATCTTCAGGAATCACGCCAACCAGCTTGATTCGCAGAATTTCCAGTACGTCTTCCATGCTGAGCATGTCACCTTTATTTACGCGGCCAGGGTTATAGCGCGTAAGCAGCAGATGCTCTTTAATCGGATCTTCGCCATTTTCAGCACGACGAGATTTCGACGCCAGAATACCCAGAATACGGTCAGAGTCACGTACAGAAGACACTTCCGGGTTGGTGGTAATAATGGCTTCGTCGGCAAAATACAGGGCCATCAGCGCACCGGTCTCAATACCTGCCGGGGAGTCGCAGACGATGAAGTCAAAATCCATCGCTTTCAGATCGTCCAGAACTTTCGCGACGCCTTCACGGGTCAGCGCGTCTTTATCACGAGTCTGTGAGGCCGGAAGAATAAAGAGATTTTCGGTACGTTTATCTTTGATCAACGCCTGATTTAACGACGCATCGCCCTGAATAACGTTGACGAAGTCATAAACGACGCGACGTTCACAACCCATAATCAAATCAAGGTTACGCAGGCCGATATCAAAATCAATAACGACAGTTTTCTTTCCCTTCTGGGCCAAACCTGTAGCGATGGCCGCGCTGGAGGTGGTTTTGCCAACGCCCCCTTTACCCGAAGTAACAACAATAATGCGTGCCATAGAAATTCCTTGTTAAAAAGGGATCAATTCAACGGTTGAACTGTCAAAGCGTTCTCTGCCAATTGCAGACGTGCCGCTTTGCCATAAAATTCTGCTGGGATTTTATCACTCAGCCAATAAACACCTGCGATAGACACCAGTTCTGCCGTCAGGTGGGTACAGAAAATTTGCGCTTCCCGATCGCCGCTTGCGCCCGCCAGAGCACGGCCTCTCATCATGCCATAAACGTGAATATTGCCATCAGCGATAAGCTCTGCGCCCGCACTGACGTGACTTGTAACAATCAGATCACATTGTGGAGCATAAATACGCTGACCGGAACGAACCGGTACATTTATTAATCGTGTTTTTGTGATGGGATTAACGTTTTGTGGCGGTGCTGCTGGTGCCGGAGCTTCAACAGGTGCGGAACGAATGGCTTTTTCTTTACCTTCTGTCAGTAAAGGAAAACCCATTTCGTCGATTTCTGCCTTAAGTTTTGCATCTTTGCATCCGCTAACACCAATAATGCGCAGACCGGTGGACGTGATAACTTTTTGCAGCGCCGACCAGTTTACCGGGCTTTCAAGGCCACTCACGTTGATCACTACGGGAGCATGTTTTAAAAATGCAGGTGCCTGCGCGATTTTGTCTTCCAACGCCTGACGAATAACCTCGGGTTCTGCTTCATGTAAGTGAACCACTGATAAGGTGAAGCTACTGCCTTTAAGCTCGATTGGCGTGTTTGACATCCTGGCCTTACTCAATTTGCTATTTATCATCCCCAGTGCCGGGTGATATTCCGAAGACTATAAGGCATGTTATAGTCAGTATTATATTGAGGCAAGCCACCATTCCGTGAATTCAGAGTAAAAGATATGTTTTGTGTGATCTACCGAAGCAGCAAACGTGACCAGACCTATTTATATGTCGAAAAAAAAGACGATTTCTCGCGTGTTCCTGAAGAACTGATGAAAGGGTTTGGTCAGCCAAAGCTGGCTATGATTTTACCGCTTGATGGTCGTAAAAAACTGGTTAATGCCGATCTTGAAAAAGTAAAACAGGCACTAACCGAGCAGGGCTATTATTTACAAATACCACCGCCGCCTGAAGATTTACTCAAACAGCATTTATCTGCGGTAAAAGAAAATACACCAGACGCTAAACGTTAAACTGCATCCGGCAGCAGCATGTCTCATCGATGCAGTACCTGAAATCTATGACTACGTTAGGGGAAAGTAATGTATCAACATCACAACTGGCATGGTGCTCTGCTGGATTATCCGGTGAGCAAAGTGGTTTGCGTAGGTAGCAATTATGCAAACCATATTAAAGAGATGGGGGGAACAACGCCGGAAGAGCCGGTGTTATTTATTAAGCCTGAAACTGCGCTGTGTGATTTGCGTCAACCGCTGGTCATTCCGGCGGATATGGGGTCCGTTCATCACGAAGTTGAACTGGCCGTGCTGATCGGGGCGACTCTGCGCCAGGCGACAGAAGAGCATGTGCGCAAAGCCATCGCGGGCTATGGCGTCGCGTTGGATCTGACCCTGCGTGATATTCAGGGCAAAATGAAGAAAGCGGGGCAGCCGTGGGAAAAAGCGAAGGGTTTTGACAACTCTTGCCCGCTGTCTGGGTTTATTCCGGTAGCGGAATTTAACGGTGATCCGCAGGATACTCAGCTCGGTTTAACGGTGAATGGCGAAGTACGCCAGCAGGGCACTACGGCGGATATGATCCACCATATTGTTCCATTGATTGCTTACATGAGCCGATTCTTCACGCTTAAAGCTGGTGATGTGGTACTGACTGGGACGCCAGCTGGCGTTGGGCCGTTACACAGCGGTGATGAGCTGGCTATCAGTTTCCATGGTCAGACGCTAGCCACCCGGGTGCTGTAATCTCTGCTTGCCGCCTGTTTCGGGCGGCAAAACTTGCATCAACGTGCCAGACTGGTTATAAGGTGCAGCTTTAGTGAAATAGCGGATACCCTGATGAGCGACATACCTTTCTGGCAAAGTAAAACCCTTGATGAAATGACTGATGCCGAGTGGGAGTCATTATGTGATGGGTGCGGCCAATGCTGTCTGCATAAGCTGATGGATGAAGACACTGACGAAATCTACTTTACCAATGTTGCCTGTAAGCAGCTCAATATCAAAACCTGCCAGTGCCGTAATTATGAACGTCGATTCGAATACGAGCCCGATTGCATCAAACTAACACGTGATAACCTGCCAACCTTTGAATGGTTGCCGATGACCTGCGCCTATCGTTTGTTAGCGGAAGGGAAAGGATTACCGGACTGGCACCCTTTGCTGACGGGTTCAAAGGCGGCGATGCACGGTGAGCGTATTTCAGTACGCCATATCGCGGTGAAAGAATCAGAAGTGCGTGACTGGCAGGACCATATTCTGAACAAACCTTCATGGGCGGACTAAGCCGCCCATCGATTAACAGGCGTTAAGGATTAAGACTTTTTCGCCTGATACATCTCATCACTATGGTTGTCATCTTCAACCCAGAAATTAATGTTGAACTGCGCATCGTCGCTTAATTCAACACGATGCCAGTACTGCGGTGGGCTGGTCGCGAACTGTCCGGCATTAATGACCACTTTTACTTCAGGTTCTTTTGCGTCTTCATTGGCAAAGCCGTAATACGTTACAGTGCCTTCCATCACGCAGAGTTGTCCAAAAACGCCGGCTGCTGTGTTGTGGTGAGAAAGCAGGGCGGCCGGGACATTGTCTTTCGTAAAGAAGGGAGTAGAGCGTTTAACTTTCCAGTTTGCCGGGATGCGTAAATGGGACATAAGACATCTCCTTTGTGTGGCACCTATAAGATGTATTTAATATACATTTTATAGGTGCCAGCAAGCAATGACATTATGGCAAAAAAAACGCTCCCGAAGGAGCGTTCTGTTAGCGACCGAAGAGGTCACGTTTTTTCGGTTTAAAGGGCTGGGCAATCAGCACCAACACTGCAACGACCAGATATGCGGCAAAAATCCCCAACAGCCACTGCGGCATCTCCAGGGTTAAAAATGACCACTGACGTTCAGCGCAGTCACCGGATGCCATAAATACCTGCGGCAGCCATTTATCCAGCGGTAACCAACTCGGGAAGCGCGCGGCAAAATCACAGGTCATGAACGGTGAAGGGTGAAGCTGAATCATCGTGTGTTCATACGCTAACTGAAGCCCGCGCCAGGCGCTGTAAATCCAGATAAGCATTGCCACATAACGCAGTGGCGTTTTTGGGGCAATTGCGCCCACCAGACCAGCACCCATCACGCCAAATAATGCACTACGTTCGTAAATACACAACACGCAGGGTTTAAGCAGCATGACATGCTGGAACCACAAGGCAACAAGTTCCAACGCCAGGGCGGTTAGCGCCAGCAATAACCATGCTCCACGCCCACGGGAGCACTGGTTTAAAAATCGCAACATAATAATTTCCCTGCAACATGCGTAGAGACCGCAGTTTAAACCAATTCAATTTATGCGCCACTAGCGGCAATTGAAATATTGTGTAATCGGATAATTATCATGCAAAAAGTCAAACCGGGCAGTGATTTACCCGGTTTATTGTTATGAAAGTGTAGCTAACCAGCCTGTTTGCGTCATCCATTCGGTCACTGGGACCAGCGTGAACTCTACGCAAAGCAGACCGACGAGCGTCAGGACGATCGTATACGGCAATGCCATCCACACCATACGGCCGTAGGAGAGGCGAATCAGTGGTGCCAGTGCAGAGGTAAGCAGGAATAAGAATGCCGCCTGACCATTTGGCGTAGCCACGGAAGGCAGGTTGGTTCCGGTATTAATCGCCACTGCTAACAGTTCATATTGATTCAGGCTAATCGTCCCGTGCTCCAGCGCCGCTTTCGCTTCGTTGATGTAAATTGTGCCAACAAAGACGTTGTCTGAAATCGACGACAGCAGGCCGTTGAAAAGATAAAACAGGGTCAGCTGTGCATGTTCAGAAGACTGCAAAACAAACTGAATAATCGGCGCAAAGAGCTGCTGATCGATAATCACCGCAACTACGGAGAAAAATACGGTAAGCAGCGCGGTGAAGGGCAGCGACTCGGTGAAGGCTTTACCAATAGCGTGTTCGTCAGTGACACCGGTTAACGAAGTAGCCAGAATAATCACCGACAGGCCAATTAATCCGACTTCTGCCAGATGCAGCGCGAGGGCAACCACCAGCCATACGCCGATAACCGATTGAATAATCAGCTTAATTTTATCCTGGCGGGTACGTTGTTGACGACTTTCATCGTCAAACTGTTGCAGAACGCCACGGACAGCTTCCGGCAATGTTTCACCGTAGCCAAACCAACGTAACTTTTCGACCAGCAGGCAGGTGAGCAGACCGCAAATCAACACCGGGACGGTGACCGGCGACATGCGCAGGAAAAAATCACCAAAATGCCAGCCAGCCGCTTTGGCGATAATCAGGTTCTGCGGTTCGCCAACCATGGTCATCACACCGCCTAACGCTGTGCCGACTCCCGCATGCATCATCAGGCTGCGCAGAAAACCGCGGAACTGCTCCAGTACGGCTTTATTGTGCTGGTCGATATGGCTGTCATCCAGCAAATTGTTATCTCCCGGGCGGGAAGAGGCGACGCGATGGTAGATACCGTAAAAACCGACCGCCACGCTGATCACGACCGCGACCACGGTCAATGCGTCGAGGAACGCTGAAAGGAAGGCAGCGGCAACACAAAAGGCCAGCGACAGCAGCATCTTGGAGCGAATACTGAGCAGCAGTCGGGTAAAAATAAACAGCAGCAGTTGCTTCATAAAGTAGATGCCCGCCACCATGAACATCAGCAGCAAGAGCACTTCAAGGTTGGCGGCCACTTCTTCACGAACATGAGTGGCGCTGGTCATGCCGATGACGACAGCTTCGATGGCTAACAGCCCGCCCGGCAACAGTGGATAACACTTAAGCGCCATTGCCAGCGTAAAAATGAATTCGGCCACCAGCAACCAACCCGCGATAAAGGGATTGATGAAAAAAATAAGCGGGTTAATGATTAAGAAGACGAGCAGTGCAAGTTTATACCAGTCTGGCGACTGACCTAAAAAATTGCGCCACATAGCGCGGCTCCATGATAGCTCCATGGCAGTTTCCCTTACCTGTAAAAATGAAATCATGTTTTTATGTTTGACCGCAAAGCTTAGCGGCACGAGGGAACGCAGGCAAGCTCTTCACGTGGCTTATCGTACCGGCTGCGTATCAGCGTTATCTGGAAAATGAAGCCTTGATCCACTTTTTCTTCGTTGCGTCAGCTATCAGCTAAGAAACCCGTCTGGTATGATGTGTGTAACTATGTTTTGCTGTGTAATGGAATTATCACTATGGTCATTAAGGCGCAAAGCCCTGCTGGGTTCGCGGAAGAGTACATCATTGAGAGTATCTGGAATAACCGCTTCCCACCTGGCACTATTTTGCCCGCTGAACGTGAACTCTCCGAACTTATTGGAGTAACACGTACCACGTTACGCGAAGTATTGCAGCGTCTGGCGCGGGACGGCTGGTTGACCATTCAACACGGCAAACCGACGAAAGTGAATAACTTCTGGGAAACCTCCGGACTGAATATCCTGGAAACGTTGGCGCGTCTTGATCACGAAAGCGTTCCGCAGCTGATTGATAATCTGCTGTCTGTGCGTACCAACATCTCGACGATCTTTATTCGCACCGCCTTCCGCCAACATCCTGATAAAGCCCAGGACGTTTTGGCTACGGCGAATCAGGTTGCTGACCATGCTGACGCGTTTGCCGATCTGGATTACAACATTTTCCGCGGTCTGGCATTTGCGTCGGGCAATCCGATTTACGGTCTGATCCTCAACGGTATGAAAGGACTTTATACGCGTATTGGCCGTCATTACTTTGCCAACCCGGAAGCGCGCGGCCTGGCGTTGAACTTCTACCGTAAGCTGTCAGAGCTGTGTGAGCAGGGCGCTCATGATTTGGTCTATGAAACGGTGCGCCGCTATGGTCACGACAGTGGCGAGATTTGGCACCGTATGCAGAAGAATTTACCAGGCGATTTAGCTATTCAGGGACGCTAATCGCGCAATGCCGGACGGTCACGCCAACGCGTCTTATCCGGCCTACAATGCGTCCGCTTCGTAGACCGGATAAGATGTTTACACCGCCTCCGGCAATAAGCTTTACAGGCCGTTCATCCTTGGCGGGCAACGCTCCAGCAGCTCAACGCTGCCATCTTCATTTTGCTGCTCCAGCATCACGTCAAAACCCCATAGCCGATGCACATGCTTCAACACTTCTTTGCGTCCTTTGTCCAACGGCGCGCGGTTATGTGGGATGTAACGCAAGGTCAGTGAACGGTCGCCGCGCAGATCGACATTCCAGATTTGAATATTCGGCTCCAGATTGCTCAGGTTATATTGCGATGACAGCCTGTTACGGATCTCGCGATACCCCTCCTCATTGTGAATTGCGGAAATTTCCAGGTAATTATGGCGGTCATCATCCAGCACCGTGAACAGGCGGAAATCGCGCATCACTTTTGGTGACAGGAACTGGCTGATAAAGCTCTCATCTTTAAAATCGCGCATCGCGAAATGCAGCGTTTCCAGCCAGTCGGAACCCGCAATATTTGGGAACCAGTATTTGTCCTCCTCGGTGGGCGACTGACAAATACGTTTGATATCCTGGAACATAGCAAAGCCCAGCGCATAAGGGTTTATCCCGCTATACCATGGACTGTTATACGGTGGCTGGAATACCACATTGGTATGGCTATGCAGAAACTCCAGCATGAAGCGCTCGGTGACTTTGCCTTCATCATAAAGGTGATTGAGGATGGTGTAGTGCCAGAAAGTTGCCCATCCCTCGTTCATCACCTGCGTTTGTTTCTGCGGATAAAAATACTGGCTGACCTTGCGCACAATGCGCAGCACTTCGCGTTGCCAGGACTCCAGCAGTGGGGCGTTTTTCTCCATAAAATACAGCAGGTTTTCCTGCGGCTCAGAAGGATAACGATGCGCGGTAGAGATCGTCTTCTCTTCCTCTTTCTTCGGCAACGTGCGCCACAGCATATTCACCTGACTTTGCAGATACTCTTCACGGCTTTTCTGCCGGGCCTTCTCTTCCTGTAGTGAGATCTTTTGCGGGCGTTTATAGCGGTCAACGCCGTAATTCATCAGTGCATGACAGGAGTCGAGGAGTTTCTCAACTTCATCAACACCGTAACGCTCTTCACACTGGGTGATGTAGTTTCGCGCGAAGATCAGGTAATCGACGATGGAGCTGGCGTCCGTCCAACTGCGGAACAGGTAGTTATTCTTGAAGAAAGAGTTATGTCCATAGCAGGCATGCGCCATGACCAGTGCCTGCATGGTGATGGTGTTCTCTTCCATCAGGTACGCGATACACGGGTTGGAGTTAATAACAATCTCATAGGCCAGCCCTTGCTGACCATGCTTGTACAAACGTTCGGTTTCAATAAACTTTTTACCAAACGACCAGTGTGGATAGTTGATTGGCATCCCGACGCTGGAGTAGGCGTCCATCATTTGCTCAGAGGTGATCACCTCGATTTGGTGCGGGTAGGTATCCAGCCTGTAGAGTTTCGCCACGCGGTCTATCTCTGCCAGATAGACATCCAGCAGATCAAACGTCCAGTCGGGTCCATCGCTTAACCGTGTGCTGTCCTTGTTCATGGAATCAATCGTAGCCATTCGCGCACCCTCATTGTTGGCGGCACTCTCTGTCTGGAGTACCTCATTTCAAGCATAGATCATGGTGTTAAAAAGCGTGCTGCAGGAGAAATTTTTTCTTTGCGATTTCACGTCAGCGAAGCGTCGAAAAACGGCCAGGTGACAAAATTTTATGCTGGATAAAAATAACGCACAGCAGGAGATGCCAAAGCAGAGACTTCCCTGCAATCACTGCTATGTGTGAGATACATCACCATAAAAAAGCCATATGTTGAATAATATTTTCAACTGAGTTATCAAGATGTAATTAGAAGATTGTTCTTTTACTGTTAACGGAGTGGCTATGCGAGTTGTCATACTGGGAAGTGGCGTCGTTGGTGTGACCAGCGCCTGGTATTTAAGTCAGGCTGGACACGATGTCACCGTCATCGATCGTGAGCCGGGTCCGGCACTGGAAACCAGTGCGGCGAACGCCGGGCAAATCTCCCCTGGTTATGCCGCGCCGTGGGCGGCGCCAGGCGTACCGCTAAAAGCGATTAAATGGATGTTTCAGCGCCACGCGCCGTTGGCTGTACGCCTCGACGGAACGCAGTTCCAACTGAAGTGGATGTGGCAAATGCTGCGCAACTGCGACACCAGCCACTACATGGAAAACAAAGGGCGCATGGTGCGGCTGGCGGAGTACAGCCGTGATTGTCTGAAGGCGCTGCGGGCCACCACGGGGATCGAATATGAAGGTCGTCAGGGCGGTACGTTACAGCTTTTTAGAACCGCTCAACAGTATGAGAACGCCACGCGTGATATTGCCGTGCTGGAAGATGCCGGTGTGCCGTACCAACTTCTGGAGGCGAATCGTCTGGCGGAAGTCGAACCTGCGCTGGCAGAGGTCGCGCATAAACTGACTGGCGGGTTACGGTTACCGAATGACGAAACCGGTGACTGTCAGCTGTTTACCCAGCGTCTGGCGCAAATGGCCGAGCAGGCGGGGGTAAAATTCCGTTTTAACACTCCCGTCGATAAGCTACTCAGCGAAGGCGAGCAAATCTATGGTGTCCAGTGTGGCGACGAAGTTATCAAAGCCGATGCCTATGTTATGGCCTTTGGCTCGTACTCCACGGCGATGCTCAAAGGGATCGTTGATATTCCGGTTTATCCGCTGAAGGGTTATTCATTAACCATTCCGGTGGCAGAAGATGATGGTGCGCCGGTTTCCACTATTCTTGATGAAACCTACAAAATCGCCATTACCCGTTTTGATGAGCGTATTCGTGTTGGCGGTATGGCAGAAATTGTTGGTTTTAATACCGAGCTACTACAACCACGTCGTGAAACGCTGGAGATGGTGGTGCGCGATCTCTTTCCGCGCGGCGGTCATGTTGAACAAGCCACCTTCTGGACCGGGCTGCGTCCGATGACGCCAGACGGAACGCCAGTGGTGGGGCGTACACGCTTTAAGAATCTGCTGCTCAATACGGGTCATGGCACATTGGGCTGGACGATGGCGTGTGGATCCGGTCAGTTGCTGAGCGATATTCTCTCTGGTCGCACGCCAGCCATACCTTATGACGATCTGAGCGTGGCGCGTTACAGTCCGGGATTTACCCCGTCTCGCCCGCGGCATTTACATGGCGTACATAACTAATAAGGACGTGAGATGACCCGCCCGATACTGGCCAGCATTGACCTGCAGGCGTTGAAACAAAACCTGACCATTACCCGCCAGGCCGCGCCGGACTCCCGCGTCTGGTCGGTCGTAAAAGCCAATGCCTACGGACACGGTATAGAACGTGTCTGGAATGCACTGGGAACGACCGATGGTTTCGCTATGCTCAATCTCGAGGAGGCGATCACCCTGCGGGAGCGGGGATGGAAAGGACCGATTTTAATGCTGGAGGGTTTTTTCCATGCCGAAGACCTGACGGTGTATGACACATATCGTCTGACCACCTGTGTCCACAGTAACTGGCAGCTCAAAGCGTTGCAAAATGCCCGCCTGAACGCGCCGCTGGATATTTACCTGAAGATGAATAGCGGCATGAACCGGCTGGGTTTCTTACCAGAGCGAGTAGCGACCGTCTGGCAACAGTTACGGGCAATGCCTAACGTGGGTGAAATGACGCTGATGTCGCATTTTGCTGATGCTGAGCATCCGGATGGCATTAAGGACGCGATGGCGCGTATTGCGCAGGCAGCGGAAGGACTGGAGTGTCGACGTTCGCTGTCGAATTCGGCTGCGACGCTGTGGCACCCACAAGCGCATTATGACTGGGTTCGTCCGGGCATTATTCTGTATGGCGCATCGCCGTCGGGACAATGGCGGGACATCGCCAATACCGGCCTGAAACCGGTGATGACCCTGAGCAGCGAGATAATCGGCATACAGACGCTGAAAGCCGGAGATCGGGTGGGCTACGGTGGACGCTACACCGCCAGCGGCGAGCAGCGCATTGGGATTGTGGCGACAGGCTATGCCGATGGTTATCCGCGCCATGCTCCGAGTGGGACTCCTGTGCTGGTGGACGGTGTACGTACCGGGACGGTTGGCACGGTATCCATGGATATGCTGGCGGTTGACCTGACGCCATGCCCACAGGCGGGGATAGGAACGCCTGTGGAACTGTGGGGCAAAGAGATTAAAATCGACGATGTGGCGACAGCGGCGGGTACGGTTGGCTATGAATTAATGTGCTCGCTGGCGCTGCGCGTGCCGGTAGTGACGGTGTAACTTTTGTAGGCCGGGTAAGGCGCAGCCACCACCCGGCAAAAACATCCGCGTTATTCATCCTCATCTTCTGCCACACGGACACCTACTTTCAGCACGGCATTATCTTCTTTCTCGGCTACCGTCCAGATCATACCGGCAAATTCCACCTGGTCACCGACGACCGGCGCAGCACCCAACAGTTGTTGAACAATTTCACCCAGCGTTTGCTGCTTATCGCGATACCCGGTGCCATCTTCCAGGCCATAAATCAGTGCCACATCGGCATATTTCGCGCTGGCTTCAAGAATAAAATCACCAAAGAAACGCTGGTCTAATGACACTGGCGGCGACTGGCTGAACAGCTTACCTAAGGCGGGCAGGTCGCGTTCGCGGCCAATGACGCACAGCACATCGCCTTCACGCAGGCGGGTACTGCCTGAGGGGTGAAACAGCACATTGTCACGAAACAGGGCGGCAATTCGCGTTTCTTCCGGCATATGCAGGTCGCGCAGCGCAGCCCCGACACACCACTTATCCGCGCTGAGCTGATAAACAAACTGCTCCCAGGGATTATCCGGGTGAATATCGAGACCTATACGTGAAACCGGCCAGCCAACGGGAGGTACCACGACTTTGGCTTTTTTGGCTGCCCACGACAGCGACGTTCCCTGGAACAGCAGCGAGATCAGTACCACAAAGAATGCGACGTTAAAGAACAAACGCGCATTTTCCAGACCCGCCATCATCGGGAAGACGGCAAGGATGATGGGTACCGCCCCGCGCAAGCCAACCCAGCTAATGAAAATGCGCTCACGCAGATTGAAACCACGAAATGGCAGCAATCCGGCGAACACCGACAACGGACGAGCGAAGAAAATCATCCATGCGGACAAAATCAGCGCCGGAATTGCAATAGGCAGCAGGTCGGACGGCGTCACCAGCAATCCCAGCACCAGGAACATGGCAATTTGCGCCAGCCAGGCCAGGCCGTCAAAGTTTTGCAGAATACCGAATCGGTTGCGGATCGGGCGATTTCCCAGCAGGAAACCACACAGATAGACCGCCAGAATACCGCTGCCTTCCAGCGCGGTAGTCAGGGCAAAAATCAGGATCCCGCCGCTTAAGGCCAGCAGCGGATACAGCCCGGCAGGCAGAGAAATACGGTTAATCATCTGCTGGAGCAGATATCCACCGCCGAGACCGATAGCGATGCCTAAGCCAAACTGCTGGATAATATGCACGGCGAACATCCAGCTTAAACCGGTCTCGTGGTTCTGGATCATTTCGATAAGCGTAATGGTCAGAAATACGGCCATTGGGTCATTGCTACCTGACTCAATTTCCAGCGTCGAGCCCACACGTTCGTTGAGTCCTTTACCGCCGAGCAGGGAAAATACCGCTGCGGCATCAGTTGAGCCGACAATCGCGCCAATCAGCAGCCCTTCAATGAGATCCAGATGAAACAGCCATGCCGCCATCATGCCGGTTAAACCAGAGGTAATCAGCACGCCCACGGTCGCCAGCGATAATGCCGGGCCTAGCGCAACACGAAAGGAGCTGGCCTGGGTGCGCATCCCACCGTCGAGCAGGATAACCGCCAGCGCCAGGTTACTGACCATGTAGGCAAAAGGGTAGTTATCAAAAGGAATGCCGCCAACACCGTCCACGCCCGCTAACATGCCGATAGCGAGGAAAATCACCAGAATCGGGATACCAAGACGTGATGAGAATGAACTAAGCAAGATACTGCAGGTGACGAGAACGGAACCCAAAATAAAAAGGCTAATGATTGCTGCGGCATCCAACGTTCGGTTACTCCTGAATTACGCTGTTTCGTATTAATAAACCCTAACATAATAACGACAGAAACAGCGTTTTACTTAGCCCTGAGACAGGCTTTTTTTACAATTTAAGCACCGGATGACCGGAGATTGTGAGTTGACTGCCGTTTTTATCATTTTTCAGTACGGCCTGGGCCCCTAAAGGTAAGGTGACGGTGCGTTGTTCATGGCCAAAATCGAGACCGCTTAACAGTGGAACGGATAATTTGGCACGCAAAAACGCACAGACTGAATCAAGACTGTAACCGGCATCATAGTCATTAGGCGCACTACCGCTAAAACTGCCGAGAATGATGGCGTTCTGGCGGGCGAGGATCCCAGCATGATAAAGTTGCAGCAGCATGCGCTCGATGCGAAACGGGTGCTCGTTGATGTCTTCCAGCACTAGAATACCGTTCTCAATGGCGGGCATCCACGGTGTCCCCATCAGCGAAATGAGCATTGCCAGATTTCCGCCCCACAGCGTGCCTTCGGTCGCGCAATCCGGGCCATGCCCTTGCCAGTCGAGGGTAAATTCGGCATTGCGCAAAGCCTGCCAAAAATGGTGCTCGGTAAAGGCGTTCATTTCCCCGGCACCGAAGTTAGCCGCCAGCATCGGGCCGCTGAAACTAATCACATTACCCTGCGCCAGCAGACCACACTGAATGGCCGTAAAATCGCTGTGTCCACACAGCAGCAACGGGTTTTGTTGCTGACGGGCCGCCAACGCCTGCCAGTCAATATCTGCCAGCAAACGGCTCGCGCCGTAGCCGCCGCGTACCGCCATCACAATGGTATCAGGCGTTTTTAGCTCAACGAGTGAGTTCACATCCGCCAGACGCTCGGCTTCGGTACCGGCAAAACGCTGACAACGGCGAGAAATGACGGCAGTGTTATCGACCTGATGACCGGCCTCAGTAAGACGCGCAAGCCCACGTAATGCTGCCTGCTGGTTGATACAGTAGCCCGACGGGGCAATTAAGTGAAACCGGGACATGGCATTTCCTTGCTACAACTAAAACCAAATGTATATCATGCCGCGTAGGTATGTCGTTGTCACCTCAGCGACAGGTTCCGGCTATAAGGATAGATGACGTGAAATTGAGATGGTTTGCTTTTTTGGTTGTAATACTTGCGGGCTGTAGTTCAAAACAGGATTACAAAAATCCGCCATGGAATGCAGAAGTTCCGGTTAAACGCGCGATGCAATGGATGCCTATCAGTGAAAAAGCCGGTGCCGCCTGGGGCGTTAGCCCACAATTGATTACGGCGATTATCGCTATTGAATCAGGGGGTAACCCCAATGCAGTCAGTAAATCTAATGCCATCGGTCTGATGCAGCTTAAAGCCTCCACCTCCGGGCGGGATGTTTATCGTCGCATGGGATGGAGCGGTGAGCCGTCGACCAGTGAGCTGAAAAATCCAGAGCGCAATATCTCCATGGGGGCGGCGTATCTGAGCATTCTTGAAACCGGCCCGCTGGCGGGAATTGAAGACCCACAGGTGATGCAATATGCGCTGGTGGTGTCATACGCGAACGGTGCCGGGGCGCTGCTGCGGACGTTCTCCTCTGACAGGAAAAAAGCCATCAGCAAAATCAACGATCTGAGTGCGGATGAGTTTTTTGAGCATGTTGTCGATAACCATCCTGCGCCGCAGGCTCCACGTTATATCTGGAAACTTCAGCGAGCGCTGGATGCGATGTAACGCGCGTGATATTACTCGCGCACTTTATTCGATTTTTCCCGAGCCTCGCGCTCAAGTGAAAAAATAATCCGCTGTAAATTCCGCTCCACCGCCGGGCCGACGTTGAGAAAACGAAAGCTCAGGCGGGGAGTGGTGATGGTCTCATTTTTCCCGTCGATCACTTTTCGCTCGGTAATCGAGATGAGTTGGGCATCAACGTGGTACACGCCCCATTGTTCCATATTCAGTTCAACCTGCGAGAAGCGCATACCTTCGACCAGCCCCTCCGGTGCTGCTCCTTCTAATAGCGCGCCCATGCCGCCAAGAGACAAATCGAATAAGCGAAAATGCAGGAGACTGTTGTCCGGCATCTTCGCCTTGCAGTGATAGGGTGGGTGCAGCGGCGCACCGATGCGAAAGTATTCCCGGCGCTGGACAAACCACAGCGAAGGTGGCAACGATGAGACAAAGGCTGGCAATCGTTGGTACTCGCCTTTTGTCAGTTGCGGGAGGGTAAACTCCACCTTGGCACCCTGCGTTTCGGCGATAATTGAGATCTGGCTGGCGCGTTGCACGGCCTGGTTTTCATATTCCTGACTGCCAAAATCCATGATCAATTCGTCCGGGCTGACAGCAAGAATTTTGCTGATGAACTGACCTCCTGACCAGGAGATACGCAGTGGAACCTGTTGTGAATTTAAGTCCCGGAGTACCCCTAATACTGCGAGCGGGTTTTGCTTCAGGAACTGCTCATTGTAGTTACTCACACCTAATGACTCCTGGATACCTGGCTTATCGTTGGGTTATCGGCATCGCGAGACGGAACTTAATACAAATGGATGAAATTTTTTACCCCAGCCAATGAATTAAGTCTGAGTGCAAACAGCAGGTAGCGATGGTTTGCCTATACTTAACGTGCTGGCGCAGGAATGTCTTGCGTATGCGTTCACTGGAAAGAGGGCCTGAAAATGGGAATTATTGCCTGGGTTATTTTTGGTCTGATTGCGGGGGTTATCGCCAAGCTGATTATGCCGGGGCGTGATGGCGGCGGATTTATTCTGACCTGCATTCTCGGTATTGTCGGTGCTGTGGTCGGTGGGTGGCTGGCAACGATGTTTGGTATCGGCGGCGATGTCAGTGGGTTTAATCTCCACAGCTTCCTGGTGGCCGTGGTCGGCGCGATTGTGGTACTGGGGGTTTTCCGACTGGTACGACGAGATTAATCGAACGGCCCCTGCGGGGGCCGTTTCTCTGCGTAGTTTAGTCAGAACTGGTATTCAATCCCCGCCCAGTAATTACGCCCCTCCTCAATAAATCCTTCGCTGTAGACGTACTGTGTATCAAACAGGTTGTTGACCGAAGCGTTAACGCTAAAGCCATGTCCGATGGTGTAATCTGCACGGAGGTGGGTAATGGCGAACCCGGCCGCTTTTTGTGAGCCATCAGAATTGCTATAGCTTGAAGAGCGGGCTTCTTCGGATAGTGTAATGCTGAGTGGATCCCACGGTTTCAGCGTCATCCAGGCGGTGAGAGTTTGTGTCGGCAGATCGGTAATTTTACCAATGTCGCTGCGTTTAACGTCAGCATGGATAAGACCGTAGCTCAGCCCCACATCCAACATGTCAAAGACCTTACCTTTGACGCCTGCATCCAGGCCGGTGTAATCCACCCGACCACTGTTTTGGTTCTGAATCGTGTCGGCATCAATATTGTGCGACAGAATCGCATCGGTAATGCGGTTGTAATACACGCTGGCTTCGAATCCCCAGTCCTGGGTGAACGAACCGCTCCACGTGAGATCGACGCTGCGGGCGCGTTCCGGTTTTAGCTGCGGGTTGACCAGCGCTATCTGGTTATAAGCCGGTTTTGACGTGGTGTAGCGCTCTTTCAGTGTGGGGAAGCGCGTTCTGTCAGAGTAGGACAGCGCTAATGTGTCAGAATTTTCAAAGTGATATTTGCTCATTACCTGCCAGTTAAAGGCGGACTGGTCGTTGTCATCATAATGGGTAACGCTACCGTTTTTCTCGTGCTTCATCCCCTCTACGCTGTCACGCCAGTCGTAGCTGATACCCGCCACCACATCGACATTATCCGCAGCCGCCCACTGATATTCACTGGCGACAGACCAGGTGCGATCTTCGTAGCGGTCATAAGCGGCATTCGGAGCCCCTTTTTCGCGATGAACATCGTCTTTCCAGTTCACGGCGAAAGAGAGCAGGTCGTTTTCCCGCATATCAGCGGAAAGCTGCAAACCTGCACCGTCGCTATAGTCAGAATAATGGCTGTAGCTGCCTTTCTTATTTTTCAGATCGGCAAGGGAATTGTACATCATCAGTGTATTTTCAAAGGTGTCGCGATACAGACGGCTTTTCAATGTAAAGCGATCGCCCAAATGCGTGGTGCCCTGATAGTAATAACTTTCTTTATCATACTGCGGCCATTGCCAATAACGTGATTTCTGGCTGCTGGTTCCGGCATATGGCGGGTTATCTTTTTCGCCGTCCTGATTAATGTAGGTCAGAACATACTCATCATCACCGCGTGGCGTGAACCCCAGTTTCACGATGCCGCGTTTATCATCGGCTGATGAGTTAATCATCTTGCCATTGCTGCCCGCTACCGGGTTATCAACACCATGAGGTAATCCGAGGAAATCCTGTTTTAGCTGGCTACCACTGAGCTGGATATATCCGAGATCGTTGCTGGCACCGAACGACGCGTGCATATCATGGGCATTGTCTTTGCTACGGCTCCAGCCCTGACGATAGCCCAGAGAGCCCTCAATCGGCTTGGTGGGCTTTTTGGTCGTGATGTTGATAGCGCCACCCATCTGGTTCGGCCCCTGTAGCAAGGATGAGTAGCCTTTAGAGACCTCGACAGAAGCGATATCGGACGTCAGAAAACGACCTAAATCAAGGTTGCCATCGTAGGGGATGTACACCGGAACACCGTCGAAAAAGACCGGGACCTGACGGCTGTCAAAACCGCGGACCTTCACTTGTTGCTCATTACGGTTACCGGATTTTTGCAGCACGACGCCGGGAACGACGCTTAGCGCCTGTGCCACGTTTTGTTTATCCAGTTGCTGCATCGTTTCCTGGCCGAGAACCGTAGTGGTGGCGGCGGAGGCCGGACTAGACCAGACGGTCATGGTTTCGCTTTCCTGCCCAGCAAAAGCACCTTGCGCGAAAGCAAACGACAGGGCTGTGTAAAGACAACTTTTGTTGAAATTCATTATTTATAGTCCATTTATAAATGTTATATGCCACGTGCGTCCGGTCTCAGGCTAACTTTGATATCCGCCGGTGGGGCGTAGTAAGGCGCGGAGGTGATAAAGAGTCTGATGCCACAGTCGAGATAACTCGCCAGTGAGGCGAGGGTAATGCCGCCAGTCAGCGCCAGCGTGCAATGGGGAGCCAGAGAAGGTGCCAGGCGAGCGATGTCTGCTGCCTGCTCGGGGGTAAACTTATCGAGTTGCAGTACATCAGGGGCAGCATGTAGCGCGTCCAGTGCCTCATTGGGGGTATCTGCTTCGACCACAATCTTTTTTTCTGGCGCATGGGCGCGTAGTTGCGCGATTGCCGCGGCCCAGTCTTTCGGATCGGCAAGAAAGCGGCGATGATTCGCAAACAGCAGAACGGTTTCGGCGCACCCGCCCCGGTGGATAATGCCTCCGGCAGCAAGGATCGCCTGGGTAGCCAGCATACGGGTGCCAGGGATAGTTTTGCGGGTGCAGGCAATCTGGCCATCAGGATAGCGCTGACGCAGGATGCTTAGCATATCGTCGAGATAGCGTGAGACACCGCAACTCCACTCCAGCACGTTCTGTACCGCTTTCCAGCCCTGGTGTAGTGCCGCCGCGTTACCCTGCGCGCGCAGAAGTAACTGTCCGGTACGCGCCCGTTCGCCATCGGACACAAGGTCGGTAACGGTCAAACCCAGTGATGTCAGCATTTGTCTGGCAACAGTGGTTCCGCTTACACACCCGCCCAGGCGGTGATAAAAACCCATACTTCCTTGCTGTGCGCCGATACCCAACGCGCTGGTTGTTAAATCGCCGCCCTGAATATCCTCCAGCAGCAGCGCATCGACTTGCGCCTGTGAGAAGTAGATCATTGCAGCGCCTCCCGCGGTACGCTGTCCCACCAGATAAGCGCCCAGTCGCGACTGGCGGGAGCGATGGTGCCGGGGTCCTGCTGATGGTACCAGTGCTCCAGACGCTCAATTTCGTCGGTGCTCAGTTCCCCCATGCTCCAGCGTACGTTCTCCAGAAAATGTGTCCAGGTGCTGTTGTCCTGCTGACAGTTTGGTCCACGGATAAAATCAACATGTGCGTGAATGCCCATCTGATACAAAACATTCAGTGCATAGATATAGTTGGGAAGCTCAATCACCTCGCGCCCTAACGCGCGCTGAATTGTGGGCGATACAAATGAGGAACTGACGAGATGGGTGGTGTAAACCCGTAACCGTGCCTGATTATTCAGTTTGGTCATGGCCTGGCGCATATCGGCAACTAGCGTCGAACGTGAGGCAACGGCAATATCACATTGAGGCAAGTCGTCCCAGTGCGCTTCCCATGCGCGCTGCACCCACTGCACGTGGCGCACGCCCATCTGCCCGGCACGGCGAGCGGCAACGCTCAGCATTCCCTGGCTGTAGTCTACGCCGTAAACAATTGGCATTTTTTTGGCCAGCGCCAGCGCAACCGTTCCGGGGCCGCAACCCATATCAAACAGTGATTCAGCACCTTTCAGGTCAATCTTGCTCAATAACTGGAGCAGGTAGCTGTCGGTTAATGAGGCGCAATTCTCTGCCATTTTTTCCGCGCGTTTGTCCCAGTGTTCTGGTTTTTTCTCGGTTCGCTTCGCCAGAAGTAACTGTTTGCGGTAGAGGTCAGCAAAATCAATGTCGTCAATGAGCATCGTGATTCCTTAATCGTGTGAGCCAAAGAGGTGATGGGCTATTTGTGAGGGCGTGACCCGATACAGCGTGGCCAGACGTTCAGCAGCCAGTTGGTGTTCAGGCTCCCCCTGTGACACCAGACCGTCTGGCTCGACGCGCACCACGCTGTCGGCAATGGCGCGCGCATGCAACGGATGGTGGGTCGACATCAGCAGCGCCATGCCAGAATTTTTTAGCGTGACCAGGGTGTCGAGCAGACGAATCTGGTGACCAAAATCGAGGCTGGAAGCAGGTTCATCCAGCAGTAAAAGACGTGGACGTTGTGCCAGCGCACGGGAAATTAACACCAGTTGACGTTCGCCACCGCTGAGAGTGTTCCAGCGCCGGAGCGCGAGATGCGGGATTGCCAACACGTCCAGTTGTTCAAGGGCGATGTCGCGTTCTTTGACGCCGGGAACGGCAAATGCCGCCATTTGCGGGGCCAGTCCCATCATCACCATGTCCAGAGCCGTGAAGGCAAACGCACCGTCATGTGCCTGAGGAACCCAGGCGATGGCGGCGGCGCGTTCACGGTCGCTGAGATGATTCACCGCAATACCATCAAGCGTAATCTGGCCAGCAAGCGGTTGAAGAACGCCAAGAATGGTACGCATCAGGGTGGTTTTCCCGCTGCCATTGGCGCCAATCAGGCAACAAATTGACCCTGGCGCGACGCTAAACGAGACATCGCGTAATACAGGGTGTCGGGAATGGTAGCCGAGAGACGCATGTTGTACGGTCAGCAGCGTCATTGTCGGCCTCCCCGGAGCAGAAGTAACAGGAAGAAGGGGGCACCAATAAACGCGGTCAGGATCCCCAGCGGGATTTCCGTGCTGCTCAGGGTGCGGGCAAGGGTATCTGTCAGCAGCAGTAAAATAGCGCCGATCCCCATTGAAACAGGCAGTAGCCGTTGGTGGTTGTTCCCACAAAGCAGTCTGCCAATGTGTGGCACCACCAGCCCAATCCAGCCAATAATACCGGCAATCGCCACAGTACAGGCGGTGATAAGCGTGGCGCAGATAATCAGCCAGAGCCGTAGCCGGGATACGTTGATGCCCAGAGAACGGGCTTCATCATCCGAGAGGGTGAGCAAATTCATACGCCAGCGTAGCAGCAACAGCGGTACCAAACCGGCCACGATCGGCGGTACGGACAACCACAGGTCATGAGCGGTGATGGTCGACAGACCACCGAGTAGCCAGAAGGTAATCGACGGTAGCTGGGTATACGGGTCAGCCAGCGTTTTAATGAGCGAAATCCCTGCGCCGCACAGCGTACCCAGCGCAATGCCGACCAGTACAAGGGTGAGTACCGGATCGTGGCGTTTTACCCGCTGGGTGATGAGCCACACGCCCGCCACCACGAACAGGCCGCCGACAAATGCATACAGTTGAATAAACAAGATCGGTAAACCCAGCAGGATGGCGGTACAGGCCCCTAAACCCGCCCCGGCCGCCACGCCGAGAATATCCGGCGACACCAGTGGGTTACGGAACATACCCTGATAAGTGGTCCCTGCACCCGCCAGTGCCGCACCCAGCAGCAATGCGGCCAGAATGCGCGGCAATCGAATCTGCCAGAAGACGATTTTGTCCTCGGGTGGCACGTCTGGATGGCCAGCAATGAGGTTCATCACCTGCTGGACATCCAGGCGGTATGCACCTGAAACCGTTGCGACGATGACACACACGGCAATGGCTACGATCATCAGGACACTCAGCGTTGTCATTCTCATCAGAGTGTCACCAGCTGCTGAAACTGTGCATCGCTTAATGAAGTGTGCCAGAACAACTCTGCGTAGCGCTGCATATCGGTCTTAAAGTGGGTTTCAATTTTGGGGTCAAGCCAGGCATGCAGGCGACGTAATCCCAGCAGCCGGTTGATGCCCGGCGGAGCGTCCAGCCAGCCAAACGGCAGTCCGCTGAGAAACAGAATTCGTTGCTCAGCAACGGCTTTAACTCCTTGCCAGACGGGATCTTCTCGCAGGTACTGTGCGGTGACTGCATCCTGAACCAGAATAATATCGGGCTGCCAGCTCAACAGATTTTCCATGGATACCTGGGTCAATCCATGTCGTCCCGGAATTTGCGCAACATTGTGTAATCCCAGTAACTCTGGTGCTTCGGTATGCAGTGAACCCTGCAAACCGGTTTCCAGTCCTCTGGCACCGCGCGCGGCATAAAAGCGCAGTTTTGCTGCGGGGGAGTGCGAAAACGCATCTGCGTCATCAATAAATCGACGGGCCAGTGCGGCCTGCGCCAGGGCTCGTGTTGCCGTACCCAGCACGGCCCCTGCAGCTTGCAGTTGCGCCGGGGTTTGTCGGAGCTCGCCGTTAATCAGCAGCCACGGAACGCGCGTTTGCGCGTTGACCTGTCGGGCTTGGGAAAGCCAGGTTTCATCAGCATTGCCGCAGTCCACCACCAGATCGGGTTTCAGCGCTAACAAGGCCTCCAGTGGCAGGGTGCTGGCGCGTCCTGCCATTCTTCCCAATTTCGGTAACGCCAAAATGTCATGATGGAATGGCACTGCGGCCTGGTGAGAAAAATCAAATGATGAAAATCCCACCAGTTTTTCCGGTGCGACAGCCAGCAATAGCATATCGGCAGGTGCTCCGGCACTGACGACGCGCTGGATTGCCTCGGGTGACGGCGGTGAACCCACAGTAACGGTCAGCGGGGTTTGAGCCAAAGCAGGGAGATGGCGTAACAGCAGCGCAGATGCCACGAGTTGGGCAAACATCCTTCTTGTCAGTGGCATTATGTTGATCCTGAACAGTGATAAAATCGCTATATATTTACATATACAGCGAATAAAAACATGTTCAGAATCAATTTCACACGGATGAAAACAGGGGCTACCCCATAAGGGCTAGATGCCATGGATACACCTGAAATGGAGATATATGGCACCAAAAAATCCGCGACAAGGCGCGGATTTAGAGGACGCTGAAGACACCAGAAGAAGATTAGGACGTCGGTTGAGTCTGCTTTTTGGCCTCGGAAGGCGTGTTACTGGCGGGGGCGGGGCGCGTTGCCGGTACGTTGTCGCAGGGGTTATCTTTAGCGCATATCAGATCGAGCATTTTTAACGTTACGCCGTTGGTCCAGCCGAAACCATCCTGTAGCGGGTATTCGCCGCCACCGCCGCCGGTTCCTGTGCTGCTCACGTCATACTTCTCAACCAGTTTTTTCTCACGATCGTAAGTGTGCTGCACATTGGTGAGGAATCGCCAGGTGACATCCATGGCGACATCATTTTGGCCATAGTTCTGTAATCCCGATGCGGCGACCCACTGTAACGGTGCCCAGCCGTTGGGCGCATCCCACTGCTGGCCGCTTTTCACCGACGTGGTTGCAAGGCCGCCAGGTTGCAACAAATGCGCCTGAGTAGCTGCGGCTACCTTACCGGCGCGATCTTTTGCCGCCGCATTCACAAATAAGGGGAACAGCGCGGCGGCAGTTAACTGATTACGTACTTTGTGGCTCTTCAGATCATAGTCGGCATACCAGCCTTCTTTGTCATTCCACAACCAGGTTTCAATCCCTTTTTGGCGGGCATTGGCAAAGCCCTCGTACTGCGCTGCTTTGGCATCGTCACCTGCGGCTTTGCTGGCGAGAGCGATCATTTTCTCCATCTTGTATAACAATGCATTGAGATCGACAGGCACGATGCTGGTGGTGCGCAGGGTACTTAGCTGATTAGGGTTATCCATCCAGCGCGAACTAAAGTCCCAGCCGGACGCAGCGGCTGAGCGCAGGTCGCGATAAATTTCAGTGGCAGGGCGGTTCGGATTGCTTTTCGCGGTGGCAATATCCTCAACCCAGGATTCAGGTCTTGGCGTATCGCGGTCATCCCAGTAGCGGTTTAAAAGGGTGCCATCAGCCAGTTTGACCACACGTTTATGCTGTTGACCGGGCTGAAGTGTTTCGCCTCCTTCCATCCAGTAGCTGTACTCTCTTTGCATCTGTGGAAGGTATTTTTTCAGCGCGTCGTTACCGTCATGCTGCGCCAGCAGTTCAACCATAAAGGCAAAGAACGGTGGCTGCGAACGACTCAGGTAGTAGCTTCGGTTGCCGTTAGGAATGTGCCCCCACGAATCAATCTCATACGCGAAGTTGGCTACCATATCAGAGATCTTGTCCCAGCGATTGCTCTCGGCAAGCCCCAGCATGGTAAAATAGCTATCCCAGTAATAAATTTCACGAAAACGCCCGCCCGGCACGACATAGGGTTCTGGTAGCGGCAGCAGAGAGTCCCATTTTTCGACATCGGTGGTTGAGCGAGTGAGTACCGGCCACAGTCCGTCAATATGCTCGCGGAGTGATTGTCCGGCCGGGGGCACGTATTTCTCACCCTCTTTTGGCAACGTAAAATTCACTTCCACAAAATGGCGTAAATCAAAGCCGGACTGATTTTTCTGCATCCGATAATCGGCAAGGATCATTAGCGGATCGCTATTGGGCACTGCGTCGGCAAAGGTTTTCTGATCGGGAAATAGCTTTGCTGTCTGTACATCATTGAACAGCGGGCCAAGCAGAATATCAGGAGGAGAAGGCGTAGCGGCAGGTGAATCCTCAGCGTGCGCAGTAAAAGAGGCCAGAGCAAAAAAGGTGCTTGCGAGCGTCAGTTTTATCGCCACAGAGAGCAGGCCAGGGTGGCGAATTGCGGGTGTTATCATCGGTTAATCTCCTTAGCGGCGTGCCGAAGTTGCGGCATTTACCATGAGAAAACCTTAGTTCAGGATCGACCGTTGCGCGTGATCGGCCCCCCATTTTGCGATTAAACAGACATTTCCTGTCGGGGGGAGTGAAATAGCCCACCATTTACAGATAAAGGGTGGGCTGTGGGTATCAGCCAGCGAGGATCACCCGATTTGCTATACCGTCCAGAGTCAGAGCGTCACCCATCTTGATAGCATCGAGGGTTGCGCCTTGTTGGCATACCCAGCACAAACCCATCTCGCGGGCGATAATCGCCGAGTGGGAGGCTTCGCTACCGGCTCGCAGGCAGATCCCTTTGATCGTGAGCGGGTCGAGTTGCAGCACGGTAGACGGATAGATGACATCGGCGACCAGAATGGTAGGTCGAATAAACGCGGGGATATGGGCACTTTCGCCGGTTAAATGTTGCAGCGTACGGGACAGCAAATCCTCAATATCAATGTATCGCGCCTGTAAATAAGGATCGTCGAGTTGCAGATACTGCTGACTCAGATCGCGCAGTACGTTATGCCAGGCATATGCTGCGCTACACTGTTCTTCGCGCATCAAATCACAGGCCATATCGAAAAGCTCAGGATCGTCGAGCAGCGTGTGATGACCAGAGAAAATGGCGGCGATATCAGCGGAATACTTCTCCTCTGCCAGCGCGGTTAAATCACTCAGATCGTCGAGTGTGCGTTGAATGGCCGCTTTTAGCCGCTGCTGCTCGTCCTGCACATCCGCGGTGGGTCGATGGGTGACTTGCGGTGAGAACGGCGTATGGCAAAAGGCCGTACCCGTTGCCAGCGCTGGCACCGGTACTGCGATGCTTTCAGCGCGTCCTCCTTCGACGGACTCGCCAAAATTCTCAGCCGCCAGCTGTTTAAACGCAGCCAGCGCCGCGTCCGCCTGTTCACCTTTAGCAATCAGGCGCAGCGTGTCATTACAGCGCACCTGCAGCAGTGCTATCTGATTCAGGCTGTCAGGGACGACGCACTTACCGTTTTTTTCCAGCCACATGTCGGCATTAAAGCCAGACAATGTGGAGACCAGCCTCGATGCCGGGCGAACATGTATACCGTTGGGGTTTTTTACGGTCACGGCAACCGAACGGGCATCGGCGTCGGGTGACAATTCAGCGGGTGCTGTCTTCGCGACAGACGACGAAGGTAAACCCAGTTGCTCACGCTTGGCGTCGAGGGCATTCATGGCATCATTGATGACCCGATCGATATCAGCGCCCGCCGCAGCACTGACGGTTGCCGCTAGCGTACCTTCAACCAGCGGGGCAGCGCACAGACGCACCTTGGCGGCGATCGCCGGATCGAGTAGATCCAACGCGGTTTCCGCACTCAGTAGCGCGCTGCCAATATCCATCATCACCAGCACGTGATCCGTGTCTGCCACTGACTCAATGGCCTCCATCACTTTGATGGGGTCGGTGCCAATGGGGTTCTCAGGATCGTCAATGCCTGCGGCAATAGCGAGTTTACAACCATCACCCATTAACATCTGTCGGGCTAACGCACCGACGCCTTCGCCCAGTTGGGCGCTGTGAGACACAATAACCAGGTTTACCATCGTTTTATCCTTACTCTCTGGAAGCCTGAGCCAACATTTGCATCATAAACATAACGGACGTTGCGCCGGGATCCTGATGCCCAATGCTGCGCTCACCAAGGTAGCTGGCGCGGCCTTTGCGCGCCTGCATCGTGATGGTGCTTTGCGCTGCGGCTTCTGCCTGGGCGCTTGCCGCCTCCAGAGCAGCCTGTACGCTCAGCTTTTGCTCGCTGGACTGGCGCAAAGATTCGACGACAGGCACCCAAACGTCGCACATGGTTTTGTCACCGGGTTCGGCTTTACCACGACTAATGACACCTTCCGCGCCATCACGCATCATCTGATACAACTCGTCAACCGTCAGGCTTTGATGGGCCTGAGTGACCTGCGCGGCGCGGATGAAAAAGGTGCCGAACAGCGGGCCACTGGCACCACCGACGCTTGAGAGCAGTACCATCCCGGTATTTTTCAAAATAAAACCGATGTCTTTATCCGCAATGGACGGGAGCTTTTCGACCACTTTACTGAAGCCGCGGTGCATATTCAGACCGTGGTCGGCATCGCCGATTTCCCGGTCAAGGCCGGTAAGAAAATCGCTTTCGGTGGTGAATATTTCGCCGCAGCGATAGAGCCAGTTAACAATTTGTGTTCTGGTGAGGGACATCATGAATCTCCTTATTTACCCCAGTTGAGTGCAGGGGTGTGAACCGGTGCATCCCATAAGCTCAGCGTTTCGTCATCCACTTGTAGCAGGGTGATTGAGAAACCGGTCATGTCCAGAGAGGTGCAGTAAGAGCCAATCAGGTTACGTTCGATGACAATACCGGCATCCTGGCAACGGCTTTCAAGGCGGTTATACACGCCGAAGAGCTCAGACAGCGGTGTCGCACCGAGATTATTGACCAGCGCAATAACGCGATCGCCGCTTTGTAACGCGCGTTTGCTTTCTTTTCCTTCCTGCCATGCGCCCTGAAGGTGATCCCAGTGACGCAGCGTACGACTGTAATTGCCGTTTTCCAGCAGGGTATCAAACATTTCATCCACAGTTTGATCAAGCGAAGAGAATGGACGGCGGTCAATGCCGGGTTCGCCGTGGATACCGACGCCAAACTCCATTTCATTGTCCTGCAGGGTGAATGACGGTTGACCGGCCGCCGGAACGGTACAGGCACCAATGGCAATCCCGATGGAATGACCCTGATTGTTCAACTGGCGCCCCAACGCCGCGCAGGCATCCAGTGAGTCACCGCGTTCTGCGGCCGCACCGACCAGTTTTTCAATCAATACAGTATTTGCCACACCGCGACGACCAGCGGTATACAGACTGTCTTTCACCGCCACGTCATCATCCACGACCATCGTGGTGACTTTGACGCCGCTTTCATGCAATAGCTCGGCTGCCGTTTCGAAGTTAAGAATGTCGCCGGTGTAATTTTTGATTACCAGCAGTACGCCTTCGCCGCCGTCAATTTGCATGGCGCATTCAAACATTTTATCCGGCGTTGGCGAGGTGAAAATTTCACCCGGACAGGCACCGGAGAGCATACCCTGACCAATGTAGCCGCAGTGCATTGGCTCATGGCCGCTACCACCACCGGAAAGCAGCGCCACTTTGCCCATCACTGGCGCATCCGCGCGAGTGACATACACCGGGTCCTGATGCAGTGCCAGAGAAGGATAGGCTTTTGCCAGCCCTGCGAGTTGTTCGTTCAGTACGTCTTCAACACGGTTGATCAATTTTTTCATTGTTTATGCTCCGCAGACAGTCCTGAGATGGCTGCACATATCAGGCAGACATCTGATGTAGGGTATCGGTTTGTACAGCGCCACGGCGACCTCTCGCTGCCGATAAGGTAATTTTGCACACGGGTAGTCAAAAGAAAATTGATGTGATTGGCGTTTCAATACGGAACATTAGTATCTGGTAATGTTCCGTATTGAAACGTATTGGTGCATAAAACAGCGGAAGTGAGAGATGCGGCAAGGTTTATGCTGACGGCATCGTGAATAAAACGTTATTCCTTACTCTTCCTTGCCATTAAAATCGAAAAACCAGAACAAGATAAAACCAATAAAACCAAAAATTAGCAGAATAGCCAGGGTATAGACTTCATATCGTGCGGCATCCGCAGCAATCGCCTGTAATTTGTCCATTGCCGGGGCTGGCTGCTCTTTGAATAGCATGAGTTGCCATTCATAAAGGTTTGTTGTTTTTATCTCTTTAATCGGTTCCCAAATATGGTTAGCCGCCGCGCCGAGAGCTAAAGCGGAAAACAGTGCGCCGTAAATACGTTGGCGTTTTTCCTGACGCTGACTAATTGCCTGGCGCATGAGCTGATCCAATTGCTCTATTTGCGCCATGAGTTCCTGGCGTTGCTCAGACAATCCCCACTGCCGCGAGAGATCGTCACTCAGCTGGTTATGCAGGGCATCGTTGCCGACCAAAGCACCTTTATTTATGGCTTTTAGCGCCCGGGCTTTGGTTTCCAGCATCATTTCGGACCAGTCAGATAGACGACGGATTTTTCCCTTTCGGTTGTGCATTTGCTGCGATTCGAGCAGATCTTTGAGCCACTGTTCAATCTGCTGGGCAGAGTTCGCCAGAAAATTTTCATATTCATAGCTGACATTCGCTACTGAATTGGCCGCTTTAATCAGTATCGCCAGATGTTTATCCTCTTCTTCGCGACAGAAGAATGTGACGCCATGACGGTGAGCGACGACCAGAATATTGCTGTACCACTGGCTGCTATACTCGCTGGCGGGGGGCAGATCCACAGGACTCCGGATGACGCGCGTGCTATCGCTCTGTGCTGCCAGCCAGGCATGGAAGGTGGGGGTGTCGATCATACGCATCAGCGGGACGATCGTAATATCACCTCCCTCCGGGATACGATGCTGATAGACACGAATGCATTTACCCTTTGTGCGGCAATCAGGTTCGGGTAAAGCTATTGGCACAATGGCGTTATCAAGGTAACGGGTAAAATAATTATCCCAGATTGCGGGCAAAACGTCTTTTTGCCAGGTCAGTTTCGAGCCGGGCTCTCCTGGCGCAAGTTGCTTCGGTGCCGCAATTAGCGTCATTCTGCCTTGATCGTCGTACCAGGGTTGGTTCGGTGCTCCTGGGATTAATTTATCGCCTCCGGCCAGGCGATAGCTTTCGAGAAAACGCGGAGTATCGTGCGGGCGTAACCCTTGCCAGGCCGCATCTTCACGCTGTTCCAGAGCTGACCACAGGGCATCAAGGCGTGTCCCCTGAATGGGGTTGAGCGAAATAACGATATCATTGCCCGTGCCCACTTCTCGTGGGCGATAAATGGCCAGCAGCCCAAATCCATTGTGCGTCCAACTGCGTTCTTTATCGCAGCGCGCAAGAATTTTCAGCATCCCGGAAGGGTGCGTTTCGGTGATAAACAGCGCATCAACCACCGTTTGCCGCCGGCCTGTGCCGAGGTCCAGCAGGAGCTGGCAGGTCACCGAACGCTTGATAACGTGTTGGTAAATCTGTTGCTCATACGCCAGACTTGCGACCGCACTTGCATAACATTGCGTGTGCATGGGCAAAATGCCTGCGGTGGGGTCTGGGTTGGCTATTATCATATCGCTCAACAGACGCAGGCAGGCCAGCATGTTGCGGCGAACAACGTCAGTATCATCCATGGATTGCTCGTACAGGCTGCTATGCGCGAGTGCGGATAACAAACAAGCGGCAGAACGCGTCGTATCATCCCCGTCCAGATAAATACCGCTTTCCCATGCGGCGACGTATTCCAGCCACGGGTGTGTTGATAGCGACAGCGAACCAGCAGCATCAAGATGGTTCAAAAACAGCAACAGCGTAAAACAGGTATCCAGAGAGAAATCTTCGATAACGATTCGTTGTATTCCCTGGACACTTGAGAGTTTACTGCGCCATATAGTCCATTGACGATCGTCGGCATTTGCCACCAGCTTACTCACCGAATTGTAGTGACCTGCACGGTATCCTTTGTTATTGAGCGCGACACCCTTTTGGCTTTCAGTATCATTCCCGTCGCCCAATCCGATCAGCAGGCTGCCAGCCGGTGCATCACGCTGCGACGGATTGAACTCGAAAGTAAACTGCGGCCATGCATTGTTGAATGCGAACATATAATTCTCTTCCGATGAATGCGTTGTTGTATCGCTCATTATTTGACGACGTTATAAATGACCCGTTGCGAGCGACTCCAGTTATCGTCAATCGCAATATTGGGTTCATGGTTTTCTTGTTTTACGCAGTAGTTCTTAACCAGACTTTTTAACTCTGCCCCGTTGAGTGTGCCGAACATCAGACGCGTATTCAGTTCTTTCAATAACACATCGTGGAGTGAATAGGTGGTAGGTCTTTGCAGTGAAAACTGCGCCGCGTCAGCCAGTAAGTCACGCGCATTATCGGCCATCAGACGGCGTTCACAGCGACCCGCAGGTTCATTTTTGGCCATTTCTTCATCGTAAGCTTTCTTCTGGGCTTTCTCAAAATTAAGCGCTCTGTCCAGTTCCGCTTTAATACCCTGAACATCCTTGGCAGAAGAACAGAATGTTTTTAAATAACGAATCTGTATGGGGGTCAGCGTGCCATTGTGGTTCGCTGGCTGACGTAATTTACCGGCCATTCTGAGGCAACCGTTTTTTTCATCCATCAACGATGCTGATTGTAATAGGGCATTCAACGTTTCCTCGCGATCTTCCTGTAATGCGGCTTCGGCATAATACAGTTTCCAGCGCATGCCTCCGGCAAGAAACAGGTTGACAACCTGGGTATCACCGCGGTCAATAGCGGCGCGAAGATTTTTTTCATCCCAGGCAATGCCGATATTCGCCAGTTCTTTACGCGGATCGTTACTGGTTTCTTTTTTCGCACCGGCAACCGTTTTACCCACTTCCCCGAGATCGCTACGGATGGACTCCGTATTCACCAGCGTCTTGGTTGAGGTGCCGAAAGTCAGTACCGAGCCAGCAATAAGGACAACGATACCGCCCAGCACCCAGGCTACTCGCTTGCGAATGATGTTCGTACCCGTTTTGATTACGTCAATATCCTGAGCCTGAGCCACCAGATCATCTTTTATTCCCTGAACGTCGCCACCGAGATCGTCAATTTTTTGGCTGGTCCGTTCGAAATAGCGAGCAACTTCAGCATTGCTGTCATCAAAAAAGCGATCAGGGTTAACTTTTACCCGGCCTTCATCAAAGGCCTCCTGTACCGGCTCAGTAATTTCTCGGTAATAGTAATTCACCAATGTTGTTTGGACGGAGGTGACCCGCTTATGATGCGCCAGACGGTTGCGAATTACGCGAATATCGTCAAGAAAGGTATTCAGTGTTCGACGTTTATCGTTAACAAAGCTGAGCAACGGGGTATATTGATAAAGTGGAGAATAGTGGATGGGATATTCGTCTTTATCAATAAACAGTGAGGCGAGTTCACTGAAAAGGGTACCGCTCAATACGTCATCACGATCGGCAACGTTCAGCCATTTTTTGACACGTTCCGGACCAAATAATTTGTTTAGGTGCTCAAGTAGAGCTTGTTGGTTATTGTACGCTTCATTAATTAAACTACGAATGGTTAACTCTAATGCCCGTACCTGCTGCAAACTACGTAACTGCTTTTCTTCGCCTTCGTTATGCAGCGTCGTTGAATAAGTTAATTGAGGCTGTTTTTCTCGCAAATATTCGAGCTGCCACAAAAAACGCAACGCGGCAATGGTCAGATTTCTGTCGGCAGGCTGGCCATGCGTATTTCTGCCGAGCCATTTGTTCAAGGTTCGTAGTGCCGCAAGAAAGCTCGCCATTTCCTGCTCGTTATAGTTAAAGCGGGCGGCTACACTGTTCCAGTTGCCCAATTTCTCCCGGGCTCGATCAAGTGAATCATAAAACGTATCAGGCGAGAGTTGCGTGGGGGCTGGCATACCCAGCAGGGATAAGATTTGTGGAAATGCGCTGTCGAAAAGAGACAGGCAACGAGTAAAATCGTTGTGCTCAGAAGCAGATGAATGATCGACCATTATATTCTCACGTGGTTATTCGCTGAGTTTTCCCGGCCCGATCTAATCGCACTGTGTCAGGCAACTTTCCCTGCAGCCAGAATGCCATAATTCGACAATTATTCGGGATTTTTAATCAGTTCGTCAATATATATGGCGGGCGTAATATTGGTAGTAGACATTGCGGCCAATAATGCGTTGCTATGGGTTCTTAACGCAAATTATGGTTGCTGCGATGAGATTTAATGTTTATTGGCTAACAAAATACGCAGATATTAGGTAAGTAAAACGCAGAAAGCGGGGCGGATTAATCAGGCGACTACGCGCCAATAATGCCACACATAATGCCGCATTATTGGCGTAACTCACGACTGGCGTTTATCGTCGGTCAAAAACGTTGACGTATCTGCAGTCGTATTATCCCGGATAAATACCACGGTCTTTACGTGCCAGCAGGATACGCTCGCAGGCCACAATATAGGCAGCAGTGCGCAATGAGCAGGATTTCTCCGCCGCTTTCTCCCACACATGAACCATCGCATCGGTCATGATTTTATCCATGCGATTGTTGATCTCTTCTTCGCTCCAGAAGAAGCTGGCCATGTCCTGAACCCATTCGAAGTAGCTGACGGTGACGCCACCTGCGTTACATACGACGTCAGGTACCACGATGATACCGCGGCTTGCCAGCATATCATCGGCATCCGGGTAAGTTGGGCCGTTAGCGCCCTCAAGCACCAGTTTGCAGGTCAGTATTTCTGCACGCTGACGGGTAATCTGTCCTTCCAGTGCAGCAGGGATCAGGATATCCATCTCTACGCTCCAGAAGGCTTCGCTGGCGATAGTTTCTGCCCCCGGGAAACCGGCAATCTGTTTGTGCTCCAACTGCCAGGCGGTCAACGCGGTCATGTCGATCCCGGTGGTGTTAAACAGGGTGGCAGTATGATCCTGAATGGCAACGACGCGTGCGCCAGCACTGGCGAACAGGCGAGCCGCCTCACTGCCGACATTACCAAAGCCTTGTACCGCTACGCGCGCGCCTTCAACGTCGATGTTGGCACGACGAGCCACTTCCAGACCGCTGACGAACACGCCACGACCCGTTGCTTTATCACGACCCAACGAACCGCCAAGATGGATAGGTTTACCGGTGACCACGCTGGTTACGGTGGTGCCGTGGTTCATGGAGTAGGTATCCATCATCCATGCCATCACTTTGCCGTTGGTGCCGACATCCGGCGCAGGAATATCTTTTTGCGGCCCGATGATAATGCCGATTTCGCTGGTATAGCGGCGGGTCAAACGCTCCAGTTCACCTTCAGACAGCGAGAATGGGTCGACGCGAACACCACCTTTGGCTCCGCCGTACGGCAGGTTCAGTGCGGCACATTTGATGGTCATCCAGGCGGAAAGGGCCATCACTTCATTAAGATCAACATCAGGATGATAACGCACACCGCCTTTTCCCGGGCCGCGGGAGAGGTTGTGCTGTACACGATATCCTTCAAAATGGCGAATAGTGCCGTCATCCATCTGCACCGGAATATCGACAATCAGCGCGCGTTTCGGGTGGCGCAGGGTATCCACCCAATGGGAAAGTTCGCCCAGGTAAGGGGCCACACGCTCGATTTGTTGCAGGTAGGTATTCCAGGCAGATGTGCTGCTATCTGAAGCGTAAGATAACTTATCCATGATAAACCTTAGTTATAAAAGTAATATGTTCTTAATTTGGCCGTGGTATACAGTGGATATCACCATATAAACTTAAATTTAACATTTTTTTTAAGAAACGGCCTGTCCTCCAGATGCCTGTTAGCCATATGAAAAGTATGTGAATTAAGTGGTAAGTGAATAATTATCTATTTGTTTTGCGAATTTTTGCGATCAAGTAGCGATTCAGGCATTTAATATGCATGGCGCATGAGAATGACTATTTATCAGATTTATGATGTACCTCTAAAAGTAAACAATATGATAATTATTTGTGTTTTCTTGATTGCATTTTAGCGGCGCGTCAGTAGGTCACTGAGATAGTGACGGTGTCCGTATAGTTGTCGGGCGTGTAGTTCGCGCTGGGAACGGTGGCATACACCGAATATGGCGTAGCGGAGCCAGTGCCTGTAACGGTATTGAGCGAGGTGTTGCAATTAGTACAAAATGGTGGTGTCCAATGAACCGTATACTCATAGCGCTCTCATCTGGAGGGTATAGCCAGTATGTCGAAAGATTTTAAAAAGTGAATGATTCGGTTAGACGGGAAAATTTCATTGTCACTCACTTTCATCAGCCTCAATTAGTTGGCGACACACAACTAGATTGAGTTCAACAAAATGTTCCCATGTGTAGAGATGGGTGTAATGAAGCGTAAATTGCAGATCAACCCTACATATATCGGGGCGCTCATTGTAGATGCTACACCCCTTGCTTGCAGGGTCATAATAGCGGCACGTACCATCGCCTCTGTCCAGAAAAAGCGTTTCTTTTGCTAGACTTACGCGCTGACAACATAGACCACACTTTATGCATGGGAATGGTAATTGATCACTGTTGCAGGACATTTCTTTCACCCGTTATAAGGCTCACGATGATACGTGAGCCTGTTTTTATCTTATGCGTCGATATCGTCCAGTTTGTCCTTTCTGCCTTCAGCAACATCTGTAATATTGATAATTCTTCGTTCAGTTGAAAGTACCAGGTTTCCTTCTTGATCAAGGATCGGAGTATCAATCATCGCTTTCAATAATTGGGCATACTTAACAGACATGAACACGGCATCTTTGCACTCCTGCGGGAAGTCAGGGAAGTTTTCACCGTAGCTTTCCAGCGCATTCTTCATATCATAAACAGCGCTACGAAGAAGGCCACTCGTCAGAGAGAATGCATTATTTGCGAGTATTGTTACCTTTTCAATGGATTGGAGTTTCCCTACCATTAATAAGCCTTCTTCGTAAATCGTTTGCGCTTGTTCCATGTTGCTACGTGCATTGTTCAACGCTGCTTCACCTTTATTTCCCATGATATGGCCGAAAATTGCCAGTGCCGGGCCTGCAACAATTCCCCCCAACACCATCATTCCCCCTGCCATACCAAAACCCCCTGTGGCTAGTGACCCCCCCCCAAGCCAGGCCAGGGTTGCGTTAGTTGCCGCGACGCCTGATAGCGAGGAGATAGCCGTTCCTGTGCTTGCAGTCGCCAGTAGCATTGTGCCGTTGTAGGCACCAAAAGCTAGCGCTGCGCCGCTTCCCATGCCTGCTCCAATACCCAAACCGGCATCTTTCAGAATCTGGTAATCCTGTTTCAGCGCTGACAAGGTAGTACTGGTAAAATCGCCCGCGTTGAGTTTTTCCAGTTCAGCACTGTTAGCTAGTTCAACATTTTTGAGGCGTCCAAAATTAACAATGAAATCATTAATAACGCCGTTATACGCACGAAGCTTGCGCTGTCCATAGTCTTCAATAACGTTATTTGTTAGCTCGCGGCCTGACTCGATTTGCGAACTAATATCGTCAACCATATTTTGAGCACTTTCATTAATGTTTTTTGCATTGCTGTGATCTTTGGCACCACCAACACCTTTAGCAATACCATAAATTCCAGCGGCAGCGGCCACTGCTCCGATAATAATAGGGATAGGCATATCATAACTCCTTCATTCAAGTACGAGAGCGAGTATTTTACTCATTTCAATGTTCAAGGCTTCGGCACGATCCAGGAGATCTTTAAAAATAAAATCAGGGATCTTGAAGTGTAACTGGATCTCTTTCAATAGGTTCCATTCAATGCTGGAAATATGGCCATCTCGCAGAGCAACTAAAAAAAGCTGGAAAATGATGATTTTTGCTGTTGCGGGATTATCAACTTTTTGATCATTAAGCAGTAGTTTTAATACTGAGGTCGCCGCCTGAATACGAGTCTCGGGCGCATCAATTTGAGAAAGTGGATAGGTTTTCAGTTTCTCAATTAATTGATGTTCAGTAGAATGACCATATAATCCATCTAATACGTCTCCGAAAAATCCACCTGAAAAGCTCTGTTCCATTTGTTCCAGTAACTCTGTTTCCAGCGAATTCTTCTGAATTGTTAGACTATTTAGATCAGAGTCGGATGTTAGTTCATCCTTCGATTTTCCATTCCATATTAATTGGTTGTCAGATAACGTTATAAGCCTGGCAAGCTCCACGAGTAGGACCTTTTTCTCATCAGGCAGCATTCTAATTAGCATGGTGTTCCCTCACTGTTTACAACACTAATGGTTTGTCTGAATCCATGAATTCTTCGAATTCAGGCATAGTCTGAAACTGTAATTGTGCACCGAGTAAAGTGGCAAAATCATTAACAGCAAAGGCCAGATCGTCAATATTATCGGTTCCACGTGAAATAATGTTAAAGAAATGTTGGGTGTCTTTACAAAGTTGTGGGATTTCCCGAGCAGTAAACTCATCAAGCAATGTTTGTTGCTGCTTGATTTGTGCTCGAGCTTCACTCTCAATAGCACTAATATGCGCCAGGCGCTCACGTGAAAGTGTCACCTCACGTGCGGCCTCAAGAGCACTTTGATAAAACATAGATGAGAGCGTGTAACCAATCATACCGCCAATTGCCGCCCCTACAACCGGAACAGGAATCGCAATTTGTCCTAGCGCCGCCATCATTCCGCTAGAAAGCATACCGGAACCTTTTTCACCTATCTCATCAAGCAGTTCAGCTTCATTAATTTCATTATTAATGTAACGCTTAATAGATATGCCAAGCGATAGGCAAATATTGACCGCCAGAACCGGGGCTGTTGTTCCGGCTATCGCCCGTAATGCCTGCTTCTCTGATTGCTGCAAACCTGCTTTTATCGCTGATCCTGCAAATGCAGTACCGTAGCCCATCACCGCTGCTTTCGCGCTGTCAAAAGTGATGTCTTCAATTGCTTCACCCAGTGCTTTCTTCTCCTGAGCGACATTAAAAATATTGATAACCAATGATATCGCACCGCCAACAACAGCTCCTGTTTTAGCCCCTTCGATACCTGCTCTGTGACTGGTACGCGTAATATCCATTGCTGTTGCTATCTTAGGATGCTCACGGTAAAAAATGGCTTGTTCTGTTGTTAAACCGCTATCAATCACATTGTCAGCCAGTTGCTCGTAATTATCTGCTTCCCGGCGGAGCTTATCTGCAATATCATGTTTTCCTGAAGCCTCAACCTTACCCGCCTGCTCGCGTAGTTCAGAGGCTTTCTTACGGCAGTGTTCTGCTGCTCCTTTGTATTGTTCAGAAGGGAGTTCTAGCTTAACTCCTCGATAGCGGGAAAATTTACCGTCATCTTTTGTGATATCTTTAAAAAGTTGGTCGCGGTCACCTACAAATTTCATCTGGCTCTGAGACCCTTCTACAATCACACCATCCTGAATCATCACACGATCAACAACGTTATGGTTACGGCCAAACTCAGGTAAATCATCGCTACGCCACGTTCGTGCAGTATCGCCATTTATAATTGCTTCTGCGTTATCACGACTGGTAGTTGCAATTTCGGCAGAGAAGCCAGCTTGTTGTTTAATATTCTGTGTGGCGTAATCAGGATTTACCTTATGTGCAGCGACGTCTGCAAGACCTTTAGTAAAGCGATGCCCTGTTTCATTATCAACACCTCGATGGCCTTTAATAAATTCAGCACTAGCGCTCCCATAACGTTTAACGATTTCATCCTGTGCAAGGGCAATAGCAGCACGGTTCTGCTCGAGCTCAATTTGCTCTCTGTTATGTTTTTGCTTATCTACATTAGAAGGAGATAACGGTTCTTTTTTTTCTGGGTTATGTAGCATAATTCACTCCTGCTGCTGGTTGTCAAAAGTAGTTCCATTGCATTGTTTTTTTAACTCTGTTATTTGCTGGTTAAGTTTTTGATAGAAACGCCGTTGTATCTCAACAGGAGAAATAATAATAAGATTTGGTAACCAGTAGCGTAACAGTGGAAATAATTGATTTTCATGCGCCATTTCCGTTTGCACGATTAAGTCGCCGTTAGATTCTTGGCTGATTGTTTTTTGTGCGGGAAGTATTCTTCGACGTTGAAAATAATAGCTTACATCAGCTGCGATTTTGACATGCACAATCTGTTTATTCATAGAGAACCAGACATCATCTTCCTCGATAAAATATTGAATAATGCCAGGCTCTGGTGTGAAGTATTCATTTTTCAGTTTAAGCCAGTGAATTTTAGCTAGTTGGAATCCCTTGACATTCCCGTTCTCTACAGCCCCCAGATACCAAACACCCTTCGTGTTTATGAGTTTATAGGGTGCAACGCTCCGCTGTTTTTCTTTATAGTGGAACTCACAAATTTGATTCTCACGAATAGCTTTATCAAACAAACCATAATTGCATTCAAGCATACGCTTCGCTTGAGGATCACCTGGTAATGAACGTATATTCAATGAGGTGAAATCAGGCTGTGATAATATTTTTTTTGTAGGGAATACATCCTCCATATCAAAGATTCTAACAAGGCTTTGTAAATTATTCAGAGAAATAGGCTTGACGTAAGCAGGGGCCAGTCTATAAATGCCGTTTCCGTCATGGATTATGCGATCTCCAAGACGATTAAGATCACGATACAGTGTACGTTCGCTGATGTTGAATTCATCCATTAATTTCAGTCGTGATACGAAACCATGCTGATACAGTTCCGCCACAATAGTGGTTATCCTTTGTGCCATGATTTCGTGTCCGCTCATGCATACGCCCCTCTGTAATTTTCCCTAATATTACCCCTCATAACTGACAGGTCATGTCAGTGTGTTTAAGGAGGCTCAGTTTTTTATCATACATGCTTTGCAATGAACTCTGAGTTTTTTTTAAGAAGCGTCAACCATATTTTCCATGCACACTGATCCACATCTATTTCAGTTGAAATCCAAGAAAAACCTTGTTGAGCAAATCAAGTTTGTGAAGAGTGGTGGGGGTGTAAGCATCCCGGTAAAACGGCCCATTCACTTTTAGAGATCTTCCAACATACTGATTATATCCCTTGGGGAGATCACTATGCGTAAGATCCGATTCACTGAACACCAGATCATCGCCGTACTGAAGTCCGTCGAAGCCGGACGTACCGTCAAGGATGTGTGCCGTGAGGCCGCTATTTCGGAGGCCAGTTATTACAACTGGAAGGCAAAGTATGGCGGGATGGAAGTGGCCGATATTAAAAAAATCAAAGACCTTGAGGATGAGAATCGACGTTTGAAACAAATGTTTGCCGACCTGAGTCTGGAAAATCTCACGTTAAAAGACGTCATCGAAAAAAAAGCTTTAAAACCAGCGATAAAGCGTGAGCTCGTCAGCTATCTGACGGCACAATTTGCCATGAGTTTACGCCAGGCCTGCAGGACGTTATCGTTGACAAAAATCCACGCAGCAGCGTGGATTTTTTTCGCGTTCATTGATCTGACAAAGCTCCGGAAAGCCTGATCAGACAGCAGAAGCAACTTAGACGTTGAACAGGAAGTTCATCACATCGCCATCTTTAACGATGTAATCTTTACCTTCTGCACGCATCTTGCCGGCTTCTTTCGCGCCTTGCTCACCTTTATAGGTGATGAAGTCTTCAAACGCGATAGTTTGTGCGCGGATAAAGCCTTTCTCAAAGTCGGTGTGGATCTTACCGGCTGCCTGCGGAGCGGTTGCGCCGACAGGGATGGTCCATGCACGGACTTCTTTCACACCCGCGGTGAAGTAGGTCTGCAGGTTCAGCAGTTCGTAGCCTGCGCGGATAACGCGGTTCAGGCCAGGCTCTTCCAGACCCAGTTCAGCCATAAATTCGTCACGATCAGCATCGTCGAGTTCAGCGATGTCAGCTTCAACAGCGGCACAAACGGCAACCACGACAGATCCTTCAGCGTCGGCGATTTCGCGAACTTTATCGAGGTACGGATTGTTTTCAAAACCGTCTTCGTTCACGTTGGCGATATACATGGTTGGCTTCAGCGTCAGGAAGCTCAGGTATTTGATGGCTGCTTTGTCTTCATCGGTCAGGTTTTTCAGCGCTCGCAGCATACCGGCGTTTTCCAACTGCGGCAGGCATTTTTCCAGTGCAGCCAGTTCTGCTTTCGCGTCTTTATCACCGCCTTTGGCTTTCTTCTGTACGCGGTGGATAGCACGCTCGCAGGTGTCGAGATCGGACAGTGCCAGTTCGGTGTTGATAACGTCGATATCGTCAGCCGGATCCACTTTGTTGTTAACGTGGATAATGTTGTCGTTTTCGAAGCAGCGAACAACGTGACCGATAGCTTCGGTTTCACGAATGTTGGTCAGGAACTGGTTACCCAGGCCTTCGCCTTTGGATGCGCCTTTTACCAGGCCCGCGATATCCACAAATTCCATTGTGGTTGGCAGGATACGCTGCGGTTTGACGATTTCGGCCAGTTGATCCAGACGAGGATCGGGCATCGGAACAACACCCGTGTTCGGCTCGATAGTACAGAACGGGAAGTTTGCCGCTTCAATACCCGCTTTTGTGAGCGCGTTGAACAGGGTGGATTTGCCTACGTTTGGCAAACCGACGATACCGCATTTGAATCCCATGTTTAAATCACCTTAATCTTTTGATATTCAACCTGTTATGGAAAACAGATTGTAGAAATGTAAATAACTTTGCCTATTATACACAGCACGCGAGAAAAATGCCGCACATCGCTGCTTATTGCGCTTTAAAGGTGTGTAACCGGCTCGTTGCCTTGGTGAGTCCATCTTTGAATAAAATCTCGGTACAACGTGCCGCTTCGTCAATGGCTTCATCAATTAACTTCTGTTCTGAAACAGGCGGTTTGCCTAAAACAAAACCGACAACTTTATTTTTATCGCCCGGATGGCCGATTCCAACGCGTAAACGATGAAAGTTAGGGTTATTGCCTAACTTGCTGATGATGTCTTTCAGGCCGTTATGCCCGCCATGACCGCCGCCAAGCTTAAATTTGGCGACGCCGGGCGGCAGATCTAATTCATCGTGGGCGACCAGAATTTCATCAGGGTTAATGCGATAAAAGCTGGCCATCGCGCCAACGGCTTTGCCGCTCAGATTCATAAATGTGGTCGGTACCAGCAGGCGGACATCTTCACCTTCGAGCGTGACTCTGGAGGTGTAACCGAAGAATTTCGGCTCATCGCGCAGCGGGGCACGGAGTCTCTCTGCCAGTAAATCGACGTACCATGCGCCTGCATTATGTCGCGTTGCCGCATACTCTGCGCCGGGGTTCGCCAGGCCGACAATCAATTTAATCGCCACGTTATTTGTCCTGAGTGTGTCTATAACCGGCGTGTAGTTTACTGTTTGCCGACGCGCTTGACAAAAAACTGCGTGGGTCGCACCGAAAACTGAATAATTGCAGGAATGGACTATTGGAAATTGAGGGTGTTCAGTAGCTTATTTGTAAAGTTTTGTTGCGTTGGTGTTTGTATTTGTGATCACAGGCGCACTTGCGAATGGCAGTGTTGTCTATACTTTACACATAAGGATTAGGGGTATTCCCTGTAACAACCCAAAGTTCCGGAGGTGACACATGAAACGCAAAAACGCTTCGTTACTCGGTAACGTGCTCATGGCTTTAGGGTTGGTGGTGATGGTTGGTGGTGTTGGTTACTCTATTTTAAACCAGTTACCGCAATTTAATCTGCCACAGTTTTTCGCACATGGTGCCGTGCTCAGTATTTTTGTTGGTGGCGTCCTCTGGCTGGCGGGTGCCCGCGTCGGCGGACATGAACAAATCAGTGACCGCTACTGGTGGGTTCGCCATTACGACAAACGTTGCCGTCGTAATAATAGCCAACGCCACAGCTAAGTGCTGACATAACCTGCAGACCAGCCAGCGTTTCGCTGACTGGTCGTTAGTTTTTCTCGTTGCTGCGCGAGCGGGATCGCATGCGCTGTAACAGTGCTAATAGCGCCAGCATACTCGCCAGATATCCCATCACGATCGCTCCCTGGTGTTTTCTGCTCTCAAGCTGCGGGTCAGCGGCCCACGCCAGAAACGCGGTGACATCTCGTGCGTACTGTTCTTCTGTTTGGGGAGCATGCGTTTGCATAGCCCAGGTGATGTCATTGTCAGCCAGCGGTTTAGGCATATTAATTATCCCGCCTGGGAAAAAACGGTTGGTTTTCATCTCCGGGTCATCGGTTGCATACCCGGTCAGCAGCGCATAAACGTAATCAGCGCCTTGCTCGGTGTAGGGGGTGAACGCATCCAGTAAAAATCGCGGAAACCCGCGGTCGTAGGTTCGCGCTCGAACGATATAGCTCAGGTCAACCGGCAGCGCGCCATTATTAAGGTATTTTGCTTCCTGTTCATTCAGATAAGGTGACGCGAAAACATCGTTCAGATTGCCTTCCCGTTCGCCGGGTTGACTGTCGTCTTCAATTGTCGCGAAGACGTAGCCGCTGGCCAGTGTTTTGGCCTCCGCCTCACTGAGTTGCGGCCCTCCAGCTTTAGTTAACGTTTTGAAAGTGAGATATTTCATACCGTGGCAGGCCCGGCATTTCTCTTCATAGACCTGCAGCCCGCGTCGCAGTTGTTCGCTATCGTGTTTACCGCTCACGCCGCTAAACGACCATGTCTGCGCGGTGGGTAGCTGTGCGCCAATCGCGTTGCTCAAGAAAAGAGCCAGAGTCAGAGTTACAGTGGTTAAAAATCGCGCCATGATGTCAGCCCTGTCGTTCCAGTAAACGTCGGCACGGCAGCACAAGCAGAAACCATGCAAAATAAATAAGTGTTGAAAGCTGAGACGCCGCGCGTGTCCAGCCATCGTCATCGCTAAAACCATCAACTAAGTCCGGCCCGACCAATGCTTTTGAGCCCAACCAACCCAGAAAGAGCGCATTGGCGACCCAAAACCAAAAAATGGCTTTAACCAGCCGACTGTTATTACGAAACCGTGCGTGTGACGTATCCAGCCAGGGGAGAAAATAGAAAATCAGTACCGCCGCGCACATCGCAGTGATGCCTGCCAGTTCATTGGGGAAGCAGCGCAGAATGGAGAAAAAAGGCAGGAAGTACCATTCAGGCGCGACGATAGCCGGTGTGAGTGTCGGGTCTGCCGGGATAAAGTTATCGGCGCTGCTGAGATAGCGCGGCGCGAAAAACAGAAACCAGGCGAACAGCATTAAAAAGAGGGTGAGTTTGATAGCATCGTTTTCGGTGATGCGAAAATCGAACAACACACGCTGAGACTCTTTGGGCGAAAATGTTTTCTTCCGCGCGTGGGCAAAAGCCGACTGGACGGTACGGACGTGCCATATCGTAACCGCGACAATGGCGAAGGGGATGATAAAGTGAAGGACATAAAAACGGCCTAATGTCGGTGTGCCGGGCATATAGCCACCGACCAAAAAGGTATATAGCGTATCGCCAATAAACGGTACCGCGCGGGCGAAACTGGTGATGACCGTAGCGGCCCAGTAGCTTTTTTGCCCCCAAATCAGGCTATAGCCGAGAAACGCGGTGATCATCAATAGCACATACAGCGTCACGCTGATTGCCCACATCTTCAGATAGGGTTTGCGGTAGACGTTGTAATACATTGCCCGGAAAATATGCAGATAACAGGCGAAGAAAAAAAGCGATGCGCCAATAGCATGCAGATTGCGCACCAACTCACCGTGTCTGACCGCGCGCAGAATATGAACAATAGAGTCAAAAGCGGATCCTGCTGTAGGCACATAGAACATAGCCAGCACGATACCGGAGAGCATTTGCACGCCCAGCATGACCAGCAATATGAGACCGATAGCAAAAATCCACACGCCAGCGACTGAGCGGGGGACAGGAAGACGAAACTGCAGGTGATACCACGGGGGGGACGGATAAGCGGATTTCATCTCAGGCATCCTTCGTACCAATACGCAGACTCAGGCCGTCAGCCGACACGCTAAAGTCAGGGATGGCCAGATTCGCCGTGGCCGGGCCTCGCGTCACGCGCCCGGAGGTATCAAACTCGGAACCATGACACGGGCAAACCCAGCCCTGTCCGTTGGGGTTGGCATTGGGTACACAACCCGCGTGGGGGCAGTAACCTTGTACAACCAGCCACTGTGGATGTGCCGCTGCCACCCGCTCGCTATCCGCCTGTGGATCGGCCAGTAGACGCAGATCAGCTTGCCGCGCCGCGGCGATCTCCTCCGCCGTGCGGTGGCGAATCAGGATCAGTTTTCCCTGCCAGATACGCTTCACCGTCTGGCCTGCGGTTACGCCAGCGAGGGAGACATCAACGGGTTCATTTTCCGCCACAGTTTTATCATCCGGACCCAGCGCGGAAATGAGTGGCCAGACGGCGGCGGTCACGCCCGCTGCGCCGACAAATTTTGTCAGCTTGCACAGGCAATCGCGTCGCTGAGTTTGGATTGTTTCGCTAAGCGTTTTTTTATCCACCACCGTTATTCTCCCTTTATGACGGCGTTACTGTTTATCGATGCGGGTATAAATTTCCTGAAAACGCTTATCGGCAAGACCAGGGGCTTTGAACGCGCGGTAGCTGTCGGGTAAAACGGCATCGCCGACTTTAATCAGCATGATCATGCCCTGCGCGTAGTGCGGTGAACATTTGATGCCGTAGAAACCTGCATTGTCGTATTTCACTTCAATCTCTTCATCGATTTTGCCGATAAAACCGGGATATCCGGCGGGAGAGAGTTCGGCAATCGACGCGGCATTGTGGCTCTTATGTTTGCGGATAAACTTCACGCTATCACCTGGCTGGATCGCCAGATAGTCCGGCTCATAAACCATCGGGCCGCCTGTACCGCGGTTTTTCATCAGCACTTCGTAGGTTTGTGCAAAAGCCGTCGAGGTGAAGGCTAACAGGCATAAGATTTGTAAACTTTGCTTAACACGTTTCATTGCGGTTCCTTTCGGTGTTTACGCGGGGCGTTGGTAACGGATAAAACAGTTCGCTTCGTCGGGGGCGTGTTCGACAATCGCATCGATCCCAAACCAGCTATTAAGATTTTCACGGGTAAAAATGGCGGCAGGACGCCCCTGCATCGCCAGCTGTCCGGCTTTCATCACCATGATGCGATCGCAGAACATCGCCGCATGATTCAGGTCGTGTAGTGCGGCGATGACGGTGAGTTTTTCACGTTTAACCAGATTGAGCAGGCCAATCTGATGCTGGATATCAAGATGGTTTGTCGGCTCATCCATCAGCAGGACCTGCGGCTGTTGTGCCAGCGCTCTGGCGATGTGCAGACGTTGACGCTCTCCGCCGGAGAAGGTATGCCAGCAGCGATGCTGCATGTTTTGTAGGGAGACTTTCTCCAGCATCGTCTGCACAATATCGTCGTCTTTCCTCGACCACGGTGACAGCAGGCTCAGCCATGGCGTGCGACCAAGCGAAACCGCCTGAATGGCGGTAAGACGCTCGCTGGTTTCAGCCTGTTGTTCAACCAGTGCCACCTTTTGCGCCAGATGGCGGCGTGAATAACGACGAATGTCCTGATGGTTTAGCGTAACGTGCCCGGAAGACGGTTTCAGTAAACCTGCCAGGAGCGAAATCAACGACGTTTTCCCGGAACCATTGGGGCCGATAATGCCGACAAACTCGCCGCGCGAGACCTGAAAAGAGACATCATTGACGATGGCTTTGCCTTTGACTTCCCAGTACAGATGCTGGGCGTTTACCACAGGATTAGCGGTCATTTCCCCGGATTCCCTCGTATCAAAATGATGGCAAATGCAGGTGCGCCGACCAGTGCGGTAATCACGCCGATCGGCAAGACCTGTCCTGGAAGTAAGGTGCGTGAAATAACATCCGCGACGATGAGGAAAATGGCGCCAATAAGTGCGCTGACGGGCAATAGGCGATGGTGCTGATTTCCCACCAGTAATCGCGCAGCATGGGGAATGACCAGTCCGACAAAGCCAATAGCGCCGACGATTGACACCATGATGGCCGTCATCCCTGTCACGGCGGCAATCAGTACGCCACGGGTGCGTTTTACGGGAATGCCCAGCGATGCCGCCGATTCCGCGCCAAACGAGAAAGCATCCAGGTGGCGGGCATAGCAAAAGCAAACGATGATGCCTATCAGCGCAGTAGGGATTGCCAGCACGACATCCGGCCAGCGTACCCCACTGAGATTGCCCAGCAGCCAGAACATGATGCCTCTAGCCTGTTCGGCATTGGCTGAACGCGTAATGATGAGCGAGGTAATGGCATTGAAGAGCTGCGAACTGGCAATCCCGGCGAGAATGATTTGCGTGGTGGCCGAGCCGCTTTTGCCCCTTGCCGCCATCGCCAATAGCGCGACAAACAGAAATGCCGTCAGCGCGCCAATAAACGCGCCAAGCGACATGGAAATGATCCCTGCGCCAAGTCCGGTCAGGGCGATGAGCACCGCGCCCGTTGAGGCTCCGGCAGAAATACCCAGCAGGTAAGGTTCGGCCAGCGCATTGCGCAGCAACGACTGGAGAACCACGCCTGAAACCGCCAGACAGGCTCCGCAGCAGGCGGAAACCAGCGCACGGGTCAGGCGGTAGTTCCAGATAATCCCGGCATCAAGCGCATCCACCGCATACTGTGTATCAAACAAGCGGTTTGCCAGCGTATGGCTGACATGCCGCCACGGGATAACCGTCTCACCGATTGAAATGCCCGCCAGAAGGACGCCGAACATCACCATGCTGACCCACAGCGTGTGGAACAGCGTCCGGCTGGCAAGTTGGCTCATGGCATGACGCGTCCTGCGTAATTCGCTCATTGTTTACGACTTCCCGGAATACGAAAGGGCGCTATGCCCGCATAAGGCATAACGCGCGACGAGAGTTAGTGAGTCGTCTGAGGGTGCGCCAGACCATATTGCACCAGCGCATCGGCGAGTTTTTCCAGCCCGTCAATGGTTCTGATACCCGCGTTCATGGTCTGCACGTCGATCACCGGCAGGTGGTTTTCTTTCACTGCCGGGATCAGGCGGGTAACAGGATCGGACGTGAGGTATTCCATTTTGACTTTCCAGTCATCGGCCGGGAAGCGGCGACGGCCCATCTCGCCGAGGACGATGACCGATGGGTTGGCTTTGGCAATGGTTTCCCAACCTACCGTTGGCCACTCTTCAGCGGAATCAATGACATTTTTCACCCCAAGAGATTGCGCTATCCACGCCGCGGGACCAAATTTCCCGGCGACATAAGGGTCAAGCTGCAGGTCGGCGCTGGAGAACCAAAAGACGGCAGATACGTGGTTGTCCATACCGGCAATCTTAGCTTTCGCGGCGGCTTCACGTGCTTTCAGGCTGGCAATCAGCTCATCGCCTTTGTCCTGTACATCAAAAATTTTCGCCAGGTCGGCAATTTCCTGATAGACCATGGCGATATCAAACATGCTCTTACGCACGCCGTCACCGCCGTCTTCGTTGTCTTTAGCGCAGTCGGCTGGGGCGGTATAAACCGGAACGTGTAATTCGCTAAATTGTTCGTAAGAAGCAACTGTGCCCGCAGGGCCAATCTGCCATTCAAACTGACTGGCCACCAGATCCGGTTTTTTCGCAATAATCCCTTCGAAACTCGGGATGTTTTGCGCAATGACCGCAATCTTGTCATTCGCCGCTTTGTATTGTTCAGGTACCGGGCTAAACCACAGTGATGTCCCAACAACACGATCGGCCAGACCCAGGGAATAGAGGATTTCAGTACTGTTTTGTCCAACGGTAGTCACGCGTTTTGGCGCATGATTAAACGTAATATCCCTACCACAGTTTTTGATCGTTAGTGGATATTCTGTTTTAGCCGCAGAAGCCATATTGCTGGTCAGGAAGAGTGCTGCGCCAGTCAGTGCCAGAAGTGAAAGTTTGCAATAAGCAGAGGTTAATTTTGCGTGCATTAGCGTTGTCCCGTTCATGCCAGAATCTGAACGTCTGGTCATGGTTCATTTCGTTCCATAAATTCGGGACAGGCACATGACGATAGATGACATCTAATCGTGAACTGCGGGCAAGATAATATGAAAATAAAACATATTGTTGCCAATTTGTTCAGAAATTATATTACTCATTCGTCAAATAAATCACCCCATGGACCATCCCGTCCACTCAATGTATACAACCTTGACAGCAGGTCTCCTGGCTCGCGGCAATCTGAATATCGGCCTTCCCATAAATGCGTTCTTTACAGTGACCTGTCGTGGATAATCCACGACACAGTGATATTCAGTTTCCGCTTACAGTTGCGGGGGCAGCTATGGCATAAGATTAAAATAATCCGCACCATATTCCGTTTCAAAATGATAAATAGATTCTGAAATACTGTCGGTGGGGACTTTATCGGTATCGAATAGCTCCGTCAACCGCTTGAATAAGTAGGGTTGATGCCGCTTTTTGTTTTTAATTCAATAAAATCAATTTGTTGCTTTTGTGCTTGTGACATTAATTATGTGGAAAGCACAAAAGTCGATAAACTAAATGAGAATTGTTTGATGTTGATCAATTAATGTTTTCTTTGCCGGGCTGACCACGATTAATAGCGAAATTTACTGTGATATTTAATTATTTGCGCGGCGTCACATTTTATTGATGTTTTTCCATGTGCACGATTTGCTGCTCGCCACCTTCATCAAAATAGACGGTAAAGTGATTTCGCAACCAGAATTGATAGCCACCAGGTAAAAAATGGTGGGTGTGCAGATAGCGTGTTTTATATTGTTGCTGGTCGCAAAATTGTTCCGCCAGCAGAACAAGTTGACTGCCTATGCCTTGCCGACGATATTCCTGTGCGACGTAGCAGCGACAAATTTCCGCGGTTGAGGATAATTGATAGCGTCCACGCAGTGCCGGTATTCGGTCATCGTACTGGCAAACCGCCAGCGTAGCGATAAGTTGCTGTCGGTTATTCCATGCGCCGAGCAACCGATTTCGCGGTTGATGGAGGTAGTGTGAGCGCAGATTTAATACATCTGCATGCGGTTCAGGTGCTGGTCGGTTAGCGTTAAAATAGAGATTTAAATGGTGGATAATAAACGACTGAACGGACGAAATATCATCCTCAGTTATTTCACGGAATATAAATGCAGTATCAGCGTTCATCGTTGCAGATATCATCAGAACAAGGGAAACTGGATAATAGCAACTCAGACGCGTTTACAGAAGAGAAGTGTTACCGGCAAGCCTGCGCAAGCCGGTAACATAGTATGATTAAATATCTGCCAGCGCGGCATCACGGTTCGGGAAGAACGCCAGACGACCAGGAATGGGTTGGATACCCGCGCGCGCCATGGTGCGTAGCGGCTGGAACTCCAGATTACTGATACGCAGCTCACAACCCTCCGGCAGGCGTTTAACAAAACGCTGGAAGGCGTCCAGACCGCCGGCATCCAGCACCGGTACTGCGTCCCACTTCAGCACCACAATGCGTTTGCCTTCAAGGCGAGATTCGAGATCGGTAAAGAGTCCCTCTGCTGCGGCAAAGAAAAGCGGGCCAATAACGCGTAGTACCAGTACATCGTTTGGTACGTCTACGTTGACCGGAGCCAGACGCGTCATGCGTGCAATACGGCGCATAAACAGCAGCGAAGCGAGAACAATACCGACGCTGATGGCGATAACCATATCGAACAGCACCGTCAAAGACATACACATCAGCATGACGATGATGTCGTCTTTTGGCGCGTGGCGCAGCAGATCCACAACTTTATGCGCTTCGCTCATGTTCCATGCCACCATCAGTAGCAGGGCAGCCATCGCCGAAAGGGGTAGCCAGGAGAGCAGCGGTGCCAGAACCAGCAGGGCGAGGATCACCAGAATCGCGTGAATGACCGCAGAAATTGGCGACGTTGCGCCGGCACGAACGTTAGCTGCTGAACGGGCAATCGCGGCGGTGGCGGTAATACCACCAAAGAATGGGGCGACAATATTACCCAGACCCTGACCAATCAGTTCGCTATTGGCTTTATGCTTGGTGCCGGTCATCCCATCGAGGACGACGGCGCACAGCAGAGATTCGATTGCCCCGAGCATTGCCATCGAGAAGGCTGCCGGTAACAGCGCCTGTAACGAGCTCCAGCTCAGGGTAAAGTTTGACTCCGGCATATTCCACGGTAAAACCAGCTGCGGCAGCAGCTGTGGGATACCATTGCCCTGTGAGCCGTCAGCCAGAATATAGTGGAACTGAGATCCGATGGTGGCGACATGGCCGCCAGTCAGGTTCACGATACCCATTACCGCACAGCCTGCCAGTAGTGCTGGAAGGTGGCCCGGTAATCGGATACCCAGACGCGGCCAGACAATCAGGATCCCCAGCGTTACCACGCCAATCGCAGCATCACCCACGTTGATGGTTGGCAGGGCCATAAACAGCGCGCCAACCTTCTGCAAATAGTGCTCTGGCACATGAGCCATCTGCAGGCCAAGAAAATCTTTAATCTGCATGGTACCGATGGTGATACCAATACCTGAGGTAAAACCTAACGTAACGGACACCGGAATATATTCGATCAGGCGGCCAAAGCGAGCGAGGCCGAAGAGGATCAGGAATATCCCGGACATGAGCGTGGCGACCAGCAGACCTGCCAGCCCAAACTGTTGCGACACCGGATACAGAATCACCACGAAGGCGGCGGTGGGGCCTGATACGCTAAAGCGTGAGCCCCCGGTGAGGGCAATAACAATCCCAGCCACGGCTGAGGTATACAAGCCGTACTGTGGTGCAACGCCACTACCGATTGCCAGCGCCATCGCCAGTGGGATGGCAATTATCCCAACCGTTATCCCGGCGATCAGGTCGCGGGTAAAGCGAGAAGCGGTATATTTTTCTTTCCAACAAGCGTCGATGAGGGCGCGGAAAGGCATCACATGTGAGGAAAATAATCTGTTCACAATAATGTTTCATCCATGGGCGCATCATCTGTCAACTGAATGGCAGGTGAAGGAGGCAAAAGTCATACAAATAAATATTACAGATAAAAAAACCCGCCGCAGCGGGTTTTTGAGCCTGGCTCGATTAATGCTCGAACATAGCAGAGATGGATTCTTCGTTGCTGATACGACGAATCGCTTCGGCCAGCATACCCGACAGAGTCAACGTACGCACGTTTGGCAGTGCTTTGATTTCGTCGGTCAGTGGAATGGTGTCACAGACAACGACTTCATCAATTACTGAATTGCGCAGGTTGTTTGCCGCATTACCTGAGAAGATCGGGTGAGTTGCATAAGCAAATACGCGTTTAGCACCACGCTCTTTCAGCGCTTCAGCTGCTTTACACAGCGTACCGCCGGTATCGATCATGTCATCAACCAGCACGCAGTCACGGCCCGCAACGTCACCAATGATGTGCATCACCTGAGAAACGTTCGCACGTGGGCGACGTTTATCGATGATAGCCATATCGGTATCGTTCAGCAGTTTAGCGATAGCGCGGGCACGCACGACGCCACCGATATCCGGAGAAACCACAATCGGGTTGTCCAGATTCAGCTGCAGCATGTCTTCTAACAGAATCGGGCTACCGAATACGTTATCAACCGGCACATCAAAGAAGCCCTGGATCTGTTCAGCATGCAGGTCAACGGTGAGGACGCGGTCAACGCCAACGCTGGACAGGAAGTCCGCGACGACTTTAGCGGTAATCGGAACACGAGCAGAACGTACGCGACGATCCTGACGTGCATAGCCGAAGTAAGGGATAACGGCGGTGATACGGCCTGCGGAAGCACGGCGCAGCGCATCAACCATAACGACCAATTCCATCAGGTTGTCGTTAGTAGGGGCACAAGTGGACTGGATGATGAAAATATCACCACCGCGTACATTTTCATTAATTTGTACGCTGACTTCGCCGTCGCTAAAGCGACCTACAGCGGCGTCGCCGAGTGAAGTGTACAGGCGGTTGGCAATACGTTGTGCTAGTTCCGGGGTAGCGTTACCAGCAAAAAGCTTCATATCAGGCACGAGAAGAACCTCAGGCATGCGTCCATTGGTGGAAAGAATCTGCCGAAAACTGTGCGGGCCAGGCAGTATCCTCTCCAGGCGGTGTATTAAAGAGCGCGATGCAACGTCTGGAACGGGGTGACGTTGTCACCGCAACTCAGCTTGCCCGGCTTACTCGTCATCAGTCACGTTTCATGTGCTGGCATCAATTTCTCGCACCAGTCACATATTTTTGTATGTGTCTGGCGGTTCGTCATCTCGCCATCTTCCTGAAACCCAAATGATTTAGAGTAGCGCTCTGTGCAATGGGGAGAGGTTTACACCTTTCGCCACAAAGCCTTTGAGCCAATCCGGGGCTTGCTCAAGCACCTGGCGAGCACGGAACTCAGTGTCAAATTCAGCAAAGACACAAGCCCCTGTACCAGTCAGGCGCGACGGCGCGTATTCTAACAGCCAGGAAAGCGCCGCATCAACCTCGCGAAAACGTTTTCTTGCGATAACCTCGCAATCATTGCCGAATTCACATTTTAGTAACGTTTCTATTGACCTTTTTGGCGTGTTGCGCGGGAGGTCAGGATCTTTAAAAATCACCGGCGTTGGAATACTGACTCCCGGATGGGCGACCAGGTACCATTTTTCTGCTGGATTGACCGGCGTCAGGATTTCTCCTACGCCTTCAGCAAAGGCTGCGTGACCGCGTACGAATACCGGTACGTCGGCGCCCAGCGTTAAACCCATTATTGCCAGTTCATCTACAGACAACCCACACTGCCACAGATGATTCAGTGCCACTAAAACGGTGGCGGCATTCGATGAGCCACCGCCCAGACCACCGCCCATCGGCAGGCGCTTATGAATGCTGATGTCTGCGCCGCTGCCGGCTGGCAGGCGACCACGTTCCGTGGCGGTTTTCATGAGCAAGCGTGCGGCGCGCACAATCAGGTTGTCTTCATGCTCAACACCATCAACGGGCGTTAACAGGTGAATTTCACCGTCGCTGCGTACGTTGATACTAATCTCGTCGCCATAGTCGAGAAACTGGAACAGCGTTTGTAGCGTGTGATAACCGTCCGCACGCTGTCCGGTGATGTATAAAAACAGATTCAGTTTCGCCGGAGAGGGCCAGTGGGTCATCATTTCACAATCCAGTTATCCATTTTTAGCTTAATGCGCTGGGAGCCGTCGGACAGTTCCATGTTCGCCGGCATCGCTGGCTGCGTTTTGCTGTCATAGGCGCTGTACACGACTTTCCAGCTTTTACCGTCTTTACTGTAATTCACTTCACTCAGACGATATTGGTCGTCGAGTTTATAATCGGTGGCGTCTCCCGGCAGACCCAGGATCCACTGGCGCAGGCTGTTCAATGGAATAGGCATGCCGGTCAGTTTGCCAATCATCTCTTCGGCGTCGTCAGCGGTGTAGTGCTTCCCTTTGTTATCGACGAGTTCGACGTTGCCCGGTTGCGCGTTCAGTTCCAGTTCGGTACTACCCAACGGATTGGTCAGCAGAAGGCGATAGCGATCCTGGCCAGTTTGCTGCCAGAAAAAGCGGGCATACACTTTCTGCTGGTCGGAAATATAGGCAAACGCACCGCGTGTCTGATATTGGTTCAGTGCGCGCACTTCCTGCTGGTGCTGGCGCCATTGCGGAGAATCGGGGCTTTTACCGGGACCTTTCGGCGCGTTGAGCGTACAGGCGGTAAGAACCAGGCTTGCCAGCGGCAACAGACGGATCAGGCGAAAATCAGGCAGGGTCATAATGATGACAAATCCTTGTAATACGGTGCATTAATTGCCTGATGGCGCGGCGCTTATCAGGCCTACAAACTGAATCCGCAGGTTGGAAAAGACACGTTTTTCGCCATCCGGCAAAATCATGCCAGCGGTTGCAGTTATAACCCTTAATGCTAGCGCCGACCGTGAATATCGTCTACGGTCACGTTATCTTAATTTAAACCGTAAGCTATTACTCCAAAAGGGGGCAGTCTCTTTTATTGGCCGCACGCATCCTGTATGATGCACGCAGTCTAACCTTATCAACGCTGGTACTATTCCCGCACACATGACCCTTTTAGCGCTTGGTATTAACCATAAAACGGCACCTGTATCGCTGCGAGAACGCGTAACGTTTTCGCCGGACACGCTCGATCAGGCGCTGGACAGCCTGCTTGCGCAGCCAATGGTGCAGGGCGGGGTAGTGCTGTCGACGTGTAACCGCACAGAGCTGTATCTCAGCGTAGAAGAGCAGGATAACCTGCAGGAAGCGCTGATTCGCTGGCTGTGTGAGTACCACAATCTGAACGAAGAAGATCTGCGCAGTAGCCTCTACTGGCACCAGGACAACGATGCTGTCAGCCATCTGATGCGCGTTGCCAGCGGTCTGGATTCACTGGTGCTCGGCGAGCCACAAATTCTGGGGCAGGTGAAAAAAGCCTTTGCGGACTCGCAAAAAGGCCACCTGAACGCCAGTGCGCTGGAACGTATGTTCCAGAAATCATTCTCCGTTGCGAAACGTGTACGCACAGAAACGGATATCGGCGCCAGCGCGGTCTCAGTCGCCTTTGCTGCCTGTACGCTGGCGCGGCAGATCTTTGAATCCCTTTCCACGGTAACCGTGTTGTTAGTGGGTGCTGGCGAGACCATCGAGCTGGTGGCGCGACATCTGCGTGAGCACAAAGTGAAGAAGATGATCATCGCTAACCGCACACGTGAGCGTGCGCAGGTGCTGGCCGATGAAGTCGGTGCCGAGGTGATTTCGCTGAGCGATATAGATGCCCGCTTACAGGATGCCGATATTATTATCAGCTCTACCGCCAGCCCGCTGCCTATTATTGGCAAGGGGATGGTCGAACGTGCGCTAAAAAATCGCCGTAATCAGCCTATGCTGCTGGTCGATATTGCGGTACCACGCGACGTTGAACCGGAAGTGGGCAAACTGTCCAATGCCTATTTGTACAGTGTTGACGACCTGCAAAGCATCATTTCGCATAACCTGGCGCAGCGCAAAGCGGCCGCCGTGGAAGCGGAAACCATCGTTGCGCAGGAAACCAGCGAGTTTATGGCCTGGCTGCGAGCACAAAGCGCAAGCGAGACCATCCGCGATTATCGCAGTCAGTCTGAACAAATCCGTGATGAACTGACCGCCAAAGCGTTGGCTGCTCTGGAACAGGGCGGTGATGCGCAAGCCATTATGCAGGACCTGGCGTGGAAGCTGACTAACCGCCTGATCCACGCACCAACCAAATCACTTCAACAGGCCGCCCGTGACGGGGACAGTGAACGCCTGAATATTCTGCGCGACAGCCTCGGGCTGGAGTAGCAGTACACCAATCTCATTTTTTACAGGGTGCATTTACGCCTATGAAGCCTTCTATCGTTGCCAAACTGGAAGCCCTGCATGAACGCCATGAAGAAGTTCAGGCGCTGCTCGGTGATGCGGGAACTATCGCAGACCAGGAACGCTTTCGTGCATTGTCGCGCGAATATGCGCAATTAAGTGATGTTTCCCGTTGTTTTACGGACTGGCAACAGGTTCAGGACGATATCGAAACGGCACAGATGATGCTCGACGATCCTGAAATGCGTGAAATGGCGCAGGATGAACTGCGCGAAGCAAAGGAAAAATGTGAACAACTGGAACAGCATCTGCAGGTTCTGCTGCTGCCAACCGATCCTGATGATGAACGTAACGCCTTCCTCGAAGTGCGTGCGGGAACCGGTGGTGATGAAGCGGCGCTGTTTGCCGGCGATCTGTTCCGCATGTACAGCCGTTACGCTGAATCGCGTCGCTGGCGGGTAGAGATCATGAGCGCCAACGAAGGCGAACATGGTGGCTACAAAGAAATTATTGCCAAAGTCAGCGGTGATGGCGTGTATGGTCGACTGAAATTCGAGTCCGGCGGCCATCGCGTACAGCGCGTACCGGCGACCGAATCTCAAGGACGTATCCATACTTCTGCCTGTACGGTCGCGGTGATGCCGGAACTGCCGGAAGCAGAACTGCCGGATATCAACCCAGCCGATCTGCGTATTGATACCTTCCGCTCATCCGGCGCTGGGGGTCAGCACGTTAACACCACCGACTCCGCTATTCGTATTACCCACTTGCCAACCGGCATCGTGGTGGAGTGTCAGGACGAACGTTCGCAGCATAAAAACAAAGCGAAAGCGATGTCGGTGCTGGGGGCGCGTATTCGTGCCGCCGAAGTGGCCAGGCGTCAACAGGCGGAAGCCTCCGAACGTCGCAACCTGCTGGGCAGCGGCGATCGCAGCGATCGCAACCGCACCTATAACTTCCCGCAGGGGCGTGTGACCGATCACCGCATTAACCTGACGCTCTACCGTCTGGATGAAGCGATGGAAGGTAAACTGGATATGCTTATTGAGCCAATCGTCCAGGAATACCAGGCCGACCAACTGGCGGCGTTGTCCGAGCAGGATTAATGGACTATCAGCACTGGCTGCGTGAAGCGATAAGCCAATTACAGGCAAGCGAAAGCCCGCGACGTGACGCCGAGATTTTACTCGAGTTTGTCACCGGTAAGGGGCGCACCTTTATTCTGGCGTTCGGCGAAACGGTGTTAACCGAGGCGCAGCGTCAACGGCTCGATACATTACTGGAACGCCGTCAGCGGGGTGAGCCGGTAGCACATCTGACCGGCGTGCGCGAGTTCTGGTCGCTGCCGCTGTTTGTCTCTCCGGCTACGCTTATTCCACGCCCGGATACTGAGTGTCTTGTTGAGCAGGCGCTGGCTCGTCTGCCTGCCTCTGCGTGTCGTATTCTCGATTTGGGAACCGGTACGGGTGCCATTGCGCTGGCGCTGGCGTCTGAGCGTCCGGATTGCACGGTGACCGCGGTTGACCGCATGCCGGATGCCGTAGACCTGGCAAACCGCAACAAACAGCATCTGGCCATCGACAATGTGCGTGTGTTGCAAAGCGACTGGTTTAGTGCTTTGCAGGGGCAGCAGTTTGAGATGATCGTTAGTAACCCGCCGTACATCGATGAGCAGGATCCGCACCTGGCGCAGGGCGATGTACGTTTTGAGCCGCTATCGGCACTGGTGGCGGGCGAGCAGGGTATGGCGGATATCGTGCATATCATTGACCAGTCTCGACACATGCTAACGCCCGGCGGTTATCTGTTGCTGGAACATGGCTGGCAGCAGGGTGAGGCGGTACGCGACGCGTTTACCCGCGCAGGTTATCAGGCGGTTGAAACCTGTCGTGACTATGGCGGCAACGAGCGGATTACGCTTGGGCGCATCCCATCATGAATTCGTTCAGCACACTACTTACTATTCATCTCGTTAGCATCGCGCTTTCTGTCGGGCTACTCACGTTGCGTTTTTGGTGGCGTTCTACCAATACGCGCCTTGCATCATCGCGCTGGACGCGTATTCTGCCACCGATCATTGATACCGTTTTACTTCTCAGCGGCGTGGCGTTGATTGCTAAAACGCACATCCTGCCATTCACCGAACAGGGGACATGGCTGACTGAAAAGCTGTTTGGGGTTATCATTTACATCGTTTTGGGTTTTATTGCGCTCGATTACCGTCGGGCGCGCAGCCAGCAGGCGCGATTAATCGCATTTCCGCTGGCGCTGGTGGTGCTGTACATCATCATTAAACTCGCCACCACAAAAATACCGTTACTGGGGTAAGTCATGAGGTCGTTAGCTGATTTCGAATTTAATAAAGCGCCGTTGTGTGATGGGATGATCCTGGCGTCGGAGTCTATCCGTCTGGATTTTCCAACACAAACTGTCTATGACGAACTGGAACGTCTGGTTGGTCTGGCGCAAGAAGAAATTAGCCAGCTCCTGTCTCAGGATGAGCAACTGGAAAAACTGCTGGCACTTTTTTACGGCGAATGGGGTTTTACGGACACCCACGGCGTCTATCGTCTTTCTGATGCACTATGGCTTGACCAGGTTCTGAAAAACCGTCAGGGCAGCGCTGTGTCGCTGGGGGCGATCTTATTGTGGATTGCCAACCGACTGGAACTGCCGTTGGTACCGGTGATTTTCCCGACACAACTCATCCTGCGTATTGAATCGCTCGATGGCGAAATGTGGCTAATCAATCCGTTCAATGGCGAAACATTAAATGAACACACGCTGGAAGTGTGGTTGAAGGGGAATATCAGCCCGGTTGCGGAGTTATTTAACGAGGACCTGGATGAAGCGGATAACGCGGAAGTGATCCGCAAACTGCTCGACACGCTGAAATCATCACTGATGGAAGAGCGGCAAATGGAACTGGCGCTGCGAGCCAGCGAAGCATTACTGCAGTTTAATCCTGAGGATCCGTATGAAATACGCGATCGTGGATTGATTTACGCGCAGCTGGAATGTGAACATGTTGCGCTGACAGATTTAAGCTATTTCGTTGAACAGTGTCCGGAAGACCCGATCAGCGAAATGATCCGTGCGCAGATTAATACTATTTCGCACAAACAAATTGTATTGCATTGATTAATGACACTTTACCTACCGTTTAAGGCGATCCTATGAAACAAAAAGTGGTTAGCATTGGCGACATCAACGTGGCAAATGACCTGCCGTTCGTGCTGTTTGGCGGAATGAACGTGCTGGAATCCCGCGATCTGGCGATGCGCATTTGTGAGCACTACGTAACCGTTACTCAAAAGCTGGGTATCCCTTACGTGTTCAAAGCCTCCTTTGATAAAGCCAACCGTTCTTCCATCCACTCTTACCGTGGACCGGGCCTTGAAGAAGGGATGAAAATCTTCCAGGAACTGAAGCAGACGTTTGGCGTAAAAGTGATCACCGACGTTCATGAAGCCAGCCAGGCACAGCCTGTTGCCGATGTGGTGGATGTGATTCAGCTGCCGGCATTCCTTGCTCGTCAGACCGATCTGGTAGAAGCGATGGCGAAAACCGGTGCCGTTATCAACGTGAAGAAACCGCAGTTCGTAAGCCCTGGTCAGATGGGTAATATCGTGGATAAATTCCATGAAGGCGGTAACGATAAGGTTATTCTCTGCGACCGTGGCGCGAACTTTGGTTATGACAACCTGGTTGTGGACATGCTGGGCTTCAGCGTGATGAAGAAAGTCTCCGGCAACTCACCGGTGATTTTTGACGTGACCCATGCGCTGCAGTGCCGCGATCCGTTTGGCGCAGCAAGCGGCGGTCGTCGCGCGCAGGTTACTGAACTGGCGCGTGCCGGTATGGCGGTAGGCCTGGCAGGTCTGTTTATTGAAGCGCATCCGGATCCAGCCAATGCGAAATGCGATGGCCCATCCGCGCTGCCGCTGGCGAAACTGGAACAGTTCCTGACGCAGATTAAAGCCATAGATGACCTGGTGAAAAGCTTCGACGAGCTGGATACTGAGAACTAATTCATTTTGTGTGCCTGACAGAGCTTGCGCTTATCAGGTCTACGAAAGGAAATAAGAAGCCGGACCCGACAAGTTGTGTCGGTGTCCGGCTTTTTTTATCAGGCGAATATTGTCATCAGGTAGGCGATAAACAGTGCCAGATGTGCTGCACCGTTGAGCACATTGGTGCGTCCGGTGGAGAAGGAGATATGGCACAGCACCAGCGAAGAAACCATGACAATCATCTCTGGTGCGCCCAGCGCGAACACCAGGTCATTCCCTGTTGCCCAGGCAATCAGTGTGACGACGGGTACGGTCAGTGAAATGGTGGCAAGTACTGAGCCGAAGAATAAATTCATCGCTCGCTGCACCTGATTGTTCAGTACTGCTTTCAACGCACCTAAACCCTCAGGGGAGAGAATAAGCAACGCCACCAGGAAACCGGTAAATGCCACTGGTGCATTCAGCTCAGTAAGTAATGTTTCCAGCGGATTGGCATTCATTTTGGTGACGGCAATAACGGCAATCAAATGGATGACAAGCCAGGCGGCGTGCCACAGATTGCTGTGCGCTGAAGGTTTACCGTGATGTGGGTCATCGCCGTCCCCCTCATCTTCATGTTCGTAAATGAACAGGCTCTGGTGTGTTTTGGTCTGGATCAGCAAAAATACGCCGTACATTGCTGCTGAAATTAAGGCTACCAACAGTGCCTGCGCGGTGGTGAAATTCGCTCCCGGTAATGCCATCGGGAATACCAGCACGATAATGGCCAGCGGGAATAGAGCAATTAAATACTGCTTAATACCGAACAGGTTCATATACTGGGTAGCAAATTTGCGACCACCCAACAGTAATGAAAACCCGACCAGCCCACCGGTTACGATCATAATGATTGAATAGAGCGTATCGCGCATTAGCGTGGGCGCGGCGTCACCGGTTGCCATTAATGCGGAAATTAAACTGACTTCGAGAATAACCACCGAAAGGCTGAGGATCAGCGAGCCATAGGGTTCACCAAGTCGGTGAGCTAATACGTCTGCATGACGGACAACGCTGAATGCACTACTTAATATACCAATAAGGGCTAGTGCGTTAATGCCGATGACCACTGGTAGTGACTGACTGCTCCCCCAAAAGAACAGTACTACCAGCGCCAAAACCGGAAAGGCGAGTGAGGTCTCCTTGTGGCGGGTTTTTACCGCCTCATGTGCATGTGTCATGTAATTAATTCTCCATCTCTGCAGGTGCTTATAATTATAAATGTATTAAAGAATGTAAAAAATAACAGATCTTTCGGTATTTCCGATCTGATTTTACGTAATTTTACGGCATGGACCATTTTTTGCATCAAAGCGAGCAAAATGGTGTGTCTTGTTTAGAGAGCATTTGAATAACAAGATGTTAGGTTTCTAAATCAATCAAAATAGCACACGATGATATGCTGACGGTCGTGCCAGGCCGGGACATAAAAAGAGAATATAAAGTGCCGTTGAGCCTTTGTTGCCTTGCATGCAGGCGGTGAATTGCCTATTGTCCTGGTATTGGTTTCAAAATGAGCAGTAAAAAAGCCTGGAAGGCGTCAAAAAAGTTGTTGCAGGGAAGTCGCAGTGGCGGAGGTGTAAGGTGTTAACGCGTGATTTTTTATTGAATGCTGACTGTAAGACGGCATTTGGTGATATTGAAGAATCACTACTCTGGTCGGCGGAACAACGGGCAGCCTCACTGGCCGCCACGCTTGCCTGCCGTCCAGATGATGGACCGGTGTGGATCTTTGGTTATGGATCGTTGATGTGGAATCCGGCGTTAGAGTTTGAAGAGTCCTGTACCGGGACGTTAGTCGGCTGGCATCGCGCATTTTGTTTGCGCCTGACGGCAGGGCGAGGAACGGCCGGTCAGCCAGGACGTATGCTGGCCTTAAAAGAGGGCGGACGCACTACTGGTGTAGCCTACCGTCTGCCGAACGCGTCGCTGGAACAAGAGCTTTCTTTGCTGTGGAAGCGTGAAATGATCACCGGATGCTATCTGCCCACCTGGTGCCAGTTGGCGCTTGATGATGGCCGAACGGTGAGTGCGCTGGTCTTTATTATGGATCCGCGACATCCATTGTTTGAGTCCGATACCCGTGCTCAGGTTATCGCACCGCTTATTGCTTCTGCCAGTGGGCCATTGGGAACCAACGCGCAATATCTGTTCTCGCTGGAACAGGAATTGGTGAAGTTGGGGATGCAGGATGACTGTCTTAACGATCTGGTGATTACGGTCAGAAGGTTGTTGGGAGAGAACCTGCCGGAAGGCGTCATGCGACCCGGATTTGCCTAAGCGTTGCCGGGTTATCTGTTGTGTGCCCGATAAGCGTAGATGCTTTCGGGCAGTACATCATCAGGCTGCAATATAACTGATTGAATGCTCCAGAGACTGGCTGTGGCTGTCGATCAGCACATTCCAGATGCCGGTATAGGGCACGGTAAGCCATGCGTTATCACGATCCTGCACGCTTAAGATGTCAGACTGCGTGTCTTTGACGTGATTTTTCTCGCTCATCAGATGGATATGACAGCGCTCAGAACAGCGTACCACCACCGTATCTCCACCGAATAATTTCAAACTTGCCTTCACTAATGCCATTTTTCACCCCGTTCTTGAAAACAACGTACTTTCTGTTGAAAGTGCTGCGTGATGTTGTTCACATTTCACTCATTGCATAACACCAAAGGGGAGGGGGCAGGATGCTGATTTTGATCAAAAAATGGCATAACGATTAAACAAAAATGACAAAATCCCTTAAAAGGGTTGAAAGGGCGAGCTTACGTTTAACGAAACCGCGCCCATCTGAGATTAAATCGGGAAATTACCGGCACTTTCAGTACGCTTGCCTGAAAGTGTTGGCATCAGAAGGTCAAAACCTTATCTGCTGCCAGCGTCCACTGAGCCAGTTCCACCAGCGTACCGACTTCAACGCCATCAATTAACGGCAGTGCGGTGATCCCGCGGCCATCGGTACAGGTTTTGCAGAGTTTTACCGGAACGTTTTGTGCTGTCAGGATTTCCAGCATTTGCTGAATATTATAACCCTCCCCCGGTTTCTGCCCGCGCAGCCCTGCAGTGACGGCATCCGACATTAAAAACAGACGCAGGTCGAGGCTGCCCTCCTGCTCGCGCAGAGCGATGGCCAGACGCAGACTGTTGAATAACGACTCGCTTCCATAGGCTGCACCGTTGGCGATGATCACTATCTTTTGCATTTTTACTCCTGTTGCTGCATGTGAACGTTAATAACTGACACGTATGTTACACCTATTTCCCGATGCCAGGATAATGCCGAAAAAGGAAGGAAGGGCTGAAAATCAATGCTGAAGACGTTATGGTTTAAGATAAGTATGCCGCTGTGGCTAATTGATGTAAGAAACCACTAACGATTTGAGCCGTAATATTTATTTATCTCTCGCAGTATTCTCACTCTTGCCGTTTGCAGGCGGTACTGCCAGCGCGCAATCGTCTTTTATTCACCAGGCGGAAAACCCTTTCGATAACAATAGTGATGGCTTGCCCGATCTCGGTATGGCGCCGGAGTCGCGGGCAGGCGAAAAGCACTTTGCCGAAATGGTTAAAGCGTTTGGGGAAGCCAGCATGACCGATAACGGCCTTGATACTGGCGAGCAAGCGAAGCAGTTCGCGTTTGGCCAGGTGCGTGACACGGTCAGTGAGCAGGTGAATCAACAGCTTGAATCCTGGCTTTCTCCGTGGGGGAATGCCAGCGTTGGGCTGCAGGTGGATAAAGAAGGCAGCTTTACCGGCAGTCGGGGAAGCTGGTTTATTCCGTGGCAGGATAATCAACGCTTTCTGACCTGGAGTCAGTTGGGGCTTACGCAACGTGACGAAGGGCTGGTGAGTAATGCGGGGATTGGACAACGCTTCATACGCGATGGTTGGTTGCTGGGCTACAACACCTTTTACGATAACCTGCTGGATGAAAATCTGCCGCGCGGCGGGTTTGGCGCCGAGGCGTGGGGAGAGTATCTGCGGCTATCCGCCAACTACTACCAGCCGTTTTCCTCGTGGCAGAATCGTTCTTCAACACAGGAACAAAGGATGGCGCGGGGCTACGATCTTACTGCGTTGATGCGGTTACCTTTTTACGAGCATCTCAATACCAGCGTCAGCGTCGAGCAATATTTTGGCGATCGGGTAGACCTTTTCCACTCGGGAACGGGCTACCGCAACCCGGTGGCGGTAAACCTGGGACTGAGCTATACGCCAGTGCCGCTGATTACGGTGACCGCGCAGCATAAACAGGGCGAAAGCGGGATAAGCCAAAATAATCTGGGATTGACCCTCAATTATCGTTTTGGCGTTGCGCTAAAAAAACAGTTAATGGTGAGTGAAGTCGCAAACAGCCGATCGCTGGGCGGGAGTCGTTATGACGATCCTCAGCGTAACAGCGTGCCAACGCTTGAGTATCGCCAGCGTAAAACCTTATCTGTATTTTTGACAACACCGCCGTGGGATCTGAAACCCGGCGAGACGGTAGCGTTGAAATTACAGGTGCGTAGTCAGTATGGCATCCGTCATCTGACATGGCAGGGAGACACGAAAGCATTGAGTTTAACGGCCGGGAGCCATCCTCGCAGTGCGCAGGGCTGGACGATTATTATGCCGAAGTGGGATAGCAGTGAAGGAGCAACCAACCGTTGGCGGCTGTCCGTCGTCGTGGAAGACGAGCAGGGCCAGCGTGTCTCTTCCAATGAGATCACGCTATCACTGGCCGAACCGTTTAATGCCGTTTCAGGAAATGATCCTCGTTAATACTCGCGTTATCAGAAGATGCGTTCCTGGTGCACCCATACCGCGGCTTCAACGCGTGATTTAAGCTTCATTTTCTTCAGCATATGCTTCACATGCACTTTTACCGTGCTTTCGGTGATGTCGAGGCGGCGAGCAATCATCTTGTTAGGCAGACCCTGGGCGATGAGCTTAAGAATATCGCGTTCACGTGGCGTCAACTGAGTTACATCACGATCGGAGGTCGCACGGTTAGCGCGCAGGCTGGCGGCCAGAACCGGGGTTAAGGTTTCGCTCAGCACCATTTCACCGGCGGCAGCCTGTTGCAACGCCTTCAGTAGCTCTTCTGGCTCCATGTCTTTCAACAGATAGCCGTCAGCACCGCGTTTCAGGGCGGTCACTACGTCTTCTTCATGATTGGAAACACTGAAAACGACAATGCGTCCGGACAGAGATTTCTCTCGTAGCTTATCAAGCGTTTCCAGACCGTTCATACCCGGCATGTTGAGATCTAACAGGATCAGATCGGGATCAAGGGATTCAGCCAGCTCGATACCCTGCTCGCCATTACTGGCTTCGCCGACCACGGTGATATCGGACGCCATGCTGACAAGCTGTTTTACACCGGTGCGCAGCATCGGATGATCGTCGATCAACAGGATGGTTGCCGGTTCCAGATTACTCATGGGTATCTCCTTGGACTTCTGTGAAGTTTGTTTCGGGAATAAAAGTGACAGCAACTTCAGTACCGCCCGTCTCGCGACGGCGTACACGGCAATCGCCGCGCAAGCTCTGCGCACGGTCGCGCATTATAATCATGCCGTAGTGGTTACTGCGTTCGGCGTTTTCCGGTACGCCGCAGCCGTTATCTTGAACTGTCAGTTTGACCTGTTTGCCATTTTGCACCACCGTCACGATGACTTCATTGGCCTGAGAGTGTTTAAGCGCATTACTCAGGGCCTCACGGGCAATCTGCAGCAGGTGGATCGCCTGATGTGAAGGGACCAGCCGCGGCGGCAACTGATAATCCAGCTTCACCGTAAAACCAAAGCGAGCGCTGTATTCCTGGCAACTGGCTTCCAGCGCAGGCCGCAACCCAGGCTCAGTCAACTGCAAACGGAAGGTCGTCAACAATTCACGTAGCTGTGCCCAGGAGGCGTTCAGCTCGTTACGAATCTGACTTAGCAACTCACGGCTGTTTTCCGGGAGCGCGTCGCCCTGCATCTGCAAACAACTGACCTGCATCTTCATACAGGAGAGCGATTGTGCAATAGAATCATGGAGTTCGCGAGCAATGGTGGCACGCTCTTCCATCACGATCAACTGCTGCTGACGTTCCTGGTGTCTGTCCAGCGCCAGTGTTGCGGTGAGTTGTTCAACCAGAGTATCGACCAGTTGCTGCTGATCGTGACTGAGATGACGCCCGTACGGCAAGGTGGCGAGCAGAATACCGTACTGGGTATGCGCATCGGTCAGCCGCCATTTCAGCGTAGTGCCACCTTCAATGGCGGGCAGTGTGCCTCGTGGGCACAGATGACAACCTTTTTCATCGCAACTGGTATTCGACTGGCAGGTAAATTCCTGATGATTATCTTCATCTTCCAGGTCATAAACCCGCAACTCAATATCGTGCAGCAGCGTTAAGTTTTGCAACCCGTTGAGTACCGGTGAAAGCCGCTCACACAACGGTATCTGTGAGTGCAGACGGCGGTTGGCTTGCCACAGGAAAGAGAGGATCTGGTTTTTATGTTCCAGACCCGCGGTTTTTTCCTGCACCCGCTGTTCCAGTACGGCGTAACTTTCGGCCAATTCTTCGGACATATTGTTCAGCGCCGAACCCAGTGCCGCCATCTCATTACGTCCGCTGATATGCGCACGCTGCGTAAAATCACGCTGGCTGACGGCGCGCGCCATCGCCAGCAGTTGTTTCCACGGCTGCAGCAGGCGTACGCGCAGCCAGATGATTGTGAATACCAGCAGCAGTGCCATAAATATGGCCATCAGGCGATGCAGCAGGACGACGCGTTCGATACGTAATTCGGTAGTATGATCAAAGGCGGTAACCAGTTTATCCAGTCCGGTCACAAAGCGTGAAACGTCGTCGGCGACCGCATCACCCGTTTGGGCATGTTTAAGCCCAGGTGCCAGTTCGGTGTGCCAGTAATCCTGCAATGCCTTTAACTGGGTCTGCTGGCCGTCGCGCTGTGCAGCACGAGTCAGTTCAGGGCTAAACGCTGTTTGTTCCATTTCATCCAGCAGCGGTTGATCGCTGGCGTCCAGCGGTACGGCAGCCAGCAAACGGTAGCTCTGCATACGTAGCGAGCCGGCTTTATTGATCGCGTGAGCGCTACCCTGAATGCCTTGTACCAGCCAGCCGGAGACAGCCATACCCGCCACGCCAAGCGCGGTAGACAGTAAAACAATCAGCGCCACCTGGTTGACCAGCGTAAGCGGGGAAAGACAACGTTTAAACATGTGACTTCTTCCTTCGGGTTTTCAGAGAGCAGAAAACCTTATTGAATGACGATTCTGCTGCAGGCAGTGCCGCTATTCTCAGCGATACACTGGAGTATACCCATACCTCAAACGGGCTACCCCTTAATTGCCGACAGGGGGAGAGATCCCGGACGTCGGGGAGTAGGGTGCGACAGAAGCGTGAAAAACCACATCTTTTTTACCGAAGTTATGTACTCATTTAGGGTAATGATAAATTTTAGGCGTTAATAATGACACCTTTTCCTTTGATTTATATCAACTTACCCCCCGCTGTAAACCCTAATGTTGCAGGCATCGAAACAAGTATCAGAGGTGTCTATGAGTCACTCATCTGCCCCGGAAAGGGCATCTGGATCTGTAATCACAGAATGGCGGCCGGAAGATCCCGCCTTCTGGGAACAGCGTGGTCAACGAGTTGCCAGCCGTAACCTGTGGATTTCAGTCCCTTGCTTGCTGCTGGCGTTTTGCGTATGGATGTTATTTAGCGCGGTGGCGGTGAACTTACCGAAAGTGGGATTCAATTTTACCACTGAGCAGCTGTTTATGCTGACGGCATTGCCTTCAGTTTCCGGCGCACTGCTGCGCGTACCGTACTCCTTTATGGTTCCTCTGTTCGGTGGTCGCCGCTGGACGGCATTCAGCACAGGTATCCTGATAATCCCCTGCGTGTGGTTAGGCTTTGCTGTGCAGGATACCACCACGCCGTTCAGTACCTTCATTATTATCTCCCTGCTGTGCGGCTTTGCCGGTGCAAACTTTGCTTCCAGCATGGCAAACATCAGCTTCTTCTTTCCTAAGCAGAAGCAGGGTGGTGCATTGGGGCTGAACGGTGGTCTGGGCAATATGGGCGTCAGCGTGATGCAGTTGGTTGCGCCGCTGGTGGTCTCACTGTCCATCTTCGCCGCTTTTGGCAGCCACGGCGTTGAACAACCGGACGGCACGCAGCTGTATCTGGCCAATGCCGCCTGGATTTGGGTACCGTTCCTCGCAATTTTCACGCTGGCCGCATGGTTCGGTATGAACGAACTGGCAACGTCGAAAGCGTCGTTAAAAGAGCAATTGCCGGTGCTGAAACGCGGGCATCTGTGGATAATGAGCCTGCTGTATCTGGCAACCTTCGGCTCTTTCATCGGCTTCTCCGCAGGTTTCGCGATGCTGTCAAAAACGCAGTTCCCGGAAGTGCAGATCCTGCATTACGCCTTCTTTGGCCCGCTGATTGGTGCACTGGCGCGTTCTGCCGGGGGAGCAATCTCCGACCGTCTGGGCGGGACGCGTGTGACATTGGTTAACTTCGTGTTGATGGCAGTCTTCAGTGCCTTGCTGTTCCTGACCCTGCCAACCGATGGGGTAGGTGGTAACTTTATTGCCTTCTTCGCGGTATTCCTGGCGCTGTTCCTGACGGCCGGTCTGGGTAGTGGTTCAACCTTCCAGATGATCTCTGTCATCTTCCGTAAACTGACAATGGACAGGGTGAAAGCGGAAGGCGGCTCTGAAGAGAAAGCGATGCGTGAAGCAGCGACTGACACGGCAGCGGCGCTGGGCTTTATCTCTGCGATTGGCGCGATTGGCGGCTTCTTTATTCCGAAAGCGTTTGGTACATCTCTGGCATTAACCGGTTCTCCGGTCGGTGCGATGAAAGTATTTCTGATCTTCTATGTCGCTTGTGTGGTCATCACCTGGGTGGTATACGGACGTCATTCTAAAAAGTAAAAAAGAGGTATACACAAAATCATTCTAACTGCATCAAGGCGGCAAGTGAGAAATCCCCAGGAGCTTACTGAAGTAAGTGACTGGGGAGAACGAGCGCAGCCAACGCAGAAGCAGTTTGAAGGATGAAGTGTAGGTTGATTATCCATTGCGCGGCGTTATACCGCGCTTTTTTTTGCTTGTAATTAGTTACAACATACTTATATGTTATGACACAACAACTGCCTGTGAGAACAGTGCTCTCACTATGCCAGGCAGGGGGGATACCCCTTAATACCCACTTGTAAAGAATTTAACATTTGCACGAGAAGTTGTTTTTAAAATCCATTTATAAATCAATTAATTATATTAAATATCAATATCCTACTTAAGGGGTATGCGAAAATTAACCACCTATTTTCATCCCTGTCTGCCTTGATCGTTATCAATTATCACGCCCTTTCAGAGCGTTACCTTCACTCCCAATCAAGCAATGTCGATTTATCAGAGAGCCGTCAGGCTCCTACAGGAGAGAACCGATGAGTAAATTCCTGGACCGGTTTCGCTACTTCAAACAGAAGGGCGAAACCTTTGCCGATGGGCACGGCCAGCTTCTCAATACCAACAGGGACTGGGAGGATGGATACCGCCAGCGTTGGCAGCATGACAAAGTCGTGCGTTCAACCCACGGCGTAAACTGCACCGGCTCATGCAGCTGGAAAATCTACGTGAAAAATGGTCTGGTAACCTGGGAAACCCAGCAAACTGACTACCCGCGTACTCGTCCTGATCTGCCAAACCACGAACCTCGCGGCTGCCCGCGTGGCGCGAGCTATTCCTGGTATCTCTACAGCGCAAACCGCCTCAAATATCCGCTGATGCGTAAACGTCTGATGAAGATGTGGCGTGAAGCGAAAAGACTGCACAGCGATCCCGTTGACGCCTGGGCCTCCATCATCGAAGACGCCGATAAAGCAAAAAGCTTCAAACAAGCGCGTGGTCGTGGCGGGTTTGTCCGTTCGTCCTGGCAGGAAGTAAACGAACTGATTGCGGCATCTAACGTCTATACCGTGAAAACCTATGGTCCTGACCGCGTTGCTGGTTTCTCTCCGATCCCGGCAATGTCGATGGTTTCTTATGCTTCCGGTGCTCGTTACTTGTCACTGATTGGCGGTACCTGCCTGAGCTTCTACGACTGGTACTGCGATCTGCCGCCTGCCTCTCCGCAGACCTGGGGCGAGCAGACTGACGTACCGGAATCTGCTGACTGGTACAACTCCAGCTATATCATCGCCTGGGGTTCTAACGTACCGCAGACCCGTACTCCGGATGCGCACTTCTTCACAGAAGTTCGCTACAAAGGCACCAAAACTGTCGCGATTACGCCGGATTACGCAGAAATCGCCAAGCTTTGCGACCTGTGGCTGGCACCGAAGCAGGGGACTGATGCCGCAATGGCGCTGGCGATGGGCCACGTTATGCTGCGTGAGTTCCATCTCGACAACCCAAGCCAGTACTTTACCGATTACGTGCGCCGTTACACCGACATGCCAATGTTGGTCGTGCTTGAAGAGCGTGACGGTTACTATGCCGCCGGTCGTATGCTGCGTGCGGCGGATTTGGTCGATTCTCTGGGTCAGGAAAACAACCCGGAATGGAAAACTGTCGCGATTAACAGCAACGGTGAGATGGTTGCGCCGAACGGTTCAATCGGTTTCCGCTGGGGTGAAAAAGGTAAATGGAACCTGGAGCAGCGCGACGGCACATCCGGTAATGAAACCGAACTGCAGCTCAGCCTGCTGGGTAGCCAGGATGACATCGCGGAAGTCGGTTTCCCGTACTTCGGTGGCGAAGGAACTGAACACTTCAATAAAGTCGAACTGGAAAACGTTCTGCTGCATAAGTTGCCGGTGAAACGCCTGCAGTTGGCGGACGGTTCTACCGCGCTGGTGACCACCGTTTATGACCTGACCATGGCTAACTACGGCCTGGAACGTGGTTTGAACGATGAAAACTGCGCGACCAGCTACGATGACGTAAAAGCGTATACCCCTGCGTGGGCAGAAAAAATCACCGGTGTTTCACGTTCTCAAATCGTGCGTATTGCCCGTGAATTTGCCGATAACGCCGATAAAACCCACGGACGTTCGATGATCATCGTCGGTGCGGGTCTGAACCACTGGTATCACCTCGATATGAACTATCGCGGCCTGATCAACATGCTGATTTTCTGCGGCTGTGTTGGTCAGAGCGGCGGCGGCTGGGCACACTATGTGGGCCAGGAAAAACTGCGTCCTCAGACCGGCTGGCAGCCCCTGGCGTTTGCCCTCGACTGGCAGCGTCCGGCGCGTCACATGAACAGCACCTCCTACTTCTATAACCACTCCAGCCAATGGCGCTATGAGACGGTCACCGCGCAGGAACTGCTGTCTCCGCTGGCGGATAAATCCCGCTACAGCGGTCATTTGATTGACTTCAACGTGCGCGCCGAGCGTATGGGCTGGTTGCCGTCTGCACCGCAGTTGGGTACTAACCCGCTGTACATTGCGCGTGAGGCGGAAAAAGCAGGGATGACACCCGTCGATTACACCGTTAAATCTCTGAAAGAAGGTTCTATTCGCTTTGCGGCAGAACAACCAGAAAACGGTAAAAACCATCCACGTAACCTGTTTATCTGGCGCTCTAATCTGCTGGGCTCATCCGGTAAAGGTCATGAATACATGCTGAAGTATCTGCTGGGTACTGAGCACGGTATCCAGGGGCTGGATCTGGGGAAACAGGGCGGCGTGAAACCGGAAGAAGTGGAATGGCAGGATAATGGTCTCGACGGCAAGCTGGATCTGGTGGTAACGCTGGACTTCCGTCTGTCGAGCACCTGTCTGTATTCCGACATCGTGCTGCCAACGGCTACCTGGTATGAAAAAGACGACATGAATACCTCGGATATGCATCCGTTTATTCATCCGCTGTCTGCTGCTGTTGACCCAGCCTGGGAATCGAAAAGCGACTGGGAAATCTACAAAGCCATCGCCAAGAAATTCTCTGAAGTCTGTGTCGGTCACCTTGGCAAAGAAACTGATGTGGTGACGCTGCCTATCCAACACGACTCCGCCGCTGAACTGGCGCAACCGCTGGATGTGAAAGACTGGAAAAAAGGCGAATGCGACCTGATTCCGGGCAAAACAGCACCGCACATCATGACCGTTGAGCGTGATTACCCGGCAACTTACGAGCGCTTCACCTCTATCGGTCCGTTGATGGATAAAGTCGGTAACGGTGGTAAAGGGATTGCCTGGAATACCCAGAGCGAAATGGATCTGCTGCGTAAGCTCAATTACACCAAGGCAGAAGGTCCGGCGAAAGGCCAACCTTGTCTTAATACAGCAATTGATGCCGCAGAGATGATCCTGACCCTGGCACCGGAAACGAATGGTCAGGTTGCCGTCAAAGCCTGGGCTGCGCTGAGTGAATTTACCGGTCGTGACCATACGCATCTGGCACTGAACAAAGAAGACGAGAAGATTCGCTTCCGTGATATTCAGGCGCAACCGCGCAAAATCATCTCCAGCCCGACCTGGTCAGGCCTGGAAGATGAACACGTTTCTTATAACGCCGGTTACACCAACGTTCATGAGCTAATCCCATGGCGCACGCTGTCTGGTCGCCAGCAGTTGTATCAGGATCACCAGTGGATGCGTGACTTCGGCGAAAGCCTGCTGGTCTATCGTCCGCCAATCGACACTCGTTCGGTGAAAGAGGTGATGGGCGAGAAGTCCAATGGCAACCCTGAAAAAGCACTCAACTTCCTGACGCCGCACCAGAAGTGGGGTATCCACTCTACCTACAGTGACAACCTGCTGATGCTGACGTTAGGTCGCGGCGGTCCGATTGTGTGGATGAGTGAAGCCGATGCGAAAGATTTGGGTATCGAAGATAACGACTGGATCGAAGTTTTCAACAGTAACGGTGCCTTAACTGCCCGTGCCGTTGTCAGCCAACGTGTGCCGGCCGGGATGACCATGATGTACCACGCGCAGGAACGTATTGTGAACCTGCCAGGTTCAGAAATTACCCAGCAGCGTGGCGGGATCCATAACTCGGTAACGCGTATTACGCCGAAACCGACCCACATGATCGGCGGCTATGCACATCTGGCCTACGGCTTTAACTACTACGGTACCGTAGGCTCGAACCGTGATGAGTTCGTGGTGGTACGTAAGATGAAGAACATTGACTGGTTGGATGGTGAAGGCAATGACCAGGTACAGGAGAGCGTAAAATGAAAATTCGTTCACAAGTCGGCATGGTGCTGAATCTCGATAAGTGCATCGGTTGCCACACCTGTTCAGTAACCTGCAAAAACGTCTGGACCAGCCGTGAAGGTGCCGAATATGCCTGGTTCAATAACGTTGAAACGAAGCCTGGTACGGGGTTCCCGACTGACTGGGAAAACCAGGAAAAATGGAAGGGCGGTTGGATCCGTAAAATCAACGGCAAGCTGGTGCCGCGCATGGGTAACAAAGCGCTGCTGCTGGGTAAAATCTTTGCTAACCCGCATCTGCCGGGCATTGATGATTACTACGAGCCGTTTGATTTCGACTACCAGACGCTGCACAACGCGCCTGCTGATAGCAAGGCGCAGCCGATCGCCCGTCCGCGCTCGCTGATTACCGGTCAGCGTATGGACAAAATCACCAAAGGTCCGAACTGGGAAGATGACCTGGGCGGCGAGTTTGAGAAGCTGGCGAAAGACCAGAACTTCGAAAATGTGCAGAAGGCGATGTACGGTCAGTTTGAAAACACCTTCATGATGTATCTGCCCCGTCTGTGCGAGCACTGTCTGAACCCGGCGTGCGTGGCGACCTGCCCAAGCGGCGCCATCTACAAACGTGAAGAAGATGGCATCGTGCTGATTGACCAGGACAAGTGCCGCGGCTGGCGTATGTGCATCACCGGTTGTCCGTACAAGAAGATCTACTTCAACTGGAAGAGCGGTAAATCTGAGAAGTGCATTTTCTGCTATCCGCGTATCGAAGCCGGTCAGCCGACCGTGTGCTCCGAAACCTGCGTGGGTCGTATCCGTTACCTCGGCGTACTGCTGTATGACGCGGATGCGATTGAAAGCGCGGCAAGCACCGAGCATGAGAAAGATCTGTACCAGCGTCAACTGGATGTGTTCCTCGATCCGAACGATCCGGCTGTTATTGAACAGGCGCTGAAAGATGGTATTCCGCTGAGCGTTATCGATGCCGCACAGCAGTCTCCGGTTTATAAAATGGCGATGGACTGGAAGTTGGCGCTGCCGCTACATCCGGAATACCGCACATTGCCGATGGTTTGGTATGTGCCACCTTTATCTCCGATTCAGTCTGCCGCTGACGCGGGTGAACTGGGTAGCAACGGTATTCTGCCGGACGTGGACAGCCTGCGTATCCCGGTTCAATACCTGGCGAACCTGCTGACTGCGGGTGATACCCAGCCGGTACTGCGGGCGTTGAAACGTATGCTGGCGATGCGTCACTACAAACGCGCAGAAACCGTAGACGGTAAAGTTGATACCCGCGCGCTGGAAGAGGTCGGGCTGACCGAAGCTCAGGCGCAAGAGATGTATCGTTACCTGGCGATTGCTAACTATGAAGATCGTTTTGTGATCCCGAGCAGCCATCGCGAACTGGCGCGTGAAGCATTCCCGGAGAAGAGTGGTTGTGGTTTCACCTTCGGTGATGGTTGCCACGGTTCTGATACTAAATTCAATCTGTTCAACAGTCGCCGCATCGATGCTGTCGATGTGACCAGCAAAACGGAGCCGCACCAATGATTGAACTCGTCATTGTTTCGCGTCTGCTCGAGTACCCGGATTCTGCCTTGTGGCAGCATCAGCAGGAACTTTTCGATGCACTCGCGTCATCTGAAAACCTGGACAAAGAGGATGCCCAGACGCTGGGCGTTTTCCTGCGCGATTTAACTGCACAGGACATGCTGGATGCGCAGGCAAGCTATAGCGAACTGTTCGACCGCGGTCGTGCGACTTCGCTACTGCTGTTTGAACATGTTCACGGTGAATCCCGCGATCGCGGTCAGGCGATGGTTGACCTGATGGCCCAGTATGAGCAGCACGGACTACAACTCGATAGCCGCGAATTGCCAGATCACTTGCCGCTGTATCTGGAGTACCTCGCACAGTTGCCAAAAAGCGAAGCGTTAGGTGGCTTGCAGGATATCGCCCCGATTCTGGCGCTGCTCAGTGCGCGTCTGCAACAGCGCGAAAGCCGTTACGCGGTGCTGTTTGATCTGCTGTTAAAACTGGCGAATACCGTTATCGACAGCGATAAAGTGGCAGAAAAGATTGCGGATGAAGCGCGTGACGACACGCCGCAGGCACTGGATGCTGTTTGGGAAGAAGAGCAGGTGAAATTCTTTGCCGACCAGGGGTGCGGTGAATCTGAAATTTCTGCTCACCAACGTCGTTTTGCCGGAGCCGTTGCGCCGCAGTACCTGAACATCACCACCGGAGGACAGCAATAATGCACTTCCTGAATACGTTCTTCTTTGACATCTATCCGTATATTGCGGGTTCTGTCTTTCTGATTGGCAGTTGGTTACGTTACGACTACGGTCAGTACACCTGGCGTGCGGCTTCCAGCCAGATGCTGGATCGCAAAGGGATGAACCTTGCGTCAAACCTGTTTCACATTGGGATCCTCGGCATCTTCGCGGGTCATTTCCTGGGGATGCTGACGCCGCACTGGATGTATGAAGCGTGGCTGCCGCTCGAAGTGAAGCAGAAGATGGCGATGTTTGCGGGCGGGGCGTCCGGCGTGATGTGCCTGGTGGGGGGCGTACTGCTGCTGAAACGTCGTCTGTTCAGTCCACGCGTACGTGCAACGACCACGGGAGCCGACATTCTGGTGCTGTCCATTCTGGTTATCCAGTGTGCGCTGGGTCTGCTGACTATTCCATTCTCCGCCCAGCATATGGACGGTAGCGAGATGATGAAGCTGGTGAACTGGGCACAGTCCGTGGTGACCTTCCACGGCGGCGCGTCTCAGTATCTGGACGGTGTGGCGTTTATTTTCCGTATGCACCTGGTGCTCGGTATGACGTTGTTCCTGCTGTTCCCGTTCTCGCGTCTGGTGCATATCTGGAGCGTGCCAGTTGAGTATCTGACACGTAAATATCAGATTGTTCGTGCGCGTCACTAATTTCGCGTTGTAACGCACCAAACCCCGCTACGGCGGGGTTTTTTGTATTGTGCACGCCGGATGGGGGCGTAACCGCCTTATCAGGCCTACGCAGACGTCAGTTCTCTGTAGGCCTGATAAGCGTAGCGCATCAGGCAAATTGCTGGCACGTATTGAGGGCAGAATATGGGGTATTGCAGATGGAGTTGGTGTTAGTGCTATATGAAGTGATGGTGGTGGGGGAAGGATTCGAACCTTCGAAGTCGATGACGGCAGATTTACAGTCTGCTCCCTTTGGCCGCTCGGGAACCCCACCAGGGGTATACTGATTTTGTGAACTAGCTGAATAATGGTGGTGGGGGAAGGATTATTCGTCGCTTCGCTCCTCACCCTTCGGGCCGTTGCCTGCGGCAACGTTGTCTCGCTTTCGCTCGACTCGAACCTTGGTCGAAGGTTCTCACCCTTCCCAGTGAGTGCAAACTTCAGCATGGCTCATTGGGGTAACTACATTGCTGTAGTGAATAATGGTGGTGGGGGAAGGATTCGAACCTTCGAAGTCGATGACGGCAGATTTACAGTCTGCTCCCTTTGGCCGCTCGGGAACCCCACCACGGGGTAATGCTATGTTACTGGCCTGCTTCCTTTGGAAGCGGGGCGCATCATATCAAATGATGCGCCCCTGTAAAGCATTCCGTTGATAAAAAAGAACTGGTTGCCTGATTTTTACGCGTAAAGATGTAAAGGTAACCAATAAAATTATCAATCGATTACAGAATAATCGTTCGGTTACCGTAAACAAAGACACGCTGAGCGAGAACCTGATACAGCGCGCGGCTTAATACATTTTTCTCAACGTCACGACCGGCACGCATCATATCCTCTGCGGTATAGGTATGATCCACATGAATCACGTCCTGCATGATGATCGGACCTTCGTCGAGATTGTCATTTACATAGTGGGCTGTCGCTCCGATGATCTTCACGCCGCGCTCATACGCCTGATGGTACGGGCGCGCGCCAATAAAGGCGGGCAGGAATGAGTGGTGAATATTGATGATCTTATTTGGGAAGCGAGAAACAAATGTCGGCGTCAGGACACGCATATATTTTGCCAGCACGACATAGTCTGGCTGATGTGCGTCGATGGCATCCGCCATTTTCTGGTCATGCTCATCACGTGTTAAACCTTCATGGCTGACCAGCTCAAAAGGAATATCAAAACGCTCAACCAGGGAACGTAGCGTGTCGTGGTTGCCGATAACCGCGGCAATTTCAACATCCAGTCCGCCGTAATTGGCCTTCATTAACAGATCGCCCAAACAGTGGGCTTCTTTGGTGACTAAAATAACGATGCGGCGGCGTCCCGCTGGCGTAAGCTCGCGAATGGAACCTTCTGGTAGCGCGCTGTCCAGATCGGTCAGCAGTGTGACATCGTTAAAAATGCCTTCCAGCTCGGTACGCATGAAAAAACGCCCGGTACGATGGTCCACGAACTCATTGTTCTGCACGATGTTCAGTTCGTGCTTGTAACAGATGTTAGTAATGCGCGCGATCAGACCTTTTTGGTCCGGGCAAATTGTACGCAGCACTTTTCGTTGTAATGAATGCATTTGCAGCGGAGATCCTGTTGAGAATGTTTGCATAATTGATACTGTCGGGCGTTGATTAGCCGCAGCACTTTTTAAATTTTTTACCGGAGCCACAAGGGCAGGTATCGTTTCGTCCAATTGGCGGGCGTGTACCGTCAATATAGTACCACTGACCGTTTTCTTTTAAAAAACGAGAGCGTTCGATAATTGCGCCTGTTTTTCCCTGTTCAGAAAACCGTGCGACAAAACTGACATAGCCGATATTGTCGGTTTCTGCCGTCTGCTGTTCAAAAACGGTCAGTCCCAGCCATTCGGTATGGGTAAATCCTGCAATAATGTCATCCCGGAAATCGGCGGCATGGCAATCTGGATGCCAGGTTTTGATGAGGTAATCTGCGTCTTTCATCACAAAAGCACAGTAACGAGAACGCATGAGATGTGACGGCGTAGGTGCTACTTGTGCACCGGACACATAACGGTAGCAACATAGGCTATACTCGACAGCGCTACCACAGGGACAAAGCTGAGACACAAAGTACTCCCTGGAATAAAAAAACGGCGTAAAAACGCCAGGGTGGCACTATGTTAACTGAGCCGTGGCGATGTTGCTACGTCTGTAAGCCAGGGGAAGTCTGTAGGTATAATGAGAAAAATAAAAATTGGGCTGGCGCTAGGTTCCGGCGCAGCACGCGGCTGGTCGCATATTGGTGTGATCAAAGCCCTGAAACACATGGGCATTGATATTGATATTGTGGCAGGGTGTTCCATTGGCTCACTGGTCGGCGCCGCCTACGCATGTAACAAACTCCCCGCGCTTGAACAGTGGGTTTGCTCCTTCAGTTACTGGGATGTTTTACGCCTGATGGATCTCTCGTGGCGCAGGGGAGGGTTATTGCGCGGCGAGCGGGTATTCAATCAGTATCGGAATGTCATGCCGGTAGAATCTATCGAACAATGCTCACGTCGTTTTGCTACTGTCGCAACCAATCTAAGTACGGGCCGTGAGCTGTGGTTTACCGAAGGTGATTTGCACCTTGCCGTCCGTGCCTCCTGCAGTATTCCTGGCCTGATGTCACCTGTGGCGCATAATGGTTATTGGCTGGTTGATGGCGCGGTGGTGAACCCTGTACCCGTCTCTCTGACGCGCGCCCTGGGTGCTGACATCGTTATCGCGGTCGACCTGCAACATGATGCGCATCTGATGCAACAGGATCTGCTCTCCTTCAACGTCAATAGTGAAACCGAATCGAACGATGATGATGAGCTGTCATGGCATGCCCGCCTGAAAGAGCGCTTGAGCAACATTACGGCCCGGCGAGCAGTCACGGCACCGACGGCGATGGAGATCATGACGACCTCGATTCAGGTTCTGGAAAACCGTCTCAAGCGCAACCGTATGGCTGGAGACCCACCTGATATTCTGATTCAGCCGTTTTGTCCACAAATATCCACGCTGGATTTCCATCGCGCTGGTGCTGCAATTGCTGCCGGGCAGTTAGCGGTCGAGAAGAAAATGGATGAGCTTCTGCCCCTGGTAAAAACCAACGTTTAACGCATTTTTTATCAACACTTAAGCAAATTCTGACAGGCGTGAGTTGCAATAGCATGCCACTATTTACTAAAGCCAGTCAGGGGGGAGAATATGACGCAGCCATTGGTCGGAAAACAGATTCTTATCGTTGAAGATGAGCCGGTATTTCGCTCGCTTCTGGATTCATGGTTTTCCTCTTTGGGAGCGACAACAGCAGTAGCGGGAGACGGGCTTGATGCGCTGGAGTTACTGGGGCGCTTCACCCCCGACCTGATGATTTGCGATCTCGCAATGCCGAGAATGAACGGCCTTAAACTGGTTGAGTATCTGCGTAATCGTGGCGATCAGACGCCTATTCTGGTGATCTCCGCAACGGAAAATATGGCCGATATTGCCAAAGCATTACGACTCGGTGTGGATGATGTTCTTTTAAAGCCCGTGAAGGACCTTAACCGCCTGCGAGAAACCGTTTTTGCGTGTCTTTATCCCAATATGTTTAATTCTCGTGTGGAAGAAGAAGAACGCCTGTTTCGTGACTGGGATGCGATGGTGGGCGATCCTGCAGCTGCTGCAAAACTGTTGCAAGAATTGCAGCCCCCAGTGTCGCAGGTCATCTCGCATTGTCGGGTTAACTACCGCCAGTTGGTCGCCGCCGATCAGCCAGGGCTGGTACTGGATATTGCGCCGCTCTCAGACCATGACCTCGCGTTTTATTGTCTGGATGTGACAAGGGCAGGGGATAATGGCGTTCTGGCGGCATTACTACTGCGTGCGCTATTTAACGGTTTGCTACAGGAACAGTTAGCACATCAAAATCAACGATTGCCGGAGCTCGGTGCGTTATTGAAGCAGGTGAATCATTTACTGCGTCAGGCTAATTTACCAGGACAGTTTCCTTTGCTGGTGGGCTATTATCACAGCGGATTAAAAAACCTGATTTTGGTATCAGCAGGGCTGAATGCGACATTAAATACGGGTTCACATCATGTACAAATCAGTAATGGTGTTCCGTTGGGCACCTTAGGTAATGCGTATCTTAATCAACTGAGTCAGCGCAGTGAGTCCTGGCAATGCCAAATCTGGGGGGCAGGTGGTCGTTTGCGCCTGATGTTGTCTGCGGAATGAACAATTGACAGGTAGGGGAATCAAATTGGCTCACCTCCTTCATGCCGCGAGTGCTACTATCAGCGCCAGATTTCTACGTATTTATCTTAATTATACCGACGCGCGTCCTTTTCAGACCTGAAGCTTACTGCGGTACTGATATACTCGGATGCGAAACAGATTGATGAACATGTTCAATACATGAACAGTCCAGGAGAGTTTTAAATGGCTGCCCTTAATTCAAAAGTCAAAAAGGCCGTTATCCCGGTTGCGGGATTAGGAACCAGGATGTTACCGGCTACGAAGGCAATCCCGAAAGAGATGCTACCGTTGGTTGATAAACCATTAATTCAGTACGTCGTAAACGAATGTATTGCTGCGGGCATCACTGAAATTGTACTCGTGACTCACTCGTCTAAAAATTCAATTGAAAACCACTTTGATACCAGCTTTGAACTTGAAGCGATGCTGGAAAAGCGCGTAAAACGTCAACTTCTGGAAGAAGTGCAATCTATTTGCCCTCCGCATGTCACTATTATGCAGGTGCGTCAGGGGCTGGCAAAAGGTCTGGGGCACGCGGTATTGTGTGCCCATCCGGTTGTTGGCGATGAACCCGTTGCGGTCATCCTGCCGGACGTTATTCTTGACGAATACGAATCTGATTTATCCCGTGACAACCTTGCTGAAATGATCCACCGTTTTGATGAAACAGGCAGCAGCCAGATTATGGTGGAGCCTGTAGCTGACGTAACGGCTTATGGTGTTGTTGATTGCAAGGGCGTTGAATTAACGCCTGGTGAAAGCGTACCGATGGTTGGCGTGGTAGAAAAACCGAAAGCAGACGTTGCGCCATCGAATCTGGCCGTTGTGGGACGTTATGTTCTCAGTGCGGATATCTGGCCTCTGTTGGCAAAAACACCTCCGGGAGCAGGTGATGAAATTCAGCTGACCGACGCTATCGATATGCTGATCGAAAAAGAAACGGTAGAGGCCTATCACATGAAGGGTAAAAGCCATGACTGTGGTAATAAGCTGGGCTATATGCAGGCGTTTGTTGAATATGGTATTCGCCATAATACGCTTGGCTCTGAATTTAAAGCATGGCTTGAAGATGAGATGGGTATTAAGAAGTAACCTCGCGGTATTATAAGGACAGAACGGCGCTGCTAATCCAGCGCCGTTTTTTTATACCTAATTTGGGTAGGGCGATGTGCGAAGTACGGGTAAAAAAAATCCCGCCAGTGGCGGGATTTTAAGCAAACTATTTCTGAATTATTCCTTGATCAGGAAATCGTCCAGTTGTTTACCTTGTTCTTCCATCGCTTTTTTGATCACAGCCGGTGTACGACCCTGGCCAGTCCAGGTTTTAGTTTCACCGTTTTCGTCAACGTAGCTATATTTAGCCGGACGCGCTGCGCGTTTAGCTTTGGTGCCGGACTTAACCGCTGCCATGCTATTCAGCAGTTCGTTCGGATCAATACCGTCAGCAATCAACATTTCACGATATTGTTGCAGTTTACGAGTACGCTCTTCAACTTCAGCAGCGGCAGCGCTTTCTTCTTCGCGACGCTCGCTAACTACAACTTCTAATTTTTCCAGCATTTCTTCAAGCGTTTCCAGAGTACATTCTCTCGCCTGCGCACGAAGAGTACGGATGTTGTTCAGAATTTTAAGTGCTTCGCTCATTGTAGTAATCTCAAACTTATATTGGGGGTGGTTTGTTGAGCTAATAATAGAGCGATAAATTCAGTTGTGCAATAGCCAGGAATGTAAGGAATTCAAAATTGCTCTTTATTTAGTGTCTGTATTAATTGTTCTGTCTTAATTTTACGACGATGTCGGGCATAAAAAAGGCTTATTGGTATGCGGGCTTCACGGCAGCAGCGAGTAGAAATTCAAGATTCAGGTCACATTTCATGGTGTACAAATAGTATCTCTTTGCAGTGATTTCAACCTTTTGTATTAGTTTTGCTTACGTGAATCCCCCTATTACAAGGTGGCTATCGTTAGATGCAATAACAATAAGGGCAGGGTTTCTTTATTGCGCGGTGATGATAAGTGACGTTGATGAATTTCAGGAGCACTATTTGTGAAAGAATGTGTATATACTCATCATACTTCAGGTTGTTTGTGCTTTGGCTGCGGACTTTCACTCTATCGTACACTTGAGAAAGTACTCAAGGGCACTTCCGCGCTGTGGGGTATTTAGACGAAACAGGGCGATGTCCGCACGTTCTTTTATACATCCCGGATGTCACGCTGCACCGACATGTTTGTGAAATATGATACAATCCTGCCCATATTTATTTTCCCCCGGTGAGGGCCGATACACAATGGCACAGCTTTATTTTTACTATTCTGCAATGAATGCAGGCAAGTCGACGGCATTGCTGCAATCTTCATACAATTATCAGGAACGTGGGATGCGTGCCGTTGTATATACAGCGGAAATTGATGACCGTTTTGGTTCGGGAAAAGTAAGTTCACGTATAGGCCTGTCGTCACCTGCAAAATTGTTTAACCAAAATTCATCATTGTTCGAGGAGATTCGTGCGGAGAACGCGCAGCAACGAATTCATTGCGTGCTGGTTGATGAGTCTCAGTTTCTGACGCGACAGCAGGTTTATGAATTATCAGAGGTTGTTGATCAGCTGGATATTCCCGTGTTGTGTTACGGCTTGCGCACCGATTTTCGTGGTGAGTTATTCGGCGGTAGTGAATACCTGCTTGCATGGTCAGATAAGCTGGTTGAATTAAAAACTATTTGTTTCTGTGGCCGTAAGGCCAGCATGGTATTACGCCTTGATCAGGCCGGAAGACCTTATAACGAAGGTGAGCAGGTCGTTATAGGCGGAAATGAACGCTATGTATCGGTGTGTCGTAAGCATTATAAGGAAGCACAGTCTGAAGGCTCTCTGACGGCCATTCAGGAACGTCACAGCCACGATTAACCCTCTGTTCTCCTGCTGAGTTAAAATCGCAGGGTAGGTCTCTGCTTTAGCCAGAAGCGCTACCCTGCGGTATTGCCTTCTGGTGTCACTCTCACACTTATTTCCCTTACGCCTTTTCACCGCCGATGGCGGGCATCTGCATAGTCTGATTTTCGCTGAGCATGGCAAAAAAAACGGCCCCAAAGGGCCGTTTATGAAGATACTAAAACTTATGTGAGTGCATTAAGCGGATTTTTTCGCTTTTTTCTCAGTTTTAGGCGCTGCTGCTGGCTCAGTTTTAGCCGCAGTTTCACCCTCGCTATACTCACGACCGTAGTAAGTATCGAGCAGGATCTGTTTCAGTTCAGAAATCAGCGGGTAACGCGGGTTAGCACCGGTGCACTGGTCGTCAAACGCATCTTCGGACAGTTTGTCGACGTGTGCCAGGAAGTCAGCTTCCTGAACGCCAGCTTCACGGATAGATTTTGGAATACCCAGTTCAGCTTTGATTTCTTCCAGCCATGCCAGCAGTTTCTGGATTTTAGCCGCAGTACGGTCGCCCGGTGCGCTTAAACCCAGATGGTCTGCGATTTCGGCGTAGCGACGACGAGCTTGCGGACGATCATACTGACTGAAAGCAGTCTGTTTAGTCGGGTTGTCGTTCGCGTTATAACGAATGACGTTGCTGATCAGCAGGGCGTTCGCCAGACCGTGAGGAATGTGGAACTGAGAACCCAGCTTATGCGCCATTGAGTGACATACACCCAGGAAGGCGTTAGCAAACGCAATACCGGCGATGGTTGCTGCACTGTGAACACGCTCACGCGCTACCGGGTTCTTAGAACCTTCATGGTAGGACGCCGGCAGGTTTTCTTTCAGCAGTTTCAATGCTTGCAGAGCCTGACCATCAGAGAATTCAGAAGCCAGTACGGAAACGTAAGCTTCCAGAGCGTGAGTCACTGCATCCAGACCACCGAATGCACACAGTGATTTCGGCATATCCATGACCAGGTTGGCATCGACAATTGCCATGTCTGGGGTCAGCGCGTAGTCAGCCAGCGGATATTTCTGACCCGTTGCATCGTCGGTAACAACCGCAAACGGGGTCACTTCAGAACCGGTACCGGAAGTGGTGGTGACGGCGATCATTTTCGCTTTCACGCCCATTTTCGGGAACTTATAGATACGTTTACGGATGTCCATAAAGCGCAGCGCCAGCTCTTCGAAATGGGTTTCCGGATGTTCGTACATTACCCACATGATTTTCGCGGCGTCCATCGGGGAACCACCGCCCAGCGCAATGATCACGTCTGGTTTGAAGGAGTTCGCCAGCTCAGCACCTTTGCGTACAACGGTCAGAGTCGGGTCAGCTTCTACTTCAAAGAACACTTCAGTTTCAACGCCAGCCGCTTTCAGCACGGAAGTGATCTGGTCAGCATAGCCGTTGTTAAACAGGAAGCGGTCGGTCACGATCAGCGCACGTTTGTGACCATCAGTAATCACTTCATCCAGTGCGATTGGCAGAGAGCCACGACGGAAGTAGATAGATTTCGGAAGTTTATGCCACAACATGTTTTCAGCTCGCTTAGCAACGGTTTTCTTGTTGATCAGGTGCTTAGGACCAACGTTTTCAGAGATGGAGTTACCACCCCAGGAACCACAACCCAGAGTCAGGGAAGGCGCGAGTTTGAAGTTGTACAGATCACCGATACCACCCTGAGATGCCGGGGTGTTAATCAGGATACGTGCGGTCTTCATCATCTGACCGAAGTAAGCAACGCGTTCTGGCTGGTTATCCTGGTCGGTGTACAGGCAAGAGGTATGACCGATACCGCCCATCGCAACCAGTTTTTCAGCTTTAATAACAGCGTCTTCGAAGTCTTTCGCACGGTACATAGCCAGCGTCGGGGACAGTTTTTCGTGAGCAAACGGTTCGCTTTCGTCAACAACCTTCACTTCGCCGATCAGGATCTTAGTGGTTTCTGGTACGGAGAAGCCTGCCAGTTCAGCAATTTTGTATGCCGGCTGACCAACGATAGCGGCGTTCAGTGCACCGTTTTTCAGGATAACGTCCTGAACAGCTTTCAGCTCTTTACCCTGCAGCATGTAGCCGCCGTGGCTGGCGAAACGTTCACGAACTGCATCGTATACAGAGTCAACAACAACAACGGACTGTTCAGAAGCACAGATTACGCCGTTATCGAAGGTTTTAGACATCAGAACAGAAGCAACCGCGCGCTTAATATCCGCAGTTTCGTCAATAACAACAGGGGTATTACCTGCACCTACACCGATTGCTGGTTTACCGGAGCTGTATGCTGCTTTAACCATGCCTGGACCGCCGGTCGCAAGGATCAGGTTGATGTCCGGGTGATGCATCAGAGCATTAGACAGTTCAACGGAAGGTTGATCGATCCAGCCGATCAGATCTTTCGGTGCACCAGCAGCGATAGCAGCCTGCAGAACGATATCAGCGGCTTTATTGGTCGCATCTTTAGCACGCGGATGCGGAGAGAAGATGATGGCGTTACGCGTCTTCAGGCTGATCAGCGATTTGAAGATAGCAGTAGATGTCGGGTTAGTGGTCGGAACGATACCGCAGATGATACCAATGGGTTCAGCGATGGTGATAGTACCGAAAGTGTCGTCTTCAGACAGCACACCACAGGTCTTTTCATCTTTATAAGCGTTGTAAATGTATTCAGAAGCAAAGTGGTTTTTAATCACTTTATCTTCGACGATGCCCATGCCGGATTCGGCAACGGCCATTTTCGCGAGAGGGATTCGAGCGTCTGCGGCTGCCAGAGCGGCGGCGCGGAAGATTTTGTCAACCTGTTCTTGAGTGAAACTGGCATATTCACGCTGGGCTTTTTTTACGCGCTCTACAAGTGCGTTAAGTTCAGCGACATTAGTAACAGCCATAATGCTCTCCTGATAATGTTAAACTTTTTTAGTAAATCATCTGCTCGATACGAGAGTATAGACAGATCGACGAAAATTTGTGTAACGTTTTGAAAATCAAACGGTTAATTAACGTCCACTTTACTTTGATTTACTAAAAGAGCTTATGCGTTAGCGTCATTTAACTCTAACGCGTTACCTCCAGGTGGCGTTAGCAAGATTACTCACTTCTGAGTAGTAATTGCGTGATCTGGATCAAATTTCTTCAAAGCTGACACCTTTCAGCAGGCCCTTTTAGCGTTTCTTGGTAAGTGTTAAAAAATTGATGTAATGAATGTGGTTAACATTAGCATACTTAATACATATTAATAACACCGAGTAATGGTAGCGTATTTACGTAGATATACGCAGATAGCAGGTGAAGTATGCTGACAAAAGGCGTATCTTCAGCGCGGATTTCATCAATTTTTATGACTCATTTTATCCGGCTAACGCTTCGGAGCTAACCGTGACCCATACGCTATTCGATTTTCCTGTCTATTTTAAATTTTTCATTGGGTTATTTGCTCTGGTCAACCCGGTAGGGATCATCCCTGTCTTTATCAGCATGACCAGCTACCAGACTGCTGCCGCACGCAATAAAACCAACCTTACGGCAAACCTGTCGGTTGCTATCATTCTGTGGACCTCTCTGTTTCTGGGGGATGGAATTCTGCAACTGTTTGGTATCTCAATTGATTCGTTCCGGATTGCCGGTGGTATCCTGGTCGTGACTATCGCGATGTCGATGATCAGCGGAAAACTTGGGGAAGATAAGCAAAACAAGCAGGAAAAGTCGGAGACGGCGATACGCGAGAGCATTGGCGTTGTCCCGTTAGCGCTGCCGTTAATGGCGGGGCCGGGGGCAATAAGCTCAACCATCGTTTGGGGCACGCGGTATCACAGTGCGATTAACCTGTTTGGCTTTTTTGTGGCGATTGCGCTGTTTGCGCTGTGCTGTTGGGGATTGTTTCGTATGGCGCCGTGGCTGGTTCGCCTGTTGGGGCAAACCGGCATCAACGTCATCACACGTATTATGGGGTTGCTGTTAATGGCCCTGGGGATTGAGTTCATTGTGACCGGAATCAAATCCATTTTCCCGGGTTTACTTGCCTGATATCCCTCTTCTGCATCAACGGAGCCACTATCGGCTCCGTTACCTTTCATTATCCGTAAAACTTCTCACTAAAGTTGAAAATCAGCATAACAAAAATAATAAATGTTTATGCTTAACTCTTTTGTTATTCATTGAATTTATGAATATAACCCTTAACAGTCCGCCTGAGGGGGCCAAGTGTCGCTGTTATTTTATTAACATCATACTCTTGGGCTTGCTGAAGGATTATCGAAATGTTATTAGTTATTTCAGCACCTAATTTAGATGAATGTGCTAATTAATAACCAATTGTTAAATTTATGTGCATTCTGACGTCTCTTCGATGCCGGACAGGGAGATGAGCTGGGTGTCTCACGCAATGCATTGAATTAATTGATATTGTTGTTAAATGTTCGCTTTTTTGATGCTTCTGTTGTGCAGTTTTTTTTCGATAAAAGAGAATTGCTTAACAAATCTGTAAAATGTATTGGCGGTGAAGAAACGCATTTGATACTTTCCGGCCAGGTATTTAGCAGAAGATTACACGTTGATGAGAATAATTTTCATTTAGTTTCTCTCGACAGGGTAATAGCGTGCTTCCGGCAGGGGAGGCACGTAGATAATCGACGCAAGGCGATCAAACGAATCGCCAGAATAAATAAAGTCGGTGATAGCGAGCAGTAAACAAAAAAACACCTGACGGTAGAAAATCTCCGGTGCCGTACAGGGATCCTGACAGGATTAACAGTCTGGTTATAAAACCAGCCATAATAATGAGGGAGTACAAACACAATGACTAACATCACTAAAAAAAGTTTAGTAGCTGCGGGGATCCTAACTGCGCTAATCGCTGGAAATGTTGCTACAGCAGCAGTGGTACCAGCAGGCGTACAGTTGGCTGAGAAGCAGACTCTGGTGCGTAATAATGGTTCGGAAGTTCAGTCACTCGATCCGCATAAAATCGAAGGTGTACCGGAATCCAACATTAACCGTGATTTATTTGAAGGTTTATTAATCAGTGACGTTGATGGCAAACCATCGCCGGGCGTGGCTGATAAATGGGAAAATAAAGATTTTAAAGTCTGGACATTCCATCTGCGTAAAGATGCGAAATGGTCTGATGGAACGCCTGTTACCGCACAAGATTTCGTCTATAGCTGGCAACGTCTGGCGAACCCTAATACTGCTTCACCGTACGCCAGCTATTTACAGTACGGACATATTGTCAATATTGATGACATCATCGCCGGTAAGAAGCCAGTAACCGATCTCGGTGTAAAAGCGATTGACGACCATACCTTTGAAGTGACTCTGAGTGAACCTGTTCCTTATTTCTACAAACTCCTTGTGCACTCCTCTCTTTCCCCTGTGCCTAAAGCCGTGGTGGAAAAATTCGGGGAAAAATGGACCCAGCCCGCTAACATCGTTTCTAACGGCTCTTATAAACTGAAAGACTGGGTTGTCAACGAGCGTATTGTACTTGAGCGTAATACCCACTACTGGGACAACGCGAAAACCATTATTAACCAGGTCACATACCTGCCAATTTCTTCTGAAGTGACTGACGTGAACCGCTATCGCAGCGGTGAAATCGACATGACCTATAACAACATGCCGATTGAGTTATTCCAGAAACTGAAAAAAGAGATCCCGAACGAAGTTCACGTTGATCCTTATCTGTGCACCTATTATTACGAAATTAACAACCAAAAAGCACCGTTCAACGATGTTCGTGTTCGTACCGCCCTGAAGCTGGCGCTGGATCGTGACATTATCGTCAACAAAGTGAAAAACCAGGGCGATCTGCCTGCCTATAGCTTTACCCCGCCATATACTGATGGCGCTAAACTGGTTGAGCCAGAGTGGTTCAAGTGGTCACAGGAAAAACGTAACGAAGAGGCGAAAAAACTGCTGGCCGAAGCTGGTTTTACCGCGGATAAACCGTTGACCTTTGATCTGCTGTATAACACCTCCGATCTGCACAAAAAGCTGGCTATCGCTGCGGCATCCATCTGGAAGAAAAATCTGGGTGCGAATGTGAAGCTGGAAAATCAGGAGTGGAAGACGTTCCTCGATACGCGTCATCAGGGCAACTATGATGTTTCACGCGCAGGATGGTGTGCGGATTATAACGAACCGACGTCTTTCCTGAATATGGTGCTGTCCGATAGCTCCAACAACACCGTCCACTATAAGAGCCCTGCATTTGACAAGTTGATTGCTGATACCCTGAAAGCAACTGATGATGCTCAGCGCAGTGAACTGTATTCGCAAGCAGAACAGCTGCTGGATAAAGACTCAGCAATTGTACCGGTGTTCTACTACGTCAATGCCCGTCTGGTGAAACCTTGGGTAGGCGGATATTCCGGTAAAGACCCGATGGATAATATCCACGTTAAAGACTTGTATATTATCAAGCATTAATGGCAAGACGTGGGGCAATCATTTTTGCCCCACAGTGTCTTTTTCATTGAACTATAAATACCTCTTTAGACAAAGAGAGGTATACCCTAAATAATTCACGTTGCAGGAAGGCGGCAACGCAGCGAATCGCCAGGAGCTTACTTAAGTAAGTGACTGACGTGAGCGAGTAAAGCCAACGCACCTGCAGCGTGAAGTATGACGGGTATAAAGGCACACGCCAGAAGGTACGGGCAATGTTGAAATTTATATTACGCCGCTGTCTGGAAGCGATTCCGACGCTATTTATTCTTATTACGATTTCATTCTTTATGATGCGTCTTGCGCCGGGAAGTCCTTTCACCGGAGAGCGCGCGTTACCGCCAGAAGTTCTGGCGAATATTGAAGCGAAATACCATCTTAATGATCCGATCTCAACGCAGTACTTTAGCTATCTGAAACAGTTGGCACACGGTGATTTTGGGCCATCCTTTAAATATAAAGACTACACCGTTAATGACCTGGTCGCGTCAAGCTTTCCGGTTTCCGCGAAGCTGGGGGCTGCGGCCTTTATTCTGGCGGTGGTGATCGGCGTCAGTGCGGGCGTAATTGCCGCGTTGAAGCAAAACACGCGTTGGGATTATACGGTTATGGGGGTGGCGATGACCGGGGTGGTGATCCCCAGTTTTGTCGTTGCTCCCTTATTAGTCATGATATTTGCGATCACACTGAAATGGCTACCCGGTGGCGGTTGGAACGGTGGGGCGCTGAAATTTATGATCCTGCCCATGGTGGCGCTATCCCTGGCCTATATTGCCAGTATTGCGCGTATTACCCGCGGCTCAATGATTGAAGTGCTGCACTCTAACTTTATTCGAACCGCGCGTGCTAAAGGGTTGCCGATGCGACGGATTATTTTCCGCCATGCGTTAAAACCTGCGTTGTTGCCGGTGTTGTCCTATATGGGGCCCGCATTTGTTGGCATCATTACCGGTTCGATGGTTATTGAAACTATCTATGGTTTACCGGGTATTGGGCAGTTGTTCGTGAATGGCGCATTAAACCGCGATTACTCGCTGGTACTGAGCCTGACTATTCTGGTCGGCGCGCTGACCATCGTGTTTAACGCGATTGTCGATGTGCTGTATGCCGTAATCGACCCGAAAATCCGTTACTGATACTGGAGCTCGCTATGATGTTAAGTAAGAAAAACAGCGAAGCGCTGGAGAATTTCAGTGAAAAGCTGGAGGTCGAAGGCCGCAGCCTGTGGCAGGATGCTCGTCGACGCTTTATGCATAACCGAGCGGCAGTAGCCAGCCTCGTGGTACTGGTGATTATTGCGCTGTTTGTGACGTTGGCACCCATGTTATCGCAGTTTACCTACTTCGATACTGACTGGGGCATGATGTCCAGCGCGCCTGATACGGAGTCCGGGCACTATTTTGGCACTGACTCATCTGGTCGTGATCTGCTGGTGCGGGTGGCGATTGGCGGACGTATCTCGTTGATGGTCGGCATTGCCGCAGCGCTGGTGGCGGTAGTCGTCGGTACGCTGTACGGTTCTTTGTCGGGTTATCTCGGCGGCAAAATCGACTCCGTGATGATGCGTCTGCTGGAAATCCTTAACTCCTTCCCGTTCATGTTCTTCGTTATTCTATTGGTTACCTTCTTTGGGCAAAACATCCTGCTAATCTTTGTGGCGATTGGGATGGTGTCCTGGCTTGATATGGCGCGTATCGTTCGTGGCCAGACGCTGAGCCTGAAGCGCAAAGAGTTTATTGAAGCAGCCCAGGTCGGTGGGGTGTCTACCGTGCGAATTGTTGTGCGCCACATTGTGCCAAACGTACTGGGTGTGGTGGTGGTCTACGCCTCGTTGCTGGTTCCCAGCATGATCCTGTTTGAATCTTTCCTGAGCTTCCTGGGACTTGGCACACAAGAGCCGCTAAGTAGCTGGGGCGCACTGCTCAGCGATGGTGCCAACTCGATGGAGGTATCGCCATGGTTACTGCTGTTTCCGGCAGGGTTCCTGGTGGTGACGCTATTCTGTTTTAACTTTATTGGCGATGGCCTGCGTGATGCCCTCGACCCGAAAGACCGTTAAGGAGTGCCGCCATGAGCGTAATTGAGACCTCAACCGCGCCGCTCGCGCAACAACAGGCTAACGCATTGCTGAACGTTACCGATCTGCGTGTGACGTTTGCCACCCCAGATGGTGATGTTACTGCAGTAAACGATTTAAACTTTTCACTACGCGCCGGGGAAACGCTGGGTATTGTTGGTGAGTCTGGTTCAGGTAAGTCGCAGACTGCATTTGCCTTGATGGGCCTGTTGGCCGCAAATGGCCGTATTGGCGGTTCCGCTACATTCAACGGTCGCGAGATCCTGAACTTACCGGAGCGCGAGCTCAACAAACTGCGCGCCGAGCAAATCTCGATGATTTTCCAGGACCCGATGACATCTCTCAATCCGTACATGCGCGTCGGCGAGCAGTTGATGGAAGTTCTGATGCTGCATAAAGGTATGAGCAAAGCGGAAGCCTTTGAAGAGTCGGTCAGGATGCTGGATGCGGTGAAGATGCCGGAAGCGCGTAAGCGTATGAAAATGTATCCGCATGAATTCTCCGGCGGTATGCGTCAGCGTGTGATGATCGCCATGGCGCTTCTGTGCAGGCCAAAACTGCTGATAGCCGATGAGCCGACTACCGCGCTCGATGTGACGGTACAAGCGCAAATTATGACGCTGCTGAATGAACTGAAAAGCGAATTCAACACGGCGATTATCATGATCACCCACGACCTTGGCGTTGTGGCCGGTATTTGCGATAAAGTTCTGGTGATGTACGCCGGACGAACCATGGAATATGGTAGTGCGCGCGATGTCTTTTATAAGCCGGTTCATCCGTATTCGATTGGCCTGCTTAATGCCGTCCCGCGTCTGGATGCCGAAGGGGAAGAAATGCTGACTATCCCGGGTAATCCGCCGAACCTGTTGCGTTTACCGAAAGGTTGCCCGTTCCAGCCCCGTTGCCCGCATGCCATGGAAATCTGTAACAGTGCTCCGCCACTAGAAGAGTTTAGTCCGGGACGTCTGCGCGCCTGCTTTAAACCGGTGGAGGAACTGGTATGAATGCGGTGACCGAACAACGAAAAGTGCTCCTTGAAATTGCTGATCTGAAAGTCCATTTCGACATTAAAGACGGCAAGCAGTGGTTCTGGCAGCCGGCTAAGACCCTAAAAGCGGTTGATGGCGTGACCCTACGACTGTATGAAGGCGAAACCCTGGGCGTGGTCGGCGAATCAGGCTGCGGGAAATCGACCTTTGCCCGTGCGATTATCGGCCTGGTGAAAGCCACCGATGGAAAGGTGGCCTGGCTGGGTAAAGATTTGCTGGGTATGAAACCCGATGAGTGGCGGGCAGTGCGCAGTGACATCCAGATGATTTTCCAGGATCCGCTGGCATCGTTAAACCCGCGTATGACCATTGGTGAAATTATTGCCGAACCGCTGCGGACTTATCATCCGAACCTGCCTGGTCAGGAAGTCCGTGACCGTGTGAAGGCGATGATGATGAAGGTTGGCTTGCTACCGAATCTGATTAACCGCTACCCACATGAGTTTTCCGGTGGTCAGTGTCAGCGTATTGGGATTGCCCGTGCACTGATCCTTGAGCCGAAGCTGATAATTTGTGATGAGCCCGTATCCGCGCTGGACGTATCAATTCAGGCGCAGGTTGTTAACCTGTTGCAACAGCTACAGCGTGAAATGGGATTATCGCTCATCTTCATTGCCCACGACCTGGCGGTGGTTAAGCATATTTCCGATCGCGTGCTGGTGATGTATCTCGGACATGCGGTGGAGCTAGGAACCTATGACGAGGTGTACCATAATCCGCTGCATCCTTATACCAAGGCGCTAATGTCAGCGGTGCCAATTCCCGATCCTGATATGGAGAGGAACAAGGTTATCCAACTGCTGGAAGGTGAGTTACCTTCCCCGATTAATCCTCCTTCGGGGTGTGTGTTCCGCACGCGTTGTCCGATCGCCGGCCCAGAATGCGCGAAAACGCGTCCTGTACTTGAAGGGAGTTTCCGACACGCGGTTTCCTGCTTAAAAGTAGACCCGCTATAATCGAGAGGGCTGACACACTGTCAGCCCTTCTTTTTGGTGAGGTAAATGTGTCAGGCTTAGTCTCTTCTGTTCGCCGTACTCTCTATCGTACATTATTTGATTTAGACACACGCTCGGGGCGCCGTTTTGAAGGCATGTGCGCACTGTTCGCATTGCTGAGCGTGATTGTTATCTTCATTGAGTCTGGGGTTGGGACGCAATACCATTTAACCTATGATGAATGGCATATTTTTGTCTGGCTGGAAGTCTTTATTACGCTGGTCTTTACCCTCGAATATCTGCTCAGATTGTGCTGCTGGGCCAATCCTGCAAAATATGTGTTTAGCTTCTGGGGAATTATCGATCTCGCGACGATTCTGCCACTGTATGTGATGTGGCTATGGCCGGAAATTAGTCTGAGTTATGTTTTCGCCTGGCGAGCGATGCGCGTGCTGCGTGTACTGCGAATACTCAAACTGCTGCGATTTATGCCGTCGCTGCGTGTGTTCTGGAGCGCAATTAAAAGTGCCCGTCATCAGTTGATGCTGTTTTACTCGTTTATTGCCATTCTGATGATTGTCTTTGGCGCCCTGATGTACCTGATTGAAGGCCCGAAATATGGTTTTACTACGCTGAATGCGTCGGTATATTGGGCAATCGTTACGGTTACAACTGTTGGCTATGGTGATATTACCCCGCATACACCGCTTGGCCGCATGGTTGCGTCAGTGCTGATCCTGATTGGTTATTCGGTTATTGCAATCCCGACCGGATTGATAACAACACACATGAGTAGTGCGTTTCAGCACCGGCAAAATCAGCGCAAATGTCCACAGTGCCAACAAAGCCAGCATGAGCACAGCGCGCAATTTTGTAATCGTTGCGGAAGCAGATTGCCTGACTAGAAATAAAAAAAGCTGCGAGAGCAGCTTTTTGTTTTCATTATTCGCGCCAGAGAATGTGGCAGAGTTTGTGATCTTTTTCGCGGCATAACAGAACACGCGCAAAAATATCGTTAATCTCGCCGTCTTCTGAGTCTGCCAGACCAATCACCACTTCGGCGAAGAAGTCAGGATTCAGGTCAAAATCAACGTGCTCCTGCCAGTCTTGTGCAGGGTCGAATAACTCTGCACCGCCACGCTCTTCAAACTGCAAATTGAACAGAAGAATGTCGGCCGGATCGAGATTGTCCGCCGCCAGTTCGAGAAAAATGTCATAAGCCTGCTCGAGCGTTTCGTCTTCGGTCAGGCGGTTGTTCAAATCCATATCCATAATGACTACCTGTTTACTGTCTGATGGGCACGTTTTACAGCAACGGGCTAAAGAAGTAAAACAGTCGCTCAGCGATACGCTGCCAGAGTGGTCGTTTTACCCACAAACGTGCATCTAGCAGGCGAGAACGCGAAATATAATCATCCTGTACCGCGGCGAGGTCACCACCGAATCCGGCATCGTCAATCACCAGTGTGATCTCAAAATTCAGCCACAGGCTGCGCATATCCAGGTTAACAGTACCGACCAGACTCAATTCGCCATCGACCAGCACGCTCTTGGTATGTAACAACCCACCTTCGAACTGGTAGATTTTCACGCCTGCCGCCAGCAACTCGGTGAAAAAAGCCCGGCTTGCCCAGCCAACCAGCATCGAGTCATTCTTGCGTGGAAGAATGATGCTGACATCTACACCACGCTGCGCTGCCGTACAGATGGCGTGCAGCAGATCGTCACTGGGAACGAAGTAGGGGGTGGTCATGATTAAATATTCACGAGCAGAATATGCGGCGGTCAATAAGGCCTGATGGATCAAGTCTTCAGGGAAGCCTGGACCGGAGGCAATAGTGTGAATGGTGTGCCCGCTGGCCTGCTCAAACGGCATAATGTTGACATCGGGAGGCGGCGGTAAAATACGTTTACCGGTTTCAATTTCCCAGTCGCAGGAGTAGACGATCCCCATGGCAGTGGCCACCGGGCCTTCCATTCTCGCCATCAGGTCAACCCATTGTCCGACACCGGCATCCTGTTTAAAGAAACGCGGATCGACCATATTCATGCTACCGGTGTAGGCGATGTAGTTGTCGATCATGATCATTTTACGATGCTGGCGCAGGTCCATACGGCGTAAAAATACACGCATCAGGTTAACCTTCAGCGCTTCGACCACCTCGATACCCGCATTGCGCATCATCGCCGCCCACGGACTACGGAAGAATGCCACGCTGCCGGCGGAGTCCAGCATCAAACGACAGTGAATCCCCCGTCTGGCGGCGGCCATTAATGATTCCGCGACCTGATCGGCCATACCGCCAGGTTGCCAGATGTAGAACACCATCTCAATGTTGTGACGCGCCAGCTGAATGTCGCGGATTAACGCCTGCATCACGTCATCAGAGTTGGTGAGTAGCTGCAACTGATTACCCTTAACACCAGCAATGCCCTGGCGACGCTCGCATAACTTAAATAATGAGGAGGCAACGCTGCTGTTTTCTTGCGCGAAAATATGTTTGCAGGCTTTGAGATCGTTCAGCCATTTGGCTGTTGAAGGCCACATCGCTCTGGCGCGCTCGGCGCGGCGTTTGCCCAGGTGGAGTTCACCAAAGGACAGATAAGCAATAATCCCTACCAATGGCAGTATATAGATGATCAAAAGCCAGGCCATTGCGGAAGGTACTGCGCGTCGCTTCATCAGAATGCGCAACGTTACGCCAGCAATGAGTACCCAGTAACCCAGAATGACCAGCCAACTCACCACGGTGTAGAAGGTTGTCATAAATTTAAAAATCCTTTTGAAAGCGTATTGTTAAGAGTTTACGCATCAAGATTCATCTGGCAAATAAAAACACGGGAAAACCACTGGTCTGCATGCAGTCTGGGGGTATAATGCCCGCTCTGTGACTGGAAGAGTAGTTAACATGAAGCGTAGTAGAACGGAAGTGGGACGCTGGCGGATGCTGCGTCAGGCTAGCCGCCGTAAAGCACGTTGGCTTGAAGGGCAATCGCGCCGTAACATGCGTATCCACTCCATCAGAAAATGCATTCTCAATCATCAACGAAATTCGTTGCTGTTTGCGATCTACAGCATTTGATCCAAAAAGGGCACCACTGATGGTGCCCAATGTATTCTTGTCAGTTCTGTTTCTTAAAATACTTTTTTGTACGGTTTGACCGAAACCTGCGCATAAACTCCTGCAGCCACATACGGGTCGGCATCTGCCCACGCCTGCGCTGCCTCTAAAGATTCAAATTCTGCAATCACCGTCGATCCGCTAAATCCCGCCGCACCAGGATCGTTACTGTCGACCGCTGGCATGGGGCCTGCTGTCAGTAGACGACCTTCATCCTGGAGGAGTTGCAGACGGGCCAGGTGAGCAGGGCGCACGGAAAGACGTTTTTCGAGAGAATCTGCGATATCTTGAGCATAAATAACGTACAGCACGGGTAAAGCTCCTTGATCGGTAAATGTCGCGTTTACGTTATTGGAAAGCCCTGGTAACTGCAACGTAAAGATAATAGCTTTGTTAAGGCCATATTAAGATAATGGTTTTTTCACATGAAATTGCGTTTTAAATGCGGCTTACTGTCATGGGCTTATTGAATATGATTGCTATTTGCATTTAAAATCGAGGCCTGGTTTTATAACTGAAACGATTATGACTGCAATGACCCTTGATTTACCTCGTCGCTTTCCCTGGCCGACGTTACTTTCCGTCGGCATTCACGGCGCTGTAGTGGCGGGTCTGCTGTATACCTCGGTACATCAGGTTATTGAACTGCCTGCACCCGCGCAGCCGATCTCCATCACGATGGTCGCACCTGCCGATCTTGAACCACCTCAGGCAGTTCAGCCACCGCCGGAGCCTGTCGTTGAGCCTGAACCGGAACCGGAACCTATACCGGAACCGCCAAAAGAGGCGCCGGTGGTGATTGAGAAACCGAAGCCTAAGCCAAAACCGAAGCCAAAACCGGTGAAAAAGGTTGAAGAGCAGCCCAAACGTGACGTGAAACCGGTTGAGTCGCGTCCAGCATCGCCGTTTGAGAACACAGCGCCTGCTCGTCCGGCAACGACCAGCACCGCGCCAGCAACCAGTAAACCTGCGGTTAGTGCACCCTCTGGGCCACGCGCCTTAAGTCGTAATCAGCCACAGTATCCGGCGCGCGCGCAGGCTCTGCGCATTGAAGGTCGGGTGAAGGTCAAGTTTGATGTGACATCAGATGGCCGTGTGGAGAATGTTGAAGTGCTTTCCGCACAGCCTGCCAACATGTTTGAGCGTGAAGTGAAAAATGCGATGCGCAGATGGCGTTATGAGACGGGCAAACCGGGATCTGGCCTGGTGGTGAATATCGTTTTCCGTCTGAACGGTACGGCGCAGATTGAGTAACTGGCGTGCCGGAGGCGGCGTCAGGCCTTCTCCGGCAAGCAGGTCTGATAACGGTGTCAACGCAGTTATCAGACCTGTTTAGGTATCGGACGGGGTTTACCGTCTTTATCTACAGCGACGTAGATAAACAGGGCTTCAGTGGCTTTGTAACGCTGGCCAATAGGTTCCGAAGCGACTTTCTTCACCCAGACTTCAATATTAATACTGATTGACGTCGTCCCGCGTTTTACGCAGCGTGCGTAGCAACAGACCACATCACCCACGGCAACCGGGCGCAAAAAGCTCATTCCTTCAACTCGCACCGTCACCACGCGACCGTGTGCGATCTCTTTGGCCTGAATAGCGCCACCAATATCCATCTGTGACATCAGCCAGCCGCCAAAAATATCACCGTTAGCATTGGTATCGGCAGGCATGGCCAGAGTGCGTAAAACCAGTTCACCCTGGGGGGTGTTATTCGTTGTTGTCATTGTAGAACCGACTGTAGAGAAAGATTACAGGCGGGATGCTACTAGAATTTACGAGCGGAGAACAGAGGGGATGCAGTGCGCGGAGGGGATGTAAACCAGCTTGTGTGCCACGAAGAACGCAGGTGGATAAAAATTCGCCAGATCCGCAGATCTGGCGAACACTTATTACGATTTATCTTCCTGCGGCAGATGGCGGTAGATATAGATTCCGCTCAGCAACGTGAAGAATAAGGTCAGGGCGGTTAATCCGAACACTTTGAAGTTGACCCAAATGTTCTGCGGCAGCCAAAACGCAATGTAGATATTGGCCAATCCACACAGGATGAAGAAGACGGCCCAGGCCAGATTTAGCTTCGACCATACCGGCTGCGGCAGCGTCAGCTCTTTTCCTAACATGCGCTGAATCAACGGCTTTTTCATCACCCACTGGCTAACCAGCAGTGCACCGGCAAACAGTCCGTAAATCACCGTAACCTTCCACTTAATGAATTCATCGTTGTGGAAGAAAATGGTCAGGCCACCGAAGACAGCAACCAGAACAAAGGTGATTAACGCCATCTTCTCGACTTTGCGATAGCGAACCCAACTGTAAATCAACACCACAGCTGTTGCGACAATAAGCGCCGAGGTTGCCGCGTAGATGTCATAGAGCTTATAAAAAGCAAAAAAGACAACCAGCGGTAAAAAATCAAGAAACTGCTTCATTCTTCGAGTCCGTAATCAAAAAGCATTGGGTAACACACCCGGCATGCGTTCAGGGTTTATTGACGAATCAGCATATACAGACGGAACAAATAGATCAGCAGCACAGCAGAGATCATATTGCTCAGCGTATTCGCCAATACCGCGCCTACGTTTGGCGTTAGTACTGCAAAACTTGGCGCAAAAAGCAACAGCAGCGTTTTTGCCAGTAACCAACCGATTACTGCCGGCGCTACCAGTCGCATATTAGACCACGCCAGACGCATACTGTTGCGCATAGCGGCAAAGACGCCCATTTTATCCTGCACGACCATCACCGGCGCGAGAGCCAGCAAGATAGCCAGCAGAATACCGGGCACGACAACCAGCATAATACCGACCTGTACCAGCAGGGTAGTCAGAAAAATCAGAATAAACAATTTAGGTAATACCGGCGCGCTGGCGCCAATGGCGCGTAATGCGCTAACCCGATGACCCGCCGAAATCAGTTGAATCATCAGGATGATGCCTCCTGCAAGGATGGCATTACCAATTAGCCCTGAAAACGTTGATGCAGCAGAAGCGCGTAGCAAAATTTGCTGCTGCTCCGGCGTCATATTCTGTACCAGATCGAACAGGCCCACACTGCTGGTTAGCTGATCCCCTTCGCTCAGTTGCGCGATTTGCGCGTCGCTGGGAGAAAAGGCATGCCCTAGCACCACTGTGATAAACGCGCACAATAATGATACCAGCAAGATGGTAATGAATTGATTACGGAAAAAGTTTCCCGTGTCACGGTAAACGGATTTCGCCGTGATAGACATGCACTCTCCTTGAGTTTTGCAGGTGTTCATTTGCGCGCAATTGTACCCTGGATAACTCTACAGTGGCAGCATCGTACGATGTATGGAAAGGCATATCTTTGTAAAGCTCCGGTAATTTTTGGCCAGGACTTCAGCATCTTGCAACATCGTTGTTTGTTCTCTGTACATCACGTTCAAATAACCAACGCTTCGCGTTGGAGCTAAAGGTACTTGCATAGTGAAAATATATCGAAATTGATCTGAATTAATTTAACCAGGATTTTGAATGCAAGTTCTAACTTAATCTGGATCAATAAATGTTAAATTATCAAACTCAATGTGATCCAGGTTAGATCACTTATTACTCCATTGTGGGTATATTCGTTCCGCTTTTATAACCATAACGATGGAGCGGACATGAAAAAATTAACAGTTGCAGCATTGGCTTTAACAACTCTTCTCTCTGGGAACGCATTTGCGCATGAGGCCGGAGAGTTCTTTATTCGAGCAGGATCGGCTACCGTCAGACCGACGGAAGGCGCGGGTGGTACGCTGGGAAGCCTGGGTGGCTTTGATGTCAGCAACAATACGCAGCTGGGCCTGACATTCACCTATATGGCAACCGACAATATTGGCGTTGAATTACTGGCAGCCACACCGTTCCGCCATAAGATCGGCACCGGGGCAACCGGTGATATTGCCACCGTTCATCATTTACCGCCGACGTTAATGGCGCAGTGGTACTTTGGCGATTCCAGCAGCAAACTGCGTCCTTACGTTGGCGTGGGCGTGAACTACACGACTTTCTTTGATGAAGGTTTTAACAACAACGGGAAAGAAGCAGGTTTATCCGATCTGAGCCTGAAAGACTCCTGGGGTGCAGCAGGACAGGTCGGTATGGACTATCTGATCAACCGCGACTGGCTGATTAACATGTCAGTCTGGTACATGGATATCGACACCACCGCGAGCTATAAAATGGGTGGCGTCCAGCAGCGCGACAGCGTACGCCTTGATCCGTGGGTGTTTATGTTCTCTGCGGGTTATCGTTTTTAAGTCAGTGATTCCAGTCTCAAAGGCTGGTCGTTTCGCGGCCAGCTTTTTCTCCTCTCTTTTTCCCTTCCCGACTTTCTCCCCTTTGATGTAATGCTACTCTTTAAGCAAACTGGCTTTGAGGGTATTGACGATGATATTGACGCGTCAGGTGCTACAACAAAAAATTTCCCTTATGGAAGCATCGATAGACGATGATACGACAGAGTTTGCCGTGTATGCTGCGCGCGAATTATTGAATTACATGAGCAGGGTGGAAGCCCTGGAAAAGGTCATCGCCACACAAATCACACTACCTTATTGCAGCGCCCGCCCGGTTTGTGAAATCGAAGTTGGGTATGCTGCAGGTGTGGGCGACTGTCGGGAAGCGATTCGTCGTGCCGGCTATCCGATTGCCGGGGATGACTAGTTTGCATTTTTGTTAACAAAAATGTTCTTTTGTTGTATAAGTCTGTAACTTTCGCGCACGAGTGCGATTACTATTTCAACTCATTAGTCTCTGGATGGTTAACATTTTTATCCACGTACAACGCTGTTATGCAACAACATAAACGGGTAACCGGTTTGGTAATACTGTTAACTATCGGGGTGGGCTCGTGAAGATTGTGCAGGATAAGCTCCGAAACAGGCAGGCTCTGCTGGTATCCGGGCTCATTACGTTGGTTTTTACCTCGTTGTTTCTGTTTATCATTTATGAACAGCGTATGGCGGCCGCCAGTGAAGGTGTGAGCCGCCTGCAAGCTCACATGTTGGACATTTTTAACGATAATGAACTGATTGCCGATGCGATTGGCGAGCGTTACTACCACATCAAAACCGGCGAACAGTGTGGTGTTATGGCGCAGTTTGTTCCGCGAAATAAAGATGAATGGGGAATTAACGCCGACCCAAAGCGGGTTCATTCCGCAACAGGGACGATTATTGCTCAGCAACCCAGCCATAACGCGCTGTGTATGTATACTGCAGCGGAGTTCATTCGTGGAATGGTTAATGAACTAAATCCAGGCAGCTTCGATGCGCACCGTTACATTATCGCCAGCAATTCAGATTATTTTTACTGGTTTATGGCTTCCGACTCGCGCAATTTCAGTTTTTCTGACTCCGAAATGGCGATGGATATCACGCATTTTTTCTATCCGCCCGCCGATTTCTATACCCGGTTGTTGCAAAAAAACGTCAAAAATAAAGCCCTCAGTTCAACAAACTTCTATACCGATAAAATTACTGGTGAAAAAGCCTACAGCGTGGTGAGCTATATCTACGATCTGTCGGGTAAAGAGATATCAGACCAAATCGTGGCCTATCTGGTCTATGATCATTCGAAACCCGAGCTGCAGGAAGCGTTGGCCGAGGCGTTTGATAATCAAATCCTTCCTGGATTGAACGTGGAGTTAGTGAATTTAACCAACCAAGAGAGCCTCTGCTTATCCGGCATATGTGCGGGACAATCCAGCTATTTGGTGCGCAATTTTTCAGAAAAATATGCGCTGCACTATTCGATAGCATTAGGCCGTTTTATGGCGCGCGATACGCACGCCGGAATTGTGATACTGCTGGCACCATTCTTCTTTATTATGATCAGTTTCTCGCTGAAGTCGTGGCTGAATGAAAGCGACCTGAAAGTTTATATTGATACGCTCACTGGCTGCTTTAATCGCCGAATTCTCGACATCATCAAGCGCCGGGATTTGTCACATTGCTCGGTAGTGCTACTGGATTGCAATAAGTTTAAGGCTGTCAATGATACCTGGGGCCACGCGGCCGGGGACCGCGCGCTGCAAATTATCGCCAACAGAATGTTGTCTAACACCCGTACCAGCCATGATCTTGTGATCCGCACCGGTGGAGATGAATTTATGATCCTGCTGTTTCGCTCTCAGGCCAGTGATGCTATCGCGATCGCGCAGCGTATAAGCGGACAGGTGACCAGCCATGTATTTGTGGTGGACGGCAACACTATACCCTTGTCAGTGTCGTGGGGGATTGCAGAGGTGAAGGGTGAGCTGGATACGGCAATCCAGAATGCGGATACTGCCATGTACAAAATGAAGCAGGCCAGGGAGTAAAACCGCCAGAAGTCTCTGGCGGTTATTTCAGCTTACTGATGGGTCGCAGCTTTCATTGCACTGACAAAGGCTTTCAACTCAGCCAGCATTTGCTCTGGTGCTGCAACATTTTTCTCAATGATTTTGACAATCGCCGATCCGGAAATAGCCCCCGCAGCACCTGCTTCAATGGCGCCTGTCACCTGTTCTGGTGCAGAGATACCAAAGCCCTGTAAAGAAGGCGGGGCATTGAATTCTTTCAGCTTTTCGACCAGATGATGCAACGGTAACGCCGCACGATTTTCGGCACCCGTAACGCCTGCGCGTGACAATAAATAGGTATAACCGCGGCCATGAGCGGCAATCTGACGCAGCAGTTCTTCGTCAGCGTTAGGCGGGCAAATGAAAATTGGCGCGACATTATGACGTAATGCCGCCGTTCTGAATGGCGCAGACTCTTCAACCGGCACATCGGCGACTAATACCGAATCTACGCCGACCTTCTCACACTGTGCGTAAAATTCGTCAATACCCTTGCTGAACACCAGGTTGGCATACATCAGTAAACCAATTGGAATGGTTGGGTGTTTTTGCCGAATCAACGCCAACATTTCAAAACATTGTGACGGCGTGACGCCTGCCGCGAACGCACGTAATGTTGCTTCCTGAATGGTTGGGCCGTCGGCCAGCGGGTCGGAGAACGGAATACCCAGCTCAAGCGCATCGGCACCCGCTTCGATCAGCGTATCAATGATTTTCAGTGACTGTTCAACAGACGGATCGCCCAGGGTCACGAAGGGGACAAAAGCGCCTTCTTTGCGGTCCTTCAGTTGTGCAAACAGGTTTTCATAACGTTCCATCAGATTTCCCCTCGCGCTTTCAGAATATCGTGTACGGTGAAAATGTCTTTGTCGCCGCGACCAGAGAGGTTGACCACCAGTAATTGTTCTTTCTCCGGGTTTTCACGCATCATTTTCAACGCATGTGCCAGGGCGTGGGAAGACTCCAGCGCCGGGATAATCCCCTCATGCAGACACAGTGTTTTGAAGGCTTCCAGCGCTTCATCATCGGTAATCGAAACATAGTCAGCGCGTCCGATACTGTTCAGATAAGCGTGCTGTGGCCCGACTGACGGGAAGTCCAGTCCCGCAGAAATGGAATAGGACTCTTCAATTTGCCCTTCAGAGGTCTGCATCATTGGCGACTTCATGCCGAAGTAAATCCCAACACGACCATGTTTCAGCGGTGCCCCGTGCTCGCCGGATTCGATCCCGTGACCACCGGGCTCAACGCCAATCAGACCAACGCTGGTTTCATTAATAAAATCGGCGAACATGCCGATCGCGTTCGAGCCGCCGCCGACACAGGCGATCACGGCATCCGGCAGACGGCCTTCTTTTTCCAGAATTTGTGCTTTTGTTTCTTCACCAATCATGCGCTGGAATTCGCGTACGATAGTCGGGAAAGGATGCGGGCCTGCCGCCGTACCCAGCATATAGTGCGCGGTATCGTAACTGCCAGACCAGTCGCGCAACGCTTCGTTACAGGCATCTTTCAATGTGGCAGAGCCGCTGTGTACCGGAATAACCTCAGCCCCCATCAGACGCATACGGAAAACGTTCGGAGACTGACGCTCGACGTCTTTCGCACCCATATAAATACGGCACTTTAAACCCAGTAAGGCGCTGGCAAGGGCAGACGCCACACCGTGCTGGCCCGCGCCGGTTTCGGCGATGATTTCTGTTTTCCCCATGCGTTTCGCCAGTAACGCTTGTCCCAGCACCTGGTTCGTTTTGTGCGCGCCGCCGTGCAGCAGATCTTCACGCTTGAGATACAGCGTCGTCCTGGTGCCGTTAGTGATGTTCTGACATTTGGTCAACGCGGTAGGGCGCCCGGCATAGTTTTTCAACAGGTCAGTAAACTGTGCCTGAAACTCAGGGTCTTTTTGTGCACTGACGAACGCTTCTTCCAGTTGGCGCAGCGCAGGCATCAGAATCTGTGGCACATACATACCGCCAAATTCACCAAAATACGGATTGAGTAATGTTGTCATGTCCTTTTCCTTAATATGCGCGCAGCATCTGAAAGACTGAAGCCAGAAGACGCGCATCTTTGATGCCCGGCTGTGACTCTACGCCAGAATTGAAATCGAGCCCGGCACAGCCGGTTTTAGCCGCGTCGACGCAGTTATCTGCGCCCAGTCCGCCAGCCAGTAAAACGTTATCCAGCGATTGTCCGCTCAGCAGCGACCAGTCAAAGCGTTTACCGCTGCCGCCCTGGCCGTTATCAAAAATGTATTTATCAATATGTTGATAGCGACGAGCAGGCAGTGATTCGCCAACGCTCAGTGCCTTCCAGATTTGCACCTGCGCGGGTAGCGCATTGCGCAGCGCATCAACATAAGCCTGATCTTCGCTTCCATGTAGTTGTACGGCTGCCAGCGACAGTGCGGTGACTTTTTCGTGGACGTCTGCGATGTCAGTGTTACGGAACACGCCGACGTACTGTAACGGCGCACCCGTCATAACGTCTCGCGCTTGTTCAACGCTGACAGCGCGTGGTGAGGTCGGGACAAAAATTACGCCGCCATAAATGGCCCCAGATTCGTACGCTGCTTTTGCATCCTGTGCACGAGTCAGTCCGCAGACTTTATTTTCGCCAAGCAAAACACGACGCACGGCGGTATGCAGGTCATCATGGGACATCAGCGCAGAGCCTATCAGAAATCCGTTGGCGAAATGGCTGAGTTCGCGAACCTGACCATAGGTGTTGATCCCGGATTCACTGATGACGGTGACGCCATGACCCAAACGTGGTGCAAGCTGGCGAGTACGGTTGAGGTCAATCGACAGGTCACGCAAATCACGGTTGTTAATACCGACGACTTTTGCCCCCAGCGCAATGGCGCGCTCCAGCTCTTCTTCATTGCTGACCTCGGTCAGCACGCCCATTTTCAGACTGTGGGCGATGGCAGCGAGCTGACGATACTGTTCATCATCCAAAACCGACAACATCAGCAGGCAGGCGTCCGCCTGGTAGAAACGCGCCAGGTAAATCTGGTAAGGATCGATAATAAAGTCTTTACACAGGATCGGCTGTGGTGCGATGCGACTGACGATGGGCAGAAAATCAAAGCTACCCTGAAAATATTTCTCGTCCGTCAGCACGGAAATCGCGGAAGCATAATGTTTATATACGCCCGCAATCTGTGCCGGATCGAAGTCATCACGGATCACGCCTTTTGACGGAGAGGCTTTTTTGCACTCCAGAATAAAAGCGGTACGTGTTCCTTGCAGCGCATCGTAGAAATCACGCGTGCTGGGTTGAACATCATTTTGAAAGCTGGCCAGCGGTTGTTGCTGTTTGCGGGCTTCTACCCAAATCGCCTTGTCAGCGACAATTTTCGCTAAAACGGTTTGCATCATTTACCCTCTCGCTGCCAGTGCAGTAACACGGTCGTAAGCCGCACCGCTGCGCAGCACATTAATCACGGTTTGCGCGTTGGCTTTTAAGTCTTCTTCACCGTGCAGGCGCATTAACATGGCGACATTTGCGGCAACAGCAGCTTCATGTGCGGCCTCACCTTTACCTTGTAACAAGCGACTCAGAATGTCACGGTTTTCTTCCGGCGTGCCGCCAGCCAACTGTTCCTGATGATATGGCGTCAGGCCAAAGTCTTCTGCCGTCAGTTGATAGCTCTTGATTTCGCCATCATGCAGTTCTGCCACTATGGTTGGCGCATGCAGTGAAACTTCATCCATTCCGCCGCTGTGCACCACGGCTGCTCGCTGATATCCGAGCACGCGCAGCGTTTCGGCAATTGGCAGCACCAGTTCCGGGCTGTAAACGCCGATCAGCGCCAGCGGCGGATGTGCCGGGTTAATCAACGGGCCGAGCACGTTAAACAGCGTGCGGGTTTTTAACTGTTGGCGTACCGGCATGGCATGGCGAAAACCGGTGTGGTATTTCGGCGCAAACAGGAAGCACACGCCGAGATCGTCAAGCGCCTGGCGGGATTTATCGGCGTTCATATCCAGATTGATACCAAATGCTGCCAGCAGATCCGAAGATCCCGATTTGCTGGAAACGCTGCGGTTACCATGTTTGGCGACTTTCAGTCCGCAAGCCGCCGCGACAAACGCACTGGCGGTGGAAATATTGATACTGTTACTGCCGTCACCGCCGGTTCCGACAATGTCGGCAAACAGATAATCCGGGCGCGGGAATGGGGCTGCATTTTCCAGCAGCGCGGTTGCCGCACCGGCAATTTCATTCGGATGCTCGCCACGAATTTTCATGCTCACCAGCGCTGCTGCCAGCTGTTCCGGCTTCAGTTCACCGCGGACCACGGCAGAGAACAACTGGTGGCTTTCCTGCTGAGACAGCGTCTGCGCCTGATACAGTTTCTCCAGAATAGGTTGCAGCGTATTGGTCTGTTCAAGCTTCTGTTGCGCCCAGGCCAGCGTTTGCTCCAGCAGACGCGCGCCCTGAGTGGTCAGAATGGATTCCGGATGGAACTGGAAGCCGCATACGCGATCGGTATCGTGACGAACGGCCATGACCATACCGTTAAAATGCGCGTTAATGGTCAGTCCGGCCGGTACGTTGCTGCCGACCAGCGAGTGATAGCGCGCTACCGGCAGCGGATTTGCCAGACCGGCGAACATCGCCTGGCCATCGTGTTCAATGCTGGAGGCTTTGCCGTGCAGGATTTCCCCTGCCTGACCCACATATCCACCATAGGCCTCAACAATCGCCTGATGCCCCAGACAAATACCGATAATGGGCAGTTTGCCGCGCAGGCGGGTTAACAGCTCTGGCATGCAGCCTGCTTCACTTGGTGCGCCAGGACCAGGAGAAAGCATCAGCACCGGATTTTTCATCGTCGCTAAACGGTCAATCAACGTCTGGGCCGGAATATGGTTGCGGTAAATCACCACGTTGTGACCGTTAGTGCGCAGCTGATCTGCCAGGTTGTAGGTAAATGAGTCGATGTTATCGAGCAGCAGAATGTCAGCCATTAGAAAGTCTCCTGTGCATGGTGCGCGGTGGCGATCGCACGCAAAACGGCACGCGCTTTATTACGGGTTTCATCGGCTTCAGACTGCGGAACAGAATCCAGAACAATCCCGGCACCGGCCTGCACGGTGGCGATACCGTCTTCTACCAGGGCGGAACGGATCACAATGCAGGTATCAAGGTCGCCATGGGCGGTGAAGTAACCTACGGCGCCGCCATAGCTGCCACGACGGCGACCTTCGGCCTCGGCGATAAGCTGCATAGCGCGAACTTTCGGCGCGCCGCTCAGCGTGCCCATGTTCATACAGGCGCGGTAAGCATGCAGTACATCCAAATCGCTACGTAGCTCGCCGACGACGCGGGAAACCAGGTGCATCACGAAGGAATAGCGATCCACTTTGGTGAGATCAGCAACGTAGCGGCTGCCCGGCGTACAGATGCGTGCCAGATCGTTACGCGCCAGGTCAACCAGCATCAAGTGTTCGGAAAGCTCTTTATGATCGGTACGCATCTCCAGCTCAATACGACTGTCGAGATCGCGGTCAAGCGAACCATCCGCCCGACGACCGCGTGGGCGAGTCCCGGCAATGGGATAGATTTCAATCTGGCGGCTGGTGGCATCGTATTTCAACGAGCTTTCCGGTGAAGCGCCAAACAGCGTGAACGCGTTGTCCTGCATGAAAAACATGTACGGGCTGGGGTTACTTTTCTTCAGTACATAGTAGGCAGCCAGCGGCGACGGGCAGGGCAGCGAGAAACGACGAGATGGAACCACCTGGAAAATTTCACCTGCGCGAATCGCTTTTTGCAGGCCGCGCACCACGGCACCGAACTCTTCATCGCTCTGATTGCATTCGCAGCGCATCTGCGGGACTTCAGTAACGGGCAGCGGCGGTGCAGGTTCGGTAAGCTGTTGGCTCAGTTGCGCCAGACGGGCGTTTAGTCGCTGTTTTTCTGCAACGCTTGGGGTAAAAACGCTGGCCTGAATGCGGGTGCTTTTTTTCTGGTGGTCGATAACCATCAGCGTTTCTGCCAGATAGAAGCAGTAGTCCGGGCAACGGTTACCCGCCTCAAGCTGGGGTAAATCTTCAAATCCGGCCACCAGGTCGTAGGAAAACAGACCGCCGAAGAACATTGCTTCACGTTCGTGCGCCGGAACATTAACCAGTTCCTGCAATAAACGGAACGCATCAAATACGGAAAGGGAACATAAACGGGCGTCTTCATCCAGCAGCGGGCTGACGGCAGGGAACCGCAGATGACGGCCATTGGGCTGTTGTTCGTTCTCAACGCCAGCTGGCAGGGCCGCATCCAGCAGGGGCAGCAGCGATGCGCCGTTTGCGGATAATGCCTGGATGGTGACAGTGTCACTGATGGCGGTAATGCGCAACGCGCTGTCGACCAGCAGCAGGCTCTTCAGATCGTCTTTGCTGTCGATATCTGCAGATTCCAACAGCAGCGTTGCCGGACGTGCGCCACACACCTGATGAAACAACGCCGTCGGGTTCTCACGGTAGGCGGCATCGCAGGCAAGCAGTTCGAGTGTCGGTTTTTGAGTTTGCATCGTTATTCTCATTAGTTTTGTTCAAAAAAAAGCCCGCTCATGTGGCGGGCCGGGTATCTGGTTGCATATTGCAGACGTAAGACACTGCCCGAAATCAGGAAGTGCGCCACCAACCGTGCAGGAAAAATGTTGTTTTCATCTCAGATACCTTCTTCATGTGAACTTGCGTACTAGTTAACTAGTTCGATGGAGTAAAGTCAACACCTGATTTCAGTATATTTGTCGAAACCGCTATGATGGGCGTGTTACGACATTTATTGAAACGGGAGACGCCTTGAGCGACACGAATTACGCAGTGATTTATGACCTGCACAGCCATACGACAGCTTCTGATGGGCGATTAACGCCAGAAGCCTTAGTACACCGTGCGGTAGAGATGCGAGTCGGTACACTGGCGATCACCGATCATGACACCACGGCAGGTATTGCGGCGGCAAGAGAAGAAATTTCACGTTCAGGTTTAGCGTTAAATTTGATCTCTGGCGTTGAGATATCAACGGTCTGGGAAAATCATGAGATCCATATAGTGGGTCTGAACATTGATATCGCGCATCCAGTGATGCGCGACTTTCTGGCGCAACAGACGGAACGTCGCCAGCAGCGCGCGCGCCTGATTGCTGAACGGCTCGACAAAGCGCACATTCCCGGCGCATGGGAAGGGGCGCTGCGACTGGCCGATGGCGGGGCGGTTACACGTGGGCATTTTGCGCGTTTCCTGGTGGAATGTGGCAAAGCCACAACCATGGCGGATGTCTTTAAAAAATATCTTGCCCGTGGGAAAACCGGTTACGTTCCGCCACAGTGGTGTACAATAGAACAAGCTATTGATGTCATTCATCATTCTGGCGGTAAGGCAGTTCTGGCTCATCCAGGGCGGTACGATCTTAGCGCTAAGTGGCTGAAAAGACTGGTTGCGCATTTTGCTGAACATCGCGGTGACGCGATGGAGGTGGCACAGTGCCAGCAGTCTCCCAATGAACGAACCCATCTGGCGACGCTTGCGCGTCAGCATCAACTGTGGGCATCGCAAGGGTCGGATTTTCATCTACCCTGCCCGTGGATTGAACTGGGTCGTAAACTATGGCTGCCCGCAGGCGTAGAAGGCGTCTGGCAGCTTTGGGAACAGCCCGAGACCACAGAGAGGAAAGTATGAGCCAGTTTTTTTATATTCATCCCGAAAACCCGCAGCAGCGACTGATCAACCAGGCCGTTGATATCGTGCGGAAAGGTGGGGTGATCGTCTATCCAACCGATTCCGGCTATGCGTTGGGTTGTAAAATTGAAGATAAAGGTGCAATGGAGCGCATCTGCCGCATCCGTCACCTGCCGGACGGGCACAACTTTACGCTGATGTGCCGTGACCTGTCCGAATTGTCGACCTATTCGTTTGTCGACAACGTGGCCTTCCGTTTGATCAAAAACAACACGCCGGGCAACTACACCTTCATCCTGAAGGGGACAAAAGAGGTTCCGCGCCGCTTGTTGCAGGAAAAACGTAAGACCATCGGCCTGCGTGTACCCTCGAACCCGATTGCACTGGCGCTGCTTGAAGCGCTGGGCGAGCCGATGCTCTCCACATCACTGATGTTGCCGGGCAGTGAATTTACTGAGTCAGATCCGGAAGAAATTAAAGACCGTCTGGAGAAACAGGTGGATTTGATTATCCATGGTGGATATCTTGGCCAACAGCCGACCACGGTCATCGATTTAACCGACGATTCCCCGGTGGTATTGCGCGAAGGTGTTGGTGACGTTAAACCTTTCTTATAAAGGCGCGAACCGCTATACTACGCGGCCTTAAAATGGCGCTGACTGGCGCCGTTGATTCTCCTGTTCGACGCCTGTGAAGGCGACATCTAAAGGAAGCTCTATGAGCGAAAAGTTACAAAAAGTGCTGGCGCGCGCTGGCCACGGTTCTCGCCGTGAAATTGAATCCATAATTGCCGCGGGTCGCGTGAGCGTTGATGGCAAAATTGCCACGCTCGGCGATCGCGTTGAAGTGACACCGGGTCTGAAAATCCGTATCGACGGTCATCTTATTTCGGTGAAAGAATCTGCAGAACAAATCTGCCGCGTTCTGGCCTACTACAAGCCAGAAGGTGAACTGTGTACCCGTAACGACCCGGAAGGTCGTCCGACCGTATTTGATCGCCTGCCAAAACTGCGCGACGCGCGCTGGATTGCCGTTGGTCGTCTGGACGTCAATACCTGTGGTCTGCTGCTGTTTACTACTGATGGTGAACTGGCGAACCGTTTGATGCACCCGAGCCGTGAAGTTGAACGCGAGTACGCGGTGCGTGTGTTCGGTCAGGTTGACGATGCTAAACTGCGCGATCTGAGCCGTGGCGTACAGCTGGAAGATGGTCCGGCGGCGTTTAAAACCATCAAGTTTAGCGGTGGTGAAGGGATCAACCAGTGGTATAACGTCACGCTGACTGAAGGCCGCAACCGCGAGGTTCGTCGCCTGTGGGAAGCGGTAGGCGTGCAGGTTAGTCGTCTTATCCGTGTCCGTTACGGTGATATCCCACTGCCGAAAGGCCTGCCGCGTGGTGGCTGGACAGAGCTTGATCTTGCGCAGACCAACTATCTGCGTGAACTGGTGGAGTTGAAACCGGAAACCACGTCTAAAGTCGCTGTTGAGAAAGACCGTCGTCGCATGAAAGCGAATCAGATCCGCCGTGCGGTGAAACGTCACTCTCAGGTCGGCAGCAGCCGTCGTCCGGGTGGGCGCAGCAACAACGGTTAATCATGAGCAGGCCTGATAAGCGAAGCGCCATCAGGCGTTAGCGTGGAGCCGGATGCGGCGCAAGCGCTTTATCCGGCCTGCTGTTAGTAATCAATCCCCATTTGGGCTTTAATGCCCGCTTCAAAAGCATGCTTGACCGGACGCAACTCGCTGACCGTGTCGGCTAACTCCAGAATATCGCGATGGCATCCTCGACCAGTAATAATGACCGTTTGCTGGGCTGGGCGCGCATTTAAGGCGTTGATCACCTCTTCAAGCGGTAGGTAGTCGTAGGCCACCATATACGTCAGTTCATCCAGCACAACCATATCCAGCTCAGGATCGGCCAGCATCCGCTTACCGTGTTCCCACACGGCCAGACAGGCAGCGGTGTCAGCTTCACGATTCTGTGTTTCCCAGGTAAACCCGGTCGCCATCACCTGAAATTCTACACCATGAGGTTCGAGCAGGTTTCTTTCGCCGTTTGGCCATGTGCCCTTAATAAATTGCACCACGCCGACTTTTTTCCCGTGACCCACCGCGCGCGTGGCGGTACCGAACGCGGCGGTGGTTTTTCCCTTACCATTACCAGTGAACACGATGATAATTCCTCGCTCATCTTTCGCTGCGGCAACACGGGCGTCAACCCGGTCTTTTACGCGCTGCTGGCGCTGTTGATAGCGTTCTTCACTCATTGGGCAATTCCTGGTTTACGGCCCGGCTGGGCATCGAAAGTCATACCGGTTTTACGGCGGCTGTCATCGCCCATCAGCCACAGGTAGAGCGGCATAATATCGGCGGGAGTTTTCAATTTTTGCGGATCTTCCGTTGGGAATGCGCTGGCTCGCATGCCAGTTCGCGTCCCACCAGGATTGATACAGTTTACGCGCAGATGACGGTTTTGATACTCATCAGCCAGAACCTGCATCATCCCTTCGGTCGCAAATTTTGAGGTGGCATATGCTCCCCAATTGGCGCGTCCCTGGCGACCGACACTGGAAGAGGTAAAGACCAGCGATCCGGCATCGGATTTGAGTAACAACGGCAGCAATGCCTGAGTCAGCATAAAAGTGGCATTTACATTTACCTGCATCACATCCTGCCAGACCTGCGGGTTTTGTTCACTCATTGGACAAATATCGCCGAGTAATCCGGCGTTATGCAGTACGCCATCCAGACGCGGGAAATGTGCAGCAATGCGCTGCGCAAGCTGGTGACATTCTTCAGAGGTACAGGTCAGTAGATCCAGTGTAAACCACTGTGGTTGTGTTCCGTTTTCATCGGCGATAGTGCGGGCAACCTGACGCAGTTTTTCTTCGTTACGCCCAAGCAGGATAACCGTCGCGCCATAGCGCGCATAGGTCTGCGCGGCTTCGCGTCCGATACCATCGCTTGCACCGGTGATAAGAATAATGCGGCCCTGTAGAAGGTCTTGTTTAGGTTGGTAATGCACGGCTACTCCTCGGCGACGTCCTGGATATCTCGTTCGCGATAACTTTTGGGCTTTATGCCTTAAACCCTGTACTTTTTCAATCAGCCAAAGGCAATAACACCGCAAAATGAACGCTTTGTCATGCTTTTTACTGATACAGCACTGGATGTATGAAGCAAGACGAGGTGACACGCCTGTTGTACACTGAGCGGAAGTCGCGTTGTTTAACCAAGGTGGGTCTTGTGGAATTGTTGTCTGAATATGGGTTGTTTTTGGCAAAAATTGTCACTGTCGTGGTGGCTATTGCAGTGGTGGTGATGCTGATCGTAAACGCGACACAACGCAAACGTCAGCGTGGGGAATTGCGGGTTATTAACCTCAGCGATCAATATAAAGAGATGAAGGAAGACCTGTCGCTAGCCTTATTGGATGGGCATCAGCAAAAATTCTGGCATAAGGCGCAGAAAAAGAAACAAAAGCTGGAGGCGAAAGCGGCTAAGGCAAAAGCGAAACTGGGTGACAGCACGTCATCTGATAAACCGCGTGTATGGGTGCTTGATTTTAAAGGCAGTATGGATGCCCATGAGGTCAGCGCATTACGCGAAGAGGTGACGGCTGTGCTGGCGGTTGTTAAACCTCAGGATCAAGTGGTGGTGCGTCTGGAAAGTCCGGGTGGTGTGGTACATGGTTATGGCCTGGCTGCGTCCCAGTTACAACGCCTGCGTGATAAGCAGATCCCGCTAACCGTCACGGTAGATAAAGTCGCTGCCAGCGGCGGATATATGATGGCCTGCGTGGCGGATAAAATTGTCTCGGCGCCGTTTGCTATCGTCGGCTCTATTGGCGTCGTAGCGCAGATCCCGAACTTTAACCGTTTCCTGAAAGGGAAAGATATTGATATCGAACTGCACACCGCCGGACAGTATAAACGTACGTTGACCTTACTCGGTGAAAACACGGAAGAAGGGCGGCAGAAATTCCGTGAAGATCTGAACGAAACGCATCATCTGTTTAAAGATTTTGTGCAGCGCATGCGTCCGACTCTGGACATTGAGCAGGTTGCCACGGGTGAACACTGGTTTGGTCAACAGGCGCTGGCAAACGGGTTGGTGGATGAGGTCAATACCAGCGATGAGGTGATCCTCGGGTTGATGGAGGGCCGCGAGGTATTGAACGTACGTTACCTGCAGCGTAAAAAACTGATGGACCGTTTTACCGGTAGTGCGGCGGAGAGCGCTGACCGTTTGCTGATGCGCTGGTGGCAGCGGGGACAGAAACCTCTGATGTAAATCTTCATTGCCGGGTGACGATGCAAACGCATCTTACCCGGCCTACAAATATGCACTAACGTAGGCCGGAGAAGGCAGCGCCGCCATCCGGCAAATGATTTCTTGCGTTAATCGATCAGGTGATACTTTTCAGAAAGTACGTGTGCCAGGTGTTTAAACATATTAAACACAGCCGTACTTTTAGGCGTCGGTAGCCCTTGCTCGTCTAAAAAGTAATCTCCGCTGAAAACCAGTACGCCATTTCGCTGCGTAACACCGGTGGCGACAATCCCCGCCAGCGTGTCCTCATGCTCACGAATGATTTTGTTGGCTTCAATCAGCAGTGTTTCGCGATCGATGGGTTGAGTGTCTTTATGCATGATTTACTCCTTAAACAAGGACATTAGTCTACGCTGAGCCCCGCTTATGGGCAAATATTCCCTGACATAAATGAAGGTTTTACGACGGTGTTACAACTGGCGAGATTTGTTTTTGCATGCTAATAAAGTTGCGTAACGCATTTTATCAGGTACAGTGTGACGCTTTCGTCAATCTGGCAACAGATTTGCTTGACATTCGACCAATACTTCGTCGTGCTATAGCGTTTGTGAGCAAAAAAGCCTGTTAACTCAGTTATATGAGAGTTACATTGCAAGCGCGAATCAGTTTAAGGGGTTGATATCCGCAGACGTAGAGACCATATCGATGTCTCGTCGCCAGTGGAAGGTGAATCAACGTGCGACGCATTCTGGAAGAATCAAATTAGGTAAAGGTGAATATGGGTAAAGCTCTTGTCATCGTTGAGTCCCCGGCAAAAGCCAAAACGATCAACAAGTATCTGGGTAATGACTACGTGGTGAAATCCAGCGTCGGTCATATCCGTGATTTGCCGACCAGTGGCTCAGCAACTAAAAAGAGCGCCGACTCAACCTCCACCAAAACGGCTAAAAAGCCCAAAAAGGATGAACGTGGCGCTCTCGTCAATCGTATGGGTGTTGACCCGTGGCACAACTGGGATGCGCGCTATGAAGTGCTGCCCGGTAAAGAGAAAGTGGTTTCTGAACTGAAGCAACTGGCTGAAAAAGCCGACCACATCTATCTCGCAACCGACCTTGACCGCGAAGGGGAAGCCATTGCGTGGCACCTGCGGGAAGTGATCGGTGGCGATGACACTCGCTATAGCCGTGTGGTGTTTAACGAAATTACCAAAAATGCTATTCGTCAGGCGTTTGAGAAACCTGGCGAACTGAACATCGACCGTGTCAATGCGCAACAGGCGCGCCGCTTTATGGACCGTGTTGTGGGCTATATGGTGTCGCCGCTGCTGTGGAAAAAAATTGCGCGCGGTCTGTCAGCTGGCCGCGTACAGTCGGTTGCTGTGCGTCTGGTGGTTGAGCGTGAACGCGAAATCAAAGCATTTGTTCCAGAAGAGTTCTGGGAGATTGATGCCAACACGACCACGCCAGGCGGCGACGCGTTACCGCTTGAGGTGACGCATCAGAATGATAAACCGTTCCGCCCGGTCAACCGGGAACAAACGCTTGCTGCCGTTAGCCTGTTGGAAAAAGCGCGCTACAGCGTTCTGGAACGAGAAGATAAGCCGACCAGCAGCAAGCCGGGCGCGCCGTTCATCACCTCCACGCTACAGCAGGCCGCCAGCACGCGTCTGGGCTTCGGTGTGAAGAAAACCATGATGATGGCGCAGCGCTTGTATGAAGCGGGTTACATCACTTATATGCGTACTGACTCAACCAACCTGAGCCAGGATGCGGTGACGATGGTTCGCGATTACATCAGCGATAATTTTGGCAAAAAATATTTGCCGGAGAGCGCGAACCAGTACGCCAGCAAAGAGAACTCGCAGGAAGCGCACGAAGCTATCCGTCCTTCCGATGTCGCCGTACAGGCGGAATCGCTGAAAGATATGGAAGCCGATGCGCAAAAACTGTATCAACTGATCTGGCGCCAGTTTGTTGCCTGTCAGATGACGCCAGCCAAATACGACTCCACCACGCTGACCGTGGGCGCGGGTGATTTCCGTCTGAAGGCGCGCGGTCGTATTCTGCGCTTCGATGGCTGGACGAAAGTAATGCCAGCGCTGCGTAAGGGCGATGAAGATCGCATTTTACCGGCGGTAGAAAAAGGCGATACGCTGACGCTTATTGAACTGACGCCAGCACAGCACTTTACTAAACCGCCTGCGCGCTTCAGTGAAGCGTCGCTGGTTAAAGAGCTTGAAAAGCGTGGCATTGGTCGCCCATCTACCTATGCGTCGATCATTTCTACGATTCAGGATCGCGGTTATGTGCGCGTGGAGAACCGTCGTTTCTACGCAGAAAAAATGGGTGAAATCGTCACCGATCGTCTGGAAGAAAACTTCCGCGAACTGATGAACTACGATTTTACCGCGCAGATGGAAGACAGCCTCGACCAGGTCGCGAATCACGAAGCCGAGTGGAAAGGTGTGCTCGACAACTTCTTCAGCGATTTTACTCAGCAACTGGATAAAGCCGAGAAAGATCCTGAAGAAGGCGGCATGCGTCCGAACCAAATGGTACTGACCAGCATTGATTGTCCGACATGCGGACGCAAGATGGGTATCCGTACCGCCAGCACCGGTGTATTCCTTGGGTGTTCCGGTTACGCGCTTTCCCCGAAAGAGCGTTGCAAAACCACCATTAATCTGGTGCCGGAAAACGAAGTGCTGAACGTGCTGGAAGGCGACGATGCGGAAACCAACGCTCTGCGCGCCAAACGTCGCTGCCAGAAATGCGGCACGGCGATGGACAGCTACCTTATCGATCCTAAGCGCAAGCTGCATGTATGTGGTAATAACCCGACCTGCGATGGCTATGAGATTGAAGAGGGCGAGTTCCGCATCAAGGGTTATGACGGTCCTATCGTTGAGTGCGAGAAATGTGGCTCTGAAATGCACCTGAAAATGGGGCGTTTTGGCAAGTACATGGCGTGTACCAACGACGAGTGCAAAAATACCCGTAAGATCCTGCGTAACGGTGAAGTCGCTCCGCCGAAAGAAGATCCGGTTCCGTTGCCGGAACTTCCGTGTGAGAAATCTGACGCGTATTTCGTGTTACGTGATGGTGCTGCAGGTATCTTCCTCGCGGCAAATACGTTCCCGAAATCACGTGAGACCCGTGCGCCGCTGGTGGAAGAATTGTACCGTTTCCGCGATCGTCTACCGGAAAAACTGCGCTATCTGGCAGATGCTCCGCAAACAGATCCGGACGGCAACAAGTCCATGGTTCGCTTCAGCCGTAAAACCAAGCAGCAGTACGTTGCCGCTGAGAAAGACGGTAAGGCGACCGGCTGGTCCGCGTTCTTCGTTGACGGTAAATGGGTGGAAGGGAAGAAATAACAGCATTCTGGCTGTATTTCTCCTCAAAGGGCCGCGTAAGCGGCCCTTTTTGTTTCTGGCGTATTATTTTTTGTCATCCCTATACAGTGAACATATAAATGATATAGTGGTTATAGTTGACAGGCTTTTTATTATTAAATCGTATTAGCAGCGCGTGTGAGTCTGCTTTTAAACGATGTTCTGATGGCACAATTCTGGATGGCTTAACATGAAATTACAGCAGCTTCGCTATATCGTTGAGGTGGTAAACCACAACCTTAATGTCTCCTCAACGGCCGAAGGACTCTATACCTCCCAGCCAGGGATCAGTAAGCAAGTTCGTATGCTGGAAGATGAGCTTGGCATCCAGATTTTTGCCCGTAGCGGTAAGCACCTGACGCAGGTGACTCCGGCAGGGCAGGAAGTTATTCGTATTGCCCGCGAAGTCTTGTCTAAAGTGGATGCCATTAAATCGGTTGCTGGTGAACATACCTGGCCCGACAAAGGCTCGTTGTATATCGCTACCACGCACACCCAGGCGCGTTACGCGCTGCCCAACGTGATTAAAGGTTTTATTGAGCGTTATCCTCGCGTTTCGTTGCATATGCATCAGGGATCGCCGACGCAAATTGCCGAGGCTGTTTCGAAGGGGAATGCTGATTTTGCCATCGCGACGGAAGCACTGCATTTGTACGATGATCTGGTGATGCTGCCATGCTATCACTGGAACCGTTCGATTGTTGTTACGCCAGACCATCCGTTGGCAGGCAAAGCCTCCGTATCCATTGAAGAGCTGGCGCAATATCCGTTGGTGACTTACACCTTTGGTTTTACGGGGCGCTCAGAACTGGATACCGCGTTTAATCGCGCGGGTCTTGAGCCGCGTATTGTTTTTACCGCAACCGATGCTGATGTGATAAAAACCTATGTCCGACTGGGGCTGGGCGTGGGCGTGATTGCCAGCATGGCGGTAGATCCTATCTCTGATCCGGATCTGGTGCGTGTTGATGCTCATGATATTTTCAGTCACAGTACCACTAAAATTGGTTTTCGTCGCAGCACGTTTTTACGCAGCTACATGTATGATTTTATTCAGCGTTTCGCACCGCATCTGACACGCGATGTGGTGGATACAGCGGTGGCGTTGCGTTCCAACGATGACATTGAAGCTATGTTCAAAGATATTAAATTGCCAGAGAAATAATAACGGAAGTTGCCTCGTTGGTATCCTGGGTCTCCAGCCATACCAGCGGGGCGGTTGAATGTATTCATGATTTTTTATTTGTCTATTATCCCTAAGTTATTTATGGAAAATATTCTCCAAAGTAGTTTCAAATGAGTAACCCTGCCAAAATCCCTTTCAAATATTTATAACCGATCAAACAATTAAGTTATTTATAAAGCTGGGTTCGAAAATTATCTGGCTTTTTCAGGACGTTTTTATTAGGATTCCTCTTATCTGATGATTAATTGTACCGATTGTTTGGTGCCTAAATGATAAGTGATTTCGATAGTATGAGGTTAGCAATGCCTTCTGGAAACCAGCCTGCGCGCAGAGATCCCGCGATGAAACGTACAGCATGGTTCATCGTGTTTCTGGGCTCCGCCGTGTTCTGGATCGTGGTTGCTCTGTTGGTCTGGAAAGTGTGGGGGTAATTGATGTCCACACAGGAACAGCAGTCTACTGTTACACCTGCTCATCATAATAATGAGCAAGAGAATGAAACCGTTGTAGACAAAAAGCAGGATATTCCCGCTTCGTGGGATCTTTCACCCGAGCAACGGGCATTTATTGATCTGTTTATTGAAGATGATAAGCAAGAACAATAAGCAATACGTGTTTTATAATAAGTATTAACATGCTGATTGAATTCAGTATGAATAATCACAGCGCAATCGTAGTACGCCAGCTAAACAGCGTATTGTCGGTTGCATCGATGTATCGGGTCCGTTCATTTACCGCACTTTAATCTTATTCCCCGCCACTTGCATAGTTCGTTACCTTTTTGTCGTTCTCCTCGTTTATCAATTTGAGTTGTTATCAAAGCGTTACATTTTGTTTGTGTTATCTTTAATACTAACCCTGAGGAAAATCAGGGGATCCAACCCTGTCATTTAAGGAGGAGCTATGTCGTCTACCCTACGAGAAGCCAGTAAGGACACATTGCAGGTTAAAGATAAAACCTACCGCTACTACAGTCTGCCGCTGGCCGCGAAATCACTGGGTGATATCACCCGTTTACCTAAATCACTAAAAGTATTGCTGGAAAATCTGCTTCGCTGGCAGGACGGTGATTCTGTTACCGAAGAAGATATTCATGCTCTGGCGCAATGGCTGAAAACGGCGCATGCCGATCGCGAAATTGCCTACCGACCCGCTCGCGTTCTCATGCAGGACTTTACCGGCGTGCCGGCAGTGGTCGATCTGGCTGCCATGCGCGAAGCGGTTAAACGCCTTGGCGGGGATACAGCAAAAGTGAACCCGCTTTCACCTGTTGATCTGGTTATTGATCACTCCGTTACGGTCGATCGTTTTGGTGACGATGATGCTTTTGAAGAGAACGTGCGACTGGAAATGGAGCGCAACCATGAGCGCTATGTGTTCCTTAAATGGGGGCAGCAGGCGTTTAGCCGATTCAGTGTCGTGCCGCCGGGGACGGGGATTTGCCACCAGGTTAACCTTGAATACCTCGGTAAAGCCGTCTGGAGCGAATTACAGGACGGTGAGTGGGTGGCTTACCCCGATACGCTGGTTGGCACCGATTCCCATACGACAATGATTAATGGTCTCGGTGTGCTGGGCTGGGGTGTCGGAGGGATTGAAGCAGAGGCCGCCATGCTGGGGCAACCGGTTTCAATGCTGATTCCGGATGTCGTGGGCTTCAAACTGGTTGGTAAACTACGGGAAGGTATCACCGCGACCGATCTGGTTCTGACTGTTACCCAGATGCTGCGTAAGCACGGCGTGGTCGGTAAATTTGTTGAGTTCTATGGTGATGGGTTGGACAGCCTGCCGCTCGCTGACCGGGCGACCATTGCTAACATGTCGCCGGAATATGGCGCAACCTGCGGTTTTTTCCCGATTGACGGGGTAACTCTTGAGTACATGCGTCTGAGTGGGCGTAGTGAAGAGCAGGTTGAATTAGTCGGTGCTTATGCTAAAGCACAGGGGATGTGGCGTAACCCAGGTGATGAGCCTGTGTTTACCCGTTCACTGGAGTTGGACATGGACACTGTGGAAGCCAGCCTGGCTGGGCCAAAGCGTCCGCAAGATCGTGTCGCATTGGGTGATGTGCCGAAAGCATTCGCCGCGAGTAATGAACTTGAAGTGAATAGCTCGCAAAAAGATCGTCAGCCGGTCGACTATGTCATGAGCGGTCATCAATATCAGCTACCGGATGGTGCTGTGGTGATTGCAGCGATTACGTCATGTACCAACACCTCCAACCCCAGCGTCCTGATGGCGGCTGGATTGCTGGCGAAAAAAGCGGTCACGCTTGGTCTGAAGCGCCAGCCGTGGGTGAAAGCGTCGCTGGCGCCTGGGTCAAAAGTTGTTTCTGATTACCTGGCGCAGGCAAAACTGACGCCGTACCTTGATGAGTTGGGTTTTAACCTTGTTGGTTATGGCTGTACTACCTGTATCGGCAACTCTGGCCCGTTACCCGACCCTATAGAAACGGCGATTAAAAAAGGTGATCTGACGGTAGGGGCGGTGCTTTCCGGTAACCGTAACTTTGAAGGGCGTATCCACCCGCTGGTGAAGACAAACTGGCTGGCCTCTCCGCCGCTGGTGGTGGCTTATGCGCTGGCCGGGAATATGAATATTGACCTGACGAAAGATCCGCTGGGTCATGACAGAAACGGCGATCCTATCTATCTGAAAGATATCTGGCCGAGTGCGCAGGAAATTGCCCGTGCCGTGGAGCAGGTCTCTACCGAGATGTTTCATAAAGAGTATGCCGAAGTGTTCGAAGGCACGCCGGAATGGAAGTCGATTCATGTTGATCGCGCAGATACCTATGGCTGGCAGTCGGACTCAACCTACATCCGTTTATCACCGTTCTTTGATGGTATGCAGGCGAAGCCGGACCCGGTACAGGATATCCATGGTGCACGTATCCTGGCGATGCTGGGGGATTCCGTCACCACCGATCATATTTCTCCTGCGGGGAGCATCAAGCCAGATAGCCCAGCCGGGCGTTATTTGCAAAACCACGGTGTTGAGCGTAAAGATTTTAACTCCTACGGTTCTCGTCGCGGAAACCACGAAGTAATGATGCGTGGTACGTTTGCCAATATCCGTATCCGTAACGAAATGGTACCGGGTGTGGAAGGGGGGATGACGCGTCATTTGCCGGGTACAGAAGTGATGGCTATCTATGACGCCGCCATGCAATACCAGCAAGAGAAGACCCCGCTGGCGATTGTTGCCGGTAAGGAGTATGGGTCGGGTTCCAGTCGGGACTGGGCTGCGAAAGGCCCGCGTTTGTTGGGTATTCGCGTAGTAATCGCCGAGTCCTTTGAGCGAATCCACCGTTCTAACCTGATTGGCATGGGGATCCTGCCTCTGGAATTTCCGCAGGGGGTTACACGTAAAACCCTGGGGTTAACCGGGGAGGAGGTCATTGATATTACGGACTTACAAAACATTAAACCGGGAGCGACTATCCCGGTGAATATGGTCCGCGCGGATGGGCGAAAAGAGGTGATTTCGTGTCGCTGTCGTATTGATACCGCGACAGAGCTGACCTATTACCAAAACGATGGTATTTTGCACTATGTTATTCGTAACATGTTGAATTAAATTATAAAAAGGCCTGCGGAAGCAGGCTTTTTGTATCGTCCGCAAGAGAGAATGTCACTCACTTAACAGATGTCCCATTTTGGCGGCTTTGGTATCCAGATAGTGTTCATTCTTCGGGTTACGGCCAACAATTAGCGGCACACGCTCCACAATATTGATCCCAGCTTCTGTCAGAATTTCCACTTTCTTCGGGTTATTGGTCAGCAGACGGACTTCATCCACGCCCAATAATTTGAACATATCCGCACACAAGGTGAAGTCACGCTCGTCCGCCGCAAAGCCTAACTGATGGTTGGCTTCGACGGTGTCATAGCCCTGATCCTGCAACGCATAGGCGCGGATCTTATTCAACAGGCCGATGTTACGTCCTTCCTGACGATGGTAGAGCAGAATACCGCGTCCTTCTTCAGCGATATGCGTAAGCGCCGCTTCCAGCTGAAAGCCACAATCACAACGCAGACTGAACAGCGCATCGCCGGTCAGACATTCGGAGTGAACACGTGCCAGGACAGGCGTCTGGCCTGAAATGTCGCCAAAAACCAGTGCGACATGATCGTGTCCGGTTGCCAGTTCTTCAAATCCCACCATCAGGAAATCACCCCAGGGGGTTGGCAGTTTGGCTTCTGCCACACGTTTAAGCTGCATGTAATTCTCCAGATTATGCTGGCACTGTGCGTGCCGTCGCCTGTTGGCTTCTGTATTGCACTATTTTGCCATAAGGCAAGGGTGTTCACCTAATTGCAGCAACGCATTCATTTCCGAATGGCACAAAATTGTCAATTTTCCCGGTGTGCGGATTTTTCAGTTATGATTGTGGGACTTATCGACGAAAGGAGACGCAATGCTGTCTATTGCCAAGCGAACCACTGTAGGCGCAGCACTGTTACTGATTATGCCGGTTTCCGTATGGATATCTGGCTGGAGCTGGCAGCCTGGGCAGAAGGTCTGGTGGTTAAAATCCTTATACTGGGTAACTGAAACGGTGACGCAACCCTGGGGGATTATCACCCATGTTGTTCTCTGTACGTGGTTTTTGTGGTGCCTGCGATTTCGTCTGAAAGCTGCGGTTATGCTATTTGCGATCCTGGCGGCGGCTATCTTAATTGGCCAGGGTGTGAAATCCTGGGTTAAAGAGAGGGTGCAGGAGCCCCGGCCATTTGTTCTGTGGCTGGAAAAAACGCACCATGTTCCGGTAGATGAGTTCTACACTTTAAAACGTAAAGATCGCGGGCACTTAGTAAAAGAGCAGTTGTCCGGGCAGCAGGATATTCCACCTTTTTTACGTAAGCACTGGCAAAAAGAGACCGGTTTTGCTTTCCCTTCCGGGCATACCCTGTTTGCTGCCAGTTGGGCGTTACTGGGTGTCGGGTTGTTATGGCCACGCAGACGCACGCTGACGATTGTGTTCCTACTGGTCTGGGCGACCGGCGTAATGGGGAGTCGTTTGCTTCTGGGCATGCACTGGCCGCGCGATTTGGTTGTTGCGACGCTGATTTCGTGGTTGCTGATTACGCTGGCAACATGGCTTGCACAGCGAGTATGTGGACCTCTAACACCGCCCGCCCAGGAGACAAAGGAAATAGCGCAGCGTGAGCAATAACGCAGACCGTGATTGATTTTTCAAATTTTGCCCTCAAATCATACAGCGTAAGGCGCTTTTCCGTTTCGCACTCGTCGTGAAAATGGTAATTTAAAGGGCTTAATGCGGTAAGTTGTACACGATTTATTCGCTCAAACCACATAACGGGAAGTAATGTGAAATATTTACTCATTTTCTTACTGGTGTTGGCGATTTTTGTTATTTCGGTGACATTGGGTGCGCAAAACGATCAACAGGTTACGTTTAATTACCTGCTAGCTCAGGGTGAGTATCGTATCTCCACGCTGCTTGCTGTATTGTTTGCTGCAGGTTTTGCGATTGGTTGGTTAATTTGCGGCCTCTTCTGGCTGAAGGTTCGGGTGTCTCTTGCCCGGGCCGAACGTAAAATTAAACGCCTGGAAAACCAGCTTGCGCCTGCGACCGACGTTGCGGTAACTGCCGACTCGTCGGTTGTGAAGGAATAATTATTTATGTTGGAGTTGTTGTTTCTGCTTTTACCTGTAGCCGCTGCCTATGGGTGGTATATGGGTCGCAGAAGTGCGCAACAAACAAAGCAGGATGAAGCTAACCGTCTTTCGCGCGACTATGTCGCCGGGGTTAACTTCCTCTTGAGCAACCAACAAGATAAAGCGGTGGATCTGTTCCTCGATATGTTGAAAGAGGATACAGGCACCGTTGAGGCTCATCTCACCCTCGGAAACCTGTTCCGCTCACGCGGTGAAGTCGACCGCGCTATCCGTATCCACCAAACCCTCATGGAAAGTGCTTCGCTGACTTATGAGCAACGTTTGTTGGCTGTGCAGCAGTTGGGACGTGACTACATGGCTGCCGGGTTGTATGACCGTGCGGAAGACATGTTCAATCAGCTAACTGATGAAACGGATTTCCGTGTGGGGGCATTGCAACAACTGTTGCAAATCTATCAGGCAACCAGTGAATGGCAAAAAGCCATTGATGTTGCAGAACGTCTGGTGAAACTCGGCAAAGATAATCAGCGTATTGAAATCGCGCATTTTTACTGTGAACTGGCCTTGCAGCAAATGGGCAGCGACGATATGGATCGCGCCATGGCATTGCTGAAAAAAGGAGCCGCTGCAGACAAAAACAGTGCTCGTGTCTCGATTATGATGGGGCGCGTTTACATGTTGAAGGGTGATTACGCGAAGGCCGTTGAATGCCTGCAACGCGTGATCTCCCAGGATAAAGAGTTGGTCAGTGAAACGCTGGAAATGCTGCAGAGCTGCTACCAACAACTGGGTAAAAACGATGAGTGGGCGGAGTTTTTACGCCGTGCGGTCGAAGAAAACACCGGTGCTGCCGCTGAGTTGATGCTGGCTGATATTCTTGAGGCGCGCGAGGGTACTGATACTGCACAGGTTTATATTACCCGTCAGTTGCAACGTCATCCGACGATGCGTGTGTTCCATAAACTGATGGATTACCACCTTAATGAAGCAGAAGAAGGGCGCGCAAAAGAGAGTCTGATGGTCCTGCGCGATATGGTTGGTGAGCAGGTGCGCAGCAAGCCGCGCTATCGTTGCCAGAAGTGTGGGTTTACTGCTTATTCGCTGTACTGGCACTGCCCATCGTGCCGCTCCTGGTCAACCATTAAGCCAATTCGCGGTCTGGACGGGCTTTAATTTTTAAAAAAAATTCACTTTAGTTACAACATACTTATTTATTTTTCTTCAACCAGCCCTCAGGCTCCTGTGCCACATCGCTTCGCAGAAATGTAAACGCGCCTGTTAATTTTCTATTACCACAGGTAGAATGCACGCCGTTTACCCATTTTGCGCCGCTCGTGCGCCCATCATCAAGAAGGTCTGGTCATGACGTTTACTGCTTCATCTTCTTTCCGTGCTGCTACTGATTCTCCCGTCGTTGTCGCGTTGGATTACTCAAATCGTGATAAGGCATTAGCGTTTGTCGACAGAATTGATCCCCGAGATTGTCGTTTGAAAGTGGGCAAAGAGATGTTCACGCTTTTTGGACCTCAATTGGTACGGGATCTGCAACAGCGTGGCTTCGACGTCTTTCTGGATTTGAAATTTCATGATATTCCCAACACCACGGCGCATGCCGTCGCGGCAGCTGCTGACCTTGGCGTCTGGATGGTAAACGTGCATGCTTCCGGTGGGGTACGAATGATGACCGCTGCCCGCGAGGCATTACGGCCTTTTGGTAAAGATGCGCCACTGTTAATTGCAGTGACGGTCCTGACCAGTATGGAAGCCAGCGACCTTGCCGATCTTGGTGTGACGTTGTCACCCGCGGAGCATGCTGAAAAGTTGGCGCGTTTGACGCAGAATTGTGGGTTGGACGGGGTTGTATGCTCGGCGCATGAAGCGGTGAGGTTCAAGCAGGCGTTTGGACAGACATTTAAGCTGGTGACGCCAGGCATTCGTCCTGAAGGTAGTGAGGTGGGTGACCAGCGCCGTATTATGACGCCACAGCAGGCGCTGGCTGCTGGCGTGGATTACATGGTGATTGGTCGTCCAGTCACGCAGTCGGACGATCCGGCGCAAACGCTGAAGATGATCAACGCCTCTCTGAATCGAGGTGCATAAATGAGCGACTCAAACTCTCGACTGGTTTATTCAACTGAGTCCGGGCGAATTGATGAACCCAGAATGGTAGCAGAGCGTCCGAAGGGCGATGGCATTGTTCGCATCCAGCGCCAGACCAGCGGTCGTAAAGGTAAGGGCGTTTGCCTGATTACCGGTATTGATCAAGATGACGCTACACTGGTTAAATTGGCCGCAGAGCTGAAGAAAAAATGTGGTTGTGGTGGGGCAGTGAAGGACGGCGTAATTGAAATTCAGGGTGATAAACGCGACCTGATAAAATCGCTGCTGGAAGCCAAAGGAATGAAAGTTAAGCTGGCTGGCGGTTAATAAAAAAGCCACGGATGCTCTCCGTGGCTTTTCTAATAATACAAACCTGAAAAAGTAAACGTATTATTATATCGAGCCGTTCAACCGTAAATTATTTACCCACCTGGTGGCCGATAATACCACCCACTGCAGCACCACCCAGCGTACCCAGCGTGCTGCCGTCAGTCAGGACTGCACCGCCTATCGCACCAGCACCAGCACCTATCGCAGTGTTACGGTCACGTTTGGACCAGTTAGAGCAGGCACTCAAAGACATTGCTAGTGTAATCGCCAGAATGGCAGCGGTCATTTTTTTGCTCGTTACTAACATAATACTTTCTCCTGAATTATTGAATCACGGAATCCAGTTCACTTTAATGATAGCGCCAAAATAGGACGACTAAAGATATTTCCGCGAAACCGTTTAGCGCAGGGCATTACAATCAAATCCTGAAGTGACTGTTCGCTCCTGTTATATCGCTAACATTAATTCTACGACTTTATCCTGTTAACGACAGGTAAAAAGTCTTAATTGGACTGTCGGATAAGTCTCAGAGAGAAGATGATCTGCCCGCCGACAAATCATCTGCTGAAGTATTATGCGTGAGCATCAATGATATTGACGGTTAAACCCGAGTGTTCAAGTTGCATTTGCACACTGGCGCTGAGTCTGGAGTCCGTGACTACGCGACTGAATCTGTCCAACGGGCCCAGCGTGTAGGGATGAATGGCCTCAAATTTAGAGCTATCGGTGAGTACAATCACCTCAGCGCCTTTTTCCAGAACCGCATTAACCACATCAGAGCGCATCATATCACGCCCGGTGAAGCCGGTGTCGGCCTGCCAGCCATCAATACCGATAAAGGCTTTACTGAAATGTACCTGCTGAATAAATTGGCGAGTCAACGGTCCGACCATGCTCTCGCTTTTTTTCTGATAGATCCCACCGAGGAGAATGACTTCACATGGTGTTTCTTTGAGAAGGTGCGCGATGTAGCTACTGACCGTGATGATGGTGACATCTTTTTGTTCCGCCAGCGTTCTGGCCAGCAGCGCATTGCTGCTGCCATTTTCAATAAAGACGGATTCACCTGGATTAACCAGTGACGCCGCAAATTCGGCCAGTTCACGTTTAAGGGGGAAATTGGTCATCATGCGCGTTTCGACATCATCACTGTTCAGTGACACCGCAAAACCGTGCGCACGGCGCAAGTAGCTCTGTTTTTCCAGTGTGTTCAGATCCTGTCGAATCGTCACTTCGGAGACACCGGTGATTTTAGCCAGATCGGCCACGCTCATCTGACCTTTATCGATCACCATCTGCAAAATAGATTGTTGTCGGGAATTCATAGTATTAATTTTATAGCGATATCGTATCGGAAATTAAACGGTAGCTGCGTTATCTGAAATCTGATGGCTACAGCGACATAACGTGAGTGAGGTCATCAGATCTCCCACGGGGCCTTCGGTTTTTTTGACAAAGACGCTGTATCTTCTTTGACCGTATCTAACAGTTCAGCCTTGAGAATTTCGAGATTGTGGATAGCTGAGTGGTAATCGCCTGCAACGAGAATATCCAGCACGGTATCAATGCGCTCGGCCAGACGTTGTGCGTCTATATCAGACATGGTCATCATCCTAATGTCAAAAAGGTTTGAATTTCATGATGCAGAAATTCATACCAAAAGAGAAGGGAAAAATAGTATTAACATGAATGATTGAAGAATATTATATATTCTGTGATTACATACAGATATGATCATCACGTAGTGTCCATTTTTGGCTATTTTTCACGTGTATCCCTTCCACTTTTCTTGTTGCGTTAGCGCAATTTTTTATTCAGATGACGTTTATACCAACGTTCAAACGCAGCGGCTGGCATTGGCTTGGCGAACAAAAAACCCTGACGTTCATTAACGCCATTTTTGGTCAAAAAAGCATCCTCTTTCGTACTTTCAACGCCTTCAGCTATCACCTGTAGGTTAAGCGCCTGCGCCACCGCGACAATGGCACGCACCAGCGACTGTGAAATGGGTTGCTTATGAATATCCCTGACAAACGCCTGATCCAGCTTAATGGCATCAAGTGGGAAGCGGGCCAGTTGAGACAACGATGAATAACCCGTCCCAAAATCATCTAAATGGATCTGTGCCCCAAGCTGGCTAAATTGCTGAATAACGGACAGTGCCAGGTGTTCGTTTTCAATTAAACTGCTCTCGGTCAATTCGACATCGATAGGGCAATATTCAAAATTGAGGTCGTGAAGCACCTGTTTCAGGTCGGTAAACAGTGTCTGATCGGCAAGCTGGCGAGCAGAAACGTTCACGGCCACTCGCAGATTAATCCCTTTATCGCGCCACTTTGCGACCTGACGAACAACGTCGAGAATAACCCAGCGCCCCAGCGGCACAATCAAGCCTGATTCTTCAGCGTAGGAGATAAACTCCAGCGGAGGAATGAGACCACGTTCAGGGGACTGCCAGCGCACCAGCGCCTCCAGACTACGTACTTCACCACGCCATGTTATTTTCGGCTGGTAATGAATCAACAGTTGATCGTTTTCCAGCGCCTTACGCAAATTGGTATCCAGCCAAAGATACTCAAATACTCGCTGGTTCATTTCCGGAGAGAAAACGCAGAATTGTCCACGTCCGCCTTCCTTTGCGGTATACATGGCGGTATCGGCATTGCGAATAACGCTTTCGCAGTCGTGTCCATGCTGTGGAGCAAGGGAAATTCCAATCGAACAACCGGTATAAACCTCAATCAGGCCAATTCGGAAGGGCTGGCGCAAACGGGTCAAAATACGTGATGCTGTGGCTTCCAGCGCCACTTGAGATGTTTGAGTCGCGAGGACAATAAACTCATCGCCACCAAAACGGGCCAGTAATTGGTTATCATCAAGACAGCTGAGAATTGCCAGCGACACGCTTTGCAGCAGTTGATCGCCGAACATATGTCCGTAGGCATCGTTTACTTTTTTGAAATTATCCAGATCGAGGTACACAATACCAACCTGGGTATCTCCTGCATTCTCAATGGCTTCAGTGATCAGTTCATGAATCGCATTCCGATTAGGTAATCCGGTAATGGAGTCGGTATTTGCCAGAACTCTCAGGCGTTCCTGAGCACGCCGTTCTTCGGTGATATCGGTACCTGAGCAGATCAGAAATATTTCGTTCTTACCGCTACCGTTGTGCACAAATTTATTGCGAAACAGAAACAGTCGCTGACCTTTACAGGTCTTTACCCAACGTTCGACTTCATATGAGTTGCCTTCGCGAAAGAAAACATCGATGTTGCGTCTGGAGGCTGCGGCTTCGCGTCGACTCATAAACAGCGTGAAGACACTTTGACCAATCACTTCGCGTTCTTTGAGGCCGGTATATTCTTCACACAGGCGATTGAAACGCTGAATGTTGCCCATGCGGTCAAGGATGACAATAACGGAGTTGGCTTCAGAGACCACCTGTTCGGCAAAAGAAAGTCCTTGTGCCAAATCGCGGGCAACCGGAGGGGTATCATCCCAGGCGGATGCACTTCCGGCCCATTCGCGTTTATTTATTTTCCGCCCAACCAGGTGAACAGGGATATCGTCGTCTTCAAGCGACAGTGTCATTAACAGGCTTGACGTGATGACCGTCATCTCCCGAATGCGGTCGGCTTGCTCAGGTGATAATTCGATGTTCAGGTTCGTTTCTGCCGCTTCGTCAATAGAGAAGTGCAGGATGTTGCAATCCTCTGACAAACGCCAGTAGGGGTTATGGGTGCCCACATAGCTATACAACGTAGCCAGCTCCCGAACGTCTTTCATGATGTGTACTATCCCGTTTAAAGCGCATAGAGCCTCAAAAGTAAGGGTAGCCATAAGTCAAAGGGTGATGATGGCTGAACATATTGTTTTATTTATATATTTATGTGTAATCCAGATTCAGGAAAAAGCAAAGCTGGCGAACGGAAAATAGTAAAAAATAAATCTGACTGGATGAAAGAAGTGTAGTGCGTGGCAGGCAATTGGTCGGGAAAAAAGAAAACGACCTTTCACAAAAGAGAAAGGTCGTTGAGTTAATGCGTATTATATGGCAGGGCGCGCGATGACGCTACGGGTTTCCATCCGCACTTCGGCGATGGTGACGTCAATGACATCAGTAACTTTGTAAACCACCTCACCTTTGATCTGGACCGTACCACTTTCCTGGCTACACACCAGTTCATCACGAACTGCGTGCAGGAAGGGGGCTGGAATAAAGGCTACCGCGCCGTTATCAATTAAACGTACACGCATACCACCACGGCTGATATCAATAATCTCGGCCGCAAAGCGGGTGTCGGTACCGGCTTTGTCATTCAGAAAACGTGCATACAGCCAGTCACCCACATCACGTTCAGCCATACGGTTCAGGCGGCGACGTTCAGCCATCTGCAAAGTCGTATCATCCTGCGGGCGGGAAATTGTCTCACCTTTGATGGTGGCCTTAAGCAGGCGATGGTTGATCATGTCGCCATACTTACGGATCGGCGAGGTCCAGGTGGCATAAGCTTCCAGACCCAGGCCAAAATGCGGACCCGGCTCGGTGCTAATCTCAGCGTAAGACTGGAATCGGCGGATGCGGCTGTCGAGGAAACCGGAAGGCTGCGCATCCAGTTCACGACGCAGTTTACAGAAGCCTTCCAGCGTCAGAACCTCTTCAGCATCAACGTGCATACCATGGGTTTTCAGTAGGGCAGCCAGTGCTTCTGCGTTAGCCGGATCGAATCCCATATGCACGTTATAAATACCAAAGCCCAGCTTGTCGCGCAGTACGCGGGCGGCACAAATGTTCGCCGCAATCATGGACTCTTCCACAATGCGGTTCGCGATGCGGCGCGGTTCCGCCACGATATCCAGTACTTCACCTTTTTCACCGAGAACGAAACGGTAATCCGGGCGGTCTTTGAATACCAGAGCATGATTATGGCGCCACTCGCCACGGCTCAAACAAATACGATGCAGCAGGCGGATCTGCTGTGCAATTGCGTCATTCTCCGGCTGCCAGTCACCGGTGCCTTCAAGCCAGTCAGAGACGTTGTCGTAGGCCAGCTTCGCTTTCGATTCAATCGTTGCTGCGAAGAAGGTGATATTGTCTTCGATCGTGCCGTCAGCAGTGATGCTCATGCGGCAGGCCAGAACCGGGCGAATTTCGTTAGCACGCAGAGAACACAGATCGTCAGAAAGCTCGCGCGGCAACATTGGGATGTTGAACCCCGGCAGGTAGTTAGTAAATGCACGAATTTTTGCAATGTTATCCAGCTTACTGCCTTCAGCAATCCATGCGGTAGGATCGGCAATCGCGACGGTTAATTGCAATTTACCATCTGTTTGTTCTTCGGCGTAAAGCGCGTCATCCATGTCCTGCGTACTGGCGCTGTCGATGGTGACGAAGTTCAGTGCAGTTAAGTCCTCACGCACCAGGCCTTCATCCAGCATCTCAGTAGCGACGCCATCTGGCGCTTCTTTTTCCAGATTATGGCGAGCCAGTGTGACCCACCACGGAACGAAGTGATCGTCAGCGAAGGTAATAAATTGGGTTAATTCGGCGTAGAAGGTGCGGTCGCCTTTTAACGGGTGGCGGCGCATTTCTGCAACAGCCCAGTCACCTTCTTTAAATTCATGTTCAACGCCACGCGCGGCGCGGCAGGGAATCGCATCTTTCAGGAGAGGATGATCCGGCACAATGGACAGGCGGTCATTCTTACCCTGAACTTTGCCCACGAAGCGCGTCAGGAATGGCTCGATCAGTTCTTCCGGTTCGGCAGATTCGCGATCTTTTTCCGTATGGATAACCGCCACAATGCGGTCGCCATGCATCACTTTTTTCATCTGCGGCGGTGGAATGAAATAGCTTTTTTGTGCATCGACTTCCAGGAAGCCAAAGCCTTTTTCCGTGGCTTTTACCACCCCTTCAGCACGTGGCGTCTGGGAATGTAGTTGCTGTTTAAGCTGCGCTAGCAGCGGGTTGTCCTGAAGCATAATTGTCTATTTTCGTGGCTGAAGAGCGGCTGACAGTTTTACGCGAATCTGCCAGTCGCAGCAAGCGCTCTTTCAGCAAGTGGATCGGTTAATACGTCTCGCCCAACGCGATCTTCAAACGATTTAACCATCCGCACAATCCGCTCCAGGCCAGTACGTTAATTGCCTGTTCTGAAGATATACCCTGATCTAGCATCGGGGTAAGCAGTGCGGCGCTAAAGCGATCGGGCGCCCGGGTTAACCATTGTACCGCCTGCAGGGTGACGCGCTCAACCGGATGTCGTTGCTCCCAGCGCTGTATTTGGCGCTCATCCTGGCGAAGTACGGTAATAATCTCAGTGAGCTCTGTGGCTGAGAGGGCGTACTCATTGAAACAGGACACGCTACCGTTAATCCGCGATGTGAGCAGCGTGGCCAGAGAAAATGTCCGTGATTGCACATCGCTGTGTAATGTGCTGGTAAAGAGTGCTTCAAATAACGCCAGTTCTTCAGGTGAGTGTTGCAGTAATGGCCTCAGCGTTTGCAATACAATGGGAGCATCGCTGGCATGTGCTTCTGCGCGGGCAAGATGTTTTTCAATCGGCAGGTCGGCGGTGTGCCACTGTGCTTCTTCTGCACTAAAGTGGGCTGCCTCGGCAAATTGCTGAATATCAAGGCCTGGAATGCGTCGCACAGGATGGCCAAACCAGGCCTGAATCAACGCAACGACGCGGGCCTGAAAGCCGACAAAGCCAACGATTTGATTCATCAGAACACTGTCGCTGGTCGTGAGGCCAACCGCCTCCAGATGCTGGCGATCGCGTGAGCCGATGACGGCCGGAGAGCTGGCGAGCTGGCGAGCATATTGGGTGATTTGCGCCAGTCGGCGGTTGCTTTCCCGGGATGAATTAGGGCCAGGAAGGGGGGTCAGACGTGCAGCATAATGATTACATAAACGCTGTACGCCACAAACCTGTGCGACGGTTAAGGCGGTACTCATACGCTCATAGGCGCTGAACGTGTGCATTGAGTCCAGAGCAACATGCACTGGGAAGAGAAGGTGAGCAAGTTTACGGGCAGGTTCTAACCAGGACTGAAAGGGTAAAAGCGCAACGGCAGGTATCGTCAGATCCAGCAAAAATCGGTCCTCGACGTGTGCGGCTTCTGGCACCAACGGTAGAACATCTTGCGGATATGTACTGGACTGTGTCTCATGATACCAGTGGCTTTTGCCTTCAATTCGGCGTTGTTCCATGGGCGTTCCTTGGTCTAAAAAGTGGCGACCCGGATACGTCGTCATACCTGTACGCCGGATCGTTTGCGCTGCAATATCCTGACGTAAGCGAATGAGGTGATGAAAGATTGTTAAGTGATAATAAATATCAGAAAAGCATATATAGCGACGAGCGAGGGCAAAGGGAGAGGAGAATAATGGGCGACGGAGCGTCGCCCATAGAGGAAGTCTGAAAGATTATTTCAGTTCCAGTTCGTTCATTGCGGCGATGCTGAAGCCGCCATCGACGTGAACGACTTCACCGGAGATACCGGCGGACAGGTCTGAGCACAGGAATGCCGCAGAGTTGCCCACATCTTCAATGGTAACGGTACGACGAATTGGCGTAACCGCTTCACAATGTGCCAGCATTTTACGGAAATCTTTGATACCGGAAGCTGCCAGAGTACGGATTGGGCCGGCGGAAATGGCGTTCACACGTACGCCTTCAGGACCCATCGCATTAGCCATATAACGAACGTTAGCTTCCAGAGAGGCTTTCGCCAGACCCATTACGTTGTAGTTCGGGATCGCGCGTTCTGCGCCCAGGTAGGACAGCGTCAGCAGTGCAGAACCAGGGTTCAGCATGGAACGGCATGCTTTTGCCATTGCAACAAAGCTGTACGCGCTGATGTCATGAGCAATTTTAAAGCCTTCGCGGGTGACCGCATTCACGTAGTCGCCATCCAGCTGGTCAGCAGGTGCGAAACCGATGGAGTGTACGAAACCGTCGAATTTCGGCCAGACTTTACCCAGTTCAGCGAACATGGTGTCGATGCTGGCGTCTTCAGCCACATCACACTGCAGTACGATGTTGGAACCCAGCTGAGCTGCAAATTCTTCCACGCGGCCTTTCAGTTTGTCGTTCTGGTAGGTGAATGCCAGTTCAGCGCCTTCGCGGTGCATCGCCTGAGCGATACCATAGGCGATGGACAGTTTACTGGCAAGACCGGTCACCAGAATGCGCTTACCGGAAAGAAAACCCATAGCTTTAATCCTTATAGTCATTACTTATTTTTTTTAGCAATCAATGAGTTATGATTGCAATTTCAAGGTCACTCGAAATTGGTGTGAAATTATATCCCACTCTTTGCCCCTTGTGTCACGATCTTTCTCTGCTATTCACCAGTCGGCGAGCAGCAGTAAACGGTGTTTCAGAGGGCAGGGAATCGTTGTCAGCACCTGGTGGCCTGTCATTATTCATTGCACGTGAGGAGTATATCACTCCCCCCTGGTTCTGCCTCATCCAACCAGAGAAGAGCCGGGGGATAAGGTGAAAATACAAGGCGTCAGAGGGTTAAAATGGTATGATCTGACCTCTAGTCGATGTTTTAACACATATCAATGTAAGAACATTCTTAAAACAAAAAATATGACCACATTCATTTAGTTATGATATATTGTTTTTATCGATCAATATCGATTCATTGATCGATATTATTGATTGATTATGATTAGAAGTGCATTATCAGGACGTTATGATCAATTGGAGTGGTCTTATGCACTATCATTTCATCGCGGAACCGATGAGAGACACAACAGATAAGTTGCTGGGTGTTGAGATGCTCGCCCGCTTCACCTCTGAGACGGTTCATCCGTTACATGCAGATTCCATCATTTCGGCATGGAGTAGTGAACAAAAACGTAATTTCATGCTTGAGCAAATTCGGTTAATTGCAGAAAAGCGTAATTGGTTCGAAAACAATAATCTACTCTGTACGCTAAGCCTTATTGATGAAATGGCGCTATTAGCAATTGGTGATCCTGTCATTAAGTCGGCCTTGCATTCCATGCCCTTTATTGCGCTGGAACTCTCAGAACGCTTTCTGTCGAATACAGTTTGCCTGAACAACCTGTTGATTAATTCGCTGAGTGATGGCCCAAATGCCTTGTGGCTGGGCGATCTCGGCTCTGGCAGTATTGGCGCGAGTCCGCTGGTGTGCGGCCGTTTTGACGTTGTGAAAATGGAGCGCGACTTCTTCCTGTCACTGGTAGAAAAAACAATATTCCCGGTGTTGATTAAAAATATCAGGGGGTATTGCGACCGCGTTGTGGTTGATGGGGTAGATACGACCCGTCTTATCGAGGAGCTCCGCACCGCCGGTGTTTGGGCGATGCAGGGTGAAATTTTCCCGTCAGTCACGTTTTCTGAGGTTGACGCGCTACTTTTGCCCCGGTTTTGTCACTAATGACAGAACGGATAGCCCTGCCGTCCTGGCGGGCTATTATCTCATTAACGATCTTTCCGCCAGGCATCGGCGGTAAGCGCCTCGCCAAAATGCCCTGCAATAAGACGACGAGTCAGCTCATGCAGCGGAGAGGCCAGAACATCCGCTGTACTGCCGCGCTCGACAACTTCGCCCTGATGCATGACTAACACCTGGTCGCTGATGTGTTTCATCATCCCAATGTGTTGGGTCACATAGATATACGAAATCCCCTGTTTTTCCTGTAATTCCAGCATCAGGTTGATGAGCTGCGAGCGCATCGACATATCCAGAGAGGCCAGCGCTTCATCGGCGATAATCACTTTGGGGCGCAAAATCAGCGCACGGGCAAGTCCCAGGCGTTGTTTTTGCCCTGGCGCAAGCATATGCGGATAGTAGCTAACATGATCGGGTAGCAGACCCACCATACGCATGGTTTCCACAATCTGTTTGCGGCGCTGTTCAGGCTCCAGATCGGTATTCAGGCGTAATGGAAAATCGAGGATCTGCGAAATACGTTGGCGCGGATTAAGCGACGTGGACGGATCCTGGAAAATCATGCGAATACGCTGACTACGAAATGAATAATCGCCATATTTTAGCGGATGATCGTCAATCAGCAGCTCGCCGCTGCTCGGCTCAACCATCCCAGCCAGCATTTTTGCCAGCGTGGACTTGCCTGAGCCGTTCTCGCCAATAATGGCGAGCGTTTGACGTTCACGCAGCGTAAAGCTCAGCGGTTTAACGGCTTCGACGGTCTGGCGGCGAAATAATCCCGTCCGGTAGCGAAAGGTTTTGCTCAGATTGCGAACTTCGAGCAGGGTTTCTACCATCTCACTCTCTCTCCATATTCAGGGGGAAATGACAGGCGTAGAGATGATTCTTTGCTCCGGTCAGTCTTGGGGTTTCAATGCATTCGCGCTGTGCATAAGGGCAACGCGGCCCCAGACGACAGCCGATGGGCAACTGTTCTAACAACGGAATTGCTCCTGGCATGGTATTCAGGCGGCTTTTATGCGGCATTGCGCTACCAAAATCAGGAATGGCGCGAATCAACGCTTGTGTATAAGGGTGGTGGGGTATTGTCACCAAATCTTTACTGGGTGCGGTTTCCACCGTTTGTCCGCAGTACATTACGTTGATTTTGTCTGCCCATTGGCTGAGCATTTGCAGGTCATGGCTGATCAACAAAATGGTGGTATTGCTGTTTTGATTCAGTCGGGTCAGCAGACGAAAAATTTGCGCCTGGGTTGTGGGTTCCATCGCATTGGTGGGTTCATCTGCAATCAGCAGGCGAGGTTGGTTTGCCAGTGCGATGGCGATCATGACCTTCTGGCACTCGCCGTCGGTCAGCTCATAAGGGAAACTGCGCATTGCATCTTTATGATCTTTTATCCCGACGCGGTGCAGCAGTTCAATCGCGCGGCGTTTACGCCAGCCAATACGTTGCCACCAGCGGCCCTTGTAAGTCCAGGCGGGAATGTTTTGCATCAGTTGGCGTCCAATACGTTCTGACGGATCCAGACAAGACTGCGGCTCCTGAAAGATCATGGACACGTTATGGCCGACCAGTTTACGTCGTTCACGGGCGGAAAGGCGTAACAGGTCGATATCATCAAAACGCATGCGGTCCGCGGTAACGCGCCAGTTATCTTTGGCTACGCCGCAGATGGCCTTAGCGATCAAACTTTTACCTGAACCCGATTCACCGACCAGTCCACGGATCTCACCTTCGTTTAGCGTCATGCTGACGCGGTCCACTGCTTTCACCCAGTCGTCACCGGTCCTGAACTCGATAGTCAGGTTGCGGATATCCAGTAATGGCATTATTCCACCCCCGCAATAATTGCGCGGCGTACGCCGTCACCTAACAGGTTTACCAGCAGCACACTTATCATAATTGCCGCGCCGGGCAGCATGACTGTCCATGGCGCAACATAGATCAACTCCAGCGCATCGCCGAGCATGGCGCCCCACTCTGGGGATGGCAGTTGTGCGCCGAGATCAAGGAAGCCCAGGGCGGCGATATCCAGAATCGCCATTGACAGTGCTCGGGTGATTTCAGTGATAAGACCAGCAGTGATATTCGGCAGAATCGCAAACCACAGGATATTGAGCGTGCTCGCGCCATCCAGACGAGCGGCAATGACATACTCTTTTTCCAGCTCATCATGCACCATGCTGTAGACGGAGCGCACCATACGCGGCAATAAAGCCAGCCAGACGGCGAACATCGCATGCGTCAGATGTGGCCCGGCAAAAGCCACCACAATAATGGCCAGCAGTAGCGAGGGAATTGACAGCAGGGTATCCAGAATATGGTTCAGCACCGCTGAGCGTAGTCCGTGCGTTGCCCCGGCAACCACGCCCAGCAACAGACCGCAGAGTGTGGCGGCGAGGGTAACGACAAACGCACCGCCTACAGTAGGGGCCGCGCCGCTGAGCAGACGGCTTAATACGTCGCGGCCGAGATCGTCGGTTCCGAGGAAGAATGACACTTCGCCATAGCGTGACCAGGACGGTGGCAACAGTTGGTAGCCAAGAAATTGCTGATCGATGCCGTAAGGGGCAAACCAGCCACCAAACACACACAGAATGACCAGTCCCGCACAACCGTACAGACCCACCATCGCAGAAGCATCGCCATAAAAATTACGCCATGCGGTGCGTAGCGTTCCGGGTGGGCGCTTCTCGCTATATACGCTATCGTAGGGCATATGTACTCGATTTAATTTTGTTGAACATGCTTTATGTCTTTTTAAATTTTCCAGTGCTGGTGTGCCTTCACTGCCTACTAGCGCTTTAAATTGGTTTATTTCGTTTTAATTCGAAGGTTATCAATTTACGTAAAATGTGTACACTGGTGTGTATATCCTCTCCCGGAGTGTACACATTGCTTACCGATACAAAATTAAGAAAAGCTCTTGGCAAGAAAAGAGACAAGATCGAAGTTATCTCAGATGCTCACGGGCTTAATATCCGATTGTCCACTTCCGGCAGTATAACATTTTTTTACCGCTACAGATGGAACGGGAAGGCCGTTCAGCTGACGATTGGCGATTATCCGTCCATATCTTTATCTCAGGCAAGAGAGCGAAGGCAGCAATTCAGAGCATGGCTGACTGAGGGGTTCGATCCGAGACGTCAGGCGGTGCTTGAAAAACAGAAAAAGATTGATGCAATAACCGTCAGGGATGCCTTCGATTACTGGGAGAAGTATTACTGTATCCCTGAAGGCCTGGTAAAAATAAAAGTTAATCGACGTGATTTCGAGAACCACATCAATCCGGTTCTCGGGAACATGATTGTTGATCAGACAACCAAGGCGCACTGGCTTAGCCTTTTCGATGGCATGGGAAGGCGAGTTGTTACTGGGCAAATGCTGGGTTTGATGCAACGTACCTTTCGTTTTTGTTCTAACCGTGGGGTGATTAGCGTTAACCCCATCGAAAGCCTGAGACGGTCTGACGTCGGTTTAGCCGCTGCGGTAAGGGACAGAAAATTAAGTGATGATGAAATCAAAACCGTCTGGAATACGCTGCCAGAACTAAAAGAAAGGCAACAGCTGATTATGAAGTTCCTCATCATGACCGGTTGCCGCAGCACAGAGATCAGGACAGCTAAATGGGAGTGGTTCGATTTCAACGAACATACGTGGACAATTCCGGCAAGTGATTATAAAACCGGAAAGACCGTAAGAAGGGCTCTTCCTGAAGCTGTAGTCAGGATGATGAAAGAGGAAAAGGAAACGTCTCTCTCAAATCATGTCGTCACGCTGTCACGATATAAAGGACCAGAAGATGACCGGCCACCTCTTCAGCCAAATGTAGCTATGTTTTCAACCCAGATAATTGCAAAAAATGGAATGAAAACATGGTCGCTTCACGACCTGAGAAGAACGGTTGCGACGCGCCTATCCGAATTAGGCGCGCCACCACACGTAGTAGAAAAACTGTTGGGTCATCATATGTCAGGCGTCATGGCGCGGTATAACCTACATGACTACCTGGATGATCAGCGGCATTGGCTTGCAGTATGGCAGGATCATCTGGAAAAACTGATTGGTCAGCCTCTGGTTTAATGCCCACGTTTTCCTCCCATGCCAGCAAGTCTGACATTCTCCAGCGTTTGGGACTGCCATTTATTCTCGGTTTCGGAAATGGCTGAGTAAAGTAGGATGGCATCCTGGAAGGAGTGCTCCAGAAATACAGTGTGCTTCGCGATATCTTATACCGGGACAAAACTTCATTTGTTATTAAAATAGCGTCTGCCTGCAATGCGTTATCCATATATTACCTCTTAATTACATTGTCCCGGCAGCGCTAGCAATCTGCGCATACCAGTCATCGCCGTGGCCACATAGCTCGCCTTACGGTTAACCACCTCAACCCAGACCTTCACACCTTCAACTCTCACCGTGTACGTCTCCTTCATCTTGCTGCGCCCGTAGTCGCCGTAACGTTCGTGATGAGTGGCCAGTGCGATATCGCATGCCTGGCGCGCTAACGGGGATTGCTGATTGCCTCGGTTAATCAGTTTCATGCTGCACCGCCTTTACGACGTATGGCCATCCTGGCTCTGTTTTTAGCCAATCTTGCTTTGCGTTGTGTAGGCGTTTCACGTTCGCGAGCGCGCGCGTTTGACTCACGATTACGGCGCCGCCGGGCGTTGAGAGATTCCCCTTCGTTTCGGACATGCAGTCGTGGCTCCCCGTCCTGTGGTCCGGGCCATTGGCGCTGTTTGTTTATCGCCAGTTTCTCTATGCAGGCCACAACGATTTCTTCGTCAGTAATTCCCGCGCGGCGCTGCGCATCCCAAAGCAGGAATTGCATGTCAGCCCATTCGCTGAGGTCGCCGGGTTCTGCCGCCGCTTCCAGCGCCTCCTTCGACAGATGCTTCAGTGGGCCGATTGGGCCAACATTACCGAAAGTAGTTTGCGACCACTCGGCGTGATCCCGGCGAACCTGCTCGCGTTCCAGTACTGGCACATTCGTCAGCGCTACCAGTGCAATTTCAAATATCGCCTTTTCTTTGTCGGCTATCTCGACGCCCGGAAACCGCTCGGCGTGCTCGATACATCCCTTTACGTAATCAACCAACTGCTCTTTTGTGAATTTACTCATCTCTTTACCGGGAGGGCGAACCCTCCCGCCTCCCTTAGCCCACGTATTCCGGTTTCATATCTGCCAGGGTGATGCTGAACTTGTCGTGCAGCTCGTCGCCCAGATGACGTTTCGCCGTTGCCAGCACTCGCTCAACTTCGGCGAATCGTTCTGCTGCGCCCGGTTCATCCGGAGACGGCAGGGAGTTGATCGCTGCTTCAACCTTGTTACGGGAATCAACCAGGTAGTAGCGCCTCACGGCCTTGTTCTTCAGTTCGGTGAACAGAGCTGAACCCAGCGTGGCCTTTGCGCTTTCGATATCAGCCCGGAGTGCTTTGGCGCTGTCTACATCCTGCGCAGCATCGATGCGCTCACGAAAGTCGTCGGAAAGAGCGTCGATATTTGCCGACGATTCCTGTGCGCTTTGCGTGGTTGTGACGGTGTCACCTGCGATTTCAGCAACGCTCATTCGTTGGGTTGGTGCGGGGTTAATTTCGCGCTCTGTTCGCTGTTCCAGATCTTCTCTGTCATAAACACCCATTGTGACTTCAGGGCAGTAAGTCCTCGCCCAATACTTGACGGCCAAATAACCTATTTGCTGTTTAGGTGCTGTTTTCCACAAAGGGGAATTTCGCGTAGTAATATCAGCAAGGTAAATTGGCTCCCCCCAAGTCACCTCTGTCTCGCCGCGAAGTACGGCTCCGACTCGAACAAACAAACCTGATTCATCACGCACGTCTTTTTTGCCAACAATTTTTTCCCACTCGCCGCCGTACTCGTATTTAAAGCGCCCGCGTACAACTTTGGAGCTGGTGATTAAAGCGTTGTAAAGCTGTGCTTCATAGCCCAGAGCCCCGTTAACTAGGTGGGTTTTCTGGCCTACAACAAATGGGTCCATACCCCAACGAGCGGCCTGCATGATTATTGCCAGGCAATCAGAAGGCCTTCCCTGTAGATGTTTTGGTACTGTCGCAACGCCCTGAGACATCACTTCTGCTAACTTCATCATGCGATCCATGACGTCGATATTCAGAAGCAGGGATGTGTTATTCATCGTGCTTGGTTCGTTATGTTCAATAACTGCTACGTTAGTCTTTTCCATCATCATTCCCCTTATGCCTGAGTACGCAGCGCTTCAAGGCGGCGCAGGTCGAAGTCGTTCAGTTCGTCGGTGTAATCAGCGGTGATCGGCGCAGGCCATTCGCCAGTGTCAAAACCGGTAGCGATAGCGCGCATCGCCTTGCGGTACTCGAGCATGCCCAGCTCCAGCAGTTCGGCGGATGCCTCGATGATGGCGATCCAGTGGTAGTTCTCGTCCTTGTTGACGAAAATCCAGAAGAACTGGTCCAGCGCTGCGGTCTCGCAATACATGGCCGCGCTCAGGTGGTAGTCACGGTCGATGATTTCGCGGTGCAGTTTGGCGCGCAGGCCTTCCTGCTTAATGTTCCACATGCTGATGGTTTTCAGGTCGGCACCGATGCGCACCCCGTCCAGGTCGATTTCCAGATCTGGGCGCACACGGACTTCCAGCCCGGTTTCGTCGTCGAACCCGAAATAACTCACCTCAACAGCGCGACTCGGGTGCTGGAGCAGCATCCCGGCGGTTGGGTGCTGGAGCAGGGCTTTTTGAATGGCCAGTGCAGTGCTCAGTTGCTGGCGGGTGACCAGTACTTTTCCTTGAGGATTCTCGCGCCACGCATCCAACAGTTCGTCGGCGAAGACGGCATCAGGATTAACAGACTTAACGGTCTGAATCAGATCTGCTTTGGTACCGGAAACTTTCAGGGGTTGAGGCTTCTGCACTTCCTTTGCAACCAGATCAGGATTAATCACCGCCAGTTGCTCGAGCAGTGCGTCACGACTACCGCTGGTTCTCACCTGTGGTGGCAGGGTGGCGTTGTACTCTTTGATGCAGGCTTTCATCGCCGCTGCGGTCTGTTTCTGGTCTGCTTCGATACGCTGGAACCCAACAGGCAGCGACATGTAACTCTGACCTGTTTCTTCCAGCGATGCGCCGAGCGGCACCTGCTGCGGCAGGGCGGCGTTGTGTTTTTCCAGCAACACTTTGATATCGTCGGCTGACAGCTGCGCCGGCAGGCTGGCGTTATACTCATCGATAAACGTGCGGATCGTTGCCGTTGTGGTGAATGCACCTTCTGGAATAACCGGTTCAACGCTGAATTCTGCGTCTAATTGTTCGGGTTGTAGCGCCAGCGCATGCACCAGGTTGCCCATATCCAGAACCGGAGAGCGATCTTTCGTGATGGTCTTCTCGACGTGGCGCGCATTGAAGTACATCAGCGACACACGTGCGTCTTTCACCTGGGTAGAGCTGATACCGTTGGCTGCGTGATAAACATCGTTCGGAATACCTTCGTAGCGGCCGGGCTCGAAGTAATCGGGGTACACAACAGCTGGTTCGTCAGATTGCGCTTCTGGCTCGGTTTGGTTTACAGAATCGCTATTTTGGGCGACAGAATCCGTATTCTGGTTTACATCGGCTTGCTGGTCGGTATGTGGCTCTTCACCAGTTTCCAGACTGCTTTCGCCTGACTGCACTTCATCACCAGCCTGTTTTTCATCACTGACAGTTTCTTCCATCTGCACATCGCGGGTGGTTTCCTCTTTAACTGGTGAGCGGTCATCTGTATATGTTTGTTGATCACCTATCAGGCCTTCAATGGAGAATACGCCGTTGCCCATGTTGGCGATTTGTGGTTGTTCCGCAGCTGTTTTCTGCTCTGCTACGACCTGCTCATTAATCTCATTTTCCCAGCTGACGTCCGGCGCATGACCAGCATCAGCCAGCGTTTCTTCAGTTGGGTACTGGTGGTCGGCTTCAGTCAGGTTCTTATTGATGTAACGGCTCAGCAGTTCCGGGAAATGGTGAGTATTTTCTTCTGCACTGCGAATAAGCGCGAAAATAGCGGCACGGGAATAATCCAGGATGCCAGCGCGTTTGCGTAGGGCGGCGGACCATTCTCTGAACGGACTTTCTTTCTTGCTGACAATCTCTTTAGCGCGACGGTAGACCCCACCAGGAATATCGTAGATATTGAAATCCATTGGCAGGGTGGCCAGCGCAATTTCAACATCCAAAGTATCCAGAGTGTGGACGTAGTCGTTATTGCGATCGGTTTTATTTCCACCGCCAGCATTGGTTTTGACGTCAGTGCGTTGAATCTGCGCAACGCGGTTGCCTTTCTGCCATTCTTTGACCAGCAGGCCGCGATCGATGTAATCAGTGTTGAACCAGATCCTGATGAACCGCATAACAAGAGACAGTTCAGTCCGTTTCCCTTCGACCGGGAAGACGGTTTTCAGAGCGGCTACAACCCGAGAGATGTCAATCTCAGCAGCATTCTTGAAAAACTCCACGTTTTCAGCAGCAAGCAGCAGATTCTGGACGTAGCTGTTATCCACATCCAGCTCGAGTCCCTGAATAATTTTCTTTTGCTCAGCATCGATGTGATAAGCGTATTCATCGGAGATGAACTGAGCCAAGATACGCTGGCGCAAGGATAAGGTGGCGACAGTGATCAACTGCGGCTGCTCTGCCTGCAGGGATTGTTCTTTGGTACCGACTTCACCATCAACGATGCCATCTTTGGCCTGGCCGTTCTCGTCAATCTGGCTGACATCATCAACAGTGAGATCTTGACCCGTTGTAATGTCAGCATTGCTGCTGGTTTCAGTTTTGAGCAACTGCAACTTACCACTGCGCCAGTCTTCTACCAGTTGATTGCGGTCACCGGCATCGGTGTTCACCCAGTCAGACATGAATGCAGCGATCAATCTTGGTTCGTGCTCTTCGTCTGGAGCGAAAATGTCCTGAACCGCCTGAATCATTTTCCACTCAGCATTCAGGCTGAGTTTGGCCGTTTCGGGGGCATCGTTCTTTGCCACAAGCAGGTTCTGGAGATAGGTATTGCTTTCGTCCAGTGACATTTCGCTGGCAGTCAGCTGCTGCTCTTTAGTGACATGAGTCTGGTATTTATCAATCATCAGATGGACGGCAAAGCGGACCGCTGGAGTACGGTTTTCAACCGGGACAATTTCGGACGCAGTCGCGTCTTCAACGATTACGGTCGGAGTAGATGTGGAGGGGGCGTCAACGGAACCAGTAGACACACCAGCGGCTTTTGGCAGCCAGGTGCGCCCATCGTCCTGAAGTTCGTAGCGATCACACCAGGTGAAATCAACTTCACCTTCTTCTGGCAGGTCATCAACAACCGGAAAATCAGTGCGAATTGGCTTGGCATAGTCCTTACCTCGACCCGTTTCGATGCCTGCATCTTCCAGTGCAACATCCAGCATTAGGTTAGCGCGAGCCTCGGTTTTCGCAGTGAACCAGACCACTGCATCTTGCTTTCCGGATTTCTGAGTGGCTTTAACCACATAAAAGAATTCCATGTGAGATCCTCATTTTTGGGTGTTAGAATCCCCGGGCCATTGATAGCGCCCATTGGGTTAACTTTGGTTTTGATGTTGTTTCCGGTGTAACTTTGGTCGGTACCACCGGACGTAGATCCCGCCTTGCGCGGGTTTTACGTTAGCCTTCGTGAGCCATCTGGTCGTGCGAAGCGCAACGTCTGGAGCAATACTCTTTCTCTTTGCGCGCCAGCAGTGAGCCGTTGCGATAGAGAAGGGTGCTTTTGATTACTTCTTCAGTTTTAACCGGCTTGCCGCAATATCCGCATTTCTTGTCTTGCATGACGCTCTCCGTTAATGGCTGAGGCCATTCCCCAGACCGTTCAGATAAACTTCAACCAGCAAATCCCTGGTGTAAGTCATCTCAACGCCTCGATGCAGATACAAACGACCACGAGCATTAGCTGATGCTGTCCAGGTTGAGTCTTTGTGTTTGACGAGCATTCCAGGCTGAACTGCGCCGCGGTTTACTGTCTGTGTACCGTAGTGCTGATGAACCATGATGTTCTCCAGTTTTTCTGAGTGAACTTCGCTGGTGGTGCCGTGACGCTGATCTTCACGGTTGAGCGTTTTAACTTGGCAATTCACCACCGCGAAGCTCACTTTTGTGCTTTGCCCTTGTCGCCAGGCTGGCGGAACGTTTGAACTTGATGCGCTTAGTGTTTCGCGATGAGGTGATAATAGCAATACGTATTAAACATATCAATACGCATTGCTATTTATCGGCTAAAATAAGTATTAAAATATTGATAGCGAAAGGAATTTATTTTTTCGAAAGGTGTATGTTGTGCTCAAAAAAACACCAAAGAGGGTATTGTTATGGGCTTAGGTATGGATATGTCACGTGATGAACTACTGGAAGATCGGGCGGCTTTCATAGCTGGTGAGATTGGTGGGGCGGTTGTTGGGTTGATAATCGACGGTGTGGTGATTGACTGTGAGGCTATTGTCGATCGACTGGAAGCGAAGCGAAAAACCGTGGGCAATATGATTCACAAAGGTGTATTGCGGGATGCAGCGGAGTTCGTGAGGAAGGGGCAATAATGGCCCGACTTTCTTTGCCGGGCAAATGGTGCTAGTCGGCCCAACCGGATTTTGTATTGATCGCCGATTCCGCCATTGCGTATTTTTGTACGGTATTATCTTTAAATAGAATGGTCAGTTCTTTCTTAGTGCCGTTCGTGCCGTTATGGAACAAGCCATAGAATGGAATGAATGAGGTTCCATTCACTTTAACTTTGGCAAATGAGTACTTCCAGATCTCATTACCACCATCGGTATAAGAGACTGCATCAGGAGAGCCAAACAAGGTTTTCACTTCAACCTTGGTCGTTTTCCCTTCATGAATTTTAGACTGAACACTTGTTTCAGTTTCACTTTTAAGTTTCTGATTTCCAGAAGACGCGCACCCTGTGAGGGTTACAGCTAATGCTACTGCCAGAGCCATTTTTTTCATTATGTATATCCATTGATTGCAATCGGAATCATCTTAACATTATGAATTATTTGGTCAAATAAAAAACCGGCACGGTGGCAGGATTAATTTCATTCCGCGATTAATTTGCTTAAAAATATTTCTGTTGGCTTGTATGCTTCGCCTTTAGATGACGTAAGTTTATAAGTAATGGTTACATCAGCGCGGAAGGCGAATTTATGGGATAGGTCTTCTGGTTTAATCCCGGGTGCCAAAACTAGTTTTACCCTTCGATCAACTAAGCCAGGAATCACAGCAGCCCATCCCTTTGTCGGATTGTCGAGATCAAGAGCTCTTATCTCAAGGTCAACATCGTAATGGTCTCGAGTATATGTATCTGATTCAAAACTAACCTCGGTTGGTGTTTTAGAGATTAAATCTGAAGGTATTGTTACGGAAGCGTTATCGCTACCTATCATCAATGTTGCATTTTCGTCATTTCGCGCTGGAGATAAAATTTTGACAGCACCTTTGGCAGCGGTTTTTTTATCAACTAATGTACTATTGAGCGCCGACTGTATTCTTTCAGGTGAAATGTTAGTTTCGCCAGCACCTATGTTAATGATTATATTATTATTTGCTTCGAAGTGGGAGGCATTATTGGGTGCCATGTTTTTGACGGCTAAATACATACCCGTGGCGAGTACACCTGCTATAACCGTCCAAACTAAGGCGCTACGCATTTTTCCTTCTCCGATGTACCTTTCATGCGCATTTTCGAGAAATTTATCAAAATTCTCTTCGTTGCCAAAACCTAACTTGATAAGAATTTTTTCAGTTAGGCTCCCGACTTCTAACTTTTGAATCCTAACTTCAATATCCAGGATATCACTTCCAGTTAGCTCTGCAAGGACTCCTTTAGATTGTTTGATGATAGCTTCCCAGCCTTGAAGAGACTCAATGATTTCTTTAATGCTGGGGTTATTACCTATTGAATAATAAATGTTTTCAGTGAATTCTAATTGATAAGGTGCTTCCATTACCATTCCCACTATTAAATTTTATGTAAGTTTTCTACCCAGAGGTGGTTCGTATGGCCTATGTGCAATACCCAGCCTCATAAGCTCTCCGTGGGGAGTTATTCCGCATCATCCCTAATCCGCCGCCCCATGTACTTGGCGTACGCCTTGTTGTACCGACCTTACCCAAAGTCTATTCAGGCTACTGTTAATCGACTAACCATGCTTCCTGTAGGTCTGCGGCATGCTGCCGATCACCTTTCCGAAGACGAAAATCTTGTTCATCTCTTCCTTCTCAATTGGCTCCCACGGGCGATAGGTCTGGTTGTCTGAGATTACCAGTAGCTTGTCTTTCATCTTCTGAAGTCGCTTAACATGAGCTGTTTCGTCGTACAGGAAAGCGTAAATTCCATCACCATCAAAGTGCTGAACGCTGATATCGACAAACAGCAAATCGCCGGGCTCGATGGTGCCGGACATACTATCGCCGCGAACGTTGATGATGCGGATCTGTTCCTGTTTACGACCATTAAACATCTGACGCGCATCTTCTACTGAGTACTCCACGGAGCGAAGCACCTCCACGAACTCACTATTGATCACGCCCGGTCCAGCGCTGACCGTTAGGTCGAGCACGTCAACCCTGAAGATACTTGGATCAACTTTTACAGGAGTAATGGAAGTTGGTTGCTGGCCGTCAGCCCTCATTGGACCTATGCCTGTAGACAACCACTCAGTTCTAACCCCGAGTGCATTCGCAATTTCTACAATCTTTGTCGAACCGCGAGCATTGCCGCTCGTTAGTCTCCAGATGGTTGGCTGAGCAACTCCTGACGCCTTCGCAAGAGCGCCCTGAGACATCCCGGACTGTTCCATTGCCTGATTCAGGCGTTCAGCAAGAGTTTCTTTTTTCATAATTTTTAATTTATACGCTTGCGTATTGAGGGTCAAAACACGTTTCGCTATTGCTATGGGCAATACGCATTGCTATTATTGTTTGGTTCAATACTTTTAGGAATTGAAAAATGACCAATGAAATCATCCAGCGCGCCATCGATATTGCTGGCAGTCAAAAGAAACTCGCAGATCTCTGCGGCGTAGCTCAGCCAACAGTTTGGCGGTGGCTGCATGGGGGCGGCATTGATGCGCGATACGTTATGAAAATCGTGTCAGCAACAAACGGGGGGGTTAAACCCGCTGATATTCGTCCAGATCTCGCCTTGTTGCTTGGTTCAAATAACAGCTAATTCTAACCACGAAAGGGAAAGCACTATGCAATCACTTACGTACCAACAAAATACCGGATTCCATTCGTCCGCGATGATAAATCGTGCTCAACAAGAGCATGGCGATAAACATGATGCCATTCGTGACGCGGTCCGCTCCTGGGCGGGCGCAGATGGTCAGGACGTAGTTACGGCTCTGATCATCGAAGAGTACCAGGCGCAGGGTGGTGATGACATCACTTTCCCTGACGATCTCTGCCGAAAGCGCCAAAAGCTGTTCCGCTTCCTGGATAACCATTTCAACAGCGAACGGTACCGCGAGAACGTCCGCCAGCTGACGCCGGCAATCCTCGCGGTTCTGCCGATTGAGTTTCGCAATCGCCTGCTGCCAGAGGACAACATCATGGCTCGCCTGGCGCGTATGGAGAAAGAAACCAGCGAAGCGAAGATAGCCGTCGCGATGGATGCTCCACGTCATCAGAAGCTGAAAGAGTTGAGCGAGGGGATCGTGGAGATGTACCGCGTTGACCCTGGCTTAACCGGGCCGCTGATGGAGATGGTGCAGATGATGCTGGGTGCGATGTGAGGGGAAATAGTGATGAATCACATCGAATTTATCGAAAAACACGTTCGGGAAGAACTGGTCCGACAGGGCTTTACTGCGGCAGTGGCGCAGGGGGGGGCATTTCAGGCTGTCGATATGTACAAGCGCATGTCTCAGGCAAGTCGCAAAGGGAGGATTTTTGATGATGTTTTGCGTCACGCGAAATTATGGGCAGAAAAACAGACGTTGCCGGCGGATCGATTTGAAACTAAGCGCGTTAAGCGCGGTGGTCAGCAAGGACTGTTCTGAAAAGGGTGAAGACCGCTGTGTTCCAGCACAGACGGCCTTCGGGTGCAATTCGTTGCGTACTCATTGCGAGGTCATTATGACAAAGAGTTTTTCAAAATACCAGGTAAGGGAGGCATAGCTATGTCGAATGTCGCCTACGCCGATTTTGCGGCGCGTACCGCCGTCAGGAGCAACCGGATGGAGAACCAGAAGACCGGATTCATCCCGTTGTACCGGAGTGTACTGAAGAAGCCCTGGGCTAAAGATGTCTTCCTGCGCACGCTATGGGAGAACCTTCTGTTGGGCGCCGCCCGCCAGCCCTACACGGCAAACTTTAAAGGCCGGCAGTGGCCATTACAAACCGGACAACTGGTGACCACGTCGGCAGATCTCGGGCTGAAATTATGCGACCGAAATGGGGAGCCAACAAGCCGTCATGCAGTGGATCGAATGCTGTCTCTTTTCGTGAAAGAAGGGATGATTTCAACCGCTGGCGAGAAGAGAAAAGGCACTGTAATTACCATCACAAATTTCGCGCATTACGCTCAAAAAATGGACGATTTACCCGCGCATAACGCCGCGCATAACAGCGAGCATAGCCCCGCGCATAACGAACCCAGCAATGGCGAGGCTTCGGGAGTGGGTGCCGAGCATAACCCCGAGCATAAGGGCGCGCTTAAGCCCGAGAATCATGAACAAGAAGTAATATTAAATACTAACGTATTTAATGTACGTCAGAGAATTTCAAAAATTATCCCTGATGCAGCTGTCCAGACCCCGAAAGGTGACAAGTGGGGGACATCTGACGATCTCCGTTGTGCAGAGTGGATGCTGGCGCTGCGCGACATCACCAAACTATCCCTGAAAAAACCGAATATGGCTGGCTGGGCGAATGATATACGCCTGATGCGCCAACTGGACGGACGCACCCACAAAGAGATTTGTGAGCTGTTCCGATGGGCCTGCAAAGACTCGTTCTGGTACAAAAATATTCTCTCCCCCGCAAAGCTCCGCGCCAAGTGGGACACGTTAACCCTTCACAGCGAAGACACTACCCGTAAGCCACGCACAGATGTCAGCGCAAACAAATCCGAAACTGGCCCGCACTGGAACAGTCCTGAAGCATGGGAGAAATTTTTATGACCCCGGATCTTTATCGTGCAATTCAGAATCGCGACAGCGAAATGCTATCGCGTATGGCTGGAGATTCTTACGACGGACGCAAGGTTGTTAACGCTGACGCTGAAAAGCTGGTGGATATGCTTTTTGAAAACCTCATGCAGGTATTCCCGGCATCCACTCAGACGAACCTACGTACTGACGCTGATATTCGCGTTGCAAAGCAGCAATGGATCGCGGCTTTTGCTGAGTCAGGCATCACCTCCCGTGAGCAACTTTCCGCCGGGATGCAGAAAGCCCGATCCAGCCAGTCACCGTTCTGGCCGTCGCCGGGTCAGTTTATTTCGTGGTGCCGTGAGGGGAGTGGTGCGCTGGGGGTCAGCGTGGACGACATCATGAGCGAATACTGGCGCTGGCGGAAACTTGTTTTTCGCTATCCGACCAGTGAGCAGTTCCCATGGAAGGATAAAAACCCGCTGTATTACCACGTCTGTCTGGAGCTGCGCCGTCGTGGAACAGAAGGACAGCTCAGCGAGAAGGAACTTATCCGAGCCGCTGGTGACATCCTGCATGACTGGGAAAAGCGAGCGCTGTCCGGTAAGCCGGTACCGCCAATCCGTCGCGCACTTGCAGCGCCGAAAGTAGCTACTGGCCCAACACCGGCAGAGATGCTGATGGCTCAGTACAAACAACGCAAAAACGCCGGTCTGGTCTAATGGGGGAAATCACTATGGCAAGCAAATCACTGTGGGCAATTGTAGATTTTCTTCGAATTAACCAGACCATCACGCCGCGTCAGGTTCAGAACCTTCTGGGATGCGACTGCAAGAAGGCACACAACCTGCTGCTTCACCTGGTACGAAGATCGGTGGTAATTCGCACTGGCGAGCCGCATCGCCCGGTCTATTCACTTCAGCCCGGCGGGGAGCTGAACATCAAGCAGCTCAAATCGAACATGAGCAAAAACATGGTCACATCAGTTTGCCGCACAAGTCCGGCTATGCAGCGTGTACTGGCGTTTTACGGGAGAGCATCAGCATGAAACCAGACGTTAAAAAAATTATCGCCGATATCAAGGCGACAAAAGGGAATCGGAAATATTGCAATGGCCTGGCTGGCACACTCCAGGATGATAATTATGTGTCATCGATCTGCAAATACGTTAAAACCGTAACGCCAGAAAGAATCGACCTCCTGATTGATTATGTTGAAAATCTTGAGGTTAAAGTGCTCGACATGGCAGTACAGCTCGCTAACGCCGAGAGCAAGTGCAGGGAGCTGGCGGGGGTAGTTGCTGAGAACGCTGATTTAAAATCGCTGATTGAACAGCATGCAGGCTCTATCGCTGTATGTCCTAACTGCTCACACGAAGAGCCAAGCGAAACTGACGATATCGTTGCGTTATATCGCTCACTGAAAACCCCAGCCACAGACGCTTTCCAGGCTGAAGTGCGGGCGCAGGGTGTGGAGATGTACGCCGATACTTTGGACCGTGGCGCTGACGATGCTGAGCGTGATGGGTTTGATGACGGCGTGAAGTTTTTACGCGCTGAAGCTGAAGGAGTGAGAGAGTTCGCTGCCCAACTTCGCAAAGGTGGTGCAGCATGAGCATTGTCGACGATTCACATCTGACCGACGAAGTAGTTAACGCCGCTTTCGAAGGCACCAACTTCGGGCGTACAGACTTTCGCACCATACTGGCAGAAACGGTCATGAAGCGGGCATCTGGTTATCACTCTGGCTATACAGCAACGACTATCTGCATGAACCTTGGGCTGCTTAGCAAGAAGAACCAGAGCGCAACCAAGCTTGGCCTGACGTTCGCCTTCCATCACTACTACAAACCATGTGTGCGTAACGCGCTGATGCCAGTTCAGGAGGCAGCCCAATGACAGCACTCAACAAAAAGGCGCTGAACTACGACCCAGCAGACCCGGACAAAATGCGTCTCCCCGCTGGCGTGACGTGTGGAAATTGCCATCACATCCGACGCTGCAAGGCCATGTTCGGACACACAGAGACGGATTCATATTGCGACTGGTCACCATCGCGATTTATCGCTGGCATTGGCGTGAAGGGAGAGTGAGATGGCTGAGCAAACAATTTTGGATGTGTGCTGCGGCTCTCGCATGTTCTGGTTCAACAAACAGGACACCCGCACTGTGTTCGCTGATATCCGCGCCGAAGAGCACGAGCTGTGCGACGGTCGCCGCCTGGTTATCAGTCCCGATCTGATTGCCGACTTCCGTGCGCTGCCATTCGCCGATGCATCGTTTCCGGTTGTGGTGTTTGACCCGCCACATCTGGAGCGTGTGGGCCAGTCTGCCTGGATGGGTAAAAAATACGGGCGACTGAACAAAAAAACGTGGCGTTCTGATTTGCGCGCCGGTTTCAAAGAAGCGTTTCGGGTGCTGTGTCCACGCGGCGTGCTTATTTTTAAATGGAACGAAACACAGATCCCGGTTAGCCAAATTTTGGCGCTTACTGACGTGAAACCAGCAATTGGTCAACGTACCGGGAAGAACGACAAAACACATTGGATAGTATTTGTTAAATGAAGTGAAGGATGGTCTTGATATGCAGCACTGATACAACAAGTTGTTGTGCTGATCTTGGATATGTATCGAACACTAAACACAAAAAAATTTGGAATATTTGGAATGTTATGTGATGATGTTTTTTATCATTACATTCCATTTATTCCTTGGTGACTTATGTCCTATGAACCCTATGTGTATCAACAACAAACACAGGTAAGTCGTGAAGAGTTAGCACGTACGCGCCAAACGATTCATGAGTTTGAGCTTCATTTAAGTAGGCTTGATCAACAGGTTCGTATGATGCAAACCGCTCTAAATTCACAAGATGATGTTCAAAGGTACTCGAATCTGGTGTTTGAACTTAATCGCGGAAGAGCGGAGCTACAAAGGCATATTACAACCTATAACGAGATGATTCGGCTGGCAAATGTAACTCATACTTCCAGGCTGAGTGAGCAGGCTAAACGAGAAATTTATCATCTTTATCACGCCAGACGATACACTCAGGATCAACTGGCTTTGCAATATGGAATACAGCAGAGCACGGTCAGTAAGATAGTAAATGGTTCTGCACCGCCCCAGCCTTCCTAGGATAGTAGTTTAATATTGACCCGCTTCGGCGGGTCTTTTCTCATTAGTCTGCTGAGTAATGCCGTCCCGCCACCGTTCGCTGAGGCGCTGGTGAGGGCGAACCTGCCGGAGTTATCGCAGTCGAAACAAATCGCGACATAACATATAATCCATATCAATATAAAGAGAGGGATTATATGAAATTTTCTAGGATGATTGCTGGGACTGTATTTTCTGTGATGTTATCTGGCTGTGCTGCAGTGCAGTACAACGATGGTGAGAAGGTCAGTATCCAGTCTGATGGTTGGTACGGGCTCGATAGCCTTCATGAAACAGCCGTTAAAGCGTGCAGCCAATATGGTAAAAAGAGAGCCACCTATCTTCATAGCGCAAATATGAATCCAAATTTACCCGCGGGGAGTGGTGTTCAGAATACATTCTGGAAATGTGAGCCTTAAACATGTCTGATTTCAACATTGCTGCAAAGCCGCAGGAAGATCGCGACAAGGTCAACGTTGACCTGACGGCCTCCGGAGTGGCCTACAAAGAGCGCCTGAACATGCCGGTTATCGCTGAACAGGTAGCCCGTGATCAGCCAGAGCATCTCCGCGAATACTTCATGGAGCGTGTGCGTTACTATCGCGAGCAAAGCCTGACATTACCGAAAGCATCCGACCCGCGCTATCTGGATATGGCAGCCCAGAACGAGAAGAAATAATGGGCTGCCTCATTGTAAGCGGAATCAAGTTTTACGTTCTGGCAGAAGGTGAGTCATATCCCGATCCGCATAATGATAATCGGTATGTCGGTGCATATGCCGTATTCCCGTTTGAGGGAAAGTGGGTTGCTCAGAAGTATTTCAGGGGAGGACGCTGGAGTGATATCACCGAACGCCGATTTAACACTGAAAACGAGGCATTCAACTTCACATACGAATACGCGTTTCTCCCGGAAAACCGCTACAAATATTAATCAGTTCAGCTAAAAGCAACATTTGATTTTCCATTATCAGCTGTACATAATGTCAGTGTCAGCCTGAACAACTGACAACTTGATGCGCCACGGAGAGTACCATGGCGCACGAACTACAACTCATTAAGCAATCATCAGGAATCCTGATCCCCGCTACGCCGGAGACCAGCGATATTCTGCAATCAAAAATCAAACTCGGCGCCGTACTGGTGGCTGAGTTCCGGCAGGTGAGGAATCCCGCATTCCATCGCCGTTTCTTTGCGCTCCTGAATCTCGGGTTTGAATACTGGGAACCTACTGGCGGGGCTATCTCCAGCAATGAGCGCAAGCTCGTAAATGGCTATGCAAAATTCCTTGCGGCATTTGGTGGAAACGAAGGCGCACTGCTGGATGCTGCCGAGCAGTATCTGGAGCGTATCGCTGATAAGCGCGCCGGTAGTATCAGCATCTGCAAATCCTATGACGCATACCGAGCATGGGTGATCGTCGAGTCTGGCCATTACGACGCTATACAGCTTCCTGACGGCACCCTTCGCAAACACCCCCGCAGCATTGCCTTCGCCAATATGGATGAAACCGAGTTCCAGCAGCTGTACAAAGCCGCGCTCGATGTTCTGTGGCGCTGGGTATTGTCCCGGGCATTCAAGACTCAGCGAGAAGCGGAAAACGCCGCTGCGCAGCTTATGAGCTTTGCGGGGTGATGGCGATGAAATTTTCTTGGTTCCACCATCACGAATGCACAACCGAACAGGCAGACGAGCTGGTGGCAAGTTACCGCCGCCGTGGCGCCACAGTAGAACGTAGCCTGAATCGCGACAACATCACCTGGACTGTCAGCGTGCAACTGCCTGAAAGCGAGAAAGCACCGCGCCCGAGTAAGGTATGGCAAAACAGGGCGTGGGGTTGAGCATGGCCAAGTTACCGCGCCGTAAGTGCGCCAACAAAGAATGCCGGCAGTGGTTCCATCCGGTGCGCGACACGCAGACCGTCTGCGGTTATGAGTGTGCCAGCATCGTCGGCAAGGAGCAGACCAGAAAAGCGCGGGGAGCCGCACAACGCAAGGAGTCCGCCAAACAGCGCGCCACTGAGAAGAAAGAGCGAGCCGCCTGGCGCCAGCGTAAAGCTGCAGTTAAGCCGCTGAAGCACTGGGAAGATTTAACGCAGCGTGTCGTCAATGACTACATCCGCGAGCGTGATGCCGATCTGCCATGCATTAGCTGCGGGACGTTCGAAACCGTCCAGTGGGAAGCAGGTCACTACCGCTCACGCGGTAAGGCATCACATCTTCGCTATCACGAAGACAATATCAGTAAACAGTGCCACCACTGTAACGTGCAGTTGTCGGGTAATCAGCAGCAGTACCGCCTTGGCCTTATCGAAAAAATTGGGCCTGAACGCGTCGAGGCACTCGAAAACAATAACGTCCCACACCGATACACCATCGAAGAACTCGAAGCCGTCAGGAAGCATTACAGCGCACTGCGTCGCGAGTTGATTAAGAGCAGGGAGGCGGCATGACACCAGAACTGACCGAGATCCTTCGCGTTCGCTGGCAGCGATTGCGCTTATACCATTTCCCGGGCTCTGTGCTGACGGACTACCGAATACTGAAGAACTACATCAAAATCATAGGCGGTGCTGTATGAACACTCAATTTCTCGAATATGTGCGCCAGCAGCTGGTGGTGGCCACCGCCGATTTAAGTGGTGCGACGAAAGGGCAGTTAATGGCCTGGCTTGAGAATGCACAGTTCGATACTGGAACGTTTAAACGTAAAAAGCCTCGAGTGCTGGATGAAGTGACCGGGAAACTGTTTACGCTGGATAACCCACCAATACCGGGCAAACAGTCGCATGCTAAGGGTTCACATATTCCTCTGGTGCAGCCAGTTGAATACTCCACCGCATCGTGGCGCCGCGCACTGATGACGCTCGAAGAACACCAGAAGGCCTGGTTGCTGTGGAGCTACAGCGAAAACACCGGTTGGGACAATCAGGTCGCCATAACACGCTGGGCTTGGGATCAGTTCAGCCAACAGTTGGAAGGGAAGCGAGTAGCGAAGAAGACGATAGACCGTTTACGCCAGCTAATCTGGCTTGCTGCGCAGGATGTGAAACGCGCGTTATCCGGGAAGGATCCGTATCAGTATGGCGATCTGGCTGCGCTGTTGGGCGTTAACAAAACAAACTGGTCTCAGAATTACGTGGAACATTACGATGCAATGATTAGCCTTTATAGGGGGCTCGACTCCAAGGCGTTACTTCATGTTTCGCGATCACGTTCACAACAAAAGGCAGCAAATTGTCGGCAAGGTATTGCATAAATGAACTAATTGGCATATATTTCGTGTAAATCTGATATTGTGCCATTGTTGTATGCACTGGCAGTAAATGAGTTTTCAAGCCTGAGGTTGACGCCTTGGGCTTTTTTATTTGAATGTAGACAAGCGGTAAAGCACTCAAGCCATAATTGAATTCTCGCTGGCTAAATCCCTGCCAGACGCGTCAAGTCTAAGTTCACTTCGAGGTATCAAAGGTAGTTGTCAATTTGATATATTTCGCTTCAAAGAAGTTGAGAAATGGATTAATGATAATGAGGTTGCCAACAAAGGTAGAGCTGATTTCATTCTGCTTCGTAGTCATTTGGGTTATCTGGTGTGCATGGGCAGACAAAACAACTCACGACACATACCTTTTTGATGGGGTGCTTTATAAGTCAGTTATTGTGGGGACTTCCTTCGTGATAGGAGTTTTCATTGCTTGGCGTGTGTACCTAAGTAATAAGTTCTCAACAGGTCTGGTTAAGAGGCTTTTTGGCGTTTGTCTCACCGTTATGATGTACCTGACTTTTACCTTTTGGAACGTTCCAGAGTTAATAATGATCTCATCAGCTAATAAGCATGTGAGTGACAATTACCGATTCAAAATGAGATACCCCACGCAATCTGGAGGAAAAACCAGGTCATGTAAGGCTCATGTTATCTACTATGACACATATCTGAAGCGTGAAATCGCACTCTGTCACTGGGATTATGCTCCATCTTTTTTCTATACGGATTATATTCGAGTAGATAAGCTGATTTCAGGTATGGGCGGGCAGATTATTTATCACGAAGCCGTTCATTGAGAAAATCCTATTTAAAGTTTAGAGGTCGCCATATGGCGACCCTTTTCATACACACAGCGCCATCCGAAGAATCGGATGTGAGGCTCTAAGGCCAGGATGTGCACCTTGGACAGCAAACATTGAGTTTGTTGTGGTTTCTTGCAACGCTGCATCATCTGCTCCGTTCTATACTGTTTGCTTAGTATTGCGGAGGAATGTATGAAAGAAGGGTATTACTGGATTCAGCATGTAGGCATTGTACAGGTAGCGTATTACACGAATGACACTGTTGATGATCTGGAAACGGGTAAAACAATCACAGGTGTCTGGCATCTGACCAGAGGCGATGACATTTGCTATAACGGTGAGGCAGAGGTTCTCGCAGGGCCGCTGCAACCGCCGCGATAAAAAACAAAAATCAAATCCCTGGCTATGGCCGGGGATTTTTATTTTCAGGCTCTTAATAGTCATTCAATTGAAGACTGCCTGATACAGGAATATTAGAACTGCAAGGTAACCCCAGTATTGTAAATGGTAAAAGAAAGTATTTGTCATCATTCATCCCTCTGGTTCCATTTGGTTATGTTCATCAAGCAATAAATGAACCAGTTTTTCAGAGAATTAAATCAATTACTTATGGTGACCTTGTTACGGTGTATGCACTCCAGAAGTGCGATTGCACTAAAAAAGGGAATCACCACTCCATTATTACATCACACCTGATAATGCCATCCGAACTATCGGAGGTGAGGCTATGACCAGAATGAGCACCATTTACAGCAGACTTTCATATGGATCAGGAACCACGCTTGCCGGCTGCGGTGTATCAGCGAAGGCATATGCCGAAACAGCTAAAACAGCAAAAGAGGTGTCCTGGATGTTGGCCGACAGAATTGCAGGGTTAAGCCTGAGCGACTGGGCAATTATTGTCGGTATCGCATGTACGGTAATCACCTGTGCAGTGAACTGGTATTTCCGCTGGAAAGAACGGGAGGATCGGCGCAATGGTTATGCCACCAAAGCTGAAGAATAGCGTTATTGCAGCTATACCCGCTGGCGCTATTGCTATCGCTGCGGCATTGATTACTGGCCCAACGGGTAATGATGGCCTTGAAGGTGTGCGCTATCAGCCTTATCGGGATGTTGTTGGGGTGTGGACGGTATGCTGGGGCCATACTGGTAAAGATATTATCCTCGGCAAGACCTACACCAAAGCAGAATGTCAGGCGCTGCTGGATACAGACCTGAATATTGTCGCCCGCCAGATTAACCCATATATCAACGCTCCGATCCCCGAAACAATGAGAGGGGCGCTGTACTCATTTGTGTATAACGTTGGCGCGGGGAACTTCAAAACCTCCACACTGTTACGAAAAATCAACCAGGGTGATTCGAAAGGCGCATGCGAACAACTGCGGCGCTGGATCTATGCTGGTGACAAACAGTGGAAGGGTTTAATCACCCGGCGTGAGATTGAGCGTGAAGTTTGCCTGTGGGCAGAGAAACCTCAATATCTGAGTGATGGATATGGGCCGCTTAACCCTGGCATTCCAGTATCAGTTCCGGGCGTGTTCTGATGAAGACCAACAAAATTACGGTTGCCGCGATTCTGCTGGTGGTCGTCGTAACCATCATTGCGGTGCTCTGTGTTCTGCTAGTACGCAGCAATGCGGCACTGACCACGTCAGAGAGTGATAACCGGGTGCTGCGCAGCGACAACGCGCTACAGGCGGCGGTGATAACTACCCAGGCTTTCAACTTAAACCGGTTTAATCAGGTAGCTGAGAACGCCAGCCGCATGAATTCGCTGATAGATGCTGGTGCCGAGAAAACTGTCATCGAATACCGGGAGATTCTCCGACGTGAAAAAACCTGTGATATGCCTGTTCCTGCTGATGTTGCTAGTGGGCTGCTCAACTACGCGAACCGTTTACGTGCCAGCGCAATGCACACCGATACCGGGAACGCTGACGCAGCCGGTGATAGCACCGCTGCCGCCAGCTCAATAACGTACTGCCAGGCCGTTCTGTGGATTAACCCGCTGCTGTCAGTCATTGAGAAGGCGAATAACCAGCTAGCGGGGATACGGGAAATCGAACAAGACCGGCAATAGGATTACAGAAGCTCTTCGCTGAGGGGCTTCGATAATGCTTTTAGTAAGGTTTATGCTGACTTACACTTCAGTGTTTATAACTGTTGATAAGGATGCTTATGTTGTATTTTCTCGTTTGGGAGATTTACTCCGCTGACTGGATTTTGGTGAATAAAGGCAATCACTTCCTTCGATTAGAAAAAGGACAGGATATAGACTCTCAGGTTCTGTTAACTGAGATGGACATTGCGGAAGCAAACAATGTCAGTCGTCGCCAATGTGTTGTCACTTCAATCCAGGCGATTCAAAAACTAGAGGTGTAACCTTACCCTCATTAAGCCACTGGCAAGCGCTGGTGGCTGTTTTATTGCCATTACAATGGGCAGACCCATCGTATTGGAATGGAGACATTCTACGTTTATTCAGAATCCCGCTTGGCTTTCACCATCGCAGGTAAAGTGAATGAGTATGTCAAAAACACTTCTGTGAACTTCAAAAGCTGATCAACCTCATCAGCGGTGAATTCTTCATCTGAATGAACTGCAACATTTGTATCAATACGGACGATGTGTGCCCAGTCTGCCATTTCTTGTGTTATGAGTCCCGTACCTCTTATTGCGGATATTCGTTTTACTAACTTATCCTCATTGCCTGTATGAAGCACCTTGGTCGCGATATCGATCACTTTTCGGCAGTTCATTGCGCTGGTTTCATAACGTCCTTTTGCAAAATCTTCTTTTGCCTCTACAAAAAATTTTGCAGCTCTCTCTGGGGTTGCTTCTGGCGCGGAAAAGGTTTTATGTGAAGGGTAAGTATCGAGGACGTTAAATCGCGGGTTATTATTGAGAATGACGGGGTAAACTTGCGTCTTTGCATAATCCTCTGGGGTGCTTTGAATATCTGTTTCTACCTCAGCAATTAAAAGCTTGAAGCATGAATGACATTGAAATACCAGCGAATAACATTTGTTTCTTAAAGGCGCTTGTTCAATACATCTCAATACAGCCCGCTCCTTCAAGCAGTGGGGGCATGTCTTATCAATGGACAGCATTGCCATTCTTAATTTTCCTTTGGAACTGATAACTTATTTATGGCACTCACCGACAAACAAGAGATGTTCTGTCGCGAGTACCTCATCGATTTAAACGCTACACAGGCGGCTATTCGGGCGGGGTACAGCGTCAAGACTGCAAACCGCATAGCTGCCCAGAACTTGTCAAAAGTTGACATCCAAAACAGAATCGCCGAACTCAAAGCGAAGCGCAACGAAGATGTGGGTGTTGATGCTGATTATGTGCTGCGGCGCTTGGTTGAAATCGACCAGATGGACGTTCTGGACATTCTAAACGACGACGGTAGCCTGAGGCCGATCAGTTCGTGGCCCAAGGCCTGGCGAACGTCGCTAACCGGTCTGGACATCAGCACCACGATTCAGAACTTCGACGAGGAAACGGCGGAGACCATCCTCAAAAAGGTTAAGTGGCCGGATAAGGTCAAGAACCTTGAACTGCTCGGCAAGCACATCAAGGTGCAGGCGTTTAAAGAGCAGGTTGAACAGAAGGTCACGGCAACCCACAGCATCATGCCGGTCCCGTCCTGCGATAACGTTGACGACTGGGAAAAGGCAGCACAGAAACAACAGAACGAGGTTCTTGGTGGATGAATTACAAAGCCGTATGGAAACCTTTGCCGGGATCGCAATCGCTCTCCCTGAGTTGCCCGTGTAACGAAATCCTCTACGAAGGTACGCGAGGCCCCGGTAAAACCGCCGCGCAACTGGCGCGCTTTCGTCGCCTGGTTGGTCTGGGCTATGGCTCGTTCTGGCGTGGCGTCATTTTCGATACCGAGTATAAAAACCTCACCGACATCATTACCCAGTCAAAGCGTATGTATCGCCTGTTTAATGACGGTGCACGCTATCTGGCGTCAGCATCTGAATTGCGCTGGGTATGGCCGACTGGCGAAGAGTTGCTGTTCCGCTTTGGGAAGGAAGAGGGGGATTACTGGGATTACCACGGTCAGGAGTTCCCGTTCATCGGCTTTAACGAGCTGACAAAGCAGCAGTCTGCTGAGTTCTACGAAATGATGTTCTCCTGCCGGCGCTCATCGTTCCGGCCGGAGAACTACCCGCTGGCTAACGGCGGTCTGTTGAAGCCAATCCCGCTCGAAACATTCAGCACGACCAACCCATTCGGTATCGGCCATACCTGGGTGAAGAAGCGTTTCATCGAACCTGCGCCGCGCGGCACCATCATTCGCGAAACACAAAAGGTGTTTAACCCTCAGACCGAGCGAGAAGAGGACGTGACGCTGACGCGAGTGGCTATTCATGGCTCGTTTAAAGAGAACCCGTACCTCGACCCGCAGTACATTGCAACGTTGATGGCGATTAAAGACCCGAACCGGCGAAAAGCATGGGTTGAGGGTTCCTGGGACGTTACCAGCGGCGGGCGCTTTGACCACCTGTGGAATGCGTCACTGCACGTCATTAAGCCGTTCCGCATCCCGGATAGTTGGACGGTCGACCGCTCCCATGACTGGGGGGAATCTAAGCCGTTCTCCAACCTCTGGTGGGCCCGCGCTGACGGCACTGCCGCCGAATTACCTGATGGCCGCCAGTTCTGCCCGCCTGCCGGGTCTCTGATTCTGATTGGCGAGTGGTACGGCTGCCCGCCTGACGAGCTGAACAAAGGCCTGAATATGTCGTCAACCAACGTCGCTAAAGGCGTGGCGTGGGTGGATAAGCGGCTGGTGGGCGAGGAAGTGGACGAGCCGGAAGAAGTACAGGGAAAAGGCCAGATGCACATTGTGCCGGGCATATGTAGCGAAGTTATTCCCGGCCCGGCTGATGGTGCGATCTTCAACACCGGTGACAACGAGCTCTCCATTGCACAGAAGATGGAAGCGCAGGGCGTCAAATGGATACCCGCAGACAAGAAACCAGGCTCACGCATCAACGGCGCATCGCTCTTTGCTGACATGCTTGAGGCCGTTGTTGAAGCTAAAAAGATGGAGTCAGGAATACCCGAGAAGCCAGCTTTCTATGTAATGGAGCACTGCCGGGGCTGGATAAGCCGCATCCCGGTTTTAGTTCGTGACGACAAAAAACCTGACGACGTTGACACCACCCAGGAAGACCACGACTGGGATGCCACTCGTTACCGCGTACTGCACTCACCGGCGAAGGTGGGAGCCATCTTCTTCTAAGGAGTTCATCAGTGAGTGAACAACAAGGCGAGGTCTCATTCCTCGTTAACGCCCTTGCTGATGCAATCGGGCGCCAGCGCATGCAATACGCTGGGCGTAATGGCAACGTGAAGCGCACGAAGTTGTGGGATGAGTTCGGTTATCCGGAAACGCTCACCTTCGATAATTTCTATCGTCAATACCGCCGTGGTTCGACGGGTTATTCTGCGGTGCACAAACTGCTCGACGCCTGCTGGATAGATCTGCCCACCATCATTGATGGCGACGAAGACAGGGAGTCGACAGCCACAACGAAGTGGGAAAAGGCTGTCACAAAGCTGATGAAGAAGCACTGGGCAAAAATTAAGGATGCCGATCGCCGTAATATGATTGGTCGCTACTCTGCGCTTTTGATTCAGGTCCGCGATAACCGGGATTGGTGGCAGCCGATTGATGTTGATGTGGTAAAAAAACTCGGCAGCAAGGCTCTGGTGAAGTTAATCCCTGCGTGGGAGCCGCAGATCAAACCGGGCAATCTGGATATAGATACCTGGTCTGAAACCTATGGGCAGCCGGTTAGCTACCAGTTTAACGAGCAACCCATCGGTGATGAGGGAACTTATAGCAGCCCGCGTTCTGTTCAGGTTCATCCGGATCGCATCATTCTGCTTTGTGAAGGCTCAGAGGATGACAACATCCTCTCCGGTATTCCGTTGCTGGAAGCTGGCTACAACGACCTTCTGGACATCGAAAAAACGAAGGGTGGCAGCGCCGAGGGCTTTCTGAAGAACGCGAGCCGCCAGTTGGCTACCGAATTCGATGAGAAGGTAAGTATAGATTCACTCATTAAGCAGGCGAAGGAAGCCGGTTACGACAGACTCGGCGATGCGATGAATGACAAGGTTAATAAGCTCAACAGTGGTACCGACGCCGCACTGGTTACCCAGGGTGGGAAAACGTCGGTGCTCTCAGTTGCCGCCGCCGACCCAACGCCTAGCTGGACAGTCTCGGCGAACTCGTTCTCTTCAACAATTCAATGCCCGTTCAACATTATGTTCGGCAAGCAGACGGGGAATCTCGCCTCGGAAGAGGACAAAACGGCCTGGGCGAATCGTTGTAACGGTCGCCGCTGGGGGTTTCAATCAGACGTTATCGCCCGTGTGATTGAGCGATTCTGGAACGTCGGCATTATTGAGCCACCCGCGTCCGGTGAGGTTTCATTGGTCTGGTCAGATTTACTAGCCCCGAGCGAGAAAGAAAAGCTTGCCAATATGGCGGTGATGGCTGACGTGGCGCAGAAAACGCAGCAGGCTTACGGCACACCAGCGGTCGATGAGAACGAGGTCCGCGCCGTCGGCGAACTTGAGCCACGTAAAGAGCCTGCAACCCCAGACCCAAACGCTAAACAAACCGATAAGGATCCGCTGACAGATGATGATGGCAGTGCAGACCCGAATCGGAACGCCAGTCGTACCACGTAATAAAGCCGACCCTACGCAGTCAGCACGGCAGGTAGGGCGGATGTTTCGTGACATCGATGAACGCTATCTGACGATAAAGCGCCGACTGAAAACGCTGTTTGACCAGCGGCTTACCGGGCAGAAACGCGAAACCAATGGCGAACGGTCGTGGATGATGTGCAATAACGAGGGTTCTGAGCCTTCGTTGTATCAGGTCAATGCCGGTAAGTTCATCTACGACATGTCGTCGGTCCAACTGGCCGATCTCCTGCAGGTGGTTCAGGCGAGACTGGATGACGAGTTGCTGGAAGGTGGTAGCCAGAACCTCTGGGCGCTGGATTATGTCGCCGCAGAGTATGAGCGCGGCACGCTTAACGCCTTCACCAACCTTTCAGTGCAATCTCAGGCCTACGCCAGCCAGACAACGCTGCAACAACTGCTGTCCAGCCCGGCTTACCAGAACCAAATCGCTAGCGCTTACATCAGCACGTACAGCGACTGGAAAGGTATTAGCGACACAGCCCGTGCTGACCTGGCAAATATCATTGCTGACTCGATTGGTCGGGGAATTAATCCACGCGAGACAGCCGGCATCGTAAGCAAACGACTCGACGTGTCGATGTCTAAGGCAAAGACCATCGCTCAGACCGAGCAGGTCGGTGCGCTGCGGCTGGCACAATGGAACGAGACGGACTGGGCATCTGAGAGGCTGGGGCTAAACACCGGTCTTCTCCATCTTTCTGCGCTGAAGCCTACAACCAGGACAACGCACGCGTTTTGGCATGGAAAGGTCAGGACCGTGCAAGAGGTGCGCGACTGGTATGCGGTCGATGGGAACAAATATCACTGCTATTGCAGCCAGATCCCGGTACTGCTTAACGACGACGGCAGCATCTTCAATGAAGGACTGGCGGAAAAACTCACCAAAGAAAGATCTGGTTGGAAGAAGGATAAATAATTAATATTCAAATCCTTAATCACCTCGTATCTGTTGGGATTTATGGGAAAAGAATTTGGCTTTTTTGTAAAGGTTTTCTCTAAAGAGGAATATCGTAATGATTTCCTCAAAGGGAAGATTTTCATGAACACAATCAAGTTTTTTAAAGAATTTGAAGATGCACATGACGGGAACGTTGGTGACAAACATGAAGCTGTTGGTGGATGGTTCCAGCCTAAGGGTATGAGAATTGTCATTAAGCCTGAGGGTGCTGAACCAATAATCATCACCGAAGAGGATCTTGGCGGACCTATCATCATGAGAATGAATAGGCATGATGCAATCAATGTATTTTGCATTACATTACTCCATTCGCACGGAGTAGGGATAGATGAACCAGTAGACGAAGAAACTATCGAGAAGTTACAAGGTTATTTCACTGTTCCTGACGATCTAGCAAATCTTGGGGAGTATGCTGTTGTTATACCAAAAATCCCTCCTTTTCTGGATAAAATTAGAAATGCCGCAGGTGCATTAATTACTGATAAGCAAGCTTTAAGCTTCAGGGCAGAAAAGGTGAATTATTACGACAAAAATAGTTCTCTATCTCTTACAAACCCCGACGATGCTGTTTTCTACAAACAAAGCGATTACGAGCACCAAAGCGAATTCCGATTCTGTTTAGACAGGGGAAGGGATGTGGCAGAGCCATTTATCCTTGAGGTTGGCGATCTTGAAGGGATTGCGCTGCCATGTTTAACCAATGAAATAAACAGTTTCATAAAGTTTGAAAAGTACTAAAAGAACCCGCTTCGGCGGGTTTTTTATTGCTTGAAATCCACCAATGAGGACCCAGCATGAAACGCAACCGCGTTAACGTGCTGACCGTCGTCAACTCCGCTTCAAACATCACCACTGAAACCATCGACGGCAAGCCACATATTGTGGTTCGCGGCATTACGCCTGTCGTGGACGATATCGTGATGAACCGGAAGTTGTACCCGGCAGCAGAAATCGAAAAAGCCTATAACACGCTTGAGCGTAATCCGATGCCGCTGGGCCACCCTAAGGTGGATGGCAAGCATGTATCGGCGCGTGACGTCCGGGCGGTGAATAACTACCACGTCGGGGCCTGGTTCCAGAACGTTACCCACAACGACGGCAAAGTTAGCGGCGATATGTACGTAGACCGCCAGTTTGCCGAATCCAGCGAGAAGGGTAAGCGCCTCGTTAACCGCCTGGATGAGATGGCGGCCGGGACCAATGTCGACCCGATCCACATCTCCACCGGCCTGCTGTATTCCGGTATCGCCGCCAATGGCGAATCGAAGGGCAAGAAGTACAACGAGATCGCCACCAACATGATGTTTGACCACGTTGCTGTGCTGCTGGACGAACCGGGGGCGGGCACGCCGTCAGAAGGCGTTGGCATCTTCGTTAACGCCGAAGGTGACGATCAGGAAATTGAAGTGGTCAGCCTCGCCGATGGGGCCGATTGCACCCGTGAGGGGCTGCTGAACAAAGCGAAATTCTTCTTCACCAACGCCTCTGCTTTCTCGTTCGACGATATCCAGCGCGCTATCAGCGACAAGCTCCGGGAAGGCCGGACCGATGGCAAATGGCTTTGGCCTGAGTCTGTCTGGCCGGACACCTTCATCTATCGCGATGAAGCGAAATATTTCAAACAGAAGTACCTCATCGATGAAGGCGGTAAAGCCGTGTTCGTCGGCGAACCTGTAGAAGTCGTGCGCAAACCCACTGAGTACGAGATTAAAACCAACGGAGAGAACGATCCGATGAAAGAACTGATTATCAATGCGCTGAAAGCCGCTGGTAAGCCGACTGAAGGCAAGTCCGACGCCGAGCTGATGGACGCTTACAACCAGATGGCCGCCGAGAAGGCAAAGCCCAAAGAGGAAACGCCTGAAGAAAAGGCCGCCCGCGAAAAGGCTGAAAAAGAAGAGCGTGAGCGCGCCAACAACCAGGCAGAAGCCCCAGCATGGTTTAAGCCATTTGCTGACGATCTCGCCGCGGTTAAATCTGGTCTGACCGTTAATGCCGATAAAGAGAAGTCAGAGCAACGCGCTGCGGTGAAAGCCAAGTTCGGCATGACCGATGTCGCCGTGAACGCGCTGGACGGCGAGCCGCTGAAAGAACTGTTTGCTCAGTGCCAGACATCCACCGGCCTGAATGGTGCATTCCGCCAGGCCAATAACACCCAATCAGTCAGCGAAATGCCGGAGTAAAAAATGGCTAAAGATGGAAAACACGTAATTCACGCCGGCGGCGTATTCCCCAACCCACTATTAAACCGCGAAGGTGCAGCTGCGGCGGCTACTAAGCCCGGCATCATCGGTACTTTCGTCGCGGGCAAGTTTACTGCGTCAGTTGATGGTAACGAAAAGGCGATTCTCTATGTCGCCGACTTCGATTATCTGCGCTGTCAGACGGTTGATGATGCAATCCCGGCTAATGAGCTGGTGGTGGGCATTCATCCGATGCAGGGAATGTTCCTGAACGTACGCGCCGCTGCCGGTACGTACAAAAAAGGCCAGCCGCTATCCATCGCTGATGGGCAAGTGAAAGCTGTCGGGGCCGATGAATCCATTCGCGCATTTGTCGAAGAAGACACGGCGTACACCGTTGCTGCAGGCGATCTTCTGCGCGTTGTTATCAAGTAAGGAGCAACTGAATGCTTGTATTTTCCCGTTCTATCGGTGAACGAACCGGTAACCTCGAAGTAAACCAGGCGCAGTTCCGCGAACTGGAGATGGCGCGCAACATGAGCGCCCAAGCCGTGGCCGATTTCATCGCTCGGGCTCGCTTTGGTGAGCAAGGCCAGTTGGATGCTGTGAACGCAGTAGATGATATTCGCCGCATGTATCGCGCGTACGATCAGACCGTTCTGGCTCAGTTCGAGCCGAACACTGAGTTCACACTGTTCAACGACCTGATGCCACTGTCTCGCTCCGTACGACTGGAAGAGTCGGTGTACGAATACGCACGTACCGGCGGTCGTGGCTGGGCTCACACCTCGATGTCAGGCCAGATTGGTGCGGCACTGGATGCTCGCGCGTACAGCTTCGATGGCACAATGGTGCCGGTGCATGACTCCGGCTTTAAATTCCACTGGCGTGATCCAATCTTCAATAAAGGTTCAGCCCTGGCATCGCTGGCTGATGCCCAGCGCAGTTCAGTTGATGACGTTCGCCGCAAAATTGTGGACTACATGTTCAACGGCTTCCGTGACTCTGAGGGCAACTTCGTTACCTTCGACGGTAAAACGTGGAAAGGTCTGAAGAACGATGACCGCGTCGGCCTGGTTGATCTCGGTGCGTCTGGTCTGAACATCAACTTCGCAACCAGCGCTGACCCGGATGCTATCCGTAAAGGTGCTATCGCACTGCGTGACGTTCTGAAACTCCAGAACCATCAGTACGGCCAGCAGACCTGGTACGTATCCAGCGAAATTATGTCGAACTGGGAGCAGTACTTCGATACCCAGAACAAGACCAGGACCGTACTGGATGAAATCCTGAAGCTGTCAGGTATCGCTGCTGTGAAAGAAGATGCTGAGCTCAAAGGTAACCAGATTCTGGTAGTGCCGCTGGCTGCTGGCGTCGTTGCCCCTGTTGTCGGTCAGGCCGTGGGCACCGTTGCAGACCCTCGCCAGTTCTACAACAGCGATTATATCTGGCGCACCTGGGGCGCTGCTGGCCTGATGGTTAAGCAGGATATCAACCTGAAACACGGCGTGCTCTTCGCGAGCAGTTAAGGAGGTTCGAATGGCGCTGGTAAAGGTAATTGGCAATAACCTGTTCACTGGTGCCAACCTCCGAAAGTTGGAGGTTGGTTCAAAGGTGGAAGTTGATCGTGGTACTGCGTACCGTTGGGAGAATGCCGGGTTGGTGGAAATCCTCACTGATGACGATCAGGTGTTTGAGGTGGCCTCGCCGGGCGTTGATGCTGCGGAGCAGCCGGAGCAGCCGGAGGACAACTCCAGCAAGAAGAAGGTTAAATAACCATGGCTGACCCAATCACGGCGACAGACGTGCAGGCGTTCCTCGGTGAGCTGGGTTATTCCATCCCCGCAGCGCTGCTGGACCCGATTCTCTGCGTGGTGAATAAGATTATCCCGTGCCTCGATGGTGCGGGGTATGACGAGTGCACTGCGAAGCTGATCCTGATGTACGCAGCCGCGTTGATGGCGACATCGTCCGGCGCGCGCCGCCTGAAATCACAGGGCGCACCGTCTGGCGCGTCCCGTTCTTTCGATTACGGTACCGATAGCATCACCTGGCTGCGGGAGTCGCTGACTCAGCTCGATACCAGCGGCTGCACCAGTGAACTGCCAATCAGCGCCGGTAACAGTGTCGGGTTCTTCGATGTCGTTGGGGGCTGTTGATGACGTGGACATCCGTTAAGCAAACTTTACCCCGCTCATTCGTACGTGTGTGGGTTCTGACTGACACTGGGCGGGAGACAACCGGCTTTGTTAAGTCTAATGGCGAGTGGCATATCAACTGCCCGCGCATCCGGGCGACAGGCGCGATTGTACTGCAATGGAGGGAATAGGGTATGTCTTCGGTTGCTAACTGGTCCTATACCGCCACAGCGACAATCTGGCGCAAGATGGCAGGTAATGATGAATATGGCGACCCGCGAGGCTATAAACCGCCTGAGCAGATTCTCTGTGACTACGAGGGTGGTCTGTCAAAGCGCATCGGCAGCCTGGGCGCCGAAATCGTCGTGAAGAATACCGTATGGACGGAGTTCGCGCTGGCGTTCGCAGGTGATTACCTGTTGATTGGTGTGTCTACCGAAGCTGACCCGGTTGTCGCCGGTGCCGACGAGGTGCGGCAGGTTATCCGTTACGCCGATACGTTTGAGCGCCTGGCGGATGATTACGCCATTCTGACTGGAGTAGGATATGGGCGCTAAAGTTCGCGGTATCCGCGAGGCTAAGGCCAACCTGAACCGAATTATTCAGGATGTTCGAGGCCGTAAGGTGGTTAGGGCTCTGCAGTCGGCAATGATTATCGGTAGCTCTCAGGCTGCGTTATACACCCCAATCGATACATCTACGTTGCTTAATAGTCAGTACCGTGAAATTAACACCAGTGGCACTCTGGTCACCGGGAGGGTTGGGTACTCGGCTAATTATGCTGTTTATGTTCATGATCCTGATGTACCCCAAGTCTTCCGGCGCTCGACAGCACAGAAAGAGTTTCTGACGGAAGGCTTTGAAGATACCCGGAGTCAGATTGATGCGGTGATTCTCAAGGAGCTTTCGTTATGACCCCCATGATGCATGAGCGGGTGCGCAATATGTTCGGTGATGCCGGGCTTACTGACGGGTTCATGGTGCAGCAGTTGATGTATGACGACCCGGGCGACCTGTCGAAAGCGGTGATGGTATTCAGGCCAAACGGTGGTTCTAATATCAGAACGGACCTTGGCTCTGAGTATCACGTCCTGGTCGATGTCGTCGGTGCGAAAGACAAGCGTAAAGATGCGCTTAATGCCGTTCAGCGTATCGTCGATTACGTCCAGACCAATCCCATGGCTGATGAATGTGTCGGCTACATCCAGAACATGGGCGCAATCCCCGCGCCGGTGCTCACAGAAGAAGGACGAATAGTCTTTCGACTCCAGTTCGCTTGCACCTTCGGCGAATAGCTCCCTCAACCAGACAGACCCGCTTCGGCGGGTTTTCTTTTATGCAAATTAAGGAGTTTCAAATGGCTGATTGCCAGAACTCAAATGAACGCCTGTTTGGCGGCGCTATCGTGCTGGAGGTTGCCGATGGCTGCCCGGACGTTAAACCACTTGAGTCTGAGTGGCTGGCGCTGGCCGCTGGCACGTCTAAGGGCTTCGACTTCAACCCGAACTCTGTTACTTCAGACGCAGATGACGGCGGCGGCTATGTCGAAACCATCATCACGAACAGTGACTTCACTATCAGTTTTGAAGGTGAAGTACGTAAGAAAGACAAGCTGGACCAGTACGGGATCGGCAAGTTCATCACGTACTTTGCTGCGCAGCTGAAGGCTAAGAAGCAGCCCGGTATCTGGGTTCGCATGGACTATGGCCCGGTTGAGTTCATCGGGTACATGAACGTTACAGCGCTCAGCTCTGACGGTGGAACCAATGACATCGTCACGTTCTCCACCGAGTTCAAGGTCGGTGATGCGAGCACGATTGAAGTTAACGAACTGACCGCTATAGCAGTGACAGGTGTGACGCTAACTCCGGCTACCAGCACTGGCGCTGCGGGCGGAACCAGTACGTTTACAGTGAACGTCGCGCCAACAGGCGCAACCAACAAAGGTTTCACCGTTGCATCAACCGATCCAACCAAAGCCACGGCTACGGCCTCCGGTACCGCCGTCACGGTGAACCGCGTCGCCACAGGCAGCGCACAGATCATCATCAACACCGAAGACGGCAACTTTGTGGCCGTGCATACGGTTACCGTTACTTAACGGACATTCCAAAGGGTGGCGTGCTGCCCTTGATAATGACCGTTGCATGGGAAACCACATGACACCACTGAAAGAAATTGGCGAATGCCTGATTGTTGATCGCGAAGCCGACTATTTCTTACGACCATCTTTTGAAGCCATGGTTCGTATTGGTTCGCCGCAGGAGATAGTTAGCGCGTTCCACCATCTTCACAACGATAACGTTACGCCCATGGTTAAAAGAGCTATCGAGACATACGGATACATTCCATCCTGGTTAAGTGAGCACATGTCCGATATTCAATTCTCAAAACCGGCATTCGTAGCTGCTCATACAGTTCTCACCGCATGTTGTGATGATGATATTTCCCCACTTATTGGCTGGTTGGAGCCGGGTAAATCAGGACGGTGGGGATTCGTCTGGCATAAAGGCTCAATTCCAGCATCGAGCATGCTACTTGTTGCGCAGAGCTTAATTACTCACGGCGTTGTCGGTAAAGCCAAGGTTCGCCAGTTGCAGCGACATGAGAAGGGAGAGCGTACGACTGAGTTTAAGGCGTTCGAGTACATCAGTGCAGCACGTAGCCACTTTGGCATGAACCGTGCCGAAGCCTCGAAGTTAACGATGACCGAATTCCAGATGCTGCTGGCGGCGAAATATCCAGACCAGAAAGGATTTACGCGTGAAGAGTACGACGCGGTTGCTGATGACTATATGGCGAAGAAAGCGCGACGATTGGCTAAGATGTAGGTGTTATTTGATTTTATCAATAGGCGATACCTTTTTGCATATCGCATGGTAGTAATGTACTGTGTATTTATACAGTATCTGATGCTGTTCAAATAATCAGGTAACCTTAAAGCCTGTTTAGTATTAAATTAAACCTTTTCCTATTACTCAAGGTTGAGGTTTATGGTTACTGAGCAAGCGACTTTTACGTTTTATCGTGTGAGAAATGCTGGTTTCTATCGTTCTGGTGCTGGATTACCCGATTTTGGATCGTTGGCTGAAATTTTGGTCGATCTTAAAGATTGGGCGGAACCTAAGACGCTTAAGGAAACTAAGACCTTTGAGGCTGATGAAGAACGTTATCCATCCTACTTAGTTGATTCTAAAAGTGTTGGTGAGGATTGGGTCCTGCTTCTATGGAACGAAGTTCCAAGTAATGGTCAACGCATGCCTTCACTTAGTGAAGATGCAAGATTTGGTGCTGAGCCGGAAGTTATAATGAATCCGATTCAGGAAGGTAGCATTCCTGGGTTTGCTACTTATTTTTGGTTTATCTCAGATCAGAATTTGATGGCAACAGTTCGGCTTCATAACAAAGTGACAGCTCAGGGTTCGTTACAGAAGTATATGCAGTGTTTTTTAAAGCAATCTTCGAAGCATGCCAAAGCTGAAGTTGTGGAGCAAGATGATGGTTCGCATGAGGTAAGGGTTAGCCGATACATGCTTGATGTGTCTGATGAGCATGAAGAAAAAAGGGTTTATTTCCCGAGGTTCAATACTGCATTAATCAAAAACCCTGGGAAACATGAAGAAATTAAACAAAAAGTTAATTTCATAAAGAAAATAGAACGAATTATTGAGCTTGATTTAAGCATTGGTCCAGACCTTGATTTGTGGCAGAAAATGCTTGCTAAAATAAGTCTAGGGGCTCAGCACGCAGCCCAACCTTCAACCAAGGTAAGATATACCATATCCCCACATGTCGATTTGGGCGACGTGAACCAAATGATCCAAGAATGGAATGCGGATCCGTCAGAGGTGAATGACTATGGCTTTGTTTTTCAAGGGGAAGCGAACAAAACCTACTGGTTGAGTAATTCTCTGTCTAGGACTCAGTTTGATCTTCGAATCGAAAGGGAAAATGATGAGATTGTAAACCTTCAGTCTCTACTGACTGATCTTAGAAGTAAAAAGGCACTGATTTTGCGAGGTTCAGGACTTTAATGAAAAAAAAAGCGACTCTATTTGCAATTGCATTGGTATTTACTTTAGCAATTTTCGCCGCCGGGTATTTTGGCCGCACAATTGCCTTTGCATTGCAGTGGCCGCTTTTTGAAGCCCTGAGAACTACAGCATCAATAATTTTTGCAGTTGTTGGTGCTTGGTTCGCAATTATTTATCCAGAAAGGCTAAAAAAATCTTTCCGTGGGGGCAACTCTAGTGGAGGAAATGAGGGGATACATCGGTTATTCACGCCGATCGTTCACTCCACAGCAATACTTGCCTTAGTATTGTTGGTGGGAATAATTGCCCCTCTGTTAAAACAATCTGATTGGATTCTGTCACACAAGGAAATATTTCGTGGAATATCATATGGCTTGCTTGTTTTTCTCACATTATGGCAATTACTTACGGTAATTTTGAGTTTAACCGGCCCAGACATATTGAAGCGCTTTACCGCAAAGCAGGATTCTTCTAGGAGAGCCGCTGATTCGGTTGTTAGCCGGAGTAATAGTAAACAGAAATGAATAGATCCAAATCTGGGTTGACCATATTCAGTCACTAACACCCGCCACTCGGCGGCTTTTTGCTAACTACAGCACAGCCATCTATCCCTATCCTAACCGCGGGTTTTCTCGTTGCTTGAGATCAACAAATCAGCTTCTACCGTTGCGATTACCACAAGCCCTGATAGGATTAATCCGAACATTTACACATTCGGATAGGGATATGAAAAATTTCTTAATTCTCGCAAGTACCGTGCTGGTGTTAGCCGGTTGTACGTCACCCAAATATAACTATGTGCCAAAAATCGAAAACTACAGTGAGCCCGCTGTTGGCAGTGTTAACACGGCATCTGTTGGTGATTCTTTGATCAAGCAAGGGGTTAGTCAGGTAGTCGAAGGGCTTAAGGTTACCGCACCTGCAAAGGTTTCATGGGGCTACACGATCACGCCAGGGCTCCTTAAGAAGGTTGGAGAGGATAGCGCTGCTGATTTCTACTATCCGACAGGTGGGGTCGATTCGGCGAATGTTGATAAGGCAGCTCTTGCTGATATGTGGCAAGGGATTATGGTCAAAAAAGCTGACCGTGCGTTGTGCGTTATCACGATTTTTGGTGTGACATCTTGCGAAACCAATATGCCAATTGAAAAGACCAAACTGAATATTAGCGGTGACTCATCCTTCCAGCAGGCTCTGCTTTATAACGGGCGTGTAGGAAATAAAATTAACATAGGTTACCGAGAATTCTCTTCTAACATGGCTCGACCAGCGTTCAACAATGACGTTGAGTATGACCTGTCCGAGTCCAAGCTCATTGGTTATAAAGGTGCTCAGTTTGAAGTGATCGAAGCGAGCAACCAAAGCATTAAATATCGGTTAATTAGCAATTTTAAATAATCCGAACAGCCTTTCTACACAACCAACCTCGCTCCGGCGGGGTTTTTTATTGCCAGGAGAAAGATAATGCCAGCAAATGCAGGTGGGATTTACTACGATATCGAAATGGATGTGCAGGGGGTGATTACAGCGCAAGAGCGAGTAAATCAACGCCTCGATACACTTGAGCGCGGTTTTGATGGCACGACTAAAGCTGTTGGCAACACTGAGCGTTCAATGCTGCGCCTTTCCGGTGTCGCAACCTCCCTCGCTACGGCATTATCTGTGCAACAGGTCTCTGAGTACGCTGATGCATGGGCGACCGTTAACAACAAACTCGCAAACTCCCTGCGCCCTAGCGAGCAATTAGTTGATGTCACGCAGCGTGTATTCGACATTACTCAACAGACTCGCGGCAGCCTGGATGCAACTGCATCGCTCTATGCTCGCCTTGAACGGGCTACCAGAGAATACGGCACAAGCGCACAGGATCTGACGAAACTTACGACGATAATCAACCAGGGTTTTGTTGTTTCTGGCGCCACAGCTCAGGAAGCAGAAAATGCCATTATTCAGCTCTCGCAAGGTCTGGCATCTGGAGCCCTTCGTGGTGAGGAATTTAACTCAGTAAATGAGCAGGGTAACCGTCTAATTGTCGCGTTAGCCGACTCTATGGGCGTAAGCATCGGGCAAATGCGTAGCATGGCTGCTGCCGGTAAGTTGACCACAGACGTAGTGGTTAACGGGCTACTGTCGCAGGGAGCAATGATTGGTGCTGAATTTGCCAACACAACAACCACAATCAGTCAGGCTTTGCAGGTTGCAGGCAATAACATCACCAAATTCTTTGGCGAAAACTCCACGGTAAAAACCGGTACAGCGATTTTCAATGATGCCGTGATCAGCGTAAGTGAGAACATCGGCGCCCTTAGTGCCATCCTGACTGCCGCAGCTGCTGTTATGGGAAGTCGCTATGTTGGCGCACTGACAATGGCTACCGCTGCGAAGGTAAAAGCCGCAGTTGCTGCAAGAAATCAGTCAGCAGCAGAGATGCAGGCGGCGCAAGCCGTTGCAAATAAAGCTGCCGCCGACCTCCGCGCAGCCGCTGTCACAAAAGAACGGGCGCTGGACGAGATCCGCCTTGCGGAGATGATGAAGCAGACAGCGGTTAGTGCGACGAATGCCGCCGCTGCCGAGCAACGCTTGTCTGTCGCCAGGGTAGCGGCTACTGCTGCTGTTGCAAATTACAATCGAGCATTAGTAGCAAGTAACGCAGCTCAAGCGGCAGCATCATCCGGGGCTGGTCTGGCAAGCAGGGCTTTAAGATTGATAGGTGGGGCTGGTGGTGCTGCCATGCTCGCGGCCAGTGCGATTCTATATTTCTCTCAGCGAGCTAAAGAGGCCAGAGACGATGCCAATAACCTGGCGGATAGCGTCAATGAACTGAGCGCTAAGTTCCAGACTATGTCGCATACCGAGTTGGCAGCCACCATTGGCAAGTTAAGCCAGAATCTGCCAACCCTTAGCGACGCAGTAGCCGATGCACAGAAAGAATTTAACGACGCTACAGCTGCTGTTCAGAGGCAAGAAAGGGAGATCGCTAACTGGGGAACGAACACCACTCGAGGCCGTCAGGCTGCTGAAGCATTAGGTGGTGCCCAGGATAAATTAGCGATTGCAACTCTCGATCTTGAGCGTGCTCAGAATCGCCTCAGCCAGACTCAGAACGCTATTAACATCGGACGCGCCACGCTTAATGGCACGATGAGGCAAGGGATTGACCTACTTCGCCGGGATGGTGAGGAAGCTGGTATCACCGCTGGCATGATGGGCAAGCTTGGAGACATGATTAACTTTGCCGCAAAAGCGAAGGAGAAATTCAACTCCAGCAGTTTGATGGTAGAGCGACCGAAAGACGTTCAGGACTACCTTGATAAACTGCAAGACCAGGTGACGCTCCAGAGTGAGCTTAACGATCGTAAGCGTGCGCAGTTGAAGGCTGAGCAGGACATCAGGAAACTTGGTGGAACTGACAATGATGTCAGGCTTGCGAGGGAAAGGGCTGCTGCCGAATACGACGCCCAGCAAGCTCAGCAGAAAGGCAAAAAGGAAACCAAAGACGCCACGTCTGAGGCGAATAAATACGCTAATCAGCAAGAAGCAATCGCCCAAAAACTGGAGAATCTCCGGCAAAAATCGGAGCTGGCCACTGCATCAACCACTGACCTGATCCGTTCTCAAGCAATTTTGGTGGCACAACAATCCCTCGGCAAAGGGGCTACGCAGCAGCAAACTCAACTCGCAGGGCAGTATGCTGCAAAAGCATGGGATGCCGCTGCCGCCGCGAAGGGGGTAGCTGAAGCCCTCAAAGCTATTCCCGAGGAAGCAGAGAACAAATCTTACAGTGAATCCATGGACAATCTGAAGGCGGCGCTAACTGCCGGTAAGATTGACCAGAAGGAATACTATACAGCGACCGAGAAATTGGCGCTGGAGCACAAGAACAACCTGGCGAAAATTAATGCTCAAGCGGTTGTTAACCCGGTAGCGTCAGCTCGTGCAGAGGTTGACCCAGTTCAGCAACTTGCGAACCAGAACAACCAGAAGCTGGCGCTTATGCAGCAGTATCAGCAGCAGGAGCAGTCGGTATTGCTACAATCCTATAAAAATGGACAGATGTCGTATACCCAGTACATCGCCGCTAAGCAGGAGACGGATTCACAATATCTGGCACTTCGAAACGCGCAAGAAACTGAGTATGAACAGGCACGCATCGCAGCGCAGTGGGAAATTTTCCGCAACCAGAGTCAGGCCAATGAGTTGCTGGCATCTTCTCTGGAAGGCCTGCAGAGCGGAGCGACTAATGCTCTGACCGGTCTCATTAGTGGAACCCAAAGTCTTCAGGAGGCATTTGCCAACATCGGCACGACAATACTCAACAGCGTTGTTGGTAGTCTGGTGCAGATGGGGATCGAGTGGGTTAAGAGCCAGTTAATGGGTCAGGCCGCAGCCGCCGCATCACTGGCATCGACAATGGCTCAGGCAACAGCCGCTGCTTCTGCATGGGCGCCAGCAGCGATGAGCGCCTCTATTGCCACATACGGCAGTGCGGCGGCGGTTGGTCAGGCTGCGTATGCTGGTTCATTACTGGCGGCCAAGGGAATGGCGGTCGCTGGCGCTCGTTACAACGGAGGTCCAGTCGATGCCGGTTCTATGTATCGCGTTGGTGAGGGTGGGAAGCCTGAAATCTTCAAGGCATCGAACGGCAGCCAGTACATGATCCCCGGCGACAACGGGAAGGTGATTAGCAACAGGGATATGCAGGGCGGTGGCGGTGGTAGCAGCGTCGTACAGCACATCAAATTCGAAATTAATACTACTGGCGGCATCGATCAGGCCACGATAAAACAGATGGAATCCATGATGAAGCGGGTTGCTTTGTTCCAGATAAATGATCAGGCAAATCGCCCTAACGGCATGATCCAGCCGAGGAGAAAATAATGCCGGAAACATTCACCTGGTCTCCTCAGAAGGCCTACACCGTTGAGAACACACCTAACGTAGCCGTCGTCAAACTCGGCGACGGCTACGAACAGCGGCAGACTAAGGGGATTAATCCCCTGATGTCGAAATACTCCCTGACGTTCAAGGGAGTCGATGACAGCAAATGCAATAAGCCTAACGCTGCGCGTGAAGCCGAAGCATTTCTGATAGCACGTATGGCCGTCGAGTCGTTTTACTGGACGCCCTCGAGCACGGGAACGCAGGCGCTGTTTGTCTGCCGGTCATGGAGTATGACAAAGACGGGGCCGCTGTTTGAACTAACGGCCACGTTTGAACAAGTGCCACGATAAGGGGATTATTATGAAGTTTACCGAACTACCTGATCATGTAATTGAAGCTGCGGCAAAAACGCTTTCTCGCGAACTTGAAGGGGTATCGACGTGGGAAGATGATAAACGAACGGAAAAGGCCAAAGCTGTAGCCGAATCCGTTCGTGATAGTTTTATCAGGCTTTGCGAGGGGAATTAACTGCTTTCATTATCCTTACTTTTAAAATGCTTCACAGCCTGGTCATACATATCCAGAAGACTAGAAATATTCCCGCTGGAGTAAACGGGTACTCTTTGGGCTCTAATCATTTCAATCAATAATGCATACGCTGATTCTTCCGGTGAGTCTTTTGGGTTTATCAGTCCAGACATAAAACCTCCTTTTATGTTGAAGCCTCAGCCTAACCCCTCTTTATTTTTTTTCACATCCTGACAAATGATCAGTAGCCGCCGTCGAGCGGCTTTTTTATGGGAGTTTGCCGTGCGCGACATACCAGCAAATTTAATTATCGACAGTGTAGACGCCGGAGTAGGCGCATTCATCGATTTGTTTGAAGCTGACCTGCAGCCCTTTGGTGGTGACCTTATCCGGTTTCATTCCGGCACAAATGGCTATTACGGTAACGTTATCTGGAAAGGCAACCAGTACCAGGCGTACCCGATAGCAGTGGAAGGATTCGAGTCAAAGAACGAAGGCACATATGCCCGCCCGTCAATGGCGGTGGCGAACGTTACCGGTTTGCTTACGGGCATCAACCATGACTTTGATGACATGCTGGGCGTGGTTATTACCCGGCGTCAGGTTCCGGTGAAATATCTGGACGCGGTGAACTTCCCGAACGGTAACCCTGATGCCGACCCAACTCAGGAGGCTGTTTCCCGCTACGTCGTTGAAGAGATGACGGAAGAGACGTTCGAGCAGGTGACCTACACGCTGGCGACACCGATTGACTGCGATAACGCCATTATCCCGGCTCGCACTATTCTCGCCGACGTGTGCCAGTGGCAGTATCGCGGCGTCGGGTGTGGATATGACGGGCCTCCCGTTGCAGATGAGCGCGACAATCCAACCACGGATCCGGCGAAAGACAAGTGCTCTCACCGCCGTAGCGGCTGCCGCTTCCGTTATCCGCGACCGGAACCAATGCCAATCAGCAGTTTCCCCGGCTCTCAGAAGGTTTCCTGATGCAAGAGTTACTCGAATATGCGGCATCGTCGCAGAATGAGGTGTGCGGTTTAATCCTGAATGATGATCGACTGTTCCGCTGCAGGAATGTGCACCCCGAGCCGGACAAGCATTTCCGCATAAGTGATGATGAATGGCTTGCAGCCGAGGAAGCGGGAGATGTCGTGGCGGTATTCCACTCGCACCCACAAAACGTACCGTTCCTGTCTGGCGCTGATCGCCAGATGCAAGGGGTTACAGGGCTTTCGTGGTGGCTGGCATGCGGCGGAATAATTCGAAAATACAGGCCAGTGCCATTCCTTCTGGGGCGTAAGTTCGAGCATGGCGTTATGGACTGCTACACCCTGTTCAGAGATGCATATCATCTGTGCGGCATTGACCTGCCGAACTTTGAACGTGCGAATGGTTGGTGGTTACGTGGTGAAAACCTCTACCTGAAAAACATGCCGCTCAATGGCTTTCACCAGGTATCGCCAGGTGAGGCGCAACCAGGCGACGTCATTATCAGGCAACCATTCCCCGGTGCTGACCCTTGCCACGCAATGATTCACCTCGATAACAACATGGTGCTTCACCACGACCACGCGGGACACCTGAGCCGGAGAGAACCAATGCGCCCGGCATACGTTAAGCAGATACATTCCATATGGAGACACGAACAGTGCTCATCTTTAAATTTGCGGGCAATTTACGCCGATTTTACCGCCAGGTCCCTCTGAACGTTGATACGCCAGCGCAGGGATTGCGGTTACTCCTTTCCCAGAATCACGAATTTAAAAAAGCATTTCTCAGTTCCCGGATCAGGATGCGTGTTGCAGGTGATGAGGTGACAGAAGATTCCGTGCAGTGGCATATGGACAGAAATCTTAAAAACGGTTCTACAGTGTTGTTCGTGCCGGTAATTGAGGGGGCTATTTCGGGAACTGTCGCTCTTGTTGCCACTCTGGTCATCGCCGCTGCATCTGTTGCGTACTCTATTTACATGGCCCGCAACATGAAAACTAAAACGTCAGCAGAATCGGCAGAGAATAACACGCTGACCAACAACTCATTTACCAGCGCAGAAAACCGCGTCGGGCAAGGGCGACCGGTTCCAATTCTTCTCGGGGAAATGGAGGTCGGCTCGAACGTCATTTCTCTCGGCATTGACACAAGTAACAATCAGGACTGGACAGAATCAATCAGCTAAGGTGGCGCTATGTCTTCAGGCGGCGGTAAAGCATCGACCCCGAAACTCCTCGACGATAACCTCAAATCAAAACAATTTTACCGGGTACTCGACCTTATCAGTGAAGGTCCGATTTACGGGCCGGTTGATCAGTCACATCTGTCTTCATTCAGGCTGAACAAAACGCGGGTTACTGACGCTAACGGAAACGTCAGCGTTAACGGCGTCAGCGTAGCATGGAGGCCGGGATCTGAAACGCAGTCGCCAATTAATGGCTTCTCTGCAATCGAAGCAACAACCATCGTTAATACGGAAGTCAACTACGATACACCGCTGGTACGCACCATTACAGACCAGGATGTAACCCGCGTTCGTTTTAATGTCGGTACAACCGGGCTGGTGGAGCAGGACATCAAAGGAAACCAGAAAAACACCTCAGTAACTATGGTCATCGAGTCCCGAACCGGTTCAACCGGATGGGTTATCGAAAAAAACGTTACTATAGGCCCAGGGAAAATTTCCGGCGAGTATCTTGAAGCGCACCTGATTGATGCGCCAGAAATCAAACCGTTCGATATTCGTGTCAGACGCATTACACCGGACAGCACCAGTGATTTGCTGTCAAACGGCACCATCTGGAATAGCTACAGCGAGATCACCGACGATAACCTGAACTATCCGTTCTCTGCTATTGCGGGGGCGGTTATCGACCGTGACCAGTACACCGACACTCCGAGCAGGACATACCATCTTCGCGGACTGATTGTGGACGTTCCTGATAATTACGACCCGATCGCCAGAACCTATTCAGGGTTGTGGACTGGCGGATTCAAAAAAGCGTGGACTAACAATCCGGCCTGGTTGTTTCGTGAACTGGCGAAGAATACCCGTTTTGGCCTGGCGAAACGTGCCGGTTATATCGATGTAGATGACGGCGCGCTCTATGTTCTCTCACGGTATTGCGATCAACTTGTTAATGACGGCTACGGCGGTCAGGAACCAAGAATGACGCTGAATGCTTATATTACCGAACAGGCGAGTGCGCGTGACATTCTTGACAAGATAGCGAGCATGTTTCGCGGCATTGCGCTGTGGGACGGGATGCGCCTGTCTGTCATGCTTGACGCGCCACAGGATCCGATTGCGACAATTACAAATGCTAACGTGGTTGATGGCGAGTTCAAACGTAGCTCCGTGAAGCGTTCAGAGAAATACAATGCAGTTGTTGTATCCTGGACTGACCCGGATAACGGCTGGGAGCAGGTAAAAGAGTATGTTTCCGACGATGAGATGATCGCCCGCGGTAACTACAACGAAACCACTCTGGAAGCATTCGGCTGTACCTCACGCGGTCAGGCATGGCGAGCAGGAAAATGGCTGCTGGAAACCGCAAAGCGCGAGAGCAGCAGGCTGTCGTTCCAGATGGCGCGCGATGCTATCCACTTCACACCGGGTGACATCGTTGAAATCATGGATAACAACTATGCTGGTGCGCGTCTTGGTGGCCGCATTATGTCGCATGCGGGTAACAAGATCACTGTTGATGCGGTTGATTCGGCTCTGATATCAGAAGGCGACACCATGTCGATCATGGGCGGTGACGGCAGGTTCATTAAGTATGAGATTGTCAGCATTGCGGACAATATAGTGACGCTGAAAACAACGCCAGCATGGGTTCGTGACGGCACTGTATTTGCTATTTCTACCCGCAACGTTTCTACCAGACTTTTCCGCATTCTGAGCGTTGCAGAGACGGATAACAATTCAGTCTACAGCATTACTGCATCACAGCATGATCGGAACAAACAGGCCATTGTTGATGAAGGTGCTGTGTTTGATGTTCCCAACGATACGCTGAACGGTTACCGCGTGCCGAACGTGGAGAACCTGCGCATCATCAACACCAACTCTGAGACTGTCCAGGTCACGGCTACGTGGGAGACGGCAACTACCACCAAAAAGCTGGTGTTTGAGTTATACGTGTATACCGACGACGGCAAAGTGGTCACTCAGTACGAAACAGACCAGTTCCGCTATGAGTTTTTCGGTCTGAATGCTGGTAGCTACACGCTGGGTGTTCGCGGTCGCAATGAAAACGGAATGAAAGGAGCTGAGACGCAAATCAGTATGGTCATCGGTGCACCACCTGCGCCATCCAGTGTTATCTGGACGCCTGGCCTGTTCTCTGCAGACCTGGTTCCTGTTATGCGCATTACTGCAACGACAGACACTTCGTTTGAATTCTGGTTCTCCGGGCAAAATCAGATCGTCAATCCGGCAGACATTGAAGACCAGACTCAGTTCCTAGGGCGCTCTAACCAGTGGACGCTTCATGGTCTACAGGCAGATAAAACGTATTACGTTTATGTTCGTACCAGGAATGCTTTCGGGGTGTCTGAATTTGTTGAAGCATCCGGGCAGGCGTCATCTGATATTCCAGGGATGATAGAGTTTATTGATGAGCAAATACGAGAGTCAGATGCGTTTAAAAATGTTCAGGAGGGTGTTGATACTAATCTGGAAGGTATCATGTCAAATGCGCTGGCAAACCACGGAACCGTGGAACACCAGTGGGCTCAGTATGGGGAGGTCCGGGCTGATATATTGGTTGTAAAAACTACGGTAGCTACTGCTGAAAAGGGATTAGCTGATTTATCTACCTATGTTCAGGCGCAAATTGGCCCGAACGGAGAGTTAACGGCAGCGGTAAATGAAAAGCTTACTGCCCAGGTTGAAGATAATGGTAATGCTAAAGCGTCATATACTCTTAATCTTGGCATTAAAAGAAATGATGTTCTGTATGACGCTGGTTTCGGTATATCCATTGAGCCTTCAGGAGGCACCTATAAATCGACGGTGGTTTTTGCTGCTGATCAGTTTGGTATTTATTCAGGAAGTGACCCTGGTAATTATAAGGCTGCATTCCTGACATCTAATGGTCAGGTATTTATTAACGATGCGTTTATTCAGAACGCCAGTATCACCAGTGCGAAAATTGCGGATGCTGCGATTACTAACGGAAAAATCTCAGGCGCATTCTGGTCTACGGGATATAAAATTGCAAATCAGGGCGGTTGGTGTCTGTCTAAGGCTGATAACAACCTGTCATTTACTGGCCCCAGCGGGCGACTGCTGGTACAGCTGGGGCATATTACCGGAGTAGCGCCTAATGTCTGATTTTGGTTTTGACTGCTGGCATGAAGACGGATCATCAGCAAACTTTGGTATTAAACCAATATCAATCATCGGAACGATAAAGCTGAGTGCCGGCCAGACGTCAGGTGCATATTCGTTCAACGTGCCGACAGGGAAGAGGCTCGGATATATGCTGGGTCTGGCAAAAACTATAGCGTATGTAGAGGGGCGCCGAACAATAACCGTTTCAGGCAATAGTATTGTAATTGGCGCAGGCACTGATAACTCTCTGAACCAGCCTCAGGCAAATGAGAGCTATGTTTTGGTTTTTCTGGAAAATGCATAATGGCTGACAGATATGGTGCGTTATTATCGTTGAAAAGCGGCGAAACATTTATCACCCCCCAGTCAGTACCGGTTTGTCTGTATTCACAGCAGACGTTTTCGTCAGTATCGAATGGTGCTCTACATTATATTGAGCAACTGGTTAATATACCTGATGCAACACAACCTGTTATCCCGTTTGTTCTGACATCCCGTCAGGCCGCGTGTGCTGTCTGGATTGAATCAAACGGACAACTGGCTGTACGGGCCTATGAGATACTGAATACCGCATTTACCCTGACAGTCTATTTATTCACTATATTCCCTCAGCCCATGCCTAATCCTCCGTATGGGCTGGCTGTCTGGGACGACCAGACGGGGAATCTGGTTATTACTCATGAATCGAAAATCCTGACGGACGTGGTAACTGTCGGAACAATCGGGGCAAATGGAGGCATTTATATTGACGAGAGCAGAGCGGGTAAATGGGCAATTATCCCGGATGTTGCAGGTCAGCAGGTATGGCGAATAGCTGGCGGTGGACCGGGCGGTCAGCTCTGGCCTGTGCCGGTTACTTTTACAGCCGTATATAACGGGGCCAGCACCCGAATTTATACCGCTGCCACTCAGGGAATTCCGTCTGGTAGCGCGGAGCCAATGGCCCCTGTAAATGCAGGTAACACAGTTATTGCAGTTGAAGTTTCAAAATATTGAATACCTGTACGATCGTTTTAAACGATCAATGTGTTTTAAATGATCTGTTAAATCTATTATCTATTGTTGCCCGCTATTGATATTTTGAATATGAATAACTACAGCGAGTAACAATATGAGAATTATATTAATCGTTCTTGCATTTTTATCATTAACTGCATGTTCCGGTACTCTCGAAAAGAAATTACCCTTATGTTCAGCAACGGCGATGATCGGCAATCAGGAAACAGAAGTGTCCATTTACGGGATCCGTAAAGTTGCAAACCAGACACAATATCAGGCCGGTTATCCGTTTAACTGGAGGTGGGTCAGCATAACGAACTTCACCAGTACAACGTGTCAGTAACCTAATTATCAATGACTAACCCTGCTACGGCAGGGTTTTTTATTATCTGAATTCAGGAGAAATCCATGTCAGCAGGAACACTCACCCTGACGAATAATTCTGCCCAGGTGTCAGGGGCAGGAACTGCATTTAGCACCGAACTGTCGGCCGGTGATTTTATTGTTGTGACCGTGGGAGGCACATCCTACACAAGACCCGTGCTGGCGGTTAACAGCGATACATCACTGACGCTCATCAGTAATTACTTTGGGCCAACACAATCAGGTGTTGCCTGGAACGCGGTCCCACGGGTAGCCCTGAATATGGTAACCGCCGCGCTGGTGACACAGAGTGAAGAGGCGCTTCGCGGCCTGAATTACGACAAGCAGAACTGGCAGCAGGTATTCAGCGGTACCGGAACAATTACCGTCAGATTACCTGACGGTACCAGCTTTTCCGGACCAGCCTGGAACAGTATCGCGAGCCTGGTGGATAAGAAAGCTGACAAAACGGACCTGGATAAAAAGGCAGATAAGACGGCTCTTGATGATTACGCTAAAAAAGGTGCTAACAGTGACATCACCAGCCTCAGCGGGTTAACAACGCCTTTAAGTGTCACTCAGGGTGGTACGGGGGGCAACAGTCCCGAGTCAGCCCGCCAGAGTCTGTCTGCCACGACAAACCGACAGTTAACAGACGGTAGCGGTGGTAGCTGGTATGCCTCGTTTACATCCAGACGAGACTTCGCCATGTTCAGCTGGGGAGATACGATCAACATCGGTCCCTGGGATGCTCCGGCAAAGTACAGTACCGTCAATTTCTTCCCGTCAACAGCAGATAATATTGGAACAGCGCTGGCCAGTAGCTGGGGTTCAGATAATGAATATTATCTGAACTCAAAGCGATCCGATAAAACGTCTTATGAGCAGTGGAAAGGCTGGTCAAGACTATGGCATTCAAGAAACACAACCGTAGATTCTAACGGTTTCATCAAGCGATCATCCCCGGTAGTTAAGGTTTTCTCAGATGGACAATATGAAACCAATGAGGAATCAGAAGGGTGTGTTGTTACACGCCTGTCTGCAGGGGAATACCTGATAAGTGGGTGCACAGGTCTGAATGCTGATGCAGCGTGGGGCGGGGTTGATGGTGGTTTTGAAATACCTGTTGATCGCAATAAGCAGCCGCGTATCTGGCTGGATTACACGGTTAATGCTGACGGAACGGTGCTGATCAAAACCTATCACCGGGTTCACGCATCATCGCCATCATTTGCCCGAAACAGAATAGGAAACACAGACGAACACGGTGTGTTTACGGAAACGGTGACCGATGGCGAGCCAGTAGACATACCAACAGATGCGTTTGTCTCAGTGCGTGTGCAGATGCCATCAGACAGTATCTGGAACAGGAGTAATGGCGATGCGATGACGGCAATGAAAAACACTGAACTGGAGCTTGAACAAATTCAGCAGGAGCCTCAGCAATAGGTAGTTGCCGCAGCGCGTCGTATGCAATGAAGGAATAACAATAGGAATGGAGTTGATAGCTCCAGCAATCACTAAAAATTGCATTGCCGGAGCAAACAGGAAAAATAATGTGTACATTTTTGTGTATTAAAATCAGTAAATTCACGAAATGTAATTTTCTAATTTACTGATTTTTATGATTTTATTTGCATTATTTATAAGTGCTATCGTAAGGCATACCATTCCTTATGTTTCAGAGGGTTAGCCATAGCACCCAAAATATCAGAGATGACGTTAACGATAATAACCAGGGAGCCAATCACCATCACTCCCGCCGAAATAGCGGCATAGTCTTGCTGGCGAATCGCGTTAATCAACCAGCGTCCCAGCCCTGGCCAGCTAAAGACCATCTCGGTGATCATCGCCAGCGTCAGCATGGTGGAAAACTGTAATCCAAGACGAGGAATGACCGGCGGCAGGGCGTTGTGCAGTACGTGGCGACGCAGAATGGTGAAGCGTGACAAACCGCGCGTGGCTGCCGCTTTGACATAGTTCTGATCGAAGACCTCAATGGTGCTGATGCGCATCAGGCGAATGACCTCCGTGGTGGGCGCGACGGAAAGCGTCAATACCGGAAGCACCATATGACGGATTGCGCTGACCAACATTTCGTCGCGCCAGGGGGAGTCAGAGATCCACGCATCAATAATGGCGAAACCGGTCACTGGTTTTACTTCGTAAAGTAAATCGAAGCGTCCCGAAACGGGTAACCAGCCGAGAGTCAGTGAGAAGAGGAGTGTCAGCAGCAGCGCCAGCCAAAAAACGGGAATGGAAAACCCCATCAGAGCCAATGCGCTGATGCAGCGATCCTGCCATTTATTGCGTGTGATGCCGGCCAGCATGCCGATGGGGATCCCGACCATCAGCGCAAACCCAAAGGCAAGAATACACAGCTCCATCGTGGCTGGGAAAACCTCTTTCAGCTGTTCTGAGATTAACTGGCCGTTAATACTGGAAACGCCAAAATCCCAGTGAATCAGACCGTTGAACCAGAATATCCAGGCGTTCCACAGCGATGCGCCTTGTAACGGCGCATGGGGGGTGAAGTAGCTCAGGCTGAACCCAATGAATGTCAGGAAGAACAGGGTGACCAGCAGCAATAAAAAGCGACGCAGGGTGAAGATAATCATGGTTTTTTCACCTCATCAGTCTTTTCCCTGGAAACCCCGGCAAAGGAAGCATTCCCGAACGGACTTAGCACCAGACCTTTGATGTCATAGCGGTAAGCCTGTAGACGCAATGATGAGGCCAACGGCAGGATCGGCAACTCTTGCGCCAGGATATGTTGTGCTTCGTCATAGGCGTCAATACGCGAGGAGAGCTGCTGCGAAGACAGCGCTTTGCGTAATATGCTGTCGAACTGCGGATTGCACCAGTGCGCGAAGTTAGTCTGTGAGTTGATGGCGGCACAACTGAGCAGCGGTCGGAAAAAGCTGTCAGGATCGTTACTGTCCGTCGCCCAACCGGACAACGTCAGATCATGGTTCATATCCATTAATCGCGCCTCCTGAAAACGACCTTCAACCGGGATGATCTTCACTTTCACACCCACCTGCGCCATATCTGCCTGGATCAGTTCCGCTGTTTTCAGCGGACTCGGGTTCCAGGCCTGAGAGCTGGTCGGTACCCACAGTTGCAACGTCAGATTCTCAAGTCCCAGTGCTTTTAGCTGCTCACGGGATTTAGCCGGGTTGTATTCAGTAATCTTAGCTTCGTTGTCATAAGCCCACGAGGCGCGGGGCAAAATAGATGCTGCAGTTTCTGCCGTACCGTAGTAGATAGACTGCATCAGACGCTGGTTGTTAATGGCCAACGCCAGCGCATGCCGCACTGCGGGGTTATCCAGCGGCGGTTTATTGGTGTTGAATGCCAGATAGGCAATGTTCATTCCAGGACGCAGCGTCAGGCGCAGACGTGGGTCATCACGTAATATGGTGAGCTGACTGGCCGCGGGCCAGGCCAGAACGTCGCACTCCCCGGTCAGGAGCTTTGATAACCGTCCGGTGCCGCCTGAACCGAGATCCACAACGATCTGTGGCATCAGGGGGGTGCCGCGCCAGAATTTTTCGTGACGTTGTAGACGAATATATTGTCCCGCGCGGTTTTCTGAAAGCAGGAACGGTCCGGTGCCGACGGGCTGTCTGTCGAGTAATTCCTGGCGATCCTGTTTGGCCAGTTGTGTGGCATATTCAGCCGACATTACGGAGGCATAGTGTGTAGCCAGATGCCACAGGAAGGAGGCATCTGGCTGAGTCAGGCGAAATTCAACCGTATTGTTATCCAGCTTGCGCACGCTTTGCACGTTGTCAGCGAATTGCAGGCTATCGAAGTAGGGAAAGCTGTTGCCATTGACGTTGTGCCACGGATGGTGGCGGTCAAATATGCGCTCGAAGGTAAATACCACATCATCTGCATTTAGCTTACGGGTAGGCTTAAACCAGGCCGTCTTTTGAAACGAGACGTCGCGGCGCAAGTGGAAACGGTAGGTTGCACCGTTGTCCAGCACTTCCCAGCTCTCAGCCAGTTCTGGCACCAGTCGGTAGGTGTATGGGTCCACATCAAGCAGCCGGTCATAGAGTTGGGCAGCCAGAGTGTCGACAATCAGGCCGCTGCTCGCCTTCTGTGGGTTGAATGTATTGACTTGCCCGCTGACGCAATAGACAAAGCCGCTGTCACGAATATCAACGTGCGTGGTCTGCAGAGGCGCGGCAACAGCCTGACCACTCAGAAGTCCAGCCATCACGATCAGAGTTGATAAAACCAGGCGCATAATTTTAAGGGACTATGAATAAAGAAGCTATCTTACTAATATTTAATGACATTCGCCATTACCGTTTGAGTTTGGGGGCAACCACACAGTTAGTTGCAAATTCAACGTTGCGGCCTGGTCAATATTCATACCAGCGCTCCACTTTGAATATAACTCATAAACTATCTTAGCATTTTCATGCCTCATCTGACCCGTAATAAACGAAGCGTGAGTTTCATGAGGGTATAGCTATGCCAAATTTATGCGCTGGGGTGTCGCAAGTGCCAAAACGTAAGGACGGGATAGCGTTAAAGAGGTTCTGGAAGGGGGACAGAAATCATATGCATACTGAACTATAATCATTCAGGTAGTAGTTTATATTAAATACAGAGCTTCAATGCCAAAATATCTAATTATTTCATTGCATTACTTACCCATTTTTTTTGACGTCTTTATTTTCTACACTCGGCGTATGTTAATGGTTTCTATTGGTTATGACAGGTGATTTGACTATCCGGTTATCAATGACCTTCTTGTGGCCATCTAACCATTAATGGAATGATTACTATGAAGAAATTACTTGGTTTTGCTGTTTCACTGATCCTTTTATCGGCCCCCGTTTTTGCAACTCCGGCCCCAGAATGTGTGAAGGTGAACAAAGCGCAAATCGAAGCGCTATTCGACAAGTGGAATGAATCACTGAAAACGGGTAATGCGAAGACAGTATCTGAAAATTATCTTAGTGATGCAGTATTACTTCCCACGGTATCGAATAAGGCCCGTTTAACAGATGCTGAACGTGAGGATTATTTTGAACATTTTCTGGCGAAGAAACCGACCGGGAAAATTGACAGTCGTACCATTCGCCTTGGCTGTAATAAGGCGGTTGATGCAGGCACCTATACCTTCACCTTCGCAGACAAATCGACTGTTTCGGCACGTTATACGTTTACTTACGCGTGGGATGGGAAGGCGTGGAAAATTTCCACCCACCACTCTTCAGCAATGCCTGAGGGGTAACAGAACAGATACGTAGGGGGCGGGGATTCACCGCTCCCGGGTGTATTGCGGGCTTGATTAGCCAGGGCTAACCGATAATGGCAATCCCAAGCCGTTCCATGATCAAAGAGACCTGGTAACTATCTATCTTAACACCTTGTAAATCGACGCCCCGAACATCTAAATCCCCCAGTTCAGAATTGGTCAGATCGCAATGCGTGAAGTTCGCCGCCCGCCAGTCAAACGACGTAAACTCACCACCAGAGAGATCGGAGCCGCTAAATGTTGCGCCGAGAATCTGCGTGCCAATCCAGCGGTTTTCCCACAGCTCACACTTTTCTAACACCACTTTTGAAAAATTGGCGTAACTCAGGTTGGTGTTGGTGATATATGCGCTGCAGAACCAGGTGCGTGTGGTTATCATATTCATAAAACTTGCGCCGCGAAAATCCGCACCTTGAGCGCGGCATCCGCGGATTTCAACACCCAGTGCGCTGACATTTCTGAAGTCTGACATTGATAAATCACAGCTTTTAAAGATGGCATCCTTCAGGATGGCCCGGCTGAAATGACACCCTTTTTGGCTCTCACGGTCGTAAAACTGACAACCGATAAATTCAGGGCCACTCAGGTCGGTGCCAGAAAAGTCGCAGTTAAAAAACGTACTGTTTTCAATTTTCGCCCCGGTAAAGCGGTTCCTGTCAATTTTTTCGCCCACTAACGCTAGAGTCATAATGCTAATCCTGTTTTTTTATACAGTATTTGCATCATGGTAAACTGATTCAAGTCGTCGCGTCAAACGACCCACTTATTCGCCGATAGCGTTAGCCTGACGGGCATACAGGTATGCGGTTGCTCTGGACACTCCCAGATGCTGCGCCACCGTATCCATGGATTTTCGTACGTTCAGTAAACCTTCCTTACGCAATTGTTGAATCAGTACCTTTCTGTCTTCTGTTTTCAGCGCTCGCGCCGTTGTCGCACGTTTAGCCGCAAAGTCATCAATACGCTGGCGAATCACTTCATTACTGCCAGGATCGAGGTGTTCGCTGACAGGTGAGCACTCGGTTTCAGTAAACCGTGCCAGCGCACTCTGCATCCCGCGAAATAGCGTCATATCAACATTCAGGCATAGCGCCGCGACGTATTTTCCTTGTTCGTCCTTGATGCCAATAGAGGTACTTTTTACCGGGCGACCATCAGCAAACTGATTGCTGTAGTTGGCAACGATGTTAGGAAAATCAGGTGATGCGATCCGCGCCAGTCCAAGCTCCGTTGCGGGCTGGCCAGCTTTGCGACCGGACAGATTATTGTATATGGATAAGATCGCATGCTCAGGGTTCTTGAGGTCATGAACCACAACCTCGCAAAACGGAGAGAAGGTATCGCTCAGTCCTTTGGCGATGGTTTCAATTTGATTGAGTAGCGAGTTATCGTTGGTTTTTGGCATGCCAGTCTCCTGCAGTGATGCCTGTTGCCATTTTGGCGGCCAGTTTACAGCGTCCTGGGGCTTCTTTTCCAGACTGGAACAGGCGGCATAGCGATAAGGTATCCGCACCGCAGATACCTTAATGAGATTACTCTGCAAGAAATTCACTGTAGCGGTTGATATCAACATTGCCACCACTGATGATAATGCCGATTCTCTTTCCTCGAAGGCTCGCTTTTTGCGCTCTTGCGGCGGCAAAACCAAGGCAGCCTGTTGGCTCCACGACCATTTTCATTCGTTCCGCGATAAATTTCATTGCGGCAATTAATTCATCATCTGAAACCGTCAGGATATCGTTAACATGTTTCTGGATCAGTGGAAAGGTATGCTGTCCAAGATGTTGGGTTTGCGCGCCATCTGCAATGGTTTTCGGCGTATCGATGTGCACAATTTTGCCACTGCGAAACGACTGTTGACCGTCGTTGCCTGCCTCAGGTTCTACACCATAGATAAGACAATCAGGGGACAAGTGTCGCGCGGCCAGTGCGGAACCAGATAGAAGACCGCCACCGCCCAGACAAACAAAAAGGGCATCCAGAGCACCAACTTCTTCAATCAGTTCTTTCGTGGCGGTGCCCTGGCCTGCAATAACGTGTGGGTGATCGTAAGGTGGGATCAGCGTCAGTCCCTGTTTTTCTGCCAGATCCCGGCCAATTTTTTCACGATCTTCAGTGTAACGGTCGTATATCACGACATGTCCTCCATACCCTTTCGTGGCAGCCACTTTAGCGGCTGGCGCGTCGTGCGGCATGATAATTGTCGCCGGAATACCCAGCAATTTTGCGGACAGGGCGATTGCCTGAGCATGGTTTCCGGATGAAAAAGCCACGACGCCGGCTGCTCTCTGTTCTGGCGTAAACTGGCGCAAAGCATTCATCGCACCGCGAAACTTAAATGCCCCCATCCGCTGGTAGTTTTCGCATTTAAAGAAAACGTCAGCGCCAAACTCTTCATTCACCGTTCGCGATGTCATAACCGGTGTCTTGTTCGCATAACCTGCGATGCGCTCAGCGGCCGCGGCAACATCGTGGTAATCAGGTAGTGTTATTTCAGTCATTGTTGTTCACCTGTAGCAGTTAATAGTCACACTTGTTGTGCTAACGCAATGGCTTCAATTTCTACGGCAAAGCCGTAATGAAGCTCTGCAACGCCAGCGACAGCACGGGCTGGACGGGAATCACCGATCCATTCGCCGTAGATCCGATTAAACGTCGGCCACTGGTTAATGTCCGTGACATAGACGTGTACCGATACCAGGTGCTGACGAGAAACGCCGGCTCCTGCCAGACAAGCATCAACATTCTGTAGAGCCAGTCTGGTCTGTTCTTCAAAAGAAGCATCCGCTTTTCTTTCGCCATTAGTCGTGACAGGTAGCTGTCCGGAAATGAAAACGAATCCTCCGGCAGTCACACTATGTGAGTAATGGCCTGCTGGCGGGAAGCTATCCGTCGTTGTGTTCAGGGTAATATTGGTGGACATGGTTCAATCTCCAGCTTAAGTATTGATGATTCATTTAGTATAAAATAATACTATTTGTATTATCTTATACACCATCGTCATCCAGGCATCCAGTCTCTTTTTTCAGCGACATGGCCTTGTGGGCGACGTAAAACGCTCGGCATATCCGCTGAAATGCTTGTATAACGTTAGAATTTATGGCCGTGAGGTCGGGTAGGAATGATGAGAGCGCAGAAATGGTTTTTTGCTTTTAGTCGTGGCCGGGAGCTCAGCTGCAATTCACCGTCAGATGTATAAGTTGATACATAATGTATTGGTATTTTCGATGCCCGTAATGCCCACTTCTGGCGCGAAGTGGGCAGGGGAAAGATCAGAAAGCAGGCGCGGGAAGTATTTTATTTGAGCAGCTTTGACATTAAATCAGGGAACGCTGGTACATCTGTTTCCAGTGAGAACGCAGGGTTAATAGCCTTACGGGCAATCAGTCCGTCAATAAATGCAAACAGAATGATGGTTAGCGCTTGCGGGTCAATATCCCGACGAAACTCTCCTGCGGCGATACCTTGCGCAATTATTCCCGCAATGCTTTGTCGCATGATGTTATCACTGGCGATAAACGCTTCCCTGAGTTCCGGGTTGCGTGCCGATTCGGCCATGATTTCTACCCAAAGGTGGTGCGTGACAGGGTAACCGACATCGCTTATGCAAGAAACGACCTGCTTGCAAAGACGATCAAAAAACGATCCGCTACAGGGCTCATTATGGGCAGCCAGCGCAGTATTTTGCTCTTCCAGAACGGTTGCCCGAATAAGCTCATCCTTGCTTTTGAAGTAAGTGTACATTATGCAAGAATGATGATATGTGGGAACCGTTAAACGGTACTATTTCAATGTGCTTTGTGGAGGATTTTGCACATGAAGGCGCTAAACGGTCGGTAATGCATCGCTAAATCTGGTGTTTTTTAAGCAAAGCGCGGAGCTGATGGTACGTCAGCCCAAGCAGTTCGGCGGCCTTTTTCTGGTTAAATTTTGCCTGTTGCAGGCTGGTTTGCAGAAACCTCTTTTCTTGCTGTTGCTGGAATGCGCGCAGATCCAGCGGTAACGTTGCCGCTGTAGAGTGGGTTTCCTGCAACTGAACGTCTGTAGTGTGGCGCTTAAACGGATCTATCACTACCTCGTCCAGCGGATATTCGCTGGTGCCATGTCGGTATACCGAGCGTTCAACAACGTTTTTCAATTCACGGATATTGCCCGGCCAGCGATAGTGGAGAAGTGTTTCTCTGGCTTGTGCGCTAAAACCGGGAAACAGCGGTAATCCAATCTCGCGGCACATTTGAATCGCAAAATGTTCGGCCATCAACATGATGTCGCTCTTACGCTCCCGTAAAGGTGGCAGTTGCACGACATCAAAGGCAAGTCGATCTAACAGGTCTGCGCGGAAAGTACCTTCACTGACCATTCTCGGTAAGTCGGCATTGGTGGCACAGACCAGGCGCACGTTAACTTGCAGCGGCTGGCTACCGCCTACGCGCTCGAGTTCTCCATACTCAATAACGCGCAGTAATTTCTCCTGTACCAACATCGGTGCGGTTGCCAGTTCATCAAGAAAAAGTGTGCCACCGTCGGCACGCTCGAAGCGACCCGGATGGCGTTTTTGCGCCCCGGTAAAAGCGCCAGCTTCGTGGCCGAAGAGTTCGGAATCGAGTAAATTTTCGTTCAGCGCCGCACAATTAAGAGAAATAAACGGTCCTTGCCAGCGTGTGGAAAGGTAGTGCAGACGGTTGGCGATTAACTCTTTTCCTGTGCCACGCTCACCGATAACCAACACGGGTTTTTCCAGGGGGGCCAGATGGGAGACTTGTTCCAGCACTTCAATGAAGCTGTTTGCTTCCCCCAGAAGAGTATCTTTGTATCCTGCCATGATGAAATTCACCATTTGTTAGTGTTATTCACCAATTTACCCTAATTATCACGTCAGGTAAAATTAGATATTATCTTTAAAATCAATAGAATAAAAAGTTGGCACATCATGTGCATTACGAAAGCAGCAGGGCTTAGCCCAATATCAGAACAGTAAGTGAGGATTACATTATGGGTATTTTTTCTCGTTTTGCCGACATCGTGAACGCCAACATTAATGCGTTGCTGGAAAAGGCTGAAGATCCGCAGAAGCTGGTGCGGTTAATGATTCAGGAAATGGAAGATACGCTGGTTGAGGTGCGTTCAAACTCCGCCCGCGCTTTGGCAGAAAAGAAACAGTTATCCCGTCGTATCGAACAGGCGAGTGCGCAGCAGGCAGAGTGGCAGGAAAAAGCCGAGCTGGCGCTGCGTAAAGAGAAAGAAGATCTGGCGCGTTCTGCGTTAATCGAAAAACAGAAACTGACCGACCTGATTGCTTCTCTGGAGCATGAGGTGACGCTGGTTGACGATACACTGACGCGGATGAAAAAAGAGATCGGCGAGCTGGAAAACAAACTCAGTGAAACCCGGGCTCGTCAGCAGGCATTGATGTTGCGTCATCAGGCGGCGAGTTCTTCCCGTGATGTCCGTCGTCAGTTGGATAGCGGCAAACTGGATGAAGCAATGGCCCGCTTTGAATCTTTTGAGCGCCGTATTGATCAGATGGAAGCGGAAGCCGAAAGCCATAACTTCGGTAAGCAAAAATCTCTGGATCAGCAATTTGCTGACCTGAAAGCAGATGATGAAATCAGCGAGCAGCTGGCGCAGCTTAAAGCCAAAATGCAGCAAGACAAGCAATAATAACATCTGGCGGCGCCCGAACGCGCCGCCGCTCATCACCTGTAAGGAGTACTCATGAGCGCGCTATTTCTGGCCATCCCGTTAACCATCTTTGTGTTGTTTGTTTTACCGATTTGGCTGTGGCTGCATTACAGCAACCGTTCCAGCCGTGGCGAACTGTCGCAAAGTGAACAGCAACGTCTGGTAGAACTCAACGATGACGCACAGCGGATGCGCGAGCGCATTCAGGCGCTGGAAGACATCCTTGATGCTGAACATCCAAACTGGAGGAACCGTTAATGGGAGGCGTTAACCTGAACAAAAAACTGTGGCGTATCCCGCAGCAGGGCATGGTGAAGGGGGTTTGTGCGGGTATTGCGCATTATCTCGATGTGCCTGTGAAGCTGGTACGGATCCTGGTGGTGCTGTCAGTCTTTTTTGGTCTGGCCTTTTTCACCTTCGTCGCCTACATCGTGCTGACATTTGTGTTAGACCCGATGCCGGACAATGTGGTTTCCGGCGAGCAGCAGCCTTCAAGCGGTGAACTATTGGACGCCGTCGATCGCGAGCTGGCCGCAAGTGAAAAGCGTTTGCGTGAAATGGAGCGTTATGTGACGTCTGATACATTTTCACTACGCAGTCGCTTTCGCCAACTGTGAGGTTAGAAATGAACAATCGCTGGCAACGTGCCGGGCAAAGGGTTAAGCCGGGCTTTAAAATAGCAGGCAAGCTGGTGCTTTTGACTGCGCTTCGCTACGGCCCGGCAGGTGTTGCGGGGTGGGCGGTGAAATCCGTGGCCCGCCGTCCGTTAAAAATGTTGCTGGTGTTGGTTCTGGAGCCATTATTGAGCAAGGTTGCCAGGAAAATTTCCCAACGCTATGGCCAGTGATAGCATGCTCGCAATATTTCCTTAAGATCAAGTATATAGTGTTAGGTGACTTTCTATCATTTAACGGAACGATACTATGTTGAAAAAAAGCGTATTAGCGTTGGCACTGGTCATCGGCATGCCGGTATTTGCGGCTGAGCACTGGATTGATGTTCGTGTTCCTGAACAATATCAGCAGGAACACGTTCAGGGGGCCATCAACATCCCTTTAAAGGATTTGCAGGCACGAATTGCGGCAGAAGTGCCAGATAAGGCGGACACCGTGAAGTTGTATTGCAACTCAGGTCGTCAATCCGGGATGGCAAAAGATATGCTGACCGGGATGGGCTATACACAGGTAACCAACGAAGGCGGCATCAATCAGATCGCGCTGCCAAAAGTAGAGAATAAATAAACCGTTCGCATTCCTTCTGCTACAGGCGGTAAGAATTATACCGCCTGATATCGCTCAGGTAGTTGATAAGTAAGAATTGACCCCTATCTTTACTTCCTGTTTGTTATAATTTATTCGGTTCCTTCAGCAAAACGGGATGGCGATGAAGCGACTTAAAAATGAACTCAACTCGCTGGTTAATCGCGGCGTAGATCGGCATTTGCGCCTGGCTGTCACCGGACTTAGCCGCAGCGGTAAGACGGCGTTTATCACCGCGATGGTAAACCAGCTACTCAATATTCATGCCGGTGCGCGTCTGCCGTTGCTCAGTTGCGTACGCGAAGAGCGTCTGCTTGGCGTTAAGCGGGTTCCCCAACGCGACTTTGGCATTCCGCGCTTTACCTATGATGAAGGACTGGCCCAGCTGTATGGCTCTCCGCCGACCTGGCCGACACCAACGCGCGGTGTGAGTGAAATTCGTCTGGCGCTGCGTTACAAGTCCAATGACTCTTTACTGCGCCACTTTAAAGACACCTCTACGCTGTACCTGGAAATCGTCGATTATCCGGGAGAGTGGCTGCTCGATTTACCGATGCTGGCCCAGGACTATTTGAGCTGGTCGCGGCAAATGACCGGATTATTGCAGGGGCAGCGTGGCGAATGGTCGGCAAAATGGCGGCAGTTAAGCCACGGGCTTGATCCACTAGCACCTGCTGACGAAAACCGTCTGGCGGAAATCGCTGCGGCGTGGACTGACTATCTGCATCAGTGCAAACAGCAGGGACTGCACTTTATTCAGCCCGGGCGCTTTGTGCTGCCGGGGGACATGGCTGGCGCACCTGCGCTGCAATTTTTTCCGTGGCCGGACGTTGATGCCTGGGGAGAATCGAAGCTGGCGCAGGCAGATAAACACACTAATGCGGGCATGCTGCGTGACAGGTTTAATTACTACTGCGAAAAGGTCGTGAAAGGGTTCTACAAGAATCACTTCCTGCGCTTTGACCGCCAAATTGTGTTGGTCGATTGCCTGCAACCGCTTAACAGCGGACCACAGGCGTTTAACGACATGCGTCTGGCGCTGACCCAACTGATGCAAAGTTTCCATTACGGTCAGCGCACGTTGTTCCGCCGGTTGTTCTCGCCGGTAATCGATAAGTTGCTGTTCGCTGCCACCAAGGCCGACCACGTTACGGTCGATCAACATGCCAATATGGTGTCGTTGTTGCAGCAGTTGATCCAGGACGCCTGGCAAAACGCTGCATTCGAAGGCATCAGCATGGATTGTCTGGGACTGGCATCGGTGCAGGCAACCACCAGCGGTCTGATCGATGTGAAGGGTGAGAAGATCCCCGCGTTGCGCGGCAATCGCCTGAGCGACGGTGAGCCCTTGACCGTCTATCCGGGAGAAGTCCCTGCGCGTTTACCGGGCCAGGCTTTTTGGGATCGCCAGGGTTTCCAGTTTGAAGCCTTTCGCCCGCAGGTCATGGATGTGGATAAACCCTTACCGCATATTCGGCTGGATGCCGCGCTGGAGTTTTTGATAGGAGATAAATTGCGATGAGCGAGCCGTTAAAACCGCGTATCGATTTCTCAGGTCCACTGGAAGTGGAACCAAACACGGCATTTAAAGCACAGCAAATGTTCAACGATACGGAAGCGCAGACTTTTTCTCCGGCGACAGTGGATGAGCCGCTGGAAGACGAAGGTCAGGCTGAAGCCGTTATTGATGCCGCATTACGTCCTAAACGCAGCCTGTGGCGCAAAATGGTGATGGGCGGGTTGGCGCTGTTTGGCATCAGTGTGGTAGCTCAGGGTGTGCAGTGGACGATGAACGCCTGGCAGACTCAGGACTGGGTCGCGCTGGGGGGCTGTGCTGCGGGTGCGCTGATTATTGGCGCAGGCGTTGGGTCGGTGGCAACCGAGTGGCGTCGGCTGTGGCGTTTACGTCAACGCGCACACGAGCGTGATGAAGCGCGTGATCTGTTACACAGTCACGGAACCGGAAAAGGCCGCGTATTTTGTGAAAAGTTGGCACAACAGGCGGGTATCGATCAGTCTCACCCTGCGCTACAACGCTGGTATGCCTCTATCCATGAAACGCAGAATGATCGGGAAGTTGTGAGCCTGTATGCCCACCTGGTGCAGCCAGTGCTGGATGCGCAAGCACGACGTGAGATCAGTCGTTCTGCGGCGGAATCCACGCTGATGATTGCCGTCAGCCCGTTAGCGTTGGTAGATATGGCGTTTATTGCCTGGCGAAATCTGCGGTTGATTAACCGTATAGCTACGCTGTATGGCATCGAACTCGGCTATTACAGTCGCCTGCGCCTGTTTCGTCTGGTGCTGTTAAATATCGCTTTTGCCGGGGCCAGCGAGCTGGTGCGGGAAGTGGGGATGGACTGGATGTCGCAGGATTTAGCGGCCCGGTTATCCACGCGTGCCGCGCAGGGTATTGGCGCGGGCTTGTTAACAGCGCGTTTGGGGATTAAAGCGATGGAACTGTGCCGTCCATTACCGTGGATTGATGATGATAAACCGCGACTGGGGGATTTCCGCCGTCAGTTGATCGGTCAGGTGAAAGAGACCTTACAAAAGAACAAATCCCCGCGTGAAAGTTGAGTAAATACGGGTGCCGATCGTATAACTTTACGCCCCGGCGCCCAATTTTCCAGCGTGCTGTCAATATTTGTTGACAGAGTCCTTCCTGCTAACCCAATACTGGCTTATCATCTAACACATGATCCCTTGTCCAGGTGAAGGTTCCTATGCGTTTGGAAGTCTTTTGTGAAGACCGTCTTGGTCTGACCCGCGAATTGCTCGATTTACTGGTGCTGAGAAGCATTGATTTACGCGGTATCGAGATTGACCCCATCGGGCGAATTTACCTTAATTTTGCGGAACTGGAGTTCACTAACTTCAGCAGCCTGATGGCTGAAATCCGCCGCATCGCAGGGGTAACGGACGTCCGCACCGTGCCCTGGATGCCTTCCGAACGCGAACATCTGGCGCTGAGCGCGCTGCTTGAGGCGCTACCAGAACCAGTCCTTTCTCTGGATATGAAAAGCAAAATCGAGATGGCGAATCCTGCGAGCTGTCAGCTTTTCGCTCACAGTCAGGAGCGTATGCGCAATCATACCGCCGCTCAATTAATCAATGGGTTTAACTTCCAGCGCTGGCTCGAAAGCAATCCGCAGGATTCTCATAGCGAACATGTGGTGATTAATGGGCAAAACTTCCTGATGGAAATTACGCCTGTTCATTTGCAGGGCGAAAATCAGGAGCAGATGCTGACGGGAGCCGTTGTCATGTTGCGTTCTACCCTCCGCATGGGGCGTCAGTTGCAAAACATGACCACCCAGGATCTGAGCGCATTCAGTCAGATTATTGCTGTCAGTGCCAAAATGAAACACGTGGTGGAACAGGCGCGTAAGCTGGCAACACTGAGTGCGCCGCTGCTGATCACCGGAAATACCGGTACGGGCAAAGATCTCTTTGCGCATGCCTGCCATCTGGCGAGCCCACGTGCGTCAAGACCCTATCTGGCGCTGAACTGCGCGTCTATTCCTGAAGATGCGGTAGAAAGCGAACTGTTTGGCCACGCCCCGGAAGGTAAAAAAGGGTTCTTTGAGCAGGCGAATGGCGGTTCAGTGCTGTTGGATGAGATTGGCGAAATGTCGCCGCGCATGCAGACGAAATTGCTGCGCTTCCTCAATGACGGGACATTCCGTCGCGTGGGCGAAGATCATGAAGTTCATGTTGATGTTCGCGTAATCTGCGCGACGCAAAAGAACCTGGTGGAACTGGTGCAGAAAGGTCTTTTCCGCGAGGATCTCTATTATCGTCTGAATGTCCTGACGCTTAATCTGCCGCCGCTACGCGATTGCCCACAAGATATTATGCCGCTCACCGAGCTGTTTGTGGCGCGTTTTGCCGACGAGCAGGGTGTACCGCGTCCGAAGTTGTCTGCCGATCTCAGTACGGTGCTCACCCGCTACGGCTGGCCGGGTAATGTGCGTCAGCTTAAAAATGCTATCTATCGGGCGTTAACTCAGCTTGAGGGCTATGAACTGCGTCCGCAGGATATCTTATTGCCGGATTATGATGCAGCGACAGTTGCCGTCGGAGAAGAGGTGATGGAAGGGTCGCTGGATGAAATCACCAGCCGCTTTGAACGTTCCGTGTTGACGCAGCTTTATATGAATTATCCCAGCACGCGTAAACTGGCTAAACGCCTGGGGGTTTCACATACTGCGATTGCCAATAAGTTACGCGAATATGGTCTGAGTCAGCAGAAAAAAAGCGAAGAGTAATGATGCAAATAAAAATGCCTCCATCCGGAGGCATTTTTGTATTCAGGGCAACTTAGGCTTTCAGCACAGCCAGCGCTGCATCATAGTCAGGCTCGTTGGTAATTTCATTTACCAGTTGGCTGAATACAATGTTGTCATTTTCGTCGATCACGACAACGGCACGAGCAGCCAGACCTTTCAGCGGACCTTCGGCAATTTCAACACCGTAGTTTTTCAGGAATTCAGCGTTGCGCAGGGTGGACAGCGTGATAACGTTGCTCAGACCTTCCGCGCCGCAAAAACGAGAGTGGGCGAATGGCAGATCGGCTGAAATGCACAGTACGACGGTGTTGTCGATTTCTGTCGCCAGTTGGTTAAACTTACGTACTGATGCCGCGCACACGCCGGTATCGATGCTTGGGAAAATATTCAGCACTTTGCGCTTGCCTGCGAACTGGCCCAGCGTAACGTCAGACAGGTCTTTAGCCACAAGGGTAAAAGCCTGAGCTTTGCTTCCAGCCTGAGGAATAGAGCCGGCGACTGCAACCGGGTTGCCCTGGAAATGAACGGTTTGTGACATGGTTATCTTCCTGTTTACATATAGTTAACGTCAAGGCTAGTTTATGCCATCAGCAGTTAACACGGCAAACGCTATTTGCGGATATCCGCTTCAGGGACTGCATTAAGGAAAACAAATGAGATCAGTTAAGGTGTATGGGGAAGCCTGGCCGTTACACACTCCCTTTGTGATTGCCCGCGGGAGCAGGACCGAAGCGCATGTGGTGGTGGTTGAACTGGAAGAGAATGGTGTAAAGGGCGTTGGAGAATGTACGCCTTATCCTCGCTATGGCGAAAGCGATGCGTCGGTACTGGCTCAAATCATGAGTGTTGTGCCGCAACTGGAACACGGTGTGACGCGTGAAGCGCTGCAGGCATTGCTGCCCGCGGGGGCGGCGCGTAATGCCGTTGACTGTGCGCTTTGGGATCTCAATGCGCGTCAGCAACAACAGTCTCTGGCCGACTACGTTGGTACTGAACTGGATGCAACAGTAACGACCGCGCAAACCGTCGTGATCGGCACGCCGGAGCAGATGGCGGCGAGTGCGACTGCGCTATGGGATAACGGTGCCAGATTGCTGAAAGTCAAACTGGATGCACACTTAATCAGCGAAAGGATGGTTGCGATCCGGGCGGCTGTGCCTGAGGCGACAATCATTGTTGATGCGAATGAGTCCTGGCGTGCTGAAGGGCTGGCTGCACGCTGCCAGTTAATGGCGGATTTAGGCGTTGCGATGCTGGAGCAGCCTCTGCCGGCTAATGATGATGCCGCGCTGGAGAATTTCGTGCATCCGCTGCCTGTCTGTGCAGATGAAAGCTGCCATACCCGCAGCAGTCTGAAAGCGCTGCATGGCCGCTATGAAATGGTGAATATTAAACTGGATAAGACAGGCGGACTGACGGAGGCGCTGGCGCTGGCGACCGAAGCCCGCGAGCAGGGATTCGCGTTAATGCTCGGCTGTATGTTGTGTACATCCAGGGCGATCGGCGCTGCATTGCCGCTTACGCCACAGGTCAGCTTTGCCGATCTGGATGGCCCTACCTGGCTGGCCCGAGACGCGGAGCCTGCCTTGCATTTTACAACCGGACAGCTCCATCTCAAGGATGCCAGCGCAAAAGATTAGACATTGCCAGCAGGTATTTTTCGCTCGCTTCATCCGATGAAATGGGCGGAAATTCTGCAGTAATGCAATGTAGGTTTAGATCGGCGCACCAGCTACCAAAAGAGCCTGGCGTTTCATAACCGACGCTGATTACCAGCGGCAATTCGAACGACTGCGCCAACCACGCGCCTAATTCGCTGTGTCTGGGATCTTCAATACAGGCCAGCGGATCGTGGAAAGAAACTACCCATGCAGGATGAATGTGGTGAATAAGTTGGCATAGTGCCTGGGTCTCAGGCTCTGATCCCGGATGATCGCCGGTCAATAACACCACATCACGCTCTTCTGCGCTGCTGTTCCAACGATATACCGTTTCACCGGATTTCCAGTTTGCCGCCGGAAAGTTACGGTTTAGATCTACGCCGTTTGCATTGGCACGCAGACCCAACTGGCAACCGTCAGGGTTTACGGCCAGCACGACATGATGGCGACGCAGGGAAGGGTTAAGCGTACGCAATGCGCAGGAAAGGGTGACGACCGATGAGTTTTCGTCGCCGTGCGTTCCTGCCAGTATCAGACCGCTTTCACGATCGGCTGCCGGTGCCGGGAACCAGATCAGCGGTGCGCCGAGCAATGAACGTCCGTAATGTTCGGTTCCTGGCGGAAATGCGCCGCGCTCGGCACGGGGGCGGGTAACGGTCATAGTCATCTCTGAATGCTTGGATAGTTACTCGCAGTGTTGTGCAAAATGTATGGATAATCAAATCGTTTTCACACACTTATCTTTTCAGGTGTAATATCACTTTCTTGTCTGAAGTTAATTGCATTTCCTGCTGGCGATACAAATAATTACACATTCACTTAGTAGCCGGAATTGAGGGTATCTTATGCAGCATTCTGTTTCAGTAACCTGTTGTGCACTGTTGGTTAGCAGCATTTCATTATCCTGGGCTGCTGATGTTCCCAGCGGAACGGTACTGGCAGAAAAGCAAGAACTGGTGCGTCATATAAAAGATGAGCCAGCGTCACTCGATCCGGCAAAAGCCGTTGGGCTTCCAGAAATTCAGGTTATTCGCGATTTATTCGAAGGGCTGGTCAACCAGAATGAAAAGGGTGAGATTATTCCCGGTGTCGCCACACAGTGGAAGAGTAATGATAACCGTATCTGGACGTTTACGTTGCGCAATAATGCGCAATGGGTCGATGGCACGCCGGTAACGGCACAGGATTTTGTCTACAGTTGGCAGCGTCTGGTGGACCCGAAAACACTATCGCCGTTTGCCTGGTTTGCCGCGCTTGCAGGGATCAACAATGCCCAGGCGATCATCGATGGCAAAGCCGCGCCCGATAAGTTAGGTGTCAGCGCGGTGGATGCGCATACCTTCAAAGTGCAGTTGGACAAACCCCTACCCTGGTTTGCCAACCTGACAGCGAGCTTTGCGTTTTATCCTGTCCAAAAAGCCAATGTCGAAAGCGGTAAAGAGTGGACGAAGCCAGGCAACCTTATCGGTAACGGTGCCTATGTGCTGAAAGACCGTGTGGTTAACGAGAAACTGGAAGTTGTGCCGAATACACATTATTGGGACAACGCCAAAACGGTGCTGCAAAAAGTGACTTTCCTGCCGATTAACCAGGAGTCTGCTGCGACCAAACGCTATCTTGCTGGCGATATCGATATTACTGAGTCCTTCCCGAAAAATATGTATCAGAAGCTATTGAAGGATATTCCGGGCCAGGTTTATACGCCGCCGCAGCTTGGTACTTATTACTATGCGTTTAACACGCAAAAAGGGCCGACTGCCGATTCACGCGTGCGTCTGGCGCTTAGTATGACTATCGATCGCCGTCTGATGGCGGAGAAAGTATTAGGAACTGGAGAAAAACCCGCATGGCATTTCACGCCGGATGTGACGGCAGGATTTATCCCGGAACCTTCTCCGTTTGAACAAATGAGTCAGGAAGAGCTTAACGCTCAGGCGAAAACGCTGCTGCGTGCGGCCGGTTATGGCCCGCAGAAACCGCTGAAATTGACGCTGTTGTATAACACCTCTGAAAATCATCAGAAGATTGCTATTGCTGTGGCTTCCATGTGGAAGAAAAATCTTGGCGTGGATGTGAAGCTACAGAACCAGGAATGGAAAACGTATATCGATAGCCGTAATACCGGTAATTTTGATGTGATCCGTGCATCCTGGGTGGGCGATTACAACGAGCCATCCACATTCCTGTCGCTGTTAACCTCGACCCATACGGGCAATATTTCCCGCTTTAACAATCCGGCATACGATAAAGTGTTGACTCAGGCGACGCTGGAAAATACGGAGAAAGCACGGAATGCCGATTATAACGCAGCGGAAAAAATCCTGATGGAACAGGCACCTATTGCCCCGATTTATCAGTACACCAACGGGCGTTTAATTAAACCGTGGCTGAAGGGATATCCGATAACCAACCCGGAAGATGTGGCATACAGTCGCACTATGTATATTGTTAAGCACTAGTTGCGTACGCCCTCCTGTTAACCTTCGTTAACCACTTCAACTGGCGCTGACTTCAGCGCCAGCATCTCCAGACAATCAGTATCAACCTCATTAGAAATAATGATAAAAACATATCTAATGAATTATTCATATTGTGAATTATCTATAACCAATTTTGCCGCTGCATGAAACCATCGTCCGCAATGTCCGCGGCTTCTTTCCCTCCAACATCCGGCCTCATCCCTTCGCGAGCGGCCTCTGGTGGAGGCACCATAGGTCACGGTGAATGACGCTTAGTTGAATACCTTCCACTATTAACCTTCGTTAACAACATCAAAAACACAAAGTTGGTGTGGATTTCTCCAGCAGTATTTCCTGGCGTTCAACCTGCTCACATCCACCGTTACTTTGCTTCAGTACGTCACGAAAAAAGTTGTTTATTGGATGAATACGCTATTTGTTTAACAACCATTGAAATAGATAGATACACAATATTTTTTGGCTGAGACAACTCTTCGTTGAGGCAACTCCATTTCACGTAGGGTAAAAATAAAAAACATTATGAAACAAGTGCTTATATTGAAAGATGAAGACTTACTGGCACGAGGTAACGATCGCTACGTCTTCCAGCACCCACAGGATAGTAAACTGCTGGTCAAAATCGTGATTCCAGGCATTGCGAAATATAAAAGCAAGCTACGTGAGGTCTTTCGGGACATCAAAGAATGTAAGTTGAGTCACCAAACCGACGCATTTTATATGCAAAAAATTGAAGGACTTGTTGAAACAAATAAAGGAATAGGGCAACTCACGGTGAAGGAGTGTGATGAGCATGGCCACATCGCTCAAACTCTTTATCAGCTTGCCCTGAACAAAGAACTTGATGCCAGCAAATTGCAGAAGTTGAATGTTTTTTTAGCGTGGTTTGTCAGTACCGGTGTCATTATTAACTCCCTGCATTGTAAAAACATCGTCTACGCCTGGGATGCTGCGCGCCAGGAATATTGTTTCAAAGTCATTGATGGTTTTGGTGACAAAACGTTTTTTCAGCTCAGTAAGTTTTCAGCGGCAATACGCGATAAAAATAAAGTCAAATGTCTCAAGCGGATGCTACGGGATCTGAACCACCTGCAGAATACGTAATCCGCAGAAATTGTTGACGATATGGCGTGGGAACGCGACTACCGTGATATCGGCGTGTCAAATGCCTGTCGCGAGTGGTTATCCTGGAAAGCGGCAACCCGACCACAATGAAGACACTACAACAGAGAAGATCATACGTCCGGGGGCTGATGCTCCCGACAAATTAACATCGAATCATCCTCGCTCAACGGTTCTTTCGTTAAATTACAAAATCCTTGACCGTTCACCTTTTGGTGGAACCGACAGCTCTGGCACAGACCAAATCCCGGCACATTACTGGTACGCTGAATGCCTCGCAATAGTTCGAAGAGTAGCTCCTTGAGTAAACCCGCGCGTTCACCCATCGTAGATTCGCCTGTCACCAAAAATGAGGGGGGAAGCAGGGCATCCAGCAGATTTTTGGCCGACTCGGTGAGCTGCAGATGAACGCTACGCTTATCCCTGGCATCCTGCGTGCGTACCACCAGTCCTTTTGATTCCAACAACTTTAGCGATTGTGAAACCGTTCCTTTGGTGAGGCCGAGGTAGTCCGTCACGGCGAGAGGTGTATTGGAGTAGCGGTTACAGCGTGCGAGATACATCAACGCACTGAGCTGTACTGGCTGAAGATCCGCCAGTAAAGGATGCTGGCGAAACCACATCCGCGTCAGACCAGACAGCCGGTCCAGTACGTCAAAAAGCGACATGTCATGCATAACAAAATCCTCCTCGGCATATAGTATCGACTAAAAACTATATTGACAAAGCATAAAACTGGCGTAGCATAAATTATAGTATCGAATCGACACTATAATTTAAAGGAGAGGTATCATGACCAAAGCCCGTTTTTATCATGCTGGTTGTCCGGTTTGCGTTTCCGCAGAAGAAACACTGTTACAGCATCTGTCCCCGGATGTGGAAATCGAGGTTATTCATTTGGGAGAACAACCCGATCATGTTGCAGAGGCGGAACGAATCGGAGTGAAGTCTGTTCCTGCGCTGGTGATCGACGGCAATGTGCTGCATATCAACTTTGGCGCGCCTATTGAAGCGCTGAAATAGCGTCGCATGTTCGGGAAGTCGCGTGAGCTATTTCCCGAACCGGCGTGGGCATGGGGAAGGGGGCATTTATGTGTGCTGCAGAGAAGTACCATCCTGTCGATTGTGATCTGCATGACTATCTGGAGATTGCCTGTCTTTATCACTATTTGCTGCGCATTGAACTGACCACTGGGGAACACTTTGATGCCAGGGCCGTGACGACATGTACCACAGCAGACAAAGAGGAATTCTTGCTTGTGGAGTGCCATGAACACCATCATAGAATTCGCCTGGACTATCTGTCAGCCATTACTCCATTGACGGCTGGCGCCACTTTTAGCACTGTGATATTCCGTTGAATCTGTACGTAAAAAGGCTGCGCCACCGTTATACAGTGTAAATGCGGATGTCATGCGCCTGAAAAGCGGTGCCGTACTGTTTGCTGATGTTTTCCTCCACGACAATGACATCGATGTTACTGCTGGCGGTGACAACATAACGTGCGACGGCAGGGATCTTATCCGCCGTCAGTGCGACGATAGTTTCGTTACACTGCTTAATTACCGCTTGTTTAAACTCACAATCGGCGTAATCAAACCCGGTTAATCCTGACTCCGGTGCCATCGCACAACCACCAATAAAACCTTGATCAAATAAAATATCCTGTACCTGGGCAATGGCTGTCGGACCTACGCATCCACCGGACGATCGCTGCACTGGCCCACCTAGCATGATGACCTCGAATAGCGGTTTTTTCAGCAGTACGGCGGCAATATCAGGTGAATTTGTCACGACGGTCAATGCCAGCTCAGCGGGAAGGGCTTCAGCCATTGCCAGGTTGGTTGTTCCTGTATCGATAAAAATACAGCTCCCGGATTTCACTAATCGAGCGCATCTTTGCGCGATGCTGTTCTTTTTCGCAGTATTAATATTCTTGCGTGCTGCGATGTCAGCTGACTCAGGTAGTGAAATAACAGCCCCGCCATAGACTTTCTTGCAAACACCTTCTTTACACAACTCATGTAAATCGCGGCGGATCGTATGTTCTGACACCCCCAAACGGGCGGCCAGTTCAGTACAGATCACTCTGCCGTTTTCCTGCAGGATCTGATAGATAAGCGCCTGGCGCTGATCCGGGAACGCAGCGTAATCGAGCATGAGAACTCCATAAAAATAAACATCGAGCAATAATGTGCATGATCGTGCATTATAATGCACGATGTCAATATCCCTTAACGGGGGCGTACCGTTCAGAATAAAACGATAAGAGGATCGCGATGAAAATTGCACACATGGCTTTATGGACCCAGGATCTTGAGCGACAAGCCCGGTTCTGGGTGTCATTTTTTGATGGTGTGATAAACGATAAATACTGCAGCAAAACCAACCCCGGGTTTGAATCTTATTTCGTCAACATTGGTGGGAACATTGCGATTGAGTTAATGACCAAACCGGGACTGACCCACCCTGTACCTGACAATAACACTTCAGGGTGGGTGCATCTTGCTCTCTCTGTTGGTGGCGCGGGGCATGTTGATGCTCTGGCGATACGCGCAAAAGAACAGGGCATCCTGGTCTCCGGACCACGAACCACCGGTGACGGGTATTACGAGGCCGTCATTCAGGACCCAGACGGTAATTTAATCGAGATTGTCGCGTAATACGTAGTGTTCGTCGGGATCCGCGTGAAGATGATGTCGTCATTGCAATATTATTCAGTGGGGTGTGTCACTCCGACATCCATAGTGCCTACAATGGCTGGGGCGGCGCTACGTATCCGATGGTTCCCGGCCACGAAATAATAGGCCGCGTAGTGCATGTTGGGAAATCGGAAACAAAATTCGCGGTCGGCGATCTTGCCTGCGTGGGGTGTATGGCATGATTCATGCCAGCACTGTAGCGCCTGCGAGCAGGGTCTTGAGCAATACTGCGAAGAGGGGAGCACCCTTACGTATAACGATACTGACTGTCATGATGGCCTGCCTACTTTCGGCGGTTATTCTGACAAGATTGTCGTGACCGGGAAGTTCGTCGTGAAGGTGCCGGAAGGAATCGACTTACGTGGTGCTGCACCGTTGTTGTGCGCCGGTATCACCACATGGTCGCCGTTGCGTCACTGGCAGGTTGGGCAGGGGAGTAAAGTCGCTGTTGTTGGGTTGGGTGGTCTGGGACACATGGCGATCAAGCTCGCTCAAGCATTGGGGGCTGATGTTACGTTATTCACGCGGTCGCCAGGCAAAGAAGCTGATGCCAGACGAATGGGGCCAGTCATGTTGTGCTTTCAACAGACAGCGAACAGATGAAAGCCGCGGCGAATCAGTTTGACCTGATTATTGATACTGTTCCATACGTGTATGATCTGAACCTCTATATTCCAACGCTGGTGTTTAGCGGAACGTTGGTGCTGGTGGGGCATCTGGGGCCGTTGGATCCGTTCCTGAACACGGTTCCGCTGATCCTCGGTAAAAGAGCCGTTGCGGGTTCGGTGATTGGGGGGATTGCGGAAACTCAGGAGATGTTGAGGTTATCAATATTCAGGATATTAATACCGCGTGGCAACGGATGTTGAAAAGCGACGTGAAATACCGCTTTGTCATTGATATCGCGTCACTGAAGTAAATGCAAAAAAGACGCGGATATCCGCGTCTTGATTTTGGTTAGTGGGCAGAAGGTTGTACCTCGGCGTTATCCATATACAACGTCTGACTGGGGAACGCAAAGTCAGCACCGTTATCCTGAACTATTGTAATAATTTTCAAGTACACATCTTGTTGTACAGCAAGCCACTCCTGCCACACGGTGGTTTTCGTGAAGCAATACACCATGATATTCAGCGATGAATCGGCAAACTCATTAAAATAGACCAGCAGGGTTTGTTTTTGATCTATTCCAGGATGACTTTGCAACATTTTTCTGACCGACTCGACAACTGTGCCAATTTTATCAGCATCTTCATAACGTAACCCGATCACCGTTTTGATTCGTCGATTACTCATCCGCCCCGGGTTTTCTACACTGATGGAAGAGAAAATTGAGTTCGGCACATATAACGGACGGTGGTCGAAGGTGTTTATTTTGGTCATTCTCCAGCCGATTTCCGTTACCGTACCTTCGATATTTCGGTCCGGAGAGCGGATCCAGTCACCGATGCTAAACGGTCTGTCGAAGTAGAGCATAATGCCAGAGAAAAAATTGCTCAGGATATCTTTACCTGCCATACCGACAGCGATACCGCCGATGCCGCCGAACGTTAACAGCCCTGACAGGCTCATGCCGAAATGCTCACCGTACAGCAAGATGATGGCGACGACGATCGTAATCTTAATGATGCGTGACATGATCCTCGCGCTGGTGATATCTCTGCCCTTGTTAATCTGCGTTTTTTCAAACTGATTGATGACCAGAAAGAGTTTTATCGTCAGGATCAACGCTATCAACGAGGTGCAGATAAAGTCGACCACGCCTGGGGAGATAAATTTCAGCTTATAACTATCGATGACGTTATTCGCAATCGTGCCAAACGTACCAATGATAATGGCATAAACAAAAAACTGTGCTGCGTGGAATATGAGTCCTTTGCAGTGTTTTTCACTACGATGAAACCAGACGCTCATCAGGACTAACGCTGCACAGCTGCTGAGAATTACCGTTAAATTAAACGCATTATTTATAAACAGTTCAGCGATCATGATTCTCCCAGGTCACTCCGTGTTAGTTAAATATCATCTGACATCCTTCATCAGCGGATATTTTACCCAGTTCAGGTTGTCAGATCATTCATCAAAAGGAGAGAGGAATAATACAATCAGCGTTATTTTCAGGCGAATAGTGCGCATGTCAAGTTTGAGTGTGGCGTATGTAGCAGACAGTAAGTTGATGTCATGGTATTGTTGCTACAAAGTAACACGGTTTTCATCTGCAAAAGGACGATATTATGATCATGGCTAAGCTGAAGACAGCGAAGGGACGGAAGTTTCTGTTATGTCTGCTTGGGGTATTTATTATTGCGGCATCGGTTGTGACGCGCGCGACGATTGGTGGCGTCATTGAACAGTATGACATTCCGCTTTCCGACTGGACAGCCTCGATGTATGCCATTCAATCCGCAATGATTTGCGTCTACAGTATGGTTTTTACTATTTTGCTGGCTATTCCGCTCGGTATCTATTTCCTCGGAGGCGAGGAGAAGTACTAAGTACATATCATGCCGGATGACATCGCCATCCGGCATTTTGCTGCAGGATTAATCGTCTTCTTCGTCGTCCAGTTCAACCGGGGTCTGGTACTGATCCGGTTTGATAACCAGCAGATCGCAACGCAGATGGTCGATAACCTGTTCTGCGGTATTCCCCAGAAACGCAGCTGATATGCCGGTGCGCCCAACGGTGCCGAGTACCACGATCCCCGCCTGTAAATGCTCAGCTAAATCCGGGATGACCTCTTCAGGCAATCCTTTTTCAACGTGGGTAACTTTTTCATCAATACTGAATTTCTGGCGTAATGCCTTCATGGCCAGCAGATGTTGTCCACGGATGGCGTCGTTGTACACGCTGGGATCAAATTCAGGTAGCTCAATCGCAATGTTGATAGGCGTTACAGGATAGGCGCCGACCAGGTGTACTTCGGTATGGTTAACCTGTTCTGCGAGCTGCAACGTTTCCTTGACCAGTTTTTCGTTGAGTGCATTGTGATATGCCTCTTCACTGGCGAGGTTCACCGCCACCAGCGCTTTACCACCTTCCGGCCACGGCTGATCTTTGACCATCCACACCGGGCTTGGACATTTACGCAATAAATGCCAGTCGGTTGGTGTGAAAATCACGGCTTCAAGGCGATCGTGCTGGTGTGCCATTTTGAGCACCAGGTCATGCTTAGCGCTGATTACTTCCTGGATGATGGCTTCGAAGGGACGGTTGTGCCAGACCACTTTAATATCAAGCGGGATCCCTGCTTCGATATAGTATTTCGCTTGTTCACGTATCCATGCTGTTCGCTGGCTGATGACCCCCTGACGCATTGCCGTACGCTCGTCCGGCGACAGCAGGGTAGTCATCTCGTAGGAAAAGTCATAGATCGGCAAAAAGGCTTTAATTTTGCCACCAATCCGTTGATGCAAATAAACAGCTCGCCGTAATGCTGGTTGATCGTCCTGGTTTGGATCGATGACTACCAGCATGTTTTGATACATAGCCATACAGGGTCTCCTTACAACTGTCACTGCAGTTTGTATTTAAAAGAGTAACCCAATAATGTGGATTGAAACAGGGGAGAACCTCTTGCCAGATCAATAAACTGGGGAAATCTCCAGCTTTTCCCCACATCACGCTCAATCTAAACCATTTTCCGTTGTTTCTATTGTGCTTGCGCGCCAGGCGGAAAAGGTTTGGGCGCGTGGACGTTTCAACTGCCCGGCAATTTGAACCCTGCCGCTAAGGCTGATTCGTCGAACGGCTGTACGCTTTCGCGAGCCAGTGGCAACCAGTGATGAAAACTGGTGGGATGCCCGGAGTGATAAAGATGCTCACCTAAAATAGAAAAGGCTAATTCATAGCGGCGAACTGTTGCGTGTTCTATCGATGGCGGTTCTTAAATCATCGCCAGGATGCGTCATGCTGGCATTTATCGCACCTTATTTTGCGTCCGTAAACCCTGCCGATCTTATCGCATTCAGCGGTTTTTTATGCAACCAGGCAGGAAAGAGTGTTTAACCGTAGTTATTGTGACAGCATTAATGATGGGGATATTTATATTGAGGACACTTACAGTGTTTATATTTTAATTAAATCAGAGCACAAGCGCCTTCTGCCAAACCATTAAATTGGGGTAATTTAGCAATTTGACAGAAGGTTAACTGAGAAGGCTACGCAACGTTACGTGTGTGGCCAGCAAGGACAGCCAGCGCGTCGCTATTCTCAATAGTGATATATTTACCTTTCACCGCCAGCATACCGCTTTTCTGGAAGCGACCCAGCAGGCGGCTAATGGTTTCAACCGTCAGACCGAGGTAATTACCGATATCGCCACGGGTCATTGTCAGACGGAATTCGCGCGGAGAGAAGCCTCGCTGGGCAAAACGGCGGGACAGATTGTAGATAAAGGCCGCCAGGCGCTCTTCAGCATTCTTCTTCGACAACAGCAGGATCATGTCCTGGTCGCCTTTGATTTCGCCACTCATCAGACGCATCATCTGCTGACGCAGGTTCGGCATTTTACCGGACAGGTCATCCAGAGTTTCGAAAGGAATTTCGCATACCATTGACGTTTCCAGCGCCTGGGCAAAGCTTGGGTGATGACCGCTGCCAATCGCGTCAAAACCAACCAGGTCGCCCGCTAAGTGGAAACCGGTGATTTGCTCATCGCCTTGTTCGGTAATGGTATAGCTTTTTATCGTTCCGGAACGGATAGCATAGAGTGACTTAAGCTCGTCACCTGCTTTAAAGAGCGTCTGCCCCTTTTGGATAGGCTTTTTGCGCTCGATGATGTTATCGAGCTGGTCAAGCTCATGCTCGTTAAGTGTGAACGGGATGCAAAGCTGGCTGATGCTGCAATCCTGGCAATGGATAGCACAACCGCCAGACTGAATGCGCCGTATAATTCGCTTTTCCGGGATCATAGGTCTGCTCAAGCCGTAATTGATATTTGTCAATTTTAACATCTTTTTGGTGAGCACGTAAGCCTGAGCTACTCCCAATAGAGAATAATTCAGGCATAAGCGAGTTGAATGTTTGTATCTATCTGATTAACCGTACTTTATTTGGGGGTGTATTGTGTGGAAGTGTGATGAATAAGGCATTAATTGCCTGGATTCTAGAGTAGCAGATAGCCTTCATGGCGCAATAACCACTCTTTTCGCTGCACGCCACCCGCATAGCCAGTCATTGTGCCATTCCGTCCAATCACGCGGTGGCATGGGACGACGATGCTGACAGGATTGGAACCATTAGCCGCGCCAACGGCTCTGGCGGCTCCGGGGCGCCCCAGCTGCTCAGCCAGTTGTCCATAATGCATGACCTGCCCGCAGGGTATAGAACGCAACGCTTTCCAGACCTCGCGTTGGAAAGGGGTTCCCGCTGTTGCGGTTTCAAGCGTATCTATAATGCTGAGATTTCCCGCAAAATACTCTGTCAGCTTATCGCTTAGTCCTCCGGGGTTTTTGGCAGCAATACGCTGATAACCCTCAGAACGATAATGAATATCCAGTAATTGCTCCATACGATCACGATGTTGATCCCATTCAACCGCACGCAGGCGAAATTGCTCATCACAAATTACCCACAGCGGGCCAAGGGGCGTTGCAATGATGTCTTCAAGTAAGTTCAGCATCCGTTTTTCTCATTACAGGTGGGGTTACACATTATCATGTCAATGACAGTCGTATCTATACCCCCAAAAACGGATCTTAACTTATGGAGGTAAAGGAATGTCGAACGGTGCGTTATTGGAAATAACCGTAAACCGTTGTCGGTATAATAGTGCGCGGTTATGATAGTGCCGTCGCAAAATCGCTGGAGGATGAAACATGAACCTTGATGATGCATCGCTGTTTCTTGACGCCATGGGGGATGTTCAACCACTGAAGGGATGCGCCGATGTTCACTGGCAGCCAACGCGTAATCTTCGCGCTCCGGCACGTATTGATACGCTGCAACTGGATAATTTTCTCTCGACAGGTTTTCTGGATATCGTCCCGCTGAGCGTTCCGCTGGAGTTTCGTCGCGAAGGGTTACAGCATGGCGTGACTGACAAGCTACGAACCGGGAAATATCCGCAACAAGCAAGCCTTAATCTTGTGCGACAGCCCGTTGAAACCTGCCGCCAGATGCTATTTAGCTTTATTTTACAGGCGCTGCAGGATGGATTGCGCAACGTCCTGGTGATTCACGGTAAAGGGCGTGATGATAACTCCCATGCCAACATCGTTCGTAGCTACGTCGCACGTTGGTTAACGGAGTTTGATGATGTGCAGGCTTTCTGCACCGCACTGCCGCATCATGGCGGCAGTGGGGCATGTTATGTGGCGTTACGTAAAACGGCGCAGGCGAAACAGGAGAACTGGGAACGCCACGCTAAACGTAGTCGCTAGACAGGGTAGTCATCAGGCAGCCAGCACTCTGTTTCTGCCTTCATTTTTGGCTTTGTACAATGCGTCGTCCACGCGTTTAAATAACTCATCAATACTTTCATTGGCTTCGTGTCGCGCCACACCAATACTGACAGTAAAGCGGGGAAGGCCAGGGAGGCTCACCTTGGCTACCGTCGCGCGTATTACTTCAGCGAGATTAAGCGCTGCATCTAAAGACGTTCGTGGCAAAAGCAGTACAAACTCTTCTCCCCCCCAACGAAAAACCAGATCGTCCTTTCTTGCACAGGATTCCAGGGTACGTGCCAGCGCGCAAAGTACATCATCCCCTTTTAAATGCCCGAAAAGATCGTTAATGCTTTTAAACCGATCGGTGTCGATTAGCAGCAAACTGTAATCCTGCGTTAACAATGTTGTGTGTGTCTGCGCTGGCTCAGTTATCTGATAAAAATGCCGCCGGTTGAGTAACCCGGTTAAAGCGTCATGCAAGGCGGCGCGTTCCAGTTCCAGTTCCAGACGTTTTTGCTCGGTAATATCGTGAACAATGCACAGCATCAGCTTATTGCCGTAGATTTCGATAGGACCGGCATAGGTTTGTACGTGACGGGTGCTTCCATCGGCAAGTCTGTGGACAAAATGTAAGGGCTTATGACCACCAGGAAGATGCGCAATTTTATGCATTACCGGCAATATATGGCGCCCCAGCATATTGATTTCCCAGGTATGCTTCTGACACATCACGTCATGATCATAGCCATAGAAATTCAGGGCGCTGAGGTTTGCATCCACAATCAATCCGTCGCGTGACGGATCAATAAGCAACATGGGTGCTGAGTTAGTCTGGAAAAAGCGGGCATAGAATCCTTGTTTTTTCCGCTGATAGGTAGCAGAGCGGCTGGCTTTCAGACCTTGCGCTGTCGGTGTTTCAATGCCTTCATAGAGGATAACATCACCTATATCCTGAAGCGTCCTGATGGACAAACGACAGGCCAGCGCGATTTCCTCGCTTTCGCGGTAAACCGTGAGGATCTCCACAATGTCATGATGATTGCGCAAATCACTGAGATACATAGGTAAATCACTTTGTGCGTGCGTGGAGAATGTGCCTTTTCTGAGAGAAGGGAAACTCGGGGCCTGCATCAGTTCCCGTGCAACGGTATTGGCGAACACCAGTTCTTCGGTATGTGGCGAAACGATCCAGACCGGAATGGTTAATAAATCCAGTGAATGTAGCTCGTTTATGCTCATCGATAATCCCGTTATCTTCATATGCTGTGTTGCCGGTTTATTGGCGAATATTTTTTATTATGCAATCTCACAATGTTATTGATTGTCGGTGAGACAAGGGTTGTACCGTTGGTTTTACTTTTGTGGCGTTTTCAGTTTGTATCAATTCATAGATTTTATGTGCTGGCAGGGGTTTCGCATACAGGAAGCCTTGTAGTACACCGCACCCCATCTGGGTTAACAGCGTTTCCTGCTCCTGGGTCTCTATACCCTCCGCCACAACGCGCATATTCATAGAGTGCGCTATGTCTATAATAGTAGACACGATTTTTGTATTTTTGTCGTTCTCACTAATATCTTTGACAAATATTCTGTCTATTTTTAATTCTCGCGCCGGAAGTGATTTCAGCATCAATATATTTGAATAACCGGTGCCAAAATCATCAATAGAAACGGTGATCCCCAAATCGGCAAACGCGTTCAGGACTTCTACGCTGCGTTTTAAATTTTTAAGTGCCGTACTTTCAGTCAGTTCCAGCGTGAGATGTGCTGGTGAAAGCTGATATTGCGCCAGAGCGTTGCAGACTATATCGACAATATCAGGTTGTTCAAACTGGGCTGGTGACAGATTAACGGCAAGGGTCCACTCCGTGTGGCCTTGTGACTTCCATTGATATAACTGACCGCATGCCTGCTGGAGAACCCAGGTGCCGACAGGAATAATCAGGCCTGTTTCTTCAAGTGCGGGCAGGAATTCAGCCGGCAGCAGAATGCCGCGTTCAGGATGATGCCAGCGTAACAACGCCTCAAAACCCGTCAGAGAGTGATCCCCGGCGGTGTATTTAGGTTGATACCATAATTCAAATTGATTCCGCTCAAGCGCTTGCGACAGTTCCTGCAAGAACGTTGGCGGCGTATCGGCGATAGCCTCCATCTCTGGGGTATAAATCGCCCAGCCGTTTCTGCCAGCCTGTTTGACATGATACATCGCAGTATCGGCTTTAACTTTTAGCTCATGTAACGTTGAGCCGTGTTCGGGATAAAGACTGCTTCCCGCGCTTAACGAAACGCGAATGGTATGTCCAAACAGTGTAAAAGGTTCTTTGACGGCGCTGGCAATACGGGTCATCAGCACCGAAATTGCTTCCCGGTTGCTGTTTGGCACCAGCAGGATAAATTCATCACCGCCCAGCCTCGCCAGCGTCATGGTGTCATCGAGGCAGCTGTATATGCGTTGTGTGCTGGAGATAAGCAACTGATCGCCAATGTGATGGCCCCAGGTGTCGTTTACGATTTTGAATCGATCAAGGTCGATAAAGACCAGGGCGAAGTGTTGTTGATACAGTTTGGAATGACGCAGGCAGGTTTGTAAGCAGACGTCTATTTGCGTTCGGTTGGCAAGGCCGGTCAGCGCATCGAAGTGGACCTGGTGCTCAAGCTGGCAGTTCAGTTGATGCAGATTATCGGCCAGTCTTGAGGTGCGTAGCTGAGAATCCACCATCGAAATGACCAGCATAATACCCAGAATCACCAGCGTGACGGCGCAGACCCAGATAGAGAGTTCCAGCGTGCTCAGTCCATCATGCGCAGTGTGTCCGAAATGCGTGAAGGTGGCCGCACCCATCCCGGTGTAATGCATTGAGGCAATCGCCAGTGCCATTACCAGAGCGGCAATAAGTCGGTTTATTAATGCGCGTCGGGTATTTTGCCGCAAATGAAAAGCCAACCACAGGCCGATCCCTGACGCGATAATGGCAATGACCACGGAAAGCAAAATGAGTGAGAACTGCCAGCGGATAGCAACATGTTCAACGATAGCGACCATACCAACGTAGTGCATGGTCACAACACCGGTGCTTAACAGGCTTGTTGCAACAATAAGCCGCCTGGTCGAAAGCGTTTGACCTGATATTGCAATATTGATGGCAAGCGTCGCGGAAATGAGTGCGATCAAAAAAGAAAATGCCGTGAGTGAAAAGTGATAATTAATCGGCATACTCATTTTCATGGCCAGCATGCCAATAAAATGCATCGACCAGATCCCCATCCCCAGCGTTGCCCCGCCAGATAAACGCCAGAAAGTCGATTCCCGACGACTAGAGATCGCCACTTTCCCTGCGCTATCGAGGGCAATAAACGAAGCAATGAATGCGACAACAAAGGAAATCCCAATCAGTACAGGGTCCCATGACACATGCAACATCTTACTACCCATCGATAAAAAACCGTGATGTTAAATCTAGCAGATTCTGTCCAGTTAACCTGGTAAAACCAGGTGCGTCCTTAGTTTCCTGTTAGCAGTATTAGCCTGAGCCGCTATAACGGTGGAATATGTAATTTTCACTTATGAAAACATTTGCCAAATTTATGATTTGGCGTATTTTTGTTCGCATTGTGCACTGGGTGACAATAGTCTGGCAACTGGCGTGAACGCTAGCTTATGCGGGATAAACAACCAGACTAATGTAAACTGGTGGTGTGATAGTGTGTTTTAAGTGAAAAGGCGGCATGCTCTCATTGAAAGTGGAACTTTCGGTATCGCGGAATGGCAATCTGCATTGCAGGTGCTATAAAAAATAATACTCCGCGTTATTCTTTGGCAGGCAGGATTAAAATGTTAAATAATATAAGCGTCAGGACGTTTATTACTTTATTTCTGGTATGTACCGTAGTGGCCCTCAATATCGTAGAGGTAATATTATCTGCGGGATTTGATGTCATTATCGGCACTGATGTGGTTTGTACTATTTCACTATTATATTTATGGTGGTATATGACAAAATATCTCGTCGTACCGATTAATACGGTAAAAAAAAGCATTGAAGAGGTGACCGCAGGGAATCTGGCGATGAGTATTCCCGAATTCGGTAATAACTGTGCAGGCAGACTTATTCCGGGAATTAACAGTCTGGCGAGTAATATTTCCACGTTAGTCAGTGAGATCAGATCCTCTTCACGGACCGTGATGACGCTTTCTGAACAGCTCGCGGAGCGTAGCGCCGAATTGTCAGTAAAAACGGAACAGCAGTCTGGCGCGTTAATGCAAACAGCTGCGAATATGGATGAGATAGCGGTTAGTACACGCAATAATGCAGATAATACGCAAATGGCGAGCGCCCAGGCCAATATTGCGACACAATCTGCTCGCCAGGGGGGCGATTTAATGGTGCAGGTCGCCACCAATATGCGCTCGATCACCGACTGCGCTCAGCAGATGACTGAAATTATCGCGTTAATAGATGGTATTGCATTCCAGACGAATATTCTGGCATTGAATGCGGCGGTTGAGGCGGCGAGGGCTGGTGAACATGGCAAAGGTTTTTCTGTCGTTGCAGGTGAAGTGAGAATATTGGCACATCGTAGCGCAGAAGCGGCAAAAAGTATTAAACGGCTTATCGATGAAACGCATCACAATGTCCAGCAGGGTGCGGCGGTTGTACGTGAAGCCGAAAAGAACATGCAGGATATTGTGGGCGGCGCAGGGCAGTTAAATCAGCTGATGGCGGAGATATTAACAACCACACGGGAACAGGAAAACGGGATCACCAGAATTACCCGGGCTCTGACCGAACTGGAAAACGTGACGCAAAGTAATGTCAGCATGGTCGATGAGTTATCTGATTCGTCCGGCATCCTGAAAAGTCAGGTGAATGATCTTCTGTCACGCACACATAAATTTCGCTTAAGTAAAAATATGCCTGTCGAAACAACCACGATCTTGCATCGAGATCCCCCAGTCTCCGGACTACGCCAACGGGTTAAATACGGTTCTTCATTTTAAGATTCAACATCTGCTTGCCACAGCGCCGAATCCGTCGGCGCTTTTTTTATTTTTTTGAACACTTTTATGAATCATTTCAGCATAATGGGACAATGCGATATTGCTTAACATATACTGAAGACTAGACTAACGAAAAGTTTGAATGTTTATGGAGGCGCTGTGGAAGCCATTAAGGGAACCGAAGTTAATGTGCCGGATGCCGTGTTTGCCTGGCTGCTGGATGGTCGCGGTGGCGTGAAACCGCTGGAAGACAACGATGTTATCGACAGTGCACATCCGTGCTGGCTGCATCTTAATTACACCCATTCTGATAGCGCGCAATGGCTGGCGACAACGCCTCTGCTTCCTAATAATGTGCGTGATGCACTGGCGGGAGAAAGTACTCGCCCACGCGTAAGCCGGGTCGGAGAAGGGACGCTGATTACGTTACGCTGTATTAATGGCAGCACCGACGAACGCCCAGACCAGCTTGTCGCCATGCGCTTATATATGGATGAACGCCTGATTGTCTCAACGCGTCAGCGTAAAGTGCTGGCACTGGATGATGTGGTGAGTGACTTGCAGGAAGGGACGGGACCGTCTGACTGTGGTAGCTGGCTTGTGGATGTTTGTGATGCTTTAACCGATCATGCCAGTGAGTTTATCGAACAATTGCATGACAAAATTATCGATCTGGAAGACAACCTGCTGGACCAGCAGATCCCGCCTCGCGGCTTTCTGGCATTGCTGCGCAAACAACTGATAGTCATGCGGCGCTATATGGCCCCTCAACGCGATGCTTATGCGCGCCTGGCGAGTGAACGTTTACCGTGGATGACTGACGATCACCGACGTCGGATGCAGGATATCGCCGACAGGTTGGGAAGAGGGCTGGATGAGATCGACGCGTGCATCGCCCGGACAGGCATTATGGCGGATGAAATTGCTCAGGTTATGCAGGAATCTCTGGCGCGAAGAACCTATACCATGTCGTTGATGGCAATGGTTTTTCTGCCCAGCACATTTTTAACCGGACTGTTTGGCGTCAATCTCGGGGGGATTCCCGGTGGCGGCTGGCAGTTTGGTTTTTCACTATTCTGTATTCTGTTAGTTGTCCTGATCGGTGGTGTTACTTTATGGTTGCATCGTAGTAAATGGTTGTAACAACTACGTTTTTAGCGACTTTCGTGAGTGAAAACGGCGAAGTTTTTGAGCGAGGTCAATAAACCATCTACCTATTCGGGGCAATATCTCTCTCGCAGGTGAATGCAACGTCAAGCGATGGGCGTTGCGCTCCATATTGTCTTACTTCCTTTTTTGAATTACTGCATAGCACAATTGATTCGTACGACGCCGACTTAGATTAGTCGGCTTTTTTTTGCCTGCAGGAAACCAGCGTCTACCCTAAAAGGGTCAGTCTGATTCACAGGAGGGTAATATGACCTGCTTATTCGCCCCGTTGCAGTTGCAACGTTCCCATTCCGATACAGTCCCCACCGACCCGGTTCCGATTCCCGATCCGATACCTCGTCCGCAACCTATGCCGGACCCGTCACCGGATGAAGAGCCGATTAAATTGTCGCATCACGGGCGCAGATCTGCGAGGATACGCGCCTGCTGAATGTGAGTTTTTACCGCGAGATTAAATTGTGACCGCTTTTTCAACCCTGAATGTTTTGCCTGCCGCCCAACTCGAGAATCTTAATGAGCTGGGTTATCTTGAAATGACGCCTGTTCAGGCCGCTGCGTTGCCGGCGATCCTGGCAGGAAAAGATGTTCGTGTGCAGGCAAAAACCGGCAGTGGCAAAACGGCTGCGTTTGGTCTTGGCCTGTTACAACACATTGATGCTGCGCTGTTTCAGACTCAGTCGCTGGTACTGTGCCCAACCCGCGAACTGGCTGACCAGGTCGCTGGTGAATTGCGTCGTTTGGCGCGTTTTCTGCCAAATACCAAAATTTTAACGCTGTGCGGTGGTCAGCCCTTTGGCGCACAGCGTGATTCTCTGCAACATGCCCCGCATATTATTGTTGCCACGCCGGGACGTTTACTCGACCACCTGCAAAAAGGCACTGTCTCCCTTGATGCGTTGAATACGCTGGTAATGGATGAAGCCGACCGGATGCTGGATATGGGATTTAGTGATGCAATTGATGACGTGATCCGCTTTGCACCAGCGTCACGTCAGACATTGCTGTTTTCCGCAACCTGGCCGGAAGCCATTGCCGCCATCAGTGGCCGGGTGCAACAAAATCCATTAGCGATTGAAATTGATACGGTTGATGCGCTACCGGCGATTGAACAGCAGTTTTTTGAAACCGCCAGCCACGGTAAAATTCCGCTGCTGCAAAAATTGCTCAGCCAGCATCAGCCGGCTTCATGCGTCGTTTTTTGCAACACCAAAAAAGACTGTCAGGCCGTGTGTGACGCATTGAATGCGGCGGGGCAAAGCGCACTTTCACTGCATGGCGATCTGGAACAGCGCGATCGCGACCAGACGCTGGTACGTTTTGCTAACGGCAGTGCTCGTGTTCTGGTGGCCACCGATGTGGCAGCGCGTGGTCTGGATATTAAATCGCTCGAACTGGTGGTTAACTTTGAGCTGGCATGGGATCCGGAAGTTCATGTACACCGTATTGGACGTACTGCCCGTGCGGGTAACAGTGGCCTGGCAATTAGCTTCTGTGCGCCGGAAGAAGCGCAACGTGCCAATATTCTGTCCGAGATGCTGCAACTGAAGCTGAACTGGCTGCCTGCACCGGGTAATGGCTCAATTCTGCCGCTGGAGGCTGAGATGGCGACGCTGTGCATCGATGGCGGTAAAAAAGCTAAAATGCGGCCTGGTGATGTATTAGGGGCGTTGACCGGAGATATTGGTCTGGACGGGGCAGATATCGGCAAGATTGCCGTTCATCCGGCGCATGTCTATGTGGCCGTTCGCCAGTCTGTGGCACATAAAGCGTGGAAGCAACTGCAGAACGGTAAGATCAAAGGCAAGAACTGCCGGGTTCGTTTATTAAAATAAATGCCCGTAGGAGTGCCTGATTGCGCTCCGCTTATCAGGCCTACTGGTGCTGAAGTAATACCTTGTCCAGTAGGCCGGATATGGCATTCTCTACATTACTTCACTTCCAGCACGTTCAGACGCAACTCATCTAACTGGTTTTCATCTTCTTCCGGCTGCCAGCCAGCTGGTTGCAGTGGGATCTCTTCACGATCGAATGCCAGATCACCGCCATCTACCACTTCTGAGCCGTGTTTGATGCCTTTAAAATCGAACAGATTAATATCGCTCAGGTGAGAAGGCACCACATTCTGCATCGCACTGAACATCGTTTCAATACGACCTGGATAGCGCTTGTCCCAGTCACGCAGCATATCAGCGATCACCTGACGTTGCAGGTTAGGCTGAGAACCACACAGGTTGCACGGAATAATCGGGAAACCTTTCGCTTCAGAGAAGCGCTCGATATCTTTTTCGCGGCAATAGGCCAGCGGACGGATCACAATATGCTTCCCATCATCGCTCATCAGCTTCGGCGGCATACCTTTCATTTTTCCGCCGTAGAACATGTTTAAAAACAGTGTTTGCAGGATGTCGTCGCGATGGTGTCCCAGCGCAATTTTGGTGGCGCCTAATTCGGTTGCCGTGCGGTACAAAATGCCGCGGCGCAGACGGGAACAGAGAGAGCAGGTCGTTTTGCCTTCAGGAATTTTATCTTTGACGATCCCGTAGGTATTTTCTTCGACAATTTTATACTCAACACCAAGTTGTTCCAGATACTCCGGCAGGATGTGCTCCGGGAAGCCCGGTTGTTTTTGATCCAAATTTACGGCGACCAAAGAGAAACTGATCGGGGCGCTTTGCTGCAAATTCCGCAGTATTTCCAGCATGGTGTAGCTATCTTTCCCACCGGAAAGACACACCATAATGCGATCGCCGTCTTCGATCATATTGAAATCGGCAATAGCTTCACCCACGTTACGACGCAGGCGTTTCTGTAATTTGTTCAGATTGTATTGTTCTTTCTTGCTAATATCTTGATTTTGCGACATTTAATAGAGGCTCAATTCGTAGTGTGGCATCAGAAGAGTATGCATCACGCCGGATAGTCCGGCAAAAGAAGTCTGATATAAAAACTGTGGCGTGTATGGTACGGATAAGCGGGAAAAATGTCAGCACATTTAGGTCAGGAATCGCGGGGTAAAAGAGGGGGAAACAAAAAGCCCGCAGCGATGTGCGGGCCAGACAGCTTAGCGAACCACCAGAACTGAACACTCCGCGTGACGCACCACGGCTGCGGCGTTAGAGCCCAGCAGATAAGTGGTGATGTCCGGTCGGTGTGACGCAATAATGACCATATCTGCAGGTAATTTCCTGGCGATCTCCAGGATTTTATCTTTCGGTGCACCTTCAGCAACGTGAATATGCACTCTGTCCGTTGGGATATTGAACTTCTTGATAATCTCTTCCAGTTGAGATTTAGCTTCGGCTTTCAGATCGTCCATGGCCGGTAACTCTGCCGAGTAGGCCAGTCCCAAAGAAGCGTAATAGGGCAGTGACGGAATAACGGTCAGAAAATGCACCTGCGCATCGTCAATTTTTGCCTCTGCTTCAACATGGGCAATAACGCGTTGAGTTAATTCTGAGTCTGAAATATCGATGGGTACAAGAATCGTTCTGTTCATAAAACCTCCTGTTTAAGTATCCACCTAAAGCTTACCGCGTAATGGCACTTTATGTACAATGACAAAGATCACATTTTGGCATCACTTTATTTTGATTTCAGGAAACTTGCCTCTTATTACGCCGTCGTAAAATCGTCCTTTAGATACCACGCTCAGGAAATCACGAAAAATACGCGCAGGGACATGCTGATATTGCAGGGTAGCCAACTGGTGAAAGCGAATTTCCAGCGTGTGAGAGGATTCGTCATAGCCGACGGATGCAATACGGGATGATTTTACAGGATGATGATTCATTGCAGGTATCCTCTACTTCAGGTCTTAATGCAAGATATCATCTATCAAAGGCGTGTTTTAATACAATAGATATAATATTTCGATCTGGATAAAACAGATTGGTTATCAAAGAAAGGATAGCCCGCTGTTGCCAGCGGGCTGACGGATTAGAACTGGTAAACCAGACCTACTGCAACTACGTCATCAGTAGAAATACCAGTATCTTTGTAGAACTGATCATCTTCGTCCAGCAGGTTGATTTTGTAATCAACGTAGGTGGACATATTTTTGTTAAAGTAGTAGGTAGCGCCGATATCAGCATATTTGACCAAGTCTTTATCCTGACCAGCGTTGCCGTTGTAAGTCAGGTCCTTGCCTTTAGACATCAGGAAGGAAACCGCCGGACGCAGGCCGAAATCGAATTGATACTGTGCAGTCACTTCAAAGTTCTGGGTCTTGTTAGCAACACCACCCTGATCGTTATTAGCCATTGAACCATATGGAGTCATGTTACGGGTTTCGGAGTACATAGTGGCCAAATAGATGTTGTTGGCATCGTATTTCAGGCCGGTAGTCCATGCGTCAGCTTTATCGCCGCCCGCAACTGTACCACCAGCAGTAGCCTGCTGGTTAGTACGGTCAGAAGTGGTATACGCCGCACCGAAGCTTACGCCCATACCCAGATCGTAGGTAGAGGAGATACCGAAGCCGTCACCGTTGGAGTTTTGAACGTTGCGGTCGCCGCCGTTACCGGTGCCTTCCTGATCGAAAGCGTCACTTTCTTTGCTGGACTGTTCGTTCGCGCCCTGGTACTGCAGTGCAAAGTTCAGACCGTTCACCAGACCAAAGAAGTCAGTATTACGGTAGGTTGCTACGCCGTTAGCACGACCAGTCATAAAGTTATCAGCTTTAGTGTAGGAGTCGCCGCCGAACTCTGGCAGCATATCGGTCCAGCCTTCTACGTCGTACAGTACGCCGTAGTTACGACCGTAGTCGAATGAACCGTAGTCACCGAATTTCAGACCGGCAAAGGCCAGACGAGTAAAGTTGTTGCTACGATTACCTTCAGTGGTGTTGGCATTAACCTGATATTCCCACTGACCATAACCGGTGAGCATATCGTTGATCTGAGTTTCGCCTTTGAAACCACCACGAACATAGGTCTGATCGCCGTCGCTGTTCGCGTCATCAGAGAAATAACGCAGACCGTCTACTTTACCGTAGAGATCTAATTTGTTGCCGTCTTTATTATAAACTTCAGCAGCGTGAGTTGCGCCTGCAGCCAGCAGGGCAGGAATGACGAGAGCCAGTACTTTTCTGTTCATTGAAATAATCCTTTAGTTTTTTTATTTACCTGTGACTACCCATGTAGGGAGTAAAAGCATGCTAAAGGAGAAGTTCCGTAAAGAGATAAATATGAATTGTTACGTCTTAAGTAAAACCTTAAATAAATAATTCTACAGAAATAATGATAATTGCTATGAATATATAAAATGGAAGTATATAAAATAAAAATTATACAAGTGAATTGTGTTGGGCTATTCTGCGCAGGTTATATGCCTTTATTGTCACGCTTTATTTTTTTGTTGAGGGTGGGTAGCAATACTGATTCGTCAGCGAATAAATTGACAAGCCCGAACAATTGTTCGGGCTTTTTTTTGGTTCCAGGTTAATGCTGAGCGATACGTATTACTCGGTACTGCTCTTTTCCGCTTTACCAGCCAGTTGGGCCAGGAAGTCATACCGTTTTTGCAGATCAGCGGTCGCATCCTTCCACAATTGCTCGGCCACTTCCGGTTGCTGTGCGTTCAGACGACGGAAACGCTGCTCGTTCATCAATGTCTCAGCCAGCGCGTCTGACGGTGGGCGAGAGTCCAGCGCCAGCGGCAATTTACCTTCATCTGCACGACGCGGATCAAAGCGGTACAGCGGCCAGAATCCGGTAGCCGTGAGCTGGCGCATCTGATCGTGGCTTAGCGCGAGATCGTAACCGTGCTCCTCACATGGGCTATAGGCAATAATCAGCGACGGACCTGGATAGGCTTCCGCTTCCTGAATCGCTTTCACCGTCTGGTTCAACTGTGCGCCCAGAGAGATCTGTGCAACATACACGTGCCCGTACATCATCATACTGACGCCAAGATCTTTACGCGCCTTGCGCTTACCGTGTTCGCCAAATTTGGTGACGGCCCCGAGCGGTGTGGCTTTCGACGCTTGTCCACCCGTGTTGGAGTAACATTGAGTATCCAGCACCAGAATATTGACGTTCTCGGTCAGGCTAAGGACGTGATCCAGGCCGCCAAAACCAATATCGTAAGCCCAGCCATCGCCGCCAATCAGCCAGATGGATTTTTCGACCAGCGCGTCGGCATCGGTTAACAGCTGCTGTGCGCCGTCGACATCTTTCAGGTGCTGGCGCAGCGCGGCAACTTGCTCACGGCGCACCTCTGGCGTCGCTTCAGCGTGCAGGGCGTCATTCAGTTCAACCGGAATGTTATCGGCAAACTGTTCCAGTAAACGCATAACGCGCACACGGTGCTGATCTACCGTCAGACGGAAGCCCAGGCCAAACTCGGCGTTATCTTCAAACAGTGAGTTCGCCCACGCGGGCCCACGACCGTTGGCGTCGGTGGTATACGGTGTTGAGGGCAGGTTACCGCCATAAATCGATGAACAGCCGGTGGCATTGGCGATCAGCATGCGGTCTCCGTACAGCTGCGTAAGCAGTTTGATATACGGCGTTTCACCACAACCGGAGCAAGCGCCGGAATATTCAAACAGCGGCGTTATCAACTGCGAGGTACGAATATCAATGCGTTCCAGCTTGCTGCGATCGATCTCCGGCAGATTGAGGAAGAAGTCATAATTCACTTTCTCTTCTTCAACATGTTCAAGGCGAGACATCATATTGATAGCCTTGATCTCAGGATTTTGCCTGTCTTTCGCCGGGCACACTTCGACGCACAGATTACAGCCGGTGCAATCTTCAGGTGCAACCTGCAGTACGTACTTCTGACCGCGCATATCGCGTGATTTCACATCCAACGAATGCAGGCTGGCAGGGGCGTTTTCCATCGCTTCTGGTGAAACCACTTTAGCGCGGATAGCCGAGTGCGGGCAGGCGGCAACACAGTGGTTACACTGGGTACACAGCTCTTCTTTCCAGATGGGGATCTCTTCGGCGATATTGCGTTTTTCCCAGCGCGTGGTGCCCATCGGCCAGGTGCCGTCTGGCGGCAGCGCTGAAACGGGGAGGGCATCCCCCAGACCGGCAAGCATTGCCGCGGTGACGGTTTTCACGAAATCAGGCGCGGCATCAGAAACGACCGGCGGACGGTTGGCGCTGTGTGGATCAACCGGCTGCAGCGCCACTTCGGTGACGGACTCACGCGCCAGGGCCAGCGCCTGCCAGTTACGTTCAACCAGATCCTGACCTTTACTGCTATAGCTTTTGGCAATCGCCCCCTGCAGTTCAATCAGGGCGCTGTCACCAGGTAAGATTTGCGTCAGATGGAAGAACGCCATTTGCATGACGGTGTTAATACGGGCTGCCAGACCGCACTCACGCGCGATTTTGGCAGCATTAATCACATAGAAACGGGCTTTCTTCTGATTCAGTACGGCCTGAACTTCCTGTGGCAGGCGAGTCCAGACTTCATCCACGTTGTACGGCGTATTAAGCAGGAAGATGCCGCCCGGTTTCAGGCGCTCTGCCATCTGATACTTATCGATAAATTGCAGCTGGTGACAGCCAACAAAATCGGCTTGTGACACCAGATAAGCAGAGCGAATAGGTTGCTCGCTGACGCGCAGGTGAGAAACCGTCAGACCGCCTGCTTTTTTCGAGTCATAAACGAAATAACCTTGCGCATACCACGGCGTCGAGTTACCGATAATCTTGATATTGTTTTTGGTGGCCGACACGCTACCGTCACTGCCCAGACCGTAGAACAGCGCTTCGAGCTTCGCGGTACCGGGCAGGGTGTTTTCCGGCAGCGGTAGTGACAGGTTGGTGACATCATCATAGATACCGACCGTAAAGCGAGGTTTCGGCTTAGCGCTACTCAGCTCATTAAAGACCGCCATAACGCAGTCCGGTCCAAACTCTTTGGAAGAAAGTCCATAACGTCCGCCAATCACGCGCGGTAGAGTTTCCCGCTCGCCGCAGTTAAAGGCTTCTGCCAACGCGGTCATTACATCCAGATACAGCGGTTCTGCCTGGGCGCCAGGCTCTTTGGTGCGATCCAGAACGGCAACGCTACGCGCCGTTTCTGGTAATGCCTGCAGTAAATGTCTGGCGGAGAAGGGGCGGAACAGCCGAACTTTCAGGACGCCAACTTTCTCTCCACGAGCAAGTAACTCTTCGACGACTTCTTCGCAGGTACCAATCGCAGAACCCATCAAGATGATGACACGTTCCGCCTGCGGATGACCGTAATACTCAAATGGTTTGTACTGACGACCTGTCGCCGTGGCGAAATCGTTCATCGCCTGTTCGACGTTTTCGTAAACCGCGTTGTACCAAGGGTTTGTTGCTTCGCGTGACTGGAAGTAAGTGTCCGGGTTGGCAGACGTCCCGCGAATAACGGGATGTTCAGGGTTCAGCGCGCGGGCACGATGCGCATCAATTTCAGCTTGCGGCATCAGGCTGAGGATCGTGTCATCGGCCAGCGGCACAATTTTATTGATTTCATGCGATGTGCGGAAACCATCAAAGAAATGAATAAACGGAACCCGACTTTTTAGGGTGGCCATTTGTGAAATGAGCGCAAAGTCCTGTGCTTCCTGCACGCTGCTGGCACACAGCATCGCGCACCCCGTCTGGCGCACTGCCATTACGTCGGAATGGTCACCGAAGATAGACAGCGCATGAGTAGCAATGGTACGCGCGGCAACGTGTAGCACAAATGGCGTCAACTGACCGGCCAGTTTGTACAGCGTTGGGATCATTAGCAACAGACCCTGCGATGAGGTAAACGACGTAGAGAGCGCACCAGTCTGTAATGCGCCGTGAACGGTCGCGATTGCGCCGCCTTCTGACTGCATTTCTACGACGCGAGGGGTATCTCCCCAGACGTTTTTAAGCCCGTTCCCGGCCCAGGCATCTGCCTGTTCAGCCATCGTCGAACTGGGCGTAATCGGGTAGATGGCGATAACTTCGCTGGTACGAAATGCGACCGAAGCAACCGCACCATTACCGTCAATTGTGATCATACTGACACCCTTACATTGCGCAAAAAGAGGGACCCACGTAACCGCAGCGAATCCTGTAATTATCTTTCTATTTTAGCAAAAGCGCTAAAGACAGATTTTCGCTTTTGTGTCCTGGGAATAATCAGAATGAATGGTTTGATCAAAGGAGTAGCCAAAAAATTGCCAGAAAATGTAAACAGCACGCATAAATGCGCATTTTGCCTCTCGACGGCAGTGCTTCCGCTGCCTATTATTTATGGCTGTGTCGTTTGGTTAATATTCAGAGGGGAGTAAGATGCGCGCAGCGTTTTGGGTAGGGTGTGCCGCGTTATTATTATCGGCTTGCAGCAGTGAACCTGTTCAGCAGGCAACGGCCGCACACGTTGCACCGGGCATGAAGGCCGCAATGTCCAGCTCCGGAGAAGCCAACTGTGCCATGATTGGCGGTTCGCTATCCGTTGCCCGTCAACTGGATGGTTCTGCCATCGGCATGTGTGCATTACCTAACGGCAAACGCTGTAGTGAGCAGTCACTTGCCGCCGGAAGCTGTGGGAATTATTGAGCCACTGCTTTTCCTACATTAAATCTGCCAGTTTAAACGTCAGCGTTTGTTCTGCCGTAGCCAGTGTTAGCTGGTCAGCAGTCAGATCAACCTGTGCGCCTTGCTTAAACATCTCGCTGACGATACCGTCGAGCGTGTTAAGCTGTGGATCGGCGCACATCATGCGCGTCATTGCCATGTCTTTCACTTTTAATTCACCGTCGGACAGCTTGCCCTGACCATGGAACTGATTACACATTTTTCCCGACACCGTCATATTTTCACCGAAACTTAATTCAGGTGGGTTGTTGGCGACGGTTACCGGCTTGCCATTGACGCTCTGTAAAACAAAACGGTGGTGCTGTAACTGTTCGCGATTGATGGAAATTTTTCCATTGCTCACACAGCCAGCCATAAGCATGCTGAGCGCAATCAGCGTGACAATTTTCTTCATTAACTTTCTCTACGTTCGTGGCGGAATTGCATTCATGATGATAATGATATAGCCAAATTTATCATCGGAGATTATCTGAAAATGCTCCCCCGGAGGCAGGGGAGCGGAATGATTAGAAGAGGGTGTTCGGGCAGGCTTCGCCTTTGGCGATTTGAGCCAGATTCTGCAAGGTTGTTTCAGAAATGCTGGTCAACGCTTCGGCAGTCAGGAATGCCTGATGCCCGGTGAACAGCACGTTATGACAGGCCGACAGGCGACGGAACACATCATCCTGAATCACGTCATTGGACTTATCTTCAAAGAACAGGTCGCGTTCATTTTCATACACGTCCATACCCAGAGACCCAATTTTCTGGTTTTTCAGCGCATCGATAGCGGCTTGTGAATCGATCAACGCCCCGCGGCTGGTGTTGATAACCATCACGCCATTTTTCATTTGCTCAAAGGCCTCGTGATTGAGCAGATGATAATTCTCCGGCGTTAATGGACAGTGCAGGGAGATAACATCGGACTCCGCAAACAGCGTTTTAAGATCGACATATTCAACCCCTAACTCAAGGGCGGCGGCGCTGGGATACGGATCAAACGCCAGCAGGCGCATACCAAACCCTTTCAGGATCCGCAGTGCGGCAATACCGATTTTACCGGTACCAATCACCCCGGCAGTTTTGCCGTACATAGTGAAACCCGTCAGACCTTCAAGTGAGAAGTTGGCGTCACGAGTACGCTGATAAGCACGATGGATACGGCGGTTCAGCGTCATCATCATACCGATTGCATGTTCGGCGACGGCTTCAGGTGAATAGGCAGGAACACGTACGACCTGCAAGCCCAACTCTTTCGCAGCATCCAGATCGACGTTATTGAACCCGGCGCAGCGCAGCGCGATGTATTTCACACCGTGCTTTTTCAGCTCTTCCAGAACGGGGCGGCTGCCATCGTCGTTGACGAAAATGCACACGGCTTCACAGCCGTGGGCGGTTTTCGCTGTTTTTTCCGTCAACAGAAAGTCAAAGAATTCAAGTTCAAAACCAAAAGCCTCGTTAACCTGCTGCAGATACTTCTTGTCGTACTGTTTTGTACTATAGATGGCGAGTTTCATAAGACTTTCTCCAGTGATTTTGACGTCACATTAATCCAATTCAAATTATTTTACAAAATCTAAAAAGTTATTGGTAGTCATAGATATAATGAATAATTCTAGAGTATCTCTTCTTAATGTGGGCACATTGCTGGATTTAAACCACTTTACTCAGCATAGGGTGATGGCGGCATCGTATAATTCGCCGACGGTCATGCCGTCCGCAAGATGTTTTTCCGTTACCGGCGAGTACTCGACCAGGTCATGCAGGCTGTACTTAATGCGACGGTTGAGCTGCCCTTGCCCGGCGTCAACGCGTGATAGCACCGCGCCGCTGGCGAGATCCAGCTCGGCATAAACGCGTGCGGTGAGCTGGCTTTCTGCTTCTTTGACTTTATTCAACGTTGCCTGATGGGCTAACGTGGGCAGGTAAAATGCCGTGAGCAGAGGAATGAGGGACAGACGAAAGTGAGACACAGTCATATTCTTCCCTGGGGGATGTCTTAACATAACCAAAAATATAGCAAATACATAAGGTTAAATTTGGCTCGACACATGAGTGTTAGCTTTTAGCTGGTCGTTCCTGGTTATGGACATTCGTACTGATAGTAGACTCCTGTCTCCAGGAGTCTACTATCGCCGAACAAGGTATATTTGTGCTATTCAGAATGTTCGAAATCATTATTTATTCATTGATTGATTTTCCAGTATTGCCCAGCTTCAATGTAGCTTAGCCCGATGCGTTGGGATGCTCGCTTGTTATCATTAATAAGATAAAAAATATCTGAAAGCACAGAACGTTCTTCGCTTGGGTAACTATGACCTATAAAGCTAGTATCAACATTGGTTGCGTCAATCGATTCTATTCCAGGATAATAAATCAAACCAGTAGACGAATCACCCGCTCGCGGATAACGGTGTATCGTCTGGGATGCGGCTAGCGCCTTATCTGTTGATGAAGCATATAAAGTAACAGGTTCTCCTTGTGCCACCAGTGCAGGGGCAATGTCTCGTTTGAAAACATCGGCATCTATGTCAGGAGCAGTTAGAATGACCTCTTTTATGCGATTTCGATAATCTGTATTTGTATTCAATACATCAATAACCGCCCGCGATAAAACTCTATTACCCATGCTGTGGGCTATCAGGTAAATATTTTTTGAATCGGATTTCTCAAGGAAATCGATAAGGAAATGTTTTAGGTTGGTTTGTGTCCACTCAGCATTTTGCTCATCAATGGTATAAGCAGAGGTTCTGGCCTGTGAAGGCCAGCTATAAAAAACAGGGACCATATCGATGTTTAAATCATAGTATATTTGAGCTGTTTTTCTGGCTGCCTCGGCGAATGAGACATTATACCCATGAACAAAAATGAAGGTCTTTTTCTCTGGTATATTGCTTACTGTGGAGACAAGGTAATTGAAAAAAATATTTTTAGCTAAAGGCGTTACACCAAGTAAGGCCACGTGTTTTTTGGGATCTTCTTTGAACTCAAACTTCAAAAATGAAGGTTGTTCAGTTACTCCTATAATGTGGTGTCGAGGAATGCTAACTTCACAGAATCCATAGGAGATTGAGGCTCGATTGATTCCATATGATTGGTTGGGTGGTGCGCCACTGTTATAATTTCTATCGGTGGCATACAAAACCTTGACAATGGCATAATCTGGTTTTTGAACTAATATATTTATTTCATTGCTGCTAGCCATACTGGTAACACCAGTGTTGGACATGCCGCAACCACTTAGTATAGTTATAAAAATACTGAAAACTATGTATTTTAATGTTTTCATTTTACTTGACCTTGCTTTAAATTTGGTTGGAGTGTCTTTCCTTTATTGATTTTTTCTGAATATTACCGATTAAAATTAATCGGGTAATTAAGATTTACGTATTCCCGCAGGGAATGGCATTAATAAAATGGTTTTAATTTGGACTGACAGGATAGTAATATTTTATTAGTGACTGTTTATTAGATAACGCATGTGGTTTGCCAAAGGGCATCAGACTTCTGATTGATACCGCGCTAGTAATTACTACGAACCTCTTACCGAATACTCACTGTTTCTGACTCATATTTTCAGGACGCAACCCGTATGGTTTCTGCTGTCGGTTGACCAAACGCTCTTCACCATGAGGGAGACAATATGTTTGGACTTGAAACGCTTGATATATTAATTGGGATGATGACTGTGTATTTCATGTTTGGGATAGCATGTACCGCGATTGTTGAAGCTATTTCTGCGTGGACCCGTATTCGTAGTCAAAATCTTGATGTGGCGCTGAACGAGTTCCTTTCAGGCGATCTGTCGCAAAATCAGCAATTTATTACTCAGTTTTTTGAACATCCGTTAATTCAGTCCCTAAGTAAAGGAAACCAGGGGCGTCCTTCCTATATTCCCCCAGACATTTTCGCGCAAGTCGTGGAGGCGTTAGTTGTCAGCAAAAGTGCGATGGCAACGCTCTCCGCTGGAGTGAACGCCATGCCGGGAAATGCCAAAAATAATCGGATCAAAGGCATCCTCGAAACAGTGGTGGCGCAGACGGGCAATAACGCGGCCACGTTTCGCAACGCGGTTGCAAAACAGTTTGATGCGGTAATGGATCGCGCCTCGGGTTGGTACAAACGCAAAATGCAGACCATCACGTTGATTGTCGCCACCGTTCTGGTTCTTGGAGGGAATATTGACAGCCTCAATCTTGCGACTGTGCTGGCCTCCAATCCTGATGTTCGAGAAAAAATGGTGGCGATCGCGCAGCAGGAAGTCAATGAGGCGAAAAATCAGGCTCAGGACAAGGAGCGCATCGCGATAGCTAAAGGCAAATATAACCACGCGATTGACGTTATGCAGTCTGCAGGCTTCGAACTGGGCTGGAAAGGATGGCCGCAAGGGGTTGCTGAATGGCTGGCAAAAGTGGTGGGTCTGCTGGTGACTATTTTCGCCGTCTCACTCGGCGGACCTTTCTGGTTCGATATTCTTCAACGGGTTATGCAGGTCCGTTCAACTGGCCCAAAACCAGCAGCACCGGGTAAATCCGACAGTCCGAAAAGTAAGTGAAGTGTAACGGTTAACTATCGACAGAGAGGGCATCATGATACTTACATCCGCACAGAAAAGTCTCTGTGAACGAGTTTTGAATGCGTTTGAAACCGGCTCGGCCGAAGGCGATTACTCGGCTATCGCGATATTCCATGATGGTCCTCACGGGATCAGGCAGATCACTTACGGACGTTCACAAACTACGGAATACAGCAAATTGCAGGATCTGGTGACCCGCTACGTTAATGCAAATGGGCGATTCAGTGCCGATCTTGCTCCGTTTGTTGCAAAGATAGGTAATATCGCACTGGTTGACAATGAGCCGTTTAAGGACTTATTACGCCGAGCAGGGCGCGATGATCCGATAATGAAATCGGTACAGGATCGGTTCTTTGATGAGCGCTACTATCTGCCTGCGCTGAAATGGGCACAGGACTTTGGTTTTAAAGATGCGCTCTCACTTCTGGTCATCTATGACTCATTTGTTCATAGCGGCACTATTTTGACGTTCTTGCGCGCCCAGTTTCGTGAGGTGCCTCCAGCCAGTGGCGGTGATGAGCACACCTGGATTTCCCAGTATGTTGAAGTGAGAAATTCATGGTTAGCCAACCATAGCAACCCCGAACTTCATCCTACCGTTTATCGTACAAAATGTTTGCGATTTGAAATAGATCGCGGCAACTGGGATCTTTTGCAGCTCCCCATTAACGCCAACGGTATACTCGTCGGGCCCTTACCTGATATATCAATCGCTCAGCCGTCGATACCTCCGGTGGAACAACCCAGCGTTCCGTATTTTGGCGAGGAAGCCCCCGTCTCTGGTTTTGCGGATAACGCCGCGTCGATCGCAACTGACGAGTGGCATTTTTTTGGCGAACAGCGCTACAACCGCAATGGTGGCCTTCTTCATTCCGGACACAAAGAGGGTGAGGATGGCTGGTGGCAACGTGTTGGCCTGTATTGGGCAAAAATCGGGCGGGACGATCTGGACGGGCGAGATCATGACTGGCCGTGGTCAGCGGCATTTATTTCATGGGCCATGCGTCAGGCTGGCGCGGGGGAGCGTTTTTCCTACTCTGCTTCGCATGCGACGTACATCAGCAAATCGATCCGCGACAGAAATCAGGGTAATGCCAAAGCGTTGTACTGGGGATACAGGCTGAATGAGCGTAAACCGCAGGTGGGGGATTTAGTCTGTTGGGACAGAGACCCCGACAAAGTCGTCGATTACGATCATCAGCATCTGGGCAACTATAGCAGTCACACCGACTTAGTTGTTTCCGTAGGCACTAATGAGATTGAAATTATTGGCGGTAATGTTGGTAATTCGGTGACACGACGCCCGTTGGCGCTCACCGCCGACGGGTTCCTTGCCAGCGATGAACAAGGAGGGGAAACGCTGTTTGCCATCATGGGATATCGCGGAGAGTGAAAAATGAAACGATCTAATATAGTGCTTAAACACACTGCCCCGCTGATGTTTTGCACTTTCCTTTTACTGAGTGGGTGTGCCTTATTCGTTTCACACTACGATGCAGGAGCGTACCAGAACTTCACAAATTTGAAGGCGTTCCACCTTAAATTTCTCGAAGATAATACAGCTAAACCCGGGAATACCTTTGATGAAACTAAGGTAAAGGCTACCTGCGATACCGGGGACCTCAAGTTCCGTGAGGCGACGGAATATGCTGCAGGCAAACATGATGACTCACGTGTACGGGCTATTCATTACCTCGATAATGTCTTTGAGAGTGATTGCCGAATGGCGATGAAGGATAAAAAGTTATTTAGCGTCGTCTATGTGAATGAAAAAACCGATGTAGTTAAGTTGAACTACGATCTGGCCATTCGGGGAGAAAGTTCCCGCGTGGGGTCTGTTGTAAAATAGGGGATGAAAAATGTCAGATATTGATGATGCCATGAATGCGATTAAAAATGAGGTTGCTGAGTCCATTAAAGAACAACTGAAAGCGCTCTTGCTCTCGGCAGCAAAAGATACGAATGAGGTAATAAACGATACCGGTAAGAAAATTGCGTACTGGCTGCGTCTTCGTGGGCAGGGAAAACTGAGTGACAGTGAACTGGAGGCGTTGCTCTACGCCAGAGATCAACTGCTGCGACAATATAAAAATACGGCGGAAATTGCAGCAAGAGCTCAGGTTGAGAAGATTGCTATTTCGCTGGTTAATATTGTGCTCGACAAATTATTGGGCATTGCCTTTCACCAGAAATGAGGCACGGCATAGGGCTAATAGGGCGAAAAAATGGTCGGTTTTCTGCGCTACTGACGGATGTGGTACAGGGGTATCTCACTGAGAGACCACTATTTTTTATTATTCACAACCTATAAATATTACATATATTTCAATGGGATCTATTCTTAAGGTGGGCATGTTTAGCTAAACATGCCACAATACTGGCCTAAACCGGCTTAAATTTTCGCTAAATCAGGATATTAACTACCCATGAAGGGTAAATATAAAGCCGTTCTGGCACTTCTCTTATTATTGATTCTCGTGCCGCTGACGTTGGTTATGACGCTTGGCCTGTGGGTTCCCACGCTGGTAGGCGTCTGGTTGCCTGTCGGCACGCGCATCGCGCTGGATGAGAGCCCACGGCTGACACGGCATGGGCTGCATATCCCGGAACTTCGCTATCTGGTCGATGATTGCCCGCTAGCGCGCATTACTCAGGCCGATCTCTCTCACCCCAGCCGCTGGTTGCTTAATGTCGGAACAATTGAACTCGACTCGGCTTGCCTGGCCAAATTGCCGCAGGCAGAACCCTCGCCGGTAGCGCCAAAAACGCTGGCTGAATGGCAATCGATGCTACCCAATACCTGGATTAACATCGACAACGTTATTCTTTCTCCCTGGCAGGAGTGGCAGGGGAAACTATCGCTCTCGCTAACGCCCTCTACCCAGCAGCTGCGCTACCAGGGTGAAAAAGTTAAATTTCAGGGGCGTCTGCACGGGCAAAATCTGACGGTAAATGAGCTGGATATCGCAGCATTTGAAGGGCAGCCGCCGGTAAAACTGGTTGGTGAATTTACTATGCCGCTGGTTCCTGATGGACTACCGGTGAGCGGGCATGCGGTTGCTACTCTGAGCTTGCCGCAGGAGCCAACGCTGGTTGACGCCGAACTTGAGTGGCAAGAAAACAGCGGACAACTGATCGTCATGGCGCGGGATAATGTCGATCCGCTACTCGATCTCCCGTGGGAAATAACCCGTCAGCAACTCACCATTAGCGACGGTCGCTGGAACTGGCCTTATCAAGGATTCCCGCTCAGCGGGCGGTTGGGTGTGAAAGTTGAGAACTGGCAGGCCGGGCTGGAAAATGCGGTGGTGAGCGGGCGTCTGAACATTCTGACGCAAGGCGATGCCGGTAAAGGAAACGCCGTATTAACGTTAGGGCCAGGTAGGCTCGGTGTGGATAGTAGCGATATGCCGTTACAGTTGATCGGCGAGGCGAAACAGGATGACCTGATCTTCTACGCGAAGTTACCCGCCAGACTTACCGGAAGCCTGACCGATCCGCAACTCGCTTTCGAGCCAGGGGCGCTACTGCGCTCGCGTGGACGGGTGATTGACTCACTGGATATAGACGAAATTCGCTGGCCATTGGCTGGCGTTAAAGTGACACAGCGCGGTGTGGATGGGCGTCTACAGGCCATTTTACGGGCGCATGAGAATCAGATGGGTGGCTTTGAGTTGCACCTTGATGGTCTGGCAAATGATTTTCTTCCTGATGCCGGTCGTTGGCAGTGGCGGTATTGGGGCAAAGGCAGTTTTACACCGATGCATGCGCTTTGGGATGTCGCGGGCAAAGGGGAGTGGCACGACAACACCCTGAGACTTTTCGACCTCTCGACCGGATTTGACCAACTGCAATACGGCACCATGAAGGTGGAAAATCCGCGTCTGATGATGGATGAGCCGATCGTGTGGGTACGGGATGCCAGCAAACCGACATTCAGTGGTGCGCTGTCGCTGGACGCCGGGAACACCATCTTCACTGGGGGAAGCGTGTTACCGCCATCAACCCTGAAATTTAGCGTGGAAGGTACCGACCCGACGGTTTTCCAGTTCAAAGGCCAGCTTCACGCGGGGGCGATTGGGCCCGTACAGCTTAATGGCCGGTGGGACGGGATCCGTCTGCGCGGTCAGGCCTGGTGGCCAAAACAATCGCTCACCGTTTTCCAACCGCTCATCCCACCTGACTGGAAAATGAAGCTACGCGAAGGTGAACTGTATGCGCAGGTTGCGTTCTCGGCCGCCTCGGATCAGGGGTTTGAAGCGGGCGGTCATGGGGTATTAAAAGGCGGTAGCGCCTGGATGCCTGATAACCAAATCAATGGCGTCGATTTTGTGTTGCCGTTTCGATTTAGTGAAGGTGCGTGGCAACTGGGTACGCGTGGGCCTATTTCGCTGCGTATCGCGGAAGTGGTGAATCAGGTGACGGTGAAAAATATCGCCGCCGATCTGCAGGGGGCGTATCCCTGGAGTGAAGACAATCCGTTACTGTTAAGCGATGTCAGCGCCGAACTGCTGGGGGGCAAAGTCATCATGCAGCAACTGCGGATGCCGCAGCACGATCCAGCATTATTGCGGGTGCAGAATATTTCTTCCAGCGAGCTTATCAGCGCGGTTAATCCCAAACAATTCGCCATGTCTGGCCCGGTTAGCGGTGCGTTGCCGTTATGGCTGGATAACGAAAAGTGGATCATTAAAGACGGCTGGCTGACCAACCCCGGCCCCATGACGCTGCGTATTGATAAGGACACGGCGGATGCCGTCGTCAAAGATAATATGGCGGCGGGTGCGGCCATTAACTGGCTGCGTTATATGGAAATAAGTCATTCCTGGACGAAAATAAATCTGGATAACCTCGGTGTTTTAACCATGCAGGCAACGGTGACTGGCAACAGTCGGGTGGATGGTAAAGTGGGAACGGTTAATTTGAATTACACCCACGAGGAAAACGTCTTTACGCTATGGCGCAGTTTGCGTTTTGGCGACAATTTACAGGCATGGCTTGAACAAAATGCAGCGTTGCCGGAAAACCATTGCCCGGAAGGCAAGGAATGTGAGGAACAACAATGAAAACGATAGCTGCGATGCTGGGTCTATTGGCGTCATCTCTGCTGGTCGGGTGCACACCCAGAATCGAAGTGGCTGCGCCAAAAGAACCGATCACGATTAATATGAACGTCAAAATCGAACACGAGATCCATATCAAAGTCGATAAAGACGTTGAGAGCTTGTTGAAATCGCGCAGCGATCTGTTCTGAGGTTACGATGAAAAAACAGCTTGCAGTGATTCTGGTCGCTCTGAGTCTACTCAGCGGCAATGTGTGGGCGTTAACCTTGAGTGAAGCCAGAACCCAGGGGCGGGTTGGCGAAACGCTTAATGGTTATCTGGTGGCATTGAAAACCGATGCCGAAACGCAGGCCTTGGTGAGTGAAATTAATAAAGCGCGCAGCGCCAGCTATCAGCAACTGGCTGAGAGCAATAATATTCCGGCTGATGAAGTGGCGAAAATGGCCGGACAAAAACTGGTTGCTCGCGCTAAACCGGGAGAGTACGTTCAGGGTATCAATGGTAAGTGGCTGCGGAAAGAATAACCTGACTTGTTAGTAAAGTCTGATTTTGCGTTCAGTCGAGGAAAGTATCAGGCAAGTGGGGAGAGATTAATCTACCATAGTTAAACATATATATTATCAAGGAATGATGATGACGCTTTATCAGATCAAACCTGCCTTTCAGGCGTTGTTACGCCCATTGATGTTTTGGCTATATAAGAAAGGCGTCACAGCGAATCACGTTACCCTTGCTGCGATGGCGCTTTCTTTTGTGACCGGTATCGTACTGGTAACTTTCCCCCAACCTGCGTTTTTTGTTCTCCTGCCAATCGTACTGTTTATCCGAATGGCGCTTAATGCGCTCGATGGCATGCTGGCGCGTGAATGTCACCAACAATCGCGCCTTGGGGCTATTCTGAACGAGAGTGGGGATATTCTGTCCGATCTGGCGCTTTATCTGCCGTTTATGTTGCTCCCGGACAGTAACGTAATACTGGTGATGGTGATGCTGTTCTCTGCGGTAATGACGGAGTTTTGTGGTGTTCTGGCACAAACGATTAATGGCGTTCGCAGCTATGCCGGGCCGCTGGGTAAAAGTGATCGGGCGCTGGTATTTGGCGCATGGGGTCTGGCGTTGGCTTTGTGGCCGCAGCTTGTGCAGTGGAACAACCTGTTGTGGGGCATTGCTACGCTCCTGCTGCTATGGACGGTAATTAATCGCTGTAAAAGTGCATTACGCGAAGCGGGGGTGAAATGATGTTGCTGGAGAAGTCGCTCGCCGTCATTTTTGCACTGCTGCTGGTTGCAACGGTAGTGAATGGATTGCTGGTGTGGCGACGACCGGAAAAAGACTGGCGGGAACTGACGTTACGTATTCGTACCTGGTGGATAATCATCATCCTGTTTTCCCTGGCGATTTTAAGTCCGCACTGGCTGGCGCTGACCTTTTTTGCGCTGGTGAGCTTTATGGCGTTAAAGGAGTTTTTGACGCTGGCGCCATCGCGTCAGACCGATCGCATGCCGCTGCTGTGGATGTTCATTGCTATTCCGATTAACTACTGGCTGATTGGCATCAATTGGTACGGCATGTTTGTGGTGTTTATCCCGGTCTACGCATTTTTATTCTTACCCGTGCGAATGGTCATGGCGGGCGATACTCAGGGTTTCTTGCGCTACGCCTCGCAGCATCACTGGAGTCTGATGACCACCGTGTTTGCCTTCAGCCATGTGGCGTTTTTGCTGGTTTTGCCTGATGACGGCAAACAAACCGGCGCATTGCTGGTACTGTTCCTGGTTGGCTTAACGGAATTCAACGACATTGCGCAGTACCTGTGGGGTAAATCGATTGGGCGCATCAAAGTAACGCCCAGAGTCAGCCCTAATAAAACGCTGGCGGGATTGGTTGGCGGCGTAGCGACCACCACGCTGATGGCGGCACTGCTTGGTCCATTGATTACGCCATTAAGCATTCCGCTGTCGCTGTTAGCGGGTTTGATTATCGGCATCAGTGGCTTTTGTGGCGATGTGGTGATGTCGGCCATTAAGCGCGACATTGGCGTGAAGGACAGCGGAACATTGCTGCCAGGTCATGGCGGTATTCTCGACCGGCTGGATTCACTGATCTTCACCGCCCCGGTGTTTTTCCATTTTATTCGCTACTTTTACTACTAACTTATGATCAATTCATTTCTGCGAACGCTGTTTACGCTGTGCATCGTCTGGCCGGTGATCTGGCTGTGGCTTGGACTGCGAATCAGGCATAGGGAACGTTTGCCCACACGCGGTCCGGCAATTATTGTCGCCAATCACAACAGCCATATGGATGTTTTTGCGTTGCTTTCGCTCTTTCCGCTGCGCCGCCAGTCGTCGGTTCATCCGGTGGCTGCCGCTGACTATTTTCTGCGTAATAAAGCAATGGCCTGGTTTGCGCTGAATATTCTCAACATTATTCCCATTTCGCGAAAGGGCGGAGAAACCAATCCGCTGGCGCAGTGTGAACAGGCATTACGCGACGGCAAGATCTTGATCCTCTTTCCTGAAGGTACACGGGGCGAGCCTGGAAAACTGTCGCCGTTGAAATCTGGATTGTGGCATCTGAGCCAGCGTGTACCGGAGGTACCGATTATTCCCATCTGGCTACGTGGCACTGAATCTGTCATGGCGAAAGGGAATCGCATACCGCTGCCGCTGTTTATAGACGTCAATATTGGCAGCAGGTTGTATTTTCATGGGGATAAACACCTCTTCATGGACGGACTCAGACAGCAACTGTTGCTGCTGGCGCAACAAACTAAAGGAATGCATTCTCATGAGTAATATACGAGTACCTGATGAACAACAATTTGTAACCAGCGACAACACCGAACTGTTTTACCGTCACTGGCCGGCACCTGCGCCGGGTGCGACGCCGAAAGTGATCGTCATGTTCCATCGCGGTCACGAACACTCCGGACGCTTGCAACATATTGTGGATGAACTGGCGATGCCGGACACCGCATTCTATGCCTGGGATGCGCGCGGTCACGGCCGCTCTCCAGGCCAGCGTGGTTACAGCCCTTCACTGGCGCGTTCGGTGCAGGATGTTGAAGAGTTTGTGCGTTTCGCCGCGGCTGACAGTCACGCTGCAATGGAAGATGTGGTGGTTGTGGCACAGAGCGTTGGCGCGGTGTTGGCCGCGGCCTGGGTTCACGACTATGCGCCCGCCATTCGTGGACTTGTGCTGGCGTCGCCGGCCTTCAAAGTTAAATTGTATGTGCCGTTTGCCCGCCAGGGGTTGGCGTTAATGCACCGATTGCGCGGCCTGTTTTTCGTTAACTCTTACGTTAAGGGCAAGTATCTGACGCACGATGTCGATCGTGTGGCGAGCTTTAACCTTGATACCCAGATCACCCGGGCAATTGCGGTGAACATTCTGCTGGATCTCTACAAAACGGCTGAACGCATTGTCAACGATGCCAGCGCCATTACCTTGCCAGTGCAGCTGTTGGTATCCGGTGATGATTTCGTTGTGCATCGCCAGCCGCAAATTGATTTTTATCAGCGCCTGAGAAACCCGCTTAAGGAACTGCACGTGCTGCCGGGGTTTTATCACGACACGTTGGGAGAAAAAGACCGGCATCTGGTGTTCGATAAAATGCGTGATTTTATCGACACGCTATACGCTATGGCGCCGCAGCGCTTTGATTATAGCAATGAAGATCGCTGGAGCCCTGGCGCCGATACCTGGCGGATGCTCAGCGGGGGGCCCGCGCCGTATTCTATTGACGACATTGCATACCGTGGTTTGCGCTATGGCATGAAGCTTCTGGGCACGCAATCAACAGGCGTTCGTCTGGGATTTGAAACGGGTTTTGACTCTGGTAGCACGCTGGATTACGTCTACCGCAATCAGCCGCAGGGTAGCAGCGCGCTGGGGCGTTTGATTGACAAAAACTATCTTAACAGCGTGGGCTGGAAAGGGATCCGTCAGCGTAAGATTCATCTGCAGATGCTGATCGGCCAGGCGGTCGCGCAACTGGCGGAGCAGGGCACGCCGGTACATGTGGTGGATATTGCTGCCGGACACGGACGCTATGTGCTTGATGCGTTGGAAGACGAAAAGGCGGTGCGTTCAATTTTACTGCGCGATTACAGCGAGCTGAACGTGAGTAAAGGTCGCGAAATGATTGCCAGCAGAGGTATGGCTGACATCGCGCGCTTTGAACAAGGCGATGCCTTCAACCGCGAACAGTTGGCTGCGCTGGAACCTCGTCCTGTGCTGGGTATTGTCTCAGGTTTATATGAACTCTTCCCCGAGAACACGCTGATACGCAATTCGCTCGCTGGTCTGGCAGATGCGATAGCGCCGGGGGGCATATTGATTTACACCGGGCAACCGTGGCATCCGCAGCTTAAAACGATAGCCTGGTCACTGACCAGCCATAAAGACGGCAAAGCGTGGGTTATGCGCGTGCGTACGCAGGGCGAAATGGATGCTTTGGTCCGTGAAGCGGGCTTTGATAAGTGCACACAATTGATTGATGAGTGGGGTATTTTCACCGTTTCCATGGCGGTACGTCGTGCTTCCTGAACAGCGTAAAGTTATGGTGCAGGCCGTGGGTTGGTTATTGCTGCTGGCTCCATTCTTTTTCCTGACGTACGGCAAGGTGAATCAGTTTACCGCCTGGCAGGATGCTCAGTATCAGAACGTTGGCAGCATCGTTTTCGGCTGGGAGTCGGCCATTCCGTTTATTCCGTGGACGATTATCCCGTACTGGAGTCTGGATCTGTTTTACGGGTTATCCCTGTTTATTTGCACCACGCGTTTCGAGCAGCGTCGGCTGGTGCTCAGGCTGGTACTGGCATCAGTGATTGCCTGCGGCGGTTTTTTATTGTTCCCGTTGCAGTTTAGCTTTACTCGCCCCGAAGTGACGGGGGCGGCGGGTTGGCTATTTGCACAGCTTGAACAGTTCGATCTGCCCTATAACCAGTCGCCGTCGCTGCATATCATTCTCTGCTGGCTGCTGTGGCGGCATTTCAATCGCCATTTGTCCGGCGGCTGGCGCAGACTGTGCGATGGCTGGTCTTTACTGATCGCGATATCGGTGCTGACCACCTGGCAGCATCATTTTATCGATATTATTACCGGGCTGGTGGCAGGAATGCTGATTGACTGGCTGGTACCGGAACAGCGTCGCTGGCGCTGGTGTAAACCGGATGCCGCGCGGCTGAGGCTGATGCGCCGGTACCTGTTGGGCTCGGCATTATTTTTTATTGCCGCAGTGTGGCTGACGGCATGGTTGTTATGGCCTGCACTGGCCCTGTTGATGGTCGGCTGCGGTTACGCTGGATTCGGCGCGGCGGTGACGGCTAAAAATTCGCAAGGCCGACTGCCTTGTGCCGTTTACTGGCTGTCATTGCCGTGGCGTACAGGAATGTGGCTATCAATGCGCTGGTTTACCCGGCGTTTGCCCGCGGTATGTTCGGTCGCGCCTGGCGTTTATCTCGGTAGTTTTCCGCGCTATGTGCCCGCGCAAAAAGCGGTGCTCGACGTGACCTTTGAGTTTTCGCGTGGGCGGGCGACGGCCTCGCGTATATATCACTGTGTACCGATGCTGGATTTAGTGATCCCGGATGAAGCTGAACTTCAGCAGGCGGTAAGCACCCTGGAAACTCTGCGTGAGATTCAGGGCACGGTATTGGTTCACTGTGCGTTAGGACTGTCGCGCAGTGCAATGGTGATTGCGGCGTGGCTGTTACACTATGGTCATGCGACGACGGTAGAGCAGGCAGTGGCGCAGATTCGGGCGAGTCGACCGCAGGTGGTACTGACCGATAAACATCTGGAGATGCTGCAGCAATGGCAACAGAAAGTGACGGTGTAACAAATAATGAAGCACTTCAGCATGGTTTGCTCCGGCACACGCTGGCAAGCTGGCGATTCATTCTGCTTTTTTCTCTCCCGCCGATGGCGTGGGTGCTGTTTGTTGCTCCGCCAGGTGTACTGCGTGCCGTCATTGCGTTGCTATGCGCTGTGGTCTGGTTTGGTTGTTGGCGACTGTGGCTCGATGAGCGTTATTTTTCGTTGATTAATACGCAAAACAACGAGCAGGCCGGAAGCGCGCTGTGTTTTATCTGGCGACGCGAACGGTTGAAAACGTTAACGCTGGTTGAACGCCAGTCTGGCGCATTGCAGCAATGTCGAAAAACACTGTTTCTGGTTGTGGTTCTGTGGGCCGTCTGGTTGGCGCTATTGGTGTAGCGCTCGTCCGGATTATTCATCGACATCGCAATAGTTGCCACACGGCATCAAACTGAGGCTGATATAGTTCAACACCGGTAGCGTCCTGGGATGAAATCATGTGGCTTCTCAAGTGGTATGTCTGGAATCGTTGGGTATTCAAGCTATTAAGTCGGGATGTCGCCGAGCCGGAACAGTTTTTGCGCCATTGCTGGGAAGAGAATCTGGCGAAGTGCAGGGATTATGCAGCTATCTGGCGTGATATTAACCGCATTCACGGCAAACAGATACGGATGCAGGTAAAGAAGTAAGTACAGATGAAAACCCTCCCACCGGATGGTGAGAGGGTGAATTATCAGGCAGCGACAACGCTGTCGATAGCGGCTTTCGCATCGGACTGTGCTTTGGATGCCACTTCCGGGCCGTAAGCAATACCTTCCGCGAACACGACGTTCACGTCGGTGATACCGATAAAGCCCAGGAACACATTCAGATACGGGGTGATCAGATCGGTCGGCGTATCTTTATGGATACCACCACGGCTGGTCAGCACGATAGCACGTTTTCCGGTTACCAGACCTTCCGGGCCTTTCTCGGTGTAACGGAAGGTGACGCCTGCACGGGCAATCAGGTCAAAATAGTTTTTCAGCTGCGTTGGGATGTTGAAGTTATACATCGGCGCGGCGATAACAATCACATCATGCGCTTTCAGCTCTGCAATCAGCTCATCGGACAGCGTGAGCGCTTCTTGCTGACGTGGCGTCAGCGGCGTATCGCTCGGGCGCATTGCACCCACCAGCTCGCCATCCAGCACCGGAACAGGATTTGCAGCCAGGTCACGGACGGTGATTTCATCAGCGGAGTGCTTTTCACGCCACTGTTCAACAAAATAATCAGACAACTGACCAGACTGAGAGTACCCTGCCAGAATACTGGATTTAAGAACTAATACCTTGCTCATGGGTGTTTCCTTTTATGTGTTTGAAGGGGATGTGCCCCGTTGCTTGTTGACACTTTATTCACAATCCTGCCGTAGTGATAGCGCAATATATCGAATCCTATGTTCGAAATTATTGAACAACACATGAAAAGCGCCGATGTGGTACTCTATACCTATCATCTACAAGAGATTTAACCCGGCAGAGCACTGCCCTCTAACGCTATGACAGAACAACAAAAATTAACCTTCGACATGCTGCAGCAACAGCTGGACTCACTGATGCTGCGCGACAGACAGCGTTTTGCCCGCCGTCTGCACGGCGTGAAGAAGGTTAAAAATCCTGATGCACAACAGGCCATTTACCAGGAGATGGCAAAAGAGATTGACCAGGCAGCCGGTAAGGTTGTGCTGCGTGAAGCCGCTCGACCGACAATTACCTATCCGGAAAACCTGCCTGTTAGTCAGAAAAAGCAGGATATTCTGGACGCCATTCGCGACCATCAGGTGGTGATTGTTGCCGGGGAAACCGGTTCAGGTAAAACCACCCAGTTACCGAAGATCTGTATGGAGCTGGGGCGCGGGTTGAAAGGGCTGATCGGTCATACCCAGCCGCGTCGTCTGGCTGCGCGCACCGTGGCGAACCGTATTGCGGAAGAGTTGCAAACCGAGCCGGGCGGCTGTATCGGTTATAAAGTGCGTTTCAGCGATCATGTCAGCGATAACACCATGGTTAAGCTGATGACGGACGGTATTTTGCTGGCGGAAATCCAGCAGGATCGACTGCTGATGCAGTACGACACTATCATCATCGATGAAGCGCATGAACGCAGTCTGAATATCGATTTTCTGCTCGGCTATTTGAAAGAACTCCTGCCGCGCCGTCCGGATCTAAAAATTATTATCACTTCGGCGACCATCGACCCGGAGCGTTTTTCAAAGCATTTCAATAATGCGCCGATTATCGAAGTCTCCGGCCGAACGTACCCGGTAGAAGTACGCTATCGCCCGATTGTTGAAGATGCAGATGACACGGAACGTGACCAACTGCAGGCAATTTTTGATGCCGTAGATGAACTGGGACGTGAAAGCCAGGGTGATATTCTGATCTTTATGAGTGGTGAACGTGAAATTCGCGATACCGCTGATGCACTGAACAAACTGGATTTACGTCATACCGAAGTGTTGCCGCTGTACGCCCGCCTCTCTAACAGCGAGCAGAACCGCGTATTCCAGTCGCACAGCGGCCGCCGTATCGTGCTGGCTACCAACGTGGCGGAAACCTCGCTGACCGTGCCGGGGATCAAATATGTAATTGACCCGGGTACTGCGCGTATCAGCCGTTACAGCTACCGTACTAAAGTCCAGCGTTTGCCGATTGAACCGGTGTCGCAGGCTTCTGCCAACCAGCGTAAAGGCCGCTGCGGTCGTGTTTCAGAAGGGATCTGTATTCGTCTCTATTCCGAAGACGATTTCCTGTCGCGCCCGGAGTTTACCGACCCGGAGATCCTGCGTACCAACCTGGCATCCGTTATTTTGCAGATGACGGCGCTGGGACTGGGTGATATCGCGGCATTCCCGTTCGTTGAAGCACCGGATAAACGCAATATTCAGGACGGGGTACGCCTGCTCGAAGAGCTGGGGGCGATAACCACCGATGAACAGGCAACCGCGTATAAGTTAACGCCGTTGGGTCGTCAGCTGTCGCAACTGCCAGTGGACCCGCGTCTGGCGCGCATGGTGCTGGAAGCGCAAAAACATGGCTGCGTACGTGAGGCGATGATCATTACCTCGGCGCTGTCCATTCAGGATCCGCGCGAGCGTCCAATGGACAAGCAGCAGGCTTCCGACGAGAAGCACCGCCGTTTCCACGACAAAGAGTCTGATTTCCTCGCGTTTGTGAACCTGTGGAACTATCTCGGCGAGCAGCAAAAAGCGTTGTCGTCGAACCAGTTCCGCCGTCAGTGTAAGGTTGATTTCCTTAACTATCTGCGCGTGCGCGAATGGCAGGATATCTACACGCAACTGCGTCAGGTGGTGAAAGAGTTAGGTATTCCGGTCAACAGTGAACCTGCTGAGTATCGGGAAATCCACGTTGCGCTGCTGACCGGATTACTGTCGCATATCGGGATGAAAGATGCCGATAAACAGGAATTTACCGGCGCGCGTAACGCCCGTTTCTCGATCTTCCCCGGTTCTGGTCTGTTTAAAAAACCGCCGAAATGGACAATGGTGGCGGAGCTGGTGGAAACCAGCCGCCTGTGGGGACGTATTGCCGCGCGCATCGATCCCGAGTGGGTGGAGCCGGTTGCCCAGCATCTGATCAAACGTTCATACAGTGAACCGCACTGGGAGCGTGCCCAGGGGGCAGTGATGGCGACAGAAAAAGTCACTGTTTACGGCTTACCGATTGTAGCCGCCCGTAAGGTGAACTACAGCCAGATCGATCCTGCACTATCGCGTGAACTGTTTATTCGCCATGCGCTGGTGGAAGGTGACTGGCAGACGCGACATGCGTTTTTCCGTGACAACCTCAAGCTGCGCGCGGAAGTGGAAGAGTTAGAGCACAAATCACGTCGTCGCGACATTCTGGTCGATGATGAGACGCTGTTTGAATTTTACGACCAGCGCATCAGCCATGATGTGGTTTCCGCCCGCCACTTTGATAGCTGGTGGAAGAGAGTCAGCCGCGAGACACCGGATCTGCTCAACTTTGAAAAAAGTATGCTTATCAAAGAGGGCGCGGAGAAAATCAGCAAGCTGGATTACCCAAACTTCTGGCATCAGGGCAATCTCAAACTGCGGTTAAGCTACCAGTTTGAACCCGGCGCTGATGCGGATGGCGTGACCGTGCATATTCCGCTGCCGTTACTAAACCAGGTTGAAGAGAGCGGTTTTGAATGGCAAATCCCGGGGCTGCGTCGTGAACTGGTGATCGCGCTGATTAAGTCGCTACCGAAACCGGTCCGACGCAACTTTGTGCCGGCACCGAACTATGCGGAAGCGTTTTTAGGCCGGGTGACGCCGCTGGAACTGCCGCTGCTGGATTCGCTGGAGCGTGAACTGCGCCGGATGACCGGCGTCACCGTTGACCGTGAAGACTGGCATTGGGATCAGGTGCCCGATCATCTGAAGATAACGTTCCGGGTGGTCGACGATAAGAACAAAAAGCTGCAGGAAGGACGCTCACTGCAGGATCTGAAAGATGCGCTGAAGGGCAAAGTTCAGGAAACATTGTCTGCAGTGGCGGATGACGGTATTGAACAGAGCGGTCTGCACATCTGGAGCTTTGGTCAACTGCCGGAAAGTTACGAGCAAAAACGCGGTAACTATAAAGTGAAAGCGTGGCCAGCGCTGGTGGATGAGCGTGACAGCGTTGCCATCAAACTGTTTGATAATCCGCTGGAGCAACAGCAGGCGATGTGGTGCGGTTTACGCCGTCTGTTGCTGCTGAATATTCCATCACCTATCAAATACTTACACGAGAAACTGCCCAACAAAGCCAAGCTGGGGCTGTATTTTAATCCGTATGGCAAAGTGCTGGATTTGATTGACGACTGTATTTCCTGCGGTGTGGATAGGCTTATCGACGCTAACGGCGGCCCGGTGTGGACGGAAGAGGGCTTTGCGGCGTTGCACGAAAAAGTGCGGGCTGAGCTGAATGACACGGTGGTCGATATTGCGAAGCAGGTCGAACAGATCCTGACGGCGGTATTTAACATCAACAAACGTCTGAAAGGGCGTGTGGATATGACCATGGCGCTGGGGCTTTCGGATATCAAAGCGCAAATGGGTGGGCTGGTGTACCGTGGTTTTGTCACCGGCAACGGTTTCAAACGTCTGGGCGATACGTTGCGTTATTTGCAGGCCATTGAAAAACGGCTGGAGAAACTGGCGATTGATCCGCACCGCGATCGGGCGCAGATGCTGAAAGTAGATAGCGTGCAGCAGGCCTGGCAGCAGTGGTTCAATAAACTGCCGCCCGCGCGGCGTGAAGATGATGATGTCAAAGAGATCCGCTGGATGATAGAAGAGCTGCGAGTCAGCTACTTTGCCCAGCAGCTCGGCACGCCATATCCGATCTCCGATAAACGTATTCTGCAGGCGATGGAGCAGATTTCAGGCTAACGCGTGGTGGTGCCGTAGACCGGATAAGGCATAGCCGTCATCCGACATCTGTACCCGGTAAAGAATAAACACCAGGAGTTATGAGTATGAGTCAGTTCCCGATACTTTCCGCAGCCACCCTTGCAGCGATAAATACCGTAGGGCGATGGTTGGCGCAGAATGATTTTATGGAGAACATCACCGTTCAGTCAGACTGCGTGATTCTGGCGGGCAACGCGGTTATTCCGACCATCGACGCCGCTTGTCGGATCGCGAAAGAACAACAGGTTCCCTTATTGATTAGCGGTGGCATCGGTCATTCTACGCGCTTTCTGTATGACGCGATTGCAGAGCATCCTCGCTATAACATCATCCGCACCAGCGGACGAGCAGAAGCTGCGATCCTGGCTGATATTGCGCACCAGTTCTGGCAAATTCCGGGTGAGACGATTTGGGTGGAAGACCAGTCAACAAACTGTGGTGAGAATGCACGCTTTAGCTGTGCCTTACTGAACCAGGCGATAGAAAATATTCACACGGTCATTGTGGTGCAGGACCCTACAATGCAACGCCGCACGATGGCGACATTCCAGCGTGTAACCCGTGATGATCTGCAGGCACCGCGCTGGTTGAGTTTTCCCGGTTTTATCCCTGAGTTGACTCTACAGAACGGTGGTGTGGATTTCGCGCCGGCTGCGGAGGGGCTGTGGTCTGTGGATCGCTATCTTTCATTGATTACCGGCGAATTGCCGAGGCTGCGCGATGATGCAACCGGCTATGGCCCTCGTGGTCGTGGTTTTATCGCCCATGTTGATATTCCGCAGAATGTTGAGGATGCATGGCTGCATCTGCAAAACGATACGGCGCTGACTGACTTGCTGGCGAGCCGATCGCTGTAATCTCTGCCGCCCGTTTGTGAATGTTTTGTCGCAAACGGGCATAAATCCTGCCTGTTTTTTCTCTTCGCCATGATGTTGCCAGATGCTTTTATGAAGTGGCTCACAGAACGACTATTCCAGCAGTAATGCGTCATGCATGATTGGTATTAATTAACAATAGTTTTACTTGTTAAAAACAAATCAATCACAGGAGAGCCGCATGTCAGTACCCGTACAACATCCTATGTATATCGATGGGCAGTTTGTGACCTGGCACGATGACGCCTGGATTGATGTCGTCAATCCGGCCACGGAAGAGCTGATCTCACGTATTCCCGATGGCCGTGCCGAAGATGCGCGTAAAGCGATCGATGCCGCACAGCGAGCTCAGCCGCAATGGGAAGCCCTGCCTGCTATTGAACGCGCAAACTGGCTACGCAAAATTTCTGCGGGCATCCGTCAACGCGCCAGCGAAATTAGTGCGCTGATTGTGGCGGAAGGTGGAAAAATACAGCAGCTGGCTGAGGTTGAAGTCTCATTTACCGCCGACTACATCGATTATATGGCGGAATGGGCGCGTCGCTATGAAGGCGAGATCCTGCAAAGCGATCGTCCGGGTGAGAATATCCTGCTGTTTAAGCGTGCGTTAGGTGTAACAACCGGCATTCTGCCGTGGAACTTTCCGTTTTTCCTGATTGCCCGCAAGCTGGCTCCCGCATTGCTGACGGGTAATACCATTGTCATTAAACCCAGCGAATTCACGCCGAATAATGCCATCGCTTTTGCCAAAATTGTTGATGATATCGGTTTGCCGCGCGGCGTATTTAATCTGGTGCTCGGACGCGGTGAAACCGTCGGTCAGGAGCTGGCTGGAAACCCGAAAGTGGCGATGGTGAGTATGACCGGCAGCGTCGGCGCGGGCGAGAAAATTATGGCCGCAGCGGCTAAAAATATCACTAAAGTTTGTCTGGAGCTGGGCGGAAAAGCGCCGGCAATCGTCATGGATGATGCCGATCTTGAGCTGGCCGTGAAGGCAATTGTTGACTCGCGGGTGATTAACACCGGTCAGGTGTGCAACTGTGCCGAACGCGTGTATGTCCAGAAAGGCATCTATGACCAGTTTGTGAATCGTCTGGGAGAGGCAATGAAAGCCGTCCAGTTTGGCAACCCGGCCGAGCGTAATGACATCGCGATGGGGCCGCTCATTAATGCGGCTGCGCTGGCACGTGTGGAACAGAAAGTGGCGCGCGCAGTGCAGGAGGGCGCCAGGGTGGTACTAGGCGGTAAAGCCATAGAGGGGAAAGGCTATTATTACCCACCGACGTTACTGTTAGACGTGCGCCAGGAGATGGCAATAATGCACGAAGAGACATTTGGCCCGGTGCTACCGGTAGTGTCATTTGACTCGCTGGAAGAGGCGCTGACGATGGCCAATGACAGCGACTACGGTCTGACCTCATCAATTTACACGCAGAATCTGAATACGGCGATGAAGGCGATTAAAGGGCTGAAGTTTGGCGAAACCTACATTAATCGTGAAAACTTCGAGGCGATGCAGGGCTTCCATGCGGGCTGGCGTAAGTCCGGGATTGGCGGGGCGGACGGTAAGCACGGTCTGAATGAATATCTGCAAACGCAAGTGGTTTATCTGCAGTCCTGAGTTTTTACTCTACACCTGGCGGAGGTTTCCCTCCGCCAGTACTGCGTCAGAGTTTGATAAATTTATCCAGCGTACGAATAAGCTGGGTGACAAAACCGTATTCGTTATCGTACCAGGCAACGGTTTTTACCAGTTGCAGATCGCCCACTTCGGTAATTTCGGTTTGTGTTGCATCAAATACGGAACCAAAATGCGAGCCAATGACATCTGACGAGACAATCTCCTCGTCGGTATAACCAAAGGATTCATTATCCTGTGTGGCTTTTTTCAGCGCATTGTTGACCTCTTCAGCGGTGACTTTTTTCCCCAATATCGAAACCAGTTCCGTAACGGAGCCGGTTTTCACCGGTACACGCTGGGCGTGGCCTTTTAATTTTCCGCTCAATGCCGGAATGACCAGACCAATGGCTTTGGCGGCCCCGGTGGTATGGGGAATGATATTCTCCGCCGCCGCCCGTGAGGCGCGCAGATCTTTCCCGCGAGGGCCATCAACCAGTGACTGCGTTCCGGTATAGGCATGGATGGTGGTCATGGTGCCAAGCTGAATACCAAAGCTGTCGTGCAGCGCTTTTGCCATCGGCGCCAGGCAGTTGGTGGTGCACGATGCGACAGAGATAATCCGATCGCTGGCATCCATCGTGTCGTCGTTGACGTTAAAGACAATGGTTTTCATATCGCCAGCCGGGGCGGATATCAGGACTTTTTGGGCGCCGGCATCCAGGTGGGCCTGCGATTTTTCTGTTGAGGTATAAAAACCGGTGCATTCGATGATAATTTCCGCACCTGTAGTTTTCCACGGAATATTTTTGGCCTCTTTTTCGGCGTAAACGGCAATTTTTTTACCATCGACAATCAGTGCGTCCTCGGTAAAGTCGACGCTCCAGGGAAACGGGCCGTAGTTTGAATCGTGTTTTAACAGATAGGCGAGGATTTTCGGTGAGGTAAGGTCATTGATAGCGACGACCTCCGCGCTGCTTTTGACTTCCAGTAGCCGACGCAATACCAGACGACCGATACGACCAAAACCGTTAATGCCAATTTTACTCATGGTTTTCTCCTGTCAGGATGAGGCGGTACGACATATTTTCCCTACCAGGCTTAGTCCAGACAGGCATCCTCGGCAATAGCGGTTCTTGCGGTTAAACGTAACTGACTGAAAATGGGTGAACAAAACTTAATGAATTTTTAACAAAAGCCCGTTATGTTGACGCATTATTGTTTTTATTCGGGAAGTGTTATGGGGAATAAGTATTCTGGCCTGCAAATTGGCATTCACTGGCTGGTCTTTTTGTTGGTCATTGTGGCCTACAGCGCCATGGAGTTTCGCGGATTTTTCCCGCGCAGCTATCGTCCCGGGTTCAACATGGTGCACGTCTCCTGCGGCATTGCCATTTTAACACTGATGGTGGTGCGCTTGCTGGTCAGGCTCAAATATCCAGCACCGCCGATTGTGCCAAAACCGAAACCGATGATGACCGGAATGGCGCATCTGGGGCATCTGGTTATCTATCTGTTGTTTATTGTGCTGCCGATTATTGGGCTGGTGATGATGTACAACCGGGGTAACCCGTGGATTGCATTTGGCATCGTTATGCCGCATGCGGCAGAGGCCAACTTTGATTTAGTGGATATGCTGAAGTCCTGGCACGTGACGCTGGCCAACCTGGGCTATTTTGTCATTGCTCTGCATGCTGCTGCTGCCCTGATGCATCACTATTTCTGGAAGGACAATACGTTGTTGCGCATGATGCCGCGAAAACGCTCCTGAGGTAATGCCCCGCAAATGTGGGGCATTTTTTTAGCCGCTTATTTTTCCAGACATCATAAAAGCTTATCGACAAGATGGTTAAACAATGCTCAATTTGCCACATTTGATACTTGATCGCTGTCCTTATTAAAACTACTGTATATAAATACAGTTAATGAGGGGCAGATTATCATGTTGTTTTTCCAGCCTGCGGAACGCCGCGAAATTAAACACTTTCCGCTATTTAGCGATCTTGTGCCTTGCGGTTTTCCATCTCCGGCACAGGACTACGTTGAGAAACGTATTGACCTCAATGACCTGCTGGTACGGCATCCCAGCGCAACCTATTTTGTTAAATCATCTGGCGACTCCATGAGGGGCGCGGGGATCGGCGAGGGCGATTTGCTGATTGTCGACAGCGCCAGAAAGCCTGCCCATGGAGACATCGTTATTGCCGCTATTGAGGGCGAATTCACTGTTAAACGTCTGCAATTACACCCAGTTATCATGCTGAAGCCAGAGAACAGCGCCTACGCGCCGATCATGATTAGCAGCGAGGACACGCTGGATATATTTGGTGTGGTGACATTTATCGTTAAAGCCGCGGGCTGATTATGTTTGCCCTGGTGGATGTTAATTCATTTTATGCCAGCTGTGAGTCGGCATTCCGGCCCGATCTGAAGGGCAAACCCGTTGTCGTTCTTTCAAATAACGATGGCTGTGTCATTGCCTGTAGCACGGAGGCAAAAGCGCTTGGTGTTAATATGGGCGCACCGTATTTCAAACAGAAAGATCTGTTCAGGCACTATGGCGTGTTCTGTTTCAGTTCGAACTACGAATTGTATGCGGATATGAGCAGCAGGGTGATGTCGATTCTGGAGGAGTTGTCGCCGCGCGTGGAGATGTACAGTATTGATGAAGCCTTTTGCGATTTAACGGGCGTGCGAAACTGCCGGGATCTTACGGATTTTGGTCGGGAAATCAGAGCAACTATTTTACAGAAAACACGTCTCACGGTTGGGGTTGGCATTGCCCAGACCAAAACGCTGGCTAAACTGGCGAATCATGCTGCCAAAAAGTGGCAGGAGCAAACCGGTGGAGTCGTGGATCTTTCAAATATGGAACGTCAGCGTAAGCTGATGGCCGCACTTCCGGTTGATGAAGTCTGGGGTGTCGGACGCCGTATCAGCAAGAGACTGGATTCTATGGGCATTAAAACGGTTCTCGAGCTGGCGGATACCGACATTCGCTTCATTCGTAAACATTTCAACGTCGTGCTTGAGCGAACCGTCCGGGAATTGCGTGGTGAACCTTGTCTGGCGCTGGAGGAGTTTGCGCCAGATAAGCAGGAAATTATCTGCTCAAGATCGTTTGGTGAAAAACTCACGGATTACAACGCGATGAGAGAGGCAATTTGCACTTATGCTTCATGTGCCGCGGAGAAGCTGCGCAGAGAGCACCAGTACTGCCGGTTTATCTCTACGTTTATCAAAACCAGTCCGTTTGTTCTGAATGAACCTTATTACGGTAACAGCGCGTCGATAAAACTGCTGACGCCAACTCAGGATAGTCGGGAAATCATTGCAGCAGCAACGCGCAGCCTGGATGCCATCTGGCGAGCGGGACTGCGTTATCAGAAAGCGGGCGTTATGCTGGGGGATTTTTTTAGCTCTGGCGTTGCTCAACTGAATCTTTTTGATGACAACCGCCCACGGTGTAACAGCGATAAACTGATGAACGTGCTGGATACGCTTAATGCTGAAAAGGGGAAAGGAACGATCTACTTTGCCGGACAAGGGATACAGCAACCGTGGGCGATGAAGCGAGACATGCTTTCGCCGCGTTATACCACGAGATACAGTGATTTGCTGCGCGTGGGGTAGGGTTGGTTCATTATTGAATTCGCCTGATACTCAGCTCTCGCAGCGCCGCTGCATATCGCTGGACAATTGAGAGAATAAGACCGCTGAATAACAGCGGTCTTATTGATTTTATTTAGACTCTAATTCCGGTGCTTTTTCTTCAGTAAGTTCAACCTCACGATACCAGCGAGGATGGTGTTTCTTCGCCCAGCGTCGACTCACTTTCCCTTCGATCATACCTTTAATTGAACCTTTTACCCAAAACGCCATGTACATATGGATCAGAATGGCGTGGATCAGCACAATGGCTGCTGTCGCGTGGATTAACAAACTCCAACGAACTATGTCAATTGAGAAATAATGGGCAAAGTAGGGTCTCCAGATAATAACGCCGGTAACCAGTAATACCAGAATCAGGCTCATGATGCTCCAGAACATCATTTTCTGCCCTGCGTTGTATTTCCCCACATCAGCAACTTTATGCTCATTGCCTTTAAGTACTTCAACGATCCCTTTAATCCAGGGGAGGTCCTGTTTATCGGGAATGTTGTGGTGTACAAAACGGACGAACATAAACATCAGCACGATGAAAATCATCACCCCGAAAAACGGATGTAGAATTCGCCCCATTTGCGGTGTACCGAAGGTTTCGGTGAGCCATTGCAACGTCGGAAAGAACAGCGCAATACCGGAAAGCGACACCAGGAAGAAGCTTATTACCACCGTCCAGTGACAAGCACGGTCGATGAATTTGGTGCGCAGAATCATTTTGCTTTTACTCATGACCGTTCTCCTCTTCATCATCATCCGTCTCTTTGTTTGGCCCGACTCCCACGTAGTGGTAAATCAGCCCGGCAAAGGTGGCGATAAATCCGGCGGCGGAGAGTGGTTTTAAAATCCCCTTCCAGAGGTTCACTGGTGCGGCGATTTTTGGCTCATCCGGCAGATTGTGGTACAGCGATGGTTGATCCGCGTGATGAAGTACATACATCACGTGGGTGCCGCCGACCCCTTGCGGGTTGTAGATGCCCGCGTTGGCATAGCCGCGTTTTTTCAACTGCGCCACGCGAGTTTCCGCGACATTGAGCATCTCCTTTTTGGTGCCAAACTGGATAGCACCGGTCGGACAAGTTTTCACGCAGGCCGGTTCCTGGCCCACGCTGACCCGGTCAACGCACAGCGTACATTTGTAGACCCGGTTATCTTCGGGATTAAGTCGCGGAATATTGAACGGGCAGCCAGCAATGCAGTAGCCACAGCCAATGCAGTGCTCGGACTGAAAGTCGACAATCCCGTTGGCATACTGAATGATTGCTCCAGCGGATGGACAGGCTTTCAAACAGCCGGGATCGGCGCAGTGCATGCAGCCGTCTTTGCGGATCAGCCATTCCAGCTTGTCGTTCTGGGTGGTTTCACTAAAGCGCATCACCGTCCAGGACTTAGCGCTGAGATCGGTCGGGTTGTCGTAGACACCGTTGCAGTAACCCACTTCATCGCGAATATCGTTCCACTCTGAGCAGGCGACCTGACAGCCTTTACAGCCAATACAGGTAGTGACATCAATTAGTTTCGCCACTTCAGCACGGAAATCCCGCGCCTGGGGCGGCGGCGTGATGCTGTTCGTCGCCGAGCGTTTAATAATATCTTGTGATTGCATAGCCATGAGTTCCCTTCCTTACGCTCGCTCGATGTTGACCAGAAACGCTTTATACTCCGGTGTTTGCGAGTTCGCGTCACCCACCGATGGCGTTAACGTATTGGCGAGGAACCCTTTGCGTGTAGCGCCTTCAAAGCCCCAGTGACAAGGGATACCGATAGTATCGATCTGCTTACCATCGATCGTCAGCGTTTGCAGACGCTTGGTGACCACCGCCTTCGCTTTGATAAAGCCGCGTTTCGACATCACTTTCACCGTATCACCTGCCGCAATGCCTTTTTTGCTCGCCAGCGCCTCACCGATTTCGATGAATTGATCGGGTTGAGCGATGGCGTTGATCAGCGCATGTTTGGTCCAGTGGCGGAACAGTTCAGTAATGGAGTAAGTTGTGGCGACGTACGGGAAGGCATCCGCTTTACCCATATTGGCGATATCGTCATGGTAGATACGCGCAACCGGGCTGGATACAACATCCGGGTGCAGCGGGTTGGTACCAATAGGCGACTCAATGGGTTCGTAATGTTCCGGGAATGGTCCGTCGTTCATTTTGTCGATGGAGAACAGACGCGCTACACCTTCCGGGTTCATGATAAACGGACCAACGTTGCTGCCCGGCGCGGCCTGGCCGTAGTCGGCTACGTCCATACCGGCCCATTTTTTGCCATCCCAATGCAGCAGGGCTCGTTTGGGATCCCACGGTTTTCCTGATGGATCGGCCGAAGCACGATTGTAGAGAATACGGCGGTTGGCAGGCCATGACCACGCCCAGCCCGGTGTGCAGCCCAGACCATACGGATCGCTGTTGTCGCGATTGGCCATCTGGTTGCCTTGTTCTGTCCAGCTTCCGCAGTAGACCCAGCAGAAACTGCTGGTCGAGCCGTCATCGCGCAACTGTGCAAAACTGCTGAGCTGCTGGCCTTTTTTGGCTATAAGCTGGCCTTTGTCATCATAAAGGTCTTCAAGCGCCTGGCCATTAGCTTCACGCGCAATCTCTTCTGGGTGTGGGTCGTATGGATCTTTATAATTCCAGGCAATATTCAACAAGGGTTGCGGATTCGCTCCCCCTTCCTGTTGATACAGCTCGCGTAGGCGCATAAACAGACGCCCAAGGATCTTCCCGTCATGTAAGGCTTCACCTGGTGGTTCTGCCGCAGCCCAGTGCCACTGCAACCAACGCCCGGAGTTAGCGATTGAACCATTTTCTTCAGCAAAGCAGGAAGAGGGCAGGCGGAAAACTTCGGTCTGAATATCTGCCGGGTTTACATCGTTCATCTCGCCATGATTCTGCCAAAAATTGGACGACTCAGTGACCAGCGGATCGATAACCACCATATATTTCAGTTTTGAAAGCGCGCGCGTTGATTTGTTTTTATCCGGAAACGCCGCCAGCGGATTGAAGCCCTGAACGATGTAACCATTAATCTTACCTTCGAGCATCAATTCGGCCTGGGTCATGACGTCATACAGGCGATCCCATTTAGGTAGCCAGTCGTAGCCCCAGTTATTTTCTACTGTTGCATTGTCGCCCCAGAAACTTTTCATCATGCTAACAAAGAACTTCGGCGTATTTTGCCAGTAATTGACCTCATTCACGCCTAGCGCAGGTGGCGTGATTTGCGAAATATAGGTCTGGTAGTCTGGCTGTTTTTCCGACGGCAGCGGCATATAGCCCGGCAGGTTCGTTGACAACAAGCCAAGATCGGTATAGCCCTGAATATTGGAGTGGCCACGTAGGGCGTTAACACCACCGCCCGCCATGCCTATATTGCCCAGTAGCAACTGGAGCATAGCGGCGGCGCGAATAATCTGTGCCCCGGCGGAGTGGTGAGTCCAACCCAGCGCATACAGGATAGTGGCGGTGCGGTCAGGCACGCTGGTGCTGGCGAGAATTTCGCAGATACGATTGAAATCCGCCACGGATGTCCCACACAACCGGTTAACCATTTCCGGGGTATAGCGCTCGACGTGGTTTTTGAGCAAGTTCCACACGCAGCGTGGGTGAGCCAATGTTTCATCACGCAGGGCATTACCCAGTTCGTCAAGCTGATAGAACCAGCTCGATTTATCGTACTGGCGTTTCTTGTCGTCGTAGCCACTGAACAAGCCGTCGTCGAACTGATAGTCATCACGGATAATCAGGCTGGCGTTGGTGTAATGGCGCACATAGTCGTGCTGCACCTGGTTGTTTTCCAGCAGATAACGGATTACACCGAGCAGGAATGCGGTGTCGGAACCAGCGCGTATTGGTGCATACAGATCGGCGACGGCGGCGCTACGGTTAAAGCGCGGGTCGACCACCACCACGGTGGCGTCGTTTTTAGTTTGCGCTTCGACCACCCATTTAAAGCCTACCGGATGTGCCTCAGCGGCATTGCCGCCCATAATAAGCACTACGTTGGCATTTTTAATATCGACCCAGTTGTTGGTCATCGCACCACGTCCAAACGTTGGTGCAAGAGCCGCAACGGTGGGGCCATGACATAACCGTGCCTGACAGTCGATAGCGACCATACCTAATCCGCGAGCAAATTTACCGTCGAGGATCCCGGTTTCATTACTTGCCGCAGAGGAACATAGCATGCCCGTGGTGGACCATCGGTTGACGGTCAAGCCCTGAGCATTTTTCTCAATAAAGTTGGCATCGCGATCATCTTTCATGAGTCGGGCAATACGATTAATCGCATCATCCCAGCTAATACGCTGCCATTTATCCGAACCCGGTGCACGATATTCGGGATACTGCAGACGGGTTTCACTATGAATATAATCCAGCACGCCAGCGCCTTTAGGGCACAACGATCCACGGCTCACCGGATGATCCGGATCGCCCTCAATATGGTAGATACTTTCTTTGACGTTTTTGGCTGTATCGCCAAGGCTGTACATCAGCATGCCGCAGCCTACTGAGCAGTACGTACAGTTATTACGTGTCTCTTTTGCTTTTAAGAGTTTGTATTGACGGGTTTCCGCGTGAACGGAAAAAGATGATAAGAATCCGAGAGATGCAACAGTTGTTCCTGCCATACCGCCCGCGCAGATTCGAAAGAACTGCCTCCGGCTGAGCTCCATTTTTTTCTCCAGCTTAAACTTAAGACATGAAAAAGTATGGTTATTGTAAGGTTAAATTGTTTTATAAACCATTAACTTTTAGTGGTTATTGACGTGAGAGAGTATTAGTGCTGTAAGCCTGGCGTATGGATTGATCAAAAATTGATCATGTCAGGTTGGTTGCCAATACGTACGGTGAACTGAATCTTTTTGACGACAACCTCCCGCGGCGTAACAGCGATAAACTGATGGAGGTATCTGGATACGCTTAATGCTGAACAGATGTCAATTTTTTACAATTACATAAAAATTCTGATAGTATACCCCCCTATAGTATTTGGAGGGCGTATGCCGCATTCACCTGAAGATAAAAAACGCATTCTCACCCGTGTACGCCGTATCCGCGGTCAGGTTGATGCGCTTGAGCGCGCGCTGGAATCCGGCGAACCGTGTCTGGCGATCCTGCAACAAATTGCCGCCGTGCGCGGCGCATCCAATGGCCTGATGGGCGAAATGGTTGAGATCCATCTGAAAGATGAACTGGTCAGCGGGGAGACTACCCCAGACCAGCGTGCTGTGCGCATGGCTGAAATCGGCCATCTTCTGCGTGCTTATCTAAAATAACACCATCACCTCGCAATAATGGGAAGAGACAAATGAAATCACGTGCAGCAGTTGCATTTGGCCCCGGCCAACCGTTAAAAATTGTCGAAATCGACGTCGCACCGCCAAAGAAAGGTGAAGTGCTGGTTAAAATTACCCACACCGGCGTGTGCCATACTGACGCTTTTACGCTCTCTGGCGACGATCCGGAAGGGGTGTTCCCGGCGGTACTCGGTCATGAAGGCGGGGGTATTGTGGTTGAAGTGGGTGAGGGCGTCACCAGTCTGAAACCGGGCGACCATGTGATCCCGTTGTACACCGCAGAATGTGGTGAGTGTAAGTTCTGTAAGTCTGGCAAAACTAACTTGTGTCAGGCCGTACGTGCTACCCAGGGCAAAGGCCTGATGCCGGATGGCACAACACGCTTCTCGTATAACGGCGAACCCATCTATCACTATATGGGTACCAGTACCTTCAGTGAATACACCGTTTGCGCAGAGATCTCGCTGGCGAAGGTTAACCCGCAGGCTCCACTGGATAAAGTGTGTCTGCTGGGGTGTGGCGTGACCACCGGTATCGGAGCGGTTCATAACACCGCGAAAGTGAAGGAAGGCGATACCGTAGCCGTATTTGGCCTGGGCGGTATTGGCCTGGCAGTGATCCAGGGCGCGGTACAGGCGAAAGCCGGGCGTATTCTGGCCGTTGATACTAACCCGGAAAAATTCAAGCTGGCGGGTGAAATGGGTGCGACCGATTTCATCAACCCGAACGATTACGATAAACCGGTGCAGGATGTGATTGTCGAACTTACCGACGGTGGCGTGGACTTTAGCTTTGAGTGCATCGGCAACGTTAACGTGATGCGCGCGGCGCTGGAGTGCTGCCATAAAGGGTGGGGCGAAAGCATCATTATTGGCGTGGCGGGTGCCGGTCAGGAGATCAAAACACGTCCGTTCCAGTTAGTGACCGGTCGCGTGTGGCGCGGTTCCGCGTTTGGCGGCGTAAAAGGGCGTACCCAGTTGCCGGGTATGGTCGAAGAAGCAATGAGCGGAAAAATTCAGCTAGATCCGTTTATTACGCATCGCCTGCCGCTGGAGCAGATTAACGAAGCGTTCGATTTAATGCATCAGGGTAAATCCATCCGTACCGTTATCCATTTTGGTGATAACTGATTCATTGGCCAGCGGATTTCTCCGCTGGCACTTTCCTGAATTTTTTAGAATTATGTTGTGAAAGTGTGACGAATCCGGCGCTTTTCACGGTAAGTAAACTTCCCGGATTGCCGATGACTATCTAACGGGCGTGTTTTCACGCATAAACCCTACAAGAGAGTCGACGGTCATGGACAACACTACATCGATGCAAGCCCAGCATAAACTGGGCTTTCTGCATCAAATCCGGCTGGTTCCGCTGTTTTCCTCCATTCTCGGTGGCATCCTTCTGCTGTTCGCCTTAAGTTCCGGGCTGGCAGGTTATTTTCTTATGCAGGCCGATCGCGATCAGCGCGATGTAACCGATGAGATTCAGGTTCGGATGGGGTTATCTAACAGCTCTAACCACTTACGCACCGCGCGTATCAACATGATCCATGCTGGTGCGGCGAGCCGTATTGCTGAAATGGATGACATGAAAGCCAATATTGCCGAGGCAGAAAAACGTATTAAGCAATCGCAGGACGGTTTTAATACCTATATGGCGCGTGCGGTGAAAACCACTGCCGGTGAGGCGTTAGACGCTGAACTCAGTGCCAATTTCAAAGCCTATATCGACGGCTTACAGCCTATGCTGAAGTACGCTAAAAACGGCATGTTCGAGGCGATCATCAACCATGAAAATGAACAGGCCAGACCGCTGGACTCTGCTTACAACAAGGTGTTGTTAAAGGCGATCGACATTCGTACCGCCAGGGCGAACCATCTTAGTGAGCAGGCTCACCAGCGTACGCAACTCGGCATGGCCTTTATGCTGGGTGCATTTATTCTGGCGCTGGCCTTGACGCTGATGACGTTCATTGTTCTGCGCCGTACCGTTATTCATCCTCTGTTACGCGCGGCCCAGCGCATTGAGCAAATATCAGTAGGGGATCTGACGATGCCGGAGGAACCAACCGGGCGCAGCGAAATTGGTCGCCTGAGCCGTCATCTGCAAACAATGCAGCGTTCGCTGGGGAAAACGGTGGGCACGGTTCGTCAGGGGGCGGAAGAAATCTACCGCGGTACCAGTGAGATTTCTGCGGGCAATACCGATCTCTCTTCACGTACTGAACAACAGGCCGCGGCGATTGAACAAACGGCGGCCAGCATGGAAGAACTGACGGCTACGGTGAAGCAAAACGCCGACAACGCGCATCATGCGAGCACGCTGGCGGAAGATGCTTCCGGCAAAGCCAGTCGGGGCGGCCAGATGGTCTCTGGCGTGGTTAAAACCATGGGGAATATCTCAACAAGTTCGAAGAAAATCTCCGAAATTACCGCCGTTATAAACAGCATTGCCTTCCAGACCAATATCCTGGCGCTGAACGCAGCGGTCGAAGCGGCGCGGGCTGGAGAACAGGGGCGAGGGTTTGCCGTCGTAGCCAGTGAGGTGCGTACGTTGGCAAGCCGCAGCGCCCAGGCGGCAAAAGAGATAGAAGGATTGATCAGCGAATCAGTCCGACTGATTGACCAGGGATCCGGAGAAGTGGTCGCGGCAGGCAATACGATGACGGATATTGTCGATGCGGTAAAACGCGTCACCGACATTATGCTGGAAATTGCGGCGGCCTCTGATGAACAAAGCCGGGGTATCGTCCAGGTGAGCCAGGCGATTTCAGAGATGGATAAGGTCACGCAGCAAAACGCTTCGCTGGTTGAAGAAGCATCGGCCGCTGCGGCCTCTCTTGAAGAGCAGGCCGCACGCTTAACGGAAGCCGTCGGCACATTCCGTTTAACCGGGACAAGCGCAATTAAACGCGTTACACCTGCCGTTAATCCATCGGTTTCACTGCCAAAATCAAACACGGTAAATACGGATAACTGGGAAACATTCTGACAGGCCAGCCATCCGGTAATACGATCCTTTGTATTACCGGATTTACTATCTATTTGTACGTGGCACTAATCGTTCCCGCTGCGGTGAACGCACCAGGGGTGTAGTCATCGCAGGTACTGTTATTGCTGACGGAGGTGCAGATGAGTAATCCGGCCATGGTGATATCTTTCGCCGTTACGATGGAACCAAAGCCGATGGTCACTGAAGAATTTGTGTCATTCGCCGACAGATATTGTCGGGGCGAACCTTCGTAAGAAACCGCCACTCCCCGTCCGCCCGCTGCTGAGGTGCCAGTCGTGGTATTGGCGAGAATAGACAATCCGCTATTATCATAAGTCGCTTTGGCCGACGTCAGTTTAAGGGTAACCCCTGAAGCATTAACGCAGTTGCTATTTTTCAAGGTGAAGGTTTTTCGTGGTTTGTCATTACCCACATCGCCAAAATCGATGGTGGCAGGAGAGACGGACAAATTGCAGGTTGGCGCGGCGAATTTTACGGTGAATGAAGATGCGTTTACTGTGGCGATAATCTGTTGACTACTTACATTTTCATTCCCTGCTTTAAACCTGCCTATTTCACCATTTATGACCGGATGCGCTTCACCATTACCTATTGAGGAAACCCCCCCACGTTGCCAAACTTCGATGTATAATCCAACAGGAAAATCTCCATTTGCAGCATTATCGATCTCACGTGTCCAACTCGTATTAGATGGAAGATAAGCTGTATAATTAGCATTAATAGAATTAGCTATGTAAATGTTATAATATATCCCGGGTATGCTTGTTGGAAAAAAAACTCTATTGTAGCTATATTTTGTACTACCGCTGGTACTGGTATAACTATCGGATTGCGTACCACTTGTTGTTGTGGACTTTCCATAAAAATCAGAACCATCATTACCTGTACTACAGTTTAAGTAAGCATAGTTGCCCGCACTGAGCGTCCCCAATAGCACGGGTGTTGTACGGGATGGGTTATAACTATTCACGGCTAACGTTCCCGCGCTTATCGTGCTGGTATTAATCTTTTCAAAAATACACTCCACAGCCTGCACCTGATATGAATAAATTCCGCTCAACAGCAATGCCGCTAAAGAAATTGATCGTGAAATCATCGTACTCATATTAACCTGCTGTTTATCCATTATTTGTAGCTCACGCTGATTTGCACCTGACTTAATACGCCACCTGGAGTGACCGTTTTTGCTGAGTCCACTTTTTGAAAACGAGCCTGAAAGGTGATATCAGAATAGGTGGTGGTTGAGCCTTTATAGTTAACAATATTGACGGCGGAAGTATTATCTTTATTAAGCACATTAATATAAGCAGGGCTTGTCCTCCCCTCAAAGACTACTACGCCCACGTTTCCAGCCGCAGTCATCGGACCGGTATATTCATTCGGGAATATCTGGTTGCCAGTGAGTTGCGCTTTTTGCGGCTTAAAGCTCAGTACTAACGTTTTGGCGACGGAACCGGAGTCACAGCGTACGCTGACCTTCAGCGGTTGCGTCGGTACGTTGCCCACTGCGGTGGCCGATAAGTTCGCCCATACACCGCCAGCGGCGAATTCACTCGCCTCCACATCACCTAAATTAACGTCGGAGGCGGTGATGTCACAGCTACCGGTAACCAGCTCCGCCTTAACCGTTAATACATTGGTATTGGTACTGATTGCGGCCCAAAGCGGCGTGGATATCAGCAATAAGACTGCTGGGATAAATTTCATGGCGGCTCCTACTGATAAGTGGTAGTGAACGTCAACGAACCGTTGAAGGTGCCACTTGTCGCGGTGGTTGAGTAAGACGTCGGACGCAGAGATAAGACCAGATTCAGGGTTTTATTGGTGCGCTCAGTCGAGGTCCAGTCAAGCGGCGTACTGCTATTGAGGATCAACAGAGAATTTGGGGAGCCAGAACGATACAAAACCGCTGCGGCTCCGTTATCTCCCCCCTTGAGTTCGGTTGGATAACCGCTGTACAACGAAGAGGCCTTAATTCCCGTTTTTATCCAGGTAACCGTCTGGTTTGTACTGGAGCCAATCGTGCAGTTGCTGTACTGCAACGAAAAATTTTTCAGCGTATTAGCGCCCTGAGCCTCCAGCTCTGCGCGGGTTAATACACCAAAATCGATGGTTTGGTTCACCGCTTTGCCTGAGCCGACAACAATATTGACGGTGCAGGTCATCGCAAGCAAATTGGCCTTAAAGTTAACCACGACATCCGCTGCAAAGAGGTGCGGGCAGCATAATAGAAAAGAAAAAAACATTACCTGGCGCATAAGCTACTTCCCGGCTCCTGGCATCTGGCAAACTAACGTCTCCAGACGAATTGATTTTCCGATCATCGCGGGTGCGTCAGGGATCTGGTAGGTTACATCGCAGTAGCTTGCCGCGTCGCTTCCCCAAATAACCTTCAGGTTGCCACGTTGTTCGATACCGCGTAAAAAGGCGCGACCCGCCTGACCCATTGCGCCAACGGATTCTCCCTGTTCATTGAGAATGTTCGCGCCCAATGGAATGAAACTGTTATCACTACGTCTGAGCGTGACGAACACTGATTGACCTTGCTGAGTAGCGAAGGTGACTTTCACCACGGCGCCATCGCGCGGAACCACGGCGGCGGAGGTGTTTTTCACTTCGACGTCCGCCTTGATGGTGCTGAGATCCAGCCCGACGGTATTCTCGGCATAAGGCGAAAGACTGGTGGCAACTGCATATCCGGCACTGTCAATCTCGCCATATCCATTGGTGGTGGTCGCGCCATCGGCACCTTGCGCTTCAATAAGGGCGATGGCGCTTTGTGCGTTGACATTACCCGGTAAGAGCGTCAATCCACCGCTGTGCAACAGCACACCGCCGTTATTGTTTAGGGAATACTGCTGGTTATGATTTTTATCGACCGTAGCGGAAACGCTGGTTGCTCCATTCGCACCGTTATAGGTGGAATATCCGCTGACGGAATAGGTGTCTTCTCCCTGACTGGCCTGGTTAGCGGTGGTGCTGAGGCTGTAGTTCCATTTATTGTTGCTACTGTTGCCGCTGGCCGTACTGGTGAAACCGTTGTTGCCGCTAAAGTCGCTATTGGCGCTGAGGTTCAGACTGGAGAAGGCTGGTTGATCGTTTTGAGCGTTGCTACCAAAAGGAATACTCAACCCAACGTACAGGCTGTCATCTTCATCGCCCCATTCGTTATAACTGCGCTGCAGCGAGATATTCCACGAGATGGAGCGGAAAGTGTTGCTGTAGCCCAGCGAATACTGAGACGTTTTGTCTGAGCTACCCCAGTAACTCGTCCAGGTGCCGCTGAGATAAAATGAACCGTAATCTTCGCCGTTAAGGTTGATAGGTTGATTGACGTTAGCCTGAAGCTCATTTTTGGAATGGCTGTAGCTGTTGCGATACGCATCGTTACGGTTAGTATCGTGATCGTCGCTATAACTATCGATGCTATTTTGCAAAGAGATGACGTCATTAAGCGAGAGGTAATCTTTGGTGCTGTATCGATAGGCGCTAAAGCTGAAATTGGTCTGTGTTGCGTCCAGCACATTACTGTAGCTTACACGGTAACTCTGCCCCTGCAGAGTGCCAATATCTTCAAGTGAAGCGCGAGAGTGGATAACATCGACTGCGATAGCACCAAGACGCGTATTCATCGCCAGACCCAGCATCCCCGCCAGATAGTCTTCTTCCATTGACTGTATGCCGCCATACAGCGTGAAAACATCGCTCAATCCATAATTACCGTTAGTGGTGAGCACCCAGGGAGAATCGCTGTTGTCATCGTTGTCTAATGTCCCAACGGCAAAATCCCAGTCAACTTCACCTTTGGTCATTAACTGAGCAACAGAGGCATACGGTACGGTGAATAACCGTTTTGACCCATCAGCTTCTTCCACGGTAACGTCGAGGTCAGCGCCGTTGATTGCCACATAATAATCTTTCAGAGCAAAAGGACCTGGGGGAACGGTGGTTTCATAGATGATGCGCGACTGCTGTCGTACGGTAATTTTGGCATTACTGTTAGCCACGCCGTTGATGACTGGAACGTAGCGACCGTCATGTGGATCCATGCGTTTGTCGTTATACAGATGTACGCCTTTAATGCCGATACTATCCAGGACTTCGCTGCGAGAGGTGACCTGGCCCAGTTCCATTTGTGCCCGGAGAGGGGGTAAATCGCGAGCCAAATAGAGGTCGTAGTTGTCCCAGGTCGCGCTATCGTCTTTTGCCCAGTTCAGCGCGCCGCTGGAGCGTAACCTCCATGCTCCCAGATTGAGACCATAGCCGAGCCCCAGATAACCACTGTCAGAGGCGCTACCGTCGTTTTCACTGTGGTAGCCACTGAAGCTCCAGTTCAGTATTGCAGCAGGAATACCGGCATCCCAACGTGCGGGGTTGACATAACCCGCAGGGTGGCTGACGAGAAACAGCTGCGGAATTGTGAGCATCAGGATCTGTGAATTAGGATCGTAACTCACGCTGGATGAGGGGTAATAATCCGCCAGTATATAGCATTGCGATTCACCTTCGTCCGCATCTGCCGTGGGGAGTTTGCTTACATCAACGTTTGCTTCATCGAGCACCTCACGAGTCAGGCAGGGAGACGCATTCGGGGTGTGGTTATCAATAAACTGGATCTTTGCAGTTTGCTGTTGCTCACCGTTAATCCAAACGGAGACGGTATAAATACCGGGTTTCACCGGGTTGCCGCGCGCATATTGTGACACGTCGATTGTCGATTTTTTACCTGCATTGCTGAAGATAAAGTCATCGTTGAATTCAATGTAATTATCGTCAGCAAATCCTGTCTGACAAATAACCAGCAATACCCATACCGAGGTCGCTAATCGGTGTTTTGACATCGACATAGAGCAATCCTTGCACGTGTTTTTATTTATCCGTTACGTCAACGTTAGCCCCGTAATCATTGACTGCTGTCCATGAAACGGATTCAAGACGAGAGGTGGTGAGCGTTTTCACTTCATAGCTGGCGCTGGAAAAAGGGGCGACCATGTCGGGCTCAATTTTGTATTTTTTCCCCCGGGAAGTGATGTTAGCGCCAACAAGTGAAACAAAATAAGGAGAGTCATTTTTCGCCGTCGCCCAAATTTGCTTCCCTTGGTTAGCAAGGCTCCATTTCAGATGTTGGATTGCGTCATCCGCCGAACCTGGAAGGGATGCCGGGCGATAAAATACTTTGATGCGGGTTTTCAGCGCTATCTGCAGTTGATTCGATTTGGCGGCATCTTTATTTTTGCCGGGGATTTCAAGTGCATTAAACCAATACACGCTTTCGCGATCGGTGGGTAACGCTTGACCGTCCCAGTTTAAGCGTACGGTCAGTCCCTGTTTAGGATCGACCCGACTTACCGGGGGGGAGGCGATAAAAGGAACGTTTAAGGTTTGCGGATCAACATCTTCATGACCATCGTCTAACCAGGACTGGACTAATAAAGGTTGTTGCCCCTGATTCACCATTTTAATGAGTGCCTCTTTCGCGTCGGAAGGGTAAATGACACGCGTAGCGTTAATCACGATACTGGCGACTGACGAATAGCTAAACGAAATAGCGGCAGAAAATATAATTAATCTGAATGTGTTTTTGGGAATCATATCATTTATATCTTGGTAAATGGCTGCAACCTTGAATTAAAAGTTGCAGCAGAGTTATTAACTACTCTTGATCTTATACAACTTGTTAAGGGTAGGTTGTTACAAAAGTGGTATTCGCTTTCACTACACCAGCAGTCGGCGTACCAGAGCCTGAATAGATATAACCGACGGTGTAATTAAATTCAGCACCGTTGGTGGAACTATAAGCGGCTTCAGATTGCGGTGTGGCTGATGTAAAATCGATAATGGTACTGGTTGCGGTATCTTCTACCTGGAAACCCGCATCTTTGTCTCCTGCTGCAGTATTTAACAATGCTTTGCTGGTGCTGTTGTAATTACCGGAGGTTGAAAATTGCCCTTTTACTTTACCGCCCGCTGGTTCAGTGGCGCAGTTTTTAACGGTGATCTGAAATTTGGTTTTCATCGCAGGACTGCTGACAGCCGCTTGCATCGCAGGAACAGTGATATCTGGCAGTTTGACTTCTTTGGAAGCGGAAACACCATCAATACTGACATCGCAAGTTGATGATGTAATGTTTCCTGCAAAATCAATGTTTGCAGAGTCAGAACCAGCCGCTTGTACCTGAAAAGCAGCCCCTGCGACCAGAAGCGCTGCGGCACTTAAACAATTAACAAATTTCACGTTATTTTCCTTAATAACAAATTAAATGGTGAAAAGATTATATGACGTGAGATTATGACTGAATAGCGGGTGAAGTTGTGGTTGGTGTTTTTTAAGAGTTTGTTTAGAGGTAATAACCAATTATTTGATGTATTGTGGTATTAACTTAATTGGATTGGTTTTTTATGTCTCATTGAATTCTAAAAGAAAATTTTTAAATGTAAGCTTGAGTAGGGGATTTCATCCGCCATTATTCGATAGAGATATCATTGATAATAAGTATTGCTTAATTTGCTTGTAAGGAAAAATACAGCTTCTGGCTGTGTTCTATGACGGTTTTATCGTCCATATATTGAACATTTACATGGGTTGGGCCTGCCGGTAATAACAGACCCAATCATCAATACGATTAAACAGGTACGGTTTTGCGTATTGCGGCGATAAGTATCTGGGCGGCCTGAGAGAGTTGCACATCGACACGAGTAATAATACCGATGGGCTCACCCGCACCATGGGTGGGAATTGGCAATGACACCAGCGTTGCCTGGCGCAGATCTTCTCTAACCGCGCCTGAAGGGACAAACCACACATAGTCGTAATCAACCGTCAGTTGACGGGAGAGCGATGCTGACAGCGTTTCAATACAACCCGACGGCATTTTACAGCCCTGACTTTGCAACAATGCCTCTGCGTGCTGGCGAGGGGCGGTTCCTTTCGGCGAAACCACCACTGGCCACTCAATCACCCGGCTCAGCGTGATGGTTTCTTGCAACAATGGATGGTTAGGGCGCACGACAAGTTTGAGCGATTCCAGAAATAACAGTTCGTAGTTCAGACCGACCATCAATTCCGGATCGGCCATACGCCCAATGCCGAGATCAATTTCTCCTGACTTTAAACCCGCCAGGATCATGGGATTACTCATGGTGGCAACCTGCAGCGTGGTTTCCATTTGCTGCTTATGGAACGAGCCAATGACAGCCGGAAGAATACCCAATGCAGCTGTTGGCAAGGCACCAATACGCACGACATCATTCTGAGATTCTTCACGATGATTTAATGCCTGTCCGGCAGTGTTGAGTGCATCAAGCACTCTTACCGCATGGGTAAGAAACTGCTCGCCGGGCAATGTTAACTGTGCACCAAGGCGACCGCGTTCAAAGAGTCGGGTACCGGTTAGTTGCTCCAGTTCGTTCAGCGTTTTGGAGAGGGCTGGCTGACTCAGGTTAAGGGTTTCGGCCGCACGTCCCAACGTTCCCTGTTGGGCAACGGCGACAAAGGTATGAAGATGGCGCAAGCGAATGCGCTGATTGAACAGAACATTTTTTTCCATAAGCGATGTTAAAAACAGAGCCGTATTGGTGACAAGTGAAGTTGTTTGTTTTTGATAACTTGATAGCAAAATATTATTAACATTTAACGTGTTTTACTTACAACTGATTTATTTTGCTTATGTTTTGTACAGCATCATGGCGGGGGGGTGGGATCATGGAAGGGAATGTGTCCAGTCGATATACTTTCGTTATTGTTGGCTTTTGAACCCTTCTCTTCACAAGGCACTGATTGATGATACATGTAATAGGGCACCTTAACCCCGATAGCGATGCCATTTGTACTGCCGCCATGACGGCGCGTTGGCTTACTTTACGCGGCCAGCAGGCGACGGCATGGCGTCTGGGCGAACCGAACCGCGAAACGCAATTTATCTTTGCGCATGCAGGGCTGGCAATGCCTGAGCGGCTGACGTTTCCGCTGACCGATCTTGATGTATGGCTGGTCGATTTCACTGAGCCTGCTCAGGGGCCGGAATCGCTGTCTGAGAGCAATGTCGTCGGTATCATCGACCATCATCGACTCGGCGGATTAGTGACTCGTCTTCCTCCAGAGGTCTGGGTCAAACCTGTTGGCAGCAGTGCGACGCTGTTGTGGCAACTGATGACGGAAGATGAGCGCAGCCAGTTATCTGCCGCCGAGGCCGTTTTACTGCTGGGCGCTGCGCTGAGTGACACTGTCACGCTCCGTTCTCCGACAACGACCCCAGACGATCGCCAGGCAGTGGATGAGCTGGCCCAAAAAGCGGGTGTGGATCTGGACGCTTTTAGCCGTGATCTGTTGTCGGCCAAAACCAGCGTCGAAGGCATGAGTGCCCGTGAGCTGCTGCATAAAGACATTAAAACGTTCACCATTCATGGGCATAAAGTCTGCGTGGCGCAACTCGAGCTGTATGCACTGCGCCAGGTTGACGGTGTGCTGGACGATCTCCGCGAGGAGATGACCCGTTATGCTGAGGAAAATCAGGCTGCGCTGGTGGTACTGATGCTGACGGACATCAATCTTGGCGATACCAGCCTGTGGTTCGTTGGATCTGAGTTGTCAGAGTTACCGCAACCCTGCAAGGTCGAAGGCATGCTCAGTCGTAAAAAACAGATGCTGCCATGGCTGGAAAGTCATTTAAAACCACGTCAGTAAGCTTCAGTTCACTGCCCGGTGGGTGGGGGGAATTTATGCGGGATCACAGTTTGTAAATTCTTCCCACCGGAGTCAGCGGTGTTCTCTACACTCCAGGTAATATTCACTGGAGGCATGACATTATGGCGAACACCATCACGGCAGATGAGATTCGGGAACAATTTTCGCAGGCTATGTCAGCAATGTACCAGCAGGAAGTCCCGCAGTATGGCACGTTGCTGGAACTTGTCGCTGATGTGAATCTGGCGGTACTGGAAAATAATCCGACGCTACATGAAAAATTGGCTAATGCGGATGAACTGGCGCGGCTCAATGTTGAACGCCATGGGGCAATTCGGGTCGGTACTGCGCAGGAGTTGTCTACACTGCGGCGGATGTTTGCCATTATGGGGATGTATCCGGTCAGCTATTACGATCTCTCCCAGGCCGGCGTCCCCGTCCATTCCACGGCGTTTCGACCCATCGATGATGCCTCGCTTTCGCGCAACCCGTTTCGGGTATTTACGTCACTACTACGCCTCGAATTAATCGAGAACGTGGTGTTGCGCCAGCAGGCCGCGGAGATCCTCGCAAAGCGTGATATTTTCACGCGTCGTTGTCACGAATTGCTGGATGAGTTTGATGCGCACGGCAGTTTTACGCAGGCGCAGGCGCAAGAGTTTGTGCATGAGGCGCTGGAAACGTTCCGTTGGCATCAACACGCCACCGTAGATGAACAAACGTATCATGCCTTGCATAACGAGCATCGGCTGATTGCCGATGTGGTCTGTTTTCCCGGTTGCCATATCAATCACCTGACGCCGCGCACGCTGGATATCGATCGGGTACAGTCGATGATGCCGGAGTGCGGTATTACACCGAAAATTCTCATTGAAGGCCCACCACGGCGCGAGGTGCCCATCTTGCTGCGTCAGACCAGCTTTAAGGCGCTGGAAGAACCGGTGTTGTTTGCCGGCGAAATGCGTGGAACTCACACGGCACGTTTTGGCGAAATCGAACAGCGCGGCGTGGCGCTGACGCCAAAAGGCCGGGAGTTGTACGACGAACTGTTGAGTAAAGCGGGGACGGGGAAAGATAACCTGACGCACCAGTTGCATCTTCAGGACGTGTTTAAGGCGTTTCCGGACAGCGAGTTTCTGTTGCGCCAGCAAGGACTTGCCTGGTTTCGTTATCGTCTGACGCCGTCGGGCGAAGCGCATCGCCAGGCTATTCGCCCGGATGACGACCCGCAGCCGCTCATCGAGCGGGGCTGGCTGGTTGCTCAGCCTATCACCTACGAAGATTTCTTGCCGGTGAGCGCCGCAGGGATTTTCCAGTCTAATCTGGGTAATGAAACGCAGGCGCGCAGCCACGGTAATGCCAGCCGCGATGCCTTTGAACAGGCGCTGGGCTGCGCAGTGTATGATGAGTTTGCGTTGTATCAGGAGGCAGAAGAACGCAGTAAACGGCGGTGTGGTTTACTTTAACTGAATTTACATGGAATTCGGCCTGTTCTCATCGACATAAAATATTTTCGATTTTGTACAGATAATCGGCGACCAACAATTGGATTATTAATGAATTTTGTCTAGAGTGGGCGGTCAGAAATGTGCACTCTCTTGCCGCAGATTTTGACCGGCGCGGGACCATTTACACGACCAGAAGGACTCACTTTCAGGCATGAATCGCAGACGATTTATTAAAGGTTCAATGGCAGTGGCCGCCGTGTGCGGAACCAGTGGTATTGCATCACTCTTTTCCCGTGCTGCCTATGCGGCAGAGTCTGACATTGCAGACGGAAAAACCGTACGTTTTGATTTTTCCGTTCTGCAATCGATGGCCCATGATTTAGCACAGAAACCCTGGGGCGGCTCGCCGCGCGCATTGCCGGATACGCTGGCTAAACTAACGCCGCAGGCTTACAACAGTATTCAGTACGACGCAGAACAGTCACTGTGGAACAACGTTGAAAATCGTCAGCTTGACGCGCAATTCTTCCATGTAGGCATGGGTTTTCGTCGCCGCGTGCGCATGTTCTCGGTTGATGACAGTACGCATATGGCGCGTGAGATCCACTTCCGCCCGGAGCTTTTCAAGTACAACGATGCCGGTGTGGATACCAAACAGCTGGAAGGGCAAACTGATCTCGGTTTCGCCGGTTTTCGCGTGTTCAAAGCGCCTGAACTGGCCCGTCGTGACGTAGTGTCCTTCCTGGGAGCCAGCTATTTTCGCGCCGTAGATGACACCTATCAGTACGGTTTGTCGGCGCGTGGTCTGGCGGTTGATACGTATACCGACAGCAAAGAAGAGTTTCCGGACTTCACCGCATTTTGGTTCGAAACGGTTAAACCGGGTGCCACTTCATTTACTGTTTATGCACTACTCGATAGCCCAAGCGTAACCGGCGCGTTTAAGTTTGTGATCCACTGTGAGAAAACGCAGGTGATCATGGATGTGCAGAATCATGTCTATGCGCGTAAAGACATCAAGCAGCTCGGCATTGCGCCGATGACCAGCATGTTCAGCTGTGGTAACAATGAACGCCGGATGTGTGACACCATTCACCCGCAAATTCATGATTCCGACCGTCTGGCTATGTGGCGAGGCAATGGCGAGTGGATCTGCCGCCCGCTGAATAACCCGCAAAAACTGCAGTTTAATGCCTATACCGATAACAACCCGCGCGGATTTGGCCTGCTGCAGTTGGATCGTGACTTCTCCCACTATCAGGACATCATGGGTTGGTACAACAAGCGCCCAAGCCTGTGGGTCGAGCCACGTAACCAGTGGGGCAAGGGAACCATTGGCTTAATGGAGATCCCGACGACCGGTGAAACGCTGGATAACGTCGTCTGCTTCTGGCAGCCGGAGAAGAAGATCAAAGCTGGCGATGAGCTGGAATTCAAATACCGTCTGTACTGGAGCGCTCAGCCGCCGGTGCGTTCGCCGCTGGCTCGCGTGATGGCGACCCGTACAGGCATGGGCGGCTTCCCGGAAGGATGGGCGCCGGGCGAGCACTACCCGGAAAAATGGGCACGACGTTTTGCCGTTGATTTCGTCGGTGGCGATTTAAAAGCCGCCGCGCCGAAAGGTATTGAACCGGTAATTACGCTTTCGAGTGGTGAAGCGAAACAGATTGAGATCCTCTACGTTGAACCTATCGATGGCTACCGGATCCAGTTTGACTGGTATCCGACATCTGACTCAACCGATCCGGTAGATATGCGTATGTTCCTGCGTTGTCAGGGTAATGCCATCAGTGAAACCTGGCTGTATCAGTATTTCCCGCCAGCGCAGGATAAACGTCAGTATGTTGACGACCGTGAAATGCGTTAATTGCTCTTCTGATGGCTCTCCTTCCGGGGAGCCATTGCTGAAACTTCTATCGTAACAATCTGTACACTATTTACTCGATCCTGTTCGCATTTTTCCCTGACCTAACCGGGTAAGCTGATCATGTGTATTTCTTATACACATTCTTTACCACTAACAGGGAGAAAGTATGTTTCCAGAATACAGAGACCTTATTTCCCGACTGAAATCCGAGAATCCTCGTTTTCTGTCCTTATTCGAAAAACACAACAGCCTTGATCATGAGATTTCCAGACTGGAAGGTTCGGATGGTCGGGGATACAGTTTGGACATTGTTCGTCTTAAGAAACAGAAACTCCACCTGAAGGAAGATTTGCTCAAAATTTTGCAAAGAGAGAGTGTCAGTGAGAGCTAAATAGTACTGTGCTCACTGTGTAAAAGGGCTTCCAGCGAGAAAAGGAAGCCCTTCCTGTTTTAGGCGTTAATCGACCATCACGCGTTTGTTTGTCGCCCCCCAGAGGATCGACATTTCAGTGAACAGCGCGCCGCTAATTTCTTCGACTTCTTCTGCGCTCACCTGCGCATTTCCCTGTTTACCGAATAACACTACTTCATCGCCGGAGGCAACCTGTGGTAGATCGGTCACATCAACAATCACGGTATTCATGGATGTTTTACCCAGCACCGGAACCCGCTGGCCGTGGATCAATACGTGCCCCACATTACTGAACACACGACGATAGCCATCAGCATAACCCGTCGGAATATTGGCAAGAACGGAATTACGTTTAAGGGTATAGGTTCTGTCATAGCCGACGGTATTTCCTTTGGGGTAATGGTTTACCGACGCGATTGCGGATTTAAACGTCATGACGCGTTTGTATTCGGTGCTGGCAATGGTATCGCCATAAAAAATACCGCCAACACGCACCATGTCGAGCCAGGATTCAGGAACGGTCAGGGTGGCGAACGTATTCGCGACATGCAAGGTGACATCTTCGCGCTTAAGCCCGGTAATTTTGAGTACCTGGGCCGATTGCGTATTGAAACGGGCCAGATCGCGTTTTACCACCGCCGCATCTTCTTCCGGGAAATGCGACATGATGCCAACAATTTTCAGACCGGGTAACATGGAAATGGCGCGGGCCTCTTCCAGGCCTGCCGCGGTGCTGACTTCCAGACCGTTTCGTGACATACCGCCAGAGTTCAGTGCCAGATGGATACGAATCGTTTTCCCTTTCTCGTGGGCAATTGCACTCAGACGTTTAGCCATATCCAGATTGCCAATCAGCTCTTCGGTATCAAAATCTGCCGCCTGGCGCATCTCTTTTTCCGTCGCGTTGCGAACGCGCATTAGCTGCGATGTATAGCCTGACTGACGAACAATGCTAATCTCCTCGTTGCTGGCGATGCCAATACACTGCACACCGTTTTGCATCATCACCGGCGTAACCAGTGAGAGATCGTGGCCATACGCATCGCCTTTAAGAATGGCGCACATCCGGGTTTTGTCTCCCAGCAGTTGCTGAACTTTATGAATGTTATATTCCAGCGCGCTACGGGAAATTTCCAGCGTGGTATTATCCACAACCTGTTGTTTGTTAACGGCAAAGGGGACAGGACCCGCTTGCGTGGTGGGGACGGGTTGGTGACAGGCGGTAATCAGTAAAAGCGGAATAAGTGCTAAACGACCCAAAGGTGCTGCCATGCTTGCTCCTTAGCAATAGAATGAAAGTGTTGTTGTCATCATTACGGCCTATCCAGATATGGGATAACCGGACATCCAGAGTAACGGCTTCCGCACCAGAGATTGTTTCTAAGTGATTGCTGTTACAGCATAAAAATATGACATTCTCGGTGCTAAACAGATTAATATCGGCTACTGCCAGTCAGATATCCCCCGTTTACAATCGCAAAGGAGATAAACATGTCAGAAATTATTACCGTCAGTGACACGCTGGAACTGCGGGCAGTAGAAGAACAATACGTCACGCCTTTGCATCAACTGGTGCTCAAAAATAAAGTTTGGCTCCAGCGGTCGCTGAACTGGCCGCAGCTTGTCGAATCTGAGGACGATACGCGTAAGAATGTGCAGGGGAATATGATGTTGCACCAGCGTGGCTACGCCAAAATGTTCCTTATCTTCAAACAAGGTGAAGTGGTTGGCGTTATCTCATTTAACCAAATAGAACCGCTGAATAAAGCGGCTTACATTGGCTACTGGTTGGATGAAGTTCATCAGGGACAGGGCATTATGTCACGGTCGCTACAGGCATTGATTCATCATTATGCGCAGCGTGGCGAGATCCGTCGGTTCATTATTAAATGCCGTGTGGATAACCAGGAAAGTAACCAGGTGGCGCTGCGCAACGGTTTTCAGCTGGAAGGGTGTTTAAAGCAGGCAGAGTTCCTCAATGGTGATTACCATGATGTGAATCTCTATGCTCGCATCATTGATAGCGATTCAGAATAAACCGGCGAGGGGGGTGCGCGTAATACGCTGTTCGCCGTTGATCACTTTTGGCCCGCGCAGATGGATTGCATCACCATCAAAGGTTTCAACGTGGGCCTGCCCGGTTATCTCAATATGATGCTCGATCAGCACTTCACCCAGAATACAGGCGTGGCCTTCAATCAGGATGTGACCATCCAGCAAGAGTGGCCCGCCGCGTAATTTTGCATGTCCCCCGACCAGCACATGGTGTTTCAGGATACAGTTACCTTCAACCACTGCATGCTCAGCCACCTGTGAGCTATAGCGCAGGGTCGGTATCGCATCTTCATCTGTACCAGCGATGATGCGGGCGTTGCCGTATACCTTCGCACAATCGCAGATCCAAACGTTATTTTCCTCATTACCCTCGATGTGAGCACAATCAAAAACTTCGGCGCGGTGTTCAATAAAAGCGTAGTCAATGGTTGCATCGCCATAGATCTGCACCTGGTGCACAATGCGTGAATGGTTTACGGTTGCGCGATCATATATTTGTAGGGGCTGGTCACTTTCACGGGTTAACCCTTTAGCGGCGATGACTTCGGAGCCTCCCAGAATACGTGCATCACCCGACAAAAAACATTCGCCGCGAACGACCGAATCCTGAATGGTGACATTGTCACGTATTTGCGCGCCATGGCTAATTTCAGCCCGATCTATCCATACGGCATCGCCAATCTGAGCGCCATCTCTGATCACGCTGGCCTGCGTAATGCGGGCATTTCCAGAAATGGTTGCCCCCGCAAATGCCATCGCGTTCTCATCGTAAATCCAGCAATCACCACACTGCGCCAGTACGGCTTCATTATCAATCCAGCCACCATGCGTGCCAGCCGGAACATCATTAAAATCGAACAGTGCAATTATCTGGCGTAGTAATACGCTTCTTTTGTTGCCATTATCCTGGTAACTGAAGGAGCGAGGTTCGTCGCTCAGACGGTATTTGGTCATAGCTCATTTCCGTGTTGCGCACCTTAGTTAAACGTAGCAAAGTTTTCCGTACTGGCTAAATCAGCGTAAATTCCATAAAATGCATTTCAAATATACTTTAAAAAATAAACAAAATGAGTAAGAACAAGCAGAGTGAACAGGTCCTCAATCTTCCTGCTGGTTATTTTGGCATGGTACTGGGCATCATAGGGATGGGATTTGCGTGGCGTTATGCCAGCCAGGTGTGGTCTGTGAGCCACTGGATCGGCGACGGTCTGGTCATCCTCGCAATGGTCATTTGGGGGCTGCTGACGCTGGCCTTTTTTAGTCGCTTACTGCGTTTTCCGCATAGCGTTTTGGCGGAGATTCGTCATCCGGTGATGAGTAGCTTTGTCAGTCTGTTTCCGGCCACAACCATGCTGGTCGCGATTGGTTTTGTTCCCTGGTGTCGACCGCTGGCGCTTGGCTTGTTCAGCATTGGGGTCGTTATCCAACTGGCGTACGCGGCGTGGCAAACCGCGGGATTATGGCGCGGGGAGCACCCAGAAGAAGCCACCACGCCGGGGCTGTATCTGCCGACTGTCGCCAATAACTTTATTAGCGCAATGGCCTGTGGTGCGTTGGGTTTCAACGACGCTGGATTGGTGTTTTTGGGGGCAGGGGTATTTTCCTGGCTCAGCCTGGAGCCGGTGATCCTGCAACGTTTACGCAGTTGCGGCGAGCTGCCAACGGTATTACGTACTTCACTTGGCATTCAACTGGCGCCTGCGCTGGTCGCCTGCAGCGCCTGGCTTAGCGTCAATGGCGGCGAGGGCGATACGTTGGCGAAAATGCTGTTCGGCTATGGTTTGCTGCAACTTCTTTTTATGCTACGCCTCATGCCGTGGTATCTGTCTCAGCCCTTTAATGCGTCTTTCTGGAGCTTCTCGTTTGGCGTGTCGGCTCTGGCGACAACGGGGCTACATCTGGGACACGGCAGCGAATCAGGATTTTTTCATACGCTGTCGATCCCACTGTTTATTTTTACCAATTTTATCATTGCATTATTACTGGTACGTACGTTTGCATTGCTGATGCAGGGAAAACTACTCATCCGCACGGAGCGTGCTGCATTACTGAAATCTGAGGATAAATAATGACCCTTTGCGACGAAAACTACTTTACTGAGAAATACGATTTAACCCGTACGCATTCCGATGTCGTTGAAGCGGCGAAAATTGTTAAACCAGGTAAAACGTTAGACCTGGGCTGCGGCAATGGCCGTAACAGCCTGTACCTTGCGGCAAACGGCTATGACGTGACAGCATGGGATAAAAATCCCATGAGCATCGCTAACCTTGAGCGTATCAAAGCAGCCGAAGGGCTGACTCATCTGCAGGCGAGCGTCGCGGACCTTAATGCGTTGAGTTTTGATGGTGAATACGACTTTATCCTGTCTACCGTAGTGCTGATGTTCCTCGAAGCAAAAACTATTCCGGGGCTTATCGATAATATGCAGCGTTGCACGAAACCGGGTGGATATAACTTAATCGTTGCGGCGATGGATACCGATGATTTCCCGTGCACCGTTGGCTTCCCGTTCGCGTTTAAAGCGGGTGAATTACGCGACTATTACCGCGGATGGGAACTGCTGAAATATAACGAAGACGTGGGCGAACTGCATCGTACAGACGAAAACGGCAATCGTATTAAACTGCGTTTTGCGACCATGCTGGCCCGCAAAATCGGCTGATGGCCCACGCTCTGCGTTCAGCATTTTTTGTGCTGAGCGCAGAAATAAAATTGTGCGGCGCTTACCATTTTTCGCACATCTAAAATGATTTCCTTTTGCTACTATTTCAGATGCATATCTGCAAATACTAAGGGATCGTTCCATGCGTGCTCAAACTTTATTTAAAGTTGCAGTGCTTACGGGTTTACTGGCGTTATCAGGCTGTGCGTCAAAAATAACGCAGCCAGATAAATATTCAGGTTTTTTGAAAGATTACTCTGGTCTGAAGGAAACTAAATCGGCAACAGGACTGCCTGTGCTGCGTTGGGTTGATCCCAACTTCAATGAGTCCAAATATGACAGTATTGTGTATAACCCGATAACCTATTATCCGATTCCTAAACCAACGACTCAGGTTGGGCAACAGGTGCTGGATAAACTGTTGAGCTATACCAATACGCAAATGAAAACCGCCATTAGTAAACGTAAACCTCTGGTGACGACCCCCGGCCCGCGTAGCCTGATATTCCGTGGCGCAATTACCGGTGTTGCAACCAGCAAGGAAGGGCTGCAGTTCTATGAAGTGGTCCCGGTTGCGTTACTCGTCGCGGGGACACAAATGGCGACAGGTCACCGTACCATGGATACTCACCTCTATTTTGAAGGTGAGTTGATCGATGCGGCAACTAATAAGCCGGTGATTAAAGTGGTACGTCAGGGTGAAGGCAAGGACCTGAACAACGAGAGTACGCCGATGGCGTTCGAAACGTTGAAGAAAGTTGTTGATGACATGGCGACAGATGCCTCCATGTTTGATGTCAACAAAAAACAGTAACGCTGAGCGCACCATCTTTGGATGGTGCGCTTTTTTTATGCCGTCCGACGACGGTACAGTAGTTTCTCCATTAACGCCTCCGGGCGTGCAAACATCACCAGATTACCCAGCAAAATCAGCACTAATCCAGCAATTGCATTAGCCTGCCAGACGTATCCTTCATACAGCGTTGACAGCGTGAGCGCCACCAGCGGGAAAAGCAGCGTACTGTAGGCCGCCTTACTCGGACCGATGCGTCCTACCAGCGTGAAATAGGCGCCAAAAGCAATTACCGAGCCAAAAATAGCCAGATATAACAGCGCGCTAAGATAGCTGAAAGTCCACTGCGGCGTGAAGTTGTCCCCGCGCACCAGCGCAATGACGGCGATCAGTAGCGTACCATACAGCATGGCCCAGCTGTTGGTGGTCATCACCTCAAGCCCTTTTTTCTGATGACGCAGGCTTATCATATTGCCCAGGGAAAAACCAAACGTCCCCAGAGCGCTTAAACCAATACCCAGCAGCAGCGAATGGTTGAACCCGCTGTTGAGCAAATCCTGCCAGAACAGGGTGATGATACCCGTCAACCCTAGCGCCGCGGCGAAATAAAAGCGTACCGGTGGTTTTTGCCCAAAAAAGATAAAACTATTCACCGCATTGAACAGCACGGCCATCGAGAAAATCACCGACTCCAGGCCGGTATTAATCCACGCTGCGGCGGTGTAAAAACACCAGAAATTGAAGCAAAAAACACACCCGCCCTGTAACAGACAAAACAGGTGGTCGCGTCGGGAGAGTTTACGCAATTTGCCGCTGAACAGCAGGATAAGGATCATCACCGAGCTGGCAACGGCAAAACGCCAAAAGATAGAAACTGGCGCAGAAACTGGGCCTTGCTGCAAATAAATCGCAATCCATGTTGTTCCCCAAATAACGACGACCAGACAGTACAACAGTGCGTTCATACAACTCTCTCATTTTTGTAATCAGACCCACACTGTGTCACGCCTGGCGGTAGGGGGCTTTCATCGGTTTGCGGTCGACTTGCAAAATCTTGCGCTTTTTTCTCGCAAACATGAAAAGGAGGCTGTGAACAACATGTTGCTGATATAGACTGAAAGCCTGCTAACCTGTTCTGAATGTGATGGTATGTCTCAGCCCTACGGTGCCTTTGAAAACTTACGCAAACATAATGCCGTGCTGCATGAGTCGGTTGCGTTACATTCAGGGATTCAGCTGGCGGCGTGGTCAAACAAACGCGACACCATTACCCAGTATTGCGATCACCACACGCTCAGCCTATATGTTGCGGATGGCTACGAGAGTTATCACAAGACGGCGGGGGGCTGGAAAAACGGCGGCGGCCCGGATCGCTTCTGCCTGATGCCGAAAGAGAGCGAATCCAGTTGGGATATTCGTGACGATCTCTCCTTTGTACATCTTTATTGTACCGACGCGCATCTACGGGAAGTGGGTGAGAAAGTTTGGGACAAAAGCCCTTACAGCTTCACGCTGGACGAACATACGTTCGGCAGCGATCCGGGGATCACGGCGGTTTATCGCCAGTTTTTACTGGGTAATGACTGGCAGCAGCCGGCTAATCACCTAACGCTCAGCGCGGCATCTTCGCTGTTGCTGACGCATCTGATTCAACATTACAGCAACGTTCAATGGCGGCCGCCGGTGGTAACGGGTGGGCTTGCGCCAGCCACATTGCGCAATGTGCTGGCCTATATTGACGCGCATCTGGCCTACCCAATGACCCTCAGCGATTTGGCAGGTGAAGCGGCACTGAGCGATTTCCACTTTGCCAGAATGTTTCGCCAGTCGATGAATATGGCCCCGCACCAGTATGTTATGCAGCGTCGTATGGCGCTGGCGCAGCAACTGGTCCGTTATTCTTCACGTAGCTTGTCGGATATCGCGATGGCTTGTGGATTCAGTTCAGCAAGCCATTTTAGCAACCGGTTTAAGCAGGTGACGGGCAAGACACCAACGCAATTACGTGCGTCGCGATAATCTCAGCACGGCATAACATATCCCTCCGGCAATTAATCCCCAGAACGCAGAGCCAATCCCCAATAAGGTCAAACCACTGGCAGTAACCAGAAAGGTGACGATGGCAGCATCTCGCTCCGCTTCATGAAGCAATGCCTGATACAGACTACCGCTAATCGTTCCGAGCAAGGCGAGGCCAGCCAGCATCTGGATCCAGCTTGCCGGCAGAGCGGCCATCAATCCGGTTACCGACCCACCAAACACTCCGGCCAGAAGGTAGAAAATCCCGGCAGCAGCAGCGGCTAACCAGCGTCGCCGGGCATCCTGATGCGCATCCGGACTTTGGCAAATTGCGGCGGTGATGGCGGCAATACAGATGGAGTAGACGCCAAAGGGAGAAAACAGTAACGCCAGCAGCCCCGTGAAAATAATCAGCGGTGAAACGGGCAAGGAATAACCTGATGCTTTCATGGTGGCAATGCCAGGAGCATTTTGTGACGCCATGGTAACCAGGAAGAGCGGCAATGCGATGCTTATACTGTGTGCTAGAGAAAAGTGGGGGGCGATGAATTCAGGCATCACCGGAGATAAATTAATGTTATAAGTGACAATGTCACCTTTTAGCAGTGCGATGGCGATACCCACCAGCATGGCAGCAATGACGGCGTACCTGGGCGCGACAACTTTTAACATCAGCCACGCCAGCAGCATGCTGCCGCACAGGATAAGCTCGTTATTAAGGCTATTGAATGCCTGCAAACCAAAACGCAGCAGGATCCCAGCCAGCATTGCCGATGCCAGTGAGTGTGGGATTATCTGCATCAGACGTGCAAACAACCCCGTCACACCACACAGGACTATCAGCGCGTTAGCCACAATAAAAACGCCGATAGCATCCTGAATGGTCACGCCCTGCAGACCCGTAACCAGCAGCGCAGCACCGGGCGTAGACCAGGCAGTCAGGATGGGAGCACGATACCACACTGACAATGCCAGCGTACTCACGCCCATCGCGATTCCCAGCGCGGTCATCCAGCCCGCAATCTGCCCGGTCGTTGCGCCTGCGGCTATCGCCGCTTGCCAGATGATGGCTGCCGAACTGGCATAGCCGACCAGCACGGCAACAAAACCCGATAAAACGGTGGGTAAAGGGATTAATAATGTGCGCATAGCGACTCCGCGTGCGTTATAACGGTCATTTACTGTAGCACTGTGCGTTATAGCGTACAAGTGATAAGCTGATGGGCAGAAACAGGAGATAGAGGAAGGCGACAATGGACAATTTAACCCACTATCTGGCTACCACGCTCCGGACATTACGTCATCAGCGGGAATGGAGTCTGTCGCGTCTGGCAGAAGAAACGGGGGTATCCAAAGCCATGTTGGGGCAGATAGAACGCAATGAATCCAGCCCAACAGTGGCGACATTGTGGAAAATTGCCACCGGACTGAACGTGCCGTTTTCGACATTTATTTCACCACCAGAGTCAGAAGGCACCGCGACTTTTGATCCCCAACAGCAGGCAATGATAGTGACACCGCTGTTTCCGTGGGATCCACAACTCTGCTTTGACCATTTTTCAATATTGCTGGCACCGGGGGCGTTGAGTGAATCTACACCGCATGAAACCGGTGTGGTTGAGCACGTAGTGGTGATTAGTGGCCTGCTGGATATGTGCATTGATGGGCAGTGGCGAACCATCAAATCGGGTGAGGGTGTCCGTTTTGCGGGTGATACTGCACATAGTTACCGTAACAGCAGCGAACAGACGGTTCACTTTCACTCCTTGATCCATTACCCACGTGGTTAATCGGGAAAACTATTCCGAAATGCCGCGCTTGTGACTACAATAGCCGCCATTTTTACCGCTTGTGGATGGTAACAACTGTATGCGCCAGCAACCTCATCACCTTGAATTGTTAAGCCCGGCTCGTGATACCGCCATTGCGCGCGAAGCCATTTTGCACGGCGCGGATGCCGTATACATTGGCGGCCCGGGTTTTGGTGCGCGTCACAACGCCAGTAACAGCCTGAAAGATATCGCTGAACTGGTGCCATTCGCTCATCGATATGGGGCGAAGATCTTTGTGACGTTGAACACGATTTTGCATGATGATGAACTGGAATCTGCTCAGCGGTTAATTACCGAGTTGTATCAGACCGGCGTTGATGCGCTGATTGTGCAGGATATGGGGATTATGGAACTGGATATCCCGCCGATTGAACTGCATGCCAGCACCCAGTGTGATATTCGCAGCGTCGAGAAGGCGAAGTTTCTTTCTGACGTCGGATTCACGCAGATTGTACTGGCGCGCGAACTGAGTCTTGAGCAGATTCACGCGATTCATCAGGCGACGGACGCGACTATCGAGTTTTTCATCCACGGTGCGTTATGCGTTGCTTATTCAGGCCAGTGTTATATCTCTCATGCGCAAACCGGGCGCAGCGCTAACCGCGGTGACTGTTCACAAGCCTGCCGACTACCGTATACCCTGAAAGACGATCAGGGCCGGGTGGTGTCGTATGAAAAACACCTGCTGTCGATGAAAGATAACGATCAGACCGCCAACCTCGGTGCGTTGATTGATGCCGGAGTTCGTTCCTTCAAAATTGAAGGGCGCTACAAAGACATGAGCTATGTGAAGAACATCACTGCACATTATCGGCAGAGACTGGATGCCATCATCGAAGAACGCGGCGATCTGGCACGTTCATCCGCAGGTCGCACTGAGCATTTCTTCACGCCATCTACAGAGAAAACCTTCCACCGCGGCAGCACTGACTATTTTGTAAATGCCCGTAAAGGCGACATCGGTGCATTCGACTCACCTAAATTCATTGGCTTACCAGTGGGTGAGGTACTGAAGGTGGCGAAGGATTATCTTGATGTCGAGGTGTCGGAACCACTGGCAAACGGGGATGGCCTGAACGTATTGATTAAGCGTGATGTGGTTGGATTCCGTGCCAATACTGTAGAGAAAACGGGGAATAATCGTTATCGGGTATGGCCAAATGAAATGCCAACGGACCTGCACAAAGTGCGGCCGCACCATCCGCTCAATCGCAATCTCGATCATAACTGGCAGCAGGCGCTAACTAAGACGTCCAGCGAACGCCGTGTCGCGGTTGATATTGAATTGGGCGGCTGGCAGGAACAATTGCTCCTGACGCTAACCAGTGAAGATGGTGTGAGTATCACCCATACGCTGGATGGTCAGTTTGAAGAAGCGAACAATGCAGAAAAAGCGTTGAGTAACTTGCAGGATGGTCTGGCAAAACTTGGACAGACGCTGTACTACGCCCGCGACATTCAGGTGAATCTGCCGGGGGCGCTGTTTGTTCCGAATGGTCAACTCAACCAACTGCGCCGCGAAGCCATCGACATGCTGGATACCGCGCGTCTGGAAAACTACCGACGCGGCAGTCGTAAACCCGTTGCCCAGCCGGCGCCGGTCTATCCGCAGACGCATCTGAGTTTTCTGGCCAATATCTATAACCATAAAGCGCGTGAGTTTTACCACCGTTATGGCGTCCAGTTGATTGATGCAGCCTATGAAGCGCATGAAGAAAAGGGCGATGTTCCGGTGATGATTACCAAGCACTGCCTGCGTTTTGCATTCAATCTGTGTCCGAAACAGGCAAAAGGGAATATCAAAAGCTGGAAAGCCACTCCGATGCAATTGGTGAATGGCGATGAAGTGCTGACGCTGAAATTTGATTGCCGACCGTGCGAAATGCACGTTATCGGCAAGATGAAACACCACATTCTGAAAATGCCATTGCCGGGCAGCGTAGTGGCTTCTGTCAGCCCTGATGAGCTGATGAAAACACTGCCGAAGCGGAAGGGCTAACTCAGGTGTGTATCTGGCTTGCGTGATTTTTGCCAGTGATGGTGTTCGCGTAGATCGGCGGCGGATTCTTCCGCCGTCACCCTCAGCTCATCGCTGTCTGCCGTGTGGCGTAACAAATGATCGGCATCCTGTACCTGAAGATATTCATGTCCCTGATGAGTAGCGAAAAGCTGGCCGGAGAAAAGCGCGCTGGCAAGCAATAACACCGTTAACCCTTTCTTAAACATCATGCACCCTCTGGTACGTTAGCTGTGGAATCGGCAATAATTTCTCCATGTGACTATTCAATATTTTAATCGGATTAATGGCAATCTCTGTTTTGCCAATTCGATGTTTTTTACATTTTTGTTTAGTCTGCATTAGGATTTGTAACAACCGGGAAGCGCCGCGCGACCCGGTTGTTACCAGGGGTAAAATCAGGACTTAAATCCCGCCGCCGTCATCAGTAAGCGAAAGAATGAACCGACGGCCGCCAGGGCCAGCACGCTGCCGCCCCAGAGAATGACCAGCCACATCAGGCGTTTCCAGATAGATTGTTGCATCAATGATACCCCTCACCATGTTGAACTTTGCCGCGGAAAACGTAGTAGCTCCAGAAGGTGTACACCAGAATGATAGGGATAATCAGCAGCGCTCCCACCAACATAAAGCCCTGGCTTTGCGTCGGCGCCGCGGCCTGCCAAAGGGTAATAGACGGCGGAATAATATGTGGCCAGATGCTGATCCCCAACCCGCTGAAACCGAGAAAAATTAAACCCAGCGTCAATATAAATGGCGGGGCATGACTATGTTGCTGGCCCAGAGAACGCCACAGCAACAGACTGATGAGTGCGACCAGCAGCGGAACCGGCATCAGGAACCACAGATTTGGCAGGCTAAACCAACGATCGGCAATCGCACTGTGCGCAAGCGGCGTCCACAAGCTGATAATGGCAATGACAGCCAACATCGCCAGCAGCAGTTTTTTTGCCACACTGCGCATTTTATCCTGTAGCGGTTTTTCGCTTTTCATCACCAGCCATGTTGCCCCCAGCAGGGCGTAAGCCACCACCAGTCCCAGCCCGCAAAACAGCGTGAAAGGCGTTAGCCAGTCAAACGGACCGCCGCTGTAGCTGCGGCCAGTAACGGAAAATCCGTTGAGGACCGCACCCACGACCACTCCCTGGGTAAACGTGGCAAGAATTGAACCGCCCAGAAAGGCTTTATCCCAGAACGGTCGGTGTGCCGGTGTGGCTTTGAAACGAAACTCAAAGGCAACGCCGCGAAAAATCAGGCCAATCAGCATTAGGGTGAGTGGGATCGTCAGTGCATCGACAATGACCGCATAGGCCAGAGGAAATGCACCAAACAATCCTGCGCCGCCCAGTACCAGCCAGGTTTCATTCCCATCCCATACCGGTGCGACGCTGTTGACCATCACATCGCGGTCATCAGCATCCTGAATGGCGGGGAATAAGATACCGATCCCGAGATCAAAGCCGTCCATCACGATATACATCAGCGTGGCGAACACGATAATAACGAACCAGATAACTGATAAATCAATACCCATTAGCGATGTGCCTCAGCTTGAGAATCGAGGACAGCAGCAGAAAGCGGCCGTGCAGGTGTGCCAGTTGGCGGGAGGGTCGGATCATCTTCCTGTGGCCCTTTACGGATCAGGCGAATCATGTAGCTATAACCCACACCGAAGACCGAACTGTAAACCACAAAGAAGGCCAGCAGGCTGATGCTCATATGCAAATCACCATGTGCGGAAACCGCATCCGCTGTGCGTTGCAAACCGTAAACCACCCACGGCTGACGACCCACTTCAGTGGTGACCCAACCGGCCAGAATAGCGATCAGACCAGACGGCCCCATCCACAGCGCGAAACGCAGGAAGGGACGTGAGGTATACAGGCGTTGCTTGTAACGTAACCACAAGGCGAATGTACCCAACAGGATCATCAGCATGCCAAGCCCCGCCATAATGCGAAATGACCAGAACACCATGGTGGAGTTGGGCCTGTCTTCTTTAGGGAACTCTTTTAGCGCCGGGACCTGTTTATCCAGACTATGGGTCAGGATCAGACTACCCAGCGCCGGAATTTCCAGCCCATAGCGGGTGCGCTCTTGCGCCATATCCGGCCAGCCGAACAGTAGCAACGGAGTGGGTTCGCCGGGCGGGTTTTCCCAGTGCCCCTCGATGGCGGCAATTTTGGCAGGTTGATGCTTCAGCGTATTCAACCCGTGCATATCACCAATCAATGCCTGCAACGGGGCGACGATTAACGTCATCCACAGCGCCATCGAAAACATGGCTCGAATAGCCGGAGTGTTATTCCCGCGTAATAAATGCCATGCCCCTGACGCTGCGACAAACAGCGCACTGCTGAGGAAAGCGGCAACGGACATATGCAACAAACGATATGGGAATGAAGGGTTGAAAATAACGGCGAACCAGTCGACGGGAACGACCTGGCCGTTAACGATTTCATAGCCTTGCGGTGTTTGCATCCAACTGTTGGAGGCCAGTATCCAGAAAGTAGAAATAATGGTACCCAGTGCAACCATACAGGTGGCGAAGAAGTGAAGTCCCGGCCCCACACGGTTCCAGCCAAACAGCATTACGCCGAGGAAGCCCGCTTCGAGGAAGAAGGCGGTTAACACTTCATAGGTCAGCAGCGGCCCGGTGATGCTTCCGGCGAACTCGGAAAAACCGCTCCAGTTGGTGCCGAACTGATAAGCCATCACCAGCCCGGACACTACGCCCATACCAAAGTTTACGGCGAATATTTTCGACCAGAAATGATACAGCGAACGCCAGGTCGGATTTTTGGTTTTCAACCAGAGACCTTCCAGCACCGCCAGATAGCTGGCGAGGCCGATGGTAATGGCCGGAAAAATGATGTGAAAGGACACCGTAAACGCGAACTGGATCCTCGCCAGGTGAAACGCGTCAAGACCGAACATGCTTAACTCCGCAGGCAAAATTGATTTGGCGCAATTCTAAGCCCCAGGCGAAATGTGGGGCAGAAACAGAACAGTTCTTTTTAACCATAACAGTTGTGCTGCTGTTATAGGTTGGCCAGACTGATATGAAATCTGGAAGCTGGATTCCTGTTATTGAATTGCGTCCTCCCCACGTGAGTTATTTTGCGATATTAGTAGCAAGGTAATTAAAAGGTAATCATAAATGTTTACTTTGTGTATATAATAGACTACAGGGAGGCGCAGTGAAGCAAAGTGAGTTCAGACGCTGGCTTGAATCTCAGGGAGTCGCTGTTACAAACGGCTCAAATCATCTGAAACTGAGATATCAGGGAAGGCGTAGCGTTATGCCCAGACATCCAGGTGATGAAATAAAAGAAGCCTTGCGAAAAGCGATTATTAAGCAGCTCGACTTACTGTAATCATCATCACTACAAGGTTGATTATATGAGAGATTTTGAAAAACCTATGCGTTATCCCGTTACTCTAACACCGGCAGTGGAAGGTGGGTTTGTGGTTTCGTTCCCGGATATTCCGGAAGCATTAACTCAGGGAAATACCCGCCATGACGCTTTGCAGGCCGCGCAGGCGGCATTGATTACCGCTTTTGAATTCTATTTCGACGACAACGAGGCGATTCCTCTCCCCTCGGCGGTTGGCGCTGAAGATGACTACGTGGAAATACCGCTGAGCGCCGCGTCTAAGGTTCTTTTGCTGAATGCCTTCCTTGAATCAAAAATCACCCAACAGGAACTGGCGAACAGGATCGGCAGACCTAAGCAGGAGATCACCCGTTTATTTGATTTAAAGCACACGACAAAAATTGATGCCGTACAGATTGCTGCGCGCGCCTTAGGCAAAGAGCTGGCGTTAACGATGTTGTAAAACTGTTAACTATAACAGTTATAAAAAACACCCTGATTATGTAAACTGATATACACAGTGATTGTCACCGACACCGGTAATCAGGACGAAAAATGAAAAAGTACCAGCGACTGGCGGAGCAAATTCGCGATCAAATCGCGTCTGGCGTATGGCAACCAGGCGATCGGTTGCCCTCTTTGCGCGAGCAGGTGGCAAGCAGCGGGATGAGTTTTATGACTGTGGGGCATGCCTACCAACTGCTGGAAAGTCAGGGGCGGATCATCGCCCGGCCGCAGTCGGGCTATTATGTTGCCGCGCGCCCCGAACGCGAAGCCGCCGTGCCGCCGGTACAGGTCATGCGTGATGAAGCCGTGGATATCAACACCTACATCTTTGACATGCTGCAGGCCAGTCGTGATGCTTCCGTGATGCCGTTTGCATCCGCTTTCCCCGATCCGCGCTTATTTCCGCTTCAGCAGCTTAATCGCTCGCTGGCTCAGGTGAGTAAAACGGCTACCGCCATGAGCGTTATCGAAAACCTGCCGCCGGGAAATGATGAACTGCGTCATGCTATTGCCCGTCGATATGCGCAACAGGGAATGACCCTTTCCCCGGATGAAATTGTGATCACCACCGGCGCACTTGAAGCGCTTAACCTGAGCCTGCAGGCGGTCACTGAGCCGGGAGACTGGGTGATTGTCGAAAACCCGTGTTTTTACGGGGCATTACAGGCTCTGGAGCGATTGCGCCTGAAGGCGTTGTCTGTTGCCACCGACGTGAAGGACGGAATCGACCTTGTCGCTCTGGAACAGGCACTACAGGAGTACCCGGTCAAAGCCTGCTGGCTGATGACCAACAGCCAAAATCCGTTGGGTTTTACGCTTAGCGCACAGAAAAAAGCCCATCTGGTCGCATTACTGGAAAAATACAATGTGATGCTGATTGAAGATGATGTTTACAGCGAACTCTATTTTGGCCGGGAGAAACCACTGCCGGCTAAAGCCTGGGATCGAGGGGACAGGGTGTTGCACTGTTCATCCTTCTCGAAATGTCTGGTCCCCGGCTTTCGCATCGGCTGGGTTGCTGCCGGGAAACATGCCCGTCGTATTCAGCGACTCCAGTTGATGAGCACCTTATCCACCAGTTCCCCAATGCAGCTTGCGCTGGTGGACTACCTGTCGACCCGGCGTTATGACGCGCATTTGCGACGGCTACGTCGTCAGCTGGCGGAACGCAAACAGCAGGCCTGGCAAACGTTGCTGCGTCATCTTCCGGCGGAGGTCAAAATACACCATAACGACAGCGGCTATTTTCTGTGGCTCGAACTGCCAGAACCGCTGGATGCGGGAGAGCTCAGTACCCAGGCGCTGGCGCACCACATCAGCATCGCACCAGGCAAGATGTTTTCAACCTCGGGGACATGGTCACGTTTCTTTCGTTTTAATACCGCATGGCACTGGGGTGAACGCGAAGAACAGGCGGTTAAGCAGCTTGGAAAATTAATTCGCGAGATGATGAAATAAAACTGAATGTGCTATTCAATATAAAAGAATAGCGCATTCTTATTTTAGAAATAGTGGAGGTTAAACCCTGATGTTATTTATATCAGGTGCCACCATACGAAATATCAATAGTTCTTCCTGGTGCCACCCTGGCACCTAACTCCTTGTCTATACTCCAGAAGATTAAATCACCTTGCTATAACCCGTGGCGTAATGAGCGTTAGCTCACAACCTGATTAAATTTCCTTGCGCCAGCAGGAACGCTTTCAACACCCCGACTATTTTTAGGAAAGGACATATATTTACGGCAAGGCTGCCGCTCAATATTTTTTCGACAGGAGTAAGACGTTATGAGCAAGCAATTTGCCCTCAGTAGCTTGTGTGCACTCAGTATGACGCTGATGACAGCCCATGCAGCCGAACCCCCAACATCATTAGATAAACCGGAAGGGCGCCTGGATATTATTGCCTGGCCGGGTTATATCGAACGCGGACAAACCGATAAACAATATGACTGGGTTTCGCAGTTTGAGAAGGAAACCGGTTGTGCCGTCAATGTTAAAACAGCGGCCACATCAGACGAAATGGTGAGCCTGATGGCGAAAGGCGGCTATGACCTGGTGACGGCGTCTGGCGATGCTTCACTGCGCCTGATTATGGGCAAACGTGTCCAGCCTATAAATCCTGCGCTTATCCCAAACTGGAAAACTATCGATTCGCGTGTGGTCAAAGGGGAATGGTTTAACGTCGGTGGGAAAGTTTACGGCACTCCGTATCAATGGGGGCCCAACTTGCTGATGTATAACACCAAAACCTTCCCAACGCCGCCGGACAGCTGGAGCGTGGTATTCGCTGCACAAAATCTGCCTGACGGTAAAAGCAATAAAGGGCGAGTCCAGGCGTACGATGGCCCGATCTATATCGCCGATGCGGCGCTGTTCGTCAAAGCCACTCAGCCGCAGTTGGGTATCACCGATCCCTATCAGCTCACCGAGAAACAGTATCAGGCGGTCATCAAAGTCCTGAGCGATCAGCACGCCCTGATTCATCGCTACTGGCATGACACCACTGTGCAAATGAGTGACTTCAAAAACGAAGGTGTGGTGGCATCAAGCGCCTGGCCTTATCAGGCTAACGCCCTGAAAGCAGAAGGCCAGCCAATCGCCACTGTTTTCCCGAAAGAGGGCGTCACCGGTTGGGCTGACACCACCATGCTGCATAGCGAAGCAAAACATCCTGTCTGTGCTTACAAATGGATGAACTGGTCATTAACCCCGAAAGTTCAGGGCGATGTCGCTGCCTGGTTTGGATCTCTGCCGGTCGTCCCTGAAGGTTGTAAAGCCAGCCCGCTGCTGGGCGAAAAAGGCTGTGAAACCAACGGCTATAGCTATTTCGACAAAATTGCTTTCTGGAAAACGCCAATCGCAGAAGGTGGAAAATTCGTTCCTTACAGTCGCTGGACGCAGGATTACATCGCCATTATGGGCGGTCGCTAATTCCGCTGGGGGTTTTATGACGTACGCAGTGGAATTTCATAATGTCTCGCGTCTGTACGGGGATGTTCGTGCAGTTGATGGGGTCAGTATTGCAATTAATGATGGTGAGTTTTTCTCAATGCTGGGGCCATCCGGCTCCGGCAAAACGACCTGTCTGCGCCTGATTGCCGGTTTTGAGCAGCTTTCGGGCGGTTCAATTAAGATTTTTGGTAAGCAAGCCAGTGAATTACCGCCCTGGGAACGGGACGTCAATACGGTTTTTCAGGATTACGCGCTGTTCCCGCACATGTCGATCCTCGACAACGTCGCCTATGGGCTGATGGTTAAAGGCATTGATAAAAAGACACGCCATGCCAGGGCGCGAGAAGCGTTAGACAAGGTTGCGCTCGGCTTTGTCTATGAGCGCAAGCCATCACAACTCTCTGGTGGACAGCGTCAGCGTGTAGCGATTGCCCGGGCGCTGGTTAATGAGCCACGCGTCCTGCTGTTGGATGAGCCGCTCGGGGCATTGGATCTCAAGCTGCGTGAACAGATGCAGCTTGAGTTGAAGAAGTTACAGCAATCCCTGGGTATCACCTTCATTTTTGTCACTCACGATCAGGGGGAAGCCCTGTCGATGTCCGATCGGGTAGCGGTGTTTAATAACGGTCGCATTGAACAGGTGGATTCACCACGAGAACTCTACATGCGTCCACGGACACCGTTTGTGGCAAGTTTTGTGGGGACGTCAAACGTCTTTGACGAAGCGATGTCGGCAAACGTCTGTGGGTTACAGGGGATGTTCTCGCTGCGCCCGGAACACATTCGGTTAAATGATATGGCGGGCGAGGTTCAGGCTCGGGGTATCATTCAGGCGGTGCAGTACCAGGGCGCGGCGACGCGTTTTGAGCTGAAACTTGCTGGCGGTGAAAAGTTGCTGGTGAGCCAGGCGAACCTGACGGGAGAACTGCTGCCGTCGACGCTGTCGCCGGGTCAGCAGGTGATGGCCTCGTGGTCACGCGATGTCATGGTACCGCTGGTTGAGGAGAGGTGAATGGCTATGAACGTCATACATTCGCCAGCACAGCCGACAAAGCTGAACCGTATCTCGGGGTTCTTCTGGCGTAATCCAGGGCTTGGGCTGTTTTTACTGCTGCTCGGGCCGTTGATGTGGTTTGGCATCGTCTACTTTGGCTCGCTGCTGACGCTGTTGTGGCAAGGATTTTACACCTTCGACGATTTCACCATGTCGGTGACGCCAGACCTGACGCTGGCGAATCTGCAGGCGCTGTTTAATCCGGCTAATTACGACATCATTGTGCGAACATTGACAATGGCGGTGGCGGTGACGATTGCCAGCGCCATTCTGGCGTTCCCGATGGCATGGTATATGGCGCGCTATACCAGTGGCAAAATGAAAGCTTTTTTTTACATTGCCGTCATGTTGCCGATGTGGGCGAGCTATATCGTCAAAGCCTATGCGTGGACGCTGCTGTTAGCGAAAGACGGGGTGGCGCAGTGGTTTCTAACCCATCTCGGGCTGGAGCCACTGTTGACCGCTTTCCTCACCTTGCCGGCTGTCGGCGGTAATACGCTGTCAACATCGGGATTAGGGCGCTTTTTGGTTTTTGTCTACATCTGGCTTCCCTTTATGATCCTGCCGGTTCAGGCTGCTCTGGAACGGCTTCCACCCTCGCTTTTGCAGGCATCGGCTGATTTGGGCGCGCGTCCTCGTCAAACTTTCCGCTATGTGGTTTTCCCGCTGGCAATACCCGGTATAGCCGCCGGTTCAATCTTTACTTTCTCACTGACGCTGGGTGACTTTATTGTGCCGCAACTGGTGGGGCCGCCGGGATATTTCATCGGCAACATGGTGTATTCGCAACAAGGGGCTATCGGCAATATGCCAATGGCGGCGGCATTCACTCTGGTGCCCATTGTCTTAATTGCACTGTATCTGGCGTTCGTGAAGCGTCTGGGAGCTTTCGATGCACTCTGAACGCGCACCCTGGTTACTCAAACTGGCTGCATGGGGAGGAGTTCTTTTTCTGCACTTTCCCATCCTCATCATCGGCACCTATGCTTTTAATACAGAGGAGGCTGCTTTTAGTTTTCCGCCGCAGGGACTGACATTGCGTTGGTTTAGCGTGGCGGCGCAGCGTAGCGATATTCTTGAATCAGTGACGTTGTCACTTAAAATCGCCGCGTTGTCGACAGCAATCGCTTTGGTTCTGGGTACGCTGGCGGCGGCTGCGCTATGGCGCAGGGACTTTTTCGGTAAAAGCGCAATATCGCTGTTGCTGCTGTTGCCGATCGCGCTACCGGGAATTATTACCGGTCTGGCGTTGCTGACGGCATTTAAGACCATCAATCTGGAACCGGGTTTTCTCACGATCGTGGTGGGCCATGCGACGTTTTGCGTGGTGGTTGTCTTTAACAACGTCGTGGCGCGTTTTCGCCGCACCTCATGGAGTCTGGTTGAAGCGTCTATGGATCTTGGCGCCAACGGCTGGCAAACCTTTCGTTATGTCGTGCTGCCCAATCTGGCATCAGCACTGCTGGCGGGGGGCATGCTGGCGTTTGCCTTGTCGTTTGATGAAATCATCGTGACAACGTTCACCGCCGGACATGAAAGAACACTTCCTCTGTGGCTGCTCAATCAACTGGGTCGCCCACGAGATGTGCCTGTTACCAACGTTGTGGCATTGCTGGTAATGCTGGTAACAACACTGCCAATTTTAGGGGCCTGGTGGCTAACGCGTGAAGGCGACACCGTCGCCGGAAACGGTAAATAAACGACGATATGGGAAATTGCTATGCAACATCAATTACTGATTAACGGTGAGCTGGTCAGCGGTGAAGGTGAAAAGCAACCAGTTTATAACCCTGCCACTGGTGAACTTATTCTGGAGATTGCTGAGGCGTCAGCCGCGCAGGTTGATGCTGCGGTACGTGCAGCCGACAGCGCATTTGTCAGTTGGGGGCAAACTACGCCGAAAGTCCGCTCCGAGCTACTGCTGAAACTGGCGGCCACTATCGCCGATAACGCGCAAACCTTCGCGGAGCTGGAATCGCTCAACTGCGGTAAACCGCTACATTGTGTGCTTAATGATGAAATTCCGGCCATCGTGGATGTTTTCCGTTTCTTCGCGGGGGCTGCGCGCACCCTGCAAGGACAGGCCGCCGGGGAATATCTGGAAGGGCATACTTCCATGATTCGTCGCGATCCGCTGGGTGTGGTGGCCTCCATCGCGCCCTGGAACTATCCGCTAATGATGGCGGCATGGAAGCTGGCTCCTGCGCTGGCCGCCGGTAACTGCGTGGTGATTAAACCTTCAGAAATTACCCCGCTGACGGCGCTTAAACTGGCGGAATATGCGAAAGATATTTACCCGGCAGGAGTGATTAACGTCCTGTTTGGCCGTGGTAAAACAGTGGGCGACCCGCTGACCGGCCATGAAAAAGTACGTATGGTTTCACTGACCGGTTCAATTGTGACCGGGGAACATATTATCCAGCATACTGCGCCTTCGATTAAACGCACGCATATGGAACTGGGCGGGAAAGCTCCGGTGATTATTTTTGACGATGCTGACCTTGATGCGGTGGTCAGTGGTGTACGGACCTTTGGGTATTACAACGCCGGACAGGATTGCACTGCTGCCTGTCGAATCTACGCGCAAAAAGGCATCTATGATGCGTTGGTCGAAAAACTCGGCGCCGCAGTTGCCAGCCTGAAAATTGGCGCACCGAATGATGAAACGACAGAACTGGGACCGTTAAGCTCACAGGCGCATCTTGACCGGGTCGCCAAAGCGGTCGATGACGCGAAAGCGCTCGGACACGTCAAGGTCATCACCGGCGGCAAAAAAGTGGAGGGTTCAGGCTACTATTTTGCGCCAACGTTGCTGGCGGGCGCGAAACAGGAAGATGCTATTGTGCAGCGTGAAGTCTTTGGTCCGGTGGTCAGTGTTACCGTCTTTGATGATGAAGATCAGGTTCTGGCGTGGGCTAATGATTCGAAGTATGGACTGGCATCGTCAGTCTGGACGCGGGATGTTGGTCGCGCGCACCGACTGAGCGCCCGCCTGCAGTATGGCTGTACCTGGGTCAACACCCACTTCACGTTGGTGAGTGAAATGCCGCATGGGGGACAAAAACAATCAGGCTATGGCAAGGACATGTCGGTCTACGGACTGGAAGATTACACGGTAATTCGCCATGTCATGATCAAGCATGAGTAATGTCATAAACCGCGGACGGTAAAAGGGGGCACGGATAGCTAAATATCGATAAACGTGTCGCTATACTATGCGCGCCACTGGCCTCGTCGCCATCGGACGGCGGTAAGTTGGAAATATCCGCGAGGTCAGGCTAATTTGCCCACCATCAGGCCCCGGCACAATGTCGGGGCCTGATTATTTAGGTGATTGTTCTAACGATGGCACAGGCTACATAGCCAGGCGATGAACGCACAGATAGTCAGAACCAGTCCCGGTTGCTGCACGATACCCGCTAACCCATCCTAACTGTCCGAAAAGAAACGGGGCCAGGCTGTAGTAGTTGAATAGCATAGTATTCAACAGGGCGTTACCGCCCCGACTGAATCAGTTGCCCCGCCTGGCCGGTGCTTGCGAACGGACAATCAGCCGCATCTTTATCAGGGATGCAGGGATGAACTATCAGACCTGGCGGCAGCAATTCAGGCTGTTAAAAGCGATGGAGATGGCGGAGGGTGACGCAATCAGCCAGGTGGCGCAACAGCTGGAATTTGTTAGCGCCAGTGCTTTCATCGTGTTTTTTCGGCAGCTAACAGGTACAACACCGACCCGCTATCACGGGGGAATAATGCCGCAGAAGGATTAGGGGTATTACATATTAAGGATAATTTACCGGGCAGTGATGGAGTGGGAAGATCGTTTACTAATGGCAGAGAGAAGATTTTCTCTCTGCCAGCAGGCGCTGCAATTCATCAAAAAGAGTCACATCAAGCAAACCAGCCGAACCTTACGGAGATCAGGCTGAAAAGTCCTACAGCAGCAAATATATTTATCAGCACCACGGTCTTACTGGAAACATTCATTTTTGCCACCTTTCGTTTTAACCCCTTTGTGTATAGTACGGCTTATAGCTATCCGCAATAGTACGAAATCTGAACATATTGAAAGTGGGCCGTTATTTAGCCGGCTTTCTTAAATAAATGAATAAAACTTGATGTGGGTCATAAAAAAGAGCATATTGCGCGCGATTTTCTCTTCTGGCCTGGATGCCCTAAATGTCTCTGTATCAAAAAATGTTGGTTTTTTATGCGGTAATGGCTGCAATTGCGGCCATTACCACCTGGTTTCTGTCGCGTGATAAAAAACGTATTCGCTTTCTGAGCGCGGTATTAGTCGGGGCGACATGGCCGATGAGCTTTCCCGTCGCACTCCTGTTTTCTCTTTTCTGATGGCGTTGTCAGTGCCGTTTCAGGGGGCCAGCAGAGCGACTAATCGCAATCTGTCGTCTTTGGTTACGTCCAGAGGATGCTGGTATCCCACGTTTTCATTCGCACGGGTGTACAACGCAACCAGCCAGTCGTAAACGTGTCGGCTTGCACCGTGCTGCGGCTGCTCATCCAATTGAGTCAGGCGCGACATCGGTTGTTGTACTGGCGCGCTGAAAATAGCCGCACCCTTGAGGATCCTGCTGGCAGGGCGTTGAGCCTCTGCAACGTTAGCGTAGCCGAGCCAGGTAATAAAATCACCGATATCGGCGTGTAACTGCGCCCCGCAGACATTCTCTCGCTGCATAATCTGCTGAAGGCGTTGAGGCATCTCCAGCCGATAGCTGGTGGTGATAAGAATGTCGGCTACCTGTCTAAGCGTTCGCGGATCAAGCCGCAATCGGCGCGCATTATTGTCATCACGACACCACTGACGCACATGGTTGATCCACATTTTGTGCGCCTGGTACCCGGTCTCTTTGCTTTCGGATGCATGCGACGGTTCCCGGACGTCGGCAAACAGGTCAATCTCTTCATTAAAGAGTCCACTGACTTGTTCTTCACGCGGCTGCTGGATTCGCAGCAACGACTCAAAGCAGCGCATCGGTGGTAGTAACCCCTCCAGGAGTTCACCATGCTTTGCTGCCTGGGCCTGAAGCTGGCGGATCACTGTCTCGCTGGAGTCTGGCATGCTTTCGCTGTCGTTAAGCCAGCTCATCAGCGCCTCACGAACACGTTGTTGATGTTGTTCATGCAGGGACGTTAATCGCGACTGGCGTTGTTGAGCGGATGTCGCTTGCGACAGCCATTCAGCAAGGCGCAACAGGCTGTGTTTATCCAGTGCCTGCAATGTCCCCCAGCGCAACCCGGGCTTGCCCATTAATTGCTGCACAGCCTCATCAAGGTTTTGCTGTGTGCTAAAACGAGCATCTTGTGGCGTAATGGCCCACACAACCCCCGGTAACGCCGCATCATGTACGGGTTGGGTATCGTTGGCCCAGCTCATCAGTTTACGCGTGATGGCCGGTGTCTGCGAGCGTGAAGACACTGCGTTGCAGATCAGCAGGACATCGGGTTGCAGATGCTGGCGGTAATGTTCCAACATCCAGCCTAATTTGGCCCGCCACAGCGGGTTGGGGTGGGCATCCGGTGCGAGGGGAATATCGAGCAGGTCGACGTTTTCCAACACCGAGTCTTCGACAGTCAGCACCAGTTCACGCGTCAGCAGCGCCAGCGATTCCAGCGACAGACTGACCGCGTTAAGCAACTGATGGTTTGCAACAGGATGAACCACCACATCGCTTTGCGCGTCGTTCCCGGTTAATGCGACCTGGGTCAGGAAGCTTTCGGCAGGCAAGCCAAAATGATCGACCAACAAACTCAGCGGTGCGGCTAGCTCGTGCGCCTGTCCGGTTTGTTGCAAAGTATGCGCTAATGCCAGCCATTGCTGCGTTAGCTCTGGTTGTTCTCCCCACAACAGCGCCCAGGCGTGAGCGCGGGTGGTCAGATCCAGCGCCGGCAGCAACGTAGCAAATTGATGCCATAGCGCATCATCAATTTGCTGCTGGTTCGCAGGAACACAAGATCGCCAGAAACGGCCGATAGCGGCTACGTCATGTGCCGTGATGCCCTGAACCGGATGACGTTGACGCAGCGTTTGCCATTTTTCTAACCGGGCTTCAATAATCGATTTTTCAACCTGGCGGCTGTCAGGCATTGCGCAAAACTGCGTGATAAACAGCTGTACCAGTTCCGCTTCACTCAGCAGGTGCAGGCGCAGAGGCCATTCGCTATCAACGGGATTGTCTTCACGCGTAAAGCGGATCGCCATATTGGTCGGCGCATGGCCCGGATTGATATGCGAAAAATAATCAAAACTGCGATCCGGTGTAGCAATATTCAATTTCCCACTGGTGTTGCTGCACAGTGCGGACAACAGATGTGCTTTTGCTGGCTGTGAATGACCGTACAGACCCACACAGCCACGCGATGAAAACGCCGTGTTCAGCGCAGACTCAGTAACCGCGGCGATGGTGAGCTGAGCGAGCAGGGAATCCGCCTCATCATCAAGACGCGCTGCGCGCTGGCGTGTGTCATTCACCCATTCGATGGCGGCTTGTGCTGTGTTAAACATCTTACTCATTTCAGGTACACACTCCCGCTATCAATCCAGTAATGGCTGCCGCTATGGCGACGATCTGCCAGTGTATTCAGTTTTAACGTTAGGGCATTGGCGGCAACGGGCGTGCCATCCTGTAGCCAGGCATCACTGAGAACGAAAAATTCCGGCCCTGTCTCTTTGCTGCCGCCGCGCAGTTGCAGCCGTACATTTAATACACCGTCACCGGCAATCGTTTTTGCCAGCTCAGCAGAATTGATGCTCAGCGTATACAGCGGGGTGGCTGGCCAGCGGCTGTTTGCTAACTGGCGAAAGCCCAGCGTCACGTTGCCGCGCAGTGGGAAGTGCAGACGGGTATCCAGTTTTGCTCCAGGTTTATCCAGATCGATGTCGTGATACCAGATATTCTCATCGCGCAACGTATTGACCGTATTATCCAGTACACCAAGGTAGCGGACCGTCGAGTACGCGCCGATATCCGCAGCTTTAAAATTAAAGCGCGGCAGGCGTAAATCCAGCGCCAGGCTACACAGCATCGCACCAACGGCAGCGGTAGATTTTGGATTGCCGATACGCCCTTGCTGGCTGAACGGATACCACTCATGTACGCGATAGCTGTCCATCCAGATCATGCGGTTGACCGGAACGGGTTGCAGATGGCGGATTAGCGCCTGAACCCCTGGCAAACAGGCGGGTCTGCCAGTGACTAACAAAATATCGCAACGATAGTGGGAAATCGCTTCACAAACGGCGTGCAGAGGGGATGTCAGGGTAAATTGCCCTGCCAGCAGCGCTTCTTGCAACTGTCTGAACTGCACCTGCAACGGAACGCTCAGCACATCAAAAGCCGGTGAACCAGACGGCAATGCATGATCGATAGCCTGTTGGATATAGTTCATCACATTGCGTGTCGGACGCTGAGAAAGCAGTTCGCCAAAGGTAGCATGCAACCCCGCTACGGGATCGTTAATATCGCTTTGCTCCCAGGCACTGAGCACCGCATGACCCAGTGGCATAAAGAGCTGCAACGCGGTTTGTTGTCGCAAAATAGCCTGAGTATCGATTCTCCCGGAATCACCAAACAGTGTGGCCAGCAGGGCGGCGGCATCGGTCACGCCAGCCTGTTGTAAGCGGGTTTGCAGGGCGGGCAGTATGCAGCGTTGTATGACATCCAACAACATGTCATCCCCGGCGACTTTGAAGCCTTCACGAAACAGCAGATGCGGGGTGATTTTGACATTCGCCCCAACGCCGTCATCCAGCTGATAATGGACCACGGCCATATCCGTCGTGCCGCCGCCAATATCGATGGAGGCGACGCGCAATGCTCGACCTTTAACTTCACCGGGTTCTGGCTGGCGGTCCGGACGGGCAAGGGCGTTAAAGAATGATTCTGTATGCCCGTCATAGTGTGAAATCGCTTCGTTGTACAGCCAAACCAACTGTCCGCAGCTGGCCTCATCCCACTCCATCTGGATCTCAGGTACGGGAACGACGCTCTTTTCTTGCTGTTTGCGGGTGGTAAAATCCTCGTCCTGCGGGTGCCAGCCCATTGCTTTCCAGACCAGCGCAATGGCCTCAAACATACGCAGACGGAAGATCTCGCGCTCCTGTTTTGGCATGGCTGACGGCAGAGTGAGGATCAGCGTGCGCAACTGGCGTGGAGAGGCCGGGAACCCGAGACGCAGCCGCGTCGCTACGCTGTTAATTTGCCCCAGCGCCTGGGCCAGGATCTCACACAACATATGCGTCATCAGCGTGCTGCGGCTGTATTGTGGTGAGAACACCGGCAGCCGGTCATCTTGCGGCAGGCTGAACAGCGGCTGACCGTCATCGTTCATCAGATTCATCAGCGGGAAGGCGGTAGCCAGCGGCTCGCGCTGCGTTTTACCGTTCATCTGGCTAAAGCGCCAGTCGTGTAAAACGGGGGTTTCATCCCATAAATACCGACGTGGGCTGGAGATCCCACTACTGCCTTCCGTTCCCATACGCTGCATCGCCAGCTTACGGGCTTCATCCCCAACGCGGACAATCGACGGCCAGATAAAAGCATCATCGCGGCCGCTCTCAACGGAGAAATGTTGCTTACCAAAGCGCGCCTCAGAAAACTCCAGTCGACTGGTGAACAGTGGATCGTTGAGGAACTGTGGTTCGCTTAATGAACGCACCTGCAATTCAGCCGTCTGACGCAAACCGTCATTGGCATCGCCATGATCTTCAATCAACACGCCGCAGGTGTGGGTATTGCCAATATCCAGAATGAGATCGACAGGAATAGCGGGCGTGCTGAGCGTATGGGTCACCAACTTCACTTCCGGGACGGAAAGTTGTTCGCCTAACAGGGTCAACAAATTCAGCCAGTGCGCCTGGTATTCAAAGTTTCGTAGAGCTTGTTGGATCTCCTGCTCTGAACGGTCTTCTTGCTGTGTGACGTGCTGCAAAAAGGACTCGCGTAGCCAGCCATCAATCCACGTCTGGTCGAGGAAATCTGCGATCTCATTATCGTGCCAGGCCAGCGCAAATCGCGTGCCATTCAGCAGATCGTTCTCATTTGGCGTCAATGCTGCCGGGGCTTCAGTCAACTGACTGTCCAGCGCCACCGTGACACGGTGAGTATTGCCGGCACTGTCCGGCTGCGCGAGTTTTCGCACCTGGACGCGCGCCCAGTTATCCGGGCCTTCAACAAAGGTGCGGGGCGGGTTAAAACGCAGGAACGGCAGCGGCAACCAGACACCGTCAAGTACGTCCAGAGAATAATGCAGCGTCTGCGTGCTTTCCGGTTTCACTACTTCGGGTTGGCCGCCGGTATTGCCCGGCAGGGTATAGCGTCCCGACGCAAGATCAAAATCCAGACGCAGTAGGGGACCGTTTGCCGTTTTGCGAACAAAACGACCGTGGTGCGCAGATTCCTGTGGTGTCAGCCCAAAATCCAGAAATTGCACACCGCTATTGGCGATGAGCGTTACGCTCTGTTTGTAATCACACAGATTCACCAACATAAAATCAGGCACCTATCTTTTTGATCGTCAATGGGATTTCCGCGTGTTCGTCATAACGTGCGGTACAAGCTGCGACGTCGTTTGTTCCTGCTTTACAGGTGATTTCAGGCATTGGGTAACGCGAACCGTCCGTGCAACGGGCATTCCCGCGACTCTTAATCATTAATTCGCCCGATTGATGCAGACCAGAGAAAATTTCGGCGCGGCAAACGATATTGTCGCCATGCACCACGCGCGCAGTACCCTTATTGGCCTGGATTTGATAACGCAGCGACGGGGCTTTACCGCTGATCGGATCTTTTATATCGACCAGCACACGCCAGTTGCCGTTAAGAAAACGTGTTGTACCTGCCTTCATCTGGTTGGCATCCATCACCAGCGCATCTTTCGGGATGGCGGCTATCACCACCGGTCCTTCTACGGGCTTCTCTTTTTTCACTGGTGGAATAACGTCAGCCCGATGTAGCGGTAGTGAAGGTGTTAGTTCAGGCAGCGGTTTACTGTCTACCTTTGCAACGTCAATGGGGGCAACCGCAGGTGCGGGAGATTCCGTGTGTTGTTTCCACAATAGCGGCCCTGCAATGGCGGCAATCACTGCTGCAGCAACGGGTAGGCTCCACAGCGGCAGGCGCCGCGTGGACTTACGCTGTACTGGCCGCGGCACGATCTCTGGCTCACTGACAATGACCGGGGGTTGTGGTTCGGGTTCAGCGGGTTTCGGTAGCTCAATAGCTGTTGTCAGCAGCGGGGTATCGGCCTCGGCGAAAGTGATTTCCGCCGGGATTTCTTCGACTTCCGGCTCCGGTTCAGGTGCCAATACAACCGGGGGAACGTCGGTATGACGCAGGCAATCGAGTACATCGTCACGGGTGTTTTCATTCAGATTGACGAAGCCCCAGAACGTAATGACGGGTTTGCCATCAACCAGGAACACGTGGTTCTCACCTGGAAACTGGATGGCTTTGTCGAGTAGTGAACCAAACAGTTGCAGAGCAGTTTTACCCGATTGCAGGCTTTTCCGACTCAGGGCCGCGGCATTCTCCAGCGTACTGGACAGATAGCGCAGAGCCCGAAAACGCGCATCTTCATCAGCGGCTTTCCACGCGACAGCCTTTCCTTCCACCGGGGAATACCAGTCCACCCGATCGCCACTGTCGTTAACTTGTGGGATTGCCAGACAATCCGCCATCGCCTGTTGTTTACGCAGACGAAGCGTTTCACGAATTTGTAGTGCTGAATCAAACACGGCCTGACCACCGCCACCCACGGCCTGATAGTCATCCAAATTGCCGCTGCGCAAGAGAGTTTTTGCCACGTAATTGCCCCTTAGACTTCTTCACACATCTACTTTACGGGGAATAAAAGTAAGCAAACGTCGGAAGAGAGGCAAAAAGGGGCGAATTTTCATGGCATAGAGTATTAGGAAAAATCTTGACGTTTTGAAAAAGACTTAAGGTAAATTATTTCACCTGCGATGATGAATTAATCAGCGAAACCCGCCAGATTAGAATAACCTGATAGAGATTTGTTATTAGTGCGGCTTTGCCAGCTATGCTCTGATAGACGAGTAAATAACAAAAGAAGAAGGTTTATAACCATGATTGCAAGGAAAACGCTGCTCGCGCTGGCACTCAGCGCTGTCTTACCAACAGGCGCTGCATATGCCGCCAGTACTGATACCATCGTTTACTGTTCTGAAGCATCCCCGGAATCATTTAACCCCCAAATAGCCAGTTCAGGTCCGTCGTTTGTCGCCAGTTCACAGGTGTTGTACAACCGATTGATCAACTTCGATCCGGTCAAAAATACCCCTGTCCCGTCTCTGGCAACGGAGTGGACAATTTCCCCCGACGGCAAGACCTACACGTTTACCCTGCGTCAGGGCGTGAAGTTCAATAGTAATAAGTTCTTTAAACCTACACGTGATTTCAATGCTGATGACGTCGTTTTCTCAGTATTACGCCAGAAAGATGCCGATCATCCGTACCATAAGGTTTCACAGGGTAGCTATGAATATTTCAACGATGTTGGCCTGGACAAACTGATCAAAGAGGTTAAGAAGGTTGATGATTATCACGTTCAGTTTGTTCTGAACGAACCCAACGCTGCATTTCTTGCTGACTGGGGAATGGATTTTGCCTCTATTCTTTCGGCAGAATATGCCGACGAGATGCTGAAAAAAGGCACGCCGGAAAACGTCGATAACTGGCCGATTGGTACCGGGCCTTATGTCTTGCAACAGTACAAGCAGGATTCACAAATCCGCTATCTGGCCAACCCGAACTACTGGGATGGTGCGGTACCAACGAAACATCTGATTTTCTCCATCACACCAAACGTACAGACGCGACTGGCGAAACTGCAAACCAACGAATGCCAGATTATTCCCGCGCCAGCACCGGTGCAGTTTGAAGAAATCAAAAAGAACAAGGATCTGACGCTGCATTCGGTCGAAGCGCTGAACGTCGGTTATCTGGCGTTTAATACGGAGAAAAAGCCGTTTGATAACGTACTTGTGCGCCAGGCGCTGAACTATGCGACAGATAAAAAAGCCATTATTAACGCGGTCTTTTTAGGTTCCGGAACGGTGGCGAAATCGCCAATCCCGCCGAATATGATGGGCTTCAATAAAGATCTGAAAGATTACGCTTACGACCCGCAGAAAGCGAAAGAACTGCTGAAGAAAGCGGGGCTGGAAAACGGTTTTGAAGCGACGCTGTGGTCTATGCCGGTGCAGCGCCCATATAACCCGAACTCTCGTCGTATTGCCGAGATGATCCAAAGTGACTGGGCAAAAGTTGGTGTGAAGGCGAAAATCGTCTCCTGGGAATGGGGAGAATATCTCTCCGGGATGCGTAAAGGCGAGCACGATACTGCGTTGTTTGGCTGGATGTCAGATAACGGTGACCCGGATAACTTTGCCGATGTTCTGCTGGGTTGTGACAGCATTAAAACCGGATCAAACGCCGCGCGCTGGTGTGATAAAGAGTATAATTCGCTGGTTCAAAAGGCGAAACTGGTAAGCAAACCGCAAGAGCGCGCCGCACTTTACCAGCAGTCGCAAGAAATTTTCTATCAGCAGGCTCCGTGGATTGCGCTGGCGAATGGTAAAACCTTCTATGCCACACGCAGCAACGTCAGCGGATACAGTGTTAGCCTGATGGGCAGTGATTTTTCAAAAGCGAAATTAAATTAATGAGTCAAGGAGGGAGTATGTCGCATCTGGATGAGGTCAGCGCACGTGTTGATGCCGCCATTGAAGACAGCGTCATTACGCATATGAATGAATTGCTGATTGAACTGAGCGATGATGTTGCGCTGAGCCGGGAAGATCGTTACACCCAGCAACAACGTTTGCGTACGGCAATTGCACATCATGGGCGCCAGCATAAAGAAGATATGGAAGCGCGTCGTGAGCAGTTGACCAAAGGCGGCTCTATTCTTTGATATTTCCTTGCCGGATGGCGGTGTTCACACCTTATCCGGCGTTCTGTAGGCCTGATAAGCAAAGCGCCATCAGGCAATTAAAACGAACGTCTTGCCACCAGCCAGGCACCCACAACCAGCAATATCGCACCGCATACCGGACCCACCAGCGCGCGAAGCGGTACACCCTGGCTACGCAGAATATCCAGCACCAGACCGCCAATAAGCTGGCTGGCGACCAGCACCGCGATGGTGGTGGCAGCGCCTACGTTTTGGTATCCGCTGATACTGGCAAAAACAAAGAACGACCCCAGTAAACCCGGGATCAATGTCCACCAGCGCACGCTGGAAACCAGTTCGCCAAACCCTGCCGCACCTTGTTTAAACCACAGTATGCTGACAAACAGGACGATCCCGACCAGTGAGTTAAGCAACATAGCAATAAGGATTGTCGAGGACGTCTGGGTAATGCGCACCATCAAGGTATTTTGCACCACCAGACCAATACCTGCGGTAATCAGAAAGGAGAGAGTCAGCGTCTGGTTCATCTGCCGGCATCCGGTTCGCTGCGGTCGTCTAACTGCAGTTGCATAAAGGTCAGATCCAGCCAACGACCAAATTTAGTCCCGACCTGGGGCATCTGCGCGGTAATATTGAAGCCCAGCGTGCTATGCAGGTGGAGCGATGCCTGATTTTGCGACTCAATTCCTGCCACCATGACATGCTTGCCACACGCGCGCGCTTCTTCAATGAGTCTGCTGAGCAGCCTGCGCCCCAGTCCTTTTCCCTGATGTTCCGGGTGTACGTACACGGAATGTTCGACGGTATGACGGAAACCGTCAAAGTTGCGCCAGTCGCCAAAAGAGGCGTATCCCGTAACCACGCCATTCTCTTCACTTACCAGCACCGGATAGCCCATCAACTGACGGGCTTCGTACCAGGAAATCCGGTTTTCGGCATCGACCGTTTGATCGTTCCAGATAGCCGCCGTATGCAGTACCGCGTGGTTGTAGATTTCGGCAATAGCGGCACAGTCTTCTTTACTGGCAAATCGAATTGACATGTTGAACCTCAGGGCTTGTTCACTATAGTATTACAATATGAATACTATTGAAGACAGCATAAATCAACGGATCGCTGCAAGAATTCGCATTGAGCGGGAATCTCGCGGCTGGTCACTGACGGAACTTGCCGAGCGCGCGGGCGTGTCGCGGGCGATGATCCATAAAATAGAGCGCGGTGAAAGCAGTCCAACGGCCACGCTGCTGGGTAGGCTCTCCGGCGCCTTTGGTATCAGCATGTCTATGCTGATTGCCCGAGCTGAAATGCAGGAGGGCAAGCTGCTGCGCTTCGCTGATCAGCCGGTCTGGCACGATCCGCAAAGCCACTATTTACGCCGCCATGTTTCTCCGCGCAGCGATCTGCCTATCGATCTGGTGCAAATCGAATTACCGGCTGGCAGTGATATCCCGATGCCCGCCGCTTCCTACGTGCAGGCCCGACAGCTTCTCTGGTTGCAGCAGGGAGAATTGGTGTTTGTGGAAGGTGATACACGCCATGAAATGAAAGCCGGGGATTGCCTGGAGCTGGGTCCACCAAACGACTGTCGGTTTATCAATGAAACCGCGCAGTCCTGCGTTTATCTGGTTGTGCGGTTAAACCACGCTGGCAATTAATGTGAAAGCATCACAGAGATAGCACGTCTACTATTGATGGATTCATGCCAAAAGCTGAGGAGAACATCAATGGGTCAACAAATGCAACGCAATCGTCGCTGGGTTCTGGCGTCACGCCCGCATGGCGCACCGGTTCCCGGTAACTTTCGTCTTGAAGAAGAGGCCATCACGCCGCCCGGTGACGGAGAGGTGTTACTGCGTAACGTCTACCTCTCACTCGATCCCTATATGCGTGGGCGTATGAGCGACGAACCGTCTTATTCGCCTCCGGTTGAGATTGGCGCAGTGATGGTGGGCGGCACGGTCAGTCGGGTCGTGGCATCGAATCATTCGGATTTTAAACCCGGTGAATGGGTGTTGAGCTATAGCGGCTGGCAGGACTTCGCCATCTCAAAGGGTTCTGATTTGGTAAAGCTAGGCGATCACCCTGAGCATCCTTCCTGGGCGCTTGGTCTGCTGGGTATGCCGGGCTTTACGGCGTATATGGGGCTGCTGGATATTGGTCAGCCCAAAGCCGGTGAGACACTGGTTGTTGCTGCGGCAACCGGACCTGTTGGCGCAACAGTGGGCCAGATCGGCAAGCTGAAGGGCTGTCGGGTCGTTGGTGTGGCTGGTGGAGCAGAGAAATGTCGCCATGCTACCGACGTGTTGGGTTTTGATATCTGCCTTGATCACCATGCCCCTGATTTCGCACTCCAACTGGCACAAGCCTGTCCGCAAGGTATCGATATCTATTATGAAAACGTCGGCGGTAAAGTTTTTGATGCCGTTTTGCCGTTACTCAACACCTCCGCGCGTATTCCGCTGTGTGGTCTGGTGAGCGGTTATAACGCCACATCACTACCGACGGGGCCAGACCGTTTACCGCTGCTTATGGCCACGTTACTGAAAAAACGCATCCGCTTGCAGGGCTTTATCATTGGTCAGGATTATGGTCACCGTATTCATGAATTTCAGCGAGAAATGGGGCGCTGGGTTCAGGAAGGCAAGATCCACTATCGCGAGCAGGTCACAGAGGGGCTGGAAAATGCACCGGAGACCTTTATCGGTCTGCTGACCGGGAAAAACTTTGGCAAGGTCGTAATTCGCCTTGCTGAAGAGTGATGCGGCGAGGTTAAAGAGGGTAACTGCCTGATGGCGCTTCGCTTATCTGGCCTACATAGTGCTATATAGTGTGTCAAATGTAGGCCAGATTTGGCATCAACGCCGCCATACGGCAAGCGTTGTCGAGCCAATCTGTTTGAATATTGATTTCGCCGCAAGCGAGTATTCATGGAGAAAATAAGAAGGTTTTCACCGAAAGTGAATAAACACTCCACTTTGCGATAAATAATGATTACTATTCTCATTCTTAAAAGGCAAAACTATGATTTTGCTCATTGAAGCTATGTGAAGCAGTAACAAATGAATTTATCTAAGGGAGTCGTCATGTCTTTACGTCATCTGTTTTCACCGCGTCTGCGTGGTTCTTTACTGTTAGGTTCACTGCTGGTTGCATCATCATTTAGCACGCAGGCTGCGGAAGAACTGCTGCGCAAAGGCGTAGGTAAAGGCGCCTACGAAATGGCGTACAGCCAGCAGGAAAACGCACTGTGGCTGGCCACCTCGCAGAGTCGTAAGCTGGATAAAGGTGGGATAGTTTACCGTCTTGATCCGGTTACGCTTGAAGTGACTCAGGTTATTCATAACGATCTCAAACCGTTTGGCGCGACCATCAATAACGTGACGCAAACGTTGTGGTTTGGTAATACCGTGAATAGCGCGGTGACGGCGATTGATGCGAAAAGCGGTGAGGTGAAAGGGCGCCTGGTACTGGATGCGCGTAAACGTTCTGAAGACGTCCGTCCGCTGCAGCCTCGTGAACTGGTCGCTGATGACGCCACCAACAAGGTATACATCAGCGGAATTGGTAAGGAGAGCGTGATTTGGGTTGTGGACGGTGAGACGGTCAAACTTCAGGACACGATTCAAAATACCGGTAAAATGAGCACCGCGCTGGCCGTCGACAGCAAGGCTAAACGCCTGTATACCGCCAATGCCGATGGTGAATTCATTACCATCGATACCGCCACTAACAAAGTCCTCAGCCGCAAAAAGCTGCTGGACGATGGCAAAGAGCACTTCTTCATTAACCTGAGCCTGGACACGGCGGGTAACCGCGCATTTGTCACTGACTCTAAAGCGGCAGAAGTGCTGGTAGTCGACACCCGTAACGGCAACGTGCTGGCAAAAGTTGCCGCACCGGAATCTCTGGCCGTACTGTTCAACCCGACACGCAATGAAGCCTATGTAACCCACCGTCAGGCCGGTAAAGTCAGCGTGATCGACGCGAAAAGCTATAAAGTGGTTAAAACCTTCGATACCCCGACGTTCCCAAACAGCCTGGCGCTCTCTGCCGATGGCAAAACCCTGTACGTAAGTGTGAAACAGAAATCCACACGCGAGCAGGAAGCGACTCAACCGGACGATGTTATTCGTATCGCCCTGTAATTATTCGGAGGGGGCAACCCCTCCTGTCATTTCTCTATACTCCACGATACGCCTCGTTACATCCCATCGGTAGCCTGACAAACTTCAGGGACTTACACTACGCCCTCAACGGCTAACTGAATAACACGGGAATACCATGAAAAAGCCATTAATCTGTCTTTGTGCGGGCGTAATGCTGTTTACGCTGGCTGGCTGTAGCACCGATTACGTCATGACGACGAAAAGCGGACAAACGATTACCACCCAGGGTAAACCAAAACTGGATAAAGATACGGGAATGACCAGCTATACCGATCAGGACGGGAATGCGCGGGAAATTAACAGCAATGATGTTGCTCAGCTAATTGAAGCAAACTAAGTCGCTCAAACGGGTAGGCCAGAAATCTGACCTACCTTAAAGCGTTACGGCGCGGTACGGTGGATTTCCGCGACGCGTTTACGTACACCAAACCAGCCAGCGACCAGCAGAATGGCAATCAGCGGTAATGAGGCGATAGTGTAGGTCCCATTCGGATAGTCAAACGCCATCAGCACCAGCACAGCCAGTAAAAACAACAGTGTTAACCAGGACGTAAACGGCGCACCGGGCAGTTTGAAGTGAACGTCTGCCGCTTTGCCATCTTTAATGGCCCGACGCAGACGCATCTGGCACACCATAATGAAGGCCCACGATGCAATGATGCCCAGCGAGGCAAAGTTAAGCACGATCTCGAACACCTGCGAAGGCACCAGATAGTTGAGGAAAACCCCGACGACGTACACGACAAGCGTGGCAAGTATCCCGGCATAAGGTACGTGTTGACGGCTCATTTTGGCCATAAATTTTGGCGCAGAACCGCCCATCGACATTGAGCGCAAAATACGGCCAGTGCAGTACAAACCCGAGTTGAGGCTGGAAAGCGCAGCGGTAAGCACCACGATATTCATAATACTGCCAATATAGGGAACGCCGAGTTTGGAAAAGAAGGTAACAAACGGGCTTTGACCTGCCTGATAGGCATTCCACGGTAACAACATGACCAGTAACACCACTGAACCCACGTAGAACAGGCCAATTCGCCAGATAACGCTGTTAATCGCTTTTGGCACCATCGTTTGCGGATCTTTGCACTCACCCGCCGCAGTGCCTACCAGTTCAATGGAGGCAAATGCAAAGACGACGCCCTGTACCAGTACCAGCGCTGGCAGCAGGCCATGTGGGAAAAAACCACCGTTGTCGGTGATCAGATGAAAGCCCGTGGCGTTACCATCGAGCGGTTTTCCCGAGCCTAAAAAGACAGTCCCGACGACCAGGAAGATAACGATAGCCAGCACTTTGACCAGTGCAAACCAGAACTCCATCTCCGCAAACCACTTTACGCCGATCATGTTCATGGTGCCGACAATCGCCAGCGCGCCGAGGGCAAACACCCATTGCGGTACATCACCAAATGCGCCCCAGTAGTGCATATACAAGGCCACGGCTGTGATATCCACGATTCCGGTCATCGCCCAGTTGATGAAGTACATCCAGCCAGCCACATAGGCCGCTTTCTCACCTAAAAATTCGCGGGCATAAGAGACAAAGCTGCCGCTGGAAGGGCGGTGTAAAACCAGTTCACCGAGGGCCCGCAGAATGAAGAATGAAAAAATACCGCAGACCAGATAGACCAGTGCTAAAGCCGGTCCGGCCATTTGTAAACGTGCACCAGCCCCTAAAAATAACCCGGTACCAATAGCACCGCCAATGGCGATCATTTGTACCTGCCGGTTACCCATCGCTTTGTGATACCCCTCTTCGTGAGCATTCAACCAGCGTCGTTTCGCCGCATGTTGTTCCGCGGCTTGCGTGTTGTGTGTGTTCATTACGTTTCCTGTTAACCTGACTAATTTACAAAATCCTTTTTGCCGCAGCAGCTGCAGCGAAAACAGCGTTACCCTTCATTGTGTTACCGTGGGAAAACTGTCGGCCGAGCATCCTACATTCAATTGAGAAGTGACGCAAAGCCTGGACACGGGGAAGTGGGGGGGGGCTGTGACCTGAATTGACGGGATGTGGACTCGATTCAGTAAAAATAGAGGCGGTGGGGAAATGCGAAGGAATGCGCTCATCCTGATCGTCAGCAGAATGAGCGCTATTTGCCTTATGCCGACACGCCAAAGACCTGCACGGCTTGCTGCAATCGCGATGAGCGCTGCGTTAAATCGGCAGTCGCGTCAGTGACACGCTCCACCATCTCGGCATTATTGTGCGTCATAGTACCAACACGCGAAATGGAATCATTAATCAGATCCAGCGCCTGGGTTTGCTCCCGCGTTGCCAGACTAATGTCTTTAATCATCATAGACATCTGTAATACATCGCTGATCATCCCGGTGAGATGCGTTTCTGTCTGTTCAACCATTTTTACACCGGTATTGACGTTAGCGACGTTCTTCTCAATAAGCTGTTTGATCTCTTTTGCCGCTGATGCAGAGTGTTGCGCAAGATTGCGCACCTCCGCGGCCACGACGGCAAAACCACGCCCTGACTCTCCGGCACGCGCCGCCTCAACAGCCGCGTTGAGCGCCAGAATATTTGTCTGGAAGGCGATGCTATCAATTACGCCAATAATGTCGACAATCTGACCATTATCACGAGAGATCGCCTGCATCATGGCGATAGTTTGTTTCATAATATCGCCGCCTTCAGCGGCATTGGTGCTGGTTTTATCGGCCATCGTCATGGTATGCGCCGCCGTCTCTGCAGTTTGCTGCACTGCACTACCAATTTCTTCGATGGCGGCAGCGGTTTGCTGAAGATCCGCGGATGTTTCTTCAGAACGTGTATGCAGCGCGATACCTTCTTTAGAAACGCGTTGGCTGATGGCCTGAATCCCGGATATTTGCGTACTGACGTCATCAACCAGTGAATTTAGATTAAGTCCGGACTGATTAACCAGTCGCATTAACATGCCGATTTCATCTACGCGATTTAAATGGCAGTTATCGGGTTTTCGCCCGGATACGACTTTCTTCATTTGAGTCAATAGTGTATTAACTGGCTGACAAATTTGGTACTTAAGGTAAATGGCAAATAACAGAAATAACGCCAGTAAACCGCCGGATTGAATAAAGTGATTTACGGGGGCGAAGATTAATAACAAAGAGATCAGGGTAACTACTCCCAAAGCATAATTGACGCGTTGACTAATACTCAACCATTTAAACATTGACGTCCATGCCAATATGCCACGGCGAATGATAATACCCTTAAAAAGACGGAACCCGCTAAGTTGTTGATTATTTATTTTTTCATACAACTGCTCACTCTGAGATATTTCGTCTCGCGAAGGAACAGTACGCACTGAGATGTAACCCGTTAACTTTTCATTGTGCCAAACGGGCGTGACGTTGGCGCGTACCCAGTAGTGGTCACCGTTTTGACGCCGGTTTTTCACCATTCCTGTCCAACTGTCACCCTGCTGCAACGTGTACCACATGTCAGCAAACGCAGCTGGAGGCATATCCGGATGGCGAATAATATTATGCGGTTCACCCATTAATTGACTTTCGTTAAAACCACTGGCATCGATAAACGCGGAGTTTGCATAGGTAATATGACTCTCTTTATCTGTCGTCGATAGCAGCGTCGCTTTACCGTTAAGTGTGTGCTCAATTTGTGTAACGGGCATGTTACTTTTCATAAAGGCCCCATGATGGTATGTATAATTCATACAAAGATCCCCGTAATAATACCAGGGGATATTAAAAAGCTGTTTTAAACCATTTTAATAAGAAACGCTGCATTCTCTACTAATCATCAGTTCTGTGAAAGTATTTAAAATAAAAAAATTAATGCGTGGAATCCATGTCTCTTTCATAAAAATGAAACAATTAATACAAGCGCATAACACAGGCAGGTATTTAGTCTGACTTAAATTAAATTAATTGCTGAACGCGTGCGTAAAAATAAATCAAACGAAAAGGATGTTGCCGTCTTTCCAGTATCAATAAAAAACCTATTATATTTTGTAGTATGCAAATACAAGTCATTTTTTCTGCATTGTGCCGCGTTCAAAACCGGAAGTTTGATTCCTGTTGGTATGAAGGTTATCCCTGACTGCTGCGGGGTTGGTTATCTGTTTTTTAGCTGAGCAAATGTGAATTAAATGTTTCTATATGGTTATTTGATAATTTAATAATACTGACATGTTAACAAATATAGGCCTGCAACATGTCATACCGCCTGAGTATTCTGGATAAAAGCCCCATCGGGGAAGGTGAAACTGCCGCAACCGCACTGGCCCGCACGCTGCGCCTGGCACAACGCGCAGAAGAGTGGGGATATCATCGTTTTTGGATAGCTGAGCATCACAATACGCCGCAACTTGCCAGCCCATCACCGGAACTGGTGATCGCCTGGATACTGGGACAAACCCAGCGCATTCGCGTGGGTTCTGGTGGCGTCATGCTGCAACACTATAGCCCCTACAAAGTAGCGGAAAACTTTAATCTTCTGGCCTCACTGGCGCCGGGACGTGTCGATCTTGGGGTTGGCAAAGCGCCAGGCGGCTTACCGCTGTCAACGCAGGCATTGCAGTTGGGTCTTCATCAGGAAGAAAAAGGCAGTTTCGCTGATCAGCTTGCTCAGCTGAACGCCTGGCTGGCGCTGACCGGGACAGAAAGCGGGCAGACGGTATTCCCGACACCGCTCCCGCCTGCACCGCCACAAAGATTTGTGCTGGGCGCGAGCGTAGAAAGTGCACGCCTGGCGGCAGAGTCTGACTGGAACTTTATTTTCGCGGCGCACCTGAACGGCGATAAAGCGTTACTGCATGAGGTCCTGAGCTTCTGGCAGGCCAACAGTTCACGTCCAACGATTGTCGCCGTGCAGGTTATTGTGGCTGACAGCAGTGATATGGCTGCGCAACTGGCGGAAGATGTACAAATCTGGGGCGTCGAGTTGGAGGATGGACAACGCGTCACCGTCGCCAGCGAAGAGCAGGCGCTGGCTTTCGCTGCGCAGGCGGGCAGCGCACCACGAACAATTGCCCGGCGTGAGCAGGCGTTACTGCAGGGTAGTGCCCAGGAGGTGGTGGCAACACTGCGATCACTGCAGGTGCAATACGGTATTGATGAATTCATTATCGATACGCCGGTGGCCGAAGGTCAGGCGCGCCTGACATCGTTACGCCTGTTAGCGCAAGCCCATAGCACGATGGAGGTTGTCTGATGTCATTAGCCTCACAGCTTATCGACTGGCGTCGCGAGCTACATCAGCACCCGGAGCTGTCTCTCCAGGAAGTGGCGACAACAGCGCGTATTCGTGACTGGTTGCATGCTGCAGATGTCACTCTATTGCCGTTCAATCTGAAAACCGGAGTGGTTGCCGAAATCGGTCAGGGAGAAGATGTCATCGCGCTACGAGCGGATATCGATGCGTTACCGATAGAAGAAAGCGCCGATGTGCCGTTTCGCTCCCTCACGCCGGGAGTGATGCACGCCTGCGGGCACGATGTTCACACTAGCGTGATGCTCGGCGCCGCACTGTTACTTAAGCAGGAAGAAAACACACTACCGGGACGCGTGCGTATTTTGTTTCAGCCAGCTGAAGAGAGTTTCGGCGGCGCAAAAACGCTGATCCGCGCCGGAGCCCTGCAAAATGTGGCCGCGATCTTTGGCATGCACAACGAGCCCGGGTTGGAGGTAGGTGATTTTGCCACACGCGGCGGCGCATTTTATGCCAATGTCGATCGCTTCGTGCTGCGCATTAATGGCAAGGGCGCACATGCGGCGCGTCCGCATGAAGGCAAAGATGCCATCCTGCTCGCCAGTCAGCTGGTAACGGTGCTGCAAAGCGTTGCCAGTCGCGACGTTAACACGCTGGATTCAGTCGTGCTCAGCGTCACCCGCATTCAGGGCGGAAATACATGGAACGTGCTGCCTGAGTCCGTTGAGCTGGAAGGAACGCTCCGGACGCACCGTACGCAGGTGCAGCAGCAGGTTAAAAATCGGGTCAACGATATCGCAGCCGGATTTGCCCACGCCTTTGGCGCTCAAATCGACGTAATCTGGCATGCGGGACCGACCGCACTGGTGAACGACTCACGCTGGGCAGAGATTGCTACCGAAGTGGCAAAAAACTCCGGTTACACCACGCACTATGCCGACCTGCATATGGGCGGAGAAGACTTTGCCGTCTATCTGCAAAATACGCCCGGCGCATTTGTCAGTATTGGCAGCGCCAGTGAATATGGATTACATCATCCGGGATTTAATCCAGACGAACGTTTAATTGAACCTGCCGCACACTATTTTGTACATTTAGCAAAAACGGCATTCGCACACCTTTAATTTACCTGTTGGGTAGGGATTATTATGGCTGGAAATCGACAACTACGGCTCGGCACGATTCTGCATGGCGCATCGGGAAATATGTCCGCATGGCGTCATCCGAAGGCTCAGGCCGATGCCAGCATTAATTTTGATTTTGTCAAAGAGACGGCGCTTATTGCGGAAAAAGGAAAGCTGGATTTTATTTTTGTCGCCGACGGACTGTATATTAATGAAAAATCAATTCCGCATTTTTTAAATCGTTTTGAACCGCTCACGGTATTATCCGCTTTGGCGAGCATAACCAAAAATCTGGGACTGGTGGGCACGGTATCGACGTCATACAGCGAGCCATTTACGACCGCACGGCAGTTCGCCAGCCTGGACCATCTCAGCCAGGGGCGCGCCGGGTGGAATGTGGTGACAACGCCATTGGAAGGCTCGGCAAAAAACTATTCGCGGGCGCAGCACCCGGAACATGCCCAGCGTTATCGCATTGCCGATGAATATTTACAGGTGGTGAAAGGCCTGTGGGATTCCTGGGAAGACGATGCGTTTACCCGTAATAAAGCGAGCGGTGAATTCTTTAACCCCCAAAAGCTGCACACACTCAATCATCATGGTGATTATTTTCAGGTGGCCGGCCCCTTAAATATTGGCCGTACGCCGCAGGGACGACCAATTATATTTCAGGCTGGGGCATCTGAAGATGGTAAAAAATTAGCTGCGCAGCATGCTGACGCTATTTTTACTCATCAGGCGTCGCTGGCTGAGGCCAAAGCGTTTTATCAGGATGTAAAAAGCCAGCTCGAAACTAGCGGGCGACATGCCGATCAACTGCATATATTCCAGGGTGTCAGCGTTATTGTGGGCGACAGCGAACAGGACGTTGAACAGCAATATCAAACCACCGCCGTGCTGGTCTCCATCACCGACGCGCTGAATTACCTGGGACGCTATTTTGAACATCATGATTTTAGCCAGTACCCGCTGGACGCACCGTTCCCGGATCTTGGCACCCTCGGGGAAAACAGTTTTCGCAGTACCACTGACGAGATCAAGCGCAATGCGCGGGAACGGGGATTAACCCTGCGTCAGGTGGCGCAGGAAGCTGCCAGTCCACGTCCACGTTTTAGCGGAACACCGGCGCAGGTTGCTGATGGTCTGCAGCAGTGGTTCGAGGAGCAAGCCGCCGATGGTTTCATCATTCAGGGGGGCACGCCAGATACCTTCCCACGGTTTGTCGAACAGGTTATTCCCGTGCTTCAGGCGCGCGGTTTATTTCGCCACGACTATCCCGGTACGACTCTGCGCGCAAGCCTGGGATTAGCGACACCTGCAAATCAATTCACACAATAAGAGAAAAACGCTATGCAGAAAAAATCACTACTTCTTGCGCTGTCACTGGCTTTCAGCGCGACAGTCTGGGCAAATGACGTCACCATCAACGGTACCGGCGTGAGCCTGGAGGCCAATAAAACGCCGATCAACACAGCAAAAAATCCGCAGGCGATTGCACAGTTGCCCACCAACCTGCACCTTGCTGTACCGGGTAAATTCACGGTCGCTATCGCCGGGCTGAGCCAGCCGCCGCTGACCGTGTTTGCCGATGATAATAAAACGCTCATCGGCAGCGAAGCGGACATCGCACGTCTGGTGGCCGACAGCCTGGGGCTGGAGTTGAACGTGGTGCCCACCTCATGGGAGGACTGGCCGCTGGGTGTGGCTTCCGGCAAATATGATGCCGCGATCAGCAATATTACCGTCACCAAAGCGCGCAAAGAAAAATTCGATTTTGCGACGTATCGGAAAGATTCCCTTGGTTTTTACGTCAAAACCGGCAGCAAGCTGAAGAAAATAGAGCAGGCGGAAGATATTGCCGGTCTGCGTATCATCGTCGGTTCGGGGACGAACCAGGAAGCTATCCTGCTGGCGTGGAACGAAGAGAACCTGAAGAAAGGATTGCCCGCATTTACGCCGGTGTATACCAAAGATGATGCTGCTCAGACGCTGGCGCTACAGTCAGGTCGTGCCGATGCCTATTTCGGTCCTAACGTTATCGGCGCGTGGAAAGCTGCGCTCAACGGCAAAACGCAACTGGTGGGCAGCGTTGATGGCGGTTGGCCAAAAGCGGCACATATTGCCGTGACGCTGAAAAAAGACAGCGGTCTGGTTCTGCCGGTACAAACCGCGCTCAACGGTGTGATCGGCAATGGCGACTATGACAAGGTGCTGAACCGCTGGGGCGAAGGCGTGGAACGCATTCCGCAATCTGAAATCAATCCGGCTGGTTTAGGCGACTAAGGGGGCTACGTGAGCGATAAATTCCGCGTTGTTTCGCCTGAAGCGGCAGAACTGCAGCCAATCCTTAACGGACTGTTTGGTGAGTATGCCGCCCGCTATGGTGATTATTTTTCCCGTGATGCTGAAGTGGAGCTAACCGAATGGTATCTGGCGCCGCAGGGGATCTTTGTGGTGCTGGAGCGCGGCGGCAAGATTATTGCTACCGGAGCCTACAAACCTTATGACCAGGACACGGCTGAGATTAAACGTATCTGGACCCAGAGCACCCTGCGTAAGCAGGGGCTGGCGGCACGCATGGTACAGGAACTGGAGCGACGGGCGCTACTGGCAGGCTACAGTCGTATCTACCTGACCACCGGTTTTCGTCAGCCGGAGGCGGTTCAGCTGTACTTAAGTCAGGGCTACGATCCGCAATTTGATATTGCGCGGGATCCCGAAGAGTACAGCCAGCCACCGTTTGACGGACGGCTGCGCTTTACCAAACTGTTGACTGTCGCCGGTCAGGCGAGAATTGCCTGAGGAGAAAAGATGAAAACGACGGAAACCATCAAAGTCGTCCCGGCACGTTATCCGCTGCGCACCGTAGGGGCGATTATTGCCCTGTTTGTACTGGCGGTGATTGTCCAGTCGGTGGCGTTTAATCCGCGCTGGGAGTGGGGCGTGTTTGCCCGCTGGTTCTTCGATCCGGTGATTTTGTCTGGTCTTGGACAAACGCTGCTGCTGACGCTCATCGGCACGCTGCTGAGTATCATGTTCGGTGGCCTGCTGGCACTGGCCCGGCTCTCCTCATCCTGGTTGTTGAATAGCCTGGCATGGGGATACATCTGGCTGTTTCGCTCGTTGCCGCTGATCGTGGTGCTGATCATTTTGTATAACTTCTCGTATCTGTACGACACGCTGGCGATTGGCATTCCGTTTACCAACGTTCAGTGGGGCAGTTTCGCGACCATCAATGTACTGGGTCAGTTTTCCACTGCGGTGGTAGGTCTGACGCTGGTGCAAAGTGCTTATACCGCAGAAATTATTCGCGGCGGGTTTCTTGGGGTTGATCATGGTCAGTACGAAGCCGCAGCCGCGCTGGGTTTACCGGCCTGGCGGCGTACGCTGCGCATAATCCTGCCGCAGGCGCTGCGTACCATTTTGCCTGCCGGGTTCAATGAAATTATCAGTCTGGCGAAAGGTACGGCGATGGTTTACGTGCTGGCGATGCCGGAACTGTTTTACACCATCCAGATGATCTACAACCGCACCCAGGAGGTGATCCCACTGCTGATGGTCGGAGCCGTGTGGTATCTGGTGATCACCAGCGTTTTGTCATTAATTCAGCACCTGGTTGAACGCGCGCTGGCACGCAGTGAACGACGATCCGCTATTAACACCGCCCGGGTAAGTCGCGCAGTTAAACGCGACCGTCAAATTTCGTCGCAGGAGACCGTCCATGTCCCACTCGCCTGAAGGCCATATTTCCATTACCGGCGTCAGCAAGTACTTCGGTCGCCATAAAGCGCTCGATGACGTGTCGCTGGAGATCCCTCCCGGTACGGTAACGGTGATTCTCGGGCCATCGGGGTCGGGGAAATCTACGTTATTGCGTACCATTAACCATCTTGAGCGCGTTGACGAAGGCTTTATTCAAATCGATGGCGACTATATCGGCTATCGTCGGCAGGGAGACAAGCTGTATGAGCTGAAAGAAGCTGAAATCCTGCGCCAGCGCGTCAACGTGGGCTATGTGTTTCAGAACTTTAATTTGTTCCCGCATTTGACGGTGCTGGAAAATCTGATTGAAGCGCCAATAGCCCACGGGCTGGCATCGCGTAAAGCCGCTACCGAACGGGCATTAACGCTGCTTGATGCGGTTGGGCTGCGAAATAAAGCCGATGCCTGGTCGCGTCACCTGTCCGGCGGACAGCAGCAGCGTATTGCCATCGCTCGTGCGCTGGCGTTGAATCCGCGCGTGATGCTGTTTGATGAACCGACTTCCGCACTCGATCCTGAACTGGTGGGCGAAGTCCTGGATGTCATCAAAGCGCTGGCAAAGTCCGGCACGACGCTGGTGGTGGTGACGCACGAGATTGGTTTTGCCCGGGAAGTCGCGGATCAGGTGGTGTTTATGGTTGATGGCAAAATCGTCGAGCAGGGCAGCAGCGAGCAGGTGCTGAATCATCCGCGTCATACGCGCACGCAGCAGTTTTTGTCGAAAGTGCTGTAATACCGCGATCCTAAAGTGAAATTCACAAGGAAATATGAATGTCCGTTAATCCTAAATTAGTCTTCTTTTTGAGTAACACTCTTTAGCGACTAATTATCGAAAAATTACTTTATTATCAGATGAGTAATGAATTGGGGCTGGGGTAGATACGCCTTAGTGAAGCTGTAAGGAAGCATAGCGAAACTTTGCGTAAGTCATGTGTTATGTATCATGCCATTGAGTATTACTACTTTTTAACTAAGGAATTGAAAATGGTAAGAGCACTGGCCTGTCTCGGCGACAAAACAAGTTATGGAGAAATTATTACTGCTTCTGCATCCTGGTATGAAGGTGATAGAGCTATTGCCCAAACCGGTGACAGGGCAATTTGTCGAAAATGTAATGGACATTTTCCAATTTTCGCTTCTGCAGTGGACTGGATGGAAAATGGTAAAGCATATGTAGCTACTGGTGACAGGGTGTTGTGTGGCTGCCCTAATCACTATGTTTTTGGTACAGCCACGCAATACACCAACAGTGGAGCAGGCACTTTAACCACCCGCGACAGCAGTCAATTATCGATAATGATGCAGAACTCACAGGATGTCAGCAGCAGAAATTGTATTCGTTTTCAGTGTGCAGATGATGACGGCAGACTGATGGTGGATTGCCGGTATGTTCTCATACTCCCGGACGGCCATACAGAAACGGGGAATACAGATAGCCATGGGATGACAGAGTGGCATTATGCTGAATCCGCTGAAAATATTAACCTGCACATATTAATGGATTAATTATGGCTGTTTATCCAATTAGCACCAGAGTTCGCTCTAATATTCCTGCAGACTCTTTATTATATGATCTATGTATTTATCGTATGGATGCCGGCAGAAATAAATATTATTTGATAGATGTGAGGCGGCAGAAATTTAAGGATAATCACCAAACTCAGATACATATGTCTGAAGATATAAACGAGCCTCTATCAACTATCTACATTATGGAAATGATGCTTTATCGTAAGACGATGCTGCATACCCACAGTGTTACTCCAAAACCTTTCACAAAGATGTATACGCTTGCAGAATTTAGTACAGGTAAAGCATGGTCTGAGGCTAAACGAGAAAATCTCTGTTATTTTGAATCTACAGGTACACCTAAACCAGAAAGTCAGGGCGGTGAAACGAAAATAATTACCATAACCCGCGAGGAGAGACCGTTTATAGCAAAAGAATACCCCATTGGTAATTCCAGAGATCCTTTTGATAAAAAATTAGTAGAACGTCAAATAGAAGAAAGATTTAACGGATTTGATTTCCCTAATCAAATAGCTGCAAGTGTATGTGGACCTGCTGCATTTTTTTACTGCCTGCAAAAGGATCGCCCTGATGTGTATGCGCAAGCTGCCCGTGAACTTTGGCGATACGGAAAAACTAAAATAGGTAATTTAATAATTTCGCCAGGTAAAGGCTGTCGGCATCCTACAGGTGCATTTTACTATGATGACGGCAGACCGAAGATAGCCGGTACAGACTGGATGACGCTTGCTGGACTCAGGGATTCAGAGAATACAATGCTGAGCTTTGATGCTCTTGATTCTCCAGTTGCTGGTATCACAACTTGGCAAATTTTGGCAGAATGGTTTGAAAAAGTCGGCTATAAAATAGTCTTTAGTAATGTTGGTATTACTCTGGCGGGTGTTCAGGGAATCAGAGATTTAAATAAATATATTGAGCAAGATTATAAAGTCGTAACATTGATAAATGATGGACTTCTTGTAAATAGTACAAATAAAACAACATTACCTACACACTGGGTTGTTTGGAATGGTTCAGTCAAGCAAGATCCTAATGGATATATTAGTTTGGAATTGTTTTCTTGGGGAAAGGAAAAAAACTGGATAAAACCAAAAAAAGATTTGCAATTTTTTATCAACAGGTTTTTTGGAGGAGTGGTTTTCAAACCATTGAAATGAAATGGGAAGATTTTTTTTGGTTCTGCCATTATTTTTACTGTCTGCTTGTTCGTTGCAGGCAGCATTCACTCCAGAAGGGGAGGTACTTAATGATGCAACTGTTGGCATTCCCTATTATAACCAAATAAATATATTTGGTGGAGTAGTTCTTTCTTATGATCTTTATGGTAAACAAGTCATTGCTGGAGATATTCATCCAGATAATTTAGGGCTTCACCTACAGTATTGTGATGATAATGAATTCAATAATTGTATCCAGATTAGAGGGACACCAACAAAAGCAGGCATAGCTAAAGTGCGAGTACATGGGGGCTTAGGTGGCGGAATGCTTTCAAAATCAGGAGAGTTCGATAAAACCTATACTGTAACGATCAAAGACTCAGAAGGTAGATATTAAGATCGTTTGCATATCGTAATCAATATCCAACCCACTGGATTGTCTGGAATGGTCCTGTGACTCAGGGAAAGGATGGTTTTGTAAACAGCAGTTTTTGTCGAAAGTGTTGTGAGGGTAATTTGCGGCACAAGGCTGTGCCGCACAGGGGTTACAGGGTGACGACGATTTTGCCCACCTGACCGTTAGCTTCCATGTACTGATGCGCGTTGACAATGTCATCAAAAGCGAAGGTTTTATCAATCAGTGGCTTGAGCTGACCGGATTGCAGTCCTTCAACGATAAACCGTTTCGCACGTGACAGTTTTTCCGGATCCGTAGTGATTTCGAAAATCTCATAACCACGAAAGGTCAGATGGCGACCGAGGATCTCAATTACCGGAATCGATAAATCACGCGCATCAAGAGAGCCATACTGGAAAAAGAGTCCGCCGGCAGGCATCACCTGGGCAATTTTTGCCACGCCAGGGCCACCGACCGGGTCGAAGACCACGCGGGTGCCTTTGCCGTCAGTGATCCGGTTAATCTCCGCCACCAGATCCTGCTCCTGGCTGGCGATAACCTCTGCCGCGCCAAGTTGCAAAAGCTGGGCACGTTTCTCACTGGTACGCGTCATCGCAATCGGTTTTGCCCCGAGCATATTGGTTATCTGTATCGCTGCCAGCCCGACGCTGCTGGAAGCGGCATTGATCAACACGTTATCGCCGGGTTTAATATCACCGTATTCCACCAGCGCGCCGAATGCGGTGGTATACATCATCCAGCTCGCCGCGGCTTCCTCGAAGCTAAGATTCTCGGGATGTTTTACGACAGCGTGGGCTGGAGCATTGACGACTTCACCGTACATACCATACTCATGGAAGCTGAACGCCGGGATGACGCTGACGCTATCGCCGGGCGCAAACTCACGCACGTTGTCTCCCACGGATTCAACAACGCCGGAAGCCTCATAGCCCAGACGCGCCGGGAATTTGGGTTGGTAAATATACTGGCCGGTACGATACATAATTTCCGCCCGGTTAATGCCGATTGCGCGTACGCGTATCTGAACTTCATCCGCACGAGGAGCCGGAACCGGCATATCCTGGAGTGTCAGAACCTCAGCGTCACCTCGTTGATTAAAAACCACGACCTTTGACATAGCAAACCTCTGTAAATTGTTCTGTATTGGGTCTGCACAATTTAACGGCTCAGATGAGGGTGAAAAACAGCCGTTGCGGAACTTAACTATTACTCAGATTGTAATAATCCCTGCAGGCGCGGTTTTTGCTCAGTAAAAAGCGCACACAGCCAGTCAATAAACACCCGCACGCGTGGGGCAAGATGACGCCTGTCCGGGTAGAGCACGGAAACGGGTTTTGCTTCCCCCGCATAGTCACCCAGCACCTCAACGAGCTTGCCCGACTGGATCCAGGGAGCCAGTACCGCGTGTACACCGCGGATGATACCGAGTCCGGATAAACAGCCTGTCAAAAGGATGTCGGAGTTATCAACGCTGATGTGACCTGTGGGGATGAACGACACGGTTTCACCCTCACGGACGAAGGACCATTCCAGCGCTTCACGATGACGTTCACTGAAAAAGTTAAGTGCCTGATGTCGGGATAAATCCTCTGGCGTCTGCGGTACGCCGTGTTTTTGCAAATAGTCCGGGGATGCGCATGTCACCATTTTTACCTCGCCAAGCCGTCGTGAAACCAGAGAAGAGTCTTGTAACTCGCCAATACGAATCATGCAGTCGATACCTTCGGCAAGCAGATCGATTCTGCGGTCGGTGGAGGTGAGGACAATCTCAATATCCGGGTAACGCGACTGGAAATCGTTCAGGGCCGGGACTAATACAGAATGCGCCAGCGACAGGGGGGCATTCACCCTGAGTTTTCCGCGCGGAGGGCGAGTGGGGGAGAAAGAGGCCATGATGTCATCAACATCACCGAGTAATATTTTTGTGCGCTGATAAAAAGCGTCGCCCTCATCCGTCAGACTCACTTTGCGGGTGGTACGGTTAAGCAGCTTTACGCCCAAATCATCTTCAAGATGTTGAATCGCTTTGGTTACAGCAGGGCGATGCAGGTGTAACACATCGGCGGCTTTGGCAAATCCCCCTTGCTCCACGACCTGCACAAAAATGCTCATGTATTCAAACATACTCGAACGCATCTCTTATTCTCCTGATGTTGGTTCTGGCACGGATATTGTTATTATGAGAGTAATAATGATGACTGCATAGATTCACGCATGCTGCTCTACACTTAGGGTTTTAACATTGAGGGTTGCAGCATGATGAAAGTCTATGGGGTGCCGGGCTGGGGATCGGCCATCAGTGAAGTGATGCTTACACTGGCGGAGATCCCTTACACGTTTATTAATGTGGACGGCTTTGACAGCGACGGGCCTTCGCGGGCATTGCTAGAAAAAATGAATCCGCTGTGCCAGGTGCCCACACTGGTACTGGAAAATGGCAATGTGATGACGGAAACGGCGGCGATCGCGCTGATGATCCTCGATCGTTGTCCTGAATTTGCGCCACCCGTTGACCGCACCGAACGCCAACAGTTTCAGCGTCTGCTGATTTGGCTGGTGGCAAATGTCTACCCCACGTTTACCTATGCTGATTATCCCGAACGCTGGGCGCCAGATGCTCCGGCGCAGTTGAAAAAGAGCTGTATTGAGTACCGTAAATCTCTTTATATGTGGCTGAACGAGCAGTTAAGCGCCGAGCCGTACGCCTTCGGCGAGCAGCTCACGTTGCTGGACGTTTATATTGCCGTTATGCGCACCTGGGGGCCCGGACATGACTGGTTCCAGGATAATACGCCGAATATTAGCGCCATCGCGGACGCAGTTTGTCAAATCCCGCGGCTGCGTACTGTCCTGAAAAGCAATAAGATTATTTGAATAAAAAAACGCTGTTCCGCAGGAGTGCAATTCCCGGAACAGCGGGCGAACTATCGCCATAAGTTTAAATTACGCAGCAGAAGGCGTCAGCGTAATACGATCCAACGGCCCCACGATAAACAGATAAGAAATCAGGCCAATCAGCCCCATCGAACCAACGTACAGAATGGCGTAATCAAATGACTGGGTATTCGCCAGAATCACGCCGATCACCAGCGGCGTAATGATACTTGCCATGTTGCCGCACATATTGAATACGCCGCCAGCAATGCCGAGCACCTCTTTAGGTGAGGTATCGCTGAGTACGCACCATCCCAGATTGCCAAAGCCTTTGGCGAAAAACGCCAGACTCATCGCGGCGATAACCACAAATTCTGATGAAGTATAATTGGCAATAACGATGACGCAGGAAAGTAACATTCCGCAGATAACCGGCAGCTTACGGGCGACAGTCAGACTGTAGCCGCGTTTTAGTAGCCAGTCGGAGAACACGCCACCTAATAATCCACCGATAAAACCGGCAATAGCAGGAATACTGGCGACAAATCCCACTTTGAGGATCGACATGCCTTTAGCCTGATACAGATAGGTAGGAAACCAGGTCAGGAAGAACCAGGTAATTGACGTCACGCAGAACTGCCCGATATAAACGCCAATCATCATGCGATTGACGCAGACGCTCTTAATTTGCGTAAAGGTAATTTTTTGCGGCTCTTTTTTATTGCCCAGTGACGGTTCACCACCGCCTTCCCGGATATAGTCAATTTCCTGTTGGTTTACCTTTGGATGATGCATAGGATCTCTGACCTTCACCAGCCAGAAGATGCCAAGAATAACGCCAATCGCACCAATGTAATAAAAAACAAAGTGCCAACTGAGATTATGCAAAATAATCGTCATGAGCGGCGTAATAATCCCTAACGAGATATATTGCGCGGCCTGATAAACTGAGGTGACAAAACCGCGTTCGTTATTCGGAAACCACTGCACGCTTAATCGGCTGTTGGCCGGAAAGGCCGGAGCCTCAATGGCCCCCATCAGTAATCGTAAGATAATCAATACGACCAGTGGGCTGGCGTACAGATAAATTGTGCCCTGGAACATGGTCACCAGCGACCAGCCAATCAGGGCGCAACCGTAAACCAGACGAGAACCGTAACGATCAAGTAGCCAGCCGCCAGGCAACTGCATAATGACATAAGAAATACCGAAAGCGGAAAAGGCCAGCCCCATTGCTTCAGGATCAAAACCTAATTCTTTGCTCATTATCGGAGCCACCACGGATAACGTCGCGCGATCGGCGTAATTAAATACGGTGGCAAGAAACAGAAATATCAGAATGCCGTAACGCACTTTTGTGCGCTTTATTATTGTGTTCATCACCCACTCCTTTCATAAGGTTGAGAGCGTTTCTGTAGGGGAAGAGGGCGGGTGTTATTTACCCGCCAAAGTCAATTAAGGACGTTTACCAAACTCGCAGGTTAATTGCGTCCAGCGGCGCGCTTGTTCACTGATGCTGAACCCCAGACCGTGACGGTCAGATACCCACATCCGCCCGTCGCGCAGCTCAAGCTGTTCATTAAATAGCGGGTTCAGCCATTCGAAATGTTCCAGCCATGGCTCAAGCGGATAAGCGGCGGACAGATGCAGGTGAACTTCCATAGCGAAGTGGGGAGCCAGTTTGCGTCCGTGTTTTGCCGCCAGGTCCATAATTTTAAGGAACGGAGAAATCCCGCCTACACGCGGCGCATCGGGCTGCACAAAATCACTGGCATTGCCGAGGATCAGTTGTTCATGTTCGCGGAAGCTGGTCAGCATCTCACCGGTAGCAATCGGGGTATCCAGTGCGGCGGCCAGTTGAGCGTGGCCTTCTACATCGTAGGCGTCGAGCGGCTCTTCAATCCAGATCAGATTGAACTGCTCCATTTTACGTCCCATGCGGATGGCGGTTTCCCGATCCCACTGCTGATTGGCATCAACCATCAGCGGGAAGTCATCACCCAGCGCTTCACGTACCGCGGTTAAGCGGCGAATATCCTCGGCGCAGTTTGGCTGACCGACCTTGAGTTTGATGCCGCCAATACCGTTTTCACGTGAAATAACCACGTTTTTGAGCACTTGATCCAGCGGCGTATGCAGGAATCCGCCGGAGGTGTTGTAGCACTGCACGGAGTCCCGATGCGCACCCAGCAGTTTTGCCAGCGGCAACCCTGCACGCCTGGCTTTCATATCCCATAAGGCGATATCGATAGGGGAGATAGCCTGAACCGCCATGCCGCTGCGCCCTACGGAAGCCCCAGCCCACAGCAGCTTGGTATAGATCTTGTCGATATCGTTTGGATCTTCGCCTAACAGGTTATCGGCAATTTCTTTGGCATGCGCGTAGATTCCCTGGCCGCCAGCCCGCTTGGAGTAACTAAATCCAACGCCTTCGAATCCGTCGCGACTGCGGATCTCGGCGATGATAATGGCAACTTCGGTTAAGGGTTTCTGGCGACCGGTCAGCACTTTGGCATCGCTTACCGGTGTTGCCAGAGGAAGGAAAGCCAGGGACAGCTTGACCCACTCGATACGGTCGCCAGTTTCTGCCGCGGTTTTTCCATTGGCCGATTTGGCATAGGTCACGGCATCGGAATTAGCGCTTAAAGACATAGTATTTTCTCCTGGTGATAACAAATGATTGCGCTAACATTTTTAGTGTTAGCGCAATCAGTGCGCCAGTGAATTGATTGTGATTTGAACAATTTCTCACAAATATAGAGATGAAAGGACGGAAACTTGCAAACAGCATCACATTCCAATACTTTATGGGAAAATGCACAACGTTATATGATGGCGCTATCATTTTGTTTGGTAATAATACGCTAAGCTGCTGTTTTCTCTGTGCTATGGTGGAGGGGCGCTGGCAATAGCCGAAATCATGATGAATAATGCCAGGGTAAATCAGCGATTTTTGACAAGGGCATCGACAGTGAAAAACGCCAGACCTCCGCGAGCACCCACGCTGGAAGATGTTGCCCGTACTGCAGGATTGTCACCCATGACGGTGAGCAGAGCGCTAAATAGCCCGCAGTTGGTGCGCCCGAAAACGGTGGAAAAAGTGATGCAGGCGGTACGCGCCACGGGGTATATCCCCAACGCGCTGGCCGGGGGGTTGGCGTCGCGTCGCAGCAAGCTTATTGCCGTGGTTGTCCCGCAAATTAACAACAATATGTTTGTCGATACCATCCAGTCATTAAGCGATGAACTGGCTGAACGCGGATACCACATCTTGCTCTGCGTATCAGGTTACACGCCGCAAACTGAAGCTGAGCTGGTGGCGACGCTGCTTTCTCGCCGCCCGGATGGCGTCGTGCTCACCGGTATCCATCATACCGTCGAGTTGAAAAAGGTGATTCTTAATGCGGCCATTCCGGTGGTGGAGATCTGGGATTTAACGCCAACGCCCATCGATATGCTGGTCGGTTTTTCACATGAAAAAGTGGGTCAGGCGGTGGCAGACTATTTGCTGAAAAAAGGTTATCGCCGTCCCGGTTTGCTATGGACAGCCGATCGCCGGGCCGGCCAGCGTAAACAAGGACTGTGCGATGCGCTGAGACGTCATGGTATTGCGGCTGACGCACAGGTAGATGTCCCGCTTCCGGCTTCTCTGGCATTGGGGCGCAGCGGGTTGACGCAGCTATTGGCTGATCACACTTTTGATGTCATTGTCTGTAGCTCAGATACCTTAGCCCAGGGGGCGATTATGGAAGCCGAAAGCCGTGGTTTACGCGTGCCGCAGGAGCTAGCGGTTATCGGTTTTGGCGATCTTGATTTTGCCGCCAGTAACCGGCCTGCTATCACCACAATCAGCGTCGACCGACGGGCCATTGGACAACGCGCGGCCTCGCTGCTTGCCGATCGTATCGAACAAATCCCGCGTGAAGACGATATTATTGATGTCGGATTTCACCTGGTTGAACGAGAGTCCGCATAAGTTACCTGCATCCCAAAACATTAAGGAATCTGCTATGCCGCACGTCGATATCAAATGTTTTCCTCGCTCCCTTACCAACGAACAAAAAACCGCGCTGGCGGCGGATATTACCGAGGTCATTATTCGTCATTTGCAAAGCAAAGACAGCTCGGTCAGCGTAGCGCTCAATGAAATTGAGCCTGACGCGTGGCAGGGCGTGTGGGATGCGGAAATCGCACCGCAGATGGACACGTTGATTAAAAAACCCGGCTACAGCATGTGAACGAGAACGGGCGATTATTGCGCCCGTATTATTCAGCCGCTGTTATACGTTTCCCGCTGGTGACAAACGTTCCGGCGCCAAGGTGATGCAAGGTATTGAGTTTGCCATCATCAAACTGCCAGCGTCCTTGCACAAATACCCGCTCATCGGCAGCGGCAGAAACCACTTCGCCAAACAAGGTATCATATTTGTCCTGGGCCGCTGTGGCAGGAAGCAGGCGGCATTCCATCCAGGCGAGACACTTGGCTTCTATTAGCGGTAATCCCAATACCGGGCCGTTGACCACCGGAATGCCGTAGCAGTTGAACTTATCTTCTATTCGGCCAGAAACACTCCCGACGGCATAGGTCCAGTTTGTCGCGGCAACCCCTGGAATCACAATACCAAATTGACCGCTACGCTCGATCAGTTCGCGCGACCAGGCGGTCTTGTCGACAACAATGGCCACCCGCGGTGGGTCAAATTCCACGGGCATTGACCACGCGGCCGCCATCACATTGCGCCGTTCTGTATTCGCATCACGGCTGGTTATCAAAATGGTGGGGCCGTGATTAAGCAGTCGGCTGGCGTGTTGTAATTCAACCGGACGAAAATGACTCATAGCGACTCCTCGACAACATAAAAATGACATCACAATAAACATAGATAGTAACGGGATTAGCGATTTTGTCGCCTCGCCGGGGTGAACAACGCACAAAATCGACGGCGTAAAAGTAAAAATGCGTTATAAGTACAACATTCAACAAACAGGAATCCCGTATGACGCCTTTTTTAAACGCTTATTTTGCCCGTATTGGCTGGTCAGATGTGCCCAACGCTGACATTGAAACGTTGAGAGCGCTGCATTTACTGCATAACGGTGCCATACCCTTTGAAAATCTTGATGTGCTGCTGCCGCGCGAAATGCAGCTTGACGATTTGTCCCTTGAAGAGAAGTTGGTTACTGCCCGCCGCGGTGGCTATTGCTTTGAACAAAATGGGGTATTTGAGCGGGCGCTACGCGAAATCGGTTTTAACGTACGCAGCCTGCTCGGTCGCGTGGTGCTGGCGAATCCGTCAAGCCTGCCGCCGCGCACGCATCGTCTGTTACTGGTTGAATTGCAGGGTGAACAGTGGATCGCCGACGTTGGATTCGGCGGACAAACGCTGACGGCACCGATTCGTCTGCAGGCCGACATTGAGCAGCAAACGCCACACGGCGAATATCGCCTGGTTCAGGAGGGGGACGACTGGATCCTGCAGTTCCGCCATCACGATCACTGGCAATCAATGTACCGATTCGATCTGGTGGTGCAACATCACAGCGATTATCTGATGGGCAATTTCTGGTCCGCGCACTGGCCGCAGTCGCATTTCCGCCACCATCTGCTGATGTGTCGCCATTTACCCGACGGCGGCAAGCTGACGTTGACCAATTTCCACTTTACTCATTATCAGGATGGTCACGCGGTAGAGCAGATTAATCTGCCTGACGTCGCCAGCCTGTATACGCTGTTGCAGGAACGGTTTGGACTGGGTGTAGATGACGTGAAGCATGGGTTTACCCTGGATGAGCTGGCGACGGTCATGGCGGCGTTTGACACGCATCCGGAGGCGGGGAAATAGGGGCATCGGAAGTCATGCCGGATGCGGCGTTATCGCCTTATCCGGCCTACGTGAAGATTTAAAAATCGATCGCCCATTCGGCGTGAAACAGGATCACGGCCGAACCGGTAATGGTCACTTTTTCCGGCAGGTTTTCACGGATAGCCACCGTCACATCAACAATACCGTCGCGTCCCAACGCACGGCCCTGATGCCCCTGAACACGTAGCGTTTTCCCGTCATGCGGCATCAATCCATGTTGAACCAGCCACGCGCCCATTGGACCATTCGCGTTGCCGGTAACCGGATCTTCCACAATTCCGATAGCCGGTGAAAACATGCGGCCATCGGTGGCGTTTTCGCCCTTGCGAATTTGAAAAGGGAAGAACCCGTTACAGCCAATTTGCTGGCTGATAGCGGTCAGGGCAGGCAAATCCGGGGAAAGGGCGTCGAGGTCCACCTCAGGCTTCAGCGCAATCATCACTTTCGAGTGTCCGGTGGTGGCTACCTGAATGGGTAATCCGGGCAGCATATCGTCTTCGCTCAGGTGTAGTGCATCGATTATCGCGGCACGTACAGCACCTTCCAGCGGAGCTTCGAATCCAGGTATGCCTTGTTCAAGACTGATGCGATAGTCATTGTCACTCGCTTCAATATCGACCCGATGACGACCGGCGAGTGACGTTTGCCAGACGGTCGTATCACCCAGCCCCAACACGTTGGCGCGTACATAATGTGCGGCGACGGTAGCATGCCCACAGATGGGCACTTCGACCGTTGGCGTGAAGTAGCGAATATGAACATCGCTGTCGTCACTGGTCAGTAGAAAAGCAGTTTCCGAATGACGCAACTCACGCGCAATCAACTGCATCTGGGCGTCACTCAATCCGTCAGCATGCAATACCACTCCCGCTGAATTGCCGCGAAAGGGTACCGAGGTAAAGGCATCGACGTGATAAACCTGTGGTTTCATTAGCGTTCTCCCTGGGATGGAGAAGCATCATAACGTACAAAAAGCGGGATAGCGATCCAGGCCCGGTAAGCGCAAGCGCTACCGGGCAGCAGAGAACATTAGCGGCGCGAACGCACTATCTGATAACGGCGGGTAAAGTACTCAAACGGCGCACTCCACACGTGGACTAGTCGGGTGAACGGGAACAGCAGGAAAATGGTCATCCCCAGAACCAGATGCACACGGAAAATCCACGCCACGCCATCCAGATGCGCAGACGCACCGCCCTGGAAGGTCACCACCGACTGCGCCCAACCGACCAGTTTTAGCATTTCACTGCCGTCAGGATGCTGTGCAGAGAACGGGATAGTGGTTAAACCGAGGATGCATTGAATCAGCAGAACGCAGAGGATCAGAATATCGGCGGTCGAGGAGGTTGCGCGAATGCGCGGGTTAGTCAGTCGCCGCACCAGCAGACCCGCGCCACCCACCAGCGTCAGCACGCCACAAAGTCCGCCGGCAATCATCGCCATCTGCTGTTTTACCGCAATCGGTAGAAACCAGGCATACATCCAGTGCGGCGTTAACATGCCAAACAGGTGTCCGAAAAAGATCCCCAGAATGCCGATGTGGAACAGGTTTGACCATAGCACCATGCCGCGTTTGTCCAACATCTGGCTGGAAGACGCGCGCCAGGTGTATTGCCCGTAGTCGTAGCGTAGCCAACTGCCGAGGATAAACACCGTACCGCACAGGTACGGATAGATATCGTAAAAAAAGACGTTCAGGTACTGTATCATTTCGGGCCTCCCGCGCTGACGTCGACATATTGAGGTGCCACGTCCTGGCTAAAGCGTCGTTGATAGTTTTGTAACGGTGAACTGTCACAGGCGGTGGCGTTATCTTCGATAAACTTCACCTGTTCCTCTTCCCAGACTGCATCCAGCGCCTGTCGGGTATCGTCGCGCGTTTCCGTGCCAACTTGTTTAGTGACGCTGTCACTTGAAAGAGGGCTTCCGGCAAGCAGCAACAGCGCATCAAACAGTTGATACCACGGCGTATCGCGCTGTTTTAAGCGCCCGCCAAGCAACGCCAGAATCGGTGCGACGTTCTGCAGTCCTTCTTTGGCCTCCGCTTCCGGTAACACGCTTAAGTACTCAAGATACAACGGCAGGTGATCCGGCAGTTCGCGACAGTTAAGTTGCAGCCCGACCTTTTCATACTGCGCCAACAGATCGACCATTGCCTGGCCACGATCGCGGGACTCGGCATGCACGTGTTCAAACAGCAGCAGAGAGGTGGCCCGACCCCGGTCAAAGATTTCGCACCATTCGGCTTGTTTATCCAGTAACGGCGCATTGAGCAGCGCCTGGCTAAAATCGCTCAGCATTGGGGCATCGCTTGCCACTAGCGCCAGCGCGTCGTCTTTGCACTCCCATAGCATCTCGTCGGGATATTCCATCAGCAGGCCGATAACCTTCAGGATTTGCATTATTCACCCTCCGCTTTATCGCGTACTTCGGTGATGTCGATGGCATCAATACGGCTACTGTTGAACAGGTTGAATTTGGTATCTGAGCCATGGCAGCCGTCACCGAAGGTAAAGCCGCAGCCGTTTTTCTCCGGGAAGGCATCACGCGCCATTTCGCGATGGCTGGTTGGGATCACAAAGCGGTCTTCATAGTTGGCGATGGCCAGATAGCGGTACATCTCCTCAACCTGTTCAACGCTCAGACCCACTTCCTCAATCGCACGGGTATCCGTGACACCTTCGACGGTTTGCGAACGCATATAGTGGCGCATCGCCATCATCCGTTTTAGCGCGCGCAGTACCGGGCCGGTATCGCCCGCGCTAAGCATATTGGCGAGGTACTGAACCGGAATTCGCAGTGACTCAACTGCGGGCAGAATGTTGCCGTTATGCGGCAGTCCACCGGCGTCAGCAATTGACTGAATCGGTGACAACGGCGGCACGTACCAGACCATCGGCAGGGTGCGGTATTCCGGATGCAGCGGTAGCGCCAGCTTCCAGTCCATCGCCATTTTGTAAACCGGCGAGCGCTGGGCTGCTTCAATGACGCTGTGTGGAATACCTTGTTTTAGCGCCTCTTCAATCACCGCCGGATCGTTCGGGTTGAGGAACACATCGCACTGACGCTCGTAGAGATCGGTTTCATGCTCAGTGCTCGCTGCTTCCTCGATACGGTCGGCGTCGTACAGCAATACCCCGAGATAACGGATACGCCCAACGCAGGTTTCTGAACACACCGTCGGCTGGCCGGACTCAATACGCGGGTAGCAGAAAATGCACTTCTCTGACTTACCGCTCTTCCAGTTAAAGTAGATTTTTTTGTACGGACAACCGCTGATGCACAAGCGCCAACCGCGACATTTGTCCTGGTCGATCAGCACAATGCCGTCTTCTTCACGCTTATAGATGGCACCGCTCGGGCAGGTGGCGACACAGCTTGGGTTCAGGCAGTGCTCGCACAGGCGTGGTAAATACATCATGAAGGTGTTTTCAAACTGACCGTACATCTCCTTTTGCATCTTCTCAAAGTTACGGTCGCGGGCACGTTTTGAGAATTCACCGCCAAGCAATTCTTCCCAGTTGGGGCCCCATATAATCTTGTCCATCCGTTTCCCATCTATCAGAGAACGCGGACGCGCGGTGGGCTGGTTCTTGCTCTCCGGCGCGCTATGCAGATGCTGATAATCGTAGGTAAACGGTTCATAGTAATCATCGATTTGCGGGATCACCGGGTTGGCGAAAATTTTGGTGATCACGCCCATCTTACCGCCGAGACGCGGTCTTATCTTGCCGTTGACATCGCGAACCCAGCCGCCTTGCCACTCTTCCTGATCTTCCCAGTTTTTCGGATAACCAATCCCCGGTTTAGTCTCGACGTTGTTAAACCACGCATATTCCATCCCTTCACGCCCGGTCCAGACGTTTTTACAGGTGACGGAGCAGGTGTGGCAGCCGATGCACTTATCCAGATTAAGGACCATGCCTACCTGTGAGCGTATTTTCATTTTTTCGCCTCCTGTACCTGATCGCGACCTTCATCATCCAGCCAGTTAATATTTTTCATTTTTCTAATCATGATGAATTCATCGCGGTTAGAGCCGACCGTGCCGTAATAGTTGAAGCTGTATGCCAGTTGCGCATAGCCGCCAATCATGTGCGTGGGTTTCGGGCAGACGCGGGTGACGGAATTGTGGATCCCGCCACGCATACCAGTGACTTCGGAGCCGGGGATATTCATGATTCGCTCCTGAGCGTGATACATCATGGTCATTCCCGGCGGCACGCGTTGACTCACCACTGCACGCGCGGTGAGCGCGCCGTTGGCGTTGAAGGCTTCAATCCAGTCGTTATCCTCAATGCCCAGCTCTTTGGCATCGGTCTCGCTGATCCAGACAATGGGACCGCCGCGCGACAGCGTCAGCATCAGCAGGTTTTCGCTGTAGGTAGAGTGGATCCCCCATTTCTGATGCGGCGTCAGGAAGTTGAGCGCTTTTTCCGGGAAGCCGTTAGGCGGAACTTCGCGCATTTCGCTGACACTGCGAGTATCAATAGGCGGACGATACGCCACCAGACTTTCACCGAACGCACGCATCCATGCATGATCCTGATACAACTGCTGGCGACCGGACAGGGTGCGCCATGGGATCAGTTCGTGGACGTTGGTATAGCCTGCGTTATAGGAGACATGTTCGCTTTCCAGGCCGGACCAGGTTGGACTGGAGATGATTTTGCGCGGCTGCGCCTGGATATCGCGAAAACGAATCTTTTCGTCTTCTTTGTTCAACGCCAGATGCGTATGGTCGCGACCGGTCATCGCGCCCAGCGCTTCCCAGGCTTTCACCGCCACCTGACCGTTGGTTTCCGGCGCCAGGGCGAGGATCACTTCCGAGGCATCCAGCGCGGTGTCAATCAGCGGTCGGCCTTTTGCCGGGCCTTCGCGTTTGGTGTAGTTCAGCTTGCCGAGGAAATCGACTTCCGCCTGGGTATTCCACGCAATGCCTTTCCCACCGTTGCCGAGCTTATCTATGAGTGGGCCGAGCGAAGTGAAACGTTCGTAGGTGGCGGGGTAGTCACGTTCCACAACGGCAATATTCGGCGCTGTTTTCCCCGGCAGGAGATCGCATTCGCCTTTGCGCCAGTCCTGAATGTCAAACGGCTGTGCCAGTTCTGCCGGGGAGTCGTGTTGCAGCGGTTGCAATACCACATCCGTCTCTTGCCCAAGGTGCCCGACGCAAACTTCGGAGAAGACTTTGGCGATGCCTTTATAAATTTCCCAGTCGCTCTTCGATTCCCACGCGGGGTCGACCGCCGCTGACAACGGATGAATAAACGGATGCATATCCGAGGTGTTCATATCGTCTTTTTCATACCAGGTGGCGGTAGGTAACACGATATCGGAGAACAGACACGTACTGGACATGCGGAAGTCGAGCGTCACCAGCAGATCGAGCTTGCCCTCAATCGCTGCAGACTGCCATTCAACCTCTTCAGGTTTAATGCCGTCGCTTGAACCGAGCGCTTCTCCCTGGATCCCGCTTTCGGTACCCAGCAAATATTTGAGCATGTATTCATGCCCTTTACCGGAGGAGCCGAGCAGGTTAGAGCGCCAGACGAAGAGGTTGCGTGGATGGTTTTTGCCGCTATCCGGCTGCTCGCAGGCAAAACGAATATCACCCGATTTCAACGCCTGCGTGGTGTATTCCACCACAGACAACCCCGCTTGTTCTGCCTTTGCCTTGACGGTCAGAGGGTTGAGGTTTAGCTGCGGCGCGGACGGCAGCCAGCCCATCCTTTCGGCACGCACGTTAAAATCAATTAAATGCCCACTAAACTTCGACGCGTCGGCCAGCGGAGAGAGAAGTTCCTGAGCGGTGAGTTTTTCATAGCGCCACTGGCTGGAGTGGTTGTAAAAGAACGAGGTGCTGTTCATCTGACGCGGCGGGCGGTTCCAGTCCAGCGCAAAGGCCAGCGGTAACCAACCGGTTTGCGGCCGCAGTTTCTCCTGACCCACATAGTGTGCCCAGCCGCCGCCGCTTTGTCCGACACAGCCGCAGAACACCAGAATGTTGATCATCCCACGGTAGTTCATGTCCATGTGGTACCAGTGGTTAACGCCCGCCCCGAGGATGATCATCGAACGTCCATGCGTTTTGTGCGCGGTATCAGCAAACTCACGGGCGATTTGTTCGATATGACGGCGTGGCACGCCGGTAATTTGCTCGCCCCAGGCCGGGGTGTAGGCTTTCACTTCGCTGTAATCTTGTGCGCTATGAACATCATCCAGACCACGGTCGAGGCCGTAATTTGCCAGTACCAGATCATAGACGCTCACCACCGGGCAACGGCTGCCATCGGCGAGGGTAAGATGTTTTACCGGCAGTTGGCGAATCAGCACCGGCTCCTGTTTCACGCTGCGAAAATGTGGGTTTTCGTTGCCGCCGAAATAGGGGAATGCCACGCCGGTCACGTCATCATGCTGACCAAGCAGCGAGAGGGAAAGCTCTGTTTCCGCGCCAGCCGCCAGCGGCTCCAGGTTCCATTTCCCTTTTTCACCCCAACGAAAGCCAATCGAACCGTTCGGCACGACCAGTTCACCGTTGCTGTTAAACGCCACCGTTTTCCACTCCGGATTGTTGCTTTCGCCGAGACCATCGACAAGGTCTGAGGCGCGCATCATGCGACCAGGCACGTAGCTGCCATCTTCGCGGGCATCCAGCAGCACCAGCATTGGCATGTCGGTATAGCGGCGACAGTAATTGAGGAAGTAATCGCTGGGGTTGTCGAGGTGAAACTCTTTCAGGATGACGTGGCCCATTGCCATCGCCAGTGCGCTGTCCGTTCCTTGTTTGGGCGCCAGCCACTGGTCGCAGAGTTTGGCGACTTCAGAGTAATCCGGCGTAATGGCAATCGTCTTGGTGCCTTTGTAGCGTACTTCAGTAAAAAAGTGCGCGTCCGGGGTGCGGGTCTGCGGCACGTTAGACCCCCAGGCGATGATATAGCTGGAGTTATACCAATCGGCGGATTCCGGAACATCGGTTTGCTCGCCCCAGGTCATCGGTGATGCAGGCGGTAAGTCGCAGTACCAGTCATAGAAGCTCAGGCAGGTTCCGCCCAGTAGCGAGAGATAGCGTGTACCTGCGGCATAAGAGACCATCGACATTGCGGGGATGGGGGAGAATCCGGCCACGCGATCCGGGCCGTAGGTTTTTACCGTCCAGACGTTGGCGGCGGCAATCAGCTGATTAAGCTCTTTCCAGTTGGAACGGATAAACCCGCCGCGACCGCGTACCTGCTTGTAGCTCTGGCATTTTTGCGGGTCGTTGATAATGGATTCCCAGGCCTGCACCGGATCGGGCTGGCGGGACAGGGCGTCGCGCCACAGTTCGATTAGACGTTTACGCACCAGCGGATATTTCAGGCGGTTGGCGCTGTACAGATACCAGGAGTAGCTGGCGCCGCGCGGGCAGCCGCGAGGCTCATGATTTGGCAGGTCAGGACGGGTACGCGGGTAGTCGGTTTGCTGTGTTTCCCAGGTCACCAGTCCGTTTTTGACGTAGATTTTCCAGCTGCATGAGCCGGTACAGTTAACGCCGTGGGTAGAGCGCACAATTTTGTCGAACTGCCAGCGCTGACGATAGCTGTCTTCCCAGTCCCGGTTGGTGTGCATCACTTGCCCGTGCCCCTCGGCAAATGTCTCACCCTTTTGTTTAAAGTAGCGAAAGCGATCTAACAGTTTACTCATGACATAACTCCTGCTTCGAATAACGTTGCCTGCACAGGCCAAAAGATGACTATTTTTTTTGTGATTTACGGCCGTAGACCAGCCAGGTCACCAGCACGCAGACGATGTAAAACACGAGGAATATTTTCATGGCGCCTACCGGAGAACCGGTCAGCGCCAGCGATGAACCAAACGCTTTGGGGATAAAGAAGCCCCCGACAGCGCCAATTGCAGAGATAAATCCCAGGGCGGCTGCGGTATCGGTTACCGCTTCACGCTGAGCCTGTTCTTCAGTACCACCGCGCAGCTTCACCCGGTAAATGGTGATTTTGCGAAAGATCACCGCAATCATCTGGAAGGTCGAACCGCTTCCCAGACCTGCGGTCAGGAACAAGCCCATAAACACCAGGTAGAAGGCAACAAAGTTTCCTTCGCCAGAGCCGGGGAGAGTAAGAAACAGCAAGGCACTAAACAGCGCCATAAAGATGAAGTTGATTAACGTGACCCGTACACCGCCGAACTTGTCAGAGATCACACCGCCCGCCGAACGTGCCAGTGCGCCGATGAACGGCCCGAAGAACGCCAGTTGCAGAATATTCACGTCAGGGAACTGTGTTTTCGCCAGCATGGCAAAGCCTGCTGAAAAACCGATAAACGAACCGAAGGTGGCGAGATACAGCAGACTTAATAACCACAAATGAAAACGCTTGAGGACCGGTAGTTGGGAGGCAATTGAGGCCTTCGAACTGGCAATGTCGTTCATTCCTATGCCCGCTGCCAGCGTTGAGAGCAGCAGCAGCGGAACCCAAATCCATGCGGCGTTTGCCAGTGACAGTAAAGAGCCATCAGGCTGCGGTACGCCTTGTACCCCTAAAAAGGTAAATAGGGGCAGGAAAATGACTAACGGCGCGATTAACTGCATCACGCTGACGCCGAGGTTACCGAGACCGCCGTTAACACCTAGCGCGCTACCTTGTTTCGCTTTCGGGAAGAAAAAGCTGATATTGCCCATGCTGGAGGCAAAGTTAGCCCCCGCAAAGCCACACATCAGCGCAATAATAATAAATACGCCAAACGGAGTAGCGGTATTTTGCACGGCAAATCCGAGCCAAACGCAGGGAATGACCAGAATAATGGTGCTAAAAATGGTCCAACGGCGCCCCCCAAATATAGGTACCATAAAGGAGTAGGGGACACGCAATATTGCGCCAGAAAGAGAAGGCAGTGCGGTTAATAAAAACAGTTGGTCGGTGGTGAAATTAAAACCAATTTTATTCAGATTGACGGCCACGGCGCTGAACAACATCCAGACGCAGAACGCCAGCAACAGACAACTCACTGATATCCATAGGTTTCTTCGGGCAATGTGCTTACCTTTATTTTCCCAAAAGGCAGGGTTTTCCGGTTTCCAGTCAGTTAAAAGATAACGATTATTTTTCTCATTTGATGCTGACATATTATTCTCCATGCACATGCCGTTCATGAAAAAGAAATAAACGCATACAGCGCCGCGCGGGTTCTTTTTAGAAACTATTGAAAAGTTTTGGGAATATTGACTGAAAGAATAGATAAAAAAGCGCAATAACGCGGCGTGATGAGGGAATTACACGTTGCTTAAGTGTTACCAATTGTAAATATAAAAGATGTATTATTAATTCATCTATAACATCAATTAACTAACTCTAACGTAATCATACGATCCAAATGGCGCTCGAACGCAGGATCGGCCATTTCCTCAATGCCTAATACATAGATGCCATCCAGACCGCATACCAGGGCAATTAAACGCCAGGCCACATCGGCAGCATCCGGGCGTGAAGAAAACTCACCGGCTTTCTGTCCCTGAGCGATGATAGCGGCGGTTTCTTCGTGCCACATCCGCATGGTCAGCAGGTAAGCGCTTTTGATTTCCGGATCTTTATCCGCCAGAACCTGCGCTTCACGCCACAGTTTAATATAGGGTTCGAATCCGCCGTCTTCGCTGCCCAACATGGCATGAAGCCGTTCACGAAAGCTGGCGTTTGCACTGACCTGTTCGGCATCCAGGAGGGTACGGATCAGTTGCACAAAAGCGAGGGATTTTAACTCACCGGCTGAAGTAAAGTGGTGGTGTACCTGTCCGGTGGACACCTGAGCCTCCGTTGCAATACGTCGCACTGTCATAGCGGTAAATCCTTCCTCAAGCGCCACGCGCATTGCCGCCTGCAGAATTACTTCCCGACGTTCATCCCGATTCAGATAGCTCATCGTTCCTCCCATACCCGTTTAGCACGCAGTGTAACAAAAAGTTGGACATGTGTTCAATTTTCCGTAGGATCGCTGAAGCTGGACATGTGTCCAGTTTCAGTTTCGAAGGGAATTTTATGTTTCGTCAGTGGTTAACGTTAGTGATTATTGTGCTGGTCTACATCCCTGTTGCGATTGATGCAACGGTGCTGCACGTTGCCGCGCCCACGCTGAGTATGACGCTGGGTGCCAGTGGTAACGAGCTGCTGTGGATCATTGATATCTATTCTCTGGTGATGGCCGGTATGGTGTTACCGATGGGGGCGTTGGGCGATCGCATCGGTTTTAAACGCTTGCTGATACTGGGTGGTGGGCTATTTGGTCTGGCTTCGCTGGCTGCCGCGTTTGCTCACAGTGCCGGATGGCTAATCGCGACCCGGGCCGTGCTGGCCATTGGTGCGGCGATGATCGTTCCGGCGACGCTGGCAGGTATTCGCGCCACCTTTGCTGAACAACGTCATCGCAATATGGCGCTTGGCGTCTGGGCTGCCGTCGGTTCCGGCGGTGCGGCATTTGGTCCCTTAGTCGGTGGTATGTTGCTGGAGCATTTCTACTGGGGCTCAGTGTTCTTAATCAATGTGCCCATTGTTCTGGTGGTGATGACATTGACCGCACGTTACGTGCCACGCCAGACCGGACGCCGCGAGCAGTCGTTAAATTTTGGCCATGCGATTATGTTGATCGTGGCGATTTTACTGCTGGTTTACAGTGCTAAAACGGCGCTAAAAGGGCATATGGCGACCGGGGTTATCGTATTGACGCTGTTAACCGGAGCAGTGCTGCTGTGGAAATTTGTTCGTATTCAGCTCGCGGCCTCACGTCCGATGATTGATATGCGGTTGTTCACCCATCGCATTATCTTAAGCGGCGTGGTAATGGCGATGACTGCGATGATCACCCTGGTGGGATTTGAGCTGTTGATGGCCCAGGAATTACAGTTTGTTCACGGTTTAACGCCGTATCAGGCGGGGCTGTTTATGCTCCCCGTCATGCTGGCGAGTGGCTTCAGCGGCCCGATTGCCGGTATGTTGGTTTCACGGCTGGGATTGCGCTGCGTGGCAACGGCAGGTATGGCGTTGAGTGCAGTCAGTTTCTACGGTCTGGCAATGACGGATTTCAGCACTCAGCAGATCCAGGCCTGGATATTAATGGCGTTACTGGGGTTCAGTGCCGCCAGTGCGCTACTGGCCTCAACGGCGGCCATTATGGCGGCAGCCCCGGCTGAAAAAGCCGCTGCTGCGGGGGCTATCGAAACCATGGCCTATGAACTGGGGGCCGGTCTTGGGATCGCGATTTTTGGTCTCTTGCTAAGCCGTAGTTTTTCCGCGTCGATTCTACCGCCTGCCGGCCTCAATGCGCAGGAGCTGGAACGTGCTGCATCGTCAATGGGTGAGGCGGTGCAATTAGCACATTCACTCTCGCCGTCTCTTAGCGACGCGTTGCTTGCAGCTGCCAGAGAAGCATTTACCTGGTCACACAGCGTGGCGTTGAGCAGCGCTGGCAGCATGCTTATCGTATTAGCGGTAGGGATGTGGTTCAGCCTGGCAAAAGTGAACCGTCAATAACTAGTGAGCTAAATGACAGGGGTAATCCATCGCTTCGACTTCTTTTCCACTCAGGCGAGCGTATTGCCCCGTCAACCGCCAGAACGCAGGCTGTGTTTCGGTATAGATTTCAGCCGCCAGAATCAGACGGCGACGATCCACCTCATTCAGCTCCAGCAATGTCCACGGAATAAAGTAACGATCGCTATCGGTCAGCGTAAACCACAAGGGGCATCCACAACCGGAACAGAAGAAACGTTCTCCGCGCGTTGATGAGGGAAAGTGCGAAGGTTCTGCTGAATCAGGGGAAAGTAGTGGATGACCGCTGGCTTCCAGATACATGGCGACACCACCGGACCATTTCTGGCACAGCGTGCAGTGGCAGGCATAGACATCAAGCATTTCGACGTTTACGGTAAAATGACTCTGTCCGCAAAGACAACGACCAGTGAACGTCTGCACGGCATACTCCTTATGACCGAGTCTACATCAAGAGAAAAAGCCAGCCCTGGATGGACTGGCTTTGTATTCAACTTACAACAAAATTAGAACTGGTAGTTCAGACCAACGGCTACGATGTTGTCAGTGCTAACACGTGCGTCAGAAGTGAATTTGTTGTCGTCCAGCAGGTTGATTTTGTAATCAACGAAGGTAGACATGTTTTTGTTGAAGTAGTAGGTCGCACCCAGATCGATGTATTCAACCAGATCCTGGTCGCCGTAAACACCCAGATCTTTACCTTTGGATTTCAGGTAAGCGATGGACGGACGCAGACCGAAGTCGAACTGGTACTGAGCAACAGCTTCAAAGTTCTGCGCTTTGTTAGCAATACCGTCGACTTTACCGAACTTGGTCATGTTGCGGGTTTCAGAGTAGGTAGTTGCCAGGTAGATGTTGTTCGCATCATATTTCAGGCCAGCAGCCCATACTTCTGCGTTTTTACCGGAAGCGTAGAATTCGTTGTTGCCATTACGCATCTGGTCATCAGTACGGTCAGATTTCGCATAAGTCGCACCGATGCCGAAGCCTTCGTATTCATAAGTAGAAGACAGACCGAAACCGTCACCGTTCGCTTCAACGTCGTTGCTGCGGTCGTTTTTGCCCTGATACTGAGCAGCAAAGTTCAGACCTTCAACCAGACCGAAGAAGTCAGTGTTACGGTAAGTTGCAACGCCGGTAGCACGCTGAGTCATGAAGACGTCAGTCTGGGTCCAGGTATCACCACCGAATTCTGGCAGGACGTCAGTCCATGCGCCGATGTCATAGGCTACGCCGTAGTTACGACCGTAGTCGAAAGAACCGTATTCAGCGAATTTCAGGCCAGCGAATGCCAGACGGGTTTTGTCTGCTTCGGAACCTTGATCTTCAGAACGGTTGCCTTTGAATTCATATTCCCACTGGCCGAAACCAACCAGTTGGTCGTTGATCTGAGTTTCGCCTTTGAAGCCCAGACGCGCGTAAGTTTTGTCACCATCGCTGCTGGTATCGTCAGAGAAGTAATGCTGAGCGTGAACTTTACCGTACAGATCCAGTTTGTTACCGTCTTTGTTATAAATCTCAGCTGCGTTTACCGCACCCGCTGCCAACAGGGTAGTCACTGCCACTGCAACTAATTTAAGTTTCATTATAAATAATCCTTATAATTTTTTCTTGGTGTGTTTCCTAAACCATTGCTAAACGAGGCCGTTCATCAATGACGAACTATTTTTAAATGACGATGTGGTATTAGTTCAATAATAAGTTTCATAATATTGCGGAATATTTGAATTTGTGTGATCTAGATCTACATAATACAGCTGATTATATTAATATTAATATGTGATCTTTTGGAAGAATATATTTTCGGCGGGGACTATTGTGCTGGTTATGGTTTACTAATCGTTAGTAACCCATGTAAAATATATACAACCGGAGGGTTATAGGTAAACATATAATATTTTCGGCTGTTGATTAATTACCAGTTACTTAACATTTAATTAAACAAATAAAAACATAAAACACAAGCGAAATGTACAATTATTATCCGTTAACTGACCAGAGTGTAGCCGGGTTTTATCTCTATGCCAGAAACCCGGCCTGATTTCTATACCCGACGTGTTGCCAGCCAGCACAGTAGCGAGCCAGCACAGACCATCAGCGCGCCTTGCCAGAACGAGAACGACAGCGGGGCGCTGAGCAATACAGCAGCCAGTGCAGAGGAAAGCACTGGAGTGAAATAAGACCCTACCGCCATGACAGTGACATTACCGTGTAAAATTCCGATATTCCATGCTGCATAGGCAAATCCTAGCGTTAATGCAGCCGTGAACATCTTAATGGTCACCGGTGTGCTGAAAACCATTTCTGGTTGTGGCGTCATAAAATAGTAGACCCACAAACTTGCCGCTGTCAGTAAAACAAAAACGGTGATGCCGTTAAAGCCTTTCGCAAATTTATTAGTGACGGTGCAATACGTTGCCCAGATAAAAGCACCCAAAAATGCGAGAAAATAACTCAGCGGACTACTGGCAATGTTGCTGATAATTTCACCTGGATTTAGACCGTTCTCGCCACCTAAAACCCAGCAGACTCCGGTCAAGGCGAGCATTAATCCTGGAATTATCATCCAGTTTGTTTTTTGACCATTAAATAAAATAGCAAACAAAATCGTCAGACTTGGCCAGAGATAATTGACCATTCCTACTTCTATTGCCTGGTGTCGGGTAGCGGCATAACCTAATGCCAAAGCCAGGCAAATTTCATAGCTGACAAAAAGCACGCTACCGGCGATTAAATAACGAACAGGTATTTTTCTAATATTTGGAAATCCGACGGTAAATATCAGCAGCAGGCCGCTTAGCGAGAAGATCATCGCTGCGCCCCCCGCTGGCCCGAGACCTTCGCTTACCCCACGAATCAACCCCACCATCGTGCTCCACAGCACAATGGCGATGAGCCCGATTAACGTTGCTTTTTGTTTTGTCATGCTGTTTGTCTGTCCGTCGTCCTGGCAAAAATGGAGCTGAAATTTATAGCACTTTTACGTCAGCACAGGCTAACTAATTAGCTTTTAGCTAACCCCTTGTAGGTACACAGGTTACACAAACTGCACTATTTAGTAGCGGAACCGTTTCGTTATTGATTTGACGCAAAAAAAATATGGATATAGCTGTTAGTTTCGTCGCGAAGTTGTACATGTCATCTTTCAGACTGCCGCGCTGGGGCAAGGTGAAAGATGTTTTGTACGAACCCCTGTAAAAAAGAGGAAAGCAATGGACGTCAGCCGCAGACAATTCTTTAAAATCTGCGCGGGCGGTATGGCGGGAACAACAGTGGCCGCACTGGGTTTTGCACCCAAAATGGCACTGGCTCAGGCGCGAAACTACAAACTGTTACGCGCAAAAGAGATCCGAAACACCTGCACATACTGTTCCGTAGGTTGCGGGCTATTAATGTATAGCCTTGGTGATGGAGCAAAAAACGCCAAAGAGTCGATTTATCATATCGAAGGGGATCCGGATCATCCGGTGAGCCGCGGGGCACTTTGTCCTAAGGGCGCAGGATTACTGGATTACGTGCACAGCGAAAATCGTTTACGCTACCCGGAATATCGCGCTCCCGGTTCCGACAAATGGCAACGCATCAGCTGGGATGAAGCTTTCTCCCGCATCGCAAAACTGATGAAAGCAGACCGTGACGCCAATTTTATTGAGAAGAATGAGCAGGGCGTGACGGTAAACCGCTGGCTTTCAACCGGGATGCTGTGTGCATCTGCGGCGAGTAATGAAACCGGCATGCTGACGCAAAAATTCGTGCGCTCACTCGGCATGTTGGCGGTAGATAACCAGGCACGCGTCTGACACGGACCAACGGTAGCAAGTCTTGCTCCAACATTTGGTCGCGGTGCGATGACCAACCACTGGGTTGATATCAAAAACGCTAACGTCGTAATGGTGATGGGCGGTAACGCCGCTGAAGCACATCCGGTGGGATTCCGCTGGGCGATGGAAGCTAAAAACAACAATGATGCTACGCTGATTGTTGTCGATCCCCGTTTTACCCGTACAGCGTCGGTGGCGGATATCTATGCGCCGATTCGCTCCGGCACGGACATTACGTTCCTGTCCGGTGTCTTGCTGTATCTGATTGAAAATAACAAAATCAATGCTGAATACGTTAAGCACTACACCAACGCCAGCCTGCTGGTGCGGGATGATTTTGCTTTTGAAGACGGTCTGTTCAGCGGTTACGACGCCAAAAAACGTCAATACGATAAGTCGTCCTGGAACTACCAGTTCGATGAAAATGGCTACGCAAAACGCGATGAAACCTTAAGCCATCCCCGTTGCGTGTGGAACTTGCTCAAACAGCACGTTTCCCGTTATACGCCGGATGTGGTGGAAAACATCTGCGGTACGCCGAAAGCCGACTTCCTGAAAGTGTGTGAAGTGCTGGCCTCCACCAGTACAGCCGATCGTACCACGACCTTCCTGTACGCGCTGGGCTGGACGCAGCATACCGTTGGGGCGCAGAACATCCGCACCATGGCGATGATCCAGTTGCTGCTCGGTAACATGGGGATGGCCGGTGGCGGTGTAAACGCATTACGCGGTCACTCCAACATTCAGGGCTTAACCGACTTAGGTCTGTTATCGACCAGCCTGCCCGGTTATCTGATGCTGCCGTCAGAAAAGCAGACCGATCTGCAAACCTATCTGGCTGCCAATACACCAAAAGCGACGCTGGCCTCCCAGGTGAACTACTGGGGTAACTATCCGAAGTTCTTCGTCAGTTTGATGAAATCTTTCTACGGCGATGCGGCGCAAAAAGAAAACGACTGGGGCTTTGATTGGCTGCCGAAGTGGGATCAGTCCTACGACGTCATTAAATACTTCAACATGATGGATAGCGGGAAAGTCACTGGCTACATCTGTCAGGGCTTTAACCCGGTTGCGTCCTTCCCGGACAAAAACAAAGTGGTACAGAGCCTCAGCAAACTGAAGTATCTGGTGGTTATTGATCCGCTGGTCACAGAAACGTCCACATTCTGGCAAAACCACGGCGAATCCAACGATGTCGATCCGGCGTCGATTCAGACTGAAGTTTTCCGTCTGCCATCCACCTGCTTTGCAGAAGAAGACGGCTCGATTGCTAACTCTGGCCGTTGGCTGCAGTGGCACTGGAAAGGTCAGGATGCACCTGGTGAAGCGCGTAATGACGGCGAAATTCTGGCCGGTATTTACCATCGTCTGCGCGAAATGTATCGCACTGAAGGCGGTAAAGCTGTAGAGCCGGTGCTGAAAATGAGCTGGAACTATAAGCTACCGGACGAACCTCATTCCGCGGAAGTGGCCAAAGAGAACAACGGCTATGCGCTGGAAGATCTCTATGATGCCAATGGCGTGCTGGTGGCGAAAAAAGGTCAGTTGCTCAACAGCTTTGCGCTCCTGCGTGACGACGGTACAACGTCATCCTCCTGCTGGATTTATACCGGTAGCTGGACCGAGCAGGGCAACCAAATGGCTAACCGCGATAACGCCGACCCATCAGGTCTGGGTAATACGCTGGGTTGGGCATGGGCATGGCCACTGAACCGTCGCGTACTGTACAACCGCGCTTCGGCAGACCCGCAGGGTAAACCGTGGGATCCGAAACGGATGTTGATCCAGTGGAACGGTACTAAGTGGACCGGTAACGATATCCCTGACTTCAACAACGCCGCACCGGGCAGTGGCACCAATCCGTTTATCATGCAGCCGGAAGGGCTGGGGCGTCTGTTTGCCATCGATAAGCTGGCGGAAGGGCCGTTCCCGGAACACTACGAGCCGATGGAAACGCCGCTGGGTACTAACCCGCTGCACCCGAACGTGATCTCCAACCCGGCAGCGCGTCTGTACGAGGCGGATGCATTGCGCATGGGGACGAAGCAGGACTTCCCATACGTCGGAACCACCTATCGTCTGACCGAGCATTTCCACACCTGGACCAAACACGCATTGTTGAATGCGATTGCCCAGCCAGAGCAGTTTGTGGAAATCAGCGAAACGCTGGCGTCAGCAAAAGGTATCGGCAACGGCGACTACGTGAAAGTCAGCAGCAAACGCGGATTTATTCGCGCGGTTGCGGTGGTCACCCGTCGTCTGCAAACCCTGAACGTCAACGGTCAGAAGGTTGAAACCGTAGGGATCCCGATCCACTGGGGCTTTGAAGGAGTCGCGCGGAAAGGCTTTATCGCCAACACCCTGACGCCGAACGTCGGTGATGCAAACTCGCAAACGCCGGAATACAAAGCGTTTTTAGTTAACATCGAGAAGGCGTAAGGGGGCGAATATATGTCTATGGAAACGCAGGACATCATCAAAAGGTCCGCAACAAACTCCATCACGCCGCCACCTCAGGCCCGTGATTACAAAGCCGAAGTCGCGAAACTGATCGACGTTTCCACCTGTATAGGCTGTAAAGCCTGTCAGGTGGCCTGCTCAGAGTGGAATGATATCCGCGATGAAGTGGGTCATTGCGTCGGGGTGTATGACAACCCCGCCGATCTCAGCGCTAAGTCCTGGACGGTCATGCGGTTTACCGAAACCGAACAGAACGGCAAGCTGGAGTGGTTGATTCGTAAAGACGGTTGTATGCACTGTGAAGATCCGGGCTGCCTGAAGGCATGCCCGTCTGCCGGGGCAATCATCCAGTACGCCAACGGGATTGTTGATTTCCAGTCAGAGCATTGCATTGGTTGCGGGTACTGTATTGCTGGGTGTCCATTTAATATTCCGCGCCTCAATAAAGAGGATAACCGCGTGTATAAATGTACGCTGTGTGTGGATCGCGTCAGCGTTGGGCAGGAACCTGCCTGCGTGAAGACCTGTCCAACCGGGGCAATACATTTCGGCACTAAGCAGGAAATGCTGGAAATGGGCGAGCAGCGAGTGGCAAAACTGAAAGCACGTGGTTATGAATATGCCGGTCTCTATAACCCGGAAGGTGTGGGAGGCACGCACGTCATGTACGTTCTGCATCATGCCAACCAGCCGGAGCTGTATCACGGTCTGCCGAAAGAGCCTAAGATCGATACCTCGATCAATCTGTGGAAAGGGGCGCTGAAACCGCTGGCTGCTGCCGGATTTATCGCCACCTTCGCCGGGCTGATTTACCACTACATTGGCATCGGCCCGAATAAGGAAGTGGACGACGACGAGGAGGATCATCATGAGTAAGTCGAAAATGATTGTGCGCACGAAATTTATCGACCGCGCCTGTCACTGGACGGTGGTGATCTGCTTCTTCCTGGTGGCGCTGTCGGGGATTTCGTTTTTCTTCCCGACCCTGCAATGGCTGACGCAAACTTTCGGTACGCCGCAGATGGGGCGTATTCTGCACCCCTTCTTTGGTTTGCTGATCTTCGTCGCGCTGATGTTCATGTTTGTGCGCTTTGTTCACCACAACATCCCGGATAAGAAAGATATTCCGTGGCTGAAAAACATTGTGGAAGTGCTGAAGGGCAATGAACACAAAGTGGCGGATGTCGGTAAGTACAATGCCGGTCAGAAAATGATGTTCTGGTCGATCATGAGCATGATTTTCGTGCTGCTGATTACCGGCATTATTATCTGGCGTCCATACTTTGCGCAGTTCTTCCCGATGCAGGTTGTACGCTACAGCCTGTTAATCCATGCTGCGGCGGGCATTATTCTGATGCACGCGATCCTCATCCATATGTATATGGCATTTTGGGTGAAAGGATCAATTAAAGGCATGGTTGAAGGGAAAGTGAGCCGTCGCTGGGCGAAGAAACACCACCCGCGCTGGTATCGCGATGTTGAAAAGCTGGAAGCAAAGAAAGAGAGTGAAGAAGGGGTTAAGTAAACCTGATGCATTCTGACAACAATGGCGCTGCGGATGTAGCGCCATTTTTTTTGCCAAAAAAACGTCATGTTTCTGTCATCTGGTAAACGTAAGGTGTTGTCTTTCCAATAAGAGAAGAGTTAAAAGACAATGCATCTGGTGAAAAAATTACTCGCAGTCAGCGTATTTCTCTGTGCGTCCGTTCAGGCGCAGAATATCCTCGAATTTCCGCAGCCGGAGAATAACCCGGAAGAGTTTTATGCCGTGACTGAAATCCCGGCAGGCGGGATCATAAAATATGAAACCGATGCGAAAACCGGCTTTATCGTCGCCGATCGCTTCCAGTCGATGCCGGTTGCCTATCCGGCAAACTACGGCTCATTGACCCAGTCCCTGGCAGGTGACGGTGACCCGCTGGATGTGATTTTCTATACCCGGGCACCGCTGGCCCCGGGAACGCTGATCAAGTTGCGCGCGATTGGCGTGCTGAAGATGATCGATGGCGGGGAAAAGGACGATAAAATTGTCGCCGTGCCAGCCAGCAAAATTGACCCCACCTATGACGACATCAAAGAGTTGAGCGATTTGCCAAAGATCGAAGTGCAACGACTGGAGTCGTTTTTCCGCGTGTACAAAGAGTTGCCGGAAGGACGTAAGAAAGTAGAGTTAGATGGCTTTAACGATGCGGCCACAGCGAAACAAGAGATCAAGCAGGCATGGGATGCCTGGAAAGAAAAACAGCCGAAGCAGTAAATGAAATGCCGGATGGCAGGCCTACACGCGCATTTTGCTGATGTAGGCCGGATAGGCTTGCGCCATCCGGCAATAGAGATTACTCCAGTTGTGAGTTCAGCCGCTCAATCTCCTTACGCCATTGCGCCTGCAACAGCGGCTTTTGATGTTTCGGCTTGCGGGCGAGATCGTCGGCCAGACGTTGCTCCAGCTCGAGGAGTTGCTCCAGCCATCCATCGCTGTCACCGCGTATTTCGGCTCTCGCTTCGACCACCGTTTTGGGAACGCTCATCTCCTCAGACGTTTCCCGAATACGATCGTTGATCGCGTCCAGATCGTGCCATTCGCTAAGTTCGCCATTATCGATAAACCAGAACCGATTACAGCTTTGGCTGATAAGCTGACGGTCATGGCTGACCAGCAGCACGCCGCCGCTGAAACTTTGTAGCGTCTGCGCCAGCGCTTCTTTACCTTCCATATCCAGATGATTGGTTGGTTCATCGAGCATCAGCAGGCTGTAGCGCGCAAGCGTAAGCCCGACAAACAGCAGCCGGGAGCGCTCTCCGCCGCTTAATGTACTGACCCTCTGCCCATGACGAATCCACGGGAAGCCCGCGCTTATCAGCGCCATCTTGCGAACATCAGGCTGCGGAGCAAACGGTTCGAGCGTATCAAACAACGTGTCGTCATCTGAGAGCTGGTGTAGCGTCTGATCGTAATACCCCAGTGTGACGCGAGGGTGCAACACCAGTGAACGCGATGCCATTTGCGACTGATACTGCTGCCAGATAAGCCGTAGCAGCGATGATTTCCCGCAACCATTGCGCCCAACAATTGCCACCCGGTCGCCACTTTTTATCCTGATCCCGGCGATGGAAAATAGCGTCGCGGCATCAGGGGCTGGTGCGACCGACAGGTTTGTCATTTCCAGCAGACGGTCGGCACGCAGGGCATCACCCTGCAATGTTAGTGTCCACTGACTTCCTGCAGTCACTTCCGTCTGAACATCCTTCAGGCGCTGCACCTGCTTTTCCATCTGCTTCGCTTTGCGGGACAAATCTTCGTTGTCGTAGACCCGCCCCCAGGTTGCCAGTCGTTTGGCACTGGCGGTAACGCGATCAATCTCCTTTTGTTCCGCCTTATAGCGCAGTGCATCGCTGGCATCTCTCTCAACCAGAGCCTGACGAGCGGCGCTGCAGGGAAGATCAAAAGCGTACAGTGTGCGATCGCGCAGGATCCAGGTTCCCTGCGTGACGGCATCAAGCAGTTGTGGATCATGGGACACCACCACGAAGCTGCCAGACCAGTTCTGTAAGAACTGCTCCAGCCACAGCAATGTCGGCAAATCCAGATGGTTACCCGGTTCATCCAGCAGCAGCAGGTCAGGATTACGCATCAGCGCCCGCGCTAATAGCAAACGTGTGTGCTGGCCACCGCTCAACGTTTGCGCTGTCAGAGATAAATTCTCTGGCGTGAAACCCATTTCGGCAAGCAGTGCTTCAACCCGCCATTGTTGAGCCGCACGCTCATGCTCAGGAAGTTGAGCGAGAACGGCTTCCTGCAGCGTAAGAGGCAGTATATCGTCAGGTAGATGTTGTTCTACACGCGCGAGATGGCAGTGATTCGCCTGTGCAATGGTGCCACTGGTGGGGGCGATTGTGCCATCAAGCAGTTTTAACAGCGTACTTTTTCCGCAGCCGTTGTAACCGATTAGCCCAATGCGGTCGCCTTTTTTCAGGGTAAAAGAGAGATCGTCGAACAGGGTGCCGACTGCCGTATCAACGTGTAAGGATTGTGCGGTTAGTAATGTGCTCATTGTTGCTTACTCAAGAGTTACAGGCGTAAAAACGCCTCGTCAAACATCGCTGACGATAACCCGGTAAGCCCGAGAGAAGGGGATTTAGACGTTAGCTTCGCTCAAGCAGAAGTTATCGCAGCACGATACCGATAACGCTTGAGCACTGGCGATCGCCAAAAGCATGTGAAACGATAAAACGTTCACAGTACAGCATGAGTATCCTCCTTTTATTTTTCCCGAATGTTAATCAATGGTGAAAGTGTAATCGCAAGTTACTGGATTGCGCAAGTGTTGAACACCCGGCGGCAGTGCACCGCCGGGCAAACCGTCAAATGGAAGTACGACGGTAGTCGCGATATTCCGCCTGCCAGAAATTCTCGTCGATTGCCTGTTGCAGCGCTTCGGCTGACGTTTTCACCGCCATGCCTTGCTGCTGGGCCATTTTACCGACGGCAAACGCAATGGCGCGGGACACGGTCTGAATGTCTTTCAGTTCCGGTAACACCAGTCCTTCTCCGTTGAGCACCAGCGGTGAATACTGTGCCAGCGTTTCACTGGCCGACATCAGCATTTCATCGGTGATGCGCGAGGCGCCAGACGCAATCACGCCGAGGCCAATACCCGGGAAGATGTACGCGTTATTACACTGGGCGATAGGGTAAGTTTTCTCTTTCCACACTACCGGTGCGAACGGACTACCAGTCGCAACCAGTGCGTTACCTTCGGTCCAGGCGATAATATCCTGCGGCGTGGCTTCTACGCGGGAAGTCGGGTTAGACAGCGGCATAACGATCGGACGCGGACAATGCTTGTGCATTTCGCGAATGATCTCTTCGGTAAACAGGCCAACCTGTCCGGAAACGCCGATCAGGATGTCCGGCTTGACGTTGCGAACAACATCGAGCAGAGACAGCACATCTTCTTGCGTATCCCAGTGCTGAAGATTTTCGCGTTTTTGCACCAGTTTGGTCTGGAAAGAGAGCAGGTTGGGCATTTTATCGGTTAACAGGCCGAAGCGATCGACCATGAACACGCGTTGACGCGCAGCTTCTTCGCTTAAACCTTCACGCTGGATTTGCGCGATGATCTGCTCGGCAATCCCGCAACCAGCGGAACCTGCCCCGAGGAAGACGATGTTCTGCTCGCTCAACTGGCTACCCGCCGCACGGCTGGCCGCAATCAACGTACCGACGGTAACCGCAGCGGTGCCCTGAATATCATCGTTGAACGAGCAAATTTCATCACGATAACGGGTCAGTAGCGGCATGGCGTTTTTCTGCGCGAAATCTTCAAACTGCAACAGTACGTCTGGCCAACGATGCTTCACGGCCTGGATGAATTCATCAACAAATTCGTAGTATTCATCATCGGTGATGCGCGGATTACGCCAACCCATGTACAGCGGATCGTTCAGCAATTGCTGGTTGTTGGTCCCGACGTCAAGTACCACCGGCAAGGTGTAAGCCGGGCTAATCCCGCCACACGCGGTATACAGCGACAGTTTACCGATTGGAATACCCATCCCGCCGATCCCCTGATCGCCAAGACCCAAAATACGTTCCCCATCGGTGACGACGATGACCTTGATATTGTGGTTAGGAACGTTTTGCAGGATATCGTCCATATTGTGGCGGTTCTGATAAGAGATAAACACGCCGCGGGCGCGACGATAGATCTCAGAGAAACGCTCACAGGCCGCGCCTACCGTTGGGGTATAAATAACCGGCATCATCTCATCAAGGTGATTATGCACCAGTCGATAAAACAGGGTTTCGTTAGTGTCCTGGATGTTGCGCAGGTAAATATGTTTATCGATTTCGGTTTTGAAGCCCTGATATTGGATCCAGGCACGTTCAGCCTGTTCTTCAATCGTCTCGACCACTTCCGGCAGTAACCCCAGCAGGTTGAAGTTACGGCGTTCTTCCACACTGAAAGCGCTCCCTTTATTCAGTAGAGGGAATTCCAGCAGTACCGGGCCAGCGTAAGGGATGTAAAGGGAACGCAGTTTTTTAGTTTCGTTTTCCATGTCACTCACTCTTTTTTGAATAACCGTCCCTGGCACTCTTATGATCGTATAGGGCCTGTCCGCCAGGGAAACGGGCGAAGTATAAAGCATTGTGAATAGGTTAAGGGGTTTTATAAGCAAAAACACCACTGCGGTTGCAATGGTGTTTATCTCGTTAATCAGTATGTCGTGCGGGAAACTACTTGCTGTCAGCGCGGCGTTTTCTTCCGGTAGGATTGTTGACCACGCTGGATTTGTCGCCTTCGGTCACGACTTTACGTTGATTGGAGATTTTGTGGTCCAGTCCAAGAATATGACGGGCCTGACGGTTCGATTTCATTCTAACTCCTTAATCCTGTTACTGGTTTCAAGGGCGAGCCCGCGTAAGAACGGACGAAATACAACCTGACAAAAAGCCGATGAGTAAACTAACGGCTCTCTGGATGGTCGGTCATTTTATCTGAAAGGTCAATGCGTAAGCAGTAAATGCAGAACTTTCAATTAAGGAGCATGCATTTCCCCATGAGGCCTATACTTGTTACTCCGATGACAACACAGGAGAGCGGTAATGACTATCCATAAGAAAGGTCAGGCACACTGGGAAGGCGACATCAAACGGGGTAAAGGGACCGTGTCGACAGAAAGTGGCGTACTTAACCAGCAACCGTATGGATTTAATACACGTTTTGAAGGCGTCAAAGGCACTAACCCTGAAGAGTTGATTGGCGCGGCCCATGCAGCCTGTTTCTCGATGGCGCTTTCGCTCATGCTGGGTGAAGCAGGTTTTACGCCAGATGCCATTGATACTACAGCCGACGTTTCTCTGGATAAAGTGGATGCCGGGTTTGCTATCACCAAAGTGGCGTTGCACAGCCAGGTGAGTGTCCCGGGGATAGATGCCGCCACATTTGACGGGATCATCCAGAAAGCGAAAGCTGGTTGCCCGGTATCGCAAGTGCTGAACGCGGAAATTACACTAGATTATCAACTGAAGTCTTAATGAGTATGTGCCGGATACGACGGGGTCTTATCCGGCCAATGTCACTATTGCGCTACCCAGCCGCCATCCATATTCCACGCGACGCCGCGCACCTGCGCCGCGCCGTCTGAGCACAGAAACAGCGCCAGCTCACCTAATTGTTCCGGCGTAACGAATTCGCGCGACGGTTGCTTTTCCGCCAGCAGAGCGTCACGCGCCGCATCGGGTTCAGCCCCTTCGGCAATACGTTTGTCAATCTGCTGCTGGACCAGCGGGGTCAATACCCAGCCGGGACACAGTGCATTACAGGTGATTCCCGTCTGCGCGGTTTCCAGCGCGATAGTTTTGGTTAAACCCACCACGCCATGCTTGGCTGCCACATAAGCGGATTTGTCTTTTGACGCCACCAGGCCGTGAACAGAGGCGATATTAACGATGCGTCCCCAGTTACGCGTACGCATGCCGGGAAGCGCCAGGCGTGTGGTATGAAAAACAGAAGAGAGGTTAATGGCGATAATCGCGTTCCACTTATCAACCGGAAAAGTCTCTACAGGTGAAACATGCTGGATCCCGGCGTTGTTGACCAGAATATCCACACCACCGAATTCGCTTTCGGCATAACGCATCATGTCAGCGATTTGCGCTTCATCGCTTAGGTCAGCGCCATGATAGCCTGGCGTTTTGCCATATTGCGCAACGGCATCTTTGGCGGCATCGACATCACCAAATCCGTTGAGGATCAGCGTCGCGCCCGCCTGCGCCAGCACCTGCGCGATGCCTAATCCGATACCGCTGGTAGAGCCGGTAACCAGGGCAACTTTTCCCGTTAAGTTCATGATGATTCTCCTTAAACAATTCCGGTGGTGTAGAAAACGCCGATGACAAACAGTACGGCCAGACTTTTAATGATGGTAATGGCGAAAATCCCGCCATACGCCTGACGATGACTGAGGCCGGTAATGGCCAGCAGGGTAATTACCGCCCCGTTATGCGGCAGCGTGTCCATACCACCACTGGCCATTGATGCCACGCGGTGGAAGACTTCAAGTGGAATATTGGCGGCATGCGCGGCAGCAATAAACGTATCAGACATCGCCGCGAGCGCAATACTCATCCCGCCGGATGCCGAGCCGGTGATCCCCGCGAGCGTAGTAATGCTGATCGCTTCATTGAGTAACGGATCGGGAATGGCCGCCAGTGCTTTTGACAACACCAGGAATCCTGGCAGGGCGGCGATAACCGCGCCAAAACCGTATTCTGATGCGGTATTCATCGCTGCGAGGATAGCGCCGCCAACCGCCGTTCTGCTGCCTTCCGCCAGGCGACCTTTGATGTTGCGATAGCCGAACACCACCACCAGCAAGATCCCAGAGATCAACGCAGCTTCTACCGCCCAAATAGCCGTAATTTTCCCCACTTCAGTGGTAATCGGTTTGGCAAGACCCGGAAGCTCCAGTTGATGCGTGGCGCCATACCATTGTGGGATCCAGCGGGTAAACAGCAGGTTAAACACACCCACCAGGATCAGCGGCGAGATGGCAATAATCGGGTTTGGCAGGTTAATGTTATCCGGCGTTTCCGGCTCATTTAACAGCTCAGTGCCATAGCCCTCATTTTTAGCCTGTGCTTTCCGGCGCTGGCGCTCGAGATACACCAGGCCAACAAAGATAATAAATAGCGAGCCAATCAGCCCCAGCCACGGCGCGGCCCAGGCGTTAGTCCCAAAGAAGCTGGTCGGAATAATATTCTGGATCTGCGGCGTGCCGGGTAGGGCATCCATGGTGAAAGAGAATGCCCCCAGCGCCACGGTTGCCGGGATCAAACGTTTGGGAATATTACTTTGCCGGAACAGCTCAGCCGCGAACGGATACACCGCAAACGCCACCACGAACAGTGACACGCCGCCGTAGGTCAGGAGAGCACATACCAGCACAATGACCGGGATGGCATGACGTCGCCCGAGAATATTAATGGCAGCAGCAACGATCGAGCGAGAAAAACCGGATAGTTCAATTAACTTGCCAAACACCGCTCCCAGCAAGAATACCGGGAAGTAAAGCTTCACAAAACCGACCATTTTTTCCATAAACAGGCCGGTGAAGGCAGGGCCAACGGCGCTGGGTTCGGTCAGCAATACAGCACCTAATGCCGCGATGGGGGCAAACAGGATAACGCTGTATCCGCGATAGGCTGCCAGCATCAGCAAGCCCAGCGCTGCCAGGGCGATTAATACACTCATCATGACTCCTTATTATTATAGTGGGGTACAGAAAGAGACGTTATGGCTTCAGGGCAAAGCGCAGTTGATGTTCACGGCGTTGCTGGATGTATTCCTTGCGCGAATCATCCCAGCGATAAAAGCCCTGACCACTGCGTAAGCCGATGTCGCCGTTGGCAACCTTGTCAGCAACAAGTGACATCATGTCGCTACCGGTTGCCAGTTCCGGGAGCAGATGTCGACAAATGTCCTGCACCGTAGAAAGTCCGGTCATATCTGCCGCCTCCAGCGGACCGACCATCGCATAGCGGCGACCGAGCGAGGCACGCATGACCTGATCCACCACCTCTGCGCTGGCGATACCGCTTTTTACGATATGTAATGCTTCACGCAGCAGCGCAAATTGCAGGCGATTACCGACAAACCCTGGTGCGGCGCGGTCAAGCACGACGGCTTCAAGTTGCATCGAGAGCAGCAGCTGTTGCAGCTCTCGCAGATATTCCGCTTTGGTGGCCGTGCCGGGGACAATTTCGACCAGCGGAATAAAATGCGGCGGGTGCCAGAAATGGGCGATGAGCAGCCGCTCAGGATGGGCGAGCTTTTCTGCCAGCGCATCAGGCGGCAGGCCGCTGGTATTGCTGGCAATGACGGCCTCCGGCGAGATCAGTTCTTCCAGTTGCGCATACAACGCGTGCTTGAGCTCGAGCCGCTCCGGGATGGCTTCAATCAGTAACCCGCACGTGGCAATATCTTGTAGCGAGGTCGTGCCGTGCAAACGACTCACAACCTGTTCTTTTTCGTTTGCGGCAAACTGTTCGGTGGTAATCAGTTCATGCAAAATACCGCTGGCAACGGCGCTAATTTCTGCAATTCGGTCGCTATCGGTGTCATACAGCCAGACATCGTGACCATAACGGGCGAAGTGGGTGGCAATACCGACGCCCATTAAACCCGCGCCCAGTACGCAGATAGGTTTACTTTGCATCAGAGACCTCCTGCAAACGCTCTACCGCCAGTGCGACGCCCTGACCGCCGCCTACGCACAGCGTAGCCAGCCCTTTGGTCGCGTTACTGCGAGCCATTTCATGCAGCAGCGTCACCAGGATTCGGCAACCTGATGCGCCGATGGGGTGGCCCAGCGCAATCGCGCCGCCGTTTACGTTCACCCGGTCGCAGTCCCAATTCAGGGATTCGCCAACCGCCAGCGCTTGTGCGGCAAAGGCTTCGTTGGCCTCAATGAGATCGACATCATTCAACGTCCAGCCCGCTCGCTTCAGGCACTGGAGCGAGGCCTCTACCGGTCCAATGCCCATAATGGCCGGGTCGACACCGGAAACGGCGTAACCCGCGACCCGGGCCAGTATCGGCAGGTTGAGCATTGCGGCTTTGGTAGCGCTCATCAGCATCACCGCCGCCGCGCCGTCGTTGATTGATGAGGCGTTCCCGGCGGTGACCGTACCATTACCTGGGCGAAACGCTGGCTTGAGCTGCGCCAGCTTCTCGGCCTGAGTATCCGGGCGAGGCTGTTCGTCATGGTTCATGACGCGCGGCGGTTTTTTACCCTGCGGAACGCTGACCGGCGTGATTTCTGCCATAAACCGACCGGCTTCCATGGCGGCAGCCGCTTTTTGCTGGGAGCGCAGGGCAAAGGCATCCTGTTGTTCGCGGCTGATAACAAACTTATCTGCCAGATTTTCAGCAGTAATGCCCATGTGGTAGTCGTTAAACGCATCCCACAACCCGTCGTGTACCACGTTGTCTTTCAGACTGGCATGCCCCAGACGCAGACCCGAGCGTGCGCCGTCGAGAAAATAGGGCGCATTGCTCATGCTTTCCTGACCTCCGGCAATGACGATGTCCGCATCACCACACCGGATAGCCTGCACCGCCTGTTGCACCGCCTTCAGGCCCGAGCCGCACACCAGATTAATGGTTAACGCCGGCGTGGTTGCCGGCAGTCCTGCGCGTAACGCCGTTTGTCTGGCCGGATTCTGGCCGCAACCTGCCGTCAGAACCTGACCTAAGATCACTTCATCAATTTGCTCAGGCGCCAGGTTGGTTTTTTCCAATAGCGAACGGATCACCATTGAGCCTAACTCAACGGCGGAAAGCGGTGCCAACGCGCCATGAAAACTGCCAATCGGGGTGCGCGTTGCGGCGACAATAACAACATCCTGCATGGTCAGCTCCTCAGTTGAATTGCATTTCGGGGACGTTTCCGGGAACGATCAGCTTGCCGGCTGTTCTGGCGACAATCTCATCCACGCTGATGCCCGGCGCACGCTCACGCAGAATGAACGCGCCATCGGCGATCTCCAGTAGCGCCAGATCGGTAAGCACGCGTTTAATGCAGGCCACGCCGGTTAATGGCAGGGTGCAGGCGGGGAGCAGCTTGGACTCACCGTTTTTGGACGCATGCGTCATCACCACAATGATGTTGTCAGCCCCGGCCACCAGATCCATTGCGCCGCCCATGCCTTTGACCATCTTTCCGGGGATCATCCACGACGCAATGTTGCCATTGGTGTCCACCTCAAATGCGCCAAGCACCGTCAGATCAACGTGACCACCACGGATCATGGCGAAGGATTGCGCCGAGTCGAAAATCGCCGCGCCTTTACGTGCCGTCACGGTCTGTTTCCCGGCGTTGATCATGTCAGCATCAATTTCATCTTCCGTGGGGAACGGACCCATACCCAGCAAACCGTTTTCTGATTGCAACATGACGTCCATGCCATCTGGAATGTAGTTCGCCACCAGAGTGGGAATACCAATCCCAAGGTTGACGTAATAACCATCGCGCAGTTCGCGAGCGACACGCATTGCCATTTGTTCACGTGTTAACATGGTCAGGCTCCTTTCTGGCGCAGGGTGCGTTGTTCAATGCGTTTTTCAAACTGCCCCTGAATGATGCGGTTTACGAAAATTCCGGGGGTGTGAATTGCGGCGGGATCCAGCTCGCCGGGAGGGACAATTTCTTCGACTTCCACGACGGTAATACGTCCGGCGGCGGCCATCAGTGGATTAAAGTTCTGTGCGGTGTGGCGATAAATAACATTGCCGTACCAGTCAGCTTTCCAGCCTTTAACCAGCGCAAAATCACCGGTAATCGCCTGCTCCATAATGTAAGGACGGCCGTTAAATTCACGCACCTCTTTGCCTTCGGCGACGGGTGTACCGTATCCCGTGGCGGTGAAAAACGCCGGGATCCCTGCGCCACCGGCACGTAACTGCTCAGCCAGCGTGCCCTGTGGGGTCAGAATGGCTTCCAGTTCACCGCTCAGTACCTGCTTTTCAAACAGCGCATTTTCGCCAACATAGGACGCCACCACTTTACGTACCTGACGTGTTTCCAGCAGCACACCAAGGCCAAAACCATCCACGCCGCAGTTGTTTGAGACGACGGTCAGTCCCTGAACCTCTCGACGGCGTACTTCGGCAATCAGGTTTTCAGGAATGCCGCATAAGCCAAAACCGCCCGCCAGCAGCGTCATATTGTCGGTCAGCCCTGCCAACGCCTGTTGATACGTGGCGACCCGTTTATCCAGTCCAGCCATACACTTGTCCCTCCAGTTGTCCTTGCCGACATCATTGGGGGTGAAAAATGATTTGTTAATTTTAAATTTGTGACTCACTCATTGGGTTTTTTTATCAATTTAATGTTAATTAAAGGTATTCAATAGGTTAAGGGAATGCGAAATGGGAATGAGCATCAAACAGTTACGCGCGTTTTTAGCGGTAGCTCACACTCTGAATTTTGCTCATGCCAGTGAACGGCTGAATATGTCGCAACCCGCATTAAGCCTGGCGATTAAAGGACTGGAGGACTCGCTGGGCGGGGCGTTACTGTTGAGAACCACCCGCAAAGTGACCCTGACGCAGGAGGGCGAAACGCTGCTGAATATGGGGCGACAACTGCTGGCGGACTGGGAGAATACGGAAGAAGCGATGCGTCAGCGCTTTACTCTGCAACGCGGTAAAATCTCCATTGCTGCCATACCTTCGTTTGCGGCTAACGTCCTGCCACAGGTACTGAAAACCTTTCGGGATTGCTATTCCGGTATTAACGTGACGGTTCACGATGTCATAAACGAACAGGTCATTGAAATGGTGAGTGAAGGGCGGGTGGAGATGGGGATCGCCTTCGAGCCTGATTATTCAGGGCAACTGCACTTCACGCCGCTCGGTGTCGATCGTTTTGTGGCGATCGTCCCGCCAACGTCCAGGCTGGCGGGGCGAGAGCGTATTGCGTGGCGCGAACTGCTGACGCTGGATTTTATTACGCTGCAACGCCCATCTGCCGTGCGCCTGATGCTGGAAGAGCAATTGGTGCAAAGCGGACATTCGCTGGACGTAGCGCTGGAAAGCCATCAACTGGTGACCGTTGGTCGTATGGTGGCAAACGGATTAGGCGGCAGCGCAGTTCCCGCACTGTGTCGAACACAAATGACGGAACTTGGCGCAACCTGTATAGCGCTTGACGGTCCCGTGATCCAGCGGCGGATCGGGGTGCTGCGTTCGGCACACCATAAATTATCAACCGCGTCGGGAATGCTGGTGGATGCGCTGAAAAAGGCGTATCTCGCCTGAAAATGCGCAGTCAACAGACATCAATGGCGCGCCAACAGCGAACTTCACGTCCGGCTTCATTTTTCAGTAATGTCTGTTTTTTTTCACATCCGTGGGTTGCCAGCGGGCATCTGTCGCGGAAAAAACACCCTTGTGGTAGCGTCCTGTTGCCGGGGAGTTCGGTTTTACGCAGGACCAAATCCTCAGCCAGCGGCGTACCCGTTGTAGGCACCGAATCCAGCAACAGACGGGTGTAAGGATGCGCCGGATGCGAGAGAACCTGCTGCGCATCGCCCAGCTCGACAATTTGCCCAAGATACATCACCGCCACACGGTCGCTCATATGCCGTACGACCGATACGTTATGCGATATCAGCACAAAAGTCAGATTCCGGCGTGCCTGCAATGCAACCAGCAGATTGAGGATTTGCGCCTGTACTGAAATATCCAGTGCCGACGTCGGCTCATCAAGGACGATCACATCCGGCTCCGATGACAGCGCGCGGGCAATGGCAATACGCTGACGCTGTCCGCCGGAAAAGGCATGCGGCAGGCGATCGAGGTATTCCGGACGAATCCCTACCTGTCGAGCCAAATCCTCGGCCAGGGTGCGGCGTTCGCGTTCAGGGCTACGCTTTTGGATCCATACCGGTTCAGTGATTATTCGCCATACCGGCAAGCGCGGGTCCAGGGATGAAAGCGGGTCCTGAAAGACCATTTGCATACCGTTGTGTTGTTTGCCACCACCGCAGGAATAGTGCCCCTGGCTTGGCTTAAGCATCCCCATCAGCAGTTGTGCCAGCGTACTTTTACCACAGCCGGATTCGCCAACAATCCCCAGCGTTTCTCCCTGGCGGATTTGTAAATCCAGACCGTTGAGTGCATGCACCCGCTCTGTTACTTTGCCGAGCCAGTTTTTCCGCGCGGGGAAGTTGATATGAACATCCTGCAGATCCAGTAAAATATCAGACATGTGTCGTCTCCAGTTGTGGGTACCAGCAGGCGGATTGCTGATCCGCACCGCCCTGGCTGCATAAATCAGGTGTTTGTTCACAGCGAGGCCCCGCGGCAAAGCAGCGATCGCGGAATGCGCATCCGACAGGTAAACAGGTTAAATTCGGTACGGTACCCGGAATCGCGGGGAGCAAAGCACGCGGTTCACCGTGCTCAGGCGCACATTTCAGGAGGCCAATAGAGTAGGGATGCGTGGGATGCTGAATAACGGTTTGCGTGGGGCCGCTTTCAATCACGCTCCCGGCATACATAACGTATAACCGATCACACAATTGCGAGACGACGGCCATATCATGGCTGATAAACAACACGGCGGTACCGCTGGCCCGCGCTTTAAGCTTCAGTAGCCGCAATACCTGAAGCTGTACCGTGACATCCAGCGCGGTGGTGGGTTCATCGGCAATGATCAGGTCTGGCTCGCAGGAAAACGCGAGCGCAATCATCACGCGCTGACGCATACCACCAGAAAGCTCAAACGGGAAGCGGGACATCACTTCCGGGGCATCCGGAATTTGCATTTCTTCCAGTAACGCGATGGCTTTCTGCCGGGCATCTGTGCGGCTCAATGCCTGATGATGACGAATGACCTCCACCATTTGTTGGCCGATTCGACGTGTTGGATTCAACGCCGTCATCGGCTCCTGGAAAATCATCGCCACGCGCTGGCCTCGCCACTGGCGCATTTGTTTTTCGCTGGCAGTTAAAACATCTTCACCCAACAGCGTAACGCGCCCCTGATGGATACGATAGCTTCCTTCGGGTAACAGACGCATGGCGAGCATGGCTGTGACGGATTTCCCTGAGCCAGACTCACCAACCACGCCGACAATTTCACCCCGGTTGATATGCAGCGACACATGATTCAGCGCATGCACATCCGCTTTATAACCGGGGAAGCTCAGATGTAAATTCTCGATCTCCAGGACAGGTTGTGTCATGACTGTTTTCCTCCGGCTTTCGGATCCAGCAGATCGCGAATACCATCACCAAAGAGATTAAAGCCCACGGCGGTAATCAGAATGGCGGCACCAGGAAATGCGCAATACCACCACTGGTCAAGCACGTAGTTTCTACCAATCGCCACCATTGCGCCCCATTCAGCGCTGGGTTGTTGGGCGCCGAGGCCAATAAATCCGAGCGTGGCGGCCATCAGGATCGCACTGCCAATATCCAGTGATGCCTGCACAATCAGCGGGGGAAGTGAATTGCGTAAAATATGCCAGCTGATCAGATGCCAGCGTGATGCACCATAGGTTCGCGCGGCCTGTACATAAGTAAACTGACGAACGACCAACGTTTGACCGCGCGCGAGGCGTACATAGAAAGGAATACGCACAATCGCAATCGCCAGCATGGCGTTGAACAGGCTTGGCCCTAATGCGGCGGCCAGCGCCATTGTCAGTACCAGCGAAGGAATGGACAGCATAACATCCATCATACGCATGATGATCGCATCGGCACGTCCACCCATCACGCCAGACAGGCATCCCAACAGCGAGCCCAGCCCGCCAGCGATACCCACCACCACCAGACCGGCAACAATTGACTGCTGACTTCCGACCAGGACGCGGCTGAACAGATCACGACCCACTTCATCGGTGCCAAACCAGTGGATGGCCGACGGTGGCAACAGGCGTGCAGTCAGATCGATGGCGTTAGGATCGTAAGGGGTGATCCACGGAGAGAGCACCATTAACAGTAGCATCAGTACAATAATCGCGCCGCCAATCACCGTCAGCGGGCTGCTTTTCATCATCCAGAACAGTTTGGCCCAGTCCGTGCGACGGCGGGCGCTCTGCGGGGCCGCTGGCGTTTCTTGTGTGAGCATCATTGTGCACCTCCACGTCCAATTCGAGGATCTACCCACAGATAGAGCAAATCCACCACCAGGTTAACCAGCACATAGGCGAAGGAGACCACCACGGCAAATCCCATGACTGCCGGGAAATCGAGCGCCTGAATGGAGGTCACAACCCAGGCGCCCATGCCTGGCCAGGCAAAGACCGTTTCGGTCAGTACCGCACCATAGAGCAGATCGCCCAGGGCCAGACCCAGCACGGTTATTGACGGAATCAACGCATTCGGCAGCGCATAGCACAAAATGATGTACCAACCCGGTAAACCACTGGCACGCGCGGTGCGGATATAATCTTCGCTCAGTTGTTCCAGCATGGCGGAGCGAATCTGTCGGGCGACAATGCCCAGGTGTACAAAGGCCAGCGTCAGCGACGGCAGGATCAGGTGCTGCAGTGCATTGAAAAAGACCTCGGCGTTGCCTTCCAGCAGCGCATCAACCAGATAGAAACCGGTGACGTGCGTGGGAGGATCGAGCCAGTCATCGAGCCGTCCGCCGCCGGGTAAAATCTGCAAATGGCCATAAAACAACACGATAACACCGAGGCCCAACCAGAATGCCGGGGTCGAAATACCGGTGATCGCCATCAGGCGGACGAGGTGGTCGAGCCAACGGTTGCGCCAGACAGCAGACAAAATACCCAGCGGGATACCGATGATCAGCGCCAGCAGCAGAGAGCAGAAGGCCAATTCAAGAGTGGCAGGGAAGAATACGCGCAGTTCATCCAGCACCGGACGGCCTGTGCGAATGGATGTGCCTAAATCACCCTGAAAAATATCGCTGACGTAACGGAAAAACTGAATATACAGCGGCTGATTCAGTCCCAGCTGTTGGCGAATATTTTCGACAATTTCATCACTGGCGCGATCGCCGGCCAGCAGCCGTGCGGGGTCGCCCGGGATCAGATGTGAAATAATAAAAGTGATTACACAGACACCGGCAACCACCAGGATAAGTCCCCAGCATCGCTGGCGTAAAATGCTCCAGAACGTCATTAGCTTCCCCTTGCGGAGCCGGGAGGCTCCGCATTAACGTGGCTTATTTACTCATGGTGGCGATATTGAAGACCTGTTCCAGCATGGGGTTGAATACAAATCCTTTAACGTCTTTGTTCATCGCCAACTGATAGTTTTTCTGGAATAAATAGATGTAGGCTGCTTCATCAATCACGATGGTTTGCGCCTGCTGGTAATCTTTGGTTCTGACCGCCTGATCGGTGGTCGCCAGCGCGCTACGCAGCAGCTTATCGACCTCACTGTTTTCGTAGAAGGAACGGTTACCTGGCAAGCCTTTCTTATCTGACTCAAACCAGTAGTTCATGAACATGTACGGGTCAGCAAAGTCCGGGCTCCAGTTACCGATGGCAATGTCATAGTCACCTTTACCGACGCGATCGCGCATGGTGGCATTCGCCAGTTTTTCCAGTTTCACCTTAATGCCTAACTTGCCGAGGCTGGCCTGAGTGGAGAGTGCAATTGGCTCCCAGTTAGGATCATTATCGGAATACAGGAAGCTCAGGGTTTCGGGTTTGTTGGCAACGTTACCTAATGCTTCTTTTGCTTTCGCTTCATCAAAGCTGTACTGCATGGCCTTGTCATCAAAACCCCACATCCCTTCAGGAATAGGACCACGCATCTGTTTGCCGTTACCGCTGAGGATCCCATTTACCATGCCTTTATAATCGGTGGCCCACGAGATGGCGCGGCGCAAATCCACCTGATTGAGCGGGGCTTTACTGTTATTCAGATACAGATAAGTCACGCGCAACGAGGGATAATCCGCCACGTTGACTTTACCTTCCTGTTTGAGAGCAGCAAGCTGGTCAACAGGGAGTGCATCGGCGATATCAATATCGCCACGGGACAGTTGCAAACGACGGGAAGCGCTTTCTCCGATGATCTTGACCGATACGCGTTTAAATGTGGGTTTAGGGCCGGAATAATGTGGGTTGGGTACCAGTACCAGTTGTTGTCCTTTTTGCCAGCTCTTCAACATGAAGGGACCAGACCCGGCCGTATTTTGTGCCAGAAATCCACGGGCATCATCAGCGGCATGCTCTTTTAAGATCGCCGGGTTGATAATTGAGGCACCGTCATTTGCCAGCGTATACAGGAACGGCGCAAACGGCTGGCTGAGGGTGAACTTCACCGTATTGTTATCGATAGCCTCAACCTTCAAATCTTTCGGAAATGCCTCAGCCGGCCCTTGACCGATCTTGAGCAGGCGCTCAAAAGATTGTTTTACCGCATCAGCGGTCACTGGCGTGCCGTCGGCGAATTTTGCGTCGCTTTTCAGGGTAAAGATCCATTCTTTTTGGTCATCAGACGCTTTCCAGCCGCTGGCCAAATCACCTTCAACTTCTGTGGAACCTTTGCCGCCCTCTGTTTTGTACTGAACCAAACGCTGATATGAGGGATAGGTCACCGTCCAGTCGTTGTTATCGATTGTTACAGCGGGGTCGAGCGTTTGTGGATCGGCGGCTTTACCGATAACCAGCATATCTTTAGGGACGGCGGCCTGCGCGGCAGGCAAAGCGACCGCCAGCGCAACAGCTAACAGAGCGGGGCGAAAAAAAGAGGTTAACGCAGGTGTAGTCTTCATAACCAGGCTCCAGAATTAAAGGGGATGTTGTGTTGTTATGGGCGTGACAGTGTAACAAGCCATTTGATCGTCAAGCAGCGGGTAACGCGCGGCATTCGGCAGTTCGAAATGCCACCACTCGCTGTTGATGCCGACAAAACCGCCGCCGAACATGATGGCATTGAGCAGCAGCCGATTACGCTGCGCAGCCGGAGGTACTGAAGGGTGCCAGGCATGGGACCGGTCATGCATTTCATCAAAACCGGCTCCCATATCGAGAACATCACCGCGAGCGTCCATCAGCGTGACGTCAATGGCCGTACCCCGGCTGTGATTCGAGCCGATCGCCACATCCACCACATACTGCGGATCCGGACAGGCATTCCACAGTATCGCCTGCGCCTGCTGTGGGCGGTACGCGTCATACACCACCAATGACAAACCCGCCAGCTGCGCGATGCTGATGCTTTTGGCCAGCGCAGTGACGGCCTCGGAATGCAGCAGGCAGCGCGCTTCCTTGTAGATAGGCGCGCCGGTAATGTTATCGGCTGTAGCGTATTTCAGATCGATATGCAGTGACGGGAATATCACCGACAAATCGACCAGTTCTGGGGTATCTGACATAGCACGTTTCCTGTTTATTGTTCGAATTGACCAAATTGTTGTTGTAACTGGCGATTTGTTTGCAGGCGTCCCGCGAGGGAGTCGCCCAGTTGCGCCACCACCGCGGAGAGTAATAAATTGAACAGGCAACTCACCGGAGCAAGCGAATCCCAGAAGTGCCCGGTGTCCGTTTTCACCTGAAGTAAATCAATGGAATAGTCTCTGGCCCAGGGGCACCATACATCCGTAATTAACGCGAGAGGAATGCCGCGCTCACTGGCAACGCGGCAATATAGTCGGGATGTCGCCGAGTAAGCGCGCGTATCGGTGATCACGACATAAGGTTGATTAAATCCCGAGTTCAGCGACTCAACCCAGCTACCGGAAAGCCCTTCGGAGTAACTCACTTTCGGGCGCAGATATTCCAGATGGCTAAAAAAGGCGTTGGCGATCCCGCGGGTGGACTGGATCCCAAGGATATAAACGGCTTCTGCCTGCGCCAATTGCTGCGCAATACGTAAAAATGTCTCGCTTTGCGCCAGTTGGTAGACGTGGGTGATAGCGTCAATCTCCAGCAACAGCGACTGTTGTACGCGGTCAGGTAGATTTTGCTGCTGGTGCCAGGAGTCCAGGCGCTCGTTCATTCCCCATGGCTGATAGGGAATAGCGGGTATTTCACGCAGGCTGGCTTTCGCATCTTCCAGGTTACGAAACCCGAGTTTACGCAGGTAACGCCCGACGGTAATGCCACTGGTTCCTGCTGCTTTCGCGATGCCGTCTGCCGTTTCAAAAGGGATCTGTGCAGCGTGCGCTAACAACCAACCGGCAACGCGCTTTTCGCTGGGCGTTAGCTGGCTAAAGGTCTGTTCTATGCGGGCAAATAACTCAGGTTTTGATGTCATTACCATCTCGCTGTTAGTTGTTTGTCAGATACCGCGTCACTGTTACCGGATTAACAATGCAGGACGCGTGCCAGGTCAGCGACAGCGCTGCGTCGGGGTTTTTTGTTAAAAAATATCAATTTTCATTAACCAATGATCAACATTTGTGCAGCGTAGTTCAGTTTTGGTGCAAAGGTAGGGTAAGTGAGGGATGAATCTGCTGATTTCGTCGTAACGATCACATTGTGTGCAACATTTCTTATCAGACATCAGAATCAGTAATGTGAAATATAAATTTCAGCCATATCGATGGCCGTAATATTTATTCTTCTGACGGTGGGAGTATTATTTTTTGCGAACTACATTAACGGTTTAAAGCGCAAGTGTAGATATTATCTGGATTATAAATGGAGTACTACAATGAATAAATTCTCCCTTTCTACAGCAGGCATCCTGGTCGCAGCGCTGTTAACCAGTGTAAGCGTCAATGCAGCAACTGATAACGCTAAAACTGAAGTCACTCCGAAAGGCATGAGCTGCCAGGAGTTTATTGATTTGAACCCGCAAACTATGGCTCCGGTTGCTTTCTGGGTGCTGAATGAAGACGAAGACTTCAAAGGCGGCGATTTCGTTGACTATAACGAAACCATCACTACGGCTGTGCCTCTGACCGTTGAACTTTGCAAAAAACATCCGCAAAGTGAATTAAGTAAAATAAAAGAAGAAATCAAAAAAGAATTATCTAAATAAGATTAACCATGTATTAAAACCCAGTCAGAGTGCTGGGTTTTGCTATTTGTGACAACGTCACTTATTTATTTTGTAATACTTAAGAAAACGTTATAAAGATATAAACTCCTGTGCCGATACTGGGTAAAAGTTAGCCTTTTGCAGAAGGAGTTTGTATGGCCTGGTATCCTACTCGTATTTCAACGCGGTTAACCATTGGCGGCATCCTGCTGCTTGCGGTGACCACCCTTGTTATTGTTGCAATTATGCTCTGGCGTGGTCAGCCGCGCGTCGTTGAAATCAATACCGCCCTGATAGAAGAAACAGGGCAAGGTTTAACCCGTCAACTGAGTACTGTGCTCTCTCGTATCGAGGGCGAAACCGTCAGTCTGTCACGACTGGCCGAAGTACTACCTAATGATGAGTCTTTGTATCAAAGCGTGGTTCCACACCTGATTGGCGAAGACAGCCACTCAATTATTACCGGCGGCGGGATCTGGCCGGAGCCAAACGCGTTCACCGCGGGAGTAGAGAAACGTAGCTTTTTCTGGGCGCGCAATGCTGAGGGCAAGCTTGATTTTTCGAATGATTATAATGCCGAAGGATCTGCCGGTTATCACAATGAAAGTTGGTATCAGCATGCTAAAGGTCACTCACAGAACAGTTGCCTGTGGTCTGATGTTTATCAGGATGCCAGTTCCGGCGTGAACATGGTGACGTGCAGTATTCCGTATCAATTAGCCGGCAAGTTTGCCGGTGTAGCTACCACCGACATTCGTCTGGATAACGTTGCGACCTTTATGCAGCAGCAGGGCAACAGCACCGGTGGCTACGCATTTGTGGTTGATAAACAGGGGCAGATCCTCTATTTCCCCCAGGCCGATCAGACAAAATACAAAACCTTTAGCGATCTGGCGCAAAGCGCACACTGGCTGGCCCCGGTAGAAGCAGGGCTGAAATCGCTGCGCGCGACTGATGGCGTGAAAACCATTGCGCTGGAAAGCGACAACGTACTGAATGCCCCGTCACGCGTTATGTTGTTTCCGATGGCTGATACTGGCTGGGTCGTAGGGCTGGTGACACCGGAAACGCGCATCGTTGGCCTCGCTAAAGTCATGATGCAGGATGTGCTGGAAGTGCTGATCCCGATTATGACCGTGTTGCTGGTAGGGTCATGGCTGGTGGTTCGTCGACTAATTTCACGTCTCGATGATACTCGTCAGGCTCTTGATGACATCGCGCAGGGAGAAGGTGATCTTACCCGTCGTCTGGATGTTCGAGGTAAAGATGAGATTTCAGATATCGCGGAAGCCTTTAACCTGTTCGTCGATAAAATTTCCGCCATTCTGATCACCGTCAGAAGCAGTAGCGTGGTGGTAGCCAATAACGCCGTCAGCCTGGCCGACAGTAACATGGAGCTTTCTTCACGGGTAACTCAGCAGGCGGCCGCGCTGGAAGAAAGCTCGGCGGCGATGGAACAGTTAAATGCGACCGTGCATCAAAATGCGAGCAACACGCAACTGGCAGATGAACTTTCCGACAACACTGCGCAAACGGCGAATCGCTGTGGCGACGTGATGCAGGGGGTGATTTCGACAATGGATAACGTCAGTGCCTCGTCCGGTAGAATGGTGGAAATTGTAGCCGTCATCGACAGCATTGCATTCCAGACCAATATTCTGGCGTTGAACGCCGCCGTTGAAGCCGCCAGAGCGGGGGATGCAGGCAGAGGATTTGCGGTTGTCGCATCTGAAGTTCGTACCCTGGCACAGCGCAGTGCCACTGCAGCCCAGGAAATCAAAGCGTTGATCGATGAGTCCGTTTCACATGTTGGCAGCAGCAGCCAGCAAATCCACAATGCAGGTGAGCGCCTGGAAGAACTGGTCAACAACGTGCGTCAGGTTAGCCAACTGATGGGGGAAATCCGTGTCGCGGGTGAGGAGCAGCGTAAGGGTGTTTCCGAAGTCACGCTCGCCGTCACCGAAATGGACAGCACCGTGCAACAAAACGCATCGTTGATTGATGATGCCGCCACGCGAACCCAGGTGCTGAAAGAAGAGGCGGAGCAGTTGGCGTTGCTGGTCTCGTCATTCAGATTGCCTGAACCTTCAGTGGCCTGATAACGACACGATGTCCGGGTGCAAACATTGCACCCGGATAACTCCAGTATAATGACGCAGGCAGATGTTGCCGCGCGTTCAGGTGTCGGTGTAAATACCGTTTCGAATCTGGAAGCAGGTAAAAATGTAGGATTTGAGAATCTGGTCAAAGTCGCGATGGTGTTAGGCTATGGTGACGCGCTGGAGGGCTTATTCAAACCCAGGATCGACAGTCTGGATGATATTTTGCGTTACGAGAAGAGCGCGGTACGTCAGCGGGTGAAAAGGAAAAATCCTGATGCCTGAACAAGTCGATGTCTTTTAGCTCCAGATGGGCGGTTCACCGCAAGGGGCCAGGCCAAAAGCGTTACTTTATCGTGACGGTGTCACGTCAAAGTTCACCACTGCGCCCCTCCCAGAGAGCGAAAGCTGGTTGATTAAATTTCCTGCCAGGCATGAGCATGCTGAGGTATGTGCCATCGAAGCGGTGTATGCTGAATGTTTGCGGCAATGTGGGATCACTACGCCTGATACCGCGTATTTTAATCTGCCTGACGGGCAGGCGGCATTTGCTACCCGCCGTTTCGACCGTGACCAGTCGGTCCGTATTCCTATGCAGAGCCTGGCGGTATTTACCGGTGCAAATTACCAGATACCCGGTGCTTTAGATTACCGGGATTTTCTGCGCGCCACGCAGATTTGTACCAATGATGTCAGAGAAAAAGCGAAAGCGTTCGAACGCGTGGTTTTCAACGTGGCATTTAACAACCGCGATGACCATCCCAAAAACTTTGCCTATTTAATGTCAGCCGCAGGAAACTGGACTTTGGCTCCGGCTTATGACGTGACCTGGTGCGAAGGACCCGGCGGGTATCACCAAATGGACGTGCTGGGAGAAGCGCTGGATATCGACAGAAAGCACCTGCAGCAGCTTGGTGTACAGGAAGCTGAGCTATCAGCTGAGCATGTGAACGCTATAATCGACAAGATCTGCCACCATGCAACAGCGCTACAGCCAAAGACAAATACGCCGATCAGATAACACAAACCACGTTGGATACGATACAAAAACAGATTAATGATAATGTTCGTCGGTTAATGTCCCAGTAACGCAGATACAGCCGCTACACTTAGGGAAGAATTAAATCTGAACGAGGCAACGTTATGGCTGAATTTGTCGTGAATATGCTGAAAAACACGCCAGTTTGGGTGTATCTGCTGTTTGCCTTTCTACTGTATCGAGGGATTAAAGCCAGAACACCCGCCACTGTCACGCTGGAAAAGCTGGCGCTGATCCCCGCTATTTTTTTAGTCTGGGATATCTACGATTTAATCACTTATCGCGACCCGACCCTCATTACGTATATTCAGTGGGCGATAGGTATCATCAGCGGCGCAATCATTGGCTACATATTAATTAACCCCGGCCGTTTGAGCCGCAGTAGCGCACCACGGAGTATTCACCGTCCGGCAGATTATTCCGCATTGCCATTTATGCTGCTGGCATTCGGCGTTAAGTACGTACTTGGCGTACTTAACGCCATTTCCCCCGACGTTTTACGTCAACCCGCAATGAGCGCCCTGGCGATCATTACAGGCGGTATCTTCGCTGGCGTTTTTGTGGGGAAATTTGCCCGCTACGTGAGCGTCTGGCTCAGGCTTCCCGCTCAGAACAACCATTAACGTCCCCAACGGTTGCGAATATAAGTTACTGCTTCCTGCGTTTGCGGTTGATTAAGGTAATCTTCGCGAAACAGAATAGTGCCGTTAATGTGCGGTTCAGACTCGTTCAGATCGAGCTGTTTCTTCAACTCCGGTACGCCGCCTTTAACCGTCCAGTCTGGTTCTTTTCGCGACGGCTCGCCAACTTTGTACAGCGCCACCCCAATATACAGGCGGGTGTTGGTTGATTTCACGACATCTGCCCACCATTTTGCCAGCACATCGTACCGCGCCGCATCGCGGGCGAAGGGCCAGTACAGCTGCGGGGCGATGTAGTCCAGCAGACCCAGTTGCACCCAGCGACGGGTATCGGCGTACGATTCATCATACGCTGCCGCGCCGCGCGTGTCGGACCCCGCCGGATCGTGCGAACGGTTGCGCCATACGCCCGCAGGGCTGACGCCAAATTCGACTTCAGGCTTGAGTTTCTTGATGGTTTGTGAAACCTGGACGATCAGGCGTTGCGTGTTATCACGCCGCCAGTCTGCTTTGGAAGCGAATCCCTGGCCGTATCGTCTGAAAGTCTGGCTGTCGTTGAGCGCAGACCCGGGAGACTCGGTATAGAAGTAATCATCAAACTGCACGCCGTCAACCGGGTAATTCTCAACCACTTCAGCCACGATGCTGGTTATCCAGTCGCGCACTTCAGGAATACCGGGGTCTAATACAAAACGCTCGCCCGAAGTGCGGATCCAGTCCCGATGCAGAACATAAACGCTGGAAGGTGTCTGTGACAGCGTGTTGTTTAATTCGGTGATTGTCGAAGGTTTGGTGTTCACGGATACGCGGTAGGGGTTAAACCATGCATGAACTTTCATGCCGCGTTTATGCGCTTCATCAAGCATAAACTGGAGCGGATCGTACCCCGGATGCTGACCAATCGTTCCCGTCAGAGTATCAGACCACGGCAAGATTTTAGACTGCCATAGCGCGGTGGCATCAGGCTTCACCTGGAAAAAAACGGTGTTGATACCAAGACGTTTCAGATTGTCCAGCTTGTCAGTCAGCGCTTTTTGCTGTTGGCTGATGCGAACGGCAGGCGAACTGATGTTGACTGATGAAATCGGCGGCCAGTCCAGACGCGAAACCGTTGCCAACCAGATACCGCGCACTGGCTCTTTGCTCTGCTGTGGTTTGTTTACCGGAGGCTGTGGGGTGATCTTAGATCCCGGCGGCTGTGAAGAACAACTGCCCAGCAGCAACATACTACCTACCAACAGCGCGAACCATTTCATGTTGGTTAGCGGCAACCTGGCGCGGGAACGGGCGAGTAAATCCGCCAGTTTTTTCTTATAATTTTCTGAAATAAAACCGGATGCAGACATCAGATTTGGCTCTTATTTCTTCTTGTTGCGGCTGTTAGCCCAGGGATCAATGGCCTGTTCAGTGGTGTTATTTGAGGCCAGGTCATCCAGAGAATCAAGGTACAGCGCTTCAACTTCTGCCCGCGCCCACGGCGTACGGCGCAGAAACTTCAGACTGGATTTAACGCTCGGTTCATTTTTAAAACAGTTGATATTAATGCGTTGCGCCAGCTCAGCCCAGCCGTAACGATCAACCAGTGCATTGACCTGCATTTCAAGCGTTACGCCATGCAAAGGGTCTTTAAAAATATGAGCATTCATATGAAGTCCAGTTCAGTGGTTCCAGATTTTGTCAGTAGTGCGACGGCAAGAAGGTTACAAGAAAGCAAAGCTGCCAGCAATGGCAGAAACCGGCATGGCGCGGTAAGCCGAACGCCATACCGGCAATGGAGGGTTCAATACTCTTTAAAGGCCAGTTCCAGACGGGCAATTAACGGTTTAAACAGGTAACTCATCAGGGTTCGTTCACCGGTCTTGATCGTCACGCTGGCGGGCATTCCCGCTTTAATTTTGTAATCGCCCAGCAAGCGCGCGCCCTCCGCTGAGACCTGAACTTCAGCAAGGTAGTATGGTTGCTGAGTGCCCTCATCAATTAAACGATCCGCCGAGATAGTCAGAACCCGGGCCGGAACCGACGGTAACAGCGCGTGGTTAAGGGCAGGGAACAACACATCAACGGTTAAACCAGGGGCCAGTTTATCAATGGCGTGTACCGGTATTTTGGCATCAATTTGCATCGGCTGTCCGGCGGCGACAATATCCATCAGATGTTCGCCTGGCTGAATAACGCCGCCGACGGTACTGACCTTAACATCCAGCACCACGCCGTTAATCGGCGAGCGGATCTCAGTGTTATCCAGTTCATGACGGGTAGACACCAGTTCATCCTCCAGCATCGCCACCTCTTTTTGGTTTTCGGTCAGTTCAGACTCAACTTCACGCAGATATTGATGACGCACCTGGTACGCTTTAATTTTTAATTCGTTCTGTTGGGATTTCAGTTTGGCAATGTTAAGAATGTCTTCTGAAACGCTGCCGGATATTTCTGCCGCCTCGCGCTCAAGCACCAGTAATTGCGCTTTGGGATAATAGTTTTTTTCACTCAGCGCGCGAATAGCGCCTAATTCCCGGTTAATCAGATTGAACTGGCGATCGCGATAACCTTTTATTTTATTGAGATTATCCGTTTGTCCTACCAGACCATCGAGCGTCTCCTGAATCATTGAAAGTTCGTCCTGAATGGTTTTGCGGCGCGTTTCGAAAAGTTTGGCCTGCAGATTTCTGACTTCGGCCAGTCGCTTATTGCCGGAGAACTGCTGCGTCAGCGTCGTATTAAAGCCGATCGCTTCCAGTCCATCGCGTTCTGCCAACAGGCGGTCTTCAATGCTTTTGGCTGAAATATACTGCGCATTTAACGCGCTGAAACGCATTTCGAGCTGCATTTTATCCAGCCGGACGAGAACCTGGTTTTTCTTCACAACGTCGCCTTCTTTAATAAAGATATCCGTTACCCGACCGCCGCTCAGGTGTTGGATCGTTTTTCGGTTACTCGATACGGTTACCGTACCATCAGCCACCACGCCCGCATCCAGCGGCGCTTGTACTGCCCAGAGAATGAAGCTGCCGACACCCAGCACAATAACGATCACGCCCCGGATAATCGGCGACCAGATATTGGTATCTACGTCAGCAGAGGCCACGTTGTCAGGTTTCTTTTTCATCATCAGGCCTCGCGTTGCTGTTCAGTCGTGGGTGAAGACGGCGTTGCTACCGGTTTCAATATGTTGGCCTGACGCAAATGGGCGAAAACCTGATCGCGGGTACCAAACTCCTGTATCGCGCCATCGTTAAGCAACAAGACCTTATTGACCACGCCAAGCAGCGTGGGCCGGTGCGAGATAATAACGGTGGTTTGTCCCTGCGTACGCAGGATATTGATGGCTTTTACGAGCGCAAACTCGCCTGCATCATCAAGATTGGCATTCGGTTCATCCAGCACGACAAACGCCGGGTTGTTGTATACGGCGCGGGCCAGGCCAATGCGCTGCCGCTGCCCGCCGGAGAGTTGGTATCCTCCCGCGCCAAGCAGGGTGTCGTAACCTTGCGGCAAACGCAGGATCATGTCATGCACGCCCGCCAGCAGCGCGGCAGCGACGATCAACTCACTGTCATTTTTCGTGAAGCGGGCGATGTTTTGCGCGATGGTGCCATCAAACAGTTCAACATCCTGCGGCAGGTAGCCAATTGACGGGCCCAGCAGCGCTTTATCCCACTGGCAAATATCTGCACCATCTAATCTGACTTTCCCTGATAACGGTTTCCAGACACCAACCAGAACCTTTGCCAGCGAGGTTTTTCCTGAGGCTGAAGGGCCGATAATCCCCAGCACTTCACCTTGCTCCAGCTGGAATGAGATATTACGCAGTAGCGGGGAAGGCTGGCCGGGGGCTGCAGCGAAGACGCTTTCGACGCTGATGTTGCCATTCGGGCGCGGCAGGGTCAGTACCTCTTTCGGCGCCGGATACTCCTTCAGCAAAGTGGAGAGCTGATGCCACGCGCTACGAAACTGCACGAACTGCTTCCAGCTGCCAATGACTTGTTCTACCGGGTTGAGGACGCGTCCAAGAATGATCGAGGCGGCAATCATCAAGCCCGGGGTAATATGGCCGCCGATCACCAGTAAAGCGCCAGCGCCCAGCGCAATCGACTGCAGCAATACCCGCACAAAGCGGCTGAGACTGCTTAACCCGGCCGTTTTGTCGGCAATCTGCGTTTGTAGCGCCAGCACTTTGTTATGTTGCTCCTGCCAGTTGGACTTCAGGGTCGAAAGCATCCCCATCGCTTCAATGGCATCGGCGTTTTGCAGCTGTTTATTCAGTTTGCTGGCATTGTTAATGGTTAAGGCGTGCGCTTGCTGAATCGGGCGCTTGGTGGAGATTTCAGATACCAACGTCAGAATAAATAATAATGTTATTCCACCGAGAGAAAGATATCCCAGCAGGGAATGGACCAAAAAGGCGATGAACAGATATATCGGCGTCCAGGGAATATCCAGCAAGGCGAACAGACTATTCCCGGAAAGAAACTGACGGAGCTGATCCAATTCGGCTAAAGACTGTGCCGGATTGTTATCGCCGGTGGCGATCTTTCTTTTAAATGCCGCGTTAAAAACCAACTGGCTCAGCTTGATATCCAGCCGGTTACCAAGCCTGACCATGACCTGCGCACGGGCAGATTCAATTAGGGCAATAACAATGTACAGGCCGACAATCAATAAGGTTAACATTAGCAGCGTGGTGGTATTTTTACTGACCAGCACGCGATCGTAAACCTGTAGCATATAAATTGCCGGCGCCAGCATAAGCAGATTAATCACACAACTAAAAAACAACAGCATCAGAAAAGTGGGTTTCGTTCCTTTTAATGCATCATTCAGTTCTGTTGGCGTATGCTGGCGCGACATAGTCTTCTCCTTATACGATCAATGAACTATTGCCATTATTGCTGGCAAGGGTGGTGGGCATTTCCAGATAAAAGTCACCAATATTCACGGTGGTTGAATTGACGCCCACCAATGTGATGGTGTCGGTACCGATGGTCACAACGGTGTTGCCATTGTTTCCGGTGATAGACACGCTGCTGGCAAAATTACCCGCATTGATGCCTAACAAGACGAGATCAAGGAAGTCCTGACCGCCGTTGGGATTACTGTCAAAACCGGTGACTCGGTCTTGCCCAAAGTTAGCCCCGAAGGCGAATATATCGCTCCCGGCACCACCATCCAGAGTGTCATTCCCCTCCTGGCCATTGAGAATATCGTCGCCGCTACCGCCGGTGAGGGTATCCGCGCCCGCGCCGCCAATCATGACGTCGTTGCCGTTTCCACCCTGCAGGTTATCAGCGCCATCTCCGCCATCAAGGAAGTCATTGCCGATCCCGCCAAACAGCTGGTCATTCCCGCCCATACCGAACAGATAGTCATTGCCGGAACCGCCCGTAATGGTGTTTGCAATGGCATTACCGGTGCCGATAAAACTGCCGCTGCCGGTAAAGACCAGTTCTTCCACGTTGTCAGTAAGGTCGTAGCTGCTGAGGCTGGTGCGCACAATGTCTGTACCACCATTCACACCTTCGATAACCACATCGCCGAAATCATCAACAATGTAGGTGTCATCACCCGCGCCACCGGTCATGCTGTCGGCGCCAAGCCCGCCATCAAGTGTGTCATTACCCGCGTCGCCTTGCAGGATATCTTGCCCCGCCTGACCAGACAGGCTGTCGTTACCCGCACCGCCGACGAGAAGATCGTCACCGGCGCCGCCCAGCAAGGTGTCATTCCCGCCTTCACCGCGCAGAATATCGCTCCATGCTGTACCAACGAGTGTGTTAGCGCCGTTGTTCCCGACAATCAGATCACCCACTGGCTGAGTGGTGGTCGACGTCAGAACAACAGGGGGATTGCCTTCATCGTCGACGACGGTAACCACCACCTGCAGCGTCCGACCGACCATGGCCTGGCCCGGTGTATAGGTAGCAGATGTCGCGCCGTTAATGTTGACGAACCCGGTCGGGGTACTCATTCTCCATTGATACGTGAAATTACCGCCGCTCAGACCGTCGGCATCAGCAATTCCCGAAACCACCGCGGTCAGCGTCAGGCTTTCGGTCGGAGTAAGGTCATTAATCACCGGCACACCGGTGGTGGCCTGATTTCGCGGTAGGATTGACTGAGTTTGTGCCGACACCAGCGTTTCAGCGTCGCCCATGCGGTCGTTAAAACTGGCAACCACGCGCAGCGGCGCGCCCTGAATAGCGCCAGGCACTCTGAACTCCACGCCGGTCGCCTGATCCCGCCATTGACCATTGACGAATGCCTGCCAGGTCATGGTGATGGCGACATCCGCCGCCAGCCCATTACCATCCAGCAAGTTCGCCACGTTGACGCGCAGCAGGTCGCCCACCGAAGGGTTAGGATTGCTGATAGTAAGATCGCCCGTCGCTTGCTGCGCCGTCACCCACAGTTGCTGACCATCGCCAAACTCCAGTTTTTCGATGTTCAACAGGCGATCAATGCCATCATTAAGGTTCAGCGCGGCATCAGGCGTGGTGTGATCGACGCGCAGGCTTCCGTCTGCCATACGGGTAAAGGCATAGTTGCTACTGATATCGCGGTACACTGCCACATCAGTTTCAGTGCCATCACCGTCATAAAGGATTTCTCGCACAATCGACAACTGATTGGGTTTCAGCGTGCCAGCCAGCATGTACGACTTCAGTTCGGCCATGCCTTCAGCGCTGGTGAGTCCCGCCATACCGGTAACGGCGATACGAACGTTAAGCCAGGCATCACCATCAATGATGTCGTTCCCCGCTTTACCCATAATGCGGTCGCTGCCGCCACCGCCGAGTAAAATATCGCTACCATCATCAGGGTTCAGCAGTACCGCGTTCGGATTCGCCGAGCGTTCTACGCCGAGAATGGCTTGCAGGCCGTCAATTCTGTCAGCCCCCTCCTGGGTGAGATTGTTGGAGAGGGGAACACCCTGAACCGGTGCCGTACCGAGCGGCTGTTCCGTACCGGTTAAGATATCGTTGTGTTTCCATCCGGACAGTCCTTCAACCAGGTCGAAACGGTCACGCAGAATAAATTCCTGCTGGTTGACGAAAATCGGGATCCCGAGGTCAGAGTTTGCTGCGTTCGGGTCGCCTTTATGGATAGCCCAGTCAAAACCGGCCATGCCGTTATTGCGCTGAATGCCCGCGCCCTGAACCATAATGTCGTCACCGGCTTCTCCATCGTAGTCAGTGTCATTGCCCTGACCATTCAGAACGTCGTGACCAATAATGGTACTGTTAAAAAACAGCTCTGAGTTGTCTCCGGCGAGGGTGTCAAATCCGTCGCCACCTTCCAGCCAGTCGTCTCCTTCGTTGCCCATCAGGAAATCAGCGCCCGATCCCCCAAGCGCAAAGTCGTTATCCTGCCCCGAGAAGACCTCCTGAGCATCTTCGCCGACCACCACGAAGTCGCTGCCGCTGCCGCCAAAGACCAGATCGTTCCCGTTACCGGAGAAGATGACATCGTGTCCGGCATCGCCGTGCAGGAAGTCGGCATCGCCCACGGGCGTACCGGTGTCAGTAATGATGTCGTCACCGTCGCCGCCGTGAACCACATCCGCTTCATCACCACCGTCCAGACGATCATCACCGCCGTCGCCCCACAGGCTGTCGATGCCTTTCCCCCCGATTAACGTATCGTTGCCTGCCGTACCGCCAAGTACCACATGCCCATCGCCGGTATATTTCAGATACCCACCGTCGGCAAAGCCATCGCCATCCACATCAGCACCCGGATCGCGACGCACCAGCAGCGGCGAGAGCAGATCCTTCAGCGGATTCCCCCATTTCGGATCGATTTCCGTTTGCAACACACGGTTCACTTCAAAAATATGGTCCGGCGTCTGGAACAGATTGGCGGGCAGGTGAGAGGAATCCGCGTCGCCGAGATCGCTGTTACGCATTACCAGCGCGGAAAACGAGTTAGCTTCCAGTTCATTGAGCATGTTCAGACCCTGAACGCGACTCAGATAGTAGAAACGGTCGCCGTCCTGCAACATTTCCATTTGCGTTTCAAAAACAAAGTTGAAGGTTGACCCCAGCATGCCGCCAAATTCATTTTTGCGCTCGGCCAGCCCGCCAATCCAGAAATCGACCATATTCAGTCCGGTTTCTTTGGTTGCCCACGCACCGGTGCTGTTGAAGAAATCCATGGCATCCGCAGGTGGGGCGTTGTTGGCGTCGCCAAACAGCAGGAAGTTCACCGCCGCGCGCTTACCTTCAAGGCTGGTGGCATTGAGGATCAGCTCATGCTGACCGTAAGCGGCCATAAAATTAATGATCGAGGCCGGGTTTTTCAGGTAGGTGGTAAAGTCAGCCCAACTGGTATAGGGCCGTAGTTGGCTATCACCGCTCAAGGCAAAGAACTGCTCGCGAGCCTGGTTTAGCGTTGGCATTGCTGTATCGCGACCACGGGCAATGTTAAGCGCGCCTAAATCCAGCGGCAGGCCGATCAGGTTATTACGCAGGGCATCGGTAATAAACTCATCAATTTCGTTGCCCACCTGACGCGTCATACCACGCACAATCGCGCCGATGGCCTGATCGTCAGTAACGGTAGCACCGTTGATGTCATTGAATGCCACGGGATTCAGGAACGCGGCAATCAGGCCGAGATCGCCGCTTTGCATATCAATGTCGGTACGCGCCACGGTTTCTGTCAGCATTGAATGCCCGAAACGGTAAACCACATGCGCAAACTCGGCAAAGATCTGCGGGTTGATATCCGCCGTGTTGGAGAAGACAAACGGATCGACGGCGGGTTGTACTGTACGAGCAAATTCCTCAAACACGAGGTGCTGATACTGCATTTCCGTGGAGAAGCGACCGGCCTGGAATAAGTATTCGCCGTTCCAGACCAGAGTAGAGGTATCGGCAGGTAATTCTGTGATTTGGTGATTCGGCATCAACCACTGGTTAATCAGATCGATATCACCGGTTTCCAGCAGCGTGGTTTTATACTGTTCAACCAGGCGGTTATGTTCGCTGTGAAAAACGGCATGCACCGCGGTTAAGCCAATATTCTCATTCCCACGCCCGTCGCCGGTAATAAAGTGACGGTCGAGCAGTTCGTTATCATAAGTTCCTGCAGGTTGTGGTCCTTCGCCGCCGATAGCACTGTCATCATCTGCCAGCAGGCCCGCTTTTGGTGCGGCAGTATGTGCAATATCATCCAGAAACGCATGACCGGTGCGGAACGTCCCCTCAGGTAACAAACCGCCATTAGCCTCTACCAGCCCGGCAGTCGTAACAATCTGCACCTTGCCATTTTCACTTAAAATCAAATTACCGTAACGGTCCGTCGCCAGCAGAGGAACATTAAAAACATCCTGATCGGTAAGCTTAATGCCAAGCAGGGTTTCAGCCTGGTTTTTAACGTCAGCCCAGGTCGCCAGTCCTCCGTTAGCGCCGCCTAACAGATTCCCCGTTGGCTCAGGTTTCCCATCAATGATGACGTATTCGCGGATGAAAATCTGATGTGAAGGATGGGAGGTGTAGGTTTGGTTTTGGTCGATGAAGGGGGTTGTAAGGTTTACCGTCTCTCGATTCTCATCAACTGTCGCCCGGGTTAATAACATAAAGTTTGTATCCGACCCCTCCACATATAAAGGGTCATCGGGCTGGAGCGGAATGAAAACAATACCGTTGCCTCCTTTCGGTATCAAATCCAGACCGTGGTCGAAAAACTGGCCAAAGAAGGTCATCCAGCCATTAAACGCAGGGGAGAGCCCAATATCGGGAGACTGATTGGGAATGGATAAGCTGTCATCCCCAGTAACAGTCCCGCCGCCGGGCGCATCCTTTAATGCGTTAAAAACCTCAAGTGCGGCCGGGTTTGAGGTCGTCTGGTCTGAAATTAAATTACTAATAATTCGTGGGTCGGCATCAATAACCATGCCGCCAATCTGTATATAACTGGTCATTTGATCCGCATCTTGCCAGTTTAAAGCTGTTAACCTTGGCATGGTCTGATCGGCTGAACCGTATAACTCCTGGCCCGGTAGAAGGTTATTCCATGAACCATCTACCGTGCGAAGTCCATAGGGCAAGAGTGGACTGGAGACTAATTCCCGAAGCATTTCAGCATTAACGCTCCCGTCTGGGTTAGTTGCCGCTTCGGATATTTTGATCTGCTTAAGAATAAAAGCAAGATCGTGCAGGGTGACAGTAAAGTCATATTGTGAGGTCATAAGTTATTACCCCTATCTTTACTTGTATTAGCTATCATCATTCGTTCTCATGTTTATAAAAAACATGTGAGAATGAGTCGTATTTAGTGCTTGGTTGTTATTGCTTGTACAACTCCATTTAATAAAACACTCAGATTATCAATGACGTATTTAGCGTCATCTTCGCGGATATTCACATCGCGAAATAATGTATTCGCAGGTTTAAAAATTTGCTATTGGTGTGCAAAAGACACACTTGCTCTCTTGAATTATCAGGCATATTCAAGGTCTGCTGCGTCGCAAGTTTGAGCGTAGTAAGGGTTAGATGTGTTGTTTTTTTCTCACATTACATTTCTGTGATGATCATAACTATGGTTTTTCCTTTGCCGACTTCACTCATACTTTTCTATGAATAAGATTGTATTTTCATTTCTTTACATTAGGGGGGTGGCAATTTATTTTTACACCGAAGACAACGCTGAGTAGACTGCATTGAAGCTTCAATTTATGAGGAAAATATAACGTTATCTCGGTTAAACATTCCTCTCATCTTAAAATTATGTGCTACTTTGCCAGGTTGAATTACCCCCGGCAAGTTTATGTTAACACCAGGACGAACACGGGTAATAACGAAGGTTAACTTTAAGACTAAACGGTCACAAGGTTGGCTATGGCTGCATTAACCTGTGATGAACATGGTCTTTATCGTGTTTAATTCGGGTTAAGAAAATTTTTCTTAGGGAAATTATACCTGCAGATAAAATTTAATATAAACAATGAGTTATATCGAAAGCATCGAGATTTAGATCTTATTTAAGACCGACCTAATATGATTTGAGAAAACAAAGGTTTTAATCTCTGGGATTATTCTTAAACTAGCAGTCATCGTAGGGTTAATCCTACGGAGTCATAAGACATTACTGGCGTCGCTGTATCCCTCAATAAATACTCTGCTCTCAGCGGAGAGGGGCTATTGCATTATTTATTACGATACCGATGTATTTATTAATTAAGGACAGACAATATGAAAATCAATAATCCTCATACCAGTTACATATTTGCGGTTGGTGGCCTTGCGTTATTATTTGCGCAAATAGCGTATGCTGATTCAGCAAATACCATCACCTTTAAAGGCGAAGTGACCGAACAAACTTGCGAAGTCACGGTTAACGGTGTAAATGCGCGGCCGGTCGTATTACTGCCGTCCGTTGCGAAAAGCGATCTCGCGGCAGCATCATCTTCAGCAGGCCTGACAACATTCACCCTCGGCGTTACTGGTTGTACTGTTGATGCTAATGCGTTGGATATTAAAACTGTGTTTGTTGCAAATAATATGACCGAGCGCGGAAACCTGGCTAATACGGGTACAGCGCAAAATGTTGAATTACAACTGCTGACCGATAGCGCGGGCACTACGCCGATTGATTTGCGTACTGGAACTCCGGTTGCAGGAATCACCGTTGCGGCCGGAAATACGTCCGGTGAGCACGACTTTGCCGTGCAGTATTTTAGCCCGAACGGTGGGGCAACCGCCGGGACTGTTGTCGGCACTGTGCAATACGCCATTTCCTATTTGTAAGCGAGATCTGCGTGATGAAAGGATTGGCTATTGGTTTAGCTGGAATGATGATGTGCTTCTGCGTGCAGGCAAGCATAGTGATGACCGGCAACCGGATAATCTATCCGGCAGACAGCCGGGAAATCAGTGTGCAATTAACTAATCGCGGCGACGTCCCTGGTGTCGTTCAGGTTTGGCTTGATGATGGCGATGCACAATCAGTACCACAAACTGCGGCCGCTCCTTTTGTCACTACGCCACCGGTCTTTCGGATGGCTGCCCACGCGGGGCAAACTGTTCGGCTGCGTTACATCGGTAAACCCGTCGTACAGGACAGGGAATCGCTATGGTGGTTTAACTTCATTCAGATCCCGCCCATAAATAAGGATGTGCAAACCGATAACCAGCTACTGGTGCTGGTGCGTAGCCGCGTAAAAGTATTGGTCAGACCCGAGGGGCTGGTGGGTTCGCCGCTGGAGATGGCGAATACCAGCCGGGTCTGGCTGCAGAATGGCAGGCTGCATTTACGTAATAACAGTGGTTTCTATCTCGCGCTTTCGTCACTTGACGTCAGCGGTGCGGGAAAAAAACAGCGCATTCAGAGCGAAACAATCGCACCGTGGGCGACGATGTCGTGGCCTGCAAAAATTTCGCAATTGAACGACGCGCAAATGCGCTGGATTAACGATCAGGGAGCCTCATTAAGCGGGCGCGTGGCGTTGGAGAAGCAGGACAATGTCCGAAACTAATCCACGCTGGTGGTGGCTTTTTTTGCCCGCTGCGATGCCTGTTTTTGCCAGCGATTACACCTTTGACGAAACATTGTTGCTTGGGAGTGGTTACGAAAAAAGCCTGGCAATGCTCAACGATCCGGATGCGGTGGTCGCGGGACGTTATAGCGTGGATATCTGGCTCAATGGACGGTATGTAGGGCGGGATGATGTGTTGTTTCGCCAGAATACAGCTGGACGTACCGAACCCTGTCTTCCGGCGAAATTCTGGGATGAACAGGGCGTAACAGCAGCGTCGGAACAAGGGCAGGATTGCTTCGCCCCTGAAGCTCGGATCAGCGGTGGACGCTGGGATTTTGACCAGAGCTTATTGCGTCTGAATCTCAGCGTTCCTCAGGCGGCATTAAAACGTACCCCCATGGATTATGTACCGCCGTCGCAGTGGCAAAGCGGCGAGAGCGTGTTGTTCAGTAACTACAATCTGCACGCCTATCACAATAAAAATAACGGTCAGCAAAGTGATTATGGTTGGCTGGGACTGAGCAGCGGCTTCAACATGGGGAGTTGGCAATTTCGCCAACAGTCGTCTGCCAACTGGCGGCGCGATGGCAATCGAGAAAGCCAACGCTGGGATGCGCTGCAAACCTGGCTTCAACATCCTGTCGCATCTCTGGAAAGTTTACTGACGGTAGGCGAAAGCTACACCTCGGGAAATCTGCTTGGCAGTATGGCGTTTACAGGTGTCAAACTGGAAACCGATCAACGAATGTGGCCACAGTCGCGACGCGGCTATGCCCCAGAAATTCGTGGTACGGCATCTACACCTTCACGCGTTGTGGTCAAGCAGAATGGTCGAACGCTTTACGAAACCAGCGTACCACAAGGCCCTTTTGTACTTGATGATTTGCCGAATACAGCCTGGGACGGTGATTTACAAGTTGAAATCACCGGCGCCGATAACAAAAAGAGTAGCTATACCGTGCCATACGCCAGCGTACCTTTATCACTGCGTCCCGGCGTCTGGCGCTACGGTCTGGTGGCAGGTAAGACCCGGGATTACAGCGCCGCCGATGGTCTGTTTACCGATTTCACGCTGGAGCGCGGGATGACGAATCTCCTGACCGCTAATGGCGCTTTGCGGATCGGCGACGACTACCAGGCACTGCTGATGGGAGGCGTTCTGGCAACGTCGATGGGCGCTTTGGGTGTCGATGTTACCGGTTCGCGGGCCCGGATTGCTTCTCAAACCATGAGTGGCTGGCGGCTGCAAACCAACTGGAGCAAAACGTTCACTCCGACAGGAACTCACGTCGCGCTGGCGGGTTATCGCTATTCCACAGAAGGGTATCGTGACTACGGTGACGTTCTGGGTGAGCGAAGCGTCAGCGGGAGCAATGCGCAGTGGCGCTCGGATACGCTGCGTCAAAAAAACCAGTTTACCGTTACGGTGAACCAAACATTGAGCAGCTACGGAAACCTATGGCTGTCGGGATCAATGATGGATTACTACAGTGACCGTGGCAGCAGCACTCAGTTGCAGGCTGGGTATAACACCACCTTTGGACGAATGACGTTAGGTATGTCATTCAGCCGACAGGACACCTGGTGGCGTAATGGTGACCGTTCACAGGTGCAAAAAGAAAACATGGCAACGCTTACCGTCTCAATGCCTTTGGGTATAGGCGAACGTGAGCATACGCTGGCGCTGTCGGCGAGTCAGGCTCAACAGGCTGGGCGCAATGCGCAGTTGGCATTGTCTGGTGCGCTTGATCAGGATGAAACCCTTAATTACGCGCTGTCCACTGGCTGGCAACAGGGGCAAGGTGAGTCAAACAGCGTGACCGACTGGGGTGGTTCACTGCAAAAAAATACGGCTTTCGGCACGCTAAACGGCAGCGTCTCACAGTCACAAAACTATCAGCAATGGTCTGCAGGGGTACGCGGGGCGCTCGTTGTACATCGCCATGGCATTGTGGCCGGCCCGTGGGTTGGCGACACATTTGCCCTGGTGGAAGCGCCAGGCGCTGTGGGAGCCAGAGTAGGGGGCGGACAGGGTGCAACTGTGAACAGTGGGGGTTATGCGCTGGTTCCCTCATTGACACCTTATCGTTATAACAATGTGACTCTCGACGGTAGCGGAATGAACACCAACGCAGAGCTTCAGGAGAGTCAACGGCGCATTGCACCAATGGCAGGGGCCGCAGTAAAACTGCGTTTTGCAACGCTCTCTGGCTATCCGTTACTCATCACTGTGAAGAGTGACGTGACGTTACCGATGGGAGCGGCAGTGACCGACGGTCGAGGTCGTGTAGTCGGGATGGTTGCCCAGGCGAACCAGGTATATGCCCGCGTTGAAGACGAAGAGGGACTATTGATGCTGGAAAGCAGTGATTGTTCGTTGCCGTGGAAACTTAACCAACAACAACGTACAGAACCGTTAATTGCATTAACGGTCACTTGCGTAACAAAAGGGCGCTCATGAGACTATTTTTTCTGGTGCTGGCGCTGTTTTCTTGTCAGATACAGGCCGCCTGTGAATACATTATTTATCCATATAAATCAGGAGGTAATGGCGCACAAGGCACGCACAGGCTTAGTGCAAGTACGGACGGCATTGCCAATGACTGGCGCTCCGGCGGCGGCAACGATGCCTGGAACGGGTTATTGCCGGGATTGAGTAAGTCTGTCGATATCACCAGTAATAGCAGTTTTCAGCCGGCAGGGACGATCCTGACCTCCAGCGGCGGGATCCCTTTTACCACTTATGCCCATAAAGGCGGCGGTTACGATCCTGAGCAGGTATTTTTCCGTTGTACACCGGACACCGCCGGGCAACTCTATGAAGCCTGGTCAACTAACGGTGATGACACCGTGGCTGGCTGGTATGAAGCAACGGATGTACCTGGCGCGTATCTGACCATAATGAAAAACGTCGCATTACGCTTGACGCACGATGCAACAGGCAGCGTCTTTACCGACAGCTGGCAGCAACGCCCACTGGAAAACCTGGATCTCGACACCAATGGCAACTTCCTGATTAAGGCCAAGAACTTCTCGACGATAAGCGCCGAATTGATCAAAACGCTGGATACACGCTATTACGCCAACCAGGCGCAGTCTGCTACTTACAATAGCTATGTGAATCCCAATGCTTACGTGGTTTTTCGTGGGCCCGGTACAACTTCGTGGGGTATCAAGATAGGTCAGCCGCACCGTGGAGGAAATTGGGCTGGCTGGGCGAATGACTGGCCGTCAGTGATCAGCCTTTACAATAACGGGATCTTCGTCAAACGTGCGGCAATGTGTCAGGTCACCGATTTTACGCCGGTAGTGCATTTGCCACCAATTTCCGTGGCTCAGCTCAGGCAGGGAGAATATTCCTCAGCTCCCTTCCAGATAGGATTTGCCTGCGAATCAACGGTGGTTTCGGGTGTGGCGACCGGGAAGAGCAATGTCGCAATGGGGCTGCTTGCGCCGGAAAGCAGCGTTAACAGCGCCTGGGGTTTTAATTTGATTACCGGTAAAACCGTAACCTGGCTATTGGATACGCAATACGGTACCCCCGGTCGGGCTCGCGGCGTTGGCGTGCGTGTTTACCGGGCGGGTAGTCCAGTGAATTTTATGGCGGTATCTACTGTCGGTAGCGGCAGCGAAGGCGGCTGGATGCCGGTCATTGGCAGCAATACGCAGCAAAATGGCAGCCAGGATGGCGTCAATTACTACAGCGAAAGCTTCGAAGCTCGTCTGGCAAGTTTTGGTGCGGATACGTTAACGGCGGGGAGCTACCAGTCACATGTACAAGTTTTATTACGTATTCAGTAGCCTCTGGATGCTGGCATTTGGCGTGGAGGCAGCGGTTAACATCAGTACGACTCGGGTCATCTTCAACCACGGAGAGACTCAACGCACGGTAATGCTGGTCAACGACGGAAATTATCCGGTGGTGGTTCAAAGCTGGGTAGATGACGGCACGCCAGAGAAAGGGCCATCCCAGGCCAGCTCGCCTTTTATCGTGCTTCCCCCGGTGCTAAAAATTCTCCCCGGTGAACAACGCGAGATAAAGATCATGACAACCGGTGCGGGGCTTGCCAACGATCGCGAGTCGCTATTCTGGCTCAACGTGTACCAGGTTCCAGCGGAGGTGAAAAATAGCTCAACTGGTGAAAAAGTGCGCTTAACGTTAAGAAATCAGCTAAAAGTCCTATGGAGACCGAAAAACACAGGCGTGTTGACTGAAAAAAGCATCAATCTTCTAAGTTTTCACCATGAAAGCGGGGTGATTTACGCTGTTAATCAGAGTTCCTGGAACATATCTCTGGCTAATGTAGCTTCAGGAGACTATTCCATAACTGGAATAGTGGTTTCACCGCGTTCCCGGCAGGTAATTTTTAAGTCAGCACCTCCTGAAATGCTGAATAATAAGATAAACTTTACTGTGATTAACGATGAAGGAAATCGTTGGGGATTTTCAACTGTCGTAAATTAACGCTGGCAGTGCTCGCTCCAGCTAAATTGACAAAAATCCATATTCAGGGAACATAATGGCACACGTGTTTTTGCTTAACAGTACCGTTGTATTCTGGCCAGAGCGGAACGTACTCTACGCGAAATCAGATGAGACCAAACGTATAACATTAAGCAATCCGGCAACCCGTTGTTTACTATTATTAATTCAACAACAGGGGCAGGTTATTGAACGTGATTATTTCTTTGAGCATGTCTGGTATATTAACGGTGCACAGGTCACCAATAATACGTTCTATCAGAATATCTCCTTGCTGCGTCGCGCGTTTAAAGAACTTAGCCTGAATGAAGAACTTATCGTAACCGTACCGAAAGTCGGGATCCGCCTTGAGCCACAACTGGAAGTGCTGGAACAGAAGATAGAAGACCCGCTCAGCGATCAACCCGTAACAGCATCGTTATCGTCGGTAAAAACCGCGAAAAAATCACTGCGTATGCGCACTCTTTGCTGGCTTCTGGCGGGGTTCGTCTGTTGCTTTATAGCCGCAGTAGTTACCTGGGAGGCACAGTTTGATCCCCGACTCAGCCGTTATGTGCCTTTAAGCGTAGGGGAGGGATGTCACTGGTACGCCAACCAGGATGTGCTTAAATTTGATCAGCACCAACAGTTTATCAAAGCCGGCATGCTGGATTGTCAGAGCTATCCCTGGATTTATCTCTCGTTGTATCCTAATTTTCCGCGGATCTCCGCATTAACTTGTCGAAAGCAATTTAGCCGTTGGCAGGATAATGACTGTGTTACTCATTATTATTTCATGGAGTCCAGACATGTGGGGACGTAATATAAAATGGTGTATTGGCATCATTTTAGCAGTAGCGTTGACAATTGCAGCCACGATGGCAATACAAAACTGGCAACGGTCGCATTTCGATTGTTCCGGAGTATTAATAATGGAGTATCCAGATATTCGTGGTGATATTTCAGTTAGATACGTTTTTAATGGCAACCATGGAGTGGCTATTTTACGTGGAAAAATCACTGATAAAAACGGTGAAAATCAGGCGGTAAATCAAAATGTCTGGTTTACCTTTACCCGCAAAGATAATGATTACTTTATGGAGTCTGGAAATGTCGCCTCAAGTTCCGGCGGAACTAACATTCACCCATTGTTAGCGAGAACGCTGCCAGATTTTTACCTCAAACCGAAAGAGCCGTTTTATTTCAGCATAATGCGACTCAATAACAGTACATGGCAGTTCTACACCAGCCGGTCGCCGTCGGTGTTTTGTCAAGGTTAGGCCGCTGAGATTGCACTCGGTATTGGAAGGGTTAGGGGACGATCTGCTTCACGATACGGTACTGCGGTAATACGGGATAAATTCAATTTAACATAATATACATTATGCGCACTTACATAGTGATAAGTGAAACCTGGCATTTTGGGTTCATCATTGTGCTGGTCGTTGATAACGCATAACAGCGCTTGTTCCTGGATTTATGCTGTTCACCGACTACCATTCAAACCATACACTTTACGCATACGTCAAATCGTTGACGTTGTAATTGCTCACTCAGTCCTTCTCGCGTACAACCAAGGTACGACACAAACCTGTGCCCCTGGAATTTCACAGCAACGGACCCTACAGCACAATGCAAAGAACTATCCATGTTCATCAAAATAACAACACTATCTTACGCGTCGCGTTTCTATTGATTCTTTCATTCACGCTGGCTGGTTGTGCGTTGACCCGCGTCTCTGCCAGTTCACATGATAAAGACGTCGATGAGCTAAATGTTATTGGCTTGAATCTGGATGCTGCAAGGCAAAAAGCAATTGTGGATGGTTTTGTGTGCAGTAAGGATGCAAACCTCAATCTGGTACAAACCGAAAGTGGCAGTCATAAATGGTTACAAACGGAATGCAGTAAAAAAAGCCTGGAACTGTTCTGCCCACAAATGCGGTTTATAGTACTCAATGTTGCCCCTGATACAAATAAAGTTGTTGATGTGGGGAAATATATTATTCAGCATACTTGTTTCTGAATATGTCGATATGCCCTTCTGTCTCCACTTCGATTCAAAAGTACCGGATTGTATTGTTCCTCTGAAAATAATATAATGCGATATCTGCATTTTTAATGATAATCGTTACTGTTTAGCGGGCGGCCGACGACTAAATAAAGCTTAACCTGACCCAAAGTTTTATTTACATTAATCACCTGGAGTTATGATGAATGATTTAAACCGTTTTTACTTTGACTTACCACAATGGCTCGGTAAGAGTGAAGGCATTCATCGACAATTTATTGGTAATTTTATATCTTGTCTCCATGATGAACAATTACAGGTAATACTGAATCCAGCTAATTTCCCTTGTTATGGTCTTAAAAGACTGGCAATTAAAGAATCCATTACATTCTCCTTTCACTCATATAATAATGACAAAAATGTTTTCTCGATAAAAGAATCACCTATATATGGGTTGTACTCTGTAGATGAAAATGGATATTCGGGGTGGGCAGATATTTGTGTCAACTTCAGTTCATATATCGATAAAATAAATAAAATAGATCACGACAGTGCCAAAAATATCATTGCCGAGAAGCGGGATTTTTTCAGGGAGACAAAACTCTCTAAGCATCAACAGCCACATAACCACGTTGCTCTCCCCTCGGATTACCTGTTTTTCCCCATGCAGATCAACTCTGATTCGGTTACCGATCATGAGAACATCAGCGCCATGGGGGCATTAGACTATGTTGCGGCATTGGCTAAAAAGACAAATCGAACGTTGGTAATCAAACGCCATCCGATGTGTAAATCCAGAGGTATTGATGCCAAGATTGCATATCTATTAGCAACCAACGAAAATGTTTTGTCTGTTGATGCTAACATCCACGAATTAATTGAAGGGAGTTCTGCCGTTATCGCATGTAATTCTGGCACAAGCATTGAGGCCTTGATTTTAGGTAAACCAGTTTATTGCTTTGGCCGAAGCGAATGGTACGAAGCCACACATAAAATTGAAGTGTTAGAAGATTTCGATGCGATATTTTTGAATGATAAACACAGTACGATGTCTGCTTTCCAGGAGAAGTTGATAGCATACTTATTATCTGAATATTGGATTCAATTTGATGACATTGAGTCTATTAAGAAAAAAATAAAATACTGCATAAGCCTCTATGAAAGCAACTACGGTGATGACTTTATCGACAACCATAATAATGGTGAATGTTATATCAAGAGTTTTTTGAATGCCCAAAGAGAGATCGCGATCCTGAAGAGAAAGCAAAAGAAGTATAAGAAAGATTATGAATTATTATCTTTTGTAATGCGATTTGTCCTGTTTTTACCCTTTAAAGCTACACTTGCTATGTTGGGAAGGAACAAGAATCACTGATTCTGAAGGCGTAATGAAAATTGCTGGCTCAGAATCATACTATTTCATCGCACACAGGATACAAAAACATGGCTGACTGGAACCCTTCGCTCTATCTGCAATATGAAACCGAACGTTCGCGGCCCGCAGCTGAATTGCTCAGCAGAGTCGCGCTGGAGAATGTCCGTTCAGTCGTCGACCTCGGCTGCGGCCCGGGTAACAGCACCGCATTGCTACATCAACGTTGGCCATCAGCGCAAATAACAGGCGTGGATTCTTCACCGGCAATGCTGAGCGAAGCGCGCAACGCATTGCCGGGCTGTCATTTTATCGAAGCGGATATTAGCGCATTTCAGACAGAAGAGCCTGTCGATCTGCTGTATGCAAACGCATCTTTGCAATGGGTTCCCGACCACTATCAGCTGTTTCCCCACCTGGTCTCTCTGCTGGGGAAAGAAGGCGTACTGGCAGTACAAATGCCGGATAACTGGCTGGAGCCAACGCATGTTCTGATGCGTGAAGTCGCCTATGAACTGGGTTACCCCGATCGCGGCCGTGCACCTCTTCCCGGAGTGCATGCGTACTATGATATTTTGACTGACATGGGCTGCGATGTCGATATCTGGCGTACAACCTACTATCACGTTATGGATTCACACCAGTCAATTATCGACTGGGTGAGTTCTACGGGGTTGCGTCCCTGGTTGCAGGATCTGAGTGAAAGCGAACAACATCGCTATCTGGCGCGCTATCATGCATTGCTGCAGGAGCAATATCCGCTGCAAGAGAATGGGAAAATACTGCTGGCGTTTCCGCGGTTGTTTATCGTTGCCAGACACAATTCTTAATCACTGACCTCCAGGTATCAGCCTCTTTATACCAGGGGCTGATAATTGTTGTAAATTCCCCATGCGCGCCCTCGCCTTTTTACGATGAAGATCTAGTGATGCAGCCAGTCATCTGCTAGTGTCTGAGAACGTTTACTGACGGGGGTTGTCATGTCTAAAGTCTACCTTGGCGGTTGTCTGTGTGGCTCTATTCGCTTTACCGCGACGAGCCCTAATAATTCGCATACCTGCTCGTGCGATATTTGCCGCAAGCATACCGGTGCACCAACCGTCGTCTGGATTGAATTTAATGCTGAAAATGTAGAATGGACGGGAAAAGCGGGTAAACCAACTACCTGGCGTTCTTCAGAAACCTCCAGTCGCGCTTTTTGCCCTCAATGTGGAAGTTCAGTTGGTGCTATTGATGATGCTCCGGTAATAGCACTATTAGCGGGCGTTTTTGATGACCCCAATGATGAAGATCTGGCTCCCGAGTTTCATTCATTTACCGATATGCAGCCTGCGTGGTGGCAAAGAGAATTCGGCTAAAGCCGCACTAACCGGCGTATCAAGTCTTACCTACTCCTTCAGTGAAACAATAAGAGCTGGTCGTGCTACCAGCTCTACCGGATGTTATGTCAGCTGGTAATGCTTATCTGGCATATGTTTCGCCGGCACAACGGTTTCATCATTCATCTGCAGCAAATCGATTTCAATCGCGTTACAAATCGCATCGAGTGGCAGATCATTATTCTCTGTACCAAACGGATCTTCGAGTTCTTCGGCTAGCGTATCGAGCGAGATAAAGGTATAGGAAATAAGCACCGAGATGAACGGTGTCATATAGTGTAAATCCACCACTAACGCGAACGGCAACATAATGCAAAACAGATATACCGTGCGATGCAGGATTAAGGTGTAAGCAAACGGAACGGGTGTGTTCGCGATACGCTCACAACCTGCCAGCACTGCTGACATATCATTTAACCTGTTGTTTAAACTGTGAAATAATATATCAGATAGCTGCCCATTTCGTCTGCGAACGGCCAGCCATTCCCCCATCAGCAGCAGAATGCGGTTGGCCGGTGATTGAGACGCAAAAACGGTCTGTAAATCGCTCTCGCTGAGATATTTTGCCAGGGGCTCCGCCTGCGGTTGTCGACGTAAAGTCATACGCAGGCAATGGGCAAATGCGATTTGCAAACGAACGAACTGCCCCAGTTCAGCATCGTCTGGTAAGGTCGTTTTCACCTCACGCAGAAGTGAACGGGAAGCAATCATCAACTGCCCCCACAAATGTCGGGCTTCAACATAGCGCGAATAACAGGCGTTGTTACGAAAGCCTAAGAAGATTGCAATTGCGACGCCAAGAATGCTGAACGGTGCCAGAGTAAATTTGATACCCAGCATCGTATACCATGGCAGCATGATGATAACAGCAATGGAGAGCAGGAAATTCAGCAGCAAGCGTGAAAAGATTTTCGATAATACTGAGCCATGCCAGACGAATATCAGGCGTAGCCAGTGTTGTTGGGGGCGAACGATCATGGTTATCTTCGGAAAATGTGAAAGCCGGGACATTAAACGTGATCGCGATCAATGTTGCAAGCTTATAGCAACATTATCTAAACATCTTTTCCTGCTGACCATAGTGTGCATTGAAGCTACAGACATGCTCCATTTTTAGAAATTAAATTGTATGTTGTAACTAAAAATAAGGACGATAAAAAAACCCGGCCTGAACCGGGTTAACGTATTAGCACAGTGGCTTAACCGCTTCGCGCATGCCTTTCGCCAGGATAGAATCCAGGTCGGCAGAAACCTGTTCGACCAGTCCGGAAACCTGTGTCAGATCCTGTTCCCAATGCTCTTTTACGGCCAATACCGCGTTGACCAGCGCTTCGGTAGTAATCTGGCGGTCACGATGCTGAGCCCACAACACCTGAAAACGCTCCATCCAATGCGCATCATCCTGAACCGGATAAGATTCACCGTTACGCTCACCACGGTAGAAAGCAATCAAGGCTGCCAGGGCGAATGTCAGACGCGGCGGCAATTGGCCACTGGCCTTCTGCCCTGCCAACAGCTGCGGCAGAATACGGGTGCGGAATTTGGTCATGCCATTAAGCGCAATCGACAATAACTGATGCTTAATGTACGGGTTGCAGAATCGGCCGGTCACTGCACTGGCAAATGACGCCAATTCATCACGCGGCAGATCCAGCACCGGAATAATCTCTTCATAGATTGCTTTCTCAACGAAGGCGCGAATTTCAGCATCATTCATTGCTTCACCCACGGTATCAAGCCCTGCCTGCCAGGCGACCGGTACCAGGGCTGTGTGCGCACCGTTGAGAATGGCGACTTTACGCTCTTTATACGGCTTGATGTCATCAACAATCAGAACATTCAGCGGGTATTTATCGAGGCGAAGTTCAGTGGCTAATGATTTTGGCCCCTGAATAACAAACAGATAGAAGTGTTCTGCGGTATCAAGAAACGCGTCATGATAACCCAGTTCAGCTTCAAGCTTCGCAACTTCGTCACGTGGGTAACCGGTAACAATACGGTCCACCAGCGTAGAACAAAATGCGTTTGCCTGGTCCAGCCACTGTACGAATGCTTCCGGCAACGCCCATTCCTGAGCATAACGCAGAACCAGTTCATGCAGCGCTTCACCATTGTAATCAATCAGCTCGCAAGGAATGATAATCCAGCCTTTATCAAGCGCACCGTTGAAATGGCTATAGCGTTCGAACAGCAGTCGGGTCAGTTTGGCCGGATAACTCACAGCCGGCGCATCATCAAACTTATCACCCGCGTGGTAGCTGATACCCGCTTCCGTGGTGTTAGAGAAAACAAAACGCATGTCAGGATTATGCGCCAGCTTCAGGAACTCATCGTATTCGCTATAGACGCTGATTTCGCGGTTAACCGAACGAATTAAACGGGCATCGCTGACGGCCTCGCCCTTTTCATTCAAACCACGAATGATGGTGGTATAGAGACCATCCTGGGTACTCAGTGACGGCGGAAACGTACTTTCGATAGGACGAACAATGACCACACCAGAGTTCAGATCGGTATGTTCATTCAGCAGATCAACTTGCCAGTCAACAAAGGCGCGCAGGAAGTTTCCTTCACCAAACTGAATAATGCGTTCAGGATACTGAGCACCGGGGAAATCGCGACGATTTAGTGTTTGCACAATGGGTTCCCTTTATGATTAGTCATACAACCTGATTAAATTGGTCTAATAGGTTAGCAAACTTTAATACAATGAAACCCTGTTTTGATCAATGCCCGGTGACAAATTAGAGCGTTTTATAAAAAAGTGTGGTCCCGGCCAGTGTTCCATCAGGCATTTTTGCATAGCCAGGGATTACCCCTGCTTTTTGCCATCCACAATTGTGGTAGAACAACTCTGCGGCGCTGCCAGTAGACGTATCAAGAACCAGGAGGGTTTTCCCCTCATGATGTGCGCAAATTTCCAGTGTATTCATCAATTCCCGGGCGATCCCGCACCGCCGTGCGGAGGTATGAACCAGAAGTTTGGCAACGTCTGCACGATGAGGCTGGTTTTCGGGTTGATCGATAATGAGCTGAACGGTTCCAACAAGCGTCCCCTGCGCATTTTCAGCCCCCAGAACAATGCGTTCTCCACAAGAGACACTTTGTGCAACACGCGTCCAAAAAGGCCGTGACTTATCGCGGTTAAAAGGGAGCATAAAACTGACAGATGCGCCATCGTTCACGCACTGTTCAAGGACATCACTAAGCTCGTCGATTCTCGACAGGATCTGTTCCGCGCTCAGTATAAAGCAGGGGGTGTGGGTAGCCATTTAGTCTCCTTAGATTGACCCCTTCATACTGCAATTAACAATTACATAACACAAGGAGTCGAATCATAGGATTATGTTATCTATGGCTTATTCATTTGCAGCACTAACCAGTGGTAGATAACAGTGACAACGTAACGTTGCTGTTGCTCGCTCAACGGTTGCCCCTGAGGTATATCATGCCATTTGGCCAGACATCCCCTACAGCACGTCGCCGTGGCATGTTGAGCGATAAACACCGGATGTCCGCGCATCGGCGTTTGTTTTCCGTCATTGGCCGGGAACGCGGGAGCCAGTCGCTTAGCAATAAAATCGGCCGCATGTTGTTCAATGACCGGCGCACCTTTTTCCAGACAATATTGTCTTTCTTTCTGACCGAGACGAAACCGCGATCGGAAAGTCGATTTCGCCAGTCGGGCAAAAAGCGGGTCGAGCGTGTTCATCAGTAAACCGAGCGTCCTAACTGTTGAGTTAATTGTTCCAGTACCGCAATACCCGCCAGCGAGTTCCCTGCCGGATCCAGCTCCGGACTCCAGACCGCAATCGCCATCTCATGCGGCACGATCGCCACAATGCCACCACCGACACCCGATTTCGCCGGCAGACCTACCCGCCAGGCAAACTCCCCGGCATTTTGATACATACCGCTGGTCGCCATTAGCGCGTTAATCTGCCGCGCCTGCATCGGCGTGACTACCGGCTCGGTGAGATGGAAAGCGTTCCCTTGATTAGCCAGAAACACGAAGGTCCGCGCCAGTTCCACGCAACTCATTTTCAGCGCACAGTAGTGAAAGTAATTTTGCAGAACGGTCGTCACATCGTGATGAAAATTGCCAAAGGACTTCATCAGCCAGGCAATTGCCGCGTTGCGGGCGGAATGGTCAAACTCAGAGCGAGCAACCGTCGCATCATAAGCAATATCTGAAACGCCGCTTAATGCACGTACCACTTCCAGCATTCGTTGCCGTGGCGCGCTCAGGCGACCTTGCAGCATATCGCAAACCACCAATGCCCCGGCATTGATAAAGGGATTACGCGGTATACCCTGCTCCATTTCCAACTGCACCAGCGAGTTAAACGGGTGACCGGAAGGATCTTTGCCAACACGTTGCCAGATCTCGTCTTCCTCGTAATGACGCATTGCGACAACCAGGCTAAGCACCTTTGAAATCGACTGAATAGAAAAACGTTCTTGCGCATCCCCCGCCTGATAGTGCTGACCATCAACGGTGCAAATGGCAATACCCAGTTTTGAGCCATCGACGGAGGCTAATGCAGGAATATAATCGGCAACTTTTCCCTGACCAATCAGCGGACGAACCTGCTGCACAATGGTCTCTAAAATTGAATTGTCCATGGCCCTGGCCACAACATGCTCCTTGCTCGCAGGTATGAAAGGCCTGCGAGTATAACAGAGCTAAATACACCGCGTCAGGCCGGAAGACGGAATCTGGCCACGGCCTGCATAAGCTGATGAGATTCATGGTGTAACTGTAGGGAGGAATCAGACGCGGCGTTCACCAGATCGCTGGTCTGACGGGCTTCGTTATTCAGAGCCTGAAGCTGACTGGTCAACTCGTGAATACGGGTTCCTTGATTCATCGTCGCAGCAGAAATATCATTCAATAAGGCACCAAGATTTTCCACCAGCGATATAACCTGCTGTAAGTTGTCATCCAGTCCGTTCACCGCATGAAATCCCTCGTCAATTCCCGCTAATGAATGATGAATCAGCGCCTGAATATTCTGCGTGGACTGACTGCTTTTTCTCGCCAACAAGCCAACCTCTTTTGCAACAACCGCAAATCCACGCCCTTGTTCACCAGCATGCGCAGCTTCAATCGCCGCATTTAACGCCAGAATATTGGTCTGAAACGCGATGCTGTCAATCAGTGAGATGATCCCGCGCATCTCTGATGAACGGGCAACAATCGCCTGCATCGATGCATTTACCGTTGCCATCATCCGATCGCCACCCGCAGCAATATCCCGCGCCTGCACGGCGCGTTGATTCGCCAGTTGAGCAAACCCACTGTTATCCTCAACATGTGTTTCCAGAAACGATATATGCGAAGTCACCGTATTTAGCTCATCGCTCTGTTTCGCGGATTGCTGATATAACTGTTTATTGCTTTGCGTAAGCTGAGTGATATTTCCCACCATGGAGGTCGTAGCATCATTCACCTGCTGTACCAGCATTCGAAGCCCCTGCTGCATTGCGTCGATACGTGAGCTCAGTTGTGTTACTTCACGATTAAACTGGCTCACTTGCGGTGCGGGGCGGGAAAGATCGCCAGCCGCTAACACATCAATATGATCGATCAGTCGTCTCAGCGGCGCGATTACCCAGCGGGACATACTGCGCCAGACCAGTACCGCAATCACCACCAGCACAAGAGGAATAAATAAAAAGAGGTGCTGTAAACGTTCAAGACTGGTCAACAGCTGTTCTCGCCCTTTTTCCGTCTGCTGGAAACTGTCTTGCTGAAAACGTGCATAATTTTCATTAAAGTCTGTCTGAAACGCCTGCACAGGCACGGCAAAAAACGCATCAATGCTATTGGATTGCATTAATCCATCGGCCTGCTCCTGAATACCGCTATAAAAACGCCGATAGCTCTCCATCAAGTCGGGAGGCTGATGCGGATCCATTGCAAGCCAGGCATCCCATGCCGTTTTTGACTGCGTTAACGCATGCTGAGCCTCTTCCATTAACGGGCGCCAGCTCCCTTCCGAGCCGGTAGCCGCATCCTGCATAAAGTAAACGCCAGCACGATTAAGTAAGTCGCTGGCAGATAACAACGCCACCCTTGCTTCATCGATCTTCGACTGTTGTAAAAGCACCTGCTGATTATGCTGTTCATTAATCTGCGCGTCCCTGACAGAAACTGAGAGCATAAGCGAAGATGCAATCTGCAAAACAGAGAACAGCGCAATAATACAAATGATACCGGTTAACAGACCAAATTGACGGGGAATCAGGCGACGAAAAATTTGCGTTATGTTCATATTACTCTTCTGTATCAAAGCGTTAGACGCGAGTGTACGCAGAGTAAATGACAAATTTATTGCAGAAATAAGACGGGTGCCCCTGCAGAGGCACCCGGGCTATCAGAGACGGTTTTTCCAGACGGTTTGCACATTGCAAAACTCATGCAGACCAAAGTGAGAAAGCTCACGACCAAAACCGCTTTTCTTCACGCCGCCAAAAGCAACGCGAGCATCACTGGCACTGTAACCATTAATAAACACGCCACCACACTCCAGACGGGCCGCCATATTTTGCGCCAGTGCCTCATCCGCAGTAAACAACGTGGCCGACAAGCCGAACTCGCTGTCATTAGCCAGTGCTAATGCGTGCTCAGCATCCTTCGCGACGGTAATCGCCGCAACCGGGCCAAACAGTTCCTGGCGAAATGCCGTCATTTCCGGCGTAACATCACCCAGCACCGTCACGGCATAGTAATTACCCTGACCGGCTATTTTTTCCCCGCCGAGGAGTAAGCGCGCCCCTTGAGCCAGTGAGGCTTCAACCTGCTGATGCAGTTCATCCCGAAGATCAAAACGAGCCATTGGGCCGAGATCGTTCTCTTCATTTAGCGGATCGCCCATTTTCAGTGCGCTGGCTGCCGCAACAAACCGTCGGGTGAATTCTGCGGCAATGCCCTGTTCAATAATAAAGCGTTTCGCTGCGGCACAAACCTGCCCGGTATTCTGATAACGCCCTGCCACTGCTGCTTTGACGGCTAAATCAAGGTCTGCATCATTAAGCACGATAAACGGATCGGAACCGCCTAACTCAAGCACGCATTTCTTCAGCGCAGCACCGGCCTGAGCGCCAATCGCAGCACCAGCACGAACGCTGCCCGTCACCGTTACCGCCGCGATACGCGGGTCATTGATCATCTGACTCACCCCGGCGTTATCGGCATTCACCCAGCCATATACCCCAGCCGGTATTTCCGCATCGCTAAACACCTGGGCGATAATCGCGGCACAACCGGTGACATTCGGTGCATGCTTTAACAGATAGCCATTTCCGGCCAGCAAAATCGGCACGACGCCGCGCATAACCTGCCAGAGCGGAAAGTTCCACGGCATGATCGCCAGAATAGTCCCCAGGGGACGGTACTCAATCACGGCCTGGTTATTCTCAACCTGCGTGGCCTCGGTACTGAGCATCGCTGGCCCATGTTCGGCGTACCAGTCACATAATGCCGCAGATTTCGCCACTTCCGCACGAGCCTGCCTGACGGGCTTACCCATTTCGCGCGAGATACACTGCGCCATCTCTTCGGCGCGTTCAAGCAGCGCCTGTCCGACCCGGCGCAACATCTGTGCGCGATGGGCGACGGTCGTGTGTTTCCATGCGTGGAATCCCGTCGCCGCCAGATTCAGCGCGTGGGTAATATCATCGGCGCTGGCCCACGGCATTGCCGTCAGCATTTCGCCACTGGTCGGGTCAACGGAAATAGCATGTGTTGCTGCTGTGATGGTCATAAGTGCCTCTCTTTCTCGCAAGGTATGGTTATATCATGCGCAGGTTTACTCTTTCTGAAAAATGAATAATATTAACCATTCCGTTCACGAATAGAGAAAATCATGGATCTGACGCAACTGGAAATGTTCAATGCCGTCGCAGAGACCGGCAGCATCACGCAGGCAGCGGCGAAGGTGCATCGCGTGCCGTCCAATCTCACCACGCGTATTCGCCAGCTTGAAGCTGACCTTGGCGTCGATCTGTTTATTCGAGAAAATCAACGTCTGCGGCTTTCTCCCTCGGGGCACAATTTTTTGCGTTACAGCCAGCGGATCCTGGCGCTGGTAGAAGAAGCGCGGATGGTGGTCGCTGGTGATGAACCACAGGGATTGTTCTCTCTGGGGTCGCTGGAAAGTACAGCCGCCGTGCGTATTCCGGCCACACTTGCCGAATATAATCAGCGCTACCCTAAAATCCAGTTTGCACTGGCAACAGGACCGTCCGGTACCATGCTGGACGGTGTGCTGGACGGTACGCTGAACGCCGCTTTTGCTGATGGCCCTATTACCCATCCAGGTCTTGAAGGAATGCCGGTGTACCGTGAAGAGATGATGATTGTCACCCCACACGGGCACCCACCCATCAAACGAGCCAGCGATGTGAATGGTTACAATATCTATGCCTTTCGCGCCAACTGTTCCTATCGCCGCCACTTTGAAAGCTGGTTTCACGCCGATCGCGCGATGCCCGGCACGATCCATGAAATGGAGTCCTACCACGGCATGCTGGCCTGTGTGATTGCCGGCGCAGGAATTGCGCTGATTCCACGTTCTATGCTGGAAAGCATGCCCGGCCACCATCAGGTCAATGCCTGGCCGCTAAGTGAAAACTGGCGTTGGTTAAATACGTGGCTGGTCTGGCGTCGGGGGGCGATGACGCGACAGCTGGAAGCATTTATTGAGATACTGGAACCTCAGCTGTCGCAAAATGCGGATTAACTGGCGAACGTCAGATGGCAAGGCAGTTGCTCAAGCTGCTGCCGTACTTCTTCATTGAGTCGCGCATCGGTCACGATATCCGTTAACGCATCCAGATGTGTGACGTTGAAAAGTGACCATGCACCGTATTTTGAACTGTCTGCCAGCAGTACGCGACGTTTGGCGTTTGCAATCAGGTCGCGCTTCAGACCGGCCTTTTCTTCCGTCGGTGCGGTGATCCCGCGGATCAGGTCCCAGCCGTTACAGCTTAGAAACGCGATATCCGGCCACACATTTTGCAGCAGTTTTCGCCCGTGTTCGCCAATACAGGACTGGCTGGAGTCATCAATACGCCCGCCGATGATCGTCACTTCAATTTGCTTGAACTCAGAAAGAAATAGCGCAATGTGCAGATCGCTGGTGATGACGCGCAACGGCAAATGAGTAAGCTGGCGCGCCAGTTCAATCATCGTCGTTCCCGCATCCAGGACAATGGCGTCCCCGGCTTTCACCAGACTTGCCGCCGCGCTGGCAATAACCTGTTTTTCCAGCAGGCTACGCTGCATTTTCTCATGCGTGGTCGGTTGCGAAGGGATAAACCGGTTAAGCGTCACACCGCCGTGAGTACGGCTGATAACACCTTCCTGATCGAGTTTAATCAGGTCGCGACGAATGGTCGCCGGAGAGGCCTGAGTCACAGCAACAAGCTGCTCAACTGTCGCCAGATTATGCCCTTTCAGATAATCCATAATCTGTTCTAACCGATTATATCCCTTCATTTTAATCCCGCGTAATTTGCATTGCTAACTGGATGGACACGGCCATGCTCTCAGACTTGGCTTTACCTGTCCAGGCAATATCAAACGCCGTACCGTGGTCCGCAGAGGTGCGAATAAACGGCAATCCGGCGGTGATATTCACCCCATCATAGAATCCCAGCAATTTTAGCGGAATATGGCCCTGATCGTGATACATCGCCACCACCATGTCATACATACCTTCGTGGCACTGCATAAATACCGTATCCGGTGGACAGGGTCCCGTAACATTCAACCCTTTCGCTTGCATTGCCTGCACCGCGGGTCCGACAATCGTTATCTCTTCCTCGCCAAACAGGCCATTTTCACCGGCATGGGGGTTGACGCCTGCGACCGCAATACGTGGATTATCAAACCCGACACGACGCAGGAAATCATCTGCGACCTGAACGACTGTTTTCACTCGCTGCTCACTGAGCGTATCAAGGAATTTACGTAGTGCAATATGCGTGGTGACATGAATCACTTTAAGCTGTTCGGTATACAGCACCATCGCGTAGTCTTGGCTGTTGGTCAGTTGCGCCAGCAGTTCGGTATGGCCGGGATAATGATGTCCTGCCATGTGCAGTGCTTCTTTATTCAGCGGCGCAGTGGCAATGGCTTTCACTTCCCCGCTGAGCGCCAGCGCGGTGGCGCGCTTAATACAGCGATAGGCCAGATCGCCCGCCTGCGCTTGCACTACGCCCGGCTGAAGAGCGGTAGGATCGGCAAGAGGTTCATCAATTACGTTGATAACACCAGGGGCAAATTGTGCCTGGGTTACGTTATCGATCACCCGGAGTTCCACAGGCGGCGTGACATTTAATGCCTGGATGCGCCTCAGCGTTTGTGCACAACCCACAACGACGACCGGCGCGCCAGACAGTTCTCCCTCCACCAACGATTTAATAATGATCTCCGGTCCAATACCTGCCGGGTCGCCCATGGTTACCGCTATCGTGTTATTCACTCATTTTCTCCTCGATGAAATTTAAAACCTGACGCAGAGTGGTTTCGTCACCGAATCCCCCTGCTTTTGTCATAACCGGGCGTTGCCAGTAGCTATCGGCAAGATGACCGTACGGCACACACTGGGCCACACGGTCGGTAATACGGAATCCTGTTGCCTCCAGCGCATCTGCGATCGCCATTGCGACATCACCGCCGGAAAGATACAGCGCTCCAGGCGAGACTTCCTGCAGCACCTGGCGGGTAAGCTGTGCAAGAAACTGGCAGATTGTTTCACCGAGCTGCGCGCGGCTCATCGCCAGGCGCGCGCACAGCATTGGAATATGATGGCGTGATTCGCTGTCGGGACAGGTATGAACGATGCAGTGTTTACCTGAGATGAGAACCCTGGCGATACGCTGCACATACTCTGTCAGGATGCCGCTGAAGATATTTTCGATATCAATGAATACAGTCTCCACCCGCGGGTCCTGACACACTGCAGCAATCTGCTGTTGAGCGATTTCACTCATTGAACCCACTACCGCCAGTAAGCACTGTGAGGATGGTGTCCGGACATGGCGGGCCAGCGCGTCACAGATCCCGGCAGACCCCACCAGCAGCGGCGGTTCCTCCTGCATCAGCGCTTCCGTAGCAATGACATCAAGATCGGTCTGCGTGCGGGCATCCACCACCCAGATTTGTGGCGTTTTCGCAGCAGGCTCTCTGAGGTGCTGCAGATAGTCGTTCAGGGACATGGCCCGACACGCAATGGCGGTTTGCGCCTGTAACACCTCACAGATATCGGCACTATTGACCGGCGTTTTCGGATCGCTGGCAAATTCAGTCTGCGTTACGGGAATACCGTTAACGAGGCACTGCCCCTGCTCGGTGGTTCGCCCTGCTGAGGGACAAGCCAGTGCCACGATGGCTCGCTTTTTACCTGTAATCCGCATTAACGCGTCCAGTTCGGCCCCTGGGTTTCCACGCAATGTTGAATCCATTTTCTTGAGCCATTGCGTCTGAGGACCTGACTGACTCGCAAGCGCCAGCTCACTTACTCTGGCGGCGGCCTGCTCTGCCTCCAGAGCACGACTATCAGTGTTGATGACCAGCACATCTGCATCATCGGCACAGGGCAATGTGAAAGCGACGTTCACCGTCATTCCCGTCAGCGCCAGACTCACTCCCGCATCATTTCCCCCCGTAAAGTCATCAGCAATGACAAGGATCTGGGGTCTTACAACATGTCTACTCATCCATGCTCCGGGTTGTTGAATATTGATAATGATTATATTCAATCACATTTGATTAAATGTGAGCAAGCTCAAGTTATTCAGTTCCGAGATAAATTATAAATTTAGCCCATGATGCAATCGTTCCTGAACCTCAGTGAGCGAATTCAATCACTCGAACAACAGGAGAATGCTGTGGCAACAATCAATAGCACCGTGATTAGCGGTTCGAATGCTATCCCCGCACTGGAGCCGTTACTGGCAGGTAAACGCCAGCTGTTACTGGTGACGGATAGCAATATCGTCAGGCTGGACGCAGTGGCGCATATCTGCGCCTTATTAAGTAACGATGGCCGCCAGGTAACACTTATTGATAACGTACCTGCCGAGCCGGGTCATCATGACGTTGCGACACTGTTAGAAAGCGTTAAAGGTCTTAACGTAGAGATGGTGATAGGTATTGGCGGTGGCAGCGTACTGGATGTGGCGAAGTTGCTCTCCGTCCTATGTCATCCCGAATCCCCTTCTCTTGACGCCATGCTGGCAGGCGAGAAACCGCTACACCGCGTAGCTTCAGTGCTGATCCCTACCACTGCGGGTACGGGTTCTGAAGCGACGCCCAATGCGATTCTGGCAATCCCGGAACAAAACACCAAGGTCGGCATCATTGCTCCGGTGCTATTACCAGATTACGTTGCCCTGTTGCCTGAACTGACTACCAGCATGCCAGCGCATATTGCGTCATCAACCGGAATTGATGCGTTATGTCATCTGATTGAGTGCTTTACCGCTACTGTGGCCAATCCGGTAAGCGATAACGCGGCGCTCATCGGGTTACAGAAATTGCTGAAGAACATCGAAACTTCGGTTAATGAACCGAACAATTTGCTGGCTAAACTGGAAATGCTGTGGGCGTCCTATTATGGCGGAGTAGCGATTAATCATGCCGGAACTCATCTTGTCCATGCACTTTCTTACCCGCTCGGGGGGCGTTATCACCTGCCTCATGGTGTAGCCAATGCGATTCTGTTAGCACCTTGCATGAAAGCTATCCGTCCTAATGTGGTAGACAAATTCGCTCAGGTCTGGGATCTGTTGCCTGATGACGATCGCACTCTGAGTGCCGAAGAAAAATCTTTCGCGCTGGTGGAATACTTCTCCGCGCTTGTGAAACGACTGAGCCTGCCCGATAACCTGGCAACGCTTGGTGTACCGTCTACTGATATTCCCGCACTGGCCGATGCCGCGCTGAACGTAAAACGCCTGATGAATAATGCTCCCTGCGAGGTGAGCCATGAGGATATTCAGGCCATTTATCAAACTCTGTTTCCAGAACTGAATACCAAAGGAGTGAATCATGAGTAAGAAAATCTGTGGTGTACTGACGGCAATCGTCACCCCGTTCGACCACGACGGCGGGCTTAACCTTAAAGAACTGAGAAACCAGGTAAACCGCCAGTTAAATGCCGGAAACGGTATTTTCTGCGGCGGCACAAACGGTGAGTTTTTTGTGCTTAACGAGGAAGAAAAAATAGCAGTGACCCGCACCTGCGTTGAGGAAGTTGCCGGGCGGGCGAACGTAGTGGCGCATATTGGTGAAATCTCTACCCGTGAAACCATTCGTCTCGGCAAGCAAATAGAAAAACTGGGCGTCGATGCCGTATCGGTGATTACCCCGTATTTTGTTCCGCTCAAACAACAGGAACTGATAGCTCACTATACCGCGATTGCCGACGCGCTATCGGTACCGGTATTTCTCTACAACATTCCGGCACGTACGGGAAATACCATTGAACCGGAAACAGCCAGAGTGCTGGCGGCACACCCGAACATTATCGGGATCAAAGATAGTGCCGGCAGTTATGAAAGTCTTAGCGGCTTCCTGGATGCTGTTAAAGATATCGAGGGATTTGATGTGCTGAATGGTCCAGATTCACTCATTCATCAGGGATTTGTTGATGGCTGTTCAGCCTGTATTTCCGGTTTGGCGAACGTAGCGGCAAAAGAAATTAACGCTATCTGGGCGCGATTCAAGGCCGGTGATGTTGTCGGATCGCATGAAGCACAGGAAAGCGTCACAGGTTTGCGAACCGAGCTCTATAAAGTGGCGTTCTCGCCCGCCGCAGTCAAAAAAGCATTGCAAATCATGGGGCACGAGGTAGGCGCCAGCCGTTACGCCGTCACGTTTGATGCTCATCAGGAACGCCAGATTCAGCAAATTATCAATAACTATTTACGATAGACACTTTTACAGCGGCGGCAACGCCGCTTAACTAACAGGATTGTATTATGAACGTCATCTGTACATCACCTTCATTTGCCAAATACGATCAGCAACCGATCAAACTGCTTAACGACGCCGGACTTGAATTAATCATGCTTCCTGCAGATGCCGGTTTAGAAGCGCTTGCACCTCATCTGGAACAGACAGTGGCAATGATCGTCGCTTTTACCGATGTTAATGCCGGACTAATAGCTGCGGCACCGAATCTGAAAATCGTCTGCAAACACGGCGTGGGCGTCGATAATATCGACCTCAATGCCACGCGTGAAAAAGGTATTTTTGTTACCAATGTGCCGGATGCCAATAAACATGCCGTCGCAGACTTTGCGTTTTCCCTGATCCTTAACTGTGCGCGTCAGCTTCCCTACGCGATTGAACAAACCCGCGCGGGAAACTGGCCACGGATCTTCGCCTCCGATGTATATGGAAAAACGATTGGCATTATTGGGTTAGGTAACATCGGTAAACAGGTTGCACTGCGAGCCCGCGGCTTTAATATGCGCGTACTGGCTCACGACGCATGGCAGGATGCACAGTTCGCCGCAGATAATCACATTGAATACGTTTCGCTCGATGAACTAACAGAACAAAGTGATTTCATCACGTTACACACTCCGCTGACGCCAGAAACCAAAGATCTCTTCGATTTAGCACAGATGAAAAAAATGAAGAGCACTAGTTATCTCATTAACGTTTCACGCGGTGGTGTCGTTAATGAAGAGGATCTCTTTCTGGCTCTCACGCAGGGTGTCATTAAGGGTGCTGCCGCCGATGTCTTTTTACAAGAACCGTGCAATTCACACCCCTTATTTGCGCTCAATAATTTCATCCCTACGGCACATATTGCAGGATATACCGAGGGCGCGATCAGCAATATAGGCGAGCAATGCGTTTATAACATCATTGAACATGTCATTCATCAGCGTAAACCTAAAAACATCATGAACGGATTATAACATTGTGGAGATAACCCTACCCTTTCCACAATAATAAAAATGAACATCTACCATGGGCCAGATATATGAATAATTTTGCAGAAAAATCCCGAATTCGTTGGTGGATTGCGGGATTAATGTGGCTTGCTATTGCAATTAACTATATTGACCGGACGGTATTATCGGCTGCAGCACCTCACCTCATTGATGAGCTAAAACTCGATCCTGAAATGATGGGGTTTATTATGGCGGCGTTCTTCTGGTCATATTCTTTACTGCAAATACCGGCAGGATGGTTTGCAGACCGTTTTGGTCAGAAAAAAGGTCTGGGTTTTGCCGTCGCGTGGTGGTCAATCGCCACCTCAATGATGGGTTTAGCCACTGGATTTAAATCTCTACTCGCATTAAGACTCGCTCTGGGCGTCGGTGAAGCCGCCGCCTATCCAAGCAATGCAGGGATCGCTGCGCGCTGGTTCCCGGATCGGGAGCGGGCCACCGTCTCAGGATTATTTGACAGTGCCTCTAAATTTGGCGGTGCCGTTGCGATGCCGCTTATTGTCTGGATGATCTACCAGTTTGACTGGCGGATGACATTTCTGATTATTGGTGGTGTAGGCATTTTTTGGGTCATTGCCTGGTATTTTATTTATACAGAAAACCCGGAAGACCACAAAAGGATCAGTACAAGCGAAATTAAACATATTCGCGAAGGGCAAAAGCAAAAACACGGCGACAAATCCGTATTACCGATGCGTTGGTATAAACTGTTACGCTACCGTAATATTTGGGCAATGTGTATCGGTTTCTTTACCATCAACTATACATCCTATTTCTTTATTACCTGGCTACCCACTTATCTGGTAAAAGATAAAGGAATGGATTTTATCAAAATGGGGATGGTTGCCGCCCTGCCATTATTATGTGGGATGGTGATAGAAGTCTTTGCCGGCTGGGCCTCTGACCGTATGGTACATAAGCGGATCCTGTCGCTGACTGCCACAAGAAAATTATTCCTGACAATCGGTCTGTTAATGGCTTTATGTATTGGTTTTGCCCCTTTTACTGATTCCGTGTTTATGACCGTGTTTTTACTGTGTGTGGCGAAATCAGGCACCACGGTTGCCGCCTCGCAGGTCTGGGCACTACCGGGTGACGTTGCGCCTAAAAACAGCGTATCGATTGTTGCAGGGTTACAGAATACTGTCTCCAATATGGGGGGCGCGGTAGGACCAATTATTACCGGAGCCATTGTTGCAGCCACTGGCTCCTTTACCTGGGCGCTGGTGTTCTCTGCCGCACTGGTGGTTCTGGGAATTTTGAACTATCTATTTTTGATGGGTAAAGTTGAGCCAATCATCGACAATGAGCATGAAGCGTTGTGCATGAAAGAAGCGCAGCTGCACTAAACTCACTCTGGTAACGGTATTCTCCGGTCAGTCAGTAGTACTGACCGGCTTTATTTTTTCTCGTAACGCACCGCATTATCATCCGCAAAGCAGCGTGATCTTAATCACGAAATGATTGTATTTTCACCAGTAAACGTTTTAAGATCGCCACCTCTCCTTTTCGCAGCTAACCCGATTTATACATATGACAACAGACACTGTTTCCCGTAAGGTCGCGTGGCTACGGGTAGTTACGCTTGCTATTGCCGGTTTTATTTTCAATACCACTGAGTTTGTCCCGGTCGGGTTGCTGTCCGACATCGCGCAAAGTTTTAATATGCAGACCGCGCAGGTTGGGATCATGTTGACGATCTACGCCTGGGTGGTGGCCCTGATGTCGCTGCCCTTCATGCTGCTCACCAGTCAGGTAGAACGCCGCAAGCTGCTGATCTGCCTGTTTGTCGTGTTTATCGCCAGCCACGTACTCTCTTTCCTGGCATGGAATTTTACCGTGCTGGTTATTAGCCGTATTGGTATTGCTTTCGCACACGCCATTTTCTGGTCGATCACTGCATCGCTGGCGATCCGCCTTGCTCCGGCCGGGAAACGCGCGCAGGCACTCAGTCTGATTGCGACCGGCACCGCGCTGGCGATGGTATTAGGCCTGCCTATCGGACGCATCGTCGGCCAGTATTTTGGCTGGCGCACCACCTTCTTTGCCATCGGTATGGGCGCGCTAATTACCCTGCTTTGCCTGATTAAGCTCCTGCCCAAATTACCCAGTGAGCATTCCGGTTCATTAAAAAGCCTGCCGGTGTTATTTCGCCGTCCGGCGTTGATGAGCCTGTATCTGCTGACGGTGATTGTGGTCACCGCGCATTATACGGCCTATAGCTATATCGAACCCTTTGTGCAGACCGTCGCCGGGCTGAGCGCAAACTTTGCCACCGTGTTACTGTTGGTTCTGGGTGGCGCGGGTATTGTCGGGAGCATCATATTCGGGAAATTGGGTAATCAACACGCCTCTGTACTGATTAGCAGCGCCATTGCCCTGCTGACGATATGCCTGGTGCTGTTACTCCCCGCCGCTGACAGCGAAATGCATCTGGCTGTCCTGAGTATTTTCTGGGGCATCGCCATTATGTTGATCGGTCTGGGAATGCAGGTGAAAGTACTGGCGCTGGCTCCGGATGCCACTGACGTCGCAATGGCGCTGTTCTCCGGTATCTTTAATATTGGTATTGGCGCGGGGGCACTGGTGGGAAATCAGGTAAGTCTGCACTGGTCGATGTCGACGATTGGTTACGTCGGTGCACTCCCTGCCGTTGCAGCGCTGATCTGGTCAGTGATTATTTTCCGCAAATGGCCGGTAACGCTGGAAGAGCAACCACAGCAGCAATAAGAAAAGAGCCCGGTAGACATACCGGGCACGTTGTTTAATGGTAGGTTTGGATGATTTCCAGCACGCCGTTAATAATAAACTGCACACCCATACACACCAGCAGGAAGCCCATCAGACGGGAAATAGCTTCGATCCCACCTTTCCCCACCAGCCGCATAATTCCGCCAGAACTGCGCAGGCATCCCCACAAGATAACCCCGACGACAGCAAAAATAATGGGCGGTGCAACCATGATCACCCAGTCCGGGAATTCGGTGCCGTGCCGCACGGTAGAGGCCGAACTGATGATCATGGCAATCGTCCCCGGGCCGGCAGTACTCGGCATGGCCAGCGGAACAAAGGCAATATTAGCCGTCGGTTCGTCCTCCAGTTCTTCGGATTTGCTTCTCGCTTCCGGAGAATCATGCGCTTTCTGCTGAGGGAACAACATGCGAAAGCCGATAAACGCAACGATTAACCCGCCCGCAATACGCAACCCGGGAATCGAAATCCCGAACGTATTCATTACCACCTGCCCGGCGTAGTACGCGACCATCATAATGGCAAATACATAGACAGACGCCATTAATGACTGACGGTTACGCTCTGCGCTGTTCATGTTGCCAGCAAGGCCGAGAAACAGCGCCACGGTGGTTAACGGGTTTGCCAGCGGTAACAGGACTACCAGCCCCAGTCCTATTGCTTTAAACAAGTCCATCATAATGTCATCTTTCCTGTGCGTTTTTCGTCAACGGCAAGTATAAGGGCAAACTCCAGGGTTAAGCCATGTTGTCGATGTAAGGATTCATTAGTTCTCTTTACGCATAAACCCTACGGATCAGAACGTTAAAAACGCGCTATGCGTAGCGCGTTCCTGATGTTTTAGCAAAACGTGGCATGCGGCCACTCATTCATTTGACTTATATTTGCCTAAGCAATAATATCAGCCGTGACTAACTACTTGCCAGGGCAACCATTGTGAAAAGCACCAGTGATCTGTTCAATGAAATCATCCCACTGGGTCGTTTGATCTACATGGTTAATCAGAAAAAAGATCGTTTATTAAACGACTATTTGTCACCGCTGGATATCACGGCATCGCAGTTTAAGGTGCTCTGCTCCATCCGTTGTGCGGTGTGCATTACCCCTGTCGAATTGAAAAAAGTGCTGTCTGTCGATCTTGGCGCCCTGACGCGGATGCTGGACAGACTGGCCTGTAAAGGCTGGATAGAAAGGCTTCCGAATCCACATGACAAGCGCGGTGTACTGGTGAAACTCACCGAGCACGGCGCAGCAATTTGCGAGCAGTGTCATCAATTAGTAGGGCAAGACCTGCACCAGGAACTAACAAAAAACTTAACGGCGGATGAAGTCACCACGCTTGAGCATTTGCTTAAGAAAGTCCTGCCGTAAACAGAAAGAGGTATGACGATGTCCAGACGCAATACTGACACAATCACTATTCATAGCATTTTGGACTGGATCGAAAATAACCTTGAATCGCCACTCTCGCTGGAAAAAGTGTCTGAGCGTTCAGGTTACTCCAAATGGCACCTGCAGCGGATGTTCAAAAAAGAAACCGGCCATTCATTAGGTCAATATATCCGTAGCCGTAAAATGACTGAAATAGCGCAAAAATTGAAAGAGAGTAACGAACCGATCCTCTATCTTGCAGAGCGTTACGGTTTTGAGTCTCAGCAAACGCTGACCCGGACATTCAAGAACTATTTTGATGTACCGCCGCATAAATATCGGATGACGAATATGCATGGCGAATCCCGGTATTTGCTACCGCTCAATCAATGCAATTGCTAATCGCCAGTTAACGACGTAACCGAGGAAATCATGAAACTTCTGTCTTATGCGATGCTGGCCCTGCTGCTTGTTGTGTCGGGCCAGAGCATGGCGGAACAAACCCCGCAACCGACAACGCAAAATAATCGCGACGCGATGATTATGCCCCCTGCGCACGATCAATCTCCGTTCGATTTTAATCATATGGGTGCCGGCAGCGATAAATCCGATGAATTAGGCGTGCCTTACTACAATATGCACAGCCTGTAATTATTTTGCCCCGTCACTGCGGGGCTTTTTTTAACCCCTCACCTGCACAATCTTGCGCAAGCGAAAACCGAACACGTTGATATACAACCCCGCCATGATCAACAGCGCGCCAAGCAGTTGCAGCCCGGTTAACGTTTCATCCAGCAGCACGGCCGCGCTCGCCAGGCCAACTACTGGCACCAACAGCGACAGCGGTGCGACACGCCAGGTCTCATAACGTCCGAGTAAAGAACCCCAGATGCCATAACCCACGATGGTCGCCACAAACGCCAGATAAACCAGCGACAGGATGGTCGTCAAATCTATCGCCACCAAACTTTGGGTTATTTGCGTTGGGCCATCGAGAAGTAATGAGGCCAGGAAAAATGGAGCAATTGGGATCAACGCGCTCCACACCACCAGCGACATGACCGCTGGACGCGAAGTATGCTGCATAATTTTCTTGTTAAAGATATTGCCGCAGGCCCAGCTCAGTGCCGCCGCCAGCGTCAGCATAAAGCCAAGCATACCGACATGTTGTCCATTGAGACTCGCCTCAATCAATACCAGCACACCGAACACTGCCAGCGCGATACCGACCAGTTGCTTCCCCTGCAAACGCTCGCCAAAGGCGAACGCGCCCAGCACGATAGTGAAAAACGCTTGCGCCTGTAAAACCAGCGATGCCAGACCGGCAGGCATCCCAAACTTGATGGCGCTAAACAGAAAAGCGAACTGACCGAAGCTGATGGTCAGGCCATAGCCAAGTAACAGCGAGAGCGGGATCTTCGGGCGGGCAACAAAAAGAATTGCGGGAAACGCCACCAGTAAAAAGCGCAAGCCTGCCAGCATCAACGGTGGCATATTGTGTAACCCTACCTTAATGACAACAAAGTTCAGCCCCCAAACTACAACAACCAGTAACGCCAGCAACCCATCTTTACGCGACATACCACCGCCCCTACAAATATTAAATTTTTGTAAACAAGTTAAGGTAACGGAAATCGTTGTACCGTAACAGATCATTAATTCAGGTAGGCCACACAGGGCATTTTCAGACAACTTATTGAGTGTACATCACACTTTTAGCATGCTATTTGTTTCTGATATCTAAAAAAAACATAACAACATGCACTGTCGGGCAGGAAAATGAATATCTCACTGAGAAGGTCCACTCTCGCGTTACTCGCGTCATCTTTGTTATTAACCATTGGACGCGGAGCTACGCTACCATTCATGACGATTTACCTCAGTCGTCAGTATGGCCTGGGTGTCGATCTGATCGGTTATGCAATGACAGTAGCACTGACTATTGGCGTCGTTTTCAGTCTTGGATTCGGCATCCTGGCCGATAAATTTGAAAAAAAACGCTTTATGCTGCTGGCGATCGCGGGCTTTGCTTGCGGCTTTATAGCGATTCCACTGGTGCATAACGTAGTGGTGGTGGTGCTGCTCTTCGCGCTGATCAACTGTGCCTACTCCGTGTTTGCAACCGTGCTGAAAGCCTGGTTTGCCGATAACCTCTCAGCCACCACCAAAACAAAGATTTTCTCACTTAACTACACCGTGCTGAACATCGGCTGGACCGTTGGCCCACCGTTGGGCACGCTACTGGTCATGCAAAGCATTAACCTGCCGTTCTGGTTGGCGGCCATATGTTCAGCCTTCCCGCTGGTGTTTATCCAGACATGGGTAAAACGCTCCGTAATCCCCTCTGAAGGTTTGAACGCGACAGTATGGTCACCCTCGGTTTTGCTGCGCGATAAAGCATTATGCTGGTTTACGTTGTCTGCTTTTCTGGCCTCGTTTGTCGGTGGTGCATTTGCATCCTGTATTTCTCAGTACGTGATGGTGGTTGCCGATGGCGATTTTGCTGAGAAAGTGGTGGCGGTCGTCCTGCCCGTCAACGCGGCAATTGTGGTATCACTGCAATATGCTGTCGGACGCAGACTGACGTCTGCAAACATCCGCCCGCTGATGGCTGCGGGTACACTTTTTTTTGTTATCGGTCTGGTCGGTTTTACCTTCTCTGGCAACAGCCTGCTGTTCTGGGGGATTTCAGCCGCCTTTTTCACCATTGGCGAGGTCATCTACGCGCCGGGTGAATACATGCTGATCGACAACATCGCACCGGCAGGCATGAAAGCCAGTTACTTTTCCGCCCAGTCACTGGGCTGGCTTGGCGCGGCGGTAAACCCATTAGTCAGCGGGGTCATCCTGACCACACTGCCCCCATGGTCACTGTTTGTCGCACTAATGGTGGCGATTGTCCTTGCCTGGACGTTAATGATAAAAGGCATGCGCGCCAAACCCTGGAGCCAGCCGGTAGTCTGCTGAAAATTACTGTGACAGTGCCAAAACGGCACTGTCGCCTGATTCAAATGGCAACCAACCCACGCACACCTTCTGCTGCCATATTTTCACCTGATCCGCGTTGAATAATGCTTCCTCGCGACATTAACAGGTATTTGTCTGCAAGCTGTTCGGCAAAGTCATAAAACTGCTCCACCAGCAATATAGCCATATCACCACGATGGGCCAGTTGGCTGATAACCAGGCCAATCTCTTTTATCACCGAAGGCTGGATCCCCTCTGTTGGCTCATCGAGGATCAACAACTGCGGGCGACTGGCCAGCGCCCGGCCAATAGCTAACTGTTGCTGTTGCCCGCCCGACAAATCACCGCCCCGCCGGTATTTCATCTCCTGTAATACCGGAAACAACGCATAAATTTCATCCGGTACACGTTTTGCCTCTTGTGCTGAAAACCGGGAGAGTCCCAGCAACAGATTCTCTTCAACCGTCAGGCGAGGAAAAATATCGCGGCCCTGCGGCACATACGCTACCCCCGCCTGCACCCGCTGATGTGGCTTACGGAGAGTAATGTTTTTACCCTGCCAGATAACGCTGCCACTGCGGGTTGGAATCAGACCCATCAGGCACTTCAGCAGTGTCGTTTTGCCAACCCCATTACGCCCCAGCAGACATGTTACTTCACCGATACGCGCCTCAAAACTCACGCCGCGCAGGATATGGCTGCCGCCATAGTATTGATTTAGTTCATTTACCTGTAGCATCAGCACTCCTTAGCGTCCGAGATACACTTCAATCACCTGCTCATTGGCCTGAACATCGCGCAGGCTCCCCTCGGCCAGTACCCGCCCCTGGTGCAATACCGTGACGTGATCAGCAATACTCTCAACAAACCCCATATCGTGCTCAACCACCATCAGAGAATGTTTTCCGGCAAGCTGGCGAAACAGTTCAGCGGTGTATTCCGTCTCGGCATCCGTCATCCCGGCAGCCGGCTCATCCAGTAGCAACAAATGCGGCTCCTGCACCAGCAACATACCAATCTCCAGAAATTGTTTCTGTCCATGGGAAAGGCGTCCGGCACGACGGGCGCGTTCGTTACTCAGTCGCAACAGCGTCAACATGTCATCGATGCGATCCCGCTGTTCTCCCGATAAACACGCCCGTAAGGAACCCCAAACGGATTTATCATTTTTCATCGCCAACTCGAGGTTCTCTTCCACCGTCAACGCTTCAAAAACGGTCGGTTTCTGAAATTTGCGACCAATGCCCTGGCGAGCAATGGCGATGGCGTCGAGTGAAGTTAAATCAATGGATTGATCGTAAATCGCCCGCCCACTTTGTGGCTTCGTTTTACCGGTGATGACATCCATCAACGTGGTTTTTCCCGCGCCATTGGGTCCAATTACGCAGCGTAACTCGCCAACCCCAATATTGAGCGTCAAATCCGTTAGCGCCTGGAAACCATCAAAGTTAACGTTTATTTTTTCCAGTTGGAGCACGGGATCTGTTTGATTGCGAAAACGATCGCCCGGCATCTGGCGGGTAAAAAGCCCTTCATCTGGCTGCATTATTTGTCTCCCTTGCGAAACAGACCAATCACGCCACGAGGCAAAAACAGCGTAACGCCAATAAAAATCAGGCCGAGAAACAGTTGCCAGTATTCAGGCATGATGACGGTAAACCAACTTTTAGCGCCATTCACCAGTACCGCGCCAAACACCGGGCCAATCAATGTACCGCGCCCACCCAGTGCGACCCAAATCGCAGCTTCAATTGAGTTGGTGGGTGACATTTCACTGGGGTTAATGATACCCACCTGCGGAACATACAGCGCCCCCGCCAGTCCGCACAGGACAGCAGAGAGCGTCCACACCAGTAGTTTGAAGCCCTTTGGGTCATACCCGCAGAACATCAACCGATTTTCAGCGTCGCGAACGGCTGTCAAAATACGGCCAAATTTACTGCGAGCCAGCGCCCACCCTAGCCACAGCGCCAGAGTCAGCAGCACAACGGTCGCCAGGAACAACGCAATACGTGTCGTGGTCGCCGTCACCGAAAATCCCAGAATGGTGGTAAAACCAGTAAATCCGTTATTACCGCCAAACCCGGTTTCGTTACGGAAGAACAACAACATACCGGCAAAGGTCAGTGCCTGCGTCATGATGGAGAAATAGACACCTTTGATTTTTGAGCGGAAGGCAAACCAGCCAAATATCAACGCCAGCAAGCCTGGCACCATAACAACCAGTACCATCGCCCAAAGGAAATGCTGCGTTCCCCACCAGAACCACGGAAGTTCAGTCCACGACAGGAACGACATAAAAGCGGGCACCCCTTCACCAGATGCCTGGCGCATCAGGTACATCCCCATCGCATAACCGCCCAGCGCAAAGAAAATACCGTGGCCCAGCGACAGCATTCCGGCATATCCCCACACCAGATCCAGGGCAACTGCCACAATGGCATAACAGAGAATTTTCCCAACCAGTGTCAGTGTCCAGACAGATATCGCCAGCGGATGATCCGTAGGCAACAGCGCGAGAAATGGCAGAATAATCAGTGCCAGCAGTAAAGTCAGTCCCAGCACACAGGTAATACGCGGCGCTTTGCGCGCCAGCGTTAATGTCATTGGCATCGTCATCAGTCAATGACCCTCCCTTTTAGCGCAAACAGCCCCTGCGGACGTTTTTGAATAAACAGAATAATCAGCACCAGAATCATAATTTTGCCGAGGACGGCCCCAACCTGCGGTTCGAGAATCTTGTTGAAAATCCCCAAACCAAACGCCGCCGCGACGCTCCCGGCAAGCTGTCCAACGCCACCCAGCACCACCACCAAAAATGAATCAATGATGTAGCTTTGCCCCAGTTCTGGTCCCACGTTGCCCAACTGCGATAGCGCCACGCCCCCAAGTCCGGCAATGCCGGAGCCTAAACCAAATGCCAACATATCCACGCGCCCCGTGGGAACGCCGCAGCAGTCAGCCATGCTGCGGTTTTGCGTCACCGCCCGCACGCGCATACCCAGACGGGTTTTATTCAGCAACAACCACGTGAAGAACAGCACCAGAATGGCAAATCCCAGCACCACAATCCGGTTCCACGGCAAAATCAAATTGGCATAGACCTGAATACCACCCGACAGCCACGCCGGGTTAGCTACCTCGAGGTTTTGCGCACCAAAGGCCATACGCACCAACTGGATCAGCATCAGACTAATCCCCCATGTTGCCAGTAGCGTTTCAAGTGGGCGTCCGTACAAATGGCGGATCACAGTGCGTTCCAGCAGCATTCCAATAGCGGCGGTCAGCAAGAAGGCAACCGGCAGCGCAATCAGCGGATAAAAGGCTAACCACTGCGGGAAAAACTGGCTCATCAGCTGTTGCACCATCCAGGTACAGTAAGCGCCAAGCATCAGCATTTCACCGTGCGCCATATTAATGACGCCGAGTAGTCCGTAGGTGATGGCCAGCCCCAGCGCCGCCAGCAATAAAATAGACCCCAGCGATAATCCCATAAACGCCTGGCCAAGCAGCTCTCCAACCTTCATTCGATGTCCGATGGTATTCAGGCTTTCGCTGGCGGCAGCGCGTACGCGCGCATCGGGTTCATGTTCCACCTGGGTGAAAGGCTGTAATCGCGCTTGTGTTTCAGGATCATTGGATGCGCCCAGCAATTCGATGGCCTGGCGTCTGATATCGGGCGAAGTGCTGTTCAGTTGCAGGTTTGCCAGAGCAACCGCGAGGGTGGATTTCACGCCAGCATCCGTCTCCTGCATTAGCCTTTGCTGCAAAAATGGCAGCATCACTGGCAGTGCTTCACGTTGTAATGTCCGGGCAGCAGCCATTCTAAAAGTGACACTGTCACTTAACAACTGATGAACAGCCAATGTGCCAGCCACCAGGTTACGCAGGCGGTTAGTCAGGCGGATTTTTTTTAATTCGCCACTGGGTGTGCTGGCCGCCCCCAGAGATTGCACACGTGAACCTTTCATCGTGAACGCATTTTTAACGTCATCGGTCAGCAGGTTTTCGCCACTCAGGGCATTAAGCAAAGGTAAACGCTGAACATCGGGGTTAATCGCCCATTGTTCCAGTAATGTCGCCTGCTGTGTCCGACTGGCCGCGGCGAAGGTATCGGCATCTGTTGCCTGCGCTATCCACGGCAAAAGCCACGTCAGCAACAACACGCCACGAATAAAGCGCATGGCTTTCATGATAGCGTTCTCCAAAATTGGGCCCTCCCACAGGAGGGCGTAAGATCAGTTGCTGGCGGTTTTGACGGGCTGCTCAGATTTCTTATCATTCCCGGCGATATACGGACTCCACGGTTGGGCACGGACTGGGGCATCCGTTTGCCATACCACGTTAAACTGACCGTTACTTTCGATTTCGCCAATCATGACGGGTTTATGCAGGTGATGATTCGTTGCATCCATTGTCAGCGTAAAGCCAGAAGGTGCCGCGAATGATTGCCCCGCCATGGCTGCGCGAACTTTATCGACATCCGTCGTTCCGGCTTTTTCAACTGCCTGCGCCCACATGTGCAGGCCAACATACGTGGCTTCCATCGGATCGTTCGTGACCACAGAATCAGCATTCGGCAATTTGTGCGCTTTCGCATAGGCGCGGTAATCAGCGATAAATTGCTTATTGGTGGCATTATCAACGGATTCAAAATAGTTCCAGGCCGCAAGATTGCCTACCAGGGATTTGGTATCAATACCGCGCAACTCCTCTTCTCCAACAGAGAACGCAACAACCGGAACATCGGTCGCTTTCAGACCCTGGTTAGCCAGTTCTTTATAGAACGGAACGTTAGAGTCGCCATTAATGGTAGATACCACCGCCGTTTTCCCCCCTGCGGAGAATTTTTTGATGCTGGCGACGATGGTCTGGTAATCGCTGTGACCAAACGGGGTATAAACCTCTTCAATGTCTTTATCCGCAACGCCTTTTGAATGCAGCCAGGCACGGAGAATTTTATTGGTTGTTCGCGGATAGACGTAGTCGGTGCCCAGCAGGAAGAAACGTTTTGCACTACCACCGTCTTCACTCATCAGATACTCAACCGCCGGAATAGCCTGCTGGTTGGGCGCGGCGCCAGTATAGAAAACGTTAGGTGACATCTCTTCACCTTCATATTGCACGGGATAAAACAACAGGCCGTTTAACTCTTCAAATACCGGCAGTACAGATTTGCGCGAAACCGATGTCCAGCAACCAAAAACCACCGCCACTTTGTCCTGGCTTAGCAACTGACGGGCTTTTTCGGCAAACAGCGGCCAGTTTGACGCCGGATCGACCACTACCGGCTCCAGTTTTTTCCCCAGTACACCGCCTTTGGCGTTGATCTCATCAATGGTCATCAACGCCACATCCTTCAGCGGCGTTTCAGAAATAGCCATTGTCCCGGACAACGAATGCATGATGCCAACTTTAATGGTGTCGGCGGCCTGAACGCTAAAACTCATCCCCATAGCCACCACAGAGGCAGAAAGAGCAAAGGCTTTTAATAATGTACGACGCTGCATAGTTTCACTCCTGAAAGTAGATTTGCTGAAAGCTCCGGTGCAGCCGGAAAGACAAAACGGTGCAAATTAAGGGTGTTCAGAAGGGATAAGGCAAAAACAGTGCCAGATATGAAAAAATCATATAATTCAATAAATTATAAATATCACCAATAAAATACAGATAGAAAGAATGCGTCGTCATGACGGCAAGAGCGAAGAATTGAACCACCATGACACAGTGTTGCATTATAAACGTGCAACATCCTGTGTCCGGACAACCCGGTAATTGCAGCGGATTACAAGATAAAATTATGATTATTTGCCGATGGGTGCGCCTGTTTCGTCACTTTTATTTATTTTCTTCGACGAGAAAAAGTCAAAATCTTACATTTCAGACGAAATATTCACACAGTTCACTCTTTGTTTAAGTTCAAATTGCTACTATAGTCATTAACGAGGTGAAATTAAGGTAAGAGAGGAAACTCATAGATAAAGGAGCATTTACTATGCTGGGTAATATGAATATTTTTATGGCTGTTCTGGGAATTATTTTATTTTCCGGTTTCCTGGCCGCGTATTTTAGTCACAGATGGGATGATTGATGAACGGAGATAATCCTGCACCGAACCGGCCCCTTGTCGCGTAACTGCACAAGGGGCCATTTTTTTACCGGCTTCCCTTCCCTGAATCATTTCTCTGAATTACAGATAAAAAAAACCGCCGGAGAAACCAGCGGTAAATGCTTGCATGGATAGATTTGTGTTTTGCTTTATACGTTATCTGGCAATTCCCTGCGAAGATAACGGATAGTCAGCTAACATATCATTGACAACCACAATGGAAGTTAAACGAAACGTAACTACAGCAGATCTACGCTGATAAAATTCACGCTCTGACGCGCGGTGTCAGTTGATCATTGGTGCCAACTAACGTGATTTCCTCTTTTTCATCCATAAACATGCAGCGATTCCTGCCGGTCTGTTTCCCTTCATACATGGCTCTGTCAGCACGTCCAAGCCCGTTGTCCAGCGTTTCACCCTGTTGAACTCTGGTAATGCCAGCCGTTACCGTTATGCCGATTTCGCCTTCTGGATAAGGGATTTTTTTCTGGCCAATCAGATGACAAAGACGCAACCCTGCCTGGCAAGCCTGCTCGTCCGTTTTGGTTCGGATGATGACAATAAACTCCTCACCACCATAGCGATAGGCAACCTCATCATATCGGGTCCATGCTAATAAATTTGACGCCAGACTGCGCAACACCCTGTCACCAACCAGATGTCCGTAGGTATCATTAACATGTTTAAAACGGTCGATATCCAGCAACAATATGTACAGGTTAAGCGGCTCAGCATCGAGTAACTGCTGATCAAACGACTCATCAAGCATTCTTCTGCCTGGCAAACCTGTTAACACATCAATATTACTGCGGATAGTCAGTAAATATATTTTGTAGTCCATGACCGCAGACGTAAATCCCAGTAACGCATCCTGGAAACTGTCGAAATGCCATGAATGGCTACGCTCTTCCACGATTGCCAATAGCAATTCCTTGCCTAACAAATGCATTTTTTCATGTGTCGCGTGAATATCGCTGATATAACTACATTCATCATCATCGTGCTGTGGATGGTCTTTGAGCCATTGCCCAAATTGACAAACAGCGTGAGAGTCATCGCCCGAAATATCAGGCTGAGTAACATCTGATGACACCACACAGCGGAACATTTTCACTAGCCACTTATAATGAGCATCAATTGATTTGTTAAGTTCGATTAAAATTGCATCTATTTCCTGCGTTCTTCTGATCATCACGGTTTCCTTCCCTGTATGAACATTTAGACATGGGCATTTTAGCGCCAAAAAGGAAAACTTATGTAAATTTTTTAATAGTAATTAATATTAAAGAAAGCGAACAAAAATCACCTTGCATGATAATATATTAACCCGCAATAAAAATAACCTTGATAATCAACATGATAGAATGGATGTTATTTTTCTTGTTTTATATTCAATGAAACAAAACACCTCTGAGTTAAATCGCAAAAAACGACGATAATATTAACCGCATGAAATGTGACACTTGAAAACGATTTCCTCAATGAACGGCTTCGTGGTAAAGAATCTGCCCGCCCATACCTGAAATCAACTTATCAACCCGAATATAATCCTTATAGAAAAAAGAGGGAGCATCATCCCAGTGGCAGAGCGCGATTTCACGCTTCAGATATGTGTCATAGTAGATAACACGAGCCTTACATGACCGGGTTCTTCCTCCAGATTGAATGGGGTATTTCATCTTGAATCTGAAATTATCACTCACATGCTGATTAGCTGATGAAATCATTATTAATTCTGGAACGTTCCAAAAAGTAAAACTCAGGCACATCGTAACGGTCAGGAAAACGCCAAAAAGCCGCTTAACCCTATCTGCTACGTACTTATTTCTTAGGTACACGCGCCAGGCCATGAACACGCCTGGCAGAAAGGCGATTCCAATAATAACTGACTTATAAAGCACCCCGTCAAAAAGGTACGTGTCATGAGTGATTTTGTCTGCCCATGCACACCAAATAACCCAGGTAACAGCAAAGCAGAATGAAATCAGCTCGACCTTTGTTGGCAACCTCATCGTCATTCATCCATTTCACATTTTGGGGAAGAAAAAATCACGCTAAAAACCGGGCATCGCGCCCGGTTCAATTTTTTGGCTGACAATGCCTTAAGCGCTCAAACCACGATGTTTGAGCATTGGCTCCATTTTTGGATCTCGGCCGCTCCATTGGCAATAAAGCTCAGCTAAATCAGTGCTGTTACCACGGGACAAAATCGCTTCGCGGAATTTCTGCCCGTTTTCACGGGTCAACCCGCCCTGCTCTACAAACCACTGATAGCCGTCATCGGCCAACATTTGCGTCCATAAATAAGCGTAATATCCTGCGGCATAGCCACCACCGAAGACATGGGCAAAATAGCTGCTGCGATAACGCGGTGGTACAGCCTGCAGATCCAATCCTTCCGCAGCCAGGGCCTGCTGCTCAAACTCATCAACTGACAGCGATGACACACTCTGCTCCAGGCTGTGCCAGCGCATATCCAGCAATGCAGCACTGAGAAGCTCCGTCATATCATAGCCTTTGTTAAACAAGCTGGCCCGTTGCATCTTCTCCAGCAATGGCTGGGGCATTTTTTCACCTGTTTCAACATGGCGAGCATAACGCGCGAAAACCTGCGGATCACTCGCCCAGTGTTCGTTAATCTGCGACGGGAACTCGACGAAATCACGCGGAGTATTCGTGCCTGACAGCGTTGCATACCGTTGGCTGGCAAACAGACTATGTAACGTGTGTCCGAACTCATGGAACAATGTGATGACATCATCCCACAGCAGCAAGGCGGGTTGGCCCTGAGCAGGTTTCTGATAATTGCAGACGTTGTAAATTACCGGTCTGGTTTCATTTTGCAGAGATTGCTCAACAAAATTTCCCATCCAGGCACCACCGCTTTTTGATTCACGGGCAAAAAAATCACCATAAAATAGCGCCAGTCCTACGCCATCATGATCGAAAATCTCCCAAACCCGTACATCCGGATGATAAACAGGGATGTCAAAACGCTCGATGAATTTAATGCCAAATAGCTGGTTTGCCGTCCAGAAAACACCTTCATTCAGCACCGTATCCAGGGCAAAGTAAGGTTTAAGCAGAGCTTCATCAAGAGCATATTTTTCACGACGCACCTGCTCGGCATAATATGCCCAGTCCCAGGCCTCAACCTTGAATTGTCCCTGTTGCTGATTAATCGCTTTCTGAATTTCAGCCTGCTCATTCAGCGCGCGTTGACGTGCAGCGGGCACGATCGCCCGCATAAAAGAAAGTGCCGCTTCTGGCGTTTTCGCCATCTGATCGGCAATTTTCCAGGCAGCAAAATTCGCAAAACCCAGTAATGTTGCCTGCTCTCTGCGGATCTCCACCAGCCGTTTAATGATAGCGCGGGTATCGTTGGCATCATTTTTTTCCGCTCGCGTCCATGCCTGGGTAAACAGGTTTTCTCGTGTCTGTCGATCGCGTAACGCAGCAAGTGCCGGTTGTTGTGTGGTGTTCAATAGTGGGATAACCCAGCGAACCTCAAGTCCTTTGTCGCTGGCGGCTTGCGCCGCAACGGCAATTTCTTCTGCGCTGAGTCCGTCAAGTTGCCGGACATCATCCACGACCAGTGCCCCCGCTTTGTTCGCCGCCAGCAGACGCTGATTGAACTGGCTGGTTAACGTCGCCGACTCCGTATTTAGCGCTTTCAGACGCGCTTTGTCGGCGTCATTAAGACGCGCACCTGCCAACACAAAGCGTTGGTGAACCACCTCCAACAGACGCAATGATTCACCTTCCAGCGCCAGCGAAGAGCGTTGCTGCCAGACGGCATCTATACGCGCAAAAAGTGCGTCATTGAGATAGATATCATTGGCCAGCGCGGCCAGTTCGGCGGAGAATTCCTCGTCAAGACGCTGCAGCTTATCGTTGGTATGCGCTGCCGTCATCGCAAAGAAAACGCTGGTGACGCGCGTCAACAACGCCCCACTTTGCTCAAGCGCCAGCAACGTATTTGTGAAATCAGGAGTCTGTTGGTTTTGCACAATCGCCGCTATTTCAGCGCGTTTTTGTTTCACACCTTCATCAAACGCGGGCCGATAATGGCAATCTTCAATCTGATCAAATTGCGGTGCCTGGTAAGGTAATGTGCTGTGGTGCAAAAAAGGATTTGTTAACGACATCTTTTCCTCCTGAAAACGATTTGTTTACTAGAGTAGGCCTCCCAGGATTCGACCGCAATCTCGTTAAGCAGGAATAGCTCTGAACAGAAATGACGTGCTATGGTAGTACTACATAAAAAGCGTTGAGGAACAGTGAGATGATCGTTTTAGTAACCGGAGCAACAGCAGGTTTTGGTGAGTGTATTACGCGTCGTTTTATTGAGAATGGGCATAAAGTTATTGCCACCGGACGCCGCCAGGAACGTCTGCAGGAACTGAAAGATGAACTGGGCAATAATCTGTATACCGCCCAGCTTGACGTACGCAATCGCGCATCCATTGAAGAGATGCTGGACGCCCTGCCTGCCGAATGGCGCAATATCGATATTCTGGTCAACAATGCCGGTCTGGCGCTGGGTCTTGAGCCAGCCCACAAAGCGAATGTCGATGACTGGGAAACCATGATCGATACCAACAACAAAGGCCTGGTTTATATGACTCGTGCCGTTCTACCTGGCATGGTCGAGCGTAACCGCGGCCACATTATTAATATCGGCTCTACCGCCGGTAGTTGGCCGTACGCTGGCGGGAACGTGTACGGTGCAACCAAAGCGTTTGTTCGTCAGTTTAGTCTGAACCTGCGTACAGACTTACACGGCACAGCAATCCGCGTTACCGACATTGAACCCGGACTCGTTGGCGGTACCGAGTTCTCTAATGTGCGTTTCAAAGGCGACGATGATAAAGCAGGTAAAACCTACGAAAATACCACTGCACTGACTCCGCAAGATGTCACTGAAGCCGTATGGTGGGTTGCTTCGTTACCGGCTCATGTCAATATCAATACCCTTGAGATGATGCCAGTCACTCAGTCTTTTGCCGGGCTTAGCGTGCATAGAAGCTAAATGAGATACCCGGCCTTGTGCCGGGTATAGAAAGCGCTCAATAAGTGATAAAATAGCCGGGTTAACTCTTTAATAAGTAAGAATGAATGACCGTAGAAACGCAGCTCAACCCTACACAGCCGGTAAATCAACAGATTTACCGTATTCTTCGCAGCGATATCGTGCATTGTCTGATTGCGCCCGGTACGCCATTGTCGGAGAAGGAGGTTTCCGTACGCTTTAACGTGTCTCGCCAGCCGGTACGAGAGGCATTCATCAAACTGGCAGAAAACGGTTTGATTCAGATCCGTCCACAACGTGGCAGTTACGTGAATAAGATCTCGCTGTCGCAGGTGCAAAATGGCTGTTTTGTACGTCAGGCCATTGAGTGTGCCGTGGCCCGCCGCGCCGCCTCGATGATCACCGATAACCAGTGCTATCAACTGGAACAAAACCTGCATCAGCAACGCATTGCCATTGACCGTAAACAGCTCAACGATTTCTTCCAGCTTGATGATGAATTTCATCAGAAACTGGCATTAATCGCTGATTGCCAGCTTGCCTGGGACACCGTCGAGAATATTAAAGCCACGATTGACCGTGTACGCTATATGAGTCTGGATCACGTCTCCCCACCTGAAATGCTACTTCGTCAGCACCATGATATCTTTGCGGCGCTAGTAAAGCATGATGGCGATGCCGTCGGGCATGCAATGATGCTGCATCTACAGGAAATTAGCGAATCTGTTCAGCTTATTCGTCAGGAAAATAGCGACTGGTTTAGCGAAGACTAATACGTAGCTCACCTCTCACTGAGGTGAGTTTCCCCGAAAGATCCCCTCTCCTGCATATCCCTATAAAAAAAGCTGTGATTTTGATCGAAAACAAAAAAAATCATTATCGAGAAGCGTATTTATATTGCGCCCGTTACGTGGGACTAAAAGCCCACGGGCTTTGACGGTAAGTTGGAAAGGAGAAAACACCATGAAAACATACGATCGTAACCGCAACGCAATCACCACTGGCAGCCGCGTCATGATTAGTGACAGCGGACTCACCGGCCGTATTACAGCCATTGACACCGACGGCCTGACCGCTGAGCAAATCCGCCGCGGTAAAACAGTGGAAATCGAAGGATGTGAAGGCAAATATGCCCCCCTCGAACTGATTCGTTTAGGCATGAACTAATTGGTGTGAATGCCAAAAACAATGCGCCATCTGGCTGTCGTTAAAGCCGGATGGCGACATAACGCGTTATCTTACTGACTGTAATTTCGCAGCATATTTCGCAACCGTTGCCTTCGCGCCTTCCGCCAGCAAAGTCAGGTACGCTTCTGTAACCCGCTTTTTAACCAGTTCAATTTGCGGCAGTTCATCACCAAAAATAGCGTCAATTGCCAATAGTGCCTGCACACGATCTTCACCTTCGTGACTGTTCTGTACCGCTTGCTGGATCACTGGCAGCAACGGATCGCTAATTTCAATGGCTTGTCCCTGCTCATCCACGCCCCCGACATAGCGCATCCAACCCGCCACACCGAGTGCAAGCAGATCAAAACCACTACCGTGCACGATATGCCAACGCACAGAGTCAAGCATACGTTGCGGCAGTTTCTGACTACCGTCCATGGCAATCTGCCAGGTACGGTGGCGCAACGCAGGGTTGCTATAGCGGTCAATCAGTAAGTCGGCATAATGCTGGAGATCCACCCCTTTCACTTTTAATGTTGGCGCTTGCTCCTGCAGCATCAACGCGCGGGCAGCGACACGATAGTTCTCATCACCCATGCAGTCGTTGATGTGTTGATATCCTGCCAGGTAGCCGAGGTAAGCAAGGAAAGAGTGGCTGCCGTTAAGCATGCGCAACTTCATCTCTTCGAACGGGATAACATCTGCCACCAGTTCAGCCCCGGCTTTTTCCCACTCTGGACGCCCAGCGACAAAGTTATCTTCAATGACCCACTGACGGAACGGTTCACATGCCACACCAGCCGGATCGCGTACCCCGGTAAGTTGTTCAATTTTGTCCAGCGTATCTGCGGTTACCGCCGGGACAATACGATCAACCATTGTTGACGGGAACGTCACATGTTGTTCGATCCATGCCGCCAGCTCAGCATCCACCGCCCGGGCATACGCAGTGACAACATTGCGCATCACATGGCCGTTTTCTGGCATGTTGTCGCAGGACATCACGGTAAACGCACCTAAACCAGCGGCTTTACGGCGAGCCAATGCTTCAACCACCACACCCGGCGCGGTCTTCGGCTGTTTTGGGTTTTGCAGGTCGGCGGCAATCATCGGGTTATCCAGCATCAATTGTCCGGTTGCTGGAGAATGGCAATACCCCTTCTCAGTAATGGTCAGGGAAACGATCGCCACCTGCGGTTCACACAGAGCAGCCAGTACAGCTTCCAGACCATCAACCTGCGCATGCAACGCCTTTTTAACCACGCCAACAACTCTTGCGGTCCAGGCATCCGCAGACATTTCCGCAACGGTGTACAGGTTATCTTGCTGTTTCAAATCAGCAATCTGCTGCTCTCCACCAATCAGGTTTACTTCGCAATATCCCCAGTCACTATTGTGATCTGCAGCCAGAATGTCAGCGTATACCCCCTGGTGTGCACGGTGGAAAGCACCGAACCCCAGATGAACAATACGCGGAACCAGTTTTGTACGATCGTAGCCAGGAAGTGCAGCCTTTGCCGCTAAGAGCTTGTTTTGCATTGTATGACCTACTTATCAATGAAATCAGGATTGTCTCAGAGTAACGCCTGTATGGTTGTATGTTTTGATTTGCATTAAACTTTCTATGATTGGTATGACATCATTTAAAGCTGTGTAATAGCATGATCAGGCCATCAGTTCAGACCTGACCATACCCTGTCCGTACTAGCCAGCCTGAGTGGCTCCAGCACGAACCGTCTCGGTTTTGCTCACTTCCGCAGCATCTTCCAGTACACTCAAATCACGGTCTTTCACTTCAGGCATTAGCAATGCTGAAACCAAACCAATGAGCGAGTAAGCCATAACCATCACCAGAATCGGCCACCAGGAATTTGTCATGTTGCAGAAAATACCGGCCAGAACAGGACCAAAACCAACGGCCACCAATCCACCGGCCTCTTTTGAAATTGCCATTCGGGTGAAGCGATTACGCGCACCGAACATTTCAGCCATGGTGATATTTTCGAGTGCGAACAATCCCAGCACCGCAAAATTATGAATAACAATCAGCGCTGTCATAATGACGCCGGGGCTATACGTTTTATCTACAACAATCGATAACATTGGATAAGCAAGAATAATTGCAGATATATTCAGAATTATATATGGTAAACGGCGACCAAATTTATCTGACAACCACCCTAGTAAGGGTATTGTAATAAAACCAAGCACAGAACTAATCATTAAGGCATCTGTCGGTATTGATTTATCAAACAACAATGTTTGCACCAAATATCCGGCAAGGAAAGTCTGAATTAGACCTGAGTTACCCGCCTGTCCAAAACGTAAGCCGGTTGCCAACCAGAAAGATTTACTGGTAAACATTGCACCCAGCGTATTTTCTGACGGGTTATTCAATGCAGGTGCGTTTTCCTCATTATTAACTTTCTCAAATACTGGACTTTCTTTGAGATTCATTCGCAACCAGATGGCAAAAACCATAACCACTACACTCGCCAGAAACGGAATTCGCCAACCCCAGGCTAACAATTCCTCACGATCAAGGGCAAAGAACATCACGGCCCAGATTGCAGTAGCACTTAATGTGCCGCAGTTAGTTCCCATTGCAACAAGAGAGGAAATGATACCGCGCTTTCCTTTTGGTGCGTACTCAGCGAGCATTGTACCAGCCCCAGAGATTTCGGCCCCTGCACCGAGACCCTGCACAATACGCAGCGTCACCAGTAATACGGGCGCAAAGATACCGATTTGTGCATACGTTGGCAGTACGCCTATTAATGTTGTACAGATCCCCATCATGGTAATGGTAATAAACAGCACCTTTTTACGTCCAATGCTGTCGCCCATTTTGCCAAATATAAATGCTCCAACGATACGAGCAATATATCCCGCACCGTAGGTACCCATTGCCAGAATGAGTGCCATCGCGGCAGATTGTTCCGGGAAAAATATTTCATGAAATACCAGTGCGGCACCCAATGAATATAACTGGAAATCCATAAATTCGAGAGCTGTCCCTAACCATCCTGAAACGGCTGCTCTCACCAGATCTTTCGTTGACCTTTCGTGTTTTTCTTGATTCATATTGGCTATCTCTAAGAGGTAAGATGCGTACCACTTACTCGCAGTTATTAATATTATTCAGTGAATGTGAGTAAAACTTTGCAGCAGTGCTGCTGATCTTTCTCAAACAATTCAATTGCGTCGGTAACGTGGTGATAGTCAAAAGTATGGGTAATGAGTTTATTAGGGTCGATAAGTCCTTTGACCAACCAATCAATAACTACCGGGAATTTATTGGCATTTAATCTTGAAGAATAGATTGAAAGTTCTTTCCCGGTAATGCCTTGTTGAACAATCTGACAAGGATCGCTGGAGAAGCCCATCAAAACAATCCGCGCGGCTGGCGATGCCAGCGTGATAGCCTCCTGTAAAATGGATGGATGACAAGCCGCATCCACGATGATGGTCGGTTTTAGCCCTTTTTCCGCAAGGAAATCTTGCAACGATTGCTGACTATTATTGATTGCCCAGTCGGCACCGCACTGCTTTGCCATACCCAATCGTTCATCGATTCTGTCGGCAATCACCACAGTTTTTACTTTATAGACACGTTTAAGTGCCTGTACGGTGGTCAGCCCCATAGGACCCGCGCCATAAATCAGAGCAATATCGTTTTCTGTCGGATTAATTTGCCCGGTTACGTTTGCGGCGATGGTAAACGGTTCGACCATAACGGCATGTTCATCGGGCACGGTATCGGGGATCGTCCAGGCATTTTTCGCCGGCACGACAGCGTACTCGCTGAAACCGCCATCACGATGCACGCCCAGCACCACCAGCGATGTACAAACGTTAGGTTTACCAATTGAACAGGGATAACAATGTCCGCAACTGATGACCGGATCAACGGACACCCGCTCCCCCATTCGCGAAGGCTCAACACCGTCGCCTATTGCATCAATCACGCCAAAAAACTCATGGCCAATCACGCGCGGGTATTGTGCAAATGGATTGTGTCCACGATAAATATGACTGTCAGAACCACAAATTCCCGCCAGTTTCACCTTTACCCGGACTTCGCCTGCTGAGGGTTCAGGTACCGGTCGCTCGGCAATATTCAGCACATTCGGTTTTTCAATCAAAATACTTTTCATAGCAAATCACTCCTTACCAGTTCCACAGCGTGCCATCTTCCAGGCGAGCAACGGGCAGATATGCGGGATCGTACGGATATTTCGCTGCAAGTTTTTCGTCAAACTCAATACCGAGACCGGGTTTGTCACCTGGGTGCATATAGCCGTTATCAAAGGTCCAGTTATGCGGGAACACTTCCAACATCTGTTCTGAGTACCCCATATATTCCTGCACCCCGAAGTTTGGTACCCACAGATCGAAATGCAGCGCAGCGGCCATGCAGACTGGCGACAAATCGGAAGGTCCATGAGAACCCGTGCGCACCTGATAAAGTGAGGCAAAATCAGCAATACGACGCATACCGGTGATACCGCCTGCGTGGGTAATAGTGGTGCGAATATAGTCGATCAGCTGTTCTTCAATAAGCTGCTTGCAGTCCCAGATACTGTTGAACACTTCCCCTACCGCAATCGGCGTGACCGTATGCTGGCGGATCAGGCGGAAGCACGCCTGATTTTCAGCCGGAGTAGGATCTTCCATCCAAAATAAACGGTATTGTTCAATGCTTTTGCCAAAACGGGCCGCTTCAATTGGCGTCAGGCGGTGATGCATGTCATGCAGAAGATGTTCATCAAAACCAAATTTGTTGCGGACGGCTTCAAACAATTTCGGTGTGAAATCGAGATATTTCTCCGTCGACCACAGTTGCTCTTCCGGCCACTGGCCTTTGGTCGCCGGTTCGTAGGCCAGGCCTTTACCTTTAGACATACCGTAGGTGGTCTTCATCCCCGGTACACCACACTGCACACGGATCGCTTTAAATCCCATCTCTTTATGACGCGCGTAATCCTCCAGCACATCATCAATGGAATGACCCGTTGTGTGACAGTACACCATGACGCCTTCGCGCGATGCGCCCCCCAGCAACTGGTACAACGGCATGTTCGCCGCCTTCGCTTTGATATCCCACAGAGCCATATCCACCGCAGAAATCGCCGACATTGTTACCGGGCCGCGACGCCAGTAAGCCCCCTTGTAAAAAAACTGCCAGATATCCTCAATTCGATGCGCATCACGTCCAATTAGCTGTGGACACACATGATCTTTCAGGTAGGACGCCACGGATAATTCACGCCCGTTTAGTGTGGCATCCCCTAATCCGGTGATCCCATCGTCTGTCGTGATTTTCAGCGTGACAAAATTACGTCCTGGACAGGTAACAAAAACTTCAGCCCCGACAATCTTCATTTTTTAATCCTTACATCTCTTCTTGTGATGCAGGAAATTTACCCAACTGAACTACTACCATACAAGTATGAAGATCAAAAAAGCGCTCACCGATCACAAAAAAGGCGCTATGCGCGCCCCCATCCGGCCACGATGATCAACATCCCACACAGTGCCACTAACGCGCCGGACCAGTCGTACAGGCTCAGTTTTACGCCATCGACAATGCGTAACCAGAGCAGTGCAGTCACCACGTAGACACCACCATACGCGGCATATACCCGCCCGCTCGCCGCCGGATGTAGCGTCAGCAACCAGACGAACAGCGCTAATGACACCCCAGCGGGAACCAGCAACCAGGCCGTCGCCCCACGCTTAAGCCAGAGCCAGGGTAAAAAGCAGCCAATGATTTCGCATAACGCGGTGACGAAGAAAAGTAATGTTGTCTTAAGCATTGGAGTTATTCAGTTACCTTCGGTTTAACCATAATACGACAGAATATGTCCAACGTATCCATATGCGCCCAGTGGGTATGCCCTGGCGCAGGAATAGTGTAGAATTTAACCCTGTTTTATCGTTTTTTTCCCTTTCTCATTAAAGGAATTCGCCATGAAAATTACACTGACCAAACGCCTGTGTCTGACGGCCATGCTGACGCTGGCGGCGGCCGTGTACACCTCTTCCGTATTTGCTGAAACCAGTAAACTGGTCATAGAGTCCGGGGACAGTGCGCAAAGTCGTCAACAGGCTGCAATGGAAAAGGAACAATGGAACGATACGCGTCAGTTGCGTCAGAAAGTCAACAAGCGTACAGAGAAAGAGTGGGACAAAGCCGACGCTGCTTTTGATAACCGTGATAAATGCGAACAAAGCGCGAACCTGAATGCGTATTGGGAGCCTAACACCCTGCGTTGTCTCGATCGCCGCACTGGCCGCACCGTTGCCCCATAATCATTGTGCTCACCAGAAGATATTGAAAGGATACGATATGGCAAGCGCCCTCAGTGTAAATCTGCGCCCGCTGGAGCGTGAAGATTTACGTTTCGTCCATCAGCTTGATAACAACGCCAGCGTCATGCGCTACTGGTTTGAAGAACCTTACGAAGCGTTTGTTGAGCTGTCAGACCTGTATGACAAACACATTCACGACCAAAGTGAACGCCGTTTTGTGGTCGAGTGTGACGGTGAGAAAGCCGGGCTGGTGGAGCTGGTTGAAATAAACCATGTGCACCGCCGGGCTGAATTTCAGATCATTATTTCCCCTGATTATCAGGGCAAAGGACTGGCAACGCGCGCGGCAAAGCTGGCGATGGATTACGGTTTTACCGTACTCAACTTGTATAAGCTGTATCTGATCGTTGATAAAGAGAACGAAAAAGCTATCCACATCTACCGTAAACTCGGCTTTATGGTCGAAGGCGAGCTGATTCATGAATTCTTTATCAACGGCCAATACCGCAACACTATCCGTATGTGTATCTTCCAACAGCAATATCTGGCCGATCACAAAACACCGGGTTCCAGCCTGTTACAACCTACCGCTCAGTAAAAGCGGTTAGTAGTAATCAATGGTGTTTTCAATCGAGTAATGATGCTCAACTGCCGGCTTTACGCTTTCGTCAACGATAACCAGCTGGCAGTTGACCGGATTAGCATACGAATCATACTTACAGGTTTGTTTGACGTTACCTAAAGGGTGATCGTTCAGTATGCTTACTGCCGTGTAATCCAGTTTTTTCAATGGATCGACTGACGGTTTAGCCTCAACCTGCAGCGTATTGTCCTTACTGATGGTGGTTTTACCGAGCGGGTAGCCTTCCGCGTCATACCGGTACTGCACCTTCATCTCTTTTCCCGTGGCGGACACAACAAAACCGTTATCGTCGGTATCCCACACTACCCCCGCCGAAGGCAGTTCCGCCAGTTGGCATTTCCCTTGTAAACGGATCCGTTTTTCCAGCGTTTCGGCGTCCCGATAGAAGTTCGCATCCAGCACTAATGCCATACCCGTATTATTTTCGACATCATGCAATTCCAGCGTATCAAAACAGCCTTCCTGTGAGAGCGTACCTGTGACGCGCTTAGTCACTTCGCCTTTGTCGTTGAGCAGTGTCTGACTAAAATCTTTCACTGGGCCGCGTAGCGGATCAAAATCAAATTCATTGGAGAAGCTGGCCATTTCCGGCGTAAAGGACACCAGCCCTTTGGCGTTATCACACCCAACCAACACGATACACAGGAAACCTAACAGGGTCTGTTTCTTCACATTTTTCACCGGGATAAGAAGATAATTCTCAATCATATTAGCAAATACAGTTATTTACACCAGAAATGCTAATCTTAGTTTATGTCGATCACGAAAGGAGTTGATGATGAAATACATAACAGGAATTGCCGCGAGCTTATTACTGGTCGCTTCCCCGCAGATCCTGGCGGCGCCCGCGTCATGTGAGCGCGTGAAGAGTGATATCGAACAGCGCATTATTAATAATGGTGTCGCGGAATCCAGTTTCACGTTGAATATTGTTCCTAATGATCAGGCCGATCAGCCTGATTCACTGGTGGTCGGTCATTGTGCTAATGATACGCACAAGATCCTCTATACCCGAACCAACAGCGGTAACGCGCCCGCAAACAGTAGCCCTTCTCAGGACGGTCACGTGGCTGAGCCGCAATAAATTTTACCCTCCGTTCGCGGAGGGTCACTCCTGTTTGATATGCATTAATAAGATTTACCTCTAAATAGGTAGACTCAACTTCATTGTTAGCAAGCTAGTTATTTCGTTATAAAACAATATATATAACGACAATTACAATGGAGTGGGTTATGTCTGAAGATGAGCAATATGGAGGTATTAGCCGCAGGACGTTAGTGAAATCCTCGGCTATAGGTTCACTGGCACTTGCTGCCGGTGGCCTGTCACTACCCTTTGGTATTCGTGCCGCTGCTGCTGCAGTACAGCAATCAGTGCAACCTGTTGAAGATAAGGCTGTCTGGAGTTCCTGTACGGTTAACTGCGGCAGCCGTTGCCTTTTACGTCTGCATGTGAAAGATGATGCAGTCTACTGGGTTGAATCTGACACGACCGGTGATGATACCTACGGTAACCACCAGGTTCGCGCCTGCTTGCGTGGTCGTTCGATTCGCCGTCGTATGAACCACCCTGACCGCCTCAAATACCCGATGAAACGCGTTGGTAAACGTGGTGAAGGTAAATTCGAGCGTATCAGTTGGGATGAAGCGCTGGATACCGTTGCCGGCAATCTGAAGCGTATCTTGCATGATTACGGTAATGAAGCCGTTCACGTTCTTTACGGTACCGGTGTGGATGGCGGTAATATCACGAACTCCAACGTCCCCTACCGTTTGATGAATTCCTGTGGTGGCTATCTAAGCCGTTACGGGAGTTACAGCACCGCACAAATCAGCGCCGCCATGGGATACATGTTTGGTGCTAACGACGGTAACAGCCCCGACGATATCGCCAACACAAAGCTGGTTGTGATGTTTGGTAATAATCCAGCCGAAACGCGTATGAGCGGCGGTGGCGTAACCTGGTATGTCGAGCAGGCACGTGAGCGGTCAAATGCCAGAATGATCGTTATTGATCCACGCTACAACGACACCGCCGCAGGTCGTGAAGATGAATGGCTGCCTATTCGCCCAGGGACGGATGCTGCACTGGCCGCCGCAATCGCCTGGGTGCTGATCACAGAAGATCTGATTGATAAACCTTTCCTTGATAAATACTGCGTCGGCTACGATGAAACCACTCTCCCCGCCAGCGCACCGCGTAATGCGCACTACAAGGCCTATATATTAGGTGACGGCCCGGACGCAATTGCCAAAACACCGCAATGGGCATCTCAGATTACCAGCATCCCTGCAGACAAAATCATCCAGTTAGCGCGTGAAATCGGTTCGGCAAAACCTGCTTACATCTGTCAGGGCTGGGGACCGCAACGCCATTCCAACGGTGAACAGACAGCCCGAGCAATCACCATGCTCTCTGTTTTGACAGGAAACGTGGGAATTAACGGCGGTAACTCCGGTATGCGTGAAGGGACCTGGGATCTGGGCGTTGAATGGTTCTCCATGTTAGAGAACCCGGTCAAAACACAGATATCGGTGTTCACCTGGACGGATGCTATCGATCATGGCGCAGAAATGACAGCCACCCGCGACGGTGTACGCGGCAAAGATAAACTGGATGTGCCTATCAAGTTTATCTGGTGCTATGCCAGTAATACGCTCATCAACCAGCATGGCAATATTGCTCATACTCATGACGTTTTACAGGATGACAGTAAGTGCGAAATGATTGTCGGCATTGAGCACTTTATGACCGCATCGGCGAAGTACTGCGACATCCTGCTGCCGGATCTGATGCCTACTGAACAGGAAGACCTCATTTCACATGAGTCCGCCGGGAATATGGGCTATGTGATCCTCGGACAGCCCGCTACCTCACCTAAATTTGAACGAAAACCCATCTACTGGATGTTAAGTGAAGTCGCTAAACGCCTGGGCCCGGACGTCTATCAAAAATTCACGGAAGGCCGCACCCAACACGAGTGGGTGAAATATCTGCATGCCAAAACCAAAGAACGTAACCCGGAAATGCCGGATTACGAAGAGATGAAAACGACCGGTATTTTCAAGAAAAAATGCCCGGAGGAACACTATGTCGCCTTCCGCTCATTCCGCGAAGATCCCGCGGCAAACCCATTGAAAACGCCATCAGGGAAAATTGAGATTTACTCTGAAAGACTGGCCACCATTGCCGAGACATGGGAACTCAAACAAGACGAGATTGTGCATCCGCTACCGGCTTATGCGCCAGGCTTTGACGGCTGGGACGACCCCAAACGCAAAACGTATCCGCTACAGCTCACCGGATTCCACTATAAGGCGCGAACTCACTCAAGCTACGGCAACATTGATGTTCTACAACAGGCATGCCCGCAGGAAATCTGGATTAACCCCGTCGATGCTCGTTCACGTGGCATTCATCACGGCGATACGGTACGGGTGTTTAACAGCAATGGTCAGATGCTGATCGCCGCAAAAGTCACACCGCGTATTTTGCCCGGCGTGACAGCCATCGGCCAGGGCGCATGGCTCAATGCTGATATGTTTGGTGACCAGATCGATCACGGTGGCTCTATTAACATTCTCACGTCACATCGTCCTTCTCCGTTAGCGAAGGGGAATCCATCCCACAGTAATCTCGTTCAGGTTGAAAAGGCGTAAGGTGTAATCCATGACGACTCAATACGGATTTTTTATCGACTCCGCCCGTTGCACCGGTTGTAAAACTTGCGAACTGGCCTGCAAAGACTTCAAAAATTTAACGCCGGACGTCAGTTTCCGCCGTATTTACGAATACGCAGGCGGTAACTGGCAGGAAGATAACGGTGTCTGGCACCAGAACGTTTTCGCCTACTACCTCTCCATTGCGTGTAACCACTGTGAAGACCCGGCCTGTACCAAGGTGTGTCCAAGCGGCGCGATGCACAAACGTGAAGATGGTTTTGTGGTCGTGGATGAAGACGTGTGCATTGGCTGTCGCTATTGCCACATGGCCTGCCCGTATGGCGCACCGCAATACAATGCCGCCAAAGGACACATGACCAAGTGCGATGGCTGTCATGAACGTGTTGCTGAGGGTAAGAAACCCATCTGTGTCGAATCCTGCCCGCTGCGTGCGCTGGACTTCGGCCCGATAGAGGAACTGCGTAAAAAACACGGCACCCTGGCCGCGGTTGCGCCGCTCCCTGGCGCGCACTTTACCAAACCGAGCATCGTCATCAAACCAAATGCCAATAGCCGCCCGACCGGGGATACCACGGGTTATCTGGCTAATCCGAAGGAGGTCTAAAATGGGAAATGGATGGCATGAATGGCCGTTGGTACTGTTCACGGTTCTGGGCCAATGCGTGGCAGGCGCGCTAATCGTCAGTGGGCTGGGTTGGTTTGCCGCCAAAGACGATGTTGTAAGGCAGCGCATTGTTCGCAGTATGTTTTTTCTTTGGCTGGTAATGGGCATCGCATTCCTGGCCTCGGTTATGCATTTGGGGTCTCCGTTACGCGCATTTAATTCGCTGAACAGAGTCGGTGAGTCAGCGCTAAGTAATGAAATTGCCAGCGGTTCGCTATTTTTTGCCGTCGGTGGTTTATGGTGGCTGGTCGCTGTTCTCGGTAAAATGCCTGCTGTATTAGGTAAAATATGGCTGCTGGTAAGCATGCTGCTGGGCGTGGTGTTTGTCTGGGCGATGACTAACGTTTACCAGATAGATACCGTCCCGACCTGGTATAATGGTTACACTACGGTGGCCTTTTTCATGACCATGCTTCTGAGCGGGCCACTCTTTGCCGGTCTGCTACTGCGTGCGGCTGGTGTTCCTTTTAATGCCAACGTGTTCGCGGGGATAAGTGTGCTGGCGTTGCTGGTTAGTGCGGGTGTGATTGTCCTGCAGGGACTTTCCCTCGGCACAATCCACAGTTCGGTGCAATTCGCCAATGCGCTGGTACCTGACTACGGCCGCTTACAGGTGTGGCGCATCGTCTTATTGGCCGCAGGTCTTGGGTGCTGGATATGCCCGCTTATCCGCCGTAAAGACCCGCATGCCGCTGGGCTGGCGTTAGGTTTAATTTTAGTCCTGGCCGGTGAAATCATTGGTCGTGGTTTATTTTATGGTTTGCATATGACAGTCGGAATGGCTGTTGCAGGTTAACTCTCGGGTGCGGGGCAACCCGCACTGTTCAGGATTGTTTGCATGACCCATTTTTCACAATGTGACAACTTTTCAACCGCTGCGCGCGTTCTGGGCGCATTGTTCTACTATGCGCCAGATAGCGCTGAAGCATCTGCGATGGTCAGTGCGTTAAAAGCTGATGGCTGGCAAGCACAGTGGCCGCTGCCGGATGCTACGTTGTCGCCACTGGCTGCACAGATGCAGACAGATAGCGATGAAACGCTCCCACAAGCCTGGCAACGTTTGTTTATCGGCCCCTACGCTTTGCCATCCCCTCCCTGGGGTTCGGTCTGGCTGGATCGCGAAAACGTGTTGTTTGGTGATTCCACGCTGGCGTTACGTCAATGGATGCGCGACAACGGCATTCAGTTTGCGCTGCAACAGAATGAGCCAGAAGATCACTTTGGCTCGCTGTTACTGCTAACCGCCTGGCTTGCCGAAAATGGCCGCCACACCGAATGTGAACAATTGCTGGCCTGGCATCTGCTGCCGTGGTCGGCTCGCTTCCTCGACGTTTTTATCGAGAAGGCAAACCATCCATTCTACCAGGCGTTGGGTAAACTGGCACGCCTGACGCTGGCGCAATGGCAGTCGCAGTTATTAGTTCCGGTGGCAGAAAAACCATTGTTCCGTTAATGTCACCCACGGGCAGGATATTTCCTGCCCATTTCCCACTGAGTTTCGCACGCTGAGCTTTTGCTTCTGCGGCTAATTACCCGCAAAATAGGCCGTCTGAATTTTCCTGTCTGGCAACCCATGCATCGTTTACATGCTTATCCTGATCTGCGTACTCTGTTTCGGCGTCTACTGATCGCCGCACTGATTGGTATCCTTTCAGCCCTGGCCGTTGCAGGATTTCGTCATGCGATGCAATTGCTTGAATGGCTGTTCCTGAGTAACGATACGGGAAGTCTGGTCAACGCCGCGACAAATCTGCCGCCGTTCAGACGCATGCTGACACCCGCGCTCGGTGGTCTGGCGGCTGGACTTTTGCTCTGGGGCTGGCAAAAATTTAATCGCTTACGCCCACAGGCCCCCACAGATTATATGGAAGCCCTGCAGACTGACGGACAGTTCGACGTCAGCGCAAGTCTGGTGAAATCGCTGGCCTCTTTGGTGGTGGTGGCGAGCGGTAGCGCCATTGGTCGTGAAGGAGCAATGATTTTATTGGCCGCATTGGCGGCCTCATGCTTCGCACAACGCTTCACACCGCGTTCGGAATGGAAATTATGGATTGCCTGCGGGGCGGCTGCGGGTATGGCTGGTGCGTATCACGCTCCGTTGGCGGGTAGCTTATTTATTGCCGAAGTGCTGTTTGGCACGTTGATCCTCGCCTCATTAGGGCCGGTGGTTGTCTCCGCCGTCGTCGCATTGTTAACCACCAATGCGCTTAGCGACAGCAACGCGCTGCTGTATACCGTTCATCTGACACGGGAACTGCATGTGCTGGAATATGTGATGATTATCAGTACTGGCCTGTTAGCGGGTCTCTGCGGACCTCTCTTTATGTGGCTTATGACCACCAGCCACAACGGCTTTTTACGCTTAAAACTCGCACCACCAGGCCAGTTAGCCCTGGGCGGGCTGATCGTTGGCCTGTTGTCGCTACTTACGCCTGCGGTGTGGGGCAACGGCTACAGCGTGGTACAATCGTATTTACTCTCTCCTCCTTTGCTCGCCGTCGTCAGTGGGATTTTCATTTGCAAATTGCTGGCCGTACTCGCCAGTAGCGGTTCAGGAGCACCCGGCGGCGTGTTTACACCAACGCTGTTCGTCGGTTTATCGATCGGTATGTTACTGGGTCGGGTATGGGGATTCTGGCTTCCGGGGACGGATGAAATAGCGGTACTGTTGGGTTTAACAGGAATGGCCACACTGCTGGCGGCGACGACCCATGCTCCCATTATGTCGACATTGATGGTCTGTGAAATGACCGGGGAGTATCGACTGCTCCCCGGCCTGTTGATTGCTTGCGTCGTGGCGTCAGTGCTGTCGCGAACGTTACGCCATGACTCTATCTACAGACAACACGCTGCCGAGCATTGACAGACGAATATACTGAGAAAGCTCGCGCTGCTCTGCACGTGGCAAATAAGGCAATTCCCCCATCAACGGTGCCGGTAATTTTTTGCTTAGCACGTCGATGATTTCGGCATAATGCGCCAATCCTGGGTTAATACGGTTCGCTACCCAGCCAATCAACGGCAGCCCGTCACTGGCAATCGCCTGTGCGGTAAGAATGGCATGGTTAATACAGCCTTCCTGAATACCCACCACCATCAGAACCGGGAGTTGCTCCTGTACCACCCACTCCGATAACGGACGCAGATCGTTCATCAAACTACGCCAGCCACCGGTGCCTTCAACAACAACGTGATCAACCTTCTCACTCAGGCTGGCAAGTCCATTGGATAACAGGGTGTAGTTAACAGGACCGCTATGTGCCACGCTACTTTCGTCTTCGCTCAGCGCGATAGGGTTAATCGCCTCGTACGGCAGTTCGATGGATGACACGCTTTGCAGCACCAGTGCATCTTTATTGCGCATACCTTCCGGTGTCTCTTTGCTGCCTTTGGCGACGGGTTTGTAACCCGCCACACGTTTACCCCCTGACGCTAACGCTTGTAGTAATGCGCGGGAAACCACGGTCTTCCCAACAGAAGTGTCTGTACCTGTAATAAAGAAACGCTTCAGCATCACTAACTCCACCGTATGCTCTGAAAATATAAGTCAGGAAAATAAAACAGTGGAGAAAGTCTAAGGTATGACGGCCAGAACCAGCTTGAGATAGCGCAATTTTTCGTACAACAGTTAAAAAATGTTAACCCTGTAATAGACGAATCAACAAAGAACCGTTATACATCGCGTCTTTCACGAGGGCTGCCCCCGCCATCGTCCCCTGATTAGAAAATTGCGTACTTTCGACAACAATGTGCTGGCTGTAGGCCGGAAGCGCCTGTTGACGAATGCTGTCAGCAATCGTCGGGAACAAAATGTCAGCGGCTTTACTGAGTGGAGATCCTATCAATATCTTTTGCGGGTTGAACAAATTCACCATGATGGCCAGGATACGACCGACATGAGTTCCAACGCCGTTAATAATATCTTTCGCCAATAAATCGCCCTGCATGGCCGCCTGACACAGTGCGTCTACTGTCAACGGTTGTCCGTGCAGAGAGGAGCTCATTGACTGCTTCAGTCGCACCTGCGCCAGTTCCAGCACACTGTCGACGCTGGCGATCGTTTCCAGACACCCATGATTACCGCAGTAGCAACGTTTGCCGTAAGGGTCCACCTGCGTATGACCTATTTCGACCAGGCTGCTGCTGCCTGCATGCAGTAAATGACCATCAGTGATCACCCCTGCACCCACGTTGTGATCGATGACCACCTGAATAACATCACGCGCCCCGCGTGATGCACCAAACAGCGCTTCGGCCATGGTCCAGGCGCTGATATCGTGCTGAATGTATACCGGCACGCCGGTATGCCGCTCCAGCGTTTCGCCGAGCGGCATCTCTTTGACGTCATCATAGAACGGCATACGATGTACGATACCGTTCTCGGTATCAATAATGCCGGGTAATGTAATTGCGATGGAAGTCAGGCGTTCGAGTTTTTGCTGGTGACGAATAAAAAACTGATCGACTTGCGCAACAACCCGTTCCAGTAACGATGTCTCGCTGATCAGCGCCATTTCAAGACAATCCTCTACCACAAGTTTGCTGCTCAGATCGCGCAGCGCCAGGAAAATCTCGCCACGACTAATACGAATAGAAAGGTAATGCCAGGCTTCTGTTTCGACAACCAGCCCAACCGCCGGACGTCCGCAGTTACCGGCTTCTTTTATTTCCAGCTCCTGCACCAAATGCGCTTCCAGCATTTCTCGGACAATTTTGGTAATACTGGCAGGTGCCAATTGTGCCAGGCGAGAGAGATCAATACGCGATACCGGTCCCAGCTGATCAATCAGACGATAAACCGCGCCCGCATTGGTCTGCTTAATTTGATCGATATGCCCAGGCTGACTATCAGCAACCACCACTTACTCCCTTTATTTTCGCGCTCCGAAATAATCTGTAGACTATGGTGAAGCACTTCAATGGCTTCCGTCAACTTTTTGCTTAGCCTTGTGATTTACTGCACATTTTCGACCATTTTTAAACTAAATTAACCGCGCTGCACCGCGGCTAAAAGCTGCTGGCGAAAACGTTGCGCTGCGTGGCTTTGTTCATGATGCTTCGGCCACACCAACCACATTTCGGAGACCGCATCGTCTTCGGCAATAGGGATCCAACACATTTCATACAATTGCACCCGCTTAAAAGAGGCTGGCAAAATGGAAACCCCTAACCCTGCTGCCACCAGTCCAATGATGGTCATCGCCTCACCGACCTCCTGGGCGATGGTTGGTTTCAGATCATAACGGCGCATCAGGCCGAGAATATCGTCATACAACCCCGTTCCAACATGCGGATCAAAAAAGACAAACGGCTCGTTTGCCAGCTCCGCCAGCGTCACCACCGGCTTTTGCGCCAGAGGATGTGCGCGTGGGATCATCGCCATCAGCGGCTCATGCAAAATGACCTCCCGCGCCAGCGTGTCCGGTAGTTGCGTATTGCGCAGGAGCCCAAAATCCAGTGTTCCCTCGTTGAGCGGGGCAATTTGCTCGCGCGTATTCATTTCACGGGTTTGCAGATGCACCGCAGGATAGCATTGGCGAAAAAAAGACAGCGTATCGGACACTGCCTTAATAAACGGGGCTGATGACGTAAAACCGATGCGCAGTTCCCCTGACTCTCCCAGATGTAATCGTTCAGCACGGGCGGCAGCCTCATTTACCAGCACCAGGATTTGCCGGCTGTCCGCCAGAAACTGTTTTCCGGCAGCGGTAAGCGCCACGCTGCGGTTAGTCCGCGCCAGTAGCCGTGCACCCACCTGCTGTTCGAGGATCTGGATCTGCTGACTCAACGGAGGTTGCGAAATATTCAGTCGTGCCGCTGCACGACCAAAATGCAGCTCTTCCGCAACTGCCACAAAGTAACGTAGGTGACGCAGTTCAATATTCATATTTATAAAATATTATTTGAGATTATTAATATATTAGACAGAATATTGTGATTTTCATACTCTTAAGGCTGGTCCTGTAGACCCCATGGATTTCACGTCGCATTGCGCGGCTTGAAATACGCAGGGTATAGATGCAAATGATTGAGCAAGGATTTTAAGTGAGTCGTACAACTACTGTCGATACCGCTCCGGCGAGCGATGTTGACGAACAGATAGTCACTGTGCCGGATGGTTTTATTAAACGCGGTACATCCCCTTTTATGCGCGTCACGCTGGCGCTTTTTTCTGCCGGTCTGGCGACATTTGCCCTTCTTTATTGCGTACAGCCCATACTGCCCGTGCTGTCGCATGAGTTTGGCGTATCGCCTGCCAGCAGCAGTATTTCGCTTTCCATCTCAACGGCCATGCTGGCAATCGGCTTACTGTTTACCGGCCCACTTTCCGACGCCATAGGGCGTAAACCGGTAATGGTAACCGCGCTGCTGTTGGCCTCCTGCTGTACGCTGCTTTCTACAATGATGACCAGTTGGCACGGTATTTTAATCATGCGTGCGCTGATCGGACTGTCACTGAGCGGCGTAGCGGCCGTGGGAATGACCTATTTGAGTGAAGAAATTCACCCGAGCTTTGTTGCATTCTCAATGGGTTTATACATCAGCGGAAACTCGATTGGTGGTATGAGTGGTCGTTTGATTAGCGGCGTGTTTACTGACTTTTTTAACTGGCGAATCGCTCTGGCGGCTATTGGCTGCTTTGCCCTCGCCTCCGCGCTAATGTTCTGGAAGATCTTACCGGAATCACGGCACTTCAGACCAACATCGTTACGGCCTAAAACGTTATTTATCAACTTCCGTTTGCACTGGCGTGACAGAGGACTTCCGCTGTTGTTCGCAGAAGGGTTCTTGCTGATGGGGTCGTTTGTCACACTGTTTAACTACATCGGCTACCGTCTGATGCTGTCCCCCTGGGCGCTGAGCCAGGCTGTCGTCGGTTTGTTGTCTGTGGCTTATCTTACCGGCACCTGGAGCTCACCAAAAGCCGGTTCCATGACCACCCGTTATGGGCGCGGCCCGGTAATGTTGTTCTCGACAGGCGTGATGTTGTTCGGGCTAATAATGACTCTGTTTACCTCGTTATGGCTGATTTTTGCCGGTATGTTGCTCTTTTCAGCCGGCTTTTTTGCGGCGCATTCCGTGGCCAGTAGTTGGATCGGACCGCGAGCCAAACGCGCTAAAGGCCAGGCCTCTTCACTGTACCTGTTCAGCTATTACCTGGGCTCAAGCATTGCCGGTACACTAGGGGGTGTTTTCTGGCATAGCTATGGCTGGAATGGCGTGGGCGGGTTTATCGCACTGATGTTGGTGCTGGCGCTATTGGTTGGTGCCCGTTTGCACCAACGTCTGCACGCATAATCAATGATGCCCGAAGACCGGGCATTATAAACATCTCACGATAACATAAACGTCTGGGCGCTAATCTGCAGAGCAATTACCGTACCGTTCATCAAAATATGTAGCATAATCGGCATCAGTAAACCGTTACTTTTCAGCCTCGCCAGGATCAAAACCTGGGACACAATAAACAACATCAATAACGTTCTCAGATCCACATACTGTGTATGCATCACGGCGAAAATAGCCGACACCACCACTGACGACAATCCTGTTTTATTATTGAACCAGTACTGAAAGGCATTGAACAGGCAGCCCCTGAAGATGATTTCTTCATACACGGGTGCAAGCAATATCAGCGTTAGACTGGATAACCAAAGCGCGTAGCTGTTCAGTGAGACCTGGCTTGTCACCCATTCTTCGGTCTTTCTGATCCCCAATACCCAGGGCAGAACTAGCTGCACAATCAGCAGCGCAACAAACAATATGGCAAACCACCGGGCGTTGAATGTTCCTTTCCCGAGACCGTCTCTTTTTCTGAAGAAAACGTAATACAACGGCACCAGGACGACGAATTCCAGTGTAAACAGCAGCGGGAAAAGTAATCCTTTGGCGAGCAAGTCGTGACTGGCAGGGAAAAATAATGGGGAAAATGTGAGGCCGAACATCAACAAAAACATAGAGAAACAACCAGCCACCGCTTTTGTCCTTGCGATATATTCACTACTGACTTCCTGTTGCACACCTGCTCCTTGGATAAAATGAAATGTTCTCGTTATCTGAACAACACACAATCATGATAAAAAGTATCATTATCATTTACAAGCTACCAAAATTCCCATCACCTATGATGAATGGGTTAATTTGCGAAATCGCGTTAGACTCTGAAATCTGGTCCAACAGAACGAGAACAAAAAATGAGTAACAGTGATAATTACCATCAACTTACCCGCACGTTCCAGCGCCTCTCTCGCTTTTCCCACCTCTCGGCAATCGCCAGTTGGGACATGTTTACCATGATGCCGCCTGGCGGTAGCAAAGCCCGGGGTGAAGCGCTGGCTGAACTGAGCGTGCTTGAACATCAACTGTTAACCGATGCCAACGTGGCAAAGTGGATCGCCGCCGCACAGCAGGAAGACCTGAACGATGTCGAGCAGGCCAATCTGCGCGAAATGTCACGGCTACATCATCAAGCGTCCTTGCTACCCGAATCACTGGTAGAAGCGAAATCACTGGCGGGTAGTCGTTGCGAACATGCCTGGCGCAGCCAACGCCCTGCCAATGACTGGGAAGGTTTTGCTGAAAACCTGAAAGAGGTGGTTAAGTACAGCCGCGAAGAAGCCCGACTGCGTGCAGAAGCGAAAGGATGTTCGCCCTACGACGCATTGCTGGATGTCTTTGAACCAGAGATGACCAGCGCCCGGCTGGATATTCTCTTTGCCGACATCAAGAGCTGGCTACCCGAATTGCTCAATAAGGTGGTGGCAAAACAATCACAGCAATCACTTATCGCCCCGACAGCCCCCTTCCCGACTGCAGTTCAGCGTGAGCTGGGTCTTGAAACCATGGCGCAGTTAGGTTTTGATTTTACCGCGGGGCGCCTGGACATCAGTGCACATCCGTTCTGCGGTGGCGTACCGCAAGATGTCCGGATTACCACCCGCTATGATGAAAACGAACTGCTCAGCGCGTTATTTGGCGTCATTCATGAGACAGGTCATGCGCGTTATGAGCAAAATTTACCTCAGAACTGGGCAGGACAACCTATTGCTCTGGCACGATCAACCGCCATCCATGAATCTCAGAGCCTGTTCTTTGAAATGCAATTAGGCCGCAGCCCGGCGTTTCTGAAACGGTTAATTCCCGCAGTAACCCGGCATTTTGGCGATCAACCCGCCTTTGAGGAAAGCAATTTCATCGCCTGGAACCAGCAGGTCAAACCGGGCTTTATCCGCGTTGACGCTGACGAAGTTAGCTATCCTGCTCACGTGATCCTGCGTTATGAAATTGAGCGTGCGTTGATTAACGGCGACATTGAGGTTGATGATATTCCTGCCTTGTGGAATGAAAAAATGCAGGCCTGGTTAGGGCTTTCTACGATCGGGAACTACCGTAACGGCTGTATGCAGGATATCCACTGGACCGATGGTGGTTTTGGCTACTTCCCTTCGTACACATTGGGGGCGATGTATGCAGCCCAGCTTTTCAGTGCAGCTAACCGTGCATTGCCAGACTTAAACCACGCCATTGCGCAAGGAGACTTTAGCGCCTTGTTTGACTGGTTGCGCCAGAATATCTGGCAACATGGCAGTCGTTTCACGACCGAACAGCTCATTACCCAGGCAACCGGAGAGCCGCTGAGCAGCCGCTATTTCCGCGCCCATCTGGAAGCCCGCTATCTGTAATCGTATACCGTGAGTCATTGTACAAACGGTTACACGCCGAAACCAATGACTCACGGAAGCCCAGAGATTACAGCGATATAGTTATTTCAACGGCCCCGCAGTGGGGTTGAATGAAAAACCAAATCGAGGGTATGAGAATGAAAAAAGTATTAGCTCTGGTTGTTGCCGCTGCTATGGGTCTGTCTTCCGCTGCATTTGCTGCTGAAACAACTGCTACTACCGCTCCGACTGCGGCTGCGGCTGCGACCACGAAAGCCGCACCGGCAAAAACCACTCATCATAAAAAACAGCACAAAGCAGCTCCGCAGAAAGCACAGGCCGCTAAAAAGCACGCTAAAAAATCCGCAGCTACACCGGCTGTAGAGCAGAAAGCTCAGGCTGCGAAGAAACACACCAAAAAAGCAGCAACCAAGCCAGCTGTAGAGCAGAAAGCTCAGGCTGCTAAAAAACACACCAAAAAAGCAGCAACTAAACCAGTTGCAACCAAACCAGCCGCAGAGCAGAAAGCTCAGGCTGCTAAAAAACACACCAAAAAAGCAGTAAAACACGAAACCGCTAAACCAGCTGCTCAACCGGCTGCATAAAACATCTGTAGCAACCATGGCGTCCCCCACGCCATAGCATACGGCGCTAAATCAGACTGATTTAGCGCCGCTTTTCGGAGGGTAAAATGGTGTCACATTACCGCTTTGAGTTCATTCTTATTACCCTGATAATTTGCGCTCTTATCGCCATGCATTTTTATCTTTCCTGAGTGTAGTTCTCTGATTTTACTCCCACTTTCCCGCCGTCCCGTCTATAGTATTAACTGAGGGTTTGCTGTTAATAATCATAATTCCCCACCAGAGTGTGATATGCATAAAACCATTGCGGTATTACTGGGTTCAATTTGTCTATTTCCTGTCGTTGCACACGCGGAGCAGCCTGCAACGACCATTGCTGAAGCCGATAACATAAAAACGCTGTTTTTTGGTCATGACGATCGTGTGAGGGTGACTGACCCAACGCAATCACCGTGGGACGCTATCGGGCAACTGGAAACCGCCAGCGGTAACCTGTGTACGGCTACGCTCATTTCACCCCACCTGGCCCTGACCGCCGGGCACTGCTTACTCACCCCACCAAAAGGCAAGCCGGATAAAGCCGTCGCGCTACGTTTTGTGTCGAAAAAGGGTATCTGGCGCTATGAAATTCACGGCATTGAAGGACGGGTTGATCCCTCTCTCGGCAAGCGTTTAAAAGCAGATGGTGACGGCTGGATTGTCCCACCTTCTGCAGCCCCGTGGGATTTTGGTCTCGTGGTGTTACGTTATCCCCCCTCCGGGATCACGCCGCTACCTTTATTTGACGGTGATAAAGCCGCGTTAACCGCTGCGCTAAAAGCTGCGGACCGTAAAGTGACTCAGTCGGGGTACCCGGAAGATCACCTGGATGACCTGTACACGCATCAGGATTGCGCGGTAACTGGCTGGGCGCAAAATACAGTCTTGTCGCATCAGTGCGATACGCTCCCTGGCGACAGCGGCTCCCCATTGATGTTAAAGACAGATTCAGGCTGGCAATTGATTGGTGTGCAAAGCTCCGCTCCAGCAGCAAAAGATCGCTGGCGGGCGGATAATCGCGCCATTTCTGTGACGGGTTTTCGCGATAAACTCGAAGCACTGGCGAAAGGATGACGCATGCTGCCCACGTTTGCGGGCAGCACGTAGATTAGGCAAGTTTGATCATTATCATTCCGGCCAGAAGCAAGGCGACGCCAATCCAGCCTTTGTTATTCAGGCGCTGACCAAAAAGCACCCATCCTGCGGCTAACGTTGCGGCGATCCCGAATCCTCCCCACAGCGCGTAGGCGACAGAAAGGTCGATCCCCTTTACCGCCTGGGACAGCGCACTAAAGGCCGCTAACACCGCCACCAGCGACAACACGCCATAAGCCTTACGGCGGAAACCATCGGAAAATTTTAAGAAGACGTTAGCAACGATTTCAAGAACGATGGCCATTCCAAGCCAGGCGCCGTGAACCCACTCAAACTGCTGCATGGGTCACCTCCCTCCTCGCTTTTGCCGGCTTGCGTGTACCCGATTTGATCAACACAATGCCTAACACCAGCGAGACCAGTCCAGCAACTTTCATCGTGGTCAAGGTTTCGTCAAATAACAACACGCTAAACAACGTAATAAATAAAATTCCGATACCTTCCCATAAGGCATAGGCCACACCAAGGGCAATTTTTTTAACGGCAAAACTGAGAAAAATATACGATAAGGCGATCATTACCAGCATTAAAATAAAGCCCGCATTACCATGGCCTACGCTGGCCCATTTCATTGACAGCGTACCGGTAATTTCAGCCGCAATGGCCAGACCTAATAATATCCAGTAAAACATGATGCTTCTCCTGCTTGAGAATATAGTCCTTTGGGCCTACTGCATGCAGTAAACCAAAAAATAGAATCAGATAGCTCAGCGCATAACGCCAGCTCAGGCAGAAGAAGGGACTAAAGCGCGTTGCGCCAGTGTTGCTCACCCGCAAGCAAGAAAGTGGAGGAGGTACGAAGAAGTGTAGGTAAACGCAAAAACATCCTGAACGTATTGTCCATAATATTACAATTATCCGCAGTGTTGCTTCTCATCATCGCGGATGATAATTGTCCTCGGTAGTTAAACACAGATGATTTGTATCATAGGTTCAATGCGAACTCAAAATCTTTTCACTTCTTTACCCGGCTCGTTTGATTTTTGTTATAACGGCTCGAGGCAGATCACATTATTATATTGATAAAAAACTCAGGGATTCACATGACAAAACCGATCATCACGCTTAACGGCCTAAAAATAGTTATTATGCTTGGCATGTTGGTTATCATTTTAACCGGTATCCGATTTGCCGCCGATATCATCGTACCGTTTATTCTGGCATTATTTATCGCCGTCGTGCTTAATCCCGTAGTACAGCGCATGGTTAAGCTCCGCATACCGCGTGTATTCGCCGTGTCATTGCTGGTTGTTATTATTGTCATGCTAATGGTGCTGCTTCTGGCTTATTTAGGTACATCCTTAAATGAGCTGGCACGGACACTGCCGCAATATCGTTCGTCATTGGTTATCCCACTGAAAAATATCGAACCGTGGCTACAACGTGCGGGGATCGGTGTTTCCGTAGACGAGTTGGTGAAATATGTCGATCCGAACGCTGCGATGACGCTGGTCACCAATTTATTGACACAACTCTCTAATGCGATGTCCTCGATATTTCTACTGTTGCTGACTGTGGTTTTTATGCTGCTGGAAGTACCGCAACTCCCCGGAAAACTAAAACAAATGATGAGCCGCCCTCTTGAGGGAATGGCCGCAATCCAACGCGCTATCGACAGTGTCTCACACTATCTGGTGCTAAAAACCGCCATCAGTATCGTCACCGGCCTGGCTGCCTGGGGCATGCTTGCCGCACTGGATGTCCGCTTCGCGTTTGTCTGGGGACTACTGGCCTTTGCCCTGAATTATATCCCTAACATCGGTTCGGTGCTGGCAGCGATTCCCCCTATTGCTCAGGTACTGGTATTCAGTGGTTTTTACGACGCGTTGCTCGTGCTGGCTGGTTATCTTGTGATTAACCTGGTATTCGGCAATATCCTCGAACCCCGCATCATGGGGCGTGGGCTGGGACTTTCTACGCTGGTGGTATTCCTGTCGCTGATTTTTTGGGGCTGGCTGCTCGGCCCTGTTGGGATGCTGCTTTCTGTTCCGCTAACCATCATTGTGAAAATCGCGCTTGAGCAAACCAATGGCGGTCAAAGCATTGCCGTACTACTGAGCGATCTCAACAAAGAGTAAAATGCAAAACGGCCTCCGCAGAGGCCGTTTCAGTTTTTGCTGACGGTTACAGCGCTTTCAGGATCGCATCCACGCTGGCTTTGGCATCGCCAAACAACATATGGGTGTTTTCTTTAAAGAACAGCGGGTTCTGCACACCTGCATAACCGGTGTTCATTGAGCGTTTGAACACGATAACATTCTGCGCTTTCCACACTTCCAGCACCGGCATTCCGGCTATCGGGCTGCGCGGATCATCCTGCGCTGCCGGGTTCACCGTATCGTTCGCGCCAATAACCAGAACGGTATCGGTGTCGGCGAAATCATCGTTGATCTCATCCATTTCCAACACGATGTCATACGGCACTTTGGCTTCCGCCAACAGCACGTTCATATGACCAGGCAAACGCCCTGCTACCGGGTGAATACCAAAGCGGACTTTGATACCACGGGCGCGCAGTTTCTCAGTAATTTCCGCCACCGGATACTGCGCCTGCGCCACCGCCATACCGTAGCCCGGGGTGATAATCACAGAATGCGAGTTTTTCAGCATTTCAGCGGTATCTTCAGCATTAATCTCGCGATGTTCACCTGCTTCTTCGGTATCACCGGTTGAGGAACCGTCAGTACCAAACCCACCCGCAATAACGCTGATGAAAGAACGGTTCATGGCCTTACACATAATGTAAGACAGGATCGCACCCGAGGAACCGACCAGCGCACCCGTAACGATCAGCAGATCGTTGCTCAGCATAAAGCCTGCCGCTGCTGCTGCCCATCCTGAATAGGAGTTCAGCATAGAGACGACGACCGGCATATCGGCCCCACCGATGGATGCAACCAGGTGCCAACCAAACGCCAGTGCGATAATGGTCATCACCAGCAGCGCCAGAACCTGCAGGCCCACGCTCTCGGTACGAACAAACACCACCAGCAGCAGGAAAGAAACCACCAGCGCCGCCAGGTTCAATTTATGGCGGTTCGGCAGCATCAGCGGCTTAGATGAGATCTTGCCGCGCAGTTTACCAAACGCCACGATAGAACCGGTGAAGGTTACTGCACCGATAAAGATGCCGAGGAACACTTCAGTCAGGTGAATGTTCACCAGGATCGGTTCCAGACCGGTATCGTGATACAGATAGCTGTTGAAACCAACCAGTACGGCTGCCAGACCGACGAAGCTGTGCAGAATCGCCACCAGCTCCGGCATCTCGGTCATCTCGACTCTTTTCGCCAGACGAATACCAATTGCGCCACCAATGATCATTGCAACCAGAATCCAGGCGACGTTGCCGGTATCCGGGCCAAAAATCGTGGCAATCAACGCAATCGCCATCCCGGCGATGCCGTAGTTGTTACCCTGTTGAGACGTTTCGTGTTTGGAAAGCCCCGCCAGACTAAAAATAAACAGGATTGCGGCAACAATGTATGCAGCTGTAACTAATCCTCCAGACATATGTTACCCCTTAGTTTTTCCGGAACATTTTCAGCATGCGCTGAGTCACGGTGAAGCCACCGAAAATATTAATGCTGGCAATAAGCACCGCGATAAAACTCAGGAAACTCACCCAGCCGCCCTGGCCAATTTGTAATAATGCCCCCACGACGATGATCCCGGAGATAGCGTTAGTCACGGACATCAGCGGGGTATGCAACGCATGCGAGACATTCCACACCACGTAGTAACCCACCACGCAAGAAAGAGCGAACACCGTAAAGTGTCCGAGGAACTCTTTTGGCGCAACATCGGCTAGCCAGCCAAACAGAATCACCACCAACGCCATCAGCGCATATTTGCGCCATGGGGATGCAGGTTTTTTCTCTTCCTGTGGTGCAGGAGCAGCTTTAGGCGCCGCTTGTGGCTGAGCAGAAACCTGGATGGGTGGTGCAGGCCACGTAATTTCACCATCGCGAACCACTGTCACGCCGCGCACCACTACATCGTCAAAATCAACGGTGATGTTGCCGTCTTTCTCTTTGCATAACAGTTTCAGCAAGTTGACAAGGTTGGTGCCATACAATTGTGAAGACTGAGTCGGCAAACGACCCGGCAAATCGGTATAGCCGATAACCTTGACGCCGTTCTCGGTGGTGGTCACCTGATTGGCAACGGTATACTCGCAGTTACCCCCATTTTGCGCGGCGAGATCGACAATCACGCTGCCGGGCTTCATCGAATCAACCATCTCACGCGTGATCAGTTTCGGCGCTGGTTTCCCCGGGATCAGCGCGGTGGTAACGATGATGTCGACGTCTTTTGCCTGAGCGGCGAACAGTTCCATCTCCGCTTTTATAAACGCTTCGGACATCACTTTGGCGTAGCCATCGCCGCTGCCCGCTTCTTCTTTAAAGTCCAGTTCGAGGAACTCAGCGCCCATACTCTGAACTTGTTCTTTTACTTCCGGGCGTGTGTCAAAGGCGCGAACAATCGCCCCGAGGCTGTTTGCCGCACCGATAGCGGCCAATCCCGCCACGCCAGCACCGATCACCATCACCTTGGCAGGAGGCACTTTACCCGCCGCGGTAATTTGCCCGGTAAAGAACCGTCCGAACTCATGTGCCGCTTCAACAATTGCACGATACCCGGCAATGTTGGCCATCGAGCTTAAGGCATCCAGTGACTGCGCGCGCGAAATTCGCGGCACGGAATCCATCGCCATGACCGTCACATTTCGCTCTGCGAGTTTTTGCAGTAGTTCAGGGTTCTGCGCAGGCCAGAGAAAACTCACCAGCGTGGTACCCGGATTAAGCAACGGAATCTCAAACGCTTCTGGCGCATTGACCTTCAGGATAATCTCTGACTGCCAGACAGTATTCCCGTCAACAATTTCTGCGCCTGCTTGCACAAACGCCTTATCGTCAAAACTAGCCAGTTGACCTGCGCCGCTTTCAACCGCGACGCTAAAACCCAGCTTCAGCAGCTGCTCAACCGTTTTCGGTGTGGCTGCAACACGGGTTTCATTGGTTAACCGTTCTTTTGGTATGCCAATTCGCATAATGTTCCCTTCCATCTGTATTTTTGATGATGGTTTATCAATGTTCGCAAGAGGCATGCGCACACTCCCGAGAGAGCTCAGTGTTACCTCAATAAAATAAAACAGTAACAAACTCTGTATAAGCTACTGAAAATGACGCCTGTGATCTAGCGCCAAAAAACAGTATTTATTATGAAATTTGCAAAACAGGAATGAATTCACTCGCAAGCAGGGATAATGCCCTTTAAATAGCCCGCAAAGGCTGATAATTCGCTCAAGCGAAGCGGCAAAACATGATTAAGCGCCACCATAGAACAATTGATTAACATTAAATTAACTTATAAAATTCAACTGCTTTATCAGTTTTAGCCGCCAAACGCCGAATTTTTAGACATATCACTAAATGTTATCGATGTTGTTAGCATGGGTGGCACGATGAGTGAAAAATCACGCAGACACTGACACAATTTAAATGCAATAATCAGCCACGTTTCTAGTCAATAACAATACCAGTACCTGGTTTGCGCAAGGCGAAGGATTATTTTTATGAAGCTTAAGAACACTCTCCTGGCGTCCGCTCTTCTTTCTGCGACTGCTTTTTCTGTAAATGCAGCGACAGAATTGACGCCGGAGCAAGCAGCGGCCCTGAAACCCTATGACCGCATTGTGGTTACCGGTCGTTTTAATGCTATCGGTGATGCGGTAGACGCCGTATCCCGTCGTGCAGATAAAGACGGTGCAGCCTCCTTTTATGTTGTTGATACCTCAGATTTTGGCAGTGGCGGTAACTGGCGCGTCGTCGCCGATATCTATAAAGCCGACGCTGAAAAAGCAGAAGTCACCAAAAATCGCGTCATCAACGGCGTTATGGAATTACCGAAAGACCAGGCTGTTCTGATTGAACCTTTCGATACCGTTACGGTTCAGGGTTTCTACCGCAGCCAGCCTGAAGTAAATGATGCCATCACCAAAGTGGCGAAAGAAAAAGGGGCTTACTCTTTTTATATCGTACGCCAGGTTGATGCCAACCAGGGGGGTAACCAACGTATTACCGCATTCATCTACAAAGAAGATGCGAAAAAACGTGTTGTTCAAAGCCCTGATGCGATCCCTGCCGATTCTGATGCCGGACGTGCCGCGTTAGCAGCCGGCGGCGAAGCCGCGAAGAAAGTTGAAATCCCAGGCGTGGCAACAACCGCGTCTCCGAGTGCCGAAGTGGGTCGTTTCTTCGAAACTCAGTCAACTAAAGGCGGACGTTACACTGTCACCCTGCCTGACGGTACTAAAGTTGAAGAGTTGAACAAAGCTACCGCCGCGATGATGGTGCCGTTCGACAGCATCAAGTTCACCGGTAACTATGGCAACATGACCGAAGTATCTTACCAGGTTGCGAAACGTGCAGCGAAAAAAGGTGCCAAGTACTACCACATTACCCGCCAGTGGTCGGAACGTGGTAACAACATGACCATCAGCGCCGACCTGTATAAGTAACAGACAGTTGTAACAATAAAAGGCGGCTTTATGCCGCCTTTAGCATTTTTAGTCACAAATCTGCCTATCCCCATTGCATGCGTTGTCTTCTCTCCGTAAAATCCCGCGCCTTGAGTCGCTTTCACCATTTTTATGCGATTTGCCAAAATAATTATTCTCTCACTCTCGTTTTTGTAACTGGATACAAATGGAAAAGAAATTGGGTCTGAGCGCACTGACAGCGCTGGTTCTAAGCTCCATGCTTGGTGCCGGTGTTTTCAGCCTGCCACAAAATATGGCTGCGGTAGCCAGCCCGGCAGCGTTATTGATTGGTTGGGCGATTACGGGTGCGGGGATCCTGCTGCTCGCGTTTGCCATGCTTATCCTGACGCGTATCCGCCCGGAACTGGACGGCGGTATCTTTACCTACGCGCGTGAAGGCTTCGGAGAGCTGATCGGTTTCTGTTCCGCGTGGGGATATTGGCTGTGCGCCGTTATCGCTAACGTTTCCTATCTGGTTATCGTCTTTTCCGCACTTAGCTTCTTTACCGATACACCTGCGTTGCGTCTGTTTGGCGACGGGAATACCTGGCAGTCTATTGTTGGCGCATCGGTACTGCTGTGGGTCGTGCATTTTCTGGTGTTACGTGGTGTACAGACAGCCGCCAGCATTAATCTGGTGGCGACGCTGGCGAAGCTACTGCCGCTTGGCCTGTTTATCGTTCTGGCATTTATGTTATTTAAGCTCGAGACCTTTAGCCTGGACTTTACCGGTGTGAAACTGGGTGTTCCTGTCTGGGAGCAAGTTAAAAACACCATGCTTATCACCCTGTGGGTGTTTATCGGTGTGGAAGGCGCTGTCGTGGTGTCCGCGCGGGCGCGGAACAAACGCGATGTCGGGCGCGCGACGTTGCTGGCAGTACTTGCCGCTCTTGGCGTCTACCTGCTGGTGACCTTGCTTTCTCTTGGCGTGGTCGCTCGCCCGGAACTGGCTGAAATCCGCAACCCATCAATGGCTGGCCTGATGGTTAAAATGATGGGGCCATGGGGCGAAATCATTATCGCCGCGGGTTTGATTGTCTCTGTCTGTGGCGCCTATTTGAGCTGGACGATTATGGCGGCGGAAGTCCCGTTTCTGGCATCCACGCACAAAGCATTCCCGCGTATTTTTGCCCGTCAGAATGCGCAAGGTGCGCCTTCTGCATCACTGTGGCTGACTAACATCTGCGTACAGGTCTGTCTGGTGCTGATCTGGCTCACAGGTTCTGACTACAATACGTTGCTGACTATTGCCTCAGAGATGATTCTGGTGCCCTATTTCCTCGTCGGCGCATTTTTGCTGAAAATAGCGACCCGCCCAATTCATCAGGCTGTTGGTGTCGGTGCATGCATTTATGGCTTATGGTTACTGTACGCGTCAGGTCCGATGCACCTGTTGTTGTCCGTGGTGCTGTATGCTCCGGGGTTGCTGGTTTTCCTTTATGCCCGCAAAACTCACGCGCATGACAACGTATTAAAACGCCAGGAAATGGCTTTGATCGGCCTGCTTCTTGTAGCAGCTGTTCCAGCGACCTGGATGCTGATGGGTTAAATAGTTGACCCATCGTTTGCGACTCATGGAGAACTCGATGGGTAAAAAGCCCGCTTTGCCAATACTTATCACCGGAGGGGGCCGTCGCATCGGTCTCGCCATCGCGTGGCATTTTCTGAATCAAAAGCAGCCAGTGATCGTCAGCTACCGGACACACTACCCGGCGATTGATGGCCTGCAAGAGGCGGGTGCACTGTGTATTCAGGCTGACTTCGCGACCGACGAAGGTGTACTCGCTTTTGCCAATGAAGTGAAAGCCCGTACCGAAGGTTTACGCGCTATTGTGCATAATGCCAGCGCCTGGCTTGCCGAAAAACCGGGGCTACCGCTTTCTGAGGTGCTGTCCAGTATGATGCAGATCCACGTGAATACCCCTTACCTGCTTAATCACGCGCTGGAAGGCCTGCTGCGCGGACATGGGCATGCAGCCAGCGATATTATCCATTTTACTGATTACGTCGTAGAACGCGGCAGTGACAAGCATATTGCGTATGCTGCCAGTAAAGCTGCTCTGGATAACATGACCCGTTCATTCGCCCGCAAACTGGCTCCGGAAGTGAAAGTTAACGCAATCGCCCCCTCGCTAATCCTGTTTAACGAGGGTGACGATGCAGAATATCGTCAGCAGGCGCTGAATAAATCATTGATGAAAACAGCGCCCGGTGAAAAAGAAGTCATTGATTTAATAGACTACCTGTTTACCAGCTGCTTTGTCACCGGCCGCAGCTTTGCCGTTGACGGTGGTCGCCACCTGCGCTAGTGCAGTTTTATCCAACAAAAGATCAGCAACCACGCGCTCAGGCTCCAGCAGACTACCGAGCCAATGAGCGCGACGGGTAAACGCATAAAACCAGTGAAGTACCACAGTGAAATGAGGTAGACAAAATAGGGAATAATCGACCACATGCTGAAGACGATAGTTGTACGTAATGCCTCTATTCCACGCTCACTGGCCACAATATAGTGAGCTATCAGCGCAAAGGTCGGGAACAGTGGAATTAACCCCGCAATATAATAATTCTTTGTTTTAGCCAGTAAACCAATCAGCACCACTACCAGCGCGCCCAGCGCCGCTTTTACTACGAGCCCCATCGTTTTGCCTTAACACATCAATAACATCAGCCTCTAGCATAACGGAAGCGTTCTCGTTTAGAAAAGATTAATGGAAGGAAAAACGATGGCGGTGTATGTTGGCGTTTTATATTCAAAATGAATGATATGAACACCATCGTATTTGTTGAAGATGATCCCGAAGTAGGTTCGCTGATTGCGGCCTATCTGGCCCGGCATGATATTGAGGTTATCGTTGAACCTCGTGGTGATTTGGCCGAAGTGAAAATTCTGCAAGTGCAACCCGATCTGGTGTTGTTAGATATTATGCTTCCAGGTAAGGACGGTATGACTATTTGCCGTGATTTGCGTGGGCGCTGGCAAGGTCCAATTGTCCTGCTGACTTCGCTGGACAGTGACATGAACCATATTCTGGCCCTCGAAATGGGTGCCTGCGATTATATCCTGAAAACCACACCACCGGCGGTGCTGCTCGCTCGCCTGCGCCTGCATTTACGCCAAAACGAACATTCAGCCCAGGCTAAAGGGATTCAGGCTGCCACCATCACCCCACACACCACGCTGCGTTTTGGCACCCTGACCATTGATCCAACAAATCGGTCTGTGCTGCTCGGCGGTGAACAAGTCGCCCTCTCTACGGCGGATTTTGAGTTACTTTGGGAACTGGCAACCCATGCCGGGCAGATTATGGACCGCGATGCGTTGCTAAAGAATCTGCGCGGCGTAAGTTATGACGGCATGGATCGCAGCGTGGATGTCGCGATCTCCCGGTTACGTAAAAAACTGCTCGATAACGCGACGGAACCCTACCGAATCAAAACGGTACGCAACAAAGGTTATTTGTTCGCGCCGCACGCCTGGGACGACGAGACTCAGAAGTAATCCGCCGGGCCGGTCACGTTGATCGGCCAAACTCACCCTTTCACGTTACACTGTCACATGCAATCGGCTACATAACAGGCATACAAACGCCATCCAGTTCCATTACACATTTTTTGTATGGCCGCTCACCTCCTCGCTCCCTATAATCCGTTCCGGTCCTGAACCCTTAGGGTTCATAGGTTTATTTCGCAATGACAACTCTCTTTCCGGCATTTCAGGTGCTGAATGAGGCAAGAGGCTACACTATGTTCGTTACGTTCGCGTATATCGCGTTTTTTTTGGTTTGTTCATGGGCTATTTTCAGAATCAACCAAAAAAATCACTCCCTTTCAAAAAGTGTCTTCATCGCTATTTTTTTAGGTGCCATTATCGGCTTATCCCTGCATCTCATTGCAACTGACGACAGTAAAACGGTTATCGACTGGTATAACGTTATTGGCAACGGCTATGTGAATTTACTGAAGCTGGTTGCGGTTCCGCTGATATTCATCTCTATTCTCTCGGCCATTAATAAGCTTGAAAACAATGCAGGCATTGGGAAAATGTCATTAACCATCGTCGGATGTATGCTCTGTCTGGTGATGATTGCCGGATTTGTTGGGCTACTGACAGCGCATGTATTAGGTCTGGACGCCAGCGCGTTTGTTCATATGCAGTCCACGCTGACGGCTGATGATGTGAGTAAAACGGCTGCCATTTCGCTGCCAAAACTAATTACATCGCTGATACCTACCAACATTTTTCTCGACCTGACTGGCGCCAGAAGCGTTTCCGTTATTGGCATAGTTATCTTCACGCTACTGGCTGGCGTGGCATTATTAAAGGTCAAACAAGACGCCCCGCAAGAAGGTGAAAAATTAAGTGCTGGCATTAACGCCATTCAGATTTGGGTGATGAAGATGGTACGCATCGTTATTGCCCTCACCCCTTATGGCGTGATGGCATTAATGGCTGGCGTATTTTCAGCATATCGCCTGGAGCAATTTGCCAGTCTGTTAGGCTTTATCGCCGCCTGTTATCTTGCAATTCTGGTGATGTTTATTGTTCATGCGCTAATACTGGTGCTGAGTGGCAATAATCCTGTTCACTATTTTAAAACCGTCTGGCCGGTATTAACCTTTGCATTTGTTTCACGCAGCAGTGCGGCATCTATTCCGCTGGCTATTTCCGCTCAGGAAAAGTTTGGCGTGCAAAATACAATTGCCAATATCGCGGCCTCATTTGGCTCAAGCATGGGTCAAAACGGCTGCGCAGGGATCTACCCTGCCATTATGGTAGCGATGATTGCGCCAACAATTGGGATTGATCCGCTATCGGTTCATTTTCTACTCGCCATGCTGCCTGCAATTGCGCTGGGCTCTATCGGCGTTGCTGGCGTAGGCGGCGGCGGAACATTCGCTGCGCTGATCGTCCTTTCAACGCTTAATTTCCCGGTCGCACTGGTGGGGATTTTCATCGCCATCGAGCCTGTTGTCGATATGGCCAGAACGGCATTAAACGTGAATGGTTCTATGATGTCAGGCGTGCTGGCAAACAGGTTCCTGAACAAGCGAGCTGAAGAACCGCAACGCGTCAACGCGAGTTAGTCAGTCTTTCTGTATGATTAAAGCCTTCTGTGAACAGGAAGGCTTTTTTGCATTAACTAAACGTCAGTCCGTCGTATTTTTTCCAACGGTAATTTACTGCAGAAATAATCCAGCAGCCGATAAAGAGGCCAATAATGGCAAACCCGACATTCCCCATATGGTCACTCAAATCACTGACGGCATCCCACAACCCTCCCTGCAGTGAAAACGCCTGCGAAAGAAGCCCCAGCGCCTCCACTCCGCCAATAAATAGCGCAACGATCACGGAAGTCCCGGTAATGGTCATATTGTAATAGAGCTTACGCTGCGGCTTATTGAACGCCCATCCGTAGGCCTCAACCATCAGAATACTGTCGAGGCAGTCAATCAGCGCCATACCGCAAGTAAACAGCGCCGGGAATACTAAAATGGACCAGACAGACATCCCGTTGGAGGCGCTTGAAGCCGATATGCCCAATAACGAGATTTCAGTCGCGGTGTCAAAGCCCAGGCCAAATAAGAAACCAACAAAATACATGTGCCAGTCTTTCCCAACCAACCTGAAGGCTGAGCGGAATAGCCAATTCAGCGGACCTGAAACCGTGGCATCTTCCGTGGAGAGATCATAAATACCGGAACGTTTCAGATGGCGGAACGTCTTCCAGACCTGACAGAAAATGATGAGGTTGATGGTAGCCAGAATAAGCAGAAATGCGGCAGAAACGGTGGTTCCGATAATTCCACCAATATTCTGAAACCATACCATATGCTGCTTAAACACGCTGGTGGTCAGAGCAATACCAATGCTTGCCAGCACGACGATGGTGGAGTGCCCGAGGGAAAACCAGGCTCCCGTCGTCAGGGCTCGTTTGTTCTGCTGCATGAGCTTTCGCGTCGCGTTATCGATAGCGGCGATATGGTCGGCATCGACTGCATGACGCAAACCATAACACCACGCGATCAGGCTCAGCGCCAGTAACGAAGTGTTGTTGCTAAACGCGGTGAAAGCCCATAGCCACGCGACGATGTTTGCCCCAATGAGTATAACCATCAACAAAAGAATGTTCGGGCGTTTTTTTAATAATGAAAGCAATGGGCTCATCGTTCACGGCCCGTTAAATTTGAACTCACCAACACACCACCGTTCACTGATTGATTATTAAAACGTTTACCAGACTAATGATAACCCTTAAGAATTACCAGCCCAGTGTCGTAGATCAAAGTTGATGACTACCTGAGGCGAGTTCCGCAATCGCTAACTCTGCGACACGCAGGGGGACCGTCGCACTGTCCCCCTCTTGCATAAACCTGGCGGACGATAGTCCACACCAGGCAATAATCCACATCAACAAACGTTGCCGTTCTATCCCGGCAGTTTCGCGCACGATATTCACGCGTTGCGTGAATATTTCAGGCTCAATGGCGACAGGCCTGGCGGGATCGGCAAGATCCGGATTGGTAAAGATATTGGCGTAATCAAACCCGCGCTCACCCACCAGTCCTTTGGGATCGATAGCCAGCCATTGACTACAGATTTATCCAATGCGGCCTCTTATTTGATTGAGCCTTGAGGCGATAAAACATATTGTTACTCCACTTTATAGGGAAATACATGAACAACGTTGCCTGCCAGTAGATACAATCCAAGGCTCTCGGTTCTTTGCTTAACTTCTTCAAGAGGACGTTGCAGATCGGGCTCACGTCCTCCCCATACCAGCAGCCCATTGTTGGCATAATGTTCCATGAACTCCAGGGTTTTGCCATTATCAAGCGCGATAACCACCCTGCTCACTTTTAGCAGTTGCAGAGAACCGTCATCATCTGCAATAAACATCCCTGTTATACAGGAATCAGATTCTTTGATCGGGAGCGGTGAAACAATCATGCCATTGGCCGCTACAGGTTTGAAATCCAGTTGCGAGGTCTTCACTTCTTCTGACGTTTGATACGGAATTCTGCCGCCCCAAATATGGATCCCGTCAGGGATTCCCTCCGGTAACGGTTGTGGGCTACCAGCCAGTTCAAGCGATTTGTCATCAGCAAACTCAACAACAATACTGCGACCGTTTTGTAAGGCTAAATCGCCATTCTGGTCGATAATATAGATCTTCATATCATCCTGTCTCCGCTGTTTTTAATGCTCGTGATTGATGCTCAGGAAGATGAAAATGCAAAGAGCCAATAAACAGCTGCCATCGCTGAAACACTCAGTAAGATACTGATTATGAAATAGGTTTTAAATGGCTGTTTTTGTGTTTTATGGCGAAAGAGTTGTTGGCCCGCAATCGCACCAGGCCACCCGCCCACCACGCCAAACACCAGCAAAGTGGATTCTGGCACTCTGCGCCAGGCCTTACGCGCCGCCATTTTATCTGCGCCGTAAATCACCAGCGTCAAAACATTAGCAAGCAGGCACCACATGACAAAGGGATGTGAGGTGAACATACTGCCTGACGCAGCCAAAATCAGTAGCAAGTAACAGAAACGATTGAGGTTCATTTTATTCGTTGTGGAATAGATCAGAATGCATCAAAGCCGCATTATACGTCATACATGCCAAAGCGCCGAGCGGAGCATGGCAATGCAGAAATAGTGGATACAGTGTAATCTGCTCCACTGAGTGTGTTTGATGGCATTCGGAAAGTTATCCGCATCCGCACATTTTCGATGAGATTTGCTAACCCTTTGAGCGTCTGGTGATTTTGATGAAAAAGCTGTTTGTGCAGTTTTATCTCTTGTTGTTTGTCTGTTTTCTGGTGATGACCCTGCTGGTTGGCCTGGTGTACAAATTCACCGCAGAACGTGCAGGCAGACAGTCGCTCGACGACTTGATGAAAAGCTCGTTGTACCTGATGCGCAGCGAATTACGCGAAATCCCACCGCGTGACTGGGGGAAAACCCTGAAAGAGATGGATTTAAATCTGTCTTTTGATCTTCGCGTAGAACCGTTGAATAAATACCATCTGGATGCTCCCACCATGCAGCGCTTGCGGGAAGGCGATATCGTTGCGCTCGACGATCAGTACACCTTTATTCAACGGATTCCGCGAAGCCACTATGTACTAGCCGTCGGCCCGGTACCTTATCTCTATTTCCTGCACCAGATGCGCTTGCTGGACGTCGCACTGATGGCCTTCATTGCTATTTCATTGGCCTTCCCTGTGCTGATCTGGATGCGCCCACACTGGCAAGAGATGCTCAGACTGGAGGCCGCTGCGCAGCGTTTTGGTGAAGGGCATCTTAATGAGCGGTTGCACTTTGACAGCGGATCAAGCTTTGAGCGTCTGGGCGTGGCGTTTAACCAAATGGCAGACAATATCAATGCCCTGATTGCCAGTAAGAAACAGCTGATAGACGGCATTGCCCATGAGCTTCGTACCCCACTGGTACGTTTACGTTATCGGCTGGAAATGAGCGATAACCTCACCGAGCAGGAATCGCAGGCGCTAAACCGCGATATTGGTCAACTGGAAGCGTTAATTGAAGAATTGCTCACCTATGCTCGTCTGGATCGGCCGCAAAATGAGCTAAAACTCAGTGTTCCGGACCTGCACATGTGGCTAACAACCCATCTGGAAGATGTACAAAGCGTCAATCCCGATCGTTCGGTACGCCTGCGCCATCTTCAGATCGGAGACTACGGCGCGCTGGATATGCGTTTGATGGAGCGTGTGCTGGATAATTTATTAAACAACGCGCTGCGTTACTGCCAGTCTACTGTGCAAGCCAGCCTGCAACTCAATGGGAGTCAGGCAACGCTGATCGTCGAAGATGATGGCCCCGGCATCGCGCCAGCTGCGCGCGAGCAAATTTTTGAACCGTTTGTACGTCTGGATCCCAGCCGTGACCGGGCGACAGGTGGCTGCGGACTTGGCCTCGCCATCGTCCACTCCATCGCTCTGGCTATGGGCGGTACTGTGATCTGTGATGAAAGTGAACTGGGTGGTGCCCGCTTCTCCTTCAGTTGGCCTGTCTGGCATAACATACCTGAATTTTCAGCTGCCTGACCTACACCGCTCGGTGGTCAGGCTGAGTGTCTTGTGCTATAAAAAAGTATGTTGTAACTAAAATGGTAAACCTATGGCTCGCTATGATCTTGTCGAACGCTTAAACGGAACCTTTCGCCAGATGGAACAACAACTGGCACACCTCACCGGGCAATTGCAACAGCAGACGCTGCTGGTTGCTCGCGTGTTCTCTTTGCCGGAGGTGGTGAAAGAGGCAGAACACGCGCCACTGGAAACCATCGACGTTAAACAGCACCTGGGTAAAGAGGCGGAAACCCTGGCACTACGCCACTTTCGCCACCTGTTTATTCAACAGCAGTCCGAGAATCGCAGTAGCAAAGCGGCTGTCCGCCTGCCGGGGGTACTCTGCTATCAGGTGAATACCGGCACACAAGCCGTGCTGGAAGAGCAAATACAACGTATTAATCAGCTTAAAACCACCTTTGAGCGTATTGTCACCGTAGATTCTGGTCTGCCATCGGCGGCGCGTTTTGAATGGGTGCACCGCCACCTGCCGGGGCTGATTACGTTGAACGCCTATCGAACGCTAACGGTCGTCAGAGATCCGGCTACCCTACGATTTGGCTGGGCCAACAAGCATATTATTAAGAACCTGACACGTGATGAGGTACTGCAACAACTGGAAAAGAGCCTGACATCACCGCGCAGCGTGCATCCGTGGACTCGCGAAGAGTGGCAGGCCAGGCTTGAGCGCGAATATCAGGACATTGCTGCCCTGCCACAGCAGGCAAAATTGAAGATCAAACGCCCGGTCAAAGTACAACCCATCGCTCGTGTCTGGTACAAAGGGCAGCAAAAACAGGTGCAATATGCCTGCCCGACGCCATTAATTGCGCTAATAAATAACGAAAACGGCATGACGGTGCCGGATATCGGAGGATTACTGAACTACGATGCTGATAATGTTCAGCACCGTTTTAAACCTCAGGCGCAACCGTTAAGACTGATTATCCCACGGCTGCACCTGTATGTAGCGGATTAACGACCTGGTCGCATGCTACCGACCATCAGTTCCGGGCGGACCCAACTGTCGAATTCGGCCTCGGTTAAATATCCCAGCGCCAGGGCTGACGCTTTTAAAGTCAGTCCTTCTTTATGCGCCTTTTTAGCAATCTCAGCCGCTTTATCGTAACCGATATGGGTGTTTAGCGCGGTTACCAGCATCAGTGACTCGTTGAGCAACTGATCAATGCGTTCACGATTTGGCTCGATCCCTGTCGCACAGTGTTCGTTGAAGCTTTCCATACCATCAGCCAACAGGCGAACCGATTGCAGGAAGTTGTGGATAACCATCGGGCGATAGACGTTCAGTTCAAAATTCCCTGAAGCCCCGCCAATATTAACGGCAACATCGTTACCCATGACCTGACAGCACAACATAGTCAGGGCTTCACATTGTGTCGGGTTAACCTTACCCGGCATGATGGAACTGCCCGGTTCATTTTCAGGAATAGAAATTTCACCAATGCCGCAGCGCGGACCGGATGCCAGCCAGCGTACATCATTGGCGATTTTCATCAGCGATGCGGCCAGGCCTTTGAGCGCACCGTGGGCATGTACCAGTGCATCACAGGTGGCTAGCGCTTCGAATTTATTCGGCGCGGTAACAAAAGGTGCAGAAGTCAACGCAGCCAGTTCATCCGCAACCCGCCCGGCATATTCCGGGTGGGTGTTCAGCCCGGTCCCTACCGCCGTACCGCCCAACGCCAGTTCAGCAACGTGCGGCAGACTATGTTCAATATGCTTCAGGTTATGTTCCAGCATTGCCACCCAGCCTGAGATTTCCTGGCCCAGCGTCAGGGGCGTCGCATCCTGTAAATGGGTTCTGCCGATTTTGACAATGTCGGCGAAGGCATGCGATTTTTCACGTAACGTGGTGGTCAACACATTCAGCTGAGGAATCAGATGCTCACGCAAAGCCAACAGCGCGGCGACATGCATTGCCGTGGGAAAAACATCATTTGAACTTTGGCTTTTGTTGACGTCATCGTTCGGATGTATTTTTCGCTCCATCCCCCGCACACCACCCAACAATTCGCTGGCCCGGTTTGCCAGCACCTCATTCATATTCATATTGCTTTGCGTGCCGGAGCCAGTCTGCCAGATAGCCAGCGGAAACTCATCACGATGTTTGTCTGCCAGCACCTCGTCTGCAGCCTGCATGATGGCGGAGGCTTTCTCCGCAGCCAGCAACCCCAAATCCTGGTTAACCTTCGCAGCGGCCCGCTTAGTCAGCGCCAGCGCGTGGATCAGCGAGACCGGCATTTTCTCTGTTGAAATGCGAAAATGCTCCAGCGATCGTTGAGTTTGCGCGCCCCAGAGTTTATCGGCCGGAACATCGATCGCACCCATTGAATCATTCTCGCGGCGTACCGTTACCATTACCTGCTCCTTATATTAACGATTGATTAGGTTATGTTTCGACATTGCCCACTTGCATTGGTCTTATGAGTATTAACGAGGAAAAAACTGTCGTTTGGTGGTTCGTGCGGTAAAAAAAACCGCCCCGTAGGGCGGCTGACGTTACTTAACGCAGCGTGCGCACTGCGACGTCTGAATTTGCTGGAAGAAATCGTTCCCTTTGTCATCCACCAGGATAAACGCCGGGAAATCTTCCACTTCAATTTTCCAGATGGCTTCCATCCCCAGTTCGGGATATTCCACGCACTCCAGACTCTTGATACTGCCCTGAGCCAGCACAGCCGCTGGCCCGCCAATGCTGCCTAAGTAGAAACCGCCATGCTTATGGCAAGCGTCAGTAACCTGCTGGCTGCGGTTTCCTTTTGCCAGCATGATCATACTCCCGCCCGCGGCCTGAAGCTGATCAACATAGGAATCCATGCGACCGGCAGTGGTTGGACCAAGCGAGCCAGATGCATAACCTTCCGGCGTTTTTGCCGGTCCGGCGTAATAGATTGGGTGATCTTTAACATACTGCGGCAAACTTTCACCGTTATCCAGACGTTCTTTCAGTTTCGCATGCGCTATGTCACGTCCAACGATGATCGTACCATTCAGCGACAAGCGGGTAGAAACCGGATATTGCGACAACTGTGCCAGGATATCCTTCATCGGACGGTTCAGGTCGACGCGCACGGCTTCGCCTTCACCTGCCTGACGCAGTTCTTCCGGGATATATTTGCCAGGATTGTGTTCGAGCTTCTCAATCCAGATCCCTTCACGGTTGATCCTGGCTTTAATATTACGATCCGCTGAACAAGAAACGCCCATGCCAACCGGGCACGACGCGCCGTGACGCGGCAAGCGGATCACACGGATATCGTGCGCGAAATATTTCCCGCCAAACTGGGCACCTAAACCAAGGTTCTGCGCTTCAATCAGCAACTCTTTTTCCAGTTCAACATCACGGAATGCCTGACCGTGCTCGTTACCTTCGGTCGGCAGCTCATCGTAGTATTTCGCCGAAGCCAGTTTCACCGTTTTCAGCGTGGCTTCTGCGGACGTTCCGCCAATCACAAACGCGATGTGGTACGGTGGGCAAGCTGCGGTTCCCAGCGTACGCATCTTCTCCACCAGGTAATTTTTTAATTTGCCAGGCGTGAGCAGCGCTTTGGTTTCCTGGTACAGATAGGTTTTGTTCGCCGAACCGCCGCCTTTGGCAATACACAGGAATTTGTATTCATCGCCGTCGACGGTATACAAGTCAATCTGTGCTGGCAGATTGGTACCGGTGTTCACCTCTTTGTACATATCCAGCGCGGCGTTTTGTGAATAGCGCAGGTTATCTTCGATGTAGGTGTTATAAACCCCACGCGCCAGCGCCGCTTCGTCACCGCCGCCGGTCCAGACACGCTGTCCTTTTTTACCCACGATAATCGCCGTGCCAGTGTCCTGACATGTTGGCAGGATGCCCTTTGCCGCGATATCAGAGTTACGCAGGAATTGCAGGGCGACATATTTATCGTTTTCGCTGGCATCCGGATCACGCAGAATGTCTGCAACCTGCTGCTGATGTGCAGGTCGCAACATAAACGATGCGTCATGAAACGCCTGGCGAGCCAGCAAAGTTAAGGCCTCAGGCGCAACTTTGACAATCTCCTGCCCTTCAAATTCGGCAACGGAAACATGGTCGTTGGTCAGCAGATAGTATTCGGTATCATCCTTTTTGAGGGGAAAAGGATGCTGATAATGAAAGGGTTTGTTTGACATTGTGCTCTCACTTACTGCTCGGTCTGGTTATTCTCTGGGCAGATGTTCCATTGCCCTGCTTCCCTGCCGCAGATCGGGTTGTAGAAGGTATGGCTTTCTGCAACCAGAATTACTCAGGGTATTAAAAGCGAGTCACCATATCCTACACAATTTTTTAACAAAAACTGAGACTAGTACGACTTTTTGCACGTGCAGGTTACTTCGTCCGGGGTTTCTTGGTTTAATAGCCAGAGATTTTTCAACATTGAAACAGGGCATTGATAATGCAAAAACTGATCAACTCAGTGCAACACTACGCCTGGGGAAGTAAAACTGCGTTAACGGAACTTTATGGCATTGCCAACCCAACCCAGCAGCCAATGGCCGAACTGTGGATGGGGGCTCATCCGAAAAGCAGCTCGCAGGTTCAAGGGGCCGATGGCCAACCCGTTGCTCTGCGCGATGTTATCGAGCACGATAAATCCGCACTGTTAGGCGATGCCGTAGCAAAACGCTTTGGCGAACTGCCCTTCCTGTTTAAAGTGCTCTGCGCCGCGCAACCCCTTTCGATTCAGGTCCATCCGAACAAACACAACTCTGAGATAGGATTCGCCAAAGAAAACGCAGCCGGGATCCCAATGGATGCCGCTGAGCGTAACTACAAAGATCCGAACCACAAGCCAGAGCTGGTTTTTGCCCTGACGCCATTCCTGGCGATGAATGCGTTTCGCGAGTTCTCTGACATCGTTGCGTTGTTACAACCGGTTGCGGGCGCGCATCCTGCCATTGCTCACTTTTTGCAGGAACCCGGTGCCGAGCGCCTGAGCTACCTTTTCGCCAGCCTGTTAAATATGCAGGATCAGGAAAAATCGCATGCACTGGCAATACTGAAATCAGCCCTTAACAGCCAGCAAGGCGAACCGTGGCAGACTATTCGCCTTATCGCTGATGTCTACCCGAACGACAGTGGTCTTTTCTCCCCACTGCTGCTGAATGTGGTGAAGCTAAATCCTGGCGAAGCGATGTTCCTGTTCGCCGAAACGCCGCACGCCTATCTGCAAGGTGTGGCACTTGAGGTCATGGCTAACTCGGACAACGTGCTGCGTGCAGGGCTGACACCGAAATATATCGATATTCCGGAGCTGGTGGCCAACGTTAAATTTGTCGCAAAACCGGCGAACCAACTGTTGACCACGCCGGTCAAAACCGGTGGTGAACTCGACTTCCCGATCCCGGTTGATGATTTCGCCTTCTCCCTGCATGAACTGTCTACCGGGGAAGCCGTAATTAGCCAGCACAGCGCGGCAATTTTGTTCTGCATAGAAGGTGAAGCGCTACTGAGCAAAGGCGATCAACGTCTGGTACTAAAACCGGGGGAATCCGCATTTATTAGTGCGAATGAATCGCCAATAAGTGTCAGCGGCGTCGGCCGTTTAGCGCGTGTTTACAACAGGCTCTAGCAAGATACTGATATTTTTAACAACTCTTGCTAAGCTAGTAGAGAGTTAAAAACATGTCACTCCTCCAGGCGTCTTCAAACGCCTGGTTTTATTTTATGGATATCGAAATGAAAAAATCGCTGGTAGCTGCGGGTGTGGTGGTTGCGCTGGGTATCGTCTGGACGGGCGGCGCATGGTACACCGGAAAGAAACTGGAAACGCATCTCGCCGAGATGGTGACGCAGGCAAATGATCAGATCAAACGCTACTCACCTGAGGCAGGAATTGAACTGAGTTATCAAAACTACCAGCGCGGCGTGTTCAATAGCCAACTGCAACTGGTAGTGAAACCCATCGCCGGACAGGAAAACGCATGGCTGAAAGCAGGCCAAACTATCGTTCTGGATGAAACGGTGGATCACGGCCCCTTCCCGTTAACCCAGCTTAAGTCATTGAACCTCATTCCTGCTATGGCTTCGGTGAGAACCACACTGGTGAATAACGATGTCACTAAGCCATTGTTTGATATAGCCAAAGGCGAGTCTCCTTTCGTCATCAACTCCCGTATTAGCTATAGTGGCGACACCCGTTCCGATCTCTCCCTCAAACCGTTGAACTACGAGAAAGGCGACGAAAAAGTGGCCTTTAGCGGTGGCGAATTCCAGTTCACCGCAGATAAAGACGGTAACGCGGTTTCCCTGACGGGCACTGCGCAAAGCGGTCAGGTTAATGCAGTCAACGAATACGATCAGAAGGTACAAATTACCTTTAATAACCTGACAACCGAAGGGTCCAGCAGCGTCGCCAGTTTTGGTGAACGCATCGGCGACCAAAAGCTGGCACTCGATAAGCTGTCGATATCGGTCGAAGGCAAAGAGCTGGCCGTGCTGGAAGGGATGGGAATTGATGGTAAATCCGATCTGACTAACAATGGAAAAACCGTGAACAGTCAGTTGGATTACACCCTGAACAGCCTTAAATTACAGGGTCAGGATTTGGGTAGCGGTAAGCTGACGCTGAAAGTGGGTCAGATTGACGGTGAAGCCCTGCATCAGTTCAGCCAGCAGTACAGTGCCCAAACCAAGGCGCTGATGTCGCAGATTGATGTCGTCCAAAACCCAGAGCTGTATCAGCAGAAAGTCACGGAAGCGTTCTTTAATGCGCTGCCTATTCTGATGAAGGGTGAACCGGTAATCACCATTGCGCCGTTAAGCTGGAAAAATGCGAAAGGCGAAACGACGTTTAACCTGTCGCTGCTGCTCAAAGATCCAACCGCGACCAAAGAAGAGCCACAAACGCTGGCTCAGGAAGTGGATCGTTCCGTCAAATCACTGGACGCGAAGCTGACTATTCCTGTGGATATGGCGACTGAGTTCATGACACAGATAGCCAAAATTGAAGGCTATCAGCAGGAGCAAGCCGCGGGTCTGGCGAAACAGCAGGTCAATGGTCTGGCTGCGATGGGGCAGATGTTCCGCATTACCACGATGCAGGACAACACCATCGGCTCCAGCCTGCAGTACACCAATGGCCAGGTAACGCTCAACGGGCAGAAAATGCCGCTGGATGAGTTTGTTGGTATGTTCGGTATGCCGACCCTTGGCGAGCCGGATGTTCCGGCAGTTCCACAACAGTAATTCTTCTCTGAACCAAGCCCGATAATACCGCTTATCGGGCTTTTGATTTCGGCAAGCTACTTCTGCGTGACCAGTCGGGCGGAAAGCGTCAGATTGCGGGAATGGCTGTCATCATTACCAATGCGCTGCAGTATACGTTCAGCCAGGGTATAACCCATTTCGCGTGCCGGGGTACTGGCCCAGATAATGGGAATATCATCCAGCGCGTTTTCCGCCACATCCGCAAATCCAGCCAGTGAAACTTGCTGTTCAAAATAGCGATCGACGCCAATTTCGCCGCTCTGACGCCCCGCTCTCATCAGACCAAACCAGGCGCCAACAGCGATGGTTTCGTTGTAACACACTACGGCGCTGATCGTCGGGTTACGGCGTAACAGTGCAGTAACGGCTTCGGCAGCCTGCTTTTGACTGGATGAACACTCCAGAACCCAATCACTATGAAACGGTAAACCATATTTTAGCAGCGTCGCACAATAGCCGCCGACACGCTCTGCGCGGGTTAAAGAAGAACTCTGTCCACCCAGCCACGCGATGCGCTGGTGGCCGTGCCGAATGAGATGCTCAACCAACAATTGTGCTGCCTGCATGTTGTCGGGTCGGACCGTGTCGACGTCATCCAGGTAACTGGCTCGTGAGGCAAATACTACCGGAATCCCTTTTTCTTCAGCCAACTGTCGCAGCGCATCACTGCTGTCAGCTGCACCTGCAATGACTACGCCATCCACGCCCTGATTAAGTAGCATTGCGAAACGCTGAGCCAATTGCTCACCGTCTTTGCCGCCGTGTAAAAGAAAGACCATCCGACCCTGTGCTTCTAATGCTTCCGTCAGGCCTGCCGTCAGTTCAGCATAAAATGGCGCAGACAGATCGCGTACAATCAGCCCGACCACACCACTCTGACCGCCACGCAGCACCGATGCCTGACGATTACGTACGAACCCCAACTGCTCAATGGCAGCGTTTACCCGCTCCCCGGTTGCGGATGAGATACGCCCTTTTCCACTAAGCACCAATGAGACTGTACTGACCGAAACCCCGGCAGCCAGCGCAACATCATGGATGGTTATTTTTTTGGCTATAGCCATAAAAACAGAAAACTCCCTGATAACGTGACAGATAAAACGTTTTATCAATCGGTTATAGTTATACGCTGTATTATCATTCGATAATGTGATTTATACCGCACTAAAATTAGGTAAAACGTTTTATCTTCTCGCCATCATTAGTCACCGAGCTTTCACGAGGAGTCGTTAGATGACGACGAGAACCACACCAAAAATAACGTTATGGGAATTTTTCCAGCAGTTGGGCAAAACCTTTATGTTGCCCGTGGCTCTGCTCTCCTTCTGCGGAATCATGTTGGGGATCGGCAGTTCGTTAAGCAGTCACGATGTCTTAACGCTGATCCCCGCATTGGGTAACCCGGTGCTTCAGGCTCTTTTTACCTGGATGAGTAAAGTCGGCTCTTTCGCATTTAGTTTCTTACCCGTGATGTTCTGTATTGCTATTCCTCTCGGTCTGGCACGCGAGAACAAAGGTGTGGCGGCATTTGCTGGGTTTGTTGGCTATGCGGTCATGAACCTTGCCGTTAACTTCTGGTTGACGGCGAAAGGGATTTTACCTACCACTGATGCGGCAATCCTGAAGGCCAATAACATACAAAACATCCTGGGGATCCAGTCGATCGACACCGGGATCCTCGGTGCAGTCATCGCTGGGATCATTGTCTGGATGCTGCACGAGCGCTTCCATAACATTCGCCTCCCGGATGCGTTGGCTTTCTTCGGCGGCACCCGTTTTGTCCCTATCATCTCTTCACTGGTCATGGGGCTGGTTGGATTAGTTATCCCTCTGATCTGGCCTGTATTTGCGATGGGTATTACCGGGCTCGGCAATATCATCAACAGCGCAGGTGAATTTGGTCCGATGCTGTTTGGTACCGGCGAACGTCTTCTGCTGCCTTTTGGCCTGCACCATATTCTGGTGGCCCTCATTCGCTTTACTGAAGCGGGCGGTACCCAGGAAGTGTGTGGTCATAGCGTCAGTGGCGCACTCACTATTTTCCAGGCGCAGCTGAGTTGCCCAACCACGCAAGGCTTCTCTGAAAGCGCAACACGCTTCCTGTCTCAGGGCAAAATGCCGGCATTCCTCGGCGGTTTGCCGGGTGCAGCATTAGCGATGTATCACTGTGCTCGTCCTGAGAATCGACATAAAATTAAAGGGTTATTAATTTCTGGTCTGATTGCCTGCGTCATTGGCGGTACCACCGAACCACTGGAATTCTTGTTCTTGTTTGTTGCCCCAGTTCTGTACGTGATCCACGCCTTATTGACCGGCCTCGGCTTTACCGTGATGGCGGTACTCGGTGTGACTATCGGCAACACAGACGGTAACCTGATTGACTTCGTGGTGTTCGGGATCCTGCACGGGTTGTCCACCAAGTGGTACCTGGTCCCTGTTGTCGCGGCAATCTGGTTTGCGGTGTACTACGTTATCTTCCGCTTCGCGATCACCCGCTTTAATCTGAAGACCCCGGGCCGTGATGTCGATGTTGCCAGCAATATTGAGAAAGTGATGGCAGGCACACCCGGTAAATCTGGCTACAATGTCCCGGCAATTCTGGCGGCATTGGGTGGCGCGGAGAATATCGTTAGTCTGGATAACTGCATTACGCGTTTGCGTTTGTCGGTCAAAGATATGTCACGCGTAAATGTCCAGGCACTGAAAGACAACCGGGCCATTGGCGTGGTACAGCTCAATCAACATAACCTTCAGGTCGTTATTGGCCCGCAGGTCCAGTCAGTGAAAGACGAAATCGCGGTTCTGATGAATACAGTACAGGCGTAAGGACAACAACATGTTTGATTTTTCAAAGGTTGTGAACAGGCAGGGAACATGGTGCACCCAGTGGGATTATGTCGCTGACCGTTTTGGCACTGCCGATCTGCTGCCGTTCACCATCTCTGATATGGATTTTGCTACGGCCCCTTGCATTCTGGAGGCGCTGACCCAGCGCCTGTCACACGGTGTATTAGGATACAGCCGCTGGAAAAATGACGAATTTCTGGCGGCCATTAGCCACTGGTTTCAAACTCGTCACAATACCCGGATCGATCCTCAATCGCTGGTATATGGCCCCTCCGTTATCTATATGGTCTCAGAACTCATCCGCCAGTGGTCGTCTGCGGGCGACGCGGTCGTTGTCCATACGCCAGCTTACGATGCATTCTACAAGGCCATCGAAGGCAACCAGCGCACAGTGCTTCCCGTCGGTCTGGAAAAGCGGAGCGACGGTTGGTATTGCGACATGGCAAAGCTGGAGGCCGCTCTGTCACGGCCAGAGAGTAAAATTCTTCTGCTGTGTAGCCCACAAAATCCAACGGGCAAAGTGTGGACGCACGAGGAACTGGAAACCATGGCTGACTTATGCCAGCGACATGGTGTCAACGTCATTTCCGATGAAATCCATATGGATATGGTATGGGGAGAACAGCCGCACATTCCGTGGAGTAACGTCGCGCGCGACAGCTGGGCGCTGCTCACATCCGGTTCCAAGAGTTTCAATATCCCGGCATTAACCGGCGCGTATGGGATCATCGAAGACGCCAATAGCCGCAACGATTATCTCCGTGCGCTAAAGGGACGCGACGGACTGTCGTCTCCTGCGGTGCTGGCACTCACCGCACATATTGCCGCCTATCAGCAAGGTGAGCGTTGGTTGGATGCCTTACGGGATTATCTTGCCGGCAATCTGCATTACGTTGCTGATGAACTTAATACTGCGTTCCCTGAACTTAACTGGCAGATCCCACAATCCACCTATCTGGCCTGGATAGACTTACGTCCGCTCAAGGTTGATGACCAGGCGTTACAAAATGCGCTTATCCATCAGCAAAAAGTGGCGATCATGCCGGGATCGACTTACGGAGAGGAAGGGTACGGTTTTGTGCGCCTGAATACCGGATGTCCCCGTTCAAAACTTGAGAAAGGCGTTCAGGGATTAATTAACGCCCTGCGCTCTCTGCGCTAACTAAAGTTGCGCAATGAAATTAATCATTGCGCAACATAGATTTTTATCCCGATTTATTCTTATAATACGGCGCACTTTACCTAAAAACATGAGTGCGACCATGATTGATACTTCCCTTCCTTTAACCGACGTCCATCGCCACCTTGATGGGAACATCCGTGCCCAAACGATCCTGGATCTTGGTCGTCAGTTTAATTTAACGCTTCCTGCTCAAACACTTGAAACGCTGATCCCTCACGTGCAGGTAACGTCAACTGAACCTGATTTGGTCAGTTTTTTGTCAAAGCTTGACTGGGGTGTCAAAGTGCTGGCATCGCTGGATGCCTGCCGTCGCGTCGCATTTGAGAATATTGAGGATGCCGCACGTAATGGTCTGCATTACGTTGAACTACGCTTTTCTCCAGGCTACATGGCTATGGCGCATCAACTCCCCGTTGCAGGTGTGGTTGAAGCCGTTATTGCAGGCGTACGCGAAGGCTGTAAGACTTTCGGCGTTGAAGCCCGTTTAATTGGAATCATGAGCCGTACTTTCGGCGAAGCTGCCTGTCTGCAGGAACTGGATGCACTGTTAGCGCACCGTGATCACATCACAGCACTGGATTTAGCCGGCGATGAACTCGGTTTCCCAGGCAGTTTGTTCCTGTCCCATTTCAACCGTGCACGCGACGCTGGCTGGCATATCACGGTTCATGCAGGTGAAGCGGCAGGTCCGGAAAGCATCTGGCAAGCGATCAGAGAACTGGGAGCAGAGCGTATTGGCCACGGCGTAAAAGCCGTCGAAGATCGCGCCCTGATGGATTTTCTCGCCGAGCAGCGTATCGGCATTGAATCCTGCCTGACATCGAATATTCAAACCAGTACCGTCGCCTCACTGACGACGCATCCGCTGAAAACGTTCCTTGAGCATGGTGTGCTGGCGAGTCTGAATACGGACGATCCGGCGGTTCAGGGCGTGGATATTATTCACGAGTACACCGTAGCCGCCCCGGCTGCAGGATTGACGCGTGAACAGATTCGCCAGGCGCAAATAAATGGACTGGAAATGGCGTTCCTGAGCAATGAAGAGAAACAAGCACTGCGTGAGAAAGTCGCCGCAGCGTAATGGCTTTATTGCCGGATGGCGCTAACGCTTATCTGGCCGACATTGCATTGTTGGCCAGATAAGATGCCTCGACATCCGGCATTGACATTATCAGGCAAGGCACAGCGTCGATCGGTGTTTCGCCGATTCAATGCCCAGCTCAATCAGTTCCATGATTTGAATGGCTTGTCTGGCTGGAACCGGGTTCTCGCCGTTACCATTCAGCGCATCACGGATACCCGCATAGTAAGCCGGATAATTGCCTGGAACGGTTAACCAGGTTTCTTCCACCTGCTCATCACCTTCAATGCGTGTCAGTACACCATCACGCATGTCATAACCCCAGTCTTCCTGCGGCAGGCGCTCACCATTTTTAAGACGTTCCTCTTGTGGGTCCAGACCATACTTCACATAGCTGCCACGCGATCCATGAACGATATAACGAGCAGACTCTGCGGCTGCCAGCATCGTTCCGTGCAGAATCACGCGACGCTGCGGATACGTCAGGATGGCATGGAAGTAATCTGTCGACTGCGCCCCCGGGCGGAGCTGCGCCAGATCGACTGTCAGGCTCACGGGCAAGCCAAACAGGTTAATTGCCTGATCTAAAAGATGCGGCCCTAAGTCATACCAGATACCACTCCCCGGGCCACCCTGTTCACGCCAGCGGTCACGGACCTGCGGGCGGAAGCGATCGAAATGAGATTCAAAATAAGCCACCTCACCCAACGCGCCATCAGCCAGCAAGGCTTTCAGCGTCAGAAAATCGCTGTCCCAGCGACGGTTATGGAAGACAGAAAGCAGGCGCCCTACGCTTCTGGCCAGCGCATCCAGTTCGCGTGCTTGTGACAGTGTCACAGTGAAAGGCTTATCAACAACCACATGCTTACCTGCTTCCAGCGCCGCTTTCGCCAGCGGGAAGTGTGTATCATTGGGTGTAGGGATCACAATCAGGTCGATACTCGGATCGTTAAACAGGTGTTTAGGCTCAGTAACAACCGCCACCGAAGGCCAGTCCGCCTTCACTTTTGTTTCATCACTACTGGACACCGCTACCAGTTCCAGACCCGGAGTGCCCACGATCAGGGGGGCATGGAAAGTTTTACTGGCATAACCGTAACCGATTAGCCCAACGCGGATGTTGTCACTCATGTTTTTGCCTCTCAATTCAGATCTGGCCTATTTCACACCATAGATAGTAGCGCCACAATAGTTTAATAACCTTTGCGCTACAAAGGTTGTTGCTTAACTTAAGTCAAACATATGCCACTTAGAGTTAACTTGCCGCGAAAAAGTCATCGAAATCGTTCCCAATGCTCTTGCTGTATTATTTATTGATAAGTAACATTTGCTACCTGTGTTTATGGATAAATCAAAGCAAATGTCGTCAGTAATGAATCGTCTTATTGAGTTAACAGGTTGGATTGTTCTCGTGGTCTCCGTGATCCTGTTGGGTGTTGCCAATCATATTGACAACTACCAACCACCGGAACCCGTCGCTGCAGTACAGAAAAAATAAATATACGCAGCCCGTTATAGCCTGGCAGTTAACTCCGCGATAGTTGCTGGGTAGGGCTGTAAAAGATCAATTTTTGTCAAAAAAAAGCGAATTATGCCGCATCCCGCTCCAGCGCGTATTGCCTGCGATCGTGAAGCGCGTTACCCTTTCCGCAGGCGAGAATAGCGCCAGGTTTCCCACAGGGTTGAAAACTCTTCTTACATTTGCGCGCAAATTCGCGTTTACCTGTACAACGTTGGTTGTTTTTTAATATTTACTACTCCGTTAGTATTATTTTATTAATATGGATTGCCTTTTATGACTGTTCAGGATTACTTATTAAAATTCCGCAAAATCAGTTCGCTAGAAAGTCTGGAAAAATTGTTCGATCATCTTAACTACACACTTACTGACGATAGCGACATTATCAATATGTATCGCGCTGCAGACCACCGCCGTGCTGAGCTCATTTCGGGAGGCCGCCTGTTCGATGTCGGTCAGGTGCCCAAGTCCGTCTGGCATTACGTGCAATAAACAAGAAAGTAGCGCCTGGCGTTAAAAGCTTTATAATAATTGCCCCAAAATGAACGGCATGTCTGTTCGCGCGCGTAAACCTGGAGATGAAATGACTACAACACCGGCACAACGTATCGGAGGCTGGCTACTCGGGCCATTGGCCTGGCTGTTAGTCGCGTTGTTAAGTGCTTCGCTGGCGTTACTGCTGTATGTCACTGCGTTGGCCACACCGCAGACATTCCACACGCTGAGCGAGCAAAGTACGACGAATTTGCTGCTATGGGGCGTCTCCTTTATTACCGCTATCGCCATGTGGTACTACACGCTGTGGCTGACCATCGCGTTTTTCAAACGCAGAGCCTGTGTGCCAAAACACTATATTATATGGCTGCTGATCTCGGTGTTACTGGCAATTAAAGCGTTTGCATTCTCACCTGTTCCGGATGCGTTTGCCGTGCGTCAGCTGCTGTTCCCTTTGTTGGCGGCTGCGCTGCTGGTACCCTATTTCAAACGCTCGCAACGCGTTAAGACGACGTTTGTGAATCCGTAATAACCCTACAGTTAACCTGTTGTCGCCTGTTGTAGATTGTCAGATAATAGGCGGCTTTTTTATTTCAGGCCGAAAAATGACTGATTACCTGCTGCTGTTTGTCGGAACTGTACTGGTCAATAACTTTGTACTGGTCAAGTTTCTGGGCTTATGCCCCTTTATGGGCGTTTCCAAAAAACTGGAAACCGCAATGGGTATGGGCCTCGCCACGACCTTTGTAATGACGCTGGCATCCATTTGCGCATGGCTGATTGACACCTGGATCCTCATCCCGCTCGATCTCATCTATCTGCGCACGCTGGCCTTCATTCTGGTCATCGCCGTGGTGGTGCAATTTACCGAGATGGTTGTACGCAAAACCAGCCCTGCGCTGTATCGCCTGCTGGGGATCTTCTTACCGCTGATCACCACTAACTGTGCGGTATTAGGTGTAGCGTTGCTGAACATCAACCTCGGGCATAATTTTTTACAGTCGGCGCTGTACGGTTTTTCTGCCGCCGTCGGCTTCTCACTGGTGATGGTTCTGTTCGCCGCAATTCGCGAACGCCTCGCCGTGGCAGACGTTCCTGCCCCGTTCCGCGGTAATGCAATTGCGCTGATTACCGCTGGTTTAATGTCTTTGGCCTTTATGGGCTTTAGTGGTTTGGTGAAGTTGTAATGAATGCTATCTGGATTGCCGTTGCCGCAGTGAGTCTGCTGGGTCTGGCATTCGGCGCTATTTTGGGTTATGCCTCTCGTCGATTTGCCGTCGAGGATGATCCAGTCGTGGAGAAAATTGATGAAATTCTCCCGCAAAGCCAGTGTGGGCAGTGCGGTTATCCGGGCTGCCGTCCTTATGCTGAAGCTATTGGCTGTCAGGGCGAAAAAATCAACCGATGCGCCCCTGGTGGCGAAGCGGTGATGCTAAAAATTGCGACCCTGTTGAACGTCGATCCGCAACCTATTGATGGTGATGAGCAGGACGCTACCCCCGTTCGTATGCTGGCGGTGATTGATGAAAATAACTGTATCGGCTGCACAAAATGCATTCAGGCCTGCCCGGTCGATGCCATCGTGGGCGCTACGCGTGCCATGCACACGGTGATGAGCGATCTGTGCACCGGATGCAATTTGTGCGTTGATCCGTGCCCGACCCAATGTATCGAATTACGCCCGGTAGCCGAGACACCTGACAGCTGGAAGTGGGATTTAAACACTATTCCTGTGCGCATCATTCCTGTGGAACAACATGCTTAAGTTATTCTCCGCATTCAGAAAAAATAAAATCTGGGACTTTGATGGCGGCATTCACCCACCTGAAATGAAAACCCAGTCTAACGGGACACCGCTGCGGCAGGTTCCGCTGGCTCCGCGCTTTATTATTCCGTTGAAGCAGCATATTGGCGCTGAAGGTGAACTGTGTGTCAATGTGGGCGACACCGTGCTGCGTGGTCAGGCGCTAACCCGTGGGCGCGGCAGAATGTTGCCCGTACACGCCCCGACCTCCGGCACCGTTGTTGCCATTGCCCCGCACTCTACCGCGCATCCTTCGGCTTTAGCTGAACTTAGCGTCATCATTGATGCGGACGGCGAAGATCGCTGGATTGAGCGTGACGGCTGGGCAAATTATCGTGCCCGCAGCCGCGAGGAGCTCATAGCCCGTATTCACCAATTCGGTGTTGCCGGACTCGGCGGCGCAGGTTTTCCAACTGGCGTCAAATTGCAGGGTGGCGGTGATAAAATTGAAACACTGATCATCAACGCCGCTGAATGTGAACCCTACATCACCGCCGATGACCGCTTAATGCAAGATTGCGCGGCGCAGGTCGTCGAAGGTATCCGCATACTTGCACATATTCTTCAACCGCGCGAAGTCCTGCTGGGTATTGAAGATAACAAACCGCAGGCTATCTCCATGCTGCGCGCAGTGTTGGCTGATTCTCACGATATCAGCTTACGAGTCATCCCCACGAAATACCCGTCAGGCGGCGCCAAACAACTTACGCAAATCCTGACCGGCAAGCAGGTTCCTCACGGTGGACGTTCCTCCGATATCGGGGTGCTGATGCAAAACGTGGGGACTGCCTATGCTGTCAAGCGGGCCGTTATTGATGGCGAGCCAATCACCGAGCGTGTGGTCACGTTAACGGGCGAAGCAGTCAGCCGCCCGGGCAACGTTTGGGCGCGATTGGGTACACCTGTTCGTCACCTGCTCAACGATGCAGGTTTCTGTCCTGCTACTGACCAGATGGTGATCATGGGCGGTCCGCTGATGGGCTTTACCCTGCCCTGGCTGGATGTCCCTATTGTGAAGATCAGCAACTGCCTGCTTGCGCCCTCTGCCAGTGAAATGGGGGAACCGCAGGAAGAAAAAGGCTGTATTCGCTGTAGCGCCTGTGCCGATGCCTGCCCTGCCGATCTTCTGCCGCAACAACTTTACTGGTTCAGTAAAGGCCAACAGCATGATAAAGCGACAACCCACAACATTGCTGACTGCATTGAATGCGGCGCATGTGCATGGGTATGCCCAAGCAATATTCCTCTGGTGCAGTACTTCCGCCAGGAAAAGGCTGAGATTTATGCCATCAGTCAGGAAGAAAAACGCGCTGCAGAAGCAAAAGCCCGTTTTGAGGCCCGACAAGCCCGACTGGAGCGTGAAAAAGCGGCACGTCTTGAACGGCATAAAAGCGCAGTTGTACAGCCTGCAGCGAAAGATCATGATGCCATCGCCGCCGCGCTGGCTCGCGTGAAAGAGAAACAGGCCCAGGCTATGCAGCCGGTTGTAATCCAGGCGGGTGAACAACCTGACAACAGCGCAGTGATTGCCGCACGTGAAGCGCGAAAAGCGCAGGCTCGCGCCGCACGCAGTGAAAATTCGTCAAAAGATGAAGGCAGCAGCGCGGGTACGGATCCACGCAAAGCCGCCGTCGAAGCCGCTATTGCCCGCGCCAAAGCCCGCAAGCTTGAACAACAAGCCGCCACAGAACCCGCCGAGCCGATTGACCCACGCAAAGTCGCCGTCGAAGCCGCTATTGCCCGCGCCAAAGCCCGCAAGCTTGAGCAGCAACCAGCGACGGAAACAGCCGAGCCGGTTGACTCGCGCAAAGTCGCCGTCGAAGCCGCTATTGCCCGCGCCAAAGCCCGCAAGCTTGAGCAACAAGCCACCACGGAATCTGTCGAACCGGTTGATCCGCGCAAAGCTGCCGTTGCGGCCGCTATTGCACGCGCTCAGGCCAAGAAAGCCGCACAGCAGTAGGTTGTAAACGAGGAATAAATGGTATTCAGAATAGCTAGCTCCCCTTATACCCATAACCAGCGCCAAACATCGCGTATCATGATGCTGGTTCTGATTGCTGCATTGCCAGGGATTGCCGCTCAATGGTGGTTCTTCGGCTGGGGTACATTGTTCCAGATAGCGCTGGCATCGGTCAGCGCCATCGCCGCCGAAGCGGGCGTGCTTAAACTACGTAAACAGCCCGTTGCCGCGATCCTGAAAGACAACTCCGCCCTGCTTACAGGGTTGCTGCTTGCCGTCAGTATTCCCCCCCTGGCTCCGTGGTGGATGGTGATCCTGGGTACCGTCTTCGCCGTTATCATTGCCAAGCAGCTGTATGGCGGTCTTGGTCAGAATCCATTTAATCCGGCAATGATTGGTTATGTTGTTCTGTTGATCTCATTCCCGGTGCAGATGACAAGCTGGCTGCCACCGCATGAAATTGCCGCTACGGTGCCCGGATTTTTTGATGCTTTAAACGTTATCTTTACCGGACATACCGCTGGCGGCGGTGATATGAACACGCTCCGTATAGGGATCGACGGCATCAGTCAGGCTACTCCGCTGGACACCTTTAAGACCTCCCTGCACGCGGGACATACTGTTGAACAGGTGATGCAGTATCCGATTTACAGCGGCATGCTCGCGGGCGCAGGTTGGCAGTGGGTTAACCTTGCCTGGCTGGCGGGCGGCATCGTGTTGTTATGGCAAAAAGCGATTCGTTGGCACATCCCGGTTAGTTTTCTGCTGTCGCTTGCCGTTTGTTCAACGTTAGGCTGGTTTTTCTCTCCAGCGTCGCTGGCATCACCGCAGCTGCATCTGCTTTCCGGTGCCACCATGCTGGGTGCATTCTTTATTCTTACCGACCCCGTTACGGCCTCGACAACCAACCGTGGTCGCCTGATTTTTGGCGCACTTGCGGGTCTGTTGGTCTGGCTGATTCGTAGTTTTGGTGGATATCCTGATGGCGTGGCCTTTGCCGTGTTACTGGCGAATATCACCGTTCCACTGATTGATTATTACACCCGTCCTCGTGTGTACGGACATCGCTAAGGACAACGTATGCTGAAAACGATTCGTAAACACGGTATCACTCTGGCACTGTTTGCCGCGGGCTCTACAGGGTTAACGGCGGCGATTAATCAGTTAACCAAGTCTACCATTGATGAACAAGCGGCCCTGCAGCAAAAGGCGTTGTTTGATCAGGTACTGCCTGGCGATCGCTACAATAACAATCTGCCAGAAAGTTGCTATCTGGTGAATGCTCAGGCATTAGGTAAAGGTACACATCGTGTCTATATTGCTCGCCAGGACGACCGTCCGGTTGCGGCAATCCTGGAGGCCACGGCCCCCGATGGTTATTCCGGGGCGATTCAACTGCTGGTCGGTGTCGATTTTACCGGTACTGTGCTGGGTACGCGGGTGACGGAACATCACGAAACACCAGGACTCGGTGATAAAATTGAGTTACGTCTGTCTGACTGGATCACCCATTTTAGCGGCAAAACAATTAATGCAGAGAATGACCCTCACTGGGCGGTGAAAAAAGATGGCGGCGATTTTGATCAGTTCACCGGCGCGACCATTACTCCCCGGGCAGTGGTTAATGCAGTGAAACGTGCAGGCCTGTTTGCGCAGACGCTGCCTGCGCAACTTCCTCAACTTAGCGCCTGTGGAGAATAACCATGAGCGAAATTAAAGACGTTATTGTTCAGGGGCTTTGGAAAAATAACTCCGCGCTTGTGCAGTTACTCGGGATGTGTCCGCTGTTGGCCGTTACCTCTACCGCCACTAACGCGCTGGGGCTGGGACTCGCGACGACGCTCGTCCTGACGTTGACCAACCTGACGATTTCAGCGCTGCGCCGCTGGACACCGCCCGAAATCCGTATTCCCATTTATGTCATGATCATCGCCTCCGTGGTGAGTGCGGTGCAGATGCTGATCAATGCCTACGCCTTTGGCCTGTATCAATCACTGGGTATCTTTATCCCCTTGATTGTGACCAACTGCATTGTCGTGGGCCGTGCTGAGGCCTTCGCCGCCAAAAAAGGCCCTGCATTATCTGCACTCGATGGTTTTTCCATCGGCATGGGGGCGACCGGCGCCATGTTTGTTCTCGGATCGCTGCGTGAAATAATTGGTAACGGTACACTATTTGATGGCGCAGACGGTTTGTTGGGTAGCTGGGCCAAAGTATTGCGTGTTGAGATTTTCCATACTGATACGCCGTTTCTGCTGGCCATGCTGCCACCAGGCGCGTTTATTGGTCTGGGCTTAATGCTGGCTGTTAAGTATCTGATTGATGAGAAAATGAAGAAACGCCGTGCCGAGGCGGCTGTCGCGGACAGTCCGGCTGGTGAAACAGGGAATGTGTCATGAATAAAGCAAAACGGCTGGAAATCCTCATTCGCCTGCGTGATAACAATCCGCATCCGACAACCGAGCTTAATTTTACATCGCCTTTCGAACTGCTGATTTCTGTCTTGCTTTCCGCTCAGGCCACCGATGTCAGCGTCAATAAAGCAACGGCTAAGCTTTACCCCGTCGCTAATACGCCCGCCGCGATGCTGGAACTCGGCGTCGAAGGTGTTAAGTCATACATCAAGACAATCGGTTTGTTTAACAGCAAAGCGGAGAACGTGATTAAAACCTGCCGCATTTTACTGGAACAGCACAATGGCGAAGTTCCGGAAGACAGGACTGCATTAGAAGCCCTGCCCGGCGTTGGGCGCAAGACGGCGAATGTGGTGTTGAATACTGCCTTTGGCTGGCCGACCATTGCTGTAGATACCCATATTTTCCGGGTATGTAATCGTACACAATTTGCCCCAGGTAAAAACGTCGAGCAGGTAGAAGAAAAGCTACTGAAAGTCGTCCCCAGTGAATTTAAAGTCGATTGCCATCACTGGTTGATTCTTCATGGCCGCTACACCTGCATAGCCAGAAAGCCACGTTGTGGTTCCTGTATCATCGAAGATCTCTGCGAATTCAAAGAGAAAGTTGATATCTGATGCTGCCGGGGCATCCTCTTTGCCCCTCGCATACATAGCGATTAGTTATGCACTCCCTCGCGATAGTTTTCCCGACAATGATGCCATCCAATTACCCATCTCTAATGTAATATTCTTGTGAATTAGCACCTGAGCAGGTTAATCGTTTTTTTAGTAATAGAAATTTCTATCTATACGTGATCAAGATCACCCAGCCAACACAATGTTAAAAAATATTCATTTTTTAGTTAATATGACAATCATATGACCTAATTGAGCAGTTTCTAAACAAAACATTACACTAGCTATTTTTCAGATAATGGCCTATATCACTGGATTCAACCGCAAATAGCAGAACATATCGCCACATTGCAGTTTTTACCGTAATTAAACAGTGTAAAAACCTGCCATTTTCTAAATGAAGAAATTTAACGCTGGATAACATTTCTATGCCCCGACGATTTCACCAGTCATGATATATGTAACAGATTATTACAAACCACTTGTCTGAATGGTCAAGATAGTGAACATTACTTGCCGTTTCCCCTCCCACTATAACAATCGGACGGATGAACTTGACTCATCACGTACCTGAACACCCCCGTTGATATGGGATGTAAAAAAAGAGGTAAAAGTGTCTACTGCAAACAATAAACCAACAGAAAGCGTCAGTTTAAACGCCTTCAAACAACCAAAAGCGTTCTATCTCATTTTCTCAATTGAGCTGTGGGAACGTTTTGGTTATTACGGCCTGCAAGGGATTATGGCCGTCTACCTGGTTAAACAACTGGGCATGTCAGAAGCGGATTCCATCACCCTTTTCTCCTCCTTTAGCGCCCTGGTATATGGTCTGGTTGCGATTGGCGGCTGGTTAGGTGATAAAGTTCTGGGTACAAAACGCGTCATTATGCTGGGTGCCGTTGTCCTGGCCATTGGTTATGCGCTGGTTGCATGGTCTGGTCACGATGCGGGTATCGTTTATATGGGCATGGCGGCCATCGCGGTCGGTAACGGTCTGTTTAAAGCAAACCCATCATCTCTGCTCTCTACCTGCTATGCCAAAGATGACCCGCGTCTTGATGGTGCATTTACCATGTACTATATGTCCGTCAACATCGGTTCATTCTTCTCGATGCTGGCAACGCCGTGGCTGGCTGCGCGTTACGGCTGGAGCACCGCGTTCGCACTGAGCGTCGTGGGTATGCTAATTACCGTTGTTAACTTCGCATTCTGCCAGCGCTGGGTTAAACAGTACGGTTCCAAGCCTGACTTTGAACCCATCAACTTCCGCAACCTGCTGCTGACCATTGCAGGTGTTGTGGTGCTTATCGCGATTGCAACATGGCTGCTGCACAACCAGGGCATTGCCCGTATGGTTCTGGGTGTTATCGCCATGGGTATCGTGGTTATCTTTGCGAAAGAAGCGTTCTCTATGCAGGGTGCTGCACGTCGTAAAATGATCGTCGCCTTCATTCTGATGCTGGAAGCCATTATCTTCTTCGTGCTGTACAGCCAGATGCCGACGTCTCTGAACTTCTTTGCGATTCGTAACGTTGAACACTCTATTCTGGGTATTGCTTTCGAACCGGAACAGTATCAGGCACTGAACCCGTTCTGGATCATCATCGGTAGCCCAATTCTTGCTGCTATCTATAACAAGATGGGCGACACTCTGCCGATGCCGACCAAGTTTGCAATTGGTATGGTGCTGTGCTCAGGCGCATTCCTGATCCTGCCGCTGGGTGCCAAATTCGCGACCGATGCTGGCATCGTTTCCGTTAACTGGCTGATCATCTGCTACGGTCTGCAAAGTATCGGTGAGCTGATGATTTCTGGTCTGGGTCTGGCGATGGTGGCACAGTTGGTTCCACAACGTTTGATGGGCTTTATTATGGGTAGCTGGTTCCTGACCACTGCCGGTGCCAACATCATCGGTGGTTACGTGGCTAACATGATGGCGGTTCCGGAGAATGTGACCGATCCGTTGATGTCCCTCGAAGTCTACGGTCGCGTGTTCCTGCAGATTGGTGTTGCAACGGCGGTTATCGCTGTTCTGATGCTGCTGACGGCGCCAAAACTGAATCGTATGACTCAGGACGATGACGTCAGTGAGAAAGCCGCTAAGGCCGCAACAGCGTAATTCTCAGGGAAACTTAATTTCAGGCCGCTAACTGTTGTTAGCGGCTTTTTTTTTGCTCCAGGTAGCACTACCATACGGTATACCTCAGCCAAAAGGAGTTACCGATGAAACTGTTCTACAAACCGGGCGCTTGTTCTCTTGCTTCCCACATCACACTTCGTGAGAGCGGTAAAGATTTCACGCTGGATGGTGTTGATCTGATGAAGAAACGTCTGGAAAACGGCGACGATTTTTTCGCGGTAAACCCGAAAGGACAAGTTCCCGCCCTGTTGCTGGATGACGGTACACTACTGACCGAAGGCGTCGCCATCATGCAATATCTGGCAGACACCGTTCCAGACCGTCATCTCCTGGCCCCTACCAGCAGTCTCTCCCGCTACAAAACTATCGAATGGCTTAACTATATCGCTACAGAGCTACATAAAGGTTTTACCCCACTGTTCCGCCCGGATACGCCAGAGGAGTACAAACCAACCGTACGTGCATTACTTGAGAAAAAAATGCAGTATGTGAACGAATCGCTGAAAGACAACCCGTGGATTTGCGGCGCACGCTTCAGCATTGCTGATGCCTATCTGTTTACCGTGCTGCGTTGGGCGTATGCGGTTAAGTTGAATATGGCAGGATTAAGCCATATCGAAGCGTATATGGCGCGCATGGCTGAGCGTCCGGCAGTTTCCGCAGCGCTTAAAGCGGAAGGATTAAATTAATTGTTGTTGCCGGGTAGCGCTTGCGCTTACCCGGCCTACAGTCAACCCCAGGCCCGATAAGCGTGAGCGCCATTGCATATTGATTACAGCTGAGTGGCGCTAAAGTAGTGTTCAGGCCTGGCGATACGATCCTGTGCGGCAACCACCTGCAGCTCATACTCCTGCATCTCTTTGGTGGCGATCATAATTTCGTACACCGCCGCAGTCACATGCTCCAGCGCCTGCTGCAATGAAGCTCCCTGCAACAGTTTAACCAACAGCAAGCCACTGGTGACGTCACCAACGCCAACCGGTTGGCGTGTGCCAAAATCAACAAGCGGACGACTGATATGCCACGCCTGATCAGCGGTGACCAACAGCATCTCAAAGCGATCTGCGCTCATGCCTGCACGGGCAAGATGCTTAACCAGCACAATTTCCGGCCCCTGAGCAATCAGTTCACGGGCAGCCATCACCGCCTCATCAACATTGTTAACCGCATGCTCGCACAGAATTTCGAGTTCAATCAGATTTGGCGCGATAATGTCGCTGGCCGGAAGTGCGTGACGAACATGAAATTCCGCAACGCCAGGCGCCACGATGCACCCTTTTTCAGGATGACCCATCACTGGATCGCAAAAGAATTTCGCCTGAGGATTTGCCGCTTTCACTTTGCGCACAATTCCCAGAATATGCTCACCCTGCTCAGCGGATCCCAGATAACCACTCAGCACCGCATCGCAGGTCTGCAGTTTATCGATATCAGCAATGCCCTGAACAATTTCAGTCAGGTGACTGGGCGGCATAACACAGCCGGTCCATTTACCGTACTGCGTGTGGTTAGAAAACTGAACTGTGTTGAGCGGCCAGACATTCGCGCCAAGACGACGCATCGGAAATTCGGCAGCACTGTTGCCGGCATGGCCAAAAACAACGTGGGACTGGATGGCGAGGACATTCTTCATTTTACTTACCACAACCCTAAAAAAATAAAGGGGCGTAGTTTCCCACGCCCCTGCTGACTTTTACTTATTTCCAGCAAATCAGACAGTAGTTCTTTTTGCCACGGCGCAGTAAGGTGTAGCGGTCGAACAAAATATCACTGTCCTGGAAGAAATATTCCGGGTCAGATTGTTTCTCACCATTAATGGTGACCGCATTCGACGCAATGGTCTTACGCGCCTGACCGCGAGAAGGCTGCAGTTCAGAATCCACCAGTGCCTGCATCAGGTCAGCACCCTTGTCCATTTCGATCATCGGTACACCATCCTGCGCCAGCTGTTCGAAGTCCGCTTCGCTCAGGTCGCTCAGGTTGCCATTGAACAGGCTTTCGGTAATGCGTTTCGCCGCCACTAAACCTTCTTCGCCGTGAACCAGACGCGTTACCTGCTCAGCCAGAACATACTGGGCACGCGGCGCTTTACCGCTGTTCTTATCTTCTTCTTCCAGCGCATTGATCTCTTCAATGTCCATAAAGGTGAAGAATTTCAGGAAGCGATATACGTCCGCATCAGCCGTGTTGATCCAGAACTGGTAGAACTTGTATGGGCTGGTTTTCTTCGGATCCAGCCAAACTGCGCCACCTTCCGTTTTACCGAATTTGGTACCGTCAGCTTTAGTGATCAGCGGAACCGTCAGGCCAAATACCTGATTCTGATGCAGACGGCGGGTCAGATCGATACCAGAGGTAATGTTACCCCACTGGTCAGAACCGCCAATTTGCAATGCCACGCCATGCAGTTTATTCAGGCAGGCAAAATCATAACCTTGCAGCAGGTTATAAGAAAACTCGGTAAAGGAGATCCCCTGATCGTCACGGTTCAGACGCTGCTTCACCGCTTCTTTGTTGATCATCTGGTTTACGGAGAAATGTTTGCCGATATCACGCAGGAAAGTCAGTACATTCATACCGCCAAACCAGTCGTAGTTGTTCGCAGCAATCGCCGAGTTGTCGCCACAGTCGAAATCGAGGAACGGTGCCACCTGTTTGCGGATTTTATCCACCCACTCCTGCACGGTATCTTCAGTATTCAGTTTACGCTCGGCGGCTTTAAAGCTCGGATCGCCAATCAGACCCGTTGCACCGCCTACCAACGCAACAGGCTTATGGCCTGCCTGCTGGAAGCGTTTCAGGCATAACAATGGAACCAGATGCCCCAAATGCAAGCTGTCAGCGGTAGGATCGAAGCCGCAATAGAGCGCGATCGGGCCTTGCGCCAGTCGCTCTGCTAACGCTTCCTCGTCCGTCACCTGGGCCACCAGCCCCCGCTCTTGCAATTGTTTAATCAAGTTACTGCTTGCCATCAAAATCTCCATGTATAAAACGACTGCACCTTTGCCGGTACACGACTTTTCGCCTGATGCGAAAGAGACATAGAATAAAGCGCCGGATTCATCAGCACCAGCGCTTAAAACAAGAATTTTGCATCTTTAGGGGGCCAGACGGTCAATTTTCCACGCGTCATCTTCACGTTGGTATAAAAAACGGTCGTGCAAACGGTTTTCGCCACCCTGCCAGAACTCCATTTGTTCAATGCTTACGCGAAAGCCGCCCCAGAAACTCGGCAACGGAACTTCCCCTTGCTGAAACTTCTGCTTCAGCTCAAGAAATTTACTTTCCAGAATTCCGCGTGCGGAGATCCGACTGGACTGCTTAGAAACCCAGGCGCCAATCTGGCTATCGCGCGGGCGACTGTGGAAATATTTTACCACCTCAAGCGTGGACAAGCGTTCGGCCTTGCCGATGACCATCACCTGCCGTTCCAGCGTATGCCAGGGGAATAACAGGCTGATGCGCGGATTGTTCTCGATCTGGTGCGCCTTACGGCTGCCCATGTTGGTATAAAACACCAGCCCTTTGTCATCATAATGTTTGAGCAACACGATTCGCTGGTACGGCTGACCGTTTTCATCGACTGTTGCGACGACCATAGCGGTAGGGTCTGCCAGTTTGGCATCACAGGCTTGCCCCAGCCAGCGCTCAAACAGCGCGAGGGGTTCGGCGGGAAGATCGCGGCGGCGAAGACCGCCTTTCGTGTATTCACGGCGCAGATGCGCGATTTGCTGCAATTCGTCGTTATCAGACATGATGTTGGGCTACGGATTGTCAGTGGGTGACGCTATTGTGCGCCGCCCAGGTGAAAATCTCAACGCTTCGGGTTCTGTAACTGACAGTTATTCAGCACAATTCTGTCTCGTTTATAGACCGTCGCGCTGTCTCCTTTAGACCAGAAGACGTAGATACCATCTGTGTAGCGTGCACCCGATGCCGACACGCCCTGTTTGAGATTCAATAGTTGATTATCATAAACAAAGCTCGCCACCTGTCGGGTATTATTCAATTTTACGGTAAGCGGTTTTTCATCACAGCGATATTCGAGCGTATCCGTTTGCATACGCTCGACAAATTGGTTGTACACACTACAACCGGTAAGCAATACGGGCAGACACACTAATAACAGTTTTTTCATAGCCATATCCTGAAGACTTTCCTGGTCCCGGAGGGCAAAAACACCCTCCCTAACATCCCTAGTTTATCGGTATAGCGCCTGAAATAATTTCAGTTAACTCTGAGTTCGTGGATTGGCGGGGAAAATAGCCCCTAAAACGCTGGGCTCAGACGCGCCAGTCACAGAAGGCAGGTTGCCCGGCAGTCCCGCGAGTGTACGCCACGCCAGCCAGGCAAAGGCTAACGCTTCCATATCATCACCACTGATCCCGGCTTCATCGGTGGAGGTCACTTCCGTACCCGGCAGCAGCGCCGCCAGACGCATCATAAGAAGTGGATTGCGACTACCGCCGCCACATACCATCAACCGTTCACACCCACCGCTCAACTGGACCTGCTCGGAAATCGTCACGGCCGTCAGTTCAGCCAACGTCGCCTGTACGTCTCGTGGGCTAATTCCCGGAAACTGCGCCAGATGGCGTTCAATCCAGCCATAATTGAAATATTCGCGCCCCGTACTCTTTGGCGCTGGTGCAGAAAAATACGGATCGTTAAGCATCGTTTGCAACAGCGGCAGAATCACTGTACCCGAGCAGGCCCACTGCGCATCTTTATCATAAGGTTGGCCACATTGCCGCCAAATCCACGCATCCATCAGCATATTGCCCGGACCGGTGTCGTACCCCCGAACCGGTTGTTTTGGAATGAGCAGAGACAGATTGGCAATACCACCAATATTTAACACCATCCGGCGTTCCGTTGGATGCGCCAGCAACGCCTGGTGAAAAGCAGGAACCAGCGGTGCCCCCTGTCCACCCAACGCGATATCGCGCCGACGAAAATCGCCGACCACCGTTACCCCGGTACGCGCTACAATCTGGTTGTTATCACCAATTTGTAGCGTATGTGGCGCAACTCCTGTCGGTTCATGCCACACGGTTTGCCCATGACAGCCGATCGCGACAATATCCTGCGGTTTTAATTTTTCCTGCTGCAGCAACGCGTTCACCGCATCAGCGAACAAACGCCCCAACTGCGTGTCCAGTTGACCGTATTGGGAAAGCGTCAGTTGCTGCCCCTGACAAATATCCAGAATGGCCTGTTTTACATGAACGGGGATGGGCCATGTCAGACTTGCCTGCTGCGCAACCATCGTTTCATCTATCGCCGCCAGCACAACATCCACACCATCAAGACTGGTTCCAGACATCACTCCGATAAAACGGCCCGATTTCATACGTCATCCTTTTTAGCAAATTAGCCTTGACACTCCACCATAAAGTGTCGACTAATTCCATGCTTCCTTGATGATTTTTGCAGGTTAATCTTTCCAGTAACCGCTAAATTCCATCACCGTGATGAATGATTCGTTTATACTCGGTTAACCCGATTTCGGTTAAGATTTTCATATTGTTCCAGTAGAACATGTGACCTTAGACTCACAAATGCCATATAATTTAGCCATGAGGAGTGCTTTATTAGCGTTTCGTGGTGACAAAGGAGATTTGTAAATGATTAAACGTGTGCTGATTGTTTCATTAATGGGCGTATCTTTAGCGGGCTGCGTTAACAATGATAGCCTTTCAGGTGACGTGTATACCGCATCCGAAGCGAAACAAGTTCAGAACGTTACCTACGGTACGATTGTTCATGTTCGTCCGGTGCAAATCCAGGGTGGTGACGACGCAAACGTGATTGGCGCTATTGGTGGTGCTGTGCTGGGTGGGTTCCTCGGTAACACCGTAGGCGGCGGTACCGGTCGTTCATTAGCGACAGCTGCAGGTGCGGTTGCTGGTGGCGTAGCAGGCCAGGGCGTACAAGGCGCGATGAATAAAACCCAGGGCGTAGAACTGGAAATTCGTAAGGATGACGGTAATACCATCATGGTGGTTCAGAAGCAGGGTGCGACCAAGTTCTCTGCGGGTCAGCGCGTTGTTATGGCTAACAATGGTAGCCAGGTTACCGTGTCTCCACGTTAATAGAATTCACGTGTGGTCAGCCTCTGGCCACACGTCGTTTTGATCGCTTTATCCCTGCGACTGCAGTTCAATGATATTGTGTTCCAGTCTGGCGACCAGTTTTATCAGCAGATCAATCTCCTCAGTTGAAATCCCTTCCAAAATTTCGCCGCGCGTTTTGTTGATAACCGCTTCCATATCAGCAATCAGCGGTTCGGCCTTCTCCGTTAATTTGATTCTCTTTGCCCGACGATCGCTGGCGCAAGTCTGTCGTGAAATGAGTCCCTTTTCTTCTAACTGGTCGAGCGTACGCACCAATGAAGGCTGCTCAATACCAATCGCCTTAGCCAGTTGAATCTGTGATTGATCCGGTGGCAACTGATGAATGTTGTGCAGCGTAACCCAATGCGTCTGCGTCAACTCCAGAGGTTTCAGGCGATGGTCAATCAGAGCACGCCAAATGCGCACCAACCGTGCCAGATCAGAACCTAATGGCGATTCCAATTTCATCTCCTTATAATTAGCTTGCTAAGTTATTGTGCTGATTTTAGAATAGTGTGCAGCATTTGTATTCCCAAAACAAATGTATTGCCAAATTTGCTTACCGGATGACATTTTTTCAGACATTATGCGTTACAGAGACACATTGTCCCTTTTTTTGCTAAACCTATAGCAACGCTCTTTTCGCCAAGGATTTTGCCCGTGAAGTTTATGTTTAATGCAACAGGATTGCCCCTACAAGATTTAATGATCGGAGCATCTGTCTACTTCCCCCCTATATTCAAGGCGTTTGTTGCAGGATTTATCCTCTGGCTGGTTGTTCATCGCCTGCTACGCGACTGGATCTATTCTGGCGAAATCTGGCATCCCCTGTTAATGGATCTGTCCCTCTTTACGCTTTGCGTGTGTCTGGCCTTTGTCATGTTGATTGCGTGGTGATTATGTCGCTTAAAACCGTTAAATACTTCTCCACTATTATAGTCGCTGTCATTGCCGTCCTCGCCGGGTGGTGGATGTGGAATTACTATATGCAATCGCCGTGGACGCGTGACGGAAAAGTCCGCGCTGAACAGGTCAGCATCACACCGCAAATCTCTGGCAGCATTAGTGAACTCAACATTAAAGATAATCAACTGGTTAACAAAGGCGATGTTCTTTTTGTTATCGACAAGACCCCTTTCCAAATTGCTGAGCTGAACGCACAGGCTCAGTTGGCTAAAGCACAGTCCGATCTGACCAAAGCCGATAATGAAGCCAAACGTCGCCGCAATTTGTCGCAAAATTTCATCTCAGCAGAAGATTTGGACAGCGCACTACTCAATGTAAAAGCCATGCAGGCGACCTTTGCCACAGCCCAGGCCAGCTTGCGCTATGCCCAGTGGCAACTGGCACAAACGGTAGTCAAAGCCCCTGTCACAGGCTGGGTCACCAATCTATCAACCCGTACCGGAGACTACGCCTCAACGGGTAAACCGCTGTTTGCTCTGGTCGACAGTCACTCTTTTTATGTCATGGGGTATTTCGAAGAAACCAAGCTACGCCACATTCAAGACGGGGCACCTGCACTAATCACACTCTACAGCGGCAACATCAAGTTACAGGGTCACGTTTCCAGCATTGGTCGCGCTATTTATGATCAGAGTGTGGAAAGTAATTCCGGTCTGGTTCCTGACATTAAACCAAACGTTCCGTGGGTTCGTCTGGCGCAGCGGGTTCCCGTTCGTATCGAATTTGATACCCTTCCGCACGATGTTACGCTGGTTTCGGGGACAACCTGTAGCGTGTCCATCGGTCAGCAAAAATGAAACTGCCCCACCTGACACCAGCCAGTTTGCCGTGGTTTAAAGCCACGAGCGGACAGTGGCGTTACGCGCTGCGTAATACCATTGCGATGTGTCTGGCGCTAACCTTCGCCTATTACCTCAATCTGGACGAACCCTACTGGGCGATGACATCAGCAGCGGTAGTCAGTTTTCCAACCGTTGGTGGCGTGATAAGCAAAAGCCTGGGGCGTATCGCGGGCAGTTTACTTGGTGCAACGGCCGCATTGATTATAGCCGGCCATACCCTCAATGAACCCTGGCTGTTTCTGTTGAGCATGTCAGTCTGGATCGGTTTTTGTACCTGGGCGTGCGCGCATTTCACCAACAACGTGGCCTACGCTTTTCAACTGGCAGGCTATACCGCGGCGATTATTGCGTTTCCAATGGTGCATATTACAGAGGTTACGCAACTGTGGGATATCGCCCAGGCACGTGTGTGCGAAGTCATCGTCGGGATCCTCTGTGGTGGCTTGATGATGATGATCCTGCCCAGTACATCCGATGGCACCACGCTGCTGACCGCATTGAAAAATATGCATGCACGTTTGCTGGAGCATGCCAGTTTACTCTGGCAGCCAGAAACTACAGATGCTATCCGCACCGCCCATGAAGGGGTGATCGGCCAAATCCTGACAATGAATCTGCTACGTATTCAGGCGTTCTGGAGCCACTACCGTTTTCGCCGTCAAAATACCTTGCTCAATGCGTTGTTACACCAACAGTTGCGGTTGACCAGCGTAATTTCCAGTCTGCGGCGGATGCTACTGAACTGGCCCAATCCCCCGGCAAATACCCGGGATGTCATCGAGCAGTTGCTGAGCGCATTGGTAAAACCCGACACCGACAGCTACGCCGTCGCGCGGATTATCGCCCCGCTGTGCCCCGTCGATCAGCATGACTATCGGCACGTCGCCTTCTGGCAGCGTCTGCGCTATTTTTGCCGTATCTATCTGAAAAGCAGCCATTATCTGCGCTTACTGGAAAAGGGTGCCACGGTCGATACTATCAATGTTGAGCGTACGCCGGGTCTTGCCCGTCATACCGATAACGCGGAGGCTCTCTGGAGCGGATTGCGTACCTTCATTACGCTGATGGCGATCGGCGCGTGGAGCATTGGCGCACAATGGGAGTCAGGCTCCGGGGCCCTGACGCTTGCCGCCATCAGCTGCGTGTTGTATTCCGCCGTAGCGGCCCCCTTCAAATCACTCTCTTTGCTGATGCGCACGTTGATCCTGCTATCGCTGTTCAGTTTTGTGGTGAAATTCGGTCTGATGGTACAAATTACCGATCTCTGGCAGTTCATTCTGTTTCTCTTCCCGCTGCTTGCCACCATGCAGTTGTTAAAATTACAGATGCCGAAACTGGCGGGGCTTTGGGGACAGCTGATCGTTTTTATGGGATCGTTCATCGCGGTGACCAATCCTCCCGTCTATGATTTTGCAGGTTTTTTGAATGACAATACGGCGAAGATCACGGGCGTCGCGCTGTCGTGGCTGGCTTTTGCCATTCTGCGGCCAGGTTCTGATGCGAGAAAAGGCCGCCGTCATATTCGCGCGTTACGGCGTAACTTTGTCGATCAACTTAGCCGCCATCCGTCACTCAGTGAAAATGAGTTTGAGTCACTGACCTATCATCATGTCAGCCAGCTTAGCAATAGTCAGGACGCGCTGGCACGACGCTGGCTATTGCGTTGGGGGGTGGTTTTGTTGAACTGCTCACACGTGGTATGGCAACTGCGCACCTGGGAGGCGCGTTCAGATCCGCTCGCTCGCGTCAGAGACGTGTGTATCTCGCTGCTCCGCGACGTGATGAGTGAACGTGGCGTTCAGCAACGACCGCTGAATGCGACGCTAAATGAGCTACAGCGCATTTGCGATACGCTCGCCCACCATCATCAACCTGCCGCACAAGAACTGTCTGCGCTTGTCTGGCGGCTACACTGCTCGCTTTCACAGCTCGAACAAGCGCCGCCGCCGGGTACGCTAAGCCGTTGATTACTTGATAACCCCGCAGGCGTAGCGCGCTCCGCCACCGCCAAGCGGTTTCGGTTGATCGGACATATTATCGCCGCCCACATGGATCATCAGCGCCTTACCTTTTACCTCGTCGAGCGTTTTGAGCCGCGGTGCAACAACCGGCGTTGTCGCATTCCCTTCGTTATTTACCACCAGCAATGGCAGGTCGCCCATGTGGCCTGCGCCTTCCGGACCTTCATGCTTGCCAGTTTTATGCGGATCATAATGACCGCCAGCCGATTCTGCTGCCGAGGCTTTACCCTCTTTGATAGCGGGTTGGCAACTGCCGTTAGCATGCACATGAAAACCATGTTCACCTGGCGGCAGTGCTTTAAGATCAGGCGTAAACTCCAGCCCTTTTGCGGATTCGGCAATGGTGACAGTACCAATTTCCTGGCCAACGCCCTGCGACGTCACCAGATTCATCACCACTTTCTCACTGGCAGCCTGTGCACCTGCACAGGCCAATAACGTGATGATGGCTAAACTCAAACGTTTCATACAACCTCCGTCATCCAGGTGTCTGACTGATAAGTGTAATCCAGTGACATAAATTTGAACGACAGAACGCTGAATACGTGATTAAGGCACGTCGTAACCGAGCGCCGCTTTACGAATACGGAACCACTGCTGGCGAGACATGTTCAATGACTCTGATTCAATTGCAGCACGCACACGTTCGATTTTCCCCGAGCCAATTATCGGCAGTGGCTGCGACGGCAGACGCAGGATCCACGCATACACTACCTGTTCTATGGACTGCGCATTCAGTTCTTCTGCTATCACGGTCAGTTCATTACGCAGCGGCTGGAAGGCGTCATCATTGAAAAGACGCCCACCGCCCAGGCAAGACCAGGCCATTGGGCGGATACGCAGTTGTTGCAGCTGATCTAACGTCCCATCCAACAGGAGAGGTTGATGCACAGGTGAAATTTCGACCTGATTGGTTGCCAGGGTAAAGGGTAATCGCGATTGCAGCAGTGAAAACTGTGATGGCGTGAAGTTAGAGACACCAAAATGGCGCACCTTACCGCTATGATGTAATGTCTTGAAAGCTTCCGCCACATCGTCTGCATCCATTAACGGATCGGGGCGGTGGATCAACAGCAGATCAAGACGATCGGTTGCCAGCAGCTTCAGAGACTGTTCGGCACTGGCAATAATATGGGCGCTGTCAGTGATGTAATGACCCAGCGCGTTTTCCTCTTTCGCCGTCGTAGCAATACCGCATTTGGTAACAATCTGCATTTTTTCACGCAGGTGCGGCGCCAGTTTCATCGCCTCGCCAAACGCCGCCTCACACTGGTATCCGCCATAAATATCCGCATGATCGACTGTCGTGACACCGAGATCGAGATGCTCCTCAATAAAGCTGACTAGCTGACGCGCGGACATATTCCAGTCCATCAGACGCCAGTACCCCATCACAAAGCGCGAAAATTCCGGGCCTTGCGGCGCAATAGTAATACGCTGAACCATAGCAGCTTCCTTATAAGTGAATGTGCATCGAGTATACGCAATTACGCTGTTAAAAGAGTGAAGGTTGTTGCGGTTCTTCCGGCGGGTTGGATTTGTTTGCGCGTAATTTACGCACCAGGCGCTGGCGACAAAGCCGCAGCACTTCCTGCTTCTCGGCATCGCTCATCTTTTGCCAGTTGAAACGCTCATCCCGACTGCGAAAACAGCCACGGCAAAAGCCGCGTTCGTCGGACTGACATATTCCACGGCATGGGCTCTGGACGGGGAAAAACTCCAGCTGTTCGGCCACATCCCCTCCTGTAGTAAGATTGATATACTTATTGAAGACGTTAACTGAATTTCTCGCAAGGGCTATTGCATTAGACCGACTGGTCTATTACACTTCTTCCCATGAACAAAGTCACTGAACACGATACACGCGAACATCTGCTGGCGACTGGCGAACTGCTGTGTATGCAGCGCGGCTTCACCGGCATGGGCTTAAGCGAACTACTGAAAACCGCTGAAGTTCCTAAAGGTTCGTTTTATCACTATTTTCGCTCTAAAGAAGCGTTCGGCGTCGCGATGCTGGAACGCCACTATGCGGCCTATCATCAGCGACTGGCTACGCATTTTGACACAGGGGCGGGGAATTACCGCGACCGCATCCTGGCCTACTATCAGGAAACCCTGAACCAGTTTAGCCAGCACGGGATTATCAGCGGCTGTTTAACCGTTAAGCTGTCTGCCGAAGTGTGCGATCTATCAGAGGATATGCGCACGGCGATGGATAAAGGCGCGCGGCACATTATTGCACTGTTAGCGCAGGCGCTGGAGAAAGGTCGGGGCAATCACTGTCTGTCCTTTGTTGGCGAGCCGTTACAGCAGGCACAGGTGCTGTATGCGCTGTGGCTGGGCGCCAACCTGCAGGCCAAAATATCACGTAGTGCCACACCGCTGGAAAACGCGCTGGCTCACGTTAAAACCATCATTACAACGCCTGCCGTTTAACAGGCGTTTTTATTTCCCTTATTACTAGACGACCGGTCTATTCAGGAGTGCCACATGTCATCTGAAAAACTGTTTTCCCCACTGAAAGTGGGCGCCATTACGGCAGCGAACCGCGTATTCATGGCGCCACTGACGCGTCTGCGCAGCATTGAGCCGGGCGACATCCCTACTCCGCTGATGGCCGAGTACTATCGCCAACGTGCCAGTGCAGGGCTGATCATTAGCGAAGCTACACAGATTTCAGCGCAAGCGAAAGGTTATGCCGGAGCGCCAGGTTTGCACAGTGATGCACAAATTGCTGCGTGGAAAAAGATTACGGCGGCTGTACACGCTGAGCAGGGCCATATTGCCGTTCAGCTGTGGCATACCGGGCGTATCTCCCACTCCAGCCTGCAGCCAAACGGTCAGGCTCCGGTTGCGCCGTCCGCCATCAGTGCCGGGACCCGAACTTCTCTGCGCGATGAAAATGGACTGGCCACACGTGCCGATACCTCAATGCCACGTGCGCTGGAAACCGAAGAAATCCCAGGCATCGTGAATGATTTCCGCCAGGCGATTGCCAATGCGCGTGAAGCCGGTTTTGACCTGGTTGAGCTGCACTCTGCTCACGGTTACTTACTGCACCAGTTCTTGTCTCCAACCTCAAACCAGCGTACCGATCAATACGGCGGTAGCGTTGAAAACCGCGCTCGTCTGGTACTGGAAGTCGTCGATGCAGGTATTAAAGAATGGGGTGCCGATCGCATTGGTATCCGTGTTTCCCCTATCGGCTCGTTCCAGAACGTCGACAACGGCCCGAATGAAGAGGCTGATGCTCTGTACCTGATCGAACAATTGGGCAAGCGCGGCATTGCTTATCTGCATATGTCCGAGCCAGACTGGGCTGGCGGAGAACCGTATTCAGACGCGTTTCGCGAGAAAGTTCGCGCGCGTTTCCACGGTCCGATTATTGGCGCGGGCGCCTATACGCCAGAGAAAGCCGAATCATTGATCGAGAAAGGTCTGATCGATGCTGTTGCCTTTGGTCGTGCTTACATTGCTAACCCGGATCTGGTTGCCCGTCTACAGCGTAAAGCCGAGCTCAATCCACAGCGTGCGGAAAGTTTCTACGGCGGCGGTGCTGAAGGCTATACCGATTATCCTACCCTGTAACCTCACAAACTCAGTTCTGCCATTGATAGCGGCGTTATAACGCCGCTATACTAAAACAACATTTTGAATGTATTAGCCATTTTCGAAGGGGAAAAAGATGCGTTTACTTCATACCATGCTGCGCGTGGGTGACCTGCAGCGTTCCATCGAGTTTTACACCAACGTGCTGGGCATGAAGCTGCTGCGTACCAGCGAAAACCCTGAATACAAGTACTCTCTGGCCTTTGTCGGCTACGGCCCGGAAACCAGCGAAGCGGTGATCGAACTGACTTATAACTGGGGTGTCGATAAGTATGAGCTGGGCACAGCCTACGGTCATATCGCCCTGAGCGTAGATAACGCGGCACAGGCCTGTGAACGTATTCGTCAAAACGGCGGTAACGTGACGCGTGAAGCGGGCCCGGTAAAAGGCGGCACAACAGTGATCGCGTTCGTTGAAGATCCGGACGGTTACAAAATTGAGCTGATCGAAGAGAAAGACGCCGGCCGCGGCCTGGGCGACTAACCTCCCCTCGGGCGCAGATCGTCTGTGCCCGTAGTTTTATACTCATCATTTTGCCATAATACGCGCTGCAATTTTCCCGTATTAAGAGACCCAGATGTCCGATAACGCTCAACTTTCCGGTCTGTGTGACCGTTTTCGTGGTTTTTATCCTGTCGTCATTGATGTCGAAACAGCAGGATTTAACGCCAAAACCGATGCGCTGCTTGAAATTGCCGCCATCACACTGAAAATGGATGAACAAGGCTGGCTGATGCCGGACATGACGTTACATTTCCACGTAGAGCCGTTTGAAGGGGCGAATTTACAGCCGGAAGCCCTCGCCTTTAACGGTATTGACCCTAACAATCCGCTACGTGGTGCGGTCAGCGAATATGACGCACTGCACGCCATCTTCAAAATGGTGCGCAAAGGGATTAAAGACAGCGGCTGCAATCGGGCGATCATGGTGGCGCATAACGCTACTTTCGACCACAGTTTTATGATGGCCGCAGCAGAGCGCGCCTCACTGAAACGTAATCCGTTTCACCCCTTCGTCACCTTTGATACGGCGGCATTAAGCGGCCTGTCGTTGGGGCAAACAGTACTGTCAAAAGCCTGTCTGGCAGCAGGAATGGAATTTGACGGGAATCAGGCGCACTCGGCGCTGTATGATACCGAACGGACGGCCGTACTGTTTTGCGAAATTGTTAACCGCTGGAAACGCCTCGGCGGCTGGCCTCTGCCAGTGCCCGAAGAGGCGTAACGGCGGCATAAAAAAAGCGACCATCACAGGTCGCTTTTTTATTTCCGCTAAAATTACTCAGCGTCCGGCTCTTCGGTTTTGTATTTCGCCGCAGTTTCTTTAATCAACTGCTGCAACTCACCGCGCTGGTACATTTCAATTAAAATGTCACAGCCGCCTACCAGTTCACCATCAACCCACAGCTGTGGGAAAGTCGGCCAGTTGGCATATTTCGGCAGCTCGGCGCGAATATCCGGGTTCTGCAGAATATCAACATAAGCAAAACGTTCACCACAGGCGGACAACGCCTGCACTGCCTGAGCAGAGAAACCGCAGCTTGGCAGTTTTGGGGAACCTTTCATGTACAGGAGAATCGGGTTTTCAGCGATCTGGCGCTGGATTTTTTCGATAGTGGTGCTCATTATCTTGCTTCCTTAAACTTCTTTTACGGCAGTAGTCTGCATTGTAGCGGGTCAGGCAGGTAACGGAAAATAACATTTTCATTACGCGATATTATTTTATCGCCTGTCGTTAAAAGTTGCATTCACAATCTCATTTATCCGCATGAAGCCTGTGGATTTGATTATCTGTTCACCAATTACGCCCTGAATTGCTGTTTTTTTTTGCGGTCGGTTACGAAACGCAGTTTTAAACGAAAAAAGCTATTAACTTTCCCTCTTTCTATAGATTAGAATCGTCAAGTTTTGAAAATCACACGCAGGCACGATAGACCTGCCTTACCAGAGGACTGCTCAGTGGCGCGGATAAACCGAATCTCGATCACGCTCTGTGCTTTACTTTTTACCACACTGCCTTTTACGCCTATGGCTCATGCTTCCAAGCAGGCCAGGGCGACACCTACCGCTTCCCACACCGTCAAGACGGTAGATAAAAAGAAAAGCGCAACAGCCAGCCAAAAAGCAACAAAAACCAACAAGAAAACGGCGACAAAAAACACCAGTAAAACCAGTACGAAAACAGCTTCCTCCTCAAAAAAACGCACAGCGACTCCGGCAAAATCGACGAAAACAGCAAACCGTCGCAGTAAAACAGCGGCAATGCACCCTCCCGCCGTCATCTGGACTGAAAAATGTACCCCGCGCAAAGGTCATAAGCCACGTTGTGTAAAAGTGAAGACGACTGCGCCAACAGCCGTTGCTGATGTACATAAAGTGAAAGTACAGAAAGCGACCAAAACCGCCATGTCTACCCTGATGAACCAAATCGGCAAACCTTACCGTTGGGGGGGCACCTCACCCAGAACCGGTTTTGATTGCAGCGGGCTGGTTTATTACGCATACAAAGATCTGGTGAAATTCCGCATTCCGCGTACCGCTAATGAAATGTATCACCTGCGCGACGCTGCGCCGATTGAACGTGGTGAACTGAAAAACGGTGATCTGGTCTTCTTCCGCACGCAAGGTCGCGGTACCGCCGACCACGTTGGCGTCTATGTCGGCAATGGTAAATTTATCCAGTCTCCACGCAGCGGTCAGGAAATTCAAATAACCTCTCTGAGCGAAGATTACTGGCAACGCCACTACGTGGGCGCTCGCCGTGTGATGACGCCGAAAACAATTCGCTAAAAACTTACCCTACAGAATATGCTGTAGGGTAAGTTCTTCTTTTGCATAACCTTTCAATTTGCTACCCTATCCTTACTCACAATGAGGCTATTGTGTGTACTCAATATAAATAATAAGGAGAGAAGCAATGTCGTTCGAATTACCTGCATTACCGTATGCCAAAGATGCTCTGGCACCGCACATTTCTGCCGAAACGCTGGAATACCACTATGGCAAACACCATCAAACCTATGTGACTAATCTGAATAACCTGATTAAAGGCACCGCGTTTGAAGGTAAATCACTGGAAGAGATCGTACGTAGCTCTGAAGGTGGTGTATTCAATAACGCTGCACAGGTATGGAACCACACGTTCTACTGGAACTGCCTGGCACCAAACGCAGGTGGCGAGCCGACCGGTAAACTGGCCGAAGCGATTACCGCCTCCTTTGGCAGCTTTGCAGACTTCAAAGCTCAATTCACCGATGCCGCTATCAAGAATTTCGGTTCTGGCTGGACCTGGCTGGTAAAAGGAACGGATGGCAAACTGGCTATCGTGTCCACCTCCAACGCAGGTACACCGCTGACGACTGACGCGACGCCGCTGATGACCGTTGACGTGTGGGAACATGCTTACTACATCGATTATCGTAATGCCCGTCCTGGCTACCTGGAACACTTCTGGGCACTGGTGAACTGGGAATTTGTTGCGAAAAACTTCGCAGCATAAAATGACAGCGCAGAAGGGATTCCCTTCTGCGTTTTTGTTTTTAATTCGTTGCGTTGCAGACTTCTTCCGCTTGTTTCCTTGCCGAGACAAAGACCAGCAGTAGCGCAAGCCCTGCCACCATCGCCCCCATTACCGGTACGAAACTGTAGCCCAACCCTCCGGAAATTACCGCCCCACCAGCCGCCGCTCCCAGGGCATTCCCCAGATTAAACGCGCCAATATTAACTGACGATGACAATCCAGGTGCCTCGCTGGCAACGCGCATCACACGCATCTGCAGCGGCGGAACCACCGCAAACGTTGCTGCGCCCCACACCACCATACTCACGGCCGCACCCAGCTCATTACGAGCAAGGAAAGGTATCGCCAGCATAATCATCATCAGCAACAGTAAAAAGCCTTTCAGTGTACCGTTAACCGAACGGTCAGCCAGTTTACCGCCCAGATAGTTACCGATAGAGAACCCAACGCCAATCAGCACCAGCATACCGGTGACAAACGCCGGCGTAGCATGAGTAATGCTATGCAGCACGGGTGAGATGTAGGTATAAAGCGTAAACATCGCACCGGCCCCCAGAACGGTCGTCAGTAAAGCTGACACCACTTGTGGACGCATTAACACCGCCAGTTCTTTGCGCACATCAGGGCGCTCACCAGCCCCGCCTTGCGGTAACGAGAAGAACAGGCTGACCATCGCGATAACACCCAGTCCCGCCGTCGCCATAAAGGACATTCGCCAGCCGATGGTTTCCCCAAGCCAGGTTGCCGCGGGAACACCGCCAATATTCGCGATAGTTAACCCCATAAACATCGTCGCAACGGCGCTGGCCTGTTTATGTTTGGGGACAACGCTTGCCGCCACAACCGAACCGAGGCCAAAAAATGCCCCGTGGTTAAGACTGGTCAAAATGCGCGACAGCATCAGCGTCGTGTAATCCGGAGATATCGCCGAAAGCACATTACCCAACGTAAAAATGGCCATCAGGAAGATAAGCGCATTGCGACGCGCACGATGGGACAGAAGTAATGTCATCAGCGGTGCGCCAACCATCACGCCTACCGCATACGCGCTGATTAACATCCCTGCTGCCGGAATTGAAACATCCACGCCTTTGGCAATGACGGGTAACAATCCCATGGGAGAAAATTCGGTGGTGCCAATGCCAAACGCTCCGATCGCCAGCGCCAGTAAAGGATAATTTATTTTCATCTATCGACTCCGTAACGTCGAGCCTTGGCACGACACATCATAAGAGTCAAAAGCATGACATTGATCGCAAAATTAATAAAGTTAACAAAACTGCAAAAGACTTTTGCTTATTTGCAAAAAATAGGACGAAAAAGGTAAGCAGAAAGGATGAGGGAGAGCGAACTCCCTCGGGGGAAATCAGTGCAGTGCTGCAGTCAGGCCACCCGCGACAATCAGGCCCAGAACAATTATGGTCGTCACTAACGAAAATTTCAGATCGGTGCTCATCAAGTTTTCTCCTTTTTATTCCCACACAAAAAGTGATATTGCGCATTTTTACACACTTGAAAGCAAAAATCTCTCACGATTTATATTGATAACTGCTTTTAACTCTTCCCCTTTTCGTTAAGATCAGACAAAATTCCACGCTTACTTGATTAGCGTACCGGCCATTGACCCCTTCCTGACGTTCCGTGTCGTTTTCCCGGCGTGCCGCAACCCTGACGTTGCGTTGAGGGTGTGTGAAGGCAAACGTTTACCTGGAGTATTCTCAGGAGCTTAGGATATGGTCTGGAGTGAGATGTAATGGCAACTATTAAAGATGTAGCGAAGCGAGCAAACGTTTCCACTACAACCGTATCACACGTAATTAACAAAACGCGCTTTGTCGCGGAAGAAACGCGCAACGCTGTCTGGGCAGCGATTAAAGAACTGCACTATTCTCCGAGCGCAGTAGCGCGTAGCCTGAAGGTGAATCACACCAAATCGATCGGTTTGTTGGCAACCAGCAGCGAAGCGGCCTATTTCGCTGAAATTATTGAGGCAGTTGAAAAAAATTGTTTCCAGAAAGGCTACACGCTGATTCTGGGCAACGCCTGGAACAGTCTCGAAAAACAGCAGGCTTATCTGTCGATGATGGCGCAAAAGCGCGTTGATGGCCTGTTGGTAATGTGTTCAGAGTATCCGGAATCACTGCTTTCCATGCTCGAAGAGTATCGCCATATCCCGATGGTGGTCATGGACTGGGGCGAGGCCAAAGCCGACTTTACCGATACCGTCATTGATAACGCCTTCGAAGGCGGTTACATGGCGGGCCGGTATCTGATTGAACGCGGTCATCGTGAGATCGGCGTGATCCCGGGACCTATGGAGCGTAATACCGGCGCAGGCCGCCTGGCTGGCTTCATGAAAGCGATGGAAGAAGCGCTGATTAAAGTCCCCGAAAACTGGATTGTGCAGGGTGATTTCGAACCTGAATCCGGCTACCGCGCTATGCAGCAAATCATCTCCCAGTCGCATCGCCCAACCGCCGTATTCTGTGGTGGCGATATTATGGCGATGGGTGCGCTGTGTGCTGCAGACGAGATGGGGCTGCGCGTACCGCAGGATATCTCAGTTATCGGTTACGATAACGTGCGCAACGCCCGTTACTTCACCCCTGCGCTGACAACCATCCATCAGCCAAAAGATTCACTGGGTGAAACGGCCTTCAACATGCTGTTAGACCGAATCGTGAATAAACGTGAAGAGTCGCAGTCTATCGAGGTGCACCCACGCCTGATAGAGCGTCGTTCCGTTGCCGACGGTCCATTCCGCGATTATCGTCGTTAAGACTGTTGTGTGGGAGCCTCATCCGGCTCCCGCAGCCACTCTTTATTCAGCGTCTCACTATCCCCCAGGTAGTCCAGTAACCAGCTCAGTGCAGGCGACGTATCATTCTGCTGCCAGGTCAGGCAACAAGCGGCATCCGGGAACGGATTTTCCAGCTGTAACGCCACCCATTTACCGCCATCGATCCACGGTTTTGCAAAATGCGTCGGCACCATCCCGACACAGAGTCCGGCTGACAAGCAGGTAGCCGAGGATTCCCAGTCAGGCACAACGACGCGTTTTTGGTTGTCCAGCAGCCATGTAATACGTTTCGGCAGTGTGCGGGACGTATCTTCGCGTACCAGCGATGGCCAGTTGCGCAACGTATCGTCACTGAGCGGTCCTGGCATTGCCGCCAACGGATGATGACTGGCCACCACGCAACTCCAGCTCAGCATTCCCATATCCCGGAACGTATAGCGCCCCCCTACCGGAATGGCCTGCGTTGCTCCGATAGCTAACTCCACGCGACCATACGAAAGCGCGTCCCAGACGCCATTAAACACCTCCTGAAAGACCAGAAGTTCTACATCATCGAAATGGCGGTAGAAATCCACAATCATCTGTCGGGTCCGTTCTGGACGCACAATATTATCTACCGCAATCGCCAGTTGTCCTCGCCAGCCATTGGCGATTTGTTGACATTGCTGACGGGTGATCTGCATTTTTTTGATAACAGACCGGCCTTCTTTTAAAAACCACGCGCCAGCAGGCGTTAATTCCACGTCCCGATGACGACGTTCAAAAAGAGGCACAGCCAGCCATTCTTCCAGTTGACGCACAGTGTAGCTTACCGCCGAAGGTACGCGGTGCAACTCCTGAGCTGCGGAACTAAAGCTACCGTTGCGCGCCACCGCATCAACCACCTCAAGTGAATATTCCGACCACATATTCTGCCTGCAAAAAATTTGAAATCAGTAAACAAATATTAGCGTTTCACAGCAAGAATTTCACTCACTACACTCAGCGGCATTGTTCTACTGCTTAAAAAAGAGAAATGATGATGCAACCTGGGAAAGGGTTTTTAGTCTGGCTGGCGGGTCTTAGCGTGCTCGGCTTTCTGGCAACAGATATGTATCTGCCCGCCTTCGCCGCAATTCAGTCCGATTTACAGACACCCGCCTCTGCCGTGAGTGCCAGCCTTAGTTTGTTCTTAGCGGGATTTGCCGTCGCACAACTTTTGTGGGGGCCACTCTCCGACCACTATGGTCGCAAACCGATTTTGCTGCTGGGTTTATCTATCTTTGCTCTGGGTAGTCTGGGCATGCTGTGGGTTGAAAACGCCACAGGCCTGCTGGTACTACGCTTTGTCCAGGCCGTTGGGGTTTGTGCGGCATCGGTTATCTGGCAGGCGCTGGTCACCGATTATTATCCGTCACAAAAAGTAAACCGTATCTTTGCCACCATTATGCCGCTGGTTGGATTGTCTCCTGCACTTGCACCGTTATTAGGCAGTTGGATCCTGGTACATTTTTCCTGGCAGGCCATTTTTGCCACCCTTTTTGCGATTACCCTGATCCTGATGCTGCCGGCTCTGCGCTTAAAACCAACGACTAAAGCGCGCGACGACAGCCAGGATAAACTGACATTCGCCACCCTGCTGCGCTCGAAAATCTATCGTGGGAACGTATTGATTTATGCCGCCTGTTCCGCGAGCTTCTTCGCATGGCTGACGGGCTCCCCGTTCATCCTCAGCGAAATGGGCTACAGCCCGGCAGTGATTGGTCTGAGCTATGTTCCGCAAACTATTGCATTTTTGATCGGGGGTTACGGCTGCCGCGCGGCACTGCAAAAATGGCAGGGTCGCCAGCTGCTGCCATGGTTACTTATCCTGTATGCCATTAGCGTCGTAGCGACCTGGGCGACCGGCTTTATTCACCATGTTGCTCTGGCTGAAATCCTGATCCCATTCTGCGTGATGGCGATTGCCAACGGGGCAATCTACCCTATCGTTGTCGCTCAGGCATTACGGCCGTTCCCGCAGGCGACAGGACGCGCAGCCGCATTGCAGAATACGCTGCAACTGGGGTTATGCTTCCTGGCAAGCCTTGTAGTTTCCTGGCTGATCGCCACCCCGCTGCTCACCACCACCAGCGTGATGCTGACTACGGTGCTACTGGCGGCCGTAGGGTACAAAATGCAGTCACAGGCTGAGAACACATCCTTGCCGGATGAGAGCGCGCAAATTGCACACGGCGAGTCACATTAATCATTGCTGTGGGCACTTAGTTAGTCCGCTAACAATTATCGGTTGAATAGCCAAAAATTCAGGCCTATACTAATTTTTGGTTGTTAATAAAACGATAAGATTTATAGAGTAACGGGAACAAGCAGGTTCCCGTTTTTCCATGGATGGCCTTTTCGGCAAGGGTTTCTCCCTTCCTCTGTTCTACGTCGGATTATAGATTCGCGGATTAAATCCGTGAGATTTCTCACAAAGCCCAAAAAAGCGTCTACGCTGTTTTAAGGTTCTGATCACCGACCAGTGATGGAGAAGCTATGAGTTCATCATGTATAGAAGACGTCAGCGTACCGGATGATGACTGGTACCGAATCACCAATGAGTTATTGAGCCGTGCAGGCATTACCATTAATGGCCCGGCACCGGCAGATATTCGCGTTAAAAACCCCGACTTTTTCAGACGCGTGTTACAGGAAGGATCGTTGGGTTTAGGTGAAAGTTATATGGACGGCTGGTGGGAATGCGATCGGCTGGATATGTTTTTTAACAAAGTCCTGCGTGCAGGTCTTGAAAGCCAACTCCCCCGCCACTTCAGAGATACGCTACGTATCGCAACGGCCCGTCTGTTTAATTTACAAACCAAAAAACGTGCCTGGGTCGTTGGCAAGGAACACTACGATCTTGGCAACGATCTCTTTACCCGCATGCTTGATCCCTACATGCAATATTCCTGCGCCTACTGGAAAGATGCCGATACCCTGGAATCTGCCCAGCAGGCGAAGTTAAAAATGATTGCCGAGAAATTGCAATTGAAACCAGGTATGCGCGTACTCGATATTGGCTGCGGCTGGGGAGGCTTGTCCCAGTTCATGGCGTCACAATACGGGGTGAGCGTGACTGGCGTGACTATCTCGGCAGAACAGCAAAAAATGGCGCAGACGCGCTGTGAAGGGCTGGATGTCACGATTTTGCTGCAGGACTACCGTGACCTCAATGACCGGTTTGACCGTATCGTTTCCGTCGGTATGTTTGAGCATGTGGGACCGAAAAATTACAACACCTATTTTGACGTTGTTGACCGTAATTTAAAGCAAGACGGTCTTTTTTTGCTACATACCATCGGCTCTAAAAAAACCGACAATAATGTTGATCCGTGGATCAATAAATACATCTTCCCGAACGGCTGTTTACCGTCAGTTCGTCAGATTGCCAACGCCAGCGAGCCACATTTCGTGATGGAAGACTGGCATAACTTTGGTGCGGATTACGATACCACCCTGATGGCCTGGCATGAGCGTTTCATGACCACCTGGCCAGAAATTGCCGACAACTATAGTGAACGCTTTAAACGGATGTTCAGTTATTACCTGAATGCCTGTGCTGGCGCATTTCGCGCGCGCGACATCCAGCTGTGGCAGGTTGTGTTCTCTCGTGGCGTTGAACACGGGCTCCGTGTTCCCCGTTAGACAGCATCGCCCCCGAACTACCGGGGGCTTTTTATTCCGATTTAAATGCCCGCTTCGCCAGTAACATTACTCATAGCGCTTTCACGTGCGGCCAATACACGTTCAACCGTATCAACAACGGCCTGTGTTTGCGGGTCGATTTCGATATTGACTCGCGCCCCCAGTTTTTTCTTGCCAAGCGTCGTACGTTCCAGGGTTTCCGGGATCAAATGCACGCAAAAGCGTGTCGGTGTGACTTCGCCTACCGTCAGGCTAATACCGTCAATACCGATAAAGCCTTTGTACAGGATATATTTCATCAGCGACGGATCCTGAACTTTAAACCATAACTGACGATTATTTTCAGAGGTCAGGATTTTGGATACTTCAGCGGTAGTCATAATATGGCCTGACATCAGATGTCCGCCGATCTCATCGCTGAATTTTGCCGCACGTTCAACGTTGACCAGCTCCCCGACTTTCAGGTCACCCAAATTGGTGATTCGCAGCGTCTCTTTCATCAGATCGAAGCTTATCTGGTTACCGTTAATTTCGGTCACCGTCAGACAACAGCCGTTGTGTGCCACCGATGCGCCGGTCTCCAGCCCATCCAACATGTATTCAGGTAACTCCACTACATGCGTGCGAAAATTTGGTTTTTCATCAATCGACACCAGTTTCGCGGTGCCCTGCACAATACCCGTAAACATACCTGTAACTCCTGAACTCAATTAAGACATCTCTGCTGTGCACAATAGCAGGTGGAAAATCAGGTTGCCAGCAATGCGCCACTCCCGCCTATTTTTTCACTGGAGAAATACAGATTCCTCGCTACAATAGACTGAAATTTCCCCTGCATTTTCTCCTTGCTGCCATATAAGGCGGCTTTTTTAGTCTCTCAAATAACAACAATATAGTGGTGTACACGTGCAAAAGTATGTAAGTGAAGCGCGTCAGTTATTAGCTCTGGCAATTCCGGTGATTCTTGCGCAAATCGCTCAAACCGCAATGGGATTCGTCGATACCGTGATGGCCGGCGGATATAGCGCGACGGACATGGCAGCCGTTGCGATTGGTACGTCCATCTGGCTACCCGCAATTCTGTTTGGTCACGGGCTGTTGCTGGCGCTGACGCCAGTAATTGCGCAACTTAACGGTTCCGGGCGCCGCGATCGCATTGCTCACCAAATACGTCAGGGTTTCTGGCTGGCGGGGATCGTATCCGTTCTGATTATGATTGTGCTTTGGAATGCGGGATACATTATCCGCTCTATGCATAACATTGATCCTGCACTGGCCGACAAAGCCGTTGGCTATCTGCGCGCGCTGCTATGGGGTGCGCCCGGATATTTGTTCTTCCAGGTTGCCCGTAACCAGTGCGAAGGCCTGGCCAAGACCAAACCGGCAATGGTAATGGGTTTTCTCGGCCTGCTGGTGAACATTCCGGTTAACTATGTTTTCATCTATGGCCATTTGGGCATGCCAGAACTGGGCGGTGTAGGCTGCGGTGTGGCAACGGCAGCGGTGTATTGGGTGATGTTTGCCGCCATGCTTTCTTACGTAAAACGCGCCCGATCAATGCGTGATATCCGTAATGAGCGTGGCTTCCAGAAACCTGACATCGCGGTGATGAAACGCCTGGTACAGCTGGGTTTGCCCATTGCGCTGGCATTATTTTTTGAAGTCACGCTGTTTGCCGTGGTGGCGCTGTTGGTCTCCCCGCTGGGGATTGTCGACGTGGCCGGACACCAGATCGCGCTGAACTTCAGCTCATTAATGTTTGTCTTGCCGATGTCTTTAGCGGCTGCCGTCACCATTCGTGTGGGATACCGCCTGGGTCAGGGATCAACGTTGGATGCTCAGACCGCTGCCAGAACTGGCTTAGGTGTCGGCGTATGTATGGCGATGATGACCGCCATTTTCACCGTCACATTGCGCGAGCACATCGCCCTGCTCTACAACAATAATCCTGAAGTTGTCACACTGGCTGCACAACTGATGTTACTGGCTGCCGTGTACCAGATTTCGGACTCAATTCAGGTTATTGGCAGCGGGATCCTGCGTGGTTATAAAGATACGCGTTCCATTTTCTTTATCACCTTCACAGCGTACTGGGTGCTGGGGTTGCCAAGTGGATATATTCTTGCGCTCACCGATCTGGTCGTCGACCGCATGGGGCCAGCGGGCTTCTGGATGGGCTTTATTATTGGCCTGACCTCTGCCGCGGTGCTGATGATGCTGCGGATGCGTTTTCTGCAACGCCAGCCGTCAGCCGTCATTCTGCAACGTGCAGCACGATAACACCGTAATAGCCGCCGAGTTAAAATGGGCTGGCATGGCAGACGTTGATTTGTTCTTTGCTGATGGGATGTACCAGCCGCAGTTCGCTGGCGTGTAACATCAGCCGTGACGTCTGCTCCGTGCCTGGCCACTCGCGTCCACCATAAAGATCACAGCCCCAGATCGGATGACCCAAATGCTGACAGTGAAGACGTAGCTGATGGGTTCGTCCGGTCTCCGGCATCAGTTGCACCCGCGTCAGGGGCAGTGACCTTCCGTCCTTCAGTAGCTGATTGAAGCGCTCAATCACCCGAAAACGGGAACGCGCAGGTTTACCGCTATTGGCACTAATCGACATCAACGGAAACAGTGCTGGATCTTTGACAATGGCAGCATCAATCACACCGTCATCCTGTTTCAGGTGTCCACATAACAATGCGCTGTACACCTTAGTCACCGAGCGCTGGCTGAACTGCTGACAGAGCGCAGCATTGATTGCTTTATTGCGTGCAACGACCATCAGACCCGAAGTACCAAAATCAAGCCGATGCGCCAGCGTACAGCCCGGGTATGTCTGTACCAGACGATAGTGCACCGAATCAAGATTTTGCGGATTTTTCCCCGACAGACTCAGCAACCCACTGGGTTTATTGATAAGCAGCAGATGTTCATCCTGGTAAAGGATTTCTATTTCGTCATGGCACGGCGGAGCAACAAAGGTATCGAGAATCGTAGACATCAGACAACCAGACTAAAAAGTGGGGGTGGATCATAACGAATTTTCAACTGGCTGGCGAATCAACTCGCTGCATGATGGACGATAATTAACCCAATACAGTGGTATTCGAAATTGTCTGCTTTCGATGAGATAATGTTGAACATATGATAAATGCCATGCTATTTTTTTGCAGAACCGCTATTAAATACCCGATATGAATTGTGAGACTCAGGTCAACGTGTACATTAATACACATATTTCCCATTTGTATATCTTGAACAAATAATTATCATTAACCATCCAGTTTTCTTCGGCCATCGTCATGTCTGCAATAAAACAGCTAGTATTGGGGCTTATATGCTTATTCGGCATTACTTCACCCTGCGCACTCTACACTGAAGGTTTTAATGGCTCGACTGTGTTATCTGTCATTATCATTAACATCAGCATGCCGTATTTTAAATATAAATAAGAAACTCATTACTTCAAAGATAGGGCATTCTGGCAAGCATTCCTATAGCGTTATGCAGCAGCCGTTTTTGTACTATACATACTGGCATTGGATCTTTCCAACACGGGGCAATTTTTTGTTCTGAGTTCACTGTTTGATCATCAAGGCGGCGTTAAGCCGGAATCAACATCCACAGTTGGTAATTCTGCTGAACAGTTCTATAGTCGAGACTGTTTCTCAGTTACAGGATTCACTAATGCGATTTAACGGACTGACCAAAGGTTTCTTCATTTTCATTCTTGCCCTCGTGACCTGGGCGTTTTTCGACGTGTTGTCCCCCTACTTCTCCGCAATCTTGTGGGCCGCAATTCTGACGACTATCTTTAATCCGGTAAAAAACAAACTGCGCAGTGCGCTTGGCGAACGTAACGGTCTGGCATCGTTAATCACTATAGGTATTATCTGTTTGATTGTCTTTATTCCTCTGATGGTGATCCTGTCGTCGTTGGCAATCGAACTGAATGTGGTTTACACCAAGTTGCAGCAAAACGATACGCAGTTTCCGGAAGTGGTCAGTTCTATTCTTTCGTATCTTCCTGACTGGGCCAGAGGGTTCCTCGCAGAACACAATCTGGATAATGTCGCGCAGATCCAGAAAAAACTCTCCGACATTGCGCTCCAGGGCGGACAGTACCTCGCAGGCAGTGCTTTCCTGATTGGTAAAGGAACCTTCGGTTTCGCCATCAGCTTTGGCATCATGCTGTACCTGCTGTTTTTCCTGTTGAAGGATGGACCGTATCTGGTGCGTCAGATTCTGGACTCCTTACCGCTGTCTGATTTTGCCAAGCAGCACTTGTTTGCCAAATTCGTGGGTGTCACGCGGGCGACTGTCAAAGGCACGGCGGTTGTCGCTGTTGTACAGGGCACGCTGGGCGGCATTGCTTTCGCCATTGTCGACATCGACGGTAGCATCTTGTGGGGCGCGCTAATGGCATTCCTCTCGCTGGTGCCTGCAGTTGGCTCGGCGATAGTCTGGGTCCCTGCGGCTATTTTCCTCTTTGCCACCCACCAACTGTGGCAAGGACTGTTTATTGTCGGATTCTTCGTCATTATTGTCGGACTGGTGGACAATATTCTGCGTCCGCTACTGGTAGGAAAAGACACCAAAATGCCGGACTACCTGATATTGATTACCACCCTCGGCGGGATGGAGATTTACGGTATCAACGGCTTTGTGATTGGCCCACTGATCGCTGCACTGTTTTTGGCGAGCTGGAATCTGTTCTCCGGACGTGACCATGAGGGCAACGTAGAAGGTATCGATGAAGCCTTCATGGAAGAAGGAAAAAACCCTCCAGATTTATGATGGCATGACGATAACAAAGGGCGGCCGCGGGTCGCCTTTTGTTTTCACGCAAAATCATACGTTTCCTATAATTTCAATCATGCTTATTCATTAATCGTCGCAGAAGGAACGAAAAAGTGCGAATAGCCACAATCACCAACTGGGCTTACAGTGCGACGGTATGCCTGACCATTGCCTCCGGCGTTGTTATGCTGATGGCATCCGGAGCAGACAATACTGAACGTCAGGTGGTAGAGCAGCGATATAAATTTGATCAGCTAACCGAAGAGGTGGAGCTCGATGCCTGGTCACTGTCCGATTTAGCTCGCGAGTACGTGATCGCCAAAGATCCAGATGCACTGAATGCCTATCGCCAGAAGGCGTCGTCGCTAAAAGCGGTTGAGCAGCGGTTAACAAAATTAAAGGACTTCGGCGCAACAGGTGAAGAGCTGGCGCTGCTGCATGAAGGATTACAAATTGTCGATGCGCTGCAGGAAGAGCAAGCAACCGCGCTCGCCAGTATGGCCCGCGGAGAAACGTCACAGGCAATCACCCTGCTCTACGGCAAAGCCTACGAACAGGAACTGGAACGGGCGCAGGTGCGGATAGATCATTTCCGGCAGTTGCTCGATAACCGTGTACGTAACAGCATTGACGATGCCACCAGGACCTCCCGCATACTGCGTACGCTCTCCGAAGTTATGGTCGGTTTAACCGCACTGCTGTTTTTGTTTGTCCTCGGCTTTATTTTGAAACGCCGCGTATTGCGTCCGGTTGTGCGTCTGAGCGACGTGGTTCATCGTCTCGCATCGCAGGATTATGCCGTAGAAACGCCTAACTTTAATCAGATTGATGAGATTGGCGATATGGCGCAAGCCATTCGTATTTTTCGTGAGAACGGCCTGGCGCGGCAGCGGCTGGAGAAAGAGCGGGATGCCGACTGGGCAATCCGTGAACTGTTGGCGCGTATGACCCAGCGTTTACAGGGCTGCGAAAACTTTGCCGATGTAATCAATGTTGCGCAGCTTTTTGCCCCGAACATTGCCCCTGGCGTTGCCGGACGGCTCTACATTCTTGATCGGGAAGCCTGGCACATGCGCTGTGCCGCCGAGTGGCTTTCGCCGCAAGGCAAAACTGACCCTTTCCATCCGGATGACTGCTGGGCAGTGCGCCGTGGGCAAAGTCATCCTCCCGTGCAAGGTGAGCCGGATATCGCCTGCTACCACCTGCCTGAGTCGTGTCAGGATCATACCCTGTGCGTACCGTTGATCGCCCAGGGGGAAGCCATCGGCCTGCTCTCATTCCAGAATCTCAGCGACAATTCTGCCCCTTCCCGTGCTTATCTGGAGCTGATGGCCGAGGCACTTGGACTGGCATTAGCTAACCAACGTCTGCGCGATGCACTACTGGAAAAAGCGCTTTATGATCCACTGACAGGTCTGCGCAATCGCCATCACCTTGAAGACACTCTGCGCACCCAGATGAGTCAGGCTGTCCACAACCAGGAACCGATCAGTTGCCTGATGATCGATATCGATCACTTCAAAAGCATCAACGACCGTTTTGGTCATGAGGCAGGTGATGGGGTGATAAAAAGTATCGCAGCAATTATTCAGCGCGTTGTTCACGACCACGGAATGGCCTTCCGCTACGGTGGTGAAGAGTTTCTGGTTCTGCTTGCCGGTATGGATGAAGAGGCGGCCAATCGCTTCGCGACGGACATTTACAACGGCGTACGCGAGTTGACGCTCAGCTTTGGCGTCTCTGATATCGGTCACGTTGATGTGTCTATTGGTGTTGCCAGCTACCCGCAGCACGCCCAGAGCGATAACCTGTTACGTGCCGCGGATGTCGCGCTGTATCGCGCAAAAGAGCTGGGGCGTTCCCGCATAGTGAGCTTTGGGATGCTGGAAGCGAGCTGACAAGCGGTGCGTAAACCCAGACGGGTACTTCCTGACCCCTCCGGGTGGGCAGAGCATTACTTTACCTCTACTCCTGGTAGTGATATGTTGAACTGATGAATATAAAACACGATTGCAACGGTTTTAACCACAAACGTTGGTGGCTGCCTTCTTAAAGGCGGTCAGAATGTGTTTATCCATTTTTAAATAACCGCCGAAAGGCGGTTATTTGCATTTTGAGACCCCTTTCGGTTTTATGCTTAAGGAGTCTTCTATGAACAACAAATCCATCATCCTAACCGGCGACCGCCCTACTGGGCCACTGCATCTTGGCCACTATGTAGGTTCCCTGCGCCAACGCGCGATACTGCAACACGATTATCAGCAGTTTGTTCTGGTAGCAGACCTGCAAGGTCTGACCGATAACGGCAGCAATCCACAAAAGATCCAAAATAACATACCCGAAGTGTTGGCCGATTATCTCGCTGCAGGTATTGATCCCTCACTCACCACCCTTTGTTTACAATCGGCACTACCTGCCCTTGCCGAACTCACCGCGCTGTATATGAATATCGTTACCGTGGCTCGCGTCGAGCGTAACCCAACGGTCAAAAATGAAATTGCGCAAAAAGGTTTCGCCCGTTCGCTGCCGGTCGGTTTCCTGGTTTACCCCATCAGCCAGGCAGCAGATATTACGGCATTCAAAGCCAGTCTGGTTCCCGTCGGCGACGATCAGCTGCCGATGATCGAACAGACTAATGAAATCGTGCACAAGATGAATAGCCTGTTACCGACCCCCGTTCTGCATCACTGTAAAGCTATGTTAAGCGAAACCAGTCGTCTTCCTGGTATTGACGGCAACGCCAAGATGTCGAAATCACTCGGTAATACGCTGCTCCTGTCAGCAAGTGAAGAGACTATCCATCGCGCCGTCAGCGCAATGTACACTGATCCTAACCACCTAAAAGTGTCCGATCCGGGGCAAATTGAGGGTAATGTCGTGTTCAGCTACCTGGATGCTTTTCACCCGGATAAAGCCAAAGTCGCAGAAATGAAAGCGCATTATCAGCAAGGAGGATTGGGTGATCGGGCATGCAAAAATGAGCTGGAAATGTGCCTGCAAGAACTCATCGCGCCCATGCGTGAGCGTCGGGCAACCTATATTCAGGATAAAGGTATGCTGATGGCGATGCTTAAAAAAGGCAGCGCGCAGGCCTACGACATCACGCAGCAAACACTAAGAGAAGTAAAACAAGGATTGGGATTGTCGGTATTTTAATCTGGATTGGTGTCCCTCCCGGCGGAGAATAATCACCGGGAGGGATGACTCTGTTTTGCGCCGCATTGTACCCGCATCACGTGGAACATGACGCTGTGATTAAGTGCGATCCAACTGATTGTAAATATCGGATCCAGCCATTTAGATACCCGACACCTGGCACCATTCGCGGGACAAGGTTGAAAGCAACGACCAGGATGAGCCCCCTTCACGCATGCAAACCGCTATTTTTATCCCGCCGTAAATGGCACTAACGGGAAGATGTGACCCCGTATCACCATGCTATATATCCAGCGACACAAACTCACCACGAAAGGGAAGCATCGTTATGTTGAAAGGTAAAAGAGCCGTTATCACCGGCGGCGGCGGAGGATTTGGTCAGGCGTTGTGCGTTTGGTTGGCTCGAGAAGGCGTCAACGTGGATTTTTCTGCCCGGCGGGTTGAGGATATTCACAAAACCTGCAGCATCATCGCCGCTGAAGGTGGTGTTGCCAAAGGGTATCTGTGTGATTTAACCCAGCCTGAATCTATTTCTCAGTTTGCTTCACAACTCTTAGATATAGACAGGTCCATCGACATTCTACTCCTCAATGCTGCTCAGTGGTTGTCAGGGACCTTAGACGAACAACCGGACTCAGAAATCTACAATACCGTCAGCTCAGGCCTGACAGGTTCAATTCTACTAACACAGGCATTGCTTCCAGGATTAAGGCGCTCAGACAGTGCTGACATCGTTTCGATTATATCTGTATGCGGCATTCCGAATTTTACGGATTCAATTGCCCATCCCGCTTTTTTTGCCAGTAAACACGGGATGAGTGGTTTTACAACTAAACTGTCGAAACAGTTATCCAAAGAAAATATCCGGGTAACCGGGTTATACCCACCGGATTTTGAATTGACCGGGTTAGATCCTCTTGTCGACACTCAATCCAGAATGGGAGAGCATCTAATGAATGGACGTTCTGTCTGGGAAACAATTCGTTTTGTGCTGACTCAACCGCGGAGTTGCCATATTAGTACCCTTTACTTTCAAGGACCCACTCGCGAAGATTTGGAGCATTAGGTACTGAATCTGACAGCACTAAACCGAGCGGACTCACCTCCGCTTCTCACTTGCCCCAGCAGCACCGTGCTGTATGGCTATGCCGATGTCTGACAGGTCCTGCTCTGAGGAGTTCGCTATGACCACCTTTTATCAACTAACAGCCACCAGCCTGGACGGCCAGCGTATCCCTATGGCTGACTATGCTGGAAAGCTGGTTCTGGTGGTAAATACCGCGAGCCATTGTGGCTTCACGCCACAATATGCAGGTCTGGAAGTGCTATACAAAAAGTACGCAGCTCGCGGACTGGTAGTGCTTGGTTTCCCCTGCAACCAGTTCGGTAGGCAGGAACCCGGCGACGCCGACGAAATCGCGCAGACCTGCCACATCAACTACGGTGTAAGCTTCCCGATGTTTGAAAAAGTGGAGGTTAACGGCGCCGCTACGCATCCGGTATTCCGTTATCTAAAAAACGAGTTGCCCGGCATGCTGGGGGGGCGGATAAAATGGAATTTCACAAAATTCCTGATCGGACGCGATGGCAAGCCGCTAAAGCGTTTTGCGCCGTTCACTACCCCGGAGAAAATGGAAACTGTCATCCTGGCTGCACTTGAAATCTAGGTATTTTTGTCATTTGAATTGTCTGCCTGGTGCCAGAAGCGGATGTTGCTAATGCCACTGATGAATTAATCAATTGAGAGCAGGTCATGTTTATAATATAAATCGACAGATACTCTGAGTTTTACCGGAAAATCATCGATGAACATTACAACCTCCATTGCACTTTTGAGCGCTTGTCCATTTGTGAGTTTGGCCGCAGCACCGGTGACTTTTTCCGAAACCACCCTGGATGCCACTGGCCCAAAGGGTCCTTTAAAAGGTACGTTGCTCACTCCAAGTTCAAAACCAACTGCCATTGTTCTTATCGTTCCAGGCTCCGGCCCGACTGATCGGGATGGAAACAACCCGCTTGGTGTGAATGCATCACCTTACCGACTTCTTGCTGAAGCCCTTGTTGCGAAAGGCTTTGCAACACTTCGTATCGATAAACGTGGAATGTTCGCTAGCGTAATGGCCGTGGAAGATGCCAATGCGGTGACGATTGCTGACTATGTTGACGACGTTCGTTCCTGGCTAAAAGTACTTAAACGTGAAATGCAAACTTCCTGTGTTTGGGTTTTAGGACACAGCGAAGGAGGCGTAGTCGCACTTGCCGCGGCTCAAGAACAGGATGTATGCGGTGTGGTTCTTATCGCAATGCCCGGGAGGCCGATGGGCGAGGTGTTAAGGGGACAACTTAAAGCTAATCCGGCAAACGCGTTGTTATTAAATGAAGCGCTGCCGATAATTGATGCTCTGGAGCATCGCCGGAGGGTGGATACAACGAATATTCATCCAGCACTACAAAATCTCTTTAATCCTTCGGTTCAGGGATTTTTGATCAATGCGTTTTCATATAATCCAAGTCATCTCATTTCGACCATTTCCAAACCCGTGTTAGTGCTACAAGGGCAACGAGATCTCCAGGTGGAAGAAACGGATGCAAGAATGCTTAAGGCCGCGAATCCTCAAGCATCCCTGGTTCTACTACCCAATATGAACCATGTTATGAAAGAGGTTACTTCGGACGATCGCAAGGCGAATATCTCTTCATACGCTGAACCAGCGCTACCATTAGCTCCCGGTTTAGTCGATTCGATTGAACATTTCCTTATCCACAACTCACATTTTCCAGAGAAGTAACAACTGCTCTGGTCCTGGTGTCTGCCAAAAAACTTACTTTTATAGAGTTCAGAAGGCTTTAAGCATTCATCTCCTGTTCGCTCACAGCAACCTGTCAGATATTTCGCACTACCGACCGCGTATCAGCATTCGATGAAACTGCGATAGACAGAATCACCTCAACGTCCAGCAAGGGCTAAAATGAATAAGACCCCTAAATTAATTGGTTGCTACGTGGAGATCGTTCATCTATTCTGCTTGCATCAGTGAGCAGGTGGGAGTCACTCTTTGTGGATTATCTCATACTTCAGAAAACCGTCATTACCGTTATTCTTGTTTTGTGGGTAATGAATGAATTCAGGACAAAGAAAATAAAGCATTCTGACCCCGCCATTGAAGAAGCCGACGCTAGAGAACGTCATGAATGGCGATATCTTAGGTGGGGAGGACGGGCAATACACATGACTGCGGCAGTGTATATCTTTGTTCAGCTGATTCAGTTTTTACTGAGATAGCCTGCCACAGCCTGATTCGACTGGACGGAATGACATGACAGCCCAGAATGATGCTGATTCGCGCCAAACATGATGGTTTGAATATTTCCTGAGCGCCAACAGCGGACTTTGGAGAGAATTTAGAATAATATCCTAACTAAAAGCGTTTAATGCTAAATTTTAGCCTTAGTAACTCAATAAAAACAGTGCAATATCTTTATATGAATACTATTGCCGTTATTAGGTCAAATGATTTTTATCTCTTTTAGAGGTAATGACATTCAATAGCCTATAGGTAGTGAATTTGTTCATGTGATGAAGACTTATACATTATTGGAAGGAATTGTTTACACTGCAACTTAGTCATCTAACAGCTATCGTTCAGTATTCGCTAGAATTTGATGATTTATATGTGGAATTTGTAGAAATTAGAAAAAATCTGCTAATCACGTCGCGCTTTTATACAACTAGTCTCTTCACTTACAGCAACTGAGCCTGCAACCTGAACAGCATAAACCATCACCATCATGAATGATTACGTGGTACTATCACCCCATGAACTAAATCAGGATTGCATGATGAGCTTTAAGATACACGACAAACTAATTCATGAGGTTGAATCCCCAAAAGGTCTTCTTTACCGGATGGTAATCATTTATACCGGTTTTATGGTTACGCTAATTATTGCTCTCTCGTTGGCCATGGGTGACATATCAAAGCTAAACTTTTATTTCTTTATAAATACTTGTACTATAATAGTAACCGCATGGTTTATTAGGAAGTCGTTTAACATCCACTCTAGAGAGAGGCATTTACTAACTTTAAGAATTAGTTTGTTTTTGCTTTTGAATTCATCTCTGGCTTCTATGGCTGGAGGTCTTAATTTGATAGAGAGAGATATAGCATCTGTAATAGCAGCTCTTCTATACGCCCCAGCCATGCTTATGATTATTTATTCGTTTAATAAATTCATATCATACGCCAATCATAATTATAAATCTGCGGTTCACCTTTCATTAACAGATGAATTGACAGGATTACCAAATAGACGGCATCTGAACGTTAAACTCAGAGAGATAGAAAACAGGGCGGGAATGATATGCATTGCAGACATTGACCATTTTAAAAGTATCAATGATATATATGGTCATGGGGCCGGGGATAATGTATTGAGAAACATAGGATTGACGCTAAGCCATTATATAAACGATAAGGTTTTTATTTCCAGGTCTGGTGGCGAAGAATTTGCAATTGTAATTTTCGACGATACTAATGCTGAGGACTTCATTAGAAAGATAAAAACATCGGTTTCAGATGAGGACAAAGGCAGTATTAGTATCACTCTAAGCATTGGAGTGGCAATCAAACAGAAAAAGGACTCTTCTTCTGAAGTCATTACTGCGGCTGATGATGCACTTTATCGAGCCAAAAGAGCTGGAAGAGATTGCATCATATACGCTCAGCGCTCTCATAATTAACCCAAAAAAAATAATTGAAGAGTTGATCCTGCTTTATTAATTAAGTGATTCTAGTTTAGTTTCAAAGTAACTTAAACGATCAACAGCCAGCGGATTGGGGTATCAGGAAAGACTTACGTTCACTCTCTGAATGAACTGGATTACCGTCATACATACCTATCCCACATTGCTTGACGCTGCTTTTTTCATGCCTCGATGCTATTTATCGAAAAATATCATTCGGACATCTATTAATTGAAATTCATACTAATTTAACGATAATTAAATCATTGCGCAACCAACTATTGTAAAGTCCACTGCCCGCTGGTACTGCATTAGGCATGTCTATATAAAAAGCGAGGTGTTATAATCTAGGCATCCAGCCCCCATAATATACGATAACGATGATAAATAAAATACTGGTGAGTGCTTGTCTTGTGGGGTTCAAAGTGCGCTATGACGGAAGCGAGAAAGCGCAAATGACCAATCAGTTGCAGCGCTGGCATAAAGAGCAGCGTCTCGTGATCCACTGCCCTGAGCTGGCCGCCGGCTTGCCAATTCCACGCCCTCCTGCTGAGATTGTTTCTGCTGAGGGTAAGGACGCAGTGCAGGCTCAGGCCAGAATACTTGAAATTACTGGACAAGATGTAACTGAGCACTATCAGCTTGCCGCCTGGTTGGCGTTACGTACCGCTCAGGAGTCAGGTTGTACCGCTGCGCTGCTGACCGACGGAAGTCCAACATGCGGTAGCCAATTCATTTATGACGGTTCATTCAGCGGCCAGCGTAAGTCAGGAATGGGAATCGCCGCATCGCTACTCACCGAACATGGTATAGCCGTGTTTTCTGAAAAGAGGCTCGCCGAGCTGATTGCCTGGATTGAAGAGAAGGAACGCTGAGACCTTTTTTATTGAGATACGAACAGAAGTCAGATCCGCAAGACTCACCCGTCTCCGTTTAGGTATGAGAGGATAATATTATTGACTCGTCTATTATGGTAATAATTACGAACTTCCGCTCCTCGCTCATAGCAGATCTTGCGGCGCTTCAGGCGGCCCGCTTCGTGCCAGGAGCGGGCAATGTCCCTGATTAATTTCTGTTAATAAAGAAGCATATCGGTCCATATACTCTCCATAATTTGCTAAATATAAATCAATAATCCTCTGTCAGAATTACCGAACTGAATGGAGGAGTTATGAGTAAAATAAATTACCACATTAAACACATTGAGTATTTACTCAAAAAATGCAGAACAATTTTCACCAAAGATATTTCATTTCATGCGAAAAGACTTCATAAACTTTCAGGGCGCTATCCAGACCTACTTAATCCATTAACGCTTAATGAGAAGATTTGTCATCGTCTCATATTCGAACACAATCCATTTTTTACAACATTGGCTGATAAACTTGCTGTCAGGGAATATGTGAATAGAAGCACAAGTTTAGTTAAGCTTGTTCCATTGATTGGTGTTTATCGTCGCGTTGAAGATATCGACTTCGATAAACTACCTCCTAAATTTGTTTTGAAATGCAATCATGACAGCGGTAGCGCCGTTATCTGTACAGAAAAATCGGCGTTTGATTCCACTAAGGCTATAAAAAAATTAAAATTATCACTTAAAAAGAATATGTATTATACAACTAGAGAATGGCAGTATAAAAACATATATCCTGTTATTCTCTGCGAAATGTACCTGGATCTGTTTTCCAATCGAAACAGGAACGTTACTCCTGAAATGTTAAGGATACACTGCTTTCACGGTATACCATGTTTTATTGAGGCTGACTTTACTGACAGCAATGGGTACGGATTCATTAATGTCTATGACAGAGCATGGAATTTACAACCCTTTCAGATGGAGTACCCAAATACTCCAACGCCAGTAGATGAACCCGAATCATTTCATAAATCCGTTATTGCTGCCCAGGAGCTAGCAAAAGAAATAGACTATTGCCGTGTCGATCTTATGCTTAAAGGAGAAGATATCTATTTCAGCGAAATAACATTAAGTCCCAATAGAGGCAAACTTAAAATCACCCCAGAAATTTGGGACGCTAAACTCGGCAGTATGTGGGATCTGTCTCTTGCTAAAAAAGGCTCATTTGAGCCTGTTTATTAATGTCCTGAAGTAGGCCATGACAGTTTGAAAAGCGAGCCATTTTCTTGAGTTACACTGTAGCTAACGTCTCCGCCGTGGGCGCGCATAATGGCTTTTACTACCGACAATCCTAAACCACAACCCTCGGGGTTAATATTTTTAGCATATTCTCCTCGCTGGAAAGGCTGGAATAAGGACTTCTGGAGTTCTTCAGGAATTCCAGGTCCTTTGTCCTGAATGAGGATAAAATTATCATTCCCCATAATACCATTCTTCACTAAAAGTGTTTGAGAGGTGGAATACTTTAAGGCATTGTCAAAAAGAACGGTGAGGCACTGAATAATGCGTAATGGATCGCAGATGCAACGCTGACAGCTAAGCTCAGTAACAATGTTGAAGCCATTCTTTTCGAAATCAGGCAAAAAAGTATCAAGTGCACTGGAGATCGTTGCCGCGAGATCGACTTCGCTGAGCATCAAGGAATATTCGGCCCCTCCTGAGGAGCTCACAACACGAAGATCCTCGATTAAGTTAGTCAGACCTTCAGTTTGTTTTAGGAGATTTCTAAAGAGCGGCGGTTCTGGTTCAAATACGCCATCAACCAGCCCCTGAAGCCTGCCCCGCAAAATAGTAACTGGTGTTCGGAGTTCATGCGCGATAGCAGCATTCCATAAATTCCGCTGAACATCCAGCGTCTGTAACTTCTCCGCCATTTCATTAAAATCATCAACGAGTTTATTCATTTCCCCCAACTGAGAACCGCTGCTAATCGCTCTTGCACTAAGGTTTCCTTGAGAGATTTGTTTAAGGCTGTATGCCACATCATTCAGGGGATTTAATATTCTTGCAGATAGTTTTACGGTAAAAAATAGTGAAACAAGCAGACTGGTCAATGAAGCGATCAAGATCCATATCCAGTCAAGAAAGGTCATATCATCTTCATCTCCAGCGTTTATCCCTCCCGGGAGGTAGTCAATCAAGAAACTATAAAATAAGTAGGAGCCCAGGACAGCAATTGCAATAATAACGAATGTTAACGACAGCATATATGTCAATATCTGGCGGCTCAGAATTGTTTCTTTGTTCATTTTTTGTCGCCCAAGCGGTAGCCTATTCCTCTGATACTTTCAGGAATACCTTTAAGTCCGGCATGTTCAAGCTTTTTCCGGAGTTTGCTCATATGACTGTCTACGGTGCGATCGAGCGAATCCCCCTCAGGCAAACACGCATCGAGTAACTCATCACGTGAACATACTTTCCTTGGATTTCTGGCCAAATAGGTTAGAAGCTTAAATTCAGTGGTAGTTAATACCGGCGAGGAAACCCCACCCTGGACCGCGATTTCAACGTAAAATTCATCAGGATAAATTGTAAGAAAAGGTGTTCTTAAGGGCCGCGAATGTGTAGGCTCTGCAACCGATCTTGTTCTGCGAAGTACGGCTTCAACTCTGGCGACAACCTCAGAGGGATTAAAGGGTTTTATCACATAGTCATCAGCCCCGAGCCGCAAGCCCATCAGTTTATCAACGTCTTGATCCAGTGCTGTAACCATAATGACCGGTACGTTGGTTTCCTTTCTTAACGTTGTCAGAACATTCCAGCCATCGTACACGGGCAGGTTGATGTCCAACAACAGGAGATCAGGCCTGTTTAGACGGGTAAGGTTGATTGCCTGCTCACCATCTTCGGCTCTTAAGGTTTTCATGCCAGCCTTATTTAAATAGCCTGTCAGTATGGCGGAGATGTCATCATCGTCTTCTGCTACGATAATCAGATTGTTGCTTTTCATATTTTCTTCCACAGTACTGATGACAATATGCATTTTACCCTAAAAGGCTCTTATATTGTCATGCATAATGATTTTTACTCAATTATAAACCTTAGCTTCAGATTAGTTCGGTTTGACAGATACTTTTTGAAAAAGTTCATCACAAAATTTTTATGAACTTAACCGGCCACTTCCTCCATATTCACTACACTTTCCATAAATAATTAATCAACATCGTTAAGCGATAATATACGACCAGGTTGAAAGTTACATGCAACATGTACTGTTGTGTAAGGAACGCTATGACGCTGACTAAATTTATTTTCCGACGTGAGAATTTGATGGCCTCATTTTTATTTTTAATGGTTACATGTGGGTTATTATCTCCCTGGCTTTATTTTGTGCGTGCAATCAATGAAAAAGTAGAATCAACTATACCTTCATCCTTACTGATTCGTGTTTTGATAATCATTTCTGCATTATCATTTATTATTCAGAAAAAACCAGGGGTTTTAAAAAACCTTATTGCAGTAACATTAGATCTGATTTTGCTATTTATATTTACCATCACTGCATTACATCTTCTTTTAAATACTTTGCCAGACATTTATGATTTTATTTTTTATTATGAATGCTTTTTATTGGTTTTCTTTTGCGGACTACCTGTGTGTTTATGTATAAGAATGATTTGATCTTATGCCTTGTCAGCATAATGCACATCTTCAGGAGTGAGTACACATATCCTCCATAAAACATCCATTCACGATTGACATCATGACGTTACACTTAGCGCATGTCTTATATGACGGCTCTATTATGCCGTCTGGTGTTACTTAACTGAAATAATAAACCAACGGCAGAATATTTTTTCACTCCAATGCTTAAGACACATTTATCATGATTTATAAAGGCACCAACAAACCTACGGCTCCCGGGGTTGCTATCTCGCTTAAGAGACTCGCCTGGCGGCACAGAAAGAAATTGTGCATTACTTTCATGCTGGTTATTGCTGAAAACGTTGCATTCCTGCTCTACCCCGTTTTGGCGGGCATGGCGATAAATGCCATCCTGGCAGGTCAGATGTCACGTGCGGTCCTTTATGGTCTGATGGTTCTGTTCATGTGGTGCATGGGGGTCGCCAGACGTAGTGTAGATACGCGAACGTTTGCACGTATCTACGCCAGTATTGCTGTGACTGTAGTATTAGCCCAGCGAAAATATTCACTTAATCACTCGACTATTGCTGCGAGAGTATCGCTATCACGAGAATTCGTGGATTTCTTCGAGATGCACCTGCCTGTATTGATCACCTCGATCATATCCCTTTTCGGAGCAGCAATAATGCTGTTATGGATTGAATTCTGGACAGGAATAATTTGTTTGATCATCGTGGCAATACTGATGTGCTTCGTCTCCGACTATGCCCATAAAAACGAGACATTATATCAGCGTCTTAATAATCGCCTCGAAAAAGAGGTCGATTATGTTCATAAGGCATCATTTGGAGCTCTGAAAAGACACTATGACACGCTTGCCCGCCTGCGTGTGGTGCTATCCGACAGAGAGGCATGGGGATATTTATCCATAGGCATTCTGGTTTCTGCTCTCTTTTCCATGGCCATTATCAGGATGAGCCTGAAATCGGGAATTAATGCCGGACATATTTATTCCGTCATGACGTATATGTGGATGTTTTCAACCAGCTTGGATGACGCCCCACATCTCCTGGAAAAATTCTCCCAGCTCAGGGAGATCGGTAAGCGAGTCTCAACAGACGATGAGGCCTCTTTATCAGGTAATACATGTTGATTTTTGACCATTCGTACGTTGACTGGAAGTACATCTGATGCCGCATTTTTTTATTGATCGCCCCATTTTTGCATGGGTTATCGCGCTGTTTATTGTCCTGACAGGAATATTGTCTATTCCTCATTTACCGATTGCGCAATATCCTGCCGTTGCTCCACCGAGTATTATCATTTCAGTCAGTTACCCTGGCGCGAGTCCGGACGTAATGAACACGTCCGTCGTGTCTTTAATCGAGCGTGAAATTGCGAGTGTTGACAATTTACTCTATTTCGAATCCTCCAGCGACACGACGGGGATGGCGTCAATTACCGTAACCTTCAAACCTGGAACCGATATCAAACTCGCCCAGATGGATCTGCAAAACCAAATTAAGATTGTGGAATCTCGCTTGCCGCAGCCGGTAAGACAGAATGGGATCAATGTTGAGGCAGCTAATTCCGGATTTTTAATGATGGTGGGATTAAAATCTCAAAACGGAGAATATCAGGAAGCTGACTTAAGCGATTATTTTGCCAGGAATGTTACTGATGAACTTCGGCGTGTACCTGGTGTAGGTAAAGTCCAGCTTTTTGGCGGAGAAAAGGCGCTCCGCATATGGTTGGACCCGATGAAATTACACAGCTATGGGCTCTCTGTTACGGATGTATTAAGTGCCATCAGTCAACAAAACGTGATTGTTTCACCGGGCAGAACCGGAGATGAACCTGCGACTAGCAGGCAAAGTGTGACTTATCCTATAACGGTAAAAGGACAACTCTCTTCGGTTGAAGAATTTCGCAATATCACGATTAAATCACAGGTCTCCGCCGCCCGGCTGACGCTGGCAGACGTCGCCCGCGTGGAATCCGGGTTACAAAGTTACGCATTTGGAATCCGTGAAAATGGCGTCCCCGCAACGGCGGCAGCTATTCAGCTTTCTCCTGGTGCAAATGCGATTAGTACCGCGTCGGGTATCCGCGCGCGCTTAACAGAATTGTCCGGTGTACTTCCCGAGGGAATGGCATTCACCGTGCCTTTCGATACGGCTCCGTTCGTAAAGCTATCGATATTGAAGGTGGTTGAGACATTTGTTGAAGCTATGGTTCTGGTCTTTTTCGTTATGCTGCTTTTCCTTCACAAAATACGCTGCACGCTTATTCCAGCGATTGTGGCACCTGTGGCGCTACTCGGCACCTTTACCGTCATGCTATTAAGCGGTTATTCCATCAATATTTTAACCATGTTTGGAATGGTGCTGGCCATCGGGATTATTGTTGACGATGCAATTGTTGTGGTAGAGAACGTCGAACGACTGATGGAAGACCAAAAAATGTCTCCGCTGGAAGCGACACGAGAAGCGATGCGGGAAATTACGCCGGCCATCATTGGCATTACGCTAGTACTCACTGCGGTATTTATCCCTATGGCCTTTGCCAGCGGATCCGTGGGTATTATTTATCAACAATTCAGCATTTCGATGGCGATATCCATTTTACTGTCGGCATTCCTGGCGCTGACGTTAACCCCTGCGCTTTGTGCAACCCTGCTCAAGCCGCATGATAGACATCAGGGTAAAAGCAGCGCATTTTCAGCGTGGTTTAACGCTCACTTTTATCGTCTGACTTCGTTTTACACCACTGCTCTGGGCTGTTTTCTGAAGCGTACTGGCCGTGTGATGATGATCTACGCTGCATTATGTTTGACATTGTTTGCCGGTCTGTCTTCCTTACCTTCATCATTTTTACCCGATGAAGATCAGGGCTATTTTATGTCCTCAATCCAGCTTCCCTCTGATGCCACGATGCAGCGGACGCTTAAGGTCGTCGATACATTTGAAGAGGAAATCGCCCACCGGCAGGCGGTAGAAAGTAACATTATGATTCTGGGATTCGGTTTTTCTGGCTCAGGCCAGAACTCGGCCATGGCATTCACCACCCTCAAGGACTGGAGGCAACGCAAAGGAACCACGGCGCAAGAGGAAGCCGACTATATTCAGGCCCAAATGGCAAACGTGCCGGACGCCGTAACGATGAGCCTGCTGCCTCCGGCCATTTCTGATATGGGAACATCATCCGGGTTCACTTACTATTTGCAGGACAGAGGCGGGAAAGGCTATCAGGCACTCAAGCAGGCGGCCGATAAGCTTATTATGCAGGCAAATAATAATTCTCACCTTTCCGATGTCTATATTGATGGGCTTGGTGAGGGAACAAGCCTTGCCCTGCATATCGACAGGGAAAAAGCGGAGGCCATGGGTGTGTCGTTTGATGAGATAAATCAAACAATTTCCGTTGCAGCAGGTTCCAATTATGTTAATGACTATACCAATAATGGCCGGGTTCAACAGGTTATCGTCCAGGCGGATGCGCCCTACCGAATGCAACCAGAACAACTTTTGGCTTTGTCTGTCAAAAATCGTTTGGGACAGATGCTTCCGTTATCCACTTTTGTGACGCTTTCGTGGAATGTTGCACCACAGCAACTGATACGCTATCAGGGATATCCTGCCATACGCATAACCGGGAGTGCCGCACAGGGAAAATCGTCGGGTACTGCAATGGCGGCAATAGACAAGCTGGCTGAGCACTTACCACCAGGGTTCGCCGGTGAGTGGGCGGGAAGTTCGTTACAGGAAAAGGAGTCCGCATCACAGCTTCCAGGTCTTATTGTGCTCTCGGTACTGGTGGTATTCATGGTGCTGGCTGCTCTGTACGAAAGCTGGTCCGTTCCCTTCGCGGTCATGCTCGTTGTTCCTTTGGGACTGCTCGGTGCCGTGCTGGCCGTATCCGTTGCGAATATGACGAATGACGTCTTTTTCAAAGTGGGCCTGATAACCCTGATTGGACTTTCCGCCAAGAATGCGATTCTGATTATCGAGTTCGCAAGACAATTAATGAAAGAAGGAAAGAGTCTTATTGATGCAACATTGACGGCAGCAAAACAACGCTTACGGCCAATACTGATGACGTCTCTGGCTTTCACATTAGGCGTTGTTCCGCTGATGCTCGCCAGTGGAGCCAGCGACAGCACGCAGCATGCGATTGGTACTGGTGTATTCGGCGGGATGATTAGCGGAACGTTACTGGCAATTTTCTTCGTTCCGGTATTTTTCGTGGTGATTACCCGAATTACTGAATTGCGAAAAGGCCGCAAGGATAATAGCCGGAACGGCTAATAACAATTATACGCCCAGCCAGCTACAAGCTTACTTAACGCTTGACTGGCTGGTATTCAACAGTTAAGGACACTATGAACATCATTTTCACCCAAAGATTAATTATTCGGTCTTTTAAGGAAAAAGATGCAGCAGCACTTTTTGATTATCTCTCTACACCACGTGTACCCTGCTTTAATGAGGAAAAACTACATTCGATAGCCGAGGCGGAGGCAGAAGTGACTAAGCGGGCCGGTGAACCAGGACAGTTTGCCGTTTGTTTAAAAGAAACTGATGAGTTGATCGGCCATCTTTTTGCAGACAATAGCAACGAGCCAGACAGCAATACCTGGTCAGTGGGCTGGCATTTTAATCAACGTTATGAACGTCAGGGATATGCGAGCGAGTCAGTTGCTGCACTGTTTGATTATTTATTTAAAGTAAAAGATGCCAGGCGTTTGTATGCCTGGGTAGAAGTTTACAATCTGGCCTCTCAAAAACTCTGTGAACGTTTGCATATGCGACATGAAGGGTGTTTAAAAGAGTTTGTCTCCTTTGAGGACGAGGATGGTAAGGCAAGGTATGACGACACATGCATCTATGCGTTACTGCATAAAGAATGGACAAGTTAGAGACCTCTGAATCGATTGAAATCTAAGGTTATCAGGACAGCAACAGCAGCCCTGTGCCATAAGCGGATGTTGCGAACATTACGACACATTCAGTCAAGATATCTAAAATCACATGGCAGGGTTATACGGGATGTTTACATGAGCAGTCTGGCAATATTCGCGGTGAAGTGTGATTGTCAGGGTCTGGTACGATACTCACATAATCAGTTCGACGGTCTTCAGTCAGTGTTCTATTGTTTCGCCAAATATTTCCGCATCAGTGCATTTTGTAGTGTCACGCCACGACACACAGGGAAACCTCGTTCTACGACATGAAAGCCGTGTCGTAGAAAGAACGCTTCCGCAGCCTTACTGACATTTGAAGTAAGTTCACCCATACCACATTCTCTGGCTTCTTCATGAATGCGGTCCATCAGTAGCGTCCCTACTCCCTGTCTCGGGTAGGCTCCCGAGACATAGAAATGGTCAATGTACCCATTGGGCTGAACATCCGCATATCCAGCTATTTCACTACCCACTTCAACAACAAAGGGACGTAGTGCCCTCATGCGATTGGTCCAGTGATCCGGGTCGATATCTGATGGGGCCCAGGCATCTATTTGTTCATGTGTGTAGTAGTGGGATGCGAGGGTATGTACAGAAGATAAAAATACGCTAAATAACGAATTTTCATCTCCATTTTTGAACCTTCTGATTTTCATAAAACCTCGTTATGAGCGTGGCTGATAGAACAATACCATTTTTGGAGTGAGACAGGGCTTCTGCACCTCGCTCACAGCGTTCATCATGCACTCGCTTCATATCAGGGGCGGACATTTCTGAGTTCAGCAACAAAGGTCGCTATATTCTTTCCTGATTGACGCGGGATGAAAGCTCCTGATGGCTCTCTTTTCGTTCACTGTAGCGATCGGCAAGATAACCGGTTTGCCCCTTGAGCAGCAGCGTGATTTTAAACAACTCCTCGGTGACATCGACGATACGATCATACCAGGACGAAGGTTTCATCCGCCCGTTTTCATCGAATTCCTGCCAGGCTTTGGCAATTGATGATTGATTGGGGATCCGGCAGGGGTAAACCTGAGGGGTTAAACAGCCTGACCTCCGCTCCCATCGCCGTCAGTAAGCGACCCACTTCTTCTGCTGCAAAACGGCTGTAAGAACGCTCTCTTACCGAGCCATACAGAATCAGAATGCGTGGCGGTTCCTGGATCTACAGGCGTTCAGAAATCTGCTTATCGAAGCAATCAGCGTTCAGTGCAGGAAAGTGTTCCATTATTTCTCCCCCAGAATACTCTGGTTATTTCAAAATAAATACATATGATTTACCATATGTATATTCTAAAGGGAACGGAGTGAATAATGCTACAGCCTGTTAAGCTTTTTAAAATCCTGTCGGATGAAACCCGCCTCGCCATTGTCATGCTTCTCCGGGAGTCTGGCGAACTGTGCGTATGTGATATATGCGCGGCTACCACTGAATCACAGCCCAAGATCTCTCGCCACATGGCCATTCTGCGTGAAGCAGAGCTGGTGCTTGACCGCCGGGAAGGCAAATGGATTCACTACCGCCTGTCCCCCCACATGCCAGCATGGGCGGCTGAGACGATCACGACGACCTGGCAGTGTCTGAGAGACGATGTAGGTAAATGGCTGTCAAAATCAGCCTGCACATCATGCTGAAAAATTTATCATATACATATAAACATATATAAAGGAACCTGAAATGATTTTGGCAGGGAGTATATTTATACTGACGCTGATCCTCGTCATCTGGCAGCCCAGAGGACTCAGCATTGGCTGGAGCGCAAGTATCGGAGCCGTACTGGCGCTGGGAACGGGGGTTATCCACATTCATGATATCCCTGTAGTCTGGAATATCGTCTGGAACGCAACAGCGGCATTCATTGCGGTGATCATCATCAGCCTGCTGCTCGATGAGTCTGGTTTCTTTGAATGGGCCGCGCTGCACGTTTCCCGATGGGGTAACGGGCGTGGTCGCCTGCTGTTTACCTGGATAGTGCTGCTTGGCGCTGCTGTTGCTGCACTGTTTGCTAATGACGGTGCAGCACTGATATTAACGCCGATTGTGATTGCGATGCTGCTCGCACTGGGGTTCAGCCAGGCGACGACCCTGGCCTTTGTCATGGCTGCAGGATTCATCGCTGATACCGCCAGCCTGCCGCTGATTGTTTCCAACCTGGTCAATATTGTCTCGGCGGATTTCTTTGGTCTGGGCTTTACACAGTACGCCTCCGTGATGGTTCCTGTGAACCTTGCAGCCATAGCGGCCACGCTGGTCATGCTTCACCTCTTTTTCCGCCGCGATATTCCAGCCAGATATGACGTTTCACTGCTAAAAATACCTGCCAGTGTGATTAAAGATCCTGCGACGTTCAGGGCGGGCTGGATTGTTTTGCTGTTTCTGCTGGTCGGTTTCTTTGTTCTGGAGCCGCTGGGGATCCCTGTTAGCGCGATAGCAGCCGTTGGGGCTACGGTGCTCTTCGTGGTAGCAAAGCGTGGCCATGCCATTAATACCGGGAAAGTACTGCGCGGGGCACCCTGGCAGATTGTGATTTTCTCGCTGGGTATGTATCTGGTCGTTTATGGCCTGCGTAATGCAGGACTCACTGAGTATCTTTCTGCCGTACTCAATATGCTGGCAGACAAAGGTTTATGGGTTGCCACGTTTGGTACCGGCTTCCTGACAGCCTTCCTGTCGTCTGTGATGAACAATATGCCGACGGTGCTAATTGGTGCATTGTCCATTGACGGAAGTGCCGCGACCGGCATCGTCAGAGAGGCGATGATTTATGCCAATGTGATTGGCTGCGATTTAGGTCCTAAAATCACCCCAATAGGCAGTCTGGCAACCCTGCTGTGGCTTCATGTGTTGGCACAGAAAAACATGACCATCACCTGGGGTTATTACTTCCGCACGGGAATAATCATGACTCTGCCCGTGCTTTTCGTCACTCTGGCCGCGCTGGCGTGGCGGCTCTCTGTCACTTTGTAATGAGATACTGATATGAGCAACATTACCATCTATCACAATCCGGCCTGTGGCACTTCGCGCAACACGCTGGAGATGATCCGTAACAGCGGTAGCGAACCAACCATTATTTATTATCTGGATACGCCCCCGACTCGTGATGAACTTAGCAAACTGATTTCAGATATGGGTATTTCAGTACGCGCATTGCTGCGTAAGAACGTTGAACCTTATGAGCAGTTGGGGCTTGGTGAAGACAGATTTTCTGATGAGCAGTTGATTGATTTTATGCTTCAGCATCCGATCCTGATTAATCGGCCGGTGGTCGTGACACCACTTGGCACACGTCTTTGTCGTCCTTCAGAAATTGTGCTGGATATTCTACCTGAAGGTCAGAAAAGCGCTTTTACCAAAGAGGATGGAGAAAAAGTAATCGACGATACCGGGAAACGAATTAAGTAACCTGACCCTTCAACACAAGTCGGGCACCCGTCTTCGCCGTGCAGGTGTCCACGTCACGCTCACGCAGGACAACCGTACTCAAATCTCCCATATTGCCGGGGATTCTTTAAAACTTACTTCATCACCAGTGTGATATTAAATACCTCCGCTATGAGGGATAGCGCCAGCCCCCTGCGCAACGTTATCGTGTTGGATTATAAGCGAAAGCAGCGGTAGCATGTCTGTCCTGATGTACTCACTCTGTACTCTGCAACAGATCGTCAACATTAAGGATGGGTATGAAAAAGCTGTTGCTGGTTCTCTTGGTGCTAACTGCATTTGCAGCCAATTCTATCCTCTGTCGTATCGCCTTAAAGAATGGATATTCGGATCCTGAGACATTCAGCGTTCTGAGATTACTCGGTGGTGCAGCAATGCTGTTTTTCTGGCATATAGCCCGGGGGAAACTGAAAGAAATACGCTGGAAAATCATCGATGCCCTGTTGCTGTGTGCCTATGTATTATTCTTCTCAATCGCGTATGTTCAGCTCAATACCGCAACAGGCGCATTACTGCTGTTTGGCGCAGTGCAGATCTGCATGATTGGCTGGGGATTAATAAAAGGTGAAACACTTAGCGGATACAAAGCCACCGGGATCGTTATTGCCATCGGGGGGATCATTATGCTGCTGCTCCCTGGCGCAACCGCTCCCCCTTTTATACCCGCCCTGACGATGGTTGCTTCAGGCCTGGCATGGGGAGCTTACTCTGTGCGTGGGAAAAATATCCTCTCTCCTGCCGGGACGACTGCAGGAAATTTCATTCTGAGCCTTCCGGTTATTTTCATCCTGAGTTTGGTACGGCAGGAGCCCGTGCATACTGACGCCAACGGCGTCATCCTTGCCCTGCTCTCCGGCGGGCTGGCTTCTGGTATGGCTTACGTACTTTGGTACCAACTTGTTGCCACTATGTCTTCCGCAACCGCCAGCACGCTGCAGTTGAGCGTGCCCTGTATTGCTGCGGTAGGTGGGGTGCTATTTCTTGGCGAATTGCCTGATTTGAGAATTCTGGTTTGCACACTGATCGTTCTGACTGGCATAGCCATTGTTATTTCATCCGATCGAACACAGAGTAAGAAATCAGCAAAAGGGTAACGTTGAGGAGTCGCAGCACTGTGCTTCGGTGTTTTGACTCACCGCCCACATGCACCCTGTCACGCCCTTTGCGCGAAAAACACGCTGCAAAATCAACAAAACATAGCCAACTTGCTTAATTACTCTGCAATTATACAGAAAAAAACAATCAGCCTAAAACTAAAATATATATAAATCAGTAAGATAAGAAACTGCAGGGACAGTTAATACCTGGGTATAGCAGTTATTAGTGTGTCCCTTTTTATGTCCCCGCCCTAAAAATGCCCCCGAAATCACGCCCTCAAGTGTGGTAAAACCGCTCCATAACCACACAGGTCATTCAGCCCTCATATACATACTCCCGTAGCCCATTTCGAGCCATCGCACATTGTTCAGTCTTCGAGTTGTTGTATGCCTGCCTTTTGCACATCACATTCTCATCACCGATTTGATCATCCGTACTTATGACCTTCAACTAATCAAATCTCACGTGAAAAACAGTGCCGCCTCTTACGACTGCTTAGTGCCAGGAGCGGACATTTCTAACATATACATGCACTATTCGGTGGAGAAAAGATCCCACTACATAGCAGTGCAGGCACTCCGGAATCATCATGGCTGTTTATCGGGGATCTAGACTGGGGATATAAGGTGCAGGAAGCAAACCCCTTAAGGTAAGATCGTACTAAGGACGCCTGCGGCGGTGACGGAAGTAGTCTTATGTTAAAAAGTCTCTCGTTCCTACAGAATATGGTGCATGCTTCATGTCACAAATTCACAGATAGTGAATCTTATTGAATAAGGAATTTAGGACGTGATTGACTTCACCCGCTTTGTCGAGCGCTATGAGCAGTTTAACGCCTCGTTACCCCATTCTGAGAACATCACCGAAAGTCGGATTAATGATTTATATCTCCGGGTGTACGAGCCAATGGCCTCTCATGATGAGGTTCTTATTGTCTACCATGGTGGTGGGGTAAACTCTGACGCCGGCTACGACATTCTTGCACGACAGTTGAGTTACGCTCTGCCCATCTGTATTTTTCTCGTCGATATCCGTGGGCATGGTCGTTCGGCCGGTGTCCGGGGGGAAGCTTCCAGCCCTGATCAAATCTGGCGGGATGTAGATTCTGTCATTGATTATGTCCGAACCTCTTTTCCTGATGCCAGAATTCACTTGCTTGGCCATTCCAGTGGCGGCGGCATGCTGATAAATTACTTTACTCGACACTCTCCATCGAGGATTGTTGAAAGCCTGATCTTACTCGCTCCAGCATTGGGTCCTTTTTCACCTCCTGATCTGAACCGCGATTTCTCCTCCCCCTTTGCATCGATAAACCGTTTGAACTTCATAATCAATGCAATGAGTGGAGGTTTTCTGTATGGCCGTCGTGCTGGAGTGAGGCTTAACTTCCCCTGTGAGGTTATCAATGCGAGGCCTGACTTTGTTCAGACATACAGCGTTAATATGGCTAACGCCCTTACCCCTCGTAATCCCCAAAGGCAACTTAAGGAGATCTCTATTCCAGTAACAATCCTGCTTGCTGAGCATGATGAACTGTTTAATGTTAGCCGAATGGATGAGTTTCTCAGGAACTGTTGCAATCCGAATGTAATCAGTCGAATTGTGGCAGGAAGTACACATCTCGATTGTATTTTCGAGTTAACGGATATGGTGAGGGAACACCTCACAGGCCTGACTTCAAGAGCGCAATAGGGATGTTATGTCTAATGTGGCATAACATCTCTATCGCCATGATTTTGACGTCCGCTTCTCGCTCAAAGCGGTCGCTAGTCCTACCCCAACTAATGCCATAGTCAGTAAGATCCTTCCCAAAGATCCCCTATTCGTTGTCCTTTCCCTCCGACTTTACAAATATGTGCCCTCTCACGAACAAACGATGGAAAACGTGATTCTTACAGTGCTGGGCTATCTGCGACAGTTACTGATCGGCTGGAGTGTACTGGCGTGGCTGTATCTGTTCTTTATGCGATTTCTCATGTTCGATTAACAGAGAATCACGCTTTGATAATGGTGATGCCCTTTCCTTCAATACTCCTTAGCCAATTATCATCGGTTTCACTATCAACCACGATAGTATTGATTAGCCCTATCTCACCGATGACAAACGATGACGCAGCGTTGACCTTCTCCGGCGACACCAGTACGACCGTTTCCGCTGCTCTGCCGGAAAATGCACGTTTGATGCACGCTTCTTCATAATCACCCGTGGTTAATCCCGCTTCAGGATGAATACCCGTTACCCCCATGAAGAAAATATCCGCATGAATATTGCCTATGCCTTCAATAGCGGCCGCCCCTACACTGACAATGGAGTGTTTGTACAGTCGGCCACCGATCAAAATGACGTCAACCTCGGGTTTATCGACCAACCCCAGTGCAATGCTGGGACTGTGTGTCACCACGGTAATATGCAGATCTTCCGGCAGACAGGCAATCAGCTCTGATGTGGTCGTGCCACCATCCACAATAACAACTTGTCCCGAAGAAATGAGTTCAGTGCCTTTGCGCGCGATCTTCATTTTCACATCTGTTTTTAATGATTTACGCTCGGAAAATGTCGCAACAGCTGAAGACGATGGCAAAGCACCACCATGAACGCGCTGCAATCGCCCTTCTGCGGCAAGCTCACGTAAATCCCGTCGAATGGTGTCTTCTGAAACGCCAAATCGATCGCTCAGATTTTTCGATTGGACCTGCCCTTCAACCTGCAGTTGTTCAAGAATAAGGTGTTTACGTTGATGAGCGAGCATGTGACCGTTCCTGTTTATGCATGTTTATACTTGTATTTGCACGATAGTGCTGATTATGATGTCAACTCTACGGATCAAGGAGTCTTCATGCAACCTAAACGTGCAGAAATACGCATCGTCGATAACCTAACATTATCCGATGACTGGTATTGTTTAAAAAAATACACTTTTGATATTCAACGAAGAAACGGTGATTGGCAGCGCCAAAGTCGTGAAGTTTACGATCGCGGCAACGGAGCCACGATACTGCTCTATAACCGTGACAGGAAAACAGTGATCTTAACTCGTCAGTTTCGTTTTCCGGTATTTATAAATGGTCACGATGGCTATCTCATTGAAACAGCTGCAGGTCTTCTTGACAACATGGCTCCTGAAAAACGGATCAAAGCCGAAGTTGAAGAAGAAACCGGTTTTCGTGTATCCAGCGTACAGAAGGTTTTCGAGGCGTACATGAGCCCAGGCTCGGTCACGGAGAAGCTCTATTTTTACATCGCGGAATATGATGCTGCCGACAAGACAGGTGCCGGTGGTGGAATTGCGGCTGAAGGAGAAGATATCGAAGTGCTTGAGTGGCCGCTTGCAAGCGCACTTGCCGCAATTGAAAGTGGTCTTATCGTCGATGGCAAAACCATTATGTTGCTTTATCACATTGCGCTGAAAAACATTCTATGAGGTTCTCTTTGTGAAACAACTTATTCTCATTGCTGGTCCCTACCGTAGCGGTACGGATGGAAAACAAAATCTTATCGATGCGAATCTTGCTCGCCTGGAAGATGCAGCGTTAGCGGTATATCAAAGAGGACACATTCCTGTAATCGGCGAATGGCTGGCACTACCACTGGCAAAAGCTGCCGGTTCTGCGGCTATTGACGATGAAATCGGCGAATCTATGATCTACCCCGTTGCCCATCGACTTATCACCAAATGTGATGCGATTTACCGTATTAAAGGCGCTTCTAAAGGTGCTGATATGGACATCGATGTCGCACATAAGCATGGACTCACCGTTTATTTCCGCCTTGAAGACATCCCGTTGGCGTAATTTTATTGTGCTATTGCCTGCGAATGTGCAGGCAATTAAACCATCGCCAATGGGATCTATGACTCTCAGGAGAGATGGGGAGCGCAAGCGCGGGCAATACAATGATCTTGCGTTCGATCTCATCGGACAGCGTGGTCTGATGCTTCTTCACCAGTTGTGGCTCAAAAGTGCCGTTACGATCGCGCGGGGTTGCCAGTTCAAAACTGCCGGTCGGGGCTTTAATGGTCTTTTTGCCTGAACTATTTTTACGGTTAGCCTCCACTTCCGAAGCCAGATGGGAGTCAAGTTCAGCAGACAAAGCAGCTTCAGTTAACTGTTTAATTAATGGCGTTAAGATACCATCCTTACCCGTTAATGCCTGGCCGGACTGGATGGCCTTAAGCGCTTTATCGAAATCGAAGGGCTGGGACATGTGTCATTCCTTTTTGTTTGTATATTACTGGAATGACATAGAATTTCTAATACTCCCTCCGGCTATGCCGGAGGATATTTATTCGGGGCTGTGGTGTATTTTGTGGTGTATTTCTATGGCCTCTCCTTCACCACCCTTTATCTCCCATTCATATGTATATATTGTTTTGTAAAGACTAACAATAATGTTTTCTGAGATTGAATATGAAGCGTGCATGGTCATACCATATTCTGCCGATCTATTACTAAACAATTGTTGACACTTTGGTTTAGCCATGTGTTTAATGGATTCGAATAATTCATCGATCCTATCGAAGTCATTTGTTCCCAACAACATTATCTCACTCAACTTTTCTGCTGCTTCACGCTGATTATCTTCGCTAAAATTGTCACGTATTAAACTAGTACCAAGTAGTTGCTCAGTTTCTATACTTGTTCTACTTAGATTTGCCCCGGAAAGGTCAGCATTACTCAAATCCAAATCGCTCATATCAAGTTCGCTTAAATCTTCCCCTGATAGATCGAGGCATCCCGTATCAATATATTTTTGTCTGGCTTCTGATAGGTTGCATTCATCCAGAAAATATATGGTGTTAAAATATCTGGCTCCTGATATGAACTGCGCTTCACTTAATTGTAATTCTAATTGTTCAGATACGTTTTCTTCACTAATCTTCAGTGAGTATGCTCCATCCGTGTCCTTGGTTATACATAGTTCATATTCACCTTGTAGCGATTTTTCTGACTTATCAATAGTGAATCTAATAGACATGCCGGAGTTATGAATAATACTGTTCAGTGTTTTTCGCGGGGATATACCCTCTGAAGCCAAAGAACGCGAGAGACTATTGATGACAGACTTAAGCCGCTTCTCCCCTGAGTCTTTAATTCCCAAAGTAAAAATGTACTTCAGACACTCGCCTACGCCATGCAGTCTGGTTGCTTCTTTGTGCAATGTTTTATCATCTGGGCTCATTGCAGCGTTTACCAGTATATCCATATGTTTTTGTGCTAAGGCATTAATGTTGTCCATTGACATCTCCTTATTGATTGGTTTATCGCTAAGGCGATTCTCTTACTAAGAGACAACGAAAAATATCAAAAAGTGCTCCGGTTTGGCATTAATTGATATTGAATGCATCAATGAATAGATGCCTTTAATATAGATTTAATATCTATATTGAGTTTTGATTCTCAGTACCGACAAATCGCTATTAGTGCGCGCCGCCGCCACTCCCTGCACCGAATGGCGGTTTGGCAAACCGATACCAGGCCGAGTAGCACGAGGAAAATCCCTGCAGACATCCAGAAGATTTCGTTAGCAGAAATAATCAGGCCCTGGTGAGTAATGCCAGTCAGTTAAGCAACTGACTGGCCCTTTTTGTGCACAGAAAACCCCCAGCCAGGCTGAGGGTTCCGTAAAGCTTTCAGCTTTGGGCCAGTTATTAAAACCCCTTTTGATTTGTTAAAACATCTTGCGGTCTGGCAACTGCAAAAGTTCAACAAGAAATCAAAAGGGGGTTCCAATGGGGGACGAGAAGAGCTTAGCGCACACCCGATGGAACTGTAAATATCACATAGTTTTTGCGCCCAAATACCGAAGACAAGCATTCTACGGGGAGAAACGCAGGGCGATAGGCAGCATCTTAAGAAAGCTGTGCGAGTGGAAAAACGTACGAATCCTGGAAGCGGAATGCTGCGCAGATCATATCCATATGCTGTAAGCGTAAAGCCAGCGCCGTATGTAGCCATTAAGGGATGCTATTAATGCCAAAATCATAACCCCTTTAAAATGTCATTTTTATCTCATTTCATTTCCAATTGTAATGATAACCATTCTCATGTTAATGTAGACGCGTGATAATTAACTTTTGATGCAATCCGCATGTCTGACCGCGCCACTACTACCGCTTGCTTCACGCTCGAGTCGCTTTATGGCGCACATCACGGCTGGCTGAAAAGCTGGCTGACGCGCAAACTCCAATCTGCCTTTGATGCTGATGATATTGCCCAGGACACATTTTTACGGGTAATGGGCAGTGACTCGCTCAAGACTGTCCGTGACCCTCGTTCCTTCCTGTGTACTATTGCCAAACGGGTGATGGTCGACCTGTTTCGTCGAAACGCGCTGGAAAAAGCCTATCTGGAGATGCTGGCGCTGATGCCGGAAAATCTCGCGCCTTCGCCCGAGGAACGTGAGAGCCAGCTCGAAACCCTGCAACTCATCGACAGCATGCTTGACGGCCTGAACGGAAAAAGACGCGAAGCGTTTTTGCTTTCGCAACTGGAGGGGCTCAAATACAGCGAGATCGCGCTTAAGCTCGGCGTCTCCGTCAGCTCGGTGAAAAAGTATGTGGCAAAGGCTATCGAACATTGTCTGCTGTTTCGTCTGGAGCACGGCTTGTGAACGCTGCTATCTCCGATTCTCGCCGTCAGGCATTGCGCTCAGCATCACACTGGTATGCGGTATTGAGCGGCGATCGCGTTAGTCCGCAGCAGGAAGCTCGCTGGCAACAATGGTATGAGCTAGACCAAGACAATCAGTGGGCATGGCAACAGGTTGAAAACCTACGCAACCAGCTCAACCATGTACCGGGCGATGTCGCCAGCCGGGCGCTGCATGATACGCACCTAACCCGTCGTCACGTCATGAAAGGGCTGCTGTTACTGCTTGGCGTGGGCGGCGGCTGGCAGCTCTGGCAATCTGAGGCCGGTGAAGGTCTGCGTGCCGACTACCGCACCGCTAAAGGCGTGGTCAGCCATGAGCGGCTGGAAGATGGTTCACTGCTGACGCTCAACACACAAAGCGCCGCTGATGTTCGTTTTGATGCGCATCAGCGTACCGTCCACCTCTGGTACGGTGAAATTGCCATCGTTACAGCCAAAGACGACCAACTGCGACCTTTCCGCGTGATGACGCTCCAGGGTCAGCTCACCGCATTAGGCACAGAATTTACTGTCTTTCAGCACGATAACATCACGCGCGTAGCCGTACAGCAGCATGCTGTTGAAGTCCGCCTGGCAAATCATCCGCAGGAAAAACGTATCGTCAACGCTGGCGAGGGCCTGCAGTTTAGCGCGTCTGAATTTGCTGAAATCGCCACATCGGATGATGAAAGCGCAGCCTGGACACAGGGCGTTCTGAGTTTCAGTGATAAACCGCTGGGTGAGGTCATTGCCACGCTGAGCCGTTATCGCAACGGTGTGCTGCGCTGTGATCCGGCAGTGGCGGGACTTCGCCTGAGCGGGACTTTCCCACTGAAAAATACCGATGCAATTCTGAATGTTATTGCTCAGACTCTTCCAGTTAAAATTCAGTCAGTTACACGATACTGGGTCAATATCTCAGCGTTGTAAGAAAAATAATTCTCATTTTTATTGTCCCTTTTCCCCTTCTCGTTCGACTCATAGCTGAACACAACAAAAATGATGATGGAGAAGGTATGACGCATTCACGCGTTTTGCACAAAACAACACCTTTGGTTAATGCCATTCGCCTGTGCCTGCTGCCACTGGCCGGCCTTTCGTTATCAACCTTCGCAGCGCAGGTTGATATTGCCCCAGGTGCGCTCGACAAGGCGCTTAACCAATATGCCGCACACAGCGGAATTACCTTGTCGGTGGACGCCAGCCTGACACGCGGCAAACAGAGCAACGGCCTTCACGGTGACTACGATGTCGAAACCGGTCTGCAACATCTGCTGAGCGGCAGCGGCCTGCAGGTAAAACCGCTGGGCAATAACAGCTGGACGCTGGAGCCCGCACCGAAAGAAGATGCCCTGACTGTGGTGGGCGACTGGCTGGGCGACGCGCGTGAAAATGACGTTTTCGAACATGCTGGCGCACGTGACGTTATCCGCCGTGAGGATTTCGCCAAAACCGGCGCGACGACCATGCGCGAAGTGCTCAACCGTATCCCTGGCGTCACCGCCCCGGAAAACAACGGGACTGGCAGCCACGACCTGGCGATGAACTTTGGTATTCGCGGTCTGAACCCGCGCCTTGCCAGCCGTTCAACGGTGCTGATGGACGGTATTCCGGTGCCGTTTGCCCCTTACGGTCAGCCGCAGCTTTCACTGGCGCCTGTTTCGCTCGGAAATATGGACGCCATCGATGTGGTACGCGGCGGTGGCGCGGTGCGTTACGGGCCACAAAACGTGGGGGGTGTGGTGAACTTTGTCACCCGCGCCATTCCTCAAGACTTCGGTATCGAAGCAGGTATGGAAGGGCAGCTTAGCCCAACTTCTTCGCAAAATAATCCGAAAGAGACGCATAACCTGATGGTGGGCGGCACGGCGGATAATGGTTTTGGCACTGCCCTGCTTTACTCCGGCACCCGCGGCAGCGACTGGCGCGAGCATAGCGCCACGCGCATCGATGACCTGATGCTGAAAAGTAAATATGCGCCGAACGAGGTGCACACTTTCAACAGCCTGCTGCAATACTATGACGGCGAAGCCGACATGCCCGGCGGCCTGTCCCGCGCAGATTACGACGCCGACCGCTGGCAGTCCACGCGTCCGAACGATCGCTTCTGGGGTCGTCGCAAGCTGGCAAACCTTGGCTATCAGTTCCAGCCGGATAACCAGCATAAATTCAACATTCAGGGCTTCTACACCGAAACCCTACGCAGCGGCTACTTAGAACAAGGCAAACGTACCACCCTTTCACCGCGTAACTACTGGGTGCGAGGCATTGAACCGCGCTACAGCCAGAGCTTTATGATTGGCTCTTCCGCGCACGAAGTGGGCGTCGGCTACCGCTATGTAAGTGAATCGACGCATGAAATGCGTTACTACACCACCACCAGCGGCGGACAGCTGCCGACCAGCGCCAGCCCTTACGATCGCGACACCCGTTCCGGTACCGAAGCGCACGCGTGGTATCTGGATGACAAAATCGACGTGGGTAACTGGACCATCACGCCGGGTATACGCTTTGAACATATCGAGTCATACCAAAACAACGCCATTAAACGTACGCACGAGGAAGTGAGCTATAACGCCCCGCTTCCAGCGCTAAACGTGCTCTATCACCTAACTGATAGCTGGAATCTTTATGCAAACACTGAAGGCTCGTTCGGCACCGTACAGTACAGCCAAATTGGCAAGGCTGTGCAAAGCGGCAATGTGGAACCGGAAAAAGCGCGAACCTGGGAGCTCGGAACCCGATACGACGATGGTGCGCTGACGGCAGAAATGGGGCTGTTCCTGATTAACTTTAATAATCAGTACGACTCCAACCAGCTCAACGATACCGTGACCGCACGCGGTAAAACGCGCCATACCGGACTGGAAACTCAGGCTCGCTATGACCTTGGCACGCTGACGCCAGTCCTCGACAACATCTCCGTCTACGCAAGCTATGCATATGTGAACGCCGAGATCCGCGAGAAAGGCGACACCTACGGCAACCAAGTGCCGTTCTCGCCGAAACACAAAGGCACATTGGGCGTGGACTATAAACCGGGCAGTTGGACCTTCAACCTGAACAGCGATTTCCAGTCCAGCCAGTTTGCGGATAACGCCAACACCGTTAAAGAGAGCGCCGACGGCAGCACCGGCCGGATCCCTGGTTTCATGCTCTGGGGCGCGCGCATAGCCTATGACTTCGGTCCGCAGATGGCAGATCTGAACCTTGCGTTTGGTGTGAAAAATATCTTCGACCAAGAATATTTTACCCGCTCTTATGACGACAACAACAAAGGCATTTACGCCGGCCAGCCGCGCACACTCTACATGCAGGGATCGTTGAAGTTCTAATCCCCGATTACCCGGCCTGCATGCTGTTTTGTGGGCTGGGTAAGCGAAGCGCCACCCGGCTTTCAGGAGCACCCATGTTCACATTTTTTCGAGTTCTTGTTGCAGGCCTGCTGCTTGTCACAGGCCACGCCTTTGCCACCACGGTACAGGATGAGCACGGCATTTTTACGCTTGATAAAACGCCACAGCGGATAGTGGTGCTGGAACTGTCGTTTGCAGACGCGCTGGCCGCCGTCGATGTCAGTCCGGTCGGCATTGCCGACGATAATGATGCGACGCGCATTCTTCCAGAGGTTCGCGCCCATCTGAAAACCTGGCAGTCTGTTGGCACCCGTGCGCAGCCGAGTTTAGAAGCCATCAGTATGCTAAAACCGGATCTGATCATTGCCGATAGCAGCCGCCATGCGGGGATTTGCAACGCCTTGCGGCAAATCGCACCGGTCCTGCTGCTTAAGTCTCGTAATGAAACCTATGCTGAAAATCTGCAGTCTGCGACCATCATCGGCGACGTTGTCGGCAAAAAGGCACAGATGCAATCACGCCTGGAGCAACACAAACAACGGATGTCAAAGTGGGCCAGCGAGTTGCCAAAAGGCACGCTGGTCTTGTTCGGTACATCCCGTGAACAGCAGTTCAATCTGCACACGCGTGATACCTATACCGGGAGTGTCCTGGCCGCTCTTGGGCTGACGGTGCCCGCGATGAAGGCCGGTGTGTCGATGCCATCCATTGGTCTGGAACAGTTGCTGGCAGTCAATCCTGCATGGTTGTTAGTCGCACACTATCGCGAAGAGAGCATCGTGAAACGCTGGCAGCAAGACCCGCTATGGCAGATATTAACGGCTGTGCAAAAACAGCAGACGGCTTCGGTCGATAGTAACGCCTGGGCGCGAATGCGCGGCATTTTTGCGGCCGAACGTATTGCCAGCGACACGGTAAAAATCTTTCATCACCAGCCTTTATCTGATGTGAAATGACAGTTCTCAGACACCCAGCGCTGCAGTGGGGGCTTCCTCTTGCCGCGCTTATCGTTGTTTTCTGGCTGAGTCTGTTTTGCTACTCGGCCATTCCTATTTCTGGGGTTGACGCGATTCGTGCCTTGCTGCCCGACTCTACGCCGACGCTGGCACATGCGCTGGTGCAAAACCTTCGTCTGCCGCGAAGTCTGGTCGCCATTTTGATCGGCGCTAGCCTGGCTCTTGCGGGAACACTGCTGCAGACCCTGACGCATAATTCAATGGCCTCCCCGTCATTGCTCGGCATAAACAGCGGCGCGGCGCTGGCGATGGCGCTCACCAGCGCCGTCAGCCCAACACCCGTTACGGGTTACTCCATCGCCTTTATCGCCGCCTGCGGCGGCGGCATAAGCTGGCTGTTGGTGATGGCCGCAGGCGGTGGATTTCGCCATACCCAAGACAAAAACAAACTGATCCTTGCGGGTATCGCCTTCTCGGCTTTTTGTATGGCCTTGACCCGTATCACCCTGCTGCTGTCTGAAGATCACGCCTACGGTATTTTTTACTGGCTAGCGGGGGGCGTATCCCACGCACGCTGGCAGGAACTCTGGCAGCTTTTGCCGATGGTGGCGATTGCTGTACCGGTGGTGTTGCTGCTGGCTAATCAACTGAATCTGCTTAACGTCAGCGATAGCACCGCCCGCACGCTGGGGGTCAATCTGCCCAGGCTACGTTTGATCATCAATATTCTGTTGCTGCTTCTCGTCGGCGCCTGCGTCAGTGTGGCGGGTCCAGTGGCGTTTATTGGTCTGCTGATGCCGCATCTGGCTCGCTTCTGGGTGGGATTCGATCTACGCAAGGTGCTGCCGATGAGCATGCTTTTGGGCGCCACGTTGATGCTACTGGCGGATGTTCTGGCGCGGGCACTGTCCTTCCCCGGCGAATTGCCCGCGGGAGCCGTGCTGGCGCTGATTGGCGCGCCCTGCTTTGTCTGGCTGGTCAGGAGGCGCGGATGAAAATTACGATAGTCATTTTCATCGCCCTCGCGCTGACAGGAATTTCGGTACTGTCGTTGCAAATGGGGGTGATCTCGGTTCCCTTTCGCGCCCTGATAACCGACTGGCAGACCGGACTCGAATATCATTACGTGTTAACGGCATACCGCCTGCCGCGACTACTACTGGCGCTGTTTGTGGGTGCCGCCCTCGCGGTTGCAGGCGTTCTGGTACAGGGGATCGTACGTAACCCTCTGGCATCGCCGGATATTCTCGGCGTAAACCATGCCGCCAGTTTTGCCTCTGTGGGCACTCTGCTTCTCTTACCGTCCCTGCCGGTGGTTGCACTGCCACTACTGGCATTTGCCGGCGGTATGACGGGCCTGATCTTGCTGAAAATGCTGGCGAACACCAGCCAGCCGGTGAAGTTGGCGCTCACAGGTGTCGCGCTTTCTGCCTGCTGGGCCAGCCTGACGGATTATCTGATGCTCTCGCGCCCACAGGATGTGAACAGCGCCCTGCTGTGGCTGACCGGCAGCTTATGGGGTCGTGACTGGAGCTTTGTGAAGGTTGCCGTCCCGCTGCTGATTTTGTTTCTGCCGCTGAGCCTGAGTTTTTGCCGCAATCTCGATCTCTTGGCGCTGGGTGATGCGCGCGCGACCACGCTCGGCGTGTCGGTGTCGCGCACCCGGTTTCGGGCTTTGCTACTGGCTGTCGCCATGACGTCTACGGGCGTGGCCGTCTGCGGTCCGATTAGCTTTATTGGTCTCGTGGTGCCACATATGGTGCGCAGCATTACCGGTGGACGTCATCGCTGGCTGCTGCCCGTTTCGGCCCTGACAGGTGCGTTACTGTTGGTGATGGCCGACCTGCTGGCGCGAATTATTCATCCCCCGCTGGAGCTTCCAGCTGGCGTGCTGACCGCCATTATCGGCGCGCCATGGTTTGTCTGGCTGCTTGTGAGAATGCGATAAATGACATTACGAACGGAAAAACTGACGATCAGTTACGGTACAACCAAGGTATTAGACGGCGTATCACTCACACTGCCTGTGGGCAAGATTACTGCCCTACTTGGCCCTAACGGTTGTGGGAAATCGACGCTGTTAAACTGTTTTTCACGGCTGTTAATGCCGCAGTCCGGCACCGTATTTCTTGACGACAATCCCATCAATACGTTCTCATCGCGCCAGCTTGCCCGCAGGCTGGCACTGCTGCCGCAGCATCATTTAACGCCAGAGGGGATCACCGTCCGAGAACTGGTATCCTACGGCCGCAACCCGTGGTTACCACTTTGGGGGCGTCTTTGTGCGCAAGACAATGCGCGGGTCAATGTTGCCATGAGCCAGACCCAAATCCATCATCTTGCCGACAGACGGTTAACCGATCTTTCTGGCGGCCAACGCCAGCGCGCATTTCTGGCGATGGTCTTGGCGCAGGATACGCCCGTTGTCCTGCTCGATGAGCCAACTACCTATCTCGATATCAATCATCAGGTGGAACTGATGCGGTTGATGGGCGCACTCCGAGGTCAGGGAAAAACGGTAGTCGCAGTGCTGCACGACCTTAATCAGGCAAGCCGATACTGTGATCATCTGGTGGTCATGGCCAACGGACATGTGATGGCACAAGGCACACCGGAAGCAGTGATGAATCCTGGATTGCTGAGAAGCGTATTCAGCGTGGAAACGGAGATCCATCCCGAGCCGATATCTGGCAGACCGATGTGTGTGATAATGTAGATTGTACAGGTCGTATGAAGCAAACCTCGGCTAAACGAAACGGGAACTGTGCCGCTGTGTCTTTCTGACTGGCTCTGAACGCTTACGATGAGCACATCAACTTGTTTTAGAATGCCCGCTTTGTGCTGTGAGTTCAACGGGTCGATGCAACGCTATCCTTAATCGAGGGGGACGTTGCCATGAAACGAAGAACGCGTATTTACTACACGCCAGAGCAGAAAACGATTATCTGGGACAGGTATAAGCAAGGTGATTCCCTGCATGATATCACCCTGCGTTTCTCCCCGTAGAATGCTTGTCTTCGGTATTTGGGCGCAAAAACTATGTGATATTTACAGTTCCATCGGGTGTGCGCTAAGCTCTTCTCCTCCCCCATTGGAACCCCCTTTTGATTTCTTGTTGAACTTTTGCAGTTGCCAGACCGCAAGATGTTTTAACAAATCAAAAGGGGTTTTAATAACTGGCCCAAAGCTGAAAGCTTTACGGAACCCTCAGCCTGGCTGGGGGTTTTCTGTGCACAAAAAGGGCCAGTCAGTTGCTTAACTGACTGGCATTACTCACCAGGGCCTGATTATTTCTGCTAACGAAATCTTCTGGATGTCTGCAGGGATTTTCCTCGTGCTACTCGGCCTGGTATGGTTTGCCAAACCGCCATTCGGTGCAGGGAGTGGCGGCGGCGCGCACTAATAGCGATTTGTCGGTACTGAGAATCAAAACTCAATATAGATATTGAATCTATATTGAATGCATCAATTCATTGATGCATTCAATATAAATTAATGCCAAACCGGAGCACTTTTTGATATTTTTCGTTGTCTCTTAGTAAGAGAATCGCCTTAGCGATAAACCAATCAATAAGGAGATGTCAATGGACAACATTAATGCTTTAGCACAAAAACATATGGATATACTGGTAAACGCTGCAATGAGCCCAGATGATAAAACATTGCACAAAGAAGCAACTAAACTGCATGGCGTAGGCGAGTGTCTGAAGTACATTTTTACTTTGGGAATTAAAGACTCAGGGGAGAAGCGGCTTAAGTCTGTCATCAATAGTCTCTCGCGTTCTTTGGCTTCAGAGGGTATATCCCCGCGAAAAACACTGAACAGTATTATTCATAACTCCGGCATGTCTATTAGATTCACTATTGATGAGTCAGAAAAATCGCTACAAGGTGAATATGAACTATGTATAACCAAGGACACGGATGGAGCATACTCACTGAAGATTAGTGAAGAAAACGTATCTGAACAATTAGAATTACAATTAAGTGAAGCGCAGTTCATATCAGGAGCCAGATATTTTAGCACCATATATTTTCTGGATAAAAACAACCTATCAGAAGCCGGACAAAAATATATTGATACGGGATGCCTCGATCTATCAGGGGAAGATTTAAGCGAACTTGATATGAGCGATTTGGATTTGAGTAATGCTGACCTTTCCGGGGCAAATCTAAGTAGAACAAGTATAGAAACTGAGCAACTACTTGATACTAGTTTAATACGTGACAATTTTAGCGAAGATAATCAGCGTGAAGCAGCAAAAAAGTTGAGTGAGATAATGTTGTTGGAAACAAATAATTTCAATAATTTCAATAATTTCAATAAGTTCGATAAATTATTCGAATCCATTAAGAACATGGCTAAACCAGAGTGTCAACCATTGTTTAGTAAAACATTGATTGAAGAAAAAAATTCGAACATAGTGGTTTCATATTCAATCGCAGGAAACATTATTGCCAGGCCACGTATTCAATTTGCGGATTTGGCGTATTAGTCGCGACTTGATCTGACACTGGACCTTGAAAGGTTGAGAGTTACCGGTTTTGATATGGGTGTCGAATCCTTATACAAAACACGAGGTAACTCTCATGCTTCATGCTAACAATCCCGTCATCAAACACAAAGCCGGTTTGCTCAATCTGGCTGATGAACTCAGTAATGTATCGAAAGCCTGTAAAATCATGGGCGTCTCACGCGATACATTTTACCGTTATCGCGAACTGGTTGATGAAGGTGGCGTGGATGCACTGATTAACCGCAGCCGACGTGCGCCCAATCTCAAAAATCGGACAGACGATGCCACTGAAAACGCCGTGGTGGATTACGCCATTGCGTTCCCGGCACATGGTCAGCACCAGACCAGCAACGAACTGCGCAAACAAGGCGTCTTCATCTCCGGAAGTGGTGTCCGTTCCGTCTGGTTGAGACACTGCCTTGAGAACTTCAAAAAACGTCTGAAAGCGCTGGAAGAAAAAGTGGCGTATGATGGCATCGAACTGACCGACGCACAGATAGTCGCACTGGAACGAAAAGAAAGTGATGACGAGGCCTGTGGCGAAATTGAAACCGCTCATCCGGGTTATCTGGGCTCACAGGACACGTTCTATGTGGGTAACCTGAAAGGCGTCGGGCGTATTTATCAGCAGACGTTCGTTGATACGTACTCTAAAGTTGCCCATTGCAAGCTCTATGTCACTAAAACACCAATTACAGCGGCTGACCTGCTCAATGATCGTGTGCTGCCATTTCATGAATCTCAGGGGCTGCCGATGCTGAGAATACTGACCGACAGAGGAACAGAGTTCTGCGGTAAGGTGGAACAGCATGACTACCAGCTTTATCTGGCGATAAATGATATCGACCATACGAAAAAGAAAGCGATGTCCCCGCAGACGAACGGTATCTGCGAGCGGTTCCACAGGACAATATTGCAGGAATTTTATCAGGTAACGTTCCGCAAAAAACTGTATGGTGCTCTCGATACATTACAAACGGATCTTGATGAATGGCTGGCTTATTATAATAATGAGCGAACTCATCAGGGAAAAATGTGCTGTGGGCGGACGCCAATGAAAACATTACTTGATGGAAAACGCATCTGGGCTGAGAAAAATTTAAGCCAGATGTAATCTGACAGATACCTGTATAAATAACCGGTAACTGCCAGATCAGGTCTGAGCTAATACAAGTCATAGGTACAACCCTGATGAAGTTCTCTGACGGATTCACACGCCTATGGCCATCTGTAGCAACTATTGTGTGCTACTGCACGGCCTTTTATCTTCTCTCCCAGACTCTGTCGACCATTCCAACAGGTATTGCGTACGCAATTTGGTCAGGTGCTGGAATCATATTAATCAGCCTTTTGAGCTGGTTGGTAAGTGGGCAAAAACTTGATTTTCCGGCGATCGCAGGCATGCTTCTTATTTGTGCTGGGGTTCTGGTTATTAATATTTTTTCAAAATCCTCCCCACATTGATTCTCTTATCTTGCTCTTGTAGGAAAAGCGCATATGAAAATACCAAAACTCCATACAGAACGCTTGCTGTTAAAACCATTAGAAGCCGAAGATGCCTCGCAGATTCAGGTACTTTATCCACGCTGGGAGATAGTTCGCTATATGGTTTCCTCAGTACCCTGGCCCTATCCTGATAACGGTGCGGAGAATTACGTCAATAACATTGCCCTGCCTGATATGAAAAAAGGGATTGCGTGGATCTGGACTATCAGACTCCGTGAGGCCCCTGACGCTCTCATAGGTTTAATTTGCCTTTATGACGTTGAGGATAATAACCGTGGATTTTGGTTAGATCCGGAATATCAGGGTCAGGGTTTTATGCGTGAGGCCAGTAATGTCGCTACGGATTACTGGTTTAATACGTTAAATAAGACGGTATTGCGTGCGCCGAAAGCCTCTCTCAATATCCGTTCCAAACGTATTTCAGACAGTAGCGGCATGCGGCTTATCAAGACGGAAAAGAAAGAGTATGTCAGCGGTTTGCTGGATTCTGAACTTTGGGAAATCACGCGCGACGAATGGAACGCTCATCAGGTTGGTTAATATAAATTATGGAATGTCCATAACTGAACCGCAGAGAATTTCTGTTCTTCGCAAAAGTTCATCGCCTCTTGAATCAGTTTTCTACCCAATCCACTGCCGCGACAGCCATCATCGAGAATAAACCAGCGCAAATGCGCTTCATTCGTTTTGCCCTGCACCAGTTCGGTAATCAGGAGCCCGGTGGAGCCGACGAAATTGCGCAAACCTGTCACATCAACTACTGTGTGGGCTTCCCGATGTTTGAGAAAGTGGAAGTCAACGGTGCCGCTACGCACTCGGTATTTCGTTACCTGAAAGACGAATTACCCGGCGCGCTGGGTGGGCGGATCAAGTGGAATTTTACTAAGTTCCTGATCGGGCGTGACGGCAAGCCGCTCGAGCGTTTTCCCCCTTTCACTACCCCAGAGAAAATAGAAACCACTATCCTTACAGCGCTTAAAGTCTGAGCGCCCCTGTAATTCAAACCGACCCTGGTATGCTCCAGTTCGCTGTCTGAATAAAAAACACGCTGCAAAATCAACAAAATATAATCAACTTGCTTAATTACTCTGCAATCGCGTGAAAACATGCAGAAAAATGCTAATTCCCTCTTGCCTCATTCGGTCTGTGCCGCTAATATTCGTCCCCGTTGTCACCTACAACGTTGCGTTCATAGCTCAGTTGGTTAGAGCACCACCTTGACATGGTGGGGGTCGTTGGTTCGAGTCCAATTGAACGCACCATTTGCGTCCGTAGCTCAGTTGGTTAGAGCACCACCTTGACATGGTGGGGGTCGGTGGTTCGAGTCCACTCGGACGCACCAAATCATATCCCTTTGATTTGGTGCCTTTTAGCTTAGAAAATTCTCAAACGTTCTCCTGAAACACATCTTATTCTTTGCGCAGACAAGCAAGATACTTCTGCACCGATCGCACCACAATCTGTCTGGCGTTGGATTTAATATCCTGACCTTCAAACGCGCCATAGAGTCGGTCGAATCTGACATCCTGTAACGCGCGCATAATGTGGATAACCGCGCTTGCCGGCAATGGCAGCATATTGGGGTAGCTCCACATAAACGACACTGCATCCGCACCGGGAGCGACCTGCAGAATATCGCCCACGAGGATTATCCCCACCCCATCATCAATATGCATAATACTCCCCCCCCCGCAAAATGTCCGCCCAGGCGTAACAACGTTATAATGCGTTATAGCCCCTTGCGTATCGTCACAGGACATTCCGCAGGTCTCACACAAGATTGTCATTTGTCTTCCCCCTGTACGCATGCCCTCTTCCGTTCCCGTTCAGGATCTTTCATTACGGTCAAAGCATCGAACAAAAAAAGACAGCGTCAGCATCCCCCCCGCACGCTGGATCAAATAACCCTTTGAAAGTGAATACAACACCAAATGATGCCAGCGAAATGGCATCATCAGATGCCTTCAAAATCCCTTGTGCTGAGCGTACCATTCATCTTCTTCACATAACCGCCATAGCCCAGAGATCAGATATTATGCCCTCTTCAATCACCCTGCTTGCTGCGGGAAGTTTACGACTGGCATTTACCCCACTGCTCAAGCAGTTCACCCGCCTTAGCGGCATTGAGGTCAACGTCGGCTATGGCCCGGCAGGCTTGCTGCGCGAGCGTATTGAAGCCGGGGAACCGTGCGCACTGTTCGCCAGTGCAAATCGGGCACATCCGCAACGGCTACTGGACACACACCAGGCCGTTTCCACACATACACTGTGCTGGAATCAACTGGGTCTGGTCACCAACCGGCGCGGTGAGTGGCTGGATTTACTCCGCGACCCGGCGCTGCGTATTGGCACATCCACACCGGGCTGCGACCCTTCCGGTGATTATACCTGGGCATTTTTCGACAACATGGATGCACTGGAACCGGGCCTTGGACGACAGCTTCGTACACGCGCCCTGCAACTGGTTGGTGGCCGCGATACGCTCAGCATCCCGCCTGGCGAATTGGCAAGCTATTGGCTTCTTCGCCAGGGGTTGGCCGATCTGTTTATTGGTTACGCACATTATGCAAAAGCACTCGGTTCACCGTCCGATGTTCGCTACGTTGCTATTCCTGCTGAACAGAACATCTTGTGTGAATACCAACTGGCGGTGCTCGATGCTTCTGAAGAGGTGATGAGACTGGTTAAATTTATGCTTGCCCACGACGGTCAGGCATTCCTGACCGCCGCCGGATTCTTGCCTGTTAGCGGTTGATCGCAAACAGCGGCGCAATAAACGGAGTCTGATAGTTTTCCACACTGAATTTTCTCAATGGCAGGCCATAGGCCTGGAACAGATTGTCTTCTGTCACCACGCCGTCCGTCGGCCCTGCCAGCCATTTTCCCTCAGGAAGCAACAGCAGCGTATGAGTTGCAATCTGTAAGGCGTGCAACGGATCGTGCGTCGAGAAAAGCACGCTACAGCCCTGCCGGTGTGCCAAATCGCTGATGAGCTGCAGCACGACCTGCTGATTGGCAAGATCCAACGCTGAACATGGCTCATCAAGCAACAGCGTCTGGCATTCCGTAACCAAAGCACGGGCAATCATCACCAGTTGCTGCTGACCACCAGAAAGTGAGCTAAACGATGTGGCGGCGAGATGCGCAATGTTTAGCTGTTCCAACGCTTGCTCCGCCCGTCGTTGATCCTGACGGCTGGGCTGAGCAAACAATTTTACGTGCTGCGCCCGCCCCATCAACACCACGTCGCTCACCGTATAGGGAAACGGCAGATGGCAATGCTGGGCCACAATGCCTATCCCCCCATGAACGTCAATACTCCCGCCCAGCGCGGGTCGCGTGCCCGTTAGCGTATCCAGCAGCGTGCTCTTACCCAGACCGTTGCGCCCAAGCACCGCCCAGATCTGGCCTTTCTGGCACTGAAAAGTGAGGGGGGCAAACAGTGGAGAGCGATAGCCATAGCTAAGCTGATTCACGCTGAGCGCAACAGATGTCATTGTTTCCCCCGACGACTGGTACGAATGAGTAAGAAGGTAAACAGCGGTGCGCCGAGCAACGCGGTGATGATCCCCAGCGGTATTTCCGCATGCATCAGGGTGCGGGCGATATCATCGACCGCAATCATAAATCCGCCCCCCATCCAAAAAGCACACGGGAGCAAGCGACGATGATCAACTCCCACCAGCAGCCGCGCAAGATGGGGAATAACCAGCCCAACCCAGGCAATGCTGCCACTGACCGCCACCTGAGCAGCAACTAAAAACGCGCAGCATACCAGCACGCTACGCCGCAGCGGAACCACCGCCACGCCCAGCGCTTTAGCATCTTTATCATTGAGCGATAACAGATTTATCCGCCAGCGCAACTGGTACAATATCGTCGCCGCAATGGATACCGGGATCGCCAGCAGCAGGACTTTATGCCAGTTAGCCGTGGCAAAACTGCCCAGCAGCCAGAATACGATGTTCGGCAAGGTTTCTTCCGTATCGGCCTGGTATTGAATCAGGCTCACCAACGCGGCAAAGAAACCACTCAAAATAATGCCAGACAAGATCAGCACCAGCGTATTTTCCAGCCCTTGTAAGGCCGCAATGGCATACACCAGAATGAGCGCCGCCAGACCGAAGAAGAAGGTTGAACCCATCATCAGCCACGGCTCAAGGCCCAGCAGAATGGCCAGCGTCCCGCCGAAGGCCGCCCCCGAGGTTACGCCTATGATGTGCGGGTCGACCAATGGGTTGTGAAACACCCCTTGCAAGGTAGCGCCGCACAATCCCAGCGCCCCCCCCGCCAGCAACGCCATCAGAATACGCGGTAGTCTGACTGTCCATATCACCTGACTGGCAATACCCTGCGCATCGCCAAAATGGGTGAGTTGATAAAACACTTCACGTAGCGACAGCGGATATTGTCCAAGACACAGCGAACTGACCCCCAGCACCAATACCCCTGCTATCAGTAACGATTGCAGGGGGAAACCCCGTTTACTTAGCAGCATCAGACTGCCAGTTCACACGATAAAAACGTTGATAGTAATCCTGCGCCTGCGCATCCACATCGACATTTTTATAGGCATCCGGGTAAAGTTTTTTGGCCATCCACAGCTCACCTATTGCCAACGCTTCCGGCATCGGATAGCCCCAGGCTTTGGCATATTCAGGCATCAACCAGACACGATGATTTTTCACCGCATCAATACCCTGCCAGTTAGGATCGTTTTGGATCTCTGTGACCACCTGCGGATATCGGTCCTGAACAAAAATCACCTGCGGGTTCCACGCCAGCACCTGCTCAAGCGCCACCTGACGTGCACCTTTCACGCTGGCCGCCGCCACATTTAACCCACCCGCATGTTGCATCATCAGGCCAGTGTATTTCCCGGAACCGTAGGTCATAAGGTCAGGGTTAGCCATATAAATGCGAACCTTTTGCGCTTCCGGTATGGCAGCAACTGGCGCATTGAATTTTGCTCGCGCCGTAAAGACGTAATTGATCAGCGTTTCCGCCTGCGTTTTACGCCCTACCACATCCGCAATCAGGCGGATCCCCTGCTTTAAGCCTTCGTTGTAGACCTGCTCTTCATCAGCCATCGTCGGGTTCATTTTATTCTGTTGCCCGGCAATATCCTGACGTAACGAGATAGCCACCACCGGGAGACCGGCATTCTGAATCTGCTGGATCATCTCGGCGGGCGCATAGTTGGCGACAAACACTACCTGAGGATGAATCGCCAGCAAACTTTCGATATTCACGCTGGTGAGATCACCAGGCGTAGGCAGCGTAGTTATTGTCGGCATAAACCGGGCAAACTCTGGCCCAAGCTGTTTTTTCCAGCTCGACATCACGCCGACGATATCCTGCGCAGCATCCAGTTGCACCAGAATATTCAGCGTCTGGTGTTGCAGCACAACCACCTTATCGATATGGTCAGGGATCGTGACCTGACGCCCAAGCTGATCGGTGATAGTGCGATCCGCCTGTGCGGAAAAGGCAAAAAACATGCTGGCGCAAACCAGCACAAAAGAGCGAAGAGTTAACATAGATACCATCTGGACTGGGAAAAATTCGATATGCATTAAATTATATAACGTAATGACTGGCAACCCAATATCGCCAGACACGGTATACCGCTACACATGCCGTCACGGCAAATACAGCGTGTAGCCCTGAACTGGCCTGCATTTGCCCGTCAGCGCTTCCCGCTTTACCCCTGAGGGGGTAGCCCGGCTAAAATCCGCATCGCCTGCGCCTCGCTAAGCGAATAATCAAAAAACTGGCGGTAAAAATCGCGGGTTACGTTAACCATATCCAGACCGCTAAACAGTGTTGGATGCAGCGTTGACGCGGCCCACAGCAGCTGTAACGCGCTTTCGGTTCCATAGCGATCCCAGGGGAAGACGCCCGCCGGATTGCGCCAGACTTTGCCCTGTTTCACCGCGTTAAGCTCTTTGAACAACGCTGCATAAGGTGAACTGGCAATATCGCCACATCCCGCCCCGAGAATAATCACCTCCGGCTGCCAATACAGCACCCGCTCGGGTGAGACTTCTTTCATGTTACCGTCCACTTCCCCGGCGACGTTCCGCCCACCAGAGAGCGCAATCCAGGTATCAATCAACGTGTTTCTACCGTCGACTTTCAGTGGGTTCAGCGACTGAATGTGCAGAACCCGCGGGCGCTGATTTTCCGTTAACGTCGCCGTTTTCGCGCGAACATCCGCAATAGTGCGGGTTAAAAATTGATTATATGCCACCGCCCTGGCGTGAGCCTGATCCGTGCCTAACACGTCCGCCGTGGTCGTGACTGACTTTTCCATCGAAGGATAATCAGTAAATGCCATTTCCAGCGTCGGGATACCCGCCTGGTTGTAACTCTGCGCATCCCCCTTGCCCTTTGCGACAAACAGAACATCGGTATGCAGAGCCAGCAGTGCCTCGCTATTGAATGACGTCCCGTGAATTTGTAAGGCCTGATTCAGCGATGGGTTTATTTTGAACATCCACGGCTGGCTCTGTGGATGGTTGACGGTGGCGACAATCTGACGTCCCGCCCCCAGCGTCATCAACACCGAGTGATGGGCAAACCAGCTATCCGCAATACGTTGAACTTGTGTGGGGACGGTTACAGTGTGACCGGCATCATCCACAACCTGACGCGTGGCCAGGGCGGGAAACGCCAGCCACACACAGAGCAACCATGTGTGGCACGTTTTCATCAGCAATCCTTAAAAATCTACCTGAACAGAAATCTGCGCCTGACGTGGGGCGCCAAGTTGCGCACTGGCCGCCCCGGCCCCCGTATAACCCGTCAACGCGCCGGGGACAATGTTGGTCCAGTAGCGGCGGTCGGTCAGGTTAGTGATATCAAACCGGAAAGTCGTGGGTGTGTTCCACAGTCTGGTGGCGTAACGGCTACCTATATCCACCGTGGTATAACTGCCTACCCAGGTGTCATTCGCGTTATCGGTAGCCCGACGTCCGACGTAATGCACGTTGGCATCCACATCCAGTCCCTGAACCTGTTCAATGCTATAGACTGCCAGCACATTCGAGGTAAAGCGTGGCAAGCCGACAACCTGCTTGCCATCTGCACTACTGGCGGCAGTATTGTGCAGCATGGGGTCCAACCAGGCGGCTCCCCCTAACACCCGTAAATTTTCTGTGATATGCCCATCGGCCATCAGTTCCAGCCCGCGGTTTTTCTGCGTACCGTCCTGAGCAAATTCGCCGTTGTCGTTGGTATAAGCGAAGGGACGTTTTGCTTCAAATAGCGCCGCGGTGAGCAGCAGATCTTTGACGGGCGCATATTTTGCCCCCACCTCTACCTGATGGCTGCGATACGGATCCAGTACGTGTCCTGCGTTGCTGGCCCCGGCAGGTGCGGTATCGCCCTGCTGCAAACTGTCAGCCCAGGTGGTGTACAGCGTGACGTTCTCAACCGGTTTATACATCAGGCTGGCGGAGCCGCTCATGCCGTTATCCTTTTGGCGACTGGTTTCATGACCGGATTTGTTATAATTGCTGACGGTAAACAGGTTTTCGCTACCAGACAGCAATAAACTCCATTGCGGAGTGAAATGCAGCGTATCGCTTAACAGAAATGCATGCTGCGTAGTGGTCGCCGAATGATAGCGATTAGTAAAGTCAGGATAAGGCGGGCGCGGATAGTCGGGATGCTGATCAAGTGAAGAATGCCCCAGCGTAAAGGTTCCCCCATTTCTCGGGTTATAGTTTTTCCATACAAATCCGCGCATTCCGGTCGCGATATCCTGCGTCAACCAGCCGGAATCAATGCTGCCGGTCAGGTTCGCTAAATAGCTGTTGATCGTAAAGCGACTGGCCGCTGAATTCGAGGTCGTGGTGGTGTAGTGACCCCGATTATCCGTCAGGGTGTTGGTTACTGCCGTCGATTCACGGTCAGCAACCTGGTGTAAGGCCCCCAGATCCAGCATCCAGTTACCGTCAAAATCATGCTTGATGTGCATGTCCGCGGTGGTCGTTTCATCATCATGACCTGCATATGACTGACCATATTTACTGTTAGTCGGATCGAATGCCGAAGGAAACTGCACGCCTTTTGCCAGCGCAAAGCTGCCCGGCATGCCTTTTTCGTAATAATGGTAATAGCTGAAATTACTCTCCAGCACGGTTTTATCGGTCAGCTGAAAATCCAGGCCCAATCCCGCGTACTGTCGGCGAACATGACTATCAGTGGTGTAACTGCGCCCTTCATCATTCATCAGGTTGAGGCGGTACTTCACTCTGTCTCCCGCGTCGACAGGCCCGCTGAAATCCAGTGATGCCAGCGTTCCTGACCCTGTACCTTGCCCTACGGTAACCCGATGCAGTGGCATATCCAGAGGGCGTTTCGAGACCAGATTAAACATCCCCGCCGGGTTGGCTGGCCCGTACAGTGAACCCGCGATACCGCTCAGTACGTCTATATTCTGGAACTGCTCTGTCGGATATTCGGTGGTGGAAACGGCATTCAGCCCATCAATCATATGGTTTTGCACCACGCTCCCTTGCATGCCACGGGTTTGTGGTCGAACACCCTCTCCCTGCACGGACGGTATGTAGCGATAAACATCCTTAACATCTTTGATTTGTTGCTGATCAATCACTTTTTTCGACAGTGTTTGTACCGACCACGGAACATCAATTAACTCTCGCTGGCCCAGGCTACCGATCGTCGCCTTTTTTTCAGCCGCCGCAGGCTCCTGCCCGGGGAAAGAAGATTGAGCAGGCGCGGAGGCAGTAACGGTAATGGTGTCATCAGCATGGGCCGACAGGGGGGCAGCAAGACAAGAAAAAGTCAGCAACCCGGAGGCAATTGGGGTGATTTTGCAATTTAACATGTGTTGATTCAATTCGTTAGATAGAAAGACTGGCGGTCGCTAACACAAGCGCCTTCTCTTGCGGGGCACGTTTATTATATTTGTATGATGAATAGAATAGGCCTAATCGATATATATGTAAATATATAACGATGGGAACTGACGAATTGGCGACAATAAAAAAGCCGACGGTAATGGCTACTGTCGGCTTTACACACGATCGGTGCTGAACGAAATTACTTCATCGACGTTTTGATTATCTCTAACGCTTTTGCAAACTGATCCTGCGGGATAGTCAGTGGGTAAAGGAAGCGGATCACGTTGCCATACTGGCCGCAGGTTAACAGCAGCAGCCCCTGCTCGAGCGCTTTTTTCTGCACGCGCTGCGCGGCGGTAGCACTGGGTTCCCCCGTGGCCGCATCGCAGAATTCAGCGGCAATCATCGAGCCTAATCCCCGCACTTCGGCAAGTTCAGGACATACTGCACGCGCATCGGTCAGCACAGCACGCAGTTGCTCGCCAAGCGCTGCCGCACGCTGGCACAGCTTTTCATCACGGATAATATCCAGTACCGCATGAGCTGCCGCAATCGATAGCGGGTTCCCGGCGTAAGTCCCCCCCAGTCCACCCGGCGCGGGCGCATCCATAATATCGGCTTTGCCTACGACACCCGACAACGGCATCCCACCCGCAAGGCTTTTTGCCATGGTCATCAGGTCTGCTTTATCAGCATAGTGATCCATCGCAAACAGCTCCCCGGTGCGGGCAAACCCACTTTGCACCTCATCGGCAATCATCACGATGCCATGCTCATCGCAGATACGGCGAATTGCCGCGACAAATTCCGCCGGTGCGACAACAAAGCCGCCTTCACCCTGGACGGGTTCGAAGATAATCGCCGCGACCTGGCTCGGATCGATATCCGCTTTAAACAAACGCTCTATCGCTTTAATCGAGTCTGCAGTTGAAATCCCCTGCAGCGCAGAAGGATACGGCGCATGGTAAACGGACCCCGGGAACGGGCCGAAACCTTTTTTGTATGGCGCCACTTTGCCGGTTAACGCCATCGTCATGTATGTCCGCCCGTGGAAACCACCGCCAAAGGCGATAACGCCAGGGCGACCGGTGTGAGCGCGGGCAATTTTAACCGCATTTTCCACGGCCTCAGCCCCGGTGGTAAAGAATGTCGTTTTACGCTTACCGTCAATTGGCGCCACGGCGTTGATTTTCTCCGCCAGCGATACATAACTTTCGTAGGGAACAATCTGATAAGCCGTATGGGTAAAGGCTTGCAGTTGCGCTTCAACGGCCTGCACCAGACGCGGATGGCGATGCCCGGTGTTCAGCACGGCAATCCCGGCGGCGAAATCAATATACTGATTGCCTTCAATATCGGTAATCGTGCTGTTTTCAGCCGACTGGGCATAAAAATCACACATCACACCCACGCCACGTGGGGTGGCATCCAGACGACGTTGTTGCAGGTTTTTATTGTTCATTCTCTACACCTTGTCCATAGACACAATTGGTTGAATTACCCTTTAAATTTAGACGCCATCTGGTACTTTAATCGAGAGCCAAATCGTTTTATTTTAAGGATCCAAATGCGTTCACTTGCCGGAGATGTGATCAAGCATGCATTTAGCCAGCAGACTGACGAGAAGCTGCATCGTCGCCTGTATGCCGCCATCTGTAGCTGCATCCTTGAGGGGGGCCTGAAACCCGCTACCCGCATGCCCCCTTCACGCGACCTGGCGAGTGAGCTGGCGTTATCACGGAATACTGTCCTGCGGGTTTACGAGCAGTTGCAGGCCGAAGGCTATATCTCCGCGCGCACCAGCAGCGGTACATTTGTGACCGACAGCGTGCTGGACAATCTCGGTCTGGCCCCTAATAAACCTCCGGTTTCACCTGCGACACGTGAAGACCACGCCAGTTTGTCCTCCCGTAGCCTTGAACTGCTAGGGCATGCCAGCGCCAGCCCTCGCCAGTGGGGGGCTTTTATTCCTGGTGTACCGGACGTGCATTCTTTCCCGCATCGCGCACTGAAAAAGATTCAGGATCGGTTGGCAAGGCGGCTACGCCCGGAGTTTCTCACCTACGATGCCACTGGTGGTTTGATTGAACTGAAAGAAGCGCTGGCGGATTATCTGCGCACCGCACGCGGCGTGCGCTGTACGCCAGATCAAATATTGATTACCGAGGGTATTCACCAGGCGTTGGATCTGGTAACCCGCTCGTTGTGTAATCCTGGCGATAATACGTGGATTGAAGAACCCGGTTACTGGGGAATAAAAAACATTCTACGCATCAATGCCGTCAACTTTTCGGCCATCCCGGTTGATGAACAAGGCATGGTTCCGCCTGCTTGCGTCGAACCTGCGCCGAAACTTATTTTTGTGACACCGTCACATCAATATCCGCTTGGCCCGGTAATGAGCCTTGGTCGACGACGGCAGCTACTCTATCAGGCTCGTGAAACGCACAGCTGGATTGTGGAAGATGACTACGACAGCGAGTTTCGTTTTTCCGGCCAACCCATCCCGTCATTGCAGGGACTGGAAGAAGATGCTCCGGTTATCTATATCGGCACCTTCAGCAAGACCCTCTATCCGGCACTGCGGCTCGGGTACGTTGTGATACCCAAACCGCTTGCCGCCCCACTGATGAAGGTACATAACGATCTCTATCGTGGTGGTCATCTCCTGATTCAGGCGGCGCTGGCTGAGTTTATTCGTGAGGGTTACTATGCGGCGCACATCCGTAAAATGCGCCAGTTATATAGCCGCCGACGCCATACGTTGGTAGAGCTCATCATCAGCCAGCTTGGTGAGGATTATCTGGGACCTTACAGCAGCAACGCCGGACTACATCTGATTTTACAGCTACCTGTGGGTACTGATGATAGCGCCATTGCCCAACAGGCCAACGCACAAGGTCTTCTGGTTCGCCCGCTTTCGCGGTACTACGTGAAAGAAGAAAAACGCAGCGGTCTGCTGCTGGGCTTTGCCAGTATTGAAGAACATGAGATGGCTGCGGCGTTTACCCGACTGGCGGGTATTATCAGGATAAACACCGAGTAAGCACTGTCATCCGGCCTACAAAAATGCGTAATTCGTAGGCCGGATAAGCGCAGCGCCATCCGGCATCATTGCATAGATTAATGTGAGGCTTTTTTAATCCCGGACAGATCTTCCTGGCTAACCTCACCATTACCTTCACCCCAGCTTTTACGCACGTAATTGATCACATCGCGCATTTCGCTGTCGCTGAGCAACCCGCCATAGGCTGGCATCTTAAAAGAGACATTCCCCCGTGTCGTCGGTGTTTCTGCGCCGTGGGCAATCACCCTGAACAACGGCGTTGGGTCATCTACCATCACTAACGGGTTGTGAATGAGCGAAGGTGCATTATCATCGGTCCCTTTCCCTTCCAGACCATGACAGGTCGAGCAGTAGCGGTTATAGGTCACTTTACCCGCTTCCGGCGAATTCGACCAGGAGGCCGTAGCGGCTGCCGTACGCGCCGATTCCGTCTTCGCGCTTTTCAGGCTCAACAGATACTGCGCAATCGCCGTGGCATCTTCGTCCGTCAGATACTGTGTGCTCTGGCTGACGACTTCAGACATCGATCCCGATACTGCAGCATGTTTGCTTTTCCCCGTCAGCAGCAATGACGTTAACGCCTGCTCAGACATCCCGGTTCCCCGCAGCGATGGCGCATACCAGCCGTCGATCATCGCCCCGCTCAGGTACTCAGCATCGGCATTGGTATAGGCTTTTTCGTTCATCGCCATCCCTCTCGGGGTATGGCATGACCCGCAGTGCCCCGGACCTTCCACCAGATAAGCACCCCGTTTTACCCGCGCTGCCGTATCATCCGCTTTGTTGTCTTCAACAGCGGCAGTTGGCGCATTGGTAAACAACCAATTCCAGATATGCAGCGGCCAGCGGGCCGAGATCAGCCAGGGAATAGCGTTCTCTTTATTGGGCTCTGCTGACGGCTTAACATCATGCATGAAATAGCTATACAGCGCCTGAACATCTGCGTCGGACAGTTTCGAGTAAGAAGGATAAGGCATCGCCGGGTACAGCGGATGACCGTCTTTAGCAATCCCCTGGCGCACGGCCTTCTCAAAATCGTCGTAAGAATAGTTACCGATACCGTGAGTCTTATCCGGGGTAATATTCGTCGAATAGATATCACCAACCGGCGTGGGGAACTTCTTGCCTCCCGCCATCGCCGCGCCGCCTTCCGCGGTATGGCATGCCACGCAGTCTGAAATCCTCGCGATGTACTCACCGTTAGATTCAGCGGCCGAGACAGAAGCGGTAAACAGGCAGGTGATTAGAACGGTTACATTACGCATAGATCACCCCATATCCTTGAGTTCATTAACCGCGCGCCATGCCTGATCGATCGCAGCATGAGCATAAGCGCTCCAGTCAGCATCAGAGTTAGCGATAGCAATACGTCCGATAGGTTTACGCGCCCGCTCAATAATCTCCGGCATTTTTTCCATATCGTCGAACAGTGAATTAGCGTAATACGCATAACCATGCGCCCAGCGGTTAACAGTAATGGCCGCGATATCCCGCTGGTTGTCAAAACCGGTTGAACCAAACATTTCCTGCAACTGAGAACGGATCATCTCTTCATGCGCGGCAAACGTAGTCCCCAGCAAATAAGCGCGTCCCAAACGGAACTGCTCCCTCGCGGACAGATTACTGCCGGGATACGTGGGCACATAGACCATATGAATTACCATTGGCTCGTCCGGCGAGGCCGGGTGTTGATATCCGCCGATACTGACCGGATAGTCGAGCTTGATTCGGCTGTATGGCGCGGCCGGTGAATAAAACTCATGAACCCCCAGTTGCTTAAACGCTTGCCAGTTTTTGACCACCACATTGGTGTACACCAGCGGCGCCTTCACGTTCAGTTTGAGATCGGCCTGCTGCTGCTCTGGCGTTTCCGGTACCAGATACGGGATCATCATGTTATAGCCCGCCATAATGGCGTTCTTACCGCGCACGCGATGCATTTTGCCATCGCGTAGCCAGGTGACGGCAACGCCCCCCTCCACGTTTGCCGCATTAATCACCGTGCTGTTCAGGCGTAAACGCGTGGTATTTTCCGGCAGGTCGAGCTTTTCATAATCCAGTCTGGCGAGGACAGAATCTTCCATGGTATTGCCCGGCAGCGCGTCCGGCAGCATGTGTCTGACCAGCAACCGTGCCAGACCCGCATTGCCATCCGGGAAATGATAGACATATGGCTCTTCGAGGTCGGCCAGCGATTCACCGTCCAGCGGCGGCAGCCCTAACGCTTCCATTCCCGGCAATGCGCACGCACGAGCATCACTACCGGATATGCCTTCAATACCGATGGCAAAGAAATCGTTGGAACGCTGCTGGAAATAGAGCAACGCCATTTTGCTTAAACCGACCCTGGTGGAAAGAAACTCACTATAGCTGTGTGTATCCAGCCATTCCGTTTTCTCATCAACCGTCATCCCAGCAAGATAATCAACCGGATGCACATGCAGATCGATCAGGGCTTTACGATCTTCCTCACTCAAGGGGAAGTCGTTAATAAAGTCTTCGATATTCCGGCCATTGAGCCGATCCGGCGGAATATCATCGGATACCGCACGCCCCGGATCGCCGCTGACTATTTTCGTCTCACCAAAATTCTTTTTATCGAAGAAGACGCCGCGACTAAGCTGCCAGTCGGGATAGAAATTAACGTCAAAACTCTTTTTCAACCGCGTGACGCTCACGCCGACGGTTTCCATCAGCTTATTCACTTCGGGGCTGAAATTATGCGCGGGTGACTGAAAAGCTTCACTCCCGCCATATCCGATAAGTTTTTTGCCTGCTGAGGTGAATTCGTTGCGTTTGGCGTGACCACCAAAATCATCATGGTTATCGAGGATCAACACTTTGCTGTTTTTCCCGGCCAGTTCATGCCAGAAACAACCCGCGGCCAGTCCGCTGATACCACCGCCCACAATCACCAGATCGTACTCTTCCTCGATGGGCAGAGTGCTTAAATCAAAGTGCTTATGTTCACGGCCTAACGCATGGGCCATTTCAAACGACCCCGGATGGTTACCGCGTAGCCCCGTTAACGCCGGCGGATAATAACTTCCATCAATAAATTCGTGCCCCTTTCCTGCCGCTCTGACCAGATCCAGAGGGGTCAGTCCCGCAGCGATAGTCACCGCCACGCCGTTGAGAAAATCACGTCGGGTAATTGCCATTAACTTTGTCCTTTTGCCACTGACACATTGTCCTAAAAAACACTACAAATGAGAGGTTCCCCCTCGCAGATACAAGGAGGATACCGCCGACTACTTCACTGGCTTTAGCTCTTCATCCAGTTTTTTAGCGTCATAATAATCACCCTGCCAGGTGATTTTTCCTGCCTTAACATGAATATAGCTGACACCTTCAAATTTGATCGGATTATTTGTCGGCGGGCTTCCCGCCCATTCACCGCTATTTTTACCCGAGAACTCCCAACGAAATGCCACGGTATCTTCATCAGCGACAGGTTTACCGACCATTTTCCAGGTCAGATCCGGGACCGCCTTAATAAATGCACCGATCACGTCTTTTTCAGCTTTTTCCCGACCGGTTACCGGCTCTCCTGCGGCGGCATCGTAATAAACGGCATCATCCGCCAGGTACTGGGCAGCCAGCGGCGCATTATGCGCATTCCATGCTGCCATATACGCTTTTACCGTGTTCAGCGGTGAGCTTTCTGCCAGGCTGAATCCTGAGAACATCACCAATGAAAGTGCGGCTATTTTTAATGTTTTCATCGTATTACCTGTTATTCGGAAATATCACACATGATATGTTTCACCCGGGTATACTCATCGAGCGAATAAGAGGAGAGATCTTTTCCGTAGCCGGATTTTTTGAATCCACCGTGCGGCATTTCGGCGCACAGAGGAATATGACTGTTAATCCATACGGTGCCGAAATCGAGATCAATACTGAAACGCTGAGCGCGACTGTGATTGCAGGTCCAGACGCTCGCGGCCAGACCATATTCCACATCATTCGCCTTGCGCAACGCGTCTTCATCACCAGAAAACGACTGGATGGTCATTACCGGGCCAAACACTTCGTGTTGGATGGCTTCATCATGTTGATGCAAGCCGGAAATTATCGTTGGCTCAAAGTAGAAACCCGATCCAGGCCCCGCATGACCACCTGTTTCAATTTTCGCATGTGCAGGTAAACGCTCAATAAACCCCTTCACCTGCTCAAGCTGGTTTTTGCTATTCAGAGCGCCATATAACGCATCCTGATCCTGCGGAGGACCAAACTTGATACTTTTGGTTTTTTGGATCAGTTTTTCCAGGAACGTCGCATAGACAGAATCTTCCACCAGGATGCGCGTGGCGGCAGTACAATCCTGTCCGCCATTGAAAAATCCTGCGGTTGTGATGGCAGTAATCGCCTTGTCCATATCGGCATCAGCAAACACAACGGCGGGCGCTTTGCCACCCAGTTCAAGATGGGCCTTTGTCAGGTTCGCTGCTGCTGATGCCGCAACCTGCAGACCCGCGCGTACCGAACCGGTAATCGACACCAATGAAGCCGTCGGGTTAGAAACCACCAGCGAGCCAGTACTGGCCTTGCCCAACACGACGTTAAACGCCCCGCGCGGAAATAAGGGTGCCGCCAGTTCAGCCAGGAGCAGCGTACTTACCGGGGTGGTATCGCTCGGTTTTAAAACTACCGTATTGCCTGCGGCCAGCGCCGGTGCAATCTTCCACACTGCCATCATAAACGGGTAGTTCCACGGTGTAACTTGTCCCACAATGCCCAACGGCTCACGACGAATCGTTGAGGTGAACCCGGCGGAATATTCTCCGGCGGCCTTCCCTTCCAGACAACGCGCTGCGCCGGCAAAAAAACGGATCGCATCGCACGAGGCTGCGATCTCTTCTTTTTCGATAAAATGACGCAATTGACCGGTTTCCTGGCTTTGCGCGTTGACCAGTCGTTCAACATTTTTTTCTATCTCATCCGCCAGTTGCAGCAGTGCTTTTTGCCGCTGGGCTGGTGTCGATTTCTTCCACGTGTTAAAGGCCGCCGCGGCCGCCAAGTAGGCAAGCTCCACCTCAGTCGCACCGGCATTAGGCGATAACGCGTACGTTTCACCGTCAACCGGGCTCACCAGCTCAAACATGTCTTCTGTGTTACCCGCTACATATTGCCCGTTTATAAAATGCTTCAGGGTTCTCATGCTTGTCTCCCGTCAATTAATACATAAAGAATCTTATGTAATATATATATTGTAAAAGTTTTTCAAATGCGCAACATTGACACTATGATAAACCTCGCATTTTTAACTTAAATTTTACATTTTCAGGGTAAGGCTTTTCATCGTCAGCGCGCAGTGCGTTTTGACGCTATCGGGACACACATCCGCCTGTGCAGCGATGTTGCGCATGGGCAGGTAAAATAACGCGGCCATTCTGACCTTTCGTGCCCCGCGGGCATGTGTTAAAAATGGTCGTTGTTTCAGGGAATTGAGTGCAGAAAAGATTATGATTACTCATGCGGTCATATTTGCGCCTATCGGGCAGGTCAGTCGTTCAGACCAGATAGTGCAGCGCCTTTCAAACGCCATTATTACCGGGTTGCTGGAGCCAAAAGAACAGCTGCCCAATGAAACCGATTTGGCAAAAATGATGGGTGTCTCACATATCACTATCAGAGAAGCGCTCAATACGCTTCGGGCTAATAATCTTATCCATACGGTTCGTGGCCGTAATGGCGGGAGCTTCGTTTGCGAGAATATTGATGGCAAAAATAGCGCCCTGCATCCGTTTAAATCGATCAGTACCGATTACCTTTCGGATTTAGGCGAAATGCATTGCGCCATTATCAGCCACAGCGCCAGGTTAGCCTCCAGACGCATGACCGCGGCGGATATTGCCAAATTTCGCGAGTTTGTAGACGTGCTGAGGAAAGCCGACTCACCTGAACTAATGACTCAGGCCGATATGCGTTGTTTGCTGGCAATTGCGGCCAGCTCTCATTCGGCACGGCTGGCCAACCAGGAGCTTCAGGTCCAGGCCGAGTGGGCATCACTGGTGGCAATACTCTATCGCGCCGACAATATTCATGCGGAAATTATTGCGCTTTATTCGGCGCTGGCCGACGCGCTAGCCGCCCATAACGAGACCGGGTCAGTCCAGTACGCCACGCAGATCATCGACACGTTTACCTATTACCTTATTGAAAAAAAGCTGAAATATAACTCGAACTGACAATCAGTGAAGGCAGGACAGATCATGAGCTCTTCGACATCCTTAAGCGCATTAATCCGTAAAATTGATGATATTACCGTCTCTACCGTAGAGTCTACCGTTGCGCTGGCGAGGAGCATTCACGAGGCCATTGCCGGTGTGCAAAAGGGCTCAGCCGAAGTTGTCCTCGACCCCGCTGTCAGATCAACGGTTCAGCAACACATCAAGAGCACACTGAACAACAATCACTACTGTTCGGGCGCAGGTTTCGCCAGCCATATTGAGAGTACAGCAACCAGCAAAGAATATTGGCTGCTGGAATGGTGGTATAAAAAAGATAATGGATTGAGTCAGGCACATCTGGATTTGGATCAGGCGACGCAACAGCGGCTGGATTTCAGAACCTTTGAGTGGTTTAAGCATTCGCCTCCGGCAGGTGAAGCGTACATCCATGGCCCGTATGTCGACTATATCTGTAACATCTCCTATACCCTAACCTCAGCGGTTCCGGTTTACTACCATGATCAGTTCCTCGGCGTCGCCGCCGTCGATCTGCTGGTCAGCCAGATAGAAGCCGAACTGCTCTCCTGCACTCACCCTGATTATGTCATTCTGACCAATCTGGAAAACCGGATCATCTTTTCCAGTTGGCCGCGCTTTCGCGTCGGTGAATTATTGTCACCTGCGCACAGCACGGTGGTGTATCAAAGCGACTACTTTATCCTTTATCACTACCAGAAATAGTCAATTCAAGACTGAGCGTTACCGGATAAGGATGCCAGCGTCGTATCCGGCGCGCAAAACGTGCGAAACTAAGGGCCCGAAGGCCCTTAATTTTAGTTATCCTGCCCCATATTGAGCTTCGTGGCGTAGGCAATAGCATCGTTTTCCGGTGCAGCCGAGCGGCCAAACGGTCGGGTAAGGAACATGTAGATCAATCCTGAACCTACCACAATCGCCAGGCCAAACAGTACTGTCCACCGATCGATGAAATCACTGCTGTCAGCAGGCTGTGCCAGTAACCAGATCCCACACAGACCGTAAGCCAATGCCAGCACGTTTACAATCACCCCCCAACCTCCAATCGTCCACTCTCCGGCGGGTTTCCAGCCTTTCAGGCGTTGACGCAGCGCGGCCAGTACCACCATCTGGAATGAAATATAAATGCCGATCACAGCGAATGCGGTGATACGCGATAAGTTATCTGGCTGGAAATAGACCCAGACACAAATGATAACCGGCAACACGCAGCTGACGACCATGGCATTATCCGGGACACCATTTTTAGAAATTTTGGCCATCCACTCACTGCCCGGCAGCATTCTGTCGCGGGAGAAAGAAAAGATAAGACGACTTAATGCCGCTTGCAGAGACAGAATGCACGACAGCATCGCGATAATCGCGACGACGATAAAGACCGTCGCACCGGTTTCCCCCAGCGCTTCATTGAGGATTGCCGGGATCGGATCGGCGGTTTTACCATTCACGATACTTACCAGGTTCGGTGACGCCAACAGATAGCCCATGACGGAAATAATGGCGGAGATCGCGCCAAACACGATACTTAAAACCATGGCTACCGGAATTTTTTTGCTTGGATTTTGCACCTCTTCTGCCACGTTACCGCACGCCTCAAAGCCAAAGAACATAAACAGGCCCATCAACGCGGCAGACATAAAGGCGGTGGAATAACTTCCGTCATGCGCCAGTACCCCCATCGAATCAAAGATGACGGAGAAAGGCTGTGAACGGTGGAAAATTAGCAGGTAAATACCCAGCGCAATCACGCTGACGATTTCACACCAGAAACCAATTTTGGCGACCCTCGCCAGATTCCTTGTCCCGGACATATTAACGGCCATCATCAAGAGCAGCAGCAAGACGGAGGTCACCAGCATGGTGGCGGGTGTCTGGCCATAATGAAAGAGTGATTCCACAAATGTTGATGTGTATTCCGCGATCGAGGTAATCGTCACCACCAGCGCCCACAGGTAGATCCAGGCGGCGATCCACGCATATTTCTTACCCCACAACCTTCTCGCCCAGGGATACAGCCCCCCGGTGATCGGATATTGAGACGCAACCTCACCAAACACCAGGGCGACTAACAACTGCCCACACGCGACGATCAAAATCCACCACACAGCGGGGGGGCCCGCCAGCGTCACTGCCAACGCGAACAGCGAATAAACAGCGGTAAGCGGCGACAGGTAGGTAAAACCCAACGCAAAATTTGAAATAAGCCCGATCGAGCGGTTGAACTGTTCTTTGCCATCTTTTTGAAAATTATCGTTTTTCTTATCAGGTGTCTGTTCCATATTGCTTTCTCTTTTGTGGAATAGTCGCAGGGTTGAACAATTAATGTATAAAAGATATTAAGTTATATGTATAGTCATTTTGTCGCATATTTGTTAAAACAAATCGCACATCACGTTCCTGAATAAACAAGGATACGCCTCAATTTATTAACATTTAATTAACATAAAAGGTGAATTATGAGAGGTTTTCAGGGGTGAGGGGTAAGATGGTTGATACCCTCCGGATGGGTGTTTCTGCCCAGGTACGCATCAGTGGAAACGACGATTTTTGAGTTAACGCAGGCTTTCTTCTTTTCCAGCGACTCGCGAGTTACGCGAGGGAAACATTAACAGAACGTACAGTGCCAACCCACCGTCACTCACCAGGGCAAACGCAACAATAACCAAAGACACATCATAATTTCCTGTCAGATCTTTCAACCGTCCCATGAGCGGCGGAAACACCAGGCCTGCTACGTTGGCAACTGGTTGTCACCCGTCTGATGTTTGAGCCCAACGCCGTCAACGTAACTGCCCGCGATCTGGCCGCGATTGAAGACGGGGTATGGGAAACCGAGCGTGCGGTTGAGCAGCACCTTCTGCTGCTGGAAGCAATACGCCTGCGTCAAGGCGCGACGGCCAGGGAATATATGCGCAATATTATTCTCAGCGCCGCGAACCGCCATCTGTGGGAGACGCTGCCGGAAAAATACGCTGACCTGGTATAAGAACGTGCTTAGTAGCAATAATCGCTGCTGTTCAGCAACATTTTTGCAATATAATGGAACGGTGTTAAACGCTGAACCTGAGCAGGTGAATGATGGAAATTGATCTCGATAATCTGGTCTTTGATGGACTGGAAGAAGCGCAAGAGCGTAATGCTGAACGTCTGGAAGATGCGGACAAAAAAGCGCAGGAAATTATTGCTGATAATGACTGCGGCGATGCCTGCAAAATCTAATTTCTGAACCGGCGCAATGCCGGTTTTTTTTAGTCAGCCTGTGCTTCACGCCGTATAACGCAACGCCTCAATCAACTGTGCAAAGGCTGCGGTATGTTGTCTACGGCTGGGATAGTACAGGTAATAACCGGGAAAAATTGCAACGCATGTTCCCCGAGCGTCAGATGGATATTACCCGCCACACGCTGACGAATATCAGTTAATGCCAGTAGATCCGTTGCAATGTCATCGAAACGCGGACTGATACTGTTGATAAGCCGTTCTCCGGCTTCGCTGCGGCGCGGGTAAAACTGCGTTCACGGACAACGACAATGAGATAATAGAGATCGTTAAAATTATCACGCAACCTGTTTTGATGTATGTTACCGGTCAGAATTAGGATTCAGTAGTATTACTGATTATTTTGCACACTTCATTCCAGTACACTTCGCGCGTCTGGCGAAGTTCAGCGTGTTGTTTTATCACGGAACCACTCCGGATCAATGTTGGCGATATCCACCCCATACAGGCTGGCGACAGGAAGAACAGACTCCACAACACGCTGAAGATTTCGTTCCGCACTATGTTGTGGAGTCTGTGGATGTCGATTCTTTATACGCAACCAAAGATATTTAACCCCATTCATCTTCTCCGCCTCCTCTGTCTGTTGGACACAACGTATTCCAACGCAGAATGCGTAAAAAATGAAATGCGAATTTTTGCCAACGTTGTGCACTATTTTGCATTTCGATTTTTCATTATTTTCACCCGTAATTAACACCTCTTTCACTAATATCATTTTGTATATAGATAAGAATTTTTTCTTATTTGGTCACCGCCGCAAGTTATGGGAGCGTAAAAAGCACAAACCAAAACAACAGGGATTCAAAGAAAATGATGGCAACGACGATTCACAGCACAAAAAAAACATGGCTGGCACTCAGTGTCCTGCTGGCGTCAGGCATTGCCGCGTCATACGCTCAGGCCGATCAACTGGCCGATATCAAAGCCGCAGGCGTGGTTAAAATCGCCACCTTTGACGCCAATCCACCGTTCGGCTCTATTGATGCAAAAACGCATAAAATTGTCGGCTACGACGTTGATTTCGCAGAAGCGCTGGCTAAATCACTTGGCGTTAAACTGGAACTGGTCGCCACCAATCCGGCTAATCGTATACCGTTATTGCAGTCCGGTAAGGCCGATTTAATCGTAGCGGATATCACTATTACACCTGAGCGTGCACAGGTTATCGATTTCTCCGCCCCTTACTTCGTTACCGGACAGCAATTCCTCGTTCCGGCAAAATCGCCGGATAAGCTTGATGACTACAGTAAGGCTCGTATCGGTGCGGTGAAAGGGACGACAGGTGAGCAGGCGTTGCATCAGCGTTTTCCACAATCACGTGTGCTGGCCTATGACGATATTCCGCTGGCATTAACCGCCCTGCGTAATGGTAATGTCCAGGCGATCACCCAGGACAGCACCATTCTGGCAGGGTTGTTAGGCGGTGCACCGGATAAAGCAAATTTCAAAATTTTGCCCGACCTGTTGAGCAAAGAAGAAATTGGTGTGGGAGTGAAAAAAGGTGAACCTGCGCTATTGAAAGCCGTGAACGACGAGCTGTTAAAGCTCGAGTCTACCGGTCAGGCAGCCAAAATTTATGATGTCTGGTTTGGTCCGCAAACCAAAAATCCGCAGCCCCGCGCCTTCAAAATAGAAGCGAAGTAATATGCTCACAGGCCTTTTTAATCGTCCCGCAGCTTCGGCTGCGGATTTTACGCATCTGCGCCAGGCACGTGTTGAACTGCGTAATGTCATAAAACACTATGACAATCATACCGTGCTTAACGGTGTCAGCCTGTCGGTTGAACCGGGCGAAGTCGTCACCATTCTCGGGCCTTCTGGCTCAGGAAAGTCGACGCTTATTCGCCTGATAAACCAACTGGAGTCACTGAGCGGCGGCGATATTTTTATTGATGACAAACCGATCGGTCAGCTGCGCGGCTCCGCATTGCGTCAGCTCCGCAGCCGAATTGGCTTTGTGTTCCAGCAATTCAATCTCTACACCCACCTGACGGCACAGCAGAACATCACGCTGGCGCTGGAATATGTTCACGGTTGGAAAAAAGCGGATGCTGAGCAACGGGCACTTGAACTGCTGGAACAGGTAGGATTGGCCGAGAAAGCCGATGCGTATGCCGCCCAACTTTCCGGCGGACAGCAACAACGTGTTGCTATCGCCCGCGCACTGGCCTCCTCGCCGCAAATCATCCTGTTCGATGAACCCACCTCCGCGCTGGATCCAGAAATGATCGGCGAAGTGTTGCAGGTCATGAAGAGTCTGGCTCATAGCGGTATCACCATGATTGTCGTGACCCATGAAATGCATTTCGCCAGGGAGATTGCCGATCGTGTGGTGTTTATTGATGGCGGCGATATTCTCGAAGTCGCGCCTCCTGCGGCGTTTTTCACTCGCCCTCAGCACCCCAGGACTCAACGTTTTCTGAAAAAAGTGCTCGACCCGTTACACCAGGAGTCATCGTTATAATGCATGCAATGGACTGGCAGGGGGTGCTGAGCGGGCAACCTCTGCAATGGATAATCTCCGGTTTTCTGACCACGCTTTGGGTCACGCTAGCCGGCGTGGTACTCGCCACGGTGTTTGCCATCTTTCTGCTCAGCCTGCGCCTGACAGGACAGCGCTTTGCGACCACCATGGTCAGCGTGTGGGTCTCTGTTTTTCGCAATACCCCTTTACTCGTTCAACTGATGTTCTGGTACTTCGCTGCGTGGAATCTTCTTCCTCGCGACGTGATTACCTTCATTAATGCGGAACATTCCTGGTCCATTCTGCCGGGGGATGTCTGGTGGTTAACACCGGAGTTTCTCTGCTCCGCATGGGGGCTGGGTGTCTTTACCTCGGCCTTTCTGGTCGAAGAGGTAGCCTCCGGTTTGCAGGCTGTGTCTGGCGGGCAGCGCGAGGCAGCCATAGCACAGGGGTTTTCGTCATGGGCGACTTTTCGTCACATCCTGCTCCCTCAGGGGCTGGCAAATGCCTGGCAGCCGATCGTGGGGCAATATCTTAATCTGATGAAGTTGTCTTCATTGGCCAGCGGCATTGGCTTTGCCGAACTGACGTACCAGGTGCGGCAAATTGAAAGCTATAACGCCCATGCGTTGGAAGCCTTTGCCGTCGGCACGGCACTCTACCTGCTGACCGGTATTGTTCTGGGGATGTTGTTAACCCGTCTTGGCCCTGTGTCTGCAGCAGGTAAACCGTTGGCGCGTAAAACACGCATATTCCGTTTCAGGAGCCTACTGCATGATCGCTAATATTTCGGTTATTACCGACAATCTGGACTACCTCCTGTGGGGACGGATCGCAGAGGGGCAACCGGGGGGCGTTCTGCTCACGCTGTTGATGGCGATTGGCGCAGCGGCACTGGCGCTTCCCGCCGGGATCGCACTCGCCTGCTGTGCCTGGCGTTTTCCTGGGGCGATACGTAAGGGGCTGTTTATCTGGGCAGAGTTTATTCGTGGTATTCCGTTAATCTTCGTGATTTTCTGGATGTGGTATCTGTTGCCCATGCTCACAGGCAGTGATTTGCCGGGAGCCATAACCGTCACGCTGGCATTGGCCTGGTTTACCGCCGCCTCGGTGATGCATTCTGTGTACGCGGGTATCACTGCGCTGCCAGGCGGTCAGTATGATGCGGCCATCGTTCAGGGGTTTCGTCCGCTCCAGGCGCTCGGGTTAATTCTGTTGCCGCAGGTTCTGCGCAACGTACTCCCCTCGCTAACGGGGATTTTTATCGGGCTGCTCAAGGACACGTCGCTGGCGTTTATCGTCAACGTGCCTGAACTCACGACGGTTGCGGGTCAGGTTAACAGCCGGGTGCAAATTTACCCGGCTGCCATTTTTGTCTTTACCGGACTGGTCTATTACCTGCTGTGTTTTAGCCTGGAGAAGATCACTCAGCGTCGGTTCGCGTTGAAATAACAACACGGCTCAACATGCCACAAACTGATGGTCTTCGTTGAGCCGATACTTCACCCCTGCGCGAATGTTGTTTTCACCCTCAATAGCCACCGCAAAGCGCATTCTCTTACCGTCGTGATAGGCAAGCGCCGCGCATCCGCCGGGGCCGAGGATTATTGAATCGACCACGCCAGTACTGGCAATAACGGTGTTTTCTCCGTTGGCCATGATCTGCACGTTGTCCGCGCAGTTGGCGATTTTCGACTCTGCGCCAAAACTGGCTATCTGGGTTAAATCACCGCTGCTGGCGATACGACTTCTGTCGCCCAGCGAACTGATGCGCACCCGCATACCCGTGCTGGCCATGCGTGTACCGCCTCCCACACTACTGACACGGGTGGAGTTTCCCGCGATGGCAATACGGCCACGCTCACCGGAACTGGCAACATGAGCGTTATAACCCACGCAGCCAATACGTGCGCTGTAACCTGCACAGGCAATCTGCGCGGCGTACCCGGCGCTGACGATTTTAATGTTATCGCCCGCGCTACCGAGACTGTCGCCATCAGCCGCGCTCGCCAATTGTTTACCGTTGTCGTCTGCCGTCTGCGGGCAGACAACACGGCCCATCGCACAGATATCCTGCTGGACAAAATTCTCTTCATCCTGCCATCTTGACCAGCCGTATTCCACGAGGCTATCTGCCCAGTCACTATACCCTTCCTGCTGGAGTGCACGGTGCACCTCCGCATAGCTGCCTCCCTCAGGAAACGCACGCAGAAACCAGCGATACATCACGGGCCCGACGCGCCAGGCCCGTAAGTCACCACGCGTAATCATCATCTCTTAATGCCGGTGATAGCCATCCACCATGCACTTAAAGGTTTCGCCCGGTGTGCGTCCTGTAGTGCAGAGATAAAGATGTCCAAAAATGAAAAACACGCTCACGACAGCCAGCGCAAAGTGCGCCTGCAGCAACCAGTAACGTACGCCAGGGAACAGATCGCCCACAACCTGTGGGTACAAGGATAGCAACCCGGAGATCAGCAGTAGCGGCAGCAAACCGTACATCACGCCGACATACGCCGCCTGCTGTAACGGATTGAATTTCGAACGCGTTGATGCCGGGAATGGATGCGCTTCGCCCTGCATAATACCAAACAGGTAAAATCGCGTCTGCCTCTGCGCCCGGCCGATCCAGCCCTGACGCTGAATAATATAGTGATGACCGTTCCCCCCAATAAGGTTAATCAGGACAAAACCAATCCAGCAGGCAAGCAGCAAAAAGCCACAAACCTCATGCACAGTCAGCAGGCTTTTCATCACTGGGGCACTGACAGCGGTGAAATGGTTTATCAGGCCGCTGGCCAGCAGCAACAGAAATAACAGCGCATTCGACCAGTGCCACAAACGGACAGCTTTCGAGTATAAATAGACCTTCTCTCCGTGTCCTGCGGACGCTTTATTCGCTGAACGTAAGCGCAACATTGCGTGGAGTGCCAGCACCAGCCACATCCCCACCAGCATTAACCCGGCGAAAACCAACCAGACAGGCCAGTAATCCGGCGAAAACATTGGGACGTACTGCGCAAGCTGTGCGTGAAACTGTTCGGCATTCTGCGACGCGTTCATACATTATCCTTTTTAATCAAATGTTGACCGAACCGACGATACAGATGGGGCTTCCCGGCGCCTGCAAGTTGATATTCATAGTACTTGTTTTCCCGCAACCAGGTCTGAATTTCCGGGCTGTCCTCACGGCCAAAAATCAACGCGTGTTCTGGACAAGAATTGACGCAAATTGGCGGGAAACCTTTCGCCAGACGTGATTCGGCGCAGAAGTCGCATTTATCCGCCACTTTGGTTTGTGGATTGAGATAGCGTACCTGATACGGGCATGCGCCAATGCAGTAACTGCAGCCGATACAACGAGAGGTATCGACTCGCACAATCCCGTTTTCATCTCGCCAGGAAGCACCGGTAGGACACACCTCAATACAGGGGGCATCGTCACAATGCTGACAGGACTGACGAAAATAGTGATACAGCGTTTCGTTATCGTTATCCGTTACCGGGATATGGGCTATCGATAAACGACTCCCCTGAACAGGAACATGATTCGTTTTCCTGCACGCTCGGGCGCAAATATTACATCCGTTGCACAATGATTCGTCGTGGATCATGACATAACGAACGTTTTTATTACTCTTCGTACTCGCTAACAGGTTTTGGCCTGGGCCGGTGAAAAAAATCACCGTCCCCATGCCAATGACAAATTTTCGTCGGGTGAAGGACATCGGGTTATCCTCTAATGCTGTGACAGTGATCGTCCACACGTTCCATGACATCAACCTGAAAAATTCAGGGGTTCTGATACTGCTCAACCTCAAGCCATTCGCACAGGCCATACGCTTTGCCGTAACTCATAAAGCGCTCGCTAAACAGATAAGGTTCCGCATTCGACGATTCCACAGCACGTATGTCTGCATAATCAGGATGCGTTTCCATTGCCGTGAGCGCCGCCGTAACCTGCTCAGGTTCAAAGTGGTATGGCGGCTGCGCCAGCATGGCGACCTTATAGGGGCGAGGATACGTTTGGCAGTCAAAACGTACCGCTTCTGCAATGGCATGGCAGATATCATTTTCCACCACCTGCACACACATCCCGGCATAGTTTGCCGTCATGGTTTGCGTCGAGTAGAAGTAGGTATCCTCTGAGCCCTGGATACAGATAATATCTGCGTCGGATGCGTGCTGGCACATCGTGTCCAGCAGCGTCGCCAGGTCACTTTCAGGAACCGAATAAGGTGGCAACAGAAACACGCTGCGTGCCACCAGTTGACCTGAAGCAGAATGCTGGCGGATAAAATCCGCCACTATCGACTCCGGGGTGGTGGGTTCCTGAATTAATGACGAACTCCGGTGTGCGGCAGGCTGGCGTAACGCATGCAGCCACTGTCTCTTTTGGCTATCCACGTCGTCACCATGCACATTCTCTGCAGCGGCCAGGTCGTTACTCACGTACGTCATCTGCGTTCCTTACGCCGGCAACAGATTGTGTGCAGCCAGGTCGGCTGCCACATCCTCAAGGCCGAGGCGGTGAAGGGTGTCGCGAGTTGGGCAGCCCAACGCCGGGTCCCAGCCCATTTCCTGATAGAACATCGTAAGCGACTGACGCATATCTTCCCGGTCCATCTTGTCGGTCCCTTCGGTAAAGACCGGGATCTTCGGATCTTTATCGAACACCCAGGAGCAGATCAGGTCGTGCTCATTACGCATATCCATGGTTTGCATCAACTTGACTGTATAAGCACGATGCAGGGTAAAAATGCGCTCCGCGGCCAAATCCAGACTCGCCTGAGTTGTTTCATCCCCCGTTACGGCCTGGAAGAATTTCGCTTCCAGATCGAGGTCTCCGCGATAGTTTCGGCTCTTCAGTGGCGAAACTGTCATTGGCCAGACCCAGTTACACAGCGTAACCGCATTGTGCAGGCAGACTTTCAGCAGCGTCCATTTGGCGTATTTGATTTTGGCGGCATTAATCGGGGTGTAGTTTTTGGTTTCATCGTATGCATCCTGTGAACCAAACAGTTCGCCCGCCACTTCACGCTGTAGCGCCAGCGGTAAACCGGAGCCGATAAAGTTGATATGGGTATGCGCCATACAGTCGCGGTTGAACATACAGTTGGTGATCGCCCCCACCTGCGCCGAGGCTTCGTTCGCATGGTGAACAGGGAAACCAAACGGCGACCACAGTTTGTTCTTCGCGTAACCCCAGTACTCTTCGCCCAGATCCCAGCGCTCAGCAATGGCATACGAGCCATCCGCAAGGTGGCTAAGTTCGCCTACGCGATGCGCCAGTCGATAGTAGAAATCTTTGATAAAGTTCGGATCGCCTGCCTCCAGTTGATCCCAACGGATCTCTGCATACTCCTCTGCTGGCAGCACACGCTTAAAAACACCTTTCGAATAGCAGTAAGTAAAGTCACGGTGCAACTGCCCGTAGTTACACCAGATGCCATAATCGTCAAACAGGTTCAGGCCAACCAGGTTTCCTACGACGCGCCCATCGTCTTTATCGTCAAAATCTTTCGGCCCATTCGGGAAAATAGTGGTATGTACAAAGTTCGCCACGCAGGTATTTCCGCCGGTACTCGGCACACCAAAGTCTTTCACACGGGGAACATTGAGTTGCGACATACAGCGAATTGGACATGAATGGCAGCCACTCATTTTGACGGTGTACTTCTCAGCGGCCGGGCCGAGATCAAATACGGATTTATAGGTACGAAAACCGACAGTATTCTGGTTTCCCGGTGGAATTTCCCCCGTTTCGATTGGCCCACCTTCCGCAGCGCCCCAGAACAACCCTTTGCGAGCCGTCCAGCGCGAATTAGGTGAAGAGTATTCAGCCCAGGCCTGCGGCGTGCTCGGCACAACATGGTTATTGTTGGCGCCGATAAGTTCGGTCATCATGTAGTCATTAAGCCGCTTCATCTCTTTGCGATCGGCGATATTGACCCCCTGGGTCCCTTCTACCGCAATGGCCTTCAGGTTTTTCGACCCCATGACTGCGCCAGTACCGGCCCCGCCACTGTGGTTACGGCTGTTAATCATGCAGGAAAGCGGAACAAGATTTTCACCCGCCTGACCAATGGCTGCAACGCAGGTTTCCGGGCTGGTGATACGGCAAATTTCTTCTGTGGTTGCGCGCGTACCCTTACCCCATATGAAGTCCGCTTTTTCGATGCTGACCTTATCGTCTTTGATGTTGATCCAAACCGGAGAAGGTGATTTCCCTTCGATAATAATGGCGTCGTAACCCGCGAATTTCATTTGTGCGGCAAAGAAACCGCCCATATGGGCATCGACCACTAAATTGCCTTTGGTAAATGTCGATAATGAGGTGATATTGACACGAGAACTGCAGGGTGCGCCTGAACCGGTTAGCGGCCCGGTCGCGAAAACCAGTTTATTTCCTTCATCAAAAGGTTTAGTGCCTGGCTGAACTTCGTCGTACATAATTTTATAGCCAAAGCCCATCCCACCGACAAATTTCTTAAATTTACTGGAATCTTCAACGGTGATATTACCCGTGGTGAGATTGACCCGTAAAATATTACCTGTCCAACCATTAGCCATCATGTTTTCCTTTGCAAGAAGGTTCGATAGATATACTCGCCACCTTTCAGGCAGTTCTTTTATTCAAAAACTGCGATTTTTCTGGCAATAAATGACGCGTATCAGGCAGCCCTGCTATCCATCAAACAGTAATATCTTTCCACTCAATAATTTTTAATGCCCCAGTCGGACAAGCATTAGCGCATTCCCCGCATAAAACACATTTTGAGGATTTCTTCGTTACGGTATTAACGGTCGCCATCATCCATGGGCAGGCCGTGGTACAGGCACTGCAGCCAATACAGCGTTTATGATCTACGGCAATGCAACCGTCTTCCTGTTTCCAGGTAATTGCGCCAATCGGGCAGACTTTCATGCACTGGGGATCTTTACACTGACGGCAGGTATCTGCTGTATAGTTTAAATCGCCGTACAACCCGCCACCGGACCCGACTCCATCATCGCCAAAGAAGTAGTTACGATGAATTTTGATGCGGGAAAAAAAAGTGCCAACAGCGCCATCGTTATAATTAGTACAGGAAATTTCACAGCGGTGGCAGCCAGTACAGCGGGCTCGTTGAGTCACCAGCACCCCTTTCGGCGTATTGATAAGTCCGACGGTGCCGCTATCGATATCTTCCTGCTTACAACCCAAAAGGGATAGCAGAGCTGGGGCAATCGTTAATCCTGCCAGACCCTTCCCTGATATACGCAGAAACTCAAGCCGCGTTAAACCACAATCTAAAAATGGACGATCAACCTGGTTCATTTATTTCGCATCCTCTTCGCAAACGCTGTAGTAGCAACAGATCCAGGCTAATTTTAATGAATGCAGATCAGGTCAAATCGGCCATAAATGTTGCCAACAACACGTGAATTTTTGCCCTAACCTGATCGCACAGATGACGGTGGTTAAACTGAATCAATCCATACCCTAAACTCGGGTATAATCCTTTAGGGTTAGGTGAATAAATAATGTGGTTATTCCCCCCCTGTAACCTTGATCGTTATCAATTAAAAATCGGAAGGAAAATAATTAATGTGGAGTGATATTTATTATCATTAAGCGAGATTGAAATAACATTTCATATGCATGAAAATATTTGGGAGTGCAATCACAAATATTGTGTTATATACCAATCGATATGCAATAAAATATATAACGGAATTTGTAATTTTAGTGACCGAACTAAATTATATTTATTGGAAGATAACGAAGATTAAAATAAGAGGACGGCAGAATAATTCTACCGCCCTCTTTTATGGATTAACCGGCCAATGCTTTAATCACCGTCTCCATGGCCTGTTTTTCTAACTCACTGCGCTTCACACGCTGATTGGCGAGGGTTGTTCTCAGTACGCCAGCAATGACGATATGCTTAGGCTCTTGCCCCAGATCGCGCATTTCCAGCACTACTTTACCGACTACTCTGCACATCTCGCGGTACAGCTCGTCGTCTTTGGTCTGATTTCCCATATTCACCCGCTCGTCATTAACTCAAACCCACAGCATATATCACTCTGGCGAATTAGACAAAATCCAATGAAAATCAAATAAATGTCACAATTTTACTGGATCCGCTGAAGTCGATTTACCAGCTCGGCGAGGCTTCCGGCCCGCATTTTTTCCATCACCCGCGCCCGATGCACTTCAACCGTGCGAACGGCAATATTCATGGCATCGGCGATTTCCCGATTTATCAATCCCTTTGCAACCAGATTCGCCAGTTCTCGCTCCTTCGGTGTAAGTTGCTGATAACAAGCAACAATTTCCTGTCGCGAAAAAGCCGCTGCCGAGGCCTGCACAGCATTTTCCAGCGCAGCCTGTAGCGGCGCGGCTGAAACCGGCTTCTGTAAGAAATCTACGGCTCCGCGCTTCATTTGTTCAACCGCCATGGGCACATCACCATGCCCGGTAAGGAATACCACCGCCAGGGTGCTCTCGCGCTGACGCATTGCTTCATGCACGGCATGTCCATCCAGTACCGGCATGCGCATATCCAGCAGCAATACGCCGACCTGGTGCAGATCGGCCTGAGCCAAAAACGTTTCGCCCTGCTCCCAGCAACGTACCTCATACCCCATACTTTCCAGTAAAAATGCACAGGCCTGAGTAACCGCTACATCGTCATCCAACAGATGAATTATTGCCACGACGTCCTCCTTCCTGTATTTGCTTAAAATGTAATGTCACCACTACGCCCGCCAGACCGTCAGGTGCTGGGTGATTTTTGATGCTAATGTCGCCATTTGCATAGCGAACCAGTCGCTGACAAATGGCCAGCCCGAGTCCCATACCTTCCTTGCGGGTGGTCATAAAGGGCTGGAATGCCTGATATAACTGCGCATCGTCGATCCCTCCGGCGTTATCCTGCACCAGAATGCGCACACCATGCTCCTCACTGCACGCTGAGAACCACACCGTTTTCGCCCCGGCCTGGGCCGCGTTTAGTACCAGATTAGCCAGAACCTGCTCCAGCAAAACGGTCGGCAGCGTAACCGTAAACGAATTGTCGACCTGCGTTTGTAACGCTACCGTCGGGAATTGCTGTGCCATGCGTAATAACTGCCAGACATGATGGATCGCATCATGAACGTTAATGGGCTCCCAGTCGTCGGTCATCACCGGATTTCCCTGCGCCTGACTGACCCACTGACGTAAATTGCGTAGCGTATCGGCCCCCCGCTGCGCCTGCACGTCAATCTGTTCAAGGGCGGGTAACAACGGATGCTGCTGATCCTGGCCGCGCAGACGAATCAGACTGCCCTGGGCATAATGGCGGATAGCCGAAAGCGGTTGGTTGAGTTCATGAGCGAATCCGGACGTCATTTCCCCCAGCACACTCATTTGACGCGCGGTTTCCAGCGCCTGTTCCTGTTTGCGCAACAGCACATTATTACGCTCAAGCAGTCTTCCGCGCCGGCGGACCAACAGCATGACCCAGATGTAATTGAGCGTCAGCAACAACAGGACGATACCCGCCGCCCCCATGGCCAGACGATGTTGAATAAACCAGCTTTTGACATCCAGCCACAGTTGGCGCTGCTGTGGGTGCTGACGGACATCACGCAGCAAGGCTTCTACTTCGCGGGTCGAGGCCGGCGCGCCCCAACGAAAGACGGCGTTTTGTGGCGCATTAAACAGTACCCGCGTGACACGATCGGCCAGTTCATCACTGACCGCGGGCAAAGCAGCAAACGACCAGTCAGGATAGAGCGGCGTGCTGGTTACGCAAGGAATTGACGTTGGATAGGTTATCACAGCCCTAAAGTCCGCTTTGCGGATTAGCCCTTCTTCATCCATTTTTTCCAGCAGACACACGGGCACAATCACCGCTTGAACCGCTTTTTCACGTAATAAATACAGCAAGGCATCGGCAGGAAAACCGGTAAACGTCAGACGTAAATCACGCTCAGGGCGCAAGCCAGCATCACTGAGTGCTTTGTATCCCAGCAAATACCCGCCAAATGCCTGGGCATCAATGGCACCTACCGTTTTACCAATCAGATCGTGTGCATTCCCAATCCCGCTGTCGCGCCTGACGAGGACAGCACTGCCAATCACGTTGCTGGTTGCCTTTCCACCACGTGTGGAGCGTAATGACGCCAGCCAGCGAAGTGCGGCATGGCTGTTTAGCTGCACGAATTGTGCAGGATTGGTGACCACAAACTGGACGGTTCCACGGTTAACCGCCTCCTGCATCTGCTGCAGATCCAGCGGTTGAATATGAAACTGTTCACCCGGAATTTGCTGATTTAACAGGGTTTCCAGCGGTTGCCAGTGGGTACGTGTAGAGACCTCTCCACGCATCGCCAAAACACCCACATTCCACGAATCTGCCCACGCCACGCTGCTGAGCATCCACACGGAGGCCAATACCGTCAGGCATCGAACGATGTTACATCCCACTGAATTATCCCTGTCAATTATGTTGTTTTAGATCAACAACTAGCCGGGTATGTGGTTAACCACAATAGAGTACTCCCCGTCACGATTTTTACACTGTAAATCATCGAGGTTCTTTATTCATCACACGCAATCAACGGCGTGGCCAATGTTTCGTTGTTGCATCGTGACGGGAGAAAATATGGACAGCAGTAAACGGCAGTTTCTCCAGCAACTTGGCGTCCTGACCGCTGGCGCATCACTGGTTCCCCTGGCACAGGCCCAGTTTCCCTTTTCGCCTGAGCGGCATGAAGGATCACCTCAGCATCGCTACGGCATGCTGGTCGATCTGCGTCGGTGTATCGGCTGCCAGGCCTGCACCGTGAGTTGCGCGATTGAAAACCAGACGCCGCAAGGTGAGTTTCGTACCAACGTTAATCAATATCAGGTGCAACTTGAAGGCCAGCAAAGCGTCACCAACGTCCTGCTGCCGCGCCTGTGCAACCATTGTGATAATCCCCCCTGCGTCCCCGTTTGCCCGGTACAGGCCACCTTCCAACGCGAAGATGGCATTGTGGTTGTCGACAACACGCGCTGTGTTGGCTGTGCCTACTGTGTGCAGGCCTGCCCATACGACGCACGGTTTATCAACCATGAAACGCAAACCGCCGATAAATGCACTTTTTGCGTTCATCGACTGGAAGCGGGCCTGCTCCCGGCCTGCGTGGAGTCGTGCGTTGGCGGCGCACGCATCATCGGCGATATAAAGGATCCACACAGCCGGATTTCTCAAATGCTGCAGCAACATCATGACGCCATCAAGGTCCTGAAACCGGAAAGTGGCACCTCGCCGCACGTGTTCTATCTGGGCCTGGATGAGGCCTTTGTGACACCATTAATGGGGCGTGCCCAGCCCGCGCTCTGGCAGGAGGTTTAAATGAACCCTACCCTGATTATCGAAGAGGTTCTGACGCATCCCCAGGACGTAAGCTGGTTACCCTGGGCTGTGCAATATTTCTTTTTTATCGGCATTGCCGCCTGCGCCGCACTGTTTGCTTGCGTGCTTCACTGGCGCAAACAAGAGGCGCCGGAACTGGAAAACCTGACGCTGTTAATTGCCCTGACCAGCGCGATTACCGCACCGCTGGCGCTAACCGCTGATTTACACCAGACGGCACGCGTCTGGCATTTCTATGCCTTTCCGACGCCATGGTCATGGATGCCGTGGGGGGCGCTATTTTTACCGCTGTTCACCGGGTTTTTAGGGCTGTGGTTTATAGCACAGCAGATTAAGCGATTAACCGCAAAAAGTTACAGCGTCACTAAATGGTTGGCCGTGGGAAGTGCGCTATCGGCGATTGGACTGTTGGTCTATACCGGTCGCGAGGTCTCGATTGTCGAGGCGCGTCCGATCTGGTTCAGCTACGCCTTCCCGGTAGCGATGTTCCTCAGTGCCCTGCAAACCTTCCTTGCTCTGCTTATCGCCACGGTGAAAACCGCAGGGATAACATTACCGCGCAAACTGGCATGGGGACAGATAGTCACGCTGTGCGCGCTGGCTATCGTGGTGGTGGTATGGACAAGTGGCAACACGCTATCGGGGTCAGCAATTCGCCAGTGGCTGGATGTGGTGGCTTCCGCGCGGCATTACGCCAACGGCTGGATTGCACTTTGGGTTATCTCACTGGGTCTTTGCGCTCTGGCGTTACGCCATCCGTTATCACTGCCATTACGTATTTCGCTGGCAATAAGTGCAATGGCATTGTGCTGGCTGATGCGCTGGACATTACTCATTCAGGTACAGACCGTACCGAAATTTAACGCCCAGTTTAACCCCTATACCCTGCCCGGTGGCACAGATGGCTGGCTGGCTATTCTTGGCACTTTTGGCCTGTGGGTCGCACTGATCATTATGGTTCGTGAAGCCTTGAACGCGATCACAAGGAGAATGCAACATGGCTAATTTAACTCGTCGTCAGTGGCTTAAAGTCGGTCTAGCCGTCGGGGGCATGGTGACCTTCGGCCTGAGTTATCGGGACGTGGCAAAGCGTGCGATTGATGGTTTGCTTGACGGAACATCAGGAAAAATAACCCGCGACCGTATCTTTGGTAATGCACTCATCCCCGAAGCACATGCCCAAACGCGCTGGCAACAGAACCCGCAGCAGGTTATCTCCATGACGCAGTGCTTCGGCTGCTGGACGCAATGTGGCGTGCGTGTCCGTGTTGATAACGAACAAGGCAAAGTGTTGCGTATTGCGGGCAACCCGTACCATCCGCTATCTCACGAACACCACATTGACTCCTCTGTTCCCTTTGCCGCCGCGATGGAACAACTGGCGGGCGAAACCGGCCTTGATGCCCGCTCCACTGCCTGCGCCCGTGGCGCCACCTTACTTGAAGGCCTGTACAGCCCGCTGCGCATTCTGGAGCCGATGAAACGCGTGGGTAAACGTGGGGAAGGCAAATGGCAGCGCATCAGCTTTGAGCAACTGATCAAAGAAGTGGTGGAAGGCGGCGATCTGTTTGGCGAAGGGCACGTTGACGGTCTGCGGGCGATCCACGATCCCGATACGCCGATTGATGCCCGACACCCTGGTTTCGGCCCAAAATCCAATCAGCTACTGGTCACCAATACCAGTGATGAAGGACGTGATACATTTTTGCGTCGCTTTGCCCTAAACAGTTTCGGCAGCAAAAACTTCGGTGCCCATGGCGCATACTGTGGTCTGGCCTATCGTGCCGGATCTGGCGCATTGATGGGCGATCTGGATAAAAATACCCACGTAAAACCCGACTGGGATAATGTCGAATTTGCGTTGTTTATGGGGACGTCTCCAGCACAATCCGGCAACCCGTTTAAACGCCAGGCTCGCCAGCTCGCCAGCGCCCGTTTACGTGATGACTTCCGCTATGTTGTGGTTGCACCAGCCCTACCGCTAACGACAGTGCTTGCCGACGATCGTGGACACTGGCAGCCCGTACGCCCAGGGACGGACTCCGCACTGGCGATGGGGATGATCCGCTGGATAATTGAAAAGCAGCGCTATAACGCTGATTACCTGGCTATTCCTGACGTACAGGCCATGAAGCAGGCCGGGGAAAAAAGCTGGACCAACGCCACCCATCTGGTCATTACCGATGAAATTCCAACGCTCGCCGGTCAGCATTTAACGCTGGCGCATTTACGCGCAGACGCCGCCAACGAACCAACAGTCATTAACGAAGCCGGAGAGATCGTCGCCGCCAGCAGTTGCCAACGTGCCCAACTGTTCATCTCCCGTGAAGTCACGCTGGCCGGGGGGCAAACGGTCACGGTAAAAAGTGGCTTCCAGTGTCTTAAAGAATCCGCTGAGAAACTGTCAATGGCGCAATACAGCCAGCAGTGTGGTGTTTCTGAGGCAGACATTGGCGCGCTGGCCGATGCTTTCACCCGTCACGGACGAAAAGCAGCAGTGATCACCCATGGCGGGATGATGGCGGGTAACGGTTTTTATAATGCCTGGTCGGTAATGATGCTCAATGCGTTGATCGGGAACCTGAGCCTCGAAGGCGGCGTGTTCGTCGGCGGCGGTAAGTTCAACGGCGCAACTGACGGCCCGCGCTACAATATGGACAGTTTTGCCGGGAAGGTGAAACCTAAAGGTCTGAGCATCGCCCGCAGCAAGACAGCCTATGAGTCTTCCGAAGAGTACCGCAACAAAGTCGCCGCCGGGCAGTCGCCCTTCCCGGCCAAAGCGCCCTGGTATCCGTTTGTCGCAGGCCAGCTTACCGAATTACTGGTTTCAGCACTGGAAGGTTACCCTTATCCGCTGAAAGCCTGGATCTCCAATATGACCAACCCGTTCTACGGCATTGCAGGGTTGCGCGGCGTAGCGGAAGAGAAACTCAAAGATCCTGCGCGTCTACCGCTGTTTATCGCGATTGACGCCTTTATGAACGAAACCACGGCGCTTGCTGATTACATCGTGCCGGATACCCATAACTTCGAAAGCTGGGGATTCAGTGCGCCATGGGCGGGTGTCGCCAGCAAAGCCACCACCGCGCGTTGGCCGGTCGTCAGAGCCGCAACCAGCAATACCGCAGACGGTCAACCGGCCTCGATGGAGGCTTTCTGCATCGCGGTGGCAAAACGCATTGGCCTCCCCGGCTTTGGTGACAATGCCATTACCGACCCGCAGGGCAATCAGTATCCGCTCAACCGCGCCGAAGATTATTATCTGCGGCTGGCCGCCAACATTGCCTTTATGGGTAAAGCGCCAGTTGCAGAGGCGCGGGAAGATGATATCGCGCTGACTGGGGTGCAACGAATCTTGCCGGTGATCGCCCAAACGCTGAAAGCAGATGAAATCAGTCGGGTGGCGTTTATCTATTCCCGCGGCGGGCGTTTTGCGCCGGATAACAGCGGGCGGGTCGATAACCGTGTCGGCAATGTGTGGGAAAAGCCGCTACAAATCTGGAATGCGAACGTCGCCGCGCACCGCCATGCGATTACCGGCGAGCGTTACAGCGGCTGCCCAGCCTGGTATCCTTCGCGCCTGTCTGATGGACGTGCGGTCGAGGAGTTGTTCCCGGAACAAGAGTGGCCGCTGAAACTGATTTCCTTTAAATCCAATACCATGTCCAGTGCGTCGGCCGTGATCCCGCGCCTGCATCATCTGAAGCCGGTTAATCTGGTGGCGCTCAATCCGCAGGACGGCAAGCGGTATGGTTTAGCACACGGCGATATCGTGCGTATCACCACACCTGGCGGTCAGGTTGAAGCGCAAATCAGCTTACTGCATGGCGTGATGCCTGGGGTAATCGCGATTGAGCATGGCTATGGACATAAAGAGATGGGCGCTGCGCAGCATACGCTCGACGGTGAGCCGATGCCGTTTGATAAAAAGATAACGTCGGGAATCAATATCAACGATCTGGGCTTTGCGGATCCGACACGAAAGGTTGCTAACACCTGGCTGGATTGGGTTTCAGGAGCCGCTGTGCGTCAGGGGCTACCCGCGAGGCTTGAGCGAATGTAACCCGAGTACCGGATGACAACGCTAACGCGTTTTACCCGGCCTATGACGTCGTAGGCCGGATAAGACCTACAACAAACAAAACAATCGACTATAATTTGACCAAAATTAATAGTAACCATATTATTTTACGATTGATTTAACAATTATGAAATCTCAACTACGTGAATACGATTTCATAGTAACAGCACCCGCTGTTATGCAGGTTGGATGCAATCGTTATGCAAAGGAGATCAATATGCAGTTAAATAAAAGTGTGATAAAAAGACTTAATTAAAGTCAAAGGCGAATCCTACTATTTTTCAGGAAATTTTTTAGAACGATGGCACGCGCGGAACAGACCGGCCTGGGATAAGAAATTTTTCCGGGAGGTCGCAGATCGTTAATCATGTTAATAAAAGCATCGGAAAAAATCATAACGTATTTATAAAATATATTTTAATTAAATTAATTATTGAAAGCTTGAATCATTCAAAAAAAGATTCAGGCTTTTTTATGTTTTATGCGACAGGAATCACATAATTGATATAAAAATTAGTTTTTCATTGTTCTTTTAACCGATGAGTAAGTTTCTGAAATGTATTTCTATCAAAGCAATAGAGAAGTTTGTCAGTACATAAGCGAGCATGAATTATGGGTTTTAGGTCGGATCACTGGAATACATAATAAGACTACACATAAGAATGAAAAGATGTTAGAGCCGTTATGGCGAAAATACGATAAGAATATTGAAGGCATTTCTATATTTTATTCAAAAATGGACGCGGCATTTTATTCAACATATTTAGCACAGAGGTTTAATGAAAAATGGGATGTATATCCATTAGATGATTTCAATATTAAAGAAATGATGATGAATAATCAGCAGATTAAAAAAACCGACGATTATTATTTGTTATTACATGCCGGATTGTGGGCTAATAAAGAGCATGAAATTATTAGTTCAAATTATCATTTAGCTCAAGTAACAATCCCAGCCAAATATAACCCTGGAATTATAACTGAGGATAGCGAACATCCAATATTACAAATTCCTCAAAAGATAACAGATGAGTTTTGTAAAATATGGAGAAAAAGATTTCCTGATTTCATAAATCATACTAAATCACTGTGTAGTTATGATATTGATTATTTGAAAGAACAAAGTTTAATTGCATACAATAGAATAAAACTAAAGGAGTCCAGTAGAATAGATGATTGTGTTTATATGGCAACCTGGGAAAACTCATGGATTTTTTGTAACCCAGAGAATTTAAATTTAATAAAATAAGGAGTACGCAAATGGGACGCGCATATTTTTTAATCGTTGGCGATAAAACAACGTGTGGAGGAACTATTGTTACTGGTTGTGCAAATCATATTATTAATGGGCAACCAACCGCTTGTGAAGGTGATCACTATATATGTGGCTCAGATAAACAACTTTACCAAATAGTGGGGGGACAACCTGGTTACTTTATTCATGGCAGAAGTGCTGCCGGAACTGCGCATAGTGTTGGAACATGCTTGTGTAGATGTCGATTTATTAACTCGTATATTTATGCGTCATACGATTACGAAAGCAAAATTGTCTCCGCTCCTCAACCAGTAACCAGAGTAGCGTCTGTAGCGCCACAGAACGCACCACCCCCGCTAACTATGAGACCGGGGCCATCCTGTCCAGTAGAAGAAGATGAAGATGAAGATGAACCGTCACGCGAACCTGTAGATGCTGGATTTTGCGTATTACCTTACGGGGCCACACCATCATCATATGAACCTTATATTTTTATTAATCCGCCAGAGGGAACGCGCGAACTATATAAAAAATTAAATCCAGACATGAAGAAAAAACCGGGTTCAATTTTAATTATTGCTGACCCCAAAAAACAAGATGCAAAACAAATTCAGACTCTTGAAACAGCAAGAAATAAAATTGATAAAGCTCTTGAACCATTATCAAATGAAGAAGCAATACTATTACATGATAATAAAACAGCAGTGGATATCTTTTCATCTCAAATTCATAGTAGTGCTCTTGGAACATCAGGTGATGTAATGGGATATATTAAAGATATTGGGGGTGAATATTATAACGAAATAAATAACATACTTAAAGACATTGAAAAATTATATCAAGCCACTTACTCACAAAATAATGGTCGCATCTCAGGCGAGGAGTTTTTTGGACGAAGAAAGATATTATTTAATCAATTAGATGTCGTCTTGAATCGTTTTAGTAAATCTCAATTGGGATTACCTCAATATGAAGTATTGAAAAAAGCATTGGGTTTGTCTACGCGATCTATCACTCACAAATGGGATCAAACTGGTGTTGGTACCATAGAGGGTTATGCTTCATATATTGAGAAATCTGCAAAAGTAATGCAGTTAATTAAAAAGATAGGATATATTGGTATTGGGCTAGATTTTTCAGGATACTCAGAGAATGTATATGAAGCATGTTCAAAGGGTCGGGAAGATGCGTGTTACCAAACTGCCATAGTTGAATACAGTAAATTTGGTGCTAAGCAAGCTGCCGGAAACTTAGTCGGACCTATTGCGGGAATTGCAGGACGTAGGGCTTGTATGTGGGTATTAGGAATATTAACTGAAGAAGTTGGCGGTGTTGGTGCGGCATTATGTCTTATCACAGGAATGGCAGTGGGTATCGCTGGTTCAAAAGCTGCGGAAAGTGTAGGTGAAGATATAGGAGATAAATATAGTAAAGAATATGGAGAAGTTATATATGAAAAGCTTTTTAAGCAATAATGCAAGTCTTATCCAGATGACAGCTCTTGTAGTTATGATTATATCCTATATTTTATTATTTATTTTTAGAATATATAATAAAACACAAGCAAGAAAGATAAACAATTTATTCATACTAAAAAGCAAAATACCACTGAGACTTACAGATGATTACTTAAATCAATCCATATTTTTCCTCTCTTACGTCAGGGTAATGTTACCTTTTTGCAAAATGATTTTATCTACTGAATATGGTAGTAAAAGAAAAACCTCTGAGTATATATTTTTTAAAGAACTCCCCACGAAATTAACTATCGGATTTAAATTTGAAGTATTAATGTGGGTAATTGGGCTGACCAGTTTTATAACTTTAATTATTAGTGGAGGAGCCATATAAAAAAAGGACTCCTATAAGGAGTCCTCCTTGATTGTTATTTCAATGCACCATATATCTGATCTACAATCCACCCGTATGTGACCTCAGGGAGTAACCCACTCACAAATACATTTGGATTCACTTTCTGACCTGCAACTGGTGAATGTCCCCTGTTACCTAAAATCACAATAGCCATATGGTTAACCGGATCGATTGACGTCATCGATACGTTACCGTTCGTACGCCACCCGGCAAAAAGCGGATCAGTTATTAACCGGGATCACCGCGCCTTTATATTTGGTGCGGATCCAGTCCTGGATCTCTTTGGAGTGCAGCACATCAACCAGCGCCACGATATCCTTTTTCTTCTCGTCACCGCGATGCACGGTAATGATATTGGCATACGGGTTGTTTTCACCGCTTTCAACGGCAATCGGATCTTTCACCGGATCCAGCCCGGCGTCGATGGCGTAGTTAGCGTTAATCACCACCGCATCGCCTTCATCATTGTTATACATCTGCGGCAACAGCGCGGCTTCCACGTTAGGCAGGAACTGCAGTTTTTTCGGGTTCTCAACAATGTCGCTAATGCGCGCGGTCACTTTATCTACGCCCGGCTTCAGTTTGATCACGCCCTCTTTTTCGAAAATCGACAGAATACGGCCTTCCTCAGATACCGCATCGCGCATGATGACCTTGCCACCTTCCGGCAAATCTTTAAGCGATTTCACTTTTTTCGAATAAATACCAATCGGCTCAATGTGGATCGCTCCTGCGCTGACGAAATCATACGTTTTATCGCCAGCATGATCTTTAATCACGCTGTTCAGGTACGGAATATGCTGGAAGTAGTTAGCGTCAATCTCACGACCAGCCAGCGCGGTGTTCGGCAGAATGTAATCCTGGAACGGTTTGATCTCCAGATCGATCCCCTGCTTCGCCAGTATAGGCTTAGCCTGCTCGAGGATCTCCGCATGCGGCACGTTGGACGCGCCAACGGTCAGCGTATCTGCCCACGAGGCAAAGCTCAGGGCGCTTAAGGTTGCTGCGGCGAGTAATGTCAGTGATTTTTTCATGATAATGGTTTCCGTATTTTATTAGCGTTTATCTAACAGAGAGGTGATCACATCGCCGCAAAGCTGGATGATGAAGACAATGAGCAAAATCGTCACCGTCGCCACCAGCGTGACGTCGCTGTGGTTGCGTTGAAAGCCTTCCAGATAGGCCAAATTCCCTAAACCACCGGCGCCAATGACCCCCGCCATCGCGCTGTAGCTAACCAGCGCAATCAGCGTCACGGTGATGCCGGACACCAAAGCAGGAGAGGATTCCGGCAGTAAAACCCGAAAAATAAGTGTGCTCAGACGTGCGCCCATCGAACGCGTCGCTTCAATCACGCCTTTATCGACTTCACGCAAAGCAATTTCGACCAGCCGCGCATAAAACGGCGCAGCCCCTACAATCAGCGCAGGCAACGCGGCATTGGCGCCGAGAATGGTGCCGACCATCGCTTTGGTAAACGGGATCAGCAGCACGATCAAAATGATGAATGGGATCGAGCGAAAGATATTCACCACCAGCGAAATACCGCTATACACCGCGCGATTGTGAAACAGTCCACCGCGTGCGGTCAGGAACAATGCCAGACCAAGCGCGATGCCCAAGATAAAGGTCGCTGCGCCTGAAAGGGCTGTCATGTAGAGCGTTTCCTGGGTTGCTGCCAGCAGTTGTTCCCACTTCAGATGCGGGAAAAGTTCTTCAGCCATGTTGAATCACCTCGCCTTCAATGTCGCTCTGGCGCAGGTCGGCCAAAATATTGTTCAATTGTTCCTCAGAGGCCACAACGTGCACCCAGAGCTGACCAAAAGCGCCTTGTGCGGTTTGCGTCATCTTGCCGTGTAAAATGTTAAACGGCAGGCCATAGCGTAGGGTCAATTCACCCACCACTGGCCGATGCGTACGTTGCCCGGTAAACGTAAGCTTGATCACCACGCCGCCAAGTTCGCTGGCTAGCTGCGGGTTGAATTCGTCTTCCTCGGCGTATTGACTCACCTGACGAACGAACTGTCGGGTGATCGCCTGCTGCGGATGAGTAAAGACGCTAAGCACGTCGCCTTCTTCAACGACTTTGCCATTTTCCATGACCGCCACGCGATCGCAGATCTTGCGTACTACGTGCATTTCATGGGTGATCAGCACGATGGTTAATTTGAAGCGACGGTTAATATCGAGCAGTAAATCGAGGATCTGATCGGTAGTTTGCGGATCCAGGGCTGACGTAGCCTCGTCACAGAGCAGTACATCAGGATTATTCGCCAGCGCGCGGGCGATCCCTACGCGCTGCTTTTGGCCACCACTGAGCTGCGATGGATACGCATTTTCGCGACCGCTCAGACCGACAAGGGTAATCAGCTCGGCCACTCGCGCCTTAATCATCGCTTTCGGCGCACCGGCAATTTGCATAGAGAAAGCAATATTCTCGCTAACGGTCCGTGACCACAGTAAATTAAAGTGCTGAAACACCATGCTGATTTTCAACCGTGCCTGACGCAACGATTCCCCACAGGCGGCGGAGATATCCTGGCCGTTAATCGTTACGCTGCCGGAGGTCGGTTTTTCCAGACCATTAAGCAAACGAATTAAGGTGCTTTTACCTGCCCCGCTGTAACCAATAATGCCGTAAATCTGTCCCTGTTCAACCGTCAGGTTGACGTTATCGACAGCGGTGATGGCAAGCCTGCCTGGCGTAAACACTTTCGAAATATTTTTCAGGACAATCATGTCGTTTGGGTATCCGCTGCTGCTTATTGTTCTTCTGCTATCGCTTTTGGCTGTTTAGCAGTATGGATGTCCAAATGAGTGTAATCAGCGAGATTGGTTTTTAAAATGAATTAAAACGAATTTGATATAACTTTTAGGAATATGAAGACATTCGAGCCAGGATGACCGAATAACCTTCAACTGAGAGGACAAATGCAGGCTGTTGCGCAACAAACCTCGACGGTGGACGACCTCTTTATCCATACCTATGAACAAATTAGTGAATATTTCTTGTGAAACTGCACAGAACTCTTTTGAAACGCTGTTTCCATTTTCCTTTTTGATAATTTTCAGCGTATAATGCGCGCCAATTGTCTCTTGAATGGTTTCAGCACATTGACCTGTAAAACTCAACGACTACAAAATTCACCATCCCGTTGGGCTGAAACGCAAGCACACATTCCTCTGCACGCTCTTTCGATGTCACCTATCCTTAGAGCGAGGCATCACAACTTTCGTAACTCAGGTTTAGCTTTCCATCCGTGCGCGATGGAAGCCAGATTTCCATATCCTTCTCAACTTAAAGACTAAGACTGTCATGAAAAAGACGAAAATTGTTTGCACCATCGGTCCGAAAACCGAATCCGAAGAGATGTTAACCAAAATGCTGGACGCGGGCATGAACGTCATGCGTCTGAACTTCTCCCACGGTGATTACGCAGAACACGGTCAGCGCATCAAGAATTTGCGCAACGTCATGAGCAAAACCGGTAAAAAAGCCGCTATTCTGCTCGACACCAAAGGTCCGGAAATCCGTACCATTAAGCTGGAAGGCGGCAACGACGTTTCTCTGAAAGCGGGCCAGACTTTCACTTTCACTACCGACAAATCTGTTGTGGGCAACAACGAAATCGTTGCTGTTACCTATGAAGGCTTCACTAAAGACCTGTCTGTCGGCAACACCGTACTGGTTGATGATGGCCTGATTGGTATGGAAGTTACCGCTATCGAAGGTAACAAAGTTATCTGTAAAGTGCTGAACAACGGCGATCTTGGCGAAAACAAAGGCGTTAACCTGCCAGGCGTTTCCATTGCCCTGCCAGCACTGGCTGAAAAAGACAAGCAGGATCTGATCTTCGGTTGTGAGCAAGGTGTTGACTTCGTTGCGGCATCCTTTATCCGTAAACGTTCTGACGTCGTTGAAATCCGTGAGCACCTGAAAGCTCACGGCGGCGAAAACATCCAGATCATCTCCAAGATTGAAAACCAGGAAGGCCTGAACAACTTCGACGAAATCCTCGAAGCATCCGACGGCATCATGGTCGCTCGTGGCGACATGGGCGTTGAGATCCCGGTTGAAGAAGTTATCTTCGCGCAGAAGATGATCATCGAGAAATGTATCCGTGCACGTAAGGTCGTTATCACTGCGACCCAGATGCTGGATTCCATGATCAAAAACCCACGTCCGACCCGCGCTGAAGCCGGCGACGTTGCGAACGCCATCCTCGACGGCACCGATGCCGTTATGCTGTCTGGTGAGTCCGCGAAAGGCAAATACCCGCTGGAAGCTGTGACCATCATGGCCACCATCTGCGAACGTACCGACCGTGTGATGACCAGCCGTCTGGACTTCAACAACGACAGCCGCAAACTGCGCATCACCGAAGCCGTTTGCCGTGGCGCGGTTGAAACTGCAGAAAAACTGGATGCGCCGCTGATCGTCGTCGCAACTCAGGGCGGTAAATCTGCACGTGCTGTGCGTAAATACTTCCCGGATGCCACCATCCTGGCGCTGACCACCAATGAAACTACCGCGCGTCAGCTGGTGCTGAGCAAAGGCGTTGTTGCACAAGTTGTTAAAGAAATCAGCTCTACCGATGATTTCTACCGTCTGGGCAAAGAAGTTGCTCTGGAAAGCGGTCTGGCTCAGAAAGGCGACGTTGTAGTGATGGTTTCCGGCGCACTGGTTCCGAGCGGCACGACCAATACGGCATCTGTTCACGTGCTGTAATAATTCCATCGCGAATTAATTTGCTTAAAAAGCGCCCTTGCGGCGCTTTTTTTATTTTATCGATAGCCACAATTAATAAAAAATCAAATCGGATTTCACTATCCAATCCGAGATTATCTAAGATGAATCCGATGGAAGCTTTCTGTTTTCTCTCGGGTTTTTAGCTGTTTTTGCCCAATTCGATGCTTCTTTGAGCGAACGATCAAAAATAAGTGCATTCCCATCAAAAAAATATTCTCAACATAAAAAACTTTGTGTAATACTTGTAACGCTACATGGAGATTAACTCAATCTAGAGGGTATTAATAATGAATCGTACTAAACTGGTACTGGGCGCGGTAATCCTGGGTTCTACTCTGCTGGCAGGTTGCTCCAGCAATGCTAAAATCGATCAGCTGTCTTCTGACGTTCAGACTCTGAACGCTAAAGTTGACCAGCTGAGCAACGACGTGAACGCAATGCGTTCCGACGTTCAGGCTGCTAAAGATGACGCAGCTCGCGCTAACCAGCGTCTGGACAACGCAGCTACTAAATACCGTAAGTAATAGTATCTGTGTAATAGAAATGGCGCACATTGTGCGCCATTTTTTTTGCCCGTTATTTCCTTCCCTGTTACTGCGTTGTGCGCATCTGCACATCCTCCCCTGGCGCACCATTCTGCGCTGACTTCACATCTGGTCCGTTGGCAACAACAGGTGTCTGCCCGGCACTAACGGTCACGGGATAACCCGCACGGCGATACAGTGCTCTCTCAACCAGACTGTTATCGACGGCCTTATTCCCTTTGAACTGATTAAAACCTACCGGTAAAACATAGGGCATGGTCTGAACGTTTTGCTCCTCTTCCGGTGACAATGGCCTGTGCACCTCAACATAGCGCATACCATTTGGCTCGACGGCGTACTTTATCGGCTCGTTGATCACTCTGACAGGCGTACCTGGTCGCACCTGCTCGAACAACGCTTTGATATCCGGCGCGTTCATACGGATACAACCAGAGCTTACGCGCAGACCAACACTGTCGGGTGCGCTGGTGCCATGGATCAGGTATTCACCGTTTCCATGCGCCAGACGCAGTGCAAAGCGCCCTAACGGATTATTTGGCCCGGCTGGCACTACCGGCGGTAATGTGATGCCGCGCTCCAGCGAGCGTTTACGGATGCCCGGTGTAGGCGTCCAGGTCGGGTTGGGTATTTTCTGCCCAACCCGGGTTTCCATCACCGGCGTTTCCAGCCCCTGCAAACCGATACCAATCGGGAATACCTGAACACTATTTTCTCCCGGCGGGAAGTAATACAGACGCAGTTCCGCCAGATTCACAATAATGCCTTCGCGTGGCGCATCCGGTAGCAATAATTGCGAGGGAATAGTAATCAGCGTTCCGGGTTTAGGGACGGGGGCAATAGTGTTATTGGCTTCAAGGATCAGCATGGCAGCGGTGTCAAAACGCCGGGCTATCGCCTGGAGATTCTTATCACCTTCCTGCACGGTGTAGGTTTGATTGTGCCCCACAAGACGGCTATTCGCCGGAGGCAACGGATAATCGACCGCCCATGCGGCCTGAATAGCGCTGTAAGCGCCGATTAGCATTAACGTAATAACAGACGCGCGTTTCATACTCACTCACCCCCCTGGCGTTCTTGCCGGACGGCGGCGAGCGCCCGATCCGGCCTACGAGTCACTGCGTTGTTCTACACGAACGCTTTCAGGTCGGTCTGAAAGTTGACGTGTTTTATCAGTTTAGCTAAGAGTTGCGGCTTTGGCGCGAATAGCCCGAATCATCGCCTCCAGCCCCTGTGAACGTGAAGGGGTGAGATGCTGTGCGAGCGCCATTTTTTCGAACCACTGACGCACATCAAAATTCACAATATCCTGAGCCGTCATCCGGTCATACAAAATGAAGACGATGGCGATAAGTCCTTTCACAATTGCCGCATCACTGTCGCCCTGTAATTCAATAATACCTTCAGCATTCTGCCGCATAACAATCCATACCTGACTTTGACATCCCTGAATGCTATTTTCCGGGCAGCGATCGTCGGCATTTAATTCCGGCAGGCGCTGACCCAGTTCAATGATGTACAGGTATTTCTCTTCCCAATTAGCGCAACGCAGAAAATTACGCAATAGTTTTTCTTTATCCGGTAGCGCAGCCATAATGCCTCCCTGTTATCCCAGCAAGTGATGAATACGCTTGAGTCCCGTCACCAGGCGATCCACTTCTTCATGGGAGTTATACATGGCAATAGAAGCCCGGCACATCGCGGGAACGTGATAATAAGCCATCAACGGCATAGCGCAGTGATGCCCCGTACGCACAGCAATTCCATAGTTATCAAGAAAGCTACCGACGTCATACGCGTGATGTTTGCCGAGGTTAAAGGCGATCACGCCTAAACGGTTTTCCGGGCCGTAGATTGTTAAATCCGGCACATCCGCCAACTGTTCCAATGCATAACGCATCATGAACTGCTCATATTCACTGATTTCTGCCAGCCCGAGCGCTGAAACATATTCAATAGCCGCACCGAGCCCAATAATGCCCCCGGTGTTTGGCGTTCCGGCTTCAAAACGCCAGGGGGCTTTAGCCCACGTCGTTCCCTGGCTCAGACTGACGGTTGCTATCATCGAGCCACCGCCTTCCCACGGTGGCATTTCCTGCAGCAGCGACTCTCTGGCATACAGCACGCCAATACCGGTGGGTCCATAGAGCTTGTGCCCGGAGAAGACATAAAAGTCGCAATCCAGTGCCTGCACATCCACCTGATGATGCATAACCGCCTGTGCGCCATCTACCAGCACTTTTGCGCCGTACTGATGCGCCAGCGCGATCATCTCCGGCAGCGGGTTTTCCGTGCCCAGCACGTTAGATACGTGGGTAATCGCCAGCAGTTGCGTGCGATCATCAAACAGCGTCGGCAGCGTTTCCAGTTGCAACGTCCCGTCGGCATTGAGCGGAATAACGCGCAGTTCAGCCCCGACGCGGGCACACAGCATCTGCCAGGGCACTATGTTGGCATGGTGCTCCATTTCGCTGATGATGATGTTATCGCCAGCCCGCACATTGCTGTTGCCCCAGCTGTTCGCCACCAGGTTGATCCCTTCCGTGGTGCCGCGGACAAACACCAGCTCTTCAGCGGAGCGGGCGTTAATAAACAGCGAGGCGAGCTTGCGCACATTCTCCATTTTTTCCGTGGCCTGAGCGCTCAGCGTATGGATCCCACGGTGGACCGCCGCATAGCCGTGACGGTAAAACTCGGCTTCAGCATCAATCACCTGATTGGGTTTTTGCGCGCTCGCCGCGCTGTCCAGATACGCCAACGGTAAACCATTCACTTCACGCGTCAGAACCGGAAAATCGGCCCGCACTTTTTCAATGGGAAATGTCATGCTACGCCTCCCGGCAGACGTTGGGCTATCCGCGCCAGTACCTGTTGTTTCAGCGTTTCATCGCTCAGGGCTTCCGTCAGCTCAGCGGCAAACGCGTAGAGAATCATCTGTTGGGCATCCTGCTGACCAATCCCACGCGAACGCAGATAGAACATCTGTTCATCGTCGATCCGCCCTACCGTCGCCCCGTGGCTGCATTTCACGTCATCAGCGTAGATTTCCAGTTGCGGCCTGGTATCCACTTCTGCCAGTTTACCGAGCAGTAGATTATTGTTCGTCATCTGACCATCAGTTTTAATGGCATGCTGCGCCACGTTAATCAGGCCATTAAACACCGCCCGGCCTTTATCGCTGACAATCGTTTTATGTAACTGGCGGCTGTTGCAATACCCCTTATTGTGTTCAAGCCAGGTTCGGGTATCGCAAACTTCATTTTTCACCGGCATCGCCAGGCTGTTAAGGCGCAGCGTGCTGTTCTCCCCATTAAGCTGGGTACTGGTGTTATGGCGTAATACCGCACCACCGAGTAAGAAGCTGTAGCTCACCGCCGTCGCATCTGCCCCTACCTGGATATCGTTATGCGCGAAATGGTGGCTAACCGGATTCTCAAACGCCAGTTTGATATGGCGCAAATGGGCATTTACCGCCACGTTCATGGTTAAACGTGCGCCGGTGAAATGACGAAGCTCGCTAAGGCTGACATAGTGTTCAATAACGGTGGCTTCTGCGCCTTCCGCCAGCTCCAGATGGTGGCGATAGTGCGCCGTGTTCACCTCATCGCCCGCCAGCCCCTGGGTAATGTGCAGCAGCAGCAGCGGTTTCGCGGGGCGCTGGTTACGCTTCACCTGAATGTGCGTGACGCTACGCGACAGGCTTTCGGTCAGGTGCAGAAAGACTTCCGGTTGGATGGCGGCCGGTAGCGTCTGACGCGCATCATCAACGGTAATGTCAAAGCCGCTGCCGTCCATGCGGTCGCTCAGCGTCGGGCAGAACTGCCCGTCGACAAATACCAGTCGTATGGCATCAATTGCCGGCGCCAACGCTTCACACTGGGCTGACGTTATCTCAGCGACATGACTGACAAACTGGCTGTTGGTTAAACCCTCCAGCGGCGTGTATTTCCAGTCCTCATGTTTACGCGTCGGCAACCCCAGCCGCAACATCTGTTGCAGGTGTTGTTGCGCATGCTGTGAGCGACGCTCACCCTGCGCTTCAAACAGATGATGCCACTGTTGGAGCACGTTACTGCTGTTCACTAAGCCAGCCATACCCTTGCTCCTCCAGCTGTTTAACCAGCGTAAAATCACCGGACTTCACAATGCGCCCCTGGTAGAGAACGTGGACGTAATCGGGTTTGATATAGTCGAGGATTCGCTGGTAGTGGGTGACAATAACAAACGAACGCTTTCCGTCACGCAATGCGTTCACGCCATCTGCCACGATTTTCAGCGCGTCGATATCCAGCCCGGAGTCCGACTCATCCAGAATGCACAACTGAGGCTCCAGCACCGCCATTTGCAAAATGTCATTACGCTTTTTCTCACCGCCGGAGAAACCGACGTTGACCGAACGCGTGAGTAAATCTGCCGGCATCTTCAGCAACGCAATTTTTTCTTCCATCAGATCCTGGAAGTCAAACCTGTCCAGCGATTCTTCGCCACGGTAGCTGCGCACGGCATTCAGTGCCGTTTGCAGGAAAAACTGGTTACTGACGCCGGGAATTTCTACCGGATACTGAAATGCCATGAAGATGCCTTCACCGGCACGGTCTTCCGGTGACAGTTCCAGCAAGTTCTTACCGTTAAATTCAACCGTCCCGCCAGTGACTGCATAATCTTCTCGTCCGGCGAGTGTCGCAGACAACGTGCTTTTCCCGGAACCGTTCGGCCCCATAATGGCGTGTACTTCCCCGGGGCGAATCTCAAGACTCAGCCCACGCAGGATCGCCTTCTCTTCCACACTGACCTGTAAATCTTTAATGCTTAACATGTGCTTTCCTTAAATTTTAGCCGACGCTGTGTTCAAGACTTATGGCGAGAAGTTTTTGCGCTTCCACGGCAAATTCCAGCGGCAGCTCAGAGAACACGTCTTTACAGAAGCCATTGACGATCATTGAAATAGCATCTTCTTCGCTGATGCCACGTTGCAGGCAGTAGAACAGTTGGTCTTCACCAATGCGCGAGGTCGTCGCTTCATGTTCAAGCTGAGCGCTGTTGTTACGGCACTCAACATACGGGAAGGTATGTGCCCCACAGTCCGCACCAATCAGCATTGAGTCACATTGGGTATAGTTGCGGGCGTTAGTGGCGGTAGGCATAATTTTCACTAAGCCGCGATAGCTATTCTGGCTATGTCCGGCGGAAATCCCTTTCGAGATAATGGTCGATTTGGTGTTTTTGCCGATGTGGATCATCTTGGTGCCGGTATCGGCCTGCTGGTGCCCGCTGGTCAGCGCAACGGAGTAGAATTCGCCGATCGAATTATCACCGCGCAGAATACAGCTCGGGTATTTCCAGGTAATGGCTGAACCGGTCTCTGACTGCGTCCATGACATTTTGCTGTTTTCGCCTTCGCACAGCGCACGTTTAGTCACAAAATTCAGGATGCCGCCGGTATTGCCATCGCCGGGGAACCAGTTTTGTACCGTTGAATACTTCACCTCAGCATCTTTATGGATGATCACCTCAACCACCGCCGCATGCAGCTGGTAACTGTCACGTACCGGCGCCGAACAACCTTCGATATAGCTGACGTAACTCCCCTCATCCGCCACCAGAATCGTGCGTTCAAACTGTCCGGTTTTTTCTGCATTGATACGGAAATAGGTCGACAGTTCCATTGGGCAACGCACACCCTTCGGCACATAAATAAACGTGCCGTCCGATGCCACCGCCGCATTCAGCGCGGCAAAGAAATTGTCATTCCCCGGGACGACGGTACCGAGGTATTTTTTTACCAGTTCTGGATGATCGTGGATGGCCTCGCCGAACGAGCAGAAAATAATACCCTGTTCCGCCAGCTTATCGCGGTAGGTCGTCGCGACTGACACCGAATCGAAAATGGCATCCACCGCCACTTCTTTGCCTTCACGGACCGGCACGCCAAGCTGCTCGAACGCGTCTTCAACCTCTTTGCTTAAAAACGCATTCGCGCCCGTTTGTTGCACTGCTCCCGGCTCAGAGGCACAGGTTTCATCACAGTTGCCGCAAGAAGGTGCAGAGTAATAGCTGTAATCCTGGTAGTTCAGTTTGTCATAGTGCGCTTTTAGCCAGTGTGGTTCTTCCATCGTCAGCCACGCGTTAAACGCATTCAGACGGAACGCCAGCATCCAGTCGGGTTCATTTCGTTTTGCCGAAATTGCCCGTACAACCTCTTCGTTGATCCCTTTCGCCAGTTCATCGGTTTTGAGTTGGGTAAAGAACCCCTCTTTGTAATTGAGGTGCCCGCCAGCCCAGGTGTTGACATCGTCAGTTGCTTCAGTGTTACGAGACATAGTACCGCCTATACCCCAAAGCTTTCGCCACAGCCGCATTCGTTCTGGGCTTTCGGGTTATGAAATTTAAATAACTGATTTAATCCTTCACGCACGAAATCGACTTCAGTTCCATCGATAAACGGCATCGCCTGTAACGGGACATAAAGTCTGGCGCCCTCTGTTTCAAAGAGCAGATCGTCTTTCTCAGGTTGCTTGACGGTGTCCAGCACATAGCCAAATCCCGCGCACCCGGTTTGTTTCACGCCTAGCCTCACGCCCAACATATCGGGTTGCCTTGCCACCAGTTCACGGATATGCGCCGCTGCCGCAGGCGTTAACGTCAGCCCGCGCCACGCAAAATCGTTGGGATTGAATGTTCCTGAATGCAATTCCATAGGGTTACCTCGAGTCATTAGCTTTCAAGCTATAACACCATGTTAGTGATAATGATTATCACTTCAACCCCTCAACAGCAGGGGCATTCGGGTTAACCGCCATTTTTGACGACTTTTATTAAGCATAGACCCTGCGGCGAGGGTTAACAGGGATGGATTTTTTTATTCAATACATTGATTAATAATAGATTATGAATGTGTAATCGTTCCGGCAGGTCAAATGCCAAAAGATGTATAGATAATGTCTATTTAAGGGATAGGTGGGGATGACTACGGGGAGCAATGCGGTTCAAAACGCATGTGGGCCATAAAAAACCCTTAAGTCTGCTTGCTATGCTGGCAGACTTAAGGGTTCCGACCCCATCCGGCGCTTATCTCCGGCACTCACAATGGCTTAGCTCTTGAAGGGGCGATAAGAAGAATCTCATACACTGAAAAATTTTTTTTAACACAAATTGCGCTTTGACTATTTTATAAACACGCTCAATCACATCGTTAGCACTGTGTCTTATTCAGTGTATCCAGCAACAGTCGCAACCCCGCAGGCTGGTGATCGCGGGAAAGATATAAACCATAAATCGGCAGGCGTTTAGGCTGTAGTTGGGGTAGAAGTCGTATTAATCTCCCCTGCGCCAGCCCTTCTCTCGCCTCCTGCTCAGGAACCAACGCAATCCCCATCCCCGCCAGGGCGGATTCACATAGCAGTGACGAGATACCGGCGCTTAAATTACCTTTAATGGCCACAGTGACGGCTTGCCCTTGCGCATCCAGAAAATGCCATGACTTTCCGGCGAACCCGCTGTAATAAAGGCAATTATGCTGCGCAAGATCGTCGACGTTTTTTGGGATGCCATGCTGGTTAAGATAATCCACGGAGGCACATAACACCGATTCACAATCCCCTAAGCGCCGGGCAATCGTTCCGGGTTCGGGATTTTCCGTGATGCGGATCGCCACATCGATACGCTCCCCAACCAGGCTTACCGGTTGATTGTTGATCTCAACTTCAATGCGGAGTTCAGGATAGCGAGCAAGAAATGCGGGCAGCACCGGTGCCAGAATATGTATGGCAGTAAAATGTGCACACGCCACCCGTAGCGTACCCGATGGGGTTTGCGCGAGCCCGGCGGCACCAATATCTCGCGAAAGCTGTGCCAGGGTGCGGGTTTTCAGCAATGCCTCTTCGCCGGCAGGCGTGATTGTCAACCGTCGTGACGAACGATGGATAAGCCGCGCCCCGGTCCACTTTTCCATCTCATCCAGATAGCGACTGACCATCGGTCGGGAAAGCCCGAGCGCACGCGCGGCGGCACTCAAACTGCCTAAATCACAGATATGGTTAAAAACTGTTGCCGCCATGACTCTGTCCATTGCATCCCATCCGATCGTTTTATGAAACTCAGCATGTCCTGATATGGGAATTCTAACAGATCCGAATTTCCTTAAAATACGGGAACGATCAAAAGACAATATCCTGCACAAGGTTCCCCGTTATGAAAATCAATACACTGGCTATGCTGTTACCCCTGTTTGCCTCTTCGGCATTTGCCGCTCCGCTACAGCTGGATGTCTACAATCCGCAGGAAAAGGCTATTTTCCCGGTCTCTTCGACGCTGGTGTCCGGCCCGAAAGAAGCGATTTTGTTTGACGCCCAATTCAGCACCAAAGACGGTGAAAAACTGGTGCAACGGATTCGCTCCAGCGGTAAGACGCTGAAAGCCATTGTGATCACGTCTGGCGATCCGGATTTCTATTTTGGCCTTGAGCCACTCGTCAAAGCCTTCCCCGGCGTCAACGTGCTGGCTACGCCGCAGGTGGTAGACCATATCCGCGCCACCAAAGAGGCCAAGCTGCAGTTCTGGGGCCCGCAAATGAAGGACGGCGCGCCAACATCGCTCACCGTTCCGCAGGCCACCACGCAAACACAATTTACGGTTGATGGCGAAACGCTGGAATTACGCCATCCTAATGACTATGCGGCGTATGTCTGGATCCCGGCGAATCGGGCCATTATTGGCGGCACAGGCGTGGCTTCCGGTATACACGTCTGGACGGCAGATACTCAGTCTGCAGAACAGCGTAGTGCATGGCGTAACGTACTGAGCGAAATGCAGAGCTTACAGCCCACCCAGGTGGTCCCGGGTCATTATATTGGTGAACGCCCGGCGGGTGATAAAGCGATTCGCTTCACTCAGGATTATTTGCAGTCGTTTGAGCAGGCATTAGAGGCGAAGAAAGGTTCGGATTATGTGATTAAAACCATGACCGCGGCATGGCCGGGCCTTGCAGACGAAAGCTCTCTGGAACTGAGTGCGAAAGTGAATACCGGTGAGATGAAGTGGTAAACAAGATTTAAGGCAAAAAATAACCCCGAACATGTGTCGGGGTTTTTATTACGACAGGCATACCGGAATCAATGAACGCCCAGGCGCCAGGCAAAATAGATCTCTTCTTTCAGTTCAGTCGAAGAGAGCGTTAATAAATCGGCAAACTCCAGCTCTAATTGTTTCAATCTTTTCAGGTACTGAGCCGGTGAAAGATCGGTTTTATCACGACGTAAAAATTCTATTGCCAGTTGGGCCGGGTCTAATTGGGTAGACATATCATCCTCGCTTGTGTTCAGAACCTGCACAGTATAACACCATTACCTGCGCAGATAATGACCAAACTCAACATGCATCACAAAATAGCGGTCGTCAGTCGCGAGGTGCAGCATAACCGACCCTGCTCATCGAAGATCTCGATTTGCCACACCTGATGACGTGAACCGGTATGCACAGGGCTGCACACCCCTCTGACGAGCCCTTCACGTGCAGAACGAACGTGGTTGGCGTTAATCTCAAGGCCCACCACTTTTTGAGTGCCCATCGTACACAGGTATCCAGCCACCGAGCCAATGCTCTCAGCCAGCACGACAGACGCCCCGCCGTGCAGCAAACCAAAGGGTTGTTTGGTGCGATGGTCCACAGGCATTGTGGCTTCCAGAGTATTGTCGCCGATATGCACAAAACGAATATCGAGCAGCCCTACCATATTTCCTTCACCCATGGCGTTGAGCGCCTCGAGTGTGACTTCACGTTTCCAGATCATCCTATAATCTCCAGTAATGCCTGTAATGGGTGGCGAACGCCCGTGCCTTCTACGCGTTTAACCTGGCTGCGACATGAATACCCGGCAGCCAGACAACGGTTACGTGGCAATCGTTGCATTGCCTGGTGCCATGATAACTCATAGATCCCTAAAGAGTTCTGGTGATTCTTCACTTCGTGGCCATAGGTACCCGCCATCCCACAGCACCCCACGCTGACATTTTCCAACTTTGCGCCAAAACGGGCAAAAATCGCGGCCCACTGTGCAGGCGCTCCCGGCAGAGCGGTCACTTCGGTACAGTGCCCGAAGAAGTACCACGGTTCACCACCGATAGCGACCGGCGGTTGTGACGCCAGTACAGCCGATAACCACTCATTGACCAGTAAGACATGGAAATCACCGCGCTGCTCGCCGAGCGCCAGCGTGTATTCATCGCGATAACATAGCACCAGCGCCGGATCGACACCGACCATCGGGATATTCAGCTTTGCCACCCGGTTGAGGAATTCAGCGGTCTTTTTCGCCGTTTTCGCAAACCGGTTTAAAAAGCCCTTTATATGCTGCGCTTTGCCGTTAGGCGAGAATGGCAACAGCACCGGCTGCAAACCCAATTTTTCTACCAGTCGGATGAAATCAGCCACTACCTGTGCATCGTAATAGCTGGTGAACGGGTCCTGCACCACCAGCACCGTACGTGCTTTTTGCTCCTTGCTGAGAGCTTCAAGCTGTTCCAGCGTCATATTGGCCGAACGATGCCCGACCAGCTGTCGTTGTAATGATGGCGCAGACAACAGCGGCAAATCCACCATGCCGATGTGTTTTTTAGCCAGATTACGTACCAGTGGTTGATTGATGAAAAAGTTGAACGTTTTAGGTGCGCGCGCCATCAGCGGTGCATAACTCTCAACGGTGGCGACCATGTGATCGCGGAGCGGGCGCAGATAGCGCGTGTGATACAGCTGCAGAAAGCGCGAGCGGAATTCCGGAACGTCAATTTTTATCGGGCACTGCGTAGAACAGGCTTTACATGCCAAACACCCGGACATCGCCTCTTTCACTTCATGCGAGAAATCATATTCGCCCTTACGTGCATGCCAGCTGTTCCGGGTTCGGGCGATTAGCGTACGTAAACTGGCACGTTTTTCTGGCAACTCTTTTTCCAGTTTCACGGGGTCGATCCCACGATCGGCCAACAGACGCAACCATTCCCGTACCAGCGTTGCCCGCCCTTTTGGCGAGTGAATGCGATTGAGGCTAATTTTCATCGAAGGACACATCGGGCTTTTGGCATCGAAGTTAAAGCATAACCCGTTGCCGTTACACTCCATTGCCCCACGCCACTCCTGGCGAACGGCCAGCGGGATTTGACGATCGTAAGTCCCTCGTTTAACCGCATCCACTTTCATCATTGGCGCATCGATGGCTTCCGGAGGGCAAATCTTCCCCGGATTGAGCCGGTTTTGCGGATCAAACACCGACTTCACTTTGCGCAGTTCGCGATACAGTTCCTTGCCAAAGAACGCCGGGCTGTACTCAGCACGGAAACCTTTCCCGTGTTCGCCCCATAGCAGACCACCGTATTTGGCCGTCAGCGCCACCACATCATCAGAGATGCGCTTCATCAGCACTTCTTGTTGCGGATCGCACATATCCAGCGCGGGTCTGACGTGCAGCACCCCGGCATCCACGTGACCAAACATGCCATAGCTCAGGCCATGACTATCGAGTAGCGCACGGAACTCGGCAATATAGTCGGCCAGGTGTTCCGGCGGTACGCAGGTATCTTCGGCAAACGGAATCGGCTTCGCAGAGCCTTTGGCATTACCCAGCAGACCAACGGCCTTTTTCCGCATGGCGTAGATGCGCTCGACACCAGCTAGTTCGGTACACAGCTGCCAGCCAATTACGCCGGCTTCCTGCCGGGCAATTAGCCCGTCCAGACGTTCACACAGCGCACTGACCTGAGAATCAATTAATGCTTCATCGTCACCGGCAAACTCGACGATATTCAGCCCGAGCATCTCTTTATCCGGGACATCGGTAATCAATTCGCTGACGGAGTGCCAGACAATATCTTCACGCGCCAGATTAAGCACTTTTGAATCGACGGTTTCGACCGACAGCGCGCGCGCTTCCACCATCACTGGCGCATTACGCAATGCAGAGTCAAACGAATCGTATTTGACGTTGACCAGTCGCCGAACTTTAGGCAGCGGCGTGATATCAAGGCGGGCTTCGGTGATAAATGCCAGCGTACCTTCGGAACCCGTAAGGATGCGGGTTAAATCAAACTCGGTCATCTCATCATTGAAGACGTGCCGCAGGTCGTAGCCGGTTAAAAAGCGATTGAGCTTTGGAAACTTGTCAATGATCAACTGTCGGTTCTCACGACACCGTTCATAAACCGTCTTATAGATGCGCCCAATCGCCGTATTGTTTTTACCGAGCATTTCGGCAAATTCAACCGGCATCGGCTGGGTATCGAGAATATCCCCGCCCATCAATACCGCGCGAATACCCAGCACGTGATCGGAGGTTTTACCGTAGACCAGCGAACCTTGCCCGGAAGCGTCGGTGTTGATCATTCCCCCCAACGTCGCCCGATTACTGGTGGACAATTCAGGCGCAAAGAAATAGCCGTAGGGTTTCAGATATTGGTTAAGCTGATCTTTTATCACCCCCGCCTCTACCCGCACCCAACCTTCCTGCACATTGATTTCAATGATGCGGCTCATGTAACGGGACATATCAACAATAATGCCCTGATTAAGCGCCTGCCCATTGGTGCCTGTGCCGCCGCCGCGAGGGGTAAAAATCAACGACGAAAAGAGCGGTTCTGACGCCAGCCGGGCGATAAGCGCCACATCAGCCGTCGAACGAGGGAAAACCACGGCATCAGGCAGAAGCTGATAGATACTGTTATCCGTCGACATTGTCAGACGATCGGCATAGCTCGTTGCCGTATCGCCCGTGAACCCTTGCTGCTCCAGCGCCTGCAAAAAATTGAGCACCAGTTGAACGACACCTGGCGCCTGAGAAATTTGTGGAATCATTATAGTGACCCTTTCCTGCGGTCTGTGTTGTGAATTTAATCGTTTGCGTGTTGCTTTGTTTGTTGTATCACATTTTTTTCTAATACGCTCAGCAGATTTACAGGCAGAATCCGCCTGTTCAAAACCGCTGAAATTGCTCATCATTATAGAGTGTGATTAACGTGTTCACGTCGCGTCAACGTTCTGACGCAAAGACAAAGGTGAAAAGTATTTATGGTAAATTTCCGTCAGCCCAGGGATATTGCACAAGTGCTGCTATCGGTGCTGTTTTTAGCCATCATGATTGTGGCCTGTCTCTGGATTGTGCAACCCTTTATTCTCGGTTTTGCCTGGGCAGGTACGGTGGTCATTGCGACCTGGCCCATCCTGATACGTATACAAAAATTGCTGTGGGGACGCCGTTCACTCGCCGTGCTGGTGATGACCCTGTTGTTAGTTCTGTTATTCATTATTCCTATCGCCCTGTTGGTCAACAGCATCGTTGATGGCAGTGGTCCTCTGATCCATGCAGTGACCGCCGGTGATATGACGCTGCCGGATCTGACGTGGTTAAACAGTATTCCTCTGGTGGGTGCCAAACTCTATGGCGCATGGCACAGCCTGTTGGATATGGGCGGTTCGGCTATCATGGCTAAGGTTCGTCCCTATATCGGTACCACAACCACCTGGTTTGTTGGTCAGGCCGCGCATATTGGCCGCTTTATGATGCACTGTGGCTTGATGTTGCTATTCAGCGCCCTGCTGTACTGGCGCGGTGAGCAGGTGGCGCTAGGCATTCGCCACTTCGCCTGCCGTCTTGCATCGAAACGCGGTGACGCTGCAATCCTGTTGGCAGCACAGGCCATTCGTGCGGTTGCATTAGGCGTGGTCGTCACCGCGCTGGTGCAGGCCGTCCTCGGGGGTATTGGTCTGGCGGTAACGGGGGTACCTTACGCTACGCTACTGGCGGTGTTGATGATCCTCTCCTGTCTGGTGCAACTGGGGCCTTTACCGGTGCTGATTCCGGCCATTATCTGGCTTTACTGGACAGGTGATTCTACCTGGGGCACGGTGCTGTTGGTGTGGAGTGGCGTGGTCGGAACACTGGATAACGTTATTCGTCCCATGCTGATTCGTATGGGGGCTGATTTGCCGCTGATCCTTATTCTTTCCGGGGTTATCGGTGGGTTGATTGCATTCGGTATGATTGGTCTGTTTATCGGCCCAGTGGTACTGGCTGTTTCATGGCGCCTGTTCTCCGCATGGGTCAATGAAGCCCCTGCACCGGGCACTGACCCGGAACAAATCCTCGAAGAAATCGCTGAAATCGAAAGTAATAAGTAATACAGCATCAGGCGGCAACATTGCCGCCTGATTGTTTAATATTGCTGATAAACACATCACAGCTCCCCGAACGAAACCCAATCCCAGCGCTGTGGGAGTACTCATTTATGTCGCAAATTCTTTACAGTTTTTAAACTATTGGGATGAATCTGATCGACGTGAAAAACCAGCATGCCTACTATTACCCCAAGGCTTTAGATCAACACTTTGATTTATAAGCATGGAAATCCCCTGAGTGAAACAACGAATTGCTGTGTGTAGTCTTTGCCCATCTCCCACGATGGGCTTTTTTTTGTCCTGCATTTCCACGTCCCCTAACGACCTACATCACATCAGCTAGCCAATTGTTTTATTTCACTCTCACGCCAAATGCACCAACTTCACAGATTAATAACAAATAATATTGCACAAGATACTGTGACTCTCTTCAAGCCGAAATATCCACAACAATGCTATTACTATTCCACCGTCTTTTATGAAGTGATGAAATAATGAACGCATTAGAATTGCAGGCTATCCGCCATATTTTTGCTATGACGGTGGAAGAAAGCGCCGCGTATATCGCGCGTGATGGCGACATTGTTGCCTGGCAACAATGGGAAAGTGGGGAAAAAGAAATCCCGGAAAACATCGCGCGCATTTGTGCAGAAATGAAAGCAAAGAGAAAGTTAAGAATTAACGCGATCATCGAAAAAATAAATAATCGTATTGGTAATAACACAATGCGTTTTTTCCCCGATCTGGTTTCTTTTCAGGCAGTTTATCACCACGACCATTTTCTCGACTGGAAAATCTACCAATCTGCTGCAGTGGAGCTCTATGCACACAACCTCGAGCGTTTGTGTTAGGCGGTCATCACGCCACCACTACGTTGCAACACGGGCCCCCGACATTATGCCCTCGCTCATGCGCAGTCTGCATACTATTTAGGCTAACACGCCCTACGCGACACAAAAAACAATATCCATTTAGCCTCTTCGCTGAGTAACACATTATGAAAAATACCTATTTCTCCACTGCGATAGGGCTGTACCTTAATTACCTGGTACACGGTATGGGGGTCATTCTGATGTCCCTCAATATGTCCTCACTTGAACAGCAGTGGCAAACCAATGCAGCGGGGGTGTCAATTGTCATCTCCTCCCTTGGTATCGGTCGGTTAAGCGTCTTATTAGTTGCAGGCATGCTCTCCGATCGCTATGGCCGCAGACCGTTTATCATTTTTGGCATGATCTGCTACCTCATCTTCTTTTTTGGCATCATCAATACTCACAGCATTGTGATTGCCTACGCCTTTGGTTTTTTAGCGGGAATGGCAAACAGTTTTCTTGATGCCGGAACCTACCCCAGCCTGATGGAAGCTTTCCCCCGCTCGCCCAGCACCGCCAATATCCTGATTAAAGCCTTTGTGTCCAGCGGCCAATTTCTGTTGCCGATGGTTATCAGCCTGCTGGTGTGGGCTGAACTCTGGTTTGGCTGGTCCTTCTTGCTGGCGGCGGGAATTATGGCGGTCAACGGCATATTTTTGTTCCGCTGCCGTTTCCCTGCACATCCGGGGCCGAAGCATTCCATCACGCCATCATCCGCTTTACAGGAACCTATTCATCCGGGGCATCGTTGTTCCCTTCTCGATCTGGGGAGTTACACCCTGTATGGATATATCTCGATGGCCACATTTTATCTGGTTAGCCAGTGGCTGGCACAGTATGGTCAGTTTGTCGCTGGTATGCCGTATACGTTATCTATCAAGCTGTTAAGTATTTACACCTGCGGTTCGCTGCTGTGCGTATTCATTACTGCTCCTCTGGCGAGAAAAGCGGGTCGTGCAACGTCTCTGTTGATGCTGTACACCTTTATCTCCTTTGTCGCGCTGCTGGCGGTTTGCCTGCATCCAACGACCTGGGTCGTGATTACATTCGCCTTTGTCATCGGGTTCTCATCAGCCGGAGGCGTCGTGCAAATCGGTCTAACGCTAATGGCCGCTCGCTTTCCGCAGGCGAAAGGTAAAGCTACCGGTATTTACTACAGCGCGGGCAGTATCGCGACCTTCACGATCCCACTAATAACCGCCAGGCTCTCCGAAACCAGTATTGCGCACATCATGTGGTTTGATGCGGGTATCGCTGCGCTCGGTTTCCTGTTGGCACTGTTTATTGGCTATCGCAGCCGGCTTGCAGCAAAGCGTCAGTTAAACATGGCACCACTCGCACAATAACGCGGATGCAATATTGTTCCCCTCTTCTGCAAAATAATTTGACGGATTATTAAAATAACGGCAAAACGTCGGTCTGACGAATTAGGTTTCACAGTTTGATATGCAATATACCTGGTAATTTAAACGCCATGCTATGTAGGTACAATAACTACTGCCCGGTATATTAATCACAAGGTCGCCGAAATTTAAACTACACCGACGAGCACAGAATAATTTTAAAATCCGCAAGGAGTTGTGAAAAAATGTCTCAGAAAAAGACCTTTAACACGCCATTTCTTCTGGCGATAACCTGTATTTATTTAAGTTATTTTTTACACGGTATTAGCGTCATCACACTGGCGCAAAACATGACATCCCTGGCTGAAAAATTTTCAACCGATAATGCAGGGATTGCCTATCTAATTTCCGGTATTGGTCTTGGTCGACTGGTCAGTATTCTATTCTTTGGCGTTCTCTCAGATAAGTTCGGTCGTCGGGCTATCATTTTGTTAGGCGTTATTCTATATATGCTGTTCTTCTTCGGTATTCCCGCCAGCCCCAATCTGATGATTGCCTTTATTCTCGCGGTATGCGTCGGCGTAGCAAATTCAGCGCTGGATACCGGCGGTTATCCGGCGTTAATGGAATGTTTCCCTAAAGCATCCGGCTCGGCGGTTATTTTGGTTAAAGCCATGGTGTCGTTTGGCCAGATGATTTACCCCATCATCGTCAGTACCATGCTGCTCAACCATGTCTGGTACGGCTATGCGGTCATCATCCCGGGTGTACTGTTCGTGATCATCACCCTGATGCTGTTAAAAAGTCGCTTTCCCAGCCAGATGGTGGACGCGGGTCTCGCCAAAGATCTGCCACAAATGAACAGTAAACCCCTGGTCTGGTTGGAAGGTGTCGCTTCCGTGCTGTTTGGGGTTGCCGCATTCTCAACCTTTTATGTCATCGTGGTCTGGATGCCGAAATATGCTATGGCATTTGCTGGTATGGCAGAAACTGACGCACTAAAAACCATCTCTTACTACAGCATGGGATCGCTGGTCTGCGTATTCATCTTCGCAGCCCTCCTGAAGAAAATGGTTCGCCCCATTTGGGCTAACGTTTTTAATGCTGGTCTGGCAAGCATTACCGCTGCGGTCATTTATTTGTATCCCTCTCCACTGGTTTGTAACGCAGGATCGTTTCTGATTGGCTTCTCTGCTGCTGGCGGTATTTTACAGCTCGGTGTCTCAGTGATGTCGGAGTTTTTCCCGAAGAGCAAAGCCAAAGTCACCAGTGTTTATATGATGATGGGTGGTGTAGCCAACTTTATTATCCCACTGATCACCGGATACCTTTCTAACATCGGCCTGCAATACATCATTTTGCTGGACCTTGCATTTGCTCTGCTGGCATTCACCACCGCCATCATCGTCTTTATTCGCTATTACCGCGTATTTAATATCCCCCAAAATGATGTGCGGTTGGGCGAACGTTATTTTCAATAAATTGTTTAGAAGGAGTATCAAATGGATGTAACTGCAAAATATGAACTGATTGGTCTGATGGCCTACCCTATCAGACACAGTCTGTCCCCTGAAATGCAAAATAAAGCATTAGAAAAAGCGGGTCTGCCTTTTACCTACATGGCATTTGAAGTCGATAACTCAACATTTGCTAATGCAATTGCCGGTTTAAAAGCGTTAAAAATGCGCGGCACCGGGGTTTCCATGCCCAATAAACAGCTGGCCTGTGAATACGTTGATGAATTAACACCTGCCGCCAAACTGGTTGGCGCAATCAACACCATCGTTAATGATGATGGCTACCTGCGTGGTTACAACACCGACGGCACCGGTCATATTCGCGCGATTAAAGAAAGCGGCTTCGATATTAAAGGTAAAACCATGGTACTGTTGGGTGCGGGCGGCGCGTCTACAGCCATTGGCGCTCAGGCAGCCATTGAAGGCATCAAAGAAATTAAGATCTTTAACCGTAAAGATGAGTTCTTTGCAAAGGCGCAGGCATTCGCTAAACGTGTTAATGAAAACACCGACTGCGTTGTCACCGTGATCGACCTTGCCGATCGCCAGGCTTTTGCCGAGGCACTCGCCAGCGCGGATATTTTGACCAACGGCACGAAAGTCGGCATGAAACCGCTGGATAACGAATCTATTGTGACTGACGTTTCCCTGCTTCGCCCGGAACTGCTGGTGACCGAATGTGTGTATAACCCGCATATGACCAGGTTGTTGCAACAAGCACAACATGCCGGTTGCAAAACGATTGATGGTTACGGCATGTTGTTGTGGCAAGGGGCTGAGCAGTTCAAGCTCTGGACCGGGAAAGATTTCCCGCTGGAGTATGTCAAACAGGTTATGGGTTTTGCAGCCTGATGGGCAGTATTTGTGAATAGTTAAAGGGTAATCAATGAAAACCGTAACCGTAAGAAACCTCGTGATTGGCGAGGGTGCGCCGAAGATCATTGTCTCACTGATGGGTAAAGACATCTCAACGGTAAAAAGCGAAGCACTGGCCTATCGCGAAGCGGATTTCGACATCCTGGAATGGCGTGTTGACCATTTCGCAGATGTCGCTTCCATTGACGCAGTACTGGAAGCCGCACGTGCGATCCGTGATGTGATGGCGGATAAACCGTTGCTGTTCACCTTCCGTAGTGCACAGGAAGGGGGTGAACAGGCGCTGTCCGTCGAAAACTATATTGCATTAAACCGCGCAGCAGTGGACAGCGGTCTGGTGGATATGATCGACCTGGAGCTTTTCACCGGTGATGACCTGGTTAAAGCAACCGTCGAGCATGCGCACGCGAAAAATGTCTTCGTTATTATGTCGAACCATGATTTTCACAAGACACCTGCGGCCGATGATATTGTCCAGCGACTGCGTAAAATGCAGGAACTTGGTGCAGATATTCCCAAAATCGCGTTGATGCCGCAAAGCAAAACGGATGTGCTGACATTGCTTAGCGCAACGCTGGAGATGCAGGAACGCTACGCCGACCGCCCAATTATTACCATGTCAATGGCGAAAACCGGTGTGATCTCACGACTGTCCGGCGAAGTTTTCGGCTCAGCGGCGACGTTTGGTGCGGTGAAAAAAGCCTCGGCCCCAGGACAAATCTCCGTAACCGATCTACGCACCGTTCTGACAATATTACACCAGGCTTAATAGCCGAATATTTTTAAATTGCAATAAATAATGCCCTGCCCCAGATATTCGTTTTACCACGAATATCTGGCAGACGATTAAATATTTTCAAATAGCACAAAACACTATTATCGAATATAGCGATAGGCATTCGCACGAATATAACCTGGAGTTTATATGAAACTTTCAAGACCAACACGTCTAAATGGTCGGGTACCGGTATTATCTGCAGCTGACGCAATTGATTATATTCCGGATGAAGCCACCCTCTGCGTATTAGGCGCTGGCGGTGGGATACTTGAAGCCACAACATTAATTAATGCATTAGCCGAGAAATATAAAAATTGCCAATCCCCACGTAATTTGTCGCTAATTAGCCCGACAGGACTGGGCGACCGCGCAGACCGGGGTATTAGTCCATTGGCACAGGAAGGTTTAGTTAAATGGGCGTTGTGCGGCCACTGGGGACAATCCCCACGTATATCCGACCTTGCGGAACAAAATAAAATTGCCGCCTACAACTATCCACAAGGCGTATTAACTCAAACCCTGCGAGCCTCTGCGGCCCATCAGCCAGGTATTTTGAGTGATATCGGTATTGGCACGTTTGTCGATCCCCGCCAACAAGGTGGCAAACTCAATGAAGTGACCACCGAGGATCTAATCAAACTGGTAGAAATTGATAACAGAGAGTATCTCTACTACAAAGCCATTGCGCCGAATATCGCCTTTATTCGCGCCACCACCTGTGATAGCGAAGGCTACGCCACCTTTGAAGATGAAGTGATGTATCTCGATGCGCTGGTCATCGCGCAGGCCGTGCATAACAACGGCGGCATCGTCATGATGCAGGTACAAAAAATGGTGAAGAAAGCCACACTGCACCCTAAAGCCGTGCGGATCCCTGGCTATCTGGTGGATATCGTCGTTATCGATCCTGAACAGACTCAGCTGTATGGCGGAGCGCCGGTTAACCGCTTTATTTCAGGCGATTTCATCCTTGATGACAGCCTGCAAACTGCCCTACCGCTTAACCAACGTAAACTGGTAGCCAGACGTGCGCTGTTCGAAATGCGCAAAGGTGCAGTGGGTAACGTTGGCGTTGGAATTGCCGATGGTATTGGTCTCGTCGCGCGTGAAGAAGGCTGCGCCGATGATTTCATACTGACGGTTGAAACCGGGCCAATCGGCGGTATTACCTCGCAGGGCATCGCTTTTGGAGCCAACGTCAACACCCGCGCTATTCTGGACATGACCTCCCAGTTTGACTTCTACCACGGTGGCGGCCTGGATGTGTGCTATTTAAGTTTCGCCGAAGTCGATCAGCACGGCAACGTCGGTGTGCATAAATTCAATGGCAAGATCATGGGCACTGGCGGTTTTATTGATATAAGCGCCACCTCGAAGAAAATTATTTTCTGCGGCACCCTGACAGCCGGAAGTCTGAAAACAGATGTTGCCAACGGCAAATTGAATATCGTGCAGGAAGGTCGGGTGAAGAAATTCGTTAGCGAATTACCTGAAATTACCTTCAGTGGAAAAATTGCCCTCGAACGTGGACTGGATGTGCGTTACATCACCGAGCGCGCCGTATTTACGTTAAAAGAAGATGGTCTCCATTTAGTGGAAATTGCCCCAGGTGTTTCTGTACAAGAAGACATTTTGGACAAAATGGAATTCACCCCCGTTATTTCTCCAGACCTGAAACTGATGGACGAAAGATTATTTATCGATGCCACGATGGGTTTTGTTTTGCCCGACGCCACCAATTAAAAGGAGTACCCTGATGGACTTTTCATTAACTGAAGAACAAGAACTGCTGCTTGCCAGCATTCGGGAACTGATCACCAGTAATTTCCCGGAAGAATATTTCCGCACCTGCGATCAAACCTCCACCTACCCTAAAGAATTTATGCGCGCGCTTGCGGATAACGGCATTTCGATGCTGGGCGTTCCGGAAGAGTTCGGTGGCATTCCGGCAGATTACGTCACGCAAATGCTGGCGCTGATGGAGGTCTCAAAATGTGGTGCGCCTGCCTTTCTGATCACTAACGGTCAGTGTATCCACAGTATGCGCCGTTTTGGCTCCGCGGAGCAACTACGTAAAACCGCTGAAAGCACCATGGAAACGGGCGATCCGGCCTATGCGCTGGCGTTAACCGAACCGGGAGCTGGCTCAGATAACAACAGCGCCACCACCAGCTACACCCGCAAAAACGGCAAGGTGTACCTTAACGGGCAAAAAACCTTTATTACCGGTGCCAAAGAGTACCCTTATATGCTGGTCCTGGCTCGCGATCCCGAGCCGAAAGATCCGAAGAAAGCCTTTACCCTGTGGTGGGTGGATTCGAAGAAACCCGGCATCAAAGTTAATCCGCTGCACAAAATCGGCTGGCACATGTTAAGTACCTGCGAAGTCTATCTTGATGACGTTGAAGTTGACGAAAGTGATATGGTCGGCGAAGAGGGTATGGGCTTCCTCAACGTGATGTACAATTTCGAAATGGAGCGATTGATCAACGCAGCACGCAGCACCGGCTTTGCCGAATGCGCTTTCGAGGATGCCGCACGTTACGCCAACCAGCGTATCGCCTTTGGCAAACCGATTGGTCATAACCAGATGATCCAGGAAAAACTGGCGCTGATGGCGGTTAAAATCGAAAACATGCGCAATATGGTATTGAAAGTCGCCTGGCAGGCCGATCAGGAACAATCACTGCGTACCAGTGCGGCGCTGGCAAAACTGTACTGTGCGCGCACAGCGATGGAAGTTATCGACGACGCAATTCAGATAATGGGTGGTCTGGGTTATACCGATGAAGCCCGTGTATCCCGGTTCTGGCGTGATGTGCGCTGCGAACGCATTGGCGGTGGCACCGATGAAATCATGATCTACGTCGCCGGACGTCAGATCCTGAAAGATTATCAAAACAAGTAAGCCGTTCTGTCATCCGGATAGCGGATAAACGCTATCCGGACTTACGCCAGAAAATCAGACTTCCGGCTGCAGGCAGTCCTGCTCAGTCAGATTATTTTTAAACTGCTTACGATAATCGCTGGGAGTACAGCCTACGTGTCGCTGAAAGAGTTTGGCAAAGTGATCAACATTTTCATACCCTACCCGCCACGAGATTTCCGCTAACGACGCTTCCGTATTCGTCAGCGAAAATTTTGCCTCCGTCATCCGCCGTTGAATAACATAATTAATCGGCGAAATACGATATTCTTTAGTGAATTCGTGACAGATATAACTCACACTGGCTCGAAATTTTTTAGACAACTGATCAAGTGTGATTTTTTCGCGAAAGTTGTTATTCAAATACACCAGAACATCTTTAATTAACACGTCTTTTTTAATATACCCCTGCTCCGAACGATAAGCATTTTTAAAGTTTTCGTAATACAAGACGGTTAATGCGTAGGCAAAGGCATCATAGGCAGAGGATGACAGATTATTTTTACACTGCGGTATCATAATACTCAGTTCATTAAAAATACTCTTAATAACCTCCTTTCCCTGGCTGACGCTGATGACCGGACACGAATGTAACTGCAACAACTGATTGTCCTGCCAACCATTGAAACGAAAACCATCCAGTGCACAGGTGTAGGTCGTGGCAGGCGCGCTGCTATCCGAGGCGACGGTATGTAACCGCCCTTGTTCTATCACCACAATATCCCCGGCGTGAGCGACGTACAGTGAAGAATCAATGATTAATCGCGCGACACCTTTTTTGACATAGATAAGCTCTGTTTCATTGTCATGAACATGGTGACCAGACTCCCAGTTAGGATCATCACTGATGACGAATCGCGAAAATCTGGGGGTCTTCCCCTGCTCAAAAAGGGTTTCCATGGCATTATCAAAACATCGTTGATACATGACAGCCTCCACCTTTAGATGGTAAATATGCGGAAAATTAATAGTGTTAAATGATAACGATTAACCACGTTATACAACGATATTCTGTCCAAGCGAAACAAAATTATTTGCGTCATCTGCAAGATGACACTTCTTGCTCAAGAACGCTGTTAGCATGCGTTATTTACGTTTTATCCTAATTGAAAAGAATAAATGTTATTAATTCAACATTAACAATTTACATATCAGAAACAAATGCGGGCAAATATCGCTTAAAAATAGGATGCGTTTCTCAATCACACCCTCATTTACTGTTTTCACTGTGTAATCTCGCGTACACAATCTTTACCCCTCGCTTAGAACCCCCGCATCTCCGTTGCATATTTTTCTGCAAGATTGTTGGGAATGAAAACAGATTGCCCCGTCGAAAACAGGCTCCACTCTGCCGCACACTATTTTCAGTCAAATTTTCCCTACTGCCGATAATGACGCGCACCGTCATTATCCGAACGTGACTCACTGGAGATGCCATGAAAATAATAACCTGCTTTAAGTTGGTGCCTGAAGAACAGGACATTGTTGTTACCCCAGAGCGCTCGCTTAACTTTGATCGGGCCGATGCCAAAATCAGTCAATTTGATCTGAATGCGATTGAAGCCGCCACACAACTTACCGCTGAAGGCGATGAGATTGTCGCCTTAACGGTGGGCGGCTCCTTGTTGCAAAACTCTAAAGTACGTAAAGACGTGCTGTCCCGCGGTCCGGATAGCCTGTTTATGGTGCAGGATCCACAGCTGGAGCACGCGCTGCCGCGCGATACCGCCCAGGCACTGGCTTGTGCGGCTAAAAAAATTGAATTCGATCTGATGCTGTTCGGGGAAGGGTCCGGCGATGTCTACGCACAACAGGTCGGTTTACTGGTTGGTGAGCTCCTGCAGCTTCCCGTGATTAACGCGGTAAGCCACATCCAACGTAACGGCGAGCGCATTGTGGTTGAACGTACACTGGAAGACGAAGTTGAAGTGATTGAACTGCCGCTCCCCGCCGTGCTGTGCGTAACCTCAGATATCAATACACCGCGGATTCCGTCAATGAAAGCCATTCTTGGTGCCGGCAAGAAAACCGTCACCCACTGGCAGGCCAGCGATATTGGCTGGACGCCAGCGTCACCGCTGGCGGAATTAGTCAGCCTTAGCGTTCCACCACAGACCGAACGTAAGCACATCATTCTGGAAAATGACTCAGCAGAAGCCATTGCCGAACTGGCCGAACATCTGAAAAAAGCCCTGAACTAAGCCCAACGGAGAACAATCATCATGAGTAAATTAGCCAACGTATGGGTGTTTAGCGATAACGTAGAACGCTATGCGGAATTAATGACCGGTGCCCGCCAGTGGGGCGAGCAGGTACACCTTATTGTGCAGGGCAACGAACAGGCCGATCAGCTGAAAGCGCTGGGTGCCGATGACATCATCGTGCTCGAACACGCCAGTGGACTGCAGCGTGTTGAAAACTACGCCGAGACTGTCTCAGCCTTACTGCAAGCGCACACCGGCCTGTTGCTGATGCCTGCGTCTAAACGCGCAAAATCACTGGGCGCGCGGTTAAGCATGCAACTCAATGCGGCGATGGTAAACGACGCCACATCGGTCACTCTCGATGCAGGTGCGCTGTTTGCAGAACACCGTATGTATGGCGGCCTGGCATTCGGTAAAGAAAAACTGAATAGCGCGCTGGCGATTATCACGCTTGCCCCTGGCATGTTTGAACCAGTAGAAGCCCATCCTGCGCACACTTGCCCTGTCGTCTCAGCACCGTATATCACGCCACTTCATGAGATTGTTTGCCAGGAACGTCGGGCCAAATCCCTCAGCAGCGTGGATCTCAGCAAAGCTAAACGTGTGGTTGGCGTCGGTCGTGGCCTGGTGGCCGAGAGCGATCTGCAGATGGTACGCAATCTTGCCGCCGTTCTGGGTGCCGAAGTGGGTTGTTCACGCCCTATTGCCGAAGGTGAAAACTGGATGGAGCGCGAACGCTATATTGGCGTTTCCGGGGTGCTATTGAAATCAGATTTGTACCTGACACTGGGCATCTCAGGGCAAATTCAACATATGGTCGGCGGGAACGGCGCGAAGATCATCGTCGCCATCAATAAAGATAAAAAAGCCCCGATCTTCAACTACGCCGATTACGGTCTGGTTGGTGACATTTACAAAGTCGTCCCGACCCTTATCGAACAGCTCAGTCGCTAACGGCCACATTTAACGCACATATCCCGCTGCATTCGCGGCGGGAAAGGAGCAAAGAACATGTCAGATGAAAAATTTGATGCCATTGTGGTCGGTGCTGGCGTGGCGGGTGCGGTAGCAGGTTACGTGATGGCCCAGGCTGGGCTGGACGTGCTGGTTATTGAGCGCGGAAACAGTGCTGGCAGCAAAAACATGACCGGAGGACGACTCTACACGCATAGCCTGGAGCACATTATGCCCGGCTTTGCAGAGGAGGCCCCTGTCGAACGGAAAGTGACCCGCGAAAAAATCTCTTTCCTGACTGAAGAAAGTGCTGTCACCCTCGATTTCCATCGTGAAAAAGAAAATACCCCAGCGCAGGACTCCTATACCGTATTGCGCAACAGACTCGATCCCTGGTTGATGGAAAAAGCTGAACAGGCCGGGGCTCAGTTTATTCCGGGCGTTCGCGTCGATTCCCTGATCCGGGAAGGCAACAAAGTCACTGGCGTGCAGGCGGGTGACGATATCCTGGAGGCCAATATCGTTATCCTTGCTGATGGTGTCAATTCCATGCTGGGACGTTCACTGGGAATGGTACCGCCCTCTTCAGCACATCATTATGCCGTTGGCGTGAAAGAACTGATCGGCCTGCCGCCAGCAGTCATTGCAGATCGTTTTAATCTATCAGGAAATGAAGGTGCCGCCTGGTTGTTTGCCGGTTCGCCATCTAATGGCCTGATGGGCGGAGGTTTCCTGTACACCAACAAAGACTCCGTTTCTCTGGGACTGGTATGTGGTCTGGGCGATATCGGGCATGCGACAAAAAGCATTCCGCAAATGCTGGAAGATTTTAAACAGCACCCCACTATTCGCCCACTGATCGCCGACGGTGAATTGCTGGAGTATTCCGCGCACATGGTGCCGGAAGGCGGCCTGGCGATGGTACCGAAGCTGGTTGATGACGGGGTGATGATCGTCGGCGATGCCGCGGGTTTTTGTCTGAACCTGGGCTACACCGTGCGTGGCATGGATTTGGCGATAGCCTCCGCAGAAGCCGCAGCACAGACGGCCATTGCGGCAAAAGAACGCCAGGATTATTCAGCCAACAGCCTGATGGACTACAAACGCACCCTTGCACAGGGTTGTGTGATGCGTGATTTACAGCATTTCCGTAAGATCCCCGCGCTAATGGAAAACCCACGCCTGTTCACCCAGTATCCCCGTATGGTGGCCGATATCATGAGCGATATGTTCACCGTTGATGGCAGCCCAAACCAGCCAATTCGCAAGACCATTTTATCCCACGCGAAGCAGATTGGGCTGATAAATTTACTGAAAGACGGCATCAAGGGAGCAACCGCACTATGAGTCAGGACAACACCGTAAATGTTGACGTCAAACTGGGCGTTAACAAATTCAATGTCGATGAGGGGCATCCGCACATCATCCTTGCCGAACATCCTGACATGACAGAATTTCGCAAACTGCTGAATGCCTGCCCCGCTGGACTGTATAAACAGGACGAAAGTGGAAATATTCATTTTGATTCCGCAGGCTGCCTGGAATGTGGTACCTGCCGGGTGCTGTGCGGTTCCACTATCCTCGAACAATGGGAATACCCGGCTGGAACATTTGGTGTGGATTTCCGTTACGGCTAACACGTATCGCCTGTTGTACGCCGGAGACAGCACTTCTGTTATCCGGCAGGACGTGTACCGAAATTATCCAGGGAATAACTCATGAGTGTCACATTAACGTTTAATGCCGAACGTCGGGAAGCTTATCGACAACAAGGGTTTTGGGGGGATGCATCGCTGGGTGATTACTGGAGCCAAACCGCCCATGCGATGCCGGATAAAATCGCTGTGGTCGATAATCACGGCGATTCATACACCTACGCCGCGCTCGACAGTGCGGCCAGCCGTCTGGCGACCTGGTTGTTAGCCTGCGGAATCCAGCCAGGTGACCGCGTCGCCTTTCAACTGCCCGGCTGGTGTGAATTTACCCTTATCTACCTGGCCTGTCTGAAAACCGGGGTGGTTTCCGTACCACTACTTCCTGCCTGGCGCGAAGCCGAGCTGGTATGGGTACTGAACAAATGCCAGGCAAAGATATTTTTCGCACCTACGCTGTTTAAACAAACCCGGCCGGTAGATCTGATCCTGCCCTTGCAAAACCAGCTGCCGCATCTGCAACAGATTGTTGCCGTCGATAAGCTGGCACCCGCGACAGACTCATTGCCACTCAGCCAGCTTCTTTTATCACCACCATTAACCCGGCCAATTAGTGTGCATGCCGATGAGCTGGCTGCGGTGCTGTTTACCTCCGGAACAGAGGGGATGCCCAAAGGGGTAATGCTGACCCACAACAACATCCTGGCCAGTGAACGCGCCTATTGTGCCCGTCTTAATCTCACCTGGCTGGATGTATTTTTAATGCCCGCGCCACTTGGCCATGCTACCGGTTTTTTACATGGCGTGACCGCACCGTTTTTAATTGGCGCACGCAGCGTATTGTTAGATATTTTCACCCCAGCCGCCTGTCTCGAATTGCTGGTACAACAGCGCTGTACCTGCGTACTCGGCGCCACACCGTTCGTCTATGACATGCTGTGTAGCGTGGAAAAACATCCCTACGATCTCTCGTCGTTACGCTTTTTCTTATGCGGCGGCACCACTATTCCGAAAAAAATAGCCCGCGATTGTCAGCAGCTCGGCATTAAACTTTTAAGCGTCTATGGCTCAACAGAAAGCTCGCCGCACGCGGTGGTCAATCTGGATGATTCGCTTTCCCGCATGATGAACACCGACGGATATGCCGCAGCCGGCGTGGAAATTAAAGTCGTCGATGAGGCACGTAACACGTTGCCTGCGGGTATGGAAGGAGAAGAGGCATCCCGCGGGCCCAATGTTTTTATGGGCTACCTTGATGAACCTGAACTCACCGCCCGTGCGCTGGATAATGACGGCTGGTATTACAGCGGCGATTTGTGCCGGATGGACGATGCGGGGTACATCAAAATCACCGGACGGAAAAAAGATATCATTGTCCGCGGTGGAGAAAACATCAGCAGCCGCGAAGTTGAGGATATTTTATTGCAGCACCCCCGCATTCACGATGCCTGCGTTGTCGCGATGCCAGACGTACGCTTAGGTGAAAGGTCATGTGCCTATGTGGTGCTAAAACCGCCGCACCATTCGCTGTCACTGGAGTCAGTGGTAGCCTTTTTTAGTCGCAAGCGGGTGGCAAAGTACAAATACCCTGAGCACATTGTGATTGTGGAGAAATTACCGCGCACAGCGTCCGGTAAAGTACAAAAATACCAACTGCGTCAGGATATTATTCAGCGTTTGAGCGCGGAGAGTGTTGCAGGATAAAGTGCCGGATGGCGACGCTAGCGCATCTTATCCGGCCTACGTTGAATAGGCCGGATAAGGCATGATGTTACTTGTTCAGTTCAGCCAGACTTAGCCAGGTCTGTACGACAGTGTCCGGGTTCAGCGACAGGCTGTCGATCCCCTCTTCCATCAGCCAGGCCGCAAAGTCTTCATGGTCAGATGGGCCCTGACCGCAAATACCCACGTATTTGCCCTGTTTCTTGGCTGCACGAATCGCCATCGACAGCAGCGCTTTCACCGCGTCGTTACGCTCATCAAACAGTTCAGAAACCACACCAGAGTCACGGTCCAGCCCCAACGCCAGCTGTGTCATGTCGTTAGACCCGATAGAGAAGCCGTCGAAATATTCGAGGAACTGTTCAGCCAGCAAGGCGTTGGATGGGATCTCACACATCATGATTACCTTCAGCCCGTTCTCGCCGCGCTTCAGCCCCTGACGTGCCAGCTCTTCCACGACCGCTTTCGCCTGGGCAACGGTACGAACAAACGGTACCATTACTTCCACGTTAGTCAGCCCCATGTCGTTACGGACGCGTTTTACGGCATCACATTCCAGCGCAAAACAGTCACGGAAGCTATCCGCAACATAGCGCCCCGCACCACGGAAGCCCAACATCGGGTTCTCTTCATGCGGTTCATAACGCTCACCGCCGACGAGGTTGGCATATTCGTTGGACTTAAAGTCCGACATGCGCACGATGACGCGCTTTGGATAAAACGCCGCACCCAGCGTCGCAATCCCTTCCGTCAGACGACCCACGTAGAATTCACGCGGTGAATCAAACCCTTTCATCATCGCGCGGATTTCGTTTTGCAGTTCCGGCGTTTGATCATCGAATTCCAGCAGTGCACGTGGGTGCACGCCAATCATACGGTTGATAATAAATTCGAGACGCGCCAGGCCGACACCTTCGTTTGGCAGACAAGCGAAGTCAAAAGCACGATCCGGGTTACCGACGTTCATCATCACCTTCAACGGCAGATCCGGCATGGTTTCCACGCTGGAGCTCTTCACGCTGAAGTCCAGCATGTCGGCATACACGTAGCCGGTGTCGCCTTCCGCACAGGAGACTGTGACTTTCTCGCCGTCTTTCATGCGTTCGGTCGCATCGCCACAGCCAACAACCGCCGGAATTCCCAGTTCACGGGCAATAATCGCCGCATGACAGGTACGACCGCCGCGGTTGGTGACGATCGCCGCCGCTTTTTTCATGATCGGTTCCCAGTCCGGGTCGGTCATGTCGGTAACCAGCACATCGCCTGGCTCGATACGGTTCATTTCGCTGATGTCATGAATGACTTTTACCGGGCCAGCCCCGATGCGGTGACCGATGGCGCGACCTTCAGCAATAATTTTACCCTGCGCATGCAGCGTATAACGCTCCATCACCTGGCCGCGAGAACGTACGGTTTCCGGACGAGCCTGTACAATGAACAGCTTGCCGGTATGACCGTCTTTAGCCCATTCGATGTCCATCGGACGACCGTAGTGCTTCTCGATTTGCACCGCCTGCTTCGCCAGCTCCTGCACTTCCTCGTTGCTCAGTGAGAAAATGTCACGTTGCGCCTGCGGAACGTCTTCAATGGTAACCTGCTTGCCATGCTCCTGAGTCGGCGCATAAACCATGCGGATTTTCTTAGAGCCCATTGTACGACGCACGATTGACGGACGGTTGGCCGCCAGGGTCGGTTTGTGCACGTAGAATTCATCCGGGTTCACTGCCCCCTGCACCACCATCTCACCCAGCCCCCACGCGGAGGTGATAAACACCACCTGATCGAAGCCGGATTCGGTATCAATGGAGAACATGACGCCGGAAGACGCCAGGTCAGAGCGCACCATCCGCTGCACACCCGCAGAGAGCGCCACACCACGATGGTCATAGCCCTGATGGACACGATAAGAAATCGCACGATCGTTAAACAGCGAGGCAAATACGTGTTTGACAGCGACCAGTACCGCATCAAACCCCTGGACGTTGAGGAAAGTTTCCTGCTGGCCCGCGAATGACGCATCTGGCATATCTTCTGCGGTAGCGGAGGAACGCACGGCAAAAGAAGCATTGGCATCGTCCGCTGACAGCTGCGCGTAGGCATCGCGGACGGCATTTTCCAGTTCAGGCTGGAAAGGAGTGTCGATAATCCACTGGCGGATCTGCGCGCCGGCTTTTGCAAGCTCGGTGACATCGTCAATATCCGTTTTATCCAGCAGCTCATAAATGCGCTGGTTTACGCCGCTTTGGTCCAGAAACTGGTTAAACGCATCGGCGGTCGTTGCAAAACCATTCGGTACGGATACGCCCATACCTGAAAGGTTAGTAATCATTTCACCCAGGGAGGCATTTTTGCCCCCAACTCTGTCTACATCATTCATGCCGAGTTGGTTATACCAAAGCACCAGCGGTGACGAGCCATTGTTGGACATCGAACAATCCTTATATATGAACGAGGTTAGGAAACTCAATTTTGCGTAATTATCTTGGCATATTTACTCCAGCGAAAAAAACGGTGAATCGTTCAAGCAACTTTATTTTTTATTTTTTCAGATTCTTTCCGCATTTGCGCAAACCCGCGAACGGCACGGGATCACCACAAAATCAGTCGGTATAAACATTTGTTCCGAAAAATGAAATGTACTTTTCATTAAATATAAAAATACTGTTTCACTTTATAAAAGTGATGCAGCAATATTCGCTTCTGACGAATTTTAATTTATGCTTTCAGAGAATTATGTCTGCCCCCAGGATGCGCAAAATGGATAATGCTGTTGATCGTCATGTATTTTATATTTCTGATGGCACAGCCATCACCGCAGAGGTATTGGGTCACGCGGTAATGTCACAATTTCCGGTCACGATCAGCAGCATTACGCTGCCGTTTGTGGAAAATGAGAGCCGTGCTCGTGCGGTTAAAGACCAGATTGATGCCATTTATCAACAAACGGGTGTGCGTCCTCTGGTGTTCTACTCCATCGTATTGCCGGAAATTCGCTCGATCATTTTACAAAGTGAGGGTTTTTGCCAGGACATCGTCCAGGCACTGGTCGCCCCGCTGCAACATGAGATGAAACTCGACCCCACACCGATCGCGCATCGCACGCACGGCCTGAATCCTGGCAACCTCAACAAGTACGATGCGCGTATTGCCGCCATTGATTATACCCTCGCGCATGACGACGGTATCTCGTTGCGCAACCTTGATCAGGCGCAGGTGATCCTGCTTGGCGTTTCCCGCTGCGGAAAAACGCCTACCAGCTTATACCTGGCAATGCAGTTTGGTATCCGGGCCGCTAACTACCCCTTTATTGCCGATGATATGGATAATCTGGTGCTGCCCGCCTCTCTGAAGCCGTTGCAGCATAAATTATTCGGCCTGACCATCGACCCTGAGCGCCTGGCGGCGATCCGCGAAGAGCGCCGTGAAAACAGTCGCTACGCTTCGCTGCGCCAGTGCCGAATGGAAGTTGCCGAAGTAGAGGCGCTGTACCGGAAAAATCAAATTCCGTGGTTGAACAGTACCAATTATTCAGTAGAAGAAATTGCCACCAAGATCCTCGACATCATGGGGCTGAATCGCCGTATGTACTAGAATGCTAGTGCATTGGTTCGATTTTTTGTTATTATGCTCGCCACCAGGCAGGATGAGTGTGATATTGTGATGTACATCACTTCCCGGTAGTCCTGCCGTTGAAGCAACAAATTTCTGAGATAAGTAATGAACAGAACCGATGAACTCCGTACTGCGCGTATTGACAACCTGGTCACTCCAGCAGAGCTTGCGCAACGGCATCCTGTTTCGTCCTCCGTCGCCCGCCATGTTACGGATTCCCGACGTCGGATAGAAAAAATCTTGAATGGTGAAGATCCTCGCTTGCTGGTCATCGTTGGACCATGCTCGATTCACGATCTCGATGCCGCCATGGAATACGCCACGCGTTTGCAGGCACTGCGCACTAAACACCAGGCACGTCTGGAAATCGTGATGCGTACCTATTTTGAAAAACCGCGTACCGTCGTGGGCTGGAAAGGCCTCATTTCCGACCCGGATTTGAATGGCAGCTATCGTGTAAATCATGGTATTGAGCTGGCACGTAAACTGCTGTTACAGGTCAACGAACTGGGTGTACCGACGGCCACTGAATTCCTCGATATGGTGACAGGTCAGTTTATTGCTGATCTGATCAGTTGGGGCGCAATTGGCGCACGCACCACAGAGAGCCAAATTCACCGTGAAATGGCTTCCGCGCTCTCCTGCCCTGTCGGGTTCAAAAACGGGACAGATGGCAATACACGTATCGCCGTCGATGCTATTCGCGCGTCACGCGCCAGCCACATGTTCCTCTCACCGGATAAAACCGGGCAGATGACTATCTATCAGACCAGCGGCAACCCTTATGGTCATATCATCATGCGCGGTGGTAAAAAGCCGAACTACTCTGCCGAAGATATTGCCGCTGCCTGCGATACGCTGCACGAATTCTCTCTGCCGGAGCATCTGGTGGTGGATTTCAGCCATGGCAATTGCCAGAAGCAACATCGCCGTCAGTTAGAAGTGTGCGATGACGTCTGTCAGCAGATTCGCAATGGTTCGACGGCAATAGCCGGGATCATGGCGGAAAGTTTCTTACGCGAAGGTACGCAAAAAATCGTCAGCGGCCAGCCACTGGTTTATGGTCAGTCAATCACCGATCCCTGCCTGAACTGGGAAGATACGGAACTGCTGGTCGAAAAACTCGCCGCGGCGGTAGACAGTCGATTCTAAAATCATGCCCGGGCGGCGGTTTCGCCTGACCCGACCTACGGTTCGTGCCCATCCAGGCCCGGTCAGCGTAATGTGACCGGGCTTTTTTAATGCAGCGCAATCCCGCAAATTTGATCCCGTCACAATTATTTCACAAAAAGGCTTGATGCAAATTCTCAGTTTATTGATAATGATTATCATTGTTACATTGATTGTTATTTTTAAACACTATGTCACGTATGGATAACACTACAGCAACGCCTGCAAAAGAAAAAACACACCCTTCTGTCACGCCTGACGAACGTCGGATTGACAGTAAAAGCCTGCTGGGAAATGAAGGACGAGTGATCATAGAACATGATGGTCAGCACTACTTGCTGCGCCAGACCCAAGCCGGAAAACTCATTCTGACCAAATAAACAACACCTTTCGCCAGCCACCCAGGTGATACCCAGGCAGCCAGCGCTTTTCGATTTCCTAATGGAGAGTTGCTATGCCATACCTGCACACTGCATCCCTGCGTCCCTCGCTATTGGCGCTGGCGATTGTCAGTAGCCTGCCCACTTTCGCATATGCGGCGGTCGAAGATATGACCGTCACCGCCACCGGCAATGCCCGCAGTGCCTTTGAAGCGCCGATGATGGTCAGCGTGATTGATGCCACTGCGCCGGAAAACCAGACTGCCAGCTCAGCGGCAGATCTGTTACGTAAAGTGCCTGGACTTACCCTTGACGGTACGGGACGAACCAACGGTCAGGACGTTAATCTGCGCGGCTATGACCGCCGCGGCGTTCTGGTGCTGGTAGACGGCGTACGTCAGGGAACCGACACCGGACACCTGAACAGTACCTTCCTCGACCCGGCGCTAATCAAACGCATCGAAGTCGTGCGCGGCCCTTCTGCTCTGCTGTATGGCAGCGGCGCGCTGGGCGGCGTGATCGCCTATGACACTGCGGATGCCAAAGATCTGCTGGAAGCCGGACAAAACAGCGGTTACCGCGTGTTCGGTACTGCGGCAACCGGCGATCACAGCCTCGGTATGGGCGCCAGCGCATTTGGGCGCACCGATACGCTGGACGGACTGCTTGCATGGTCGAGTCGCGATCGCGGTGATTTGCGCCAGAGCGACGGTACTACAGCGCCAAACGATGAAGCGATCAACAATATGCTGGCGAAAGGCAGTTGGAAAATTGACAGCGCCCAGACGCTGGCAGGCTCGTTGCGCTACTACAACAATGACGCCCGTGAACCTAAGAACCCACAAACCAGCGCGGCAGATGCCACCAGCAACCCGATGACCGATCGCTCAACGATCCAGCGAGACGCACAGTTGACCTACACGCTCGCCCCTGCGGACAATGACTGGCTGAACGCTGATGCTCGCATATACTGGTCCGAGGCGCGCATTAATGCCCAGAATCCGGATGCGACTAATGAGTTTCGCAAACAAACGACCAAAGGCGGAAAAATTGATAATCGCAGCCGGTTGTTTAGCGACTCCTTTGCTTCTCACCTGTTAACTTACGGTGGTGAGTACTATCGCCAGGAACAACGCCCCGGTGGCGCGACGACCGGCTTCCCTGAGGCAAAAATTGATTTCAGCTCCGGCTGGCTACAGGATGAAATCACCCTGCGAGATCTGCCAGTAACATTGCTGGGTGGTACACGCTATGACTCATATCGCGGTAGCAGCGATGGTTACGCGGATGTCGATGCCGACAAATGGTCGTCCCGCGCAGGAATGACCGTCACGCCGGCCGACTGGCTGATGCTGTTCGGTTCATACGCTCAGGCCTTCCGTGCGCCGACCATGGGCGAGATGTATAACGATGCAAAACACTTCTCCATCGGCCGTTTTTACACTAACTATTGGGTACCCAACCCTAACCTGCGTCCGGAAACCAACGAAACGCAGGAATACGGATTTGGCCTGCGCTTCGACGATCTGCTGATGGCGAGCGATGCGCTCGAATTTAAAGCCAGTTATTTCGACACCAAAGCGAAAGATTACATCTCCACCAGCGTCGATTTTGCCGCCGCGACAACCATGTCCTATAACGTCCCCAACGCCAAAATCTGGGGCTGGGACGTGATGGCGAAGTACTCCGCCGATCTGTTCAGTTTAGACATGGCCTACAACCGTACACGAGGCAAAGATACCGACACCGGCGAATACATTTCCAGCATTAACCCGGATATCGTCACCAGCAAACTGAACATACCCGTGGCACACAGCGGATTCTCCGTGGGCTGGATCGGGACATTTGCTGACCGCTCCACGCATATCAGCAGCAGCTACGCTAAACAGCCCGGCTATGCGGTAAACGATTTCTACGTGAGCTATCAGGGTCAACAAGCGCTGAAAGGTATGACCACCACGCTGGTACTGGGCAACGCCTTCGACAAAGAGTACTGGTCGCCGCAGGGCATTCCGCAGGATGGTCGCAATGGCAAAATTTTCGTGAGTTATCAGTGGTAATCACTTTTCCCCGGTTCGCCGGGGTAGCAATCTGGAAGGAAGAGACAATGAATCATTACACACGCTGGCTGGAACTGAAGAATGAAAATCCCGGCAAATACGCACGCGACATTGCAGGATTGATGAATATTAGCGAAGCCGAACTGACCTTTGCGCGCGTCGGCCATGACGCCTGGCGCTTACGTGGCGAAGTCCGCGAAATCCTCGGCGCACTGGAAGCCGTAGGCGAAACCAAATGCATTTGCCGCAACGAATATGCGGTGCATGAACAGGTTGGCGCTTTTACCAATCAGCACCTGAACGGTCATGCCGGACTGGTTCTTAATCCGCGCGCCCTCGACCTGCGCCTGTTCCTTAATCAGTGGGCAAGCGCCTTTCATATCAGTGAGACCACAGCCCACGGCGAGCGTCAGAGCATTCAGTTCTTTGACCATCAAGGGGATGCGCTGCTGAAAGTCTATGCCACACAAAATACCCTCGTTGAGGAATGGGCTGCGTTGCTGACCCGTTTCATCTTCGCTGAAAACCCGCCACTGGTACTGCAACCTACCAACACTTCTGCGCCAGCCCTCATCACGGCCGATGCGCAGACCGTTGATCAAGAGTGGCGAGCGATGACCGATGTACACCAGTTTTTCGGTCTGCTGAAACGCCACGATCTTACCCGCCAACAGGCATTCAATCTGGTGGGCGACGATCTGGCCTGTAAAGTTTCTAATAGCGCACTGGCGCAGCTACTCGACACCGCACGCCAGGATGGCAATGAAATTATGGTCTTCGTGGGTAATCGCGGCTGCGTGCAGATCTTTACCGGCGTGATAGAAAAACTGGTGCCGATGAAAGGCTGGCTGAATATTTTCAACCCGACCTTTACCCTGCATCTGCTGGAAGAGCGCGTAGCCGAAACGTGGGTAACGCGCAAACCGACCGCCGATGGTCACGTCACCAGCCTGGAGTTGTTTGCCGCAGATGGCACGCAAATTGCCCAGCTTTATGGACAGCGTACGGAAGGTGAACCGGAGCAGACGCAATGGCGAGCGCAGATCGATGCCTTAACGCCAAAAGGACTGGCCGCATGAAAAAACTGCTGGTCCTGATTGCGCTGCTGCCCATCGCAGCGCTGGCTGCTGACGAAGAACGCGTTGTGGCTCTCGGTGGCGACGTCACCGAAATTGTGTATGCGCTGGATGCGCAATCATCCCTCGTGGCACGTGACAGCACCAGCCAGTGGCCGGAAGCGGCAACCGCATTGCCAGACGTGGGCTATTTGCGCCAACTCAACGCCGAAGGTATCCTGGCTACCCGCCCTACGCTGGTGCTAGCCAGCGCACAAGCGCAGCCTTCTCTGGCGCTAAAACAGGTTGAGCAGAGCCATGTCAGGGTTGTCACGATCCCGGCAAGCAACGATCTCAACGTGATTGATGAAAAAATCCGCGTCATCGCCGAAGCAACCCATCGGGAGGATGAGGGCGAAACGCTGCGCACCCGCTTACGTCAGGAACTGGCAGCATTGCCGTCATCCGGACTTAACAAACGCGTTCTGTTTATTCTCAATCATGGTGGAATGAGCGCAATGGCCGCAGGGCAGGAAACGGGCGCTGATGCCGCTATTCGCGCAGCCGGCTTACGTAACGCAATGCAGGGTTTTAGCCGCTACCAGCCGTTATCACAAGAAGGCGTCATTGCCAGCCAGCCCGATCTCATCGTGATTTCACAAGATGGCGTTAAGGCGATGGGTGGCGAAGATAACCTGTGGGCGCTACCGGGACTTGCGCAAACGCCTGCCGGGCGCAATAAGCAGGTACTGCAGATTGATGATATGGCATTACTGGGCTTTAGCGTTCGTACGCCACAGGCCATTTTGCAGCTACGCGCCAAAGCGGAGCAATTGCCCTGATGTCCCGGCGGATCACCTGTTCGTTGTGGATGTTGGCATTGATGTTGGTTGTACTGACGGTTCTGGCTACCGGTTTTGGCGCATTGCGCCTGCCGGTAAGTCTGCTCTGGCGTGATGGCGATGAGGCACTACGTCAAATCTGGCTCACCATTCGGCTACCTCGCGTTTTGCTGGCGCTGGTGATCGGCGGCTCACTGGCACTGGCAGGTTGCGTAATGCAGGGATTGTTTCGCAACCCGCTTGCCGACCCAGGGCTACTGGGTATTAGCAGCGGTGCGGCCTGCGCCGTCGCCCTGTGGGTGGTGTTACCAGTCTCATTACCCGCGTTACTCATGCTGTATGCGCCAATGATGGCGGCATTTCTCGGTGCACTGGCTGCCACCGTGGTGATTTTTATCCTCAGCCAACAGCGCGACGGTTCGCTCTCACGTCTGTTACTGGTCGGTATTGCTATTAATGCGCTCTGCGGAGCGGCGGTTGGCGTTTTGTCGTGGGTCAGTAATGATGCGCAATTGCGACAGTTGTCGTTGTGGGGGATGGGAAGTCTGGGAGCCGCGCAGTGGTCCACGCTACTGGCTGTCACGTCACTGACTATCCCGACGGTGCTGATCATCTGGCGTCTGGCTCCGGCGCTGAACCTGCTACAACTGGGTGAGGAGGAGGCGCATTATCTCGGCGTTGATGTTCGGATGATCCAACGTATTTTGTTGTTGTGCAGCGCATTACTCGTGGCCGCTGCTGTAGCGGTCAGCGGAGTCATTGGGTTCATCGGTTTGGTTGTTCCACATTTAATGCGTATGTGGCTCGGATCAGACCATCGGGCCGTGATCCCCGGTTCTGTTCTGGCTGGCGCATTTTTACTACTGATTGCCGACACTCTCGCCCGCACCGCAGTTGCGCCTGCGGAAATGCCCGTTGGTCTGCTGACCAGTATTCTCGGTGCGCCATGGTTTTTATGGCTTATTTTTCGTCAGCGAGGAGCGCATGGCTGAACATTTTATTACCGAAGGACTTCACTATCGCCTTGCTGATCGCTCAGTAATTGACGACGTATCGCTCAAACTCGCTAAAGGTGAACTGGTCGCGTTAATCGGGCCGAATGGTGCAGGAAAATCCACCCTGCTACGTCTGTTGACCGGCTTTCTGCAACCGACGAGCGGACGCTGCGTGCTGGCAGGCAAACCGCTGGATGAATGGTCTACCCAGACCCTGTCGCGGCATCGGGCAGTGATGCGCCAGCAAACACAGCTGGGATTTGACTGGCCGATAGAGGCCGTCATCGCGATGGGCCGTGCGCCCTGGACCCAGCGCCCGGAGCCGCGACTCATCGCTCAGGTGATGGAAATGACCGGATGCACACCGTTGACGGGTCGGCAATACGCTGCGCTTTCCGGCGGCGAGCAACAGCGCGTACAGTTGGCCCGTGCGCTGGCGCAACTTTGGTGCGACGGTGCGCCTCGCGGCTGGTTATTCCTTGATGAGCCTACTTCTGCGCTGGATCTTTATCACCAGCAGCATTTGTTGCGCCTGCTGAAGACGCTCACCGCTTCACAAGAGCTACATGTGTGTATTGTGCTTCACGATCTGAACCTCGCCGCATTGTGGGCAGACAGAATAGTGCTGCTGCACAACGGTAGGCTGGTGTCGCAGGGAACGCCGGAGGCTGTGTTACAGGCCGATGACCTGCAGCACTGGTACGGTGCTCAGGTACACGTTGGTCAGCATCCGGCCAACGCATCCCCGCAGGTGTTTCTGGCACCTTAGCTGGAACAACTTACCTCCAGCCGTTTACCCCAGTCAGGTGGACGGCTGATATAATCATCATCCCGATCGATAAACGGCGTACGTAACGCAGCGTGTAACCGATGTAGTTCGGTATAATCACCCTGCTCTGCCTGGCTTATTGCCCGCTGCGCCAGCCAGTTACGTAGCACCATAGCCGGATTTGCCGTCTTCATCTGCGCTTGTCTGACAACGTCAGCCACATTGTCTTGTTGCAGGCGCGTGCGGTAACGAGTGAACCAGTCGTCAAATGCCGCGCGGTCAATAAACTCATCGCGTAGTGGGGACAAGGTGCTGTGTTGCTCTGTCTGGCTGAGCATGCGGAATGTTCGCGTGTAGTCGCTACCTTCCCGCGCCATCAGGCTAAACAGTTCGCTAAGGATTTCGTTATCGTTTTTCTGCTCACTAAAGAAACCCAGTTTTTGCCGCATTCGTTGCCCATAGCGGGTTAGCAAGGCCTGTTGATAACCGTCCAGCGCAGCATTGAGCACATCAACCGGGATGAATGGCGACAGCGTCTGCGCCAGACGTTGTAGGTTCCACAAAGCCGCAGCAGGCTGATTATCAAAACTATAGCGCCCCTGATGATCGGAGTGATTGCAGATAAAATCTGGCACGTAATCATCAAGGAAACCGAAGGGACCATAATCCATTGTCAGGCCAAGAATCGACATGTTGTCCGTGTTCATCACCCCATGCGCAAAGCCTACGGCTTGCCAGTCGGCCATTAACGTCGCGGTGCGCGTAACAACATCCGTAAACCACAACTGATACTTATCCGCCTCTTCCTGCCATTGTGGCCAGTAATGACGGATCGCAAAGTCAGCAAGCTGCCGTACTTTTTCCGGTTCACGACGATAATAAAAGTGCTCAAAATGACCAAAACGCATATGGCTTTGTGCCACGCGAATGAGCATCGCGCCTGCTTCAGTGGTCTCTCGCTGCACCGGAGTCTCACTGGTGACAATCGACAAGACCCGGGTTGTAGGTATCCCCAAATAATGCATGGCTTCACTGGCCAGACTCTCTCTAATCGTCGAGCGCAGCACAGCGCGCCCATCCCCCATGCGGGAATAAGGCGTTAATCCAGCGCCTTTCAGATGCCAGTCAAGGGTTGTGCCATCTGCAAGCAATTGCTCACCCAGCAGAATCCCTCGTCCATCGCCGAGCTGCCCAGCCCAGACACCGAACTGATGCCCGCTGTAGACTTGTGCCAAAGGCGACATCCCAGGTAATAGCGATTCGCCCCCCCATACGCCTGCCCCACCAGAAACATCAAACAGTGCAGCTGGAATACCCAGATGCGCAGCCAGAGCATCGTTATGCCAGATGATGCGCGCGTTTTTCAGAGGGGTGGGCGAAAGAGCGGTATAGGTTGCTGGTAATTCATCACGCCAGCGAGTAGTAAAAGACAGGGTCATAGAGCCTCCTGTCTCTAGTGTAGACTGTTAATAGCCTGTTAAACACCAGCAAATAAAAGGGTTATCATTTTACCAGTGAAATAATCTTTGCCGGTGATACCGCCGGCCACAGTCCCCCTTGCATCGCGCTGAATCCCAAAGGTAATACCCGCGTCAGCATCTCTTGTGTATCAATACCGCTAATGATGATTGATTCGCAGCAGGGAGATAATTGCGCCAGAATAGCCCGCATAAACGGCTCAAACGAAATATGTGTAATCCGTTGTTGAACAAAGTTTTTATCCAGCACGACCCGTTTAAAAAGACCATCAAAAATTGCCCGCGTGGATATGCCCCCGGCACCGTAGTTTGTCAGTATTAATGGGAATCGCGCAGCCAGAGCCGCCAGTGTGGGATTTTCTTTGCCACTGTTTAACTCTGGATAACTTTCATTAATCGTCAGTTCAATAAATGAAAATCGTTCAACACGTGAAGCATATTCAGCGTCTGATAATAAAGTATTAGCGACCGCTGGCGTTAAATTAATCCAGGCCGGAATTTTGCGTTGAATAAAAAAGTGTTGGCACGTTTCGATTAATTCCAGCTTCTCGGCAAATAAGCGGCATTGCTCTTCGTCTGACATCCGGGGCATAACCAGCTCTGTTGGCATGCGTACGTTACCATCCGGGCTGACAAAGTTTGTAACAATATCGACGTACTCAAGGTCACCTTTTTCACTTCGTGCAGGAAGAAAAGAGAACTCTGAATGATAAAGATAATCCAGTGAAACAATCATTGTGCCAGCCCCTCTGCATGGGTGTAATCCGGCATCCTGTAGCAAAGGATGGAAAAATACGTTGCTGCTGATACAAATAGAGGCCCTTTCATTTTTCCCTTTTTAGCCAGTAAATCGAATCCTTTTTTTTTAGCTTATCCTGATTATAAACGAATATCCAGCCTTGCACTTTTTAATATCTCGGAATAAATCATATTTTTAGCAAGATACGCTCTTAATGTTCAGGGTTATAGACCAACAAACAGCAGAAGTGAAAGTTGACATTTAAAATGTGGATGACGAAAAAGCTGCGAGCCAATCCCGTCACCCGTAATGATTAAATTCGGCGCGCCTGCCAAAAGTTTTTACGCCAGTAGACGTTATCCAGCGAAGAACGCATCACTCCACGACTGGTTGAAGCATGGATAAATTGATTATTGGTATCGTAAATTCCGACATGCAGACCACTTTCACCGGAACCCGTTTTAAAGAAAACCAGATCGCCGGGTAGCAAATCATCTTTATCGATCTCAGTACCAATCTTTGATTGAGTACGCGTGTCGCGCGGTAATTGCAGATCGAATTGGTCACGCATTGTCATCAACACAAATCCCGAACAATCCACCCCGCTACGGCTCATGCCGCCATAGCGATAGGGAGTGCCATGCCAGGTTTGCAACTGATCGTTAAGACCCGCGATAACGGCGATAGAGTCTGACAGTCGGGCATTCGGCGCAGGAGCACGATGGCTGCTGCACCCCGCCAAAAACAATGCTGTGATGAAAAGGAGCCAAAAGCGCATTCAGGACGAATCCTCTGATTTTTATTTTTGTGTCAATTTAGCGTGGAAATTATGTGATTTTCAAGAACCCATTTAACTTAAGTGGTTGATATGAGCATTCTGTGGCCTTCAATATCCAGGCGACGGAAATTTACACCGTAGGCCAACGACAGATTGGCTGGCGTCAGCACCCCATCACGCGCACCGCTCGCCAGTAGCTTTCCGCGCTTGAGCAACCACACCTTGTGCGCATGGCGTAACGTATGGTTAAGATCATGACTGCTCATCACAATGGCGATTCCCTGCAGACACAGCTGGCTCAACAATCTGTCCAGCGCGTTTTGTTGCGCCACGTCCAGACTATTCATCGGCTCATCCAGCAACAAAAGCTGCCCATGCGGATTAGACTGCGGACTCATTTGCAGGATGACGGCCGCCAAACGCACACGTTGCCATTCCCCCCCTGAAAGCTGATTAACACCACGTCCTAGTTTATCTCTCAGCCCAAGCGCATCAGCCACCTCCTGCAGCAGGTCTGTTCGCGCTTTATCAGGCTGATGTAGCGTCAGAAAATGCCAGACCGGCATAGCAAATGGCGGATTTTGCTGTTGCGCAAGATAAGCCCGATATTGCGCCAGCTTCGCTGCCGGCCAGTCACCGAGCGGTGTATCACCAAAGGTGATGCTCCCCTCGCCGGTGGTCAGTCCCGCCATTCGCGCCAATAACGTACTTTTCCCCGCGCCGTTGGGGCCCACTAAATGCAGGATCTCTCCTGCTTTAATTTCACCAGATAGCGGGCCGAGTCGGGTCGATTCCGCAACATCCTGTAGCAGCATTAATCGGGACATTAGTTGGCCAATGCAGTCTTTATAGCATGTACAAGAATCGGGTTCTCAGGCGTCATATCAGGTGAATAACGCTGCAGCACCTGTCCATCCCTACCGACCAAGAACTTCTCGAAGTTCCACAGAATATCGTCCGGGTAGAGCGGAGCCCGGCCTTTACTCGCCATACGCGCATAAAATCCGCTATCTGCAGGTGCAACCGCAGTAGGTGCCGCATCAATCAGCTTCTGATACAACGGATGGCGGGCTTCGCCATTGACATCAATCTTACTGAACATCGGGAAGGTAACGCCCCAGGTTGTGCTGCAATACGTCTTAATCTCGTCTTCACTGCCAGGCTCCTGCCCCAGAAACTGGTTGCAGGGGAATCCCAGAACGGTGAACCCCTGCCCATGCCAGGCTTTCTGCAGGTTTTCCAGTTGCTCATACTGCGGCGTTAACCCACATTTTGAGGCTACGTTGACAATTAACAGTACATTTCCGGCATACGCCTGCAATGAGGTCGCCTCGCCGTCGATGGTTGTCACTTCCGTATTAAAAAGCGTGTTTTGCATAGCATCTCCAGAACAACAGGTGAATAGTGGAATGACCCTGTTCAGCTTTTAAGCATAGACCGAACCTGCACTTTCTAGCGCGCAGCTTTTAACAATAACCAGATAAATACCGGTGCGCCCATCGTGGCCGTCACCACGCCAATGGGTAATTCAGCCGATGCCAGTACCAGACGTGCGACGACATCAGCAAACAGTAACGCAATTGCCCCCGCCAACGCACACCCGGGGAGTAAAACGCGGTGATCGGTTAATCCACACAGTCGCAGAATATGGGGGATTACCAGCCCGATAAAACCAATTGCCCCTGCCAGCGCAACACTTACGCCAACCATCCATCCTGTGGCAACCACCAGTAGATTGCGCCAGAACCATAAGGGCAGCCCCAGTTGGCGCGCGGAGGTTTCCCCCAGCGCCAGCATATTCATCGGCTGTGACTGGCAACAAATCCACAGCAATACGGGGAGCAACGCGACCATGAGCCAGGCCTGATGCCAGTCTACGCCACTGAAGCCCCCCATCATCCAGTACATCAACTGTCGAAGATCAAAAGAGGAGGAAAAATAGATAGCCCAGGTCATCAGAGCGCTGCAGATAATCCCCAGCGCCACGCCGGCCAACAGCAAACGACTGGTCGATAAATGTCGACGGGCAAAACGAAGAAGAATGAGGGTGATAATCAGCGCGCCAGCAATGGCGCATAGGCCCAATGTCCAGCCGGGAAATTGCCCTTGCCCCAACAGCACAGCCGCAATTAGCCCTACCCCCGCGCCATTAGACACGCCGAGTAAGCCAGGCTCCGCGAGCGGGTTTTCAAACAGCGCCTGCATCACCGCGCCAGCCAGGGCCAGTGCGGCGCCTACCAGCAATACGGCAAGTGTACGGGGAAGTCGAATTTGCCAGACGAACAGATCGCCGCGAGCGCTAAACCAATCGCCGGGAGCAATCCACTGTTCTCCTGCGCATAAACTTATCATTGTTGCCAGCAGCATCAGCACTGACAGAAACAGTATCCAGCGCACGTTTCGTCGCTGCTGTTGATGGGCGAAAGTCAGCATGTTTTCCATTCTGCTGAAAAAAGATGGGGAGATTCTACGGTGCTGATTCAGTAGTGAAAAGGAAAAAGGCCGCAGAGCGGCCTTTTTAGTTATACGCGTCATAGTTTGCGTATCGTTAAATCACTCTTCTTTGGGCGTTGCGTTTTCAACCCGGCTTTTTAACTTCTGTCCGGGTCTGAAGGTCACCACGCGCCGTGCTGTAATGGGAATATCTTCGCCCGTTTTCGGGTTACGTCCCGGACGTTGATTCTTATCACGCAGATCGAAGTTACCAAAACCAGAGAGTTTTACCTGCTCACCATTTTCCAGAGCACGACGGATCTCTTCGAAAAACAGCTCGACCAGTTCTTTGGCATCCCGCTTGCTAAGCCCAAGCTTATCAAACAGATATTCTGACATTTCAGCTTTTGTAAGCGCCATAGGTTCAATCCCTCAATGATGCCTGGAATCGCTCTTTTAATGCCTCTACACATTTGGCGACGGTAGCGGCAATCTCCTCTTCTTCAAGTGTACGGCTGGTATCCTGAAGGATCAGGCTGATAGCGAGGCTCTTATAACCATCCGCAACACCCTTACCGCGGTACACGTCAAACAAGTTTACGCCAACTACCTGATTTACGCCAACTTTCTTACATTCGGATAAAATATCCGCTGCGGGAACGTTTTCTGCCACAACAACAGCGATGTCACGGCGGTTCGCCGGGAAGCGAGAAACTTCACGCGCCTGAGGCACCACGCGGTCTGCGAGCTTATTCCACTCCAGTTCGAACACCAGAGTGCGACCGTTCAGATCCAGTTTACGTTCCAGTTCAGGATGAACAACCCCAATGAAACCAATACGTTCACCTTTCAGATAAATCGCTGCAGACTGCCCCGGATGCAGGGCTGGATTCGCTTCAGCTTTGAACTGGATGTCCGCCAGTTTGCCGGTCAGGTCGAGAACCGCTTCCAGATCGCCCTTCAGATCATAGAAATCAACCGTCTCTTTCGCCAGATTCCAGTGTTCATCATGACGGTTGCCGCAGATCACGCCCGCCAGCATCAGATCCTGACGGATCCCGAGGTTAGCCTGCGTATCCGGGACAAAACGCAAACCCGTTTCGAAAATACGCACACGGTTTTGCTGACGGTTTTGGTTATACACTACTGTAGACAGCAAGCCGGTCCACAGAGACAGACGCATTGCTGACATATCGATAGAGATTGGGCTTGGCAGCAGCAGCGCTTCTTCACCTGGATGCAGCAGCGACTGGACTTTAGGATCAACAAAGCTGTAGGTAATAACTTCCTGGTAGCCTTTGTCATTCAGCATGGTTTTAACACGTTTCAGCGAGAGGTCCGCTTCACGATGCTCACCCATGATAAGTCCTGCCTGAATTGGGGTATTCGGGATATTGTCATAGCCGTACACGCGGGCGACTTCTTCGACCAGGTCTTCTTCGATCTCCATATCGAAACGCCAGCTCGGTGCTACCGCTTTCCACTCATCTTGCCCTTCCGTCACATCACAACCCAGGCGACGCAGAATATCGCTCACCTGCTCATCCGCAATATGATGCCCGATCAGACGATCCAGTTTGCTACGACGCAGTGTAATAGTGGCACGCTTCGGCAACGTCGCTTCGTGCGTCACGTCAATGATTGGCCCCGCTTCGCCACCGCAGATATCAATCAGCAGGCGCGTAGCGCGTTCCATGGCTTTATGTTGCAGAGCAGGATCGACACCACGCTCATAACGGTGAGACGCATCGGTGTGCAGACCGTGACGACGTGCGCGACCGGTAATGGACAGCGGGCTGAAGAACGCGCATTCCAGCAGGACGTTTTGCGTTTCATCATTCACACCAGAGTGCTCACCACCAAAGATCCCCCCCATGGCCAGCGCTTTGTTGTGGTCAGCAATCACCAGCGTATCCGCACTCAGTTTTGCCTCACTGCCGTCGAGCAGAACCAGGGTTTCCCCTTCTTTTGCCATACGCACGACAATTCCGCCTTCAATGCGGTCTTTGTCGAATGCGTGCATCGGCTGGCCCAGTTCGAGCAGCACATAGTTCGTCACGTCAACCACTGCATCAATGGAGCGAATACCGCACCGGCGTAGTTTCTCTTTCATCCACAGTGGCGTTGGCGCTTTCACGTTGATACCTTTCACCACGCGGCCCAAATAGCGTGGGCACGCGTCAGCAGCATCAACCTGAATAGGCAGCACATCGTTAATGGTCGCCGCTACCGGGGTGATTTCCGGTTCAATCAGCGGAGCTTTGTTCAGCACAGCCACATCGCGCGCAACACCGATAATGCCTAAGCAGTCGGCACGGTTCGGGGTGACGCTGATTTCGATAGTGTTATCGTCAAGCTTCAGATATTCACGGATATCGGTGCCAATTGGCGCATCGGCCGGCAGTTCGATAATACCGCTATGATCGTCGGAAATGCCCAGCTCGGAAAACGAGCACAGCATCCCCTCGGACGGCTCACCGCGAAGCTTAGCCGCTTTGATTTTAAAATCACCCGGCAGAACGGCACCAACGGTTGCCACAGCCACTTTCAGTCCCTGGCGGCAGTTCGGTGCACCACAGACAATATCCAGCAGACGATCGCCGCCGACATTCACTTTGGTGACGCGCAGTTTGTCAGCGTTCGGGTGCTGAGCACACTCAACCACCTCGCCCACCACAACACCGTTGAACGCGCCGGCAACGGCTTCCACACCGTCAACTTCCAGGCCCGCCATCGTAATTTGGTTTGACAGCGCATCGCTATCAATTGCTGGGTTAACCCATTCGCGTAACCACAGTTCACTGAATTTCATTGTATTACCCTGCCTTTATTTAAACTGTTTGAGGAAACGCAGATCGTTTTCGAAGAAAGAACGCAGATCGGTAACGCCATAACGCAACATGGTCAGACGCTCCATTCCCATGCCGAAGGCAAAACCAGAGTAGATTTCCGGATCGATACCGACGTTACGCAGCACGTTCGGGTGAACCATACCGCAGCCCAGTACTTCCAGCCATTTTCCGTTTTTACCCATGACGTCAACTTCTGCAGAAGGTTCAGTGAACGGGAAGTAAGAAGGACGGAAACGAACCTGCAGATCTTCTTCAAAGAAGTTACGCAGGAAATCGTGCAGCGTACCTTTCAGATTGGTGAAGTTGATATTGGTATCAACGATCAGCCCTTCCATCTGATGGAACATCGGAGTGTGCGTCTGATCGTAGTCATTACGATATACACGGCCCGGCGCAATGATGCGGATCGGCGGCTGTTTTTCTTTCATGGTGCGGATCTGCACGCCGGAGGTCTGTGTGCGCAGCAGACGCGTTGCATCAAACCAGAAAGTGTCGTGGTCAGCGCGCGCCGGGTGATGGCCTGGAATGTTCAGCGCATCGAAGTTGTGATAGTCATCTTCGATTTCCGGACCGGTCGCCACGGTAAAGCCCAGCTCACCGAAGAAACTTTCAATACGGTCGATAGTACGTGTTACCGGGTGCAGCCCACCATTTTCGATACGGCGTCCCGGCAGGGAGATATCGATAGTTTCTTCAGCCAGGCGCGCGTTCAGCGCGGCACTTTCTAATTCGGCCTTACGCGCGTTTAGCGCTTGCTGTACCTGCTCTTTGGCTTCGTTGATTACCGCACCTGCTGCCGGGCGCTCTTCTGGTGGCAGCTCGCGCAAGGTTGTCATCTGAAGGGTCAGGTGCCCTTTCTTGCCCAAATATTCGACGCGGACATTGTCTAACGCGGCAACATCTGAAGCCTGGTTAATGGCAGCCGTTGCACTGGCAACCAGCTCTGCGAGATGTGACATGGTTTTCCTCGTTATGTTGCGATATTCACTAGTCGCTCGTATATACGCAAAATCATTCAAGTTGTGTCACGGCGGCAAAAGAGCAAACCCTCAGGAACGTACATCAGTACGTGACTGGGGTGAGCGAATGCAGCCAACACAGAGACAACCTGAAGGATGACGCGTATAAAAAAAGCCTCCACCAGGGAGGCTTTTAGGCGCTGTTTTCCGTTTCTTCTTTCACGCGCAAGCCTCCTGAGTTCAGGTGCTAAAGTAAAAGAAGAAGCGGAAAATAGCAGCATTCATGCTTGCGTTACCTTGTGTGGTAAAAACCGGACAACCTTTATTGAAAAGGCTTACGAATAAATTGTCAACCAATTGATTGCACTACAAATAAAAGAGAGGGAGCCAGGCTCCCTCTTTTCACCGGCTTATGCCAGAGCTGCTTTCGCTTTTTCGACCAGAGCGGTGAACGCTACTTTGTCGAATACTGCGATGTCAGCCAGGATCTTACGGTCGATTTCAACAGAGGCTTTTTTCAGGCCGTTGATGAATTTGCTGTAAGAAATACCGTTCTGACGTGCTGCTGCGTTGATACGCGCAATCCACAGTTGACGGAACTGACGCTTTTTCTGACGACGGTCACGATAAGCGTACTGACCAGCTTTGATAACAGCCTGGAAGGCAACGCGGTATACGCGAGAACGCGCACCGTAGTAGCCTTTAGCTTGTTTCAAAATTTTCTTGTGACGTGCACGGGCAACTACACCACGTTTTACGCGAGCCATATGTGCTCTCCTGTATCTATATTCTTAGTAAAAAAATGAATTAAACGTTAACGGCTTATGCGTACGGCAGGCACGCGATAACCAGACCCAGATCGCCTTTAGACACGAGGCCTTTTGGACGCAGGTGACGTTTACGCTTAGTAGATTTTTTGGTCAGAATATGACGCAGGTTTGCGTGCTTACGCTTAAATCCACCACCACCGGTTTTTTTGAAACGCTTAGCAGCACCGCGTACGGTCTTAATTTTTGGCATTTTAATAACTTCCACTTCGCATTGTTAATAAACGAAACGTAGGCGAACAACGCCTGTGGTACCCGCAGGCTCCACAGACATTGCTACTTGAAGGCCTTACTGTTTCTTCTTAGGAGCGAGCACCATGATCATCTGACGGCCTTCGATCTTCGTTGGGAAGGATTCGACTACTGCCAGTTCACTCAGATCGTCACGGACGCGGTTGAGCACTTCCATGCCGATCTGTTGGTGGGCCATCTCACGACCGCGAAAACGCAGCGTGATCTTAGCCTTATCGCCATCTTCCAGAAAGCGTACCAGGCTGCGGAGTTTTACCTGGTAATCGCCATCGTCGGTACCAGGACGGAATTTAATTTCCTTAACCTGGATAACTTTTTGCTTTTTCTTCTGTTCCTTAGAAGACTTACTCTTTTCATAAAGGAACTTGCCGTAGTCCATAATACGACAAACTGGCGGTTCGGCGTTAGGGCTGATTTCAACTAAATCTACTCCAGCTTCTTCAGCCTTTTCGATCGCTTCTCTCAGACTCACAATACCCAAAGCTTCGCCTTCCAGACCTGTTAAGCGAACTTCCAGGGCGCGAATCTCGCCATTGATACGATTCGGACGTGCCGTTTGAACTCGTTTTCCGCCTTTAATACCTTATTCCTCCAGTTGTTGAAGACTGCGGCTGCGAATCTCTTGTTGCAGCTTCTCAATCACTTCATTTACGTCCAGGCTGCCCAAGTCTTTGCCACGACGGGTGCGCACGGCAACTTTGCCTGCTTCTACCTCTTTGTCGCCACAGACCAACATGTAAGGGACACGACGTAAAGTGTGCTCGCGGATTTTAAAGCCTATCTTCTCATTTCTCAAGTCTGCTTTTACACGAATACCCGCATTTTGTAGTTTCTGCGTTAATTCGTTAACGTATTCAGACTGAGAATCGGTGATGTTCATAACCACAACCTGAACCGGCGCAAGCCAGGTCGGGAAGAAGCCAGCGAACTCTTCAGTCAGGATACCGATGAAACGTTCCATAGACCCAAGAATTGCGCGGTGAATCATAACCGGCACCTGACGTTCGTTGTTTTCGCCAACATAAGAGGCGCTTAAACGGGACGGCAGGGAGAAGTCCAGCTGTACAGTACCGCACTGCCATGCACGATCGAGGCAGTCATACAGGGTAAATTCAATTTTCGGACCGTAGAACGCGCCCTCACCCAGTTGGAACTCAAACGGGATGTTATTTTCTTCCAACGCAACGGCCAGGTCTGCTTCAGCACGATCCCACATTTCATCGCTGCCGATACGTTTTTCGGGGCGAGTGGACAGTTTGACGACGATTTTCTCGAAGCCAAAAGTGCTGTACATATCGTAGACCATACGAATGCAGGCGTTAACTTCATCACGGATCTGCTCTTCAGTACAGAAGATATGTGCATCATCCTGGGTAAAGCCACGTACACGCATCAGACCGTGCAGCGCACCTGACGGCTCGTTACGGTGACAGCTACCAAATTCAGCCATACGCAACGGCAGATCGCGATAGGATTTCAGACCCTGGTTAAAGATCTGCACGTGGCCTGGGCAGTTCATGGGCTTAATGCAGTACTCACGGTTCTCAGAGGAGGTCGTGAACATTGCATCTTTGTAGTTGTCCCAGTGACCTGTTTTTTCCCACAGCACGCGGTCCATCATGAACGGACCTTTAACTTCCTGATACTGATATTCTTTCAGTTTCGAGCGAACAAAAACTTCCAACTCGCGGAAGATAGTCCAGCCATCGTTATGCCAGAACACCATACCCGGTGCTTCTTCCTGCATATGATACAGGTCAAGCTGCTTACCGATTTTACGGTGGTCACGTTTGGCCGCTTCTTCCAGGCGTTGCAGGTAGGCATTCAGGGCTTTTTTATCTGCCCATGCAGTACCATAAATACGCTGCAGCATCTTATTATTGCTGTCGCCACGCCAGTATGCCCCTGCGGTCTTCATCAGTTTGAAGTGATGGCAGAAACGCATGTTCGGCACGTGCGGACCACGGCACATATCGACATATTCTTCATGATGGTACAGGCCAGGTTTGTCATCATGGGCAATGTTTTCATCAAGAATAGAGACTTTATAGGTCTCGCCACGCTTCACGAAGGTTTCGCGCGCTTCGTACCAGCTGACTTTCTTCTTAATGACATCGTAGTTTTTCTCAGCGAGCTCGTGCATCCGCTTCTCGAGCGCGTCGACATCTTCCTGGGTTAACGTACGGTCAAGATCGATATCGTAGTAAAAACCGTTGTCAACAACCGGTCCGATCGCCATTTTGGTGTTCGGCCAAAGTTGTTTGATCGCATGCCCTAACAGGTGCGCACAAGAGTGACGAATGATCTCCAGACCTTCTTCATCCTTCGCGGTGATGATGGAGAGTTTCGCATCATGTTCAATCAGATCGGAAGCATCGACCAGCTCACCGTTAACACGGCCAGCAATAGTCGCTTTCGCCAGACCTGGACCGATGTCCAGCGCAACATCCATGGGGCTTACAGCGTGGTCGTAATGGCGTTGACTGCCATCAGGAAGAGTAATAACAGGCATGTTATATCCTTATTTGCAGTGGTGCCCCACACGTAAGAGCACATACAAAGATTCAATATTTAAAATTATCAAAAAGGTCTGGGCTGATTCCCGCTTCACTCTGCGAAATATGTCACTGGTTGCCTGAATGGCTACACTGGACCTACACCCGCTTTTTGATAACACCGTTTGACAGTGTACACGGCATTAGGATGCGATCAAAGCAACAATCAACGTGCACTCTATGATGTAAATCAATTCACTGACACCCTGACGTCTTTGTTACACTTGTAGATAGTCATTTCACCGGAGCAGGAAAAAACAATGCCAACAAACCGCTTTGCGAAGAAACACTGGAAGATGGTGGTGATCCTGCTGGTTATTTGTGCGGCAATGCTGATGCTGCGTTGGGCAGCGATGATCTGGGGTTAAAATACTGGCCGCTTTTCTGGTTCCGTTGTATTTATCAATTATATCGAATTCGTCTGAAAAATAGCGCGTTATCGATAAGCATTAAAAATAAAACACAGATTAACTATTAAATAAACTTAACGTTAATAGATAAAAGCCGGGCCAATTATTTGACCCGGTTTGTCATTACATCCGATAGCCGAGTGAAACAGTCGTACGACGATCGGTATGCTCCGGCGCGGTTGCCGGCGGTTCGGAGTTCCAGGTCACGTTGTACGCAACCTTCAATCCAAAGTGTTCGTTGATAGCAACATTCAAAGCCGTTTCAGAATTCAGCGTTGTATCATCGGCACCAAATACCGACACACCCTGCGTAAACTTAGTGTTGTCCGTCATCTGCCACACATAAGCCCCGGACGCATAACCTAACGGTTGCGTTTCAGTGGTGCCATCAGTGTGCTCGTCATAACGTACACCAGGACCGAATTCAAAGCGGAAACTGTGCACCGGTCCATTAAGAAACTGGCGACCATAACCGGCCGTTAGCACGTCACGCTCACGGTATCCGTTATAACGGTCTGTTAACCAACTGGCCTGACCAAAGAGATAGTCAAAGTCAGTCATGTTGTAACGACTACGACCACCTACAGCATATTTCTCAGATGAACGCTCATCATTTGAGGAAGTGTTGCTGGCATTTCCCCACAGAGACCACGCCGTGGATTGACCATACCAGGTCATGGTGGTGTCGGCGGTTAAAGAAGAACTTTTTGTGTTGCCTGACTGGGCAAGGTATCCCGCGTTCAGATTACCTTCAAAGGGTTTTTTCGCGCTGGAAGGGTCATCCATGACAGTAAAAACGGAATCATCGGCGGCGGCATGCATTGACGCAAACACGCACCCCGTCAGCAATACTGCTGCGGGCACTGTCTTCAAAAGCTTCATTTATAAAGAGTCCGTACAACAAAAAAAGAGACCATAACGGTCTCGGAAACTTTCATATGGATCAACGACAAAAGACCCTTGAAAGGTAACAAATTATAAAAAGACTCGAATAACATAGCAATAAATTCTTATTTCATTTTTTGAATAAGAGCGTTCCTAATCCTTTATTTTATTTATATATCTTTGGCACGAGAATTTTAAATAAAGCTGCGAGAAATCATGTTGTTAATTACTTCACTTTCGTGGCGTTAAGTGCCAGACTGGGATCAGCCTAACAGGAGGTAAAGATGGTACGTATCTATACGTTAACACTTGCGCCCTCTCTCGATAGCGCAACAATCACCCCACAAATCTACCCCGAAGGTAAACTTCGCTGTACCTCACCGGTTTTTGAACCTGGCGGTGGAGGCATCAACGTCGCCCGTGCCATTGCACATCTTGGCGGAACTGCAACGGCCATCTTTCCGGTCGGTGGTGCGACCGGCGAGCACTTAGTTTCTTTACTTGCTGACGAAAATGTTCCCGTCTCGACTATCGAGGCCAAAGACTGGACCCGACAAAATCTCCATGTCCACGTCGAATCCAGCGGCGAGCAGTATCGTTTTGTCATGCCCGGTGCCGCACTGACTGATGACGAATTCAACCAACTGCAGGAGCAGGTACTGGAAATTGAATCGGGTGCGATACTGGTCATTAGCGGCAGTTTGCCGCCCGGTGTGCAGATAGAAAAATTGACACGGCTCATCACCACCGCACAAAAACAGGGCATTCGCTGCATTGTCGATAGTTCTGGCGAAGCGCTGACGGCGGCATTAGCCATCGGCGGTATCGAACTGGTAAAACCCAACCTCAAAGAATTGAGTGCACTGGTGAAACGCGAACTCACACAGCCTGATGACGTCCGCAAAGCGGCACAGGAGATTGTACAAAGCGGCAAAGCGCTTCGCGTTGTGGTCTCTCTTGGACCACAAGGGGCATTGGCCGTCAATCAAGAAACGTGCGTCCAGGTCGTCCCTCCGCCGGTGAAAAGCCAAAGTACCGTTGGCGCAGGCGACAGTATGGTCGGCGCAATGACGTTGAAACTGGCAGAAAATGCCCCGTTCGAAGAGATTGTGCGTTTTGGCGTCGCTGCGGGTAGCGCAGCAACGCTGAATCAGGGTACGCGGCTGTGCGCGTTGGACGATACGCAAAAAATATATTCGTATCTTGCCCGATGATGACACCATCCCCCTTAGCAGGCATAAGGGGGATTTACCCACAAAACTGTCGGCATGCGTATTATGCGTCTATGATAAAAAATCACGTGATTACAAAGAAGTGAATCATGTTAAACCGAAAGTCGCAATGTCTCAGGGAGGTGTGGAAGAACGACATACAATAAGTGCCTTTCCAGCGATGACGCGTCCATGGTGTGCGTCAGTTCGTGTTTTTTTACCGCATTCTTGCGCTAACCTTATGATCTGGCAGACAACATGGGGAGAGACATCATGTGGCAGGCTATCAGTCGTCTTTTAAGCGAGCAATTAGGTGAAGGCGAAATCGAACTGCGTAATGAACTGCCCGGCGGAGAGATTCACGCCGCATGGCATTTACGCTATGCGGGGCGCGATTTTTTCGTCAAATGTGATGAAAGAGAGCTGTTGTCTGGCTTTGCGGCGGAGGCAGACCAGTTAGAACTGCTTTCCCGGAGCCAAACCGTCTCTGTCCCCAAAGTCTGGGCAGTGGGTGCAGACAGAGACTACAGTTTTCTGGTCATGGACTTTCTCCCTCCCCGCCCGCTTGATGCCCACAACGCGTTTATTCTCGGGCAACAACTTGCACATTTGCATGAATGGAGCGATCAGCCACAGTTCGGCCTCGACTTCGATAATGCGCTCTCCACTACGCCACAACCCAATGCCTGGCAGCGTCGCTGGTCAACCTTCTTCGCCGAGCAACGTATCGGCTGGCAACTGGAACTTGCGGCGGAAAAAGGAATCGCGTTTGGCAATATTGACGCCATTGTCGATCATGTTCAGCAACGGCTCTCCTCCCATCAGCCACAGCCTTCTCTCCTGCACGGCGATTTGTGGTCGGCAAACTGTGCACTTGGACCGGATGGCCCCTACATCTTTGACCCGGCCTGTTACTGGGGTGACAGAGAGTGCGATCTGGCAATGTTGCCGTTACATACCGATCAGCCGCCGCAGATTTATGACGGTTATCAGTCTGTCTCGCCGTTACCACTAGATTTTCTCGACAGGCAGCCTGTCTACCAGCTCTATACGCTGCTGAATCGAGCAATTCTGTTTGGGGGGCAGCATTTGGTTGTGGCGCAGAAGGCGCTGGACAGATTACTGGCGGCTTAGCACGCTTATCAGGCCTGACGTTTTACAATGCGACAGGCCTGATCGTGCAGCACTTACAAAAAGCCCAACAATGAAAAGAAGAAGTAGCCGATCACGATAACGATCACCGGCAAAATATAGAGCGGGAAAATTTGTAAAAAGATCGTATGGTGCGGAACCACGATACGTGACTCAAGCTGCTCGCGCGTTAACCCCTCACTGCCTTTTGCCTGTTCCAGAATCAATTGATCCTGAACGCCCTCGCGTAAAAAACGCGCCTGGCGGCTCATTCTGGCGCCTGAATCCTGCAGCGCCAGACCGATAAAAATCAGAATAAAAATCAACCAAAAAACAAGATTCAGTCCAGTCTGAAAATCCGGTGTCGGCGAGTTATACCAAAACAGGTTAAGAAACGGCGTATTCACCCGCATCATGTCGATCATCACGTGGGCAAAATCGAGCATTACCGCATTAATCCCTTCCTGCTTTTCGCTGTGCGCGTACATAAACTTCAGTACTGAAACCAGTGTTGAAATCAGCGTCGGGATGAAAATCCCCCATCCCAGCAACCTTTTCAAGACAGCAATGCGTCCAGCTTGTTGATACGTCATGAGTTCCCCTTGATAAAGACGTGTCATTTTGGCCTAAGTTTACCCGTTGATAACCGTTTTCGCCTGATCTTTAAAGGCTGTATACTGTTGAATTAGCCATAATGAACGCTCAGAGCCTGTACAGACTGGCTCTTAATCCCTTTTATCACCGTAAAGGAGAGGTTGTAATGTCAACCCCGCGTCAAATTCTTGCTGCAATTTTCGATATGGATGGATTACTGGTTGATTCAGAACCGCTCTGGGATCAGGCCGAACTGGATGTGATAGCAAGTTTAGGCGTTGATATCTCCCGCCGCCATGAACTTCCCGATACCCTTGGCTTACGCATCGACATGGTGGTTGATTTGTGGTTTGCGCAGCAACCGTGGAGCGGTCCTTCACGTCAGGAAGTCACCGAGCACATCATCACCCGCGCAATTGCGCTGGTTGAAGAAACGAAACCTCTGCTGCCAGGCGTGCGTGAAGCCGTGGCGTTGTGCAAATCTCAGGGAATCAAAGTAGGACTGGCATCCGCTTCGCCGCTGCATATGCTGGAAAAAGTGCTGACCATGTTTGATCTGCGCGATAGCTTTGACGCGCTGGCCTCGGCAGAAAAATTACCTTACAGCAAACCGCACCCGCAGGTTTACCTCGATTGTGCCCAGAAGCTGGGCATATCCCCGTTATCTTGTGTCGCACTGGAAGATTCTGTGAACGGGATGATTGCGTCGAAAGCAGCGCGAATGCGCTCAATTGTTGTCCCCGCGCATGAAAATCAGGATGATCCCCGATTTGTACTTGCCGACGTCAAACTGGCCTCGTTGACTGAGCTCACTGCCGGGCATCTGCACGGTTAATCTCCCGCCGGGCAATGACCATATTGCCCATTTCCTTGCCTTCTCAATATTTTTAAAACACAGTTTCATTTTAATTGTATTTTTATTTAACCTCTTCTATTCTTCTCCTATTGCAAGGCATTAACAGTAAAAATAGCTGAGGTGTACATGGTTCTGGACGCGTTTCGTCTTGAGGGTAAAGTCGCAATCGTCACTGGTTGTGATACCGGGCTTGGACAAGGTATGGCCCTGGCGCTGGCTGAAGCCGGATGTGACGTGGTTGGCGTAAACCGCAAAATCCCGTATGACACCGAGGGAAAAATCACCGCAGTTGGTCGGCGTTTTATGGCTATCCAGGCCGACCTCAGCCAACAGGAGGCGCTATCCAGCATAGTGACGCAAACTGTGGCGGCATTTGGTCGGATCGATATTCTGGTCAACAATGCAGGTACGATTCGTCGCCAGGACGCGCTGGATTTTAGTGAAAAAGACTGGGATGACGTAATGAATCTGAATCTCAAATCCGTTTTCTTTCTGTCGCAGGCGGTGGCGCGCCAGTTTCTGGTTCAGGGTAACGGCGGAAAAATCATTAACATTGCCTCAATGCTCTCTTTCCAGGGGGGGATCCGCGTGCCGTCCTACACCGCATCAAAAAGTGGCGTGCTTGGAATCACCCGCTTACTGGCTAATGAGTGGGCGGCTCAGGGAATTAATGTCAATGCCATCGCACCTGGTTATATGGCGACAAACAATACGCAGCAGTTGCGCGAAGACAGTACGCGTAATCAGCAAATTGTCGATCGTATTCCCGCCGGACGCTGGGGCACACCGGATGACCTGAAAGGCCCGGTCGTTTTTCTCGCCAGCGCTGCCTCTGACTATATTCATGGCTATACGCTGGCCGTAGACGGCGGTTGGTTGGCGCGTTAATCGTGCATTTGTGACAAAGGGTTACAACGTCACCTCTTCCGCCTACTGTATAAAACCCCTATACTGTATGAATTGACAGTTCATTGGGTTTTATCATGACGGCGGAAGGCCATCTCCTTTTTTCTATTGCCTGTGCAGTATTTGCCAAGAATGCCGAGCTAACGCCCATTCTTGCGCAGGGTGACTGGTGGCATATTGTTCCTTCAGCCATTCTAACGTGCCTGCTGCCGGATATTGATCATCCCAAATCCCTGCTGGGACAACGTCTGAAGTGGATATCTAAACCCATTGCCAGGGCATTTGGTCATCGCGGATTTACGCATAGCCTGCTGGCAGTTTTTGCCCTACTGACCACGTTTTACCTGAAAGTCCCTGATAGCTGGATAATCCCGGCTGATGCCTTACAAGGTATGGTTCTCGGTTATCTCAGTCACATTCTGGCCGACATGCTGACTCCGGCAGGCGTTCCCCTGCTTTGGCCCTGCCGCTGGCGTTTTCGTCTGCCCATCCTCGTGCCGCAAAAAGGCAACCAACTGGAACGGTTCCTGTGCATGGCACTGTTCGCGTGGGCAATCTGGATGCCGCAGACCGTACAAGAGAACAGCGCGGTACGCTGGTCATCGCAGATGATTAACACACTACAGATGCAGTTTAATCGTTTTATAACGCACCAGGTTGACTAATAAATCGGCCAAAATGTCATTTTAGGTATAAACAATTCCATTTGAATATAAGAGGCAAGTCACAGTTCTGCTAATCTTGCGCCAACAGAATCGCCATTGCATGGTGATACGCATAATAAGATCAGGAGAACGGGGATGAACTTTCCATTAATCGCGAACATTATCGTGTTCGTAGTACTGCTGTTCGTGCTGGCGCAAGCCCGCCACAAACAGTGGAGTCTGGCCAAAAAAGTACTGGTCGGTCTGGTCATGGGTGTGGTGTTTGGCCTCGCCCTGCATACCATTTATGGCTCCGACAGCCAGGTTCTTAAAGATTCCGTACAGTGGTTCAACATTGTCGGCAACGGTTATGTCCAGTTGCTGCAGATGATTGTCATGCCGCTGGTATTTGCGTCTATTCTCAGCGCCGTTGCGCGTCTGCACAACGCCTCTCAGTTAGGTAAAATCAGCTTCCTGACCATCGGCACGCTGCTGTTTACCACGTTGATTGCCGCACTGGTCGGGGTTCTGGTAACCAACCTGTTCGGTCTGACCGCCGAAGGCCTGGTGCAAGGTGGTGCCGAGACTGCACGTCTGAACGCTATTGAAACCAACTATGTTGGCAAAGTGGCTGACCTCAGCGTGCCGCAGCTGGTGCTGTCGTTTATCCCGAAAAACCCGTTTGCCGATCTGACCGGTGCTAACCCGACGTCGATTATCAGCGTGGTCATCTTTGCTGCATTCCTCGGCGTTGCGGCACTTAAACTGCTGAAAGATGATGCGCCGAAAGGCGAGCGCGTATTAACGGCTATCGATACCCTGCAGAGCTGGGTGATGAAGCTGGTTCGTCTGGTGATGCAGTTGACGCCGTATGGTGTTCTGGCGCTGATGACCAAAGTTGTTGCCGGTTCCAACCTGCAGGACATCATTAAGCTGGGTAGCTTCGTCGTTGCCTCATATCTCGGCCTGGGCATTATGTTCGTCGTACACGGTATCCTGCTGGGTATTAACGGCGTTAGCCCACTGAAATACTTCCGCAAAGTCTGGCCGGTACTGACTTTCGCCTTCACCAGCCGTTCCAGTGCCGCCTCTATTCCACTGAACGTTGAAGCGCAAACCCGCCGTCTGGGCGTCCCTGAGTCCATCGCCAGCTTTGCCGCCTCTTTTGGTGCAACGATTGGTCAAAACGGTTGTGCGGGTCTGTACCCGGCGATGCTGGCCGTGATGGTGGCACCAACTGTCGGCATTAACCCGCTGGACCCAATGTGGATTGCCACGCTGGTGGGTATCGTGACCGTCAGTTCCGCAGGGGTTGCGGGTGTGGGCGGCGGCGCGACCTTCGCGGCACTGATCGTACTGCCTGCCATGGGTCTGCCGGTCACACTGGTTGCTCTGTTGATCTCTGTTGAACCGCTGATTGATATGGGCCGTACCGCATTGAACGTTAGCGGTTCCATGACCGCTGGTACGCTTACCAGCCAATGGCTGAAACAGACCGATAAAACGATTCTGGACAGCGACGATCACGCCGAACTGGCGCATCGCTAACAGCCTGTCTGCGCAAAACAAAAAACCGCCGGTGAGTTATGCTCCGGCGGTTTTTTTTATCCGATTAATCGATCAGTTCGTTTTCCTGGCGAATCTGGTTAGCCCAGCGCTGGGCGGACTCCGGAACCGTAAATGCAGGCGAACGCTGAAACGCCTCCCCCATTAAGACAAAAGCGACATATTTTCCGCGCAGTATCCATACGTCACGAAACGCATCCATTTTCACCGCATGCTCTGGCGGAGCGGGCTCCACGCGAGGAACATAGCTGATAACCGGACGATTTTGTTGGCGAAGAGGTTTCATAATCAGTTGCTTCACTAAAGACAAATTCTAAAAATCTGAAAAACGCTATCTTAGCTGATTTTACCCCTGGACGGTGCAAAAACAGTGAATTCGTGAAGTGGGTGGCGATAATGGGGGGGACAGAGAGGTTGCAGCAAACATCAATGACGCAGACAAAAAAATGCGGCGCACCGACGCGCCGCCAACTCAGGAATTAAACGTTCAGAAAACTGCCAAGACGATAACCGCGCTCCGCAATAGCATATTTCAGTGACGAAGACGTCAGTACGTCAAGCTCAGTTAAACGGGGGTAACAGTAGGCACTTTGTCGAATGATGTCATCGATAAACGCCGGATGACACATCACTTCCAGCGAGGACTCTCCCCGGTCTGCTGACGCGTCAAGCATCTGCAAGAACAACGCTTCGGAAATCGCTTCGCCATAAAACTCGCTGCTGAATCCCTGGGAAGTCCGTAACGTTTGTGGAAAGTCAGACGCCTGAAATACCGTCTGACGATCGATCCGTAACGCAATCCCCTTTTGGGCAGCAAACCCGGCCACTATAGGGAAGAGCCGCGGGAACATATGCACATGGTGATGGCTATCCAGATGCGTTGGCTCCCGCCCGAACAGGTCAATAAAACGCTGATACTGCGCGGCCAGTTCCTGTGAAATTTCATCCAGCGGCAGAGAGTCTTCCTCAGCCATCTGCCAGATCCATTTCCCGAGCACCCCTTCACGAGTAAGGCCTGGCATTGCCGTCAACGGCCTGCCCAGCGTCAGAACAAAGTGCATTCCGACGGCAAGTTCAGGTATGTCGCGACTCAGCTGTACCGCATGGTCAATTGCCGCGCCGTTAACCAGCGCCGTTGTCGAGGTGACAACACCATTACGACAGGCTTCAACAATGCCGTAGTTTTGTCCTTTGCTCAGGCCAAAATCATCCGCATTCACAATCAGTACGCGTTCCATAACCGACCTCAGTTAGTGTTGTTCGCTTTTGAGTTTCTCGATGCACCCGGCGAAATTTGGCAACCATTTTTCATGCGCCAGGATCAGCTCACGCGCCAGAATTTCAGCATCAGTGTCTGAATGCACCAGTGGACTCAGGTTTAACGCCAACAGTACATCATTCAACTCGCCGCTCAGCGCCGCATTGCTCGCCGCCACTTCAAAACCTTTAATGGTATAGATAAGGCCCAGGACCTTTTCATCGAAATGGGTGATACGTGGGTGCGGAGTTGCACCATTGCGCCCCAGCGTGCAGGTCATCTCAACGGCCCAGTCCGCAGGAATATTATCAACATGGCCATGATGAGGAATGTTGACGTAATGTTCGGTCTGTTTGTCGTTGTAGATAGCATTGATGACTTCACACGCGGCATCAGAGTAATAAGCCCCGCCACGCTGTTCCAGCTCTTTCGGCTTAATATTCAACTCAGGATTTTTATACAGATCAAACAGTTGCTTCTCAACTTTTTGTACCACCTGAGCGCGCGCGCCGCCCTTATAGTATTCGCCCATTTCAATCGCCAGCATCTCTTTTGGCTTGAAGTAGTACAACAAATACGAGCACGGCAGCAGTCTCAGTGAACGAATCAGCCCTTCACTGAACGGCAGATCGAAGATGTTCTTCACCCCAGAGGCTTTCAACTGACCCGACGCAACGCCGTCCAGCAGTTCATCAAAGCGTGACACACCGTTGACCAGAACATCCTTAATGAAGACCATATGGTTCAGACCAAACAGGTCGATGGATAAGTCATCACTCTCTTTCAGCGCCAGCACGTCGCTGATGAACATTTTCATACCGATCGGAATATTACATACGCCGATGAATTTCTTGAAATTCGTATGGCGATAAACCGCCTCAGTCACCATCCCGGCTGGGTTAGTGAAGTTGATCACCCACGCATTCGGGCACAGTTCTTCCACATCTTTCACAATATCAAAGATAACCGGAATAGTACGCAGGCCTTTGAACAGCCCACCAGCGCCGTTGGTTTCCTGCCCCAGATACCCGTGGCTCAGCGGAATGCGTTCATCCTTTTCACGGGCTTGCAGTTGCCCAACCCGCAACTGGGTAGTAACGAAATCAGCATCTTTCAGCGCTTCGCGGCGATCCAGCGTTTTATACACTTTCATCGGGACGCCAGCTTTATCAATCATGCGCTGGCAGAGGTCAAAAATAATGTCCAGCTTCTCTTTACCGCCGTCGACATCCACCAGCCACAATTCAGAGACCGGTAATTCATGATAACGCTTAATAAAGCCTTCAAGTAATTCAGGGGTGTAGCTGCTCCCGCCACCGATAGTGACGACTTTTAATTTCTGGCTCATAATTTCTCCCTTCAGTGTAAAAACACTGACACGTATTATGCTCAACCCATTCGTCAGGTATAGCGTGGCTGTCCCGACGCTATTTTGGGCAAGCGATAAAAAATGGTTTATTGGCAAATAATATTTACTGATTAAATTCAGTTAATTTCTTACGGTAGCTATTAGGTGTAAACGACGTCAGCTTTTTAAACGTTTTAATAAACAGGCTCGGACTACTGTAACCAGACTCATAGGCAATATCAGTTACAGAATAGTTAGTCATTTCCAGCTGTTTTTTAGCAAAATTAATGCGGATTTCATTAATAATCTGCATTGGCGTTTTACTGTAATAACGCTGAGTTGCACGGGTCAGATACTCCTGGGATTTCGCGGACAGGTGTACCATATTTTCCAGCGCATTTTCGCTGAACTGCCTTTTGTCATGCATGCTTTCCACTGTAGTTTTAAGCCACTGTGGAATATCATCCAGCACCTGCTCTTCCCGGTGATGGCGTAACCGATTAATAATATAGAAGGTGACCACTTCTACAAATTCATCCAGTCCGCTTTCACGAAAATTCAGTGATGCTATAACCGTTTCGATGTAGGTAAGGAACGAGCTGTTCGCCCGATACACCTGCGATGCAACGAAACAAAATGGCAGCAACGGGTGGTAGTGTTGTTCAAAAAAACGTTTACTGATACCAACGTTAAGAATTCGCGTCGCGCCGAAATCATAGAAACTTTGGTGGTGCGATCCCAACGGGATAAAGACAAAGTCTCCGCGCTCAAGCAGTACACGCTTACCGTTGATTTCCTGATAGTAACGTCCAGTTAATACAAGGGTAAATTCGTAGTAATCATGCTGATGCAGCCCACTGATGCTCTCAGTTTTGTTATAGATGAACACATGAAAATTTTTGCCATTAAAAAGCTGCTGCTCATAGACGGTTTTGATTTCCGGTGCGTTAATCTGTAGCTGCATTATACACTCCTCGCTATTTCAGCTTCTCGTGAAGCTCAATCAGTTCTGCCACCAGTTCACGTGCCAGCATCGACGTCATCAGGTGGTCCTGCGCATGGACCAGCACCAGGCTGACTTTCATTTTACCTTCACCCTGATCGCCTTCAATCAGTTTGGTCTGGACAAGGTGTGCTTCGTTCAGCGCCATGCGAGACTGTTCCATCATGGTCTTCGCTGACTCAAAATCACCCTGTTTGGCCAATTTGAGCGCGCCGTACGCCAGACTACGTGCCTGACCCGAGTTGATGATGAGCCCCATCACCACTTCTTCAAGCTCTTCTGCTTCTGACTGCGTGTCGACGATATTTTCGATATCTAACATACTCTTTTCCTCTGGTTCAGTCCGGCATGGCCGCATAGCCATGCCGGATTAAATTTAGAATTTCAATGCGTTAGCGATATCTTCTTCGCTTTCTTCTTTATCAATTACGTTCTGAGCTTTGTTGGCGACGACCACGAATGGCAGGTACACCAGCGTTGCGATACCAAGGTTAAACAACGCGACCAGCAGAGCAGCGACGCTACCGTTGGTGTTAAAGAATGCGCCCAACCCGGTTGGCATAGTCCACGGTGCAATGTTGGTAATCGGTGGAATAATGCCTGTGTAATAAGCGGCCAGGGTAATCGCTGCCAGAATCGGCTGAACCAGGATGAATGGAATAAACATAACCGGGTTCATGATAATCGGCAGACCGAACAGAATGGGTTCGTTAATCTGGAACAGACCTGATGGCAGTGCCAGTTTTGCTACCTGACGATAATCAGCGCGTCGAGAAGCCAGGAAGATAGCAATAATCAGACCCAGCGTTGCCCCACTCCCTCCCAGGAAAATATAGGAGTCCAGCATCGGCTTCGCCCAGACGTGGAACGTCTTACCGGCTTCCAGTGCCGCGTCTACGGAACCAAACTGTTGGTAGATAGAGATGTTTTCCAGCGCCCAGGGGGTCATGATACCGCTGTCCAGTGCAGTCAGTGCCAAAGAACCGTGAATACCAAAGAACCACAACAGCGGAACAAAAATCACGTACGCCCAACCCACCACGCTACCCAGTGACGCCAGCGGAGTCGAAATGGAATCCATGATGATCTGGTGGAAGTTCGTTCCCCAGGTGTTCAACGCCCAGGCGATGATCCCCATAATAGAGAGGATAATGAAGCCAGGAATCAGTGCAGAGAAGGAGCGAGAAACAGAGGCCGGAACGCTATCAGGTAATTTAATAACCCAATTACGATGCACGACGAAGGTGAACATTTCCGCGACCACCAGGCCGATAATAATACCGGAAATAATGTTCGCACCGCCCAGCCAGTTAGCACCCACGGCATAGGCTTCTCCCACGCTGTATGGTGTGACTGTCATAAATGCGGCGACAGATAATAAACCAGCAGCCAGCGCATCGACTTTGCGTTCTTCCGCCAACGCCATACCGATAAAGAATGGCGCCATCAATGACATAATACCCAGCGTACCGTTATAGACGTTCCCACCAATGCCTTTTAAACTATTTAGTGTTTCAATAGTTGAAGCATCAAGTCGAATGCCCATGGAATAAAAAAACGACCCCTCCCCAAAGCTCAGGAAAACGTTATTGATTAATACAAACATAGCCCCTGCGAGGGTTAACGGCATTAAACGAATAAAACCGTTTTTGATTGCATTAACGTGTGGCTGCTTTCCAATTTTTACAGCAAAAGGAAGGAGTACCTTTTCAAGTGAAGCAATAGCGTTACTCATAGAAAAATACCCTTAAATACCGCAATTAACGATTGCGGTGAATGTTAATGAAATAACTCTTTGACGGGAAAATTTAAAATAATTAATTTGCTGCGGCTTTTTTAATTGCTGCAACTGCAGCCTTAAGCACGCCTAAACCATCGACTTTGCCATACAACAGCGAGTCAATCACTTCTACAGGTTTGTTGGGTAACAAACGCTGAATTTCGGGCAACATATAAGCAATCTGTGGACCTAATAACACAACATCGGCTACTGGGCCTTTTTCTCCGGCCAGCGTTTCGGGAAACGCTTCAATGATAACCGGCACTTCGTATTTTTCAGCCTGAGCACGCATCTTCGAGACCAACAAAGAAGTCGACATGCCCGCAGAACAAAACAGATAAATGTGTTTCTTTTCCATTAAAACGATCCTCATGTGCGATTATCTGTGTACCAGACACTCCGCAAGCCATAACCTGCATCCATGCTCTGGGTAACTTGCGTCAGCTAAATTACTTTTTTAGGTGGCTGAAATGAGTATACGGGATTGCACCGGTGGATGGTATTTCCTTGACTAACTAAATTGTCTCTCCTTGACCTGTGGTTATGACACCCCTCACACTTCGGGCAAATAATTCGCGACAATAAATAAGATCGCATGGCACAAAAAAACCGGCACAGCGGCCGGTTCGTCAGAGTGCTCAGGCAATAAACAGTTGTTACTTCTTCACTGCCTGCGGGTCGGTGTCGTACTCCGCACAGGTCTGGTAGCCGGAATTAATCACGTGCCCAGTATCATCTAATGCAACAAAATAGGTCTCTGCTTTACCATCTCGTTGACCCAGGATGTAGGTCTGACATGTACCACGCGCATGGATCATGCTGACTTCAGATGAGGGCTTGCCGGCAATCTGCGCCACTTGCGCCCGGCTCATCCCTTTCTTCACATCTTTCACCACGGGCTGCACAAATTGGTCTTTGGTACGATCGTAAGCCGTACAGCCTGCCAGCATAGTCAATACCGCCGCTGCACTCAGAATTCCTGTTAGATTCTTGTTCATATTCCGTCCTCTTGTTTTTCAGCGTGTTATATAAGCCTGGAGCACAACAACGCATTTTTCAAGCTGTCAGTTGCTACTCGGGTCATTTCAGAAAATTCTATCAAAACAAAATGATGTTATATCCGGCTGCATCCCTTGTCGTTTGGACGTCAACGCGTTAGCTTTAACACATCGTTATTTTTGATCATTTCATTTTTCACAGGGGGTTAAATGACTCTGCAGCAAGAGATAATCCGGGCACTTGGCGCCAAGCCACATATTAATGCAGAAGAGGAAATTCGCCGCAGCGTGGATTTTCTGAAATCGTACCTCAAAACCTACCCTTTCCTTAAATCACTGGTGTTAGGGATTAGCGGCGGGCAGGACTCAACCCTGGCCGGAAAGTTATGCCAAATGGCGATTTCCGAGTTACGTGTGGAAACGGGTAACGATGCTTTGCAGTTTATTGCCGTGCGCCTGCCTTATGGTGTGCAGGCCGATGAACAGGACTGTCAGGACGCGATAGCGTTCATACAACCTGACCGTGTACTCACCGTCAACATCAAAGGCGCGGTATTAGCCAGCGAGCAGGCATTGCGTGAAGCAGGTATTGAACTGAGCGATTTTGTGCGCGGCAATGAAAAAGCCCGCGAGCGTATGAAGGCACAATACAGTATCGCCGGAATGACCAGCGGTGTTGTCGTGGGTACCGATCACGCCGCAGAGGCCATTACCGGATTCTTTACCAAATATGGCGATGGCGGTACTGACATTAACCCAATATTCCGCCTCAACAAGCGTCAGGGTAAGCAGCTTCTTGCAGCATTGGGTTGCCCTGAGCATTTATACAAGAAAGCGCCAACCGCCGACCTCGAAGACGATCGTCCCTCTCTGCCAGATGAAGCCGCATTAGGCGTTACCTACGACAACATTGACGATTATCTGGAAGGAAAAACGTTGGATGCCGACGTTGCGAAGAAAATTGAAGGCTGGTACGTGAAGACGGAACACAAACGTCGCCCACCGATTACGGTGTTTGACGACTTCTGGAAAAAATCGTAATTCGCTGATTTACCCGTGCCGGATAACCACAAAATGGTTTATCCGGCTCAAACGACGTCATTGCACCGAATCAGGCGAAAAACCTGGCTTCCAGTTAATCTCACTAAACAACAACTTCCCCTCGCGCTCCAACAGTCGCAACGTATGCTTACCGTCATGCCAGCACGCCCCCTGGTCAGCCGTCAGCAACTTATCCCCCAGTTGCCAGGCTCCGCTAATAACAAATACCACGCCGCCACGCGAACCAAAGGTCGTAAACGTCCGGTCAGCCACACGAACTTTAGCCTGGCAAACATCCCGACGGGTCATGATATTAAAATCCATCGACATCTGCCCTGCCGTCAGCTTCGCTTTTACCACGCGGTCGCCGGCGAAAGTAAAAGGCTGATGCTGTTTTAGGATATGCGGTAGCGTGTTAGCGCCTTCCAGCGTGACTTCTCCCCCTTCGAGCAGCGTAATAACGCGCTCAACTCCGGGGAAGAGTGAAAATTCGCCGTTCGCAGCAATGGAGGCAATACTCGCCCGCCAGTGAAAGTCGCGCGTTGCTGGCGGAAAACAACATATTTCACGCGTTTCTCCCGCACCATTACGCCAGAGATTAACCGGCATTTTGCGGATATCAAAGTACTCCATCATCCCTCCAGAAAGGCACTGTGCGCCGACATGCCGTCATCAGGCAGCCAAATCATCATTGTTATCATTCACCCTGTTCGTTGTTATCGGCAGCAGAGTTGATTTGCCTTAGCGATGACCATGGCGTTTTGCTAAAAAGTTTAACGCGCTGATCCAGGTGGTATTTTCGCGGGCCTCAGGAGCATAACGTGTCCGAAGCGCTGTGCAATAGGTAGGAAAGAAAAAACCGCCGATCCTGCCCACATCGTTAAACGTGTTGTGGACAAGGCCGGCGGTCTTGAGTTTTTTTTCACGCTGTCCGGGGCAATCTGCTCCGACACAGCGTGAATGATTGAGTATAGACGCCTACCGATTATTCGGCAGCCTGTGGCATTTTACCTTTCTGTTCAGCTCGTTCTGTCAGACGCTTCTCAAAATTGGCATTAAACTGCTTTTTCTGTTCCGGGGTCAGAATGTTGTAAATTTTGTTCTGCGTTTCCATATGCGCCAGCATGTTAGCTTTGCGCTGCTCTTCCATTTTCGCAATCTGCGCTTCAGCTTTCGCTTTATCGAAGCTATCGCTGGCGATGATATCGTGCATTGCACGACGTTCTTCCAGCGGAGGACGTTTCATCTGATCGCGCTGACCTTTCATGATGTCGCGGATCTGCTGCTTCTGTGCATCGGTCAGGTTCAGGTCTTTAAACATCATGTCATGATGCGGGGCAAACTTACCGTTGTGGTGCATCATCGGTTTGGCATCTGCCGGAGCTGCTGTGGTAGCATCAGCGGCATGAGCCAGGTTTGCAGCGCCCAGCGCCAGGGTAGAGGCAACAAACAGAGCAGTCAATTTACGCATAATTTCTATCCTTCCTTTCAGTTATTCTTACGACATTCATGCGATGCTTATGCAATGTGATGTCGTGTTGACGGGATTAACTTTACCGGCTTAAGCGTCAATTAATCAGAGCAACGGTAAAACAATGAAAGTGTAAAAAACAAACTTTCATCAATTATGAAGAAAAAAAGAATAAATTGCGGAGAGTTGAAATAAAAAATTACAACATAATGATTTTGAAAGGATTATGAAGAACTATACCTGAACTCTGGTTATTAAGAAAGCAGCTTACCAGGAATAATCCGTAATAAATACAAACAGCACGCAAAAATAAGCCCTTAGAGATTAACCCAAGGGCGGATATATCTTTTACAACCTTTCCAGCATCAGTCCCGCGCGTAAACCACAGGCCACATTTGGATTAGGAAAGAGAACATATTCAACGTTATGGGTGACGATAAAACGTTCATCACCATCCTGAGCCAGCACGGTTCCCTCTTTAAATGCGGTAAAGTTCAGCGTCTGGTTGTCCATGTAGAGAATGAAATCGTCGCTGCGCCGTGTAATTTGCGCCACCACGCGATAGCGTAGCGGCGGTGTTTCAACTGCCGCTACGGGTCTGCCTGTCAACAACATTGCCAGCGCCTGCGCAGTGTGAGCAAACTGTGACAGGTTGTTTTGCCCAAACGGCAGCGCCTTGCCCAGCTCCAGCGTGCAGGCCAACGCACCAAAATGCTCTCCACTAAAATGGGTAAACGTTCCGCCTGGCGCCTGGTGGAAAACCAGAGCCTCCAGCCCCGCATCCCCCAACCAGTGAAGAAACGCCTCATCCCATGCCACATCACGCTGCGGTAGCACGCCAAAACGCAAATGACGTGACCCGCGAATAGCCGTGTGGAGATCGAGATGCCAGCGAACAGGTACCTTTGCCCGCGCGTAAAAATCTTCCAGACTCAGCTCAAGCTCGCGGGCACGCCGTGTTTCACCGCTCTCATCGAAGAGCTGCCAGCGGCCACCAAACATACGGTTCAGATCGCTATGACAATAGCGTTTGCCCGCAGCTAACGCCTGCGGATTGCCCAGGATCAGCAATAGCCGCCATGTCAGCGGCAGCGTGCCGCTAAACAATCCGGACAACAATGTATCCAGTATTTCTACTGGTGCGGTTTCATTACCATGAATGCCTGCAGACAAAACCAGCGAACGCTCAACCGGAACAACCGGCGTCAGCTCCAGCATGCCATGCCCAATCCATTGCCAGTCAAAACCATGAGCTTTCCCCCGGGTGGCATCTGGCGAATCCCCCGCAAGCGTCAGCGCAAGGAAATTATCCATGGCGTGCACGCTCCTGCTGGAAGGGATACACCGAACCGAGGTTGAGTAATTGTGTCAACGTATCCAATGCTTCACGCCCTTCGCGCAGCAACTGCGGGTCGGCAAGATCGGCGGCGGTAAGGCGATCGCGATAGTAACGATCAACCCAGTTATTCAGCGTGTTAAACAGCGCATCGTTCATGAGAACCGCCGGGTTCACCGCCTGTTGCTCCTGTGGGGTTAACACGACCCGAAGGCGCAGACACGCCGGGCCACCACCGTTGGACATGCTTTCGCGCAGATCGAATACCCGTAGATCGTCAATCGGGTTGTCATCTTCAAGCAGACGGTTTAAATAATGCCATACCCCTGCATGCTCCCGGCATTCCTGCGGCAAGACCAACATCATTGAACCGTCATCACGACTGAGTAGCTGGCTGTTAAACAGATATGTTGCCACGGCATCCTGCACTGACACTTCCGCCAGGGGAACTTCCAGCGCCGTAAATCCCGCCACCTGGCTATGCAACTGCTGTAACAAAGCCTGCTGGTTGGCAAACGCCAATTCATGACAAAACAGCACCTGACGATTTGATACCGCAATAACATCGTTATGAAACACACCAAGATCGATAACATCCGGGTTTTGTTGAGCAAAGATAATCTGATGAGGGTTCACCTGATTCAGGCGCGCAACAGCCTCGCTGGCCTCACGTGATTGCCTCGCCGGATAATGCTTCGGATGCGCGCCGTTGCCCTCTTCACGACCATAGACAAACACCTGTACGCCGGGATCACCATAATCACCACCGAGACGGTTATGGTTTGCCGCGCCTTCATCACCCAGTAACGCAACCTGTGGCAATGCACTATGAACCGTAAAGCGGCTCTCATCACGGAAAATCGCGCTTAGCAACGCTTCTGTGGTCGGAGCCTCCAGCGAACGGTGAAACTTGTTATTCAGATTCGCTACCGCCAGATGCACTTTCCCGTCCAGCGAATCTGCCGAAGGACAGACCGTTGCCGCATTCGCCACCCACATCGGCGAAGCGGAACTGGCACTGGAAAGCCAGTGAGGTGCCTGACGTGCCACCTTTTCCAGTACCTGTTCGTCACTGCCGCTAAATCCCAACTGGCGCAGCACGGGAATATAGGGGCGCTCGTGAGGTGGGATCACCGCCTGCGGGAATCCGGCATCGGCCAACGCCTTCATCTTCAATAAGCCCTGTTTCGCCGCCAGACGGGGATTCGAGACCTGAAAACGGTGTCGGGTTGAGGCCTCATTGCCAAATGACAACCCCGCATAATGGTGTGTCAGTCCCACCAGACCGTCGAAATTTACTTCGCGCGCTTTCATGGCTTATCCTCGCATGAAAAATCGAGTCCTGGGCTAAGCGCTGTCGGCAGCGTCAGGGTCGGAGATTCCAGGCTCGCCATCGGCCAGGCGCAATAATCTGCGGCATACCACGCACTGGCGCGATGGTTGCCTGAGGCACCAATCCCACCAAACGGCGCAGTGCTTGCCGCGCCGGTTAGCGGCTTATTCCAGTTGACGATGCCCGCACGAGCTTCCAGTAGCAATTGGTCAAACTGATTGCGATCCGGTGAAACCAGTCCGCACGACAAACCAAAGCGGGTATTGTTGGCCATGCGAATCGCATCATCAAAGCTGTCATAACGCCAGACACCGAGCAGCGGGCCGAAGACCTCTTCATCCGCGACATTCGCCACGCCGGTTAGCTCAATAATGCCAGGGGTCAACAGTGAAGTCCCCGCTTGTACCTGGCGTGGTGCCAGCAGGGTTCGTCCTCCCTGCGCTTCAAGGCGTTTCCAGGCGTCACAAACATGTTGCGCGGCCTGTTCAGAAATAAGCCCGCCAATAAACGGCTGCGGTTGTGCATCCCAGTTGCCGGGCATCAAACGCTGGCTGACATCCACCAGCCGCGCCAGAAACGCATCGCCCTGCGCCCCTTTTTTAACCAGCAGACGACGGGCACAGGTACACCGTTGCCCGGCTGTAACAAACGCTGACTGAATAGTCAGATGTACCGCCGCATCAATATCTTCGGGGTTCTCGATAATCAGCGGGTTGTTCCCTCCCATCTCCAGCGCGAGGATCTTTTCCGGCTGGCCAGATAGCTGACGATGTAACTGATAACCCGTATTTGCGCTACCGGTAAACAGCAGGCCATCAAGATCTTCCAGCGCACTCAATGCCTGTCCTGTTTCGCGCCCACCCTGTACCAGGTTCAATACGCCCGGCGGTAATCCCGCCTGTTCCCACAGTTTGGTAACCGCCTCACCGGTCCACGGCGTCAGCTCGCTGGGCTTGAAAATCAGCGTATTGCCAGCCAACAGCGCCGGAACGATATGACCATTAGGTAAATGACCGGGGAAGTTATACGGGCCAAACACGGCCAGAACACCGTGTGGGCGATGACGTAACGTCGCAGCGCCATCTGGCAGCGCGTTATGCTGTTCCCCGGTACGGATGTGATACGCCTTCACTGAGATGGCAATTTTATTGATCATCGCCGTCAGCTCGGTTGCAGCTTCCCAGCGCGGCTTGCCGGTTTCCCGTGCAATGATCGCCGTCAGTTCTGCTTTATTACTCTCCAGCAGCGTCGCGAATTTCTCGACAATGTCCAGGCGGGCGGCAAAAGCCTGTTTCGCCCAGCCCGGAAAGGCTGTCCGCGCCGCCTTGCATGCCAGTGCGACCTGAGTCGCATCGGCATCATTGCCTTGCCACAGCACGTCCCCGCTCACCGGGTTCGTTTTCACCCGACGTGCGCCCAGCCCGGTCACCCAGTCACCGTTTATCCATAATGTCATGCTGCTTTCTCCTCTGCACAAAGACGCACAAAACGTACATGGTCACCCGCGTGGCATTTCAGGGCGTCCAGTTGCGCTGCCGTCAGCACCAGTCGTTGGGTATTCGGGTCGGCACGCACTAACATGACGCGGAAGTTTTGGTAATTTTCATTAGCAACCAGGCAGGCAGGATATTCGCCCGACGCAGGCTGACCTTCAGCCACTTCCACCAGTCGACTTTTGCGGATAGCACGTACCCGGTCGATATCGCATTCCAGCGTCGGCCCGCCGTCGAAAATATCGATATAGTTGCGGTAGCGAAATCCTTCTTTCTCCAGCACCGCTCGGGCTGGCGCTGTTTGCGGATGCACTTCGCCAATCACGCTTTGTGCCTCTTCCGACAGGAAGTGAGTGTAAATAGGGTGTTTAGGCATCAGCTCAGCAATAAAGGCTTTTTGTCCGGTGCCACAGAGAAAATCTGCGCGGCTGAATTCCATTGAGAAAAAGCGCTTGCCAAGGCTTTGCCAGAATGGTGAATAACCGTGTTCATCAATGACACCCCGCATCTCTGCAACGACTTTTTCGTTAAAACGGTCACGAAACGCCGCCATAAACATAAAACGCGACTTCGACAGCAAGTAACCGTTACCTTCTTTACGCCAGTCCGGATCGAGAAACAGAGTGCAAAGCTCACTGCTTCCAGTGTGATCGTTACTGAGAAACAGCGTTGGCAATGCGTTATAGACATTCAACTCTTTCGAAGCATGAACCAGCGTACCAACACGGTAGTTATACCAGGGATCGTTAAGCCCTACCGCCACTTCAATAGCACAAATCCCCGCCACGGTTCCGGTGGCGCTGTCTTCCAAGACAAAAACGTAGCCCTGCTCGCTTTTAGGCAACTCGCCTCGCCAGGTTTTCAACGAACGATCAATACGCGCCGCCAACGTGGCTTCATTTGCGGGTAATGACGTCAACCCACCGCCAGTCTTACCGGCAAGCTGCATTAACGCGGTGATATCCTCGTGTTCAATGGGACGGATCACCATCATGATGAACCTCCTGCTTTAATGCGTTCGCAGGCCAGCGCAAAACGATCCAGCCCGGTTGCCACCTCTTCCTGGCTGACGTTTAGCGCTGGCGCGAAACGCACCACATTCGCACCGGCAATCAGTACCATCACCCCGGCGATGGCCGCTTCTTGCGAGATGAGTTTCGCTTTCCCGGCAAATTCCGCATTCAGCACGCAGCCGATCAGCAGTCCCAGCCCTCGAATCTCGCTAAACAGGCCAAAACGTTCGTTAATGGCGTTAATACGTTCCACAAACCAGTCGTGTCGCTGCTTCACTCCGTTAAGCACTTCCGGCGTGTTAACAATTTCCAGCAGCTTTCCCGCCACGGCAGTGGCTAATGGATTTCCGCCGTACGTTGTGCCGTGCGTACCCACCGTCATCACACTGGCGCAATGCTCTGTCGCCAGCAGTGCGCCGATAGGGAAACCGCCGCCCAGCGCCTTTGCGGTAGTCAGCAGGTCCGGCGTAACGCCGTAATGCATATAGGCATACAGCTCGCCAGTACGGCCAACTCCGGTCTGAACCTCATCAAAAATCAGCAGTGCATTATGACGATCGCATAATTCACGCAGCCCCTGTAAAAACGCGGTGGTTGCCGGCACCACACCGCCTTCGCCCTGTACAGGCTCGACGATGACCGCACAGGTGGTGTCATCAATCAGTTGACTGGCAGAATCGAGATCGTTATACACCGCGTGGCGAATATCCGGCGGTAGTGGTGCAAAATCCTGTGAATAGGCGGGCTGCCCCCCGGCACTGACGGTAAACAGCGTGCGACCGTGGAAAGCATTTTTAAATGCCACAATGCCACTTTTCTGGCTGCCAAACCGATCGTGGGCAAATTTACGCGCCAGCTTTAGCGCGGCTTCGTTGGCCTCTGCGCCGGAGTTGCAGAAGAAGACCCGCTCGGCAAACGTCGCGTCGATAAGCTTCTTCGCCAGACGCAATACCGGTTCGTTGGTGTAACCGTTACCGGTATGCCAGAATTTGCTGGCCTGATCGTTTAATGCCTCACGCAATGCCGGATGTGCATGCCCCAGTGCGTTTACCGCAATGCCTCCCGCGAAATCGATATACTCTTTACCCTGTTGATCCCACAGACGTGAACCTTCACCACGCACCGGAATAAAAGGCGCCGGGGCATAGACAGGCATCATCCATTCATCAAAATTATCACGCGTAACTGACAGAGACATAGCGACCTCAACGGTAAATAAAAGGTTATTTATATGTTAATAAATATAGTGTTTGCGGTGTAAATGTAGATTGCAGGGTTCGTGCCAGCCAGCGAAAAAAGTGCATAAACGGGGTCAGAGAACGGAATATCAACAAGTTACAACACAGCAATATTCACTATATGCGCATATAAAGTGAATATGTTTGCGTATCAGATGACTAAATAGAGGAAAAACCGCAATTTTATTCAGTCGCCAAATATAATTCTGGAATTGTGATCGTATACGAAATTTATCGGAAATTATTGCCCCATAGCGACGCGCTTCGCGCCAAAACGGTGCAGTTTTTGCTCCATCGTTAACACCATTAGCAATCATTGTTGGAATCAGGTGACAAGAAGCAGTCAGCTCGTGGAAATTCTGCTACCATCCTTGCACTATTCACCTTACAAAGTGGCAGCGACTATGAAATTTGTCTCTTTTAATATCAACGGCCTGCGTGCCCGTCCTCATCAACTGGCAGCCATTGTCGAAAAACATCAACCGGATGTGATTGGCTTACAGGAGACAAAAGTCCACGACGATATGTTCCCTCTCGAAGAGGTGGCTAAACTCGGTTATAACGTCTTTTATCACGGCCAGAAAGGTCATTACGGCGTCGCGTTGTTAACGAAAGAAACGCCGATTGCGGTGCGTCGTGGCTTCCCTGACGATGGCGAAGAGGCGCAGCGTCGTATCATCATGGCGGAAATTCCGTCCCCGTTGGGCAGCGTCACCGTCATCAACGGCTATTTCCCGCAGGGCGAAAGCCGTGACCATGAAACCAAATTCCCGGCGAAAGCGGCGTTCTATCAGAATTTACAAAACTATCTTGAGACGGAGCTGAAACGCGATAATCCGGTGCTGATCATGGGTGATATGAATATCAGCCCAACCGACCTGGATATCGGCATCGGTGAAGAGAATCGCAAACGCTGGCTGCGCACCGGGAAATGCTCCTTCCTGCCAGAAGAGCGCGAGTGGATGGAACGTCTGTTAGGTTGGGGGCTGGTGGACACCTATCGTCACGCGCATCCTGATAAAAACGACCAGTTCTCGTGGTTTGATTACCGCTCGAAAGGCTTCGACGATAACCGTGGTCTGCGTATTGATCTGCTGCTGGCAACCAATCCGCTGGCGGAACGCTGCGAAGAAACGGGTATCGACTATGAGATCCGTAGCATGGAAAAACCGTCCGACCACGCGCCAGTGTGGGCAAAATTCCGCGTCTAATCATCTGCTTTTTTTCGCTCTCCGGGCCTCGCCTGGAGAGTCAGTATATTCTGTGCAAAATCAATAAAGCGACGGTAATACATTGTTGCGACCGGGATTTTAATATATCTTCGCGCGCACTTTTCGCTGGTGAAAACGCATCATTGCCCACGGATTTACAGGAGGCCCCCATGCAAAAGAAGTTCGCATAAGGCAGAATACCGACTGCTGATTGTGGCAGTGCTATTCTGCGTCCTGGCTGGGGTTTTCCACTATTTTGGTCTGTCTGACCTGATAACCAATCTCCATCATTTGCAAGATGTCATCCGCCAAAGCGGGCTGTTCGGCTACGCGCTTTATATTCTGCTATTTATCGTTGCGGCGCTGTGCCTGATACCCGGCAGCATTCTGGTGATTGTCGGCGGTATCCTTTTCGGCCCACTGGTTGGCACGCTCATCTCTTTACTGGCAGCAACCGTTTCCTCGGCATTGTCATTTTTACTGGCACGTTGGCTTGGGCGGGAATTACTACTGAAACACGTCGGGCATACGGCGACATTTCAGGCGATCGAAAAAGGGATTGCCCATAGCGGTATCGACTTTCTGATCCTGACCCGCCTCGTTCCACTGTTTCCTTATAATATTCAAAACTATGCTTACGGACTGACTGCCATTCCGTTCTGGTCATTTACTCTGATTTCAGCTATTACCACGTTACCAGGTATCTTTATCTATACGCTGATGTCACACGAACTCGCCAGCGAAGGCATCACCTGGACGTTTATCGTTAAACTCAGTATTGCAGGCATTGCCTTGTTTGCCCTCGTGCAGGCGGCAAAAGCCTGGGCCCGATATAAACATGTCGACCCCTCTGCAGATCGAGAGCTTGCCGGTAAATGAGAACGCTGAATAAAACGCAGTTCAGAAAGTGTTGCCGGGCTGGGTTCATTGCCCTGTTGGTAGTCGCGTTGATGGCATGGGCATGGCTGCCCGATGTGAGAGACTTTCTCACGCAGAGCCTGGCTGCGTTTACCACGCTTGATCAGCATGCTCTTGAAAATTTCATTCGTTCCTGGGGGCCTCAGGCCGCGGTCGTATCATTCTTCCTGATGATCTTACAGGCGATCATCGCCCCGCTTCCCGCCTTCCTGATCACCTTTGCGAATGCCTCATTGTTCGGCGCATTCTGGGGAGGAGTTCTCTCCTGGACCAGTGCGATGGCGGGTGCAGCACTCTGCTTTTTTATTGCCCGCGTTTTGGGTCGCGGCGCGGTGGAAAGATTAACCGGTAAAACGGTGCTGAAAAATATGGACGCTTTTTTCGAGCGCTATGGCAAGCACACCATTCTGGTCTGCCGCCTGTTACCTTTCGTTCCATTCGATCCGGTCAGTTACGCCGCCGGCCTGACGTCCATCCGCTTTCGTCATTTTTTCATCGCCACCGGTATTGGCCAGTTGCCTGCCACTATCGTTTACTCATGGGCGGGTAGCCTGCTGACCGGCGGCACATATTGGTTCGTGACCGGGTTGTTTATTCTGTTTGCCCTGAGTGTAGTGATTTCAGTGGCAAGAGGCCTTTATCTTGAGCGGCACAGGAAGCATTCCTGAAGCCTCCATAAACGACTGGAGATACTATGCGTTACTGTTTATTGTGCCTGGGTTTGCTGCTCTCTCCGCTGGCGGCCTTTGCGCAGAGCGATAACTGGCAGCAAATCAAAAACGATGCCCGGGGTCAGACGGTGTGGTTTAACGCCTGGGGAGGCGATAACGCCGTTAATCAGTATCTCGACTGGGTTAGCGCCGAGATGAAAACACACTACGCCATTAACCTGAAAATTGTCCGTCTGGCGGATGCCGCCGACGCGGTAAAACGCATCCAGACCGAAGCGGCATCAGGGCGTAAAGCTGGCGGTTCGGTTGATCTCCTGTGGGTCAATGGCGAGAATTTTCGCACGCTGAAAGACGCTGGCCTGCTGCAAACGCAGTGGGCGCAAATCTTGCCCAACTGGCGCTACGTGGATACCCAACAACCGGTGACTGAAGACTTCGCCATTCCAACAGAGGGCGCCGAATCTCCGTGGGGTGGCGCGCAGTTAACCTTTATCGCCAATCGGGATATCACTGAACCCCCCCCTCGCTCTGCGCAGGCACTGCTGGAATTTGCGCGAGCGCATCCCGGCACGGTAACCTATCCACGCCCACCCGACTTTACCGGTACCGCTTTTCTCGAACAGTTGCTGATTACGCTCACCGCTAAACCACAAGCACTGAAAAACGCTCCCGATACAGCCACGTTCGCCGAGGTGACTGCCCCATTGTGGCAGTATCTTGATGCATTACATCCCGTACTGTGGCGCGAAGGGAAAGACTTTCCCCCTACGCCTGCCCGGATGGACGCCCTGCTGAATAGCGGCACGCTGCGGATATCGTTAACCTTTAACCCCGCGCATGCACAGCAAAAAATCGCCCGCGGCGAGTTACCAAAAAATAGCTATAGTTTTGGCTTCTCTCAGGGCATGCTGGGCAATGTGCATTTTGTCACCCTTCCCGCTAATGCGCGTGCCAGTGCCGGGGCGAAAATCGTGGCAAACTTCCTGCTCTCACCTGAAGCGCAACTGCGCAAAGCTGACCCGAGCGTCTGGGGAGATCCTTCGGTGCTTGATCCACAAAAATTACCTGTCGAACAGCGGGAAGCGCTACTGGCTCGTATCCCGAAGGGACTCCCCGCTGTACTGCCTGAGCCACACGCAGCCTGGGTAAATGCACTGGAACAAGAATGGCTACGCCGTTACGGTACGCATTAATTCTGCTGCTCTGGGCCTTAATGGCGGCAATCTATTTGCCGCTGGTCCCTGCGGCTTTTACGCTAATTGTACCCGCGCTTTCTATTGCACACTGGCTGGCGCTGTTTGCCGATCCCCAACTTCTGCAAGCGTTACTGGCGACGTTGGTTTCTGTCACGCTGGCAGCCACTGGCGCGCTCAGTATCGCCCTGCTGACCGTCCTTGCATTCTGGCCCGGCGCCAGATGGGCACGGCTTTGTACTCGCCTCCCCTGGCTACTGGCGGTTCCGCACGTTGCTTTTGCCACCAGCACACTGTTACTTTTCGCCGAGGGCGGCATGCTCTACCGTATATTGCCGTTTCTCAGCCCACTGTTGGACCACTACGGTGTAGGTCTGGGCATCACATTGGCGGTGAAAGAAAGCGCTTTTTTGCTCTGGATCCTTTCCGCTTTATTGAGTGAAAAGCAGTTGTCGCAACAGGTCATCGTGCTGGACTCTCTGGGTTACAGCCGGTTGCAGTGTCTGAACTGGTTGGTACTGCCCTCTATCGCGCCAGCGCTAGGGAAAGTTATGCTGGCGATTGTCGCGTGGTCGCTCTCCGTCGTGGATGTCGCGATCGTCCTTGGCCCCGGCAACCCGCCAACACTTGCTGTGTTGAGCTGGCAATGGTTAAGCCAGGGCGACGCCGACCAGCAGACAAAAGGCGCGCTCGCCAGTTTGCTGCTGGTGCTGTTACTGGTCATTTTTGCGCTGGTGGGCTATCTGCTCTGGCGCGGCTGGCGACGCACAATTCCGACAATCAGTGGTGTACGCCTGCAGCTCTCATCCTGTACAGCCGGACGATCGCTGATACAACTTCTGCCCATCAGCGGCGTTGTGTGCGCAGTTGTTCTGCTCCTGATGGCGGAATACTCATCGCTGAACAGAGATGCGCTGTTCAACAGCCTGCAAATGGGGGTTCTGGCCAGTACACTTGCACTGGTCACACTATTGATATGGCTGGAATGGGGGCCGCAAACCGGACATCGTTGGGTCTGGTTGCCCATTATTTTACCTGCGTTACCGCTGGTCACCGGGCAATATACACTAGCGCTAAAGGCTGAACAGGATGGCCTGTTCATCACGGTGGTCTGGGGGCATTTATTGTGGGTAACACCGTGGATGCTGTTTGTGCTTAAACCTGCCTGGCAGCGTATTGACTCGCGCCTTATTGTGATTGCGCAAACGCTGGGTTGGACACAAACCCGTATCTTCTGGCAGATAAAATGCCCATTGATTCTGCGCCCGGCACTGATTGCCTTCGCGGTAGGATTTTCGGTCAGTATTGCCCAGTACATGCCAACATTATGGTTAGGCGCAGGTCGTTATCCCACACTCACGACCGAAGCCGTAGCATTAAGCAGCGGTGGCAGCACCGCTATTCTGGCGGCACAGGCGCTATGGCAATTGCTGTTACCGTTGGTTGTTTTCGCACTCGCAGCCTCGCTTTCCGCCTGGATTGGCCGCTTTCGACAAGGACTCCGCTAATGCTCATAGTGCAAGATGTTTCCCTGTACCAGGGTTCAACTCCCCTGCTGACGGGCGTCAACCTTCAGGTCAATAAAGGTGACATTGTCACTATTATGGGGCCTTCGGGAAGCGGCAAGTCTTCACTCTTTTCGTGGATGATTGGTGCGCTCTCCGCTCAATTTCGTGCATCCGGTCAACTATGGCTCAACGAACGGCGCATTGACACATTACCTACCGCGCAGCGCCAGATTGGTATTCTGTTCCAGGATGCCCTGCTGTTTGATCATTTCAGTGTTGGGCAAAATTTATCGCTGGCGCTTCCCGCTGACCTGAAAGGCACGGCGAGACGCGATGAAGTGGAACATGCCCTTGAGCGCGCGGACCTGTCGGGCTTTTATCATCGCGACCCGGCATCGCTGTCCGGGGGGCAACGCTCACGCATCGCCCTGCTTCGCGCCTTGCTGGCACAACCGCAGGCTTTGCTGCTGGATGAACCCTTCAGTCGCCTGGATGCGTCACTGCGGGATACCTTCCGCCAGTGGGTTTTCACCGAAGTGCGGAAGTTGGGGATCCCTGTGGTGCAAGTCACCCACGATACGCAAGACGTCCCCCCGGCAGGCCGGGTAGTACAAATGAATTCCTGGGCGTGAATGTGGCGTTATGCTGCGTTAACGCAAGGATTTTACTTAACTGGCGGCACAAAATGTCGTCCTCTTTTTTTCAACGTCGGGCTATTCGATGAAACGTGTTTCTCAAATGACCGCGCTGGCACTGGCTTTAGGGCTCGCTTGCGCTTCTTCCTGGGCTGCTGAAACAGCACAGACGCTCACCCTCGACCAGTTACAGCAAAAGCAAGGTGCGGCAATCGATACCCGTCAGAGCGCTTTTTATAACGGCTGGCCTCAGTCGCTCAATGGCCCTTCCGGGCACGAGCCCTCCGCACTAAATCTGTCTGCCGCCTGGCTCGACAAGATGAACGATGAACAACTTACCGCCTGGGTTCAGGCACATCAGTTAAAAACCGATGCGCCAGTGGCACTGTATGGCAACGACAGCGATGTGAAAGCCGTCAAAGCCCGCCTGCAAAAAGTGGGTTTTAACCATATTTCGACCCTTAGCGATGCGCTACAGAACCCTGCCCGCCTGCAAAGTCTGCCGCACTTCGAACAGCTGGTGTACCCGCAGTGGCTACACGACCTGCAGCAGGGTAAAAACGTAACCGCTAAGCCGGCGGGTGACTGGAAAGTGATTGAGGCCGCCTGGGGCGCGCCGAAGTTGTATCTGCTGAGCCACATCCCAGGTGCGGGCTACATTGATACCAACGAAGTGGAAAGCGAACCGCTGTGGAACAAAGTGTCCGATGCGCAGCTCAAAGCGATGCTGGCGAAACATGGCATCCGCCATGACACCACGGTGATTTTATATGGCCGCGATGTCTATGCCGCCGCGCGCGTGGCGCAAATTATGTTGTATGCAGGCGTAAAAGATGTTCGCCTGCTCGACGGTGGCTGGCAAACCTGGTCCGACGCAGGTTTACCGGTTGAACGCGGCACTGCGCCATCGGTGAAACCAGAACCTGATTTCGGCGTGACCATTCCTGCCCAGCCGCAACTGATGCTGGATATGGAACAGGCTCGCGGCCTGCTGCATCGCCAGGATGCGTCTTTAGTGAGCATTCGTTCATGGCCGGAATTTGTCGGTACCACCAGCGGCTATAGCTACATTAAGCCAAAAGGTGAAATCGCTGGCGCTCGTTGGGGCCATGCAGGAAGTGACTCCACCCACATGGAAGATTTCCATAATCCGGATGGCACGATGCGCAGCGCGGATGACATCGCCGCCATGTGGAAGCAATGGAACATTCTGCCGAATCAGCAGGTCTCTTTCTATTGCGGTACCGGCTGGCGCGCCTCAGAAACCTTTATGTACGCCCGCGCAATGGGCTGGGAAAACGTCTCCGTCTACGACGGCGGCTGGTATGAGTGGAGCAGCAATCCAAAAAACCCGGTCGCCAGCGGTGAACGGGGTCCAGAATCCAGTAAGTAAGGCTGTCATTATTGCCGGATAAGCGCAATCCGGCAACGCAATACGCTACGCCTGACGCTGAACCGCTTTCAGTGTCAGGTATCCGCTCCAGATCCGGTTAAATGTCGTCATCCAGCACAGCGCGCCAAAGACCCACGCCATCACGGCAAAATATTCCGGAAACAGACACCCCAACACAAACAACAAAATCGTCTCGGTACCTTCGGTCAGCCCCCCCAGATAATAAAACGATTTATGCGCGTAGCCCGGGTTATCAATTTGATGTTTCGCCGCCAGCGCGGCAAAGGCGAGAAAACTGCTCCCCGTTCCGATAAAGGCAAACAACAGCCAGCTCCCGGCCAGCGCATTCAGCTCCGGTGCGGCCAGAATAAAACCAAACGGTACTAAGGCGTAAAAAAGAAAGTCGAGCGAGATATCGAGAAACCCGCCGGCATCAGTAAGCCCCCTGCGCCGCGCCAGCGCACCGTCCAGTCCATCAAACAGTCGATTAATCACAATGGCCGCCAGCGCCGCCAGATACCAGCCTAACGCCAGAAATGGCAAGGCCAACACGCCAATGGCAAAACCGACCAGCGTAAGCCCGTCCGGGGTAATCGCAGGCTTATCAATAATGCCCACGCAGCGATGCAAAAGCGGTTTTAAGCGCGGATGAAGATGACGATCAAGCATGCGGGCGTCCTTTAAAGCTGTCGCACAACCCCTGGGAAGGAATATCGAGAGCGGCATTAAAACGCGCCGAGAGATTTTGAAACGCAATCAACGCGGTCATTTCAGTAATGGCGTCCTCGGTAAAATGCAGCTTCATTTGCGCCTTTAATGCCTCATCAACCCGAGGCGGCGTGGCGGTAACGGCATCCGCATAAGCCAGTGCCACACGTTCTTCCTCACTGAACAGCGTCGATTCTTGCCAGGCGGCAACCTGCAATACTTTATCCAGTGCGCCACAGCGTTCAGCCAGACGTAAGCTATTGGCATCCACGCAAAAGGCGCAATGGCACACCTGAGAAACGCGGGTCATCAACAAAGCACGCATCACCGGCGTTAAACGCGCCCTTTTACGCTCCAGGAAGCCAACAAACAGCGCTACCAGCCAGAACAGAAATGGCATCCGACCCCACCAGCGCGTGGGATGCAGCACATCGCCATAATGCTTTTTCTGCGTAGCAACAAGCGGTTTTAAACTGGAAGGGATACGCGTTAACGGTTTTACCCACGACTGAGGATCGTTCAACGGTTGCTCCTGAATACTTTAGATAAAACAAAGATAACGATAGTATGTCATTTTCTGTCGTTAGATCTTGATGAATATAATGAAAACCCTCGACGTGGTCGCCGCTATTATTGAACGTGATGGCAAAATTTTGCTGGCTCAACGTCCGCAGCATGCGGATCAATCAGGCATGTGGGAATTTGCTGGTGGTAAGGTTGAACCTGGAGAGAACCAACCACAGGCGCTGGTCCGTGAATTACGTGAGGAATTGGGTATCGAGGCTATCGTTGGGAATTATATCGCCAGTCATCAACGTGAAGTGTCAGGCCGATTAATACATCTGCATGCCTGGCACGTGCCGGCTTATCAGCGCTGTCTTTACGCCCATGAGCATCAGGATTTGGTCTGGTGCTCACCCGAAGAGGCGCTGCGTTATCCGCTGGCGCCTGCCGATATCCCACTACTGGAAGCGTTTATTCTTTTACGCGACGCCAGACCAGCGGATTTGTGCTGATCGTTTTCTCATCGCGCTGGCACTGTAGCAGCACGCCATCGGCTTTCACCACCGCTCCTTCTGAATAGTTTTGATCCTGATAAATGCAGCACTGACTACAGGGTTGCGCCCGCTGACCGCTGGAGCTGAACACTTCCGGCGGCACATTCACTTGCACATCCGGACGATAAAGCTGATTTGCCAGTACCCCGTTGGATAACATCACCAACGCACCTGCCATGATTAAACGGCGCATATTCTTTCCTTTTTAACTGACATCTATGCTCAGTATAACGGTATAAACCGGCAGAAACTTTAGTTCCTCCATCATCGTTTTTGGTTATGAGCAACGCCGCGATATTAATTTACTTAGCGGGATTAATTTTTTCTTGCGTCTCGTCACACTGCTGATGGTATAGTCAAAAACTGCAAAACACTTAACACAAATATCAAAAATATAACCATATCAATACATAAGAGGTTCTTATATCTATGGATCAGACATGTTCTCTGGAGTCGTTTCTCAACCATGTACAAAAGCGCGACCCGAATCAGACCGAGTTCGCGCAAGCCGTTCGTGAGGTAATGACGACACTGTGGCCGTTTCTTGAGCAAAACCCGCGCTATCGTCAAATGTCCTTGCTGGAGCGTCTGGTTGAACCCGAGCGCGTGATCCAGTTCCGCGTGGTCTGGCTCGACGATCGCAATCAGGTACAGGTTAACCGTGCGTGGCGCGTACAGTTCAGCTCCGCGATTGGCCCGTACAAAGGCGGCATGCGTTTCCACCCTTCCGTGAACCTGTCGATCCTGAAGTTCCTCGGCTTCGAGCAGACCTTTAAAAACGCACTCACCACGCTGCCTATGGGCGGTGGTAAAGGCGGCAGCGACTTTGATCCGAAAGGGAAAAGCGAAGGCGAAATCATGCGTTTTTGTCAGGCGCTGATGACGGAACTGTTCCGCCATTTAGGGCCCGATACCGACGTTCCTGCGGGTGATATCGGCGTGGGCGGTCGTGAGGTCGGCTTTATGGCCGGGATGATGAAAAAACTCTCCAATAACAGCGCCTGCGTCTTCACCGGAAAAGGCCTTTCTTTCGGTGGCAGCCTGATTCGCCCGGAAGCAACCGGCTACGGTCTGGTGTATTTCACCGAAGCGATGCTCAAACGCCATGGTCTGGGCTTTGAGGGCATGCGCGTAGCGGTTTCTGGCTCCGGTAACGTTGCACAATTCGCGATTGAGAAGGCAATGGAGTTTGGTGCGCGGGTGGTTACCGCCTCCGATTCCAGCGGTACCGTGGTTGATGAAAGTGGATTTACCAAAGAAAAACTGGCGCGTCTGTGCGCGATTAAAGACAGCCGCGACGGTCGCGTGGCGGATTACGCCCGTGAGTTTGGTCTGACTTATCTGGAAGGTAAACAACCCTGGTCTGTTCCGGTTGATATCGCCCTGCCGTGTGCCACGCAGAACGAACTCGATGTGGAAGCCGCGCAAATGCTTATCGCCAACGGCGTCAAGGCCGTGGCTGAAGGCGCGAACATGCCAACGACCATCGAAGCCACCGACCTGTTCCTCGAAGCGGGCGTACTTTTTGCGCCAGGCAAAGCCGCTAACGCGGGTGGTGTCGCCACATCAGGTCTGGAAATGGCGCAGAATGCCGCGCGTCTGGGCTGGAAAGCGGAGAAAGTGGATGCGCGTCTGCACCACATCATGCTGGATATTCACCATGCCTGCGTCGAGTACGGCGGTGAAAGCAAACAAACCAACTATGTGCGCGGCGCCAACATCGCGGGCTTTGTGAAAGTTGCCGACGCGATGCTGGGCCAGGGTGTAATTTAATTCATCCCGTACGCCGGATGCGGCACACGTGCCTTATCCGGCAAAGCCTGATGGCGCTACGCTTATCAGGCCTACAAACTACACGCCTGCCTCTTCGGATGGCGGGCTTTTTTTCGCCGTACGTTTACGCGGCGCGCCCTTTTTCTTCTCACCACTACTACCGCCCGGAGCGGCAATGCCACGGAAGCGTCGTACCGGCGTGCTGCGCGCCTGATCGATAAGCTGATATAGCGTTCCCACCAGCGGCTGCATGAAATCCTGATAACGACACTGCTTTTCACTGATTTGGGTCAGGATAGATTCCCAGTGCGCGGTCATATCCGGACGCGTCGCCATTTCAGGCAGTGAGTGAAACAGCGCTTTTCCGGCATCGGTGGAATGGATATAACGCCCTTTTTTCACCAGAAATCCGCGTTTAAACAGCAGCTCGATAATCCCGGCGCGCGTCGCTTCCGTTCCCAGGCCATCCGTTGCGCGCAGGATCTTTTTCAGATCTTTATCTTGCACAAAACGCGCAATCCCGGTCATTGCTGACAGCAGCGTGGCATCGGTAAAGTGTCGTGGCGGTTGGGTCTGACGTTCAACCACTTCGCCTTTTTCGCACAGCAGCTCGTCATCTTTTGCCACCACCGGCAACGGCGTCCCGTCGTTATCTTCGTCACGCTCTTTGTTGCCAAGCAGCGTGCGCCATCCGGCTTCCGCCAGAAAACGCGCTTTGGCGACAAACTTGCCTTTGGCGATGTCCAGCTCAATAACGCACTTCCTGAATATCGCATCCGCGCAAAATTGCATCAGATACTGACGGGCAATCAGGTTGTAGATTTTCGCTTCGTTATCATTCAGGTTGATGGATGAACTGCGCGCGGTAGGAATGATGGCATGGTGCGCATCCACTTTTTTATCGTCCCAACAGCGGTTTCGCGTATCGGGATTGACCGCCGGTTGCGGGAGCAGATCCGGCGCATGGACGCTAATCGCGTTCAACACCGCGTGACGTCCGGCAAAGTGTTCTTCCGGGAGATAACGGCTATCCGAACGCGGATAGGTAATCAATTTGTGGGTTTCATACAGCTTCTGGCAGATATCCAGAACGTTTTGTGCGCTTAAGCCAAAGCGTTTCGCCGCTTCAATCTGCAACGCCGATAGCGAAAACGGCAGCGGCGCGGATTCTGATTCCCGTTTATCGTTATAGCTGGTGACTATCGCCGGCTGACCGTTAATGCGGTTTACCACGTGTTCAGCCAGCGTACGATTCAGCAAGCGCCCTTCTTCATCCTGGTACGGCTCACACGCTTCGCTCGGCTGCCAGATAGCGGTAAAACGCTCATCAGTTGGCGTCACGATATGCGCCTTTACCTCAAAGAAGTCTTTGGCGACAAAGTTTTCAATCTCTTCATCGCGACGCACCACCAGGCCGAGCACTGGCGTCTGTACACGCCCGACCGAAAGTACGCCCTGATAGCCCGCATTACGCCCAAGAATGGTGTAAGCGCGCGTCATATTGATGCCGTACAGCCAGTCGGCACGCGCCCGCGCCAGCGCCGAGACGCACAGCGGAATAAATTCACTGTTGGCGCGCAGACGCTCAATAGCCCGCTCCACGGCCTGCGGGTTGAGGTCGTTAATCAGGCAACGTTGCACCTGCTGACGCTTTTCAGGCGCCAGTTGCAGGTAATCCAGCACTTCATCCACCAGCAGTTGCCCCTCACGATCGGGGTCACCGGCGTGAATGACTTCACTGGCCTCATGCAAAAAGCGCTTAATGACGTTGAGCTGTTTGGTCACCGAGGGACGCGGCTGCAGTTGCCACTTTTCCGGGACAATCGGCAGATCGACCAGACTCCAGCGAGCATAACGACTGTCGTAGGCGTCTGGCTGCGCCTGCTCAAGCAAGTGACCAATACACCAGGTCACCACTTGTCCGTTTCCGCATTCAATAAAGCCGTCACCTTTGCGATGCGGCTTCGGCAGCACATCGGCAATAGCGCGCGCCAGACTCGGTTTTTCGGCAATAAACAACCGCATCGAGTTAACGGATCTCAACCATGGCGCGACCGCCACGAGCTTCCACTAACTCACCAATCGCGGTGAGCTCGATGCCAAACTGCGCCGCAGCCGCTTTCACTTCAGCCTCAGCTTCCGGCGTTACCGCCAGCAGCAGACCGCCGGAGGTTTGCGGATCGCAGAGCAGATCGCGTACCGACTGCGGCATTTCACCCATCAGGTGTCCGTAGCTGGCAAAGTTACGCTGGGTGCCACCCGGCACTGCGCCCTGTGCAATGTACTCTTCAACACCGGGAAGCTTAGGAATATCCTGGTAGACGATCTGCGCCTGAATGCCGGCACCCTGACACATCTCACTCAGATGCCCCAGCAGACCAAAACCGGTAACGTCGGTCATGGCTTTCACGCCGTCGATATCGGCGAATGCCGCGCCGGCAATGTTCATCTGGCACATCACTTCCGTCGCCAGTCCTTTGTGTTCGTCCTTCAGCAGCGATTTTTTCTCTGCTGTCGTCAGAACGCCAATCCCCAGCGGCTTGGTCAGGAACAGTTTGCATCCCGCCTCGGCGGTACTGTTTTTCTTCACACGTTCGGTCGGCACGACGCCGGTTACCGCAAGACCAAAGATAGGCTCAGGGGCATCAATAGAGTGACCACCCGCCAGCGCGATACCCGCCTGACGACAGGCAAAGCGCCCACCTTCGGTGACTTCGCGGGCGATTTCCGGCGCCAGCTTATCAAGCGGCCAGCCAAGAATAGCAATTGCCATAATCGGTTTGCCGCCCATGGCGAAAATATCGCTGATGGCGTTAGTGGCGGCAATACGCCCAAAATCAAACGGATTATCGACAATCGGCATAAAGAAATCGGTGGTGCTGATTACGCTGGTGCCGTTCCCCAGATCGTATACCGCCGCGTCATCGCGGGTTTCATTACCCACCAGTAAGTTCGGATCAACAAACTTCGCCTGCTCACTGTGCAGGATGGTTTCCAGTACTTTGGGGGAAATTTTACAACCGCAACCGGCTCCGTGGCTGTATTGCGTTAAACGAATAGCTTGCTCGCTCATGGACATCTCCTGTCATTGCAATGCGGATATGGTAGCGCTCATTCCATGATGTGGTAAGAGTGACTGTCTGAATTCGGGTCTCTTTGCTCATAATCCAGACAGTTTTGCCGTTGTTATCAGAAATAACGGACGAATGCGCTCGGATCGGCAAGGTTAATCGTCGTGGAGGCTTTGAGCTGCGGTGTGCCCAGATAGAGAAATCCGACGATTTTATCCTGTGGGCGACAGTCAAACGCGTCGCGTACGACCGTACTTTCGGTTAATGCGCCGCTGCGCCAGATACCGCCAAAGCCCTGAGCAACTGCCGCCATCTGCATGGCCATTACGGCACAACCGGCAGACATTTCTTGTTCCCACATCGGGACCTTGTCGCTTTCTTCACATTTCGCCACCACGGTAATAATCAACGGCGCGCGAAACGGTGCGCTGCGCGCTTTTTCCTGAGCTTTTTCATCGCTACCTGCGGCAATCGCGCCTTTCTCAAGTACGGCGCTAAAACGTTCGCGCCCTTCACCTTCAATCACAAAAAATTGCCACGGTTGTAGCGATTTGTGGTCTGGCGCACGCATACCGGCGCGCAGAATATTTTGCAGTTGCTCTCCGGCCGGGGCCGGCTCGACAAGACGAGAGGCGCTGCGACGGGTGATAAGTAATTCGAGTGCATCCATTTGCTTAACTCCAACAATGAAATTTGTTCACAAAATTAACACGTGAGCGGATTTTGTTACAGCACAGGCGGCGATTCCTGCTGACAAGTGCCTGTCGGGTCATTACGATAGCCTCATCTTAACGCCTTTCTCCGGAATTTCGGGTGGCGTGTTGTTAATCGGTAGGGAGAATACATGCGAACCCTGTGGCGATTTATTGCCGGATTTTTTAAATGGACATGGCGATTACTCAATTTTGTCCGTGAATTTGTGCTTAACCTGTTCTTCATCTTTTTGGTACTGGTTGGCGTGGGCATCTGGATGCAGGTCAGTAGCAGCAACACCAGTGAACATGCTGAGCGAGGCGCACTGCTGCTGGATATCTCAGGCGTGATTGTTGATAAGCCCTCGAGCACCAGTCGCTTAAGCGTGATTGGTCGTCAGCTGTTTGGCGCCAGTTCCGATCGTCTGCAGGAAAACTCCCTGTTTGATATCGTGAATACCATTCGCCAGGCGAAAGATGACCGCAACATCACGGGCATCGTGATGGATCTGAAAAACTTTGCCGGAGCCGATCAGCCGTCCATGCAGTATATCGGCAAAGCGCTACGCGAGTTCCGCGACAGCGGTAAACCGGTCTTTGCCGTGGGCGATAACTTCAGCCAGGGGCAGTATTATCTCGCCAGTTTTGCCAACAAAATTTACCTCTCTCCGCAAGGTTCCGTTGATCTGCACGGCTTTGCCACCAACGGCCTGTACTACAAATCCCTGCTCGACAAGCTGAAAGTTTCCACGCACGTGTTCCGCGTCGGTACCTATAAGTCTGCCGTAGAGCCATTTATCCGCGATGATATGTCTCCTGCCGCGCGTGAAGCCGACAGCCGCTGGATCGGCGAACTGTGGCAGAACTATCTCGACACGGTCGCCGCCAACCGCCAAATTCCTGCGCAACAGGTGTTCCCAGGCGCGCAGGCCATGCTGGACGGTTTGACGAAAGTCGATGGTGATACCGCGAAATATGCCCTCGACAACAAACTGGTGGATGCACTCGCCTCCAGCGCTGAAGTTGAAAAAATGCTGACCAAACAGTTTGGCTGGAGCAAAGCGGATAAAAACTACCGCTCTGTCAGCTACTACGATTACACGCTGAAAACCCCGGCTGACACCGGCGACAGCATTGGCGTTATCTTCGCCAATGGCGCGATTATGGACGGTGAAGAAACCCCTGGGAATGTGGGCGGCGACACCACTGCCGCACAAATCCGCGAAGCGCGTCTTGATCCGAAAGTGAAAGCCATTGTCCTGCGCGTGAATAGCCCAGGCGGCAGCGTCAGCGCCTCGGAAGTGATCCGTTCTGAGCTGGCTGCGGCAAAAGCGGCGGGTAAACCGGTTGTTGTCTCCATGGGCGGCATGGCGGCGTCCGGGGGTTACTGGATCTCTACGCCTGCCAGCTACATTGTGGCAAACCCCAGCACGTTGACCGGTTCAATCGGCATCTTTGGTGTGATCAATACCGTTGAAAACAGCCTGGACTCTATCGGCGTACATACTGACGGCGTAGCAACCTCCCCACTGGCGGATATCTCGATCACCAAAGCGTTACCGCCGGAAGTGCAGCAGATGATGCAACTGAGCATTGAGAACGGCTACAAGCGCTTTATCACGCTGGTTGCGGATGCACGTAAGACGACACCGGAGCAGATTGACAAAATCGCGCAGGGCCACGTCTGGACCGGGCAGGATGCGAAGGCCAACGGTCTGGTAGACAGCCTCGGTGATTTCGATGATGCCGTCGCGAAAGCTGCAGAACTGGCAAAACTGAAACAATGGCACATTGAGTATTATCAGGACGAACCCACCTTCGTAGATATGGTCATGGACAGCATGTCAGGCTCCGTTCGCGCCATGCTGCCAGAAGCCATTCAGGCCATGCTCCCACCACCGCTGGCCTCTGCGGCCAGTGCAGTAAAAGCCGAAAGCGATAAGCTGGCCGCATTCAACGATCCGCAAAACCGCTATGCGTTTTGCCTGACCTGCGCCAACGTTCGCTAACTATTGACCCCTCTTCGGGATGAAGAGGGGTTTTCTTTGAGACAGAAGAAAAGTCATGCAGAAAAAATCAATTTACGTTGCCTATACCGGCGGTACCATTGGTATGCAGCGCTCAGAACAGGGTTATATTCCCGTTTCCGGTCACCTGCAGCGCCAGCTGGCATTGATGCCTGAATTCCACCGTCCGGAGATGCCAGACTTCACCATCCATGAATACGCCCCGCTGATGGATTCCTCCGATATGACGCCGGAAGACTGGCAGCATATTGCGGAAGACATTAAAGCGCACTACGACGATTACGATGGTTTTGTTATTCTGCACGGCACCGACACCATGGCATTTACGGCTTCGGCGCTCTCTTTTATGCTGGAAAATCTGGGCAAACCCGTAATTGTGACAGGGTCACAAATACCGCTAGCCGAGTTACGCTCAGACGGGCAAATCAACCTGCTCAATGCGCTGTACGTGGCGGCAAATTACCCGATTAATGAAGTGACGCTGTTTTTCAACAATCGACTGTTTCGCGGCAATCGTACCACTAAAGCGCACGCCGATGGTTTTGACGCCTTTGCCTCACCAAACCTTGCGCCGCTGCTGGAAGCGGGGATCCACATTCGTCGCCTGGGGACACCGCCAGCGCCACATGGCGCCGGCGCTCTGATTGTTCACCCCATTACCCCGCAACCTATCGGCGTGGTCACCATTTACCCCGGCATCTCCGCTGACGTGGTGCGTAACTTCCTGCGCCAGCCGGTAAAAGCGCTAATTTTGCGTTCCTACGGCGTGGGTAATGCGCCGCAAAATAAAGAGTTTCTGCAAGAACTTAAAGATGCGAGCTCGCGTGGCATCGTGGTGGTGAACCTGACCCAGTGCATGTCTGGCAAGGTCAACATGGGTGGCTATGCGACAGGGAATGCCCTGGCGCATGCTGGCGTGATTGGCGGCGCGGATATGACGGTCGAAGCCACGCTCACCAAATTGCACTATTTACTGAGTCAGGGACTGGATACGCAGACCATTCGTGAAGCAATGACGCAAAATCTGCGCGGCGAACTCACCCCGGACGAATAAAGGAGTTTATGCCCATGGCCCGAGCCTTACTGTTGGTCGATTTACAAAATGACTTTTGTGCCGGTGGCGCGCTTGCCGTTCCGCAAGGCGACAGCACAATCGATATTGCCAACCGTCTGATTGACTGGTGCGCCGTACGCGGTGACACGGTCGTTGCCAGCATGGACTGGCACCCGGCTCATCACGGCAGCTTTGCCAGCCAGCATCAGGTCGCGACCTACAGCCAGGGACACCTCGATGGCCTGGCGCAAACCTTCTGGCCCGATCATTGCGTACAACACAGTGATGGGGCCGCCCTGCATCCTCTGCTGAACCAGCGAGCGATAACTCAAACCTTTACCAAGGGCGAAAATCCGCTGGTCGACAGTTACAGTGCGTTTTTTGATAACGGTCGCCGTCAGGCTACTACGCTGAATGCGTGGCTTCAGCAACATCATGTTACCGACCTCCTCATCATGGGGCTGGCAACTGATTATTGCGTCAAATTTACCGTTCTGGATGCGCTCGATTTGGGTTATACCGTCAGCGTTATTACCGACGGCTGCCGTGGCGTCAATATTCAACCCCAGGACAGTGCAAACGCCTTTATGGACATGGCAGCGGCAGGCGCAACGCTGTATACACTTGATGACTGGCTGGAAACCCAGCGCTAACTTTAAAACGCCTCATCCGGCCTACAGATTCGCGCATTCATGCAAATCTGTAGGCCAAAAAAGGGACTCGCATCCCCATTTGGTGGTGTATGCCCCAACCGATAACACCGACCCAAACTGCTTTGCCGCTTCGCCAGCATGGCGTGAACCCCTTCGCATTTTTCCTGTTATGAAACTGTTAACCTGCAAGTGCTGTTTTTTCGCCACGCCATTTCCGTGGCGTGTCTGCTTGTTTAAATGTCAAAGAGGAACACCGATGAAACTTTTGCCTTTGTTGGCAGCATTACCCCTGCTCTGCGCGAGCGTTGTTTCCGCCAGTGCGCTGATGTCTGTTGGCTACTTCAATGGCGGTGGCGACGTCACTGCCGGTTCTGGCGGCGATATCAATAAACTGGATGTTCGTCAGATAACCCATCTCAACTACTCATTTGGCCTTGTCTATAACAATGAAAAAGACGAGGCCAATGACGCCTTAAAAGATGTCAGCAAGCTCCATCAAATTTGGCTTTCACAGAAAGTACAGGATGATTTGCTGAAAATTCCACAGCTACGTAAACAGAATCCGAACCTCAAAGTTCTGCTTTCCGTCGGCGGCTGGGGCGCACGCGGATTCTCCGGCGCTGCAGCAACGAAAGAATCGCGCGCGGTGTTTATTCAGTCTGCTCAGGAGATAATTGCGAAATATGGCCTGGATGGCATCGACCTCGACTGGGAATATCCGGTCAACGGCGCATGGGGACTGGTTGAAAGCCAACCAGCCGACCGCGCGAACTTCACCGCGCTGTTAACGGAACTGCGTGCCGCGTTGGGTCATAAAAAACTGCTAACCATCGCCGTGGGTGCAAATGCGGAAAGTCCGAAAAGTTGGGTGGATGTGAGAGCCATTGCGCCATCGCTCGATTACATCAATCTGATGACCTATGACATGGCCTACGGTACTCAGTATTTCAACTCGAATCTGTACGGTTCGACGCAATGGCCAACGGTCGCCGCGGCGGATAAGTACAGCGCCGATTTTGTCGTCAACAACTATCTCGCCGCTGGGCTAAAAGCGAGTCAGATGAACCTGGGCATCGGTTTTTATGGACGCGTTCCGAAGCGCGCCGTTGAACCTGGCATTGACTGGAGCAAACCTGACGCGCAGAAAAATCCAGCCACTCAGCCCTATTTCGAGCCTGCGCAAATTGAATTGTTCAAATCATTGGGCGTCGATCTGAGCAAAGATACCTATGTGAAGTACAACGATATTGTGGCGAAGTTGATCAACGATCCGCAGAAGCGCTTTAGCCAGCACTGGGATGATGAAGCAAAAGTGCCGTGGCTATCGGTGCAGTCTGCAGATGGAAAAGCACTCTTTGCCCTCTCCTATGAAAACCCGCGCTCGGTAGCGATTAAGGCTGACTACATCAAGAGCAAGGGGCTGGGAGGCGCTATGTTCTGGGAGTATGGTGCGGATGATAAAAACCAGTTGGCGAAGCAGTTGGCCGATTCGTTAGGTATCAAACACTGATCCCAACGCTTGCCACAATAGGTTATGATTAGCCCATTGCGCTGCGCCATTCTCTGGCGCAGCTTTTCATCTTCTACTGGAGGCATGAGCTGGTATGGCTTTCATCCCTAAAAATTACGCCCGTCTGGAAGTCGGTTATCGGGAAAAGGCGCTTAAGCTCTTTCCCTGGGTCTGTGGACGTTGTTCCCGCGAGTTTGTGTACTCAAATCTGCGCGAATTAACCGTACACCATATTGATCACGACCATTCCAATAACCCGGAAGATGGTAGCAACTGGGAGATGTTGTGCCTGTACTGCCACGATCATGAGCATTCGAAATACACTGAGGTGGATCAGTATGGTTCTACCGTAGTGGCGGGGGAAGATGCGCAGAAAGACGTTGGCGAGGCGAAATACAATCCGTTTGCCGACCTTAAAGCGATGATGAACAAGAAATAACAGCAACTGCGGGCCCGACACCAATGTTTGCCGGGCCAGGTTAATCAGGATTTAAACGTCGCAATCGGTTCGGGCGTAATGCCAAACTCCACTTTTAGTTGCTGCTTACTCTTCATCACCATCTCACCGTTGGTATCAATAGTCATGTGTTGTGCATTCGTGTTGTTACGTGCCTGCCATAACATCACCAGTTGCAAACTGTTCTCTTTTTGTTCTGCGGTCAGCGCGACGCCATCCGGCCATTTTCCCAGTTCAACGGCAGTCGATAAGCGCTGATAAACTTCCGGCGTCATGCTGTTGATCATCTCATCAAGATTCATGTTAAATCCACTCTCCGTAGAATAATTAGCTGAATCGTTTCTTCAGCCTTTCGTTTGCTCACCGTTTTCGCCGTCTGTAAAGTTCAATGACGCTGAATTAACGCAGTAACGCTCGCCTGTGGGCTGAGGCCCATCCGGAAAGACATGTCCCAGATGCGCATCACAGTTTCCACAGCGGATTTCAATGCGCTGCATGCCGTGAGACGTATCTTTTATGTAACGGATAGCCTCTTCGCTCACCGGCTCGTAAAAGCTGGGCCAGCCGCAGCCAGAATCGTATTTTGTCTCTGAACGAAACAAGGGATTATCGCAGATCAGACAATGGTAGATGCCATCACGCTTATTGTGCAGCAAACGCCCGGTAAATGGCGGTTCTGTCCCATGATTTTGTGTCACGTAAAACTGCATTTCGGACAAATTTTTTTTCAGTTCTTCTGGGGAAGGTTGCTTAGCCATTTGCTCACATCTCGCTTTATCTAAACTCACATCGCGAGACAGATTCTAACAAAACATTAACACCGTAGTGCGAACTTTTGTTCTAAACTTGATCCGTGCGAAATGGCAGCCCAGTAATCGTGATCGATATCACGTTTTTATCTTGATTGCCCTTTAAAATTCGGGCCGCCGCCCCCATGTGGTTTCAAGCCCAAAGGAAGAGTGAGGCGAGTCAGTTGCGCAAAGCTTAAGCAGCAGTTTGATTTGTCGCAATGATTGACACGATTCCGCTTGACGCTGCGTAAGGTTTTTGTAATTTTACAGGCAACCTTTTATTCACTAACAAATAGCTGGTGGAATATATGACTATCAAAGTAGGTATCAACGGTTTTGGCCGTATCGGTCGCATTGTTTTCCGTGCTGCTCAAGAACGTTCTGACATCGAGATCGTTGCAATCAACGACCTGTTAGACGCTGACTACATGGCTTACATGCTGAAATATGACTCCACTCACGGCCGTTTCAACGGTACCGTTGAAGTGAAAGACGGTCATCTGATCGTAAACGGTAAAAAAATCCGTGTTACCGCTGAACGTGATCCGGCTAACCTGAAATGGGACGAAGTTGGTGTTGACGTAGTAGCTGAAGCTACTGGCCTGTTCCTGACAGATGAAACCGCTCGTAAGCACATCACTGCTGGCGCGAAAAAAGTTGTTCTGACTGGTCCTTCCAAAGACAACACGCCGATGTTTGTTAAAGGCGCTAACTTTGACAAATACGAAGGTCAGGACATCGTTTCTAACGCTTCCTGCACCACTAACTGCCTGGCTCCGCTGGCTAAAGTTATCAACGACAACTTCGGCATCATCGAAGGTCTGATGACGACTGTTCACGCGACCACCGCTACTCAGAAAACCGTTGATGGCCCGTCTCACAAAGACTGGCGCGGCGGCCGCGGTGCATCCCAGAACATCATCCCGTCCTCTACCGGTGCTGCTAAAGCTGTAGGTAAAGTACTGCCAGAACTGAATGGCAAACTGACTGGTATGGCGTTCCGCGTTCCGACCCCGAACGTATCCGTTGTTGACCTGACCGTTCGTCTGGAAAAAGCTGCTTCTTATGAAGAAATTAAGAAAGCAATCAAAGCTGCTTCCGAAGGCCCGATGAAAGGCGTTCTGGGTTACACCGAAGACGACGTCGTATCTACCGATTTCAACGGTGAAGTTTGCACTTCCGTGTTCGATGCTAAAGCAGGTATCGCACTGAACGACAACTTCGTGAAACTGGTTTCCTGGTACGACAACGAAACCGGCTACTCCAACAAAGTTCTGGACCTGATTGCTCACATCTCCAAATAAGTTGAGATGAGTATCTGATCCAAAAAGGCGACTTCGGTCGCCTTTTTTTATGACCAAAATATTTACATACCAAGGATTGCATCATGATTAACAAAATTTTCGCTCTCCCGGTCATTGAACAGCTTACCCCTGTCCTCTCCCGCCGTCAGCTTGATGAACTTGAGGTTCTTGTTGTCGATCACCCACAGGTTAAAGCTTCTTTCGCGCTGCAGGGCGCACATCTTCTTTCCTGGAAACCAAACGGTGAAGAGGAAGTCCTGTGGTTAAGCAACAATACCCCGTTTAAAACCGGCGTAGCGCTGCGGGGCGGAGTACCAATTTGCTGGCCTTGGTTTGGTCCAGCTGCCCAGCAGGGCCTGCCTTCGCATGGTTTTGCCCGTAACCTGCCCTGGACGCTGAAGGCACACAACGAAGATGACAACGGCGTGGTTCTGACGTTTGAGCTGCAAAGCAACGCTGAAACGCGTCAGCTATGGCCGCACGACTTTACCCTGCTTGCCCGCTTTAAAGTCGGTGCTACCTGTGAAATCGAGCTGGAAGCCCACGGTGAGTTTGAAACCACCTCCGCACTGCATACCTACTTCAACGTGGGTGATATTGCCGCAGTGAAAGTCAGTGGTCTTGGCGACCGTCTGATCGATAAAGTGAACGATGCCAAAGAAGATGTGCTGGCCGATGGTATCCAGACCTTCCCGGATCGTACCGATCGTGTCTATCTGAATCCGGAAGCGTGCAGCGTGATTCATGATGATGCGTTGAATCGCAATATCGATGTCGTGCACCACCACCATCTGAACGTTGTCGGCTGGAACCCGGGCCCGGCGCTGTCCGTCAGTATGGGCGACATGCCGGATGACGGTTACAAAACGTTTGTTTGTGTAGAAACGGCTTACGCGACCGCTCCGCAGAAAACCACCGAAGAAAAACCATCTCGCCTCGCGCAGACTATTCGTGTGGCTAAACGCTAAGACAACTCTGCGCATCATGCCGGATGCGGCTAACGCCTTATCCGGCCTACAAACCGCTCGTAGCCGTAGGCCTGATAAGCGCAGCGCCATCAGGCAAATCAGGCCATATCCAGCGCCGTTTTACCTTTTGGCGCCGGATATGCCTCATTTAACAACTTCAGTTCATCAACCGAGAGCGTGATATTCAGCGCGGCGGCATTTTGTTCGACATGCGCTACGCTTGCCGCTTTTGGAATCGCGATCACGCCCGGTTGACGAATAACCCACGCCAGCAAGATCTGGGCGGTACTGGCATCGTGTGCACGTGCAATATCGCTAATCACCGAATGAGTGAGCAGACCACGGCGCAGCCGTCCTGCCTGTGCCAACGGGCTATAGGCCATAACCGGCATCTGCTGTTGCTGACACCATGGCAGCAAGTCATATTCAATGCCGCGCGACGCTAAATGATATAGCACCTGGTTAGTGGCGCATTGTTGTCCACCTGCAACCTGCCATAGCGCCTGCATCTCGTCATAATCGAGATTCGAAACACCCCACCGACGAATTTTCCCCTGAGCGATGAGTTTTTCCATGGCGCTGACGGTTTCTTCATAAGTAAAGTCCCCCGTCCAGTGCAGCAAATAGAGATCCAGATAGTCGGTTTTCAGCCGGCGCAGACTGCCTTCACAGGCAGCAATCGCTTTCTGGCCTCCGGCATTCCACGGATAAACTTTTGAAACCAAAAATGCACCATCGCGCTGTCCCGCTAATGCTTCGCCAACAATCTCTTCCGCTGCACCATCAGCATACATTTCAGCCGTATCAATCAGACGCAGTCCCAGATCCAGGCCAGCCTGCAACGCCGAGACTTCATCACGACGACGGCAGGGATTCTCCCCCATGCCCCATGTTCCCTGCCCTATAGCAGGAAGTGAAACCTGCTCCGTAAACATCACCTGTTTTACTGTCATAGTTCCCCCCTGAGTACATGCACCACAGTAAAGCAAAACACGGGTGATGTGTCCTGTGATGGTGCACAAATTGCACCATCCTCGTTTGGAGGGTTCGTCGTTAATCAGATGCAATAAAAAGCCCGGGCACAGTATTTATTCCCGGACTTAGACAGATAACGTTTTAGCTGTGCAGAGATTATTTTAAACGGCCTAAATATTTACCTTCTTTCATGGCATTTATTTTTCCGTTCTTATATACAATAACCGAAATCAAGCCTGCACTATAGGTTTGCGCCTCTGCATTATTTTCATCATTTGCTGCCGGGCTACCATTTATGTAGGCAATGCCATCGGCACCACGTTTAAAATCAACCCCCAGTTTCTTCACATGTATGGGTTTTACCGTACTGCCGTTAACCGGAGCATTCACTTCACTAACCATGGTTTTATGATCATGCTGTAACTGACGGCGGTAAGCCTCGCTAATAGCATGAGCAGGTGCAATAGTTGATGCCACCAGCGCAGCGATAATAATTAATTTTTTCATGAGGAAAACCTTAATATTTATTATGACTATGATGATGGCTGGAATTAGCGTCATTTGTGCTGTACAGGCTTTGTGCATTTTCCATAGCCTGTTTTTCCGCTGCAGCATTGATTGTAGCCTGACGATTCTGCTCAGCAACGTAGCATGCGTCCCGACTGACGCCCTTGTTCTCACAGTCATTCATGCGAGAAGCCTCGGTAGAACAACCCGCCAGAACCCCGCCCATCACAACTATCATGATTAACTTTTTCATTATCTATACCAGGTTTATACTCAAAAACCTTCATCGCAGATGATATTTCTGCAAGGAAGAATTACTCTCACTACTTTTTAAGTTTGAGTAATATCTGCAATAGAATATTTAATGTCAATTTAAATTTTTTCAGATAATTACCTAAAGAATGCAAAATAAAAATTAACCGTTTTGTTTTTTACTTTTCACATGAAAGATGGCTTTCATGGTTAAATTAGACGATGAAAATAGTTGTCAGATATTTGCAATACGCCTTGCAAGGTTGATTGAGGTCCAGGAGTCATAACAAAACAGTGCATTTTCAGTATATTGCCGTAGTGACTTTTGTTAGCCGCTAACGATGATTGGTGATGGGATACCTGTATTTCTTATTCTGTAAGCAAATCGATATCTGATTAATTAAATCATCCGTTCCTTTTTGGTAACTACACCAGGTAAAACACGTTAATTATTCGTTGCAGCATCGCATAAGGCAGAATCAGCAAAAATCGTGAATTCTCATGCTTAAGATCAACATTCATTCCCGTCAGGCAAAAAAGCCCGCATAATGGGTTCAGTCCATAACACGGGCTCATGTTCAGCATTGGAAATGCATCAGAACTTATAGGTGATACCCGTTGAGATCAGAGCCGTCCAGGATTTGTCTACCATCGGGCTGTCTGTCACTTCATCAGACAAACGGGTGTAACGCGCAGTACCGTACACGCTCCAGTCGCCTAAGAAATTATAGTTGGCGCTGAGTTCAAGGTACGGGTTCCAGCTGCTTTCAGGATCGTAGCTGCGTAAACCACTGCGGGACGATTCGTGGTGCGATACACCATAGTAGTACTGGTTCTGGTTTTCACTGTTCCACTCAACACCAATCCCCGGTGTCAGCGTCAGGCCCCCGTTGGTATAACGGTACAGCCATGCCAGATCCCATACGATACCATTACTGTTATCCAGTGCGTCTCCCGCGAGGCTGGTACGCAGGAAACCATATTGTGTGTTATGCACGTAAGAAAGCCCGGCCATCATGGTGCTCTTACGCTTATCGAGATTGCGCAGACGGCTATCGTCGCTGTCGCCAGGCTTGAAGTACAGTGGCGACCAGTACGCCATCACAGATAATTTATCTGCATTGTCATTCCACAGGTAGTAACCGCCGCCCAGACCACGGAACCAGAAGTTGTCGCTTTCATAGGTCACAACAGGGACCGGGTAAACGTCACTATCGTAGTTTTTGTAAGGGTGTTCAACCACACCAACGCCTGCGCCCAGCGTCAGGTTGCTTTCTGCTTGCGCGACGCTCGCGGACGTGGCAATAAGCACGCCAAGTGCCAGAAGTTTGAGTTTGGTCACAATCCATAATTCCTTATTCAAATGTTTAGCGACGAAAGTGTAACCGCCAATACGCTTCAGCCCAACTATTTTACGTATTACCTGCCCAATGTAACCCCCTAATTTCTCAATGAGTGATGGCATTTTGTTTGCAGTGCGGTGAACAGCACATGAATTCAGCCCCATTTCTTTACATAACATGTGCTTTTTTTGCTGATGAGTTATTGATATGCCATTGAAATTCATTTGCGCGTACAGGCAAATTTTGCAAATGCCATCTACGCTTAAATTTAGAAGGTGTATCACCGAATACGTTGATCTCCTGACCATCGAAATGGCATGAGAGTTGCTTATTTCTTCAGCAGCGACGTCGTTCAGTTTACCTCTTCAGGGGCCTCTACTATTCATATGAACGGCTCTTAACATGTGCTAAAAAACGAAAGGACGGCATACCATGAATATATTCGATCACTATCGCCAGCGTTATGAAGCTGCCAAGGACGAAGAGTTCACGCTGCAGGAGTTTCTTACCACTTGTCGGCAAGATCGCAGTGCTTATGCCAACGCGGCAGAGCGGCTATTAATGGCTATTGGTGAGCCTGTCATGGTTGACACTGCCCACGAACCTCGACTTTCTCGACTCTTTTCGAATCGGGTGATTGCACGTTATCCCGCTTTTGAAGAGTTTTACGGCATGGAAGACGCGATTGAACAGATTGTTTCTTATCTGAAACATGCGGCTCAGGGGCTGGAAGAGAAGAAGCAGATCCTCTATCTGCTGGGGCCGGTGGGAGGGGGAAAATCATCGCTTGCAGAGCGACTGAAATCGCTGATGCAAAGAGTGCCCATTTATGTCCTCAGCGCCAATGGTGAACGTAGCCCGGTTAACGATCATCCGTTATGCCTGTTTAATCCGCAGGAAGATGCACAGATCCTGGAAAAAGAGTATGGGGTTCCGCGTCGCTATCTCGGCACAATCATGTCGCCGTGGGCTGCGAAGCGTTTGCATGATTTCGGCGGGGACATTACTAAATTCCGCGTCGTCAAAGTCTGGCCGTCTATTCTGGAGCAAATCGCCATCGCTAAAACGGAGCCTGGTGATGAAAACAACCAGGACATTTCCGCTCTGGTCGGGAAAGTGGATATTCGTAAACTCGAACACCATGCACAGAACGATCCTGACGCCTATGGCTACTCAGGTGCGCTGTGCCGCTCCAACCAGGGGATTATGGAATTTGTAGAGATGTTTAAAGCACCGATTAAAGTGCTGCATCCTCTGCTGACTGCAACCCAGGAAGGAAACTACAACGGGACAGAAGGTATCTCTGCCCTGCCGTTTAACGGAATTATTCTCGCCCACTCGAACGAATCTGAATGGGTGACGTTCCGCAACAACAAAAATAACGAAGCCTTCCTCGACCGTGTATACATCGTGAAGGTTCCGTATTGCTTACGTATATCTGAAGAGATCAAGATCTACGAAAAACTGCTTAACCACAGTGAGTTGACCCATGCGCCTTGCGCACCGGGCACACTGGAAACGCTCTCTCGCTTCACTATTCTTTCACGTCTGAAAGAACCTGAAAACTCGAGTATATATTCGAAGATGCGCGTTTATGACGGCGAAAGCTTGAAAGATACCGATCCTAAAGCAAAATCGTATCAGGAGTACCGGGATTACGCCGGAGTTGATGAGGGGATGAACGGTCTGTCCACACGTTTCGCATTCAAGATCCTCTCCCGCGTGTTCAACTTTGACCATGCCGAAGTCGCGGCCAACCCCGTGCATCTGTTCTATGTGCTTGAGCAGCAAATCGAACGCGAGCAATTCCCGCAGGAGCAGGCCGAACGTTATCTCGAGTTCCTGAAAGGCTATTTGATCCCGAAATACGCCGAGTTTATTGGCAAAGAGATCCAGACGGCTTACCTCGAGTCCTACTCTGAATACGGACAGAACATTTTCGACCGTTATGTCACCTATGCGGATTTCTGGATTCAGGATCAGGAGTATCGCGACCCGGATACCGGTCAGCTGTTTGACCGTGAGTCGCTGAACTCAGAACTGGAGAAAATTGAGAAACCGGCGGGTATCAGTAACCCGAAAGATTTCCGTAATGAGATCGTCAACTTTGTTCTGCGCGCCAGAGCAAACAACAGCGGTCGTAATCCAAACTGGACCAGTTACGAAAAACTGCGCACGGTTATTGAGAAGAAAATGTTCTCGAATACCGAAGAGTTGCTGCCGGTCATTTCGTTTAACGCTAAAACCTCGACTGACGAGCAGAAAAAGCACGACGATTTTGTCGACCGTATGATGGAAAAAGGCTATACGCGTAAACAGGTGCGTTTACTGTGCGAATGGTATTTGCGCGTACGTAAATCGTCTTAACATAAGTGCCCGGTGGCGCATGCGCTTACCGGGCTTGCAAAATAATGTTCCGTAGACCGGATAGCGCCAGCGCCATCCGGCACTTACAGACATGGCGAACAGTTGGCAGTACGGGGGGCATATGACCTGGTTTATTGACCGGCGTCTTAACGGCAAGAACAAGAGCACGGTAAACCGCCAACGCTTCTTGCGCCGTTATAAATCGCAAATTAAACAGTCGATCTCCGAGGCCATTAACAAGCGTTCGGTGACCGATGTAGATAGCGGCGAATCTGTCTCTATTCCGACCGATGATATTAGCGAACCGATGTTTCATCAGGGGCGCGGTGGCCTGCGTCATCGCGTCCATCCGGGTAACGATCATTTTGTCCAGAATGACCGTATCGAACGTCCGCAGGGGGGCGGCGGCGGTTCAGGAAGCGGACAAGGCCAGGCCAGTCAGGATGGAGAGGGTCAGGATGAGTTCGTCTTTCAGATATCTAAAGATGAATATCTTGATCTGCTGTTCGAAGATTTAGCGCTGCCTAACCTGAAGCAGAATCAGCAGCGTCAGCTAACGGAGTTTAAAACGCACCGTGCAGGATTTACCTCCAACGGTGTGCCAGCCAACATCAGCGTGGTGCGCTCCTTGCAAAACTCACTGGCGCGTCGCACAGCAATGACGGCGGGTAAACGTCGTGAACTGCATGCGCTTGAGGCCGATCTGGAAACCATCGCCAAAAGTGAACCTGCGCAGTTGCTGGAAGAAGAGCGATTACGCAAAGAAATTGCTGAATTACGGGCAAAAATCGAACGCGTACCGTTTATAGATACTTTTGATTTGCGCTACAAGAATTATGAAAAACGACCCGATCCTTCCAGCCAGGCGGTGATGTTCTGTCTGATGGACGTTTCCGGCTCAATGGATCAGTCGACCAAAGATATGGCTAAGCGTTTTTATATCCTGCTGTATCTGTTCCTGAGCCGGACCTACAAAAACGTGGAAGTGGTTTATATTCGTCACCATACCCAGGCGAAAGAGGTGGATGAGCACGAGTTCTTCTACTCTCAGGAAACCGGGGGAACCATTGTCTCCAGCGCGCTGAAGCTAATGGATGAAGTGGTAAAAGAGCGCTACGACCCGGCGCAATGGAACATCTATGCCGCTCAGGCATCGGATGGCGATAACTGGGCAGATGATTCACCGTTGTGTCATGAGATTCTGGCGAAAAAACTGCTGCCGGTGGTGCGATATTATAGCTATATTGAAATCACCCGGCGCGCACACCAGACCCTGTGGCGTGAGTATGAGCATCTGCAATCTACCTTTGATAATTTTGCGATGCAGCATATCCGCGACCAGGATGATATTTACCCGGTATTTCGCGAACTGTTTCATAAGCAAAGTACGACCAGTAATAATTAACCTAAACAAATCAGTCAGCGCGTAGATGTGCTGACTGATTTTATAAATAGTGCCCCATCCTGTTTTTATTTTCCCTTAACAGAGCAGCAGGCAATGTAGTTTAGCTGATGGCGTTGCGAACGGAAGAAGCGAAACATTTTCAGGAATCGACGGCGATTTTCGTAAGTGCGTAAACCGTTAAACATAATTTTAATCGCCCCTGTAACCCCCTCATCACGAATTAATCCTCGTGGCGACATCAGCGACATAGCGCCATTATGCTGCATGACCTGTTCAAAACCGCAGTTGAGAAATAACTCACGCCAGCCTTGTCTGGTCATCGGACTCACGTTTGATTTCACCACCTCCACAAGCTTGCCCTGCTCGCTCGCATCCAGTTTTTGTGTGGTGAACATAATGTCGTGGGTTAACAGACGACCGCCGGGTTTCAACACGCGATAATATTCGGCAATTAATTTCGCCTTCGCTTTATCGGCATACATTGTCAGCATGGCCTCGTTAATCACCACATCGAAGCTGTTATCCGCAAAAGGTAGGGTACTGGCATTCGCCGCCATCACATGAATGTGATTTTCCAGTCCATTTGCTGCCACATTATTTCTGGCATTTGACAGCGCGGTTTTATCCATATCGATAGCGTAGACCGTACAACCAAAGCGTTGCGCTATCTCTATTGCCGTGGTGGCCATATTACAGGCCACTTCCAGCACCTGGCTGTCGGGCGTCAGCTGTGACTGGCTGAACAACCACTCTGTTGCTTCAACGCCCCCCGGACGCAGACGGGTTTTTCCCAGGCTGGCTAAGAACGTATGGCCCGCTTTTTCAGTCGTGCTCATCTGCCTGTCTCCTTTTCTATAAGTTGTATTATAAATACAACATTAAGCGTTAAAGGTGAAGAGTACGAATGTTTTTTATTACAAAATGTCCTTCCCCGTAGCGTTAGAGAGGAGGTATACCGTGTGATAGACTGAAGTATCAGACTTACAGGGCTGTAAATCATTATGAAATTGCATCATAAAGCGCTCAGGCTCTTTATCTCCGTTAGCGTAATTGTTTTGACGTCTTCTTTTTTGGTTTATGAGCTCATTGCCAGCGATAAAGCAATGAATGCGTACATGCGCTATATCAATGAGAAAGCCGACTCATCGTTTCTTTATGATAAGTATACTAATCAAAGTATTGCCGCCCATCTGATGCGCACATTTTCATCCCCTCAGGAACCCGCGTCTGTCGAACAACAAAAAGCGCTTTGCAACGCTTTCGACAGCGTTAACGGCACTCATGGACTCAATCTCACAGAGCATAACTACCCGCCATTGCACGGGACGCTGCAAACCACCTCAACGAAATGTAGCGAACAACTTGAAGACATATTCCTGCTGCCCTCTTTTGATAAGGCGGTAAGCGCTAATCGTGAGCAGAAAGACTACGGTCAGGGATTAGGTACGCTGGAGTATAAATTACGATATTACGTCGACCTCAAAAATAACTACGTCTATTTCTATGACCGGATCGACTCGCGCCAATTTGCGATACATAACTGGACGTTTTTGCAAAAAGGTACCCTCGGCATTGACCAGAATGATATTGACGCTATTTTCACGGGGCGCACGGTGATCTCCAGTATTTATCAGGATAACCTGACCGGGAAAAAGGTGATGAGCTTTTTAACACCGGTCTACTATACCGGTAAGTTAAAAGGTGTAGTAATGGTGGATATCAACAAAGAGAATTTAAAGAATATCTTTTATACCAGCGACCGGCCTCTGGTATGGCGCTATCTTAACGTTACGCTCTCAGATACCAGCTCCGGTAAAGAGATTCTCGTTCACCAAAGTGAGACTAACCTGTTTCACTATGTTCACTACGAGAAGGACATTCCAGGCGGTATACGCATCACTTTATCGCTTGATTTAATGTATTTTATTGTCTCGTCCTGGAAAATCTTCGCTTTCTATCTGCTGGCAACAATTCTGCTGTTGAATTTGGTCAGAACGCATTTTCGTTTGTATCACAACGTCACGCGCGAAAATATCAGTGACGCCATGACCGGACTCTACAATCGGAAAGTTTTAACCCCGACGCTCGAACAACGTTTGCAGCAGTTGGTCAATACGGGCACTCTCGTCACCTTTATCGCCATCGACTGCGATAAGTTGAAAGTCATCAATGATACGTTAGGGCATAAAGAAGGCGACCGGATTATCACCCATCTGGCCAAAGCCATTCAAAGCTCCATTCGCAAAAGCGATTACGCAATCCGCCTCGGCGGCGATGAGTTTTGTATCATCCTCATCGACCATCCCAGTGATTTAACGCCCCGCCTGCTGGAGAGAATTCGCTATAACTTACAAATTATTGCGCATGATATATCCATCAGCTTCTCCGCCGGGGTTTATAATATGCAGCCGAACGACACTATTGATGATGCTTACAAAGCATCTGATGCACAGCTCTATCTGAACAAACAGAAAAAACGCGCCGGTGCGTGATTATTTTTCTGCAGGATTTTCATTGTTGTACCAGGAGTAAAGTAAGTCATGACGGAAGTGAACAAAGGTAACGCAACGCATCAGCGTTTAATTTCGTTGTTGTCAGAGCAAGGCGCAACGTACCGCGTGGTAAGCCATGAAGCCGTTGGCAAATGTGAGGCTGTTTCTGCAATTCGTGGTACCGCGCTCGGCCAGGGAGCAAAAGCCCTGGTCTGTAAGGTCAAAGGCAACGGCGTTAATCAGCATGTGTTGGCCATTCTCCCGGCTGACCAACAGGCTGACCTGAACCAGCTTGCAGGACATATCGGCGGTTTACGCGCATCACTTGCCAGCCCGGCTGAAGTGGATGAACTGACCGGCTGCGTATTTGGTGCTATCCCACCGTTTAGTTTCCATCCAAAACTCAGGCTGGTTGCCGATCCGCTGTTGTTTGAGCGCTTTAATGAAATTGCGTTCAATGCCGGACTGCTGGAAAAGTCCGTGATCATGGACACTCAAGATTATTTGCGCATTGCGCAACCTGAATTAGTCCCATTCCATCGCGCACAATAGCAGGCCGGTAATATCAGTATCAAAACGCGATATTATGCGTTCGCCCAAAAAAAATCATAATCATTAAAAAAAGCCTGTTCCGTCACGCGTTTACGCGTACAGTAAGCAGGCTTATTTTTTCTTTTGGCAAGGAAACTACGATGTTTGATGTCACACTGCTGATCCTGCTTGGACTGGCAGCTCTGGGCTTTGTCAGCCACAACACCACTGTCGCCGTTTCAATTCTGGTGCTGATAATCGTCCGTGTTACTCCGCTGAATACATTCTTCCCGTGGATTGAAAAGCAGGGGCTTACCGTTGGGATTATTATTCTGACGATCGGCGTCATGGCTCCCATCGCCAGCGGCACGCTGCCCCCCTCTACGCTTATTCACTCCTTTGTAAACTGGAAGTCGCTGGTCGCTATCGTCGTCGGCGTTGTTGTCTCCTGGCTTGGCGGGCGCGGCGTCACGCTGATGGGCAGCCAACCTCAACTCGTCGCTGGTTTACTGGTGGGCACAGTATTGGGCGTTGCCCTCTTTCGCGGCGTGCCGGTGGGTCCGCTTATTGCGGCAGGTCTGGTGTCGCTGATTGTTGGGAAGCAGTAGTCAACCCCGCCAGATAGCGACCTGGTGTTTGACCCAGACCTTTTTTGAACATGGTGATAAACGCGGTCGTAGAATCGTAACCGAGCATTTGAGCGACCTGTTGTACATTGTGCCCGTCGATCAGTGCCTGCAGCGCCAGGATCAGCTGTAGCTGATGGCGCCAGCGGCGAAAACTTAGCCCCGTCTCTTTGACGACCAGGCGGGCAAGGTTACGCTCACTCATCGCAAACACGTTGGCCCACTGCCCCAGTGTTTGCCATTGTGCAGGTTCCCGCGCCATCGTCGCCACCATCTTGCGAATTTTCGGGTGATCGGATACCGGTAACTGCATTTGCTCCTGTGGCTGCTGTGGGAGTTCGTCAAACAATACCTGCGTTAACCTCTGGGTGGCTGGTTCACAGAGCTGGGCATCCGTTTTGCTCGCCAACGCAAGAATAAGTTCCCGGCATAATGGCGCTATTTTCAGCGTACAACACCGATCCGGCATCACCACTGCGTGAGGTTCAATGAATAAAAAGCACAACTGCGCGCCAACGGTAACGTGGTTACTGTGCGGAATTTCACCAGGTATCCACACCGCATATTGCGGCGGCACCATCCACATGGCGTTCTCCACTTCACAGGTAATTGCACCATGCAACGCCAGGATTAACTGACCTTTGCGGTGTTGATGCAGTGGGCTGAAAAGCTCATCTTCCTGAGCCTGAATACAAAAAGCCACGGCGGCATCGTGGTAAAGATCGGGTTGATACCCGTCCAGCCTCAGCCCAAACATAAGAATGTCCGATTTTAGCGATAAACTGTCATTTTAGCTTGATTCATCCACAGAGTAAAAACGCTAAGGTAACGCCTCGCCTGACGATATGAGAAAAAAATGACTAACTCCCCTTCTTCCCGTGGTAAAAACAGTGCGCTGTTAATTGCGGGTATCCTGATGATCGCGACCACACTACGCGTTACGTTTACCGGCGCAGCCCCGCTGCTGGACGCGATTCGCACTGACTACGGTCTGACCACCGCCCAGACGGGACTCCTGACCACATTACCACTGCTTGCTTTTGCGCTGGTGTCGCCTTTGGCGGCAACCGTCGCTCGCCGTTGGGGCATTGAGCGCAGCCTGTTAGCCGCCATGCTGCTGATCTGTGTGGGTATTGCTATACGTTCACTCCCCTCATCCGGAGCCTTGTTTGGTGGGACAGCAGTCATTGGCTGTGGCATCGCGCTAGGAAATGTCCTTTTGCCGGGACTCATTAAGCGTGATTTTTCACAGCATGTGGCAAAGCTCACCGGGGCGTATTCGTTAACGATGGGCGCTGCAGCAGCGCTGGGTTCGGCAATGGTCGTGCCGCTGGCGTTAAATGGCTTTGGCTGGCGCGGCGCGCTAATGATGTTAATGATCTTTCCACTGCTGGCGTTATTGATCTGGTTACCTCAGTGGCGCCAGACGGCCAATGCCAGCCTCAGTAATTCGCGAGCGTTGCACTCCCGCGCAATCTGGCGCTCCAGTCTCGCCTGGCAGGTCACGCTGTTTTTGGGCATCAACTCACTCATCTATTATGTCATTATCGGCTGGTTACCCGCCATTATGATCAGTCACGGCTACAGTGAGGCACAGGCGGGGTCGCTGCATGGTTTACTGCAACTGGCGACCGCAGCGCCCGGGCTACTGATCCCCCTCGTTCTGTATCGGTTTAAAGATCAGCGTACTATCGCCGCACTGGTCTCGTTAATGTGCGCTGTTGGCGCTGCAGGGTTTGCAGTTATGCCCGAGCAGGCGGCACTGTGGACCGTGCTGTTTGGCTTTGGCTCCGGTGCCACGATGATCCTCGGCCTCACCTTCATCGGGCTACGTGCAAGCTCAGCACACCAGGCTGCCGCGCTATCAGGCATGGCGCAATCTGTCGGATATTTACTGGCCGCATGTGGGCCGCCGATGATGGGGAAAATTCACGATCTTAACGATAGCTGGCAGATCCCTCTGGTTGGCGTCGCGCTGCTAGCCCTCATCATGGCCGTGTTTGGCGTCTGTTCAGGACGCGAGAAAGAGATCGCCAGCAGGTAATACACCGGGCAGGCGAATAAGCAACCTGCCCAGTTGTTATCCTCTGGCCGCGCGCAGCAGTGCCTGGACGAGCGGTACAGGCTTTCCTGCCAGTGCCCCTCGTTCGTGCTGAAAAAGCGTCCCGACATAAAACGGATGTGTCACCAGTTCAATAGCGCGAACATCACCAGCGTCATCCCAACCCGTCACTCGCAGATCGCCGCTTTCAAGCTCAGCGGCAAAAGCTTCCGACACGCCATAGTTACAGTGATACCCCTCTGTAATGACATCCCGTCCGTAGGCTCTGGCGATCAGCGTATTCGCGCGCAGTTCAATATCATCCGTCTTTTCGACCAACGAGCAGGTCAGCGGTGCAATCACCATACGACCCGTGGTCTCTGTTTCCGCATGCGCAGCATCACGCCAGCCCAGCACATTGCGAGCATACTCGAGAATAGCATGCTGAAAACCGCCACAAGTGCCCAAAAATGGAATGCTGTTTTCGCGTGCGTAACGTATTGCCGTCAGCGCGCCTTCCGGGTGCTGGTAAGGACTGCCAGGGACCACCCAGATGGCATCATAGCCGACTAAATCTTCGCCACTACTAATATCAGATGTGGTGAGCCAGTCATAATCAGCCACTAATTCCAGAACGGCAGCAGCATCATCGATGGCAAGGGGAATAGCCTGGTGCGCCACAATATCGGGGCTGTAATCGCCCACCAGCGCAATGCGAAGCGTATCTTTAACTGGGGAAATTTCCATTAACTTTCCTTATGTCCAGACAATGAGGGACAACATAAGGAGCCTCAGCCTACCGATTTTTTGTTGTTACCACAATCCCTTAAATTGAGAGTCTATGTGGCCAAAATGCTATAATAGTCACGTTTTACGATCTTATTTAACCGTAATGAAGACGAGTTCAGTGGCTTAGCGGAGCGGATTAAGAGATGAATATTCAGTGTAAACGCGTGTATGACCCGGCAGAAAAAAGTGATGGCTATCGTGTTCTGGTCGACAGGCTGTGGCCGCGCGGGGTGAAAAAAACCGATCTTGTTTTCAATGAATGGGATAAAGCGCTGACGCCCTCATCTGATTTACGTAAGGCATTCCACGCAGATATCATCGATTTTGCCCATTTCGCCGAGCAATACCGCGCAGAACTTGCCCAGCAACAGCAGGAAGGCAAGCGACTCGCGGACATTGCCCGGCAACAGCCGTTAACGCTGCTGTATGCAGCGAAGGATACGCAGCAAAACCATGCGCTGGTTCTGGCTGAGTGGTTACGTCAATTGTGACAGCGGGTTATTTGCCCGTTGCCGGATGATCTCTGCGCCAAAGCGCCCATTCATCAATAACTTCGCCGCCGGGTAGTTTGCAATCCGACCTTACGCCTTGCGGTGTCTGCACCGCAACCAGCACACCGCCCTTTTGCTCACAATATACGGATGCCGGGTTCGCCATGCCAATTTTCGGTGGTACTGGTGCTTCAGGTGATGTGGAACACCCCGCCAGCACCAAAATGCCGGGCACAACAATAGAGGCAAGTTTCATATTCACTCCTGTTAAAAACGTTACGCAGGAAGAGTACCCCGACTCCCCACCTATCTCCATGTTTTACTGACGAGTTTCAATCCCATGTCTACATTTTGACCCGGATAGCGTGTTTCATCTTTCTCTCCGATGTTCTATTATGCGGGCAATACAGGACTTATCAGCATTCTGGAGTATTTGCCTCTCATGTCAGACATGATCCTTGCCCGAGTCTCACAATCATTAGCCACAGAGCAGTCTGTTGAGAGTCTGGTTCGGCAACTTCTGGAGATGCTGGAGGTAGTCACTGAGATGGAGTCGACCTATCTTACTAAGGTCGATTTAGATGCGCGCCTGCAGCATATTCTGTATGCGCGTAATAGTAAGCAAATGCAGCTCCCCGAAGGGCTGTCGGTGCCGTGGGATGAGACACTCTGCAAGCGCGCAATAGACGCAAACTGTCTGTATAGCGATAACGTTCCCGCGCGTTGGCCAGAATGTACCGCCGCACGCGCACTGGAGATCACAACCTTTCTGAGTACTCCAGTCCACCTGCCAGATGGCACGTTCTATGGCACCCTCTGCGCCACCAGTCGTCAGCAACAACCGCTAAGCGAACGAGGTGAGCAGGTACTGCATCTGTTCGCGGGTCTGATAGCGCAGTCTATTCAGAAAGAATCGCTGGTTGCTCAATTACGTGAAGCGAATGCTGCGCTGATCGCCCACTCCTACACTGACGTTCTGACCGGGCTACCTAACCGTCGGGCAATCTTTGAAAATATCGAAACCCTCTTCTCGCTGGCACGCCACCTGAGGCACAAAATTATTGTCGCCTATATTGATTTAGATGATTTCAAACTGATCAACGATCGTTTTGGCCACGAAGTCGGTGACCAGTTTTTGATCCAAATTGGCCAGCGTTTACGCCGTGGATGCAGTGAGAATGATATTCTTGGTCGTCTGGGCGGTGACGAATTTTTAGTCGCCAGCCTGTCAATGGAAAACGAAATGCCGCCGTATGTTCGCTTGCAAAGCGTGAAAAACCACTTACAGCAGCTAATTTGCGGTGACTATGACCTGGGTGAGATCTGTCTGTATTATCCGGGAGTCAGCCTGGGCATTGTGGAAATAGACCCGCTGGAGACAGACGTCAACTGTGCGCTTCATCTTGCAGACAGTGCGATGTATCAGGATAAGAAACGCCAGGATAAAACCGCTTTTGTCGTACATTAAGCCCTGTTATGCTTAATCATCTTTAAATTATTCTGGCAGATAAGCGTATGCGACTCGGTATTATTTTCCCCGTTATTATTTTCATTTCCGCTGTCGTTTTCCTGTCCTGGTTCTTTATTGGCGGATACGCCTCACCAGGAGCATAACGATGAAAAAAACAACGCTTATTATGATCGGCGTGGCTGTCATCGTCGTTCTGGGAACAGAACTGGGTTGGTGGTAATCTGAGAAGAAGGCCACATATCAGTGGCCTTTATTGTCAGTATGTTTTCTTAGCTTTTGATTTTTCTGTAGATAAACAACACCACAATTGCACCAATAACGGCTACGACAAAACTGCCAAAGTTGAAACCATCGACTTTACCAAAACCAAAGAAGGTACTGATCCAGCCACCCACTACCGCACCAACAACCCCTAAGATAATGGTCATAAAGAATCCGCCGCCATCTTTACCTGGCATAATCCATTTTGCCAAAATCCCAGCGATAAGACCGAAAATCACCCATGAAATAATGCCCATAATATCCCTCACCTATGTTTTTGAGTTAACGATTCACTCGTTGTATAAAAGCATAGCATAGCGCTGAAAAATTAAAATTTGTGATCAGCATCACCTGTTATTTTCATCTTTTTCTGATCTTTCATAAGGTTAAACCATTTGATGGCGGCATTTTCCCTGACGTAGCTCGTCATTAATGTCGAATCGTCAGTCATTCAGGTCTACTCACTCCCCCTCAGCCCCTGTAATTGCTGGTTTTTCACTTCTGGCACACTTTATGCTTAAACAGCCCGTCACTATGACAAATCGTAGTCCACGATGCGTATCGCGTGGCTCCGTTTACAATTCGCGCTATTTCAGCATTTAACAGGTCTGTTATTGATGAAAAAAATCACCAGTGTATGCCCATACTGTGGGGCCGGGTGCAAGCTCAAGCTTGTTGTTGAAAATAACAAAATCATCCGCGCCGAAGCCGCAGAGGGTGTAACAAACCAAAATCAGTTATGCCTGAAAGGCTACTATGGTTGGGACTTTCTGAACGACACTCGTCTTCTGACTCCCCGTCTGACCCGACCAATGATCCGCTATGAAAAAGGTGGGAAATTCACTCCCGTTAGCTGGGATGAAGCCATTCGTTACACCGCAAAACGCTTATCTGAAATCAAAAATACCTATGGCCCCCGCGCCATAATGACCACCGGGTCTTCACGTGGAACAGGGAATGAGACCAACTACGTGATGCAAAAATTCGCGCGTGGCGTACTCAACACCAACAATGTCGATTGCTGCGCCCGTGTCTGCCACGGCCCTTCCGTTGCCGGGCTGCAGGAAACGCTGGGCAATGGTGCAATGAGTAACTCAATTAGCGACATTGAAAACTCAAAATGCCTGCTGATCTTTGGCTATAACTGCGCCGACTCGCACCCGATCGTGGCTCGCCGGGTAATTAAAGCTCGCCAGAACGGCGCAAAAATCATTGTCTGCGACCCACGTCGTATTGAAACTGCTCGTATCGCTGACCAACATTTGCAGTTAAAAAACGGTTGTAATATGGCACTGGTTAACGCCTTTGGCCATGTCCTCATCGAAGAGCAGCTCTACGATCGCGAGTATGTACAAAAGCATGCGGAAGGACTGGAAACATACTGGGAAACCGTGAAGGACTATGCGCCTGAAGCCGTTGAACATTTAACGGGTGTTCCCGCACAGCAGGTTCGTCAGGCGATGCGTACATTTGCCGCAGCGCCATCGGCAACCGTGATGTGGGGAATGGGCGTCACCCAGTTTGGCCAGGCCGTTGACGTGGTTCGTGGTTTGTCGAGCCTGGCGTTGCTGACCGGCAATCTGGGACGCCCTAACGTCGGCGTTGGGCCAGTGCGTGGGCAAAATAACGTGCAGGGCGCGTGCGATATGGGGGTGCTGCCTAACCAGTTCCCTGGGTATCAGGACGTGACCGATTTCGCCGTGAGAGAGAAGTTTGCCAACGCCTGGGGTATTGACGTAAATCTGATGGATGATAAGGTCGGCACCCGGATCACCGAAGTCCCCCATCTGGCAATCGAAGGTAAAGTCAAAGCCTACTACATCATGGGTGAAGATCCGCTGCAAACCGAGGCCGATCTGGGTCTGGTCCGTGAAGGCTTTAACGCGCTCGATTTTATCGTGGTACAAGACATCTTCATGACCAAGACGGCAGAAATGGCTGACGTTCTCCTGCCCGCAACATCGTGGGGCGAACACGGCGGCGTCTTTACCTGCGCCGATCGCGGATTCCAGCGGTTTGAAAAGGCGATTGAACCTACGGGGGATGTCAAACGCGACTGGGAAATCATCAGTCTGCTGGCCACCGCAATGGGCTATCCGATGCAGTACCAAAGTAACCAGCAAATCTGGGATGAGATGCGCGAGCTATGCCCGCTCTTCTACGGCGTGACTTACGAAAAAATGGGTGACATGGGCCACGTTCAGTGGCCATGTCCGGAGCTTGATCACCCAGGTACGCCGTATCTGTATACAGACAGCCAGTTTGATACCGCCAATGGCAAAGGTAAATTGTTTGCCGCACAGTGGCGTGCTCCTGCAGAAGTACCTGATGAAAAGTACCCAATGGTGTTATGCACTGTGCGCGAAGTCGGCCACTATTCGTGCCGCTCAATGACCGGCAACTGCGCAGCATTGCAGGCCCTGGCAGATGAGCCTGGGTATGTGCAAATCAATACTCATGATGCAGAAAAATTAGGTATTCGTCATCGTGACCTGGTATGGGTCAGTTCGCGACGCGGTAAGGTCATCAGTCGAGCAGATGTCTCCGAGCGCATCAATACCGGAACGGTGTATATGACCTATCAATGGTGGATTGGCGCGTGTAACGAGTTAACCCAGGATAATCTCGATCCTATTTCGAAAACGCCGGAAACCAAATATTGCGCCGTAAATATTGAGCACATTAGCGATCAGGGATGGGCAGAGAAGTATGCCGCACAAACGTATAGCGACATGAAATCACGCCTGTGCGAGGCCATTGAGTAAGTCATCGCCCAAGCCGCCTGAGTCTGGCTTTCCAGACTCAGGCATTTTCTCGTTACTTCTCCAACTGTGGTTCACTAAAGCGAATGGAAGCTGATTCCACCTGCTTATCCCGCTGCATAAAACCGAGATTCATCAGGAACAACCCCGCCATAAACGGAAGTTCGTACAGTTCTTCAATGAGATCGCCGTACTGGGCATTGTGCAAAAAGATTGGGGCCAACAGACGATGATGCTCTACCGTATCGGAGATCAAAAATGCACAGGTGGTGATCGCTAACAGCCATAGCGGCAGCGGTTCATTGCGTAAGCGACGGGCAATATCCTGGCGTAAGCGCTTCGATATCAGTACCGGCAGAATAATCATGGCAATCAATACCACTGAGATAGTTCTGAACAGAAGTTTAGGGTGTTCCGGAAAATAATCACGGCCCCAACTGGTGCTGCGCCCCAGCAACACCAGCCACCACACAGCCGCCCAAAGCCAAAATTGCTTCTCACCTTCGGGACGTGATAAAGGCCGGATGTAGCTGAGAGTAAAAACCGCACCAAAGAGCAGCCATAGCGCCTGACCATTCTCAATCCATCTGACGACAGTACCGTTGAGCAAAGGTACATTCCAGTTCGCGGTAAACGGGATCGCTACGATGACTAGCCCAAGAATGAAAGTGGGTAATGTAAGTCGGGTGTTCAGTTTCATAAGCGAGGTTCTGTATTGTGACAGTTCCACGATCATAACCTCTGTCAATAATCCACTATTAGCAATCGATGCGAAGACCTTAAGGTTTTCTTAAGAAATCTTTTTCCGGATATTTCCCTGATTCTTACAGATAAAAAAACCTCGCTGCGCCAGCAAAACGCAGAGAGGTTTATAAATCAAAAACGAATACATTCAATCAGTAGCAGAGACTAATACCTACCAGCCACAGACTTCATGCTCATTCTCGGTATCGTATGAACGCACCGTATTGACCAGATCTTTAACCACTTCAGCGGCCACATCCGGGATCAACAGCGTCATCGGCGTTTCAGTTTCATAATCGACAGACACGCCATTGCTGTTATTGGTGACTGTAACGGTGTAGGTTGCTTTACTCATGATTTACTCCTTGCCGGTACGCACAACTTTTCGTTGATTTGCGCTCTCCATCAACACTTCGGGCGCCACGAAAAAGTCGATATTAAAGTAGGTGTCGTCGGTCATTACTTCGATGTTATGCCATTTTTCCGGCGGAAAAACGCCGAACTGACCGGCTTCGATAATCATCACCTCTACTGGCTCCGGGCTGTGTTCATCTGCGTATCCGAGATATTTGACCGCCCCCTGCATAACCGAAAGTCGAGGATAAACCCCGGCACGGGTACCTTTATCAAGGTGGCGTTCGAAAATTCCGGCAGGTGCAGTTTCTTTGTTCCAGAACGGCGTTGAGCGTGTATGAATATGATTCTGTGGAATTTGAAGCATTTTTCTTCCCTTTTCCAGTCGACAACCAGCGAGTCTTATTAAATCGCTGCTGTGAACAGGGTACGCCTCAAAATATATATTTAAAATACCATTTATTGGTTATAACAATCCCATTTTTCAATGAAGGGAACAGCTTTATACTGAAAGCCCGCCGTCAACAGCGGGCCAATAGCGTTACGACTGAAGCGTCGCCAAACGTGCGGCAAAACCGACAAAGATCAAGCCAATGAGGGAATTCCCAACTTTAGCCAGTTTTTTCTTCGTACGAATATACTGTGTCACAAACGCACCGGAGAAAATAAGGAAGCTCAGGTAGAAAAAGCTCACTATTTCAAGCGTCATCGCCAGAATAAAGAACGACAATCCTGAGTGAGTCGCGTTGACATCAATAAACTGTACGAAAAACGACACATAAAACAGAATGGCTTTAGGATTCGTCAGACTCAAAATTAATGCACGTTTGAAAATCGCGCCAAACGGAACTTCTTCTGGTGCAGCGTCGTTGGCTTTCGATTTCAGTGTGGCATACAGGATCTTCGCACCGAGATACAGCAGATAAAACGCGCCGAGATAACGAACGATATTGAACAATACCGGTGTTGTTTTGATAAGCGCAGCTACGCCAGCATAGGCCAGAAACATCAAGACGGCATCACCGATAAACACACCGCTTGCTGCCAAATAACCGCCCTTCACTCCACGACCGACGCTGTTCTTCAGCACAAATATCGTATTTGGCCCCGGTACCAGCACAATAAAAATAGCACCCACCAGATACGTCCAGTAATTCAGAACTCCATACTCTGCGAACACGTTAACCTCTTCCTGAAAAAACACATGCACTTGCTGCGAGACAATATGCTAACGAATGCGTCAGGGGATGGAAAGAGAAGCTTTAGAATATAGCATTCTGTTTCAGTCCGGTTGCAACATCATTATTCGTTCCAGATATGCAACGATGAAACCCACTTTTGCGCCTACCCAATGCCCCGTTTAGCCACTAATGTTTATCAGTAGATTCAGCCCGCAAGGCACCCTCTCATCATATGGAGAAAGAAAAATGACTATTGCTTATAAGCGTCTTGATAAAGATCAGGCTGCCGTACTACTGGTCGATCACCAAACGGGTTTACTTTCACTGGTCCGTGACATCGATCCAGACAAGTTTAAAAACAACGTTCTGGCATTAGGCGATCTGGCGAAATATTTCAAACTCCCGACGATTCTGACCACCAGCTTTGAAACGGGACCTAACGGTCCATTGGTTCCGGAGCTGAAAGAACTGTTCCCGGATGCCCCTTATATCGCACGTCCTGGCCAGATTAATGCCTGGGATAACGAAGATTTTGTTAACGCGATCAAAGCGACAGGCAAAAAGCAGCTAATTATTGCCGGGGTGGTGACCGAAGTCTGCGTCGCATTCCCTGCGCTTTCTGCCATTGAAGCCGGTTTCGACGTGTTTGTGGTCACTGATGCATCCGGTACGTTTAATCCGCTGACCCGTGATTCCGCGTGGAATCGTATGTCATCTGCTGGCGTACAATTAATGACATGGTTCGGTCTGGCCTGTGAATTACACCGTGACTGGCGCAACGATATTGAAGGGCTGGGAACGTTGTTCTCCAACCATATTCCTGACTATCGCAACCTGATGACCAGCTACAACACGCTGACATCCGGGAAATAATGTTCCTGTCAGTGTAATACACAGAAACCCGCCAACATCGGCGGGTTTCATCGGACAGTTTCAGTCGGGATTAATGGTGCAACATTTCATCCACCACCTCTTCTCCCTTGAGCTGATAAGGGTAATAGGTTGGCCAGTTATCCATCTCTTCAAGCAGGGCCGCCTGTGAGGTATTCCCCATAAAGATATGGAAGTGGCTCGACTTACGTGGCGCGATAATGTGATCGCTGAATTGCACGTATTTCGGCGCGTCGCTGCCAGCGTCTTTACACTCGAACAGATAACGCACACCTTTCTTGCCTGACGTATAGTTCAAAATTTTATATCCGGCATAATCATACTTACACGATGCCACCTTTTTACCGGTATGAAACTCCATTACGCCGTTTTCAATACCAATAGTGTCAACATCGGTCGCGTAGCCCTTACGGTAATAGGCTTTAACCTGCTCTGCCGTTTTGCTCTTGTCTTTCTCCGCTTTCTTTTTGAATACCGGATCCAGTTCGCCACTCACCAGATACGGATAGACCGACTGCCACATGCCATCCCAGTCGGTCAGCGCCCTGTTTTGCACCTGGTTATCATCAAACACCCCTTCCGACGCCTTTTGTTCTGCTTCACTCATCGGAGCACCATGGGAATGATGACCGTGCGCCATAACCGCACCACTGACTAAAAGCATTCCCAGAGCTATTGTCAATTTTTTAATACAAATAGCCAAAATTTCACCCTCAAATCATTTGCGAGTGGAATGTTATAATATAACGTACCAATTAAATCAATAGACCAGCTGCAAGCCCTTGTCTCATTTTACGCTACAATGAGTTTGCTGGAACAAAGCTGATCAAGCAGGGCCTGCTGATGGCTGATAATCAGCATAGCCAATGGCCGACGCTGACATTCTTCAAGCAGCAGCGCCCAGATATCCCGTTGGATAGAGGGATCGAGCTGCGCAGTTATTTCATCGGCAATCAGAAAACGCGTACGCGGGTCGAGCGCCCGCAGGATGGCAATTCGCGCCAGCTCACCGCCCGAAAGTTGTCCGGGACGACGCGTTAACCACTCCGGCTTAATATGCAGTCGGGCAAGCGTTTCTGTATCTGGCCGCCAGGCATCATGAACCGCATCACCGGTACTCCGCCTGGGGTTAAAGGTTAATTCCGGATGCTGTGGTACGAGCTGCACCGGGCAATATTGATGGCGCGGCAACGGTTGGCCATCAACCAGAACGTCGCCGGATGTCGGCTTTTGCCACCCCGCAAGCACACGTCCCAGCGTTGTTTTTCCGGTTCCACTGGGTGCACAAATCCCAATGCGCTCCCCTGGTGACAACGAGAACGAGAGATTTTGCCACAGTATTTTACCTCCCTGACGAATGAACACATCACGACAGCACAGCATAACGCTCTCCAAAAAGTTGATTTCTTTCGGGCAGCGCTCGCCATTGCCGTTGCAGGTGTTCACTAATTTCACCGCGCAAAAGCTGTTCCCGACTGACATTATCCGACACCGTTCCTTGATGCAGCGCGACAATGCGATCTGCGTGACGTGCAGCCAGAGTGAGATCATGTGTCACCCATAAAACGCCCGCGCCCCGCTCGCACAGGCCGCGTAGCTGTTCCAGCAGTTGATTTGCCAGAGGCGCATCAAGCCAGGCGGTAATCTCATCAGCAAGGATATAACGAGCCTGACTGAGCGCGGCATGACACGCCAGAATGCGTTTGGCCATTCCTCCCGAAAGCTGACGCGGGAAAGCCTCTAACACGGTTGTTTCCAGATGATGACGTTCGAGCAAGCGTTCAATTTGCCCTGCATTCCACGCCTGACCGGAAAGCTGGCTGGCTCTTCGTAAATGCTTTTCAATAGACAGCAGCGGATTCAGCGCCTGCACACCTTGCGGAACATAACTAAACGTATTGCCACGGCATGCCCTGATGTCATTGTTATCCAGCATTTTTCCATCAAGGGTGATATTGCCATGAAAGCGCAAATTTTCCGGCAACAGATCGAGTAAGCATTGCAGTAGCAGGCTCTTACCCTCACCGCTCCCCCCCACTAACGCCACCATCTGGCCCGGCGCAACATCAAAGGAAACATCCTGCAGCAACGAGGACCATTTTTTTGCGCCGTACCAGCGATAACGCGCCACTTCCAGCGACATCTGCCGCAAACTCAACATGTATCACCCCTCAACCATAAACGATGTACCGCCCGGGCAAGTTGATCAAATAGCATCACAAGGAGAAATAGCATCAGCCCTGGAAACAGCACCAGCCACCAGTCGCCATGACTGATAAACCGCAGCGCATCTGCCAGCAACAGTCCCAGCGAAGGTTCGTGGGGTGCCAGCCCGAAGCCAAGGAAACTTAACGCTGCACTGTGCAAAACCGCATGAGGGAACATCAGCAACGTTCCCGTTAACCACTGGGGCAATAGCGCAGGTAAATAGTGATGCCGCCAGCAGTAAAAGTGGCCATGTCCCAGTCGCCAGGTGAGTGTCAGGTAATCACTGTGGGCAACGCGTTCCGCTTCAGCACGTAAAATCAATGCCAGCCGCGGCCAGTGTGTGAGCGCAACCGCCATAATCACCCCGCTTTTCCCACCGCCCAACGTAAAACAGATCAAAATCAGCAGCAGAAGGTGCGGCATGGACAACATCGCATCGGTGATCAGACGCATGGCGACATCCAGGCGTGGATGCAAACGGGAAGTCGCCGCCATCAGTAACGCAATGAATCCGCTGCACAGCGCCGCGCCAATGCCGATTTGCAGGCTGGTTAGCGCCCCCTGAAAGCAACGAACCCACAGGTCGCGCCCCAGATTGTCGGTACCAAACCAGTACAGCGAATCAGGCGGAAGATGACGAGCAAGAAGATTCACGGTCAACGGATTATCCAGCGTGGCCGCGCCATATACTGCAATAAATAACAGGCCGCTCACGGACAGCAGAAGACGAACAAGCGTCGGCGTCGGGTTATAGAGCATCAGGTCGCTCCAGCGCACGATTCAAAACATGGACAAACCAGGCCGAGAGAGAGTTACCAATAAACACCAACACGGTACTGAACAAGACAATCCCCATCAGTAACGGCAGGTCACCGCGTAATCCGGCATCGATGGTAGCCTGCCCCAGCCCCGGATAGGCAAAAACTTTTTCAGCCAGCAACGCACCGCCCAACAGTTCGCCCAACGAGGCAAACTGTAGACATAGCGCTGGCGTGATGGCGTGTCGCAGAACCTGGTGACGCAACAGAGACCACCCCTTGTCACCCTGCGAACGCGCAAAGCGGACAAATTCGCTTTTCATCACGCTGGCGATACTTTCCCGCGTGTGCAACGTAATTTGCCCCAGCCCCAGCAGGCTAAGTGCGCAAACAGGGAGAACCAGATGGCGCAGACGTTCAGTCAGCGTTGCCATATCGCTGTTATTTCCCGGTTCCCACGCACAACAGACCGGGAACAGCGGCCAGCGCACCGCAAATACCGCCAACAGCAGCATGCCAATCCAAAAGGTCGGTAAGGAAGAAAGCAGATAGCTAAGTCGGCAAATGGCCTTATCCGGCCAACGGTTCAGGTAGCGGCCGGCAACAAACCCCATTGTCGTTCCCAATATACCGGAAACCAACCACGCTCCGCTCAGCAGCGCAAACGAGGTCGCAAACCGCTCCTGAATCACGCTGGCGACAGGGGCATTAAACAACATCGAGTAACCAAGGTCGCCCTGTAGCACGCGGAAGAACCAGTGGAAAAAACGCTCCCACAGTGGTTGATCCAGACCCCAACGCGCAGCAATACGTGCATATTGCTCCGGCGGAACATGCAGCAAATCGTTGCCAATATAGGCACGGATTGGATCAACCGGTGAAAAGCTGAGCAAGATGAAAGTGCCAGCCGCGACCAGCACTAACAACACTATCAGCCGTAATACATGGCCTAAAACAGACTTCATCAACGGCAGGTCCAGGTCCATTCATCAAGATTGTTGAGCAATGACCAGCTGCCGTGAATTTCCGGTGCACCTTTGCCCAGATCAATGCACGGATTCGCCAGATAGGTGTGCTGAATATTCAGCAGCCATGCCCATGCGGCATCCCCTTCTACGCCTGCACCTTGTTTACCATCCCACTCAACCTGTTGCCAGAAAGGCAACGCTTTTTGCCAGTCTGGTGCATCAATGGCCTGCTTGAGATGTTGCTCGACCACCGGATTGCTGTAGTAGCCCGGGTTGTAATACTCCACACCTGCCGCCTGCCCACTGTAGTGATGGAAAAGCTCCATCGGATCCAGACTCCCCCAGCCGAACAGCGTAGGATTAGCATGCATATGACGTTCAACGGTTTCCCAGCTACCCGACTGCAGCGACACTGCAATGCCTACCGGCTCCAGCATGGCGCGCACAGCCTCGGCTAAATCACGACGGGTACTGTCGCCGCTGGCATACCACAACGTCAGACGCGCCTCTTTACCGTCTTTCACCCGTACTCCGTCTTTGCCCACCTTCCAGCCGGCCTGATCCAGAATCGTCCGGGCTTTTTCAGCGTCGCCATCTTTGAATGCCACCGAAGTCCCCTGCCATGGCAACCCCTGAACCGCGCTATACGCGGGGATCGCATGACCTTCCATAACCTGCCCGGCAAGCTGCTTACGGTCAATGGCGTAGTTGATCGCACGCCTGATAGCTATATCGGCTGTAATATCGTTCCCAACCGGATAACCATTAGCATCTTTCTTCCCAGCCGGAACCATTGGGAAAACAATACCGCGGTTTTCTACACTGTCTCGAACCCACAGTTTTAAATTCTGCTGTGTGGGTGCTACCGCCATCGACGGCGCAATACGTACCAGTCCCAGTTGGCCACTACGTGCTGCGGCGTATGCGTTATCCTCATCGAGGAATACAAACACTAGCCGGTTGAAATCATTCTTCTTACCGGCATACCACGGGTTTGCTTCCACGATCAGTTGCTGCCCCGGTTGAAAGCTCACCAGGCGGTAAGGACCTGCGCCAATCGGATTTTTGGCAAATGTTTTTTCGTCATATTGTTTTGCCGGAACAATACCTAACGAACCGAGCACGTTCACAAAAGTGCTCTGCGGATGGCTGAGCGTAATTTCTGCCGTGCGGTTATCTATCACGCGGGCATGGGTGAAATTCCCCATGTCAATTTTTCCACCACTTTTTGCGGCTTTGTTATAGGTGAAGACCACATCTTCTGCCGTTAGCGGCGAACCATCAGAGAATTTGAGATCGGGCTTAAGCGTCAGCGTCCAGGTTTTGCCGTCGGCACTGGTCACCACTTTTTCCGTCAGCAGGTTTCCCCAGCTCATATCCGCATTTTGCTTTAACACCGGTGCATGCAACAGCAGATAGCTGCCATGACTCCAGCCCAACATCGGGTCAAATCCCTCCGTCGGCTCGGGCCCAATGGCCAGTTTTAGCGTCTGGCCTTTGTCTGCATTTTGCGCAGCGAGGAGTGGCGAGGTTAATGCGAGAGTCAGTGCGCACGTCAGCAGTGCCAGCTTGCCTTTAATCATTCTCTTATCCAGATTTACGTTATTTTTATCGCGTTTAACGAACAATTTACGTTAGACGGTCTCCTGGGGAAGGGATTATGGCGGACAGTAATGCCGAAAAAAATGATACAGCGCAGAAAAGTATGACGATTTTTAAAAAACATCATACGACTTTCTAATACCCGGCGCTTTCACGTTCACTTCGCTGAAGTGGCTAAGCAAAATCACCGTATTTATTCAGCTTTATATTAAATAAGAAGCAATAGTTGCAGGGAAAACTATTCACCAGCTTCGGTTTTTACCCACCTCAAATTCATGACAATTTATGTATATTTATTAAAGAAAGACACAGTAAGTGACAAGTTATGTAAATATATAATGATAATTATTTGTATTATCATTTTCATCAATTATCTTACTGCCTTTGAATTTTTAACAAAGGAAGTTTGACTATGCGTTTAAAACCTGTTGCCTCTGTCGTTCTGTCCTGTATAGGGTTTACCAGCCCCTTTGTCTTCGCTGAAGACGTGATGGTAGTAACCGCTTCTGGTTACGAAAAAAAGATCACCAACGCGGCTGCCAGCGTTTCCGTTATTTCACAGCAAGAGTTACAAACCAATAAATATAACGATTTAGGTGAAGCTCTGCGTTCTGTGGAGGGTGTGGATGTCGAAAGCAGCACGGGTAAAACCGGCGGTCTGGAAATTAGCATCCGTGGTATGCCCGCCAGCTATACCCTGCTCTTGATTGACGGTATCCGTCAAAATGGAAGCAGCGACGTGACACCGAACGGCTTTTCGGCCATGAATACCAGCTTTATGCCTCCACTGGCAGCAATCGACCATATTGAAGTGATCCGCGGTCCGATGTCGACGTTATACGGTTCCGATGCCATTGGCGGCGTCGTCAATATCATCACCAAAAAGAGCACCGATAAATGGAGCACGTCCATTAATACCGGTGTTAACCTGCAAGAAAGTAATAAATGGGGTAACAGTACGGTCGCCAACTTCTGGTCAAGCGGCCCATTGATCGCCGGTGTACTGGATATGCAGGTTCGCGGCAGTACCACGCAGCGTCAAGGCTCCAGTGTCACTTCGCTGAGTGATACCTCTTCCACCCGCGTGCCATATCCTACGGAATCTGAGAATTACAATATCGGCACTCGCCTGGACTGGAAAACCAGCGACAGCAATACGTTGTGGCTGGATCTCGATTCCGCCAGACAACGCTACGATAACGATGATGGACAGCTTGGCAATCTGACCGGCGGATATGATAAGACGCTGCGTTATGAACGTAACAAAGTGACGCTCGGCCACGATACCGCATTAACATTTGGCACCTGGAAGTCCTCTGTGGGCTGGAATGAAACCGAGAACAAAGGCCGCCAGTTGGTCTCCTCGGCACTGACACCAGAGAACGCGAGCCGGGCTGGCGACGCGCGTGAACTGAAGAACACCAACGTTATTCTGGATTCCATGCTGCTGACGCCGTTAGGTGACTCGCACCTGTTGACTCTCGGGGGGGAATACTGGGATGCCCGCATGAAGGACGGTGTCGTGCTGGCCAATACCGGAGAGACATTCCACCAGAAAACATGGTCGGCCTATGCTGAAGATGAATGGCATATCCTCGATTCTCTGGCCTTAACCGTGGGGACACGCTATGAACATAACGACGTCTTTGGCGGGCACCTCAGCCCACGTGCCTATATGGTCTGGGACGTATCCGATGAGTGGACCCTCAAAGGTGGTGTCACAACGGGTTATAAAGCGCCATCGCTCAGCCAACTTCATAACGGCATCAGCGGCGTAACGGCACAGGGAACCGTCAATACCGTCGGGAACCCGAACCTTAAACCTGAAGAAAGTACCAGTTACGAAACCGGGCTTTACTATGAGAATGACGCTGGGCTGAACGCCAACGTCACGGGTTTCTATACTGAATACAAAAATAAAATCGTTTCGTATTCTATCGATGATAATACCAACAGCTACACCAACAGCGGTAAAGCAAGAACCGATGGTATCGAGTTTGCCAGCACATTCCCACTGTGGTCGGACTCGCTGAGTTTATCTCTCAATTACACCTATACCCAGAGCAAGCAAAAAGATGGCGAGAATAAAGGCGCGCCACTGAGTTATACCCCGAAACACATGGCGAACGCCCGTCTGAACTGGCAGGCAACGGAAGATATGAACGCCTGGCTGAGCGCTCGCTACCGCGGTAAGGCTCCACGCTATACGGAGAATTACGACAACCTCAGCGCCGTCCAAAAGGCGGTGTATGACGACAAAGGTGCAAATTTAAAAGCCTGGACCGTTCTGGACATGGGGATGTCTTATAAACTGACCAAAGAACTGACGCTGAATACGGCGGTGAACAACGTGCTGGATAAAGACTTTAGTGACGTCACGCTGTATCAGGTCGGCCGCAATAGTACTTATGCGGGCGACTACTATCAGACTGCACAATCCACGACCGGATACGTCAACCCGGGCCGTAACTACTGGGTATCCTTAAACTACCAGTTCTAGTTTTGCTTACCTCTGTTGGCCAGGCTATAACTGATAGCCTGGCCGCTATCAGCATGTATTCGTAAGCGGATTGTCAGTATTGCGCATACGTAAGGAGAGACAATGCCCTTTTCAACCACTGAGCGTCAGGCACTTCTGTCATTAAAAGGCGTTGGCCCCAAAGTCATCGAGCGGCTTGAGCAACTTGGTTTCCACTCGCTTGCCGATCTTAAAAACTCTACTGTCGACGATATTACCCAGCAAGCGGCGTCAATGGTCGGCTCGACATGCTGGAAAAACAGTCCGCAAGCGAAAGCGGCAATTGCCAACGTCTTAGCGCTGGCAAGTGCGTTGTCGTTACGCTGATTTAGCGTATCACCAGGGCACGAGGAACGGGCGTTATTTAACCGTTTCTGATTTTCCCATTGATACCCGGCTGCGGTTTACCAAACAGATACCCTTGCGCGAAGTCGCAGCCCAGAGCCTGAAGGCTCGCCAGCTGTTCCTCTGTTTCGACACCTTCTGCAACAGCTTTCATGTTCAGCGATTTCGCCATACCAGTGATAAGCCTGATGATATTAAGGGCGTCTTCCTGTGTAGATATCGAATGCACAAAGGACTTATCTATTTTGATTTTATCGAAGGCAAGCCGACTTAGTCGCGAAAGAGAAGAGTATCCGGTACCAAAATCATCGATGGAGATTTTTACTCCCAGGGCTCTGAGCTTGTTAAGCGTATTCATCGGCGTATTGCTCTCCGTAAAGAGAGAGGATTCCGTCACTTCCAGCTCGAGACGGTCTGCCGGAAGTCCGGTTTCTTTCAGAATGGACAGCACGATTCCGGCAAAGGCCTTGCTGCTTAGCTGGACAGGTGAAACATTGACTGAAATTTTAACCGGTACCGCCCAGGAAGCCGCTTCCCTGCAAGCAATTTCAAGCACTGATTTTCCCATCTCGTTAATCATTCCTGTTTTTTCAGCAACAGGAATAAAACTATCCGGCGACAGAAGTCCTTTTAGCGGATGTATCCAACGAATAAGGGCTTCATAGCTGTAAATTTCCTGGCTGAAAGAATCGACAATAGGCTGATAATAAACCACGAACTCTTTATTCACTATGGCCATTGCCATATCATGCTCAAGCGTTCTGCTTTCTTGCAGCTTTTCTAACATCCGCTGCCGGAAGACTTTTATTTTACCCGAGCCTTCATTTTTCGCTTCATAAAGCGCCAGATCGGCAAATTTATAAAGATAGTCGGAACGACGTTCAGTTTCTGAGATAACAATACCAACACACGTTGTTATATTTATAATTGCGTTATAAATAGTGTAGGGTTGGTTGATAAAATCACATATTTTTTGGGCTCGGGAAACGGCACGACTCTCTGTCAGACCGCTCGAAAGAAACGCAAACTCATCGCCGCCTAAACGATATAGCGTGTCTGAACCCTGGCTCATAGAAATCAAACGATGGGATATCTGGCGTAATAACATATCACCGGCATCATGACCATACGTATCATTTACCTCTTTGAATCGATCTAAATCAAACAACATCACCGTCACAGAGTCATTGTTTTTCTCTGCCATCTCGATGATTTTATTTAAATCCCCCCAGAATAACTGGCGATTATTCATCTCGGTGAGAGAGTCGTGATAGACGTCATACTCCAGTTTTGCATTCTGGATCTGCAGTTTTTCTTTAGATTCCTGAAGTTCCTCAGCAAGGCACTTAACCTGGAGATGTGCTCTCAAAATGTTTCTGTTCTGAAAAAAAATCAGAATCCCCAGTATCGCACTCAATATTATAAGCAATACTGAAGTAGCTGAATAAATATAGTACAGGGTTTGAATATTAGTATTAGTATTATTAACCGAGCTAACATCTTTATCTAACGCACCGGATGAAAGACGGGCTAGCGGTGCATCAAGCGTATGCATTTCTTTCAAATATGCCTTGAGTTCTGAACGGTTCATTTTCTCAAGATGAACATCCAGATAATTAAGCATTTTTTGAAACTGTATAGCCAGTTCATAATGCGCTTGATTGCTCTCTATATAATGTCCTAAATCACCTTCCTTTATTAAACCGCTCTGGCTGAGCATAATATCGAGACGCAGGCGCACAGCATCAAGCGTTATCGTATCATCACTAATGTAGAGACCAAGCCACGATTCAAATCGGTAATATTCTGATACCATTTGAACAGCAGACCATGAGTCGGTGTAGTGCGTCAGTTTCTGTAACTCTTGTTGTCTTTCGTGCACAAGGAAAGATATATATCCGGTAGATATAAAAAGGAAAAATATAATGCCAGCCAGTATTCTGTTCATGATGGTCCTCTGAACCCCTACTCAATTTTCATTGAGCTGACCTGCCATGCTGACCTTGAATAAAAAATCTGATTATTCAGTTCAGGAATGCTGTCATAGGGATACACGATGAATAGTGGGCCTTTATCACGGATGCGCATATATTCTCCGTTGATTTTTAGAGCAAGAATAACATTATATTTCTTGAAATCACTGAGCGGGATAACGGTGGTGTAGTCATTGAGCGCAGTGACCTTAACAACAGAACCTTTTGCCCCGACATAATCCATGAGCTTTTGCAGTGAGATACCCGTAAAGGTAGTGCGTCCATTATACCAGGGTGAGGAGGTCTGGAAACTTATCGCGCCCAGATTCTCGAGACTGGTGATATCAAAAACAGCTTTCCCGTCTTCATTGGTATTTTCTATATTACCGGACACTGTTAAAAGGACTTTACCGACAGGCTTGGAAAGTTCACCAGCCCAGACCTGGGTAGTGACGACAAAGCTTAACAGCATGACAGTTAACCGCATTCTAACCTCACCAATCTATCGAATGTAAGAGAATTATAATTTAGTTATTATGCTATTTACACATGCAGCCCAGCGATTATTGATAATGCAAGCTCACTCATCTTTTAATTCATTAAAATCAAAGAGTTAACATAATTTTATTTTTTGGTATTGTTTAAAAAAGGCCATTACTGTTATTTGAGACACAGTAAATTTCGCTACTACCGTACAAAAAATAAGCCGCCTGTTCAGGCGGTAAAAATAAACACACATAAATATAAAGGTCTATTTTTTCGAGCAACGGCAGGATATTATTTTTCCAACCGAGGCTTCGCCCCCTCATCGAATGTGTGCCGCGCAATGAATCACCAGGATCTGTTTTTTCTGCTCATCCATAAAAAATATGATTGCTTGCTGGGTAGAGATATCCTGGCAAGAACCGCCCCATTGAACTTACAGCACAGGCCAGGCGTAAATATCAATTTGTGTTCGCCAACACTAATCACAAATACCATGAGGGTATAAAATACAAATCTGGGGTGGTAAACCCTATATTCGCTTCGAGCCGCGGCAGGTTTATAGCTGTATTAATCGCCATCGAATTTCATTAAAAAAAACGGGAACCACCCGGCTCCCGTTCTCACACAACCCAGAATCTGGATTACATGTTTTCGATGATCGCGTCACCAAACTCTGAACATTTCAGCAGCTTAGCGCCGTCCATCAGACGTTCAAAGTCATAGGTTACGGTTTTCGCGTTGATCGCACCGCTCATACCTTTAACGATCAGGTCAGCCGCTTCTACCCAACCCATGTGGCGCAGCATCATTTCTGCAGACAGAATGATGGAACCTGGGTTCACTTTATCCTGGCCTGCGTACTTCGGTGCAGTACCGTGGGTTGCTTCGAACAGCGCACATTCGTCACCGATGTTGGCACCCGGTGCGATACCAATACCACCAACCTGTGCTGCCAGAGCATCAGAAATGTAGTCACCGTTCAGGTTCATACAAGCGATAACGTCGTACTCAGCGGGACGCAGCAGGATCTGTTGCAGGAACGCATCGGCGATAACGTCCTTAACCACGATCTCTTTACCGGTTTTCGGGTTCTTGATTTTAACCCACGGACCGCCATCGATCAGTTCACCACCGAATTCTTCACGCGCCAACTGGTAACCCCAGTCTTTGAACGCGCCTTCGGTGAATTTCATAATGTTACCTTTATGAACCAGGGTAACAGAATCACGATCGTTAGCGATGGCGTACTCAATCGCTGCACGAACCAGACGCTTGGTCCCTTCTTCGGAACACGGCTTGATACCGATACCGCAATGTTCCGGGAAGCGGATTTTCTTCACGCCCATCTCTTCGCGCAGGAATTTAATCACTTTCTCAGCATCAGCGGAGTCAGCTTTCCACTCAATACCCGCATAGATGTCTTCTGAGTTTTCACGGAAGATGACCATATCGGTCAGTTCAGGATGTTTAACCGGGCTTGGGGAGCCCTGGTAATAACGAACCGGACGCAGGCAAACGTACAGATCAAGTTCCTGACGCAGTGCAACGTTCAGAGAGCGAATACCGCCGCCAACTGGGGTGGTCAGTGGGCCTTTGATGGCAACACGATATTCACGAATAAGATCAAGGGTTTCAGCAGGCAGCCAGACGTCCTGGCCATAAACCTGGGTGGATTTCTCACCGGTGTAGATTTCCATCCAGGAGATTTTACGCTCGCCTTTATAGGCTTTCTCGACAGCAGCATCGACAACTTTGATCATCGGTGGGGTTACATCAACGCCGATACCGTCGCCTTCAATGAACGGGATAATCGGATTTTCAGGAACGTTGAGTTTGCCGTTTTGCAGGGTGATCTTCTTACCTTCCGCCGGAACAACTACTTTGCTTTCCATTCACCTCTCCTTCGAGCGCTTCTGGTTCTGCTCGTCTGTCATCGCGCTGCATGTGCGTTTGCGTCCTGCTGCACGAATGCGTTAGAGCAACTTTTTGTTAATGTTTTGTAATGAGCATGTCAATACTACCCTAATGTTCGCCGCCATGAAAGACACTCGTTCTTAGGCTATAATGCGGCAATTGATATAATCTGAAAATACCATGCAAAAAACTTCTTTTAGAAATCACCGGGTTGAGCGATTCAGCTCACGACAAGTCACCAGGCAGCGTAAAGAAAACCAGCCAAAACGCGTGGTTTTGTTCAATAAACCCTACGATGTTTTGCCACAATTTACTGACGAAGCAGGACGCAAAACGTTAAAAGATTTTATTCCCGTGCCGGGAATCTATGCTGCGGGCCGACTTGACCGCGACAGTGAAGGGCTTTTAGTGCTGACCAATGACGGTGCGCTGCAGGCCCGCTTGACGCAACCCGGCAAACGTACGGGGAAAATCTATTATGTTCAGGTGGAAGGCGAGCCAACACCCGAAGCGCTGGACGCTCTGCGCACCGGCGTAACGCTGAACGACGGCCCCACACTGCCCGCAGGTATTGAAGTAACAGAGGAACCCGCATGGCTGTGGCCGAGAAACCCACCTATTCGGGAGCGGAAAAATATCCCTACCACCTGGCTGAAAGTCACCTTATATGAAGGCCGCAATCGTCAGGTACGTCGCATGACAGCACACGTCGGCTTTCCTACACTGCGGTTAATTCGTTATGCGATGGGGAATTACACGCTGGACAATCTCGCTAATGGTCAATGGCGGGATGCAACTGTATAAGGAACAGGTATGTTTAAACCGCACGTCACCGTTGCCTGCATTGTGCATGCAGAAGATAAGTTTTTAGTCGTTGAGGAAACCATCAACGGCAAAGCGTTGTGGAATCAACCCGCCGGGCACCTGGAAGCCGATGAAACCCTGGTGCAGGCCGCCGCTCGCGAGCTATGGGAAGAGACAGGTATCCACGCGCAGCCACAGCATTTCATTCGAATGCATCAATGGATTGCCCCAGACAAAACGCCCTTTTTACGTTTTCTGTTTTCTATCGAGCTTGCCAATATGTGCGCTACCGAACCTCATGACAGCGATATAGACTGCTGTCGCTGGGTCAGCGCAGAAGAGGTTCTCTGCGCGCCAAACCTGCGCTCACCGTTGGTTGCCGAGAGTATTCGCTGCTATCAGAGCGGACAACGCTACCCGCTGGCGATGATCGGTGAATTTAACTGGCCGTTTACAGAGGGTGTCAAGTAAGGGGCTGCGTGCTAGAATATGCCGCCTTGAAGTTCAATGTCGTGAGTATTCCTATGTCTGAAAGCCCAAAAAAAGTGATCGTCGGCATGTCCGGCGGTGTCGATTCCTCCGTTTCTGCCTGGCTGTTGCAACAACAGGGTTATCAGGTAGAAGGCCTGTTCATGAAGAACTGGGAAGAGGACGATGGCGAGGAATATTGCACAGCGGCCGCCGACCTTGCGGATGCGCAGGCTGTCTGTGACAAACTCGGCATTGAGCTACATACCGTCAACTTTGCCGCAGAATACTGGGACAACGTCTTTGAACTGTTCCTTGAAGAGTACAAAGCGGGTCGTACGCCGAACCCGGATATTCTGTGCAACAAAGAAATTAAGTTTAAAGCCTTCCTCGAATTTGCCGCTGAAGATTTAGGTGCCGATTACATTGCTACTGGCCACTACGTGCGTCGCGCGGATGTGGACGGCAAAAGCCGCCTGCTGCGGGGACTCGATGGTAACAAAGACCAGAGCTACTTCCTCTATACCCTCGGTCATGAGCAGATCGCACAAAGCCTGTTTCCGGTAGGTGAACTGGAAAAACCACAGGTCCGTAAAATTGCCGAAGATCTGGGTCTGGTTACTGCGAAGAAAAAAGACTCCACCGGTATTTGCTTTATCGGCGAACGTAAATTCCGCGAGTTCCTCGGTCGTTACCTGCCGGCACAACCCGGCAAGATCATTACCGTTGACGGTGAAGAAATTGGCCAGCATCAGGGGCTGATGTATCACACCCTGGGTCAGCGTAAAGGTCTGGGTATTGGCGGAACAAAAGAAGGTACCGAAGATCCATGGTATGTCGTGGATAAAGACGTCGAGAACAACATTCTGGTTGTGGCTCAGGGTCATGAACACCCGCGCCTGATGTCCGTTGGCCTGATTGCACAGCAATTACATTGGGTCGACCGTCAACCGTTCACCGGCACCATGCGCTGCACAGTGAAAACCCGCTATCGTCAAACCGACATTCCGTGCACCGTTAAAGCGCTGGATGCTGAACGTATTGAAGTGAGTTTTGACGAACCCGTCGCGGCGGTAACACCGGGTCAGTCGGCGGTCTTTTACAACGGTGAAGTGTGCCTCGGCGGCGGCATTATCGAGCAGCGTCTGCCTCTGCCGGTATAATTATTTACACATTTGATACAAGGAAGCAGTGAACGTGGCAAAGAATTATTATGACATCACCCTCGCCCTGGCAGGCATTTGTCAGTCGGCACGCCTGGTGCAAGAACTGGCGCACCAGGGGCATTGTGATGCCGATGCATTACACGTTTCACTGAACAGCGTCATTGACATGAATCCCAGCTCTACGCTGGGTGTGTTTGGCGGCAGCGAGGCCAACCTGCGTCTCGGCCTGGAAACACTGCTCGGCGTGCTCAACGCCAGCAGTCGTCAGGGGCTGAACGCGGAACTTACCCGCTATACATTAAGCCTGATGGTGCTGGAGCGTAAGCTTTCAGCCGCCAAAGGCGCTATGGACACGCTGGGAGACCGTATCAACGGCTTGCAGCGCCAACTGGACCATTTTGATTTGCAGTCAGAAACGCTGATGAGTGCGATGGCAGGCATTTATGTTGACGTCATCAGCCCACTCGGCCCGCGTATTCAGGTTACGGGTTCTCCGGCCATTCTCCAGAGCCCGCAGGTTCAGGCTAAGGTTCGCGCTTCGCTGCTGGCTGGCATTCGCGCTGCCGTGCTCTGGCATCAGGTTGGTGGAGGCCGTCTGCAACTCATGTTTTCTCGTAATCGCCTGACGACTCAGGCAAAACAAATTCTTGCTCATTTAACCCCGGAGTTGTGATCTATGGAATTATCCTCACTGACCGCCGTTTCCCCTGTCGATGGACGCTACGGCGATAAAGTCAGCGCGCTGCGCGGGATTTTCAGCGAATACGGTTTGCTGAAATTCCGTGTACAGGTTGAAGTACGCTGGCTGCAAAAACTGGCCGCGCACGCAGCGATCAAGGAAGTTCCTGCTTTTGCTGCCGACGCAATCGGTTACCTTGATGCGATCGTCGCTAACTTCAATGAAGAAGATGCTGCGCGTATCAAAACCATTGAGCGTACGACCAACCATGACGTGAAGGCAGTTGAGTATTTCCTGAAAGAAAAAGTGGCGGATATCCCGGAACTGCACGCCGTTTCCGAGTTTATCCACTTCGCATGCACCTCAGAAGACATCAACAACCTGTCTCACGCGCTGATGCTGAAAACCGCACGTGACGAAGTGGTACTGCCGTACTGGCGTCAACTGATTGATGGCATCACCGCGCTTTCAGTTGAATATCGCGATATTCCTCTGCTCTCCCGTACTCACGGCCAACCTGCCACCCCATCAACAATGGGCAAAGAGATGGCAAACGTGGCGTACCGCATGGAACGTCAGTATCGCCAGCTCAACCAGGTTGAAATCCTCGGTAAAATCAACGGTGCAGTGGGTAACTATAACGCCCACATCGCTGCTTACCCGGAAGTTGACTGGCATCAGTTTAGCGAAGAGTTCGTCACCTCGCTGGGCATCCAGTGGAACCCCTACACCACGCAGATTGAGCCGCACGACTACATTGCCGAGCTGTTTGATTGCATCGCCCGCTTTAACACCATTCTGATCGATTTCGATCGCGACGTCTGGGGTTACATTGCATTGGGTCACTTCAAGCAGAAAACTGTCGCGGGTGAAATCGGTTCTTCGACCATGCCGCATAAAGTTAACCCGATCGACTTCGAAAACTCCGAAGGTAATCTGGGTCTGTCCAATGCGGTTCTGCAGCACCTGGCGAGCAAACTGCCGGTTTCCCGCTGGCAGCGTGACCTGACAGACTCAACCGTTCTGCGTAACCTGGGTGTGGGTATCGGCTATGCGCTGATCGCCTATCAGTCTACGTTGAAGGGGGTTAGCAAACTGGAAGTAAACCGCGATCACCTGCTGGATGAACTGGATCACAACTGGGAAGTTCTGGCTGAGCCGATTCAAACCGTAATGCGTCGCTATGGCATTGAAAAACCGTACGAGAAACTGAAAGAACTGACCCGTGGCAAGCGCGTTGACGCTGAAGGCATGAAGCAGTTTATCGACGGTCTGGCCCTGCCGGAAGACGAGAAAACCCGCCTGAAAGCGATGACACCGGCCAACTACATTGGTCGCGCCATCACCATGGTTGATGAACTGAAGTAATCAGCACTCCGCCAGATGCTGAACAGAAGCCGGATAAGCGTAAGCGATTCCGGCTTTTTATCGCCACATTAACATCCCTTCCCCCGGTTTATTAAATGTTTATCCCCACTACCACATAATCAGCGTTAGACTATAAAATTGATTTTGAAAATTCAGTAAATACAGTTAATTATCATAAAATCAATCAGTTAATAAAAAATGAATTTAGACAATCACGGGCAATATGAGTCATTTCATCGCCCCAAATCATGCCCCTAACTGATTTTTGCCCCCAAATTTGCCCCCAAAAAAGTAACGATAGGTAGTGGTCTATCGACCATTTAGCAGCCTCAAAAAGGTAGCAAGGCATAATGGAATATTCGTAGTGTGGAGGTTCAAATCCTCTCGTACTAACCAATATCCTATACTTTCAGTCTGACAGTTAACGGGAAGTTTCTATGTGTGGACGCTTTTCACATGAAGACTACCTCACCTTTCTCGCTGATGAATCAGAATGCGACATTCCATACGATCCAGAACCCATCGGAAGATTCAACGTAGCGCCAGGAACAAAAGTTCTGCTTCTTAGCGAACGTGATGAGCAGTTGCATCTTGATCCAGTCATCTGGGGGTACGCCCCCGGTTGGTGGGATAAACTGCCTCTCATTAATGCACGGTCTGAAACTGCGGCCACCAGCAGAATGTTTAAACCACTCTGGCGGCATGGCCGCGCAATTTGCTTTGCAGATGGATGGTTTGAGTGGAAAATGGAAGGCGACAAGAAACAACCATACTTTATTCACCGAGCAGACGGTCAGCCAATATTTATGGCAGCGATCGGTAGCACACCTTTCGAACGTGGAGATGAAGCAGAAGGTTTCCTTATAGTGACAGCTGCGGCCGACAAAGGGCTGGTAGATATTCACGACAGGCGACCGCTGGTACTATCGCCAGATGCAGCTCGTGAATGGATGAGGCAGGATGTTGGAGGGAAAGAAGCATCGAAAATTGCATCCGACGGTGCTGTACCGGCTAATAAATTTATATGGCATGCCGTGACGCGTGCCGTTGGGAATGCTGGGAATCAAGGACCGTAGTTAATAGAAACTATACGTTGATGCGCGAAGCGACAGTGAGAGAATACCTGCTGGACGCGAGCTGCGGAAATTTTGTCACTAACATTCATAGAAACATGAAATTATCTATTTTCCCTACAAGCTATAACACTACTACGCTTCTACATCCATGCGCTTTGCAGTTTATCATAGTGTTCAAAAATTGAGCGCGCTCACATTACTCACGTCTATGGAGTGAGAGTATCTTTTCAGATTCCAGAGGAGCTATGATATGAAAAAGAAGCCATTGCATATATTCGATTCTCCGCGCCAATTCAGCAATATGGTGATTCTCTCCGACGTCAGAATCAGCTAATTGATGAATGGATAGCCCAAAACCCTGAATATGAGTTAGATAATCTGACTTACCAAGACTTGGGGCTCAGCGCTTTTAATGGAATAAATGCTCTTCGTGGCGCTCTATCAGACTTTCTTGATGCAATCGAACATGGTTTCATCAAAAAAGGTACTGTTTTGCTGGTTGAGAGTCTTGACCGACTATCAAGAGAAAAAATAGGTGACTCTACTGAACGGCTACGGCATATTTTAAAAGCGGGAGTTGAAGTTGTAACCTTATCGGATCGGATGCATTACAATGAGGAATCACTGGATGATCCTTATGTTCTAATTAAAGCTATTTTGATTGCACAACGAGCTAACGAGGAGAGTGAGATAAAGTCTAAGCGTATGCGGTCTGTCTGGCAGAAAAAAAGAGAGGATGCGGAAAAGAATGGAAAGCTTTTAACACGATCATGTCCCCGATGGTTAAAAGCAACAGAAGATGGAGGGGGTTTTGAAGTTTTGCCTCAACATGCCAAGACTATTAAATATATTTTTAAACTGCGTTTAAAAGGCCATTCACTTAATGGAATTACAAAAATTCTTAATGATAAGAAAACTCAAACTCTGACAGGAAACCCAGGAGTATGGAATCCATCGACGATAGAAAAAATCCTTGGAAACAAAGCTGTAACTGGTACATATTGCCCATCATACAGAACAATGTCTAAAGGCGTGAAAAATATAGATAATTATTACCCGCGCATTATCTCATATAAAATATTTCAAGATGTGCAAGAAATTAGATTAACTCCATTTGGACGTGATAAAACATATGACAATCCTTATTTAATTAATTTATTTCGTTCTATTCTTCGTTGCAGTTCGTGTGGGTGTTCGATAATCATGACAGGGATAGATAACAAAGGAATGGGATATTACGTCTGTCCAATGAGGAGACTCCATCGTTGCAGCACGCCTCCAATTAGGCGAGACTTTACTGACCAGGTTCTTGTCGGTGTATTGTTAGCAAATATGGATTTTTTGCAGGATAGTTTTTCAGGTAAGAATGCAATCAAACAACTTGAGCACTATTTGGTTGATATCCATATAAAGATTAATCACCTTCTTGACGCACTTCAGATAGCTCCGGATGTCATGGAATTATCAAATAGAGTCAGACTCCTAAGTAAAGAATTACGTGATGGCGAGTTGAGATTAAGGACCCTCAAGTCCAGAGGAGGAAATACTACTGGTGAAATGGTTGCCAGCATGGAGCTAGACAACAAAATAAATAGAGAGAAATGTCGTAATTATGCATTAAGTAATATTGAACAAATAATCATTGACACAGCAATGCAAAAATGTGACATCCATTTAATGAATGGTTTGAGAATTCTTAATTTCCCACTTAGAAAAATCATCCATCATGATAATTTTATCAGTTCTTTAGCCTTTATAGATAATAATACACTTATTTTTTGAGCCTTATAATTTAATTTTGATGGGCTGAAGGGTGCAAAAGACATCATTCTGGACGAACTTAGCAAGAGGGTTCACCGGATTTTCCCCGATGCTGATGTCCGGGTTAAACCGATGATGACGCTGCCGGCGATCAACACTGACGCCAGCAAGCATGAGAAAGAACGGATAAGCTGGACTGTTCAGGAAATGTTTGAAGAGGCTGATATGTGGCTGGTGTCAGATTAAGGGACAATATGCCGCAGTGACGTCATTGCATACGACGCGCTGCGGCAACTACCTATTGCTGAGGCTCCTGCTGAATTTGCTCAAGCTCCAGTTCAGTTTTTTTTCATTGCCGTCATCGCATCGTCATTACTCCTGTTCCAGATACTGTCTGATGGCATCTGCACACGCACTGAGACAAACGCATCTGTCGGTATGTCTACTGGCTCGCCATCGGTCACCGTTTCTGTAAACACACCGTGTTCATCTGTGTTTCCTATTCTGTTCTGAGCAAATGATGGCGATGATGCGTGAACCCGGTGATAGGTTTTTATCAGCACCGTTCCGTCAGCATTAACCGTGTAATCCAGCCAGATACGTGGCTGCTTATTGCGATCAACAGGTATTTCAAAACCACCATCAACCCCGCCCCACGCCGCATCAGCATTCAGACCTGTACACCCACTTATCAGGTATTCCCCTGCAGACAGGCGTGTAACAACACACCCTTCTGATTCCTCATTGGTTTCATATTGTCCATCTGAGAAAACCTTAACTACCGGGGATGATCGCTTGATGAAGCCGTTAGAATCTACGGTTGTGTTTCTTGAATGCCATAGTCTTGACCAGCCTTTCCACTGCTCATAAGACGTTTTATCGGATCGCTTTGAGTTCAGATAATATTCATTATCTGAACCCCAGCTACTGGCCAGCGCTGTTCCAATATTGTCTGCTGTTGACGGGAAGAAATTGACGGTACTGTACTTTGCCGGCGCATCCCAGGGACCGATGTTGCTCGTATCTCCCCAGCTGAACATGGCAAAGTCTCGTCTGGATGTAAACGCGGCATACCAGCTACCGCCGCTACCGTCTGTTAACTGTCGGTTTGTCGTGGCAGACAGACTCTGGCGGGCTGACTCGGGACTGTTGCCCCCCGTACCACCCTGAGTGACACTTAAAGGCGTTGTTAACCCGCTGAGGCTGGTGATGTCACTGTTAGCACCTTTTTTAGCGTAATCATCAAGAGCCGTCTTATCTGCCTTTTTATCCAGGTCCGTTTTGTCAGCTTTCTTATCCACCAGGCCCGCGATGCTGTTCCAGGCTGGTCCGGAAAAGCTGGTACCGTCAGGTAATCTGACGGTAATTGTTCCGGTACCGCTGAATACCTGCTGCCAGTTCAGCTTGTCGTAATTCAGGCCGCGAAGCGCCTCAGCACTCTGTGTCACCAGCGCGGCGGTCACCATATTCAGCGCCACCCGAGGAACCGCTGACCATGCAGCTCCCGACTGATTAGGTCCGGTATAGTTACTGACCAGCGTCAGTCCTGTATTGCTTTCGATTGTTTTGACCGGGAGCGTATACGGAATGCCGCCTACAGTGGCAACAACAAAATCGCCGGCTGCCAATTCGGTAGTAAATGAAGTCCCCGCCCCTGATACCTGGGCAGAATTATTCGTCAGGGTGAGTGTTCCTGCTGACATAGATTTTCCTCAGTACATGTTCGGGATAACGAGAATGGGCATGGTGATATTTCTGTTACGGGTCATATCCCATCCATTGCTGAAGTAATTACCAAAAACCCGGTTATAGGCAGACCTGACGCTGCCGCCCGACATCACAACACCTTTTATACGAAGGTTCCCGTAACCGCCGTCCATACGGACCTGTGCGCCGGTATAAACTATCTGGCAGAACCCGCCGCCAATATCCTGGAATGCATCGGTTATCTGGATTTGTCGGTCATATACAAAGGGGCGTTTCAGCGTGGAGAACGTGACCTGACCTGCGGCGTTGGTCATCGTGATGCCATCACCGCCGACAGGTGCAGTCTGATTGAATATCACCAGGTCTATGGTCGCCGTTCCGGCCACGTCGTCCCGCCCTGTGTACGAGATGTCGCGAACGATAATATTGCCGCCATCAAACCCCACCGATACATTCGGGTTATCCCATTTCCCAAAGGGAATGCCGCTCACCGGAAGCGCAGCACTGCCGTTAACCGTGATGCGCCCGGACCAGGCGCAGGTCATCAGCGCAGCCTGATTAGATATGGCGGTGAAATCGGTAGAGTTCGCAACCAGTAACCCTTCGTTATAAGTCGCTGCAGGCAGCAGTTCCATAACGTAGCCGGACCAGTCCGGAGTAAGGGATTTACCCCCGATTGTCTCTGCGCCAATGATGACCCCGGAGTCCCCGTTCCGGGTGACCCCCGTCATAATGGCGACATCAAATTCAGCAAATGAGTAGGTGTAGACAGGATTGGTGGGTATCACAATAACCTGAGAGCCTGGAACCAGTGGCGTGTATACCGGGTACTGCATTGGCTGGGATGACCAGCCCGAGAACGATGTGCAAAAACTGGGGGCCCGCAGCCCCGCAGTAATTGCCATCACCGGACGGCCATCGTTGTAATCAATCAGAATACCTTCCGGCATTATGACCACCTCCCGACGACAACCCGTCCACCGCCAGACAAATTGACGGTTAGTCCATTACCGTTGATAACGACGGTGTTATTCGTACCGTTAAATGCAAACTGACCACTGTTCGCATAAAACTGACCATGAAATTCACAGTTACCATTTTTATCGATATTCCACCCGGCCCCTGAAGGACCTGAAACGAAAGAGGTGGACCTGATATAATTGCCAATCTTTGCATTGGTGATACTGCCATCCTGAATTAAAGCATCACGGATAAATACCTGTCCGTTATAGACAAAGAACGCAGCAGTGTAATTTCCCGGATCACTTCCGGAGTAAATACCGAACTGGTCAGCAGCAAAAACCACCGTGGATTTATAACTGCTCCCTGATGGCTCAATGGACATGCCAAACCCGGTGTTATATTTCACACCGTTTCTGACAATGCCAAGGTTCAGGGTGTATGATGCTTTCGCAGTGCCATCGCTTTTAACCTCGGCTGTCATCTTCTGGTTAACAGCAGCCATCAGCTCACCTTCAGGACCGATCTGCGCCTGAACATAATCGGCCAGTTCAGCGAATGCACCATCCAGATTTGCAACCGTGGTGGTCACCGTCATGACTTCGGCTTTGACTTCACCGTACTGCTCAAACTGACGCTGTACCGTGCCGTGATTGGCGAGGGCGTTTTCCATTATGCCTTCAAGGTTTGTATCCACCCCCTCTTTAATATTCTGGAAGGCCTCTGATTTCTGGACAGAATCGTCAATGAGATCAATGAGACTACCGGTGTCCATAGAGCACAGCGCCGGCACTTCGATAAAGCCTGATGCACCAAAGGCGTTAATTGTCCTGATGTACCAGTAATAGGTATGCCCCACCTGTAGCTGACTGCTGGTCCAGGTGGTTCCCATTCCCTCGCGACTGGCGTTACCTTCAACTATTTCAGTTGACGTCCCAGGCAATTGAGTTTCGCCCGATGTCCAGAAATCGAACTGCGTGGAAACATTAGTGATCGCCGCCAGACGCGGGATCAGCGTGATGGCAAAGAAGCCCTGCTCAATATCAACATGAGAAGGTGGTGGCGGGGCTTCTATACTGAATTCCAGATAGGCCTCCGGGGATTCAGCCCCCATCTGGTTTACAGCAATAACGTGTGCTGTGTAGGTATTTTTCGGTAATCCGGTAAGACGCGTGAACGTTCCCGGAACCTGGACGGACATGACCATCTGACCATTACGGCGAATGATCACTTTGTTGTAGACCACCTGCCCAATGTTCTGCCAGGACAGAATGCCCTGTACGACCTGCCCGATTTCCTCCACGGTATATTTCAGACTCTGCGGCTGCGCCACGCCGCCGGATGGCAACTGAGTAAACGGCGGTCGCTCAATCGGTTTACCGATGGCATCGCCCCATACATCCGCTGTTTCCTGCTTCAGTGTCAGTTGCACGCCGTTCTGAACGCCGAACTTCCTGTCCGTTACCCGCATCTCAACGTTCACGATGCCGATAGACGGAAAATTCACCTTCACATACATTCCCGGCCGGTAACGGTATCCGCTCAGATTTAACGTTACGTTCATCGTCCTGGCGATGCGGGTACGCTTTAACTTCACATCAGCGAGGCGCTGGGCCTGAAATTCTGAAGTCACAAATCGCAGCTTCATATCCTGCGATATTTCCACCCCGTCTTCTGTCACCCATTCACTGACAGACACAGAGGGGAAATCCGCTTCGGTATAGCCCTGCTGCGGATCGACGAATGTCCCCTTGATAGTGTTAACGCGTTCCGCCTGAGAGACCTCTGGCATGATTTCGATATCACCGGCCAGCTGGCTTTCAGTGATCACTTCGGTAGCGGGTCCGTAATAAGCCCCGACCAGAAGACCATGTTTGCCCGCGGTATACGTTACATCCCCAGCGCATGCCGCCAGCATTCCTTCCAGAATACTGACTTTGTTTTCACTGAGATCGAACTCTCCGTTAATCGTGTAACGCTTCTCAACGGTATTACTGCCAGTAATCACATCCTCATCACAGATGTTCGCTGCTTCCTGAAACTGTTCCCAGAGAATATCGGCGTCAGGCACTTTCAGGTAATTGCGGTAATAATCCAGGATAACCAGCGCCGCATTGTTGCTGTAACCCGTCAACCCGGTACGCGGGTCATAAACGGCACGCCCGTACTTTTCGACCTTGATATTCGGGATACCTGACGGGAATTTTTCTGCACTGAATTTGAGGGACACGCGCAGCCACGTGATCCCCTTTCCGATCATGTCTTCTTTCCATGACGGACAGTTTGCCAGCATATATGGATCTACGGTCTGCCGATTGGTGTGCAGCTCAAAAGATGCATGCTCCGGAAAACTGCTGATCGGTTCGTCACCCAGCCAGACGGTTCCAGTGCTGGATAATGAGTGACCCGCCAGCGCAATGGCCAGATGCAGCATTTCGCCATCATCCTGTTCACCAGCCTGCTCTTCAGAAAAGAACAATGTTCCCGCTGTCGTGGTGTGACCATAAACAACCGTTTTGGCACTGGCGGCGGCACGAAGGACCTGTTTACGTTCCGATGTGTCACGGTAGGAATCCAGTGATGGCTTTTTGGTCAGCGCCTGAGTTGCCACCTGGGCGGCCACGGTGATAGCCATTGCGATCCCGTAATACTGATATGAGGCGGCGGCACCTGCAGCAACGGTCGCAATAATAGGAATAGCAGCAGGCATTAACGCACCCTCCAGACACTCAGCGGCTTAACCCGCAGACTGACAAGACCATTTTCACCAGGTACCCATACAACGCCGGAATACACCACCCCGGCACACCGCGATCCCGCATTTTCAACAACGGCAATATCCCCACGCTGCGCCAGCTTCACCGGTACTTCATCGAGATACCGGGCCAGCACCTTTTCAAGCGAACCGCCACCGCGCAATATCGCCTTTTTTGCCCCATGTTCGCTGTCGTAGGCTCCGCGCCAGCCCGCCGCTAAATCCTCGCCGCACATGGCCTGAGCGCAGTCCGCCGCGAACAGGCAGCAGTCATGACTACCCCATAAAAAAGGCCGCTTTTCAGCGGCCCTTATTACGGTGATTAATCTGTTATGCCAGTCCGGATGCTTCATGTTGCCTCACTTATAGGTAAATCCTGGCGCATCTTTTTTACTGCCCCAGTAAATCGAACGTTCAGACATCTGTGCCACATACCGGAATATGCGGTCGCCGGGATAAGCGGCCTGCTGCGATTCATCGGTATAGCGATCGGGGAAAGGCCGCTGCCAGTCTTCAAAAATATTACTGAGGGTGTACTGCAGGGCGTTTGTCCCGCCAGCGGTCGCCCCCGTACTGGATACCCGCCCTTTGAACAGGAGATCAGCAACCTGGACAACGCCGTTATCATCCATAGCCACCAGATAGATTTCGGCATTTCTGCCCACACAGCGCTCATTCAGCGTGGTGGCAAAGAGAGCCATATCCAGACCGGAAAGGGTCATTTTGACCTGCGTCGGGCTGGTTGTGCTGGTTTCACTGGCATCATCAACGGAGCCCATGCGGCCCATGCCGTAATAAACATAGCCGCCGAGAACCAGCGTCCCGGTACCGGAATGCACATAGACGGTGCCGGATTCAAACTGAATATTGGCAGCGATTGCAACCGTCACCCTGTCACGGGATAACCAGTCCACCATCGAGTCAGAAAACGGGGAATACAGCATTAAAATGCCTCCTCAAACTCAATTGTCATTGATGTTATTCCACCCGGTTTACGGTCAAATGCACCTTGCTGGTTATCTGAAAGCTTGAAAACCCCCCAGGGTTCTCGCACTTCTACCGTACTATTTGCCGCTGGAGATGACCGCAGCATTGGAGCAATTGGAATGACAGCGACACCGCTTGAATTGCTGAATACATCCTGAGTAACTTTTTTCAGTTCAGAATTCACGGTCAGATAGTCGCCGGCTCTCATCACCATTGCATTAGCCGTCCAGCCTTTAGTTGAAAGGGTGTTTCCTGTTTGATTTGCATCCGCCACTAACACTGTAGCGGCAGTAGAGCCACCATCACGCCCCCAGTCGCGAATTTTTACACGCCCATATTCTCCGTCCAGTGATGCCAGCACTGCCTCAATTTTTCTGGACTGAGCGTCATCCAGAACGTCATAGCCGACAGTACATTTCCACCGGGCCCCCGGAAAGCGCGCCACCTGAGATGAGCCATTGAATGGAGATCTGAATGTTTTGGTATTAGACTCGAGATACCAGTTGAGGGATGAAGGGCGTGGACCTGGCCACTCTAATACATCAGCCATTTGTTAAACTCCTAGTAATCTCCGCCCCTGCCCACGGCTCTGAAAATCCTGAAGCATTTCCTGTCGGGCCTGTCTGGCACCGTCATTGGCCCCTTTTCTGGCAGCTTCTTCCATTGCACGATTCAATGCAGCGTCGCCATTTCCTGAAACATGAATCGTTTGCTGAACGATTATGTCGCCAGAGAAACCGCCCCCCTGCTCTCCCATCATCCTGACCCCCAGATTCCCGTCAGGCGTTCTGGCAAGAGGCATGATTGCTTCCGGTCCAGCTTCACCAAATACACCAGCGCCTTTAGCGAAGGCAAAAAGCTTTGGTGAATCAAATACACCGCCAGAATATGCGCTAAGTGATGGAGAGTTATAAACCCCACCTTTAGCATTTTGTTTGAAGAAATCCAGCCCACTTGATGCACTGCCATAGGCTCCGGAAGGAGTTGAGCCACCGCTGTTCGCTGAACCAAATAACGAGCCCCAAATACCTGCGCCTTGCATTGATTTGATACCGTTTACGATCATCGCGTTCAGTAACACTTTTTGAAGGGACTTCAGAACACTCATAGACCACTCATTCCAGTCCGCTTTACTACCGCTCAACCCGTCGGCCATCGTATCGACAAGACCACTCATCGCTCCCTGAACAACGCCAGACATCTGTGTTGAATAGGTGGACGCAGTATCCATCCAGTTCCTGAAACCCTGCTCAATTCCTCCCTGCCAGTCATTATTCATTGCATCGAGACTGGCATAATGTTGCAGCATAATTTCCTTTTCACGATTCAGGGCATCAGTAAGCATCAGGGCTTTAGCGTTGTATGTTTCCTCGCTCATCCCTTTGGATTTGTCTGCATAGTCACGGTCAAGCTGCTGGCGCTGAGCGTTATACTTCTGGTCCAGTTGAAGCAGATCCTGCATCCGCTTCTGTTCCTTCTCGCCCATACCGAAGCCTGAATCCTGAACGGCATAGCTGGCCCGCAAGTTTTCCAGACCTCGCTCTAACGTACTGCGGTATGATGCAAGCTCCGTCGCCTCCTTCATCAGCCGGTTGTTTTTCTCCTGTTGGGCATTGCGCTCCATCAATGAAGTAATTTCGTCTTTACGAAGCAGTAGCGATTTTTGTGCGGTAGTTAATTGGGATGGTGATCGTGTTTCCAGAGTGGAAAGCTGTTGACGCCATTTGATGAGTTCCTGTTCAGAAGAAGACAGTTTGTTTGTTGCTTCAGCCTGAGTAACCAGCAGGGCGTTTTGCTGGTTGAGCTGATCAATCATACGTTGCCCTGCATCTTCAGTAACGGCTTTACCTTTTGGTGTTTTTGGGGTTTTAGATGCCTGCTCTTTAGCCTGTTTTAATTCCTTTTCACGAGCAGCGATCAACTTGTTAGAGTTGGAAATTGCTTCAGCATCACCAGATGCAGAGATTTCCTTTGCCATCGTTCTGGCATCTGAGAGTCGTTTTTCAGCAGAGGCCACACGATCAACAGAAAGGTATTCTTTGTTGATGTTCTCTATGGTGGCGCGGACATGTTCATTGCCTTCAATCCTTAACTGGTTCATCGTCTTTTGCAGGTCAATGCCTTGCTCGATGAACTTCAAACCGTAGTCAATAGCACCACCAAGGGCGGGATTTTGACGGCCCAAGTTAGCACCTGTGTATCTGTGTTTTTCTTTGATGGCTGCATCAGTCCATGCGTCGCCTATTTTGAGTATCTCACGACGATGCCTGTCAATTTCTGCGTTAAGCGCAGTGAAATTCCCAGATTCCTTATATTTGTCTACCTCTTTTCTGGCAGAGTCATAACTGTAACCAACATCGATTAATTTATTAATTGCCTCACTAGCGCCATCGTTGGTCGTAATAAACATGCTGCCGACTTCATCAATCGCCTGACCGGTCTTGTCGGAGATTGCAACCATGTTGAGGGCAAGTCGTTCGGCAGCATCGCCGTTAGCTCCGAGGGACGTTGTTGCGATTTTTGTCGCAGCATCGATTTCTTGTCGGTTCTGATAGATAGCGTAAGTGAGCAAGCCAACCGACGCGGCAGCCACTGTGAATGGGTTTACCAACCCCATGACGTAAGTGCTAACGCCTTTTAGTGCAGGAATAATACCGCCAAACATATCCTTAAGCTGGCCCCCTTGTTGTAACAGAACCATCAATGGTGGTTGCCCTGCAGCTAAGCTTGTGACGATATCGGTCATTTGCATCGGGACAAGTCGCATGGCAAAAGCCGTCTGCTTTGCTGACATCCCAGTATTTTTCAACTGGTCTGAAAATCCGGTGAGACGGTTACGTGCCTCATCGATTTTTTTCGAATAGACATCAAAGTCCTCATCGTCCAGCATATCTTTCGACTTGAATTTTGCGAGTTGTTGCTGCTGTTTATCCAACTTATTCAGCGCAGCATTAACCGGGTCAATGCGGTCAAGCAGTTCCGACAATGCTGCTGATTCTTCCTCTGTGGTTTTTTTCACCTTCCCTGCACTGGCCGCAGCTTTCATGCCCCATTCAGTCAGACCACTGAGGGCTGTCGTCAGATTTTCTGCGTTTTTCTCAGCGCCGGTACTGTCGATAATGATGGCGAGGCGGGATGTCTGTTCTGACATTGAGATCTCCGGGCAAAAAAAACCGCACGGTGGCGGCTACTGTTTGAATATCAGGATGTTGCTAACTGATAACCCTGGTTAATGTGTAAGCTCAGCCCGTCAGCGATGGGACTCTGACGAACTCTGGTAAGGAGGGATGGCTGATTACCTCTGAAAAAGGAAATTACTAATGGGAAAATTTTCCATCACATCTATCAGAGATATTGACTGGCAATCAGACCCTGGAAGGCCAGGAAATTGCAATGTAACGGTTGGTCTCAATACGCCAGTAGGGTTTGTACAAATTTCCTTTGACCCAGGTGAACTGGATATCAGAAAGGCAACCATTGAGGAACTCGAAAAGGTAGCTATCGCGAAGTTTCACGAGCGCTTAGAGCAGTAGTATCAATATAGGCACTAAACTCATCAATTCGATTTCGTAGAATTTGTTCAAGTCGGGAAAGTTGCTTATCTTTATTGCTTACCCGGCTTTCCAATTCTTTTACATTAAGCTCAAGAGCCTCAACTCGTTGTTCTAAATCCATAACTGTCTCCCGCCTTTCGGCATCAGGTAATAAAAAACCCGCAGTTAAGCGGGTTCATCAAAATTATTAATGTATTGATTAATAGCAATATATTAAGGGTGATCGTGTCAGAGACAGATTATGCAGCATCATTTGCCGCAGAGGGAACACAATATTTCTGATAGTAATTTTTTATCACTGGTTTTACATGTGGAGATATTTCGAATCCAGTCAGGATGCGCTGGAAGGTACTTACTTCACACGGCTGATGTACTCGAATATCCCCAGAAGTTACGCCATGAATTACGGTTTCAGCACCAAAAATCTCAGCTCGTCGATAAAAAACATAGCTGGGATGTCTTATAAATGGGTGGTCGCCTACATCCAGAACACAGGAAGGGTCAGTCTCAAAAGCATCAGTGATTGAAGTAAGATTTACAGCAAGAAAAGTTTCTTTCACCATCTTGGGGTAGTAGACCGGATCGTTACAGATAAAAAAGATATGCTCCTTCGAGCCAGAAAGAAGGAGTATTGTACCTTTTTGAACTGGGGAAAAATCCACTGTCATTTCAACCCACTGGCTATCCTATCAAGTTCTGAGAATTCTCTCATTCTGTCCGCTAAATGTCTAACCTGTTCCTCCGGCTTTCCTAGCGCACGAAACACACTTTCAGGATTAATTGTAAAGGCACCGCCTTTCGGGTCACACCATTCGGCACAATGATCATGGGTATAATCTCGAATTTGCCATTTTCCCATGTGCCCGAAATCTTGATAAACGCAGTCTAAAACAGAAAGGTCTGCATCACTAAGCTCATCAAGATCATCACGCTGAATTTCGCGTTCCTGCAATTGAAGATCGTAATGATCAGCATCTGTGATCCAGTTGTTCCAGCCTTCATCTCCTCTAGCAGCTCCTTTCATCAAGTCCAAGGAACGTGACAAGACAGGCCCATGAGGCATAGCCACCATCAGATCACCTGTTAATGGTTCACCGAAGCGGTCCATTGAAACACGATCAGATAGGTACATTAATTTCATGAGCTTCAGATATGCCATGCGTCCACCTTCTTTCGAAAGTAGATAGGCAGCTATCTGAGCTACTCTTTCTTCGCAGAACATAGTTGAACCTCTAAATCATTAATCAAAGCGGAAATCTACACTGATTCTATAGCCAGCTATAACTTTTAAGCAATCTTCATTTGGTCAAGATAGCCCCACGTTCGACGATGTTCGCAATGACCAGTTTGCAAGTTAGCGGCATTTTTGCCGAAATTACCTCTAAGGTAATCATAGAATCACAACATGTTCGTACAAAGTCGCAATACGTTCCAATGCGTTTCAATCTGTACCAATGCGCACAAATAGCACTTTTTGCACAAAAAACATATCCTGATTACAATGCACTACACCATAAATTGCTGTAATATCTCGCGCCCTCTGAATGGTGAGCTCAGATTTCGACCAACCCAACCCCTAGCCCACCTGAGTGGGCTACTGCAACTTAACCCCACCCATAACAAATCGTTTATTATCTTTGTTATAGGCCTCAAAATTTAAGGATTTTCCTTCATTGGATCTCACGAGACTTACTTCGCCGCGATCTCCACTAGCGCCTTTCATCGTGAAAGAAGTAGTCTCCTGACCGGCAAAGCTGCTATTGCTGATATCGCTTTGATAATAGGCATTACCGTCAACAATCATATCTACACGCCCGCTTTTATGGAGATACAGCTTAGTGTGATGCCACTTACCTGTCCCGGTCAGATCGCCAGTGAGGAATTCGCAGTTAAAAGAAACATCGCCTTTTTTACATTCTGACGCCATTTCTTCTTTCCCTGTGTCTATCATCTCAGCAATAGAAGGTGGATCTTTAGGTGGAGCTAACTTTGATAGTTGAAACTTGTCATCACAGCCCATCAATGACATTAAACTAAGCCCGACTACCAAAATTTTTTTCACATCCCTATCCCCATCATTAACATTTGCACACAGGTTAGCACAGGGGGAGAAAGAGGCAACGACACAGCTATTTGGCGTTTTCCTTCCGCTTCCGTTCCGCAACCCACTCATCCCGCCAGGCATCATCGAGGGCAAGTATGGCGGCTTCAAACTCAGTGCGATCAATCACAATAGAACGAGAGTCCAGATAGCGCTCAATATCACCCAGGGAAAACGGAAGCGGGACGCCAGCCATGCCAGCATATTGCCTGCCACGCGATATCATGGCGTAACCGTTGAGGATTTCCACCGTTACTCCGTCAATTTCAGGCTCTGGAACTGGCGGGAGTTTTAATTTTTTCCTTCGCCATTTGGCTTTTTCGCCCTGCTCTCCCCCAAATTCATTAATCCACTTCTGGGCCTCTAAGGCTTTTTTACGGTTTCCTGCTTTTGCTGCTCTTTGCCCTGGGCGATGCTGGCGGCTTCAGCCAGAATTTGCCAGTAAATCGCCGGTTCCTGTTTCAGAAGTGCGGCACCGCGTTCCGGCGTGTATTCAATCGGAACCTCTTCGCCATCTACACGCTCACCGACGCCCTTCCAGTCTTTCAGCAGGTATCGCGCGCAGTTGTCGATCAGCAGATCGTCTGCAGAGTCAATTTCCCCGACAGCTGAAAGGTTAAATTCACTGGTTCCCACCTGGTAACTGGCATCCATTTTTTCAATGTGACGGCGTATAAGCGCATTACGCGAGCGATACTGGTCGTTATCAATGCTGCTGACGAGCAATTTCAGCCCTTCAATGGGTTTCAGATCTTTCAGCGGTGTAAACCAGCGCTCGCCGCCAATATCAATTCGTGGGGTTAAGATGATCATTAAAAACTCCTGCATAAAAATGCCCGCGCCGCCATGCAGAGCGGAACGGGCAAGGAAAATTTTATGGCTCAGTAACGGTAATCTCAGCGGTGGCGGTGAAGCCTCGCACTTTTCCGGTTATCGTTGCGGTGCCGTCGCCGACTCTGTCTACTTGGCAGGTTTTTTGGCCTGTCGATACCACCGTTGCAACCGTCGGATCTGATGACTCCCACTGCACAGCATCAGTCGCACCAGCCGGGGTAAGGTTCGCTGTCAGCGTGACGGAAGTACCGACATCACCTGATGAAGTTGCTGGCGTTACGCTGATTGCCGTGGCTGGGACGGTAACAGCGCGGGTAATGGTCGGTGACTCGTCGGCCGCAGTGATATCCAGTTGAACCTGGATAATGTCGGTATTACCGCCATCCGGCCAGTCGCCAGCGACCTGCACTTTCGGGAAAGTGAAACTGTACTGACCTTCGTCATTCGCCAGCGTGAAACTGAATGGCACGGTTGCGCCGGTAAGCGTTTTGCTCCAGACCTCCCACGCGGCTTTTGACCACGACAAAGTGATCGAACCTGAAGGCGTAAAGGTGGTCGGGATATTGGCCCCGGCAAACGGTGAACCGGTGCCGATACAGCGCTGCGTCTGGACGTTATTGTCGAACTGGATGTTGAAGGTATCGATACAGAAACCATCACCACCGTCGATCCCGTTCAGGTTGATTGCTGTGACCTCTTTGAACGAGTAACGCAGTTCGCCAGCATTATCCGCAGGAGTGCCGCTGATGTAACTCGTATCATCTGCTTTTGAGTCCCAACCCAGCCCCGCGAATGTGACTGTCGCGGTAACGTCACCGTCGTTAGGAACTTCCAACTGGAACACACTTACTTGCGCGCCACGAACGATAGAGGCAATACCAACATCCGAAGCGTATGTCGCAAGTGAGAAAGAGATACGGTCATTCCCCATCGTCAGCACGTTGCCCGCCCACTCCGCGCCAAAACACGAAGCCAGAAAGTCATCATGCTGGCCGTAGCGGAATTTTGCCCCGACATCGCCGCCAACATCGACCGTTCCCAGCGTAGCACCCTGCGCCATTCGGGTGCCGCCGATCTCGTCGTTGTCGTTGGTATTCTGGGATGGACCAACGCCCCAGCTTGTACGTTTGAAAAGATTCCAGACGCCTGCAGGCGTAATTCCTGGAGTCGTCTCCCGGATAAAGGCCGAGAGTACCTTAGCGCCGCTCGACATGCGGTCACCTCCATCGAAGTTAAGCGCTACAGAGCGCGGTAAGGGATTTGTAGATTGAACTGAGACCAGCCATCCGTTTCGCCAGCGGGAACAGCGGATACGGCGAAATAACTGAGTTTTCCATCATCCTGAAATTCAAAAAGCTCACGGAGTTTGTCTGCTGTTTGAGTGATGAGGATGGTGCCAGAGCCAACAGGGACGAAGATCTGAATAATCAGCACCCCGGTGCGCTGAACGACGGGGCCAGCACCGATTTCATTCGCGCCGGCCAGTCCGGAAATATTGGTAAAGCGAGCCCAGATATCACGACCACTTGGGTCAAATACGGGTCCGTTGGGATAATCCACAGCATCAGAGGCAATAGCCGTCTGCGCCGTCATTCGGGTGATGACAGCGTTACGAATTTCTGTGAGGGTCATTTGTAGGCCTGTGTTACACCATTAAATGAAACCGCATAAACGCCTGCCGGTGCCTGCTTTGAGTGCCCGTTTTCAAGCGGTACGGAATAAGGAAGGTTTGACTGGATGTAGATGACCGAATAACTTGGCGCCGCAAGAATTGTCGACGTCCCGTTATTTATAGTGTTTGCACCATTCGGATCTGGCTCGCTTGGCACGTAATTGCTTGGAGAGCCAATGCTAACAAAATGCGATGCCCGGAAAGTCCCCGCGCGATAGCCTAGTGGTCGATAAATTTCCCCCTGTCCGCGCCTTAGCTTGCGTACGCGCTGGGGGCCGAATTTCCCAGCATTACTGCTGTACTCAGCATCGGCTAGACTGACTTTATTGCCTCGTTTAATCCGACGGTTACCGTTTTTGTCAGTGGTCCCGAACCGGTCACTGCTCCGAAGGGCTTCATTGATATCATTAACCCGGTCGCGCTGCTGAACCTGCATGCTATTGATAGCCCATATTTCAGGGTTACCGACCGGTGACCGAATAACGATCTCATTGAGCAACTGAATGGCTATAACACGTTGCAGTTTTCCGACATCCTCTTCCACCTTGTCAGCGAATAATGCTGGGTCAAGACTCCAGGCCTTAGCCATGTCACGCCCTCCGCAACTGAATGGAATATGTTGCTTTCGCCGGATCGGTTCCTGCCGTAATGACCTTGTAGCGCTGCTGTTCGCCGGTAATCAGGTCTGGTGCAGTGATGATGTGATCGACTTTCGGTTCGTCGGTAACTTCATTTGTCAGCGCGGTTAATTTCAGGTCGCCGTGCAGGATATTGACGCCATCGATACGGTTTAGTTTGTACCGCAACAGCACACCGCGCCCGGTATAGGTCACGGTGGTTTCACCGCCTGTTTCCGTTACCGGGTCCCATCCGGTTTGGATGACGTAAGAGCCGGTAAAGTTGTTAACGGCGTCGGCAAGATCGTCATCGAACGCTGCGGCGATTTCGGTCTGAAGCTCGTCACGAATGCCCATGATGGACACCATTGCATTGCCGGAACTCAACAGTGACTACACCACGTAATTTTCGCGTATACACCTCGCCATTTCGTTTTGCCCGGAGTGGATGCGGAGCGAATTCGACAATCCCCTTTCTCTTATTCGCATAAACGACATGGTTTATCTGGTGCCCGTTCACGAACACATCGCGACGCCCACGGCCATCACCGGCATAATGGATGCCAGGATTGATGATGTTTCTCACGTTACCCCCTCACCAGCCTTATTTGGGACTGATTGACGCCATATGGCTTGAGCATCGCCAGCGCCAGTTGCAGATCGGAATCAAGAAGCGCAGTGCTATTAACCGCAAGTTCAGCGAATGTCTTTGATACGCTCACGCCGTCGGCATCAACGGAATTGCTCAGCAAAGAACCAGAGTTTGTTTTCTGCTGATACAGCCCGCCATTTGCTGCCGCCTGCGCCGCATATGCGCCAGCCTGCTTAACATCATCAGGAATAATGACTTCGTGAGTCCTGTTATCGCAGGGCATTTTCAGGTTGAGGCCATTCATCCAGGTGTTAGCCATCAGTACCGATTTTGATTTTTTACTGGGATTAGTCCAGTCGGCACCGAGTATCTGATCAACGTCCGCCACTGTGATGTAGGTGATCATGAATCACTCCTCTACGCGCCAGCCTGCCGCCTTCCAGTTTTCTACTTCGTCAGGATGCACATCTGCGGTGGTAGGCGCGCCGGGGAATGCCGGGAAGTCAGTGAACATAGCAACCAACTGAACACCCTGCTCCTGCTGCTCAGAATTGTTTTGCGTAGTCCGTTTAGCGGTAAGCTTTTCTGCAGCACGCTGAACGCGCTGCTCTTTAGTTAATCCGGCCATTTGTCCTCCATTAAGAAAGGGGCCGAAGCCCCATGGTGGTTAACCCAGCAACACAACAGAATGTTCTGGTTTAATTGCTGCGACGCCCCAGGACAAACCGACTTCGTAACGCACCTGTCGGTACTGACGGTACAGCGCGACCTGGTAAGTAATACCAGATACCGGGTCGGTAGCGTTCATCACGTCATCCGCGGTGTCGCCGCCCTTCGGCATTGCCGGGGTTCGGGATGCCAGAAGGAAGGCGTTGCGATCAAATGCCATATTCGCGGTGTAGGAGCCACCAGCAGTAATAGCGGTATTATCGGCCAGCGTCTGACGTAATCCCGGAGCGGCCAGGGTGATAGTCGTGGCAGTCGCGGCAGCAACCAGGTATTTATTGCTATCCTCGTCGAACGTCACAATGTCACCTGCTGCGAAAGCGCCTGTACCGGTATCAATCGCAATCAGGATATCGCCTTCAGCTTTAGCTCCATTCACTAGGTACCCCGTAGCCGGAGATGCAGCGCGTTTCTTAACATGCGCTGATTCGTGGATGTTGAAACCTTCCAGGCGACCAATCACACCTTCACGCAGAAGCGCATCAGTGCCGGACTCGTTTACCTTGAACAGCACGGCCTGTTTACCGCGGAGATTAGCAACAGCAGAAGAACCCAGCACCATTTGTAAATTAGTGGTCGGGGCGCCATTGTCTGACAGTACCTGGCGTGCATTCGCTGCATCAGACAGATCGGATGCAATACCGAATGGCGCTGTTCCAGCAGTACCAACTGCCCGCGATGAGGCGTAATACAAAGCTGCGAGATCTGCATCCATCTCATTTGCCAGCGCACGAAAGGCTTGGGTGAACTGATCCGCCAGAATAGTGTTGTAGGTGCCAGCTGGCCCCAGTGCCAGTTGCTCTTCTCCATTCCATTTAACCGGGGCCATTTTGGATTTGGTGATTTTGACATCAACGTTGCCGATTGTCTGATCACCGTCATTCGGCGCAGTAGCGCCAGGTTCGATATCAACCGTTTCCGCTGGCGGTGCCACCGGCGCACTGACAGTTTGCCCTTTCGCCGCCGCATCAGCTTTTGCATTGCGCGATACGGCAGGAATAAGACCGACCTGCTCGCGAGAAACGGTATCCAGAGCCGTAAAGATAGTCGGGATCAACCCGGTAAGTGTGTTAGCCATGTGTATGGATTCCTTGGAGATTTAAATATAGGGTTGGTTGAGCTATCCAGCTCTGGCACCAGCCGCCATCCGACGACTGGCAAAAAATTAATCGACGATGGTGATACCGTCTTTGAGGGTGGATTGCTGATCTGCCGGACTCAGACTGGTGAACGAGTCACGTTTCATTGTCTTCTGCCCGGAAGCATGCTGTGTTTGGCGCGAACCAGTACCCTGATTACCGCTGGCCTTCAGGATGTGGTCTTTTTGCGGGTACTGCTCCACCAGAAATTCCAGCGCCTCATCAAAGGCCGCCAGCTCACCCGGCTTAGAGCGGGAGTAAATTTTGTTGCCAGAGCCGTCATACGCAACAACTTTGCCATCCTCAACTTTGAACGACTGACCAAAGCGGGCCTGGAGCATGTCGGACGGGATTGCGACTTTGTCTGCGATGAATTTTGAGCCAGAGAACCGGCCGCCGATCATTTCCTGATAGAGCTGGCCTTCGAGGGTGGTCGCGCGCAGAGTGGCTTCATCGAGCTGAGTCTGAAACGCTTTGGTGATATCCGCTTTCACCTGGTCAACGGCACCCGCGTCGATCAGTTTTTTCTGGTCAATTTTGGTCATCATATCCAGCGCTTCGAGTGCCTTCGTCGGGTCACCAATTTTGGCAAATTTAGCCAGGCTGGCTTCGGCAGTTTCTTTGGCTTCGCGATGGGATTTAGCCTCGCCATTCAGCGACGAGATTTTGCTGACAGCCTGAGCAGCATCGAAGCCAATTTCTTTCCCGTCGTCATGCACGTAAACCGGCAGACCGTTAGCATCGACTTCTGCGTAGTGCTTACCGTTTACTTCTACTGTCTTCAGTTTCATGTTGTTACCTTTGATTTGGTCATCCGACCGTTGCACCGCTCACCATCCGGATTGCGGCCATAAAAAAGGCCGCCCGGAGGCAGCCTGTTGTGATTTATTGAAGATTAAAGCCCTGCATCCCTGAACGCCTGCGCGTCACGTTCACGCAACTGCGCCAACGTCAGCCATTCGCCTTTGTCGGTGTAGAACTCATCAGGAGACATGCCACCATCACGAATCAACCGGGCGCGCTTCTCGCCAACGATTTGCTTCTGGCGATCGAACGACTGACGCGAGAACCATTCCTGATAGTTGGTATCGCCGGGCACAACACCATCCATGCTGGCGCGTTCCGCTGGCGGGATATCGCGCACATCGATACCCAACTCTTTCGCTGATTTGAGGATGAAGGTTTCAGTGGAACGGCAGCAGAAATGAATTTTTCCAGGCCCTTGTAGATACGGGATTTTGTGACCAATCGGCTTGTTATCCAGCGTGTACTTAAGGCGGTCACGAATCCTGCACATCTGCGTCGTTCGGTTGTCCAGGGTGGAAAGCCACTGCTTACCCTTCATCAGGTCATTATTGGCGTCAGCAAAGCTGTTACGCGCCGTCGCCGCAAGATGCCCCACCGCCGTTTTCGCGATACTGGCGGCATTGGCGCGACTCAGTTGCAATGCGCCATCCTGATAGCCACGATTGGCGTGGCCGCGAACCTTGCGCGCTATCTGCTCGTTTGTATCTCCCAGCAAAAAGCCCTGTCGCACTGCGTTACTGATGCGGTTGAGGCGATCCGCTTCGAGGTTTGATGCCCACTCGCTAAGCAATCGACCCTGAAATGGCTGTGCCAACGCCGCAGCATAAACAGCGTCTGGAGAAATACCAACCAACGGATGAACGTCGGTCACGAACTCCGGCAACAGCGCATCAAAGAGACTCAACTGATACCCAGCCTCATGTTGTGCCAGGTCATTCAGTTCAGTAGACAGGCTGGAAAACATGCCGTTTATCGCAGTGCGGTTAATTTCCCGCACACTCGCCAGCAGTGCTTCAAGACGTGTGACAGTAAAGCTATTCAGCTCTATGCCATCCATCGCCACCAGCAGGCGCGCCGTCAGTTCAGCATCACTTTCGTTGAGCAGTTTCACCATTCGACTGGCAACGCCGGTACTGTAACGACTAATCCAGATAGCGTGTGCTATGGACTCGTCACGCAGTTGATCGTTAACCGTTGCCATCGTTACCACCCATCAGTGTTACCTGCTGGTTTTTCAGCTCGTCGATCACATCATCCGGCTTCGCGTCAGGGTCGATGAATTTAAGCGCCTGGAGCACGCGAACAGCATCAACCTGGCGAATGTCACCACCCTGTCGCAGGGACTGAACGGCCATAGCAGCAGATGAATCGAACGTCTGAGCAGAAACATCCAGCTCTGTACGCACATCAACATTGCCGCCATCACTTTCACCAATCCACTCGGCCATGATTTGCAGAATGTTATCAAGTGCATCCTCCAGCGAACTCGCCATGGTGTACAGCGGCGAGTTTTCCTGCATATGCTCTTCATGCGTCTGGTCGTCAGATTTTGTTGATGTGTTTTCTGCACGCAGCAGCTTCGCGCCCGCCTGGCGCATCTGGTTTTCCAGATTTTCCAGTGATGTTTCACCTGACTCGATGGCGGCGCCGGTATGCTCGGTGTATTCCATACCCTGTTTTGCGCGGTCACTGAATTTAGTAGCGCTGGATGAGCCAATGACCAGTTCCTGATCGTCTTCCAGGCCAAAAACAGACAGAAGCGGCACACGCACAACATGAAGAATGTTGTCCTGCTCACTCTGGCTTTGCCAGTGCTTGATGTTCAGCAATGCCAGATTCAGCAGTGGTGGAGAACCGCGCATAAACCCGGTTTTTTTGGTGTAGAGCGTTACAAGGGTAATGTCGTCACGGCTGGTTTCCCAATCTTCGTAAAGAGTCCATGTGGATTCCCCACCATCACCTTTGTTACGGCGCCAGATTTCCACTTTACGCGGCATGATGTGGCGGATCTGCTCAACTTTGGTTTGCCCGAAGTCGTCACCATCCACAACAATGACTTCTTTTACGCGCAACTCAGTGAGCACAACCTTTCCGCTGACAACCTTTGATTTCCACCCAATCACCTGGCGAGGGTTCAGCATCGTTACATATGGGCGACCACCAGCAGCCTGTTCATCTGCTTTTGTGCGAATTTCTTCAGCGTTGGTACGTGGATAATCCACCAGCGCATGGGCAAGACCGTACTGAAATGCCAGGCTGAAGAATTGCTGCGCCCAGACATCAAGGCGACTGCCTTCCATATCGATGTTTTCGGCATAATTTTTGATTTTTTCCGGCGTTTTTTCGCTTAACACGGTTGGCTCAGCAAATACACGCCCGGTATTTTGCTTAATGCTTTCTTCGTAGGCCGGGAGCAGCGTCGCAACAGACAGGCGTTTCTTATAGTCCTCTTTATCCTCGCGCGGCCAGCGAGGTAGGTAGGCTTCGCCCTGCCGGCGCATTTCCAGCGTGCCGCCCATCAGAGCATCGTTAATGTCCCACGCCTCAACCATGTCGTTATAGTCGAGGTTGGGTGTCGAAATATCTGGCATGGTTTACATCCGAAGTTTGGTGACTTTGCCGACTTTCTTCGGCGGTGAATGCAGAACTTCATAACGAGTTCCGTCCCAGTCGTGATCTTCCTGCTGCGTGTCAACGTCATCAGGATTTTTGCTGTCGCGGACGAGCACAGGAATACGGCTTATCCAGCCACGGCAGTAATCAAAAACATAAAACGCGGGTTTTTCTGGTATCCCGGATTCCAGTTTTTTGCCTTCAACAACCGCCTCCAGCATGTCGGCGAACAACGCGACACCATTAACGCGAGAACCGGGTTTTTTGTTGGCCTCAACCCATTTGACGCCCTGCACTTCCATTTTCTGAGCGATAGAGAGTTCATCATCGCCAGTATTGTAGATCGCGCTATCGGCCGGGCCGGGTACAACCTTTTTGCAGATACCCGGCATAATATTGAGTTGTCCCTGAGTGACACCATCGAGTTTTATCTCGTCAGGTTCGTCAACTTCCTGGCCTGTTAGCCGCTTATCAATCCACGCGACGCCTTTTGCGACGTTGGTAGATGACATGTTCAGCCCTTTATTCAGTTCGTCAGGCGGGCAACCGTACCACTCGCCAATCAGAATCAGAGACCCGGCGGGCGGGCAGAATTGACGTCCATCAGGCAGCGTCGCGACAGCGCCATCCGTGCGAGCCCACCAGAGATTAGAGAACGGCTTTGATTCACCCCAGTCATGTGAACGGTCAACGGTCCAGCTATCCGGTATACGGAACGGCTTGATAACGTGCAGTGACGCATTCCACAGGTGGTCAAAGCGCCCGCCGCTGGTAACGTCCCAGGAACCCTCAACCCATGCTTTTCGCCGGTTCGGGTCTTTAATCGCCATCAGCGTTGCGATGTACTGCGGATCCAGATACGGGTTTTCTTTGAACGAACCGTGTATCGCCACGCGGGTAAGCGTCACATCCTCTTCGCGCTCTGTTTGCGGGTTAAACACCTTCTGCGTTTCACGAATGATGGTGCCGCGGGGCGCTGGCTCAATGAAGCGCTTCTTCACCCATGTGTGGCCGATGCCGAACGGGTTAGTCGTGCTGAATGTTTCCAGGGGTATCGGCTTCAACAGGTTGCCACCAGCCAACGGGTAGTTCTCTGGCCGGAACGATGAGCGTCGGCAGGAGAACATCATTTCGTAAAACTCTGCCGACTGCTGCTTGGTCAGCTCGTTGAATCCGATGAACGGGAACTCCTGACCGTGGTAGTCCCAGTAGTCACTCTCTTCTTTCCCGAATCGAAAGAGCAGTTCTTCGCCGGTCGGCCATACCCAGCGCAGTTCAGATGCTGACGCCAGATAGCGTGCACCGTCGTTAAACAGGCGATACATACGCTTTGACTGGGTAATGATGTCGGTGAGGTTTTTATACTCGGTATCAAAAATGACGCCACGCCAGAACGAGCCATAGCCCAAGCCAACCAGGCGACGAAAGCGCGCCAGCTGCGCAGCAGTTTTACCCGGACCACGCGTACCTTCATAGAGGATTTCGTTACACGGGCAACTCAGGGAGAGCGATTGCGATCCCGGCAGAGGTTTCCAGACGGCTTTGTAATTCATCCACCTAATACCTCACCTTGCTGTTTCTGTGCTGCCTTTTCCCAGTCATCTACGTTATCGCAGGACGGGACCGGCATGATGCTGTGGGTTGCCGAGACCTTCTGCTCAACCTGTTCTTTGAATGCCTGCACCTTAATGTGCTTGCCGAGCAGTTCAAGGTTCTTGACCTTATCCGGCCACTTAACCTTTTTGAGAATGGTCTCCGCCGTTTCCTCGTCAAAGTTCTGAATCGTGGTGCTGATGTCCAGGCCGGTTAGCGACGTTCGCCAGGCTTTTGGCCACGAACTGATCGGCCTCAGGCTACCGTCGTCGTTTAGAATGTCCAGAACGTCCATCTGGTCGATCTCAACTAAGCGACGGAGCACATATGCAGCGTCGATACCTACCAATTCACAGCGTTGTGACTTCAGCTCGCCAATGCGATCCTGAATGTCTGGTTTTGTGAGGTTTTCACTGCCAGTCTTACGGGCGGTTTTAACGCTGTACCCCGCCCGAATAGCCGCTTGTGTGGCATTCAAATCGATGAGGTACTCGCGACAGAACATTTCTTGTTTGTCGGTGAGTGCCATATGCATATCCGTGATGGTGAAAAAATATGAATTTTAGAGATGACTTTCTACCTGAGCACTATGGGCTTCGGGTGTTTGTATTCGTTGTGTCATTCATTATTTATCTCGTAGCGATAGTGTTTTCATGTATAGCTGTAGACAGCAACCCTCAGTTATCTATTGTTCTTTTAGCGTTAGCAATTACATCTTTGCAGGCTGGAGCATCCAACCTTAAAATAACCACCCGTCCCAAAATCATCATTGGCGCAGTATTAACACTACTACCAGCAGTTGTAGCCATTCTCGGTGTTTGACGACCGTTGATACAGAACAGTGACACTTTGAATACTCAAGTGTCATTCTCTCTTTACCTTAACCACAACTTGGGATCATATAATTGATTCAAATTCGTTGGAGGCCTTCCCTCGCAGGGTACGCGCACCGTATCTCGATAGCCTCCCAGTCCGGTTTTGCCATAACGTCCTCTAGTTTTTGCCTTTGAATTGCAGGATATTAGTAAGTTGAACCGATGGGGTACTTGCGGCTGCACATTTCCGGCTTGTCGGTGGGTATCATTGTTATTTCATGAAAAGGAAAAATTATGGGCATGCCACACCCGATAGCTAACATGTTACTGTTTCAGATGATGACCCCGTCTAAGGACATCAAACTTGCTGCAATCTATGCGTTAGGCGAAGGTAGGTGCCAGGCGGATAACATTTCACAAGAACTACATAAACTAAGTCAAAGTGATGATCTGGAGATTAAAATCGCAGCCATCAAGGCAATTGGCCGGCTCTATCGATAAGTGATTTGATTCCGCCATTACGCTTTCCATGCTGATGGCAATAAAACAGCCACCAGCGCTTGCCAGTGGCTTAATGAGGGTAAAGTTACACCTCTAATTTTTGAATCGCCTGGATTGAAGTGACAACACATTGGCGACGACTGACATTGTTTGCTTCCGCAATGTCCATCTCAGTTAATAGAACCTGAGAGTCTATATCCTGTCCTTCTTCTAATCGAAGGAAGTGATTGCCTTTATTCACCAAAATCCAGTCAGCGGAGTAAATCTCCCAAACGAGAAAATACAACATAAGCATCCTTATCAACAGTTATAAACACTGAAGTGTAAGTCAGCATAAACCTTACTAAAAGCATTATCGAAGCCCCTCAGCGAAGAGCTTCTGTAATGATTAGGCTCTTATCTCAACGCAGCCCTTTACTGCGTGCCGGATGCTCAGTTTCGAGCATCTGCGATGAGACATTAAAGCCGACCGAAGGCCAGCGGCGTTCCTCAAGTTGCCGACAGAGCCATATCGACAAGAGGATGAAAACTAGCAGCATGAATCACCTATTGGTTATTCGACAGTCTCACTGATTCGTAAATCCGCTCACACGTCATTCCGGCGCGGTAGCTTTCGTCAGATCGTTCAGCATAATATCGAGCTTCTTCCGCAAGGCTTCCGAGCATGTCGGCGAGCATTCTGGCGTCGGCTCCGGCTGTTTTGCTTCTGACGGTAGCGGCAAGATCTGCGGTGTGCTTTGCGGCGTCCAGGCGGGTAGCGAGTTTAGTTGCTTCGGTGCGCAACTGGCTAACAGTGGCAGACAAGCCAGCAGCAGTGGCAGCAGATTTAGCGGCTTTCGCTTGTGCATCTTTCACAGCCTCATCACGGGCAATTATGCGCCCTTGTTCAATCATGCGGGCTGCGGTCTGCGCGTTCGCTGTTTGCGATGATTCCGCGCTGTCACGTTCCGCCCACTTTTTTTCCCAACCGCGGCTGCTCCATACGCTACCGGCGATGAATGCGGCGACCACCAGCAATGCAACGACAATAAGTTGAGAGCGCAGGCTCATCAGAATACCCCCGGCACTGACACCGGAATGCCAGGGTTAAGCGGTCCAAATCCATCATCCAGCTTTATTGGTTTTTCGCCCCACAGGCAAACCTCACGCTCAATCTCACGCCGGGTGATTAATCCTTTCCACTGCTTACCACCGGCATATGTCCAGCGCCTTAACTGTTCGCATGCACCTTTGATATCGCCCTGGTTGATTTTGTACAGGAGCGTTGAAGTCTTAAAGTTTCCCGCGCCTACGTTATACGCAAATGAGTACAGCGCACCTCTCATCGTTTCTGGGATCGGAGCGTTGATATATGGGTTAATCTGTCGGGCGACAATATTCAGGTCTTTATCAAGCAGCGCCTGGCACTCAGCTTTGGTGTAGGTCTTGCCGAGAACAATATCCTTTCCCGTATGGCCCCAGCATACAGTCCAGACGCCGACTACATCGCGATAAGGCTGATAGCTCACACCTTCAAGACCATCATTGCCAGTTGGGCCAGTAATCAGCGCAGAAGATATTGCAATTGCCCCACCACCTACTGCGGACCACACATATTTTCTTAATGCAGTATTCATCATTCACCAGCCTTGGTAAGCGCGTCGGCAACAACACTTACAGCCGCCGGACGTTCAGCAATGGGTTTATCACTGATGCCATCCAGGTAATCGCGGATCATGGCTGTGCGCTTTTCGTCTTCTTTGCGTTTACGCCGGGCATCAATTCGTCCATTCACATAAGAAATCAGAGAAATAAGCAAACCGACAGCGCCAAAGAACATGTAAACCATATCCTGTGTGGTAAAACCCAATGCTGCCGCGAGGGTTCCAACCCACGCAAAAAACTGCGTGAAAATGTTCCCTGAGTGATCGTTCATTCTCATGGTCTCTTACCTCGCGTTTTTCGGAGGCTGTGTTTGAAAGGGTCAGACTTCACGGGCTGGATTTATCAACAAAGCACGTAGCGGATGATTCCCGTGAGCCTGAAATAAAAAAGCCCCGTGAGATACGAGGCTTTATCGCAATTGAGTTTAGGTGAGACTGCTGGTGTTCAGTCGTCGTTAGTCCCTACAAGGGCTTAATTCAATGAGGGTTTTAAGTCCATCTGTAGACACATAACGGGCGCTGGATTGAGGGTTATATATGAGATATTTGGTGGACGGGTATCCTCTGATAGCATCCAGATTCGCAGCAAACCATCGCCCCTCAGGTTTGAGCTTCCCATTGTGCACCTCATCTAGAAGGTATTTTTTATTTAATGTCCATACAGCCCACAAAGAGTCATTCGGATTCCCGCTCCAACCCTGTTTGATGGCCATATCACGAGTCACGTAATTATTAGGGATAGTATATCTATTAATATCTCTCAGGAGAGTAACCAGAGATTTAACGTCCTGGATGGTTCCCATATTTTTCAATGACAATTCGCGATTTGCATCATGAATGGCAGAATCGCAGGATACTTGCTCCGCATAAGAAAATCGTGTCTGGAGAATCAGAGTGGACAGGATGATCAGAAAAAGCATTAATTTTTTCATTTTACCTCCGTGTGAGTTCAAACCTCCGCAATTCTGGCAGTTAATACGGCCGCGTTACTTGCGACAACTCACAAAGAGGTGTTTTTATTACTTACCTGTTCTGGGGGAAGTGTATTCCGAACAACAGTAGCAAAGCAAAAACCCCGCCATTTCTGGCAGGGCTTCCATTGTTAAGCTGTGTGTCGAAGTGACCACTCTTAACAGCTTATTCATATTTTTACGTACGTAAACTATTTTTATGCAGCCGCAACAATTTTTCCTTCGGGGATAAATGTCACGTCAATATCCATTTCAAGCTTCACTTCGAGCATCATTAACATGCCTTCAATTATTCCCTCACCTTTCTGTAGTTTTTTCCCTATATGACCATCAGAGCAGTTATGTTTTTTTGCCAGCGACATAAATGTCATCCCGAAAAGATAGTAATCCACCAGCAAATCATGAAGCTCGCTATTGCCTTTGTTCAGTCGGGCCATACAACCACAGATAACCATTGCATCATCATCACAACATTGAACACGGGATTTAGTCTTTGCAGGTATGAGCCCTTTAAAGCCAGCCGCAATATGAGCCCATGTAACGTCTTCACTGTTATTTGCTGCCCAAGCGCCCCAGCGCTCCATTACCATTTGAATATTACGCTGCATGGTTCACCTCTTTTATCTGGCCCGTAATCATTTCAATGCTGTTGTTGCATTCGTTTCCCCAGCGGTCCCATCCGTTCCACTCTTCCCGAGCGAATATTTCGATTCTTTTCACATCACCGTATAATTGTTCCAGTCGGTTCCTGACTTCCCACGGCTTTGCGCTGTGTTCGCCAAGGCAGGTATGCACAACCTGTTTTACTGCTGCGCTGGCGCGTTGTAAGCCAGTTCCTCTGGTAGCAATCAGCACATCCTCGGTGTTGCTGCGGATATGGTTGCCACCGTTCATGCGGGTTTCACGGTCCAGCATTTCAAGCAGATCGTTGAAGTCCACCAGCTCTCCAGTGCTCAAAGCCTTATTGAAGCGATCAGCAGCGTTCTGATTCAACTTCACCCACGTAAAGCCCTTCATCGTTCTTACCCGGAATCCCCATGATTCAGCCAGTTCTACAGCCTCGCGGTTATGGGTTCCGGTGTACCACATCGCAAGAACAGCGTTTTCAGCAGTAAGTGACCAGACAGGAAGGCGTTTAAGTTCTTCCATGCTCATGGTGTTGTAATGATTACAGGCCGCACCGTTGCTGATTCTGTTTCCGTATTCCCACGGTGGATCACAGTAGATAAGGTCGTATGTCACGCTGCCTCCTGCTTTTTCAGTGCGCGTAAGTCGGCCAGCGCGGTTAGTCTGATTTCCTTCAGTTCTTCGACGGTCCAGCGATGCGGGGTGTTATTATTCTCGAGCGCCAGTACCGGCTCTTCACCATAACGCTCCACCAGCGCAGCCCGGTATGCTTCGATATTCCCGGATTTGTGGACGTTGCAGACGTCACACTGAAGATGGATGTTGAAGCGAGTGAAGCGCAGATGCCCGGCGGCGGCCGTAGTCCGATAATGGCCAGCATGCCAGGCGAACGCCGTTTTAGTTCCGCAGGAAATACAGCCCCGCCCCTCCGCCAACTCGGTCTCGCGGCAAATGTCGTTTACAGCGCGCTGCGTCAGGTCAACCCAGTGCTTCAGCGGTTTAACTGCTGCTTTGCGCTGGCGCCAGGCTGCGCGCTCTTTTTTCTCGGCAGCACGCTGTTTGGCAGACTCCTTGCGTTGTGCCGCCTCCCTGACCTTTCTGGTCTGCTCTTTTCCAACCGCGCTGGCGCACTCATAACCGCAGACAGTCTGCGTGTCGCGCACCGGGTGGAACCACTTCCGGCATTCTTTGTTGGCACACTTGCGACGAGGTAGCTTAGCCATACTCACCCCCACGCCCTGTTTTGCCAGACCTTACTTGGGCGTGGCGCTTTCTCGCTTTCCGGCAACTGCACGCTGATAGTCCAGGTGATATTGTCGCGATTCAGGCTGCGCTCTACCGTGGCGCCACGACGGCGGTAACTTGCCACCAGTTCGTCGGCCTGCTCGGTTGTGCATTCGTGATGGTGGAACCAGGAATATTTCATCGCCATCACCCCGCAAAGCTCATAAGCTGCGATGCGGCGTTTTCCGCTTCTCGCTGAGTCTTGAATGCCCGGGACAATACCCAGCGCCACAGAACATCAAGCGCGGCTTTGTACAGTTGCTGGAACTCGGTTTCGTCCATGTTGGCGAAGGCAATGCTGCGGGGATGTTTGCGAAGTGTTTCGTCAGGAAGCTGAATAGCGTCATAGTGACCAGACTCGACGATCACCCAGGCGCGATAAGCATCATAGGATTTGCAGATGCTAATGCTACCTGCTCGCTTATCGGCGATACGGTCCAGATACTGTTCTGCAGCATCCAAAAGAGCGGCCTCACTTCCCCCGAACGAAGCGAGGAATTTAGCGTACCCGGTCACCAATTTACGTTCGTTGGAAGATATCGCCCCTCCAGTAGGTTCCCAGTATTCAAACCCGAGATTCAGGAGCGCAAAGAAACGGCGATGGAATGCGGGATTCCTCACCTGACGAAATTCGGCTACCAGCACGGCACCGAGTTTTATTTTTGATTGCAGAATATCACTGGTCTCCGGCGTAGCGGGGATCAGAATTCCTGATGACTGCTTGATGAGTTGTAGTTCGTGCGCCATGGTTTCTCTCCGTGGCGCAGTAGGTTACGGTTGTTCAGACCGTTGATTTCATATTATCAGAAGGTGGAGTTACCCGGTAGCCGAGGCGGCGGATAAATTGCACAAAACCATTGGGAGTAAAGACTTCTTCATCATCGAGCAAAGGCCGCATTGATACCATCCCATTAACGCGATAAATCAGATGCCTGCCAGATGAAGGAAAGCTAAACATAACACAACCATCAGAGCGTCTGACAAGGTCGTACCAATGATCATCTGATGCCTGCAATGCTGAATTATTCACTTATTTTTCTCCCTTCAATCGACACAGACGCGGTTAAAAATTGTCGGCAACAGCATCAAAGGGATACACATTTTCGGTATTCTGTTATCTGCGCGCCGGCTAACCCAAGTTCAGTAAAACCAGTCGTCAGCGCTTTCCCAGGTATCCTGGAGGATTGATTCAATTTTCTTTTTATCGTCCTTGTCACCGCCTAAAACACTTAACCCATCTGACCCGGCACGGCGGATTGTGAGCCTGCAATTGTCATAGTGATCATTCAGGCGCTTAAGCAATTCTTTCTCCAGTGCTGGTACCGCGCCTTTAGGAAGTTCTTTCATGCGATCAATGGTTAATTCAACTTTCATAATGGCCTCCACTGCATATACTGTGTTTTTATACAGTATACCTACGCACGAAAATGATCAACGGCTTAAGAGCACAAATTGTTAAATTTCTGTCAGTAGTAAAAAAAGAAAACCCGCCGTAGCGGGTTGAATTAGCACTGTTTTATTCTTTCCGCGGCACAATCCTGTAAGATTCGCCCTCACTAACGCCTCATCAATGAGCAACAGTGCCCCCATGAGGTAAAGCGTTATCCAGCTTTCATTCGTCTTTTTCAATCAGCAAAGGACTGGTTAGTGCCAATAGCGGACTAGGAAAAGCCTAGCAATAAAGAGTTAAGTTTAATAACTACTAACTGAAATTTAATGGGTGATATATGAATTTAGATGAAGAATTTTACGAATTACAAAGACTCTTTGCTCAGAAGGATCTACTGACTGAGAAAAGGCGCTCTAGTGGCGGCGGATTCATGGAAATTCTCTTGGTGAAGAGACAGAACATGAAGATAAAAATATATCAAGAAAAAGGACATCAACTTCCCCATATTCATATTGACTATGGAAAACAATCACATGCTGCCAGCTATGCCATACAATCAGGAGACCGCATAGAGGGTGATTTACCTAAGAAATATGATAGCGATGTTTCGAGTTGGTTGGGGAGAAATCGTGATAAAATTTTAGAAATCTGGAATGCGCTACAAGCTGGCGCACCTTATGAACCACTAATCGCAGAATTGACTGGCGGAGTGTGACTAACTAAATAATTGTTTTCCTAAAAAATCAATGTAGGAAAATATATATAAGTCAAAATCATGAGTGTCCGCTTCTCGCTCTCAGCGGACCTTCAGCTCAGTGATATCGTCCGCTCTGTGCCAGGAGCGGACGTTGATAGTGTGAAGAGAGAATTTCCGCTATGCACTTATTTCTGAAATCTGGCTGCTGCTTTTAAAGTAGCTTGCAGTCTCTTTTCAATTAATGGTGCAGCCTGTTCTTTTACTTTTTTTAACTGCTCTTCAGAAGCTGTGCGGGGGGAGCCACATGTGAAGGGAGGCGCGGGGTCATATTCCATATGCAGCTGAATATTCTGAGCGATATCACTTCCATACATTTCTGACACGACGTTGAGAGCAAAATCTATACCTGAAGTCACGCCTGCGCCGGTTATACGGTTGCGGTCACGAACTACGCGTTCATTTATCGGTTCCGCACCTAATAATGCGAGCTGCTCTAGAGATGCCCAGTGTGTTGTTGCTTTATAACCCTCCAGAAGCCCTGCCGCGCCCAGAACAAGCGACCCAGTACAGACCGAAGTCACCAACTTTGCTTGTTTACTTTGAGTGCGGATAAATGAGAGGACTTCTTCGTCATCCATCAGATTTATTTGACCAGGCCCACCAGGCACACAAATTATATCCAGTTCGGGGCATGTTTCGAATGTGGTTGTGGGCTGTATAGCCATACCACGCTCAGAAACAACCAGATCCAAGCTTTTCCAGATGAGATGAACTTTTGTGTTTGGCGCTCTTACGAATACTTCATAAGGGCCGGTAAGGTCAAGCTGAGTTAGAGACGGAAAAAGGAGCAGCCCAATTGATGTGCATTCAGAATCAGTCATAAAGAAAACCTTCTTACTTGGAGGAATATAATGACTATTCTCTCATGAAAGGCAACTGCATTGTTTGATGGATAGACGTGCGTTTTTTCAACTAACCCACTTCCCCGCTGATTAACACGCAGCAAGTTAGCTATGTCAATGGCGATCTAATTGTGAACATCCGCTCTTCGCTCATAGCAGACGTTCAACTCAGTAAGCTTGCCCGCATCTTGCCCACGCGTAAATCAAGAGCCTCACACTTTATCAAGTCTATGAATCCGCCGTTTTGCGAACAGAAAAATAGTGCGCTGGCGTACTGCCCATGGTTTTTCTGAACATGGTGATAAATGCGTTAACCGACTCATACCCCAGGTTTGCTGCCACATTTTGTACTGACACCCCACTTGCCAGCTCCCGCAGGGCAATAATCAAGTGCAGTTGCTGACGCCAGCGACCGAAGGTCAGACCGGTTTCACGCAGCATTAAGCGCGCTAACGAGCGTTCGCTGAGTGCCAGTCGTTTTGCCCAGACTTTGAATGTGCTCCGGTCGTCTGGATTGCTGACTAACGCATCGGCCATAGCACGAATTTTAGGGTTCGCAGAGACCGGCAGGCTCAATTTCTGCTGTGGCATGGTCACGAGTTCATCAAGTGTCACTCTGGTTAGCCTGCCAACATGACTCTGTGGCGCGTAATCAACGCCTTCATTCGTTAAACGATCAACTAACTCTTTAATCAGCGGTGAAATGGCCAGCGTGCAGCATTTTTCCGGCAATGCGGCAGTGCCTGGTTCAATAAACAGATAGTTAAGGTGCGCATTCCAGGTCGCTTTGGCGCTATGAGGAACGCCGCCGGGGATCCACACCGCGCAATCGGGTGGCACAATCCAGATATCGTTTTCCGCACGACAAATTACCGCCCCATACAGTGCAATAATCAACTGCCCTTTACGGTGCGTATGAACCGGCACTTCGGCTGCGTAATCGACGAAATCGATATGACGAGCGACTGCCGGGCTCGACGTGCTGTCGGGATCAAACAAGGTATTGGCAAGTCGGGATGTCATGTTATTGGCAACATTTAGGTATTTTTTGACAGAATAGAGTATTTAGTGACGTTTGCAAACCGGGAATAATTCTCGGCATGAATACAATCATCCCCCAACACGTCCCTTTTTGGCACGCGATACGCCGCTGGTCAGGCAGCATAATCACTCCCATGCTACTGAGTGACGCCCATGCCCTGCTCTATTCCCTCAGGAGTTTTGCCGCTGCGATGCTCGCCTATTATATCGCCCTATCGATTGGCCTAGAACGGCCCTCCTGGGCCATCATCACCGTCTATATTGTTTCGCAAACCTCGGTGGGCGCTTCGCTGAGCCGGTGTCTCTATCGCCTGGTCGGCACCGTGGCGGGCGCAGGGGCAACGGTATTGATCGTGCCTACGTTTGTGAATATGCCGATTTTATGCAGCGTGATGCTGACAGGCTGGATAGCCTTCTGCCTCTGGTTATCCCTGCTTGACCGTACTCCCCGCGCCTATGCCTTTGTACTGGCCGGTTACACCGCAAGCCTGATTGGCTTTCCCGCCGTATCCGACCCAGGCTCGGTGTTTAACATTGCTATCATCCGGTTGCAGGAGATAACGATCGGTATCGTCTGCGCCGCGCTGATCCACCGGTACATTCTGCCAAGTCGGATATCAGGCCTGTTCAACAGCAAATTGACGCAGACGCTACACGCGGCACGACAGCATGCTGCCGATACTCTGGCGGGCAAGTCTGATAAGGTTTCAGCCCCCTTGCAACTCGCGCTTGCACTGCAATTCCTGCAGGGCATCAGCCACCACATCCCGTATGATTTTGCCCTTTCAGTTCCGGCCCGACAGGCCAGAAAAGCACTCCATGACAGGCTGGCGCGATTAGCCATCGTGAACGGCGAATTACGCGATCGCTTGCAGGTGATCGCTGATATGCCCGCCGATATACAGACGCTGCTGAATGATGTTCAGGCCTGGCTCACCTGCGACAATGTCGGGAAACACAAAAGCACTGCTGAAGCCCTACAAAAACGTAGCATCCGGTTACTACAGAAGCGTGCGGTGCAATCACTGACCTTTGAGGACGCGCTGGGGGTGAACTTCTTAGGCTACATAGCGGAGTTGATTAGTCTTATTCACCAGTGTGAGCGCCTTTCGCAGGCTATATTTCACGCGGAACCCGAGACCATACGGGCGGAAGATAGCGCGGCGAAAGGATATATTTTTCATCGCGATCCCCTGAGTGCAATCCGGACGGCACTGGGCGCGTTTGCCATCATCCTGAGCGGCTGTCTGATATGGATCGACTCAGCATGGTCAGATGGCGGTACAGCGGTTTCCATTCTTGGGGTTTGTTGCACGCTGTTTGGAAGTTTCGACACGCCTGCACCCCATATTGTGAAATACATTATCGGCTCCTTCTGGGGCGTATTGATAAGTCTCATCTATAGTTTTGCCCTGCTTCCCCAGGTCAGCGATTTTCCCGTACTGGTTGCCGTGCTTGCTCCGGTCTACCTGCTTGCCGGGTCACTCCAGGCACGGCCGCCCACCACGTTTATGGCGATGGGAATAACGTTGACGCTACCTGTATTGTGCGAGTTGGGTGCGCATTACAGCGGCAACTTCGCCGATGCGGCTAACACCGCCATCGCGCTATTTTTCGCGACCGGTTTTGCGGTCTTTAGCATGAGCCTGCTGCAAACCGTGCAAGCCGACGCGGCGATAAACCGCCTGCTGAAACTTTGTCAGCGTGATATCCGCCGGAGCGTGAACGGCGTATTTAAAGGAGATGAAACGCACTGGACCAATCTGATGATTGATCGAGCTGCCTTGCTGCTGCCACGCATACCGCGTAGCAGGCCATCATCCGCTCGGGCACTTGTTCACCTGATGCACTTTCTGCGCATTGGCCTCGGTGTGATGCATCTTCGCCGCTGCGACATGCCCTCAGGCTGTGGCATCAACGCCATCCTTTATGACCTTACCCGCTCTACGGAGACTGAAGCCTTGCGCGAGCGCATTGCGGAGATAACCGTTCAATACTTACCCGCCACTGATAAACCATCGCGCCAGTTAGTCGACAAACTGGTTGATTTGCACTGCGCGTTACGAACGCAGGACGAGGAATCCACAAATGATAAATGACATCAATATCGGGGGTGTTTTTTTCCCCGGTCTGCTGATGACTGTGCTCATCGCGCTGATCTGTACGCTATCACTCTTATTAATTTTCTCTTTCAGCAGGCTTTACCGACGTTTGCCCTTTCGCCCGTTGATTGATTTTTCGACTTTTATCATTAGTTGTTTCCTGCTTTTGCAGGGCCTGACCACTCTGGAGTTATTTGCATGAAATCTTTACTCTCTTTATTGGGTCGCTATGCACTGACGTTAAGTGCCGTTGCGGTGGCGATACTCGTGGCATTTATTTTCTGGAAACAGTATGCGCAAACACCCTGGACACGCGACGGGCGGGTGCGTGCGGATGTGGTGCAGATTGCACCGGATGTTTCCGGGCCGGTGAGTCGCGTGGCGGTCCGCGATAACCAGTGGGTTAACCGTGGAGATATTCTCTATGCCATCGATCCCCACTGGCTGAAGCTGGCCGTGCTGAGTTCACAGGCTGACGTTGAGGCAAAACGTCATGAGATGCTCATGCGGCAGGATGCGGCAAGGCGACGGGCGCTGATCAAAGGGGTGATATCCAGTGAGGACATCCAGCAAACAGGCAGTGCGGCAAGCATCGCGGCGGCCAATTATCAGGGCGCACTGACCGCGCTGGAACTGGCGCAGCTTAATTTAGCGCATGCCACCGTGAGATCACCGGTGGACGGCTATGTCACACATCTCCGTCTTCGGCCCGGTGACTATGCCACCGCGGGAGAGACAAAAGTCGCCATTGTCGATGCGCACAGTTTCTGGGTGGTGGGCTATTTTGAAGAGACTAAACTGCGTCATATCCGCGTCGGGAAAACCGCGCAGATTTCACTGATGGGTTTTGATTCGCTGCTCATAGGCCATGTGGAGAGTATCGGGCGGGGAATTGGTGACAGCAACGATGAGACAGGCGGACTTGGGCTGCCGGATGTCAATCCCACCTTTAGCTGGGTTCGGCTGGCTCAACGCGTACCGGTGCGCATCCAGTTAGATACCATGCCTGCAGGCATTGAGTTAGTGGCAGGATTATCCGCGAGTGTATCCATTATGCCTTAACAGGTATTAACAGCTCTGACTATCATAGGGTTGGGGTAACGGTGTATGTGTAAATATCCCAGTAACACCGGTCATTCCATGACTTCTGCGGACCTATAATGTTGATTTATTAATGAGCCAGGGAGCAACACGATGGGTAGTAGCCCCATATTTCTATTAAAGAGGTGAAGCTTGACCGTTTTGGTGAAATCGAGGGTGTCCTGTTTGCGAAGGTCCCCATGGTGCCAGAAGCGGACGTTCCAGTCGATATTACCCCTGTGATGAGCGGAGACTTACAGGGGATGTTATTGAAATGAACCTGCAGCTTTAGTTTCCGATAGCATGAATTTTAGCGAAAAGAAGCTATACCCTTGGCTGTAGTCTTGCCCCGGTTCGTTCAAGCCGTTCAATCATCAGTTCTGGATTGATCTTTTGCGAAGTCAGATACAGCCCTGTCTTTTCGGCATTCATCAGCATTGACTCAATACCTGCGGCTACTCCGACTGCCGTCAGATAAGACTGGCCCTTCGGATGGGTCAATTGAAATGACATGCTCTCATGTTGGCCGTTGACAAGGATACCGTCAATCTCATACAGGATTTCTACCGACGGATTATCACCCTTCAGGCTTCCAGGAGACTGACCGACAACCAGATCGACCCTGACGGAATGTGCTTTCGTCATCTGAGCCAATTCTGCGGCATCAAATCCTGGCAGGCTTGAAGCAATAAAACTTGAACCATCATTCAGGATATATTTCCGCTGCTCATCGCCGTTACGGGGTACCTTCCACTGCGAGCGTTCCAGCACCAGACCCGCCTCTTTCTGGGAAAAATCATCAAAATCAGCCATGCTGGCAGGGCCACCAAGGTCATTTTCATCCATCAACACGCCCACCCTGATTTGTTCCACGGACCTGAAATCTTTAGTGCAGAAAATTCCTGCAGAAATTAGCGCCCCGGCAAAGCTGGTATCCTGAATGAGAACGCGACAGGTCGAAAGGTGATTCAGGTACAATGCAAGTTTTGGTGCGATGTGGTTCAGTTGAGTGGCAATGCTAGTGTACGGTATGCCCTGACTAATAGCGTATTCTGCAGGGTGAGTGGATAAATCATTGGTCAACAAGGCAATACCGCTGAACTGAGCCTGTGAATCTAACCCCAGGTCAGCACGTTGTGTATCAACGGCGATGCCGGTCGCATTGCTGAAGCGGGATGCCGCTTCACTGGCTTTATGCGCATTTCGTCCAGCGATCACAACAGGCAGTTCCGGCAGAAACTGGTTGAGTATAGACACAAGATGGGAACCCACTTTGCCGTATCCCCCGATAATAAGAAATGGATGGGTCATATGTTGCTCCTGGATTGAATAAAGTTGGTTCTAGGGTAAGGACGCCATCTGGCGCAGCTTAGCAATGAGATTATCCGGATCTCCTTGCGCTATCTGCATGCTAAGGCTAAGGCATAAACCATCAGCGGCCAGTCTCACCAGGGTAAGTTGTGGGTTGTCGTCGAGGTCGCCGCGTTTTTCAAGCATTCCCTGATACCAATCACGCCAGCGGAAACGGATGTATTCATCATCCATGGCTGATTTCCATAAGGTCATAAGACCGGCATTTTTCAGGGTTGCGAACCCCTGCTCCAGATAGGCTCGAGTAAATGCACCTTTCTCACAGGGGTCGGCAGATATAAGCCGGTCAATTTCTCCTGAATAATCTGTGATCATCTGTTCAAAGACGCACTTCAGCAGCGCGTCCTTATTCTCAAAATGATGGAAAAAAGCCCCTTTTGTTACACCAGCCTGATCGCATACCGCCTGTACGCTGATAGCGGACAGACCGCTTCTGACTGCCAGAGTTTTCGCACATCTGAGCAAGGTTGCCCTTACGATTTCGGGCTGTTTTTTACGTTTATTATTAATAGTCATTCATGAAACATACCGGTAGGTATGTTTAATGTCAATATGTCCCGGATACAGGAAAGTACATAGTCCAGTATATGAGAATAGTAAAATCTGAACGAAAGTTGGGGATGCGAATGGACCTTTAGATAAAGAAATTAGTGGTTGGTTTACGCTGCGGGGTAATCCCCAAGGGCTGCTTTTCGCTCATAGCGGACCAAAATCAAATTCTAAAACGACGTTGCCAAGTGGGAGTCCATAGTGAATGACGGGACGCTCCGGGCAGCGCCATAATAAATCAGCGCCCGCTAGAGGTAGACGTTGTTTCATGGTGCTATGAGCGCTCCTGCCAGACAACCCAAGCAACCGCCGCTTCCCATGAAATATATCCGTTGTTGCCATGTTTCGCCCTGCGAAGATCAACTGTATCACCAAACCTTTCAATGATGAATTTTTCAAATTCTATGCGTTCTTCGTCGTCGTTTTTTGAATCCATGTTCTCCCCAGCAGCATCCTACTAATCGCTCTTAATGCATAAAAATAACGTATCCGTTAGAGAGTGAAAAACCCGCAATAGCGGGTTTAATTTTGATGGTGAGTGCCATTTTTAGGCAACTATTTCTGACAAACCTTCTTAGACTTGCTGATAGAGCCATCATTACAAACAAACTTTTCACCCGAGCAATGCGATATTCCGCCTTTCTTACCTGAGCATGGCTTGTTTGCTGCCGTTGCTGTCAGTGAGAAAAGTGACACCAATAAAACAACAAGAACTTTCTTCATATCCCTATCCCCATCAGTAAAAGATAGGAGATCGTAGCAGGGATTGATGAAGCAAAAAAGAAAACTCGCCGTAGCAGTTTGAATTAGCAATGTTTTATTAAGCCGCTATTTGTTTCTGCTGACAAAGCTCCGGCAAATTAGCACGCACCAGAGCTTCAGCAAAGAGCGGCGAAACCACTATACCGCAACAGGCTACCGACTAGTCTTTCGCATACTTCACACTACGGAAGTCCTAGTCAATACTATACTGCTCCGATAAACGCTGGAGCAGTACATATAGTTATCAAGCAAAAAAATAAGTTGCACTTTTACTGCCATGCAAAAATGTCATTAAAAAGTGATATTAATTTTACCCCAAAAGGTTCTGCCGGATTCATTAACTGATGTGTTTGCTGAATAACCGAAACTACTGTTTCCAGCAAGATTCAGGTGTTCGCTGTACGTTTTGTCAAACAAGTTATCAACGCCGGCGCTAATTTTAACGTACTTATTAACTTTGTATGCAGCATTCGCCGAAAACACAGCAAAACCAGGACTACTATTAAAATCTTTACCAACGACGTTTCCTTCGTTAATAGCAACACGGTTCTGACTGCTAACAAGACGCAAAAGGCCAGCACTGCTCCAGTCGCCCTGCTCCCAGGTCAGCCCCAGACGGACTTCAAGCGGTGGCATCTGTGGTAAAGGCTGATGGTTGGATGTATTTTCGCCCCAGGAATAAGCAAGGCTGGCATCCGTTTTCCATGAGTCTGACCATTTATACGCAATACCTGCCTCTCCCCCCATAATGGTTGCATTGACGTTATCAACCTGGCTGATAGATGCATTATCAGGATCATAGCGGAACAGAATAAAATCATTTACACGACCAATATAAGCGGATATCCAAGTGTTTATACGTTCACCGTTGTACTGAGCGCCTATATCAATCTGAGTTGTTTTTTCCGTTTTGAGTTTATCGAAGGCATCACCAGAACCTCCAGGCCCATAAGTCGGCGAAAAAAGCTCCCAGTAGTCGGGGAAACGCTCCGTGTAGCCTATACCTGCATAAAACATAACCGGTATGTCAGCCATATTATGTTCGAAGCGAACAAAACCGGCCGGTAATGTATCAGTCCGTTTTGCTGAACCCACATCAGTGTAATTATCAACCAGAACGCGATCGAGACGTGCGCCCCCCTTCACCTTGTTCTGCTCTGTTACACTCCAGGTCAGTTCGCTGAAAAGACCGTAATCGTGGAAACGGGCGTCTTTATTCCAGCGATCATCAATTTTATTACGGTGTGTACTAAGTTGTGTATCTGCACCACTGCGAAGCTCAAAATCTGAGAAAAGGAAGGTTCCCATCATTCTTCCACCAACAGTGCGACGGTCAACCTCCATCGCCATTGGCATACTCATATTCATCGAAGAGTCTGAGTCCATTGCTGAGTCCATTGAGGAACCCATAGCATCTCCCATCTCATCACCTGACATCCCCCCCGACATACTACTGCCCGGAGAGCGCAGGGAATAGTTATCCATAATATGATCTGCATAGTTGTAATATACATTCGCCTCAAACTTATCGAATACCTCGCCAATACCGGATTTTTCAAAGCGCATTCCTAAGCTTTCCCTCTTAAACTGCGAACCATCCATACCGCGACCAGCATAGCGTGCTTCACCATCGCCTTTACCTGCAGTAAGCTCGAGAAGTGTGTCTTTGTCTGGTGTCCAGCCTATAGCCATATCGCCATTCCACTTATCCCATCTGGAGGGCACGCGGTCTCCATTTCCATCCTTGTAGTCATCCGAACGTGACTTATTGCCAATGAGGCGAAGATATCCCTCCTCACCGCCCAGACTGACATCAGCATTTTCATCCCAGCGATTGTTTGACGCAGCAAGAAGACTGGCAGTACCCTGCCCCCCCGCCTTTTCAAAGCGTGGTTGTTCACGATCAAAACGGATAGTTCCCGCCGAGTTTCCAGGCCCCCAGAGCACCGTTTGTGGGCCTTTTATCAGAGTTAATACATCAAAGCTTTCAGGAGAAATATAGGAGCTTGGTGCATCCATGCGTGCCGGACAAGCACCAAGCATTTCACCATTATCAGTCAGAATTCTCAGACGAGAGCCAAACATGCCACGAAACACAGGATCACCGTTGGTTCCACCGTTACGTATCTGTGAGAACCCAGGAATAGTTTTCAGATAATCCGAGCCGTCGCTTGCCGGAACTGGCTGACGGGGTATTTTGGGCGAGGTAACAATTTCGAGCGGAGTGGAAACTGGCGCAGTTACAATCATCACAGAATCATTCTCAATCTGAGAATGGTCGTGCTTTTCTTCTGCAAAAGTAGCGTCTGACATCAACGCCAGCAGGACAAGAGAAGCAAGTGGCGTACGTACAAAATAATGGGGTTTCATAAAGTACCTTACTGTTTTTCAGGCGTAACAAAATCTGCCCTTAAAAAATGAGCATGACGTTACTGACTTACTGTTTTGTTGTTTAAAACGAAGACTGAAATACAGCAGGCGGGGCACGAGCACGCTGTGGTGCCCAGGGTTGAAAGAGCGTGACGCAGTTAAGCGGAATTAATGAGAAGCGAAGGACAAAAAGCAGGAGTAACCACAACAAAACTACAAGCGCAAACTGGATAAACGGCAGTTGTACAAGTAGCTGACAATAACCACAGGCAATCTCTTCCATCGGAGACATTGCCTTACCAGACATCATCTGCTGATCCATCAGCGAAGACGGTTCACAGACCGCAGACATCGCCATGTCATGGTGTATCCCTGACATGGTCCCTGGCATAGCATGCGTGATGTGCTGACAACCTGTCCGGTGGGCTATCGTTCTGGAGATGGCCGGTGCAACGAACAGCATGGCGACAGCAATCAGCGCCAGCCATGCGGCTATGTGATTAGTTCGTATGCGCCCTTGCAAAATGTTTCCAGCTATTAATTTATCTGCCGAAAGTGTATCTGATTTAATCTTTGAGTGTCACAAAAAACTGAATAGGAACGATAAGTATTCTTATTATCTGGATGGTGTAGGATTATGTGCTATTGGAGTGGAAGAACAAGAATCACTTTCGAAATATTTGCAATTACATAGCGAATATTGCTGCCATCACGTTGTATTGAAGCTTAATAGCTTAAACATATGCTGACTTCCGCTGGCCTGACGGTTTCAGGAACATCAGCCAGCGGGAGGTTTTCCATCTCGATAACTCTGTTGGTGGCCTATTGCAGTAGCTGACCCATCACTTGTGCTCCTGCTGTTGATCCGCTTTGATGTGCAGCCGTGGTTCTCCGTCTTTCGGCTCCGGCCAATGGCGCGCCATATTCACCGCCAACTTTTCTTCCATCGCCAGGGTAATCTGCTTGTCACTGATACCAGCATGACGTTGCGCATCCCATAACAGGAATTGCATGTCAGCCCATTCGCTAAGGTCGCCTGGTTCAGCAGCAGCCTCGAGCGCTTCTTTGGAAAGGTGCTTCAGCGGACCAACTGGACCGACATCGCCGAAAGTAGCCTGTGACCATACTGCATGCTCACGGCGTATTTGTTCGCGTTCCTGTACTGGCTGCGCGTGGCGATATAACTTAATTACGCGCCGAGGGTCAGAATTTGGTGAGATGGGGTTAGCTTTAAACAAGTAGCCGCAACCGTCCTTTTCAACGTCACGCAGCTCTTCTTCGTCAGTCCACCCCACTGGCTCGCTATCAGCCTTGCGGCGTTCCTGTAGCTCGTCTATCTCATCCAGCAAATTTAAGACGATGAGCACCCCATACTGTTTTATCAACTTTTCAATCTCACCCGCCGCCGCGTCCATATCCTGCTCGGCTGATGGGCTGTCCTGATTTTCTTCATACCAGGCGCGTGTGGATTGATAGTTTTCTACTGCCTCGTTTAGCGCCTTGCGCCATTCAGGTAGTTTGTTAGTTGTCATGCTGCACGCTCCTGTTTTTCATCATCAGCGGCCAACTCGCGAATAGGTATGCGATTCATATGCATTGTGTAGCCAGTCCGTTTCTCAAGAGCCGCGTATTTCTCAAGCAGTTCAGGATGGTTCCTGGCACCGTTCTGCAGATCGTTACGACTCGCCATAATGCAAAAAACACAGCTCAGCCGTTCATTCCCCAGCGCATAGGCATAGTGCGGATGCTGCCCCGCATTGCGAATCGTGGCGAACACCTCTCCGGTTAAGAGTTCATGTATCGGCAACCATTCGAACCAGGTATTCACCGAATTGCTTATCCCCATCTTGCTCAATGCCTTGCGCTTAGCTCGCCCGGTTGATTCCTGGGCGCGCAGGCCGAGGCAGTTAACGATAGTTTTAAATCCATTGGCCTTTGCATACCTGCGAACCTCGCGTTGGATGGGTCCACGCTTCAGGTCACTGGTGCATTGTCGGGTGCTGGCAGACGGCCAGCTTGGAACTTCTGGGCGGTTTTCGAAGCGACGCTCTACCATCTCGAACAAGGTTTTGCTGGCCCGCGCAACGATGAACGGCAGACATGCGGCCTTCGCCTGGTCGCGTGCCAACTCGAACGCACCGGGCCATTCAACTGTGCCAAGCGATGCATGCACAACGACGAGCTGGCGCGCGGGGATAACATCAAGCAACTTGATCAACATCGCCTGGCTGTCTTTTCCGCCCGAATGGTTAGAGACGAACAACGCGCCTGCATCAATCAGTGATTGGATTCCAGTGCTCATAGCGCGGCTCCTTTGCGAAGTTGGGCGGCGAACGCCAATACTTTTTCAGATTCTGAGCGCAGAAATTTCGCAGCATCTTCCCAACCGGTTTCTTCTGCACGGTCAGCCTCTGATTTCAGTTGCTCTGCGTAACGCTCCACACCATGCGCCCGCACTTCAGCCAGGAAAGCGTCGGTCGCTGGGGTTTGTTCGCAATAAGACATCGCGCACTCTTCATCCCCACCGTCTTCAATCCAGTACCGAGCTAAGGTGTCGCGATCGGACTTCAACTCCACATTCTCCGCCGCCAGCTCCCTGCACTTGCTCTCGGCATTAGCGAGCTGTACTGTCAGTTCTTCGTAGGTTGGTTTCATGCTGATACCCTCCCGTAAAACGCCAGTACACGCTGCATAGCCGGACTTGTGCGGCATACTGATGTGACCATGTTTTTTCGCACGCTCGATTTGAGCTGCTTGATATTCAGCTCCCCGCCGGGTTGCAGCGAATAGACCGGGTGATGCGGCTCGCCAGTGCGGATTACTACAGCTCTGCGTGCCAGGTGAAGCAGCAGGTTGTGTGCCTTCTTGCAGTCGCATCCCAGCAGGTTCTGAACCTGACGCGGCGTGATGCTGTGGTTAACCCGAAGAAAATCGACAATTGCCCACAGTGATTTGCTTGCCATAGTGATTTCCCCCATTAGACCAGACCGGCGTTTTTGCGTTGTTTGTACTGAGCCATCAGCATCTCTGCAGGCGTTGGGCCAGTAGCTGCTTTCGGCGCGGCAAGTGCGCGACGGATTGGCGGTACCGGCTTACCGGACAACGCTCGCTTTTCCCAGTCATGCAGGATGTCACCAGCTGCTCGGATAAGTTCCTTCTCGCTGAGCTGTCCCTCTGTTCCACGACGGCGCAGTTCCAGGCAGACGTGGTAATACAGCGGGTTTTTATCCTTCCATGGGAACTGCTCACTGGTCGGATAGCGAAAAACAAGTTTCCGCCAGCGCCAGTATTCGCTCATGATGTCGTCCACACTGACCCCCAGCGCACCACTCCCCTCACGGCACCACGAAATAAACTGACCCGGCGACGGCCAGAACGGTGACTGGCTGGATCGGGCTTTCTGCATCCCGGCGGAAAGTTGCTCACGGGAGGTGATGCCTGACTCAGCAAAAGCCGCGATCCATTGCTGCTTTGCAACGCGAATATCAGCGTCAGTACGTAGGTTCGTCTGAGTGGATGCCGGGAATACCTGCATGAGGTTTTCAAAAAGCATATCCACCAGCTTTTCAGCGTCAGCGTTAACAACCTTGCGTCCGTCGTAAGAATCTCCAGCCATGCGTGATAGCATTTCGCTGTCGCGATTCTGAATTGCACGATAAAGATCCGGGGTCATAAAAATTTCTCCCATGCTTCAGGACTGTTCCAGTGCGGGCCAGTTTCGGATTTGTTTGCGCTGACATCTGTGCGTGGCTTACGGGTAGTGTCTTCGCTGTGAAGGGTTAACGTGTCCCACTTGGCGCGGAGCTTTGCGGGGGAGAGAATATTTTTGTACCAGAACGAGTCTTTACAGGCCCATCGGAACAGCTCACAAATCTCTTTGTGGGTGCGTCCGTCCAGTTGGCGCATCAGGCGTATATCATTCGCCCAGCCAGCCATATTCGGTTTTTTCAGGGATGGTTTGGTGATGTCGCGCAGCGCCAGCATCCACTCTGCACAACGGAGATCGTCAGATGTCCCCCACTTATCACCTTTCGGAGTCTGGACAGCTGCATCAGGAACAACTTTTGAAATTCTCTGACGTACATTAAATACGTTAGTATTTAATATTACTTCTTGTTCATGATTCTCGGGCTTAAGCGCGCCCTTATGCTCGGGGTTATGCTCGGCATCCACTCCCGAAGCCTCGCCGTTGCTGGGTTCGTTATGCGCGGGGTTATGCTCGCTGTTATGCGCGGCGTTATGCGCGGGTAAGTAGTCCATTTTTTGAGCGTAATACGCGAAATTTGTGATGGTAATTACAGTGCCTTTTCTCTTCTCGCCAGCGGTTGAAATCATCCCTTCTTTCACGAAAAGAGACAGCATTCGATCCACTGCATGACGGCTGGTTGGCTCCCCATTTCGGTCGCATAATTTCAGCCCGAGATCTGCCGACGTGGTCACCAGTTGTCCGGTTTGTAATGGCCACTGCCGGCCTTTAAAGTTTGCCGTGTAGGGCTGGCGGGCGGCGCCCAACAGAAGGTTCTCCCATAGCGTGCGCAGGAAGACATCTTTAGCCCAGGGCTTCTTCAGTACACTCCGGTACAACGGGATGAATCCGGTCTTCTGGTTCTCCATCCGGTTGCTCCTGACGGCGGTACGCGCCGCAAAATCGGCGTAAGCAACATTCGACATAGCTATGCTCCTTTCGCCTGGTGTTTTGTACATGCGTTTGTCATAATGACCTCGTAATTCTGCCTGGAGTTACACTGAAGGTCGGTTCCGTTGGCGCGGTCCGGCCTTTACCTTTTTTTGAACCCGTCATATAGCCCCCAGCATCATCTGCACCATCTCCATCAGCGGACCGGTTAACCCAGGGTCAACGCGATACATCTCCACGATCCCCTCGCTCAACTCTTTCAGCTTCTGATGACGTGGCGCATCCATTGCGACAGCAATCTTCGCTTCGCTGGTTTCTTTCTCCAGCCTTGCCAGGCGGGCCATAACGTTGTCTTCTGGTAGCAGACGGTTGCGGTACTTGAGCGGCAGAACAGCAAGAATTGCCGGAGTCAGTTGGCGGACATTCTCGCGGTATCTTTCACTGTTGAAATGGTTGTCCAGGAAGCGGAAAAGCTTCTGACGCTGTCGGCTGAGGTCATCAGGGAAAGTGATCTCGTCTCCCCCTTGCGCCTGGTACTCTTCGACGATCAGAGCAGAAACGACATCCTGACCATCGACACCCGCCCACGCACGAACGGCATCGCGGATCTGGTCATGTTTATCTACCGAGACAGGTTGATTGCGATTTATCATCGCAGCCGGTTGATATCCGGTATTTTGATGAAGTGATAGTGACTGCATGGTTATGCCCTCGCTTCCTGAACTGGTAACCCATCCGTAGGGTTGAGGTACAAATCAGGGCGTAACTCATGTGGAGTTACACCTGTAGCATTGAAAATAGGAATGACACGGTTAGCCGGTACGAATCCATTATCACGGTGACGCCAGTGACTGACTGTCATTGGGGATACATTGAGCTTTTCTGCTAAACGGGTTGCACCCCCTACGATGCATATTGCTTTATCAAGTGCTTTCATATTTGGCTCCAAGTAATAACGAACCAAATTAAACATTATGTTTATACTCAAGTCAACATTATGAATGTTGAGGCGATAAACTTTTAGTTTAGAATCTTGATATATGAGAAAAAACACACACCAAACAGATAACCCGCAGGTTCGGCGGTTAAATGAAATCATCGAGAAGAAGCGCATATCCAAAGCGGATATAGCGAGAATCTGTGGTGTGAGCGCACAATCAGTCAACAACTGGTTTGTCAGAGGAGCGATAGGAAAAAGCTCAGCAATAAAACTTGCCGATGCGCTAGGCGTAAGTCTTGAGTGGGTTCTAGGTCAGGACGTGGATGCTAAGGACGGTTTGAGACACGACGAACGGAGACTGTTGGAGCTCTATAATCAACTCCCAAACGAAGAAGAACAACAGAACATGTTGCGGATCGTATCTCTACGATTGAAAGAACTCGATGAACTGTACGCCAAGTATATGGGACGGCGGATTAAGGGTGATATGGAATAATGCAAGACAATTTCATCTTAAAATGAAGGAGCAGTGAGATATGCCAGAAATCAAAAAATCTAAAGACTACAACGCTGGATTTGCGGATGTTTTTATAACTACTGGAATGAATGTCGGAGATAATGCCTATTGCCACATTACTTTTTGTAGACATGTAGTCGACAACTTGAACATTCCTGATGAAACGAATACTGAAGCTGGGGTGAATATGTTTCTTGAGGCTACTAGTTCAGTCACTCTACCAATGTCTATGGCAAAAAACATGGCTCAAGCAATACTTAATGCTCCTGTTATGGATCCGGGCCTCATTGAACCCTTTGAGCGCGAACTTAAAAAGCAGGATTAATTTAAGTGGATGGAGCCTCAATTCGCAAAACCTCGTCGCCTGACGTCAAAGTTGACGCATTTCACATGCCCGCATATCATGAAAAAGCGGATGTGGTAAATATTCGACCGAAAAACCCGATTTTAACAAAAATGGGGAAAAGTAGAACGAATCCATTATCTAAAAGTCAAACCATTGTTAAAGGCGAAGATGCTGAGGTAGATGCTGTGGGTATCTCAAGGGAAGAACTTGACGCCAAGTTTGCTCAGAACAAAGCAGAGGTGGATGTAGTGGCCGCCGAGATGCGGCGTGAAATGGCTGAATTTAGGGCCTTTCAAGCGCAGCAGTTTTCTGCAATGAATACCTCTATGTCGGAAATTAAAGCTCAGATTTCAGGGGTTAATGGTGAGTTTACTGGCCTAAAAGGACAAATCGAAGGATTAAAAGGGCAGATCGATGGTTTAAAGACGACATCAGCCACTCTTCAGTGGATGGTTGGTGCCATTTTAGCATTGCTTGCCGTAATTCTCGCGTTGCCCCAAGTGCAATCTTATCTAAAACCTGTCGAGATAATACAACCTGCACCTGCACCTGCACCTGCACCTGCACCTGCACCTCAGAATAGTAAATAATCCGGCCACTGCGCCGGGTTTTTTATTGCCTACCCTTTTCGCACTTCCTCAGCAGCAAACCTGAACACCTGTCGCCAAAAATCGTTCTGCTCAATATCCCCCAGCGACTCAAGCATTGAAATGATCGCCTCAGTAGTTGGCGCGTCTCCATGTGATATCAGATTCAGCGTCGCTCTACCTACCGCCTGACATACATCGTTGTAACCCACGTAGAATTTTTCCATAGCCCACCCTTATTGATGTTTTTACAACCACAAAATAGACCACAAAACATACTACTCGTGCCAACGCGTGCAACCAACTAAACTTTTTGTTTATACAAAAACACTCATTATGTTGACACGCAAATAAACATTGTGTTTAATTACTCCATTAACACAACCACCCAGGCAGGACGCCCACGAAGTAGCCATCCGGGGCATACGAAGACCGGAATGAGGTGGTGAGATTAACGCGCAGTAGGTTTGAAATGTTCCGCTGGCCTGGCGACAAGGGCAAACAAGGGGATTGAGATGAAAGGTAATACGAAGAAAACGGGGATGTACGGATTTGGGGCGTGCTGGGCACGTAAATTCGATTCACGCCAAAAGCTAATGCAACTCCCAAGTTCGCGGTTGAATGGCGGGAAAGGACCAAACAGCCCAGAAGCAAAACACCATCGCCGCGCACAGCAGCGATTCAACAAAACAGGCGGAATTCCACGCGGCAAAGCCTACGCGAAAATGTACCGCCTGGGGTATCGCAGTGAGAGTCGAAAGGATTTTATGCGAGCGACTCAATAGGTTTCAGGGCTAACGGCTGATCCTGCTCCGGCACATATCGCTCTTTAACGATAACTGACAATTTTTGTTTAGCCGCCGGGTCGTCATTTGATGTAACGAGGCTGTTTATCTGCTCTGAAAGTGAAAACCATCCGTGTGTATCGCAAACGTAAACCACTGATGGAACTTCACGAATAGTTGGTGGTTTTACTTTGATGTTAACCAACTGATTTGTCTGGTTAAAAGACAAAGCATCTTCACCACAAATAGGACATGGCTTAGTTATTGATTTCATAGTTATTCCTTGCTGGCTGTGTGAGAACTACCAGCATACCACCGAGCCTGAAGTGGATAAAAGACAGGCATAACAAGGAGATCAATATGATTGATTTTGCCAGAAGGCCAACCCGGCAGCGGGCCGTAAAACTGAACTGGGTAGAAGTGAATATTCGTCGTTTCTGTTACCTGCTTGCGCAGAAGGGAAATCCTGATGTGTAACTCAACCAAATGCGGTTATTGCGGCAAGCCAGTTAAACCGGAAGAAGTAATCAAAAGCACCCTTCTCTATCGCAACGGCTCACTGCTGGCGCGCAAAGAGAAAGTGTATTGCTCAAGACGTTGCGCTTCGCACGACCAGATGGCTCACGAAGGCTAACGTAAAACCCGCGCAAGGCGGGATCTACGTCCGGTGCCACCGACCAAAGTTACACCGGAAACAACATTAAAACCAAAGTTAACCCAATGGGCGCTATCAATGGTCCGGGGATTCTAACACCCAAAAATGAGGATCTCACATGGAATTCTTTTATGTGGTTAAAGCCACTCAGAAATCCGGAAAGCAAGATGCAGTGGTCTGGTTCACTGCCAAAACCGAGGCTCGCGCTAACCTGCAGCTGGATGTTGCTCTGGAAGATGCAGGCATCGAAACGGGCCGTGGTAAGGACTACGCTAGGCCGATTCGCACTGATTTTCCGGTTGTTGACGGCCTGCCGGAAGAAGGTGAAGTTGATTTCACCTGGTGTGATCGTTACGAACTTCAGGACGATGGGCACACCTGGCTGCCAAAAGCCGCTGGCGACGTTGACACCACTATCCCTACCGATGTGAAAACTACCGATGAAGTAGCGACTTCTGACGAGAATGTATCGTTAGAAAACCGCACCTCAGCCGTCCGCTTTGCCGTCCATCTGATGAACGATAAATACCAGACTCATATCACTAAAGAGCAGCAGCTGGCTGCCAGCGAAATGTCACTGGACGAAAGCAATACCTATCTCCAGAACCTGCTTGTGGCAAAGAACGATGCCCCCGAAACGGCCAAACTCAGCCTGAATGCTGAGTGGAAAATGATTCAGGCGGTTCAGGACATTTTCGCTCCAGACGAAGAGCACGAACCAAGATTGATCGCTGCATTCATGTCTGACTGGGTGAACACCGATGCCGGTGACCGCAATCAACTGGTAGAAGACTGGCGCAGTGGTAAGTTGCAGTTGCTCAAAACTGAAACCAGCAGCAATGCTGACATTACAACGGGTCAAGATCTCACTGTTGATGATGTCAGCCAGATTGACGAGAACGGCCAGGCCAAAGATGGCATCGTTGATGGTGAAGTCGGTACCAAAGAACAATCCCTGCAGGCAGAGCAGCCGCAGTTGATCACTGTCGCCACCTTATCCTTGCGCCAGCGTATCTTGGCTCAGTTCATCTCCGATGAATACGCTTATCACATCGATGCTGAGCAAAAGAAAATTATTCAGGGACTCGAGCTGGATGTGGATAACAGCTACGTCCAGAATCTGCTGCTTGCTGCTGAAAACGTGGAGTTTTTCAAGAATGCTGCTGAGATTGACATCTCTCGGGTTGTAGCCGCTCTGAAAACCGTCTTCCCGGTCGAAGGGAAACGGACTGAACTGTCTCTTGTTATGCGGTTCATCAGGATCTGGTTCAACACTGATTACATCGATCGCGGCCTGCTGGTCAAAGAATGGCAGAAAGGCAACCGCGTTGCGCAGATTCAACGCACTGACGTCAAAACCAATGCTGGCGGTGGAAATAAAACCGATCGCAATAACGACTACGTCCACACTCTGGATACTTTGGATGTTGAAATTGCGCTGGCCACCCTGCCAATGGATTTCAATATCTACGATATTCCTGGTGGGGTCTACCGTCGCGCTAAAGAGATTGTCAGCAAGAAAGAAAGTCCGTTCAGAGAATGGTCCGCCGCCCTACGCAAACGCGCTGGCATCCTGGATTATTCCCGTGCCGCTATTTTCGCGCTTATTCGCAGTGCAGAAGAAAATACTCACCATTTCCCGGAACTGCTGAGCCGTTACATCAATAAGAACCTGACTGAAGCCGACCACCAGTACCCAACTGAAGAAACGCTGGCTGATGCTGGTCATGCGCCGGACGTCAGCTGGGAAAATGAGATTAATGAGCAGGTCGTAGCAGAGCAGAAAACAGCTGCGGAACAACCACAAATCGCCAACATGGGCAACGGCGTATTCTCCATTGAAGGCCTGATAGGTGATCAACAAACATATACAGATGACCGCTCACCAGTTAAAGAGGAAACCACCCGCGATGTGCAGATGGAAGAAACTGTCAGTGATGAAAAACAGGCTGGTGATGAAGTGCAGTCAGGCGAAAGCAGTCTGGAAACTGGTGAAGAGCCACATACCGACCAGCAAGCCGATGTAAACCAGAATACGGATTCTGTCGCCCAAAATAGCGATTCTGTAAACCAAACCGAGCCAGAAGCGCAATCTGACGAACCAGCTGTTGTGTACCCCGATTACTTCGAGCCCGGCCGCTACGAAGGTATTCCGAACGATGTTTATCACGCAGCCAACGGTATCAGCTCTACCCAGGTGAAAGACGCACGTGTGTCGCTGATGTACTTCAATGCGCGCCACGTCGAGAAGACCATCACGAAAGATCGCTCTCCGGTTCTGGATATGGGCAACCTGGTGCATGCGCTGGCGCTACAACCCGAACAATTAGACGCAGAATTCAGCGTTGAACCGGTTATTCCAGAAGGTGCATTCACCACAACGGCAACGATCCGCACGTTTATCGATGAGTATAACGCCAGCCTGCCGGCGCAGCTGTCAGCCGACGATATCAAAGTGTTGCTGGAAAAACACAACGCCGCCCTGCCGCAGCAGGTGCCGCTCGGCGCATCGCTGGAAGAAACAGGTCAGAGTTACATGTCGCTGCCTGTTGGGTTCCAGCGTATCGAAGCAGACCAGAAACAGACCGCAGCGGCGATGAAAGCCTGCATCAAAGAGTACAACGCCACCCTGCCACCACAGGTGAGAACCAGCGGTAGTCGTGACGCACTGCTCGAGCAACTGGCGGTGATTAATCCTGATCTGGTTGCAAAGGAAGTGCAGAAGCCTCAACCCCTGAAAGTTTCCGGTACCAAAGCAGATCTGATTCAGACCGTTAAGTCTGTTAATCCTGATGCCGTCTTCGCCGACGAACTGTTGGATGCGTGGCGCGAGAATCCTCAAGGAAAAGTACTGGTCACCCGCCAGCAACTGAGCACTGCACTGGCCATTCAAAAAGCCCTGCTCCAGCACCCAACCGCCGGGATGCTGCTCCAGCACCCGAGTCGCGCTGTTGAGGTGAGTTATTTCGGGTTCGACGACGAAACCGGGCTGGAAGTCCGTGTGCGCCCAGATCTGGAAATCGACCTGGACGGGGTGCGCATCGGTGCCGACCTGAAAACCATCAGCATGTGGAACATTAAGCAGGAAGGCCTGCGCGCCAAACTGCACCGCGAAATCATCGACCGTGACTACCACCTGAGCGCGGCCATGTATTGCGAGACCGCAGCGCTGGACCAGTTCTTCTGGATTTTCGTCAACAAGGACGAGAACTACCACTGGATCGCCATCATCGAGGCATCCGCCGAACTGCTGGAGCTGGGCATGCTCGAGTACCGCAAGGCGATGCGCGCTATCGCTACCGGTTTTGACACTGGCGAGTGGCCAGCACCAATCACCGCTGATTACACCGACGAACTGAACGATTTCGACCTGCGCCGCCTTGAAGCGCTGCGTCTGGCTTAAGGGAGGATTTGACCATGCAAAATACCAACATCATTACGACTGAGCAGGCTCCTAACACCATTTCCGCCAGCAACGCTGTATTCAACGTGCAGGCGCTCGGCCAGCTTACCTCTTTCGCTGAATTGATGGCGCAGTCTGCCGTCACCGTCCCCAAACACCTGGCGGGGAAGCCCGCCGACTGTATGGCTATCGTCATGCAGGCCATGCAGTGGGGAATGAACCCATATGCGGTTGCCCAGAAAACGCACCTGGTGAATGGCGTTCTGGGTTACGAAGCGCAACTGGTTAACGCAGTGATTTCCAGTTCCAGCGCCATTATTGGCCGCTTCCATTACGAGTACGGCGGTGACTGGGAGAAGATCGCCGGGAAAAAAGACGGTCGTGATGAATTAGGTCTGTTTATCCGGGTTGGCGCCGTACTGCGCGGAGAAGAAGAAATCACCTGGGGCGAGCCAATCTACCTGGCAGATATCACCACACGTAACTCTCCATTGTGGAAAACAGCGCCAAAACAGCAGATCGCTTATCTGGCAGTCAAGTATTGGGCACGCTTGTACTGCCCTGAAGTCATCCTCGGCGTCTACAGCCCAGATGAAGTTGAGCCGCGTACTGAGAAAGAGATTAACCCGGCACCGAAGCACGTTAACCTGGCTGATATTTCTGGTGACACCGTCACAACCACGCAAAGCGCACAGGAATCGTCGGTAAATATTGGGTCTCTTGCCGATGATTTTCGCGAACGCATCGATGCTGCTCAGGATGTTGATAGCGCCAAAGTACTGCGTGCTGATATCGAAAGCGCGAAGGCCACACTCGGTTCAGCCCTGTTCACTGAGCTGAAGAACAAAGCGGTGAAACGTTATTACCTGGTTGATTCACGCAACAAGGTTGAGGCCGCAATCAACTCCCTACCGTCTCCGGATGACCCCGATGCAGCAGCGCGTTTCGGGGAAGTTGAGCGAGTTCTTGCAACTGCGAAACGTCACCTGGGCGATGAACTGCACGATCAGTTCAGCATCACCATGGCAGATATGAAACCGGAATACGTGGGCTAAGGGAGGCGGGAGGGTTCGCCCTCCCGGTAACGAGATGAGTAAATCATTAAATGCACGTTGCATCCGCCGTTGGGAAGTCGAGTTTAAACCTCTCTGCGATTCAAAGGTGAATCCGTACTGGCGCAAGCGTGATCTGCGCGGGTATATCCGCGAAGCGGCGCTCACCACTGCTTACAACATGGTTGAGAGCATGGCTGAGAACAACGCCAAATTTGACTATGACGGCACGACTATTGGCTGGTCGCCTGAGTTCTCAGCCTGGTATGACGAACGCCGGGAGCAGTACCTCAAAGAAGCGCGTGACTACCTGGACGAAGAAGCCAACAACGAAGAGATAGACGAAGAGATCGAGAACGAGCTGGAGGCCTGGAATGATTGAGCGCGGCATGATTTTTAACGGGGAGATGGTGCGCGCCATTCTCGACGGCCGGAAGACGCAGACGCGTCGGATCATGGCGATTCAGCCAGAGCATTCAGAGCTGGGATTACGCCGAGTGATTGACTCCAAAAATGGCAGAGATAACGGGAAGTATTTTTGGTCGCAGTCCGATGCGTGCGGCCTGAAGGCCCGCTCAAAAGTGTTCGGTTGTCCTTATGGAGAAGTTGGCGATCGCATCTGGGTGCGAGAGACGTTCCAGGGGCCGCTTGTTCCTGAGGAGTTATTCGAAGAATACCGAGCCCATCCTGAAAAGTTCGAAACGCCGCAATACTGCGAATATTCCGCTGATGGCGGTGCCAAACCTGAATACTGTGATCTTGACGATAATCTCCGTCACGGTTGGCGGCCGTCGATCCATATGCCGCGTTGGGCCAGCCGCATTCTGCTGGAGATTACTAACGTTGGAGTGCAGCGCCTCCAGTCAATCAGCCCGAACGATGCTGCGCGTGAAGGACTGGTTAAGCTACCTGCCACTGGCCGGTATTGCATAAATCAGGGGGATCAATATTTCGGTGATGCAAGCCATGATGCTCGCGAAGTATTTTCCTGGCTGTGGGCATCCATCTACGGCGAAGAAAGCTGGAATGCTAACCCTTGGGTCTGGGTTATTGAGTTTAAGCGTATCGATGGGGGCGACCATGCGACTAATTAACCGAGGCAATCAGCAATCCCCGTTAGCGCGTCAGGCATGCGACATCGCGCTGGCCACTCATCACGAACGCTATGGTGACTACGGGCGCAGCAAGATGAAGGAGACATACACGGTGAGAGTTGAAGGCGTGAAGGTATGGGTTGAGGTGGTTAACCGTAAGGCGAGCTACGTGGCCACAGCAATGACAGGTATGCGTAGATTGCGCGCGCTGCCTGGACAGGTGAGTTGATATTGAATTATCAGTGTAAGGCGGCAGGCCTGTTTATACTCGGCTTGCGGCCTGTGAGGTAAGCATGGCGCAGCTAATTTTTAATGAAGAGTGGATAGTTGAAACTCGTCTTAGTGAAAGAACGGGGCTAACCGAGAGACAAATTAAAAGTTATCGATTGAATTTGTGGATCGAAGGCGTGCATTTCAAACATCTGACAGCTCTCGGGGAAACTGACAATTCTAAAGGTCTGCTTTGGTACAACTATCCAAAGATTAACCAATTAGTACAGGAAGCATGATGGACTTTCCAACCGGCGTCGAGCTGCATAATGGAAAAATACGGATCACATTTACCTATCGCGGCAAACGTTGCCGCGAAGTCCTTCGGGGCTGGACGGTGACCAGCAGCAACATCAAAAAAGCTGGAAATCTTCGCGCACTCATCACAAGCGAAATACAGCTCGGTAAGTTCGACTATGCGGAACGCTTCCCGGAATCCAAAGCGCTTAATAAGTTCATCACAACCAAAAAAATCACCACGTTTAAAGAGTTGAGTGATTTTTTTACAGACACCAAAGCCTTAGAGGTATCTGGTGCAACGCTGCTATCGCTTACTTCGGTCGTAAATACGTTACAGCGTGTAATCGGAGAAAATACCCGTCTGGTAGATATTGAGCATGCCGATATTTTGCATTACCGAAAGGAGTTATTGACCGGGACAATTATTAACCCGGCGATGCCGAATCTGGCCCGGCAAGGCCGCGCGCCCTCAACAGTCAATAAACAGATGGCAGTTTTATCAGAAATGCTTAAGCTCGCAAACCGAAGCCAGTTTATATTGCATGCTCCTTATGAAGGAGTGTCGCGGCTCAAGTTATCTAAAAATGATCCCGACCCACTTTTACTTCATGAGTACCAGGCACTGATAGCCGCCCTTCCCCGTAGCCAGGCATTAATCATCATTGTTGCCGTACATACGGGGATGAGGCCGGGCGAGATATGCGCCCTGGCATGGGAAGATATTGATTTGGTAAAAGGTGAAATCCACGTATCCAGAAGTTTGACGAATAAGCGAGTATTTGTACCTCCTAAGACAGATGCCGGAATAAGGACAATAACGTTGCTTAGGCCTGTTCTGGATGCACTGAAGGAACAATACGAAATCACCGGCGCTAATCCGAAGCAAGAAATTCGATTTCACCATCGCGAGATCGGTAAAACTGAGCAGCAATCTCTTCGCTTCGTTTTTTCACCGACAGCATATTCGTCAAAGAAAGGCAGTTACTTTTCCAAGAACTCGATTGCCTATGGCTGGAAGCGAGGAACTAAACTTGCCAATATCCGCGAAAGGAATCCTTATCAGTCACGGCATACCTATGCCTGCTGGACGTTGATGGCCGGAGCTAACCCGTCATTCATAGCGAGTCAGATGGGGCATGAAGATGCGCGAATGGTGTACGAGGTTTACTCCAAGTGGATTGGCGACATGAACCAGGATCAGGTCAACATGCTGAACAATCAGATGCCAACAGCACTGCCCCCAGGACGCCCCCACGGGCGAGGGAGCATGAAAAAAGTTATTTAATTTCATAGCGCTGCTTTCAATCTACATAATCAGCGTTAAACTATTCGTACCATGAATTTAGGGAGAAACAATGATGCGCGTGCTGGTTGTTGAGGATAATGCATTATTACGCCACCACCTTAAGGTTCAGCTCCAGGATTTAGGCCACCAGGTGGATGATGCAGAAGATGCAAAGGAAGCAGACTATTTTCTTAATGAACACCTGCCGGATATTGCGATCGTCGATTTAGGGCTCCCCGATGAAGACGGACTATCACTGATCCGCCGCTGGCGCAGTAATGACGTTTCATTGCCCATTCTGGTATTAACTGCCCGTGAAGGCTGGCAGGACAAAGTGGAAGTGCTCAGTGCCGGTGCAGATGATTACGTCACCAAACCGTTTCACATTGAAGAAGTGGTTGCAAGAATGCAGGCATTGATGCGCCGCAATAGTGGCCTGGCCTCGCAGATAATCTCGCTTCCGCCATTTCAGGTGGACCTTTCTCGCCGCGAACTGTCCGTGAACGATGAAGTGATCAAACTTACGGCTTTCGAATACACCATTATGGAAACGCTGATCCGTAATAGCGGCAAAGTCGTTAGTAAAGATTCGCTTATGTTACAGCTCTACCCGGATGCCGAACTGCGTGAAAGTCACACCATTGATGTCCTGATGGGACGTCTGCGTAAAAAAATTCAGGCGCAATATCCGCATGAAGTGATCACCACCGTACGTGGGCAGGGTTATCTTTTTGAACTGCGCTAATGAATAAATTACTGCGTCATTTTTTCCCGTTATCGCTGCGGCTGCGCTTTTTGCTGGCAACCGCAGGCGTTGTACTGGTCCTCTCTCTGGCTTATGGCATGGTGGCTTTGGTTGGCTATAGCGTCAGCTTTGATAAAACAACATTTCGTCTGCTGCGTGGCGAAAGTAATCTGTTCTATACACTAGCCAAATGGGAAAACGGCAAAATCAATGTCGAGCTACCTGAAAATCTCGATATGCAAAGCCCTACAATGTCGCTGATTTATAATGAAAACGGTAAACTGCTCTGGGCCCAACGCGACGTTCCCTGGCTGGTACAACGTATTCACCCAGACTGGCTAAAGACAAATGGTTTTCATGAGATTGAAGCCAATGTCGACGCCACCAGCACATTGCTGCGCGAAGATCATTCGGCGCAACAGAAGCTAAGAGAAGTCAGAGAAGATGACGATAACGCTGAAATGACCCACTCCGTGGCGGTGAACATCTACCCTGCCACCGCCAGGATGCCACAACTGACCATTGTGGTTGTTGATACCATTCCTATTGAGCTCAAACGCTCATATATGGTCTGGAGCTGGTTTATATATGTGCTGGTCGCCAATCTGTTGCTGGTCATTCCGCTGTTATGGGTGGCGGCCTGGTGGAGCCTGCGACCTATCGAATCACTGGCGCGCGAAGTCCGTGAGCTTGAAGAACATCATCGCGAGATGCTTAATCCTGCCACCACGCGTGAACTCACCAGTCTGGTGCGCAACCTCAACCGCTTATTAAAGAGCGAACGTGAGCGCTACGATAAATACCGCACCACGTTAACGGATCTCACCCACAGCCTGAAGACACCGTTGGCCGTATTGCAAAGCACGCTACGCTCAATGCGTAATGAGAAAATGAGCGTAAGCGATGCTGAACCCGTCATGCTGGAGCAAATTAGCCGTATTTCACAGCAAATTGGCTATTATCTGCATCGTGCCAGCATGCGCGGCAGTAGCGCCCTTCTCAGCCGGGAATTGCATCCGGTTGCACCGTTGCTGGATAAACTGACCTCTGCATTAAACAAGGTGTACCAGCGTAAAGGGGTTAACATTAATCTCGACATTTCGCCTGAGATAAGCTTTGTGGGTGAACAGAACGATTTCGTCGAAGTGCTGGGTAACGTCCTGGATAACGCCTGTAAATATTGCCTGGAATTTGTCGAGATCTCAGCGCAATTAACAGAAGATCATCTGCACATTGTGGTAGAAGATGACGGCCCCGGTATTCCACACAGTAAACGTGAAGTGGTGTTCGACCGCGGTCAGCGCGTGGATACCTTACGCCCCGGGCAAGGTGTGGGCCTGGCCGTCGCACGTGAGATCACCGAGCAATATGACGGGCAGATTATCGCTGGCGACAGTCTGCTGGGCGGAGCGCGCATGGAAGTTGTTTTCGCCCGCCAACATCCGGGACAAAAAGACGAGTAATCTTTATATGTAATAAATATGTACTGACTTCACGCTTGAGGTTAAGTATCCGTTATAATCGGTTGCAGATACCAGCCTGCGGGATGCTCATTATGGAATACCAACTCACACTTAACTGGCCCGATTTTCTTGAACGCCACTGGCAGAAGCGCCCGGTGGTCTTAAAACGCGGGTTTAACAATTTTATTGACCCACTCTCTCCTGACGAACTGGCTGGACTGGCAATGGAAAGCGAAGTCGACAGCCGACTCGTCAGCCACCAGGATGGTAAATGGCAGGTTAGCCACGGTCCCTTTGAAAGCTATGACCATCTCGGCGAGAACAACTGGTCGCTTCTTGTGCAGGCGGTCAATCACTGGCACGAGCCAACCGCCGCGCTGATGCGCCCATTCCGCGAACTGCCGGACTGGCGTATCGACGATCTGATGATCTCCTTCTCCGTCCCCGGCGGCGGTGTTGGCCCACATCTGGATCAGTATGATGTGTTCATCATACAGGGAACCGGTCGCCGTCGCTGGCGCGTAGGTGAAAAACTGCAGTTGAAACAACACTGTCCTCACCCGGACCTCCTTCAGGTCGACCCGTTTGAAGCCATTATCGATGAAGAGCTGGAACCCGGCGATATTTTGTATATTCCACCTGGATTCCCGCACGAAGGCTACGCGTTGGAAAACGCAATGAATTACTCGGTAGGTTTCCGCGCACCGAATACCCGGGAGTTGATCAGCGGATTTGCTGATTACGTTCTGCAACGCGAACTGGGTAGCACGTACTACAGCGATCCAGATCTACCGCCACGCGACCATCCAGCAGACGTGCTGCCACAGGAAATGGACAAGCTGCGCGAAATGATGCTGGGGCTCATTAACCAGCCGGAGCATTTTAAACAGTGGTTTGGCGAGTTTATCTCTCAGTCGCGTCATGAACTGGACGTTGCTCCGCCTGAGCCGCCTTATCAGCCTGACGAAATCTATGATGCCCTGAAGCAAGGCGATGTCCTGGTCCGTCTGGGTGGGTTGCGCGTACTGCGCATTGGCGATGACGTTTATGTAAATGGTGAGAAAATTGACTCCCCGCACCGTCCGGCGCTGGATGCGCTGGCCAGCCATATTGTGCTGACGGCGGAAAACTTTGAGGATGCGCTGGAAGACCCGTCTTTCCTCGCCATGCTTGCCGCACTGGTGAATAGCGGATACTGGTTCTTCGAAGGGTAACCTATTGAGAGTGCGCCGGATGGCGCTTCGCTTATCCGGCCTACGGGATACGATATTTGTAGGCCGGATAAGCGAAGCGCCATCCGGCATCTACCGGCAAAAGCGGCTACTGTTTCGCCGTCAATTCCGCAATACGCACAATCACCTGCACCGCTTTTTCCATTCCCTCCAGGGTTACAAACTCATGTTTGCCATGATAGTTATAGCCACCGGTGAACAGATTCGGGCAAGGTAATCCCATGAACGACAGTTGCGCGCCGTCGGTGCCACCACGAATGGGTTTAAGATCCGGCTCAATGTCACAATCACGCATTGCCTGCTGAGCGATATCCAGCACATGCGGATGCTCGATCACTTTTTCACGCATATTGTAGTAGCTGTCTTCAATCACCAGCTCGATATAGCAGTCCGGATGTAACCCTTTGCCGACCTTTTTGGCGATATCCATAATTTTGCGTTTACGCGCTTCAAACTGCTTACGGTCAAAATCGCGGATAATGTAGTGCATATCAGCCCGATCGACCGTACCTTTCATGCTTGCCAGATGGTAAAAACCTTCGTAGCCTTCCGTCGCTTCGGGGCTTTCATCTGCCGGAACCTCCGCATGAATACGGGCAGCCAGCGACAGCGCATTCACCATCACTCCTTTTGCAGTACCGGGATGCACATTGTTGCCGACAATTTTGATATTGACCGATGCGGCGTTGAAGTTTTCAAACTCCAGCTCACCTACGCCACCGCCGTCAACGGTGTAGGCCCACTGCGCATCGAATGCTGCAACGTCGAAGTGCTTTGCGCCTTTACCGACTTCTTCGTCCGGCGTGAAGGCCACGCGGATATCACCGTGCGGAATGTCTTTTTGAATAAGCACAGCCAGCGCGGTCATAATTTCCGCCACACCGGCTTTATCATCCGCGCCCAGCAGCGTTTTACCGTCTGTGGTGATCAACGTTTGACCCAGAAGTTGATGCAGCACCGGGAACATCACCGGCGACAGAACTTCATCACCAATGCCTAACGCAATATCGCCGCCGCGGTAGTTTTCAACGATTTGTGGATTAACGTTTTTACCGCTGAAATCCGGTGAGGTATCCACATGGGAAATAAAGCCGATCGCGGGAATATTGCCTGCAACGTTAGCGGGCAACGTTGCCATCAGCGTCCCCTTTTCGCTCAGTGAAATGTTAACCAGCCCCATCTCTTCGAGCTGTTGTTTGAGCAGTTGTAATAACTTCCATTGTCCTTCGGTGCTGGGTACCTGCCGCACGCCCGATTTTGATTGGGTGTCCAGCGACACGTAGTGTAAAAAACGCTCAAGTAGTTTATCCATGCAGTCACCCTCACTTTTTGTGACAACATTATCAATAAGCAACAAAAGACAAATATTGCGTCAGGTCACTTTTATCCCCGCAAGTGAGAATATTTCTCCCTGACATCCCCTCTGACTATAGGGTTAAGTCAGTAATTCGCAACAAGGATTGGCGATTACAATGGTTTGCCGTAGAATAACCGCCCTCATTAAGAGTCATCAAGGTGGTTAACCACAAACCCCGCATCGGTCAGCCATCCGTTGCGTTTACATGGGACAGAGTAAAAAATTGAATAAACAACCGCGTTCGCTTTCTCCACTGGTGCAATTAGCGGGAATTCGCAAGAGTTTCGATGGCAAAGAGGTGATTTCCAGCCTGGATTTGACCATCAACAATGGCGAATTTCTCACGCTGCTTGGCCCCTCTGGCTGCGGTAAAACAACCGTTCTTCGCCTGATTGCCGGTCTGGAAACGGTTGATTCCGGTCATATTATGTTGGACAACCAGGACATCACTCACGTTCCTGCGGAAAACCGCTACGTGAACACCGTCTTCCAAAGCTATGCGTTATTCCCCCACATGACCGTGTTTGAGAATGTGGCCTTTGGTTTACGCATGCAGAAAACCCCTGCAGCCGATATTCCTCCTCGCGTTACTGAAGCCCTGCGCATGGTGCAACTGGAAGAGTTCGCTCAGCGAAAACCACATCAACTCTCCGGTGGCCAACAGCAGCGCGTGGCGATTGCCCGTGCGGTGGTCAATAAACCGCGTTTGCTTCTGCTGGATGAGTCTCTCTCTGCGCTGGACTATAAACTGCGTAAGCAGATGCAGAACGAACTGAAAGCGTTACAGCGTAAACTCGGTATCACTTTTGTTTTTGTCACCCACGATCAGGAAGAAGCACTGACAATGTCAGACCGCATTGTGGTCATGCGTGATGGCAAAATTGAGCAGGATGGCACACCGCGAGAAATCTACGAAGAACCGAAGAATCTGTTCGTCGCCGGATTCATCGGCGAGATCAATATGTTTAACGCGACGGTCATTGAACGTCTGGACGAACAGCGTGTTCGTGCTAACGTTGAAGGCCGCGAGTGCAATATTTACGTCAACTTCGCGGTAGTTCCCGGGCAGAAACTGCACGTTCTGTTACGCCCGGAAGATCTGCGCGTGGATGAAATCAACGACGATAATCATATTGAAGGACTTATCGGTTACGTGCGTGAACGTAACTATAAAGGCATGACGCTGGAGTCGGTTGTGGAACTGGAAAATGGCAAGATGGTAATGGTCAGCGAATTCTTCAACGAAGACGATCCTGACTTTGACCACTCGCTCGACCAGAAAATGGCGATTAACTGGGTAGAAAGCTGGGAGGTCGTACTGGCTGATGAAGAACACAAGTAAATTCCAGAGTGTGGTGATCGTCACCATTGTCGGTTGGCTTGTGTTGTTTGTCTTTCTGCCCAACCTGATGATCATCGGCACCAGCTTTTTGACCCGCGACGACGCTAATTTCGTCAAAATGGTCTTTACGCTGGAAAACTATGCTCGCCTGCTCGATCCGCTCTATTTTGAGGTGCTGGTTCACTCCCTCAATATGGCGCTGATTGCCACACTCGCCTGCCTGGTACTCGGCTATCCGTTTGCCTGGTTTTTAGTCAAACTGCCGGAGAAAGTGCGTCCACTGCTGCTGTTCCTGCTGATTGTTCCGTTCTGGACCAACTCGCTTATTCGCATCTACGGTCTCAAAATTTTCCTCAGTACCAAAGGCTATCTCAACGAGTTTCTGTTGTGGCTCGGCGTGATTGATACGCCCATTCGCATTATGTTTACCCCCAGCGCGGTCATTATTGGCCTGGTGTATATCCTGCTGCCATTTATGGTGATGCCGCTCTACTCCAGTATTGAGAAACTGGATAAACCGTTACTCGAAGCTGCGCGCGATTTGGGTGCCAGCAAACTTCAGACCTTCACCCGCATTATTATTCCGCTGACAATGCCGGGAATTATTGCCGGATGTTTGCTGGTGATGCTGCCAGCCATGGGGTTGTTTTACGTATCCGACCTAATGGGCGGCGCGAAAAACCTGCTGATTGGTAATGTGATTAAAGTGCAATTCCTGAACATCCGCGACTGGCCGTTTGGAGCCGCCACCAGTATTACCCTGACCATCGTCATGGGGCTGATGCTGCTGATCTACTGGCGCGCTTCCCGCTTGTTGAACAAGAAGGTTAGCGACATAGACAGTTAATTAATATTATTCAATAAGATAACATACTTTTTGGCATGCTTTTTACCCTCAAGTAAACTGCATGCCAACCCCAATATTTAGGTTTAGTAAAAATGTGTCAACTCAGCATCCCTGTTCAGGTTAATTAGGACAAAGCCCTGTCGGGGACTTTTTCGGGCCGCACTCAGCAAATCCATACACTTTATATCCCTTTCCCTCCATGCAACTCAGGATGTGATTGCTCCGGGCATTAAAACTCTCAATTGTCTCTCCAGGCTCTATGCCATTCAGACTCCAGTTATTGCCGTCAAGGTTTGCCCTTGGGTTAACACCGCAGCTATACAGATCAACTTTACGCTGTGTAACATTGGTTAAGCCAGATGCCTCCGGTTTCTGGAATACCTGGACCCAGGGGACATAGTCGTAATTTGAGGAATCCATATCAGCGACCACACAGCCTGTTAACATCACTACACTCGCTAATACCACCTTGCTGATCTTCAAAAATTGCTCCCTGAGATAAAGCCATCATCGGATATCATGGACTGACACCGCCGAGATAGCTGTGGCGCCGCGATCGATTATTGAACAGTTCAACGTGATCGAAGATATCCGCCCGGGCCAGCGCCCAGGCTTTATAGATGCGTTTTCTGATACGTTCTTTTTTCAGCGAACTGAAGAACGATTCTGTCAGAGCATATTTTCCAAAAACTGAGCTTTCATACTGGCCTCGAAGGGAATTATGTCGACTTTAGCGATATTCAACTTTTGGAATGGATCCTGGCTGAGGCGCTCTTCTAATGATTCAAGGCTGTCGCATTTCGCAAGTATGACCCCTCCATTACGAGGAACTCTTCTTCCTGATGCCAAAAAGACACCATCTGCATAGCCTTTCTTAAGCCACTCAACATGCGCTGGAATTTGAGCGTCAACTTCCTCTAGCGGCTTTACATAAGTTAAAACAACAACATAAATGATACTCATCCTATAATCCTTATAGAAGGAAGGTATTAGGATGATATCACCCTGCAAAATAAGGAGAAAGTAACCTGATAGCTTCCAATCATTTTAGGGATCCCTGTTACTAACTCATGAGCAGAACATACAGCCACATACAATTCTTTACATTCATTGTTTTTTATGAATACTACTTAGTGATTACGTTAATGTAATGAAATTCAATGGATGAAATATGAATATATTTGAACAAACCCCACCTAACCGCAGACGTTATGGCCTGGCTGCTTTTATCGGGTTAATCGCCGGTATCGTATCAGCATTCGTTAAATGGGGGGCTGAAGTACCTTTGCCGCCCCGTAGCCCGTCTGATATGTTTACTACCGCATGTGTTCCGGAATCATTAATCCGAGCGGCGGGACAAATTGATTGCTCCCGCAATTTTCTGAACCCTCCATATATTTTTCTGCGAGACTGGATGGGACTTGCAGATCCTAACGCAGCGGTCTACACCTTTGCCGGGCATGTGTTTAACTGGGTTGGTGTAACACACATCATTTTTTCTATTGTGTTCGCCGTAGGCTACTGTGTAGTTGCAGAAGTTTTTCCCAAAATTAAACTCTGGCAGGGGTTGTTGGCTGGTGCATTAGCCCAGCTTTTCGTACATATGATTTCCTTCCCTCTCATGGGACTGACCCCTCCTCTCGCTGACCTTCCATGGTATGAGAATGTATCCGAAATTTTTGGTCATTTAATCTGGTTCTGGTCCATCGAAATTATTCGACGAGATCTACGTAACAGGATTACTCACCAACCGGATCCGGAAATCCCTTTGGGGACAACCCGCTGATACCATCAATGAGATAGTAAAATGGCGCATATACAGCGCCATTTTTAGTATCTATGCTGAATACCACCAGCGATCAACACTGACGCCAGCAAGCATGAGAAAGGTCAGATAAGCCGGACAGTCCAGGAAATGTTTGGAGAGGCTGAGTTTTGGTTGGTAAATGAATAAAACCCGTGATTTTATGTGAGTCGACACCTCTTAATTCGTCTGTACTATTTTTCTGGAGTCGCGGGCCAGACAGGTTTTGTCGTATCAACCCGTATCAACGGCATCCTGCCGCTATGAAATTTCTGTATCAGCGACTGATTTCAGTGTCTGTCGTTTCTGCCCGGCGCGTTCCTGTTGCTCATCTTTTGTTAATTCCGGGTACGGCACCAGAACAGGAAAACCATTATCATCGGACTGAATCCGACCATTAATTTGGCTGTCTAAAATTCTCTGGCCTTCGTCATCGCTGATATGCACAAAACTCCCCGGGATTTTGTCATCGGGAGTGTTGTCGCCATAAAATCCGTCATTCAACGCGCAATACTTCATACAACCCCCTTACCAATTGCGATACAAGAAAGGGTGGTAGCGATCACCGAAGATTTAGAGTCTGCAGAAAGAATTCTGGCTCCTGCTGCCGTGCTATTTGATAACTCCCACCCGACAGTATTCACCCCTTCAGTACCTGAAGAAATATCTGACGGTACAACCAGATATGGTGTGCCAACAAAAGCATGTGGAAACTGAACATTGCCTGTATCCGAGCGACTATATCGCGCACAAGGCATTGATACCAAAACACTACCAGGCCATCAAGTGTAGGCAACAACAGATCGCTATAACGACACTCGCGGTCAGGAATGGGTAAGGCTGGTCATTTAAATGGGCATTTTTTCCCGATCACCTGGAAAATTGTTGTAAAATTCGCGGCCTTAGTGATGGCCGCTTATTTTTGGTTGTCTGTTTTGGTGGGAAGTTTTGGAGAGATTTTGGAGAAGAGAAAAAGTTGATTATTTTCAATGCTCTGAAAGCATCCTGCCTTCTGAACAAGAAGGTGGAACTCGAATGATCGGTCGACTGCTTCGCGGCGGTTTTATGACCGCTATCTACGCGTACCTGTATATTCCAATCATCATTTTGATTGTGAACTCCTTTAACAGCTCGCGCTTCGGCATTAACTGGCAAGGCTTTACCACCAAATGGTACGGCCTGCTGATGAACAACGACAGTTTGCTTCAGGCGGCACAGCACTCACTGACGATGGCCGTGCTCTCCGCGACCTTTGCCACACTGATCGGTTCACTGACTGCGGTCGCCTTATATCGCTACCGTTTTCGCGGTAAACCGTTCGTCAGTGGCATGCTGTTCGTGGTGATGATGTCGCCGGATATCGTGATGGCAATTTCGCTGCTGGTGCTGTTTATGCTGATTGGCATTCAGTTGGGCTTCTGGTCGCTGCTGTTTTCACATATCACGTTCTGCCTGCCTTTTGTGGTAGTAACGGTCTACTCACGTTTGAAAGGCTTTGACGTACGTATGCTTGAAGCAGCAAAAGACCTGGGTGCCAGTGAAGTGACTATTCTACGCAAAATCATTCTGCCACTGGCCATGCCTGCGGTGGCTGCCGGTTGGTTACTGAGCTTTACGCTGTCGATGGATGATGTTGTCGTTTCGTCCTTCGTTACCGGGCCGGGCTATGAAATTTTGCCATTAAAAATCTACTCAATGGTTAAAGTCGGTGTATCACCAGAAGTGAACGCACTGGCAACCATTTTGTTGGTTCTGTCGCTGGTTATGGTGATCGCCAGCCAGCTTATTGCACGTGATAAAACCAAGGGCCGTTGAGGCCTTTCATTCAGGGGACGTTAAATGAAAAAATGGTCACGCCACCTGCTCGCGGCGGGTGCTCTGGCACTGGGCATGAGCGCCGCTCACGCTGATGATAACAACACGCTTTATTTCTATAACTGGACCGAATACGTTCCGCCAGGGCTACTGGAACAGTTCACTAAAGAGACCGGGATCAAGGTTATCTATTCGACCTACGAGTCGAATGAGACCATGTACGCCAAGCTCAAAACCTACAAAGACGGTGCGTACGATCTGGTGGTGCCTTCCACCTATTACGTCGACAAAATGCGCAAGGAAGGCATGATCCAAAAGATCGATAAGTCGAAGTTAACCAACTTCCACAACCTCGATCCGGAAATGCTCAATAAACCGTTTGACCCGAACAACGACTACTCAATTCCTTATATCTGGGGTGCGACGGCCATTGGTATTAACAGTGACGCTATTGATCCAAAAACCGTGACCAGCTGGGCTGACCTGTGGAAACCGGAATACAAAGGCAGCCTGCTGTTAACGGATGATGCCCGCGAAGTATTCCAGATGGCGCTACGCAAGCTGGGATACTCCGGGAATACCACCGACCCGAAAGAGATTGAAGCCGCGTATAACGAACTCAAGAAGCTAATGCCTAACGTTGCAGCCTTCAACTCCGATAACCCGGCTAATCCGTATATGGAAGGCGAAGTTAATCTGGGGATGGTGTGGAACGGCTCTGCATTCGTGGCGCGTCAGGCGGGTACACCGCTGGAAGTCGTCTGGCCGAAAGAAGGGGGTATTTTCTGGATGGATAGCCTGTCTATTCCGGCAAATGCCAAAAACAAAGAAGGTGCGCTGAAGCTAATTAACTTCCTGCTGCGCCCGGATGTCGCGAAAGAAGTCGCGGAAACCATCGGTTACCCGACGCCAAACCTGGCGGCACGTAAGCTTTTAAGTCCGGAAGTGGCTAACGATAAAACCCTGTATCCGGATGCAGAAACCATCAACAAAGGGGAATGGCAGAACGATGTCGGTTCCGCCAGCGCCATCTATGAAGAGTATTATCAGAAGCTAAAAGCAGGACGTTAATTGCCTTCCTCGTAGGCCGGATAAGACGCGCCAGCGTCGCATCCGGCGCATCATCACTGCCCGATGGCGCTGCGCTTATCGGGCCTACGCCATCCGTGCTCACAGACCTTTCAATAACTTCTCTACAAACTCAGGCACCACCTGGCTTGCCGGACCGTAATACTTTTCTTCAAACTCGCTACCCACCTGGCTTGGCTCAAGATTTAACTCCACCGTATGCGCCCCATGCAGACGCGCTTCGTGGACAAAACCCGCGGCCGGATAAACATGCCCTGACGTGCCAATGGCAATGAAAACATCTGCCATCGCCAGTGCCATATAAATTTCATCCATTCCCAGAGGCATTTCGCCAAACCAGACAACGTGCGGTCGCAGAGGGGCTGGGAACTGGCAGCAATGGCATTTGTCTTCTGGCGTGACGTCCCCTGTCCAGTCTAAAATCTGCCCGCTTTGCGAACAGCGAACCTTAAGAAGCTCGCCGTGCATGTGGATAACGTTCTGACTTCCCGCACGTTCGTGCAGATTATCGATATTTTGCGTTACCAGTAGAAAGCGATCACCCAACTCGGCTTCGAGTTTTGCTAACGCAATATGCGCCGCATTTGGTTGAATTTCGGGTTGCTGTAACTGGTGGCGGCGGGCGTTATAAAATGACTGAACCAGCCCAGGATTACGGCTAAATCCTTCCGGCGTTGCCACATCCTCAACCCGATGTTCTTCCCAAAGACCATCCGCAGCACGGAAGGTACGAATCCCTGACTCAGCGGAAATCCCCGCGCCAGTCAGAACTAACACCCTTGGTTTTTCCACCAACTCAGGCACCACTCTGTCTCTGAAAAAGATCCGTTGACGCAGGCGATCGCGCAAATGGCGTTTATTTTTACGAAAACGGCTTAATCGATGACCCCGACGCGACAGCATAACAACCTCTTTGTATTAATCGGTAAGATGTAGGAAAGCGGCTCCGCGCATCCCACCCGCATCACCGTGTCGTGCCTGCTCAATACGCGGCACACGGGCAACGGGCAGCAAATGACGTGGCAGCCTGCCCGCCAACTGCGTCGTAATAGCGGTAAAGTTCGACAAGCCACCGCCAATCACCACTAAATCTGGATCGACGATAGTCAGGATATTCCCCAGGCAAACGGCCAGCAAATCCAGATAACGCTCTACATGTGCACGCGCATGCTCATCGCCTTGCTCCCAGAGGGCGATAATTTCACGGGCATCCAGAGGTTGATGGTAGTAATGCTGGTACAACCATGCAAATCCGCCACCGGAAAGATAGCTTTCGATGCAGCCCAGTTGACCACATCCGCAACGACGCAGTGGGAAATCAAATCCCATCAACGTCAACGCATCAACAGGCAAACGGATATGACCGAACTCGCCGGTAATATAGCTACGTCCGGTGATAGACTTTCCGTTAAGCACCAGGCCACCACCGACACCGGTGCCGAGGATTAAGCCCATCACTAACGGATACTGGGTGAACCCATCGTCCCAGGCTTCGGAGAGTGCAAAACAGTTGGCATCATTATCCAGACGCACATCACGATCCAGTCGTGCGCTGAGATCGGCCCGCAGCGGTTTGCCACTGGCAGCAGGAACGTTAGCCGCGTACAGCGTGCCGTCTTCGGTCTCAGGCATGCCAGGAATACCAATCCCTACTGAACCCTTAACGCCAAAGCGCTGGTCCGCCTCCGTCACCAGAGCGCACACAGCATCAAGGAAAGCGTCATAACTGTCACGCGGCGTAGGGACACGTTTCTCCCACTGCAAACGACGGTGATTATCGAAGACGCCTAACGCAATTTTTGTCCCGCCAATGTCAAACCCGTAATACATCACCGCTCCTTGATACACGTCTTCCTTCATGCTGCCTCTGCGTTGGTTGCACCCTCACGCCCAGTCACATCGTTGTTTATGCGTCTGGTGATTATCGGGCTTGCCGCCTTGGGACAGCATGAATGCCTGGTGTATATCTTGTTGTTATTGGCCGCTAAGTACTCTTGCAGGGTCAATATTGCTGGCGCGACGCGCCGGATACCAACTAGCCAAAAGACTCAGCAACAATGCTGTCACCAACACGTAAATCACATCCAGCCAGTGCAATTCAGATGGCAGGAAGTCAATAAAATAAATATCGCCCGAGAGGAACTGATGGCCGATAAGCGCCTCAATACCATTGATGATCGGTGTGAGCTGCAGAGAAACAACAACGCCAATAACCACACCTATCAGGCTACCGAACAGACCCGCCAGCAGTCCATACCAGACGAAGATGGCGCGGATCAGCCCGTCTTTCGCCCCCAGCGTCCTTAATACCGCAATATCGCCGCTTTTGTCTTTTACCGCCATCACTAACGTGGAAACGATATTAAAGCAGGCCACACCAATCACCAGCACCATCGCCAGATACATAATGGCGCGAATCATCTGGATATCGCGATACATATAGCCGTAAGTACCGATCCAGCTCTTAATATAGACATAGTTGTTGGTCACTTCACCAGCGTCTCTGACCAACTTATTGGCGTTAAAGACATCGTTGACCTTCAGGGCAATCCCGGAAACGCTGGAGCCCATATCCAGGTACTGCTGCGCATCTTCCATTGGGATCATGGCAAAGCTGTGATCGAGCTGACCGCTCAGTTGCAGAATACCGGTAACGTGCAAACGCACGCGTTTAGGCTGCTGTAACTTATGATCCGCACTGGCGTTAGGGATCATAATTGACACCCAATCCCCCTGCTTCACCTTCAGCGCGTCGGCAATACCCTTGCCAATGATTATCTGCTGCTCACCGGCTTTGAAATTATCCCAGGCATGGTTCTGCACGAAGGATGGCAACGCGCTCAAGCGTTGTTCCTGCTGCGGATCAACGCCCTTCACCTGTACTGCACGTAGATTCGCCCCACTCTCCACCAGCCCGGTAAAGTTGATATAAGGCGCCGCAGCGGCAATACCAGGCACTTTCTGAACTTTATCGAGTGCTTCCTGCCAGTTGTTCCACGGCTGATTTACGGCTTCAATCTCACCGTGCGGAACCACGGCCAGAATACGGTTGTTCAGCTCTCGCTCAAATCCGTTCATCGCGCTTAGACCGACGATCAACACCGCCACGCCCAACGCAATGCCGACGGTAGAAATCACGGAAATCAGCGACACCATGCCGCCGCGCCGCCGACCACGGCTAAAACGTAACCCAATCAATAACGATAAAGGCGAAGCCATTACTCTGCTCCCATCAGGCTCAGTTCGGCCGTCAGGCGACCATCGCGCATTTCAAGCTGGCGGCTCATGCGCTTCGCCAGTTGCAGATCGTGCGTCACAACCAGAAATGCTGTGCCCTGAGAACGGTTCAGCTCACCCAGTAACTCAAAAATACTGTCCGCGTTACGCGCATCAAGATTACCTGTTGGCTCATCTGCCAACACCAGACGCGGGTTATTCACCAGCGCACGGGCAATCGCCACACGTTGACGCTCGCCGCCTGACAGTTCGGACGGACGGTGGCTGGCACGGTGATCCAGCCCAACCGCTTTCAGCATGTCACGTGCGCGCTCGGTAATTTCAGCCGGCTTCTTCTTACCAATCAGTAGCGGCATCGCCACGTTTTCCAGCGCGGTAAAGTCTGGCAACAAATGGTGGAACTGGTAAATGAATCCGAGCTTCTGATTACGCAGTTCCGCTTTCGCCGCTGACGAGAGTTTGCTCATCGGCTGACCGCTAAAAATGACATCGCCGGAAGTCGGTGTATCCAGCCCGCCGAGCAGATGAAGCAATGTACTTTTGCCGGAGCCTGAGCTGCCGACAATCGCCATCATCTCACCCTCGCCGACGCAAAAACTGACATCGTGCAGAACATCAGTCTGCACCGTGCCTTCCTGATAGCGTTTGCACAGGTTGTCGCATTGCAACAGGATCTTATTCATAACGTAAAGCCTCAGCGGGTTGAGTGGCGGCAGCGCGCCAGGAAGGATAAAGCGTAGACAGCAGCGCGATGGCCATTGCCACCAGTGCAATGACGATCACCTGCAACGGCTCAATAGCGACAGGCAACGCGGCACCGTCCAGCAGCACGCCGATAATCGGCATCAGGTTGTTCAGTTGGCTGGCAAGCAACGCGCCCAGCACAGCGCCCAGCAGCGCGCCGATAATTCCGGCACTGGCCCCCTGAACCATAAACACCATCATTATTTGCCGCGGCGTGAGCCCCTGCGTTTGTAAAATCGCCACTTCCCCTTGCTTCTCCATTACCATCAAACCCAGCGAGGTAATAATATTAAACGCCGCTACCGCTACGATCAGGCTCAGCAACAGCCCCATCATGTTTTTTTCCATCCGCACAGCCTGGAACAGCTCACCTTTACGCTCGCGCCAGTCCTGCCATTTGGTGCCTTGCGGCAACGTTTGTTGACTCAGCGAATCAACCTTGAGCGGTTCATTTAGCCACAGACGCCAGCCGGTGATATTGCCTGCCGGATAACGCATCAGACGTGACGCATCCTGGATGTTGGTCAACATCTGATAACCATCAACTTCACTATTGGCGGCAAAAGTGCCAATCACCGTAAACAGACGCTGGCTCGGTAAGCGTCCCATTGGCGTAAACTGACTGGCAGAAGGCACCATCACGCGAATTTGATCGCCGCGGTTCACACCTAACTGTCCGGCAAGCTGCTCACCGAGGATGACATTATACTTACCCGGTTCGAGATCTGTTTGCTTCACATTGACCAGATACGGCGTTAACGGATCTTTTTGCGCCGGGTCGATGCCCAGCATCACCCCTACCGCCACGCTACGCGCGCTCTGCAGGACCACATCGCCCGTTGTTAGCGGCGCAACACGGTTGACGCCGTTCAATACCACGGCTTTTTCCGGCAACTGCTGCGGGTTAAGAGAGCCTTGCTCAGCCGAGAGAATAGCCTGAGGCATCAGACCAAGGATGTTATTTTGCAGCTCGCGTTCGAAACCGTTCATCACCGACAATACTGTGACCAGCGCCATTACCCCAAGAGTAATGCCAATGGTAGAGAGCCAGGAAACGAAACGACCGAAGCGATCTGCTGCACGCCCACGCATATAACGCAGGCCAATGAATAGAGCGACAGGTTGGTACATGAAATCCGTCTGGTTGCTGTTAGCAAAGTCACGAGTATATAAGCGAAAGCGGGATGGGTAAATGACTGAACCGTAAGTGTTCGTCAGCATTGTTCTGAAAAGTATAACCAAATCAATTCGCTAAAGTTTCCACTTTGCCCTCATCCATTTTCCTGATCTTTATCTTAAAAAAATAAAAAGCAGACGGTTACGCATTACAGTGAACGCAGGGTTTTGCAGGATGGCAAGCTATCTCACACAATATGGATACGCCACTGCAATGAATAAAAAAGAGTTATGGATTAATCAAATCAAAGGGTTATGTATCTGTCTGGTGGTCATTTACCACTCAGTCATTACCTTTTATCCCCATCTCACTACCTTTCAGCATCCGCTTTCAGAGCTGCTGAGCAAATGCTGGATTTACCTCAATTTGTACCTGGCGCCGTTTCGCATGCCGGTATTTTTCTTTATTTCGGGATATCTGATCCGTCGCTACATTGATAGCGTCCCGTGGACCACCTGCGTGGATAAACGGATCTGGAGTATTGCCTGGGTGCTGATACTCTGGGGTGTGGTGCAATGGCTGGCGTTAGTGACGCTCAATAACTGGCTGGCCCCACAGCGCGATCTGAGCCATGCTGCCAACGCCGCTTATGCTGGTTCGATCGCAGGTTTTACCCACGGGATGCTGACCGCCAGTACCAGTCTGTGGTATCTGTATGCGCTGATTGTCTATTTTGTCCTGTGTAAGATCTTCAGCCGCTGGGCCTTGCCGCTACTGGTGCTGTTTGCATTCCTGAGTGTGGCAATCAACTTTTTCCCGACCCCATGGTGGGGGCTGAACAGCGTAATACGTAATCTGCCATACTACAGCCTCGGCGCTTGGTTTGGCACAACGCTGATGATGTGGATCAAAGATGTTCCCCTGCGCCGCCATTCTGTGCTTTTTCTGGTTAGCACAATCGTCGCCGCCGTCGCGTGGCTGGCAAATGTCTCACTATTGCTTTCTCTTCTTTCCATTGTGCTGATCATGAAGCTGTTTTATCAATTTGAGCTCCGCTTTGGTATGCGCACGTCCAGTCCGTTAAGCGTGATTGGTGCCAATACCATCGCCATCTACACTACCCACCGAATTCTGGTGGAACTGATAAGTTTAATGCTGCTTCCCAAACTCAATCATACCGCCTGGTCCGCAAACGTAGAGCTGGCCCTGCTACTGGTGTATCCGTTCGCCTGCTTACTGTTGTGTACGCTGGTCGGACTAATGGTTCGAAAAATTTCACAAAAAACCGTTGCCGACCTGCTCTTCTCCCCGCCGTCTTTCTCCACCGTTCCCCGCTAAACCTTACGCGCTTTTTGCCCCCATCCGGGGGCGAATCAATTTGCTTATGAGAAACGATCACGGATAATAAAGAACATTGCTTATCAGACGTATATCCAAACGAGATCCTGACAACCGAATGCCTGAACAACATCGTTACACGCTTCCAGCAAAAGCTGGCGATCAGCGCCAGTTGGGTGAACTTACCGGTGCCGCCTGCGCGACGCTGGTCGCAGAAATCGCCGAACACCATCCGGGACCAGTGGTGCTTATCGCGCCGGACATGCAAAATGCCTTGCGTCTGCATGATGAAATTCGTCAGTTTACCGACCAGATGGTGATGAATCTGGCTGACTGGGAAACGCTGCCCTATGACAGTTTTTCCCCACATCAGGAAATTATCTCCTCGCGACTCTCCACGTTGTATCAACTGCCTGCGATGCAACGCGGTGTGCTGATCGTACCGGTCAACACGTTGATGCAGCGCGTCTGTCCGCACAGCTATCTACACGGCCATGCACTGGTGATGAAAAAGGGTCAGCGCCTGTCGCGTGATGCCCTGCGTGAGCAACTGGACAGCGCCGGTTATCGCCATGTTGATCAGGTCATGGAACACGGTGAATACGCCACGCGTGGCGCGTTGTTGGATCTGTTTCCGATGGGCAGCGAATTGCCTTATCGCCTGGATTTCTTTGATGATGAAATCGACAGCCTGCGCCTGTTTGATACTGACACTCAGCGCACGCTGGAAGAAGTCGATGCCATTAATTTGCTGCCTGCCCACGAATTTCCAACCGATAAAACAGCCATTGAGCTGTTCCGCAGTCAGTGGCGCGACACCTTTGAAGTTAAACGCGACGCCGAACATATTTATCAGCAGGTCAGTAAAGGCACGTTACCTGCCGGGATTGAATACTGGCAACCGCTGTTTTTCAGTGAGCCGCTGCCACCGCTGTTCAGTTACTTCCCTGCCAATACGCTGTTAGTGAATACCGGTGATATTGAAACCAGCGCAGAGCGTTTCCAGGCGGATACACTGTCACGTTTTGAGAACCGGGGTGTCGATCCGATGCGCCCACTGCTGCCGCCAGAATCGCTGTGGCTGCGGGTTGACGAACTGTTTTCCGAGCTTAAACATTGGCCTCGCGTCCAGCTCAAAACCGAAAGTCTGGCAAACAAAGCGGCAAACACTAATCTGGGATTCCAGAAGCTGCCGGACATCGCCGTACAAGCGCAACAGAAATCGCCGCTGGATGCGCTGCGTAAATTCCTGGAAACCTTCAGCGGCCCGGTCATTTTCTCGGTAGAGAGTGAAGGTCGCCGTGAAGCACTCGGCGAGCTTCTGGCTCGCATCAAAGTCGCGCCTAAACGTATTTTACGCCTTGATGAAGCCGCCGACAGCGGTCGTTATCTGATGATTGGTGCGGCAGAACATGGTTTCATTGATACCAAACGCAACCTGGCACTGATTTGCGAAAGCGATCTCCTTGGTGAACGTGTGGCTCGCCGCCGCCAGGATTCCCGCCGCACGATTAACCCGGATACATTGATCCGAAACCTCGCGGAGCTGCATCCGGGGCAGCCCGTTGTGCACCTTGAGCACGGCGTGGGTCGCTATGCCGGGATGACCACGCTGGAAGCCGGCGGCATCACCGGTGAATACCTGATGCTCACCTACGCCAACGACGCCAAACTGTATGTGCCGGTGTCGTCGTTGCATCTGATCAGCCGCTACGCCGGTGGCGCGGAAGAGAATGCGCCGCTGCATAAACTTGGCGGCGATGCCTGGTCACGCGCCCGGCAGAAAGCCGCCGAGAAGGTGCGTGATGTCGCGGCGGAGTTGCTGGATATTTATGCCCAGCGCGCGGCGAAAGAAGGTTTTGCCTTTAAGCATGACCGTGAGCAGTACCAGCTATTTTGCGACAGCTTCCCGTTTGAAACCACGCCCGACCAGGCACAGGCGATCAACGCGGTGCTCAGCGATATGTGTCAGCCGCTGGCCATGGACCGTCTGGTGTGTGGTGACGTCGGCTTCGGCAAAACCGAAGTGGCGATGCGCGCCGCATTTCTCGCCGTCGAGAACCACAAACAGGTGGCCGTTTTAGTGCCGACCACCCTGCTCGCCCAGCAGCACTTCGACAACTTCCGTGACCGCTTTGCCAACTGGCCGGTACGCATTGAGATGCTGTCCCGTTTTCGTAGCGCCAAAGAGCAAGCGCAGATTCTGGAGCAGGTTGCCGAAGGTAAAATCGATATTCTCATCGGCACGCACAAACTGCTGCAAAGCGATGTGAAGCTAAAAGACCTGGGGCTGCTAATCGTCGATGAAGAGCACCGCTTCGGTGTCCGTCACAAAGAGCGAATTAAAGCAATGCGCGCCGATGTCGATATTCTGACGCTGACCGCAACCCCGATCCCGCGCACGCTCAATATGGCGATGAGTGGCATGCGCGATCTGTCAATTATCGCCACACCGCCAGCGCGTCGTCTGGCCGTCAAAACCTTTGTGCGCGAGTATGACAATTTGGTGGTTCGCGAGGCTATCCTGCGTGAAGTGCTGCGCGGCGGGCAGGTCTACTATCTGTTCAACGATGTTGAAAACATCCAGAAAACCGCTGACAGGCTGGCAGAGCTGGTACCGGAAGCGCGTATCGGGATTGGACACGGGCAAATGCGCGAACGCGAGCTGGAACGCGTGATGAACGATTTCCACCATCAGCGCTTCAACGTGCTGGTGTGTACCACCATCATCGAAACCGGGATCGACATTCCCACCGCGAACACCATCATCATTGAACGTGCCGACCACTTCGGTTTGGCGCAATTACACCAGCTACGCGGCCGCGTGGGACGTTCGCACCATCAGGCCTATGCGTGGCTGTTGACGCCGCATCCGAAAGCAATGACCACCGATGCACAAAAACGCCTTGAGGCAATTGCATCACTGGAAGATTTGGGGGCAGGTTTTGCGCTGGCCACTCACGACCTCGAGATTCGCGGCGCGGGGGAACTGCTGGGTGAAGATCAGAGCGGTTCGATGGAAACCATCGGCTTCTCACTGTACATGGAACTGCTGGAGAACGCGGTTGATGCGCTAAAAGAGGGACGCGAACCGTCGCTAGAAGATCTCACCAACCAGCAAACTGAAGTCGAGCTGCGGATGCCTTCGCTACTGCCAGATGACTACATCCCCGATGTGAATACGCGACTGTCGTTCTACAAGCGGATTGCCAGTGCGAAAGGCGAAAACGAGCTGGAAGAAATTAAGGTCGAGCTGATAGACCGTTTTGGTTTGTTGCCTGACCCGGCCCGTACGCTGCTGGATATTGCCCGTTTGCGCCAGCAAGCGCAAAAACTGGGCATCAGAAAACTCGAAGGCAATGAAAAAGGCGGGACGATTGAGTTTGCCGAGAAGAACCACGTCAACCCGGTGTGGCTGATTGGCTTACTGCAAAAGCAACCCCAACACTTCCGTCTGGATGGCCCAACCCGGCTGAAGTTCATGCAAGATTTGAGCGAGCGTAAAACCCGTATCGACTGGGTACGTCAGTTTATGCGTCAACTTGAAGAAAACGCCGTAGCGTAGCGTTCCGGCCGGGTGAGCACGGTGCTTGCCCGGCCGATGAATTTACAAACTCTTTGCACTTCCCTGCACTTCCCGACACAGCAAACCGCCATAATTCCTGTTTACTTTTACATTATAAAAACCACGTAAAAACAATGGATTTATGGTGATGTTAAACAAGAAACAACTCTCTCGCTGGCTAACGCTTTTTACACTCGCGGCGACCGTCGCGTTAGCGCTTCCGGCTCAAGCGAATACCTGGCCGCTCCCGCCGCCTGGCAGCAAACTGGTGGGTGAAAATGCCACTCACGTTGTCGAAAACAACGGCGGATCGCTGGAAGCCATTGCGAAAAAATACAACGTCGGCTTTTTAGCGCTGCTGCAGGCTAACCCCGGCGTCGATCCATACGTACCTCGCCCGGGCAGTGTTTTAACCATCCCATTGCAAACTCTGCTGCCAGATGCCCCACGCGAAGGGATTGTCATTAACCTCGCCGAACTGCGTCTTTACTATTACCAGCCAGGGACAAAATCGGTGACCGTGTATCCCATTGGCATTGGCCAGTTAGGCGGCGACACCCTGACGCCAACAATGGTCACCACCATCTCTGATAAGCGTGCCAACCCGACCTGGACACCAACGGCGAATATCCGCGCACGGTATAAAGCCAATGGTATCGACCTCCCTGCCGTAGTACCTGCCGGGCCGGATAACCCGATGGGGCATCATGCTATCCGCTTAGCTGCTTACGGCGGTGTGTATTTGCTGCATGGAACCAACGCGGATTTTGGCATCGGTATGCGTGTCAGTTCCGGGTGTATTCGCCTGCGTGACGGTGATATTGAAACCTTATTCCGTCAGGTTACGCCGGGAACCAAAGTGAACATCATCAACACGCCGATTAAAGCCTCCGTTGAACCTAACGGTATGCGCCTGGTTGAAGTACACCAACCGCTGTCAGTAAAGATTAATGACGACCCGCAGTTACTGCCAATCGTGTTGAATTCATCAATGCAGAACTTTAAAAATGCGGCACAAACAGACGCAGTTGTGATGGAGCATGCAATGGAGCTACGTTCAGGTATGCCTGTAGACGTGACACGCCACCACGATGTTCCTGAACAAACGCTGTAAATTCAGGTCATAAAAAAACCCCCGCCGGTTTGTTCCCGCGGGGATTTTTTATTGAATTCGCAGTGGCATAGCGAGGGTTTACAACTTATTTGTAGATAACTGCCGTCCCGTGAAGAGTGTTAGGACCGGTAACAGAAGTAATACGGAATGACTTCGCACCCATCTCATCCGCTTTTTGCGCCAGTTGATCTTCCAGAGAACCTAAGTTAGTCCCGGCGTTGGCAGAGATAATACCGACTTTCTGTTGGCCTGCCGGTGTAGCCTGAACTTCAACAGCGGCAAAGCTTGCAAATGAAAGTGAGCTCAGGACAGCAGCGACAAAAAGAGTTTTTACGTTTTTCATGATAGTTACCTTTAGCAGATGAATGTGTGCCGTAAGCGATTAACTTAACGATCGATAGGTAAATCATAGATGTGATCCAGGTCACACGTCAATATTTTTTTTATAACGATTGTTATTTAAAGCACAAAGGCCTTATTTTTCATATTAATAGCATTAAATTATTTTTAGGGTGAATGCACTGGAGTGTCTGCGCGATTATTTTTATAATGGTTATTCAATAAACCCAACCAGGTACAACGGCACCATGACAACTGAAACGACAAGTTGTGTAAAAAAAAGCCGTGGCCGACCAAAAGTGTTCGACAGGGAAGCCGCGCTTGATAAGGCCATGACACTCTTCTGGCAGCACGGATATGAAGCGACATCGCTCGCCGATCTCGTAGAAGCAACCGGGGCAAAAGCGCCTACGCTGTATGCGGAGTTCACCAATAAGGAAGGACTGTTTCGTGCCGTGCTGGACCGCTATATCAGTCGATTCGCGGCAAAACACGAAGCCCAACTTTTTTGTGAAGAAAAAAGCCTCGAATCTGCACTCGGGGACTATTTCACCGCAATAGCGACCTGCTTCACCAGTAAAGACACGCCTGCGGGATGTTTTATGATTAACACATCCGCTACGCTGGCCGCCTCCTCCCGGGACATTGCGCACACGGTTAAATCCCGTCACGCCATGCAGGAGCAGACGCTGGCTCAGTTTCTGCATCAACGACAGGAAAAGGGTGAAATACCGGCACACTGCGATGTACAAAAGTTGGCTGAATATCTGAACTGTGTTTTGCAGGGTATGTCGATCAGCGCCCGCGAAGGAGCCACATTCGAAAAATTGATGCAGATCGCGCACACCACGTTACGATTGTGGCCTGAACTGATTAAAGATTAACCCTTTCCACACGACTCACGTCTTAATGTCATCACCGGGAGCTTATGCTGCTCCCGGTAGAATTTCCGCACATTACCCACACATTTTTCATTGTTTTCATCATCTTATCCGATCATTTTTTGTAAAATATGTTGATAACAAAAATTATTATCATCAATATTCGCATTTGTTTTAACGCCTGTTACACAATGTAACCATCGGTTTCTCTACCGCCCTAACAAAAACAGACCGACTTTTTTAAAAGGAACACAAATGCATAAGCGTCTCTGGGTGCTCAATCCTCTCCTGTTATCTTTAACTCTGCCGGCTATTGCAGCTGAGGAAGATAATCTCATTGTCAGCGCAAACCGGAGCCAACGCACCGTGGCAGAGATGGCGCAAACGACCTGGGTTATCGAAGGAAGCGAGATTGAACAGCAGGTTCAGGGGGGGAAAGAGTTTAAGGATGTTCTTGCTCAGTTGATCCCCGGAATCGACGTCAGCAGCCAGGGACGAACCAACTACGGGATGAACATGCGTGGTCGTGCCATCGTGGTGCTTATTGACGGTGTTCGTCTCAACTCTTCCCGCACCGACAGCCGCCAGCTCGACTCCATTGATCCGTTTAATATTGCACACATTGAAGTTATCTCCGGGGCAACATCGCTGTATGGCGGCGGAAGTACCGGTGGTTTGATCAACATCGTCACCAAAAAAGGTCAGCCTGAGCGTGAAGTCGAACTCGAGCTGGGCAGCAAAAGCGGGTTCAACAACAGTAACGATCATGACGAACGTGTTGCCGCCGCAGTTAGCGGAGGAACCGACCGCGCATCCGGACGCATGTCTGTCGCTTATCAACGGTTTGGGGGGTGGTATGATGCCAACCACGACGCCTTAATGCTCGATAATACCCAAACCGGTCTGCAGCATTCCGATCGTCTGGATCTGATGGGTACCGGGACGATTGAGCTTGATGACAACCGCCAGCTGCAGCTGGTTACGCAGTACTACAAAAGCCAGGGCGATGACGACTACGGACTGGATCTCGGCAAGAACATGTCTGCCGTGACGGGAACCGGCAACGCTAATACCAGCAGCGGTCTCAATTCCGACCGTATCCCCGGCACGGAACGGCATCTGATCAGCCTGCAATATTCCGATGCTAATTTCTTCGGCCAGAATCTGGTCAGCCAGATCTATTACCGTGACGAATCACTTAAATTCTATCCCTTCCCTACGCTGAGCAAAGGTAAGGTCACCAGTTTCTCCGCATCACAACAGGATACTGACCAGTTTGGTGCCAAAATCACCCTCAACAGCCAGCTGATGGAAAACTGGGAACTGACATGGGGTATCGACGCCGATCACGAAACATTCGATTCCAATCAAGAATTCTTCGATCTGGCTTATTCCCTCCCCTCTGGCGGTATGGATAACCGAACGGCCTACACCACCGGGCGCTATCCCGGTTACAGCATCACCAACTTTGCGCCTTTCCTGCAAAACAGCTACGACATTAATGACATCTTTACGCTCAGCGGCGGTATCCGCTACCAGTGGACTGAAAACCGCGTTGATGATTTTGTCGGCTATACGCAGCAACAAGGCATCGCAACGGGTCTGGCGAACTCTGCTGATAGTATCCCGGGTGGCAAAACAGACTATGATAACTTCCTGTTTAACGCGGGCATCCTCGCACACCTGACCGATCGCCAGCAGACCTGGTTCAACTTCTCTCAAGGTGTGGAACTTCCCGACCCTGGAAAATACTACGGCAACGGTACCTACTCGCTGGTTGGCGATCATTATCAGCTCCAGCGCAGTGTTAACGTAGCGGATTCACGTCTGGAAGGCATTAAAGTTAACTCTTACGAACTGGGGTGGCGCTACACCGGCGATAACCTGCGTACACAGCTCGCCGCTTACTATTCCATATCTGATAAATCGATCGTCGTTAACCGCAACGATATGACCATTAACGTACAGCCCGACGATCGCCGGATTTATGGCCTTGAAGGCGCGGTGGATTATTTCATTGCTGATACGGACTGGAGCCTGGGAAGTAACTTCAACATCATTAAATCGGAAGTGAAGCAAAACGGTAAATGGCAAAAATGGGATGTCACTCTGGCTTCGCCGTCTAAAGCAACAGCATGGGTTGGCTGGGCGCCGGAACCGTGGTCGCTGCGAGTACAGAGTCAACAGACATTTGACCTGAGCGACGCCAGTGGCAACAAGCTGGATGGGTACAATACGATGGACTTTATCGGCAGCTATCAGCTCCCGCTGGGTAAACTGACCTTTAGCGTTGAGAACCTGCTGAATGAAGAGTACACCACCCTTTGGGGACAGCGTGCACCGTTACTCTACAGCCCGACTTATGGCAGTCCATCCTTGTATGAATACAAAGGTCGGGGTCGCACCTTTGGTTTGAACTATGCCTTAACCTTCTAATAAAAAAAGCCCCCCAGCCTGAGCGATGGGGGGCTAATGTTCAGGATAACGCTATTTTACGCCTTGTTATTCAGAACCAACTGGCCGTTGTTATCCAGCGGAATTTGCGTACCGGGATCTTTATCCATACGGATTTTGCCCTGCTGATCGCCAATTTTATACGTTACGTCGTAGCCCAGCATTTTTTCTGATTTGTCATAGACCGTTTTACAACGTTGTTGTGTGGTGGTGTACGTATCATTTTCCTGCATTGACCCCTGAATCTGGTTACCGGCATAACCGCCACCTAACGCACCGGCAACGGTCGCAATGTCTTTGCCGCGCCCACCACCAAACTGATGACCAATTACGCCCCCGGCAACCGCACCCAGCACGGAACCGGCAATACGGTTTTCATCCTGTACGGGTTTACGGTGAGTAACCGTCACGTTACGACATTTCTGGCGCGGTGTTTTTACCGTTTCTTTAATCGGTGTTGCAGAGACGACTTGTGCAAACTGTGGGCCACGCTCAAAAACGTTTAGACTGGCCACCGCTGCCACACCCAGCGCAGCAGCTACGCCAATCCCTATACCCGCCAACATTGATTTATTCACGGGACTTCCTCCTTTTTTGCTATTAGCAACAACTTTGCAACAGGAGGTAAATAATGCCAATCAGATTACGGATGAAAATCGCGGAGAGAAGGAGTAAAGCAGCATGATTCAGAGAACTCTGAAAGAAAGTGCCGGATGAAGCATTCCATCCGGCATTATAGGCCAGTATTAGTGCAGTTTAAGACGCGGACGAATCACGCGGTTAATGCTGCCAACCAACATCATCAGGCCGGTTTTGAAGTAACCATGCAGCGCAATCTGGTGCATACGGTACAGTGAAATGTAGACAAAGCGCGCAATACGCCCTTCCACCATCATTGAGCCACGCGTCAGGTTCCCCATCAGACTGCCCACGGTAGAGAAGTTGGAGAGAGAAACCAGAGAACCGTGATCTTTATACTGATACGCTTTTAGCGGTTTACCGTTCATCTGTGCCAGAATGTTGTTCATCGCGCAGGATGCCATCTGGTGCGCAGCCTGGGCACGCGGCGGCACAACCCCCCCTTCCGGACGCGCGCAGGAAGCACAGTCACCAATCGCATAGATGTCCGGATCACGCGACGTCTGCAGGGTTGGTTCAACCACCAGCTGGTTGATACGGTTGGTTTCCAGACCACCAATCTCTTTCATAAAGTCTGGCGCTTTGATACCTGCTGCCCACACCATCAGATCAGCTTTGATGTACTCGCCATCTTTGGTATGCAACCCACCTTCGTCAGCGCTGGTTACCATCGTCTGAGTCAGTACACGTACGCCCAGTTTGGTTAACTCGTTATGCGCGGCGCTGGAAATACGCGGCGGCAACGCAGGCAGAATACGCTCACCAGCTTCCACCAATGTGACGTTCAGCGCTTCGTTGGTCAGCCCTTTATAACCATAGCTGTGCAACTGTTTTACCGCATTGTGCAGCTCAGCGGAGAGTTCAACCCCCGTCGCACCGCCGCCGACGATAGCGATATTCACTTTGCCATTCGCGCCCAGGTTTGCGGAATATTTCAGGAACAGATTCAGCATTTCCTGGTGGAAGCGACGCGCCTGGTGCGGGTTATCGAGGAAAATACAGTTCTCTTTGACGCCCGGCGTGTTGAAATCGTTGGACGTACTGCCCAGTGCCATCACCAGCGTGTCATATGGCACTTTACGCTCAGGGACCAGCAGATCGCCTTTCTCGTCTCGCAGCTCAGCAATCGTGATGGTTTTCGCTTCACGATCGATATCCATCACCGAACCCAGCTGGAACTGGAATCCGTGGTTTCGGGCATGCGCCAGATAGCTCAGCGCATCAACACCTTCATCCAGCGATCCTGTTGCCACTTCGTGCAGCAACGGTTTCCACAGGTGGCTGTGGTTTCTGTCTACCAGCGTGATTTTTGCCTTTTTCTTACGACCCAGTTTTTTACCCAACTGCGTCGCCATTTCCAGTCCGCCAGCACCGCCGCCGACAATCACGATCCTTTTCAATGGTGTAGTCAACGTGACCCCCTCAAATTTATTAACCAATTGTTAATTAAAAGTTATGCATATAGCCTTTAATTAACAACAAGTTACGATAATGAAAATGTTCCTCGAGAGTGAGAATAACACGAACGGTGCATTGGTCATACCAAAATTGATGTGTATCAAGTTTTGATGCTGAAAAGATAGACAACCCAGACTTTAAGAATAAAAAAACCAGCCCGGAGGCTGGCTTTTTAAACGCTCAGTAAAGATTAACCTAACATCTTGAACGCTTTGATTCGCTGCAAATGCGGGGAGATGTTTTTGAATTTATGCGTTTGTTCTTCATCCCATACAATTTCATAGTAATGATGCAGCTCCTCCGACGAACGCTGGCTATTCAAGGCTTCATCATGGCGTGACAGAATAACCAGGCAGCGATCGCGATTTTTCTCGCGGAAGTTGGTCACACATTTTGTGGCGATATCAGCATACTCTTCCGGCCTGTCGATTTTCCCGTCCATATTCTCATACGGGAACAGGTTAGGGTTAAACACCACCTGACGAATATCACACAGGAAACCAATCCGTTCAGCCCAATACCCCCCCAGCCCAACGCCGCAAATCAACGGTCGATCATCCACATTAAGCTGCAACATTTTGTCCACTTCTTTCAGCAGATGCTGCATATCATGTTTAGGATGCCGCGTACTGTAGCTAATCAGCCTGACATCCGGGTCAATAAATTGCAGTTGCAATACTTTCTCGTGGTTGCCCGGACTGTTAGAGTCAAAACCGTGTAAATAGATAATCATCGCATCCTCGCCAAACTTGCGTTAATGACCTGCTTTCTCTTCCTGCCAACGCTCATGAAGCTGGTTGAGCTGGGCGCTTACTGTCTTCCAGCGAGCCGAGTCCATCAGTTCCTGACGTGAAAATGAACCTTTATGATACAAACGTGTAACACGTTCTGCATTGATCGGCGACAGATTATCTAAAACACTGACCGCACCCTTACGATTATTGCAGACCAGGATCATATCGCAACCTGCATCCAGCGATGCCTGTCCGCGCTCTGCGTAGCTCCCCATAATTGCTGCGCCTTCCATCGACAAATCGTCGGAGAAAATCACGCCATCGAAACCGAGCTCCTGGCGCAGTACTGTTTTCAGCCAGTGGGGTGAGCCGCTCGCGGGTCGCGGGTCTACATCGCTGTAAATGACGTGCGCCGGCATAATGGCATCCAGTTTGTTTTCAGTGATTAACGTCTGGAATACCGACATATCTTTCGCGCGGATCTCGGCTTCCGGACGCGGATCGGTTGGCGTTTCTTTATGCGAATCCGCCGTCACTGCACCATGTCCGGGGAAGTGTTTACCGGTAGTTTTCATTCCGGCCGCATGCATGCCATCAATAAAGCGGGTTGCCATCGCCAACGCTTGCGCGGGTTCGGCATGATAAGAACGTTCACCAATCGCAGCACTGATATGTCCCACATCCAGAACGGGCGCGAAGCTAATATCAATATCCATCGCGATCATTTCACTGGCCATCAGCCATCCGGCGTCCTCTGCCAGCTTGCCTCCCTCTTCCAGCCCATGCAGTGCAGCAAAAGATTGCGCCGCAGGCAGACGGGTAAAACCTTCGCGAAAACGCTGCACCCTGCCGCCTTCCTGATCTACCGCCACCACCAGATGATTACGCGATGCCGCGCGGATCTGACGCACTAATTCACGCAACTGTTCCGGGTCATGATAATTTCGGGTAAAGAGGATCAACCCGCCTACCAGTGGATGTGCCAGAATCTCACGCTCTTCAGCGTCCAGCTCATACCCTTCGACATCCAACATTACTGGGCCCACACTGCTCTCCTTATCCTTTCATTGTTAGCTGCCGCCAGGTTTCATCGGCCAGCCTGATAAATTGTCGGTCGCCGGTTTGTTGCCAGCGATACTCAAACCACCCCGCCTTCAGCATCATTATCCAGGGTTGCCATCGCCTGACCTGTCGCCAGAGCGCGTCTTGCTCAATATGCGCGCGTTGGGCGTAGGCGCTAATCAGCCGTTGGTGCTGGGACTCATCGCTGACCCATACCGCCGCCAGCTCCAGCGCGATATCACCGTCGCCGGCATATTCCCAGTCAATCAGCCGCAGCCCTGAGTCTGTACGTACGATGTTGTCGCCGTGGATATCCATATGCAGCGGCCCCTGGCGCAAAGGTCGAGGCTCACCGCTTTTTCTAAGCCGCTTCAGGGCGCGCAACCAGCACGGCGTACGACGCGCCGGATCGCTACACTGCCAGTACTGCTCGAGTAGCGGCAGCAGGCTGATTCGCCAGCCGAATCGGGGCTGCTGGTGCAGATGATACAATAAGCCAGCGAGTTCGTCGGCGTCCGGTAATCTGGATTCTACCTTACCGTGAAAAAAGTCGACGGCCATCCATCCGCGCGTATAAAAGCGAGGACGCGGCGCAAGACTTTCTGGCAAGTGCTTTAACGCATGATAGTGGCGTAAGAAATGCGATTCTGGCGCGTAGGGATCGTGATGACAGCGCAGCACTAAACGGTGGGCTTGATGTTCGATGATGCAGCTCCCGCCGCTCAAACCACTTTGGCTGGAGACGACGGGATGATACTGCGAGAAATAGCGCGACAAAACTTCATCGCGCGTCAGCCTGTTATTGTTGCTGAACGGCACCTTTACCTGACCAGATTATCTCGCCAGTTTGTACCAGCATTAATTGCATTTGCAGCGCAGGTGAATTGACGTTACCGGAAGCGCTGGAATAGAGCACATACTGAGCGCCAACGTTACGGGCAATACCAATCGCTTTACTGCGTGTTCCCAGGCTATCGTTCGGCGACAGGCCCAACTGCTGCTTGGCTACTGCCAACTGCTGCGCAGAAACCAGGGTAAATTTACCATTATTCGCCAGTGCATTTCGCAAAGTCTCGGTGGCATCACCCGCGTTTAACGAGCCGTTGGTACGGTTATTCACGCTATCAACCAGCAGTACGCCCCCAGCTTTCACCCCCTCAGCTTGCAGCATTTTGCCGACCATCGGCTGCATTGCCCCGTTCCAGTCATAATGACGCTGACGTGGGGTTGGCTGCGCCGTTTGGTCCTCGTGTTCAATCGGCCCCGGCTGCTGCGGTATGGTTGGCACTGTGGGTACAACCGGAACTGGCTGTTGCGGCTGCACGGGTTGTTCCGGCACCGGCTTCACTTCCTCTACCGGCGCTGGCTCACGTTGAGCCACACAACCAGAGAGAAACATCGCCAGCGCGGCAATCAGTGCGTAGCGATTCATTTTGATCTTCAAGATTCACCCCTTACAGATAAAGATAAAGCCTAACCTTGTGCGCCCCCAGATAATTGGCGCTGCCGTACAGCGTTACCGACGAACGAGCCGGGATAGTCACGCTGCGCGGCGCTTCCAGAGGATGCATCTCCAGCCCTCTGGCGTCATACCAGTAAAACCGATAATGAACGGTGACAGGTTCTTGTCTTTCGTTGTAGAGTCGCGAGGATGCTGAGGCCTGAATATCAGACGTTGTTAACTCAGGCGGCTCTGCAGTGATACCCGCCGCCAGTACTGTTGATTCCATCACCAGAGACTGTTCATCACTGACCGGAATTTCCGGGTGTGAACGGCAGCCAGCCAGCAACAGCAGACCCAACGTAAGCGCAATGCATCCTCTGGTCATTATTAAAGACCTTTATGCGCGAGCATTGGACCAAGCGCACGTCCACCCAGCAGATGCATATGAATGTGATACACCTCCTGACCACCGTGACGGTTGGTATTCATAATCAAACGGTATCCATCTTCGGCAATGCCTTCCTGCTCAGCGATTTTCGCCGCCACTGTGATCATACGTCCCAGCGCCTGCTCATGCTCTGCCGTCACATCGTTGACGGTTGGGATTAAAACGTTCGGGATGATCAGAATATGCGTTGGCGCCTGAGGTGAAATATCACGAAACGCAGTGACCAGCTCATCCTGGTATACGATGTCCGACGGAATTTCACGACGAATAATTTTGCTGAATATAGTTTCTTCTGCCACGACGTTTTCCTTTTTCATTAAGAGCCCATGCGTTGTGCCATGCTACGCCGGGTGACTCTGCGAGTATAGAGTATGAGCGAGTTACTCACGCTCTTTCAACTTTAACCCTCGATTTTTTAAGCAAAAAGCCCTGCCAGTGCTGTTCTTATAACCATTTCCCGGCGCTATCGCTCAGACATAGTACTGAAACAATATTTCATTTATGCGTAGCATTTGTTTACACATTGAATATGAATGCGTATATTTCGCATTTGCATTCTCATGAAGAAAAAATAATTAACAGCCAAAGGGTTCATTACGCACTCACGTGATTCGAACTTAATATTAATAATTATCAAGGACTTTCTGATGTCTTTCACAACACACGACAGGGACGAACAGCATCGTTCTGCCATTGTCCCATCCCTCCTGGCAGCCTGTATTACGGCTGCGCTATTGCCTTGTACCAGCCTCGCCGCCTCCGCAGAAGAGACCGTGATCGTTGATGGTTCAGCCTCCGCCACATCCAGTGATGAGCAGGATTACAACGTTAAATCGACATCTGCAGGTACAAAAATGCAGATGACACAGCGAGATATCCCGCAATCGGTCAGCATCGTCAGCCAACAGCGTATGGAAGATCAGCAACTCCAGACACTGGGTGATGTGATGGACAACACACTGGGGATCAGCAAAAGCCAGGCGGACTCTGACCGCAGCAGCTATTTCTCTCGCGGATTCCAGATCGATAACTACATGGTCGATGGGATCCCGACCTATTTTGAATCCCGTTGGAACCTCGGCGATGCCCTTTCTGACACGGCCTTGTTTGAACGTGTAGAAGTGGTTCGTGGTGCAAACGGGTTAATGACCGGCACGGGGAATCCTTCGGCATCTATTAACATGATCCGTAAGCATGCCACCAGCCGCGAGTTCACCGGGAATGTATCTGCGGAATACGGTAGTTGGAATAAACAGCGCTATGTGACCGATTTGCAAAGCCCATTGACGGCAGACGGTAACGTGCGCGCCCGCATCGTGGCGGGTTATCAAAATAACGATTCCTGGCTTGACCGTTATAACAATGAAAAAATGTTTTTCTCGGGGATTGTCGATGCCGATCTGGGCGACACCACCAGCCTGTCGGCAGGTTACGAATACCAGCGTATTGATATCAACAGTCCAACCTGGGGCGGGTTGCCGCGCTGGAATACCGATGGCAGCAAAAACAGCTACGACCGCTCGCGCAGCACCGCGCCGGACTGGACCTACAATGACAAAGACATCAACAAAGTCTTCGTGACACTCAAGCAGCGTTTCGCGGATACCTGGCAAACAACCCTGAATGCCACCCACTCCGAGGTCAAGTTCGACAGTAAGATGATGTACGTCGACGCTTACGTTAATAAAGATGACGGCACACTGATTGGTCCCTATGGCAACTATGGACCGGGCTATGATTACGTTGGTGGAACAGGCTGGAACAGCGGCAAGCGTAAAATCGATGCCGTCGATCTTTTTGCCGATGGTGGCTACGACCTGTTTGGTCGTCAGCATAACCTGATGCTGGGTGGCAGTTACAGCAAGCAAAATAACCGTTATGAGAGCTCGTGGGCAAACGTCTTCCCCAACGAAATAGGTAGCTTCTATACCTACGACGGTAACTTCCCGGAAACCAACTGGAGCCCACAGTCATTGGCCCAGGACGACACCACGCACATGAAATCACTCTACGCCGCAACGCGTATTTCGCTCGCCGACCCATTGCATTTGATCGTCGGCGCGCGCTATACCAACTGGCGTATCGACACCCTGGCCTACAGCATGGAACAAAACCACACCACGCCCTATGCGGGTCTGGTGTATGACATCGATGATAACTGGTCCACTTACGCCAGCTATACCTCTATCTTCCAGCCGCAGAACAAACGCGACAGTTCCGGTAAATATCTCTCCCCTATTACCGGCAACAACTACGAAGTTGGTCTGAAATCAGACTGGATGAACAGCCGTTTAACCACCACCCTCGCCGTATTCCGCATTGAGCAGGATAACGTGGCGCAATCAACCGGCGTACCAATCGCCGGTAGCAATGGGGATACGGCCTTTAAAGCGATGGATGGAACGGTCAGCAAAGGCGTTGAATTCGAAGTGAACGGTGCGATCACGGATAACTGGCAGATGACTTTCGGCGCAACGCGGTACGTTGCGGATGACAACGACGGCAATGCCGTCAATCCGAACCTGCCGCGTACTACAGTAAAACTGTTCACCCGTTATAACCTGCCTGCCCTGCCGGCACTGACCGTGGGGGGCGGAGTTAACTGGCAGAATCGAGTGTATAGTGATACGGTCACGCCTTATGGCACATTCCGCGCGGAACAGGGAAGCTACGCCCTTGTAGATCTGTTCACCCGCTATCAGGTGACGAAAAACTTCTCTGTGCAGGGTAACCTCAATAACCTGTTCGATAAAACCTACGACACCAATATCGACGGTTCTATCGTCTATGGTGAGCCGCGTAACGTCAGCCTCACCGCCAGCTACCAGTTCTGATAATACCCAGTCTGTAAAGCATCCACCTGCATGTCAGGTGGATTTACCGAAAAGCTAAAAAGCAAAAAGCCCGCTTAAGTTTCCTTAAGCGGGCTTCTCTAAATTTGGCTCCTCTGACTGGACTCGAACCAGTGACATACGGATTAACAGTCCGCCGTTCTACCGACTGAACTACAGAGGAATCGTTGTGGAGGCTTATCTTAGCGGCGAAAAAACATTTGTCAAACCCCAATTCCTACATTGGGGATCAATTGGTGCTTCTCTCGACAGTTTGTTGCATTTACAGACATTTTAAATGGAAAAAACTTTGCAGCTTTTTTGATTCTCCCTCATCATTTGAAATGAGGTTTCAACTTTTTTCATTAAGGTCCACTTTGAACGTCTCCGCAGCCTTACGCCAGGTCGCATCCCGCACGCCCTGGTATGCCAAACGCAAGCGTTATAAAGTTCTCTTTTGGCGCGAAATTACCCCGCTTGCTGTCCCCATTTTTCTGGAAAACACCTGTGTACTCTTGATGGGAGTACTGAGCACCTTCCTGGTGAGCTGGTTGGGTAAAGAAGCTATGGCAGGCGTCGGGCTTGCCGACAGCTTCAACATGGTCATCATGGCATTTTTCGCCGCCATCGACCTTGGCACGACGGTGGTGGTTGCTTTTAGTCTCGGAAAGCGCGATCGTCGACGCGCCAGAGCCGCAGCCAGACAATCACTGGTGATCATGACAATATTTGCTGTCGTACTGGCGGCGGTGATTCACTATTTCGGTGAGCAGATTATTGATGTCGTTGCAGGAGAAGCCACCCCTGATGTAAAAGCGCTGGCGCTAACCTATCTGGAATTAACAGTGCTCAGCTACCCCGCTGCAGCAATTGCGTTAATTGGCAGCGGCGCACTGCGCGGTGCCGGAAATACCAAAATACCGTTATTGATTAACGGTGGTATGAACATCCTGAACATTATCATCAGTAGCATCCTGATCTACGGCATTTTTTCCTGGCAAGGGCTGGGATTCGTCGGCGCAGGTCTGGGGTTGACGATTTCACGTTACATTGGTGCCATCGCCATTATATGGGTGCTGATGATTGGATTTAACCCAGCGCTGCGCATTCCCCTGAAGAGCTATTTTAAACCGCTGAATCTTGCCATCATCTGGGAAGTCATGGGGATTGGTATTCCTGCCAGTATAGAGTCAGTCCTGTTTAACGGTGGCAAGTTACTTACGCAGATGTTTGTTTCAGGTATGGGTACCAGCGTAATTGCCGGTAACTTCATTGCCTTTTCGATAGCGGCACTGATCAACCTGCCGGGAAACGCTTTAGGTTCCGCGTCTACCATCATTACCGGCAGACGTCTGGGAAATGGACAGATTGCTCAGGCGGAAATCCAGTTGCGGCATGTATTCTGGCTCTCCACAATCGGATTAACCGCCATCGCCTGGCTAACCGCCCCGTTTGCAGGCGTGATGGCTTCGTTTTATACCCACGATCAGGATGTAAAAGAGGTCATTGTCATCCTGATTTGGCTGAACGCGGCATTTATGCCGATATGGGCAGCATCATGGGTTCTTCCTGCTGGATTTAAAGGTGCACGTGACGCCCGTTTCGCTATGTGGGTCTCCATGTTGGGGATGTGGGGCTGTCGTGTTGTTGCCGGCTACACCCTCGGGATCGTATTAGGATGGGGTGTCGTTGGCGTCTGGATGGGGATGTTCTTCGACTGGGCAGTACGGGCCGCGTTATTTTACTGGCGAATGGTCACAGGTCGTTGGCTGTGGAAATATCCACGTCCTGAACGTGAAAAGTATATAAAACAATCGTCTGCGTCTGAATAAGCGACGAAATGAAGAATATTTCAGCAAACGATCGCAAATATCCATTCAGGCTTTGACAATACAGACAGGCATCGCTAATATTCGCCCCGTTCACACGATTCCTCTGTAGTTCAGTCGGTAGAACGGCGGACTGTTAATCCGTATGTCACTGGTTCGAGTCCAGTCAGAGGAGCCAAATTCCTGTTTTCAGGCGTGCTTATAAATACCTGTATGATTAGGTTTCAATAAGTTAGCGTGAAAATCTTTCCCGATGCGTTTTTAGTTTTCCCTCCGCATACGGTTAATTTGGTGGTCAGATTTGGAGTCAGATTGGTTCGACTCTGGAGTGACCTCCAAACGTCTTTAAACGATTCTAAAATCCGCAACTTAAAACCCTCGTCTCGTCCTGTAAAGCTCTCCGATTCACACGGTCTGTATCTGCTGGTCAATCCGGGCAGCTCGCGTATCTGGTATCTCAAATATCGTTTCAGTGGCAAAGAATCCCGCGTCAGTCTCGGCGCTTATCCGCTCATCTCGCTTGCTGAGGCAAAACAGAAACGTGACGATATCCGCAAATTACTGGCGCAGAATATCAATCCTGCACAACAGCGCTTGACTGAAAAGCCGCCGCGTCAACGGAAAAGTGTTTTAAAGCTGTCGCGCGGGGCTGGCATAAAATCAACAAAAAGTAGTCGGCTGATTATGCCGCGCGTATTCTCACCAGCATGGAAAATCATATCTTTCCGGCCATCGGTCATCTGCCCGTCACCACGCTGAAAACACAGCATTTCACCGCATTACTGCGGGTTATATTCAGTACAACATTGTGGATTCCAGAACGCTGCGCGACGCGCAGTACTGATGTGAAATTGGCAAGCCAATTCAGGATGAAGTCATTGCCCGAACTGAATACGAGAAAATGTAATCTTTCATCGGCTGTGGGTCTCAAAGTGGCAACCACTGGGCAAAACCTACCCGGCACAAAACTGGCAACCTTTGATGGATGCACTGCTGTCAGAGCTCGAACAGTTCTTTACCCGAAAAAATGGCCTGCTATATCGGCAGTGATACCCCTTTTTAACCCTGGTCAGTACTTGATTACATATTATGAGTTTTGTGGGAGGCGGAGAACGAAGTCCAGCATTCTAATATGAAAAGGGTTCACAAAAATTTGAACCCTTTAGCACTGACTATTAAAACGAATACCATGTCTTAAATATTTAGCCTGAGTAATTTTTAATAAGCTACCACCGGCTAAGATAAAAACTTTACTTCATGCGCGCGGCAATCGCAGCCACACGTTCACCGTAATGATAAGCCGTTTGCAAATCGCCTGCCGGGATTTTATCTGCACCAGCGTCGGAAGGTGACTGCACCAGCAGGCCAACAGATCCACCAAGATTATTGATATCATCACGGGTGGAAGCCAACGCATTTGCCGGAGCCTGGCCCAGGCTCACCCAGATGCCACCGTGCTGTGAAGCAAGCGTTTGTAAATAAATCAGAGTGACCTGCTTGTCACCATTCAGGCTGGCGCTGTTAGTGAATCCACCAAAAACTTTATCCTGCCATTTACGGGTGAACCAGGCTTTTGAACTGGCATCAGCGAACTTTTTGAACTGCCACGGTGCGCCGCCCATGTAAGTTGGTGAGCCTAAAATGATCGCATCTGCAGCATCAAGCTTTTCCCAATCCTGCTCGGTAATATTCCCCTCAGAATCAACGGCAATCAACCCAGCCTTTGCACCCTCAGCCACTTTTTCCGCGACTAACTGGGTGTGACCATAACCTGAATAATAAACCACAAATACATTTTCCATATAAAACATTCCTTTTATATATAATTAATGTGAATAAATGACATTATTGAAAACTCCATAAAAGAGTATGGGGTATCTGAAGATATAAATCCACCCAATAAAAATCAGCATTTTTGAAGCAATTATTCAATTTATTTTCATTAATATCCACTCGCCTCTCATCTATTATTTACCAGTTACAGCAAACATCACTACAAAAAATGAAAACATGAAAATTAAAAAGGATTTAATATGAATACAATTCGCCCGGTATTTTTCATCGTGACAGCGCTAACATCTGCCAGTGTACTGGCACAGGCCCCTACCCCCGCGGTCTCTACCGTTAATGCACATTACATGACTCCCTCCGCTAACATTACGCTGCCCGTCGGAAATAAGATTGATAACCTCCATCAGAGAAATATGGAACAGCCTTATATATTGCAGAAAATAGGCGAGCGGACGTATTACGTTCAGCGCTATTTCTATTCCACCACCTTTTATGTTGGCGATAAGGGGGTATTGCTGTTCGATGCCCCGGAGGGACGGGGGAAGTTCCTACTTCAGGCTATCCGCGATGTTACAACGCTGCCAGTGACGACGCTGATTTACTCGCATTACCACGTTGATCATATCGGTGACAGTCCATTCTGGGTTGAGGAAGCGCAAAAGACAGGAGTGAAATTGCAGATCGTTGCCAGCGAGGCCACCACTGAAAAAATGCGTTTTATGGACAGTCGATTACCAGTGGCAAATCGGGTACTGAAAAACGCGGATGATCGATTCACATTTGAAAACCTGACGGTTGAACTACACCGTTTCTTAAAGGCTGCGCACACTGACGATCATTCAGCATGGTTGCTAAAAGAAGAAAAAGTCGTTCACAGCCCAGATCTGCTTAACCCCGATCAATTACCAATGATGGGCTTTGCTGTATCGGATACCGCGGTTTATCACGATGCCAACTTACGGCAGGTGGAAGCGCTCGACTGGAACTATTTTGTCGGAGGACATGGCAATGTAGGCTCGCGCGACGATTTCCAGTTTCAGCATCGCTTTCTGAGTGATTTACGCGCAGCAACCCTTAAAGCACGAAAAGAAGAAGCATTCGGAAAATTCATGAATAAAACTGCTAACAACCACGCTGAATTTGCTCGCGCACAGCGTGATGCAATCATCAATCGCGTCACCGAAGCACTGCGCCCGCAATATGGTCATATGTACGGTTACGATGCCTCCATGCCTGCTAACGTTGAGCTGGCTATCAGGCTGGTTGGTTCTTACTACTAACACAATAATAGCGGAACGGACGGGGCTGGTCTCAGGGTAAGTGGCGAACCTTGCAGCGCCCTGGTCTGTTCTACCATAGAAGGAACGCGGATATCAGTTGGCAGAAAATATCCGGTTACGATCTGACAAAATGAACGAATACCAGTGAGTGCACTTCGGTAGCAAAACCGGGCGGCATTGCACCGTCCGGTTTTGCTTCAGGAAGGCACTTTTACCTGTATATCGGTGAAGGTAAACGCATCACCGTCAAACAAGCCTTTGCTGGTGAGTTTCAGTGCCGGGATGACCGGCAGCGAAAGAAACGCCATCTGAATAAAGGGTTCGTCCAGCATCACGCCGCAGCGTCGGCAGGCGGCTTTTAACACGTCTATTTGCTGCGCCAGTTCGGCAGCGGGCGTCTGGCTCATCAGCCCGCAGATGGGCAACGGCAGATGTGCGGCGACCTGACCGTCCAGCGCCACGCACAGGCCGCCACCGTTGGCGATCACCTGATTGACTGCACGAGCCATCTCCCGTGCATCGTGGCCGATGACCACAATGTTGTGGCTGTCATGGCTGACGGTGGCCGCCAGCGCGCCTTTACGCAGGCCAAAACCAGCGAGCAGTCCCAGCGCTGGCGACGTCTGCTGCCCGTAACGCTCCAGTACGGCGATAAAGCAGATATCGTCGCTATCGAAGCGATCACCGAGCCAGACGCTCTCCCGCTTGTGGGTAATCAACTCATTAGGGATGATTTCGATAGTCCGGTAGCGGGCGTCGGTCTCCAGCGGTATCGTCAAATCGGCGGCGCTGACTGGCTGGCGGCGAATAGTGTTACCCTCTGGCGGCAGGCTACGGCGCTGGCGTTCGGCCTCTCCGGCGGCCAGTTCGGCAGCGTTGACCGGCAGGCCTTTCACCAGCACCTGGCGGACTTCCACCTGGTTTAGGTCGCTTAACAGCACAATATCCGCCTGCTTGCCGGGGGCGATCAGCCCCAGATGTTTTAAGCCAAAGTGGCGCGCAGGTGACCAGGTGGCGACACGATAGGCCAGATGCACCGGCAGATGATGCTGATTGATCAGGCGGCGGATCAGCGCGTCAATGTGGCCTTCATGGGCGATCTCCCACGGATTGCGATCATCCGTGCAGAGCATACACTGCGGGCTGTTCAGTTCGTTGATTAGCGGAGCCAGCGCGTCGAGGTTACGGGCGGCGGAACCTTCACGGATCATCAGCGCCATTCCCGCGCTCAGTTTTTCCCGCCCTTCAGCGAAGGTGTGCGTCTCGTGGCAGTTTTCGACACCGGCGGCGATATAGGCGTTCAGCGCCTTGCCGGAAAGCGATGGGCAGTGGCCGTCCAGCGTCAAATGGCGGAAGGCATCCAGCTTATCGAGAATTGCGTCGTCGCCACGCACCACGCCGGGGAAATCCATCATCTCCGCCAGCCCCGTTACCAGCGGGTGGTCACGCCAGGGTAGCATTTGCGCCAGCGGAAATTCCGCGCCGTTGATATCGCTGCCCGCCAGCGCCGGCACGCAGGAACTAACCTGAATAAACTGGTTTTGCCGCGCCTGTTCTGCACAGCGGATAAACCAACGCAGCCCCTCCTCACCCATCACGTTGACTATTTCATGCGGATCGCAAATCAGGGTGGTCAGGCCGCGCGGCAGCGTGGCGGTTTCAAAGGTCACGGGCGTCATCATGCTGGATTCAATGTGCAGATGGGCATCAATGAAACCGGGAACCGCCACGGCATGCCCGGCATCGATACGCTGACGAGCAGGGGCGTCCTGATAGGCAGGGCCGATGCCTGCAATGCTCTTGCCGCTGATGACTATCGGGCCGGGGAGCATTCCGCCGTTAATCAGGTCGAGAACCGTAACGTTATCAATCATATAATCTGCTGGCGCATCTCCGCGGGCAACGGCTAATATGTTCTGTAATTCATCACGACTGAGTTGATGAGATTTTGCGCGAGATTGATTATTCATTCATTTTCTCATTTTGACTTTATCAATTTGGTAGATTCATTCATGAGTTTCCTGGTTAGATAACCAGTACTGTTGAATAAATCATAATTCGGAGCAGATACTGTATGATGGGATAATTATTACTCAGTCCGGCATCCTCAGCAGCGCCATCCAGTTTAGCGCTAAGAGCATTGCTATCGTTTGCCCATCCGGGCATCATCATTCTGCAATGTCAGGTCGTGTTTTTAACTTGTGGGCAGTCGTACTGCTCGGAGAGAATAAACCGTCAATCAACATGACCTGTTCAAAAATGATGATATTGATGACGGTTCAACCAAATTTCATGTTAAATATAATAATTAAACTATTGCACCACTTTTAATCAACGATTCAAGTTCTGCAAATGAATGCGTCATTGTTGCTGAATAGGTAACCATCAGATTCAGATAATCAGTGCCCAGCCCTGAATGGTAGCGCTGCTGTTTACTACAGTAAATGATAGATTGTTTTTTTAGTGCGTAAGCAATGCCATTCATAATGCCTGAATCTACGTCTGGCTCAAAGACATCAGAATAAAAAACAGCCTGCCTGCTTTTTCTTAAATTATCAATATCTGCAGCAATATCATTTATATTATCGCCGATAATATATGTTTTCCCTGCGGTGGTAATTGCATTTTTAATATTCTCCAGCAACCCTCGCGAAGGTTCTGTATACATAAAATTGGGGTCAAGATAATAATCATACTCAATCGGCAACGGTGTTAATGGTAGTGCTGGAGGAATTTCGCCCCCAAAATCCGCAATTAAATTATGCTGGAAAGTATGTAACGCACGATTAAGGATATCAGTTGTTTGCTCACGGTAATTTGTGATACTTGTGTCTGTGTCGAATACTGAAACAACTTTAGCGACATAATTCATCAGTTTGCTTATGGGATAAAACTCTTCGGAATCACCCGCTGCCCACAGAAGAAAGTCAGTCGTAATCAGGTGAACGGGCAATCCCAGGGCCCATGCATAACCCACCTCCCAGGCACAACCTGAATCATAGGTACCACCATCAAAATACCCTATCATACCAACGCAGTTGTCCATATTGGCTACATCACGGACAAAGATTTCTTCTTCACTTGATGAACCGGCATCATCTCTGTATGGCAGAAGCGTATGCGCCAGTGGTGGGAGCAGACCATCGTCAATCCATCGATCAATAGTGTCATTTAAATTTAATGCGTCCAGTCGCCAGGGCGCGCAATATACTCTGCACTGATTATATAATTGATTCGCCATAATACCCTCTTTTTATATGAATAATTAATTTTGCGTTATATTCCCGGCATATTTCAAGTTGCGGGATAAAACACCGCAGGCATTTTTAAATCACGCTTATTCTGACTCTGAAGGAGCCGAACAGCGGTGTAGTTAATTACCCTGCAACTTGAAGCCGATAAAGATATCATCATGCATAGCTATCTGTCGCCGTACTGGAATTATTGTGTTTATACTTGAATATCATCATAAACACGACCGCGAGAACCAGTGAATATCCTGCAAATACCAGCCAGATAGTTGACCATTCAGGACTACCCGCGACGGTCAGATGATCGACCACTTTACCACTTACAAATCCGCCAATAATACAACCGAATCCATTAGCCATCATCAAGAATACCCCCTGAGCACTATTGCGAATGGAAGCATCAACCTCTTTTTCAACAAACACAGAGCCAGAAATATTGAAAAAATCGAATGCACATCCGTAAACAACCATAGAAAGAATTAATAGAATTGTTCCGCCCACGGAGGGATCGCCATAAGCAAATAAACCGAAGCGCAGCATCCACGCAATCATGCTCATTAACATGACATTTTTAATCCCAAAGCGTTTCAGGAAAAAAGGAATGGCCAGGATGAAGCACACTTCCGAAATTTGTGAAATGGACAACAGAATAGACGCATGAGTTACCACAAAGCTGCTGGCAAATTCTGGGATTTTCTCAAAACTGTGCAGGTATGTATTACCAAACATGCCGGTAATCTGTAATTCCGCACCAAGCAACATGGAAAAAATAAAGAAAATGGCCATTCTCTTATTTTTGAAAAGAGCAAATGCGCGCAGCCCCAACATATCAACCAATCCGTACGCCTTGTTAGACTTAGCGACAGGAACCAGCGGCAGTGTAAGCGTGAACAGGCTCAAGGCCAGTGAAGCCACAGCACCGATATATAACTGAATGTGGCTCAGTTCAAAACCCGCCAGGCTTACAGCCCACATGGCAACAATAAAGCCAATGGTTCCCCAGATACGGATCGGGGGGAAATCCGCCACAATATCCATACCCGCATTCTGAATGCGATAGTAGGAAATCGTGTTACTCAGCCCCAGCGTCGGCATGTAAACCAGCGAGTTCAACAAAATGACAATAAACATGGAAGAAGGGGTATCAACAGATGCGGCAATAAATAACGTCACCGCGCCAAAAAAATGACAAGCTGCATAAATCCATTTAGCACTGATCCATTTATCCGCAACGATCCCCAACAGAGGGGATGTTATCAGTGCGGCAATACCAAGTGTACTATAAACCGCACCAATATCTTCACCTTTAAACCCCAGTGTAATAAATAAATAAGAACCAAAAGTATTCAACCAGCTTCCCCACAAAAAGAATTGCAGGAACGACATTACCTTTAACTGTAGTTTTATATTCATATAATTTCCATTTATAAATTCAAAACATTATATCAAGAAGATTGGATTCTCTTATTCAGCAGGTTGACTCTGAACAGCACTCAGAATTCTCATATATTCGTATGCACTCCGTTTTTTTGCCAAATATATGGCTAAACAGCCTGAACTTATCAATAGAAAATGATAGTATTTTATGGTGTGATCTATTGTTCCAACAGAGCATACGTTTTATGGATTAAATAAATATCAAACACATTAATCGTTTATAACACGAATGCACCATCGGATACCAATACACTTTCTAACCGCATTCAATATATTTTCCATATTAATTAACCTGAACTCGAGATAAACATGGGTGTAATTGAGCAGGCAATCAGACGAGTGGATCACATTACTAAGACATAATAATAGTAGCAGAATAGGCGGGATCGGTCTCAGGGGGATTTACATAGGGCATAGAAACTCCTGTAAACCAGATAATTATGGGAAATGCGCACAGCCAGAAGAGCGCAAACCCGTTAAGCAGCAGAACAGAGTCATAGTGCTTTTGAAAACGGGTTCTGCCGCAATAACTATTAATGTTATTAGCTGAAACAGACTATTATCATTGTTTTCCAGAATAACCAGAATATTTAACTTTATTGTATTGCAAATAACTAATCGCTGCTGCGATAAATAACGAGACTGCACCCAACAATATGGAATAGGTCATTCCATTTTTATTACTCTGGAAGACACTGACGACTAATGGGCCAAGGATCTGCCCCACCCCATATGTCAGCGTAACGAGACCAAGGAGATTAATCTTTTGGGGCGCGCTTATTTTTCTGGCCAGCGGCATGACTAACGAGCTGGTACCCATAAATGTGCCACCAAATCCAATACAGCTAATGGTTAGCAGCAGTGGCGAGTTAATAAATATGGCCATGACTACGCAGCTTGCTTGCACAATTAAGTTAACGCTCAGGCAGGATAATATATTCCATTTGCGGGCAGCCCAGAGCCAGCCATAGCATCCAGGAATAACGGCAAGACCGACAATAGACCAGATATGGTCGGCTAAAAAAGTATTGCCAACCCCAGTGGCCATTAACGGCAAATACGTGGCGACAATGATATAACCGAACCCCGCCAGGCCATACAGTAAGGCTAAATTCCACCACTGGATATCCGACTCCGCGCCTGCGACAGCTTTTACTGGGGAGATCATATGTTTATCTTTCGGCAATAGCATCGTCAGTATGACGAAAAGTATCGCTGAAATGATGGCTGCGCCAATCCACAACACATGTGAATTTAAGGCGTAGGATACACCAGCAATGACATATTCATTGCCGATAAAAATACCCATTCCTACGCCCGAAAACAAAGAGGCGATAACAAAAGGGTTATGGGTATGCTGAAGGACCAGCATTGAACCAAATATCATCATTCCCGCGCTTGCCACACCTGCAAGGAACCTGATTAACAAAATAATTTCTGGCTGAGTCACTTTTGCCATCAAAAAAATCAGCATGACGGTAAGTAGTGCTGAGGCCAGCAGCGACACTCTTAACTTATTGACCGCGCTAAAAATACCAAAAGAGAAAAGGAGGCTGCCAACAAGGTAACCTGCGTAGTTGGCACTGGCAATTATCGATAATTGTGAAAAGGTAAACAGTCCTTCATGAAGCATAAGCGGGAGCATAGGTGTATATAAAAAGCGCCCAATGCCCATTCCTAAGGTCAAGACGATCATACCAAATACAGCAGTACGCAACGGACGGAGGCCAACAGCACTGTGATCGAGATCCATATTTTGGCCTCAGAAGACGAATTAGGTTTGATTGTTATCTTACACAAGAAAATGATGATAAAAAGTTAATAAAAATGACGAAAACATTCACTTTGAGTAATGCTTCTATGAACAGTACCTCTCTGAACTTGTTTAAAACGGTGGCGGAAACGGGCTCCATATCCGCTGCTGCACGTAGTCTGCACTGCGTTTCTTCGAATGTCACAACCCGCCTTAAACAGCTGGAAGCCAGCCTTGATGTCTCTCTGTTTGTGCGCGAGAAAAATCGACTCTACATTACCCCTGAGGGCGAGCTGCTTCTGCGCTACGCCAACAAAATTCTGGCGTTGTTAGAGGAAGCGGAATTGTCGATGCTGGGCACAAAAGTGGCGGGGCCATTGCGTATTGGTGCAATGGAAACGACCGCAGCGGTACGCCTCCCTTCGATACTGGCGAATTTCCACCGCGAAATGCCTTCCATTGAGTTAAACCTGAAAACCGCCCCTACTGAGACGCTGGTGCAACACATTCTGAACAATGAACTGGAAATCGCATTCGTTGCCGATCATCCGGGACTGCATATGGAAAATTCGCCCCTGCAATCACACGTGTTATGTCAGGAAACGCTGGTACTGGTAACGACGGCAGAGCACCAGAATGTCATTACTGGCGCTGACCTCCAGGTGACAAGGCCGCTGGTCTTTGTTAAAGGGTGCAACTATCGCTCCCGCCTGGGAGAATGGCTGTGCCTACAGGGGGTCGATTGCGCCGATCCTCTGGAATTTGGCTCTTTTCAGGCGATCCTTGGCTGTGTGAGTGCCGGGATGGGGATTGCGCTGTTGCCGGAGAACGTTGTCAGACAGTATGAGAATAACTTCCCTATCCGCAGTCATACGATTACGCCACAGATAGGTAAAGTGAACACCATGATGATATGGCTAAAAAGCCGCGAGGTCAGCCGGGTGCTTAATCACTTTGTCTCGTTTATTACGCGGGCTTAAGTGATTGCGTCTGGTAACGCCAGGCAACCGGCAACCCAGTGTATTCATGGATGCTAAATTTCTTATCCATTACAGGGACAGGCCACTTCACACCATTGATTAAAGTTATGTAAATGTAAATTATTTACACTTTGCAATGATTGTAATTGCTAGTGATTATCATTTATTGTACGCAGGCAAAAAAATGAGCCCCTGCTCGGGTCACTGTACGTTCCAATTACGCTGGGATATAAACGATGAATGCTCTGCCTCGCACTGGACTGCGCCGTATCACGCTTGCTTCTGCTCTGGTTCTCTCTGTCAGCCTGCCGGCTTTCGCCCAGGATGCGTTAACGCTGTATACCACCCGTGAACCGGGCCTGATTCAGCCCCTGCTTGATAGCTGGACGAAAACCAGCGGTATAAAAGTCAGCACGGTCTATATCAAGGACGGCATGCTTGAGCGTGTTAAAGCGGAAGGTAAAAACTCCCCTGCCGACCTGCTGATGACCGTTGACGCCGGGAACCTTATCGATTTAGTCGAAGCGGGTGTGACACAACCCGTAGAATCAGAAGCACTGAAAGCGGCTATTCCGGCCAATCTCCGCGGCGCAGATAACCAGTGGTTTGCGCTGTCAATGCGTGCGCGTGTGTTGTACGCCGAGAAGTCAATGTCAATCGATAACTGGCATTACGAGCAACTCGCCAACCCTGAGTACAAAGGTAAAGTCTGTATCCGTGCCGGACAACACCCGTATAACACTGCATTGATTGCCGCCATGATCGCACATCACGGCGAAGCCAAAACGGAAGAATGGCTGCGTGGCGTGAAAGCGAATCTGGCACGTAAGGCGACTGGCGGCGACCGTGACGTTGCCCGCGATATCCTCGGGGGTATTTGCGATATTGGCCTGGCGAACTCCTATTACGTCGGCCATATGAAAAACGCCAAAGAAGGCAGCGATGCACGTCAGTGGGGCGATGCAATTAAAGTCGTCAAGCCAACCTTTGAAAATGGCGGTACGCACGTCAATATCAGCGGCGCTGCAGTAGCACGCTATGCCCCCAATAAAGCCGATGCCGTTAAGCTAATGGAATATCTGGTTTCCGCACCTGCCCAGCAGCAGTACGCGAAAGCGAACTTCGAATACCCGGTACTGAAAGGTGTCACACTCGATCCAGTGATCAACGCCACAATTGGTGAGATTGATGTCGATAAAATTCCGTTAACCGAAATCGTGAAATACCGTAAACAAGCAAGTCTGTTGGTAGATAAAGTTGGATTCGATCAATAAACTTCTGCAGTTTCCGACTTTACGCGGCCTGGTTTCCGGGCCGCAGTCATTATTAACGCCGTTACACCTTGGGGCGCTTTGCATTGCGCTTGGCGTTCTGACTCCCATCATTGCGCTTATCTGGCAAGCTACCCAGTCGGATTTATCGCACTGGGACAATCTTATTACGTTTGTGCTACCTGCAGCATTAAAAAATACCGTGCTGCTGTTAGCCGGTGTTGCCATGTTGGTTGGCGTGATTGGCGTAGGCAGCGCCTGGGCCGTCACAGCATGGGACTTTCCTGGACGTAAGATCCTCAGTTGGGCGTTGCTGCTGCCGCTGGCGATGCCAACTTACATCGTCGCCTTTGCCTGGCTCGATCTGCTGCATCCGATCGGCCCTCTGCAAACCTTTATCCGCTTCCTGCTGGGCTTTGACAGTCCACGACAGTTCCGGCTACCGGATTTGCGTTCGCTTTCCGGCGCGATTATTTTGCTCGGTTTAGTGCTCTATCCTTACGTCTATCTAACAACCCGTGCCACCTTTATCAGTCAACCGGCTCATTTACTGGAGGCTGCCCGCACGCTGGGATGCAGCGCTGCCGGGACGTTCTTCCGGGTCGCCCTGCCAATGGCGCGCCCGGCACTGGCTGTCGGCATCAGCCTGGCACTGCTGGAAACGCTCAACGATATTGGTGCATCGGAGTTCCTCGGCGTACAAACGTTAACCGTTACCGTCTACACCACGTGGATCTCTCGCTCTGATTTATCCGCCGCCGCACAAATCGCCTGCATGATGCTGATGTTTATCTTCTTCATTCTGACGCTGGAATTTTACGGACGCAGAAAGCAAGGATTCAGCAGCCGCAGCCTGCGGGAAATCCAACCCACTCGCGTGCACGGCTGGCGCGGCTGGCTACTTGGCGCTGTCATTTCGCTACCCGTTATATTGGGCTTTGTGGCCCCGGTTCTCTTTTTGATGTGGGAAAGCGCCAAACGCTTAGGGGACACGAGCCCACTGTCCGCCTCGTTGCTTTCAGCATTACAAAATACGCTCTTGCTGGCAGCAGGCACCACGCTGGTGGTGATTTGCGTCAGCTTGCTGGTAGCCTGGAGCGCACGCCATAGCGCTGCAGACAACGCGATGCCAGGCTTTCGCCGCGGTGTGATGCGTCTGGCCTCCCTCGGTTATGCGGTGCCCGGAACGATTCTGGCGATTGGTTTTTTGCCCCCGGCGATGGCTGTCGATCGTTGGCTGGCCGACTTACTGGATATTCGCGGGTTACCGCTGATGTCTGCCGGTATTTTATTGGTCATTTGCTGCGCGATGCGTTTCCAGGCAATTGCCATCGGCGCGCTGGACTCCGGTCTGGGCCGCATCCCGCCGTCACTCGAACAGGCTTCACGCTTGCTCGGCGAAAACGGTGCCGGAACGTTTGCCCGCGTTCACTTTCCGTTACTGCGTCCGGCATTAGTGAGCAGCGCATTGCTGGTTTTTGCCGATGCGATGAAAGAACTGCCAACCACGCTGCTGTTGCGCCCGGTAAATTTCGAAACGCTTGCCACTCTGCTGTATGCAGAAGCTGCCCGTGGAACCTATGAAGAAGGTGCGATCGCCGCGCTCCTGATTGTTTTAGCAGGTACATTGCCCGTTATATTGTTGGTGCGTCACCAGATGACTCGCCGTGGTTAAGAGAGCAACAATGTCAGAAATCGCATTACGACTCCAGGACGTGCACGTTGCCTACGGCAACAGCCAGCAACCGGTCCTGAGCGGATTCTCAATGTCGGTACGCAAAGGGGAAATTGCCTGTCTGCTTGGCGCTTCAGGCTGTGGGAAAACAACGGTGCTGCGTGCAGTTGCCGGTTTTGAACGACTGCAGTGTGGAGAGATCTATGTCTCAGAGCGGCGTATCGCTGGCCCCGGCGTTCATCTGCCACCGGAAAAACGTCATGTCGGCATGGTTTTTCAGGAATACGCCTTATTTCCCCATCTGACAGCACAACAAAACGTTGCCTTCGGTTTACGACGTATGCCGCGTGAAGCGCAACAGGCCAGAGTGACGGAGCTGTTGAAAATGGTGGAATTGCACAGTCATGCTAACCATTACCCTCATGAGCTTTCTGGCGGGCAGCAACAGCGTATCGCGCTGGCACGGGCGCTGGCTCCGCATCCAGAAATTCTGTTGCTCGATGAACCTTTCTCCAGCCTTGATAAGCGCACGCGTGAGCGTCTTGGCAACGAGGTGCGGGATATTTTGCGCGCTGCCGGGCAAACGGCACTGCTGGTTACCCACAGCGAACACGAAGCACAGCTGATGGCAGACCATATTGGCGTGGTAAAAATGGGGCAGTATCAAATTAAAAAAACGCCCCATCCCGACTGAAGGGTTCAGGGTTCCCCTGAAAATTAGTCGTGCATTTGAACCAGACTGATGTTCACCGGCATGCCGGAGCGTCTCTCCAGTGCCTGATTTCCGCGACTCACATCCACGTCATTCCCGCTGATGAACATGCGCAGCGCGGGAGTGACCGGCAAGGGAACCTTTCTGTCAGACTCGTATTCCGAACGGTTTCGTGACAAGGGTTCGTGCACTTCCACCCAGCGACTTCCGTCCGGCTCTATGCTGTATTTCACCGGTCGGTCTATCAGTTGCACTCGCGTCCCTACCGGTACGGTATCAAACAGATATTTAATGTCGTCGTTACGCAAACGGATGCAACCCTGGCTTACCCGCAGACCAATACCGAAATTCGCATTTGTGCCATGAATGGCATAAAGCCTGCCGATATAAATCGCATACAACCCCATCGGGTTATCTGGCCCGGCAGGCACAAACGCCGGTAAGCTTTCCCCACGAGCAGCATACTCCCGCCGGGTATTTGCCGTGGGCGTCCAGCCTGGTGCTTCCTGTTTACGTTCGACCGCCGTGACCCAGTTGCGCGGAGTTTCCCTCCCGGCCTGCCCAATACCAATAGGTAACACCTCTACCGTATTGGCACCCTCAGGGTAATAGTACAGCCGCATTTCTGCGACATTGATGACGATGCCTTCGCGTACGGTATCAGGCAATATCAATTGTTGTGGCACCACCAGTGTGGAACCCGACTTTGGCAGAAACACATCCACACCAGGATTGGCTTCGAGCATATTGCTCAATCCCTGTCCATACTGTGCGGCAAAAGCCTCCAGAGGCTGCGTGTTACCAGCGGGAATCGTTATCGTCAAAGGGCTTCCCACCAGGCGGCTGCCCTCAGGAGGCAATGGGTAGCTCACCGCCTGCGATCCCTGACTCGCGAGCAGCATAACAACAGCACACAGCAGTTTTACACGACGCATCTTTTTCCTTTCCTTCGTCGCAGCAGATATCCGTTAAGTATAGCTTTTTTATCTGTTTTAGGGGGTTACGACGAGAATGCACATAAAAAACCCCACCATAAAGCGGGGTCACGGGCGGCTACGCTTCTTTGCCATCCGGTAATACAATATTACTGGCAGCTAACTGCCCCATATTGCTATACATCGCGCAGGCTGCTTCAACAATGGGCATCGCCAGCGCGGCACCACTGCCTTCACCTAAACGCATTCCCATGTTGAGATACGGCTCCAGTTCCAGGTGCGCCAGTGCAGTACGAGCGCCCTTCTCGGCTGAGAAATGTGACGGGATCAGATAAGGTTTAATCTCCGGCGCTATCTGACAGGCAGCCAGTGCCGCCGAATAAGACAGGAAACCATCCAGGATGACCGGCAGACCGCAAGACGCCGCACCTAACATCACCCCCGCCATACCGACAAGATCAAAACCACCCACTTTTGCCAGCACATCAATACCATCACGACTGTCCGGCTGATTGACAGCAATGGCCCGGCGAACAACATCGACCTTATTTCCTACCCTTGAGAGCGGAAGGTTAGCCCCAATACCCACCACATCCTCTGCATCGCTACCGGTTAACACACTGACAATCGCAGCCGCAGGCGTGGTGTTTGCCATGCCAAGCTCACCGACGCCAAACAACGTTACACCGTCATCTGCCAGTTCTCGGGTATACCGGATCACTTCCAGCAGCAGCTCTTCTGCCTGTGACCGACGCATTGCCGGCCCTTGTGCAATATTGCCGCAACCGCGCGCTACGCGCATGTTCACTACGCCAGGAATGAGTTCGGCGTCAATTCCCACATCAATCACATGCACTTTTGCGCCGGCCTGAGCGGCCAGCACGCAGACGCCGGTCGTTCCGCGCGTCATATTGGCAGCCTGAATCGCCGTAACAATCTTAGGCGAAACAGCAACACCTTCATCCCACACGCCGTGGTCGGCGCACATCACCAGCATCGCTTTTCCCCCGACATGCGGCACACCCTTCAGGCCTGGCATACCGGCCAGTTGCACAGCGAGAGATTCGAGTCGCCCAAGACTTCCCGGCGGCTTAAGCAGGCCATCAATATGTTGCTGCGCGCGCAACATTGCAGCGCTATCGGGTGAAGGGATCGCGTGAAGTAAAGAGGATAAAGTCTGCATAAGGGTTCCAGTATGTTGACTGACTCAAAGCAGAGCCAGCAGGAAAACCAACTCGCCAAGTTCAATGGCCGCCCCCAGCGTATCGCCGGTTTGCCCACCTAACGTGCGTTTTAATAACTGCCCAAGAATGAAGATCGCCACCAACGTAACGACCAGCGCTGCCACACCGCGCATGCCCGGAAGCAGGACGGCCGCAAGGATCGCCGAGCCCCCCAACGTGACACAGGTTTGTCGTCCACTAACTTTGCCAATAAAGACATTGCCCAGCCCTTCTTCGCGCGCGTAACGATGTCGATACATCAGCAAAACAGCACAGCCCCGCCCGGCGACACAGGCTGCAGCCAGTGCTGCCAGCATCGGCGTTCCGCGCAAAGCCAGTTCGCTCACCACCAGCACTTTGGCCAGCAGCACGAAGATCAGCGCCAGTCCGCCATGAGTCCCGAGTCGACTGTCGCGCATGATTTCCAGCATCCGTTCGCGTCGACGGGCAGAAAAAATGCCGTCACAGGTATCAGCTAGTCCATCAAGGTGAAAACCGCCGGTCAGCAGTGCCAGCGCCAGCACGGCAAACAGGGCGGCCAGGGGAACACCACACCAGGCCTGCAGCGCCATAAAGACCAGCCCCGTAAGCCCGCCCAGCACCACGCCAATCAGCGGGAACATCACAATGCCACGTGAATAGTGCTCGAAATCCAGTCCTTGCGACCAGCGAGCAGGAACGGGCAAGCGACTGATAAAAGAGAGCATTGCCCAGAACAACTTACTCATTTAATTTTGACTCCAATTCCTGATACCACCAGCCAGACCTCGTCAGCTGCCGCCGCCAGGCGTTGGTTAACACGGCCGGCAATATCGCGAAAATGCCGCGCCAGACGGTTCTCCGGAACGATCCCCATTCCCACTTCGTTAGTGACCAGCACCACCTTTGCCGGGCAGCTCTGACAGGCAGCAATCAGCGAACGGATCTCATCCTCGATCGACTGCTCCATCGCCGCGTAATCCCAGCTATCCGGGTCACTGTCACCGCCCAGTGCAAACAGCAGGTTGGTCACCATCGTGGTAATGCACTCCAGCAGAATGGCTTCCTGCGGATCGTTCGCTGCCGTGATCAGCTCATCAAGATGTTGCCAACGCTCAGCAGTACGCCAGTGCGCAGGGCGTCCATCGCGGTGATGCTGAATTCGCGCCGCCATCTCCTCATCAAAGATCTGCGAAGTCGCGATATACAAAACGTTTGGAGAATTAGCGATCAGCGCTTCCGCATGTCGACTCTTGCCGCTTCGCGCACCGCCGGTAACCAGAATCATCATACGGGCTCCCGGTGTTGCTGCATGATGGTATAAATTTTCTCAATATCGATGTGTTGCCGCATCGCATCCGCCAGCAGATCAAACTGCTGCGATTTATATTGCGCGTAATGGAAGGTGGAATCCAGCGGTGCTAACCCTTTACGTACGCGCAGGCCGTTGACCAGCGCCCGGGTAAATTCATCGCTGTCGAACAGACCGTGAAGATAAGTACCAAACGCCAGTCCATCCGGCGTAACCGCGCCGTCAGCTACGTTGCCGCCGTCTTTGCGCAGCGTCATCACCGGCCGGCATTCTTCGGTTAACGTCGTTTCGCCCATATGGATTTCGTAACCACGAACGGATAACCCCGCCGCGCCCGCCAGCCAGTCAGGCAGCGAGGAGGACATTTCCCCCTCAACCAGAGTGGTGGTTTTGTGCTGGGCAAAATGGGTGACGGTATTGAGCAAGCCCAGACCCGGCTGCGTGCCAAGCCCTGACTCCACTTCATCGATGATCGTATCGCCGAGCATTTGATAGCCGCCGCAAATCCCCACCACCGGCACGTTATTACGATGCAATTGCACGACGCCATGCGCCATCCCGCTCTCACGCAGCCACACCAGATCGCCCAGCGTATTTTTGCTGCCGGGCAGAATCACCAGATCGGCCCCCGCCAGTTCTTCAGGCTGGCGCACATAGCGCACGCGCACATCCGGCTGTGCGGCAAGCGCATTGAAATCAGTAAAATTAGAAATGTGCGGGATTTGCACAACGGCGATGTCGATGTCGCGTTTATCAGTACGCAAATATTTGCCCTTTTGCAGCGCAACGCCATCTTCATCTTCCAGATCCACATCCAGCCATGGCATGACGCCCAGTACCGGCACCCCGGTCAGCGCTTCAATTTGCTCAATACCGGAATACAGCAGCGCCACATCGCCGCGAAACTTATTGATGATGACCCCTTTGACTCTGGCGCGTTCATGGTCGTGCAGCAGCGCCAGGGTGCCGTAAATGGAGGCAAACACCCCGCCACGGTCGATATCCGCCACCAGAACAACCGGGCAGCACGCCATTTCCGCCATGCCCATATTGACAATATCGCGATCGCGCAGGTTAATCTCTGCCGGGCTTCCCGCCCCCTCCAGCACCAGCACATCGAACTCTTGCGCCAGACTGTTATAAACTGACAGGATTTGATCCCGCAGACGCGGTTTGTACTCGTGGTAGCTCACCGCATCCATGTCGGTCGCGACTTTGCCCATCAGCACAACCTGCGCTTTACGGTCGCTGGTAGGTTTAAGCAGCACCGGATTCATACGCACATCTGGCGTAATCCCTGCTGCTTCGGCCTGAAAAATTTGTGCGCGGCCCATCTCTTTGCCCTCTGGCGTAATACCAGAGTTCAGCGCCATGTTCTGCGATTTGAACGGCGCGGTACGCAGCCCATCCTGATAAAAAATACGACACAGCCCGGCGACGAGTACGCTTTTGCCAACATCAGATGCCGTTCCCTGCAACATTATTGCCTGCGTCATGACGCCTCCTTCAGTGCGTTCTTTCGCATACAGCTAAAAAATTCAGCCTCTGTTTTACACAGCGGGAAACCCAGCTCGGTGTGCAATTTCACCAGCCATGGCTGAGTTAACCCGGCTTGTTCAATAAGATCAGTACGGGCGAACACGTCACCCGGCGTACCGTGCGTCAGCACTTCTCCGCGACGTAAAACGTACACCGCATCGCTGACTTCATAGATGAGATCAATATCATGGCTGGAAATAACCACATGATTTCCTTGCGCCACAATGCGTTTGATAATCTCGATCATCTGCGTACGCCCTGATGGGTCGAGACCGGCGGTGGGTTCATCCAGTAACAGATACTGCGCTTGCAGCACCAGCGCCCCCGCAATCGCCACGCGTTTTTTTTGTCCGTGGCTGAGACACTGAATGGGCTGATGGCGAAAATGTTGAGCATCGACCAGCGTCAAGGCATCGTCCACCCGACGGGCAATTTCAGCCTCGTCCACGCCCAGATTACGCAGGCTAAACGCGATGTCACTGTCGATGTCGGTATAAAAGATTTGCTGATCGGGGTCCTGAAATACGGTTGCCACCTGCTGGCGCAGCGCCAGCAGGCCGCGCTTGCTGTAATCCAGCGGTTTTCCTTGCCACATCACCGCCCCCTGTTGTGGGCGCAGTAAACCGCTCAGGTTCATAAACAGCGTGGATTTCCCGCAGCCATTGGCCCCCACCAGTCCGGTGACGGCATGTTGAGAAAAGTCCAGCGTTAGCCCTTTGAGAATCGGGTCATCCTGGTAGCGAAACCAAAGCGCTGAGGTGGCAAGCATACTTTTCCTTACAGGTGAAAATCACCCTGATACAGTTTGATATCCAGTGTGGTGGTCATTTGCTGATAACGGATCAACACGCGGGTAAACAATAATCCCACCAGCATCGCCAGCGAGCGATAACCTAACGGCAAGCTACGATAACCAAAACGCAGCGTTTGTGCGCGATGAATGGCGAGTGCCTCGTCCAACAGGATAAAAATAAATCGCCAGGTCAGCAGAATCAGCTCGGTCATCAGTCGTGGGACATGTGCACGTTTGAGCAGGATAATTAACTGCGGAAACGGTAAATTCAGCACCAGCCAGAACGTTGCAGCCAGCGCAGCCAGGCTTCGCCAGAACGTCTCATTGGCCGTGTGTATGCCCGATGCGGTGATCCCCAGCCAGAAACTGCCCACGGGTACGCTGGCCAGTAAGGTATGGGGGTCGCGACTGACGCTAAACAAAATCGTCACGACGCCCACCAGCAGAAAGCCAAATGGTAGCGCCATCCAACGACACCAGCGCCAGAAAGAAACCCGTAGCAGCCAGCAACTGAGCGCCGCTATCAGCAACATCTCGATACTCTGCCCCAGCGGGGGCAGAGTAAAGGCCAGAATCATCATCACCAGCCAGAGTAAGAATTTTCGCTGCGGTGAGACATGAAACCAGCGGCTCTGGTAGCTCAGTCTGTCAAGCCCGGTCATCACGGCGTTGCCTGCCCTTGGTATAACCCAGGATATAGAAAATCACGGCAGCACCAAGCGATCCCTGGAGCGTAAACAGCAGACTTTCAATTTCGCCGCTTGCCGGCTCATACAACGGCTGGAACCATGGCTCATAATGCGGGGCAATAGCCTGAATCTGACTCTCCGCCTCACCGTCCGAACCGCCGTATTCTCCACCGTGGTTGATAAAGAACGGCAGGATCACCAGCGCAACGACCATGCCCAATATAATCAGCGTCTTTTTCATCGTTAATGTCCTTGTGCGGTTATTAACTGGCGTTTGGTTAGCTGATCGTAAATCAGCACGGTGAGTAACCCTTCCGCAATCGCGATGGGGATCTGCGTCAGACAGAAAATCCCCATAAATTTAATGATTGAACCGGTAGCGCCAGCAGACGGATCCGGGAACGCCACGCCCAGTTGCACTGAGGTGACGAAATAGGTGACAAGATCCGCCAGCATCGCGCACAGGAAAACGCAGACATCACGACGCAGCCCCGCACGGCAGGCCATTTTCCACACCATGTAACCCACTACCGGGCCAATCACCGCCATCGACATGCCGTTAGCGCCGAGCGTCGTCAAACCACCGTGCGCCAGCAGCAGTGCCTGGAACAGCAGAACGATCGCCCCGAGGATGGCCACTACGCCTGGTCCGAACAGGATAACCGCCAGGCCTACGCCGGTAGGGTGTGAACAACTTCCGGTAACGGAGGGGATTTTCAGCGCCGACAGCACAAAAATAAAGGCGCCGCACAGTGCCAGTAAAACTTTCTGGTGGTTATCTTCCTGCACGATTTGGCGCAGGCGCACCAGCCCGTACCACAGGCAGGGTAAAAACAGCAGCCACCATGCCAGCGCCCACATTGGCGGCAGAAAACCTTCCATAATGTGCATCGCGAACGCTTGCTCAGGAACAATCATCAGTAATAGCGCCGCTGCCAACCCGCTGAAAGACAGCTGTTTTAGCTGTTGTTCAAGCTTCATTGTGCATACTCCCACTGTTTGTTGACCAGTATGGTCGAGAAATAAGGCAGCGGCTGATCGTCGCTCACCTCGTCGAGATGGCGCCAGCACTGCTCACCCGGCAGCGTGGCTTCAGACATCATCAGCGCGCAGTCCAACAACCCCTCTTGCTGCAGCAACGCTTTGATGCGCGCAAAGCGACCGTACACTTTCATCAGCACCAGGCTGTCATGCTGCTTTAACGCCTGTTGAATTTCAGCTTCCGGCGCGGTACAGGAGACCACTGCCAGCGACTGTTGCTCCATGGCGAGCGGGGTTTTCGAACGCGCGGCAATCGCAGCGAAAGAGGTCACGCCCGGGACGATTTCCAACCAGTCAGGCGAACCAATGCGCTGCAGTAAAAAGACCCAGGTGCTGAACAGCATGGCATCGCCGAGGGTAATAAAACCTACCTGTTTACCCGCTTCCACTTCCTGTACCAACGCAGCAGCGACCTCATCCCAGACAGCCTCTTTTTCAGCACTATCGGCACTCATCGGGAAATGGCAGCAGCGAACCTCGGTCTGCTCGCCGATATACTCCCGCACAATCGACAACGCCAGACTATCGCCGCCTTTACGCCCGGCTGGCGCATAAAGAATATCCAGCGCCCCAAGCGTGCGTGCTGCGCGCACCGTTATCAGATCGGCAGCACCAGGCCCGGTGCTCAGTGCATACAATTTGCCACTCATGCTGCTTCCTCCAGTGCTACGTTCAGCGCTTGCTGTAAATGGGCGACGAACATGGCACGAACCGCCGGATTCTCACCCAGACCGCTGAGCCATGGCGTAGCCGGAATGCCTGCTGCGTTAAACAACGTTTTCCACGAATCATCTTCGTCGGAGGCCATATCATTGATGGCATGATCGCCAGCAACTAACATCAGCGGCATCAGATGTACCGCCGTCACTCCTTCCTGGGACAAACTTTCAATCAGCACATCGACTTCCGGATAGCTTTCCACCGCGCCAACCCGCGCCGGGTAACGCTGCGCCGTCATCATGTGGTCAAGACAGGCATAGGCGGCAAAGGCGTGGTGGCTGGCGCCGTGCCCCATAAAGACCACTTTTTCATTTTCGCCAAGCGCCGGCATCTGCTGTTGCAGCGCCAGCATCAGTTGGGCGTAATCTTCAACGCTGCTCAGCAGCGGTACACCCAGCGTCAGGCGAGAAAACAGCGGGCGCATACTTTGTACTTCGCGGACAATTTTTTCGTATTCGTCGCCGTTGATGATATGCAGCGACTGAATCGCGACATCCTGATACCCCTGCTCCGCCAGCTTTTGCAGCGCCTGCAGCGGCGTGTCGATTTCAATGCCGTCACGCTGCTTGAGCTTGCGGATAATCATCCCTGAGGTAAACGCCCGGAACAGGTCGCGGTCAGGGCAACTGGCTGCAAGATCGCGCTCGCAGGCCACAATATTCTTCTCACAGGTGTCGTGATAGCTGGTGCCAAAGCTGACCACCAGAAGCGCCTTTTTCATCTCTAACTCCTTAAGCAGCAGCCAGCCAGCGCGTTAAACGCGCCGCAAAGGCAGCCTGACTTTCCAGTAACTCTTCTCCCGTCACCAACGGTGCCGGACGTGTAATCACGATGCAGGGGATACCGGCATCCAGACAGGGTTGCACTTTTTCCTGATACCCCCCTTCCGCGCCTGATGCCTTAGTGATCACCACATCAGCCTGACACTGGCGATAAAACGCGGCGTTGAACTCGGCGCTAAACGGTCCGCACAGTGCAAAGATTTCACCCACGCCAAACCCCAGATCCGCGCATTGCTGAATTACTTCTGGTACAGGCAGGACGCGCGCCAGCAGTGTTTTTTCAGGTAACTCTTCGCGCCAGGTAGCCAGATCTTTACTGCCGGTCGTCAGCAGTACGCGGTCACCGAAGCGCCGCGCAACCCCGCTGGCTTGCTGGATGCTCTGTACGGTGTGCAGATGCGGGTGAGTTAAATCACTCAACTGTTCAGGTCGCTGATAGCGGCTCAACAGCACGCCGGCCGCTTCACAGGCGTTCATGATGTTGCGACTCACCACCTCGGCGTAGGGATGCGAGGCATCAATCACCCAGCGCGTCCGGTTTTCCTGCAGCCAGGCAATCATTTGTTCGCGCTCCAGACGCCCGCAACGAACCTGACCTTTGATGTCACCTGCCAGTTGCTTACCTGTCGGCGTCGCCACCGACAGGGTGTAAGCGACATTTGCCGCATCCAGTTGCTGGCACAGCATGCGCGCATCGCTGGTGCCGCCCATGACCAGCACATCACCATAATTCACAGCACATAACCTCGTGGCGTGATCATCAGGCCGTCCTGAACATAGGTTGTTTTATTGCCCACGATCACAAGGCTGGTCATATCAACCGGCTCAAAGTCCATTTCACCCAGCGTGGTCAGCCATTTTTCCTGCTTTTTACGTCCGGCTGACTTTACAATACCGACCGGCGTTTGTGCGCTCTTGCTGGCAGATAACAGCTCAAATGCGCGCGCCAGATGTCCTTCGCGACCCCGACTGCGTGGGTTGTAGAAACAGATAACAAAATCGGCTTCACCAGCGGCAACGATGCGTTTTTCGATAACCGGCCACGGCGTTAACAGATCGCTTAAGCTGATGTGGCAGAAGTCGTGCATTAACGGCGCGCCAAGCAATGAGGCGGCGGCAATACTGGCGGTCATGCCTGGTATCAACCTGACCTCAACGTCCAGCTTTTGCTTGCTCACCAGCTCAAGTACCAGCCCGGCCATACCGTAAATCCCGGCGTCGCCGCTGCTAATCAGCGCCACGTTGTGACCCGCCTGCGCCAGTTCGATCGCCGCCTGACAGCGTTCAATCTCTTTGCACATCCCGGTTTTGATCACCTGCTTATCGCCGGTGAACGCTTTTACCAGATGGGTGTAGGTTTTATAACCAACAATGATTTCCGCCGCCTGGAGAGCTTCAACGGCTTCCATGGTCATCATTGCCTGCGAGCCAGGGCCAATTCCAATTACGCTTAACATCAGTGTGAAACTCCCAAAGTGATCGTGACACCCTGTTCGCGCAGGGTATCGCCTAACAGTTGTCCGTGGCTCAGCAGCCAGGCTGCAGGACCGGAAACGCTTCCTGTACCCACCGTTTTGCGAACAAACGATGAGGCTGGAAAACGGTGTTCATGCTCACGCAGCGCGTCAGCGGTAAAGGTTTCGAAAGGCACGCGGCAACAGGAGGCCAGCTGGATAAGCCCTTGTTCGTCTTTTTTCAGCGTGATGCTGCCAATTGCTTTTAACGCCAGCGGGTCGAAGCGCTGGGCTTCGAGTTGGCGTGCCAGTAGTGCTGCTAACAGTGGGAACGGCGTATCCCGACGACAGCCAATTCCGGCAACCACTCGCTGCGGTACCAGCTTCCAGTGCACAACAGGCAGCTCAGGCAGGTTGTTGCGCAAGGTAATACAAATCAGCGCATCCAGTTCAGGAAGCTGATTGAGATCGGTCACCGTGATAAATCCACGGCGGTCGCAATGGCTGACGTCCTGCGCCAGTTCATCGTCCCACCACAGACCAACCCGTTTGTTGCTGACCAGCATCTGATTGACGATCTTCACCACCGAGCGGAAATCATTCATACGGGCATTTAACTGAAACGCCAGCGTGTCCAGCGCCGCCATATCATTGACATCCGTTGCCGTGGTGATAACCGGGTCAGCGCCCAACATACCCGCCAGATAACGCGCCAGTGCATTCGCGCCCCCAGCGTGACCGGAGAGCAGGCTGATAACATGCTGGGCACGTTCATCAATGACCACCACTGCCGGATCGCAAAATTTGTCGTTGACCAGCGGAGCCAGCACACGCACGGCAATGCCGGTTGCACCGATAAAAATCAGCGCTGAGTAATTCGCAAACGCCTCGCGCGCGGTATTCGCAAAGCCGTTTTCGAAGGGAATAAACCCCTCCTCCAGCAGCTTTTCACTGGTGAAACAGGTTACTGGCAGCATTGCCGCCAGACGTTTAGCAAGCACAACACCGCCGGGGGTCAGGCAAAATAGCGCAAGTGATTCAGGCTTTACGGTATTCATGGCTAAAATCCGCCGCATAGAGTTTGGAGTAGTGATACTCCGAGCCCAGGAAGTTACCGACCAGAATGAGCGCCGTTTTACGGATCCCGGCGTCGCGAACTTTGTCGCCAATATCTGCCAGGGTACCGCGCACGGTCTGACTTTCCGGCCAGGTTGCCTTGTAGATCACCGCCACTGGCGTGGCCGCCGGGTAACCGCCTTCAATCAGACGCTCAGCAACCCGGTGGATGCGTTGGACGGAAAGATAAATCGCCATCGATGTCTGGTGACTGGCAAACGACTCCAGCTGTTCACGTTCCGGTACCGGCGTGCGACCTTCCAGGCGGGTAATGATCAAACTCTGCGACACTTCCGGTACGGTATACTCGACGCCCAACTCCGCAGCCGCGCCCAGGAATGCGCTAACGCCAGGCACCACCTGCCAGTCGATCCCGCGTTTGGTCAGCTCTTCGCCTTGCTCACGCACAGAGCCGTATAAGGAAACATCACCGGTTTGCAGACGCACGACGGTTTTACCAGCTTTCACACCCGCTTCCATCAGATCAAGGATCTGCTCCAGATGCAGTTCGGCGCTGTCATGACATTCCGCTCCGGCCGGGCAATATTCCAGTAATTCAGTGTTAATCAGCGATCCGGCATAGATAACCACCTGTGCCTGCTGGAGCAACCGGTAACCTTTGAGGGTAATCAGCTCGCGATCGCCAGGACCTGCGCCAACAAACCACACACTACGGGGATCAAAAATCTCAGACATGGGTTCCTTCCTTCTGACAGGCGATAACAAATACGGGGTTATTCGGTTTGAAATAGTGACCACTACCCAGCGTGGCAAGTGAGGAAACCTGCAGTTGCAGGCAATCCACACCCTGTACGCCAAGATGGTCCAGATGTGCCAGCGCGGTGTTGAGGTTTTCCTGAAGGATAAATGTCATCACCAGTCGCCCTGTGGGATGTAACTGACGCATTGACCAGTCGATCAGATCGGTCAGATGGCCGCCGCTACCGCCCATGAAAATGGCATCGGCTTTTTCCGCAATCGTCATCGGCGCGATCCCTGGAAAAATATCGATGTTTGCACAGGCAAAATGCTGACGATTTTCGTCCAGCAGCCTGAGCGCATCTGGATTACGCTCGATCGCCGTGATACGCAGCCCTGGATATTGCAACGCCGCCTCAATCGACACGCTGCCGGTTCCCGCGCCGATATCAATCAGATGGCTGGCACGGTGTAATTCAAGTTTTGAGAGGGCGAGTGCACGTACCGCTTCTTTGGTCATCGGCACTTTCTCTCCGCGTAGAAAAAGCTCATCTTTCATCGAGGATCACCACTGCATTCATGTCATAGTCGGCTGTAATTTTGCTCACAGGCAGGCAGTGGATACGCTCATTGTCCATCGCCAGGTTTTCGCCAATCACCATCCAGCGATGTCCTTTGCCTCTGGCAACCAACTGCTGTGCAATTTCACGTGGGCCACACAGCGCATCGGTCACCATCGCAACCTTGTTATGTCGCGCCAGTTCATCAAAACAGACACTGCGACCATGGCTACTGGTCAGCCACATGTCATTCATATCAATGCCAGCTTGCGCACACAGATACTGAACGGCGCTAATACCAGGAATAATACGCACATTTTCAATACCAAAATGCGCCACCATCCGCGTGCCAATGCCGTAGAACAGCGGGTCGCCGGATGCCAGTACCACCACATTTCGCGCCTGATGTTCGCCTATCCAGCTCAATAGCTCCGGAATATTGGCGCCAAGAGCAAACCGTTCTCCGGTAAAATCCGGGAACTGTTGCAGATGTCGCTTGCCACCGACCAACACATCGGCCATTGCAACCGCGTCGCGCGCCACCGGCGTCATCAAATGCAACCCAGCGGGTCCCATCCCTACAACGGTTAACATTCCATCTCCTCTGCGATCTCTGCGACCGGACGATTGCTGCCGAGGACCTGATTATCAAAAGAGAACATGATGGCATCGCAGGTCGGGGGGTTTTTCGTAAAACGCAGGGTTTGCAGGACGCGCATGCAAATACGCTTCGCCAAATGGTTGTAAATGTGCTGAAAACCGTATGCTTCGATATGTTCCATCGCCGCTTCGGTCGTGTCGCAGTCGCTGACCAACGTCAGCAATTCCAACGGCGCGCCAAGTAATGCGAGGTGAGCCACCAGCGTTTCCATGCGGGCATCGGCGATATGACTGTGGGTATGGAAGATCCCTGCCGCGATTTTGATAAGTTTGCCGGGGTGGCCGACCAGCACGATCTGGCGAAATCCCAGGCGCACCGCTTCTTCAATCATGTAACCGACAAAGTTGCTCATAGTGACCACAACCTGGGTGTCGATCCCCATCTGTTCACGCACAAAACGTTCGCCGTGATTACCCGGTACCAGTACTACGCGATCCAGCCCTGCCGCGCGTTTGATCTCCAGCTCCAGCGATAGCGAACGTTTCCAGCTCTCTTCCGACATCGGCGTAACAATACCCGTGGTACCAATGATCGAAATACCGCCCAGAATCCCCAGGCGCGAGTTGTAGGTTTTTTGCGCCCGTTCTTCACCTTCAGGCGCAAAAATCTCAATTTTTGCCCCGCGATTTGGTCCAATCGCTTCACGTACTGCGGACTCAATGGTCTGACGAGGTGTCCGGTTAATCGCTGAACTGCCCACCGGCAAACCAATCCCTTTACGGGTCACCGTACCGACACCTTCACCGCCCTGTAAGACGATCTCTTTGCTATTGTCTAACGTCACGCGGGCAAAGATCAGCATCCCATGCGTGGCGTCCACATCATCACCACCATCCTTACGGATGGCGGCAATCGCCTGCTGCCCTTCGATATGCGGTGACTCCACGTTCAGGCATAACGTCACCCCGGAAGGCGTCACAATGGAAACCTGATGGATCAGATGCTGACGCAGCACCATCAACGCAGCAACTTTTGCTGCCGCCGTCGCACACGATCCCGTGGTGTACCCTTTACGCAGCGCTTTACCGTTGTGCCACACTGGCGTATCGAAGGACTGGTCGCTCATCGCGCCCCCTGCATGTGATAAAGCATGGCGTTGACGATAGCGGCAGCGACGTTACTGCCACCTTTGCGACCTAATGCGGCAATGGCGGGTAGATGACTTTGTGTCAGGGCGTCCTTCGACTCCGCCGCGCCAACAAATCCTACCGGTACGCCAACCACACCGCTGACAGGTGCATCATGTTCCAGCAGTCGGAACAACGCGGTTGGCGCGTTGCCAAAGACAAACAGTTTTTCGCCCTCTTCCTTCACGGCAATGTCGACTGCAGCCATTGAACGAGTGATCCCCTGTTCTTTTGCTGCCCGCACCACACGTGGGTCGCTGATGTAACAGCGGCATTCGCCACCGAATTTTGCCAACAGGGTTTTGTTGATCCCGGAAAGCGCCATCGTGGTATCGGTATAAATCACGCTCGGGCGACTCAATGCAGCGCAAAACTGTTCCAGCACATCACTGGAAAACCACAGAATGTCCAGCCAGTCGAAATCCGCGGTGGTGTGGATCACCCGCTTGATGATGGCTTCATGCAACGGACTGGCAAACTGATAATCCGGGCGGGTTTCACTGATAATCTCGCCAATGATGTCGAAACTTTTGGCCTCAATTGCTTGAGGTTGCTGGATATAGTGCATTTTGTTGTCCTCAGGCGACACCGAGCCACAGCCAGCGCAGCGCAATAAAAATCGCCAGTGCCAGGGTCGATGCTACCCACATCAATCGAATCGTTTGGGAAATGTCGTCTACAGAAATGTCTCGTTGTTGATCGCCAATCCACGGTTTCTCAACACGCTCGCCGAAGTAGTCATTGGGCCCCCCCAGGCGAATACCTAATGCGCCGGCCACAGCAGCTTCCGACCATGCGCAGTTTGGACTGCTATGGTTGTAGCGATCACGCCAGCCAATCTGCAAAGCGCGTGCGCCGTCCTGGCGGCATAAAAACGCCGCAACACTCAGCAACAACCAGCTCAGTCTTGCCGGAATAAAGTTAGCGACATCGTCCAGACGGGCGCTGACCATGCCGATAGCACGGTACTTTTCATGTTTGTACCCCACCATTGAATCAAGGGTATTCACCGCTTTGTAGGCCATCGCCAGCGGCGCACCGCCCAGTAAGAGGAAGAACAGCGGCGCAATAATGCCGTCAACGGTGTTCTCTGCTACGGTTTCCACTACGCCGCGATTGATCTGCTGTGGCTGTAGTTGCGAGGTATCACGTCCCACAATCCATGACAGCTTTTCCCTACTGGCGGCCAGGTTACCGGCACGTAGCGGACGTTCTACATCCTGCGCGGCGTTTGCCAGGCAGCGCCCGGCCAGCACGGTGAAAATCATCCAGACCTCAACAACCCAACCAAACCAGGGATGAATTGATTGCGCCAGCGCCAGTACCCCCCAGGACACAGCCCAGGTCAGTCCAACCACTACAATCCACATCACCGCGCCACCGATGCGAAGCGCGCGGTCGCTATGGCAATAACGCCGAATGACTCGCTGGACTACGGAGATAAGGTTGCCGATCCAGCGCACCGGATGCGGCCAGTTCTGCGGATCGCCGATGATAAAATCCAGCAGCCAGGCAATGCACCATGCGAGTATCGTCATAGCGCGTTCCTCGCAGCGGCCAGCCAGTGATTGAGCATTTCGGGGCGCTGGGCAAAATGAACGTGCAGATAACTGGCGAAGGTATTTCCTGCCTGCCAGCCGCCAGACCAGACCTGCAGCGTTCTGCCATCACGCACCTTGCGGCAACTCATCACAGCCGGGATGTCTGGGGTAAAATCGGAATAGTGGAATTCATGCCCGCGCAGGACTTCACCAGTCATTGCCAGCAATGTTTGCTGTGTGGCTTGTGCCTCGCAGTAGCCAAACCGGGTCAGCCGTTTGCCCATCTTGCTGTGCCCAGGAATGATATCCGCCATTAGCCAGCAATCGCCGTTGCTGTCCTCCAGCGAGCTACCGAGATACATCAACCCGCCGCACTCTGCATAAATAGCGACGCCACGCTGATGCGCCGTCCGCAACTGTTCAAGCATCGGGATATTTCCGGCCAGCGCTGCTGCATGTAACTCAGGATATCCGCCTCCTAACCAAATCATCTGACAGTCGGGTAAGCAGGTGTCGTGCAATGGGCTAAAACGGACAATATTGAGCCCCGTGCGCTCCAGCAGCGTAATATTGTCCGGATAGTAAAAGTTGAACGCCTCGTCATCAGCAATGGCCAGCGTTAACCCTGCACCAGCATCTGCAGCAGGCAGTGCGGGCCATTCACCGACAGGAAGGTTGTCTAACGTGCTTAAGGCCAGCAGCGCATCGATATCCAGCGTCTGTTCCAGCATCGCGGCAAAATCCTGCCATGGCTGCTGGTTGATAACTGACTCACGAGCGGTAACTAAACCCAGATGACGCTCAGGGAGCGCGACGCCCTCCATGCGGGGAACATAGCCCAACACAGGCACGGAGCAATAACGCTCAATCGCAACTTTGAGTAGCTGGTAATGCGTTTCGCTGTTAACCCGATTAACAATAACGCCGGCGATGTTCAGGGTGGGATCAAAATGCTGAAACCCCATCACCGTGGCAGCTATCGAAGTGGAAACCGCCTTACCATCAACCAGCAAGATGACCGGGCAACCCAACTGTTTCGCCATCGCGGCGGTGCTGCAGTAGTTTGGGTCGGTACCATAGCCGTCATACAACCCCATAACACCTTCGATAACGGCAATATCCGCGTGCTGCATCTGCTCGCAAAATAAAGCATTAAGTGTAGAGGTGGGTAGCATGAAGCTATCAAGATTACGGGAAGCCGTGCCGCACACCGCGGTATGCCAGCCAGTATCAAGATAATCAGGACCGACTTTGCATGGCTGGACGCGTAAACCGCGCTTTTTCATCAGGCTCAACAAGCCCAGCGTCACCGTGGTTTTGCCACAGCCGCTACCGGTACCTGCAAGAACAAATGCGTGAAAACTGGCCGCCATACCCTGATCCTGTTCAGGGTGGTAGGGGTGTATAGATACCCAGTCTCTCGACTGTATGCATCTGCGCAACCCACTTCCCACCGAAGTTGTTGGTAGTCACCGACAGGCAGGTCTTCTGGCTTAGCGTCGTCCTCGCCCGTCCTTCCCAATCTTGCGATCAGTGGTCTATACGGGGTCGTCAGCATCACAGCAGCGGGGGCTGCGGGGGATTCTCACCCCCTTCCCTACCACAAATGTGGCAAACCTGTCAGTTCAGGAGCCGATTTAATTTGGCTCTGTGTCTTGAGGCAAATTCACGACCTCATGACAATAATTCAATTTAATATCTTGCCGGGTACATTCAACCAATGTTATGGCCTCAACCCGTTTATTCATATGTTCATTTTTTGAATGAAAGCGTCATTAAAGAATAAAGAAAGTCTTTCATACAGACACTGTATCTCATCACAAAAATAAAAACTGGTGCAGTTTATCCCTCAAATACTATTATTTTGTTGCGCTACGACAATTTATTGACTGCTGTAGTTATTTTTCATTTTATAATGACTGACATAGCGTACGATATCAAAAATCGGCAATAGCAAATTATTGCTATTTAAGCTGTCTCTTCAGATGAGATGACATTTATTTGCTGACGGAAAGCCTGCGGCGTAACCTGGTACGTTTGACGGAAAACTTTGCAAAAATAACTGGTTTGTGAGAAGCCTAAATTTCGCGCAATACTGGCAATGCTCCAGTCGCTATGACAAAGCAACTCTTTGGCACTCGCCATTCGCTGTTGATTTACCCATGCGTTAAATCCTATCCCCTGATATTTTTTGAACAATTTGCTGAAATAGTAAGGACTGAGATAAACGTGAGAGGCAACATCTTCCAGACGCAGTTCGTCTGATAAATGCGCATCAATATAACGTAAGGCTTTCTTCATTTTACTGTCATGAGGGTTCGGACTACGATTAGCCCGCACCGGCTCTGACTGTTGCGGATTGTCTTTGATCACGACGAAATTCAGTTGTTTTTTAAGACAATTTTCTACAATGAGCTTTAGCAAATCCGCGGAAGCAATAACCCGCGAATAGTCCATTTCCGGTACATTACGAAATTCACTCACCAGTTCGGGATCGGCTTGCCAACGATCGTCCACGTTCAGAATATCCACCAGCCCCACGTCATTGCTTAGGCGCACCTGACCACATAAGACAAACCCAACCAGATGTCCCGCAATGACCAGCGGAATGGAAAAATCGGTAAGTCCGGCATGACAACGATAGATGCAGGGTTGATCGGATTTAGACGCTTCCAGCCCTCCGCAGCGGTCGCTCATACGACAACGGGTGCTGTGTTGAGGATGCTGGCGCATCAACTGGCAAAAAGGGGTGAAATTAAAAAGCTCAGAAATTTCATCACCGTGAATATTGACAACCACAACAGCCAGACTGGTGGCCTGCGCAAAATCCTGTGCGATTTTATTAATGAGTTCTGAGTTCAGGGCACTCGCAGAAATCATGATAAAACCTCTCAGTTAATTTATTGTTATAAATAAAACATATTATTTACATTCATTTTCATCCTGCCATCCTGAGCATTGATGAAAGTCATTAGCGAACATAACAAAAGTCTCCCATTCTTGGGAGACTTTTTCAGCGGTTCAGGAAACCGGATCACGAAAACAGTTTTTGCCTTTCAAAAATAAACTTCTTCCGTGAACCTAGCTCTCATTTTCCTCCAGCTTACACGTATTACACGGTAAATTTTTGCCAATAAAATAACGATAAATTGCTGCGCCCGCGCAGGCGCCGATGATGGGAGCCACAATCGGAACAATGAAGTAAGGGATATCACGCCCCCCGGTCATCGCGACATCTCCCCATCCGGCCATCCATGCAAACAATTTAGGACCAAAATCACGCGCCGGATTCATTGCAAATCCGGTGAGCGGGCCGGTGGATGCGCCGATAACCGCAACCAGAATACCAATCAGCAATGGCGCCAACGGACCTTTAGGAACACCGTTACCGTCGTCAGTCAGCGCCATGATCATCCCCATCAGAATCGAGGTAATCACCACTTCAACCAGCGCAGCCTGCCAGACACTGAGCGCGGCAGCAGGATAAGTACTAAATATGCTGGCAAGCTGCAGGCTTTCAAGACTTCCGCGTACCATCTGGTGGGCGGTTTCGTACTCGATAAACAAACTGCCATACAACAAATAGGCGAGCAGAGCGCCACCAAAGGCACCAGCCACCTGAGCAATGCAGTACGGCAACACTTTACGGCCAGGAAAACAGGCAAACAGCCACAGTGCGATGGTGATAGCGGGATTGAGATGTGCACCTGAGATCCCTGCTGTCAGATAAACTGCCAGAGAGATCCCCAGTCCCCATATAATGCAGATCTCCCATAACCCTAAACTGGCACCGGCTACTTTCAGGGCGCTCAGGCATCCAATGCCAAAAAACAAAAACAGCCCGGTACCCAAAAACTCAGCAATGCATTGCGCTTTTAGTGAATCGTTCATTGTGACACCTTCTAAGCAGAGTTCGTGTCTTTACCAGCGGACTCCTTGCTGGCAAGTAGAATACTTCGAGGCTTACTATAAAAAGCCATGTCGGCAAATTGTTGGCAATCTGCGGGCGGTATGACTTTTAAAATCGTGTTGCGATAGCAAATTCTTGCCATCACTTTTATTAAACAAAGCCAGGTGACGGGGGATACCTCTATTATTTGTAGATTTTAGAAATAATAAAATATTGCCAATAGCATAATCATGTTTTCAGATAACCGTCACAAATTCATTTTCACCGCATAGCAAATGATATTTCACCTGTCACGTCTAAAAGTGTAAATCTGGAATTAACATAACCAAATAATCACATCAACAAATCAAAAAACAATCAATAAAAACAATACAATAAAATAAACAACAGCAATTTTATATCACCAGAACCTCACTATTTTTTCACTCATACTTTCAAGTCAGCCATTCTTTTTCCTCGCTTCTTTTTATAGTCATGAAAATCGGGACAACCCAGGCGAGGTCTTTATGCAACAAGAAGCGTTAGGAATGGTAGAAACCAAAGGCTTAACTGCAGCCATAGAGGCCGCAGATGCAATGGTGAAGTCAGCCAATGTAATGCTGGTCGGCTACGAAAAAATTGGTTCGGGGCTGGTAACAGTCATTGTCCGCGGCGATGTCGGCGCAGTCAAAGCAGCAACAGATGCTGGTGCCGCCGCCGCACGCAACGTGGGAGAAGTGAAAGCCGTACATGTGATCCCACGCCCTCACACCGATGTCGAAAAAATCTTACCGAAGGGAATTAGCTAATGAGCAGCAATGAGCTGGTTGAACAGATCATGGCGCAGGTGATTGCTCGCGTGGCGACGCCGGAACAGCAAGCTATCCCTGAAAATAATCCCCCAACACGAGAAACGGCTATGGCAGAGAAAAGCTGCAGTTTAACGGAGTTTGTCGGTACTGCGATTGGCGACACCGTCGGTCTGGTAATCGCCAACGTAGACAGTGCCTTACTGGACGCGATGAAACTTGAAAAGCGTTATCGCTCCATTGGCATCCTTGGCGCACGTACTGGTGCGGGTCCACATATCATGGCCGCTGATGAAGCGGTGAAAGCCACAAATACTGAAGTCGTCAGCATCGAGTTGCCACGTGATACCAAAGGCGGCGCAGGTCACGGCTCGCTGATTATCTTAGGCGGTAACGATGTTTCTGACGTGAAGCGCGGGATTGAAGTTGCGCTGAAAGAGCTGGATCGCACCTTTGGCGATGTATACGCCAATGAAGCCGGACACATCGAAATGCAATACACGGCGCGCGCCAGCTACGCGCTGGAAAAAGCCTTTGGTGCGCCAATTGGTCGTGCCTGTGGCGTTATCGTCGGTGCCCCAGCCTCCGTTGGTGTCCTGATGGCCGATACGGCGCTGAAATCCGCCAATGTTGAAGTGGTGGCCTACAGCTCCCCTGCCCATGGCACCAGTTTCAGCAACGAAGCCATTTTGGTCATTTCCGGTGACTCTGGGGCTGTGCGTCAGGCCGTCATCTCAGCCCGTGAAATCGGTAAAACCGTGCTGGCGACCCTCGGCTCAGAACCCAAAAACGACCGTCCGTCCTATATCTGATATCAGTGAGGCTGATTCATGAGATCGAAAAGATTTGAAGCACTGGCGAAACGCCCTGTGAATCAGGACGGCTTCGTTAAGGAGTGGATCGAAGAAGGCTTCATTGCGATGGAAAGCCCGAACGACCCTAAGCCGTCGATTAAAATCGTCAACGGAATGGTCACTGAACTGGACGGCAAATCCGCCAGTGAATTTGATCTGATTGACCACTTCATTGCGCGCTACGGCATTAACCTGGCTCGCGCTGAAGAGGTGATGGCGATGGACTCGGTTAAACTCGCCAATATGCTTTGCGACCCCAACGTCAAGCGTATGGACATTGTTCCTCTGACCACGGCAATGACGCCAGCGAAAATTGTGGAAGTGGTTTCGCACATGAACGTTGTTGAGATGATGATGGCAATGCAGAAAATGCGTGCCCGCCGTACCCCATCTCAACAAGCGCACGTGACTAACGTCAAAGACAACCCGGTACAGATTGCCGCCGATGCTGCAGAGGGTGCCTGGCGTGGCTTTGATGAGCAGGAAACAACCGTTGCTGTTGCGCGTTACGCGCCGTTTAACGCGATTGCTCTGCTGGTAGGTTCGCAGGTTGGACGCCCTGGTGTGTTAACTCAGTGTTCTCTGGAAGAGGCCACCGAGCTGAAACTCGGCATGCTGGGCCACACCTGTTATGCAGAAACCATCTCCGTCTACGGTACTGAACCTGTCTTTACAGACGGTGACGACACGCCATGGTCAAAAGGTTTTCTGGCCTCTTCTTATGCCTCACGCGGCCTGAAAATGCGCTTCACTTCTGGCTCCGGTTCAGAAGTTCAGATGGGCTACGCCGAAGGCAAATCGATGCTTTATCTCGAAGCACGCTGCATTTACATCACCAAGGCGGCTGGCGTTCAGGGTTTGCAAAACGGTTCCGTAAGCTGCATCGGCGTGCCTTCCGCTGTACCGTCGGGCATTCGTGCAGTGCTGGCAGAAAACCTGATCTGTTCTTCTCTGGATCTGGAGTGCGCCTCCAGTAATGACCAGACCTTTACCCACTCCGATATGCGTCGTACTGCGCGTCTGCTGATGCAATTCTTGCCGGGTACAGATTTCATTTCATCTGGCTATTCTGCTGTTCCGAACTACGACAACATGTTCGCCGGTTCCAACGAGGATGCCGAAGATTTTGACGATTACAACGTCATCCAGCGCGATTTGAAAGTCGATGGTGGTCTGCGTCCGGTGCGTGAAGAAGACGTTATCGCCATTCGCAATAAAGCAGCTCGCGCGCTACAGGCCGTATTCGCCGGAATGGGATTACCGCCAATCACCGACGAAGAAGTCGAGGCCGCGACCTACGCCCACGGTTCAAAAGATATGCCAGAGCGTAACATCGTTGAAGACATCAAATTTGCGCAAGAGATCATCAATAAAAACCGTAACGGCCTGGAAGTGGTGAAAGCCCTTGCTCAGGGTGGGTTTACCGATGTCGCTCAGGACATGCTCAACATCCAAAAAGCCAAGTTAACCGGAGACTATCTGCATACCTCCGCCATTATCGTCGGCGACGGACAAGTGCTGTCCGCAGTGAATGACGTCAACGATTATGCCGGTCCGGCAACAGGTTATCGCCTGCAAGGCGAACGCTGGGAAGAAATTAAAAACATCCCTGGCGCACTTGATCCCAACGAGCTTGGCTAAGGGGTGAAAAATGGAAATCAATGAAAAGCTGCTGCGCCAGATAATTGAAGACGTACTGTCTGAAATGCAAACCAGCGACAAACCTGTCTCATTCCGCTCAACGACAGCGGCTAGCGCACCACAGGCTGCAGCGGTACAAGGCGACAGTTTTCTGACCGAAATTGGCGAAGCCAAACAAGGTCAGCAGCAGGACGAAGTCATTATTGCCGTAGGTCCGGCGTTTGGGCTCTCACAAACCGTCAATATCGTCGGTATTCCGCACAAGAATATTTTGCGCGAAGTGATTGCCGGTATTGAAGAAGAAGGCATTAAAGCGCGCGTTATCCGCTGCTTTAAATCCTCTGATGTGGCGTTTGTGGCCGTGGAAGGTAATCGTCTGAGTGGTTCCGGGATCTCTATCGGCATCCAGTCAAAAGGCACCACGGTTATTCACCAGCAGGGATTACCGCCGCTTTCTAACCTGGAGCTGTTCCCTCAGGCACCGCTGCTGACGCTGGAAACCTACCGTCAGATTGGTAAGAACGCCGCGCGTTATGCCAAACGTGAATCTCCGCAACCGGTCCCGACGCTGAATGACCAGATGGCTCGTCCTAAGTACCAGGCGAAATCAGCCATTCTGCACATTAAAGAGACCAAATACGTCGTGACGGGCAAAAACCCGCAGGAACTGCGCGTGGCGCTTTGATAAAGGATAACTCCATGAATACCGACGCAATTGAATCGATGGTTCGGGATGTGTTGAGCCGGATGAACAGCCTGCAGGGAGAGTCCGCAACTCCGACCACGGCGAGTTCATCAGCACATACCGCGAAAGTCACGGACTACCCTCTCGCGAATAAACATCCTGAGTGGGTAAAAACCGCAACCAACAAAACCCTGGATGACTTCACGCTCGAAAACGTTCTGAGCAACAAAGTGACGGCGCAAGACATGCGCATCACCCCTGAAACGCTGCGCCTCCAGGCGGAAATCGCCAAAGACGCCGGACGTGACAGGCTGGCGATGAACTTCGAGCGCGCCGCTGAGCTAACCGCCGTACCTGACGACCGCATTCTTGAGATCTACAACGCGCTGCGCCCGTACCGCTCAACGAAAGACGAGCTGATGACCATCGCCGACGATCTCGACAATCGTTATCAGGCAAAGATCTGCGCAGCTTTCGTTCGTGAAGCGGCAGCGCTGTACGTTGAGCGTAAAAAACTTAAAGGCGACGACTAACTCAGGGGCTGGATCATGCGATATATAGCTGGCATTGACATAGGCAACTCATCCACGGAAGTCGCACTGGCAACCCTGGATGAGACTGGCGCGCTAAGCATCACCGGCAGCGCGCTGGCGGAAACCACCGGGATTAAGGGCACATTGCGTAATGTGTTTGGCATTCAGGAGGCACTTGCGCTGGCGGCTAAAAACGCTGGAATCAATGTCAGCGATATTTCGCTTATCCGCATTAACGAAGCCACCCCGGTCATTGGCGACGTGGCGATGGAAACGATCACCGAAACCATCATCACTGAATCCACCATGATCGGCCATAACCCTAAAACGCCGGGCGGCGTCGGGTTAGGTGTGGGCATCACTATTACGCCGGAAGATCTGCTCAGTCGTCCGGCGGATACGCCCTATATTCTGGTAGTGTCATCAGCATTTGATTTCGCCGATGTCGCCACGATGATAAATGCCTCCGTCCGCGCCGGATACCAGTTAACTGGCGTTATTTTGCAGCAGGACGACGGCGTGTTGGTCAGCAATCGTCTGACTCTTCCCCTGCCCATCGTCGATGAAGTGCTTCACATCGACCGCATCCCGTTGGGTATGCTGGCCGCCATTGAAGTCGCGGTTCCAGGAAAAGTCATTGAAACCCTTTCTAATCCCTACGGGATTGCAACCGTCTTTGGCCTCAATGCCGACGAGACTAAAAACATTGTCCCGATGGCGCGGGCGCTGATCGGCAACCGTTCTGCCGTGGTCGTAAAAACGCCGTCAGGTGATGTGAAAGCACGCGCCATTCCCGCTGGTAATCTGGAACTGCAGTCGCAGGGACGTACCGTGCGCGTCGACGTCGCGGCAGGTGCCGACGCGATTATGAAAGCGGTTGGTGAATGCCCGAAACTGGATAACGTCACCGGAGAGGCGGGAACCAATATTGGCGGCATGCTGGAGAACGTACGCCAGACAATGGCTGAATTAACCAACAAACCCAGTCATGAAATCTTTATTCAGGATCTGTTGGCAGTTGATACTTCAGTCCCAGTCAGCGTGACCGGGGGACTTGCCGGCGAGTTTTCGTTGGAACAGGCCGTTGGTATTGCTTCTATGGTGAAATCAGATCGTCTGCAAATGGCGATGATTGCCCAGGAAATCACGCAAAAGCTCAACGTTGATGTGCAGGTTGGTGGTGCTGAAGCCGAAGCCGCTATTCTGGGCGCCTTAACCACGCCGGGTACTACACGTCCACTGGCTATTCTGGATCTTGGGGCCGGATCGACTGACGCCTCTATCATTAATCCTAAGGGCGACATTATTGCCACACACCTGGCGGGCGCAGGCGATATGGTCACGATGATTATTGCCCGCGAACTGGGTCTGGATGACCGTTATCTGGCGGAAGAGATCAAGAAGTACCCGCTGGCGAAAGTGGAGAGTTTGTTCCACCTGCGCCACGAAGATGGCAGCGTCCAGTTCTTCCCAACGCCTCTCCCGCCGACCGTCTTCGCTCGCGTATGCGTGGTAAAACCTGATGAACTGGTGCCACTGCCCGGCGATCTGGCGCTGGAAAAAGTTCGTGCTATTCGTCGCAGCGCTAAAGAGCGTGTTTTTGTTACCAACGCGCTGAGAGCGTTGCGACAGGTTAGCCCGACCGGGAATATTCGCGATATTCCTTTTGTCGTGCTGGTTGGAGGTTCCTCGCTGGACTTCGAAGTTCCGCAGCTGGTTACTGATGCACTGGCTCATTATCGCCTGGTTGCGGGCCGCGGCAATATTCGGGGTACGGAAGGCCCGCGCAACGCGGTTGCGACAGGGTTGATTCTCTCCTGGTACAAGGCATTCGCTCATGGAAAGTAATCTCACCACGCCAGCCATTGTTATCTTCACCACTAATGACTGCGCAGGCGTCTGGAATGACGTGCTGCTGGGTATTGAGGAAGAAGGGATCCCCTTTTTGATTCAGGAGAGCCATTCAACTGACGTTATCCACAACGCATGGCTGGCTGCCTGCCAATCGCCATTGCTGGTTGGCATTGGCTGCAGTCGCGAAAAACTGGTCGTGCACTACAAAAACTTACCGACATCAGCGCCACTTTTTACGCTGACGTATCACCAAAATAGCCACGATCGCCGCAGCATTGGTAATAACGCTGCGCGGCTGGTTAAAGGCATCCCTTTCCGGGACTGCCACTCATAATCCACAGGAGAAAAGCAGTATGAATAACGCACTGGGACTGGTTGAAACAAAAGGGCTTGTCGGCGCTATTGAAGCCGCTGACGCCATGGTGAAATCCGCAAACGTGCAGTTGGTTGGGTACGAAAAAATTGGCTCAGGCCTGATCACCGTGATGGTCCGCGGGGATGTCGGCGCCGTAAAAGCAGCAGTAGATGCAGGAAGCGCAGCAGCGAGCGCTGTTGGAGAGGTGAAATCCTGTCACGTTATTCCACGTCCACACAGCGACGTTGAAGCCATTTTACCTAAATCCGCATAAACCGCCGCAAACAAGGAGCACAGCGTGAAGCAATCACTGGGATTACTTGAAGTTAGTGGTCTGGCATTAGCCATCAGTTGCGCGGACGTTATGGCGAAAGCCGCTTCCATCACGCTGGTGGGCCTCGAAAAAACCAACGGCTCAGGCTGGACGGTGATCAAAATCATCGGGGATGTGGCCTCCGTTCAGGCGGCTATATCCACCGGTGCTAATTTAGCAGAATTGCGAAATGGACTGGTTGCGCACAGGGTCATTTCCAGGCCCGGAGAAGGCATTCTTTCCCACAGTGTGCCCGTGCAGCCTGAGCCAGCGCCAGAACCGATACCTGATGTATCGCAAGAGCAAGAAGAGATGGCTACAGAAATTGCATTACCTAAAGCCGCGCAACAGACAGAGTTGATTAGCTGCAATCTATGTCTTGACCCTGCCTGCCCTCGTCAAAAGGGCGAGCCGCGCACTCTTTGTCTGCATTCAGGTAAACGAGGTGAAGCGTAATGGATAAACAGCAACTGGAGACAACGGTCACTAAAGTCCTTGATGAAATGCGTGAACGCCCTATTCCTCTCGGGATTTCGAATCGCCACATCCACCTTTGCGCCGAGGACTACACTCGCCTGTTCCCTAATCAGCCGATTAGCGAGAAAAAGAGCCTGTTGCAGCCCGGCCAATATGCGGCAGAGCAGACTGTCACGTTAGTCGGACCAAAAGGTCAGTTAAATAATGTGCGCATACTCGGACCGCTGCGCAGCAAAAGCCAGGTCGAAATTTCTCGTACCGACGCCCGCACATTAGGCATCGCTGCGCCGCTGCGCATGTCCGGCAATATTCAGGGAACGCCTGGCATTCGTCTTATCAGCCCCTTTGCTGAACTGGAGTTACTCTCCGGGGTTATTGTTGCCCAACGACATATCCATATGTCACCGCTGGATGCGCTGATACTGCGTGTCTCTCATGGAGATAAAGTCTCCGTGGCAATCAATGGCGATGAACGCCGACTGATTTTCGATAATGTCGCCGTACGCGTTTCGCCGGATATGCGCCTTGAGATGCATATCGATACAGACGAAGCCAATGCCGCAGGCGCTGATAATCCGCAGGCATTTGCCACACTGGTGACCTCACGATGAACAACGAACTGCTGCAACGCATTATCGAGGAGGTTGTTTCCCGATTAAAAAAACGCGCGGAAAGCACGATCTCCCTTAGCGTCGCGCAGTTACGGGAAATCGATCCACGGACATTATGCTGCCAATACTCGTCGCTCCATCTCCTGCTGGCCGACCTGCCCTTCCTGGAGCAAATTGCCGAGGGCTGCCCAGCCAACATGTCGGTGGTAACGATCCACGAAGCGCTGGCATGCGGAGTCCGCGTGAAAATTTCGTTGCAACACCGGTTGTTACCCGCGATCCCCGTGAAAACACTCGCACGTCTGCCGCTGGAGTTCTGTGACGAACTGGGGCGAATCATCGTGCTGCATCCTGAAACGCTTCTCAGCTACGCCGACGTCGCCCAATTGAAGGGTGGCGTACTGGTGCTACGCCGTCGATGTGTCGTGACGGCTCTGGCTCAGGAAGCTGTCGCTACGCGAAATGTCCAATTAATTAAGCAGGAGTGAGCTATGCATTTGGCCCGAGTTACAGGCGTTGTGGTTTCCACGCAAAAATCCCCATCACTGGTGGGAAAAAAATTGTTGCTGGTACGTCGGGTGAGTGCTGACGGAGAGCTTCCCGCGTCCCCTGTGAGTGGAGATGAAGTCGCCGTTGATTCTGTCGGCGCTGGAACTGGGGAACTGGTGTTACTCAGCAGCGGCTCCAGCGCCAGACACGTTTTTTCCGGCCCTAATGAGGCCATCGACCTGGCTATCGTCGGCATTGTCGACACACTTTCTCGTTAGGAGGAACTATGGCGATTTATACCCGCACTGGCGATGCCGGTACAACGGCCCTCTTTACCGGACAACGCGTGAGCAAAACGCATCCGCGCGTCGAGGCTTACGGTACGCTGGACGAACTTAACGCCGCGCTCAGCCTGTGCGTTTGCGCAGCGAAAAACCCGCAGCACCGCCAGTTGCTTGAAAATATTCAACTGCAGCTTTTCTGGTTCAGCGCCGAACTGGCCAGCGAAAGCGAACAGCCAACGCCAGAACAACGCTATATCAGCTCAGAAGAAATTGCGGCGCTGGAAGCCGCCATCGATACCGCGATGGGGAGAGTACCGCCCCTACGCAGCTTTATTTTACCTGGCCGCAGTGAGGCCGCCAGCCGTCTGCACTTTGCCCGCACACTGGCTCGCCGCGCAGAGCGGCGACTGGTCGAACTCTCCACTGAGATCTCCGTCAGACATGTATTGATGCGTTACATCAATCGCCTGTCCGACTGCTTATATGCGCTTGCTCGAGCAGAAGATCATGACGCCCATCAAAGCGATATTATTCAGAAAGTGACGGAGCGCTATCTCGCAGCCATCCGTACATCCCCCCCCCAGGAGCCGACTATGTCACTGTCTTTTCAGGAGCTCCACCAACTGACTCGCACTGCAGTGACGAGAGCAGAAGAACTTCAGGTTCCGGTCGTCATTTGCATTGTTGATGCGAACGGAACTCAAATGGTGACCTGGCGCATGCCTGATGCATTGCTGGTCAGTAGCGAACTGGCACCGAAAAAAGCCTGGACCGCCGTGGCGATGAAAACCGCCACGCACGAGCTGACATCAGCGGTGCAACCAGGGGCCGCGCTTTACGGTCTGGAAAGCCATATGCAGGGAAAAATCGTCACCTTCGGTGGCGGGTACGCATTATGGCGAGAGGGTTTAATCCTTGGGGGTCTTGGCATCAGCGGGGGAAGCGTTGAGCAGGATATGGATATTGCAGAAACGGCCATTGCGGCGATTAACGTGAGAACACATCAATGAATACTTCAGAACTTGAAACGCTTATTCGTAACATTTTGAGTGAACAACTCGCCCCGGCAAAAGCAGAAGTTAAGGGTAATGGAATTTTTCCTTCCGTTGACGAAGCAATTGATGCCGCGCATCAGGCTTTTCTGCGTTATCAGCAATGTCCATTGAAAACCCGCAGCGCCATCATCAATGCCCTGCGAGAAGAACTGACGCCTCACCTCGCTTCACTGGCCGCCGAGAGCGCTGCCGAAACGGGAATGGGCAACAAAGAGGATAAATTCCTCAAAAATAAAGCCGCGCTGGACAACACCCCGGGAATCGAAGATCTCACCACCACGGCACTAACCGGCGACGGCGGCATGGTGTTGTTTGAGTACTCTCCATTTGGGGTGATTGGCTCCGTTGCGCCAAGTACAAACCCCACGGAAACCATTATTAACAACAGCATCAGTATGCTTGCTGCGGGAAACAGCGTTTATTTTAGCCCTCATCCGGGTGCTAAAGCGGTCTCACTGAAGCTAATTGCCATGATTGAAGATATTGCTTTTCGCTGCTGTGGGATTCGCAATCTTGTCGTCACGGTCACAGAACCCACTTTTGAGGCTACCCAGCAGATGATGGCACACCCTAAAATCGCAGTTCTGGCGATTACCGGTGGCCCAGGCATTGTTGCTATGGGCATGAAAAGCGGGAAAAAAGTCATTGGCGCAGGCGCAGGCAATCCGCCCTGCATTGTTGATGAAACAGCCGACCTTGTTAAAGCGGCGGAAGATATCATCAACGGCGCATCCTTTGATTACAACCTCCCCTGCATTGCCGAGAAGAGCCTGATTGTTGTTGATGCCGTTGCCGAACGCCTGGTTCAACAAATGCAGTCATTTGGCGCGTTACTTCTGCACAACGAAGACATCAACAAACTGCGCGCCGCCTGTCTGCCTGAAGGCATAGCCAATAAAAAACTGGTTGGAAAGAGTCCAGCAGCCCTGCTTGAAGCTGCGGACATACCGGTTCCGGCAAAAACACCTCGCCTGTTGATTGGCATCGTCAATGATGACGATCCATGGGTCACCAGCGAACAGTTGATGCCAATGCTGCCCATCGTGAGCGTAAAGGATTTTGACAGTGCACTGGCGTTGGCACTGAAAGTTGAAGAGGGACTGCATCACACTGCCATCATGCATTCACAAAACGTGTCACGTCTGAATCTTGCTGCCCGCACCCTTCAGACCTCTATCTTTGTGAAAAATGGCCCCTCTTACGCCGGTATTGGTGTCGGCGGTGAAGGCTTTACCACCTTTACTATTGCTACTCCAACCGGTGAAGGCACAACGTCAGCGCGAACTTTCGCACGCTCTCGTCGTTGCGTGCTCACCAACGGTTTTTCTATTCGCTAATGAGGCCGTTATGAATAGCTTTTCACTGCAAACACGATTGTTCAGCGGCCAGGGAAGTCTGGATGTGCTTAAGCGTTTCTCCAATAAGCATATCTGGATTATTTGCGATGGTTTTCTCGCACGTTCTCCGTTGATTGAAAAGCTGCGAAATACGCTGCCCGCGGATAATCGCATCAGCATTTTCAGTGATATCACACCCGACCCAACCATTGGTACGGTAGTTCAGGGGATTGCACAAATGCAGTCCCTGCAACCGGATGTCGTGATTGGCTTTGGTGGTGGTTCCGCACTTGACGCCGCCAAAGCTATCGTCTGGTTCAGCCGTCAGTTTGGTATTGAAATTGAAACCTGTGTCGCAATCCCTACCACCAGCGGCACGGGATCGGAGGTGACCAGCGCCTGCGTGATCAGCGATCCGGAGAAAGGTATTAAATATCCACTATTTAATAACGCCCTTTACCCTGACATGGCCATTCTTGATCCTATGCTGGTTGTCAGCGTCCCTCCGGCCATTACTGCAAATACCGGTCTGGATGTCCTGACGCATGCGCTGGAAGCCTATGTATCGACAAAAGCCAGTGACTTCACGGATGCTCTGGCGGAAAAAGCCGCGCAAATTGTCTTCCAGTACCTACCTGTTGCGGTTAGCAAAGGCGATTGCCTGGCAACTCGGGGGAAAATGCACAATGCCTCCACGTTGGCAGGGATGGCATTTAGCCAGGCGGGGCTGGGTATCAATCACGCTATTGCCCACCAGCTCGGTGGTCAGTTTCACTTACCCCATGGACTGGCTAACGCACTGTTGCTCACTCGTGTCATTCAGTTTAATGCACGCGACCCGCGGGCAGCAAAGCGCTATGCCCGTTTCGCGAAAGCCTGCCATTTATGCCCGGATAGCGCGAATGATACGGCGGCACTCAATGCGCTCATTCATCATATTGAACAACTCAAAAAACAGTGCGCATTACCGACATTCATTGATGCACTGAAAGACGAGAAGCATACCTGGTCGCAACGTATACCGTCGATGGTTCAGGCCGCGCTGGCTGATGTCACGTTGCAAACCAATCCCCGCGTAGCCGATGCCAGTGCCATTCAGGAACTGCTTGAGGAATTATTATGAATACAGCCATGACGGCAGAACATGTTCTTTATGACGCACAAACGATACGCGATCGCGTGCGTGCAGCAGGCGTGGTTGGGGCCGGTGGTGCGGGATTTCCTGCACACGTTAAACTCCAGGCGCAGGTTGATACGTTTCTGGTGAACGCCGCAGAATGCGAGCCAATGCTGAAAGTCGATCAACAATTAATGGCGGTGCAGGCGGCAAGGCTAGTACGTGGCGTTCAGTATGCCATGACAGCAACAGGAGCCAATGCAGGCATTATTGCCCTCAAAGAAAAGTATCAGAAGGCCATCAATGCGTTAACACCGCTTTTACCCGCCAACATCAGGTTACATATTTTACCCGATGTGTATCCGGCTGGTGACGAGGTACTGACCATCTGGATGGCAACGGGACGGCGGGTTCCTCCAGCCGCGCTGCCCGTTAGCGTAGGAGTGGTGGTCAATAACGTCCAGACCGTGCTCAATATCGCCAGAGCGGTTGAACAGCAGTACTCCGTTACCCGTCGCACTCTGACCGTCAACGGTGCGGTCGCCAGACCGTTAACACTGAGTGTTCCTATCGGTATGTCTTTACGCGAAGTCCTGGCACTGGCGGGTGGCGCCACCGTTGACGATCCGGGTTTTATCAACGGCGGTCCGATGATGGGTGGCCTGATAACTTCGCTGGATACCCCTGTGAGCAAGACCACCGGGGGGCTACTGGTATTGCCCAAATCCCATGCGCTGATTCAACGACGAATGCAGGACGAACGCACCGTGCTTTCGGTTGCAAAAACCGTTTGCGAGCAATGTCGTCTGTGCACTGATTTATGTCCAAGACATTTAATCGGCCATGAACTATCACCACATCTGCTGGTTCGCGCAGTGAACTACCAACAGGCAGCCACACCGCAGCTGCTGCTCACTGCCCTGACCTGTTCAGAATGCAATGTCTGTGAAAGTGTGGCTTGTCCGGTAGGCATTTCGCCGATGCGAATCAACCGCATGCTTAAACGCGAGCTACGGGCGCTCAACCATCGTTATGAAGGGCCGCTAAATCCTGAGGATGAAATGGCCAGGTACCGTTTGATTCCGGTTAAACGACTCATCACCAAACTTGGCCTCAGCGACTGGTACCACGACGCGCCACTGGCTGAGACTGATTATCCCACAGATAAAACGACGCTGTTGCTACGCCAGCATATTGGTGCCAGCGCCATTCCATGTGTACAGCAAGGCGAACGCGTTGTTCGCGGTCAATGCGTCGCCGATGTGCCGTCCGGTGCATTAGGCGCACCTGTACACGCCAGTATTGACGGTATTGTCAGCGAAATTACTGAACAATCCATCACGGTAATAAGAGGTTAATCATGTCTCAGGCGATAGGGATTTTAGAACTCACCAGCATTGCCAAAGGAATGGAAGCTGGTGATGCCATGTTAAAAAGCGCGAATGTGAATTTGCTGGTCAGCAAAACCATCTGCCCTGGAAAGTTTTTATTGATGCTCGGGGGTGACGTAGGAGCAGTACAGCAGGCCATTGCAACAGGGACGTCTCTTGCAGGCGATATGCTCGTCGACAGTCTGGTGCTCCCAAACATTCATGCCAGCGTTCTCCCGGCAATTAGCGGTCTTAACAGTGTGGATAAGCATCAGGCCGTCGGGATTGTTGAAACCTGGAGCGTAGCGGCTTGTATCTGTGCCGCCGATCGTGCAGTCAAAGCGTCCAATGTCACGCTGGTACGGGTGCATATGGCATTCGGTATTGGTGGTAAATGCTACATGGTTGTCGCGGGAGATGTTTCCGATGTCAATAACGCCGTGACCGTCGCCAGCGAAAGCGCCGGGGAAAAAGGTCTGCTGGTTTATCGCTCCGTCATACCACGCCCGCATGAAAGCATGTGGCGGCAAATAGTGGAGGGATAATGGACAGACAACCGCCGACAGATCGCATGATCCAGGAATACGTACCCGGCAAGCAGGTCACGCTGGCGCACCTTATTGCTAATCCAGGTAAGGATTTATTCAAAAAGCTGGGGTTGCAGGATTCAATCTCGGCCATTGGTATTTTAACCATTACGCCCAGTGAAGCCTCGATTATCGCCTGTGATATCGCCACGAAATCCGGGGCGGTAGAGATTGGTTTTCTCGATCGTTTTACTGGTGCAGTCGTACTGACGGGCGATGTTTCAGCCGTTGAGTACGCGCTGAAACAGGTAACCAGAACGCTTGGCGAAATGATGCGTTTTACTGCGTGCCCTATTACCCGGACGTAACCACATGAAACGCATCATGCTAATTGGCCCCAGCCAGTGCGGTAAAACATCACTCACACAATGTTTGCGTGGAGAAGCACTTCATTACCAGAAAACTCAGGCGATTGTCTGGTCGCCAACGACAATAGACACGCCAGGTGAATATCTTGAGAACCGCTGCCTGTACAGTGCGTTGCTGGCCAGCGCCTGTGAAGCCGACATTATCGCTCTGGTACTGAATGCTGACGCCCCATGGTCACCTTTTTCTCCCGGTTTTACTGGCCCAATGAACAGACCTGTTATCGGCCTCGTCACCAAAGCCGATTTAGCTAACCCTCAGAGAATTTCACTCGTAGAAAGCTGGTTGGTGCAGGCAGGAGCGCAGAACGTGTTTATCACCAGCGCGCTGGAGAATACCGGGGTCGATGAGATGTTCATTTTTCTGAATGCAAAGGAACCGTCATGTCTCACAAAATAATGGCCATAAACGCAGGTAGCTCTTCTCTTAAGTTTCAGTTGCTGGCGATGCCGCAGGGTGAAATGATCTGCCAGGGGCTGATTGAACGTATCGGGATGTCTGACGCGCAGGTCACGCTTAAAACACCCGTGCAGAAATGGCAGGAGACGTTACCCGTTGCCGATCACCGTGAAGCAGTAACTCTGTTACTGGAAAAACTGCTTAGCCTGAACATCATCAAAAATCTGGAAGAGATCGATGGCGTCGGTCATCGCGTCGCACATGGTGGTGAGTCCTTTAAAGACTCAGCCCTCGTCAACGATGAAACACTGGCCGAAATAGAGCGCCTTGCAGAACTGGCACCACTGCATAATCCGGTTAATGCGCTGGGGATCGCTGTTTTTCGTCAGCTATTACCCGAAGCTCCTGCCGTCGCAGTTTTTGACACTGCTTTTCATCAGACGCTGGCTGAGCCTTCTTTTATTTATCCGCTGCCCTGGCGCTATTACTCAGAGCTGGGAATTCGGCGTTATGGTTTTCATGGTACCAGCCATAAATACATCAGTACCGCTTTGGCTGAAAAGCTGGGCGTCCCGCTCAGCGCACTGCGCGTCGTATGTTGTCATCTTGGTAATGGCAGCAGCATCTGTGCCATCAAGGGCGGAAAATCGGTGAATACCTCGATGGGCTTTACACCTCAGTCTGGCGTGATGATGGGTACGCGCAGCGGAGATATTGACCCGTCAATTTTGCCGTGGATTGCCCTGCGCGAAGGCAAAACACCGCAGCAACTTAACCAACTCCTCAACAATGAATCGGGATTACTTGGGGTTTCCGGTATCTCATCAGACTATCGTGACGTTGAACGCGCCGCAGACGAAGGCGACTCACAGGCTGCACTCGCACTTACGCTGTTTGCAGAGCGAATTCGTGCCACAATAGGCAGTTATATTATGCAGATGGGCGGTCTGGATGCTTTGGTATTTACGGGTGGAATTGGTGAAAACTCAGCCCGAGCACGCGCTGCGATTTGCCACAATCTGAATTTCTTAGGTCTGGCCGTTGATGATGAAAAAAATCAGCGCAACGCAACCTTCATTCAAACTGAAACTGCGCTGGTCAAAGTGGCCGTTATAAATACCAATGAAGAGTTGATGATCGCGCAGGATGTTATGCGTATAGCGATATCAGAAACTGTGACATTGGACATTCCTGCTTAATCCTGCTGCACCGCAAATTGCGGCAAATCATGGTAATAGCGCGATCGCCATGACACTATGCGCCGATGATTGCTGATCACAAAGGTGAAGACGTGGCTGTTGCGCAATGTCCTGCATCGTGCGGGGAACTTATCCAGGGCTGGATTCTGGGCAGTGAGAAGCTGGTCTCCTGCCCGGTTGAATGGTATAGCACCGTCGAGGTCAGTTCAGGATCACCACAAGTGGATGAACGCCCACTCTCGCGAGCGATGGTTGACCGGTTATTGCAGCACTGGCACTACCCGGCGCATATCAGTCAGGATATTCGAATAGATATCCAGTCAACGATTCCCATTGCGAAAGGAATGGCCAGCAGCACCGCAGATATTGCCGCCACCGCGCTTGCCACCGCTCATTTTCTGGGTCATCAGCTTGATGAACCTACACTGGCGCAGCTTTGCGTATCTCTTGAACCTACCGACAGCACCCTTTTCCGTCAGTTAACCCTTTTCGATCATAACGACGCTTCTACGCAAATTCCTTGTGAAGCGCAGCCCCAGCTTGACCTGTTGGTTCTGGAAAGTCCGGAAACATTACGTACCGCAGATTATCACCGCATTCCGCGCCAGCCCGGGTTACAGGCCGGTGCTCCCGCGCTGAAACGTGCATGGGAAAAAGTACAGGAAGCCTGTATTAGCCAAAATCCCTATCGGATGGGAGAGGCTGCCACACTTAGCGCAATCGCCAGCCAAATGTTGTTGCCAAAACCAGATTTCGATTCGCTATTGGCGCTGGTAGAAGAATGTGATTTATACGGGGTGAACGTTGCGCACAGCGGCAGCGTGGTGGGTCTGATGCTGGACAGAAAACGTCATGATGTTGATTACATCAAATGGATGCTGGCACAGAAAAAACTGACAACTCACTGGCCTGAGCAGCATTTACTGCGGATGGTAACAGGCGGGGTAAAACTACAGTAGGGGCCGCCGCTTAGCAGCGCCCCCTACTGCCATAAAACGTTACTCTGCTTTCGCTTCGCCGTTTTTCACTTCACCCATGGCTTTCAGCTTTTTAGAGATATCACGACGCTCTTTAGAGATCTCTGCATTCTTGATGATGTAATCATCTACACGATCTTCATAGTCGCTTTTCATGCTGGCGATGATACCCTGGATAGCATCAACGCTCATCCCCGGCTTGATGTAGTCGCTCAGGTTGTCCAGCAGCAGGACGCGTTTCTGGTTGTCACGGATCTTTTTCTCAACGTCCTGGATTTCACGTTGCAGTTTGTTTTTACGACGGAACAGACGAACAAATTCCAGCACGTCCTGGAAAGAAGGCTTGGTAGTTTCCATTTTTACACCCCTGATAATGTGAGATTCGGATTCGTTAAAACAACGGCTAAAGTGGGTCAACATTACTTTCATGCCCGCCATACTTCAAGTTGCATCTGCATTGATAATGCATGGCTGAAACCTGAATTATCGAGGGTAAAGCCATTGTAGTTACCAATGGTTTTAGCCTTTTTCAGTATCATACCCTTAATCTTTGCTGAATCGAAGCAGCAGTAAAACCAATCCCCTCATCTGCTCTTTATTTGCGCAGCGCGCGACAAATTAAATGTGAGAGCAATTCCAGTTGCCGTGCCATCTCCATATTCAACCAGACATAGCCATGAATAGGTGTTTCAGCAACATTATCGCCTTTATGCTCAGCGATGAGTTGGCGCAACTCTGCCACGGTATCATTAAGTTTTTCGGTATTGGCAAGCACCGGCTGCGGATTACCTTCGTATAGCGCATGAGTGATCGTCAGTAGCGCTTGTTGCGTTCTGAGCTGAGTTTCACGCAAGGTATGCGCGTTCAGCATCACAAAGTGACTGGTACGCGTCGCCCACAGCGCGTTGATTTGCAGCTCAAGCATGCACACCAGGTTGCGGTTAACCGTCTGAATAGCTTCAAAGATTGATTTTTGGATGTGGGTCTCTTTACTGGCAGGAACGATGAGTCCACGCATTTTGACAACGTCACTCAGTAGTTGTTGTAAATGCTTCTCCAGTCGGGGCTGTTCGAGCAAGTTAGGTGACAACGCAGCCTGATACACCCGGTTATAACCCGTGACACAATGCGCCAGTTGAATACGCCAGTGAATAAATGCCCGCTGCGGCCAGATGCCGGTAAACAGCATCGCCAGTAACGATCCCAGAATCACGTCGCCACCGCGCCACAACGCTGTATTCATGTCACCCGCGGGAGCCCCGACGACGACGGCAAGCGTTATACCAATCAGCAACGCCTGATAGGGTTTTTTACCTAAGGCCAGCCAGCCGCAGAGAAACATCGCTACTGCGCACCATATCAGCATAAGCGGAAGTGACAGGAGTTCGAGACGCAGAGCAACCAGCCCAAGTACTGAGCCCAGAATCGTCCCGCCGATGCGTTCAAGCGCTCTTGGGACGACATTACCCCAGAATGAAATAGGCCCCATAATCACCACCAGCGTGATCAGAGGCCACGTACCTTCAGGAATATCCAGCAGGCGAACCAACAGAAAAGTAAGAAGAAACGCCAGCGCAATGCGAATACCGTGCACTACGCGATAATGACGATACAAACGAATTTCAAAAGGACTCAGCGACTTATCGGCACGCACTCATCCACTCCGTCAGGGAATAGCAAAGAACAGAATTGTACCTGCTTTTTTAGTGAAAACATCATCGTTATCACCAAGACTTTCATCCTGATTTACACAAAAAACAGCTACTTCGGCTGTACTGGAACATACATTTCGATGTCCCAGTAACCGTCTTCCATGCCATTATTCATATAAATCTCAAAACAGGGTTTGGCGGCTATCTGGTATGTTGCGTCCTGCAACAGAAGATTAAAAAACTGATACCATGGCGTCGCAAAGTCATGATTTTCAACACGAGCAACAGCAATAGCATACTCACCACCGGCCAGTTCAGTCAGTATCACACCTTCGCTGTTCTCTGGGATCTCGAAATTCTCTGCGACGGAAACCACAGTATCGCAGCGCAGTTTGTCAGCAGGCACAACATCCGGGTTGTCGTAATAAACGGCGATCCATTCCAGCGGCACTATCTGCTTGTCATCCACCCACATGACTAACTGCTCAAAACCCTGCTTTACCGTTTGCTCCCACGGTCCAACCATATGAAAACCGGCAATCCTGCGTTTATCGACTTGCTTTATCTCGTACTCCATATAACCTCCGTCATTACACTGTATTTATATACAGTGTAATTATTGTGTATTACGGCCACAAGGAAATAGTGATTATTATGTGAGCAGTTTCGCACTCTTGCCAGTCAGTAGCATGGGTGAAAAATTACACCTTATGGTGGAAGTAATCGCTCAGACGCGAAAATACGCTGCCTTTACTCACTGATTCCAGGGTGACCAGTGGCCAATGCGCCACCAGCTTATCCCTGTCATAGAGTTCAATTTCCCCCACGCGTTGATGCGCGGCAATAGGCGCTACCAATTCTTTCTTATCAAGAACATATTTTGCTTTGATATTCTGGACTTCAGCCTTAGGTAGCGCCATCCAGAAATCCTGCTCGGTACCGAGGCTAATTTTTTCTTTATCGCCATACCAGATTCGTTCGACGCCGACTTGCTTACCGCTACGCAAAACCTGCACCGTATCAAAATTTTGTTGCCCCCACTGCAGCAGTTTGCGTGCCTGATCCTCGCGCCCTTTCGCGCTCTCGGCTCCCATGACCACGGCAATCAAGCGACGCTGTCCGTCAACTGCGGAGGCGATCAGGTTAAATCCTGCCCCGGATGTGTGCCCGGTCTTCAGGCCATCAATGTTCATCGTTTTATCCCACAGCAGTCCGTTACGGTTTTGCTGCGTGATACCGTTCCAGGTAAGACTCTTCTCACTGTACATGTGGTAGAACTCAGGTTCCCCGTGAATAATCGCCCTGGACAAGACGGCCAGATCGTAGGCCGAGCTATGCTGGCCCGGTGCGTCCAGCCCATGCACCGTTTCGAAATGTGTATCTTTAAGCTTCAGCTTCTCAACGTAACTGTTCATCATCGCGACAAACTGTGGCTGTCCACCCGCGATGTAATCAGCCAGCGCGACGCATGCGTCATTGCCGGAATCGACAATTAAGCCGCGACTTAAATCACGTACTGACACGCGATCGCCTTCTTTCAGGAACATTAATGATGAGCCTACAAACACCGGATTATCTTTCGCCCATGCGTCACGTCCGACTGTGACGATATCCGTTGGGCTAATGCGGTGGCTATCAATCGCGCGATCGACAACATAGCCGGTCATTAACTTGGTCAGGCTGGCGGGGTTGCGTTGCTGGTGTTCATTTCCGGCGGTCAGGATTTGGCCAGTGGTGTAATCCATAAGCACCCACGCGCCAGCATTGATGGCGGGAGGCCGAGGTGCAAAACTGGCGACATCAGTCGCATAAGCGGACGAAAAACTTATCGCGAATAGCGAAGCGGCAATAAACAAACGGCGTTTCAACAGCATGTCCTCATAACCAGGAGAAATAGCCGTTCTTTTTACGGAAGTTCTGCCGAACAAACAGGGATAAATTGCAAGAAAATGTGACATAAGGCACATTTTCTTGCTGTTAAAGAAGAAAGTCAGACGGACTTCTCCTGCAAAAAACGCGCAGGATTAGCCTTTATGTGATGCTGTTTCTGCATGATGGCTGCGATGACGGTGATAGCCGTCAATCATGCTGCGAAAGATTTGCCCCGGTGTGTCACCCAATGTGCACAGGTAAATATGTGCACAAATGAACAGAATGCCAACAATCGCCAACACCATATGCAGCACCAGCACCACCGGCCCGGCGCCTATAATCTGCGGGTAAAGACAGAGCAACCCGGTAATGATTAACAACGGAACCAACGCATACATGATGGCCAGATAGGCTAACTGTTGCAGGGGGTTAAATTTATTCTCCGCTGTTGCCGCAAACGGATGTGCCTCACCTTTCATTATCCCATACAGATAAAAACGCGTTTGCAGCAGGCAACGCGTTATCAACCCGCTGAATTGCACACGATAGTGACTACCGTTGCCGCTGGTGGCATTGATCATGACGAAGCCAATCCAGAAAGCCAGTAATGCGAATCCACACCAGGTGTGCACCTGCACCATCAGCGCTACCGGTCCGATAGAAAAATGGCCGAACAAACCGCTGAGCAGAAGCAGGATAAAAAGCAGCGCATTTCCCCAGTGCCAACGGCGGACAGCCAGTGAGTAGAGATAGTCACGGTGCTCTTCTCCGGCTGCCGTTTTGGGTGCCAGCATTCGACGCAGCAGTGCATGCATCACCAGACCGGCAATCATCAACAGAATGACTACGCCGGCATAAATGAGCCACAGCGGCCAGTAGTCTGGCGCATAATTAAGCTCTGCTCCCCAGATAGAATTCATACTTTTCCCTCCTGATGAATCTCTTTACGCCGAAAAATACTCACCGCACCGCTACGCGTATCCTGCTGACGGTAAACCTCTTTTTGAAGAATCCAGTGCTGAATTTCAGGGTCATCACGGCGACCAAACTTCAGCGCATCCGTAGGGCATACGGAAACACAGGCAGGCGATTGTCCAGCGTCCAGACGGGTGTCTGCGCAAAAGTTACATTTATCTGCAATTCCTGTTTGTGGATTCAGGTAGCGCACATGGAACGGACAGGCGGCAACGCAATAATCACAGCCAATACAGCGGGACTTGTCCACCTGCACAATGCCGTTTTCGTCCCGAAACGAAGCGCCAGTCGGACAGACGCTGACACAAGGCGCATCTTCGCAGTGCTGGCAGGAGACGCGGACAAACTGGAAGTGAGACAGCACCTCAGGTTCGTTTTCCGGTGAGCGGATCTGCACCTGCAGCCGGCTAAAACCTTCTGGCACGTCATTCAGAACTTTGCAGGCAACTGTGCACGCCTGACAACCAATACAGCGTTTCTCGTCATGCAGCATGACATACGGATTTGTTGACTGATTCATGATGTTCTCCTTTCTCATGCCCGACGAAGCGTAACGCCAGCGGTGTGAACCACCGTGCCGGAAACCGGACTGGTCACATGCGGAAGCAAGTTGCCACAGTGGATCCCATGCGTTGTCGCCGCGGTTTTCGCGCCAGCCTTGGCGCCGAATCCCATATAGACAAACAGCGTATCGGGTCGAATACCGGCAGTGACCAGCGCTTTGCCTTTCTCCTTACCCGTCGCATTTTCAAGCCAGATGTCATCACCGCTTTTAATCCCTTTTTCTCCAGCCGTTTTCGGGTGGATCCACACCGCGTTATCCCACATCAGCTCGCTGAGTAATGGAACATATTGCGTCGCGCCATTGGTGTGAACCGCGACTTTGCCTTGAATGAAATAGAGTTCATTATCGGCCTTGAGCGCAAAATTGCGTGCACGCGGAATACCATAGCCCGGCAGGAGAGTTTCCAGTTCTTCGGAATAAAGTTCGATCTTTCCGGATGGGGATTTGAAGCGGAGTTGTTCGCCATACGTACCATCATTGTCAACGGCCACTGCTCCCGGATACTGCGCAGTAAACTGGCGTACCGATTCAGGCTCACGGAGTAACAGTGGAACGCCCCACTCCCGATACCCTTTCTGGCGCAGTTCAGCAGATAACGCATGGTCACCATTGAGCTGATATAGCTGGCGTACTTGCATATCTTGCCACGGATAGTACTGTCCAAGACCCAGTTGCTCGCCCAGCTCTTTCCAGATTTGCCAGCTTGGCCGCGCATCACCAATAGGCTCAACGACCTGCTGGCGCAGCGCATAGGCCGGATTCAACCCCGACATATCAGAGACTTCTTCATCGCGTTCAAGGTAGGTGCATTCAGGTAACAGGTAATCGGCATAGGCCGCGCTTTCGCTTAAATAGACATCGCAGCTCACCACCAGATCCAACTGCTCAACGGTTTTGACCAGATCCGGCCGACAGGTCACAGTTTGAAAAGGGTTATGCCGGGACATAATCCATCCTTTCACCGGATAAGGCGTCTGGTTTAACACAGCATCGATAATGCTCTGCACCACCCCACCGCCCGCAGCGATGTATTTGAATTGCGGCGCGACCAGGTCAATACGCTGCGCCGTTGGCTTAGGGAGTTTGGCATCCGGTTTCGCCAGCACCGGAGCCACCTTCTCTCCTGCCAGCTTATTGTAGGTTGCAGCGGCTTTTTTCTGGTACATGCCGCCTTCGCGCTCAATATTTCCCAGCAGCACGTTGAGGGTGAAAATCATGCGCCGCATGTCGATCTCTTCCTGCGAAAAAGTCGCACGGTGACCAGGGCTGACAATCGCATGGGGGGCGCAGGCCGCCATTTCTCGAGTTACCCGGGTAATGACATCCGCAGGCACGTCGGCCAACTTTTGTGCCCATCCCGGCGTGGCCTCTTGTACCGCCTCTGCCAGTTGGTCAAAACCTGTTGTGTAGCGTTCAACGAACTCCGCGTCATACAATTTTTCAGTAATCATGACGTGGCACATCGCCATCAGCACCGGTAAGTCTCCCCCCGGTTTAATCGCATGCCATTCATCCGCCTTGCTGGAAAATACCGACAACCGGGGGTCGAAGCTGACCATCTTCGCGCCCTTCTCTTGTGCGGTCATCAATTCATGCGTATCGGCAACCTCAATCCCTTCATACAGGTTATGTCCAAAAGAGACCATATAGCGGGTATTGGCGATATCCATTGCTAAATCCCCACCCATCATCACTTTGGCGGCAATGGCTTTACCTGCTGGACAAGTTGAAGCGTGCGTAAAGGTATTTGGTGAGCCAAAAGCCGTCGCCAAATGAAATAAATGGCCGGAAAGCGAACCGGATTTAGAGGAGAAGACAACGCCCTGCGGCCCATATTGATTTTTTATTGCCGTCATCTTTTCGGCAATTTCTTTATACGCCTGTTGCCAGCTAATGACCTGCCATTCGCCACTGCCACGCGGCCCGGTGCGTTTCATTGGTTTAACAATCCGGTGCGGGTCGTTTACCTGGCTAACACCGCTGCCCCCACGAGCACAAACGCGCGTGCCTTGCTGAGGGGCATTAGGGTTTCCCTGGATAAAAACTGTTTTATTATTAATCACCTGAGCCTGAATTGGACAGCGAAAGGAACACATTTCACACAGACTCGGCGTCAGGGATGTTTTCCCTTTAATACTTTCTGGCGAATTTCGCGCCAGTGCGCCAGGTGGGAAACTGCCTATCGCACAGGCCGAGCAGCCAATACCCACACCCCGCAAAAAATTACGCCGACTAATGCTCATATAACCTCCTGTTATTAGATATATCCAATGATTATATGGCCTTTAAATTATTAATTTTTAACCTCACTCACATTTCATTACAATGAAATTCCGTTAACCGGCAAGAATAAAACTTATTGTTTATAAAAGAGTTTTAAAGTTTCCAGAACGCACTGACAAACGTAAAAATAACAATAATAGTTATCAATTAACTTATTTATAAGCTTACACGTCAACATGACCTTATTTCATGAAATATCTTTAAAACCCCAAACCTATTAATTCGTTTTATTTTAATCATGTTTACCGCAATTTTATTGCGGCCACCGCCGAGCATTGATAATCCCGTTGCTGATTACCGCGCTATTTTTTGGTATTCTTAGATAAGCGCTAAATTGATCCCGGACATAACTGAACAATGAATGACGGCAAGCAGCAACCTGGTTTTCTCTTCCACGATTACGAGACCTTTGGTACCCATCCGGCACTGGACAGACCCGCACAGTTTGCGGCCATCCGCACAGATAGCGATTTCAATATCATTGGCGATCCCGAAGTCTTTTACTGCAAGCCCGCCGACGACTATCTGCCACAACCAGAAGCGGTACTGATAACCGGTATTACGCCGCAAGAAGCACGTGATAAGGGTGAGAATGAAGCCGCTTTTGCTGCCCGCATCCATGCGCTGTTTACCGTGCCGAAAACGTGTATCCTCGGCTATAACAATGTGCGCTTCGATGATGAAGTGACACGTAATATCCTGTATCGCAATTTTTATGATCCCTACGCCTGGAGCTGGCAGAACGACAATTCTCGCTGGGATTTGCTGGATGTGATGCGCGCCTGCTATGCGCTACGACCGGAAGGGATCAACTGGCCAGAAAACGATGACGGTCTACCCAGCTTCCGCCTTGAGCATCTGACCCGCGCCAACGGCATTGAGCATGCTAATGCCCACGACGCGATGGCAGACGTGTATGCCACCATTGCCATGGCGCAACTCGTAAAGTCACGTCAGCCGCGTCTGTTTGACTATCTCTACAGTCACCGCAATAAACACAAGCTGGCTGCGTTGATTGATGTCCCGCAAATGAAGCCCTTAGTGCATGTATCTGGGATGTTCGGTGCATGGCGAGGTAACACCAGTTGGGTTGCCCCGCTCGCCTGGCATCCGGATAATCGTAATGCGGTTATTATGGTCGACTTAGCCGGTGATATTTCTCCCTTGCTTGAACTGGATAGCGATACCCTGCGCGCACGTCTTTACACCGCCAAAGCCGATCTGGGAGATAACGCCGCGGTGCCGGTTAAACTGGTGCATATCAACAAATGTCCGGTTCTGGCACAGGCTAATACGCTACGCCCGGAAGATGCCGATCGTCTCGGAATTAACCGCCAGCATTGCCTGGATAATCTTAAAGTCCTGCGTGAAAACCCGCAGGTGCGCGATAAAGTGGTAGCTATTTTTGCTGAAGCAGAACCCTTTGCGCCATCGGATAACGTAGATGCGCAGTTATACAACGGTTTTTTCAGCGATGCCGACCGCGCCGCAATGAAGATCGTTCTGGAAACCGAACCTCGCAATTTACCCGCACTGGACATCACTTTTGTCGACAAGCGCATTGAAAAACTGTTGTTTAATTATCGCGCGCGCAATTTCCCCGGGACACTGGATGAGGGAGAGCAGCAACGCTGGCTGGATCATCGTCGTCAGGTATTCACACCGGAGTTTTTGCAAAATTACGCGAATGAATTGCAGATATTGAGTCAGCAATACGCTGACAACAAAGAGAAGCTGATGCTACTGAAATCACTCTGGCAGTATGCGCAAGAGATAGTCTGAAGATGAAATGCCCTCCGCCAGACGGCGGAGGGCTCCTCTTTACGCCTTCTGCACCGTAATGCTCCAGGCGGCGTCACCCACCTGTTGATAATCAGTAATCACGTGCCCCTCTTCGGCGGCCCATTGCGGGATTGCCTCAGTGGCCTGGGTACAGTCAAACTCGATCACCAGCTCATCACCACTTGCCATTTCTGCCAGTGCCGCTTTTGCTTCAATCAGTGGAAACGGACAAACCTGCGTGACCACATCCAGTTTTTTAGTTGCCATCATCCAATCCTTACGCTTAATTTGCCGCAGCAGCGGTTAGTTTTGCCTTACGCTGCGGTCTGATATACACAATCCATGACGCGGTCCAGACGCCGAAAATCATAAAGACCAGGCCAACCCATCCCTGCCAGGTCATCATCGCCGTCATAACCAGACCGTTGCCAATCGAACAACCACCCGCGATGCTGGCACCAAAGCCCATTAACAGACCGCCAAAAGCGCTACGCAGCGTGGTGGGTGCGTCGGCTGCGCGCACGCGAAATTCGCGACTGGCTTTCGCTGCAATAAATGAGCCGAGAAAAATGCCCAGCACCAGGAACACTCCCCAGTTAATAAACTTACTGTCGCCTGCGACAAGAAATTGCAAAATATTGGCGGTTGGTGACGTGATACCCAGGCCAAACATTCGTCCGGTTGCTTCACTCAACGGCCATGCTAACAGCGCAATCAGCCCAATCAGAACCGCAGTAACAAATGGATGCCAGCGTTTCTCAAACAGAATATGCGCAAGGCCGGTACGACGAGGCGGTAGCGTAGCGACTTTCAATTTTGGTTTTCTCAGCTCTTTCGCCACCACCCATACTGTAACCGCCAGCAGAATAGCGATCAGTGGCCATACGGACAGGTTCAACGTGTCTGCAATGGAATTATGCTCAGTACTGTAGTTTTTCAGCGCCTGATTCAGCCCGCTCGCATGCGTAGAGCGCATCACCGCACTCATCACCATGTAGGTAAACAACGCAATCCAGCTACCAATAAGCCCTTCTCCTGCACGGTACCAGGTTCCGGTAGCACACCCGCCCGCATAAACAATTCCGATGCCAAAGACATAACCACCAACAACAGTTCCCAGCCATGGGAAGGTGCCGGCATCATAGCTGAGTAAACCCGCCTGGATCAGCGCAAAGACACCCACGCTTTGCACAGAGATGGCTATCAGTAGCGCATAAAACATACGATTGTTTTTCGCAATATACATATCGCGAAAACCGCCCGTCAGACAAAATCGTCCACGTTGCATGACAAAGCCAAGCAGCGCGCCACAGATGAGCCCGCTTAAGATCATTGAAAACATAAATTAATTAGCCAGAAGTATATTAGTCAGGAAATTATTCATGACTAACTGGTTCAGAACCAATAACCAAATTCTCTAATTTAGAACTAACGGTTATTAATATTGGCTGGAAATAAAGCAGCGGAATAAAAAAACCGGAGAACATGTCTCCGGTTTTTCGATGTCAGATTAAGCTATTACGCAATATCTTCATCGTACTGAGGTACCGGGTTGCGGAAACTCTTGGTCACACAAGCCAGGTAGATCAGACCAATACCAGCCCAGATCAGCCCCAGAACCATAGAGCTCTCTTCCAGGTTTACCCATAACGCACCCACGGTCAGCGCACCACACATCGGCAGGAACAGATACTGGAAGTGGTCTTTCAGCGTCTTGTTACGCTTCTCACGGATCCAGAACTGGGAGATTACCGACAGGTTAACGAAGGTAAACGCCACCAGCGCACCAAAGTTAATCAGCGCCGTCGCCATCACCAGGTCGAAGTTGATTGCCAGCAGGGCAATCGCGCCAACCAGGATGATGTTCATGGACGGAGTACGCCATTTCGGGTGTACATAACCGAAGAAACTTTTCGGGAATACACCGTCACGCCCCATCACGTACATCAGACGCGCTACGCCTGCATGCGCCGCCATCCCGGATGCCAATACGGTAATGGTGGAGAAAATCAGCGCGCCGACCTGGAAGAACTTACCGGCTACGTACAGCATGATTTCAGGCTGTGAAGCATCCGGGTCCTTGAAGCGAGAGATATCCGGGAAGTACAGCTGCAACAGATAGGTAGAGACAATAAAGATCAGGCCACCAATCAGCGCAGTCAGGAAAATTGCACGCGGGATCACGCGCTCAGCATCCTTGGTCTCTTCAGAGAGGTTGCTGATACCGTCGAAACCAGTGAACGAGAAGCACAGGATAGTGGCACCCGTGATCATTGGAATCACGTGTGCGTCACCTGACCAGAACGGACGGCTGCTCACCAGCGTACCCGCACCTTCCCCTTCGAACACGCCATAAACGACCATGCCGAGGATCACCGCAATCAACACGACCTGCAACAGCACGATCACGGTGTTGAAGTTCGCGACAGATTTGAGGCTGCGCAGGTTAAAAGCAGTCATAAAGGCCACCAGTGCTACCACGAAAATCCATGACGGTATCGACGGCACCAGGGCTTCAAAATAGATTTTCGCCAACAGAATGTTGATCATCGGTGCGAACAGGTAGTCCAGCAGTGATGACCAACCCACCATAAAGCCAACGGTCGGGCTTATGGATTTCTGGGCGTAAGTGTAGGCAGAGCCTGCAGACGGATAGCGACGCACCAGTTTACCGTAACTCAGTGCGGTAAAAAGGATGGCGATCAGTGCAAAGGCGTAAGCTGTCGGGACGTGACCATCGGTCATTCCTGATACGATACCGAATGTATCGAACAGCGTCATCGGCTGCATATAGGCAAGGCCCATCATGACAACCGGAACCAGCGTAAGCGTTTTACGTAATTCCACGCGAGAGGTGTTTGGAGTAGCGTTATGCGACATGGTTATCCTCCATTACGGCGGAAACCGTCGCGTAAGCAAAAAATTGCCCCATTTTTTGTTAATCCTCAGCGACAACAACTGTCGATTTTTAAGTAAGTATCTATCCGGTACGAAGCCCGGCCTCTTTTATGAATGATTGGTTTGATGCAAAAAAATAACCGACGCGTATTAAAACGTCGGTTAATGTCATTTTTTGCAAGCGGCGTATTTTGCACTAAATTAGGGCGAAATGACAAGAGAATGAGAGCCTTGTCAAAAAATATTTTTTCCTAACCGATTGAATTATCGACAACCGTTTTTACATAGACACCCGCGATAGCACTATTTGCTAAAATTTCATCCCGCCACCATACACTGGCTAATCCCGCGGTCTGCTCGTTCCAGCCAATCCACACGGGTTCAAACAGAATCTGCGCGACAACTTTCTTCTCAATCAGGGCCCCGCTGTCCAGAAATCGTTGTGCCAGATAGCGCGGAATATAACCACACCCCAAACCACTTATCTGCAGTTCCAGTTTGGTTTTGAAGTCAAAAACGGTGATGGCTTCCTGATCGTCAAGTAGTTGAGAAGCCGATACGTTCGCGGGATGCGCATTATCGCCGACCACAATGGCGCGAAAACGTTTGATCGTTCTACGACTCAACGGTTCCGGTTCCTGCGCCAATGGATGATGGGGGGCAACAACAAAAGCTTGTTCAAGCACACCCAGACGCGCAAAACCAAAGTCACTCGCTGTGGGTGGGTCACGCATGGCACCCACAATGATATCGGCCCGGCCCTGAATCAGAGCATCCCATGAGCCGCCCAGCACGCCGTTGATAAATTTAAGACGCGTCACGCTGTGGTGTTGATAGAAAGATTCGATGAGCGGGGCAAGAAGAGAAAAGGGAAAGGTATCGTCTACGCCGATAACCAGTTCATTCTCCCATCCTTCATGCAGTTTGATGGCCTGCTTTTCGAGTTCGCGCACGGTATGTAATACCTCGCGTCCCTTTTCCAGTAGCATCTGTCCGGTACGGGTAAATTTGGCCCGGTGTCCACTGCGATCCAACAACTGAATATTGAGATCGCTTTCCAGTTTGTGAACGGTATAACTCAGCGCTGACGGCGTCTTAAACAATTTTGCGGACGCCGCCGCGAAACTCCCCTCTTTCTCTAACGCATCAAGAATGATCAGAACATCCAGCAGTGGTTTCATACTCGCCCCCTGGCGGTATACAGCGACACTCTGCTGATCTGTCACTCCATCGGCATCACCAGCGGATCGGGATACTGGTACTCAAACCCAAGCTCATTGCAAATTCGGTTGCCATCAATGACTTTACCTTTACCGTTATCCACTCCGTCCCGGAAATCCGGTGGTTCCATCCCCAACAGGCGAGCCATCTGAGGGTAGAACACATTGCGCGCCGGATGCATAGGCGCACATATATTATAGATGTGTCCCCCTTTAGGCGCTTGTAGCAGCAACGTGATAGCAGAAACCACATCATCCAGATGCACCAGATTGACGCCATGCTGTCCATCAGGTGCTGTTTTACCCGCAAAAAAACGACCTGGATGTCTGCCCGGTCCCACAAGGCCTGCCAGGCGCAGAATATCCACCGACGTTCCCGGCAGATTGTGCAGCCAATCTTCGAGTTCTTTCAGGACACGACCACTTGCCGTGACCGGATTGCGTGGTGTGCCCTCTTTCACGGTCCCCTGCACATCACCATAAACCGAGGTAGAACTGGTAAAAATAATCCGTGGAATACGATACGCCAGCGCACTGTCGACCAGTTCCTGCATTGCCTGCAAATAAAACGTCTCGCCCGGGCCACTCCGGCGTGCAGGCAGGGTGATGACCAACGCATCCGCATCCATTAGCGCATCGAGATCGTCAGGTTCACAGACCAGTTCAGGCTCCAGGCGCAGCGAGTAGCTTTCAATACCGCTCATTCGGGCCGCTTCCACCCCATCCAATGTGGTTTTACTGCCGGTAACCTGCCAGCCCCTGGCCGCCAGAGACATGGCTAACGGCATGCCTAACCAACCTAATCCGACAATTGCGACCTTTTTCATGCCTTTTCTCCTGACTTTTGGCCTATAACCCAAGGCTACGCCAGCCCACGGTGGCTGACAATTCATAGTATCAATATGAAATGAATTAATGATCAAAAAAAGCCCTTGCTTTCCGTGGCTAAAGTGGTTTAGGTTAAAAGACATTAAATGAATAAGCATTCATCGAGAAAATTTATGACACGCGCTCAATTTAATCACCATCATCACCATCATCCTGACTAGTCTTTCAGGCGATGTGTGCTGGGAGACATTTAAATCTTCCAGCGGTGCATGAGCGTATGAGAAAGCCCCCGGAAGATTTCTTCCGGGGGCTTTTTTTTGTGCGTGACCCAAACCGATTCAGACAGGATAACGAGGAATAAAGAATGTTAGACAACACCCGCTTACGCATAGCTATGCAGAAATCAGGCCGTTTAAGCGATGACTCACGCGAATTGCTGGCCCGCTGTGGCATTAAAATTAATCTTCACACCCAGCGCCTGATTGCGATGGCAGAAAATATGCCTATCGATATTCTTCGCGTACGCGATGACGATATCCCGGGGCTGGTCATGGATGGCGTCGTTGATCTCGGCATCATCGGTGAAAACGTGCTGGAAGAAGAACTGCTCAACCGCCGGGCACAGGGTGAAGATCCTCGTTACTTTACGTTACGTCGTCTGGACTTCGGCGGCTGTCGTCTTTCGCTGGCGACCCCGGTAGACGAAGCCTGGGACGGTCCGTCTGCACTGAACGGCAAACGTATCGCCACCTCTTATCCGCATCTGCTCAAACGCTATCTCGACCAGAAAGGGGTTTCGTTCAAATCCTGTTTGTTAAACGGGTCTGTCGAAGTTGCTCCCCGTGCGGGACTTGCAGATGCAATCTGCGATCTGGTCTCTACCGGTGCAACGCTTGAAGCCAACGGCCTGCGTGAAGTGGAAGTCATTTACCGCTCCAAAGCCTGCCTGATTCAGCGTGACGGAGAAATGGCCGATGCCAAGCAACAACTGATCGATAAGCTGCTGACCCGTATTCAGGGGGTTATTCAGGCGCGCGAATCTAAATACATCATGATGCACGCGCCAAGTGAACGTCTGGACGACGTTATCGCCTTGCTGCCAGGCGCTGAACGCCCAACGATTTTGCCACTGGCCGGCGATCAGCAGCGCGTGGCAATGCACATGGTTAGCAGCGAAACCCTGTTCTGGGAAACGATGGAAAAACTGAAAGCGCTTGGCGCCAGCTCCATCCTGGTGCTGCCCATTGAGAAGATGATGGAGTAATTCCACTTATGCTGCCCGGTGGCGCTTCGCTAGCCGGGCCTACAAGACCCGTAGGCCGGATAAACAACGAGCCATCCGGCAAAAAAAGGAAGACGATTATGAGCTTTAATACCATTATCGACTGGAATAGCTGTACTGAAGAGCAGCAAAGTGAATTACTGATGCGCCCGGCAATCTCGGCGTCAGATAGCATCACCCGTACCGTGAGCGAAATTCTGTATAACGTAAAGTCGCGCGGTGACGCAGCGCTACGTGAATACAGCGCAAAGTTTGATAAAACTAACGTGAGTGCGCTGAAAGTCAGCGCTGAAGAGATTGCCGCCGCCGGCGCACGTCTTGGCAATGACCTGAAACAGGCCATGGCAGTCGCCGTGAAAAACATCGAAACGTTTCATAACGCGCAACAACTGCCGGTAGTCGATATTGAGACGCAGCCCGGTGTACGCTGCCAGCAAGTTACCCGCCCGGTAAATTCTGTTGGACTGTACATTCCCGGGGGCTCCGCGCCGCTCTTCTCAACAGTGTTAATGCTCGCCACCCCGGCCCGCATTGCAGGCTGTAAAAAAGTGGTGTTGTGCTCTCCCCCACCTATCGCCGATGAAATTCTGTATGCTGCGCAGCTCTGCGGCGTACAGGATGTGTTTAACGTTGGGGGCGCACAAGCTATTGCCGCGCTGGCATTTGGCAGTGAATCCGTGCCGAAAGTGGACAAAATTTTTGGCCCCGGTAATGCCTTTGTGACCGAAGCCAAACGTCAGGTGAGTCAGCGTCTGGACGGCGCCGCCATCGATATGCCAGCAGGTCCGTCTGAAGTGCTGGTGATTGCCGACAGCGGCTCCACGCCGGATTTCGTTGCCTCTGACTTACTCTCGCAGGCCGAACACGGCCCCGATTCCCAAGTGATCCTGCTGACGCCGGATGCAGGTATGGCCAGCCGGGTTGCTGAAGCAGTAGAACGCCAGCTTGCAGCGCTGCCACGCGCTGAAACCGCGCGGCAGGCGTTAAGCGCCAGTCGTCTGATTGTCACCCGCTCCCTTGCGCAATGCGTAGCAATTTCTAATGCGTACGGTCCGGAGCACCTGATCATTCAGACCCGCAATGCTCGCGAACTTGTCGATGACATCACCAGTGCGGGCTCTATCTTTCTCGGTGACTGGTCACCGGAATCTGCCGGTGACTATGCCTCCGGGACTAACCACGTGCTGCCTACCTACGGCTATACCGCAACCTGCTCAAGTCTTGGACTGGCCGATTTCCAGAAGCGGATGACCGTACAGGAATTATCGCCGCAAGGTTTCTCTGCCCTGGCCGCAACCATCGAAACGCTGGCCGCAGCAGAACGACTGACAGCCCACAAAAATGCCGTTACCCTGCGCGTTAACGCCCTGAAGGAGCAAGCATGAGCACTGACAACATTCTCAGCGTTACTGATTTAGCCCGTAAAAATGTCCGTGAGCTAACACCGTATCAGTCTGCTCGTCGTCTGGGCGGAAATGGCGACGTCTGGCTCAATGCCAATGAGTTCCCTACCGCCGTTGAATTCCAGCTAACTCAGCAAACACTGAACCGTTATCCGGAGTGTCAGCCGAAGGCAGTGATCGAGAACTACGCACAGTATGCAGGCGTTAAGCCGGCGCAGGTACTGGTCAGCCGCGGTGCTGATGAAGGTATCGAGTTGCTGGTACGTGCTTTTTGCGAGCCGGGTAAAGATGCGATTCTCTACTGCCCGCCGACCTATGGCATGTATAGCGTCAGTGCGGAAACCATTGGCGTTGAATGCCGTACAGTACCGACACTTGCCGACTGGCAACTGGATTTACAGGGCATAGCTGACAAGCTTGATGGCGTGAAAGTGGTTTACGTTTGCAGCCCCAATAACCCGACGGGCCAGTTAATTAACCCGCAGGATCTGCGTTCACTGCTCGACATGACGCAGGGTAAAGCCATCGTGGTTGCCGATGAAGCGTATATCGAGTTTTGCCCGCAGGCCACACTGGCGGGCTGGCTATCGGAATACCCAAATCTGGTGGTACTGCGCACCCTGTCTAAGGCGTTTGCCCTTGCCGGTTTGCGCTGCGGATTTACGCTAGCTAATGAAGACGTCATCAACCTGTTGTTGAAAGTGATCGCTCCTTACCCGCTCTCTACACCGGTGGCAGATATCGCCGCTCAGGCACTAACGCCGCAAGGCATTTCCGCCATGCGCGAGCGCGTGGCGCAGATTCTGCAAGAGCGTCAGTACCTGGTTGATAGCCTGAAAACCATCCGCTGCGTAGAACAGGTTTTCGACTCTGAAACCAACTATGTTCTGGCGCGCTTCACAGCATCAAGCAGCGTATTTAAATCTTTGTGGGATCAGGGCATTATCTTACGAGACCAGAACAAACAACCTTCATTGAGCGGCTGCCTGCGTATTACTGTCGGAACCCGCGAAGAGAGCCAGCGCGTCATTGACGCCTTACGTGCGGAGCAAGTATGAGCCAGAAGTATCTTTTTATTGACCGTGACGGAACCCTGATTTCCGAGCCGCCCAGTGACTTTCAGGTTGATCGCTTCGACAAGCTTGCCTTTGAGCCGGAGGTTGTCCCGGTCTTGCTAAAACTACAAAAGGCAGGCTTTAAGCTGGTGATGATCACCAACCAGGATGGACTGGGAACACAGAGCTTCCCGCAGGCGGATTTTGACGGTCCACACAACCTGATGATGCAAGTTTTCACCTCGCAGGGGGTCATATTTGATGAAGTACTGATCTGTCCGCACCTGCCGGCAGACGAGTGTGACTGTCGTAAACCCAAAGTGAAGCTGGTCGAGCAATACCTGATTGAACAGGCGCTGGATACCGAGAACAGCTACGTGATCGGCGATCGCGCAACCGACATTCAACTGGCGGAAAACATGGGTATCGCCGGGTTACGCTATCACCGCGACACGCTTAACTGGGCAATGATCGGTGAGCAGCTAACCAAACGGGATCGTTACGCGCACGTTGAGCGTAATACCAAAGAAACACAGATTGACGTTAAAGTCTGGCTGGACCGTGAAGGCCGCAGCAAAATTAATACCGGCGTCGGCTTCTTTGACCACATGCTGGATCAAATCTCGACCCACGGCGGTTTTCGTATGGAGATAGCCGTCAAAGGCGATCTGTATATTGACGATCACCACACCGTTGAGGATACCGGGCTGGCACTGGGTGAAGCCTTAAAACTGGCGTTGGGCGATAAACGAGGCATCAACCGTTTTGGTTTTGTGCTGCCGATGGATGAGTGCATGGCACGCTGCGCCCTGGATATCTCCGGGCGCCCACACCTGGAGTACCGGGCTGAGTTTACCTACCAGCGCGTCGGCGATCTGAGTACGGAGATGATCGAACACTTCTTCCGTTCGCTCTCTTACACCATGGGCGTCACGTTACACCTTAAAACCAAAGGTAAAAATGACCACCACCGCGTGGAAAGTCTGTTCAAAGCCTTTGGCCGCACGCTGCGCCAGGCTATTCGCGTAGAAGGCGACACGCTTCCTTCTTCAAAAGGGGTGCTGTGATGAACGTGGTGATCCTCGACACCGGCTGTGCCAACCTGAACTCGGTGAAATCCGCCGTCGCACGCCACGGCTACGATCCGGTAGTTAGCCGCGATGCGGATGTTGTGCTGCGCGCCGATAAACTGTTTCTGCCGGGCGTCGGTACCGCCCAGGCGGCAATGGATCAGCTACACGAGCGTGAGCTGATTGAACTGATCAAAGCATGCACACAGCCTGTACTGGGGATTTGCTTAGGTATGCAGCTGCTTGGTCGACGCAGTGAAGAAAGTAACGGTGTCTCCCTGCTGGGGATTATTGATCAAGACGTACCCAAAATGACCGATTTTGGTCTGCCGTTGCCGCATATGGGCTGGAACCGTGTCTATCCACAGGCCGGAAACCGCCTTTTCCAGGGCATTGAGGATGGGGCGTATTTCTATTTTGTACACAGCTACGCCATGCCGGTGAACCCATGGACTATTGCGCAATGCAATTACGGTGAGCCCTTCACCGCAGCGGTACAAAAAGATAATTTCTTTGGCGTGCAGTTCCACCCGGAGCGTTCAGGTGCTGCTGGCGCGAAGTTGCTGAAAAACTTTCTGGAGATGTAATGATTATTCCGGCATTAGATTTAATCGACGGCACGGTTGTGCGTCTTCATCAGGGCGATTACGCAACGCAGCGTGATTACGGTAACGATCCCCTGCCCCGTTTACAAAGCTATGCCGCACAAGGCGCAAAGGTGTTGCACCTTGTGGATCTGACCGGGGCAAAAGATCCGCAGAAACGGCAAATACCGCTGATTAAAACACTGGTGGCTGGCGTAAACGTACCGGTGCAGGTAGGGGGGGGCGTACGTACCGAAGCAGATGTTGAGGCGCTGCTTAACGCTGGCGTCGCGCGCGTAGTGGTGGGTTCGACGGCGGTAAAATCTCCCGAAGTCGTCAGGAACTGGTTTGCCCGTTTTGGTGCCGACGCGCTGGTTCTGGCGCTGGATGTACGGATTGACGAGCACGGGAATAAACAGGTTGCGGTCAGCGGCTGGCAGGAAGATTCCGGGGTTTCACTGGAAGAACTGGTTGAGGCCTATTTACCCGTCGGTCTGAAGCACGTGCTGTGCACCGATATCTCCCGCGACGGCACGCTGGCTGGCTCAAACGTTGCACTGTACGAAGAAGTGTGTGCGAAATACCCCCAGGTGGCATTTCAGTCATCCGGCGGGATTGGTGGGATTGAAGATGTCGCCGCCCTGCGCGGAACCGGCGTTGGCGGCGTCATTGTGGGTCGTGCTTTGCTGGAAGGTAAATTCACCGTTGAGGAGGCCATCCAATGCTGGCAAAACGCATAATCCCTTGCCTTGATGTTCGTGACGGGCAGGTTGTCAAAGGTGTTCAATTCCGCAATCACGAGATTATTGGCGATATCGTCCCGCTGGCGAAACGCTATGCCGATGAAGGCGCAGATGAGCTGGTTTTTTACGATATCACCGCATCGAGCGATGGTCGTGTGGTAGACAAAAGCTGGGTATCACGCGTGGCAGAAGTGATCGACATTCCGTTCTGTGTCGCCGGTGGGATTAAATCACCAGAGGATGCCGCAAAGATATTGTCTTTCGGCGCAGATAAAATTTCTATCAACTCCCCGGCTCTGGCTGACCCAACGTTGATCACCCGCCTGGCGGATCGCTTTGGCGTGCAGTGCATCGTGGTGGGTATCGACACCTGGCATGATGCACAAACCGGGAAGTATCACGTCAATCAGTACACCGGAGATGAAAACCGTACGCGCGTTACACAGTGGGAAACGATCGACTGGGTAACAGAGGTGCAAAAACTGGGCGCCGGTGAAATCGTTCTTAATATGATGAACCAGGACGGCGTGCGTAACGGCTACGATCTTGAGCAATTGAAAAAAGTGCGCGAAGTTTGCCACGTTCCGCTGATCGCCTCAGGCGGTGCCGGAACGATGGAGCACTTTCTCGAAGCCTTCAGGGATGCGGATGTCGATGGCGCGCTTGCCGCCTCGGTCTTCCACAAGCAAATTATCAATATTGGCGAATTAAAAGCGTACCTGGCAACACAGGGCGTGGAGATCAGGATATGTTAACCAAGCAACAATGCCGCGAGCTGGACTGGGAAAAAACCGATGGGATGATGCCGGTCATCGTGCAGCATGCGGTTTCCGGTGAAGTACTGATGCTCGGGTATATGAACCCGGAAGCGCTGGATAAAACGATCGAAAGCGGGAAAGTGACCTTTTTCTCGCGTACTAAACAGCGCCTGTGGACCAAAGGAGAAACATCCGGTCACTTCCTGAACGTCGTGAGCATTGCACCTGACTGCGACAACGACACTCTGCTGGTGCTGGTTAACCCTATTGGGCCAACCTGTCACAAAGGCACCAGCAGCTGTTTTGGTGAGTCCAGCCACCAATGGCTGTTCCTGTATCAACTGGAGCAATTGCTGGCTGAGCGCAAAACGGCAGATCCCGCCAGCTCCTATACCGCAAAATTGTACGCCAGCGGTACGAAGCGGATTGCCCAGAAAGTTGGAGAAGAAGGTGTTGAGACAGCATTGGCCGCGACCGTGCATGACCGTTTCGAGTTGACCAATGAGGCATCGGATCTGATGTATCACCTGCTGGTTCTGCTGCAGGACCAGGATCTCGATCTGACGACGGTGATTGAGAATTTACGCAAGCGCCATCAGTAATAGACTGATACCGGCATGATGCCGGTATCATTATTTCGCCGAGCGTTTAATCGTTACCGAATAAATCGCGGGTATACACTTTATCAGCGACATCCTGCAGTTCTTCTGCCATGCGGTTAGAGATAATCACATCGGCCTCACGTTTAAATTTAGCCAGATCACGCTCAACCCGTGAATGGAAGAAACTCTCTTCTGCTATTACCGGTTCATAAATTATGACCGGGATACCTTTCGCTTTAATGCGTTTCATGATGCCCTGAATAGACGATGCCCTGAAATTATCCGAGCCGCTTTTCATAATCAGGCGATAGATACCGACAACTTTGGGTTTACGCGAAAGAATAGCATCAGCAATAAAATCTTTTCGTGTGCGGTTAGCATCAACGATGGCTGAAATAATATTATTAGGTACAGATTGATAGTTGGCGAGTAATTGCTTCGTGTCTTTTGGCAGACAATATCCACCATAACCGAATGAAGGGTTGTTGTAATGGTTACCAATACGCGGGTCCAGACAAACCCCTTCGATGATCTGTCGTGCATTAAGCCCCAGACTTTCTGCATAGCTATCAAGTTCGTTAAAATAGGCAACACGCATTGCCAGATAGGTATTTGCAAAAAGCTTAATGGCTTCAGCTTCAGTAGAATCAGTGAACAGCACCGGGATATCCTGCTTTATTGCCCCTTCCTGTAACAAGGCAGCAAAACGTTCAGCACGAGCAGACCGTTCACCGATGACAATTCGTGATGGGTATAAGTTATCATACAGTGCCTTTCCTTCGCGCAGGAACTCAGGAGAAAAGATAATATTATCCGAGTTAAACTTCTGTCGCATAGTCTGCGTAAAACCAACAGGCACCGTTGATTTAATCACCATGAGCGCATCAGGATTTATTGCAATCACATCTCTGATAACTGATTCAACGCTGGAGGTATCAAAATAATTTGTTTTCGGGTCGTAATCTGTCGGCGTTGCAATAATAACAAAATCTGCATTCTGGTAGGCGTCGTACTTGTCCAGCGTGGCTTTGAAATTTATATCGCTTGATTGTAGATACTGTTCAATTTCTTTATCGACTATCGGAGATATCCGATTATTTAGCATCTCGACACGTGAAGGGACAATGTCCAGAGCAATGACCTGATGATGTTGGGCGATAAGAAGACCATTTGACAGGCCAACATATCCGGTACCAGAAATGGTAATTTTCATTTCATGCTCTCAGTATTAACTTAATATTTAATCATGATGTCGTACATCCTGATAAGAGAATAATGTTTTAACGTTTTGTCGAATATTGTGTCAACGAAGGTTAAAACAATTCAGATTTTCTTGATCAGGGTACGCCAGAAATATTAAGTAAAGATTAAGCAATCAACGTAAATCAATCAGATTTAAGATAAAAAAAAGCCCGGTTAGAGAACCGGGCCAGTGACTATCAGAAGACTTATTCCATCCATTCGGTATGGAAAACACCTTCTTTATCAGTACGTTTGTAGGTATGCGCACCGAAGTAATCACGCTGGGCCTGAATCAGGTTAGCGGGCAATACTTCTGCACGATAGCTGTCGTAATAAGCAACAGCAGCAGAGAATGTCGGTACCGGGATACCATTCTGCACGGCATACGCTACGACATCACGCAGTGCCTGTTGATATTCATCGGCAATGTTCTTGAAGTACGGGTCGAGCAGCAGGTTCGCGATGCCAGGATTTTTAGCGTAGGCATCGGTGATTTTCTGCAGGAATTGCGCGCGAATAATACAGCCCGCACGGAAGATTTTTGCAATCTCGCCGTAATTCAGATCCCAGTTATGCTCGTCGGAGGCAGCACGCAGCTGTGAGAAGCCCTGAGCATAAGAAACGATCTTACCGAGGTACAGTGCACGACGTACTTTCTCAATAAATTCTGCCTTATCACCCGCAAGCTGAGCTTTAGGTCCAGACAGGACTTTAGAGGCAGCGACACGCTGATCTTTCAGCGAAGAGATGTAACGCGCAAACACAGATTCAGTGATCAGAGACAGCGGTTCACCAAGATCCAGAGAGCTTTGGCTGGTCCATTTACCGGTACCTTTGTTCGCCGCTTCATCCAGAATGAAATCCACCAAATATTTACCATCTTCATCTTTTTTGGTGAAGATATCTTTGGTGATGTCGATCAGATAGCTGCTCAGCTCACCGTTATTCCACTCGGTAAAGGTGCTGGCCAGTTCTTCGTTGCTCAGGTTCAGACCCCCTTTCAACAATGAATAGGCTTCGGCAATCAGCTGCATGTCACCGTATTCAATGCCGTTGTGCACCATCTTCACGTAGTGGCCTGCACCGTCGGCACCAATATACGTCACACACGGCTCACCATCTTCAGCAACCGCTGCGATTTTAGTCAGGATTGGCGCTACCAGTTCATAAGCTTCTTTCTGGCCACCCGGCATGATGGATGGGCCTTTCAGCGCACCTTCTTCACCACCAGAGACGCCGGTTCCGATGAAGTTAAAACCTTCAGCGGAGAGCTCACGGTTACGACGGATAGTGTCCTGGAAGAACGTATTACCGCCATCAATGATGATGTCACCTTTATCCAGATAAGGTTTCAGGGAGTCGATAGCAGCATCAGTGCCAGCACCCGCTTTCACCATTAACAGGATACGACGAGGTGTTTCAAGGGATTCAACAAACTCTTTTACCGTATAGTAAGGAACCAGTTTTTTCCCCGGATTCTCGGCGATAACCTCTTCCGTTTTTTCACGTGAGCGGTTGAAAACGGACACGGTGTAACCACGGCTTTCGATGTTGAGCGCCAGGTTGCGCCCCATCACAGCCATACCAACGACGCCGATTTGTTGCTTAGACATTATGTACTCCTGTCAGGTGATCTAACGAGCAGATGCGTTACTCGCATAATTTCTAACATACTATCGCAAAACCCTGCATCGAAGCCATAACCTGATCTCAACAAGCACTGTTGGGTAAACTCTGGCTCAGGGACTATCTTTTTCTTTAAAATATAACTAAGTTTGTATAAAATAATCAGTTAATAATGTTTTCGATACTTCTCGATTGAGAATCGATGTAGATTCTGCTTAGCCAAGGAATGTAAATGTCCACCAAGCCATTTGATGCTATCGACATAAATGTGCCTCTTGTTGTTGATTTAGACGGCACTCTGTCTAAAACTGACACACTGCATGAAGGCATTGTGTCAATATTATTCAAAAAACCAATTAAAATAATTGGCTTAACTAAAGCCTTATTTGATGGAAAAACATCTTTTAAACGTCTCGTTACAGAAACTGTAACGCAAAATGCAGACTCATTCTGTTACAGACATAATCTAATAGATTATTTAAAAACAGAAAAACGCAAAGGAAGAGAAATCCATCTTGTTACAGCCTCTAACCAAAAAATTGCAGACTCTATAAATGAGTATCTGGGGATCTTTGATGGTGTAAAAGGCTCAGATAACCAATTGAATTTGAAAGGAGTCAATAAATTAGCATGGTTAAAAGATAGATTCCCGCAGGGTTTTATTTATGCAGGTGACCATAAAGCTGATATTATAATCTGGAACGAGTCTAAAGGTGTTATTCTTGTAGGAAATGGGAATAAATTTAAGAAAGATATAAAAAGTGAAATCCCATGCCTTGCTTTTGAAGATGCCAAGATGAGTATTTTCAAACAATGGATAAAACAGCTGAGATTACATCAGTGGGCTAAAAACATATTGATTTTTATCCCAATTTTTCTCGCACATATCGCAAATGATGCGAACGTTATTGCAAAAACTATATTGGCATTTGTCGCATTCGGCTTAATTGCCTCCGCAACCTATATTATTAACGATCTAGCAGACCTTGAAGCCGATCGTAGACATAAGACAAAAAGAAACAGACCTCTTGCATCTGGAAATATTTCCACATTTCAAGGAATCCTTGGTGCGTTGATACTATTCTTAATCGGCGGTATAATATCAATAAATTTATCAAAAGGTTTAACATACTGTATTTTAATTTATGTGATATTAACGCTTTGCTACTCATTCAAACTAAAAAGAGTTCCAATGTTAGATGTTTCAATCATCGGCGCTCTTTTTACATTAAGAATAATCATGGGGTCGGTTTTGAATGATCTTCCCCTATCTCCATGGCTGAATTCATTCTCAGCCTTGCTATTTTTCTCACTGGCTCTGGCAAAACGGCATGTTGAGATTCTCAAATCTGATCAAACAATAACTAACAAAATTGGTGGTCGTGGTTATACTCATCAAGACTGGCCATTAACTTTAGCCTTTGGTATAAGTAGCGCGATCTGTTCAATTTTAATCATGCTGCTCTTCCTGACTCAGGAAGCAATGGTGCAGATAAATTACAGTGCTCCTGAATGGCTACTGCTTGAACCAGTATGCGTATTTCTTTGGGTAATGAGAATATGGTTTCTTAGCCATAGGAAGGTACTATCAGACGATCCGGTAATTTTTGCTATAAAAGACAAGATAAGTATTTGTTTAGGTTTTATAGCTACCGCTGGTTTTATGATAGCAAGTTATCTATAAGTCGTGGTGAAAAATGAGTTTGATCGTTCTATTACTAGCGTTAACAAGCGTATCTCTAAATGCCCTTGCACAGGTTGCAATGCGGAAAACAATGCTCACATTAGCACCGTTTCCAGATGCTATTTCTGGCTATTTTGGATTTGCAATTCAATTAATCCTGAACCCTTGGTTTATTGCTGGCATGTCGTGCTATGTACTTAGTATTGGCTTATGGATGACTGTACTGGGAAAAGTAGAGGTAAGCCTGGCTTATCCACTGTCATCAGTTGGTTTTATTATCACTGCTGCAATTGGCTATTTTTTCCTGAAGGAAGACATAAACACAATGAGACTCATTGGTTTATCTCTTATCTGCATCGGAATTGTCTTTATCTCTAGGAGTGCATAATGCACTATGTTATTACTGGTAGCCGTAGGATTACAGGAAGTAGTTAATTTAACGTGCATAGCAAAGATCAAAAAATTGTCAATGCCAATGCCCATAAGTAATCAAAAACAGCGCTTGGCCAAAACATAAATTTTGTGCACTGTGCTGTAAAAGATAGTGATACATTCGAAATTGGCCTGAGAGAGGATGATGTGGTTTACCATCTTGCGGGCATAAAGTTTGTTGGTGCGCTCCCAAAATTATCGCATGAGGAATGGTTTAGTGAAGTGAACGTATTGAGGACAGAGCTGCAGTAGATGGCATTATAAATACAGGCTGCCATAAGTTGGTATTATTTTAGACTGATATGACTTACGGTATCCTGTACCACCTAATCTCCCCCAAAATCCTCTTGACCCAATGGTAACAGCAAAATATTAGCCGGGAAAATCATCCGTGGTGAACACTCTATTGATGCGACTATATTTCGCCCTCGCTTAATCACTGATCCGGGTCGTTTAGGTATACTGGGTAAATTATTTAAACTCATTCAACATGGAATACCCGTCCCAATGATTGGTAACGGAAATAATCGTTATCAAATGGTGAGTGTCGAGGATTGCGCTCTAGCAGCAGAACTCGCCGTTGATAAAAATTGTCCAAACATGAATTTTAACTTAGGCTCTGCAACGCCACCAACTACAAAAGAGTTACTCAATGGTGTGATTAAACATGCAAAATCTAAGTCTATACTATTGCCTATCCCTGCCACGCTATTGAAACCAGTTTTAGCTACAATGGACAAGATAGGATTAACCCTACTGTACCCCGAGCAGTTTGGTATAGCTGATAAAGATGTTTTACTTGACACAACGCTTACATATGAAACTCTTGGGTGGTCGCCAACAAAGTCTGATATCGTGGCAATGAGTGAAGCATACGATTCATTCATAAGAAAGTAAGCATAAAAAAAGGATAGGATCTGCTAGATCCTATCCTCTAATGATTTGTCAGAATTATATTTAACTAACTTTACTGCCAATAAAACTGAATCAATCCCAGCCCAATTTTCCTTTTATCAGAACTGACACCTAATTCTGCTGGAGACGTTGGTTTCGAAACATTGACAGTGATAGCTGTATTTTGTTTTTCGTCAATGGAGTCAAATTTTGCATAAAATACATTTCCCTTACCTTCAACTGGCTCCATTACATGTGACTCATTATTTATAGTTAAAACAATAGGCTCACCTGCATTAGGCCCGAAGGGAAAAAGCTCTGCATAGAAAGTAGTTTCTTTATTTAACTTAAGATCTAAATTTAATTTAACATTACTTCCTTCACTCCAACGCCCCCAACCTTCTTCATGACTTAGACCGGAGAGTCCAATCACAAAATTGGGAAGACCATTTTTTCTGAAGTCGATGACATTAGATGCTTCTTGAATATATTTAACACCTTTGTACGCTGGAGCAAAATCGTCGCAATACATCGCCCCTGTAATATAGCGCCATCCGTATTTGGGTGCAGATGCTTTATCAATATTAATAGGCTGATGAGTCCTTAAATCTTTATATCCCGCTTTACAACTATCACTAAGCGCATGCTCATTTTTATCCCTAAATATTATTTTGGTGACTATACCATCTTGGTTTTCATAAGCATAAGAGCCTTGCCCTTTTCCGGACCACATATTATAAGGAAATGTTCTCAATATAAATATCTGAGGTTCTGGGTTATACATTTCAGGATATTTTTCTAGCAGATATGCTGTCCACGGTTTATGAGCCAAATAATTCGCATCCGTTTCATATCCATTGCTAAATATTATATACATGAACGCTAATAGTATAATTATTACTTTCTTGTATATTGTATTCAAAATTACAGAAGAGTAAGCGCAAGACCATGCAATAATAGGTGCAACAGAATACAAGGCATATCGTTGAAAGACATTCTGCCCTGAGTTCATATTGTTATTTGCTAACAGTGGTATACAAATTACAACTGAAAATAAAAGGCTAAACAAGAAATCTCTAATAATAATTTTATCAAATCGAAAACATAGGAAAATAACAAAAATCACTAACCATGGGGCTCCAACCCATAGACCCTGATCTAAGTCAAAGTAGTATGAAATTAAATGTCCAAAGTTAATATTTGAAATACTGCTGGCCTGGCTTCCTATCAAACTAAACTGGTTAAACTTTATGTAGTAAAATATAATTGAACTTATAGAAATAAGTCCACAAATCCATATTTGCCACTTCCTTAATAAATCAAATATAACCGAAACTATGTTTTTATGACTTACCAAGGTAAGATAAATGGGTATAACGATGAACAACAGTGATAATGATACAACTTGAATTGACGCTAATGATATAAAAAATGCAGAGGTTAACGGTTTGCATTTCATTAAAAAATAAAATGCAAGAAACAACAGCGAATATATCATTACTTCTGGATGCGACCATTTAAGATAGAATATGACTCCACCAGATAAGAAAAGTAATTGCGCGACGGGATTACTTTTTTCATTATTCATCAAAACGAATAAAGTGCATATTAGAAGTATTACATTCGTTAATTGAAAGGATTTAAGAGGATTAACATCTAATATTGATATTGCTTTTTCAGTAACAGCAGTCAATAGTGGATAGAACCAAAAGTGGTATCCATAGTATTCATTAGTTTTAGATTTATATATACCTACAGCACCCGCATTATTTTCACTATTTTCTAACCCTGTTCTAATTTTTTCAAAGTACTCTGGAATATACCCTTCTGACTCGAAACTCTTAATATCATTTAGCCTGTCTGTAACCTCATTCGCAGTAATATTTGGTGATAGATTATTTAAAAATGCTTTTGTTATGAGTGAATACTCATGTCCATCGCCAAGTTGTACTGGCTTACTTGTTAATCCGATAACAAGTAGAACAATAGACAATCCAATAAACAATAGAGAACTAAACCTATTGACCATTATTCAACCTTAGAAATTTAAAATATTTTATGAGAATAGTTATGAATGATTTTTTTTATCAACGGTATACAGCTCTCTATAGACAGCGCTATAGTCAGTTAGCATTTTTTCCGATGTAAATACATCTTTAAATCTGGCATATGCATTTGAGCCATATCGTTCAGCTAATTCAGGGCTTGAGTATAGTTCTTGCATTACCTGCCTTAATCTCACGGGGTCGTTAGGTGGAATAACAAAGCCAGAATAGCCATCAAGATTAATAAAGCTTGTACCTGTACCTATTTCACATGAGATTAGCGGCTTTCCATACATAGCACCTTCAAGTAAAGTAATCCCAAAGGCTTCCGATCTAAGATGTGAAGGAAAAACAATAGCAGTACATAGCTTTAGTAGTGCAGCCTTGTCTTCATCGGGTAATGAGCCAACAAAATGCACATTAGTAAGATTAAGTTCTTCTGCTTTAGCTTTTATATCACTTTCGATCCCTCCGCCACCAACAATAACTACGGGTAACGAAGTAGTGTGTGCTGCTTCCAGAAGAGTGTGTAACCCTTTATAGTAACGAAATGCACCAATGAACAGGAAAAATCCCCCGTCAAACCTGTCTTGCCAAAATTTGAGTTTTTCGTTACTAATACCTGGATAAGATTTCTCATTTAAACCATAAGGTATGACTTTTACCTTGGATTCAAACTTCTGCAATACAATACTAGTTTTTACATAGTTTGGCGAAGCAGCAACAATACAATCAACTGATTTGAGAAAATGGTTCATTAGTGGCGAATATAGCCGAGAAAAAAACTTCTGCTTAACAATATCAGAATGATAACTGACAATTGTTGGTTTATTGATTCGACATAAAAAATGCAGCATATCCATAAAGGGAAATGGATAATGGTAATGGATGATGTCTGCTTGCTTTGCTAATTCTTTAAATTTTTTAATGCAAGATAGAGAGAATGGTGTTGAGGCTATTTCAAAATTAGTTTTTGCGTAGAAGACACGCTGCTTACCAATTTTTTGATTATCAATATCCCCGCGTTTACTTAGAGAAAGTACGGTTGATTCAACATCATATTCAGCTCCAGACTCACTTAGCTGGTAGATAACTTGCTCGATGCCACCAAAAGTATCTGGATAGTATGTCTTATAAAAATGCAGTACTTTCAACATTAATCTTACTTCACCTGTTTATATGCAGCAACCGTTTCAGTTGCACATCGTTTCCATGAAAATTGGTTAACATGTGATAATCCACTTTTAGTGGCACTATCCTGCCATTCCGTATCAGTAAGACTCTTCATAATTAAAGACGTAAGTGTCTCAACATCCATAGCATCACACATTAAAGCACTGCTACCTGCAACCTCAGGAAGTGAAGAGCTGTTTGAACAAACAACCGGAGTCCCAGATGCCATTGCCTCCAATACTGGTAGCCCAAATCCCTCATAGACTGATGGAAATAAAAAACTAACAGCACCTGCATAGAGTGCAGGTAAATCGCTTGACGGTGTAAATCCCAGGTAGCGCAGCCACCCTTCTCGTTTACCTTGTTCAAATCGACGATGTAAAGTATCACTGTTCCAGCCTTTGAACCCGCTAATAACAAGAGGAGTCTGCTTTCTCAGTGATAGTGGCAGACGTTCGTAGGCATCAAGCAATGTCGCAATATTCTTTCTCGGCTCAATCGAGCCAGTAAATAGGGAATATTTTTTAAAGGTAAGTTCGTATTTTCCGAGAACAGAAGTTATATCTTCTTCACGGCGGGGCTTGAATTCATCACTACATGCTAACTTTGCAGTAAATACCCTACTTTCAGAAATATTAAAATAATTAATCAGTTCCAATCTGGTGAAATCAGAGTCTGTAATAAATACTGATGCTCGCTTTACCGTTTGTAAAAGCTCTTTACGCATATACCTAACTCTCTCAGGAGGATGGCATTGCGGCAAAGTAAAAACAGAAAGATCATGAAACGTGACAACACAGCGCTCTACCTTCGGTGGCAGATAAAAATTCGGCCCATGATAAATCGCATCCTTATGATTTCTCAAGACATTAGTCTTCAACCACGGAGCTGTGAGCCTATATACTTCCGAAGCCAGTCGACTCTTTTTTATTAAACTTTTAAGCCCCTCTGTTGAAGAGCTATTTTCTTTAGCCACGGGCATTTGCTGAGTAAGTCGATGCCCATTTAAAAAAAGCAATTCGGATATTTCTGGAGCATCAGATAAACATTTAGCCAACTCAAATGCATAGCGACCGATACCTGTTAATGGGTATTTTATTGCATCAGTTCCAAATATGACTTTCATTACTCGTTTTCCAACATCCAGCGCAGGGTATCTTCGAGTGGTGGGACATTCCAATCTGGAATAAATGATTGTAGTTTAGATGGATCCCCACTAAGTGTCTTAACTTCATTTGCGCGGACAAATTCAGGATTAATCTGGATGGTCAGATGGTGTCCGGTTATTTTTTCACAAAGTTCAATGACTTTTCTCAGTGAATATGTGCGGCCAGAGCAGATGTTAATAACTTCGCCAATTGGTTTCGCCTGTAATAACTTGACATAAGCATGGCTTAGTGCACGAACATCTGTAAAATCACGCCAAACATCAATGTTACCTAACTCGATCGTCGGTGATTTTGATTTAAAGTGTTTAACTATCTTTGGCAGAAGGAAGTTTTCCGCCTGACCAACACCTGTATAGTTAAATGGCCTCGTAATGAATACGGGTAGTTTATCCATCCACAATCGAGACATATACTCCATGGCCAACTTGCTAACGGCATAATCGTTCGCTGGATTTGCTGCCGCAGATTCACTCAGTTGCCCGGCGGTACCATTTCCATAAATGTTAGCACTACTGGCGAGAAGCACACCATCAAGGGTTGAACTACACGCACTCAAAGCCTGCAATAAATTACGCGTACCAAGCAAATTAACATTGTAGAAAGCATCGGCATCACCATGCCCGACGTAAGCGATAGCGGCCAAATGAATAACAACGTTTGGTTGTATAAGCTCAACAATATCCTGCAACTTCGCAGTGTCCATTAGATCAACCTGATAATAATCAGGTCCATCAAAAGGCATTGCGCCAATACCAAATACCCGATATCCGGCAGCGGATAATTCCGCTGCCACATAGCGGCCGGTAAATCCATTAATCCCTGTTACCAGGGCATGTTTGCCGGCGCCGAACATCAGAAAGAAAATCCTTGCTGGTTACGACGTAAATCAGCCTCAACCATCAACTGGCACAACTGCTCCAGCGAAGTTTTTGGCTCCCAACCCAGAATTTCTTTGGCACGAGCGGGGTTACCAATCAGCAAGTCAACTTCAGCAGGACGGAAGAATTTCGGATTTACACGGACCAACGTTTTTCCAGTTGCGGTATCAATACCCACTTCTTGTTCATCTTTACCCTCAAAACGCAGCGTATATCCAGCGGCTTTGAAAGCCATGCTGACGAAGTCGCGCACAGTCTCTGTACGGTTAGTTGCCAGCACGAAGGTATCTGGTTTTTCTGCCTGCAGAATACGCCACATTCCTTCTACATACTCTTTGGCATAACCCCAGTCACGCTTAGCGTCCATATTGCCGAGTTCAAGAACGTCAAGTTTACCAAGCTTAATTTTTGCAACAGAATCAGTGATTTTACGCGTTACAAATTCCTGACCACGTAATGGTGATTCGTGGTTAAACAGGATTCCGCTTGATGCAAAAATATTATAGCTCTCACGGTAGTTCACGGTCATCCAGTGAGCATACAGTTTAGCTACGCCATATGGGCTGCGCGGATAGAACGGAGTATTCTCTTTCTGCGGAACAGCCTGCACCAGACCAAACATTTCTGACGTCGATGCCTGATAAAAGCGAATTTTAGGATTAACGATACGAATAGCTTCCAGAAGATTTACAGGGCCGAGACCGGTAATTTCTGCTGTAGTAATCGGTTGTTCGAAAGATACACCGACGAAGCTCTGCGCAGCTAAGTTATATACCTCAGTAGCTTCAGTTTGCTGCAGCAAGCGGATACTAGCAGACAGGTCAGTCAGATCGTATTCAACCAAAGTCAAGTTTGGGTGCTGTGCAATGCCCAACTCTTCAATACGCCAGAAATTGACAGAGCTGGTACGTCGGTATGTTCCGTATACTTTATACCCTTTACCAAGCAGCAGTTCTGCCAGATAAGCACCATCCTGACCCGTAATACCAGTAACAATCGCTATATTCATAATAATCTATCAATCTCATATTAATAATTAGTGACAATGTGACAATATAAAGAGAAGTCTTATCGAACTACTTTACGACAAATATTCACAAAGTCGTTTTCAACCACCTGCCAGCTAAATTTTTGAACTGTTTCAAAACCATTACTCCCCAAGCGTTCGCACAAAGCTGGCTCGTTTCTTAAGCGCACCAAAGCATCCTGTAGCTCTTCGTGACCCACCATCAGGGCATTTTCTTGATCAACAGCCATATCATGAAAAGCCACACAAGATTTATTGACTATCACCGGCTTTCTGGCCAGCCAGGCTTCGAGCAACACTATACCAAAGCTTTCGCTTGAACTCATATTTACCAGAGCCAAGCAAGACATCAATGCGCCACGCACCACTGAACGCGGCTGCCTCCCCAAATAAGAAACGTGTGGGGATGTGATCACCAATCCGTCATCATCTGGACCAATCATTACTAATTGAAGTTTTTTACCAGACTGGTTAATAGATTCAACAGCCTGGATTACTGAACGATAACCCTTAGCTCCGGATTTACGCCCCAGGACCAGAACGAATTCATCATCACTGCCGTACACGCTTTCAAACTCATGGCGATCGCTCTCCAGGAACTCTTCATCAGTATCGGCACCGGCCGGAAGATATTCAGAGCAGCACCCTTTCTCAACATAGAATGCATTCGCAGCTTTAGGTACAGCGAGGACTTTTGTTGCATTTCGTGCAGCATGAATTAAATCTGGGAAATGGTAATAGTCATCATCCAGATGCGCGTGCGGTATCAATAATGAAGGCACATTATGCTGTTTCGCCAGGTCAAGAGCAAATACCGCTGGTTTGAAAACAATGTTGTGCGTTACTACCAAATCGTACTTACCAATGTTAGTAGCAATATAATGTTCCATCGACGAAGAGTGCGGACCTCTGATATCAGTCAGGTTGACACCTAATGGAAAACGTGTTTTCTCTGCAGCCGTAGACAGAACATCAAACACTTTGTCTGGCGAGATACTTTGAGAACTTGCCAGAGTTGGTCGTGTCAGATCGAGTGGTGCACTGTCAATAAGTAACTCAGTAAGCATAAAACCTAATGGTCGAGGATCTTGCCCCCCCATAAATCGGCTAGATGTAAAGATCTCGAATATACCCGCATCAACTTCCAATTCAAGCGTAAAGTTATGCTCGATCTCCTGACTAAGGTAAATACCCCCATCAGGAGACTGCAATGTAATTAATGATTTTTCGGGGATATACCCTATCAGTTTTACTTTACTTGCTTTTGCCACATTGACTGCACAAGAAGAGTAGCTCCAGCGATAGTGGCTAGAAACTTCACCCTCTAAATCAGCCCATCCCCATGCGAGCCCATCTAATGATAATTTATCGGTTTGTTGAACAATAGCCTTCTCAAATACAGGCTGCACACGCCATGCTAAACTCGTTGCATTACTTAATGCTGAACTCGGACTATCATCAACAGGAAAGCGAGCAAAACGGAGATTAGACATTTCAATTGGTGCACCAATCTCGGCATCAAATTCGTAACGTTCCATGAAACGTGCATGATTAGTTGTTCGACTGACCTCTGTAGTCACGACATCAATTTCGAATTCTTGTGTGTCACCAAGTGCTTTCAAAAAGCGCTTCAAATTTGACTCTGCCCCACCTAATTCAGGATGAGTATAGCGATATGTAACAAACAGTACCTTACGTTTTGGTTTTTCCATGCTTAACAATAAATCCACGAATTTCTTCGCGATTCCCACCATAGAAAGTTCAGCACGGAATATATCTTTACGCTCTGCTCTCATTTCATCAGTGAAAACACCATCTGAAATAGATAAAGCATTTATCACATCTGAAAATGTTTCAGGTTCCGTCGGTGCGATATGTTTGTGAAGATGGCTCGGATAGCCACGTAAACCAAATTTTGAGCTTACGACAAACAGACCATTTGCGAAAAAGTCAGCCAACTTAATATTAGATCCACTACCTGAAGTCACTGGGTTCACTGCAAAAAGACAGTTTTGAAGAATAGCGGATTTGACTTCTTCATCTACGACCCCCCACAGGATAACATTTTTACCCGGATTGACGTTGATAGAATTGCAAACTGACCCAACTATATTAAACTGAACATCTGGGCATTTAGGTGCTATATTTTTTAATAAAAAATTGGCAGCATCCACATTTGGCATATGCGCGGATCCAAGAAATACTGCGGATTTCTTTGCAATTCTCTGTGTCACCTGCTGACGAATATCATTAGTAATTGGGGACGGTAGCTGTGCTCCATTACGGACAACGATCATGGGACCCGCTGTCTTTTTACCAACTAAAAGACTATAAGCATCACCATCCGATACAGCAATCGTTGCCGCCGAACATTCAACCGCATTCCTCTCAACAGATGTAACTATATCAATCAGATAGTTCTTTTTAGGGTGCCATTCCAGTAGTGATTTTTTAAGGATTGTTTCATCATTATGCGATGAATAGATAAAACGATCACGATAAGTAATCGGCACCGGTGCCATATATGGATGCTCGATAATTATAAATCGTGCAGATAGTTTCAAGATATTATAAACAGCTACTAATAAATCATTCTTAGCACAATGCACACTTGCAATTATATCATCGCAGGACACATGGAATTGTGCATTTAATTCATCAACTTGCTTACGATGTTCTGGTGATTTAGGGACGCAAATTACATATGTTTTTTCATTATACTTTTCCACAGACAACTTCTCATCGTCCGAGAAGCAAATGAAAACAACAGAGGATATATCATTAACGGCTTGATAGATCCCTCTGGTCCGAGTTCCTCCACCACCGACGCTTGAAAATGAATTGTAGTCATTAAGAACTAATGTGTAATTACTTGATTGTTTCTCAAGCTTATCTAGCTCAGGCAGGATATTTGCAACGATAACGTCCCACGTATAATTTTCGCTAGCAAATAATTTCCCTGCAAGACCTATTTCAACTGTGTTTGCAAAATCACTATCTGAAAGATGTTGCTTCAAAAGATCAGGGAAATCTTCCATCGCTCCTTCAATCACATTCTTGCCAGACTCAGTATTAAATCCGCGCATGCCAAAAGGAGTAGACAAGATAGGTAAAGCATAGGCGAAGTAGTCTAGTGCTTTAATATTAGAACCGCTACCTGACTCCATGGGATTCAATGCAATGCTCGCGTTTTCAAATAACCGAACTTTCTCTTCGTCAGTAACGCGGCCATGTCTAACAACATTTTTTACATACTCACCTACTGGTAAACAATTACCAATAATATCGAAAATAATATTAGGACATTTAGGAGCGATTTCTTTAGCAAGATAGATTGCAGCGTTTACATTCGGTAAATGGGCGCTACCAACAAAAACGGCTGAATGCTTAACTTTTGTTGCTCTCCGGGGTATTGCTCGATGGTTATCGACCATACCATTCGGAGAATAAAACATTACAGATTCTTTTTGAGGCGCGATCTTTTTAAATGATTCATAATCACTTTCACCGCAATAAAGTATCAGGTCAGCGTTATTCAGTAATTTTTTTTCAGCTTTAGAAACCAGGTCAACTATAGGTTGCGATTTTTCTGATGGATGAAGAGTCTGATATAATTCAGTCTCGCAATTATGCGAATTATAAATTCTTGGCTTACAATCTATACCCAGAAAAATGTCAAAATCGACGGTGAATGGGAAATCATGAATTATTATATCGGCAGATTCATATTCACTAAGATATGCTGCCAACATAGTTGTTGGGTACTGTGCACTAGCGGCAATAGCAGGAGCAGATAGATCACCATGGCCATCCGAAGTATAGCTTTCTAAATTTTGCCAGCATTGATCAAAATATTTATCCTTCGGGATTCGCCGCTCAACGAATGTCGCCGTATGATATATTTTTTCTTCTTTGACTCCCGGATGAGTAGAGGTTAGCAATGTTACATGATGATACTTGCTCAATGCTTTATAAAAATTATAAAGTTTGGACTCACCACCATTAGAGATCGGAACGAATGCCGGGAAGAAGTTAAGCGCAAGTATTTTTTTCATTATTTCCACAGCCATTGATTAGTAAAACCATGATTCAAGTACTGATTTCTTATCTTCATGGATACCTTTTTTCTTAATAGATAAAGAACCTTCTTGCTCTATTATTTTACAGTTATCTTCAGATACGGAACCATTTACAAATAAATCTAATGAGGAGGTATTATTGTAGCTTTCTTGCATCCCTCTTTTGATTCTACTTTTTAATTTTGGATAGCGATTCAAAAAACGCACAACACGCTGCTTCAGCAGTGGACGATTTTCGAAAAAGATTCGCGCAGCAGAAATTATGTTTTTACCTATCTTTTGCAACATGATTTTCTCCTGAAATCACCCACGGAACCGTAACAATTTTCTTACTAATTTTGATAGCAATCTCACAGGATAAGTTATTTTCCAGGAGGTACTAGCATAGACTAAATTAAGCTCGTTGCGTAATTGGTTTTCAATATGGTTCTTATCTATTATTCCAGCGATACTATTATTAGTATCATCAATTTTCTCACAAAGATTATCGATTTTAGCTGAAAGTTTCACATCCAGTTCATGATTATGAATAGATGAGTTAGTGTCACAAGTATCAATTCTATTCTGGATAAGCTTAATTTGCCAATTCATATGGTTTAGTGCTGATGACATATAGCTTTCCAGAATGGCAGAGACAGGGATATCTTCATTAGCCTCACTCTCATCAAGGAAGGCTGCATATATATTCTTAAAATTCCATTGATGACTCGGCAGAAGCCACACCTTTGCTATCCATTTTTTATATTTTTCTGGGAAATCATGAGGAGATATAAACTGTGGCCGCTGACTCCCTTGTTCCCGAATGCTATGATGTGCTATTTCTTTAATAAGGGCAAAGAATGACAGTATTTGTCCATAGAGATCATCACCATCAGAAATTCGAGTAGAGATAGAACCATAATCGATTACATGAACCTTCCCATCATCCCCCAATAAAATATTCCAGGGACGAAGATCGTTATGATATAAACCATGTTCCTCAAGAAGACTTATCTGTTCAAGAATATCTGCAACAATCTTCTCATCATCGTATTCATCACCAGCCATAATAATATCTAATAACAGACGACCTGGTGTTGAAGTTCTAACTAACCATGACTCACTCTCATTGCTACCATAGCAGAGCAAATCTGAAGAACGAAACCCTTCGATTTTTCTTTCCAGGAAAACTGACTCATTCTTTAACTCATTAAAATTACAATTGGTAGCGTCTTTTAGGAAAATCTTGATAATTTTATTATCTGAGAAATAGTAACGCCGTTTGTCCCCGTGATAATAATTATCCAACTGGTGTGATCTACGCATTGCGTGCTCAATAACGCCGTAGTTTCCACCAACGCTCCAGTATTTATTACTGGCGAAATATAAAGGACGCTCTACTACCGATAAATGTGTACCATGCATCGATAAATTATGGTTAAAGGTATAACTCTCAATCAGTTGACGAGGTTCTTCTGGTTGAGCGTCTGCCCAATACAATGGTTCGGAATTTAACGCAAACTCGAAAATGCCAGTTTCAACCTTACTGGATAACTCCTCAAAAAGTCCAAAAACATAATCAGCTCCATGCTCATAGACTAAATGATGGAATACGCTTAACCCAAGGACAAGATCGTATTCTTGCTCTTTAACTCTTTCCCGGATAATTGTTTCGATGCTACCTAGCAAGAACTCAATATTAAGACCATTGTTCTCATCCGCTAATTTATTGCAGACATTAATATTTGGCTGGCTGTAATCTACAGCTGTAACACTAGCTCCTCGAGCAGCTAAGTTCAGACTAAAGAATCCTTGCGCACAGCCTAAATCGAGTACTTTTAAAGGGCGCCCTTTATCCTTGGAAATATAGTCATAAAACGATATTATAGTTTCTAATCTATCGAAGCAGGCACGAGTTCGCGATGCTTGCGCATTAAATTCAGGATGCTTAAAAATTGGCTGATAAACCTCTGGTAATTGCTCTACCAGCTCTGAAATTGATTGTTTTTTATATGTCATTAAATAAATTCCTCGATTTGCTCAAAATCAGCCTGCATATCAACCAATCCCCACATATGGACACGGTTTGTAACTTTTAATAATATAGAATCGTATCTTCTATCGATAGGATCCGTTGTTTTTGTCGGATCCCCAGACGAAAGTCCTAACGAGAGTAGGTAGGTACCTTCATTTAAGCATAAGTTCATACTGAATTTATAAACTACAATATGACCAGACTTCCCAGTTGGTAATATTTTCCCTTTTGTGGAAAGGTATGAATTACTGCCATAGATAAATACACCTTCAAGACTTTTGATTAAAATCCCCGGAGTAACATGCTCAAAATCGTCTTCAAAAAGCACTTTCACATAAACATCTAATTTATCATTAGTATTGATTACAGTTGGATATTCTGCACCACCGCTTACCGTCAGGTAATCGATGATTTTTGCACCACCTTGTCCCCAGCGATGCTCTTCTTTCAGATATCCAGGGCGTGTATGATAGAGGTCTTCTGAATCTTGATTGATTTTAATTACATTGCTTTCATTATCTTGATTACTTGCAATATTCTCTTTCTTTTTACCAAACAAGTCATCCATATATAGATTAACGACTTCTCTGGAAGGACCATCAGCATAAACTTTGCCTGCTTTTAAAAAGATAGCTCTGTCACATTGCTTGGAGATGTCCATTACAGCATGGGAAACAAGTAACAGAGTCATACCCTGTTTTTTGTACTCCGCAATCCTCGAATAACATTTCGCCTGAAAATACACATCGCCCACTGATAGAGCTTCATCGACAATAAGTATATCCGGTTTTGTCGCTGTGGCTACCGAGAATGCAAGACGGGCTTGCATCCCAGAAGAATACATCCTCAGTGGTTGATCAATATATTCTCCAATCTCTGCAAATGCTTCAATCTCAGGGAATAAACTATCAATATCTTCAGTGGAATAGCCCAGCAGTTGACCAGCCATATACACATTCTGGCGACCTGAAAAATCCGGATGGAACCCAATACCTAGCTCTAGTAGTGCTGCTATGCGTCCATTTACTTTTATTTCACCACTGCTAGGTTGTGTAGTACCAGTGATTAACTTTAGTAAGGTACTTTTACCGGCACCATTTACGCCAATGATTCCTACTGACTCGCCGGCTTCGATTGTAAAGTTAATATCATTAAGGACAGACTTGGTTTTGTGCCTCTTTTTCTTGGTAAACCCACACCACTCAATTAATCGCCCCCATTTATTTGGGTAACTTTTGTATTCTTTATATAATTGTTTAACAGTAATGCTACCCATTATAATTCATCCACCATTTCACCAATATGTTTTCTAAACAAATGCAAACCGATGAAACAAAGTATGATACCAAGACTAAGTGGGTAGATTAATCCAAGCCAACTTGGGAAAACTCCACTCACCAAAATCTTTTGACATGCCTCAATCACGCTAGCCATAGGATTTATTTTCATTAGGGGATGAATACTTGCAGGCAAAATTGTTGCTGGATATATAATTGGCGTCAGCCAAAACCAGAACTGCAAAACAATGCCAAAAAACTGCCCAACATCGCGAAAAAATACATTTAAAACGCCAGTAATAATACCTATTCCCATAGCAAGTATTATCATAACAATTAATACTGGAATAAGAGCCAAATAGGCAAACCCAGGAAAATCATTAGTTACAATTAAAAATATCGTAAATAAAGAAAATATGATAAAGAAATTGACTAATGCACTACCAATTACAGTAACAGGCAAGCATAATTTGGGGAAATTAATTTTCTTTATAAGATTGGCGTTATCCAAAAACATATTTTGAGATCTAAGCACAAGATCTGAGAACAATCCCCATGTCAAAATACCTGCACATATATAGATACTATAAGCATATTGTGAATCAACGCCGGGTAATTTCGCCCGCATAACTTGAGAAAATATAACTGTATACACCACTATCATTGATAGTGGATTTAATACACTCCAGGTTACCCCAAGCAAGGAGTTTCTATACTTTGACTGAAATTCTCTTTTAATGTTACCGAGAATAAACCCCCGATATTCCCATATTAACTCTATAACCTTCACTGTTTCACCTTTACTTGATGAAGACTTCTAAATCAGAAACTTTTAGTTTAACTTTTTCAGTATTAGATTTTGTTTCAACATTCAAACGCAATAATGGTTCTGTATTCGATGTACGGATATTAAATCGCCAGTCAGAAAACTCCATACTCAACCCATCTACCTTATCGATTTGCTCCGCCATCAGCGCGTATTGCTGCTCTATTGCCTCAATCATTACACTTGCATTGTTGACCTTATAGTTAATTTCACCGCTACAAGGATATGCATTCATACGCTCGCTCACTAGTGTCTCAAGCGATAAGTTGCTTTTGGCAATCAACTCTGCGACCAGAAGCCACGGAATCATCCCACTATCGCAATATGCAAAATCGCGGAAGTAGTGATGTGCACTCATCTCTCCGCCGTAGATCGCATCTTCCTTACGCATACGCTCTTTGATGAAGGCGTGACCCGTTTTAGACATCACAGGAATGCCGCCAGCTTTTGTCACAATATCGATGGTATTCCAGGTCAGTCGCGGGTCATGAATGATCTTCGCGCCCGGTTCTTTTTGTAAGAATGCTTCGGCTAACAGACCTACAATGTAATAGCCTTCGATAAACTGCCCTTCCCCATCAAACAGGAAGCAACGGTCAAAATCGCCGTCAAAAGCGATCCCTAAATCTGCGCCATGTTCTTTAACAGCATCGGCAGTGTCTTTGCGACATTCTGGTAACAGAGGATTAGGGATCCCATTAGGGAAAGTGCCATCCGGCTGGTGATGAACTTTAATAAATGAAACGGGGACACTAGCAGCAACGAAACGTTTTTCAATCGCGTCAATGACGTGGCCTGCGGCACCATTGCCAGAGTTAACCACAAGCTTCATTGGACGAGTGAAGTTCGCGAAATCAATGTAGCCCATTAAGTGATCGACATAAGCGTCAAGAATAGAAATCTTCTTGTAGCTTCCGCGCAGTTGGGCATCAACAGGCGCGAAATTATTTTCTTCGGCTAAACGCTGTACATCGCGTAGTCCTGTATCACCACTGATAGGTTTCGCATTTTCGCGAACCAGTTTCATTCCGTTATAATCCATCGGATTATGACTGGCGGTAACTTCGATGCCGCCATCTACACCAAGATGGAAGGTTGCAAAATAGATCTCTTCTGTCCCGCTTAAACCAATATCGAGGATATCGGTACCCGCATCCATTAGGCCATTCGCTAATGCCAGTTTCAGGCTCTCACTGGTTAAGCGTACGTCACCGCCCACCACGATTGTTTTAGGCTTGAGGAATTCACCGTATGCGCGACCAATGCGATACGCAATATCTTCATTTAATTCTTCGCCTAATTTTCCACGAATATCATAGGCTTTAAAACAAGTCAGCTTAGACATAGATCTTTATACCTTCAAAATTAGCAACGACCATACTGGTCTTTAATACGAATAATGTCGTCATCCCCTAAATAGGAGCCAGATTGGATCTCAAGCAGTTCCAATGGAATCTTGCCTGGGTTTTCCAGTCGATGTTGTGCTCCGATGGGAATAAAGGTTGATTGGTTTTCAGTCAGCAGGAATTTTTGATCTTTAATCGTTACTTCACCCGTGCCAGACAGCACAACCCAGTGTTCGGTCCGGTGATGATGCATCTGCATCGAAAACGCTGCACCCGGTTTAACGGTGATTCGATTTACATTAAAACGCTCGGTCTGTACCACCACATCGCATCGCCCCCACGGACGGTATATTTCCCGGTGACGCTTATATTCACTGCGATGATTAGCTTTAAGATACTCAACAACTTTCTTAACATCCTGCACCTGATCTTTATCAACGACCAGTACAGCATCTTTTGTATTGATGATCACCAGATTATCGACACCGATAGCTGCGACCAATTTTTCATCAGTGTTGATATAGCAGTTATTTGCGTTGTGCATGAAGGTATCACCCGTCAGGACATTACCTTTTTTATCTTTAGGACTCACTTCCCATAGTGCCGACCAGGAACCCACGTCACTCCAGTCTGCATCAAGCCCAACGACGACAGCGTCTGTCGTCTTCTCCATGACCGCGTAGTCAACGGATTCATCCGGACAAGCGATAAACAGATCGCGATCGATCTTGATAAACTCATCGCTATCTTTGCAACCGCGGATTGCCGCCTTGCAGGACTCAAGAATATCGGGTCTGAATTTTTCCAGTTCTTCAAGATATTTCTTGGCCCGGAACATGAACATTCCGCTGTTCCAGTAATATTCACCAGAAGCTAAATAACCTTCCGCGGTTTCTTTGTTCGGTTTTTCCACGAAACGGCTAACCTGGTAAGCGATATTCTCACCAAGAACCTCTTCCTTACCGCGGTGAATATAGCCATAACCCGTTTCTGCACCGGTTGGTACAATCCCAAATGTGACAAGGCGCCCCTGCATGGCAAATTTAAATGCTGACTTTACCGCCTGGTGAAATGCCGGTTTATTGTTAATGATGTGATCTGCGGCTAATACCAGAAGAATTGGGTCATCGCCATTCTCTATTGCACTTAATGCTGCCAGCGCTATTGCTGGCGCAGTATTGCGGCCAACGGGTTCAAGAATGATATTATGAGAGAGCTTATTAATTTGTCTTAGTTGCTCAGCAACAAGAAATCTGTGTTCCTGATTGCAAATGACTACCGGTTCCCGTGCATCGACATCATCCAGACGAAGCACAGTTTCTTGCAGCATTGAACGCTGTCCATACAAACGAAGAAACTGTTTTGGGTAGAGCTCGCGCGACATCGGCCATAAACGACTACCGGTACCACCGGCCATTATCACAGGAAGTAACATCTTAGGTCCTTAAATATCAATGCGTTATACTAAACCAACAGAAGAGTTTCATCGTCGCTCAATGAAAAATGGGCACGCTACCGCACTGGCTCTACAGCTACCAGGACACTGCTCATTTTATGTTGGGCAAACAAATTGCTGATAACCCTCAACGAATTAAGGAATATCTCAACCGAATATTCTCTTATTTATTCACTGTGTAGACAAGAAAAATGTCCTACGGCGGACCGGTAATTTCTTACCGATCTACCTTTTTTAGTAATTGAAATTTAAAAAAAAACATTTATAGCAGCATTCTGCGGGTATCAGACAAATCATGACTCTTTACATATACTGCTACGATACTCGGTTCAAATCGTAGGCAACGAGGGTAGCAATAGCACTAGCTCAGCAGTTTTAAAATTTGATCCCTGAACTTCGGCCCTTCTTTCAGGTTGCGCAGTCCGTACTTCACAAATGCCTGCATGTAGCCCATTTTCTTACCACAGTCGTAGCTATCGCCGGTCATCAACATGGCATCAACAGACTGTTTTTTCGCCAGCTCAGCGATAGCATCCGTAAGCTGAATACGCCCCCACGCACCAGGCTGCGTGCGCTCAATTTCCGCCCAAATATCAGCAGAAAGCACATAACGCCCTACGGCCATCAGGTCCGAATCAAGGGTTTGCGGCTGGTCGGGTTTTTCAATGAATTCAACGATGCGACTGACCTTACCTTCGTTGTCTAAAGGCTCTTTGGTCTGAATAACGGAATACTCGGAAAGATCGCCAGCCATACGTTTTGCCAGCACCTGGCTACGCCCGGTCTCATTAAAGCGGGCCACCATTGCGGCCAGGTTGTAACGCAGCGGATCCGCGCTCGCCGTGTCAAGAATGACGTCAGGTAACACCACCACGAAAGGGTTGTCTCCGATTATCGGGCGCGCGCAAAGAATCGAGTGACCCAGACCAAGCAATTGTGCCTGACGAACGTTCATGATAGTCACACCTGGAGGGCAGATGGACTGCACTTCGGCCAGTAACTGGCGTTTAACACGCTGTTCAAGCAGTGATTCAAGTTCATAAGAGGTGTCGAAGTGGTTCTCAACCGCGTTCTTAGACGCATGTGTTACCAGAACGATTTCTTTGATACCTGCAGCTACAATCTCGTCGACAATGTATTGAATCATCGGCTTATCAACGATTGGTAGCATCTCTTTTGGGATGGCCTTTGTGGCAGGCAACATGTGCATCCCGAGGCCCGCTACCGGAATAACTGCTTTCAAATTAATCATTAAGTCATTCACCTATTCAATAGTTGCTGAATTATAGCTTTTTAGCTTGTTTTAGCCAGTATGAATTACATTGCTCAGTTAGGACGCATGTTACGCCGCTTATCGGCAGAATGCAGTAATCATAATCTTAGCCGGGTAGGTTTTTAGCCAGGAATGGTCGTAAAATTACCGGCCCGGTAGTCGAAAATTCACCGCCGCGACATTCACGACCTGGTGGTTTACGCCGTCAATATCAACCGAGCTTTGTCCTGCTTCATTAACTGCATGAACATTGGCCAGCGAGAGCAATGTACCCTGTTTGGCCATAAACTGACCGCGGACATCTTTGCGCAGATCAAAGTGCATCTTAAGCGCCGGCCCTATGGTGGATTGCTGCATCACATTGATATTTCGCAAGAAAAGATGTTGAGGTTTGTTGTGCAGCTCCAGCGTCGCGCGCTTCATCTCAACGTTAGTAATGGCCACAAATGAAGTTGCATTACCAGAGGAAATCTGAATACCACGTAATTTATAATCGAGTTGTGTGTTATCCAGTTGAATATTATTTAACTTAAAGTTTTGTGGGATGGACAAATATCGTCCTTTGATCACACCGTAACCAATCAGCATCCCTGCGCTATTTTTCATATTGATATTATCGATAACGAAATTATCACATCCATAAATAGCGACTGTAGCATTGTCGATACCTGCTTTCTTGCTGAAATCCGGGGTGATATTTTGTGCGGTAATATTACGAATGATAAAATGTTTGCCGTTCTCGACATGGACTAACTGCCGACAATCCGAGCCCGTTATATTGGCAACCACAAATCTTTTCACCGCCAGTTCGTCTGGATAGGTGTTGTCGTACGTACTACCTGCCAGCCCAATACCGATACCCCAGTTAACATTTCCGTTCGTACAATTGATGCGTTCTATAACATGGTCTGAAATCACGATGTCACTGTCGTTTATCGCGACATTCCACTCGATGGCGTCCCCCTGTAAATCACTAAAACGACTGTTGGTTATCCGTACCCCATCCATCTGGTTATGAAACCCCTGACGCAGGATCCCGTAATTCGCATCAGTGACAGTAATGTCATCAATGGTGAGGTTGCGCATCGCTCGCTGCGTTTTCCCCCCGATATAAATTTGCGCCACGGGGGCGAAACCGCTCATGGCTATGCCTTTTATCACACAGTCGGATCCCCTAACATCAAGGGTAATATTTCGCAAGCGCCCCCCCTGCTCCCCTGTCACGCGACAGCCATCCTGCAGAATAAATCGCCCACGACTGCTGCTACTGACCCCGCCTTGCAGATGCAACATTTTACCTGGTGGGATCACGATTGCGGTATTGATATTCCTGCACTCCAGACCAGCAGGTACGACAACGGTTTGCGCGTCTATAAATGCCTGCCGGAAAGAAGCCACCCAATCCTGTGGATTGTAATCCTGAATGTTGACGCTGCCCGATGATTCAAGCGCCCGGGCGACGGGAGAATGCAGTACGACAAGCGCAGAACCTGCCGTCAGAAAAGTACGTCGGGAGAGTTTTTTCTCTGGCATACAACCTCGATTTACATCGTTTTCAGCAGACTGGCTAACTGTTTGTTGATCGCAAGCTGGTTAAATTCAGCGGCTATTTTTTCGCGGGCGCACGCCACCACCGGCTTCACTTGCTCACTGTCGAGCACACTGACCGTCGCTAATCGCTCCGCCAGGGCCTGAGCATCATTCTCCGGTGCCAGCCAGCCGGACCTTCCAGATTCCACCAGCTCAGGGATCCCACTGTGAACGGTAGAGACGACCGGTATCCCTACGGCCATGGCCTCCATCAACGCCACCGGGATCCCTTCCATGTCACCATCAATTCCCGTGACAGAAGGCAACAGGAAGACATCCGCCTGTTCAAGCATCTCTTTAACCTGATGACTGGGTTTAAATCCTGACATTTCAATCACGTCATCCAGTTGATATTGCTCGATAAGCGTACGTAACCGACGCTCCCAAGGGCCAATTCCCAGAATGCGATAACGAAATGAGATACCCCGCTCCTTCAACTGGCGGCACGCTTCGATAGCGACATGCAGCCCTTTTTTCTCGGTTAACCGTGCAACGGAGAGAATTTCTAGCGGCGTACCCGGCGCTTTCACCTCACGAGGTGTAAAACGCGTCATATCAATCCCCATACGCGATACCGCAATTTTATGCGGTGGGCATCCCATATTCCGCAAACGTCCGGCCCAGAGATTGCTGATGGGTAACATCAAATCACCGCGCTGAAACAGCTTCTGATATTCAGGGGTATAGCGGGCAAGGATGTCCCGGTGTGAAACATCAATACCATGGAAGACAGTGGCTATTTTGCCGCGAATCACGCCGAGTTCACGTAGTTTGGCCGCCGTTACGCCAGCGGGTCCAAAGTGCGCAATAAAGACATCGGCCAGGAATGCTCGTGGGGTTAGCGCACAGATGGACGCTAGAATCAGATTACGCGCCTCATCGCCATAGCGTGGAACGTTGAGCGCTTTCCAGGTCGCTGTCCGGGTAATGCCTTGTAAAATCGTCGTGGTGCGATATTTCAGCTTCGCCAACCTGCCAGTCGGCTCTTTCAATAACCATCGCGTTTTATCACCCAGACAGTAGTCCACATAGGAAGCATGGGTGTTATCAAGATCGCCCTGATATAACGCGATAATTTCAACATCGTGCCCCATATCAATAAACGCGGTGATCTGATTCAGCACAAAGGTTTCAGAGGACAGCGGAAATTTAAGCAGGAAAAAACTGACTTTCATTTCCCCTCCTCAATACGCGTTAGTACCGATTGCACCATATGCATACCGTGTTCACGTTCACGCTTAACAGCCTCCGCCACCCTGACGTTAAGTTCAGCCAACCGTCCCAGGGTATCGGCAACCCTGCCCTCAAGGCTACCATCCAGCAGATGGCGGATATCAACCGCCATTTCCGCTAACCCCAGTTGCTGCATAATTCCCGCCGATTTGTGCTCATAATTAATGGCTATCGCCGGCGTCATAAAGTTCATCGAGATGATGGCAGAGTGCAGGCGTGTGCCCACCGTCAGGTCACATGCGCCCAATATTTTTCCCATTTCGAGATCGTTTAGTTCATCCATTACCACGTGATAACGGGCCGGATCGTTAACGTACTGACGCAGGTTCAGTGCAACCATGCGATCATCTTTGTTGTAACTATCAATACCGGTACAGGTTGAGAGCGCCATCACCTGGTAACCTTCATCAAGGATCCGATTAACCACGCCGGCAAAGGCTTGCTCATAGGCCTGTTGTGTGGTTCCAAGACGCTTATCAAACGGCGCCAGTTCACGTAATGTAATGGCGACAGTCTTCTGCTTTGCAGCCGCTTGTAGCCAGTGCTGTACGGCATAACCCGGGTCAAAGTCATCGTGATGGTTGTCTACCAGCCAGGCGGTATCCACCCCCGACTCGACTTTCTCTGTCGTTATGTCACTGCGTTTCATCAGTTCCAGACTGACCGATTCGCGTAAAATTAGCGCCTTGCAGTGCCCAAAAACGTAGTTCGCCAACTGATTGAACTGTTCATCCTGAAATGGCCCTACGCTATGACCAATCATGTACAGCGGTTTTTTAGCCATAAACGAACACAAGGCATGTTCAAACTGCGGCACGCCATACAGATCGACAAAAAACGATCCGCCGACCTGGATAATGGCGTCATAACGCGACAACAGACGGACAAAGTCAGTAAACCCCTGAGCGATAGCGATATTGCGCAGATTTCCGGAATCGGTGACGCGCGAGAGCAACACCTGATGCTGATAGCGACGACGCAGCACTTTCTTTACACGGCCCATGACGCCTGCAGCATTGTTATGCTGCTTCATCTGTGAATACAGAGGATCACCCATCACCGGTCGGTTTAGTAACCAGGAGGAACTCACCGGGTAGCGGCTCATCACATCCACTTCCGTCTCAGGCTGGAGCGTATGAATGGCATCCAGCAAACCACGTAAAATAGCGCTGTCCCCGCGATTACCGCAGGTGTGGTTGCCCAAAATCAGTAATTTCATCATGACCTCTTAAAATCAGTGCGGATGACGGTTTTCCCGTCCCCGGACGACAACAAACGCAATTCACCCTGCGCGGAACAAGGCTTTCATTTTTTCACCACGGCAGAACTGGCGTTTGATTTCTACCACCAGCGGATCACGCGACAGCACAATCATCACGACAAACGCCAGCGCGCCAGCGGTTATCTGTAGGCTCAGCAACGCACTTAACGGCAATTTATTTTGCAATGTCATTCCCAGTGCGTAGCTCACCACCAGCGTGGGTAAAGAAAGATAGAACGGTAGCCACAGGCTGAGCATGTACTGCCGATAGCTCGGTCCCAGTACCGGTTTGATCATCACGAAATAGCTCAGGATGGTGTTTATGACCTGTACCAGTAAAAAACCCAGCGTGACGCCAATCACTCCCGCCATATTTCCGCCAACCAGGATCGCGGGGATAAACAAAAAGGTTTTGAATATATTGAATTTGAAGCTGATATCGACCCGTGCTTTGGCCATCAGCAGAGAGCCTATTGGATTACCGACTGAGCGCAGCAGACCCACAATGCACAGCAATTGCAGCACCGGAACAATACTGTTCCACTTTTCACCAAACACCAGCGGTACGACGTTATTTGATACCACCATCAGTCCCAGTAGGGCCGGGAAATTGATAATGCCAACAACAGATAGCAGCTTGTAAAAATTGACGCGTAGTTTTTCGGTATCGTCCTGAATTTTGGCAAACGCAGGAAACAGTACTCGGGTAATTATCGGATTCAGTTTGATTGGCGGTACAACTGCCACGTTCCAGGCAAGATTGAAGCCTCCCGCCACGCCAGCCCCCAGGGTTCTGGCCAGCACCAGCGTCGAAAGGTTGGTGTTCACATAATTGATAATGCTGTCCGCCGTCAGCCACGCCCCAAAGCGCAGATTTTGCGACACGGATGAAAGTGAAAAACACAGCCCTGGTCGATATATTTTGCGGCCAAAATAGCCAAACAGCAGCGTACGTAGCGTACTGTTCACCAGATATCCAACAGTGGCCGTCATGGCGATCGGCCAAAAATGCGCGCTAACCACAGTAAAAGTAAAACCGGCCAGTACTGAACTGGTTTCAATCAGGCCAATTTTGTTGAAGGCCAGTTCTTTTTGCATCAGCGCACGGAACTGCTGCCCATGCGGGATCACCACAAACGCCAGCGCTAAGGTTTTAATCAGTGGCACCAGCTCAGGGTTATTAAGCGCATCGGCAATGGTTTCGCTGAGCGCAAACATAGCAATACATACGACTATCCCCAGCCCAACGTTTAACCAGTACAAGGTGGTTAGTTCAAGATAACCTATCTCTTTGCGCTGAATAATCGAGTTGGCGATGCCAAAATCAGACAGCGTATCGGCCAGCGCAATAATCACCAGCGACACGGTTAATAACCCGAACTGATGATTATCAATAATCCGCGCCAGAACCGTCATCTGAATGAGCCCCAGACCGATGATGATTACCGTAGCAATGGCTGACCATTTAGCACCGTTGAGGGTTTTTTCTCGTAAGCTCATATTAATATGCCGCTTTATTGACGAAGCCTTTAAACACCGTCAGAAAAACGATTTTGATATCGAACCACACGCTCCATTCACGAATGTATTCGAGGTCAAACTCTACCCGTTTTTCCATTTTTTCCAGCGTATCGGTTTCACCACGCCAGCCGTTGATTTGCGCCCAACCGGTAATGCCTGGCTTCACCTTATGGCGCAACATGTACCCTTCTATCAACTGACGATACTGTTCGTTATGCGCCACCGCATGTGGACGCGGCCCGACAATAGACATCCCTCCTGTCAGCACATTTATAAACTGTGGTAATTCATCCAGAGACGTCCGCCGCAGGAAGTTACCCACGCGGGTCACTCGCGGATCGTTTTGTGTGGCCTGGGTAACCACCGCGTCGTTCTCCATCACTTTCATGGAGCGAAATTTCCAGACTTTGATCGGCTTCCCGTCCATGCCATAGCGGGTCTGACGAAAAATTACCGGCCCCTTTGAGGTCAGCTTCACCATCAGCGCAATGGCGCATAGCACAGGAGAAATTAGCAGCAGGATTAACGATGCAAGGACGATATCCTCCGCGCGCTTCAGCAGACGATTAATCCCCGAGAGCGGCGTGTCATACAGCGGCACCACCGGAACGCCATTCATTTCTTCAATCCGTGAATGCAGAATGTTGAAGGTAAAAACATCAGGAATCAGGAGCACTGAACAGGTGGTATCAGCCAGTTCGCGTACCAGTTTTTTTACCCGCGCCCCATCGCTCATCGACATAGCGATATAGACGTTATGAATGCGTGAAGCTTTGGCATCATCCACCAGTTGCTGCAGATTTCCCGCCCAATCCCGGGCGTTTTTCCCCGGTATGGGGTCGTGATAAACACCCGCGACCTCAAACCCCAACCACGGCTCATGGCGAAAGCTGTCCAGCAGCACCTGTCCGGCAGGAAGATCCCCTGCTACCGCTACCCGACGTGTGTTATAACCACGATTTCGCAACCATCCCGCCCCGTAGCGAATAAACGCACGGCACAGCACCAGGCCAATACTTGACAGCAGATACCATGCCAGCCAGAGAGCAAACCGGTTATCAAAATCGTTATTAAAGGCAATCAGACCCGCGCAAAAAATCAGACTCAGCGTCCAGTTTTGCAGCAGCAGCACCAACTCAGTTGAAATTTTCACTCCGCGCCAGGAGCGGTAAAAATCCGTTATCCCGCCCAGCATCTGAAAAACGACCAGCGTGATTAACGCCACCAGCAGGTGCATATACAGGAAAGGCAAACCGCTCAGTTCGCAGACTATCCATAATCCACTAAACATGATGGTGATATCTGAAAAGCGTTGCACCATCGATATTAACGACGCATTGGTTTTGGCTCGTTCGCGCTTTTTTAGATGTGTCATCGTGGTTCCTGTTAGTCGCCACTTGCCCTTATCGGGCAAGGGAAATACCAGCATTACTGATTCAGCAATGCCAGGAGAGTGCGCGTTCGCACGTTCAGGCGGACATCACCAACTGACCCGTAACAAATATCACAAGTGGTAACGCGGATTATTTGGCTCATGTTATCTCCTTCTTCAGGCAATAGTTAGCCCAGGCCTGATTGCCTAAATAAATAACAAAGTCCAGTCTCTGTTATTTTATTTCATAAAGGTTCGCAGAGAGTCAGTTAACAGAAAAGAATAATAGATTTCTATATATGCTCATGATGTGTGCCAAATCTTACAATATCATCTTCTTCAAGGTAGACTCCAGAGCGGACTTCAATCATCTCCAGCGGAACCTTTCCTGGGTTTTCAAGACAATGAATAGTGCCCTGAGGAATATACACTGATTGATTTTCACTTAATAATTGGACCTCATCACAGATCGTGACCTTTGCCGTTCCCGCAACAATAATCCAGTGTTCAGCGCGATGATGGTGCATACGTAATGCAAAGCCCTGACCGGGTTTCACGGTTATCCTTTTAACCTGATAACGTTCACCTTCATCAATAGAATCATATTTTCCCCAGGGTCTAAAAACTTCACGATGAATATGATGTTCCGAGCGACCATCCGCCTGAATTTGTGCAACGATTTTTTTTACATCTTGTACATCCGTTTTATTTGCGATTAATACTGCATCTTTAGTCTGGACGACGATAAGATCTTTTACGCCGACGGTTGCTACCAATCCCGACTCGGCGTAGACATAACTGTTCTCTGTATTATGGTCAATGACATCGCCATGATAAACATTGCCCTCGTGGTTACGATCGCTGATTTCCCAAAGTGATGACCATGAACCCACATCGCTCCAGCCAACGTTCATCGGCAGGACTACAGCATCCGTGGTTTTCTCCATTACAGCATAGTCGATCGATTCCTCTGGGCAAGCCTGGAAATCGTCCCGACTGACACGGATAAAATCATTGTCCAGTTCAGCGTTATCCATCGCTACCAAGCAGGCCTGTAGAATATCCGGGCGATATTTTTCAAGCTCTTCAAGATAGCGTCGGGCCTGGAATAAAAACATACCGCTATTCCAGTAATATTCACCAGCAGAGATATATTTTTCGGCTGTTTCAAGGTCAGGTTTTTCCACAAAAGCATCAACATTGAAAGCAACAGAATCAACTTGAATCTGGGTACTACTGACTTCACCGCGTCGAATATAACCGTACCCTGTTTCCGGTGTATCCGGGACGATACCAAATGTTACCAGCTTGCCATTTTCGGCTAACGGAATGGCTGAGGTCACTGCATCGTGGAAGTATTTATTTTCTTCGATAATATGATCAGCTGCCAGGACCAGCAACAACGGGTTATGATCGGAATTATTGTTACATGCTGCGATTGCTGCCAGTGCGATTGCTGGTGCGGTATTCCGGGCTTGTGGCTCAAGAATAATATTCCCCGTTAGCTGATCGATTTCTTGCAATTGTTCAGCAACAATAAATCGATGCTTTTCATTACATATTACCAGCGGTGGTGAACAATCCAGTCCATCAAGACGACAAATTGTCGATTGCAACATTGTATTTTGCCCATCCAGACACAAGAACTGCTTTGGATATAATGTTCTGGATAATGGCCACAGACGGCTACCGGAACCACCGGCAATAATTACCGGATGAATGTTATTCTGACTCATAAGTCAACCCTTCAAATGATTAATAAATTGATTTAAGACATTATCTTTTTCAAGTGCAGACTCTGCATATGAACGTGCAATCATATTGTATTCAGGCATAGTGATTGCCTCCGTAATACCGGCCACAAGCATCTCAACTGATTCTGGCTCAATACAGATCGCAATACCGGGATGTTTCTGACAAAGCTGCCCCAGTTCGGTGTGTATCTCTGCTGTAATCACGGCATTTCCCCCGACCGCCAATATATTCGTTAACTTCGAAGGAAGAACCGCATCTGCAGCGCCACGTCTTTGGATGACTAAATGGCAATCTGCCAACCTTAATAACGCTGGCAACATTTCGTATGGTTGCAGGGGGTAGAACTTAACATTCGTTAGGGCTCGTTCCTTGACCATTTGTTCCATCCTGGATTTTCCCCCTCCCTGACCCACAATAACGTATATCCATGGTTTATCCTGAGTCTGGCTTGCAGCCTCAACGATATTTTCAACGCCTTGTTTCTCACCAATATTGCCGGAATAAAGAATAATTTTTTTATCGGTTGGCAAATCAAATCGCTGACGAATTTGCGCTATATCAGCACTATCCACCTTGCTAAATCTTTCCACTTCGGACCAGTTCGGGAAAAAGATAATTTTTTCTGCAGCAACGCCTTTCCCCTGCGCTTTTTGCATCATAGAGCGGGAGATCGTGGAAACATTATCCACATTCAACAAACTGCTACGCTCAAATGCTTTGGCTATGCGCGCAATCATTGTGGAATTTCCGGTTGCCGCCAATCCCAGCCCCAACATCGCATCAACTTCATAATCCTGAACATGCAGCACGGTACGAGAGCCAGACAGTTTTGCCAGCAAACGCATCCCTGGTGTACAGAATAGCGTGGGTACCACGCCGATAATGTATTCAGGCTTCCACCGATACTGAGCCAATAGGGGAAAAAAACTGCTCAGGGCAAAACTGCCCAAATGTAGCAGCCGCTTTAACGTTGAAGGTTGAGTTGGTACATATAATGGACAGCGCCAGACAGTGGTGACACCAACTTCCCGACGATAGCGCCAGGAAGAATAAGGTTCGCCGACTTGCCACTGTGGATAATAAGGAGGCGCCGTAACCACCCGAACCTCATGCCCCTGGCTCGCCATCCACTCCACCATCTCTCCCGTGTATTTACCAATTCCGGTCAATTCGGGCGAGTAATTGATGCCATAAACCAGAATTCTCATATCCCGGGCACCCGATCTTTCGTCGCTGGGTTGAAATATGCCTGCGTATTCTTATGCACATTCCCATCGGCAATCAGCTCATCTGTTTTAGCCCAACGCCAGGTATCATGCTGTTTTGACGGCAACATTGATGTACTGGTATTAATCTTCAGTCGAAAACCCAGCACCACATAATGCGTTGTAAATGAAGAACCAGAAAAATTATCCTCATAAAAGTGCTGCCAGACACCAAAAAACTGACCGTGTGTTATGGGAAACTGCTGGCCTAATTCTTCTTCCGTCAAACGCATAAATGCTTGTTCCAGCGTTTCATCTTTTAATACTCTACCGCCGGGCACAAACCAATATCCTTGAGCAGGCCTGTTAGTTCTTTTCCCAACTAAAAACTCCCCAAACTCATTCTCAATGATAAAGTCCAGAGAGATCAGCGGCGTCGTGCGCACCGCATTAGCGAAGTCTTCATTATTGAGAAACATTACTCACCCCGATACCGCTGCTGATTATCAAGGAACCAGCGATAAGTATTAACCAACCCCTGTTCAAGTCCTATTTCATGATGCCAGCCGAGTCTTCTCAGGCGACTGACATCAAGCAGTTTTCGTGGTGTCCCATCAGGTTTAGAAGCATCAAAAATAATATCACCGCGAAAACCAACAACTTTTGCAATGGCGTTGGATAGTTCGCGAATAGTGCAATCTTCCCCCGTGCCTACATTGACATGAGAAAGCATTGGCTCTGTATTTTCCTGCCAAACCTCATTGTCTAACTCCATAACATGGATGCTTGCTGCCGCCATATCATCAACATGCAAAAATTCACGCATGGGTTTTCCACTGCCCCAAACTTCAACATACTTGTCATCCCGTTGGGTGGCTTCATGAAAACGACGCAATAACGCAGGAATCACATGGGAATTATCTTTATGGAAATTGTCGTTAGGCCCATACAGGTTCGTCGGCATCACGGAACGGTAATCCCGGCGATGCTGCCGGTTATAGGACTCACACAGTTTTATCCCTGCAATTTTAGCGATGGCATAGGGCTCATTTGTCGGCTCCAGCGATCCCTGCAACAACTCGCTCTCTTTGATTGGTTGCTGCGCAAACTTAGGATAAATACATGATGAGCCTAAAAATAATAGCTTCTCGACATTTGAATTATGAGCCGCATGAAGGATATTACTTTCCATCATCATGTTTTCATAAATGAAATCAGATGGATAATTATTATTAGCCATAATCCCGCCAACTTTTGCCGCGGCAAGATAAACCTGGTCAATATGTTCACTGGTAAAGAAATCATTAACTGCCGTTGTGTCTAATAAATTGAGCTGCTCACGGTTACGGATGATTAACTCTACATCTTCACGTTGTGCGAGTTGTCGGTAAATAGCAGAGCCCACCATGCCCCGATGTCCCGCAATATAAACACGTTTCTTCTGCATCATCATTAGCTCTCCAGTGCAATAACAACATCGTAACCATGGGACTTCAGCAGTGAATGTTTCTTCGCTGCTTCCAGATCGTGAGCAACCATTTCAGAAACCATCTGGCGCAGTGTGATCTCTGGTTTCCAGCCCAGTTTTTCGTGTGCCTTTGTCGGATCGCCCAACAGCGTTTCAACCTCTGCAGGACGGAAATAGCGCGGGTCGACGGCGATCATCACATCCCCCGGTTTCACCCCTGGCGCATCATGCCCAGTCACCGAAACCACAATGCCTTTTTCATTCACGCCCTCACCTTCAAAGCGCAACTTAATACCGAGTTGGGCAGCGGCCATTTCCACAAACTGACGGACGGAATACTGCACGCCAGTGGCGATCACGAAATCTTCCGGCTGCTCCTGCTGCAGCATCATCCACTGCATCCTGACGTAGTCTTTGGCATGTCCCCAGTCACGCAACGAATCCATATTGCCGAGGTACAGACAGGACTCCAGGCCCTGGGCGATGTTGGCAATTGCACGGGTAATTTTGCGTGTGACGAAGGTTTCGCCACGACGCGGAGATTCATGGTTAAACAGAATGCCGTTACAGGCATACATGCCATAAGATTCGCGGTAATTGACGGTGATCCAGTAGGCATACAGTTTGGCGACGGCATAGGGCGATCGCGGATAGAACGGCGTCGTTTCTTTCTGTGGGATCTCCTGAACCAGACCGTACAGTTCAGAGGTGGAGGCCTGATAGAAACGGGTTTTCTTTTCCAGACCCAGGAAGCGAATCGCTTCCAGCAGACGCAGCGTGCCGATCCCATCAACATCAGCAGTATATTCTGGTGAATCAAACGACACCGCCACGTGGCTCATTGCACCCAGGTTATAGACTTCATCCGGCTGAACCTCTTGCAAAATGCGGGTCAGATTAGAGGAGTCCGTCAAATCGCCATAATGCAGATGGAATTTGGGATTACCCGCATGTGGTTCCTGGTAAATATGGTCTACCCGTTCGGTATTAAATGACGAGGCCCGGCGCTTAATACCATGAACTTCATAACCTTTTTCCAGCAGAAACTCTGCCAGGTAAGAACCATCCTGCCCGGTTACGCCAGTAATGAGAGCGACTTTTGACATGTTATTACCTCTTAAAATTTCCCTTCAGGGAGTAACGTTCTCGACGCGTTTACGCGTAACTACTGCGGGGTTACCCCGACATATGGCATTGGCCGGCAACGATTTAAAAACGCTGCTGCGTGCACCCACGACGGTGCCGTCGCCAATCGTCACGCCAGGCGCGACAAAAACATCTGTCGCCAGCCAGCATTTCTCGCCAATCACAATTGGCGTGGCGCTAATATCAAAGTGTTGGCTGGCATAATCATGACTTCCGGTGCATAAATAGCTTTTCTGCGAAATAACCGTATGAGCCCCAATCGTAATATTACCCAGCGTATATAAAACCGTGTCATCCCCCACCCAGGCGTAATCCCCCAGTGTCAATTTCCACGGATAAGTAATTTTTACTGAAGGCCGAATAACTACGTTTTTTCCTATTTTTGCGCCAAATATCCTTAATAAAAAAGCACGCCAGCGGTACATCACTTGTGGTGACCAGTGAAATAATGTTGCTTGTACCGCCCACCATAATTGCACTTTAATTGCACCGCCGCCGCGAAAACCTTTCGGCACCGCGAAGCCGTTTAAGTCCTGCATAGTGTGACCTTACGTTTTACCATATAAGTGTTTTGTCTTAGCGGTTGTACGCAGACGTATGTATTCAGAAAATTCAGCCAAAAAGCCGGGCATACGCAATATTTGACGTTGGACTCTTTTGGCATCCCGACACAATTCCAGATTATTCGTAGTCGATATGCCACCCATGGAAAACTCCGACACTAAACCAGTCAGTTTTTTAAAAGCGAACCCGGACTTGTATAATTTTGCTGCCAGCGCATAATCCGATGATATTTTATATTGCAAATCATAATGCCAGGTTTGCAGTCCCGTCAGCGGAAAAAATATTGCCTGATGACTGGCTGGCAAACTGTGGTAGATATACCAACCCGGTTTAGCCCGGCGCGTCATTTTTTTACCATTACCAAAATCCAGCAAAGCATCGCCAATCACCATCGATTTATCACTTTGCGTTTTTAACTGGCGGATAAAATGTGCAGAATCGGCATGCAGAATATCGCCAGAGTTGAGAAAGAGTGCAAAACGCCCGCGCGCCATAGCGATACCTTTGTTCATTGCATCGTAGAGACCGTTATCAGGCTCGCTGACAAAACGTAACTGGTGCTCTCCATTGAGATTCTCCAGGAACGCCGGCGTACCGTCTGTAGACCCCCCATCGATAACAATCCACTCAAAACTGATATCGCTCACCTGCGCAAGATGCACCAGTGACGCATGGGTTTTGACGATCCCGTCCAGATTGCGAAAAGCGACGGTGATAATACTCAGCAGCATGTAAATTACCTCGCGATATTCAGCGCCTTGCGCAAAATAAACGGACATACGATTAAAAATGCGTATTCCGGACTAAATACTGAACCGGTGAAAAACAACGACAACGGTGTAAAAAGATAAAGCTGCACCCGATAATTCTGATTATCACCAAACGCATTCATCATCATTTTCGTTACTTTCCCCATGTACCACAGGGATAATATTACGGCGAACCACGAAAAATAGATAATTAACAGATACAAACCATTGTCTATCGTTTTACCTACATCTGCACCGTTAAAGATTCCGAATGATGCAACATATTCATAAAGTGAGCCAAATCTCACTACACCGTCGACATTCAGTAATGAATATCCAACCATGACCAACGGTCCTACTATGCGATAATAAGATGAAGAGCCTTCAGTACCTAAATCACCAAGACGCGTCGCGATGTAGGGGAAGGCAAATATCACGCCCACCATAAACACACTCAGTGAGATAATCGCCAAGGGTAACTTCTTTTTTATCGCATCCTTATTCAGATACTGAAATGCCCACTCCAGCAGGTAAAACAAAATAAATGTCATTACCCCTGAAAACGATCCTGACAATATCACCCCTGTCAGAATCATAGCATCGGTCCTGGGCGTTTTGATACCAAACTGTTTGATGCTGAGCCAAATTGAGATTAACGCCAGAGCGAAAAATGCAGGTTCAAAATAGAGTGCAGTGGTACGTTTTCCACCAAATTTAATAAAGTTCAGCACATAGCTATTGCTGTAAATAAGATATTTCGAAATAGCTTCCATTATACTGCTACCACCGCTGAGAATGATCTGTGTCATTTCAACGGCCGCCAGACCGACCACTAACCCCACCACCAGCCAGAATAAACGCAAAATCTTAGGATAGTTATGTGGCGAAATGGTTTTGAAGCGAATGCTCCACACCATGCCAATAATGATCACGGTATAGATAAACAACATGGCGGATGTTACATACTTGCTGGCATCCAGCGATTGGCCAAACAGGTAGTTAAACACCGTCAGCCCCCCACCCACTCCCAACGCAATCAACAGCTTTTTAATATTGATACGGTCGACAAACAGCAGTAGCAACAGCGGTAAAAAAGTGACAACGGTGACAGGGAAACTTTCACCCAGTTGCGCAAGCTTGACGTTAACCAGCAGATACAGCAGCGGCAACACCAGATAGCTACAGACCCTGATAGTACGAGACATATTCCTCCAGCATCTGTTGTCCGCTGTATGCTGTCCGGCTCTGCTGGCTAAAGGTAGCCAGCGTGGTGTCAAATACCGCCTGTGCAATTTCTGATTTTTTCAGTTGTACCAGATGCAGAACATCCGCTTCACTGAATGTTTTGCCGCCTGATTTTGCCAGCACTTCCTGTGCCGCCTCACTGTGCGTGGCGATAACCGGTACACCGATAGAAAGCGCTTCGCACAAGATTAGCGGATAGTTATCAACCCGCGAACTGAACACCAGCCCATCCATCTGATTTAGCGACCCCAGCAAGGTTCGTTTGTCACTTTCAAACCCATGGTTGATGACGTTTGCTCCGGCAAACGGGGAAAACTTACCGAAGGTATGCAGCTCTATTTTGTCACCGAGCGCGATAAGCGCCTGAACCAGTTGCTGGCTGGTTTTGCCGTCATAGCGCAAATCGTGGGCCACCACGGCAATTTTCGGTCTGCCCGGTGGCTCATGCTGAACCGGCAAGTCAGCAAGAATCGCTTCCGTCGCCACATCGATACCGTTATTGATGATGTGACAACACCCGGCACCGTACAGGCTGTTAAATGCTTCCGCCACATGTTGACTGGGCGAGATAAACTGGCAGCCAAGCGCCAGCATCGTGCGAAACATTTGACGTTTTCCGGGAAGTTGCTGATGTGCTTTATCAACGTTAACCGGGGGATAGTTGCTTAACGTTGGGCATTTCTGGCAGCCCGTTTTCCAGCCTTCGCAGCCATCGGTAAAGGCGCAACGTCCGGTAACACTCCAGTGATCGTGCAACGTCCACACAAAGGTGATATCGGGCTTATGTGTCTTCACCTTTTGGCAAAACGCCACTACCTCTTCGAGGTTCAGCCAGTAACTATGCAGCACATGGAAATGCAGAACCAGCGGGCCCGCGGTGCGGATGATTGTGCGATACATACTGTCGAGGTTGCCAAACAGATCGCGGTTTGCGAGGCGAAACAGCGCAATATTCGCCGCCGACGTCAAACGCGGCGCATGTTTAATCACGTGCGGATAATTCCCGTGACTGGCGCTTCTCTTGCCTCCTTTGCCATAACCGTATACAAACCGCGACGCCCATCCTTTTTCCAGCGCGCGCAGGTGTAAATCCAGCGCTACCCCTGCCGCCCCGCCTTCGGCAAGTCGAACATTAAATTGCAGAATATTCATGGCATTACCTTTGCTCTCACATGTTGACCCAGCATACTTAACGTCCTCGCAGACCGTCAGCCAGACGCTTACCGTTACGGATGGAAAGCAACGTCAGCAATGTGCGCCAGTTCATCCGCTTGTTACGGATCTGATAAAGGGTAAACAGCTGATATTTTTTACTCGCCCGGTCAAATTTACCTTTGTGCTTGCGATAGAACTGGAAGTAACCGGAGAACTTATGTGGGGATGAAGTAATGCGCATCTCGCCGTGATTCACATGCAGGATCTGCGTCGCCTCTTTTACCTTCCAGGGTTTACCGTAGGCCACCACCATGCGCAGAAAAATGTCATAATCCTGCGCGGCTTTTAACGTCGTATCAAACAGGCATGCTTTGAAACGCCAGGCCCAGCTAAAGACCTGATTACCAATGATATTGCGTTTATAAAATCGGCGGCGTGAGTACATCGATTTTGGATACAGCGGCAGACTGGCTGGCTGTGAATAAACCTCACCTTCACAGACATAATCATCAGCGTATAGAAAAGCATGCGTTACCAGTTGATGACGAGACTGAAGGAATGAGCTCAGGCGATTCGGCGTCCACTCATCGTCATCATCAATCCCCGTAATGTACTGCCCACTGGCCTGCATGATGGCCTGATTGCGTACCGCGCACGCGCCGGAGTTCATCTCGTTATGCGTATAGCTCACGCGTGGATCGTTTAACGCCTCAACAAACTGTTGCAGTTGCTCATACTCGGCAGAGCAATCATCGACAATGATCATTTCCCAGTGGCTATAGTCCTGGCGCAGCACCGATTTAATCGCCCGGATAGCCAACTGCTGGCGGTTCCAGGTGGGCATATAAATAGAAATTAGCGGGTTGTCTGTCGTCATTTTTTTGTCCCAGATAAAGTTGCCAGATGGCGCTACGCTTATCAGGCCTACATTCGATATGCGTTGCTGTTAGTTATCTATTTCGAATCCGACGTGTATTCGTATTCGTAGTAACCGTAATCCTGATACCCGCTGGCGCGCCGGAAAATGGAGTTGAGGATCACCCCTTTCACCTGAATTCCGTTTTGCCCGAAACGACTCAGACTGGTTTCCACCTCTTTCAGCGTGTTGACCGCGTAACGCGCCACCATCAGCGTGGTTCCGACGTGACGACCAACGATAGCCGCATCGGTCACGGCCAGTATTGGCGGCGTATCGATCAGCACCAGGTCATAGTTCGCACTGGCCCAGGTCATCAGCTCGCCAAAGCGTTCGCTCATCAGCAGTTCTGAAGGATTAGGGGGAACCTGCCCGCGAGGGACCAGGTCAAAATGTGCAATTGAAGTCGGTTTTGCGCAGGAGAGAATGTCCCCCTTGCCGCTAAGGATCTCAGACAGACCGTTGACGTTATTGGTCCCGAGCAGCTCATGGGTATAGCCTTTACGCATATCACAGTCGATTAGCAGCACGCGCTTGTCGGTCTGACTGATAACCGCAGCCAGGTTGGCACAGACAAACGTTTTGCCGATCGACGGGCTGACCCCGGTCAGCATCAGCACATTATTACGTGATTGCATCATGGCGAAGTGCAGGCTGGTACGCAGGCTGCGCACCGCTTCTATTGCCAGGTCAGTCGGATTACCCACCGCCAACAACTGGCTCTGCTTATAGCGCTTAACGCCTTTAATGGTCTGCACGTTATCACGGGCTTTTTGCCATTCTGACAGGGGAATGCTGGCATACACGCTGATGCCGTGCTCTTCAAGCACCTGCGGGCTTTCAATACCGCGATTGAACAGCGACCGCAGCAGCACGCCAACCACTGAAAGCATCAAGCCAAGAAGGATACTGCCGAGAATAATCAGCGCCGTTTTCGGTTTCAGGACACCGGGCTGGGCAATGGCGGGATCGACAATGCGCACATCGCCAACCGTACTGGCTTCCGTGATCTTCAGCTCCTGCTGTTTATTCAGCAGTTGCATATAGACCTGCTGGCCGGACTCCACGTCACGCGTCAGGCGGACAATTTCCTGCTGCGTTTTCGGCATCGCCGTCACACGCCCGTTCAGCTTGTTTTTTTCATCTTCCAGCGCCTGGCGTTTTTCCAGCAACGTGCGGTACGCCGGGTGCGCTTTGGTGAACAGTTTGGAGATTTCAGCTTCTTTAAAGGTCAGTTCATTTAACTGAGCATCAATATTAACCATCGAGTCCAGCACCGCTTTGGCCTCCAGAGGTAAATCGACGGAGTCTTTATCCTGACGAAATGCATTCAGCTTGTTTTCGGCAACGTCCAGACGGTTGCGCACCTCCGGTAATTGTTTTGCCAGAAACGCCAGGCTTTTAGCGGCCTCTTCAGATTTACGCTCCACGTTTTGTTGCAGATAGTTGCGGGTAATACTGTCGAGGATCTGGCGGATTTGTTCACGATCTTCCCCCGTGAAAGTCAAACTCAGCACCCCGGTATCTTTACCTGTTTCCGTCACCATCAGGTTATTTTGCAGATTGTTGATCGTGCCAAGCGTAGAGAACTTACTGACGGTAAATTCGCTACCCGGACTGGCATGAATCGCCTCAACCATCATCGTTACACCGTCATGGTTCAGTAACTGCCCAACCTGACCACGCGCGCTAAAACCGCCGTCACTCACCAGTTGATAACTTTTGTCGTTCAGTACGCTCAACGTGAAGGTCTGTTCATTCATTGACGTTGGCAAGGTGAAAGTCGTCATATTGACCGTTTCATTCTGGCGGCCCATCAGACGGTCCCAGCCGGCACCAAAAAGAGGAAATGAATCTTTGGTGACGGAAATATCCAGATTGAGATCGGCTACCGTTTTGCCCAATACCCGTCGTGACTGAATAAGCTGAATTTCCGCTTCAGAAGCAGGTGGCTTGTTGGATAACGCCGAGCCAATATCCTGGACTAACGAGCTGCCGGTGTTTTGCTCAATTTGTACCAACGCATCGGCACTGTAGATCGGCGTGACAAACAGGGTGTAGACCGCCGCACACAGCGCAAATGCGGCGGTTATGCCCAGTACCCACCAACGTGCTTCGGCTACGGTCCCCACCAGACGTCCGATATCGATTTCATCGTTGCCTGTTACTGACGTTGCAGACTGTTTTTCTTTTTCTGTCATTGTTTTCCCTGCTCCGTATTCAGTGCCTGAGCCCATTGGCGGGCAGACCGTTCAAGTAAGGCGTACACCGCGTCAAACGCGTCACGACTTTTACGATACGGATCGGGAATTTCGCGTTCGCTGTCCCAATGGCCGAACAACATCACTTTGCCACGCATCTCCGGTACCATTTCACACAACGCCGTAATATGACGTTTTTCCATGGTCAGGATCAGGTCAAACTCCCGGCACATTCGTCCCGAGATCTGCCGCGCACAATGATTCTCCAGTGACAGGTTATGTGCCTGCGCCACGCTGATGGCGCATGGATCGGCACCCTTACCTACCAGCGCGCCGAGGCCAGCGGAAGACACCGTCAACGCCGGATGGAATTGCCTTAACAAGCGCTCTGCCGTTGGAGAGCGGCAAATGTTCCCCACGCAGACAACTAAGATTTTGTTAAACATGGCGATTACCAGTTGTGAAGGTCGCTGGCCGTATCCGTCATATAACGAACACCGCTAATGGTCGGCAGCAACTGATTGATCAAACGGTTCCAGCGAGCAACCGGCGCGGTCGTGACATACACCACATCGTAAGGCTGAAGTCGGAAAGAAGTCGCCATCACCAGCGATGTCGCATCAGACATATCCAGCTGGTAGATATTGGCTATCTTGCCGTTATGCCCACCCTCGCCTTTTAATGGACGAATAACAAAGATGCCGCTGGCATTGGAGGTGGTCAGGTCAATGCCCTCCGCATTACCCAGCGCTTCGGTGAGTGTCATACCGCTGAAGTCCATCTTGAGGGTGCTCTGTTTTTTCACTTCCCCCATCACGAACACTTTCAGGTCGTCATTACGCGGAACAAACAGGATGTCGCCAGGATAGAGCAGGCGGTTCTGGCTCAGGTCGCCATTTTGCATCAGCGCTTGCAGTGAAATGCGTTGCTCCTGGCCTTTATGCGTCAGTACAACGTTGCGCCAATCAGCCGCTTCGGTAAGACCGCCTGCAGCGTTAATGGCATCGAGAATGGTAAGCGGCACGTTGGTGATGGCCTGCTGGCCGGATTTGTTCACCTGCCCGGAGACGTAAGCCTTCTGCGAGCGGAAAGCGGCGATATTAACGTCCACCTGCGGGTCTGCGATGTACTTCGCTAAGCGCCCGGTAATATCACTACGAATTTCTGCCAACGTTTTCCCCACCACGCTAACTTTGCCAATGTAGGGATAAAACATGGTGCCGTCAGGTTGCACCCAGTTACCCGTATCGCTTGAGCTACGATACTGTCCCGCAGGCGTGGTGAGTTCGGGATGATCCCAGACGGTGACATTCAGGACATCGCCGGGTCCGACCCGGTACTGGTACCCGGAGATCTCCTGATCCAGCGACATATTAGGTTGAGCAACATTCGGTCGCGGACGCAATTGTTCAACCAGTCTTGGGGTAAGCGGATAAACATTCACCATCCGGTTGATATCAAAATCGGCATCCTGCTGCTTAATCACATCTTTGCCCATGGTAGACATATTGCTGCCCGGAAGCACGGTACAACCGTTGATCAATATTACCGACACCAATACTGGTATCAATTTAAGTTTGGATTTCATCATTGATTATTTATCACTTTGGCAGAGTAATTATCACGTGCGTTTTAAATAGCCATTACGCCTGTTTGCATTTACCTTGCCGTTAATTGAATAGAAATTTAACTGGCATCAGTCCTAAAAAAATGAATTCATCTGCAGTCTCTTGACAGAATAATTTAGGTTTATCATCAGGCGACCAGGCACGCTACCGCCCCTGGCTTTATTAGCTACCAATGCACTGATTAATTTATATTTTTCCCATCCTCGCAGTTATCATCATATTCATAGCGCCTACCCATCAGTAATAGCATGGTGCGATACTGGCAACATATTTCTCTTTTGATTATTACGGGAAGAATTGTTGCAGCTAACCGAATAGCAGGCAAGATAACAAGCCCTGAAACGTAGCCTTTTAAGATTAATATTAAGCGTGAGACATGTATATTTTTAGGATTTTATTGATGTTGACAATGTTAATATATAAATATCCAGCCTGCGATATTTCCTAAATATAACTGCATAAATAAAGCCATTTCTTGCAGTTACCCTCAGACTATTCTCTCGCCCCTGTCCTGATATAAAGGGCAGAGAAATCCCTTCTCGCCATTGCATTTTTCGTCGGTTTTACCCATGATCGAATTGTGACAATTGTCATATAACTATGGGTATAGCATTTACTATGGAATGGATTGCCGATCCGTCAATCTGGGCCGGGCTCGTCACGCTAATCGTGATAGAACTCGTTCTTGGCATTGATAATCTTGTTTTTATTGCCATCCTCGCGGAGAAACTTCCGCCATCGCAGCGGGATAAAGCGCGTATTACCGGGCTACTATTGGCAATGGTTATGCGCCTGCTGCTGCTGGCGTCAATATCATGGCTGGTGACGCTGACCACACCGCTGTTCAGCATTCGGGACTTCAGCTTCAGTGCCCGTGACCTGATCATGCTATTTGGCGGCTTCTTCCTGCTGTTCAAAGCGACGATGGAGCTTAACGAAAGGCTGGAAGGCAAAGACAGCGACAATCCCACCCAACGTCGGGGTGCGAAATTTTGGGGCGTGGTCGCGCAAATTGTGGTACTGGATGCCATTTTCTCTCTGGACTCGGTGATCACCGCTGTTGGTATGGTTGATCATCTGGCGGTCATGATGGCGGCGGTGATTATTGCCATCAGCCTGATGATGCTGGCCAGTAAATCATTGACCCGCTTTGTTAACAGCCACCCAACTATTGTTATTCTGTGCCTGAGCTTTCTGCTGATGATTGGTTTCAGCCTGGTCGCGGAAGGCTTTGGTTTTCGCATACCGAAAGGCTATCTGTACGCGGCTATCGGCTTCTCGGTCATGATAGAAGCCCTGAACCAGTTGGCTATTTTTAACCGTCGTCGTTTCCTGTCGGCTAACCACACGTTACGCCAGCGTACCGCCGAGGCGGTGATGCGCCTGATAAGCGGTCAAAAAGAAGATGCCGAGCTGGATGCCGAAACTGCCGCCATGTTGGCGGATCATCATGAAGGCCAGATTTTTGCACCACAAGAACGGCGGATGATTGAGCGCGTACTGAACCTTAATCAGCGAACCGTCAGCAGCATCATGACGTCACGCCATGATATCGAGCATATTGATCTCAATGCACCGGAAACAGAAATTCGCACACTACTGGAGAAAAACCAGCATACGCGTCTGGTCGTAACCGGAGAAGATGAACAGGAAGAACTGCTCGGTGTGGTGCATGTGATTGACCTTCTGCAACAGTCGCTGCGTGGCGAACCGCTCGATTTGCGCGTCTTACTTCGCCAGCCGTTGGTATTCCCGGAAACCCTGCCGCTTCTTCCGGCGCTGGAGCAGTTCCGTAATGCCCGTACACACTTCGCTTTTGTGGCCGATGAGTTTGGTTCGGTGGAAGGAATTGTGACGCTGAGCGACGTGATGGAAACCATCGCGGGTAACTTGCCAAATGAAGTCGAAGAGATCGACGCTCGTCATGATATTCAGAAAAATGCCGATGGGTCGTGGACGGCAAACGGCCATATGCCGCTGGAAGACCTGGTGCAGTATGTCCCGCTCCCATTAGATGAGAAACGTGAGTATCACACCATTGCCGGGCTGTTAATGGAGTATTTGCAACGTATCCCGAAAACCGGAGAGGAAGTACAGGTTGGCGACTATTTGCTGAAAACCTTGCAAGTAGAAAACCATCGAGTGCAGAAAGTCCAGTTGATACCACTGCGCAGTGAAGAAGAGATGGATTACGAGGTATAAGCAACATGCCGGATGGGGCTGAAGCCGCCATCCGGCACCAGGGTTCAAAGTTTATCCAGCAGCTTTTTAACGTCTTTGCCGTTGCGAGAGTCTTTATTGCGATCGGCCCAGTCGTTCAATCGGCGTTTCGCTTCATCCTGCATATGCTTACGCAAGAGTTGGTCCACCTGCAGGTTATAGTTTAACGACTGCCACTTGCCATAGACCCTGAGTGGAACCGGGGTCGCTTTAAGGAAATCGATCAATTTGCTTTCCCCATTCCATCCGCCCAGCACGCGCACGTTAAACTGAGTATCACAATTTTGCTCAACCAGGTCTAACGTGCCCTTACCCGAAAGCGCCAGCATGGCAGACTGCCCTTCCATGTTATCCAGCGTAACCTTGCCGTTATCCAGCGTCAGATCGGTCACAAAGCGATCCAGCCGCGTCGTATTATCCAAATCCTGTTGTGAGCCTGCATCACCGCCGCTACGTTCAACCGCCTGTTGCACCAGTTGCTGGAAGTTCATGCCTTCCATACGCGTGCTGCTCATCTCAAGATTGGCCTGTCCCTGCCAGCTGTGACGAAATGCCTGCGCATCAATGTCAGAGCCCGAAAAATCGCCAGCCAGTGACAGTTTGCCAGTAAGGGCAATCGGATAGTCAAAGGCTTTCAGGATAGTGCCGATTTCTACGCCTTCCAGCCGTGGGTGAAAGACTGCCCGTGGTGAGCCTTTTCTGGCATCCAGCGAGCCTGGAAGTGAGATCAATCCACCGTCACTTTTCCCCTGCAACTCATTGATATTCAACAAGCCAGCCTGGTTGACGATTTTTGCAGAAACATTATCAAATGCCATTCTCCGCCAGAAAACTTTATCCGCCTGAAGTGCAATATTGGCGGAAAATCCTTTCAGCCCCTGATAAGAGACGGCATCAACCTGCGAGGTAATGACCGGTCGCGCCAGCGTCGGCTGGCTCTGACTCTGCTGTGCCCCGGTATCTGTCGCCGCCAGAGCGTCATGCCGTACGATCAGGTTATCCAGATTGAGCTGGCCGAATTTCAGATCGACGTCCCATGCGGGTTTCTCCGCCAGCGTCACCTGAGCTTGCCCGGCGAGTGAACTGTCATTGGCAGTTAAGTTAATCTGCGTAAAGTTGAGCTGTTTTTTCTCTTCCTGCCATCGAGCCTGCAGTTGACCCTGGCCGCGGATCCCCTGCGGCGGCAAGTCAGCGCCCTGTACCTGCCAGCTCAGCTGCTCAATATTGGCGACTAAATCATGCGGATAGTCAGACGCATCGACAGCGCCGCTGATGGACAACGTCAGGTCGCGCTGGTCGCGGTTAACGCGGCCGGTGAAATCGAACGTTCCGCGATGCTGGGCATCCTGTTCCATATTCAGGTGAATATCACGAACCGTTATCTGTTCATCGTCTTCATGCTGGAATACCAGAACGCTGTCAGCCACACGCAGGCGAGCGATATCAAACGACCATCCACGATCTTCTGCCAGATCCGGCAGTGTATTATCTTTTGGCGCAACAGGAGCATCGACTCCGCGCACAGCCTCGGTTTCAGGTATGAGTTGAATCACCGCGCCTTTGAGCATGACTTGCTTTACGCTGAGTTGGTGACTCAACAACGGCCACAAGGCGACGTCCAGACGCATATTGTCGGCACGAACCAGAGGTTCGCTGGCACCTTCGGCCGTTAGCACCATGCGCCCGGAGAGAATGCTCAACTGGGGCCATACGTGCCAGCGCAGAGGACCATCTAACTGCAGTTGATATCCGCTACGCGCAGCAACTTGCTTCACCATGTATGCGCGGAAATCATTCGGATTCACCAACAATACTAACGCAGAGAAACCGGCCACCAGCACGACCAGAAGAATCATCAGCGTCGTCAGAAATCGTCTCATGCTATCCCCAATGGACTGAAAAACACTCAGTCTTTATCGATCCGGCTGGCTACCGCGCCCTGCTGATCGCGATACTTCGCATCCTGACGACGGTTGTAAGGTCGCGCTGCCGGACCGGAAAGCGGTTCGAAGCTCAGTGCACCAATCGGCATACCGGGGCGCAGAGCCAACGGTAATTTTCCTGAGTTGTAAAATTCCAGGACGATGCACCCCGACCAACCCGGATCAATACGGTGTGCCGTAACATGTACCATCAGGCCCAGACGTGCCAGCGAAGAACGGCCGTCTAACCAGCCAACAAGGTCGGAAGGCAGCGTAACGGATTCGAAAGTTACCGCCAGCGCTAATTCACCCGGATGCAGGAAAAACGCCTCGCCGTCTTTGAGGACAATTTCATCACTCATTACGCGGTCAAGCGCGGCGCTGACCTCATCCTTCGGTCCGCTCAAATCGATATACGCCGCCGTATGACCGCGGAACGTACGAAATTTGTTACCAAGACGCACATCTACCGTTGCGCCATTGATACGCTCGACAGGAGGACGGGGATTGATCGACAGACGACCTTCATCCAACCAGGCTTCAATATCTCGGTCACATAAACGCATGGCACTTTCTCCTTTCGTGCTTCAACCCCTTAATGCCAGGCGCGTTAAGGGTGAACCAGGTTATCACTGAACGGTACACAATTCGCTGAACTTATTCAAAGAACTGACTGATTTTCGCCTTCAGAATATCGATAGCAATGCGGTTTTTACCCCCGCGAGGCACGATAATATCGGCGTATTGTTTTGAAGGCTCAATAAATTGCAGGAACATCGGACGTACGGTTTTTTGGTATTGCGCCATCACCGAATCCATTGAACGACCACGTTCATTCACATCCCGCTTGATACGGCGCATCAGGCAAATATCCAACGGCGTATCAACAAAAATAGAGAAGTTCATTTCATCACGCAAACGCGCATCCGTCAGCAACAAAATGCCTTCCAGAATAATGACTTTCTTGGGTTCAATATGAATAGTTTCTTGTGTGCGCGTGTGTTCAACATAGCTATAAACGGGCAATTCAATGGCGGAACCGCGTTTAAGTGTTTGCAGATGCTGAAACAACAAACTGTGATCCATCGCGTTCGGATGGTCGTAGTTCGTTTTTACGCGTTCTTCCATCGACAGATGGCTTTGATCCTTGTAATAGCTGTCTTCGGGAATAACGCCAATATGTTCGTCACCGACTTGTTCACGCAATTCGCGATAAAGGGTACTGGCAATAAGACTCTTGCCGGAAGCCGATGCGCCGGCAATGCCGATAATGACGCACTGATGGGACTGATCAGTCATAAATTTAGCGACCTGATTAACCTGGATGTAAGGAAGGGCGGCGTCGAAACGCCAAACGCGGCAATTATAGGGATTTCAGCAGCGCGATGCCAGCCCAGGCTGCACCAATGCTTTCCCTGTCGCAAATTAAAACGGTTAATTTTAAAGCAGGCTCAAGTTTTATCCACCCGCCTTAAGAATTAATGGCTTGAGCGTGTTAATTTATGAGCAACTGGCGTATAAATTGTAAATTATTTGTACTAGCATAAACGAAGATTAAATGTGATGCGGTCGGTAACTCTGCTGGCCGACATCGGCGATTTGGGTAAAGTGGTAATGAGTAAACAATTCCAACATGTTTTAGTTACCCTACCCCATCCTCTGCTGCGCTTGGCCAGTTTAGGTCTGGTAGCATTTATCTTTACGCTATTCTCGCTGGAGCTGTCGCGTTTCGGTACCCAACTGGCACCGCTTTGGTTTCCAACCTCAATCATGATGGTGGCGTTTTACCGCCATGCAGGAAAAATGTGGCCCGGAATAGCGCTGGCTTGCTCATTCGGCAGCATCGGCGCGTCTTTGCTGTTTTTTCCTGGAGATTCGCTTAACTATACTTATACGACCATCAATATTATTGAAGCGGTCGTCGGCGCGATGTTATTGCGCAAACTGCTCCCTTGGTATAACCCCTTACAGAATCTGAATGATTGGGCGCGTTTGGCCTTGGGTAGCGCCGTCATACCTCCGCTATTAGGTGGTGCGCTAATGTGGCTACTGCTCCCGGAGGGAACCTCGTTAAATACGTTTCTCATTTGGGTGCTTTCCGAATCCATCGGCGCGCTGGCGCTGGTGCCATTAGGTCTGTTATTCAAGCCTCATTATCTGCTGCGCCACCGCGATCCACGTTTACTGCTTGAGACCCTCATCACGCTGCTCGTCACCTTAACGTTCAGTTGGCTCTCCATGATGTACGTGCCGTGGCCGTTTACCTGCGTCATTGTGTTGCTGATGTGGAGCGCCGTCCGTTTGCCGCGTATGGAAGCATTTTTAATTTTTCTCAGCACCATCCTGATGGTCTCTCTGATGCTGGCTGCCAACCCATCGCTGCTCTACACCCCGAAAGCGAATGTGATGACAAGTATTCCGTGGCTGCCGTTTTTGATGATTCTGTTGCCAGCCAACATGATGACTATGGTGATGTACGCATTTCGGGCCGAGCGAAAACACATCTCGGAAAGCGAATCGCGTTTTCGTAATGCTATGGAATATTCTGCGATTGGTATGGCGCTGGTCGGTACCGAAGGGCAGTGGTTACAGGCAAACAAAGCGTTGTGTCAGTTTCTTGGCTACAGTCAGGAAGAGCTGAGAGCGCTGACCTTCCAGCAGCTCACCTGGCCGGAAGATCTGAATAACGACCTCGAACAACTCGGCATGTTGGTCCGTGGTGAAATCAATAGCTACTCCATGGAAAAGCGCTATTACACGCGCGCGGGCGACGTCGTCTGGGCATTGCTGGCCGTTTCGCTGGTACGCCACAGCGACAACACCCCACTCTACTTTATTGCACAGGTTGAAGACATAAACGACCTGAAGCACACCGAGTGGATGAATAAGCGGCTGATGGAACGCATTACCCTCGCCAACGAAGCGGGCGGTATCGGTATCTGGGAGTGGGAACTGCAACCCGACGTGATCAGTTGGGATAAGCGCATGTTCGATCTCTATGAAGTCCCGCCACATATCAAACCCAGTTGGCAAGTCTGGTACGAGTGCGTCGTACCGGAAGATCGCGAGCATGCTGAAAATGTGATTCGCGACTCTCTGGCCGCACGAATTCCCTTTAAGCTCGAATTTCGTATTGCAGTACGTGACGGCGTGCGCCATATCCGCTCGTTAGCTAACCGGGTACTGAATAAAGACGGAGAAGTTGAACGCTTACTCGGTATCAATTTGGATATGACCGAAGTGAAGCAGCTCAACGAAGCGCTGTACCAGGAAAAAGAGCGTCTGCACATCACGCTGGACTCAATCGGCGAAGCGGTGATTTGCATTGATGCCGACATGAACGTGACCTTCATGAACCCGGTTGCCGAGAAGATGAGCGGCTGGCAGCAGGACGACGCGATAGGTATTCCGTTACTGACAGTGCTGCGAATTACCTTTGGTGATAACGGCCCATTGATGGAAAACATCTACAGTGCCGATATGTCGCGTACTGCCATAGAGCAGGAGGTGGTTCTGCATTGCCGTAACGGCGGCAGTTACGATATTCAGTACAGCATTACGCCACTCAGTACCCTTGACGGTGGTAGCATTGGCTCCGTACTGGTCATTCAGGATGTCACCGAGTCACGTAAGATGTTACGCCAACTGAGCTACAGCGCGTCGCATGATGACCTCACCCATCTTGCTAACCGGGTCAGCTTCGAGAACCATCTGAAACAATTGCTACAAGCCGTACACGATACGCATCAACGCCATGTTCTGGTCTTTATCGATCTGGATAGATTTAAAGCCGTGAACGATAGCGCGGGCCATGCTGCAGGCGATGCCCTGCTGCGCGAACTGGCTTCTCTGATGCTCAGCATGCTGCGCACCAGCGATGTACTGGCTCGTCTCGGTGGCGATGAATTCGGCCTGTTGCTGCCTGATTGCAACATCGAAAGCGCTCGCTTTATCTCAGGCCGTATTATCAACGCCATCAACGAGTATCAGTTCAGGTGGGAAGACCGTCTGCACCGCATAGGCGCCAGTGCGGGTATTACGCTGATCGATGAGAAAAATTATATCGCGACTGAGGTCATGTCTCAGGCAGATATCGCCTGTTATGCCGCCAAAAATAGTGGGCGTGGCCGGGTCTGTGTGTATGAACCCCAGCAAAGTCAGACGCATGTCTCACGGGAACTGCTGTCGTTTGATGAACAGAAGCACATTATTGCGCATAACCCGATGCTCATGATCGCCCGGGGTGTGGCCTCTCCACGCATTCCTGAGACATTCAGCTTCTGGCTACTCTCACTGCGCCTGGGGACAGAGGACGGTGATGTTATCGAAGAGCATATCCTCCGAACCGGACTCGTTGACCCTGCGCTTAATCATGCGCTTGACCGTCGGGTTTTTAACGAATTTTTCCAGCATGCAGCGGCGGCGATTGCCAGTAAGGGGCTCAGTATTGCCCTTCCCCTTTCTGCCGCCGGACTGTTGAGTACCGAACTTGTGGATGAAATGCTGGCGCAGTTGCAACGTAGTTCGCTACCACCACGCTTATTACACCTGACCATTCCAGCCGGAGTGATGAAATCGCATCCAGCTCAGAGCCTATCGGCCATTCAGCGACTTCGTCACGCGGGTTGTCGGATTATTTTAAGCCAGGTTGGACGTGACTTAGAGATCGTTGAAAACCTGAAGTTTCACACCGTCGATTACCTGTTACTCGACAGTGAGATCAGTGCCAGTGTTCACGGCAACCTGATGGATGAAATGTGGGTTTCTATTATCCAGGGACATGCACAGCGACTGGATATCAAAACGATCGCCGGCCCCGTGCAAATGCCGCTTATTATGGACGCACTTTCTGGCATCGGTATTGATATGATCTACGGCGACATCATTGCTGATGCTCAGCCGTTGGATCTGCTACTCAATACCAGCAACTTCGCTATCAACTGACGGCTGCCACCCTTCCGTATACCAGATATGCAATAACGCATAGGAGCGCCACGGCTTCCAGCGTTCGGCATAGCGCCGGATCTGGGCTGGTGTCATGCCCGGAAAGCGTTGTTTGATCAAATAATCGTCAGGAAGAAAAACATCTTTCGCCTGCCAACCGCGTAGCGCGAAATAATTGGCAGTCCAGCGCCCTATACCCGGAAACGTTTGTAAGTGCTTTACGCCTTGCTCAATATCAGCTGGTGCAACCGATGCAAGCCTTCCGGTAAGCGTTGCTCGTGCCAGATGAATGAGCGCTTCGGCGCGTTTGAGCGGCATCCCTAAGGCTTTCAGGTGCAAAGGCTCAGCAGCAGCCAGCGCTTGTGGTGTGGGAAAACAAACATACTCAGGCGCGTCATCAAGCCTGTCACCGTAGGTGCGTACAACTTTCGCGGTCAGTTTTGCCGCCATTGCAACGCTAACTAACTGGCCTAATATCGCCCTCACACCTTGTTCAAAGGCATCGACAGAGCCAGGCAGCCGCAGGCCAGGACGCGCTGCGCCCAGGCTGCCCAGCGCGTTAGCAATATGCTGTGGGCAGCAGCGAAGATCGAACAACCGCTCAATTTTGACCAGGCATTCTGGCGCAACGGGCTGTAACCCCGGACTTAGCCTGACCTGAAGCTGGTGTGTCTTCAGGTCAGGCACTACGCTCACCAGTCCACGATATTCGCCGATAACCAGGCTTCTGGTGTAATACAGCTCCCCGACGGTTTCGACACCCTCCACCGCACGGGCGGCAAGAAACCCTAGCATCCAGGACCAGTCATAGGGCGGCTGCCAGCTCAGTGTTAACATTCAGGTGTCCTTTTTAGTTAAACCTACAGCATAAACGGTATTCAATCGATACGCCTTGCTTTCATATTCCAGTTGTCGGGGCGGCGACATTTCGCTAAAGTCACGCCCCTTCTTCACTGGCATGGGGATTTCTACGGTGTTTATTGGTTTTGACTACGGTACGGCAAACTGTTCAGTAGCCGTAATGCGTGACGGGCAGCCACACTTGCTCAAAATGGAAAACAACAGCACGTTACTGCCCTCAATGCTTTGTGCACCTACGCGCGAAGCGGTGAGCGAATGGTTGTATCGCCATCATGATGTCCCCACGACGGATGCCGAAACACAGGCGCTACTGAGTCGTGCGATGCGTTATAACCGCGATGAAGACATCGATGTTAGCGCCAATAGCGTGCAGTTTGGTCTGGCATCACTGGCGCAATACATTGACGACCCGGAAGAGGTGTACTTCGTTAAATCGCCGAAATCATTTTTGGGTGCCAGCGGTCTGAAGCCGCAGCAGGTTGCGCTATTTGAGGATTTGGTTTGTGCGATGATGCTGCATATTCGCAATCAGGCGCAAAACCAGCTGCCTGAAGCGATCACCCAGGCCGTTATCGGTCGCCCGATCAACTTCCAGGGGTTAGGCGGCGATGACGCCAACGCCCAGGCGCAGGGTATTCTTGAACGTGCGGCCAAACGCGCCGGTTTTCAGGATGTCGTCTTCCAGTACGAGCCGGTAGCCGCGGGTCTGGATTTTGAAGCAACCTTGCAGGAAGAAAAACGCGTACTGGTGGTGGACATCGGCGGTGGCACCACTGACTGTTCGCTACTACTAATGGGACCGCAATGGCATCAGCGCGCCGATCGCGAAAACAGCCTGCTGGGACACAGCGGCTGCCGCGTGGGCGGTAACGATCTGGATATTGCGTTAGCCTTTAAACATCTGATGCCACTGCTGGGCATGGGCGGCGAAACGGAAAAAGGCATCGCATTGCCGATTTTACCCTGGTGGAACGCGGTCGCGATCAACGATGTTCCCGCGCAAAGTGATTTCTACAGTACCGCCAATGGACGTTTACTCAACGATCTGATCCGCGATGCGCGTGAAGCAGACAAAGTGGCGCTGCTGCTTAAAGTCTGGCGTGAACGCCTGAGTTATCGCCTGGTTCGCAGCGCAGAAGAGAGCAAAATTGCGCTTTCTGACCAGACAAACGTTACCGCGGCACTGCCGTTTATCAGCGATGCGCTGGCCACCGCTATCAGCCAGCAAGGACTGGAAGCGGCGTTAAACCAACCGCTGGCACGTATTCTCGAACAGGTTCAGTTAGCGCTGGATAACGCGCAGGAAAAACCGGATGTCATTTATCTGACCGGCGGTAGCGCCCGTTCACCGCTTATAAAAAAAGCCCTTGCTGAACAGCTTCCGGGGATCCCTATCGCCGGTGGCGATGACTTTGGCTCTGTCACCGCAGGGCTGGCTCGCTGGGCGGAAGTGGTTTTCCGCTAAGTCCCTCGCAGGCTGAAAAACGTGCATATTGACATCATCGTTACTGTGGATTACTTTCAGGAGTGAGGGTTAGGGAGGTTTACCCTCCCCCTGGTGTCTTAGTAAGCCGAGAAGCTAATGACTAAGAGTATCACCAGTATGATGACCTGCTTCATCATAACCCTTTCCTTTTTTTGGCCCCTTCCTCGGGAGGGGTTTTCCCGTTCCAGCGTCCCGCTGAAATCTCTGGCTTACCTCCTTATTGCCTTGACCACACTCTGGCACACTATTCCGCATTGGTGATTTTCGCTGCTGATTGTTGCGTAATGCCTCGCAAAGCCGCGCCGTCATTCAGACGAATCCCGACAGTGTTTCATAATTCCTCCATTTTTCTCCCTTGTTCACTGACTAAACTAGTATCATTCCGCGAAACGTTTCAGGATGAGAAACTCATAACAATGAAAGGCCGTAACAAATCCCGCTGGGTGATAGTAATTGTGATCGTCGTGGCCGCCATCGCCGCCTTCTGGTTCTGGCAAAGTCACAGCGAACCCCAGGGAACAGCCCCCGGCGCAACCCGTCAGACGCAACCCGCTCCGGCTACGGGACGGCGAGGAATGCGTTCCGGTCCGTTGGCTCCGGTTCAGGCGGCCACGGCAGTCGAACAAGCGGTTCCACGCTATCTGACCGGGCTGGGTACCATTACTGCCGCGAACACCGCGACGGTACGCAGTCGCGTGGACGGACAGCTCATCGCCATACACTTTCAGGAAGGGCAACAGGTGAAAGCCGGCGATCTGCTGGCAGAGATCGACCCGAGCCAGTTTAACGTTGCGTTAGCTCAGGCGCAGGGTCAGCTAGCGAAAGATAAAGCCACGCTGGCCAATGCTCGTCGCGACCTCGCCCGCTATCAGCAATTGGTCAAAACGAATCTGGTCTCTCGTCAGGAGCTGGATGCACAACAGGCGCTGGTCAACGAAACACAAGGGACGATAAAAGCCGATGAAGCCAGCGTCGCCAGCGCGCAATTGCAACTCGACTGGAGCCGGGTAACGGCACCTGTTGATGGTCGGGTGGGCCTGAAGCTTGTGGATGTGGGTAACCAGATATCCAGCAGCGATACCACCGGGATTGTCGTCATTACACAAACCCATCCTATTGATCTGGTTTTCACTTTGCCAGAGAACGATATCGCGACCGTCGTACAGGCACAGAAATCGGGGACGCCTCTGAAAGTTGAGGCCTGGGACCGTACCAACTCGCAAAAACTGAGCGAAGGCGTGCTGCTGAGCCTCGACAACCAGATTGACGCCACCACCGGCACCATCAAAGCAAAGGCCCGCTTTAACAACCAGGACGATGCCTTGTTCCCGAATCAGTTTGTTAACGCTCGCATGCTCGTCGATACGGAACAAAATGCCGTCGTGATCCCGACTGCCGCACTACAAATGGGTAACGAAGGCCACTTTGTCTGGGTGCTGAACAGCGACAACAAAGTCAGCAAACATCTGGTTAAACCGGGTATTCAGGACAGCCAAAAAGTGGTGATCGCCGCAGGGTTGTCCGCGGGCGATCGCGTCGTCACCGACGGGATTGATCGTCTGACGGAAGGGGCTAAAGTCGAGGTCGTGGAAGCTCACGCCGCCACCGTTAGCGACGACAAAGCCGCACCGCGCGGCTATGGCAAAAAAGGAGCGCGCTCCTGATGCAGGTGTTACCTCCTGGCAATACAGGCGGCCCGTCCCGCCTGTTTATTCTGCGCCCCGTCGCCACCACGTTGCTGATGGTCGCGATCCTGCTTGCTGGTATCATCGGCTATCGTTTCCTGCCCATTGCGGCATTGCCGGAAGTGGATTACCCCACCATTCAGGTCATAACGCTCTATCCCGGAGCCAGCCCGGATGTCATGACGTCTGCGGTTACCGCTCCGCTTGAACGCCAGTTCGGGCAGATGTCCGGCCTGAAACAAATGTCCTCCCAAAGTTCCGGTGGTGCATCGGTCGTCACGTTGCAGTTTCAACTGACCCTGCCACTGGATGTTGCCGAGCAGGAAGTTCAGGCCGCCATCAATGCTGCTACCAATTTATTGCCGAGTGATCTGCCTAACCCACCGGTCTACAGCAAAGTTAATCCAGCAGATCCGCCAATCATGACGCTGGCCGTCACCTCGACCGCCATGCCGATGACGCAGGTGGAAGATATGGTGGAAACCCGCGTCGCACAGAAAATCTCCCAGGTTTCTGGTGTTGGCCTGGTGACACTTTCTGGCGGCCAGCGTCCGGCGGTCCGCGTGAAGCTTAACGCACAGGCGATTGCAGCGCTCGGTCTGACCAGCGAAACCATCCGTACGGCCATCACCGGTGCCAACGTTAATTCAGCGAAAGGAAGTCTTGATGGCCCAACGCGTGCCGTCACGCTTTCAGCCAATGACCAGATGCAGTCCGCGGACGAATATCGTCAACTGATTGTGGCCTATAAAAATGGCGCGCCGGTGCGCCTCGGCGATATCGCCACCGTCGAACAAGGGGCAGAAAACAGCTGGCTGGGCGCGTGGGCCAATAAGCAACAAGCCATTGTAATGAATGTGCAGCGCCAGCCTGGGGCGAACATCATCTCCACGGCAGACAGTATCCGGCAAATGCTGCCGCAACTGACGGAAAGCCTGCCGAAATCAGTTAAGGTCAGCGTGCTTTCTGATCGTACCACCAATATTCGTGCCTCTGTTGCAGACACCCAGTTCGAGCTGATGCTGGCGATAGCGCTGGTGGTGATGATTATCTACCTGTTTCTGCGCAATGTTCCGGCGACGATTATTCCCGCCGTCGCCGTACCGCTATCGCTAGTCGGCACCTTCGCGGTGATGGTATTTCTTGATTTCTCCATCAACAACCTGACCTTAATGGCGCTGACCATCGCCACAGGTTTTGTGGTGGATGATGCCATTGTGGTTATCGAGAATATTTCACGCTATATCGAAAAAGGGGAAAAACCACTGGCCGCAGCCCTGAAAGGTGCAGGCGAGATTGGTTTTACCATCATCTCCCTGACGTTTTCATTGATTGCGGTATTGATCCCACTGCTATTCATGGGCGATATCGTCGGGCGCTTGTTCCGTGAATTCGCCGTTACGCTGGCGGTGTCGATTCTGATTTCCGCCGTCGTATCGCTAACCCTTACACCGATGATGTGCGCGCGCATGCTCAGTCAGGCGTCATTGCGTAAGCAAAACCGCTTCTCCCGCGCCTCAGAAAAAATGTTCGATCGTGTAATTGCCGGGTACGGGCACTGGCTGGCAAAAGTGCTTAACCATCCGTGGCTCACGCTGAGCGTAGCCCTCGGTACGCTGGCACTGAGCGTCATGCTGTGGGTTTTCATCCCCAAAGGCTTCTTCCCAATTCAGGATAACGGCATTATTCAGGGTACGCTACAGGCACCACAGTCCAGTTCATTCACCAGCATGGCCGAGCGCCAGCGTCAGGTTTCAGATGTCATCCTTAACGATCCGGCGGTAGAGAGCCTGACCGCGTTTGTTGGCGTAGATGGTACGAATCCGGCATTAAACAGCGCGCGTTTGCAAATCAACCTTAAACCGCTGGATGAACGTGACGATCGCGTGCAGAAAGTGATCGCCCGGTTACAGGACGCGGTTGACAGAGTCCCCGGCGTTGGCCTCTACCTTCAGCCGACCCAGGATCTGACAATTGATACCCAGGTCAGCCGAACGCAATATCAGTTCACGCTGCAAGCAACTTCCCTGGATGCCCTCAGCACCTGGGTTCCGCAACTGTTAGCAAAACTACAGCAGCTACCACAACTGTCCGATGTCAGCAGCGACTGGCAGGACAAAGGACTGGTGGCGTATGTGAATGTCAATCGTGACAGTGCCAGCCGTTTAGGGATCAGTATGGCGGATGTCGATAACGCCCTGTATAACGCCTTCGGACAGCGTTTGATTTCAACTATCTACACGCAAGCCAACCAGTATCGCGTGGTGTTAGAGCATAATACTGACACCACACCTGGACTTGCAGCGCTGGATACCATTCGTCTAACCAGTAGCGATGGCGGAATCGTACCACTCAGCGCGATCGCCAGCATTGAGCAGCGTTTTGCCCCGCTGTCGATTAACCACCTCGATCAGTTCCCGGTCACCACCATCTCATTCAACGTGCCGGACGGTCATTCGCTGGGCGATGCGGTACAGGCGATTCTGGATGCCGAAAAAACGCTTAACCTGCCCGCGAATATTACCACCCAGTTCCAGGGCAGTACCCTCGCCTTCCAGGCTGCGTTGGGCAACACTATCTGGTTGATTGTGGCCGCGGTTGTGGCGATGTATATCGTGCTCGGCGTATTGTATGAGAGCTTTATTCACCCGATTACCATTCTCTCCACGCTACCTACGGCGGGCGTCGGAGCGCTGCTGGCGTTAATGATTGCCGGCAGTGAACTGGACGTCATCGCGATTATCGGCATTATTTTGCTCATCGGGATCGTCAAGAAAAACGCCATCATGATGATCGACTTTGCTCTTGCCGCTGAACGCGAACAGGGCATGGCACCGCGCGACGCGATTTTCCAGGCGTGTTTACTGCGTTTTCGCCCGATCCTGATGACCACGCTGGCAGCACTGCTCGGCGCGTTGCCGCTGATGCTGAGCACCGGCGTAGGTGCAGAGTTACGCCGCCCATTAGGGATTGGCATGGTCGGCGGTCTGTTGGTAAGTCAGGTATTAACCCTGTTTACCACGCCGGTGATTTATCTGTTGTTTGATCGACTGTCGCTGTACGTGAAAAGCTGCTTCCCGCGTCAGGAAGAGGAAGCGTAAATGAAATTTTTCGCGCTTTTCATTCATCGGCCGGTGGCGACCATTCTCATTTCGGTGGCTATCACCCTGTGCGGTATTCTGGGCTTTCGTCTGTTGCCGGTCGCTCCGCTGCCGCAGGTGGATTTTCCGGTGATTATGGTCAGCGCATCATTACCCGGCGCCTCCCCTGAAACAATGGCCTCCTCGGTCGCGACCCCGCTGGAGCGCTCGCTTGGGCGCATCGCGGGTGTGAACGAAATGACCTCAAGCAGTTCGCTTGGCAGTACGCGGATTATTCTCGAATTCAAATTTGACCGTGACATCAATGGCGCAGCGCGGGACGTTCAGGCTGCGATTAACGCGGCGCAAAGCCTGCTACCCAGCGGGATGCCAAGCCGACCAACGTATCGTAAAGCTAACCCTTCCGATGCGCCAATCATGATCCTGACGCTCACGTCGGACACTTACTCACAGGGTGAACTGTACGATTTCGCATCAACCCAACTGGCACAAACCATCGCGCAAATCGACGGTGTAGGTGACGTGGACGTCGGCGGGAGTTCTCTGCCTGCCGTGCGGGTAGGACTCAACCCGCAGGCGCTGTTTAACCAGGGCGTGTCACTGGACGACGTGCGTAGCGCGATCGACAATGCCAACGTGCGTAAGCCGCAGGGCGCTATCGAGAATGATACCCATCGCTGGCAGGTACAAACTAACGATGAGCTGAAAACCGCCGCCGAATATCAACCGATTATCATCCACTATAACAACGGCGCAGCGGTGCGACTGGGTGACGTTGCGTCTGTAACCGACTCGGTACAGGACGTTCGTAACGCGGGGATGACCAACGCCAAACCGGCCATTCTGCTGATGATCCGCAAGCTACCGGAAGCCAATATTATTCAGACGGTAGATAGCATTCGCGCCAAATTACCGGAGTTACAAACGCTGGTCCCGGCCGCCATCGATCTGCAAATCGCCCAGGACCGTTCACCGACCATTCGCGCTTCACTAGAGGAAGTCGAACAGACGCTGATTATCTCCGTGGCGCTGGTTATCCTGGTGGTGTTTGTCTTCCTGCGATCCGGGCGTGCGACTCTGATCCCCGCGGTAGCGGTTCCGGTCTCGCTGATCGGTACCTTTGCCGCCATGTATCTGTGCGGATTCAGCCTCAACAACCTGTCGTTAATGGCGCTAACCATCGCCACCGGATTTGTCGTCGATGATGCCATTGTGGTACTGGAGAACATTGCGCGCCATCTCGAAGCAGGAATGAAACCGTTACAGGCGGCGCTACAGGGCACGCGCGAGGTGGGATTCACCGTGCTTTCCATGAGCCTGTCGCTGGTGGCGGTATTCCTGCCGCTGCTGTTAATGGGCGGATTGCCTGGACGCCTGCTGCGCGAATTTGCCGTCACGCTGTCGGTTGCCATCGGTATTTCACTGCTGGTATCGCTGACGTTGACGCCGATGATGTGCGGCTGGATGCTCAAATCCAGCACGCCACGCGAACAGTCGCGTAAGCGGGGATTTGGCCGCGTACTGGTGGCATTACAACAAAGCTACGCTACCTCGCTGAAGTGGGTGCTACGCCACACGCGCATGGTGGGCGTGGTGCTACTCGCAACCATTGCCCTGAACGTCTGGCTCTATATTTCAATCCCCAAAACCTTCTTCCCGGAGCAGGATACCGGCGTACTCATGGGCGGGATCCAGGCCGACCAGAGCATCTCTTTCCAGGCGATGCGCGGCAAACTGCAGGACTTTATGAAGATCATCCGCGACGATCCTGCGGTGAATAACGTCACCGGATTTACCGGCGGCTCACGCGTCAACAGCGGAATGATGTTTATCACCCTGAAGCCACGTGGAGAACGTCACGAAACGGCGCAACAGGTGATCGACCGCCTGCGGGTCGCGCTTGCCAAAGAACCCGGCGCAAACCTGTTTCTGATGGCGGTGCAGGATATTCGCGTCGGTGGTCGCCAGGCTAATGCCAGCTACCAATACACTCTGTTGTCAGATGACCTCGCCGCACTACGCGAATGGGAACCGAAAATTCGTAAGGCGCTGGCCACCCTGCCCCAGTTGGCGGACGTCAACTCCGATCAGCAGGACAATGGTGCCGAGATGAACCTTATCTACGATCGCGACACCATGTCTCGTCTTGGGATCGACGTCGCAGCCGCCAACAGCCTGCTGAATAACGCCTTTGGACAACGGCAAATTTCGACTATTTATCAACCGATGAACCAGTACAAAGTGGTGATGGAGGTCGATCGGCGTTACACCCAGGACATCAGCGCCCTGGACAAAATGTTCGTCATCAACAATGACGGTAAGGCGATCCCGTTATCGTACTTTGCCAAATGGCAACCGGCGAATGCCCCGCTGTCGGTAAACCATCAGGGATTATCTGCCGCCTCAACCGTGTCGTTTAACCTGCCGACGGGTTCTTCACTCTCTGAAGCGACAGAGGCCATCAACCGAACCATGACCCAGCTCGGCGTTCCCTCCACGGTTCGCGGCAGCTTTGCCGGTACCGCGCAGGTATTTCAGGACACCATGAACTCGCAGGTGATCCTGATTATCGCCGCCATCGCCACGGTCTACATCGTGCTGGGCATGCTGTATGAAAGCTATGTTCACCCGCTGACCATTCTCTCCACGCTACCTTCAGCGGGCGTCGGGGCTTTGCTGGCGCTGGAGCTGTTCAATGCCCCGTTCAGCCTAATCGCCCTGATAGGGATCATGCTATTAATTGGCATTGTGAAGAAAAACGCCATCATGATGGTCGATTTTGCGCTGGAAGCGCAGAGAAATGGCAATTTGCAGCCGGAAGAAGCGATTTTCCAGGCCTGTCTGCTGCGCTTTCGCCCAATAATGATGACCACGCTGGCGGCGTTGTTCGGCGCACTGCCGCTGGTGTTATCCGCAGGAGATGGCTCTGAACTGCGCCAGCCGTTGGGGATAACCATTGTTGGCGGGCTGGTTGTCAGTCAGCTACTGACACTGTACACCACTCCGGTGGTCTATCTCTTTTTCGACCGTCTGCGTCTGCGTTTTTCGCGTAAAAACAGCAAACCGGTAGCAGAGTTATGACAGAACTTCCCGACAGCACCCGCTGGCAACTTTGGATTGTGGCATTTGGTTTTTTTATGCAGTCGTTGGATACCACCATCGTCAACACCGCGCTTCCCTCGATGGCGGCAAGCCTCGGGGAAAGCCCGTTACACATGCATATGGTCATTGTGTCATATGTTTTAACCGTTGCCGTCATGCTCCCCGCCAGCGGCTGGCTGGCGGACAAAGTTGGCGTGCGTAATATCTTCTTCACCGCGATTATTCTGTTTACGCTGGGATCGTTTTTTTGCGCCTGGTCCGGAACGCTGAATGAACTGGTGATGGCTCGCGTGTTACAAGGTGTAGGCGGCGCAATGATGGTGCCCGTCGGCAGGTTGACGGTGATGAAAATCGTCCCACGCGAGCAATACATGGCGGCAATGACATTCGTCACTTTGCCCGGTCAGATTGGTCCGCTTCTGGGCCCGGCATTAGGTGGTATCCTGGTGGAATATGCCTCCTGGCACTGGATATTTCTGATTAACATTCCGGTTGGCATTGTCGGGGCAATTGCGACGTTAATGCTGATGCCCAACTACACCATGCAAACTCGCCGTTTCGATCTTTCTGGATTCATGATGCTGGCTGCCGGCATGGCGGTACTCACGTTAGCGCTCGATGGTAGTAAAGGAACCGGCATTTCCCACATCACGCTGGCAGCGCTGATTATCTGTGGCGTACTGGCGATCCTGCTGTATCTCAAACACGCCCACAACAACCCTCGTGCACTGTTTAGCCTGCATCTGTTTCGTACACACACCTTCTCGTTAGGCCTGTTTGGCAGCTTTGCCGGGCGGATTGGCAGCGGGATGTTACCGTTTATGACGCCGGTGTTTTTACAGATTGGCCTCGGTTTTTCACCGTTTCATGCCGGGCTGATGATGATCCCGATGGTGCTGGGCAGTATGGGCATGAAGCGCATTGTGGTGCAGGTCGTTAACCGGTATGGCTACCGTCGCGTACTGGTCACCACCACGCTTGGCCTGTCGCTGGTCAGCCTGTTGCTGATGGGCACCGCATTACTCGGTTGGTATTACGCCCTGCCGTTCATACTGTTCTTACAGGGAATGGTCAATTCTACCCGCTTCTCCTCGATGAACACGCTGACGCTAAAAGACCTGCCGGATGACCTCGCGAGCAGCGGCAACAGCCTGCTGTCGATGATCATGCAGCTGTCGATGAGTATTGGGGTAACCATCGCCGGTCTGTTGTTAGGCATGTTCGGGCAGCAACATATCGCCATCGACAGCGCGCCTACGCATACCGTCTTTATGTATACCTGGCTGTGCATTGCGTTCCTTATCGCACTGCCCGCCATCATTTTTGCCCGCGTGCCGAACGACACGCAGACCAACGCGGTGATTTCACGGCGCAAAAGGAGCACCCGATGAAGTTCTGGCGACCCGGTATCACCGGCAAACTGTTTCTGGCTATTTTCGCCACCTGCATTGTATTGCTGATCAGTATGCACTGGGCCGTGCGCATTAGCTTCGAACGCGGTTTTATTGACTACATCAAACACGGTAACGAACAACGACTGCAAATGCTCAGCGATGCCCTTGGCGAGCAGTATGAGCAGCACGGCAACTGGCGATTTTTACGTAACAACGATCGTTTTATCTTTCAGATCCTGCGCTCATTTGAACACGACAATGACGATGATAAACCGGGACCCGGCATGCCGCCGCACGGTTGGCGTACGCAATTCTGGGTGGTTGATCAAAGTGCCAGCGTGCTGGTCGGCCCGCGCGGTCCCGTACCGCGTGACGGCACTCGCCGCCCGATCCGCGTCAACGGTCTCGAAGTTGGTGCCGTCATCGCCTCACCCGTTGAACGGCTGACGCGCAATACGGATATTAACTTCGATAAACAACAGCGGCGCACCAGTTGGCTGATCGTCGCGCTCTCCACAATACTGGCTGCACTGGCAACATTTACGCTGGCACGTAGCCTGCTGGCCCCCGTCAAACGGCTGGTGGACGGCACGCACAAACTGGCAGCTGGCGATTTCACCACTCGCGTTGTACCGACCAGTACGGATGAGCTGGGCAAACTGGCGCAGGATTTCAACCAGCTCGCCAGTACGCTGGAAAAAAACCAGCAGATGCGCCGGGACTTTATGGCTGATATCTCTCACGAACTGCGCACGCCGCTGGCAGTTTTGCGCGGCGAACTCGAAGCCATCCAGGATGGTGTACGTCAGTTTACCCCGGATTCGGTAGCCTCACTGCAGGCCGAAGTGGGTACGCTCACCAAACTGGTAGACGATCTCCATCAGCTTTCTATGTCTGATGAAGGTGCGCTGGCCTATCAGAAAACCTCTCTGGACCTGATCCCTCTGCTGGAAGTGGCGAGCGGCGCGTTTCGCGAACGTTTCGCCAGCCGTGGACTGACGATCCAACTTTCACTCCCGGACAGCATGACGGTCTTTGGCGACAGGGATCGCCTGATGCAACTGTTTAACAACCTACTGGAAAACAGCCTGCGCTACACCGACAGCGGTGGCGGTCTGCATATCAGCGCCGAACAGCGCGAGCGGATGGTGTTATTAACCTTCGCCGATTCCGCCCCCGGCGTTAGCGACGAACAGTTACAGAAACTGTTTGAACGTTTTTATCGTACCGAAGGGTCCCGTAATCGGGCCAGCGGAGGATCCGGGCTGGGGCTGGCGATTTGCGTCAACATTGTCCAGGCGCATAATGGTCTGATCCGCGCCGCCCATTCGCCTTTTGGCGGGGTTAGCATTACAGTAGAGTTACCGCTGGAACGCGATTTACAGAGAGATGTATGACTGAGTTACCCATTGATGAAAACACGCCGCGTATTCTGATCGTTGAAGACGAGCCCAAGCTGGGGCAACTGCTCATCGACTACCTGCGTGCGGCAAGCTATGCCCCTGCGCTCATCAATCACGGCGATCTGGTGTTGCCTTACGTACGCCAGACGCCGCCCGATATGATCTTGTTGGATCTGATGCTGCCCGGTACCGACGGTCTGACTCTGTGTCGGGAGATTCGCCGTTTCTCGGAAGTCCCCATCATGATGGTAACCGCTAAAATCGAAGAGATTGACCGCCTGCTGGGGCTGGAGATCGGTGCAGATGACTACATTTGTAAACCGTACAGCCCGCGGGAAGTCGTCGCACGAGTGAAAACGATCCTGCGCCGTTGTAAACCACAGCGCGAGTTGCAACAGATGGATGCAGACAGTCCGCTGATCGTCGATGAAGGCCGTTTTCAGGCATCGTGGCGTGGAAAAATGCTCGACCTGACGCCCGCTGAATTTCGCTTACTCAAAACGCTGTCGCATGAACCGGGAAAAGTATTCTCCCGCGAGCAATTGCTCAACCATCTCTACGATGACTACCGCGTCGTTACCGACCGTACCATCGACAGCCATATCAAGAACCTGCGCCGTAAACTGGAATCGCTGGATACAGAGCAGTCGTTTATCCGCGCGGTCTATGGCGTAGGATATCGCTGGGAAGCCGATGCCTGCCGCATTGCGTAATCTGCCAGAAGTCAATCGAGGCCGGGTAAGGCAAAACGCCCACCCGGCACAATAACTTTACCTGCCCGTCACGCAGCGATACAATGCCCGCCCTTAATATGGGGGCACTCCCCCAACCGCTTCATTCAGTGAAGCGAGTCTGACCTGTCATCAGAACGAGAAAATTATGTTTAAACCGGAACTCCTTTCCCCGGCGGGAACGCTGAAAAATATGCGTTACGCTTTCGCCTATGGCGCAGATGCTGTGTATGCGGGCCAACCGCGTTACTCTCTGCGTGTACGCAACAACGAATTCAACCACGAAAACCTGCAGCTCGGCATTAATGAAGCCCATGAACTGGGTAAAAAATTCTATGTGGTGGTTAACATTGCCCCACATAACGCCAAGCTGAAAACCTTCATTCGTGACCTGAAACCCGTTGTGGAAATGGGGCCGGATGCGCTGATCATGTCCGATCCTGGCCTGATCATGCTGGTGCGCGAGAACTTCCCCGATATGGACATTCACCTGTCGGTACAGGCTAACGCCGTAAACTGGGCAACGGTAAAATTCTGGAAGCAAATGGGACTGACCCGCGTGATCCTGTCCCGCGAACTGTCGCTGGAAGAAATTGAAGAGATCCGCACCCAGGTTCCGGATATGGAGATTGAAATCTTCGTGCACGGCGCGCTTTGCATGGCCTACTCCGGCCGCTGCCTGCTCTCCGGCTACATCAACAAGCGCGACCCTAACCAGGGTACCTGTACCAACGCCTGCCGCTGGGAATACAACGTGCAGGAAGGGAAAGAAGATGTGGTGGGTAATATCGTACACAAATACGAACCCATCCCGGTACAAAACGTGGAACCGACACTTGGGATCGGCGCGCCTACGGACAAAGTGTTTATGATTGAAGAAGCCCAGCGTCCGGGTGAATACATGACCGCGTTCGAAGACGAACACGGTACTTACATCATGAACTCAAAAGATTTGCGTGCCATTGCCCACGTTGAACGCCTGACCCAGATGGGCGTGCATTCGCTGAAAATCGAAGGCCGTACCAAGTCTTACTATTACTGCGCCCGTACCGCACAGGTCTATCGTAAAGCCATTGACGATGCTGCAGCCGGTAAACCGTTCGATCCGCAACTGCTGGAAACACTGGAAGGCCTGGCGCACCGTGGTTATACCGAAGGATTCCTGCGCCGCCATACGCATGACGACTATCAGAACTACGAATACGGTTTTTCTGTTTCCGAACGTCAGCAGTTTGTCGGTGAATTCACCGGCGAACGTAAAGGCGATCTGGCCGCTGTGCTGGTGAAAAACAAATTCACCGTCGGTGACAGTCTGGAGCTGATGACGCCGCAGGGTAACGTCAATTTCACCCTTGAGCAGATGGAAAACGCCAAAGGCGAAGCGATGCCCGTTGCGCCTGGTGATGGTTATACCGTGTGGATGCCCGTGCCGCAGGATATCGATCTGAATTATGCATTGTTGATGCGTAATTTTGCCGGTGAGTCCACGCGCAACCCACATGCTAAGTAGTTAATTACGGTTATTTTTCAGCGTTCGGAAGATTCTTAGAAATCGATCACATACCGTTTCGTTCATTAAGGGTATTATCCCACCCGCTGAAAAACATAACCCATAAATGCTAGCTGTACCAGGAACCACCTCCTTAGCCTGCGTAATCTCCCTTACGCAGGCTTATTTTTTGCCTGCCGTTTAAACTCTCCGAGTCCCCCCAATTCAAATCACTACTTTCAGGCGAAAAAAAACCGGGCATTACACCCGGTTTATTATGTAATTAGAAATTAATGGGCAGCTTCTGGCTTGTGCTTTTGTGCACTCTGAAAACCATAGGTCAGCTCATTTTTTTCTTTGTCCAGCGCGACGGTAACCTGACCACCATCCACCAGCGAACCAAACAGCAATTCGTTGGCCAATGGTTTTTTCAGGTTGTCCTGAACCACTCGCGTCATTGGACGTGCGCCCATTGCGCGGTCGTAGCCTTTTTCCGCCAGCCAGTTACGTGCTTCCTGACTCACTTCCAGAGAGACACCTTTCTGATCCAGCTGAACCTGCAGCTCGACAATAAATTTATCCACCACCTGATGAATCACCTCAGTAGAGAGATGATCGAACCAGATAATGTTGTCGAGGCGGTTACGGAATTCCGGCGTAAACACTTTTTTGATTTCGCCCATCGCATCAGTACTGTTGTCCTGATGAATAAGCCCAATCGATTTACGCTCAGTTTCACGTACCCCGGCGTTGGTCGTCATCACCAGCACCACGTTGCGGAAATCCGCTTTACGTCCGTTATTGTCAGTCAGCGTACCGTTATCCATGACCTGCAGCAGCAGGTTAAAGACATCCGGGTGCGCTTTTTCAATTTCATCCAGCAGCAGTACAGCATGCGGATGCTTAATCACCGCATCGGTCAGTAAACCGCCCTGGTCAAAACCGACATACCCTGGAGGCGCACCAATCAAGCGGCTGACAGTATGACGTTCCATATATTCGGACATATCAAAACGCAGCAATTCGATGCCCAGCGCTTTAGACAACTGCACCGTGACTTCGGTCTTACCGACGCCAGTCGGTCCGGCGAACAGGAACGAACCGACAGGCTTATGCTCATGACCCAGACCGGCACGGCTCATTTTGATCGCTTCGGTCAGTGCTTCAATGGCTTTATCCTGCCCGAATACCAGCATTTTCAGACGGTTGCCCAGATTTTTCAGCGTATCACGATCGCTCTGCGAAACGCTCTTCTCCGGGATCCGCGCAATGCGAGCCACCACGGACTCAATATCTGCCACGTTGACGGTTTTCTTGCGCTTGCTGACCGGCATCAGACGCGCACGTGCGCCCGCTTCATCAATCACATCAATCGCTTTATCCGGCAGATGACGATCGTTAATGTATTTCACTGCCAGTTCGACCGCTGCACGTACCGCTTTGGCGGTGTAACGAACGTCATGGTGCGCTTCGTACTTCGGTTTCAGACCGTTGATGATCTGCACGGTCTCTTCCACTGACGGCTCAGTGATATCGATTTTCTGGAAGCGACGCGCTAACGCACGGTCTTTCTCAAAGATATTGCTGAACTCCTGATAAGTGGTTGAACCTATCACACGGATTTTCCCGCTGGAGAGCAGCGGCTTGATCAGGTTAGCCGCATCCACCTGGCCGCCCGATGCCGCACCCGCACCGATAATGGTGTGGATCTCATCGATAAACAGAATGCTGTTGGTATCCTGTTCCAGTTGTTTCAGCAGCGCCTTAAAGCGTTTTTCAAAATCACCGCGGTATTTGGTGCCTGCCAGCAGCGAACCGATATCCAGAGAGTACAGCGTACAATCAGCCATCACTTCCGGCACATCCCCCTGAACAATACGCCAGGCGAGACCTTCGGCAATCGCCGTTTTCCCCACGCCGGATTCACCCACCAGCAGTGGGTTATTTTTACGCCGACGACACAGTACCTGAATGGCGCGCTCCAGCTCTTTTTCTCGGCCAATAAGCGGATCAATCCCGCCCACGCGAGCCAGCTGGTTAAGGTTAGTCGTGAAGTTCTCCATACGGTCCTCCCCGCCAGCTTGCTCTTCGTTATTTGGCTGATTCCCGGAGTCAGAAGACTGACTCGGTTCGTCTTTACGCGTGCCATGAGAAATGAAATTCACCACATCCAGGCGACTGACTTCATGCTTACGCAGCAGATAGGCCGCCTGTGACTCCTGCTCGCTGAAGATAGCAACCAGCACATTAGCGCCAGTCACTTCATTGCGCCCGGAGGACTGAACATGAAAGACCGCGCGTTGCAAAACACGCTGAAAACTCAACGTCGGCTGCGTGTCGCGCTCTTCTTCGCTGGCAGGCAATACGGGTGTGGTTTGTTCAATGAAGGCTTCGAGTTCCTGACGGAGCGCCACAAGATCCACAGAACACGCTTCCAGCGCTTCGCGGGCCGATGGGTTACTGAGCAACGCCAGTAACAAGTGCTCGACGGTCATAAACTCATGTCGGTGCTCGCGCGCTCTGGCGAAAGCCATATTTAAACTGAGTTCCAGTTCTTGATTGAGCATAGGCACCTCCCCCAATATTTATGCCTGCATTCAGGCTTTTTCCAGCGTACACAGCAACGGATGCTCGTTTTCCCTCGCATATTTGTTCACCATCGCCACTTTGGTTTCAGCAACCTCGGCGGTGAATACGCCGCAGATGGCTTTACCTTGATAGTGAACGGCAAGCATCAGTTGCGTTGCACGTTCTACATCATAAGAAAAGAATTTTTGTAACACGTCAATAACAAACTCCATCGGAGTGTAATCATCATTGACTAATATCACTTTATACATAGATGGCGGTTTTAGCGCGTCGCGCAATTTGTCTTCCGCCAGCTGTTCGAAATCCAGCCAGTCGTTCGTCTTACCCATTGTCAGTCGTCATCTTCAGTTACGGTTACCGGCAGAATAACTTGCCGCTGACAAGAGCCTATGCGCACAATCAATCTACCTCAAGTATTAGATAACTATCATCTATCAGTGCCATCCGCGACATCTGTCACATATCCGACAATAGCGTTAACTGCTTCAAATTTTGATGCATTTTTACCCTATTCCACCTGCCTGGCGCTTGACGCCTCGCCTGATTTCTCTAAATTGTAGTTTCGAGAGTTGGCGAGGTTTTGAACAGCCCCCACTCCGCCACCGGTTCATTCCATCTTACTTATATAAGATTTACGAAGGATGTCGAAGTATGGAAACGGGTACTGTTAAGTGGTTCAACAATGCCAAAGGGTTTGGTTTCATCTGCCCCGAAGGCGGTGGTGAAGATATCTTCGCCCATTATTCCACCATTCAGATGGATGGTTACAGAACGCTAAAAGCCGGACAGTCTGTCCAGTTTGATGTCCACCAGGGGCCAAAAGGCAATCATGCCAGTCTTATCGTGCCCGTCATTGAAGCAGAAGCTGTCGCATAGCTCTTCTGTCTCATTGTGTACATCCCGCAGACAAAATGCCAGCCCCTGAGGCTGGCATTTTTATTTCTTATGCAATACAACACGTTATTCTCGTGCCAGAGCATCAACGGGATCCAGACGCGCTGCATTACGGGCCGGAAGCCAGCCAAACAAAATTCCGGTGGCGGTTGAACACAGGAAAGCCGTTAGCAGCGCGACAGGAGAGAAACCAATTTCCCACCCGGGCAGGAACAGCTGTAGCGTAAAGGCAATTAACATCGACAAACTGATGCCGAGCGCGCCTCCCACCAGACACACCAGCACTGCCTCAATTAAGAACTGCTGTAATACATCGCTGGCCCGCGCCCCCACGGCCATCCGAATACCGATTTCACGCGTACGCTCTGTCACCGATACCAGCATAATGTTCATCACACCGATCCCGCCCACCACCAGCGAAATCACCGCCACCAGCGTCAGAAAGAGCTGTAATGTACGTGTGGTTTTTTCGGCGGTTTTCAAGATGCCATCCATGTTCCAGGTGAAGAAATCTTTTTTGCCATGACGCAGCGATAACAGACGGGTGAGCTGCTGCTCGGCCTGGGCGCTATCAAAGCCCTCTTTTACCCGCACGGTAATAGAGTTTAACCACGATTGCCCCATGATCCTCCCTGACATGGTGCTGTATGGCAGCCAGACGCGCAGGATCTTGCTGCTGCCAAACATCGATTGTTTTTCTTCCGCGACGCCAATAACGGTGGCTGGCATATTTCCCACCAGAATAACCTCACCCACCACTTTCGCTTTGCTGGGGAACAACTGACGTCGGGTATTGCTGTCGAGCACCACCACCTGCGCCCTCCCCGCCAGCTGCTCTGCATTAAAGGTGGTGCCCTCACTGAACGTCATGCCATAAACGTTGAAGTAATCACCGCTAACACCGTTTGCGCTGGCGGCGACATCAATATTGCCATAGCGCAGGCGTAGGTTCTTCGATACCGCAGGTGTAACGGAACTGACCCAGGGTTGCTTCTGAATCGCGACTAAATCGTCATACTTCAGCGCCTGCTGATATTGTGGGTCGTCATCACCGAAATCTTTGCCCGGATAGATATCGATAGTATTCGTCCCAATCGCTCGGATGTCTGCCAGCACCAGCTGTTTTGCCGCATCGCCCACTACCACAATCGATACCACCGAAGCGATGCCGATGATAATACCCAGCATGGTGAGCAGTGTACGCATCTTGTTGGCGGCCATGGCCAGCCAGGCCATGGTCAATGCTTCACGAAAACCGCTGACAAACTGGCTCCAGCCAGAAGCCGTCGTCACCGTTGGTTCATCGATATCACGTCCGGCAGCGGGCTTTTGTGGCGGTGGATTACGCACAATCTCGCCATCACGAATTTCAATGACGCGTTCTGCCTGGGCGGCAACCTGGCTGTCGTGCGTGACGATAATCACCGTATGCCCGCGATCGCGTAGCTGATGCAGAATAGCCATCACCTCTTCGCCGGAGTGGCTGTCCAACGCGCCAGTGGGTTCATCGGCCAGAATGACCTGGCCACCGTTCATCAACGCACGCGCAATACTGACACGTTGCTGCTGACCACCGGAAAGCTGGGAAGGCTGATAATCAACCCGGTCACCCAATCCCAGGCGCTGAAGTAATTCCTGAGCACGAGCCAGACGCTGCTTACGTTCAGTCCCGGCATACACCGCCGGGACTTCAACGTTTTGTGCCGCCGTTAAATGTGACAGCAAATGATAACGCTGGAAGATAAAGCCGAAATGCTCACGCCGCAGTTGCGCTAACGCATCGCTATCCAGGGTGGAAACATCCCGCCCCGCAACCCGATAGGTTCCACTGGTCGGCTTGTCCAGGCATCCCAGAATGTTCATCAGCGTCGATTTACCCGAGCCTGACGCCCCGACAATCGCCACCATTTCACCGGCCTGAATGCGTAAGGAAACGTCCTTTAATACCTCGACCTGTCCCTCGCCTGACGGGTAACTACGGCGGATATTGCTCAACTCAAGCAATGCCGTCATTGTGCTACTCCCGCTTTACCCTCACCGGTGATAACTTCATCACCCTCTTCCAGTCCTTTCACAATTTCTACGTCGGTATCATTACGGGCACCGATGACCACTTCGCGCTCGCGAGTTTCACCATTGCGCAGCAGCCTGACGTTATAACGGTTGTTGCCAATAGGATCGCCCAACGCCGACAGCGGGATCGTCAGTACATTTTTAACGTCTGTGAGCTGGATGTGCACCTGCGCGGTCATATCAAGGCGCAGGATCCCTTTCGGGTTAGGCACTTCGAAGCGGGCGTAGTAGAAAATGGCGTCATTCACCTTCTCAGGCGTCGGAAGTACATCTTTGAGCACGCCTTCATACCGTGTCTGCGGATCGCCCAGCACAGTGAACCAGGCTTTTTGGCCCGGCTGCAGGTGAATAACATCTGCCTCGGAGACCTGCGCTTTTACCAGCATGGTGCTCATATCTGCCAACGTCAAAATGTTGGGCGCCTGCTGGGCGGCAATCACGGTTTGCCCCTGAAGGGTGGTGATTTGCGTCACTTCACCCGCCATTGGCGCGACGATTCGCGTGTAATCGAGGTTCGTTTTTGCTGTATCAAGGGAAGCCTGATTACGCTTAATTTGTGCATCAATAGTGCCAATCTGTGCCTGCTTGACCGCCATTTCGGTCGCTGCCGTGTCGAGATCTTGCTGCGAAACCGCCTGCGTTTTCGCCAGTTGTTGCTGACGAGAAAGCGTTACGCGCGCCAGTTTCCACTCAGCTTCAGCCTGTAAACGCTGAGCCCGCAACTCCATGAGCGTCGCTTCTACTTCTTTGATTTGGTTTTGCGCCTGCTCAGGATCGATAACGCCGAGCAACTGATCTTTTTTCACTTTATCGCCGATGGCTACTGACAGCGTTTTTAACTGCCCACTCACCTGTGCACCAACATCAACTTTGCGTAACGCATCCAGTTTCCCGGTGGCCAGCACACTTTGCTGGAGATCGCCTGGACGTACAATTAACGTTTGATACTGTGGTAGTGGCGCATTAAGCGTTCGCCAAAGTGAAATCATCGCCACAATAATGATGATGGCGAGCAGAAAATAACGTTTTTTAATTTTTCCCTTGAGCTTCATAAATGTCCCAGTGTCCCCCAATACGCCTACCAGAGTGGAGTGATAACCATCAACGATAAATTAACAGACGTTGAAAAGTGCCAAGAATAACAGAGTTATTGATGAACCGTTAAGGTCCACTGTGCTGAAATTGGTATCAGAGTATCTATTGGATTGTTATTATGAGCCAGCTAACAGAAAGCACTTTTCATTCTTCCAGACCCGCCACAAGTTTTAGTCTTTTTTGTCGTCTGACAACCGGACAATGGCGACCAGGTAAATTTTGGCATCAACGAAGCTTTCGCCGTAAGTTTGTATGGCGCTCATTGCTGATGCCACGATTAACACGTGAATGGATGGCTGAGCTGGCGCAATGGCCGGATCTCGAAAAAATTCTCGCGATCCAACCCCGTATACCGGTTCGCCTGCATCGCGCGTATCTCGCAGTAAACCTTGACCGTAAAACAAAACTCGATGCTGTGCGTTTTCATTACAATATTATTCGTAACGCTTTTTCATCGACAGAATTTAATGATTATTTAAGTGCCGATGGGTTACAACTGGCACAAATTGAAGGCAAAGACAGCGCAATATACACCATTATAATGTCATCATTTATTGCCCTGGATAAAGAAGGTGAAAGTACCATTCTTGTCCGTAATAGTGAGGGCGAGACATTAGCAGAAATGACCTTCACCCTGTGCAACTATGAAGGGCGTAGCGCGCTTTTTATTGGCGGTTTGCAGGGGGGTAACCGATTAATGCCGCACGAAGAAATTCAAAAAGCGACAAAATCATGCCATGGTTTGTTTCCTAAACGTATTGTAATGGAAGCTATTTGTCGTTTTGCAGAACAATTGAATATTGAACAAGTACTGGCCGTCAGCAATGACCAGCATATTTTTCGCAGCCAGCGTTACCATGATAAAAACAAGGTTATTCTTTCTGACTACAATTCATTTTGGGAGTCAGTTGGCGGCGAATGTGACAGCAACGGCTACTATCATATTCCGCGTACGCTGGCGCGTAAAAGCGAAGCAGATATTGCCAGTAAGAAGCGCGCGGAATATCGCCGCCGCTATCAGTTACTAGACAGTATCCACTCGCAGTTATCAGTCATGTTCCGCTGCTAATCCGCTCGCCCGCGTGCTAACCACAGCACGCGGGAAAACATTTTCCGCAGCAACGTTGGCACCGCTTCAACACCGCGTCTGCCCGCTTCCATCGCCACTTCAATCGCCAGATCCGGTTTTGACGAGCGATGGATCGCCTTCGCTATAATTTTCCGCATATTCATCGGCACATTTTCCGGTATTTGCGCCACCCGATGAAAAACGTCCGAGAACCCCTGGCGGTACATAAAGTGTTCCATATCCAGCGCAGGTAACATGGTCAAATGCTCGCGTTCTTCCTCTTTGTCATCGTTCAGCAGGCTGCGTACCGTGGCCGCATACTTTTTCCCCGCCTCATCGCCATCGACCAGCACATGCCACTCAATTCCCATCCGGCGGGCAAACTTCACCAGGGGTTTAAGCCCTGACTGGGCAAATTCAATGACTTTAATCCCTTCGGCATCAAAGTGATGCCCACACTGACGAGCCAGCTCGTTAATGACCCATGTTTCTGTTTCTCCCTCCACCAACAGCCAGCAACGGGCAAACAGTGAAGACGCCCGATTAAAACGGATATGGAAGGCAATGCGCCGCCCGTCTTCCGCATTGAGTCCTCCCGGTCCCAGTCGCCAGGCCGCGACGCGGGAAGATTCTCGTACCAGACGGACAACATGTTCAACGGGCGTAAGCGATAACAGTTCACCAGAGTTGGTCGTCGTCACCCGCTGTAGGGGAAGCAGATTCAACAGTTGCCAGGCAACAGACAACATAATGGGGTGTAAGCGCGTTTCAGGATCTTCTACCAGTAGCAATGGACGAGCGTCTTTATCCAGTCTTAGCGACCCTTTGGCCTGTAACAGCGTGGAAAACAGCCCCAGCAGAATCACACGGTGCGTGCGCCCTCCGGGTTTATCAATCATACGGTTGATAATATCCAGATAACGCCAGCTGCGTTGCTCGTTGTTGGAGCGTCGGCGCATCAAACGATAGCGGGACTGACCGGAACCTTGTTCTGAAAAGTAATGCTCCAGTAGTTGAACCATCGCCGACAGCCCTTGGCGAATTTGCCCATCTGTCAGATTCTGCGGTCGGGTGGCCAACTCACGTGCCATAAAATCCAGTTGACGCGCAGTCACTTCAACATCCGCTGAATCCGGCACAGTTCCATCACGGATTCGCCGCATAAAACGCGCATCACGTAAACGTAATACTGGCATCAAGCGCACCAGATGACGCGCCTGATCGTTAATATTGTCGATGGGTAACGGGTGGCCTTCGCCATCAAGAAAACTGCGTAATGTCAGGACGCTACCGTCGTCAGCACACTCACCTTCCAGCCGATAAAAAATACGGTGATAGTTATCGTGGCACGGCGACCAGCACGCTTCTAACGGGCGATATCGACGCACGCGATGGCGACCCGGTTGAGATTCACGAAATGTCAGGACAATATGCAGGTGATGTTCCCGGCCCTGAATATCACCCGGCGGGAACCAGAAATCTTCGCGGCCAAAGTGGTACAAATCCGACTCTGGCGACAACAGCAGGGTTAACGCATCCAACAGGCTGGACTTACCCCACGCGTTTTCCCCAATCAGCACGTTGTTTTGCTCCAGCATCAACGACAGCCGATTAATACCACGAAACCCAACAATCTCAACGCGTTCGAGAATCATATAGCCTCCGGAAATGCTCACTTTTTCCTTCAAGTTATCAGGAGTATAACGGTAAGCGGGCGCTCAGAACACCCGATATCATCCGCAGATAAATCGAAAGCGTTAAGAATATTCTTCTTATGTTTACCCTTAAATATTATTTCCGAACTCAATCATCGCTTTTTTTTAATTGAACTATGCTTCATTCATCCAATATTCAAAAAGGAATCACAACATATTGCCTTAAATCAAATTTTTCCATCAATTTAACTGGCGAAGGGATGATGTTTTTTTCTAAAATACCCGCTCTTTCATCATCGTCCCTTTTAGCGATGAATTACCGGGCAAGGAACACGAACCCGGAACTTTTAATTGAGGTGGTTATGTTCAGGAAATTAGCAGCCGAATTCTTCGGTACGTTTTGGCTCGTCTTTGGTGGGTGCGGTAGCGCCGTTCTGGCAGCAGCATTCCCGGAGTTGGGTATTGGATTTGCCGGTGTGGCACTGGCGTTTGGTCTGACCGTACTGACAATGGCATTCGCCGTAGGTCATATTTCCGGTGGCCATTTTAACCCTGCAGTGACATTCGGTTTATGGGCAGGTGGTCGCTTCCCGGCGAAAGACGTTATTGGTTATGTTATTGCTCAGGTTGTGGGCGGCATTGTAGCAGCAGCAGTACTTTATCTTATTGCCAGCGGCAAAACCGGTTTTGATGCAGCAGCCAGTGGCTTCGCCTCAAACGGTTACGGTGAGCATTCACCTGGCGGATATTCCATGCTTTCTGCCATCGTAATTGAAATCGTCCTGACCGCAGGTTTCTTATTAGTGATCCACGGTGCGACCGATAAACATGCTCCGGCAGGTTTTGCGCCAATTGCCATCGGTCTTGCATTAACGTTGATTCACCTAATCAGTATCCCGGTCACCAATACATCCGTAAACCCGGCTCGTAGTACTGCGGTTGCTATCTTCCAGGGTGGCTGGGCATTACAACAACTTTGGTTATTCTGGGTTATGCCGATTATCGGCGGGATCGTCGGCGGTCTTATTTACCGCACCCTGCTGGAAAAACGCGATTAATCGCTAACAACAAGGCCTGATGAACTGTCAGGCTTTTTTTTCCTCGCTATATTTCCTTTTATTTGCAACTTTACTCCCCTCTTTGCTTTCAGTAGTGTGTGCAGGCGCATTTCGTCTTACTTCTCAGCAAGGATCGGGGTTTCATGTTCTCAGGGCTGTTAATCATTCTGGTACCTCTTATTGTGGGTTACCTCATTCCGCTTCGACACAGAGCCGCATTAAAACTTATCAATCGGCTGTTGAGTTGGATCGTCTACCTTATTCTCTTTTTTATGGGGATCAGCCTGGCGTTTCTGGATAATCTCGCCAGTAATCTGTTATCCATTCTTTATTATTCTGCCGTCAGTGTGACGGTCATTCTGCTGTGTAATATCGCAGCGCTGCTGTGGCTGGAGCGCTCACTCCCCTGGCGACACAGCCACCAGCAAGAGAAGCTCCCCTCCCGAATAGCAATGGCGCTTGAGTCGCTACAGCTTTGCGGCGTCGTGGTGCTGGGTTTTCTGTTGGGGCTTACCGGATTGTCGATGCTGCAGCACGCGACCGAAGCCAGCGAATATACGCTGATCTTTTTATTATTCCTGGTCGGGATCCAACTGCGAAACAGCGGTATGACATTAAAGCAGATCGTACTGAACCGTCGGGGTATGATTGTTGCCGTGGTCGTGGTGGCCAGTTCTCTGCTGGGCGGCGTCATCAATGCGCTGATCCTCGGCCTGCCGTTGAAAACAGCACTGGCGATGGCATCGGGTTTTGGCTGGTATTCCCTGTCAGGCATTCTGTTGACCGAATCATTCGGTCCAGTAATTGGCAGCGCCGCCTTCTTTAACGACCTGGCGCGTGAGTTGATTGCCATTATGCTGATCCCTGGACTGGTGGTCCGCAGTCGTTCAACCGCATTGGGTCTTTGCGGGGCGACGTCAATGGATTTCACGCTGCCCGTGTTACAACGCAGTGGCGGTCTGGAGATGGTTCCCGCAGCCATTGTGCACGGCTTTATTCTGAGCCTGTTAGTGCCACTGTTAATGGCCTTTTTCTCCGCCTGATACACAGAAAAATACCTCTCTGGCGGTAGTCAGCTACCGCCAAAATTGCGCTAAATCAATCTCCCTGCAAGTTGTAGCAGAAATCCCTTTAATCCCTTCGCGCGCAGGCATAACCTTAAACATGTATATCAAATATAACTTTAAAAGGTGTGACCATGTTTTGTGTGCAATGTGAACAAACCATCCGTACTCCGGCAGGAAACGGCTGCTCTTACGCGCAGGGTATGTGCGGTAAAACAGCGGAAACCTCCGATCTGCAGGATCTGCTGATTGCTTCCCTACAAGGTCTGTCTGCATGGGCTGTTAAAGCGCGTGAATACGGCATCATCGACCATGAAGTTGATAACTTCGCGCCGCGTGCATTCTTCTCCACGCTGACTAACGTGAACTTCGATTCCCCGCGTATTGTTGGCTATGCTCGTGAAGCTATCGCCATGCGCGATGCACTGAAAGCGCAATGCCTGAACATTGATGCTAAGGCAACTGTTGAAAACCCGATGGCCGACCTGCAACTGGTCAGCGACGATCTGGGCGACCTGCAACGTCAGGCCGCTGAATTTACCCCGAATAAAGACAAAGCGACCATCGGCGACAATATCCTCGGCCTGCGTCTGCTGTGTCTGTACGGTCTGAAAGGTGCGGCAGCTTACATGGAGCACGCACACGTTCTCGGCCAGTACGACAACGATATCTACGCTCAGTACCACAAAATCATGGCGTGGCTGGGTACCTGGCCTTCCGATATGAATGCTCTGCTGGAGTGCTCAATGGAAATCGGCCAGATGAACTTTAAAGTGATGAGCATTCTGGATGCCGGTGAAACCACAAAATACGGTCACCCAACCCCGACTCAGGTCAACGTTAAAGCTACCGAAGGTAAATGTATTCTGATCTCCGGTCACGACCTGAAAGATTTGTACAACCTGCTTGAGCAGACTGAAGGCACCGGTGTTAACGTTTATACCCACGGTGAAATGCTGCCTGCACATGGCTACCCGGAACTGCGTAAGTTCAAACATCTGATCGGTAACTACGGCAGCGGCTGGCAGAACCAGCAGGTTGAATTTGCTCGTTTCCCTGGCCCAATCGTCATGACCTCTAACTGCATCATCGACCCAACCGTTGGCGCATATGATGACCGCATCTGGACCCGTAGCATCGTCGGTTGGCCGGGTGTCAGCCACCTCGAAGGTGATGACTTCGGTCCGGTTATTGCTCAGGCGCAGCAGATGGCTGGCTTCCCGTACAGCGAAATTCCTCATCTGATAACCGTCGGTTTCGGTCGTCAGACGCTGCTGGGTGCAGCTGATACCCTGATTGACCTGGTGAGCCGTGAAAAACTGCGTCACATCTTCCTGGTTGGCGGTTGTGACGGCGCGCGCGGTGAACGTAACTACTTCACCGATTTCGCCACCAGCGTACCAGACGACTGCCTGATCCTGACTCTGGCCTGTGGTAAATACCGTTTCAACAAACTGGAATTCGGCGATATCGAAGGTCTGCCGCGTCTGGTCGATGCCGGTCAGTGTAACGATGCCTACTCTGCCATTATCCTGGCCGTCACGCTGGCTGAGAAACTGGGTTGTGGCGTGAACGATCTGCCGCTGTCTCTGGTGCTCTCCTGGTTCGAACAGAAAGCGATTGTCATCCTGCTGACCCTGCTGTCTCTGGGTGTGAAAAACATCGTGACCGGCCCAACTGCACCTGGCTTCTTCACACCCGATCTGCTGGCTGTGCTCAACGAGAAATTTGGTCTGCGTTCCGTGACCACCGTTGAAGAAGACATGAAGCAGCTGCTGAGCGCGTAAGGAGTAAAGAATGACAATGCCAACCCATCAGTGCCCATGGCGGATGCAGGTTCATCACATCCATCAGGAAACGCCGGATGTGTGGACAATTTCGTTGCTATGCCACGACTATTATCCCTATCGTGCCGGGCAGTATGCACTGGTCAGCGTTCGTAACTCAGCGGATACGCTGCGTGCTTACACTATCTCTTCAACGCCGGGCGTAAGCGAGTACATCACGCTGACCATCCGCCGCATTGACGACGGTGCAGGTTCTCAGTGGTTAACCCGTGACGTGAAGCGTGGCGACTACATCTGGCTGTCCAATGCCATGGGTGAATTTACCTGTGAAGATAAAGCAGAAGACAAGTTCCTGATGCTGGCTGCCGGCTGTGGCGTAACGCCAATCATGTCGATGCGTCGCTGGTTGGCGAAGTACCGTCCACAAGCCGACGTGCAGGTGATTTTCAACGTTCGCTCGCCAGAAGATGTCATCTTTGCCAATGAATGGCGTGAGTATCCAGTGACATTAGTTGCTGAAAACAATGCCACTCAGGGTTTTGTTTCCGGCCGACTGACCACCGAACTGCTGAAGAACGTCCCGGATCTGACCTCACGTACCGTGATGACCTGTGGCCCGGCTCCGTATATGGACCTGGTCGAAAAAGAAGTGAAAGCACTTGGCGTAACACGCTTCTTTAAAGAGCAGTTCTTCACTCCAGTAGCCGAAGCGGCAACCAGCGGCCTGAAGTTCACCAAGCTGCAACCCGCACAAGAGTTCTATGCGCCGGTTGGCACGACGCTACTGGAAGCACTGGAAAGCAATAAGGTTCCGGTCGTTGCCGCCTGTCGCGCAGGCGTGTGCGGTTGCTGCAAAACCAAAGTGGTTGATGGTAACTACACGGTCAGCAGCACCATGACGCTAACCGATGCGGAAATTGCGGAAGGTTACGTTCTGGCTTGTTCCTGTCATCCGCAGGGTGATCTGGTTCTTGCGTAAAGAGTCATTGCCGGATGGCATACTTATCCGGCCTACAACAATCATTGTAGGCCGGACGAAGTATTAATACCGTCATCCGATCATTTATCACCGCCAGGCTGAATTGCCGCCCAGAGCATATTTTCCTGCGCCCAGGAACGCCACCGCCATCGCGCCAACAAAAAAGTACACCAGACTCTCAATCGCCCAGGCACCGGTTTTGTCCAGAGACCAGGTTTCTCCCATCCCGACCATCAGCCACGCCACAATCATTGTAAACGCCAGCCCTAATGCCGCCGGGCGCGTCAGGATGCCTAGAATAATCAGACACGGCGCTACAACCTCTCCCAGCAGAACGCCGTACGCAATAAAGCCCGGGAAACCTTTCGCTATCAGCATGCCGCTGATGCCATCAATACCCGCGAACAGTTTATGCAGTCCATGAAACAGCATCAGTCCACCGACAGCAAGGCGTAACAAAAACTTGCCAAAATCTTCGTGCGTCAGCGTCCGGTTAACTGCATTTAATAGTTTTGTAACCATTTGAATTCATTCCTTGTTTTACCATGTCTTCTGCCAAGCTACGCTTTATCTTCGTGAAATGTAAGCTGCCGAAAATAAGGGGGTAATGAGAAGCATAACTATTATCTTCATCTAAACTTGTAACCGGTATCACATTAAAGGAGATGGAGAACCATGAAACAAACGGTTGCCGCTTTTATTGCTAAAACCCTTGAACAAGCTGGCGTTAAACGTATTTGGGGTGTGACCGGCGACTCGCTGAATGGCCTCAGCGATAGTCTGAATCGTATGGGAACGATTGACTGGATGCCAACCCGCCATGAAGAGGTTGCCGCCTTCGCCGCGGGCGCTGAAGCGCAGTTGACGGGCGAACTGGCGGTCTGTGCAGGCTCGTGTGGACCAGGCAACTTGCACCTGATTAACGGCCTGTTTGATTGCCATCGCAACCACGTCCCGGTGCTGGCGATTGCCGCGCATATTCCATCCAGTGAAATAGGCAGTGGTTATTTTCAGGAGACCCACCCGCAAGAGTTGTTCCGTGAATGTAGCCACTATTGCGAGCTGGTCTCCAGCCCTGAACAGATCCCCCAGGTGCTGGCTATAGCTATGCGTAAAGCGGTGCTCAACCGTGGCGTCTCCGTGGTGGTATTACCCGGCGACGTGGCGCTCAAGCCCGCCCCTGAAAGCGCCAGTACGCACTGGTATCATGCGCCGCTCCCGGTAGTCACCCCGGAAGAAGAAGAGCTGAGAAAACTGGCGCAACTGCTGCGCTACTCCAGCAACATCGCCCTGATGTGCGGCAGCGGCTGCGCCGGTGCGCATAAAGAGCTGGTTGAGTTTGCGGCTAAAATCAAAGCCCCGATCGTGCACGCCCTGCGCGGGAAAGAGCATGTTGAGTACGACAACCCGTACGACGTGGGCATGACCGGGTTAATTGGCTTTTCATCCGGCTTCCATACCATGATGAATGCCGACACGCTGGTTTTGCTCGGCACCCAGTTCCCCTATCGCCCGTTTTACCCCACAGATGCCAAAATTATTCAGATTGATATCAATCCCGCAAGCATTGGCGCGCACAGTAAAGTTGATATGGCGCTGGTAGGCGATATTAAATCCACCCTCCGCGCCCTGCTGCCGTTGGTGGAAGAAAAAACCGAGCGACAGTTCCTGGATAAAGCGCTGGAACACTATCGCGAGGCGCGTAAAGGGCTGGATGATTTAGCCAAACCCAGTGATAAAGCCATTCACCCGCAGTATCTCGCACAGCAAATCAGCCACTTTGCCGCTGACGACGCCATCTTCACCTGTGACGTAGGCACACCAACAGTATGGGCCGCACGCTATCTGAAAATGAACGGTAAACGCCGCCTGCTAGGGTCGTTTAACCACGGCTCAATGGCCAATGCCATGCCGCAGGCGCTCGGTGCGCAGGCGACTGAACCAGGTCGTCAGGTCGTCGCGATGTGCGGCGATGGCGGCTTCAGCATGCTGATGGGTGATTTTCTGTCGGTTGTGCAAATGAAGTTGCCGGTGAAGATTATTGTCTTCAACAACAGCGTGCTGGGATTTGTGGCGATGGAGATGAAGGCGGGGGGTTATCTGACCGACGGCACCGAACTACACGACACCAACTTCGCACGTATTGCCGAAGCCTGTGGTATTACGGGCATCCGCGTAGAGAAATCCTCTGAGGTCGATGAGGCCTTGCAACGCGCCATGTCAATCGATGGTCCGGTGCTGGTCGATGTCGTTGTGGCGAAAGAAGAGCTGGCCATTCCACCACAAATAAAACTCGAACAAGCGAAGGGATTTAGCCTGTATATGCTGCGCGCGATCATCAGTGGACGCGGTGATGAAGTGATCGAACTGGCGAAAACTAACTGGCTCAGGTAAAACATCCTTATTAAACCACACACAAAATCATTCATGATGCATCAAGGCGGCAAGCCCGAAAATCCCCAGGAGCATAGGAATACTATGTGACTGGGGTTTGAGGGTGAGGCCAACGCCGAGGCAGCTTGAAGGATGAAGTGTAATAAGGAGATACCATGATTGATTTACGCAGTGATACCGTCACCCGACCCAGTCGCGCCATGCTCGAAGAGATGATGGCCGCCCCGGTCGGGGACGACGTTTACGGAGATGACCCTACCGTTAACGCCCTTCAGCAATACGCCGCAGAACTTTCTGGTAAAGAAGCGGCTATTTTCCTGCCTACCGGCACTCAGGCTAATCTGGTTGCGTTACTCAGCCATTGCCAGCGTGGCGAGGAATATATCGCCGGTCAGGGTGCTCATAACTACTTATATGAAGCTGGCGGCGCCGCGGTGCTCGGGAGTATCCAACCGCAACCCATCGATGCCGCGCCGGATGGCTCCCTGCCGCTGGACAAAGTGGCGGCAAAAATCAAAGCAGACGATATCCATTTTGCCCGCACCCGTCTGCTCAGTCTGGAAAACACACACAACGGTAAAGTGTTGCCACGTGAGTACCTGAAAGAGGCCTGGGAATTCACCCGTGAGCGCAACCTTGCCCTGCACGTTGATGGTGCACGTATTTTCAACGCCATCGTCGCCTATGGCTGTGAGTTAAAAGACGTTACTCAATACTGCGACTCGTTCACCATTTGTCTTTCCAAAGGTCTGGGAACGCCGGTAGGCTCGCTGCTGGTCGGCAGCCACGAGTATATCAAGCGCGCCATTCGCTGGCGCAAAATGGCTGGTGGCGGAATGCGCCAGGCGGGTATTCTGGCGGCGGCCGGACTGTATGCGCTAAAAAATAACGTCGCACGTTTGCAGGAAGACCATGACAACGCGGCATGGATGGCTGAACAGCTGCGCGAAGCAGGGGCGGACGTCATGCGCCACGACACCAACATGCTGTTTGTTCGCGTTGGCGAAGAGCACGCTGCCGCGCTGGGCGAATACATGAAAGCGCAAGGCGTGCTGATTAACGCCTCGCCGATTGTACGCCTGGTGATGCATCTGGACGTATCGCGTGAACAACTTGCTGAAGTCGTCGCCCACTGGCGCGCTTTTTTAACCCGTTAAGGAGATGGGCGTGCCGCAACGGATTTTGGTTCTTGGCGCCAGTGGCTACATTGGTCAGCATTTGGTACAGGCCCTCAGTCAGCAAGGGCATCAGGTGTTGGCTGCGGCACGTCGCATTGAACGACTGGAAAAGCAGCAACTGGCCAACGTCAGTTGCCATAAGGTCGATTTAAACTGGCCAGATAACCTTACGCCGTTGCTGACCGGCGTTGATACGGTTTATTACCTGGTCCATGGAATGGGTGAAGGCGGTGATTTTATCGCCCACGAGCGCCAGGTGGCGATGAACGTGCGCGATGCTTTGCGTGATACACCGGTCAAACAGCTTATTTTCCTGAGCTCATTACAGGCTCCCCGGCATGAACAATCCGATCATCTGCGTGCGCGGCAAATAACCGCAGACACCCTGCGTGAATCAGGCGTGCCGATGACGGAATTGCGTGCGGGCATTATCGTGGGGGCAGGTTCCGCTGCCTTTGAAGTGATGCGCGACATGGTCTACAACCTGCCGGTACTTACCCCTCCGCGCTGGGTGCGCTCGCGTACCACACCTATCGCGCTGGAGAATTTAATGTATTACCTGGTGGCGCTGTTGGACCATCCCACACAACATAACCGCGTACTCGAAGCCGCCGGACCGCAGGTATTGAGCTATCAGGAGCAGTTCGAGCATTTTATGGCGGTCAGCGGTAAACATCGCCTACTCATCCCTATTCCCTTTCCTACCCGCTGGATTTCGGTCTGGTTTTTAAACGTCATTACGTCGGTGCCGCCTACCACGGCCAAAGCGCTGATCCAGGGCCTGAAACACGATCTGTTGGCCGATGACACCGAATTACGTGCGCTGATCCCGCAAAAGCTGATTGCCTTTGATGACGCGGTACGCAGCACGTTGAAGGAAGAAGAAAAGCTGGTCAACTCCAGCGACTGGGGTTACGACGCGCAGGCGTTTGCCCGCTGGCGTCCTGAATATGGCTATTTTGCCAAACAGGCTGGCTTTAGCGTCGAAACCTCCGCCAGCAAAAAAGCGTTGTGGCAGGTCGTGAACCGGCTCGGCGGCAAAGAAGGCTACTTCTTTGGCAACATTTTGTGGAAAACGCGTGCGGCGTTAGATCTGCTGGTTGGCCATAAGCTGGCGAAAGGTCGGCCAGAACGCTCTCTGTTGCAGGTTGGCGATACCGTTGATAGCTGGAAAGTTATCATTGTTGAACCCGAGAAACAGCTGACGCTGCTGTTTGGGATGAAAGCGCCTGGTTTGGGTCGCCTGAGCTTCACGCTGGAAGATAAAGGCGATCACCGACGCATTGATGTACGCGCCTGGTGGCATCCGCACGGCATGCCCGGTCTTTTCTATTGGCTGTTGATGATCCCGGCGCACTTGTTCATTTTCAGAGGGATGGCGAAGCGTATTGCCAGACTTGCAGAACAAATCACAGACTAATGCGAAAAAGAGACTGTATTCTTTCATGTTTCCCATTGCATACAGACGTAATTCACGGAAGAATGCGCACGACGTTTTTTAAACACAGTGGATTGATATGAAGGTACTGGTTACCGGAGCCACCAGCGGCTTAGGCCGAAACGCGGTTGAGTTTTTATGCAGCAGAGGCGTCAGCGTCAGAGCGACCGGTCGCAACGAAGCGATGGGCAAGCTGCTGGAAAAAATGGGCGCAGAATTTGTGCATGCCGATCTGACCGAGCTGGTTTCTTCGCAGGCAAAAGTGATGCTTGCCGGCATCGACACGCTGTGGCACTGCTCCAGTTTTACCTCACCGTGGGGAACTCAGGAAGCCTTCGATCTGGCCAACGTTCGCGCAACTCGCCGTCTGGGCGAGTGGGCCGTGGCCTGGGGCGTGCGTAACTTCATTCATATATCCTCTCCATCACTGTATTTTGACTATCACCACCATCGTGATATCAAAGAGGACTTCCGCCCACACCGCTTCGCCAATGAATTTGCCCGCAGCAAAGCGGCTGGCGAAGACGTGATCGCGCTGTTGGCCCAGGCCAACCCGCAGACCCGTTTTACGGTCTTGCGTCCGCAAAGCCTGTTCGGCCCTCATGACAAAGTGTTTATCCCACGTCTGGCGCATATGATGCACCACTATGGCAGCATCCTGTTGCCACACGGTGGAAGTGCGATGGTGGATATGACCTATTACGAGAACGCAGTGCATGCGATGTGGCTGGCAAGCCAGCACGCCTGCGATAAGCTGCCGTCAGGTCGCGCGTACAACATCACCAACGGCGAGCATCGCACCCTGCGCAGCATTGTGCAGAAACTCATCGACGAGTTGAATATTGATTGTCGGATCCGCTCCGTTCCCTACCCGATGCTGGACATGATTGCCCGCAGCATGGAGCGTTTGGGCAATAAATCGGCGAAAGAGCCAAAACTTACGCACTACGGCGTTTCGAAGCTGAATTTTGATTTTACGCTGGATACCACCCGCGCTCAGGAAGAATTAGGTTATCAACCCGTTGTGACGCTGGATGAAGGGATTGAACGTACCGCGGCCTGGCTGCGCGACCACGGTAAGCTGCCGCGTTAACCATTGCCGGATGGCGGCGCAAGCGCCTTATCCGGCCTACTAAAAACCAGCCCAAATTAGCCGTAGGTCTGATAAGCGAAGCGCCATCAGGCATTGGTGTTCTGCGTTAACCCTGCCCGTATTTTTCCAGTAACGCTTCGGCAATCGCCTGAGTTTCTGCATCCGCCACGCCGTTCCACAACGTCGGGCGGAAGTGCATCTGGAACGCCATAATCACCCGCTGCTGTTCACGCGGCGTCATATCGGATTTTACCTCATAGCCGTAGCGCGACAGCAGATCGAGTAAAGATGCGGTTTCTACCGGCGAATGAGGCGCTCGCCCGGCAAGATAAAACGCCACACGCTGAGCATCCGGCCAGGCGCCAATTCCCTGTTCGGCCAGCACTTTCCATGGGAAAAGCGGTCCGGGGTCGTCCTTTCGTTGCGGGGCGACGTCCGCATGGGCTACCACGTTCTGCGGTTTTATGTCGTAGCGGGCGATAATATCTTTCGCCAATGGGATCAGCGCCTGAATCTGCGCGGGCTCAAACGGCGCAAAATATTTTGTCCCCGCCGATTTTTGCCAGCCGCGGTTTTCCAGCTCAATGCCAATCGAGGTATCGTTGATGCGCGTCGCGCCACGCCAGAAGCTAATCCCCGCATGCCAGGCCAGATCTTTTTCGGGGACCAGTTGCCAGATACGCGGTTTGCCGTGGTAGAGCGGCGGCACAGCCGGGATCAGATAGTGCGAACTGACGTTTTTATCCGTCAGCGTTGCCAGAGAAGAATCAAAGTCATCCGCCGTGTAATGGATAACCAGCACTTTAATGCGCGGGTAAGCAGCCTGCGCCTGACGGCGGGTATCTAACTGATACCCGTCTTTGTCGACAATCCCTTTTTCGCCAGCACATCCCACCAGCAACAGCGTAAATGCCAGCAGACACAACAGACGCTTCATCGGCGAGTTTTCACCGCGGTACCGCTGACGCTCACCATCAGCATACTGCCGTCTTTGCCCACGGTTTCGTAATCGATATCGATACCGACAACCGCATCAGCACCCAGCGCTTTGGCCTGTTCACCGAGCTCCTGAAAAGCAATTTCGCGCGCTTTTCGCAGCTCTTTTTCATACGCGCCGGAGCGACCGCCGACAATATCGCGGATGCCAGCAAAGAAATCGCGGAAGATGTTCGCGCCTAAAATAGCTTCACCGGTAACAACACCGCAGTATTCCACGATGCTCTGCCCTTCCAGCGTAGGGGTAGTCGAAAACTGCATGGTTAATCTCCTTTTTGCGCTAAGAGCACGATCTCAAAAGCATTATCGAACCGATCCACTATCATTGAAAGGATATATTCTATCAACGTAGAACACTAATAGTAGAAAGCTAATAAGGAAATCATTATGCGCTACTCGAAACTCTCTCTGCTGGTTCCCTGTGCACTCCTTCTCAGCGCCTGTACTACCGTGACGCCGGTTTATAAAGATAACGGCGCGCGTAGCGGTTCATGCGTAGAAGGCGGGCCAGACAGCGTGGCTCAACAATTCTATGATTACCGTATTCAGCATCGAAACAACGATCTTACCCCCCTTCGTCCATACCTTAGCGACAACCTGGCGAAACTGCTGAACGATGCCAGCCGTGATAACGCGCATCGCGAACTGTTTAACAGCGATCCGTTCTCCAGTCGCACGACTTTGCCGGATAGCGCCAGCGTAGCCAGCGCATCAACCATTCCGAATAGTGATGCACGCAACATCCCGCTGCGCGTAGAGCTTAAACAAGGCGATCAAAGCTGGCGTGATGAAGTGCTGATGATCCGTGAGGGCCAGTGCTGGGTCATTGATGATGTCCGCTATCTGGGCGGCAGCGTACACGCGCCAGCCGGGACGTTGCGCCAGTCTGTCGAAAACCGCTAATCGCGCCATTCACCCGTCTAAATCATAACCCCCATAAATTGTCTGGCATTCTGCATAGAATGCCGACAATTATTCTTACCCGCTGGTAGCTCCGCTATTTTGTGCTATGTTTAGATAAGAATGCGGTTTGCATTTAACTTTTAACGCATAAATATTGCATAACTATTCTGTCAAAGGTAGTATCTGCGGCTTCAATAGCTATCAGACTGCCAGTATCGAGTGTCAATGAGTATTCAATTAAACGGCATTAACTGCTTCTACGGCGCACATCAGGCGCTGTTCGATATCACGCTGGATTGCCCTCAGGGTGAAACACTGGTGTTACTTGGCCCAAGTGGAGCCGGGAAAAGCTCGCTACTGCGCGTACTCAACCTGCTTGAGATGCCGCGCTCGGGCACGCTCTCTATTGCGGGTAACCGTTTCGACTTCACGAAAACCCCGTCAGATAAAGCCATTCGGGATCTGCGTCAAAACGTGGGCATGGTCTTTCAGCAATATAATCTTTGGCCGCATCTCACGGTGGTGCAGAACCTGATTGAAGCGCCCTGCCGCGTACTGGGTCTGACAAAAGAGCAAGCGATGGCGCGTGCCGAGAAACTGCTGGAACGTCTACGCCTGAAGCCATACAGCGATCGCTATCCGCTGCATCTCTCCGGCGGCCAGCAGCAGCGTGTGGCCATTGCCCGCGCGTTGATGATGGAACCGCAGGTGCTGCTGTTTGACGAGCCTACCGCAGCGCTTGACCCGGAAATCACCGCCCAAATCGTCAGCATCATTCGTGAGCTGGCGGAAACCAATATTACTCAGGTGATCGTCACCCACGAAGTGGAAGTTGCACGTAAAACAGCCAGTCGTGTGGTGTACATGGAAAACGGTCATATCGTCGAGTTTGGGGATGCGAGCTGCTTTGCCAACCCGCAAACCGAAGCGTTTAAAAACTATCTTTCTCACTAAGATTCGGGACAATACAATGAAAAAAGTTCTGATTGCCGCGCTAATCGCAGGTTTTAGCCTTTCCGCTACCGCAGCCCAAACCATTCGTTTCGCCACCGAAGCGTCTTATCCTCCGTTTGAATCGATCGATGCTAACAACAAGATCGTAGGGTTTGACGTTGATCTGGCGAATGCGCTGTGTAAAGAGATTGACGCTACCTGTACCTTCACCAATCAGGCCTTTGATAGCCTGATCCCGAGCCTGAAATTCCGTCGTTTTGACGCGGTAATGGCCGGTATGGACATCACGCCTGAGCGTGAAAAACAGGTTCTGTTCACCACTCCTTATTACGACAACTCTGCGCTGTTTGTTAGCCAACAGGGTAAATACACCGGCATTGATCAGCTGAAAGGTAAAAAAGTCGGTGTCCAGAACGGTACTACGCACCAGAAATTCATCATGGATAAACATCCGGAAGTGACTACCGTGCCGTATGACAGCTACCAGAATGCCAAACTCGATCTGCAAAACGGCCGTATTGACGGCGTCTTTGGTGATACCGCAGTAGTGACAGAGTGGCTGAAAGACAATCCAAAACTGGCCGCGGTTGGCGACAAAGTCACGGATAAAGATTACTTCGGTACCGGTCTGGGCATCGCTGTGCGCCAGGGCAATACCGAGCTGCAGCAGAAATTTAACGCTGCGCTGGAAAAAGTGAAGAAAGATGGGACTTACGAGACCATCTACAACAAATGGTTCCAGAAGTAATATTTGATGAATGAATTTTTTCCTTTAGCAAGCGCCGCCGGGATGACCGTCGGCCTTGCCGTTTGTGCGCTGATCATCGGCCTCGCGCTCGCCATGTTTTTTGCCGTCTGGGAGTCAGTAAAATGGCGCCCGGTAGCATGGGCGGGCTCGGCCCTGGTCACCATCCTGCGCGGTCTGCCGGAAATTCTGGTGGTTCTGTTTATCTATTTTGGCTCCTCACAACTGCTGTTGACGCTGGCCGATGGCTTTACGATCAATCTCGGGTTCGTGCAAATCCCGGTGCAGATGCAGATCGAAAACTTCGACGTCAGCCCGTTCCTGTGCGGTGTGATTGCACTGTCATTGCTTTACGCAGCCTATGCCTCACAAACACTGCGTGGCGCGCTGAAGGCCGTGCCACTCGGGCAATGGGAATCAGGCCAGGCGCTGGGTTTATCTAAAACCGCGATTTTCTTTCGCCTGGTGATGCCGCAGATGTGGCGTCACGCGCTGCCGGGGCTGGGTAACCAGTGGCTGGTATTACTGAAAGATACCGCGCTGGTCAGCCTGATCAGCGTGAACGATCTGATGCTGCAAACCAAGAGCATCGCCACCCGTACCCAGGAACCCTTTACCTGGTACATCGTCGCGGCGGCTATTTACCTGGTGATTACGCTGGTGAGTCAGTACATTCTCAAACGCATTGATCTGCGCGCGACACGTTTTGAGCGGAGACCGGGCTGATGCTTGAGTATTTACCTGAATTACTGAAAGGGCTGCATACCAGCCTGACGTTGACGGTCGCCTCCATCGTAGTTGCTCTGGTGCTGGCGCTGATTTTCACCGTCATCCTGACGCTAAAGACGCCGATTGTGGTCTGGCTGGTTCGCGCCTATATCACGTTGTTTACCGGCACACCGCTGCTGGTGCAGATCTTTCTGATCTACTACGGGCCAGGGCAGTTTCCGACGCTGCAGGAATATCCAGTGCTCTGGCATCTGCTGTCCGAACCGTGGCTGTGCGCGTTAATCGCCCTGTCGTTAAACAGTGCGGCCTATACCACGCAACTGTTTTACGGTGCGATTCGAGCAATCCCGGAAGGCCAGTGGCAGTCCTGTGGTGCGCTGGGGATGAGCAAGAAGGATACGCTGGCCATTCTGCTGCCGTACGCCTTTAAACGCGCCCTCTCCTCGTATTCCAACGAAGTGGTACTGGTGTTTAAAAGTACCTCACTGGCATACACCATCACGCTGATGGAAGTTATGGGCTATAGCCAGTTGCTGTACGGTCGCACTTATGACGTGATGGTTTTCGGCGCGGCTGGCGTGATTTACCTGATCGTCAACGGTTTGCTGACGTTGATGATGCGCTTGATCGAACGTAAAGCGCTGGCGTTTGAACACCGGAATTAAGCATATGCCGGATGACGCTATGCTTATCAGGCCTACGGTTCATGCACCTTTTGTAGGCCGGATAATGTGCTAGCACCGCCATCCGGCAAATATGCATAAAACAAAATAATAAAGACGGACAACAACCTAAATTGTCCGTCTTTTTTTATATCAAAAAAATAATTAATCATTTTTATTGCATATAAATTCATTAAGTGGCATTGTGAATCCACGCCGCAGACACGGTAAATAATCATAAGATTGACAGACGGGAGTTCCACCATGAAAAAGTTAGTACTGGCCGCATTACTTGCTACTTTCGCCGCTGGCGCCGCAGCTGCTGATAAAATTAGTTTCGGTGTATCAGCTACTTACCCGCCATTTGAGTCACTGGACGCCAGCAATAAAATTGTCGGTTTTGATATCGATCTGGCAACAGCATTGTGTAAACAAATGCAGGCTGAATGTACTTTTACTAATCATGCTTTCGACAGCCTGATCCCCGCGCTGAAATTCAAAAAATACGATGCGGTGATTTCCGGTATGGACATCACGCCTGAACGTAGCAAGCAGGTTTCCTTCACTCAGCCGTACTATGCCAACTCCGCGCTGGTGATTGCGAAGAAAGACACCTATAAAAGCTTTGATGACCTGAAAGGCAAACGTATTGGGATGGAAAACGGCACCACGCACCAGAAATACCTGCAGGACAAACATCCTGAAGTAAAAACGGTGGCCTACGACAGCTATCAGAATGCAATCATCGACCTGAAAAATGGCCGTATTGATGGGGTATTTGGCGACACTGCCGTCGTCAATGAGTGGCTAAAAACCAATCCACAGTTAGGTTCTGCAACGGCAAAAGTCACCGATCCGCAGTACTTTGGTACGGGTCTTGGTATAGCTGTTCGCCCGGATAATAAAGCACTGCTGGAAAAACTGAACAGTGCGCTGGCCGCCATCAAAGCTGACGGCACGTACCAAAAAATCAGTGACCAGTGGTTTCCACAGTAACCTCAGTCTTGTTAAAAAAGCCGCGACCAGCGGCTTTTTTACTGCTATTTTCCCATGCGGGATACAACGTGAACACCTGACCTCATCAACAATGCTGGCCACGCCATCAGTCCGTTGTGCTCATAGGGGTACAAAAAACAAAGCCCGGTTTCCCGGGCCTTGAAGACGGAGTACTTATCAGTTGTAAGCGTTGAGCGTCCGCTGACACAGTGCCGAGCGAACGCAATCATCTTTGTTGAATCGAACGATCCCAATCATGTCATCTTCTTCGAAACGGGCCAGCGCATCGCTTAGCCCTGAACGAACATGAGCGGGGAGATCGCACTGGGTAATATCCCCATTCACAATCACCGTCACATTCTCTCCGAGGCGAGTCAAAAACATCTTCATTTGCGCAGCAGTCACATTCTGAGCCTCATCCAGAATGACAACGGCATTTTCAAATGTACGTCCCCGCATATACGCGAACGGCGCGATTTCTACCTTACCAATCTCAGGTCGCAGGCAATATTGCATAAAGGAGGCTCCCAGACGTTTTACCAGCACGTCATAAACCGGACGAAAATAGGGAGCGAACTTCTCGGAGACATCCCCAGGTAAGAAGCCGAGGTCTTCATCAGCTTGCAGAACTGGACGGGTTACTATGATCCTGTCCACATCTTTGTGGATCAGGGCTTCTGCTGCTTTCGCTGCGCTGATCCAGGTTTTACCACACCCGGCTTCGCCTGTGGCGAAGATCAGCTGCTTACTCTCGATAGCATTCAGGTAGTGCGCCTGAGCTTCATTTCGCGCCGTGATCGGTGTGGCGTCGCGGCTATCACGCGCCATACCAATCGCTTCTACGCCGCCCATCTGCACAAGCGAGGTGACCGATTCATCTTCGCGTTGTTTATGGCTACGCGAATCCCGCCTCAGCACACGTTTTGCTTCGCGACGAGCTTTGATCACTGCTTTTTGTCTTCCCATGGATAGCACCTTGAGTTGTAGGTATACATCACACGCGCCGTTGGCGGCACGATTATGCGCACGAACATCTGAGGGTTGGCTTCCTTGTAAGCCATTGCCTGCCTTTGGATAAGACGCCATACACGGCTACGCGCACCGTACAGGGTGTCAGTTACAAGGATAAGAAGTGAAAGGGAGAGAGATTTAACGGTGACGAGATGGCTACCGGAAGAGAAACGTCCGCATAAGGGACTGCAATAACTTTGAAAAATGTGTCCAGTACAGGACTTTTCCATTCGCGATCTCCATAGTGAATGACTATCACCGCCGGGAACTACCGCTATTACGTATAATTACATCATAACCTTTCGTTAATGCAACAATATTTTTACTTATTGTTAACTTGATTTCATCTTATCACCAGCAACAGTCTCTTGCAGAGAGATGACAGAATTATTTCAGTCGCCGCCGATCATGAAAAATAATTTTTTCATTCATCAGAGTGTCAGGAAATGCCCCGCAGCGCTGCGGGGCACAATCATCACGCTTCGAGCAGGGCTTGCCCCAGATAGTGGCCAGCGGTTTTGACACCCGGTAATGCAAAGAAATAGCCCCCACCAATCGGTTTGACATACTCCTCAAGCGCTTCACCGTTCAGGCGTTTCTGAACCGTCAAAAACCCTTTTTCCAGGTCGTGCTGATAGCAAACGAACAACAGTCCCATATCCAGTTGACCAGAATTGGTCACGCCAAGCGAATAACTGTAGCCACGACGCATCATCAGGCTGGTCTCTGTTTCTTTCGTGCGCGGGTTCGCCAGACGAATATGGCTGTCGAGTGCAATCACCTCGCCTTCGGGATCGTTGGCGTAATCCGGCACATCATGCTCATGCTGCATACCCAGCGGCGCGCCGGTATGTTTATCGCGGCCGAAAATCGTTTGCTGCTCTTTAAGCGGCGTACGGTCCCAAAATTCCACGCGGAACTGGATGAGCCTGACGGCCTGATAGCTACCATCTTGAGCCCACGCAGGTTCTCCTTGCCCATCCGTCACCCACACGACGTCTTGCATCAACTTCGCATCGGTAGCATCCGGATTCGCGGTGCCGTCCTTAAAGCCAAGCAAGTTGACCGGGGTCTCTTTACCCTTGCTGCGTGCGGCATGATCAGAAATAAACCCTTCACGTTTCCAGCGCACGCTGAGCAGATCAGGCGTGTGCTTAATGATATCGCGTAGCGCATGGATAACGGTGTCCTGCGTATTGGCGCAAATCTGCAACAGCAGATCGCCATGACATAATGCCGCATCCAGTGAGTCATTCGGAAAACGCGTCATTTTTTGCAGTTTTTTCGGCATCTGTGCTTTCAGACCATAGCGATCATCAAACAGTGAAGATCCAACCGACAGCGTCATCGTCAGATTATCCGGGGCTATGTATGCCCCAAGAATACCGGAATCCATAGGCGGTAAACGTGGATTCGGCGTTTCTGGCGCCGGCCCACCGGTGGTTAGAAATGCAAACCGGCTGGTCAGTAAACGAAACAGACGCTCAAGATCAGCTTTATCGCTGGCGAGCACATCAAACGCCACCAGCATCATTGAGGCTTGCTGCGGCGTCAGGATCCCGGCCTGGTGCTGGCCATAAAACGGTTGTTGCTCGCTACGCGCATCCGGAGACAGGGTTCCCGGCGCACTTTGCGTTTTTTGCGCGTGAGCGACCGGGCATGCGCCCGCCAGCGCCAGTGCCCCACCCAGCGCCCCCATCCCTTTCAGTAAACGTCGGCGTGACGGTTCGCTCACGCCGTTTTCATTATCGTGCTGCATAGTGCTTAATCCAGACCCAGAACACCGCGTAATTGCGACAAGTCTTCCGCCAGCGTCGTGATTGGCCCTTTCAGCGCATTACGATCGGCATCGGTCAGTTTGTCATAGGTTTCAAAGCCGTCTTTGGTACGGTACTTGCTCAGAATGGTATCGACTTTTTTGAAGTTCGCATCCACCTTCGCCAACAGATCAGCATTGGATTTTTGTAACTGAGGGCGCAGGAGATCGACAATTTTCTGCGCGCCATCGACGTTGGCCTGGAAATCCCACAGATCGGTATGGCTGTAGCGATCTTCTTCCCCACTGATTTTGCTGGCAGCAACTTCTTCAATAAGCCCTGCTGCCCCGCCAACCACTTTAGACGGTGGGAAAGCCAGCTCGCTAATACGCGTTTGCAGGTCAAGAACATCGCTGTTTAGCTGGTCAGCGTACTTGTCCATACCTTTAGTGGTATTGTCGCCAAACAGCGCTTTCTCCAGGCGGTGGAAGCCGGTGAATTTCGGATCGGCGGCTTTTTGCTCATAATCATCTTCACGCGCATCAATGCTGCCGTCGAGATCGGAGAACAATTCGGCAATTGGCTCAATACGCTCATAATGCTGACGGGTTGGCGCATACAGCGATTTGGCTTTTTCCACATCGCCCGCTTTAATAGCATCCGTAAAAGCTTTGGTGCCAGTCACCAGTTGCGCTGTTTCTGCCGTTACATAAGCTTTGTATTCAGTAATTGCACCACTCAGGCTCAGCAGAGCGTCGCTGTGCGCGGCATCTGCCGTTGCAGCCCCCTTCACGATCAGCTTGCCTTTCGGGTTGGTCAGCAGACCGCAGGTCATATCATATTCACCCGGCTGCAGGTTAGCCGTCATTTTCTGGCTAAAACCGGGCGCAATGTTTTCACGCTCTTCGACCACCATCACGCCTTTGAGGATCTCCCACTCCAGCGCTTTTTGACTGTGGTTCTGAATGATGAACTGAGTCTTCCCGGCATTCACCGTGATTGTCATCGGTTCACACTGTTTGTCATTAACCGTGACTTTTACCTGCGGGATATCAGCAGCGTGAGCGGTAAAAGCAGATGTAAACAGCGCGGCAATACCCAACTGCAGCGCACTACGGCGGAAATTAATCGTCATGACCCATCCCTATAAAAAGTATGTTGTAACTAAATGATATTCTTGCATCACGTTTTATCAGGGTGCGGTACGTGATGCCGTAGTGCCTGAACGAGGTGGCAGAGCAAACATAATCAATGCCGGAATCAGATAGATAAACCAGACAGCAACTTCACTGACGCTTGGCGCTTCCTGATAGCCGAAGATCCCTTCCATTAATGTGCCAAACAGCGAATGCGTTGACAGAACGCTGCTCATGTCGAACGCCACATCCTGAAAATGATTCCATAACCCGGCTTCGTGGAACGCGCGGATGGCCCCGGCGGCAAGACCGGCAGCCACCAGCAAAATAAACAGGCTGGTCCATTTGAAGAATGCCCCGAGGTTGAGGCGAATGCCGCCGAGGTAAATCAGGTAACCCAGTACTACCGCGGTGGCCAGCCCCAGCGTCGCACCTAGCGGTGGCCAGATACCCACATCCTGCTGGAATGCCGCCAGCAGGAAGAACACCGATTCCAGGCCTTCACGGGCAACGGCAAAAAAGACCATCATCACCAGCGCCCAGCCGTGATGATTACTGCGTTGCAACGCGTTATCGACAGCCTGTTCAAGCTGGACTTTGACGTTGCGGGAAACTTTGCGCATCCAGAAGACCATCCAGGTGAGGATCACCACGGCAATGAGCGCCACGATGCCTTCAAACAGTTCCTGTTCTTTTTGCGGAAATTCACCGGTGGTTTCGTTGATGAAAATGCCTAACGCCAGGCACAACGCCGCTGCCAGCAGAACACCAATCCACATCACCCCAATCCATCGACCACGCTGAGTCCGTTTCAGGTAGCTGGCAATCAGGCTGACAATCAGCGCGGCCTCTAACCCTTCGCGCAACATAATTAGAAATGGAACAAACATGCGAAGTACCCTTTAACGTTATTCTCAGTCAACTGATGCAAAGAAAAGTAAATTACAGTGATAGTGATTATCATTACAGCAAAGAAAAACTCAAGCAGAATGTTTTGAGAATGATGACTGAATGTAAAAGGTTAGGAAGGTAACGGTTAAAAAGGTTTACGACCGGGGCAATAAAAAAGCCCGCGCACGGCGGGCTTGAGGGACAGGAGATAAATTATTCTGCCTGCAAACGCGACGGCGGTGCTGAATGATAATGCGCGTCAGCCTCGGCAAAACGTTTCTGCATTGCTGCTGACGGCGCTTTACCCCACAGACTGAAGACCACAATCCCGATACTGCCGAACACGAAGCCCGGGATGATTTCATACAGACCCAGCCAGGCAAACTGCTTCCAGACGATAACCGTCACTGCACCAATGACCATCCCTGCCAGCGCGCCGTTACGGGTCATACGCGACCACATTACGGAGAGCAGAACAACCGGACCAAAGGCAGCACCAAAGCCAGCCCAGGCGTAGCTCACCAGGCCGAGCACACGGTTCTCTGGGTTTGCCGCCAGCGCGATAGACACCAGCGCCACGACCAGCACCATGATACGCCCAATCCATACCAGCTCTTTCTGGCTGGCATTTTTACGCAGGAACGCTTTGTACAAATCTTCGGTGATTGCACTCGAACATACCAGCAATTGGCAGCTCAGCGTCGACATCACCGCTGCAAGGATCGCAGACAACAGAATACCGGCAATCCATGGATTGAACAGGATCTGCGCCAGTTCAATAAACACACGCTCGGCGTTCTGGTTCACGGCACCCGCCAACGACGGGTTGTTACTGAAGTAAGCAATGCCGAAGAAACCAACGGCAACAGCACCAGCCAGACACAGAATCATCCAGGTCATACTGATGCGACGTGCGTGGACAATACTATGGTGGGAATCGGCAGCCATAAAGCGCGCCAGGATATGCGGCTGACCGAAATAACCCAGTCCCCATCCCATCAGGGAAATGATGGCAACAAAATTCAGCCCTTTGAACATATCGACGTTTTCAATGCTCTTTTGCTTAATCACTTCCAGCGAGTCTTCAAATCCGCCGACACCAATAATCACCATCACCGGTGTCAGGATCAGGGCGAAGATCATCAGGCTGGCCTGGACGGTATCGGTCCAGCTAACAGCCAGGAAGCCACCAATAAAGGTATAAATGATCGTCGCGGCCGCTCCCGCCCACAGCGCGGTTTCGTAGCTCATACCAAAGGTGCTTTCAAGCAGACGCGCCCCCGCCACAATCCCTGAAGCACAATAGATGGTGAAAAACAGCAGAATAACCAGTGCAGAGATAATCCGCAGGATACGGCTTTTATCTTCAAAGCGACCGGTAAAGTAATCCGGTAACGTCAGCGCATTGTTATTGTATTCGGTGTGTACGCGTAAACGTCCGGCCACCAGCTTCCAGTTGATCCAGGCGCCCAAAATAAGGCCGATGGCGATCCAGCTTTCTGAAATCCCCGACAGGAAAATTGCGCCTGGCAGCCCCATCAGCAGCCAGCCGCTCATGTCAGATGCCCCGGCAGATAACGCCGTTACGAACGGACCCAGACTGCGTCCCCCCAGAATGTAATCGTCAAAGTTTTTGGTTGAACGCCATGCAATAAACCCTATCAATATCATGCCAAAAATATAGACACAGAATGTGACTAACATCGGTGTGCTAATAGCCATCAAAACTCTCCAAAATTATGTATCGGCAATGCCGTGGCTTGCCGTTTTATTACCCTGCCGGAACGTGGCAAAGATATCTGTATTGACCAGGGCGACCGTATCCTGCCGGAAGCCATGGCCATTCACAATCGATTTAACACACCATTTACATCAATTTTGATCCAGAGTAGATAGCATTTTTCTGTAGGTTGCACTCTCTCACATTTTTTCTGGTTGCACCTTTAAAAAGTGTTAACTACCGCAGAGAAAAAGATTCTGCGTTTTTACAGCCCTCGTTATAAACATCATATTTATTAACATTTCATTCATTTCCAAGCTTGCAAACCAGGTCACATTTAACATGGTTGCACAAAGTTGCAACATAGTGGATATTTCTCGGTAACTATCAGATCCGTATTTCAGTACAACAGGAGTAAACGGCATGGGAACCACCACGATGGGGGTTAAGCTGGATGACGCCACACGCGAGCGTATTAAAACAGCAGCATCACGAATCGATCGCACGCCACATTGGCTGATCAAGCAAGCCATCTTTAATTATCTCGAAAGACTGGAAAATGACGATGCGCTCCCGGAGCTGCCTGCCCTGCTGGCGGGTGCGGCAAATGAGAGCGAGGAATCCACTGCGCAACAAAATGAAACGCACCAGCCTTTCCTTGAATTTGCCGAGCAGATCCTGCCGCAGTCTGTTTCCCGTGCGGCCATTACCGCGGCATATCGCCGCGCTGAAACCGACGCGGTGCCAATGTTGATGGAACAGGCTCGTCTGCCGCAACCTATCGCCGAGCAGGCCCATAAACTGGCCTATCAGTTGGCAGATAAACTGCGCAACCAGAAGACGGCCAGCGGACGTGCCGGCATGGTCCAGGGACTATTGCAGGAATTCTCCCTTTCCTCACAGGAAGGCGTCGCGCTGATGTGTCTGGCGGAAGCACTACTGCGTATTCCCGACAAAGCCACCCGCGATGCGCTGATCCGCGACAAAATCAGCAATGGCAACTGGCAATCACACATCGGACGCAGCCCGTCTCTGTTCGTTAACGCTGCAACGTGGGGATTGTTGTTTACTGGTCGTCTGGTCTCCACCCATAACGAAGCCAGCCTCTCACGCTCGCTGAACCGCATCATCGGCAAGAGCGGTGAACCGCTGGTGCGTAAAGGCGTCGACATGGCAATGCGCTTGATGGGCGAGCAGTTCGTCACCGGAGAGACTATCGCCGAAGCGCTGGCTAACGCGCGTAAACTGGAAGAAAAAGGTTTCCGCTACTCTTATGACATGCTGGGTGAAGCCGCGCTGACCGCCGCCGATGCCCAGGCCTATATGGTCTCCTACCAGCAGGCGATCCATGCCATTGGTAAAGCCTCAAACGGGCGCGGTATTTATGAAGGCCCAGGGATCTCCATCAAACTGTCTGCACTGCACCCGCGATACAGCCGTGCGCAGTATGACCGCGTGATGGATGAGCTTTACCCACGTCTGAAGTCGCTGACCCTGCTGGCGCGTCAGTATGACATCGGCATTAATATTGACGCCGAAGAAGCCGACCGACTGGAGATCTCCCTCGATCTGCTGGAAAAACTGTGCTTTGAGCCCGAACTGGCAGGCTGGAACGGGATCGGCTTTGTTATCCAGGCCTACCAGAAGCGCTGCCCGTACGTCATCGACTACCTGATCGACCTGGCCACCCGCAGTCGCCGTCGCCTGATGATCCGTCTGGTTAAAGGTGCGTACTGGGATAGTGAAATCAAACGAGCGCAGATGGACGGTCTGGAAGGCTATCCGGTCTATACCCGCAAGGTGTACACCGACGTTTCCTATCTGGCCTGTGCGAAAAAACTGCTCGCGGTACCGAATCTGATCTACCCGCAGTTTGCCACCCACAACGCCCATACGCTGGCGGCCATTTATCAGTTAGCGGGTCAAAACTACTATCCAGGTCAGTATGAGTTCCAGTGCCTGCACGGCATGGGCGAACCGCTGTATGAGCAGGTCACCGGCAAAGTTGCCGATGGCAAACTGAACCGCCCATGCCGTATTTATGCGCCGGTCGGCACGCACGAAACGCTGCTGGCTTACCTGGTTCGTCGCCTGCTGGAAAACGGCGCCAACACCTCGTTCGTCAACCGTATTGCGGACACTACCCTACCACTGGATGAACTGGTAGCCTGCCCGGTCGAAGCCGTTGAAAAACTGGCGCAGCAGGAAGGTCAGGCCGGGCTGCCACATCCGAAGATTGCCCTGCCGCGAAACCTGTATGGCAAAGGCCGCGAAAACTCCGCAGGGCTGGATTTAGCAAATGAACACCGCCTGGCCTCGCTGTCCTCTGCCCTGCTCAATAGCGCGCTGCAAAAATGGCACGCTAAACCGATGCTCGAACATCCGGTTGCTGACGGTGAAATGACGCCAGTCGTCAACCCGGCTGAGCCGAAAGACATTGTGGGCTACGTGCGAGAAGCGACTCACGCTGAAGTGGAGCAGGCGCTACAGAACGCCGTTAATAATGCCCCTATCTGGTTTGCTACACCGCCACAAGAGCGCGCCGCTATTTTGCATCGTGCCGCCGTGCTGATGGAAGGTCAGATGCAGCAGTTGATAGGCATCCTGGTGCGCGAAGCGGGTAAAACCTTCAGCAACGCCATTGCGGAAGTTCGCGAAGCTGTCGACTTCCTGCACTACTATGCCGGCCAGGTTCGTGACGATTTCGACAACGAAACGCATCGTCCGCTCGGCCCGGTGGTCTGTATCAGCCCGTGGAACTTCCCACTGGCCATTTTCAGTGGACAAATTGCGGCTGCACTGGCAGCAGGTAATAGCGTTCTGGCAAAACCTGCGGAGCAAACCCCGCTGATTGCCGCCCAGGGCATCGCGATTTTACTCGAAGCCGGTGTACCGGCGGGCGTGGTGCAACTGCTGCCCGGTCAGGGTGAAACCGTCGGGGCGCAGCTCACTTCCGATGAACGCGTTCGCGGCGTGATGTTTACCGGCTCCACTGAAGTCGCCACGCTGTTACAACGCAATATCGCGACCCGCCTTGATGCTCAAGGGCGTCCAATCCCGCTTATCGCCGAAACCGGTGGGATGAACGCAATGATTGTCGACTCCTCCGCGTTGACGGAACAGGTCGTGGTCGACGTGTTGGCCTCTGCGTTTGACAGCGCCGGACAGCGTTGCTCGGCACTGCGCGTCCTGTGCCTGCAGGATGATATTGCCGACCATACGCTGAAAATGCTGCGCGGCGCCATGGCGGAATGCCGCATGGGCAACCCTGGCCGCCTGACCACCGATATCGGTCCAGTTATTGATGAAGAAGCCAAAGCCAATATTGAACGTCATATTCAGGCCATGCGTGCCAAAGGACGTCCGGTATTCCAGGCCGTGCGTGAAAACAGCGACGATGCGCGTGAATGGCAAACCGGGACCTTTATTGCACCAACGTTGATTGAGCTGGAAAGCTTTGATGAGCTACAAAAAGAGGTATTCGGCCCGGTGTTGCACGTCGTGCGTTACACCCGGAACAATCTGGGCAGTCTGATTGAGCAAATTAATGCCTCCGGCTACGGCCTGACGTTGGGCGTGCACACCCGTATCGATGAAACCATCGCCCAGGTCACGGGATCGGCACATGTAGGTAACCTGTACGTTAACCGCAATATGGTCGGTGCCGTGGTCGGCGTGCAGCCATTCGGTGGCGAAGGCTTGTCAGGCACCGGGCCAAAAGCGGGTGGACCGCTGTATCTGTACCGCCTGCTGGCTAACCGTCCGGAAAATGCGTTAGGCATTACGCTTGCGCGTCAGGATGCAGACTACCCGGTTGATGCGCAGCTTAAAACTGCGCTGATTCAACCGCTGGAAGCGCTCAGTGAATGGGCAACCGACCGTCCATCGCTACGTACGCTCTGCCAGCAGTTTGGCGAACTGGCACAAGCAGGAACGCAGCGTTTGCTGCCAGGACCAACCGGTGAACGTAACACCTGGACGCTGTTGCCGCGTGAACGTGTGCTGTGTATAGCCGATAACGAGCAGGATGCGCTGGTGCAGATTGCTGCCGTGGCCTCCGTTGGCAGTCTCATCCTGTGGCAAGATGATGCTTTCCATCGCGAACTGGCAAAACGTCTGCCTGCGGCCCTCTCCAGGCGTATTCAGTTTGCCAAAGCAGACACCCTCACCGCACAGCCGTTTGATGCCGTTATCTTCCACGGCGATTCCGATCAGCTGCGCGCATTGTGCGAAGCTGTGGCGGCTCGCGAAGGGGCGATTGTCTCGGTCCAGGGCTTTGCCCGCGGCGAAAGCAATATTCTGCTGGAGAGGCTGTACATTGAACGCTCCCTGAGCGTCAATACCGCCGCTGCCGGAGGGAACGCCAGCCTGATGACAATCGGTTAAGGTTGTGGTTAATTAGGGCTCCGGCAACGGAGCCTTTTTTATGAAGCCAGAGGGAAGCATGAAACGAATTGTACTGACCTGTGCAGCACTGCTGCTAAGCAGTCACGCACTGGCGGATGACTGCGCCAACGCAAACAACCAGATTGAAATGAATACCTGCGCCGCGGAGCAGTATAAGACGGCCGACGCAAAGCTAAATGATACTTATCAGAATGCACTGAAGCGCGCCGCCCCCACCCAACGTGATTTACTGAAAAAAGCACAAGTCGCATGGATTACCCTGCGCGATGCAGACTGCGCATTGATCAGTTCAGGCACGGAAGGCGGCAGCATACAGTCGATGATCACCAGCCAGTGTTTAACGGACAAAACCAACGAGCGAGAAGCATTTCTCGCCTCGCTCTTACAGTGCGAAGAGGGTGATTTAAGCTGCCCGTTACCGCCGGCAGGTTAACGCACGCGGATCCCTTCAATAATCATCCGCTGTACGCTCTCAACGGTTTGGTTAAAAAAGGCTTCATCACGCAGCGTTGCGCCCGTCACCGCCTCCACCTGTGGGGCAAAATCGGCGTAGTGTTGCGTTGAAGCCCAAATCATAAAAATCAGATGATGCGGGTCAACCGGTGCCAGTTTTCCACTACTGACCCACCCGGCAATCAGCGCGGATTTCTCATCAATCAGCGTTTTGAGATCGCCCGTTAACTCCGTCATCAACAACGGCGCGCCTGCCAGCATTTCCATACAAAACAGTCGCGATGCCTGAGGATAATCGCGGGACACTTCCAGTTTGAGTCGGATGTACTCTTTAATCGCCACCAGCGGTGCAAAGTCCTCGCGAAAGGCCTTCAACGGCGCCAGCCAGACAGCGAGGATCTGGCGTAATACGGCAATATAGAGCACCTCTTTAGAAGGGTAGTAATAAAGCAGATTCGTTTTAGACACTCCCGCCAGTTCCGCAATCTGCTCCAGACGCGTGCCATGAATCCCATACTGGGAAAAGACATTTAATGCCGCGGTTAAGATAGCCTGGCGTTTTGCACTCACGGCCTGCGAGCGTTTACCTGTTTTTTTCTCTGCGCCTTGAGCCATGCACCCTCTCCTTGTTCTGAGCGCGCCAGCATAACAAATCGCACACTGAAACGTTAAATTAAAGCGACTCGGGCGGAGCCTCCTGCTGGACGGCTTTCTTCTTTTTGAACTTCAGTTCGCTGACCAGTACGCCAATGATAATGAATGCCGCCCCCAACAGAGCAAGCAGCGGCAGGCGTTCTCCTGCAAGTCGTCCAAAAATCCCCGCCCATACAGGCTCACCGGTATAGATTACCGTTGCGCGTGTCGGCGAAACGCTGCGCTGCGCCCAGTTCATGGTAACCTGGATAATCGCGCTAAAAATGCCCAATCCTAATGCCACGACCAGCAAGCCTGTCGACATGGGAGGAACCGACTCACCTGCGGGCCCCATCGCAATAAACGCCACCACCGAAGCGGTTGCCAGTTGCACCACCGTGACCCGACGTACATCCACTTTTCCAGCCCATGCGCTGATCAGGATAATTTCTGCCGCTATCGCCACTGCCCCCACCAGCGTGATCCACTCCCCTTCGCCGAGCGCCAGTAAATTGCCATCCGGCCCGGCAAGAAATATCAGTCCGATAAAGGCCAACACAATACCGACGCACGGCATCACCCCAGGCATTCGTCCCAGACACAACCACTGCAACAGCGGTACCAGTGGTACATACATCGCAGTAATGAATGCCGACTTACTGCTGGGAATAGACTGTAATCCCCAGGTTTGCAGGCTATAGCCCAGCGCAATCGCTACGCCAATCGCCACTCCGGCTTTGACTTCCAGCCATGTCAGCCCACGCAATGTAGGAAAAGCCAGCAACGCCACCGCCAGTGCCGCTGTCGCAAAGCGCACGCCGACAAAGAAAAAGGGACCGCTCAGCGTGACAGCATATTGCACAGCCAAAAACGTTCCGCCCCAGAACATGGTGATCACAATGAGGATCGCCTCCTGAGGTTTAACAGAGAAGGAATAACGAGAAAGTAATGACATGAGACACCCGATTAGCTGAATGTCATTAGTCTGCGTTGCGTTTTGTTACAGTTCAACCTTGCAGACAAAAAAAACCGCCGGAACGACCCGGCGGCGGTGGCGACGTAACGTCTGTCTCTGAACACTCAGCCGTCACGATATCTCTAACAGACAGCCCGACAATTACGATTTGTTATTGCCGTGACTATTCTTGCCCCCTTTTTTACCTGCTTCTGAAGCGCGTTGCGGGTCATTCTTGAAGTTGCCCCCGCTGTGCTGGCCACCTTTTTGACCTGCTTCTGATGCTCTTTCACGGTCTTCCGCAAAGTTGCCGGAACCGCCCCGATGGTTTGCCATTACTGACCTCCGTCATTGATTAGCCATCATATTGCATAGGTACTGAGGAGTGATACCTCACGCAGCGCATGGGCCGTGCCCTGATTTTTACTGCGTGGGATTAAGCATAGTGAAGAGTAACCGGATAACCGGCGAACTGTAATATTCTGCAACAGGAATGGCCGCAAGATGTTAATAATCGCGGTATGAAATCAATAAGTCTTTCTTATGGTTACCAAATTCCGCCAGGTTAAAAATGTATCATTTTGCAACAAAAACAGTTGTTATAAAAATTGTTATAAATCAAAGAAGTGATTGTGAAATTTGCACTCCTGGCCGTACGTCATATCTTTAAAGGGAGGTAGCGAATCGCTACGGACACGGTTAACTCGAGGAGTAGTGTAAAATGGCAAAAGTTCTGGTGCTTTATTATTCCATGTACGGACACATTGAAACCATGGCCCATGCAGTCGCAGAAGGCGCAAATAAGGTAGATGGCGCGGAAGTCATTATTAAGCGTGTGCCAGAGACAATGCAGCCTGAAATCTTCCTGAAAGCAGGCGGTAAAACACAAAACGCACCAGTCGCAACCCCGCAGGAACTGGCTGATTACGACGCCATTATTTTTGGTACCCCCACGCGCTTTGGCAACATGTCAGGTCAGATGCGTACCTTCCTGGATCAGACCGGCGGACTGTGGGCATCTGGCGGCCTTTACGGCAAACTCGCCAGCGTATTCAGCTCAACAGGCACTGGCGGCGGTCAGGAACAAACCATTACATCAACCTGGACAACACTAGCCCACCACGGGATGGTGATTGTTCCCATTGGATATGCGGCGCAAGAACTGTTTGATGTCTCACAAGTTCGTGGCGGTACGCCGTACGGCGCAACCACCATTGCCGGGGGTGACGGCTCCCGACAACCAAGTCAGGAAGAGTTATCTATCGCCCGCTATCAGGGTGAGTATGTCGCAGGTCTGGCAGTAAAACTCAACGGCTAATCTTCAACAGGAGGATTCGAATGCCAACTCAAGAAGCGAAAGCCCATCGCGTCGGCGAATGGGCAAGTCTGCGCAACACATCGCCAGAAATAGCCGAAGCCATTTTTGAAGTCGCGAATTATGACGAGAAACTGGCGGAAAAAATTTGGGAAGAAGGTAGCGACGAGGTACTCATCAAAGCCTTTGAGAAAACAGACAAAGATTCGCTCTTTTGGGGTGAACAGACTATCGAACGCAAAAACGTCTAGCGCTCTGACTCCCCCGCGCTCGCGGGGGATTTTTCTTTTACTTCGCCGCCTCATTCAACACGCTGTCGAACTTATCAACAGGGCAAAAGCCATTAGCATCAATCGGACAGCCTTTCAGTTCCAACGTCACACGTTGGGCCGGGGATTTGAGCGTCAGAACCTCCGCATTTCTCAACTGCTGCGCACTCTGATACACATACTCAATTTTCATCAGATCGCGGTTTGTGTTGCTGTCATGCCAGCGCTGGAAGACAATTTTACCGCCAATCGGCGTGCGTTCGTTCTGGTCATGGAGCTGGTACGGTTTAAAATCCAGTGCCGTAAGCAATGAGGCAATGTTCGAGTCATGTCCCACCAGCACCGTAATTTTCGGCGCTTTCGCCCGTTCAGTCACCAACGCATTGTCGATATATTTGACCAACGGTTTGGCGACGTTTTGCGCCACTTCTGCAGAGGTGAACAGGCTGTCCTGATAACCATTTTTCAGCTTCGACAGCACCTTCCACTGTTGATCAGATTTGATCTCCCCCCAGGCAACCTTGTCCATCGGGAAGCCCTCGTAATATTGCAAGGTGAAGGCATCAACCAGCGAATTCCCCACCTTCAGAGGCCCGGAAACACCAGGCTCTTGCTGATACTTCGCACTGAATGTGTCTTTCGCATCGGTCAGGGAACACTGCTGCTTTTCTTTGCAGGACGGCGAGTCTTGGTAGTTTGTGATTTGCTCAAGCAGTTGGTAACTGTCGTCGAGCTGCATATGGCCGCGCTCTTTCTCCATCGCCTGAACGGCCTGCTGACTGAATGCGGCGGAATCATCGGTTATCACCGGGTTAAAAGTGGGATCCATGGTACCCATTTTTTCCTGATGGTGGACCACAACGTCACAACCCGGGAAAGCCCCCGTGACAAAAAACTGCGCCGTCGCTACTGTCCGCTGCAGACTGTTAGCATAGGTGTAAACCGTGCCCGGTGCCGGACATTCACCGGATTTCACCATGCCCTGTTCTGCCAGCCATTCACGCATGTAATGGCCCATATAGATTTCCAGCACGCCGCCTTTAGTGGTGAGTTGTCCGCCCGGGACATCCCACTCCGGCCACTGTTTGGGGGTGGACTGCTCGAGAACGCTGCCATTATTGGCTAAAGGTGCACGTAAGTTATGTCGACTCATCATCAATACTTGCTGAAGCTGATAACCTTCCGGTGCCGTCTGTGCCTGTGCAGCCGTTGACAGCAATACAGCCCCCGCCACGGCGGTGGCGATTAACGATTTTTTCATCCCTACGACCTCTTGTTGTTATCAATCACCACAGAGTGTGACAGATATATGACATTTTTCCGGGAACGCTTTCGCAAAAATGGGGAATCTACCGTGTCGTTTGGATGCCAAACTCCGTTTGAAGTTTGCGCACACCAAGTGGGGTAAAGGTAACGTGGCGGCTGCCTGTCTGCGTTTTAAGCCACTTCTGTTCGCTAAACCAGCTCAGCAGCGTGGCGCCGAGCACGCCGCCGGGATGATAACGTCGCTCACTCCAGTCCAGACAGCCACAGGTTAATTTCCGCCGGGATGAGCCAGCAGTGAGGACAATCCCCATCTGCGCCAGCTTTTCCCGTCCAAGTGACGTCAGCGTTTCGCCATCCGACGTTAACCACTGGCGGGAAACCAGCGTATCGAACAGCCTTACCGCCACTTCTCCAGCCAGATGATCGTAGCAGGTTCGGGCATGCCGCAAGCTTAGCGGCGTAGTAATTTTTCGTGGTACGGATGTGCTCCACGCCACGCCCATCAGGCGCTCCAGCAGTTCGGCGATATCGGAACCTGCCAGGCGAAAATAACGATGCCTGCCCTGCGCAAGCGCCACAACAAAGCGTTGTTCACACAAACGCGCCAGATGCGCGCTGGCCGTCGAGGCTGACACGTCCGCCACGGCGCTAAGTTCGGTTGCGGTCCAGGCGCGCCCATCCATCAAAGCACACAGCATACGCGAACGCGATTTATCCGCCATCACTGCCGCAGTAAGCGCCATTCGCGACTCCAGTTCACCCTCTTCTTCGTGCAGTATCACCGATGCCATAGCGCCTCCTTTGGCGTTGCTCTCTGAATTAACGATGGCATGAAACTGGCGTAAAGTCACAGTGAGACTTACGCGGCGCGCAGCATCATCTCCACGCCCAACCCCACCAGACAGAACAGAAAACAGCGTTTAAACACCACAGGAGAAATCACTCGCCGCACACGAGTCCCTATCCACTGTCCCAGTAGCGCAGGAAGAATGGCACATGTCGATAAACTCAGGGACTGAACAGGTAACGCATCGTGCCACCACAAACCCAGTGCTAACGCCAGCGTCGAAAACGTAAACGAAATGCCAAGCGCCTGCACCAGTTCATCCTTTTCAAAGCCCAAAGACTGGATCCATGGCACGGCGGGCATCACAAATACCCCCGTTCCCCCCGTCAATAAACCGGTCACGAATCCAATGACAAGGGAAAAGGGTTTTTCACGCTGCGGGGCCACCGCAATTTTCTTTCCCGCCAGCGTCCAGAGGGCATAGGCAACCAGTGCCATGCCAAGCGCAAACTGGGTCCGGGTTGTGTCGCCCCCGGTGATCCAGACACTGGCAAGCAAAGTGGCAATCACCACCGCCAGCAGCATAGGCCACAGGCGTTTGAGCAATTGACGCGTATTTCCGCCACCGCCAAACTGAAACAGATTACTGATCAGCGAAGGCAACAGCAGCATGGCCGCCGCCGCAACCGGTGAAATAAGCGATCCGAGGATCCCCATCGCCACGGTGGGCAGCCCCATACCGGTGACACCTTTCACCATCCCGGCGAGGACAAACGTGACGGTAATCATCATCACCAGGGAGGATTCAAATGCGTATACATTGGCCATTCTTTATTTTCCCACAAAAAAAGATAAGCCAGGTTAAACGCGACTATGAATACTTGCTTCGTCGGGTGACGAAATATGCCATCCAATTATTCGCAGATAATCACTTCGCTGCGGATATTACGTGCACAATATAAGGTTCCGTCTGTCAGATACAATTGATGAAAGCGCGTGTTATCTGGGATGTTGTGTAAAAGGGAACGCTCAGTATCAATGAACTCTCGTTGTATCCGATAATGAACCGCATCATCAGTTTCAAAGGAAACATATTCCCGTTTGGTATAGGGTTTACTTTTTAATTTCACATACACAATGTATTGCACCGTACTGAATGTCAGTCCAGTTTTTGCAGCAATCTCTTTCAGATTTAGTGGTTCAGAAGACGTATAGAGAGTTTGTACCTGCTCAATACGTTTTTGATTGTAGGCGGATACCCGCAGGCTGAGTTTCAGTCGATACGCCATATTGCGCACAACCGTAATATTAGTGCGAAGCATCCCCGCAATCTGCTCCGTCGTGAGAACGCCTGCGTTTTCACGCAGGACGGCCAGACTTTCTTTATTCCACCTGAATGCCATATAGCGTTTCTCTTTGTATCGCGTTCATCGGGCGGCCAGTCGCGCAAACGTTGCATCTAACTCAGGCGGTTTCCGCATCCCCTGGTGTAATTCCAGCACGCGACCGTCCCTGTCAATTAACACCGAGGTTGGCGTGCCGATGACCTGATAGCGCTCCTGGGAAATCTTAAGCTGATCGCGGAGTACCGGATAAGAAACCTGATGTTTCACCAGTAAGTCATCTATGTTAACCGTCGCCGGATCGGTATTCACAGCCACGACCACAACGTTATCGCCCCACTTTTTACTTAACGCTTCCAGCGCGTCCATTTCGGCAAGACAGCCACCGCATCCCGCCGACCAAAAGTTTAGATAAACAGCCTTTCCACGCCAGCGTTCAAGCCCAGCTTCTCCCCCCTGCAGGTCGAATGTTGCCAGCGCCGGGGCTTGCTGCCCAACCACCAACTTTTCTTCTTTACATCCACTAATCAGAACCAAAATGGCGAAAGTTAATACGTTAATCCAGCGCATGTTGAGTAGCCTCCTCACCCTGATATTTGCCATGTTGCAAACGGATAATACGATCGGCAAATAACCCCAGCGCCGGATTATGCGTCACCATCACAATCGTGCGCCCCTGCCGATGCAGGTCAGTGAGTAGATCCAACACCCGCTGTTCATTCTCTTCATCGAGGTTACCCGTAGGTTCATCGGCAAAAATCACCGGCGGCTCATTGACCAGCGCCCGGGCAATGCACACCCGCTGCTGCTCCCCCCCAGAAAGTTGACTCGGCAGGTGCGTTACTCGATGCCCAAGACCGACTTGTTCCAGAACCTTTCTGGCCGCCGCTTCATCTACCACGCTATGGTAGTGTTGCGCCAGCATGATATTCTCCAGCGCGGTTAAAAACGGGATCAAATGAAACTGCTGGAATACCAACCCTATTTTCTCAGCGCGAAAACGGCGACGCCCCTCTTCATCCAGTGCGGCAGCATCAATCCCATCTAAAAACACCTGACCTTCTGTCGCGGTGTCCAGGCAGGTCAGAATATTCATCAGCGTCGTTTTACCCGAACCAGAAGCGCCCATAATCGCGACAAACTCCCCCTGCACTATTTGCAGGTTGATGTCATCTAAGGCGGTAACATCGCCGAACCGTTTATATAAATGGCGGGTTTCAATCGCCATTGACGGGGTCTGCACAACGGACATGGCGTTACTCTCCTTTCAACACTTTTGCGGGTTCGACGCTAACCGCGCGACGGACCGGAACAATCGCCGCCAGAATGGCGACCAGTAAAGATAATGTCAGGGTGACGGGCAGCACTGGCCAGCGTAGCGATATTGCGGCATTGAATACGGTCAGCCCCAGTAGTTGGGCCAACATGTACCCTAAGATCCACCCACAAACCACTGCAGCCAGCGCGATAATGCAGGTTTCGAGGAGAATTTGCCGGACAATATCACCGTTGCTGGCTCCCAACGCTTTTTGCAGCGCAAATTCCCTGGCCCGCTCACCCACAATGGCCATCAACGTGGTATTCACGCACAAAGAGGACAGCGCAAGGATCACAACCGATACCAGCCCCATTAACCCTTTTATTTTATCCAGTACCTGTCCTTCTGAAGCGGAGACTTTCCGTATTGGACGGATCTCCAGATCCGGGTATTGAGCCTGCAATCGGCTGGCATAGTTTTCCACCTGACCGACATCGTTACTGACACTCAGCAGCCCATGGCTAATTTTACCGGGCTGATGCAACCACGCCTGGGCCACATCAAGACTCACAATTAGCATGTTATCTGTCGCATCACCGGCTTCAACAATGCCTTTTATCTGTAAGTTTTTGCGCTGATTGTGATCCACCAGGGTGATGTTATCGCCAGGCTGGACGTTAAGACGCTCCGCCAATTTGACGCCAATCATCGCATTGCGATCGTCAAAGCTGACACCAATCCAACTCCCCTGAACCTGCCAGTACGGCACCAGCTTTTGCAAGGATTCAAACCACACGCCGACAATCACCACCTTCTCCAGCTCGGTACGCGCCATACCGTAAAGCCAAGGACTGGCTCCGTGAACCAGGCCTTGCGGTGCCTGATCTAAAATAGTCTGCAACGCTTGCTGCGGCATGCTGGAGCCATGGCCAGGCCCGATGTAGAAATTTGCGCCAAAGGTTCGCAATTCTTCACTCATTTTGGTATTGATGTCGAACCACACCGCAGATAGTGCGGTCACAATGGTCGCCCCGACCATCAATGCGGCAAATACTACGCTAACTCGCTGAAAACGCAGACGCAGCGCCCGCCATACCAGTAGCCAGAGCATGGTACGTTTAGCGGCCATACAGCACCTCCACAGGATACAGGCGGGCAATACGGCGGGCCGGGAACCAGGTGCCAATCAGGGCAATAAGGACCGCAATAACCAATACACATGGCACCACAATCCAGGCAAAATTCAATGGCGCATCAAATAGCATCAGGCCAATCGCTTTCGCCATTCCCCATCCAGCAACACATCCCAATGCCCCTCCGGCCAGTCCACTGGACGCGGCTTCAAGATAGAACAACAGCATGATTTGCCACTGATGCGCGCCAAGCGCCTTCATCAGGCCGATCTCTTTAGCGCGCTCCATAATGGTGCTGGTCATCAGTGACGCGATTCCCATAGCCGAAGCTGCCAGTGCTGCGACGGTCACGACTGCCATCAGCAACTGAATTTTATCGATTACAACCCCCTCAGATGCGGCAACCTGCCATACAGGGCGAACTTCTGCACCGGAAATAGCCTCCTCCAGTTGATGAGCAATGGACGAGACATAGGCTGTGCAGTACCAAAGGTCATACTCTTCAGCATTCAGTGCATCAAGATTTTCACGCGCCCGGCGCGACAACTCATTTTCCGGCACCGTCAGCGCCGAGACACGAATGGCCTGCACTTTGCCGGGTAGACCCAGCAACGTTTGCGCCGTGCTCAACGGCATAACCAGTTGGTTATCCTCATCCCCGCCGCTGGAGAGGATGCCGCTGACGGTCACATTCAACGTTGTATTACTGGTACGGATCACCAGTTGATCGCCTGGCTTCCAGCCCGTTTGTCGTGCCAACGCATGCCCTACCAGTGTTTGAGGAGCATCACCAGCAGGCTCTTGCGGCCAGTCGCCAGTCACTTGCCAGAACGGGCTTACCGTTTTTTGCCCCGTCTCAAACCCTTCTTCATCTGGAATATCTACCGGTTGGCTGAAGAAGGTGCCGAGAATACGTACTTCTTTGCTGTTAACGTCGACACCACCGCCAAGCATAGGGGCAAAGCCGACAATGTTGTTGCGCCAGAAGATATCCTTAATGTTGGGGAGTTCCGCTTCATCAAGGAAATCCTGTCCTGATAGTGGATTACTGTTTTCACTGAAAAGTGCAGGCAGCGCCGCCTGTCCGGCAGGTTCAATCAAAATATTGGCACCATAGGACTTCAACTCTCTGGACATTTTATCGCCAATATCAATCGACACCGCCAGCAGGGCGGAGATCAGGCTGGATGCAAGAAAGACGGTCATAATAGCCAGCCCCTTGCGTCGGAGATTACGCCCCCAGGATTGTCGTAACATTCGCCACAGCATTGTTACTCCTCCCTCAATTCGGCAGGGACGAACTGTTCCGGCGTTTTACGGAAGCGATCGTAATTGGCCTCGGACGAGAAAAACCAGGTTTTGCCACCATAGCTGTATTTGTAGTCAGCAGAGGTATTCGTCAACGTCGAACCATCAACCGGGTCGGTCACCTTGATGGTCATGACCGTCGAGAAGTAATTCACGCCAGCAGCCAGCTCTTTACCTGGGATCACCAGCTCTTTCTCATCATTACGCCAGTTTTCAATCGGCACCGGATTGCAACCACCAGGTTTACCAATCGAAGGAATGAAAATGTGTACCCCGCATGCCACGCAGATAACTTGATTACCTTCCATCACGTAACCCTGATCGCCACACAGTAGACAGGCATCAAACACGACCCCCAAACGCAACTTGTCAGGATAACGGTTAATCACGAAAAAACGTACCGCTTTACCATCATCAGCCACCCAAACAAAGCGGTGCAGCTTGCCATCACGGAGTTGTTCTATTGGCAGATGAACCATGCCATCACTGGCAAGTTGTACCGGAATGGCTTCTGACAACTGCGGCGGTTGAGAGGCGACTTTTTCCCACCACAGTTGCCCGGCGATCACCACCACCGCACAACCTAGCGTGACCAGCCAAAGACGAAACGCATTTCGACGATGTGCCAGCGCCAGTCGATAAGCAATCGGCTCATCGGCTTTACGCGTCTGGCGGATCGCGCGTAACAACGCCGGTACCCAGCACAGTGCCAGAGCAAGTAATAGGGCGGCCCCCAACCAGTTATACATCGCCGCGTTGTTGGTCACTTTGGCCACGAAACTCAATAGCGATTTCGCCAGCGGTAGCACCTGCAGTTTCATTAACAGCAGCAACAAATTACCGCTTAATGGCAGCCAAATCATGACCATCAGAATCAGCGTCAACGGCCAGTAGAGTCCACGAATACGACGCAACAGCATGGCGCTCAGAACCCCCGCAAGGCAGAGGATCGCAAATGCCAATAGCATTGCCGTCAGATTCAACAGCAGATCGGTATTTAGCACATGGGTGCTGGTTAATCCGCCGAGATTGGGATCCAAAGCCCAATGTCGGGCTGCGCCAAACACCAAAATCCCTTGCCACAGGTAGCGAATGCGCTTTGATACCCACCAGAAGCTCAATACAAACAGCAGCGTAATCATCACTTCTGTGCCAACCAGCAACAATTGCACTGGCTGCGAGCCACGGAGGGTAAGTCCCACCAGCACGCCAAGGATTAAGCCTGTGAGTAAGGTCCAGACGAGTGGGCGTAAAGAAGGGGGATCGATGCGACTCCAGAGAACCCCGGAGAGCAGCGCAATGCAGAAAAAAACCTGTAGCGTCGTGACAAAAAAATAACTCATAACATCGACTCTGTACGGCGGATTGAATGATGTAACTATCCAGGTACATCGATAATTTAGAGCCTGCCCATCAGGGGGATAAGTTCGCGGTCAGTTAAGACATGAGCAGTGCAAAACAAATCGTGGGTACACTTCGTACGTAAGATTGTGAGCACTGCCCGGTCCAAATGGCAAATCAAGCAGCCTGATGGAAAAAGCGCTTAGTTCAGGCCGACGTATTTAAATTCATAACTCACATCAAATGGTTTCCACCAGCGACCAACGCCGGTCTCACTGTCTGTATGACGGTGCATACCTGCTTTTGACGGCGGTTCGATGTGATAGGTCACTTTATAGTTACCCACCCCCATCATTTTGATGTTCGCACCGTAATGAGGGCCATCGCTGGCAACCATCGGCATGAACGTACCTTCTTGTTTTTCACCCGTATCACTGTTAATCAAGGTGTAACTGATAGTCAGATAAGGGATCCACTCGCCTGCGCCAAAACCATTTTTACTGCCTTCCACGGCATGAATATCCGCTTCAAGGTGAATATCGGCTTTTGCGGCCGGTAACCCCATGCCACGCGGTTCCATATCGATTGGCTGCAGGTACACAGCGGCCAGTTCCATCTCATTCATGGTGACAGGCTCGCCTGCCGGATACTCCTTAAAGGCAAACGCTGCCGGAGCAGTGAAAATACCGGCCATCACTGCACTGGCAATCAGGGTTTTCTTCATGGTCATCAGACATATCCTCTCGTCTCAAATAACAGCTATAGATTAGTTTTTATCGTTTCCCCAGGAACAGTGCTTTTCCGCCGCATCACCCACAGCGCCACCAGCGCCGCAAGTAGCAATAGGGCCTGCGGTAATAACGTTTCCACGTAGGGATAAATTCCCAACCAGCTGATTTCAGGGAAGCCGTTAATCAACGTTGGCTGGAACAGCTTACCTTCCACCAGTTCCAGAACCCCTTTGCCCGCAAATACAAAGGCCATCAGGTACATAAAACTGCCGGTAAACATAAAGAACGGCTTCAAAGGCAGGCGTACAACCGAGTAGCGCATAATGAGCCAGGCGACCAGCAGAACAACACAGCCGATAACAAAACCTGCCGCAATCGCCATATGCCCAGAAATATCATTCGCATCCCCGATCAGGGCGTAGTAAAACAGCACGGTCTCCGCCCCTTCGCGGTAAACCGCCAGGAAGCTGGTAAGCCACAGTCCAACCAGTGAACCACGGGAAAGTGAGTGGGACAGTTTTCCTTCCAGCCATGCTTTCCAGTGGCGAGCCTCGACTTTAGACAGTAACCAGTAGCTCATGAAGAACAGCATGACGACGGCAATCAGCATCGTGACGCCTTCCAGCAGTTCTCGGCTGGCGCCGGAATTCGTGAACAGGAGTTGGAATATCACAGCGGTAATGACGCTGGCGATTAATGCGACAATCACCGACTGGCGAATTAACGGAAGTTTATCCTGGTGATTGTTTTTCACCATATAAGCCACGATGGCCGCCACAATAAGCAGGGCCTCCAGTCCTTCACGGACAATGATCATCAGGCTGTAGAGCAGCAGGCTCCACTGGGTCTCTTCTCCTTCTCCCAACATCACCACCGCTTTTTGTAAATCCTGCTCCAGTGCGCTGGCTTCGGCGTTGAGTCTTTCCACTGGCTGACCCGCTTTCATCAGACTAACCAGACGCGTGAAGTAAGCCTCCAGAGAGGTTTTAAACGCCGAATCGCGAGAACCGATTTTGTTTTCCATACCGCTAGCTTCAAAGCGGTCAAAATAACTGTCTTGCACATCCAGAATGGCATTTTTCGCATCGCCCTCCTGGTAACGGGCAATCGCTTTCTGAATACTTTGGTGGATACCCAACGAGACGGCAGCCCAGTCTGCGCGGGCTATATCATCCTGTGCCGTGGGCTTATTCCCCGTATTTTGCACCGCCGTAACCTGCTGTTCGTCACGGGTCGTAGGCAGACCAGGCAGAAGATCCTCAATATCCTGTAACAGCGTAGTGACCTGATAAGAGACATCATTAAGGCGATCCGATTCTGCGGTGAGCGCAATCAACGCAGAAAATTGCTGGTTAATCGCAGCAGCGTCTTTTGCCGATCGATTCTGTCTGACCGACATTTCCATCTCTGAGTTTTTAAAACCCTGGTAGTGCGCTTGTTGAACGTTCTGGCTGGCTACGCTTAAATTCCCGGCCTGATAGTTATTTACTGCCTGGGCCAACAAATCGTCGATAACGCGAAAACTCTCTTGCCAGTGTACGGCGATATCTGTCCTGGAAAACGCATTGTGCTGCTCTTCGGCAACCAGGCGATGTCCGCCATCTAACACAGGTTCAACTTCGCGCAGCGAGGCTTTGAGCCAGTCGATTTTAGACTGCACGTCAGAGAACGATTTTTTTTCGCCAATCATGCGACGGATCTCACCAAAAGCGCTTTCCATCTCATAACTTTTGCTGGCGGAAATGTTGATTCGGATAGGACCTTCAAGGTTTTCAAATACCTCAAAGTAAGCCATTTGCACCGTTCGCCGTGCTTCATCAGTTTGTTGTTGAGAGTAAAGTTCTGCTGTTTTATCAAGACGTTGCTCAATATCCTCAATTAATGGAGCATAGTTTGTTGCAGCCCATACATGAAGGCTTACAAGCAAGCTACACAAAGTGGTCAGCAGGAAAACACAGAACTTACGCACGGTACGCATCCCGTAAAATACAAATGATAATTATTATCATTACTGATTTTAGCTTGCGTTGTACATGACCTGGATCATAAAAATGTCAATAGGTAACAAGTTATGTAAATTTATCTCATGAAAATGTGATGAATACGAAATTGAGACATTCGGGATTTATTAATGATGCCGTCAATACAGGAGAATTTATCGGTGATATGGAATAGAGTTTCCCCATACTCACTGACGCAAATGAGGCCGACAGTGAGTATGAAAATAAACGTTATTTAAAACAAAAGTGTTCAGGGAACTATTATATCAGGACTACGAGTAATCCGTTGCAAAAAACGGCCGTAACCCTGTTCGCCTGTCCAGTAGTTGATGCTTCTCTCAACCCCACTCGATGTCAGGGTCGCACCAGAAATACCATCTACTGTATATTCATCGATATTCTCTGGTTTCTCCTGAGTTATTCTTAATGCTGGCATCCAGTTATTATCAACCACTTTTTTACCCGCCCATTGCTTGCGCCAACTCTCATCTTCCACTCTGGCTCCCAAAAAAGGAGTTTCCCGCTGCTGATAGTAATACAGGTTTTTAACCGTACGTCCGTCTGGGTCAAGAGCCAGAAAGGCATACATCATTGACTTCGCGCCCTTACCAAAAACAGGGAGTATAATTTGTTGAATTTTATTGTTTTTATCTTTTACCAGATATACATCTGCAATCGTACAACGCTGATGGATCTTCGCGGGATCATGTTCCGGAGCGAGTTTTTTACATCCCTGCGTCTGGACGTCATCAGCTACCCACTCACCAGAATCCAGATTAACCTTACGCGCTAAAATATAACGTTGATACAAATTTTTAATTGTTTTTTTATCCTGCGCATCTGATTTCAACAAGCCTGAAGCATGCAGAATGGCGGCATGTTTCTCTTCACTGGTAGGTTCAGTGAGTTCCCCCTGATACATCATAAACCAGACAATAGCAGCAATAAAAATAAGGATACAAAAAAACATCATTGATATAACAATAACTTTACCCTTGCGCATTATTCTATAATCCCTGCGAGAAATAAGATATTTAAAACACCATCAGATATGCCATTACCTTTGTGGATTTGCAACTACAGAAAAAATCAAAAATATATAGCTATTAGTATATGATTTCAGGATCCAATATCAGAACAACATGTTTTTCTTACCTTTTTATCGTAAAAAAATGCCGGGTTTCCCCGGCACAAATATCAGAACATTTTCGCCCACCACAACCGAAGCTTCATGCCCCAGTAACTGGTCCAGCCGCTGGTTGTCGACACCACGCGACCGTGCGACATCACCACCAGCGTTGGCGTGACGCTGATATCCCAGCTGCGGGAGATGGTCCCGTCGGCATCGTTGATGACGGGAAAGTCTACGCCTTTACGCGCCAGCCAGCGCATCACCTCCACCTCATTACCAGAACGCAGCGCAATGGTTATCACGTTCTCGCCTTCTGAGTGCAGTCTGGCGATTTCCGGTGTCGTGAACCGACACACGCCACACCAGCTCGCCCAGAAATAGATCAGCACTGGATCCTCTTTGCTGAGCGCGGCCAGCGTAACGTTTTCACCATCCAGCGTCTGCAAAGGCGTACTGTCAAACGCAGCGGGAAGCTTAGGTGCTCGCCAGACATCCATCAACAACATCGCCCCGGCGAATAACACCAGTAAGATCAGTCCTTCGCGCAGCCAGCGGCGCAGTTTACTGACCATTTGCGGCCGCCAGTTTTTCTTTGACCACCTCTTCCAGTGTTTCCCACGGTACTGCACCCGGGATCAGCTCATCGCCAATAATCGTTGCGGGGGTTCCCTGCACACCCACCAGTCGCGCCAGTTGCAGGTTAGTGCTCAGCGTCTCTTCACTTTGTGCATCCAGCGTCACAGGGCTGGCAGCGGCTTTCTCCTGTGCCTGTTTAATACTCACTGCCGTGTGGTAACCCTTCTTCTGCATCAGTTTCTCATGTAACGCCAGAAACTGCTGCGGATGCTCACGCCAGGTCGTCAGTGCGGTTCGCGCCGACAGAACCGAACTTTCCCCTTTAAACGGCAGCGGTTTAATCACCACCGCCACATCAGGATATTTCTGTACAATTTTTTCCAGCATCGGATCCAACTGCTTGCAATACGGGCAGTTGTAATCGGTGAAATTGATCAACGTTAGTTTAGCCTGCCTGGCACCAATACGAGGGCTATTGGGATCGTTAAACAGCGCTTCCTGAATCAGCGCTTCAATTTGCTTCTCCTGTTCAGGCGTAAATGGCGCAGGTTCTTTCGCCACGCTGACGGCAGAAAACAGGGTTAGCAGCAGGGCAATCATCATTTTCATGGGTTCACTCCTTTGGCATCGGCCAGTGTATTCAGCACCGCATCGCGGGTTAACAACGTTGGCAATGCCTGGCCTTGCGGCATGCCGGGGCCATAAATTTGGTTGAACGGCACAGCAACCTGGCCGCGTTTTTTCAGGAATTCGGTGATCGCTTCAGAGGGCAGCGTCCAGTCCCCCCGCAGAGCCACCACATCGGATTGTTGCAGTGCAGTCTGAACATCTTCTTTTTGTAGCACATTGAATTTATTAACTTTACAGGTAATACACCAGTCAGCCGTCACATCTACAAATACGCGCTTATGCTGGGCCAGTGCATCTTCGATGGCCTGATCGCTCAGCGGTTGCCAGTTCACACTCTCTTTGGCTGCGCTTTGGCTTGCGACCCCCAAATGCGGGAGCAGCAAGGTTGCCAGCCAGATAGCCGAGCCAAGCATCATTACGCCGAGAAGACGCCGCAAGATATTCATCCAACGCCCCGGACGCGGCAGACGCAGCGCCAGACCCGGACGCAGTGCCACCAGCAACCATGGCAAGCTCATCCCCAGCCCGAGCGCGAGGAACAGCCCCCATAGCGTCGGCAGCGAGGCGGTCAACGCCACCGCCACTGCCGTCCCCAGGAACGGAGCACTGCACGGTGTGGCAAGCAACGTCGCAAACGCGCCCTGCCAGAAATACCCTGACAAGCCGTTACCGCCGCGTGTTGCCAGTATGGTGGTCATTGCTGAAGGAAGGCGAAATTCAAACAGCCCAAACAGGCTGGCGCTGAACGTCAGCATCACCAGCACCATAAAGCCGATAAACCACGGACTCTGGAACTGGATCCCCCAACCAAGCGCCTGATTGGTCAGACGCAGCACCGTCATCAGCAACGCGAGGGCCATAAAAGAGACCAGGATGCCAGCCACCGATGCCAGAAACTGGCGGCGAACCTGAAGACGGCTTTTCTCCTCAACCAGTAAAATCGAGCCCAGCTTCATGCCCAGCACTGGAAGCACGCAGGGCATTAAGTTAAGGATCAACCCGCCTGACAGCGCCATCAGCACCACCTGCCACAGTGGGATCGCTGCATTCGGCACCACTGGCGCATCGCCAATGGCAAGACGACTTTCCTGTGCAACGCCGTTATCAGCCAGAACCAGTGTAAGTTGCTTACCACGAAGATTCGGCGCCCCTTCCCCCCAGCTGTCATGAACCGGAACCGTTGCCCATAGTGTTTCGCCCTCTACACGGATTTGCGGCATACCAAAATCCGCATCATCAACGGTGTCCAGGTACAGGCCTGGCGCAGACCAGCCCCCCGTACGACGCGCCTCAACCACCAGCTCTCCGGCTCGCGCCCCGGCACTAAGCGCATCGGTTAGCCCGCTGGCCAGCGGTATCTGCCCCATCGCTTGCGCATAGTCATGAGCAAAAGACGGATCCTGGACGCCCGGCGTCACAGAAAAGGGAAAATCCGTTAACAGGCAGACATTGCTGCAGGTTGATAGGGTCAATACACCGTTAAGGGTGGCTGGCGTTGTGCCACGTACTACCATCGGAAAGGTGACATTATCGTGATATCCCTGGGTGGTGATATTGGCGACATCAAAACGCGCGGGAGTCGGCCAGTACCAATCAACAGCAGGCATTTTATCTTTCCAGACGATGGACGGTGCTACACCGCCCTCACCCGGCGATCGCCAGTAGGTTTTCCAGCCATCCTCCAGTTTAACATCGAGCAGCAGTCGGGTTTCACCGTCTGCAGCTGTATCGGCACGTAACCGCACACTGGCGTGATTGTTATCGGGTGAACGCAGCCAACCGATATCAGCCGCCCAGGATACGGGCAGCCATAGCAATAACAGGCAGAGCAGCGCCTGCCTGGAAACAGTCTTCATATTTTTTCTCCGTGAATAATTTTCTAACAGTCAGCAACGGCTGCGCAGTCATTCACGGAAGACACAAAATCGGAGATGAACCCTAAGTGTGGGCGGCGAGATAGCGCGCGGAGGGAAAAAAGGGAGGCGAAATGCCCGCACGGGCGTCAACAGCGACAGGAGCAAACATAGCACCAGAATCGCGCCTTCAAACAATACTGGCGGTGCAGCCAGCAATGATTTTGCACTCAGCTCACAAGGCGTAACGGGTGAAGCCTCATCGGTATCAGCCTGGGCGCTCGCGACAACTGCAGCGGTCGCGGTGTTCATCTGCAACGCGTGCAGACCCGCCATGCGCTGCGCGGTGCATACCATCACCACAACACATGCCAGGCAGAGGAACCACCATCCCATCCGTTGACGTTTCGCCATTATACCCTCACTGATTGACGCGAGTTATCTTAGTCACTGGCGAGGTTTTGGCAACCTTTACCCTGTAAAGTTATGTCGGCAGAGGCCGGTCAATTCTCATTCCTCCCCAGCGCGCTGCCCAGAAATGATAATTAATCTTGTTAATTAATTTCATTGTTGCAAAATAATAGTGCTAATAAAACAAGACTGGAAATATCACAGGGTTTATTATCAGTCATTCCAAAAGCGTCCCAAAAGATATTTCACCACTGATGATAAAAATGGATGAGAAATCCGCCAGTGGATATTCCCACGTAAATGAAAGTAAGGGCCAGCACATTTTCGGATAAATAATGTATTATAACTTACCGCAATGAACGTTATGTTCATCATCAAAAAAATTGTTTGTTAAATGTTATTTAGAGTATATGGAAATGAAAAAAATCTTACTTCCTCTTCTGGGCCTGATTTTTACTATGAGCGTTCAGGCAGCAATATTTACCGATGGCAAGGAATATATTTCACTTGAAAAGCCAGTTGCGACAGCGCCCGCTGCGCTTAAGTTCTTTTCATTTTATTGCCCTTCATGCTACCAATACGATGAAGTTCTGGAAGTCACTGATAATGTGAAAAAAGCATTACCTACTGATGTCAAACTTACTGAGTATCACGTTGATTTCTTAGGTCCGTTGGGGCCGGAGATGACGCACGCATGGTCTGTCGCTATGCTGTTAAACGTGGAAGATAAAGTAAAACCTTTACTGTTTGATGCCGTGCAGAAAAAACAAACTGTTAAAACAGCAGATGATATTCGCAATGTATTTATCCGCGCTGGCGTCAGTGCAAGTGACTATGATGCTGCATGGAATAGCTTTGCCGTAAAATCATTAACGGCGAAGCAACAGGAGTTGGCTAAAGCGGTAGACCTGAAAGGTGTACCGGCTATCTTTATCAAGGGTAAATATATGATTAACCCGAAAGGATTAAAATCAGATAACGTTAACGCTTTTGTCCAGAACTACGCTGATACCGTTCGTTTTCTTTTTTCCAGACCTTGATAAGCCGTTAATATTCCTGACGCACCATTAACAGGAGCCAGAGCCTGTTCTGGCTCCTGTTGCTACAGGCAGACATTATTGACTGTCAACTGTCATATACGCTGGCAGAACCTTATTCAGAGGCGTAATCCTTCAAAACAGAGGCAACACGTATTCTGTAGTATGAAAAAATCAACTGCTTACCCTCCTGTTGTGCGGCCTGATGCCTGATGTTGCATTTCCATCTGAGCACTGCATCCTCATCCTCCCACCATGAAAGTGACAGCATTTTCCCGGGCGTATTAATGCTCTGAAATCGTTCGATAGAAATAAATCCTGAGATCTCTGCCAACAACGGCTTCAGCTCTGAGGCCAGTTGAAGATATCGCTCTCCAGCCTGAGGATGCACATCTGCTTCAAAAATAACGGCGATCATTCAGTATCTCTCCCTTGTTAATTTCAGCTACTCTATTACCGGGTTAAATGCCATGCTTCGCTCAACAACGAACTGTCTGGGGAAAAGGGAAAATGTGAGTGTGACATGTAAATAAACAAGCAGGCTCACCACATTAGCCGGTGCCCCTTTTATGACCTGTGCCCCCCTTTTTCATGGTTGGCATTCGCGCCTATCAGGATTACCCTAAACTTAACGGTGATACCTTTTGAGAGGGATTGCCTTCTTCATGTGTTGATTTACACGAGAGAACGCTATGGAATTAAAGGATTATTACGCCATTATGGGCGTGAAGCCGACAGACGATCTCAAGACAATCAAGACCGCCTACCGTCGTCTCGCGCGAAAATACCATCCCGATGTCAGCAAAGAGCCCGACGCTGAAGCCCGTTTTAAAGAAGTTGCCGAAGCCTGGGAAGTACTGAGCGATGAACAGCGACGCGCCGAATACGACCAACTGTGGCAGCATCGCAACGACCCGCAGTTTAATCGTCAGTTCCAGCAAGGAGAAGGTCAAAGCTACAGCGCTGAAGATTTCGACGATATCTTCTCTTCAATTTTTGGCCAGCACGCACATCAGTCACGGCAGCGCCACGCCAGTCGCGGACATGATATTGAAATCGAGGTCGCCGTTTTCCTTGAAGAAACCCTTGCTGAGCATAGCCGCACCATCAGTTACAACCTGCCGGTATACAATGCGTTTGGCATGATCGAGCGAGAAATCCCCAAAACCCTCAACGTTAAGATCCCGGCCGGTGTCGGCAATGGGCAGCGCATTCGCCTGAAAGGTCAGGGAACCCCTGGTGAAAACGGTGGCCCGAACGGTGATTTGTGGCTGGTGATTCATATCGCGCCGCATCCGCTGTTTGATATTGTTAATCAGGATCTGGAAGTTGTCGTTCCGCTTGCGCCATGGGAAGCTGCATTGGGCGCAAAAGTAACTGTACCAACACTCAAAGAGAGTATTTTGCTGACCATCCCCGCAGGAAGCCAGGCCGGACAGCGATTACGTATCAAAGGCAAAGGTCTGGTCGGTAAAAAACATACTGGCGACCTGTACGCGGTCATCAAAATCGTGATGCCGCCGAAACCTGACGACAACAGCGCCGCCTTGTGGCAACAGCTGGCGGATGCGCAGAAGTCCTTTGATCCGCGTAAAGAGTGGGGGAAAGCATAATGGCTAACGTGACCGTTACCTTTACCATTACCGAGTTTTGTCTGCATACCGGTGTTTCTGCAGAGGAACTGAATGAAATTGTCGGTTTAGGGGTAATCGAACCCCGTGAAGATGAGACCTTTGATGACCATGCGCTGACCGTGGTGCAACGCGCACTGCGTCTGCGCCATGAACTGGCGCTTGACTGGCCAGGAATTGCCGTCGCACTGACGTTGCTCGAGGAAAACGCGCAACTGCGGCAGGAAAACCGCCTTTTGCGCCAACGCCTGTCCCGATTTATTTGCCATCCGTGAATATGTTAAGGGTGCGGCGATGAGCCGCACCTACAGGTAAGTAGGGCGTATTTTTTATAAAGAACCAAACTCATCAGATTCGATTTCTCGGTTACGGATTGTTGAGCTCAATACCCGCCCGGCAGATAGTCAGAAAAACTGCGGATGAATGACTCCATCCGCGTCAGCTTTTTAGCCAGAAATAACGTTTATGGGTAACCATCTCACCAGTACCGACAATGTCCTTCTGCACAGCGCGTCGATTTGCTGATGATCTGAACTTGCCTCCCCCAGAGAAACACTCCTGGACTGACCTGGATTCAGTTAAGGCTCTTACAGGTCATGAATACATCATGACCATGCCTTCAGCCACGCCAATATGGAAAGACTTTAGATGTGCAGTTAAATTGCAGCGTATGGCACTAAAAGGAAAAAACCTGGACTCGGGGTAAGCAAGTGTTCGAATGTTACATGAGGGGATTGGCGAATATTGCAAGTCTATTCTAATGCATCAAAAGCAAAAAGGGGTTACCTTTCGGTAACCCCTTTTCATGTTTGGCGGAAGCGTAGAGATTCGAACTCTAGAACCCTTTCGGGTCGCCGGTTTTCAAGACCGGTGCCTTCAACCGCTCGGCCACGCTTCCAATGAGGCGCACTATAAACATCCCGAACGGACCTGTAAAGCACCAATGTGTTCGTTTGCCTGAAAAACAGTCAAAATGTCGTTAATCGACTTAAATAACAACAAATTGACCGTTTATTCAGCACAAATCCGGGCTACTGCTGTTTAATGTTTTTTGATGTACATATCTTTGGTGAAGTAATTCCCCCGATTATCCGGCGCAAATCCGCCTACCCACGGCTTCACCAGGTGTGTGCGGACATAGTGGTAAACCGGAATCGCCGGTACATCCTCGCCTAACACATCTTCCGCCTGCTGGTAATATTTCCCGCGCTCTGGCAAAGAACGGGCTTTTGCCGCATTACGCATCGCTTCATCGTAGGCTGGATTACTGTATCGGGTGGTATTTTCACTATCGCCTGTGCGGAAAATATTGAGGAAGCTCGACGCATCGTCGTAATCCGCTATCCATGCATAGCGTACGACGTCAAAATTGCCGGTGTGCATGGTATCCAGCATCGTTTTCCATTCCTGGTTTTGCAGCTTTGCCTCAACACCAAGATTTTTCTTCCACATTGACGAGGCGGCAATCGCGATTCGCTGATGCGTTTCGAAAGTGTTGTAGAGCAGATTTAATGTAAGCGGATGCTCAGGACCGTAGCCCGCTTCCGCCAGCAGTTTTTTTGCCTCGGCAATGCGTTTGTCGAGTGGCCATGATGCGTAGTCTGGCGCATGTAATTTTACCCCGCCAATTTCAGGCTGGCTGATAACCCACGCCGCACGTTGTCCCTGCCCCATCACCTTTTGCGCAATGATGTCTTTATCTAACGCCATATTTAGCGCCCGACGCACGCGCGGGTCGTTAAACGGCGCACGCGTGGTATTAAACTGATAATAATAGGTTGAAAGCTGAGGTGAGACATGGAGTTCATCACCCATCGTCTTTTTCAATTGAGCAAACTGATTGACCGGAACACTAAAAACAATATCGATTTCCCCGGCTTTGTAACGGTTAACGTCTGCAGCCTCTGAACTGATGGGCAAATACGTCACTTTATTAATGACCGTGTGCTGATCGTCCCAGTAATGCGGGTTGCGCACGGCAACAATCCGCTCGTTGACGACCCACTGCGACAACTTATACGCACCATTGCTGACAAAGTGCTCCGGACGAGTCCACTTATCGCCAAAGCGGCCAATCAGCACTTTATCCAGCGGGACCAGTGATGGGTGCGCCAGCATCGCTAAAAATGCCGCTGTCGGCTGCGTCAGGGTAATTTCCAGCGTGGTGTCATTCAGTGCCTTGACCCCAAGCGTAGCGGGATCTTTTTTCCCCTGAGCAATATCAACCGCATTTGCGACATGCATATTGCCCAGATAAGAGGCATAGGGTGAGGTAGTTTGCGGTGAAACCAGGCGCTGCCAGCTCCAGACGACATCCTGTGCAGTAATAGCCGATCCATCTGACCAGGTTATGCCTGGACGTAAATGAAAGATCCAGACAGTGTTATCTTTATTCTCCCAGGAGGCAGCAAGACGGGGCGCAATAGTGCCATCCAGGTTTACGGCCACCAGTCCATCGAACATATCGCTGATTAAATTAAACTCAACGTTGCTTTCAACTTTATGCGGATCCAGTGAGGCTGGCTCACTGCCGTTATTTCTGACCAGTTCTTGTTGAGCTGCCAGTTCTGTGCCCGCGGGAACTGTCGCAGCGCTCGCCATGCCGTTGATAGACATCAAACAGACAGCCAACAGCGTAAATGTAAATACCTTCGATTTATGTTGAGTCATTCCCTTTACCTTATTGTTCTGTTTTATGTTGACACCACTGTCACTCTTAAAGGCATGTAGGGAATAACGCAATATTTTTCAGTTACCTGGCAGATACCAATCTGACATTTTTGCATAAACAGTGGTAACATCTAATCCAGAAGCTTTTGCTGAAATAATATGCTTAAGCCTGGCGGGTTAAAATGCGTAAAGATGGGTAAAACCGCTGGGTCGTTACCGTTGATTTCATTATCCTCCATCATTAATTACATCTGTCATAAGAGAGTGACTCATGGATCGTATTATCAGTTCTTCGCGCGATCGTACATCGCTACTCAGCACGCATAAGGTGCTGCGTAATACCTATTTCCTGCTCAGCCTGACGCTGGCGTTTTCAGCTATCACCGCAACTGCCAGTACAGTACTGATGCTGCCGTCTCCGGGTCTGATTCTGACGCTGGTTGGTATGTATGGTCTGATGTTCCTGACCTACAAAACGGCAGATAAACCAGTAGGTATTCTGTCTGCTTTCGCCTTCACCGGTTTCCTGGGTTACATCCTGGGACCGATTCTGAACACTTACCTGTCGGCAGGTATGGGTGACGTGATCGGTATGGCGCTGGGTGGTACGGCGCTGGTCTTCTTCAGCTGTTCTGCGTATGTTCTGACCACGCGTAAAGACATGTCCTTCCTCGGCGGTATGCTGATGGCAGGTATCGTAGTCGTGCTGATTGGTATGGTTGCGAATATTTTCCTGCAACTGCCAGCGCTGCACCTGGCGATTAGCGCGGTGTTTATCCTGATCTCTTCAGGTGCCATCCTGTTTGAAACCAGCAACATCATCCGTGGTGGTGAAACCAACTACATCCGTGCAACCGTCAGCCTGTATGTATCGCTGTACAACATCTTCGTCAGCCTGCTGAGCATTCTGGGCTTCGCCAGCCGCGATTAAGATACCAACACGCATTATCCAGCCCCGCTTATGCGGGGCTTTCTTTTTTGGTAAACTGCCGCCAGTTTGACTAACGCAGTGAAGAATTATGTTGATCTTTGAAGGTAAAGAAATCAGTACTGATAGCGAAGGCTATTTAAAAGACACAACCGAATGGAGCGAGCCGCTGGCAGTTGCCATTGCTGAAAACGAAGGAATTACGCTGTCAGCAGAACACTGGGAAGTGGTGCGTTTTGTCCGCGAGTTTTATCTGGAGTTTAATACCTCCCCCGCTATTCGTATGCTGGTCAAAGCGATGGCCAACAAGTTTGGCGAAGAGAAAGGCAACAGCCGTTATCTCTACCGCCTGTTTCCAAAAGGTCCGGCCAAGCAGGCCACCAAAATTGCCGGTCTGCCAAAACCGGTCAAATGTATTTAGTAGCGGATACTAAAGCCCGTTAACGCTTCGTCAGGCCGATGCGGTTCGCTGAGAACTCTGTCTACCCTGGCGCTACGCGGGCCCCCGGCTTTTAACCACTTCATCAGTTGTTCTACCTGCTCGCTGTCACCGCAGGCGACAACCTCTACGCTGCCGTCATCCATATTCTTCGCGTATCCGGTCAATCCCAGCCGTTGTGCTTCATGCTGGGTGGTGTAGCGAAATCCTACCCCCTGAACCCGGCCATAGACCCAGGCGATTATGCAGACTTTCGACATTGCGGTTCTCCTTATCATCACAGCGCGCGTTGCAAATATGCGTAAAACTCAGGACAATGGCGCCCATTTCTTTGAATTGACAGAATAGTAAATTATGAGTGTACGTTTAGTGTTAGCCAAAGGGCGCGAAAAATCATTACTGCGCCGCCATCCGTGGGTATTTTCCGGTGCTGTCGCACGTATGGAAGGTAAAGCCAACCTCGGTGAAACCATCGATATTGTTGACCATCAGGGTAAATGGTTAGCACGCGGCGCGTACTCACCCGCGTCGCAGATCCGTGCACGCGTCTGGACATTTGACAAGTCTGAGTCCATCGATATTGATTTCTTCACCCGTCGTCTGCAGCAGGCGCAGACATGGCGTGACTGGCTGGCGAAAAAAGACGGGCTGGACAGCTACCGTCTGATCGCCGGAGAATCCGATGGTCTGCCGGGTGTCACCATTGACCGCTTTGGCAACTTTCTGGTGTTGCAGTTGCTCAGCGCCGGTGCTGAATATCAACGCGCCGCCCTGATTAGCGCTCTGCAAATTGTTTTCCCGGACTGCGCCATTTATGACCGTAGCGATGTGGCCGTGCGTAAAAAAGAAGGTATGGAGCTGACTCAAGGGCCAGTAACGGGCGAGCTTCCGCCAGCACTGCTGCCAATTGAAGAGCACGGAATGAAGCTGCTGGTTGATATTCAGCATGGTCACAAAACCGGCTATTACCTCGATCAGCGTGACAGCCGCCTGGCCACGCGTCGTTACGTGGAAAACAAACGTGTCCTGAACTGTTTCTCTTATACCGGCGGCTTTGCGGTTTCAGCATTAATGGGTGGCTGCCGTCAGGTGGTCAGCGTTGATACTTCCCAGGAAGCTCTCGACATCGCCCGCCAGAACGTAGAGCTGAACAAGCTGGATCTGAGCAAAGCTGAGTTCGTGCGTGATGATGTGTTCAAGTTGCTGCGCGCCTATCGCGATCGTGGTGAGAAATTTGATGTTATCGTAATGGACCCGCCGAAATTTGTCGAAAACAAAAGCCAGTTGATGGGCGCCTGCCGCGGCTATAAAGACATCAATATGCTGGCAATTCAGTTGCTGAATCCGGGTGGCGTACTGCTGACATTCTCCTGCTCCGGATTGATGACCACCGATTTATTTCAGAAAATCATCGCCGATGCCGCAATAGATGCCGGGCGTGATGTACAATTTATAGAGCAGTTCCGTCAGGCCGCCGATCATCCGGTGATCGCTACCTACCCGGAAGGGCTGTATCTGAAAGGGTTTGCCTGTCGCATCATGTAACTTGAAAAGTGGAATATTACCCTTACATAGAGGGTATCTATTTCCCGGGAGGTGACTATGATTGCCAGCAAATTCGGTATCGGCCAGCAGGTCCGCCATTCCCTGTTAGGTTACCTCGGAGTGGTCGTGGATATCGACCCGGAATATTCGCTTGATGACCCGTCACCTGATGAGTTGGCGGTTAACGACGAACTTCGCGCCGCTCCCTGGTATCACGTAGTGATGGAAGACGATAATGGCCTGCCAGTACATACGTATCTGGCTGAAGCACAGTTGAGTAGCGAGCTACAGGAAGAACATCCAGAGCAACCGTCGATGGATGAACTGGCACGGACAATCCGTAAACAACTCCAGGCTCCACGCCTGCGCAACTGACAACATTTCTCCGGCCTACGACAAACACCGTTGTAGGCCGGATATACAATGCGCCATCCGGCAACAGTACAACCTTACTTCGCCAGTCCCAGTCTGGGGATTTCAATCGCCGGGCAACGATCCATCACTACCGCCAGGCCCGCATCGCGCGCCAGCACAGCAGCCTGCTCATTAATCACGCCAAGCTGCATCCACAAGGTCTTCGCGCCAATAGCAATAGCCTCCTGTGCGACTCCCCATGCTGCTTCTGAGTTTCTAAAGACATCCACCATATCCACTTTCTCTGGTACGTCTGCCAGCGTCGCATAGCCCTGTTGTCCCAGCAGCGTTTTCCCGGCAACCTTCGGTGAAACGGGAATAACGTGATAGCCCTGATCGAGTAAATATTTCATCACCCGATAGCTTGGGCGATCGGGTTTATCGCTTGCTCCTACCAGTGCAATCGTGCGGGTAGTTGTCAAAATGCCAGCAATATCGGTCTCTTTCATCGTTTTCCTCCAGGCTGTTTAGCAAAGTGTACGACAAACCTGAGCATGCAACCATTCATCCCATACTGGCGCATGAGAGCTAAACTCAAAAATATGTCTATATGTTAGTAAACATGATTATCGAAAAATTTAGATAGATCTTATACAGATATTTTCTGGACGGGAGAAACATATGAAAGCCGGCATTGTGACAGCCTTAATTGCCCTGTGTTTGCCGGTAACCGTTTGTGCGACCTCTTTACGTCTGTCTAATGATATTGACCTGCTGGTGCTGGACGGAAAAAAAGTCTCCAGCTCATTACTGCGCGGTGCCGACAGTATTGAGCTGGAGAATGGTCGGCATCAGCTTGTCTTTCGCGTTGAGAAAACGATTCGTCTCTCCAGTCATGAAGAACGTCTGTATATTTCTCCTCCGCTGGTCATCAGTTTTGATACTCAGTTGGTTAGTCAGGTCAATTTTCATCTTCCCCGTCTGAACAACGAACGTGACGCAACGCATTTCGATGAAGCTCCCCGTGTGGAACTATTAGATGGCGATTCCATGCCTATTCCGGTCAAACTGGATATTTTGTCGATTACCTCATCGGCAAAAATCGTGGATTATGAACTCGAGACTGAACGCTATAACAAATCGTCTAAGCATGCTTCACTCCCACAATTTGCCACTATGATGGCCGATGACAGCTCTCTGCTATCTGGAGTTTCTGAACTGGATCGCGTGCCGCCGCAGTCGCAAACACTCACCGAGCAGCGCTTAAAATATTGGTTCCAGCAGGCTGACGCGCAAACGCGAAGTAATTTTCTGCAATGGGCAGAGAAACAACCACCCTCATGACGTTCATGTCCACCTACGCATTTTTTTTGTCTTTCTCTTGCAGCCTCAAGCGCTTCCAGTACTCTGTAATAAGGTTAACTTGGGAGCTGTACTATGGAACTGACGACTCGCACTTTACCGGCGCGTAAGCATATTGCGCTGGTTGCACATGATCACTGTAAACAGATGCTGATGAACTGGGTGGAACGCCACCAGCCGTTGTTAGAAAAGCATGTCCTCTATGCGACAGGCACGACAGGAAATCTCATTCAACGCGCGACCGGCATGGATGTCAACGCCATGCTTAGCGGTCCAATGGGCGGCGATCAGCAGGTCGGCGCACTGATCTCTGAAGGGAAAATTGATGTGCTGATCTTCTTCTGGGATCCACTCAACGCCGTGCCTCATGATCCGGATGTCAAAGCCCTTCTGCGCCTGGCCACAGTTTGGAATATTCCGGTTGCCACCAACGTCTCTACCGCCGATTTTATTATCCAGTCGCCAAATTTCAACGATGCAGCGGACATCCTGATCCCGGATTACGCCCGTTATCTGGCTGAGCGCCTCAAATAATCGCCAGACAGGCGGCCGCCGTCGCCGCCTGTTCTTCAGGGTTTTCTCGCTACCGGGACATCCAGTTGTTTTAGTTCATCAACAAAACAGGATGGCGCGTCTTTATTAAACAGCAACCACACCCGATGCCGGGCACGCGTAAGTGCCACGTAGAGCAACCTTCTCTCTTCTGCATCCGGAAAATCCTCGACCATTGGCAGTAATGCTTCTTCCATGATCGACTCACGAGCCGGGGCCGGAAAACCATCGCTGCCATCATGAAGCCCAACGACAATGACATAATCCGCCTGCTGTCCTTTACTGGCATGAATAGTCATAAAATCCAGCTGTAGTTTGGGCCAGCGGGTCGCTGCCTTCTCAAGACTGACAGGTTTGAGGTGGTGATATCGCGCCAGCACCAGTATGCGCTCTTCTGCTTTCGCAAAGCCGGATAGCTTATCCAACAACACATCCAGCTGACTTTCATCGAGCAGAGTGACGGCTTTCCTGTCGCCTGCTGTCAGGCTATTGAGCGGTTTCTTAAGCTGATGCGGGTTTTGCTGGATAAACCGATTGGCTATTTCGCCAATACGGCTATTAAAACGGTATGTCGTATCCAGATCGCAGCGATCGCCCTCACCAAAGTGTTGCCGGAAGGCGGTAGTTAACGAAAGTTGTGCGCCACTGAAACGGTAAATGGCCTGCCAGTCATCTCCCACGGCGAACAGCGTGGTCTGTGAATTTTGCTTGCGCAATGCGGCTAACAGGGCGGCGCGCTGTGGGGAGATATCCTGAAATTCATCAACCAGGATATGCTTCCACGGGCTGATAAAGCGTCCTTTCTCCAGAATGACAATCGCCTGATGGATCAATCCAGAAAAATCAACGGCATTCTCTTCTTTCAGAGCACTCTTCCAGGCCTTGAGCAACGGCGCCATCAGCTTTATACGTTTGCTGAACAGATCGCGGATCGCCTCCGGCGCATTGGCGATCATCTCCGCCTGTGCTCCACCATGCATACGCATCAGGCTAACCCAGCGATCCAGACGTGAGGCCAGGCGACGTTGTAATTTTTCATCGTCCCAAAAATTGCCTTCTGGCACGGACCACTGCATCTCTTCTTCCAGCCACTGTCGCCAGCCTTTAGCCTGGGCTTTTTTCTCGCTGCACTGCTGACGCCATGTGGCGATAAATAGCTTATTTCTGGCGGCAGTATCATTTTCGAGTTTGCTGACTGTCGGGACTTTTTTGCTACCCTGTTGAATAATATGCAACGCCAGTGAATGAAACGTCCGCGCGGTGACGTCTTGCGTATTCAGTCGTTCGCGAATGCGCTCATCCATTTCCTGAGCGGCTTTGCGACCAAACGCCAGCAGCAAGATTTGTTCAGCAGCCGCTTCTCCCCGCGCCAGCAACCAGCCCGCACGCGCAACCAGAACGGATGTTTTGCCACTTCCTGCCCCCGCAAGCACCAATAGCGACTGCTCGCCATTCACCACCGCACGAGCCTGAGCTGGATTCAGCGGTGAGGACTCAATCTTCTGGAAAAACTCGGTATGCTCCGCCAGCATCGCATCGGTGTACGCCTGATTGTGCTGCAAACGACACGCTTCAATATCCTGCAGCCACGCCTGACATTGATGCAACGCCTCACGACAATGATCAAATTCTTCCAGACGATTGACCGGCAGGGGCAACGCGTCAAAAGCACGGCGGATCTGTTGCTGCAATCCGGATGTTTGGCTCCGCGTCAGCCATCTGTTTTCCCCTGTACGCGCGGCAATCGTATCCAGCTGTTCCTGCAGCACCCCTGCTGCAACGTCACTCATCTCCTGGCTCCACTGCTGCCAGAGGATGCTCAGATGATGGTGGAAACGCTGGGTTTCCGCCCATTCAGTGCCGTGAAGGCGTACAACTTTATCATCAGAAAGCACAAATTCCAGCTCACCCCATACCAGGCCCCTTTTACAATGGATAGCCAGTAACTGATTGAATGGAATAAGATACTCATGACGGTCGCCGGAGACTTTAATGCCGGCATTGAGAATAACGGCCCGATCGTAAGGGTGTTGCGCCAGACGTTTTCCCAGAGAAGTTGCTTTCAGTTCCATAAGACTTACGCGGATCCACACGAAGAGGTTTGCTTATCAGTGTAACCGCCAGAGAAAACGTGCTCCAGCCCAAAAAAACGTTACAATTGCCAAACTCACAGAAAACCAGAGTTAACCGAGGGTTTATGCGTACTGTTCTGAATATTTTAAATTTTGTGCTTGGGGGATTCGCCACCACCTTAGCCTGGCTACTGGCGACGTTAGTCAGTATCGTACTTATCTTCACACTCCCCTTGACCCGCTCCTGCTGGGAAATCACACGCTTGTCGCTATTCCCCTACGGTAATGAGGCGATTCACGTTGATGAACTCAACCCGGCGGGTAAAAACGTGCTTCTGAATACCGGCGGTACGCTGCTCAACATTTTCTGGCTGATTTTCTTCGGCTGGTGGCTGTGCCTGATGCATATTGTTTCCGGTATTGCCCAGTGCATTACGATTATTGGTATTCCGGTTGGTATCGCGAACTTTAAAATCGCCGCGATTGCACTCTGGCCGGTTGGTCGTCGCGTGGTTTCAGTCGAAGTTGCCCGTGCCGCACGCGAAGCCAACGCGCGTCGCCGCTTTGAATAATCGGAACTGATGGCCTTTATGTTAAGTCCACTGCTTAAACGCTACACCTGGAACAGCACCTGGCTGTACTACGTGCGGATTTTTATCGCGCTTTGCGGTACAACGGCACTGCCGTGGTGGCTGGGTGACGTCAAACTGACCATCCCGCTAACGCTGGGCATGGTTGCTGCCGCGCTGACCGATCTGGACGATCGGCTCGCGGGTCGTCTGCGTAATTTGATCATTACGCTGATCTGCTTTTTCATTGCTTCGGCTTCCGTCGAATTGCTCTTCCCCTGGCCGTGGCTTTTCGCAATTGGATTAACGCTTTCCACCAGCGGCTTTATTTTGCTGGGGGGCTTAGGTCAGCGTTATGCGACCATAGCCTTTGGTGCATTACTGATCGCCATTTACACCATGCTGGGAACATCACTTTACGATCAGTGGTATCAGCAACCGATCCTGCTGCTTGCAGGCGCCATCTGGTATAACCTTCTGACGCTCATCGGTCACCTTCTGTTCCCGATTCGTCCACTGCAGGACAATCTGGCACGCAGCTACGAACAGCTGGCACACTACCTGGAGCTGAAATCCCGCCTTTTTGATCCCGACATCGAAGATGAAAGTCAGGCCCCCCTGTATGAGTTAGCGCTGGCCAATGGGCAACTGATGGCGACGCTGAACCAAACAAAAGTATCATTACTGACCCGTCTGCGCGGTGACCGCGGACAGCGAGGAACCCGCCGCACACTGCATTACTATTTTGTCGCGCAGGATATTCACGAACGCGCAAGTTCCTCACATATTCAGTACCAGACGCTACGCGACCATTTCCGTCACAGCGATGTGATGTTTCGTTTCCAGCGATTAATGTCGATGCAGGGGCAAGCCTGTACGCAACTGTCTCGCTGCATTTTGCTACGCACCCCTTACCAGCACGATCCACACTTTGAGCGAGTCTTTACACATATAGATGCTGCCCTTGAGCGTATGCGTGCAAGCGGTGCCCCTGCAGATCTGCTCAATACGCTGGGATTCTTACTATCGAACCTGCGGGCTATCGATGCGCAACTGGCCACCATTGAGTCTGAACAGGCTCAGGTACTCTCGCGCAATGAGTCAGAAAATCAGCTTGCCGATGACAGTCCGCACGGATTCAGTGATATCTGGCTGCGTCTGAGTCGCAATTTTACGCCGGAGTCGGCGCTGTTTCGCCACGCGGTTCGCATGTCGCTGGTGCTCTGCGTCGGGTACGCCATTATCCAGATAACGGGCATGAACCATGGCTACTGGATCCTGCTGACCAGCCTGTTTGTCTGCCAGCCCAACTACAACGCCACACGACATCGTCTGGCGTTAAGGATTATCGGCACATTAGTCGGGATAGCGATTGGACTGCCCATCCTGTGGTTCGTCCCATCGCTGGAAGGGCAATTAATACTGCTGGTGATCACCGGCGTGCTCTTTTTTGCTTTCCGCAATGTTCAGTACGCACATGCCACAATGTTTATCACGCTGCTGGTATTGCTGTGCTTTAACCTGCTTGGAGAAGGGTTTGAAGTCGCACTGCCGCGCGTCATCGATACGCTGATAGGTTGTGCCATCGCATGGGCAGCCGTCAGTTTCATCTGGCCAGACTGGCGCTTTCGCAACCTGCCACGGGTGATTGAACGGGCGACCGACGCAAACTGTCGTTACCTTGACGCCATTCTCGAACAATATCATCAGGGGCGAGACAATCGTCTGGCATACCGTATTGCGCGCCGCGATGCGCATAATCGTGATGCGGAGCTGGCATCCGTGGTGTCGAATATGTCGAGTGAACCGGATGTTACCGCCCAAACGCGCGAAACGGCATTCCGCTTGCTGTGCCTCAACCATACCTTTACCAGTTATATCTCGGCACTGGGCGCACACCGTGAACAGTTAACCAACCCGGACGTTCTGGCATTACTGGACGATGCCGTTTGCTATGTTGATGATGCACTTCATCATCAACCTGCTGACGAGCAACGCGTATACCAGGCGCTTGAAGGACTGAAGCAACGGATTCAGCATCTTGAACCACGCCCGGACAGTAAAGAACCGCTGGTCGTACAGCAAGTTGGCCTATTGATAGCGCTACTACCAGAAATCCGACGATTACAGCAGCAAATTGCCGCATTACCGTCTAGTACACCGGTTCAGGCGTAAGAGAACTCACCCACTCCACAAGCTCCTGGCGGCGAATCGCCGGGAGCGCCGCCTCATGAATGCCCCCAATCGCGCCTTCAAGGGCATAGAGTATTTTCACCGTCAGGGCGGGATTAATCTGTCGCAGTTTCAACCAGCACATTTTTGCACCCAACATGCGTAATGTGCTTTCATCTTTTATACCTGCTTCATTCAGCAGGGTTTCCAGATGAAATGTCATGTTCGGCAGTCCACGCAGGCGATGCTGTGCAAAACGACTTTGCTTTTCTTTTAACGCCGCATCCAGTGAATACCGTGATAGCGACACCAGTTGTTGCTGGTTTTGCCACAGCGTATCGTTCACCTGATAATAATTGAGCACCACCGGACGTCCACGTTTTATAAATGTCAGCCAGACAGGGGAATGTTTTACACAGTACTGCGCGCTCTGTTCACAGGCCCGAAGATATAGCTCGCCACTGGCGACCATGGCGAACACCGTATCCTCGACTGTCAGGCTATAACCCCCAAACAGCGATCGATAACGAATAGTCCCCAGTGACTCCAGATATTCTTGTGATTTATAGATCCTTGCATAAGAAAGTTTTTTCATAAAAATCCTTTTAAATCATAACGTAATAAAATGATTTGCAGTAGCGGATCCGTTAATGACGAAAATAGGCAACTTATTCGCAAGGGGCAAGATGAATTTTGTTTTTCCCGTAACAACAACCAAAAACTGCGAACCTGTTTCAGAAAATAAGGTTGATCTTTGGTGATAGCAGGGTTACTGTATATCCATACAGTAACTCACAGGGCTGGATTGATTATGTACACTTCAGGCTATGCAAATCGTTCTTCGTCGTTCTCTTCCACAGCAAGCAAAATTGCGCGCGTGTCGTCAGAGCACACTACCGCTGGGCTTATCAGTGAAGTGGTCTATCGCGAGGACCAGCCCATGATGACGCAGCTCCTGCTGCTTCCCCTGCTTCAGCAATTAGGTCAGCAGTCGCGCTGGCAGCTGTGGCTGACGCCTCAGCAAAAACTAAGCCGGGAGTGGGTGCAGTCGGCCGGACTCCCATTGACGAAAGTCATGCAGATTAGCCAACTCTCTCCCTGCAATACGCTGGAATCTATGGTTCGTGCGCTACGCACGGGTAACTACAGCGTCGTAATTGGCTGGCTGACGGAAGAATTAACCGAAGATGAACATGCCGAGCTGGTAAAAGCAGCAGATGAAGGCAATGCGATGGGGTTTATCATGCGTCCTGTACGCGCTCAGACACTTGCGGGGAGACAGCATTCTGGGCTAAAAATTCACTCGAATTTGTATCATTAAGTAAAATTAGGATTTATCCTGGAATTTTTTTTCACCCTCAAATTCAGCTTTGAGCTTTAACACACTTTTTGCGAGAACGCCTGTGTGAAGCGGTTTCCGCGATAGTAGCTGTACAATTAATCATCCACAAATGTTAAATATTATGTATACAAGCCTTTTTTTTTCATATGCCTGACGGAGTTCACACTTGTAAGTTTTCAACTACGTTGTAGACTTTACATCGCCAGGGGTGCTCGGCGTAAGCCGCAGATATCGGTAGAGTAACTATTGAACTGGTCCCCGGGTGAAGGATTTAACCGTGTTATCTCTCTGGAGATATTCATGGCGAATTTTGGATGATAACGAGGCGCATAAAATGAAAAAGACAGCTATCGCAATTGCAGTGGCACTGGCTGGTTTCGCTACCGTGGCGCAGGCCGCTCCGAAAGATAACACCTGGTATACTGGTGCTAAACTGGGTTGGTCCCAGTTCCATGACATCGGCAACAATCAGATCAACAACAACGGACCGACCCACGAAAGCCAACTGGGTGCTGGTGCGTTCGGTGGTTACCAGGTTAACCCGTACGTTGGTTTTGAAATGGGTTACGACTGGTTAGGTCGTATGCCGTACAAAGGCAACACTGAAAATGGCGCATTCAAAGCTCAGGGCGTTCAGCTGACCGCTAAACTGGGTTACCCAATCACTGACGATCTGGACGTTTATACCCGTCTGGGTGGTATGGTTTGGCGTGCAGATGCTAAAAACAACGACGGCTTCAAAGACCACGACACTGGTGTATCCCCAGTATTCGCTGGCGGCGTAGAGTATGCAATTACTCCTGAAATCGCTACCCGTCTGGAATACCAGTGGACTAACAACATCGGTGACGCGAACACCGTTGGTGGTCGTCCAGACAACGGTCTGTTGAGCGTTGGTGTTTCTTACCGTTTCGGCCAGCAGGAAGAAGCAGCTCCGGTAGTTGCTCCGGCTCCGGCTCCGGCTCCAGAAGTACAGACCAAACACTTCACTCTGAAGTCTGACGTTCTGTTCAACTTCAACAAAGCGACTCTGAAACCGGAAGGCCAACAGGCTCTGGATCAGATGTACAGCCAGCTGAGCAACCTGGATCCGAAAGACGGTTCCGTCGTTGTTCTGGGCTTCACTGACCGCATCGGTTCTGACGCTTACAACCAGGGTCTGTCTGAGAAACGTGCTCAGTCTGTTGTTGATTACCTGATCTCTAAAGGTATCCCTGCTGACAAAATCTCCGCACGTGGTATGGGCGAATCCAACCCGGTTACTGGTAACACCTGTGACAACGTGAAAGCTCGCGCTGCGCTGATCGACTGCCTGGCTCCGGATCGTCGTGTTGAGATCGAAGTTAAAGGTATCAAAGACGTTGTAACTCAGCCTCAGGCTTAAGTTATCGTCTTATAAAAAAACCCCGCCTGGCGGGGTTTTTTTTCATCTACATATCATGCAAAAGTACAGACACACTCCATATTGACGTTACCCGTACCCTACTCTTTACCCAGTAACGCCTGTAGATCCTGCTTCAATGTCGACATCTTGTTCGCATACTTTTCTTTATGTTCCGCATCTTCAATCAACTGCACAATCGTTTCTGAGAGTGTTTTACCACGTCGCTGCGCAAGCCCGGCTAAACGCTGCCAGACCATAAACTCCAGATCGATCGATTTCTTACGCGTATGTTGATGTTCTGCATTAAAGTGCCGTTTACGCCTCGCCCGGATCGTTTGCTTCATACGATTGAGCAGTGCAGGGTTCATGTATTCTTCAATCCAGGCGTTGACCCGAACCGGTTCATTTTCGAGGGTTAGCAACAAATCAACGGCTTCTTTGGCAGCGCTGGCTTCCACATAGCGGGTAATCAACTCCCCCTCGCGATGCTTCTTCACCAGGTACTTCCATTTCCATCCGCTTTCAAGATTTTCAAGTTGTTGATATTTCATTGCGATCTCAATGTTACCGTGTAACTCTTATCAGAATATCAGCTTTTTCAGCATCTGAAGAAAAGAATATCCAGCCTGTGAACTGTCGCGCGTCATCACATCCGTTTAGCGGTGCTTTCCACGTGTGCAGTGCTGATGGTTACGGTATAATCTCGTTTTTTACAACAGACTAAAAAACATCAACTTTGACCATTACGAAACTTGCATGGCGTGATCTGGTTCCTGATACCGACAGCTATCAGGAAATATTTGCACAGCCGCACGTCACTGACGACACCGACACCTTACTCAGTGATACTCAGCCACGTTTACAATTCGCGCTAGAGCAGCTTCTTCAGCACTGGGCTACGTCCTCGTTTATGCTGGTGAAAGCGCCCGAAGAGCTGGAGTATCTCAATCTTATTGCAACGGCTGCACGTACCTTGCATGCGGATGCCGATAGGTTAACCGGGGGGCATTACGATGTATCCGGCCACACTATTCGTTACCGCGCAGCGGAGAAAGCAGACGACAACTTTGCGACGTTAACTCAGGTGGTTAATGCTGACTGGGCTGAGGCCGAACAGCTGTTTGGCTGTCTGCGCCAGTTCAATGGCGAAATTACGCTGCAACCGGGACTGGTTCATCAGGCCAACGGCGGTGTGCTGGTTATCTCATTACGCACACTTCTGGCTCAGCCGTTGTTGTGGATGCGCCTGAAAGCCATTGTCAGCCACGAGCGTTTTGACTGGGTGGCCTTTGATGAGTCTCGCCCCCTGCCAGTCTCCGTCCCTTCTATGCCGCTTAAACTGAAAGTGGTGTTGGTCGGCGAACGTGAATCGCTGGCAGACTTCCAGGAAATGGAACCAGAACTGGCAGAACAGGCTATCTACAGCGAATTTGAAGATAACTTGCAGATAGTGGATGCCGAAACCATGACACAGTGGTGTCAGTGGGTAACGCATACTGCCCGCCGCAACAATCTGCCCTATCCCGCTACCGATGCCTGGCAGGTTCTCATCCGCGAAGCCGTTCGCTATACCGGCGAACAGGACACGCTGCCGCTTAATCCGCTATGGATCACTCGCCAGCTCAAAGAAGTGGCACCTCTTTGCGACGGTGATACCTGCACTGCGGAGCAATTGAGCCTGATGCTTGCTCAGCGTGAATGGCGAGAAGGATTCCTCTCCGAACGAATGCAGGATGAGATCCTGCAAGAGCAGATCCTCATTGAAACGGAAGGCGAGCGTATTGGGCAAATAAACGCCCTGTCGGTGATCGAATTTCCAGGTCATCCCCGCGCATTTGGTGAACCTTCACGTATCAGTTGCGTCGTGCATATTGGCGATGGCGAATTTACCGATATTGAACGTAAAGCCGAGTTGGGCGGAAATATTCATGCCAAGGGGATGATGATTATGCAGGCGTTCCTGATGTCGGAACTCCAGCTAGAACAGCAAATACCGTTCTCTGCCTCTCTGACATTTGAGCAATCATACAGTGAAGTAGACGGTGACAGCGCCTCTATGGCAGAACTGTGTGCGCTGATCAGCGCCCTCGCTGACGTTCCTGTTAATCAAAGCATCGCGATAACCGGTTCTGTCGATCAGTTTGGTCGTGCTCAACCTGTCGGCGGCCTGAATGAGAAAATTGAAGGCTTTTTTGCCATCTGCCAGCAGCGTGAATTAACAGGGACTCAGGGTGTGATTATCCCTGCAGCCAACGTCAGACATCTGAGCCTGCCACCCGCACTGCTGCAGGCTGTTGAAGAAGAAAAATTCACTATCTGGGCAGTAGACGACGTGACCGATGCGCTGCCGCTGCTATTAAATTTGGTGTGGGATGGCGAAGGTCAGACGACGCTGATGCAAACTATCCAGGAGCGTATTGCTGCGGCAACGCAACAGGAAGGCCGTCACCGTTTTCCATGGCCGCTACGTTGGCTGAATTGGATTATTCCGAACTGATCGGACTTGTTCAGCGTACACGTGTTAGCTATCCTGCGTGCTTCAATAAAATAAGGCTTACAGAGAACATGGTAGATAAACGCGAATCCTATACAAAAGAAGACCTTCTTGCCTCTGGTCGCGGTGAGCTGTTTGGTGCTAAAGGCCCACAACTGCCTGCACCAAGCATGCTGATGATGGATCGTGTCATCAAGATGACCGAAACCGGCGGCAACTTTGACAAAGGTTATGTGGAAGCTGAACTGGACATCAACCCGGACCTGTGGTTTTTCGGATGCCATTTTATCGGCGATCCGGTAATGCCAGGTTGCCTGGGTCTGGATGCCATGTGGCAGCTGGTTGGATTCTATCTCGGCTGGTTGGGCGGCGAAGGTAAAGGCCGTGCACTGGGCGTGGGCGAAGTGAAATTCACAGGCCAGGTTCTGCCGACCGCGAAGAAAGTCACCTACCGCATTCACTTCAAACGCATCGTTAACCGCCGCCTGATCATGGGTCTGGCTGATGGTGAAGTGCTGGTTGATGGTCGTCTGATCTACACCGCAAATGATCTGAAAGTGGGTCTGTTCCAGGACACCTCGGCGTTCTAATCGCAGACATCTGTAGGACTGGTGGTGCGACATGGCCGAATGGCCGCGTACGTTAATTTACCGGTCTACAAACGGCGAAACCTCCGCTTTGCGGAGGTTTCTTTTATCTAAAGAGACAGAATCAGGCCATTAAAACCCTATCCCCCATGGCTTCTCGCCAGCCTCCCAGCCAGTATGACCTCTGATTCAGCGTCTGATAGGGACACATTTCTTTTGAGCGTCCGGCAATGCCGGCCTGATAACCACGTTGATGTGCCCGTTCCAGGCGATCTCGTTTTTGTCTCTTCATGCCTCGTTTCCCTCATCTTTAGGTCTGGTGGAAAAGAAAACAGTGATTACTAAGTGTGCAATCACACTAAACGAATACCCCTAAACATCAGGCTCGTCAATGCGCAAAATTCACGCCAGTGTCATAATTGTGAGCTAGCTGGTAAATCATTTGTACAAAAATCCTCTGTCAGAACAGCTACCTCAACCGCTAAAAAAATAAAAAAACCGCCTCTGGCGATAAGCCTGAGGCGGCATAATTTACAATTATTTAAGCTTATGGAATACGTTTCAGCTCCTGGGCAATAGCCGTCGCTTCCTGACTCCAGGCGCTGGCCAGAACTTTCACCATTTCATCGTAGCCATCCTGCGTCTGCACAACTTCGATATGGAACGGACGCTTGATTAATTGCCCCTGGTGATTCAGTAACCATTCACCGCTGACAATCACTTTGCCATCGTAACGTCCGTGAAAGCCTGTCACCGTCACGTTAAGCGTATCCTGAGTGCTTCCCAACGGCTGAGATGCAACCACCCAGCCAGGAAGTTGCATACTGAGATTGGCGACAAGGGTATTACGTAGCTGCTGATCCAGTGGGCTGGCCCAGAGATTGTTATTCGCTATCACATACTTCACGTCGCTGGTCTGGTACACCACACCATTCCCCGCCAGGTAATCAGGTACGGCAACCTGTTCAACCCACAGCAGGCGGTTGCCCTGATTAGCTGAACTTTGTCCCCCCCCTTGCGCAATGGGGAGCTGATAATAGCTTTTATTCTCTCCGCTGGAGCTACATGACGTCAGCCAGACCGCCATCATCACCACTAGCCACTTTTTCATTGTTTCGCCCTCTTCGGCTCTGGATCTTTTTTGTCCTTCGCTTCAAACACCAGCGCGTTGCTCTTGTCGTTCAGCGTTTTCAGAACCGGCTGCAGTTCACGCAGTACCTGATCAAGACGCTGCATATCTGCCACCATCTTGTTGTAGGCCGCAGAACCCGGCTGGAAGCCCTGCATGCTGCGATTCAGTTCACGCAACGTATTCTGCATATCCGCAGGAAGCTGCTGCATCGACTGGCTGGATGTGATCTTATTCATGTTATCCAGCGTAGTTTGCAGGTGTTTCATCGTGCGCTGGCTTTCCGACAGAGTCGTGGTCGCCTGCTCAATCATCGGGTTCAGCGGTAGGCTATTAATCTTATCCAACGCTTCCATCAGACGCTGCTGAATCTGCGCCAGACCGCCGCTCACTGTCGGAATAATTTGATAACCATTAAACTCGCGTACCCCTGTAATTGGCGGCTCTTTCGGGTAAAAGTCGAGATCGACATACAGCGCGCCGGTCACCAGGTTCCCCGTCTTCAACGACCCTCTCAGCCCACGTTTGAGCAACTCAGCAAGATGAGCCCCCACATCGGTGTCTTCGCCTAACTGCGCTTTCAACCGTTCAGGTTCGATACGCACCAGAACAGGAATGCGGTAATCGTTGTTAAATACCTGGCGCATATTTGGCGCAAAGAAAGGCACTTTACTTACTGTACCCAGGCGTATACCACGGAACTCCAACGGCGCTCCCGGCTGCAGACCACGAATTGAATCCTTGAAGAACATCAGGTAATCAATGTGATCGGTATACAAGGAATCCTGAATACTTTTTTGATCGTCATACAGATTGAAAGAGGAGAGCTGTTCAACCGGTTGGCCTTGTTCCAGCCCTTCCGGTACGTCAAAGCTTACTCCGCCGCCAAACAGCGTGGTGAGCGAGCCCATTTCCACTCGCATACCTGCCGAAGTGAGATCGACGGCAATACCGCTGTCCTTCCAGAAACGAACATTACTGGTTACCAGTCGATCGTTTGGCGCATTGATGAAAAGCTGGTAGCTGATCGTGCGTTTTTGCGCATCAAACGTGCTGGTCTCAACCGAGCCCACGCGATATCCACGGAACAGCACCGGGTCACCCGGACTCAATTGACCGGCTTTTTTACTGTCCAGGTTCACACGGATCCCTTTCGCATCAGGCGGCGCCAGCGGTGGAGAATCGAGCAATTGGTAATTTTCCAGCTTGCTGCCTTTATTACCAGGTTGTAGCTCAATATATGCCCCGGACAACAGCGTTCCCAAGCCACTGATACCTGCACGCCCCACCTGCGGCTTCACAACCCAAAAAACAGAATCTTTATGCAGCAGCTTTTCCATACCGGAATTGAGGCGTGCTTTAATTTCCACATGGGTCAAATCATCCGTCAGAGTAGCGCTTTCAACCACGCCGACATCTACGCTGCGGCTTTTAATCGTCGTTTTACCTCCTTCAATACCTTCGGCATTGGTCGTAATCAACGTGACTTCCGGCCCCTGATGGCTGTAGTGGTAAAACAGAACCCACGCGCCAATGAGTGCAGTGACGATAGGGAATATCCACACGGGCGACCAGTTTTTTACCTTCTGCACTTTGGCTTCCCCACTTTTAGATTCCATGCTGTCAGGACTCCTCATGATCTGGTTCTGGTTCACGGTCCCACGACAGACGCGGATCAAATGTCATCGCAGAAAACATTGTCATAATGACGACTAAAGCAAACATCAAAGCACCCATTGCAGGATAAATGTTCATTAATCCCCCCATGCGCACCAGCGCAGAGAGTACGGCAATTACAAAAACGTCGATCATTGACCAGCGACCGACAAATTCCACAACCTCATAAATTAAATGCATCCGTTCACTGTCGCGTTTACCGTGCCCTTTGGCATCCCAACACAGCCAGGCAATGGCGATCATTTTTAATGTCGGCACCATAATACTGGCGATAAAGATAACCGCTGCCACCGGGTAAGAACCTTCACTCCAGATTAAAACCACCCCCTCAAGGATCGTCGATGGCAATTTTGACCCCAGCAGGTCGGTGATCATAATCGGCAGAATATTGGCAGGAAGATAAAGCATGATCGACGTGAACAGTAAGGCTAATGTCCATTGCAAACTGTTTTTACGCCGCACATAACCTTTCGTCTGACAGCGCGGACACACCAGCTCATCAGCCGGAAGAATAGCCGTACAACAGGAGCAGGAACGCAATCCTTGCCGGATACCGGGTACACCTGGCTTTAAGACCTGTTTGATAGCCGGCATCGGCGCAATATCATCCCAAAGCCAGCGACGATCGACACACTGGAATGCACGTAACTGGAGAAGACAAAAGAAGCACCACGGGATGAAACTACTGCCCACACCGATATCGCCATAGGCCATCAGCTTAACAAAGCTCACCAGCACGCCCGCGAGGAAAATTTCCGCCATTCCCCAGCTTTTTAACTGAAACAAAATGCGCGCCAGCCATGCTTTAAGCCGCTCGGGCATCTGAACCCGGTTTACCAGTAGCAGGATCGTCAGCAGACAAAAGGCCGGAACCAGCTGAACGAATAAGATAAAGAAGGTGCCGAGACTGGCGTAATCTTCAGAAAAGAGCACGCTGGGGATTTGCAGCAGCGTCACTTCACTACTCACCCCTGCGACGTTCATATTCACAAAGGGGAAGAGATTTGACAGCAGCAGCATAAATAATGCGGCTAAAACATAGGCAGTGGGACGCTGCCGGGGCGCGTCCCACTCAACGGTTAACGTAGTGCCACATCGTGGACATGCCGCTTTCTGACCATGCTCAAGGCGAGGTAACGCCACCAGCATGTCACACTGCGAGCACAAAATATGCTTCGCGGCATGGTGATGTTCGCACATATGTGCTCCTTTAATTATGCGCCATTCTTCAAAGACTCAAGATACTCCCAGCGCTCAAAGGCTTGCTCAAGTTCTTGTTCCGCTTCGTTCAGATTAGCCAATACCTGTTGCGTTTGCTCGTGAGGCTGACTGAAAAACGCGGCGTCAGCAACCTGAGCCTGTAAGGCTTCCAGCTTAGCTTCCAGTTCTTCAAGCAACGCGGGGAGCTGCTCCAGTTCGCGCTGCAGTTTATAGCTTAGTTTGCTCGTGCCGCGTTTGACAATTTCTGCTTTAGGAGCAACAGTTTCCTCTGTTTTTTTCGCAACTGGCTGTTTAAACGCCACATACTGCGATTGCTGGCTGCGCGCATCATGATAACCGCCGACATAACGACCAATTTTACCGCCGCCTTCGAAGATCCAGCATTCGGTCACGGTATTATCAACAAACTGACGGTCGTGGCTCACCAACAGCACGGTGCCCTGATAGCTATCAATTAATTCTTCAAGCAGTTCCAGCGTTTCGACGTCCAGATCGTTGGTTGGTTCATCGAGAATTAACAGATTGCTGGGCTTCAGGAATAAACGCGCCAACAGCAGGCGATTGCGTTCCCCGCCAGAGAGCGCACGTACTGGCGTCATCGCACGTTTCGGATGGAACAGGAAGTCCTGGAGATAGCCCAGAACATGGCGAGGTTTGCCGTTAACCACCACCTCTTGCTTACCTTCAGCAAGGTTGTCCATCACGGTTTTATCCGGATCCAGTTCGGCGCGGTGCTGATCGAAATAGGCAACTTCCAGCTTCGTCCCGACGTGAATGCGGCCACTGTCGGCCTGTAATTGTCCCAGCATCAGCTTAAGCAGCGTCGTTTTGCCGCAGCCGTTAGGCCCAATTAAGGCAATTTTATCGCTGCGCTGCACCTGCGCGGAGAAATCTTTCACCAGCTGCTTTCCGTCAACCTGGTAATCAACATTCTCCATTTCGAAGACAATCTTGCCAGAACGGCTAGCCTCTTCGACCTGCATCTTCGCTGTGCCCATCACTTCGCGACGTTCGCCACGCTCGCGACGCATGGCTTTCAGCGCACGCACACGACCTTCGTTACGCGTACGACGCGCTTTGATACCCTGACGGATCCAGACTTCTTCCTGCGCCAACTTGCGATCAAATTCCGCGTTTTGTAACTCTTCTACGCGCAACGCTTCTTCTTTATCCAGCAGATACTGATCGTAGTTCCCGGGATAGGTCACCAGCTTACCGCGGTCGAGATCGACAATGCGCGTCGCCATATTGCGGATAAATGAACGGTCGTGGGAGATGAAAATGATTGTCCCATTGAAGGTTTTCAGGAACCCTTCCAGCCAGTCGATGGTTTCAATATCCAGGTGGTTCGTCGGTTCATCCAGCAGCAGTACGCGCGGGTTACTCACTAACGCGCGACCCAGCGCCGCCTTACGTAACCAGCCGCCGGAAAGCGATGCCAGCTCCATGTCTGCTTCCAGGCCAAGCTGTTCCAGTACTTCATTAATACGGTTTTCCAGCTGCCACAGATTATGGTGATCCAGCTGTTCCTGAACCTTCGCCAGTTCCTGGAGGTTTTTATCACTCGGATCGGTGATCACCAGATGCGAGATATCATGATAACGCTTGAGGTAAACCGCCTGTTCTGCAATCCCTTCGGCGACGAAATCGTAGACGCTACCCTGCACGTTGCGCGGCGGATCCTGCTGCAGACGCGCCACAACCAGATCCTGCTCATAAATAATACGCCCATCGTCAAGACCCTGTTCACGGTTCAGGATCTTCATCAGCGTCGACTTGCCTGCGCCGTTACGGCCAACCAGGCAGACGCGTTCGTTATCTTCGATATGCAGTTCAGCATTATCAAGAAGCGGCGCATCGCTGAACGACAGCCATGCACCATGCATACTGATTAATGACATTTAATTTTCCTTTCAGGCTGCGGTAATCAGCCAGCAGTTGTGGATCTGTCGGTTACGGGCAAAGTCCTGGGAAAGCGTTTTTTGGGTGATTTCTTGTGCTTTCAATCCCAGTGCAGCCAGACCGTCGAGATCCATACGGAATCCACGTTTGTTGTTGGAGAACATGATCGTACCGTCTTTACGCAGCAGGCGTTTCAGATCTTTCATCAGCGCCAGATGATCGCGCTGCACGTCAAACGAGTCTTCCATACGTTTTGAGTTAGAGAACGTCGGCGGATCGATGAAAATCAGATCAAACTGTTCATTGGCTTCGCGCAGCCAGCCCAGGCAATCGGCCTGAATTAAACGGTGCGCGCGACCGCTCAGGCCGTTCAGACGCAGGTTACGTTCCGCCCATTCCAGGTAGGTACGCGACATATCAACCGTCGTGGTGCTACGCGCACCGCCCAATCCCGCATGTACGCTGGCGCTGCCGGTGTAGGAGAACAGGTTAAGGAAATCCTTACCCTTGCTCATCTGACCGAGCATGCGGCGCGCAATACGGTGATCGAGGAACAAACCGGTATCAAGATAGTCTGTCAGGTTGACCCACAGGCGCGCGTTGTACTCGCTTACCTCAATGAATTCACCCTTCTCATTCATCTTCTGATACTGATTTTTCCCTTTCTGCCGTTCACGGGTTTTCAGCACCAGTTTATTTGGCGCAATTTCCAGTACCGACAGCGTTGCGGCGATAATGTCGAACAGGCGTTGACGTGCTTTTTGCGCATCAACCGTCTTCGGCGGAGCATATTCCTGAACCACGACCCACTCACCATAGCGGTCCACTGCAACGTTGTATTCCGGCAGGTCAGCGTCATACAGGCGATAGCATTCAATGCCTTCCTGCCGCGCCCATTTTTCCAGCTTCTTGATGTTCTTGCGCAGGCGGTTAGCATAATCTTCCGCCACCGTGGCAGGTTTGCTGTCTGCGGTGGTCTCTGCAACGTGATAGTTCTTCTGTACGCAATCCAGCGGGCCGTTTTTCGCTTTGAACTGCTTGTCGGCACGTAATTGCAGGCTGCTGAGCAGATCCGGCGAGGCGCTGAACAGCGATAAATTCCAGCCGCCAAACTGGTTTTTCATCGTCCGACCCAGCAGGCTGTGCAGGGCTATCAGCGCCGGTTCGCTATCCAGACGTTCGCCGTATGGCGGGTTGCTGATAACCGTACCATACGGTCCTTTCGGCAGCGGATTGCTCAGTTTGGCGACATCTTTAACCTCAAACGTCATCAGATCGGCAATACCGGCGCGGCGGGCGTTACTGCGCGCTTTTTCAATCACCCGAGCATCGCTGTCGGAGCCGTAGAAATGCGAGGAGTAATCAGCCAGCCCTTTACGCGCACGAACCTGCGCTTCGGCTTTGACTTCTTGCCAGACGACTTCATCGTGCTGCGCCCAACCACTGAAGCCCCAGTACCCGCGGTGCAGGCCCGGCGCGCGATCGGTTGCCCACATTGCTGCTTCAATCAGCAACGTACCGGAACCACACATCGGATCGAGCAGCGGCGTACCCGGCTGCCAGCCAGAACGCATAACGATAGCCGCAGCCAGCGTCTCTTTGATCGGCGCCTGACCAGCGCGATCGCGATAACCACGCTGATGCAAACCGTCACCGCTAAGATCGAGTGCAATACTGGCGGTATCTTTATTCAGCCAAACGTTAATGCGCAGATCGGGTGATTCACGATCTACGTTCGGACGCGGCAGGTTTTTACGGGTAAAGGCATCGACAATCGCATCCTTTACTTTCAGTGCACCATACTGGCTATTACGAATCGTCTCGTTCAGCCCGCTAAAATGCACGGCAAAGGTGGCACCAGGATTAAATATCTCTGTCCAGTCGATTGCCTGAACGCCGAGGTACAGATCAAGATCGCTGTAGACCTTGCACTCTCCCATCGGCAGGATAATGCGCGAGGCCAGGCGGCTCCACATCAGGCTCTGGTAAACAAGCCGCGTGTCGCCCTTAAAATGGACCCCACCCTGAACGACCTGGCACTCCAGCGCGCCGAGGTTTTCCAGTTCAGTTTTTAACAGCTCTTCCAGCCCACGGGCCGTACTGGCAAACAGAGAATTCATAATGTCACTTTTACTCCGAGAAAATTGCTGCGCATTATAGCTAATATGGGCTGTATGTCATAAAGTTGAAGGCTTATTTTCGTTCAAGGGGCTGTACAGTGGTAACGTTGACCCGACTTTTTATTCATCCGGTTAAATCTATGCGTGGAATTGGACTCACGCACGCCCTGGCAGACGTCAGCGGTCTCGCCTTTGACCGTATATTTATGATTACCGAACCTGACGGAACGTTTATTACCGCCCGACAGTTCCCGCAAATGGTCCGCTTTACCCCTTCCCCTTTTCACGATGGACTGCATCTTACGGCGCCAGACGGTAGCAGCGCGCTGGTGCGATTCGCCGACTTCGCCACCCAGGATGCGCCGACAGAAGTGTGGGGAAACCATTTTACCGCGCGTATCGCGCCAGCCGCTATCAACCAATGGCTGAGCGGCTTTTTCTCCCGTGACGTGCAGTTGCGCTGGGTTGGCCCACAATTGACGCGCCGGGTGAAGCGCCACGATGATGTTCCTTTATCCTTCGCCGACGGTTATCCCTACCTGCTGACCAACGAAGCGTCGCTGCGCGATCTGCAGCAACGCTGCCCGGCAAGCGTCAAAATGGAACAGTTTCGCCCTAATCTGGTGATTTCAGGTGCTGGCGCCTGGGAAGAAGATACCTGGAAAGTGATTCGCATTGGCGACGTCATTTTTGATGTGGCAAAACCCTGTAGCCGCTGCATATTCACCACCGTCAGCCCAGAGAAAGGCCAGAAACATCCGTCTGGCGAGCCGCTCGCCACGCTGCAAACTTTCCGCACGGCGGCGGATAACGGCGATGTTGATTTCGGCCAGAATCTCATCGCCCGTAACAGCGGCGTGATTCGCGTTGGCGATGAAGTCGAAATTTTAGCAACCGGCCCCGCCAGAGCATACGGCGCAGCGGAATCTGATGATACCGTCGCCGAGAAGCAGCCCGATGCCACGGTACTGATTGACTGGCAGGGGCAGACCTTTCGTGGCAATAATCAGCAGGTATTGCTTGAACAGCTGGAAAACCAGGGAATTCGGGTTCCCTATTCATGCCGGGCAGGAATTTGCGGATGCTGTCGAATTCGACTGGTAGAAGGCGAAGTTAGCCCGCTGAAAAAATCAGCGATTGGTGATGACGGAACGATTCTGTGCTGCAGTTGTGTACCCAAAACGGCAATCAGACTGGAAAGTTAGACCGCCTGCTCAAGGCTGAAACTGTCGACAATTGCCTGCGGTTTCAGTCTGTCATTCATGATTTTAATCGCATCGCCAAGTTGCATGGTGCGACCGGCAATGACCACTCCCGGCTGCGCAAGCAAACACAGTGCGGCATTTTCACCCGGCTCTACCACTAACAGATTTACCTGTTCTTCAGTATCGCTCAAATAAACACAGGCAGCGTCGCCGACCACTGGCGACCAGTTCTCGCCGTGCGCGACAAAGTGCCAGCTTTTTGGCATTTGCGGTTTAAGATACCGAATAGCCACCAGCGCATTTAGCACCAGTTCCGCTTTTTGTTCTTTAGCTAAATCCAGGTAACGGCATTTTTCTTCGAAGGAGAAATAAAGCGCAGCGTCATCGACACAAAAACCAGACGGAGAAAAAGCATCAGGAGTGAGCATTTTACGCGCAAAACGCGAGCGGAATAACATGCCATTGGCTAAATCGAGCATCATTCGATCGTGCTCTTCATCATAATACCAGCGCCAGTTATCGTCGGGTTTAATTCGCATCAGTTTCTCTCCTTTCCTTAATCATCGCCATTACGACAGTATCCTTTTGCCGCTTCGTTTATTGCCCTAATAATAAAAGCTCAGAATGTTTAAATAAGCAACAGTAAAGGAATATAAAACAACCAGGGCTAGAAATAAAGCCCTGGTTGTCGGATTAAGGCATAGATCAGATATTGCTGACGATTTCTTTAATCAACGGCGGACCTTTAAAAATAAATCCCGAATAAATCTGTACGAGGGTTGCGCCGGCCGCCATTTTTTCCCGCGCGGCAATCACCGAGTCGATACCACCAACTCCGATAATCGGCAGTTGACCTTTTAATTCCTGAGACAACTGGCGAATAATTTCTGTACTTTTTAATTGCAATGGTCGCCCGCTAAGACCACCCATTTGATCGCAATTTTTCATTCCCTGAACGAGAGAACGATCGAGCGTGGTGTTAGTCGCAATTACGCCATCAATATTATGCCGAACTAAACTGTCAGCAACCTGGATCAGTTCTTCCACAGAAAGATCCGGCGCGATCTTTACCGCCACCGGCACATATTTATGGTGGATCGCTTGCAGATCGTTTTGCTTATTTTTAATTGCAGCCAGGAGGTCGTCCAGCGCCTCGCCGTATTGCAGCGTACGTAATCCCGGCGTATTCGGTGAAGAGATATTAATCGCGATATAACCGGCATAAGCATAGACTTTTTCCATACAAATCAGATAGTCATCTTTGCCATTCTCTACCGGGGTATCTTTATTCTTGCCAATATTAATTCCCAGAATACCGTCAAAATGCGATTTTTTAACGTTCTCGACCAGGTTATCAACCCCGTGGTTATTAAACCCCATACGGTTGATCAAACCTTCTGCATCAACCAGACGGAACAGACGCGGTTTATCGTTACCCGGTTGAGGACGCGGCGTTACGGTACCAATCTCAATGGAACCGAATCCCATCGCGCCGAGCGCATCAATACACTCCCCGTCTTTATCCAGTCCGGCAGCAAGCCCGAGCGGATTTTTAAACGTCAGCCCCATACAGGTAACCGGTTTTGCAGGTACCTTCTGGCGCACAAGCGCTTCAAGCGGCGTGCCGGTAATGCGACGTAATTGCTGGAATGTCAATTCATGAGCGCGCTCTGGATCGAGCTGAAAAAGGGCTTTACGAACGAAGGGGTAGTACATGAACTCTCCTGGATTCCCGGTGTGCAAACCGGGGGCGTATTATGTGCGATCGGGAGCAAAAAGGGAATTGACCTGCGGCAATAAAAAGCAAACGTTTTCTTTCGGCTCCTCGTTTTATGCAATTTTCAACTTTTCTATCCCGCATAAATTATTTCGATAAACAGAGCCTCTCTGCCAGACTGCATAAATTGTTATTAATGTTAAATAAAAGCAAACAATTAGTTATAAGCGGAGATTGAAATTATGCGCGTCATCACTCTGGCGGGAAGCCCACGCTTTCCCTCTCGCTCCAGCGCGTTACTGGAATATGCCCGAGAAAAGCTCAACGGTCAGGATGTCGAAGTCTTTCACTGGAACTTGCACAATTTTGCCCCAGAAGACCTGATCTATGCCCGTTTTGATAGTCCGGCGCTGAAGACATTTATTGAACAATTACAGGATGCTGACGGGCTGATTGTCGCCACGCCGGTCTACAAGGCAGCTTACTCTGGCGCACTGAAAACGCTGCTCGATCTGCTCCCCGAGCGAGCGCTGGAAGGAAAAGTGGTGTTGCCGCTGGCGACCGGCGGCAGCGTGGCGCATTTACTGGCCGTCGATTACGCGCTGAAACCGGTACTGAGTGCGTTAAAAGCCCAGGAGATCCTGCACGGCGTATTTGCCGATGATTCGCAGGTCATCGATTATCAGCATAAACCGCAGTTTACGCCCAACCTGCAGCAGCGCCTGGATAGTGCGCTCGAGACTTTCTGGCTGGCATTGCATCGTCGCGATATCCAACTCCCTCAACTGAATACCCTGCGGGGTACTGCCCATGCTTAATCTGCTCAAGCGCCACAGGTCGTGGCTGGCACTAACCGGGCTGCTTTCTTTGTCGACGCTGGTTCACGCCGCAGATGCAGCGCCAGACACTCTGCGCATTGGCTATCAGAAAGGGAGCGTCAGCATGGTGCTGGCAAAAAGCCATCAACTGCTGGAAAAACGCTACCCGCAGACAAAAATCTCATGGATTGAGTTTCCCGCCGGGCCGCAAATGCTGGAGGCGCTAAATATCGGCAGTATCGATCTCGGCAGTACGGGTGACATTCCACCAATTTTCGCCCAGGCTGCCGGAGCCGATCTGGTTTACGTGGGTGTTGAGCCACCCAAACCGAAAGCCGAAGTGATTCTGGTGCCGAAAAATAGCCCGATCCAGAACGTCGCGCAGCTTAAAGGACATAAAGTCGCTTTCCAGAAAGGGTCCAGCGCCCACAATTTACTGCTCCGTGCACTGCAACAGGCCGGGCTGAAATTTACCGATATTCAACCGACTTATCTGACGCCAGCCGATGCGCGAGCGGCCTTCCAGCAAGGAAACGTTGATGCGTGGGCTATCTGGGATCCCTACTATTCCGCCGCGTTATTGCAAGGTGATGTACGCGTGCTGAAAGACGGCTCAGACCTTAAGCAGACCGGTTCGTTTTATCTCGCAGCACGTCCTTATGCCGAGAAAAATGGCGCTTTTGTTCTTGGCGTACTGAATACCTTTAGCCAGGCCGATGCGTTAACCCTCAGCCAGCGCCAGCAAAGCATTGCCCTGCTGGCTAAAACCATGGGCCTGCCTGAGCCAGTGATTGCCTCCTATCTGGATCACCGCCCGCCAACCACCATTACGCCCGTCAGCGACTCTGTTGCCGCACTGCAACAACAAACCGCGGATCTGTTTTATGACAACCGTTTGGTGCCGAAAAAAATCGATATTCGCCAGCGTATCTGGCAACCCACTCAGCAGGCAGGAGAAAAATGATGAGTCTGAACATGTTCTGGTTTTTACCCACCCACGGTGACGGTCATTATCTTGGAACGGAAGAAGGTTCGCGCCCGGTCGATCACGGATATCTGCAACAAATTGCGCAAACGGCCGATCGTCTGGGATTTACCGGTGTGTTGATCCCAACCGGGCGCTCCTGCGAAGATGCCTGGCTGGTCGCCGCCTCGATGATCCCGGTCACCCAGCGATTAAAATTTCTGGTCGCGCTGCGTCCAGGTGTAACCTCGCCGACGGTTGCCGCGCGCCAGGCAGCAACGCTCGACAGACTTTCTAACGGTCGGGCGTTATTTAACCTGGTGACCGGCAGCGATCCGCAGGAATTGGCTGGTGACGGCGTGTTCCTCGATCACACCGAGCGCTATGAAGCCTCTGGCGAATTTACTCAGGTCTGGCGACGCTTACTGCAAGGTGAAACCGTGGATTTCAACGGCAAACATATTCATGTTCGCGGGGCAAAACTGTTCTTCCCGCCGATCCAGCAGCCGCATCCTCCACTCTATTTCGGCGGCTCGTCTGACGTCGCACAAGATCTGGCTGCCGGGCAGGTTGATCTCTATCTGACCTGGGGTGAACCGCCTGAACAGGTGAAGCAGAAGATTGAACAAGTACGAGCCAAAGCGGCGGCGCTCGGTCGCAAGATCCGCTTTGGTATTCGTCTGCATGTGATCGTACGGGAGACAACGCAAGAGGCGTGGCAGGCCGCAGATCGTCTGATAGCCCATCTGGATGACGACACCATCGCCAAAGCCCAGGCCGCCTTCTCAAAAACGGATTCGGTCGGTCAGCAGCGAATGGCTGCACTGCACAACGGTAAACGCGACAAACTGGAAATTAGCCCGAACCTGTGGGCAGGGGTAGGATTGGTGCGCGGTGGCGCAGGGACCGCACTGGTCGGAGATGGTCCTACGGTCGCAGCGCGTATTAACGAGTATGCCGCGCTGGGAATAGACAGCTTTGTGCTGTCCGGGTATCCGCATCTGGAAGAGGCGTACAAGGTTGGTGAACTGCTGTTCCCGCATCTGGATGTCGCGATACCCGAAATTCCGCAACCACAGCGCCTGCAACAGCAAGGCGAAGCGGTTGCGAACGAATTCATCCCGCGCAAAGTCGCTCAAAGCTAAGGAGCGGCTAATGGCAACGCCGAAAAACAGATGGTTATTGCGCCTCGCACCCTGGTTTTTACCGGTAGGTCTGGTGGCGCTCTGGCAGCTCGCATCATCAGTGGGCTGGCTCTCCACCCGCATCCTGCCCTCTCCGGAAGGCGTGGTCGAAGCTTTCTGGACGCTTTCCGCCAGCGGCGAACTTTGGCAGCATCTGGCGATCAGCGCCTGGCGGGCGCTGATCGGATTCTCCATCGGCGGATCGATTGGCCTGACGTTGGGACTGATAAGCGGCCTTTCGCGTTGGGGAGAACGCCTGCTGGATACGTCGGTGCAGATGCTGCGTAACGTCCCGCATCTGGCGCTGATCCCACTGGTCATTTTGTGGTTCGGTATTGATGAGTCCGCCAAGATCTTTCTCGTCGCGCTGGGCACGCTGTTCCCGATTTACATCAACACCTGGCATGGCATCCGTAATATTGACCGCGGGCTGGTTGAGATGGCGCGCAGCTATGGATTGTCAGGCTTTTCACTGTTTATTCATGTGATCCTCCCCGGTGCCCTGCCCTCGATTATGGTCGGCGTACGTTTTGCTCTCGGGCTGATGTGGCTGACGCTCATTGTGGCGGAAACCATTTCAGCCAATGCCGGTATTGGCTACCTGGCGATGAACGCTCGCGAGTTTCTACAAACCGATGTGGTCGTGGTGGCCATTATTCTCTACGCCCTGCTGGGTAAACTTGCCGATGTCAGTGCCCAACTGCTGGAGCGAATCTGGCTACGCTGGAACCCGGCTTACCATGTGAAGGAGGCTACTGTATGAACACCGCTCGCCTGAACCAGGGCACTCCGCTTGTGCTGAGCGCAGTGACGAAACAATACGCCGCCAATACGGTGCTCAATCAGTTAGATTTGCATATACAGGCCGGGCAATTCGTTGCCGTGGTTGGCCGCAGCGGTGGTGGTAAAAGCACGTTGCTGCGTCTGCTGGCAGGGTTGGAGTCGCCCACCTCAGGCGCATTACTTGCCGGAACCACCCCACTGGCGGAAATTCAGGATGATACGCGTATGATGTTTCAGGATGCGCGTCTGCTGCCCTGGAAGACGGTTATCGATAACGTCGGTCTGGGTCTGAAAGGTCACTGGCGCAATGCGGCCCGAGATGCGCTGGCCGCAGTTGGGCTGGAGAATCGAGCTCAGGAGTGGCCCGCAGCGCTTTCCGGCGGACAAAAACAGCGCGTGGCCCTTGCCCGGGCATTAATTCATCGCCCTGGTCTGCTGCTGCTGGATGAACCCCTCGGCGCACTGGATGCCTTAACCCGCCTTGAAATGCAGGAGCTGATCGTCTCTTTATGGCAAGAGCACGGCTTTACCGTACTTCTGGTCACCCATGATGTCAGCGAAGCGGTGGCAATGGCCGATCGCGTCTTGCTGATTGAGGATGGAAAAATCGGGCTGGATTTAACGGTGGATATTGCACGACCGCGTCGGATTGGTTCGGTGCGTCTGGCAGAACTGGAAGCCGAGGTGTTGAACCGGGTGATGCAACGCGGCGAAAATGAAGTTCAGCTACGAAGGCATGGTTAAAAATGCCGGATGGCGCTACCGCTTATCCGGCCTACACGTGAATGGTAGGCCGGACCCATCCGGCGACATTATCAGGCTAATGCTTTAGTTATCTTCTCGAACAGATCGCCTGACAGATTCTCCAGACCTTTCAACTGTTCCAGAGCCGCACGCATCTTCGCCTGACGTTTGGCATCATAACGTTTTAGACGAATCAGCGGCTCAATCAAACGAGATGCCACCTGTGGATTTCGGCTGTTCAGTTCGGTCAACATGTCGACCAGGAACTGATAGCCGCTACCATCTTCCGCATGGAATGCCGCCGGGTTGCTGCCCGCAAAGGCACCGATCAGCGAACGGATGCGGTTCGGGTTACTCATACTGAAGGAGCGATGCTTCAACAGGCCGCGTACCGTCTCCAACACGTTATCTGCCGGGCTGGTAGATTGCAGGATAAACCATTTATCCATCACCAGACCGTCGTGATGCCATTTGTCGTCGTATTCCTGCATCAGCGCGTCACGACACGGCAACTGTGCTGCGACCGCCGCAGACAGCGCTGCCAGCGCATCAGTCATGTTATTCGCTTCACGGTACTGCCTGCTTACCAGCGTGTCAGCCAGATGGGCTTCGCCAAATGCCAGGAAGCGCAGGCAGGCGTTGCGCAGCGTACGTTTGCCGATATCAGCATGCTCAACGCGATACTCATCGAGATGATTGGCGTTATAAATCGCCAGGAATTCATCTGCCAGTTCAGCAGCCAGCGTGCGGGTTAACGCTTCACGAACCTCGGCGATCGCAACTGGATCGATAATCTCAAACAGCTCAGCAATCTCGTTGACGGAAGGCAGCGTCAGGATCTCTGCCGCCAGTGCCGGATCGATTTTCTCATCGAGCAGAATCGCCCGGAATGCGTCAGCAACGTGTACCGGCAGTGACAGCGGCAGTCCCTGCTGATGTCGGGCAACATTCAGTTTAATATAGGTCGCCAACAGGCTCTGAGCCGCATCCCAACGGGAGAAATCATTGCGAGCATGACGCATCAGGAAGGTCAGTTGCTGGTCGCTCCATTTATATTCCAGTTTCACCGGCGCTGAAAACTCACACAGCAGTGCCGGAACCGGCTGGAAGTAGACGTTATCGAAAACAAACGTCTGCTCTGCCTGGGTCACGTTGAGTACGGAATTCACCGGGTGACCGCCTTTTTGTAGCGGGATCACTTTCCCTTCGTTGTCATACAACTCGAGGGCGAAAGGAATATGCAGCGGTTGTTTTTCAGCCTGATCCGGCGTGGCTGGCGTACGCTGGCTGATAGTCAGCATGTACTGTTCCGTCGCTGGATTGTAGTCATCTCGCACGGTCAAAATCGGCGTACCGGACTGGCTGTACCAGCGGCGGAAATGTGAAAGGTCAACGTTCGACGCATCTTCCATTGCCTGCACGAAATCATCACAGGTCGCGGCGCTACCATCGTGACGTTCAAAGTAAAGCTGCATTCCCTTCTGGAAATTCGCCTCACCCAGTAGGGTGTGGATCATACGAATCACTTCAGCGCCCTTTTCGTACACGGTCAGGGTGTAGAAGTTGTTCATCTCAATGACCATATCCGGACGAATTGGATGGGCCATCGGGCTGGCGTCTTCGGCAAACTGCAAGCCGCGCATGGTACGCACGTTGCTAATACGGTTTACCGCGCGAGAACCAAGATCGGAGCTAAATTCCTGATCACGGAATACGGTTAGACCTTCTTTCAGGCTTAACTGGAACCAGTCACGGCAGGTGACACGGTTACCGGTCCAGTTATGGAAATATTCGTGGCCGATAACGCGCTCAATATCGAGATAGTCTTTGTCGGTGGCTGTATCGGTACGCGCCAGCACGTATTTGGAGTTAAAGATGTTCAGACCTTTATTCTCCATCGCCCCCATATTAAAGAAGTCCACGGCGACAATCATGTAGATATCGAGGTCATACTCCAGACCAAAACGCTCTTCATCCCATTTCATGGAATTTTTCAGCGACGTCATCGCCCACGGCGCACGGTCCAGGTTGCCGCGATCAACGTACAACTCCAACGCGACTTCACGCCCGGATCGGGTCGTAAAGGTATCGCTCAGCACATCGAAATCACCGGCGACCAGCGCAAACAGATAGCACGGTTTCGGGAATGGATCCTGCCACTGCACCCAGTGGCGACCGTTTTCCAGTTCGCCCTGCGCGACACGGTTGCCGTTGGAAAGCAGGAATGGATATCTGGTTTTATCGGCAATAATTTTGGTCGTAAAACGCGCCAGCACGTCCGGCCTGTCGAGATACCAGGTAATATGGCGAAACCCTTCCGCTTCGCACTGGGTACACAGCGCATCGCCGGACTGATACAGCCCTTCCAGCGCGGTATTCGCCGCTGGGCTGATTTCATTCACGATACGCAGCGTAAAACGTTCCGGCAGTTGGCTGATGACCAGAGCACCTTCTTCTTCTTTATACTCTGTCCACGGGTCATCGTTCACGTGGATTGACACCAGGGTCAGATCTTCACCATTCAGGCGAAGGGGAGCATCAGACGCACCATGACGGACAGCCTGGCTCACTGCGGTGACCACGGTTTTTTCAGCATCCAGGTCAAAGGTCAAGTCAATATCAGTAATCTGGTAATCCGGTGCACGATAGTCGTGACGGTATTTGGCTTGTGGCTGTTGTGTCATAAAAAACCTTTAGCATCTTTGGTAGAGTCTCGGCTTCAGTCTATTCCTGTTGCGTAAATCGCGCTACGCAGAATGTTCATCTTTTCAGGCACAAACACCCTTTTTGCTACATTTTAATAACACGCGGCACGAAATGCCCTCGACCAGAAAGACAGCTTATGGTGTGATCGGGGTTCAATAAATCGCTAAACAGGGTATACTCCAGCGGTTTTCTTAGTTGTTTATTGTACTAAACGCTCCCGCGAGAGGATGCTACTGCGCACCTATGACACAATTCGCTTCTCCTGTTCTGCACTCGCTGCTGGATACAGACGCTTATAAGTTGCATATGCAGCAAGCCGTTTTTCACCACTACTATGATGTACAAGTAGCGGCTGAATTTCGTTGCCGTGGCGATGACCTGCTCGGTATTTACGCCGACACTATTCGTGAGCAGGTTAACGCTATGCAGTACCTGCGACTTCAGGAGGACGAGTACCAGTGGCTCTCCGGCCTGCCTTTCTTTAAAGCTGATTACCTCACCTGGTTACGTGATTTCCGCTACAACCCGGAACAGGTTCGCGTCACCAATGATAACGGTAAGCTGAACATCCGCTTAACCGGTCCATGGCGTGAAGTCATCATGTGGGAAGTTCCGCTGCTGGCGGTAATTAGTGAGCTGGTGCACCGTTACCGTTCGCCAGAATCTGGCGTGCCGCAGGCACTGGCTGAGCTGGAAAACAAATTAGCAGAATTCACTACATTAACGAAAGATGTCGATATGTCCCGCTTCCATCTGATGGATTTCGGCACGCGTCGTCGTTTTTCACGCGAAGTGCAGCAAGCTATTGTTCAGCGTCTGCAGCAGGAACCGTGGTTTGTTGGCACCAGCAACTACGATCTTGCCCGTCGTTTGTCATTAACGCCGATGGGAACCCAGGCACATGAATGGTTCCAGGCACACCAGCAAATCAGCCCTGAGCTTGCTACCAGCCAGCGCGTTGCCCTGGCCGCCTGGCTGAACGAATATCCCGACCAGCTCGGCATCGCCCTGACCGATTGCATCACCATGGACGCGTTTTTGCGCGACTTTGGCGTTGAGTTTGCAACCCGCTACCAGGGGTTGCGCCACGACTCTGGCGATCCGGTTGAATGGGGTGAGAAAGCCATCGCCCATTATGAAAAACTGGGTATTGACCCGCAAAGCAAAACGCTGGTGTTTTCAGATAACCTCGATCTGAATAAAGCGATTGAACTCTACCGTCACTTCTCTTCTCGCGTGCAACTGAGCTTTGGTATCGGGACACGCCTGACGTGTAATATCCCCCAGGTTAAGCCGCTGAATATCGTTATCAAGCTGGTCGAATGTAACGGTAAGCCGGTAGCCAAGTTGTCAGATAGTCCAGGTAAAACCATTTGCCACGATAAAGCATTTGTTCGTGCGCTGCGTAAAGCTTTCGATCTTCCGCATATTAAAAAAGCCAGCTAGTCCTTTCAGGGAGCCACTTTGGTTCCCTTTTCACGTTTATTTCCGAAATCTTTCACTCCAGCTACGAATTCTGCTTGTCTGATTGCAGATGCCAGGTAACATAGGTATCCCCCCATTACGGGTGGACATGTGTTTATATATCCGACTATTAACAGAGAGAATATTATGAGCGTTGTGCCTGTAGCCGACGTACTCCAGGGCCGCGTAGCCGTTGACAGCGAAGTCACCGTGCGCGGATGGGTGCGTACCCGCCGAGATTCAAAAGCTGGCATCTCCTTCCTTGCCGTTTATGACGGTTCCTGCTTTGATCCTGTACAGGCCGTCATCAATAATTCTCTGCCCAATTACAATCAGGACGTGCTGCGCCTGACGACGGGTTGTTCGGTTATCGTGACGGGTAAAGTCGTTGCGTCACCAGGACAAGGACAGAGCTTTGAAATTCAGGCCACTGAAGTTGAAGTCGCGGGCTGGGTTGAAGATCCTGACACCTATCCCATGGCAGCAAAGCGTCACAGTATTGAGTACCTGCGTGAAGTGGCGCACATGCGTCCGCGCACCAATATGATTGGTGCGGTAGCGCGCGTACGTCATACGCTGGCGCAAGCGCTGCATCGCTTCTTCCACGAGCAGGGTTTCTTTTGGGTTTCTACCCCACTGATCACCGCTTCCGATACCGAAGGTGCCGGTGAAATGTTCCGCGTATCAACGCTGGATCTGGAAAACCTGCCACGCAACGATCAGGGTAAAGTCGATTTCGATAAAGACTTCTTTGGTAAAGAAGCCTTCCTGACGGTTTCCGGTCAGTTGAACGGCGAAACCTATGCCTGCGCACTGTCCAAAATTTATACATTTGGACCGACTTTCCGTGCGGAAAACTCCAACACCAGCCGTCACCTCGCAGAGTTTTGGATGCTTGAGCCGGAAGTCGCTTTTGCCGATCTGAACGATGTTGCAGGTCTGGCTGAAGCGATGCTGAAATACGCGTTCAAAGCCGTACTGGCAGAGCGTGCGGATGATATGAAGTTCTTCGCCGAACGTGTCGACAAAGACGCGGTATCACGCCTGGAACGTTTTATTGATGCTGACTTCGCGCAGGTGGATTACACCGATGCGGTAAGCATTCTGGAAAAATGCGGCAAACAGTTCGAAAACCCGGTTTACTGGGGTGTCGATCTGTCTTCTGAGCACGAACGCTATCTTGCCGAAGAACACTTTAAAGCGCCGGTGGTTGTTAAAAACTATCCGAAAGATATTAAGGCGTTTTATATGCGCCTTAACGAAGACGGTAAAACCGTTGCGGCAATGGACGTGCTGGCACCGGGAATCGGTGAAATCATCGGTGGTTCTCAGCGTGAAGAGCGTCTGGACGTGCTGGATGCCCGTATGCTGGAGATGGGTCTGAACAAAGAAGATTACTGGTGGTATCGCGATCTGCGTCGCTACGGTACCGTTCCGCATTCCGGTTTTGGTTTGGGCTTTGAGCGTCTGATTGCTTACGTCACCGGCGTACAGAACGTCCGCGATGTTATTCCGTTCCCGCGTACACCGCGTAACGCCAGCTTCTAACGTTGTCGCTTTAACCTTAAAGGCCAGCACTGCTGGCCTTTTTTCGTTCAGCGCATTGCTGCATTTGTCGCCTTAGATGAATTCTCATCCCGCACTAAACTCAACCCGTAAATTCCCCCTTCCTGTTACGCAATGTTTCACTGCAACATTTGAGAACAAAAAATAATCACTATTTTTATTGTGGATTAGCATTTCATGATCAAATAGAGCATTTATCCCCCATTCGCACGGCATTCTGGACGGCTAAAATAGGCATTTGTAAAAATGGCTCTTTTTTGCGGGGTTAGATAAAAATGTCGTTAGCAAAATTAAGTATAAGAAAATCATATAAATAGATAAAACTGAGCAAAATTCAATCGCAGGGACAGCTGAAATTTGAAGTCGTTCACAAAGTTGCATAAAAATAACATTTTGTTACATATTTTTTCTTTTTGAAACTAAATCTTTATATTTGTAGCACTTTGAGAGTAGCGAAACGGTAGTTTGAATGGAAAGATGCCTGCAGACACATAAAGACACCAAACTCTCATCAATAGTTCCGTAAATTTTTATTGACGGAATTTATTGGCGGCAGTGGCAGGTGTCATATAAAAACCGATGAGGGTAATAAATAATGATGAAGCGCAATATTCTTGCAGTGGTTATCCCTGCTCTGCTGGTAGCCGGGGCAGCTAACGCTGCAGAAGTTTATAACAAAGATGGCAATAAAGTAGACATCTACGGTAAAGCTGTAGGTCTGCACTATTTTTCCAAGCACAACGGTGACAACGCCTACGCACCTAATGGCGATCAAACTTACGCCCGTCTTGGTTTCAAAGGGGAAACTCAGATTAACGACCAACTGACCGGTTACGGCCAGTGGGAATATCAGTTCAGCGGCAATAACTCCGAAGGCGGTGACGACTCTCAGAATGGGAACAAAACCCGTCTGGCGTTTGCCGGTCTGAAATTCGGTGACGCAGGCTCCTTCGATTACGGTCGTAACTACGGCGTCGTATACGATGCACTGGGTTACACCGATATGCTGCCAGAATTCGGTGGCGATACTGCGGCTTCCGACCAGTTCTTCTCTCAGCGTAACGGTGGCCTCGCGACCTACCGTAACTCCAACTTCTTCGGTCTGGTTGAAGGCCTGAACTTCGCTGTTCAGTACCTGGGTAAAAACGAGCGTGATGACGTTCGTCGCTCTAATGGTGACGGCGTTGGCGGTTCTGTAAGCTACGAATTCGAAGGCTTCGGTATCGTCGGTGCATACGGCGCGGCTGACCGTACCGATGCTCAGCAAAACCCGCTTCTGCGTGGCCATGGCGACAAAGCTGAGCAGTGGGCTACCGGCGTGAAATACGATGCTAACAACATCTACCTGGCAGCGAACTACAGCGAAACCCGCAACGCAACCCGCATTTCTAACGGTTATGCGAACAAAACTGAAGACGTACTGTTAGTTGCTCAGTACCAGTTCGACTTCGGTCTGCGTCCGTCCATCGCCTATACCAAATCTAAAGGTAAGGATATCGAAGGTATCGGTGACGTAGATCTGGTGAACTACGTTGAAGTGGGTGCGACTTACTACTTCAACAAAAACATGTCCACCTATGTTGATTACATCATCAACCAGATCGATTCTGACAACAAACTGGGCGTAGGCTCTGACGACACCGTTGCAGTAGGTATCGTTTACCAGTTCTAATAGCAGACCTCTTTGCTAAATGCCTAAAAAACAGGACTTCGGTCCTGTTTTTTTATATCCGCCAGCGGATTCTTGCGTCTTCAAAAAACCCCCCTGCTTTTCGTCACTAACGGTTGGCATTTTGTAAATCTACCGTTAACCTGATAGCGGACTTCCCTTCTGTAACCACAATGGAACCTCGTCATGTTTGAGAACATTACCGCCGCTCCTGCCGACCCCATTTTGGGCCTGGCTGATTTGTTTCGTGCCGATGATCGCCCGGGGAAAATAAACCTCGGAATCGGTGTATATAAAGATGAGACAGGCAAAACGCCGGTATTGACCAGCGTTAAAAAAGCCGAGCAATATATCCTGGAAAATGAAACCACCAAAAACTATCTTGGCATTGACGGTATTCCAGAGTTTGGTCGCTGCACTCAGGAATTACTGTTTGGTAAAGAAAGTGCACTGATTAATGAAAAACGCGCGCGTACAGCACAGACCCCTGGTGGTACAGGAGCCCTGCGTGTGGCCGCTGATTTCCTGGCAAAAAACACCAGTGCAAAACGCGTGTGGGTCAGCAACCCAAGCTGGCCGAACCATAAGAGCGTATTTAATTCTGCTGGTCTGGAAGTGCGTGAATATAACTATTACGATGCGGCGAACCACTCGTTAGACTTTGATGCGCTGCTGGCAAGCCTCAGCGAAGCGCAGGCTGGCGATGTAGTACTGTTCCACGGCTGCTGCCATAACCCAACCGGTATCGATCCGACGCTTGAGCAGTGGCAAACGCTGGCTCAGCTTTCTGTCGAAAAAGGATGGTTGCCGCTGTTTGACTTCGCATACCAGGGCTTTGCCCGCGGTCTGGAAGAAGATGCAGAAGGTCTGCGTGCATTTGCCGCGCTGCATAAAGAGCTGATTGTCGCCAGCTCCTACTCCAAGAACTTTGGTCTGTACAATGAGCGCGTAGGTGCCTGTACGCTGGTTGCAGCTGATGCTGAAACCGTCGACCGTGCGTTTAGTCAGATGAAATCCGCCATCCGCGCTAACTATTCCAACCCGCCAGCCCACGGCGCATCTGTAGTCGCCACGATTCTGAGCAACGACGCGCTGCGTGCCATCTGGGAACAGGAACTGACCGATATGCGCCAACGCATTCAGCGCATGCGTTTACTGTTCGTCAATACGCTGCAGGAGAAAGGTGCGAACCGCGACTTCAGCTTTATCATCAAACAGAACGGTATGTTCTCATTCAGCGGACTGACGAAAGAACAGGTTCTGCGCCTGCGTGAAGAGTTTGGTGTTTATGCTGTTGCTTCCGGACGCGTAAACGTCGCAGGAATGACGCCAGACAACATGGCGCCGTTATGCGAAGCGATTGTCGCAGTGCTGTAATCTATCGCGTACAGAAAAGGCCTCAATAGCCGTAATGCCTGTCAGTTAAGCATTATTGAGAATATGTAATTCAGGCTCAGGGTTCCGTTCACCCTATGTTTGTCACTTCTCTGAGGCACAGAAACCCGTGAACGTGTAAGGGAGGCTCACCGCCGCCTCCCTTACATCCCAGGCTCCCGGCGGGAAAATCGTCGCTACGCGATTCATTCGTCTTATGCCGTCTGCCGGTCGGGTCGGGGTCGAGCCTGCGTCCATGCAGGCCGTCCCCTCTGCCCGCATCCCTGCGGGCAGACCCGGGCAGCCGTCAACGCCTCATCGATTTTCAGCCGGACCAGTGTCATCGCTGCAACGCTCTGACTTCCAGTTCAATCTGTTTTGCTGTTCAAACCTGTTCAAATAAAAATGCAGATGGTCAGGTGTGGGCTGGTCCGGCTGAAAATTGCCGACGTGTTTCCGTAAGGCAGGGAGAGCCAGCATGGATGCTGGCTCAGGGCGCGCTTTAAGGCGAACGTAGCAATACGCAGGAGGCAACAGATTCATTACCTCCGGTCCGTTAACTAACCAGCATTACCGCAGTCGCAGCCCTTTTACTTATCTAAGCTATTACCAGACAGGCATTTCATCCTGCAGGAACGGATTATGTAGCCGTTCGTTACCCAGTGTAGAAAGCGGGCCGTGACCCGGAATAAACGTCACGTCATCACCCAATGGTAAGAGTTTACGTTTAATCGAATCAATCAATTGGTTGTGATCTCCGCGAGGGAAATCACTGCGTCCTACGCCGCCTTTGAAAATCACGTCACCCGAGATCAGTAATTTTGATTGTTGATCAAAGAAGACGACATGCCCTGGCGTGTGACCCGGGCAATGCAGCACCTGTAAGGTTACGTTGCCGACGCTAATCCGATCGCCTTCGTTTAGCCAGCGATCTGGCGTCAGCGGCTCACAGTCACCCAGGCCAAACATACGGCTTTGCGCAGGCAGCCCCTGCAGCCAGAACTCATCTTCTTTTTCCGGCCCAATAACCGGTACACCGTAATGCTGTGCCAGTTCTGCCGCCGCCCCAACATGATCGAGATGACCGTGGGTAAGCAGGATCTGCATGAGCGTCAGACCGCTGGCATCGACTTCCTGTTTGATTTTCTCGGCATCACCGCCGGGATCGACCAGTGCGGCCAGACGCGTCTGCTCACACCAGATTAGCGAGCAGTTCTGGGCGAATGCAGTGACCGGAATAATACGATAGTTCATACAGCTCCTGTTTCATTAAGCTTACGGATCACCAGTGCCGTGCAGGCCCGGTGTCAATATGCACAAAGTTACTGCTGGGGTAGTATCCTACACCACCTGCGCGCATAGATAACGCAGCTTTGCGAATATTACTTAATGCGATGCCTTCAATATGGAAATCCATGGCCTGTCCTTTCGTGTGGTAGCTTTTCTTTGCCACACCACGACTACGTGCACGGAGTTCGTTATTGGTATCGATGGAGCGATAGCCGGAGATCAGTTGTACGGGTTTACGCGTACCCAGCAGTCCCTGCAGACGGAAGAGTTGATCAAACAATCCCGGGTCGATGGATTTCACTTTATTCGCCCGAAAGTCACGGAAAAAGTGATTAAGTTTTGCTAATTCGTCCTGAATATAGCCCCTGCCATCAAAAAACTCTGCTTTAATTGACTCACCGGTATGCAGGTTATTCAACGTCAATATACGCGGACGTGGGGTGGAGAGTGTTGCAAACGCAGGCGTGGGCAGGATGGCAGCGCCGAGGGCAATACCACCAAGCGCCAGCAATTTGCGGCGATTAGCGTCAAATTTGTCCATGGTATTAAGGTCTACAGGTCAATGTTATCGTATGTATGCTCTAGCGCACGCGGGAAACCTTATCTGGCTAAGTAGTCCACGTCAAGGCTCCCAAACCCAGGAAATACGGGGCTTACAGCCATCCTGCCCCGTTTTCGTCATAACTTACGACAATCATTTTCCTCGAACTGCTTCATTTATCTGATTAATTGCTCAGCTTTCGACATGATTTGTGCGCTGGATCGCGCTGTCTGATCGTAATTGTAAATATCTGTACGATACTGAGTGCGTCCATCGCTTCCCACAAAGGCAGTCAGATAGTAGAGGTTGACCGGAATATTCTGGCGGATATTTACATACCGCGTATCCCCTTGCTTCAGGGCATCCGAGATGCGCGTATCATTCCAGCCAGCATCCTGCAGCAGCATATTCGCCAGTTCCGAGGCCTTATTCACGCGCACACAGCCAGAACTTAGCGCCCGAGTATCCTTCTGGAACAAATTATGGTTTGGCGTATCGTGCAGATAAATGGCATCAGAACTCGGCATGTTGAATTTATAGCGCCCCAGCGAATTACGCGCGCCCGGTGCCTGCTGGAAGCGGAACGGCAGATTTGAGGCGGTGATTGTAGCCCAGTCGACCTGCCACGGATCTATCGTCTCTTTGCTGTTCCAGCCGCGCATTACAGTATACCCGTGACGCTCAAGGTACCCCGGATCGTTCCACAATTTAGGCAGAATATCTTTTCGGGCCAGCGTCGGCGGTACGTTCCACGGTGGGTTTACAACCACATTATTCAACGCGCTGCTCATCATCGGCGTTTTACGATCGGGACGTCCGACAATAACACGGGAAGCCAGCACCTGATTTCCGTTCTGATAATAAACCAGCGAGTAGGCTGGGATGTTTACCATGATGCCGGTAGACAGATCGCTCGGCAGCAGGCGCAAACGCTGAATATTTAACGCCAGTACGCCCGCGCGTTGAGCAGGCGTCACGTTCAGCCAGTCGCGTGTTGCAGGACCAATCGTGCCATCGGCCCCCAGCCCCTGCCATGTCTGAAAACGTTTCACCGCATCAACAAGTTCGCGATCGTAGGCGCTACGCCCTTCTTTGGCAGAAGTGCTGACACCGGCGTTCAGCATTCCGGTGCGACGCAGAATTTCGCGCAGCGCCGGGATATCATTACTCCATTCACCGGGACGCAACGTCGTGGTGCTGGTTAACCGTGGCCAGGGTCGCGAATCCCCCACCAGCTTCAGCAACGACTCATGCATCGCTGCATACTGTGGATGTTGAGGTGTAAGGCTGGTGATAAATGACGTTAGCTGACCATTGTCCAGCGCCACCTGCCATTGGTTAACAACGGAGAGCGGTGGCGTTGCCAGAGCATAAGGCTTATCGCTATACAGCCAGCGGCTACCTTTGACGGGGATATTGGCAATAAAGTGCAGATAGCCCATCATCGCATCAGAAAGCACAGTATCACGTGCCAGGCCAGTGACTGCCGGGTCAGTCAGAAGTGCAACCCACGAGGTGAACTGCGGCTGAAAGCCGGCAATCGCCACCTCGGCTAACTGTTGTTGAAAGGCTTTTACCGCATCACGATTTTCCCACATCGGTTTCATTTCGCGTGCGGCATACAGTAATTCCAGCTGGCTCATATAAACCGGCGTATAGCCTGCTGGTAGCTGAGATTGCAATTCAGCGCGGGCTTGATCAACTGACACGCCCTGCGGCAGCGGTTGAATCCCCGCCATGATCGCCGTCGCGGAAGATTGTACCTGCGGTTGCGATAACGCTGTAGGCTGTTCGCTAACGGCCGCAGAGCTGTCGCCAGGAATCATTTCAGGCTCATCGGCCTGCGCATTGAACAGTGGAGCGAATGTTACGGCCAGGCACAAACTGATTGCCGACAGCCGACGACCACACATTTTATTAAGCAACATCCCTTGCCCCCTGTTTTCTTTATCATACTTTGAGTAGCCAGACCGCCTGTATTCCCCGTTACTCTCACGGGAGCGGGCCTGTAAAACGCCAATACATTCTGAAGTATGACGAGCAAGCCCGGTGACGCGTTAGGCTTACCTTCAGTATATAAACATCAAATCATTTTTGCCTAACCTAATGTAAAGAAGTCTAAAGAAATTACACCAGGTATCATGAGCATATCGGAAAAGAAAAAGGCGGCTTTAGCGCCGCCTTTTTACTTAGCTTGCCTGCGAAGAGGCATCTTCTATCCCAGGTAACGGCTCAGGCAACTGAGGGGCAAAACCACGCAGACCCACCACGTGAACGTGTTCGGTATTCTGGAAGACTTTACGCACCAGTTTGTAGGTTGTGCCTTTCTCCGGGCTGATATTTTCCGGCGCAGCAATAATCAGCTGCATCTGCAAACGCTCGCACAGTTCAAACAGGGTTGCGATGGAGCGGGCATCGAGTCGTGCGGCTTCATCAAGGAACAACAGGCGGCATGGCGAGATATCTTTCCCACGCAGTCTACGACCTTCATCTTCCCAGCTTTGAACAACCATCACGAGGATTGACATCCCGGTACCGATCGCTTCCCCTGTGGACAGCGCGCCCGATTCGGCACGCAGCCAACCGTCAGAACCACGGTTAACCTCAACTTCCATTTCCAGGTAGTTGCGGTAGTCGAGCAGTTCTTCACCAATGGTTTGCGGCGTACGCTGTCCCATGTCGATCTGCGGATTAAGACGCTGATACAACTTCGCCAGCGCTTCAGAGAAGGTCAGACGGTTGCTGTTAAACAGGTCCTGATGCTGTTCATGCTGCTCGGACAGGACATCCAACAAAGTAGCGTGCGTTTCTCGCACGTTTACGTTCAGACGAACGCTGTTTACCTGACCAAACGACACGCTTTGCAGACCCTGGTTCAACATACGAATACGGTTCTGTTCACGCTGAATCGTCTTACGAATAATATTCGCCACGCTGCGAGAGCTGATAGCCAGCTTCTGTTCACGGGAGGTTAACTCTTCCGTCAGACGGCTCAATTCAATCTCCATCTGCTCGATGGCTTCGACCGGATCGTCGGTACGGATAATATCCTGGCGAATACGTTCACGCAGATGCTGGTAAACCGCGACAAAAAACTGAATTTTACGTTCTGGACGTTTGGGATCTTCAGACATGCGCAGCACATCGCGCAAATGTTCGTTATCCGCAACGGCCAGACGCAGCGCGCCGAGCGCCTTATCCGACATCGAGCGCAGTTCATCACCGGACAGATACGCCAACTCGCGACGGTGCAGACGGCGCTCAACGCCGTTGTCTTTCACCATCCGCATGACTGCACACCAGCCGGCTTTGGCGGTAACTACCTGCTCGCGCATTTCATGATAATCACGTTCCAGCTTGCGCAGTCTGCGGGTCAGGTTTTCCATCTCCGCTTCGCAGAAGGTCAGTGCTTTCTCAAGTTGGTTGCGGCGTGCACGGTTGTTGCTGAGCTGCGCATGCAGTTCGTCACGACGGATACGCGCGCGCTCTTCGGCACCGCTGTCCGCACGAACGCCAATATCCTGCAGTTCACGTTGTAAATCGTTAAGCAGCTCTTTCTTGGTGTCGTAGGAGCTTTTCAGCGAGGCCATAACCTGATTGTACTGGCTCAACTGCGCGGCGTGGCTGCGCAACGCTTCACGGGCGCGGGTACGTTCAGCTTCCGCCTGTTCCAGACGTTCACGCAGTTTCTCATTCAGATCGCTGTTGCCGCTCAGCATTTCGGCGGAGTCGGAATAGCTAAAGTGCGCCCGGCGCTGAACGACTTCAGTGAGTGCAAAGGCCTGCTGGCGTGCATCACGCTGCGTCTGCTGAGAATACGCGTAGTCTTCTTTCAGCTGTTCAAACTGCTCCGGGTCATTTTGCAGAACGGAAACCATCGGCTCCAGCTTGGCTAACTGATTGCCGTGCTGCTGCACAAAACGCGCCGCTTCCTGGGCTTCATCCAGACGTTCGCGAATTTCGTCCACACGATCGGCCAGCGTGTCATCCGCCAGCAGATTCAAACGCGGCAGCAGGCGGTTAAGAGCAGAAACCCCCTCTTTCGCCTGTTCAAACTGCGTGCGGCTTTGCTGATTATCATTTTCATGGTTGGTCAGCGCACGTTCGAGTTCAACGCGACGGCTGTTCAACTGACGAATTTCGGCTTCCGGATCGGCCTCAAACGCCACCGACAGATGGCTGCCGATAAAGCGGCTAAACGCCTGGTGCAGACGTTGGGTTTTCTGGACGTCAAAAGAGAGCGTTGCAAAACGTTCAGACAGCCCCTCACGCTCGGCGTGTAGCGTTTCGATGCGGCTTTCACGCGCGGCACGACCAAAAATCGGCACCGTTGGGAAGCGGGAGTAACGCCACTGGCGCTCGGCGGTTTTCACCACCACCGCTTTTTCCAGCTCATCGACACTGAAAACGCTGTCATCAAACGACTGCGGATCCCCTTCGATGAAGTAGAGGTCTTCCGGGCAATCCGTCAGCCCATCAAGTTGCTCAGTAATCAGCGACAGATCCGGCACCACGATGGCATGACGCGAAGGACCGTAAAGCGCAGAGAAGTACGGCGCATCTTCAAGGCTAACATCGTCATAGATTTCAGACAGCAACACGCCGCCGAAGCGTTCTGCCAGCGCGTTCAGACGCTGATCTTCCGCCCCGCCCGGCTGGCTTAGACGTTCAATCTCTTCATCAACTGCATTTTTACGCGCGCCGACTTCATCACGCTCAACAATGGCTTCACGCTCGCGCTCCAGCAACTGTTGCAGGTACTCGGTGACGTCCTGGCTGGAGGTAAATTCTTCGCCACACTGTTCGCTAAGCTGGTTCAGGCTATTTTGCGCGGCCAGCCAGACCGGCGCGCGTTGCATCAAATGCTGGATACGAGACTGCAACTGCTCCTGCTCCTGGCGCAACGTCATACGTTGTTCGCTGGCAGAAGAGACGCTGTCCGACAAGGCGGCGATACGCGCTTCCAGCTCCTGGTGCAGTGCTTCCAGCTCATCGATATCGAACTGTTTACCCTGACGCTTGCAGAATTCAGCCAGCAGACGCTCGGCTTCCTGCTGTTCGCGCAAACGCTGTTCCAGCTCGCTCAAACGCATGCGCAATGGCTGAACCTGTTCCGCCAGGTGGCGCTGTTCAACACCTTCGCGCAGCAGCTCACGTGCGACGCCCCAGGCATCACCACGTGCCAGTGGGCCGTTGATAGCCGCCACCAGCTGATAAGCCTGCTCGAACTGACTGTGCGCGGTTTGTGCCACGCTCATTTTTTGTTCCAGCGTCAGCAGTTTTTCAGTGGCTTCCTGCTCTTTCGCCTGGAACGTCTCCAGCCATTCGGCAGCACTGTCGGGCGTCAGATCCGGTAAGTGACAGAGCTCTTTCGCCCGATTTAGCGCCTGAATCGCCTGAGTGTACTGGATGGCGCGCGTTTGCTGAACGTCCAGCGCCTGCTGGTAATCGGCAAGCTGGCTTTTCAGCTCATCCACTTCCAGTTCGGCGGCTTCCGCGCGGGCTTCGTTTTCATCCTGGCGGTCAACGGCTTCCGCGACCACCTCATTTTGTTCTTCGAGACGAACCTGCAGTTCTTCGAGATCCGCTTCGTAGCGTTCAATTTTTTCCTGCTGACGCAGCGCGGTTTGCACCAGATTCAGGTGATCGCTTGCCGCCTGATAATCCGCTTCCAGATCGCCTTCCGCGCCGTTATGCTCGCCCAGTTCACGCGCCATATCCACGTGCTTGTACTGCTCTGCGGCCAACTGCTTGCGTGAGGTATGCAGCTCACGACGATATTCCAGCGCTTTATCAAGATGGATACGACGTTCGTTGGCGTGGCGCATATAATCCGCAGCCACATAGTTGGTCGCTTCGCTGATCAAATGCTTAAACAGGTCACGATCTGACTGGGTGACGCGAATCGCTTCCAGCGTCATGCGGTTTTCACGTAGCGCCGCTTCCATATCCTGGAACGCTTTACGCACGCCGCCGTTTTCCGGCAGCAGGTAGTCACGCAGCGAGCGGGTAATGGCGCTGGAAATACCGCCGTACAGTGAGGCTTCAATCAGGCGATAGAATTTACTACGGTCAGAGGCAGAGCGCAGACGACGGGCGATGATCCCCAGATCGAACATCAACGAGTGATAATCGGTGATTGAGTTAAACTGCTTAAACTGCACACCTTCCATCTCATCAAGCTTCTCTTTCAGCTCTGCGAGAGACAGAACGCGAGCCTGGCGTTCGTTCAGGGTTTCCGTAACCAGTTGGGTTGGCTGCACCGACATCGGCAACCCCTGAATCGCAAACGGCTTGATGTCCACTTTACGATCGCGCCCGGCAACCTGCTGCAGACGCACGCCGACGACCACACGCTGATGGCGCGAGTTGAGCACGTCAAGCATTGAGTAACAGACACCTGCTTTCAGCTTACCGTGCAGGCCTTTATCACGTGAGCCGCTGGTTGCACCGGCTTCGGTGGTGTTACGGAAATGCAGCAGAGTCAAGTCAGGGATGAGCGCCGTAACAAATGCCGCCATGGTAGTGGATTTACCCGCACCGTTACCGCCGGACAGCGTGGTAACCAGTTCATCAAGGTCAAACGTACGGGCAAAAAAACCATTCCAGTTAATCAGCGTAAGTGAGCGAAATTTACCGCGTTCAATCATTATTCTTCTTCTCCACTGTCCGGCTGATTATCTTCTGGCTCATCGTTAAGCTGCAGGCGGTTCTCGACCGGCATCGCTTCGCCATCACGAATCAAGCGACGCTGCGCTTCGCGCGGATCGTCACCGCTGCGTACATCCGCGCCAAAGCGGAAGACTGATTCCGTAATACGGAATTTGCTGCTGTCATGACCCATAAACCATACCATGCCTAAGCGGCGGAGACGGTTTAGCGAAGAACGAACCTTTTCCTGGAGTTTCTGGCGATCAACGTCCGAACCGGTTGAACGGTTGTTCACCAGCTTCAGCAGTTTGGCTTCATCCGCCAGCGTTAATAGCTCGTCATACAGCTCTTGCTGGGTAAAAATCCCTTCGTTCGCCAGGCGTTCCGGGCTGAGATAGAGATAGCAAAGAATTTTACCGACCATCATATCCAGTTCAGACAGAACCGAACGGGGAATGAGCGTCGTTGAACGTGGACGAAGGTAGAAGAACCCTTCCGGGGCACGGATCAATTCCACGTTATAGCGGTTGTAAAACTCTTCAAAATATTCCTGAAAATCCATCAGGAAGGCATGATTATCCAGTTCATCCAGGCCGATATGGCGACCCGAACGTAAAGCGCTATCCAGCGCTGGAAATAACGGATTCGCCAGCGCCTGCGCCAGCTTTACCGGCATCACTTGTTCAATATTTGTCAATGACATGCGCCTGTACCTTGGCTCCGTAATCATTAATCGGCTGCCATTTCGCGGGCAGTCCGGTGAAGTCTGCTTGCGCTACGCCAAGACGTACCGCCTGATCAATAACAATACGCGCTACGTCGAAGTGACGCGCACGTGGGTATTGCGCCAGATACTCGCGCACGACCAATCCGAGATCCAGTGGCGTTTGTCTGGATTTATAGATAGCCAACTGCTCTTCGATAATTGCCGCCAGCTGTTCGCGGATCTCGTTAAATTCTTCATATTCCAGATCGGCGGGCAACTCGCCGGTGACCTCTTCATCACGCAGCACCATCTCTTCGTCGCGCATATCCAGCAGACGATCGGCGTTGGCATAGGTCAGCGCCCACGGATCGTCAAAGTAGGTCTGCACGGACTGGCGCAGACGCTGGGCAAAGACGCGGTTTTTGTCCATATCGATCGCGGTACGGATAAACTTGTGCACGTGACGATCGTAACCGATCCACAAATCGATGGATTGCTGACCCCAGCTGATAATGCGATCGAGCTTGCTTTGTAAGTCAAACACCAACCGGTCGACAAAATGCAGATCGTCATGTGCCATCGTCGCATCCTGAATGCGTAACAGGTTCGCCTGGAGCTTATCGCCTGCGGCTTCCAACGTATCCTGCAGCTCACGCAGCGTACCTGACGTTTCAGACAGCAGCATTTCACAGCTGGAAATTGCCGCCCGCCAGTCCTTATTCAGCAACTGTGCAATATCGTCTTTTACCTGCTGCTGCTGCTCATCCATAATGCGCTGAGTCAAATCAATACTGTCGAAAATTTCCGCTACCGAATACTTCAATGGCGCATAGACGTTGCGGTGCCAGTGGAATTCATCACCACCTTCCGCGGCGGCATCTGCCGCACGCTTCAGCTCACCAGCAACAATCGACAACTGCATCGACAAACGCAATGTAGAGAATTCGCGCTGACGAATATAGTAATCCGTGATGCCAATTCCCAGCGGCGTTAAACGATAAATAGCGTTACCTTCCGCCTGCTCGCTGGTAAAGCGGTTCAGCAGACGTTGACGTACCATGTCGTTAATCGCGTTATTGGCGCGAACACCGATGGTTTCGCTGGTTTGCTCAAACGCATCACTCACATGGCGGAACGCATCCACCAGCTCGCCTTCACTCATCTCACCGTCAAGTCGCTCACCGTTCAGCGTGGCTACCGCCAGCAGGAACGAAAGTCTGTCTACCGGCAGAGAAATGGAGAAGTCATTTTTTCTGGCCCAGGCAACCAGTTCGGGGACTGTCTGGGAAAATTCACTCATAGGTTATCCTTGCATCTGCGGTTTGCGCGCGGTGACATGAATATAGCGGCCAAGGCTGATATACGGTTCCTGGCGGCAATAGCGCGTTTCTAACTCAAGTAACATTTCATAACCGTCACGCTGTTGATGCTTATCTCGCAGATAATCATGAAACACGCGTACGCCTGTCTTACCGGTTATCTGCCAACCGATCTCTTCCAGCCACTGATAAACCTGTCCTGGTTCACGCGGATAGTCTGGTGAAAGCGTACGTTTTTTACGTTTTGGCATCCCAACCTGCACATAGTCGAAATTCCCTGCGACCATGTTGTGCATCAGCAGACCGTTAGCATTGTAGAACATTAACGATAACGCGCCGCCGGGACGTAATACCGACCACAGGGTTTGCAGCACGCAAACCGGTTCGGCCACCCATTCCAGCACAGCATGAAACAATATCAGATCAACCGGGCTTTCCAAATGCGCAGCAACATCCTGAGCGGCGCATTGTATGAAATGCATGTTTCCGCTCACACCTTTTGCCTCTGCTGCCTGTTGCGCACGGGCGATCATCTCACCGGACAGGTCGCATAATGTCACGAAGTGACCGCGCTCCGCCATTTTGATGGCCGTTTGCCCTTCGCCCCCCCCTGCATCCAGAATATGTAATTTCTGTTCACCGAGCGTGGGCAGTAGGCGATCCAAATCCTGCCAGAGAATAGCCTGTCTTAATTGACCTTTGGTGGTGCCGTAAATGTTACGGGAAAACTTCTCTGCAATGTCATCAAAATTGCGATCCCGCATCGGGCTCTCCACAGGCTGGCTTTAGGGCGACTAAGTAAAACCGCTATTTTGTCACACCCACGCCGAGAATGAACCTTCCTGGTGTAATATCCCTGCAGATCCCCTGCTGTATGGTTAAAAAAGGAACCAAAAAGGATGCTTTTTACGCTGAAGAAAGTGATTGGCGGTATGATGCTGCCGCTTCCGTTGATGCTGCTTGTGATGGGCATCGGCCTGGGGTTAATCTGGTTTAGCCGCTTTCAGAAAACGGGGAAAGTGTGTATTAGTCTGAGTTGGCTGGCGCTGTTACTTCTTAGTTTGCAGCCCGTCGCCGATAGCCTGTTGAAACCGCTTGAGGATAGTTATCCAACCTGGCAGGATAGGCAAAAAGTGGAGTACATTGTGGTGTTGGGTGGCGGATATACCTGGAATCCGCAGTGGGCGCCGAGTTCAAACCTGATCAACAACAGCCTTCCACGTCTGAATGAAGGTATTCGCCTATGGCGCGCAAACCCGGGATCGAAGCTTATCTTTACCGGCGCTGCCGCAAAGACCAATACTGTCAGCACGGCTGAAGCTGGCGCTCGCGTGGCGCAGTCGCTGGGCGTCCCCCGCAGCGAGATCATTACGCTGGATAAACCTAAAGATACCGAAGAAGAAGCGACCGCAGTGAAACAGGCCATTGGCGATGCGCCGTTCCTGCTGGTGACATCCGCATCGCACTTACCGCGTGCGATGATTTTCTTCCAGCAGGCCGGACTGTATCCTTTGCCTGCACCCGCCAATCAACTGGCCATCGATTCCCCACTCAATCCGTGGGAGCGGGCAATTCCTTCGCCTGTCTGGCTGATGCATAGCGATCGTGTTGGTTACGAAACGTTGGGGCGCATCTGGCAGTGGCTAAAAGGTTCAGGCGAGCCACGGCAGCAGTGATTTCGTTGCCAGGTCAAAGTTGGAACGATTAAAACGTCCGGTATTGACCAGTTGCGCAACCTCATCCCATAACACATACAACCAGCGCCGCCAGATGAACGACTCCGCCACTGGCGCGCGCTGCAGGTATTGCCATAGCAGGCTTTCCGCCAGCGCATTATCCATTAAGCGGAACAGTTCATATTCCCTCGGCGCCCACAACATCAACCCAGGCCCCACCATCGCCAGAAGCTGATCGCTACGGGCGTCTTTAAGCATACTGCGTAAGCTGAAATTACCGTGGATCAGCACACAGTTATCATTGAATCCTTCAAATAAAGCGGGCAAACACTCACGGGTGCGAAACAGGATCCGTTTGTCCTGCATCGTCAGCCCGGTATTGTTGAACTGACTTAGCGTAGTCCACAGCACCTCTACTCGCTGACGATACCAGGATGGCCAGATATTCTCTTGCGTGTTATCCACCATTCCCACACAGCCGCGGCTATCCTGCCGATGCCATGAAAGCAGACCTTCTACAATCTGATCCTTTAAATGTTCCCAGCGTTCGGGCGTTCTGGCAGGCGCTTCTACCGGCACACCGCGTAAACGCTCAAGCAACAGGACATCAGGGCCGGGATGCTCTTCGTGCGTTAAGACACCATAAATGACTGGCATACGCACCGTCCCGCTGCGTGCCAGCATGGTGGTTTTCCATGCTAACTGCTGCGCCATCCCCGGTGTGGTGAAACTTCTCGCCATCAGTGGCATCGGATTTCCCTGGCTGTCATACAGTGACCACAGAGCCGTATCCACTTTTTCATTTACGCATTCAATACGACTGAGTTTTTCACCCAGCAGATGGCTGAGTTCGGCACGCAACTGTTCCATTTCAGATTGCCCTCATAAATGCTACTGCTTTCATAATGAGCGTCGTGCAGACAGATGTCACCCGGATGAGATCAATTGATGAAAAGAAAAGTGGAGGAAAAGCGTAACGATACGATACGCCTCCCAAAAATACGCGTCATACTTCAAGCTGCAGGTGAGTAAAGCCTCCTGCAACTTAAATTATTCAGCGTATCTTAATGGAGAATCGTGAGAAAAACTAAGGCATCTCAGCGCGAACACGCTCAAGATCTTCAGCGGTATCAACCCCTGTGCCAGGAACTTCCTTAGCAACGGCGACGTGAATTTTTTCGCCGTACCACAGCACACGCAGTTGCTCCAGCATTTCAATATGCTCAAGCGGACTCGGCTGCCAGTTTACATAACGGCGAATAAATCCGGCGCGATAACCGTAAATGCCCAGGTGACGCAGGAAAGTATCGCCCACCGTTTCGAGGCTTTTGGCGAAACGGTCGCGATCCCACGGAATGGTCGCGCGTGAAAAATAGAGCGCATAACCTTCGGCATCCAGCACAACTTTTACCGCATTCGGATTAAATGCCTCTTCCGCGCTGTGAATCGGGGCTGCAAGGGTCGCCATACCAACCTGGCGCTGCGCCAGATTCTCAGCGACCTGGCGAATAATGACCGCCGGGATCATCGGCTCATCACCCTGTACGTTCACGATAACGGTATCATCGCTAAAACCACATTTCTCGACAACTTCCGCCAGTCGCTCCGTGCCAGACTGGTGATCGGCACGTGTCATGCACACTTCGCCACCCACCGCTTCTACCGCACGAGCGACATCTTCATGATCGGTAGCAACAATAATACGCTCAGCGCCAGATTCACGCGCTCGCTCCAGCACATGCACAATCATGGGCTTGCCGTTGATATCCAGCAGCGGCTTACCCGGTAAACGTGTGGACGCATAACGCGCAGGAATAATGACCACAAAACTCATGATTTACTCTCATCAGCAGTCAGAACACGGGCTTCGGTTTCCAGCAAAACTGGAATGCCATCGCGCAGTGGGAAAGCAAGGTTATCCAGTTTACAAATCAGTTCCTGTTTTTCCTGGTTAAACCAGAGTTTGCCATTGCATACCGGGCAGGCAATGATTTCAAGCAGACGATGATCCATAGTTCCTCCAGATGGACCGGATTGTGAATCCGTAAATATTAACATAATCAATTAAGAGGCTGGGTCTATTTCCCAACCGTGCCGGGAGTCAGCAAATAAACCGTCCGGGCAATTCCCCAATGTCACTCGCGTCGCCTGCTGCCAGCGAGCAAAATCACTGATGGCCTGGAGCAAGCCTTTTTGCAGAGTAACTCCTGGTTTGATGCCATCCTGCAACCACAGCGAAATAACCTCCAGCACGCCGGTTTTACGGTGCATTTTGGCGTCCATGCGCCCAACTAACTGCCCGCGATACAGCAGCGGCAAGACGAAATAACCATACTGACGTTTGGGCGCTGGCGTATAGCATTCCAGTCGGTAGCTAAAATCAAACAGCTGTTCTGCCCGTTTACGATCCCAGACCACCGGATCAAACGGGGATAAAACAGCGCTGTGGGTGGCAGTCAACTTTCCCGCCAGAGCAAGTTCCAGTTGCGGCTGAAGGTGGCTATGCAGCCACAAGGTGCCCAGCCCTTCTACATCAACAGGAATTATATGTCGCTGTTCCCTTCGCATATCGCACCAGTTTTTTAACGCCGGACGCTTCAGGCGATAGTAGTCCGCCAGCCACTGCTCACGGAAAATACCCAAACTACGGGCGCTGTTATCCAGCATCACAATTTCGGCTTCATCCTGCGACAGCCGGTCACGCTCATCATCCCAATGAGGCATGACGCGATGCGTTAAATCATACACTCGCTGAAAATTACGCCGCTCCACCACCATCACTTTCCCGGATGTAAAAAGCCCTTCCAGATGCCGCTTTTGTGGTTTCCATTCCCACCAGCCGCTGGCCCCCTTACGCGAATGCTCGAAATCGGCTGAACGTACCGGCCCGTTATGCTGGATATGCTGCAACAGTTGCTCTATTTCATGAGCATGTTCTTTCATCCACGCCGCTTTGTATTTCCAGCCCATTTTTTCCGGAGCCAACATACGATGGCGTATCAGCGTAAAGTCGCTGCGCGGTAAAAAACAGGCTTCATGCGCCCAATACTCCATCAGTTCGCCCTGCATTAAGGAGTCATCGAGCCATTGGGGGGAATAGTCGCCCAAACGACTAAACAGCACCAGATAGGGGCTGCGCGCGACAATATTGATGGTATCGATTTGCAGTAACGACATGCGCGAAATGGTGGGAAGAATATCTGCAGGCGTTGCCCGACGGCGTGTTTTTTTCAGCAGCCCCTGGGCAGCAAGGTGAAGATGACGGGCATCCGTCAGAGAAAGACGCGGCAACAACATTTATGGCCTCATAAATGATTCGCTGCCGCAGCGTGAATCAGTCAGCGAGTCAGCGAGATTAAGCTATCCAGCAACGCATCAGGCCGTTCGCCTGACAGATGTGCGTCAACGGGTAAATACCACCAGTTATCATTGGCAAATGCGCGGCATTTCACGGCATCTTTTTCCGTCATCACCAGCGTTTGTCCTTCGGCTAACAACGCACTGACGTCACTGTAGGTCAGAGACTGATGGTCCGCCAGTGCGACACATTTTTGTGGCCTGGCGCCACATGCCTCAAGCGTGGCAAAAAAACGGGGGGGATGGCCGATACCCGCCATGGCGACAATATCAGGCAGTTGCGCGACATCGCGGCGTTCACCAGTACGTAAATTAACGGCCAGCCCAGGCTCAAGATGCATGGGAATTTCACCCGGTCGCGCCACACCGCCATTAACGATCGTGGCATCCACCGATTTCAGCCGACCCGCACGCTCACGCATTGGGCCCGCAGGGAGCCACCAGCCGTTACCAAACCGACGAACACCGTCAATCACCACGATTTCCACATCACGTGCCAGACGATAGTGCTGTAACCCATCGTCTGTCACAATAATCTGCACATCATGGTGAGCAAGGATCGCTTTTACCGCATCCGATCTTACCGGAGATACCGCTACGGGTACGCCGGTACGTTGAAAGATAAGCACAGGCTCATCACCCGCTTCTGCGCTAGTAGTGTCTGCTGTTAGCAATAGCGGATAAGTCGCCGCTTTCCCGCCATAGCCACGAGACACTACGCCCACACGAATACCGCGTTGCTGCAGCTGTTCAACCAGCCAGATGACTACCGGTGTTTTACCATTGCCGCCTGCGGTAAGATTGCCGACCACCACCACCGGTACTGGCGCACGCCATGCACGTTTAAGCCCAAGCTTGTAGCATAGACGAATCCCGCCACTCACCAGACCATACAGCCAGGAAAGTGGCAATAATAATCGCCACAACGGCGATTCACCGGACCAGATACGTGCGATCATTGACCAAATTGCATTTTATGTAATTGTGCATAAACCCCACGCTGCTCAAGCAGTTCGCTATGGGTTCCGCGCTCAACAATCAGCCCGTCTTCTACCACGATGATCTCATCCGCCTGTTCAATGGTAGAAAGGCGGTGAGCAATAACCAGAGAGGTACGGTTTTTCTGTAGCTCATCAAGTGCAGACTGAATCGCGCGTTCGGATTCGGTATCCAGCGCCGACGTAGCTTCATCGAGGATCAGGATCGGACTGTCGCGCAGCAAGGCGCGAGCAATGGCGATACGCTGGCGCTGACCACCTGAAAGCAGCACGCCGTTTTCGCCAATCACCGTATCCAGACCATCATCCATCTTGTTGATGAAATCCATGGCGTAGGCCATCTGCGCAGCTTTTTCGATCTGCTCACGGCTATACATATCGGTACGCGCGTAGGCAATATTGTTGGCAACCGTATCATTGAACAGGTGAACGTTCTGCGATACCAGCGCCACCTGATCGCGCAGAGATGACAGGGTGTATTCACGCAGGTCGTGCCCATCCATCAGAATCTGCCCTTCATCGATATCGTAGAAGCGCGTGATCAGGCTGGCGATAGTGGATTTACCCGAACCAGAACGTCCAACCAGGGCAACAGTTTTGCCCGCCGGAATATTCAGGTTGATGTTACGTAACGCAGGAATGTCACGGCCCGGGTAGGTAAAGGTCACATTACGGAACTCCAGATCGCCGGAAGCGCGCTCAATGACGCGTTTACCTTCATCTTTCTCTTGTTCACTATCCAGAATCGTAAATAAGGTCTGGCATGCCGCCATACCGCGCTGGAACTGTGCATTGACGTTAGTCAGTGACTTCAGCGGACGCATCAGGGCGATCATTGAAGAGAAGACAACGGTGATTGTCCCTGCCGTCAGGTTTTCCATTACGCTTGGGAAACTGGCCGCATATAACACGAAGGCCAGAGCCAGAGACGCAATCAGCTGGATGATAGGGTCAGAGATAGAAGAGGCGGAAACCATCTTCATACCCTGCAAGCGCATCTTGTTGCTGACTTTGTCAAAACGCTTGGTTTCAACTTCCTGACCACCAAAAATCAATACTTCTTTGTGGCCTTTCAGCATTTGCTCTGCGCTGGTGGTCACCTGCCCCATGGTGTTTTGCATGTTTTTACTGATGCTACGAAAACGCCTGGAGACCACTCGAATGGCCACCGATACGATGGGCGCCAGCACAATCAGGATCAATGACAGCTGCCAACTGTAGTAGAACATCATGATAAACAGGCCAATAATTGAGGCTCCTTCACGTACCACAGTGATCAATGCGCCGGAAGACGAAGACGCGACCTGCTCGGAATCATAGGTAATACGTGATAGCAACGTGCCTGTAGACTGTTTATCAAAAAAGGCGACAGGCATGCCCATCATATGACCAAACAGGCGGCGACGCATGGTCATGACCACTTTACCTGACACCCATGAAATGCAGTAGCTGGAGACATAGCTCGTAATACCGCGAACTATCATTAGCCCAATGACCACCAGAGGCATCCACAGCAGCACAGAGCGATCAGTTTTACCAAAACCATCATCCAGTAATGGCTTGAGGAGCGATAACATGAAGGTATCGCTGGCCGCGTTAAGGACTAACGCTATACCCGCCACGATCAGACCCGATTTAAAAGGCGCTATGGTTGGCCATAGTCGGCGAAACGTCTGCCACGTAGAGAGATCTTTATCGTTATGCATTCAAAAAACCAGCATTTGTTAGAATAGCCGCATATTCTACCCGTTATCCTCCAACACGCCAAACCACTGATGATACCAACGGGGTAAAATCTGATCCCGTAAGCTGCGTACTCGCCAACTTTTTTGATAAATATCCAGCGTGATTTGCCCCTGGTGGGGTGTGTCCAGCCACTGATAATTTTGTTGCCGGTAACGCTGTCGGACTTTCCATGACGGTAGACGCCAGGCATTGTAGCGGGATGCTGAGGCTATTGCGGCCTGTCCGCTAACGCGTTGAATCAGCGCCAGTGAGGATGATGTGTTACTCCCATGGTGTGGAACCTGCACAAACGTAGCCTGCAGATGCTGCCAGTAGTGACTTAGCATTTTTTGTTCAGCAGAGGATTCAATATCACCTGTCAGGAGAATACTCTGATGTCCGTCATCCACCTTTACCACGCAGGAATGGTTATTCCCCAGCTCTTTATTTCCACTGACTGGCCAATGTGCGCTAAATGTTAATCCCTGCCATTGCCAACGCTCCCCGCGAAAACAAGGGAGATGCCCTTTCCAGCCCAACGGACTTCTGACCCACAGTGACGGCCAGGCTTGCCGTAGTGATTGCAACCCTCCCCGATGATCCAAATGTTCGTGGCTTAGAATTACCCCTTGCGGTTCCAGGTTGTGCCAACGTAGCCAGGGAATGATCAACTGCTGCGCACTATCGCCCTCGGGCCAGGCCAACCCGGTATCATAGAGAATCGCTTTGCCATTACGGACAATCACCATTGCCAGCCCCTGTCCTACATCCAGCATATGTACCTGCCACAAATCAGCGCGGGGTGTTCTCCAGAACGGCCCACTCAATAACAAAAGCCCGGTAAAACAGGCAACCGGTAGCGTTTTCCAGGCATTTAATCGCCATGCAATAAGCATCAGCCATGGGGACAGTGCAAGCCATCGCCAACGCGCATCAATGTTGAGCCATCCTTCCGGTAAGCTATTGAGACCCCAAAATAACAGCGCCAGGGAACGGTCAGCGAGATACCACAGGCCTGCCTCAATCATCACCTGACCGGTTAAATGCACGACCATACCCGCTAATATCAGAGGAACTGAAACAAATGTGACCAGCGGTACCGCAAATAAATTGGCCAGAAATGAGCTCAGGCTAACACCGTGAAATAATGCGATTTGGGCAGGCAGAAGCAGAAGCGTAATGCCAAATTGCAAATGAGCAAGCGCCAGCACTGCACGTCCGATACGCGAGAGCGGCCAGTACGGCATCGGCATCCACTGATACCAGAATATCAGTGCCGCCACAGCGAAAGCAGACAACCACAGACTTTGTGAAAGCACCGCGACCGGATCCACTACCACAATTGCTGCCAGGCAGGTAATCCAGACCGTCCAGTCACTCCACTGCCTGCCGCTTAGTTTTAGTGCCCCCCATACCATTAGCGCGATGACCGTGCGTAATGCCGGTGGTTGCAGGCCCGTCAGCCAGGCATAAAATGCAGCGCAGAGCACACCCCCGACTAGCGGAGCCTGCCAGCAGATCCAGCGTGTCGGCATTAAAAATTGTCCACCTCGTATCAGTCCGCCAGCGAGGAGTGCGGCAAAAGCAATATGCAGCCCGGAAATGGCCATCAAATGTGCTGTTCCGGTATCACGCATTATATTTTTTACCGCCTGCGATACAGACAAACGTTCTCCCATCCCCAGCCCCAGTATGACTTGCTGCCAGGGATAGGCGGCAAGCGTGGTTTTTAGCGAGGAGAGATAACGTGCACGCAGACTGCATTGCGGCGTAATCACTGAGGCCTGCAGAAAACGCCCCGTCAGCGGCTGATGCTGTGCCAATGCATAGCGCTGGCTATCAAATCCACCTTCATTCAGTTGCCCATGCACAGCGCGAACTTTCAGCGTCATCGCCCATGTCTGACCAGCGCAAACATCGCCGGGTAAATACTGCCCATACAGTACGACGCCAACGGCAGGAAATATCCGGCTCCCCTGAAGGTGTGTAATCTGACCGTAGTGCGTGGTCATATTGTCAGTCCCGGTTATTTGAACGATAGCCTGCTGCGTTTTGGCCGGGAGCGCATCACCAGTCCAGATAACCTCTTTCGCTGCCAGTATTCCCCACAGGAAAAACAGCAGGACTAACCCGGCGTAATGCATATATCGATGAGGAATGAGGCAAAGCAGACACGCCAGACCAAATACAAAGCTGACACACAGCATGTCAGGTAATACGGGTAATACCGTCAGCGGGAGAATGCCGCATAACGCACACGTACTGACTGTTGTTATTTTCATATGACACCTCCCTGTGACAGGGAGTGTGCAGGACAACTCAGCAGATGTCTGGCAGTTATTTACCGGTAAACGAGGTGCATTCCGCTGTTATTTAACTGCAGATGTAACATACAAATAAGTTGGGAGGGAGATTCCAGTACAGAGAGGTAAAAATGAAAAAAGCACCCATACAGGTGCTTTTCTCGGAGCTAAGTCTTGCTGAGGACTTAACCGTAAATATTGGCGCGATCGCGCAGTTCTTTACCTGGTTTAAAGTGCGGAACGTATTTTCCTTCCAGGTCCACTTTATCGCCGGTCTTCGGATTACGTCCGGTGCGTGGTGCGCGGTAATGCAAAGAGAAGCTGCCGAAACCGCGGATTTCAATACGCTCGCCCTGCGCAAGAGTCGAGGCCATATGTTCCAGCATCTCTTTTACTGCATCTTCAACCGCTTTCGCGGGAATATGAGGTTGCTGGGTTGCAAGTCTTTCAATCAATTCTGACTTGGTCATGATTCCTCCGGTTCCTTAAAGGCAAAATTAGCTGCTGCATTGATTAAGGGCGGCCGTAGCCGCCCTTTGTCATTGATTACAGGACGAATCCTGTAATCTGTCAAGCTACTCGTCACCCTTTGTGCTGTTAACAGCACAAAGGATTTAGAGCACTCGATATTACTCGCCTTTAGCTGCTTTGAAAGCTTCAGCCATTGCGTTGTTAGAGAAGTTAGCATCTTCCTGTTTGTTAACAGTTGCGATTGCATCTTTCTCATCAGCTTCGTCTTTAGCACGAACAGACAGGCTGATTGCACGGTTCTTACGATCAACGCCGGTGAATTTAGCTTCAACGTCGTCGCCTACGCTCAGAACCAGAGTTGCATCTTCAACGCGGTCGCGGGAAGCTTCAGAAGCGCGCAGGTAACCTTCAACGCCGTCAGCCAGTTCTACGGTTGCGCCTTTAGCGTCAACTGCAGTGACTTTACCGTTTACGATTGCGCCTTTCTTGTTCAGTGCAACCCAGTTGTTGAACGGATCTTCTGCGAGCTGTTTAACGCCCAGAGAGATACGCTCACGTTCTGCATCAACCTGCAGAACAACTGCTGCGATTTCGTCGCCTTTTTTGTATTCACGTACTGCTTCTTCGCCTGCAACGTTCCAGGAGATGTCAGACAGGTGAACCAGGCCGTCGATGCCGCCGTCCAGGCCGATGAAGATACCGAAGTCAGTGATAGACTTGATTTTACCTTCAACACGGTCGCCTTTGTTGTGGGTTTCCGCGAACTGCTGCCATGGGTTGTTTTTGCACTGCTTCAGACCCAGGGAGATACGACGACGTTCTTCGTCGATATCCAGAACCATAACTTCCACTACGTCGCCAACGTTAACAACTTTGGACGGGTGGATGTTTTTGTTGGTCCAATCCATTTCGGAAACGTGAACCAGGCCTTCAACGCCTTCTTCGATTTCAACGAAGCAGCCGTAGTCGGTCAGGTTGGTCACGCGACCAGTCAGTTTGGTACCTTCCGGATAACGCTTAGCGATAGCTACCCATGGATCTTCGCCCAGCTGTTTCAGGCCCAGAGATACACGAGTACGCTCGCGGTCGAACTTCAGCACTTTAACAGTGATTTCGTCGCCAACGTTTACGATTTCGCTCGGATGCTTAACGCGTTTCCATGCCATGTCGGTGATGTGCAGCAGGCCGTCAACGCCACCCAGATCAACGAATGCACCGTAGTCAGTGAGGTTCTTAACGATACCTTTAACTTCCATGCCTTCCTGCAGGTTTTCCAGCAGCTGATCGCGTTCTGCGCTGTTTTCGGATTCGATAACGGCACGACGGGAAACAACAACGTTGTTACGCTTCTGATCCAGCTTGATTACTTTGAATTCAAGCTCTTTGCCTTCCAGGTGCAGCGTGTCGCGGACCGGACGAACGTCTACCAGGGAACCCGGCAGGAACGCGCGAATACCATTCAGCTCAACAGTGAAGCCACCCTTGACTTTGCCATTGATAACACCAGTAACGGTTGCAGCTTCTTCGTAAGCTTTTTCCAGCGTGATCCAAGCTTCGTGACGTTTAGCTTTTTCACGGGACAGCAGGGTTTCACCGAAGCCGTCTTCTACTGCATCCAGAGCAACGTCAACTTCGTCACCAACCTGGATTTCCAGCTCGCCCTGGGCGTTTTTGAACTGCTCTGCCGGAATGGCGGACTCAGATTTCAGACCGGCGTCAACCAGTACTACGTCTTTGTCGATAGCAACAACAACACCACGAACGATGGAACCCGGACGGGTTTCGATTTCTTTTAAGGATTCTTCAAACAGTTGAGCAAAAGATTCAGTCATGTTTAATCTTCAGGTTTCATATTTAACGTCCACCTGGCTCCATGCCGGATGGGGTTGTTTAACATACCCGCTGTCAATCCATTGCAACGGGGGTACTGCAAATTCGGTCGCACTTATGCGAGAGCCAGTTTTTGGCGCGCGTATTGTAACGCTTTTTCAATCACTTGCTCAATGCTTAATCGGGTTGAATCCAAAACTAAAGCATCAGCAGCGGGAACCAGCGGCGCTACAGCACGGTTACGATCGCGGTAATCGCGTTCTTCGATCTCGGCCAAAAGGCGTTCAAAGTTAACACTAAAGCCCTTTTCCTGCAACTGTAGCATACGTCTATGCGCACGTTCTTGCGAGGAGGCGTCCAGAAAAATTTTCACTGGTGCATCCGGGAATACCACGGTCCCCATGTCACGTCCGTCGGCAATCAGGCCGGGCGCTTCACGAAACGCGCGTTGACGACGTAACAGCGCTTCGCGTACGCGAGGAAACGCAGCGACCTGAGAGGCGGCATTCGCCACTTCCTGGGTGCGGATTTCACCGCTGACATCTTCGCCTTCCAGAATGACTTCCAGGTTGCCGTCCGTTGAGATAAAACGCACATCCAGGTGTGAGGCAAGCGGTACCAGAGCATCTTCAGAAGTGACATCAACATGGTGATGTAACGCTGCGAGCGCCAGTACGCGGTAGATCGCGCCTGAATCTAACAGATGCCACTGCAATGCTTCCGCCATTGCCTTGCACAAGGTGCCTTTTCCTGCACCGCTTGGGCCATCAATGGTAATAACCGGGGCAATTGCCGTCATCTTTTTCTCCTTAAACGGGCATACGTTAACGTGAACGCCGCGCATTATACGCGCCAACGACAATGATCGTTATCTTTGTGTGAAAAATGCAGAATCATTGAAGCTGAGTGTAGAATAAATAGACAATCGGAGATGTTAGAATGTGCCGCACCAGTTAGTGCGGCAACAAAATCAGGCAGGAGTACTAATACGCGCCAACTGTTCGAAATAATCCGGGAAGGTTTTGGCGGTGCATTTAGGGTCCAGAATGGTTACCGGCGTGTCAGACAACGCTACCAGCGAGAAACACATCGCCATACGGTGATCGTTATAGGTCGCAATATCCGCAAACTGCAGCTTAACCGGCGGAGTGATACGGATAAAATCATGCCCCTCTTCAACTTCCGCGCCCACTTTCCGCAACTCCGTTGCCATCGCAAACAGACGGTCGGTCTCTTTGACGCGCCAGTTGTAAATGTTCCGTAAAGTCGTTGTGCCCTTTGCAAACAACGCGGCGGTCGCAATGGTCATTGCCGCATCAGGAATATGGTTCATGTCCATATCGACAGCGTTCAACTCACCGCGAGTACAGGCAATAAAATCATCACCCCATGTCACGGTCGCGCCCATTTTTTCCAGCACATCAGCAAAGCGAATATCACCCTGCATGCTATGACGCCCAATCCCGGTAACCTTCACCGTACCGCCTTTGATCGCGCCAGCCGCAAGAAAATACGAGGCCGATGAAGCGTCGCCTTCTACCAGATAGGCGCCCGGAGACTGGTACTGTTGGTTGCCCTGCACGACAAAACGTTGGTAGTTCTGGTTTTCAATGTCAACACCAAACGTTTTCATCAGGTTCAGTGTGATATCAATGTAAGGTTTGGATACCAGCTCACCTTTAATGGCGATCGTCGTGTCCTGCGGCGCCAGCGGCGCAGTCATCAGCAATGCAGTGAGGAACTGGCTGGATACGCTGCCGTCTACCTCAACTTGCCCTCCGGTGAAACCACCGCGCAGACGTAGAGGCGGATAATTTTCCTGCTCCAGGTATTCAATGTTGGCTCCGCCCTGGCGTAACGCATCAACCAGATGACCAATCGGGCGCTCTTTCATGCGCGGTTCGCCCGTCAGCACGATGTCATTGCTGCCCAGGCACAGCGCTGCGGCCAGCGGGCGCATTGCGGTTCCGGCATTGCCAAGGAACAGCTCTACAGCGCCTTCTGCATGCAGCGCGCCGCCGTTACCGATTATCTCGCAACGCGTGCGATCGGCAGAAAGGGTATAGCTAATCCCTAACGCATTCAGCGCATTCAGCATATGGCGGACATCATCGCTGTCCAGCAGGTTGGTCAGGACAGTGGTGCCATTTGCTAATGCAGCCAGCAGCAAAGCGCGGTTAGAAACACTTTTGGATCCAGGCAGATTGATGGTGCCATCCACCCGCGCAATGGGTTGTAACGTCAGGGATTCCATGAAACTCAACTCTCAAAAACAGACATAAAAACCCCACAGGCTGGCTGTGGGGATGAAAAGTACAGCAGATTAGCCGCGGCGGCGCTCGAAATCGACCATGAAATCGGTCAGTGCTTTTACGCCTTCCAGCGGCATAGCGTTATAGATTGAAGCCCGCATTCCGCCAACTACACGGTGCCCTTTCAGCGCGTGCAGGCCCGCAGCGAAAGACTCTTCCAGGAAAAGTTTATCCAGTGCGCTGTCAGCCAACTGGAACGGGACGTTCATGCGTGAACGGTTCGATTTCGCCACATCGTTGCGGTAGAAATCGCTGTTATCAATCACGCCGTACAGCAGTTCCGCTTTTTGCTGGTTAATTTTATCCATCGCGTTAACACCGCCTTGCCCTTTCAGCCATTTAAAGACCAGGCCAGACAGATACCAGGCAAAGGTCGGTGGCGTGTTAAACATGGAGTCGTTGTCATTCAGTACGGTATAGTCAAGGATCGACGGGCAAGACACGTGGGCTTTACCCAGTAAATCTTCGCGTACGATGACAATCGTCAGCCCGGCCGGGCCGATGTTTTTCTGCGCTCCGGCATAAATTACGCCATAACGGCTAACGTCAAGCGGTGCGGAAAGAATAGTCGAGGACAGATCCGCCGTAACCACCACATTGCTGGCAAAATTCGGCGTTTCATCAATCGCGATACCGTCGATGGTTTCGTTCGGGCAATAGTGCAGATACGCCGCGTTGTCAGAAAGCTGCCATTCACTCATCGGCTTAACAGCGCGCAGGCCGTCAACGGTGACTTTGGCATCAATAACGTTTGGCGTGCAGTACTTTTTCGCTTCTTTAATCGCGCTGGCTGCCCAGTAACCGGCATCGACGTAATCCGCCGTCGTTTTATCACCCAGAATATTTAACGGAATACCCGCAAACTGCCCACGACCACCGCCATGGCAGAACAACACTTTATAGTTGGAGGGGATACTGAGAAGATCGCGAAAATCCTGCTCCGCTTCCTCTGCAACCTGGATGAACTCTTTGCCACGGTGGCTAATTTCCATTACCGACGTGCCAAGACCGTTCCAGTCACAAAGATCCTGTTGAGCCAGTTTAAGTACTTCTGCCGGTAGCATTGCCGGACCTGAACTAAAATTGAAGACCTGAGCCATTTCCCCTCACCACGTTGTGTTGTTGTCCAATCAACATCCTGTCGTTTACGATAATTCCTGTGACAGACATTGGGTATAAGTTATTCCTGTGGATATCGGTTTTATCATTCAGTGACACGCGCCGCAATGGGTAAAACCGACCAGGGCAAAAATGAGCGATGCGTCACACAACAGAATCTATCGGATTGACGGATAAAAACCGAGATTTTCGCTATCAGGTGGCCCGTTTTGCCCGACTGGCCTTCGACCATTCTGGTTTTGCATAGCGCAGAGATATATAAAGAAAGAAGCCCCCCTTCCCTTCAGCAGATAGTCCGCAGACATTCAACTGAACACGCTACGGTGTGAATCAAATGCTTTATTTACGCCGAGGCTCCGGCGGCGATAGCGCCATTCATTGAAAACCCGTATCATTGCGCGCTTTCCGTACGACAAAAGTGATTTTCATGACGCAAACATTTATCCCCGGCAAAGATGCCGCACTGGAAGATTCCATCGCTCGCTTCCAGCAAAAATTACTCGACCTCGGTTTTCAAATTGAAGAAGCCTCATGGTTGAACCCCGTTCCTAACGTCTGGTCTGTACATATTCGCGACAAAGAATGCGCGCTGTGCTTTACCAACGGTAAAGGTGCGACGAAAAAAGCGGCGCTGGCCTCCGCACTGGGTGAATATTTTGAGCGTCTGTCGACTAACTACTTCTTTGCGGATTTCTGGCTGGGCGACACCATCGCCAACGGTCCGTTCGTACATTACCCGAACGAAAAATGGTTCCCACTGACAGAAGATGATGACGTACCTGAAGGTTTGCTGGATGCGCGTCTGCGTGCATTCTACGATCCAGACAATGAACTGACCGGCAGCATACTTATCGATCTGCAATCCGGCAATGAAGAACGCGGCGTTTGCGGCCTGCCGTTTACCCGTCAGTCAGATAATCAGACCGTTTACATTCCGATGAACATTATCGGTAACCTGTACGTATCTAACGGTATGTCTGCGGGTAACACACCGAATGAAGCCCGCGTTCAGGGGCTGTCTGAAGTTTTTGAGCGCTATGTGAAGAACCGCATTATCGCGGAAAGCATCAGCCTGCCGGAAATTCCGGCCGAAGTGATGGCGCGTTACCCGGCAGTCGTTGAATCCATCGCAAAGCTGGAAGCCGAAGGATTCCCAATCTTCGCATACGACGGCTCGCTGGGCGGCAAATACCCGGTTATCTGCGTTGTACTGTTCAACCCGGCTAACGGTACCTGTTTTGCCTCTTTCGGTGCGCACCCGGATTTCGGTGTTGCACTGGAGCGTACCGTCACTGAACTGTTGCAGGGCCGTGGTCTGAAAGATCTTGATGTCTTCACTCCCCCAACCTTCGACGATGAAGAAGTGGCTGAGCACACTAACCTCGAAACGCACTTCATCGATTCCAGCGGTCTGATCTCCTGGGATCTGTTCAAGCAGGATGCCGATTACCCGTTCGTTGACTGGAGTTTCTCCGGTACAACAGAAGAAGAGTTCGCCACCCTGATGGCCATCTTCAAAGCGGAAGATAAGGAAGTCTACATCGCCGACTATGAGCATCTGAGCGTTTACGCCTGCCGTATTATTGTTCCGGGAATGTCTGACATCTACCCGGCTGAAGATCTGTGGTTAGCCAACAACGCCATGGGCGCCCATCTACGTGACACCATCCTCTCTCTGCCGGGCAGTGAATGGGATAAAGAAGACTATCTCAATCTGATCGAACAGCTGGATGAAGAAGGCTTTGACGACTTCACCCGCGTACGCGAACTGCTTGGTCTGGCAACCGGCGCGGATAACGGTTGGTACACCCTGCGTATTGGCGAGCTAAAAGTGATGCTGGCGCTGGCCGGTGGCGACCTGGAGCAGGCGCTGGTCTGGACGGAATGGACGATGGAATTCAATGCCTCCGTCTTTAGCGCTGAACGTGCCAACTACTACCGCTGTCTGCAAACGCTACTGCTGCTCTCTCAGGAAGAAGATCGTCAGCCGCTGCAATATCTGAATGCGTTTGTCCGCATGTACGGTGCCGAGGCGGTTGAAGCGGCAAGTGCGGCATTGAGTGGCGAAGCGCCATTCTACGGGCTGCAAACCGTTGATAGCGATCTGCAGGCTTTCCCGGCACATCAGTCTCTGCTGAAAGCCTATGAGAAGCTGCAACGCGCGAAAGCTGCACATTGGTCAAAATAGTGACAGTCAGCCTGCGCTAAGTAGGCTAAAGATATTGTCTGGGATATATTACGGGGCGCTTTAAGCGCCCTGTTTTTTATTTTGGTCAAATCGGAAAATAAATGTAAAAACAAGGTTAAATATTGGTAGTTGATATTAAAAAAAATAGCGTATTAATGTGTTTTTTTATCTCAATTACTCCATTTTAATTAACTGTCTGACAGGAGACAAAAAGAAAAAATTCAACTCACCTTATAATTTTTAAAATTTATTTTTATATGGATAATCAACAAGTTACTCCGTAATCGCATAAAAACCATGCGCCTTGCGGGCCTATAAGCCAGGCGAGATATGATCTATATCAAATTCTCATCTATAATGCTTTGTTAGTATCTCGTCGCCGACTTAATAAAGAGAGAGTTAGTGTGAAAGCTGACAACCCTTTTGATCTTATACTTCCTGCTGCTATGGCCAAAGTTGCCGAAGAAGCAGGCGTCTATAAAGCAACGAAACATCCGCTTAAGACGTTCTATCTGGCAATTACTGCCGGTGTGTTCATTTCAATTGCCTTTGTTTTCTATATCACTGCCACAACCGGTACCGGCACAATGCCTTTCGGCATGGCAAAGCTGGTAGGTGGTATCTGCTTTTCCCTGGGGCTGATCCTTTGCGTTGTCTGCGGCGCTGACCTCTTCACTTCAACCGTACTGATTGTCGTCGCTAAAGCCAGTGGTCGTATTACCTGGGGTCAGTTAGCGAAGAACTGGCTTAACGTTTATGTCGGTAACCTGATTGGTGCGCTGATTTTTGTGTTACTCATGTGGCTTTCTGGCGAGTATATGACCGCCAACGGCGCGTGGGGGCTCAACGTCCTGCAAACTGCCGACCACAAAGTGCACCATACTTTTGTTGAAGCTGTAAGCCTTGGTATTCTGGCTAACCTGATGGTGTGCCTGGCGGTATGGATGAGCTACTCTGGCCGCAGCCTGATGGACAAAGCGTTTATCATGGTATTACCGGTCGCAATGTTCGTTGCCAGCGGTTTTGAGCACAGTATCGCAAACATGTTTATGATCCCTATGGGTATCGTAATACGCGATTTCGCCACCCCGGAATTCTGGACCGCTGTCGGTTCTTCTCCGGAGAATTTTTCTCACCTGACCGTGATGAATTTCATCACCGATAACCTGATTCCGGTTACGATCGGTAACATTATCGGCGGCGGTTTGTTGGTCGGGTTGACATACTGGGTCATTTACCTGCGTGGTAACGATCATCATTAATCTGATGATGCCCATTACACGCAGTAAATAAAAAATCCACTTAAGAAGGTAGGTGTTACATGTCCGAGCTTAATGAAAAGTTAGCCACAGCCTGGGAAGGTTTTACCAAAGGTGACTGGCAGAATGAAGTAAACGTCCGTGACTTCATTCAGAAAAACTACACTCCATATGAGGGTGACGAGTCCTTCCTGGCTGGCGCAACTGATGCGACCACTGCACTGTGGGACAGCGTGATGGAAGGCGTTAAACAGGAAAACCGCACTCATGCGCCTGTTGACTTTGACACCTCCGTTGCTTCTACCATCACTTCTCACGACGCTGGCTACATCAACAAAGCGCTCGAGAAAATTGTTGGTCTGCAGACTGAAGCTCCGCTGAAACGTGCGATCATTCCGTTTGGCGGCATCAAAATGGTTGAAGGTTCCTGCAAAGCGTACAATCGCGAACTGGACCCGATGCTGAAAAAAATCTTCACCGAATACCGCAAAACCCACAACCAGGGCGTATTCGATGTTTACACCAAAGACATTCTGAACTGCCGTAAATCCGGTGTTCTGACTGGTCTGCCTGATGCGTATGGCCGTGGCCGTATCATCGGTGACTACCGTCGCGTTGCGCTGTACGGTATCGACTACCTGATGAAAGACAAATATGCTCAGTTCGTCTCTCTGCAGTCCGATCTGGAAAACGGCGTAAACCTGGAAGCAACTATCCGTCTGCGTGAAGAAATCGCTGAACAGCACCGCGCTCTGGGTCAGATCAAAGAAATGGCGGCTAAATATGGCTGCGATATCTCTGGTCCGGCTACCAACGCTCAGGAAGCTATCCAGTGGACTTACTTCGGCTACCTGGCCGCGGTTAAATCTCAGAACGGTGCAGCAATGTCCTTCGGTCGCGTATCCACCTTCCTGGATGCTTACATCGAACGTGATATCAAAGCGGGCAAAATCACCGAGCAAGACGCTCAGGAAATGATTGACCACCTGGTCATGAAACTGCGTATGGTTCGTTTCCTGCGTACGCCTGAATATGATGAACTGTTCTCCGGTGACCCGATTTGGGCAACTGAATCAATCGGTGGTATGGGCGTTGATGGCCGTACTCTGGTTACCAAAAACAGCTTCCGCTTCCTGAACACCCTGTACACCATGGGTCCTTCTCCGGAGCCGAACATCACTGTTCTGTGGTCTGAAAAACTGCCTCTGAACTTCAAGAAATTCGCCGCTAAAGTGTCCATCGACACCTCTTCTCTGCAGTACGAGAACGATGACCTGATGCGTCCGGACTTCAACAACGACGACTACGCTATCGCTTGCTGCGTAAGCCCGATGGTTGTTGGTAAACAAATGCAGTTCTTCGGTGCGCGTGCAAACCTGGCGAAAACCATGCTGTACGCAATCAACGGTGGCGTTGATGAAAAACTGAAAATGCAGGTTGGTCCTAAATCTGAACCGATCAAAGGCGACGTTCTGAACTTCGACGAAGTTATGGACCGCATGGATCACTTCATGGATTGGCTGGCTAAACAGTACGTCACTGCACTGAACGTTATTCACTACATGCACGACAAGTACAGCTACGAAGCCTCTCTGATGGCGCTGCACGACCGTGACGTTATCCGCACCATGGCGTGTGGTATCGCTGGTCTGTCCGTTGCTGCTGACTCCCTGTCTGCAATCAAATATGCGAAAGTTAAACCGATTCGTGACGAAGACGGTCTGGCTATCGACTTCGAAATCGAAGGCGAATACCCGCAGTTTGGTAACAACGACTCTCGCGTGGATGACATGGCGGTTGACCTGGTAGAACGTTTCATGAAGAAAATTCAGAAACTGACTACTTACCGTAACGCTATCCCGACTCAGTCTGTTCTGACCATCACCTCTAACGTGGTTTATGGTAAGAAAACTGGTAACACCCCAGATGGTCGTCGTGCTGGCGCGCCGTTCGGACCGGGTGCTAACCCAATGCACGGCCGTGACCAGAAAGGTGCTGTTGCCTCTCTGACCTCCGTTGCTAAACTGCCGTTTGCTTACGCTAAAGATGGTATCTCTTACACCTTCTCTATCGTTCCGAACGCACTGGGTAAAGACGACGAAGTTCGTAAGACCAACCTGGCTGGTCTGATGGATGGTTACTTCCACCATGAAGCGTCCATCGAAGGTGGTCAGCACCTGAACGTGAACGTCATGAACCGTGAAATGCTGCTGGATGCGATGGAACATCCGGAAAAATATCCGCAGCTGACCATCCGTGTTTCTGGCTACGCAGTACGTTTTAACTCCCTGACTAAAGAACAGCAGCAGGACGTTATTACTCGTACCTTCACTCAGACCATGTAATTGGTTTTGACTGAAATCGTACTTTAAAAAGCGTACAATAAAGGCTCCACGTAAGTGGGGCCTTTTTAATAGCCTGCTTTGTCAGCTATCTATACTTATGGATAACAGCCAAAACAGACTCGACACAGTTAATAACTGTGCACTAACACTGGCCCCGGATGGGCCACACCTGGAGAAACACCGCAATGTCAGTTATTGGTCGCATTCACTCCTTTGAATCCTGTGGCACTGTTGATGGCCCGGGCATCCGTTTTATTACCTTCTTCCAGGGCTGCCTGATGCGCTGCCTGTACTGCCACAACCGTGACACATGGGATACGCACGGCGGTAAAGAAGTCACCGTCGATGAATTAATGAAAGAAGTCGTGACCTATCGTCACTTTATGAACGCATCCGGTGGTGGCGTAACGGCATCCGGCGGAGAGGCCATTCTGCAAGCTGAATTCGTCCGTGACTGGTTCCGTGCCTGTAAGAAAGAAGGTATTCATACCTGCCTTGATACTAACGGTTTTGTCCGCCGCTACGACCCGGTGATTGATGAGTTGCTGGAAGTGACCGATCTGGTGATGCTCGATCTCAAGCAAATGAACGACGAGATCCACCAGAACCTGGTCGGCGTATCTAACCATCGCACGCTGGAGTTCGCCCGCTACCTGTCCAACAAAGATATCAAGGTGTGGATCCGCTATGTTGTCGTACCTGGCTGGTCCGATGATGATGATTCAGCACACCGTTTGGGCGAATTTACCCGTGATATGGGCAATGTCGAAAAAATTGAACTGCTGCCATATCACGAGTTGGGTAAACACAAATGGGTGGCGATGGGTGAAGAATACAAACTGGATGGCGTGAAGCCGCCGAAAAAAGAGACCATGGAACGCGTAAAAGGCATCCTTGAGCAGTATGGTCACAAAGTGATGTACTAAGCTTTGTGGTGGGTAACGAGCCTGTTACCCACCACATTTCCCTTTAACGCCCTCTTCTTGCCAGCAGCGGGAAAATCAATCCCAGTCCAACCAGCACAAACGGCGTCACAATGTTCAGCGTGAGCTGGAATGTCCACTCTGGCGTAAAGGCTTCCATTTTCGGAAAGATCCCGGTCAGACAAGCAAATGCGGTAAAAGCAAAACACCAAATTCCCACCGTCATCGCCAGCGATCGGTTACGAATGAAGACATATTCCGGCTTATATTTCTGCGCTAAGCGAATAACAGCAATAAACGCCACAAACACCCATAAATAACGCAATGGCATCACGACAGAGTTGAGATTTAGCAACCATTTGTAGAGATTGTTCATGTCGCCAATCCCCAGGGTTGGCAACATAATCAAAATGGCCACCAGCACCAGTGTCAGAATATAACCATTCACCGGTGTTCCAGAGGCATTGGTTTTACACAGGCTTTCAGGAATATATTTGCGATCGGCATCGCCCAGTAAAACTTTAAGCGGCGCATCAATAGAAAACACCAAAGCCGCAATTTGACCTAACGTGTTGGCAACTGCATAAATAACCATCAATGTGTTCCCCATGCCGTAATACTCCCCGAGCTTCTGGAAAGCGTAATACTGGCCATTAGTCATTAAGTCATCAGGAATATGCTGAGAGTCAAACATCATCCCCATTGCCAGAGAACCCAGAATCGCACACACCGCCACCATAACCGCCAGAACTAACATCCCTTTCGGGAACTCTTTGCCAGGGTTACGCGTCTGGTTAACATATGGAGAGATTTTCTCCGCACCACCGACCGCAAAGACCAGCATCGAGATCGTTGTGATATAGGTAAAATCGATATGCGGGATAAAAGATTCCCAGGTGATATTGGTTGTGGCGATCTGCACATCAGTAATCGCCGGAGCGGTGACGGCCATTACGACATACAGAATGGACATCACAAACATCGCGATCCCCGCAACAGATCCAACGATTTTAAGCGATTTCATGCCACGGGATGCAACCCACATGAAAAAGACAAACAGCGCCAACGTCAGCCCCTGCAACGCCACCACAGTGTACTCTTTAATCAGCGAGCCATCGCCTTTCAGCGCCCATCCCAGAGCAATCAGAATAGCCTGTGGCTTTTGCGCCAGATAAGGGATATGCACCACCCAGTAGGTCCACGCTGCAAGATAAGCCAGTCCCGGTCCCATTGTGTGTTTAATCCAGGTACTAACCCCACCTTTACCGTCTTTAAACGTGGAGCCAAGTTGTCCGACAATCAGTGCATAAGGGATAAAATAGAGGGCAAAAATAAATATCCATGAAGAGACAACCACTAATCCCTGATTAGCATAGTTGTTTACAACATTGCCGAATCCCCATACGGTAATAAAAGACATCAATGCGATGTTGTACCACCGCAATTGTTTTTCCTGCACACTTGCCATTGGCGATCCTTCGTAGACGCTACTTTTGATAATCAATAAATGAAGCGAGGAATTATGCGCGGTAAAATGGCCAAGCGGAAACGGCAGAATGTAAAACTATAATCTTCTGCACATTTTATTTTCAGGAAAGAATAGCGATGATTAAATAAAACAGGCTCCTATAAAGGATACATAAACAGCATGTATGGGAACCTGTTTTTATCCTGTTCAGATATGCGCCACAGAATTCGGTGTATGCCCTGTCTTACGCAGCAGCATCAGTAAATAAATAAACGATACGCTGGCAATCATTATAAACAGTAAACTGTCAGAATAATTTTGCATCAGCATGGCGGTAAATGACGGCCCAAGCAGGCTACCCACGGTATAGCTTAATAACAATGCCTGGTTCATAGCGACCAACTGATGATGTTCTACTTTCTCGCAGGCCCAGGCCATCGCCACCGGATAAAGGGTGAAACCTGCCGCGCCCAGCATAAACAATGCGGGTGCCATCGCCGCCTGATTCAGCATGGCGATACTCCCGACGATTACCACAAAGACCTGAACGCGCAAAACCAGCAGGCGACCTAACTTATCGGCCAGACGACCAATTGGCCATTGTCCCAGAATACCTGCACTGACCAGTACCGCCATCCAGAAGCCAATGCTGGCATTGCTGACACCCTGATGGTTGAGGTACAGCGGCATCAGGCCATACAACGACCCCAGCACAATCCCGGAAATAATGCAGCCATTCACACCCAGACGAGCCTGGCGAAGCTTCAGCATAGAGACAATGGGGGTTGACTGTTGTTCATCACCCTGCTGATTCACAATGCGGGTAAAGAGCAGCGGTAATACTCCGGCAAGGATAGTGCCGGTCACCCACGGCAGAACATTCATTAATTCTGTCGAGACTTTACTGACCAATAATTGTCCTAAAAACGTCCCTACGTAATAGACCATCATATAGGCGGCAAGTAAGCGTCCACGGTTACGCGACGTCCCGCTGCACATCAACGCACTTTCCACCACCACCCAGATCATGGCACAACCGATACCCGCAATAAAACGCCAGGTCATCCAGCTCCAAAAACCTACCATGACGCCCAGTCCGACACAGCCCGCGGCAAAAATAAGCGAAGCGATGTAATAGCTGCGGTTAAAACCGAGGTGTTTAATTAAGTACCCGGTCAGTAACGTCCCAACCAGATTTCCGGTGAAATAAGACGAACTGACCACACCTACCTGCCAGGTTGGCAGATTTTCATGGGCGAGCCAAAGCGGGACGAGCGTGTTTAACACGGCGATCGCCAGGGTCAACAGAAGCAGCCCGCACAGCAATAGCATAACGGGACGGGTATAGGTGGACATGAATAAAAACCGTGAGGAAGTTCAAATTTCATGCGCATCATGCCACTGCAAAAAACATTGTCAATCGGCGCAATCAGGGGCCTGAGGCGCTTTCAGGGGGATCGATTCGTATTACTGATTCTTAATGCGGATTGATAAAAAATGGGAAAGTACATCTATTTGTTTTAATTGATCTAAAACAAAATTACCCCGCTACGTTCAGTCGAAAAAATTCATGGATAATCGGCATCTTTTATTTGTGGGATGACCGTATTAACGCCTTATCCGACCTACACGTTCAGTACTGTAATGTGTAGGCCGGACAATCGCGATGCCATTCGGCATTTTCAGGTTAGCTGGCGACCGCCATGCCGACGGTCATATGCAGACCATAGAACACGCCGCGGCCAATCAGCTCACCGACTAACAGCAGAATAAACGCGACGGAAAGCAGCGGTATTGCCGGCTGGTAGCCTTTCACCTGCGGAACAATCCAGCAGCATAACGCTAAAGCCAGCGCCACAATCCGCCATGCCATCAGCGAACCGTAATCGGGCACCAGCGCAGATGCCTGCTGAATTGAGCTGTGGATTGTCGCCAGCTCGGCGCCCTGCATCACGGACATGATGCCGCTCACGACCAGCGCTAGCACTGAAATAGCAGGCAGCAGTCGCATCGCCCAGCCGTCAATTCCGGCAACGCGTAATAGCAGATATCCCAGCAGCGGACCTCCCATAAACAACGTCAGGAAGAATCCAATCGGCGTCCAGACACTATACCAGGTAGGCACCGTATCAATAGTGTTATATACGCGCACCATCATCCAGACAAAAACGACGCCCAGCACCATGGTGAGAACTAACCACAGATTGCGTAATGCCGGCGACATTTTTTTCAACACCGCCAGTAACCAGCCAATACCGCCAACGGCAAAGAAGATCGAGCCGCTGGCGATTTCGTTACTTAGCGCGGAAGAACCGACACGGTTGAGGGAGTTAAACGCCCGCATCGGTGAGCCCAGATGAAGCATGGAAGCAATAAAACCGATGCCCATCAATACCCACAGGCCAAACATGCAGGCAATCACACGCTGTTGTGAATCAGGGCGTAAGTCGCCTTTCATCAGCGCCAGCGCCAGAACGATAAAGCCACCCACAACACACTGCCCGAAAACAGTGAAGATCATCAGCGGCCATTCATGCCATCCACTTCCCATCTTACACCTCCTTCGGATTAGCCAGATAACCCGTGGTATCCCCGGTCGGGCGGCTATTGGCATTTGGTTTGATGACGATGCTCGGTTTGGTAAAGTGCGCGCCAGGGAGCGGCGCAACCGCGGCCAGGGTGCCGTGTTTTTTACGCAGTTCCTCTATCGGGCCGAAGTCCAGCGCACGCAGCGGGCAGGATTCGACACAGATGGGTTTCTTACCCTCAGCAACACGTTCATGACAGCCATCGCACTTGGTCATGTGTCCTTTGGCGGCATTGTATTGCGGTGCGCCATACGGGCAGGCCATGTGGCAATAGCGACAGCCAATGCACACGTCTTCATCCACGACCACAAAACCATCTTCACGTTTGTGCATCGCGCCGCTTGGACACACCTTGGTACAGGCCGGGTCTTCACAGTGGTTACACGCAATGGAGAGGTAGTAGGCGAAAACGTTCTGGTGCCAGACACCGTTATCTTCCTGCCAGTCACCGCCGGCGTATTCGTAAATACGGCGGAAACTGACGTCCGGCGTTAAATTTTTGAAGTCTTTGCAGGCCAGTTCGCAAGTTTTGCAACCGGTGCAACGGCTGGAATCAATAAAAAATCCATACTGGGTTGTCATCGGTTACTCCTTACACCTTTTCAACCTGAACAAGGTTCGTATGTGATGGGTTCCCCTTAGCGAGAGGAGAAGGTCGCTGGGTCGTCAGCACGTTAATACAACCGCCCTGATCCACACGTTTCACATCCGGGTCATACCAGGCGCCCTCGCCCAGCGCTACAACGCCAGGCATCATACGTGGGGTAACTTTAGCCTCAATATGCACTTCTCCACGGTCGTTAAAGATACGTACCTTGTCACCGTTGTTAATACCCCGCCGTTGCGCATCCATCGGGTTAATCCACATTTCCTGGCGACAGGACGCTTTCAGAACATCAACGTTGCCATAGGTCGAGTGGACGCGAGATTTATAATGGAAGCCCGTTAATTGCAGAGGGAATTTTTCCACCAGTGGATCGTTTAAGCTTTCAAAGCCCGGTGTATAAATCGGTAATGGATCGATCACATCGCCTTCCGGCAGTTCCCAGGTTGCGGCGATGTCTGCCAGCGCTTGAGAATAAATTTCAATCTTGCCTGACGGTGTGGTAAGCGGATTGGCTTTGGGGTCCTCACGAAATGCTTTATATGCCACGTGATGTCCTTCAGGATCACGCTGCTTAAAGATGCCCTGCTTACGGAACTCTTCAAATGTCGGCAGTTCCGGTATAGCCTTGCGCGACTGTTCATACAGATGACGCATCCACTCTTCCTGAGTACGGCCTTCCGTGAACTGTTGCTCGACGCCAAGGCGTTTCGCCAGCTCGCTGGTCATTTGGTAGATAGTCTTGCATTCAAAGCGCGGTTTGATCGCCTGATCGGTGAAAATCACGTAGGACATATTCCCGCAAGATGCATCCAGCGCAAAGTCCATCTGCTCAGAGGCCGTGCAGTCCGGCAGTAGAATATCGGCATATTTCGCCGAGGAGGTCATATGGCAGTCGATAACGACGATCATTTCACACTTCTTATCATCCTGCAGGATTTCATGCGTGCGGTTGATATCAGAGTGCTGGTTAATCAGGCAGTTACCGGCATAGTTCCAGATCATCTTAATCGGAACGTCGAGCTTATCCTTACCACGAACACCGTCGCGCAGCGCCGTCATTTCCGGACCACGCTCAATCGCATCCGTCCACATAAACATTGAGATACTGGTTTCGATGGGGTTTTCCAGCGTTGGCATACGCTCAAACGGTAAATCGTATGATCCCTCGCGTGCGCCGCTGTTGCCGCCGTTGATCCCAACGTTGCCGGTCAGAATGGCCAACATCGAAATGGCACGGGTCGCAATCTCACCGTTAGCGTGACGCTGCGGCCCCCAGCCCTGGCTAATATAAGCGGGTTTCGCGCTACCAATTTCACGCGCCAACTTAACAATTCGTTCAGCAGGAATACCGGTTATCTGCGCAGCCCATTCCGGGGTCTTCGCGATACCGTCTTTACCCTGACCGAGAATATACGCCTTATAGTGACCGTTCTTCGGCGCTCCCGCCGGGAGGGTTTTTTCGTCATAGCCCACGCAGTACTTATCGAGGAACGGTTGATCAACCATATTCTCGCTGATCAGCACATAGGCAATACCGTTAACCAGCGCTGCATCTGTACCCGGTCGAATGGGGATCCATTCATCTTCGCGTCCCGCACCGGTATCCGTGTAGCGGGGATCGATTATGATCATGCGGGCATTAGATTTCTGCCGCGCCTGTTCAAGGTAATAGGTCACCCCACCACCGCTCATCCGGGTTTCGCCTGGGTTATTACCAAACAAGACAACGAGCTTACTGTTTTCAATGTCAGACGGGCTGTTACCGTCTGCCCATCCGCCATAGGTATAGTTCAGTCCTGCCGCGATTTGCGCAGAAGAATAGTCCCCATAGTGGTTCAGGTAACCGCCGCAGCAGTTCATTAAACGTGCCACCAGCGTTTTACCCGGCGGCCATGAGCGCGTCATCGTGCCGCCCAGCGTGCCGGTACCGTAGTTCAGATAGATAGACTCGTTACCGTAGTCTTTAATCAGACGCTGCATATTGCTGGCGATGATATCGTAGGCTTCATCCCAACTGATGCGCTCAAATTTACCTTCGCCGCGTTTGCCGACACGCTTCATTGGGTATTTCAGACGATCGGGATTATAAACTCGACGACGCATGGAGCGACCTCGCAGACAGGCGCGTACCTGGTGCAAACCGTCGTAGTTGTCATCGCCGGTGTTGTCGGTTTCGACATATTTGATTTCACCGTCTACGACATGCATACGCAGCGGACAACGGCTGCCGCAGTTTACCGTACACGCGCTCCAGATCACTTTCTCATTGATCGGTGGCGGGTTGAGGGCTTCTGCGGCATTTGCGATACGGGTAAATGGCAGGGTAAACGCGCTACTGGCCACCGCCAGTCCGCCTATCGCCGTCGTTTTTACCAAACTGCGACGACTCACCTCAGCAGCCAGCACAGCATCGGGGATCTTAGTTTTCATAGTGGCTCACTCTGCTGCTCACAATAAACAAAAAGGGAATGTTCGTTGTATAGTCGTTTATATATCGACATTATCGTTATACAGACCGTTATATAGCGAATTTATGCAAAGACAGAGATAAATACTGACTTTCATTCGAAGGCAGTATTACCACTAATAGAGTAAGGGTTATTGTCCGGCATCAAACGGGCGTAAAAAAAGCGCCCTGAGGCGCTTTTTTAGCAAGGAAAAATGACTTAACCGATGAATTCCAGGCCATTCATGTACGGACGTAATACTTCCGGTACCTGAATACGGCCATCAGCTTGCTGGTAGTTTTCCATAACGGCAACCAGCGTACGTCCCACAGCCAGACCAGAACCGTTCAGCGTATGCACTAAACGTGTTTTCTTGTCAGATTTGCTACGACAACGCGCCTGCATACGGCGAGCCTGGAAATCCCACACATTGGAGCAGGAGGAAATTTCACGATAGGTATTCTGTGCAGGGATCCACACTTCCAGATCGTAGGTTTTGCATGCGCCGAAACCCATGTCGCCTGTGCACAGGATGATCTTGCGATACGGCAGACCCAACAGTTGCAGGACCTTCTCAGCATGACCAGTCATCTCTTCCAGCGCGTCCATCGAATCTTCTGGACGAACAATCTGCACCATCTCAACTTTATCGAACTGGTGCATACGGATCAGACCGCGGGTATCACGACCGTAAGAACCAGCCTCAGAACGGAAGCATGGCGTATGCGCAGTCATTTTGATCGGCAGCGCATCTTCGTCGATGATTTCGTCACGTACCAAGTTGGTCAGCGGCACTTCTGCCGTTGGGATCAGCGCATAGTTGCTGCTGTCAGCTTCTTCATCCAGCGGACGCGTATGGAACAAGTCACCAGCAAATTTCGGCAGTTGGCCTGTGCCGTACAGCGTGTCATGGTTAACCAGATACGGAACGTAGTTTTCGCTGTAACCATGCTGTTCAGTGTGCAGATCCAGCATGAACTGAGACAGCGCACGGTGCATACGCGCAATCTGCCCTTTCATAACAACGAAACGAGAGCCGGTCAGCTTAACCGCCGCGGCGAAATCAAGCCCCGTGTGCATTTCACCCAGAGTAACGTGATCGCGCACTTCGAAATCGAACTCGCGTGGTGTACCCCAGCGGCTGACTTCGACGTTGTCATTTTCATCTTTACCCACCGGAACTTCGTCCGCTGGCAGGTTGGGAATGGTCAGCGCAATGTCGCGGATCTCGGCCTGTAAGGTATCAAGTTCAGCTTTCGCGGCATCCAGCTCTTCGCCCAGTTTGTTCACTTCCAGACGTAAAGACTCGATATCTTCCCCGCGCGCTTTTGCCTGGCCGATGGATTTCGATCGAGAGTTACGCTCTGCCTGCAGGTTTTCAGTTTGTACCTGCAGAACTTTACGACGCTCTTCAAGAGCGCGCAGCTTATCTACATCCAGCTTAAAGCCCCGGCTTGCCAGTTTTTCTGCGACTGCGTCTGGCTCATTACGCAGCAGATTGGGATCGAGCATGCTTATCCTGTGCTTATCGAATTAAAATAGGAGAAAGTGACCACAGCCTGCGGTCACAGGGATACAGAGACAACATTACCGCAACGATAACACTAACGGTAGCGTTTTATAGGGCTATTTTGATCCTGTCCGGCGAGCCAGGCGAGCTTTTCGCCAATCTTGCCTTCAAGACCTCTGTTTGTGGGACGATAATAGCGCGTTTGTGCCATTTCCTGCGGGAAGTATTCTTCTCCGGCAGCGTAGGCATTTGGCTCATCATGGGCGTAGCGATATTCCTGGCCATAACCCATCTCTTTCATCAGCTTCGTCGGCGCGTTGCGCAGGTGGACCGGCACGTCGTAATCCGGACGTTCCCGGGCATCAGCCAGCGCGGCTTTAAAGGCGGTGTATACCGCATTACTTTTCGGCGCACAGGCCAGATAGACAATCGCCTGAGCAATCGCGCGCTCACCTTCCGCTGGCCCCACGCGGGTAAAACAATCCCATGCAGAAATTGCCACCTGCATGGCGCGAGGATCGGCATTGCCCACATCTTCAGAGGCAATCGCCAGACAGCGACGGGCAACGTACAGCGGGTCGCCGCCAGCGGTGATGATACGCGCATACCAATAAAGCGCCGCATCCGGCGAACTACCGCGGACCGACTTATGTAATGCTGATATCAGGTCGTAAAAACGATCGCCTTTATTATCGAAACGCGCGCTACGTTCACCGGCAATCTCAGTCAGTAATGTAGCGTGTAAAACGCGTTTTCCGCTGTCATCCACTTCGGCCATGTCGGCCATCATTTCCAGCGTATTTAACGCCCGCCGCGCGTCACCGTTTACCAGTTCAGCAATCGCCCGACGCGTTTCGTTCGGCAAAACGATGTCCTGGCCGCCATAACCCCGCGCTTTATCTGACATCGCCTGGTCCAGCACCTGTTCAATATCGTCGGTGGTTAACGATTTCAGTAAGTAAACGCGCGCCCGCGACAGCAGCGCCGAGTTCAGCTCAAACGAGGGGTTTTCAGTGGTCGCGCCAATAAACGTGATGGTACCGTCTTCAATATGCGGTAAAAACGCATCCTGTTGGCTTTTATTAAAACGGTGAACTTCGTCCACAAACAGGATCGTACGCCGACCAGCGTTACGGTTCTGACGCGCACGCTCAATAGCTTCACGAATTTCTTTTACACCAGACGTAACCGCCGAAATGCGTTCAACATCGGCGTTGGCGTAACGGGCAATAACTTCGGCAAGCGTGGTTTTGCCCGTCCCCGGCGGCCCCCATAAAATCATGGAGTGCAGGTGCCCGGCCTCGATGGCGCGCGGCAAGGGCTTACCCGCAGCCAGCAAATGCTGCTGGCCGATATACTGCGCTAAATTTTCTGGCCGCATACGCGCGGCCAGTGGCTGAAAAGTATTATCAGAAAAGTCGAGCGACAGATTGCTCACTCACACGCCTCTACTTACGTTGATCGTCAACCGTTACACCTTGCGGCGGGGTAAAGGTGAATTTGGAAGGTTCAATAGCGCCGTTCTGCTGCGATTTCAGCTGATAGCTGCTGCGCTGATCGTCTTGTTCAACGGCGCTAAACTGGTGGATCGTCCCGTCCCGCCCAACATTGATCGTAAACTGCTTCAGGTTACCGCTGCTGGTTTTGGGCGTCAGCACAAAATCATCGCCGTTTTGCTTAATATTGTACTGCTGCCAGTCGCTGGACTGGTTACGCGCAATCAGCATAAACGGCGTGTTACCCGTGGCATCTTTCAGCCAGGTCGCCGTCGCCTGCTCAACAAACGGGTTGAAAAACCACAGTGTTTTACCATCTGAGACCAGAATGCTTTCGTCAGGCTGTGTCATATGCCAGTTAAACAGATTCGGACGTTTAACCCATAAATCACCCTGGCCTTCCTGCACCGCTGCGCCGCTACCATCCGTTACCTTCTGGGTAAAACTGGCGTGGAAGCTGCTGACTTTATCCAGACGGCTTTTCAGGTCGCTGGCGGCGTCAGCCCAAACGCTGCTCACCACAAAGCTCGATAGTAATGCACAGGTGATTGCGATTCTTTTCATCGTTATTCCTCAAAATACGTCACTCCCAACGGGGAGCTCCTTCTGCTATCCATTTCAGGCCAAAAATCAGCATGAGGAAAGTAGAAAATACTGAATTACTTAACTTTGCAATCAATCAAAGGGCGGTGGAGCCAGCACTTCACGATTGCCATTATGTCCCTGCTCACTGACAATTCCCTGCGCTTCCATCTGTTCGATGATGCGCGCCGCACGGTTATAACCAATGCGGAACTGGCGCTGGACGCCGGAGATGGAGGCTTTGCGTTTCTGGGTAACAAAATTCACCGCCTGATCGAACAACGGATCCAGCTCTTCCCCACCGTCAAAACCACCGCCACCACCTTCACTCTCGGTGTCTGAGGTGATGCCTTCAACGTACTGTGGACGACCACGCGCTTTCCAGTCCTGGACGACCGCATGAACTTCCTCATCGCGCACAAAAGCACCATGTACACGCACCGGAATCGTTGAGTTTGGCGCAGAATAGAGCATATCACCCATGCCCAACAGGGATTCAGCACCACCCTGATCAAGAATGGTACGTGAGTCAATCTTACTCGACACAGTAAACGCTATACGCGTCGGGATATTTGCTTTGATAAGCCCAGTGATAACGTCAACCGACGGACGCTGGGTCGCCAGCACCAGATGGATACCTGCCGCACGCGCTTTTTGCGCCAGACGGGCAATCAGTTCTTCCACTTTTTTACCGACAGTCATCATCAGATCAGCAAATTCATCAACCAGAACCACAATATACGGCTCTTTTTTCAGCACCGGATGAGTGACATCCATGCTATCGCCTGGTTTCCAGTACGGATCCGGGATTGGACGTCCCATACGATCTGCTTCCGCAATCTTCTCGTTATAGCCCGCAAGGTTACGCACGCCCAGCGCCGACATCAGCTTGTAGCGACGTTCCATTTCATTGACGCTCCAGCGCAAGGCGTTGGCAGCATCTTTCATGTCGGTCACAACTTCGGTCAGCAGATGCGGAATGCCTTCATACACTGAAAGTTCCAGCATTTTCGGGTCAATCATGATAAAGCGAACATCTTCCGGCTGCGCTTTGTAGAGCATGCTGAGGATCATGGCGTTGACCCCAACAGATTTACCTGACCCCGTGGTACCTGCCACCAACAGATGCGGCATCTTCGCCAAATCGGCAGTCACAGGTTCACCAGCAATGTCCTTGCCGAGAACGACAGTAAGCGGTGACGGATTATCACGGAATTTTGCGTTATCCAGTACTTCACGCAGATAGACGGTCTGGCGTTTTTTGTTCGGTAACTCCAGTCCGACATACGGCTTACCTGGAATAACCTCCACTACACGAACTGCCGCGGTTGAAAGCGAGCGCGCCAGATCCCGGGAAAGGTTAGAAATACGCGCAGCTTTAACACCCGGTGCCAGATTTAGCTCAAAACGGGTAATGACCGGCCCGGGCGAGTAGTTCACCACATCGGCTTTAATACGGAAATCGGCCAGACGCGCTTCCACCAGACGCGCCATTTGCTCCAGCGCGAATGTATCTATTGGCTCAACTTCCGCCGGTGGAGGGGTGAGCAGATCCAGTGATGGCAGCAGCGTCGTCGGACGCTGTACAGGGCGGCTGTCGCCATTACGCATCAATAATGGATGGATCAGGCTTTCCTGCGGCGGCGGTGTGGCAGGCTGCGATGGCTGCTGATAATGCTGCGGCGGTGCGACAGGCTGCGGCGGCTGCTGATATTGCTGCTGCGGTGCGACAGGCTGCGGCGGCTGCTGATATTGCTGCTGCGGTACGACAGGCTTCGATGGCTGCTGATAATGCTGCGGCGGTGCGACAGGCTGCGGCGGCGGCTGGTAATGCTGCTGCGGTGCGACAGGCTGCGGCGGCTGCTGGTAATGCTGCTGCGGTGCGACAGGCTGTTGATACTGTGGCGCAGGTTCCGGCATCACGCTGGGGGTAAACAGCGGCTCATGCGGCCCCTCATCCACTAACGCTTTCATTGGTGAGAATTCAAAATCATCAAGCGAGAATGGATTTGCCCCGGCAGGCTGTGCGCCGGAATAACGTTGCTGTTGAGAAGAAGCGAACTGACGCGCCAGTTCCGCTTCTGCGGCTGAATCTTCGTCATCAGCATGCGCTGTGTCATCCTGATACTCTTCGCCATAGCGGTGCTGCTGCGACTGGGCAAACTGACGCGCCAGTTCATCCTGCTGCATGGCATCAATTTCATCGTCACTGTATTGCGCATCCGTATCAAGCTGCTCTTCGCGCGCTTTCTCTTCCGCCATACGTTGTGACGGCAACTTAATGCCATATGAAGCCAACTCTCGGCGTGTCGGGACACGCACACGATTAGGGCGCGGCAGTTGCGGGCCAATTCCCTCTTTCACCTGCGGACGCGGCGCACCGCTCCCAGCAAGACTAAATACCGGTGCGGCAACGGCTGCACCGGCACCCAATGCAGCGTTTTTCACCCCAGCAGCCAGCGGCGCTGCAGCAGCCACAGACTCAACGGGAGGTATGGATGCTGTTGGCATAGACGGTGCAGCGGATTTCACCCGCTCAGGCTCTTGTGCGGGTTCTGGAATCGGTTGATACCAGGCAGCTAGCTGTTCACGCTCACGCGCACGTTTTTCTTCCACTTCTTCAAAATAGTAGAGAGGTGGACGCGCAGGCTTCACCTCTTCAACGACAGGTTCAGGCTCGGCAACCGGCGACTGTTCCACCACCGGCTGCTGATGAACCACGTGTTGTTGCTGCACGGAGTCTTGCTGATAGACAGGCTGCGGTTCAAGCGGCGCATTCTGCTGGTAAACCGGTTCTGGTTGCCAGGCGTGTTCCACCACCGACTCAGGTGCTTGCCACGGCATTGCCGGTTGCGGCATCGTCGGCTGTTCATAGCCAGCTTCGGCAACTGGCGGTACAGAATAAGGCATCTGCGGTTCAACCGGGGCAGGTTGCTGCCAGGGTTCATAAGGCTGAACCGGAGGCTGCGCGTACTGAACGGGCTGAGGGTAACCTTCCGGCGCTGGTGCGATAACCGCTTCACCGGTTTGCGGAGCCGGTGCGGATTGCCATGCCACCGCGGGAGTGGGTTGCTCTGAAACGGTTCCCGGTACTGGCGCATTTTGCAACAGCGGGTCGACTGGCGCACTCCAGGCCTGAGTTGCCGCAGTGGCAGTGGCGACCGCTGCGGCGGTGACCGGCTCAGTCACTGAATGGCCGTTTAATAGCGGGTCGAATTCATCATATTCAGGTAATGTGGCACGGTTGCCAGAAAACAACACATCGTCAGGATCGGCTACAACGCCACGCGCGCTGTATTCAATTTCATCCTCATCATCCATGCGCTTGCCGGAGAACAGCGCGGCATCAGTGTGACGTCCAAGTGGATTGGTGAACTTCTCTGCCAGACGTTTACGGCGCGCTAACGCTCCGCGCAGAATACGTGCCCGTCGAGATCCATGTGGGGTGCCATCAACGGCGTCGACAGACTCTTCATCATCTTCATATTCTTCGTCATCGACCCAGGTATCATCGCGACGAGTACGATTGCTGGCAAATGTCAGGATATTCAGTAACCAGCCACCCAGTTTCTCGGCAATGCTCACCCATGACCAGCCAGTAAACAGCGTTAAACCCGCGGCCCAGATACATAACAGCGCAAGCGTACCGCCACTGCTGTGCAGCAGGGGTTGCAGCGTAGTACTGAGCAGGCTGCCAATAACCCCGCCAGAGGCAAAATACCAGATGTCATCGGCATTGATTGCGGCAAGCCCGCAAGATGTGAGAATCAGCGCCAAAACGCCAATAATACGCAGCGATACGGCGAAGTAATCGACGTATTCGTCGCTGGCCTGATGTCGCCAGGCAAACCAGCAGCCGCCGACGATTATCACGGGGATAGTGTAAGCCATGACACCAAAAATGAAGAACAGCGTATCCGCCAGCCATGCTCCGGGTATTCCTCCCAGATTATGGATAGGTTCGTGCCATGCGGTTTGCGACCAACTAGGGTCCGAAGGGTTAAAGCTGAGTAAGGCAGCCATCAACCAGACGGCAAAAAGGGCAATAAGAATCAGCAACGCTTCCAGAAGTCGGCGCCCGCTGCTTAACTTCGTCAATGTGACGTCTTTGTCTTCAGTGTATTCCTGGCTCAAAAACGGCTCTCCAGGTTTCAGGCTTTTCCTGCCCGATGCTAAAACGGACAACAGCACCGGGTTACCCCGGCACTGTTGCTGTATGGATTAACAGGAGTGTAATCAAACTGCGTCGATTTTGCACCTGTTCCGTGTTAGCGCGTCTTAATTACCAGACGATTGCTCTGTTTGACTTCTTCCATTACCACGTAAGTACGTGTGTCATTCACGCCAGGCAGACGCAGCAGGGTTTCCCCCAACAGCTTACGGTATGCCGACATATCCGGTACGCGTGTTTTCAGCAAATAGTCGAAATCACCGGAAACTAAATGACACTCTTGAATTTCTTCAAGTTTTTGTACTGCAGAGTTGAATTGTTCAAACACATCCGGGGCGCCACGATTCAGAGTAATCTCAACAAAAACCAGAAGTGATGCATCCAGATAATGCGGGTTCAACAGCGCTGTATAGCCCTGAATAAAACCCTGTCTTTCCAACCGACGCACACGCTCAAGGCAGGGCGTTGGTGAAAGTCCCACACGTTTAGAAAGCTCGACGTTAGAAATACGCCCATCCTTTTGCAGCTCATTAAGAATGTTACGATCGATACGGTCGAGATCTTTGCCAGGGCGCTTCTTACTATCTACCATTATTATTGTCTCTCTGTATTCCTTCCCTACTCCTGCCTGACTCTACTAACATCACTGTTCAGAGTCGCTACCCATCACAATAAACCGCAACCCAGAGGGATTTACGGTGCGCAATGCCTGGGTTTATGGTGAGAAGACCGTTGCCTGTCGGCGGCTATCGACATCACGAATGGCATCTGTCCACACCATGCGTAGATTTCACTAACCCGGTAAACATGGTATCTACATGCATGATTATGCAGCATATACATGACACAGTTTTTTTCTTCCTTGAATGTTTTCGCAAAACAGCAGGTGATTGTCAAAGCAAAACATCGATTTTTAGTACAACATGCCAGTTATTCATTGGGAGTGATGGAAAATCGTCATTTTATCACCTTATAACTGACCGATTTTAAGTAGAAATCATTATATCCCCGTCATAGTTCACGTCGCCGGTGCGTTGGCTTCACGCGGCCCCCCAACTCGAATAAATTAGGGAAGCGCATTACCCTCAATTTTGCCCATCATCGGTTTCCGCTATTACACATATTGTTAACAAAATCGCCATACTCTTTTTTTACGTCTGCAAATTCCCTACAATCCTGCCCATTGCCTACCAACAACTATGGGGATCTCATGGGCACGACCAAACACAGTAAACTTCTTATTCTGGGTTCAGGCCCTGCGGGCTATACCGCTGCCGTCTATGCTGCGCGCGCAAACCTGCAGCCGGTGCTGATTACCGGTATGGAAAAAGGCGGTCAGCTGACCACCACAACAGAAGTGGAGAACTGGCCTGGCGATCCAAACGATCTCACTGGCCCGCTGCTGATGGAACGCATGCACGAGCACGCAACGAAATTTGAAACGGAGATCATCTTCGATCACATCAGCAAGGTAGATCTACAAAACCGCCCTTTCCGTCTCACCGGAGACAGCGGCGAGTACACCTGTGACGCACTGATCATCGCCACTGGTGCTTCAGCACGCTATCTGGGCTTACCTTCAGAAGAAGCCTTTAAAGGCCGCGGGGTTTCCGCCTGCGCAACCTGCGACGGTTTCTTCTATCGTAACCAAAAAGTTGCGGTGATCGGCGGCGGCAATACCGCGGTGGAAGAAGCGTTATACCTGGCGAATATCGCCTCCGAAGTTCACTTGATTCACCGCCGCGACAGTTTCCGTGCCGAGAAAATCCTCATCAAACGTTTGATGGATAAAGTTGAAAACGGCAACATCGTGCTGCACACGCACCGCACACTGGAAGAAGTGACTGGCGATCAAATGGGTGTAACCGGATTGCGTCTGCGCGATACACAAAATACTGACAACGTTGAATCTCTTGACGTCGCCGGATTGTTTATCGCCATCGGCCACAGCCCGAACACGGCTATTTTCGATGGTCAACTTGAACTGGAAAACGGCTATATCAAAGTTCAGTCCGGTATTCACGGCAATGCGACACAAACCAGCATTCCTGGTGTGTTCGCTGCCGGCGACGTGATGGACCATATTTATCGTCAGGCGATTACCTCAGCGGGTACAGGTTGTATGGCCGCCCTGGACGCAGAACGTTATCTCGACGGTCTGGCGGACGCCTGCAAATAGCTTTTACAAATCAGTAACAAAAGTAAAAAAGGCGACTATAAGTCGCCTTTATTTTTGCCCCGTTGTAACATTGTCCTGCCCAAAAATTCCAATAACTCACCTGCTAAGCGTGCAATGAATAAAACCCGTCAAAAAGAGCTTACCCGCTGGTTAAAACAGCAAAGTGTCATTTCTCAACGCTGGCTGAATATTTCACGCCTGTTGGGGTTCGTGAGTGGCCTGTTAATTGTCGCTCAGGCCTGGCTCATGGCTCGGATTCTGCAGCACATGATCATGGAAAATATCCCCCGTGAAGCGCTGCTGTTCCCTTTCGTCGTGCTGGTCTTGATTTTTATCCTGCGGGCGTGGGTTGTCTGGTTACGTGAGCGAATAGGGTTTCATGCGGGCCAACATATTCGTTTTGAGATTCGTCGCCAGGTTCTGGATCGTCTGCAACAGGCGGGGCCAGCATGGATACAGGGGAAGCCTGCCGGAAGCTGGGCCACGCTGATTCTGGAACAGATTGACGATATGCATGACTACTATGCGCGTTATTTGCCGCAAATGGCGCTTGCGGTATGCGTCCCGCTATTGATTGTGGCTGCCGTTTTCCCGTCAAACTGGGTTGCAGCCCTTATCCTGCTGGGAACCGCACCACTGATCCCTCTGTTTATGGCGATGGTCGGTATGGGCGCTGCCGATGCCAACCGGCGTAACTTTCAGGCACTTGCCCGACTCAGCGGTCATTTCCTCGATCGCTTGCGCGGCATGGAAACACTGAGAATTTTTGGTCGCGGCAAAGCGGAGACGGAAAGCATCCGGGCTGCATCGCAGGATTTCCGTCAGCGTACGATGGAAGTGCTTCGTCTGGCATTCCTGTCTTCGGGCGTGCTGGAGTTTTTCACTTCGCTCTCTATTGCCCTGGTAGCCGTGTACTTCGGTTTTTCTTATCTCGGCGAGCTTGATTTCGGCCACTACGGAACCGGCGTCACGCTGGCGGCTGGTTTCCTGGCGCTGATTCTGGCACCGGAATTTTTCCAGCCCCTGCGCGATCTGGGCACGTTTTACCATGCCAAGGCGCAAGCGGTAGGCGCTGCCGACAGTCTGAAAACGTTCATGGAAACCCCGCTCGCGCATCCTGAGCGTGGCGATATTGAGCTGGCGACCAAAGACGCGGTTTCAATTGAAGCCGAAGATCTGATCATCACCTCACCCGAAGGCAAGATCCTGGCTGGTCCGCTTAACTTCTCCCTACCCGCAGGCCAGCGCGCGGTGCTGGTTGGGCGTAGTGGTTCCGGTAAGAGCTCGCTGCTGAATGTTCTGTCAGGCTTTCTCTCGTATCAGGGCTCATTGCGTATTAATGGCTTTGAACTTCGTGACTTGTCGCCTGATGCCTGGCGTAAACAACTCTCATGGGTTGGGCAAAACCCGCAGCTTCCGGCTGCTACATTGCGCGAAAATGTGCTGCTGGCATGCCCTGATGCCAGCGAAGAACAGTTACAGGCCGCGCTCGATAGCGCCTGGGTCAGTGAGTTTTTACCGCTGCTTCCTCGGGGTGTGGATACCCCAGTGGGCGACCAGGCAGGTCGACTTTCTGTCGGGCAAGCGCAGCGTGTTGCCGTTGCCCGTGCCTTACTCAACCCGTGTCAGTTACTGCTGCTCGACGAACCCGCAGCCAGTCTTGATGCTCACAGCGAACAACGTGTGATGCAGGCATTGAATGCGGCATCGCGCCGCCAGAGCACACTGATGGTTACGCACCAGTTGGAAGATCTTGCCGACTGGGACGCAATCTGGGTCATGCAGGATGGGCAGATTGTCGAACAAGGTACCTACGCGCAACTTAGCGCAGCCAACGGGGCTTTTGCGACATTACTGGCTCACCGTCAGGAGGACATCTAAATGCGCGCTTTGCTACCCTATCTGACGCTGTATAAACGTCATAAATGGATGTTAACACTGGGGATCGTTCTGGCGATCGTTACATTACTGGCAAGCATTGGTTTACTGACGCTTTCAGGCTGGTTCCTGTCTGCTTCCGCCGTCGTCGGTGTCACCGGGATTTACAGTTTTAACTACATGCTTCCGGCGGCTGGCGTTCGCGGGGCGGCAATTACCCGAACCGCAGGTCGTTATTTCGAACGACTGGTCAGTCACGACGCGACGTTTCGTGTATTGCAGCATCTGCGTATTTACACCTTCAGCAAATTGCTGCCGCTCTCCCCTGCCGGGCTCGCCCGATACGGCCAGGGCGAACTGCTCAACCGCGTTGTGGCGGATGTCGACACGCTCGATCATCTCTATTTACGCGTGCTTTCCCCGCTGGTTGGTGCGTTTGTCGTTATTGTGGTAGTCACGCTAGGGTTGAGCGTTCTCGATCTCACACTCGCCATCACCCTTGGCGGTATTATGCTGCTGACTCTGTTTATCTTGCCTCCGTTGTTTTACCAGGCGGGTAAAAGCGCCGGGCAGAACCTGACGCATCTGCGCGGGCAATACCGTCAGCAGTTGACCTCCTGGTTACAGGGTCAGGCGGAGCTGACCCTTTTTGGCGCCAGTGAACGCTACCGCACACAAATGGAAGCCACCGAGCTGCAATGGCATGAAGCTCAGCGTCGTCAGTCCGAATTAACGGCCTTGTCTCAGGCTGTCATGCTGCTGATTGGCGCTCTGGCTGTGGTGATGATGTTATGGATGGCTTCAGGTGGCGTAGGCGGAAACACTCAACCAGGCGCACTGATAGCGTTGTTTGTGTTCTGCGCGCTGGCCGCTTTCGAAGCGCTGGCCCCTGTTACCGGCGCATTTCAGCATCTCGGCCAGGTGATTGCTTCAGCACTACGTATTACCGAACTGACAGAACAGCAACCGGAAGTCACCTTCCCGGATACGGAATCTACGGTTTCGCAACAGATTACTCTGACATTGCGTGAGGTGTCTTTCAGCTATCCTGGGCAAACACAAAAAGCTCTGGACACCCTTTCTTTGCTCGCTAAACCCGGTGAACACATTGCGATTCTGGGTCGGACAGGCTGTGGGAAATCAACGTTGCTGCAATTATTGACCCGTGCATGGGATCCACAACACGGCGAAATCCTGATTAACGATCGTCCGATTTCAACGCTGAACGAAGCCGCATTGCGCCAATGCATCAGCGTCGTACCACAGCGAGTGCATCTGTTCAGTGCGACATTGCGCGATAACCTGCTGTTGGCTGCGCCACACGCCAGCGATGAAGCGCTATCCCAGATGCTGTGTCGTGTCGGTCTGGAAAAACTGCTTGAAGGTGATGGTCTCAATGCCTGGTTGGGTGAAGGCGGTCGTCAGCTTTCAGGCGGAGAGCTACGCCGTTTGGCTATCGCGCGAGCCTTGCTGCACGATGCGCCGCTGATGCTTCTGGATGAACCTACTGAAGGTCTGGATGCAACAACGGAAAGCCAAATGCTTGAATTGATTAACGATGTGATGCGCAATAAAACCATCCTGATGGTCACACATCGCCTGCGCGGACTGTCGCGATTTAATCAAATAATAGTGATGGACAACGGACGCATAATTGAGCAAGGTAATCACGCAGATCTGTTAGCCAGGCAGGGGCGTTATTACCAGTTTAAGCAACGTCTGTAAGCTATTATTGAACGATCCAACTCGCGTAGTGGAGTTTCGCTGTCATGCGCCTGGTGCAACTGTCCCGCCATTCTATCGCCTTCCCCTCACCGGAAGGCGCTTTACGCGAGCCTAATGGTTTGTTGGCGCTGGGGGGCGATCTCAGCCCTGCCCGCCTGCTAATGGCCTACCAACGCGGTATTTTCCCGTGGTTTTCTCCTGGCGACCCTATCCTCTGGTGGTCGCCCGACCCACGCGCCATTCTTTGGCCTGACAAATTTCACGTAAGTCGCAGCATGAAGCGCTTTCATAAACACTCACCGTATCGCGTGACACTTAATTACGCGTTTGGTCAGGTCATTGAAGGATGTGCAAACGACCGGGAAGAAGGCACCTGGATAACGCATGATGTCGTGGATGCCTATCATCGGCTGCATGAACTTGGACACGCGCACTCTATTGAAGTATGGCGGCAAAATGAATTAGTCGGCGGGATGTACGGCGTTGCGCAAGGTACCCTTTTCTGCGGTGAATCGATGTTCAGTCGCCAGGAAAATGCCTCCAAAACCGCACTGCTTGTTTTTTGCGCTGAATTTATCCGTCAGGGCGGAAAATTAATCGATTGCCAGGTGTTAAATACCCATACCGCGTCGCTGGGAGCCATTGAGACTCCGCGCAGGGACTACCTTGAACATTTAAGCAGGCTACGCCAGCAGCGCCTACCGAGCCACTTCTGGGTGCCCAGGACGTTATTTTCGCCTCAGAAGTGAATGTTTTCGGCACATTTTTTGTCGGGGTGTTATAATTGGTGCCGCAGAGTCGGTTTAGCCCATTACCCCGCCGCCGTTAAGGAACAGTTCGCGTCAGGCAACGCCTATCGTTTATCTCATCGTTCCCTTACACGTTGCGCTTTTAGTGCGGCTTTGTTGTGTGTGGTTAGAGTAATGCGCCAAACCCGATTTACTGCGTTTTAAACGCACAAATCTTTACTTATTAAAAGAACTTCGGCATTATCTTGCCGGTTCAAATTACGGTAGTGATACCCCAGAGGATTAGATGGCCAAAGAAGACAATATTGAAATGCAGGGTACCGTTCTCGATACGTTACCTAATACCATGTTCCGCGTAGAGTTAGAAAACGGTCACGTGGTTACTGCACACATCTCCGGTAAAATGCGTAAAAACTATATCCGCATCCTGACGGGCGACAAAGTGACTGTTGAACTAACCCCGTACGACCTGAGCAAAGGCCGCATTGTCTTCCGTAGTCGCTGATTGTTTTAACGCCCAAATGGCGTCCAGATAATAAAAGGTCGGTTTAACCGGCCTTTTTTGTGGACTGATATTACGTATTTAATCCTCGATCATTCGTGCATATTCTTCCGTGAGGAAATCCACCAGTGCACGAACCGACGGCAATAACCCCCTGCGCGATGGAAAAACCGCGTGAATGATCTCTCGCTTTGGTTCCCAACCGTCGAGTAATGCCACCAGCTCGCCCGCCACTATTTGCTCTTTTACCATCAATTGCGGAAGCTGAACGACCCCTACACCTGCCACTGCCGCTTCGCGTAAAGCCAGCATATCGGTGGTGATCATACGCGGTGTGAAATGCACTTCCGCACGTGCGCCCTGTGGGCCAAATAATTCCCAGCGATGCACATGCTTACCCGTGGCCAGGCTCAGACCAGGCCATCTGGTCAGCTCCGCTGGCGCATGTAAAGTGCCCATCCGCTCGATCAATCGCGGGCTGGCATACAGGCGATGCCCCCTGTCAGCAAGTACACGCATTACCAGATCGCTATCCTCAAAAGGACGGGGTCTGACGCGAATCGCGACATCAAGGCCTTCACCGACCACGTCAACCCGACGATTTGTCGCCTCAAGCTGTACGGATACATCGGGATAACGTGCCATAAAACGGGCGAGCATGGAGCCGACATGTACGTGCAGTAAAGTGACCGGACAGGTCAGCTTCACAATACCTCGCGGCTCTACCTGCAACGCCGCAATGGCATCCTGCGCTGCCTGCGCTTCCACCAACATAGCCTTACAGTGTTCATAGAACGTTTGTCCAACTTCAGTAACATTAAACTGCCGGGTGGTTCGCTGAATCAATCGCACCCCCAGCCTCTCCTCCAGTTGTGCAATTCGGCGGCTCAGTTTTGATTTCGGTTCATCGAGCGCCCGACCGGCCGCAGCGAATCCTCCTTCTTCAACTACGTGAACAAACCACGCGAAATCATTGAGATCCGGCTTAGTCATCTTATTGTCCTATTTATGAGACTGTGAAAGCTATTTTAGCTACTACTCAGTTCTCTGTCATGAATATAAGCTTATTCACATCAAGATAACGCCACTGAGGAGACACATATGAAACAAGTAACAGGCGTCTACACCGCACCTCGCCCACACTGGGTTGGCGATGGATTCCCGGTTCGCTCGATGTTCTCTTACCAGTCTCATGCTGAACAGTTAAGTCCGTTCCTGCTGCTGGATTACGCCGGGCCACATACCTTCACCCCAGGTAATGAAAAACGTGGCGTGGGCGAACACCCTCACCGTGGTTTCGAAACGGTGACCATCGTGTACAGCGGTGAAGTTGAGCATCGTGATTCAACCGGTCGCGGCGGCATTATCGGCCCCGGCGACGTGCAGTGGATGACCGCGGGCGCAGGGATATTGCACGAAGAGTTCCATTCGCCTGAATTTACCCGTCAGGGCGGCGAGCTGGAAATGGTGCAGCTGTGGGTCAATCTGCCGGCAAAAGACAAAATGGCCGTACCAGGATATCAGGGCATTAGTAGTGATGTTATCCCTACTGTCGCGCTGCCAGATGACGCCGGCACTCTCCGTGTCATTGCGGGCAGCTATCAGGAAACAAAAGGTCCGGCACATACCTTCTCGCCGCTGAATGTCTGGGATATGCGTCTGCAGCGTAATCATCAGTTCACGTTGTCCCAGCCGGAAGGATGGAGCACTGCACTGGTGGTACTGAAAGGGAATATCACCGTAAACGGCACCACGCCTGCCAGCGAAGCGCAACTGGTGGTGCTCGGCCAGCAGGGGAAAACGCTACACATTGAAGCCACCAGCGACGCCTGCGTGCTGCTGCTGTCCGGCGAACCGTTGAACGAGCCGGTTGTGGGTTACGGTCCATTTGTCATGAACACGAAACAAGAAATCGCAGAAGCAGTACGCGATTTTAACTCCGGCCGCTTTGGCCAAATCTGAATCAAAGGAGAATACTATGTCCAGCCCTGCAAACTTTAATGGTTCACGTCCGGTCATCGATGTAAATGATTCCGTTATGCTGCTTATCGATCACCAGAGCGGACTTTTCCAGACCGTCGGCGATATGCCCATGCCAGAACTGCGTGCGCGTGCTGCCGCGCTGGCTAAAATGGCCTCCCAGGCGAAGATGCCGGTGATTACTACGGCATCTGTACCGCAGGGGCCTAACGGTCCGTTGATCCCAGAGATCCACGCTAATGCGCCACATGCCCAATACGTGGCGCGTAAAGGTGAAATCAACGCCTGGGATAACGAAGACTTCGTGAAAGCCGTGAAAGCGACCGGTCGTAAGACGCTGATCATCGCCGGTACCATCACCAGCGTATGCATGGCTTTCCCGGCCATCAGCGCGGTTGCGGAAGGCTACAAAGTTTTCGCAGTGATCGACGCTTCCGGTACTTACAGCAAAATGGCGCAGGAAATCACCCTGGCTCGTGTCGTTCAGGCAGGCGTAGTCCCGATGGATACCGCCGCCGTCGCGTCTGAAATTCAGGGGACATGGAACCGTGAAGACGCCGCTGAATGGGCGGAAGTGTATACCAAGGTCTTCCCTGCTTATCAGTTGCTGATTGAGAGTTACAGCAAAGCCCAGGAAGTCGTCACCAACGGTGAAAAACTGGACTCTCAGCGCTGATCTTATCCTCCGTGCCTGCCCGGGCGGAGGAATATGTACATTGCGTAACCAAACGAGAGTGAACACGTAAATTCTGCTTGACCGTTTTAGCGCAACTCCCTATAGTAGCGCCCCGTTGCCCCCCAAGCGGTCAGGCAGCAATACAATATGGTGAGGTGTCCGAGTGGCTGAAGGAGCACGCCTGGAAAGTGTGTATACGGCAACGTATCCGGGGTTCGAATCCCCGCCTCACCGCCATATTTGAAGAAGAGCTCGTACGCAAGTACGGGCTTTTTTTTCGCATATTGCATTTGCCGGATGCGGTGCAAGCACCTTATCCGGCCTACGAATGACGAACAACCTGTAGGCCTGATAAGCGAAGCGCCATCAGGCAAGTCAGTTATTGTCGGCTGAGCAGCGTTAACACCCGCCTCACCGCCATATTTTAAGAAGAGCTCGTACGCAAGTACGGGCTTTTTTTTTCGCATATTGCATTTGCCGGATGCGGTGCAAGCACCTTATCCGGCCTACGAATGACGAATAACCTGTAGGCCTGATAAGCAAAGCGCCATCAGGCATGCCATTTATCGCCGACTAAGCAGCGTCAACACTTCGTAGTGTGCAGTGTGCGGAAACATATCGAAAAGCTGAACGCGCTCAATGCGATACCCTGGCAATTCACGAATATCCTTCGCCATGGTTTGCGCATTACAGCTGGAATAAACGATAAAACGCGGTGCCATGTGAGAAAGAAAATCACACAGCGGTTTGCCAATTCCCCGACGCGGTGGATTCACCAGCACCAGGTCCGGTACTTCGCCCTGAGCGGTAGCAAACTGAGTTGAGTCCAGCGCCTGAAAATGCAGATTCTGTAACCCAAGCTCCTGTGCCGACTGTTTCGCGCAGGTAATCGCTTCTGGCGCGATTTCAATCCCCGTCAGTTTCATCTGCGGCGTGGCGCAGTGCAGCCCAAACCCCCCAACACCGCAAAACAGATCCCACATGTGATTAACAGGTAGCTGACGCACCCAGTCGCGCGCCGTGGCATATAGCTGCCCCGCCACGAGCGGATTGGTCTGGAAGAAGCTCTGCGGACGGATCCACAGCGGTACGTCGTTAAAACGTTCGGCCAGTGCCTGCTGTTCGGTCAGGAAGATTTCTGTCTCCCCTTCCATAATCGCCATATGCACAGGCTGGATATTGACGCTAATGACTTTTAGCTGCGGTAACTGTGCCTGCAGCCACGGTAGCGCCGTACGCAGCTGTGCCAGTTTCGCGTCGGAACGCAGGACAAAACGCAGCATCATACCGCCATCAAATTGGCTTTCCGTTAACAGCAGATATTTCAGTTCTCCACGTTTACGCGCCACGTTATAGGGCGTCAGCCCCGCGCGGGCGATAAACGGTTTGAGTGCGGCAAATACGGGCGCAAAAGACTCAGGATAAAGCGGGCAGTCGCACAAATCCTCAGGCGTACCGTCACGATGCAGCATTCCCAATAGCGGTTTCTCCACGCTGCCGCTAACCACCATTTTAGCTTTATTACGAAAAGCGCTTTCCGGGCCGCTGACTGGCGCGCACCATTCACCGACTGGATAATCGGCCAGCAGATTTTGCAGATCGGCTGTTTTGGCGAAGAGTTGATCGGCGACAGGCTGTGCTATCCACTGACAGGAGCGACAGCGTTCAGCGTCATAAAGTGCGCACTGCATACAAAAACCTACAAATTAACCGGGGGCCAGAATTATACACGTTATTGCAAGCGGAAGAACCGCCTGCTGGACGCAGGAATAAACAGCAGTAGCAACACCAGCATATCCGGCAATTTTTGCATCACCAGCGTATGCAGAATTTCACGTCTGGACTCCCCCGCAATACTGAACAGTTCCGGATATCCGTAGCCCAGCGAAGCCGCCCACAGATAGACGCTGGCGATAATCTGGGTCAGCAGATAGATCCAGCGGGCCCAGTTCCGTCCTTTGACCAGCGAAAATGCGCAGTAAATTTCGATAAATAGCAGCACCAGACTGCCAAGAAATACCAGCGTCAAATTCCAGGTCTGCACACTGCGATGAATAAACTCACTGGTTCCACGAAACCCAAGCGTATTAAAAATCATCAACAGATCGAGACAGCGGATCATGATGATAGCCAGCGCCGCCACCTGCACAAAAGCAGGGACGTTTAAGCGAGCATGTGATGTGGATGATTTCTTAAAAAATCCCAACGCGTCGTCTTCCATGAAAACGGCGCAACCACCACAGCTGCGCCGTATAGACAGATTGGCAGATTTTAGTTTTTTCAGCCGCGTCTTGCACGTTGGATATCGCGTATCCGTTGTTTTTCTGTTCGCGCCATCAGATACCACGCCATAAATCCGATAATTCCTACCACGCCAAGGATCAGCGTCGCCAGTGCGTTGATCTCTGGGTTAACCCCCATACGTACGCTGGAGAACACCAGCATCGGTAACGTTGTGGCTCCAGGACCAGAGACAAAGCTGGCGATAACCAAATCATCCAGCGATAGCGTAAAGGCCAGTAACCAACCGGAAATGACCGCCGGCATAATCATCGGCAGCGTAATGACGAAAAAGACCTTCAGCGGCGTCGCGCCGAGATCCATCGCCGCTTCCTCAATGGAGTGATCCAGTTCGCGCAAACGCGAGGAAATCACCACCGCTACGTACGCCGTACAGAAGGTGACGTGCGCCAGCCAGATGGTCAACATACCGCGATCCGCCGGCCAGCCGATGGCATGAGCCAACGCCACAAACAGCAGCAGCAGCGACAAACCGGTAATGACATCCGGCATGACCAGCGGCGCGGTGATCATAAAGGCGAAACCATTCGAACCACGAAAACGACCAAAGCGCACCATCACCACAGCGGCGATGGTGCCAAGGATCGCCGCCATCGTCGCAGCACAGGCAGCAATCGTTAAACTCATGCCGACGGCACTCATCATTGCAGTATCGTGGAAAAGTTCACCGTACCAGCGTGTTGACCAACCCGCCCACACCGTCACCAGCTTAGAGCTGTTAAACGAATAGATAACTAACATCAGCATGGGGGCGTACAGGAAAGTAAACCCCACAACCAGGATAAAGATCCGCCACGGCGAGCGGACGACCGGCAAGTTATTCATCCGTGTTCCCCCACGCTTTTCTGCTGATACTTATGGAACCACATGATTGGCACAATCAGTAACAGCAACATAATGATGGCAACCGCAGACGCTACCGGCCAGTCGCGGTTATTGAAAAACTCCTGCCATAGCACACGGCCGATCATAATGCTGTCCGGCCCCCCAAGCAGTTCCGGAATAACAAATTCCCCTACCGCCGGGATAAACACCAGCATTGAGCCAGCGATAATCCCGCCTTTGGTCAACGGCACAATCACGCTAAAAAAGGTTTTCAACGGCCGTGCGCCTAAATCCAACGCCGCTTCCACCAGCGAATAGTCAATGCGCGTCAGTGCGGTATAAATCGGCAGCACCATAAAGGGCAAATAGGCATAAACAATACCGATATAAACCGCCAGGTTGGTATGCAGGATCGTCAATGGCTGATCGATAACCCCCAGCCACATCAGGAAATTGTTCAGCACCCCGTTATTTTTCAGGATCCCCATCCAGGCATAGACGCGAATCAAGAAAGAGGTCCAGGAAGGCAGGATCACCAGTAACAGCAAAATATTGCGTGTAGAAGGCTTGCTGTGTGCCACCGCCCACGCCAGTGGGTACCCCAACAACAGACAGCAGATCGTCGAAATCCCCGCTACCTGCAAAGACTGCAGGTAAGCATCGAAATAGAGCGGGTCGTCCGTCAACTGCAGGAAGTTACCTAAATTGAGCGTAATAGATAGCTGACCATCGGCCCATGCCACAAGGTCAGTGTACGGCGGTATCGCCCGTGCCATTTCTGACAGGCTTATCTTGAAGACAATCAGAAACGGCAATAAAAACAGGAGAACCAGCCACACATACGGCAACGCGATCACCAGCTTGCGACCATGTTTCATTTGCAACTGCGACATATACAGCGTGAAACGGCTCGCTTTTTCGGCACCTGCCGGAGGTTCAAGTGTACTCATCTTCGCTCCTTAAACCGTCAACACCACACAGCTGTCCGCATCCCAACACAAACGTACCTCGTCACCCCAGGTCGGTAGCCCCTTGCGATAGCGATGTTCGTTTTGCAGCTGGGCACTCAACATCTGGCCGCTTTTTAAACGCACGTGGTACACCGACAAATCGCCCAGGTAGGCAATGTGCACCACCTCACCCACCGCAAAGTTATAGCCATCCGGCGGAGGGGCATCACAGAGCATGATTTTTTCCGGACGAAGCGCGACATACACCGGGACGTTATCGACAACAGAAGCATCTGCGTCCACTTTCAGCGGATGCACCAGACCTGGAGACTCTATAATCAAACCATCTTCCTGACGTTCTTTCAGTAGCCCCTCAAAAACGTTTACCGAACCGATAAACTCTGCGCTGTAGCGCGTGGTCGGATGCTCGTAGATCTCTTCCGGCTCGCCGATCTGCACAAATTTGCCGCGGTTCATGATTGCAATGCGCCCTGCCATGGTCATGGCTTCTTCCTGGTCGTGCGTCACCATCACGCAGGTCACCCCTACACGCTCAAGAATATCAACCACTTCCAGCTGCATGCGGTCACGCAGTTTTTTATCCAAAGCGCCCATCGGTTCATCCAGCAGCAGCAGCTTCGGGCGTTTCGCCAGGCTACGCGCCAGTGCCACGCGTTGACGCTGACCGCCTGAAAGCTGATGTGGCTTACGTTTGGCGAACTCCTGCATGTGCACCAGCCCGAGCATCTCATTCACCCGGCTAGCGATTTCTGCTTTCGGCAGCTTGTCCTGCTTGAGTCCAAAGGCAATATTCTGTTCCACCGTCATATGTGGAAACAGAGCGTAGGACTGAAACATCATATTAATTGGGCGCAGATAAGGTGGGACATGCGCCAGATCGACACCGTCCAGCATGATTTGCCCGGTAGTCGGCAGCTCAAACCCCGCCAGCATGCGCAACAGGGTTGATTTACCACAACCGGACGCACCCAGCAGGGCAAATATTTCGCCTTTGTAGATAGTGAGATTGACGTCATCGACGGCGTGCTGACCGTCAAATGACTTCGTCAGGTTGCGAATTTCAAGCAGCGGGGTCAGCGCCTTGCGGATTTTCGCTTGTGGGCGTGGGGTTGCATCATTCACTCAAGTGCTCTCCGGCATAAATAAAGAAACAGTGCAAATAACGCACCTTACTGGTGCGTATTGCCGGGTTTTGTGTGTCCGGGATCGGCACTGCCCGGCAGGCGTAAATCCTGCCGGGTCACGTCCCGTACATCAGGTTATTTCCCGCTTTTTACCTTCGTCCAGGCGCGAGTACGGACACGATCAATCTTCGGATCCTGAACTTTCAGCGTGAACAGCTTGGCGCGGACATCCGCAGGCGGGTAAATACCAGGATTGTCGCGAACTTCCTGGCTGACCAGTGCTGTCGCTTCTTTGTTGGCATTGGCATAGAACACGTGGTCGGAAATATGCGCAATCACATCAGGGCGCAGCAGGTAATTGAGGAACTGATAGGCTTCGTCTTTGTTTTTCGCATCTGCAGGCATCGCGAACACATCAAAGAACGCCATCGCCCCCTCTTTGGGAATCGAGAAGGAGATATTGACGCCATTTTTCGCTTCTTTCGCACGGTTTGCGGCCTGCCATACATCCCCTGCCCAGCCAATCGCGACACAGGTATCACCATTTGCCAGATCGTTAATGTATTGCGAGGAGTGGAAATAACGGATATTCGGACGCAGTTTCAACAGCAAATCGGTTGCCGGCCCGGTGTAATCATCCGCTTTGGTACTGTTTGGATCTTTACCCAAATAGTTCAGCACAGTGGCAAACACTTCTTCAGGCGCATCGAGGAAAGAGACACCGCAGCTTTTGAGTTTTTCCAGATTCTCCGGTTTGAGGATCAAATCCCAGCTGTTAACCGGGGCATCCGCACCCAGCACCGCTTTAACTTTATCCACGTTGTAGCCAATACCGGTGGTTGCCCACATATACGGCATAGCAAACTTATTGTCTGGATCGTGTTTACCCACCAGTTTCAGCAGTTCAGGATCGAGGTTTTTCCAGCCTGGCAGTTTGCTCTTATCCAGGGGCTGAAAAACGCCCGCGGTCAGTTGCCGTTCGAGGAAACTGGCTGACGGGACAACAAGGTCAAAACCGGTGCTGCCTGCCATGAGCTTACCTTCCAGGACTTCATTGGAATCAAATACGTCATAGATAACTTTAATTCCGGTCTCTTTTTCAAAATTAGCCACTGTATCCGGGGCAATATAATCAGACCAGTTATAAATATGCAGCGTTTTTTGTTCAGCAGCGAGCGTGCCGGCAGAGATGGCCATCAGAGCACCCGCAACCAGGCCTGATAACCATTTTTTATTTAAGGCGGTCATAATCTCTTTCCTTCTGAAAGTTCGTTAACAAACGAACAAAAAAGTCACACTCTAATGATATGCAAGAAACGTGCATATTATTTCATTCGGCACCAATGAAAGAGAGGTCTCTCTCCCCGCCGCTATTGCTCGCTGATATCCGCTGACTCATTCAACATGCATACAGCCACAGATAGCTCATAGTGGACACATTGAACGGTGACGTTTATAAGCCTTGCAAGAATAACTTTAGCCAGGATTCGAGGATATAGCCCAGATAAAAAAACGTCTTTTATCAATTTTTTATGCAGGTTTTGTCTATGACGTAAAGCGATAGAGACTGAATCGAAGTGAATAATTCTTTAAGAAAAGGTTAAATGCAGAATAAAAACGTGAAATACGCAACCGCTCTGGCAGCGGCTACGCTATAGATACCCAAAATCAGGAACGATTAATGGAGGAAATGCACCTCTGCATTGCCGTTTTGCCCGTCTTCTTCGGCATTAAACAACAACTGATGTGCCCCGGCTTCAAGGATCACCATCGATATCTGTTCTTCGCTCTGACGCACAAAACATTCAAACTGTTCAAACGTCACACCCGGCATAACGGATAACGACTGACAAACCACCAGCTTTGGCAGATTATCATCCTGCATATCCAGAAAGGCCTTTACCGTCAGCGAGCTGGCATTGATTGCGGACAGATCGGCGGCCAGCGGCAGCAGCGCTGAAGGTCTGACTTCCGCCATCGCGGAAAATAGAATGACGTTATCCACCAGATCAATTTTTGCATCAAAAATGCCATCGAAGTTCTGCATGTGCGGTAAATGCAGCGCCTGACAGGTATCACATTCAAAAAAACTCATGCCCAGGTCGTCGAGCCATTGACGCAACGTATCCAGAGTGGGAACGACCAGTGATGTCATAATAATGTGCGACCTCTATTGATGAAAAAATTACCGGCACAGCTTACGCAAAAAGACCGTGTCATACCACGATCGCTATCGATATTGCGTTTAGCCGCCGATTTTAAGACAAAATTCAGGAGTAGCATGACGCTCGATCCACTGGATCATTCGCGCAGCAATATCTATCCCTGTGGTTTTTTCCACGCCCTCCAGCCCTGGAGAAGCGTTGACCTCCATAACCAGCGGTCCGCGTTCTGCACGCAGGATATCGACGCCAGCAACATCAAGCCCCATCGTGCGGGCAGCTTTAAGCGCAATGTCCCTTTCCTGCAGCGTGATATTGGCAATAGTGGCGACCCCGCCGCGATGCAAGTTAGAACGAAAATCGCCCTCTTTCGCCCGGCGCTCAATGGCGGCCACCACCTCGTCTCCCACCACAAAACAGCGAATATCTCGCCCCTTCGCCTCTTCGATATATTCCTGGACCAGAATATGGGCATTCAGACCACGAAATGCATCCACTACGCTCTCTGCGGCCTGGCGCGTTTCGGCCAATACCACACCGATTCCTTGAGTCCCCTCCACCAGTTTCACCACCAGCGGTGCACCGCCGACCATATCAATCATATCGCTGGTATCGTCCGGCGAGTGGGCTATTCCGGTAATGGGCAGGTCAATTCCCTGTCGCGCCAACAGTTGTAACGAACGCAGCTTATCGCGTGCGCGGGTAATCGCTACTGACTCATTCAGCGGATAGCTACCCAGCATCTCAAACTGGCGTAATGCCGCCGTACCGTAGAAGGTAATGGCTGAGCCAATTCTTGGAATGACCGCGTCAAAATGGGGAAGCTGGCGGCCTTTATAATGGATAGAAGACGCTGCCGGGCTAATGTTCATATAACAAGAAAGAGGATCGATAACTTCAACCAGGTGACCGCGTTGCATCGCCGCTTCACGCAGGCGTTTGCAAGAATAGAGCGTTCCATCCCGGGATAAAATGGCAATTTTCACCCTGCACCTCTCTAAAAGACCTGGTAAAAGCTGGCGTATCATACACTGGGTTAAACGCTTTAGCGCGTCGCCCATCCCTGTTTATGTAAATATTCCAGGATAAAGGGACGGCTTTCTTTAATGATGGTGCGGCGAATATGATCGCTCCAGGTATCGCGACGCGTGTTGCTACCACGGGTCAGATAGTACTGCGCAAGCTGTTCGTCATATTGCGACAAAACATCCTGATCGAGCGGCTGGTAATGGTTTTCATGCACCACCAGTGTTGCTGGCAGCCGGGGCTTGATGTCCGGGTTATCCGCAGGCCAGCCGAGACACAGGCCAAACAGTGGCAAAACATGCTTCGGCAGCGTCAGTAATTCCGTTACCGGCTCAATATTGTTGCGCAGACCGCCAATGAACACACCGCCAAGTCCCAGCGATTCAGCCGCTGTCAGCGCATTTTGCGCCATCATCGCCGTATCAACCACGCCAAGCAACAGTTGCTCCGCCAACCCCAGTTGCGCATCGGGGCAAATCTGCAAATGGCGATTAAAATCAGCGCAAAAAACCCAGAATTCAGCGGCCTGTGCGACGTGCTTTTGTCCTCCAGATAAGGTCACCAGGGACTCACGCAGACTTTGATCGGTAATACGAATTATCGTCGTGCACTGCAAAAAACTTGAGCTTGATGTCCCTTGAGCGGCAGCAATAATCGCCTCACGCTGTGCGTCCGAAATACTTTCATCGGTGAAATGGCGAATGGAACGGTGGCTGCGAAGTAAATCAATGGTTGGAGTCATCTTTTTTTTCTCTGGCTGAATGGGAAGAAGCGTCGGGAGCACGCGGCATCAGCTGCGGTGCCAACAGCTGCGCAATGCGCAACATCAATACCACCGCGGCGGGAAGCATCAGCAGCACGCCCAGAAATATCATTACCACGCAGGCTAACGGGCTGCTAAGCGGTGCGGGTAAGGTGAGATAATCGTTAAGCGATAGCAGCGCCAGCGATAACAAAACCATCCCTATTATTTCCAGCATCAATACACTTTTGGGTAATACACCAATTGTGCGCATAAGCGGCCTCCCGGCGAAATGGCTTTCATTATAAAACGTTCCGCCTTGTCGTGTTTAACAGTTATAGCTTGAGGATATCAAAGCAACAGGCTGAACCTGCTTTCCATCCGTCACAAATCGCGGCATCATAACAAGTATTGCCATCCGGCCTGATAAGCTCGAGGAGAGAGAGATGTTTGCCGTTATTTTTGGTCGCCCAGGGTGCCCGTATTGCGTGCGCGCAAAAGAATTAGCAGAAAAATTAAGCAATGAGCATGACGATTTTAACTTCCGCTACATTGATATCCATGCCGAAGGTATTACTAAAGCAGATCTGGAAAAAACGGTAGGTAAGCCAGTTGAAACCGTTCCGCAGATTTTCGTTGATCAACAACACATCGGCGGCTGCACGGATTTTGAAGCGTGGGCAAAAGAGAATATGAATCTGTTCGCCTGATAACTGTTTCTACGCCCTCCGCAGGAGGGCGTCATCAGTTTTTTTTCCGCCGCTGACGCTGGTTGAATAAGCTACTGATAAATAAAAAACACAATGCCCCAAGCGCACACCAAAACACTGCACTGAACAACCATGCCAGCTCTTGCCACAGCGAACGCGTCGGCATAAAAACGAACCGCATCAGTAACAAACAGCACGGCGCTGCCAGTATTGCACCAAGAAGGGGTTTGAGCACCTCGCGACGGTGGGAGAAAAAGCTTGCCACAGCGCCAGGCAGAATAAAAAACAACAACCCGACCTCAGGATGCCCAGCCGCTCTAAATGCGCCTTTCATATTCAGCGTCAATGAAAGACACACTACAATAAAGAGCACAAAGCAGCAGATCGCACCCGCCCAACTTTGCTTATGTTTCAATCGTTCCTCCTGACATCCTCTCTATCGAACACTCTTTTCGCCCGTAGGCGTCCAGTCAGATAAAGTTACTCGGCATTCCATGCCAAAAACACACCCACACGATTCTTATAGCCGTTGATACGTAATGAGATTAAACTAGCCGCATATATTGTCGTGCTGCATTATTTGGGGCTGTGTACGATGCTGTCGCCCCTTAATTTCTGGCAAAAACATTAGCGTAAATTGCCATTTCTTTCAATAGCTTACTAGTAAACAAGAAGTTAGCCTCCGTGAATATAAACGTCGCAGATTTGTTAAATGGGAATTACATCCTGTTATTATTTGTGGTCCTGGCTCTGGGCCTGTGTCTGGGTAAATTACGCCTGGGTTCAGTCCAACTCGGTAATTCCATTGGCGTTTTAGTGGTCTCCCTATTATTAGGTCAGCAGCACTTTAGTATTAACACTGACGCATTAAATCTTGGCTTTATGCTGTTTATTTTTTGTGTCGGGGTGGAAGCCGGTCCCAACTTTTTTTCGATTTTTTTTCGGGATGGGAAAAATTACCTGATGCTAGCACTGGTGATGGTCGGTAGTGCACTGCTGATCGCCCTGGGACTGGGTAAGCTATTTGGCTGGGATATCGGCCTGACGGCAGGCATGTTGGCTGGTTCAATGACGTCTACGCCCGTTCTGGTCGGCGCGGGCGATACGTTGCGCCATTCAGGGATGGAAGGTACACAGCTATCCACCGCCCTTGATAACCTGAGCCTCGGTTACGCCCTCACCTATTTAATTGGGTTGGTCAGTCTGATTGTTGGCGCGCGCTATCTGCCAAAACTGCAGCATCAGGATCTGCAAACCAGCGCCCAACAAATCGCGCGTGAGCGTGGGCTCGACACTGACGCCAACCGTAAGGTTTATCTACCGGTGATCCGCGCCTACCGTGTCGGCCCGGAACTGGTTGCATGGGCTGACGGGAAAAATCTGCGCGAGCTGGGCATCTACCGCCAGACCGGTTGTTATATTGAACGTATCCGCCGCAACGGTATTCTGGCCAACCCGGACGGTGACGCAGTGCTGCAAATGGGCGATGAAATTGCCTTAGTGGGCTACCCGGATGCACATGCTCGCCTCGACCCCAGCTTCCGTAACGGTAAAGAGGTGTTCGATCGCGATCTGCTCGATATGCGTATCGTCACTGAAGAGATTGTGGTGAAAAACCACAATGCCGTAGGTCGTCGTCTGGCTCAGTTGAAGCTGACCGACCATGGCTGCTTCCTGAACCGCGTGATCCGCAGCCAGATCGAGATGCCCATTGACGACAACGTCGTACTTAATAAAGGCGATGTATTACAGGTCAGTGGCGATGCGCGCCGTGTGAAAACCATTGCCGATCGTATCGGCTTTATTTCAATTCACAGCCAGGTGACCGATCTGCTGGCTTTCTGCGCATTCTTTATTATTGGCCTGATGATCGGGATGATCACCTTCCAGTTCAGTAACTTCAGCTTCGGTATCGGCAACGCAGCCGGATTGCTCTTCGCCGGAATTATGCTGGGATTCCTGCGTGCTAACCATCCAACGTTTGGCTACATCCCTCAAGGTGCGCTGAACATGGTCAAAGAGTTTGGCCTGATGGTCTTTATGGCTGGTGTCGGCTTAAGCGCAGGTAGCGGCATTGGTAATGGCCTCGGCGCAGTGGGTGGCCAAATGCTGATTTCGGGTCTGATTGTCAGCCTGGTTCCAGTAATCATCTGTTTCTTGTTTGGGGCTTATGTATTGCGCATGAACCGGGCCCTGCTGTTCGGGGCGATGATGGGGGCGCGTACCTGTGCGCCAGCAATGGAAATCATCAGTGATACCGCGCGCAGCAACATTCCTGCTTTAGGCTATGCGGGCACATACGCGATTGCTAACGTTCTGTTGACGCTGGCGGGGACACTCATCGTCATCATCTGGCCTGGCATCGGTTAGAACTGTTTTTTTGCTTTTAATGAAAATTTTTGCAGGTAAGCAGAACTTTTCTTAAAGGCGTCAGTCATAACTATTGCCACTGCTTTTCTTTGATGTCCCCAATTTGTGGAGCCCATCAACCCCGCCGTTTTGGTTCAAGGTTGATGGGTTTTTTGTTGCCTGAAATTCGCCTCCCTTCTAATCAACTACTTAGATAGCTACGTCTTCATCTGTGGCGACAAAGTGGCGACAGCGCTTTTGTAATGGCGGCACCAGACGTAAAAAACCCGCCAGCGGCGGGTCAGTATCAGTAAGCTAATTGTTCCTGCATCCCTTGCGGATGAGGTGGCGCAGAGCTGATTTTTTGTGGTCGGCACACTGAACGAACAAACGTTTCATGCGTTACGAAGGTATGCCCACATTCGATGTTAGTGCACTGGTTGTAGCGTTCTTTGGTTTCATTGGAAACCTGGAAGCTGCTTCGGGTATGTGCAGCCTGCCCGCACATAGGACAATTCATCATAATAATCAGCCCTCATTATTAACCAGTTCGCAATAATGATACATCATTGTTCGCAATTTGGAACTAATCATTCGATTGCGAACTCATCTATTTTTACTTCAAGCTCCATGCTGGTCGTAAAGCCGTTATCTGCGCTGACAGAATGCGTCAGGGTGGTAATGGTCCATTCTGCGTCATCGATCGGCTGCTTAAACCCCGTCACCTTCACCGGCATTTCCGTATAGAGATCAGCCCGCCCCTCAGCGAGCTGCAGGGAAAATGAAGCAACCCCACGCTGCAGACGTTCCCACTGCATTTTCGCTGCGCGCTCTGCATTGCTCCGGTTGGCGTAGGTACGATTAAGAACCAGCACGTTTTCATCCGTTCCCACCAGATAATCGCCCTGTTTTGCTTCCGGCTCTTTGGGTGTGGTGGTTTTCTTTCGACGACGCTTAACACTGGTTGTCTCTTTTTTCCTAGGTTCACGCGTATGCAACCAGCTGGCAATAACGCCGGTATAGGCACCACGATCAGCAAGGGTGAACCGATGACCGTCACCGGCTTTGCGCGTGATGGTGATAACAGGCAGCGGCTTGCCGCTCGCCGTTCTTCCCTGTCCCTGCCGGATAAACAGCAGATTCGCATCCTTAACGGAAGCAATCGCCCCATACTGTCTCGCCAGTTTCATCAGAAAACTTGCATCGCTTTCATTGGTCTGGTCCAGATGATCCAGCGCCTTATCCGTCAGGTCTTTACCCAGCGCCATTTTGAGGTTATGCCGGGCGGCGATTTCCTTTACCACCTCCCCCACCGTTGTCTGATGCCATGATTTTTCGCGCCGTGTATTGAGGGTTTCACGGAAATCTGCGCTACGCGCCCGGATGGTCAATCGGTCAGGGGCACCGCTGTGTTCAATTTCATCCACGGTAAAAGCCCCTTTAGGGAAAAGCGGCTGGCCTTTCCAGCCCAGCGCCAGCTGAATCACTGCCCCACGTCGCGGCAGAGCAATCAGACCGTCGGCGTCGTCCAGCTCCAGATCAAGCTGATCCGCTTCAAAGCCCCGGTTATCCGTCAGCGTCAGACTCATCAGGCGGGTATCCAGCACGGTCGTCACGTCCTTACCTTCAATGACGATACTGAAAGCCGGGCTTTTGCTGTTCAGATTCAGGAGATCAGAATTAAAGTTCACTGCAGCAATCCTCCAGCCGTGTTTTTAATCCCCTCAATCGCAGAGGCAGCAGAGTCCTGCAGGTTGCTGAGCTGGTCACTCAGGCTGCCGAACATATCCGCCAGCGACTCATCCACCCTTTTCAGTGACAATGAGAACTCAATGCGGCGCGGCATCCCGTCCCGGAAAAACTCTGCTTTCGTCTGGTTCAGCCCCTCGATCACATACATGCCATAAATCGTGCCGCTGCCCTCGATCAGGGGCCACGCCTTGCCCAGCTCCGCCATCTGTTCCAGCGCCAGCATGGACAGCCTGCCGCCGGTAATTTCCGGCAACAGCACCCCGGATAGCGTCAGCGTGTCATTATCCGGCCCCAGAAATTGCGTGGTGGCGCGGCGATTTACGCGGCTGTTTGTCGCATGGCGCCAGCTGCGCTGATACTGCAGTTCCTGATAAGGGACCGTGCGCAGCTCGAAAACAAATAATCCCAGCACCATCATCATGAGTCATAGCCCCCCTGATCGCTGTAGTTACTCCGGGCCTTCGCCCTGATCCGGCGGTCACGCTCATCGAGCTGTCGCGCCACCTCTCGCGCAATGTCCTGCGCATTCTGTCCTGGCTGCGCCTGGATAATAATCTGCGTGGGGGCGTCCACACGGATAACCGGCTGTACGCTGGCGCTCTGGCCCATCATTGCGGCGCCTGCTTTTACCGGCAGGCTAAACGGATGAAGCGGTGCCGCATCGACCGGCGCCGCAGCCACCCCCATCATCCCGGCAACCACCGAGGCCAGCGCCGCTGTGCGTCGCCTGCTGGTTACGTTTACCGGGCCGTTGATAATCTCCGGGCCGTTCTCCCCCACAATGCCAAACTGCCCGCGCGGGATATTACCGCCGGTGTCATACATCCCCGCATAAGCCGGGAACCCGCCTGGCGGCAATATCACGCTGCCGTTACCGCCCACTGTGGCAGGCGTCTGATTTGGCAGCCTGGCGCTGGCGGCCTCTTTGTTAACCAGACCAAGTTTATCCAGCAACCAGATCACACCGGATTTCAGAGATTCCAGCGGATGCAGCGCCATGTTCAGCCCTTCCGCCACCATTTCCCCGAACAAACGCCCCATTGATGCCGCACTCTGCAGCTCTGCCGCCGTCGATTTAACTGGCGTCAGCAAGTCAGTAAACCAGCCCCACAACTCCCGGACCTTATCTCCTACCCACTGAAAAATAGGCATTAGCGTAGTGAAGGCTGACAGGATAGGCGCTGCCGCCGCTTTGAACCCTTCCACCACGCCACCCAGAAAGGCGCTGATAGGCTGCCAGTATTTCCAGACCACTATCGCCACCCCAGCCAGCGCAGCCACCACCAGACCGATCGGACTCAACAGCGCGCCAAGCAGACTACCCACAGAAAACAGCGCCACGCGCAGCACTGCCAGCGGGCCGGAAACCAGTAAACGCAGCACTCCGCCCGTGCGGGTCGCTGCAGCAGCGGTGGACGGTAACGCCTTAACCGCCAGCATCGACAGCGCGAACCGGATCACCGCAATCGGCCCCAGCACTGCAGCCACCGCCACCGCCAGCGTACCCAGCCCGACAGTGATCGCCGCCGTCGCCGCAGCCACTTTCATCAGCGTGCCAGCCAGCACGGGATTCTGCTCAACCCAGCGCCGCAGCGCCCTGGTCACGCCTTTAACCATGCTCATGATATCCATCAGCGGCTGGCGCAGCGTTTCCCCCAGGCTACTGAAAGCGTTTTGCGCGCCCGTCTTAACCAGCAACCACTGCGCAGACAATGAATCCTTGTTGATGTCGGATTCTTTCTGCATGGAGCCATTAGCATCGCTGCCTGCAGTGAGTTTCAGCTGGCGCTGCAGCTCCGGCAGGTTGTTTGCCAGTTTTGCGGCATCATCGCCAAACTCTTTGCCAAAAATCATCGTCATTGCAGACAGGCGCTTATCCTGCGGCAGCTTGTTGACCTTCTCCAGTACGCGCTGAATAGTGCCCATGGCATCCGTGGTCATCTGCTTTTCAATCTCTTCTGGATTAAGTTTCAGCAGGTCCATACCTTCAAAAAAGCGTTTGCTTTGCATGGTGGCAATGGAAAGTTCACGCACCATGGCATTTGAAGCACTGGCGGCAATTTCAGGCGCTGCGCCCAGAGAAAGGAAGGTTGAACCCAGCGCCGCCGCTTTGCGGAAGTCGAGGCGGTCAGCCACGCCGCCCATGCGCTGCAGGACGTTGATAATATCCCCGCCCTTTGACATGGCATTATCGTCCAGGTAGTTCAGCGCATCGCCCAGTTGCTCAATATTGCGCGTCGGTACTTTATACATTATACAGCTGCGCAATTTTCCCTAACCCTTCCGCCAGTTCATCTGCAGGCAGTTCAAAAGCGGTTGCTGCTTTCGCTGCAGTTGAGGCAAAGGCCAGTAAATCGCGCTTCTGGTCCTCAAAGGGATCATCCTGATTGGTCACGCCCATGCGGGCGCCACCCTCAACCAATGCCGCGTAGTCAATCGCGCCGTTCTCCATCGGCAGCTGCTCACTGGCAGCTTTGATGGCGTCCTGCATTTCATAAAATTGCTTTGTGCGGTTGCCGTTGTCGTCACGCAGTCCGTTAACCTGTTTCGCCACACCTTTCATGGCATCTTCCATGCTGGCGTAACTCCTGACCGCAGCCACAACCGGCGCTCCCATCGCAGCACCGGCGGCTGCCGTAGTCGCCCCGGCACCCGCAATGCGATCACGGACCTCAAGACGGCGGGAATACTGCTCACGGACAGCATTGATCCGCGCCTGCTGTTCACCCAGGCGTTTGAGGGATTTCTGCTGGCGGTCTAGCGCCTGCCTGGTTTCATCGGCATTCTGCCGCAGCACGCGCTGGGCGGAACTCAGGTTTTTAGTGTTGATACCTGCAGCACTTAATTCTTCGCGTTGCCGCTGGGCTGACTGCCGCAGCCCGTCGAAGGTATCTTTTAGCTGGCTGGCCCGACGTTTTGCCTGCTCCAGCTCCTTCGCCTGTTTTTTCGTGGGATTGCTGGCTGCAGCAAACGCATTCGCCAGTTCAGACACTTTCTGACGCGCAGCTGTAAGATCGTTTTTTGCTCCCTCAAGCTGGGTGCGGACCTTGCGGAATCCGTCGATACGGGCGGCCTGTGAATCAAGCGCTTTAAGGCTGGCACGGCTTTGTTGGATTGCGGCTGCCAGCTCCTTAGAGCTGGCCTGCGCGGTTCGGAATGGGCGGGTGAGCTTGTCAACCGCATTCAGAATCACCTGCAGACGCAGGTTATTGTCACTCATCGCTGGCCCCGCTTCTCTGAATCGCTTTGTGCCGCCACTCCAGCACCTCAGTCAGCGGCATAACGTCAGTGATGGACGGCGACCAGTGAAAAATGGTGGCGATATCCGCCACAAGGTCATCAATCGTCAGGCTGTCGGTAAACCGGCAAGCACCGACTTCTTCAACAAAAAAGTTACCACCTCTACCGACAGCGCGGTGAGATCGGCGGGGTCCAGTTCAGCCATTTCCTGTGCGGTCAGCGTTGGGGTGGAAATACGCGGGATCACTGTCATCATGGCCCCCACGTCCATATCCATAATGGCCTGCAGGCGAGTGCCGCGCAGCGCACCGGACTGCGGCTTACGCAGCACAATTTCGGTGATTTGGGTTTTACCGCGCATGATTGGCGTATCCAGTTGTACGGTTTTTTCAGTCAGCTTGTCGCTCATGTTCGTTTCCTGTTAATCAGATACTGGCGCGGATCACCGCGCCGTTAAGTTAAATCAGAGGCCAAGGGCGTTACGGTGTGCTTCCATCAGGTCCACGCCGTCAACGATTTCAATCATGTTGACCAGATCAACCTCATAGAGCACTTCGCCGTTAATGGTCAGCTTCGCGTAGCTGTTGGTGCTGCTGACTTTGGTGGTGCTGCTCTCGCCGGTTTTCCACTCGCCGGAATCCACTTCTTTATGACGCCCGCGCACAACCAGCTCAATGGCCTGCACTTCGCCGGTATCGTCACGCTGAATGGAACCGGTGAAACGCAGCTGGATGCCGCCAACGGTGGCCTTGCCCATCTGCTTGAATAACAGCAGTTCGGTGCCGCCGATTGAAAATTCCGTGTCCAGTGCGCCGTCATCCAGTCCCATGTCCACGTCCACCGCGCCCGGCATACCGCCGCCGCGATACTTCTCAAACTTGCGTGTGAATTTCGGCAGGGTCAGAGACTCAACGATCCCCTGCCAGTTGTTCCCGTCGTTGAACAGATTCAGGTGTTTTAACTTACGTGGTAAAGCCATGGTGTCCCCTTACGCGCTGACCTGACTGGAGAAATCCAGCAGGTACTGATCGGTGATGCGCTGGCGCAGCATCAGGTTTTCAAGCGGCGGCACCGGCGTGTAGTCGTAGTCGATGGTGAGCTTCCCGGCTTTCAGGGAGTCTTTATCGTTCACTGACTCATCCAGCCAGCAGTCTGCGCCGATGATGTAGCCCTGCGTTTTCAGGCTGCGCAGCTTGGCGCGGATACCTTCGATAATGTCACGGGCCAGCGACGGGTTAAGCACGCCATCCACCGCCCACATGTGCGCTTCTGCGATGGTGTCAGCCAGCACCTGCGCCGTGCGGGTGTAGTTCTCAAAAGCAAACAGCGGATCGTCACTGAGGCAGCGGGAACCCCAGAAGCGGAAGCCGTCTTTGCGGATAAGCGTCGTGACGTCATTCTGGTTCAGCAGCCCCGCATCGGTTGCCGGGTCCTGCAGATCCCAGAACACATCAGCGGAAATGCCGGTGACGCCGTTCACTCCCACGTTGGACAGGGTTTTGTGCCAGCCGGTCTGCTCGTCGATTTTGGCACGCAGACCAAGCGCACGTGCGGAGGCGTATGCCGTCGCATCTGCATTCAGCACAGTGTCAAAGTTGATAAAGTCAGGCCAGATCAGCATCCCCTCGCGCTGGCTGAAATTGTCGCGGTAGGCAATGGCTTCTGCTACCGTTTTGCAGCCGTAGGCGGACAGGTAGGCAAACCCACGCAGGCTCTGCGCCACACTCAGCAGCTCCGTAGCAACGGCCTGCGTATCATGTCCCGGCACACCAAGGATGCGCGGTTTCACGCCCAACTGAGACTGCGCCGACAGCAGCGCTTTCATGCCCGTTTTTTTACCGTCAGCGGTCACACCACCGATGATATTGGAGGTGGTTTCCGCTTCGGTTTCGCCCTGCGCCACGCGCACGACGACAGTCACAGGTTTTGCCTGGTCTGCTATCGCATCCAGCGAACGGGCCAGCGTACCTGACTCTCCCGCTTTACCGCTGGCGGTCAGCACATCGGTCAGCAGGACCGGCTTATTGAGGGGAAACATGGACGCATCAGCATCATCGCCGGTGCAGACCATGCCCACGATGGCTGTGCTCACCGTGGTTATGGATCGGGTGCCCTCGTTGACTTCAACAACGCGCACCCCGTGGTGGTAATCCTGAGCCATAAGGCAGTCTCTCCGGTTTACAGGGGGTGTGCCTATGTTCTGGTTGATATGCGTGCGGCGCACGCACCGGGCTATGTGTGGGAAATGGCACAATGGAAAGGGTAAAAAAATCCCCGCGAACGCAGGGACGGGATTATTTTTCAGGAGGTTCAGGCCAGTTAATATCCTAGGTCAGCGATACATCCACCCGCATCAGCAGAACCCGGTATTTTCTCCAGGCTGCCAGCGTGGCGGTTTCTTCTTCCGTCGCTATCCCTGCATCAACGGCATCCTGCAACCAGTCCATTTCTGCATCAGCAATTGCGCGTAATGCTTTCTTTTTCTGCTCAAAATTATCTCTGGCTGCATCATTTTTAGCATCCGTATCTGTAACCCACGTAGAGCCATTCCATTTGTCATAGAGTGTTGATGGTGCAATGGTGGTCACGCTGTCGGGATAATTACCCAAAGCCGTTAGCTCAACAGGTTGGCCTGTTTGTTTATCGTATACAGCCTCCCCCCGATGGTCGGTGATATATTCCCACCCGTCCAGGCTGGCTGTACGACAGACGGCAAATCCTTCTTTTTTCTCGACCGGGGCATCAGTGCATGAATGAGCCGGAATACCTACCCCGACCGCAAGAAACTCAACTGCTGATGACAGATATTCCCGGGTTTTGCTGTCATAGTTATAAACCGTAATATTGCCAGCTTCTGTGGCAATACCGTATTTGTTCAGTATCGCTTTTGCCATTACGCTGCCCTCACGATGTAGTTGAATGCAATGTTGCGCGGACGCACAGCGTCTTTTTGCTGCGGTATAGTTTTGGTAGTCATACCAGTAGCAACGCCAGCCCAGTTAGCGTCTCCAGGGGCAGTCCCATCAGGATCATAAACAGTCGCACCAACTACCCCTGTGGTGCTGGTTCCAGACACGTATCGCCCAATGGATGAGGCTACCTGTTCACTCAGTAATGTGCGTCCACTGTCAACACCCCGACCATCATCCCAGCCACGAATAAATTCACCTCGTAAATCAGGCAAAATCCCGGATGGGTAAATAGCACCTAATTTGGGGAACATAATTTTATCGAACGGCGCACCGTTATATTTCAGCCAGCCCTGTGGGGGATTCGGAAGGGGCCACGGAACCGGAACACCAACAGGCAGAGCTGACCCGTCTCCCAAACCAAGATTTTTGAGAAACTCTGAAACATCAGCAATGTCTTTTCCATTGGCTGCCTTGTCCATCTTTCCGGCAAGCGCATTTGTCATGGTGGTGGCAAAATTAGGATCGTTTCCCAGCGCCGCCGCCAGTTCGTTAAGCGTATCGAGTGCAGCTGGAGAAGATGCCACCAGTGCAGCAATTGCCGCCTGCACAAAAGCCGTGTTAGCAAGTTGCGTGGAATTATTGCCTGCCGCTGCCGTCGGTGCTTTTGGCGTACCAATGAATGTCGGACTGGCTTTTGGCGCATATTGCGTATGCGGATCTGCAGCAGCAAGATGTTTTGCCATCAGATCATCCACATACACCTTAAGCTCCAGCACCTTGTCATCCACATATTTGCGGGTTGCCAGAACCACAGCAGGGTCAATTTTCAGGATGATGTTATCTGTGCTGCTGGTAATCAGCACCATGCGTACGGTCTGCGTGCGTCCGCTGCCCTCAACGAGCTGCGGCTTATAGCTTTCCGGGCAATTCCCGACGGCAATCAGTGCGCCGTTTTCATCAAACAGGCCGACTTCACGAATCCACCAACCGCCCTCAGTTTCAGGGATCACCTGCTCAGCAATAATCTGGCTGCTGTTCTGGGGATCGATATACAGCATATTCAGTGCTGCGCGGCGCTTTTCAGCCACTAACGCGGTCTGTTGTGCGCTGGGAGTGGGCAGTGCTCCACCACCGTCACCCACCGCCATATGGGTAATTTTAAGCGGGATACCGAGCGCGGCGGCGCTAGCCAGTTTCGCCGCGCCGATATCCGTCAGCAGGGTGTAAAATTTTGCGCTCATGGGTTCACTCTCATCGTGTCAATAACATGGACCGCGCCGCCCTCATAAGCGGTGCCGCAGGAAATAATGGTTTCGTTGATATACGGGTAGATCGTGATTTCTTCGCCGGTGTAGGTGGCAGCACCCACAAAATACGGGCCGCCTGTCTGCAGGTTGATGGACATACCAACCAGATGACGGCTGCATGGTTTGGCATCACCGATCAGGCGCTCCAGCTCCAGATAGGTTTCTTCTGTTATGCCCTGGTCCTGCACGCCAATATCCAGACGGAACGTCCCCGGCGTTTCGCCGGTCTGCCACCACTCAATGATGCGGATCAGGAAGCCGAACGGCTCCACCACGCGCCGCACAGCGCTGGTTGTTCCCTTGTGCTGATGGATATAAAACGCGTCCTGCACAACGCGGCGCTTGACGCTTTCTGTCCAGCTCTCATCCCAGCGATCAACAGAAAACGCCCAGGCCAGATAAGGCAGGAATCTGATCGGGCAGGTTGCCGGGTTCCACAAATCCCGCAGTGATACCTGCAGATCGGAAATCCCGCTGCAGGTCTGCGCCAGTCGGCGCTCAAGCGGCGACGAACCCGGCGGCAACAGGCTATTCATCAGTGCCCCCGTTGGTGACGCTCCATTCAGTACAGGATGCCGCCTGCGTCTTATCCAGCACCACATCACCCAGCGGGGACGTCAGCTCCACACGCTGGACCCCCTCCACATGCAACGCGGCATAAATGGCGCTGCGGCGGATATCACGTCCCAGCCGCGTCTGACTGGCGATATATTTCTGCAGACTGGCTTTTGCTTCTGCCATCACCGGCTCAGCCTCCGGCCCCGGATAAAGGAATATCGTTGCGTCCACGCTGTACGGAATAATTTCAGCGCTGCGCACCGTCAGGCGGTCTGCCACCGGGCGCACATTCTCACTGTTAAGCGCCTGTTCAACCACTGCCAGCAGGTCAGCCCCTGCCGTCCCATCACCCTCGCGGCTCAGTACGGTAAGCACCACCTCTGCCGGTGCAGGACTGGTTGCGCTGGCATCAGCCACGCGCCCGTCGGCACTTCTGGCGTGGAACTCATAGGCTCCCGTCGGCCCTGCAACGGACAGCCCCTCAAATGCTGCAGGAATGCGCTGGCGTAATGCTTCATCACTTTCCATCACTGCGGCGACCGGCGGCACCGCGTCATTATCTGCAGGGACTACCGTCAGGCGCTTCACGTTGCAGTTGCCTGCCAGTTGCTCAAGGTCATTTCCCATGGAATAGGCCACCATGACCGCCTGCGCAGCCTCATTAATACGCTGGCGCAGCAGGATTTCTCGATAAGTATTCTCCTGCAACAGTTTGGTGACAGGTTCTGACTCCAGCGCTAACGTGCGCATAACGGCATCCTGTTCATCAGCCGGATGGAGGGCCACAAAGGCGGCCTTGCGTTCTGCCAGCAATGCTTCAAAGTCCGGCACGTCCACAATCTGCGGCGGCGGTAGTTGGGAAAGATCAATGACTGCCATTGTCTGCTCCTGTTGATACGGAAAGGGAAACCGGTGCGCCGTTATTGCCGTGTCCGGTAAGTTCAACCACCATAGAGCCGTCAAAATTGCCGTTGATGGTGATGGAGTCCAGCGTAAGGCGCGGTTCCCAGCGGTTCAGCGCCACATAGACCGCAGACATAATCTGCAGGCGCAGCGCCGGGTTCTGCGGCTGGTCAATCAGGGCAGACAGCATGGAGCCATATTCCCGGCGGGCAAGACGGCTGCCCTGCGGCGTCAGCAGAATATCCCGCACCGACTGGCGCAGATGGTCTGTATCTGTGATGGTCTGCCCGTCATTCCTGCTCATACCGATATACAACGTCATACCGGCCCCCCCCGTGTTGTCGCCGCCTTTCAGAACGCCAGTATGCTCATGGTCATCAACCACGATCCCGTTAGAACTCATTGCGCCGCCGCCCTGGGTGACGCCGCCATTGATCACCACCTCGCTGTTAATACGCGTGGTGTCAGCCTCCACCACAAACTCACCTGTTTTGTAGGTGACGCTGTCTGCTGCCTCGATCACCATGGATTTGATGCCCCTGACATGCCATCGTCCGGTGGCGGGTTCATACTCAAACCATCCCCCGTCCGGGTACTCCGTCACGCAACCGTCCACGGAATCCGACGGTGGCGGAAACTGATTGGAGTAGATAGCGGGCAGCACAAAAGCGGTTTCCAGATTGCCGCCCATACTCAGCACCACCACCTGCTCATCCGGCGACGGACACCACCATGTACGGGCACCACCGGCGCGCAGCGTCAGCCAGTTAATCCAGTTGGTTTCAAGCTCGCCCACCTTCACCCGGCACAGCCAGTTTTCCCGGTCCACTTCGGTCACGGTGCCGGTGCGGATCAGGTTGGTGATAAGGCGCATGATTTCGGTCAGTTGTGCATTCATATCTTTAGCTTGCCATCGCACACATTTGATATGCAGTGTGGTAATTTGTGTCATTAACTACACAATGGTGATGAGGGTTCGTATGCAATCCAAACGAGATCTAAAGGGAGCTATATTTAATACGGAGTTAGATAGCTTTTGTAGGAAGTATTTTTTTAAAAGAAGCATCCCCCTGAGCAATAAGGAAATCAACGAAGCCCCTCAATATTATGAAGAAATAAGACTATCACTATTTGAAAGTTTTACCCTCCACGATGAAGTTAATTTCAAAGTTGATGGCGAGAACATTCCTTTAACCATTTTGATAAATGAAATAGGATTAAGGGGAGTTGAAGAATTAATAGATGATGGAGCACTTAGCTTTACCGTGTGGTCTCCTCTCGTTCTATATATGAATGATAACCAATATGGTGTAGACCCTTTATGCGCGGGCCGTCGAAATGAATCCGTATTTTTCGACCCAGAAGAGTCAATTCATACTGGACTTAATTTCATGAGGACTCCATTAAGAAAAGGGGAAGTTAGAGCTTTAACACGAAAAGTACGTGACCTTTATTTTTCAGTTCCTAAAGGTATGGAGAATGACAGCGTTAGTGTAACAATGTCTGCTCTCGAAAGTGGAAAACTTGAGAGGCTGGGGCTAAGCCTTAAAAATAAAGATAAAAATAATCTTAATGAATCTGAAAAACAGCAATTGATTTCCTGTGCCTCTGATTTATTGGGTTACAAATATCTTATGCAAAAACGCGCTCAGGTTAGCCCAACAAGCAATATAAGCACTCTCCTTGAAGACTCAATGCAAAAAGCCACAAACCTATCTAAAGATGAAATTTTTTCAGCGATTGTTCAATTCGAAAACATGCCTGATATTAAAACATCATTCAGAGATATGGGCATGCCTATGGACGAACTTGTTAAACTCAGAAAAAACAAGAGCACAAAAAAATTCAGAAAATGGATGTCAGATTTAAACGAAATATCATCGCCTATAGATGCCCAAAGATTTTATTCAGAAAGCAATGCTTCTCCACGTGGTTTTTTCGAAACATTCTGGGGTAAGTCCACTAAAAGTGTAACAATGATGATGATTGGTGCTTATGCTGGCTCTTTTGCTGACACTAAAATTGGCACAATGTTTGGTTTGTTCGGTGGGTTAGTCGCTAATAATACAACAGGTTATATCTTAGATATGGCCGATGAATATCTTCTATCAGAGTTAACAAAAGGTTGGACTCCAAAATTATTTATTTCAGAGCTTAAATCACTTAACAATAAGTATTCACTATAAGAATTTGCGACCAGTTTGGATTTATCAAATGCTTAGCCATTTGATAAAGGTTTCTTTTATTAAATCTTCAATATGTCCATTTTTACCCAGCAAGCGACGCGCTGGGTACCGGACCTCCGGGCCATTGCGTCTGACTCGATCACGCAGGCCATAATGGTGAACACAGGCGATGCGCTGGACTTTACCATCAAACTGTACGCTGGCAGAGTCCGCAGTGGCAGCGGTTTTCAGGTATTTAGTGGTACGCAATTTGGCGAACATCTGACGCTTTATGCGCCCCTTTTTACTTCTGGCCGTCACCCGGCGCGCCTCAAAGGCGGTGCCGTCTGGATTGCGCTGCAGCCTGATGTTTTGCTGTTGCGACCGGCGCAGCTCCTGCGCCAGCTGTCGCATCAAACGTTTGCGGGCTGCCGGTTCCAGATTCGCCAGCAGCGCCGCCAGCCAGTCATCCACCCTCTGCAGGTCATCCACGTTTCACCGTCCACATTTCTTCGGGTACGTCGGGTTCCGACACAGCTTCAACGCTCGATACGGTGCCGTCTGTGCTGACAATCACGCGCTCCGTGATCTGCAGATTGAGGCTGATATCACACAGATCGTTGCTCAGGATATCAACGTCAAAGGTAAAAAGTTTTTCGCGCAATTCCGGGTTGTTGATTGCGTCCGGTTGATTGGTCATTAACCAGAGCAGCACGGGCGCAATCACTAAATTCTGGTCGCCGCTGAAATCCTCGATCACCACGTTCAGGGTGTAGCGGTATTCCCATGACATGGAGCTGGCACCGGTTGCCACCAGTGAGCCGTTATCAACGAAAAGGTGCAGCTTGTCCGGGTTGTCGCGGACATAAGCAACCGCTTTATTCAGGGCGCTGCGTAAGGACCGCGGTTTGTTCACTGTCTCGCTCCTGACACGCAATAATCGTGTCCACTTTGTCAGCACAGACCGCCCAGGCAGCCTCGGTTTCATCCAGCACCGCGTTCAGATCGCCGTTACTGCGCGGCGCTGACCTTTCCAGACGGCACTGCGTCACTCTGGGACAGCCATTCACGGTAAGCTGCACCTCCGGCAAGGGCCGGACGTTCGCGCAGCCTGATAATGTCAGCAGGCAAAGGAGCGTCAGCCCAGCGGCGTAAATCCTCGTTTTCACGTTTCAGTTCCTCGATCCGGCGCTGGCGGCTTCGCAGCAGCGCGGTGGTCTGTTCCGCTGCCGCATAAAGCCGCGTCTGCTCCCGGCTGTTGGTTTCGGTCAGAATGGACAGGCCAATCAACTGACTGTTTTTCTTCGTCAGTTCCTGCGTTTTGCTTTTCAGCGCCTTGCCCTGCGTCTCAATGGTGTGACTGGCATTGTTAAGCCGCCACGACTGCCAGCCCAGCGCCGCAAGTGCCAGCGCCAGCACTACCGCCAGCGCACGCATCAGGCCGCCATCGGCTCATGAAGCTGCGCGCGGGCAATCTGATACAAAACCAACGTCAGCAGGTAAAACACCAGGGTGATCACCCATCCAGAAAACGCCAGGCACAGAACAATAAGCAGCCTGATTACCCATGTACGCACGGGTTTTACGGGGTGCGCCCTGAATTTCAGCAATGCAGCCCTGACCTCATCGCGCGCCCGATCTCCGGCGAACCACCCGACAGCGCACAGCGCAGCAAGCAGCCAGGCAAGGAAGCATGACACCCAGACAGACGCACCAACCAGAACCGGCGCACCGCTGCGCGGATACAGCAGGCTGATAACCAACAGCGCAGCCCATGCCAGCTGGAAAAAAACGCTCATGACTTTCTTTTTCATTCCGTTATGCTCCTTTTAAGCACCAGGCCATTTCCCGCGCGCGGCGGTTGTCCAGCCCCTGATTAAACACACCTTTGACATATACCCAGCGCGGCAGTTGATGGCAGGCATCCGCCCAGCGCCGCTGGTTCAGCAACTTAACCAGCGTGGAGCTGCAGGCGTTGCCGGTGCCCACGTTGAAAGCAAACGACACCACCGCGTCATAGACCTTTTGCGGCACCGGCTGCACCACACATTTGTCCAGCGCCCGCTCCACGCGCAGCACGTTGGTGATAAGTCCCTGCGCTGCCTGCCGCTCCGTGATGGTTTTCCCCGGCACCACACCGGAAGTATTGCCGATCCCGTCAGTCCAGACACCTGCGCTGCACTGATACGGCTGCAGGCGGCATCCCTCGTAATCGGCGATCAGTTTCAGCCCCTCAACAGAGGTATGAAGCGACTGGAAACCGGGCAGCGTGGCGGCGATAGCCAGCACAGCCCCGACAAGGCAGCGCTTAACGATTGAAGGATTCATATTCCCCCAGCGAAATTTTGCCGCCACGTAACAATTTGAAAGACTGGTGTTTGTAGTACCAGTTGATAGCCAGCATCAGCACACCAATCAGTACGCCGCCAACCGTTGACGCATCTTTGAGCGACAGATCGCCCAGCCATGCCAGCAGCACGGCGATGCAGTAAGTGATAAAGGCGCTGATTCGTTCAAGCGTCATAATTCAGTCCCATAGCTGGACGGTCTGCGCTGTGGTTGACACCGTAATGTCCGGCAGCTCCACCTGCAGCCCGTGCGGTAAAAATGGGCCGTACTCAGCCAGCCCCGGATTCGCCTTCAGAACCTGCTCAGTGACACCCTGCGTGCGCCCGTAATGACGCCAGCAAAGCGCGTCCACCGTGTCATACTGATGCGCACGCACTTTCATCAGATAAGCTCCACCGTACAGTGCGGTGCATCCTGCACCCGGCTGATAGCCCAGCGGGCATCACGCCACAGATCGCCGCTGGCCTCCGCCAGCTCCTCCCCTCGCTTCACGCCTGACGCCGTGGCGTCATAGTCCTGATAACGCTCATTGAGCACAGCGCGCGCCCAGCAAAAAACGGCGTTGTGGTAGTGCTGGATACGCTCGCTTTTGCCGTCCAGCATTTCTGCAGGAACCTCAGCAAGTGTCCGCCAGCCCAGCATCTGCTGGCGGTTGCGGAAGTCGTACAGCTCAGCGTTAACCTCAGAAATAGCCGTCAGCACAACCTGCTTTAAACGCGGCTGCGTCACCGTGCCGTCAGTTCGCATCACACTGCGAAATTCCGACAGGTCCACATCAGGCCAGAACGGCGTATTTTTGATGACCTCCGCCTGTTCCGGTGCCTGTTCGGGCGCAACAAACTTCATGCGGCTTTCTCCTGAATAAGTGGGCGGTGGACGGAATTTTGATGTGGCAGTGCCTTTCGCCATCCCGTGCCGCCCGTGCGCGGGGCACGTTCTTTAGCGGCTGTCATTGCGCAGTCTGCGCTCCAGCTGCTGTTTTTCTTTTTTCACACCGCAGCGGGGATCAAGCTGCAGCGCATGGGTAAGGTGATTCAGGGCAGACGCCGGGTTGCTTTCGCTCAGTACAGCGCCGATGGCTTTATGCAGGCGCGCCCGCGACTGGTCCGGCATATCCAGATCGGTTGTCAGGTCCAGCGTCTGCAGAAGCAGATCGGCATCAAAACCGGCAGCAGCAAGCAGAGCGCTTTGCGCCGCGTCTGCCATTTCTTCTGCCAGCACGGTCTGCACGTTACGGTTGCCCAGCGGCATCACCCAGCCATGGCGCAGCGCATGACGCCCGATTTCCAGCGCACCGGCATAATCACCGGCGTCGATACGCCACAACATCACGTACATCAGCACGTCATCCTGCTGCGCGCCTCCGGCAGCCAGCACGCCCTCTGCCCAGGCAGAATATTTCGGCAGCAGCTCCACCTTGATTTCCGCCTTTTTCACCGTGGACTGGATGCCTTTAAGCCTGCGGCGATCTTCTGCCAGTTGCAGCAGCATCAGGTCATAACCCGACGCATGGCGAACACTGCCGCCCTCACGGGCGGCCTGTTCGGCCTGAATGCGCAGGCGGTGCTGCCGTGCGGGACTCAGGCTCATGCGTTACTCTCCGTTTCCTGTTTCTGCTGCAGGCGGGGTGAAATCACCGATTTCGATGTTTTCCACCAGTGCCGCGCAGCGGTAGTCCTCGACCACATACGCCTCGTTGACGGATTCAAAGTTTTCAATCCGGTCGCGTTTCGGGTTGTCGATAACTGAACGGCGGCGGGTGTCTTCCTGCCAGTAGATGGACAGGTTATCCAGACGGGTGATCAGCAGGGCATTTGCCGGGAAGAAAGGCGCGCGTACAGCCTGCAGGCCGCCCATGCGTTTCTGGCTGATGATCAGATCGGCGGCGATTTTCTCGCTGTTGTCCTGCTCTTTGTTGACCAGCGGGAAATACTTGTCAGACAGCAGTTCACGTCCGCAGACAACAACCAGCTCGTCATCATCCTGATACTCCACATCGATCAGCTCGTTGACGGTATCCATCACCACCGCGTCAAGATTTACATACTTACCACCCGGACCGACTTTTACCGGTTCTGCAGTAGTGGTGCCGTCTTCTGCGGTTTTGCTGCCCATGACGTGATCCGGCGCGTCTTCGCGGATTTTCTGCAGCCAGCCTTTATTGACGTCCTGCAGCAGCGGGTTTTCATCACGGTTGGAGGTTTTGGCGCGCTTCACGCCGTTAAAGCCGATCATGATGCGGTCCAGCGCCTGACGCTTGACGATGGCGTTGCGGATACGCACCTGGAAGTCCTGGAATTTCGCCCACAGGTCCAGTTTTGCGTAGGTCAGCACCGTATCAAAGTTGGTCTGCTCGCATTTGTATTCCACGTCTTCCATCAGCGTCGGATCGGTAGGCTCGCGCTCTTTGGTGGTGGTATCGGTGGTTCCGGCAATGGTGCTGCCCACGCCCAGCCCCAGCAACTGCCCGGACTGCTCAGTGACCGGCGTGATGTTAATCAGCGTCAGGAAAGCGGCGGACTGCTGGATCTGGTCTTCCAGCGTCTGCTGCACGGACGGCTCCACGGTGAATTTGCTGGACAGTTCTTCAACCTCCACACCGTTCAGGCGCGCCAGCTGCTGCAGGTAAGCGTTAAAGGCAAAGCGGGTTTTCTTTTTCATCGGGTTTTATGCTCCATCAGCAATTGGTCAGGGTGCCTGCCGGTGCGTCACCGCCCGGCGCGCGCTGGCGGTAATCCTTGCGGCTGTCTTCACGGCTCAGCTGCTGCTGTAACTCGGCAAAGGCGGTCTGCTGTTCCTGCAGGGAGGACTCCAGCACAGAAAGGCGTTCACCGTTTTCAGCCAGGGATTTATCAGTGCGCTCGCTCAGGTTCTGCTGCTCGGTGGCGACCAGTTCCACGGCTTTATGCACGTCTGAGAAACGCGCATCGTCGGTCTGCTCTTTTTTGGTGAACAGCGCGGTGACGCGGGCAAAGAGGGACGGCTTTTCGTCCTGGGCTTCTTCCAGTTCGATCAGCGTTTCAACCGCTTCCGAAAACAGGTTTTCAGGGTTCTGCTTACGGTTTGCCAGCGGGTTATGTGCGGCGCTGGCGCTGAAAGCCAGCATTTCGGTGCCAAGGCTCGCAGGATCGTCTGTCGCACCCAGCCCCACAAGGTAGGCTTTGCCGGTGTCGGCAAACTTCGTGCTGACCTCCATGGAGGTGAAAAGCTTCTGGCCTTTTTTCACCAGTTCCACCAGGGCGTCAGTGGGTTCGATATCGGCATAAAGTGCCATCTTGCCCGCCAGCGGGCCGTCCTGGATTTCTTCTGCAACCAGCCCCGTCACCCTGCCATAGCGGTTAAAAGTGCTCTCCGGCAGATAAGACTTGATGTGCTCAAGGTTAATCAGCGCGGTATAGACCGTCGGGTTATAGCTGGCTGCCATCTGTACCAGCCATTCACGCTGGATCTCGCGCCCGTCAGTGGTGGCACCTTCCACCCCGATACGGAAACGCTTTGCTTTCACTGTCATGAGCCGTGCTCCGTTAGAAATAACTTACTGGAGCCTTATGTTTGCGGTGATGGGGGGAGTGAGACAACGCGCTGTATTTGTACGGTAAACCACACAAACCGCAGCCGGGGAAAGCTGCTATCCAAGGCCGTATGTTTGGGCCATGAACACGACACTGACCCCCGCAGACCTCGATCCCCGTCGGCAGGCCATGCTGCTGTACTTTCAGGGATACCGCGTAGCCCGCATTGCTGAAATGCTGGGCGAAAAAGTTGCAACCGTTCACAGCTGGAAGAAGCGCGACAAGTGGGGCGACTATGGGCCGCTGGATCAGATGCAGCTCACCACCGCCGCACGTTACTGCCAGCTCATCATGAAGGAGCAAAAAGAAGGGAAAGACTTCAAGGAAATTGACCTGCTGGCGCGCCAGTCAGAGCGCCACGCCCGGATTGGCAAATTTAACGATGGCGGGAACGAAGCTGATTTAAACCCGAAAGTTGCCAACCGTAACAAAGGCCCACGCCGTCAGCCTGAAAAGAACGTTTTCACCGACGAGCAGATTGAAAAGCTGGAAGAAGTCTTCCACGCCTCTATGTTCGACTATCAGCGTCACTGGTTTGAAGCAGGGAAAACAAACCGCATCCGCAATCTGCTCAAGTCGCGCCAGATTGGCGCCACGTTTTATTTTGCCCGTGAAGCCCTTATTGATGCCCTGCTGACCGGACGCAACCAGATTTTCCTTTCTGCCAGTAAGGCGCAGGCGCACGTTTTTAAGCAGTACATCATCGACTTTGCCAAAGAAGTTGAGGTGGAGCTGAAAGGCGATCCCATGGTGCTACCCAATGGAGCAGCATTGTACTTCCTCGGCACCAATGCCCGTACGGCGCAGAGCTACCACGGCAACCTGTACCTTGATGAATATTTCTGGATACCGAAATTCCAGGAGCTGCGCAAGGTTGCCTCCGGGATGGCCATTCACAAGAAATGGCGACAAACCTACTTTTCCACGCCGTCCAGCCTGACCCACAGCGCCTATCCGTTCTGGTCCGGCGCACTGTTTAACCGGGGCCGCGCCAAAGCGGACAAGGTGGATATTGACCTGACCCACAGTAACCTTGCGCGCGGCGTGCTCTGCCCTGACGGACAGTATCGCCAGATCGTCACCGTGGAGGATGCTGTACGCGGCGGCTGTAACCTGTTCGACCTCGACCAGCTGTGCATGGAGTACAGCCCGGACGAATACCAGAACCTGCTGATGTGCGAATTTATTGACGATCTGGCGTCAGTATTCCCGCTCAGCGAACTGCAGGCGTGCATGGTGGACAGCTGGGAAGTCTGGACCGATTTTCAGGCGCTGGCGCTGCGCCCGTTTGGCTGGCGCGAAGTCTGGATCGGATACGACCCGGCGAAAGGCACGCAGAACGGTGACAGCGCAGGTTGCGTAGTTATGGCTCCGCCCACTGTACCGGGCGGAAAGTTCCGCATTCTGGAACGTCATCAGTGGCGCGGGATGGACTTCCGTGCCCAGGCGGACGCTATCAAAAAACTAACTCAGCAGTACAACGTGACCTATATCGGCATCGACTCGACCGGCGTCGGGCACGGTGTTTATGAGAACGTAAAAGCGTTCTTTCCCGCTGTCCGGGAGTTTGTCTACAACCCCAACGTCAAAAACGCTCTGGTGCTCAAGGCATACGACATTATCAGCCACCGCCGTCTGGAGTTTGACGCCGGGCACACCGACATAGCGCAGTCCTTTATGGCAATCCGCCGCGCCACCACCGCCAGCGGCAACCGCCCTACCTACGAAGCGAGCCGCAGCGAAGAAGCCAGCCACGCAGATTTGGCCTGGGCAACGATGCACGCACTGTTTAACGAACCGCTGCAGGGCGAATCCGCCAATACCAGCAATATTGTGGAGATTTTTTGATGAGTGAACACGACGCCCTGGCCAGCACCGCACCAGTGCAAGAGGCCGAACAGCAGAAGAATACAACTCACGCCGAAGCGTTCAGCTTTGGCGATCCGATCCCGGTACTGGACCGCCGCGAACTGCTGGACTATGTGGAATGCGTACAGATGGACAGATGGTATGAACCGCCGGTGAGTTTTGACGGGCTGGCACGGACCTATCGCGCCGCTGTGCATCACAGCTCGCCGATTGCCGTCAAACGCAACATTCTGACCAGCACCTTTATCCCACACCCGTTGCTCAGCCAGCAGGCGTTCAGCCGGTTCGTGCAGGACTATCTTGTGTTTGGTAATGCCTATCTGGAGAAACGGACGAACCGGCTGGGCGGCATTCTGTCACTGGAGCCATCGCTGGCGAAATACACCCGCCGCGGGATCGACCTCGACACTTACTGGTTTGTGCAATACGGCATGACCACGCAGCCCTACGAGTTCACCAAAGGCAGCATCTTCCACCTGATGGAGCCGGACTTAAACCAGGAGATTTATGGACTACCAGAATACCTGTCCGCTATCCCTTCCGCCCTTCTGAATGAGTCCGCCACGCTGTTCCGCCGCAAGTACTACATCAACGGCAGCCACGCGGGCTTTATCATGTACATGACCGACGCAGCACAGAACCAGGAGGATGTGAACAATATCCGCCAGGCAATGAAAAGCGCCAAAGGACCGGGTAACTTCCGCAACCTGTTTATGTATTCACCCAACGGTAAAAAGGACGGCATCCAGATCATCCCGTTATCGGAGGTTGCGGCGAAAGATGAGTTTCTGAACATCAAGAACGTCAGCCGCGATGACATGATGGCAGCGCACCGCGTACCGCCTCAGATGATGGGAATAATGCCCAGCAATGTTGGGGGGTTTGGGGATGTGGAGAAGGCTGCCAAGGTTTTTGTTAGAAACGAACTTATTCCGCTACAAAAAAGGTTAGTTGAAATTAACACTTGGCTAAATGAAAAAATAATAACATTCAATGATTACTCATTAAATTAAAAAAAGAGGGGTAAATCACCCCTCTAAAAATCACAAATAACGCTTAACGCGCATTTTATTAATACTCGACTCATCCCCGATTCTTATTAAAGCGTTTTTGGCCTTTTCACCAATACGATTCATTCTATCTGAACCATTGCTATAATTTCCGAATTTAATAGCTGTAGCTATTATTGAGTCACCGCCATCAAGAATAACATCTTTGAATAATTTATAGTAATCGTCTTCTGATGCACTATCCAAAGTGATTTCGTGCCTATCAGACCAGCCATTCTGAGCTGACAATTTTGTGAGCACATCTCCTATAGAATCCTCCATGTTTCTACTAGCGGAATACTCTTTAATCCTTAACAACAACTCAGCATCGGTTACAGGATGAACATTCATGTAAATAGATTGTACATATTCATTAAGGGCATCATTAGCGTAGCTAATAAAGCCATCTATTAACTCCGTTGCTTTAATATTTTCACCAAAATTTCTAAACAATCCGACTACGTTATCTAGTTCATTTGGAGTTACATACTTCATTCCATCGAGCACAGCTTGGTATAACTTTTCAACCACCTCGGTTTGATTATCATCAAATGAATTATGAAAGCACTGCCAAGCTTCAGACAGAGAGCCACGCTTGTTATCACGGATTATTTCATCATTTCTTATGCCAACTTGTATTTGAAAACGATTTGTATCTATATACCCATATTTAACTATATCAATTAGGATTTCATCAAGCTCATTCGTTCTTTGATAACCGTACTTAAGCAAAGTATTACGCCATATTTTATCCTGCCCCTCCTCCTTATCATCATACATATAGATATTTTTTATATTTCTAATATATTCCAACGAGGGTACATCTCCATCTGGAGAAAATGCATAATGACTCCAACAATACAACGTTAATGAATGCGCTACTTCGTTTGAAATTTTCTCAACATCACCATTAAATTTAGGAATCAAAGCTGAGATGAAACGTTCTATTTTTTTAAGTATGCGAATATTTTTAATACCCAGCAAAATGGTATACTTGCTTAATAAGCTATAAAGATTGACATCATTACCATAAGCTATGGAGGCACATTCTTCTGCCGTAGGATTATAAGTCATCTCTCTATCAATGACCTTTTCTTTATAAGTGGAATAATCTCCCATACTATTTGAACCATTGTTAAGTAAAAGAACCACCTTACAATCTTTTTGCTCTTTCAAAAGAGAGACTAATCCTAAGACATCTTTAATCTCTAAGTTTTTACCACGCCTTTCTAAGTCATCTATTACTACGATCATTTTAGTAACAGTCATAAATGACATTGATTCAAGTGTCGAAGCGAAATTTTTTACAACTGGTATTTCTTTTAACAAGCCAGCAGCTTTTCGAGAAAACATTTCTACAATTCCAGTTGCATTGGTTGTAGCTGTTTCTAAATCTGGTTTATTTCCAATATACTCTTTTGCAATTGTATTTTCAAAAATAGAGTACTTTAAAGAATCAAGAGAGTTGATACCAAAGAGAGAGACATAGCTATATCTGTTCAATAAAATATTATCTTTATTCTCTTTCAGAAAGGTATTCCATGTGTACGTTTTCCCTATACCCCACTCACCCTGTATAGCCATTACCTCAGGTTCTGTCGATGAAATAAAATCTGATAACTGTTCCTTAACAAACTCTAATGACATTTGTATTCTCCGAAAAAAGTTAGCCACCATATTGTAGCCTGGATAGTATCAAAGTAACGAGCGCGCGCTCGTATCCCCGCCACGCCTGCCCGCTTTGTGTAGTGGTTTTCATGCAGGTGCATGAAGGGCAGGAAGGCGCGCCAGTATTGGCAGTTCCGTCCCGTTGCGATCCTATTTAGATCATGCGAATCCATGCGCAATTCGGCACTTCTGATGCATATAACCTCTTTAAAGTCCGCTAGCCATCCCGCAAAACCAAAATCTCTAGATATAGTGTTGAACTGCCTTCTCGCATTCAATTTAAAACTGATCCTTATCAACCACTTAGCTATGTGGTTAAATCATACACTCACATCTCAACTTCACTCATGAAGGAAAAACATGGAAGCGAATGATCCTGGCAAGCTGATATGGCATGTTGCCTGTGATGAATCAGGTATAGATGGTCAGCGGTTTTATGGATTTGGCAGCTTATGGATGAAGTATCAAAGGCGTGGCGATTTTGTGCGCATCATTCGAGAGCTTAGGGAAAAGCATAGTTGTAGTGATGAGATCAAATGGCAAAAAGCGAGTTCAAAACGAAACGCAGCTTTTTACCATGAACTACTCGAAACGTTCTTTAAACATCAATGGTTGGCGTTCCATTGCATCGTTGTTGAGAAGTCGAAAGTGGAGAAATCGTTCCATGGTGGAGATTACGACCTTGCCATGCGGAAGCATTTTGGCAAGTTGATTGAAACAAAAATTGGAAATGTCATAAAGGCGCATCCGAACAGAGAATGTGAGTTCCGTGTAGAGGTCGATCCACTACCCTCCCGGTACAAAAAAGCCGATGAGGCATTTGAAGTAATTACTAACCACACTCTGGCAAGGAAGTTCGGGCGCAAAAACATCATCAAAAGCGTTGTCACCAAGGATTCAAAATCCTCAGAACATATTCAAATAGCTGATTTCTTGTTGGGTGCAGTCATGTGTGCCTATCAAGGTAAAGCTACATCTGAGGCTAAACTTGCGGTCGCAAACAAAGTTGCATCTTATCTTGGATGGGATTCACTTATGCATGACACATGGCCATCAGAACGAAAATTTAATATTTGGTTTTTCTTTGATAGGTCAAAAGGCCCAAGAGACATTCTCACTCGCGATGTAAATCTTACGTATGAATTGCCTAAAGCTAAAAAGTAGAGCCGACCTCACAGCCGGCACGGTTGGAGTTCCAGTCAGGGACGAAGTTACCAACTAGGCGGTATCAACTTTCGGGGGGCCGCCTCTAACTCCCCAAAACCTTAAATTCAGTTTATAAAGCATAACGCTAAATTGTGTTAACTTCAACAAAATGTATAAAAATCATGCTATAACACACATTTTCTAGGTAGATTTATTGAGGGAATTAGCTAATGCGTGCTTTCATCTTTCCTTACTCCGTACTCGTTTAGCCTGGTAACCAGATCACTCGTCAGCTCCGACAGCCACGAGATCGCCACCTCCTTGTCGTCATCGCTACAATCTGAGCTGGCGACCAGCCGGGCCATAAGTTCTATCCGTTGCAATGCAAGTGACTCCATGAACAAATCGTTCACAACCCCCTCCCAATATAACTGTTTATATATACAGTACATCATATGTATTTAAAGCTGAAATAGTTTTTTACTCAGCTAACCCTTTGATTAATAGATATCCTGATTCCAGCCTTCTTAGTACCACTGCCGCCATTTATCATCTTCCTGCAGGCGCTGATTTCGGTAGAACAAACGCAGCCCGGCCCCGGACGGAATACTGCCGCCACGCAGAAGCAGATCCACCTCGGTATCGCTCGCATCAAATCCCCTAGACCTCAGTTCAGCATCAAGCTGCTGGCGCTGATGATTGCTAATCTGCTGTTTATACCCTTTCCACCGCTTCGGTTTTACCAGTCTCAACCTGGCTGTCAGCTCCCGGCGTTCCTTCTGCCCCATATTGTGTAGGTAATCCTGCAGTTCCTGCTCATTCATGGTTGTAATATCGGGCAGATCTCCCCCTGTCTGGTTCAAGTTTTCAACAGGGGGACAGTTATTGCCACGAGTCCAAGGGGCGCAAGCGCCCTTGTCGGCTGCCGCCTCCTGAACGTCAACGGCCTTACGAATCTTTTTCCACTTCATCGCGTGCGTGCAAATCTTGCCCTCAACAATCGGGGACCAGATGCCATAGATACGGATACCGTGATCGCCGTAGGCGCTCGGTTCGTCGTTAAGCTCATAAGCCGTGCGGACAAGGTGATGTTTGCGGGGAACCAGTACACCGCCCTGCTTCATGATGTAAGTGGCAAAGCAACCCGCATCTGCAGCTGCCAGTACCGCATCCAGACGCGGGTTATCCAGTACCGGCGCACCCGCTTTGCGTTCGCCCTGCACTCTCGCCGCCTGACCAGCAAGCAAGCGCAGCTCGCGGTATGCCTGACGCCCAGGAATACCAAAGAAACGAAATTGCTGAACACGGTGCAGTGACGCCCAGGCGCTGACATGCTCGGCGCTGTCACGCAGTGATCTGCCGGTTTCTTTGCTGATTTCTTTCGCCAGCCCACGCCCGTCGATGTTCTTACTGATGTATTTGGCGATATAGCTGGTCGGCGTTCCCTTGCGCGGATTGATTAGCTCGGACTTGAAGCGCGGCCCGGTATTGGTACCCAGCTCCTCGCGGTCTTCACGGATGGCAAACTTACGCAGCAGTGCGGTGATGGAACGGCGGTCTTTTTTGCGCATGAAGCACAGAAGATGCCAGTGCACAGTGCCGTCATGGTGCGGCTCTGCAACGCGAACGCCATACCAGCGCAGCCCGGCCTTGTGCATGGCCTTGCGGAAAGCGGCGAACGTATCAACCAGGTAGTCACTGCTCTGCCGGACAGTGGCACTGGTCCACTTCAGATTAGGTCTGCCGTTGTTGAGGGTTGCGTGGAAGCGTGACGGGCAGGTGATGGTATAAAACACCGCGCAGTCTCCGCGCATTTCCGCGATCAGCTCCAGCCCCTTAACACAGGCCATCATTTCATTACGGCGGTGTGCCGGGTTGCTGTTGCTGGCGTTCACCACGTCTTCCATGTCCAGCGTGTCGCCGTCTTCGTTGACCAGCTCATGCGAGCGGACGAACTCCAGCGATTTGCGGCGCTGCTCGCGTTTATGGATCACCGCTTCATAGCTGACATACGGGGACGCTTTCTTGTTGACCAGGCAGACGGCACGCAGCTGCTCCTCCCGCCACTCGCAGCGCATCTGCCACAATTTGCGATACCACCAGTCCGCACACAGCATGCGCGCCAGCGACGGTGGGATCAATTCATAAGGCACCGGCTTGCGGCGACGCTTTTTGCGGCGCAACTTCTCAAAGGCAGGCGGGATGACCTCAAGGCGCATGGCTTCTGCAGCAACCCTTTCCCATGCCTGGCGGATTTCTTCTGGTTTAACATCGTCACTGACAAACAGATCACCGCAGGCCGCATCAAGACACATGCTCATATGTGCCGCAACCAGCGTGGAAAGGCGTTTGACCTGATCCTGATTCATTTCAGGCAGTACCAGCAGCCCCTCCAGCCCGTCCTGGCTCGCCATGAACCGGAAAGACGCAGACACCTGGCTGTCACGCACGCGCTCCAGCCGCTCAAGACACGGTCTGATTGTTTCGCGCAGATAGCGGGAATAAGCTTTAGCCCTGCCCAGGCTATGGAAGTATTTAATTCGCTCCAGCAGAGGCTTGCTGATATGGGCAGGCATGGCGCTTACATCGGCAATAATCACCAAATCGGGATTAACGCGCTGCTGTTCGCGGGCCATTTTTGCATGGCTAATCAGCCGATCCTGCTCTATTTCACGCTGGACAGGATCACGGGATTCATTGAAGAAATAACGTTCCCAAACCTTATCACTCAGCGCCTCACGCCGCAGATGCTCCTGCTCGTTATCCGCAGCGTACAGAGTGATGAGGTTTGAAAGCGCAGACTCCGGCGCAACTTCCGCCGGTTCCAGATACGGGTTAACCGCTCTTTTTGGGGTATTCCACGAATAAAGCCCGGTAGTATTCTCAACACTACCGGGAGGTTCAGTTACAAATGAAGCGGTGAGCCGGCCTGAACTGATATCCGTCACTCGCAGACTCCGGCATAAACACTGCTGCACACCGCCTTATCGTTCATTCCAGCCAACAGATCGAACTGCGCACCACCGCGAGTGGTTAAAGCCCAGTCGCGGTAAGACTCAATGCCATAAGCATCAACGGTGATGACCTCAATACGTTTTTCAGCCCGGCGCGGGTCATGTGTGGACGGAAAGAATGTTGAATTGCCACGGCGCGAACATTCCGCAACCATCCTTTCCCATTCAGCCACTCGACGGATTTCTTCGGGCCAACGCTGGAAAATCTCTGCAAGCTCGGACTTACGGGCATGAATACATGGCATACAACCGACACGGCTGCAGCCCTGCAGATAAAGTGGGTTAGGTTTGATGCCATGGCGTCTGGCAAGGGCGAACACATCTTTATGCAGCCAGTTGAGGATCGGACGATACACATGAAGGCCCGGTGTATCGTCAGCGTCTTCCTCCCACTCAGGCAGCAAAGCACGCGCCGGTGATTCTTGTCCCCGGACACCCTGCCAGCTGATTACTTCGTCGTATTCGTCCAGAGCCGGGACGATCACCTGCGTTCGCACCGGCTCATGTTTCAGCTCAAACGTGCAGAAACGGACCTTTGTTGAAGGAAAACGGCCTTTCCACATGCACAAATCAAGAAACGGATTGCCGGTTGGTTTAAGGATTTCCAGTGCCCGATGGATACGTTCTGCGGCCTCACCTGGCGACATACCGCATTCCTGAACCAGAGAACCGGGCCACTTTTCCGCAATGAATTTACGTTTCCCTTCTATCTGGCGCGTGAAATCAGCTTTTACGCGGATAACCTTGCCCAGTTTTGATTCCAGATAATCCAGATACTCCATCGTCTGCGGGTGCTCATGGCCCGTATCAGCAAAGACAGAAATATGTGGAACATCGTTTTCAATGGCCCTTAGCCACTGCGCAAGACTATCTTTGCCACCTGAAATACTAATGATGTTTATTGTGTTGGCGGCAAAGCAACGCGGATCGATATGATTCACAACTCACCCCCAGTATTATTTTTATTTCTTTTTGGCTGAATCCCATGTCTTTTAAAGCGTTGATAAAAAGTTATTGCATGCCCATACAAAGGCACTGGAGGTACAAATTCAGAAACAGCTATGATTTCGTCTGCAGATTTCCCTTCCCCCATGATTTCCGCAAGGATTGGAAGAACATCTTTCTCATCGACCAAAGAAATAGACATAACTACCCAATTACCACCCGTGATAATGAAATCCCCCACGGGTAATAAGTGAGTCACTTTGGCAAGCGAAACATTGCCCGTAAACTCATCCCTCCATTCACGCAAAAGAATAAAATCACCACATTTAAAATTGCGATCGTTCATTCGCAACTCTGCTTTTTTCTCTCCAGCAATAACTGATGCAAAATGTCCCGGTGCAATTTTTAAGTTATGAATGACGCTCATACAGCACCGCCTACGTAATGTTTGCCTTTCAGCTCCGCAATCTCCTGACAAGTGACACAGCACTGCACACCTGGAATGGCGCGGCGGCGTGCTGGCGGGATCGGCGCATCGCAATCAATGCAGAGAACACGAGAAACGCCCGGCGTTCTGTTGCGGGCGGTGTGGATGTGGCGCTGACGTTCTTCTTCAACGCGCTGCTGTACAAGGTCCATTGAATCAGCCATCAGTGGATCTCCTGCGCTTCGTTCTGAATGTTTTCAGCCGCAATACGAAGCAGTTCCGCCGCTTCAACGTGGTTAAGCTGGCGTGACGTGATATGGCAAGCCAGGCTATCAAGACGGGCTGCCATTGCCGCAGTCCGTGCCCGACGTTCTTCCATCCTTGCATCAGTCAGCATCTGGTTAAGGCCAGCATCATCTGGTCCTGTTTTGGTGATACGGGTTTCAATATTTCGCATTGTTGTTTCTCCTGAATTTGGGCAATAAGAAGCCCGGCGGGTTTACGCCTTTAATTTCGGTTATGGGTTAATTCGGCATGGCTAGCCGATTTGGAAATAAACTCACCACTGTACGGAAATGGTTCATTGCTTTAATCAGCTCCCGCTTTTCGTCAGTCGTCAGCTCACTAACATTGACGCTATGACGTTCCGCCGGAATCTTTGCCATAAAGAATATTGCAGCTAATGCGCGTTTATTCTGCTCATGGTTAATATCCCGTTGGTCCCGCATATCGCTAATAAAGCGCTCCAGTTCTGAATCAATATTTAAGCCAAACACTTTCGCCCTTAATTCCGCGATGTGGTTTAACCCATTAAGGCGGAGGCCAGCGCTTAGCGGAACAGTCGCAGCATCGCCTTCAATAGCCATGGTTTCCCCTGATTTTTAGTGGACAATTCATCCAGCAGCGCATCCTGAGAGCGGCATGGATGCCAGCGCTTGCCATCCTTCCCCATAATCCAGCCATGACCGCAGTGCATTGCAGGACTTTGCTTAACGAGCAGTGATGCAAAAGATGGTTCTTTAGTCAGCATAACCACCTCAGATCAGACCGAACGAAGCGCCCAGGCCCGTCACGGTATCTACCGCGCTTGCCATCGCCGGATTCGCCTGCAAACGCGCATGCAATGAAACTGCAGTGAGTGCCATCAAGCGCGTAACAGAATTGATGCTGTTGATAACATCGCGGCGACCTGCGCTGGTTTTTACATCGCCGGATACTGCGCCAGCAGCTACTCGCCCAATCTCCGCAGTTGCACTCATGACGTAATGCGGCAGGTTCTCTTTTGCTACTTCATTCAATGGCACGCACGGCAGGCAATGGATTTGAGCCAGAAAACCGTCAACCAGCGTTGAGTCCTCTGTGATATCAGTCAGCAGCCAGATCTCCGGCGCGGTGAGCTGATGCGGCTGTTCCGGGTTTAGCTTGTTGCGCAGGGTTTGGACATTCATGCCAGCGCGTTCTGCCAACCTCGCCATGTTATGACGTAAGGCAAAGGCACGGCAGGCATCATCGAAATGCGGGTGTTTGGAAACTCGATAGTCAAACATAGCAAGAGACTCCGATGTATCTCAAAATGGAACTAACTAATAGCGACATTGCAATCAGAAAGCGCATCAACTGTCAGCGCGACGATGTTAATCATCACTTTCTCGCGCTTCTTGTCCTTACGCAGACGGTGGCGAGGCAAACGACCATCAGCGAGCATGTCGTTAATGGTGTCTACAGGCAGTCCTGTTAGCTCGCTGTAGCGTTCAATTGTGACGTGCGGTGTATTCAGAGTGATTGAAATGTTAGGGGTCATGATGCAACATCTCCTATTGGCTTGTGGTGAGCCGGTAGTAATCGTGACAAGTCCCCAAATGGGAACGAAATTGATACTAGGATCGCATAAGAGATATGTCAACATCAAAGTACCCAAATGAGATCAAAATAAATCCCAATCAGGGTGGCAAGGCTGCGATTGAGCGATTGGTCGAGGCATATGGGTTTACAACACGGCAGGCCCTTGCTGACCACTTAGAAGTGTCAAAAAGCACTTTGGCTAATAGATACATGCGAGATACCTTCCCCGCAGATTGGATAATTCAGTGTGCCCTGGAAACAGGCACTTCACTCAATTGGTTAACCACCGGGCAAGGCCTTAAACTAAGTTCTCAAACAGCAACCACCGAAGAGCTCGTGAAGTTTCGTCTGGTTGCGGGAAAAATGGTTGAAGATGGCTCATATGTTTTTGACGCGTCATTTCTTCCCGCGAAGCTTTCTGCCCCGATTGTTGTTCTCGACGGACCTACTACATACATCTGTGAGCAAAAATTTACAGAAGTGCTTGATGGGCACTGGTTGATCAACATTGATGGAACTTATTCTATTAGACTCATCACCAGGTTGCCTAAGGGCATGATTAAAATTTCCACTACAGAAAATAGTTTTGAATGTGCTTTTGCAGATATAGAAGTGATCGCATATGTAAGAAGCACAACTGTTTCAAATTGATATGGTAAAAGGATTTTGAAATGGATTTATTTATTATAGTAGTACTCTTATTAGCATTGCTCTCTCCCATTTTATCCGTCGTACTTTTCAAGAAAAGTAAAAAATATCGAGAGGAAATGAATATTTTAGCCTCCAGTAATAAAACTCTTGGAGGTGAATTAGGTGAAACACAGGAAAAATTAGCCCAGGCTATACGTGAACACGCAGAACTTGAAGGGAAAGCGGCCCCCTTATGGCAGTATCAAGAATTACATGATGCAGTCCTAAATGCTGAAAAGAAGATAAAAACCGCTGACGCCATAGCCAAAGAAAAGATAGAAGAAGCCCAAAAAAAGGCTGCAAGAGCAGTGAACGAAGCCCACCACCAGGCTGAATTAACAATAAGCAACGCCAATAGCGAAGCTGTCGCTATCACCCAAGATGCTCGTGATGCCCGCTTGAAAGCCAAAGAACGACTCGATAACGCGAATAGTAAAGCGGATGAACTGATCTCTAATGCAAATGATAATGCGATGAAAATAATCGCAGATGCTGAGACACGTGCAAAAGAAATTGCGGGGTCCGCATATGAAGCAAAAGAGTTCGCAGAGACCTACCAGGCTGTAGCTAAGTCAATGAAAAATAAAATTGAAGGGTACGGTGATGAATGGATAGTTCCAAACCGAAGTGTTTTGGACGAACTGGCAGATAATTATGAATTTACGGATGCCGGGAAAGAACTGCAAAAAGCCAGGGAGTTAACCAAGTCTCTTATCAAAACAAGCAAAGCTGCAAGCTGTGAGTATGTCGAACCGAACAGACGAAACACCGCAATCAATTTTGTACTAGATGCTTTTAATGGGAAGGTTGATAGCACCCTTTCGAAAATTAAACATAACAATTACGGTAAACTATCCCAAGAAATAAAAGATGCTTTTGAACTTGTGAATTTTAACGGTTCTGCCTTTAGGTCCGCAAAGATCACTGATATCTACTTACAGGCCCGTCTCAACGAGCTTAAATGGGGAGTAGCTGTAAATGAAATTATGCTCGAAGAAAAAGAGGAACAAAGACGAATTAAAGAGCAGTTACGTGAAGAAGAAAAAGCGCGTCGCGAGTATGAAAAAGCGATAAAAGAAGCTGAAAAAGAAGAAAAAGCAATTCAACAGGCCATTGATAAAGCAACTAAAGAACTAATGCTCGCAGGCGAAGAGCAACGTATAGCCCTCGAACAGAAACTGGCTGAGCTGCAAATTAAATACGAAGAAGCTGAAGCTAAAAACCAACGAGCAATTTCGATGGCGCAGCAAACACGCTCAGGTCACGTATATGTGATCAGTAACATCGGCTCCTTTGGAGAAAACGTTTATAAGATTGGGATGACGCGAAGACTTGAACCGCTTGATCGTGTTCGCGAGTTGGGTGATGCCAGCGTGCCTTTCTCATTCGATGTGCATGCAATGATCTACAGTGATGATGCCCCATCACTCGAAAATCATCTCCACAAAGTGTTTAACGATAAGCAAGTGAACAAAGTTAACTCACGCAAAGAGTTCTTCAATGTTGGAATAAAAGACATCAAATCTACTATTCAAGAAATGAGTATTGATGCGCACTGGACGATGTTTGCAGAAGCTAAAGAGTACAGAGAATCTTTAGCCATTGAGAATGAACGCTTAGCTAATGTGGTGAAAAACAAAGAATTGGTAGTTGCTTAATATTTAATAAGACATATCAATTAAATTGTGCCCAATACTGGGCACAATAAAAATAATTTTAATAATACAACTACTATAACGCATTATTTAATTATAATAAAAAAACACCCATCACTTTCTACTCATTTGACTTTTATATTTTTTAGGGCTTATTTTTCTAAGATTCGTATAAAATTCAGTAACATCACTACTGCCTGACTTACTAATTTGGTTTAAAGCTTCTTTACTCGTGACAATTTCCACCATTCTATTATAGCGCTCTCTCATCCAAGAAAATTTCACTCTAAGATCTGCTTTACTGTGATGGCTTGAACCCATTAGACCTTTACGTATTATATTTGCTAAATTATCAATGTAACGTGGAAAATCATTCTCAGGATCATCTAACTCAGACTGAGCCTTAAAGAAATAATCAATGTAATACATACCATCAGAGTCCTGTTCAAGAAGAGAATGCACATAGGCTTCTTCTTGGCTTATAGTGTGCTCTGAGCCTCGATTATTAATACCTGCCTCTATAACTGCATGATCTAATATAACTCTAGGGTACATTGCGGCCTTTGATTCAAGCATATATGCCTCAACAAGAGCTGGGCCAAAGAGATATCTATCTGTATGAATAAATTTTCCCATTGAGACAGCGCCCCTACAAAGCATCCCTCTATCTATAAGTCGCATTATTAACCATTTTATTTCAAGCAACGTATAAAACACTTCACTTGGTCGGTCTATTTCAAAAGAGACCACAACACAATCTGAAAATATTGAAACCTTTTTACCTTGAGATGGTTTAGAATTATAAATATTTAAACTTTCATCTAAATTCCATATATCATATATTTCTTCATATGCTGAGACTACCGCATCTATAGCATCTTCATTATCATTACCATCTTTTCCAAGAGTGCCATCAAGCAATGTTTTAAAACCTAAAATATCAATAAATGCAACAACTCTTTGTTCATATTTCATTTATAACTCTCAGGTAATTAATCATTAACAATTATAAACAGGTATTATTAAACTTAACTTTATATATAATTTGGATTTTAGAGAAGGCGATGTTCAAGACTTTCTCTTGCTATGGATTCTACACTTTGAAAGCTAGAGCTGACAAAAATAATTATATGTTAATCATCAAAATCATCTAAAAGATCCCAAATTTTAGAATGTTGCTACCCAAGACATGTTGGTTTTGTGTTTAACAAACATTGACCACTGTTCAAGCATACAGTTAAATTTAACCCTCAGACATGAGGGCTTTTTTATGGCAGTACGAAAACTCGACACAGGAAAATGGATTTGCGAATGCTACCCTGCTGGGCGCAGCGGGCGGCGTGTACGTAAGCAGTTCACCACCAAAGGTGAAGCATTGGCTTTTGAACGCCACACTATGGATGAAACGGAGGCGAAACCCTGGCTGGGTGAAACGGTAGACCGTCGGACGTTGAAAGATGTCGTTGAACTCTGGTTCAAACTTCACGGCAAGTCCCTTACCGCTGGCGAGCATGTTTACGACAAGCTGCTCTTGATGGTCGATGCACTCGAAAACCCCCTCGCTACAGATCTCAGTTCCAAATTGTTCGCGCATTACCGTGATAAACGCCTAACGGGTGAAATTTACTTCAGCGACAAGTGGAAGAAAGGTGCCAGCCCGGTAACTATCAACCTTGAGCAAAGTTACCTTAGCGGCGTTTTTAGCGAACTGGCCCGTCTAGGTGAGTGGACAGCGCCGAACCCGCTGGAGAACATACGCAAATTCACCATCGCAGAAAAGGAGATGGCATGGCTGACGCATGAACAAATTACAGAGCTTTTGTACGACTGCAACCGCCAAACCCCCCTGCTCGGTCTGGTCGTTAAAATCTGTCTGAGCACCGGAGCACGCTGGCGCGAAGCTGTGAACCTAACCCGTTCTCAGGTTACGAAATACCGGATCACATTCGTCAGGACTAAAGGCAAAAAGAACCGCAGTATCCCGATCAGCACAGAGCTGTACGAGGAGATCATTGCCCTCGACGGTTTCAAGTTCTTTACTGACTGCTACTTCCAGTTTTTATCTGTGATGGATAAGACTTCTATCGTGCTTCCACGCGGTCAGCTGACACACGTTCTGCGCCACACGTTCGCTGCTCACTTTATGATGTCAGGTGGAAACATCCTCGCCTTGCAGAAAATCCTAGGTCATCACGACATTAAAATGACTATGCGCTATGCTCATCTGGCACCAGATCATCTTGAAACTGCCCTGCGTTTCAACCCGTTGGCTACGCTGCCAAGTGGCGACAAAGTGGCGGCAGCAGTTGGCAATGCCCCGTAGTCGTCACTTCTCACCACTAAACTAACTTATTGATTATTATGTAACTCGTTGTTTTAATTAACCCATTTACATAAATGGGTTTTTTGTTGCCTGGATTTTAGCTCCCCCCCCGAAATTCCTCCCCAAATTTGCAGCATGCCGGTTATGGCACATACTTTTACTCGGTGCTAAATGGTGATGGGGGGTTGCTATGTTACTCGCAGGCAAAGTCACGGTGATCTTCGGTGGCAGCGGCGCTATTGGTAGTGCAGTTGCGCATACTATGGCGCGCGAAGGTGCCCATGTGTATCTGGGCGCGCGCCGTCAGGAAAAGCTGGATTGGACCGCCAGCAGCATCAGAACGGCGGGTGGCGCAGTCGAAACTTTTATTACCGATGTTCTCGACGAACACGACGCATCAAAACAAGTTACTCGCCTTATCCAGCAAACCGGTGGAATAGATGTGGTGGTCAACGCGACCGGTTTTATGCATGAGCAGGGCAAGCGCATCGAGGCATTATCCCTCTCCGGTTTTATGAGCGGTATCACCCCTTTCCTCTCGACACAGTTCAATATCGCAAAAGCCGTAACGCCACACATGAGCGGCAATCGTGCGGGCTTTATTCTTACCGTTGTCGCTCCCGCAGCGCCTATGGCAATACCAGAACACCTCGGACACATCGTCGGCTGATTTCGACCTTTTCACACCGAAGGCTGCTGCGCCGCATTGTATTTTGTCGAGCGAGAACACAGCGTAATACCGCAGACGATAACCAGCGCGCTTACCAAATGATATGAATGCAGCGTGACGTTTAAAAATACTACGCTGAAGAACCCTCCACTCAGTGGAATCAAATGCGAATAGATTTCACCGCGCGTGGCACCAATGGCGCTAATGCCTTTGTTCCACAGTAAGTATGAAAACCAGGAAGGGAAAATAATCAGATAGGCTAATCCGGTTATGACCTCATAATTTGCATAATGATGCCAGTCAGGCATGCCATTGCGCATCAGTTCAAAGCCCAGAACAGGAATAAGCGCGATAGCACCCAATAGTGCACTGACGGCAACAAATGCGTTTCCCTTCACCGCTCGCGGTTTAATCCGCAGAAAAGCACAATAGACCGCCCAACTGAGCGCTGAACCCATAGTCCAGAGATCGCCCTGATTCAGATGATTAAGCACCTGCGCATGTTTCAGATCTCCCTGTGACACCAGCCAGATAACACCAAGGGTACTGAGGATCACTCCGGCAATATTGCGCGTGGAAATAAGCTCTTTAAAAAAGAGCTTATTAATAAGTAATACTATCGCGGGCGTCGTCGACATATAAATTGCGGCATTCAATGATGACGTGTATTGCAGGCCAATGTACAAGGTCAACGGAAAAAGAACCTGACCACAAAGCGCCAGGAATGCGATAGTGCCAAAGGATTTTTTCATCATTGGCCACTGTTCTGCGACCTGGCGAAAATAAAGCGTCATTAACACCAGAGCAGTAAAAATCCAGCGTGCTGCTGATAAAACGATAGGATTAACATCAGCGACCAATATATGGCCAACCACATAGTTCCCGCCCCAAAAACAGGCTGCCAGACTGAGTAAAATATAGGGCATGTTATCCGCCTTGTTGTCACATTCTCTGTATTACAACAAGGCTACGGCGGCGTCAGAATGAATGCTAATATAACCTTTTTATCCAGGTGGATAGATTAAAACTATGAAATTTACGCTCAGGCAACTGGAATTTTACATTGCACTTACAGAAACGTTACAAATTTCCAAAGCTGCAGCGCGTTGTCATATCTCCCAGTCATCAATGACCATTGCCATGCGCAACCTGGAAGAAGCGCTAAACGTACAGCTTTTTGTGCGCTATCCCAAAGGGGTCAAGCTTACCGTCGAGGGTGAGCGCTTTCTGAATCATGCCTGTAACATTATCAACAGCAGTCGCGTTGCGATTGATTCCCTGCAAGATACAAGTGATATCCTTACCGGAATGGTGCGTATCGGCGTCGCAGAAACGCTCTCCGCTTATCTGATACCTGATATTCTTGGCGACATTGAACGCCGTTTTCCTCTTCTTGAGATCGTTTTTCATGAAGCCACAGCGCCAGAATTAATACAGGCACTGCGGGACAAACAGGTCGATTTTTGTCTGCTGCTTACCTCAAACATCAGCCACGACGCCGATCTGGATATCGAAACCTTTATTCGCTCCCAGCGACGTCTGTGGACGTCGATCGGACATCCGCTACAGAGCCAGTCCGCTATCCGGTTGAAAGATGTTGGCAAGTTGCCGTTTTTACTGCTGGAAACCGACAAGTATCCTGACGTCATCACAGAGTACTGGCAACAGCGTGGCTACGTACCCAACATCTGCTTTCGCAGCAACTCTTTTGAGGCGGTACGCAGCCTGGTTGCCAAAGGCCGAGGGATCACCATTTTATCCGATCTGGTATATCGCCCGTGGTCACTGGACGGACTGCGCGTTATGCGCAGAACGATTGATGATTTTATTACTTACATGGATGTCGGCACCGTTAAAGCAACACACCAACCGCTGACCACCGAGGCTGGAAAAGTCATCGATTTTTTACGTCAGGTGATTACCCGCCTCGACAAACCTTATTGATACAGCTCAAGAACGTGGCAGCCCGGCAATACGCGCCACCATCAGCAAGATATCTTCTCGCTGCAGCGGTTTTTTGTCCGTGACAAAATGCAGCGTCATCCCCTCGATAAACGCATCCAGCGCCCGCGCGGTAATCGGTTCGAACCACTGCTCCAGCGTCTGCTGACTGCGTAACATCCAGTTTTGCATAACCGTCTTTAACGCCGGTTTACGACTGGCAAACGCATACAATTGGTACATGAGTTCCATATTGCCAGGCGTCGTGACCTGGGAGCTATAGATCATATCGGTAATGGCATGGCAGGCCTGTGGCGCATTTTCAACACCGGCAAAAAATGCCTGATATTGCACAGACATGGTGTCAGTAAAACGCTCGAATGCCTCCATTAAAAGCTCATCTATTCCCGAAAAGTAATAGGTCATTGAGCCCAGCGGCACCTCGGCAATCATGGCGATTTTCCGGTGTGTAACCCCATGAATACCATGGATTTTAACCGCATCCAGCGTGGCCTGGACTATTTTATCCCGTCGTTGTGGGTCGTTCGCGCGTCGCACTGCATTACCTCTTCTTGCATTTGTGTACAAATGTACACAACCTTGCTAATGTTGTCTTCTTCCCTCTTTTCTTTGGCTCGAATTCATGACTGGCATCTCATCACGCAAAGCCTTAAGACGCCGTATGTGGGCGCTTTTCACGTTCTTCTTTTTACCAGGATTATTAATGGCTTCCTGGGCGACGCGTACCCCTGCCATCCGAGATATCCTCTCTATTTCCACCGCTGAAATGGGCGCGGTGCTGTTTGGACTCTCAATTGGCTCGATGAGTGGCATTCTTTGTTCGGCCTGGCTGGTGAAACGATTTGGCACGCGAAACGTCATCCGCGCCACCATGTCATGCGCGGTTCTGGGAATGACAATTCTCAGCCTCGCATTATGGCTGCATTCCGCCTGGCTGTTTGCGTTTGGTCTGTGCGTGTTTGGCGCCAGTTTTGGCGCGGCTGAAGTGGCCATCAACGTCGAAGGCGCAGCGGTTGAGCGCGAAATGAATAAAACCGTGCTGCCGATGATGCATGGTTTTTACAGCCTGGGAACGCTGGCGGGCGCAGGCGTCGGGATGATGCTTACCGCCTTCAGCGTCCCGGCAACCGCGCATATTCTGCTGGCGGCGCTGGTAGCTCTCACCCCTATCTTCATCGCCATCAAGGCGATTCCTGACGGCACGGGTAAAAATGCCGCTGACGGCTCTCACTCCAGCGAAAAAGGCTTGCCATTCTATCGCGATATCCAGTTATTGCTGATTGGCGTCGTGGTGCTCGCAATGGCATTTGCTGAAGGTTCTGCCAACGACTGGCTTCCATTACTGATGGTTGATGGGCATGGATTTAGCCCGACATCTGGATCGCTGATTTATGCCGGCTTTACGCTCGGTATGACCGTCGGGCGCTTCACCGGCGGCTGGTTCATCGACCGCTACAGCCGTGTGACAGTGGTACGCGCCAGTGCGCTGATGGGCGCACTCGGTATCAGCCTGATCATTTTTGTCGACAGCACATGGGTAGCCGGAGTTTCCGTTATTCTGTGGGGACTCGGCGCGTCGCTCGGCTTCCCACTGACCATTTCGGCTGCCAGCGACACCGGCCCCGATGCGCCAACGCGCGTCAGCGTTGTCGCAACCACCGGCTATCTGGCGTTCCTGGTTGGACCGCCGCTGCTGGGGTACCTTGGTGAACACTACGGCCTACGCAGCGCCATGTTGGTTGTGCTGGCGCTGGTGCTTGTCGCAGCCACCGTAGCGAAGGCTGTGGCTAAACCGGATGTCAAAAATACCACTGTGATGGAGAACGGCTAATGGCTATTAAGTTAATTGCGGTCGACATGGACGGCACATTTTTAAGCGACCAAAAAACCTATAATCGTGAGCGGTTTATGGCGCAGTACCGTCAAATGAAAGCACAAGGGATCCGTTTTGTGGTCGCCAGCGGCAATCAGTATTACCAGTTGATCTCTTTTTTCCCCGAACTGGCCGACGAAATCTCATTTGTGGCGGAAAACGGTGGCTGGGTGGTCAGCGAAGGGGAAGATATTTTTAACGGTGAACTGGCAAAAGACGATTTCCAGACCATCGTGGAGCATCTGCTGACCCGCACGGACATTGATATTATCGCCTGCGGTAAAAGCAGCGCCTACACCCTGAAGCAGTACAGCGATGAGCATAAATCCATCTCTGCCATGTATTATCACCGTCTTGAGTTTGTCGATAACTTCGACAACATCAACGATGTATTCTTCAAATTTGGCCTGAATATCTCCGACGATCGCATTCCCCAGGTACAGGCAGATCTTCATGAGGCGATTGGCGGCATTATGGTACCGGTGCATACCGGATACGGCAGTATCGATTTAATTATTCCTGGTGTTCATAAAGCCAACGGTCTACGCCTGCTGCAACAACGCTGGAATATTACCGACGATGAGGTTGTCGTGTTTGGCGATGGCGGAAATGATATTGAGATGCTACGCCAGGCTGGATTTAGCTTCGCAATGGCCAACGCTCACGAACCTGTTGTTCTGGCAGCAAAATATCGTGCGGGTTCGAATAACGAAGAAGGCGTGCTGAATGTTATAGATCGCGTACTAAAAAATGAGGCGCCCTTTACCCGTTAACGCATCAGCACAGACGGCAACAAAAGGACAGCATGATATATTCATAATCCGCCTCAAATTAACCCGCTGGATTATTACTTCCAGTGAATATTTCAGGTGAGCAAATTATGAAAAAAAGTGTACTGATGGCAACAGTGTTGCTGGGGTTTGCAGGGTCAGTATTTGCACAAAGCGTTACCGTTGATGTACCAAGCGGTTATAAAGTGGTGATCGTGCCCTCTTCCGTCAGCGTTCCGCAGGCTGTCAGTGTGACTACCGCGCCACAAACGGTGTATGTTGCTCCGGCAGCCACTCCAGCCCCTGTTTACCGCGCACATCCGTATGCGCGTCATGTTGCCAGCGTCGGTGAAGGCATGATCATCGAACATCAGATTGACGATCACCACTAAGTTTCTACCAGGCCCGGGCAACCGGGCTTTAGCCTTCCCGGGAATCCCCAACCCGTTTATCTTTCAGGAAGATAACCATCAGAATCAGCCACAGCACACCGCTGGCCAGATTAAACAGACTGAACAAGCCGTTGCCACCCAGCAGATAAGCATGTTTGCTCAGCTCAATACCGACGGTAAATATCAACATTTGCAGCATACCCATTGCTGCTGAAACTGTCCCTTTGCTCATTTCACTGGCAAACAGCGTCAGGCGCACCAACCCGGCATTCGCCACACCAATGCCAAACGCATAAAGACTTAAACCTGCCGTCATCCACAGATACGCATGAGAAGAAAAAACCGTGGCTGCGGCGGCAATGATCAATCCCACAGAGATTGGCCAGCCCCCCATGATAATCAGCGAGCGCACCGTGCGACGTGATGTCAGACGCGCCAGCACCAGGTTACCGGCAATCAGTGCGCCAAAAATCGGCACCTGCAGCAGGCCATATTCGTAGCTGCTGAGATGTTCGCCACTGATAATAATGATCGGGGACTGCGCAATCCACGCCAGCAATGGCAGACTGACAAAGCCCAATGCCAGTGCGCCTGCGACAAAACGCACATTCTTTAGCACCAGCTTATAATCTTTGCCCAACTCTTTGATGGAAAGCTTCTCGCCCAGTCGGGTAGCCGTTTCCGGCATCGCGCGCTGCAGGCCAAAAAAGGCGATTGCAGCCAGCGCGGCAAACAGAACAAACATGCCTTCCCACGGCAGAACATGTACCCAGGCGGCCCCAACCAACGGCCCCAAAAGCGGTGCAATCAATGCTACGTTTGCCATTAGCGCAGTGATTTTAATGCACACCGCTTCTTCAAAGGACTCCTGAATTGCGGCGTAACCTACCGCACCAATAAAGCACAGGCTAATCCCCTGTAAAAAACGCAAGAATGTAAACTGCTCAATATTCTGCGCAAGCAGGGTCGCAAGACAGGTCACAATGAACCAGAGCACGCCGGTTAACATCACCGGACGACGACCAACACGGTCCGACAGCGGCCCTAACAACCACTGTAAAAACATGCCGCCAGCCAAATAGGCGGTCATGGAGGTTGGAACCCAATCTAAACCGGCCTGATATTGCTCCACCACCGCCAACATTCCGGGTTGGATCATATCGTTACCGATATATGTAGAGAATTCGTAAAGCACCAGACAGAGAGGGAAAAGTAATGCCTGACGCCCCAAGCGGGCGCCTGAAGATAAACGGTTCTGCATGCAATCTCTTAACAAATGAAAAAACGCGCAAAGTGTAATAAATGCGCGGTAGTGGTGATAGTGAATTATGTGATTTGAAAGCAAAATGCGCACATTTTTACACTCAATTGCACGATAGCTTTTTGTTTTAAGGTTAATTTAAGTTGAGACCGCTATCATGCTCAATAAGCCTCATTAATTGTCTTAAAAAGAGTCAGTTAACAGACAAATAGGACAAGACCGCTTTTTATCGCCTGAAAGCAATTTTATGATCCCCAATATGGGCCTTTTTAACGATTACATTGAGTCTGGATGTTATGCTGGAAAATCTGAACAACTCGCTTTTTTACCTGATCAACGCCACGCCGGACTCTGCGCAATGGACGATCTCGCTCGCCATTTTTATTGCCAAAGATCTGATTAGCATCGTACCGCTACTGGCGATCATTCTCTGGCTTTGGGGGCCGAAAAACCATGTGACCATCCAGCGCCAGTTGGTCATAAAAATGGCGATTGCGCTGGCAGTCGGCCTGACCATTTCATGGCTCATGGGACATTTATTCCCTCACGACCGGCCATTCGTCAATCATATCGGCTACAACTTCCTGCACCATGCTGCAGATGACTCTTTCCCGAGCGACCACGGTACGGTTATCTTTACCTTTGCGTTGGCCTTCCTGTTCTGGCACCGCCTGTGGTCCGGAGCGCTGCTGATGGTCGTTGCCGTGGCGATTGCCTGGTCGCGGGTTTACCTTGGCGTACACTGGCCGCTGGATATGCTGGGGGGGTTACTGGCAGGTCTGATCGGCTGCCTAAGCGCCCAGATGATCTGGCAACGATTCGGCACAACCCTGTACCACGGTTTGCAGACCTGCTATCGCACTTGCTTCGCCCTGCCTATTCGTAAAGGCTGGGTACGTGACTAACCCACGGTAAAGAGAGTAGTATTAAGCGCGAAACTGAGCACGTATTCTACTCTCCAGGGGAACTATGGAAACTCGACGCGACGAGCGTATTGGTCAATTACTGCAGGCGCTAAAACGCTGCGATAAATTACACCTTAAAGAAGCCGCGACACTGCTGGGTGTATCAGAAATGACCATTCGTCGCGATCTGAATAATAACACGGCCCCGGTCGTATTGCTTGGGGGCTATATTGTTCTGGAACCCCGTAGCGCCAGCCACTATTTAATCAGCGATCAAAAATCCCGCCTGGTTGATGAAAAACGCCGGGCAGCGCAGCAGGCAGCCAGCCTCGTCCAGGCGCATCAGACCGTTTTCTTCGACTGCGGAACAACAACGCCGTGGATCATTGAAGCTATCGACAATGAATTGCCTTTTACCGCAATCTGCTACTCACTAAATACATTTCTGGTGCTGCAGGAAAAACCGCAGTGCCGCGTCATTCTGTGTGGTGGCGAATTCCATGCCAGCAACGCCATTTTTAAACCGCTTGATTTCCAGGAAACGCTAAACAACCTGTGCCCGGATATCGCTTTTTATTCCGCGGCAGGCGTTCATATTGAGAAAGGCGCGACTTGTTTTAACCTGGAAGAGCTGCCGGTGAAACATTGGGCGATGTCGATGGCGCAGCATCACGTTCTGGTGGTCGATCACAGCAAATTTGGTAAGGTGCGTCCGGCGAGGATGGGGGAAGTAAAACGCTTTGATACCATCATCAGCGACAGCCGCCCTGATGATGAGTTTGTTGAGTACGCTAAAGCGCAACGTATAAAGCTGATGTATTAAGAGATAATGCCGGATGGCGATAGCGTCATCCGGCAATCGGTGTGATTAAGAGAACCAGCCGCCAAACCACTGGTGGAATTTCATCATCACAAAATCCCACATGCGGCTAAAGAAACCGCCCTCTTCCACATCTTCCATCACCATCAACGGGCGCTGCTCGATGGATTTCCCGTTCAACTGGAAGTCGATAGTCCCCACAACCTGGCCTTTCTTCAGCGGCGCAGTTAACTGGGGTTCGGTCAGGGTAAAGCTGGCCTTCAGGTTTTTGAGCTGACCACGCGGGATGGTCACTGAGCCGCCTTCCCCTGCGCCCAAATTCACTTCGCTCTTATCACCAAACCAGACGCGCTGGGTCACGAAAGTGGCATCCGGCTTGATTGGCGTGACGGTTTCAAAGAAACGGAAGCCCCAGGTCAGCAGCTTTTCTGACTCATTAAAACGGATGCGGTCAGTTTTCGCCCCCAACACCACGGAGATCAGGCGCATATCGCCCTGGGTCGCGGAAGCCACCAGGTTGTACCCCGCACCGGCGGTAGTACCCGTTTTCATACCGTCCACGTTCAGATTGGTACTCCACAACAGACGGTTACGGTTCGGCTGACGGATTTTATTAAAGGTGAATTCTTTCTCTTTGTGGATAGCATACTCTTCCGGTACATCGTGGATTAATGCCTTCCCGAGCAGCGCCATATCACGCGCGGTACTGAACTGTCCTGCCGCATCCAGGCCATGCACCGTCTGGAAAGTGGTGTTGGTCAGCCCCAGTTTTTTCGCGTAGCCGTTCATCAGACCGATAAAGGATTCCTGGCTGCCAGCAACATAATCAGCCAGCGCGATACAGGCATCGTTACCAGACTGAATGATAACGCCTTTGTTTAGATCGGACACCGCAACCTGATCGCCAGGTTTGAGGAACATGACCGAAGAGCCGCGCAGAGCCGGATTCCCGGTCGCCCAGGCATCTTTCCCGACGGTAACCATGTCATTCAGATTAATTTTCCCGGCTTTTAGCGCCTGACCGACCACATAGCTGGTCATAATCTTGGTCAGACTGGCGGGATCCAGTTTCTCATCGGCATTACCTTCCGCCAGCACTTTGCCGCTGGCGTAATCCATTAAGATCCACGCACGTGCGTCAACGCTCGGCGGAGCCGTTGGTTGTTCCGCCGCCTGTACGGTCGGCGCAAAAAGGATTAAGAGTGCTGAACCTGCAGCAAGGCTGCGTAGGGAAGAGAAGTATTGCGTCATAAATGCCACCCGAGTATCCATTCCAAAAACCACGTCATACCACACCGTGTTTACACAAAACCGGCTAAGTTGCCTCAGCCAACCATACAGAAAGTTCTGATGGATGACGTGTAAAATAAGTGCGGTGAGTAATAACGCACTAACGAGCTTAAAGAAACCGTAAGTTGGTAAAGTTTTTAAAGTTTATGCAATAACGCAGCGCTGCGCTGCTCTCATCACGATTTTTTTGCGCCTTGTTGCGTAAATATTAGGTTTACCCCACCATGTGAGCGAGTCAAATAGAGAATGCAGCCATAAAGCTGCTCAATTAATTTGCGGGGTTACTATGATTACACTATGGGGTCGCAATAATTCGACCAACGTAAAAAAAGTATTGTGGACACTCGAAGAACTGGAACTGCCATACAGCCAAATTCTGGCTGGCGGACAGCATGGCGTAAATCATGATGCAGACTATCTGGCGATGAATCCTAACGGGCTGGTTCCACTGCTACGCGATGACGAAACAGACGTATTGCTGTGGGAATCCAATACCATTGTCCGCTACCTCGCGGCCCAGTACGGGCAAAAACGACTGTGGGTTGACGCCCCGGCGAAACGCGCCGAGGGCGAAAAATGGATGGACTGGGCTAACCAGACGCTGAGCCCTGCACATCGGGTTATCTTATTTGGTCTGGTCAGAACCCCGGCGGAGAAACGCGACATGGCGGCCATTGAGGCCGGTGCTAAGGTCTGCGATAACCTGTTTGCCATACTGGACAACGCGCTGGCGGATCAGCCATGGTTCTCCGGAGCTGAATTTGGCACTGCCGATATCGCCGTCGCACCGTTCATCTATAACCTGTTTAATGTCGGCCTGAGCTGGACGCCGCGCCCTCACCTGGAACGTTGGTACCAACAGCTCACCGAGCGCCCGGCATTCCAGAAAGTCGTGATGATCCCGGTCAGCTAATCCTGTCAGGGACTCACTTTCAGCAATTCCCCGTCGGACTCGTCGGTTAATACATACAAATAACCGTCTGGTCCGACGCGCACATCGCGGATTCGCTGCCCTCTGTCATGCAAAATACGCCCGTCTTCCGTCACTGTATTACCTTTCACGCTTAACACAATCACCCCCTGTTCTTTCAGCGCTCCAATAAACAGCTTGTGTCGCCACTGTGGGAACGTATCGTGGTTATAAAAGGCCATCCCACTGACAGCAGGTGATTTTTCCCAGTAAAAGACAGGCTGCTCCGTACCCGCAACAATTTGGCCTTTTGCTTCAGGAATTTTAAGCCCACTGTAGTTAACGCCCCAGGTCGCGAGCGGCCAGCCGTAGTTTTTCCCTTTCTCCGGGATATTGATTTCATCGCCACCGCGTGGGCCATGCTCATTGAGCCACAGCGTATCGCTCCAGGGGTTCATCGCCATCCCCTGCGGGTTGCGGATGCCATACGACCAAATCTCTGCCCGCGCTCCCGTCTTACTCACAAACGGATTATCCGGCGGAATTTTTCCCTCGTCGGTCAGCCGTACGACCTTCCCCTGCAACTTATCCAGATCCTGAGCTGTTGAACGTTGGTTATTCTCACCAAGGCCAATAAACAGATAGCCGTTGCCATCAAACACCATACGTCCACCAAAATGGTTTCCGGTAGAGAGCTTCGGCTGTTGGCGAAAAACGGTCTGAAATCCTTGCAGGTGTTTGAGATCGTCACTCAATCGCCCGTAGCCTACCGCGGTGCCCGCTTTGCCTTCGCGGTCGGCTTCCGCGAAGCTTAGCCACACCCGGCGGGATTGAGCAAAATCCGGTGCCAACGCCACATCAAGCAGTCCCCCCTGACCATTCGCCCAGACTTTGGGTACGCCGGTCAGCGGGTCGGAAAGCCCCTTCCCAGGCTGCCAGAGTCGAAGCTGGCCGCCTTTAAGCGTAATGAGCATACCGCGATTATCGGGTAAAAAAGCCAGTGACCACGGGTGATCGAGTTTGGTTTGCAGCACTTCCACCTTTACCGCGGCGGCATAAGTGGAAAATAGCGCAAGGGGGATAGCACAGAGCAAGAGTCGACGCATAACACCTCCTTAATGGCTCTGCATAAAGCGTAGCCAGCAAGGGGAATTATCTCGTCATATTTACATAATCTTAACGAAAAGGGGGAGCGCCCTCCCCCTGATTCAGACGTGTTCCAGCGTTGGGTAAGATTCCAGGCTCTGGATACTCAGCGTCAGCGTTGTCAGGCAGTTTTCCAGTTTCTCTGCGTTAACGGCGATAAACGTTGGACAATCATGGTGTCCACTCATAAGACAAACAGCGGCGGCGGCTAACGCCCCTTCAGCACGATGAAAGGCATTCCACTCTTCCTGATCAAGATGCATACCGTGAAGCTGTGATTGCTCGTGCAATTCGCGATTCAGTGCAAAAAAATTATCACGCAGACGATCGCTCTCGCTGACTGACATGTAGCCTTTCGCCTTTCTCAACAGCAGATAAGCGGCAAGTTCGATACGGGCGTTTATCAATTTGTTGAGAAGATCGGTTCTCAGTCTGTCAACAACCATACTTTGTTCCTCCTCTTTCCAACTATGGTGCAACTTAATAGTATGGTTAATTTTTGAACAAAGTCGTGTTCAGGATCAATCCATCACCTAAAATTAACATAATTTACAAATAATCTTTAATTCCGCGCCGGGCAGGCCGCTGATGGTATGAGATTGCGATACAATTTTTGTTCAGAACTCTGTAGAATCCCTGCCCTGAATATTCCAATAACTGAACACTTTTTACGCTATGAGCAATGTAACCCACCAGCCGAAAATCGGCTTTGTCTCCCTCGGCTGCCCGAAAAACCTTGTCGATTCTGAACGCATCCTGACCGAACTTCGTACCGAAGGCTATGATGTCGTGCCAAGCTACGACGACGCGGATATGGTCATCGTTAACACCTGCGGTTTTATCGACAGCGCGGTCCAGGAGTCTCTGGAAGCAATTGGCGAAGCGCTGAACGAAAACGGCAAAGTGATCGTCACCGGTTGTCTGGGCGCGAAAGTCGATCAGATCCGTGAAGTCCACCCGAAAGTGCTGGAAATCACCGGGCCGCATAGCTATGAGCAGGTTCTGGAACACGTTCACCACTACGTTCCCAAACCAAAGCACAACCCGTTCCTGAGTCTGGTTCCTGAGCAGGGCGTCAAACTGACGCCGCGCCATTATGCCTATCTGAAGATATCTGAAGGCTGTAACCACCGCTGCACGTTCTGTATTATTCCGTCGATGCGTGGCGATCTGGTGAGCCGTCCGATTGGCGATGTTCTCAGCGAGGCTAAACGTCTGGTCGATGCGGGCGTGAAAGAGATTCTGGTGATCTCCCAGGATACTTCTGCTTACGGTGTGGATGTGAAGCATCGTACCGGTTTCCATAACGGTGAGCCGGTCAAAACCAGCATGGTTGATCTGTGCGAACAGTTGTCAAAACTGGGGATCTGGACCCGCCTGCACTACGTCTACCCGTATCCGCACGTAGATGATGTGATCCCGCTGATGGCGGAAGGGAAAATCCTGCCGTATCTGGATATCCCACTGCAGCATGCCAGCCCACGTATTCTGAAACTAATGAAACGCCCGGGTTCTGTGGACCGACAGCTGGCACGTATTAAACAGTGGCGTGAAATCTGTCCTGAACTGACCCTGCGTTCAACGTTTATTGTTGGCTTCCCGGGCGAAACCGAAGAAGACTTCCAGATGCTGCTCGACTTCCTGAAAGAAGCACGTCTGGACCGCGTCGGCTGCTTTAAATACAGCCCGGTAGAAGGTGCGGGAGCCAATGAGCTGCCGGATCAAATCCCGGAAGAGGTAAAAGAAGAACGCTGGAACCGCTTTATGCAGCTGCAGCAGCAGATCTCTGCTGAACGTTTGCAGGAGAAAGTCGGCCGCGAGATTCTGGTCATTGTTGATGAAGTTGACGAAGAAGGCGCGATTGGTCGCAGTATGGCTGATGCCCCTGAAATCGACGGTGCGGTGTACCTCAATGGCGAAACCAACGTGAAGCCTGGCGATATCCTCCGCGTGAAAGTCGAAAACGCAGATGAATACGATCTGTGGGGCACGCGCGTTTAATAAGCGTAACTCAACCGTAGGCCGGATAAGGCTTTACGCCGCATCCGGCAATGCCTGATGGCGACGCTGAAGCGTCTTATCAGGCCTACGGTTCACCCTTTAATTTTTGGATCCAGCGCGTCGCGCAACCCATCCCCCAGCAGGTTAAACGCCAGCACCGTCAGGAATATCGCCACCGCCGGGAAAATCGCCACGTGCGGCGCGATCACCATATCAGCCCGCGCTTCATTGAGCATGGCCCCCCATTCCGGCGTCGGCGGCTGCGCGCCTAAACCGAGGAAGGACAGACTGGCGGCAGAAATGATTGACGTCCCGATACGCATGGTGAAAAAAACCACGATTGAAGAGACCGTACCCGGCAAAATATGGTTAAAGATAATGGTCGCGTCACTGGCACCAATGCTGCGTGCTGACTCAATAAATGTTTGTTGCTTGAGAACCAACGTATTGCCACGAACCAGTCGCGCAAAAGCCGGAATGGAAAACACCGCAACCGCAATAATCACATTCGCAATCCCACTGCCCAACACGGCGACCACGGCTATTGCCAGCAGAATGCCGGGAAAGGCGAACAGTACGTCACAGATACGCATAATCAGCCGATCCCACCAGCCTTCGTAATATCCAGCCAGCAGACCCAGTACCGTGCCAATCGCCGCGCCTATAAAGACGGCAAAGACTCCGGCCGCCAGCGAAATTTGTGCACCAACCAGCACGCGGCTAAAAATATCCCGCCCAAGCGAGTCAACGCCAAACCAGTGCAGCATCGACGGCCCGTCATTCAGCCGGTCGTAATCGAAGTAATTTTCAGCATCAAACGGCGTCAGCCAACGGGCAAAGATGGCCACCAGGATCAGGGCCAGCACAAATAACCCCGCGATCATCGCAACATGTTGACGACGAAAACGACGCCAGAACTCATGCCACGGCGTACGTATTTGCTCTGGCTTAACGAGGGGCATCGCATTTAAAATCGCCTGTCGGCGCCAGTTAAAAAATCGCATCCTTACTTGTACCTGATAGCCGGATTAATGGCGGCATAGAGCACATCCACCACTAAGTTGATAAGAATAAATTCCAGGGAAAACAGCAGCACTTCGGCCTGAATCACCGGGTAGTCGCGCATTTCAACTGAGTCGACCAACAATCGCCCAAGTCCAGGCCAGTTGAACACCTTCTCAACCACAATCGAGCCACCCAGCAAAAAGCCAAACTGCAGCCCCATCATGGTGACCACCGGGATCATCGCGTTACGCAAACCATGTTTTAATACCACCCAGGTTTCACTCACTCCTTTGGCCCGCGCGGTACGCATATAGTCCTCGCTAAGCACATCGACAAACGAGGCTCGGGTAAAACGGGCGAGTACCGCGGCCACCGCCGCCCCTAGCGTAATTGAAGGGAGAATGTAGTGTAACCAGGTATCTGCACCTACGGTCGGTAGCCAACCCAACTCAACGGAAAAGATCTGCATTAACAGCATGCCAAGCGCAAAGGCCGGGAAAGAGATCCCGGTGACTGCCAGCGTCATACTCAATCTGTCCGGCCAGCGATTGCGCCAAACGGCGGCAATGATCCCTGCCGTCATGCCAAATAACACCGCCCACGCCATGCTGGCAATGGTCAGCCACAGCGACGGCATAAAACGGCTGGCAATCTCGTCGGCAACCGGACGACGAGAAACCATCGAGGTCCCGAAGTCGCCTTGCAACACGTTGGTCATGTAATGCCAGAACTGAACGTGCAGCGGCTGATCCAGGCCCAACTGCGTACGCACCAGTTCAATCACCTCTGCATCGGCCTCCGGCCCGGCAATAAGCCGCGCCGGATCGCCGGGTAGCAAGTGAACAAATAAAAACACCAGCACCGCCACAATTAACAGCGTTGGAATCAACCCCAGCAGGCGCTTAAAAACATAGTTGAGCATCAGACTCCCTTCGCCGGCCCCACCCACGCAGGGCCGAATGAATAGCTTATTTCAAATCCGCGTCATCAAAACTAAACCCGGTGTCGGGCATGATCCAGAATCCGGTCAAATTCGTACTGTGCGCCGAGATCAGTTTCTCCACCACCAGCGGGATCCACGGCGACTCTTTCCAGATAATATCCTGCGCGTCTTTGTACAACTGCGCTTTTTGCGCCGGATCGTTGGTTTGCAATGCCGCCGTTAAATCATTGTCCACCTGCTTGTTACTGTAGAACGCGGTATTAAACAAGGTTGGCGGCCAGTTCTGTGACGCAAACAGCGGCGACAGCGCCCAGTCCGCTTCTCCCGTAGACGCCGACCAGCCGGTGTAGAACATCCGTACCCCGCTATCTTTCTGCGCCTTGCCCTCGACTTCTGCGGCTCGCTGCCCGGCATCCATCGCCGTAACCTGAGCCTTCACGCCCACCTGCGCCAGCTGCTGCTGGGTAAATTGCAGCACTTTCTGCGCGGTGCTGTGGTTATGGGATGACCACAGCGTGGTGGTAAAGCCGTTGGGATAACCCGCTTCTTTCAGCAATTCGCGAGCCTTTGCCGGATCGTAAGGCCACGGCGTGTAGCTTTGCGCATAGGCTATCGATGGCGGAAGAACGCCCGTTGCCGGCGTCGCGTAACCGGCAAAAGCCACTTTCACCAGCGCCTGACGGTTGATGGCATAATTTAACGCCTCGCGCACCTTCGGATTATCGAACGGTTTTTGCGTGACGTTCATGCTGATATAACGCTGCATAATAGACGGGCTGGCGACCAGTTCCAGGTTTTTGTTCTTCGCCAGTAACGCCGCCTGCTCGTAAGGGATCGGGAAGGCAAACTGGGCTTCCCCGGTCTGTAGCATGGCCGCACGCGTGTTGTTGTCCGTTACCGGACGCCAGGTAATCGTATCAAGCTTTGGCAACCCTTGCTGCCAGTAGCCCGCGAACTTCTTAACTTTGACAAAGTCGGTCTGATTCCAGGTTTCAAGCTGATACGGCCCCGTCCCTACCGGATGGAAACCTATCTCTTTCCCGTATTTCTCCAGCGCAGCCGGGGATATCATCGCCGTAGCCGGATGCGCCAGAATATTGATAAAAGCAGAGAATGGCTGCTTCAGCGTAATCTTCACCGTAGCGGGATCAACAACCTCGGTTTTATCGATATTCTTATACAGGTTATAGCGTTTAAGGTGATTTTCCGGATTGCTGGCGCGATCAAGGTTGGCTTTTACCGCAGCCGCATTGAAATCAGTCCCATCCTGAAACTTCACGCCCTGTCGTAGTTTAACGGTGTACGTCAGGCCATCATCAGAAACGGTATAGCTTTCCGCCAACACATTTTTCAGCTTCATCTCTTTATCAAGGCCGAACAGCCCTTGGTAAAACGACTTGGCTACCGCCTGCGACAACGTGTCGTTGGCATCATAAGGGTCGAGCGTGGTGAAATTAGACCCTACCGCAACCACCACATCTTTGGCAGCCCAGGACGGGGATGCAGCCAGCGCAGAGGCGACCCCCAGAGCAACCAGCCATTTCCGAGCAACAATTTTTGTCATATTATTCTCCTTAAACCCTGCCTGCCTGTCATAAACGCGAAAGCGCATTTTCTGGTTGCCCACGCGCAACATAATGCCCCGGGCCAACTAACTGTAGTGAAACGGGGGAAATTTCTTCACCGCGTTTGCGGATATTGCTGGGGATATCATCCGACAACAGCACGCGCTGTGGCCTTTGATGCGATGGATCAGCGACCGGGACTGCCGCCATCAGTTTGCGGGTGTAGGGATGCTGTGGATTTTCAAACACCGCCCGTCGGGTGCCAATCTCAACGATTTGCCCAAGATACATCACCGCCACACGGTGACTGATCCGCTCCACCACCGCCATATCGTGGGAAATAAACAGGTACGCAATACCCATTTCCCGCTGCAGGTCGAGCAACAGATTAATAATTTGCCCGCGAATCGAGACATCCAGCGCCGAGACGGACTCATCGGCAATGATTACTTTTGGATTGAGCGCCAACGCCCGGGCAATGCAGATACGCTGGCGCTGACCACCGGAAAACTCATGCGGATAGCGCCAGGCATGCTCAGGGAGCAATCCTACGCGTTCCAGCAGCCATGCAACCCGTTTTGTCGCTGCATCGCCTTGCAACAAACCGTGCACCCGCAGTGGCTCTAAGATGGAATATCCCACCGTCTGGCGCGGATCGAGCGACGCATAAGGGTCCTGGAAGATAAACTGGATATCCCGACGCAGCGGCTGCAACTTGCTGGCTGACAGAGTATCAATGCGTTGTCCCTTGAAGAAAATCTCCCCACGCTGGGACTCCACCAGGCGCAACAATGCCCGCCCGGTCGTTGATTTACCGCACCCCGACTCGCCTACCAGTGAAAGCGTTTCGCCAGGCCAGAGATCAAAACTGACGTTTTCCACCGCATGCACCTCGCGGGTCACGCGATTAAGGATGCCGCTACGCAGGGGGAAACGTGTCACCAGGTTGCGAACCCGCAGAATCGGCTCTCCCTCAACCACCGTGTCCTGCTCGGTTTGAGGTTCAACATGATGAGGATCGTGCAGAGAAATAAGCGGGAAGCGTCGCGGAAGGTCATGCCCGCGCATCTCCCCAAGTTGCGGCACGGCTGCCAACAGCGCTTGAGTGTAAGGGTGCTGCGGAGCATGAAAAATGTGCTCAACGCTGCCCGTCTCGACCGCTTCGCCCTGGTACATCACCAGCACCCGGTCAGCGATATCTGCCACCACGCCCATATCGTGGGTGATAAAAATGACGCCCATCGACATCTCTTGCTGCAGCACTTTTATCAGTTGCAGGATCTGCGCCTGAATGGTGACATCCAGCGCGGTTGTCGGCTCATCAGCAATTAAAACCGCAGGGCGACACGACAGTGCCATGGCGATCATCACCCGCTGGCGCATACCGCCGGAAAGCTGGTGTGGATAACGCGATAAAATCGCCTTCGCCTCGGGGATGCGCACCTGATCGAGCATTCGCTTCGCTTCTACCATCGCCTCTTCGTGACTGGCCCCCTGGTGCAAGCGGATAGACTCGGCAATTTGCTCGCCCACGGTAAACACCGGATTAAGCGATGTCATAGGCTCCTGGAAGATCATCGCGATATCCGCGCCGCGTACGTGACGCATCTGCGATGCGCTCTGTTCACCCAGTTCAATAACCTGTCGATTGCGGCGTCGAAGGAGCATTTCATCGCAGCTCACCTCGCCGCCCGCCTGTTCAATCAGACGCATCAGCGACAAGGCCGTTACCGATTTTCCGGAACCGGATTCGCCAACAATCGCCAGCGTTTCTCCACGTTTCAGACGAAAAGACAGATTCCGTACGGCGCTGATACGCTGCTGCTCTTGTTCGAAGGCGATATTCAGGTTGCTGACGGCCAGTACGTCACTAACATCAAGCTCATCACTGTGTGGCAACGCTATCTCCTTTTTCCCGATAAATACCGGTGGTGGGCGTATCACCAGCGTATCCCCATGCGCGGTACATACCTTCGCTGTTAAACGGCAAAGCCACATTCCCTTCATGATCGATAGCAATTAATCCACCGCTGCCGCCCAGCGCCGGCAACTTTTCCATCACCACGCGCTCGCACGCCTCTGACAGACTCAGGCCGCCATAATCCATCAGCGCCGCAATGTCATAGGCCGCCAGCGCGCGAATGAATACTTCTCCGGTTCCGGTACATGAAACCGCAACGTTGGCATTGTTGGCATAGCAACCCGCGCCAACCAAAGGACTGTCGCCCACCCGCCCCGGTAATTTGTTGGTCATTCCGCCGGTCGATGTTGCCGCCGCCAGATTGCCAAACATATCCAGCGCAACCGCACCCACGGTACCCATTTTGTTGTTTTCATCCAGCGGAGTCGCGCTGTGATCCAGCACCGTTTCACCCACCGCTTGCGCCGCCAGCAGTTGTGCATAGCGTTCTGGCGTCGAGAAAATATCCGCCGAAACGCGCGCCATACCCTGCGCAATGGCAAAATTTTCTGCCCCTTCGCCAATCATCATGACGTGGGGACTGTGTTCCATCACCAGGCGCGCCGCAAGAATCGGGTTTCGCAGATGGCTTACCCCGGCGACGGCGCCTGCGTTCAGCGTATTACCGTCCATCACGCAGGCGTCCAGCTCATGGGTTTCATCACGGGTATACACCGCGCCAATTCCGGCGTTAAACAGAGGGCACTCTTCCAGTAGGCGCACGGCCTCAGTGACAACATCCAGCGCGCTTCGGCCTGCTTCCAGCATTCGTTGACCGGTTTCAACAATATCTGACAGCGCCTGTATATAACGCAACTCCTGCTCCTGGCTTAGCTCTGCGCGGGTTATTGCCCCAGCGCCGCCGTGAATTGCAATGACTGCTTTACCCATTTTTTTCATCCATTAAGGTGGCAGGTAACGGGGTTATAAATATCAGAATTTCTGTGAGTTATTGATTCGATTTTTGAATATAGAAAGATGCAGACGTCATGTAAAGGTAAAGGCCCGCGCCTAAGTCTGAGGTGGCATACTGTCTGCGTCCATTTTCTGACATAATGACCGGATTCGATTTTGCCTCGCAGGAGTCTTCTCATGGAATTTACCGCCGGACTGATGCCGCTTGAAACGGCTCTCTCTCAGATGCTTTCGCGTATCACCCCGCTCACCGCCGTCGAAACGCTACCGCTGGTTCAATGCTTTGGCCGCATTCTGGCCACCGATATCGTCTCTCCCATTGATGTCCCTGGATTCGATAACTCGGCAATGGATGGCTATGCGGTGCGATTAGCAGATCTGCAATCCGGCCAGCCGCTCTCCGTTGCAGGTAAAGCCTTTGCCGGTCAGCCTTTCCATGGTGAATGGCCTGCGGGGACCTGCATCCGCATTATGACCGGCGCCCCGGTTCCTGCCGGTTGCGAAGCGGTAGTGATGCAGGAACAAACGGAACAAACTGACGATGGTGTGCGTTTTACCGCCGACGTCCGCAGCGGGCAAAATATTCGTCTGCGCGGTGAAGATATTGCAAACGGTGCGGTGGTATTTCCCGCCGGGACTCGCCTGACAACCGCAGAGCTTCCCGTGCTGGCTTCGCTCGGTATTGCCGATGTCCCCGTTGTGCGCAAAGTCCGCGTGGCGCTGTTTTCTACCGGTGATGAACTGCAATTACCTGGTCAGCCGCTGGGGGACGGACAGATTTATGACACTAACCGTCTGACCGTTCATCTGATGCTGCAGCAGTTGGGCTGCGAGGTGATCAACTTAGGGATTATTCGTGACGATCCCAACGCGCTGCGCGCCGCGTTTATCGAAGCCGACAGCCAGGCTGACGTCGTTATCAGCTCTGGTGGTGTTTCCGTTGGTGAAGCGGATTACACCAAAACCATTCTGGAAGAGCTGGGAGAAATCGCCTTCTGGAAGTTGGCCATCAAACCGGGCAAACCGTTCGCCTTTGGCAAACTGAGCAACAGCTGGTTTTGCGGCCTGCCGGGTAATCCGGTGTCTGCGGCTCTCACCTTTTATCAACTGGTCCAACCGCTATTGGCGAAACTCAGCGGTAACACCGCCTGCGGACTGCCGCCACGCCAGCGCGTGCGCACCGCATCACGCCTGAAGAAAACGCCTGGCCGTCTGGATTTTCAGCGCGGTGTATTACAGCGTACCGCAGAAGGCGAACTGGAAGTCACCACTACCGGACATCAGGGCTCGCATATTTTTAGCTCCTTTAGCCTGGGCAACTGTTTTATCGTGCTGGAACGCGACCGTGGTAACGTCGAAGCCGGAGAATGGGTTGAGGTCGAGCCGTTTAACGCCCTGTTTGGAGGCCTGTAATGGCAGAACTCAGCGACCAGGAGATGATGCGCTATAACCGGCAAATCATTCTGCGCGGCTTCGATTTCGAAGGTCAGGAAGCGCTCAAGGAGGCGCGGGTACTGATCGTTGGTCTGGGAGGGCTGGGATGCGCGGCAACTCAGTATCTGGCGGGCGCGGGCATCGGACATTTAACCCTGCTCGACTTTGACACGGTCTCCGTGTCGAATCTCCAGCGCCAGACGCTGCACAGCGATGCGACCGTTGGACAGCCGAAAGTGCTCTCCGCCCGCGACGCCCTGGCGCGGATTAACCCCTATATCGCCATTACGCCAGTGAATGCGCTGCTGGGCGATAGTGAGATTCACTCACTTATCGCCGAACACGATTTGGTGCTGGACTGTACGGATAACGTCAGCATCCGCAATCAGCTGAATGCAGGATGCTTTGCCGCCAGGATTCCGCTGGTTTCCGGTGCGGCAATTCGCATGGAAGGACAAATTACCGTCTTTACGTATCAGGAAGGCGAGCCCTGCTACAGTTGCCTGAGCCGTCTGTTCGGTGAAAACGCCCTGACCTGCGTAGAGGCTGGCGTGATGGCTCCGCTGATCGGTGTGATCGGATCGTTACAGGCGATGGAAGCCATTAAGCTGCTGGCAAACTACGGTAAACCGGCGTCTGGAAAAATCGTCATGTACGATGCCATGACCTGCCAGTTTCGCGAAATGAAGCTGATGCGTAATCCGGGGTGTGAGGTCTGTAGTCGGTAAAAAAGTCGGGTGACGGCTTTGCCTTACCCGACCTACAACGGCTCGAACGTAGGCCGGGTAAGCGTTAGCGCCACCCGGCAACAACATCAGATCGACGTACGACCAAATGCGCTCTGCCAGTCGTGCTCGAACTTCGCCACGGCAGCATCAACAGCTGGAGAGCTAATCATCTGCTGAGCGACATCCAGCGGCAGCGTGATGGACTCACAGCCGACCAGCAGGCAATCCAGCGCCTGACGCGGCGTTTTGAAACTGGCTGCCAGCACTTTGGCGTGCGGGGCATGCATTTTCAATAAGGCCTGTAGATCGGTCACCGTCTGAATGCCGTCTCCCCCCTGAGCATCCACGCGGTTAACGTATGGCGCTACGTATTCAGCCCCCGCCAGCGCAGCTAAAAGCCCCTGAGCAGCACCGTAAACCGCAGTCCCCAGCGTCGGGATACCCTCTTCTTTCAGCAATTTAATCGCCGCCAGACCTTCTGCCGTCACCGGCACTTTGACCACGATATCCGTGATGATTGCCCGCAGTTTACGCGCATCGCTGACCATCCCTTCGGCGGTGGTCGCCATTACCTGAGCAAACAGACGCCCTTGCCCGCCCATTGCGTCCTGCAGTTGCGGCAGTAATACGTCCAGCGTCTGCTTACCTGCCGCCACAATGCTTGGGTTAGTGGTCACCCCTGCCAACGGAAAAACACGCGCCAACGCTTTTACCGCGGCAACATCAGACGTATCTAAATAGAGTTCCATAACCTTTCCTCAAACGAATAATTAGCATGAATAAAAGGTAGCACGGCAAAACCTCGCGGTTAGTTGACACACGTCAATATAACTTTCATTCGAAAGTAATTTAATCTTTATACGAAAGAAATGAGGCCGCTTATGATTTTCAATATCCAGCGCTATTCCACTCATGATGGTCCCGGTATCCGCACCGTGGTGTTCCTTAAGGGATGTTCCCTGGGCTGTCGGTGGTGCCAGAATCCGGAGAGCCGCGCCCGGACGCAGGATCTGCTCTATGACGCACGTCTGTGCCTTGATGGTTGCGAACTGTGCGCGCAGGCTGCACCGGCAGTGGTTGAACGTGCGTTGAATGGTCTGCTTATTCACCGTGAAAAACTGACGGATGAGGCCATTACGGCGCTGACCCACTGCTGTCCGACCCAGGCACTGACCGTCTGTGGGGAGATAAAAAGCGTGGATGACATCATGGCGACCGTCCTGCGTGACAAACCGTTTTACGACCGCAGCGGAGGGGGCCTCACTCTTTCCGGCGGCGAACCGTTTATGCAGCCAGAGCTGGCGGCTGAATTGTTCCAGGCCAGCCACGAGGCGGGCATTCATACGGCAGTAGAGACCTGTCTGCATGTTCCGTGGAAGTATATTGAGCCGTCATTACCCTACGTTGATCTGTTCCTGGCCGATTTAAAACATGTCGCCGACGCGCCGTTTAAACAATGGACCGATGGCAGCGCCTCTCGCGTGCTGGAAAACCTGAAAAAACTGGCCGCCGCCGGTAAAAAAATAATTATCCGCGTCCCGCTGATTCAGGGATTCAACGCTGACGAAGCGGCTATTCAGGCCATTACCGATTTTGCCGCCGACGAACTCCACGTCGGAGAGATCCATTTTTTGCCCTACCACACGCTGGGCATCAACAAATACCACTTACTCAATCAACCCTACAACGCCCCGGATAAACCGCTTGAAGCTCCTGCGCTGCTCGAATTTGCCCAGCAGTACGCCAGCCTTAAAGGTTTAACCGCGACCCTACGAGGATAATCGCCATGACCACTCTGAAACTGGACACACTCAGCGACCGTATCAACGCGCATAAAACGGCCCTGATCCACATCGTGAAACCGCCGGTTTGTACCGAGCGCGCCCAGCACTATACCGAGATGTACCAGCAGCATCTGGATAAACCCATCCCGGTACGCCGTGCGCTGGCGCTGGCTCATCACCTGGCGGAACGCACTATCTGGATCAAACATGACGAGCTGATCATCGGTAACCAGGCAAGCGAAGTACGCGCCGCGCCAATCTTCCCGGAATACACCGTCTCCTGGATTGAAAAAGAGATCGACGATCTCGCCGACAGGCCTGGCGCAGGTTTCGCGGTTAGCGAAGAGAACAAGCGCGTATTGCACGAAGTATGCCCATGGTGGCGCGGTCAGACCGTACAGGATCGCTGTTACGGTATGTTTACCGACGAACAAAAAGGCCTACTGGAAACCGGCATTATCAAAGCTGAAGGTAATATGACCTCCGGCGACGCACACCTGGCGGTGAACTTCCCGCTGTTGCTGGAAAAAGGTCTCGACGGCCTGCGCCACAAAGTCGATGAACGTCGTTCCCGCATCGATCTGACTTGTCTGGAAGACCTCCATGGCGATCAGTTCCTGAAAGCGATTGATATTGTGCTGGAGGCCGTCAGTCTGCACATTGAGCGCTTTGCCGCGCTGGCGCGTACAATGGCATCCGCAGAAACGCGCGCCAGCCGCCGTGATGAACTGCTGACCATGGCGGAAAACTGCGATGTGATTGCCCATGAGCCGCCAAAAACCTTCTGGCAGGCGTTGCAGCTGTGCTATTTCATTCAGTTGATCCTGCAAATTGAATCGAACGGTCACTCAGTATCGTTTGGCCGTATGGATCAGTACCTCTATCCTTTCTACCGTCGTGACGTAGAACTGAACCAGAGTCTCGACCGCGAGCACGCCATTGAGCTGTTGCATAGCTGCTGGCTGAAATTGCTGGAAGTGAACAAAATTCGCTCCGGCTCCCACTCGAAAGCCTCGGCGGGCAGCCCGCTGTATCAGAACGTCACCATTGGTGGTCAGAATCTGGTCAACGGTCAGGCGATGGATGCCGTCAATCCACTTTCCTACGCCATTCTGGAGTCCTGTGGCCGACTGCGCTCTACCCAACCAAACCTCAGCGTGCGTTATCACGCGGGGATGAGTAATGACTTCCTGGATGCCTGCGTGCAGGTGATCCGCTGCGGCTTCGGGATGCCAGCCTTTAACAACGACGAAATCGTCATACCTGAATTCATTAAGCTGGGCATTGAACCGCAGGACGCCTATGACTACGCGGCTATTGGTTGCATCGAAACCGCCGTCGGCGGCAAATGGGGCTACCGCTGCACCGGCATGAGCTTTATTAACTTTGCCCGCGTGATGCTGGCGGCGCTGGAAGGCGGACGCGATGCCACCAGCGGCAAGGTATTCCTGCCGCAGGAGAAAGCGCTCTCAGCCGGCAACTTCAATAATTTCGATGAAGTGATGGACGCCTGGGATACACAGATCCGCTACTACACGCGCAAATCTATCGAAATAGAGTATGTCGTCGACACCATGCTGGAAGAAAACGTACACGATATTCTGTGCTCCGCGCTGGTAGATGACTGTATTGAACGAGCGAAAAGCATTAAACAAGGCGGTGCGAAGTATGACTGGGTATCTGGTCTGCAGGTGGGTATCGCCAACCTCGGCAACAGCCTGGCAGCAGTGAAAAAACTGGTCTTCGAGCAGGGGGTTATCGGCCAACAACAGCTGGCCGCCGCGCTGGCTGATGATTTTGATGGTCTGACCCACGAGCAGTTGCGTCAACGCCTGATCAACGGCGCGCCAAAATACGGCAACGATGACGATAGCGTTGATGCGCTGCTGGCTCGCGCTTATCAGACCTATATCAACGAGCTGAAACAGTATCACAACCCGCGTTACGGCCGTGGTCCGGTTGGCGGCAACTACTACGCCGGGACCTCGTCTATCTCCGCAAACGTACCATTCGGCGCGGCAACCATGGCAACGCCGGACGGCCGTAAAGCGCATACTCCACTGGCAGAAGGCGCCAGCCCGGCCTCCGGTACGGACCATCTCGGCCCAACGGCGGTCATTGGCTCGGTGGGTAAACTGCCTACCGGTTCGATCCTCGGCGGCGTGCTGTTAAACCAGAAGCTGAACCCGGCCACGCTGGAAAATGAGTCTGATAAACAAAAGCTGATGATTCTGCTGCGTACCTTCTTTGAAGAGCACAAAGGTTGGCATATTCAGTACAACATCGTTTCTCGTGAAACGCTGCTGGAAGCCAAAAAACACCCGGATCAGTACCGTGACCTGGTGGTGCGTGTCGCAGGTTATTCCGCCTTCTTCACCGCTCTGTCTCCGGATGCGCAGGACGATATCATCGCGCGCACTGAACATATGCTGTAACCCCCGCCCGGTGACGCTGCGCTTACCGGGCCTACATACTCTCCCTTTAGCCGGGTAAGGCGAAGCTGCCACCCGGCTTTTTACTTTCATTCGAAATTAAATTTGTGCTACAGGTCACATTGTTATTAGAATGTTTCTGGTCGCAGTTATGAGCCAGGAGCAAGTATGACCATCAAAGTTATCGTCACTGATATGGACGGAACTTTTCTCGACGACGCCAAGCAATACGATCGTGCACGCTTTATGGCGCAGTATCAGGAACTGAAAAAACGAGATATTGAATTTGTCGTGGCCAGCGGCAACCAGTATTACCAGCTAATCTCCTTTTTCCCGCAACTCAAAGATGAGATCTCTTTTGTCGCCGAGAACGGGGCGCTGGTGTTTGAACATGGCAAACAACTGTTTCACGGTGAGCTTACGCGCCACGAATCACGCATTGTCATTGGCGAATTGCTCAAAGATAAGCAGCTCAACTTTGTGGCCTGTGGACTGCAAAGCGCCTATGTCAGCGAAAATGCCCCAGAGTCCTTTGTCGCGTTGATGGCAAAACATTATCATCGCCTGAAACCCGTAAAGGATTATCAGGACATTGATGATGTGCTGTTCAAGTTCTCGCTGAATCTGCCTGATCAGCAAATCCCGCTGGTTATCGATCATCTGCATACTGCTCTCGACGGCATTATGAAGCCCGTCACCAGCGGCTTTGGATTTATCGACCTGATTATTCCCGGCTTACATAAGGCCAACGGGATCAGCCGCCTGCTAAAACGCTGGAACCTGTCGCCACAAAACGTCGTCGCCATCGGCGATAGCGGCAACGACGCGGAAATGCTGAAGATGGCGCACTACTCTTTCGCCATGGCTAATGCAGCCGAGAACATCAAATTTATTGCCCGCTATCAGACCGACGATAATAACCATCAGGGCGCGCTGAACGTGATTCAGGCGGTACTGGATAACACTTCGCCTTTTAACGTCTAATCCTGCCAGCCGGGGTATCCCTTATCCCGGTTTTCACTCTTTTTCCATTTTGCGCACACCAGCAGGTTTTTAAACTTGCATTAACTTATTTTTAACTTATATTGTCATTTGAAATCAAATTTAGTTTCGAATGAAAGTTAATGCGAGGTGGTTATGGCTTTTACTTTTACCAGCGACACGTTGCCCGCCGATCACAAAGCGGCAATCCGTCAGATGAAGCAGCAACTGCGGGCACAGCTTGGAGATGTTCAGTTGATCTTCAATCAACTGAGCGATGCCATTGCCACCCGCGTGGCGGAAATCAACGCCCTCAAAGCACAAGGCTCCCCGGTATGGCCTGTGTTGTCCTATGCAGATATCAAAGCGGGTCGCGTGAGCGCAGAGCAGCGTGAAGAAATTAAGCGTCGCGGATGCGTGGTCATTAAAGGGCATTTCCCCCGCGAACAGGCGCTGGCATGGGATCAGTCGATGCTCGATTACCTGGATCGCAACCATTTTGATGACGTCTACAAAGGGCCCGGCGATAACTTCTTCGGCACCCTGAGCGCATCACGGCCTGAAATTTACCCAATCTACTGGTCACAGGCGCAAATGCAGGCCCGCCAGAGTGAAGAGATGGCTAACGCGCAGTCGTTCCTCAATCGCCTGTGGACCTTTGAAAGTCAAGGTAAACAGTGGTTTAACCCGGATGTCAGCGTAATCTATCCTGACCGTATCCGCCGTCGCCCGCCGGGAACGACGTCCAAAGGTCTCGGGGCGCATACGGATTCCGGCGCGCTGGAACGCTGGCTGCTGCCTGCGTATCAGCAGGTCTTTGCTCATGTTTTCAATGGTAAGCTGGACGATTACGATCCATGGCAGGCTGCGCATCGCACCGAAGTAGAAGAGTACACGGTGGATAACACCACCAAATGTTCAGTCTTCCGTACCTTCCAGGGCTGGACTGCGCTGTCCGATATGCTGCCAGGTCAGGGATTGTTGCACGTGGTTCCTATTCCTGAAGCGATGGCGTATGTGTTGTTACGCCCATTGCTTGACGATGTGCCGGAAGATGAGCTTTGCGGCGTAGCGCCCGGCAGAGTGCTGCCGATTTCCGCGCAATGGCATCCGCTGCTGATTGAAGCGCTAACCAGCATTCCACAACTGGAAGCCGGAGACTCAGTGTGGTGGCATTGTGATGTGATCCATTCCGTTGCGCCGGTTGAGAATCAACAGGGTTGGGGCAACGTGATGTATATCCCTGCCGCACCGATGTGCGAAAAGAATCTGGCCTACGCTCACAAAGTGAAAGCTGCGCTGGAAAAAGGCGCCTCGCCGGGTGATTTCCCGCGTGAAGATTATGAAAGTAACTGGGAAGGACGCTTTACGCTGGAGGATTTGAATATCCACGGTAAACGCGCACTGGGGATTATTTAATATGTAGCTTACACAATTTTCCCAAAGTATTTCGCGTTACAGGAAGGCGGCCAGCCTGTAAATCCCCGGGAGCTTACATAAGTAAGTGACCGGGGTGAACAGGTGCAGCCAACACACCTGTAACACGAAAGACGACGGGTAAATTAACCGTCAATACCTTTACTACGCAGGTAATCTTCGTAGTTGCCGGTGAAGTCGATCACGCGTTCCGGCGTAATCTCAATCACGCGGGTCGCCAGGGAACTAACGAACTCACGGTCGTGAGAAACAAAGATCAGCGTGCCCTGATACATTTCCAGCGCCATGTTCAGCGACTCGATAGATTCCATATCCAGGTGGTTGGTCGGTTCATCCATCACCAGGATATTCGGTTTCTGCATCATCAGCTTACCGAACAGCATGCGTCCTTTTTCACCACCGGAGAGCACTTTTGCAGGTTTCTTGATATCGTCCTGGCTGAACAGCAGACGGCCAAGGAAACTGCGCACAACCTGCTCATCATCGCCTTCTTGTTTCCACTGGCTCATCCATTCGAAAACGGTCAGATCGTTTTCAAACTCGTATTCATGATCCTGCGCGTAGTAACCGACCTGGGCGTTTTCAGACCACTTCACGGTACCGTTGTCCGGCCGCAAATCGCCAACCAACGTTTTCAGCATAGTGGATTTACCCACACCGTTGGCACCAATGATGGCAACCTTCTCCCCCACTTCCAGCAGCAGGTTGAAGTTTTTAAACAGCGGGCCTTCATCAAAACCTTTCGCCAGCGCTTCCACTTCCAGCGCGTTACGGAACAGTTTCTTATCCTGTTCGAAGCGGATGAACGGGTTCTGACGGCTGGACGCTTTCACTTCGTCGAGCTTGATCTTATCAATCTGGCGCGCACGAGAGGTCGCCTGACGAGATTTAGACGCGTTGGCGCTAAAGCGGCTGACGAAGGATTGCAGATCGGCAATCTGTGCTTTCTTCTTGGCGTTATCGGCCAGCAGACGTTCACGCGCCTGAGTTGCCGCCGTCATGTATTCGTCGTAGTTGCCCGGATAAACACGCAGTTCGCCGTAGTCCAGATCCGCCATGTGCGTACAGACCATGTTCAGGAAGTGACGGTCGTGCGAAATGATGATCATGGTGCTGTCACGCTCATTGAGCGTCTGCTCGAGCCAGCGGATGGTGTCGATATCCAGGTTGTTGGTTGGTTCGTCGAGCAGCAGAATGTCCGGGTTAGAGAACAGCGCCTGTGCCAGAAGCACACGCAGTTTCCAGCCGGGGGCGACTTCACTCATCGGGCCGTAATGCTGCTCTACCGGAATACCGACGCCCAGCAGCAGTTCACCCGCACGCGCTTCCGCAGAATAGCCGTCCATTTCGCCATACTGAACTTCGAGGTCAGCCACTTTATAGCCGTCTTCTTCGCTCATCTCGGCCAGCGCATAAATGCGATCGCGCTCCTGCTTCACTTCCCACAGTTCACCGTGACCCATGATGACAGTGTCAAGCACGGTGAATTCTTCAAAGGCGAATTGATCCTGACGCAACTTACCGATGCGCTCATTCGGATCGAGGGAAACGTTGCCCAGCGTCGGTTCGAGGTCGCCGCCGAGAATTTTCATAAAAGTGGATTTACCGCTACCGTTCGCGCCAATCAGGCCGTAACGGTTGCCGCCGCCAAATTTGACGGAAATATTTTCAAACAGCGGCTTACTGCCGAACTGCATGGTGACGTTGCTGGAAACTAACACTGGCGTATCCTGAAAGAGAAAGAAATATGTGACAAACCGCTTATTATGCCATAATTCTGCAATAAGATCGCGCCGTTCATGCTGCACAGATAAAGTGAAAGCAAAAGGAAAAAAATGTGATTTAGTACACATCCGAATTCCTTGTTGCTCAGAATGCACATATAATGCGTGCCCAACACTACATAAATCTCAACCCACTAGCCTGCCTGGCACTGAATCTCGCATACATGAACATGAATATGAAATTAACAACGCTTTTCGCGGCGGCACTCGCAATAGTTGGTTTTTGTAACACCGCTTCTGCCGTCACGTACCCGCTGCCTACCGATGGCAGCCGTTTGATTGGCCAAAACCAGGTCATCACGATTCCTGAAGGCAACACCCAACCGCTGGAATATTTTGCGGCAGAGTATCAGATGGGTCTGTCTAACATGCTGGAAGCTAACCCAGGCGTGGATACCTTCCTGCCGAAAGGCGGCACCGTGCTGAACATTCCTCAGCAGTTGATCCTGCCGGATACCGTGCATGAAGGTATTGTGATTAACAGCGCCGAAATGCGTCTGTACTACTACCCGAAAGGCACTAACACCGTCATTGTTCTGCCGATCGGTATCGGCCAGTTGGGCAAAGACACGCCAATCAACTGGACCACCAAAGTAGAACGTAAAAAAGCGGGCCCAACCTGGACGCCTACGGCGAAAATGCATGCGGAATACCGCGCTGCGGGTGAACCACTGCCAGCCGTTGTTCCGGCAGGTCCGGATAACCCGATGGGTCTGTACGCACTGTATATCGGTCGTCTGTACGCCATCCACGGTACCAATGCTAACTTCGGCGTCGGCTTACGCGTCAGCCACGGTTGCGTGCGTCTGCGTAACGACGACATCAAGTTCCTGTTTGAAAATGTGCCGGTCGGCACCCGCGTACAGTTTATCGATGAGCCGGTAAAAGCCACTACCGAACCAGACGGCAGCCGTTACATCGAGGTACATAACCCACTGTCTACTACTGAAGCACAGTTTGAAGGCGGGGAAATCGTACCAATTACGCTGAATAAGAGCATTACCAGCATCACCGGTCAGTCTGACGTCGATCAGGCCGTCGTTGAGCAGGCGGTACAGAACCGTTCTGGTATGCCGGTTCGTCTGAACTAATCTGCTATACATGCCCGATGGCGCTACGCTTATCGGGCCTACCAACACTGTAGGCCCGATTAGGCGCCAGCCGCCATCCGGCACACCACATCAATTACATCATCAGTAACAAACCATACCCCACCAGCGCCGCCCATATCAGCATCGGCACCGAATACCAATGGAAACGCCACCAGATCCGGCGGTCGTTTGCCATGCGTAAAGCAATAAGATTCGCCAGCGATCCCGGCAACAGCCCAAAGCCACCCACATTGACCGCCCAGGCCAGCAGCAGCGTCGGCGGGACGTAGTTCAGCAGCAAAATCGTACTGGGAACATTACTGATAAACTGCGACAGGCCAATGGCCGTCAACCACAGCCCCGGCGCTGAAAGCGTGTCAATCTGGTGGGTAATCCCCTGCAAGGCCGGGAGTTGCGTCAGTAAGTGCACATCAATAAACATCGCCATAAACACTAATAGCAACGTCCAGTCAACGCTGAGGATCACGCGGCGAGCCAGCACCATGAACCCTGCGGCGACGATCGCCAGACCCCACAGCTCTTGTTTTAACTCCAGTGCCGCCAGGAAGATGATATACAGCGCCAGACAGCTCCACACCAGACGCGGTTGCCAGTCAGGCGCGGACGTACCGGTGTGATAATGCAATGCTTTATTCGGGAAACTGAACCAGCACAGCACCACCAGCGTTAGCATCATGGCTCCCGCAAGCGGCGCCATTTGCCAGGTAAACGCGGCAAATGACAAGCCAGAACGCCCCCACATCAGAATGTTTTGCGGGTTACCTATTGGCGTCAGCAACGATCCGGCGTTAACCGCCAGCGCCTCAAAGATAATCAGGCGATTCACCGGAATAGCGCACAATTTTTTCAGGGTGATCGTCAGCGGAACAACAATAAATAGCGCCACATCATTGGTCAGAAACGTCGACAGCAGCGCCGCCGCCAGCACCATAAATATCGCCAACTGGCGTTCAGTATTGAAGCTGCGGGTCATCTTGCGCCCTAACACATCAAAATAGCCGCTGAGCTCCACGCCTTTGGTCAGTAACATCAGGCCGCTAAGCGTAATAATCGTGTGCCAGTCAATGGCCCCCGGCCACAGACGGGGCGCAAATGGCGTGAACAGACTCAGTGCAACCCCGACGATGATTAACAGCTGGAAAAAGCGATCGCGCTGCAAAGCGCGTAGTAAAGGGAAACTCATTCAGAGCCTGTTCCTTGCTGTTGCGTAAACCGGCTAAAAGCCTCCAGCGTTTCCTTACTGACGTGATGCTCCATTCCCTCCGCGTCGCGACGGGCAATTTCCGGGCTGATACCTAACATCAACAGGAAATTTTCCACGATCTGATGACGCTCCCGACTCTCCTGAGCCAGTCGTTCACCTTCAGCGGTTAAAAACACACCCCGCCAGGGAATCATTTCAATCAACCCGACTGAAGCAAGGCGCTTAAGCATTTTGGCAACCGTCGGCTGGGAAACCCCAAGCCGCGCGGCCATATCAACCTGGCGCGCCTCCCCCACCTCAATAATGAGATCGGAAATCAGCTCTACGTAGTCATCAATCAGCTCGCGGCGATGCGCCTCCCGAACCTGACGAAATCCTTCAACGTGTTCTTCGACATTCACCAATTGCGTCACTTTTTTTGTTGTTGGCGTACCTGCGCGACGACTCATTCTGCTTCCTCGTTACTGTGACGCGTTAACGGCATCTGATTAGAGAGCGTTCATTGTAAACCAGAGTTGCGCGGGCACAAAAAATTAACGTTTTAGCAATAGCTATATAATATAGCCTGTGCTATATCTGTATATAATAAAGACATCCCTCAAGGACTGATGGGATCGTGAAGTCAGGAGGTTTATATGAATGAATTTAAGAGGTGTATACGCGTGTTTAGCCACTCTCCCTTTAAAGTACGGTTGATGCTGATCTCTATGCTGTGTGACATGATTAACAGCAAACCAGAGCAGGATAAATCCTCAGCAAAATAATGCGGCGTCGCGGTACGCCGCTGCTTTTTCCTGCCGTCACCCGAATAGGGCGATCGTTTTCGTACCAATAACCCTTCTTTTTGTCAGTTTTGCCACGTCCCTCGCAAAACAATTTCTTTGTAGTAGTTGACCTTCTCTTGTACACACTCTATCTTTTCGCAGCCCTGCATATATTGCGGCTCGCGGATGCGGACCCATTCCCTCTTCTCGCTCTCTCAGGCAGGCAATGACCCTTAGCGCCAGGGTAAGCACATGGCGTTTTTGTAACAGTGGCATATGAATTTAACCCTCAAAGATTCAATCATTGCTCGTAGCCGGGCGATTAGTCCGTGGACTGGCCTCTATTTCTTACAGTCTCTGCTGATCAACCTTGCGCTGGGCTATCCGCTTAGCCTGCTCTATAGCATTGCTTTCACCTGTATATTAATGCTGATGTGGCGCAGTGCGCCGCGCGCGCAGAAAGTGCTGATTGGCATTTGCTCGCTGATTGCGGCAATGTACTTTCCGTTCGGCCAGGCTTACGGCTCGCCAAACTTTAATACGTTGTTGGCGCTGCATTCGACCAACATGGAAGAGTCGACCGAAATCCTGACTATCTTCCCCTGGTACAATTATCTGGTTGGCGTGTTTATTTTTGCGCTCGGCGTTATCGCCGTACGGCGTAAAAAAGACGAGCAGAAACGTCGCTGGAACAAGTACGACAGCCTGTGCTTGCTGTTCAGCATCGTTGCATTCTTTGTTACTCCGGTACAAAACCTGGCATGGGGCGGCGTTTTCAAGTTAAAAGATACCGGTTACCCGGTTTTCCGCTTTGCCAAGGACGTTATCGTCAACAATAACGAAGTGCTAGACGAGCAAGAGCGCATGGCTAAGCTGTCGAGCGTGAAAGACAGCTGGACGGTAACCGCCGTGAAGCCGAAGTATCACACCTACATGGTGGTGATCGGCGAAAGCGCCCGCCGCGATGCGTTAGGGGCATTTGGCGGCCACTGGGATAACACCCCGTTTGCCAGCTCGGTTAACGGCTATATCTTCGCGGATTACATTGCCGCCAGCGGTTCTACGCAAAAATCGCTCGGCTTAACGCTAAACCGGGTCGTCGATAATAAGCCTCAGTTCCAGGATAACTTTGTCACGCTGGCCAACCGCGCAGGATTCCAGACGTGGTGGTTTTCCAATCAGGGACAGATTGGTGAATACGATACGGCAATCGCCAGCATTGCGAAGCGAGCAGATGAAGTTCAGTTCCTCAAAAACGGTGATTTCGAAGCGGACAAAAACACCCGTGACGAGGCGCTGTTGAAGATGACCGCCCAGGTACTGGCCACCGAACGCACTCAGCCGCAGCTCATCGTACTGCATTTAATGGGCTCGCATCCGCAGGCCTGCGATCGTACGCAAGGAAAATACGACACATTCGTCCAGTCGAAAGAGACCTCCTGTTATCTGTACACCATGACGCAGACGGATGACCTGCTGCGCCAGCTTTACGAACAGTTACGTAACAGCGGCAGTAGCTTCTCGATGGTCTATTTCTCCGATCATGGCCTCGCCTTTAAAGAGCGCGGAAAAGAGGTACAGTACCTGGCGCATGACGATCAGTTCCAGCAGAACTTCCAGGTGCCCTTTATGGTACTGTCCAGCGATGACAAAGCGCATCGGGTGATTAAAGCCCGCCGCTCGGCGAATGATTTCCTGAGTTTTTTCTCACAGTGGACGGGGATCAGCGCGGAGGAAATTACCAACAGCTACCGCTTTATCTCTGAGAAAAAAGCCGGACCTGTGTATATCACTAACTTTAAGCTGCAGAAGGTGGACTACAACCACCTTGGTACCGACATCTTTGAGACCAAATCTCGTTAACAGCTCAAATTGCAGGCAAAAAAAATCCGCCTCAGGAGGCGGATTTTTTATATCACCGAAGTGATTAGAAGCGGTAACCAACACCCGCGATCCAGGTACCTACATCAACGCTACGAATACGGCTCTGCTCGTAAGAGAAGTCCAGAGCAACGTTTTCGATCGGGTTGAACTGCACACCGGCACCATAAGAGAAACCGTAATCACTGGTGTCGTGTTTGTCAGCCGGAGAGGCTGCATCCTGGAATTTACCGTAGCCAACACCTACAACACCGTAGACGCTTGCCCAGTCATTCAGACGGTAAGCTGGACCTGCAGTGATGCCGTAGTATTGGGTTTTGTTGTAATCGCCAAACGAGTCGGTACGATCTTTTTCAGTGTAAGTGAAGGAACCGATCACACCCAGCGGGCTGTTGTCCTGCTCGTAACGATACTTCAGGTTGAAACCGTTCATTTTGTTCGCTGCGCCCTGAGCATCGCTCTGAGCGTAACCACCAGTAACGGTAGAAGTAGCAGCTACAGCGGTACCTGCGGAGAAAGCCAGAACAGCGGCCAGTGCTGAAAGACATGCAATTTTTTTCATAACCACCTCAAATGTGCTTCAAGTAAATCTTAAGTTTTAAATATACCAAAAACTGATGGGAAACTCTTTGCGATTCGCGATGTCTAACGAAACTTTTCATGTAACAGAACGTTTCAGAAACCCGCTATCTCTTTCAATTAACATCACTTTTCTAATGATTTATGCCATTATTGCGCGCACAACACGGCATATTCATCCAGATGATTCCTAATCGCGCAGATTATTAATCCATCGTTTTCATGCCATTGTACGGATCTCAGTAATTTTTTTTTCAACGAATACTCAACCAGCCGAGCGTATTTCCATTACACTCGCTGTTTTACTTTTCTATACACAAACTCACGCGCATCGCAGCAAATCTGCGGCGTCCCGCGGGGAAAGGTGTGTAACCATCATTTGACAGGAGAAAGGATGCCGGGGTCGTCACGTAAAGCGCCAGTCTGGTTGCCTATTTTGGTTTTGCTGATAGCTATGTCCTCTATTCAAAGCGGCGCATCGCTGGCGAAATCGCTGTTCCCTCTCGTCGGCGCGCCAGGCGTTACCGCCCTGCGCCTCGCGCTGGGAACGCTCATCCTTATCGCATTCTTTAAACCCTGGCGTTTACGTTTTGCCAAAGAGCAACGTCTTCCCCTGCTGTTTTACGGTTTGTCTCTGGGTGGAATGAACTACCTCTTTTACCTGTCAATTCAGACCGTCCCGCTGGGCATTGCCGTGGCGCTGGAGTTCACCGGGCCACTCGCGGTAGCGCTGTTTTCATCCCGACGTCCGGTGGATTTCATTTGGGTTGCGCTGGCCGTGCTCGGACTGTGGTTCCTGCTGCCGTTAGGTCAGGACGTTTCTCACGTTGATTTAACCGGTGCCGCGCTGGCATTGGGTGCTGGCGCCTGTTGGGCTATCTATATTCTTACCGGGCAACGCGCAGGGGAAGAGCATGGCCCGGCAACGGTCGCAGTTGGCTCATTAATCGCAGCGCTAATTTTCGTGCCGATTGGCGTCATTCAGGCAGGCGATGCGCTGTGGCACTGGTCTATTCTCCCGTTGGGCTTAGCGGTAGCAGTCCTCTCTACTGCGCTCCCCTATTCGCTGGAAATGATCGCATTAACGCGACTGCCTACACGTACCTTTGGGACACTGATGAGTATGGAGCCTGCACTGGCGGCGGTGTCTGGGATGATTTTCCTCGGGGAAACGCTGACGTTTATTCAGACGCTGGCTCTGGGCGCGATTATTGCTGCGTCAATGGGCTCTACGCTCACCATCCGTAAAGACCCGCAAATTAAGCAAGTTGACGTGAATTAACCTGCCAATATTCTGCATGGTTTGCATAATCATGCAGAATATCTTGTTATCTATCCCCACTATTATTATTGCCCTTTACCTCCCGTTGAAGCACGCTATTTATGCTGAGGCATAGCATTAACATAATAATAACAATACACCGCACTAAAATAACTTAGAAGATTGATTTATATCGGTATTTTATATTTTTATTCGCCTCGCTATTAAACTGATAGGTAACACCGGAAAAATAAAACTGAAATTAGCGCTATACTTATTCTCGTTGAAGATTTGGGACATAAACATCAAGAGGATATGAGATTATGAGTACCGCAAAACTGGTAAAAACAAAAGCATCTGCCCTCCTTTATACCCGTAACGATGTAACAGACAGCGATAAAAAAGCGACCGTTGAACTGTTGAATCAGCAGGTGATCCAATTCATCGACCTGTCACTGATCACCAAACAGGCACACTGGAATATGCGCGGCGCAAACTTCATTGCCGTACATGAAATGCTGGATGGTTTCCGGACTGCACTGACCGATCACCTCGATACCATGGCTGAGCGTGCCGTACAGTTAGGCGGTGTGGCACTGGGGACAACGCAGGTTATTAACAGCAAAACGCCACTGAAAAGTTACCCGCTGGATATCCATAACGTACAGGACCACTTAAAAGAGCTGGCCGAACGTTATGCCGTGGTTGCTAACAGCGTACGTAAAGCGATAAGTGAAGCAAAAGATGAGGATACAGCAGATATCTTCACTGCGGCTTCCCGTGACCTCGACAAATTCTTGTGGTTTATCGAAGCGAACATCGAATAACAGACATATAAGAAATACCTATATTACCCTCGCATTTGCGGGGGTTTTGCACCTCTATGGTGCATAACATTGATCATTCGTCACTCCAAAGTAAATTATTTGTAATAATCACCTCACACAATCGTTAACGAAAGATTGTTTTATCAACAATTTTTACGCTAAATAGTCATACCGTTTGCACCGCGCCCGTCATGCACCAAATTAGTGCCCTGAAACGGTGCAAACAGCCCGCTTTGCCCTACTTATTGTGCAACAAAATGAGACACCCTCTTTTTAAAACAATGAGTTGCAAAATTGGCACGATTTTTTCATTAAGCCATATGTTCTCGCAGGGGATCGCCCCGTGGATATAAAAGGAAATCCTATGAAGTCTGTATTAAAAGTTTCACTGGCTGCACTTACCCTGGCTTTTGCGGTGTCCTCCCATGCCGCAGATAAGAAACTCGTTGTCGCAACCGACACCGCCTTTGTTCCCTTTGAATTCAAACAGGGCGACAAATACGTTGGTTTTGATGTGGATCTGTGGGCTGCCGTCGCCAAAGAACTAAAGCTGGATTATGAACTGAAACCAATGGATTTCAGCGGCATCATCCCGGCTCTGCAAACTAAAAACGTCGATTTGGCGCTGGCAGGTATCACTATTACCGAAGAGCGTAAAAAAGCCATCGACTTCTCTGACGGCTACTACAAAAGCGGCCTGTTAGTGATGGTCAAAGCGAACAATAACGATGTGAAAAGCGTAAAAGATCTGGACGGTAAAGTCGTCGCTGTGAAGGGCGGTACCGGCTCAGTGGATTACGCAAAAGCGAACATCAAAACCAAAGACCTGCGTCAGTTCCCGAACATTGATAACGCGTATATGGAACTGGGTACCAACCGCGCAGACGCGGTACTGCACGATACACCAAACATTCTGTATTTCATCAAGACTGCGGGCAACGGTCAGTTCAAAGCTGTAGGTGATTCCCTGGAAGCCCAGCAATACGGTATCGCCTTCCCGAAAGGCAGCGATGCACTGCGTGAGAAAGTGAACGGCGCGCTGAAAACGCTGAAAGAGAACGGTACTTACAACGAAATCTACAAAAAATGGTTCGGTACTGAACCTAAATAATAACCGGTAACGTTGCCCGGTGGCGCGATGCTTACCGGGCCTACGCCTGGATTTTTGAGACCTGTAGGCCGGATAAGCACAGCGCATCCGGCGAAATGGGCAATTGAATATTTACACCACGGTAACAGGAACGACATATGCAGTTTGACTGGAGTGCCATCTGGCCCGCCATCCCGCTTTTGATAGAAGGCGCCAAAATGACCTTGTGGATTTCAATCCTCGGTCTGGCTGGCGGTCTGATTATCGGGCTTGCAGCAGGTTTTGCGCGTACCTTCGGCGGTTGGATAGCCAACCACGTAGCGCTGGTCTTTATCGAAGTCATCCGCGGTACGCCAATTGTTGTACAGGTGATGTTTATTTACTTCGCCCTGCCAATGGCGTTTAACGATTTGCGTATTGACCCCTTCAGCGCCGCTGTTGTCACCATCATGATTAACTCCGGAGCCTATATTGCGGAAATCACCCGCGGCGCGGTGCTCTCAATCCATAAAGGATTCAGCGAGGCTGGGCTGGCGCTTGGGCTTTCACGCACGGAGACTATCCGTCACGTAATTTTACCTCTCGCGCTGCGTCGTATGCTGCCGCCGCTGGGCAACCAGTGGATCATCAGCATTAAAGATACCTCGCTGTTTATTGTCATTGGCGTCGCCGAACTGACCCGTCAGGGCCAGGAAATCATTGCCGGTAACTTCCGCGCACTGGAAATCTGGAGCGCCGTTGCGGTGTTCTATCTGATCATTACGCTGGTGCTGAGCTTCATTCTGCGTCGTCTGGAAAGAAGGATGAAAATCCTGTGATTGAATTTAAAAACGTTTCTAAGCACTTTGGTCCAACCCAGGTGCTGCACAATATTGATCTGAACATTGAGCAAGGTGAAGTGGTGGTCATTATCGGGCCATCTGGCTCCGGTAAATCTACCCTGCTGCGCTGCATTAACAAACTGGAAGAGATAACCTCTGGCGATCTGATCGTCGACGGTCTGAAAGTGAACGATCCGAAGGTAGACGAACGGTTAATCCGCCAGGAAGCCGGAATGGTGTTTCAGCAGTTCTACCTGTTCCCGCATCTGACTGCGCTGGAAAACGTCATGTTTGGCCCGCTACGCGTACGCGGGGCGAATAAAGAACAGGCGGAAAAACTGGCCAAAGAACTGCTGGCGAAAGTGGGTCTGGCCGAGCGCGCCCATCACTACCCTTCTGAGCTGTCCGGCGGTCAACAACAGCGTGTGGCTATCGCCCGTGCGCTGGCGGTGAAGCCGAAAATGATGCTGTTTGACGAGCCAACCTCTGCGCTGGATCCGGAACTGCGCCACGAAGTGCTGAAAGTTATGCAGGATCTGGCGGAAGAAGGGATGACCATGGTGATTGTGACCCACGAAATCGGTTTTGCCGAAAAAGTGGCTTCACGCCTGATTTTCATTGATAAGGGTCGTATTGCCGAGGACGGTAATCCGCAGGCCCTGATTGAAAATCCGCCCAGCCAACGCTTACAGGAATTCTTGCAGCACGTTTCCTGATAGCTCTGCCTCCCTTCTCCCGAAGGGAGGTTTTTCACCAGAATCCTCTCATTTCAATTCTCTCCCGCCCTGACATCTATACTTATCCTTTTGAATTTATTTTCTCATGGGAGGAGTCATGCGCGGGATCCTGTTCATCATTGTTTGTCTGTTGAGTCTTCCGACCCAGGCGGTGACGATTCCTGGCGTCACCACGCCAACGTCTACCAATGCGCAAACCACACCGGCGAAAGAACCGGATATTGAACAGAAAAAAGCGGCTTACGGCGCATTGGCTGATGTGCTGGAAAATGACGCCTCGCGTCAGGAGCTAATCGGTCAGTTACGCAAAGTGGCCACTGCCCCTCCTGCCGAGCCGGTGCCGACCATTGTCCCGCCCACGTTAATGGAAGAAAAAACGGTACTGGAAAACGTCACGGATGTCACCCGCCACTACGGTGAAGCCCTCTCCAGCCGTTTTGCCCAGCTTTATCGCAATATTACCGATGCCCCGCACAAGACCTTTAACTCGCAAACGTTCACCAATGCCCTGGCGCATTTTTTAATGCTGGCGGTATCAGTGTTCGGTTTTTTCTGGCTGGTTCGCCTGTGCGCACTGCCGCTGTATCGCAAAATGGGACAATGGGCACGACGCAAAAACCGCGAGCGCAGCAACTGGCTCCAGCTTCCGGCGATGATCGTTGGCGCATTCGTTATCGATTTACTGCTGCTGGCGCTGACATTGTTTGTCGGGCAAATACTGAGCGATAAAATGAATGCCGGCAGCCGCACGATTGCCTTTCAGCAAAGCTTGTTTCTCAATGCCTTCGCACTGATTGAATTTTTTAAGGCCATTTTGCGCCTGATTTTTTGCCCGGCAGTGACAGAGCTGCGGCCATTTAATATTCAGGATGCTGGCGCGCGCTACTGGAACCGGCGTTTGAGTTCATTGAGCAGCCTGATTGGCTACGGGCTTATCGTTGCCGTGCCGATTATTTCGAATCAGGTCAATGTGCAGGTCGGCGCGATGGCAAACGTCATCATCATGCTGTGTATCACGCTATGGGCGCTGTACCTGATTTTCAGAAACAAGAAAGAGATAACGCAGCATTTGCTGAATCTGGCGGAAAGGTCCCACGCTTTTTTCAGTCTGTTTATTCGCGCTTTTGCGTTGGTATGGCATTGGCTGGCCAGCGCCTACTTCATTGTGCTGTTTTTCTTCTCGCTGTTTGATCCCGGCAACAGCCTGAAATTCATGATGGGCGCTACGCTGCGCAGCCTGGTGATCGTCGGGATCGCCGCCTTTGTTTCGGGCATGCTTTCCCGCTGGATAGCCAAAACCATCACCCTTTCACCGCATACCCAGCGCAACTATCCGGAACTACAAAAGAGGTTGAATGGCTGGCTGTCGACGGCGTTAAGCGTGGCCAGGATCCTGACCGTGTGTGTCGCCGTTATGTTGCTACTCAACGCCTGGGGGCTGTTCGACTTCTGGAACTGGCTGCATTACGGCGCAGGCGAAAAAACGGTCGATATCCTGATCCGTATTGCGCTAATTTTATTCTTCTCCGCCATCGGCTGGACGATTCTCGCCAGCCTGATTGAAAATCGTCTGGCTTCCGATATTCATGGTCGCCCGCTGCCCAGTGCACGGACTCGTACGCTGTTGACGCTATTTCGCAACGCGCTGGCGGTGATCATCAGCACGATCACCATTATGATTGTGCTGTCAGAGATTGGCGTCAATATCGCCCCTTTACTGGCTGGTGCCGGGGCGCTGGGGCTGGCGATCTCTTTCGGCTCGCAAACGCTGGTAAAAGATATTATTACCGGGATCTTTATTCAGTTCGAAAATGGGATGAACACCGGGGATCTGGTCACTATCGGTCCGTTAACCGGCACGGTAGAACGCATGTCCATCCGCTCTGTGGGCGTGCGTCAGGACACCGGGGCATACCACATCATCCCGTGGTCCTCGATAACGACCTTCGCCAACTTTGTGCGTGGAATTGGATCGGTCGTCGCCAATTACGATGTAGACCGTCATGAAGATGCGGATAAAGCCAATCAGGCGCTGAAGGATGCAGTCGCTGCGGTGATGGAAAAGGATGATATTCGTGGGCTTATCATTGGCGAGCCGTCATTCGCCGGGATTGTGGGATTAACCAATACGGCATTCACCTTGCGGGTCTCATTTACCACCCTGCCGCTGAAGCAGTGGACGGTACGTTTTGCGCTCGACAGTCAGGTGAAGAAATATTTCGATCTGGCGAACATACGCGCGCCGGTACAGACATATCAGGTCTTGCCTGCACCGGTGAATGGCCCAACGCCTGCGGCAAGCGAACCGCTGCCGCCAACCGAGCCCACGCTTTAGCGTTGACGCGCCATAAAACGGCGACGCTGATCGTTATCCATAAAGGTCCAGGCAATAAAGCGGCTCTGCTTTTGTCCCTGGGCCATCTCTTTCTTCACCACTTTCACCGCGCCCGCGTCCGTTAACGCGTGATACAGCGGAGGCAAATTCTCGCCACGCGAAACCAGCGTGGTGAACCACATTACCTGGCGACCAAAGGCCTGGCTTTCGGCGATCATTTTTTTGATGAACGCCACTTCACCACCTTCACACCACAGCTCCTGCTGCTGGCCGCCAAAGTTCAGCGCATCATCTTTGTCTTGCCCCAGATTGCGGCGTTTGCGCTCGCTTCCGGCACGGGCAGAGGCAGCAGAATCATGGAATGGCGGATTACACAATGTAGCTTCATACTGCTCATTTTTGTGAATGATGCCATTGAAGATAGCCGAAGCATCTTTCTGACGACGCAAACGAATCGCCCGGGTTAAGCCAGGGTTGCCATTGATAATTGCCTGAGCGCTGCTAAACGCTTCGCTACTGGTTTCGCTGCCGGTAAAACGCCAGCCATATTCATGCACGCCAATCAGCGGGTAAATACAGTTTGCCCCTACGCCTATGTCCAGGATGCTCGCATTTGCCGGAATGGTTCCGGTAGTTTCACCCAACAGGTCGGCCAGATGGTGAATGTAGTCCGCACGACCCGGAACCGGCGGACACAGGAAACCTTCCGGGATATCCCAGTTTGCCACCGCATAATAATGCGCCAGCAGTGCTTTATTGAGCGCCTTAACTGCCTGCGGATTCGCGAAATCAACACTCTGCTCGCCGCCTGGCGTGAGGGTGAGAAATTGCGTCAGCTCTGGGGTAACCTGGCATAACGTCGCAAGATCATAACGGCCATTGTGGCGGTTGCGTGGATGTAATCCCGGTTTCTGGGGGGGCATAGCATTCTCCTTTTAACAGCGGCGTAAGATACCCGCATAACGCCACGGGGTAAACATACACAGCAGGGAAATTTCATTTTTTATGCGAATTCTATCGTTCAAAAAACAGCCTGTTGTTGGTCGATTTTTTGCGGCAAATGCCCTGCAATGACGACCTAAACTTATCAGGCACGATCTGTTGTTTCTCAGAGGATATCATCATGAAGAAATGCCTCACATTCCTTGCCGCTACCGTACTTACCGGCATGACATTTGCGACTTTTGCTGCACAGCCCAATACCAGTCCTGCCACCGGTCCACTACAAGCCTCCGGTACGATTTCCGTGGGCGGAGCATCAAGCCTGGATGACCTCGAAGGTAAGCTGGCAGAAAAAGCAAAAGAGCAAGGCGCGAAAGGTTTTGTGGTTAATTCCGCTGGCGGTAAAAATCAGATGTACGGTACAGCAACTATCTATAAGTAACTCTCCCTCAGCTCAACTGCATTCGCCCTGAATGCAGTTTGCTGTCCTTTCTTTCTGATATCCCCTGCGTGAACTGTAACCGCCATGTTGGAATTTTGAATCCAATGTAAATAAATGTATTTATTTTTGAAGTAATGAATGCTAAAACGTCTCACTGATTAGCAATGATTATCAAAATCATTATCAATTACACATTCATTTTCGCGAGACCTGCAGGGTACAACATCCACAGAGATGTCCCTTCGCGTGAGTGAAACCGTCTACTAAAAAATAATAAGCCACTCATTAACATGGATAAAAATCGCAACTTGCCGTCCAGTAGTTTTCATTCACTGACTTTTTTTGCCGGTCTGTGCATTGGCCTGTCTCCGGTAGCCCAGGCTGTCGCCGCAGGCGATCAGGATAAAAAACAAGAAGATACGTTGGTCGTTGAAGCGGCCAAACCTTCGTTGTACGCCCCAACACAGTCTGCCGATCCTAAATTCTCTCGCCCGGTGGCGGATACCACCCGCACCATGACGGTGATATCTGAGCAGGTGATTAAGGATCAAGGCGCAACAAATCTGACCGATGCGCTGAAAAACGTACCGGGCGTTGGCGCGTTTTTCGCCGGGGAAAACGGCAACTCCACCACCGGTGATGCGGTTTATATGCGTGGAGCGGATACCTCGAACAGTATTTATATAGACGGTGTTCGTGATATCGGCAGCGTCACGCGCGATACCTTTAATACCGAACAGGTCGAAGTGATCAAAGGACCTTCCGGCACAGATTATGGGCGTAGCGCACCGACGGGTTCCATCAATATGATCAGTAAACAGCCGCGCACCGACTCCGGGATCGATGCGTCGGCCAGCGTCGGCAGCGCCTGGTTCCGCCGCGGCACGCTGGACATTAACCAGGCTATCGGCGACACCGCCGCCGCACGCTTAAATCTGATGGGCGAAAAAACACATGATGCCGGTCGCGACAACGTGAAGAATGAACGTTACGGCGTGGCCCCCTCTCTCGCTTTTGGCTTAGGCACTGAGAACCGACTGTATCTGAACTATCTGCACGTGACTCAACACAACACACCGGACGGGGGCATTCCCACCATCGGCCTGCCGGGATATTCCGCGCCTTCCGCAGGGACGTCTGCACTGAATCATTCAGGAAAAGTGGATACGCATAACTTCTACGGCACCAACTCGGATTACGACGATTCGACGACCGATACCGCGACAATGCGTTTTGAACATGATCTGAACGACAGCACCACGATTCGCAACACCACCCGCTGGTCTCGTATTAAACAGGATTATCTGATGACGGCGGTGATGGGCGGTGCGTCTAACATTACGCAACCCACCAGCAGCGTCGACACCTGGACATGGTCACGCCTGGCAAATACCAAAGACGTCAGTAACAAAATCCTGACCAACCAGACCAACCTGACCTCAAAATTTTATACCGGGTCCATCGGTCACGACATCAGTACCGGTGTGGAGCTGACGCGCGAAACACAAACCAACTATGGCGTAGCCCCGATCACCCCGCCGCCGGTTAATATTTATCACCCCAACAGCGACGTGAATATCGGCGGATTATCGCGTAACGGCGCCAACGCTAACGGGCAAACCGACACGTTTGGCGTATACGCTTTTGATACGTTACAAATTACCCGTGAGTTTGAGCTGAACGGTGGTATTCGCCTCGACAATTACCGCACTGAATATGACAGCGCCACCGCTTGCGGCGCTTCTGGCCGTGGTGCAGTTGCATGTCCGACAGGCGTCGCCAAAGGTTCTCCGGTTACGACCGTGGATACTGCCAAATCAGGCAATCTGGTGAACTGGAAAGCAGGCGCGCTGTATCACCTGACCGATAACGGCAATGTCTACATTAACTATGCCGTTTCTCAGCAACCGCCGGGCGGCAGTAACTTTGCCCTTGCGCAGGGCGGAACCGGTAACAGCGCAAACCGTACCGACTTCAAACCGCAAAAAGCGAAAACCAGCGAGATCGGCACCAAATGGGAGGTGCTGGATAAGCGCCTGCTGTTAACCGCCGCGATTTTCCGTACGGATATTGAAAATGAAGTAGAGCAGAACGACGACGGAACATATTCTCAGTACGGGGAGAAACGCGTTGAAGGCTACGAACTCTCTGTAGCAGGCAACATTACCCCCGCATGGCAGGTTATTGGGGGATACACCCAGCAACGCGCCACGATCCACAGCGGCAAAAACGTTGCTCAGGATGGTTCTTCTTCCCTGCCCTATACGCCGGAACATGCGTTCACGCTGTGGAGCCAGTATCAGGCTACCGATGATATTTCCGTTGGTGCGGGCGCACGCTACGTGGGCAGTATGCATCGCGGTTCGGACGGCGCCGTGGGTACGCCATCTTATACTGAAGGTTACTGGGTCGCCGACGCCAAGCTGGGTTATCGTGTGAATCGCAATCTCGATTTCCAGCTGAACGTCTATAACCTGTTCGACACCGATTATGTATCCTCCATTAACAAGAGCGGATACCGTTACCATCCGGGCGAGCCAAGAACCTTCCTGCTCACCGCCAATATGCATTTCTGATCCATCTCGTGGGGCGTAAGCCCCACTTTCAGGAGAAACACTGATGATGTACCACATTCCCGGCGTTCTGTCGGCGCAGGATGTTGCCTGGTTTCGCGAACAACTGGACGCTGCCGACTGGGTTGATGGCCGCGCAACCACCGGCGCTCAGGGCGCACAGGTAAAAAACAACCAGCAGGTGGATACGCAAAGTGAGCGTTACGGCATTTTGCAACAGGCGGTACAAACCGCGGTGAATAACAGCCCGCTTTTCTTCGCCGCAGCATTACCGAAAACGCTCTCCACACCGCTGTTTAATCGCTACCAGGACCACGAAACCTACGGTTTTCACGTTGACGGCGCGGTACGTAGTCATCCGGAAAACGGCTGGATGCGCACAGACCTTTCCGCCACCTTATTCCTCAGTAATCCCGACGATTATGCGGGAGGAGAGCTGCTGGTCAATGACACCTACGGCCAGCATGCGGTGAAACTTCCGGCAGGCGATCTGGTGCTTTACCCTTCCAGCAGCTTGCACTGCGTTACGCCGGTAACCGGTGGGGTTCGTGTGGCATCCTTTATGTGGATCCAGTCGATGATCCGTGACGATAAAAATCGCGCCATGCTTTTTGAACTGGATAAAAACATTCAGTCCCTGAAGGCACGTCATGGGGAAAGTAGCGAGATCCTGTCATTACTCAATCTCTACCATAACCTGCTGCGCGAATGGTCTGAAATCTGATACCGCTGATGCGTGGTCGTTTTTCGCCCATCACATTCGCTATACTTATTCTGTAGACATCAGCAGGAGGTACATATGGCATCCGGATGGGCAAATGACGACGCAGTTAACGAACAGATCAACAATACTATTGAAGATGCTGTTGCCCGCGCCCGCGGTGAGTTACCGACGGGGGAAAGTCTGTATGAATGTGAAGAATGCGGCAATCCTATCCCACAGGCCAGGCGTGAGGCAGTACCTGGCGTACGCTTGTGTGTCGCATGCCAGCAGGATAAAGATTCACATAGTGCTACATTTTCAGGATATAATCGCAGAGGTTCGAAAGATAGCCAGCTACGTTGACTCATCTTTACCAAAAGTTTCAGCGCATACGATTTCCTTTACGAGCACGCTTTTTCGCACTCTGTGTGGCAAAATGTGCCGTTGTTGGTTTCTCTGTAAAGCGTAGTGACAAGAACTGTAAATCCCTCGTCTGAATTTATTAATATTCAATAAGTTATTTGTCATTCAATTTTTTTGATTGATGTCGTCAATTCTATTCGATTTTCTCTCACCCAAAAAAACGTGATACTTATCACATCGACGGAACAACGTCTTCTTAACAGAACATCGACTAACCGAATAAACCTGCGAGAGAAAAATCATGAAAAACATTAAATTTGCTGTTGCTGCTATCGCCCTGTCTACCCTGTCATTTGGCGTTTTCGCTGCCGAGCCGGTTTCCTCCACTCAGGCACAAAGCATGAATAAGATTGGTGTAGTTTCTGCTGATGGCGCCACCACGCTGGATGGCCTGGAAGCCAAACTGGCTGAGAAAGCGGCTGCTGCTGGTGCATCTGGTTACAGCATCACTTCCGCTGTCGGTAAAGACAAAATGAGCGGCACCGCGGTTATCTATAAATAACCGAAAGATTACCTGTACGACCCAATGCTCCAACCCTCATTGACCCTGTTTGTTACCCTTTGTTTGCCCGTCCGCCACTGGACGGGCTTTTTTTGCTTAGTATTCCAGCCGTTGACGGAATTCCTGCAACACGGCGTCCGGCATGCCTATTTGCAGGGCCGCCTCGCAAATCGCCTGCCAGCTTCCGGTATCCAGCGGAATACCTTTTTCCAGCCGTTCCTCGCGAGTATTCACTTCCCACTCCCCTGGCAACAGGATCGGGGCATCTTCAGCATGCGGGGACGCTTTCACCCATTCAGCAAATGCCGCAACCTGGTTGTCACAGTCCGGCGCGCCAAACAGTTCCGGATTCATAATAATTGTGGTCATACAGTTAATGATGGCGTCCGGGCTGGTCTGCAGGCTCTCTTCATGCGTGGTTTTACCCCCTGAAAGCGCACCACCCATAATTTCGCACATCGCGGCCAGCGCATAACCTTTGTGTTGGGCAAACGTGAGCAACGACCCCAGCGGAGAGACCTGCATCACGGCAGGATCGGTTGTGGGCATCCCGTTTGTATCAATCAGGCATCCCGGAGCCACCGGCTCCCCCTTGTGCCATGCCACCCGGGTTTTGCCAAACGCGATGGCACTGGTTGCATAGTCGAGCAATAGCGGGAAGGTATTTTTACGCGGAAAAACAACGCAGAAGGGGTTGGTGCCAAAACGACTATCGCGGCCAAGAAACGGTGCGACCATCGGGATCCCGACCACACTCACAAAATGCACTGAGACAAAACCTGCCGCCGCACATTGCTCCGCCCAGTAGCCAATACGTCCGATATGATGCGAATTATGTAATGCCACGGCGGCGATACCGTGCTGGCGCGCTTTTTCAATCCCCAGCGTGATTGCTTCGTGCGCCGCCACTTGGCCAAAGGCACTATCGCCATCAAGCGTAATCACCGCCCCCGCATCTTTAACCACTTTGGCATGACGATTGATCTGCAGATGTCCCTGCGAGAATGAGCGAATATAGCTTGGGATCATGCCGATGCCGTGGGAGTCATGACCGGCGAGGTTAGAGGCAATCAGATGATCGGCCACCAACTGCGCTTCCTGTTTATTGCTTCCCATCTGGTGAAACACGGCCTGGATAAAGGCGTGCAGCGTTGGCACATGGAAGCGATGTCCACTGTTCATTGTTATCTCCTGTTGTGTCGCGTGTTGATTGTGTTTCTTATTATTCAACAAACTATGCTGCGCCACGGCGCTCAGGAGGTCAATAAACGTGCAGAAATTTCACGTTGATGAAAAGAGAGAACCGACAGGCCTGGTAAATGGCCCGCCGGAACAACAAATGGATTAGAAACTTTGCTCGACGCGAGCAAGTCCTTCATCCAGCATCGCGGATTCACCGGTTGCCACCAGGCAGCAGGCCATCTGGATTTTCAGCGATGCCGGAACCGGCTCACTGCCAGCCAGACAACGCTCAATCCAGCGTGCGGTGGTTTCCGGGTCTTTTGCCACCGGCAGCGGTACCGGCTCGTCAGGCATCTCGCTCTGTCGGTCCTGTAGCACTCGCACGCCGGACGAATCTATCAGGCTTATCTGCGGACAGCGCTGCGGGTTGGCGTACACCTCGCCTTCGGTACCGTGCATCAACAGGCCACGTCCACCGATATCGCCGAAGAATTTTGCCACACGTGAGACGTATTCCGGGTGTGACACGCTGGAAAGACGCAGCGCGGCGTCTTCGGCAAACGGCGTGGCTAATTTAGCCAGCGTGTGCGCACTGTTGCGCACCCCCATTCTCCAGCGCATCGCCAACTGTTTTTCCAGCGGAGGGCACAGCGCGCTTACCGGGATAAACACCGGCTGATGACCATCCAGTTTTGCCTGTGCCTGCCCGGCATGCAGCGTCGGCGCAATCCCCATCAGTTCAAAAATGGTTTCTGTCAGCACGCGGGTAGGATCCTCGCTGACGCCATGCACCACCACCGGGAATCCCAGCTTATGCAGTAAAATCGCCAATAGCGGCGTCAAATTCGCCTGCTTGCGCGCGCCATTGTAACTGGGGATAACAATGGGCATGGGTTTGGCAACTGGCGGCGTCAGGCGAATGGTGTGGTTTTGCATCGCTTCATAAAAGCCCAGCATCTCCGCTTCTCCCTCTCCTTTAATGCGCAACGCAATCAGCACGCCGCCCATCTCAAGGTCAGGGACATCGCCATTCAGCATATGGGTATACAGTCCGCGAGCAGTATCCTGGTCCAGGTCACGCGCGTGATTTTTACCTCGCCCAATCTCTTTGATGATTTTGCGGTAATCCATCGATAACTCCTTTCCTGTTGCTCGCATCGTTAACGCCGACGGCGGCGCGTAGGTTTCGTTTTTTCTTTTGGTTTTACTATAACGTCTGGCACAGCAGGTTGCTCTATCGGAAAAATGGGTAACGCATTCAGTAAACGCTTGCCATAGTTTTTGGTCAACAACCGCTTATCGTAGATCACGACTTCACCCCAGCAGCCATGGCTACGAATGAGTCGCCCAACCTGCTGGATCAAATTGAACGATGCTGCCGGTAAGCTTTGCACCTCAAAAGGGTAGCGGTTCAGGCTTTTCAGCCACTCCCCCTCAGTGACCACTACCGGACTGTCGATAGGCGGAAACGCAATTTTGTGAATATGCACCTGGCTCAGCAGCTCGCCTTTCAAATCCAGACCTTCAGCAAAAGACTGCAGCCCAACCAGCACGCTGCGTTCGCCGTTTTCTACCCGTTTTCGGTGTAACTCCACCAGACGATAGCGCGGCTGGTCGCCCTGTACCAGCAACAGCAGGCGCAGATCGGTAACGTGCTCAAGAAAACGCTGCATCGCCCGACCGCTGGCAAACAGTACCAGCATGCCCTGATGCTTTTTACTTTCCAGTTGTTCGCGGAAATAGGCGGCCATTTCCGCGATATGCTGCTCTTCGTGCTCAATTAACGGTTCGTAGCGCATCTGCGGAATAACGATTTTGCCCTGCTCAACGTGGTTAAACGGTGAATCCAGCGCGACAAAGCGGTCTCCGGCCTTTTCTTTCAGCCCGCTCATTTCCTGAAGACGCGAGAAGCTATTGAGAGAACGCAGCGTGGCAGAAGTGACAATAATATGCGGCACGCTGCGCCACAGCAGGCGTTCGAGCTGATCGCTCACGCGGATCCCCACGCAGTGAAACCAGACGTGGATCTGTCCGTCACGCACCTCACGCGTCGCCCATTTACTCACCGGCGCGCCTGATGACTGCGCGAGCGATGCCAAACGCCACAATTTGCTTTGCGCCTCAAACATGCCCAGCGCCCGGTTCATCTGTAAAATAACCCGATGCAGACGCACAATATCGTGGGTGCCGGTTTTTTCGCTGAGATCGTTGAGAAACAATTCAGCCAGACCGCGCAGCATTTCCGTCAGTTTCGCCAGTCGCTGGCAGATCTCCATCACTTCACCAGGCAGTTCTCCCATTGCAAAGCGGTGTTCCGCTTCCTGGGTAGCGGGCATATAGAGATTGAGGATGTTATTAAGTGAGGCAATCAGCTCATATAGCTCTTCACAGTGACCGTTCAACCGCTCGGCGTTCGCCAGTGGCGGCGTGGTTTTCGGGCGGAACTGCTCCATGCAGGTCGCGACTAATTTGCAAAACAGATCCAGTTGGAGCCGATACCAGGGGGCGCTGATTTCTGCACTCATCTCCAGCGCATCGCGGGCAACATCCGGCAAATGATGGCCTTCATCAAGGACCAGCAGCAGGTTTTTCGGCTCTGGCAAAACGGCTTCGCTTTCCATAGCCGCCATCACCAACGCGTGATTGGCTACCACCACTTCGGCTTCCTGAATCTCGCGGCGGGCGACAAAAAAAGGACATTCACGATAGTAGTGGCAGTTGCGGTTCAGACAGCTCGCTTTATCGGTGCTCAGACGCTGCCAGAGTCCGTCATCAATGGCGATACCCGTGTGATCGCGCAGCCCGTCCCACTTGTAGCTATCGAGATCGCCTTTTAGCCTGGCGCAGCGCTTTTGTTCTTCCTGGTTGTTGGGCGTCAGGTCATCGTCGAGAAAGGCCAGCAGATCCTGCTGATTGGGTTCGGTACTGGCCAGCGCCGCTAAATTACGCGGGCAGACATAGCGACCACGACCAAACGCGGCGGTAAAACGCAGATCGGGGATAATTTTACGCAGCAACGGCAGGTCTTTGCTGTAGATCTGATCCTGCAAAGCAACGTTGGCGGTACTGACCACCAGCGTTTTTTGTTCTTCACGCGCAATGGCAATACCGGGGATCAGGTACGACAGGGTTTTCCCCACCCCGGTCGGCGCTTCAATCGCCAGATGCCGCCCTTCTTCACCTGCCAGCGTTTTCGCAACGTCAGCAATCATCTGCCGCTGCGGCGCACGGGGGATAAAGTCGGGGATCTGTTCCTGAAGCGCCTTATACCAGGCGGCGATTTGCGCTTTTAACGCGGCCGTTAGTGCCATGAGAAAACCTGAAATACTGTATAAACAGCCACTATTGTGGCACATTTCAGTCCCTGGATGTACCTTTTTCCCCCATTCTGGAAAGCGCTTCGCAATTCATTTTTCCTGGCCGGACGGCTGTTCGGGTCCTGTCCGGCCAATAATTCGCTAACGCTTAATAGTATCCCAACAGCTTCCACCACAGCATGCCCACGACAAAAATGATAATCACATTCGCCGTCACCACGCAGAGGTTGATTTTGTAAAAGCGCGGACGTTCAAAATAACCCTGGGCAAAATAAATGGGGCCAGGTCCACCACCGTACTCGGTATTCCCCCACATCAGGTTACTAAAGATACCGAAGCAAATAGCCACCATCATCGGCGGCGCGCCTGCTGCGATCGCCGTGGCCGCGAAAGGGGCATACAGTGCAGCGACATGCCCGGTCGCCGTAGCGAAGAGATAATGGACGTAAATGTAAAGGATCCCCAACACAATAAACGATTCGATCGCGCCAAAACCCTGAATACCGCTGCCTAATTTTATGGTCATCCATTTAATAAAGCCCAGATCGGCAAGCCCTGTCGCCAGACTAATAATGACGCTAAACCAGATCACCGTATCCCAGGCCGCATGGTCATTAAGCAAACTTTTCCAGCTAACAGCGCCCGAGGCAAACAGATACGCAGCTAATCCCAGCCCGACAGATGTGGCAGACAATCCCGTAATCAAGCTGGTACCCCAGCCAACCAGCGCCAGCACAAAACCAAACGCGACCTTTTTCTCGTTGCTGCTCATCGAACCGAGCTCACCGAGGGCCTGTTTGCCCATCGCTTTCGCCTCCGGCGTACGCTTAAGCTCGGGATCCAATAATTTATAGACCAGTAGCGGCATCAGGCAGAAACAGACCATCGCAGGGACCACTGCGGAAATAAACCATCCACCCCAGGTTATCTCTATTCCTAATGACGATTTCGCCAGACTCGCTACCAGCGGATTCGCCGCCATCCCGGTGAGAAATATTGCCCCGGTAATCGGCGTAAACTGGAAGCACACCATGGTTAAGAAATCGCCGATACGCTTGCCCGTTGCCCCTGGTGCGGAACCCAATACATCATTGATGGAACGAGTGATAGGGAAAATAATCCCCCCGGAACGCGCGGTTACGGATGGCATCGCCGGGGCCATAATCAGATCGGAAACCCCCAGTGAGTAAGCGATACCCAGGCTACTGCCACCAAAGAGCGATAACATTTTATACGCAATACGTTTCCCCAATCCCGAGGTTACAAAACCAAGAGACAAGACGTAGGCACAGAAAATGAGCCATACCGTACCGGATGCAAAACCTGACAATGCTTTTGCCTCTGGCAAGGTTTTGGTAAAAATGACCACGCAAAGTGCAATCAACATCACCGCCCCCGAAGGGAGCGGCTGGGTAAGGATCGCGGCAATGGTCGCGGCAAATATCGCGAACATATGCCAGGCCTGAGGCGTCAGACCATCAGGTACGGGATAAAACCAAACGATCGCGCCTATCGCCAGCGGTATCAGGAACGACAGAATGGATTTTCCCGCGACAGAATTTGTTGACATAAAAATATCCTTATTCCGTTAGCCCAAGAGCGTTCATTTCCGCGACATATATCTCGCTAATACCTGATCCACCATTGCTGGCGCCATTCCAAGGTAATTTGCCGGGTCGGTCAGTTCTTCAATCAACTGCGGGTCAAGTCGTTCCGAGACAGATGGCATCGCATTCAGCACATCCGCCAGTCGTCCCCCTTGTTCATTGACGATACGACAGGCGTCGTACACGACGTCATGCGCATCCTGACGACCGATATACGGCGCCAGTCCCATCATGACCGCTTCAGCCACAATCAGTCCGTTGGTCATGCCGAGGTTACGTTTCATCGCCGCTTCATCAACCACCAGCCCCGCCAGCATAAAGTTAGCCTGATGCAATGCCCCGGCGCTGAGGACGAAACTTTCCGGGATAGCAATCCATTCGGCATGCCACGGCCCGGTTGCACGCTCCAGATCCTGCACCATTGCATCAAGCATCAGCCCTGCCTGTTGGCGAACGCCTTTGGCACAGGCCAGCATTAACTCGCTGGAAATAGGGTTGCGTTTCTGCGGCATAGTACTGCTGGCGCCGCGCCCTTTAACAAACGGCTCATACAACTCACCAAACTCGTTTGCTGCCAGCAGCATTACGTCGTAGGCAATCTTGCCCAGCGACCCGGTAATCACCGCTAACAGATTCACCGCTTCGGCAAAACCATCACGCGCAACATGCCATGTGGACGTAGGGACATTCAGCCCAAGTTCTTCCATCATCGCTTTTTGTACCGCCAGCCCTTTATCCCCCAGCGATGCCAGCGTACCGGCTGCACCCGCAAATTCGCCGACCAATACACGAGGACGCGCCTGAGTCAGACGTTCCGCGTGACGTTCAAACATATCCAGCCAGATGGCTGTTTTATAACCAAAGGTTACGGGCAGAGCCTGCTGCAAATGGGTTCTCCCGGCCATCGGCGTATCACGGTAACGGCGTGAGAGATCGGCCAGCGTCGCACGAAGCTTGTCCATATCGGTTTCAATTAACGCGAATGCATCACGAATTTGCAGAACTACCGCGGTGTCCATGATGTCCTGCGTGGTTGCGCCCCAGTGCACATAGCCGCCGGACTCGCCAGCCTGTTTAGAAATCTGGTGCACCAGCGGTAGGATCGGATAACCCACGATTTCGGTTTCATGGCGTAATAAATCAAAATCGAGCGTATCGGCATTACATTTTTCAGCAATTTCCTGCGCCGCAGCCTCGGGTATCACACCGCAGCGTGCCTGGGCTTTGGCTAATGCCACTTCCACTTCCACGTATTTGCGTACCAGCTCGCGATCGTCAAACACCGCGCGCATTGCTGGTGTGCCGAAAGAATCCCTGAACAGAACAGAATCAAGTACATTCGAAGCCATAAATCCCCCTGGAAAATCTGATAGTGATAAGATGCGTGTTTACGGTGGTTTGTTAGATATTCAAACGCCGCCACAATGTCCAGACATAATAAAATGTCCGTACATTTGAATGTACGGACATTTATAGTATTCATAAGAAATGTAGGGAATAGTCCGTACAAATTTTCGTGATAAAGATCACTAATATTTTGATGAAACCGCGATGAAAGAATCTCTGTACAAGCGAATAGCACGTGAACTGGCGCAGCAAATTTCGGTGGGGACCTTTGCCCCCGGCTCGCTGTTTCCAACGGAAATGGAACTGTGCGAAACATGGCAGGTCAGCCGCCACACCATGCGTGAGGCGTTAAGGGAATTAACAGAACAGGGGCTGATTTCACGGCGTAAAGGCGCGGGAACTCGCGTTTGCGAACCTAAGACTAACGGTGTCAATCACCCGCTATCGCATCTTGAGGATCTGTTGCTGCTGGCCAAAAACAATCTGCGCGTCATCAAGAAAATCGATGAGATTGTGGCAGACATCGAGTTGTCCCAGATGATTGGCTGCCCGCCAGGTTCCCGCTGGCTGCACATTGCCAGCACTCGCGAAGATGCGCAAAACCCCGACGCGCCAATCTGCTGGACGGACAGCTATGCCAGCACGGATTACGCCAAGCTGCGCACCTACATCCGTGACGATCCACACTCATTAATCAGCGATTTGATCGAAACGCATTACGGCATCAAAAGCCATGAGGTGCATCAGACTATTACGGCTGTCGGTGTGCCCAAAAAGGTGGCAAAGATCCTTAACGTAGCGCCTGATTCGCCAGCAATGAGAATTGTGCGTCGTTATCTGGACAGGGACGGGAAAGTATTTGAGACAACGATTTCGATTCACCCGGCAGGACGATATACCTGCTCGATCGTGCTGAAATCGCAAAGTTCGGGGGAGTGATTGAGCTATCCGGCCCACACCCTGTGTAGACCGGATAGCGTGTTTATACTGCCAGACAGCAAGGTGAATTACTGGGCGGAAGACGGTTTGCGCGGACGGCGCGGTGGACGAGGCTTATCGCCTGCCGGTTTGCCTTCGCCGCTACGCGGTTTCGCTTTTGGCGCACCGCCATCCTGACGACGCGGCTGCTGACCACGCCCTGCGCCACCCTGACCGCGACCGCCACCACCACGCTGCTGGCGACCGTTCTGGATCGGCTCAGCTTTGATGGAGGGGTCCGGCTCGTAGCCTGGCGTTGTAATACGCGGGATCTCTTTTTTCAGCAGCTTCTCGATGTCACGCAACAACTTGTGTTCATCGACGCACACCAGAGACAACGCTTCGCCGGTAGCGGCGGCACGCCCGGTACGACCAATACGGTGCACATAATCTTCCGGGACGTTTGGCAGCTCGTAGTTCACCACGTGCGGCAACTCTTCAATGTCCAGGCCACGCGCGGCAATATCCGTCGCCACCAGCACGCGAATATCACCGGATTTAAAATCGGCCAGCGCGCGGGTACGCGCTCCCTGAGATTTGTTACCGTGGATCGCCGCGCTGCGGATACCGTCTTTATTCAGCTGTTCAGCCAGATGATTCGCACCGTGTTTGGTACGGGTAAACACCAGCACCTGCTGCCAGTTGCCTTGACCTATCATCTGCGACAACAGCTCACGTTTACGTTTTTTATCCACGAAATGAACGTGCTGAGTCACCTGCTCTGACGCGGTATTACGACGCGCCACTTCGATTTCCAGCGGATTGTGCAGCAGCTTTTCGGCCAGCGACTTAATATCGTCAGAGAACGTTGCTGAGAACAACAGGTTCTGGCGTTTTGCCGGCAGCTTCGCCAGAACGCGACGAATGTCGTGAATAAAACCCATATCCAGCATGCGGTCAGCTTCATCCAGTACCAGGATCTCAACCTGATCCAGTTTCACCGCATTCTGGTGTTCCAGATCGAGCAAACGACCAGGCGTGGCAATCAGCACATCCACGCCGCCGCGCAGTTTCATCATCTGCGGGTTGATACTGACGCCGCCGAAGACCACCAGCGAGCGGATGTTCAGATACTTACTGTAATCGCGTACGTTTTCGCCAATCTGAGCCGCCAGTTCGCGGGTTGGCGTGAGGATCAGCGCACGCACCGGGCGACGGCTTTTACCATGCGGCTGATGGGTAATCAGGTGCTGCAACAGCGGCAGGGTAAAACCTGCCGTTTTCCCCGTACCGGTCTGGGCGCTGGCCATCAGATCGCGGCCTTCCAGCACGGCAGGGATCGCCTGCTGCTGAATAGGGGTAGGTTCACGGTAACCCTGTTCGGCAACGGCACGTAAAATATCAGGGTTTAAACCAAGGGAATCAAAAGACATAACAACTCCGAACCGCCCTGACCGTTACCGGTGTCGTTTTCAGGGAGATACATACAATAGAGATGACAAAAACCACAATGTCATGAAGGGGCGGAGTGTAGCAGTTTTTGTGATGTGCCGCATAAATTATCCCTGCGAAGGAAAATAACGGTCCGGACTGGACAAGGTTGCACATCAGTCATAATCTTAATCAATCGATTGATTAAGATCAGAGTCGTGCCATGAATACACCCACCATGACAACCAAAGGTGAACAGGCGAAAAATCAGCTCATTGCCGCCGCGCTGGCGCAGTTTGGCGAGTATGGTCTGCACGCCACAACGCGCGATATCGCCGCACAGGCCGGGCAAAATATCGCGGCTATCACCTACTATTTTGGCTCAAAAGAGGATTTATATCTCGCCTGCGCCCAGTGGATTGCGGATTTTATCGGCTCAAAGTTTCGCCCACACGCTGAAGAAGCCGAGCGTCTGTTTGCCCAGCCAGAGCCGGATCGTGGCGCGATGCGCGAATTAATCCTGCGCGCCTGCAAAAATATGATCATGTTGCTCACCCAGGACGACACCGTAAACCTGAGCAAATTTATCTCGCGTGAACAGCTTTCACCCACCGCGGCTTATCAACTGGTGCACGACCAGGTTATCAATCCGCTGCATACACACTTAACGCGCCTGATTGCTGCTTATACCGGCGGCGATGCCAATGATACCCAAATGATTCTGCATACCCACGCCATACTCGGCGAGGTGCTGGCCTTTCGTCTGGGGAAAGAAACCATTCTGTTGCGTACGGGTTGGTCACAATTTGATGAAGATAAAACCGCGCTGATTGACCAAACGATCACCTGTCACATCGATCTTATCCTACAAGGCTTAACGCAAAGGAGTCTGGAGTCATGAAAAAACCTGTCGTGCTCGGGCTGGTTATCGCGGCCCTCGTTGCCGTGATTGCCGGTGGAACGTGGTGGTACCAAAGTCGACAAGATAACGGCCTGACGTTGTACGGCAATGTCGATATCCGTAGCGTCAACCTGAGTTTTCGCGTTGGCGGCAGGCTGGCCTCACTGGCGGTTGACGAAGGCGATGCTATTACAGCCGGTCAGGTGCTGGGTGAACTGGATCACGCCCCGTATGAAAACGCGTTAATGCAGGCGAAAGCCAATGTTGCCGCCGCGCAGGCGCAATACGATCTGATGCTGGCCGGGTATCGCGCTGAAGAGATCGCCCAGGCGGCAGCGGCCGTCAAACAGGCGCAGGCCGCCTATGATTACGCACAGAACTTTTATAATCGACAGGTAGGATTGTGGAAAAGCCGCACTATCTCCGCTAACGACCTGGAAAACGCCCGTTCATCACGCGATCAGGCGCAAGCCTCGTTGAAATCCGCACAGGACAAACTCACCCAATATCGCAGCGGTAATCGTGTGCAGGACATCGAACAGGCGAAAGCCACGCTCGAACAAGCTCAGGCCCAGCTTGCGCAGGCAGAACTCAATTTACATGACACCACGCTAATCTCCCCGTCTGACGGCACGCTACTCACCCGTGCGGTAGAGCCAGGCAGCATGCTGAACGAAGGCGGCACGGTGTTGACGCTGTCGCTTACGCGTCCGGTTTGGGTTCGCGCCTACGTAGATGAGCGGAATCTGAGCCAGGCGCAGCCGGGACGTGAAATCCTGCTCTACACCGATGGCCGTCCGGACAAACCGTATCACGGCAAAATCGGCTTCGTGTCGCCTACTGCCGAGTTTACGCCGAAAACGGTTGAGACTCCTGACCTGCGCACCGATCTGGTGTATCGCCTGCGTATTGTGGTGACCGACGCGGACGATGCGCTGCGCCAGGGAATGCCGGTAACGATCAAATTCAGTGACGAGGCACGGCATGAATGATGCCGTCATTACGCTCAAAGGGCTGACAAAAAACTTTACCGGAATGGAAAAACCGGCCGTTGCCCCGCTCGACTGCACCGTACATGCAGGCTACGTGACCGGACTTGTCGGGCCGGACGGCGCGGGGAAAACCACGTTGATGCGCATGCTGGCGGGATTGTTAAAACCCGATGCCGGAAGTGCTGCAGTAATTGGCTTCGATCCCATCAAGGACGACAGCGCGCTGCATGCGGTGCTGGGCTATATGCCGCAGAAATTTGGTCTGTATGAAGATTTGACCGTCATGGAGAACCTCAATCTCTATGCTGATTTACGCAGCGTCACCGGTGAAGCGCGAGAAAAAACCTTTGCCCGGTTACTGGAGTTTACCTCGCTGGGGCCATTTACCGGACGACTGGCCGGCAAACTTTCCGGCGGCATGAAACAGAAGCTCGGGCTGGCCTGTACGCTGGTCGGCGAACCCAAAGTGTTGCTGCTGGATGAACCGGGTGTCGGTGTCGACCCCATCTCCCGTCGCGAACTGTGGCAAATGGTGCACGAACTGGCGGGGGATGGCATGTTGATCCTCTGGAGCACTTCGTATCTGGATGAGGCAGAGCAGTGCCGCGATGTGTTGCTGATGAACGAAGGGGAACTGTTGTACCAGGGCGATCCCACTCAACTGACGCAAACCATGGCGGGTCGCAGCTTCCTGATGAGCAGTCCGCAGGAAAATAACCGCCGGCTGCTGCAACGCGCCTTAAAACTGCCGCAGGTGAGCGATGGGATGATTCAGGGGAAATCTGTCCGTTTAATCCTGAAAAAAGCAGCCACTGCGGACGATATTCGTCGGGCAGACGGCATGCCAGAGATTAACATCAGCGAAACGACTCCCCGCTTCGAGGATGCCTTCATTGATTTACTGGGTGGTGCCGGAACATCGGAGTCCCCGCTGGGCGCGATCCTGCATACCGTGGAAGGAACGCCAGGTGAAACGGTGATCGAAGCCAAAGCACTAACCAAGAAATTTGGCGATTTTGCCGCGACTGACCACGTAGACTTTGCCGTTCAGCGCGGCGAGATTTTTGGCCTGCTAGGGCCTAACGGCGCGGGTAAATCTACGACCTTTAAAATGATGTGCGGCCTGCTGGTTCCCACCTCCGGCAAAGCGCTGGTGCTGGATATGGATCTGAAAGTCAGCTCCGGCAAAGCGCGCCAGCATCTGGGCTATATGGCGCAGAAATTCTCGCTGTACGGCAACCTGACCGTTGAACAGAATCTGCGCTTTTTCTCCGGCGTCTATGGCCTGCGCGGTCGGGCACAGAAGGAGAAAATCGATCGTATGAGCGAGGCATTCGGTCTGAAGAGCATCGCGTCTCACGCCACCGACGAACTGCCGCTGGGCTTTAAGCAGCGCCTCGCGCTGGCCTGCTCGCTGATGCATGAACCCGATATCCTGTTCCTCGATGAACCCACTTCCGGGGTCGATCCCCTCACCCGTCGGGAGTTCTGGCTGCATATCAACAGCATGGTGGAAAAAGGCGTCACGGTGATGGTGACCACCCACTTTATGGATGAGGCGGAGTACTGCGATCGCATCGGGCTGGTGTATCGCGGCAAACTAATTGCCAGCGGTACGCCGGACGACCTGAAAGCTCAGGCTGCCGACAACGACACGCCGGATCCGACGATGGAACAGGCGTTTATCACGCTAATCAATGACTGGGATAAGGAGCACGCACATGAGTAATTCCGCTCTCTCCTGGCGTCGCGTACGCGCGCTGTGCGTGAAAGAGACCCGCCAGATCGTCCGCGATCCCAGCAGTTGGCTGATTGCAGTGGTGATCCCGCTGCTGCTGCTGTTTATCTTCGGCTACGGGATCAACCTCGACTCCAGCAAGTTACGGGTAGGGATTTTGCTCGAACAGCAAAGCGAAGAGGCACTGGATTTTACCCATACAATGACCGGCTCGCCGTATATTGACGCCACCATCAGCGATAACCGTCAGGAATTGATTGAGAAAATGCAGGCCGGGCGCATTCGCGGGCTAGTGGTGATCCCGGTGGATTTTGCCCAGCAGATGGCGCGACCAAACGACGTGGCACCGTTCCAGGTGATCACCGACGGTAGTGAACCCAATACCGCCAACTTTGTGCAGGGTTATGTCGAAGGCATCTGGCAGATTTGGCAGCAACAGCGGGCGGAAGATCGTGGGGAATCGTTCGAGCCCTTGATCGACGTACAGACCCGTTACTGGTTTAACCCGGCGGCCATCAGCCAGCATTTTATTATTCCCGGAGCGGTAACCATCATAATGACGGTCATTGGCGCGATCCTCACCTCATTAGTGGTGGCGCGTGAATGGGAACGCGGAACCATGGAAGCGCTGCTGTCTACGGAAGTCACCCGCGTCGAACTGCTGCTATGCAAACTGATCCCGTATTACTTTCTGGGCATGCTGGCGATGCTGCTGTGTATGCTGGTGTCGGTGTTTATTCTTGGCGTGCCCTATCGCGGTTCGTTGCTGATCCTGTTTTTCATTACCAGTCTGTTTCTGCTGAGTACGCTCGGCATGGGTCTGTTGATTTCGACTATCACCCGCAACCAGTTTAACGCCGCGCAGGTCGCGCTGAACGCCGCTTTCCTGCCCTCGATTATGCTGTCAGGTTTTATCTTCCAGATAGACAGCATGCCCGCGATTATCCGGGCGGTAACCTACATTATTCCGGCGCGTTATTTTGTCAGCACCCTGCAAAGCCTGTTTCTGGCGGGAAATATTCCTGTGGTGCTAATTGTCAACGTGCTGTTTTTAATCGCTTCGGCGGTAATGTTTATTGGCCTGACGTGGCTTAAAACCAAACGTCGGCTGGATTAAATATGTGTATGGATAATTGTAGCCGTAGGCCGGATAAGGCGTTCGCGCCGCCATCCGGCATTATGCCTGATGCGCTTGGCTTATCAGGCCTACAAACTGGACTGAGAGGACGGGCATGTTTCATCGCTTATGGACGTTAATTCGCAAAGAGCTGCAATCGCTGTTACGCGAACCGCAGACGCGAGCCATTCTGATTTTACCGGTGCTGATTCAGGTGATCCTGTTCCCGTTCGCGGCGACGCTGGAAGTGACCAACGCCACGATCGCTATCTATAACGAAGACAACGGTAAACATTCGGTGGAGTTAACCCAACGCTTCGCCCGCGCCAGTGCCTTTACGCATGTTCTGCTGCTGAAAAGCCCAGAGGAGATTAAGCCGACTATCGACACACAAAAAGCCTTGCTGCTGGTGCGCTTCCCGGCCAATTTTTCGCGCAACCTGGACACCTTCCAGCAGGCTCCCATGCAGATTATCCTCGACGGGCGTAACTCCAACAGCGCGCAAATTGCCGCCAATTACCTGCAGCAGATCGTTAAGACGTATCAGTTGGAGCTGATGGACGGCAAGCCGAAACCGAACAACAGCGAGCTGGTCGTGCGTAACTGGTATAACCCGAATCTGGATTATAAATGGTTCGTGGTGCCGTCGCTGATCGCCATGATCACCACTATCGGCGTAATGATCGTCACCTCGCTGTCGGTTGCCCGTGAGCGCGAACAAGGCACGCTGGATCAGCTACTGGTCTCCCCGCTTACCACCTGGCAGATTTTCATCGGCAAAGCAGTTCCCGCGCTGATTGTAGCCACCTTTCAGGCCACCATTGTGCTGGCGATCGGCATCTGGGCTTATGACATTCCATTTGCCGGTTCACTGGGGCTGTTCTATTTCACGATGGTGATTTACGGACTGTCGTTGGTCGGGTTTGGTCTGCTGATTTCATCGCTGTGCGCCACTCAGCAGCAAGCGTTTATCGGCGTGTTTGTGTTTATGATGCCGGCGATTTTGCTCTCAGGTTACGTCTCGCCGGTCGAAAATATGCCGGTGTGGTTGCAGAATCTGACGTGGATAAACCCAATCCGCCATTTTACGGACATTACGAAACAGATTTACCTGAAGGATGCGAGTCTGCAGATTGTCTGGGAAAGTTTGTGGCCGCTGTTGGTGATAGCGGCCACAACCGGCTCAGCGGCGTATGCGATGTTTAGACGTAAGGTGATGTAGCTTTTTATCTTTCGCCAGCAGCGAGACCACGGCGGGTCCGGCCAGGATCACCAGCCCCGCCAGTGCCAGCAAGACGTTGTTTTGCAGCACGCGCGACAGTAACCACAGCACGATCATCGCAGCACCGAAATACCACGTGGTGGTGAGTTCTTCCAGCACATCCGCTACGTCGCGCCAGCGTTGTTCATGGTGACGTTGCAAGGCCAGCATTAAGATAACCGTTACGCCGTAAACGACGCATAATCCCAGGCCGACGCGCACCAACGTGCCGCTCATCCAGCCCATTACCAGCAACGCCACTACCAGTAAATGCAACACAATCTGCCAGCAACTTAGACCCGTTGCGACACGAACACGTTGTTGCCACCTCATGGCTTTTCTCCTGAAGGATTTTCAACTAATTGTTCAGAGTACCGGACTTTACGGAAAATTCCGCAACACTGCATCTTTTTGTGACGATGACTACACTATTTTATTTAGGAAGTGACGCCAATGGGAGGCTCATGAGCGGATCGGGAGTTCAATTTTCATTCAATGTGCTCACCATTAATACTCACAAAGGGTTCACCGCCTTTAACAGACGCTTTATTTTGCCCGAGCTGCGGGATGCCGTCAGGGCAGTTGGCGCAGATATTGTGTGCCTGCAAGAAGTGATGGGTGCGCACGAAGCTCACTCATTGCGCATTGAGAACTGGCCGGATACTCCCCATTACGAATTTCTGGCGGACACAATGTGGAGCGACTTCGCCTACGGGCGTAACGCTGTGTACCCGCAGGGGCATCACGGTAATGCGGTGCTGTCGCGGTATCCCATTGAGCATGATGAGAATCGCGATGTGTCGATCGACGCGAGTGAAAAGCGCGGGGTGCTTTACTGCCGTATCGCGCCGCCAATGCTCTCTCACCCCATTCATGTCATGTGCGTACATCTCGGTTTACGCGAAGCTCACCGCCAGGCCCAGCTCGCGATGCTGGCTGACTGGGTCAATGCCCTGCCCGACGCGGAGCCGGTGGTGATCGCTGGAGATTTCAACGACTGGCGGCAAACGGCCAATCACCCGTTGAAAACCAGAGCCGGACTTGACGAGATTTTTACCCGCGCCCACGGTAGCCCGGCGCGCACGTTTCCGGTGCAGTTTCCCCTGCTGCGTCTGGACAGGATCTATGTGAAAAACGCGAATGCCAGTACCCCAACAACGCTGGCGCTGCATCACTGGCGACATTTGTCCGATCATGCTCCCCTGAGTGCGGAGATTCAGTTATGAAAAATGGCTGGCGTGAAGGCAATCAAATTCAACTGCTGGAAAACGGCGATCAATACTATCCCGCCGTTTTTGACGCCATTGAACAGGCACAACAAAAAATTATCCTCGAGACCTTTATCTGGTTTGAAGATGCGGTCGGAAAACAGCTGCATACCGCGTTGCTCGGTGCCGCCCGGCGGGGAATAAAAGCTGAGGTACTGCTGGATGGCTACGGTTCACCGGATCTTAGCGACCGTTTTGTTGAGGAGCTGACCGCAGCCGGCGTTGTCTTCCGCTACTACGATCCACGTCCGCGCCTGTTCGGTATGCGCACCAATCTCTTTCGCCGGATGCATCGCAAAATAGTGGTCATTGACGATCGCGTTGCTTTTGTCGGCGGCATCAATTATTCCGCTGAACATATGTCTGATTACGGCCCGGAGGCCAAGCAGGATTACGCCGTCCGCGTTGAGGGCCCTGTCGTGACCGATATCCTGACATTCGTGCTGGAGAATCTACCGGGGCAAAGCGCGGTACGACGCTGGTGGCGACGTCATCATCGGGCCATCGACAATCATCGCCCCGGCGAAGCACAGGCACTGTTTGTCTGGCGCGATAACGAAGAACATCGTAATGATATTGAACGCCACTATCTGAAAATGCTGACCCAGGCACGGCGGGAAGTGATCATCGCCAATGCCTATTTCTTTCCTGGCTATCGCCTGCTGCATGCCCTGCGTAAAGCGGCACGACGCGGCGTGCGGGTAAAACTCATCGTCCAGGGTGAACCGGATATGCCGATTGTAAAAGTGGGTGCCCGCCTGCTGTACAACTATCTGGTTAAAGGCGGCGTCCATGTTTATGAATACCGCCGTAGGCCTCTGCACGGCAAAGTGGCGCTGATGGATGACCACTGGGCAACGGTCGGTTCCAGCAATCTCGACCCACTGAGCCTGTCGCTGAATCTGGAAGCCAATCTCATTATTCATGACCGTGCTTTCAATCAGATCCTGCGCGACAACCTGAATCCAATTATTGCAGATGACTGCCAGCGGGTTGATGAATCAATGTTACCCAGACGCACCTGGTGGAACCTGACCAAAAGCGTGCTGGCCTTCCACTTTTTACGCCACTTCCCGGCGCTGGTCGGCTGGCTACCGGCACACACTCCGCGCCTGACTGAAGTGGAGCCGCCAGCACAACCTGCGATCGAAACACAAGATCGCATTCAAACCGAAGATGCAGGAGGAAAAACCTGATGGCGAAGTCGGACGAAAAAGCTGCGGGTAAAAACGAGAAGGCGATGGCGAAATGATGGTGTATATAGTGCCGGATGCGGCGTAACGCCTTATCCGGCCTACTTTCGATACCAAGCGGTAGGTCGGATAAGCGCAGCGCCATCCGGCAACAGACAATTAACGACGATTGCCGAAGATACGCAGTAGCATCAGGAACAGGTTGATGAAATCCAGATACAGCGTTAACGCCCCAAGAATGGCGTATTTCCTCAGGTTGGAACTGTCGCGCAGGTCAATTTGCTCACCGATATTTTTCAGCTTTTGCGTGTCATAGGCGGTCAGACCGACAAATACGATCACCCCAATGTAGGTCACCGCCCACATCAGCGCTTCGCTCTTCAGCCAGAAGTTAACCAACGAGGCCAGCACAATACCGATCAGCGCCATAAACAGCATGTTGCCAAAGCCGCTGAGATCGCGTTTAGTGGTGTATCCGTACAGGCTCATGATACCGAACATCCCGCCGGTAACCACGAAGGTGCTGGCGATAGACGAGTAGGTATAAACGATAAAAATACTCGATAGCGTCAACCCGGTTAACGCCGAATAGAGCATGAACAGCGTCGTTGCCATTCCAGCACTGAGCTTTTGCACCATTCCCGACAGGACAAATACCAGCGCCAGTTGCGCAATGATCAGCCCAAAGAAGGTGATCTTGCTGGAGAAAACAAACATCATCACCGCAGGCGTATTCGCCGCATACCAGGCGATAAACGCCGTCAGCAACAGCCCGCAGGTCATCCAGCCATAGACCTGCGCCATGTAGGTTTGCAGGCCGGAACGGGCCTGCACAATAGAATCGGATCGTGGGAATCGGTCCATGACAATCTCCTGAATCAGTTTGAGCCTAACACAAGTGTACTACTCTACCAGCGTTTTGCTGCTAGCTTATCACTGTCGCGGGCATCAACCCAGCGCTCACCTTCCGGCGTAGCCTCGCGCTTCCAGAATGGCGCGCGAGTTTTCAGGTAATCCATAATGAACTGCCCGGCATCAAACGCGCTGCTGCGATGCGCGCTGGTCACGCCAACAAAAACAATTTCGTCACCCGGCCACAGTTCGCCAATGCGATGAATCACCGTCACACGACCCAACGGCCAGCGCGAACGCGCTTCGTCGACAATCTCCGCCAGCGCTTTTTCGGTCATCCCTGGATAGTGTTCCAGCGTTAACGCCTGCACGCTGTCACCGAGATTGTGGTTGCGGACTTTACCGGTGAAAGTGACCACCGCGCCGTCTTCATCACGCTCGGCAAGCCAGGGATACTCATCCCCGACGCGAAACGGCGCAGGGCCAACAACAATTCGCGTTTCAGCCATCTTAGCCTCCGGTTACCGGTGGGAAGAAGGCCACTTCGTCCCCGGCGTTAAGGGGATGGTCAAAATCGACCAGCGTCTGGTTTACCGCCGCCAGCAGCTTGCCGTCTTCCAGCGCCAACGCCCAACGATCGCTTTTTGCCGCAAGATGCTGGCGCAGTGCTTCTACCGTTGGAAATTCAGCCGTCACCTCTAGCATATCGGTGTTGACCAGTTCTCGCACCTGAGCAAAGAAAAGAACCTTAATCATGCGCATCCACCTTAAAATCTCCCGACTTGCCGCCGCTTTTTGCCAGCAGGCGCACCGGACCAATCACCATATCCTTTTGCACCGCTTTACACATATCGTAGATGGTCAACGCCGCAACGGAGGCCGCCGTTAACGCTTCCATTTCAACGCCGGTTTTCCCGGTCAGGCGACACAGCGTTTCAATGCGTACGCGGCTATGCTCCGGCTCGGCGTGCAGATTGACTTCCACCTTGCTCAGCATCAGCGGATGACACAGCGGGATAAGATCCCAGGTACGTTTGGCGGCCTGAATACCCGCAATACGCGCCGTGGCGAAAACGTCGCCCTTATGGTGGCTGCCGTCGATAATCATCGCCAGCGTTTCGCTACGCATGGTCACGAATGCTTCTGCACGCGCCTCGCGTACGGTTTCCGCCTTGGCGGAGACATCCACCATATGCGCTTCGCCAGCGGCGTTAATATGAGTCAGTTGCGACATACTTATTTCTTCAAATGTGGGTGGAAATTACACGGACGCGTACGGGCATCAAGCTGCGGCGCAATGATATTTTCCCAGGCGGTACGACACGCTTTGGTCGACCCCGGCATGGCGAAAATCAGCGTTTTATTGGCGACTCCGGCAATCGCCCGGGATTGCAGCGTCGCGGTACCAATCTCCTCAAAGGAGAGCATACGGAACACTTCGCCGAAGCCTTCGACTTCTCTGTCAAACAGCGGCAGCAGCGCTTCCGGCGCCTGATCGCCTTCGGTTAACCCAGTGCCGCCGGTGATGAGCACCACCTGCACATCGTCACTGGCAATCCAGGCTGAAACCTGAGCGCGAATCGCATAGCGGTTCTCTTTGACAATCGCCTTATCAACAATCTGATGACCCGCTTCTTGCGCCGAGTCACGCAGATAATGGCCGGAGGTGTCATCTTCTTCGCCACGACGGTTGGAAACAGTAAGAATAGCAATGCGTGTCGGGATAAATTCAGCGCTTACCTGACTCATGAGAAACTCCTTTTAGCGATCAGCCGCCAATGTAAGATAAGTTTTGCGTAATACCGGTATTGTTCTGATGTAAGAAATGGGTCTGCTTTTTCTCCAGCAACGCGGCAGAGATACGTTCTTCAAGCGCAGCCTGCTGGGCGTCGTCGGTCAGCAAATCACGCAAGTTCACCCCGCCTTCACCAAATAAACACAGATGAAGTTTGCCGACGGATGAAATACGCAGGCGATTGCAGGTGGCGCAGAAGTCTTTCTCATAAGGCATGATCAGACCAATTTCGCCGGCATAGTCAGGATGACAGAAAACCTGAGCCGGGCCGTCGCTGCGCTGGCGTAACTGGTGGATCCAGCCGCGTTTAAGCAGTTCATCGCGCAGTACCTGCCCGGAGATATGGTGTTTGCGGAAGAGCGAGCTGCCCTCACCCGTTTCCATCAGTTCAATAAAACGTAGCTGAATCGGCCGTGGTTGAACCCAGGCGAGGAAGGTGTCCAGTTGATGATGGTTTACGTCGCGCATCAGCACGGTGTTGACTTTCACTTTTTCAAAACCGGCATCGAAGGCGGCGTCAATGCCTGCCATCACCTGTTGAAACTTGTCCTGTCCGGTAATGGCGTGAAACTGACGAGCATCCAGGCTGTCGACGCTCACGTTGAGCGCGGTCAGCCCGGCATCGCGCCAGGCGGCGGCATCGCGCGCCAGACGATAACCATTGGTGGTCACCGCAATCTGACGGATGGCGTCGTTTTCACGTACGGCGGCGATAATGTCGGTAAAATCGCGACGCAGTGACGGTTCGCCCCCCGTCAGGCGCACTTTCTCCGTTCCCAGACTGGCGAACGCGCGCGTGACGCGACGAATTTCATCAACGGTTAAAAAGCCGTTATTGGTGACCCCGCCGGGCTTATAGCCATCCAGCAGGCAGTAGGTGCAACGGAAGTTACACACATCGGTAATCGACAAACGTAAGTAGTAAAACTTACGCGCGAATGCATCGGTAAGTTGAGAGCCCATGTACACCTTTCCAAATACGGGAGGCGAAGTCATTTCTTCCTGCGCCCTGGTGACAATCGTATTCACGTATCGTCACGGCCAAAGCACCGTATCATTTGACCCAGGTGCAGAGGCTAGAGTGTTTATACTCGTCATACTTCGAGTACATTGTGGTTATGCCGATACTAGCGTGTAAATGACGCTTTTGCCATGTACACTTTCGCTGTATAAATATGTATATAGCGGCATGATCGTGCATTTTCGCTACAGAATAAGCAAAAACCACAGTTTTGCATTGATATACATCATCTTGCTGTCAGGTCGATATCGTCAGAAAGGGGTAGATCGCAGAAAATTATTTTCTGCAGATGACGACTGGATAATTGCTGAAAACACGCTATTTACGTTACTGTAACGCCGATCAATTGATATCAGGAATAACTATGCGCACTCGTACGCTGGCAGATCTGGATCGCGTTGTCGCTCTCGGCGGAGGGCATGGATTAGGACGCGTTCTGTCATCACTTTCCTCTTTAGGTTCACGCCTGACGGGCATCGTCACGACCACCGATAACGGCGGTTCCACGGGGCGAATTCGCCGTTCAGAAGGCGGCATTGCCTGGGGAGACATGCGGAACTGCCTCAACCAGTTAATTACCCAACCAAGCGTCGCATCGGCGATGTTTGAGTATCGTTTTGGCGGTAATGGCGAACTTTCCGGCCATAACCTCGGAAATCTGATGTTAAAGGCGTTGGATCACCTGAGCGTGAGGCCTTTGGAGGCGATAAATTTAATTCGTAGCCTACTGAAAGTGGACGCACATTTAATTCCCATGTCAGAACTACCGGTGGACCTGATGGCGCTCGACGATCAGGGACATGAAGTGTATGGCGAAGTAAATATCGACCAGCTCACTACCCTGCCGCAAGAATTAATGCTCTCACCTAAAGTTCCCGCCACGCGAGAGGCGATTGAAACCATCGCCGAAGCGGATTTGATTCTGATAGGACCAGGCAGTTTTTACACCAGCCTGATGCCGATCCTGCTGCTAGACGAGCTGGCGCAGGCGTTACGTCGCACACCGGCTCCAATGGTTTATATCGGCAATCTGGGACGCGAACTCAGCCTGCCTGCCGCCAGCCTGACGCTTGCCGATAAGCTGGCCATCATTGAGCAATATGTTGGTAAGAAGGTGATTGATGCGGTGATTGTCGGACCAAAAGTCGATGTTTCCGCCGTGACCGACCGCATTGTGATTCAGGATGAACTGGAGGCCAGCGATATTCCCTACCGTCATGACCGTCAACTGCTGCATAGCGCGCTGGAGAAAGCGGTGCAGGCGTTAGGTTGAACGTATTTGCCTGATGCGCTGCGCTTATCAAGCCTACAAAAACGCGCTGCGCCGCCATCCGGCACCAAACACGGCCTGGTGCGCTGCGCTTATCAGGCCTACAGGTGCGCTTGTAGGCCGGATAAGGGGTTTACCCCGCATCCGGCACCCACCTACGATGCCGCGATAAACAGCTCGCGCAACTGATGCAACTGGTCACGGATCTGCGCGGCCTCTTCGAACTCAAGGTTCTGCGCATGCAGCATCATCTGACCTTCTAACTCGTGAATCTTCTGCTGCAGCGCTTTCGGCGTCATGTCCAGCTCAACAACCTCGGATTTCGCCCCGGCACGCGACTTCCCTTTACCTTTCGCTTTGGTCTTCGCAATATTCTGACCCAACGCCAGAATATCAACGACTTTCTTGTTCAGCCCCTGTGGCGTAATACCGTGCTCTTCGTTGTAGAGCTGCTGTTTCTCACGACGGCGTTCGGTTTCACCAATCGCTTTGGCCATTGAGGCGGTAATTTTATCGCCGTAGAGAATCGCTTTACCGTTGATGTTACGCGCCGCTCGACCGATGGTCTGGATAAGCGATCGTTCCGAACGCAGGAACCCTTCTTTGTCTGCATCCAGAATCGCCACCAGAGAGACCTCAGGCATGTCCAGGCCTTCTCGCAACAGGTTGATACCCACCAGCACGTCAAACTCGCCCAGGCGCAAATCACGAATGATTTCCATGCGTTCCACGGTATCAATGTCGGAGTGCAGATAGCGCACCCGCTCGCCGTGCTCTTCAAGGTATTCGGTGAGGTCTTCCGCCATGCGTTTGGTAAGTGTCGTCACCAGCACGCGTTCGTTAATCGCCGCACGGGTGCGGATCTCAGACAGCAGGTCATCAACCTGTGTCGCCACCGGACGAACTTCAATGACCGGGTCCAGCAGCCCGGTCGGCCGCACCACCTGATCGACCACATCCTCACCGGATTTCTCCAGCTCATAATTGCCCGGTGTCGCTGAGACATAAATGGTTTGCGGTGCCAGCGCCTCAAACTCTTCAAACTTCAGCGGACGGTTATCCAGCGCCGACGGCAGACGGAATCCATACTCAACCAGCGTCTCTTTTCGTGCCCGGTCGCCACGGTACATCCCACCAATTTGCGGAATCGTAACGTGGGATTCATCCACCACCAACAGGCCATCGGCGGGCAGGTAATCAAACAGCGTCGGCGGCGGCTCGCCCGGACCGCGTCCGGACAGATAGCGTGAATAGTTTTCAATCCCCGAGCAGTAACCCAGCTCGTTCATCATTTCCAGATCGAACTGCGTACGCTGGCTTAAACGCTGTTCTTCCACCAGCTTGTTGTTCGCCAGCAGGATTTTGCGGCGCTCCGCCAGCTCGACTTTAATTTCTTCCATTGCCTGCACAATACGTTCGCGCGGCGTCACGTAATGGGTTTTCGGGTAAATGGTGAAGCGCGAAATAGCGGATTCAACCTGCCCGGTCAGCGGGTCAAACAGCGACAAGCGCTCAACTTCTTCATCAAACAACTCGACGCGTAGCGCGATATCGTCAGATTCGGCCGGAAAGATATCGATCACCTCACCACGCACGCGGAACGTCCCGCGCTGGAATGCCTGATCGTTACGCGTGTATTGCAGTTCAGCAAGCCGGCGCAGGATCGCACGCTGATCGATAATCATCCCCACCGTCAGGTGCAACATCATCTTCAGATACAGATCCGGATCGCCCAGACCATAGATCGCGGAAACCGAGGCCACCACCACCACATCCCGCCGTTCAAGCAGGGCTTTGGTCGCCGACAGGCGCATCTGTTCAATGTGTTCGTTTACCGACGCATCTTTCTCGATAAAAGTATCCGAGCTCGGGACATAAGCTTCCGGCTGATAATAGTCGTAGTAGGAGACGAAATATTCCACTGCGTTATCCGGGAAGAACTCTTTCATCTCACCGTACAGCTGAGCAGCAAGCGTCTTATTGGGAGCCAGCACCATGGTAGGACGCTGCAAGTCCGCAATCACGTTGGCGATAGTGAATGTCTTCCCCGACCCCGTCACCCCGAGCAGCGTCTGATGCGCCAGACCATCCTCCAGCCCTTCTTCCAGGCGACGAATCGCCTCAGGCTGATCGCCAGAGGGTTTAAAAGCGGAATTCAGTTTGAACGGTTTACTCATGAGCAGCTACCTGAAGCAATGGGCGGGCAGGTGTGTAATTTTACCCGCAGCAGTATATTTTGCCAGTAAAATATACTGGATGAAAAAACAGTAACACACCAGAATATTTCTGTTACGCCATCAGAATGCCCGTCAGAGCAGGCTAAAATTTTGGCACTGGCGGGATAAAACACCAGTAAAAATGTGTTATCCCCAAACCAATGACTTTTTTAACATTTGTCAAGACGGCAGATGAAAGTTTTATGGCAACGCATGACACTTCCGCGACAGCCATTGCTTTTATCTAACATTCTGTATTTCAATAACTATTCTCTCGAGCCGTCTTTCGCATCAATTTAGTCGCAGGCCGCGTCTTCTCTCGCTTACATTGTGTTTTCTAACTCTAATACACAAGGTTATCCACAGGAATAGTGGATAACTGCCTCCAGCCCGTGCTGACTGCCGCCTGGCAAAAACACCGACTTGCTCTTTTCGAGTGGGATAAAAAAAAATTATCGCCATTTTTTTATATTTATCAGCTAACGAAGCCCTGGAGGTGGTCGAGATCTTGCTCGCATTTTCACCATTTACCTGCCTGCACCATCCCGACGCGACCAGGCACTGGCAATGTGCGCAAAATTAACCCGTATCGTTAAAAACCAGATATCGCTGCCGGTGGATCACGCTATCCCGCTGTTTTTCGCGCATTTCCCATTTGTGGCAAGAGATTTGCAATTTTCTTCTGCTCCCCGGCCTGTCGGGCGGATAACTTCATGATGGAGAAAATCTATGTTGAGTCTTCGCGCAGTGAATCACTATTACGGTAACCAGCACACGCTATGGGATGTGGATCTCGACCTGCAGCCCGGCAAGTGTACCGGTGTGCTGGGACTTCCGGGGATGGGGAAAACGACGCTGGCCAATTGCATCATCGGCAATTTGCCTATTGAAAGCGGTACGATGGTCTGGCATCAGGCAGGCGCACCACCGTGCGATCTGAGCCCGATCCCAGCGGCAAATCGCATTGCGCTGGGTATTAACTCCGTTTCACAACAGAGACGGATTTTTTCGCAGCTGACGGTCGAGGAAAATCTGCATATTGCGCGCCAGGCGGTTGAGGAAAGCGAAACGATGAACAGCAGCGATATATACCGCCTCTTCCCACAGTTATACAGTCTGCGTCAGACCAAAGGGGTTGCCTTATCAGAGGATAATCAGCACCAGCTCGCGCTCGCCAGCGCGCTGGTTACACGCCCACGCCTGCTGATCCTCGATGAGCCTACGCGAGGAACGGGTCAGGCGTATATCCACAAGCTGGGGAACCTGATTGTGAGGCTAAGCCAGGAGTTGGGCATCGCCATTATGCTCGCAGAGCAAAGCCTGCCGTTTATTCGTCGGGTCGCTGATTGCTATTGCCTGTTACATCGCGGACGCAATGTGGCCCAGGGACAACTGGGGCAGCTCAACGACCCGTTTCTTAACGGCTGGATGGCGCCAGAGGCAAAACGCTAAGGTCGAGGTAATGCCCTGTCGTTGCGCGTTCTGGCTCGTCTTCCAGCCATGGGATCTCCCCCAGCAGCGGGGCCGGAATCGCGCGTTTCAGCGTTGCCATATATTCAGAATGGCGTTTCCCTGGCGGAGCCACATCATTGGCGACCCACCCCGCCAGCGTCAACCCAACCTGTTGTACCGCTTGCGCAGTCAGAATGGCATGGTTGATGCAGCCAAGCTTGACGCCAACCACCAGAATCACCGGCAGTTGTTCTGTTTGTACCCAGTCAGAAAAACTCAGCGTGGGTGAAAGCGGCGTAAACCAACCGCCAGCGCCCTCCACCAGCACCCAGTCAGCCTGCATTCGCAGCGCCTGTAAACCAGCAGACATCACTGAGGCCAGAATCGGTCGCCCTTCATCAGCGCTGATGATATGCGGTGACGTGGGTTCGGCAAAGGTATAGGGATTGATTGCCGTATAATTCACTGCCACAGCGCTGTTGCGCTGCAGGGCAAGGGCGTCAGAGTTTCGCAGACCATCTGCCGTCATTTCACTCCCAGAGGCTACAGGCTTATAGCCGACCGTTCGATAACCCAATTGCCCCGCTGCCTGCAGGAGCGCACAGCTGGCAATTGTTTTACCAACCTCAGTGTCCGTCCCGGTGACAAAATACGTTCTGGTCACGTTGAATTACTCCTAAAAAAAGTTGATACGTCAGCGGGTATTTTCCCTGCACAGAGGGCCAGGCTAACTGTAACTGCTGCAGTTGTGAACGGGTCAGTACGCGCTGTTCGCGTCCATCATGGAGATGCGTCGCACCGATCCCTTTGAGCGAGCGCATGGCGCTCAACGCGTCATCAAACCACAGTGTCACCGTATGAAGCTGATACTCAACGTCCCAGCCATGCAGAGCCTTTTCAAGTTGCTCCACGGGCAAGAAACGGTTGGTGTGCTCCCGGTCATCTACCGCTTGCCACGCCCGGCGTAATTCAGGCATCGAACCATGTGCCAACGTACTAAACGCCACCGTGCCTCCGGGGCGCACAACCCGGCAAAGCTCGTTTAGCGCCCCGCGTAAATTATCGCACCACTGAACCGCCAGATTGCTCCAGGCCAGGTCAAAGGTGGCGGCGTTTTGTGGGATGGCTTCAATATCCGCCAGCAGATAGTGGTGGGCAGCATTTTTCCGCTGTGCCTCTGCCAGCATTTGTTCAGAAAGATCCAGTGCGCTGACTTCGCTTCCCTGCTCACGCCAGTAGCGACTCATGCGCCCAGGGCCGCACCCCGCATCCAGTACCCGTGCATAATCCCGTTCACCAAGTAGCGCCAGCAAGGCGTCGGCGCTTTGACACTGTAGCCCGGCATGTTGCTCATAGCGGGAAGCAGCGCGTCCAAATGCGGCAGCAATGGCCTGTTTATTAACCTGCGCCATGCAGCACCTCCAGTAAACAGTCGATATCTTGGCATTCATGCGCCTGCGTCAGCGTCAGCCGCAATCTGGCTGTGCCGACCGGTACCGTAGGAGGCCGGATGGCGGTCACCCAACAACCTTGAGCGCGTAAAGCCTCCGCCAGTTGCAGCGCTTTATGGTTATCGCCCACGATCAATGGCTGGATGGCACTGTCTGAGTTTGCCAGCGTGAAATCCGCAATATCCAGGCCAGCACGAAAACGTTGGATTAACATAGCCAGTTTTTCCCGGCGTTCATCGCCCTCACGACTGCGGATCACTGCCAGCGCGGCACGCAATGCCTGCGCCTGAGCAGGCGGCATGCTGGTGCTGTAAATCAGATGACGGGCAAATTGCAGCAGATAATCAGCCACGCTGTCTGAACACAGGATTGCCGCGCCGCTGACGCCAAATCCCTTACCAAATGTCACCACCAGCAGTTCAGGTTTGACCTGCGAGTGCCAGCATGATCCGCGACCTTCTTCACCAGTGACACCGATACCGTGCGCATCATCCACCAGCAACCAGGCCCCCTGGCGTTGCGCTGCGGCATGGATATCCGCCAGCGGTGCGCTATCGCCATCCATGCTGAATACGCCTTCAGTCACCACGAGCTGCTGCCCCGGACAAGGGGCTGACAGCAGACGAGCCAAATGTTGCGGGTCGTTATGGGTAAAACGGCGTAACACGGCGGGACTCAGACTGGCCGCTTCCAGCAACGACGCATGGCTGAGTCGGTCGGCAACAATCCGATCCTCTTTGCCCATCAGCGCGGTGATCACCGCCTGATTAGCGGCAAAACCGGAGATGAACAACAGTGCCCGGGAATAGCCCAGCCAGTGGGCCAGTTCTTCTTCCAGCGCCTGATGCGCAACCGAATAACCGCTGACATGACCCGAGCCGCCGCTGCCGACGCCAAACCGTTCTGCCCCCTGCTGCCACGCACACACAATATGCGGGTGGTGGCTTAAGCCAAGGTAGTCGTTGCTGGAGAAATTCAGATACTGGCGACCATCAGCCTGCAGCCAACGACCGGCGCCCTGCGTCACTGCATAGCGACGACGCAGGGCATCGGCAGCACAACGCGCTGCCAGCGCATCGTCGATTTTTTGTTGCCAGGTCATACGGTTGCCGCGTTGTAGTAATCGTCGGTATCCGGAGTACGCAGCGCCTGCTCCAGGCGTTGCTGCTGTTCGTTATCGCCCGCCAGTACCGCCGTTTGTTGCGGATTCAGACCGAGTTTGCGGAATAAAAGCAGATCTTTGTCTTCGTTCGGGTTGGGTGTAGTGAGCAGTTTGCAACCATAGAAAATCGAGTTGGCCCCAGCCATAAAACACATTGCCTGGGTTTGTTCGTTCATCTGCTCGCGCCCGGCGGAAAGACGCACATACGAGGTCGGCATCATGATGCGCGCGACGGCGATAGTGCGAATAAAATCAAACGCATCGACATCGTCGTTATCAGCCAGCGGCGTGCCTTTTACTTTCACCAGCATGTTGATGGGGACGCTTTCCGGCGGGGTTGGCAGATTCGCCAGTTGCAGCAGCAGACCCGCGCGATCGGTGACCGTTTCCCCCAGCCCCACAATCCCGCCGGAGCACACTTTAATGCCCGCCTCACGCACTTTATCCAGCGTATCCAGGCGCTCCTGATACGAACGGGTGGTGATGATATTGCCGTAAAATTCCGGCGAGGTGTCGAGGTTGTGGTTGTAGTAGTCCAGACCCGCATTGGCCAGACGCTGAGCCTGGGTTTCGTCCAACGTGCCCAGCGTCATACACGCTTCCAGCCCCAGCGCTTTTACGCCCTGAACCATCTGTTCCAGGTAAGGCATATCGCGTTCGTGAGGATTCTTCCACGCCGCGCCCATGCAAAACCGCGTTGAACCTGCCTGCTTCGCCTTACGCGCGGAATCCAGAACCTGCTCAACTTCCATCAGACGCTCGGTTTCCAGACCGGTTTTATAGCGGGAACTTTGCGGGCAGTATTTGCAGTCTTCCGGACAGGCACCGGTTTTAATCGACAGCAGCGTACTCACCTGTACCTGCCGCGGATCAAAATGCTGACGGTGCACTTGTTGCGCTTCAAACAGCAGATCCAGCAGGGGTTTTTCAAATAATTTGGTGACTTGCGACATTGTCCAGCGAGAAGTGTGAGCCATATTGATATACGTTTCGTTGTGAGTTTTGTGTAGACTCGTAAACCTAAATCTTTTTAATTTGGTTTACAAGTCGATTATGACAACGGACGATATTGCTTTTGACCAACGCCATATCTGGCATCCATATACCTCCATGACCTCCCCTTTGCCGGTTTATCCGGTAGCACGCGCCGAAGGTTGCGAACTGATTTTAGCCAACGGTGAAAGACTGATTGACGGCATGTCATCCTGGTGGGCGGCAATCCACGGTTACAATCACCCGCAACTGAACGCCGCGATGAAAACGCAGATTGATGCCATGTCACACGTGATGTTTGGTGGTATTACCCATGCCCCGGCCATTACATTGTGTCGCCAGTTGGTGGCGATGACGCCCGAGGCGCTGGAGTGCGTTTTTCTCGCGGATTCAGGTTCGGTTGCCGTCGAAGTGGCAATGAAAATGGCGCTGCAATACTGGCAGGCCAAAGGCGAAGCGCGTCAGCGTTTCCTGACGTTTCGTAACGGCTATCACGGTGACACCTTCGGCGCAATGTCGGTCTGCGATCCCGACAACTCAATGCATAGCCTGTGGAAGGGTTACCTGCCAGAAAACCTGTTCGCCCCAGCCCCACAGAGCCGTATGAACGGTGAGTGGGATGAACTGGATATGGTACCGTTCGCCCGCCTGATGGCCGCGCATCGCCACGAGATAGCGGCGGTGATCCTTGAGCCAATCGTACAAGGCGCTGGCGGTATGCGTATGTATCACCCCGAATGGCTGAAACGTATTCGTAAGATGTGTGACCGTGAAGGTATCCTGTTGATTGCCGATGAAATCGCCACCGGGTTTGGTCGCACCGGCAAGCTGTTTGCCTGTGAACACGCCGATATTACGCCAGATATTTTGTGCCTCGGCAAAGCGTTAACCGGCGGGACAATGACCCTTTCCGCGACCCTGACCACCCGCCTGGTCGCAGAAACCATCAGCAACGGTGATGCTGGCTGCTTTATGCACGGCCCAACTTTCATGGGTAATCCACTGGCCTGCGCCGTCGCCTCCGCCAGCCTGTCGCTGCTCGAAACCAATGAATGGCGCTCGCAGGTCGCGGCCATTGAAGCGCAGCTGTGGGCAGAGCTCGCCCCAGCGGCGGACTCCCGTTGGGTCGCCGATGTCCGCGTGCTTGGCGCCATCGGCGTAATCGAAACCACCCAGCCGGTAAATATGGCAGCACTACAGAAGTTCTTTGTCGATCAGGGCGTGTGGATAAGACCGTTTGGTAAGCTCATCTATCTGATGCCGCCGTACATTATTCAGCCTGAGCAGTTGCGCCGCCTGACGCAGGCCGTCAATGAGGCTGTGCGCCATGCAACATTTTTTAGCGATTAATCAGCGGTAAGCTCTACGGTTTCTGGCTACACTTTTTGGCTAACGAGAGGAGTCAGTATGAAACTAATCAGCAACGATCTGCGCGATGGGGAAAAGCTACCACATCGCCACGTCTTTAACGGCATGGGGTATGACGGGGATAATCTTTCGCCACATCTGGCATGGGATGACGTACCCGCTGGGACCAAAAGCTTTGTCGTGACCTGCTACGATCCTGATGCGCCAACCGGCTCCGGCTGGTGGCACTGGGTGGTGGTTAACCTGCCTGCAGATACCCGGGTTTTACCACAAGGGTCTGGCTCCGGACTGGTTGCACTGCCGGATGGGGTGATTCAAACCCGTACGGATTTTGGTAAAGCGGGCTATGGCGGCGCAGCGCCGCCGAAAGGGGAAACCCATCGCTATATCTTTACGGTCCATGCGCTGGATGTGGAGCGTCTTGATGTCGATGAAGGTGCCAGCGGCGCGATGGTCGGATTTAATGTCCATTTCCACTCGCTCGCCAGCGCCTCGATTACAGCGATGTTTAGTTAATCTCTGTGCCGGATGGCAACGCTGACGCGTTTTATCCGGCCTACGAGCTGGTTTGTAGGCCGGATAAGCGTCAGCGCCATCCGGCATTTTTACAGAAACTCCGGAACTAAATGCAGCAGCGCGCCCTGCGCTAACAGTTCGGTCGCGCACTCGATATCCGGGGCGAAAAAGCGATCCTGCGTATAGTGGGCAACCTGCTCACGTAGCGTCTGACGCGCCTGCTCCAGCAGCGGGCTTGAGGTTAACCCTTCACGCAGGTCAATTCCCTGACACGCCGCCAGCCACTCCACGGCAATCACGCCGCGCGTATTCGCCGCCATCTCCCACAGTCTGCGTCCCGCCGCGGGCGCCATCGACACATGATCTTCCTGGTTGGCGGAGGTTGGCAGGCTGTCTACGCTGTGCGGATGCGCGAGGGCTTTATTCTCGCTCGCCAGCGCAGCGGCGGTCACCTGGGCAATCATAAAACCGGAGTTAACCCCGCCATTTTTCACCAGGAACGGCGGCAACTGCGACATATGTTTGTCCATCATCAGCGCAATACGTCGTTCTGATAACGAGCCGATTTCCGCGATCGCCAGCGCCAGATTATCTGCCGCCATCGCCACCGGTTCAGCATGGAAGTTACCACCAGAAATCACATCACCTTCTTCGGCAAACACCAGCGGGTTGTCGGAAACCGCGTTGGCTTCCACCAGCAGAACATCCATTGCCTGGCGCATTTGCGTCAGACACGCCCCCATCACCTGCGGCTGACAGCGCAGAGAATAGGGATCCTGCACTTTTTCACAGTTATGATGCGACTGTGAAAGTGCGCTGGAATCAGTCAACACATGGCGATACAACGTCGCGGCATCAATTTGTCCACGCTGTCCTCGCGCCGCATGAATACGGGCATCAAACGGACGACGCGAGCCTAAAACCGCTTCGGTGGTCAGCGCCCCGCACACCGTCGCGGAAGCAAACAGCTCCTGCGCCTCAATCAACCCACGTAATGCAAAGGCGGTGGAAGCCTGGGTGCCGTTCAGCAGTGCCAGCCCTTCTTTCGCCTCCAGAGTAATCGGCTCCAGTCCGGCCTTCTTCAGCGCGTCTGTCGCCGGGAGCCATTCTCCCTGCCAGCGCGCCTTGCCTTCTCCCAACAGCGTCAGGGACATATGCGCCAGCGGAGCCAGATCGCCCGATGCGCCCACCGAGCCTTTCGCCGGGATCAGCGGATACACTTCGGCATTCACCAGCGCAATCAGCGCTTCAATGACACTCAGGCGAATACCGGAAAAACCACGCGCCAGGCTGTTAATTTTCAGCACCATAATCAGGCGAACCATGTCGTCATCGAGCGCCTCGCCGACGCCTGCCGCATGGGAAAGCACCAACGAGCGCTGCAAATTCTGCAAGTCTTCCGTGGCGATACGGGTCTGGGCCAGCAAGCCAAACCCCGTATTAATGCCATATGCCGTGCGGCCTTCAGTGACAATATTATTGACGCAGGCGACGCTGGCGTTGATAGCATCAATCGCGGCGGCATCCAGACTCAATTTGACCGGCTGCTGCCAGATGTCGCGTAGTTGCGCAAAGCTCAGATGGCCGGGTGTTAATGTCATGGTGTTCATATCAGCGTTTCTCCTGCGTCGCAGCAATCATCGGCAAATTCAGCCCTTCTTCGACGGCGCATTCCACCGCAATGTCATACCCGGCGTCGGCGTGACGCATCACCCCGGTCGCCGGATCGTTGTGTAAAACCCTGGCAATACGCGCAGCGGCTTCATCGGTGCCATCACACACAATCACCATCCCGGCATGCTGGGAGAAGCCCATTCCTACCCCGCCACCGTGGTGCAGTGACACCCAGGTCGCGCCGCTGGCAGTGTTAAGCAGCGCATTCAACAGCGGCCAGTCGGATACGGCGTCAGAACCGTCGCGCATGGCCTCGGTTTCGCGGTTCGGGCTGGCAACAGAGCCTGAATCCAGATGGTCACGGCCAATAACAATCGGCGCGGACACTTCACCGCTACGTACCATCTCGTTAAACGCCAGCCCCAGCTTTTGCCGCCATTCCAGCCCGACCCAGCAGATACGCGCCGGTAAACCCTGGAAATTAATCCGCTCACGCGCCATATCCAGCCAGTGGTGTAGATGTTTATCGTCAGCCACGATCTCTTTCACTTTGGCATCGGTTTTATAAATATCCTGCGGATCGCCGGAAAGCGCCACCCAGCGGAACGGGCCAATGCCGCGGCAGAACAACGGACGAATATAAGCAGGCACAAATCCTGGGAAATCAAAGGCGTTTTCCACCCCCATCTCTTTGGCCATCTGGCGAATATTATTACCGTAATCAAACGTCGGCACGCCCATTTTGCTAAACGCCAGCATCGCCTCGACGTGCGTTGCCATGGAGCGTTTCGCCGCCTGCACCGTGCCCTGCGGATCGGACACCGCTTTCGCCTGGTATTCTTCCCAACTCCAGCCGGACGGCAGATAGCCATGCAGCGGATCGTGGGCGCTGGTCTGGTCGGTGACCATATCCGGGCGCACGCCGCGCTTCACCAGTTCCGGCACAACGTCGGCGGCGTTCGCGCACAGCGCAATAGAGACCGCTTTACCCTCGCGGGTGTACTTATCAATACGCGCCAGCGCATCGTCAAGCGATGTCGCCTGCTCGTCCACGTAGCGGGTACGCAGACGGAAATCGATCCGGCTTTGCTGGCATTCAATATTCAGCGAACACGCACCCGCCAGCGTTGCAGCGAGCGGTTGCGCGCCGCCCATGCCGCCCAGCCCGGCGGTCAGAACCCAGCGTCCGCTCAGGTTACCCTGATAATGCTGACGCCCGGCCTCAACGAAGGTTTCATAAGTCCCCTGCACGATGCCCTGACTGCCGATGTAGATCCAGCTCCCGGCGGTCATCTGGCCGTACATCGCCAGCCCTTTGGCGTCCAGTTCATTAAAGTGTTCCCAGGTAGCCCAATGCGGCACCAGGTTGGAGTTGGCAATCAGCACGCGCGGCGCATTGTCATGGGTTTTGAACACGCCGACCGGTTTGCCGGACTGAACCAGCAGGGTTTCATCGGATTCAAGTTCGGTCAGCGCCTTGACGATGGCGTCATAGCACTCCCAGTCCCGCGCTGCACGGCCAATCCCGCCGTAAACCACCAGCTCATGCGGATTTTCCGCCACATCAGGATCCAGATTGTTCATTAACATGCGCAGCGGCGCTTCGGTCAGCCAGCTTTTGGCCGTTAAGGTAGTGCCGCGTGGGGCACGAATATCCTGCTGACGATACTTGCTATGAGACATGGTAGAGCACTCCTCGGACAGAATGTAGGCCGGATCAGGCGTTTACGCCGCCATCCGGCAAGTGCCTGATGGCGACGCTAACGCGTCTTATCAGGCCTACGTTGAATGGTTACGCACATCTGGAGTATATACTTGTCTATACAAGCTATCGCAAGGTCGATTTTAACAATTAAGATACATTTTTATTATATTGCGTCAGCAATCACGGTTTTCATCTCCTGTATCAGGACATAAACCGTCCTTGCAGGCGATAGCGGGAACCCGGGAAGAGCAAACGGGCATGAGAGACAATAGAAGACGCCGACCAGGTCTTACGGCGGATCAACAGGCAGGGATCGTGCTCTTTGATATGCAACAGCGCACACTCTTCCGCGCTGGCGCGTACCGCTTCGACAATATGTTCCCCTTCCGTCAAAGGGGCGATGAGTGACAGGTAAGCATGCGGCGTGGTCTGGCTGTAATCCTGCAACAGATACTCGGGCACAATTTCGGCATTCACACAGCGATCTTCAATCTGCACGGGTAGGGCGTTCTCGTAGTGCACCATGACAGAGTGAAAAATGGAGGTGCCTTCTTTGACGTTTAACTCCAAAGCCTGCTGCGCGTTTGCCTGAGTTCTTTCCAGGGTCAGCACCTCGCATCGGTGCTGATGCTGGCGCGCATTAATTTCATCCGCGATGCTGCGAATTTCGAACAGCGCGGATTGGCCTTTTGGCTCAGCGACAAACGTCCCCACCCCTTGCAAACGCACCAGTAATCCTTCATCCGTTAGCTCACGCAGCGCCCGGTTGATGGTCATGCGGCTAAAACCATACTGCGCCACCAGTTCCGCCTCAGATGGGATACGATCGTGAGGTTGCCAGATACCGCTGGAAATCTTCTCACTGATCTCCATTTTGACCTTTTCGTAAAAAGGAGCCGGAGCAGAACGGGATGGGTGCATGCGTTAGCCTTCCTTAAGCTGAGAATAAGAGTTGCCAAATGGCGGCGTAACGTTATCAGGCACGTCAGTGCCACCAGTGTGCGATTTGCCAGCCAAGCCGCGCCGCAACGCGCGCCGCGTTGCCATCATCGTCAAAACGGGGATTAAATTCAACCATATCCACCGCCTGGAGTTTACCGCTGCGACAAAGGGGTTCAATCAGCCCCAGCAATGTCGCCAGCGGGACACCCAACGCAGCAGGCGCGGATACGGCGGGCATTTCCCATACCGGCAAAACATCGAGATCGATAGTCAGATAGATAACGTCGACGCTTGATATGAACTGCGCCATCTGCGCCTGCGCATTATGACAGTGCAGATCCTCCACTACGGTCACACCGAGTCGCTGCGCTTCATCCCACAATGCCTGGGTGTTGGCCGCCCGGTTAACGCCAAAGCAGGCGTAACGAAATTCTCGCTGTTGCGCATCGCAGAGCTGCGCCAACTGGCGAAAAGGCGTACCAGAGGTCGCCTGGTCAGCATGGCGTAAATCCAGGTGAGCATCGAGGTTGACGATACCTACGGTTGAACGCGGGAACGCATCCAGTACGCCTGCACCGTGCGCGAAGGCGGTTTCGTGCCCCCCACCCAGCACGAAGGTACGCATTTCAGCCTGCTGGCAGCGTTGCACCGCATGGCGTAACGCCTGCTGCGCGCCTTCGAGATCGGGAGCCTGCGCCACAATATTACCCAGATCCACCAGCCGATCATGACCGTGGTGACTGGCTAAATTTGCAAGCGCTTTGCGTAGCGCATCGGGTGCTCCGGCGGCACCCGTGCGTCCCTGATTTCGCTTCACGCCTTCATCGCAGGCGAATCCCAGTAGCGCTATCTGCTCGCGATAGTTTTCAGGGCTAAACGCTGTACTGAGCGTGATGGTCTGAAACAGGCGCAGCGCAGTTGGCGATTCAGCGCGGTCATCGCGACCTTGCCAGAGCGCAGAAGAAGCGGGTTGCCAGTTGGTCATGATGGTTGTCCTCGGAATACGCGCTGGTAGATCGGGTTACGACCGGGCTCATAGAGAATTTCGACCGGTAATTGTGCGTCCCACACCACAAAGTCGGCCACAAATCCGGCTTTCAGTTGACCGTGAGTGGCATGACGCCCCAGCGCACGGGCAGCATGACGCGTTACCCCTGCCCATGCCTCTTCCGGCGTTAAGCCAAACTGAACGCAGACCATATTCATCGCCCAGTGCAGGCTGATAAACGGACTGGTGCCGGGGTTGAAATCCGTCGCCACTGCCATCGGGACCTGATATTGACGCAGCAGCTCTACCGGGGGGCGCTGCTGCTCTTTGAGGAAATAAAACGCGCCGGGCAGCAGCACGCCGACCGTACCGCTTTGACTCATCGCCGCCACGCCCTCTTCATCGAGGTATTCAATATGGTCGGCGGATAATCCGTGATAGCGGCTTACCAACTGCGCCCCCCCCAGCAGCGACAACTGTTCAACGTGACCCTTAACCGGAATGCCCAACGTCTGGGCGGCCTTAAATACCCGTTCGCTCTGCGCGAGGTTAAATCCGACGCTTTCACAGAACAGATCGACGGTCTCGAACAGACCCTGTTCCCACAGCTGCGGCAAAATGGTCTCGCACACCAGCGTAATATAGCCGTCAGGATCATCCCTGAATTCCGCTGGAGTCGCGTGCGCAGCCAACAGCGTCGGACTTATTTCTACGATATTCTCCGCAGCCAGTGCCGCCGCCACGCGTAGAATCTTCTCTTCTGTCTGCAAATCCAGGCCGTAGCCCGATTTGATTTCCAGCAACGTAACGCCTTCTTTGATCAACCGTTCCATTCGCCCCTGTGCGAGCTGTAAGAGCTGCTCATCGGAGGCGCTGCGCGTCGCCGACACGGTGGCATTGATCCCTCCCCCCTGAGCACTGATCTGTTGGTATGAAACACCGTTTAACCGCTGTTCCCATTCACCTGCGCGATTGCCGCCAAACACCAGGTGCGTATGGCAGTCAATCAGACCCGGCGTAATCAATCGTCCTTGCATATCCAGGGTATTGTCATGCGTGAGGTATAACGATGACTCTGGGACGATATCGCGAATCTTACCCTGGCGGACGATCAGCGCATGACCATCCACCAGCCCATACGGGGTATCACGTTCAGGATCCATGGTCGCCAGGCGGACATTACGCCAGATAGCATCATCAGGGAAAAATTGCTGCATTCGACTCACCACTTGTCATAGGTTGTATAGACATTTATTTTGCATCCTGTGGATGTTGTCAACCTGAAGAACCAAAATTGTTATCTAATTGTGATATAAAGACTCTCTACACCCGAGATTGCTGCTATAAAAAACAACTTTTTACCTTTTCACCTTCCCGTTTCGCTCAACTTAGTATAAAAAAGCAGGCTTCAATGGATAACTTTCAAAGCCCGGAGCAACCTGTGAACATTTCATCAGTTTCCCGTCTGGCGCTGGCTATGGCTTTTGGCGTGACGCTGACCGCCTGTAGCTCTACACCGCCCGATCAAATTCCTTCCGATCAGACCGCGCCAGGAACGTCTATGCGCCCGATTCTGTCGGCCAATGAAGCGAAAAATTTCGTCGCTGCGCACTATTTTTCCGCGCTGACGCCAAACTCTGCGCCGTGGAGCCCCTCTTCTATTACTTTGCCCGCGCAGCCTGACTTTGTCGTTGGCCCGGCAGGCACCCAGGGTGTGACGCATACCAGCATTCAGGCCGCGGTTGATGCGGCAATCATTAAACGTACCAACAAACGTCAGTACATCGCGATTATGCCAGGCGAGTATCAGGGCACGGTCTACATTCCGGCAGCAACGGGAAGCCTGACGCTGTACGGTATGGGCGAAAAACCGCTTGATGTGAAGATTGGCCAGGCTATTGACGGTGAAATGAGCACCGCGGACTGGCGTCGCACGGTAAACCCTGGCGGTAAATACATGCCGGGCAAACCTGCGTGGTACATGTTTGATAATTGCCAGAACAAACGCGGTACCAACATTGGCGTGCTGTGTTCTGCGGTCGTCTGGTCGCAAAACAACGGCCTGCAATTACAGAACCTGACCATCGAAAATAACCTCGGTGACAGCGTGGATGCGGGTAATCACCCGGCCGTTGCCCTGCGTACCGATGGCGATAAAGTGCAGATCAACAACGTCAATATTCTGGGTCGTCAGAACACCTTCTTCGTGACTAACAGCGGCGTACAAAACCGTCTGGAGAACGATCGTCAACCGCGTACGCTGGTGACTAACAGCTACATTGAAGGCGATGTGGATATTGTTTCTGGTCGCGGCGCAGTGGTGTTCGATAACACCGATTTCCGCGTAGTGAACTCCCGCACCCAGCAGGAAGCCTACGTGTTTGCACCGGCTACCCTGTCAAACATTTACTACGGTTTCCTCGCCACCAACAGCCGCTTTACTGCAGCAGGCGATGGCGTCGCGCAACTAGGCCGCTCGCTGGATGTCGATGCTAACACTAACGGTCAGGTGGTTATTCGCGACAGCGTGATTAACGAAGGCTTTAACATGGCGAAACCCTGGGCTGACAGCGTTATCGCAAAACGTCCGTTTGCCGGGAACACCGGTGCGGAAGATGACAAAGGTGAAATTCAGCGCAACCTGAACGACACCAACTTCAACCGCATGTGGGAATACAACAACCGCGGTATTGGTAGCAAAGTGGTTGCTGAGCCGAAGCAGTAATAGCAAAAAGGGATGGCTTACCGCCATCCCTGAACATGTCTATCAACTTAGACTGATTGCCCGGAAGAAAGGCTCTTGCGGGCGATGTCTCTTTTGCTGAGACTGTGTTTCAGAGTCTTGCTAACTGCAGGCTGTAGAGCGGCAGGTTCTGTTGTTTTAGTTATGAATTGTTTATATTCTTTCACAAGACTGAACAGTTCTTCAGAATGCGTTTTAAGTTCTTCATCTATCTCCGATTCAATTTCGGATTCATCATCAGGATTAAAGAATGCCGTAATAAACTTATTGAAATTGTCTTTCAGATATGCTTTTGTCATGGAATTGAGCGTGACACCATCCATTACAGACTCATGCTCCTTTGCAGTTGCATTTAACATCGCCGCCGCAGAATGAAAAAGACAGTTACCATCACGGGGTACCGGAACAGATAGGTTAAAGCCATTATAATGTCCGTTTTTTAAAACAACGTAAATATCCTTTTCAGTTTTCCACTTCGTCCCTATATCTAATTGTCTAGATACTGATGCCGAGTTAAAATTAACTCGATTTACAAGGTTATTACCAACTGAGTTAAGAACATTAAGACGAATGCCTTCACTTGCCAAATATGAGTAAAGAGCTAAAACAGCTATTTCGCCATCAATTTGCGAATGAAACTTCTTAAAATCAATTTTACTGAGAATTTTATTCCGCAATTCTTCTTGTTTAGTTAACGCAACTTCAGAATTAGAAACTCTGCCAGTTTGCGGCACTTCAGAATTAGAAATTCTGCCAGTTTGTGGCACTTCAGGATTAGAAATTTTGGCAGTTTGCGGCTCTTCAGGATTAGAAATTTTGACAGTTTGCGGCTCTTCAGGATTAGAAATTTTGACAGTTTGCGGCCATTTAGGTTCACTCGGCCATTCAGATAGCCCGCCTGGAAGATACGTATCCCCGAGAGGCTTTATTACACTCATGACATCTCCAGATTTTATAGTTGAAAAAATAGCCTTCATTTCTTTTATTTCTTTTATCTTTGTATCATTTTTCCCACCATTTGTTAGTGTTGGAGTTCTCATATTGAGAACTGTATTCAAATCGTAATTTTCGTTCAGGAGGTCGTCCAGTGGAATATGATCACGGGTAGAATAAGAAGCTAAATCTCCAGCTCTTTTTGTTGCGAGGCGCGCATAAGACTGATGTTTCAGCGGAGGGCTATTTTTTTCTTTAGGTAATGCTCGACTCACTGCCTCAAAAATACTTTCTTTTTCAGAATTCTTGGCCACTAGCTGGAATGAGCCATTGCCGTAATCCAGTATGGAAATCTTCTTATGGTCTTTATTACTTACTTTAATATCGTGAAACATTTTTTCTCGTTCTTTCTCCGAGTAACTTTCTGGGACTTCAATGATGTTTATTTCTTTTTTATATACAAATTTTACAAATTCAGTAAGTGCAGAAATCTCAAATTCAGCTTTCACATCCATTGATGAATTTTGCACAGTATTACGTATGAACGCCTTAAGCGTGCCCTTATCCTCAGTGGAGGGCTCCTGGCGTTTAATGTTGCCGGTATTCTGACTATTTTCCACTAGCTGTTCATTTTTTTGAATAGAAGTTTCATTGCTGTTGCTGACAGGCAAACGAGAGGACTCCTGTAGACGGCGGATTTCCCGGCTACTCATCGTTTTGCCAATTACATTATTTTCTTGCAATGATTGAGATGGCGTCTGGGTTTGCAGCGGTAACGCCTGCGCCACGTTTTCGTTTACTGATGACGACGCTGATTTAGCAGCTTCAGCTGCTAGTAGTAGATCATATTTCTCATCATCAAAGCAATAGTAACCTCCGTTATCTAACGGTTTTATAGTATATGGGTGACAATCGTTAAATACTGGATATCCAGACGGAAATGCTTTTCGTCCTGATGTCAGGAGCTTAGTTCTAAATTTCGATAACTCTATCTGTTCAAAAACAAAGTCCATAGACTCTTTATTGTCACTCCCGATAGTGATGGAACCATTGCCGTCGGTCATATACCGCATTGTGTCATTGCCATTCCTTACATTTTCAAATTTCTTTATCAAGTACTCAGAGGGGAGCAGCATCTCAGTTTCATTAGCGCGGCTAGATTTTTTAACTACACCTTTAACGTCTGTAATCTCCTCACCCGGATTATCAGCTCGTAAAAAAATAGAGTCTATTGGGATCTCAAGTGGAGTATCAAAAGTCAAAGAAAAAAAATCAACTTTGTTATCCTTACCATAACGACTTCTAATGTAGTTAAGACCCACTGTGGTATCATTCATTAGATGCAAAAGTGAATGCGGCATAGAACCTGGACGCATTAACATAACAAAAGTATCATACTTTCCAGCTGTTAATTTCAATCCTTTTTCTAAAAGAATTTTATCAAACAGGACATCACGTTCTTTTTTTATTTTTGCCATCTCTTCATTTTTTTTTAGATACTCACGTTTATAATATTCAGGCTTAGAAAGTTCAAAGGGCTCCAATTTTTTTATTTCGGTGGATTTCTCTTGTACCTTTTTTTCCCAACTTGATGCGAGTTTTATAATTCGCTGAATGTACTGTTTGCCGTACTTTTCTTCCAACTCAGCTATGGCATTTTTAGTATCAATGCTTAATCTAACACCAGATTGCTGAAAACAATTATTGAAATCACCAACAACACGCTTTATGAAAGCAGCATGATCTGCTTCCTTGTTTTTAACGGCAGTAAGAAAATGTTTTTTTTCTGATTTATTCATCGTCCTGATGATTTCATATTTTTTATCTTTAGGAACCAATTTCTTTACAGCGATAATATCCTCTTTACTATATCCATCTGGAAAAATCTCAGGTAAACCCAGTAAAATAGGCGATCTTTTATAACTACAACCTAGAATGGTATCAATTGTCCCCTCAACCCCTGGTATTTTAAGATTCCCCTTTCCCGATATTGGTTTATATTCTGTCGAATCTTCATCATACTTACCATTTGAATCATAAAAATATTTAATCTGCACAAGCAAATGCTTCTGCATCTGCAATTCCGTGACGACCATACCGTTTTCAGTAAACTCAATATTTTCAAATGAGACATTCATTTTTCTTAATATTGACTTTTGCTCTTTAATTTCTTCAAGCAACCGTTTTTTTTCTGCTCTATCAGAGGTTTTCCTGGCCTTTTCCTCAAGAGCATTTATATCTTTTAACTTATATTTATTATTATTAGATTTGATTGTAAACGCAGGAGAACTCCCCCCCACAGGAACAGTTGAATCAGTCGATACATTTGATGCAAGGGTTTCATTACCCCCAACAATCGGTTTATCCTGACTCACCGCAGCTTCATTTACCAGTTTCTCTTCGCTTGACGACATATCGATAAACTGCTCTTGCTCACTGGATTGATTCACTGCAGCTTCAGTTGCCAGTTCCTCTTCGCTTGACGACATATCGATAAACTGCTCTTGCTCACTGGATTGATTCACTGCAGCTTCAGTTGCCAGTTCCTCTTCGCTTGGCGACATATCGATAAACTGCTCTTGCTCACTGGATTGATTCACTGCAGCTTCAGTTGCCAGTTCCTCTTCGCTTGGCGACATATCGATAAACTGCTCTTGCTCACTGGATTGATTCACTGCAGCTTCGTTTACCAGTTCCTCTTCGCTTGGCGACATATCGATAAACTGCTCTTGCTCACTGGATTGATTCACTGCAGCTTCGTTTACCAGTTCCTCTTCGCTTGACAACATATCGATAAACGGGTCTGGCTCACTGGATTGACTCACTGCAGCTTCATTTACCAGTTCCTCTTCGCTTGACAACATATCGATAAACGGGTCTGGCTCACTGGATTGACTCACTGCAGCTTCAGTTGCCTGCGTATCAACAATATGCTCACTCGCTTCAGGCTGACTGGGTTGCCCTACTGTAGCGTTAGTTTTTGCATTTTGCGGTAAATCACTAGCCCATTTTAGAAACTCATTAATCCTTTTTGCCTGTTTCTCAGTTGCGCGACATTGTTCTTTATTCTGATGATCCGTTCCGTTTACAGATTTTAATTTTTCGTCATTAAGCGAGCGGATCTCTTCAAGCGCATGAGATGAAAATGTAAAATCGGCACCTTTTATATCGACCATTTTTTCTATTGAAGAAAGCAAATACTTCAACTGGCTTTCTCTGGTGATTGCCAGATGATGATATTTTCTGGCCAATTCCCTGTTGCCCGATGTATGCTCTTTACCTGAATACGAGGCATACTTATCCCATGCATGAGTGGATTCTTGCTGTAAAAACAGGACTTTATCTTTCAGAGATAATTGATTGTAATAGGACTTCACTACCGAAGAGGCTTTTGCAGCTTCCTTAACTGTCAAGGTCTCAATATGGTTGTCCAGCCATGCGATTTCATGCCTTGAAATTTCTCGCTTATGCTTGTCTTCAAGATTGTGAAGCCCAGATATCTTGCTATCTCTCAATTCCCTGAGCGCATCAATACCTTTCTGAGAAAACGCATTTTCTACATGTTTCTCTTGAAGGCAATCTGCAACCATACGCTCCACACTACCAGGTTCTGCTTTACTACCGGGTTCTGCTTCGATGATTTTTTTTAACTCCATTTTAAGTGAGGTAATTTCTTTACGATATGCTTTATTTTTTAACAATGCCAACTGTCTTTTTAGTTCACCAATCTCTTGTCCGTACTCTGCCGATTTGGCATCACGATCCGGAATGATATGATTCACTTGATAATCGGACTGTTCTTTTTCCTTTTGTTTCAGTTCGCGCTTGATTTGTTTAGGGGTTAGATCTCCCAACTTCTCCAGACTGGAAATAGCACCCCTGATATTATCCGCTCTCGAAGATACCGTTTTAACATCTTGTATTCCGCTAAAATTATTATCGTTCACCATGCGACTCAGAGCTGTTCGATAGCCAGAGTCAGCAGCGTAAACAGTATTAATATACTGATTGAATTTCTTACCATGATAAATCGTAGGAAGATATTTCTCCGCATCAGCTTTAGATATAAATTTAAGATGACCCTCTTTAACAAGATTCTCAATAACTGCACAACGCAGTTTATCTTTGTCTGTCCAGCCTTCCATGGATTTTGCAGGCCAGTCCGCACACAGTGCATCTATCCCTTTCGCGTAGTGTTTTTTAGCTATAGACCGCGTTGAACCTGCACTGCGTTTACTTTGTTGTAGCGCTTCCCAATTCTTTCCATTAGAGTTACGGAACATTAAATAGATATTTTTCTGCAAATGATACAATTTATCCTTTCCAAAAGACTCCTTGATATCAGCATCTATTCCTATATCTATAACCCTGGCAGGAACACCACTACCAAATTCATGAACAAGAGAATTTACATATTCTACACTGACTTTATTCTCTTGAAATAATTTTGATGTATCCAGAAGTGTGGGGAAGTGTGTCTCTAACGATTCTTTACCACATAATACGCCAGGAGGGAGTGCATTATTTTCGTTAAGAATGATTCCCTGGTCCTGGTCTTTTTCACGGATAAATAATTTTAACTTCACAACATCATTGGGTTTGTCAAAGGTGCTATATTCTGCTTCAGGTTCCTGCCAGGCAATTATATTATCCCATGGAATAATATTATCGCCATGTTTAACCCCGTCAATATTGATTGATTCCTTTCCTGTACTATCATCGATGGCACTATCAGCGATGAGTGTCATCCTTTCTTTTCTGTCCAACGTTCTGGCAAATGTAGTCCCCCCATCCTTCTCTACCAACAGATATTTAACCAGAGGGTTACCAACATGTTTAGCAGGCACATGTAAGTTAAGGGTCTTCTCGTCATCACCGCTGCCAGAAACAAGGGTCAGGGTTCCCATGACACTAACCTGCGCTTTTAGAGGCACGTTAACAGTGGCCGTAGTTTCACTATTAGGTCGACAATCAGAAATACGTTGAATGGTGTGAAATGTTGCAGCTCTGGAAAGTTTTTTGTCTGAAGAATTAGATACAGATTTAATGTTATCCCTAAAGTTGCCTACCGTTTTGTTTCTGCATAATTGCTTCGGAATTGAGTTTTGTACTTCAGGCGCAGTGCTCCATTGACTTCCGGTATTCAATACATCAATTGTACTCATATTATTACTCCAGAATATAATCCATTTAATTATCACTACTTTGAATGAATCACAGCATATATATGCAGCATTGATTCTTATCACTCTGTAAGATACAATATGTTTTGAATGGGAAATTTCAAAAAATGCTCCATTTTCCGGAAATTTTTTTACACAAAAATTCAGTGATGTTTAATGCAGAAAAAGGAAGAAACGTAAACCGTCAGCAGAAACGCGAGTACGGCTAACTGTAGAAGGGAATTAAACAGGCAGAAACAGCAAAAGTATTCGCAATCAATCTTACAGATAGCGACGCCCGTTGACGGGCGTCGCTGTTGTTAGTACGCGTTAATCACCACCCACATCGGACCCTGCCCTACCGCGTAACGGCCTTTCTCCATCAGCAGCCCTTGTTCGTCTGCAATCTCATACACCGCGATATGGTGCGATTTTTGCCCGGCGGCGATCAGGTATTTCCCACTGTGGTCGATATTAAAACCGCGCGGCTGGGTTTCGGTCGGCTGGAAGCCTTCTTTCGTCAGCACACTTCCGTCTTCTGAGACGCTGAATACCGTAATCAGGCTGGCGGTACGGTCACAGGCGTACAGATGACGACCATCTGGCGTAATATGGATATCTGCCGCCCAGCGGGTGTCGGAGAAATCAGCAGGCATCATATCCAGCGTCTGTACGCACTCAATCTTGCCGTACGGATCTTTCAGTTCCCAAACATCGACTGAACTGTTCAGCTCATTCACGCAGTAGGTATATTGCTGATTCGGATGGAACACCATATGACGCGGACCTGCACCTTCAACGGTGGTCACTTCCGCGGGTTCCTGGGCGACCAGATGACCATCATCGCTGACGGTGAACAGGCAGATACGATCCTGTTTCAACGCCGGAACCCACAGGGTACGGTTATCCGGTGAGATGTTGGCCGAGTGGCAGCCGTCCAGACCTTCAACCACGTCAACCAGCTCTACCGGCAGGCCATCATCCAGACGGGTAACGCTCACGCTGCCCGCGTTATAAGAGCCAACGAACACGAAACGCCCTTGATGATCGGTAGAAATATGGGTTGGGCTACCCGGCAGCGCAGACTCTGCCGCGAAGGTCAGCGCACCGTCATCAGGCGCAATACGATAAGCCAGTACGCGAAACTCCGGACGCACGCCAACATAGAGATAGCGCTTATCCGGGCTGACGACCATCGGCTGTACCTGACCCGGCACATCAACCACCTGCGTCAGCGTCAGAGAACCCTCGTGATTCAGGCTCCAGACGTGAATTTGCTGACTCTCAGGACTGGCGGTATAAACGGTTTGCTTCATGAATACTCCTTTGCTTTTTGGCAGGTGGCTGCAATTGCCTGACACACGCCTAAGGTAGACGCTTTTAACGGTGAATGCTTAATTAAGGCTCAGAATTTTGTCCGGCTCCCGTCTCGGTGTACCATTCCAGCAGACAAAATTCTCAACCTTCATCTGGAAAAAACTATGACCGCACGCGTGATTGCCCTGGATTTAGACGGTACCCTGTTGACCCCGAAAAAAACCTTGCTGCCATCCTCTCTCGAGGCGCTCGCGCGCGCCAGAGAAGCAGGCTACCAACTTATCATTGTCACAGGTCGCCATCACGTTGCCATCCATCCTTTTTATCAGGCACTGGCGCTGGATACACCTGCAATTTGCTGCAATGGCACCTACTTGTATGATTATCAGGCGAAAAAGGTGCTGGAATCCGATCCCCTTCCGGTTAACCAGGCGTTGCAGCTGATCGATATGCTGAATGAACATCAGATCCACGGACTGATGTATGTGGATGAGGCCATGCTGTATGAACGCCCGACCGGGCATGTGGTGCGTACCGCTAACTGGGCGCAAACTCTGCCGCCGGAACAGCGTCCTACTTTCACTCAGGTACCTTCGCTGGCGCAGGCGGCGCATGACGTCAACGCCGTGTGGAAATTTGCCCTGACCGATGAAGATATTCCGAAACTGCAGCAGTTTGGTAAGCATGTTGAACAGCAGCTGGGGCTGGAGTGTGAATGGTCGTGGCACGATCAGGTCGACATCGCCCGTAAAGGCAACAGTAAAGGACGACGCCTGACCCAGTGGATTGAAGCCCAGGGCGGGTCAATGAAAAACGTGATTGCCTTTGGCGATAACTTTAACGATATCAGCATGCTGGAAGCCGCAGGCACCGGCGTAGCGATGGGCAATGCGGACGACGCGGTCAAAGCCCGCGCCAATATCGTGATTGGTGATAACACCACCGACAGCATCGCGAAATTTATCTATTCCCACCTACTGTAATCAGGCAGTAATCGACACACTCTTAATTTGTGCGTACAGCCACAGGCCAGGTTTGATCCCAAGTTCATCCCTGGCCCATGGGCTAATTCTCGCCCACAGCGTTTTCCCGCCGACCTCAAGCTGAACTTCCACCTGACCGTTATCGTCATAGCACTGCGCGACTTTCGCCCGCAGCACGTTACGAATACTGGTCTGCTGCGGTGGTTGCAGCACCAGTGAAACATCTGATGCCTGAATACGAATACGCAGCGCGGTTTGCAGCGGTTGATCCAGCTTATTGACCCACAGATGCTGATCGCCAAGCGCCAGCGCGGTCATCGCGTAGTGTGGATGATGTTCCAGTACGCTGACTTTCAGAATGCTGCTTTGCTGTTCCTTCGGCAGCCAAGGGTGCATCACGCTGCTGCCCCAGACGTCCTCCAGCGAACCAAACGCTTTCACCTGCCCGTTTTCCAGCACCATCACTTTGTCCGCCAGGTGCAAAATCTCATCCAGCGAGTGACTGACATACAGCATCGGAATATTAATTTCACGCGCCAGGCGTTGCAGGTAAGGCAGCAGTTCGCGCTTACGCGGAATATCCAGCGAGGCGAGCGGCTCATCAAGCAACAACAGTTCCGGCGCGGTAAGCAGCGCCCGACCGATGGCGACACGCTGTTTTTCGCCGCCGGAAAGACCGCCGGGCAGACGGTCAAGCAGCGGTTCAATACCCAACAGCGCCACCAGCTTATCAAACTGTCCGGCCATGCTTTTCGCCATACCGTAACGCAGATTGCCGCGCACTTTATAATGCGGGAACAGACGCGCATCCTGAAAAACATAGCCCACCCGGCGTTTTTCAGGAGTTAAGCAGATACCGTTTTCAACGTCATTCAGTACCCGACCGTTGAGCACAATGCGCCCGGACTGTGGTTGGGTCAGACCACTGATAGCATTAATCAGCGACGTTTTGCCCGCGCCGGAAACACCAAAAATCGCGGTGATGCCGCTGGCGGGCAGCGTTTCGTTGAGCGTCAGACAGTGGGTTCCCAGCGTCTGGGAGAAATTAAGTTCCAGCATGATTATCGCCCCGTCCGCTCACGGCTAATGCGCGCCAGCCATTCAGAAATGAGCAGCGAAATCAGCGCCAGCACAATAGAAATAATGCATAACCTTGCCGCCGCGCTTTCGCCGCCAGGCGTCTGGATGAGGGTGTACATTGCCGAAGGAATGGTGCGCGTTTCGCCAGGGATATTAGAAACAAAAGTAATGGTTGCGCCGAATTCACCGAGTGAACGCGCAAACGCCAGCACCGTACCGACAATAATACCGGGCAGCATCAGCGGTAAGGTAATGGTCATGAATACGCGCCAGCGCCCGGCTCCCAGCGTGCGGGCCGCCTGCTCCAGCTTGACGTCAACGCCTTCCAGCGCCAGACGAATAGCCCTTACCATCAGAGGGAAGGACATCACCGCCGCGGCCAGCACCGCCCCACGCCAGCTAAAGGCAAAGGTGATGCCAAACCAGTCGTACAACCACTCGCCAATAAATCCGCGCCGCCCCATAGCCACCAGCAGCAGGTACCCCACCACCACCGGCGGCAGTACCAGCGGCAAGTGCAGTACGCTGTCGAGCAACGCTTTGCCCGGGAACTTACAGCGTACCAGTAGCCAGGCAAAGAAGATCCCAAACGGCAGGCTAAACAACACGGCCAGGGAAGAAACTTTCAGGCTCAGTAAGACGGCCTGCCATTCAGGATCGGTCAGTATCATTACTTGGTCGTAAATCCATAACGTTTGAAGATTTCAGAAGCCTGCGGTCCTTTCAGGTAATCATAGAACGCGCTGACCGTTGCGTTGGAGTGCCCATCAACAACCGCGATCGGGTATTCCACTTTTTTGTGCGAATCTTCCGGGAAGGTCGCCACAACTTTTACGCCTTTGCTGGCGACGGCATCAGAACCATAGACAATGCCCAGCGGGGCTTCGTTACGTTCAACCAGCGCCAATGCGCCACGAACATCTTCAGCCGGAGCCAGTTTCGGCGCCAGGGTATCCCATGCTCCCAGTTTTTGCAGCGCTTCTTTCGCGTAAATGCCCGCCGGAACATGCTCCGGATCGCCCACGGCCAGACGCCCGCCGTTCAACAGGCTGGTCCAGTTGGTTTTGCTGTCGATGGTGAAGTCTTTCTGTGCACTGGCTTTCGGCGCGACAACGACCAGGCTGTTACCGAGCAGCGTTTTGCGCGTTGCGGTATCGATAGACTTTTTGTCTACCGCGTAATCCATCCATTTCTGATCGGCTGAAATAAACAGATCGGCGGGTGCGCCTGCTTCAATCTGGCGCGCCAGCGTGGAAGAAGAAGCAAAAGAAGAGACGACATCAACGTTCTTCTCTTTTTTATATTCTGCGGCAATGTCCTGCATCGCGTTCGTTAACGACGCCGCTGCAAACACTGTGATTTTACCTTCATCCGCCAGTGCATGTCCGGCAACGGTAAGAGAAAGTGTTGCCCCTGCAAACAAGCGTAACCATGTACGTGCCATCTGTAACTCCTTTGCGTTTCGTTATGTAGGCGCAAATATAACGATTAAATCAGGATTTTCCCAGTGGTTATTACTACCAATTAGAGGTTACACAAAGAAAATATCGGCAGGGAAAGCAGGATCTTGAGGAACTAACGCAGTTGGATAATGAGCAATAAAAAACGCCCGGCTAAGCGGGCGTTCGGGGAATCAATGGTTCTGTCTGGATTGGTCTTTCTGACCGATACCGGAAAAAATGTTGAACACTTCACCCAGTCCGTAAATCAGTCCCAGAATGATGGCCATTACCACAGGTACCATGATTACGGCGAATACCAGACTTTTCAATAACTCTAACATGGTCAACTCCAGATATAGTCCTTAGTTATATTCTAACCACATAACACAGAAAAGCACTCCCCTTTTGTGCGGTCGGCTTTGCTCAGGCGCGGTTTTCCGTCACAATACCCTTTTTTGCCAGGAGCTTGTTATGCAGGCCGAAATCCTACTTACACTGAAACTTCAGCAAAAACTGTTTGCCGATCCCCGCCGCATTTCTCTGCTTAAGCACATTGCGCTTTCCGGCTCCATCAGTCAGGGCGCGAAGGATGCAGGTATCAGTTATAAAAGCGCCTGGGACGCGATTAACGAAATGAACCAGCTTAGTGAGCAGACGCTGGTAGAGCGCGCCACCGGTGGCAAAGGCGGCGGCGGTGCAGTGTTAACCCGCTACGGCCAGCGCCTGATTCAGCTGTACGACCTGCTGGCGCAAATTCAGCAAAAAGCCTTCGATGTTCTCAGCGATGACGATGCGGTTCCACTTAATAGCCTGCTGGCGGCTATCTCTCGTTTTTCACTGCAAACCAGTGCGCGTAACCAATGGTTTGGCACTATCACCGCGCGCGACCACGACCAGGTTCAGCAGCATGTCGACGTCCTGCTGGCTGATGGCGCAACCCGGCTGAAAGTCGCGATTACCGCGCAGAGCGGTGAACGTCTGGGGCTTGATGAAGGCAAAGAAGTCTTGATCCTGTTGAAAGCGCCGTGGGTGGGGATCACCCAGGATGATGCTATCGCTCAGGCCGCCGACAACCAATTGCAAGGCACCATCAGTCATATTGAACGCAGTAGCGAGCAGTGTGAAGTGTTAATGACCTTGCCGGATGGACAGACGCTGTGCGCCACCGTTCCGACTGACGATGCCCTATCGCTGCAAGAAGGCGCGAATGTCACTGCCTATTTCAACGCGGACAGAGTGATTATCGCCACACTATGCTGAGTGATTGACATCGGCCTGAAGAACACGTATCCCTATTATTAATCGCTGCAAATAATGGGATACAAAATGTCATCGTTGCAAATTTCGCAAGGCACGTTTCGTCTTAGCGACACAAAAACGCTCCAGTTAGATGCGTTGACGTTAAACGCGGGTGACTGCTGGGCGTTTGTTGGCTCGAACGGTAGCGGGAAATCCGCGCTGGCTCGTGCGCTGGCGGGAGAATTACCGCTCCTGAAAGGCGAGCGCCGCTGTCAGTTCGCGCGTATAACCCGACTCTCCTTTGAGCAGCTCCAAAAACTGGTCAGCGACGAGTGGCAGCGAAACAACACCGATCTTCTCAGTCCCGGTGAGGACGACACCGGGCGCACCACCGCAGAAATCATTCAGGATGAGGTTCACGACCCCGCCCGCTGCGCTGCGCTGGCACAGCAGTTTGGTATCTCCGCCCTGCTTAGCAGGCGTTTCAAATACCTTTCCACCGGCGAAACGCGGAAAACTCTGCTCTGTCAGGCACTGATGTCTGAACCCGATTTGCTGATCCTTGATGAACCGTTTGACGGACTGGATGTGGCTTCACGTTGCCAGTTGGCAGAGGTGCTCGCGGCGTTACATCAGGCCGGTTTTACGTTAGTGCTGGTGTTAAACCGCTTTGATGAGATCCCCGATTTTGTGCAATTTGCTGGCGTACTCGCCGATTGCACATTGACAGAAACCGGTGAAAAAACAGCTCTTCTGCAACAAGCGTTAATCGCCCAACTTGCCCACAGTGAACGGCTTGATGGTATTACCCTCCCTGAACCGGATGAACCTTCCGTACGCCGCATGTTGTCTGAGAACGAACCGCGGATTATGCTCAACGACGGGGTCGTTTCCTATAACGATCGCCCGATTCTTCATCATCTGAGCTGGCGGGTAAATCCAGGTGAACACTGGCAGATTGTCGGTCCAAACGGGGCGGGAAAATCAACGCTGCTCAGTTTAATCACCGGCGATCATCCGCAGGGCTATAGCAATGATTTGACGCTGTTTGGCCGTCGTCGGGGTAGCGGCGAAACTATCTGGGATATTAAAAAGCACATTGGCTACGTCAGCAGCAGCCTGCATCTGGATTACCGGGTAAGCACCACGGTGCGTAACGTCATTCTCTCAGGCTACTTCGATTCCATCGGTATTTATCAGGCCGTATCAGACAGACAACACAAGCTGGTACAACAGTGGCTGGATATTCTGGGAATGGATAAACGCACTGCAGACGCCCCTTTCCACAGCCTTTCCTGGGGACAGCAGCGCCTGGCGCTGATCGTCCGCGCGTTAGTGAAACACCCTACGCTATTGATCCTTGATGAACCTTTGCAGGGTCTGGACCCGCTAAACCGCCAGTTGATCCGCCGTTTTGTGGATGTTCTGATCGGTGAAGGTGAAACCCAGCTGCTGTTTGTTTCTCACCATGCTGAAGATGCACCCGCCTGCATTACCCACCGACTGGAGTTTGTGCCCGAAGGCGATATCTACACCTATCGGCAATCATCCCTGCGTTAGTTTTCATACCGGGGCGCGCTAATGCGCCCTTTTTTAAACCTGATTTTTCAGACAAAAGCTGCAATCATTAAATAACATAATGATTTAAAATCAAAAAATACAATTCAGGCGTTGAGAATCAGTATGTGTAAACGATTCCACTAATTTATTCCATGTCACACTTTTCACAACTTTGTTATGCTATCTTCATTACATGATATAGGCATAACGGAGCGAATTATGAGAGTATTGGTTACAGGTGGTAGCGGTTACATTGGAAGCCACACTTGTGTGCAGTTGCTTAAGAATGGCCACGACGTCGTGATCCTTGATAACCTCTGCAACAGTAAGCGCAGCGTACTGCCTGTTATTGAGCGTTTAGGTGGAAAACATCCGACCTTCGTCGAAGGTGATATCCGTAACGAAGCGCTGATCACCGAAATCCTGCACGATCACGCCATCGATACGGTCATCCACTTCGCCGGTCTGAAGGCCGTCGGCGAATCCGTTGCTAAACCGCTGGAGTACTATGACAACAACGTCAACGGCACTCTGCGTCTGGTCAATGCGATGCGCGCCGCCAACGTGAAAAACTTCATATTCAGCTCCTCCGCCACCGTCTATGGCGATCAGCCACAAATTCCTTACGTTGAAAGCTTCCCGACCGGCACCCCACAAAGTCCGTACGGCAAAAGTAAGCTGATGGTCGAGCAGATCCTGACCGATCTGCAAAAAGCACAACCTGAGTGGAGCATCGCGTTGCTACGCTATTTCAATCCGGTTGGCGCACATCCGTCAGGAGACATGGGCGAAGATCCGCAAGGCATCCCTAACAATCTGATGCCATACATCGCGCAGGTTGCCGTGGGCCGCCGTGAGTCTCTGGCCATATTTGGTAATGACTACCCGACCGAAGACGGTACCGGCGTTCGCGATTACATCCACGTGATGGATCTTGCCGACGGCCACGTTGTCGCTATGGAAAAACTGGCAGGCAAGCAAGGGGTACATATTTACAACCTTGGCGCTGGCGTTGGTAGCAGCGTACTGGATGTGGTCAACGCCTTCAGCAAAGCCTGCGGTAAGCCAGTGAACTACCATTTTGCTCCGCGCCGCGACGGCGATCTGCCTGCCTACTGGGCTGATGCCAGCAAAGCCGATCGCGAGCTCAACTGGCGCGTGACGCGTACACTGGATGAAATGGCACAAGATACCTGGCACTGGCAATCACGCCATCCACAGGGATATTCGGATTAAGGACACGTTATGACGCAATTCAACCCTGTCGATCATCCACACCGCCGTTTTAATCCGCTCACCGGACAGTGGATCCTCGTTTCGCCACATCGTGCCAAACGCCCCTGGCAGGGGGCGCAGGAAACGCCATCTAAACAGGTACTGCCCGCGCATGATCCGGACTGCTTCCTCTGCGCTGGCAATACGCGCGTTACCGGCGACAAAAACCCGGATTACACCGGGACCTATGTCTTCACCAATGACTTTGCCGCACTGATGTCTGATACCCCGGATGCTCCCGACAGCCACGACCCACTAATGCGTTGCCAGAGCGCACGCGGTACCAGCCGCGTGATCTGCTTCTCGCCCGATCACAGTAAAACGCTGCCAGAACTCAGCGTCCCTGCGCTGACAGAAATTGTACAGACGTGGCAGGAACAGACCGCAGAGTTAGGAAAAACCTATCCCTGGGTGCAGGTATTTGAGAATAAAGGTGCGGCGATGGGATGTTCAAACCCGCACCCACACGGACAAATTTGGGCCAACAGTTTCCTGCCTAACGAAGCCGAACGTGAAGACCGTCTGCAAAAAGCGTACTTTGCCGAGCAGGGCACGCCAATGCTCGTTGATTACGTCCAGCGCGAACTGGCGGACGGCAGCCGTACGGTCGTAGAAACCGAGCACTGGCTGGCGGTTGTGCCTTACTGGGCCGCATGGCCGTTCGAAACGCTACTGCTGCCGAAAACGCATGTGCTGCGTATTACCGATTTGACTGACGAACAGCGTGCCGACCTGGCGCTGGCGTTGAAAAAACTGACCAGTCGCTACGACAACCTGTTCCAGTGCTCATTCCCCTACTCTATGGGCTGGCACGGCGCGCCGTTCAACGGTGAAGAAAACGAACACTGGCAGTTGCACGCGCACTTTTACCCGCCGCTGCTGCGTTCCGCGACCGTGCGTAAATTTATGGTCGGTTATGAAATGCTGGCGGAAACCCAGCGTGACCTGACGGCAGAACAAGCGGCTGAGCGACTGCGTGCGGTCAGCGACATCCATTTTCGCGAATCCGGAGTTTAAATAATGAGTCTGAAAGAAAAAACACAATCTCTGTTTGCAGAAACGTTTGGCTACCCTGCCCCCCATACTATTCAGGCACCGGGTCGCGTAAACCTGATCGGCGAACACACCGATTATAACGACGGCTTCGTTCTGCCCTGCGCCATCGACTATCAAACCGTCATTAGCTGTGCCCCCCGCGACGATCGAAAAGTTCGTGTGATCGCCGCTGATTACGACAATCAGATTGATGAGTTCTCTCTTGATGCGCCGATTATCGCCCACGAAACCCAGCAGTGGTCAAACTACGTGCGCGGCGTGGTGAAGCACCTGCAAAAGCGCAATAACGCCTTTGGCGGTGCGGATCTGGTGATCAGCGGTAACGTCCCGCAGGGCGCGGGTCTAAGCTCTTCCGCCTCACTGGAAGTCGCTGTGGGTACAGTATTCCAGCAGCTCTATCACCTGCCGCTCGACGGCGCGCAGATTGCCCTGAACGGCCAGGAAGCGGAAAACCAGTTTGTCGGCTGTAACTGCGGCATTATGGATCAGCTCATCTCTGCGCTCGGCAAGAAAGATCATGCGCTGCTGATCGACTGCCGTACGCTGGGCACCAAAGCCGTTTCTATGCCTGAGGGCGTGGCGGTGGTGATCATCAACAGCAACTTTAAACGCACGCTGGTTGGCAGCGAGTACAACACCCGCCGCGAACAATGTGAAACCGGCGCGCGTTTCTTCCAGCAGCCAGCGCTGCGTGATGTCAGCCTTGAAGCGTTTAACGCTGTCGCCCTCGAACTGGATCCGATTGTCGCCAAACGCGTCCGCCACGTCATCACAGAAAATACGCGTACCGTTGAAGCCGCGCAGGCGCTGGAGAAAGGCGATCTGCTGCGTATGGGCCAATTGATGGCAGAATCTCACGCCTCAATGCGCGATGACTTTGAAATCACCGTGCCGCAAATTGATACGCTGGTAGAGATTGTCAAAGCGACCATCGGCGATAAAGGCGGTGTACGTATGACCGGCGGCGGCTTCGGCGGCTGCATCGTGGCGCTGATCCCACAAGATTTGGTGCCTGCCGTACAGCAGGCTGTCGCTGAACAGTACGAAGCGAAAACCGGTATCAAGGAAACCTTTTATGTCTGCAAACCTTCACAAGGAGCCGGACAGTGCTAAACGAAATTCCCGTAATGGCGCCCGACGGCCAACCGTTTCGCCTGCTCACCCTGCGTAATGACGCGGGGATGGTAGTCACGCTGATGGACTGGGGCGCGACGCTGCTGTCTGCGCGTATTCCGCTCAGCGATGGTAGCGTGCGCGAAGCATTACTCGGCTGCGCAAGCCCGGAGCAATACCCACAACAAGCTGCATTTTTGGGAGCCTCGATTGGTCGCTACGCTAACCGTATCGCCAACAGCCGTTATACCTTTGCCGGCGAAACCGTCGAATTAATACCCAGTCAGGGCGACAACCAGCTGCACGGTGGGCCGGACGGTTTCGACAAACGTCGCTGGCAGATAGTCAATCAGAATGACCGTCAGGTGCTGTTTGCCTTAACCTCTGACGATGGCGACCAGGGCTTTCCGGGTCACCTCTGCGCCACCGCGCAATATCGCCTGACCGATGATAACCGTATTTCGATTACCTACCGTGCGACAGTGGATATGCCCTGCCCGGTGAATCTGACGAATCACGTTTATTTCAACCTCGACGGCGACAAAACGGATGTGCGCCAGCACAAGCTGCAGATTCTGGCCGATACGTACCTGCCGGTTGATGAAATGGGTATCCCGCATGACGGACTGAAACCCGTGGCGGGCACCTCGTTCGATTTCCGGGCACCTAAACGCATCGACAGCGAATTTCTGGCCGATGACGATCAGCGCAAGGTGAAAGGTTACGATCACGCTTTCTTGTTGCAGACGCAAGGCGATGCCCGCAAACCGGTCGCCATGGTCTGGTCCCAGGATGAAAAACTGCAAATGGAGGTCTACACCTCTGCCCCGGCATTGCAGTTTTATTCCGGGAATTTCCTCGGCGGCACACCATCCCGTGGACCTGAAGCCTACGCCGACTGGCAAGGACTGGCGCTGGAAAGTGAGTTTCTGCCTGACAGCCCAAATCATCCGGAATGGCCGCAGCCAGACTGCTTCCTGCGACCGGGTGAAGAGTATTCCAGCCTGACCGAATACCGGTTTATTCCTGCCTGATAGTTAACCGTGACGAGCCGATACCCGGCTCGTCATTTATTCCCACGCCAGATCCGTTCAAAACCCCACCACTCAAAGACAAAATCGCAACCTTGAATTCACAAGAACCTTACACTGCGCCGCTATTTTCGCTATGGTTATGCGTAAGCATTGCCGCTGGTGCATTACGGCAATATAATGATAATTATTATCATTCAACATGATTTATAGGAGTGAGTGTATGGCTGTAACTAAGCTGGTTCTGGTACGTCACGGTGAAAGTCAGTGGAACAACGAAAACCGCTTTACCGGTTGGTATGATGTTGACCTGTCTGAAAAAGGTGTGGGCGAAGCAAAAGCGGCAGGTAAACTGCTGAAAGAGGAAGGCTACAGCTTCGATTTTGCTTATACCTCTGTGCTGAAACGTGCCATCCACACCCTGTGGAATGTCCTGGACGAACTGGATCAGGCCTGGCTGCCGGTTGAGAAATCCTGGAAACTGAACGAACGTCATTACGGCGCACTGCAGGGGTTGAACAAAGCCGAAACCGCTGAGAAATACGGTGACGAGCAGGTTAAGCAATGGCGTCGTGGCTTTGCGGTAACCCCACCGGAACTGACTAAAGATGACGAGCGCTATCCGGGTCACGATCCACGCTATGCGAAGCTGACCGACAAAGAGTTACCGGTTACCGAAAGCCTGGCGCTGACCATCGATCGCGTTATTCCTTACTGGAATGAAACCATTCTGCCGCGCATGAAAAGCGGTGAGCGTGTGATTATCGCCGCTCACGGTAACTCCCTGCGTGCGCTGGTGAAATACCTGGATAACATGGGCGAAGATGAGATCCTGGAACTGAACATCCCGACGGGTGTCCCGCTGGTGTATGAGTTCGACGAAAACTTCAAGCCGATCAAACATTACTATCTGGGTAACGCTGACGAGATCGCAGCAAAAGCTGCAGCGGTAGCCAACCAGGGTAAAGCGAAGTAATTTCATCAGGCCTACAAGATTGCTTGTAGGCCTGATTACTCTATTTCTTATTCCACTTTACCAGCTGTAACGGACATCCAGGCTACCGTTGAGATCGCCATAATCATTACGTCCCTTTTGCCCTGCAACCTGACCAGTGATGCTCCACTGGCTATTCAGATTCGCCTGAATACCTACTTTCACCTCGGCGCGATCTGCCGGAAGATCCTGCTTCACCTGCGCGCCATCAAACGAAACGGCAACATCATCGCTGGTGTGTAACCAGTTCACCTCCGCAAACGGCTGGATCACCGACGTGGTATTCTTGTGCAACTTGCCATCTACCCGCAGTCCGAGACGCGTGGTCCAACTGTCACCGTTTTGTCCGTCAATACGCGTTCCATTCTGCACAACCGCGTCCGCTTTATATTGCTGCCATGTCACCTGAGCCTGTGGCGTCAGGCTAACAGTATTCAGGTTCTCAAGCCCGATGTCGTACCGATAGCCCGTTTCCAGAGAAACAGCGCTGGCTGTCGAATCATAATCCTTTGACCCCACGTCACCGTTATTTACGCTGTTATTGTAGAGACCATACTGGTACCAGCTATCCACATACAGTCCGCTATGGTCCTTCGCATCCGCAAACCAGGTGGCATAAGCCCCAAGATTGTAACCGGCTACGTTACCACTGGCAGAGAACTGGCTCCCATCCGCCCCTCGGTTACCGGTGCTATCCGTATCGGCATTGATATAACTCACCATCAGCCCTGCTTTCAGGCTCTGCACGCTATCATCCCAGCTCAGTATATCGCCGCCGATCTGGAACTGAGAATAGTTGTTGTCAATATCCACATGATCGTTTGCTGCTGTTGACGACGCATCACCCGCTTTAAAACGCATCCACATACTGCCGTCATCGGTGCGTAACTGGCTGCCTTCGCGGTCATAAAGGGTCTGCATTTGCAGACTACGCGCCATCCACTGGTTGCCGAGATAGGCGCCGATATCGGCGCGATACTGAGGGTCCACAGGGGTGACATTACCACCGTCATCTGGATTAACCGGGGTAACGGTCTGCGAGCGCAAATACCAGTCACCACCGTCCTGATACAAGCGGTACTCATACACTCCGACCTGAACCTGGTTGCCCTGGGTGAAGACGCCGTCAGACTGACCGCCGACATCTATCACCTCGATCCCTTGCGTGGTGAGGGCTCCGTCCCCACCAGTATTAGTAACAAAGACGGTGGTCGTGCCTGCAGTATCGCCGGAAATCAGGAGCTTATCCGTCGGGGAGGCATCATCCCCCAGCTGTGTATTAAGGGAGAGCGTGCCATTATTACCGGTGTAATTGCCGTTAATGGTGAGGGTGTGACCAGTCTCATTGCTCTGGCTGATGGCAATGTTGCCGGCATTCGAGACATCATCATTGATAACGCCGGTACCGCCGAGGGTTGCCCCGGCTGCGACGCTGACGGAGCCGTTAGACGTAGTGACCATTAACTGCGAAGATGAGCCGGAGACACCGGGTGTGCCAATAACGGCAGAATCAGCGAGCCAGAGGGTGCCTTCATCGACAAGCGTGTCACCGGCGTAGGTGCTGTTACCGGTAAGCAGCAACGTACCCTGCCCGGTTTTTTGCAGGGACCCAATGCCCTGAATACTGTTGCTCTCGGTACGGGAGGCTCCCGCGTCGAGGTCATAATCCAGGATCCCACTGTTGGTGATAACACCGGTTAAGGCATTAACGGTGGCGCCGGTTTTAATCAGAGTGGTGCCTTCAAGGATGGCATAATCTGATTCCAGCCAGAGTGAGCCGCCGCTGTTGACGGTGGTGTTGCTGGCGAAACTGGCTATTTTTTTGCCGTCCTCCTCTGTTCTAAGTACCAGCGTCCCCCCCTGATTTACAGTCGATTCTTTAGCGCGACCATAAACGGACTGAATACCCTTGTTGTTGATGGTCGCGCCGGTGGACAACCCAAAAACGGTTTCCGTTCCACCAGCATTGATGACGGAATCCGTTGCGGTTCCGAACACATCGTTTTTTGCTCCCGAATTGATGGTAGTGTGTTCTGCTGTACCATAGACAACCTGTAGGCCTTTTTCGCTCAGCACGGCATTCACGGAGGTGCCATTCTCTTCAACCTCAAGATAGCCTCCCGTTACCTGCGCATCCTGGGACAGACCACCGTCCATGACATACTGCCACCCGCCTTCTATCGTCGTATTGAAGGCGCTGCCGTAAACAAACTGATCCCCGGCATCTATTGTCTCTCCACTAACGGACTCACCGGCCGCAACAGTCGGGGTATAATCCGCCATCGCCGGACCAGAGAGTAACCCCAGCAGCGTGGCGATGCCTGCCGCCCTGGCCTGGTTTTTTATCTGACTGTCACCCTGTGCATGTTCAGAAGCCACGACATACATATTACGCGCGGTATTCCAGACGATGTTAAAATTTTTATTCATAGTCATCCCTTTAATTAATATTAAATTCCTCATGGAATGATAACCCTGGATTTAATATATTTATTACAGGAATGACAAAATTAAGAATATATTTATATTCACCCTAACAATATATTGGCGATATAAATAAATTTATTAATATTAATTAAAAAACCGGCCTGATTCGCCGGTTTTAATAAGGGAGGAAAGTAACTTTAACCGCGACGCGCGTTGACCGCATCCGCCAGCTGGCGCAGCACCGCATCGGTATCTTCCCAGCCAATGCAGGCATCAGTGATGCTTTTGCCGTAGGTCAGCGGCTCACCGCTATCCGGGTTCTGATTACCCTCGACCAGATGGCTTTCGATCATCACGCCAATAATCGCTTTTTCGCCGCCAGCGACTTGTCCGCAAACGTCTTTCGCAACATCCATCTGCTTTTTGAACTGCTTGCTGGAGTTGGCATGGCTAAAGTCGATCATCACTTGCGCAGAGAGCCCTGCTTTAATCAGACCTTCTTTCACGTCGGCAACGTGCTGAGCGCTGTAGTTCGGCTCTTTGCCGCCGCGCAGAATAATATGGCAATCGCCATTACCGCTGGTATTCACGATCGCCGAATGACCCCATTTGGTCACGGACAGGAAGCAGTGTGGCGCTCCTGCGGCGTTGATCGCATCAATCGCGACTTTGATCGTGCCATCGGTACCGTTTTTAAAACCAACCGGGCAAGACAGACCCGATGCCAGCTCGCGGTGTACCTGGGACTCAGTGGTACGCGCACCAATCGCTCCCCAACTCATCAGGTCGGCGAGGTATTGCGGCGTGATCATGTCGAGGAATTCGCCCGCAGCCGGCAATCCGCTGTCGTTGATATCCAGTAGCAATTTACGTGCAATGCGCAGGCCATCGTTGATCTGGAAGCTGTTGTCCATGTGCGGATCGTTGATCAGCCCCTTCCAGCCGACGGTGGTACGCGGTTTTTCAAAATAGACGCGCATGACGATTTCAAGTTCGCCTTTTAACTCTTCGCGCAGCGCCAGCAGGCGAGCGGCGTACTCTTTAGCGGCTGCCGGATCATGAATAGAGCACGGCCCAATCACCACTAACAGGCGATCGTCGCTCCCTTTCAGAATTTTATGAATCGCCTTACGGGCATGAGCCACCGTGTTTGCGGCATTTTCAGTAGCGGGGAATTTTTCCAGCAGTGCGACTGGCGGTAATAACTCGTTGATCTCTTTGATGCGTAAATCGTCGTTCTGATAATTCATGATTATTCCAGCGTTGCCATACTTATATAAATGAATGCAATCCCTCCAATCTATATCTTCAGTCATAAAGTGTAAACGGGGTTTTACAGTACGAACCGTGTTATCCCAGGGTTATGCAAAAAAACGCAAGAATATAGCGAATAATGAGATCAAAACAGCAAATCACAACTGTAATTGCTTATTTCATTATTATTTTCAAAATTCTGTGCTGGCTATCGATACATATCGTGGATTTTTACCCACTGTACTGTAAGGCAACGCCCAATATTTACGTGGCTGATAACGAGAGAATAGAAGCTCTCCTTTTTAATTTTATCCCCCCAAAAACGGTATGATGTCATACAGTAAAGGTGAGAATAACAAAGGGATGGCACAATGGCGCACACACATACTCATACTTCCTCTGAGCAACCCAAAGACAATAACGCCCGCCGACTGATGTTCGCCTTCTGCATTACAGCGGGATTTATGTTGGTCGAAGTGGTGGGCGGAATACTTTCAGGCTCACTGGCGCTGCTGGCCGACGCCGGGCATATGCTTACGGATGCGGCAGCGCTGCTTTTCGCGCTGCTGGCCGTCCAGTTTTCCCGTCGCCCGCCCACAATACGCCACACCTTCGGCTGGCTGAGGCTCACGACGCTGGCTGCATTCGTTAATGCCATCGCATTGGTCGTTATCACCATTTTAATCGTCTGGGAGGCGATTGAGCGCTTCCAGACACCTCGTCCCGTGGCGGGCGGCATGATGATGGTTATTGCTGTTTCGGGTTTACTGGCCAATGTGCTTGCTTTCTGGGTTTTACATCGCGGTAGTGAAGAGAAAAACCTGAACGTCCGCGCTGCAGCGCTGCATGTGATGGGGGATTTACTCGGCTCGGTCGGGGCGATCATCGCTGCGCTGATTATTATCTGGACGGGCTGGACACCTGCGGATCCGATCCTCTCAATTTTGGTTTCCGTACTGGTGCTGCGCAGTGCCTGGAGATTGTTAAAAGATAGCGTCAATGAATTGCTGGAAGGCGCTCCGCTGGCGCTGGATATCGCCGCACTGCAGCGCCATCTCAGCCGGGACATTCCCGAAGTTCGCAATGTGCACCATGTCCACGTCTGGATGGTGGGTGAAAAGCCGGTAATGACACTGCATGTGCAGGTGATCCCACCGCACGATCACGATGCGTTGCTGGAGCGTATTCAGCATTTCCTTATCCATCACTACCAGATTGAACACGCAACGATCCAGATGGAATATCAGCCGTGCAATGGACCGGACTGCCACCTGTATCAGGGCGTGTCCGGCCACTCACATCATCACCATTAATGAGACAGCGCGTGGGAACCTCGCTCACGCGCGCTGTTGATCCACATCCTGCTCCCGTTGAGGGCGATAACCGTCAGGATCATATATTCCAGCGACATGGCATATACGCCTTGCAGAGCAAAGATCACCACGCTGATGACGTTGATGATTACCCACAGCAGCCAGTTTTCAACGTATTTACGTGTCATCAGGATCATCGCCACAATCGACAACACCATCATGCAGGAGTCCCAGAACGGGAAGGCATCGGGTTGCAGTTCAGGCACAGCAACCTGTAATCCCAATGCCTGCATTATGTTGACCGCAATGCGGGTCAGGAACGCAAAAACCGGATCGATATAGACCGACATCAGGCCGATCGCTACCACGCAGGCCGCCAGCCAGCCGATCGCTTTTGGCAACGGCAGCCAGCGAATTTTCAGTTCCGCTTCATGCTGGTTGGTTTGCCGGGACCAGGCATACCAGCCGTAGATGTTGGCGGCAAAGAAAAAAACTTGCAGCAACAGGCTGGCATAAAGCTGGATCTGAAAGAAGATAATCGCAAACAGCGTGACGTTTATCAGACCGAAGACGTAATTGCTGATTTTCTCAAGACTCGCCAGGCCAATACACAACAACCCGGCAATCGTCCCCACGGCTTCGATCCACGACAGATCGTAACCACCCGTGCCAATCGGAATATGTACCAGAATGTTCTGCGTGCTAAAAAAGTCCATCTTTTCCCCCAGAGCAAAAAAATTCATTACGCTCGTAGTGTAGCCGCAAATTCCAACATGCGGTTTAACGGCAACAACGCTCTTTCTCGCAGCGCGTGATCAACATGTATCTCATGCGTCATGCCGCCATGTTCCAGCCCCTCAGCAATCGCCTTGAGGCCGTTCATCGCCATCCACGGGCAATGCGCGCAGCTGCGGCAGGTTGCCCCCTCGCCGGCCGTCGGCGCTTCAAGCAACTCTTTGTCCGGCACAGCCTGCTGCATTTTGTAAAAAATGCCCCGGTCTGTCGCCACGATGAGCTGCTTATGCGGTAACGTTTTTGCCGCGTTGATAAGCTGGCTGGTTGAGCCAACGGCATCGGCCATATCGACTATTGATTGAGGTGATTCAGGGTGCACCAGCACCGCTGCATCAGGGTACAGCGCTTTCATGCGTGTTAAAGCCTGGGTTTTAAATTCGTCATGGACAATACAGGCTCCCTGCCAACAGAGCACGTCTGCGCCGGTCTGTTTTTGCACGTAGTTGCCCAGATGTCTGTCCGGGGCCCAGATTATTTTTTCACCTAAACTATCAAGATGCTCAATAAGTTCAACCGCAATGCTGGACGTCACCACCCAGTCAGCACGGGCTTTAACTGCGGCTGAGGTATTGGCGTAAACCACCACGGTGCGATCCGGATGCGCGTCGCAAAATGCGCTGAACGCGTCGATTGGGCAGCCCAGATCTAATGAACATTCCGCCTGCAGCGTCGGCATCAGGATGGTTTTTTCCGGGCTCAGGATTTTGGCCGTTTCGCCCATAAATCTGACCCCCGCCACCAGCAGCGTAGAGGCTGAATGCTTTGAGCCAAACCGAGCCATCTCCAGAGAATCAGAGATGCAGCCACCGGTCTCTTCAGCCAACTGCTGAATTTCAGGATCGGTGTAATAGTGCGCGACCATAACGGCATCACGCTCTTTCAGCAGGCGCTTGATTTTTTCACGATAAAATTGCTTTTCATCCGCACTCAGCGGCGCTGGCTTCGGCGGAAACGGATAAATTGCTGCTTCTGGATCAAACATCACGCTCATCTTGCTTTCTCGTTTTACTGGCTTAACGAAATAACCGATTAAAAGCGTGACTCACGCCGTATTCGGTTAGATTTGTTTTATATGCTAAACAAGATAGCGGATTGGCGTAAGAAAGTCACAATAATTGCGTGTGATGAATGCCGGATGGCGACTGACGTCTTATCCGGCCTACGTGAATAGTGTCGTCTGTAGGACTGATAAGCGAAGCGCATCAGGCAAGCAGGTTCGAATCTTATAAATCGCAGATAGCAAAAAAGCGCCTTTAGGGCGCTTTTTTACACTGGTGGGGCGTGCAGGATTCGAACCTGCGACCAATTGATTAAAAGTCAACTGCTCTACCAACTGAGCTAACGCCCCCATATGGGGTTTACTTCTTTATTCTTTCAGAGATGGTGGGTCGTGCAGGATTCGAACCTGCGACCAATTGATTAAAAGTCAACTGCTCTACCAACTGAGCTAACGACCCGCTCGGATGTCACCTGAAAATTTTTACTCGGAACCACCAAAATAGTGGTGGGGCGTGCAGGATTCGAACCTGCGACCAATTGATTAAAAGTCAACTGCTCTACCAACTGAGCTAACGCCCCGAGTGGTGGGTGATGACGGGATCGAACCGCCGACCCCCTCCTTGTAAGGGAGGTGCTCTCCCAGCTGAGCTAATCACCCGATACTACGCTGGATACTACTTACTAACTGAGTTAGTGGTGGGTCGTGCAGGATTCGAACCTGCGACCAATTGATTAAAAGTCAACTGCTCTACCAACTGAGCTAACGACCCACTTTTGCGCTGCTTTTGGTTTGTTTGATATCCCTTGGCAACGGCGGCATATATTACTGATTTCAGATTTTAGCGCAACAAAAATTTCGATGTAAATTACTCAACTGCTTAGGAATCACACGACACGACCAGAAATAACACGATTTCTGGTCGCATGGTGGTCATTACATCGCGCCAAGACGTTTTTGCGCTTGTTTCGCGCCATCAGTACCAGGGTATTTAGTGATAACCTGCTGATAAACGGCTTTCGCTTTTGCTGCGTCACCTTTGTCCTGCATGATGACGCCGACTTTATACATCGCGTCTGCAGCCTTTGGTGATTTTGGGAAGTTTTTAACTACGGATGCAAAATAGAACGCTGCATCATCTTTTTTACCCTTGTTGTAATTCAACTGACCGAGCCAGTAATTCGCATTTGGCAGGTAAGTCGAATCCGGGTACTTTTTGATGAAGTTCTGAAATGCTTCAATCGCGTCATCCTGGCGAGATTTATCCTGCACCAGGGCAATTGCCGCATTGTAATCGGTATTCGCATCGCCAGTTTGCGCCGGAGTGCCTGACGAAGCTGCAGCACCGGCATCGGGTGCCGGGGTTGCCGCCCCACTCTGATCGCCAGCCGCAGACTGCGCCGCAGGCGCACTACCGCTGCCAAGATTATTCATCTGCAGCAATATCTGTTTTTGGCGTTCAACAACCTGATTCAGCTGGTACTGATTTTCCTGAATTTGACCACGCAGGGAATCAATATCGGACTGATTATCGGAGAGTTGTTGCTGGAGTTGGGTTAAAAGCTGACTGTGAGCGTTAGAAATACGCTCGAGTTGAGTGACACGGTCTTCGACCGAGCCTGAGCCGACACTACTGATTGGCGCCTGAGCAAAAGCGGCCCAGGGGGCCGCTATGCCAACCAGTAACGACAGACTCAACAGGTGATGTCTGAAGTTACTGCTCATGCAATTCTCTTAGTAAACCAGTACGGCGCGACGGTTTTTGGCGTAAGCCGCTTCGTCATGACCCAGTACTGCAGGTTTTTCTTTACCGTAAGAAACGATGGAGATCTGGTCCGCAGAAACGCCTTTACCCTGCAGGTACATCTTAACGGCGTTTGCACGACGCTCACCCAGGGAGATGTTGTACTCAGGAGTACCACGTTCGTCCGCATGACCTTCTACGGTGACTTTGTAAGACGGGTTGCTACGCAGGAAGTTAGCGTGCGCATCCAGCATTGCGGCGAAGTCAGAACGGATATCGTACTTATCCAGATCGAAGTAAACGATGTTGTTCTGCTGCAGCTGTTGCATCTGCAGACGCGCTTGCTCTTCGGAAGACATGTTGCCGCTACCGTTTGCATCCATACCAGTGCCGGCACCCAGCATGCCTTCGCTGCCGTCATTGCTGGCGTTCTTGTTAGAAGAACATGCCGCAATAGCCATAACAGGCAGAGCAATCATCAGCCCTTTCAGCACTTTGTTCAGTTGCATTTCAATGATTCCTTTATTAATCAATTATTTATTATCACAGATACGGCGACCAGGCAGGGAATTTAACCTGTCCATCAGTTGCCGGAAGACGCGCTTTGAAACGCCCATCTGTAGAAACCAAATTCAGCACGGATCCCATCCCCTGAGAAGAGCTGTAGATTACCATAGTGCCGTTAGGTGCCAGACTTGGCGTTTCGTCCAGGAACGTTGACGACAGAACTTGTACGCCACCCGCTACCAGATCTTGTTTGGCAATGTGCTGCTGACCATTAGCCGAGCTTACCATTACCATAAACTTACCGTCGCTGCTGACATCAGCATCCTGGTTTTGCGAACCTTCCCAGGTAATACGCTGCGGAGCACCGCCGTTGACGTTAACTTTATACACCTGCGGACGACCGGCCTGGTCAGACGTAAAGGCCAGGTTTTGGCTGTCCGGGAACCAGGTTGGTTCCGTGTTGTTGCTGCGACCATCAGTGACCTGACGGATCTGACCGGAACCGATGTCCATAACGTACAGGTTCAGGCTACCGGTTTTAGACAGGGCAAACGCCAGTTTGCTGCCATCCGGAGAAAACGCAGGTGCACCGTTGTGACGCGGGAACGAAGCAACCTGACGCACTGCGCCGTTGGACAACGTCTGAATAACCAGCGCCGAACGACCACTTTCGAAGGTAACGTAGGCCAGTTTTGAACCGTCCGGAGACCACGCCGGAGACATCAACGGCTGCGGAGAGCGGTGAACGACAAACTGGTTGTAACCATCGTAGTCCGACACACGTAATTCGTACGGGAACTGACCACCGTTTGTCTGAACAACATAAGCGATACGGGTACGGAATGCACCTTTAATACCAGTCAGTTTTTCAAACACTTCGTCACTTGCGGTATGGCCCGCATAACGCAGCCACTGCTTGTTCACTTTATACGTGTTCTGTGCCAGTACGGTACCCGGTGCACCACCGGTATCAACCAGTTGATAAGCAACACTGTAGGAGCCATCTGGATTCGGTGTGACCTGGCCTACCACCACGGCATCAATACCCAGGGCAGACCATGCGGCAGGTTGAACTTCCTGCGCGGTACCCGGCTGCTGCGGCAGGCGAGAACGGTCTAATGGGTTAAATTTACCGCTGTTACGCAGGTCAGCGCCCACGATACCACCGATATCTTCAGGTGCAGCACCCGGCCCTGCCCACTGGAAGGGGACAACACCAATCGGGCGTGCCGAGTCCACCCCTTGGGTGATCTCGATACGTACTTCTGCATGCAGCACCGCTGCCCACAGCATCAGAAAACCAAATGCTACTCGTAATGCCTGCTTCATCATATCTCCCTTATCTGGACGGAACGCCCACGATAATTTAGCAGAATGTTAACAAACTCAAATACACAAAACTACCAGAACTCTGTCTCAACCTTAGACCGTTTCCCCCGATTTCTCAGGGGCCGTTATTACAGTTTAAAGTCCAGTTTGGCATCTTTTACTTTTTCATAAACAGCCTGGCTAGGCGGTTTAGGAATTCTGGCTGTTTTCGCAGCCGTTAGCGCAGCCTGGCACAATGCCGGATCCCCGCCCTCTTCAGTCACATCCAGTAGCAGACCATCAGGCGCTAACTTGATATGTAATACGCAGGATTTCCCTGCATACAAATCGGCGCCATACAGACGGTTCTGAATCGCATTACGAATTTGAGATGCGTAAGCACTGATATCAGCACCAGATGCACCGCCATTTGCACCACTTGTACCACTATCTTTCGCCGGTTGGCCGTTTCCTTTCGCTCCACCACCCGATTTCGGTGCATTCTTACCGGAGCTTAGGTCGCCCAACAAGTCGTCAACGCCAGAGGCTGCTGCAGCTTTTTCGGCCGCAGCCTTTTTCGCAGCAGCGGCTTTATCTGCCGCAGCTTTCTTATCGGCAGCGGCTTTCTCGGCTGCAGCCTTTTTATCTGCCGCAGCTTTTTCAGCAGCAGCTTTCTTGTCAGCGGCGGCTTTTTCAGCCGCAGCGGCTTTCGCGGCGGCGGCTTTTTCTGCTTTCTCAGCGGCAGCTTTTTCAGCCGCAGCTTGTTTAGCGGCTTCAGCCTGCGCTTTCTTCGCTGCGTCTGCGGCGGCCTTGGCAGCCTGCGCCTCAGCTACCTTCTTAGCATCGGCAGCCGCTTTTGCAGCTTCAGCTTCAGCTTCAGCTTTCTTCTGGGCATCAGCAGCGGCTTTCTTCGCGGCATCTGCCGCTTGTTTCGCCTGAGCATCTGCTTTGGCTTTCGCGTCTGCAGCAGCCTTCGCCGCAGCCTCTTCAGCCTGCTTTTGTTGCTCCTGCGCTTTCGCCGCAGCGGCTTCAGCCTGTTTCTGCTGTTCCGCCTGCTCGCGCACTTTTTCCTGCGCCGCTAAACGTTCTTTCTCCAGCTGTTTCAGACGCTCTTGCTCTGCCGCCTGCTTCTCACGAAGCTCCTCGGCCTGCTGCTGCGCCTGTTTCTCACGCTGTTCTTCTGCACGTTTCGCACTTGCCTGCTGTTGCTGCTGCCTGTCGTACTGTTGAACAACAGCACCAGGATCGACCATAACGGCGTCGATGGACGAACCGCCACCGCCGCCGGCTGAAGCATCAATGTGCTCATCGAACGAACTCCAGATCAGCGCTGCAAATAAAATAACATGCAGCACCGCTGAAATAATTATCGCCCTTTTGAGCTTGTCGTTTTGTTCGGTTGCCTTTGACACTCTCGGTTCCCAAAAAACTGTTCGCCTGTTACGCGCTATCTTTCAAGCCAGCAAAACGCCGTCATCAGATTGGCTGCGTCATCAAGCCAACCGATTTTACGCCTGCACTGTGTAACAAGTTCAGCGCTTTAATTATTTCATCATAAGGCACGTCTTTCGCACCACCGATTAAAAATACCGTTTTCGGATTGGTCTGCAGGCGGCTTTTCGCTTCCGCGATAACCTGCTCCGGCGGCAGTTGATCCATCCTGTCTTTCTCAACCACCACGCTGTATTGCCCAACACCGGAAACTTCAATAATGACCGGCGGTTCATCGTTACTGCTGACGGCTTGCGATTCGGTCGCATCCGGCAGGTCGACTTCCACACTCTGCGTAATGATCGGCGCGGTTGCCATAAAGATCAGCAGCAGCACCAGCAGTACGTCGAGCAACGGTACAATATTGATTTCGGACTTAAGTTCGCGACGACCTCGTCCACGCGTTCTGGCCATGGTTTACCCCTTGTTGCTCTCGCTAACGGTAAACGCCTGGCGGTGCAGAATCGCGGTGAACTCTTCCATAAAGTTGTCGTAATTCAGTTCCAGCTTGTTCACGCGCTGATTCAGTCGGTTGTAAGCCATAACCGCCGGGATTGCCGCAAACAGACCGATGGCCGTTGCAATCAACGCTTCCGCGATACCCGGTGCAACCATTTGCAGGGTTGCCTGTTTTACCGCGCCCAGCGCGATAAATGCGTGCATGATCCCCCAAACGGTACCGAACAGACCGATATACGGGCTGATGGAGCCGACAGTGCCGAGGAATGGAATATGCGTTTCCAGCGTTTCCAGCTCACGGTTCATCGAGATACGCATCGCACGGGAAGCCCCCTCAACGACCGCTTCCGGCGCGTGGCTATTTGCCCGATGCAAACGAGCAAACTCTTTGAACCCGCTGTAGAAAATTTGCTCTGAACCCGCCAGGTTATCACGACGCCCCTGGCTTTCCTGATACAGACGCGACAATTCAATGCCGGACCAGAACTTGTCTTCAAACGCTTCGGCTTCACGTGAAGCAGCATTAAGAATACGGGTCCGCTGGATAATAATGGCCCAGGATGCGATTGAGAAGCCAATCAAAATCAACATGATAAGTTTAACCAGAAGGCTTGCCTTCAGGAACAAATCAAGGATATTCATGTCAGTCACTGCTTAAACTCCGCGACAATAGACTTGGGAAGCGCACGAGGCTTCATTTTGAGTGGATCAACGCAAACAATCAGAACTTCGGCTTCATTCAGCACGACGTTCTCTGCGTTGACAATGCGTTGCGTGAAAACCAATGAGGTGCCACGCATTGACGTAATTTCGGTTTGGACTTCGAGCATATCGTCAAGCCGGGCAGGCGCAAAATACTCCAGGGTCATCTTGCGCACCACAAAGGCTACACGTTCGGCCAACAGAACCTGCTGACTGAAGTGATGATGACGCAGCATCTCTGTGCGTGCTCTTTCATAAAAAGCGACGTAGCTGGCGTGATAAACCACCCCACCGGCATCAGTGTCTTCATAATAGACACGAACCGGCCATCGAAAAATATACTTATTCATTCTTACTGCCTCTTTGTTGGCTTTGCCCACTCACACCGGTCGCTTAACTTTGTAAGCTCCTGGTGACTCGCGTTCTTGCCGCCGCGATGCATCAAGAATGTCGTTGTATATCGCGCTGTCTTCACTTTACATCCCGGTAATGCAATTAGGTTAGTGCTTTCAAACTTCGCTACTATACGCGCGGGAATGGTGCTTTGGAATGGGGGAAAGTAAACGGAGAGTAAAAAATTATGGGCTTATGCAAGCCCATAAATATTTAAGGATGTTTCTTATTCAAAAGAAGAAGAAAATCAGACCAACAACGAGGACGATATCTGCGATCAGCGGGCAGAAGATGCCCTGCCAATGTACGGCGCGAGGACGGAAGCCAACGCCGTGAATGATGCCTGCGCAGACCGCCCACATCAGCATGAAACCATGCCAGATTTCAAGCTCACTGGTTTTGGCTGCGAAGCGTGACGGATCCCAGAATATGCAGCCGGCCAACACGATTGCCAGCACAAAGGAAAGCGCCCGCAAGGGGCGCTTGTCCATCGCGTTGTATACCATCGCGATAATGTTGATCATCAACTATCTTCTTGTCCGGCCTTGCCTGATTCAACGTGCTCAAGCGCCAGCGCTGTGATTATCCCAAATGCACAGGCAAGAAGCGTTCCCAAAATCCATGCGAAATACCACATTTTAAGCTCCTTACTTAGTACAGAGAGTGGGTGTTGCTTTCAATATCTTCTTTGGTGATGCGACCAAACATCTTCCAGTAACACCAGCCGGTGTACAGCAGAATGATCGGTACGAACACACAAGCTACATACGTCATCAGATTCAGCGTCAGCTGGCTGGACGTTGCATCCCACATGGTCAGACTCGCATTCATCATGGTGCTGGATGGCATCACAAACGGGAACATTGCGATACCGGCAGTCAGGATGATGCAGGCTAACGTCAGTGAGGAGAAGATGAACGCCCAGGCCCCTTTCTCCATACGAGAAGTCAGAATGGTCAGCAGCGGCAGAACCACGCCCAGAGCAGGAACCAGCCACAGAATAGGTGCATTGTTAAAGTTCACCATCCATGCGCCCGCTTCACGTGCCACTTCTTTGGTCATCGGGTTAGAGGCGGCGTGGTGATCCAGAGCGGAAGTCACAACATAACCATCAATACCGTAAATAACCCAAACGCCGGCCAGTGCGAAGCAAACCAGAGTCACCAGCGCCGCAACCTGTGAGGTGGTACGTGCACGCAGGTGTAGCTCGCCCACGGTACGCATCTGAAGATAGGTGGCGCCCTGAGTGATGATCATCCCTACGCTCACAACCCCTGCCAGCAGACCAAACGGATTCAGCAACTGGAAGAAGTTACCGGTGTAGTACAAGCGCATGTACTCATCCATGTGGAACGGAACACCTTGCAGCAGGTTGCCAAACGCAACACCGATAACCAGCGGCGGAACGAAGCTACCAATGAAGATGCCCCAGTCCCACATGTTGCGCCAGCGCATATCTTCAATCTTGGAGCGGTAATCGAAACCGACCGGACGGAAGAACAAAGACGCCAGTACCAGGATCATCGCCACATAGAAACCGGAGAACGCAGCGGCATACACCATCGGCCAGGCAGCGAACAGTGCGCCACCCGCGGTGATGAGCCAAACCTGGTTACCGTCCCAGTGCGGGGCGATGGAGTTAATCATAATTCGACGCTCGGTATCATTACGACCGAGGAAACGGGTGAGCATGCCCACCCCCATGTCGAAGCCATCAGTGACCGCAAAACCAATCAGCAGAATGCCAACCAGCAGCCACCAGATAAAACGCAATACTTCATAATCGATCATTTGACGACTCCTGTCTTAGCGTGCCGGCTGAGAAGTCACAGTGGACTGCTCGTAGTGATAACGACCGGTTTTCAGGCTACTCGGCCCAAGGCGTGCGAACTTGAACATCAGATACAGTTCAGCCACCAGGAACAGGGTATACAGGCCGCAAATCAACAGCATCGAGAAGATGAGGTCGCCAGCGGTCAGCGAAGAGTTCGCTACGGCTGTTGGTAACACTTCACCAATCGCCCACGGTTGACGACCGTACTCTGCGACAAACCAACCGGATTCAATGGCAATCCACGGCAGCGGAATCGCATACAGCGCGGTGCGCAGCAGCCATTTTTTCTCGCCGATACGATTACGAATCACGGTCCAGAAGGACACAGCAATGATAGCCAGCATCAGGATGCCGCACGCCACCATAATACGGAATGCGAAGTACAGCGGTGCAACACGAGGGATAGAGTCTTTCGTGGCTTGCTGAATTTGCGCTTCGGTCGCGTCGGTGACGTTGTCCGTGTAGCGTTTCAGCAGCAGACCATAACCCAGATCTTTCTTCATGCTGTTGAACTGGTCACGAACGGCCTGATCGGTACTACCAGCACGCAGTTCTTCCAGCAGTTGATACGCTTTCATCCCGTTACGGATGCGCTCTTCGTGCTGCACCATCAGATCTTTCAGACCAATGACCGGTGTATCAACAGAGCGGGTGGCAATGATGCCCAGCGCATAAGGAATTTGAATCGCAAAATGGTTTTCCTGCGCATCCTGGTCCGGAATACCGAACAGCGTAAAGGATGCCGGTGCAGGTTGGGTTTCCCACTCGGCTTCAATAGCAGCAAGTTTGGTTTTCTGCACGTCGCCCATTTCGTAACCAGATTCATCACCGAGAACGATAACAGACAAAATGGCAGCCATACCAAAGCTGGCGGCGATAGCAAAAGAACGTTTAGCAAACGCGAAGTCACGGCCGCGCAGCATATAGTAGGAGCTGATACCCAGAACGAACATCGCGCCACAAACATAACCAGAAGCCACAGTGTGAACAAATTTCACCTGAGCAACCGGGTTGAGCACCAGTTCAGAGAAGCTCAGCATCTCCATACGCATGGTTTCAAAGTTGAAATCCGCAGCGATTGGGTTTTGCATCCAGCCGTTCGCAACCAGAATCCACAGTGCGGACAGGTTTGAACCTAAGGCCACCAGCCAGGTGACGCACATATGCTGGACTTTACCCAAACGGTCCCAGCCGAAGAAGAACAGACCTACAAAGGTGGATTCGAGGAAGAAGGCCATCAAACCTTCAATCGCCAGCGGCGCACCGAAAATATCCCCTACATAGTGGGAATAGTAAGACCAGTTAGTCCCGAACTGGAACTCCATGGTCAGACCGGTTGCCACACCCAGAGCGAAGTTGATACCAAACAACTTGCCCCAGAACTTGGTCATATCTTTATAAATCTGTTTGCCGGAAAGGACGTAGACCGTTTCCATGATGGCCAACAAGAACGCCATACCGAGCGTCAGTGGCACAAACAGGAAGTGGTACATCGCGGTCAAGGCAAACTGTAAGCGCGACAGTTCGACTATATCTAACATCATGACTCCTTGCTCATCGCATGAAGACTCCGAGAGTGAACCCCGTTAGAAAGGGTCACACGCATGCCCCAATACAAATTTATTTGCTTCCTTCCGCCGCTGCTCTTTCTTCTCATTTGAAGAAAGGACAATGATGGAAAAGTTACAAACATGTTAATAAAACACTCAAATTGATCCCGCAATTATATTACGCCGTAAAATCCTTACAATAAACAGGTTTTTATCGAGGTAAATTTGCATTTTTCGATAGTGATCAATTTATAGCTAATTTATCACCTTCAGACCAATTTGATCTGCAGCAATTTAACCTCATTTGATGATGTTTACCAAGTTTTAAACATTGATTTAAATCAATTTTCAATTTTAATGTTAATAGTGTTTATCACTAGTGCAACTAGTGAACATCATGTTAACAATATGTTTTTCAATGAGTAATTGCCGTTACTACAAATGATAGAATATTTATTTAAATCTACACGATCTTTTAACCAGTGGGGGGACAAAATTATGGACAGATAAAGAGTCACTATTGCTGGGTAGCTCACAGTTTTTTGTTTAGCAAGCTCCGTAGCCATTATTTAATACAAATCATTAATTTTAATTTCACTTATAATTAACACCACAATGTAACTATCTCAACTGGAAGCGAAGCGGCAAGCATTGACCGACGCCCTGAGGTTTGGCGATCTCCCTGCAGAGACCCGCCGTTTCGCTTAAATCATCACTGTAAGTTATCACTCCAACCACAACATCGCTTCTACGACAAAGAATGAATATATTCCAAACAATTCATTATCATTTTTATCTTAAATTTAACAAAAAATATTTACGACATATAAGATTAATAAATAAAAAACCGTTATGTCGTTCACAAGTTATTTAGCGAATATCATTTTCGAAAATTATTAAAAACGCCCCTGATAAAGCCTGCACCACAAAATAAGATTTCGATCACAAACATCGCAAGTGGTTTATTAGGTAATTCGCTAATAAATAAAATAACCAATGCAAATAAATTTATAACATACTGATTTAAATGAATTTTTATGAAAATAAAATATAACAATCGTTTTATGCAGGATATTTTGAAAATAGATCAATTGCTTCCTTTTCCGCTTCCACTGAAACTCCAAACCTATTAAGAGGTTGTCACAATCCATGTTCTAAATATTAGAAATATTTTTTACTTATTGACCATCAGCCCTACAGAGGATTACCCATGAAGAAATCTACACTTGTTATTGGCGTCATCGGTGCTGACTGCCATGCAGTAGGCAATAAAGTTCTGGATCGCGTTTTTACTGCTCATGATTTTCACGTAATCAACCTCGGGGTGATGGTGAGCCAGGATGAATATATTGATGCCGCAATTGAAACAGGCGCCGATGCCATCGTGGTGTCCTCCATCTACGGCCACGGCGACATTGACTGCCTCGGACTGCGTGAGCGCTGCATCGAACGTGGCCTCGGCGACATCCTGTTGTACGTCGGCGGCAACCTGGTCGTAGGTAAACATGACTTCGCCGATGTGGAAGTGAAGTTTAAAGAGATGGGATTTAACCGCGTCTTCGCACCGAGCCACGACCTGGAAGATGTCTGCGCGCTTATCACTAATGATATTCACCAACACAAAGGCCTCGAGCAGCGTTGCCTGGAAGAGGCCATCTGATGCAAACAGTTTCTGTCGATATCGGCTCGACATGGACCAAGGCAGCCCTCTTCGCCCATGAAGGTGAGGAATTAACCCTGGTAAACCATGTCCTGACCCCAACCACCACACATCATCTGGCAGACGGTTTTTTTGCCAGCCTGAATCAGGTGCTGAACGTTGCCGATGCTCGCCCGTTACTGAAAAGTGGTGAAGTGCAGTTGAAATACTCCTCCTCGGCCAAAGGTGGACTTGCCGTAGCAGCAATGGGGCTGGTGCCTTCCATTACGCTGGAATCGGCAAAAGTTACCGCCCATTCGGCGGGAGCGAAAATCGCGCAATATTATTCGTACAAGCTGAACCGTCATGACATCCAGGAGCTGGAATCATCACCACCAGATATTCTGTTGTTTACCGGCGGTACAGACGGCGGTGAAGAAAGCTACGGCCTGGCGAATGCGCACGCGCTGGCAGGTTCAAAGCTTGATTGCGCCATTATCTACGCCGGAAACCGGGACATTCAGGACGAAATACAAACGATTCTGGGACACAAAGATCTGACCACGGTAGACAACATTCTTCCTGACCTCGATCACCCGAATCCGTTTGCCGCGCGCCAGGCGATTTGCGATGTGTTCTTGTCACGCATTGTCAAAGGTAAAGGTCTGGACGTCATTGTCGGCGAAACAGGCGAAGAGCCAATGCCGACGCCATGGACGGTCTATGAGTTAGTCAAAGCCATTAGCGATTACGACAACGCATGGAAGGAGTTCATGCTGATTGATATGGGCGGAGCCACCACGGATGTCTATTCGGCCAGCGCGAATACCCTCTCCCCCGACACTGTCCTGCATGGTGTTCCTGAACCGTTCGTCAAACGTACCGTTGAAGGTGACCTGGGCATGCGCGTTTCCGCCGTCGTGGTGGGAGAAAGCACGCAGGATATGGTGAAAGTTGTTTTCGCCCAACAGCCACAACGTGAGGAGGCGTTTTATCGCTACCTGCGTCATCTGGTTGGGCAGCCGGACTACCTGCCGGTCAACGCGGAAGAGAAATATTTCGACACTCTGTTAGCCGGTTTGTGCGTGGGCTATGCCACTGAGCGCCACGCGGGCACTAAGAAGCAGGTTTGCACCTGCGTCGGTAACGTGGATTTACAGATGGGTCGCGATCTCACCACCGTACGCAAAGTCGTCGGTTCAGGTGGATGGCTCTCTCGTGCCAGCCAGTTCGATATCCATAACTGGCTTAAATACCGGGAGCTGGACGACCAGGGTAAAAGAATTCTGTTACCGAATCAGTTTGAGTATTACCGCGATTCATATGGCCTGCTCCCGCTACTGGCAAATGTCGCCAGGCTGTACCCGCAAGCCGCTGCTCGCACCAGCATTCAGTGTTTAACCCTACAAAACTAAAGGCAGCTACGAATGGAACTTCGAAATAAAAAATTGACCCACGACGAATTCATGACCGAAAGGCACCAGGTATTGCAAACCTGGGAAACCGGCAAAGACGTTGAGAACTTCGAAGATGGCGTGAAGTACCAGCAATCAATTCCAGATTCAAAACGCTTCTCCCTCGCGCTGTTGAAGGCCGATCAAGAAGGTAAAACACTGAGCCAGCCGCGTGCAGGCGTCGCACTCATGGATGAGCATATCGAGCTGCTTAAAACATTGCAGGAAGAATGTGACCTCCTGCCAAGTACCATCGATGCCTACACCCGTCTGAACCGCTATGAAGAAGCAGCTGTCGGGATCCAAAAATCTATCGAGGCGGGCACCTCCAAACTGAATGGTTTACCCGTCGTCAATCATGGGGTTGCTGCCTGCCGCCGTATGACTGAGTCGCTGGAAAAACCAATCCAGGTCCGCCACGGTACGCCAGATGCACGTCTGCTGGCAGAAATCGCCATGGCCAGTGGCTTCACCAGCTACGAAGGCGGCGGTATCTCCTACAACATCCCTTACGCCAAACGCGTCACCCTGGAAAAATCCATTCGTGACTGGCAGTACTGTGATCGCCTGATGGGACTGTACGAAGAAAATGGTATTCGCATCAACCGTGAACCGTTTGGCCCATTGACTGGCACCCTGATCCCCCCGTTTATGTCCCACTCGGTAGCGATTATCGAAGGTCTGCTGGCACTGGAACAAGGCGTGAAGTCCATTACCGTCGGCTACGGCCAGGTCGGTAGTTTGACTCAGGATATCGCCGCCATTCAGGCGCTGCGTGAACTGTCCCACGAATACTTCCATAACCATGGCTTCGACGATTACGAACTGAGTACCGTTTTCCACCAGTGGATGGGCGGATTCCCGGAAGATGAAGCGAAAGCCTTCTCCGTTATCGCCTGGGGTGCGGCGGTTGCCGGTATGTCCGGTGCCACAAAAGTGATCACCAAAAGCCCGCACGAAGCGTTCGGTATCCCAACGGCTGCAGCCAACGCCCAGGGACTGAAAGCGTCACGCCAGATGCTCAACATGGTCAGCGACCAGAAATTCCCGCAATGCGCTGCCGTCGAACAGGAAGTTGATCTGATTAAGAGCGAAGTCCGCGCAGTGCTGAAAAAAGTCTTCGAACTGGGCAATGGCGACATTGCGCGCGGCACGGTGCTGGCCTTTGAAGCTGGCGTACTGGATGTACCGTTCGCACCTGCCGCTTGCAACGCAGGCAAAATTCTGCCGGTGCGCGATAACACAGGTGCTATCCGTATTCTCGAAGCCGGTGCGGTTCCGCTGCCGAAAGATATTCTCGCCCTGCACCACGACTATGTCGCAGAGCGCGCACATTTTGAAGGCCGCAAGCCTTCTTTCCAGATGGTCATTGATGACATCAACGCCGTATCCCACAGTAAATTAATAGGAAGACCATAATGAAAATCAAAAAGGCCCTTTTCACCGCTGGCTACTCCTCATTTTATTTTGACGATCAGCAGGCCATCAAAAATGGCGCCGGTCATGACGGGTTTATCTATACCGGCGATCCGGTAACACCTGGATTTACCTCTGTTCGTCAAGCGGGTGAATGCGTTTCCGTGCAACTGATTCTGGAAAATGGCGCGGTAGCGGTGGGCGATTGTGCAGCAGTGCAATACTCAGGTGCAGGTGGCCGTGATCCGCTATTCCTGGCAGAAAATTTCATTCCGTTCCTCAACGATCACATCAAACCGCTGCTGGAAGGCCGTGACGTTGATGCGTTCCTGCCGAACGCCCGTTTCTTTGACCAACTGCGTATTGACGGCCATCTGCTGCATACCGCCGTTCGTTATGGTCTGTCTCAGGCACTGCTTGACGCGGCGGCGCTGGCCACCGGTCGTCTGAAAACTGAAGTGGTTTGCGATGAATGGCAACTGCCGTGCGTGCCGGAAGCCATTCCATTATTTGGCCAGAGCGGCGATGACCGTTATATCGCCGTTGACAAGATGATCCTCAAAGGTGTGGACGTTCTGCCGCATGCGCTGATCAACAACGTGGAAGAGAAGCTGGGCTTTAAAGGCGAAAAACTGCGTGAGTATGTACGTTGGTTGTCCGACCGCATCTTAAGCCTGCGCACCAGCGAACGTTATCACCCAACGCTGCATATTGATGTGTACGGCACGATCGGTCTGATCTTCGATATGGATCCCGTGCGCTGCGCCGAATACATCGCCAGCCTGGAAGCCGAAGCTCAGGGCCTGCCGCTGTATATCGAAGGGCCGATAGATGCCGGTAACAAGCCGGATCAGATCCGCATGTTGACCGCTATCACCAAAGAGCTGACCCGTCTGGGTTCCGGCGTGAAAATTGTCGCCGACGAATGGTGTAACACCTATCAGGATATCGTGGACTTTACCGATGCGGGCAGCTGCCACATGGTACAGATCAAAACCCCTGATCTTGGCGGCATTCATAACATTGTTGATGCAGTGTTGTACTGCAACAAACATGCCATGGAAGCCTACCAGGGCGGTACCTGTAACGAAACCGAGATCAGCGCCCGCACCTGCGTACACGTGGCGCTTGCCGCGCGTCCGATGCGTATGCTGGTCAAACCTGGCATGGGATTCGATGAAGGTCTCAACATCGTGTTTAACGAGATGAATCGCACCATCGCGTTGTTGCAAACTAAGGATTAAGAGATGGCTCGCACATTTAAGATCTTATCGCCGACGGCTATCCTGGGTTATGGCTTCCCGGAAGAGAGTTTTCGTAAAGCCATGGAAGAGTCACCGGATCTTATTGCTGTTGACGCAGGTTCCTCCGATCCTGGCCCCCACTACCTGGGGGCAGGTAAACCCTTTACCGACAGGGCTGGGGTAAAACGCGATCTGCGCTATATGATCGTGGCGGGCGTTAAGAATAACATCCCGGTCGTGATCGGCACCGCCGGTGGTTCTGGCGCAGCTCCGCATCTGGAGTGGTGTCGCCAGATTATCCATGAGATCGCACAGGAAGAAAAACTGTCCTTCTCAATGGCGCTGATCCCGTCTGATGTCGACAAAGAAATCGTTCATCAGGCGCTGGATAACGGCAAAATCACCGCGCTCGATTTTGTGCCTGAACTGACTCACGAGGCGATTGAAGAGAGTACCTACATCGTCGCGCAGATGGGTATCGAGCCTTTCCAGCGCGCACTGAAAGCCGGTGCGCAAGTGGTGCTGGGCGGACGTGCCTACGATCCGGCCTGCTTCGCCGCGCTGCCGATTATGCAGGGCTTTGATGAAGGTCTGGCGCTGCATTGCGGTAAGATCCTTGAGTGTGCTGCCATTGCTGCCACCCCCGGCTCCGGCTCCGATTGTGCGATGGGCATTATCGACGACAACGGCTTTACGCTGAAGGCGTTCAATCCCAAGCGTAAGTTCACTGAAACTTCTGCTGCGGCGCACACCCTGTATGAGAAGTCCGATCCGTACTTCCTGCCGGGACCCGGCGGTGTGCTGAACCTGAAAGCGTGCACCTTTACCCAGGTTAACGAGGGCGAAGTGTATGTCAGCGGTTCACGTCATGAAGAAACACCGTATGCGTTGAAACTGGAAGGTGCGCGTCAGGTTGGCTTCCGCTGCCTGACCATCGCCGGAACGCGCGACCCGATTATGATTGCCGGAATTGACACCATTCTCGAAGAGGTCCAGGCAAGCGTAGCACGTAACCTCTCCCTGAATGACGACAGCATCCGCATGACGTTCCACCTGTACGGGAAGAACGGCGTGATGGGCAACCATGAACCGATGAAAACCGCCGGTCACGAACTGGGGATTTTACTGGATGTCGTCGCACCGACGCAGGATATCGCCAACAGCGTTTGCTCGCTGGTGCGCTCTACCCTGCTGCACTACGGCTATGAGAATCGCATTGCGACGGCGGGCAACCTCGCCTTCCCGTTCTCGCCATCTGATATTCAAAGTGGACCGGTGTATGAGTTCTCGATCTATCACCTGATTGAAGCAAGCGATGCGCTGCGTTTTGATTTCCACATTGAACAGGTGACGCCAGAAGGAGTTCAGGCATGAAACAGTCAATTTGTTCACTGGCGCAAGTTATTCGCTCGAAAAACGCCGGACCGTACGAACTGGTTTTAGATATTTTATTTAAAACCCGGGAAGACTATCAGCGAGTAAAGCGTTCGGAGCAATTAACTCCGCAACTTATTGCTGGGTTATATAATGTCGAACCTGACTTTATTCACAATATTGTGTGGTTTGATCCCGCTAATGCAGTAAAAATTGTCATGCCGCGCGATATTATTTCCGGCAATGTCGGTGACAATGATGTTTATGGCGCGCAGCAACACGCACCATTATTAAGTATTGAATTCGATCTGTAACAAAAAAACACAATAACAGCCATTGGAGCACAGAGTTCAGCTGTATCACAGTGCTTCGAATATTCATGCGGTTGGTCACAACAGGCGTGCGTCTGAGCTGCTGTCCAGGCTCAGGCGCACGCCACCCTACACAATTCCAATTACCAACCTTTATCCGATGGAGTACACATGAAGAAAATTAGTTTAACGAAGATGATCATATTAGGCCTGATACTCGGCATGATTGCCGGGGTGGCCATTAATAATATGGCCGCGGCTGAAACAGCAAAATCATATGCACAGGATATTTCCATTTTCACCACTATATTCTTACGTATGGTGAAGATGATTATTGCGCCATTGGTTATTTCAACGCTGGTTGTCGGTATTGCCAAGATGGGTGATGCCAAAACGCTGGGTCGTATATTTTCTAAAACCTTTTTCCTGTTTATTTGTGCCTCACTGCTGTCGATCGCATTGGGTCTGGTTATCGTTAATATCTTCCAACCGGGCGCAGGCATCAACTTTGTTGCTCATGACGCAGGCGCTGTTGCCGCCGTTAAGTCTGAACCCTTCACGCTGAAAGTCTTTATCTCACATGCCGTACCAACCAGTATCGTTGACGCGATGGCGCGGAACGAAATCCTGCAGATCGTGGTGTTCTCCATTTTCCTTGGTTGCAGCCTGGCCGCAATCGGTGAAAAAGCCGAGCCTATCGTGAAGGTTCTGGATTCCCTGGTGCACGTGATGCTGAAGCTGACAGGCTACGTCATGCTGTTTGCGCCACTGACCGTTTTTGCCGCTATTTCAGGTTTGATTGCCGAACGTGGTCTGGGTGTCATGGTCAGCGCCGGTATCTTTATGGGCGAGTTTTACCTGACACTGGGCATGCTGTGGGCAATTCTGATTGGCCTGTCGACACTCATTGTTGGTCCTTGCATCAGCCGTCTCACTAAATCAATCTTCGAACCGGCGCTGCTGGCCTTTACCACGTCCAGTTCTGAAGCCGCCTTCCCGGGCACGCTGGATAAGCTGGAAAAATTCGGCGTATCGTCAAAAATTGCCAGCTTCGTTCTGCCGATCGGTTACTCCTTTAACCTCGTAGGTTCCATGGCCTATTGCTCCTTTGCCACCGTCTTTATTGCTCAGGCGTGCAATATCGAACTGAGCATGGGCGAGCAAATTACCATGTTGTTAATTCTGATGCTGACCTCTAAAGGGATGGCGGGTGTACCGCGTGCCTCGATGGTCGTTATCGCCGCTACCCTGAACCAATTCAACATTCCGGAAGCCGGTTTGATCCTGCTGATGGGCGTCGATCCGTTCCTCGATATGGGTCGTTCAGCCACCAACGTCATGAGTAACGCCATGGGCGCTGCCATTGTGGGCCGTTGGGAAGGCGAACACTTCGGCCAGGGTTGCCGTGGAACTGCGCCAGTGAAGTCACCGGAACAGGAACGTCCGGTTACCGAACCGTCAGAAGTTGCGATGTCCTGATACCTCGTTATTGCCGGATGGCGCTTGCGCTTATCCGGCCTACATAACGTTTAATTATCCGTAGGCCGGATCAGGCGGTACGCCGCCATCCGGCGCATGATAAGTACCCCAACAGGAAAGCACCATGACTAAAACTCTGCTCGGCGTGAGTCTCTTTTCTTTCAGCGTCTTGTTTAGCGCTACCTCATTCGCGCAAACCGCGCCGGACTACGCCAGACTGATAGAACAGGCGCATCAAAAGTACAAAAGTAATAACGATGGAAAAGTCGCCGACTACATCCCTGCCCTGGCGACCTACAGCCCAAATAATTTTGCCATCACTATTGCTACGGTGGACGGCAAGATCTACCAGGTTGGCGATGTTAACAAACCCTTTCCCATGGAATCCCTGAGTAAAGTCTTCACCATGGCGCTCGCCATGGAACAGCACGGTCCTCAGGTGGTGCTGGATAAACTCGGGGCCAATGCCACTGGCATGCCTTTTAACTCCGGTTTAGCGGTTGAACTGACCAAAGGCGCGCCGGAAAACCCGCTGGTAAACGCCGGAGCCATGAGCACCGTTAGTCTGATTGAAGCCAAAGACAAAACCGATCGCTGGAATAAAATCCTCGACAACCTGAACGTCTGGGCCGATGCCACGCTCACGGTTAATGAGCCGGTTTACAAATCTGAGATGGAGACCAACCAGCACAATCAGGCGCTGGCGAAACTGATGGAATCCTATAACAGCTTCTATGGCAATACCGACGACGCCGTCGAAATTTATACCCGTCAGTGCTCGGTGGATATCACCGTTGAGCAACTGGCCAAAATGGGTGCCGTATTGGCGAACAAAGGCAAATCACCGTTCAACGGTAAGCAGTTGCTGAATGAAAAATATGTTCCGCAGGTGTTGGCGGAAATGGCAATTGCCGGACTGTACGACGGCAGCGGTAAATGGCTGTATACCGTTGGCATTCCGGCGAAAAGCGGTGTTGGCGGCGGAATGGTTGCGGTGGTACCCGGCAAATATGCGATTGCCGTCTATTCTCCGCCGTTGGACGAAGCCGGTAACAGCGTTCGCGCCCAGCAAACTATCGAATATGTCGCCGAAGCGACAAAAGCCAATGTCTTTTTAACCAAATAACTTTACGCCGGATGGCGCTTCGCTTATCCGGCCTACGACTAACGCATCAATGTAGGTCGGATAAGCGAAGCGCCATCCGGCAAACTACACGAAGAGGTGAGAAGTAAACATGTCTAAACCATTTGTCTGGCAGGAACTCTTTGTTCAGAGTAAAGATAGTACCGAGTATGAATTACTGAGTAACCAGCACGTAACGGTAACGGAGTTAGACGGAGAGGAAGTGATTAAGGTAGCGCCAGAAGCGTTAACCTTATTAGCACAGCAGGCATTTTATGAGGCTTCATTTTTTCTGCGCGCCGGACATTTGAAACAGATAGCCAGCATTTTGCACGACTCGCAGGCCAGCGGTAACGATAAGTACGTCGCTTTACAACTGCTGCGCAACGCTGAGGTTTCGGCCAAAGGCGTCCTGCCTAACTGTCAGGACACCGGGACGGCAACTATTGTGGCCTGCAAAGGACAGCATGTCTGGACAGGCGGCGATGACGCCGAAGCCTTAAGCAAAGGCGTGTATACCACCTTCACCGAAAACAATCTGCGTTACTCGCAAAATGCCCCGCTGGACATGTATACCGAGGTCAATACCCAGACTAACCTGCCGGCGCAAATCGACATCAGCGCCACGCCGGGTAATGAGTATAAATTCCTGTTCGTCAACAAAGGCGGCGGTTCTGCTAATAAGGCGGCGCTATTTCAGGAAACCAAATCTATTCTGCAGCCGGAGAAATTGACGGCTTTCCTGATCGAAAAAATGAAATCGCTGGGTACCGCCGCTTGCCCGCCGTACCACATCGCTTTCGTGGTTGGCGGATTATCTGCCGATCAGGCGCTGAAGACAGCCAAACTGGCATCAACCAAATATTACGATAACCTGCCCACCAGCGGGAACGAGCTAGGTCAGGCGTTCCGCGATACGGCGCTGGAAGCCGAGCTGCTCAATGCCAGCCGCGAGTTTGGCATCGGCGCGCAGTTTGGCGGGAAATACTTTGCCCACGATATCCGGGTGATCCGCCTGCCACGCCACGGCGGCTCCTGCCCTATCGCCATGGCCCTCTCCTGTTCTGCCGACCGCAATATCAAGGCTAAAATTAACAAACACGGTATCTGGCTGGAGAAACTTGAGCATAACCCGGGCAAATTTATCCCTGATTCACAGCGAGTGGAAAACGGCGCCCAGACCGTTCAACTGGATCTGAATCGCCCGCTGCGCGAAATCCTGCATGACCTTTCCGCCCTGCCCATCGGGACTCGTTTGTCGTTAAGCGGCCCAATTGTTGTTGCCCGAGATATCGCCCACGCAAACATCAAAGCGCGCCTGGATAACGGCGAACCGATGCCGGAATACATGAAAAAACATATCGTTTATTACGCCGGCCCCGCCAAAACCCCCGAAAACCAGGCCTGCGGCTCAATGGGTCCAACAACCGGCGGACGCATGGATGGGTATGTCGATGCTTTCCAGGCACAAGGCGGAAGTCTCATTATGCTCACCAAGGGTAATCGCAGTCAGCAGGTCACTGATGCCTGTCACAAACACGGTGGATTTAGCCTCGGCAGCATTGGCGGCGCGGCGGCTCTGCTGGCCCAGCAGTATGTGAAGAGCCTGCAGTGCCTTGAATATCCTGAGCTGGGAATGGAAGCGGTGTGGATGATGGAAGTTAAAAATATGCCTGCGTTCGTATTAGTCGATGACAAAGGCAATAACTTCTTTAGCCAGTTTGAGCAGCAACATCGCTGCGCAACCTGTCCGGCAGGACATTAAGGAGTCACCATGGAAGCGCGAGCCAATAATGACCGACATCGCCAGCGTCAGCAGAAACTGAAAGCGCAGGTTGATACCCGCGTGGCGGCGGCAACGGAGAAGAAAGGGATTCTGATGGTCTTTACCGGCAACGGTAAAGGAAAATCTACCGCAGCCTTCGGCACAGCGACGCGCGCGGTTGGTCACGGAAAAACCGTTGGCGTCGCGCAGTTTATTAAAGGCCAGTGGGATAATGGCGAGTACAACACACTGCACCCTCTCGGCGTGGAGTTTCATATTATGGGTACCGGTTTTACCTGGGAAACCCAGAACCGGGAAGCCGATATCGAGGCGGCCACCGCAGTGTGGCAGGAAAGTAAGCGCATGCTGGCCGATGCGCATTACGATCTGGTCGTGCTGGACGAACTCACCTATATGTTGGCTTATCACTATCTGGATACGCAGGAGGTTATCAGCGCCATCGAAAATCGCCCTGCCGACCAAAGTGTGATTGTCACCGGGCGCGGTTGCCATGCGCTGTTACTTGAACTTGCCGATACGGTCAGCGAGCTTCGCCCGGTTAAACACGCTTTTGATAGCGGCATTCAGGCACAGCCAGGAATCGACTGGTAATCGTTCTTTTGCCGGATAAGACGTTTACGCCGCATCCGGCGTTTTGCCCGAAACCGATACGCTTATCGGGCCTATGGTGAACACCGAAACCTGTAGGCCTGATAAGGCGCAAGCCGCCATCAGGCAGCCGACATCACGGATTTATTTAGCAACCAGTTGCGGAAGATCTCCAAATGCAGGGATTCTGATTTCTCCTCCCGCCACGTCATGATAAATCGATTCCCGGTGCGCATTGGAACATCGCAAGGAATCACCATATCCCCACTATCCAGATCGTGTTGAATGGCAAAACGGGGGAGCAATGCGACGCCAAGGTTGGAACGTACCGCCGCAATCAGCATCGACAAGAGATCAAATCTCGGACCTTTATTCACCAGCGGACTGCTGACATCGGACAGCGCAAACCATTCCTGCCAGCCTTTGATGCGGGTACTTTGATGCAACAGCGGGTATTCGTTCAGCAGTTCATCGACGGACAGCTTCCGGTCCGGTTCGGCAAGCAGGCAACGGCTGCACACTGGCAGAATTTCCTCTTCGAACAGGTACTCGACCCCCGACCACGGCGAGTAAAAATCTTCCCGCATGATCGCTGCGTCATATTCCCGGTTAAGAAAATCACCAATATTCGCCAGAGAATGAATATTAACGATAATATCAGGATTGAGTTTATTGAACTCACGCAGGTTTGGGATCAGCCAGTGCGTACTGAACGTTGGGTTAACCGCCAGTTCGATCACTTGTACGGTCGGCTGCCATGTCATGATCGTCGTTGTATCTCGTTCAAGCTTGTTCAGTGTTTCTTTAACGATAGCTAAATAGTGTTTGCCTGCCGCATTTAAAAAAATGCGCTTTTTGGCATGATTAAATAGCGCTGTATTAAGAAAATCCTCTAGCGCATTCACCTGGCGGAAAACAGCACTTTGTGTTAAAGCCAGCTCTTCAGCTGCCCGGGTATAACTTTCGTGACGCGCAACCACTTCAAAAGTTACCAGCAACTCCGTTTTGGGTATTTTTCCTCTCATAACCTCTTCCATATGCAGCGTACAAAAATAGTTTAATTTATAAAAAATAATTCATATCACCCGAACAAACATCGAGTGTTATATTTTATTTCAGGCATTGATGTCATTGATCCAATCCATGATTTGTTCATACTGATGGCGGATAAATATTAACCAATAATACTCAAGCACAACAATAAACACAATTTAATTAAGGTTGAATTCAGACACATAGCGCCAATAAGTTCTTAATAATTTTTCAAGTCATCTTGTTTATTGTGGAAAAAACTTTGCGAGATTAATCAATATTATCATTGTGATAATTTAGGAAAATTCAGCGTTATAACTTACAGGCAAACGACTGCTTTTAATCATTCTCCGGAGTGGTTCTGCCTTTTTTTGTTAGACGTGATAAAGGACACAATGTGAAAACTTTCGGAAAGGTCTGGCTCGTTGGCGCAGGTCCCGGTGATATTTCATTACTCACCCTCAAAGCAGTGATGTGCATTAAACAAGCAGATGTCATTATTTACGACAGGTTGGTCAATCCTAAGATTCTGGAATGGGCATCCGCTGACTGTGAGCTTATCAATGTCGGTAAGAATCCGGGATTTCATTGCGTGCCACAGGATGAAATCAATGCGCTTCTCGTTCAGTATGCTCAGACGCATCACAATATCGTGCGCTTGAAAGGTGGCGATCCCTACGTATTTGGCCGTGGAGCCGAAGAAGCTGAAGGGCTTATTGAGCCGGGGATCCCTTTTGAAGTCGTCCCCGGTATCAGTTCAACCATTGGGGGATTAACCTGTGCCGGGATCCCGGTAACACATCGCGATTACGCCTCTGGTTTTCACGTGGTGACCGGTCATACACGCGAAGGTAACCAGCAACAGAACTGGCGCCAGCTGGCCAAACTGAACGGTACATTGGTTATCGTCATGGGTATCGCTAATCTGGCGTTTATTTGTGAAGAACTGTTGATGGGCGGGAAAGCAGCAGACACACCCGCCGCGCTAATTATGTCCGCGACCCGGGAGAATCAACGCCGCCTGACCTGTACGCTCGGTTCATTACTGGGCAAAGCGCAGGAAGCCAACATTACGCCGCCTGCACTGATCGTCATTGGCGATGTCGTCACGCTGAGCGATCGTCTGTCTTTCATTCCTGCCGCTATCAACCTCCCTGAACATCTTTACTGCGAGAGTCTTGCGTGACGAAAAGACTGGGGTGATGTTTGATGCGCCGCCCGGAAAACGCGACAAAAATAGCTGGTTTGTGCGTACTGAAGTTTCCGGGCAATACTGTCTATAGAATGAACAGGATCATGTAATAGTTCCCCCGCCTTTTGCATTTTTTTCTGATTTACCCAGGTTTTAAAATTAACGCCCTGGCGTTTCTTAAAAAATCGGCTGAAATAATTCGCACTTAAACAGACATGTGCTGCCACAGACTCCAGGGATAAGTCACTATACAGGTTATCATCAATATAACGCAGTGCCGCCAGTAGTTTTTTCTCATGACGAGACAGCTCCGTTAAATAGTGCCGGACGTTACTTGCCGGTTTATCGAACACCACTTCAGATTGTTTTTCTTGTACATCAAAATTGTTGACAATAAAATGCAATAAATTAGCCGATGCCACCAACGTATTATTATCAACTGCAACAAGCTGATCCCACTCGGCTTTTATTTGAGGATCGCTCATCCATCGTAATTCATCGTCAACAATGATAGTTTTATATTCCGGGTACTTAGCCCGAACCTGACCACAGATAATAAAACCATGCAGATTCTCCTCATAAATTAATGGTATGGAGAACAGACTTAGCCCTGCATGGCAGCTGAATATTCTGGGCTTACATTGTTTCAGAGCCTCAAAAAAGCACTGTTTATCGCACGTTTGGCAACCAACACTGTAGCGTTTATTCGCTCTCATCAGCTTACAGAATGAATTAAAATTATAGCAATCAGAGAGTGCTCTGCCTGTAACATCAACGACTACCGTTGCTAACCCCGTCGCATTGGAGAAAACTTCTGCTATAGAGAAAAAACATAGTAAGTAATCATCCTGAATTTTCAGCGACACGCCATCCTCCAACTTTATTATGACTAAAGGCGGTAATATGCAAAATCTAGGCACAAGAAAGAATGATGCTCGCCGCAAAAAATAATCTCATTTGTGAAGATGATTGTGATCAAATTGCATGATGCGGGATGACAGAAAATAAAAAAGGCCATCAATAGATGGCCAACCATGTCGAAAACGAATCAGTCTTGCTTCCTTCGCGTAACAGCTGTTTTCTGCTACGCGAAGAGGTCGGACTTTATACTGCTTTTTGAGAATTACTTAATTACCGCTTTCAGCGCTTCGCCGATATCGGCCAGGCTGCGCACAGTTTTCACGCCTGCTGCTTCAAGAGCCGCGAATTTCTCATCCGCTGTCCCTTTACCGCCGGCGATGATGGCGCCTGCGTGCCCCATACGCTTACCTTTCGGCGCGGTGACGCCAGCAATGTAGCCGACAACCGGCTTGGTCACATGATCTTTAATGTACGCAGCCGCTTCTTCTTCCGCGCTACCGCCAATCTCACCGATCATCACGATCGCTTCAGTCTGCGGATCTTCCTGGAACAGCTTCAGGATGTCGATGAAGTTAGAGCCTGGGATCGGGTCGCCACCGATGCCCACACAGGTAGACTGGCCGAAACCGTAGTCGGTGGTCTGCTTAACCGCTTCATAGGTCAGGGTACCTGAACGGGAAACGATCCCCACTTTACCCGGCTTGTGAATGTGGCCCGGCATGATACCGATTTTACACTCACCCGGAGTGATAACGCCTGGGCAGTTCGGGCCGATCATGCGTACACCAGCTTCATCCAGCTTCACTTTCACGGTCAGCATATCCAGGGTTGGGATACCTTCGGTGATGGTGATGATAAGCTTGATGCCTGCATCGATTGCTTCCAGGATGGAGTCTTTGCAGAACGGCGCCGGAACGTAGATCACGGTAGCGGTCGCGCCAGTCGCTTCTACAGCTTCACGTACGGTGTTGAACACCGGCAGGCCCAGGTGCGTGGTGCCGCCTTTACCTGGCGTTACACCGCCAACCATCTGAGTACCGTAAGCAATCGCTTGTTCGGAGTGGAATGTCCCCTGGCTACCGGTGAAGCCCTGGCAGATAACCTTGGTATCTTTATTAATTAAAACTGACATTATTTCCCCTCCACTGCGGCAACAACCTGCTGAGCTGCATCCGTCAGACTTTTCGCTGCAATAATATTCAGGCCGCTATCAGCCAGTTTTTTCGCGCCGAGTTCAGCGTTGTTACCTTCCAGACGTACCACGACCGGAACGTTTACACCTACTTCTGCTACCGCGCCGATGATACCGTCAGCGATCAGGTCGCAACGTACAATACCGCCGAAGATGTTAACCAGTACGGCTTTAACATTGTCATCAGAGAGGATAATTTTGAACGCTTCGGTTACACGCTCTTTGGTCGCACCGCCGCCAACGTCAAGGAAGTTAGCCGGTTCGCCGCCGTGCAGCTTAACGATGTCCATGGTGCCCATTGCCAGGCCCGCACCGTTAACCATACAACCGATGTTACCGTCCAGTGCAACGTAGTTCAGTTCCCACTGCGCAGCCTGTGCTTCACGCGGATCTTCCTGAGACTGGTCGCGCATTTCGCGCAGGTCAGCCTGGCGGAACAGCGCGTTGCCGTCAGCGCCCAGTTTGCCGTCGAGGCAGATCAGGTCACCCTGCTTGGTCACGACCAGCGGGTTGATTTCGATCAGCGCCAGGTCGCGCTCCAGGAAGATAGTCGCCAGACCCATGAAGATCTTGGTGAACTGCTGAACCTGTTTACCTTCCAGACCCAGTTTGAACGCCAGCTCGCGTCCCTGGTAAGGCATCGGGCCTGCCAGCGGATCGAGCGCCACTTTGTGGATCAGGTGCGGGGTTTCTTCCGCTACTTTTTCGATTTCCACGCCGCCTTCGGTAGAGGCCATGAAGACCACGCGACGGGAGCTACGGTCAACCACTGCGCCGAGGTAAAGTTCTTTACCAATGTCGGTCGCGGCTTCAACCAGAATCTGATTTACCGGTTGGCCATGAGCGTCTGTCTGGTAAGTGACCAGACGTTTACCCAGCCAGTGTTCAGCAAAAGCGCGAATGTCTTCTTTGCTGTTAACAACCTTCACACCGCCCGCTTTACCACGGCCACCAGCGTGAACCTGACATTTTACTACCCACGGGCCAGCGCCGATTTTAGATGCGGCTTCTTCTGCTTCACGCGGAGTAGTACAGGCATAACCCACCGGTGCCGGTAAGCCATAGCGGGCAAAAAGTTGTTTTGCCTGATATTCATGTAAGTTCATGTGTTCTATCCATCCTTCAGGTAATCATTATCTTATAACCCGTAGGCCTGATAAGCGAAGCGCCATCAGGCATTACAGCCTCGCCGGATGGCGGCATAAATGCCTTATCCGGCCTACGGGGCAGGTGATACTTTTATTGACTACACGTCCAGCAGCAGACGCGTTGGATCTTCCAGCAACTCTTTAATGGTTACCAGGAAGCCCACTGACTCACGACCATCGATCAGACGGTGGTCATAAGACAGCGCCAGATACATCATCGGCAGGATTTCAACCTTACCGTCTACCGCCATCGGCCTGTCTTTGATGGCATGCATACCCAGGATGGCGCTCTGCGGTGGGTTGATGATCGGCGTAGACATCAGGGAACCGAACACACCACCGTTAGTGATGGTGAAGTTACCGCCCGTCAGATCTTCAACCGTCAACTTGCCGTCGCGACCTTTAACTGCCAGTTCTTTAATGTTCTTCTCGATGTCAGCCATACCCAGCAGATCCACATCACGCAGAACCGGCGTTACCAGACCACGCGGCGTGGAGACCGCCATGCTGACATCAAAGTAGTTGTGATAAACCACATCGTCGCCGTCGATAGACGCGTTCACTTCCGGATAGCGTTTCAGCGCTTCAACCACCGCTTTCACGTAGAAAGACATAAAGCCCAGACGGATACCGTGGCGTTTCTCGAACGCGTCACCGTACTGCTTACGCAGATCCATGATTGGCTTCATGTTGACTTCGTTAAACGTGGTCAGCATCGCAGTGGAATTTTTCGCTTCCAGCAGACGCTCGGCTACGCGTTTGCGCAGACGGGTCATCGGAACACGTTTTTCGCCACGTGCGCCCAGTTGAGCCTGTGGCGCAGGCGCAGCGGCCAGTGCTTTGGCTTCAGCTTTCGCCGCCGGGGCTTTCGCCAGATGCTTTTCAACATCTTCACGCGTAATACGACCGCCGACGCCGGTACCGTTAATGGCGCTGGCTTCGAGGTTATGCTCACCCAGCAGGCGACGGATCGCCGGGCTCAGGGCATCGTTGTTCTGCTCAGCAAGAGACGCCTGCTGGCGCTGTGCCGGAGTAGAATCTTTCTCTTCAGACTTAGCGCTGGTTTCTTTACCGGCGCTGTTGCCTTCACGCAGGCGACCAAGGATCTGGCGAGAAGTGACGGTTGTCCCTTCATCTTCCAGAACCGCATCAAGAATACCGTCCGCTGATGCCGGTACTTCCAGTACCACTTTGTCAGTTTCGATTTCTACCAGTACTTCATCACGACGTACTGCATCGCCCGGTTTTTTGTGCCAGGTTGCAACCGTTGCATCCGCTACGGATTCAGGCAGGTCGGGAACAAGAATATCTACGCTACTCATTATTTATCCTTTATTTAATCGACGTTCAGCGCGTCATTAACCAGATCTTGTTGCTGCTTCTGGTGAACGGACATATATCCTACTGCCGGAGAGGCAGAGGCCGGGCGACCTGCATAACGCAGAGCTGACCCAAATGGAATGACTTCACGGAAATGATGCTGGCTGCAGTACCATGCGCCCTGGTTGAGCGGCTCTTCCTGGCACCAGACAAAATCATGTACATGAGCAAACGGTTTCAGCGCTTCCTGCACCGCTTTATGCGGGAACGGATAGAGCTGTTCGATGCGCACAATGGCAACATCTTTTTGGCCATTCTTGCGGCGTTGCTCCAGCAGGTCGTAATAAACCTTACCAGAACACATCACGACGCGCTTCACGCCTTTCGGATCAAGTTCATCGACTTCGCCAATGGCTGGCAGGAAGGTGCCATTTGCCAGTTCGTCCAGCGTAGACACCGCCAGCGGATGACGCAGCAGCGACTTCGGTGACATCACCACCAGCGGACGACGCATCCCGCGCAGCGCCTGACGACGCAGCATGTGGTAAACCTGTGCCGGGGTGGACGGGACGCAAACCTGCATGTTTTGCTCAGCGCAAAGTTGCAGATAACGTTCCAGACGTGCGGAGGAGTGCTCCGGCCCCTGACCTTCATAGCCGTGCGGCAGCAGCATCACCAGACCGCACATACGGCCCCATTTCTGCTCGCCGGAAGAGATGAACTGGTCAATCACCACCTGCGCACCGTTGGCAAAGTCGCCGAACTGCGCTTCCCAGATGGTCAGCGTGCGTGGTTCTGCCGTGGCATAACCATACTCGAACGCCAGCACGGCTTCTTCAGACAGCACGGAGTCCCATACGCGGAACGTGCCCTGGCCGTTATGCACATGCTGCAACGGCGTGTAGGTTGAACCGTTCGCCTGGTTATGAATCACTGCGTGACGGTGGAAGAAGGTTCCGCGGCCAGAGTCTTCACCCGACAGACGAACCGGAATGCCTTCATCAACCAGCGTGGCGTAAGCCAGATTCTCTGCCCCACCCCAGTCGAACAGCTTATCGCCTGCGGCCATGGCCTGACGGTCACCGTAAATTTTGGCGACGCGCGACTGCATTTCAACGGCTTCAGGCACGGTGCTGATGCGTTTTGCCAGTTCCTGCAAACGCTTCATCTCAACCTTGTTCGGGTAGTTTTCGTCCCACTCGTGGTTGAGGTACGGCGACCAGGTGAAGGAGTGCATGTTCATTGGACGCCACTCTTTCACCACGCATTCGCCAGCATCCAGTGCGTCACGATACAGATTGACCATTTCGGTCGCATCTTCCAGCGTGGCGACTTTGTCCGCTTCCAGCTTGTCAGCGTAGATTTTACGCGGGGTCGGATGCTTTTTGATTTTCTGATACATCAACGGCTGAGTTGCGCTCGGCTCGTCGGCTTCGTTGTGACCGTGACGGCGGTAGCACACCAGATCGATGAAGACATCGCGTTTGAAGGTGTTACGGAAATCCAGCGCCAGACGCGTCACGAAAGCGACCGCTTCCGGGTCATCCGCGTTAACGTGGAAAATCGGCGCCTGAACCATCTTACCGATGTCGGTGCAGTACGGTGTAGAACGCGCATCCAGCGGGTTAGAGGTGGTGAAGCCCACCTGGTTGTTGATGACGATACGCACGGTACCGCCCACTTCATAACCACGCGCTTTCGACATGTTCAGGGTTTCCTGAACCACGCCCTGCCCGGTTACTGCCGCATCACCATGAATGGTAATTGGCAGCACTTTATTGCTGCTCGGCTCATCCAGACGATCCAAACGTGCGCGTACGGAACCGATAACCACCGGGCTAACGATTTCCAGGTGCGACGGGTTAAACGCCAGCGCCAGGTGCACCAGACCGCCTTCGGTTTCGATATCAGACGAGAAGCCCATGTGGTACTTCACGTCACCGGTGCCGAGGTGTTCTTTATGTTTGCCCGCAAATTCGTCGAACAGTTCCTGCGGGCGTTTGCCCAGTACGTTAACCAAAACGTTCAAACGACCACGGTGCGCCATACCCAGCACCACTTCACGGGTACCGCTGTTACCGGCGTGGCGGATCATCTCTTTGAGCATTGGGATTAACGCATCCCCGCCTTCCAGCGAGAAGCGTTTCGCGCCCGGGAACTTCGCACCCAGGTAGCGTTCCAGACCTTCCGCTGCGGTCAGTTCGCTGAGGAAGCGTTTCTTCTCTTCACTACTGAAGGCGGCGCGGCCAGACTCAATACGCTGTTGAAGCCAGCGTTTTTCTTCGGTGCTGGTGATGTGCATATACTCGGCGCCAATCGGGCCGCAGTAGGTTTGTTTCAGCGCGACAACCAGGTCGCTCAGCTTCATCGTGTCTTTGCCGCCGGCAAAAGAACCTACGTTAAAGCTTTCCTGGAAGTCCGCATCGGTCAGATCGTGGAAGGACGGATCCAGATCGGCCACATTTTCTTGCTGCCACAGTCCCAGCGGATCGAGATTCGCATGCTGATGACCGCGGAAACGGTAGGCGTTAATGAGCTGCAGGACTTTAACCTGCTTCACATTGGCATCAGGGTCGGAAATAGAAGAAGAGTAACGTGGGGTAATCAACGCCTGCCGACGGAAATAATCACGTGTTTTTGAGTGGAGTTGATCCGGTTTGACTCCGGTACCAGGTAACTGCTGGAACGTCGAACGCCAGTTAGCATCTACCGAGTCAGGGTCGGTTAAGAAGTCTTCATAGAGCTGTTCTATCCAGCTCTGGTTAGAACCAGAGAGGTAAGAAGAGTCCAACCAGGCTTTCAAAGCGCTGTTCTGCATCGTGATCCCTTAAGCATCTTTTCTGCTTATTTAATACTCTAAATAGATCACGTATCAGGAAGGCGGCAAGCTTGCGAATCCCTGGGAGCTTACATCCAGTAAGTGACCGGGGTGAGCAAGTGCAGCCAACGCACATGCAACGTGATCTATGACGAGTATTTCGCCGTGGATACTACCACGCACACCGATGTGCGTGCCGGGGTTCACTTGTTGCGGACTGTCGTGTTTTCTGCGTCCGCTAAGGAACCTTTAAAAACTGTCTAATAATCGTCGCTGTTCAGGCTGCGATTATTGCTATCAATGTGGCAGTTTTTAGAGGTTTCCTGCACTTATATTGCCTGATGGCGCGTAGCTTATCAGGCCTACGGGTTATGTCCCTTGTAGGCCGGATAAGACGTTTACGTCGCCATCCGGCAATCACTACAACTTATGCACTACGTTTGAGCAACATCGACTTAATATGGCCGATGGCGCGCGTCGGGTTCAGCCCTTTCGGACATACGCTGACGCAGTTCATGATGCTATGGCAGCGGAATACGCTGAAAGCGTCACTCAAACCTTCCAGGCGGCTGTCGGTCTCGGTATCGCGGCTATCAATTAAGAAGCGATACGCGGCCAGCAGGCCTGCCGGGCCAATAAACTTGTCCGGGTTCCACCAGAATGATGGGCAGGACGTTGAGCAGCATGCACACAAAATACATTCATACAGCCCATCGAGCTTCTCACGCTGCTCAGGCATTTGTAAATGCTCACGAGCCGGAGGATTTTTCCCATTATTCAACAAGTAAGGTTTAATCTTCTCATACTGTGCGTAGAATTGCCCCATGTCTACCACCAAATCGCGCACAACCGGTAAGCCCGGCAGCGGGCGAATGACAATTTTCTTGCCCGGCTGATTCAGCGCAGAAATAGGTGTGATACAGGCCAGTCCATTTTTGCCGTTCATGTTCAGACCGTCGGAGCCGCAGACCCCTTCCCGGCAGGAACGACGAAACGACAGCGTAGGGTCTTTTTCTTTCAGCTGCATCAACGCATCCAGCAGCATCATGTCGCGCCCTTCTTCCGCCTCCAGGGTGTAATCCTGCATGTGCGGAGCGTCGTCAACATCCGGGTTATAGCGATAAACTGAAAACTCGAGTTTCATTGTCCTGTCTCCGCATTAATAAGTACGAATCTTCGGCGGGAATGCCGGGCGCAGTTTCGGTTCCATATTGACCTGACGTCGTGTCATGGATTCCGATTCTGGCAGGTACAGGGAATGGCACAGCCAGTTTTCATCATCACGTTCCGGGAAGTCGAAGCGGCTATGCGCGCCACGGCTTTCGGTACGGAAGTTTGCAGATACGGCGGTGGCGTACGCGGTCTCCATCAGGTTATCCAGCTCCAGGCACTCAACGCGCTGGGTGTTGAACTCGCTGGAGGTATCATCCAGACGGGCATTTTTCAGCCGCTCGCGAATCGCTTTCAGCTCTTCCAGACCTTTCGCCATCGCATCGCCTTCGCGGAATACCGAGAAGTTGTGCTGCATACATTCCTGCAGCGCTTTGCGAATGGACACCGGGTCTTCACCGTTGCGATTACCGTTCCAGCGGTTCAGACGCGCCAGAGAAGCATCGATTTCATCTTCGGTCGCATCCAGCAGGTCACCCTGCTCGGCGATAGATTCCTGCAGATGCAAGCCCACCGCACGCCCAAACACCACCAGGTCCAGCAGCGAGTTGCCGCCCAGACGGTTGGCGCCGTGAACCGACACGCAGGCGATTTCGCCGACGGCAAACAGCCCTGGGATCACCACATCTTCGCCCTGCTCATTCACAGTCAGCGCCTGGCCGGTGACTTTGGTCGGAATACCGCCCATCATATAGTGGCAGGTAGGGATAACCGGGATGGGCTCTTTCACTGGGTCAACGTGAGCGAAGGTGCGAGACAGTTCGAGAATGCCCGGCAGACGGGATTCCAGCACTTCTTTACCCAGGTGGTCGAGTTTCAGCTTAGCGTGCGGACCCCACGGGCCGTCACAGCCGCGACCTTCACGGATTTCGATCATGATGGAACGCGCCACCACGTCACGACCCGCCAGGTCTTTCGCGTTCGGGGCATAACGCTCCATGAAGCGCTCGCCGTGTTTGTTCAGCAGGTAGCCACCTTCACCACGGCAGCCTTCTGTCACCAGAACGCCCGCACCGGCGATACCGGTTGGGTGGAACTGCCACATTTCCATATCCTGCACCGGAACACCCGCGCGGATAGCCATACCAACACCGTCACCGGTGTTGATGTGGGCATTGGTGGTGGACTGATAAATACGGCCAGCACCGCCGGTCGCCAGCACGGTCGCACGGGCTTTGAAGTAAACTACCTCACCGGTTTCAATACACAGCGCGGTACAGCCGACAATCGCGCCATCGGCATTTTTTACCAGATCCAGGGCATACCATTCTGAGAAGATGGTGGTATGGTTTTTCAGGTTCTGCTGATACAGCGTGTGCAACAGCGCATGACCGGTACGGTCTGCCGCTGCCGCAGTACGTGCCGCTTGCTCACCGCCGAAGTTCTTCGACTGGCCGCCAAACGGACGTTGATAAATTGTGCCATTATCGAGGCGAGAGAACGGCAGCCCCATGTGATCCAGCTCCAGAATCGCTTCCGGGCCGGTCTTACACATATATTCAATAGCGTCCTGGTCACCAATGTAGTCCGACCCTTTGACAGTGTCGTACATGTGCCATTCCCAGTTATCTTCATGGGTATTACCGAGCGCAACGGTGATACCACCTTGCGCAGATACGGTATGGGAACGGGTTGGGAACACTTTGGAGAGCAGCGCACAGGTCTGACCGCTCTGGGAAATTTGCAGCGCCGCGCGCATACCTGCGCCGCCGGCACCAATCACAACAGCATCAAATTCTCTGACTGGCAGTTTCATTACACACCCCACACCACAACAAATCCATAAATGACGTAAACCACCAGCGCAACGACGATAGCCAGTTGCAGAATCAGGCGCACAGCCAGAGGTTTAACGTAGTCGGTCAACACCTGCCACATGCCGATCCAGGCATGAATCAAGATGGAGAAAAGTGCCAGCAGGGTGAAGACTTTGGTGAATGCCGATGAGAAGAAACCGGTCCAGACTTCAAACGTCAGCTCGCCGCTGGTGGCGAAGAAGCCGACCATATAGATGATGTATAACGTCAGAACGATAGCGGTAGCACGGACCAGAATGAAGTCATGTACGCCGTTGCGTCCTAATGCGGAGGCGTTGCTTACCATACGAGGACTCCTGCGAGAAGTGAAAGCACGACAATGATAACGAAACAAATTTTGGCGGAGCGTGTCCCTGCTTCGAGGGTTTCTTCGATATAGCCAAAATCCATCAACAGATGGCGAATGCCCATTACGGCGTGATAGGCCAGCGCAATCAGGATCCCCCACAGAATTAACTCCACAAAGAAGTTATTCATAATGGATGACGCGGTGAGGAAACCTTCAGGGGAGGAAAGGCTGGTACCCAATAACCACAACAGAATCCCGACCGCCACGAAGGTGATCACTCCGGATACGCGATGGAGAATGGACGCTATCGCCGTGATTGGGAACCGGATCGTTTGTAGATCCAGATTGACAGGTCTTTGTTTTTTCACATTTCTTATCATGAATAACGCCCACATGCTGTTCTTATTATTCCCTTTGGACTTCGGGTACAGAAGATGAAGACACCTGTAGCCTGAAAGACGACGGGATTTCCTTCCTCCGGTCTGCGTGCGGGTCAGACAGCGTCCTTACTATAACTACGCGTCATATAAAACACCGCTTCCAGATGCTAAAACGACACGTTACAACGCTGGTTGGCTCGGGATTGCAGGGTATTCCGGAGACCTGGCGGCAGTATAGGACGTTCACAAAATCATTACAATTAACCTACATATAGTTTGTCGGGTTTTATCCCGAACAGTGACATAGGTCACGATAACAACATTATTTTAATTTTTAATCATCTGATTTGACAATCATTAAACAAAGTTGTTACAAACGACACCAGAAAAAGCATATAATGCGTAAAAGTTATGGGGTCACTCTTTCACCGGAGATTTAGTTATGCAACAGTGTGGAAGTATTGACCAATACCGTCAGGACAGTTATTAGTGATAGACAGGTTTAATAATTCGGATTGCTAAGTTCTTGATTTGCAGTTTATTCGCCATGAAAAGACCGTTTTACCTGCAAGCGCCCATAGCTCTGTACCCAGGTCATCCCCTCTTTCGCAGAGCGGCGAGCCAAATAACAAACTGGTAACGGTTCATTGATGTACGAAGGCAAATGTGAGTTCCGGCAGTCTTAAGCAATAAGGCGCTAAGGAGACCGTAAATGGCTGATACTAAAGCAAAAATCACTCTAAATGGTGACGCTGCTATTGAACTGGATGTGCTGAAAGGTACGCTCGGTCAAGATGTTATTGATATTCGTAGTCTCGGTTCAAAAGGGATATTCACTTTTGACCCAGGTTTCACCTCTACCGCATCCTGCGAATCCAAAATTACGTTCATCGATGGTGACGAAGGTATTTTGCTGCATCGCGGCTTCCCGATTGACCAGTTGGCGACCGAGTCCAACTATCTGGAAGTGTGTTATATCCTGCTGTACGGCGAAAAACCGACGCAGGAAGAGTACGACGAGTTCAAAACCACGGTCACTCGCCATACCATGATCCACGAGCAGATCACCCGTCTGTTCCACGGTTTCCGCCGCGACTCTCACCCGATGGCCGTTATGTGCGGTGTAACCGGGGCGCTGGCTGCGTTCTACCACGATTCGCTGGATGTGAATAATCCGCGTCACCGCGAAATCGCCGCTTTCCGTCTGCTGTCCAAAATGCCGACCATGGCCGCAATGTGCTACAAATACTCCATCGGCCAGCCGTTCGTGTACCCGCGTAACGACCTCTCCTACGCTGGTAACTTCCTGAACATGATGTTCTCTACGCCGTGCGAAAAATACGAGGTGAATCCGATTCTGGAACGCGCCATGGACCGTATCTTGATCCTGCACGCTGACCACGAACAGAACGCCTCAACGTCTACCGTACGTACCGCGGGCTCTTCTGGCGCTAACCCGTTTGCCTGCATCGCGGCCGGTATTGCTTCCCTGTGGGGACCGGCACACGGCGGCGCAAACGAAGCTGCGCTAAAAATGCTGGAAGAAATCAGCTCAGTTAAACACATTCCGGAATTTGTTCGCCGCGCGAAAGACAAGAATGACTCCTTCCGCCTGATGGGCTTTGGTCACCGTGTTTATAAAAACTATGACCCACGCGCCACCGTGATGCGTGAAACCTGTCACGAAGTGCTGAAAGAGCTGGGTACCAAAGATGATCTGCTGGAAGTGGCGATGGAACTTGAGCACATTGCGCTCAACGACCCGTACTTCATCGAGAAGAAACTCTACCCGAACGTAGACTTCTACTCCGGCATCATTCTGAAAGCAATGGGCATTCCGTCTTCTATGTTCACCGTTATCTTCGCCATGGCGCGTACCGTTGGCTGGATTGCACACTGGAACGAAATGCACACCGACGGCATGAAAATCGCCCGTCCGCGTCAACTGTACACCGGCTACGACAAACGCGGTTTTAAGTCTGATATTAAGCGTTAATTGTCTGCCGGATAGCATTAGCGCCTGTCCGGCTTACAGCAATCAACTCTCCCAGGCCGGACAAGGCGTTGAAGCCAGAGTCCGGCCTGTTTTTATTGATCCACATTATTTTATTCTCATCACGCTTTCTCTATGATTTACTGAGAATTCCGTCATTTAACTCAGGAGCATGGGATGCCTGTTTTACAGTGGAGCCTGTTGTTTCTGCTATCGCTCCTTCTCTCCCTGTTCTTTCTGTTGATACATCTTCCAGGCGCATTGCTGCTCGGTTCGATGATCGTCGGTATCATTTTCAGTCTGCGCGGGATCTCCCTGCACCCTCCCCGCTGCACATTTCTTGCCGCGCAGGCCGTTCTCGGCTGTATGATTGCGCAAAACCTGACAGGATCTATTTTAACGACACTTGCGGCACACTGGCAGATGGTGATGGTTATCCTGCTGGTAACCCTTATTAGCAGCGCGGTAATCGGCTGGCTGCTGGTTCGCTACAGTACTCTACCGGGGAACACCGGCGCGTGGGGTTCATCACCGGGCGGGGCAGCCGCGATGGTGGCGATGGCGCAGGATTATGGCGCCGACATCCGCCTGGTGGCGTTTATGCAGTATCTGCGGGTACTGTTGGTGGTTGGCGCTGCCGCGCTGGTAACCCGACTGGTAATGGGCGACCAGGCGCAAACTGTAAGTGAGCAAATCGTCTGGTTTCCGCCGCTGAGCAGCAATCTATTGAGCACCATACTGCTGGCCGCCGTTGCCGGAACGGTCGGGCGCTTACTGCGCATCCCCTCTGGTGTCATGTTGCTGCCGATGCTGGCGGGCGCATTGCTGAATGCCGGTGGTGTCATGGTAATTGAACTGCCGGAATGGCTACTGGCGATAGCGTATATGGCCATCGGCTGGCAAATCGGCCTGGGTTTTGACAAGCAGATCTTTTTAATGGCGTTGCGCCCCTTGCCGCAGATCCTGTTGTCCATTTTTTCACTGATGACGATTTGTGCCGCTATGGCCTGGGGTCTGGCGCATTACATGCAAATCGATTTTCTCACCGCCTATCTGGCGACCAGTCCAGGTGGCGTGGATTCCGTCGCGGTAATTGCCGCAGGCAGCCACACCGATATGGCGCTCATCATGGCGATGCAAACCCTGCGGCTGTTCAGTATCTTATTGACCGGTCCGGCGGTGGCGCGGTTTATCTCCGCGCATGCGCCAAAACAGCCCACCTAATGCTGGCAGCCCGGACACCAGTAAAACGGTCGCGAGGAAAGTGTCGTTTTCTCGATGATTCCACCACAGCGCTCACAGGTTTCGCCGTCCCGGTGAAAAACCTTAAAGCGAAACAGCGCCCCGTGATGTTTGTTCTCATCCGCCAGCCCACGGGTGTTGTAGGACAGACGAGGAATATCAAGCAGCGCATGCGCCAGCACATCCAGCTGTTCATCGCTAAGCTGCGACGCTTTATGCTGCCCGGTCAACCCTACCTGCCAGAGAATCTCTACCCGCAGATAGTTACCTAATCCCGCGAGAAATGCCTGATCGAGCAGCAGACCAGAAAACTGGCGGTTGCGAAAACGCGGGGATAACAGACGCGCTTTAACGTCATCGGGCGTTAAACGTACATCCAGTACGTCCGGCCCAACCCGCTGCAGGAACGGATGGGTGGTAAGCTGCTCTGGCGTCAGCATTTCGATGTCAGACGCGCTATACAGCAGGATAGTTTTATCTTCTGTTTGCAGCCTGACGCGTAGCACCCGCGTGGTTTGCGGAATGTTGCCGGTATCGACCACACGCCACACGCCGTAAAGCTGATTGTGACTATACAGCGTCAGACCATTGGAAAAATGGGTCAGCAAGGCTTTACCCCGCGTTTCAAGCCGGGTAACACGCTGCCCGATGAGTTGGGATTGATACGGTTTTAACTGCTCAAAGGCAAACCAGACATCCGTCAGGGGTTTGCCTTTGACTGCCGCCTCCAGGTTATCCGCCGCGCGGCGGATCTCCGGGCCTTCAGGCATAATACTGTCCTTTGTTAGTGTGTTGCACCGCCCGTCACCGCAATATCGCTGTCCACCTGCAATGCGGTGTCAATGGCAATTTCCAGCGCCCGGCGCACCGTTTCGCTCGCCATACTTGGCGCTCCGGGGTGCGCGGCGGCCTGTTGTGGCAGATAAGGAATATGGATAAAACCGCCCTTCACTGCCGGTGTGTCGCGTAACGTATGCAGCAGGCCATACATCACATGATTGCAAACAAAGGTACCCGCGGTTTGGGAAACCGAGGCTGGAATACCCGCATTACGCATGGCCATCACCATCGCTTTGATTGGCAGCGTGCTAAACCATGCTGCCGGTCCCTCGGCGACAATCGGCACATCAACAGGCTGCTGATCGTGGTTATCCGCGATACGCGCATCGTCAACGTTGATTGCCACGCGCTCCACGGTGATATCCGTGCGCCCCCCTGCCTGCCCCACCGCCAGCACCAACGACGGTGACAGCGCGTCAATCGCGGCATTAAGTACGGCCAGAGACTCGCCAAACACACACGGTAGCTGACGCGCAACGACGCGGCATCCAGCGATGATAGCATTGTCGAGCCCGGAGACCACTTCCCAGGAAGGGTTAACTGACTCTCCGCCAAAGGGTTCAAATCCGGTGATTAAGACCGTTTTCATCCTTCCTCCTTACAGGAACATCAGGAAATACATCAGGAACACGTTAACCAGCAACAGCAGTATGCCGGTTGGCACCTGCGCTTTAATCACGGCATTTTTATCCGGTAACTCCAGCAGGGCTGCAGGCACGATGTTAAAGTTCGCTGCCATCGGCGTCATTAAGGTTCCGCAATAACCGGAGAACATGCCAATAGCCGCCATCACCGCGGGGTTACCACCATGCTGCAACACAAGAATTGGAATACCGATCCCGGCGGTCACAATCGGGAAAGCAGCAAACGCATTGCCCATCACCATGGTCAGCAATGCCATGCCGATGGTGTACACCGCCACGGCGATGAAGCGGCTATCTACCGCGAGGTATTCCTGGGTCAGATATGAAATGCCGCTGCCTACGCCCGCTGCCGTAAACAGCAGCCCGAGCGTCGCCAGAATCTGCGGCAGGATGAACGCCCAGCCGATGGAATCCAGCAGACGACGGGCTTCCTGAATGGGCTGATGGACGCGCTCATGGGTCATTTTAACCGCCATGGCCAGACCAATCAGCGAACCCGCAGTCATAGAAAAGAGCGTCACCAGCGTGGCGTGATTCCCTGGCCCAAACAGCGCATCCTGCAAGCCCGGAATATGGTTAAACATCAGTACACCGATAACGGTCACCACCGGAATAGCCAGCGCCGGGAAAAACAGACGATTACCCAGGCGGCTGGCGCTCTCTTCACGCTGCTGCTGGGTGCGTTGATGGTAACTTCCCAGTTTCACACCGCCAAACCCGGCAATCAGCGCCAGTATGACCACCGCAATGCCGACCGCGATATGTACCGTACGTTTGTCGCCAAACAGTGAGTACGTCCAGTCGCCAAGCAGGAACAGCACCCCATACAGTCCCCAAAACAGCCCCGTGCTCAGACGGCGTGGGTTCGCTTTGTCCTGCCAGGACATCACCGCCACAATCAACAGTACCGCCCCCGCCAGCCAGTAGAGATAGCTTTGCTGAAAATTCATTGCGCTGCTCCTTTCGCTGCCGCATTGGCTTTCGCCACCTCACGCTGCAGATAGTTGTCCAGACGCCACAAGCGCGTACCGTGGATCAAGAAGGCGCAAATTGCCGTTGGGATCCCCCATAAAGCAATATGCAGTGGCTCAGTCTGGATCCCACCGGACTCCAGCATAAAGTTGTGCATGAAAATGATCGCCCCAAAGGCAACGAAGATGTCTTCACCGAAAAACAGACCAACGTTGTCAGTCGCCGCAGACATTGCACGCAGGCGATAACGCACGGCCCCCGGCAATTCGCCATGATTTTTCTCCGCTGCCCCTTCAGCCATCGGGGCTAATAACGGACGTACCATCTGAGGATGCCCACCCAGGCTGGTCAAGCCCAGCGCGGCGGTCGCTTCACGAATAAACAGATAGACAATGAGCAGACGACCGCTGGTGGCGCTGCGGATTTTCGCGATCCACGCCTGGGCACGCTCTTTCAGCCCGTGACGTTCCAGCAGACCAATGACTGCCAGCGGAATCAGCAGGATAAACGGCAGGTTGCGGGTGTTGAGAAAGCCTTCACCCAGCTTTTCGAGAATAGTGGCGATTGGCATATGCGCCGCCAGCCCGGTGACGATCCCGGCAACGATAACCACCAATACCGGGTTAAAACGTAAAAGAAATCCGACCACGATGACGGCGATCCCCGTCAATGGCCAGAGAGAAATAGCCTCTCCCATAATTAAATCCCTTATGTTGTTGTGTAATATATTATTGTTTTGTATGAATAAACTTACGCGCTAATTTGAATATTGCATGCATTAAAGGCGCTGCGCAAACGACGGGCAAAAGCGAGTGCGTGCTCGCCATCCCCGTGAATGCATACCGTCTGGGCTGTCACGCTCGCCCATGTTCCACTTTGGCTTTTTACTCTGCCGGATTGCACCATTTCTAACGTTTGCGCCAGCGCCTGCTCTTCATCCTCAATCAGTGCGCCTGGCTGGCTGCGCGGAACCAGACTGCCATCAGCCTGATAACCCCGATCGGCAAACACCTCCTGACGCGTCACCAGGCCATAATGTTCTCCGGCACGGATCAGCTCACTTCCCGCCAGCCCTACCAGGATCAATGACGGATCGCAGGCATGAACCGCTTTCGCAATCGCATCGGCCAGTTGAGGATCTTTCGCCGCCTGGTTATAGAGCATGCCGTGCGGTTTCACATGACGCATCACGCCCCCTTCAGCCCGGGTGATGACTGACAGTGCACCAATTTGATACAGCGTCTGAGCATAAACCGTTTCGGCAGGCAGATTCATAGCACTACGACCAAAATTTTCCCGGTCCGGAAAGCCAGGGTGTGCCCCCACAGCCACGCCGTTTTTCAATGCTTCCCGTACACTTGCCAGCATGGTTTGTGCGTCTCCGGCATGAAATCCACAGGCGATATTGGCCGATGACACCAACTGGAGCAACGTCGCGTCGTTCGCACAGCCTTCTCCGAGGTCTGCATTCAAATCAATTTTCATCGTTAAGTCGCCATGTTAGCTGTTCCAGATAGCGCTGCTGATCGTGACGCGCCTTCAACGCCTCTTCCAGCGAGCACTGAACAAAGTGAATCGGTTGTCCAAGAGGGATCTGCGCAAGGTGATACATATCCGCCTCGATGATACAGGCGATACGCGGATATCCGCCCGTGGTCTGGGCATCGTTCATCAGTACAATTGGCTGCCCGTTATGCGGAACCTGTACCACGCCGGGGAGCAAACCGTGTGACAACATCTCGCGGTCTGTCGCGCGTGTCAGTGGCTGCCCCTGCAAGCGATACCCCATACGGTTACTCTGTGGACTCAGTCGCCACGGCGAGCGCCAGAACGATGCCTGCGATGCCTCGTCAAATTCCTGATATTCAGGTCCAGGTAACGCACGAATGTGGTTGCCCCACATCAACTGTTTTACCCCTTGTGGGCCATTGAATTGTCGTGTTGAAACGCCAATCGCCAACTTATCGCCATCGCGTAACAAACGGCCTTCAAACCCGCCAATACCGACTTTCAAATCGGTACTGCGCGATCCCATAACGTCGGGAACATCAATACCGCCCGCCACCGCCAGGTAACTGCGCATACCATGATGCGGGTGTTTTAATGACAGGCGTTGTCCGGCTTTAACCGGCAACCGCCAACCGCTCCATACCGGAGTACGATCCAAATGCGCTTCGCATCCCGCGCCGGTCAAGGCAAACCAACCATCCGCGTCAAACTCCACCACCAGCTGACCCAACGTGACTTCCAGCGCGGCAGCATTCGCATCATTTCCTACCAGCAGATTAGCGACGTTCAATGCCGGTTTGTCCAACGCGCCGCAGTGACTTATCCCTGACTGACGAAAGCCATGACGACCCCCATCCTGTACAGAGGTGTACATGCCAGCACGAATGATGTTTAACATACGCCCTCCTTCTGCGGGACAAAACGTACAGTATCTCCAGCCCGTAACAGGATCGGCTCCTCGCGCTGCGGATCAAAAAGCTTAACGGTGGTACGTCCTATCAGTTGCCACCCGCCGGGCGTTGCAATCGGGTAGATACCGGTTTGTGAGCCGCCGATCCCCACCGCCCCTGCCGGAACAAGTAAGCGCGGTTCGGCTCGTCTTGGCGTATGCAATGGTTCCGGTAAGCTCCCAAGATAGGGAAACCCAGGCTGAAACCCTAAAAACCAGACGACATAATCAACTGACGCATGCAATTCAACGACCTGCTTGTTGCTCAAACCACTGTGCCGGGCGACTTCGGCCAGATCGGGCCCATATTCGCCGCCATAGATAACGGGGATTTCGACAAAGCGCGAATCCGGCTCCAGCGCCTCGCTCTCTTCCCACCAGCGCTGCAGTCGTTCAATCGCATCCAGCGCCAGCGTTTGCGGGGAATTCAGAATCACCGTGATATTGTTCATTCCCGGAATGGCTTCAAGTACATTCGGAGCATCAACCAGACGCTGGGCCAGACGCCAGATGCGTTTCTGAGTTGCCAGCGTAATCGGCGGTTCCAGCTCCAGAACCACCGCGGTTTCACCTAACAGATAACAACGCGCTCGCTGCACTTTCGTCCCTCTTTAATTAGGCTGGGTTAGGGATGTCGACGAACGTCACATCCAGATCGGTATTTTCATTCAGCCATTCGCTCAATGCACGAATACCGCCGCGTTCGGTAGCATGGTGGCCGGCAGCATAGAAATGCAGTCCCTGCTCGCGGGCAGAGTGAATGGTTTGTTCAGAAACTTCCCCGGTAATAAAGGCATCAACACCAAAGCGGGCTGCGCTATCAATGAAACTTTGACCGCCCCCCGTACACCAGGCAACACGCTGAACGGTTTCCGGCCCGGTATCACCGCACCATAACGGTTTACGTCCCAGACGCGCTTCAATCCAGGATGCCAGTTCCAGCCCAGGAACCGGCATGGAGAGTTCCCCCCACGGTACCAGAGGCTCGATTTCACCCATCACGGTAATACCCAACAGCGCGGCCAGCTGTGCGTTATTCCCCAGTTCGGGGTGGGCATCCAACGGCAGATGCCAGCCATACAGGTTGATGTCATTTTCCAGCAGCGTTTTCAGACGCCGGCGCTTCATGCCACGAATAACCGGAGATTCTCCCTTCCAGAAATAACCATGATGAACGATGACCGTATCGGCCCCAAGGCGAACAGCCTCATCCAGTAATGCCTGGCTTGCGGTTACGCCGGTCACGATTTTTTGCACCGTTTCTTTGCCCTCAACCTGCAAACCATTCGGTGCATAGTCGCTTATGGCTGCGCTGTTCAGCTTGTCATTAATCAGTTGTTCCAGCTCGGTGTTTTTCATCATCGTCCTCGTTGTCATAAATTCTGCCCGCTCAATCAGCAACACAGCTTCAGTTAAAATAGCGTCCTCACCTCCGTTCGTCGATAGCCATTTCGCTGACACATCAAGAAACAATCACGCGGCCTGTAAACGTAAATTGCTTACCACCATGAGATTGTATTCATGTATATTTATGCAATCAGACAGCATATTGCAAAAACAATCAGATCTGTATCAAAGTTACAACTTTAAGGAAACACCCTCACACGGCACGTTCCTCCCATCGTGAGGCATTTACTTCGAGAAAATAATGAATAAACAAGCATCTCAGCCGCGCGCGATTTATTACGTCGTCGCGCTGCAAATTTGGGAATACTTCAGTTTTTATGGCATGCGTGCACTGCTGATCCTGTATCTCACTAACCAGCTTAAGTACAACGATAATCACGCGTATGAACTGTTCAGCGCTTACTGTTCGTTGGTGTATGTCACGCCTATTCTCGGGGGATACCTGGCGGATAAAGTGCTCGGTAACCGCATGGCGGTAATGATTGGCGCATTTTTGATGGCAGTGGGACATCTGGTGCTGGGCGCCAGTGAAATGGCTCCGGCGTTTCTCTATTTATCTCTGGCCATTATTGTCTGTGGTTACGGTTTGTTTAAATCCAACATCAGTTGTCTGCTGGGTGAATTGTATAAACCAGAAGATCCGCGCCGTGACGGCGGATTTTCTCTGCTCTATGCCGCCGGTAACATTGGTTCAATTATTGCCCCTATCGCCTGCGGCTATGTGCAGGAAGAGTACAGTTGGGCAATGGGCTTTGCGCTGGCCGCTATCGGTATGCTGGCCGGACTGGTCATTTTCTTATGCGGGAATCGTCATTTCGCTCACACTACCGGCGTCAACAAAGCCGTGCTGTGTGCCAAATCGTTCATTCTGCCGAACTGGGCCTGGCTGCTGGTTCTGCTGGTCGCCGCACCGCTTTTAATTACCGTCCTGTTCTGGAAAGAGTGGTCCGTGTACGCGCTGATTGTCGCCACCGTCATTGGTTTGGCTGTTCTGGCAAAAATTTACCGTCAGGCGCAAACGCAGAAACAGCGTAAAGAACTGGGGCTTATCGTCACGCTGACCTTCTTCAGCTTGTTGTTCTGGGCCTTTGCACAGCAGGGTGGTAGCTCCATCAGCCTGTATATCGACCGCTTTGTCAATCGCGACGTGATGGGATATTCAGTCCCTACTGCCATGTTCCAGTCGGTAAACGCCTTCGCCGTTATGTTGTGCGGCATCGTGCTGGCCTGGGTGGTCAAAGAAAGCGTGAGTGGCAATCGTACTGTTCGTATCTGGGGTAAGTTTGCTCTCGGCCTCGGCTTAATGAGTGCTGGTTTCTGTATTCTGACCTTAAGCGCCCGTTGGTCCGCCACATATGAGCACTCCTCCATGCCGTTGATGGTTTTAGGGCTGGCAGTTATGGGATTCGCCGAGCTGTTTATCGACCCTGTCGCCATGTCACAAATTACACGCATTGAGATCCCAGGGGTAACCGGCGTATTAACCGGCATCTATATGTTGCTTTCCGGGGCCATTGCCAACTACCTGGCGGGTGTGATTGCTGACCAGACATCACAGGGCGCATTTGATGCTTCTGGTGCCATCAACTACTCCATCAACGCCTATATTGATGTCTTTAGCGAAATTACCTGGGGCGCGCTGGCCTGTGTGGCGTTGGTGCTGATGATTTGGTTATATCAATCGCTCAAATTCAAAAACCGTCCGCTCGCGATAGAGTCCTGAGTTTACGGGCCCGACGATGTCATATGCCTCGGGCCTGTTTTGATCCGGCGATTACGAATGACGCGCTGCTTCATATGCTGCCAGCGTGGCTAACCTTGCCTGCTTATGATCGACAATCGGACGAGGATAATTGAGTGTCACCTGCATTTTTTCCGCCCACGTCCACGGTTCGTGAATGGCTTTTCCCGGTACATCGCGTAATTCCGGTACCCATTGGCGGATAAAATCACCGTCACGGTCAAATTTCTCCCCCTGTGTGGTGGGATTAAAAATACGGAAATACGGCGCAGCATCCGTTCCGGTAGAAGCAGCCCACTGCCAGCCACCATTATTCGCCGCCAGATCACCGTCGATCAGTTGTGACATGAAATACTGCTCACCTTTTCGCCAGTCGATCAGCAGGTCTTTCACCAAAAAGCTCGCCGCGATCATGCGTAAACGATTATGCATCCACCCTGTGCCGTTAAGCTGGCGCATCGCCGCATCTACGATTGGATACCCTGTATTTCCCGTCTGCCATGCCTGAAAATGCGTCACGTTATTTTGCCATTGCACACGATCGGTCCAGCGAATAAAGGGCTGATGCCGACACAGTGCGGGATAGTACGTCAGTAGATGGCGATAAAATTCGCGCCAGATGAGCTCGTTTAGCCAAACACTCCCGGCGCCTCCCTCTAGCGCCTGCGGTTGCTCGACTAACAAACGGTGCAGACACTGACGCGGTGATAACCCGCCGGTGGCAAGGCTTGCCGACAACCGACTGGTACCTTCATTTACCGGGAAATCGCGTTGTTGCTCGTATTCTGCCGCGCCGTGCTGACAAAACTGACGTAATTGCGCGATAACCGATTTTTCTTCTACCGGGAAAAGCGCCACATCAAAATCCTGCTGTGGATAATTGAGCGTAATTGGCGTTGATGGGGGGGAAATTGCGCCGCTTTCGCGGGCTTTTGGTGCCGCAACACACTCCGGGATACTGTCTTTTAACCGCTTCAGCCAGGCATTTTTAAACGGTGTAAAGACTTTATACATCTCATGATTCCCGGTCATTACCGTGCCCGGCGCCAGGATTACGCTATCGTCAAAACCCTCACACACCACCTGCGATAATGATTTTTCAACCTGAGCATCGCGCTGGCGTTCGTTGATTTCGTACTGATAGTTATAAAACAGTCGGTTAACGTCATGCTGTGCGCAGACATTTTTGACTATCTCTACGCTGGCTGTGAAATCCCCGCCGTCATAAACCAGCAGCGGGATGCCTTTTTCTGCCAGCGCCGTTTGCAGCGCATTCAACTGCTTGTCGACAAACGCCGCCTGACGCGGTGACATATCATGCGCTTTCCACTGTGCGGGCGTGGCAATATATAGCGCCAATACCCGTGCCGCACGATCCCGACATGCCGCTGCCAGCGCAAGATTGTCATGCAGACGTAAATCTCGCCGAAACCAGACCAGATGAGTGGTCATAAAACTCCCGAATAAAAATTAAGCTTTGCCGTGTAAACGCAGAATCGCAGGCCAGAGTTCAAAGTAACGTTGCCCGGACAACCAGCTGTTCGGGTGCTCCGTCATATAGTGTTGGAGGAGCATCAATGGCGCAAGCAGCGGCTGCATCTCACGTCGATAGTTATCGATTATTGAGGTCAGTTCCTGACGTTGACGAAGATTGAGCTGGTTACGGAAATAGCCCTGCACATGCATCAGGACATTAGTATGGTTGCGTCGGGTCGCGTTATTAAACAGCAGATGAATCAACCGCAAACGGTACTCCGTATAAAAAGCATCGAGGCTTGCCCATTCGTGGATTGCGGCAACAAAAGGGCCGAGCTCACGATACTCCGGTTGGGAGTGTGCCAGTAACACCAGCTTGTAACGGGTGTGAAAATCAATCAATGCACCACGTGATAATCCGCTCTGGCGCAGTCGGTGCAATTCATGCAAGGCATAAATACGTACCAGCGTATTCTCGTCAAACAGAAATTTATCGTTCGCTTCTGTGGTCAGACAGGCGCGGATACCAACAGAAATTCTCTTGCTCATTGCTACTCCTTATCCGTTACACAGGTAAGTGTAGACTGCGACGTATAAAAAAACCGCCACATTGCTGTTGGCGGTTTTTTGAGCCTGAACGGTAACTTAGTAGAAATCGCAGGTGGCTTTTTCAGCCTGCTCCATCCACACCGGCTTATCACTGGTTTTCGACCAGACGCGATGTAGGTAGCTGTAAAAACGGGCACGGTCTTTCCAGAACAGCATGACCGGCAGCGCCAGCACACCAGCCAGTACGGCAAAGGTACGGCGCAAGAAAACAATGTGTGCTGGATACTCTTTATAAAAGTCCATAATCCTCTCCCATATATCTGTTCGGTGAATCGCACCGGAAAATAAACTTGGTTAACTGATGAAAATAATACCGCCTTGTGTGTAATTTTGCTACTCATCCGACCACTTATTTTTATCTATTGATGCTCCGTTTAACGTAAACCCGTAATTAAGTTACACAAAGGTTAAATTAATACTAATCATTAGTTAAATGATGGTCTTTGCCATTTTTATACTTTTTTTACACCCCGCCCGCAGATTTTTGCGAAATCTTTGCAACCAAAAACCTACGCTCTGGTTATCACATTTATGCCACTGGAGGTGCACTGTGAGTGCAGGCGTGATAACCGGCATTGTGCTGGTCTTTTTGTTACTGGGTTATCTGGTGTATGCCTTGATTAATGCGGAGGCGTTCTGATGGCAGCGCAAGGATTTTTACTCATCGCCAGTTTCCTGCTGGTGCTGTTTGTTCTCGCCAGGCAGTTGGGCTTTGGGCTGGCGCGTCTTATCAACAACACATCCTTACCCGGCCTTGCAGGCGTTGAGCGTGTGCTGTGGCGTGGGCTGGGTATTTCGCAGCAGGAAATGACCTGGCTGCACTATTTGCTGGCGATCCTCGCACTTAATATCCTCGGCCTGCTGATACTGTTTGCGATGTTAATGGCGCAAAACCTGCTGCCGCTGAATCCACAACAGTTACCAGGGCTATCGTGGGATCTCGCGCTCAATACCGCGGTGAGTTTTGTGACCAACACCAACTGGCAGTCCTATGCGGGTGAAACCACTTTAAGCTACTTCAGCCAGATGGCCGGCCTGACCGTGCAGAATTTTCTGTCTGCGGCGACTGGTATTGCGGTGATCTTTGCCCTGGCTCGCGCCTTCACGCGCCAGAGTATGAACACGCTGGGCAACGCCTGGGTGGATCTGGTCCGCATTACGCTGTGGATATTGCTGCCGATTTCTCTGCTCATCGCGCTGTTTTTCATCCAACAAGGTGCGTTGCAAAACCTGCTGCCTTATCAGGCGATCACCACGCTTGAAGGGACAAAACAACTGCTGCCGATGGGACCTGTCGCCTCACAAGAGGCCATTAAGATGCTCGGTACCAACGGCGGCGGCTTTTTTAATGCCAACTCCTCACATCCGTTTGAAAACCCAACCGCGCTGACCAACATGGTCCAGATGCTGGCAATCTTCTTAATTCCCACGGCGCTGTGTTTCGCCTTCGGTGACGTCGTGGGCGATCGCCGACAGGGGCGCACCCTGCTGTGGGCTATGTCGCTTATTTTTGTCGTTTGCGTGGCGGTTGTAATGTGGGCCGAAGTGCAGGGTAATCCGCATCTGATGGCGTTTGGCGCAGACAGCAATATCAATATGGAAGGTAAAGAGAGCCGCTTTGGCGTGCTGGTCAGTAGTCTGTTTGCGGTCGTCACGACAGCCGCATCCTGTGGCGCAGTCATTGCTATGCACGACTCCTTCACTGCGCTGGGCGGCATGGTACCGATGTGGTTGATGCAGATTGGCGAAGTGGTGTTCGGCGGTGTGGGGTCAGGGTTGTACGGCATGCTGCTGTTCGTGCTGCTGGCGGTCTTTATCGCCGGGCTGATGATTGGCCGCACGCCGGAATATCTGGGTAAAAAAATCGATGTCCGCGAAATGAAAATGACCGCGCTGGCGATTCTGGTTACCCCTGCGCTGGTTCTGCTTGGGACAGCGATCGCCATGATGAGCGATGCCGGGCGTAGCGCCATACTCAATCCCGGGCCGCATGGTTTTAGCGAGGTACTATACGCGGTCTCGTCTGCCGCCAATAACAACGGGAGCGCTTTTGCCGGATTAAGTGCCAACAGCCCATTCTGGAACAGTCTGCTGGCCGCGTGCATGTTCTTCGGCCGCTTCGGCGTCATTATCCCGGTGATGGCGATTGCCGGTTCACTGGTCGGTAAAAAGAGTCAACCAGCAAGTCCCGGCACGCTACCTACCCACGGCGCGCTATTTGTTGGATTGTTGATCGGTACGGTGTTGCTGGTTGGCGCCCTCACCTTTGTTCCTGCGCTGGCGCTTGGCCCGGTAGCAGAATACCTCTCTTTACGTTGAGTGATGCGGAGCACATGACTATGAGTCGCAAGCAACTGGCGCTGTTCGAACCTTCTCTGGTCGCACAAGCGCTAATGGACGCAGTGAAAAAATTAAGTCCACATACTCAGTGGCGTAACCCGGTGATGTTTATCGTCTGGCTGGGCAGCCTGCTGACCACCCTGTTAACGGTAGCGATGGCGACCGGCCATATGTCAGGTAATCCACTGTTTACCGGCGCGATAAGCCTCTGGCTGTGGGTGACCGTTCTGTTCGCTAACTTTGCGGAAGCGCTGGCTGAAGGGCGTAGTAAAGCGCAGGCCAACAGCCTGAAAAGGGTCAAAAAAACCGCCTTTGCCCGCAAACTTCGTGAACCGAAATATGGCGCGCAAATGGATCACGTGCCAGCCGAAGAGTTACGCAAAGGGGATATCGTGCTGGTGGAAGCGGGCGATATTATCCCTTGTGACGGCGAGGTGATCGAAGGCGGTGCCTCGGTGGATGAAAGCGCCATTACCGGTGAATCCGCGCCTGTAATTCGTGAATCCGGCGGCGATTTTGCCTCCGTCACTGGCGGGACACGCATTCTCTCGGACTGGCTGGTGATCGCGTGTAGCGTCAACCCCGGAGAAACATTCCTCGACCGAATGATTGCCATGGTCGAAGGCGCACAGCGACGTAAAACGCCAAATGAAATCGCCCTGACGATCCTGCTGATTGCCCTGACTATCGTCTTTCTGCTGGCAACCGCCACGCTGTGGCCGTTTTCCGCCTGGGGCGGTAGCGCTGTCAGCGTCACGGTATTGGTTGCGCTGCTGGTGTGTTTAATCCCTACGACGATAGGCGGGCTGCTCTCCGCGATTGGCGTCGCCGGGATGAGCCGCATGTTGGGTGCGAACGTTATCGCCACCAGCGGACGTGCCGTAGAGGCGGCAGGTGATGTGGACGTACTGCTGCTGGATAAAACCGGCACCATCACGCTGGGTAACCGTCAGGCTTCTGATTTTCTGCCCGCCCAGGGCGTGGACGAAAAAACGCTGGCCGACGCTGCACAGCTTTCATCCCTGGCCGATGAAACACCGGAAGGCCGCAGCATTGTAATCCTGGCCAAACAGCGCTTTAACCTGCGTATTCGCGATGTGCAATCGCTGCATGCCACCTTTGTACCGTTTACCGCGCAGAGTCGGATGAGCGGTATCAACATCGACAATCGGATGATCCGCAAAGGTTCGGTTGATGCTATTCGTCGTCACGTCGAAGCCAACGGCGGCCACTTTCCTGCCGATGTGGAGCAGAAGGTCGAAAACATCGCTCGCCTTGGCGCAACGCCGCTGGTGGTGGCCGAAGGCTCGCACGTACTGGGCGTGATTGCCCTGAAAGATATCGTCAAAGGCGGGATTAAAGAACGTTTTGCCCAACTGCGTAAAATGGGGATCAAAACGGTGATGATCACCGGCGACAACCGTTTGACCGCCGCCGCAATCGCCGCGGAAGCCGGAGTGGATGACTTTTTAGCCGAAGCGACACCGGAAGCCAAGCTGGCGCTGATTCGTCAGTATCAAGCGGAAGGCCGTCTGGTGGCGATGACCGGAGACGGAACTAACGACGCTCCTGCCCTTGCGCAGGCCGACGTTGCGGTCGCCATGAACTCCGGGACTCAGGCCGCGAAGGAAGCGGGCAACATGGTGGATCTCGACTCTAACCCCACTAAGCTGATTGAAGTGGTGCACATTGGTAAACAGATGCTGATGACGCGCGGGTCGCTGACCACCTTTAGTATCGCCAACGACGTAGCGAAGTATTTTGCCATTATCCCGGCGGCATTCGCCGCCACCTACCCGCAGCTCAATGCGCTGAACGTCATGCGACTGCATTCGCCGGATTCGGCGATCCTCAGCGCCGTCATCTTCAATGCGTTGGTGATTGTCTTCCTGATCCCACTGGCGCTGAAGGGGGTGAGCTATAAGCCATTATCCGCTTCCGCGATGCTGCGCCGCAATCTGTGGATCTATGGTCTGGGCGGTTTGGTTGTGCCGTTTATCGGTATCAAAGTAATTGATTTACTGCTGACTCTGCTGGGTCTGGTGTGAGGTTTCTGATGAGTGGATTACGTCCTGCATTATCAACATTGCTTTTCCTGATGCTTATCACCGGCGGTGTTTATCCGCTGCTGACCACTGCGCTGGGGCAGTGGTGGTTCCCCCACCAGGCTAACGGTTCGCTTCTGCGCGAAGGTCAGATCGTTCGCGGCTCTGAGCTTATTGGGCAACACTTTACCGCTGCCGGTTATTTTCAGGGACGCCCCTCAGCCACAGCGGAAATGCCCTATAATCCAATGGCTTCAGGCGGCAGTAATCTGGCAGCCAGCAACCCGGAACTGGATAAACAGCTACAAAGCCGGATTGCCGCGCTGCGAGCTGCTAATCCACAAGCTAACCCTGCTGTGCCCGTGGAACTGGTCACAGCGTCCGCCAGCGGTCTGGACAATAATCTGACACCCGATGCGGTCGCATGGCAAATTCCCCGCGTGGCGCAGGCTCGCAACCTCAGCGTTGAAGAGGTTACGCGCCTGGTTGCACAATACACGCAAAAGCCGCTGGTCAGTTTTATCGGCCAGCCGGTGGTGAACCTGGTGGAACTTAATTTAGCGCTGGATAAGCACTGAGAAAAAGGACATGCATAGCGAACCCCTACGTCCCAACCCCGATCGCCTGCTGGAGCAGACCACAGCGCCGCACCGGGGAAAACTGAAAATTTTCTTCGGTGCCTGTGCGGGCGTCGGCAAAACCTGGGCCATGCTGACGGAAGCCCAGCGGCTACGGGCGCAAGGGTTAGATGTGCTGATTGGCGTGGTGGAAACCCACGGACGCAAAGAGACCGCCGCGCTGCTGGACGGTCTCAGCTTCCTGCCGCTAAAGCGACAGGCGCGCCATGGTCGTCATATCAGCGAGTTCGATCTCGACGCTGCGCTGGCCCGCCGTCCAGCGCTCATTTTGATGGATGAACTGGCGCACAGTAATGCGCCAGGCTCACGGCATCCTAAGCGCTGGCAGGACATTGAAGAGCTGCTGGAAGCTGGCATTGACGTTTTTACTACCGTTAACGTCCAACATCTGGAAAGCCTGAATGATGTGGTCAGCGGCGTCACCGGTATTCAGGTGCGCGAAACCGTTCCTGACCCATTTTTCGATGCCGCTGACGATGTGGTACTGGTCGATCTCCCACCTGACGATTTGCGTCAGCGCCTGAACGAAGGCAAGGTCTATATCGCCGGTCAGGCAGAGCGTGCAATCGAGCATTTCTTTCGCAAAGGTAATTTGATAGCGCTGCGCGAACTGGCTCTGCGACGCACCGCCGATCGGGTAGACGATCAGATGCGTGCCTGGCGGGGGCGTCCGGGAGAAGAAAAAGTCTGGCATACCCGCGATGCCATTTTACTGTGTATTGGACACAACACCGGCAGCGAAAAACTGGTGCGAGCTGCTGCACGCCTGGCGGCGCGTCTCGGCAGCGTCTGGCATGCAGTGTATGTTGAAACACCTGCGCTACACCGACTGCCCGAAAAACAGCGCCGCGCTATTTTAAGCGCTCTGCGGCTGGCCCAGGAGTTAGGCGCAGAAACCGCCACTCTTTCCGATCCCGCCGAAGACAAAGCGGTGATCCGCTATGCCCGTGAGCATAATCTGGGAAAAATTGTCCTCGGGCGTCCAACGACGCGTCGCTGGTGGCGCAGCGATTCCTTTGCCGACAAACTCGCCCATCGCGCACCGGATCTCGACCTGATGATTGTTGCGCTCGATGAGCCCCCTGTTCGCCCTGTGCCGCAAACTGCAGATAGCCGCACTTTTAAGGATAAATGGCGGGTACAAATTCAGGGTTGCGTGGTTGCCGTCGCGCTGTGCGCCATCATTACAGTGATTGCCATGCAGTGGTTGGTTGCATTTGACGCCGCCAACCTGGTGATGCTCTATCTACTGGGCGTGGTGGTTATCGCCCTCTTTTACGGACGCTGGCCGTCCGTTCTGGCAACGTTTATCAACGTCGCCAGCTTTGATCTCTTTTTTATTGCGCCACGCGGCACGCTGGCCGTGTCTGACGTCCAGTACCTGCTTACCTTCGCCGTGATGCTAACGGTCGGTCTGGTTATCGGTAATCTGACCGCCGGGGTGCGGTATCAGGCGCGGGTCGCGCGTTATCGTGAACAGCGTACGCGTCATTTGTATGAGATGTCGAAAGCGCTGGCCGTCGGACGCAGTCAGACGGATATCGCCGCCACCAGCGAACAGTTTATTGCCTCGACGTTTCAGGCACGCAGCCGGGTGTTATTGCCTGACGAAAACGGTAAGTTGGTTCCCCTGACGCATCAGCAGGGTATGACACCGTGGGATGATGCCATTGCCCAGTGGAGTTTTGACAAGGGGCAGATGGCAGGTGCCGGCACCGACACATTACCGGGCGTGCCGTATCAAATTTTACCATTAAAAAGCGCCGACAAAACGCATGGGCTGCTGGTAGTGGAACCGGGAAATTTACGCCAGTTGATGATCCCCGAACAGCAACGCCTGCTGGAAACCTTCACTTTACTGGTCGCCAGTGCGCTGGAGCGCCTGACGCTAACCGCCAGCGAAGAGCAGGCCCGCTTTGCCAGCGAGCGCGAAAGTATTCGCAACGCCCTGCTCGCTGCCCTGTCCCACGATTTGCGCACGCCATTGACGGTGTTGTTCGGCCAGGCAGAAATCTTAACGCTGGATCTGGCAAGCGAAGGATCGCCGCACGCGCGCCAGGCCAGCGAAATTCGCCAGCACGTCCTGAACACGACCCGACTGGTGAATAACCTGCTGGATATGGCGCGAATTCAGTCTGGCGGCTTTAATCTTAAGAAGGAGTGGTTAACGCTGGAAGAGGTGGTCGGCAGCGCTCTGCAGATGCTGGAGCCAGGTCTCTCTGCCCCGATAAATCTGTCGTTACCAGAACCGTTGACATTGATTCACGTCGATGGCCCGCTCTTTGAACGGGTGTTGATTAACCTGCTGGAGAACGCCGTCAAATACGCGGGTCCACAGGCGCAGATCGGTATTAATGCCAGCGTCGATGGCGAACACCTGCAACTGGACGTCTGGGATAATGGGCCGGGTGTTCCATCGGGTATGGAACAGCGCGTTTTTGACAAATTTTCTCGGGGAAATAAAGAGTCATCGGTGCCGGGCGTTGGGCTGGGGCTGGCAATTTGTCAGGCCATTGTGGACGTGCATGGCGGGACTATTTCTGTCCACAATCGCGCGCAGGGAGGGGCATGTTTTCGTGTTACACTGCCCCAGGAAATTCCCCCTGAACTTGAAGATTTTCATGAGGATATGTGACGAACGTACTGATTGTTGAAGATGAACAGGCCATCCGCCGTTTTCTGCGCACCGCGCTGGAGGCCGATGGGCTACGTGTATTTGAAGCGGAAACGCTGCAACGTGGTCTGCTGGAAGCCGCCACGCGAAAACCCGATCTCATCATTCTCGATCTTGGCCTGCCGGATGGCGACGGCATTGATTTTATTCGCGACCTGCGTCAATGGAGCGCGATTCCGGTGATTGTGCTTTCAGCCCGCAGTGAGGAAAGCGATAAAATCGCCGCGCTGGATGCCGGAGCCGATGACTATCTCAGTAAACCTTTTGGTATTGGCGAGCTACAGGCGCGATTGCGTGTGGCATTACGTCGCCACGCCAGCGGGACTTCTCCCGAACCGGTGGTGCATTTTTCTAATGTTAAAGTGGATATCGCCGCCCGCCTCGTACACCGAGGTGACGAAGAGATTCATTTGACGCCGATTGAGTTTCGCTTGTTAGCGGTACTGCTGAATAATGCCGGGAAGGTGCTGACGCAACGTCAGTTATTGAATCAGGTTTGGGGACCAAACGCCGTCGAACACAGTCACTATCTGCGTATTTATATGGGGCACCTGCGCCAGAAGCTGGAACTGGACCCGGCCCGTCCGCGTCATTTTCTCACCGAAACCGGGATTGGTTATCGGTTTATGCCGTGAATATGCACTGAATAAAAAAGCCGGATCAGCTGATACGCTATCCGGCTTTTTCATCATTCATACCGGATGACGACGCTAGCGTCTTATCCGGCGGGTGATTTATGCGTTTTTCAATACTTCGCTGACAATCTCAACCGCTTCTTTCTCAATCTGCTTGCGATGTTCTTCACCGAGGAAGCTTTCGCAGTAGATCTTGTAAGCGTCTTCGGTGCCGGACGGACGTGCGGCAAACCAACCGTTATCAGTCATGACCTTCAGGCCGCCAATCGATGCGCCGTTGCCTGGCGCTGCCGTCAGACGCGCAGTGATCGGGTCGCCCGCCAGCGTGCTGGCGCTCACCATTTCCGGAGAGAGCTTAGACAACGCCGCTTTCTGCGCGGAAGTGGCTCCAGCCTGAATTCGGTTATAGCTCGGTGCGCCAAAGCGAGCAGCCAGCTCGTTGTAGTGCTCTTGCGGGTTTTTACCGGTCACTGCGGTAATTTCAGCCGCCAGCAGACACATGATGATACCATCTTTGTCAGTTGACCACGGTGTACCGTCGAAACGCAGGAAGGACGCGCCCGCGCTCTCTTCGCCGCCGAAGCCAAAGCTGCCGTCAAACAGACCGTCAACGAACCATTTGAAACCCACCGGCACTTCGACCAGTTTACGTCCCAGGTCGTTCACCACACGATCGATCATCGCGGAGGACACCAGTGTTTTACCCACAGCGACATCTTTGCCCCACTGTGGGCGATGCTGGAACAGGTAGTTGATCGCGACCGCCAGATAGTGGTTCGGATTCATCAGTCCAGCCGGCGTTACGATACCGTGACGGTCATAGTCCGGGTCATTGGCAAATGCCAAATCAAACTTGTCACGCAGCGCCAGCAGACCGGCCATCGCGCACTCGGAGGAGCAGTCCATACGAATGGCGCCGTCTTTATCAAGATGCATAAAGCGGAAAGTCTGATCGACCTGATCGTTAACGAGGGTCAGATTCAGGTTGTAGTGCTGAGCGATACGTTTCCAGTATTCAATACCAGAACCACCCAGTGGATCAACGCCCAGCGTCAGACCCGCTTTCTGGATTGCCGCCATATCAACGATATCTGCCAGCCCTTCCACGAAGGGTTGAACCAGGTCTTGTTCTTTAACATGACCGGACGCCAGCGCGGCATCCAGCGGAATACGCTTCACGCCTTGCAGACCGTCAGCCAACAGTGCATTAGCCCTGTCTTCTACGACTTTGGTGACGTTGGTATCTGCCGGGCCACCGTTTGGCGGATTGTATTTAATGCCGCCGTCTTCCGGCGGGTTGTGGGACGGCGTGATCACAATGCCATCAGCCAGCGAACCGCCTTTTTTATTGTGGACCAGGATAGCATTCGACACGGCAGGGGTTGGTGTAAAGCCGTTATTTTCCTGCACGATGACATCAACACCGTTCGCTGCCAGCACTTCCAACACAGAGATAAATGCCGGTTCAGACAACGCGTGGGTATCCTTGCCCACATAGCACGGGCCAGTAATCCCGTTTTTCGCACGTTCTTCGGCAATCGCCTGAGCGATAGCCAGAATATGCGGCTCATTAAAACTATGACGACCCGCACTACCGCGATGCCCGGATGTACCGAACTTCACCGCGTGCTCCGCATTCCCTGCCGTCGGTTTTAGTACATAGTATTGCGCCGTTAACTGGGCGACATTAATCAAATCACTCTGTTGTGCAGGTTGACCTGCACGGTTGTGGATTGCCATTGCCTGGTCCCTCTAATGCAAGGATTAAATTGTTCCGCAAACCTTTTCAATCAACTCCGCGGGGAATTGCATTGACTGCATGATGTGTTCAACCATGCTGCATTTACGGCCGGTATTGGTATTGGTGATCACCCAATATGGCGTGCCTGGCACGTGCTTCGGTTTGGTTTGATTACCATTTTTCAACAGCGTCTGTTCATCCGCTGCAAAATAAACGCGCGTACGTCCGTGCAACGATTCCGTTGCTTCGGCGAACGCGTTGTGATCCAGTGAATAGAGTGTAGACAGCACCAGCATAAAGCGATTCACTGCTTTTTTCTGTTCCGCATATTCATCGGAAAGCAGCAGTTCACGCATGGCGCGCACTTTGTCTTTCGCGGGGTTGACCGGCTTGGCTTCCACGACAGGTTGCACGGCGCGGACCTCTTTTACTACCGGAGAGACAGGCTGTGATGCGGCGGAAAACTTCAACATACGCCGTAAAATGTCGGATGCGCTCTCGCCAATATGCTTGGTGTGGCTGGCAATATAGCTATAGAGTTCATCATCAACTTCAATCGTTTTCATCTTAATCCAGTGCAATGTTTGGCTGAATACAAGTTGTCAGGACTTTACACGCTGTAGTGTAAAGGCAAATCCTAACAGCGGATAGCGTCAAGCCTGGTGACCAGCAAAACTCGGAGTAACCGTAGTTATTGCAGCCATGTGGCAGAATGGTCAACATGATACCCTAACCCGTCAGTGTGAAAAAAAGAACTTTGCCATGAAATTGAATATCCGAGCGCAATCTGCGCAAAACCCGCACAATAATTCTCCCATCGTCCTGGTTCACGGCCTGTTTGGCAGTCTGGATAACCTCGGGATCCTGGCACGCGATCTGGTGGCCGATCACGACATCATCCAGGTTGATATGCGAAATCATGGCCTCTCCCCTCGTTCACCGGAGATGAATTATCCGGCCATGGCGCAAGATCTGCTGGATACGCTGGACGATCGGCAGATTGAAAAAGCGATCTTTATTGGACACTCGATGGGCGGTAAAGCCGTTATGGCGCTGACTGCGCTGGCTCCTGAACGTGTCGCACGGCTGGTCGCCATCGACATTGCTCCCGTTGACTACCATGTTCGCCGCCACGATGAGATTTTTGCTGCCATTAACGCAGTCACCGACGCGCAATCCTCTTCGCGCCAGCAGGCGGCGAGCGTTATGCGTCAGCACCTGCAAGAAGAAGGCGTGATCCAGTTTCTGCTGAAATCCTTTGTTGACGGCGAGTGGCGCTTTAATGTTCCCGTGCTGTGGGATCAATATCCTCATATCGTCGGTTGGGAGACCATTCCGGCGTGGGAACACCCGGCGCTGTTTATCCCGGGTGGCAATTCACCCTATGTTACCGAAGCGTATCGTGACCAACTGCTGGCGCAATTCCCGCAGGCCCGGGCGCACGTTATAGCCGGCGCGGGGCATTGGGTGCATGCAGAAAAACCGGAGGCGGTGCTGCGCGCCATCCGTCGTTATCTGAGCGAGCAGGTTAACTGATTAAAAACTCAGCGTCCGCGCGTGATTACGCGCGTGGGCGTTGGCGCGCCTCTCCTGCTGATGTATTATGGCGCGCTATCCATCCGGGCGGACGCCTGGCTGATTGTTTCCCCGAAGTCACCAAGATCATGGCCAAAGAACAAACGGACCGTACGACATTAGATCTGTTCGCGCAGGAGCGTCGCCCGGGACGACCCAAAACCAATCCGCTTTCGCGTGATGAACAGTTACGTATTAATAAACGTAATCAGCTTAAACGCGACAAAGTTCGCGGGCTTAAGCGTGTCGAACTGAAACTGAACGCCGATGCCGTTGACGCTCTGAACGAGCTGGCCGAGGCGCGCAACATGAGTCGCAGTGAACTCATCGAAGAGATGCTGATGAACCAACTCACCGCGTTGCGCGGTCAGGCTTAGTCTGAATTTCTGCTCCATACCCTAAATAATTCGAGTTGCAGGAAGGCGGTGACGCAGCGAATCTCCAGGAGCGTACATAAGTACGTGACTGGGGTGAGCGAGGAAAGCCAACGCACCTGAAACTTGAAGTATGACGGGTATAAATCATAAATCGTGTAGCACAGAGTGCAGTCCTGCGTGTTTGCTGTTTCCGCATGCCGGACTGTTCTGCTATGATTGCCCTTATCCGTGGGCAATGCGCCACCACCATTTCAATAAGTTTCAAGAGGTTATTTTACTCATGGCAATCACTGGCATCTTTTTCGGCAGCGACACCGGTAATACCGAAAATATCGCAAAAATGATTCAAAAACAGCTTGGTAAAGACGTAGCCGATGTTCATGACATTGCAAAAAGCAGCAAAGAAGACCTGGAAGGGTATGACATTCTGTTGCTCGGCATCCCAACCTGGTACTACGGTGAAGCGCAGTGCGACTGGGACGACTTCTTCCCTACTCTCGAAGACATTGATTTTAACGGTAAACTGGTGGCATTGTTCGGCTGTGGCGACCAGGAAGATTACGCAGAATATTTCTGTGATGCGTTAGGCACCATCCGCGACATCATCGAGCCGCGCGGCGCCACCATCGTCGGCCACTGGCCAACGGCGGGTTACCATTTCGAAGCGTCCAAAGGTCTGGCAGATGACGACCACTTTGTCGGTCTGGCTATCGATGAAGATCGCCAGCCGGAACTGACCGCTGAACGCGTAGAAAAATGGGTTAAGCAGATCGCTGAAGAGCTGCACCTCGACGAAATCATCAATGCCTGATTTCGTGCGGCGTAGATATTCATCTGCGCCGCATCAATAGATAAAACCAATCAAAATAATTGCTACAAATTTGTAACTTTTTCGTCTGACCCTGTACAATGGCTGGATGCCAATCGGGTGTTGCACAGTGTGTTTGTCGGCGATACCACGTTTTGATTAACAATTTATGCCAGAGACTTGCAGTTTTCATTTAGCCATGGCAGTTCTATAATGAATCGCATTATCTCAAGTGCAATTTCTGTCACTTCTGTTAATGAAGTGAATCGTTTAGCTACAGGACAGATTCCGCATGACTGACAACAATACCGCATTAAAGAAAGCTGGCCTGAAAGTAACGCTTCCTCGTTTAAAAATTCTGGAAGTTCTTCAGGAACCGGATAACCATCACGTCAGTGCGGAAGACTTATACAAACGCCTGATCGATATGGGTGAAGAAATTGGTCTGGCGACCGTGTATCGCGTGCTGAACCAGTTTGATGATGCCGGTATCGTGACCCGCCATAATTTTGAAGGTGGTAAATCCGTCTTCGAACTGACTCAACAGCATCATCACGATCACCTCATTTGCCTCGACTGCGGCAAAGTGGTCGAGTTCAGCGATGATTCCATCGAAGCGCGCCAGCGTGAGATTGCGGCTAAACATGGTATTCGTTTAACCAACCATAGCCTGTATCTTTACGGTCACTGCGCCGAAGGTGATTGCCGCGAAGATGAGCACGCGCACGACGGCAAGTAATGTAATGCTTTCTGAAAAGCCAACCATCCGGTTGGCTTTTTTATGCGCGTTATCAGTACGTTTCCCCTTCCCTCCACTCTTGTGTTGCTTTAATGTAAAAATCAATTGTCCCTTCCGGAGAGTCGAAATGGAACTTCGCCAGCTACGTTATTTTGTGCGCATTGTCGAAACCGGCAGCATGGGTAGCGCGGCGCTCGATCTCAATATTGGGGTTTCGGCACTCAGCCAGCAGATGTCGCGTCTGGAAAACGAACTTGCTATTCGCCTGCTGCAACGCACCTCGCGCGGCGTGACGCCCACCAGCGCCGGGCTGGCATTTTACGCCCAGGCGCAGCTGGCGCTCCGTCACGCAGACGATGCGATCCTCGCCGCACGGGAGGCCAGACTTTCCGGGCACGTCAGCGTTGGCATGGCCCCCAGTACCGCTTCCGTTCTCGGCATGCCTTTCATCAACGCCATGCGAGAAACCTATAGTGATGTCCGCCTGCATGTAGTGGAAAGCCTCTCTGGCAACCTGGAGCGAATGATTAATACCCGCCAGATTGATCTGGCGGTGGTATTTCAAAAAGAAAAGATCCTACGCTGGAGCGCCAGACCGATTCTCGAAGAACGGCTATTTTTAATTGGTACTCATGCCCTACTGGCTGATATTACCGATGACAATATTGCCCCAGCCCAATTGGCACGTATGCCATTGATCATGCCCAGCCCTGGCCACGGTCTGCGCGGCAGGCTGGAAGCGATTTGTCAGGAACACGCGCTACGCATTGAGATCGCCACAGAAATTGACGGCCTGACGCTACTGATGCACGCCGTTCGCAGCGGAATTGGAGCAACACTTCAGCCCGGTGCGGCAATTTCCCATCTCGATAAAGAGACGCTAAGAGTGATCGGCATCCATAATCCAATACTGAGTCGCCCCAACTTTTTGGTCAGCCTTTCTGACGATGAACTCACCCCAGCAGGTCTCGCTGCCCGTGTGGTACTAACCAAAGTAATGCATCAACTGGTGGAATCTGGACACTGGCCAGGTGCGATTCTTTACAATAATTAAAGGGCTGTTTAGCATCACGTCATAGCGTCCCCACAACTTACTCGTATACATTTTAATTACAAACTTAACAATTGGTTAAGTGGTAATAGTGGTAATGGAGTATGCGATGGTTGATGTTCTGGTGATTGGCGGCGGCAATGCTGCACTATGTGCCGCCTTAACCGCCCGGGAGCAAGGCGCTTCGGTACTGCTGCTTGAGGCGGCTCCGCGTGAATGGCGCGGAGGAAATTCCCAACACACGCGTAATTTACGCTGTATGCATGATGCGCCACAGGATGTCCTGGTGGAAAGCTATCCTGAAGAGGAGTATTGGCAGGATCTCTGGCGTGTAACAGAAGGTAATACCAACGAAGCACTGGCACGGCTGGTGATCCGTACCTCTTCCCAATGCCGCGACTGGATGCGCCAGCACGGCGTGAATTTTCAACCTCCTCTCTCTGGCGCTTTGCATGTCGCGCGAACCAACGCCTTTTTTATGGGCGGCGGGAAAGCCCTCGTGAATGCCTATTATCGCAGCGCAGAAAAGTTAGGCGTGCAAATCCGCTATAACACCCCGGTACAGGCACTTGAACTGCATAACGGCGAGTTCGTGGCGGCGCTGGCGGGCAAAGAGCGTATTACAGCGAAATCCTGCGTGCTTGCCGCTGGCGGGTTTGAATCAAACCGCGAATGGCTGCGTGAAGCCTGGGGGGAAAATGACCGCGGCGAGTGGCCTGCGGATAACTTCCTGATTCGCGGCACGCGCTTTAATCAGGGGGTATTGCTCAAATTTATGATCGACGCAGGGGCAGACATCATCGGCGCCCCCTCCCAGTCACACTGTGTAGCCATTGACGCCAGAGCACCATTATATGACGGCGGAATTTGCACCCGCGTGGACTGTGTCTCTCTGGGCATCGTAGTGAACCGCGATGCAGAACGATTTTATGATGAAGGAGAGGATTTCTGGCCCAAACGCTACGCCATCTGGGGACGTCTGGTCGCCCACCAGCCCGGACAAATTGGTTACTCCATTATCGACAGTAAAGCGATCGGTCACTTCATGCCCCCGGTTTTTCCTGGTGCACAGGCCAAGACGTTAGCAGAGCTGGCACGCCAGTTGGGGCTGGATACTGAGCGCTTTACCCATACTGTCATGCAGTACAACAGCGCCTGCCGGCCAGGCCGCTTTGACCACACCACTCTGGATAACTGTGCAACACAAAATCTGACACCGGCAAAAACACATTGGGCGCGACCGCTGGATACGCCACCTTACTATGGCTATGCCTTACGTCCGGGGATCACCTTCACCTACCTGGGGTTAAAGGTGAATGAACACGCCGCGGTGCATTTTGCCGGGCTTCCAAGTCGCAATCTGTTCGTCGCCGGAGAGATGATGGCGGGCAACGTGCTGGGAAAAGGCTACACCGCAGGCGTAGGCATGTCGATCGGCACCACTTTTGGCCGCATTGCCGGAAAAGAAGCCGCACTGGCAGCGCGTGAGGAGGCTCATCATGAAACAGCTTGAGCAATTAATTATTGAAGCGAAAATGCTTACCGAGCCGGAAGCAGAAGTTGAGCGTGTGATGCAAGTCTGCAACGCCTGTCGCTATTGCGAGGGTTTTTGCGCCGTGTTCCCGGCGATGACTCAGCGTCTGGAATTCGGTAAAGCGGATATCAACTATCTGGCGAACCTGTGCCATAACTGCGGCGCCTGCCTGCACGCGTGTCAATACGCACCGCCCCATGAGTTTGCCATCAACGTGCCGAAGGCGATGGCGGAAGTCCGGCTGGAAACCTATCAACACTATACGCAACCCGCCGCCTTTGGCGCGCTTTATCGCCGGGCTGGCATGACCGTAACGCTGTCGCTGGTTTTCGGTCTGCTCCTGTTTTTACTGCTCGCCATGGGGTTAAAAGGCTCGTTACTCCATCCTCCGCTGGCCGGAGATTTCTACCAAATTTTCCCGCATAACCTGCTGGCCTGGATGTTTGGTTCGGTATTTATTCTGGCGATAGGTCTGCTGATGGCGGGCGTTATCCGCTTCTGGCGCGAGATTTCTCCGGGGATGCCGCGTTCCGTCGAAATTGCTGAAGCCTCACACAATGCGCTGACACTAAAGTATCTCGATGGTGGGCACGGTAAAGGGTGTAACGAAGCGGATGATGCCTTCACCCTGATGCGCCGCCGCTTCCATCACTTCACCTTCTACGGTTTTATGCTCTGCTTTGCCGCCACCGTGGTGGCGACGGGCTATCACTATTTCGCAGGTATAGAAGCACCCTATCCGTTCTTCAGCGCTCCGGTCATGCTGGGCACGTTGGGTGGCATTGGCCTGGTTGTCGGCCCGGCTGGTTTGTTATGGCTGAACATTAAGCGCTCACCGCTACATGGCGACGCACGGCAAAAGCCAATGGATCGCGGTTTTATTTTACTGCTGCTGCTGACCAGTCTGACCGGTTTAGCGCTGCTGGCGGGAAGAGACACGTCATGGATGGCTATTTTGCTCGCCATTCACCTCGGCGTGGTCATGGCGCTCTTTCTGACCATTCCTTACGGAAAATTTGCCCATGGATTTTACCGTTGTGCGGCATTACTCAAGTGGGCAATTGAAAAACGACGCTAAAATGCAAACGGGCGAAGAAATCTCTCCGCCCGTTGTTGTTCATACCACGTTTTATTTCGCCGTATTATTACTGCGAATTTCCTGCCAGACCTTATCACAATCGGCCTTAACGGATTGATCGTTACCCGTACGCGTTGCCTGGATACACTGTTGGTAATCCAGTACGCGCACGCTTTCTTCATTCGCAAACTGCTGGTGCTGTTTTTCTTTCTTCAGCACATTCAACACGCTTTGGCAGGCTTCGATTTTCTCCGGCGAGCCCTGCGCGGTATTGATACACGCGCTATAGGCTTCTTTAAGACGGCTATCTTCTTTCGGCGCGGGTGATTGCGCGCAAGCAACCAGCCCTGATGCCATGACGGCGATGAGTATCAGCTTTTTCATAACACGCTCCTCAACAAAACGGCAGGCTTGCGGCCTGCCGCTGTCGGCATTAGAAGATGGTGAACGGCGCAATAACGATGAATTTCACGTCGCGCTCATCCTGGAAGATGTTGCCGTAACCACCGCCCCAGCTCGGAATATCTGAATGGTTGTCGTACTGGGTGAAGTGCAGTTTAAACATAGTGCCCTTCGCACGGCCGTCCTGCAGGGTATAGACCGCATCCAGGCTGTAAGACGACTCTTCGATAGTACGATTTTTGTCGTAGTACGCATCCGGGTTGAGCTGCCAGGTAGCCGGTTTAGCATCCCACGCGTAAACGTATGATGCCCCCACAGCCCAGCCAGGCAGGTTCCAGTTCTTCAGGTCATACATCGCGCCGAAGAACACGGCCTTTTCGCCGTTGGCGTTGAAGTCAGAGCGGTTATCCCACCAAACGTCCAGACGACCGTTTGAAGACGCATAGGTCGGGGTCATACGCTGCAGGAAGTAGCCCTGCTGCCCGTCAGCTTTAACCCAGGTCCCTTCCAGTCGCAGATCAACCACTTCCGCTACTTTATAACCGAAGGTCAGCGCCTGCAGCCAGGCCGTGCCGTCATAAATATCGTTCACGGTGCGATCGTCAACTTTGTCACGTGCGCCGTAGAATTGATAGCTGGTAGTAAACGGGTTACCGCCTAAATCGAATTTGTAGCTGGCTTTGGCGAAGTACTGATCGACGTAGCCTTCAGACTGACCAAATGCCGCTTCCAGCAACAGGTTATTTTTGAAGTCATATTTCGCGCCGATTGAATGCAGGTAATCAACGCTGGTCTTTTTATCAGCCTGATAGAATTTATCGACTTCGGTGTGCCACGGCGCTTTATATTCGTTAGCCCACATATAGGAGAAGCTCAGCGCACCCGCATCGCCATAATCGAAGTTGGCACCGGCTTCAGCACCCTGATAGGTACCAGGCATAAAGCTCCAGTGTGGTGCCAGCAGAGTTTGTCCGGTCGGCTGAATATAACCCGCGCGTGCCCAGGTTGGGCCAAATTTGAATTTGGCTGCCGCTTTATACAGGCTAATCCCGCTCTTATCGCCGGAGTAATCTTCGTCATAGCCTTTATTTTTTGAAGAGAATGCGATTTCGTTTGGATGGCCGCTTTCGCTACTTTCGTTCATTTCAATAGCAGTGAATGCTGCGATATCAATACCAAACATATCGGCCGCATAACCGGACTGGAAGTCGAGGTTAGCGTTCCAGGTGGAGTGAGAAAGGTTGGTTTTGTATTTGTCGTGATCGGTCACATCTTTACGGTCACGCTCACGCTGCCAGTAATAGATGCCGCCGGTTAAGGTCGAGTCATCAATAAAACCTTCGGCGTGAACCTGGGGAGCGACAACAAAACCCGACATTGCTGTGATACCGGCGATAGCCAGCGCCAGCGTACTACGTTTGCCACTAAACGTACGCATATGTTAATCCTCTTTGACGTATAAAATGCTGCCGATAAAAGCGGACAGCGAAAAAGCAAAAATTAAAAAAAGTAGCACTGAGAAAACCTCATTGACTACAATGAATAGACTATTTTTCGCGACGCGAATTATCAATCTCTTTCTGTAACGAGTATGTAATAGTATGAGCAACCGCACATATTTGATTGCTTTCTGTTACATTTTCATCGACAGATAAAAAAGCGTTGAAAAATTGAAAAAATTGCTTGTTTTCCATGAGGATGAAATCGGTTTCAGCCTATTTCATATTGAGGTAGGTTATTTAAACGTAAAAATATTCAGCCATTCCATTATTACAGACATGTAATTAATTCGCTCCGCAAACGGAGCCTGGCGTACGGTTTTTTTGCGAAAAAAACGCCGCATGAATGCGGCGTTTAGACTGGATGCGTAGCGACTTATTCGCCGACTTTAGCCCACGTGTCGCGCAGACCAACGGTGCGGTTAAACACCAGCTTGTCTGCTGTTGCATAGCGGCTGTCGAGGCAGAAGTACCCTTCACGCTCGAACTGGAACGCTTTGCCTGCAACCGCAGCCTGCAGCGACGGCTCACCGTAACCGTGCTTAATCACCAGCGACTCTGGGTTAATGACGGACAGGAAGTCTTCCGCCGCGCCAGGGTTTGGTACGCTAAACAGGCGATCGTAAAGACGGATTTCAATCGGCAGCGCATGGGACGCGCTCACCCAGTGAATAACGCCTTTAACTTTACGACCATCGGCCGGATCTTTGCTCAGGGTATCGGCATCATAGGTGCAGAAAATGGTGGTGATATTCCCTTGTGCATCTTTCTCGACACGTTCAGCTTTGATCACGTAAGCATTACGCAGACGCACTTCTTTGCCCATCACCAGACGCTTGTACTGCTTGTTCGCTTCTTCGCGGAAGTCTGCCCTGTCGATCCAGATTTCACCGCTAAACGGCACTTCACGGCTGCCCATTTCCGGTTTGTTCGGATGGTTAGGCATGGTGACCAGTTCGCTTTCGCCCTGCGGGTAGTTTTCGATAATCAGTTTCACCGGATCGATAACTGCCATCGCGCGCGGGGCGTTTTCGTTCAGATCTTCACGGATGCAGGATTCCAGAGAAGCGATCTCAATGGTGTTGTCCTGCTTGGTCACGCCAATACGTTTGCAGAACTCACGAATTGCAGCAGCCGTGTAACCGCGACGGCGCAGACCCGAGATAGTCGGCATGCGCGGATCGTCCCAGCCTTCAACGTGCTTGTCGGTTACCAGCAGGTTCAGCTTACGCTTGGACATCACGGTGTATTCCAGATTCAGGCGCGAGAACTCGTACTGGCGCGGGTGAACCGGAATGGTGATGTTGTCCAGCACCCAGTCATACAGACGACGGTTATCCTGGAACTCCAGCGTACACAGGGAATGCGTGATGCCTTCCAGCGCATCGCTGATGCAGTGGGTAAAGTCGTACATCGGGTAGATGCACCACTTGTTGCCTGTCTGGTGGTGTTCAGCGAACTTAATACGGTACAGCACCGGATCGCGCATCACGATAAACGGCGAAGCCATATCGATTTTCGCACGCAGGCAGGCTTTACCTTCTTCAAAACCACCGGTACGCATTTTTTCAAACAGCACGAGGTTTTCTTCAACGCTGCGATCGCGGAACGGGCTGTTTTTACCCGGCTGAGTCAACGTGCCACGGTATTCGCGAATTTCTTCCGCTGACAGTTCGTCAACGTACGCCAGGCCTTTATTAATAAGCTCTACCGCATAGGCGTGAAGCTGATCGAAGTAATCCGAAGAGTAGCGAATGTCGCCAGTCCAGTGGAAACCTAACCATTCAACGTCGTTTTTAATCGACTCAACGTACTCGATATCTTCTTTTACCGGGTTGGTGTCATCAAAACGCAGGTTGCACTGGCCCTGGTAATCTTGCGCAATGCCAAAGTTCAGACAAATGGATTTCGCGTGGCCAATGTGCAGATAGCCATTTGGCTCCGGCGGAAAACGTGTATGGATAGTGGTGTGCTTACCACTGGCCAGATCTTCATCGATGATCTGACGAATAAAGTTACTCGGGCGGGCTTCAGCCTCACTCATCGTGGATTCCTCAAAGCGTAAACAACGTATAACGGAACATGATCTTATAAGCGACGTCAGGAGACAACTATTAGTTGCACAAAAAAGGTGTTTCAACAGGATATATGAGGGCATTTGCTGCAAAAAAAAGCGGCGGAGGACTATCCCCCGCCGCTTAAGGCACTTAACTCACTTTACTCAGGAGCAGTTATTTACCTTTAATCTCGTACAGTGGTGTTTGACCGGCAACCACATGACCTTCGGCTTTAACAACCAGACCACCGAAATCATCGCTATTGCTGCAAACAACCGGACTAATCATGGAACGTGCGTTGGCGTTCAGGTATTCCAGATCCATTTCCAGAATCGGCTGACCTGCTGCAACAACCGCACCTTCTTCAACCAGACGTTTAAAGCCTTTACCTTCCAGCGCCACGGTATCGATACCCATATGGACCACGATTTCCGCGCCTTTTTCCGTTTCCAGACAGAACGCATGGTTGGTGTTGAAGATTTTCACAATAGTACCCGCTGCCGGAGAAACCACGATTTTATCCGTTGGTTTTACCGCCACGCCGTCACCTACAGCTTTGCTGGCGAATGCTTCATCAGGCACCTGCTCCAGTGCAACCACATCACCGGTAATCGGAGAAACCAGCGCTTCAATGGTGGCTGCATTCGCTACCGCCTGCGGTTTTGCAACCGGGGCAGCCGCTGTCGGGGCTTTGTCAGTAGACGCTGCCGCAACCGGGCCGCGTGCGACAACTTTCTTCATTTCGTCGCCGATAGATTCAGCTTTCGCACCCACGATGACCTGAATAGTTTGTTTGTTCAGCTTAACCACACCCGACGCGCCTAAGCGTTTGCACATCGCATCATTGACGCGGGCAGAATCGCCAACGGTCAAACGCAGACGGGTGATACAGGCATCAATCGCTTTCAGGTTATCCGTACCGCCAACCGCTGCAATGTAGTTGGTTGCCAGTTGAGCTAAACCTTCTTCGGTATTGCTGTTCGCTTCGTCAGTAACAATCTCGTCTTCTTTATCTTCGCGGCCCGGCGTTTTCAGGTTAAACATACGAATAACCGCGCTGAACAGGATGAAGTAGATAACGAAGAACACCAGACCCATGGCGACCAGCATCCAGACGTTCTTACTTGCAGCCGGCAGGTTGTACATCAACACGTAGTCGATAGCACCTGCGGAGAAGGAGAAGCCCGCATGGATCCCCAACAGCGTCGCAACGAACAGACTGATACCCGTCAGAACGGCGTGCAGGAGGTACAGCAACGGAGCCAGGAACATAAACAGGAATTCCAGCGGCTCGGTAACACCGGTCAGGAATGCGGTGATAGCAACGGACAGCAGCATGCCGCCGACCATCGGACGACGCGCTTTCGGCGCGGCGAAGTACATCGCCAGTGCCGCACCCGGCAGACCAAACATCATGATCGGGAAGAAGCCAGACATGAACATACCCGCAGTGCCGTCACCCGCGTAGAAGCGGTTAATATCACCGTGGAATACGGTACCTGCAGCGTTAGTGAATTCGCCAATCTGGAACCAGGCGATAGTGTTCAGCACCTGATGCAGGCCGGTTGGGATCAGCAGACGGTTGATGAAGCCAAAAATACCAGAGCCCAGCGCGCCAGCGCCCACGATCCACTCACCACCCGCATGGATGGCGTTCTGCACCGGCGGCCACACGTAGCCGAAGATAGCAGCCAGTATCAAACAGAAGAAGCCCGTGGCGATGGGTACAAAACGTTTGCCGCCGAAGAAGCTCAGGAAATCAGGCAGTTTGATGCCAGACCAGCGGTTATACACGGCACCGCCGACCAGACCGGTGATGATACCAGCCAGCACGCCCATATTGATTGCAGGGTTAATGGTAACCATTGCTTTGGTCAATATGAAATAACCGACCGCACCTGCCAGCGCTGCTGCACCTGCGCTGTCTTTTGACCAGCTGGAAGCAACACCGATCGCAAATATTAACGCGAGGTTATCAAAGATAGCCCCACCCGCTTGCGCGATGAAGGGTACATTCAGTAAATCTGGTTGGCCAAATCGCAGCAACAGTGCCGCGACTGGCAGCACCGCGATGGGGAGCTGTAACGCCCTACCCAGCCGCTGGAAAAAACCTAAAATATTCATTTTATTCCCCCTACGAGACCCCGATTAGGCTCCTTTGAAGCCATATTTTTATTGTGCGACCATTCCTGACTGCAACAGCAAGAGATTTTGGAACAACAACATTAACCATTCATCTACATTCAGAGTGTGTGAAAAATTAATTCGTATCGCAAATTAAAAGCGTGTTTTTTGTGATTACAATCACCAAATATCGTTATTAACCCTCCCTTGCACTGGCTAACTACGAAAACTTATTTTATCATTCAAAAAATCGAAACGGATTGATCCTTACCGATGCAAAACCAGGTTACGCTTAATACTGCACAGAGACTCAATCCGCCAACTGCTTACATTTACTTTTGAGGTGAAGAATGAGACTGATCCCCCTGAATACCGCTGAACAAGTCGGCAAATGGGCTGCTCGCCATATCGTTAACCGTATTAACGCGTTCAAACCAACGGCAGATCGTCCGTTCGTTCTGGGCCTGCCGACTGGCGGCACTCCGCTGACTGCCTATAAAGCATTAGTCGAAATGCACAAAGCGGGCCAGGTGAGCTTCAAACATGTTGTCACTTTCAACATGGACGAATATGTTGGTCTGCCGAAAGAGCATCCGGAAAGCTATCACAGCTTTATGCACCGTAACTTCTTTGATCATGTTGATATTCCAGCAGAAAACATCAACCTGCTCAATGGTAACGCGCCGGATATTGATGCAGAATGCCGTCAGTATGAAGAGAAAATCCGTTCTTACGGTAAAATCCATCTGTTTATGGGCGGCGTTGGTAACGATGGACACATTGCGTTCAACGAACCCGCTTCTTCTTTAGCTTCCCGTACTCGTATCAAAACGCTGACCCACGACACCCGCGTAGCAAACTCACGCTTCTTTGACGGCGACGTAAGCCAGGTGCCTAAATATGCACTGACCGTAGGCGTGGGCACCCTGTTGGATGCTGAAGAAGTAATGATCCTGGTGCTGGGTCACCAGAAAGCCCAGGCGCTGCAGGCGGCTGTTGAAGGTAACGTTAACCACATGTGGACTATCAGCTGTCTGCAACTGCATCCGAAAGCGGTTGTGGTCTGCGATGAGCCTTCCACTATGGAACTGAAAGTGAAGACGCTGAAATACTTTAACGAGTTAGAAGCGGAAAATATTAAAGGTCTGTAATGATGTCTCCGCCCAGCCGAAAACGTGCAGGGCGGCATTTTTTTGAAATCGGGGGTCGGAATGTATGCTTTAACCCAGGGCCGGATTTTTACCGGTCACGAAATTCTTGATGACCATGCGATTGTTGTCGCCAATGGCCTAATCGATAGCGTTTGCCCACTGTCTGAATTGCCGTCAGGGATTGAACAGCGCTCGCTGAATGGGGCCATTGTCTCCCCCGGTTTTATTGATGTGCAGTTAAACGGCTGTGGCGGTGTACAGTTTAACGATACGGCTGAGGCCGTTACCGTTGAGACGCTGGAAATCATGCAGAAAGCCAATGAAAAATCGGGCTGCACCAACTATCTGCCAACGCTAATCACCACCAGCGATGACCTGATGAAGCAGGGCATTCGCGTTATGCGTGAATACCTCGCTAAGCATCCAAATCAGGCATTAGGACTACATCTTGAAGGTCCGTGGCTGAATCTGGTGAAAAAAGGTACGCATAATCCAGGCTTTGTCCGCCAGCCAGACGCTGCGCTGGTCAATTTCCTGTGCGATAATGCGGATGTAATCACCAAAGTGACGCTGGCGCCTGAAATGGTTCCTGTCGAAGTGATCACCCAACTGGTGAATGCAGGTATCGTGGTGTCTGCGGGCCACTCTAACGCGACGCTGAAGGAAGCAAAAATCGGTTTCCGTGCAGGCATTTCCTTTGCAACACATCTGTTCAACGCGATGCCTTATATTACCGGTCGCGAACCAGGTCTGGCAGGCGCGATTCTGGATGAGGCCGATATTTATTGCGGTATCATCGCCGATGGCATGCATGTTGACTATGCCAACATCCGCAATGCCAAACGCCTGAAAGGCGACAAGCTGTGCCTGGTCACCGACGCAACCGCGCCGGCGGGGGCAAACATTGAGCAGTTCATTTTCGCTGGTAAAACAATATACTACCGCAATGGACTGTGTGTTGATGAGAACGGCACGCTGAGCGGTTCATCATTAACCATGATCGAAGGTGTACGTAATCTGGTTGAACATTGCGGTATCGCACTGGACGAAGTCCTGCGTATGGCAACGCTCTACCCTGCTCGCGCCATTGGCGTCGACAAACAACTCGGCAGTATCGCGCCAGGCAAAGTAGCCAACCTGACCGCGTTCACGCACGACTTTAAAATTATCAAGACCATCGTTAATGGCAACGAGGTCGTTACTGAGTAAGAGAAAGAATGACACCAGGCGGACAAGCTCAAATAGGTAATGTTGATCTCGTAAAACAGCTTAACAGCGCGGCAGTTTATCGCCTGATTGACCAGCATGGGCCAATCTCGCGAATTCAAATTGCCGAACAAAGCCAGCTTGCCCCCGCCAGCGTAACCAAAATTACGCGTCAGTTGATTGAACGCGGGCTGATCAAAGAAGTCGATCAGCAGGCCTCCACCGGGGGCCGCCGCGCCATCTCTATCGTCACCGAAACCCGTAATTTCCACGCCATTGGCGTACGCCTGGGTCGCCACGACACGACGCTGACGCTCTATGATATGAGCAGTAAAGTGGTCGCCGAAGAGCATTACCCTCTCCCGGAGCGCACCCAGGAAACGCTGGAATATGCGCTGCTCAACACGATTGCCACCTTTATTGAGAGCTGCCAGCGGAAAATCCGCGAGCTGATTGCGATTTCCGTCATCCTGCCTGGCCTGGTCGATCCTGAAAGCGGCGTTATCCGCTATATGCCACACATTCAGGTTGAAAACTGGGGTCTGGTCGAAGCACTTGAAAAACGCTTTAAGGTCACCTGCTTTGTCGGTCATGATATTCGCAGCCTGGCGCTTGCCGAGCACTATTTCGGGGCAAGTCAGGATTGCGAAGACTCCATTTTGGTGCGTGTTCACCGCGGAACCGGCGCGGGAATTATTTCCAATGGCCGCATTTTTATCGGCCGCAATGGCAACGTGGGTGAGATTGGTCATATTCAGGTAGAACCGCTGGGTGAGCGCTGTCACTGCGGTAATTTCGGCTGTCTGGAAACCATTGCGGCCAATGCCTCTATCGAACACCGCGTACAAAACTTGCTAAAACAGGGCTATCCAAGCCGGCTCACGCTGGATGACTGCAGTATCAAAGCCATCTGCAGGGCAGCGAATAAGGGCGATAATCTGGCAGCAGAAGTCATCGAGCACGTTGGTCGCCATCTGGGTAAAACCATTGCTATCGCCATCAACCTGTTTAATCCGCAAAAAATCGTCATTGCGGGCGAAATTACCGAGGCGGATAAAGTGCTGCTGCCTGCCATAGAAAGCTGTATCAACACCCAGGCGTTGAAGGCGTTTCGCCACAATTTACCTGTGGTTCGTTCCACGCTGGATCATCGTTCCGCCATTGGCGCCTTTGCGCTGGTGAAGCGCGCGATGCTCAACGGGACTTTGCTGCAACGTTTGCTGGAAAGCTAATACACGTCATCCTTCAGGCTGCCTCTGCGTTAGCTGCATCTGCTCCCCCCGGTCACTTACTTCAGTAAGCGCCAGGGGTTCGCAGACTTGCCGCCTTGATGCAACTCGAATGATGTAGTGTATTTTGTGTATAGTAATGCCTTCTTTTTTTAATGTCGGATTGTCCATGGCCATTAAGAATGTAATTTGTGATATCGACGGCGTGCTGATGCACGACAATGTTGCCGTTCCGGGTGCGGCAGAATTTCTGACTGGGATCCTGGAAAAAGGTCTGCCGCTCGTTTTGCTGACTAACTACCCTTCACAGACCGGGCAAGATCTGGCCAACCGCTTCGCCACCGCGGGAGTGAATGTCCCTGATAGCGTCTTTTATACTTCTGCGATGGCTACCGCTGATTTTCTTCGTCGCCAGGAAGGAAAAAAGGCCTATGTGGTAGGTGAAGGGGCGTTAATTCACGAACTGTATAAAGCCGGATTTACCATTACCGACGTGAACCCGGATTTTGTGATTGTTGGCGAAACGCGTTCCTATAACTGGGACATGATGCATAAAGCAGCCTATTTTGTGGCTAACGGCGCGCGTTTCATCGCCACAAATCCGGATACGCACGGTCGCGGCTTTTATCCTGCCTGCGGCGCGCTGTGCGCCGGTATCGAAAAAATCTCTGGCCGTAAGCCGTTTTATGTGGGGAAACCCAGCCCGTGGATTATTCGCGCAGCGCTCAACAAAATGCAGGCACACTCGGAAGAGACGGTTATCGTTGGCGACAACCTGCGCACCGATATTCTGGCGGGCTTCCAGGCGGGTCTGGAAACTATCCTGGTACTGTCTGGCGTATCCAAGCTTGACGATATTGACAACATGCCATTCAGACCAAGCTGGATCTACCCCTCCGTTGCAGAGATTGATGTGATTTAATCCCCAGGCCGGATAAGACGCACTCGCGTCACCATCCGGCAATTCTACAGCGTTATTGCCGGATGGCGGCCTAAACGCCTTATCCAGCCTACAGAATCTTATCCATTCAATAAAATCACCATTTCATTGCTGATTCATCAATAACAACGTTCATTACATAATCTTTTTTCACCAATCCACAATGACCATTGCGTTTTTTATTTTCTGCCCCGTAATTCGCTTGCGCCCTCTCCCGCTTTGCGGCATTTTCTTTATCAAGCAAACATAAAAAGCATCACGCAACAGGTTAACGGAGAAGGTTATGTGTTCTATTTTTGGCGTATTCGATATTAAAACAGACGCAGTTGAACTGCGTAAAAAGGCTCTGGAATTGTCCCGTCTGATGCGCCATCGCGGCCCGGACTGGTCGGGTATTTACGCCAGTGATAACGCCATTCTGGCACACGAACGTCTGTCCATCGTCGACGTCAACGCCGGTGCTCAGCCGCTGTACAACGTGAAGAAAACGCATATCCTGGCGGTTAACGGTGAAATTTATAACCACCAGGCGCTGCGCGCTGAATACGGCGATCGCTATCAGTTCCAGACCGGTTCCGACTGTGAAGTTATCCTCGCGCTGTATCAGGAAAAAGGCCCAGAGTTCCTGGATGACCTGCAAGGCATGTTCGCTTTTGCCCTGTACGACAGCGAGCAGGACGCTTATCTGATCGGCCGCGACCATATCGGGATCATCCCGCTGTATATGGGTTACGACGAGCACGGTAACTTCTACGTCGCGTCTGAAATGAAAGCGCTGGTTCCTGTATGCCGCACGATCAAAGAATTCCCGGCCGGTAGCTATTTGTGGAGTAAAGACGGCGAAATTCGTCAGTACTACCAGCGCGACTGGTTTGAATACGATGCGGTAAAAGACAACGTTACCGATAAAAACGAGCTGCGTCAGGCGCTGGAAGATGCGGTGAAAAGCCACCTGATGTCAGATGTTCCTTACGGTGTATTGCTGTCCGGCGGTCTGGATTCTTCGGTCATTTCCGCAATCACCAAAAAATACGCCGCGCGTCGTGTTGAAGATCAGGAACGTAGCGAAGCCTGGTGGCCGCAACTGCACTCTTTCGCGGTTGGCCTCGAAGGCGCACCGGATCTGAAAGCCGCACAAGAAGTGGCAAACCATTTGGGTACCGTGCACCACGAGATCCACTTCACCGTTCAGGAAGGTCTGGATGCTATCCGCGACGTGATTTATCACATCGAAACTTACGATGTCACAACCATTCGCGCCTCGACGCCAATGTACTTAATGTCGCGCAAAATTAAAGCGATGGGCATTAAAATGGTGCTGTCGGGCGAAGGTTCGGACGAAGTGTTTGGCGGCTATCTTTATTTCCACAAAGCGCCAGATGCAAAAGAGCTGCATGAAGAGACCGTGCGCAAGCTACAGGCGCTGCATATGTTCGACTGCGCTCGCGCCAACAAAGCCATGTCAGCCTGGGGCGTGGAGGCTCGCGTGCCCTTCCTGGATAAGAAATTCCTTGATGTGGCAATGCGCATCAACCCGCAGGATAAAATGTGTGGCAACGGCAAAATGGAAAAACATGTTCTGCGCGAATGTTTTGAATCCTACCTGCCAGCGAGCGTCGCATGGCGTCAGAAAGAGCAGTTCTCTGACGGTGTCGGTTACAGCTGGATTGACACGCTGAAAGAAGTCGCTGCTGAACAAGTTTCTGACCAACAACTGGAAACCGCCAGCTTCCGTTTCCCGTACAACACGCCATCATCTAAAGAAGCGTATTTGTATCGCGAAATTTTCGAAGAGTTGTTCCCGGTTGCCAGCGCGGCGGAATGTGTTCCAGGTGGCCCTTCTGTTGCCTGTTCTTCAGCAAAAGCCATTGAATGGGATGAAGCGTTCAAAACCATGAACGATCCATCTGGTCGTGCGGTTGGCGTACACCAGTCCGCTTATAAATAAGTTAATCCTTAGAAAAGGGCCCTGCGGGGCTCTTTTTTTATGTCCGTTTTCTGTGCAAAAAAACAATTAATAACTAATAATTGCCGAATATTGCGTCATGCTGTTCGCAACCTAACCAAACAGTCACATTCCAGCTATTTTCAATGAAAAAGGGGTTGACGCTTCAAGGCTCAATACGCATAATGCGCCCCGCAACGCCGATAAGGTTACGCGAAAAAAAGATGGCTACGTAGCTCAGCTGGTTAGAGCACATCACTCATAATGATGGGGTCACAGGTTCGAATCCCGTCGTAGCCACCATCTTTTTTGCGGGAGTGGCGAAATTGGTAGACGCACCAGATTTAGGTTCTGGCGCCGCAAGGTGTGCGAGTTCAAGTCTCGCCTCCCGCACCATTCACCCGTAAGCGTTGCACGGATGGGGTATCGCCAAGCGGTAAGGCACCGGTTTTTGATACCGGCATTCCCTGGTTCGAATCCAGGTACCCCAGCCACTTTTCTTCGATATAGCGGTTCACCGCGACGGTCATTGGGGTATCGCCAAGCGGTAAGGCACCGGTTTTTGATACCGGCATTCCCTGGTTCGAATCCAGGTACCCCAGCCATCGAAGAATATGATAGTATCAGGCTACGTAGCTCAGTTGGTTAGAGCACATCACTCATAATGATGGGGTCACAGGTTCGAATCCCGTCGTAGCCACCATATTAAGGACGTATCGACTCGTTCGGTAAATCCAAAAAATTGTTGGGGTATCGCCAAGCGGTAAGGCTCTGGTTTCTGATACCAGCATTCCGAGGTTCGAATCCTCGTACCCCAGCCAATTTCAAAAAGTCGTCCACTCTGTGGGTGCACCCGTTGGGGTATCGCCAAGCGGTAAGGCTCTGGTTTCTGATACCAGCATTCCGAGGTTCGAATCCTCGTACCCCAGCCATATTAAAAAAGCTCGCTTCGGCGAGCTTTTTGCTTTTCTAACACCGGGAGACGGCAAGCTTTACCCGGCCTACATGACTTGCAGGCCTGATAAGCGTCACGCCATCAGGCCCCACCCGGGCTACAACCCTAACGCATACTTCAGCGCCTGACGCTTCAGCACACCGGCGCGCTCCGCGGCCATAAGTCCTAAGTTACGTATGATGCGCAGCGGTTGCAGATTATTACTGAACCCGGCGTAGAACAAATCCATGCCACTCTGCATGATGAAATTGTCAGTCATACGACGATTCTGATAACGTTTCAGCACTGGTTGACTGGTCCAGGACTCACCGTAGCTGCGGGCATTCACCAGCACGTCAATCAGCGCATCCACATCGCGAAATCCCAGATTTACGCCCTGCCCCGCCAATGGATGAATGGTATGTGCGGCATCACCGACCAGCGCCAGCCCCGGCTGGACATACTGCAACGCATGACGACGTGTAAGCGGAAATGCGCCTGCAGCCACAGGCAGCACGTTACCCAGTCGCGATGGGAAATGTTTGGCGATCTCCATCTGTAGTTGGGGCATGTTCAGACCTTGCAGCTGGCGGATGCGTGCCGGTGAGTCGTACCACACCAGCGAGGCCCAGTTATCGAACAGCGGTAAAAACGCGCGCGGACCGTCAGGGGTAAACTGCTGCCAGGTGCTGTCTCCAGGTGCGTTTTCACACTGGACAGTTATCAACATACAAGATTGCGCGTATTGCCAGGCATGGATGCCAATCCCGGCCATTTTGCGTACCTGAGAGTTGGCACCATCAGCACCGATCACCAGCTTCGCATTGATTTTTTCACCACCAGCCAGCTCAAGCTCATGCCGGTCATTATGTCGATGTAAAGAAATCAGCGAGGTGGGCACGCGCAACGTCACTTTAGGATGAGCTTCCAGCGCCTGCCAGAGCGCTTGTTGCAGGACGGTATTCTCCACCATGTAACCCAACAACGGCAGCTTAAGCTCCGCAGCATCAAACACCACATGGGCATTTTCCCATTCCCACGTCTCCAGCCGACGATAAGGATGGCTGCGCATCCCCTGCACCGTATCCCAGACGCCCAGCCCTTTAAGCAGCGATACCGAGGCGGAACTGATGGCCGAAATTCTGACATCCGGCTGTCCGTCAGCCACAAACGGCGCGGGCACGGCATGCTCGATAACCGTTACCGTAAATCCGTGCTGCGCCAGTCCCAGCGCCAGCGCGCCGCCGACCATCCCCCCGCCGACAATGGCAATTTCCGTTGGTTGATTTGTCATGGTCAATCATCCTGTTACATGTATTGTGTAAGTTTACAGGATTTTTTACCCCTTGAGGCTGACATCCGTCATACTGGTCACAACCGCGCCAAAGCAGTACACTATGCGCCCTGCATTTCAGCCACAATTTCGCAAGAGCAAGTCGATGACCAAAAAACTCCATATTAAAACCTGGGGCTGTCAGATGAACGAATACGATTCATCGAAGATGGCCGATCTGCTGGATGCCACTCACGGGTATCAACTGACCGACGTGGCGGAAGAAGCGGATGTGCTGCTGCTGAATACCTGCTCAATCCGCGAGAAGGCTCAGGAAAAAGTCTTCCATCAATTAGGTCGCTGGAAGCTGTTAAAAGAGAAGAATCCGGATCTGATTATCGGCGTGGGTGGCTGTGTTGCCTCTCAGGAAGGCGATCACATTCGTCAACGCGCACATTACGTCGATATTATTTTTGGGCCGCAAACCCTGCACCGTCTGCCGGAGATGATCAACAAGGTTCGCGGAAGCGTTAAGCGTAGCGCGGTGGTTGATATCAGTTTCCCGGAAATCGAAAAATTCGACCGTCTGCCGGAGCCGCGTGCTGAAGGGCCAAGTGCGTTTGTATCCATCATGGAAGGCTGTAATAAATACTGTACTTACTGTGTGGTGCCCTACACCCGTGGTGAAGAAGTCAGCCGTCCGGCTGACGACATCCTGTTTGAAATCGCCCAACTTGCAGCGCAGGGTGTACGTGAAGTCAATCTGTTGGGACAAAACGTTAACGCCTGGCGCGGTGAAAATTACGACGGCACAACCGGCTCATTCGCAGACTTGCTGCGTCTGGTGGCGGCGATCGACGGCATCGACCGTATCCGCTTCACCACCAGTCATCCGATTGAGTTCACCGATGATATCGTTGAAGTTTACCGCGATACGCCGGAGCTGGTGAGCTTCCTGCACCTGCCGGTACAGAGCGGTTCGGATCGTGTACTGAACCTGATGGGGCGTACTCATACCGCGCTGGAATACAAAGCAATCATCCGTAAACTGCGCGCAGCGCGTCCGGATATCCAGATTAGCTCCGACTTCATCGTCGGCTTCCCGGGTGAAACCACCCAGGACTTCGAGCAGACCATGAAGCTGATCGCTGATGTCAATTTCGACATGAGTTACAGCTTTATCTTCTCTGCGCGGCCTGGCACTCCTGCCGCCGATATGGTTGATGACGTACCGGAAGAAGAGAAAAAACAGCGCCTGTATATTCTGCAGGAGCGTATTAACCAGCAAGCCATGGCCTGGAGCCGTCGTATGGTCGGCACGACCCAACGCATTCTGGTCGAAGGTACGTCACGTAAAAGCGTGATGGAACTGTCTGGTCGTACCGAAAATAACCGCGTGGTGAACTTTGAAGGTACCCCGGATATGGTCGGTAAGTTTGTTGATGTTGAGATTACCGACGTCTGGACCAACTCCCTGCGCGGTAAAGTGGTGCGTACCGAAGACGAAATGGGCCTGCGCATCGCAGAATCCCCTGAGTCGGTTATTGCGCGTACCCGCAAAGAAAACGATCTGGGCGTGGGTATTTATCAGCCTTAATCCTGCTGAAAAACGCAAACAATGCCCGATGGCGCTACGCTTATCGGGCCTACACTTCCAGGCTCACTGCTCCGGCGGGCCTTGTAATCTTCCCTATCACCCCCATATTCATTGCAATGCTTGCGCCTTTCCCCCATGGCGTGAATAATTTCCTTAGATGCCGGTAAATGTTCAGCGTCCGGCGAGACATGCATAAGAGGAACAGTTTGAACATAGACACTCGCGAAATCACCCTTGAACCCGCAGACAATGCCCGTCTGTTGAGCCTTTGCGGTCCATTTGATGACAACATAAAACAACTGGAGCGTCGTCTCGGCATCGAAATTAACCGCCGCGATAACCACTTCAAACTGACTGGTCGTCCAATTTGTGTCACCGCGGCGGCAGATATTTTACGCAGCCTGTATGTCGATACGGCCCCAATGCGCGGTCAGACACAGGACATCGAGCCAGAACAAATTCACCTTGCGATTAAAGAAGCGCGTGTGCTTGAACAGAGCGCAGACAGCGTGCCGGAATTTGGCAAAGCGGTGAATATCAAAACCAAGCGCGGGGTCATTAAGCCGCGAACGCCGAACCAGGCGCAGTATATCGCTAATATTCTTGACCATGACATCACCTTCGGCGTTGGCCCGGCAGGTACCGGTAAAACGTATCTGGCGGTTGCCGCTGCGGTCGATGCGCTAGAGCGTCAGGAGATCCGCCGTATTCTGCTGACCCGTCCGGCAGTAGAAGCGGGTGAAAAACTCGGTTTCCTGCCGGGCGACCTGAGCCAGAAAGTCGATCCCTATTTACGACCGCTGTATGACGCGCTGTTCGAAATGCTCGGTTTTGAGAAGGTTGAAAAGCTGATTGAACGTAACGTCATTGAAGTTGCGCCGCTGGCCTATATGCGCGGTCGTACGTTAAACGATGCGTTCATCATTCTTGATGAGAGCCAGAACACTACCATCGAACAGATGAAAATGTTCCTGACCCGTATCGGCTTTAACTCCAAAGCGGTTATCACTGGCGATATCACCCAGATTGACCTGCCGCGCAGCACCAAGTCCGGTCTGCGTCATGCCATTGAAGTGCTGGCTGAAGTCGACGAAATTAGTTTTAATTTCTTCCATAGCGAAGACGTGGTTCGCCATCCGGTGGTTGCCCGTATCGTCACGGCGTATGAAGCCTGGGAAGAAGCAGAACAGAAACGCAAAGCCGAGCAGGCTGCAGAACGCAAGCGCGAAGCTCAGGAGCAGGAACAAAAATGAGTCAGGTTATTCTCGATTTACAGCTGGCATGTGAAGACGAATCCGGTTTACCCACAGAAAGTCAGTTTCAGGGGTGGCTGGATGCGGTGATCCCGCAGTTTCAGGAAGAGTCTGAAGTAACCATTCGTCTGGTCGATGACGCGGAAAGCCATGAGCTCAACCTGACCTATCGCGGGAAAGATAAATCCACCAACGTGCTCTCTTTCCCGTTTGAAGCTCCACCGGGCATTGAGATGCCGCTGCTGGGCGATTTGATCATCTGTCGTCAGGTTGTCGAGAAAGAAGCGCAGGAACAAGGTAAACCGCTTGAGGCCCACTGGGCGCACATGGTGGTGCACGGTAGCCTGCATTTACTCGGCTACGACCATATTGAAGACGATGACGCGGAAGAGATGGAATCCCTCGAAACAGAGATTATGCTTGCTCTGGGCTATGAGGATCCGTACATTGCCGAGAAGATTGCAGAATAGTAGCTTGCCGGATGGCGGCGCTTGCGCCTTATCCGGCCTACATTCATGCCTTTCGTAGGCCTGATAAGCGTAGCGCCATCAGGCAAAACATGCCGTCAACAGCTGAGTATACGCATGACGCGCTTTGTATTAACTAACATGAGAACCCATACGACGCCATGAGCGACGACAATTCACACAGTAGTGACACCTTAAACAGCAAAAAGGGATTTTTTTCCCTGTTACTGAGCCAACTTTTCCACGGTGAACCCAAAAACCGCGACGAACTGTTGGAGCTGATCCGTGATTCCGGGCAAAACGACCTTATCGATGAAGATACGCGCGATATGCTCGAAGGGGTGATGGATATTGCGGACCAACGCGTGCGCGACATCATGATCCCCCGCTCTCAGATGATTACCCTGAAACGCAACCAGACCCTGGACGAATGTCTCGATGTCATTATCGAGTCTGCCCACTCGCGTTTCCCGGTGATTAGCGAAGACAAAGATCACATCGAAGGGATTCTGATGGCCAAAGATTTGCTGCCGTTTATGCGCAGCGATGCCGAGGCCTTCAGCATGGAGAAAGTGTTACGCCAGGCGGTTGTCGTACCTGAAAGCAAGCGGGTTGACCGCATGCTGAAAGAGTTCCGCTCCCAGCGTTATCATATGGCTATCGTCATCGACGAATTTGGCGGTGTCTCAGGTCTGGTGACCATTGAGGACATCCTTGAACTGATCGTTGGTGAAATTGAAGATGAGTACGACGAAGAAGACGATATTGACTTCCGTCAGCTCAGCCGCCACACCTGGACCATTCGCGCGCTGGCGCCGATTGAAGACTTCAACGACGCTTTCGGAACCCACTTTAGCGACGAAGAAGTCGATACCATTGGCGGGCTGGTCATGCAGGCCTTTGGTCATCTGCCCGCGCGCGGGGAAACTATCGACATTGATGGTTACCAGTTTAAAGTGGCAATGGCCGACAGCCGCCGTATTATTCAGGTTCATGTCAGAATTCCGGACGACTCACCCCAGCCCAAACTGGACGAATAAACCCGAAACTGGATCTAAGACTACATGGCATTTGCCCCATTAATTGAACGCCAGCGCATTCGCCTGCTGCTGGCGTTATTATTCGGTGCCTGCGGGACGCTGGCTTTCTCTCCGTATGATATCTGGCCCGCCGCGATTGTTTCGCTGATGGGCCTGCAGGCTCTTACCTTCAACCGTCGCCCGCTCCAGTCTGCCGCTATCGGCTACTTCTGGGGACTGGGGCTGTTTGGCTCAGGTATCAACTGGGTTTACGTTAGCATCGCGCAGTTTGGCGGTATGCCCGGCCCGGTTAACGTTTTCCTCGTGGTTCTGCTAGCCGCATACCTTTCCCTCTATACCGGTCTGTTTGCCGGCGTGTTGGCGCGCTTGTGGCCGAAAACCACCTGGCTGCGGGTGGCGATTGCCGCGCCGGTAGCCTGGCAAATCACGGAATTCCTGCGAGGCTGGGTACTGACCGGCTTCCCGTGGCTGCAGTTCGGTTATAGCCAGATCGACGGCCCGTTGAAGGGGCTGGCACCGGTGATGGGCGTTGAGGCGATTAACTTCCTGCTGATGATGGTTAGCGGTCTGTTGGCGCTGGCGCTGGTGACGCGTAACTGGAAGCCGCTGGTTGCCGCATTCGTGCTCTTTGCTCTGCCTTTTCCACTGCGCTATATCCAGTGGTACACGCTTGTGCCGGAAAAAAACACGCAGGTGTCGATGGTGCAGGGTGACATTCCACAGTCGCTTAAATGGGATGAAAGTCAGTTACTCAACACCCTGAAGATTTATCTCGACGCCACCCAGCCCGAGATGGGTAAATCACAGCTCATCATCTGGCCAGAATCGGCTATTCCGGACCTGGAAATTAACCAACAGCGCTTTCTGAGCATGATGGATGACCTGTTGAAATCGAAAAACAGCACGCTAATTACCGGGATCGTAGACGCGCGTCTGAACAAACAGAATCGTTACGACACCTACAACACCATCATCACGTTGGGTAAAGACAGTCCGTACAGCTACGATTCCAGCAACCGCTACAATAAAAACCATTTGGTCCCGTTTGGCGAATTTGTCCCGCTGGAATCGATCCTACGCCCGTTAGCGCCGTTCTTTGACCTGCCAATGTCTTCGTTCAGCCGTGGGCCTTATGTACAGCCACAGCTGCGTGCGCACGGCTTTAAGCTGACGGCTGCCATCTGCTACGAAATCATTCTTGGCGAACAGGTTCGGGATAACTTCCGTCCGGATACGGACTACCTGCTGACTATCTCCAACGATGCCTGGTTTGGTAAATCCATTGGCCCGTGGCAGCACTTCCAGATGGCGCGGATGCGTTCCCTGGAGCTGGCACGCCCGCTGCTGCGTAGCACCAATAACGGTATTACCGCGGTGATTGGCCCGCAGGGTGAAATTCAGGCGATGATCCCGCAGTTTACCCGTCAGGTACTGACCACCAGCGTGACGCCAACGACGGGCTTAACCCCTTATGCCCGTACCGGTAACTGGCCGCTGTGGCTGCTGACCGCACTGTTTGGCTTTGGTGCGGTGGTCATGAGCCTGCGTCAACGTCGTAAGTAACCCTCCTTCCCCTGGCCGGATAACATCTCGCTTATCCGGCTCAAAAACATTTCCCACATCCCATTCTGGCACGTCTATTGCTTTGTTCTACAAGGCAAACGCTGTTTTGGCTGAATGTGCAACCTGGTCGCACCAAAGTTGAGCACCGGTAGCACCTGAAAAGTGCAACAAGATATTTTTGCCCCCAAATGGTGCGGCGCACTTCGCAAAAATAAACAATAACACAGCAAATTCTTTACATTCATCCAAACTAAATGTTAACAAACACATACAAGACTGCACGTTTTAGTAGCAAACAATAACAACATCACAATGGGTATCAATGCGTCCCTGGCGCAGACGATAAAGGAGTTGGATATGCAATTACGTAAGCTCGCCACTGCCATGCTGGTCATGGGAATGTCCGCCGGTCTGGCGCACGCAGAAGACGCAGCACCAGCGGCAGGCAGCACGCTGGATAAAATCGCTAAAAATGGCGTAATCGTCGTCGGACACCGTGAATCATCAGTGCCGTTTTCTTACTACGATAATCAGCAAAAAGTGGTCGGTTATTCACAGGATTACTCCAACGCGATCGTTGAAGCGGTGAAGAAAAAGCTGAACAAGCCCGATCTACAGGTGAAACTGATCCCGATTACATCACAGAACCGTATTCCGCTGCTGCAAAACGGCACCTTCGACTTTGAATGTGGTTCCACCACCAACAACGTCGAACGTCAAAAACAAGCGGCTTTCTCAGACACTATTTTCGTTGTCGGTACCCGTCTGCTGGCGAAAAAAGGCGGCGACGTCAAAGATTTCTCTGACCTGAAAGGCAAAGCCGTGGTCGTGACGTCGGGTACGACCTCAGAAGTCCTGCTGCACAAACTGAACGAAGAACAAAAAATGGATATGCGCATCATCAGCGCGAAAGACCACGGTGACTCTTTCCGTACTCTGGAAAGTGGCCGCGCCGTTGCCTTTATGATGGATGACGCCCTGCTGGCTGGCGAGCGCGCGAAGGCGAAGAAACCGGACAACTGGGAGATCGTCGGCAAGCCGCAGTCTCAGGAAGCCTACGGCTGTATGTTGCGCAAAGATGACCCTGAGTTCAAAAAGCTGATGGACGACACTATCGCCAAGGCGCAGACCTCAGGCGAAGCTGAGAAATGGTTTGATAAGTGGTTTAAAAATCCAATTCCACCGAAGAACCTGAACATGAATTTCGAACTGTCAGACGAGATGAAAGCCCTGTTCAAAGAACCGAATGATAAAGCGCTTAACTAACTAAAATAAATGGGAGGCTTCCCCTCCCTCTCGATTGTTACTCGGCACGGACAGACTATAAGCCTGATGGTCGTTCCCCATCAGGCCTGAAAACCGCAAAACGCCGAATAGCAATCTTCGAGGGTAGCGCTGCTACCCTTTTTTTTCTGGAGTAGATTTATGTCTATAGACTGGAACTGGGGTATTTTTTTACAACAGGCCCCGTTCGGCAACACCACCTATCTCGGCTGGCTCTGGAGTGGTTTCCAGGTCACGGTCGCGTTATCTATCACCGCCTGGATTATCGCTTTCCTCATAGGCTCTCTATTTGGCATCTTACGTACCGTACCAAATCGTTTCCTTTCCGGGATCGGCACGCTGTACGTTGAGTTGTTTCGTAACGTTCCACTCATCGTCCAGTTCTTTACCTGGTATCTGGTCATTCCTGAACTGCTGCCGGAAAACATTGGCATGTGGTTCAAGTCAGAGCTGGATCCCAACATTCAGTTCTTCCTCTCATCCATGCTTTGTCTGGGGCTGTTTACCGCCGCGCGCGTCTGTGAGCAAGTTCGCGCCGCGATTCAGTCCCTGCCTCGCGGGCAGAAAAACGCCGCGCTGGCGATGGGCCTAACGCTGCCGCAAGCCTACCGCTATGTGCTGTTGCCAAACGCTTACCGCGTGATTGTGCCGCCAATGACCTCAGAGATGATGAACCTGGTAAAGAACTCCGCGATCGCCTCCACCATCGGTCTGGTGGATATGGCGGCGCAGGCGGGAAAACTACTGGATTACTCCGCCCACGCATGGGAATCATTTACCGCCATCACGCTGGCCTACGTCCTGATTAACGCCGTCATCATGCTGGTGATGAATCTCGTCGAACGCAAAATCCGCCTGCCTGGCAATTTGGGAGGCAAATAATGTACGAATTTGACTGGAGTTCTATCGTCCCTTCCCTGCCGTATCTGCTGGACGGGTTGGTCATCACCCTGAAAATCACCGTTACAGCGATAATCATTGGTATCGTCTGGGGGACCATCCTTGCCGTCATGCGTCTGTCCAGCTTCGCGCCGATTGCCTGGTTTGCGAAGGGCTACGTCAACGTATTCCGCTCCATTCCACTGGTGATGGTACTGCTGTGGTTCTACCTGATTGTGCCCGGCTTCCTGCAAAACGTGCTGGGACTGTCGCCAAAAACCGATATTCGCCTGATCTCAGCAATGGTCGCGTTTTCGATGTTCGAAGCCGCCTACTACTCGGAAATTATCCGTGCAGGGATCCAGAGTATCTCTCGCGGACAGTCCAGCGCTGCGCTGGCGCTGGGGATGACGCACTGGCAATCAATGAAGCTGATCATTCTGCCGCAGGCATTCCGCGCCATGGTTCCGCTGCTGCTTACCCAGGGCATCGTACTGTTCCAGGATACCTCGCTGGTCTACGTATTGAGTCTGGCAGATTTCTTCCGCACCGCCTCCACTATTGGCGAGCGTGACGGTACACAGGTCGAAATGATCCTGTTCGCTGGCGCCGTTTATTTTGTATTCAGTCTGAGCGCATCGTTGTTGGTCAGCTATTTGAAGAAAAGGACAGTTTAATGATTACCCTGAAAAATGTTTCTAAATGGTATGGTCACTTTCAGGTGCTGACCGACTGCTCCACGGAAGTGAAAAAAGGAGAAGTGGTGGTGGTCTGTGGCCCGTCAGGCTCCGGTAAGTCCACTCTTATCAAAACGGTGAACGGCCTGGAGCCGGTGCAACAGGGCGTCATCACCGTTGATGGCACCGTGGTAAATGATAAAAAAACCGATCTGGCCAAACTGCGCTCCCGCGTTGGCATGGTGTTCCAGCACTTCGAACTGTTCCCGCATCTGTCGATCATTGAGAACCTGACTCTGGCGCAGGTAAAAGTGCTTAAGCGCGATAAAAAGCCGGCCCGCGACAAAGCGCAAAAGTTACTGGAACGCGTTGGCCTGTCGGCGCATGCCGAGAAGTTCCCGGCCCAGCTATCCGGGGGTCAGCAACAGCGTGTCGCCATTGCCCGGGCGCTGTGTATGGATCCTATCGCTATGCTGTTTGACGAACCAACGTCGGCGCTCGATCCTGAAATGATCAACGAAGTACTGGACGTCATGGTTGAACTGGCCAATGAAGGGATGACCATGATGGTGGTAACCCACGAAATGGGCTTTGCGCGTAAAGTGGCGAACCGGGTGATCTTTATGGACGAAGGAAAAATTGTTGAAGACTCGCCGAAAGAAGAGTTCTTCGCTAATCCGAAATCAGACCGAGCCAAAGACTTCCTCGCGAAAATCCTGCACTAATCTGGCTGGCGCGCACTGCCATGTGCGCGCCACCTCACGATTTACCTCTTCATTTCTCGAAACCGATACAGCCCAGCGTTAACCTTGTCACAGAGTCCCACTTACAAGGAGCAACAATGGCACTTCCTATCCTGTTTGATTGCGATCCTGGCCATGACGACGCTATCGCAATTGTTCTCGCCCTCGCCTCACCTGAACTGGATGTGAAAGCGATAACCTCGTCAGCCGGTAACCAGACGCCCGACAAAACGCTGCGTAACGTATTACGCATGCTAACGCTGCTCAATCGTAGTGATATTCCCGTCGCCGGTGGCGCTGTGAAACCGCTGATGCGCGATCTGATTATTGCCGATAACGTCCACGGCGAGAGTGGGTTAGATGGCCCGTCGCTCCCGGAACCAGCCTTTGCACCGCAGGCCTGTACCGCTGTGGAACTGATGGCGAAAACCCTGCGAGACAGCCCGGAACCAGTAACCATTGTCTCCACCGGGCCGCAAACCAACGTGGCATTGCTACTGAATAGCCATCCTGAACTGCACGCCAACATCGCCCGTATCGTGATAATGGGTGGAGCAATGGGGCTCGGAAACTGGACGCCCGCCGCCGAGTTCAACATTTTCGTTGATCCTGAAGCCGCTGAAATCGTCTTCCAGTCGGGCATTCCGGTGGTGATGGCGGGACTGGACGTGACGCATAAAGCGCAAATACACCGCGAAGATACCGAGCGGTTCCGCGCTATCGGCAATCCTGTTTCAACGATCGTAGCTGAACTACTCGACTTCTTCTTTGAATATCACAAAGACGAAAAATGGGGATTCATCGGCGCGCCGCTGCACGACCCCTGTACCATTGCCTGGCTGCTGAAACCGGAACTGTTTACCACCGTTGATCGTTGGGTTGGTGTGGAAACCCAGGGTAAATACACGCAGGGTATGACCGTGGTGGATTACTACTTCCTGAGCGGCAATAAGCCAAACGCCACCGTGATGGTGGACGTTAATCGCCAGGGGTTTGTCGATCTGCTGGCAGAACGTCTGAAGTTTTACGCCTGATACACGCCGGACGGCGCTAACGCTGATCCGGCCTACAAAATCGTGCAATTTGTAGGCCGGATAAGACGCTTCGCGTCGCCATCCGGCAATAAGCGATTACGGCTCAAACGGCCGTCTTTGGAACTGATCGTGACCGCATTTCGGGCACAGCGGCAGCACATCCGGTGTGTAAACAGCTAAGTGGAAGTGACATTTCTCGCAAACCAGATTGCCCAGCCCAACCACTTCACCGCTGTGATAAACCCCGTGATGGCTGAGATCCTGGAACACTTCGCGCCATTCGAGCTGCGTTTTATCGGTAATATCGGCCAGTTCCTGCCAGATACTCTCCTTGATGACCCGCATAAAGACGCTGTCAGTCTCCTCATCAAGGCTCTCTTCATAACTGAGCGCAAACTCTTCGAGGTCGCGTCTGACGGCCCTTGTGAGTTCTTCCACCTCGGTTCGCGTTAACTCCCCGGTCTGCATAACTCGCTGACGTGCCTGCTCCACCAGCGCATCGATATCGCGTTCACCATTGCGCAGACGTTCACTAAGTGACGTCACCAGTTCACGGTAATATTGAGCAACCTTGTTCATCGCTTCGCCTCCTGGGTCGTTAACTGTCTATAATAATAGACGTTATTTACGCTACGCTTTGCAAGACTGTCCACAGAGTATGTAAATTCGTGCAATATTTATCCTTGCGGGAATTCAATGCTGAATGCGCGAAAGGCTGTTTTGACGCGGACGTTTGGGCTATGCTATGCGGATCTGAAACACCACATCTAAAGCTACGTTTGTAGCTGTATTGAAAACAGGACCACTGGCTGCCATGCAAGAGCAATACCGCCCGGAAGAGATAGAATCCAAAGTACAGCTTCACTGGGATGAGAAGCGCACATTTGAAGTTACCGAAGACGAGAGCAAAGAGAAGTATTACTGCCTGTCTATGCTTCCCTATCCTTCTGGTCGACTACACATGGGCCACGTACGTAACTACACCATCGGTGATGTGATCGCCCGCTACCAGCGCATGCTGGGCAAAAACGTCCTGCAGCCAATTGGCTGGGATGCGTTCGGCCTGCCTGCGGAAGGTGCGGCGGTAAAAAATAATACCGCGCCAGCACCGTGGACATACGACAACATCGCGTACATGAAAAACCAGCTCAAAATGCTGGGATTCGGTTACGACTGGAGCCGTGAGCTGGCGACCTGCACCCCGGAATATTACCGCTGGGAACAGAAGTTCTTCACCGAACTGTACAAAAAAGGTCTGGTATACAAGAAAACCTCTGCGGTGAACTGGTGCCCTAACGACCAGACCGTACTGGCAAACGAACAGGTTATTGACGGCTGCTGCTGGCGCTGCGATACCAAAGTTGAGCGTAAAGAGATCCCACAGTGGTTCATCAAAATTACCGCTTACGCTGACGAACTGCTGCGCGATCTGGATAACCTGGATCACTGGCCTGACACCGTTAAAACCATGCAGCGCAACTGGATTGGCCGTTCTGAAGGCGTGGAAATCACCTTCGACGTTAACGGTTATGACAACACGCTGACCGTCTACACTACCCGCCCGGATACCTTTATGGGTGCGACCTACCTGGCTGTTGCGGCAGGTCATCCACTGGCGCAGAAAGCGGCGGCAAATAACCCGGAACTGGCTGCCTTCATTGACGAATGCCGCAACACCAAGGTTGCTGAAGCCGAAATGGCGACCATGGAGAAAAAAGGCGTCGACACTGGTTTTAAAGCCGTTCATCCGCTGACCGGCGAAGAGATCCCGGTTTGGGCGGCAAACTTCGTGCTGATGGAATACGGCACCGGTGCGGTGATGGCTGTTCCGGGTCACGATCAGCGCGACTACGAATTTGCCACCAAATACGGCCTGACCATCAAGCCGGTAATTCTGACTTCTGAAGGCGCAGAGCCGGATCTGTCTGAACAGGCGCTGACCGAAAAAGGCGTGCTGTTTAACTCCGGTGAGTTTGACGGCCTGGCCTTCGAAGACGCTTTCAACGCCATTGCTGACAAGCTGGTAGCTCTTGGTGTCGGTGAGCGTAAAGTTAACTACCGTCTGCGCGACTGGGGTGTTTCCCGTCAGCGTTACTGGGGTGCACCAATCCCGATGGTCACGCTGGAAGACGGTACCGTACTGCCGACACCAGAAGATCAATTGCCGGTAATTCTGCCAGAGGATGTCGTCATGGACGGTATCACCAGCCCGATCAAAGCCGATCCGGAGTGGGCGAAAACCACCGTTAACGGTATGCCTGCCCTGCGTGAAACCGACACCTTCGATACCTTTATGGAATCTTCCTGGTACTACGCGCGCTATACCTGCCCGCAGTACAACGAAGGGATGCTGGACCCAGAAGCGGCTAACTACTGGCTGCCGGTTGATATCTACATTGGCGGCATTGAACACGCCATCATGCACCTGCTCTACTTCCGCTTCTTCCACAAACTGATGCGCGACGCAGGCATGGTGAACTCCGACGAACCGGCTAAACAACTGCTGTGCCAGGGTATGGTGCTGGCAGATGCCTTCTACTACGTTGGCGCAAACGGCGAGCGTAATTGGGTTTCCCCGGTTGATGCCATCGTTGAGCGTGACGAAAAAGGCCGTATCGTTAAGGCGAAGGACGCAGAAGGCCATGAACTGGTGTATACCGGCATGAGCAAAATGTCTAAGTCGAAAAACAACGGTATCGACCCGCAGGTTATGGTTGAACGCTACGGTGCGGATACCGTGCGTCTGTTCATGATGTTCGCCTCTCCGGCTGATATGACGCTGGAATGGCAAGAATCCGGCGTAGAAGGGGCAAACCGCTTCCTGAAGCGTGTCTGGAAACTGGTTTACGAACACACCTCACAGGGTGATGCACCGGCGCTGAACGTTGCTGCACTGACGGAAGATCAAAAAGCGCTGCGTCGTGACGTACACAAAACCATCGCGAAAGTGACTGATGATATCGGTCGCCGTCAGACCTTTAACACCGCGATTGCGGCGATTATGGAACTGATGAACAAGCTGGCAAAAGCACCGCAGGAAGACGAACAGGACAGAGCCCTGATGCAGGAAGCGCTGCTGGCCGTTGTGCGTATGCTTAACCCGTTCACCCCACACGTTTGCTTCACCTTGTGGCAAGCGCTGAAAGGCGAAGGCGATATCGACAATGCACCGTGGCCAGTTGCTGACGAAAGCGCCATGGTCGAAGACTCTACGCTGGTCGTGGTTCAGGTCAACGGCAAAGTCCGTGGTAAAATTACCGTCCCGGTAAACGCCACTGAAGAGCAGGTTCGTGAACGTGCTGGCCAGGAGCCTCTGGTGGCAAAATATCTTGATGGCGTTACCGTACGTAAAGTGATTTATGTACCGGGTAAACTCCTCAATCTGGTCGTTGGCTAAGCGCGGGAGGAAGCGTGCGACATCTGACAACATTGTTGTTATCCCTGGTGGTGCTGGTCACCGCCGGGTGTGGCTGGCATCTGCGTAGTACTACGCAGGTTCCCCCCACGATGAAAACCATGATTCTGGTCACGGGTGATCCGAACGGCCCGTTAAGCCGGGCGGTACGTAATCAGTTGCGTTTGAATGACGTTACACTGCTGGAAGACAGCTCAACGCGCAAAGACGTTCCGTCCTTACGCCTTGGTGCAGTCAGCATTTCGCAGGATACCGCGTCCGTGTTCCAGAACGGTCAAACCGCTGAATACCAGATGGTGATGTCCGTGAGTGCTTCAGTCCTGATCCCGGGCCATGATATTTACCCGATCAGCGCTAAAGTCTATCGTTCATTCTTCGACAACCCACAAGCGGCACTGGCGAAGGATAACGAGCAGGAGATGATCGTTAAAGAGATGTACGACAAGGCGGCCGAGCAGTTGATTCGTAAACTGCCAAGCGTACATATCGCTGATGTTCAGTCATCCAGTGATGACGTCGAGCCTGCAGTGAAAACTGCAGCGCCAGCGTCCTCCTCTCCGGCGCGTGTTTCCACCACGCTGGGTAACTGATGCTCAAGTTGTACCCTGAACAACTCCGCGCACAGCTCAATGAAGGGCTGCGCGCGGCGTATTTACTACTGGGCAATGACCCCCTGTTGTTGCAGGAGAGCCAGGACATCGTCCGTATGGCTGCCGCCGCGCAAGGGTTCGAAGAACACCATACGTTCACCCTCGATACCAGCACCGACTGGGGCGCAATCTTTTCCCTTTGCCAGGCGATGAGCCTGTTTGCCAGCCGTCAAACGTTACTCCTGCAACTGCCAGAAAATGGCCCCAATGCCGCCATTAACGAACAACTTGCCTCGCTCGTCACGCTGCTACATGACGATCTGCTGCTTATTGTCCGTGGTAACAAGCTGACCAAAGCCCAGGAAAACGCGGCATGGTATACCGGGCTGGCGAATAACGCGGTGCTGGTCAGTTGCCAGACACCTGAACAGGCACAGCTTCCGCGTTGGGTAGCCGCAAGGGCGAAGCACCATAATCTGCAGCTGGATGACGCCGCCAACCAGCTCTTATGCTATTGCTACGAAGGCAATCTGTTAGCGTTAGCGCAGGCGCTGGAGCGGTTGTCGCTACTTTGGCCTGACGGTAAATTAACATTGCCTCGTGTGGAGCAAGCCGTTAACGATGCCGCGCACTTTACCCCCTTCCACTGGGTGGATGCGCTACTGATGGGCAAAAGCAAGCGCGCGCTGCATATTCTGCAACAGCTCCGTCTTGAAGGCAGTGAACCTGTTATTTTGTTACGTACTCTGCAGCGGGAATTATTGCTGCTGGCAAACCTGAAACGGCAGTCGGTTCATACCCCATTACGGGCATTGTTTGACAAACATCGGGTATGGCAAAATCGCCGTGGCATGATGGGAGAGGCGTTAAACCGACTGACCCCCACGCAGTTACGTCAGGCGGTCACGCTGTTAACACGTACGGAAATTACGCTTAAACAAGACTATGGTCAGTCAGTGTGGGCGGAGCTTGAGGGACTTTCCCTGTTGCTTTGCCATAAATCACTGGCAGATGTTTTTATTGATGGTTGATATGAAATCATTGCAGGCTCTGTTCGGTGGCACCTTTGATCCGGTGCATTATGGTCATCTGAAACCCGTTGAAATTCTGGCTAATCTGATTGGCCTGTCTCGGGTCATTGTCATGCCCAATAACGTGCCACCACATCGTGCGCAACCGGAAGCCTCCAGCGCCCAGCGTAAACATATGCTTGAACTGGCCATTGCCGACAAGCCTTTGTTTTCACTGGATGAACGCGAGCTAAAACGCGATACCGCCTCGTACACCGCGCAAACGCTAAAAGAGTGGCGCGAGGAGCAAGGCCCGAACGTGCCGTTAGCATTTATCATTGGTCAGGATTCGCTGCTGACCTTCCCTTCCTGGCACGACTACCACACAATTCTGGACAACACCCATCTTATCGTGTGTCGACGACCGGGTTATCCGCTTGAGATGGCACAGGAACAGCACCAGCAATGGCTGGAAAATCATCTGACGCATTCGCCGGATGACCTGCACAACCTGCCTTGCGGGAAAATTTACCTGGCCGAAACGCCGTGGTTCAATATCTCCGCCACGCTTATCCGCGAACGCCTGGAAAAAGGCGAGCCGTGCGACGACTTACTGCCACGCGCCGTGCTCGACTATATCAACCAGCAGGGTTTGTACCGCTAAGCGTGTTGTTTAATGCCGCCAGCAGGCGGTCGTTTTCTTCCTGACTGCGAACAGCAACCCGGTAATAACGCGCGTCCAGGCCAGGGTAATTGGCACAACTGCGGATCAAAACATGTTGTTCCAGCAGTGATTTTTGCAAATCGATATCCGGTCGATCGCAGCGTAACAGCCGATAGTTAGCCCGACCGGGATAGACTGTCAGGCCGGGCAGTGTTTGCAATTGTTGATCAAATCGCTGTCCTTCCTGCGCCAGCCATTTCCACGTCGCCTGCTGGTAGGCGCTATCGCTAAGAATCATCTCTCCCGCCAGCGCGGCAAATGCGTTAATTGACCACGGCATTTGTCGGCTGCGCATCCGTGCCACGGCCTGTTCGTCACTATTGACCAGATAACCCAGTCGCAATCCCGGTATCGCATAGAACTTGGTCAGCGAGCGAAGAACCCAAATGTGCGGATTCTCTTGTAGCCGCGGAATAAAACCCTCCTCCCCGGCAATAAAATCGATAAAGGCTTCATCCAGAATCAAGGTAATCCCCAATTCGGCGCAGCGCGTTGCTATCGCAGCAAGCAGATTACCATCGGGCAATAGCCCTGTAGGGTTGTTGGGCGTACAGAGAAAAAGGCAGTCCAGCTGCGGCGTTAACGCTTCAAGGATCGTGGAGGTGAGCTGCCAACCATCCTCCTCGCGCAGCGCAAACTCATGGATTGCACATTCGCCCCATTCCAGCGCCCGGCGGTATTCAGCAAACCCGGGGGCAACAATCATCGCATGACGCGGCTTGAGCCCATTAACCAGAGTGAAAATAGATTCTGTTTCGCCATTCCCCGCGACAATCCACGAAACAGGTACCTGATGATGCTGCGCCAGCGCCGCATGCAACTGGGTGTAGTCAACGTCCGGGTAGCATTCAGCCCTGTCCAGATTGTCGATAAGCGCGCATTTTAAGGTTGCGGGCATACCCAGCGGGTTAATATTCGCGCTAAAATCCAGCAATTGCTCAGGCGGGATGCCCAACAATGCGGCGGCTTCTCGGGTATTACCGCCGTGCGCGCTCTTCAATAAAGACATCGTGCCGCTCCAGTCAAAAAAGGGTATTTTATTGAAAAAATCTCTGCGCAATCAGGGCAAGCATCATATTTTGTGCGAATAGGCCCAAGAGGAAAAAATGAGACTCTGGTTAGTACGTCACGGAGAAACCGAAGCCAATGTCGCTGGGTTATACAGCGGTCATGCCCCAACACCGCTAACGGAACGGGGGATTGCTCAGGCGCAATCACTGAGTGGACTGCTACACAATGTCTCTTTCGACAACGTTCTGTGCAGCGAGCTGGAGCGTGCCCGCCATACAACGCAGTTGATCTTAGGCGATCGCGAGATTCCTGTGCGTATCATGCCTGAACTTAATGAGATGTGCTTTGGCGACTGGGAAATGCGCCATCATCGCGATCTTGCGCGTGAAGACGCTGAAAATTATGCCATATGGTGTAACGACTGGCAGAATGCGACCCCAACCAACGGTGAAGGATTCCAGGCATTTTCACAGCGTGTTGAACGTTTCATTGCTCAGCTTGCTGATTACAAAGACAGTCAAAATCTGTTGGTGGTAAGTCATCAGGGCGTGCTGAGCGTGCTGGTGGCCCGGCTGCTGTCCATGCCCGCGGCCGCCATGTGGCACTTTCGCATCGAACAGGGATGCTGGAGTGCCATTGATTTTTGTGACGATTTTGCAGTTCTGAAAGTTCTCAATAGTCGCGCCGTATGGCACGAGGGGGAGTGAATGCACTGTTTTTTCTGCCGAAGGGCCTCTCTCCCATTGACACCCTATGACAGGCTGCTATTCTCCGCAACCTGACTTTTCCCGCCTTTCAGAGCTTTGCAGAAATTGTTTTACAAAAATGGCGATGCATTCTGTTGCGTGGGGTGGGATGATAGCGCACCTCAAAAGCGCTTTCGGAGACATTTGTCCCGATATCGCCTCTGGTTCAGGTATACTAACAGACGTTTTTAACTCTTTTTCACCCAGGGGGAACACTTGCAGGGTAAAGCACTCCAGGATTTTGTAATCGACAAAATTGATGACCTGAAAGGTCAAGACATCATCGCCTTAGATGTTCAGGGCAAATCCAGTATCACCGATTGCATGATTATCTGCACTGGCACGTCCAGCCGCCATGTCATGTCTATCGCCGATCACGTTGTTCAGGAATCTCGCACTGCCGGTCTGCTGCCGCTTGGCGTAGAAGGTGAAAACGTAGCTGACTGGATCGTCGTCGATCTTGGCGATGTGATTGTCCACGTTATGCAGGAAGAGAGTCGTCGCCTGTATGAACTGGAAAAACTCTGGAGTTAATGCGTGAAGCTGCAACTTGTCGCTGTGGGTACGAAAATGCCTGACTGGGTGCAAACCGGTTTTACGGAGTACCTGCGGCGGTTTCCAAAAGACATGCCCTTTGAGCTGATTGAAATCCCGGCAGGAAAACGCGGCAAGAACGCGGACATTAAGCGCATTCTCGACAAAGAGGGTGAACAGATGCTGGCCGCCGCAGGCAAAAACCGCATCGTCACCCTTGATATCCCAGGAAAACCCTGGGACACGCCACAGCTGGCGACCGAGCTGGAACGCTGGAAACTGGATGGTCGTGACGTCAGTCTGTTGATTGGCGGGCCGGAAGGACTGTCCCCTGCCTGTAAAGCGGCAGCGGAGCAAAGCTGGTCACTCTCTGCGTTAACTCTTCCCCACCCTCTTGTTCGGGTGCTGGTCGCAGAGAGTCTGTACAGGGCGTGGAGCATTACCACCAACCATCCTTATCACCGTGAGTGATCATTGATTCTTGAGTAGATTAAGCAGCGGATGAAACTACAGAATTCTTTTCGCGACTATACGGCTGAGTCCGCGCTGTTTGTGCGCAGGGCGCTGGTCGCTTTTTTGGGGATTTTGCTGCTCACTGGCGTGCTAATCGCCAATCTTTATAATCTGCAAATCGTTCGCTTTACTGATTATCAGACCCGTTCGAACGAGAACCGCATCAAACTGGTGCCTATTGCCCCCAGCCGCGGCATCATTTATGACCGCAACGGAATTCCCCTCGCCCTTAACCGCACCATTTATCAGATAGAGATGATGCCGGAGAAGGTCGACAATATTCAGGATACCCTCGAGGCGCTACGCAACGTCGTGGATCTGACCGATGACGATATCGCAGCCTTTAAAAAAGAGCGAGCCCGCTCGCACCGATTCACCTCGATCCCGGTAAAAACCAACCTGACTGAAGTTCAGGTCGCTCGCTTTGCCGTGAATCAGTACCGTTTCCCCGGCGTCGAGGTCAAAGGCTATAAACGCCGCTATTATCCGTACGGCTCTGCACTGACCCACGTGATTGGCTACGTATCGAAGATCAACGATAAAGACGTTGAACGCCTGGATAAAGACGGCAAGTTGGCCAACTACGCAGCCACGCATGACATCGGCAAGCTGGGTATCGAGCGCTATTACGAAGACGTACTTCATGGCCAAACCGGTTATGAAGAGGTTGAAGTCAATAACCGTGGCCGCGTCATTCGTCAGTTGAAAGAAGTGGCGCCGCAGGCCGGGCACGATATCTATCTGACGCTTGATTTAAAACTCCAGCAATACATTGAAACGCTGCTGGCGGGAAGCCGTGCCGCCGTCGTGGTCACAGACCCGCGTACCGGCGGTGTCCTGGCACTGGTCTCTATGCCGAGTTACGATCCGAACCTGTTCGTGGACGGCATCTCCAGCAAAGATTATTCTGGGTTACTCAATGACCCCAATACCCCACTGGTTAACCGCGCCACGCAAGGCGTTTACCCTCCGGCATCCACGGTTAAACCTTATGTTGCGGTCTCTGCGTTAAGCGCAGGCGTTATTACCCGCAATACCGGGCTATTCGATCCCGGCTGGTGGCAATTACCCGGCTCAGAGAAACGTTACCGTGACTGGAAAAAATGGGGGCACGGTCATCTGAACATCACCCGTTCTCTGGAAGAGTCCGCTGATACGTTTTTCTATCAAATCGCCTATGATATGGGGATTGACCGTCTTTCTGAGTGGATGAGCAAGTTTGGTTACGGTCATTATACGGGCATCGATCTCGCTGAAGAGCGAGCAGGAAACATGCCAACCCGTGAGTGGAAGCAAAAACGGTTTAAAAAGCCCTGGTACCAGGGTGATACAATCCCCGTCGGTATCGGTCAGGGCTACTGGACAGCAACGCCTATCCAGATGAGTAAGGCGCTGATGATCCTCATCAACGACGGCATGGTGAAAGTCCCGCATCTGCTGATGAGCACGGCAGAAAATGGCAAGCAAGTGCCGTGGGTACAGCCACATGAGCCTCCTGTCGGTGACATTCATTCTGGCTACTGGGAAATCGCCAAAGACGGTATGTACGGTGTAGCGAATCGCCCTAATGGGACTGCGCACAAGTATTTTGCTGGCGCACCCTACAAAATTGCGGCGAAATCCGGTACCGCGCAGGTATTTGGCCTGAAAGCCAATGAAACCTATAACGCACATAAGATCGCCGAACGTTTACGCGACCACAAACTGATGACTGCATTCGCGCCCTATGACAAACCCGAGGTCGCTGTCGCGATGATCCTCGAAAACGGTGGGGCCGGTCCGGCGGTAGGTACACTCATGCGCCAGATCCTTGACCACATTATGTTGGGCGACAACAACACCAATCTGCCTGCTGAAAACCCGGCGGTTGCAGCAGGTGAGGACCAATAATCGTGACGGATAATCCGAACAAAAAAACATTCTGGGACAAAATTCATATCGATCCCACAATGTTGCTTATCTTGCTGGCCCTGCTGGTATACAGCTCGCTGGTCATCTGGAGCGCCAGCGGCCAGGATATTGGCATGATGGAACGTAAGGTCGGCCAGATCGCTATGGGGCTGGTCATCATGGTGGTGATGGCGCAAATTCCGCCCAGAGTCTATGAAGGTTGGGCGCCGTACCTCTATATCTTCTGTATCATCCTGTTGGTTGCTGTCGATGCCTTCGGCGCCATTTCCAAAGGCGCACAACGTTGGCTGGATTTGGGAATCGTGCGTTTTCAGCCCTCGGAAATCGCCAAGATAGCCGTCCCGCTGATGGTGGCGCGCTTTATCAACCGCGATGTCTGCCCACCTTCGCTGAAGAATACGGCTATTGCGCTGGTGCTCATTTTTATGCCAACGCTGCTGGTTGCCGCGCAGCCTGACCTTGGAACCTCAATCCTGGTTGCGCTTTCCGGCCTGTTTGTCTTGTTCCTCTCCGGGTTGAGCTGGCGTTTAATCGGCGTTGCCGTGGTTCTGGTGGCCGCATTTATTCCAATACTGTGGTTCTTCCTGATGCATGATTACCAGCGACAACGCGTGATGATGCTTCTCGACCCGGAAACCGATCCGCTGGGCGCGGGCTATCACATTATTCAGTCTAAAATTGCTATTGGTTCAGGTGGGCTACGCGGCAAAGGCTGGTTGCATGGTACGCAGTCGCAGTTGGAGTTTTTGCCCGAACGTCATACTGACTTTATCTTTGCAGTACTGGCGGAAGAGCTGGGTCTGGTAGGGATTTTAATCCTGCTTGCCCTGTACATTTTGCTGATTATGCGCGGATTGTGGATCGCCGCCCACGCACAAACGACCTTTGGTCGCGTCATGGCCGGTGGTTTAATGTTGATATTATTCGTTTATGTCTTCGTAAATATTGGTATGGTGAGCGGTATTCTGCCTGTAGTTGGGGTTCCACTCCCACTGGTCAGTTACGGAGGCTCTGCACTGATCGTGCTGATGGCCGGGTTCGGGATTGTCATGTCGATCCACACCCATAGAAAAATGTTGTCAAAAAGCGTGTAAGGGGTACGCAATGCGTAAGCAGTGGATTGGAATCTGCATCGCAGCAGGAATGCTCGCGGCGTGTTCAAGTGATGATGGTCAGCAACAGGCTGCCGTCGCGCCGCAGCCTGCGGTGTGTAATGGTCCGATTGTTGAAATCAGCGGAGCCGATCCGCGCTTTGAACCCCTGAACCCAACGGCGAATCAGGACTATCAGCGTGACGGTAAGAGCTACAAGATAGTCCAGGATCCCTCTCGCTTTAGCCAGGCTGGACTGGCCGCCATTTACGATGCGGAGCCAGGAAGTAATTTAACCGCCTCAGGTGAAGCGTTTGACCCGATGCAGCTGACCGCTGCGCACCCGACGCTGCCTGTTCCAAGCTATGCCAGAATTACCAACCTGGCAAACGGCAGGATGATCGTCGTGCGCATTAACGATCGCGGTCCTTATGGCAACGATCGCGTAATCTCACTTTCACGTGCCGCCGCCGATCGTCTGAACACATCTAACAACACGAAAGTGCGTATCGATCCTATCATTGTCGCACAGGATGGTTCTCTGTCCGGCCCAGGTATGGCCTGTACCACAGTCGCTAAACAAACGTATGCCCTGCCCTCTCGCCCTGATTTAAGCGGCGGCGGCAGCATGCCTGCTACACCGGATGCGGGTCAGCCGCAAGGTGATATCCGCCCGATCAGCAATTCCACCCTGAAAAGCGATGACCCTACCGGAGCACCAGTAAACAGCGGTGGTTTCCTCGGCGCACCGACCACGCTCGCTTCCGGTGTGCTTGAAGGTAGCGAACCGACGCCAGCGCCACAACCTGCCGCCCCTGTGACTGCGCCAGCCACAACACCGACTGTCGCAGCAGCACCAGCCGCCGCCGTTGCCACTCCGGCAGCCGCAGCCAACGGTCGTTACGTCGTTCAGGTTGGCGCGGTAAGCGAGCAGGCGCGTGCACAGCAGTATCAAAAGCGTTTAAGTCAGCAGTTTGGCGTTCCGGGCCGGGTTGTGCAAAACGGCGCCGTTTGGCGTATTCAGATGGGGCCATTCGCCAGCAAGGCTGAAGCCTCCACACTGCAGCAGCGTCTCCAATCCGAGGCGCAATTACAGTCCTTCATCACCGGCGTGTAATAACGTAAGCCAGGCATCTGAGTTGTCAATTTCTGTAAATGACATTAACAAAGTCACGCGGAAAGTCAGATGCCTGCCAGTTATGCATTTGCTATAGTAGGGCACTTTTTTTAATTTCACCACGGACGTCGTAGTTCAGACCATGAAGACCACTTTTTCCGCTCGTTTCGTGCAGCGCATGGCGCTCACCGCGGCTCTCTGCGCAGCCTCTCTTTCTGCTGCCCATGCAGATGACCTGAATATTAAAACCATGATCCCGGGTGTTCCGCAGATCGATGCGGAGTCGTATATCCTGATTGATTACAATTCAGGTAAAGTTCTCGCTGAACAGAATGCGGACTCTCGCCGTGACCCCGCCAGCCTGACCAAAATGATGACCAGCTACGTCATCGGCCAGGCGATGAAAGCCGGGAAATTTAAAGAAACCGATCTGGTCACCGTCGGCAATGACGCTTGGGCAACAGGCAACCCTGTCTTTAAAGGTTCATCGCTGATGTTCCTCAAACCTGGCATGCAGGTTCCTGTTTCTCAGCTGATCCGTGGCATCAACCTGCAATCCGGTAACGATGCTTGCGTGGCGATGGCGGACTTCGCGGCCGGTAGTCAGGATGCTTTCGTCGGTCTGATGAACAGCTATGTTAATGCGCTGGGGCTGAAAAACACCCACTTCCAGACCGTACATGGTCTCGATGCAGAGGGTCAGTACAGCTCGGCCCGCGACATGGCGATGATTGGTCAGGCGCTGATCCGCGACGTGCCTAACGAATACTCTATCTATAAAGAAAAAGAGTTCACCTTTAACGGTATCCGCCAGCTCAACCGTAACGGTCTGCTGTGGGATAACAGCCTGAATGTTGACGGTATCAAAACCGGCCACACTGACAAAGCTGGCTACAACCTCGTTGCATCCGCAACCGAAGGCCAGATGCGTTTGATCTCCGCCGTGATGGGTGGTCGCACCTATAAAGGCCGCGAAACTGAAAGTAAAAAACTGCTGACCTGGGGCTTCCGTTTCTTTGAAACCGTGAACCCGCTGAAAGTCGGCAAAGAGTTTGCTTCAGAACCGGCCTGGTTTGGTAATACCGATCGTGCGTCATTAGGTGTCGATAAAGACGTGTACCTGACTATTCCACGCGGCCGCATGAAAGATCTGAAAGCCAGCTATGTTCTGAACACCACGGAACTGCATGCACCGCTGCAGAAAAACCAGGTTGTCGGCACCATCAACTTCCAGCTTGATGGCAAAACCATTGAACAGCGTCCGCTGGTGGTTCTGCAGGAAATCCCGGAAGGCAACTTCTTTGGTAAAATCATTGATTACATTAAATTAATGTTCCATCACTGGTTTGGCTAAAAATCGAACACTTGAAAGTGTGATTTACGTCCCCATATACTAGGTATCCAGATAACTCCCACGCGCCGTGGGAGTTATTATTTTTTGATGTAACGCCGGAGCTGACATGAAAACCAAACTTAACGAACTGCTTGAATTCCCTACTCCATTTACTTACAAAGTAATGGGGCAGGCGTTGCCTGAGCTGGTTGATCAGGTGGTTGAAGTGGTACAGCGCCATGCGCCAGGTGATTACTCCCCAACGGTAAAACCGAGCAGCAAAGGCAATTACCACTCGGTCTCAATCACTATTACCGCTACACACATTGAGCAGGTTGAAACACTGTACGAAGAATTAGGTAATATCGATATCGTACGTATGGTGCTGTAAAAACCTGTCGGTTACCCGCGGCATCCCCGCTCGGGTAACCTCTCCCCTCTGTGATATACTTTTCCCCTCTTTAACATTCTCTACTCTATGTGAGTATCTACGGAGATGCCGTTTTGTATCAGGATAAAATTCTTGTCCGCCAGCTCGGTCTGCAATCCTACGAGCCAGTCTCTCTGGCCATGCACGAATTCACCGATACCCGCGATGAAAACAGTCATGACGAAATCTGGCTGGTAGAGCATTATCCTGTCTTCACCCAGGGTCAGGCCGGTAAAGCAGAGCACGTACTGATGCCCGGTGATATTCCTGTTATCCAGAGCGATCGTGGCGGTCAGGTGACCTACCACGGGCCAGGCCAGCAGGTCATGTATGTGCTGTTGAACCTGAAGCGTCGTAAACTTGGCGTTCGCGAACTGGTTACGCTGCTGGAGCAAACCGTTGTGAATACGCTTGCGGAAATCGGTATTGATGCCCACCCGCGAGCCGATGCGCCTGGCGTATACGTCGGGGAGAAGAAAATCTGCTCGTTAGGGTTACGTATCCGTAGAGGCTGCTCGTTTCACGGCTTAGCGCTCAACGTGGATATGGATTTGTCGCCTTTCCTGCGTATCAATCCTTGTGGTTACGCCGGAATGGAGATGGCGAAAGTATCGCAGTGGGATAGCTCAGCCACGACCGAGAACATTCGCCCACGCCTGCTGGCGAACATCTTAGCGCTGTTGGGCAATCCCCCCCACGAGTACATCGCAGACTGAAAAACAGGTTATCGTTTGCCGCAGCAAATGTTGTGGCAAATGGCACAAAACAACAACTATTTTACATTTTGCCAGCCTGTCAGGCTGCTTTCTGGCCCGTTTCAATGATATACTGCGTATCACTAATTCAAAAATAGTTGATAAATGCAACATTCCCTTGAATTGAAACGCTTTCCTTCGTAATTCGCAACTGGAACACGCAAGCTATGAGTAAACCCATTGTGATGGAACGCGGTGTTAAATACCGCGATGCCGATAAGATGGCTCTTATCCCGGTAAAAAATGTAGCAACAGAGCGCGAAGCCCTGCTGCGTAAGCCGGAATGGATGAAAATAAAACTGCCAGCGGACTCCACTCGCATCCAGGGTATCAAAGCAGCGATGCGCAAAAATGGCCTGCACTCTGTATGCGAAGAAGCGTCCTGCCCTAACCTGGCAGAATGTTTCAACCACGGGACCGCGACCTTTATGATCCTCGGCGCAATCTGTACCCGCCGTTGCCCATTCTGTGACGTTGCCCATGGTCGCCCGGTTGCCCCTGATGCTAACGAACCGTTAAAACTGGCTCAGACGATTGCTGACATGGCGCTGCGCTATGTCGTCATTACCTCCGTTGACCGCGACGATCTACGCGATGGTGGCGCTCAGCATTTCGCGGATTGTATCACCGCTATTCGTGAGAAGAGCCCGTCGATTAAAATCGAAACGCTGGTGCCTGACTTCCGTGGTCGTATGGATCGCGCGCTGGATATCCTCACAGCCACGCCGCCGGACGTGTTTAACCACAACCTCGAGAACGTTCCGCGTATTTACCGCAACGTACGCCCTGGGGCTGATTACAACTGGTCACTGAAGCTTCTGGAACGTTTCAAGGAAGCACACCCTGAGATCCCAACCAAATCCGGTCTGATGGTGGGTCTGGGTGAAACCAATGCTGAAATCATTGAGGTTATGCGCGATCTGCGCAGTCACGGCGTGACAATGCTGACGCTGGGGCAGTATTTACAGCCAAGCCGTCACCACCTGCCGGTTCAGCGCTATGTAAGCCCGGACGAGTTTGATGAGATGAAGGCTGAAGCGATGTCCATGGGCTTTACCCATGCAGCCTGCGGCCCATTTGTTCGTTCTTCATACCATGCTGACATGCAGGCCAAAGGGCTGGAAGTGAAGTAATCGTGTAATACTCACTTACATTTCAGCAATAAAAAAACCGGCAATTGCCGGTTTTTTTTCATGCAGAGTATGCAGTATGAGCATCGTGCTCCTGACATTACTCTTTATGGGAAAGCTTCTCAGTCTGAACGCTACCGTCAGCCTCTTTCCTGGCATCGGCATTATCATCGTTCATCGCCTTCTTGAAGCCTTTAATTGCCGTTCCCAGGTCTCCACCCAGTGTACGTAACTTCTTGGTACCAAACAGCAGAACGACCAGTGCGGCAACCACCAGCAGTTTGGTAATACTAATCTCACCCATAGATACCTTCTTAACTTAAACCAGGCTGCATAAAGCGCCATATTAACCTGAGAATATTAACGGCCTTTCGACGCGCGCACACAATAGCAATCTGTAACAAGGTGAATCAAGCCTTGTTTAAAAAAACGTCATAATAATTGCGGTGGCGCAAAGCGGCGGTTACGTAACACAGGAAGTTGCGCCCTGACCTGCCTCACCCGCTCGGCAGAAACCTCCGTCATTATCAGCGCGGGCGTTTCCGCCGCAGCGGCAATGGTCACACCAAACGGATCGATAACCCGGCTTTGGCCAATATTCTTGTTACCGCACTCCCCTGCAGCAATCACATAACAGGTTGCATCCAGGGCTCTTGCCGCCAAAAGCGTAGCCCAGTGATACTCTTTCAGCGATCCTCGCACCCAGGCAGCCGGTAAGACCAGGATTTCAGCCCCCTGTAACGCGAGCGCCAATGCCAGCTCAGGGAAGCGCAGGTCATAGCAGGTCATTAACCCTACTTTTAATCCGCCAACGTCCAGCAGCGGCGCTACAGCCTCACCTGCATCGACATTCCGCGACTCCTGAATCGAAAAAGCATCGTAGAGATGTAATTTCGCGTAATGGGCCACGACTCGACCTGCCCGAAGTGCCACCAGCATATTCAACGCCCGGCCAGGCACAGAGGGAACATGAATCGTCAGAATCGTCGTCATCTCGTTTTGCGCGCTCTCTTGCTGTAGCCGCGTCAAAAAACCGCCCTCCAGTAGCTGAGCTGACTTCACCGATAAATCGGGGTCGAGATCGTCACGGGCTAACAGCGCTTCCGGCAACACCAACAGAGATGCTCCCTCTCCTGCGGCCTGAGACATCAACTGGACACACGTTTCCGCATTTTTTTCCCACGAGGGGCTCACGGCAAATTGCCCTGCTGCAACAAACATATTCCCTCCAGAAAAATGGGTTAAGCTCGCCAACAACGATTATTCAGCGTTACACTCACGCTATATACAATCAAATAGCAGGATTACGCAGTGTTACAACTCCTTTTAGCAGTTTTTATCGGTGGCGGTACAGGAAGCGTAGCAAGATGGATGTTAAGCATGCGCTTCAATCCGCTGCATCAGGCCATCCCATTCGGTACGCTGGCAGCAAATCTGATTGGCGCGTTTATTATTGGCATGGGGCTGGCGTGGTTTAACCGCATGACAAACATTGATCCAATGTGGAAAGTGTTCATTACCACCGGTTTCTGCGGGGGACTGACGACGTTTTCAACCTTCTCGGCAGAAGTGGTGTTTTTGCTGCAGGAAGGACGCTTTGGTTGGGCAATGGTGAATGTGCTGGTTAATCTGTTGGGTTCATTTGCGATGACCGCCCTGGCATTCTGGCTGGTTTCAGCTTCTCCTGCACACTAGGCGAAAAAAACCCGCAATTAAGCGGGTTTTGAATGCTTGCTGTCGTATGCTTACAGAGCGATTACGTTTGCAGCTGAAGGGCCTTTGGCACCGTTAGTGATTTCGAACTCTACGCGCTGACCTTCAGCCAGAGTTTTAAAACCATTGGTCTGGATTGCAGAGAAGTGTACGAACACGTCTTTGCTGCCATCTTCCGGAGTAATGAAACCGAATCCTTTGGACTCATTAAACCACTTAACGTTACCTTTAATCTTAGACATCAAAATTACCTTTACATGAAAAATAGACACAAATGCTGTGTCGGGTATCAGTACAACAATTGTGATGCACTTTGTCCAGTCGAACTTTGTCAAAAAGTGATAAATGTCGCGTTATTTTTCAGACAAACAATATATCCATTTGTTTTTAAACAAGTTTATAATAATCCACCTGACAATACAGGTAGTCTGTCAAAACTGGAAACGCATCCAGGCAAAGTAGACATTTCCGTTGTTATACGTACCCGGAATGTAGGTCATCTGGAACGTTGCCGGGCCATAGCCTATCGATGCCAACGGCAGGATCAATGGCACGGGAATATAGTTCCAGTTATCGCGCGCGGTGAAACCAGCTGTATAGCCCAGCCCCAGACGGAAATTATCATCGGCCAGCGGTCGCCAGGTTTTTTCCCAGCCATAGCCGCCAATCGGCTCCCATTTATTGAAGGAATCCTTGAAGGCCATAATATAGAGCCCGTGCCAATTACCCTTATCATCCCAACGGGACTGGCCAAATCCTGCCCCCCAGGGACGTTCGTTGTAGCGATCGGTTTTCTCTTTATCGTAGGCAAAACGCGCATGCCAGGTAATGGCCGGCACATACAGATCATAATGTTCGGGCTGCTGCCAGGTTTCACTGACATTATCTTTAAAAGTATCAAACCACCCTTTATCCTCAGCAATCCCCTGGGGAATAAAGGCTAACTGAATAAAAAGAAATGAAAAAAATGAGAAAATAACGTTTAGCGACAATCACGACTTAATTACCATCCTGGGAGTTAGTATTAATTGTAGCAAACGGAACCTTAACGTTAACTTAACAAAGATGCGCTAATAAAAAATCAGAATATTCTCCACATATAAATTTTAGATTATTATCATTATGTTTATTGTGGTTTTTATTTATGACACGCTCTCTTATTTTTATTAACCAGCTTTTTTATGCAAAAACGCCAAAATATATTACAATAAATTAACATAAATGCATCATTACAAAGCAAAATAACACATAAAACCAGAGCGCTTTACAACTTTTGATTGCAGTACTCCCTTCTCATCCGCTATGTTGAAAAAACGCCTGCGCCATCGGTTGAATCCGTATTTTTATTGATTTTAATCAGCAAGAGGCAGGTGTTTATTAGGCACATTCTCACACCGCTTTATGCTTTTTTTAGTTTTTTAACTTTCTGGGCGTCAATATGACAGGGGAAACAATGTTGACATTTATAGAACTCCTTATTGGAGTCGTTGTTATTGTGGGTGTAGCTCGCTACATCATTAAAGGTTATTCCGCGACCGGCGTATTGTTTGTCGGGGGCCTGGCTTTATTGATTATCAGCGCCCTGATGGGACATAAAATTCTGCCCGGCAGTGCCGAAAGTACTGGCTACACCGCGACAGATATTGTTGAATATATTAAGATTTTGCTAATGAGCCGCGGCGGCGATCTCGGCATGATGATTATGATGCTGTGTGGTTTTGCCGCCTACATGACGCATATCGGCGCGAACGATATGGTCGTTAAGCTGGCCTCCAAACCCCTGCAATATATCAACTCGCCTTACATGCTAATGATTGCCGCCTATTTTGTTGCCTGTCTGATGTCACTGGCAGTCTCTTCGGCAACCGGGCTGGGCGTGCTGTTGATGGCGACACTCTTTCCGGTCATGGTTAACGTTGGGATCAGTCGTGGTGCTGCGGCGGCCATTTGCGCCTCCCCTGCCGCAATCATTCTTTCTCCAACTTCCGGGGATGTCGTGTTGGCTGCAAAAGCAGCGGAAATGCCACTGATTGACTTCGCGTTTAAAACCACGCTGCCGATTTCCATTGCGGCCATTATTGGTATGGCGATTGCTCATTACTTCTGGCAGCGCTATCTGGATAAAAAAGAGAACATCTCTCACGAAATGTTAGATGTGGCAGAAATCACCACTACAGCTCCCTCGTTTTACGCCATTCTGCCGTTTACCCCGATCGTCGGTGTACTGATTTTTGATGGTAAATGGGGCCCGCAACTGCACATTATCACGATTCTGGTGCTGTGCATGCTTATTGCCGCAGTGCTGGAGTTCATCCGCGGATTCAACACCCAGAAGGTTTTCTCAGGTCTGGAAGTCGCCTACCGCGGAATGGCAGATGCCTTTGCTAACGTCGTCATGCTGTTAGTTGCAGCCGGTGTATTTGCTCAGGGTCTGAGCACCATTGGCTTTATTCAGAGTCTGATCTCTATCGCCACCTCATTTGGTTCTGCGAGCATTATTCTGATGCTGGTGCTGGTTATCCTGACCATGCTGGCCGCAATGACCACGGGCTCCGGTAACGCGCCTTTCTACGCCTTCGTTGAGATGATCCCAAAACTGGCGCACTCTTCCGGTATCAACCCTGCCTACCTTTCGATCCCAATGCTGCAGGCATCAAACCTCGGACGCACAATCTCCCCGGTATCCGGTGTGGTTGTGGCTGTCGCGGGGATGGCGAAGATTTCACCGTTTGAAGTCGTAAAACGGACTTCTGTTCCGGTTCTGGTCGGACTGCTGATTGTGATTATTGCTACTGAAGTGATGGTACCTGGTTCTTCTTCAGCCGTGGTTGGCGGCTGATACTCAGTGAAATGTAGGCCGGATAAAGCATCTACGCCGCATCCGGCATTTAAACCGCACCGTTGCCGGATGTCGATGCTAAAGCATCTTATCCGGCCTACGTCAGAAATCAGCATTTAGCCGCCATGATAAATACGCTGCGGCCTGCCTACCTTACCGTGAATAATCTCCGCAATGATCAAATGGCGGCTGGCACAGTACTCCAGGTAGCGTCTGGAGGTGGTACGGCTGATAGTAAGCGCCTGGGCGATCGTTTCCGCAGTATGATGCACCGTCGGGTCAGCAAATAACTTAAGTACCGCATTCAGCGTTAGCGCGTCGATCCCCGTCGGCAAATCCCCTTTCGGCTCACCGCGCGCATAGGCATTAAACATTTCATCAATCTGTTTTTGGCTGGCACTGTCATTACCGGCCAGCATTCTTCTGCGTTGCTGATAGCGGGTAAGCGTCTGCCCCAGTCGCTCGTAGGCTATAGGTTTAACCAGATAATCAAACGCCCCGCTGCGTACGGCTTCAGAGACCGTATCCATATCACTGGCTGCCGTGGTAAACACCACGCCGCCCGGATAACGCGCCTGAGTCAGCTCGTGTAACAAAGTGATGCCCTTACCATCCGGCAAGTAGTTATCAAGAAGAATCAAACCGGGCTTAAAACGCTCAATCATCATTCTTGCCTGCGCAAGATTACCCGCCAGCCATATCTGGCTGAAACCGGGTATATGGCGGATATATTCAGCATGCATTTCCGCCAGTAGCGTTTCATCCTCAACGATCAACAGCGTTAATGGTTCCGTCATTGTTTTTTTTCACTTTCGGAAGAAATAAAGAAAATAAGGTACCGCAGGGGGAGTTATCTTCGAGCGTAATAACCCCATTACAGCGCCTCACATAACTTGCAATCAGATACAAACCGATGCCATGCTCGCCTGGTTCATCGGTACGAGTGCTCACACCCTGTTCAAATATTTTTTCGCGCAATGCTTCCGGTACGCCACAACCTTGATCGGCGACTTCGATGATCACCTCATCGCCCTCATCGCTCAGATAGAGTTCAACGACCTTGTTACCCTGCTGGGTACGCAAACTGGCTTCAAAAGCATTATCAAGCAGATTGCCAACAATTGCTGCAAACTCTGTGCTATCCAACCCCTCAGGAAGTTTATGCAGTTGACTGCCAGGCACAATGATCATAGTGAGGCCCAGTTCCCGCGCACGCTGTACCTTGCCAAACAGCAGGCCTGCAACCTGACGATCGGCGAAAGCGCCGCGCAGACTATCAATGAGTTGCTGCTGCGCCTGCGACTCTCCCTGAACCATGGCCAGCACCCGGTCATACTCTTTCATTTGTAGCAGACCATTGATAGTGGACATCCAGTTCAGGTGTTCATGACGTAGCGTTCTCAGACTTTCTACATACTGTTTGATTTGTGTTAGCTGGGCATTCAGGGTCGCAATTTCATCTTTGCTACGAAAGCTGATGATAGCTCCGAGCAGTTCATCGCCAGAGCGAATCGCCTCACGGTTGGCAATAACACTCAATCCATTAAAGTTAACCATCACATCCTGACGCTTTTCCGCAATCTGCTGGGTAAAAAAGTCTGCTGGCTGAACGACGTCCGCAATCGGCTTACCCAACCACTTACGTCCGGGCGACGAGAGCCCCAGCATTTTTCTCGCACTGCGGTTTATCGCCGTAATGCACCCGTCAGGATCAACAGCAATTAAGCCTTCGTAGACTGAGCTAAACAGCGCCTCCTGCTGACGTACCACCCGCGCGATTTGTTTAGGCTCCATACCCAACATCTGACGCCGAATATGGGCGGCAAAAAACCAGGAAAGTAACATAAGCACCAGCAACAACAGAATGAACACCCCAGCCATCGGAAGTAAGAAATCCGAGCGCCAGCTGTCGATTTTACTGATCAGGTAGCCAATTGAGACAACACCGATGATTTTACCATCATCATCAAAGATAGGGGTTTTGGCGCGCATCGCCATCCCGATAGACCCTTTACCGGTAATAAAGTAGCTTTCCCCTTTCTCCAGCGCACCGGGTTTGGTGAACTGCATGGGGTAGCCGATTTTATCCGGATTAGGGTGATAAAGACGGATCGAGTGGGTATCACCGATAACCACATAGTCAAAATCAGTCCCGCTCTGCAACTTATCCGCTATCGTTGCCAGACGCTCGTAATCACGGTGCTTTACGGCAGCAATAATGCTGTCGTTCGAGGCGATAATTTTCGCCTGATTCATTGCCATATCGCGGACATGCGTTGCCAGATAATCTTCAAAGCTGGCGGTAAAGTATTGTGCTAACGCCGCGATGATAAAAACAGAAACGACCAGAATGAGTAGAAAGATACGCAACGGAAACGCCAGACTGCGAAAAAAAGGAAACCGTGTTTTATTTTTCTTTTTCGACATATGTTTTCCTCACCGACGTTAACCGAAACTTATTTTTCGTTGTATATGTAATAAAAATGTTTTATTTACAAGTCACGGACTAAAATAGGATCGTTACAGATTCCCCACCTTAAATCAATTAAACAAATAAAAACCACACGCTATTTCCGGGTTAAATTAATTAAAAAACTTAAAACCATAAAACACATTAAAACCATCTAACTTATTGTGAAATAAATCAAAATTTGCCGCCAAAATACTCCTTACGATGTATGCAACAGGGAAAAAAAGAAATACTCCGTAATAAAAAAACATTCCCTTCAATTGCAAACAAAACGTTATCAAGTTGCTAAACAGAGCAACAAAAACAGAAACCCAGTAACAAATATACCATCGGGGCTCTATTTACTATGTTCGGTAATAATATATTCACGCAAGTTAAACGCTCAGAAAATAAAAAGATGGCGGTTATCGCTCAATTTCTGAAAGAAAACGATTTGAGCGTTGATACCACCGTCGAAGTATTTATCACCGTCACCCGTAACGACCGCCTGATCGCTTGTGGCGGCATCGCCGGCAATATCATTAAATGCGTCGCGATCTGTGAATCCGTACGCGGTGAAGGCTTAGCACTGACGCTGGCGACTGAGTTAATCAACCTCGCCTACGAGCGGCATTGCACCCATCTCTTCATCTATACCAAAACCGAGTATGAGTCACTGTTTAAGCAGTGCGGCTTTTCGACGCTGACCAGCGTGCCCGGCATTATGGTATTAATGGAAAACAGCACCACTCGCCTCAAACGTTACGCTGAATCATTGGCAAAACAGCGTCGTGAAGGGAAAAAAATTGGCTGTATCGTGATGAACGCCAACCCCTTCACCAACGGGCACCGTTTTCTGATCCAACAAGCCGCCGCACAGTGCGACTGGCTGCATCTGTTTTTGGTGAAAGAAGATACTTCGCGTTTCCCGTATGAAGACCGACTGAACCTGGTTCTCAAAGGGACAAAAGATATTCCACGTTTAACCGTACACCGCGGTTCGGAATACATCATCTCTCGCGCCACGTTCCCGTGCTACTTCATTAAAGAGCAGAGCGTTATTAACCACTGCTACACCGAAATAGACCTGAAAATTTTCCGTCAGTACCTGGCCCCAGCACTCGGCGTTACGCACCGCTTCGTCGGGACTGAGCCGTATTGCACCGTCACCTCCCAGTACAACAACGATATGCGCTACTGGCTGGAGACCCCAACACTTCCCGCCCCGCCGATTGAACTGGTGGAAATTGAGCGGCTGTGTTTCCAGGAGATGCCGATTTCCGCCTCCTGGGTGCGCAAGCTGCTGGTTAAAAAAGATCTCACGGCTATCGCATCCCTGGTTCCCGAAGCCACGCTGCACTACTTGCAAAGCATGGTTGAGCGAACCTCATCGGCTGCGGCAGTCCGCCAAAATACCCCCGCATTAGCAACAGGTGAAAAATGAAAATAAACCAGGCAGCCGTCGCAGGCACTCTCGAGTCCGGTGATGTGATGATCCGCATCGCCCCGCTCGATACGCAGGATATTGACCTGCAGGTTAACAGTAGCGTCGAAAAGCAGTTCGGTGATGCCATCAGGGCCACCATTCTGGACGTTCTGTCCCGCTATAACGTCCGCGGCGTGCAATTAAATGTTGATGATAAAGGCGCACTGGACTGCATTTTACGTGCGCGACTGGAAGCATTACTGGCCCGCGCCAGCGGCATTCCGGCACTGCCATGGGAGGATTGCCAATGATTTCCGATTCTTTACAACAACGTAAATCCCGCACACGCCGCAGCATGTTGTTCGTACCAGGCGCTAACGCCGCGATGGTCAGCAACTCATTCATCTACCCGGCAGATGCGCTGATGTTCGACCTGGAAGACTCCGTCGCACTGCGTGAGAAAGATACCGCGCGCCGCATGGTTTATCACGCGCTACAGCATCCGCTGTATCACGACATTGAAACTATCGTGCGCGTTAATGCCCTCGACTCCGAATGGGGCATCAATGACCTCGAAGCCGTCGTACGTGGTGGTGCTGACATCGTGCGTTTACCCAAAACGGATACCGCCCAGGATGTCACCGATATCGAAAGCGAAATCCTGCGTATTGAAAACGCCTGTGGTCGTGAACCCGGTAGCACCGGTCTGTTGGCCGCTATCGAATCACCATTAGGTATTACCCGCGCGGTAGAAATTGCCCACGCTTCCGAGCGTCTGATCGGTATTGCTCTCGGCGCAGAAGACTACGTGCGTAACCTGCGCACCGAACGCTCGCCGGAAGGTACCGAACTGCTGTTTGCACGTTGCTCAATTCTGCAGGCTGCGCGTTCCGCCGGCATTCAGGCGTTCGATACCGTCTATTCCGATGCCAATAACGAAGCGGGTTTCCTGCACGAAGCCGCACACATCAAGCAACTGGGTTTTGATGGTAAGTCGCTCATCAACCCGCGTCAGATTGAACTCCTGCACAACCTGTATGCCCCGACGCGTAAAGAGCTGGCTCACGCACGTCTGGTGGTAGAAGCCGCTGAAGCCGCCGCCCGTGAAGGCCGTGGCGTAGTTTCCCTGAACGGCAAGATGGTCGACAGCCCGGTTATCGAGCGCGCCCTTCTGGTTATCTCCCGTGCAGAACTTTCCGGCATTCGCGAAGAATAAGGCAAAAAAATGACGCAGAAAATCGAACAGTCTCAACGACAGGATCGCGTGGCGACCTGGAGCCGTCATGCAGAAAGCGAGCTTTCCGCTTATCAGAGCACCGCAAAAGTTGAATTACAGGCGCAAAAACCGCGCAACAAAAAGCTGTGCGCTAACCTGGAAGAGGCCATTCGCCGTTCAGGCTTACAGGATGGTATGACCATCTCCTTCCACCACGCTTTCCGTGGTGGCGATCTGACGATCAACCTGGTGATGGATACCATCGCTGCAATGGGCTTTAAAAACCTGACGCTGGCTTCCAGCTCCCTGAGCGACTGCCATGCGCCGCTGGTTGAACACATTCGCCAGGGTGTCGTCAGCCGTATTTATACTTCTGGTCTGCGTGGCCCGCTGGCAGAAGAGATCTCTCGCGGTCTGCTGGCTGAACCTGTTCAGGTCCACTCTCACGGTGGTCGTGTACATCTGGTACAAAGCGGCGAGCTCAACATTGATGTCGCCTTCCTCGGCGTGCCGTCCTGTGACCCGTTTGGTAACGCCAACGGTTACACCGGTAAAGCCTGCTGTGGCTCGCTGGGCTACGCTCGTGTCGATGCTGAAAACGCAAAACAGGTTGTTCTGCTGACCGAACAGCTGCTGACCTACCCGCATAATCCAGCCAGCATTACCCAGGATCAGGTGGATCTAATTGTACAAATCGACCAGGTCGGTGATGCTGACAAAATTGGTGCTGATGCCACTCGCATGACCACCAACCCGCGCGAATTGCTGATCGCCCGCAGCGCAGCAGATGTTATTGCTAACTCCGGCTACTTCAAAGAAGGTTTCTCATTGCAGACCGGTACCGGCGGCGCGTCTCTGGCCGTTACCCGTTTCCTGGAAGACAAAATGCGCAGCCGCGACATCCGTGCTGACTTTGCGCTGGGCGGCATCACTGCCACCATCGTTGACCTGCATGAGAAAGGCTTAATCCGCAAACTGCTGGATGTACAGAGCTTCGACCGTAATGCGGCTGAGTCGCTGGCCCGCAACCCAAACCACATTGAGATCAGTGCCAATCAGTATGCCAACTGGGGCTCGAAAGGCGCCTCTGTCGATCGTCTGGATGTCGTGGTGCTGAGCGCGCTTGAAGTGGATACCAACTTCAACGTTAACGTACTGACCGGTTCTGACGGCGTACTGCGCGGCGCATCCGGTGGCCACTGTGATACAGCTGTTGCCGCAGCGCTTTCCATCATCGTCGCACCGCTGGTTCGCGGGCGCATCCCGACGCTGGTTGATAACGTCCTGACCTGCGTAACCCCGGGTTCCAGCGTTGATATCCTGGTCACTGACCACGGTATCGCCGTCAACCCTGCACGCCCTGAGCTGGCAGAACGTCTGCAAGAAGCGGGCATGAAAGTCGTGTCCATTGAATGGTTGCGCGAACGTGCCCAGCAGCTTACCGGTCAGCCCCGCGCTATCGAATTTACTGACCGCGTGATTGCCGTTGTGCGTTATCGCGATGGCTCAGTAATTGACGTTGTGCATCAGGTGAAGGAATAAGCCATGCACCTGCTCCCTGAACACGCCACCTGCCACGCGGTTTCCATTCCCGAGCTGCTTGCCAGCCGTGATGAGAGACAAGCGAGGCAACATGCCTGGCTCACGCGTCATCACGCGCCATTGGTCTCTTTTACCGTGGTAGCGCCAGGTCCGATCAAAGACAGCGAATTAACCCGTCGCATCTTTAATCACGGCGTCATCGCCCTGCTTACGCTGGCGAAACAATCATCCTGGATTGTCAGGGAGCAAACTGCGCTGGTCTCTGCCAGCGGTCCGGAAGGACTGTTGTCCATTGAGGCGCCAGCCCACGACCTCAAGCTCGCCACCATCGAGCTTGAACATTCACATCCGCTGGGACGGTTATGGGACATCGATGTCCTGACCCCTGAAGGAGAAATCCTGTCCCGCCGTCATTTCGCGCTTCCTGCCCGCCGCTGTCTGTTGTGCGAGCAAAGCGCTGCCGACTGTGCGCGGGGTAAAACCCACGCGCTTTCCGACTTACTCATTCAAATGGAGGCACTGCTGCATGATGCCGATTCCCGCAACATCGACGAATAACGCAGTCCTTCCACTGGATCTGCCCGACGCCTACGCAACGCTTGCCTGGCGCGCCATGCTGACTGAAGTCAACTTATCGCCCAAACCGGGCCTGGTGGATCGCATTAATAACGGCGCACATAAAGATATGGCGCTGGAAGATTTTTATCGCAGCGCAGAGGCTATCCAGGCCTGGCTGCCACGTTTTATCGAATACGGCGCATTCAGCGCGCAGTTGGCACCTGAAGAGGTACTGAAAGGACTGCGTCCGCTGGGTATGGCCTGCGAAGCCGATATGTTTCGCGCCACCGCCGGGGTGAATACCCATAAAGGCAGCGTCTTTTCTCTGGGACTGCTGTGTGCCGCCATTGGCCGCCTGCACCAACTCCAACTGACTGTTACCGCTGAAACCATTTGCTCTACGGCAGCAACATTTTGCCGTGGCCTGACCGAGCGCGAACTGCGCCAGAACAATCAACAACTCACGGCTGGCCAACGTCTTTATCAGCAACTGGGATTAACCGGCGCACGGGGCGAAGCCGAAGCGGGATATCCGCTCGTCATCCAGCATGCCCTGCCGCACTACCGCGCACTGCTGACTCAGGGCCGCGACCCTGAACTGGCGTTACTCGACACATTATTGCTGCTGATGTCTATCAATGGCGACACCAACGTGGCTTCACGTGGTGGCGCGGAGGGTCTGCGGTGGATACAACAGCAGGCCACCACATTATTGCAGCAAGGGGGAATTCGTACCCCTGCCGATCTCCATTACCTACACCAGTTCGACCAACAGTGCATCGAACGCAACCTCAGTCCTGGAGGCTGCGCCGATCTGCTGATCGTTACCTGGTTCTTAGCTCAGATTTCGCAAGTTCATCATTATCACAATTAAAGATCCTTTCCGGAGAATCACACACATGTCTTTAGCAAAAGATAAAATTTGGAAGTTACTGGCCCCATTGGTCGTGATGGGTGTCATGTTTCTTATCCCCGTCCCTGATGGAATGCCTCCACAGGCCTGGCACTACTTTGCCGTATTTGTGGCAATGATCGTCGGTATGATCCTCGAGCCGATCCCGGCAACAGCGATCAGCTTTATCGCCGTCACGATCTGCGTTATTGGCAGCAACTACCTGCTGTTTGATGCTTCCGAACTGGCCGACCCGGCGTTTAAAGCAGGTAAACAAGCGCTGAAGTGGGGTCTGGCAGGCTTCTCCAGCACCACCGTGTGGTTGGTGTTCGGTGCGTTTATATTCGCGCTGGGTTATGAAGTCACCGGTCTGGGTCGTCGTATCGCGCTGTTTCTGGTGAAATTCATGGGTAAACGTACCCTGACGCTGGGCTATGCGATTGTTATTATCGACATCCTGCTGGCGCCGTTTACGCCGTCCAACACCGCGCGTACCGGTGGTACAGTGTTCCCGGTTATCAAAAACCTGCCGCCACTGTTCAAATCCTTCCCTAACGATCCTTCCGCACGCCGTATCGGCGGATATCTGATGTGGATGATGGTTATCAGTACCAGCCTGAGTTCCTCTATGTTCGTTACCGGCGCTGCGCCAAACGTACTGGGTCTGGAATTCGTTAACAAAATCGCTGGCATTCAAATCAGCTGGTTGCAGTGGTTCCTCAGCTTCCTGCCGGTCGGTATTCTTTTGCTGATCGTTGCCCCGTGGCTGTCTTACGTACTGTACAAACCGGAAGTCACCCACAGTGCTGAAGTTGCAGCATGGGCCGGCGATGAACTGAAAACTATGGGTAAACTGACCCGTAAAGAGATAACGCTGATCGGCCTGGTACTGCTCAGCCTGGGCCTGTGGGTATTTGGCGGCAAGCTGATTGACGCTACCGCAGTGGGTCTGCTGGCAGTCTCCCTGATGCTGGCTCTGCATGTTGTACCGTGGAAAGACATTACTCGCTATAACAGCGCATGGAACACCCTGGTCAACCTTGCCACTCTGGTGGTAATGGCCAACGGTTTGACCCGTTCCGGTTTCATCGACTGGTTTGCCAACACCATGAGCACGCACCTGGAAGGGTTCTCGCCTAATGCGACAGTAATCGTTCTGGTACTGGTGTTCTACTTTGCTCACTACCTGTTTGCCAGCCTTTCTGCACACACCGCCACCATGCTGCCAGTTATTCTGGCGGTAGGTAAAGGTATCCCGGGCGTTCCGATGGAACATCTGTGTATCCTGCTGGTGTTGTCCATCGGTATCATGGGCTGTCTGACTCCGTATGCCACGGGCCCTGGTGTTATCATCTATGGCTGTGGATATGTGAAATCCAAAGACTATTGGCGTTTGGGTGCTATCTTCGGTGTCATCTACATCTCAATGCTTCTGCTGGTTGGCTGGCCGATTCTGGCAATGTGGAGTTAATCCGCGCACTTTACACATAGTCAAAACGCATAGCTAAAATGATGCCAGTCAGCTAAACCTGACTGGCATTTTTTATGATTAAATAGATGATATTCAGAATTTATATAAGTGTCCGAATTCATCATGACATCAACATGGCGTTCTTTTTCTTTACTGGCAGCGCTTCTGCTGCCGGTTTCTGCGGCTCAGGCCGATGAACTTCAGGCCAGACAGTACGGTGATTTTGACCGCTACGTGCTGGCCCTCTCCTGGCAAACCGGTTTTTGTCAGAGTCAGCATGAGCGTAATCGTCAGGAGCCTGACGAATGCCGTTTGCAAAAGGAGACCGACAATAAAGCAGATTTTCTGACGGTTCATGGCCTGTGGCCCAGCCTGCCAAAATCCATTGCCGCCCGCGGTGTCGATAATCGTCGTTGGATGCGTTTTGGCTGCGCGACTCGCCCCATACCCAACCTGCCTGAAGCTCGCGCCAGCCGGAAATGCGCCGCTCCCGAAACCGGGCTGTCGCTGGAAAGCGCGGCAAAACTCAGCGCCGTCATGCCCGGCGCCGGTGGGAGATCCTGTCTGGAACGTTACGAGTATGCCAAACATGGCGCCTGTTTCGGTTTTGATCCCGACGCGTACTTCGGCACCATGGTGCGGTTGAACAATGAGATTAAGAGTAGCGAGACGGGCAAGTTTCTGGCGGATAACTACGGTAAAACCGTCAGCCGTAGCGCATTTGACGCCGCATTCGCTAAAAACTGGGGCAAAGAGAATATCAAAGCAGTGAAGCTAAGTTGTCACGGCAACCCCGCTTATCTGACGGAGATCCAGTTTTCATTAAAAGCCGATGCCATCAACCAACCTTTATCATCCCGTTCATTCCTGCCGCAACCGCATCCAGGTAACTGCGGTAAACAGTTTATTATCGACAAAACAGGATACTGAACAGCCCGACCGAACGCTACGCTGCTCCCCTGTCGGGCGGAACAGCGTAGTACTTCTCAAAAGATTACGACTGAATAAAGTCGAGTAGATCGGCGTTGATCTGCTGTTTATGGGTGGTGCAAATACCGTGAGACCCTCCGGCATACACCTTCAACTGTGCATCTGGTAGGATTTCTGCTGCAACCTTGCCGCAGGTTTCAAACGGGACAATCTGATCGTCGTCACCATGAATCACCAGCGTCGGGATGGTCATTTTTTTGAGATCTTCACGCAAGTCTGTTTCCGAGAAAGCATGGATACAGTCGTACAGTGCTTTGATTGATCCTTGTAAGCCCTGTTCGACAAAACTTTCGCGGATCGCCTTCGACTCCTTTGCGCCAGGTCGATTGTAGCCATAAAATGCAGCCGTCAACTCATAGAAAAAGGCGGCACGATCGTTCACAACGCCTTCACGAATGCTATCGAACACCTCCCTTGGTACACCATTCGGGTTAAAGTCGGTTTTAATCATGATGGGGGTTACCGCACCAATGAGTACCGCTTTTGCTACCCTCTGCGTCCCATGGCGGCCAATATACCGGGCAACTTCGCCACCGCCGGTAGAGTGCCCGACATGGACGGCATCTTTAAGATTGAGATGCGCGGTAAGTTCAGCCAGATCGTCAGCATACTGATCCATATTGTGATCATCCCAGGGTTGGGCCGAACGCCCATGTCCACGCCTGTCATGGGCGATCACACGAAATCCTTTCGACCCGAGGAACAACATCTGATCCTCAAACGCATCTGCCGTCAGCGGCCAACCATGACTGAAGACAATGGGCTGTCCACTTCCCCAGTCTTTGAAATGCAAATAGCTGCCATCTTTTAAGGTAAGTTTGTCGTACTGGCTCATGAGATCTCCTGTCGAGGAACACTGAGTTGTCGTGGCGCGCCCGCAGCGAGCGCTTAAAAAGCATAATGCAAATTTGAGAACGATCACGTTTTTTACCTCCCCCTTCATCTGCAGCAATATTGATGATTTGCCTGAATGTGAACTAAATCACTTCAAACCAGGGGTAAGTCTCAGTATCATCATAAAAGCTAAACCCTTGCCGCCTGACGGTGAGGGTTTTCTTTTGGGATTATTTACCTGCGCATCCGCAGTATCGACGACATGGAGTAATAAATGTCCAGACCAACTATTATCATTAACGACCTCGATGCGGAACGCATTGACCGCCTGTTGGAGCAACCTGCGTTTGCTGGTTTACCGATAGCGGACGCATTAAACGCTGAACTGGATCGCGCCCAAATGTGTTCCCCGGAAACCATGCCGCACGACGTGGTGACCATGAACAGCCGCGTGAAATTCCGCAATCTGAGCGATGGCGAAGTACGTGTACGTACCCTGGTATATCCGGCCAATATGACTGACAGCAGTACACAGCTTTCGGTAATGGCGCCAGTCGGTGCAGCGCTTCTGGGTCTGCGCGTTGGCGATACGATCCATTGGGAATTACCGGGCGGTACATCGACCCACCTCGAAGTCATCGAGCTTGAGTACCAGCCTGAAGCTGCAGGCGACTACCTGCGCTAACTCTGTCTTATCAAAGCGACTCGCTTTATCTTACAGGGGATGCATCCGCATCCTCTTTCCGCTTCACCCCCTGCTTTCTTTCATTTACTGCACTTCCTTTTCTCCTGTTCGCAAAACATAAATCTGTGTCGTGACTGACAGAATCATTTTTAATACTATGCTGTTATGTGTTCATGTAATGACAAGGAGAATGTTTATGTACAACACAATCATAATGCCTGTTGATGTATTCGAAATGGAGCTGAGCGACAAGGCTGTTCGCCATGCAGAATTTCTGGCACAAGACAAAGGGGTGATCCATCTGCTGCATGTGCTCCCAGGTTCTGCCAGTCTGAGTTTGCACCGTTTTGCCGCTGACGTTCGCCGTTTTGAAGAGCATCTGCAACACGAAGCGGAAACCCGTCTGCAAACGATGGTCGGTCACTTCAGTATCGATCCTTCCCGCATTAAGCAGCACGTTCGCTTTGGTAGCGTGCGTGATGTGGTCAACGAATTGGGTGAAGAGTTGAATGCAGATGTGGTGGTCATCGGATCACGTAACCCATCAATCAGCACCCATCTGCTCGGATCTAACGCCTCCAGCGTTGTTCGTCACGCGACCCTGCCGGTGCTGGTTGTACGTTAACAGCAACTGATTTGCTATAGAAAACCCCTGCCAGGTGAAGCCCTGACAGGGGTTTTTATTACCTCACAATCAATACAAGTGACCGATATTGACGATGGTGCTGACCGTATCGCCAAAGAATGTCAGACGACTCAGAAAGACGCCAACAAACAGCAGGATAAAGAGCACCTTAGCTCTACGCTCACCGTGACGGCTCAGCACGAATGCCAGCGCCAGGCACACCAGACTCGTCAGATAAAGCGGTGACGAAAGCCAGGCATGTGCCGTCATCTGCATGATGGTGCCGCCGCTTAACCAGATAATCGGCGCGGCGATCATGACCGCCATACATACAACAATCCCCTGGCGCAATGCGGCAACGGCAGGTGCAAGGTTAAGCAGTGGAATCGCCGCACAGCCCATGACCCATACCGTAGCAAAGAACAGCAGCATCGTCAGACCGTTGGCGATAGCGACCATTGCCGGTGCGGCATAGGTCATGCCTTGTACCGCTACCAGCGCGATCCCGAGAAAAGATGCCAGAACAGCCGGAACTTTGTGCCCTTTCGCCAGGAACACCACACCGACTGCCGCTCCGTACAAGGTTGCGCCAAGAATTTCGCGGCTCAACCAGGCATGCTGCAGGTTAATCAGGGCGTTGTAGGCGCGATCCGGGTGTGCGAGATGTAATACCGCCGCCACGGACGCCGCCGCCAGGATCAGTCCGCTAACCAGCCAGTAAAGACGTTTGCTTTCCAGTTTTCCGCGCAACGTGCGCAGCGTCAGAATGAGGGTGATCCCGACCGACATCTGGCTTAAAACCGTAAAAATCACCAGAGGAAGTTCATACTTTTCCATTACTTGCCCTCCGGTTGCTTGGGTTGACGCGCGAGGATAAAACGCGTGCCCGGATTAAGCTGCGGCATGCGCGGGAATCCCGGCGGATACTGCACGGCATTGTTCGGGATGGAATCAGCATCCAGATCAATAAGTGTAAGTGCACCTACCGGACAGGCATTCACGCACGCCGGCTGCATACCAACATCAAGGCGCTCGTAGCACATGCTGCATTTTTCCGCTTTCTTCGTCTCCTCATTAAAGCGCGGCGCACCGTATGGGCAGTTGCGGATACAGTTTTTGCATCCAATACAGCGCTCCGGGTTATGCACCACCACACCGTCCTCACGTTTGGTGTAAGCCTCAACCGGACAAGCCGCCAGGCAGGCCGGATTTTCGCAATGGTTACAGGCCAGCGAGTAGAATGCCCGCTCTTCATGCGGATAAATTTCTTTATCCAGCGGGTAAACATAGCGCCAGTAGCGTTCAGGCTCCAGTTGGTTAAAACTCTTACACGCCATCGCGCAGCCACGGCAGCCGATGCACTTATCGCTATTGACTAAAAACGCGCGTCTCATGCCGCAGCTCCTTCACTTCCTAACAGGGTAATATCAACAAATTGACTATGAATGGCCGCGCCGGGTGCGCCGGTCGCCATTTTGCCCATATCGGCCGGCGTGTCCTTAACCACGTTTTGTACGTTGTAACTAAGCTTGTTGAACCAGGACTCATACATCACAAGGAAATCTTCCGGCACGTTGGTGGTGATTTTGGCGCGCAATTCAACATGACCCGCTTCGTTGAAAACTTTAACGCGAGCGCCCTCGGTGATGCCTTTTTTCTGTGCGGCAAACGGATGGATATACACAAACGGTTCAGGCCAGAAAACCTGCATCCAGTCCAGATTCACAAACTGCGAGTGCAGTCCGTACTGGAGATGAGGCGTAAATAAATGGAACGGTAGTGCGCCTTTAGCACCGGCCTTATATTCCGGCAAGGCTGTGTGACCATTTTCCGCACAGCGTTCTGATTTGAATTCGTACTTGCCCGATGGTGTTTTAAATTTGCGATCGTACCAGGCCGCTGTGCTGACCATTTTCGCTTTGCGCGGCCCTTCAAGCAGATCGTCCCAGCCCGCAATACCAAACTGTTTACCCATCGCCTCGTTGAACTCCTGATCCAACCAGCGTTTGGCATTAAACTCCTGCGGGAAAGTACACGAACCCGGCTCCAGCTTATTGATGGTCTTAGATAACAACGCGGCGATTTCCGGATCGCTTTTGCACTCATACAGCGGTTTAATGGCTGGTTCGTTGACGGACAACCAGTAGTGCCAATAAGACGAGGAAACATCCCACTGCTCAAACGTGGTGGTAACAGGCAAGACGATATCGGCGTGCTGCACGGTTTCGTTGAAGAATTGATCGACACAAACCACCATCTCCAGTTTATCGAACGCTTTCACCATCTTGTTGCGGTCGAAATCCTGAGCAAACGGGTTTTTAGACGCGACCCACAGCATTCTTACTGGCGGTTCGCTGGCGTCGAGGATCCCCTGCGCCGTCTGGTTGATGTTCAACGCACGGTCGGAGTATTCGCTCTTTTCACCGCTATCGCTGACAAACTCACCCACCGGGCCACCAGCGCCTTTCATCCCGACAGATCCCACCGGAGGTTTCTGCATCATGCCATGGTAGTTGTAACCCCAGGTCTGCAGATGACCGTAGCGAGCACCACCGCCCTCAATGCCGATGTTGCCGGTCATCGCGACAAATGCGTCGATCGCTCGGACGTTAGCCCCGCCGTTGACATGGCGCTGCATCCCGTAGCCAATCCACACCGTGGCGGGATTTACCGCCGTAAACTCTTCCGCTAACTGGCGGATGACATCAGCCGGCAGGCCACAAATTTCAGATGCCCACTCTACGGTAACACTGTTGCGCAGATAGGCTTCAAATTCGGCATAGCCATGGGAATAGTTGTTGACGAAATCCTGATCAACCAGGTCTTTGTCTACCAGGTGACGCGCCATACCGAGCGCCAGCGCACCATCAGAACCCGGACGAACGCGCAGGTACAGATCGGCTTTGGCTGCGGTTTGCGTCAGCAGTGGGTCAATCACCACGACCTTCGCCCCTTTCTCACGAGCCTGATAGATGTACTTCATGGTGTGCATCGAGCACCACGCCGGGTTTGCTCCCCAAATAATAATGTATTTGGCTTTAACAAAATCTTCCGGGTCGTTGCACCACATATCGCCCATGTCGTAGTTCTGCGCATCAATACCCGCAGGCCAACATGGCGTACCGGCAAAACGGGTGGTGTAACCCAGAGAAGACATCATCCCTTCAACGGCATACCCCATCACGCCAAGATTGCCTGAGTATTTTGATAGTGCCAGCCCCAACATTGAGCCGTCTTTCTTTTTGATCTCCAGCATCTTGCTGGCAATGCGCTGCATCGCCTCATCCCAGGAAACCCGACGCCATTTACCGCTGCCACGGCCATCCTGAACCATCGGATACTTAATGCGGTCGGGGCTGTATACCCGACGCGGATACGTCAGTCCTTTAACGCAAGGCGTTCCGTGCGTGAAGGTAGACTCCGACGCACCTTCTACAAAGGTGATAACGTCATCCTTCACCCAGGTTTTCATGCTACAGGTGTCATAGCAGTTACGCGGACACGCATTGCGGAAAATTTTATACGTCTTAGGGTTAAACGGAACCGGCGGCTGCGCATAAGCACAGCGGGATGACAACAGCCCGCCCGGTAAAGCCGCTACCGTGCCCAGTACAACCAATCCCTTTAAAAAAGAACGTCTGTTCAGAAGTCCCGGATCATTGCTCATAGTGATACTCTCGTGTTTAATTCATCAAGCCAAAAAGACAATTTTTCCGCTACGCTTTTCAATGTGGCGGTTTGTGCATTTCTATTTATTTTTTCGATATACTCGGGAACCCAACTCGCTATATACTCTTTTGTATAGCAATTAAGTGCGACTTGATACTCAGAAGACACCCTGGCGTTAGCCGATAATAAAACCGTCAATTCCAATACATAAGAAATATGATCATCAGGAATATTATTCGCGTTATTTATGGATAGGCCTATGCTTACCATAAACTCCCGAATGTTCAGGGTTGATTTACCCATCACAAGGGCATCTTCTTCGAGATAAACTGACGCGAACGGTGCGGCCTTTAGCGTCTGCGGCCCGACAAATAGCGCATTGAAGTCATACTCCGCTTCCCGCCACTCCTGCTCTGTTAACGTTGAGGCATTTTTATCCAGGGCTGAATAAGCCTCTTTCAACGTAGAGCCATCATAAGAGATAAAAAAATCACGCAACAATAACCCTGTCGATTCAAAGCTCGTCAGGGTTTCATAAATTTCACCCATGAATTAACCAACCATTTATTCATACAACAAATAAAAAATAATGCAGGTTAATATAATAAAGAAAACGCTAACACTTTCTTTGACCAAAGAAATGATCAGGCTAACTAAAATAATGATTTATGCGGTTTATTGTTTCAAGAATTGACAATTTGCGAGAGGCGGAAATAAAAAAACCGCCAGCAGATAGCTAGCGGTTTGAGTATTGCAGGTGAGTCTTACTTTTTTATGCTGTCGTCGTGCGGATCAAATAATCAAAGGAACTCAGCGATGCTTTCGCGCCCTCGCCAGTGGCGATGATGATCTGCTTGTACGGTACGGTTGTACAATCCCCCGCAGCAAAAACACCCTTCACGCTGGTTTCGCACTTGGCATCAATGATGATTTCACCCATGCGATTACGCTCAACGGCGCCTTCCAGCCAGTTCGTATTCGGTAACAGGCCAATCTGCACAAAAATACCCGCCAGTTCCACATTGTGGATATCACCGCTGACGCGGTCACGATACTCCAGACCGGTGACTTTACTGCCGTCGCCTTTCACTTCTGTGGTTTGCGCATTCAGAATAATGTCGACGTTTTTCAGACTGCGTACTTTATTCTGCAGAACCTGATCGGCCTTCATTTCCGGGGCAAATTCCAGCAACGTCACGTGCTCGACGATACCCGCCAGATCGATAGCCGCTTCAACACCCGAGTTACCGCCACCTATCACCGCGACACGCTTACCTTTAAACAGCGGGCCATCACAGTGCGGGCAGTAGGTTACGCCCTTGGTGCGATACTGATCTTCACCCGGAACATTCATGTTGCGCCATTTTGCGCCAGTAGCAATGATGATGCTGCGTGCTTTCAGCACCGCACCGGAAGCCGTTTCAATCTGATGCAAACCACCTTCCTGAGCTGCCGGAACCAGTTTGCTCGCGCTCTGACTGTCGATCACATCAACATCGTAATCATCAACGTGCGCTTTCAGCGCGCCGGCCAGCTTCTGGCCTTCGGTTTTCGGTACGGAGATGTAGTTTTCGATATCAACAGTATCAAGAACCTGACCGCCAAAGCGTTCGCCCATCAGACCGGTGCGAATACCTTTACGTGCAGAGTACACCGCAGCCGCTGCCCCGGCTGGACCCGAACCGACGATCAGCACATCGTAAGCATCACGCTTGTTCAACTCTTCCGCTGCGCGTTTTTCTGCGCCCGTATCAACTTTCGCTACGATTTCAGTCAGCGTCATGCGGCCCTGACCAAACTCTTTACCGTTCATATAGACCGCCGGAACGCCCATGACGTTACGGTCAGTAATTTCGTTCTGGAATGTACCGCCATCAATCGCCGTATGCTTGATACGCGGATTCAGCACGGACATCAGGTTCAGCGCTTGCACCACATCCGGACAATTATGGCAGGACAGTGAATAATAGGTTTCAAACTCAAAATCCCCGTCGAGGTCGCGGATCTGCTCCAGCAGTGACTGTGCCTCTTTCGACGGATGACCGCCTGTCCACAATAGCGCCAGAACCAGAGAGGTAAACTCATGACCCAATGGAGAGCCGGCAAAACGTGGCCCCTGGTGAGAACCCGGGTTGGTTATCAGGAACGATGGCTTACGTACAGCCAGAGTATTATCTTCTTTAAAGGTGACTTTCTCTGACAGTTCAGCAATTTCAGTCAGCAGTTCCTTAATTTCTGCCGATTTAGCGCTGTCATCCAGCGTAGCAATCAGCTCAACAGGTTTGGTCAGTTTCTCAAGATAAGCCTTGAGCTGGGTTTTCATATTTGTGTCGAGCATTATTCTTCCCTCTCTGAAAACATCATCATGCAAGCCGGATTCGCGGAGCCGCATCAATGCAACTTGCGTCATGGTGCTGGAATAAAATGGGCGCGCCTGCGCCCATGACTGACGTAATCTGACGTAATTTCCTAAGTATTTCGCGTCAGAGCAAGGCGGCTAGCCTGAGAATCCCCGGGAGCTTACAGAAGTAAGTGACCGGGGTGAGCAGGCGACGCCAACACGGCTATGACGTGAAAGACGACGGAAATTTAGATTTTACCAACCAGGTCCAGGGACGGAGCCAGAGTGGCTTCACCTTCTTTCCACTTAGCCGGGCAAACTTCGCCAGGGTGGGAAGCGACATACTGTGCAGCTTTAATTTTGCGCAGCAGGTCAGACGCATCACGGCCGATACCTTCAGCGGTAACTTCGATTGCCTGGATGATGCCCTGCGGGTCAACAACGAAGGTTGCGCGGTCAGCCAGACCTTCATCTTCACGCATGTTGTCGAAGTTACGGGTCAGGGCGCCAGTCGGGTCGCCGATCATCGCATATTTGATTTTCGCGATGGTTTCAGAGCTGCTGTGCCATGCTTTGTGAGTAAAGTGAGTGTCGGTAGAAACAGAGTAAACGTCCACACCCAGTTTCTGCAGTTCTTCGTAATGGTCAGCAACGTCGCCCAGCTCGGTCGGACATACGAACGTAAAATCAGCCGGGTAGAAGAAGAAGACACTCCAACGACCTTCGGTATCTTTCTCGGTTACTTCGATGAACTCACCGTTTTTGAACGCCTGGTTTTTGAAAGGTTTAATTTTGGTATTAATCAAAGACATCTGTACTTCCTCCGTGTTTTCGTTGAGGGATAAGTTAACGAAAATCATTGATAAGGGCTAATGCGTTTCCTTTATCAAATCAATAAGCGTTAACTAACAACCGACTCAACCGCATGTTGTAAACCCTATTCTAAAAGTAAAAAAGGCTCCCTTTGCAGGGAGCCTCATTACCCGAGTTACCCGCAAGTAACTTCAGTGCCAGCAGAACTGGCTATGTGTTGCGCTCTACATTACCTTAACCAAGGTCGTAACAGCGATTGGGATTACATCACCCAACTACCGAAAGGGCAATCGACAGACTGTCGATCTTACCTATGGCTGCGATAGGTTTTGCAACTTAACTCCCTTTCCTTCTAATTTTATAAGGAAAATCAATGTTTAAACGTACATTACTCTTAGCTCTGCTCCCTGCTGTCGTCCACGCTGAAGAGCTTCCTGCCCCCGTTAAAGCGATTGAGAAACAGGGCATTACGATTTTGAAGTCGTTCGACGCTCCGGGAGGCATGAAAGGTTATCTGGGAAAATATCAGGACATGGGGGTCACTATCTATGTGACGCCTGATGGAAAACAGGCGATCTCCGGCTATATGTATAACGAGAAAGGTGAAAACCTGAGTAATGCGCTGATAGAAAAAGAAATCTATGCACCTGCCGGGCGCGAGATGTGGCAACGAATGGAAAAAGCGTCGTGGATTCTGGACGGCAAAAAAGACGCGCCGGTTATTGTGTATGTGTTTGCCGATCCATTCTGCCCGTATTGCAAACAATTCTGGCAACAGGCGCGCCCGTGGGTTGAGTCCGGCAACGTTCAATTACGCACGTTGTTGGTCGGCGTGATTAAGCCCGAAAGTCCCGCAACCGCTGCGGCCATTCTGGCAAGCAAGAACCCCGCTAAAACCTGGCACGACTATGAAGCCTCCGGCGGCAAAATGACGCTGACACTGCCAGCAACCCCGCCTGCCAGGCAAATGAAGGCGTTGAATATCAACCAAAAACTAATGGACGATTTAGGCGCCAATGTCACGCCAGCCATTTATTACATGAGCAAAGATAATACCCTGCAACAGGCAATAGGTTTGCCCGATAAAGAGAAGCTGGATATTATCATGGGAGCCAAATAAATATACGCAACGAATGATTGATATTATTTTCATATCAATCATTCTTCTTTTTCACATCAATCAACCCGTTAGCACTTTTTACCGAAAAAATAACCCTGCCTGTGCTATTTTAAGTAGTAGTAAACTATTCATTAAGTTTAACATGCATATGAGATGGAAATGCGTTGCAACTTACACATAACAAAACAGAATGTTTAATAACAAAACTAAAACAGGAATTAGCGTATGGCTAACCTTTACGACCTCAAAAAATTCGATCTCAACCTGCTGGTTATTTTCGAGTGTATCTATCAAAATCTGAGCATAAGCAAAGCCGCCGAAACGCTTTTTATTACCCCCTCAGCCGTTAGCCAGTCGCTACAAAGGCTTCGCACCCAATTCAATGATCCTTTGTTTACTCGGGCAGGGAAAGGCATTACGCCTACCATAACAGCGGTCAATCTACACCATCACCTTGAGAACAATCTTAACAGTCTGGAAGAAACAATAAATATTATGCACAGCTCCAGTCTGAAGAAAAAATTTGTCATTTACAGCCCGCAAATTATCAATAATGCCTACATAAGTGAGTTAATTAAATTTATCAGAGAAGACAAATATGTTGAAATTGAACATCGTGATATTCTGATAACATCGGAAACCGCTGAAGACTTACTCGCCTACCGTAAAGCGGATGTTGTCATTACGACATCACCGATCGTTAACCGCTCGATTATATGTACCCCATTCAGGACAATTGAGACCGTATTGGTCTGTTGCAAAAACCACCCCAGAATAAATGAAAAAACAACGTTAAATGAAATACTGGAAGAACAGTTTACGCGGTATCTCTCTGACGATGCTGGTATAAAAGAGTACCAGTCGGAAACAAATTATTTTCTCGCCAATCGTAAATCCGGGTTCTCTAGTGATTCACTAATGTCAATTATCAACGTTATATCTATTACAGATATTATTGGTTTCATCCCTCAATCAACCTTTGAATCATATTCGTCATCACTCAATTTAAAGAAAATCAAAACAGATATTAAGCCGCCATCAATGAATCTATTTTTAATGTACAATCGGGCATCACTTAACAACAAAAATTTTGAGAATTTCATAACAAAAATAGACAAAAAAAATAAGGAAAGTGACACATTAAAGAATCATAAATATATTAAATAAAAAAAATTTTAAATACATTAGGTGAATGTATTTAAAGGTTGCACGCTTCGTAAATTGGCATATCTTATTCAGAGTATACATTAGAGATGTTATTCTTTTATTCTTTCAGTATGGACTTGCTATGTCTGTTTACAAAATTCCTCTGAGTCAGAGCGTACTGGCAGCCGCTCAGGAACGCATTACCTGGACTTTGGAAACACTGCCCCGCGTGTGCGTTTCACTGTCTGGAGGGAAAGACTCCGGGCTCATGATGCATCTCACCGCCACTCTTGCGCGCCAGTTACATAAAAAAATAAGCGTATTGTTTATTGACTGGGAAGCCCAGTTCTCTTGCACTATCGACTACGTTGAAGCGCTACGAGAACGCTATTCTGACGTTATAGAACATTTTTATTGGGTAGCAATACCGCTCACCACCCAAAATTCTCTCTCACAATTTCAACCGGAATGGCAGTGTTGGGAACCCAATACACAATGGGTGCGGCAACCACCAGCAGATGCGATTACCGATCCCAGTTTCTTTCATTTCTACCAACCTGGCATGACCTTTGAACACTTCGTTCGTGAGTTCGCTGACTGGTTTTCAGAAAAACGTCCTGCGGCAATGATGGTGGGCATCCGTGCCGACGAGTCATATAACCGTTTTGTCGCCATTGCCCATTCGCGTAAGCAACGTTTTGCCGATGACAAACCGTGGACTACCGCCGCACCGGGAGGACACGCCTGGTATATCTATCCGATGTATGACTGGAAAACAGCCGATATCTGGACATGGTTTGCAAAAACAAAAATGCCATGCAACCCCCTGTATAACCTGATGTACCAGGCCGGCGTACCAACACGATATATGCGCATTTGCGAACCCTTTGGTCCGGAACAACGCCAGGGACTGTGGCTGTATCATGTTATTGAGCCACAGCGATGGGCAGCCATGTGCACCCGGGTTAGCGGCGTTAAAAGCGGCGGAATATACGCCGGTCATGACAACCATTTTTACGGCCACCGGAAAATATTAAAACCGGAGCATTTAAGCTGGCAAGCGTACGCTATGCTGCTATTAGACAGCATGCCGCAACAAACCGCAGAGCACTACCGCAACAAAATCGCCGTCTATTTACAGTGGTACAAGAAAAAGGGGATCGATGATATTCCTCAAACCCAGGAAAACGATATTGGTTCTAAAGATATCCCCTCATGGAGACGGATCTGCAAAGTACTGCTGAATAATGACTACTGGTGTCGGGCACTCTCATTCAGTCCCACAAAAATGAAAAACTATCAGCGTTATAACGAACGTATGAAAACCAAACGCCAGGAATGGGGGATCTTATGCAACGACGACTAACTCAGGAACTCACTGGTTTTCTTTCTGGCCTTTCAGAAGAAGAACGAATTGAAGCAATCAATGAATTCAGGATCGCAATCCATAGCGTCAGTCCTTTCCGTGAAGAACCGGTAGACTGCGTTCTGTGGATCAAAAACAACGCTATTTCGCCAAATGATTACAACCCAAATAACGTTGCGCCGCCGGAGAAAAAGCTACTGCTGAAATCCATTGAAGCCGATGGCTTCACACAGCCGATCGTCGTGGTTCAATCAACCCCGGAAGAATATGAAATCGTCGACGGATTCCATCGACATGAAATAGGCAAAAACAAATCATCGCTAAAATCACGCCTGAAAGGTTATCTGCCCGTTACCTGCCTGCAACGCGGGCGTCATGAGCGCATGGCGGCGACAATCCGCCACAATCGTGCCCGTGGGCGGCATCAAATCCATGCCATGTCGGAAATCGTTCGTGAATTATCACAATTAGGCTGGAGCGAAGAGAAAATCGGTCAAGAGCTGGGAATGGATAGCGACGAAGTCTTACGTCTGAAGCAAATCAACGGTCTGCAAGAGTTATTTGCCGACCGTCGATTCTCCAAAGCCTGGACGGTGAAGTAGCGAAATCACGTTACTACAGCGCAACCAGGCGTTCTGCCGCTGCCAGCAGCGTCGATTCTTGCTTAGCAAAACACAGGCGAATCAGCTTATGTGGGAAAGGATCGGCGCAGAAAACCGACAGTGGGATCGCCGCCACGCCGACCTCTTTAGTCAGCCATTGGCAAAATTCCACATCGTTGAGATCAGAAACAGCACTGTAATCAATCAGCAAAAAGTACGTCCCTTCGCAGGGTAGTATTTCCAGCCGACTGTCACGCAGCGCATTCACCAGCACATCACGTTTTCTCTGATAAAACGCGGGCAGCTCACGGTAGTGCGTCGGATCTTCGCGCAGCATATCCGCCAGCGCCAGTTGTGCCGGCGTGTTGACCGAGAAGGTTAAATACTGATGGACCTTACGTAACTCCGCGCTGATAGCCGGTGGCGCAACGCAGTACCCCACTTTCCAGCCCGTCATATGATAGGTTTTGCCAAATGATGAAACGGCAACTGCGCGCTCCCTTAGTTGCGGATGCGCCAGCACGCTGGCATGTCCATGCGTGGCAAAACAGATATGCTCGTAGACTTCGTCACTGACAACATAAATCTCATGCCCGTTAATGGCCTGCCATAACGCCTCAAAGTCCGCCTTCTGCCATACTGTAGCCGAAGGGTTGTGCGGCGTATTTAGGATCACCAGCCGGGTGCGGTCACTGATTAGCGCAGCAAATTCCTGCCAGTCGACGCGAAAAGACGGCGGTTGCAGCGCGATGCGTTTAACCACGCCGCCGGATAATTCGATCGCGGGCGCATAGCTGTCGTAGCTCGGGTCAAAACATATCACCTCATCGCCAGGCCGTACCAGTGCCGTAATGGCGGCATACAGCGCTTCTGTCGCCCCTGCCGTTACCGTCACGTCACTGTTTGCATCCGGCTTGTAGCCATACAGTTCGGCGGTTTTATCGGCAATGGCGTCGCGCAGCGGCTGTACGCCCGTCATCGGCGCATACTGGTTTGCGCCATGCGCGACGTGATACGCCAGACGTTCTTGTAAGAAGAGTGGACCATCAAAATCAGGAAATCCCTGCGAGAGGTTAATGGCCTGGTGCTGCTGCGCCAGCGCGCTCATTTGCGTGAAAATAGTGGTGCCCAGATTAGGCAGTTTGCTTTGCGGAATCAGCGGGTTATTACTCATTATTGTTATCCCAGCGTGTGATGTTGTGGTTGAAGCCACTATAGCACGATGCTAGTATTTGGCAATCAAGACGTTCAGACGTCTATATAAAAATAACCTGCCTGGACAGGACAGCCAAAAGGACAACACAACATGAGTAATACCGAGATTCGCGTCGTCACCGGCCCGGCCAACTATTTTTCCCATCCCGGCAGCCTGTCGAGACTCAACGATTTTTTCACAAAGGATCAACTCTCACGCGCCGTCTGGGTATATGGTGAGCGCGCCATCGATGCAGCCCGACCTTATCTGCCTGAGGCCTTTCATCTTGCCGATGCTAAACGCCTGCTGTTTACGGGTCATTGCAGCGAAAAAGATGTTGGGCAACTGGCAACAGAGTCAGGAGAGAATCGCAGCGTGGTGATTGGCGTGGGCGGCGGGACATTGCTCGACGCCGCCAAAGCGCTGGCGCGCCGCCTTGGTTTACCCTTTGTGGCAATCCCAACCATTGCCGCCACCTGTGCTGCCTGGACGCCGCTCTCCGTGTGGTACAACGATGCAGGTCAGGCACTGCATTTCGAAATTTTCGATGATGCTAATTTTTTGGTGCTGGTGGAGCCAGAGATCGTGCTTAATGCGCCAGACGCATATTTGCTGGCCGGTATCGGGGACACGTTGGCGAAATGGTACGAAGCGGTTGTGCTCGCCCCACAGCCTGAAACCTTGCCGCTGACTGTACGTCTGGGCATCAACGGCGCACTGGCGATCCGCGACGTTCTCCTTCAGAGCAGCGAGCAGGCGCTGGCAGATAAGCAGCGTGGTGAACTGACCCGTGCATTTTGCGACGTGGTGGATGCGATCATTGCTGGCGGTGGTATGGTCGGCGGTCTGGGTGAGCGCTACACCCGCGTGGCGGCGGCACACTCGGTGCATAATGGCCTGACCGTCCTCCCGCAAACAGAGAAGTTTTTACATGGCACCAAAGTAGCTTACGGCATACTGGTACAGAGCGCGCTGTTGGGACAAGATGATGTGCTAACGCAGTTAATTACCGCTTATCAGCGCTTCAATTTACCAACACGGTTGGCTCAACTGGAAGTGGACATCAATAACCACACCGAAATCGATAAGATGATTGCGCATACCCTGCGCCCGGTGGAGTCCATTCATGCGCTGCCGGTGAAGTTAACACCGGAAACACTGCGTGCGGCATTTGAGAAGGTAGAGACGTTTACGGTGTGACTATGGTGCAGGTTGCCTGATGGCGGCGTCGCCTTATCAGGCCTACAGCCAATGCAATGTTGTAGGCCGGATAAGCGTCAGCGCCATCCGGCAAAAAATCAACAGCACTTCGCGCCACCTTTCCCCCCATAGCGCGCATCCTGGCGCTCGCGGAAAAATTCTTCATAAGTCATTGGCACCTGGTCCGGATGCGTAACACGCATATGCTCGACATAGTTGTCATAATCCGGCACACCAATCATCAATCGGGCGGTTTGCCCTAAATATTTCCCGGCTTTAGAGAGCGTTTCAAACATAGTAGTTTCCTGTCGTACAAACGCCCTCCCCGTTAAGGAGAGGGCTTTTTCGTTAAGAGAATATTAGTGCGCGCCTTTCGCCTGCGCCACAATCTCTTCAACATTCTCGGGCATCGGTTCGTACGGTGTTTCTTTCGACGTTGGTTTGTCCTCTTTCAACGCGGCCAGCGCAGTTTTAATGGAGAACAGACCCAGTACCACCACGACCACCATGAAGAAGATGGTCAAGCCAGCATCAAGACGGTTGTTAAATACCAGTTGCGTCAGCTGCGACTGAGTGTACTGTGCCGGAATATTACCGCTGTCGATCATCGCCTGGAACTTGTTAGCGATAGCCAGGAAGCCGATTTTCGCATCCGGGCTAAACGCTTTCTGCCAGCCCGCGGTCAGCGTACAAATCAGCAGCCAGGCGGTTGGCACCAGCGCGACCCATGCGTAGCGCTGGCGTTTCATCTTGAACAGGACGACCGCACACAGCATCAACGCCATACCAGCCAGCATCTGGTTGGCGATACCGAACAGCGGCCACAGGGTATTAATACCGCCTAACGGATCGACCACGCCCTGGTGCAGGAAGTAACCCCAGGCCAGTACACACAACGCGGTTGCCAGCAGGTTCGCCGGTAGCGAGTCGGTCCGTTTCAGCCCTGGTGAAACGACACCCAGCAGATCCTGCAGCATAAAGCGCGCGGCACGGGTACCCGCATCAACCGCCGTCAGGATGAACAGGGCTTCAAACAGAATGGCGAAGTGATACCAGAACGCCACATCCATCATGCCGCCCAGCGCGCCGTGCAGAATGTAAGCCATCCCCACGGCCAGCGTCGGCGCTCCGCCTGCGCGGGAAATAATGGATTGTTCGCCGACATCGTTCGCAATCTGATGCAGCGTATCAGGCGTGATAACAAAGCCCCAACTGCTCACGACCTGTGCCGCTGACGCAACCACATCGGTGGTTCCGGCAGGTGCCAATACTGCCATCGGGCTGTTCATCGCAAAGTAGACGCCCGGGTCGATAACGCATGCCGCCACCAGCGCCATAATGGCGACAAAGGATTCCATCAGCATCCCGCCGTAGCCGATAAAACAGGCCTGACCTTCATTCGCCAGCATCTTCGGCGTAGTGCCGGAGGCAATCAGCGCGTGGAAACCAGAGACCGCACCGCAGGCGATGGTAATAAACAGGAACGGGAACAGGTTACCGCTCCAGACCGGGCCGGTACCATCAACAAACTTGGTCAATGCAGGCATCGTCAGCGTGGGACGCATGATCAGAATACCCACGGCCAGACCCACAATGGTACCAATCTTCAGGAAGGTCGAGAGGTAATCTCGCGGTGCCAGCAGCAACCATACCGGCAACACGGCAGCCACGAAACCGTAGCCCACCAGCATCCACGTCAGCTGTACACCGGTAAAGTCAAAATACGGTGCCCAGGTCGGGCTTTCCGCAACCCAGCCGCCGGAAATAATGGCAAATACCAGGAACACCAGACCGATGACTGACACTTCGCCAATACGCCCCGGACGCAGATAGCGTAGGTAAATCCCCATAAAGATCGCCAGCGGGATGGTGAATGCGACGGTATAGGTTCCCCACGGGCTGTGCGTCAGTGCTTTCACGACGATCATTGCCAACACGGCAAGGATAATCACCATGATCATAAAACAGGCCACCAGCGCAATTACACCGGCTGTAGGACCCATCTCTTCTTTCACCAGTTCGCCAAGGGAACGACCATCGCGACGGGTAGAAACAAACAGCACCATAAAGTCCTGCACCGCGCCGGCCAACACTACCCCGGCGAGCAGCCAGATCATCCCTGGCAGATAGCCCATTTGCGCCGCCAGCACCGGTCCAACTAACGGACCCGCTCCGGCAATTGCCGCAAAATGGTGGCCAAACAGTACTTTTTTATCGGTAGGAACATAATCGAGCCCGTCGTTATGGCGCACGGCTGGCGTCATACGCGTCGGGTCCAGCGCCAGTACATTTTTCGCAATGTACAAGCCGTAGAAACGGTAAGCGATAAGGTAGACACAGACCGACGCCACAACTATCCACAAGGCGTTGATCTGTTCACCACGGTTTAATGCGATATAGCCGAGGGCAAATGCTCCCATTACGGAGAGCACTGTCCAGACGAGGTACTTCCCTGATTTGTTCATAGTTGTTATCCGTTGTCCGATCCAGAGAGATGTTACATTTTGTTTCTATAACATCTTTTCTGGATTTAACAACCTGACAACCATGCAAACCCGAAGTATCACTGAGTATTTACATTGCATTGTTAACTAGATCACTTCATTTACCTGTTAACCCTGCAATTTCATTTTACTTTGCCGGGTGACTTCACCCCATCACCGCCGTGCCTAAACGACAGGTGCAGCAGCGCCGCCCCTGCTCATCGAAGATGACGATTTCCCAGCTTTGATTCTGTCGCCCAAGATGCAACGGCTGGCACACACCGCGCACTTTCCCCTGCGATACCGCGCGGTGATGCGTGGCGTTCAACTCAGTTCCCACCACACACTGCCCGTCGCGAGTCATCAGATAACCCGCCATTGACCCCAACGTTTCCGCCAGCGCCGCTGACGCCCCACCGTGCAACAGACCAAACGGCTGATGCGTACGCTCATCCACCGGCATTTCGGCTTCCAGCACATCGTCTCCCAGTCGGGTATAGACAATGTCTAAATGCGCCACCAGCGTGTTCTGGCTGGTGGCATTCAGTTCATCAAGCGTTAAATGTCGTTTCCAGATCACCGTCATGCTCCCAGTGTCGAACCGCCATCGACCACAATGTCCTGCAACGTAATATGGCTGGCCAGATCGGAGGCAAGGAATAAGATGGTGTTGGCAATTTCCTGGGGACGCGCGATTTTCCCCAGCGGTATACCGAGCTTATACTGCTCGCCAAACCCGCGAATACGCTGTTGTTCCGCGTCATCACTCACCCACAGCGTGCGTTGCATGTCAGTGTCGGTCGATCCCGGCGAAACCACATTACAGCGTACTCCGCTACCCGCCAGCTCCAGTCCGACCGTCAGAGCAAGACTTTTCAATGCGGCTTTTGATGCCCCATATGCACTCATGCCGATTCGCGGCGTGTGCGCAGCATCGGAGGCGACAGTGACAATCGCCCCCCCCTGCTGACGACGAAACTGCGCCATCGTCTGCTGAAACACATTAAACGCCCCGCCAACGTTGACGGCAAACGTCTGATGCCACTCCTCAGCGCTTAACGCATCGGTAGCCCCCATGCGCAGGATCCCGGCAGCATTGACGAGTACGTCTAACCGCTCGCTCTGCGACAGCACGCGCTGGCATACCTCAGCCACCTGCCCACCGTCCGCCACGTCCAGCACTTCGGTGGTAAACGGATACACCTGCTGAGAAAATTCGCGATCGAATCCGGTGACCTTCGCCCCGGCATCAACAAACGCCAGTGCCGTGGTGTAACCAATCCCTTTTCCCGCCCCAGTAACCCAGACCGTTTTACCGGTGAAATCAAAGCCGGTCATGACTTCACCTCACGGGAGAGCAGTTTCCACCAGGCCTCAATCGTTGGGTTCTTCGCCAGCATCACAAAGTCGATATCGCCATGCACTTTCCGCCAACGAGCCGCCAGCGCCATCATACGTACTGAGTCCAGACCGTAATCGATTAAGTTCTCGTCATCCATTGGCTCTTCAGACTCATCGAGCAGCGGCAGAATCACGCCGCGCAGCGCATCTTTACTGTCCGGAACAGGCGTCGGCAGTAACTCCTGGGTCATCACCACGCGACCGGAACGCCCCGCCACGTATTTCAGCGACATCAGGTGTTCATCACGGCTAAAATCTGCCAACGCATCTGCGACCATAAACGGCTTAATATCACGCATGAAGGCATCAGTCGCAGTGGTCATGCAGCCAATATGCGCGTACACGCCGGTGATGATCAGTTGGTTACGTCCAGTGTCTCTTAGCATCTGCTCCAGCGGTGAACGATGAAACGCGCTGTAACGCCATTTAACCAGAATGGTATCCGCTTCGTCCGGCGCCAGCGCATCGACGATTTTTTGCTGTTCAGGCGAGCGCGTCAGGCCGGGTCCCCACATATCGTTCAACAACGCGCGGTCTTCATCACTTTGTTCTTTCGGCTGCGCAGTGTAATAGACCGGAATATTATGTGCTTTACAGTACTGACGCAGCGCGGCGATGTTGGCCACCACCTGTTCCATCATCGGGCAGTTCTCGCCCCAAAAACCGATAAAATAGTCCTGCATGTCGTGGATTAGCAGCGCGGCGCGTTCTGGTTCAAATGCCCAGTCAACTTTATTTGCCGGGACATCAAGCGCCGTTGGCAGCGCATAAGCCTGCAGTTTAGGAATTGCCATTTCTTCTTCTCCTTCAGGCCGGTGAACGTGATGCCAGCCACTGACGTAATTGTTTTTTATCCACTTTGCCGACCGGGGTCAGCGGCAATGACTCAACGCACTCGACACGGTCCGGCAATTTGAATTCCGCCACGCCCTGTTCGCGCAGAAAACGACGGATCTGTACTGCACGCAGCGGCGCTTTAACCACCAGGCAGGCGCAACTTTTCTCGCCCATCAGCTCATCGTCCATACTGACCAATGCGGCATGGATCACCGCCGGATGCCGCAACAGCAGGTTTTCAATCTCTTCTGCAGCGATCTTCTCCCCGCCACGGTTGATCTGATCTTTCTCTCGTCCCTGCACCGTGATGTAACCATCCCGATCGATGGCGATCAGATCACCAGAGCAATAGAATCCGTTAGCATCAAACGCGCTGGCATTATGCTCAGGGCTATTGAAGTAACCCCGGAAGGTGTACGGGCCACGCGTCATCAGGCGTCCAGTCTCGCCCTGTGGCAAAGGATTACCGTCAGCGTCTGCCACCCAGACCTCATCGTCAGGGCACATCGGACGGCCCTGGGTATTGATAATGCGCTCCGGGCTGTCATCCAGACGGGTATAGTTCACCAGCCCTTCCGCCATACCGAAGACCTGCTGCAGCTGGCAGCCAATCTCTGCCGGAATGCGAGCGGCAAGCGAAGCCGAAAGCCGCGCGCCTCCCACCTGCAACAGTTTCAGCGAAGCCAGTTGTGCGTTACTGCCCCACTCCTGAATTGCCTGCAGCCACAGACTCACCGCTGGCGGTACCAACGCCGTAACGTTTACCTGATGCTGTTCAATTAACGGAAAGCACAACGTCGCGCTCGGGTCTGCCGCCAGCACCACAGTTCCACCCGCGAGGAAAACACCCAGCGCACCTGGCGAACTCATGGCGTAGTTGTGCGCTGCCGGGATCGCGCATAAATAGCGGGTCTCAGCGGTGAAATGGCAAATCTCGTTACTACGGCGCACGCTGTAGTAGTAATCATTGTGGGTACGCGGGATCAGCTTTGGCGTCCCGGTCGTGCCGCCGGAAAGCTGGAAATACGCCACTTCATCAGCTGGTGATGGTGTCGCGGTAAACGCCGTTGCGGGTTGGCTTATAGCCGTTTGCAGATTGTGTTCGCCGTCATCATTGAGCAACTGAACCACGCGCACTGAATTGTGTTCGGCAACAAAGGTATTCAGAAAATCGTCGCCACTGAATAACGCATGCTGGCGATCGGCAATCAGTAACACCGGTTTAATTTGCGCTGCGTAGGCGTTGAGTTCGTTACGCTGATGGCTAAACAGTGCCAATACGGGCGCCACGCCCAGTTTGAGCAGTGCGAAGAAAGTGATATAAAGCTCAGCCACGTTGCCTAACTGCACCAGTGCAGTCTCGCCGGATTTGATCCCCTGACGGCGCAGGCTACAGGCAAGATTATCCGTCGCCTGGTTTAACTGGCGGTAGCTAAGATGGCGTTCCCCGTCAATCACCGCCGTCTGGTCGCTATCAGCATGGCGGGTCAGAATGTCGGTCAGCGGCAAATCCTGCCAGTAGCCTTTTTCACGGTAGCGGCGGGCAAACTCTTCCGGCCAACGGGTGAAAGGAATACTCATTATTGCTCCTTAGAGCCTGTCGATAAGGCCTGAATAGCCTGGTAGACCAGGCGCTTAATGCAGTCCAAAAACATTCAACATGGTGGATAACTTGGCACCTGTTTCACGCCACTCCGCAATCGGTGACGAGGCTGGCACAATGCCGGCTCCGGCGAAAAAACGTACCTGATTACGCAGCAATTTCGCACAGCGGATCGTCACGACCCATTCGCCGTTGCCCTGCGAATCACACCAGCCAACAATGCCGCCGAAAAGTTCGCGATCAAACGGCTCCAGTTCGGCAATCAGTTTCTGAGCAACCTGATGCGGGAAGCCACTTAGCGCCGGTGTTGGATGCAGCAGACAAGCCAGCGTCAGTGCGTTTTCCTGGGCATTGGCTTTACCTTCAAACGGGGTACCGAGATGCCAGAGCGTGGGCGTGGTGACCAGTTGCGGAGACGACGGAAGTTGCAACTCACTGCTGCGATCGCGCAGAACCGCTTTCATCGCCTGGGTGACCAGCTCGTGTTCATGGCGATCTTTCTCGGAAGCTAACAGACGGATCCCAGCCTCCCGGTCCAGAACATCGTCCGGTTGGCGACGCGCAGATCCCGCCAGCGGCAGCGAACTGAAATGGTCGCCTTCTTTGCGTAGCAGCAATTCCGGGCTGGCGCCGATCAGTACACCACCATCGTCGATAGGTACATGGAAGTTGTAGCTTGCCGGGTTTTGCGCTACCAGTCGCTCCAGTAGCGCACCACTGTCGATATTGGCGTCGGCTGTCACATCAATCAGGCGAGACAGCACCACTTTGTCGACTTCCGGGGTTGCCGTCAGCGCCGCTGCTCTGGCGACCATATCTTCGAAAAAATCCTGCTCAGGAATCGATTTACGCTCAACAACATTCAGCGACTGATGGGCAGTAAAGTAACGCGCTGATTGCTGCTTTGCCGTACGTGAGAAGCTTTGCCATGATTGGGGAATAAACAGCGACGAAGGCTGGCGGGTGTCAAAGGGAATGGCTCCTACCATAATGGGGTTTGCGATGCCCTGCGATTTGGCCTGCGCAAACAGTGTGTGCATTTTCAGTTGGAAAGGGCTGTCTGGTGAATCACCATCAATTGCCGGTTCCGCATAGCGGGCGAAGCATCCTGACGTCGTAAAACTACGATACGGCGACATAAAGAAAAAACTGTCGGGAGCGAGAGTTGCCATAGTCTGCGTTTTTTCCTCGGCCAGTGACATGTCCATATCATCCTCCATAAAATGATAAAGGCTTTAATAATGATTATCATTTATATTTTCGGTCGCTAACCTAAAAGCAAAGCGTCGGTATGTCAACTCTTGTGGTAACACAATGTGCGACTTAGGCTTGCATCCCTGACGCGTAACAATGAAAATGAGAAGCATTAACTACATTGATAACAGGAAGCTTATTTGTGAGATTTCCCGCGTTTTACCGCACTGCGCTGTTACTGGTTGGACTCGCTATTTCAGGAGTTTCTTTAAGTCATGCCGCTGACTGGCCACGCCAGGTTACTGACAGCCGCGGCACGCATACGCTGGAGCATAAACCGCAGCGAATTGTCTCCACCAGCGTGACCCTCACCGGTTCTCTGCTGGCGATTGATGCCCCGGTCGTCGCCAGCGGTGCCACGACACCGAATAACCGTATTGGTGATGCTCAGGGCTTTTTACGCCAGTGGAGCGACGTCGCCAAAGAACGCAAACTGAGCCGCCTGTATATTGGCGAGCCGAGCGCCGAAGCCGTTGCAGCACAAATGCCGGACCTGATTCTGGTCAGCGCCACCGGGGGAGATTCCGCGCTTGCGCTGTACGACCAACTGTCCACCATAGCCCCTACGCTTATCATTAATTACGACGACAAAAGCTGGCAGTCACTGCTGACACAATTAGGTGAAATCACCGGGCAGGAGCAACAGGCAGCGGCGCGTATTGCTGAGTTTGATAAGCAACTGCTCGCGGTAAAGCAACGTATCACCCTGCCGCCACAGCCGGTCAGTGCGCTGGTGTATACCGCAGCCGCGCACAGCGCCAACCTGTGGACGCCGGAGTCCGCGCAAGGCAAGCTGATGGAACAGCTCGGTTTCACGCTGGCACCGCTACCTGCCGGGCTACATACCAGCCAGAGCCAGGGTAAACGTCACGACATTATCCAGCTTGGTGGTGAGAATCTGGCGGCCGGCCTGAACGGTGAAGCGCTGTTCCTGTTTGCAGGCGACAGCAAAGATGCCGACGCGATTTATGCTAATCCACTGCTGGCGCATCTGACTGCTGTGCAAAACAAACGCGTTTATGCGCTGGGCACGGAAACCTTCCGTCTGGATTACTACAGCGCGACGCTACTGCTGCAACGTCTGTCGGCTCTGTTTTAATGGTCAGTGCCGGATGCGGCTAACGCCTTATCCGGCCTACAATCCGTAGAGCATAACGCGATCAGACATTCACGGGAACCTGCCGGAATCGGCGCACTTCTCCCAACAACAGCAGCAGTAAAAGACCGACAATCACCAACCCAAACCCACTGACGCTTGCCGAGGCCGCAGGCGTCATCATCGCCCCCAGCCCCCCTAACAGCGCCGCACCAATCGCATCGCCGGTTACGTTCTGCGCGGTCCACAAACCGTTAATTCGCCCGAGCATCGCTTCCGGCGTCTGCGTCTGTAACAGGGTGTACTGCAACAAAGAACTGACCGCACTCAGCCAACCGAACAGCGCCAGACAAACAACCCCCAGCTCCCAGACCGGCATCAAACCAAACAGGCCGATAGCCAGGAAAGAGGCCACGGTTGATGCCAGCATAACCAGACCCGGACGCACGCTGTGTGCCAGTTGCCCGCTGGTTAAAGCCCCGATGGCCGCGCCCAGGGGAATAGCCGCATACAGTAAGCCAATCTGAGCGCTCGACATCTGCCAGTTAATCGCCAGTGCCGGATACAGCACGCGCACGGCGCTCGCCATGGTCAACAGGCCGCCGAGCAGTGCAATACCGCCAATCAGCGGGCTGGCGAACAGAAAACGGAACGCCGCCACCAGCGATGTCAACGGATGTTCACGCGGTTGCGGCGGAGGCGGCAACGCGGGAAGACTCAGCAACGGCAGCAAGGTAATAAATGTACCCGCGGCCGCCAGGCCGTAGTTCCAGACCACGCCCCCGGTCGCCAGCAGCACCCCGCCAAGCATTGGCGAAATAACCGAGCCCAGACGTACCGTCAGCATGGTAATCGCCCCGGCCTGCATCAGATTTTCACGCCCGACCAGCGCAGGCGTCGCCGCCAGCAGCGCAGTGACACCCAGCGAGGCAAAAAAGCCATCCCATAAACCAAGAACATAAATAGCCAGCAACGACGGCTCGGGCAGCAGCGCGTTCAGGCACAGGCCAATAAAACCGATACCACAGGTTCCGCGGGCCAGCAGGATCACCTTTTTGCGTTCATAGCGATCGGCCAGTACGCCACCCACCATCAGACCAATAAACATTGCGCTCCCGGTCAGCGTCACCGACAAACCCACCTGCCAGGTCGACTGGGTCATCATCTGGATCTGTACCGGAACCGCAACCCCCAATAGCCCCAGAGAGACAATGGAAATAAAACGGGCGAGGAAGACGGCGCGAAATGCAGGATGGGTCTTTAACAGGCTGAGATTAAGCAGCCAGGATTGTCGATTCATTACAGAGCCTTACCAGGTACTTTTTCAATATCCATTCAATGGCTGCACATGCTAACATATCCAAATAAGATCGATAACGATAATTACTATCATTATCAGGGAAGTTGATATGTCATGCTCTGTTTCCGCGACACGCGCCTTTGCCGTGCCCGGACTGTTGTTACTACTTGTTCTCACCACGGCATTAAGTCTGGTTATTGGCGCAAAGTCGCTGCCCGCCTCCGTGGTATTTGATGCGCTCACCGGCAGTTGTCAAAGCGCCGATTGCACCATCGTGCTGGACGCGCGACTTCCGCGTACGCTGGCAGGGCTCCTCGCAGGTGGTGCGCTGGGCCTGGCGGGTGCGCTGATGCAGACGCTCACCCGTAACCCGCTGGCCGATCCGGGGATTCTTGGCGTCAATTCCGGGGCCAGCTTCGCGATTGTTTTAGGCGCGTCGCTGTTTGGCTTTTCCTCCCCGCAAGAACAGCTGCTAATGGCTTTTTCCGGGGCTCTCGCAGCCTCACTGATTGTGGCTTTTACCGGTAGTCAGGGCGGTGGACAGCTCAGCCCGGTACGCCTGACATTGGCCGGTGTTGCGCTGGGTGCTGTTCTGGAAGGATTATCTACTGGCATCGCCCTTCTCAACCCGGACGTCTACGACCAGTTGCGTTTCTGGCAAGCCGGTTCACTGGATATCCGCAGCCTGCAGACGCTGAAAGTCGTGCTGATCCCGGTCCTGATTGCCGGTGCTGTCGCGCTGTTTCTTAGCCGTGCTCTGAATAGCCTCAGTCTGGGAAGCGACACCGCAACGGCGCTGGGCAGCAAAGTTGCGCGTACCCAGTTTATCGGCCTGTTGGTGATTACCGTACTGTGCGGAAGTGCGACCGCCATCGTCGGCCCTATCGCCTTTATCGGCCTGATGATGCCGCATATGGCACGCTGGCTGGTGGGTGCAGATCATCGCTGGTCGCTGCCCGTCACTCTGCTGGCCACCCCTTCTCTGCTGCTGATTGCCGATATCATCGGTCGTCTGATTGTGCCTGGCGAGTTGCGCGTCTCGGTCGTCAGCGCGTTTATCGGTGCGCCGGTTCTCATCTTCCTGGTACGCCGCAAACAGCGCGGAGGTGGTGCATGATGCATCTCTCCCGTCGCCTGATTGTCAGTTGTCTGCTGCTGGTCGTTGGTTGCCTGGCCGTTGGATTGTGGAGCCTGCGCAGCGGTGCCGTTATGCTCGAGACCCCGCAAATTATTGCCGCCCTGCTCGGTGATGCACCGCGTAGCATTACGCTGGTGGTGACCGAGTGGCGATTACCACGCGTGTTGATGGCGCTGCTGATTGGCGCGGCGCTGGGCGTTAGCGGCGCGATATTCCAGTCATTGATGCGCAACCCGCTGGGTAGCCCGGACGTGATGGGCTTCAATACCGGTGCCTGGAGCGGCGTACTGGTGGCAATGGTGCTGTTTGGTCAGCATCTTACCGCCATCGCGCTGGCGGCAATGCTCGGCGGGATCCTGACTTCGCTGGTGGTCTGGGCGCTGGCCTGGCGCAACGGCATCGACACCTTCCGACTGATCATCATCGGGATCGGCATTCGCGCTATGCTGGTGGCCTTCAACACCTGGCTGCTGCTGAAGGCGTCCTTAGAAACCGCGCTGACCGCCGGGCTGTGGAACGCCGGATCGCTCAACGGTTTGACCTGGGCGAAGACCTGGCCTTCTGCGCCGCTGATTATCGTGATGCTGGGGTGCGCCGCGCTGTTGGTACGCCGCCTGCGTTTACTGGAAATGGGTGATGACAGCGCCTGTGCGCTCGGTGTCAGCGTTGAACGCTCACGTCTGATGATGATGCTGGTCGCCGTGGTGTTGACCGCTGCGGCCACCGCGCTGGCAGGCCCTATCTCGTTTATTGCCCTGGTTGCCCCACACATCGCGCGTCGGCTTAGCGGCACGGCACGTTGGGGATTAACGCAGTCGGCGCTGTGCGGCGCCCTGTTGCTGCTGATGGCCGATTTATGCGCTCAGCAGCTATTTATGCCTTATCAGCTTCCGGTTGGCGTTGTCACCGTAAGCCTCGGCGGTATTTACCTTATCGTCTTGTTAATTCAGGAGTCCCGCAAAAAATGACCGAATCAGTAGCCCGTTTGCGTGGCGACCAGTTAACGCTGGGTTATGGCAAATTTACCGTGGCGGAAAACCTTAATGTCTCGATCCCCGATGGTCACTTCACTGCCATTATTGGCCCCAACGGTTGTGGAAAGTCCACGCTGCTGCGTACATTGAGTCGTCTGATGACGCCCGCGCACGGCAAAGTCTGGCTCGATGGCGAACATATTCAACATTACCCCAGTAAAGAGGTCGCACGCAGAATTGGTCTGCTGGCGCAAAATGCCACCACGCCGGGCGATATTACCGTGCAGGAGCTGGTTGCTCGTGGGCGTTATCCACATCAGCCTTTATTTACCCGCTGGCGTAAAGAAGATGAAATCGCGGTAACCCACGCGATGCAGGCCACGGGGATCACGCATCTGGCGGCGCAAAGTGTGGATACTCTCTCCGGCGGTCAACGCCAACGCGCGTGGATAGCGATGGTGCTGGCACAAGAAACGTCGATTATGCTGCTCGACGAACCCACCACCTGGCTGGATATCAGCCATCAGATTGATCTGCTGGAGCTGCTGAGTGAGCTAAACCGGGAGAAAGGTTACACGCTGGCCGCCGTTCTGCACGACCTGAATCAGGCATGCCGCTATGCCACCCATCTGATTGCACTTCGTGATGGAAAGATCGTTGCCGAGGGTGCGCCGAAAGAGATTGTCACGGCAGAGCTCATTGAAAAAATCTATGGGCTGCGGTGTATGATTATCGACGATCCGGTAGCCGGAACGCCGTTAGTGGTCCCGTTAGGACGCACAGCAAACAGGTAAATCGCGCCACCTCCGCAGAGGTGGCGAGTCCATTTATTGGATATCGTTGAGCAAGTCACGCATGACTGGCCCAATCTTCTCGAAAGCCATTGGCGTAATGATATCAACGTGCGCGCAGTCCTGGCGATAAACATCCAGACTGGAAATCCACGGCGACCAACTGCGTTCCGGGCTGACTCCCGGCGGTAACGTGCGTTCAGCAACAAACAGCGTCGCGTGTCCCGCAAAAGGTACGCTATGTGCCGTACTCAGCAGGCGAACCGCATCGGCGTAGTTACCTTCGATGGCGCTAAACAATGCGTCGGATGCCTTGCCCTGCTGAGCAGTCAGAAACGCCTCCCGCTCACGATCAATTTCCGCTAACACTTCCGGGTCGAGTCCATTGGCCTCTTTTTCCGACCAATTTTGCGTTTCCGGCGGCCAGGTATCCAGCAGGCCAAGAAATGCGACCGTTTCTCCGCGCGCGTGTAATCGGGCAGCAATGCCCTGCGCCAGTGTACCGCCCAACGAGTACCCAATCAGATAATAAGGTCCATGAGGTTGCTGACGAAGTAACGTTGCCAGGTGCTGTTCGCACACCGCATCCAGGTTTTCTGCTGTCTGCATCGGGCCATCCGGTCGCGGTGACTGGATACCCATAATCGACCACTGTGGAGGAAGGTAGCGTGACAACACGCTAAACTGCCAGGCGAAACCCGATGCCGGATGGAAGCAGAACAGCACAGGACCATCGCTTTCACGCAGCGGCAGCAGCGTTTCAAATCCCAACCGTTGCGACTGCTCGTCATCATTGCCATCCAGCAATGCGCTGAGCTGTTCGACGGTCGAGGCCACCATAATCTGCCCAGGCGTTACCTGGCGCTCAAAAATGCGGCTCAATTGCGCCGCCAGCTTCATCGCCAGCAGAGAATGCCCGCCAAGCGCAAAGAAATCCGCTTCAACATCATTGACCTCGCAGCCCAGCAAGGCCGTGAACGCCTGAGCAATCGTAGTTTCAGTCCCTGCTCGCGGCGCCCGCCCTTCCTGACGTGACGTCAGTTGTGGCATTGGTAACGCTTTACGATCCAGCTTGCCGTTGGCGCTGAGCGGGAGCTCCGCCAGTTGCAGCAGCACTGTCGGTACCATATGTGCAGGCAGGGTTGCGCGCAGACTCTCGCGCAATGCCGGAATATCCAGCGGTAAACCCGATTGTGACACCAGATAGCCCACTAACTGGCGCGCATCGCCGCCTGTCGCTACCGCCTGATTGAATACGCAGGCATGGGCAACAGCATGCTCAACATCTGGCAGCTGCTGCATCACCCGATCAATCTCACCCAGTTCAATACGCTGCCCACGGATTTTTAACTGGTCATCACTGCGCCCAAGATATTCCACCGCGCCATTTTCCAGCCAGCACGCCACGTCTCCGGTACGGTACATACGTTCGCCAGGGTTAAAGGGATCGGCAATAAAACGGCTCGCCGTCAGATCTGGTCGGCCGAGATATCCCTGCGCCAGTTGGATCCCCGTCAGGTACAGGTCACCGGCGACACCAATGGGCACTGGACGCATCATGGCATCAAGGATCCGCAAACCGGTATTCCAGACCGGATAGCCGATTGGTACGCTGTTCCCGGCTACGGCAGCAAGCTCCTCACCCCAGGCTGGATACCAGCTTACATCTACCGCCGCCTCGGTTGGCCCATACAGATTGTGCAGCGGCGCGTGAGTCAGTTGCTCCCATTCGCGGCACAACGCTGCCGGCAGCGCTTCACCGCTACAAAACACCTGTTTCAACGTGGAGCAGCTTTCCCGCGCCGTTTCTGGCGTCAGTGAGGCCACAAACGCCGCCAGCATCGACGGTACAAAGTGCGTTGTCGTCACCCCAAACGTCGCGAAGAACTGTTGCATCGCCAGCGGGTCACGATGTGCCTCTGGTTCAGCCATCACCAGTTTTGCGCCGGCAATGAAGGGCCAGAAAAACTCCCAGACCGAAACATCAAAACTGCATGGCGTTTTTTGCGCCACCACATCGTCGGCCGTCAGCGGATAGTGATTCTGCATCCATAGCAGACGGTTAACGATGGCGGTTTGTCCCACCATCACCCCTTTTGGTCTGCCCGTCGATCCGGAGGTGAAGATGATATAGGCCGTATGATTTGGTCGTGATAAAGCGAATGGTGTGTCATCTTGCTCTGGCAACGGCGCGGTGTAGCACAGGCTTTCCAGCCCAGGGATACCGCTAAAACGAACCCGTTGTTCATCAGTGGTGATAAGCAACGTAGGTTTAGCATCTTCCAGCATCATCCGCAGGCGATCGTCCGGATATCCGGTATCCAGCGGTAACCAGGCGGCTCCCGCTTCGACGATACCGTGCAGCGCCAGCGTCAGGAACACGGAGCGCGGTAAGGCAACCGCCACGCTGTCCCCTGGGCGCACACCGCGTTCGCGCAGCAGTTTTGCCAGTGCCACCACCTGCTGACGCATTTCGCGATAGCTAAACTGATAGCGAGCATCGGCCAGCGCCGGCGCATCCGGTGTTTTGCTGGCTTGCCCGGCCACCAGCGCACTCAATGTGGTGGAAGGGATCGTCACTGCCGTATTGTTAATTGTCGCCAACTGTTCGTGCTCAGACGCCAGCAGCATCTCCACATCCCCGCAGCGTAGCGACGGATTTGCGGCAAATTGCGCGATAAGCGCCGTTAAACGCGAAGCATGCTGTGCCAACGTAGCGGCGTCATATCGCTGCTTATTCGCCAGAATTTCAATGCTCAGCCCACCGTTTTCATCCGGGAACAGCGCCAGTTCCAGATCGTTCACCGGCCCCGTCGCCAGCGTATGGGTTTGTGCCTGCACGCCAGGAATATTCAACTGATAGTCAAAGATCTTCACGTTCAGCACCGGGCCAAAAAGTGGTTCAGCCCCGGCCGCACGCCCGCTGTCACGGACAATTTGTTCGGCATCATAGCGCTGGTGTCGGCGCATTTTCTTCAGCTGTCCAGCCAGCCGTTGCGCAAGCGCAGGGAGACTTTCTGCTGCATCAAGTCTCACGCCAAAGGGCAGGACATTTAACACCGGCCCGGTAGCGGTAAGCGCCGCTGACCCCATGCGGCGCATAAAGATAAACCCGGCGGCATAATCCATTCGGCTGCATAAACGACCGAGCCACAATGCAACCAGCGCCAGCGCCAGATCCGCACGCTGAACATCTGGCATGCGTGACGCAAGCTGGCGGAATGAACCTTCAGGCGCAGTTAACTTCATACGAATAATATCCGCGCTGGCTGAGCGACCTGGCAGCGGTTTGCTCGACAATGAAGCCGGCGGCGGCAGTTGTTGGCGTTGTTCAGCCCAGAATGCGCTATCACGTTGCCAGGCATCGCTTTGACGATACTGTTGATACTCTTCCACGACCTCGGCAAACGGCGTAAATGGCGAGGCTGGCGTGGATTCACCGCGCAGCCACGCTGTGTAAATTGCAGCAATCTGGCGGGTAATAGCCGGGAAACTAAAGCCATCAACCAGTAAGTGATGATAGCGCTGATACCAGTACCAGCGTTTATCTCCCACCTGAATGAGCAGATGGAAGACCAGCGGCTTGCCGCCGTCAGCGCGAAGATCCTGTTGCAGATCCGCCCGCATCAACGCGCGTGCCGCCTCGTGCGGACTGGATTCATTGCGTAAATCGAGAATGTCAGGTTCAGCAAAGGTGAGCGTAGGATCAACCCATTGCCAGATGTCACCGTTATCCTCAGTGAACTGCATCCGCAGGGTATCCGCATGCTCCAGACCGGCCACGACCGCCTTTGCCAGCAGTGGTGCATTCAGTTCACCGGTTAATTCGACATAGTGTGCAACGCTCCACGCCGAGGGCAATGTGGAGAGCTTTTCTGCCATCCAGATCCCTGGCTGGGCCGCAACTAAGGGTAAGCGCTGAGTCATTGCGCCTCCTGTACATCGACATAGTTTGCTGGCGTCAGCGTGGTCCAGTTCGCATCCAGCCATTGCTGGCAGGCGTCCTGCGACTGCGGTTCGCACGCAACCGTCCAGCCAGCAGGAAGTGAGCACTGCTGAGGCCAGAGGCTGAATTGACGTTGTGGGTTTTGCAGAATGTAAAACTGTCCCTGCGGGTTATCGAAGGGGTTACTGAATTCCATACTCAACTCCTGTCGTGGAACATCATCCGGTTAAAGCGTGTCGGTGAGCGGTTGCCAGAGCGTCATCAGCCCTTGCATTAAGCCGCCGCGCCAGCAAAGCGCATCATGTCCACCCTCAACCTGACGCCAGAAAATAGACTGTGGTGCAGAGGGAAATTGGGTGAATAGCGCCTGATTAGCACGAAAAATAATCGGCTCGCGGGTCCCGGCTTCCAGCACAATACGTAGACCCTGAACGCTTACCGTTCCGGCCTTCAGTTGTTCAATAATCACGCCATCCTGATGACCATCGCGATGCGGCCACCAATAAGATCCGGACTGACTGAGTACGCAGCCAAACCGATCTGGCCAGTTCAGTCCGGCATACAGCGAAGCCAAACCGCCAAAACTTTGCCCGGCAACCACCGTGCGCTGCGGGTCGTCGCTGAATGGCGTCGTGGTTTTCACCAGCGGCAATAATTCCTGCTGAACTGCCAGCCAAAAATCAGCGTTACACGGCAACTCATGGCTGCGATGCGGCGTATCAATGGCATCAATCAGGAGATATACCGCGGGAGGAAGCTGGCCACGATGAGTGAGTGAGGTCAGTGCCGGCCAGACCGGCATACTGTGTGCCCAAAATTGTCCGTCCAGCAGAATAGCCAGGGGACGTTCTTGCGGGTTGGCTTCACCGGTGGTGAAAACCCACACCCGGCGCGTATTACCCAACCGGTCACTGTGCCATTGCAGGCATACTGCGGGCGAGTCGGGATTTTCAGGGCGATCCCATCCCGGCTGTACGGGAGCATCTGGCATCTCCAGCGCGGACACCGCATGCCCCCGACCCCCTTTCCAGCTTTGAGTATTGAGAGGATCCGCAATAGCCTGTGGCAGCAGTTGTCGCCAGCCTTCGCGTAGCACAGTGCGATCGGGCGTTTCACCCGGTGCCAGTGAGGCAAAAATATCGTTTCGATCGGAGGGGATAAAACAGTAACTGCCGCGCCAGTTAGCGCTCAGGGAAATATTCCAGCACCAAACATTCGTACCATCAATACGTTGCATCGACTGGGGTACGGCATTTTGATGATGATCGGTAACACCCGTGATGTAGACCCACACCCGGCGAATGGCTGACTCTTTTTCGCTTCCCTGTGGGTCGCGCCACCAGAACGTTACGCGGTAATCACCGTTGTCTTCTCGCTCCCATTCCGGGCCATTTTTTGACTGCCACCACGCCTCGCTTCCCATCATTAACGCCGTCACTGTCATAACCCCATGTTTATTTTGAAATTTTATATATGAGCGTGAAATATATTGATAATATTATTGATAACTATTTGCATTTGCAATAGCGTATTGACGCGCTGTGGGAAGCGCGCACAGTTTTTCACCACTTATAAACCGACCTGGCGCTGCGTACTTTTTTCTGGAACGGAGGGTTTACGCAGATGCGGGCGACATCAGGCCTGGTGCCCAAAACGGCACACGGGTACTCGTGGCTAAAAGAAAGCAGGACATACAATGAACAACAAGATTCATTCACTGGCCTTATTGGTCAATTTAGGGATTTACGGGGTAGCACTGCCTGCGATGGCAGAAGATAAAACCGATAGCGCCGCCGTCTCTCATGAAGACACCATCGTCGTCACCGCCGCTCAGCAGAACCTGCAGGCGCCGGGCGTTTCAACCATCACCGCAGATGAAATCCGCAAGAACCCTCCGGCTCGCGACGTCTCGGAAATCATCCGTACCATGCCAGGCGTTAACCTGACCGGTAACTCAACCAGCGGCCAGCGCGGTAACAACCGTCAGATTGATATTCGCGGTATGGGCCCAGAAAACACCCTGATTCTGATCGACGGCAAACCGGTCACCAGCCGCAACTCTGTGCGTCAGGGGTGGCGTGGTGAGCGTGATACCCGCGGTGATACCGCCTGGGTACCACCTGAAATGATAGAACGCATTGAAGTCCTGCGCGGCCCGGCAGCAGCACGCTACGGCAACGGCGCGGCAGGTGGTGTGGTGAATATCATCACCAAAAAAGGCAGCAGTGAATGGCACGGTTCATGGGATACCTATTTCAACGCGCCGGAGCACAAAGACGAAGGTTCGACCAAACGCACCAACTTTAGCCTGAATGGTCCAATGGGCGGAGATTTCAGCTTCCGTCTGTACGGTAACCTCGATAAAACACAGGCCGATGCCTGGGATATCAACCAGGGCCATCAGTCAGAACGTACAGGTACGTATTCCAATACCTTACCGGCCGGTCGCGAAGGGGTGATCAACAAAGACATCAACGGTATTGTGCGTTGGGATTTCGCCCCACTTCAGTCACTGGAACTGGAAGCGGGTTACAGCCGCCAGGGCAACCTGTACGCGGGTGACACGCAAAATACCAACACTAACCAGTTGGTGAAAGATAACTACGGTAAAGAAACTAACCGTCTGTACCGTCAGAACTACTCGCTGACCTGGAACGGCGGCTGGGATAATGGTGTCACCACCAGCAACTGGGTGCAGTACGAACACACGCGGAACTCTCGCACCCCGGAAGGTCTGGCCGGTGGAACCGAGGGGATCTTCGACCCGACGGCTTCACAAAAATATGTCGATGCCGACCTGAATGACGTCATGCTGCACAGTGAGATCAGCATTCCGTTGGATCTGCTGGTCAATCAAAACCTGACGCTGGGTACTGAATGGAACCAGCAGCGCATGAAGGACATGCTGTCTAACTCGCAGTCCTTTATGGGCGGTAATATTCCAGGCTACAGCAGCACCGATCGCAGCCCATATTCGAAAGCCGAGATCTTCTCTCTGTTTGCCGAAAACAACATGGAGCTGACCGACAGCACCATGCTGACACCGGGTCTGCGTTTCGATCACCACAGCATTGTGGGCGACAACTGGAGCCCGTCGCTGAACCTGTCTCAAGGTTTGGGCGACGACTTTACGCTGAAAATGGGCATCGCGCGCGCCTATAAAGCACCAAGCCTGTACCAACTCAACCCAAATTACATTCTGTACAGTAAAGGCCAGGGCTGTTATGCCACCGGTTCTGCCAGCGGTATTGGCTGCTACATGATGGGTAACGATGACCTGAAAGCTGAAACCAGCATCAACAAAGAGATTGGTCTCGAGTTCAAACGTGACGGCTGGCTGGCCGGCATCACCTGGTTCCGCAACGATTACCGTAACAAGATTGAAGCAGGTACGGTACCGTTTGACAGAACCTCGATCAGCAAGAAAAACGCAACAACGGGCAAGACCACAACAACCTACACCGATATCTATCAGTGGGGAAACATTCCTAAAGCGGTGGTAGAAGGCCTGGAAGGAACGTTGAACGTGCCGGTTAGCGAAACCGTTACCTGGACCAACAACATCACCTACATGCTGCAAAGCAAGAATAAAGAGACTGGCGAACGTCTGTCGATTATTCCTGAGTACACGCTGAACTCAACATTGAGCTGGCAGGCGCGTGAAGATCTGTCACTGCAATCCACCTTTACCTGGTACGGCAAACAGCAGCCGAAGAAATACGATTACCAGGGTAAACCGGTGACCGGCAGCTCGGCACAAGAAGTGAGTCCGTACAGCATAGTCGGCCTGAGCGCGACCTGGGACGTGACCAAAAACGTCAGCCTGACCGGCGGCGTGGATAACGTCTTTGACAAACGTCTGTGGCGTGAAGGCAATGCCCAGACCACTGGTGATATCGTTACCGGTAATTATATGGCGGGCGCTGGCGCGTACACCTATAACGAACCGGGTCGTACGTGGTTCATGAGCGTTAACACGCACTTCTGATAACGCTTTCCCTCTCCTCGCTGCGGGGAGAGGGAAATCATAACTATGATGCACACAACGCACACACCACTCACTTTCGCAGACCAGACGCTGCACATTGTCGAGTTCGATCCCAACAGCTTTCACGAACACGATCTGCTCTGGCTCCCTCACCATGCCCAGCTAACCGCTGGCGCACGTAAACGTAAAGCAGAACATCTGGCAGGACGTATCGCCGCAATACATGCTTTACGTGAATACGGTATCAAAACGGTGCCCGGCATCGGCGAACAGCGACAACCGCTGTGGCCACATGGCCTCTTTGGCAGTATCAGCCATAGCGCAACAACGGCACTGGCTGTCGTCTCATGCCACCCCGTCGGACTGGATATTGAAGCTATTTTTTCGCCGCAGGTCGCAGTTGAGCTGACTGACAGCATTATCGACAACACTGAGCGACAGGTTTTGCTTCACGCATCACTCCCCTTTCCACTTGCCTTAACCCTGGTCTTCAGCGCCAAAGAGAGTCTGTATAAGGCGTTTTCAGCGCATTTGACGCACCTTCCGGGCTTCTCCAGCGCCAACGTTATCGCTCTCACCACGACGCAGATCACCTTGCAAATTACGCCGTCATTTTCGCAAAGCCTCGCCGGGCTGAGCGTTAACGTTAGCTGGTTTCGGCGTGAAGAAAACATCATTACCCTATGCCCGGCCCCGGCCTTTTCAGTCTGAGTGATCAAGGCAAACGTACTATGCCGGTTGAAACGCCGCCAGCGATCGGCGTTGTCGCCCGTTTTCATCAAAGTTGTCGACAGCCAGCCAACGCTGCAAAACAGCGTCACGCTGTGGCCACTCATCGTCAATCATTGATAGCCAGTCGCTGTCGCGGTTGCGCCCCTTACGCACCATCTTTTGGCGAAAGCGACCTTCATGGATAAACCCTAAACGCTCCGCCGCACGTCGGGATGCGATGTTCAGGGAATCGCATTTCCACTCCACGCGACGATAGCCCAGCGCAAACGCCTGGCGTAGCAACAGCCAGACGGTTTCTGTACCCAGTACCGTATTCTTCATTCGTGGCGACCAGGTCACATGGCCTATCTCGACCGAGCCATTTACAAGGTCGATCGCCATAAATGAGACTAACCCTACGGCGCGCCCGGATTGTAAATCAATCACCGCATAGGGAACCAAAGAGGCATCCGTTGATTTGCCCGTGACCCAACGCACGGCCTCCTCTACGCTCGCAGGACGCGTGCTGGCAAGCCAGGTCCAGTCACGTTCGTCAGGTGCCTGCGCGTAGGCGTCAAACAGATCGGCGGCATGGCTGTCAGCGTCCAGGGGCTCCAGACGGCAATATTGACCAATAAGCACACTCCGTGGCAGCGCGGTTGCGCCATTCCAGTCCGGCAGGGCATCACCCACCGTCTGCCCATACAGATTTATCTCTGGCACTGTTCACCCCCTGTTATGCAAGTAAAAACCACGTTATAGCACCCGCCATTTCACCTTCAAAGCGCTGGTCAGGGATTTTTCACGCAGAACAGAAAATCGCCGCCCCTTCTATACTGATTAGAAATCAACGCTCAGGAGAACACGATGTCACTACCCGATTTTCATGTCTCTGACCCCTTTACGTTAGGCATTGAACTGGAAATGCAGGTAATCAATCCTCCGGGCTACGATCTGAGCCAAGACGCGTCCAGGTTGATTGACGCCGTGAAGTCAGAACTCACCGTCGGCGAGGTGAAGCACGATATCACCGAAAGTATGCTGGAAATGGCGACCGGGGTGTGTCGCGATGTTGACCAGGCGGCCGCGCAGTTTTCCACCATGCAGCACCTTGTTTTGCGCGCAGCCCAAACGCTTCACCTCGACATCTGCGGCGGTGGTACGCACCCGTTTCAAACATGGCAGCGTCAGGAAGTGTGTGATGACGAACGCTATCGGCGGAATCTGGAGAACTTCGGCTACCTTATTCAGCAGGCCACGGTTTTCGGTCAGCATGTTCATATCGGCTGTGCCAACGGTGACGATGCGATTTACCTGCTGCACGGCCTGTCGCGATTTGTCCCCCACTTTATTGCGCTCTCTGCGGCCTCGCCCTATATGCAGGCTGCTGATACACGCTTTGCCTGTGCACGGCTGAACATTTTCTCCGGATTTCCCGATAATGGCCCGATGCCGTGGGTGAGCAACTGGCAGGAATTTACCAGGCTCTTTCGCCAACTGGCGTATACCAGCATGATTGACAGCATTAAAGATTTGCACTGGGACATCCGCCCCAGTCCGCATTTTGGCACAGTAGAGGTACGGGTGATGGACACCCCGCTGACCCTTGAGCACGCACTCAACATAGCCGGGCTTATTCAGGCTACCGCCCACTGGTTACTCACCGAACGGCCATTCAGGCATCAGGAAAATGATTATCTGTTGTACAAGTTCAACCGTTTTCAGGCCTGTCGTTTTGGGATGGAAGGAATACTCACCGACGTGAATACCGGGGATCACCATCGCCTGGCTGATGACACGCTACGCTTACTGGACACTGTCGCAGCGTCGGCGGAAAAAGTGGGGGCAGCGAGTGCCGTTCACACCTTACATCAGCAGGTGAAAAAGGGTCACAATGAGGTGCGGCACATGCGTGATTTTGTGGCAAACGGTGGCTCGCTGAGTGGACTGGTGAAAAAACACTGTGAGATCTGGGCGGGGCATTAAGCGCGACGTTTGCGTTAACCAACGATATCCCGGACAATGGCTTTTTAACTCAAGTTTAACAATGCCATGAAACACCCGCTTGAATCACTGATGACCGCCGCCGGGATACTGCTGTTGGCTCTGCTTTCCTGCCTGCTGCTGCCCGCCCCTTCGCTTGGCCTGGTGTTGGCGCAAAAGTTAGTCACAACCTTTCATTTAATGGATCTTAATCAGTTTTATACTTTGTTGTTTTGTCTGTGGTTCTTGCTTCTCGGGGTGATTGAGTATTTTGTACTGCGCTTCATCTGGCGGCGTTGGTTCTCGCTGGCAGAATAGACCCGCGAGAACCCGTATACCGTTAATGTGTGCGGCTGTGATTTTCTTTACGATACGCCCCAGGCGGCTGGCTAAACGTACGGGTAAAAATACGCGTGAAAGTCTGCTGCGAATCGAAGCCATACTTCAGGCAGATATCGTAAACTTTTTGGTCGGTATCACGCAGATCGCGTGCCGCTAATAATAGCTTACGTTCACGGATATAACGCCCGAGGCTCTCGCCTTTGTACTGCAGAAAAAGGCGCTGCAGATGCCATTTTGAATACCCCGCATGGCGCGCAATATCATCAATGCGCAAGGGTTGGTTCAAATTATCATCAATCCATTCAACAATCGTATCAATTACCTGAGCAGAAATCGTCATCATGCTCTCCCCTCTGTTCATTGCGTTGCCTGCTGCCACCAGGCCGTAAACTGTTGGTCCGGTTCGGACAGTGCTACCGGCTCACCCAGCATCGGCGTCAGCAATCGGTAATGTTGGCGGCGACTGGCAAGTGCCAGTCTTTTGTAGGGATCATCCCAGGTGTGTTTTGCCAGAACGAAGCGACCCGCATGTCCGGGTAATACCGCTTTCGCGTGCAGATCGGCCGCGGCCTGGGCGGTTTCTTCCGGCATCATATGAATGAACTTCCAGTCCTGGTCATACTGACCATTTTCCATGATTGCCAAATCGACCTTGCCAAACTGCTCGCCAATCGCTTTAAAATGCGGCCCGTAGCCGGAGTCGCCGCTGTAGTAAACGTTCTGTTCCGGCGTTTCAAACATGAAACTGGCCCACAGCGTTTGGTTACGTTTAATCCCCCGGCCAGAAAAATGGCGGGCAGGCAGGACATGGACGATCAGCGAATCTGTCACTTTGACGGATTGATTCCAGTCACATTCCTCAATAATCTCGCTGTTCATTCCCCAGTAACGCAGGTGCGATCCCACGCCAAGTGGCGTAATCACGCGCTTAATCTTCGGCATCAGGGCCTTGATGGTGGCGAGATCCAGATGGTCATAATGATCATGCGAGATAATAAGAAGCTCGATCTCCGGCATCGTCTGCGCAGTCCACGGATACTCACCAGCAAAAGCTTTATTCAGGAATGAAAACGGTGCGGCATAATTGCTCAACACCGGATCAATAAGAATACGCTGGCCCGCCAACTGTAAATACCACGAGGAATGTCCCAGCCAGACAAGGGTATCCTGCTGTGGCGATAAACTGGCGAGATCGGTCGCAACCAGTGGCAACGGCTGCGCGGGTCGCGCGTTTTCTCGCTTCGCGATCAGAAACTCCCACCAGGCCGCCAGCATACCTTTGTTGCCGGTATAGCCCGGGGTCGGGACCTGATTATGAAACTGTCCATCACGATAGTGTGGCGACTGTTCAACCTGACTCAGTTGTGCTCCTTGCGGCGCCTGACCAAATCCGGCATTGAGTACAAACGGTAAACTTGCTGCTGCGGCAATGAGCATAATAACAACCACACAAACTGTGAGACGCTTCATATCCTGACCTTAAACGCGCCCCCTTTCCGCTGGGTTGCGCGACTGACTCTTGATTATGAGTGAGTAAGCACTCATTATAGAAATCGAAAGTTTGTCGTCAAGATGATTTTCAATCTTTGACATTCGCCGTTGCGGTGCGGCAAAGGCCGTGATTCAATCCTATTTTTTTACAGACTTAGGGGTAAAGTGTAGTGGCTCGTCCGAAGAGTGAAGACAAAAAACAGGCATTACTGGAAGCTGCAACCGCAGCATTTGCACAATCAGGCATTGCGGCCTCTACCGCCGTTATTGCCCGCAATGCAGGTGTCGCAGAGGGAACGTTGTTTCGCTATTTCGCCACAAAAGATGATCTGATCAACGAGCTTTACCTCCATTTAAAACAAGACCTCTGCCAGTCAATGATGGCAAATCTGGATCGCTCAGTGACCGATGCCAAAACCATGACTCACTCCATCTGGAACAGCTACATCAGTTGGGGTCTGGACCATACTTGTGGACATCGCACTATCCGCCAACTGGCCGTCAGCGAGAAAATCAGCAAAGAAACCGAACAGCAGGCTGACGATATGTTCCCGGAACTGCGCGATTTATGTCATCGTTCCGTTCGCCCTGAATTTATGTCTGACGAATATCGTGCCTTCGGTGATGGGCTTTTTCTTTCACTGGCAGAAACAACCATGGAATTTGCCGCCCGCGATCCTGCCCGCGCGAATGAATATATTTCGATGGGGTTTGAGGCCATGTGGCGCGCACTGACCCGCGAGGAAAAATAATGGACGGCCAAACGCTGCATGCTTGTGCTAAACGTATTGCGCTCGAACTGCCTTTTACTGAGCAATGCTGGCCGTTCGGCCCGGAATACGATGTCTTCAAAGTCGGCGGTAAGATTTTTATGATTGTCTCAGAGCAGCGCGGTCGTCCGTTGGTTAATTTGAAGTCTGATCCACAAAAATCACTGCTGAATCAGCAGATTTACCGCAGTATCGAACCGGGCTATCACATGAATAAAAAGCACTGGATATCCGTCTACCCCGGCGATGATATTAGCGAGTCATTACTGACTGACCTGGTGAACGACTCATGGCACCGGGTGGTAGACGGCCTGCCTAAGCGGGATCAAAAACGCCTGCGTCCAGACTGATTTATCGTTAACTCCAATAAGTGTTTTTGCTTTTTTCTGTCTTATCTTTTTCCCGCTAACCCTGTACCCTGCTGAAACAAAACGCACCCGCAGGGTACGAAAAACCACCAGGAGTAGTTATGGATATTGTTTCTGTCGCCTTAAAACGTTACTCCACTAAGGCATTCGATCCGAATAAAAAACTGACCGCTGAGCAAGCAGAAAAATTAAAAACACTGCTGCAGTTTAGTCCGTCCAGTACCAACTCTCAGCCGTGGCACTTTATCGTTGCCAGCACTGACGAAGGAAAAGCGCGGGTGGCTAAATCCGCAGCCGGCGGCTTTGTGTTCAACGAACGTAAAATGCTGGATGCTTCCCACGTCGTGGTGTTCTGCGCCAAAACGACGATGGACGATGCGTGGCTGGAACGCGTGGTGGATCAAGAAGAGCGCGATGGACGCTTTGCTACCCCGGAAGCCAAAGCCGCAAACCACAAAGGTCGTACATTCTTTGCCGACCTGCACCGCAAGGAACTTAAAGACGACAACCACTGGATGGCGAAACAGGTGTACCTGAACGTCGGTAACTTCCTGCTGGGTGTGGCGGCAATGGGTCTGGATGCTGTACCGATTGAAGGCTTTGATGCGGCCATCATGGATGCAGAGTTTGGTCTGAAAGAAAAAGGTTACACCAGCGTTGTTGTGGTCCCGGTGGGTCATCACAGCGTAGAAGACTTCAACGCCGCCCTGCCAAAATCACGTCTGCCGCAAGAAACGACGCTGACAGAAGTCTGATCCCCACATTTGCATAAGCTCCACACAGCGGTCATCATAGACCGCTGTTTATTAAGGAGACATTATGCAGGAATTGATATCTCAGGTAGAAGAACTCGGCATTGAAATAAATCACACCACCTCGCTGGTGATGATTTTTGGCATTATTTTTATCACCGCCATTATTGTTCACGTTATTTTGCACTGGGTGGTATTACGCGCATTTGAAAAGCGCGCCAACGCCAGCTCCCGTCTGTGGCTACAAATCATCACGCAGAACAAATTATTTCACCGACTGGCATTCACGCTGCAAGGTATCATTGTCAATATACAGGCCGCACTCTGGCTACAGAAAGGCAGTGAAGCCGCAGAAATATTAGTAACCTGCGCACAGCTGTGGATCATGATGTACGCCCTGCTGTCTTTATTCTCCCTGCTGGACGTGATTCTCAATCTGTCACAAAAGCTCCCTGCCGCATCACAACTGCCGTTGAAAGGAATATTTCAGGGCATTAAGTTAATCGGCGCAATTATCGTCGGGATCCTGATGATCTCTCTGCTGATTGGCCAGTCCCCGGCAATACTGATTAGCGGTCTGGGCGCGATGGCCGCCGTCTTAATGCTGGTATTTAAAGATCCGATCCTCGGACTGGTCGCCGGTATTCAGCTTTCAGCCAACGATATGCTCAAGCTGGGCGACTGGCTGGAAATGCCGAAATACGGTGCCGATGGCGCGGTTATTGATATTGGATTAACCACGGTAAAAGTACGCAACTGGGATAATACCATCACCACTATCCCCACCTGGTCATTGGTATCAGACTCGTTTAAAAACTGGAGCGGGATGTCGGCTTCCGGTGGTCGGAGAATTAAACGCAGCATCAGCATTGATGCCACCAGCATCCATTTTCTTGATGAGGATGAACGCCAGCGATTGCATAAAGCGCATCTGCTGAAACCCTATTTAACCACGCGTCACCAGGAAATCAGCGAGTGGAACCAGCAATTAGATGCGCCTGAGTCTGTATTGAATCATCGCCAGATGACCAATATCGGCACCTTCCGCGCTTATCTGAACGAGTATTTGCGTCACCACCCGCGTATTCGCAAAGATATGACATTAATGGTGCGCCAACTTGCACCAGATGACCACGGTTTACCGATTGAAATTTATGCGTTTACCAATACGGTGGTGTGGCTGGAATATGAAAGTATTCAGGCTGATATCTTCGACCATATTTTTGCCGTCGTCGAAGAATTTGGTTTACGCATTCATCAATCCCCTACCGGAAATGATATTCGTGCGCTGTCAGGCGTATTTCAGCGTTAATCTGCAGAATAGATAAATCACCGATCTCATCACCAGGATGAGATCGGTTAGATATTAACGGGACTTGCGACGCAGCAGTTTGAATGCCACGAACAGGAACAGGATCCACACGGGCAGCAGGATAGCGGACAGGCGCATATCATCCATGGTGCACATCAGCACCAGAATCATGCCGAGGAAGGCGATACACACGTAGTTACCCGCCGGATACAGCAACGCTTTAAACTGAGTATCACGCCCCTTACGACGCATTGCCGCCCGGAAACGCAGGTGCGCCAGACAGATCATAATCCAGTTCAATAGCAGCGTCGCAACCACCAGCGCCATCAACAGGCTGAAGGCTTTTTGCGGCAACACATAGTTGATCAGCACCACCAGCGACGTAATCGCGCCGGAGAGAATCAATGAGTTTACCGGTACGCCACGACGGCTGACTCGGGTTAAGAACTTCGGTGCATTTCCCTGTACCGACAGACCAAACAGCATACGGCTGTTAGAGTAGACGCCACTGTTATACACCGACAGCGAAGCAACCAGAATGACAAAATTCAGCGCAGAAGCCACCACGTTACTGTCAAGATTATGGAAAATCATCACAAACGGGCTGCTGTTGGATTTCACTTCCACCCACGGATACAGCGCCAACAGCACCACCAATGAGCCGATGTAAAACAGCAAAATACGATACACCACCTGGTTTACCGCTTTCGGGATACTTTTTTGCGGATCCTGCGCTTCGGCAGCGGTAATTCCGATCAGTTCCAGACCACCAAACGAGAACATAATCACCGCCAACGACAGGATCAGTCCGTTCCAGCCAGTCGCTAAAAAGCCGTTATAGCGCCAGAGGTTATCAATGCTTGCATGTTCGCCGCCGTTGCCGGAAACCAGCATCCAGATACCAAAGCCAATCATGCCGATAATCGCCAGGACTTTGATCAGCGCAAACCAAAACTCCGTTTCGCCATACAGACGCACGTTGACCAGGTTGACCGCATTGATAATCACGAAGAAAGCCGCTGCCCAAATCCAGGTTGGGACATCAGGCAGCCAGTACTGCATATAAATTCCGGCTGCGGTGAGTTCTGCCATGCCAACCAGCACAAACATTACCCAGTAGTTCCAGCCAGACAAGAAACCCGCGAACGGACCCCAGTATTTATAGGCAAAGTGGGCAAACGATCCTGAAACGGGTTCTTCAACCACCATTTCGCCCAACTGACGCATGATCAGAAACGCGATGATCCCGGCAACACCGTAACCGAGTAATACAGCAGGTCCCGCCATCTGAATAGCGGGGCCGATTCCCAGAAACAAGCCTGTACCAATTGCGCCGCCCAGCGCAATTAACTGAATATGGCGGTTTTGCAACCCCCGCTGAAGCGTCGGTTCATTCGTCGACGCGGCATCAGACACGCTGGTGTCAGATGCAGTTGACGCGTTTTTCACGCCCTACCCCTGTGTGGTTTTTATTGAAGGGGCTTCTTTTAACATTTCAACCTGGTTGTCGCAAGGCGCAATCGTTTGGATACGCCGGGCATCCTTGCCCAACGCACCGAGGCCCAGGAAAAAAATCAGAAGTCGTAACTGACGGAAACCTTCAGCGTGCGTGGCTCGCCCTGGAACAGATAAGTCCCGGTATCATCAATACCTGACCAGTAATTCTCGTTGGTGACGTTATCGACCCCTGCACGCAAAATCATCTGGTTCTGGTTTTGATTGAGTGACATACGGTAACGCACACCTAAATCCAGTGTGGTAAAACTGTCGAGTTTCTTGGTATTTGCCGCGTTGGCATACTGAGCGCCAGAATGGTTCAGCCGTGCCGTCGCGGTGAGTCCTTCAACAGGTTTAATATCATATTCAGCCCCCAGCACCGCATAGAAGTCCGGTACGCCGATTGCCGTCTTACCGTTGTTGACACCGTTTTGATTTTTACTGAGCGTCGCATCCAGCCACGTTGCACTGGCGTTCAGCCGCAGTCCTAACACCGGCTCACCAAAAACATTCAGCTCCACGCCACGATTACGCTGCTCACCGTTGATGGCGTAATACCGGGTCTGGCTATCCAACTGCGCAACCGGCATTTTGATTTCAAACAACGCCAGTGAACCGCCTACACGGCCAAAGTCTGTTTTGACCCCAACCTCATTCTGTTTTGCATGGATGATTCCGGTGCTTTGACCGTAGTTCACCGCACTGCTTGGCGCGGTGCTGCCTGGCTGTAGCGATTCGGTATGATTCGCATAAAGAGAAAGTTCCTGCCACGGCTTATATACGACACCGTACGTCGGCATCCAGCGGCTGTCATCAAAACTGTTCTTAACGTTTTCAGCGCCTGTTTCTTTGTTGTAATCACGAACCACAACCTTTTGGTGACGGGCGCCGACGGTAAACAGAAGCTGATCATCAAGCACGCCCAACGTATCGCTGAGTAACCACCCCTGACTACGCGTACGTCCACTGGTTAACGGATCGCTATAGTTGCCTCCCGTCGCCGTCACCGCTGGTTTTGCTACATCTTGCGTATCGTAGATATTGACGTCCGGACGTGCGGCACGTGATCCCATACGCCAGGCGATTTTGTCTTCTTTAGTGACGGCGGAATAACCTACATTAACCTTATGCGACACAAAACCCGTATCAAAATTCCCGCGCAGCCCTGCCATCCCGCTGAACGCATCAATAATACGATTGGTATCAAGGCGTCCGGCTTTGGCGTCACCGGCCTGGTTGTATATTTCCGGGGCACTGTACAAACCAATTTCATGCGCGTGCTGCGCACCTAAACCGGCATAAGCGATCCAGTTATCGGTCAGATCATATTCCGTGCGCGCCATTCCGAACTCATTTTCAATATCGCTATAACCCCATCTCTGGCTATAGTTGTGCGTATTTTTCGGCAGATCGGGGACAAATGGCACATAGTAGACATTGATCCCCATGTTGCCGCCGTGAAACGTCTTTTTTTGATACCCGACGTCTAATGAACTGCGGAAACGGTCGCCACGGTAATCCAGTCCCAGCGCTGCCAGCGTGGTACGACGTTTATCATCGTCAACCGCCCCCTCCCCTTCACGATGCAACAGATTCACACGGGCGCCAACCTGGTTATTGTCACCAAAACGGCGTCCGGCATCGAGCGACGTTCCCACCTGTGAGTCACTGGTGTAATCCATACCAAGGCGTGTGATCGGCGTATCGTCTGCATGCTTGGGTTCAAGATTAATCATCCCGCCAACGCCGCTACCGGCCGCGCCATTGAGCAATCCATTCGCGCCTTTAAAGATTTCAATGCGATCGATCATCTGCGTATCCACCACCTGGCGCGGCAGCACACCGGATAATCCACCAAAGGTCATATCATCGCCGTCAAGTTTCAGACCGCGAATACGGTATGTCTCTGCGTAGTTACCATAGCCTTGTACCGCCTGCACGCTCGCGTCATTGGCGACAACATCGGCTACGGTCTTAGCTTGCTGATCTTCGACCAGTTTTGAGGTGTAGCTTATAACGTTAAATGGCACATCCATGGCATTTTGCTGACCAAGCATCCCCAGCCTGCCGCCATTGGCGACCTGACCGTCGAGAAAAGCAGGCAGTAACGTATCGCCACCGGGCTTAAAATCACGTCCCTCTGCAGCCTGTACCACAATGGTCTCTTCCGCTTCTGTGGGGGCCTCAGTTGCATTCACCGTGCCGGAAAGCGCGCCAACAGTAGCGGCCAGCACAGTTTTTCTCATTAAGTGTGCGTATGTTTTAGTGTTGTCCATAGCCATGCCATTAAAAGTCTGACGACGTTGCCGGAGAGCGCCCCGGCAACATGTTGTTATTATTTATTCAGATCAATACGCACCACGTTATCTGGCGCGGAGGTGGAGTGGTCTTTATTGAATTTCTGTTTCACGGTGACAAACAAGGTTTGACCATCAGCAGAGAGCAACAGGCTGTTTGGATTGGGGAGGAGATCCCAGCTTTTCTTCACGCTGTAATCCGTTGCATTCAGGCTAAGCAATTTTCCGGAATCACGCTGAGTAATATAGATTTCATTACGCTTCGCATTGAATTTCACCGCCAGCGAATCCCCGATATCCAGCTGTTTGAGCAGCTTGCCCGTATGAATATCCAACACCAATGTCGTTTTCGCTTTGGAATTGTCGGTGACAAACAGGCGACCAGTTTGCGGGTCTTCCGCCATATTCAACAGCAACGCGGGTTTATCGCCCAGCGGCTGCCAGCGTTTTTCAATGCGCTGAGTACGCGGGTTGATAACCAGGATTTCACCGCCGCCATTTGCCGCATAAATACGCTGCGTCATTTCTGAGTAATGCAGTCCGGTCATCCATTTACCGGTATTTTTAATCCGGGTTTTTAGTTTCAGCGTTTCGGCATCAACCACCCAGATCACCGCCGGATCGGCAACGGCGCCAATATAGAGCAGACCGTTATGCAGCAGTACCTGGCGCGCACCGTATGGGAAACCCTGCGGGTTACGTTCCGGGAACAGCACGCGATTCTTCACTTTGCCGTCTGCGGCATTCAGCGCGCTTAGGCCACCATCCAGGGAGTTGGTGACATACACCGTTTTACCGTCTGGCGAGATAGCCATACCAAAGTTTTTCAGATCGGTGTGGCTCAGACCGATGGTCTTCAGCGTTTGCGGATCCAGCTTGTAAATCACCCCACCCTGAACATCTTTGAACCCTTCCGCACTGGCGACGTACAGCGCATCACCTGCTGGACTCAGCGCCATTTCATACAAGCCGTCAGCCAGTGCGCGCTGCTGAATATCCGTTGCTGCCGGTGCGATTGCTTTTTCCTGTGCCAGCGGGTTACTGGCTGGCGTAGCGTCAGCTGTACAGCCGCTTAATGCAATGGCAGCCAACAATGCCAGAGCGGATGTTGTTTTTTTCATTGTCGGGATCCTTACCAGAATTCATGCAGATTGCTAATAACAAAAAAGTGAATGAGAACTATACGCATTATCTTTATCATATCAAGAATAATTAGCCGGTGAATAAAAAAGATGAAACGAGGGTTTAAAGACGCGAAGAAGTGCGCGCTAATACCGCTTTTTCATCATTACAGTGAATTATTCTGGACGAGAAGGCATCGCAGGCCACAGAATGCACTTTACTGTTTTTCCAACATTTTCAAACGGGTGAACCTGGCGTGGTTCAGTCACTCGTTTTTGAACTACGCCAGGCAACGACTGTCATGAATAAGATCATTAAACGACTTGAGATCGTCAAAAGCGCCATCGAACTGGAAGATGAAGAGATTATTTTCCAGCAGTTGGCGCATCTGAAAAATGAACCTTTGCCAGTCATTCCCGGCGTCATCGTGCAGGCGATTGAAGAACGGCGTTTCGGCGATGCCCTGCGTGAAATTACACACTGGCTACAATCCCAGCGCGCAGTATCAACGTGGCAGGACCCCGGCATTGCCGCCAGTAAGCTCGAACTGAAAGCGCTTGAAACCCAACTGCGTGATCTGATTGATAAGCGCAACACGCGTATTCAAATCCTCGATGATTTCAATGACCTGTACCATCTTCGCCTCGGACCGTTGATGAGCCGAATTCTCGAACTGCGTAAACAACTGGCCGCCAGCGCACAACGTAAGCAGGAAGCAGAACGAAAACGTCGCGAAAAAGATTATCAGTCCTGCCTGCACTATATTTCACAGGCCGTTGATCAACTGGCGAAACTCAAGCAGCACTGGGTAAATCTGAGTTCGGACTCCCGCGAATCCGTGGAAACTCGCCAGCGCATTCAGCAACAGACTGAGCTTATCACCGCCCTGCTGGCGGAAATTCGTGAACTGGAAAACGACTTTTCTCGCCAGGACGACAGCGCGACCCGTCAGGCACAGGAGGAAGCCAGCCACGAATATGATGAATATCAGGAACAACAGCAGGATGCTCAGCACCGTTACACCCGCGACCAGCGGCTTTCAGCAGATGAACGTAATGAGTTAAAACGCCTGTGGCGTCAGGCCAGCCGCCTTTGCCACCCGGACGTGGTAGCGGATGACCTGAAAGAGAAAGCCCATCAGATGATGGTGCAGCTTAATCAGGCACGACAAAATGCCGATCTGGCCGCGGTTAGGGCATTACTGACCCAGTTACAAACCGGGCTCGAACCGATGATGGCAAGTGACCGATTAAACGATCTACAACATTTACGTAGCAAGATTCAGCAGCTCAGGGAGCAAATTAATGCGCTGCTCAAAGAGATTAGCGATCTGGAAGCGGAAAACGCCTGGCGTCTTGCCACTTCAGTAACAGACAAAGAAGCCTACTTTTCCGATCAGCAACGGGCACTGACAGAAATCCGCACTACGCTGGAAATGCAGGTACAACAAGTGGAACAAGAGCTATTGGCTGGCTGAGAAAACGTGCGTACAAAAAGCAGACAAAAAAGCGGCTGCAAGCCTGATTTTTAGATTAAGCACGAAAAGCTTACTTTAGATTAAACATCTTAAAATATTAATAAATAAAGAATATAAATCTAAATTATATTCATTTACAGCGCATTAATTCAAATCAAACACTATTTTCTCCTTCCAAACATTTAGCTCCTTCACTGCCCGGCCTTTGATTAAGAATTCTCCTGGTAGTTTCCTTCCCCGTTAAGAAAATCACATATCTGTTTGAAATTAATAACAATTAACAATATTTCCCTTCTAAACCTATAGGAATTCCCTGTCATTGTCGAATCGAGGGACACAAAACCTCGCCGATCAATAAGCGAAATCTATCAATCATCTTCACAGAGGTGATATAAACGATTTATCTTAAATTTTAACAAAGTGTAATATCCACTTTAAGAATAGTTAATGATTTAAATAAAGACAGATATTATCTGTTGATATCCGAATAAAAAAGGATACGTTCAAAGCAAAGAGCGAATATACCCGTCATAATTCAAGTTACATATGCGTTGGCTGCGTTAGTTCACCTCAGCCACATAGTATCTGTACGCCTGGGAATTTTCCCCCGGACTTCCTGTAACTTGAATTATTTAGGGCATACGAGAATTAATTAACATTTCATGCATCGCGAGAAACTCTTTTTTAACCAAAAAAAGAGGCGACTGCTTGCACCAAAATTTCAAGGAGATCGTTATGTCTAAAGCTATTTTTTTGGGTGACTCAATTTACCCCTGGCTTGGCATGCGAGAAATCCTACGTGGCTCATCATTATATATTGATATCGCGTACCATTCCTCCCAGACGCTTTCTGCCGTCCAAACGCTATCTTATGAAACGGATTGCATCATTATTAATCCTGACAAGTCAGATTTTTTAAAATATGCCAGGATTATCCGCAACATGGCTATACGACCATCCACAACGATCATCGTATTAGCCGATGAAGCCACTTTTTCTATTTTTCAAACAGTGTGCGGAATGGCTCTGCAGTTCCTCGATCAGGACACCTGTCTTGATCAGCTATTGCAAACAATCACTCGTATCACCGAAAACAAAAATCAACGCAATATCAAAGAAATACAAACAAAAATAACGACCAACGAATTCAATGTGATGATGATGCTGGCCCGCGGGTGGTCACTGGCACAAATCGCCGGAGTATCACAAAAAAGTGAAAAAACAATCGGGGCGTACAAAAGCAACATTGCCAGAAAGCTGGGTAAAAGTAATACCCGGCTCAAGTACACCATTTCTCACTATAGCCAGCCGTAACTGACTTATTTAAGGATAGTAATCACAGTTAATTATTAACAGATTTCCTTTCGGCTCATTTTTAATTCCGCCTGGCCCGGAAGGGATCACTATTTTCGAAAATCGACATACCGGGTAGCACATCCGCGTGCCAACCATCGCCAACAACTCAACGTATTAACACATACATAACAGGAATGTAAACGAGGGTTATATATGAATAAGGTTTACAGCATTATTTGGAACGCGGCACTCGGCATCTGGGTTGTCGTCTCTGAATTAACCAGAGGTAAGAAAAAAAGCAGTTCACGTAAAACTGTTGCGGTACTGGCCGCCAGTGCATTAAGTGGCGCTACGATGATGGCCTCAGCTGCGCAGATTACCGCTACGGGCGAGCGAAATATTTCTGACGATTTCCAGAACGGTATTTCTGCGGGCGTTTATCAGGCTCCCCACGACTACGGCTTCTTATATGAAAATAATACTGCCAGTCAGACACTCAATATCAGCGGCGCAATCCCGACGATTAATCCGGGTCAAAGCGGCGTTGTAGAATCAACCACCATCAGTGAGTTACTGCGAACAGGAAAAATCACCCTGCAGGCCACCAGCCCAGGCCAGGATGCAAAAAAAATCACCACAGCTGAAGAGCTGGCGGAATACGTGACGTATAACCAATCGGCTACGCCTTCTCAAAGCGAAAACTTCAAGGTGGTTGACCCGGCATTCCCGGACGGCACAGAAACCATTAAGGTCTATGATACCGATGTGTTAAGTCGCTTTCTTACTAAATCGCAAATCGGCGATTCCGTATTAAATACTTATGATGCAACCAGGTCTGAAATCTATAAGCAGTTTGGTATCGCGCTGGCAACCGATGGTGCTACGGCCAACCTGAACATAGGTAATGACACGCTCAATGTACGCGACAAAGCCAATACCATCGAGTTACTGGCCAAAGACTCCTCCTTACTGGAAGCGCAAGGCGCCAACAGCCAGGTGAACTGGCAGTCCGATAACTATATAAAATTTAACGCCGCTCCGGTTATCCCTGAAAAAACATTCGCCGGCTCAGCGCAAACCTCTGTCTTTGGCGATGATGTGACGCTGATGACTTATGGCTATGATGCAGATGGCAAGGTTATCGAAACCGGGGTGCGCACATTCACCATTACCAGTACGCAGGAGTTGGCTGATTTTAACGACTTCCTGTTAGGCAGAAGTGCCGACGCCGCAGAAAATGCCAATGGCGATAAGGTCAGCCAAATCCAATTGTGGCTGGAGGCTGAAGAGGTCACAACCGTCACAGCAGCACAAGCAAAGTATGCCGGGTATATCGATAGCTTAATTAATTCCAGTAAGTCGTCTGATGAACTCACATGGGACTACAAAGTCTGGACCGATGGAGAGTCACATATCAACAACGCCACTGCCGCCCGCGGTGAGTTGCATGCCATTTATGCCAACGGCGCTGGCACCACCGGTACCCTGAACAAAGAGGCGATAATCGCCGTTGACGGCAGTATCAATGGCGTCATGAAAGCCATTGATGGTGGGGTTATCAACAACCTCGGCGAGCTGAACGCGCTACGCAGTTCTGGCGGGCAAAGCCTGGCGATTGGCATGTTGGCGCAAAACGCCGAGGCAACCAACCGCGGAACTATCAACTCAGGTCTGTTCATTGATAAAGATGGTAATCAGAACGTTAACAGCTACGGCGCATTCGGTATGCAGGGGCAAGGTACCAGCGTTATCACCAACGAAGGCACCATCAACCAGGCGATCACTACCGATAACTTCGGCACCGCATCTGCCGCCGATCCCTGGAGCAAGGATAAACCTGATACGTCGCTGACGCTGGCCATTGGTATGCAGTTGTCCGGCGAGGCAAAAGGTGTCAATAACGGCAATATTAACGTCGTCGACGGACGTAAAAACGGTGAGTCTTACGGTGAAGGCACCGCCTTTGGCGTGGAAGTCGCGGGAAATGCGACCTTTACCAACAGTGCTGATGCCGCTATTTACCTTGGTCGTGACGCAAGTAACCTGACCCAGGATGTCATCATGCCAGGTGGTGCCAGCCTGAGCGCCGGAATTATGACCAAAAGCGCCAAAGAGGTTATTAACAACGGTCTCATCACGTTGGGTACCGGTGTCCGTAACGCGGCAGGAATTTTGATCGGCAACGCAACCGGCAACGTACTGAATACGGGCAACATCGTCATCAATGGTAATGGGGATGCGGGAAACAACAAGAACTACGGTATCTCCGTGCGTGACAGCGGCACGGAAAATAATCAGGAAATCCGCAACGACGGCAAGATTAACGTCAACGGCACGAATAACGTGGGGATCCACGTCAGCGCCAATAACAAAAATGCCGAAGTAACCACCAGTGCCACAGGCTCTATTATCGTGGGCGGTACGGGTGGCATCAACGATCGTAACTACGCCATCTGGGCTGAAGGAGGCGCCAAAGGTCAGGCCGTGGTCAACGTCTACTCCAACATTACGCTGGACAAGGCCGGGAATATCGGCGTACACGTGCGTGATAACGCCATTGCTAACGTTGATAGCCTGAGTAGCCCGGTGTTCAACAACACCGATCAGATTGGCTATTATCTGTATGGGAAAGACGCGGCCGCCAATATTGGTCAGGCGGTGATGAATGACAACGGTCAGGATCGCACCACCATTTTCCGTATCGCCAATGGCGCATTACTGGCCGGTAACACCACCCCTCCTGGCAGCCAGGCCAGCTCCAACCTTGACCTTACCCTCAGCGGTAAGAACTCTGTTGGCGTTCTCGCTACCGGTGCAGGCAGTCAAGTCGATACTGGTGAAGCCACATTTACCGTGCAGGGTAGCGATTCCGCAGCACTGGTCATCGAAGGCGGCGCCAGCGGTAATATCAGCGACAAAACCACCATTAATTTAACCGGTGAACGTACCGTTGCCGGGGTGGTTGATGGCCAGGCGCATCGGTTGAATGGCAGCGCAGAGGGTAATGCCACCAGCACTACGCTTACTTCAAACGCGAAGATCACCTCTGAAGCCAGTGGCAATGAAGTGATCGCCTATATAGCGAGAAATCTGGGTAACCTGATCCTCGATAGCGAATCAAGTATCAATCTGGCCAGCATCAACAGTATCGGCGTTGATATTCAAAAAGACGGGAGCTTAACCAACAACTCCTCCAGCGCCTTGCATGTCAGCAACGGTATTGGCGTTCGCGCTTCGGGCGCCAGCGCACAGATTAAAAAACTGGGTCAGGTAACCGTTGACGACGGAACCGCAGGCGTGCTGCTGACCAATGGTGCCAGCCTGAGTATTACCGGTAATGCCGGTGATGCAATCACGACCAATGGTTCGGCGGATGGTATTCGTCTCGATACCGGAGCCGGTAAGCTGGCTGCAAAAGGGGTAACGATTAGCGCTAAAGGGACTGGCGCGGGCATTCAAAACGATGCCAACAATACCGATATCACGCTCAACGACGTCACCATCAATGCCAACGACGGCGCGGGGATCCGTACCAGCGTCGCGCTGAACATGAAAGATGGACTAAACAACATTCTCAACGTTAACGGCAAAGGTACCGGATTCGCCTTTGAACAGCGCAATGGTGACGCGGTGACGGGCAATCTGACCATCGACAAAGGCTATACCATTGAGGTACTGAACAGCGAAGGCAGCGGTATCCGCGCCAACACAAACGGTAAAGTCACTACCAGTGCCGATATCAATGTGCACAACGCCGCCGGTGGCTCTGCCATCATCGCGAAAAACGTCAGCGCGTTAACCAACCGTGGCAAGATTATCTCTGCCAGCACCACCTCCCCGGTAATCGACGCCAGCGGTGACAGCAGTAAAGCCATTACCAACACCGGCACCCTGCAGGCCATCACCGACACTGCGGTGGCCATTCAGTCTGGTAAAGGCAATGACACCATTGATATCAGCGGCGGTGTCACCAGCGGCGTAATCAATACCGGTGAAGGTACGGACACCTTCAACTGGCGTAGCGGCACCTATGCCGGTGAAGTGAATTTCGCCGGTACTGGCGGTAACAATAAAGCCAACATCGGCAATGTGACGCTGGAGAAAACGCGGCACATCACTACCGCTGCAGGTACGGGCAACGCCCTCACCTTCACCGATACAAAAGATGCGAAGATTGGAACGCTGGTCAGCGACAACCTGACTACCGGCACGAATATTGGCACCGGCTGGGATTCGCTGACCCTCAGCGGGTCAAACGCGGATGTCCGCATCGTTGAAAACCTGAGTCTGGCAAGCAAAACTATTGCTGTAAACAATGGTGCAACACTGCGCACCGGTGACCACGTCGAGCCAACCAGTACTGCCGCCAGTATTGGCGACTACAATGTCACAACCGATGGCCCAGACAGCCGGGTCGTCTTTGATACCCGGGGTGATAACACCGCGGCGCAAATCTATAACGGTACTATCAGCGGCGACGGGAAGTTTGAACGTGCGGCAGGCGGCACCACGGTCTTTACCGCCAACAACAGCTACACCGGCTCTACCACCATTGCGCAAACAGGTACGTTGCAGTTAGGTTCCGGCGGAAACACGGGCGAAGTCAGCACCGAATCTGACATCATCGATAACGGCATACTGGCGATTAATCGCGCCAACGACGTCCTGCTGAATGGCGTTATATCCGGTATCGGTGCACTGCAGCAAATAGGTGGCGGCATTACCCGTCTGACCGGCAACAATACCTATACCGGTGATACCACCGTCACCAACGGCACGCTGTTGGTGAATGGCGATCAAAGCGCGGCACGTGGCGCAACCACCGTCAGCGGCACATCCACACTGGGTGGTAATGGCATTATCGGCGGCAACGTGTTGATGAACGATGCCACAACAATTAGCGCTGGTGACGGCGGTGCGGGTACGTTATCCATTAACGGTAATCTGCAGCTTGGCAGCAAAACGACTTCCGCCTTCGAACTGGGCCAGGCCTATACACCGGGCGGTAAGCTGAATGACCTGATCAACGTCACAGGCGATCTGCAACTGGACGGGACTCTGGATGTCACCACGTCATCGGGCGGGAATTTCGGTCCTGGGGTGTACCGTATTTATAACTACGGCGGTACGCTGAATAACCAGACGCTGGAGTTAGGTGCTGTACCGGACACTCAGAATAAGAGCAACATCTTTGTCCAGACCTCTATCGACAAACAGGTCAACCTGGTGAACGCCAACGGCGTTACCCTGCAGTTCTGGGACGGTGCAACTGTCAATCAGAGCCATGGTGCATCCGGCATCGAAGGCAACAGCAAGATTGACGGTGGCGATGGTAAATGGATGGCGATCGGTGCTCAGGGTGACAACAACTGGACGACAGCTACCGGCGAGGGCAACGCCCCGTGGGCGCAGAAATCCTTTGCTGTCTTCACCACCAAGGGCGGTACCGTTACCGTGGATAACGCTGCAGGTGAGGTTAACTTCTCCGGGGCACAGTTTGATGCCGATGGCTATGTCGTAAAAGGTAATGCACTTAACGCATATGCCACCACGGAAAGCGCGACCCACGCAGGCCAGACGCCGGGAACCGGTGAGCTGATGCTGCGCGTCGGAGCCGGTGGCGCGGGGCAAAACTATACCGCGACCATTGAGTCCGTCATCCGTGAAGCCAGCACCAACGACAAACTGACACTGGTGAAAACCGACCTCGGTCGCCTGATCCTCAGTGGCAATAACGAGTATCGTGGCGGTACGCGCATTGATAGCGGCACGTTGCAGATCTCCTCCGATAATAACCTCGGACAGAGCGGAACCGATTTGGCGATTAACAACGCCTCGACATTGCAATTAGGTGCGGATTTGACCAGCAATCGCACCATCGAGCTGGGCGCCAATGCTAATGCGGCCGTATTCGATCTCAATTCTCACCACTTCACGCCGACCGGCGAGATTACCGGCGACGGTAAACTGAAAGTCACCAGCAGCTCAAGCGATGCGGGCAGTACCTTAACGCTCGACCGCGCGAACAGCTACAAAGGCGACACCGAAATTGCCGGCACCGGCAATGCCAACAATGTGACGGTCAATGCCAGCAAAACCGGCGCGTTCGGCAGCAACGAGAGCAGCACCATCACCGTTAATAATGGGGCAACGCTCAACATCAGCGGCGCAGACACCCGTCTACAATCACTGACCATGAACATTGCCGACAGCCTGTTAACGCTGGCGGATACCGTCACAGCCGCCCGCGCCAAACTGAACCTGACGGGCACAGCGAAAGCGCTGTTAACCAATAACGCCACTGCGGGCAACGCGACGGTCAGCGTGGCAAAAGACAGCACACTGGCGCTGGAAGAAAACGCCAACGGCGGCAATGCCGATGTAACTAACAGCGGGCTGATGACCTTTGCTGACCAGGCAATGGCAGAGAATACCGTCGTCAAAAACCTTGCAGGCGGTCTGGTAGATGTCAGCGCAGTCAACAGCGCGACTTCCATCGGTTCATTGTCCGGTGCGGGTAATGTCGAACTGGGCAATAAAGAATTGTCGCTGGGGAATCTGGTGCTTCCGGAGCCTGACACCATCAGCGGCATTATCAGCGGCAACGACGGCAGCCTGGTGAAAATCGGTAACGGTACACTGATCCTGACCGGCGACAACACCTACACCGGCACCACGGACGTCAACGAAGGTGTGCTGCTGGTCAACGGCAATCAGTCTGCTTCTACCGGTCAGGTCACAGTGAAATCGGGTGCCACCCTCGGCGGTAACGGCATTATCGGCGGTGCGGTTGATGTGCAGGATAACGGCCATATTACCGCCGGTGCCGCCATCAATAGCGTGGGTAAACTGACTACCGGTTCACTGACGCTAAGCGATAACGCCCAGTTGGATTACCAGTTTGGCCAGGCTTATACCCCAGGCGGCGCATTCAACGACCTGATCGACGTGAATGGCTCCCTGACGCTCGACGGTAAGCTCAATATCGAGACTTCTCCGGGCGGAAGCTTTGACGTTGGCGTTTATCGCGTCATCAACTATACCGGCACATTAACCAACAATGTGATGGACATTGCTAACGCACCGGAAGCCGCAGACAGTTTATACGTACAAACTTCGGTGAAAAATCAGGTTAACCTGGTTAACCATGCCGGACTAACGCTGCGCTTCTGGGACGGCACCGGCGGTGAAAATGGCGAGCTGAAAAACAACGGCGTCATCAACGGCGGCGACGGTATCTGGCAATCCAGCCAGGGTAACGACAACTGGACCACGGATGAATCGACGCCAGAGGGCGCGCTGAATGCTCCGTTTACCGATGCCGCATTTGCCGTCTTCCAGGGGGAAGCCGGTAATGTGACCGTCGATAACAGTAAAGGCGATGTCATCATCAGTGGCGCACAATTCGCCACCGACGGTTATCGTGTAGGCGGTGAAGCCATTACTACCGATACCGCCAATACGTTGATTCGCGTCGGTGATGGTACGATCGATGGCGTCAACTACACCGCAACCATTGACAGCGTGATCCGCGGTACCGGTGGTCTGAATAAAGGCGATCTCGGTACGTTGATCCTGACGGGCAACAACACCTACAGCGGCGGTACGACTATCACGTCAGGGACGCTTCAGGTTGCAGGCGATACCAACCTCGGCGCGGCAGAGACCGGAATCACCTTTAACGGCGGTACGCTGAAATATGGTGAAGCGTTTGATACCGCACGTCAGGTTACGCTGGAATCTGGTGGTGGGACATTCGACACCAACGGACATGATGTGTCCCTGCTGACGGAAGTCGAAGGTAACGGTCAACTGACCAAAACCGGTAAAGGTTCACTGACGTTGACGCTGGATAACACCTATACCGGCGGCACCACCATCGAACAAGGTGTATTGCAGCTCGGCACTGGCGGTACGATAGGTAGTATTGAAGGGGATATCGTTGATAACGGCGTGCTCAACGTTAATCGCGCCGATACTCTGGCGTTAAGCGGTAATATCAGCGGAGAAGGTCAGTTGCATCAGACCGGTAGCGGTACGACGGAGCTGCAAGGCCAAAACAGCTACAGCGGTGCAACGCTCATCACCAGCGGGGTATTGCAAGCCGGTGATACCAATACCCTGAGCGCCGCCTCGCACCACTATGTTGTCGCGGGCACCACCCTGAATACCCAGGGTTATAACCAGACAGTCGCAGGGCTGAGCAACGGTGGCGATGTGTCGCTCATCGGCCAGCAACCTGGCACAACCTTAACCGTCAAAGGGGATTACGCCGGCGAAAAAGGCACTATCAACATGGCGGCTATCCAGAACGGTAGCGGCGCAGGTATTGCTGACCGTCTGATTATTGATGGCGGTAAAGCCAGCGGCAGTACGCTGCTGGATGTCGATGGCTCCGGCCTTGGCGCACCGACCGTGGGTGACGGCATCGAAGTGGTTACGGCGCTCAACGGTGCAACCACCACGGCGCAAACCTCACGGGATGCCTTCCATCTTGCCGCCGAGCGTATGGCTGCGGGCGCATTTGAGTACCAACTGCATGCCGGGAATGCGCAGGGTCAGGGCGAAAACTGGTACCTGAGGAGTGAATACCGTCCAGAAACCATGCTGTATTCTGGTCTCGCCAGCGTGGTTCGCCAGGGTGACATCAGCCTGTTAGGCAACATGCACCAGCGTATGGGTGACGAGGTTAAACCGGGACTTGATGAAGACAATCGCGCCTGGGCAAGAATGATTGGTTATTCCGGTAAAACCAAACTGGATGATGCGGCCGGGACGCAAACCAACTCCCATACCATGGGTATTCAGGTCGGCGTCGATATGTACGCCAATGAAAGCTGGAAAGCCGGGATGTATACCAGCATCCTTGATATCGACAGCAATGTGAAAGGCAGTAAAACGGGCAGCAACGGCAAAGGCGGCAACATCGACGACAACGCATTTTACGTTGGCGGTTATGCCACCTGGTTCTCTGGTGACGGTATGTATGTCGATAACGTGCTGCAATACGGGAACCATAAATCCCGCCTGTCGGCATCGGGTAACAACGGCTCTTACACCGTCAAAGGCAATACGTTGACGGCCTCAACTGAAGTGGGTAAAGCATTCCGTTTAGGTGCCAGCGCCTGGAGCCTGGAACCGCAGGCCCAGTTGATCTATCAGTACAGCGACTTTGATAACAGCACGCTGGATGGTGTAACCCAAACGAGAGTGAATATGGACACCGCCGATTCCTTTACCGCGCGTCTGGGCGTGCGTCTGGTCGCGGACTACGACACCAACCATGGTAAATTCCAGCCGTACGGCCGGGTAAACGTCTGGCAGGGTCTGGGTTCCAAAGATAAAACGCACTTCAGCAATGCGGTCGCCACCACCACGCTGGAATCTTCACAGCAGTACTCCAGCACCGAGGTTGCAGCGGGTCTGTCGTGGTCTATCGACCGAAATCTGCAGGTCTACGGCGAACTGGGGACACAGTTCAGCAACGGCAGCAATAAATCGCAGGTTGAAGCCCCGGTCAATGCGTCTATTGGCTTTAAGAAATCGTTTTAAGCAGGTATAAACTCGCAAGCCCCCTGTTCACAGGGGGCTTTTTTTTGTCGGTCCAGAATACAGCACTGCCTGATATGCCGCGCTTATCACGCCTACGGACTTGTGTTCGTTCCTGTAGGCCGGATAAGGCACAGGCGACACCACCCGGTAACGCGGAAGAATCAACGATCAGGGGAACAACAAAGAGGGATGAGATTAACGGTTATATTGCGCTAAGAGTGAAGGAATCTGTTCTGCCAACACCGGGGGAGAAATGAAGAAGCCTTGAATTTTGTCACAGCCAATCTGCGTCAGGCGATCAAGTTGAGACTGGGTTTCGACCCCTTCGGCCAGGACTTCAATGCCAAAATTGTGCGCTAAAGAAATGATGCCCTCAATAATCCTTGTCGATTTAGTGTCGGGCTCTATTTCGGTGACAAACTCTTTATCAATTTTTAAGGTATCAAAAGGGTATTTCAACAGATAATTAAGATTAGCGTGCCCGGTACCAAAATCATCAAGCGCTAACTTGACTCCTATTGCCTTCAGTTCCGTCATATTTTTCGCCGCTATTTGGCTGTCACACAGCGGCGATGTTTCCGTTATTTCAATCTGGCATCGATGAACCGGAAGGCCGGAAGCGGCCAGGTTTTGTCTGATTCGTTGAGGTAAAAGAGGATCGCAGAATTCAAGCGCAGAAATATTTACTGATAATACAAGAGGTTCGGACCAGGTACTCGCAACATTCCACGGCGGACTGGCAACCATATCTTCAATTGAAAATATATTGCCTCTGTCTTCCAGTAACGTAATAAATACATCAGGAGAAATCATACCCATCTGAGGGCTGTTCCACCGCATTAATGCTTCAAACCCGCTAATACACTCGGTATGTAAATTAAAAATAGGCTGATAAACCATATAAAGCTGACTGGTATTCAATGCCTTTTCAAGCGCGGTGAGCACCTCATCGGAATTAAACATTCCCCCTCTCCCTCTACAAATCATATAAATTAAAAACCAGTCAAAATCACTCCCGAGTTGTACGTGCTGTTAAGTGCGTTACATCAGAAAAGAATAGCCAGGTTAGGGTAAAAAAGACATGCTGTGGGTAAATCTGACAATCAGTTTATTCAGATCAGAGGTATTGGTCAGTCCCAGCTTGGCGACAACTCTCATCTTATGCGCCTGAATAGTCTTATAGTTCAGGCTAACCAATTCAGAGATTTCCTTGGCAGAATAACCACTTACCAATAGATTGAGGATTTGTTGCTCTCTTTCCGTCAATCTTTTCTGCGAACGATACAGTCGGGGATTCCATTTCCCGACTGACAACGTAGCCAACTGAGCAAAATCACGCAATGAGGATTTCTCAGTCAATACTATGGTTTTTTCAACGTATAATAATTCAACACATAATTTCGCCACCAAACTATCAGCAACGATAACGACGACGCTATTATAAAACTTGAACCGGTTTTTATTCAAAAACTGCACAATGGCGGAACAAGGCTGTTCATTGTTAATGATATTAAAAACCATTGTCTGATGCTGGCATAATGACGGCTGCTGCAACATATCCTCAAACTGGAATGTTTTTATCGGCACATGTTTGCTTGTCAGGTAGGCAAACATACCGTTGCCTACAAAATTATCACTGCCACACATCAACATCCTGTTCACCGCTCCTTATAAGCTTCTAATTTTATTACTCATTAAAAATTTAATAATGGTTTTCTCAACTTCAGCCTCTTCACGACGGTTCTTAAAATCGAACTCGCAAGAAACCTGATGACAGGCATACAATTGATTATCCTCATCAAATTCGTTGATCGCGACGACATCAATGACTTTTAGATCAAGCTGAAAACTGCCGAACGTATCAAAATCCAGAGCAGCATTTTTAATCACTGCATCCTTGTAAAGAAAACGGGCATTAACATCTTTAGCGATTAACGCACAGCCACCTTGAGAGATGTTTTTAATCTTAAGTGAGTAGTTCTCTCCGTTTTTGTAACGACCAAAACAGAAAAAATCGAACCCCTTCAGAAAAGAAAACCGCTGATTCTGTCGCTGTTGGGCAAAGAAAATCATATCCGGGATGAGGTAGGATAATCCTGCCTCAGCACCTGTTGATGAGGTTGCTTCAAATCTGGCGCTAAATTTTATAATCCCGCTGTCACTATGCAGGATAAAGTATTGGATCTTTTCAGGAATGATGTCTTCATGACCGGTGACTACAAAGCGTTCAAAATCGATCCTTTCTAACTGCGTGATGACGCTGGTGTTTTCACATAAAACTTCCAGCTTCGTCTTCTTATGCAGTTCTTCACGAAGGATAGCGATGATCTCAAACTTGTTGTCCTTTGCTAATCCAAAGTTCATTCTAAAACCCTTATTTCCATATTTAAGATATGTCTCGGCCCCGGTCTGATGACAGACAAAAACGCGAGATCAGCATCCACCCCTGGCGCCTAATTACCATAGTGGATTCCATGTCGAACAGTTGATTAAAACTTAAGTTTTTAACTATCTTTCATCATTTATTGATACGTAAAAACATTTAATCAGAATTAATTTTAGCTTAAGCCATGCCTAAAACCATGCAAACCTACGCAATGATTATAACAAAAGTGAATAACAACACTTTTAAAAATTCGATTTTGAGATAATAAATAGCAATAATCGCATAGAAATAAAATAGAAAAAATGCTGTAAAAATAATAGGTTGACAATACAGAGCGTGGACAGGGGGTTGCTGAACCTATAGGCACGATATCCAGCAGGTGGTCATTAGCCAACTAATACCAATACAATGACGCCTCATTTCACAGGGATGAATGTATCATTCAGGTATATTAATCGTAATTTAACTTAAGTAATAAAAAGACCAGCATGATGTTGGCCCCGGTAAATACCGAATTAAATTAGAGTGGCAAACTCTCTTACAGAGGGTACAGCGTTAAAAATTCAATACCGTTGTTTAACGATTGCTCGGGCAGAATCGGCAATTATCATCACTGCCCCAGTAAACGAAGATATTTTTCCATGACGGCAATCCTACTTGTACAAAATTACAGTGGCATAAGTACTGCTATCAATTCTCATCGAGGTAATTTTCCATGATGATGCCTGCTTTTCTTGCGCCAGTTTAGCAATGGCCTCTTCGACAACAGAAGGTGCTGCTGAAACAGCAGATACACTGACGTGGGCCAAAAAACCCCCACACAGGTGGGGCAAAGATGCAGACTCTATATTTATTATTGAACGAGAGAAAAAAGATCGTTTAATGACTCACTCATACTTGGATGGGTAAATATTTGGTCACGCAACACGGTATAAGGTAACCCGGCATCCATCACAGTTTTAATGATATTAATCATCTCATGCGAATCCACACACAGCAGTGAGACACCTAATATCTGCTGCGTATCCGTGTCCACCACAGCTTTAAGTACACCACGCGTATCATCCATGACTCGCGCCCGTGGAATCGCAGCGACGGGAAGCGTCACCACCTGTACCGCCGCACCGCTGGCACGAGCCTGCTCTTCAGTCATCCCCACGCGGGAAAGTGGCGGTGTCATAAAGACGGAATATGGCACATTTTGCCGATCGCCGGTGTTTCTTAGCCCTTCGCCTAACAGGCCATCACGCACAATACGGAAGTCGTCCAGTGAGATATAGGTAAATTGCAGCCCCCCTGTTACATCTCCCATAGCCCAGATGTTATCCGCCGACGTCCGCAAATATTTATTCACAATAATGCCGCCACGATCGTTCACATCGACACCGGCTTTTTTCAGTTGCAGCTGTTCCGTCGCCGGCTTGCGGCCTGATGCCACCAGCAGTGCATCAACCACCGGTTCCCCTTCCGGCATCTGTAGCTGCACCGCGCCATCATGAGACGAAACCGACTGCACCTTAGCATTGAGGATCAGTTTGACGCCTTTATCGCGTAAAATATCAGCGATCGCATCGGCGATATCCCGGTCCTCACGGGGCAAAAACAGCGGTGCAGCCTCAAAAATAGTGACCTGACTGCCGAAGTTGGCAAACATCGACGCGAACTCAACGCCGATATAGCCCCCCCCCAGGATACCCAGGCGCTGTGGGCGTTGGGTCAAATTCAGCAACCCGGTGCTGTCAAAGACGCCTGGCGTACTGGATAATCCCGCAATATCCGGAATCGTCGACTGTGCACCGGTATTAATAAAAATCTTCTCACCGCTTAGCTCAAGCGTCCCTGTCGACTGCATTACCCGCACGGTATAGTTGTCGACAAATTCAGCACGCCCTTCAATCACATCCACATTTTCCAGATCGGCCAGATTATGGAAGTTTTTATCGCGCAGAAAGCTGACCACGGAAGTCTTACGTTGCATCGCAGCCGCAAAGTCATGCTGCAGCTCAGCATCATGTACCAGGGTTTTGGTTGGAATACAGCCGATATTAATGCATGTTCCGCCATACATGGTGTTGGATTGCTCAATAATCGCTACCCGCCAGCCCGTCTTTGCCAGCGTAGCCGCCAGCGTCTTACCTGCTTTGCCAAATCCAATAATGATCGCCTGATATTGTTTCATGCTGCCTCTCCGCAAAGTCATTGTTCATTTGTTACTCTGGATTATAGGCAGTGCCCTGTCAGGTCAGCATATCCATAACGCGCAATTTTCTGTTCAATCGTCTAATCCCAAATAATAAAAACTAAAGATATGCAAAACGAAATGCAAATTAACTATTTGATGGTATTAATTTAATGCAAAAATATGATGATAATTACGGTGCTATCAACAACAACAAAAATTGTTCAGGAGTCTTTATGGATGCACTTAGCCGCTTGCTAATGCTTAACGATCCGCAGGGTTCTATTGATCAAAACTGCTTATTGAGCAGAGACTGGCAACTCCCTCATGCAGCTGGTAAGTTATCCGTGATCCGCTGGCATACGGTAACCCTAGGTAGCGCTTTACTGGAGATGCCTGACGGCAACACTTATACACTGCGTCCTGGTACGGTAGTCATCTTGCCGCAAAACTCCGCGCATCGGTTGTGCCAGTCAGGTGAAGAGCAAACGCATATTGTCTGCGGAAGTCTGCAACTACAGACATCCTCCCGCTATTTTTTAACCGCGTTGCCGGAAGTTTTGCTGCTGGCACCTGGCGAAAATAGCCCCGTTTACCACTGGCTTAAGGCGATGATTGGGCTGATGCAGCAGGAATCATTAAGCATGCTGCCCGGTTCCAACGTTGTGTGCAGCCAGCAATGCGCCACGCTGTTCACGCTTGCCGTTCGCGAATGGTTATCTCAGGCCCCCCCTGCCAAAAATGTGCTGAATCTGCTATTACATCCCCGACTGGGAGCGGTGGTGTTCCAGATGCTGGAATCACCCGCACATCCCTGGAGTGTTGAAGAACTGGCGCAGCGCGCGCATATGTCCCGGGCCAGTTTTGCCCAACTGTTTCGCGAGGTTTCAAACTCCACGCCGCTCGCCGTACTCACCACATTGCGTCTGCAATTCGCCGCCCAGATGCTGTCGCGCGGCGCCCAGCCATTGGTCGTGATTGCCGAATCGGTGGGATATGCCAGCGAGTCATCTTTTCACAAAGTTTTTCTGCGTGAATTCGGCTGCACGCCTGGCGAGTACCGTAAACGGGTGAAAGCGCTGGAATCATAGCGCCCACCGTCAAAGGATTGAAGGCGAGCGCTATCGGGGGCTATTTCTGGGTGCGATGCCTGTGCAGCCACATCAGCTTATACGCTGCCGGAATGATAAACAGTGACAGCAAAGGTGCCGTGATCATGCCGCCAATCATCGGTGCAGCGATACGGCTCATGACTTCAGACCCGGCTCCCGTTCCCCATAAAATCGGCAGCAGACCCGCAATGATGACCGCGACAGTCATTGCTTTAGGACGCACACGCAGTACCGCTCCGTGGTACAACGCCTCATCCAGTTTATCCACGGTAAAGGTTTGCGGATTTTCCAGCGCAGGCTCAGCTTCAATGGCGTGGCGCAGGTACATCAGCATCACCACACCAAATTCGGCAGCCACGCCTGCCAGTGCGATGAATCCGGTCCCGGTCGCGACCGACATATGGAATCCCATCCAGTAGAGAAACCAAATTCCGCCTACCAGCGCAAAGGGCACACTGGTGATAATCAACAGTGCTTCGCCAAAACGACGGAATGCCAGATACAGTAGTACGAAGATAATCATCAGCGTCATCGGCACCATCAGTTTAAGCTTGTGGCTGGCGCGCTCAAGCAGCTCAAACTGCCCGGAGAATGCCACGCTGGTCCCCGGTTTTAGCTGGACGTTTTCAGCAATCGCTTTTTTCAGATCGTTCACCACCGACACCATGTCACGATCGCGGGCATCAATGTAGATCCAACTGGTTGGCCGCGCATTCTCGGTTTTCAACATCGACGGCCCCGAAACCACCTGCACATCCGCCACATCCGCGAGCGTGATTTGCTGTTTCATTGGCGTCAGTATCGGCAGATGCCGTAGCGTTTCCGGGCTATCGCGATAGCTTTGTGGATAACGCAGATTGATCGGGTAGCGGGCGATACCTTCAACCGTTTCACTTACCATGGCGCCGCCTACCGCTGAGGTGATAAACAGTTGCACATCGCCGACGGTCATCCCATAACGGGCGGCCTTTTCACGATGAATATCTACGCTAAGATAACGTCCGCCGACCAGACGTTCAGCCAGTGCGGACGCCACGCCAGGCACCGTTCTTGCGACTTCTTCGATTTGCTCTGCCGTGGCGTCAATATCCGACAACACGGTACCCGATACCTTAATGCCGATAGGACTTTTAATCCCCGTAGAGAGCATATCGATACGGTTACGAATTGGCGGGACCCACAGATTCGCCAGCCCCGGTAAACGAACGGTTTTGTCCAGTTCCTCAATGATTTTGTCCATCGTCATTCCCGGGCGCCACTGATCCTGCGGCTTCAATTGGATGGTGGTTTCCACCATTTCTAACGGCGCGGAGTCGGTCGCCGTTTCAGCTTTACCGGTTTTACCAAACACGCGCGCCACTTCAGGAACCGTCATGATGAGCTTATCGGTTTTTTGCAGCATATCTGCCGCCTGCGCTGCGGAAATCCCCGGCAAGGTTGAAGGCATATACAACAGATCGCCTTCGTTAATCTGTGGTAAAAATTCGCCCCCAACCTTATTCAGCGGGAAGATGACGGTCAGGATCGACAGAACCGCCACCAGCAAGGTCGTTTTCGGCCAGTGCAGCACTTTCAACAATAACGGATGATAAATACGAATCAGGAAACGGTTAAGCGGGTTGCTGCTTTCCGCCGGGATCTTGCCACGGATCCAAAATCCCATCAGGATCGGGATCACCACAATGGCCAGAAACGCAGCACCTGCCATCGCGTAGGTTTTGGTAAACGCCAGCGGACCAAACAACCGCCCTTCCTGCCCTTCAAGGGTGAAGATAGGGATAAACGATAGCGTGATAATCAGTAAGCTAATGAACAGCGCCGGGCCGACTTCCACCGAGGCGTTGGTGATGACTTTCCAGCGCGTATCGTTATCCAGCTTTTCACCCGGATGCTGATGCCCCCACTCTTCCAGCCGCTTATGCGCGTTCTCAATCATAACGATTGCGGCGTCAACCATCGCGCCGACCGCGATGGCTATCCCCCCAAGCGACATAATGTTGGCGTTCAGTCCCTGGAAATGCATCACGATAAACGCGATACACAGTCCCAGCGGCAGAGAAATAATGGCCACCAGCGCCGAGCGGATATGCCACAGGAACAGCGCACACACCAGCGCCACAACGATAAACTCTTCCAGCAGCTTGTAGCTCAGGTTATCAATCGCGCGATCGATCAGTTGACTGCGATCGTATGTTGTAACTACTTCAACGCCTTCCGGCAGACTGCTCTTCAGCGTTTCAAGTTTAGCCTTAACCGCGGAGATCACCTCGCGCGCATTTTTACCGGAACGCAGGATCACTACGCCGCCTGCCACTTCGCCTTCGCCATTCAGCTCGGCGATCCCGCGGCGCATTTCTGGCCCAATTTGTACGCGGGCAACATCACGTAGATAGACCGGAACACCATCAGCGCCGGTTTTCAGCACGATATTATTGAAGTCATCAAGGGACTGCAGATACCCACTGGCACGGACCATATATTCCGCTTCTGCCATTTCGACAGATGAACCACCGGCTTCCTGGTTTGAGGCATCCAGCGCCGATTTCACCTCACCCAGGCTGATGCTATATTGCGTCAGCTTCATCGGATCGATGACAACCTGGTACTCTTTGACCACCCCGCCCACCGAGGCAACTTCCGCTACGTTAGGGATGGTTTTCAATTCATATTTTAAGAACCAGTCCTGCAGCGAACGTAATTGGGCAAGATCATGTTTGCCGCGGCGATCCACCAGCGCATATTCAAATATCCAGCCGACCCCTGTCGCATCCGGTCCCATTTCAGCACTGACGCCTGCGGGTAATTTCCCCTGCACCTGGTTGAGATATTCCAGGACACGGGAGCGCGCCCAATAAGGATCGGTACCGTCTTCAAAAATGACATACACGTAAGAGTCGCCAAATTGCGAGAAACCACGCACCGTTTTCGCTCCCGGCACCGACAGCATGGTGGTGGTCAGCGGATAGGTCACCTGATTTTCAACAATTTGCGGCGCTTGCCCCGGATAACTGGTTTTGATGATCACCTGCACATCAGAAAGATCGGGCAGCGCATCAACCGGCGTATTCACAATGGTCCAGGTGCCCCAGATGCTGAGAAACAGCGCCCCCATCATCACCAGGAAACGGTTTGCCACCGAGCGGCGAATAATCCATTCAATCATTTATCATGTCCTCAGTGTGAATGGGTCGCCTGGGCAGGCATCGCGGGTACAGCGTGTGTCCCATTTTCCTGGGTGCGCATACGATCCAGAGCGCCAGAAATATTCGCTTCGGAATCGATCAGAAACAGACCGCTGGACACCACGTTTTCACCTTCGCTCAGACCAGAGCGGATGGCCGTTAACCCCTGAGACTCATGAAATACGGCAACCTGCTTAGGTACAAATCGTCCTTCATTATCGACGGTGATAACCCGCTGTTCGGTACCAGTATTAATCAGCGCTTTAGACGGGATCAGCAGCATCGGTTCGCTTTGCGTTTTTAGTTGCAGATAGGCATTCATTCCCGGCTTAAGGGCCTCATCCGGGTTATCAACCTGTAGACGAAGCTGGAGCGTGCGCGTCGTGGCATCCACACTCGGCAAAATACTCCATTTGCTAATGGTGAAGGGTTTTCCCGGCCAGGCAGGTACGGTAATGGTGAATTGTGAGGCGTCTTTAATCAGCCAGGCGATAGATTCCGGGACTGAAGCACTGACCCATACCGGATCCATTCCCTGAATTTTCGCGACCACATTATCTTTTGAGATGTTCATACCAGTACGTAAATCAAACGCGGTAATCACCCCATCAATAGGAGCCTTGAGGGTAAAGCGGGTCTGAATTTTCCGCGTCGCTTTCAAGCGTTGAATGTCCGCCTCCGGCATTCCCGCCAGGCGTAATCTCTCCAGAATGCCTTCAACCTGCGTCGCGCTGCCGCCCGTTTCCCGCAGCAGTAAATATTCACTTTGCGCTTCTACCCAGTCAGGAATTGTCAGATCGATAAGCGGCGAGCCCTGCTTAATTTTGTCGCCCACGGTCAGCGGATAGACTTTCTCGATAAAGCCTGCCGAACGCGCCTGAACAATGACAAATTGATATTCGTTATAACTGACGTTCGCCGGGAAAGTTTGTGCATATTGCAATGGCCCACGGCGCACGGGTTCGGTTTTTAGCCCCAGATTCTGGGTCTGTGTCGGGTCAATACGCACACCCGGTGCGGATGTATTCGCCGTCTCTTCATCGGCATATTTCGGGATCAAATCCATATCCATAAACGGAGATTTACCCGGTTTATCAAACCGCGTGTTGGGATACATGGGGTCGTACCAGAATAAAACTTTACGCTCTTCTTTTTGTGGAGCAGCGCCGGTATCGGCCGATACTTTTGCGGATGAATAATAGGTGTACACACCGACAGAAATAATTCCGCCGACAATCATGCTGCCGAGAATAAGCGCGGTATTTTTAATATTTAAAGACGCCATAGTGATTTCCATTGCGCGATAGTCTCGCCCGTGTCCAGGAAAACCCGGGCAAGAATAAAAGAGAGCAGCGAGATCCGTTATTTACTGATGTGAATATCGCGTAAGACAGAGAGATTTCCCTGCTGAACAAACGTAAATGCAACTTTATCACCAGGCTGGATATCATCGGCCCTGGTATCAGATACCAGCGTGAAACGCATCGTCATTGCCGGCCAGTTCACTGCGGGAATAGGTTCATGTTTAATCGTGACTTTTTTGCTATCCATATCAATAGATTCAATCACGCCTGTCGCACTAATCACTTGCTCCTGCTGGGCCGCAGGCGCCATATTCATCATCTCGCCATGCTGATGTTCATTGGCCTGAGCGTTAAACATGGCTACAGATAACACAGTAAACAAAGCAGCTTTAGCGGTAGTTTTCATGCAATATACTCCTGAGAATTTAAGATTAAAGATCATTCAACCCAGCCACCGCCTAAGGCAGCAAACAGCTTAATTTCATTAACCTGTTGGGCATAATTAAGGTCAAGCAACGATTGCTGTGTAGTGAATAAAGAACGCTCGGCGTCCAGTACTTCGATATAACTAACCGCACCATGTTGATAGAGTGCACGAGCGCGTTGCAGCGTGATGTGTAATGAGTCCAGATAACGCTGTTGTCCGGTAATTTGATCGGCAAGGCTTTGACGCAACACCAGCGCATCCGCAACTTCTTTAAATGCGTTCTGAATTTTCTGCTCGTAATTCACCACCGATTGCTGCTGGCGGATTTCTGCTAAATCGAGATTTGACTGATTACGTCCAGCGTTAAAGATCGGAATGTCTATTTTCGGGACAAAATTCCACATGCCGCTGGCCGCATTAAAGAGGCTGGAAAGATCGCCACTGCTGCTGGATACTGAGCTGGTCAACGTAATCGATGGAAAAAATGCGGCACGCGCAGCGCCAATATTGGCGTTCGCCGCCAGCAATCCATGTTCGGCTTCCATAATATCCGGGCGCTGCAATAATATTTGCGATGGGAGTGCGGGGGGCAGTGTCACGGGTTTTATATCACCGCGACTGCGCACGCGGTCGTCCGGTAATTTCCCGTACGTCCCCAGCAATAGTTGCAGTGCATTGTTCGCCTGAGCCAGTTCGCCTTGACGTTTGGCAATATCGCTGCGTGTGCTTTCAATCACGCCGCGAGCCTGTTCCAGTGCCAGCACGTTCGTACTGCCGGTCATCAACTGTTTCTCGACAAACGCATAAGAGCGCTGGTAGTTTTGCAACGTTTCTTCGGCAATTTGCAGTTGCGCATAAGCCAGACGTTGGTTGAAATAACTTTGCGCCACGTTAGAAATTAATGAGATATGCACCATTCGACGCGCTTCTTCACTGGCGAAAAAATTCTGCCGATCGGCTTCACTCATATTTTTCAGTCGCCCAAAGAAATCCAGATCGAAACTGAGATTCAGTCCCGCTTCAAATTCCCGATTGGTGCTGCTATCACCTTTTAATTTCCCGCTATAGGTACCGCTGGAACCGGCGTTAAGCTGCGGGTAACGATCGGCATCCGTCACACCATATTGCGCTTTCGCTTCCTGAACCTTCAGCACCGCCATGCGTAAATCCCGGTTATTGACCAGCGCCTCACCAATCAACGCCTTCACCTGGGAGTCAACAAAAAAGGTACACCAGCCCGTATCCTGATATCCCATCGGGGCCGAAACCAGCGTGTTCTGACTTAAGGAGAATTGCTGCGGAACCGGCAATGCCGGACGCTGATAGTCCGGAGCCAACGAGCAGCCAGCCAGAACAAAAATAGCGCTGAGGGTAAGAAGCTTAAATTTGTACATAGTTCTTCTCGTCCAGACCGGACTGATAACCATAAAAGATGTGTGAATTTATACCTGAATGACTCTGTTTAACCGGTGACAGGAAAATGACAAAACTGTCATTTTGCCAATAACCGATTGCTATCCGATCCGCCTTCTCTAGAATTGAAAATCCGCACAGCCAGTGCGTGATGGAGAATGTCATGAAGATTTTGATTGTCGAAGATGAAAAAAAAACCGGCGAATACCTGACGAAAGGCCTGACGGAAGCGGGTTTTGTTGTGGATTTGGCGGACAACGGTCTGAACGGATATCACCTGGCAATGACCGGTGATTATGACCTGCTCATTCTCGACATCATGCTGCCCGATGTAAACGGCTGGGATATCGTGCGGATGCTGCGCACCGCCAACAAAGGCATGCCCATTCTGCTGCTCACCGCACTGGGTACCATTGAGCATCGGGTCAAAGGTCTGGAGCTGGGGGCTGATGATTATTTGGTTAAACCGTTTGCCTTTGCGGAATTGCTGGCGCGGGTCAGAACGCTGCTGCGACGGGGAGCCGCGGTCATTGTCGAAAGTCAGTTTCAGGTCGCGGATTTAATGGTCGATCTGGTCAGCAGAAAGGTCACCCGCAACGGCACACGCATCACCCTGACCAGTAAAGAGTTTACGCTGCTTGAATTTTTCCTGCGTCATCAGGGAGAAGTGTTACCGCGTTCGCTGATTGCCTCTCAGGTCTGGGATATGAATTTTGACAGCGACACCAATGCGATTGACGTCGCCGTGAAGCGTCTGCGGGCCAAAATCGATAATGACTTTGAGCCGAAATTGATTCAGACCGTGCGTGGCGTGGGGTACATGCTTGAGGTGCCGGATGGCCACTAAACGATTACAGCGCCCTTTTTCGCTGGCAACACGGTTAACCTTTTTTATCAGTCTGGCGACTATCGCCTCATTTTTCGCTTTCGCATGGATAATGATCCACTCGGTGAAAGTCCATTTCGCAGAGCAGGATATCAATGATTTAAAAGAGATCAGCGCGACGCTGGAGCGTATTATTAACCACCCGAACGAACCGGAATCGCGTCGGCTGGAAACACTAAAAAACGTAGTTTCGGGTTATTCTAACGTCATTATTTCTCTGGAAGATGCCAATCAGAGGGCCATTTTTCATTCGCCTAATGCGCCGGATCTTCGTCAGTTTATCGCCACGGCAACGCCGGATAAAAATGCCCATACCCGTAATGTCTTTTTAATTTCCGGCCCAACGCTGCAAACATCAGAACATGCGCACGGGAAAAACGCGTCCTCCAACTGGCGAATGATTCGTTTACCCATTGGACAGTTGCCAGACGGAAAACCGGCCTATACGTTGTTTATGGCGTTATCGATCGATTTTCATCTGCACTACATTAACGATCTGAAAAACAAGCTGATCATGACAGCATCGTTAATTAGCATGATGATTGTTTTTATCGTGCTGTTCGCCGTCTATAAAGGTCATGAACCGATCCGTAATGTCAGTCGGCGCATCCAAAATATCACCTCTAAAGATCTCGATGTTCGCCTGGACCCGCAGGCCGTGCCGATTGAGCTTGAACAACTGGTTGAGTCATTTAATCACATGATCGAACGAATCGAAGATGTGTTTAAACGTCAGTCCAATTTCTCTGCAGATATTGCTCACGAGATCCGCACGCCAATCACCAACCTGGTCACGCAAACAGAAATTGCCCTCAGCCATCCCCGCAGCACGAAAGAGCTGGAAGATGTGCTCTACTCAAATCTCGAGGAGTTTGGCCGCATGTCGAAGATGGTGAGTGATATGTTGTTTCTGGCACAGGCAGACAATAATCAGTTGATCCCGGAAAAAACAGCGCTGAATCTTGCGGATGAGGTCAGTAAAGTGTTCGACTTTTTCGAAGCCTGGGCGGAAGAACGCGAAATCAGCCTGCGCTTTGAAGGTCGGGCATGCTGGGTTTCTGGCGACCCGTTAATGTTACGCCGGGCAATGAGCAACCTGCTCTCTAACGCGATGCGCTATACGCCAAAAGGCGAGTCTGTCACCGTGCAAGTGAAAGAGGCTGATGATCTCGTGCATATTATTGTGGAAAATCCCGGTACGCCAATAGCCGCGGAACATCTGCCACGACTCTTTGACCGGTTTTATCGCGTCGACCCCTCACGACAGCGTAAAGGCGAAGGTAGCGGCATTGGCCTGGCGATAGTGAAATCGATTGTGACTGCCCACCAGGGCAAGGTCTCCGTGACATCCGACGCTCGCGCTACCCGCTTTATTCTGACATTACCCAAGTATGCCGCTTAATTATTATTGGTGGCGCTAATGCGCCATCGATTAAACCTCATATTAATATTATTATTCTCTGACATCATCGTCATAATCCTGTCACCTCACTGACAGCCCCTGATTATTATAATTTTCCTGTAAACCGGCACAGGAGAAATATGATGAATAAGATATCTTCCTTTTTAGCTATCGCTTTTTTTATCTCAGCTGGCGTTAATGCGGCAGAAACATCCACAACGCATCAGCAGGCAACTGTGGCTCACGAGATGATGAATAATAGCGATGCACATGCTCATCAGAAAATGGCACAAACACATGAAGTACAGGTGCAGAATAGCCAATCCACGCGGGCTAGTGCACTGTCTTTTTCGCAAATGAATGAACATGAAAAAGCGATGGTCGTTCATCAGTCAATGAATAACAGTCATTCATATTCACATGAGCTGCAGGCGAAAAAACATCGCGAACAGGCAGCAACGCAAGGATAGTCCATCGTCTTCACCCGGACATGCGCGCGGGCCTGGATAGCAACACAGCCTGCGCGCTTTCCCGTGGTTAATGTCAATAATTCTTATCAGTAGAACCGTGATAAAGAGCATGAACGCCAGGAGCGCGAGCAAAGGGAACATTGAGCCATCCCAAAGAGCGCTGAGATCACAGCGCTCTTACATTCCGTGCGTTACAGTATGTCGCTTTAACGCTGGAGTCAGGCATGGCTTTAACCCTTACGGTGTTGCTTGAAAACAGGCGCGCCAGCGGTGCAGAAAAAGCCCTACGGGCAAAACCTGGATTAAGTCTGTTAGTTCAGGATGAAACCACCACGATATTATTCGATACCGGGCCTGATGACAGTTTTAGGCATAATGCCGCACTGATGGGCGTAGACTTGTCTCAGTTAACCGCTGTCGTGCTCTCACATGGTCACTATGATCACTGTGGCGGCGTCCCGTGGCTTCCCGATAACAGCCGCATCATCTGTCATCCACACATTGCCTGCGAACGTTACGCAGCGTTCACGCTTGCAGGATATACCCGTAAAATCAAGAAATTATCGCGCGATAATGATTACTCTCGTCTGCAGATGGCGTACTCCCGTGAACCTTTGCCCCTTAGCGAACGCTTTCTGTGGTCAGGAGAAATATCCGTATCCGCACCGCAGGCCTACGGTGTCATCAATGAGAATCCTCCCCAACGGGACTACATCACTGACGAAGGGGTATTGATCTACAAGTCAGACCGTGGATTAGTCATCATTACCGGCTGCGGACACCGGGGTATTGCCAATATCGTCGCTCACTGCCAGCAAATAACGGGCATCAGCAAAATTCATGCCCTGGTCGGTGGCTTCCATTTACGCTGCGCATCGCCCTATACGTTATGGCAAACCCGACGATTTATTAAACAACAGCAGCCAGAAAAACTTCTCGGCTGCCACTGCACCGGCGCGTGGGGACGTTTGTGGTTGCCAGGACAAGAAGCCCCCGCGACAGGAGATGTTATTGTGCTGGCCGAATAATAATCACCATTGTGCTTATTGTATCTTCATCACATAACATTCATGAATATCAAAATGCGCGCACAACCTTGATCTGGTCGCTTATTATACAAAATAAAGTTCGCTACACTCAGGACAGAGGTAAACAAACAGGAGGTAGTGAATATGTATCGCTCTATTCTGGTGCCCATTGATATCTCTGAAGCCGATTTAACTCGCCATGTTATTCCGCAGGTTGAAGCGCATGCAAAAACCGCTAAGGTCCATTTTTTAGCGGTCATTCCTACCGTTCCGTTCTACGCATCACTCGGGCTTGCCTACTCCAACGAGTTCCCGGACAGAAGTGGTATACAGGCGAAAGCCACCGAAAAGCTCGACAACATTGTTAAGCAATTCAATATCCCCGCCGGCAGAACTCAGACCCATGTGGTTTATGGCCCACCGAAAGATCAGATCCTTAAACTGGCAGATGCCGTGGACGCCGAATTGATCGTCATTGCATCCCATAAACCGGGTTTCAGCACCTATCTGTTGGGGTCAACCGCCGCTGCCGTAGTACGTCATGCCAAATGCCCCGTACTTGTTGTGCGGTGATATTGGTTAGAAAAGCAGGAAAACGGGAGCGATCAGGCGCCCGTTTTTATATCCCCAAAACGCTGCAGAAAAAGTGAAATTCAGAGCCGCTGATGTAGGCGTTATGCCTACTGGAATAAAACTGTGCCGGGAGGATATTTTATCGAGATGGTACGCCCTGTAGGATTCGAACCTACGACCTACGGCTTAGAAGGCCGTTGCTCTATCCAACTGAGCTAAGGGCGCATAGAGAAGTGATGACTTCATGCAGATGAAACGCGTGAATTATACGGTCAGCGCCTGCTGAGTCAATGCCTTTTGTTCCGGTTGCTGACGAAGTGTACGAATGTTGTTTTTTTCTGGTCGTTCATGGGGTTCCAGGAAATCACCTGGTAACAACTCAGCCAGCATAATGCGGGATTTAAGGTTACAAGTATTTAGAAAATTAATGATTTTGCTTAACATTCCCCAACCACTCCCCTGCTGTTCAGGACCTCGTCAATGTTAAGTATCGCTATCAAGGAAGAAAATAGTCATTTCGAACATGGGTTGAAAATCATCATCTCCCGCCTGGCAAATCAGTGGCATCAGGACATCTGCTTTTTACCTACCGAAGATATCGATCGCGCAGACATCGCCTTTATTTCACTGGATGACGATTGGCTCAGTGCAGGATGTTATCAGGTTCCCGTCCACACCAGACGCCAGCATCGGGTTATCATCTGCAACGGAGACGATAAAGATAAGCTGATGTTTCGCCCGTGCCTGTATATGCTGCCGCTGATCTATCGCGAAGATAATGTTGAAGCGATAACCCAAAAATTAATCCTGATTCTGCAAAAACGCGCGCTCCGCCACAGTGTGCCTGCAACCATCTGCCATTACTGTACCACCCGCAACTTTTCGGTGGAGGAACGCCAGTTCTTAATGCTACTTGCCAGCGGTAACACGCTCGCTGAAACAGCACATCTTCTCTCCATCAGCGATACCCAGGCCAGAGCAACTCGCCGCCGTATTATGAAAAAGCTGGGTGTGAAAAATGATCAGCAATTTTTAAGGTATATCAGGGCACACCTGAGTTTTCTGCAACAGTAGAGTGAGTCTTGCTGTCGGGCATTTTATTGAGAAATGTCTCATCATCAATTAAGTATCGGCACCTACTGTACCTAACCGCATACTGCCAGAATACCCTATGTATATTATTTCCGGGGAAACAAATAGACACACTCGGTAATATTTGCTCTGACGCCAGGGGGGATATCGTGGCACCGAGCCTGTTATTATGGAATGATAAATCTGAGTACTCTGCCTTTACCGTCAAAAACAGCGATGCAGAACCCCTGCAATTCGCACTTAAATTCGAGCCGATTGTCGATTTGTCTACCGCGTTGAGATACGGTTGTGAGGTCCTCACACATCTTCCCGCAAATATAAACAGTGAAAAATATTTTCACCAACTGTCGGTTCAGCATCGACAGCATCTGTTTTATCAGCAAATTGACAAAATTAAGTGCTACCAACAGGGGCTGCGCTACTCACTGAATTTACCGATGCAAGCCTTTCTGAGTTGGCCGCTATTCCATTCCCTGATTACGCCCTCTCCGTCCAGCTTGATTATCGAAATACAAGATCCAAATACGTTTTATTCTTTAAGTACCCCCCAGCGGGCGATCGTCTACGACGTAATTCAACACCTTGAAGACCATGGTATCCCAATATGGCTGGATGACGTCAATGAGGAACTGCTTGGCACATTTACCGCAGCCAACTGGCATTTGTCAGGGGTAAAGTTAGATAAAAATACGTTCTGGACTCTCAGCCATGTGCCAGAAAAACTCCGCCAGGTTATTCAGATGGGGCGCGCAATCGCCAGCCTGGTGGTAGTTGAAGGAATTGAAACGCAAAAACAGCAGGAAATTGCCCTGCGCGCTGGCGCAAATTTGGGTCAGGGGTATTTGTGGCCAGCCATTTATCCAGGGCAGGCGCAATAGATACGAACAGGGAAAAAGAAAGGATGCGCAGTGTAAAACGCCGGGAACGGCATCGCCGTTTACGAAACGCCCACTGTACCTGGCAATATGATCACTGTGCCCCCCAGGAATTTGACAGAATTGAGTATCTGGCTCAAAAACTTGATTACACATTACCGGGCGACACAATATCTCAAGCGATTATCACAACAGACAACTATCTCGGCTATACGTTAAATCGCTATTTATTTTCTGGTACACACACGGCCATCTTCCAGACGATTGAATCGGCTCTGCCACTGTTGAAAGAGTCTGAAGCGAGTCAGTTAGTGGTTGATATGGATGGCGCATCAAGCTCATATTTCGATGTTCTGGAATATCTTCGCCGACTCATTAAAGAACAGGATAATATTCAAATTTTCATATTACTTCCCAGTCGCCACGAAGCGCTCAGGCGCTTTATTGCGATGGCTGGGCCATTCTATATCCTGCCGCGCCGTCAGCGCCTCCCGGAGATGCGCCATGCTTTATTATCTATGGTGCCGGATCATATTCACTCCGGGCACATAAATCAGGCTGACTGGGAGATGATCTCATTACTGTCACAAGGTAAATCATTAAAGAAGATTGCTCTGCTGCAGGCTCAACCCTATCACCGCGTTATCTATCGCCTGAACCAGCTGATCACGCAGCTGGGGTTGCCACATCGTCAGCGTTTTTTGCATCTGATACATCGCCTCAGCGTTACCTATCCCCATTTAATTTAACACACTAACCCTCTGTGATATAAGAATTTATAGGAAATTACTTATTTTCAACTGAGAAAACGAATGTGATTTTTACAAACATTTAATATTTACAACTATTCCTGGTATTATATGTCGCGCAGGTATCCTGCTTTAGCTGACAGATTCAGTACATCTCGACAAAAAAGAATTGCCTCGCCGCCTTAACAAAACCTAAACAATTAGCCCATTGTGTCGTTTTTACTATTTAAAAAAATTTTTCAATCTGCCATAATTCAAACAGCAGGAGATTAATATCAATAGCCATTACCATGCCCTGATCTTTCAGGATATCCTAACAGACATTATGAACTTACGTGCTGTAAGCCTTTTCCGAAAGTGCAGAGCAGGTATAATCCTCACTGTTTTCTGATTAATTGTAAGTTTTCCCTGGTGTGAAATGGATATTCCACAAACTCATTGTTCTGACGTAGAACAACCGAATAAACAAGGATGACATAATATTTATTCGGTTCTTCTTCCAGAGCAATCCTTGGCTATTTGACAATATTATAACGCCTGATGTTTTATCAAAATCGCAAGATACACAAACAGTTTGAGGCATACAACAATGAAACCAGCATCCGTTATCATTATGGACGAACACCCTATTGTCAGAATGTCGATCGAAGTACTGCTCGAAAAGAATAGTAATATTCAGGTTGTTCTGGAAACCGATGACAGCCGCGCAGCAATAGATCATCTACGTACCTATCCAGTCGATCTGGTCATTCTGGATATTGAACTACCTGGCTCCGATGGGTTTACATTACTCAAGAGAATAAAATCTCTGCAGGAAAAAACCCGGGTGCTGTTTCTATCCTCAAAGTCTGAATCATTTTATGCCGGACGGGCGATCCGTGCCGGTGCCAATGGCTTCGTCAGCAAACGAAAGGATCTCAATGATATCTATAACGCGGTGAAAATGATTTTATCAGGATATTCATTTTTCCCTTCAGACACGCTTAACTTTATTAATAATATTAATATACGTAAAGGTGTGCTGAATGACATGCCGTTATCGAATCGCGAGGTTACAGTTTTACGTTATCTGGCGAATGGGTTATCTAATAAAGAAATTGCTGAGCAACTTTTATTGAGTAATAAAACAATCAGTGCTCACAAAGCTAACATCTATTCCAAGCTCGGACTACATACCATTGTTGAGCTAATCGATTATGCAAAGATGCATGAATTAATGTGATCGCACTCCCGGCGAGGCGTCGTTCGGGAGTGCGTTATCAGCGCATGATGTCAATTGTAGTTAATCATAAACGTAGCATCTGCTTTCGCGATCCCCGGTTGAACGCCATCTGCCAGCGCAATATAGTTGGCAAAAAAAGTCAGCATAGCATTGCCATTTTCATCAATGTTTACTGCCTGGCTGGCTTGTTCAAGCGGTAATCGCGTACGGTCGCTATCGTGCAATTCAATCGCGACCTTTTGTGCCATCACGGCATCGTCCAGCGCCAACAACGTGGTACCCGCTGCCAGCGTGCCGGAAAAGGTTATCGAGGCCGACCCCGGCGGGCAGCCTTCAAGTTTCAACGTAAAGGGAACCGGTTGGGTCGTATCCCCGGTGGTCTTTAATTGTTTTGTCGGCCAGGTGCCTAGTTCAACCAACTTATTATTGTCACTGGCAATAACCGCACAGGTGAAGTCCACGATATTACCGTGCAGTTCAATATTAATCTCACCCAGCGAGCTATCCGCCTGGCATAGTGAACTGGCTGACACTGCGGATATCAATACGAAAAGTGCACGACGTCTCATTGTTCTCTGCTTATTCATAATCAACTCGCAGATAGCCACGGGCGGTGAAAGGCCCTTCCGCTGGTTTATTGCCCGTCACGCTGACTGGCCATGCTCTAATGCCAACCCGCGCGGCAGCGTTATCATCCAACTGAAAGGGAATGGTGCTGGACAGATTGTTGGGTGTCAGCGGTTTACCGCTGCTGTCGGCCACGATAAAACCTAAATCCGGGTTGTCCGATATCATCATTTGCCCGGACGCTTTTTCGGCCTCGACCCGCATGGTCAGATAAGCTTGCGCGGCAACATTTGTACATTTTATGGCGACCGTTTTCGTTTGCGTATTGATACCTTCGGGCCGGTTACCGGCTCCCGCCTTGCTGAACAGCGAGGCACCAATATCGCCAAAATCAAACTCCACGATTTGCCCGGCATTCACCTCGCAGTTTTGTGGAACTTCCACCTTGCCGCTGTAGCTTATGGTGTAAACCGGCGTACTCAGCGCATCTCCCGTGCTGGTAGTGACATAGACGCTGAACATCGTCTGTCGCGGGATCGGCACCATGTTGATAAATGAACGAATCACTTTTAATTTAAACACCAGCTTCGAATCCATCACGCCAAAAGGCTGCTGTTTGGAAACGTTTGGGTGATTCCCCATGCGGATATAATTACGTGGAGGATAAAACAACCCCGCGTAGCTATCGGTAATACTCATGGCCCCCAACAGGTAATCATTGAGTTTCAGATACTGAAAGTTATTTTCCGTACTTTGCACGGGGAGTTCGGTCACATAACTTCGGTAGGTGTAATTCACCGTCGTCCCTGCCGGGCAGGTTGCATTCACCCCAACCCAGCCTGACTTTTCAGGCAATGTCACTACCTGGCCCGGTTGGTTATTGCTGCTGTTAAAAACATTCGACAGATCGTAATAAACATCCGTTGGCGTTCCGTTCGAGTTATGGCAGACCGTCGCCCATGACGTATTAGCTATAAGCAGTAAAGCGCTTCCCAGTAGCAAACCTGTTTGTCGTTTCATCATATTATCCCTGTCGTGCCGACGGTCGTTGGCACGTCACGTTGGTGAGCGTTACAGCCTGTTTCAGGCTCTCTTCAGGCAAGGTGTAGTGCGCTTCACAGCGTGCGTTTGCGCCTTCACCCCATTGGATCAACAAGTTGCCTTTGAGCGGCAGACCACTCAGATAAATTTGTCCATCCTCACCGACCATGCTGGTGACGCCGCTCGTGGTTTCGCGAACCACCGACCCAAATGGCACTGGTTTTCCATCCCGGTTAACCGTGATAAGCGCCCGCACGCCAATGCGTGTATCAAACGCCGCACGTACCAGTGCCCCCTGCGTGGGCACGACGCTGCTAACGTTATTTTCCACATCGGTGTTGTTATTCATTGAATTGGTATCCAGCGCGACGCGGTTGTAGCGATAAACGGTGGCATACGGCATGACCGCGTAGCCACGCCAGTCGGTCTGCACGCCGGTCTGGTTTTCTATCCGCACCCCCTGGGCTCCTGGTGCTTTTATCAGTACGTTGGTGTCGCCCAGTGGTTGGCTGAGCGTAATGCCGTCCGCATGTCCGATGACGCCACCGGAGAGTTGCCAGTTATAGTCATGCTGGTCACGGTCATAGTTGTAACCCACGCCCAGCGTGCCATAGGCCGCCTGCCAGTTCGCGTTGGCGCTCCCGCTATACCCGTTGGAGCTGCTGTGTCCCTGATTAACGCTGTAGCTGAGATTGCGTCCATCTAACAGCGTGCCGCCAATACCGCTTTGCCAGCTGTTTTGTCCATTGCTGTTACGGTTCGCATTGAAAGTGGCGTAGGTGCGATCGAGTGCGTTATCACGCGAGTAGCGCCGCCCGGTCAGCAGACTGAACGGTACGGACACATTGAAGGCCAGGATGCGGTCGGTATCAGAGATCCCGACCGATTCATTCCATGACCAGGAGAGTGAATAGCTAATCCCCTGCCAACCGCTGGCATACCCCAGCTGGTACCAGGTATTGGTATCTGAGGTGTTCCAGTACGTTTGCTGGCTACCCGAAACATACAGTGACCCGTAATCGCCAAGGTTCTGCGAAATGTTGATCTGAAAACGGCCCTTTTTGCTGTAGCTCAGATTGTGGTAGCTCTTCACCTGTGGAACATCGTGGCGATTCCCTTCGCTGTCATATTCGTACTCGTAACCTTCCATACTGCGATACGCCACATCATCGAGGGTATAAAACCCACGCGTCGAATAGCGATACCCCAACAACTGGAAGTTGGTACCGAAGTTGTTCAGTGATTTTGCATACAGAAAACGCAGCGATTGCCCCTGATGCGTACTGTCATCCGCCAGTTGGCTGCGGGCATGCGTTAAATCGACAGAGACGGCTCCCCAGTCACCCAGGTTGCGCCCGGTACCTAACACCAGTGCGGTGTAGCGTGAAGCTAACTGCGTGCCGCCATACGCGGTGTAACCTTCTGGTAGCCCGGCGATTAACGTTCCCTGGAAAAAGAATGGCGAAGACTGCTGGCTATTACCGCTACGAAAATCCCCGGCGACAACGTCATATTTGAAACGTCCTTCACGCTGGAGCAGAGGTACCGTGGAATACGGCACCGTATAGCGCTGTTGACTGCCGTCCTTCTCATCAACCATTACGTCCAGGTCACCACTCGACGAAGTGGGGTTGAGATCGGTTATCGAAAAAGCGCCTGGCGAAACATAGCTTTGATAAATCACGTAGCCATTCTGGCGAATAGTCAGTTTCGCTGCGGTACGCGCAATCCCACGGACGGTTGGCGCGTAGCCCTGTAAGCTGTCAGGATACATGCTGTCGGACGAATAGAGACGAGCACCACGAAAACCGATGCTGTCAAAAACGTCGTTGCCGGTGTTGCTGTCCCCCATCACCAGCTCACCCTTCAGCGGAATAACCGCACGCTGAAGCCATGTGCCAATATTTTTCCAGCTTTGCGAATGGTAGCCCTCACCTTTCGAGTAGTTCCATGCACCGTTATTCCTCAGCCGCCATGGGCCATAGTTCAGGCCGCTTAACATGCTTAAGAAATAGCTGTCGGTATCGCTGCCGCGACTGCCGGTAAAGCTGTAGTTAACCAGCGCCGCCGGAATACCTTCATCCCACTCCTCTGGCGGAATATAGCCACGCGCACTGTTCAACATTGAGGCTTGCGGCAGGCTGACATTTAAACGCAGTGTAGAAAAATCGAAGGCAATTTCGCTACCAGGAATCGCCTCTGGCAAATTAATACAGGTATTGTTCGCATCCTGACTGAGTGCCGGAAACGCAGTGATATTGACGCCAAGGCGTTTAACCCAGTCGAGATCAAAGCACGGCATCAGCCCGCCGGATTTTTCTCCGGCTTTCCCCGCACTGGTGGCGAAACGAATATCCTGGGTAGCCACAAACTCATCATTGCGCCAAATATCCACACGATAAACGCCTTCAGGCTGGTGATTCCCTTTTTCGAAACGAGACAAATCCGCCACAGTAGCGGTATCGGCAGATAAAAACGCCGGATTGAAATAGCTTTCACCCTGGCTGAAGGAGGGAAAGAGCGCGGCCAGCGTGGACAACGCCACCCCCGCCAGCGGTGGCGTAACCCCCGGTAACAGGCCAGGAAAATACGTTGTCTTATTCATCGTTTTCTCAACGCACGCTAACCGTTTTAGCGGTGGTGACTGCGCCATAATCGTTCACCGTCTGGAACGTAACGTTTCCCTGAACGCCAGTCGGCAACAGGACCTGCGTGTCATTTTTCGGCGCAACCATAACGTTATCAATCTTCGTATTTCCGACATTGAGATTGACCAGCGTGACGTAATACGCTGACGGGTTGGTAATTTTCAGGTGGTTGCCGGTACGGGAAAACTGCAGCATGCCTGGCGCATCTTCCGCGATTTGTGGCAGATTATTTGGGCGGACAAAGAGTTTGATGCGCGACAAAATCGCCAGTTGCAGAACGTTTTTCCCCTCAAGGCTGTTTTTATTGACCGACGGAATAGCCTTCACATTCATCCAGAACAGCGATTCACGGTCTTTGGGCAGAGGCTCGCCCGCGTAGATGATACGCAGCGTGTTTTCGCTTTTAGGTTCACTGACAAACAGCGGCGGTGTGACCACAAACGATTTATCTTTGACGCCTGCGCTGTTCTCTATCCATGAATTAATCAGGAAACGTTCTTTGGTATCACTATTACTAATGGCGAGGGACGTTTGTTTAGCCTCGGCAGGATAAATAACGCGAGTTGCACCTAATGCAATTCCACCAGATGCCTGCACACTGGTGGCAGAAAATAAGGCCAGTAAAATGATAAAGCCTGATTTTAGATAATTAAACATAGCTACAAATACCTTTGGCGTGATTATCGTTAGGAAATAAATCAGGGATACACCAACGTAAACCACACATCTGAACGAAGCGTTCCCGGCGTTATATATTCCGAGACAGCCCGATAGCGAGCAGTGAAATGAAACGTCATCTCTTGCGTTAAAATCGGGGCATAATGAAGCGGCAGCGCATTCGGAATTATTTGTCGCTGTCGCTCATCAAACAACGCCAGACCAATACCCGAAACCGCAGACGCATCGCCGCTGGCAAGAAAGACCTGTGGATCTTCGGCTGGCGTAACGCCCGCAAAGGCAATCCCCACATGGTCATAAACATCAGCACTGCACGACGTTAGCCGCAGCGAAAACGGTATGCTGGTAGAAGCAAAACTTCCCGTCCCGGAAAACGCGTTAGTGCGGTACTGCCCCATCTGCACCCGTAAGCTCTGGCTGTCTGTGGCAACCGTACAGGCACCATTAACCAGCTGCCCACGTAAATGAAGATGGCCACTTTCCAGTATCACGGTGTGGGCAAACGCCGGCATTACGCAGACCATTCCCGCCAGCGCTACACCTTTCCCTATCATCTGCCACATCCTTCATCATCCCCGGATAGCGCCTCATCCCATGAGGCGGTAGTCTTCCCTGCAAGAATCAAACGGTTTATTCGTACTTCATGATGAAGGTCGCATCCGCATTTGCCTGACCCGGCGTGGCGCTGGTTGCTGTGGCTTTATAACGCGCGGAGAAACGCAGGGTGTTGGTGCCTTCCACCAGCGCCTGAGCGGTTGAGAAGGTCGCGCCATCTGGCTTCAGTGCGGTGGAGGTGTTGTCCAGAATTTCGATCCCTACGCCGCCCGCTGTGGTGCTGTTATCCGAGGAGGAGAGAGCCAACAGGCTGTTGTTGGTGAGGTCCGTCTGGCCCGAGAAAGCAACAGCAGCAGTCGCAGCAACTTTCGGGTCACAGTCGTTCAGCACGATGGAAAACGGAATTTGCGCAGTGGTGTCACCGACTGCGGTGAAGCTGGCGGTACGATATTGGCCTAATGTGACAACCTGGTCGGCTGACTGAGTGCTCACGGCACAGGCTGCATTGACCAGTTCACCTTCAAAGTGAACCGTACCGCCGCTCACGCTTACCGGATCTGCCGCCACCGCTGCGCCCGCCATTAACATCATGCTGGCAAAAACAGAAGAGGTCATTAATTTACGTTTCATGGATTTCCCTTGAATTACACACATCCGGCTCCAGCGTCCTGCGGGATCCGTTTGAATCATTATCGACATTAAATGTCAGGCAAATTATCTCTGCATCCTGTAAAGATATATATCGAGAGAGAATTAGCGAAACGTGTACCCCCACTCTCCTGAGTATTTGATTCACTAATTAATCTTCACGAATATGACAATTCGTCACCGGGATAAATTAAACATTTCAATTAATGAAAAATACCTGTAATTCCTTTTAATGCCCCTGGCTTATTCTTATTGGACTCTAAGAAAATTCCAGGTGAAAATGAGGCAAAAACGGCCATAACAAGACGTAACAGTCTGGTTTCTGAGATATTACCCATGAAAATACCAGGGTGATGAGTTGTTTCATTTAGGTTAAGTTTCGTTAGCATGCTTATGAATTACGTACCAACGTCCAACACCTGTGGCCGCGCTCACGGGCTACGCGAAACACTCCACCGCACGTAAAAACGCAAACGAAAACTGACAGCACGCCCCGCTTCTGACAAAATAGTGACATCCCCTTCGACTTAACGTAACAGACGGAATCCTCTCTCTGATGGCAGCAAAGATTATTGACGGTAAAACGATTGCGCAGCAGGTGCGCTCTGAGGTTGCTCAAAAAGTTCAGGCGCGTTTAGCGGCTGGATTACGCGCCCCAGGACTGGCTGTTGTGCTGGTAGGTAGCAACCCGGCTTCGCAAATTTACGTGGCAAGTAAACGCAAAGCCTGCGACGAAGTGGGGTTTGTCTCCCGCTCCTGGGACCTGCCTGAAACCACCAGCGAGGCGGAGCTTCTTGAGCTGATCGATACGCTCAATGCAGATGCCACCATCGATGGTATCCTGGTACAACTGCCGTTGCCGGCGGGTATCGACAACGTCAAAGTTCTGGAGCGCATTGCCCCGGACAAAGACGTTGACGGTTTCCATCCGTATAACGTTGGCCGTCTGTGTCAACGCGCACCGCGCCTGCGTCCATGTACCCCACGCGGTATAGTAACCCTGCTTGAACGCTACAACATCGACACCTATGGTTTGAACGCCGTGGTGATTGGCGCCTCCAATATTGTCGGTCGCCCGATGAGCATGGAGTTGCTGCTGGCGGGTTGCACCACCACGGTCACCCACCGATTCACGAAGGATCTGCGTCGCCACGTTGAGCACGCCGACTTACTTATTGTTGCCGTTGGCAAACCGGGTTTTATTCCGGGTGAGTGGATCAAAGAAGGTGCAATTGTGATTGATGTCGGCATCAACCGTCTGGAGAATGGTAAGGTTGTTGGCGATGTGGTATTTGAGGATGCTGCCGCACGTGCGTCATATATTACGCCGGTGCCGGGTGGCGTTGGCCCAATGACTGTCGCCACGCTTATCGAAAACACGTTGCAGGCGTGTGTTGAATATCATGATGTAAAGGACGTTTAAGATGGCCACATTTTCACTGGGTAAACACCCTCACGTTGAACTCTGCGATTTGCTGAAGCTGGAAGGCTGGAGCGAAAGCGGCGCCCAGGCAAAAATTGCTATTGGCGAAGGGTTAGTGAAGGTCGACGGCGTTGTTGAAACGCGCAAGCGCTGCAAAATTGCTGCCGGACAGACCGTCAGCTTTGAAGGCCACAGCATTAACGTCATCGCTTAATAACTTCACCGGCAGCGCAAGCTGCCGGGATCATTTTATCCCCCTTGCCGCTCTCTCAGCCCACAACCTGCCCCTGCCCGTTATTTTCACTAAAGTAGAGCACTTTTTGAAAGTTTTTATTCAGCATCCATTTTAGCATTTCCTTATCAGTACCGTTTTTCAACAATAACCTTGATAAGGACATTATATGACTGTTTCCCGTCTTGCCCACAACGCCCTTCAGCGTATACAGCATCCCATTCATGCTGAACATCGTGCCCCTTTTGCTGGTTATATTCGCCTTCCGGAACAACAGGGGCCTGTCATCGCTGATCCAAACATCTTACCCAACGCGGTTCAGCCAGAAGCTCTGGATACTCATCAGATAGCTAACAAGAAAGATGCCCCCAAAACCGTTGATTTCAACCTGCATGGCAGAAATGTTAAATTACCTGAACATGCCAAAATAGAGGCTAAAAATATCATTTTGATGTGTGAAAACGGTGAGAAGATTTATGAAAACCTGATCAAAGGAAATCGTGTGGAGGGGACGAAAGATAATGTTGCTCAATTGATGTGGTATTTACAGGCTCGGGCCTCAAACAAAATTTCCGTTTCTGCAGGGTTAACAGAACGTGGGCCACAAAATTTCAAAATGGGCGCTTTCAGCATTGAAGATAAAGGCCATAATATAGAGAGTTTCTTGAATCAAGCTGGCAGTTATTCAAGGAAATCAAGCCATCTCCAAGAATATAAAAATGCCGGAGCAGACTATCAATCACGAGGTTTAGATATTGATAGCAAAAATGCATTCTTACCTAATAATCGTAAAACCGTTCTCTTTGCCAGGATGCCCAAAAAAAGCGAGGACAACCCTACCGGTATCCCAGATAAAGACATGTTGTTCATTAAAATGGAAGAACATGGATGTCATAGAGTCAAAGATATCATACGTCATGCTTTTAATTATATCCCTACCTTCTTAGAGCAGAAATTCGGGGTAACTAAAAGTGACGGTGGTATCGATAATAGAGAAAGAGTCCCTTCTGAATTAAAAGAAGAATATACCAACATCCGCAACAAATATGAACAAGCAACAGGAGAAGCATTACCTTCTTCCAATGCACTCACCACCACCGGTGGCGTCAAGACAATGCTCGAAGATTTAAGAACAATGTGCAACAGCCTTGATAAAAAGATAGAGATGGCGCATAGTACAAACACCGGAAACGAAACAATAGATGTTCCGGAAATACAAAGGCTGAAAAATGTCACATGGAAGATGCAACAAAAATTGCAATCACGCAATTATAGCGACCTTAGAATTGGCAACGAAATAATTATTACAAATGATGAACCAGTTATTGATTATTCAAACAACACACTTCCAAAAGACGCATTAAATAACAATCCCAAACTCAAAGCATTATTCAATGCGTATATGGAAAAACAATTAATGAGTCGTCTCAATACATCATTAGTGAATAATGCTGATTTACTCATGTCAGAAAGTTGTATGGCTCTTGACTTTCGAAGAAGTATGTTTATTAAAAACTCTCAGGGAAAGGGAGCGGCGTTAACGAAAGAAGATGAAGAAGAATTAAAAATTATATCTAAAACTAAAGCAAAACAAGAAGATCAAGAAGATAAAGCAATACAATTTGTTAACGAAAAAATCATAAAGTTCATATCGGAAACTATAACATCTCAACTTCCAGGAGCAACAAACATTGCTACTGAGCACACAACTAAACTCTCTAAAGTAATTACTTCTTTCTGCGAGCAATCAATCGCGAACAGCGTAGGAGGTAGTCTGGGGTCATTGGCATTCGGTGGAGAAAGTATTCTTGCTGCAAACGGTGATATAGAAATGTCAAAAGTTGGGACTTTTATGGGTTTGACTAATAATAACGAAGGGGATTGGGGTTATACAATTACACCCATATCATCAGAGAAAGGAACGACTGTAGTTGATCTTACAGGTTCATTTAACCTTAATGCATTAGCTTTATATCGTAGTGATTCGAAATTTGCCTTTGAAAAGACTGGCCCAAATAACGTCTCAATAAAATTGACAATCCGGTTTGCAATGAACAATAAAAATGGAGAAATTACTGCATCTGTTGGTGCTCAATATACATTTGAAGATGATTTAAGATTCTCAATGCCGGACTAAGAGATATAGTATATGAAATATATAAATAGCATCAATATGTTACTAAGCGATCTCGGCAAATATATTGATTGCAAAGACCTCACCCTCAACAACAATGGCAGTACTTTTGTATTTTTGTCAGATATGTTATTTTCTTTTATCCTTAGTGATGAAGATGAAAATTATCAACGTGAACTCATTTGTATCATTCACATCGCTCCTTTACCTAAGCGAAATGATGAGATATCGCGTAATCTACTCATTCAGTTACTCCAGGGTAATCATGCCTGGTCTAATACCGGAGGCGGTATTTTAGGGTTTGATGATCAGACCGGTTTTATCTGTTTAAGCCTACGCCTGAATCCTTTACAACAGACTACAGAGATTTTTTCCGCGAAGATTGCTCGTCTCTATCAAATAGCATCTGAGTACAAATCAAGATTAGCCGTAGAAAATAGCACTGCTGTCACACATTATTAAAGGAAATACCATGGACTCAAGTACTCACTCAACTCTTTTACTTGAACGCCTGTTCAGCGCCTACGGTTCCCCTGGATTTACCGAATCCGCAGAGAACCAGTATATTCTGGAAACTGATAATATCTTGTTCTATTTCTTTGACGAGCCGGAGCAATCAGAGCTTTATATCCAGGCTGACGTAGCGGAATACACCGCCACGGAAACCACGGAGGCGCTTATCGCCCTGCTGAAAATGAATCATCTGTGGGATGCCACAGAAGGCGGGATCATCGGCCTGTCCGTAGAAAACAACGCTTTTACCTATACCTATAAAATACAGTATCCCCTTGCTGAATCTGATGACTACGATGAATATCTGATCGATTTGCTGCCAGAAATCATTCGCTGTATTCAGTATGCGAGAAGCAAGCTTTCTGACTTTTAAGTGATACGAGAACTGAATCTGGCAGCACTCGCTGCCAGTTTTCAGAATGTGTTCCCTGTATGATCGCAATTCAGGCTGTTAGCATGCTGTTTTCTCATTCGAAGCGACTATCATGCCAACCATCGTTACCCACGCAGCCGTACCTCTTTGCTTAGGATTGGGTCTGGGACTCAAAGCCATTCCATCACGCTTGTTGTTTGCAGGGGTTGTGCTGGCAATGCTGCCTGACGCCGACGTGCTGTCGTTTAAGTTTGGCGTCGCCTACGGTAATGTGTTTGGCCACCGTGGTTTTACCCACTCGCTGCTGTTCGCCTTTGTGGTGCCGCTGCTGTGCGTAATCATTGGCCGACGATGGTTTAAAGCCGGGCTGGTTCGCTGCTGGTTATTCCTGACGGTTTCACTGCTGTCGCACAGCCTGCTGGATTCGGTGACGACCGGCGGCAAAGGCGTCGGCTGGCTGTGGCCATGGTCGGATGAACGCTTCTTTGCACCGTGGCAGGTGATTAAAGTCGCCCCATTTGCGCTATCACGCTACGCCACACCGTATGGGCATCAGGTTATTCTTTCGGAACTAATGTGGGTATGGCTGCCGGGAGCCGTCATGATGGGGATGTTGTGGTGGTATAGACGTTATTAATAGTGCCTGATGGCGCTACGCTTATCAGGCCTACCGATCATTCCATCGTAGGCCGGATAAGGCGTGAGCCACCATCCCGCAATCATTACCCTTACTTACGACGCCAGGTGGTGCCCTGCGGACCATCTTCCAGCACGATGCCCATCTCGTTGAGACGGTCACGTGCCGCATCCGCCGCCGCCCAGTCTTTCGCTTTACGGGCATCCAGACGCTGCTGGATAAGCGCTTCAATCTCCGCAACTTCACCGTCATCCGCCTGCGCACCGCTTTGCAGGAACGTTTCTGGCTCCTGCTCGAGCAGACCCAGCACGCCGGACAGCTTACGCAGATGGGCAGCCATAGCGTTAGCTGCCGCCATATCTTCGCCCTTCAGACGGTTAACTTCACGCGCCATATCAAACAGCACGGAGTAGGCTTCCGGCGTGTTGAAGTCGTCATCCATCGCTTCAATGAAGCGCGCTTCAAAGGCTTCGCCACCGGCTGGTGCCACGGACTTGTCGGTGCCGCGCAGCGCAGTATACAGACGCTCCAGTGCAGAACGCGCCTGTTTCAGGTTCTCTTCGCTGTAGTTCAGTTGGCTACGATAGTGACCGGACATCAGGAAGTAGCGAATGGTTTCGGCATCGTAGTATTTCAGCACGTCGCGCACGGTGAAGAAGTTGCCCAGCGATTTGGACATTTTCTCACGGTCAACCATCACCATTCCGGAGTGCATCCAGTAATTGACGTATTCTCCGTCATGCGCACAGGTGGACTGCGCGATTTCGTTTTCATGGTGCGGGAACATCAGGTCGGAGCCGCCGCCGTGAATATCGAAATGGTTACCCAACTGTTTGCAGTTCATCGCCGAACACTCAATGTGCCAGCCCGGACGACCTGCGCCCCACGGAGATGGCCAGCTCGGCTCCCCCTCTTTGGACATCTTCCACAGCACGAAGTCCATCGGGTTACGCTTCACATCAACCACATCAACACGCGCCCCCGCCTGCAGCTGATCCAGGTCCTGACGTGACAACTGACCGTAATTCGGGTCGGTCGGTACATCGAACATGACATCGCCGTTATCGGCAACGTAAGCGTGACCTTTGGCAATCAGCTGTTCGGTGATTTCAATAATCTCAGGGATATGATGCGTAGCACGCGGTTCAAGATCCGGGCGCAGAATATTCAGCGCATCGAAATCGTTGTGCATTTCCGCAATCATGCGATCAACCAGCGCTACAAAGCTCTCGCCATTTTCATTCGCGCGCTTAATGATTTTGTCGTCGATATCGGTAATGTTGCGCACATACTTCAGCTTATAGCCGAGGAAGCGCAGATAACGGGCAACAACGTCGAAAGAAACAAAGGTACGCCCGTGTCCAATATGACAGAGATCGTAAACGGTGATGCCACACACGTACATGCCGACTTCCCCTGCATGAATTGGTTTGAATTCCTCTTTTTGGCGCGTCAGTGTATTAAAGATTTTTAACATCGAAGATTCCGTGTAGACGTGTGTGGATAACAAAGCCCTATAATACCTATAAATTGGCCCCGAAGCAGCACACTTTGCAAGGTGATCGAACCTTGCGGTTATGCTATAACACACCCCTAACTCTGACCCTTGACGGGGTCGAAGCACCAATCTATCGGAACAGGATGCAAAAATGGTTACTTTCCACACTAATCACGGCGATATCGTAATCAAAACGTTTGATGATAAAGCGCCTGAAACAGTTAAAAACTTCCTGGACTACTGCCGCGAAGGTTTTTACAACAACACCATTTTCCACCGTGTTATTAACGGTTTCATGATCCAGGGCGGCGGTTTTGAGCCGGGCATGAAGCAAAAAGCCACGAAAGAGGCGATCAAAAACGAAGCCAACAATGGTCTGAAAAACACCCGTGGCACGCTGGCAATGGCGCGTACTCAGGCTCCGCACTCCGCGACAGCTCAGTTCTTCATCAACGTTGCTGACAACGACTTCCTGAACTTCTCCGGCGAAAGCATGCAGGGCTGGGGTTACTGTGTGTTCGCTGAAGTTGTCGAAGGTATGGATGTCGTTGATAAAATCAAAGGCGTTTCCACCGGTCGCAGCGGCATGCATCAGGACGTACCAAAAGAAGACGTTATCATCGAAAACGTGACCGTCAGCGAGTAATCGTGACGACACTGTTTATTGCAGATCTTCATCTCTGCACGGAAGAACCGGCAATCACCGCCGGTTTTCTGCGCTTTTTAGCCGACGATGCACGAAAGGCCGATGCGTTGTACATTCTTGGCGATCTGTTTGAGGCCTGGATAGGCGATGACGATCCCAATCCCCTACATCGTGAAATGGCCGCAGCGATAAAAGCGCTGACGGATTCCGGTGTTCCCTGCTTTTTCATTCATGGCAATCGTGATTTTCTGATCGGCAAGCGTTTTGCCCGTGAGAGCGGCATGACCCTGTTACCTCAGGAAAAAGTGCTCAACCTGTATGGCCGCAACGTACTGATCATGCATGGCGACACATTGTGCACCGACGATACAGGCTATCAGGCGTTTCGCGCTAAGGTTCATCAGCCCTGGCTACAAAAACTGTTTCTCTCCCTGCCGTTATTCATTCGCCAACGCATCGCCGCAAAGATGCGCGCCGGAAGCAAAGCCGCCAATAGCAGTAAATCGCTGGAGATCATGGATGTGAATCCGCAGGCCGTGATTAACGAGATGGAAAAACATCAGGTCCAGTGGTTAATTCACGGTCATACCCATCGCCCGGCAGTCCACGAACTCACGGCCAATGCACAACCCGCTTTCCGCGTGGTGTTAGGTGCCTGGCACACTGAAGGTTCGATGATTAAAGTCACACCTGACGACGTTGAACTGATCGCTTTTCCGTTTTAATCACAGCTGAAAACGTCTGCACACAAGCAACGCAATCGTTTTCCTTGTTTTTAAAACGTGCTATTCTCTCTCGCCTCTAAAGCAGTGTGAAGCACACCCACAGGAGTTTTTAGACGCATGTCTTCCCGCAATAATCCGGCGCGTGTCGCCATCGTGATGGGGTCCAAAAGCGACTGGGCTACCATGCAGTTCGCCGCCGAAATCTTCGAAATGCTGGACGTTCCGCACCATGTTGAAGTCGTCTCAGCCCACCGTACCCCTGATAAACTGTTCAGCTTCGCCGAAAGCGCTGAAGAAAACGGTTATCAGGTTATTATTGCGGGTGCTGGCGGTGCAGCGCATCTGCCGGGCATGATTGCAGCGAAAACGCTGGTCCCCGTGTTAGGCGTTCCGGTACAAAGCGCAGCGTTGAGCGGCGTAGATAGCCTCTACTCAATCGTGCAGATGCCACGCGGCATCCCCGTGGGTACGCTGGCGATTGGGAAAGCGGGTGCGGCAAATGCGGCCCTGCTGGCAGCACAAATTCTGGCAACACACGACAAAGCATTACATCAGCGTCTGAGCGACTGGCGCAAAGCACAGACCGATGAGGTACTGGAGAACCCGGACCCGCGAGGTGCGGCATGAAGCAGGTCTGCGTACTCGGTAACGGTCAGTTAGGGCGCATGCTGCGTCAGGCTGGCGAGCCGCTGGGCATTGCGGTCTGGCCAGTCGGGCTGGATGCCGAACCCGCCGCAGTCCCCTTTCAGCAAAGCGTCATTACCGCTGAGATCGAGCGCTGGCCGGAAACCGCGTTAACCCGCGAGCTGGCGCGCCATCCGGCATTCGTGAATCGTGATGTCTTCCCGATTATTGCCGACCGCCTGACGCAAAAGCAGCTTTTTGACAAGCTCGGCCTGGCAACCGCGCCGTGGCAACTGTTGGCGGATAAAAGCGAATGGTCTGCAGTATTTGACAAACTGGGTGAACTGGCGATTGTTAAACGTCGCGTCGGCGGCTATGACGGTCGCGGTCAGTGGCGTTTGCGCGCGAATGAAACTGAACAATTGCCGGATGATTGCTACGGCGAGTGCATCGTCGAGCAGGGCATTAACTTCTCGGGTGAAGTGTCGCTGGTAGGCGCTCGCGCACACGACGGCAGCACGGTTTTCTATCCGCTGACCCACAACCTGCATCAGGACGGCATTCTGCGTACCAGCGTGGTCTTCCCACAGGCTAACGCCAGACAGCAGGCACAGGCCGAAGCGATGCTTTCCGCCATCATGCAGGAGCTGGGTTATGTCGGCGTGATGGCGATGGAATGTTTCATTACCCCGGAAGGTCTGCTGATTAACGAACTGGCACCTCGCGTGCACAACAGCGGGCACTGGACACAAAACGGTGCCAGCATCAGCCAGTTCGAGTTGCACCTGCGAGCCATTACCCAGCTACCGCTACCAACACCGGTGGTGAACACACCTTCGGTGATGGTGAACCTGATTGGTAGCGACCTGAACTACGACTGGCTGAAACTGCCGCTGGTCCATCTGCACTGGTACGACAAAGAAGTGCGTGAAGGACGAAAGGTCGGCCACCTGAACCTGAGCGACAGCGATACCGCGCGCCTTAGCGCGACACTGGAAGCGCTTATCCCCCTGCTGCCGCCGGAATATGCCAGCGGTATTATCTGGGCGCAGTCAAAGCTGAAATAAGCCATTAATGTCGGGGAGTTGATTTTATCCTTCCCCGGCCCCTCTTCTGGCGCGTAAAATCCCCTCCATTGCTGTTTTGTACTTTCAGGACTGAACATGAACGATGGAACGGACTATCGCGCAATTCTGCTCGCCGGTACGCCTTTAATCGATGTACGCGCCCCCATTGAATTTCAACAAGGCGCAATGCCGGGCGCAATCAACCGTCCCCTGATGAACGATGACGAACGCGCCGCAGTCGGGACCTGCTATAAACGTCAGGGGTCTGAGGCCGCCCTCGCGCTTGGCCATCAACTGGTCTGTGGCGAGACTCGCCAGCAGCGGATGAATGCCTGGCTGGAAGCCTGTCGCCAGCATCCTGAGGGATACTTGTGCTGTGCCCGCGGCGGCCAGCGCTCGCACATCGTGCAGCAGTGGCTGCACGAGTCCGGTACTGACTACCCGCTAATACACGGCGGTTATAAAGCATTGCGTCAGGCGGCGATTCAACTCACTGAAGAACTGGTGCAAAAACCGATCGTCTTAATTGGCGGCTGTACCGGGAACGGTAAAACGCAGTTGGTGCAACAGCAGCCGAACGGTGTGGATCTCGAAGGCCTGGCGCACCATCGCGGCTCTTCTTTTGGTCGAACCGTTGAACCACAGCTCAGCCAGGCGAGCTTCGAAAACCTGCTGGCGGTCGAAATGCTGAAAACCGACAGCCGGCAGGATCTGCGTCTGTGGGTACTTGAGGACGAAGGCCGCATGATCGGCGCTAACCATCTGCCCGAATGCCTGCGCGAGCGCATGACCCAGGCATCTATTGCGGTGGTGGACGATCCTTTTGAGCTACGCCTGGAGCGACTGCGCGAAGAGTATTTCGTCCGTATGCACCACGATTTCACCCACGTTTACGGGGAAACTCAGGGCTGGCAGGAATACTGTGACTATCTGCATCACGGTCTGTTCGCCATCCGCCGCCGTCTGGGATTACAGCGCTTCGCAGAGCTGACAGCACTGCTCGACGTCGCCCTGCAAGAGCAACAAGCCAACGGCAGTACTGACGCGCATATGGGCTGGCTGGTGCCGTTGCTCAATGAATATTACGACCCGATGTATCGCTATCAACTGGAAAAGAAAGCCGCGAAAATTGTCTTCCGCGGCTCATGGCAGGACGTGGCTGACTGGGTCCAGGCGCATTAATGCCGATCGCGCTTATCCGCGCGTTTCGCCAGCCAGTCGCCCAGCACCTGCACGACCTGCACCAGAATAATCAGCGCTACCACGGTGACGATCATGACCTGGGTTTCGTAGCGGTAATAGCCAAAGCGAATCGCCAGGTCGCCTACCCCGCCACCGCCAACGATCCCGGCCATTGCGGAGTAACCGATCAGACTCACCAGCGTTATCGTCAGCCCACGCAGCAGACCCGCACTGGCTTCCGGTAACAGCACGGTGCAGATGATACGCATCGGGCTGGCGCCAAAGGCTTCCGCCGCTTCAATAATGCCTTTATCGACTTCGCGCAGCGCGCTGTCGACCAGTCGGGCATAAAACGCAATCGCCGCTACCGACAGAGGAACAGACGCCGCAATCGGTCCAATGGTATTGCCGAGCAAAAACTGGGTGAGCGGCAGCAACAGCACCAGCAGGATCACAAACGGTACCGAACGAATAATATTCACCAGTACGGAACTGAGCAGATACACAAAACGGTTCTGCCAGAATAAATGGCGGTCGGTGACGAAAATAAGAAACCCTAACGGTAGGCCGCCAACAATCGCCAACAGCGTAGAGATGCTCAGCATCTGGAAGGTTTCATTAAACGCCAGCGTCAAATCCGGCAATAAATCATCCACGAATCACCTCCACCTGTGCAGTACGTTGACGAATATGTTCCACGGCGACATCCACCGCAGAAGGGTTATGCGGCGCGGTCAGTTGCACCACCAGAATCCCCAGCGCACGTTCGCCGATATATTCAATTTTGCCGTGCAGAATGTTCACCGCCACGCCAAATTTAACCGCCACTTCTGACAGCACCGGCTGTTCCGCCGAATCACCGATGAACAGAATTTTTAGCAACTGGCCGGGCAGATGCTGGCGCAGGCGCTCGGGTAGCGTCAGATTGAGGGTATGCGACACCAGTTGCTGAGTAAAAGCGTGCTGCGGGTGGGCAAAGACATCAAACACCTCACCTGACTCCACCACCTTGCCGCCGGACATTACCGCCACGCGATCGCAAATGGATTTGATCACATTCATCTCGTGAGTGATCAGCACGATCGTGATCCCCAGTTGTTGGTTGATCTGTTTGAGCAGAGCCAGAATGGTGGCCGATGTTTCCAGATCTAACGCGGAAGTCGGTTCATCACACAGCAACACATCCGGGTGATTGGCAATCGCACGGGCAATACCCACGCGCTGCTTTTGCCCGCCGCTGAGCTGGACAGGAAAGCGACTCGCCTTATCAGACAGTCCCACCAGCGCCAGGATTTCGCTGACGCGCGGGCCAATTTTACTACGCTCCCAACCCGCAGCCTTCAGGCTGAACGCAACGTTTTGCGCCACGGTACGGGTATGCATCAGATTAAAATGTTGAAAAATCATCCCGATACGCTGACGCGCTTTGCGTAAATGACTCCCCTCGAGCGCAGAGATCTCCACGCCGTTCACTTTTACGCTTCCCTGGCTCGGACGCGTTAAGGCATTCAGGGTACGTAGAAGCGTACTTTTCCCCGCGCCGCTGGTCCCAACAATACCAAATATTTCACCTGCGCCAATGCGCAAGCTGACATCATCAACCGCCCGGGTTGATGGTCCACGGCCTGCGGCGAAGTCCACGCAAACCTTTTCTATCTCAATCATAGCCACCTCAGAAATGCGAAAAGGGCAGTCATCGCTGCCCTGTTAAACCGTTAGCGCAGCGATTATTGGGCTGCCGACATCCATTCCGGTTTTTGGAAGGCGCTGTAGATATTTTTCGGATCGTCTATCACCGCGCGATATGCCGGAGATTTCACCGCCTCAACAATATCTTTAGCGAACGGTTTATCCGCATCTTCACTGCGTACCGCGATGATATTTTTCAGATTTTCATCCAGGTGTTCCTGCTTGATGGCGCTGGCGAGATCCAGTTTTGCCGCCACGGCAAAGTTACCGTTGACCAGCGCGCCGGTCACGCCGTCCAGCGTGCGCGGCAGCTGTGCGGCTTCCAGCGGTTTAAACACCAGCCCTTTCGGGTTGCTGGCAATATCGCGCTCGGAGGCTTTAGTTGGATCGATATTATCTTTGATGGTGATAAGGCCAATAGACTGCAGGAAACGCAGACCGCGAGCCAGGTTGGTGGGATCGTTGGAAAGCGTGATCACATCCCCTTTTTTCAACTCATCCAGGCTTTTGATTTTATGTGAGTAAAAACCCATCCCGGCCGTTGGGACCACGATCAGCTTGCTCAGCTTCAGGCCTTTATCGGCGGTGAATTTGTCAAAGTAGAGCGAGTGCTGGAACAGGTTGGCATCAATGCTGCCGTTGGAGAGCGCCATGTTCGGCTGCACGTAGTCGCTGAATTCGCGCACCACCACCTTATAGCCTTTCTCTTTTAACGTAGGAGCAATGGCTTGTTTTACCATATCGCCGTACGGCCCGGGCGCGACGCCAAATACGATGGTATGCGGGTCACTGTTCGCATGAGCAAATTGTAATCCGCAGGCCAGTAACAGCGCTCCGGTCGCGACGCGTAAACTCTGACGCAATCCCATAATCTCTCCATTTTAACGTTGTGGTGTCATGTCTCACGCCGTTCTTGCGGCGTTGTTCTTGTTGGCCTGTTAACAGGCTGATTGTTAACATGACACAGATCACAACCTGCTGTCCTTGAAATTATTTCATGATGTTGCAGAGTGTGTTTTTAAATGTGAGAAGGCATGAAAAAGCCGGATGTCGGCACAAGTGCTTTATCCGGCCTACAAATAACGCGATCCCCCTGCTCTCGTAGGCCCGATAAGCGCATCGGGCGGCAGGCGTTCGATTAGAAGTCGTAACGCAGACGCACCAGGTTCATGTCGCCCAGATTGTCGGTGCTGGAGGTGAAGACGTGTTCGTAATCCACACGGAAACCGTAATCCAGCTGGAAGCTGATCCCCACACCGTTGTCGGTACGCAGGTAGTTACGACCATTCACGTATTCAATACGGTCACCCATAAAGTATGGCTGCACGGATTTCAGCGCATACTGGCCAACCGGGAAGGTGTATCCCGCAAAGTATTCCAGACCCCAGGCGTCACCGGCAAAATAGTCATTAACAGAGACTTTTTTGGTAGTCATGAAGTTTTGATACCAACCACCGCCCAGCGAGAAAGTCCAGTTGTCCGGTTTCCAGCTCAGCGCAGTACCGACGATGTTTTGATCGTAGGTTTTGCTGGTGTTGCCACGCATTTCCGCGCGGGTGTAGTTCCACGCCGTACCCCAGGTCAGGTCATCGGTGATGTGATAATCCACACCCAGCGAGCCGCCGCCTTTACGTTTGTAGCGCAAACCGTTGTTCGGGTTGTAGTCATCGCTAAACAGATAAGACGCGTAAAGATCAACATCGCCTACCGTATTTTTATACTTCAGTGACTTACGTGTACGATAGGAACCGTCGTAGTCGCCATTGATACCGTTACCCGGTGCCTGGCCGATCATGTCGTAGTCCCAGATATCCGTTTTCGCACCCACCACATCATAGTAAATGCTGTTCTGTTGACCGAAGGTCAGCGTACCCCAGGTCGCGCTCTTCAGACCGGTGTACAGCATACGACGCGTAGTATCGTTGGCGCCGTTAGCATAGTGATTGTCCCAGTTGAACATCGCCGGGAAGTTAACGCCCAGCTCGTAATAGCTCACCCAACTGATGTCATCAAACAGATAGTAGTCAGCGGCGAAGCGGAAACGCGTTCCGCCGTCGAAACCATTACGTTTGTAGCCATTCTTACCATCGTCACCGGCCATATTCTGGAACTGCGGACGAATACTCCCGCCGACGGTGAAGTTAAGACGGCTCAGCGGGTTGCCCGCCTGCGGATCTTGTTTCAGGACCGTGATTTCCGCCTGGGAGGCGAAAGTCGTTAATGCCACTGCTGCGCCGATCGATACCGCCAGCGCCGTTTTTTTTATAGTCATTATTTGTACCTTGATAGATAGCCTGCCAATTATTCAGCATACAAATATTAACGTTTATTAATACACTCGTGTTGTCGGGTTTTTATTGTTCTGTGCTGTTAAATATCAAGGAGTTATCAATTTGTGCTACATAGATAAAAAAACGCACCGATTTAAAAAAACCGGTGCGTAATCATCACGAATATGAATTAACTGCTGAACTGACGGAACAGCGCTTTGCCTTTAAGAAGACGTGAACCGAGCCATCCGCCGCAGAGAGAGAGCAGCAATGCCCCACAAAGCGGCAACACAACCCACAGCCGCCAGTCTGGCTCCCAGGGGAAATCAAACACGCGGGTTTGCAGCACCGCCAGCGCAGTTTCCGCCCCGATGGCCGCCACCAGTCCGGCGACCATCCCGAGCATCGCGAACTCGCACCACAGCGTGGTACGCAGCAGCTTCTTGCCCGCGCCCAGCGTGCGCCAGACCACCAGTTCCTGATGACGCTGACGCATCCCCACCTGCACCTGCGCCAATAGCAGCAACATACCGCAGGCGGTGACCAGTACCACCATCACCTCCAGCGCGCGACTCACCTGCTCCAGTACCTGGCTTACCTGTTTAAGAATAGCGCCAATATCCAGCAGGCTGATAGTCGGGAATTCGCGGTTAAGCTGCGTCAGCATGCCGTTGCCGTTCTCCCAGCGAAAGCTGGTCAGCCAACTTTGCGGCTGCCCGTCGAGCGCACCGGAAGGGAAGATAAAGAAAAAGTTTGGTCGCAGGCTTTCCCAGTCCACTTTGCGCAGGCTGCTGACCGTGGCGCTGAAATCCTGGGTATCGCCCATAAAGGTGACCCGATCGCCAAGCTTTACGTTTAACCGCTTCGCCAGCCCCTCTTCCATCGACACTTCACCCGCTTTTGGCGGCCAGCTCCCGGCAACGATCGGGTTATGATCCGGGCGGGTATCCTGCCAGGTCAGATTCAATTCACGATTAAGCGCCTCGTCCTGATTACCTTCGGTCGCTTTGTCATTGATTGCCGTCAGACGCGCCCGCACGATCGGGTAGAACGACTCCGGGATCACCTGATGCTCAGCAAGGAACGCTTTCAGCGGCACCACCTGCTCGCTGGCGATGTTAATAAGGAAGTAGTTGGGGCTTTCTGGCGGCATTTGCTGCTGCCAGCGGTCGAGAAGATCGCCGCGCAGCACCAGTAACAACGCCAGCAGCATAAAGGACAGCGAAAATGCCGACAGTTGGCTCAGCGTTGACCACGGCTGGCGCAACAGCCGGCTGACCGCCAAACGCAGCGGCAGCGAGGTCAGCGTCAGACCACGCAGCAGGTTAAGCAGCATCCAGCCGAGCACACCGCACAGCAGCGCCAGCACCACAGCCCCGGCCAGTACCGCCCACAGCAGCATACTTCCGCCCATCAATCCGGCCAGCAGCGCAACCACAACTATCGTTGCTACGGGCAGATAGACCTTAAGCGGCCAGACGTTTGCCACCACGTCGCGACGCAGTACCCGCAGCGGCTGCGTCGCCAGCAGCAAGCGATAAGGGCGTAGCCCCACCAGCAGAGAAATAACGGTCATCGTACCGAGTGCCCACAGCCACGGCCACAGGCTGGCGGGCGGCAGCTCACCTGGCAGAACTGGCTTCAGTAATACCACCAGCACCCGCTCAAATAACAGCCCGAACAGCCCGCCGGTCACGCCAGACAGCGCCAGCACCATCAGCCACTGGCCGATAATCAGCTTGCGCAGCTGCGCCCTGCCCGCGCCGAGCGTTTTTAATATCGCCACCAAATCGTAACGGCTGCGGCAGTAATGATTCATCGCCACGGCAACGGCAGCAACCGCCAGCAGTAGCGTTAACAGTGCCGACAGCAGCAGGAACTGTTGCGAACGCTCCAGTGATTTCCCCAACGCCCCTTCATCCTGCTCCAGCCCATACCAACGCTGTTCCGGCTTTAGCTGCGGCAGCAGCCATTTTTCATAGGCTTCCAGTTGCTGTGGCGTACCGCCAAATTTATAGCGCCAGGTCACACGGCTTCCCGGCTGGACCGCCGCCGTTTTTTCAACATCCGCCATGTTCATCATCAGGCGCGGCGCTATCTGGAACGGATTAAAACCGGAATCCGGTTCCTGCACCACCTCCCCGGCGATGCGCAGGGTGGCATCGCCAACATCAATGGAATCACCGATTTTTAAGTTGAGCAGCGCCATCAGACGCGGGGCCAGCAGCACTGAGCCCGGCTGCGGTTTCAGCCCCGGCGGATTGGTTTGCAACGTGCCGTACATCGGATACACATCATCCACCGCTTTGACGTTCGCCAGTTGCGGCGTATCCTGGGCAAAGGTCATGGTGGCAAAGGTCAGTTGCTCGCCGACTTTCAGGCCACGCTGTCGCGCCGCGTCAATCCACGCTTTCGGCACGGCGCGCGAACTTTGCAGCGATCGGTCACCCGCCATAAATTCGCGGCTTTGCTGGCTCAGACCTTTTTCCATCCGGTCACTGATGTTACCCAGCGCCAACACGCAGGCCACCGCCAGGCTCAGCGCCAGCCAGACTATCAGTAATGAAGGCGAGCGCCATTCGCGCCAGAACCAGCGTGCTATCATGCCTCCTCCTGCAACAGTCCGTTCACCAGACGTAAACGACGATCGCAGCGCGCCGCCAGTTGCGGGTCATGGGTCACCAGAATCAGGGTGGTGCCATGTTCCCGGTTCAGAGAAAACAGCAGGTCGGCGATTTTGTCTCCGGTCTGCCTGTCCAGATTGCCCGTTGGTTCATCGGCAAACAGCACGTCAGGGCGTCCGTTAAACGCCCGTGCCAGCGCTACGCGCTGCTGCTCCCCGCCGGAAAGCTGGGCCGGGAGATGGTTGAGACGTTTTCCCAGCCCCAATTGTTCAAGCAGCGTTTTCGCCCCGTCGCGGCTTTTCCCGCTGTTTTCGCCGCGCAACAACGCGGGCAGCTCAACGTTTTCCAGTGCGTTCAGGGTTGGAATTAACATGAATGACTGGAAGACAAAACCTACGTGTCCCGCCCGCAGTTGCGCCCTTGCTTCTTCGTCCATGGTATGCAGCGCCTGCCCCACCAGACTCACTTCACCGCTGGAGCCATCGTCAAGCCCGGCGAGGATCGCCAGCAGCGTGGATTTCCCCGATCCTGATTCGCCAATCAGCGCAATGGTCTCGGCGCGTTTGACAACCAGTTCAACTCCGGTAAGGATGGATAGCTCGTGATCACCCTGACCGACGGATTTCTTAAGATGATGAACTTCAACAATGTTTTCCGCTGGCATTGGCCTTTCCTGTTCCTGGTTCTGTTAACTTTCCGCGCCGCCGCGGCGGACACGTTACTTATTCTGGGCGACAGCCTGAGCGCCGGATACCGTATGTCCGCCAGTGCGGCGTGGCCTGCACTGCTTAATGATAAATGGCACAGCAAAACACCGGTGGTAAATGCCAGTATTAGCGGCGATACCTCGCAACAGGGTCTGGCCCGTCTGCCCGCATTACTGAAACAACATCAACCGCGCTGGGTGCTGGTCGAACTGGGCGGTAACGATGGTCTGCGCGGCTTCGCGCCTGCGCAAACCGAACAAACCCTGCGCACAATCCTGCAGGATGTGAAAGCGGCAAATGCCGAACCGCTGCTGATGCAAATTCGTCTGCCAGCTAACTACGGTCGCCGTTATAATGAAACCTTTAGCGCGATTTATCCCAAGCTTGCCAAAGAGTTTGATATTCCTCTGCTGCCCTTTTTTATGGAAGAGGTTTATCTGAAACCCCAGTGGATGCAGGATGATGGTATCCATCCTAATCGTGACGCCCAGCCGTTTATTGCCGACTGGATGGCGAAACAATTGACCCCTTTAGTAAATCACGACTCGTAAATCAACGGAGATCCTGACAGGTAAAGTTATGCAAAAATCGGTCTTAATAACAGGATGTTCCAGTGGTATTGGCCTGGAAAGTGCGCTTGAGCTTAAACGCCAGGGTTTTCGAATTCTGGCTGGTTGTCGCAAATCTGACGATGTCGCACGCATGAACGGCATGGGATTCACCGGCGTATTGCTGGATCTGGACTCACCCGAAAGCGTGGATCGCGCCGCCGATGAAGTGATCGCCCTGACCGATAATCGTTTGTATGGGATCTTTAACAACGCCGGATACGGCGTCTATGGCCCGCTGCCCACCATTAGCCGCGAGCAAATGGAGCAGCAGTTTTCCGCCAACTTCTTTGGCGCGCATCAACTGACCATGCGCCTGTTGCCCGCTATGCTCCCTCACGGCGAAGGACGTATCGTGATGACCTCGTCGGTGATGGGATTAATCTCAACGCCAGGACGCGGCGCCTATGCCGCCAGCAAATATGCGCTGGAAGCCTGGTCCGACGCGCTGCGCATGGAACTGCGCCATAGCGGAATTAAGGTCAGCCTGATTGAACCCGGCCCCATTCGCACCCGCTTTACTGAAAACGTCAACCAGACTCAACGTGATGCTCCCGTGGAAAACCCCGGAATTGCCGCACGTTTTACGCTAGGACCAGAAGCAGTCGTCGCCAAAGTGCGTCATGCGTTTGAGAACGACAAACCGAAGCTACGTTATCCGGTTACATTGGTGACCTGGGCAGTGATGCTACTTAAACGCCTGTTGCCAGGCCGCATAATGGACAAAATTTTACAGGGTTGAGTTGAAGCACGCGCGTCAGCCCCCATGTAACAAGAAATCGACAAAAGAGAGTAACTCCATGTCCACACAGAATATTGTTAACATTAACGAATCAAACCTGCAGCAGACCCTTGAACAGTCGATGACCACGCCGGTCCTGTTCTATTTCTGGTCTGAACGCAGCCAGCACTGCCTGCAATTGACGCCGGTACTGGAGAGCCTTGCCGCCCAGTACAACGGCCAGTTTATTCTTGCCAAGCTGGACTGCGATGCCGAGCAGATGATCGCCTCTCAGTTTGGCCTGCGCGCCATCCCTACGGTTTATCTGTTCCAGAACGGTCAGCCAGTGGACGGATTCCAGGGCCCGCAGCCGGAAGAAGTTATCCGCGCGCTGCTGGAGAAAGTGTTGCCGAGCGAAGAAGAGCTGAAAGCACGCCAGGCGATTGAGTTCATCGAAGCAGGTAATCACGCCGACGCGCTGCCGCTGCTGAAAGAAGCCTGGCAGATCTCCAACCAGAGCAGCGAAATTGGCCTGCTGCTGGCGGAAACGCAAATCGCGCTGAATCGTTCTGAAGATGCCGAAGCTGTACTCAAAACTATCCCTTTGCAGGATCAGGATACCCGTTATCAGGGGCTGGTCGCGCAAATTGAACTGCTGAAGCAGGCGGCAGATACGCCAGAAATTCAGCAGTTACAGCAACAGGTTACGAATAACCCGCAGGATGCAGCACTGGCAACGCAGCTGGCTATTCAATTGCACCAGGTTGGACGTAACGAAGAAGCGCTGGAACTGCTGTTCAGCCACCTGAAGAAAGATCTCACTGCCGCCGACGGTCAGGCACGTAAGACCTTCCAGGAGATCCTTGCCGCACTCGGAACCGGCGATGCGCTGGCCTCAAAATACCGCCGCCAGCTGTACGCGCTGTTGTACTAATCCGTTTGATTTTGCCCGATGGCGCTTGCGCTTATCGGGCCTGGAAATTCTGCCAATACCGATCCCTCCGGCATCACATCACGTCTTCTTCAAATGCGTTACGACTAATTGGTGGCGCGAATTATAGAACTTCCGATAGGTTAAATAGCAGGCGATAATGGTTGACAGGCTGGCGGTAGAAAGCAGCATAAACGTCACCATAATCTGATACTTAATCGCTTTTACCGGATCAATACCCGCGAAGATCAACCCGGACATCATCCCTGGTAAACTCACCAGCCCTACCGTTTTCGCAGAGTCGATCGTTGGGATCAGCGAGGCGCGAATGCTGTCGCGAATCAGCGGCGCGGAGGCCACTTTCGGCGTCGCGCCGAGGCTGAGTTTTTCCTGAATTTGCTGCTGTTCGCTGTTAAACCGCTGCCCCAGATTGTTGTAACACAGCCCCACTGCCACCATCGCATTGCCTGCAATCATGCCGGAGATCGGGATGACCTGCATCGGCGTGAACTCGATAGAGCCAGACAAAACCAGCACCGCCAGCGTTAAACCCGCCCCCACCGTGATAGCGATAAACGACGAGAGGAAAGCTTTATCAATATATTTACTGCGCTTTTGCGCGTTATAAGCCGCGTTAAAGCAGATAAACAGCACCATCAGTAAGGTCAGAATGCTGTGGTTAACGCCAAAAATATATTTCAGCACATAGCCGACGATAATCAGCTGAACCACCGCCCGGCAAACGCTCCAGAGAATATCTTTCTCCAGCGCCAGTTTTTCTTTGTGGCTAATCAGGATCGCCACCACCACCAGCATCATCGCTAATGCCAGGGACTCATTGGTAATATTATGCTCGTTCATTGCGTGCTTCCTGCATTTCTCCGGCATGCGGCTGAAGGATAATGACATTATCCGCATGATTAATTTCATCTTTGTCGTGCGTCACCCACAGCACAGCAATATTCTTATCGCGCACATAGTGGTGAATTAGCTCGTTCACATTACGTTTATTAGCTTCATCCAGCGCGCTGGTGATTTCATCGAGCAGCAGGATTTTCGGCAGAAACTGTAAATTACGAATTAGCGAGACGCGCTGCTTCTCGCCACCGGACAGCTCATTTATGCTTTTTTTGAGGATCGTCTCGGGGAGCTCAAAACGAGCCAGATCGGCCAGAAACACATCCGAATCCGGACGTTTGTTACGGATTTGCCAGGGGAAAATGAGGTTGTCGTAAACGGTGTCACCAAACAAAGCGGGCGTTTGCGCACAATAGGAGACCTGCTGGCGATACGTTTCCGGCTTGAGGGTATTGATCTCCTTGCCTTCAAAGAGAATTTCACCGGCAGTCGGACTCATTAATGACGCCACAATCTTGAGTAACGTACTTTTCCCACAGCCGGACTGGCCGGTGATCAGCTTAAATTCTCCGGCGCGGAGATCAAAACAGATGTTATTGAGAACCTGCGTCGCCCCTGCCTGCCATGCGACATTTTTTAACTGAAGCAGAATGCTGCTTTCTTCCATTACCCATCCCTTTTTTACATCTTTCGTGCAGACAGTCTATGCCTGTAATTTATTATAAGGGAGCCCCCCTTGATAAATCGGGTATAATTTGATTAATGAGGCAGTAAAGGACAGCACAACAGGAGGTTTCATCAATGCTCATTTTTATTCCTATTCTTATTTTTGTCGCGCTGGTCATCGTCGGTGCGGGCGTCAAAATCGTCCCGCAGGGATACCAATGGACGGTGGAACGTTTCGGCCGTTACACCAAGACCCTGCAACCAGGTTTAAGCCTTGTGGTGCCGTTCATGGACCGCATCGGTCGTAAGATCAACATGATGGAACAGGTGCTTGATATCCCTTCTCAGGAAGTCATCTCCAAAGATAACGCCAACGTCGCCATTGATGCCGTCTGCTTTATTCAGGTAATCGACGCGCCGAAGGCGGCCTATGAAGTCAGCAACCTGGAACTGGCGATCATCAACCTGACCATGACCAACATTCGTACCGTTCTCGGCTCGATGGAACTCGACGAAATGCTCTCCCAACGCGACAACATCAACACGCGCCTGCTGCATATTGTTGATGAAGCCACGAATCCCTGGGGCATCAAAATCACCCGTATCGAGATCCGCGATGTGCGCCCACCAGCCGAACTTATCGACGCGATGAACGCGCAGATGAAAGCCGAACGTACCAAGCGTGCCTACATTCTTGAAGCCGAAGGGATCCGTCAGGCAGAAATCGTCAAGGCCGAAGGTGAGAAGCAGTCGAAAATCCTGAAAGCAGAAGGTGAACGCCAGTCCGCGTTTTTACAGGCTGAAGCGCGTGAACGTTCCGCAGAAGCCGAAGCTCGCGCAACGCAGATGGTTTCTGAGGCTATTGCCGCTGGGGATATTCAGGCCGTGAACTACTTCGTGGCGCAGAAATACACCGAAGCGCTGCAACACATCGGCTCGTCGAATAACAGCAAAGTGGTGATGATGCCGCTGGATGCCAGCAGCCTGATGGGCTCCATTGCCGGGATCGCCGAACTGGTGAAAGACAGCGCCAGCGAGCGGAAAAAATCATGATAGCGATGATTCTGGTGCACCCGCACATCTTCTGGCTCAGCCTCGGCGGTTTGCTACTCGCCGCCGAGATGCTGGGTGGCAACGGCTATCTGCTGTGGAGCGGCGTGGCAGCGGTGATTACCGGTCTGGTCGTCTGGCTCGTTCCGCTTGACTGGGCGTGGCAGGGGGCGATGTTCGCCGCCCTCACCCTGCTGGCGGCCTGGCTGTGGTGGAAATGGCTGGCAAGGCGCGTGCAAGAGCAGAAACCGGCCGACAGCCATCTTAACCAGCGCGGGCAGCAGCTGGTTGGCCGTCGATTTATTCTGGAAACTGGCCTGGTCAATGGCCGTGGACATATGCGCGTCGGCGATAGCTCATGGCCCGTCAGCGCCCGCGACGATTTGAGCGCCGGAACTCAGGTTGAAGTCATTGCCGTTGAAGGGATAACCCTGATTATTAAAGCGGTATCACAATAAAAAGACAGGAAATAAGACTATGGTCAGGAAGACACCCCTTGCCTTTGCCCTTTGCACATTGCTGACCGCCGCCCCGCAGGCATTCGCCTCTTTCGATATGGAAGACTGTAAATGGAGCGACGACAGCTGCCTGCTGAAAGGCACGCCGACCTTTAATCCGGAAAACGACAGCCGCGATAACCTGCTGCGACTGCTGAGCCAGGAAAAATCATTTGCTCTGCCGGTGCAATCAATGCCAGCGGACATCACCCGCTCCCGCGATTTCTATTTTGCGTATCATCCGCAGTGGGATGACGTTGCCCCGCCGCCAGCCACGGCTCCAGTATCCGGCGAAGGCAGCCCACTCTCCCGACAGATGGCCGAACTGAACATTAGCGCAGACGAAATAAACGTCAACGACGCTGAGCTTGAGAACCGTCATGTTTCAAATAACACCGGGAGCGTCAGCGCGTTTTTTGCCGCACTGTTGGCCGACTCGACGTTAACGGCGGAACAGCGCCAGGCCTTAGCCCAGGCACGTACAGGGCTGCTATCCGGGGCAACCCGCGAGCAAATTGAGTCTTCGCTTGTCCCCCTCCCGGCTGATTCGTCGGCTCAGTCCTATAAAAATTATCTGGCCGCGGCCGCCAGTTTTTATGCCGGGGATTATGCCAGTGCCGAACGGGATTTCACTCAGCTTGCCAACAGTGAGCGTCCGTGGCTGGCAGAGACCGCGCAATACATGCTGATGCGTGCGGCCCTGAACAAGAGCAGCCAGAACAGCGTGGGCGAGTACGGCGATTTTGATATTGCAAAAATTAACCGCGAGGACGCGACTCAGGCTCAGACGCAGGCGCAAGCCTATCTGCAACGCTTCCCGCAGGGGCTTTACGCCGACTCCGCGCGCGGCATGCTGCGTCGCATTAACTGGTATTTACAGGCGTGGCCGCAGCTGGCCGGGTTGTATGAGAAGACGCTCCAGCAGTCTGCTGACGCTCGGCAACTGCGTGAAATTGTCATCGAATACGATAATGTCTACGGTATGGCGTTCTACGAACAGTCTGTGGTAGAAGCCTTCCCCGATGCGCCGCTTGTCAGCTATATCGAACTGCTGCGGGCGCTGCGTCTGGATAACAACAGTAACCCCACGCTGACGCAGTCGCAGCTCGATGCCAGCAAACCGGTGTTTGAGCAGAGCCAAAAATTGCCGCTATGGCGCGATCTGCAACTGAATCTGTGGCTGGCGACAGGGGACTATGCGGCAATTATTCAGGCAGTTACGCCAGCGCAGAAACTTGCCGCTCACGATACCCTCGCCTTCAGCGAACAAGTGCTGTACGGCGAAGCGCTGATGGGCCAGAAGAACTGGAGCGCGGCGCGTGATTTCTGGCAGCAATTGCTAAAACTCAGCCAGGACAACGAACAGCAGCAGTATGTACAGGCTAAGCTCGCCGCAACGCTGGTTTATAGCGGCGACGTGGCGGCGGTTTTTGCCCCAGAAAGCGCAGTAACCAACCTGCGTTTTCGCTCGCAGATACTGAAAACACAGGCCTCGCCTGAGCTGCTGCGCCAACAGGCCGTCCATGGACCTAACAATGAAGAGCGTACCATCGCCCTGCATACGCTGCTGGTACGCGATCTTACCGAAAACCGCTTTGGCGACTGGTTGAATGACAGAAAACTGGCCAGCGCCATTACTCCACCGGTTATTGGCGACGTGTTTGATGACGTTAATCTGAGTATTTTCGACTGGAATGGCGATGCAGCTCAAGCCGGTTACACCTGTCGCAGCCTCAATGAAACGGTAACGGTATTAAACAAAAAAGCGGATGATGCCCACGCGCTGAACTGCTTAGGCGAATTCTTCCGCACCACGCAAACCCACGTTGATTTGTGGAAAAACAGTGCCGGCAACGATGTGCTTGAATCAGCAATATCGCGCAAGGAGCCGTTCGGCCAGTTCGACAGGCAAAGCTACTATCAGCAGGTAATCACTTCGCCGAAAGCAGAGGTTGAAGACAAGAGCTTCGCGCTGTATCGCGCCATCATGTGCTATGCGCCGTCAGGCTCTAACGAGTGCGGCGGTGAGGAAGTGGATAAACTGCAGCGTAAAGGCTGGTTCACCCAACTGAAAACGCAGTATCCGGGAACTCCGTGGGCGCAAAAACTCAAATACTACTGGTAACCGCGCTGCTGACAGGCCAGCCGCAGGCGGCGGATATCGTCGCCGCCCGTGAACATCCGGCCTTCTGGCTGTGGTCCGGCGTGAAGGCCAGTGATGAGCTTAAAGACGCGCAAACGGTCTATCTGCATCAGGGTGAGGTGCTGATTCGTTCAGGTAACGTGGTTTTCCAGCGTCTCGGACTGCCGGTCAGCCGCCTGTCCTTTCCCTCTATCTGGCTGACCGTGCGCTTTACCACGCTCGACGTACCGGAGGAGATCCCGGCTCGCATCATCAGATTGATGCAACGCTGGCAGAGTGCTGGCAATCATGTCGCTGGCCTGCAGGTTGATTTTGACGCGGCGACCCATCAGCTTGCCGATTACGCCCATTTTCTGCAACAGCTGCGCCAGCAGCTGCCGTCGGAGTTCGCTCTTGGGGTGACCGGACTGCTGGACTGGGCCAAGACCGGCGATGTCGCCACGCTGAACGCGTTACCGGTTGATGAACTGGTGGTGCAGAGCTATCAGGGACGTCACACGGTAGCCAACTATCAGGCGTATCTGCCCGCACTCACCCGGTTACGCATTCCGTTTAAGCTCGGGCTGGTACAACACGGGAGCCGGGATGTGCAGGCTGAAGCGCAACTGGAAAAGTCAGCGTGGTATCGCGGTACGGTGGTCTTTATGCTGCAACCACCTCGCGGCTAGGCCTTCGCTTTATGGTGGCAGCAGCCGGAGAGGTTATCCATGATCGGGCATTCGGCGCTGTCATCGCCAGGGCAACTCTCCGCCAATGCCAGCAAATGCAAGCGCATGGCCTGCAGCTCGCTGATATGCCGCTCGATGTCCGCCACTTTTTCTAACGTGCGCTTTTTGACATCCGCGCTGTGACGCGCCGGATCGTTAAACAAATTTACCAGCTCACCGCACTCTTCCAGGTTAAAGCCAACCTGCCGCGCCTGGCGCAGCAGCGTAAGTTCATTCAGATGCTGTTGGTTGTATGTGCGATAGCCATTTTCGCTACGCAGCGGCGGCGTCACTAAGCCTTTTTCTTCATAAAAGCGTATCGCTTTGCTGGTTAAACCGGTTCTTTTCGCAACATCGCTAATATTCACATTTCCCCCGCGGATCTTGTTGGTACTGAGCCCCATTATAGCCCAGATTGTCCTAATGATTTACCCGAGAACCCTGCACATTTCCCACCATCACCGCGATGCATAAATCCTTTTAATTCACATTGTTATATTCGATTCAGATCACATTTCTACATTTAATGACTGTACGAAATTGACTCAAATCAAAAGATATATTGGTTCTACATCTTTCATCTTGAACAGAGGGAAACAATTTTATATATAAATGCGAATGATAATGATGATCATTTACATTCAATAAAGGTTCTCTTATGTTGCCACGGAATAACCAAAGGCCATTTATTCTTTCAGCCCTGACATTATGCATGTCCGGCGCCGCTTTTGCAGCCACCTCTCCAACTCACGCTTCTACGTCCGAAGAAGACACGGTTATCGTCACGGCTAACCGCACAGAAAGTAGTCTTTGGGATAGCCCGGCAACCATCCAGGTTATCGATCGCCAGACGCTGCAAAATTCCACCAGCGTTTCTATTGCTGATGATTTACAAGATATTCCCGGCGTCGAAGTCACCGATAACGCCCTCGCAGGGCGGAAACAAATTCGTATCCGTGGCGAAGCGTCTTCGCGGGTGCTGATTTTGATCGACGGCCAGGTCGTCAGTTACCAACGTGCCGGACAAAACTACGGAGCCGGTTTGCTGATTGATGAATCCGCGCTGGAACGTATTGAAGTGGTCAAAGGCCCCTATTCTGTCCTCTACGGTTCGCAGGCGATTGGCGGCGTCGTGAACTTTATTACCAAAAAAGGCGGCGATAAGCCCCTCGGCGGTAGCGTTAAGGCTGTTTATAACTCCGCAACGGCAGGATGGGAAGAGTCGGCAGCGGCCTGGGGCAGCATCGGTAACTTTGACTACCGCATCAATGGCAGCTATTCCGACCAGGGCGACCGCGACACACCTGACGGAAGATTACCCGACACCAACTTCCGTAATAACGGCCAGGGCGTGTGGCTTGGCTACAACTTCGATCGCCACAAAATTGGGCTCTCCCTTGACCGTTATAAGCTGTCCACTCAAACCTGGTTTGACGACCCGGAAGGTCAGTTCGACGACTTTAGCGTCAAAATTCCTAAGCTGGAACGCGAGAAAATCGGTCTTTTCTACGACTACGCGGCCGATGGGGATTACCTGAAGAACATCCATGTTGACGCATACACCCAGACAATAGAGCGCAAATTTGAAAACCGGGTCAAAACGACCCAGGTTATCCCCAGCCCGATGATTAAAGCGCTGACAGTCAGCAATCAGACCAATACCAACGACAAACAGTATACCCAAGGGGTAACGCTACAAAGCAACTTCTCCCTGCCTGCTAACAACGAACTGGTGATTGGCACTCAGTACCAGCATGACAAAATAAAACAGGACACGGACGGCAACACGCGCCAGACCGCGGCTACCGGCTTCTTCGATACGCAAACCCGCACGCTGTCATACAACGAAGCGGAGCAAAGCAACACCTCGTTATTCGCGCAAAACGACTGGCGCTTTGCCGATGACTGGACGTGGACCGTCGGCGCACGCCAGTACTGGCTGTCCTCGAAACTCAATCGCAACGATACGCAAACTATCCAAAGCAGCGGTACGACCTGGCAATCTACCGGGGGAAATTCCGTTCACGATGATGAACTGGTGACCTCAACCAGCCTGCGTTATTCCGGTTTTGAAGATCTTGAACTCCGGGCAGCATACGCCCAGGGCTATGTCTTCCCTACGCTGACTCAGCTGTTCACGCAGACGTCCGCAGGCGGCAGCGTGACCTACGGCAACCCAAATCTGAAGGCGGAACACTCGAATAACTATGAGTTAGGCGCGCGGTATAAAGGGAATATGTGGCTGATAGACGGCGCCATTTATTACTCCGAAGCTAAAGACTATATCGCCAGTCTGGCCTGTGCAGGCCAACCCGTTTGCTACGGTAACAGCACCTCTTCACGTGGCGGCTACAACTACTACGACAACATCGATCGGGCCAAAACCTGGGGCATGGAACTCACCGCAGAATACAACGGCTGGGCGGTTTCACCTTACCTGAGCGGTAATCTCATTCGCCGTCAGTACGAGGGCGACACGATTAAAACCTGGGATACCGGCGAACCTACGCTGACCGGGCGCGTGGGTCTGAAACATACCTGGTTGATGAATGTCGCTAACGTAACGTCCGATGTCTTTATCCGCGCGGCGTCCAGCGCCAAAGATAATACAGGTACTACGGAAATTAATTACCCGGGCTGGGCCACGCTTAACCTCGCATTCAACACCGAGTTTGGTCCGCAAGACCAGTATCAGGTCAACCTCGCGCTTAACAACCTGACCGACAAGCGTTACAGAACCGCGCATGAATCTATTCCAGCCGCGGGTTTCAACGCCGCCGTTGGCTTTGCGTGGAATTTCTGACGATGAAAAAACTCATGATTGGCTTACTGAGCCTCGCCTGTGTTTTCAGCGCCCACTCCGCCGACCGCCTGGTAGTAGCGGGCGGATCGCTTAGCGAACTGATTTACGCCATGGGCGTCGGCAACCGGGTGGTCGGCGTCGATGAAACCACCTCGTACCCGCCCGAAACTGCCGCACTCCCGCATATCGGCTACTGGAAGCAGTTAAGCAGCGAGGGCATTTTATCACTGCATCCGGACAGCTTTATCACCTGGCAGGATGCAGGCCCTCAAATCGTTTTGGATCAACTTAGGGCGCAAAAAGTTAACGTCGTGACGTTGCCGCGCGTCCCGGCCACCGTTGAGCAGATGTACGCCAACATTCGGGAACTGGCTCAAACCCTGCGCATTCCTGAACAAGGTGAGACGTTGATCGATCGCATACGTCAACGTCTGGATCGCGTTCAGCACAGCGTGGCAGCGAAAAACGCGCCGGTCAAAGCCATGTTCATTCTCTCCGCTGGCGGCAGCGCGCCACAGGTCGCCGGCAAGGGTAGCGTTGCCGATGCCATTATGACCCTCGCGGGCGCACAAAATGTCGCCACTCACGCGCAGTACAAAAGCTACAGCGCGGAATCGCTGATCGCGGCCAACCCGGAGGTCATCGTGGTGACGTCGCAAATGGTGGATGGCGATCTGAATCGTCTGAGCGCAATCGCCGGTATTACCCACACTGCAGCCTGGAAAAATCAGCGCATTGTGGCGGTAGACCAGGCGCTGATTCTGGGAATGGGGCCGCGCGTCGCCGATGCGGTTGAAGCCCTGCACCAGCAATTCTGGCCTCACTAACTGGATTTATAAAGAACAATGAAAACTGAACACTCGCTGGATCTCACCGCGCATTTTGCGCTCGAGGGAAGTCAGCCCTTTAAGGACAGGCGCGCCACCATGCCCTGGCGCGGCGCGATCCCGGTTGCCAAAGAGCTATTGTCACAAACCTGGCAGGATGTCATCAGCCAGCCCACCCCGCCGCGTAAACGGTTGGTGTATTTGCATATCCCTTTTTGTGCAACCCATTGTACTTTCTGTGGGTTTTATCAAAACCGCTTTGAAGAGGATCACTGCGCCCGCTACACCAACGCGCTATTACGCGAAATTGAGATGGAAGCCGATAGCGCATTACATCAGTCGGCCCCGATTCACGCCGTCTATTTTGGCGGCGGTACACCGTCTGCGCTGTCGGCACGGGATCTGGCCAGAATCATCACTGCGCTACGAGAAAAGTTACCGCTGGCACCGGACTGCGAAATCACCATTGAGGGACGGGTGCTCAATTTTGACGACGCCCGAATCGATGCCTGCCTTGACGCGGGCGCCAATCGGTTTTCGATCGGTATTCAGTCTTTCAACAGCCGGATCCGCAAGAAAATGGCGCGCACCTCGGACGGCCCGACCGCAATTGCCTTTATGCAGGGGCTGGTAAAACGGGATCGAGCCGCCGTGGTCTGCGATCTGCTGTTTGGTCTGCCAGGACAGGACGCCAAACTGTGGGGCGACGATCTGGCGATTGCCCGCGACATCGGCCTCGACGGCGTAGATCTTTATGCGTTGAACCTGATCCCCAATACGCCGCTTGGCAAAGCGGTTGAAACCGGGCGCACAACGGTTCCCTCCCCTGCCGAACGTCGCGATCTCTATCTTCAGGGCTGCGATTTTATGGACAGCGCGGGCTGGCGCTGCATCAGCAACAGCCACTGGGCGCGCACCACGCGGGAACGCAATCTGTACAACCTGCTGATTAAACAGGGAGCAGACTGTCTGGCATTCGGCTCTGGCGCAGGGGGGTCGGTCAATGGCTATTCCTGGATGGTCGAGCGCAATCTGACCACATGGCATGAATCCATCGCCGCCGGAAAAAAACCGCTCATGATGATGATGCGAACCGCCGAGCGGGGTTTCCAGTGGCGACACACCCTCCAGGCCGGCATTGAAACGGCCCGCGTCCCGCTGGATGAACTGACGCCTCATGCACAAAAACTGATCCCGCTACTGACCCAGTGGCATCACGCAGGACTGACGCGAGATGCCAGCACCTGTTTGCGCCTGACCAATGAAGGGCGTTTTTGGGCGAGCAATATTTTGCAGTCTCTTGATGAACTGATTCAGGCACTTAACGCGCCGCGTATTGCGGTAGAGCAACCATAAAAGGAGTGAAGTATGAGCCATGTCTCTTTACAGGATTTTTTGAAAACTGAGCCGGACGGTACGCTGGAAGCTATCGCAGCCCAGTACAACACCACGCTGCTGGAGGTGGTGAAAAATCTCCCCTCCCCGACGCTGGTTTCCGGCAGTCAATTTGATACCGTCTGGGAAACCGTCAGCGAATGGGGCAAAGTCACCACCCTGGTCCATACTGCTGATGTCATTCTGGAATTCACGGGTGAATTACCTTCAGGATTCCACCGCCACGGTTACTTCAACCTGCGCGGCAAAAAAGGCATGACCGGTCATATCAAGGCAGAAAACTGCACGCATATCGCCCTGATTGAACGCAAATTTATGGGCATGGACACCGCGTCCATTCTCTTCTTTAACCAGGCGGGTAGCGCTATGTTCAAAATTTTCCTCGGTCGGGATGAGCATCGCCAGCTACTGGCCGAGCAGGTCAGCGCCTTTCACGCGCTGTCTTCATCCTTAAAGGAACATGCCTGATGGCTCCATGGCTCATTTTTGGTGCGGGTGGTAGCGGCGTCGGCGCGAAAACGCTGGCACTCGCACTGGCGGAACAACGTCCGGTGATTGCCGTCGTTCGCAACGCGCAGATCGCTGCCGGGTTGCAGGAAAAAGGTGTGCAGGTCTTCATTGGCGACGCCTGCGACAGCCAGGTCACCGCCTGTGCCTGTCGCGCAGCGGGTCAACATGCCACGGTGATCTCCTCCATGGGCGGTGCCCAGGATTATCTGGCGCACAGAACCGTCATTGATGAAGCAGAAAAAGCGGAGATCAAACGCATGATTCTGGTGACTTCGCTTGGCTGTGGCGACAGTTGGCCCTTTTTGTCCCCACGCGCCAGGGCCGCATTTGGTCAGGCGGTACGGGAAAAATCGTTGGCTGAAAGCTGGCTACAAACCAGTCAACTGGACTACGCCATTCTCCGCCCCGGCGGTTTGCTGAACGGTGCAGCCACAGGTCAGGCGCAACGGATACAGGCCGAGGAGTGCCATGGTTTTGTGATGCGTGCAGATGTTGCAAAGCACATTCACGAGCTGGCTACAGCCCCGTCACTCAATAACCAGATTTACAGTTTGGTTGAGCCAGGACTCAAACCCGCGTAAACCCCTCGCGGCGCGGGAACTTCGCGCCGCAAAGACGTTATGGAGCGTTGCGTGCTTAAGGACTCGCTTTCTTCCGTCAGCATTCTGACGGGTCTTTCTCTGTTGTTGGTCGCTCTGATGCTCTTCGGAGCCAGCCAGGGGGCGCTGAACATTAGCTTCAGCGCGCTGTTCAACGACGAATACCGTGACATTTGGTTGAACATCCGCTTGCCCCGCGTGTTGCTGGCCGTGCTGGTAGGCGCGGCGCTGGCGACGGCAGGGGTTATCATGCAGGGGCTTTTTCGCAATCCGATGGCCGATCCTGGCCTGCTTGGCGTCAGTAGCGGCTCCGCGCTGATGGTCGGCATCGCGATCGTTATCCCCTTTTCGTTTCCCGTGGTGCTAGTGCTGTATGAGCAGATGATTTTTGCCGTCGCGGGCAGCATGGTGGTCTGCACGATTATTTTCCTGATAAGCCAGCGTCATAGCCACGGCGGAATGATGCAACTGCTGTTAGCCGGTATCGCTATCAATGCTCTGTGCGGTTCGGCTATTGGCGTACTGAGCTATGTGGGCGACGAGCAGCAACTACGTCAACTTACGCTGTGGATGATGGGCAATCTCGGCCAGGCCCAGTGGCCAACGCTGCTGGTCGCCAGCACGTTTGTTCTTCCAGCCATTGCTGTCACCGTTTGTATGGCGGGAACCCTTAATTTGCTGCAACTGGGCGATGAAGAGGCGCATTACCTCGGCGTAAACGTCAAACGTAAGCGTCAGAAATTACTGTTACTCAGCTCGCTACTGGTTGGCGCTGCCGTTGCCGTCAGCGGCGTAATTGGCTTTATTGGCCTGGTGATCCCGCATCTGATCAGAATGACTACCGGCGCCGATCATCGCTGGTTGATTCCCTGTTCTACGCTGGCGGGCGCCTGTCTACTCCTGATTGCCGATACGCTGGCCCGTACTCTGGTGCAGCCTGCCGAAATGCCCGTTGGCCTGTTAACCAGCCTGATCGGAGGACCGTATTTTCTGTGGTTAATACTGCGTAGCCGGAGGGTGTCATGATCGTTGCTGAAAATCTGGTTTACCACATTCAGGGCAGACGATTGACCGATGATGTTTCCCTGACGCTACCTGAAGGAGAGATTATCGCGATTCTGGGCCCGAATGGCGCCGGGAAATCGACGCTGCTACGCCAGCTCACGGGTTATCTGCAACCTCACAGTGGGCGCTGTAGCTTATTCGGCAAGCCGCTGGACGAGTGGTCAATCACCGAGCTGGCAAAAACCCGTGCGGTGATGCGCCAGAACAGTCATATGGCTTTCCCGTTTAGCGTGCAGGAGGTCATTCGCATGGGCAGGCATCCGTATCGTACGTGCAACACCGGCGATGAAACGGAACACATCATGGCGTTGTGTGATTGCCAGGCGTTGGCCGCGCGCGATTATCGGCACCTGTCGGGAGGAGAGCAACAGCGGGTACAGTTGGCACGTCTGCTGGTTCAGCTTTGGGAACCCGAGCCTCGACCCAAATGGTTGTTTCTCGATGAACCCACCTCCGCCCTGGATATTCACCACCAGCAGCACCTTTTTCGTCTGCTGCGTCGTCTGGTGCGCGAACGGCAGTTTAGCGTCTGCTGCGTCCTGCACGATCTCAACCTCGCGGCGCGTTATGCCGACCGCGTGGTACTGATGGAACGCGGCAGGATAGTTGATAACGGGTATCCACAGGATGTCCTGAAGCAACGGGCGCTGAACGCGCTGTATGGTGCCGATCTCACGGTCATAAATGAACCGGAGCATCGAACGCCGCTTATCGTCCTCAATCAATAACAGACCGGGAACGCTCTGACGTTCCCGTTTTTTCCCCCTTCGCCCCCTTTTTTCATCTTTTCTAAAAACGCCCTTGACCTTCCCCTTGCTGGAAGGTTTAACCTTTATCACAGTCAGTTAATCCTGCAATGAAGGAGTTGGTTATGTCTCAAACAATCGATCTAACCCTGGACGGTTTGTCCTGTGGTCACTGCGTAAAACGCGTTAAAGAAAGTCTCGAACAACGTCCGGATGTTGAGCAAGCGGATGTCACCGTGACAGAGGCGCATGTTACCGGGAGCGCCAGCGCAGAAGCGCTGATTGAAACCATCAAACAAGCCGGTTACGGGGCGGAGTTAAGCCACCCAAAGGCTAAACCGCTGACGGAGTCAACAATCCCGTCGGAAGCACTGGCAGCGGTCCCTTCCGAGCTTCCGGCAGCTACGGCTGATGATGACAGCCAACAGTTGCTGTTAAACGGCATGAGCTGCGCCAGTTGTGTGACCCGTGTACAAAATGCATTGCAAAGCGTACCGGGTGTCACGCAGGCACGGGTAAACCTGGCGGAGCGCACTGCGCTGGTAATGGGCAGTGCATCCGCTGCAGATTTAGTGCAGGCGGTGGAAAAAGCCGGCTACGGTGCGGAAGCGATCGAAGACGACGCTAAGCGTCGCGAACGCCAGCAGGAAACCGCCGTTGCGACCATGAAACGTTTTCGCTGGCAGGCGGCGGTTGCGCTGTTGCTGGGTGTCCCGGTCATGGTATGGGGAATGATTGGCGATAACATGATGGTGAGTGCCGACAACCGTAGCCTGTGGCTGGCAATTGGTCTGGCAACACTCGCCGTGATGGTCTTCGCAGGCGGTCACTTCTACCGCAGCGCGTGGAAAAGCCTGATGAACGGCACCGCAACCATGGATACACTGGTCGCGCTGGGCACGGGAGTCGCCTGGCTCTATTCCATGAGCGTAAACCTCTGGCCGCAATGGTTCCCAATGGAAGCACGGCATCTCTATTATGAAGCCAGTGCCATGATTATCGGTCTGATTAACCTTGGCCATATGCTGGAAGCGCGCGCCCGCCAACGCTCTTCCAAAGCGCTGGAAAAACTACTCGATTTAACACCGCCAACCGCACGTGTCGTGACCGATGACGGTGAAAAAAACGTGCCGCTGGCCGATGTGCAGGCAGGCATGTTGCTACGTCTGACTACCGGCGATCGCGTTCCGGTAGATGGCGAAATCACCCAGGGCGAGGCCTGGCTGGATGAAGCAATGCTGACCGGTGAGCCTATCCCGCAGCAAAAAGGTGAAGGCGATAGCGTCCACGCCGGTACGGTCGTCCAGGATGGCAGCGTACTGTTTCGCGCCAGCGCTGTTGGTAGCCACACCACGCTGTCGCGCATTATTCGCATGGTGCGTCAGGCGCAAAGCAGTAAGCCCGAGATTGGCAAACTGGCCGACCGTATCTCCTCGGTGTTCGTTCCGGTGGTGGTGGTGATTGCGCTGGTGAGTGCAGCAATTTGGTACTTCTTTGGCCCGGCGCCACAAATTGTTTATACGCTGGTGATTGCCACCACCGTCCTGATTATTGCCTGTCCTTGTGCGCTGGGTCTGGCCACCCCCATGTCGATTATCTCCGGGGTTGGTCGTGCCGCTGAGTTTGGGGTACTGGTACGCGATGCCGATGCGCTGCAACGCGCCAGCACGCTCGATACTCTCGTCTTTGATAAGACAGGGACGCTGACTGAAGGCAAACCGCAGGTTGTCGCCATCAAAACGTTTGGCAATACCGACGAAGCGATGGCTGTTCGCCTGGCAGCCGCCCTTGAACAGGGTTCCAGCCATCCGCTGGCCCGGGCGATTCTGGACAAAGCGGGCGATGTTACGCTGCCGCAGGTCAACGGTTTCCGTACGCTGCGCGGGTTAGGCGTCAGCGGCGAGACCGAAGGTCATACGCTTCTGTTAGGCAACCAGGCGCTGCTCAATGAGCAGCAGGTCGACACCACAGAAATGGAGGCTGAAATCACCGCTCAGGCTTCCCAGGGCTCAACCCCGGTGCTGTTAGCCATTGACGGTAAAGCCGCGGCTCTGTTAGCGGTGCGTGATCCACTGCGCAGCGACAGCGTGGCAGCGCTCCAGCGCCTGCACCGCGCCGGGTATCGTCTGGTGATGCTCACAGGCGACAACCCAACGACCGCCAACGCCATTGCCAAAGAGGTGGGTATTGACGAGGTGATAGCGGGCGTACTGCCGGACGGTAAAGCGGAAGCGATTAAACGTCTGCAGAGCCAGGGACGTCAGGTCGCCATGGTCGGTGATGGCATTAACGATGCCCCAGCCCTGGCCCAGGCCGATGTGGGTATTGCCATGGGTGGCGGCAGCGATGTGGCGATTGAAACCGCTGCGATTACGCTGATGCGTCATAGCCTGATGGGCGTTGCCGATGCCCTGTCTATCTCGCGGGCAACGCTGCGCAATATGAAGCAGAACCTGCTCGGCGCGTTTATCTATAACAGCATCGGTATCCCCGTTGCCGCCGGGATCTTGTGGCCGTTCACCGGCACGCTGCTCAACCCGGTCGTTGCCGGAGCGGCGATGGCGCTCTCTTCTATTACCGTGGTGAGCAACGCCAACCGACTGCTGCGCTTCAAACCTAAAGAGTAACCCTTTGCCGGATGGCGCTGTCAACTGCGCTATCCGGCAATCACGCATTGCACCTTCCTGGACCACGCGCTAGCATGGAAGTCCACTTAGGGAGGTCGTATGGATTTGTTATACCGGGTAAAAGCATTATGGTCTGCACTGCGCGGTAACCATTATACCTGGCCGGCCATCGATATCTCTTTGCCTGGCAACCGCCATTTCCATCTGATTGGCAGTATTCATATGGGTAGCCGGGGTATGGCGCCTCTGCCTGCCAAATTACTCAAAAAGCTCAAGCATGCCGATGCGCTAATTGTCGAAGCCGATGTTTCCGGCGACGATGCTCCGTTTGCCAATCTTCCGGTTTTTGCCGCGCTGGAAGAACGCATCAGCGAAGAGCAGTTGCGCAATCTGCAAAAAGTTTCTGCCGATCTTGGTATTTCCCCTTCCCTGTTTTCGACTCAACCCCTGTGGCAAATAGCCATGATCTTACAAGCCACGCAGGCGCAACAGCTGGGATTACGGGCGGAATATGGCATTGACTACCAACTGCTCAAAGCGGCTAAACAGGCGCAAAAACCCATTATTGAACTGGAAGGCGCCTCCAGCCAAATCGACCTGTTATGCCAATTGCCTGATAACGGTTTGGCTTTGCTCGACGATACCCTGACGCACTGGCACACCAACGCCAGGCTGCTGCAACAAATGATGGGCTGGTGGCTTGAATCACCACCACAAAATGGCGCACTCACGTTACCCAACACATTCAGCCAGTCATTATATGACGTATTAATGCACCAGCGTAATGAGGCCTGGCGGGACAAACTCAAGGCAATGCCGGCAGGCCACTATGTGGTCGCAGTGGGCGCACTGCATCTGTATGGAGAGGGAAACTTACCGGAGATGATGCGATAAAAAAATGGCCAATATTTCTATTGGCCCGTCAAAGAGGAATTTCATCATTATTATTATGCCGACGCTTAAAGCATCGGTGTAGGTCGATTGTCGCTCAAAGTCATCATCCTGCCAATACTATTGCGCAAGATGGTACTATTTTTTCCACCGCCATCAGGCGTATGCTTATGACGTATTTTGTCTGGGCCAGGAAAAATTGCTATGACACCCGCCGTTAAACTACTCGAAAAAAACAAAATTTCTTTTCAGATCCACACCTACGATCACGATCCATCCGAGACCAACTTTGGCGACGAAGTGGTTCGTAAATTAGGGCTGAATGCGGATCAGGTCTACAAAACGCTGCTGGTTGCCGTGAATGGCGATATGAAACATCTGGCAGTCGCCGTCACACCGGTAGCCGGTCAACTGGATCTCAAAAAGGTCGCCAAAGCATTGGGCGCCAAAAAGGTCGATATGGCCGATCCCATGGTCGCGCAACGCACTACCGGCTATCTGGTAGGCGGTATTAGCCCGCTGGGGCAGAAAAAAAGATTGCCGACGCTTATCGATGCGCCTGCCCAAACGTTTGACACCATTTATGTTTCCGGCGGCAAACGCGGGCTGGATATCGAACTGGCAGCGAGCGATCTGGCGAAAATTCTGGATGCGAAATTCGCCGATATCGCCCGCCGGGATTAAGCGGTTATAGAATGAATGCCTGATGGCGCGCAGCTTTAAGGCCTACAAATCGCACTGACCTGTAGGCCGGATAAGGTGCCAGCACCGCCATCCGGCACTCCGCCCTGTTACTGCCAGCTCACCTCACCCTTAGGCTCATACGCACTGGCATCCAGCGGTGAGTTCTTCTGCACGTACTCCTTCAGCACTTCCGCATCGATAAACCCGGTATTCACATAGCCTGGTTTGTTATCAATACGCGGATAGCCATCACCGCCGGTGGCGTTGAAGCTCAGCGTTGCCATACGATAGGTTTTGGCTGGGTCAACAGGTTCGCCTTTGATTTTCAAATCGTTAAACTTGCCGTCTTTCGCTACAAAGCTGACGTTGGCAAACTGCGGATAGGCCCCGGAGTCCGGCTTCATTTGCGCCACCGCGGTCAGATAGTCAATCACTTCTTTCCCGCTCATATCGGCATACACCACAATGTTGCCAAACGGTTGTACCTTCAGCACACTCTTGTAGGTGATATCACCGCCTTCAATGGAATCACGAATCCCCCCACCGCTCATCACGCCAAAATCAGCGCCAGTGCGTGCCATTTGCGCAGCGAGCAGCAAGTGCCCCATGTTAGTCTGCACGAAACGCACTTTGCTACGGTCGCCTTCGAGGCGCGCATTGACGCTGCCAATTTTGACATCCAACTGCGCTTTACCTTTATTCTGGAACGGCGTCAGCAGCGAAAGCATTTGCTGATTTTCAGCAATCTCCGGGGTGTAGAGTACGCGCTCACTTTTACCGTTATCCCAGGTCACTTTTTTCTTCAGGTTTACCGGAATGAGTTGATAGTTGACCATTTTCATTTCGCCATTGCGGAACTCAAAGTCCGCCCGGCCGACATATTTACCCCACTCATGCGCCTGCACAATCCAGATACCGTTTTGCTTATCCGGCGCACACGGTGTCCCCGGGACGTAATCCACCTGCTTTTTGTTTTCCGCAGCCATACACACCGGATCCTGTGAGTGACCACCCACAATCATTGCCAGCGAACCTGCTGGCAGGCTGCGCGCCATTTCCACATCGCCAGGGGCGTTCGAGCCGTGATTGCCATTGTCATAATGTCCCATATGGGTGGTGGCAATAATGATGTCAGGCTTTTCCCCCATATTCAGTTCCTGAATAACCAGTTTGGCTTCATCGGCAGGTTTACGGAATTCGATATCGGTAAAGAACTCGGGGTTGCCAATTTTCGCCGTATCGTCAGTGGTTAAACCGAGTACGGCAATTTTTAAATCCTGGCGCTTAAAGATGGCCCACGGCTTAAATAAACGCTCGCCGGTGCTTTTCTGATAAATATTGGCTGAGAGAAACGGAAATTTGGACCATTTTTCCTGCTGGCGCAATACGGTCAGCGGATTATCAAACTCGTGGTTACCGACCGCCATCGCGTCATAGCCAATCAGGTTCATGCCGCGAAAATCAGGTTCCGCATCCTGCAGATCGGACTCCGGTACGCCGGTATTAATGTCACCGCCGGAAAGCAGCAGTACGCTGCCTCCGTCCTCAGCCACCTCTTTACGAATACCGTCCACCAGCGTTTTTTGCGCCGCCAGCCCGTATTCCCCATATTCGCTACGCCAGAAGTGACCGTGATGATCGTTGGTATGCAGAATGGTGATTTTATAGGTTTTATCTTTTTCGTACGCCTGAGCAGGCTGACCTGCCAGCGCAAATGCGGCTAATAGCGCCAGCGCCACGCCCCGTTTTAAAAACTTCATATTTCTCTCCCTGAGCCAAAATCAACGACTGAAATTACAATGATATGAAATAATAGTCGAAAATGTTTTCAGAAATGAGACTTCCTTCAAACACCTTCCGCAGGTATGTTAGTCAGGTAATAATAACAAATTAGATTACCCTCATAATCGCAACCAAACAGAAGTGACTTTCTATGGCAATAAGTGAACCAACCCAGCCAGCGGCTGGCGCGTCAGCGTCGGTTGCTAAAGCACGCACCTCATTTGGCATTTTAGGGGCAATCAGCCTCTCCCATCTGCTAAACGATATGATCCAGTCGCTGATTCTGGCGATTTATCCGCTTTTGCAGTCAGAGTTCTCGCTGACGTTTATGCAGATAGGGATGATTACCCTGACCTTCCAGCTTGCTTCCTCGCTGCTACAACCGGTCGTGGGTTACTGGACGGACAAATATCCGATGCCGTGGTCGCTGCCCATTGGGATGTGCTTCACACTGAGCGGGCTTGTTTTGCTGGCCATGGCCGGCAGCTTCCATATGGTACTGCTCGCTGCGGCGCTGGTCGGTACTGGTTCATCGGTATTTCACCCGGAATCGTCCCGCGTGGCGCGTATGGCCTCCGGCGGTCGCCACGGCCTTGCCCAGTCGATTTTCCAGGTTGGTGGTAACTTCGGTAGCTCTTTGGGACCGTTGCTGGCGGCTGTCATCATCGCGCCATATGGTAAGGGTAATGTGGCCTGGTTCGTACTGGCAGCATTATTAGCGATTGTCGTCCTGGCGCAAATCAGCCGTTGGTATGCCGCGCAGCATCGGATGAGTAAAGGAAAGCCGAAGGTCGCCATCGTTAATCCGTTGCCGCGTAATAAAGTGGTTCTGGCGGTAAGCATTCTGCTGGTGCTGATTTTCTCCAAATACTTCTATATGGCGAGCATTAGCAGCTACTACACCTTTTATCTGATGCAAAAATTCGGATTATCGGTACAAAATGCCCAGTTTCATCTGTTTGCCTTCCTGTTTGCCGTCGCAGCCGGAACGGTAATTGGTGGACCATTGGGTGATAAAATTGGTAGAAAATATGTTATTTGGGGCTCTATCCTCGGTGTAGCACCATTTACCCTCGTTTTACCCTACGCAACGCTGGAATGGACCGGGATTTTAATCGTGATCATTGGTTTTATCCTCGCATCAGCGTTTTCTGCCATTCTGGTCTATGCACAGGAGCTGCTTCCTGGGCGTATCGGCATGGTTTCTGGGCTATTTTTCGGTTTTGCCTTCGGCATGGGTGGCTTGGGAGCCGCGGTGTTAGGGCTGATTGCCGACCATACCAGTATCGATTTGGTCTACAAAATATGTGCTTTCCTGCCACTTCTGGGGATACTGACCATATTCTTACCTGATAACCGACATAAAGCCTGATTTTCTGACGGCCAAAGGTAAACTTTGGTCGTCATCACTTACAGTGACCATCAGCGTTTGCCTCAAACATCCCCCCGTAGTTTTCCGATCCGTGCTTTTTTTCCTTTAAAATCCTGTTTTCATCAAAATTCAATAATTATTCATAAACATAAACTTCAAAATTGTCATAAACTATTACTCGGAATTTGGGTTTTCAGGATCAACACAGCAACCAAAGGAGACGGAATGCATCACGCCACCCCGCTTATCACCACCATTGTCGGCGGCCTTGTGCTCGCTTTTATATTAGGCATGATTGCCAATAAACTACGTATTTCTCCTCTGGTGGGATATCTGTTAGCGGGCGTTCTGGCCGGTCCATTTACTCCTGGTTTTGTTGCTGATACCAAACTCGCACCTGAACTGGCTGAGCTTGGCGTGATCCTGTTAATGTTCGGCGTCGGGCTGCACTTTTCCCTGAAGGATTTGATGGCGGTAAAGGCTATCGCCATTCCCGGCGCGATTGCCCAGATAGCGGTAGCAACGCTGCTGGGCATGGCGCTTTCAGCGGTGATGGGCTGGTCGCTGATGGTCGGTATCGTCTTTGGGCTGTGTCTTTCAACCGCCAGTACCGTGGTACTGTTACGTGCGCTTGAAGAACGGCAGCTCATTGACAGCCAGCGCGGGCAAATTGCCATTGGCTGGCTGATTGTCGAAGACCTGATGATGGTGCTGACGCTGGTTCTCCTGCCTGCTGTCGCCGGAATGCTGGAAAAAGGAAACGTCGGCTTTACTTCGCTGGCCGTCGATATGGGCATTACCATCGGCAAGGTAGTGGCATTTATCGCCATTATGATGCTGGTGGGTCGTCGCCTGGTACCGTGGATTATGGCACGCAGCGCCGCTACCGGGTCACGCGAGCTGTTTACCCTGTCAGTTCTCGCCCTCGCCTTAGGTATCGCCTTTGGCGCAGTGGAACTGTTCGATGTCTCCTTTGCGCTGGGCGCATTCTTCGCCGGTATGGTGCTGAATGAATCAGAACTGAGTCACCGCGCGGCGCACGATACCCTACCGCTGCGCGATGCGTTCGCCGTACTGTTCTTCGTTTCCGTCGGGATGCTGTTCGATCCGTTAGTCCTGATCCAACAGCCGCTGGCAGTGCTGGGCACGCTGGCGATTATCATCTTTGGTAAATCCCTTGCCGCCTATTTCCTGGTGCGCCTGTTTGGCCACTCCCAACGCACAGCGCTCACCATTGCCACCAGCCTGGCGCAAATTGGTGAGTTTGCCTTTATCCTGGCGGGTCTGGGAATGGCGTTAAACCTGCTGCCACAGGCAGGACAGAATCTGGTGCTGGCGGGGGCTATCCTGTCCATTATGCTCAACCCGGTACTGTTTGCTGTATTAGAGAAATATCTCGCCAAAACCGAAACGCTGGAAGAGCAGACGCTGGAAGAGGCTATCGAAGAAGAGAAGCAGATCCCGGTTGATATTTGTAATCATGCACTGCTGGTCGGTTTTGGTCGTGTCGGCAGCCTGCTGGGTGAGAAACTGATGGCAGCAGGGATCCCGTTGGTGGTTATCGAAACCTCACGAACCCGGGTGGATGAACTGCGCGAGCGTGGGATCCGGGCGGTGCTGGGCAACGCCGCCAACGAGGAAATTATGAATCTGGCGCACCTGGATTGCGCACGCTGGCTGCTGCTGACCATTCCAAATGGTTACGAAGCAGGTGAGATTGTTGCTTCAGCTCGTGAGAAGTGCCCGTCGATTGAGATTATCGCCCGCGCGCATTATGACGATGAGGTGGAATACATTACCGAGCGTGGCGCCAATCAGGTGGTCATGGGGGAGCGTGAAATCGCCCGCACCATGCTGGAGATGATTGAAACGCCGCCTGCCGGTGAAGTTGCTACTGCCAGTTAATGTTACGTGCCGGATGGCGGCGTAAAACGCCTTATCCGGCCTACATATTGCTACGCGTAGGCCCGATAAGCGTAGCGCCATCAGGCAAGAACTCAGCGATCCCAGTACGACTCTTCGAGACTGTCTTCACGTTCCGGCAAACCGCGCGTCAGACGTGGGGAATGCTGGTTCAGCACCTGATAACTCACGCGGTTAGCATATTTACACACCTGCGCTAATGACGAATAGGTCAGCCAGGTGAACTTGTGCTTGCTGGAGTTAGGCACGTTGCTGCGGTGATAGCTGTTAGCGGTAATATCATGCAGCAATGCCGCCAGTGCGCCGTCGCCAGCACCGTTGGTATTCATGATCTTTTCTGGCCCGCCCATATACGGCGCGATGTGCGAATATACACGCAGCGGATGAGTACAGTCTTTATGACGCATGGCGCGGCTAAACTCGTACTGGTTGAATTCGGCAATCGCTCCAGGCAGCAGTGGATGCTGGGTTTTACGTTTGACTTCTTCTTCCGTAAAGCCCGCCATATACAGACCTGCCGGGCCCGCAGTGCATAGCACCAGATCCACCCAGTCCAGCGCCTTGTCAGACGCCAGCAGCGGATCGTTTTCACCGGTCAGCGCTTCAGCTTCTTCTTCGTTCATCGCCAGAATAGAGACATTCTCTTTCAGAAATTCCTGCCACCACTGTGGGTTATCCGCAATAACGAATTTAGTTCCCAGCGTCAGTACCACCGGCACATTGTGTTTTTTGGCATATTCAATCGCCTTCATGGTCGCTTCCGGCATCGGCTCGCCCGGCTCGCAGCGCACCAGATAGGACGTCAGCACCAGCGCGGATGCACCGGCAATGACCGATTCAGGGATGCTATCCGCCCGCAGTTTGTTCATATGTCCGGGGCTGATGGCGAAGGTACGCTCTCCGGATTCGCCAATCAGCGTAAAGCAGCGGCCAATCGGTCCATTAACGCCTTGCAGGTAGTTCAGATCGGTACGGCTGGAGGTATTGCATAAATAGCGGTACGCATAGCTGCCAATCTCGATATTGCTGCACATCACGCCCAGCAGCACCGAGCGATCATCCGCCAGCACGGAGTAGTTGTGCATAGTGTTACCGATGGTGCCGCCTGCAAACTGATGGGTGATCAGGTTTTCGCGTACCAGTTCCTGGTAGAGCGCTTCCGCAACATCATCTTCAATCACCAGAGAGTGCCCGGCGCTTAATCCATAACGTTTTACAAAATCATCATCCACTTTGGCTTCAATATCGACCAGCGTTTGGTCGATACCGACAACCCAGGCCGCGCTGGTTTCATTTTCTGGCTGAATTTGTTGCAGCAACGGATCGCGCGCGCTGACGGGAAAATAGTGTTTGGATTTACGTTTACCGGGAAATTTCATGGTCGATTATATGGGTGGTTAACTGAGCGATGCATGGTAGCACATTACCTGATATGCATGCGATGCGGCGCTAAGTTTCAATATCGGACGGCGGGATCGCAGTTTATCCGCTCTCAGTTTCTACAATAAATCATCGTCCACAAGGAGCGTTTTATGAAGCCGGAAAACAAAATCCCCGTACTCGACAAAATTTCGGATGAAATGAAAAGCGTGGTGAATTTTCATCGCGACGATTTGCCGCCGTGGCCCGCTGCCGATGACTTCGTGGCCCAGCGCCAACACTACATTCATGAACGGCGACTGTGGAATGCCGATGCCCCGCAGATACCTACCCGCGAATGCGTGATTTCTACCGCCTGCGGCCCCGTTGCCACACGCATCTACGCTCCGCAGCCCCAAAGCCAGGCGACGCTGTATTACCTGCACGGCGGCGGTTTTATTCTCGGTAATCTGGATACCCACGACCGTATTATGCGCTTACTGGCGCACTACACCCAGTGCACGGTGATCGGCATCGACTATTCGCTGGCGCCAGAAGCCCGTTACCCACAAGCTATCGAAGAGATCGTCGCCGTTTGCCAGTACTATCATCAACATGCTGGCGACTATCCCCTCAATATCAATACGATTGGTTTTGCGGGCGATTCCGCCGGCGCGATGCTGGCGCTAGCCAGCACTCTGTGGCTGCGAGACAACAACATTACCTGCGGCAAGGTGGCTGGCGTGCTGTTGTGGTATGGGCTTTACGGGCTGCAGGATTCACTGAGCCGACGGCTGATGGGCGGCGCGTGGGATGGTTTAACCCGCGAGGACTTGCAGATGTACGAAAACGCGTACCTACGTAGCGCTGACGATCGCGAGTCACCGTACTATTGCCTGTTTAACAACGATCTGACGCGCGACGTACCGCCGTGTTTTATCGCCGGTGCGGAGTTCGATCCGCTGATTGACGATAGCCGCTTATTATTCCAGACGTTACAGGCGCATCAGCAGCCCTGCCAGTACAAAATGTATCCCGGCACGCTGCACGCCTTCCTGCACTATTCCCGGATGATGAAAACCGCCGACGATGCCCTGCAGGACGGCGCGCGTTACTTCAGGGCGCAGCTTTAACGATAGGCGGCGGTCAGTTTAACCATCATTTCGATATGTTCCGGTGTGGCATTCAACGCCGGAATATATTCATATTGCTTACCGCCAGCCTCAAGGAAAATCTCCCGGTTCTGCACCGCTATCTCTTCCAGCGTTTCGAGACAATCAGCTGCGAAGCCCGGACACATAACCTGGATATGTCGGGTCCCTTTCTCCGCCAGCATTTTTAACGTTTCGTCGGTATACGGCGTCAGCCAGGGTTCGCGGCCAAAGCGAGACTGGAAGGTCATCATGACTTTTTCCGGCGGCAGACCCAGCGCTGAAACCAACTCACGCGTCGTATCGCGACAGCGCTGCGGGTAGTCATCGCCTTCATCGGCGTAGCGCTGCGGAATGCCGTGATAGGAGAGCAGCAGTAAATCAGGTTCGCCATGTTGAGCAAATGAATCCCGGGCACTCCTGGCCAGCGCATCAATGTAGCTGCTGTCATCGGCGTAATCACGAATAAATGAGACGCCTGGAATACCGCGTTTACGCGCTAAGATGCGCGCCAGCTCGTCCCAGACTGCCGCCACTGTCGAACAGGAATATTGCGGGTACAGCGGTAACACCACCATGTGTTCAACCCCGCTTGCCAGCAGTTCATCGACCGCGCTTTCGAGCGACGGCGAACCGTAGCTCATCCCCAGTGCGACAGGCGTATCCGGCAGACGTTGTGCCAGCGCCTGCTGTTGCGCCTTGCTGTAGACCATCAGCGGAGAACCGTCTTCCATCCAGATTGACTGGTACAGTTTTGCCACACGCGGCGCTCGCAGCGGCAAAATCACACCACGCAGCAACGGCCACCACAGTGCAGGGGACGTATCGACTACGCGTTGATCGCTTAAAAACTGGCGCAGGTAGCGCTTAACGGCTTCGGGGGTTGGGGCATCGGGAGTGCCGAGGTTTGCCAGCAGGATACCGGTTTTCGTCTGACGCATTACCGCCTCTTATCGATTCAAATTGTTGATAATTGTAGCGGAAAAGCGGTTAAGAAGAACTAATTGCTGTGAGAGGTAAGACGAGAATTTGCCTGATGGCGCTTATCAAGCCTACAAAACATCGTAGGCCGGATAAGGTGTATACACCGCCATCCGGCATTAACCGCGTTAAAAATTAACCGAGGATTTTTTCCAGCGCTGCGCGAACGTCAGCCACGGCCTGAGTGCCGTCAACTTTCGCGTATTTGGTGTTACCCGCCTGCGCTTCTTTAGAGTAGTAGCCGATCAGCGGTGCGGTCATCTGATGGTATTCCACCAGGCGCTTGCGTACGGTCTCTTCCTGATCGTCTTTACGGGTGGTCAGCTCTTCGCCGGTCACGTCGTCTTTACCTTCAACCTTAGGCGGGTTGAATTTGATGTGGTAAACGCGGCCAGAAGCTGCGTGTACGCGGCGACCTACAATACGGTCAACGATCAGCTCGTCAGGTACGTCGAATTCCAGAACGTAGTCCACGTTGATACCCGCTTCTTTCATGGCATCTGCCTGCGGAATAGTACGCGGGAAGCCATCGAGCAGGAAACCATTACGGCAGTCTTCCTGAGCAATACGCTCTTTTACCAGCGCGATCACCAGCTCATCAGTCACCAGCTTACCGGCGTCCATGATGTCTTTCGCTTGTTTGCCCAGCTCGGAGCCAAATTTCACGGCGGCACGCAGCATATCACCGGTGGAGATTTGCGGAATACCATACTTCTCCATGATGAACTGAGCCTGAGTTCCTTTACCCGCGCCCGGAGCGCCAAGCAGAATGATACGCATTACGAAAATCCCCTTAAAGGTTGTCGATATTTTTTAAAAAGCGCTAAACGATACCACCATCACGCAATTGGCTCAAGGAAGACGCCCGACGCTGAAACGGTTAACGGAGGGAAAATTGAAAATAAGGAAAGAAATTGCCGGATGGCGGTGTAAACACCTTATCCGGCCTACGATCAAAAAGATGTTGTAGGCCGGATAAGCGTTAGCGCCATCCGGCATTAGATGATGGTTATCAGGACACCAGCAACTGGTTCATACGACGGATGAACTGGTTCGGATCTTCCAGCGTGCCGCGCTCGGCGAACAGCGCCTGATCCAGCAGCAGTTCAACCCACTCTTTGAACTGCGCTTCGTCCTGGGTATCCGCCGTGCGTTTAACCAGCACGTGGTCCGGGTTCAGTTCAAAGATATATTTCACTTCCGGCACAGCCTGGCCCGCAGCGGCGAACAGTTTCGCCATCTGGGTACTCATTTCGTCCGCATCGGTGGTGACGATAGCCGGGGTGTCGGTCAGACGGTGAGTCAGACGCACTTCTTTTACGCGATCGCCCAGCAGGGTTTTCACGCGCTCAACAAACGGCGTCAGCGCTTTTTCCGCTTCTTTTGCCGACTCGTCAACTTCATCCGCCAGTTTGTCGATAGACTCGTCGGCTTTCGCCACGGACTGGAACGGTTTGCCATCGAACTCGGTCAGGTAGTTCATCATCCACTCATCGATGCGGTCAGAAAGCAGCAGGACTTCGATGCCTTTCTTACGCAGCAGTTCCAGATGCGGGCTGCTCTTCGCCGCCGCGTAGCTGTCTGCGGTGATGTAGTAGATCTTCTCCTGCCCTTCTTTCATACGGGAGATATAGTCTTCCAGCGACACGGTTTGCGCGGAGGAGTCAGTGTGCGTAGACGCGAAGCGCATCAGTTTAGCGATAGTTTCCTGGTTGGCATGATCTTCCGCCGGGCCTTCTTTCAGCACCAGACCGAACTGTTTCCAGAAGGTCTGGTATTTTTCCGCGTCGTCTTTCGCCAGTTTTTCCAGCATCTGCAGTACGCGTTTGGTCAGCGCGCTGCGCAGGTTACGGGTGACGGTGCTGTCCTGCAGGATCTCGCGAGAAACGTTCAGCGGCAGATCGTTGGAATCTATCAGACCACGCACAAAGCGCAGGTAGTTCGGCATGAACTGCTCGGCATCGTCCATGATGAATACACGCTGGACGTACAGTTTCAGACCATGCTTGTGATCGCGATTCCACATATCCCACGGCGCCTGCGACGGGATATACAGCAGGCTGGTGTATTCCTGCTTACCTTCCACACGGTTGTGGCTCCAGGTCAGCGGATCGGTGAAATCGTGGGCGATATGCTTATAGAATTCGTTGTACTCGTCGTCTTTGATTTCCGACTTGTTACGCGTCCACAGCGCCTGCGCCTTGTTGATCTTTTCCCAGGAAACCACGGTCTCGCCGTCTTTCTCTTCGGATTTTTCGATCTCTACCGGCAGCGCGATATGGTCGGAATATTTGCTGATGATGGAACGTACGCGCCAGTCATCGAGGAACTCGTCTTCGCCTTCGCGCAGATGCAGAGTAATTTCGGTACCGCGGTCTTCTTTGGTAATATCAGCAACGGTGTACTCACCCTCGCCCGCAGACTCCCAGAACACGCCGTTTTCCGGTTTATCACCCGCAGCACGGGTACGCACGGTGACTTTGTCCGCCACGATGAAGGCAGAGTAGAAACCAACCCCGAACTGACCAATCAACTGGCTGTCTTTCGCCTGATCGGAGCCCATGGATTCGAGGAAAGATTTGGTGCCGGATTTCGCAATGGTCCCCAAATGATCGATAACGTCATCACGGTTCATCCCCACGCCATTATCGGCAATGGTCAACGTACGCTTATCTTTATCGAAGGAAACACGCACACGCAGCTCACCGTCACCTTCATACAGGTCCGGGTTAGACAGTGCGCGGAAACGCAGCTTGTCTGCTGCATCCGAGGCGTTAGAGATAAGCTCACGCAGGAAGATTTCTTTATTGGAATACAGAGAATGGATCATCAGGTGCAGAAGCTGTTTTACTTCTGACTGAAAACCACGAGTTTCTTGTCCTTTCATGTAGATCTACCTCAACAATGCCATATTCAATGGTAAAAACACGTTGAGGGTGAAATGGGGACAAGCGGGAAGGATTTCAAGCGGAAGCCGCCGTCGCGGCCTCCGTTTGTTCAGAATTTAATCTTGTGTCGTCCTGCCAGAGAGTGCGACAGCGTGGTGCCATCGACCATTTCCAGCTCGCCGCCTACCGGAACGCCATGGGCGATACGGCTGGCTTCAACGCCATATTGCATGCAAAGCTCAGCAATATAGTTGGCGGTCGCCTCTCCTTCGACCGTAGGATTGGTCGCGAGGATCAGTTCGTTAATTTGCTCAGACGCCAGTCGCTGTTCAAGACGATCCAGCCCGATGTCATCTGGCCCGATACCGTCCAGCGGCGACAGGTGTCCCATCAGCACGAAGTAACGTCCGGAAAATTGCCCGGTTTGCTCAATGGCGTAGATGTCCGCCGGACTCTCCACCACGCAAATCTGACCGTTTTCCTGGCGACGCGGGTTCGAGCAGATGTTGCAGACGTCCTGCTCGGTGAAAGTGCGGCAATCGGCACAGTGGCCGATTTCCGACATCGCCTTCGTTAACGCCTGCGCCAGACGCATCCCGCCGCTGCGATCGCGCTGAAGCAGCGTGAACGCCATGCGCTGCGCAGACTTCGGGCCAACGCCCGGCAGACAGCGCAGTGCTTCCATAAGCTGAGTTAACAGCGGGCTGGTTTGCATCAGAACGGCATCTTAAAGCCAGGCGGCAGCTGCATTCCGGAGGAAACAGAAGCCATCTTCTCTTTCTGCGTCTCTTCAATACGACGCGCCGCGTCGTTGAATGCCGCAGCAACCAGGTCTTCCAGCATCTCTTTGTCGTCTTCCAGCAGGCTTGGATCGATCTCCACGCGACGGCAGTTATGCGCGCCGTTGATGGTCACTTTTACCAGACCCGCGCCAGATTCGCCGGTCACTTCCAGCTTGGCGACTTCTTCCTGCATCTGCTGCATTTTTTCTTGCATCTGCTGGGCCTGTTTCATCAGGTTACCCAGACCGCCTTTACCAAACATAGGCTTCTCTCTCAATCACGTTAAGGGATGACGACCATCAAACCATTAGGCTGACGATCAAATGGGGCGAATACTCTCTTCGTCCAGGTCCGCATCGAAAAAACGACGCAGCGTCTGGATGTTATTATCCGCAATAATCGACTCACGCGCCTGCGCGAGCTTCTCTTCATAAATGGCCTGACGCCACTCCAGCGGCGTGCGCACCGCAGGATTATCATCTTCAACGATGGTCAATTCAACCGTTGACCCCGTTAAGGTACTCAATGCTTCGGCCAGTTTTTGCTGCGCGCCGCTGGAATTAAGGTGCCGCTGCGTGGAACGCAGGTGCAGGCACACCACGTTGCCATTCTCTTCTTTCCAGGCATTAAGCGCCACCTGCTCCACCAGTTTAGGTAGCGAGAGCTGGCTCACCTGGGCGGCCCACGGGTCGCGTTCAATCGCTTCAGCCGCAAGCTTTGCCGCCAGTTCCGGCGTTTTTTCATGCTCAAGCGCTTTTTTCAGCGCTTTCGGCGTGGCAACGACTTCTTTAACTTCTGCAACAGGATTGGTCGCTTTCCAGCGATACGCTTCTTTCTTCGCCGGCGCCTTTTCCAACGCAGAGACCGCCGGACGCGCCTGAACACGTTCCGACACCGAAGCCAGTCTTTCCAGCGCAGCATTATTCACCGGCCGCGCGCGGGAAGCGGCTGCCGGTTCACTCTTTTTTGGTTTGGTTGCTCCCTGAGCGCGTTGCAGCTGGCTGCGTGCCGCCAGCACCTGGCTGGTGGCATCGGAGAGCGGCACATTCTGTTGCGCTGGCGCAGGTGGCTGCTGCGGCACCTGCGTCGGGGTCATCACCGCTGTGGGTGCGACCGGGGCAAACGACTGGCGCGGGACTTCAGGTTCCGGGAGCGGCATGCGCGGATGAAAAGCCAGCGCACGCAGCAGCGTCATTTCGACGCCCATTCGCCTGTCCGGTGCATACGGCAGTTCTTTGCGCCCAATTAACAGGGTCTGATAATAAAGCTGCACATCGGTTGGCGGGACGATTCGCGCCAGTTCACGCATACGCTGTTCAATGGCGGCCATATCGCTGCCGAGCGCGGCAGGTGAAAGCTGAACCATGGCGATACGATGCAGCAAAGCCGACATCTCAACCAGCAGCGCTTCCCATTCAATACCGCGCGCGGCGGCGTCGTTCACCAACGTCATCACGCGTTCGCCGTCGGCGGCCACAACCGCTTCAACAAGTGAGAGCGCCTGGTCGTCGTCCAGCGTGCCGAGCATGGTGCTGACCGCGTCGGTCGAGACCTGGCCATCACCGCTGGCGATCGCCTGATCGGTCAAACTCAGCGCATCGCGCAGGCTGCCGTCCGCGGCGCGAGCCAGCAGTTGCAGCGCACGCGGTTCATGGGCGATATGCTCTTCTTTGAGAATATGCTCAAGCTGATGGCGAATCTGTTCGACATCCAGCGCTTTAAGATGGAATTGCAGACAGCGCGACAGGATGGTCACCGGCAGCTTCTGCGGATCGGTGGTCGCCAGCAGGAATTTGACGTGCGCGGGCGGCTCTTCGAGCGTTTTCAGCAAGGCGTTAAAACTGTGGCGCGACAGCATGTGCACTTCGTCGATCAAATAGACCTTAAAGCGACCGCGCGCAGGCGCATACTGAACGTTATCCAGCAGATCGCGAGTGTCTTCGACTTTGGTGCGTGAGGCGGCATCGATTTCAATCAAATCGACAAAACGCCCCTGCTCAATTTCCCGGCAGTTATCGCATACGCCGCACGGCGTAGCGGTGATGCCGGTTTCACAGTTTAATCCCTTCGCCAGTAAGCGGGCGATAGAGGTTTTTCCGACGCCACGGGTGCCGGAAAACAAATAAGCATGATGAATACGCCCTAACGACAAGCCGTTCGCCAGTGCCGTCAGCACATGTTCCTGGCCGACGACGTCAGCAAAGGTTTGTGGGCGCCATTTTCGGGCTAAGACCTGATAACTCATTGGCAGGCTCTGAAAGGCTGGAGGGTGGATTCACAGGAGGGTAATGCTAACACAACCTCGCAGCAACGGCGAGGTTGTGTGTCTCGGTATTACTTCAGCCGGGATAAGATAGCCCGAAATTAGTGGCCCGGGAATGGAACCAGGCTGTAACAAGTCAGCCCCTGCTTTTCCAGACGCTGTTCGCCGCCCAGATCAAACAGGTTAATAATAAAGGCAGCATCGGTCACTTCGCCACCCAGACGGCGGATCAACTTCACGGTCGCCTCAATCGTGCCTCCAGTTGCCAGCAGGTCGTCTACAACCAGGACTTTATCGCCCGGTTTGATGGCATCAACGTGAATTTCCAGCTGATCGGTGCCGTATTCCAGCTCATAGCTCTCAGCAATCACTTCACGCGGAAGCTTACGGGGTTTACGTACCGGAACAAATCCGACGCCCAGACCCAACGCTACCGGCGCGCCAAACAGGAAGCCACGCGCTTCGGTGCCAACCACTTTAGTGATACCCGCATCTTTATAGCGTTCAACCAGCAATTCAATGCTGAGGGCGTAGGCTTTCGGATCTTCCAGTAAACTGGTGACATCACGGAAAAGAATGCCCGGTTTTGGGTAATCGTGGATGCTTTTGATGCTATTTTTGAGAAACTCAAGCTGCTGTGCAGTCGCGGTCATAAGTTTGTGCCTGATTGATACAGTATTACTTCACGGCGCACTATACACTTCATCCTCGACGTATCTTGAATGATTTTGTGTCTATATTAAGGGTCAGGGTTACACTTGCTTAACCTTTGACCATCTGCGCCTGTGCTCGAAAACGGTCGAATTTACTGGCTGCGAGAGACAATTGCAACAGCGATTATTGCGCTTTACTGCTTTTGTTGTTTTTCATCAATCACCGGGATCCGCCACATAAAAATCAGTAAACAGGCGAGAATAACCAGCAGCAGACCGCGCACCCACATCATATTGACCAGCCAGAGTGAAATAGCAAATGTCACCAGGATCAACAAAATCGCGCGCGGCTTCGCTCCAGGCGGCATCGCGCGGTGTTTTTGCCAGTGACGCAGATACCCGCCGAACCACGAACGGTACAGCAGCCAGTCGTGAAAGCGCGGCGATGAGCGGGCAAAACACCAGGCGGCCAGCAGGATAAATGGCGTCGTGGGCAGCAACGGCAATACAACGCCCAGCGTGCCTAACACTACCGCTATCCAGCCAATGATGATTAGAATAATGCGTTGCATAATATCAATACTTAACACAGAGAATCGCTACTTTAGCATAACAGTTCTCATTTTCATCGGAGTGTTGTCGTGAAAACCGTCATGCTGCTACAGACGCTTGAAAACCAGCTTAACCGCCTGCGGCAGCGTTGTGCCCCGTTGGCACATCACGCCACGCTGAGCGCCCGCTTTGACAGGCATCTGTTTCACACTCGCAGCACGTTGCTGCAGGTCTGTCTGGATGAAGCTGAAGATAATCTCGTCGCCTTGCGCCGTGCAGTCGAACAGCAACAACTGCCACAAATTAGCTGGCTGGCGGAACACCTTGCCTCACAGTTAGAGGCGATTTCGCGTGAAACTGCCAGCTGGTCGCTCCGCGAGTGGGACAACGCATCTCCAGGCCTGGCGCGCTGGCAGCGCAAGCGGGTTCAACACCAGGAGTTTGAACGCCGACTGGTGGAAATGACGCGTGAACGCAAAGAGCGTCTGGCTCAGTCAACGGGTTTTGAAGAACAGCAAAAACTGCATCGTGAAGTAGAAGCATTCGAGGCGCGACTGGCTCGCTGTCGCCATGCACTGGCGAGAATAGAAAACGTGCTGGCGCGTTTAACCCGTTAATCCCGGAGAATTTATGTCATTAGAGAACGCCCCGGACGAGGTCAAACTGGCCGTCGATTTGATTGTTTTACTAGAAGAAAATCAGGTTGCGCCTGAGACCGTACTGAAGGCGCTGGAGATTGTTAAACGGGATTACGAAAAGAAACAGCTCTCTTCTTCTACAAAAGCGTGATAGCTGAAATGCCTGATGGCGTTGCACTTATCAGGCCTACGAATGAATCGAAGCTCGCAGGCCTGATGATTTTTTCTATTAACCTACCGAAGGCGTCGGGTCGTCGCCTTTGATGATGTCACGCTTAACCTCTGTCACTGTGTCACCTTTGGCATTATGCAGATGCACTTCGAGTTGGTTAAAGGCAATATCAATGTCGTTTTCACGGCACAAACGATCGACCGCACGGTTAAGTTCATCAACCGTGTGGCTACGATCGCGCAGTTCACGCACGTATAAACGCAGTTCATGATCCAGCGTGCTGGCACCGAAAGCCGTAAAGAACACTGCCGGCTCCGGATCGTGCATCACTTTCGGGTGCTCCATCGCCGCCTGCAGCAGCACTTTCTTCACTTTGTCCAGATCAGAACCATAGGCCACGCCAATGCGGATCACCAGACGCGTGGTGGTATCAGAGAGCGACCAGTTGATCAAACGTTCCGTCACGAATGCTTTGTTCGGGATGATCACCTCTTTGCGATCGAAGTCGGTAATGGTGGTAGCACGAATTCGGATCTTGCTGACCGTTCCTGAGAACGTACCGATAGTAACCGTATCGCCGATGCGGACCGGGCGTTCAAACAGAATAATCAGGCCGGAAACAAAGTTACCGAAGATTTCCTGTAAGCCAAAACCCAGACCAACCGACAGGGCCGCTGCCAGCCACTGGAGTTTGTCCCACGATACGCCGAGCGATCCGAAGACCGTCATTGCGCCGATGGCGATGATCGCGTAATTGAGGATCGTGGTGATCGCATACGAAGCGCCCTGACGCATCTTCAGTCGCGAGAGCACCAGCACTTCCAACAGGCCGGGTAAGTTACGGATCAGCGCCCACGCGACCATTGAGGCAATAATGGCAAACAACAGGCTGCCCATGGTGACGTCTTTCACCACCGCCGCACCCGCTTCGGTGCCGTTGTAATGCCAGAGCGTAATGCTGTCGAGATAGCTGAACACGGTGATCAAATCAGACCAAATGGCCCAGAACAGGACCCCAAACAGGGCAATCATCACCAGCATGGTGATACGCAGCGTTTGCTGGTTAACCTGCTCCAGCGCGATGGTCGGCTCTTCCTGCGGCTCTGCGCCCTCCGCCCCTTCTTTCACCAGGTTCTGACGACGCGCCAGCGCACGACGCCAGGCGATACGACGCGCCGCGACGCTCAATCCACGCAGCACAGTCTGGTACAGCAGGTTCCAGAGAATGACCAGATAAACCGTTTCAATCCAGCGTCCCGCCAGGCGCAGCGTGGTGTAGAAATAGCCGGTCGCCGTCAGCACCATTAATGCTATCGGGATAATAGACAGCACGGTAATCGTCACCAGACGCAGACCATGCGACTCTTTATCACGCCAGCTTTCGCGGCACATTGGCCATACCAGGAAGGCGATCAGCAGCAGGTTGAGGAAAATGACCACCTGACCCAGCACATCGTCCATCAGGTTGAGCGGCGACAGCTCAGCAATAACCGACCAGAAGTTAAGCGGCAACAGCGCAAGACTAATACGCACAATCTGGCGACGCCAGTGGCTGGTCTGTTTCGCAGGCATGCCAAAATGACGAATCGCCACGCCATCTTTTTCCAGCACCTTCCAGCACAAACCAAACACCAGCCAGAAGACGGTCATCTTCTTGCTGAACGCCCACAGCAGGTCGCTGATATTCAACTGCATAGTCAACAAAATCAGACCTATCGCGAGGATAATCAGGCACGCCGGCAAGGCTCTGATGAGATCGATCAGAATCGATTTTGGCGTGTTGAGCTGACTGTCATTACGCAGGTTACCCACCGCGGCGGCTAGTTTCGCCTGATACTCTTTCAACCATTTCAGGCGCCAGCGGATTAACCCGGCAATGAGCAGCAGCGGTAATCCCGCCAGGAACGCAATAAACACTGCGGGCCACGCTTTTTCCCAGTTCACCGTGATTTTCATCGACTTAAACTGGTCTTTAAGCGTTTGCGGGAACGCTTTGATCCAGTCCCAGTCCATCGGACGGTTACTGTTAACCCAGAAGATCTGCTGCGTGAGGATCCCTTTCAGGTTTTTCGACACGCTCATTAACTGCTGCTGGTTAATTTGCAGATTAATCGCCATCATCAGCTGGTTACCCAGTTGCTTATTCAGCTGATCCAACAGTTCACGACGCATATCCACGACCTGCAGTAAGGCATCATGGACTTCGCCGTTAACTTCGCTGCTGTGCCCTTCTTCCAGCTTGGCGACAAACGCATCATTCTGGAACAGGGCGTCGCGTTGTTGGTTGACCTCGAACTGCTCCAGACGCAAGTCGGCGATCCGGTTGGTCATATCGGCAAGTTCATCCGCCGACGGCAGCGTTTGTTGTTGCTGATACAGAATACGCGACAGCAGCAGACTGCCTTTCAGAACGGCAATCTGTTCTTTAATGTTGCGTTCGGATTGCAGCGCGCGGTCAAGCCAGTTTTTGACTTTAATATTTTGCTGCATCAGGCTGTTGCCGTTTTCGGTCGCGGCAATCAGACGCTGGCTGAGCTGATGGTTAATATCAAGTTCTTGCTTAACTAGCGGGTTGGTCTGGATACGAGCCGCTTCGTCAGGCGTGACTGCTTCCTGCGCCGTCTTTTCGGTTAGCGTCAGACGTTTGCTGTTCACCGCTTCCTGCAGCAACTGAAGCTGATGTTCGAGACGATTCGTATTCGCCGTCACATAATCACGCTGTTTCTGCAAGGTATCCTGCAAAACAGTGTTGCCTTCCAGACTCTTACGCTGTTGATCGATCTGCGCGCTCAGCAACGCTTGCTGCGCCTGCAGCAACACCTGTTGACTGGGGCGTAATGCCGCCTCACCCACATTAGTCCCATCCAGGCGATTGCGGATTTGCTGCATTTGCTGTGATGCGGTGTACATCGCATTTTGCACGCGCTCTGGCTGCGTTTGCAGCGAGACCAACTGACTGTTGTAGGCTGCAAGGTCGTTTTGCGCACTTTGCAGATCGTCCAACACCTGGGCGACACGAGATTCAAGCTGGCGCAGAGAGAGCGTGCTCAGCGTTTTCCGCGTTTCATCGTCATTATCGACATCGCTGAGTGAATTCAACGCATCCGTTGCCTGGCGCATTTTTTCCGGCGCCTGAGCCACTTTCTGACGAAGCTGTACGGTCTCATCTTTTACGCGATCGATTTTATCCAGCGTGGCGACGGTATCGATGAGATCCTGTTGGACCAGCTTATCCTGCGCGGAGAGATCTTTTTGTTTACTCAGCGTGTCTAACTGGCTCTGGATATCCGCTTTCGTCGGCAGTTCACCACCCTGTTGCGCCCGCGCAAATGCAGATGACTGGCAGGATAGCAATAGAATGAAGAAAAGAATGCTAATAGCAATTACATGCTGTGAACGTTTATAGAGCTGCAACATAGTCATGAGAATGAATGTTTCTGAACCGGGAAAGTGACCGGAAATAGTCAAGCGGCAAGAATATCACGGCTGTGACCGGCAGAATAGCAGGAGGCAAAATGACCAGGAGAATTCCTGGTGCAGAAATGGTAGGTTAGCGTATTTCCCCTGTCTGCAGGCGCAAGGTTGGACAAAGCAGGCACATCTCCAGCAACACCGCCACGTAGTGGCGAGCCTCATTCTTCAGATCAAATGATTCAGGGGCAAATAACCAGTTCTCCATGATTCCGGAAATATAGCTACGCATTATCACCGCTACCCGACGTGTGTTCAGATTTTCCGGCAGCATGTTGACATCCATACAGTGGCGTAACGTTTTTTCTATACGGTCATAGTTTTCCAGACACAGGCTACGTTCGACTAACTGAACTGATGCTATTTCCCCGACAAATTCGCATTTGTGGAATATAATCTCCATCAATAAACGTCGGCGTTCTTCTGTCACGGTAGTTTCAAGAACGTAAATTAAAATTTCTCTTAATACTGATAGTGGATCGTCAGGGAATTTTGCCTGATACTCAGTCTCTAACTCATCAATGTTAGGTTTTGCTAGCTCCCAGATTTCACTGAATAAATCCGATTTGTTTTTGAAATGCCAATAGATTGCACCGCGCGTTACACCAGCGGCTTTTGCGATCTCCGCAAGCGAGGTGGATGATACCCCTTGCTGCGAAAACAAACGCAGAGCAACATCCAGAATGTGCTGCCGTGTTTCCTGTGCTTGTTGTTTGGTTTTTCGTGCCATATGTCAGTGAATTTACAGGTGTTAGATTTACATACATTTGTGAATGTATGTACCATAGCACGACGATAATATAAACGCAGCAATGGGTTTATGGGCTTTAAGCCATTGATCAATTTGAAATCGGACACTCGAGGTTTACATATGAACAAAAACAGAGGGTTAACGCCTCTGGCAGTCGTTCTGATGCTCTCAGGCAGCTTAGCGCTAACAGGATGTGACGACAAACAGGCCCAACAAGGGGGCCAGCAGATGCCAGAAGTTGGAGTTGTGACGCTCAAAACTGAACCTCTACAGATCACAACTGAACTCCCAGGTCGCACCAGTGCTTTTCGCATTGCGGAAGTTCGCCCTCAGGTCAGCGGTATTATCCTGAAACGTAACTTTACCGAAGGCGGCGACATTGAAGCAGGTGTGTCTCTCTATCAGATTGATCCTGCTACTTACCAGGCCGCGTACGAAAGTGCGAAAGGCGATCTGGCCAAAGCACAAGCAGCGGCAAATATCGCTCAACTGACGGTTAAACGTTATCAGAAACTGTTAGGTACGAAGTACATCAGTCAACAGGACTACGATAGCGCGCAGGCAGATGCACAACAGGCGAACGCTGCTGTTGTCGCTGCGAAAGCCGCGGTAGAAACCGCACGTATTAATCTGGCCTATACCAAAGTCACGTCACCAATCAGCGGCCGCATTGGTAAGTCATCTGTTACTGAAGGTGCACTGGTGCAAAACGGTCAGGCGACCGCACTGGCGACCGTTCAGCAGTTGGATCCCATCTATGTTGATGTGACGCAGTCCAGTAACGATTTCCTGCGCCTGAAACAAGAGTTGGCCAATGGCACGCTGAAGCAAGAGAACGGTAAAGCAAAAGTCGAACTGGTCACCAGCGACGGTATTAAATTCCCGCAGTCCGGTACGCTGGAGTTTTCGGATGTGACGGTTGATCAAACCACTGGGTCAATTACGTTACGCGCAATCTTCCCGAATCCGGATCACACCCTACTGCCGGGCATGTTCGTCCGTGCGCGTCTGGAAGAAGGGACAAACCCAACGGCGATACTGGTTCCACAGCAAGGCGTTACCCGTACACCGCGTGGCGATGCCAGTGCATTAGTTATCGGTGCTGATGACAAAGTTGAAACGCGTCAAATTGTGGCAGCACAAGCAATTGGCGACAAATGGTTAGTCACTGAAGGACTTAAGCCGGGCGACCGCGTGATTGTAAGTGGGCTGCAGAAAGTTCGTCCTGGCGCTCAGGTTAAAGCGCAGGAAGTCACCGCGGATAATAACCAGCCAGCCGCAAGCGGTAGCCAGCCTGAACAGTCCAAGTCTTAACTTAAACAGGAGCCGTTAAGACATGCCTAATTTCTTTATCGATCGCCCCATATTTGCGTGGGTGATCGCCATTATCATCATGTTGGCAGGGGGGCTCGCGATCCTCAAATTGCCGGTAGCGCAATATCCTACTATTGCACCTCCGGCAGTGACGATCTCCGCGACCTACCCTGGCGCTGATGCCAAAACAGTACAGGATACTGTTACGCAGGTTATCGAACAGAATATGAACGGTATCGATAACCTGATGTACATGTCCTCAAACAGTGACTCCACGGGTACCGTGCAGATCACCTTAACCTTCCAGTCCGGTACTGATGCGGATATCGCGCAGGTACAGGTGCAGAACAAACTGCAGCTGGCCATGCCGTTGCTGCCTCAGGAAGTACAGCAGCAAGGGGTTAGCGTTGAGAAGTCATCCAGCAGCTTCCTGATGGTTGTTGGTGTTATCAACACCGATGGCACCATGACGCAGGAAGATATCTCGGATTACGTCGCCGCTAACATGAAAGACAGCATCAGCCGTACTTCAGGCGTCGGTGACGTTCAGCTGTTCGGTTCACAGTACGCGATGCGTATCTGGATGGACCCAACCGAACTGAACAAATACCAGCTTACGCCGGTAGATGTGATTTCCGCGATTAAAGCGCAGAACGCCCAGGTTGCAGCCGGTCAGCTTGGTGGTACGCCACCCGTGAAAGGCCAGCAACTGAACGCCTCTATCATTGCTCAGACGCGTCTGACCTCCACCGACGAATTCGGCAAAATTCTGCTGAAAGTGAACCAGGATGGCTCCCAGGTTCGTCTGCGCGATGTAGCGAAGATTGAACTGGGTGGTGAAAACTACGACATCATTGCGAAATTCAACGGCAAACCGGCGTCTGGTCTGGGTATCAAATTGGCTACCGGTGCGAACGCCCTGGATACTGCAGCGGCTATCCGCGCCGAACTGGTGAAGATGGAACCGTTCTTCCCGTCAGGCCTGAAAATTGTTTATCCGTATGACACAACACCGTTCGTGAAAATCTCTATTCACGAAGTTGTGAAGACACTGGCAGAAGCAATCATCCTCGTGTTCCTGGTTATGTATCTGTTCCTGCAGAACTTCCGCGCGACGTTGATTCCGACCATCGCCGTCCCGGTCGTCTTGTTGGGTACTTTTGCTGTGCTGGCAATTTTCGGCTTCTCGATAAACACGCTAACGATGTTCGGGATGGTGCTCGCCATCGGCCTGTTGGTGGATGACGCCATCGTGGTGGTCGAGAACGTTGAACGTGTCATGGCCGAAGAAGGGCTACCACCGAAAGAAGCTACGCGTAAATCAATGGGCCAGATTCAGGGCGCATTGGTGGGTATCGCGATGGTACTGTCAGCGGTATTTATCCCAATGGCCTTCTTCGGGGGTTCTACCGGTGCGATTTACCGTCAGTTCTCCATCACCATTGTTTCCGCAATGGCGTTGTCTGTACTGGTGGCGTTGATTCTGACCCCTGCCCTGTGTGCAACAATGCTTAAACCGATTGCTAAAGGCGATCACGGTGAAGGCAAAACGGGCTTCTTCGGTTGGTTCAACCGCATGTTCGATAAGAGCACGCATCACTATACCGATAGCGTAGGCGGTATTCTGCGCAGCACCGGTCGCTACCTGGCGCTGTATCTGATCATCGTCGTCGGCATGGCTTATCTGTTCGTTCGTCTGCCAAGTTCGTTCCTGCCGGATGAAGACCAGGGGGTATTCCTGTCAATGGCTCAGCTGCCAGCGGGTGCAACGCAAGAGCGTACCCAGAAGGTGCTGGATGAAATGACGGATTACTACCTGACTAAAGAAAAAGCGAACGTTGAATCGGTGTTTGCCGTTAACGGTTTCGGTTTTGCGGGTCGTGGTCAGAACACCGGTATCGCATTCGTCTCTCTGAAAGACTGGAGTGAACGCCCGGGCGAAGAGAACAAAGTTGAGGCCATTACTCAACGTGCGATGGGTGCATTCTCGCAGATTAAAGACGCCATGGTCTTTGCCTTTAACCTGCCGGCCATTGTGGAATTGGGTACTGCTACCGGTTTCGACTTCCAGCTGATTGACCAGGCAGGTTTAGGTCATGAGAAGCTGACCCAGGCGCGTAACCAGCTGTTTGGTGAAGTCGCGAAGCATCCTGACCTGTTAGTCGGCGTACGTCCTAACGGTCTGGAAGATACTCCGCAATTCAAGATCGATATCGATCAGGAAAAAGCGCAGGCTCTGGGTGTTTCCATTAGCGACATTAATACAACGCTGGGCGCTGCATGGGGCGGAAGCTACGTGAACGACTTCATCGACCGTGGTCGTGTGAAGAAAGTTTACGTCATGTCTGAAGCCAAATACCGTATGTTGCCGGAAGATATTGGAAACTGGTATGTCCGTGGTAGCGATGGACAAATGGTGCCGTTCTCTGCATTCTCTTCCTCGCGTTGGGAATATGGTTCACCGCGTCTGGAACGCTATAACGGTCTGCCTTCCATGGAAATCCTGGGCCAGGCCGCACCGGGTAAAAGTACCGGTGAAGCGATGGCAATGATGGAGCAACTGGCCAGCAAACTGCCATCCGGTATCGGCTATGACTGGACGGGCATGTCCTACCAGGAACGGCTGTCCGGTAACCAGGCACCTGCCTTGTATGCGATTTCACTGATCGTCGTCTTCCTGTGTCTGGCGGCATTGTACGAGAGCTGGTCAATTCCGTTCTCCGTTATGCTGGTCGTTCCGCTGGGGGTTATCGGTGCGCTGCTGGCGGCAACGTTCCGTGGTTTGACCAACGACGTTTACTTCCAGGTGGGCCTGCTCACAACCATTGGGTTGTCGGCGAAGAACGCGATATTGATCGTCGAATTCGCCAAAGACTTGATGGATAAAGAAGGTAAAGGCCTGGTAGAAGCGACGTTGGATGCAGTTCGTATGCGTTTACGTCCGATTCTGATGACATCGTTAGCCTTTATCCTCGGCGTAATGCCGCTGGTTATCAGCTCCGGCGCAGGTAGTGGCGCACAGAACGCCGTCGGTACTGGCGTAATGGGCGGGATGGTCACCGCAACCGTATTGGCTATCTTCTTTGTTCCGGTGTTCTTTGTGGTGGTCCGCCGCCGCTTTAGCCGCAAGAACGAAGATGTTGAACATAGCCACTCAGTTGAGCATCATTGATACATTCCTAAAGATAAGGCCGCGCAAGCGGCCTTTTTTCTGGAAAAAAATCATAAAAAACGCTTATTGCGATTTCGTTTATTTTCTCTTGTTTAAATAAGCGATATAATCCTTGTGAGTTTAAAGGCCATTCTTAAAAAACGTCACTAACCATTATTTACTTAAATAAATATTAAGACTATTCCTAGTTTTCGTTCACGGAGTCGGTTGTCGCCTTTCGTTGCTAAACCTAAACAAGATAACGTGATGATTGGCCGGGAATAAAGAAGTTGTTCCATTTCGAATACCGGCATTTATCTGTTAAAATGTAAAAATGGACTGCATCATAATTTTACATAATTGTAATTTTTCGTGATATGACGATGAAATCTTTTTTAGAGTAGATTATAGTTAAATCATCAGGAGTCGCGGGCAAGTTCCAGGTCGTTTGTTGTATCCATCCCGAAAGGTGTTCGGTTAGTCTAAACCACTAAGAAGGGGATGCGTTATGGATGAATACTCACCGAAAAGACATGATATCGCGCAGCTTAAATTTCTCTGCGAAACCCTGTATCATGACTGTCTTGCAAACCTTGAACAAAGCAACCATGGTTGGGTAAATGACCCTACCTCCGCAACCAGCTTGCAGCTCAATGAACTGATAGAGCATATTGCAACCTTCGCACTTAATTATAAAATTAAGTACAATGAGGACAATAAGCTGATCGCGCAGATTGATGAATACCTGGATGACACTTTTATGTTGTTCAGTAGTTATGGTATTAATACGCAGGATCTGCAGAAATGGCGGAAGTCAGGTAATCGACTGTTTCGCTGTTTTGTCAATGCCACCAGGGCTAATCCTGTCAGTTTGTCTTGTTAAAAATTATTACAATCATAGGTAAGAGTTATGTCCGATAAACCATTAACTAAAACAGATTATTTGATGCGCCTGCGACGCTGTCAAACAATTGACACGCTTGAACGTGTTATTGAGAAAAATAAATATGAATTGTCTGACAATGAACTGGCTGTATTTTACTCAGCCGCCGATCATCGTCTTGCTGAATTGACAATGAATAAGCTCTACGACAAGATCCCAACATCTGTTTGGAAATTTATTCGTTAATTGCTCATGAGGTTAAGTCAGGTATCGCGAAACATTTGTTTGTCTGACTGACCATTTCCCGTACCAACAACCATTATTTAATTCAAATCACGTGATTACAATCACAGTGAGAAAACGGGAACGTTCCCCTTTCCTGCATTGCGTTTTACTGTACTGTGACGGCCTATCAGCAAACGGGAAAGTTCGTAATGAGTGAAGATAAGAAAAAGATGATCGCCGGCGAATTGTATCGCCCGGCAGATGAAACGTTGCGCAACGACCGTCTCCGCGCACGCCAACTCATCCACCGATACAATGCCACCGCACCCGATGCGCAGAGTGAACGTCAGGCTATCTTGCGCGATCTGTTGGGGCAAAGCGAAGGCGCTTACATTGAGCCCTCTTTTCGTTGCGACTACGGGTATAACATTTATCTCGGCAAAGCGTTTTACGCCAACTTCGACTGCGTCATGCTTGATGTCTGCCCAATCCACATCGGTGATAACTGTATGTTGGCACCGGGAGTCCATATCTATACGGCAACTCATCCACTGGACGCTAACGAACGCAACAGCGGGGTTGAACTAGGGAAACCTGTAACCATCGGGAATAATGTCTGGATCGGTGGTCGCGCAGTAATAAATCCGGGTGTAACACTGGGCGACAACGTGGTTGTGGCGTCAGGGGCGGTGGTGACTAAAAGCGTTCCGGCAAACACCGTCGTCGGAGGCAATCCGGCACGGATCATCAAAACACTGTGATCTGATATGTAACTGTTATGCTAAATTGTGGTTAATCTGTTACTTTTCTCAGACGGTATCCCCTTTTAAAATAAGCTGATCCCTCCTGACTATTGCAGACTTCACGAAGGCAAGAGATGACAGAAATACAACGCCTGCTTACCGAAACCATCGACGACTTAAATATTCGTGAAAAGCGCGACAACAAACCGCGCTTTAGCATCAGCTTTATTCGTAAACATCCTGGGCTATTTATCGGCATGTATGTTGCGTTTTTTGCCACGCTGGCGGTTATGCTGCAATCAGAAACGCTGGTCGATTCGGTATGGCTGTTGGTTGTACTGTTCGCCTTACTCAACGCCTTTTTCTTTTTTGACGTTGCGCCACGTTACCGCTTTGAAGACATTGACGTACTGGATTTCAGAGTCTGCTATAACGGTGAATGGTACAACACGCGCTTTGTGCCACCTTCGCTCATCGACACTATCCTGCACTCTCCCCAAGTCGACAGTGAGCATAAGGCCCAACTGCAAAAAATGATAACGCGGAAAGGCGAACTGTCATTTTATGATGTCTTCACACTAACCCGCGCGCAGGCCAGTCAGTAATCACGCCCTGTCACACACAAAAAAAGTGCGTCCCCCGAGGGGAACGCACTTCAGTCCCTGTAATGCTGGCAAAGTGACTAACGTCTTTTTTTACGACCCTGTACCGCTTTAAAACGCGGATTCGTTTTGCAGATAACGTACAAACGCCCTTTGCGTTTGACTATCTGGCAGTCAGGGTGCCGCTGCTTTGCGCTGCGAAGTGAATTGAGTACCTGCATCTTAACCTCGCTTAGTGCCAATGAAGTGGCCGAAACGTTTCTGGAAACGAGCCGCGCTGCCTTCGTTATCGAAGGTTTTCTGTTTACCGGTGTAGTACGGATGTGACTTAGACGAGATATCAAGCGTTACGTACGGGTACATTTGCCCCTCGAACTCAATCTCGCGTTCGGTTTTGATCGTCGAACCGACCTTAAAGTATTCATTGGCGCTAGTATCGTGAAACACTACCGGGCGATAAAAAGGGTGGATATCCGGTTTCATGGTAACCTCAATTTGTTACGTTATAACATACTCAACAAAATACACCACTCTTGTACGAATCACAACCCGATTTACGTTGTGGGTTATTAAACGGGATGATTAGTGGCCGTAAATATATGATGCCAATCGAATAGCTTTTTCGGCTTTCAGATATACTTTCCCTATGCTGTGTAAATAAGGATATCACTGTGACAACACGACATCTGATAAGCCTGGTGACAGGGGTACTGTTTCTTTCCATCCTCGCCCCCGTAGGTTTAAGCCTGTGGCTGGCGCATCGTCAGGTTGAAACGAAATTTATCGATGAACTCGATATGTTCTCCACACGCGTCGCATTGCGTACAGAACGCGTTGGCGAACAAGCTAAAAAAGCCTTACGCAGTATCGAGACCTTTCAGGGCGTGCCATGCAGCGACGAACATTTGCTGGAAATGCGCCGTTTGTCATACAGTTACCGTAATATTCAGGAAGTGCTGTACCTTAAAGATAACGTTCCGCAATGCTCATCCCTGGAAAAAAGAAGCCAGGCAGTCGCATTTCCTCCGGCAATGAAAGTCACGCCCGATGGCTATCGCGCCTGGCTAACTTCGCAAAACGACCTCGGAATACAGCGTTTTATGGCGGCGCTCGGCAGCGAACATTATGTCGTGATGATCGATCCGGGATCGTTCATTGATGTCATCCCATTTGGTTCATGGCCAATCGAAGTCGCCATTGTGGGTACAGTAAGCAACGTCGTGGTGGCCAGTAGTGCAGATCTCCCTTTAAACGTGTTACATCATCTGCAAAAAGACCGTTCTATCAGCCATTTTCAAAAAGAGGGCAGTATTTATAATTCTCGCCCTTTCCCCGAGCTGGGCATCACTATCGTAAGCTGGGCGTCGGCATTACCTTTGCAAAAATTCTGGCACCGACAGGCGTTGATCTGGCTCCCGGCAGGGCTCATTATTGGCCTGCTCACCGCCCTCTTTATTCTGCGTATTTTGCGCCGCTTGCAGTCCCCCCATCACCAATTGCAAGACGCCATTCAAAACCGGGCTATCAAGGTCCATTACCAGCCCATTATTTCGCTCAAAACAGGAAAGGTTGTGGGTGCAGAAGCACTGGCCCGCTGGCGACAAGCTGACGGTAGCTATCTCTCACCCGATATTTTTATCCCCCTGGCCGAAGAAACCGGCCTGACAGAACCACTCACACGTTTGATTATTGAAAACGTCTTCGAGGATCTAGGGAAATGGCTACATCAACACCCTCAACAGCATATATCACTCAACCTTGAGTCGGCCGATTTGAAGTCCGAAACGCTTCCGGCGCTGCTAAGTCGCATGGTTAACCACTGGCAACTAAAACCCGCACAAATTGCCCTGGAACTGACTGAGCGTGAATTTGCTGACCCGAAAAACAGTGCACCGTTTATCGCCAAATACCGCCAGGCTGGCCACCCTATTTATATTGATGATTTTGGTACAGGCTATTCCAGCCTGAGCTATTTGCAGGATCTGGATGTCGACGTCCTGAAGATAGACAAATCGTTTGTTGATGCGCTGGAATACAATAACGTCACGCCACATATTATCGAGATAGCCAAAACGCTGAAGCTGGAAATGGTGGCAGAAGGCATCGAGACCAAGAATCAGGAAAGCTGGCTACGTCAACATGGCGTACAGTATGGTCAGGGCTGGCTGTACAGCAAAGCACTGCCAAAGGCGGAATTTATTCTGTGGGCGGAAAAACGACTTTAGCCTGACGCTGGCATGTATTGAGATGGCTGGCGGCACGCCGCACAGCCAGTCACGTCACTCTTCCATAATGGGCGAGAATCCACCGTAGATCATTCGCTTGCCATCAAATGGCATAGATTCACCAAACTCCTTCATACGGGGATCGGACATCATCTTCTGGTTCGCCGCATCGCGGACTTCTTTGGAAGGGTATTCAATCCAGCTGAATACCACTTCTTCATGATCCTGCGCTTTTACCGCCAGACGAAAATCGGTCAACTTACCGTCGGGAACATCATCAGCCCAACACTCCACAACGCGCAGTGCACCGAATTCCTTGAAAAGCGGCGCAGCCTTTGCCGCCATCGCGATATATGCCTCCTTGTTTTCGGCAGGAACGGCAACAACAAAACCATCAACATACTTCATCAGATAAACCTCCGAAGTGTACTGCGCGGCAAGCCGATTCCGGCCGCGTCAGTCGAGGTTAAGTTTAGTCGCCAGCAGACGATCGTGCCCCAGGCGCATTCCTGGGGCGGATACGCGACTGTGGCTGATGGCGAAACCACGGCAGGCAAATCTGAATGAGCGGCCCGATAGCCAGCGCATACAGCACCGTCCCAACCCCGACGGTTCCCCCCAGCAGCCAGCCGATCAGCAGCACTGACACTTCAATTGCGGTGCGAATTCGTCGTACTGGCCAGCCGGTACGCGCATGAATGCCGGTCATCAAGCCGTCACGTGGGCCCGCACCAAAACCGGCGCCAATGTACAGACTGGTGGCTAACGCGTTCAGGATCACCGCCGCAACCAGCAGTCCACTGCGCGTCAGTAGCGATTCAAATCCAGGGATCACCGCCAGCGCGGCATCTGCCGCCAAACCAATCATAATGACATTGCTGAGAGTGCCAAATCCGGGGCGCTGGCGCAGTGGTATCCATGCCAGCAGAACCAGTCCCCCCACGGCGATGATCACCAGGCCGATATTCATCGATAATAGATTTGCCACGCCCAGGTGAAATACGTTCCATGGGTCAGCCCCTAAATCTGCACGTACAAACATCGCCGTCGACACACCGTACAGAGTCAGCCCAATAAACAGCTGAAGTAAACGACGCAGCATAATTTTCTCCTCACCTCTCAGATAGCTTTCATCTTCACCGCAATTGGCACTATGATTAATGTCCAGTTTTCAAAAAGTGGACTGCTATGTCATCTCGCCGTTATGGAAGCCAGTCCCTGCAGCGCCTGCTTGGGCACTGGCAGGAGACCCCCTCGCGTACACCTATCTGGCGACAGTTGGCAGAGGCACTGCGCCTGCTGATCCTGGATGGTCGATTGGCGCTGGATACCCGCTTACCCGGCGAACGCGAGCTCGCTGCCGTTCTGGAAGTGAGCCGAACTACCATCGCCAGCGCCATGGCGCAACTGCGTGAGGAGGGATATCTGGAAAGCCGTCATGGGAGCGGCTCACGGGTGATCCTGCCGGAACACATTCGTCATGTGCCGACGCGAACCAGTACCGGCACAGCGCTGGATTTGTCCACGGCGGCGCTGAGTGCCGGTCCCGAAATTCACCAGGCTTACCAACAAGCGCTGTTTGCGATGCCGCAGCATTTGCTAAGCTCCGGGTATCTGCCGCAGGGACTGGCGGTTTTGCGTGAATCCATCGCCCGGCATTATTGCGAGCGCGGGCTCCCAACGCAGCCCGATGAGATTATGGTGGTGAACGGCGCAGTCAGCGGTCTGGCGCTGATCCTGCGTTTACTCACCGGCCCCGGCGATCGCGTAGTGGTCGATCACCCCACGTATCCGCTGGCGATTGCAGCAATACAAGGGGCGTCATGTCGCCCCGTCGGCGTTTCGCTGCCTGAGCACGGTTGGGATACAGCGGGTCTGGTTGCCACCCTCGCGCAAACAGCCCCGAGAATGGCCTATCTGATGCCGGACTTTCACAACCCGACCGGGCGCTGTATGGACGCCGCAACTCGCCAGGTCGTGGCGGACATTGCGGAAAGAACCCGTACCACGCTGGTGGTCGATGAGACCATGGTAAACCTGTGGTATGACGCCCCGCCTCCGCCTCCACTTGCTGCATTCAATCGCGATGCGCCGGTAATCCTACTGGGATCGGCGGGGAAAAGTTTTTGGGGCGGGTTACGTCTGGGCTGGATTCGGGCCTCGTCGCGTACCATCGCTGCGCTGGTACAGACTCGCGACACATTTGATTTAGGATCACCAGTACTTGAACAGCTTGCCACGGGTTGGTTGCTGGACAATGCGGCCGATTTTCTTCCCAACAGACGGCAATTGCTCACCACCCGGCGCGATCTGTGCCATGACCTGATGAAGACACATTTCCCGGATTGGCAGTTTACTCAACCGCAGGGGGGGCTCTCTTTCTGGGTTGAATTACCCGATACGCTGGCGACGTTGTTTGCCACCCGCGCCGAAAGTGCAGGTATTCAGATGGGTACCGGGACGCGTTTTGGCCTGGATGGCGCATTCGATCGCTTTTTGCGTATGCCCTTCGCACTGCCCGATGACACAATGCGCTCGGCTTTCCGGACGTTGCAACCCATTTGGGACAACCTACGTTTACAGGCAAGTCACGGGAAAATGCGCAAAATAATCTAAGCGACGAGTCAAAGGACTCGTCCTTGAATAGCGTGATGGACGAGGATGTCCCGGCAATATTACCGCTGAGGAGGAACCGGGAACCCCTTCAGGGAAATCACAAAATTCTCGCCGTCTTTCTTAATTTTCGCCCCGGCATCGCACCAGTCAGAAGCGATACGAAAGAACTCATCGCTGCCGACATTCCAGCTCAAACGAACATGTTTAACATAACCGGAACGTAGCAATTCACAGGCTTCGCCATAATTACAGGCGGTTGAGAGCGGTTGTTGTTTCATTTTTTCTTCTTCAGTAATCTGCGCAGCGCTTTGATTTCTTTAGGAGTCAGTGCTTCAACCACGGATTCTTCCGTATGCTGGCTATCAATATCCTCAGCGGAGACTCCCGCCTCTTCAATGGCGGAAAACGCGATAAGCAGCAATTTTTCCGTCGAGATACTTAGGTTCTCATTATTCACTTCAGCGTAATGACGCAGCTTTTCTTTTAGCGCCTCATCAATTTTGACATTCAATACTGCGGTCGACATCGTAGAAAATCCTTGTGGTCAGCCAAAACACACCGGATGTAAGACCATGTCGTTACAGCGCGATGGCAGCGGCAAAAGCATCAAATAACATCCCTGAAACACATTGACAGCATTTGATGACAATAAAATGACAATACGATGACAAAGAAAAGAAGATGAGAAGAACTGAGATTGCCGGACGGCAGAATTGGGTGGGGGCCCTGCCAGCTACATCCCGGCACACACGTCATCTGCCCTGGCTGCTTCCTTCCGGACCTGACCTGGTGAACAGAGTAGCGTTGCGGGAGAACCAACAGAGCCCCCATTGAGAGCATTGTTAACCAACGCGCAGGCGCATTATCACTTCTGCACCCTGTAATTGCAACCCATCACGCATCGGATGCTGTTTTCTTGTGCAATGAAGCTTCACTACCTCGTCATTCGGGATTATGCTGGAGGATTAGCGCAGGAATAAACGATGGATATACAAGACTCTTTCCCTCAACGCGTCTGGCAAATCGTTGCCTCAATCCCCGAAGGATTCGTCACCACCTATGGCGATGTCGCCAGGCTTGCTGGCTCACCGCGCGCTGCACGTCAGGTGGGCGGTGTACTCAAGCGACTACCCGAAGGCAGCACTCTACCCTGGCATCGAGTGGTCAATCGCCATGGTACCATTTCGCTGACGGGGCCAGACCTGCAACGACAGCGTCAGGCGTTGCTGGCGGAAGGTATTGTGGTTTCAGGGAGTGGACAAATCGATTTACAGCGCTATCGCTGGGTGTACTAACCCCCTCCGGATGGAGAGGGTTAGAATGCCCTTAGTACTGTGTCGGGGCAGGAACTGCGGAAGACGGATTCACCTGCGTGGGTGACGTTGACGGTACCGTTGTCGCGGCACCACCGTTCGCCTGTACTGGAACGGCCGTTTGCTGTACAGGAACCAGCGTCAGGTCAGCTTTTGTCCCCCCCTGATTAATGACCGTCTGCACGGTATCAGTAATAAAGACCAGTTTATCATTCACCGTAATCGCCGCACTCAGCAGAATACGGGCGTTCGGCTGAATATCTGCCGGGTTAAACGGGAGCACGAAGCTGAATGGCGCTTGTTTACCCTCGGTACGCACAACTTTTTGCGACAGCACTTTTGACGGTGCATCGGCAAGCGATGCATCTGACAGTGTGACGGTCAGCACGGCATCCGGCGGTAAGGCAACTTTCTGGCGGATCCACACCGTACCAGACACATTCGGCTGTTGAATTTTTGACTGTGTGTCAGCAATTGACGTATTAGGGCTTGGTGCAGGTGTTTGAATATCCGCACTTTTACCAGCACAGGCCGCCAGAGCAACCGCAACCGCTAAACCACTTACCATGTGCACGAGTTTCATTAAATTCTCCTTCTCATCTATGCACCAGCGAGAACTTTCCTCGCCAGAAGAGTGGTTAACAAAAACATAACATGACTAAGTGTGGCACAAATTAGCAATTTCTGCTTGTAATAGGCCTGTAATTCAGACAATTGCACCCATCGGACCACTTTCAAAATTGCGTTATACTCTGCCTACCTCGCTGCGAGAAGGCTATTACCTGGAGAGCACGTATGAGTCTGGCACTGAAAAATTTGCTGGCATTGTTAAATCTGGAAAAAATTGAAGAAGGACTCTTTCGGGGCCAAAGTGAAGACTTAGGGTTACGTCAGGTTTTTGGGGGTCAGGTTGTCGGTCAGGCGTTGTACGCCGCGAAAGAGACCGTGCCGGAAGAGCGTCTGGTGCACTCCTTCCACAGCTATTTTTTACGTCCGGGCGATAGCCAAAAGCCCATCATCTATGATGTCGAGGTGCTGCGCGATGGTAACAGCTTCAGCGCCCGCCGCGTTGCCGCGATCCAGAATGGCAAACCCATTTTTTATATGACCGCCTCTTTCCAGGCACCAGAAGATGGGTTTGAGCATCAAAAAGAGATGCCGGCAGCACCTGGTCCTGAAGAGCTAAAATCAGAAACGGAAATTGCCCGTTCGGTCGCTCACCTGCTGCCGCCGCTGTTGAAAGAAAAATTTATCAACGACCGCCCGCTGGAAGTCCGTCCAGTGGAATTTCATAATCCGTTAAAAGGTCACGTTGCCAACCCGACTCGCCAGGTGTGGATCCGCGCTAACGGCACGCTGCAGGACGATCTGCGTGTTCATCAGTATCTGCTTGGTTACGCCTCTGATCTGAACTTCCTGCCTGTTGCTTTACAACCGTATGGCATTGGTTTTCTGGAAAAAGGGATTCAGATCGCCACCATTGACCATTCCATGTGGTTCCACCGTCCGTTCAATATCAATGAGTGGCTGCTGTATAACGTCGAGAGTACTTCGGCCTCCGGTGCCCGGGGCTTTGTTCGCGGGGAGTTTTATACCCAGGACGGCGTGCTGGTCGCCTCTACCGTGCAGGAAGGAGTCATGCGTAATCGCAATTGATGTCTTATCCGGCCTACAGACTACATCATCGTAGGCCGGATAAGCGTTTAGCGCCATCCGGCGGATTGAAACATCAGGCGTTGTAAGCGTTCTCGCCGTGGCTGTTCACATCCAGACCTTCGCGCTCCTGCTCTTCCGGTACGCGCAGGCCTACCGTCATGTCCGCCAGCTTATAGCCGATAAATGCCACGACACCGGACCAGACAATGGTGATCGCCACGCTTTCCAGTTGCACCAGCAACTGATGCCCCATGGTCACACCCTCGGCAAAGCCCACGCCACCCAGAGAGCTGGCAGCGAAAACGCCGGTCAGGATACAGCCGACAATACCGCACACGCCGTGAACGCCAAACACGTCACACGGATCGTCCACGCGCAGAAAACGTTTCAGCATGGTTACGCCCCACAGGCCAGCCAGTCCCGCAACGACACCGATAATCAGCGCACCGCCGACACCGATATAGCCACAGGCAGGTGTCACGCCTACCAGACCGGCAATGGCGCCAGAACACGCGCCCAGCAGAGACGGTTTGCCACGCAGCGCCCATTCGCCGAAGATCCAGCCGAGAATAGCGGCCGCAGTAGCAACCACGGTATTGACGAAGGCCAGTGCAGCGATTTCATTCGCCATACCCGCAGAACCAGCGTTAAAGCCAAACCAACCAATGTAAAGGATAGCGGTACCGGTGAAGACCATCGGCAGATTGTGCGGTTTAAAGGCTTCTTTACCAAAACCGACGCGTTTGCCAATCAGATACGCACCCACCAGGCCGGCAATCGCGGCGTTGATATGTACTACCGTGCCGCCTGCAAAATCCAGTGCGCCATGGGAAGCCAGCAAGCCGCCGCCCCAGACCATATGGGCAATAGGGATATAGGATAGCGTTAACCACACCACCACAAAAATCAGCACCGCAGAGAAGCGAATACGTTCAGCCAGTGCCCCGACGATGAGTCCCACGGTGATGCAGGCGAACGAGCCCTGAAAAGCAACGTGAATGTACTGGTAGAAGCTCCCCGTGACCGCCGTCAGCGCGATATTCTTCAGCAATACCCAGTTGAAGTTGCCGAAGAAATTATTCCCCTCGCCAAAGGCCAGTGAGTAGCCATAAACCACCCATAAAATACAAACCAGGGCAAATGTCACCGTAACCTGGGTCAGCATCGACAACACGTTCTTACCGCGAATTAAACCGCCGTAGAACAGCGCAATGCCAGGGATGGTCATAAACAGCACCAGCGCGGTACAGATCATCATAAAAGCGTTATCGGCTTTATCCGCGACCGCTGGTGCCGCCATCGCCAGTCCCGGCAGCAGCGCCAGTGATGCAATACCCGTTTTCATCGTTGCTATCTTCATTTTTTGGTTTCCTATCACTGTGTGCCAGACGTTACAGTGCGGCTTCGTCGGCTTCGCCGGTACGAATACGAATCACGCGTTGTAGCTCGGCGACGAAGATTTTGCCGTCGCCAATTTTTCCGGTGTAGGCAGCCTTACTGATGACATCAATTACGCCATCCAGTTGGTCATCAGCAATTGCCACATCAATCTTCACTTTGGGTAGGAAGTTGACGCTGTATTCAGCTCCCCGGTACAACTCGGCATGACCTTTTTGTCGGCCAAACCCCTTCACTTCGGTGACGGTCAGCCCCTGAATACCAATAGACGACAATGCTTCACGGACGTCTTCCAGTTTGAACGGTTTGATTACCACGGTAACCAGCTTCATAGATCCCCTCCAGTCAGAATTCAGTAGTGGCTGCAGATACACATGCTGAACTATGCAAGGGGTGTGCCAGGAATGGAAAACGCGGGATGATTTAGCCGCACGGGGTACGGCGAGGATAGAAAAAGAAAAAACGCACTATAACGGTGCATAGTGCGTTACATTTTTGCACCAGATTGTTGATTGCAGGATGGCGGCAAAACCGCTTTCTCTGGCCTACGAAACCACACTGGCTGCAGGCCTGAGAAACGCAGCGCCATCAGGCGATTGCCGAATCTTCGTTTACGCTAGCCGCCAGCTCTTCGCCCGCCAACTGCAGTTGATACATTTGCCAGTAGCGGCCCTGTGCGGCAAGCAGTTGCTGGTGCGTGCCGCGTTCAACAGCCTGCCCCCGGTGCAGTACCAGAATGGTGTCAGCATCGACAATAGTGGATAACCGATGCGCAATCACCACCAGCGTGGTGTGCTCACGCACCGCTGCCAACGCCTGCTGAATAGCTTGTTCAGTACCGGAGTCAATGCTGGCCGTCGCTTCGTCCAAAATCAGCACCTGCGGCGTTTCAACCAGCACACGCGCCAGCGCCAGCAGCTGTTTCTGCCCGACGGATAAATTATTGCCCTGCTCGCCCAGTCGGGTATGAATACCGTCACTCAGCCCGCGCGCCAGTTCCGCCAGTTGCACCGTCTCCAGCGCCCGCCACACCCGTTCTTCGGAGATATCACGACCCAGTGTCACGTTTGCCAGGAAGGTATCCGCCATCACCACCGGATCCTGCTGCACCATCGCGATGCCCTGACGCAACGCACCGTGGCTCAGTGAAGACAACGGCCGTCCATCAAGACGGATTTCACCCTGCGTCAGCGGGTAGTACCCCATCAGCAGGCTGGCGAGCGTACTCTTGCCGCTACCGGTGTGTCCGACCAAAGCCACAAAACTGCGCGATGGCACGGACAGGCTGATATTTTGCAGCACCAGATTGTCGTCACGATAGGCAAATGAAACGTAATCTACCTCAATGTCCCCGCTCTTCAGCGGTCGATCATCGTCACCATAGCGCTGACGGGGTCCGTCCATCAGCTCGAACACTCGCTCACCGGCGACAACTGCCTGCTGCAACATCGATTGCTGAGTCGTCAACTCAATCAGCGGCTCGTTCAAACGGCCAAGATAGCTGATAAACGCGTACAGCACGCCAACCTCGATGGCGCTGCCAGAAGTAAAGCTAAACAACATCAGCAAACCGCAGAGGATCAGCGCCGAGAACAGGCTCAGCAGCGGACGCAGCAGAAATCCATCCAGGCGCAGAGTCTGCATACGCGCCATATAGTGAGAACGGCTGGCTTCGCCCATTCGCTCACCAAAGCGCGCCTGCTGGCGGAACTGTTGGATAACGCTCATGCCGTTGATAACTTCGTTAAAGCCATCATTAATATCCGCCAGATAGGCGCGAACCCGGCGCACAATCGGGGTGCTGTAGCGCTGATAAATGACCATCACCACCAGCACCGCCGGGAAAATGGCCATCGCCACCAGCGCCATCCGCCACTCAAGGCTGAACATCGCCACCAGCATGGCGCCGATTAAGGCTGCACTGCGCAGTACCGTCGCAACCACCGTCACGTACAGATCGCGGATCACTTCAGTGTCATTGGTCACCCGGGAAATAAGCTGCCCGACAGGTTGCGTATCAAAAGCACTGAGCGGCTGACGCAGCGCGGCATCCATTACGTCGGTGCGTAACTGTTGTACTACGCCAACCGCAGCCTGGTTAAAGAGTAATGACTGCGCGTAATGCAGGCCCGCCGCCAACAGTTGCAGACCGACATATGCCGCCACCAGCCCGGCGACCATTGCCAGCGGCAGATTGTTCTTCGCCACCATGTTATCGATAAAATAGCTAATCAGCAGCGGACCGCTGACTTCCGCCGCTGCCGCCACCCACAGCATGACAACAGCAATAGACAGCTGTTTTCGCCACGGCGAGCCGTACGCCAGCAGCCTTTTCAGGGTCGGCCATAGTTGCCCAAAACTACGCATTAGCCGCCTCCTCGTTTATTTCTGGCGCATCAGACAATGCCGCTTCCAGTTGCTGATAGCGGTACATATCACGATACCAGCCAGGTTGCTGCACCAGCGCATCGTGTTCGCCACGCTGAGCAATATGTCCGTGCTGCATCACGATAATTTCATTGGCTTCCGTCAGAGCCGATAAACGGTGGGCGCTGATAATCACGGTTCTGCCTTCGCCCCACTGACGCAGGTTATGCAGAATCTGATGCTCGGTACGACCATCTACCGCCGACAGCGCATCGTCAAGAATCAGGATTTCAGCATTCAGCAGCAGCGCACGAGCGATAGAAATACGCTGTTTTTGTCCACCGGACAGCATCACCCCGCGTTCACCCACTTCGGTGTCATAGCCCTGAGGAAGACGTAAAATATCCTCATGCACGCTGGCGAGGCGCGCCACATGTTCGATCTCTTCCTGTGTGGCCTGTGGACGTCCAAGCGCTATGTTGTTGGCGACCGTATCCGAGAACAAGAAAGGTGTCTGGCTGACCACTGCCAGACGGCTACGCCAGCTATCCAGCTGCAAGCGCGTTAACGGGATATCATGAAAGCGCACATCGCCCTCGGTGATATCAAAATGACGCTGGAGCAGCGATAGTACGGTACTTTTCCCTGCCCCAGTCGGGCCACAAATGCCCAGCATTTGCCCGGGTTTGAGCTGGAAATTCACATTCTCCAGCACCGGATGAGCCGTTTGCGGGTAGCGAAATTCGCGAATGGCCACCGCTAACTCACCACGTCCTTCTGGTACGGGTTCTGTCCCATCATCCACTACGGGAGCTTCAGCCAGCATCGCGCGAATACGGCTGTAGGCGGCGCTGCCGCGCTCGACGATGTTAAACATCCATGCCAGCGCCAGCATCGGCCAAATCATCAGCCCGAGATACATCATAAAGCTGGTTAACTGACCAAGGGTCAGAGAACCATGAACCACCATCCAGCTTCCCCCGGCGATAGCCAGCAGGTTAGCCATACCAATGGCGATATAAATCGTGGGATCAAAACGGGCGTCAATGCGGGCGACCCGCAAGTTTTTCTTGCCGGTATCTTTAGCATCTGCGGCAAATAGCGCCGACTGTCGGTCTTCCAGACCAAAAGCCTTAATCATACGGATACTGGTCAGGCTTTCCTGAGTACGATCGTTAAGGCTGGAGAACGCTGCTTGCGCAACCTTAAAGCGGTTATGAAGTCGATCGCCGTAACGTTTGATCATTATCGCCATCACCGGCATCGGCAGTAGCGCGATCAGCGTCAGCTCCCAACTGATTTGCGTAGACATCACGATCAACACCGCACATCCCATGACCAGCGAATCTACCAGCGTCAGTACGCCTTCCCCGGCGGCGAATACCACGCGGTCAACATCGTTAGTTGCACGCGCCATCAGATCGCCCGTGCGGTGACGCAGATAAAACTCTGGATGCTGACGACTCAACTGACGGTAATAATCTTCCCGCAGCTCAACCGCCAGTTGGTAGGATGCGCCAAACAGCAGCACGCGCCAGACATAGCGCAGTAAATAAACCACCACGGCGATCAGAGCAATGGTTCCCACCCACATCAGCAGCCGCTCGGTGGTGAAACTCTGTGTCGTCACACCGTCCACGATGATACCGACCACTTTTGGCGGGATAAGCTGAAGAATAGCGATGATGATAAGCAAGGCCACCGCCCCGAGGTAGCGACGCCACTCCCGGCGGAAGTACCAGCTTAATTGAGCAAATAATCGCACGCGTTATGTCCTGACAAGATTTCCGGCAATAACCACCGGGAGAGTTATTCAATAGGTAGAGCAGTCGTGTATTTAATCTGTTCCATCGCAAAACTGGAGGTAACATCAGACAGGCCCGGTACGCTATTCACCAGACGCTTATAGAAATCATCATAGCGTTTCATATCAGCAACCTGTACCCGCATCAGGTAGTCGTACTCCCCAGCCATTCGCCAGAAACCCAACACCTCCGGCATCCCTGTCACTTCGGTGACAAAGCGGCAGTACCACTCGCTGCTGTGATGCTGGGTTTTAATCAGCACAAACGCGGTTAAACCCAGCCCCAATTTTTCCGGATCCAGCAGAGCAACCTTGCCCAGCAGAATGCCGTCATCCTCAAGCCGCTTGAGCCGTTTCCAGCAGGGGGTGGTCGTCAGATTAACGGCATCGGCTAACGCCTGCAAAGAAAGGGTGCAGTCTTGTTGCAGTAGGCCAAGCAGCTTACGGTCAATTTTGTCTAACATATCCACTCCACAGAGAAGAATTTTCTCCTTACATTCTATTTTAAAGGCTAAATGGCAACAATTTTTTCCGTGCTTTTCGCTATTCTGGGCACAAAATGACAAACGGATATCTATTAATGATGAATAGCTCCTGGGTTAAAAACGCCATCAATGAAATTAATGCGGATTACCAGCGTTCTGCCGATACGCATCTTATTCGCCTGTCGCTTCCGGCGTTTCCGGGTATTCAGCTCTATTTGAAAGATGAGAGCACGCATCCAACCGGTAGCCTGAAGCATCGTCTGGCGCGCTCACTGTTTCTGTACGGACTGTGTAATGGCTGGATCAAAGAAGGCACCACGATTATTGAATCGTCATCGGGTTCAACAGCGGTTTCTGAAGCCTATTTCGCCCGCCTGCTTGGACTGCCGTTTATTGCCGTCATGCCTTCCTGTACGGCGAAACGTAAAGTTGAACAGATTGAATTTTATGGCGGTCGCTGCCACTTCGTGGAAAGCGCCTGCGAAATCTATGCGGCTTCTGAACAGCTGGCACGTGAACTGAACGGGCATTATATGGACCAGTTCACCTATGCTGAACGCGCTACTGACTGGCGTGGTAACAACAATATTGCCGACAGTATCTTCCGCCAGATGCAGTGCGAGCCCAATCCCGTGCCTCGCCATATCGTGATGAGCGCAGGAACCGGTGGTACCTCCGCAACCATTGGTCGCTATATTCGCTGTCAGGGCTACGACACTCGTCTGATGGTGGTAGACCCAGAGAACTCGGTCTTTCTGCCTTACTGGCAGGATCGCGATGCGTCGTTACGCAGTCCGGTCGGCAGCAAAATTGAAGGCATTGGCCGTCCACGCGTAGAGCCTTCTTTCATTCCTGATGTGGTCGATGAAATGTTGCGCGTTCCGGATGCCGCAAGCGTTGCCACCGCACACTGGCTGGAGACGCAGCTAGGCCGTAAAGTGGGCGCCTCAACCGGAACCAACATGTGGGGAGCGTTACAACTTGCCGCCCGTATGCGCGACGCCGGAGAAACGGGGTCGCTGGTGACGCTGCTGTGCGACAGCGGCGAACGCTACCTGGAAACCTACTACAACCCGCAGTGGGTTGACGCGCACATCGGTGATTTAACGCCGTGGAAAGCGGAACTATCCCTGTTGCTGAATACACACTGATCAGACAAAAAAAAGCCAGACGTGAAGTCTGGCTTGCTGGAAGGGATCTCTCATTCGGGGGAATAAGGTAGATGTGGATTGTCCAGCCAATGCGTCAAAAAGTGTGACACCGCCTGATTACGGCAATGCCCAATCACCGATAAATGCGGCAGTTCAGCCATCAGTTGCGGCATTGCGTTACCCATAATCAGGCCGCGCCCAACGCTGCCTAACATTTCGCGATCGTTCATGGCATCGCCAAACGCCATGCAGTCAGCCATGGAATAACCCAAGTGCTCGCTCAGTACCGCCAGCGCAGAGCCTTTATTACAGCCCAGCGGCAGTACTTCGAGGCAATCAATCGCAGAAAAACAGAGATTCGCCTGTTCGCCCAGCGCGTCATTCAACTGAATGCGCAGGCGAACCAAATCGTCATGATCGCCACAGAAGCAGATTTTCGTGACCTGATGGGCAGGAATACGCTTCACATCCACAATCTGGTAACGAAATCCGCTGTACACATGCGCCTGCAACAGTGACGGAATCTCTTGCCCGGTGAACCAGCCGTTGTCATTAAAGACATGCATGCTGGCCTGCGTTTCCCACCGCTGGTGCAATACGATATCGGCGACTGAGGGATCCAGATCCTGACGATGCAATACATCGCCTTCCAGCGAGTGAATTCGCGTCCCGTTACCGGTGATTAAAAAGGCGTCCAGCGAGATAGAACCCAAAATATGGCGCATTTCCAGCACATGGCGGCCGGTGGCAAATGTCAGGGTGATATCACGTTCACGCAGACGTGCCAGCGTCGAAAGGGTTTCATCACCTAAGTGGTGATTCGGCATCAAAAGGGTGCCATCCATATCAAATGCAGCCAGACGAGCCATTTCTTTCTCCACACTGTGACGCGGTTAACTTGTGATTCAGTATCACCTGAGATATACGGAAGTAATAGTGAATAGATAAAATGAATTGTTCCGGGTTTATCTGCGCAAAAACCGTTAACGGGCATCCAGAAGGATAAAGTATCAATGCGTCTGCTTAATCGTCTGAACCAGTACCAACGCCTGTGGCAGCCTTCGAACGGCGAACCGCAGTCGGTGACCGTCGGGGAACTGGCTGAACGCTGTTTTTGCAGCGAGCGCCACGTGCGCACCCTGCTAAAGCAAGCGCAGGATGCTGGCTGGCTGGAATGGCATGCCCGGTCGGGGCGCGGGAAACGCGGGCTGTTACGCTTTTTGGTGACGCCGGATTCCCTGCGCAACACCATGATGGAACAGGCGCTACAAAAGGGTGAACAGCTCAGCGTGCTGGAGCTGGCTCAGCTGGCACCGGGAGAATTAAGAACCCTGCTACAGCCGTTTATGGGCGGTCAATGGCAAAACGACACGCCAACCCTGCGTATCCCCTATTATCGCCAGCTTGACCCTTTGCATCCTGGATTCCTGCCCGGTCGCGCGGAACAACACCTCGCCGGACAAATTTTCTCTGGTCTGACACGTTTTGACAGTCACACGCAACACCCTTGTGGTGATTTGGCCCACCACTGGAATATCTCCACCGACGGTCTGCGCTGGGATTTCTATATTCGTTCCACCCTGTACTGGCATAACGGCGATGCGGTCAGCAGCACGCAGCTACATCAACAGTTGCTGAAGCTGTTAGCGCTACCCGCATTAAATAAGCTGTTTATCAGCGTAAAGCGCATTGAAGTGACGCATCCCCAGTGCCTGACCTTTATTCTGCATCGCCCCGACTTCTGGCTGGCGCATCGTCTGGCAAGCTACAGCAGTCACCTGGCGCATCCAGACCATCCGTTTGTGGGTACCGGCCCGTTCCGGTTGACGCTGTTTACCCCTGAGCTGGTGCGCATCGAGAGTCACGATCACTACCACCTGAGTCACCCGCTATTGAAAGCCATTGAATACTGGATAACCCCGCAGCTTTTCTCCCAGGATTTGGGCACCAGCTGTCGCCATCCGGTACAAATTGCGATAGGTAAACCAGAGGAACTTCCCATGCTAAGCCAGGTGAGCAGCGGGATTAGCCTCGGTTTTTGTTATCTCACGCTCAGAAAAAGCGCACGCCTGAATACGCAGCAAGCCCGTCGGCTGGTCAATATCATTCACCGTTCTTCCCTGCTACAAACGCTTGAGGTGGATGAAAATCTGATCACGCCAAGCAATGCGCTGCTGCCAGGATGGACGATCCCACAATGGGATGAACTGGACGTAGTAGCGTTGCCGGAAAAATTGACGCTGGCTTATCACCTGCCGGTAGAACTGCATGCTATGGCGGAACAGCTTCGCCAGGCGCTGGCGCAGCTCGGCTGTGAATTAACGCTTATTTTTCATAATGCTAAAAACTGGGATGGCAATCATCCCCTGGCCCAGGCCGACCTGATGATGGGCGACAGACTGATTGGTGAAGCACCTGAATATACTCTCGAACAGTGGTTGCGCTGCGATCAACTCTGGTCACACGTTCTGAATGCACCCGCATATACTCATCTGCAGACCACGCTGGATGCCTTGCAAATTCAGGCCGATGAGGACGATCGTCATGCGGCTTTACAGCAGGTTTTCGCCACGTTAATGCATGACGCAACCCTGACGCCGCTGTTCAATTATCACTATCGCATCAGCGCGCCACCAGGGGTGAACGGCGTACGCCTGAACCCTCGCGGCTGGTTTGAGTTCACCGAAGCCTGGCTACCGCCCCCTTCAGCGTGAAGAAGCTGGTCGACACCAGGCCCAGGCGCTACCATATGGGTTTCGTTATTTGTCAGGAAAAGCCATGAAACGTGCCGTTGTTGTATTCAGTGGAGGTCAGGACTCCACGACTTGTCTGGCGCAAGCGCTGCATCAGTATGATGAAGTGCACTGCGTGACCTTTGATTATGGTCAGCGCCATCGCGCTGAGATTGATGTCGCACGTGACCTGGCCTTAAAACTTGGCGCACGTGCGCACAAAGTGCTTGATGTCACGCTGCTCAGCGAACTGGCTGTCAGCAGCCTGACCCGCGATAACATTCCGGTACCCGATTACGAACCGGATGCGAACGGCATTCCCAATACCTTTGTGCCAGGACGCAATATTCTGTTCTTAACGCTGGCAGCAATTTACGCGTACCAGGTGCAGGCAGAGGCAGTCATTACCGGCGTTTGTGAAACGGATTTCTCTGGATACCCGGACTGTCGCGATGAGTTTGTCAAAGCCCTGAACCATGCCGTCAGTCTGGGAATGGCGAAAGATATTCGCTTTGAAACCCCACTGATGTGGATCGATAAAGCCGAAACCTGGGCGCTGGCTGATTACTGGGGCAAGCTGGACCTTGTACGCGAAGAAACACTAACCTGCTATAACGGCATCAAAGGTGACGGTTGCGGTCACTGTGCGGCGTGTAATCTGCGTGCCAACGGCCTGAACCATTATCTGGCGGATAAACCGGCAGTGATGGCGGCAATGAAGCAGAAAACCGGCCTGAAATAATAGTGCGAATAGTGCCGGATGGCGGCGTAAACGCCTTATCCGGCCTACCGACAGCATTCATCGTACACAATATCGCCCGTAGGCCTGATAAGCGAAGCGCCATCAGGCAACGTTGAGCTACTGCACCATCTGCTCCAGTTTTTCGCGTAACTCCCCTTCCAGCGGCAGCGCTTTTTGCGTTTTCAAATCAATACAGACGAAGGTAATCAACGCGTCGGCCACCACCTGCCCTTCCGGCTCCAGGGTAATTGTCTGGTTTAACACCCCGCTTTTACCATTTAGCTGTTGCACCTGGCTGGTAATGGTCAGCAGGTCGCTCAGCACGGCAGGACGGCGGTAGTTGATATTGATGTTAACAACCACAAACGCGATATGGTGTGCAGTCATCCATTGAAAGCTGTCGCTGTTTTCCAGACCATCCCAGCGGGCTTCTTCCAGAAACTCCAGATAGCGGGCATTGTTAACGTGCTGATAGACATCAAGATGAAAACCACGGACTTTGATTTGTGTTTGCATAGCGCAGAAACCTTACGTTGTTTTTATAAGAACATACTTTAGGGTAGAGAGGTCATAACTGGTATGACCTCTCTAGTCTGGCAAATTTTCAGCGCTGTGCAAGTTATTAAAGTGTTAAAACTGCCAGATTACGTTCCACCAGCGAGCTGCCCATCCCCGGCACCTGCTTTAAATCATCGACTGTTTTAAATGGCCCGTACTCCTCACGATAGCTGACAATCGCCTGCGCTTTCTTCAGACCTACGCCATTCATGACTCGCGCTAAATCCTCCGCAGAAGCGCTGTTGATGCTTACCCTGGTGCCTTCATCGTCGCTTGCTTTAGCGGGCAGTGTGGCTTTGCTTTGTGCCGCCCCTGAGTTTTCCGCTTTGGTTTGTGTCGCCTGGCTTTTGGCGACAGGCTCAGCCGCCAACGCAGTTTGGGCCATGCCGGCGCAGGTCAATGAAAGAGTGATAAGCAGGGCTTTGATTCCATGTTTCATACTGTTTTCTCCTTGTTTGTTAACAGTGGAATCACGATAGCGGGGGGATGAACGGCAGACAAATGGCAAATATCAGAAATGGAAAAGGCCGCGAAAGCGGCCTTTGGTAGATACAACTTTTTGCAATTTTTTGCGAACTGCCTCGGTTATTGCTGCTGTTCCAGCGCATCACCGATTTTAATTTTTGCGGCTTTACGCAGGTTGCTCATCAGCGCTTCGAAGACAATCTGCGCGTTGTTCTGAGTAATCCCCTGAACCATCGCTTTTTTCTGTGCTTCTGGCATAGAGCCTGCTTTTACTTCGTCCAGCGCCAGCAGTACAACGTTACCCTGCATATCGTTCGCAACACCGTAGCTCGGTTTGTCTTTCGCAGGCAGGCTCAGGCCAAAGGCCGCCTGACTCAACGGATCCTGGCCCGTGCGGCTCAGCGTTTTTGCCTCGCCAAAGCGCAGCCCCGCAGCTTTCAGCGCTTCATCGCCTTTACCGGCTTTCAGATCCGCCAGCAGTTTATCGGCATCAAGCTTCGCCTGCTGCTCTGCTTTATTGTGCTTAACGAGCGCAGTTACCTGCTCTTTCACTTCAGCCAGTGGCTTCACGGCTTCGGCTTTGTGTTCGCTAATACGCAGCACAAACGCGCGATCGCCATCCACGGTGATGATATCGGAGTTACTGCCCGGCGTACCGTTTTCGCCAACCAGACCACCATTGAAAATGATGTCAGCGACTGGTTTGAAATTCAGTTCTTCCGGCAGGCTGTCACGGCTAAACCAGCCCGTTTCAACCGCTTTCATCCCTGCAGCCTGCTCCGCACCCGCCAGAGATTCGTTATCGTTGCTGGCCGCATCGCTGACTTTCTGCTGCAACGCATAGTAGGCATCCAGCGCTTTTTCCTGCTTCACTTTCGCCGCAATGTCGTCACGAGCTTCGCTCAGCGGTTTAACCTGCGCAGGCTGTACGTCGTCAAGACGCGCCACGAGGAAACCAACGGAAGACTTAATCACACCTGACAGCTGGCCTTTTTCTTTCAGACCGGCATTTTTCAGTTCATCTGGGGTGGTGGAGTCTTCCAGCCAACCCATATCACCGCCGTTACGGGCAGAGATGATATCAGCAGATTTTTCTTTCGCCAGAGTCGCAAAATCACCGCCTTTGTTCAGCGCATCAAGCACCGCTTTTGCTTCATCTTCCGTTTTGGTCTGGATGATGCTGTAGCGATTACGCTGCGGCTGAGTGAACTGATCCTGATGCTGGTCATAATAAGACTGAATATCAGCATCGCTGGCGGTTTCCTGCATTGCTGCAGCGTCCAGCTTGATATAGCTCACACGGAACTGTTCCGGCGTCATAAAGCGATTTTTATTCTGCTCGTAGTAACTAGCCACTTCTTCGTCGGTAACCGACTGCTTCGCGGCAAGAGCATTAACATCAATCGTCGCTTCACGCACGATACGTTGCTGTGCAACCAGTGCAGCCAGTTCGTCCGTTTCACCCTTCAGCATGAAGTCGGTCCCGGCAACGCCGTTAATCAACTGTTGCGTGGTGAGCTGGTTACGCAATGCCTGCGCGTACTGATCGGCAGTCATGCCCATCTGATTAACAATCGCGTTATAGCGGTTGTTATCAAATTTACCGTCAACCTGGAAAGCCGGCGTGGCGAAAATAGCCTGCTTAATCTGATCGTCGCTAATGTTGAGCTTAAGCTCACGGGAGTACTGATCCAGCAGCGCTTCGTCCACAAGACGATTCAGCACCTGCTGACGCAGCGTTTTCATATAACCTTCGTTCGCCGCCAGCTCAGAATATTGATCGCCCAGCTGTTGCTGCATGCGGTTACGTTCGCTGTTGAACGCATTCTCGAACTGCCCGCGGCTGATCTCCTGGCCATTCACTTTGGCGGCGTAGTTATTGCCCCCGCCAATCAGGTAACCACTCACGCCGGTCAAAATGAACGACACGATAATGATACCGAAAATAATCTTGAGCACGAGACTGTTAGCAGCCGTGCGTAAGCTGTCCATCATGGTGTAACCACACTCCGCTGTAGATGACTATACGCGTTACCCTTCAGGCCGCCTGCGCGTTGACACAACAACGGCGGCAAGGATTTTGAGTATATATGCTTCACGCAGCATAGCGTTTCCTGAACGCTGCGCACAAAGGCCTATTGTGACAAGAAACAGGGGCAATTGTCAGCCCACAACGCATAGAAAGTACCGGAATCGGAAATAAAAAAGGCACATCGGTTGATGCGCCCTTGTACTTAGTCACATCCCCAAAGGGGAAATCACTTAGTTTACCGCGTCTTTCAGTGCTTTACCTGCACGGAAGCCCGGTACTTTAGCCGCGGCGATGGTGATCTCTTTACCTGTTTGCGGGTTGCGACCAGTACGGGCAGCACGCTCTTTAACGGCAAAAGTACCAAAACCTACCAGTGCTACGTCATCACCTTCTTTCAGGGATTCGGTAACAGAAGCAATAATTGCATCTAACGCACGTCCAGCCGCAGCTTTAGAGATATCAGCCCCTGCAGCAATTTTGTCGATCAGTTGAGATTTATTCACTCTTCTCTTCCTCTTTATAATATATATCGCACCAGAATCCTTCAAAGTGCGACCGCGCAGCAGTTATATCAGGCCTGCCATGCCCTTACAACACCCGATAATGATGGCAAGCCCAATCCGTTATCTAAATTAGCTATACAAAAAAAGGCTGGCAAGCCCGAAATGGCCTGCCAGCCCTGTTTTTATTAATGCTCTTTGCGCGAGGTCACTATTTTGCCGTCACAACCTGCATTCCAGAGGGTTCATTTTGTAACGCAAGAGTCAGAACTTCCTCAATACGTTTCACCGGGTGAATATTAAGATCGGCAATGACGTTGTCCGGAATCTCTTCCAGGTCACGTTTGTTTTCGTCTGGAATTAAGACCGTTTTAATGCCGCCGCGGTGCGCCGCCAGCAGTTTCTCTTTCAAACCACCAATAGGCAGAACCTGACCACGCAGGGTGATCTCGCCAGTCATCGCCACATCGGCACGAACCGGGTTACCGGTCAGACAAGAAACCAGCGCGGTACACATCGCTATACCCGCACTTGGACCATCTTTCGGCGTTGCCCCTTCAGGTACGTGAACGTGGATGTCGCGTTTTTCGTAAAAGTCCGGATTAATACCCAGTTTTTCCGCACGCGCACGCACCACGGTCAGTGCTGCCTGAATGGATTCCTGCATCACTTCGCCGAGCGATCCGGTGTAAGTCAGCTTGCCTTTACCTGGCACACAGGCGGTTTCAATGGTCAGCAGATCGCCGCCCACTTCCGTCCACGCCAGACCGGTCACCTGACCCACGCGGTTTTCGTTATCCGCACGGCCATAGTCAAAGCGCTGTACGCCCAGGTAGTCGTGCAGGTTATCGCCATTGATCTCGATGTGTTTCAGTGATTTATCGAGCAACAATTGCTTAACTGCTTTGCGGCACAGTTTGGAGATTTCGCGCTCCAGACTACGCACGCCCGCTTCACGGGTGTAGTAACGAATGATGCCCACAATGGCGCTATCATCAACCGTCAGTTCGCCTTTTTTCAGCGCATTACGCTCAATCTGTTTTGGCAACAGATGACGTTTCGCAATGTTCAGCTTCTCGTCTTCGGTATAGCCAGACAGACGAATCACTTCCATACGATCCAGCAACGGTGCCGGAATGTTCATGGAGTTCGACGTCGCAACGAACATGACGTCGCTGAGGTCGTAGTCCACTTCCAGGTAGTGATCGCTGAACGCCACGTTCTGCTCTGGATCCAATACCTCAAGCAGTGCTGATGCCGGATCGCCACGCATGTCAGAAGACATTTTGTCGATCTCATCAAGCAGGAACAGCGGGTTTTTAACGCCCACTTTGGCCATTTTCTGGATCAGTTTGCCCGGCATCGAACCGATATAGGTCCGGCGGTGACCACGAATTTCAGCCTCATCACGCACGCCGCCAAGCGCCATACGGATGTATTTACGCCCTGTCGCTTTCGCGATGGACTGACCCAGAGAGGTTTTACCCACCCCCGGCGGTCCAACCAGACACAGGATCGGTCCCTTGATTTTGTTCACACGGCTCTGGACTGCAAGATACTCAAGAATACGGTCTTTCACGCGCTCCAGACCATAATGGTCGGTATCGAGGATTTCCTGCGCCTGACGCAGGTCTTTTTTGACCTTGCTACGCGCATTCCACGGAACCTGTACCATCCAGTCGATGTAGCCACGCACCACCGTCGCTTCCGCCGACATCGGAGACATCATTTTCAGCTTCTGCAGCTCTGCTTCCGCTTTCTCTTTTGCCTCTTTCGGCATCTTCGCCGCGTCGATCTTACGCTTCAGCGCTTCGTTTTCATCCGGTGCATCGTCCATCTCGCCGAGCTCTTTCTGAATCGCTTTCATCTGCTCGTTCAGATAGTACTCACGCTGGGACTTCTCCATCTGCTTTTTCACGCGGTTGCGAATGCGTTTCTCAACCTGCAGCAGATCGATTTCAGATTCCATCATTGCCATCAGATATTCCAGACGTTCGTTAACGTCGGACATCTCCAGCACGGACTGTTTGTCAGCCAGCTTCAGCGGCATGTGCGCTGCGATGGTGTCCGCCAGACGTGCAGGATCGTCAATGCTGTTCAGCGACGTCAGCACTTCTGGTGGGATTTTCTTATTCAGCTTGATATAGCCTTCGAACTGGCTGATAGCAGTACGCACCAGCACTTCCTGTTCGCGCTCATCAATAGCAGGCGAATCAAGGTACTCCGCTTTCGCAGAGAAATGCTCGCCGTTGTCAGACAGCGCTGAAATACGCGCGCGCTGTAACCCCTCGACCAGCACTTTTACGGTGCCGTCAGGCAGTTTCAGCATCTGCAAAATAGAGGCCACGGTCCCGACGGTGAAAAGATCGTTTACACCCGGCTCATCCGTTGACGCTTCTTTCTGCGCGACCAGCATGATTTTTTTATCATGGTCCATAGCCGCTTCCAGACAACGGATAGATTTTTCCCGCCCTACAAATAAGGGTATGACCATGTGCGGATAAACCACCACATCGCGCAACGGCAATACGGGGATTTCAATGCGTTCAGAACGCTCAGGATTCATAGAGCTCTCTCTTAGTTTAGTTTCCGCCAGGTAATCAGGTGGTACGACTGTGCTCCACACCACCTTTAACATGTATGTCAGTATATGGGGATGTTTCCCACACATTCAACGCCATGTTTACGGAAAAATAAAAGGGGAGATAAAATCCCCCCTTTTTGGTTAAACGTCTGTATGAATTGATGAATTATTCGCCAGATGCCTGCTGTGCTTCCGGCTTACCGTAAATCAGCAACGGCTTGCTCTGACCGCCAATCACCGACTCGTCGATCACCACTTTTTCAACGTCTTCCATAGAAGGAAGATCGTACATGGTGTCGAGCAGCGCGGCTTCGACGATAGAACGCAAACCACGCGCACCGGTTTTACGAATCATCGCTTTCCTGGCGATAGCATCCAGCGCTTCCTCGCGGAATTCCAGATCCACACCTTCAAGATTGAACAGCGCCTGATACTGCTTGGTCAGGGCATTTTTCGGCTCTTTCAGGATCTGAATCAGCGCTTCTTCGCTCAGTTCGCTCAGGGTTGCCACAACCGGCAGACGACCGATGAACTCAGGGATCAGACCAAATTTAATCAGATCTTCCGGTTCTACCTGCGACAGCAGTTCACCTTCGCTGGCTTTGTCAGACTGCGCTTTTACCGTTGCGCCAAAACCAATGCCGGAGCCGGTTTCAACACGGTTAGCAATGACTTTATCCAGACCGGCAAATGCCCCACCGCAGATAAACAGGATCTTGGAGGTATCAACCTGCAGGAATTCCTGCTGAGGATGTTTACGACCCCCCTGCGGCGGAACGGCGGCAACCGTACCTTCGATCAGTTTCAACAGCGCCTGCTGTACGCCTTCACCGGAAACGTCACGCGTAATAGACGGATTGTCTGATTTACGCGAAATCTTGTCGATCTCATCGATATAGACAATACCGCGCTGCGCTTTCTGCACGTCGTAATCGCACTTCTGCAGCAGCTTCTGAATAATATTTTCAACATCTTCACCCACATAACCGGCTTCGGTCAGGGTGGTGGCATCGGCCATGGTGAACGGAACGTCCAGCAGACGCGCCAGCGTTTCAGCCAACAGCGTTTTACCAGAACCCGTCGGGCCAATCAGCAGGATGTTACTTTTACCCAACTCGACGCCATTGCTGGTGTCGCCGTTGCGCAGACGTTTGTAATGGTTGTATACCGCGACCGCCAGCACTTTCTTCGCCTGTTCCTGGCCAATAACGTAATCGTCCAGGTGGTTGCGAATTTCATGTGGCGTCGGCAGCGCACTGCGTTCACGGTGCGGTGCTACTTCCTTAATCTCTTCGCGAATGATGTCGTTACATAAATCAACACATTCGTCGCAGATATACACGGATGGTCCGGCAATCAGCTTACGCACTTCATGCTGGCTTTTGCCGCAAAAAGAGCAGTACAACAATTTGCCCGAGCCATCTTTGCGTTTATCTGTCATGGGTCAAAACCTCTTCTTTGTTCTTTGTGCCGCACACGACGACGCAAATGCCATTCTCAGGCGCAAGACGCTAGTCAGCGTTGTGCCGCTCCAGGTAATTATAGCGGCACACCTGCGCCCTGGGCATTAATTACGATGGGTCAAAATCGAGTCGACCAGACCGTACTCCACCGCTTCAGAAGCGGAGAGGAAGCGATCGCGCTCGGTATCACGTTCAATCTGCTCAAGAGATTGACCCGTATGATGCGCCATAAGTTCGTTCATGCGCCCTTTTACCTTCAGGATTTCACGGGCATGAATTTCAATATCCGTTGCCTGACCCTGGTAGCCGCCCAGAGGCTGGTGGATCATGACGCGAGAGTTAGGCAGGCAAAAACGTTTACCTTTCGCCCCGGCAGTCAGCAGGAACGCGCCCATTGAGGCCGCCTGGCCCATACAAATGGTGCTGACGTCCGGCTTAATAAACTGCATGGTGTCATAGATAGACATCCCTGCAGTAATCACACCACCAGGGGAGTTAATATACAGGTAGATATCTTTTTCCGGGTTTTCTGCTTCCAGGAACAGCATCTGCGCCACGATCAGGTTAGCCATATGGTCTTCGACCTGGCCGGTCAGAAAAATGACGCGTTCCTTAAGTAGACGAGAATAGATATCAAAAGAGCGCTCACCACGTGAGGTCTGTTCAATGACCATCGGCACCAGCGCCATATGGGGTGCAAAGTTATCTCGTTCGCCGCTGTATGACATTTCCGTCTCCTGGATAAAATTTGAAAAAACCTGCTGTGCTGATTGTAACCTTATGGACGGATTATCAGCTAGTCCCTCAGTAATGGGTACGACATCGCCATAATTCAAGCATAACAATCTTTTGTTGTAACGCTAACACTGAAACGCTGTTTTCGCACCCTTCCCATGCAAAATGCGTGACAAAAAAAAGCCCGCCACCAAAAGGTGACGGGCTTGCGTATGAAATTCGTGCTAAAAAAGCGACGAATTACGCCTGCTGGTTCATCAGTTCGTTGAAGGAAGTGGCTTTTTCAGTCACTTTCGCTTTCGCCAGAACGGCTTCAACAGCCTGCTCTTCCAGAGCGACGTTACGCATGTTGTCCATCAGCTCTTTGTTTTTGCTGTAGAACTCAACAACTTCTTTCGGATCTTCGTAAGCAGAAGCCATTTCTTCGATCAGGCCTTTTACGCGATCTTCGTCAGCTTTCAGTTCGTTGGTACGAATCACTTCGCCCAGCAGCAGACCAACAACTACGCGACGCTTAGCCTGTTCTTCGAACAGTTCACGCGGCAGTTCCAGAGCTTGCTTCTCGTTGCCACCGAAACGCTGTGCAGCCTGACGACGCAGAACGTCGATTTCGCTGTCGATCAGTGCAGCAGGAACGTCGATGTCGTTGGCTTTAACCAGACCTTCGATCGCCTGAGACTTAACACGGTTACGTACAGCACCTTTCAGCTCACGCTCCATGTTTTTACGCACTTCAGCGCGCAGGCCTGCTACGGAACCATCTTCAACGCCGAAACGTTTGATGAATTCTTCGGTCAGTTCCGGCAGTTCACGTTCTTCAACTTTCTTCAGGTTGATAACGAATTTAGCGGCTTTACCTTTCAGGTTTTCAGCGTGGTACTCTTCCGGGAAGGTCACATCGATGGTGAACTCTTCGCCAGCTTTGTGGCCTTTAACGCCTTCTTCAAAGCCCGGGATCATACGACCCTGGCCCATCGCCAGTACGAAGTCAGACGCTTTGCCGCCTTCGAACTCTTCGCCGTCTACAGAGCCGGTGAAGTCGATGGTTACACGGTCTTCTGCATCAGCAGCGCCGTCTTTGTCTTTCCAGGTTGCCTGCTGCTTACGCAGGGTGTCCAGCATCACGTCAACGTCAGCGTCAGTAACTTCAACAACCGGTTTTTCAACTTCGATTGCTTCCAGGCCAGTCAGCTCAACTTCCGGGTAAACTTCGAACTCTACCGCGTAAGTAAAATCTTCACCCAGTTTGTATTCGCCCGGAACGTAGTTCGGTGCGCCAGCCGGATTGATTTTTTCTTTGATGATCGCGTCAACGAAGTTGCGGCTCATCAGGTCGCCCAGAACGTCCTGGCGAACAGACGCGCCATAACGCTGAGCAACAACATTCATCGGTACTTTTCCTTTGCGGAAACCGTCAATTCGCACTTTCTTCGCTACGTTGACCAGCTCGCTTTTCACAGCGGTCTCGATGCTGTCAGCAGCGATAGTAATCGTTACACGGCGGCCAAGGCCTTGAGTGGTTTCAACTGAAACTTGCATCTTGTTACCTCAAAAAATCACAGTGCTCGGTCAACTCTTCTCCGCAAGCACAGGTTGTTGGCTTCGCGGAACTGGGATGTTCTCATAATCAATCACATTCCCTGTCGTCAGAATCATCCCGAAGACATTCCGAAAAATAAGACGCGCATTATAGCGGCATCACTTTTATGAGTCGAGAACGGTTATTGCGCGTTGCTGCGGCTTTTTTCACAATTCCCGGCTAATTTTTGTCTGAATACTGGACGACCTACGCAGAATTCAGACAAAACAAAACGGCCCGTAGGCCGTTTTCACATATTCTGTAGCAACATACTGGAAAAGCGTCGGTTGTTGCAAATCCGTTTTTACGCGATGCTTCCCGCCCCACGACACGGAGGCGATGCAAAAATTGTATCCTGCAATGCTTCCCACTCCTTAATAGTGTAGGTATGCAGGGCAAGGGCATGAACGGTTGTGGAAAGCTCCGCCGTTAACGTGCTGTAAATCATCCGATGACGATTAAGAAAACGTTCACCTGTAAAGCGATCGCTGACCAGCACAACCTTAAAGTGGCTTTCAGAACCTGCCGGGACATTGTGACGATAGCTTTCATCCACAACTTCGAGGAACACGGGTTGGAACGCTGCCCTTAATTTTTCTTCTATTTGCTCACGAATCATCATGAAATTTTTCCTCCGACAACGCTGAGATGTCACCCATCCCTTTAAATACTAGCCGCTTTTACCGTTTTCATTACACCTTAGCAACAAAAAATTAGCGCTTGTCTGATTTTCTCACCCAAACGAATGAAGTTTACTGAATCCTCACTTCGATTTATTGCAAAAAGTCCGTTTATGGTCTCTACAAAATCATAAAACGAACAACATGATGAATTTACATGCGTTACCCACTTCCCCTCATCGTTGGCGATGTTATGATGGCGGGAATTTTCTCTAACCATACAATTTAGATTCGCTGAGAGCCCTGGCATGTTTAAAAAAATCCTCTTTCCTTTAGTCGCGCTGTTTATGTTGGCTGGCTGCGCAACTCCGCCCACTACCATCAACGTATCGCCGAAAATTACCCTGCCACAGCAGGATCCGAGTCTGATGGGCGTGACTGTCAGCATCAACGGTGCCGACCAGCGTCAGGATCAGGCACTGGCAAAAGTCACCCGCGACAATCAACTGGTTACTCTGACCGCGTCCCGCGATCTGCGCTTCCTGCTGCAAGAAGTGCTGGAAAAACAGATGACTGCACGCGGTTATATGGTGGGTCCAAACGGTGCAGTTAACCTGCAAATCATCGTAAGCCAGCTTTACGCTGACGTGTCTCAGGGTAGCGTGCGCTATAACATCGCCACCAAAGCAGACATCGCCATTATTGCAACGGCTGCCAACGGTAACAAGATGACCAAAAACTACCGTGCAAGCTACTCTGTTGAAGGCGCATTCCAGGCCTCTAACAAAAATATTGCTGATGCCGTTAACAGCGTCTTGACCGACACCATCGCTGATATGTCCCAGGACACCAGCGTTCACGATTTCATCAAACAGAACGCTCGCTAATTTAAGCCCCCTGACCCGGCATTTCGCCGGGTCAGCTTTTAATGCCCATGTCCAATCACTATTTACGTATTTTTCAGCAACCAAAATCAGCGATTCTGCTGATGTTAGGTTTTGCTTCCGGTTTACCGCTCGCCCTGACCTCCGGTACGCTTCAGGCGTGGATGACGGTCGAAAATATCGATCTGAAAACTATCGGTTTCTTTTCTCTGGTCGGCCAGGCCTACGTATTTAAGTTTCTCTGGTCCCCGGTAATGGACCGCTATACCCCACCGTTTTTAGGTCGTCGTCGCGGTTGGCTGTTGACTACCCAGGTATTGCTTCTTATATCCATCGCCGCGATGGGTTTTCTGGAACCTGGAACGCAGTTACGCTGGATGGCGGCACTCGCAGTGGTGATCGCATTTTGTTCGGCGTCGCAGGATATTGTTTTTGACGCCTGGAAAACAGACGTTTTACCGGCAGAAGAACGCGGTACCGGTGCAGCAATCAGCGTGCTGGGCTATCGTTTAGGGATGCTGGTTTCCGGCGGGCTGGCACTGTGGATGGCCGACCGCTGGCTCGGCTGGCAAGGTATGTACTGGCTGATGGCCGCGCTACTGATTCCCTGCATTATCGCCACCCTGTTAGCGCCCGAACCCACTGACACCATTCCAGTGCCTAAAACATTGGAACAAGCGGTTGCTGCGCCGCTGCGTGACTTTTTTGGTCGTAACAACGCCTGGCTGATTTTGCTGCTCATTGTGCTGTATAAGCTCGGTGATGCCTTCGCTATGAGCCTGACCACCACCTTTTTGATCCGCGGCGTCGGATTTGATGCGGGTGAAGTCGGCGTGGTGAATAAAACGCTGGGGCTGCTGGCAACCATCGTTGGCGCACTCTATGGCGGGATCCTAATGCAGCGCCTTTCGCTGTTCCGCGCATTGCTGATATTCGGCATCCTACAGGGGGCGTCAAATGCAGGTTACTGGCTACTGTCCATCACTGACAAACACATGTTCAGTATGGCGGCCGCCGTCTTCTTTGAAAACCTGTGTGGCGGGATGGGCACGGCGGCGTTTGTCGCCTTATTAATGACGCTGTGTAATAAATCGTTCTCCGCAACCCAGTTTGCCCTGCTCTCTGCCCTTTCGGCTGTTGGTCGCGTCTATGTGGGCCCAGTGGCAGGTTGGTTCGTCGAAGCGCACGGATGGCCAACGTTTTATCTGTTTTCCGTGTTTGCCGCGATCCCTGGACTCCTGCTGCTGCTGGTTTGCCGCCAGACGCTGGAACATAGCTGGCAAAATGAGAGTTTTATTCCACGCACAGAGTTCCGTGGGGCATACAATCTGGCTTTGATGACGCTAGTAGCGGGCTGCTGTTTGCTGGCTGTTTGGCTGTTGCTGCTCACCATGAACGCGCTGGATTACACCAACTTCTCTTTCCTGGCGGGGCTGCTTGAAGTCTCAGTCGCGGTCGTCATCTGTGGCGTCGTATTTGGTGGGTTACTGGACTATCTTGCACTACGAAAAACACGTCTGATGTAATTTTTCACATTAATTTGGCCGTTGTAATCACCTTGCGTAATTATAACGGCCAAATAAACAGCAGTTAATGAAAATAATATTTGTTGTTTTGTGCGCCATAGAATTTGGAAATTATTGACTCCTTTTATAAATTCTATTTTCCTTACTCGATTCAGCCGAATCAGATTTATTTTTTGTTCATCATTTGTCTTTTTATTGTTAAACAATTGTTTTATTTTAGTATTGGTTATACCAATTGCCCTCAGCCTGTCCCCCGTCTGCCTGCTTTCGTTATAACGTGATGTCGCAACAGGTTCTTAAAGTCAAAGCGACATATATTGCAACATATGTGACATGCACGGCAGAACCCAGTAACACAGATCCAAGGATGTTTACAGTAATGTAACCTTCCCGTAAAATGCCCTCACACTTTAAACGCCACCCGGTCCCGTGGAATTGAGGTCGTTAAATGAGACTCAGGAAATACAATAAAAGTTTGGGATGGTTGTCATTAATTGCAGGCACTGCGTTACTCAGTGGCTGTAATTCTGCGCTGCTTGACCCTAAAGGACAGATTGGACTGGAACAACGTTCACTGATACTGACGGCATTTGGCCTGATGTTGATTGTCGTTATTCCTGCCATCTTGATGGCTGTTGGTTTTGCCTGGAAGTATCGTGCAAGCAATAAAGATGCGAAGTACAGCCCGAACTGGTCACACTCCAATAAAGTGGAAGCTGTGGTCTGGACGGTGCCGATCTTAATCATCATTTTCCTTGCCGTACTGACCTGGAAAACCACTCACGCTCTTGAGCCAAGCAAACCGCTGGCGCATGACGAGAAGCCCATTACCATCGAAGTGGTTTCCATGGACTGGAAATGGTTCTTCATCTATCCGGAACAGGGTATCGCTACCGTGAATGAAATCGCCTTCCCGGCGAATACTCCGGTTGAGTTCAAAGTGACATCCAACTCCGTGATGAACTCCTTCTTTATCCCGCGTCTGGGTAGCCAGATTTATGCCATGGCCGGTATGCAGACTCGACTGCATCTGATCGCCAACGAAGTCGGTACTTATGATGGTATCTCCGCAAGCTATAGCGGACCAGGCTTCTCCGGCATGAAGTTCAAGGCTATCGCAACAAAGGACCGCGCCGAATTCGACCAATGGGTTGCTAAAGCTAAACAGTCCACGAACACCATGAGCGACATGGCTGCGTTCGAGAAAGTGGCTGTGCCAAGCGAATACAACCAGGTGGAATACTTCTCCAACGTGAAACCCGATTTGTTTAAAGACGTTATTAACAAATTTATGGCTCACGGTAAGAGCATGGACATGACCCAACCCGAAGGTGAGCACAACGCACACGAAGGCATGGAAGGCATGGACATGAGCCACGCGGAATCCGCTCACTAAGGGGCCGAGGAAGAATACGATGTTCGGAAAATTGACGCTGGATGCAGTGCCGTTCCATGAACCCATTGTCATGGTTACGATCGCTGCCATTATCATCGGTGGTGCGGCCTTACTGGGCCTAATCACTTACTTCGGTAAGTGGACCTACCTGTGGAAAGAGTGGCTGACTTCGGTTGACCACAAACGCCTTGGCATCATGTATGTCATCGTCGCAATCGTCATGTTGATTCGTGGCTTTGCCGACGCCATCATGATGCGTAGTCAGCAAGCGCTGGCTTCTGCAGGTGAAGCGGGCTTCCTGCCTCCTCACCACTACGACCAGATCTTCACGGCTCACGGCGTGATCATGATCTTCTTCGTGGCAATGCCATTTGTTATCGGTCTGATGAACCTGGTGGTTCCGCTGCAGATCGGCGCACGTGACGTTGCGTTCCCATTCCTGAACAACCTGAGCTTCTGGTTCACCGTTGTCGGCGTAATCCTGGTTAACCTGTCTCTGGGCGTAGGTGAATTTGCTCAGACCGGTTGGCTGGCGTATCCGCCGCTCTCGGGAATAGAGTACAGTCCAAGCGTCGGGGTCGATTATTGGATATGGGCAGTCCAGTTGTCCGGTATTGGTACAACGCTGACCGGTATCAACTTCTTTGTGACCATCATTAAGATGCGTGCGCCAGGTATGACCATGTTCAAGATGCCGGTATTCAGTTGGGCGTCTCTGTGTGCGAACATCCTGATTATCGCTTCTTTCCCAATCCTGACTGTCACCGTCGCGTTGCTGACCCTGGATCGCTATCTGGGCACCCATTTCTTTACCAACGATATGGGCGGCAACATGATGATGTACATCAACCTGATTTGGGCCTGGGGCCATCCGGAAGTGTACATTCTGGTTCTGCCGGTCTTCGGGGTATTCTCCGAAATCGCTGCAACCTTCTCGCGTAAACGCCTGTTTGGTTACACCTCGCTGGTGTGGGCAACCGTGTGTATCACCGTTCTGTCGTTCGTTGTTTGGCTGCACCACTTCTTCACCATGGGTGCAGGCGCTAACGTAAACGCCTTCTTCGGTATTACCACCATGATTATCGCCATCCCGACCGGGGTGAAGATCTTCAACTGGCTGTTCACCATGTATCAGGGCCGTATCGTATTCCACTCAGCGATGCTGTGGACGATTGGCTTTATCGTGACCTTCTCAGTCGGCGGTATGACCGGCGTACTGCTGGCGGTGCCGGGTGCGGACTTCGTACTGCACAATAGTCTGTTCCTGATTGCGCACTTCCATAACGTTATCATCGGCGGCGTCGTATTTGGCTGCTTCGCAGGTATGACCTACTGGTGGCCAAAGGCGTTTGGCTTCACGCTGAACGAAACCTGGGGTAAACGCGCGTTCTGGTTCTGGATCATCGGCTTCTTCGTGGCATTTATGCCGCTGTACGTGCTGGGCTTCATGGGGATGACCCGTCGTCTCAGCCAGCAGATTGACCCTCAGTTCCATCCAATGCTGGTCGTTGCCGCCTGCGGTGCTGCACTGATTGCACTGGGTATCCTGTGCCAGCTGATTCAGATTTACGTTTCTATTCGCGACCGCGAGCAGAACCGTGACCTGACCGGTGACCCATGGGGTGGCCGTACGCTGGAGTGGGCAACCTCTTCCCCACCTCCGTTCTACAACTTTGCCGTTGTGCCGCACGTTCACGAGCGTGATGCCTTCTGGGAAATGAAAGAAAAAGGTGAAGCGTACAAGCAGCCTGCGCACTATGAAGAAATTCATATGCCGAAGAACAGCGGTGCCGGTATCGTCATTACCGCCTTCGCGACACTGTTTGGTTTCGCCATGATCTGGCATATCTGGTGGCTGGCGATTGCAAGCTTCGCAGGCATGATCATCAGCTGGATTGTGAAAAGCTTTGATGAAGACGTGGATTACTACGTGCCGGTCCCGGAAGTCGAAAAACTGGAAAACCAGCATTTCGATGAGATTACTAAGGCAGGGCTGAAAAATGGCAACTGATACTTTAACGCACGCGACTGCCCACGCGCACGAACACGGGCACCACGATGCAGGCCAGACCAAGATCTTCGGATTTTGGATCTACCTGATGAGCGACTGCATTCTGTTCTCTATTCTGTTTGCAACCTATGCCGTTCTGGTGAACGGCACCGCAGGTGGCCCAACAGGTAAGGACATTTTTGAACTGCCGTTCGTTCTGGTTGAAACATTCCTGCTGTTATTCAGCTCCATTACTTACGGCATGGCGGCTATCGCTATGTACAAGAACAACAAGAGCCAGGTTATTTCCTGGCTGGCGTTGACCTTCTTGTTCGGTGCCGGATTCATCGGGATGGAACTCTATGAATTCCATCACCTGATTGTTAACGGTATGGGCCCGGATCGCAGCGGCTTCCTGTCTGCGTTCTTCGCGCTGGTCGGCACGCACGGTCTGCACGTCACCTCCGGTCTTATCTGGATGGCGGTGCTGATGGTGCAGGTGGCTCGTCGCGGCCTGACCAGTACTAACCGTACCCGCATCATGTGCCTGAGCCTGTTCTGGCACTTCCTGGATGTGGTATGGATCTGTGTGTTCACTGTTGTTTATCTGATGGGGGCGATGTAATGAGTCATGCTAACGAGAGCGGCGGCGCATCCCATGGCAGCGTAAAAACCTACATGACAGGTTTTATCCTGTCGATCATCCTGACGGTCATTCCGTTCTGGATGGTGATGACAGGTTCTGCCTCTCCGGCCGTCATTCTGGGAACTATTCTGGCAATGGCAGTGGTACAGATTCTGGTGCACCTGGTGTGCTTCCTGCACATGAATAGCAAATCTGATGAAGGTTGGAACATGACGGCCTTTGTCTTTACTGTGCTAATCATCGCCATCCTGGTTGTGGGCTCCATCTGGATTATGTGGAACCTTAACTACAACATGATGATGCACTAAGAGCGGCGATTATGATGTTTAAGCAATACCTGCAAGTAACGAAACCAGGCATCATCTTTGGCAACCTGATCTCGGTGATTGGGGGGTTCCTGCTGGCCTCGAAAGGCAGCATTGATTATCCCCTGTTTATCTACACGCTGGTTGGGGTGTCACTGGTTGTGGCGTCGGGTTGTGTATTTAACAACTACATCGACAGGGATATCGACAGGAAGATGGAGAGGACCAAAAACCGCGTGCTGGTTAAAGGTCTGATTTCCCCTGCGGTCTCGCTGGTATACGCCACCCTGCTGGGTATTGCTGGCTTTATGCTGCTGTGGTTTGGCGCGAACCCACTGGCCTGCTGGCTGGGGGTAATGGGCTTCGTGGTCTATGTGGGCGTTTATAGCCTGTACATGAAGCGCCATTCCGTTTATGGCACGCTGATTGGCTCACTCTCCGGCGCAGCACCACCGGTGATTGGCTACTGCGCCGTAACCGGTGAGTTCGATAGCGGTGCGCTGATTCTGCTGGCTATTTTCAGCCTGTGGCAGATGCCGCACTCTTACGCGATTGCGATTTTCCGCTTTAAGGATTATCAGGCTGCCAACATCCCGGTACTGCCGGTGGTGAAAGGTATTTCAGTCGCGAAAAACCATATCACGCTGTACATCGTGGCATTTGCTATCGCCACGCTGATGCTAACCCTGGGCGGCTATGCAGGTTATAAATACCTGATTGTTGCTGCGGCGGTGAGCGTCTGGTGGTTGGGCATGGCGCTGCGCGGTTATAAAGTGGAAGATGACAAAGTCTGGGCGCGCAAGCTGTTCGGCTTCTCCATCATCGCCATTACCGCGCTTTCCGTGATGATGTCCGTCGACTTTATGGTGCCAAACTCGCAGAACCTGCTGACTTACGTCTGGTAAAATCTGCTGATACGAAAAGGGTGCTTCGGCACCCTTTTTATTGGCAAGAAAGCTATTCAATCATATAGCCATTTCCCGGCCTTTGCTGACTCAATAATCATCCCAACTGTCAGAGGTTTTAACTCAATATCGGGAGGCTCTTTTTTCCAGAAAGGGTATTCTTGTTCAATATAATTCCTCCCATCAAAATTCGAATATTCAATATCAAAATGTTCAAATAAATCAGCTAAAAAATCATATGCATCTTCCGGAACAAACTGAAAATCATCCTCCAGAGTCCATTCTTTAGTAACCTGCCTAAGACCAGGTCTAAACCAGCGTTCCCTGATTGGGTAATTCTTCATGATGTACTCAATAACTTCAGCTTCATAATTTCTCATCAGAAAGATGTCCACTGTATGCGATCTTTAGTCGTACTAATATCATGATATCATTAGACTTTATGATGTATTATTCATACACCCTGTTGACCTTGGTTGGGTAAATTCAGCGAATGCTAAAAGGGTACTTCGGCATCCTTTTTATTTACTACCCGATTTTGACAGCGTCAGGTCTCGTCTTTTTGTTCATCAGGCCAGATCTCAAACAACCATTTCCCCGCCTCTGCTGACTCCGCAAACATCCTTACGGTTAAAGGTAAACGTGTGCCTTCTACTTCTTCCCATTTAGCTTTGAACCATCTAGTGAATAGTGGCAAATTGTGCCACGGATAATACGGTTTCCAGTTCACACATGATAAATCGACTTTAAACTCTTTCTCATATCGAGTCAGAGCACTGTGGAGGTCATCACCGGGGACATCAAATAGTTCTGAGTCGAGTTCTAAAGGAACCTCTTTCCAGTTTTCATCCAAATACCCGGGTATTTCTTCCCTGAAAAGCTTTAACACATCGTCTTGAATACTCATTAGAATGATGTCCATTGAATACCGTCATCAGCCTGAATCAATTGGTGATATTTATTACGAAATACCATTTTCCTTTTCCCTCTTTCCATTAGAAATAACCACAAAAAGACTACACCTGTAATTATCGCAAGTAAATTAGTTGCAACTGTAACTATTTAAGTTTCCGCGCTACACAATTCCACATATCGTAGAGGTTTACCGCACTCCTTCCCCGCTTTACACTAGGCGCGAAATTAATACAGAGGTGGGAATGAACGATTACAAAATGACGCCCGGTGAGTTGCGCGCCACCTGGGGTTTAGGGACCGTATTCTCGTTGCGCATGCTTGGCATGTTTATGGTTCTGCCGGTTCTGACCACGTACGGTATGGCGCTACAGGGCGCCAGTGAAGCGCTGATAGGCCTTGCCATCGGCATTTACGGCCTGGCACAGGCAGTCTTCCAGATCCCCTTTGGTCTGCTCTCTGACCGCATTGGTCGTAAGCCGCTTATTGTCGGCGGACTGGCGGTTTTCGTTCTCGGCAGCGTGATTGCCGCGCTCTCCGATTCAATCTGGGGAATAATTCTTGGCCGCGCCCTACAAGGCTCTGGCGCGATTGCCGCCGCCGTGATGGCGCTGCTTTCCGACTTAACCCGCGAGCAAAACCGCACCAAAGCGATGGCGTTTATCGGCGTCAGCTTTGGTATCACCTTTGCCATTGCGATGGTGCTGGGGCCAATCGTTACCCATGCGCTGGGGCTCCACGCGCTGTTCTGGATGATTGCCGCCCTTGCCACCACGGGTATCGTGCTGACCATTTGGGTCGTTCCCAATAGCACCAGCCACGTACTAAACCGTGAATCGGGCATGGTAAAAGATAGCTTCAGCAAAGTGCTGGCGGAGCCCAAACTGCTGAAGCTTAATTTTGGCATCATGTGCCTGCACATTTTGCTGATGTCCACTTTCGTCGCGTTACCAGGACAACTGGCGAAAGCCGGTTTCCCCGCCGCAGAACACTGGAAAATTTATCTGGTGACGATGCTGCTGTCCTTTGTTTCCGTGGTGCCGTTCATCATTTACGCCGAAGTGAAGCGCAAGATGAAACGCGTATTCCTCGCCTGCGTGTTACTGATCCTTATTGCAGAGATTGTATTGTGGAGCGCTAACATTCGTTTCTGGGGTCTGATTGCGGGCGTGCAGATCTTCTTCCTCGCCTTTAACCTGATGGAAGCCCTTCTCCCCTCGCTTATCAGCAAAGAATCACCTGCAGGTTATAAAGGCACGGCGATGGGCGTTTACTCCACCAGCCAGTTTCTTGGCGTGGCGATTGGCGGTTCACTCGGTGGTTGGGTGGTCGAAATGTTTGATGGTCAGGCCGTATTCCTGGCTGGCGCGCTGCTGGCAGCCATTTGGTTACTGGTGGCAAGCACAATGAAAGAACCGCCGTACGTCAGCAGCCTGCGCGTGGAAATCCCACCAGAGATTGCCGCGGATGACACGTTGAAGCAGCGTCTGCTGGCGAAAGAAGGGATAAGCGAAGTGTTAATTGTGGCGAAGGAGCATTCGGCCTACGTGAAAATCGACAGCAAAGTCACCAATCGATTTGAGGTTGAGCAGGCCATAAGCTAGGCGTGAAGATTGCCGGATGGCGACTATCGTCTTATCCGGCCTACAAATAGCGTGTGCGACCTGTAGGCCGGCTCAGGCATTACGACTTAATCGCGGAAGTTTTTAAACTGGAACGGCTGGCCGAGATCACCACCGCGAACCAACGCCATGACGGATTGCAGATCGTCACGCGCCTTACCGGTCACACGAATTTCTTCACCCTGAATCTGCGCCTGCACCTTCAGCTTGCTGTCTTTGATCAGCTTAACGATTTTCTTTTGCACCGCGCTTTCAATGCCCTGCTTCAGCTTAGCTTCAACAAACCAGGTTTTACCGCTGTGCACGAAAGTTTCTGGTACGTCCAGCGAGGTGCCTTCAATACCGCGTTTCAGCAGCTTGGCACGCAAAATATCCAGCAGCTGATTAACCTGAAAATCAGACTCGCTCAGCACCTTAATCGTCTTATTTGACTCATTCAGCTCAAAAGTGGCTTCAACGCCACGAAAATCAAAGCGTGACTCGACTTCACGGCTGGCGTTATCCACCGCGTTACGGGCTTCCTGAAGATCAACTTCAGAGACAATATCGAAAGATGGCATCTTTTCCTCTCCCTTCATTTTTGATGCGAAGCATAATACCTGCAAAGTTACTCAACAGACAGCGCTATACTAGGCTGTATCCTTTCATTGTACGTGGTAGTGACATCTGCGAACAATAATGGGGTGCGGTCGATATGGATTAACACCTGGTGCTGTTGCAGGTGAGGAGGAAGAATGAAAATTACCGTACTGGGATGTGGAGCGTTAGGACAGCTATGGCTTACAGCGCTGTGCAAACATGGACATGAGGTGCAAGGGTGGCTGCGCGTACCGCAACCCTACTGCAGCGTAAACCTGATCGACACGGATGGGTCAGTTTTTAATGAATCCCTGACGGCAAACGACCCCGACTTTTTGGCAAAAAGCGACCTGCTGCTGGTCACCCTGAAAGCCTGGCAGGTTTCTGATGCGGTAAAAGGCCTGGCCGCAATTCTGCCCGAAACCACGCCCATTCTGTTAATTCACAACGGCATGGGGACGATTGAAGAGTTACATAACATTAAACAACCCCTGCTGATGGGCACCACCACTCACGCGGCACGCCGTGACGGGAACGTCATCATTCATGTCGCTCAGGGAACAACGCGTATTGGGCCGGCGCGTGAGCAAGACGGCGATTTCAGCTATCTGGCTGAAACCCTGCAAGAGGTGCTGCCGGACGTCGCCTGGCACAACACCATTCGCGCCGAGCTGTGGCGCAAGCTGGCCGTCAACTGCGTCATTAACCCGCTGACCGCATTATGGGATTGCCCAAACGGCGAGTTACGCCATCATCCTGAAAAAATAGCGCTCATCTGCGAGGAAGTGGCAGCGGTCATCGAACGCGAAGGCCACCACACATCAGCGGATGATTTACGCTATTATGTCGAGCAAGTGATTGACAGTACGGCGGAAAATATCTCATCTATGCTGCAGGACATTCGCGCCATGCGTCATACCGAGATCGACTACATTACCGGTTATTTGTTAAAACGTGCACGCGCGCACGGCATCGCCGTTCCGGAAAATGCCCGCCTGTTTGAAATGGTTAAAAGAAAGGAAAGTGAGTATGAGCGCTCAAGCACTGGTATGTCTCGCCCCTGGTAGTGAAGAAACCGAAGCGGTTACTACTATCGATCTACTGGTTCGCGGCGGAATTAAGGTCACAACCGCCAGCGTCGCCAGCGATGGCAACCTGACGATCGTGTGCTCGCGCGGTGTGAAACTGCTGGCGGATGCGCCATTAGTCGACGTTGCCGACGGCGATTTCGACATTATCGTACTGCCGGGCGGTATTAAAGGCGCCGAGTGTTTTCGCGACAGCCCTCTGCTGGTCGAAACCGTGAAGCAGTTTCATCGCTCCGGACGCATTGTCGCGGCAATCTGCGCCGCTGCCGCCACAGTCCTCGTCCCGCACGGCATTTTTCCCATCGGTAACATGACCGGTTTTCCGGCGCTAAAAGACAAGATCCCCGCCGATCAATGGCAGGACAAACGCGTCGTGTGGGATCCGCGCGTTAACCTGTTAACCAGCCAGGGACCGGGAACCTCCATCGATTTCGGTTTGAAAATCATTGATCTTCTGGTCAGTCGTGAAAAGGCTTACGAAGTTGCATCACAACTGGTGATGGCAGCGGGAATCTATAACTACTACGAGTAAGTGAGCTTGCCGGATGGTTGCTGCCATCCGGCAAAAGATTTAGAACCAGGGCGCCCCGCTCATGACATTACTGTAAAACAGCATTCTTCCCGCCAACTCTCCCGTCGCAATTAACGCCACCCACGCCCAGCTCTGTGTACCATAGTTCAGGCGCGATATTCCCCATATAGCAACGCAAATACTGGCAAATAACTGCCACCAAAGCAGAGGGCTTGACGCATCAGCGCCAGGGATATGATAGCGGAACCACAACCCACTCGTGGACAACACGATTCCAATTATAATCCCCGCATTGCATACCTTTGAAGAGGATTTATACCAATAACCGCACGCCACCGCCACGCTCATAAAACCAAGCAACACCGCCGTTGCCAGAAAGCCAAGCGGCGTGGCTAGAGTATGCCAAAGCGGGTGTAGTGCCATTTGGTAATAGACCTGAGACGTCACAAAAATTGACACCAGGCCAACAAGCGCCGTTACGCCCCCCAGAAGATTCACTCCCGGGTGCCCAGGCTTGAGCCAGCATAGCGCTAGCCAACAAAATATTACGGCATTCAATACGATAAATGCCACCACTTCCCGGCTCAACCAGGATATTCCCAACCCAGCTATTGAACGGTATGCGCCAGTAGGTGTTCCCAAGTGTACAAGGGATGCCAAAGAACCCAGCACAGTGATGACCCAAAATAACAACGCCAGCCGACGATATTGTTCAGCATTGAATTTCAGCGTGCCAAAATTCTGACACAATGTTAGTGCCAGAACACCGCCAATCCCCCATTGAGCGAAGACCGTAAAAAAGACCAATGGCAATTCATAGTGTTCCATTTCTCTCTCCTCAGTCCCGTGGCGCAATAATCACAATATTGGGCTTACTAATATTGTGATCTGGCAGATTGTAACGCTTCTCCAGTACCGTCCACTGTGTTGTATGTTCTTTGCGAAGTTCGTCTATATCACCAAACCGTAATACACTCGCAGGACAAGATTCCACACAGCGTGGTTGCAACCCTTCATCCAGTCGTTCTGCACACAGATTACATTTACTGGTTTTCCCCTCTTGCGCATCATAAACTGGCGCACTCCAGGGGCAGGCCATAATACACATTCGGCAACCAATACAACGGTCATGGTCCTGGACAACAATACCGTCAGCCCGTTTGGTATAGGTTCCGGCAGGGCACACTTTCATACACTGAGGATCGTCGCAGTGATTGCATGACATACTGATAAATGCTTGAGTATTGGGCTCATCGGTACAACGCTCACGTACCCGGCGCCATAGCACGCCAAGCGGCGTCATATTTTCCGATTTACAGGCCATACTGCAGGTCTTACAGCCATAGCAGTTCTGCATATCGATAAGAAATCCATACTGTTTAGCCATGGTTATGCCTCCCTTCTAACGTCAACCAGCGTGCTGTTACAACAGTGTCCATTACCCAGCAGCTCGACCTGATCGTTGGTGACATGGCTGCTACTCCCACCCTGTTGCTCCCACCAACCGTTATCCAGGCTCACAACCCCCCGTTTTATATGCGTCGTAACATCAGCAATTGCCCTGTGCTCTCCACGATGATTGAAAACAACAACCCACTCTCCGGCTTGGATCTGACGATTACGGGCATCTTCGGGATGAATCATCACATTCGGACGATTGCGTTGAATTTCTAGGATCCATTCATTCATACCGTGGCTCGAATGTACGCTACGTGCCAGTTTGCGCTGTACCGCCATTAACGGATACTTGCTTGCCAGTTCAGGCGAACCTTTCACCGACTCTTTCACCTGTTTCCAGGTCACCACCGGCAAGAAGTCCTTTTTGGCCCATTCCTCAATATAAAAATGTGCCTTTCCGGTTGAGGTACGAAACTTCCCATCCTTAAAGGGGATCCAATCCTCTTCAACGGGACATACCGGCCCTTTCTTCAGCATCTCACGGTTGATACCTGAACCTTTGAGACAAGTATCGATGTAATGCTCAATGGGCTGGTTAAAGACTTCGCCAAACCCAAAACGCTCGGCCAGACGTGCAAAAATCCAGTAATCCGGTTTAGCTTCTCCCGGAGGCTCTACCGCTTTCTCCATGAGTTGTACATAATGGCTGCGTACCCCCGCCATTAAACTGACATCTTCAAAAATAGTTGTCACGGGAAGTACCAGATCGGCATACAGTGCAGACGAACTCATCAGGTTGTCCGCAACCACCACAAACGGTACTTTTTTAAAGGCTTCTCTGACCTGGTTTGTATTCGGCAACTGTGTCATCGCGCCCAGCGTCATATTCCACCAGAATTTAATCGAGTGTGGTTTTTCGTGAACAATCCAGTCCCCAATTTTGGAAATGGGGATTGATGGAATTTTGGCTGCATTGGGGGCCGGGGGGATGATGGGTGAAAAATTCGCCATTTGCCTGACCCCACCCGCATCACAGACCCCGGCACCAGGCTTGCCGATATTGCCGGTTATCAACGCCAGATAAAATTGGCTGGCTGCTACGTAAGTACCAAACTCGGTTCTCTGCGCACCAGACATATTCTGAACAATCATCGCAGGTTGCGTAGAAGCATAGTCTCGCGCCAGTCGTAACACAGTTTGCGCTGGCACATCTGTTTCTTCCTCTACTTTCTGCGCTGTCCAGGGCTTCGCCTGCGCCCAAACGTTATCCAGTACGGTAGAGAAATCGCTCCCGTCGGGCAGTTCATCATTCAGCAACGCAGGCACGACGCCTGGCGCATCATGTCGCTTCACGCTTTGTGTCAGGGTATCAAACACCAGATAGCTGTCTGTATCCTGCGGATCGGCTCGCATCAATTTCTGGTGTCCATCAACCAGATAAACCGCACCGGTACGTGCCCGCAGAAAATCCGCGTCATAGCGTTTTTCTTGCATAATAATGTTGATCATCCCCAACGCCAGTGCGATATCCGTCCCCGGCACGATAGGCACCCACTCATCCGCTTTTGCTGCAGTTTCGTTAAATCGCGGATCGATGACCACCATTCGCGCCCCGTTACGTTGCGCACATGAATATTCCTTGAAGTAAGCATGCATCGTGACGGCCGGGTTATTACCCCAGCAAAGGATATAACGACTTTCCTGTATGGTGTCGCGAGTATCAGCATACCGTAACCCCACCATGGGCATCATCGCAGCAGTGACGGCAGCGCAACATAACGAGCCGACATGCTTTGTCGACCCGCCAAGATAATCAAAAAAAGCTTTACCCATATCATTTTTGATAGAGTCCATATTCCCTGAAGCGGCGGTGAGTAATAGGCCTTTATTGCCATCAGTCGCGATTGTTTCCCTGATTTTCTTTTCAATAAGATCCAGCGCAGCATTCCAGGATATCGGCTTAAATTTTCCCTCACCTTTTTCCCCTGTACGCAGCAAGGGTTGCGTCAAACGTAACGGGTGGTAGACCCATTTCGTGCGGCTAATTCCCCGTAAACAACACTTCACGTTAAAGCCTTTCGTCGCTTCAATTTTCATTAAGCGATTTTTCCAGACATAGGCCGTCAGGTTGCAGTGCAAACATTCCATTGCACAAGTCGAACGAAATGTCTGGTAATCCGATTGCTTAAGACGAAACCGGGGCAAAGGATCACCATTGGCCTGACGTAACCCCAGAAAAGTTGGCCCTAATGCCGCTAGCCCCACTACACCGAACCCTTTTAACAGAGTTCTTCTTTTTAAACGTATATTGCTCAAAGCATCCATGATCTTGCCTCCACAAGAGTTCACCATTAGTGAATCATCGTTCACCAATAATCAACTTGAGGCATATCAAGATCTAATCACTTAGAGGTAGCCATCTTTTTGAATCGCGAAGGCAGTAATGGTTTCTGACTCAATGGTATAATCACGAGATATCTAAAAAAGAGAACGAATATGGCTGAAACATCGCAAGGGGTAAATTCGGTTGATATCGCCGTTAGCATTTTGACGTTTGTCGCCAGCCAGAATGGTCAGGCAAGAGCAATTGATATCGCCGCAGGATGTGATCTGTCGAAAAGCCGTTTACACAAGTATCTGGTCTCACTATGCCGAACCGGCATGCTATGCCAAAACGAAAAGGGTCTTTATTGCATGGGGACAACCGCGCTACAACTGGCAGGAAGTCACGCGACGAGACGCGACACAATAAGTGAACTCAATGCGGTATTGATTACGTTTCGCGATACCTTTAATCATTCGACCGGCGTTGTTGCTGCCTCTGACAAAGGGTTAGTACTCAAACACTACAACCGTAGTTTCCGTAACGTCGATATTGATTTTCTGCCCAATACACCAGTCCCGCTGCATGCCAGCGCTGCAGGCCAGATCTTTATGAGTTATTCCAGTTACCAGGCGCAGAATAACGCTCAGACAAAATTGATTGAACAGGTAATAGCTCAGGGCTATGCCGTGCGGTACAACCCCACACAGGGGATCCCAGGGGCGCAATCTATAGCTTGTCCGCTTCAGAACAATAAAGGCGAGCTCATTGCTATTGCGGTTACAATGGGATTTTTCAGCGCCGAAGCCATCCCGCAGATTGCCAATCAACTGATTAACAGCGTCGCCACGCTCCAGCCACAAAATTAGTGCTGCCCCGGCACAGAAAGCCGGGGCAAACTACGATTACGGGCGATACACCTTCACGTTTTCAAAGCCCTGCTCGCGCAGATAAAGCGCCTGCAGACGGCTCATCACCCCGCGTTCACACCACAGCAGCCAGGTTTTGCTCTGGTCCAAATCGCCGAATTTGGTGCTCAACTTGTAGAACGGCAGAGAAACGACGTCCACACCGTCAACCTTCAGCGGTTTGTCATCCTGTTCATCCACAGAGCGGATATCCAGAATCACATCGTTCGGGCCGAAGCCGCTCACGGTTTCCACTTCCACCACAGTCTGCTGCGTCTGCTGGGCGATATCACGAATATCGATATTGTTCGCTTCTTCAACCACTTTATCGAGGATCGAGAAATCGAAGTTTTCTTCTTCGGCCTCAATCTTCGCCTTAATTGCTTTCACCGTCGGGCTTTTTGAAATCACGCCGCAGTATTCCGGCATGGTACGAGCAAAGTCCTCGGTACCAATTTCACGCGCCAGATTGATAATGTGCTCTTTATCATGGGAGATCAGCGGGCGCAGGATCAGGGTGTCTGAAACGTTATCGATCAGGCGCAGGTTGGTCAGCGTCTGGCTGGAGACCTGGCCCAGCGCTTCACCGGTTACCAGCGCCTGAACGCCGTAGCGCTCAGCCACTTTCGACGCCGCGCGTACCATCATGCGTTTGAGGACCACGCCCATCTGGCCGTCGTCGACTTTCTCCAGGATCTCACCGACTACCGGCTCAAAGTTGATAGCAACAAAGCGTACGCGATGTGAGCTACCAAAGCGGTTCCACAGATAATGCGCCACCTGGCGAACGCCGATTTCATGCGCAGCGCCGCCAAGGTTGAAGAAGCAATAGTGCACGCGGCAGCCACGACGCATCAGCATGTAGCTGGACACGCCGGAGTCGAAACCACCGGAGATCAGCGACAGTACGTCTTCCTGCGTCCCAATTGGGAAACCGCCGATACCTTCATAGCGGCCTTTAACCAGCAGCAAGCGGTCGTTTTCGATTTCAAGATTAACCGTCACGTCCGGCTTCGTCAGCTTCACGCGCGCGGATTCAATATGCTGGTTCAGTCCACCGCCCACATAACGTTCCACCTCAATGGAGCTAAACTCATGCTTGCCACGGCGCTTGACGCGCACACAGAAGGTTTTTCCTTCCAGTTGATCGCGGTATTGCACCAGCGCTTTCTCGAAAATATCGTGCATATCGGTAAACGGCACGTCTTCTACTTCGAGAATATGGTGAATACCCGGGATTCGGGTTAACGCGTCGCGAATGTCCAGGCGCTGGCTTTCATCTTTGGCGCGAACCTCAACGTGATCCCAGTGACGGACAACGGCAAGGTCTTCATCATAGTTCTTTAAAACGTTACGAATGTTCCCTGTCAGAATTTTTATAAAGCGCAAACGCACAGATTGGCTTTTGATGGTGATTTCTGGGAACAATTTAATGATAAACTTCATGGCGGCAATGGTTCTTTGGCAAGTCTGAATGACTTGTAATGGGAAAAAATACAGCAGCCCACACCCTGCGGCTGCATCCAGGCGCGCAAGTATACCACCATCATGGTCATCCTGTGCACATCGCCTTACCATTGCGCGTTATTTGCTTATCAGTGCGAGTCCGTTACCATAGTCTTGTGCTGTCAATACAGAGAGTCAGACATTCATTATGCCGAAGAAAAATGAAGCGCCCGCCAGTTTTGAAACAGCGCTGAGCGAGCTGGAACAGATTGTCACCCGTCTGGAAAGCGGCGATTTGCCGCTGGAAGAGGCGCTGAACGAATTCGAACGTGGCGTACAGCTGGCACGTCAGGGACAAGTCAAATTGCAACAGGCTGAACAGCGCGTGCAAATCCTGCTGTCAGAAAGTGAAGACGCCGCCCTCACGCCTTTTACACCGGATAATGAGTAAATGGATTTTACGCAGCAGCTACAGGCTTGCGTTGAGCAGGCTAACCAGGCACTGAGCCGTTTTATCGCGCCATTGCCCTTTCAGAACACTCCCGTGGTCGAAACCATGCAATATGGCGCATTATTAGGCGGCAAACGTCTGCGCCCGTTTTTGGTGTATGCGACCGGTCAGATGTTTGGCGTGAGCCTGAGTACGCTTGATGCCCCCGCCGCCGCGGTTGAGTGCATCCATGCCTATTCACTGATGCACGACGATTTACCCGCGATGGACGACGATGATCTGCGTCGCGGTCTGCCGACCTGCCACGTCAAGTTTGGCGAGGCGAATGCGATTCTGGCAGGTGATGCGCTGCAAACGCTGGCATTCTCTATCATCAGCGACGCCCCGATGCCGGAAGTCACCGACCGTGACCGCATCGCGATGATCTCTGAACTGGCCCAGGCCAGCGGTATCGCCGGTATGTGCGGCGGTCAGGCGCTGGATCTGGCAGCTGAAGGGCATCAGGTTGAGCTGGATGCGCTGGAGCGTATTCACCGCCACAAAACCGGCGCATTGATTCGCGCCGCCGTTCGTCTGGGTGCGTTAAGCGCAGGTGATAAAGGGCGAGAATGCCTGGCAATACTCGACAAATACGCCGAAAGTATCGGTCTGGCCTTCCAGGTTCAGGATGACATACTGGATGTGGTAGGCGATACTGCAACATTGGGTAAACGTCAGGGTGCCGACCAGCAGCTTGGCAAAAGTACCTATCCTGCACTTCTGGGTCTTGAGCAAGCCCGGAATAAAGCCCGGGATTTAATTGAAGATGCCCGCCGGTCGTTAAGTTTGCTGGCCGCACAATCTCTCGATACCTCGGCACTGGAAGCGCTAGCGGACTACATAATCCAGCGTGATAAATAAACCAACATATCCAATGAGCTTGCGATGAGTTTTGATATAGCCAAATACCCGACCCTGGCGTTGGTCGACTCCACCCAGGAGTTACGCCTGCTGCCAAAAGAGAGCCTGCCTAAGCTTTGCGACGAACTGCGCCGCTATTTACTCGACAGCGTGAGCCGTTCCAGCGGGCACTTCGCCTCTGGTCTGGGCACGGTGGAACTCACCGTCGCGCTGCACTATGTCTACAATACCCCGTTCGACCAGTTAATCTGGGATGTGGGACATCAGGCTTATCCGCACAAAATCCTGACCGGCCGCCGCGATAAAATCGGCACCATTCGTCAGAAAGGCGGTTTGCATCCGTTCCCGTGGCGCGGTGAGAGCGAGTATGACGTCCTGAGCGTTGGGCACTCTTCAACCTCCATCAGCGCGGGTATTGGTATTGCGGTGGCCGCCGAGAAAGAAGGTAAAGAGCGCCGTACCGTATGTGTGATTGGTGATGGTGCCATCACCGCAGGGATGGCGTTTGAAGCGATGAACCACGCGGGCGATATTAGGCCCGACATGCTGGTTATCCTCAACGACAACGAAATGTCGATTTCAGAGAACGTCGGCGCGCTGAACAATCATCTGGCACAGCTGCTCTCTGGCAAACTCTACTCCTCGCTGCGCGAAGGCGGGAAGAAAGTCTTCTCCGGCGTGCCGCCGATTAAAGAGCTGCTCAAACGTACCGAAGAACACATCAAAGGCATGGTTGTGCCGGGTACGCTGTTTGAAGAGCTGGGCTTTAACTATATCGGCCCGGTAGACGGTCACGACGTGCTGGGTCTTATCACCACGCTGAAGAACATGCGCGATCTGAAAGGTCCACAGTTCCTGCACATCATGACCAAAAAAGGTCGTGGTTACGAGCCGGCGGAAAAAGATCCGATTACCTTCCACGCGGTACCAAAATTCGATCCATCCAGCGGATGTCTGCCGAAAAGCAGCGGCGGCCTGCCGAGCTATTCAAAAATCTTCGGTGACTGGCTGTGTGAAACCGCGGCGAAAGACAATAAGCTGATGGCAATCACCCCGGCGATGCGCGAAGGCTCCGGTATGGTGGAGTTTTCCCGTAAATTCCCGGATCGCTACTTCGACGTGGCTATTGCCGAGCAGCATGCAGTGACCTTTGCTGCAGGCCTGGCGATTGGTGGTTATAAACCCATCGTCGCTATCTATTCCACGTTCCTGCAACGCGCCTACGATCAGGTGCTGCACGATGTCGCCATTCAGAAACTGCCGGTACTGTTCGCCGTTGACAGAGCAGGAATCGTGGGTGCCGATGGGCAAACCCACCAGGGTGCGTTCGATCTCTCCTTCCTGCGCTGCATCCCGGAAATGGTCATTATGACCCCGAGCGATGAGAACGAATGTCGCCAAATGTTGTTTACCGGCTATCACTATAACAACGGCCCAACGGTGGTACGTTATCCACGCGGTACTGCCGTAGGTGTTGAGCTGACGCCGCTGGAGCAATTGCCTATCGGTAAAGGTATCGTCAAGCGTCACGGTGAGAAACTGGCGATTCTTAACTTTGGCACCCTGATGCCGGAAGCGGCTCAGGTCGCGGAATCGCTGAACGCCACGCTGGTCGATATGCGCTTCGTGAAACCGCTGGATGAGGCACTAATCCTGGAAATGGCAGCACAGCACGACGTGCTGGTGACGATTGAAGAAAACGCCATTATGGGCGGCGCAGGTAGCGGTGTAAACGAAGTGCTGATGGCGCATCGTAAGCCGGTTCCGGTACTGAACATCGGTCTGCCTGACTTCTTCATTCCCCAGGGAACCCAGGACGAAGCGCGCGCCGAACTGGGCCTGAATGCAGCCGGCATTGAGGCCAAAATCAAGGCCTGGCTGGCATAATCCCCTCTCCGCTCCTGCTATGCTTAACTCATCACGAGCTAAACATAGCAGGAGTGGATTGATGAAATACAATACCTTAGGAAAAACAGACCTTCGGGTCTCCCGTCTTTGCCTGGGTTGCATGACGTTTGGCGAACCCAATCGCGGCAATCACGCCTGGACGCTACCTGAAGAAAGCAGCCGTCCGATAATCAAACATGCCCTTGAGGGCGGTATTAACTTTTTTGATACCGCCAACAGCTACTCCGCTGGCAGCAGCGAAGAGATTGTCGGCCGCGCGCTGCGTGATTTCGCCCGCCGTGAAGATGTCGTGGTCGCTACCAAGGTTTTTCATCAGGTTGATGACTTAGCGGAAGGATTATCCCGCGCACAAATCCTGCGCTCGATCGACGACAGCCTTAAACGTCTGGGTATGGACTATGTCGACATCCTGCAAATTCACCGCTGGGATTACAACACGCCGATCGAAGAAACGCTGGAAGCGCTGAATGACGTCGTTAAAGCCGGTAAAGCGCGCTATATCGGCGCCTCATCCATGCACGCTTCGCAATTTGCTCAGGCACTGGCCTTACAGAAACAACACGGCTGGGCGCAGTTCGTTAGCATGCAGGATCACTACAATCTGATCTACCGCGAAGAAGAACGCGAAATGCTGCCGCTTTGCTATCAGGAAGGCGTCGCGGTGATCCCATGGAGTCCGCTGGCACGTGGTCGCCTGACGCGCCCGTGGGGAGAAACCACTGCACGTCTGGTTTCCGATGAAGTCGGCAAAAACTTGTACAAAGAAAGTGATGAAAACGACGCGCAAATTGCCGCACGGCTGACCGGTATCAGTGAGGAACTAGGCGTAACGCGTGCACAGGTCGCGCTGGCCTGGCTGTTAAGCAAACCAGGCGTCGCCGCGCCGATTATCGGTACGTCGCGTGAGGAACAACTGGATGAGTTGCTTAATGCGGTTGATTTAACGCTGAAACCAGAGCACATTGCCGAGCTGGAAACGCCGTACAAACAGCATCCGGTGGTGGGATTTAAATAAGTATTGGCGATGGCTAATTGCAGGCCCGATAAGCATAGCGCATCCGGCACTGATTGCCCGATGGCGCGACGCTTATCGGGCCTACAACAGTCCCCAATAGGGTTAAATAATCCCTACCGGCCAGTGATGACCGATAAAATACAAAATTCCGGCCGAGAGTATCCCGGCCACAATATCATCGATCATAATCCCCGTACCGCCATGCACGTTGCGATCAAACCAGCGGATCGGCCACGGCTTCCACATATCCAGAATACGGAAAATCACAAAACCCGCGGCAACCCACTGCCAGTCGTTGGTTGGTAGCGCCATCAGGGTTATCCACATCCCGACAAACTCGTCCCAGACAATGCTGCCGTGATCGTGCACGCCCATATCTTTCGCCGTTTGATGGCACAGATAAACGCCAATACAGATAGACAACATGACCACCAGCGAATACAGCTGCCACGGCAGAAACGTCATTAAATACCAAAATGGGATCGCCGCCAGCGATCCCATGGTGCCCGGTACAATCGGGCTCAATCCACTGCCAAACCCGGTAGCCAGCAGATGCCACGGATTGCGCATGCTCAAACGGCTTTTTGCGACATCTTTTTTAAGGCGCGGCAAAATGGTCATATCCTTTCCAGTCAAACGTAACGGGCTTTCCATCACGCGTAAAATGAATGCCTTCCACATCCGCGCTCATCTGCCCGATACAGGTAAACGATGCGCCGAGATTCCCCAGCGCGACGTCCAGCGCGCCACGGTTAATTTCCGGTACGGTAAAGCATAACTCATAATCTTCACCACCCGAGAGCGCCCAGCGCAGCGCCTGTTCCGATTCCACGTGTTGGGCAAATGCCGAAGAGTAAGGCAGCGCATCAACGTTAACCCGCGCGCCGCAGCCGCTGGCATTAATAATGTGCCCGAGATCGGAGATCAGGCCGTCGGAAATATCGATAGCCGCACTGGCCAGGTCGCGCAGAGCTTGCCCTTGTAATATTCGCGGCGTGGGACGCAGGTGTCGCTTGAGCAGATAGTCGGCGTCTTGTGCATCTCCAACCTGCAACCGATTCTGTAAAATCGCCAGCCCCGCCGCACTGTCACCAGGCGTGCCGGTAACGTAAATCCAGTCTCCCGGTTTCGCCCCAGAGCGTTTTAAAGCCCGTCCAACCGGGACGTAGCCATGAATACCCAACGTCATCGACAGCGGCCCACGCGTGGTGTCACCGCCAATCAGCTGCATATCATAGTAATTCAGCAGTTCAAACAGGCCATCACTGAAAGCTTCAAGCCAGGCTTCATCGACGTCAGGCAATGTGATTGCCAGCGTCAGCCATGCCGGATCGGCCCCCATCGCCGCCAGATCGCTCAAGTTCACCGCCAGCGCTTTCCAGGCAAGGTCAGTGGGATCGATATCGGGGAGGAAGTGGTTGCCAGCCACCAGCGTATCGGTGCTGATCGCCAGCGTCTGTTTTTCAGGGATGTTCAGAAGTGCGCAATCGTCGCCAATACCGGTTTCGACATCAAGACGAGAGCTTCTTACGCGGTCAAAATAACGGGCAATCAGGGAAAACTCGCCACATGCCATACGTTATGCCTCAGCAGGAAAAAAGAAAAAGCCGGGGACAGTGGAAACAGGTTCCACCCTCCAGCCGGCCTCGGGATCACTTTTTGTTGGGGCGAATCACAGGTGCTGCTTTATCCAATACGCCGTTGACGAATTTGTGGCTATCTTCAGCGCCGAAGGTTTTCGCCAGTTCAATCGCTTCGTTAATGGCCACTTTGTACGGCACATCGCTACGTTTAGACAGTTCAAACAGCGCAATACGCAGCACGGCTTTTTCTACCTGACCCAGCTCTTCCAACAGGCGAGACAGGTAAGGCTTCATCAGTCCATCCAGGTACGCGCTGTTAGTCGCCACCCCGGACAGCAGTTCACGGAAATACAGAACGTCGACATCTTTTACGTCCTGTTCCGCCAGGAACTGGTATTCAACATCAGCGATGTCGTTCTGGGACAACTGCCAGGAGTAGAGCGCCTGGACGGCACACTCACGGGCGCGGCGACGAGCAGCAGGTTTCACGGATTTCCCCTTACAAAAATCAGGCCTTGATGGCTTTCAATACATTAATCATTTCAAGCGCAGTCAGTGCAGCTTCTGCGCCTTTGTTGCCGGCTTTAGTGCCAGCACGTTCGATGGCTTGTTCAATACTTTCGGTGGTCAGAACACCGAAGGCTACCGGAATGCCGCTGTCCTGAGCGACATGCGCCAGGCCATTGCTTGCACCGCCAGCCACATATTCGAAGTGCGCGGTACCGCCACGGATCACCGTACCGAGCGCAATCACCGCGTCGTATTTACCGGTTTTCGCCAGAGCGTCAGCCGCCAGCGGCAGCTCATAGGCACCTGGAACCCAAACAACGGTAATGTTTTCATCTTTAACCTGACCAATACGTTTCAGGGCGTCGATCGCACCTTCCAGCAGGCTGTCATTGATAAAGTTGTTGAAACGCGCAATGGTGATGGCGACGCGAGCGTCCGGGGTAGCAACGTTAGCTTCAATAATGTTCATATTCTTCCTTCGGGTTCGATTTATAGCCCCGTAAGGGGGGCGGATTTTATCATAATATTCTGTGCGCTGCTTCCTCTAAATCAGAAAGCCTCACGCAGTCGTTAAATGCAGGCAAACGTCCGGGCCCACCTGGCGTATCTCATTGAATTTGAAATGGGGGGCGTCAACCAGTTTCTCAAGGCCTGGAAGCACACATAATCCTCGCGCATCGCTGCCTAACAGTTTAGGTGCAACATAGACGATTAGCTCATCCACCACGCCGGCCTGCAATAACGCGCCAGCAAGCGTTGGACCAGCCTCAACCCAAATACTGTTAATTTGCTGCTTGCCCAGTTGCATCATCAGCACCACCAGATCCAGATGCCCGTTATGTTCCGGCACCTTCAGGCTACGCACCGTTTCCGGCCAGCTGCGAGGGTCGTCTTTAGTCCGGACAATCCAGGTTTCTCCTGGCTGTTGCACAATACGGTGCTCCGGCGTGACCTGATTCTGGCTATCAAGAACAATGCGGATCGGCTGACGCAGATTTTCCTGCGGGTAACTGGCCTGGGTAGACTCTCCAAGCTCCGACCAACGCACGGTAAGCTGAGGGTCGTCGGCTAAAACCGTAGCACTGCTGGTTAAAATGGCATGGCTTTGCGCGCGCAAGCGTTGCACATCGCAGCGCGCCTGTGGTGAGGTAATCCACTGGCTTTCACCGCTGGCCATCGCCGTACGGCCATCAAGCGACGCGCCAAGCTTAAGCTGCACGTAGGGGAATCCCGTACGCATACGCTTAAGGAAGCCTTTATTAAGCTGTTCAACCTCGCTCATCATCAGCCCGTGGCTGACGTCAATGCCCGCCTGCTGCAAACGATAGAGCCCACGGCCTGCTACCTGCGGATTAGGATCCTGCATCGCGGCAACCACACGTGACACGCCTGCAGCAATCAGCGCATCGCAGCACGGCGGCGTACGGCCATGATGGCTACAAGGTTCAAGCGTGACATAGGCGGTTGCCCCTTGCGCTTTTTCTCCCGCCATCCGCAGGGCATGGACTTCGGCATGTGGCTCGCCCGCGCGGTGATGATACCCTTCACCGACGATCTCCCCATCTTTAACAATCACGCAGCCCACGTTGGGATTGGGGTGAGTGGTAAAACGTCCGCGCGCAGCAAGCTTCAGCGCGCGCGCCATGTACAATTCATCCTGCATGGCTTAGTCCTGTAGGCGAGCAATCTCTTCGCCAAATTCTTTGATATCTTCGAAACTCCGGTACACCGAGGCAAAGCGGATGTAGGCGACTTTATCGAGTTTTTTCAACTGCTCCATAACCAGGTTGCCAATCATCTTGCTCGGCACCTCACGCTCGCCAGTCGCACGCAGTTGTGATTTGATATGGTTCAACGCCATTTCGACGTCATCAGAGCTAACCGGGCGTTTCTCAAGCGCTCTGAGCATGCCGCTGCGCAGCTTATCTTCATTAAAAGGTTCACGCACATCGTTGCTTTTCACAACGCGCGGCATGACAAGTTCAGCCACTTCAAAAGTGGTGAAACGTTCGTTACAGACCAGACACTGCCGACGGCGGCGTACTGAAGAGCCCTCGCCGACAAGACGAGAGTCAATTACCTTAGTGTCTACGGCGAAACAGAATGGGCAATGCATACGGCGTCCTGTACCTCAGTGGTTGAGCGGAATCTATTTTACCCTGAACTGGCGTGACAACAAAGGCGCAACGCTTTTGAGACAAAGGATCGATGCCTTCGCGCTCTGCGCACACTACCATTATGCTATCGCGACAATAAAGGAAGTAATCACAATGACAAGACGTTACCTAAGAATTCTCCTGGTGGGAAGTCTCTTTAGCCTTAGCGCCTGCGCACAGCAAAGCGAAGTACGCCAAATGCATCAAAGCGTTAGCACGTTGAATAAAGAGATGACGCAGCTCAATCAGGAAACGGTAAAAATTACCCAACAAAATATGTTGAACGCAAAATCAACCAGCGGCGTCTATCTGCTACCCGGTTCAAAAACGCCTGCCCGGCTGGATAGTCAGATCGGCACGTTGCGTATGTCTCTGGTGAATATTGCGCCAAATGCGACAGGAACACGCCTGACACTGCGTATTCAGGGGGAATCGAATACCCCGCTTCCTGCCTTTAGCGGTACTGTAGAGTACGGACAAATTCAGGGCACCACGGACAACTATCAGGAAGTGAATGTACAGAATCAGTTGATAAACGCCCCGGCGAGTATCCTTGCCCCCAGCGATGTAGACATTCCGTTGCAGTTAAACGGGCTGTCTCCTGACCAGTTAGGTTTTGTTCGCATCCACGACATCCAGCCTGTTAGTCAATAAACTTTTTGCGGAACGTTTTTGTGCGTTCCGCAACACCAACCCGCCCCATTTTGTTACTCCCCTGACATAAGCGATATTTCCGGTAAAACTTGGCAACATTCATGAGAGCCAGTACAATTCGCCGCCTAAAGTACGCAAACGTGAACGCAATCGATTACGTAAATGATAGAACTGTGAAACAAGACATATTTTTGTGAACAATGATTTTTATAATAGGCTCCGAAGAATTACGAAATATTTAGAAACGCAAATTGCGCATTTTTCACTCCCGAAAGGGATTTCAAACAGTGGCATACATATGAAAAAAACATTACTTGCAGCCGGTGCAGTTCTGGCGCTCTCCTCGTCTTTTACTGCCAACGCAGCAGAAAATGACAAACCGCAATATCTGTCCGACTGGTGGCACCAGAGCGTTAACGTGGTGGGTAGCTATCACACCCGTTTCTCTCCGAAACTGAACAACGACGTGTATCTGGAATATGAAGCGTTTGCCAAAAAAGACTGGTTTGACTTCTATGGCTACATCGATATTCCTAAAACCTTCGACTGGGGTAACGGCAACGATAAAGGCATCTGGTCTGACGGTTCTCCGCTGTTTATGGAAATCGAACCGCGTTTCTCCATCGACAAGCTGACCGGCGCTGACCTGAGCTTTGGTCCGTTCAAAGAGTGGTATTTCGCCAACAACTACATCTACGATATGGGTGATAACAAAGCCAACCGCCAGAGCACCTGGTATATGGGTCTGGGTACCGATATCGATACCGGTCTGCCAATGGGGCTGTCTCTGAACGTGTATGCTAAATACCAGTGGCAGAACTATGGCGCATCCAACGAAAACGAGTGGGATGGCTACCGTTTCAAAGTGAAATACTTTGTGCCGATCACCCAGGTATGGGGCGGCCAGTTGACCTACATCGGCTTCACCAACTTCGACTGGGGCTCAGATTTGGGTGACGATCCGAACCGTACCAGCAACTCTATTGCATCCAGCCACGTTCTGGCGCTGAACTACGATCACTGGCACTACTCCGTCGTGGCGCGTTACTTCCACAACGGCGGTCAATGGAAAGGTGGCGACACTCTGAACTGGGGCGAAGGCGATTTCAGCGCGAAATCTACCGGTTGGGGTGGTTACCTGGTTGTGGGTTACAACTTCTAATCCAGCCAATCTACCGCAGACAAGCCAGCTTAACCGCTGGCTTTTTTATGGCTGGTCTTCACAGCGAACTTTACGTAAAAAGTCACTTAGCGATCGATCCGCTGATTCGCGAAAATGCCTGTTGAGCAGAGTGATCTTCAGACAACGATCAACGCGAAAGCAGCGATAATCATCACGTTTTTCACACCAGGCAACGAGCAGCCAGTGCTCCCCCCAGAAAAATAATCCCAGCGGCTGAACGTCGCGCCACGAGAGGTTCCCGGCCTCATCGCGATAATGCAGCTCCAGAGCCTGCTGCGCCGAAACCGCGCGATGAATGAGATCGAACGCACTGCGTGAATGCGGCTGATTACCAAAATCAGGTGCGAAAATCCGCGTTTGCTCGGCTCTGCGCCGACTCTCTGACGGCAATATCGCCAGCACTTTTTCCTGCGCGGACTCCAGCGCCTGTGAGAGTGAATCCCCGCCCCATGTTTTCAGCAGCCGAATAGCCACCATCAACGCTTCTGATTCGTGTTGCGTTAACATTAACGGCGGCAGATCAAACCCTGCCATTAGGCGGTATCCACTGCCCACTTCGCCTTCAATGGGCACGCCGGATAAAGAGAGATCGCGGATATCGCGATAAATCGTCCGTTCAGAAACCTCCAGACGTTCTGCCAGCAGCGCCGCCGTTGTCACTCGCCTGCCACGCAGGATTTGTACAATCTGAAACAAGCGGTCGGCGCGTCTGGTCATATTAATCCTCAGTCCTGAAAAAATTACGCGGGTTGATGTAAACCAACGCGATTGCCTTCGCTGTCAGTAAACAGCGCAATCGTGCCAATATCTTGCCCCAGTTCAAGCGGGCCAAACACGCACTGGCCGCCAGCGGTGGCGACACGTTCAAGCGTTGCAGCCAAATCGTCCGTATGCAGGTAAATAATAGCGCCCTGCGCTGAAGGCGTAATGCCGTCAAATTTAGCCAGTGCCCCGCCAGGAGAGGGATCCTGATGCGGGAATACGGCCAGCTCGGCGCAGTCCATATTTTCCCGACGCAAAGAAACCTGCATCACGGGCTCATAAAATGCGATGGCGCGCTCCATTTGTGCCACGGGGATTTCAAACCAGTTAATTACGTTATTCATACTTCCTCCTGCCTGTGTGGGTAATCTCAGAAGGACTATAAGACAGGGCTACTGACAGCATACTGTCAGTAGTATGGCGACAGGAAAAGATAATTGCCTGTCGCTAATTCACAGGCAAAAAAAATCCCGACCTTGCGATCGGGATTCCAGTGTTTCCACTCTTGATGGGTTAAGGCAGAATCGACGGTTGATCCGCCCCTTCTTTCTCAACCTTCTGCTGCAGCATGTGCTCACGCTTCATACCCAGCTTCAGCGCCAGCGCCGATGCCACGTAGATAGAGGATGCGGTACCGATGGAAACACCGATCAGCATCGTCAGCGAGAAGCCTTCCAGTACCGGACCACCGAACAGGAACAGCATCAGAATAACCATCAACGTCGTACCGGACGTAATCAACGTACGGTGCAGCGTCTGAGTCAATGACACGTTAAAGATTTCGTAAGGCGTACCGCGACGAATTTTGCGGAAGTTTTCACGAATACGGTCAGATACAACGATACTGTCGTTCAGCGAGTAACCGATTACCGACATCAGTGATGCGACGATAGTCAGGTCAATCTCGATATGGAACAACGACAGGATCCCAAGCGTAATGACCACGTCGTGCGCCAGAGCAATAACCACCCCTGCCGCCAGTCGCCACTCAAAGCGGAAACCAACGTACACCAGGATGGAGATCAGCGCCGCCATCAGCGCCATCGCACCGGTTTGCGCCAGATCTGCACCCACGCTCGGCCCCACGAATTCAATTCGCTTCACCGCCGCATTTTGGTTGGTGGATTCGTTAATCACACTCAACACTTTGCTGCCCAGCACCTGACCGCCGTCTGCGCCTTCAGTTGGCGGCATACGCACCATAATGTCGTGGCTGCTGCCGAAGTTCTGCAGAAGCGGATCAACAAAGCCCGCTTTCTCCAGCGCATCGCGCATCACGTCCATATCGGCCGGTTTTTCCAGCGTGATTTCAATAACCGTACCACCGGTGAAATCGAGCCCCCAGTTAAACCCGCGTACGCCCATCACCACGATGGCCGCAATCAGCAGGAAACCTGAAATGCCGAAAGCCCAGTAGTCCCAGCGCATAAAGTCCCAGACTTTACGGCCGTGGTTCAATTGTTCAACAGTATATTCCTGTGCCACTTCGCACTCCTCAGATTGACAGCTTTTTGACGCGCTTGCCGCCATACAACAGGTTTACGATGGCACGTGTACCGACAATCGCGGTAAACATCGACGTCGCCACACCAATACCGGTAGTAATCGCGAACCCTTTAATTGCCCCAGTGCCAACTGCGTACAGGATAATGACCTTGATCAGCGTCGTAATGTTCGCATCAAAGATGGAGCTAAATGCGCCCGCATAACCTTCATTGATGGCCTGCTGCACCGAACGCCCGTTACTCAACTCTTCTTTGATACGTTCGTTGATCAGTACGTTCGCATCGACCGCGACGGCAAGGGTTAAGACGATCCCCGCAATCCCCGGCATACTCAGCGTAGCGCCTGGCAGCAGCGACATAATACCGACAATCAGCACCAGGTTAGCAATCAGCGCACTGGTCGCGATCAGACCGAACTTCTTATAGAAGAAGATCATGAACAGGATAGACACCACCAGACCGGCCAGACACGCTTCCAGACCCTGTTTAATGTTCTGCATACCCAGGGTTGGGCCGATGGTACGTTCTTCCACAATCTGAATCGGCGCAATCAACGCACCGGCACGTAACAGCAGAGAAAGCTGACGCGCTTCATTCGGGTTGTTGATACCGGTAATACGGAAGCTGTTGCCCAGGCGAGACTGGATGTTGGCGATGTTAATCACCTCTTCCTGTTTCACCAGCATGGCACGACCGTTGGCATCTTTCTTACCGCTGTCTTTGTACTCCACGAACAGGGTCGCCATCGGCTTACCGATGTTGTCCTTGGTGAAGTTGGACATGATGTTACCACCCGCGCTATCGAGCGAGATGTTAACCTGAGGCTGATTGTATTCGTCCTGGCTGGAAGTAGAATCGGTGATATGGTCACCGGTCAGGATCACGCGTTTGTACAGCACAACCGGCTGACCTTCACGAGACTGTTTCACTTCCGAATCACCCGGTACACGCCCGGATGCCGCAGCAGACTGGTCAACGTTGGTGTTTACCAGACGGAATTCCAGCGTCGCGGTCGCGCCCAGAATTTCTTTCGCCCGCGCGGTATCCTGAATACCCGGCAGTTCGACCACAATGCGGTCAGCACCCTGACGTTGTACCACCGGCTCAGCAACACCCAGTTGGTTAACACGGTTACGCAGAATGTTGATGTTCTGCTGTACCGCGTACTCACGGGCTTCGCTCAGGCGCGCATCGGTCATCACCGCACGCAGTGCATTGCTGCCCTGGCTGGAAATAACCAAATCCTGGTGACGCTTGCTCAGGTAAGAGATAGCTTCATCACGGGCGCTGCTATCACGGAAGGTGATGCTCAGACCGTAGTTATCTTCTTTGCGAACGGTAGTATAAGGAATGCCTTTTTCACGCAGATCGCTGCGCAGGCTATCAATATTTTGTTCCTGCAACTTACTCAACGCGGTGTCCATATCCACTTCCATCAGGAAGTGAACGCCGCCACGCAGGTCAAGACCGAGTTTCATCGGTTCAGCGTGAATGGCTGCCAGCCAGCGCGGAGTTGCCGGAGCAAGGTTAAGCGCCACGACGTATTGATCGCCCAATACGCCCATTAACACTTCACGTGCGCGCAGTTGGGTATCAGTGGAGTCAAAGCGCGCGAGAATAGCACCCTCTTCCAGAGCCACAGACTTAGGTGTGATTTTATCTTCTTGTAACGTTTTCTGGACCTGGATCAGCGTTTGCTCACTGGCGGCGGCACCGCGCACGCCAGTGATTTGAACAGCCGGATCCTCACCATACAGGTTGGGAAGCGCATAGAGCAGACCGACGACAATGACGACGATCAGCATGACATACTTCCACAAAGGATAACGGTTTAACACGGCAGTTCCCTTTGGGAAAACAATAAATTACAGCGCCTTCATGGTGCCTTTCGGCAGAACGGCAGCTACGAAATCACGTTTAATAACCACTTCAGTGGTGTCGTTCAGCGCGATAGCGATGTAGCCGGATTCAGCTACTTTGGTCACGCGACCCACCAGACCACCATTGGTCAGCACTTCATCGCCTTTCGCAATGGAGTTCATCAGGTTTTTGTGTTCTTTGGTACGCTTTTGCTGCGGACGCAGGATCATGAAGTAGAAAATCAGACCAAACACCACCAGCATCAGAATCAGAGACATCGGGCTGCCCTGCGCCGGAGCACCTGTTGCCGCTACCGCATCAGAAATAAAAAAGCTCATTCAAATTCCCTCATTATTAAAATTAATCAACATTCACAGGTGGAACTGGTCTACCCTGACGTTGGTAAAAATCGGTCACGAAGCTCTCTAATTTACCCTCTTCAATAGCCTTGCGTAAACCCGCCATCAAACGCTGGTAGTAGCGAAGGTTATGAATCGTGTTGAGTCGCGCACCCAATATTTCGTTGCAACGGTCAAGATGATGCAAGTAAGCGCGCGAATAATTGCGACAGGTGTAGCAATCACACTCAGCATCGAGCGGACTGGTGTCGCTTTTATGTTTCGCGTTACGAATTTTTACCACGCCGTCAGTCACAAACAAATGACCATTACGGGCATTTCGCGTTGGCATCACGCAGTCAAACATATCGATACCGCGACGCACGCCTTCAACCAGATCTTCTGGTTTGCCGACGCCCATCAGGTAACGCGGTTTATCTGCCGGGATCTGCGGGCAAACATGCTCCAGAATGCGGTGCATATCTTCCTTCGGCTCACCAACAGCCAAACCGCCGACAGCGTAGCCATCAAAGCCGATATCTACCAGACCTTTGACGGAGATATCACGTAAATCTTCGTAAACGCTGCCCTGAATGATGCCAAAAAGCGCATTTTTGTTGCCGAGGCTATCAAAACGGTCGCGACTGCGCTTCGCCCAACGCAAAGACATCTCCATCGAGCGTTTAGCATAGTCCCAGTCAGCCGGATACGGTGTACATTCGTCGAAGATCATCACGATATCGGAACCGAGATCATATTGAATCTCCATCGACTTCTCAGGATCGAGGAAAATCGGATCGCCGTTGATCGGGTTACGGAAATGCACGCCCTGCTCGGTGATCTTACGGATGTCGCCCAGGCTGAACACCTGGAAGCCGCCGGAATCGGTGAGGATCGGCCCTTTCCACTGCATGAAATCGTGCAGATCGCCGTGCAGCTTCATGATTTCCTGGCCCGGGCGCAGCCACAGGTGGAAGGTGTTGCCGAGGATGATCTGTGCGCCGGTCGCTTCAACTTCTTCCGGCGTCATACCCTTAACAGTGCCGTAAGTACCGACCGGCATAAAGGCAGGCGTTTCCACTACGCCACGATCAAAAACCAGGCGGCCGCGGCGGGCGCGACCGTCTGTGGTATCCAGTTCAAATTTCATTTTTTCTCCTGCATCAGAGAGACAGTCTGATGATTAAACTTTCCCCACGGAATCACTCCACGGAGTAAAAATATATTAACCCACTGGCGAAGGCGCAATCGGCGCAGCCAGTTTGGGGGCGGCCAGCGCACAGCCACCGGAGCGTACACGCAGTACGTGAGGATGGCGAGCACTGCCCGACATCAAAATGGCAAGTGAGATAGCCTTCTCACGGTCGCTCAGAAATAGCCTGCGGATTGTACGTGATAAACATGGCATCACCGTAACTAAAAAAGCGATATTCCGCTTTTACCGCTTCATGATAGGCGTGCATGGTGTTTTTATAACCAGCAAAGGCGGAAACCAGCATAATCAGCGTCGATTCCGGCAGATGGAAGTTGGTCACCAACGCGTCTATCACTTTGTATTGATAGCCTGGATAGATGAAGATCTGCGTATCGCCGAAGAACGGTTCAATAAGGTCGTTTTTGGCAGCCTGCGCTGCGCTTTCCAGTGAACGCACGGAGGTGGTGCCCACGGCAATAACGCGGTTACCGCGCGCTTTTGCCGCCAGCACAGCATCAACCACATCCTGCGGCACTTCCGCATACTCGGAGTGCATGATGTGATCTTCGATGGTGTCTACGCGCACCGGCTGGAAAGTACCCGCGCCGACGTGTAGCGTGACGAACGCCATCTCAATGCCTTTATCGCGCAGTTTAGCCAGCAGCGGATCGTCAAAGTGCAGACCCGCGGTTGGCGCGGCGACGGCGCCCGGTTTTTCGCTATACACCGTCTGGTACAGTTCGCGGTCAGCGTCTTCATCCGGACGGTCGATATACGGCGGCAGCGGCATATGGCCGATGGCGTTGAGGATATCCAGCACACTGCGTTCGTCGTTAAACTCAACTTCAAACAGCGCGTCATGGCGGGCGACCATCGTTGCTTTAATACTTTCGTCGTCGCCCAGCAGCAGCTCGGCGCCCGGCTTCGGCGCTTTCGACGCACGAATATGCGCCAGAATACGCTTGTCATCCAGCATACGCTCGACCAGCACTTCAATCTTGCCGCCGCTGGCTTTACGGCCAAACAGACGAGCCGGGATCACGCGGGTGTTATTAAAGACCAGCAGATCTCCAGGGTTGAGCTTATCGAGCAAATCAGTGAAAGTACCATGCGTCAGCGCGCCCGTCGGCCCATCCAGTGACAGCAAGCGGCAACTGCTGCGCTCAGCTTGCGGATAGTGAGCAATCAGGGATTCGGGTAATTCAAAGGTGAAATCGGTAACGCGCATGACACTGACTCAGACTAAAATAAGAGGCGGGTAGTCTAGTGCCGGGGCGTTCTCCCTGCAACCTTTACCCCTCTGGATAAACGTTTAACTATGAATTTTCTTGCACATTTGCATCTCGCTCACCTTGCCGACAGCTCGCTTTCCGGCAATCTGCTGGCCGATTTTGTCCGGGGTAATCCCCAAACGCACTACTCGCCTGACGTGGTGGAAGGCATTTTCATGCATCGTCGAATTGACGTGATGACCGATAACCTGCCACAGGTGCGTGAAGCCAAGGAGTGGTTTCGTAGCGAAACGCGTCGCGTCGCGCCAATTACGCTGGACGTCATGTGGGATCATTTTTTGTCGCGCCACTGGTCAGAAATCTCTCCCGATTTCCCGCTGACGGACTTTGTGCGCTATGCGCACACCCAGGTTGCCACTATTCTGCCAGAATCACCGCCGCGCTTTATCAATCTGAACAATTATATGTGGTCAGAGAAATGGCTCGAGCGCTATCGCGACATGGATTTTATCCAGGATGTGCTCAATGGCATGGCCAGCCGTCGCCCGCGGCTCGATGCCCTGCGCGATTCATGGTACGACCTGGACACCCATTACGATGCCTTAGAAGAACGCTTCTGGCAGTTTTACCCACAGATGATGGATCTGGCACGGCGTAAGACCCTTTGATTGTCGCCCGCATGACGCGCCGGATAAGCAGTAGCCGTCATCCGGCAAAAGATTGATAGACAAAACCTGTCTCATTGATTGCCAGCGCCTCTTTGTCTTATTCCCGAACACTCTCTATACTGGCCCGCGTTGCGTTCCAAAAACCCCTTAACTTTGCAGGAGAATTTATATGGTACTGGTAACTCGTCAGGCTCCGGACTTCACAGCAGCTGCGGTACTGGGTAGCGGTGAGATCGTTGAAAACTTCAACTTCAAACAGCATACCAACGGTAAAACTACCGTTTTGTTCTTCTGGCCGATGGACTTCACCTTCGTTTGCCCGTCTGAACTGATCGCATTCGACAAACGTTACGAAGAATTCCAGAAGCGCGGCGTTGAAGTGGTTGGCGTTTCTTTTGACTCTGAATTTGTCCACAACGCATGGCGTAACACCCCTGTCGACAAAGGCGGCATCGGTGCAGTGAAATACGCAATGGTTGCTGATATCAAACGCGAAATCCAGAAAGCCTACGGCATTGAGCACCCGGAAGCGGGCGTTGCTCTGCGTGGTTCTTTCCTGATCGATGCTAACGGCGTCGTTCGCCACCAGGTGGTTAACGACCTGCCGCTGGGTCGTAACATCGACGAAATGCTGCGCATGGTTGACGCGCTGCAGTTCCACGAAGAACACGGCGACGTTTGCCCGGCACAGTGGGAAAAAGGTAAAGAAGGTATGAACGCGTCTCCGGACGGCGTGGCAAAATACCTGACCGAAAACGTTTCCAGCCTGTAATTGGCATGAATCGAAAAAAGGCCGCAAAAGCGGCCTTTTTCATTGGCGCTGACCCGTCCCTTAAAACGCGAAGCAGGAACAACCGAGCGCCCCCCAGAAGGCCCGATCATCTGATACCGGTATCCCTGATTTACGCGCAATATCATGCTGATGGCCATGTACACCACAGCTTCCGCAGCACTGATGCATCTGCACCATTGCTCCAACCTTCGCCGCAACCGGCGGCGCTGAGCGATAATGTCCCGGTACCTTCACCACCGGCGACCAGTCAGGGACAACCGGAATCGCTGGAGGGGCCAGCGGGGAGAAATGTCCGGCCGCATAAACCACTTTGCCATCGACAATGGTCATCACTGACTCAATGCCTTTGATCTCTTCTTCCGCCACGCTGAAATAGTCTTTTGACAGCACCACCAGATCTGCCAGTTGATCCTTTTCAATACGCCCTTTCTTACCCTGCTCGCTGGAGAACCAGGCACTGCCAGCCGTCCACAGTTCCAGCGCCACGTCGCGCGGCAAGCGGTTGTTATCATCATACATCGCCATTCCGCCAACGGTACGGCCCGAAACCAGCCAGTAGAGCGCGGTCCACGGGTTGTAGCTGGCCACGCGGGTGGCGTCAGTTCCCAGCCCGACCGGCACTTCCGCCGCCAGCATTTTCGCCACTGGCGGCGTATGTTTGACCGCATCTTTGCCATAACGATCGACAAAATATTCGCCCTGGAACGCCATTCGGTGTTGAACAGCAATCCCGCCGCCCAGCGCTTTAACGCGCTCGATATTCCGTTCCGTAATCGTTTCGGCGTGATCGAAGAACCAGTGCAGGCCATTGAACGGGATATCGTGATTTACCTTCTCAAACACGTCCAGCATGCGGCTGATGGATTCATCGTAGGTGGCATGCAGGCGGAACGGCCAGCGGTGCTCCACGAGGTGACGAACCACGCGCTCCAGTTCCTCTTCCATCCCTTCCGGTAAATCCGGACGTGGCTGCAGGAAATCTTCGAAGTCAGCCGCCGAGAAGACCAGCATTTCCCCTGCCCCATTAGCACGATAGAAATCGGTTCCCTGCCCGGGTTTGAGCATATCCGTCCAGCGCTCAAAATCTTCCACTTCCTGCTTCGGACGCTGGGTAAACAGATTGTAGGCAATACGCACCGTCATCTGCTGGTTCGCGTGCAGTTGCTCGATGATCTCGTAATCTTCCGGATAGTTCTGGAAGCCGCCGCCGGCATCGATGGCACTGGTCAGCCCGAGGCGGTTCAGCTCACGCATAAACTGGCGGGTCGAGTTAACCTGCATCTCTAACGGCAGTTTTGGCCCTTTCGCCAGCGTCGAATAGAGGATCATGGCATTCGGTTTGGCTATCAACATTCCGGTTGGATTACCATTGCCGTCACGCACAATCTCTCCCCCCGCCGGATCCGGTGTGGCTTTGGTGTAGCCAACGGCTTTCAGCGCGGCGCGGTTCAGCAGCGCTCTGTCATAGAGATGCAGAACAAAAACCGGAGTATCCGGGGCGGCTTCATTGAGTTCTTCGAGGGTTGGCATGCGCCGTTCGGCAAACTGGAATTCGCTCCAACCGCCCACTACGCGTACCCATTGCGGCGACGGCGTTCTGTCCGCCTGCTCTTTGAGCATACGTAGCGCGTCCGCCAGTGACGGTACGCCTTCCCAACGTAATTCCAGATTGTAATTCAGGCCGCCGCGAATCAGGTGCAGGTGCGAATCGTTCAGACCGGGGATCACCGTATGCCCCTGCAGATCGACAACCTGCGTCCCTTCGGTGGCAAAGCTCATGATCCGATCATGGCTACCGGTCGCCAGAATCTTCCCGTTGGCGATCGCCACCGCCTCTACCTGTGGGCTTTGCTTTTCGAGAGTATGAATTTTTCCGTGAGTCAGAATCAGTGTGGCAGTTTGAGACATAACAATCTCCTGAGAAACCGGTCAGGCTTTTTTCAGCCATCCGGCAAACAGACGGGTTACGATGGGCATCCACAACCAGACCACCAACGCAACCACACAGGCATCATTAATCAGATGCAGGAGTAACGAGCCTTTCATTGAAGGCAGCAGAATACCGGTCAGCCACGGCACCAGGTTGGTACTGGGGAAAATCACCAGCAGCGTTATCAAAAACTGCTTCCAACGTTTGGGCTGACGTACATGGGGGGCTGGCGGCGTAAACCAGAAGGCCGCTTCGGTGCGCACTTCTGTTTTATCGCCTTCGGCCAGCAGCGGCGCAATTTCCTCAACCAGCTCCCGGCGCGTATCGGATTGAGTCCAGTTATACAGATGCTCAAGGGTGTCGAAGCGAATGATGATGTTCCACAGGTTTTGTCCATCTGTGGGTCGAATGACATTCGCCCCAAGATGCCCGGGAAACTCGGCGGCCAGCGGCATGATTTTCCCCAACCACTGCTCATAACGCTGCGCCTGGTCAGGCCGCAGGGTGTGAGTAATTACCAACGTCACATGTTTGTTCTGCGCCATGAAAGGTTCCTTGCTAACGGGAAATTGACCTGCTTAAGCCATGAAAGCAATACACAATTATTCATGAAACATCGAGGCGGCAAGATTGTGTAGCCCCGGTCACTTACATAAGTCAGTGACCAGGGTACGCAAACTAAGCCAACAAAGAGGCAACATGAAAGATGGCGTGTATTCAGGCTTTACGTTCCGGCGCGCCATGCACCATGGTATACGCGTAATCCACACCCATACCGTAAGCACCGCTGTGTTCACGCACCAAATCCATGACGGCGTCGTAGGTTTCTTTGCGGGACCAGTCGCGCTGGTACTCAAGAAGAACCTGTTGCCAGGTCACAGGTACGGCACCCGCCTGCACCATGCGATCGATGGAACGTTCATGGGCATCCACCGACGTGCCGCCTGAAGTGTCTGTTACCACATACACTTCGTAGCCCGCTTCCAGCGCCATCAGCGCCGGGAAGGTCAGGCAGACTTCGGTCCACAACGCGGAAATAATCAGTTTTTTACGCCCGGTCGCTTCTACCGCCTTAACAAAGGCTGCATCTTCCCAGGAGTTCATAGACGTACGTTCAATCGGTTTCACATCAGGGTGAACAGCTAACAATTCCGGCCAGATATATCCGCTAAAACTTTTCGTTTCCACTGAAGTATAAATTACTGGAACATTGAATATTTTCCCGACTTTGGCTAATGCAACGGTATTATTTTTCAATGTCTGGCGATCAATATTCGCCACACCAAATGACATTTGCGGCTGATGGTCAATAAAAATTAGCGTGGAGTTTTGAGGGTCAATCAGTTCCCGAATAGACATAGCACACCTTCTTAATCAATAAGTTAAAAGGCAACGGTCTGTATCTGCCGTCAGCAACAGGATCCTGAATCAGAAAGCTTGTTGAGTATAGCGGGAAATTTCTAACGAGTTATTAAAGAAAACTTACCGTCCTGTGAAACTATTAGTTCTGTGTCGCGATATATCCTAAACAACATCAAAAAAATGCGCATGACTCATCTAATTTATTCACTGGCATTGTTTTTCTCCATTCGGTAAAACAGAGAGGTTTAATTTTCAGGATATTTTCTGCTTATGCGCCTCAATCTGGATGTTCTGCTGATCCTCGATGCACTCGACAAACAGGGGTCATTTGCTGCGGCGGCCGAATCGCTGTTTAAAACCCCTGCGGCACTCAGCTATATGATTCAGAAGCTGGAAAGCGATCTGAACATCGAATTGCTTGACCGTTCCGGACACCGGGCAAAATTCACCGACACCGGACGGATGATGCTGGAAAAGGGGCGTCTACTGCTGAGTGCGGCAAAAGATCTCGAAAAGCAGGCAATACAGCTAAGTTCCGGCTGGGAAAAGGAGCTGGCAATAGCGCTCGATGATTCTTTTCCCTTTGCCGCACTGCTACCCATTATTGATGAATTTCATGCACTTAATAAACAAACCCGTCTCAACTTCACCCACCATACGCTGGCAGGTTCATGGGAAGAACTGACCCATAATGGAGCGGATATTATCCTCGGCGCAATTAATGAACCGCCCACATCCGCCGCCTGGTCCTACAAAATGCTCGGCACGCTGGACAATGTCTTTGTCGTGGCACCTGAGCATCCGCTGGCTGCGGCACCCGATGGTCTGACGAACGAGCAATTGTGCCTGCACCGGGCGATTGTTATCAGCGACAGCGCTCGCTTTTGCCACCCATTACAGACCAACCTGATGGATGAACAGGCTCAAATTCGCGTCGATGATTTCCACAGTAAGGTGGTGCTGCTGCGGGCGGGAATGGGCTGCGGATTTCTCCCCCGCCACATTGCCAGCCCATGGATTGCCAGCGGTGAACTGGTGGAAAAGACGGTTATCTCATTTCGTCAAAAAGACGTCGCCTATATGGCATGGCGCAATAGTAGCGAAGGACTGGCGCAGCGCTGGTGGCGAGACGCGCTGCTGGCCAGTGAGGCAATTTCGCGCTTGTATCAATGACTCATCCAGACTGAAGCCGATATTACGGGCAGCGCCAGGATATCATCGACGAGTTGGCCTTTGCCCTCTTTGTGCCGCCATTGACTGACATTGAGCAATGGTGAGGCTGGCAGCACGACTTCACAAGCGTGACCGCGGTTAATCGCCACCAACACGCGCTGGCGGTTTAGCACGCGTACAAACACCACCACGTTATCCTCGGCGTAAATCACCTGACATCCACCGTGGCGGAGCGCCTGGCTCTGGTGACGTAATTTTGCCAGTCGTTGGTATAACGCCAGCAGCGCGCTATCCTGCTTTTCCTTTTGCCACGGGAACGTCTTGCGGCAAAACGGATCGTTATTCCCGTCCAGCCCCACTTCGTCACCGTAGTAAATACAGGGTACGCCAGGCCAGGTAAACAGCCACACCACCGCCAGCGGTAACCGTGCAACGTCTTTGCCAAGCAGAGACTTAAAGCGAGCAGTATCGTGGCTGTCGAGCTGATTAAACATGCGCAACTGCTGCTGATGCGACAACCCCGCGCGGTAGTTATCCATCCACGCCATACAGGTCTGAGCGTCAATATATTGTGGGTCGTATGAAATATCGGTATTGGCGAGGAATCCCCAGAGGGGGAAAGTAAAACCGCGATAGTTCATGGCGGCATCTTCCGCGTCGGCCTGCAACCACTGGCGCGCGTCGCCAAAATGCTCGCCCACCACATACGCCTCTGGCTGGGTTTCTTTCGCCGCCTGTGTAATTCCGGCGACATGCTGCAAGTTATTACGTGCACCACCGGCCTCGCCCAGCATATGCACCACATCCAGACGCCAGCCGTCCATACTCCATGGCGCTTTTAGCCAGTGGCGAACAATACTGTCTTCGCCACGATAAATTTCATTCACCAGGCTTTCAGAGGAAAAGTCCAGTTTGGGTAGGCTTGAGTACCCCAACCAGTCCAGCGCAACCCCATCATCAGAGAAATGGTACCAGTCGCGCCAGGGGGAATCCGGATTATGGCATGCTCCGTCCGTCCCGCGATTATGTCGGTCAAACCAGGCGTGCGAATCGCCGCTATGGTTAAAGACACCGTCGAGAATCAGCCGCATCCCCTGCTGTTTCGTGTTGTGACGCAGGCGTAGCAGCGCCCTGTCGCCGCCAAACTGCGGATCAACATGGCGATAATCTTCAGTATCGTATTTATGTACGCTCGGCGCGGTAAACACCGGATTCAGGTACAGCGCCGTTACCCCTAACGCCTTCAGATACGGCAGTTTCTCGCTGATGCCGTCCAAATCTCCGCCATAAAACGTCGAACCACCGGCCTGAGCCGTAAGCGGCTCGTCCCACTCGCGCCGCACGATGTCGTGTCCGGCCGCGTGGTGGTAATAGACGTTATCCTGAGCCGCTTCACGCGACTGGCTGCGGGCAAAGCGATCCGGGAAAATCTGATAAAAAATCTGATCGGCAACCCACTGCGGACCGTTATCCGGTACATCAACAGCAAACTGCTCCAGACGCGCAGGCGGAAAGCGGTTGAATCCCTGCGGGGTGAACCACAACTGGCGATCGAGCCACAGTAATTTAAAGCTATAGCGTCGGCGGGGCTGCCCGCTGGTAAGATCGATCGCCGCGCGCCACGCGGTGACACCAGGGTGCGGTTGGCTACGCTGTTTGTGCATGCACAGAGAAATTTCTTCGTTATCGTTTTCCGCGCGTAGCGTCACGCGCTGAGGAGGATTTTCCCCTGCCAGCCATAACGTAATCGTCAGTTGATCTTTGTTTTGCTTCACAAATGGGGCAACCGGAAGGTGCCAGGCGTTCAACATCACGTATCCCCTTTGATGATAATGACGTCACCTTGCCATAGCGACGAGCAGGATCACTCATCATCTTAACGTTTATTGGGGGAGGAGCGCGGGGGAGGAGAAAATTACCGGGTAACGCAAAACTACCCGGTAAAAAAAATGAATACTTATTGGCTATCAGGCAAATTGAAAGTAGGCTTTTCCAAATTTAGATGGGAGAGCACTTCAGGCATATCCCTGAACATAACTTGCGCTACATTATTAAAGTTATAGGTATTTTTATCGGCATTAGCAAAATGCTGCTGCATTGAACCGAGCAATGACACCATTTCGTTGAAAGCATCCTTGGCTGTTTCCTTATCTTGACCACTTTTCATTTCACTGTATGCCTGATTGATGGCATATTTGAATATATTAAAGAAAGCAACTACATCGTCACGATTACCAAGCAGATCTTTATTACCTTTATCCATTTTTTTTATGGTTTGTTGAAAATATCTTTGAGTGTTATTGGCTCCGCTATGCGCCTCCCTAAAAACCCCAAATTCTTCAAGACGTGTTGAGCCATTATCTTTAGGCTCATCGAGAGCAAGAATATTCCTAACACCATTATTAATTGAGTCTCTATTTTCATAAGCTAACGCTTTTCTCTGTTCCACATTTAGCAGGGCATTCTTGCTGCGGTGAATATGAAAAAAATGAAGAATTTTATTCTTAAGTGGTTTTTTTTCTGGAACATCATTTTTTTTCTTTACAACGTCGTTTTTTACCTTAGCAACATTCTCCGCTTGAATAGTTGCATTTTTCGATACATGACTCTTTGGATTACTCGTTACCTTTGTTTCTGGCTGTAGAAGAACTTCACGTTTTAACTCCGGCTTCCACGTGTCTTCTGCTCCAGGGGATGCAGGCTGTGGGGTATTCTGCACCGAAGCCTGCGTGTGCACAGAGTTACGGGGTGGCAGCTGTGGAGGATTCTGCACCGAAGCCTGCTTGAGCACAGAGTTACGGGGTGGCAGCTGTGGAGGATTCTGCACCGAAGCCTGCTTGAGCACAGAGTTACGGGGTGGCAGCTGTGGAGGATTCTGCACCGAAGCCTGCTTGAGCACAGAGTTACGGGGTGGCAGCTGTGGAGGATTCTGCACAAAAATCTCTATACTGGCCTTCTTTATACCAGACTGTAGTAATGGTTGTGATCCTTGCGATATTGAACTACTAACATTTGTGGGTATTTTACCAATATTTGCCACCCCAACTAATTTGTTAGTTGCAGAGTTAAGGACAGAAACCTTACATGTATTATCAACCTTAACCCCAGGGTTATTATAAGTTTTACTCGTTGTAGAACGGTCTGCTGCATTAGTTATTCCACCCATAAAGAGCCTCATTTAATCTCATTAATAATAGTTATGCCTTACAAGAAAGCATATAAAAAACCATAGAAAGAATAACATAAAAGGCTTCATCAAACTTTCAAAAAGCGCTCATAATAATTTGATAACAAACAAAGAAAATAATTATTATTCTTTATTTTTAAACAAAAAGCATTCACCGTTTTTATACAAATAAAAAAACGAAGCTGAGTAATCAACTTCGTTTTTAAAAATAAAGAACAATTGCCAAATTCAACTACGAACCAACATGACTACCCGGCAAAAATATTACTGCACTTCAGCCAGTTGGCGCTCACGGCGGCACTTGAAAACCCAGCCAACCAGCAGCAGAACAATCCACGCAAAGCCGACGTACAGCGAAATGCGGGTATCCGGATGGTAGCCGATGAGCGCGATGATAAAGACCAGGAAAATCAGGCCAATAACTGTTGTCGCCACCCCACCCGGCACTTTAAATTTCAGCGCTTTGACCTCTTCCGGCGGCAGGCGACGACGGAAGGCAATCTGCGACAGCAGGATCATAATCCACACCCAAACAGTTGCGAAGGTTGCCAGAGAGGCGATCACCAGGAAGACATTTTCCGGCATGATGTAGTTAAGATACACCGCAAACAGCAGCGCGATGGTCATCACCATTACCGTGACCCATGGCACGCCACGACGTGACGTTTTGGCGAACATTTTCGGGGCGCTGCCCTGCTCCGCCATACCGTGCAGCATACGCCCCACGCCGAAGACGTCAGAGTTGATGGCCGACAGCGACGCAGTCAGGACGACAAAGTTGAGGATACCTGCTGCAAAGGTAATGCCCATATGCTGGAACGTCAGGACAAACGGGCTACCGTCGGTACCGACCTGATTCCACGGGTAAATCGACATAATGACGAACAGCGTCCCCACGTAAAACACGAGGATGCGCATCGGTACGGAATTGATGGCGCGCGGAATAGATTTTTCCGGATCTTTGGCTTCACCTGCGGTAATACCGATGATCTCAATCCCGCCGTAGGCGAACATCACCATTTGTAGCGACATCACCATGCCGAGCCAGCCGTTGCTGAAGAAACCGCCGTTGCTCCACAGGTTATGGATCCCGGTAGGCTGCCCGCCGTTGCCAATCCCCCAAATAATGATGCCAAAACCGGCGACAATCATGATGATAATGGTGGCGACTTTGAAGAATGAGAACCAGAACTCCAGCTCGCCAAACACCTTCACGCTCATCAGGTTGATAGCGCAGATAATCAGCACTACGCTGAGTACCCAAATCCAGTGCGGTACGGCCGGGAACCAGACGCCCATGTAAATACCGAAGGCTGTCACGTCGGCAATGGCGACAATCAGGATTTCAAAACAGTAGGTCCAGCCGGTAATGTAACCAGCCAATGGTCCGAGGTTTTCCTGCGCATAGCGCGAGAAAGAGCTGGCTGCGGGGTTATGGACTGACATTTCGCCCAACGCACGCATAATAATGTACGCCGCGACGCCACCGATAATATAGGCCAGCAACACGCTCGGCCCCGCCATTTTGATGGCATCGGCTGAACCGTAGAACAGCCCGGTACCAATTGCTGAACCTAATGCCATAAAGCGGATGTGCCGGGTGCTCAGCCCACGCTTTAGCTTATTATTACTTTCCATCGATTCCTAACCTGTTAACACAATAAAAAAACCACGGGGCCATATTAATAGCCCCGTGGTTAAAACTTATTGTCAGTGATATTAGTGTGCGCTGGAGGTCACTTGTCGACCCGCTGCGCGATCCCAGATAACGGCCAGGACCACCATCACGACTGTTGGCATCAACCACGCCAGCCCTTGTTCTGCCAGCGGTAAACGCTGGGTCCAGGCTGGTAAGACATCACCAATTGCAGAAGCTTTAATGCCATCAAGGATACCAAAAATCAGGCTGATAAACATCGCAGGTGCAATGACGCGGGAAGAATTATGCCACCATGAGCGGGTAAAGCTTAATACAACCAGTGCGATACATGGCGGATAGATAGCCGTCAGCACCGGAATAGAGATCTGAATCAGATGGCTCAGACCCAGGTTAGAGACCACCATCGAGAAACCGCCAAGGATAAACACCAGCGTACGATAAGACAGCGGAACATACTGCGCGAAGAATTCAGCGCACGCACAGGTCAGGCCAACCGCAGTCACCAGACAGGCGATGAAAATCAACGCCGCCAGCAGGAAGCTGCCTGCACCACCGAAGGTGTGCTGAACATACGCATGCAGAATTGCCGCACCGTTAGCAGATTGATCGACCAGCGTCGCACTGTCTGAACCCAGGCGGAACAGCGCGAGGTACAGCAGCGTTAACCCCACGCCCGCCATCAGGCCAGCCCAGACGGTGTAACGGGTCAACAGACGCGCTTCGGTAACGCCACGCGAGCGGGCGGCGTTAACAATAACAATACCAAATACCATCGCGCCCAGCGTATCCATCGTCAGATAGCCGTTCACAAAGCCATTCGAGAATGCCGCATTTTGATAGGCTTCCATTGCATTGCTGATCGGGCCCGCTGGCCAAACAATCGCCGCCACGGAAAGCACAACCAGCGCCAGAATTTTCAATGGAGCAAGGAAGTTGCCCACGGTATCCAGCAGTTTGCCGGGATACAGTGACACCAGAATCACAATCGCGAAGTACACCACGCTGTAGATGAACAGCGGCAGCGCAGAATCACCGGTCAGCGGTGCAATCCCGACTTCGAAAGAGACCGTCGCGGTACGCGGCGTGGCGAATAATGGCCCCACGGCAAGATAGCAGACGGTAGCCAGCAGCAGACCGGCAACTTTACCGATAGGCGTGCTCAGGCTGTCCACGCCGCCGCCCACTTTCGCCAGTGCGACCACGGTAAGTACCGGCAGGCCCACGGCGGTAATCAGGAAGCCAAAGGCTGCAGTCCAGACGTGCTCGCCTGCCTGCAAACCAACCATTGGGGGGAAAATAATGTTACCTGCACCAACGAACAGTGCAAATGTCATAAATCCCAGAGCGATAATATCGCGCGATTTTAACTGATGGGTCATAAAGTCTTACTGCCTGTGGATGTGGTGTTGAAAACGTTTAATTTTCTGCCTTTCCCTGCGGGATGATACAGCGGCATTTTTAAGCAATTCCAGCGGGAAATTCTCCCTGCCTGGCGCGGCGAAGAATAGTTTTTCGATTTACCGCGTAAATGCAGTCGGTATGACAGCACCTGGAGCGCAATTTAAACGCTTATAACGTTTTAAAGCAAGGTGGGATCTAAAAACCAGAACAATATAGCGATATGAAAAATTGAGCTAGCACAAAACACCATTCCCTGGAAAAAGACATGGGTAATCATGCGAACAAAAAACAATCAAACGTCGTAAAATTCAGGAACTCTTTATTGACTGCAACAAAAAAAGCCAACTTACGCTGGCTTTTGGAAAGATAAGCTTACGAATACGTTTTAACCGCTGTTTTTGGCAATTAAACGTTCCGCGAGCACAAAACTAAAACGAGTCCCTTTGCCTGGTTCGCTGTCGATATTCAAACGGCTGTCGTGATGATGCAGAGCATGCTTCACAATCGCCAGACCTAATCCGCTCCCCCCCGTTTGTCGGGATCGTGCTTTATCTACACGATAAAAACGCTCGGTCAGGCGTGGAATATGCTCGGCGGCAATGCCTGGACCGTTGTCTTCCACACAAAATTCCGCCCCCGAGGCCACATGCTGCCAACGTACGGTAATGTGTGTTCCCGCAGGCGTATGATTCACCGCGTTATAGACGAGATTCGAGATAGCGCTACGCAACTGCTCCTCGTTCCCCCGCACGTTCAGGCTGTTATCAACATCAAAAGTAAACGTATGTTTGTGCTGGCTCAGCGTTTGCGCTTCGTGCTCGACCACGCGCAGCATCATCGGCACATCCACCTTTTCATTGAGCATCATCGCCGGTGCGGCTTCAATTTTCGACAGTGTCAGCAACTGCTTCACTAACCCTTCCATACGGTACGTTTGTTCACGCATGGTATGCAGCGCTTTTTCGCGCGTCGTCCCTTCCAGCGGATGTTCCTGCATCATTTCCAGGTAGCCCTGCAACACCGTCAGCGGGGTACGTAGCTCATGGCTGGCGTTGGCGAAAAAGTTACGTCGTGAACCTTCCAGTTGGTGCATCTGGGTAACGTCGCGCGCCACCATTAGCAGTTGCTTATCGGTGTAGGGCATTACGCGAATTTCCAGATGCCGTCCGGTGTTGAGTACCAGATTAATTGGCCGACTAAAGTCGCGTGTTTTCAGATATTGTGTGAACTCCGGGTAGCGCAACAAGTTAAGAATATTTTGCCCGCTATCATCCGGCCAGCGTAACCCTAAAACCTGCTGTGCCAGTCCGTTACACCAGAAAATACCGCCTTCTTCGGTGGTTAGCACCACTGCGTCGGGTAGCGATTCCGCCCCGCTGCGAAAGCGTTTAATGAGGTTACCCAATTCGCGACGGCGCTTTTTGTTACGCAACTGCATTTGATGCAGGCCGTAGAGCAGTGGCTCCCAACTGCCACGACCCGGTGGAGGCGTCATACTCCTGTCGACCCACAGCCACCAGGACAAACGCAATAAGTTCCAGAAATGCCAGATAAGCAGGCCCGTTACCGACGCCAGTAAAAACCAGGGTAGATAACCAAAAAAAGCGCTAAGGATAAAAGCCGGTATGCAGCAGAGGATCAGCTCCAGTACCAGCCTTTTCCATGACAATCGTTCAAGCAAACGTCTTACTCCATTTACAGCCTAATCCCTCAGGCTCTTATTACTTGCAGTCAGAAGCGGGTCGAAAAGCGATATCCCGTCCCGCGTACCGTCTGCACCATACGATCGTGTCCGCTATGCTCCAGCGCTTTACGCAACCGGCGAATATGCACATCCACTGTCCGGTCTTCCACGTAGACATTGGTTCCCCAGACATGATTGAGGAGTTGTTCACGGCTGTAGACGCGCTCAGGGTGGGTCATAAAGAAGTGCAACAGTTTGAATTCGGTCGGCCCCATATCCAGCGGATCCTCTCCGGTCATCACGCGATGCGAGGTCGGATCAAGGCTTAGCCCCTGCATCTCAATAACCTCTTCCACCGCCATCGGTGAAATACGACGCAGAACCGCTTTAATACGCGCCACCAGCTCCTTGGGAGAAAACGGCTTGGTAATATAATCATCCGCACCGGTTTCCAGACCCCGGACGCGGTCTTCCTCTTCACCTCTCGCCGTCAGCATCATCACGGGGATATCCCGCGTCATCGCTTCCCGCTTGAGGTGTTTAATAAACTGTAGACCCGAGCCGCCGGGAAGCATCCAGTCAAGCAGGACGAGATCCGGCCAGGGTTCATTAAGTTGGTTCACAGCACTGTCATAGTCTTCGGCTTCTACGGGTTGAAAACCGTTTTGCTCGAGCACGAAGCAGACCATTTCACGAATTGGAGCTTCATCTTCTACGACCAGAATACGTCTCGCCATGATTTGCCCTGTTTATAATTAAATCGTTTGCCATCAATACCGTGGCATTATGCGTCACTTTTATGACAGATTTATGAAAAGATAGTCCAGGTTTAACGCAGCCAGGCGAATTATGACAGCCCGGAAACAAGATATTACCGCCCTTGCAAGGTTATAATCTCCGCCATCGTTTTTTTGTCATGGAACTCTTATGCGCATCCTCCACACGTCTGACTGGCATCTGGGCCAAAATTTCTACAGCAAGAGCCGCGCCGCTGAACACCAGGCCTTTCTCGACTGGCTGCTGGAAACGGCACAATCCCATCAGGTGGATGCCATTATTGTGGCAGGCGATATTTTTGATACCGGCTCACCGCCAAGCTATGCCCGTGAGCTGTATAACCGTTTTGTCGTTAATCTGCAGCAAACCGGCTGTCATCTGGTGGTGCTGGCAGGCAACCACGACTCCGTCGCCACGCTCAATGAGTCCCGCGATATTCTGGCGTTTCTCAACACCACGGTCGTGGCCAGCGCGGGCCACGCGCCGCAAGTGCTACCTCAACGCGACGGCACGCCGGGCGCGATCCTTTGCCCGGTTCCTTTTTTACGTCCACGTGACATCATTACCAGTCAGGCGGGGCTAACCGGTCACGAAAAGCAGCAGCATTTATTAGGTGCAATCACCGACTATTACCAACAGCAATATCAGAACGCCAGCGCGCTGCGTGGCGACCAGAATCTGCCGATTATTGCGACAGGGCATCTGACCACCGTCGGCGCCAGTAAAAGTGACGCCGTACGTGATATTTATATTGGGACGCTGGATGCTTTTCCGGCACAAAATTTCCCACCGGCGGATTACATTGCGCTGGGACATATTCACCGGGCGCAGATCATCGGCGGTACAGAACATATTCGCTATTGCGGCTCGCCGATTGCGCTTAGTTTTGACGAGTGCGGCAAAAGCAAATGCGTCCACCTGGTGAGCTTTGAAAACGGTAAGCTGAGCGCCGTTGAGAATCTCACCGTACCGGTCACCCAGCCGCTTGCGGTACTGAAAGGCGATCTCGCCGCCATTACCGCCCAGCTTGAGCAGTGGCGCAACGTACAGCAAGATCCGCCGGTGTGGCTGGATATTGAAATTACCACCGATGACTATCTGCATGATATGCAGCGTAAAATCCAGGCCTTGACCGAAGATTTACCGGTAGAGGTGTTACTGGTGCGCCGCAGTCGGGAACAGCGCGAGCGCATCATGGTCAATGAACGTCGTGAAACATTAAGCGAACTGAGCGTGGCGGAGGTTTTTGACCGCCGCCTGGCGCTGGAAGAACTTGAAGAACCACAGCGTGAGCGGCTTAATCAGCTGTTTAGCGCAACCGTACAGACGCTTGCCGGGGAGGCTGAAGCATGAAAATTCTCAGTCTGCGCCTGAAAAACCTCAACTCCCTGAAAGGGGAATGGAAAGTTGATTTCACGGCAGAGCCTTTTGCCAGCAACGGGCTGTTCGCCATCACCGGTCCAACCGGTGCCGGGAAAACCACCCTGCTGGACGCCATTTGCCTCGCGTTGTACCACGAAACACCACGACTCAATACCGTATCGCAGTCGCAAAACGACCTGATGACCCGCGATACGGCGGAATGTCTGGCCGAAGTTGAATTCGAAGTCAGAGGCGAAGCCTATCGCGCATTCTGGAGCCAGAACCGCGCGCGCAATCAGCCTGAGGGCAATCTGCAGGTTCCGCGTGTCGAACTGGCTCGTTGCGCCGATGGCAAAATTCTCGCCGATAAAGTTAAAGACAAGCTGGAAATGACCGCCGAGCTTACCGGGCTGGATTACGGCCGTTTTACCCGCTCGATGCTGCTGTCTCAGGGGCAGTTTGCCGCATTTCTCAATGCCAAACCGAAAGAGCGCGCCGAACTGCTGGAAGAGCTGACCGGCACAGAGATTTACGGCCAAATCTCCGCCATGGTGTTTGAAAAGCACAAAGCAGCGCGCACGGAGCTGGAAAAACTACAGGCCCAGGCCAGCGGCGTGGCGCTGTTAGCACCAGAGCAGGTACAGTCCCTGACAGAAAGTTTGCAGGTACTTACTGACGAAGAAAAACAGCATCTTACCCGTCAGCAAATCCAGCAACAGCATCTTAATTGGCTCATCCGACAAAATGAGCTGCAGGCAGAAGTAAGCCGCCACCAGCAAGCATTACAGACCGCACAAGAGGCGCAAGATAAAGCACAACCGCAGTTGGCGACACTCAGCCTGGCACATCCCGCCAGAGCATTGCGTCCGTACTGGGAGCGAATTCAGGAACAATCCGCCACGCTCAGCCGAACACGACAGAATATTCAGGAAGTAAATGCTCGCTTACAAAGCAGCTTAGCGCTGCGTGGGCGCATCCGTCAGCGGGCACAAATACAGTCGGCGACTCTGCTCACCGAACAGCAGACGCTAACCGACTGGCTGAACGAACATGACCGTTTCCGCTTATGGAGCAGCGAACTGGCGGGATGGAAAGCGCTATTGGCACAGCAATCTGACGCTAACGACCAGCTACGTCAGTGGCAAAAACTCCGCGACAGCGACGTACGCAAGCTGGATGCACTGCCGCTTCCCTCGCTGTCATTTAGCGCGCAAGAAGTCACGGTAGCGCTGGCGCAGCACTCACAGTTGCGTCTATTCCGCCAGCAACTGAGCAATCTGCATGGACAAATTGCGCCGAAACAAAAACAGCTGGTACAGCTACGCACCACAATACAGCAGCGGCAGCAGGAGCAAGCGCAACGCAACGCGGCCCTGGCAGAAAAACGTCAGCGTTATAAAGATAAAAATCAGCATCTGACCGATGTAAAAACGCTCTGCGAGCAGGAAGCACGGATTAAAGATCTGGAAAGCCAGCGTGCTTTATTGCAATCCGGACAGCCTTGTCCGCTTTGTGGCTCCACGACGCACCCGGCCATTGAGCACTATCAAACACTCGAACTCAGCGTCAATCAGGCGCGGCGTGAAGCATTAGAAAAAGAGGTCAAAACGCTGGCAGATGAGGGGTCAACGCTACGCGGACAGCTCGACGCGATAACCCAGCAGCTACTGCGTGATGAACGCGAGGTACAGACGCTTTCTCAGGAGGAGCAAGCACTTACTCAAGAGTGGCAGACGCTGACTGCCAGCCTGAACATAACGTTGCAACCGCAGGATGATATCGCCCCGTGGCTTGCAGCTCAGGAAGAGCACGAGCAACAGCTTCACCACCTGAGCCTGCGTCATACCTTGCAGGCGCAAATCACCGCGCATACGGAACAGATTACTCAGCTCCAGCAGCATATTGCCCAGCGTCAGGCGACGCTAACCGCCGAACTGGCCCGCCATGGTCTGGCCCTTCCGGCTGAGGGTGACGTCGCCTCATGGCTGAGCGAACGGGCGAACGAAACGCAAATGTGGCAACAGCGCCAGAACGAACTGACCGCATTACAGGCCCGGATTGCCCAGCTTGCGCCACTGCTGGAAACGCTGCCAGAAACCGATGCGCTTTCTGAAAGCGCTGAGGATCTGGTGCTGGAAAACTGGCGGCAGGTGCACGATGACTGCCTCTCATTACAGGGCCAGTGGCAATCGTTGCAACAGCAGGAAGCCCAGGAAGCACAACGCGCAGCAGAGATTCAGGCGCAGTTTGATGCCGCATTGCAGGCCAGTGTTTTTGACGATCGCGACGCCTTCCTTGCCGCCCTGCTGGATGAAGAGGCATTTAACCATCTTGAGCAGCTTAAGCAGTCGCTGGAAGGCCAGCTACAACAGATGCAAACGCTACTTAACCAGGCTCAGCAGGCGCTGGCAACGCATCAGCAGCAACCGCCTGCCGGCGCGGATCTCACACTCACCGTGGAATATCTTCGCGATGCACTGGCACATCTCACGCAACAACTGCGGGATAACACCACGCGCCAGGGCGAAATTCGCCAGCAGCTCAAACAGGATGCAGACAACCGCCAGCAGCAGCAGACACTGATGCTGGAGATTGAAAAGGTCGCACAGCAGGTCGAAGACTGGGGCTATCTGAATGCCCTGATCGGCTCAAAAGAGGGGGATAAATTCCGCAAGTTTGCCCAAGGGCTAACGCTGGATAATCTGGTCTGGCTTGCCAACAACCAGCTAACCCGTCTGCATGGCCGCTATCTGTTGCAACGCAAGGCCAGTGAGGCGCTGGAACTCGAAGTGGTGGATACCTGGCAGGCCGATGCCGTGCGTGATACCCGCACGCTATCCGGCGGCGAGAGCTTCCTCGTGAGCCTGGCGCTGGCGCTGGCGTTGTCCGACCTGGTCAGTCACAAAACACGCATTGACTCCCTGTTCCTCGATGAAGGCTTCGGCACGCTGGATAGCGAAACGCTGGATACCGCCCTCGACGCGCTGGATGCCCTGAACGCCACAGGCAAGACCATTGGCGTGATAAGCCACGTCGAAGCGATGAAAGAACGTATTCCGGTGCAGATTAAGGTGAAAAAAATCAATGGATTAGGCTACAGCAAACTCGACAAGATATTTGCGGTGGAGTAATCGCCCCATGGGTGCGGTTTCACAGGCCGGATAAGCGTAAGCACCATCCGGCATAATACATAGCACGATCGTGAATACACAAAGACGGATATGAAATGGCAATCTCTTTTTCTTATCCGCAAGCTATCCCTTTATTGGCGGCGAGCATTCGACGCAGTGGCGCACATCCTGCGTCTTTATTGTTGGCAGGTAGTATGAAAAAAGTCATTTTCTCTTTAGCCCTCGGGACGTTTGGGTTGGGCATGGCCGAGTTTGGCATTATGGGCGTATTAACCGAACTGGCGCGTGACGTGGGCATTTCTATCCCCGATGCTGGCCATATGATTTCGTTTTACGCCTTTGGCGTTGTCATCGGCGCACCCATTATTGCCGTGTTTTCCAATCGTTTTTCGCTCAAGCATATTCTGCTGTTTCTGGTCACACTCTGTGTCGTCGGTAACGCCATCTTCACCCTCTCTTCCAGCTATTTTATGCTGGCGGTAGGCCGGCTGGTCTCCGGGTTTCCACACGGGGCATTTTTTGGCGTCGGCGCGATTATCCTGTCAAAGCTGGCGCGCCCTGGTAAAGTTACCGCCGCGGTAGCGGGCATGATTTCCGGCATGACCGTCGCCAATCTGATTGGCATTCCTGTTGGCACCTGGCTGAGTCAGACGTTTAGCTGGCGCTACACGTTTCTGCTGATTGCCGTGTTTAACATCGCCGTTATTCTATCGGTTATCTTTTGGGTACCCAACCTCCGTGATGAAGCAAAAGGCAGGCTACGCGAGCAATTTCACTTTCTGAAAAGTCCCGCACCGTGGCTCATTTTCTCCGCCACCATGTTTGGGAACGCCGGTGTTTTTGCCTGGTTCAGCTACGTAAAACCCTACATGATGTACATCTCTGGTTTCTCCGCAACGCTAATGACTTTCATCATGATGCTGGTTGGGCTGGGAATGGTGTTAGGCAACCTGCTGAGCGGTCGACTGTCTGGTCGCTACACGCCGCTACGCATTGCGGTAGTAACCGATTTTGTGATTGTACTGGCTCTGCTGCTGCTGTTTGCATTCGGCGGCATCAAAGCCGCCTCGCTGACGTTCGCCTTTATTTGCTGTGCGGGTCTATTTGCGCTATCAGCACCGCTGCAAATTTTACTGCTACAAAACGCGAAGGGCGGTGAACTGCTGGGAGCGGCCGGTGGGCAAATGGCCTTTAATCTGGGTAGCGCAATTGGCGCTTACTTCGGCGGCTTAATGTTGACGCTGGGCTTTGCCTACAACTACGTCACGATCCCTGCGGCTCTACTGTCTTTTTCCGCGATGTCATCACTGCTGATCTATGGTCGCCTGAAGCGCGGCGTGCAACAACAGGTTGCACCCGCGACGTAAACGTTTATACCTGCGGCCACAGCCAGGCTGCGCCGCGCACGCCACTGGAGTCACCGTGTAACGCCTTGCGCAGAGGCGTTTCACACTCACCGCCAAAAACAAACTGCTTAATCAGTGACGGAACGTTTTGGTACAGCCTGTCGACATTGCTCATTCCGCCGCCCAGCACAATGACATCCGGGTCGAGAATATTCACCACATGCGCTAATGATTTCGCCAGGCGTAATTCATATCGGCTCAGCGCCTGTTCCGCCAGCGCATCCTGTTCGTTTACCAGACGGATAATTTCACTGCCTTTTAGCGGGTTCCCGCTCAGGCGATGATAATCAGTGGCAAAACCGGTCCCTGAGATAAAGGTTTCAATACAGCCTTGTTTACCGCAATAACAGGGTACTTCCTGCCGATAACGCAGCTCATCATCATCCATCCACGGCAGCGGATTATGCCCCCACTCGCCCGCCGTGCCATTCCCACCGGTATGCACCCGGCCATTTAGCGCCACGCCGGAACCACAGCCGGTACCAATAATTACCGCAAACACCGTCTGCGCCCCCGCCGCCGCGCCATCGACCGCTTCAGACACAGCCAGGCAGTTAGCATCGTTTGCCAGGCGGACTTCGCGGTTCAGACGCGCACTTAAGTCTTTGTCAAAAGGCTGCCCGTTAAGCCAGGTCGAGTTGGCATTCTTCACCACTCCGGTGTAGGGCGAAATTGAACCGGGAATGCCCATCCCTACGGTTCCCGTCTGCCCGGTGGCTTTTTCCGCCATCTCCACCAGCGCGGCGATGGTTTCTATGGTTTGTCGATAATCATCACGCGGCGTCGGCAGGCGATGGCGAAAAAGCTGTTCACCCGCATCGCCAAGCGCGATAACTTCCGTTTTCGTACCGCCTAAATCGATACCTATACGCACGGTTTACTCCTCTTCCCGATTAACAATGCAAGCATAGCGACAATTCGCTATCATGCCCGCTGGATTTAACGACAAGGCCGTGGAAATTATCATGCTGTGGTTCAAAAATTTAATGGTTTACCGTCTTAGCCGCGATGTTTCTTTGCGTGCCGAAGAGATGGAAAAACAGCTGGCATCAATGACGTTCACCCCTTGCGGTAGCCAGGATATGGCAAAAATGGGCTGGGTTCCGCCGATGGGATCGCACAGCGATGCATTAACGCATACCGCCAATGGCCAAATTATTATCTGCGCCCGCAAAGAAGAAAAAATTCTGCCGTCGCCGGTTATCAAACAGGCGCTGGAAGCCAAAATAATCAAACTGGAAGCTGAGCAAGGTCGCAAACTCAAGAAGACCGAAAAAGACTCGCTGAAAGATGAAGTGTTGCACTCATTGCTGCCGCGCGCTTTTAGCCGCTTCAGCCAGACAATGATGTGGATCGACACCGTCAATGACCTGATCATGGTCGACTGTGCAAGCGCGAAGAAAGCGGAAGATACGCTGGCGCTGCTGCGTAAGAGCCTCGGTTCGCTGCCGGTCGTTCCGCTGACGATGGAAAACCCTATTGAGCTAACGCTGACCGAATGGGTTCGCTCCGGCACAACGGCGCAAGGTTTCCAGTTACTGGATGAAGCCGAACTGAAAGCGATGCTGGAAGACGGCGGCGTGATCCGCGCGAAGAAACAGGATCTGGTTTGCGATGAAATTGCCGTACACATCGAAGCAGGCAAACTGGTCACCAAGCTGGCGCTCGACTGGCAGCAGCGTATTCAGTTCGTTATGTGTGACGACGGTTCCATTAAGCGTCTGAAGTTCAGCGATGAACTGCGCGATCAAAATGAAGACATCGACCGTGAAGACTACGCTCAACGTTTTGATGCCGATTTCATCCTGATGACGGGTGAACTGGCCGCGTTGATTAAAAGCCTGGTGGAAGGATTAGGCGGCGAAGCACAACGCTGAGTGACTTCGTATTGCCAGATGTCACCCCTTGCGACTTATCTGGCCTACGCATATTGTAGGCCAGATAAGTGAGTACTATCAGGCAATAAACAATTACAGATAGCGGCAAAGATAGGATGTTGGCTCTGCTACCTGCAGATGAAACTCACTGTTGCCCGGTACGTTAAACACGTCTCCTGCGGCATATACTTTCCACTCAGTTTCCCCCGGCAGTAACACATTTAACGCACCGCTTACCACCGTCATCTCTTCAGGTGCCGCTGTACCAAAGGTGTATTCACCTTCCGCCATAACGCCAACGCTGGCGCGGCCAGTACTGCTGCTGGTAAAACCAATCGATTTTACTTTGCCGGAAAAGTATTCATTACTTTGAAGCATACAACTGGCCCTATCTCGTGATTAAGTTGATAACCAATATAGGGGCCTGACGTTGTACCTGTCACGCAAAATTAAGCGAGCAACTCGGATGCCAGTCGGGCAATCAGTACGTTAGACAGAAGAACCGGGACATCCAGCGACTTTTGCAGTAAATCACGATGGCGTTGGTTAAAACCCAAACAATCCAGCATGAGAACATCAGCGCCCTGCTCAAGCAGATCTTTTCCGGCATCAATCAGCTGTTGTTCAGAACCGTGAATCGGGTTTGCCACGGCATAGACGGGGGGCGTCTGTAGCACCTGCCATTTTTGTTCCTGGGTCAGGAGCAATTCGGCGACCGGCACAATCACCCCAACCTGATGCCCTTCCACAATTGAGGCCACCAGGGGAGGAATAATGCGTAAAGGCTCCAGCAAGATACTATTGTGGGCCGCCAGGCGGGTAATTGAGGCCGTGCTCATCAGCAAAATAACGTCAAAACCCTGGTTATCCAGCACTTCAACAATACTTTGCAAATCGCGCTCGACTTTCTGGCGCGAGACATGAGCCAGTTGATGGTCGCTCAGCAGCGTCAATAACGACTCGTCACCGGGCGAGACCGCATACTCGGCCATCACCTCTTCTCGCCGCATCTGTCCCAGCAGGCTGTGGTGAGTTATGTGTTGTTCATCGATATATTCCGTCAGGAGCGGTAACACCTCACACATCGGCACAACACCAATCGTGAGGATAGCCAACGACGTACTCATTTGTTGTTCCACCGTCTTCTTACTTTGCCGTGAATCCCCGGACAAATGCCGGGTACTGACCTGCGCTACAAATGCTCAAAAGCGTAGCAGCAGATCGGCGATGCATAGTGTAAAGATTCCAAATCATTCCAGTACTATATTGTTATCGTTTAATTTTCACTTTCCGCGCTATAGCAGGAGGTGCGAAAATTGTGATACAGGCACGCTCCGGCAGAGGACAGATAATATGTCTGCGCGCCCAGGATTGAGTGGAAAGATCGGTCTATATCGGGAAACCCTTAACAATAAGCCCCGCCCTGTAGCCGTGACCGGGCTTGCGACAGTATCACAAGAATATCAGCCACAACCTGCGAAGGTTCATTCGTCGCATCAACAATATAATGCGCCGCTTCACGATACAGCGTATCGCGCTGTTCAAGAACTTCCTGCACTTCTTCGGTTAATGGCTTGCCGGTCAACGTCGGGCGCAATCCTTCTTCAGGCGCCACTTCCAGGCGGTTTACCAGTACCGATACTGGTGCGTTTAAATAGATGACCATGCCGTGACTACGCATGTAGTGACGATTATATTCAGTAAGAATAATACCGCCGCCGGTCGCCACGACTGTTGAGGGGGCCGTAACGGCCTGCAAGGCGGTCGTTTCCTGGGCGCGAAAACCTTCCCATCCTTCTCTTTCAACAATTTCAGCCACCGTCATCTGCAGGTGTGATTGCAACCAACGATCGGTATCAACGAACTGAAAGTCGATGGCTTTCGCCAGCGCCATACCGGTTGTCGTCTTACCACACCCCCGGGGGCCAACAAGATAAAGCGGTTGTGTCATCACAGAAGTTCCCCAGAGAACCGCAGGTAAGCGGGATCTGATGCTGTTAAAGTTATAATCATACCATCAAACTAGTACATCGCCAAAGTGTAAAGAATATATTCCAATAAGGCGATAAAATCGATTAAACCCTACTATAACAAGAATTCACAACGAAGAAAGTGTAAAAAATAAATTACAATTATTATTTTCCACGTTGAACTTCCAGCCACCACTTGTCCAGTTCAGCCGCAAAATGTTGCCTGTCACGCGGCGAAAGGCTGTCAGGCCCCCCGGTCTGGATCCCGCTGGCACGCAGCGTATCCATAAAATCACGCATCGTCAGACGTTCACGGATCGTCGCCTCGGTATAGCGCTCACCGCGCGGGTTGAGTGCCGCAGCGCCTTTTTCAATGACTTCAGAGGCCAGCGGGATATCCGCCGTGACAACCAGGTCTCCAGCGCTGCACTGGCGCACAATTTCGTTATCGGCGACATCAAACCCGGCCGGAACACGTAAAGTGCGGATAAAACGAGAAGGCGGAACGCGCAAACTCTGATTGGCGACCAAAATGAGCGGCATCTGCATCCGCTCGGAGGCCCGATATAAAATTTCTTTAATCACATTCGGACACGCATCCGCATCCACCCAAATCGTCATAACACCTCCAGACACATGTGCAATTGCACATTGTCTCGTGCTTTTACTTTCAGGCAAAGCGCTGTTTCTCCTTCTGAACGCCTTCATTCCGCGCTAAGCTTAGCTTTCCCAGATTTACCCTAAATAATTCAAGTGACTTGAAGGATGATGGGTATAAAACAATGAATATCACGCATAGGGAGTGACAAGATGGACAAGAAAATTGGTTTTATCGGCTGCGGAAATATGGGTAAAGCGATTCTTGGCGGCCTGATCGCCAGCGGCCAGGTACTCCCCGGACATATCTGGGTCTATACCCCCTCTCCCGATAAAGTCGCAGCGCTGCACGATCAGTACGGCATAAATGCGGCGCAGTCTGCGCAAGAAGTCGCGCAGATCGCAGATATTGTCTTTGGCGCCGTGAAGCCAGGCATCATGATTAAGGTGCTGAGTGAAATCACCTCCAGTCTGAACAAAGATTCCCTGGTGGTATCCATTGCGGCGGGCGTCACCCTCGATCAACTCGCCCGCGCACTGGGTCATGACCGTAAAATTATCCGCGCAATGCCTAACACGCCGTCACTGGTCAATGCAGGAATGACGTCCGTCACCCCAAATGCGCTGGTAACACCGGAAGATACTGCTGATGTGTTGAATATTTTCCGCTGCTTTGGCGAAGCCGAAGTCATCGCAGAATCGATGATTCACCCGGTCGTTGGCGTCAGCGGTTCAGCCCCGGCCTATGTGTTTATGTTTATCGAAGCCATGGCCGATGCCGCCGTTAAGGGCGGCATGCCACGCGCGCAAGCATATAAATTTGCGGCACAGGCGGTCATGGGATCGGCGAAGATGGTACTGGAAACGGGTAAACATCCTGGAGAACTGAAAGATATGGTGTGCTCGCCTGGCGGAACCACCATTGAGGCAGTGCGCGTCCTCGAAGAGCGCGGCTTCCGTTCGTCAGTTATCGAAGCGATGGTTAAGTGCATGGAACAATCAGAGAAACTCAGCAAATCCTGAGTGCAGGTCGGACGTCAGGCCGCCGCTTCAGTACGGTTACGTCCGGCATTCTTTGCTTTGTAAAGCGCCATATCCGCTGACTTCAACCACTCCCGATAGTGCTCTGTTTCAGAAGTCAGCGGAGCAACACCGACGCTAATCCGCAGGGCAACTTGCGGAGCGCAGGACAAGCGTAACTGGCTAAGTCGTTCATGGACGCGCGACATCGCTGCGATTGCACTGGCTGCAGGTGTACCGCACATAATTACCGCAAACTCATCGCCACCAAAACGCCCAATCACATCACTGCCGCGCAGCGTCATTTGCAACTGACGCGTCAGCGCAACAATCGCCTGATCCCCTACGTCATGACCCCAGGTATCATTGATGCTCTTAAAATGGTCGATATCGATAATAAGCAACGTGGCATCACGTTGCTGGCGACGGCAATTATCAAATTCATTGCGCAGCAATAGCTCCCAATGGCGCCGATTATAAACCCCGGTCATTCCATCCCGCGTACTCATGACCTGCAGGCGGCGTTTATGCTCCGCCAATTTGATCACCGTCTGGTAGCTAACCCAGGCAAACAGCAGCGGATAAATCACCAGTACCGGCAGCGACAACAGCACGCTCAGTTGCGTACTGCTAAACACGACCGGAATATCCGTTAACTGTAGCGTCACCAGACATGAAACCACCATCAACACAACGCCAGCGATGAATAATCGCACCCCACCTGCGCCCATCAGGTTGATGCAGATAATCATCAGCAGCGCCGTGGATGGCAGCAGGTTTGCCCCCATGATCCCCACCCACATGCCAGCGAGGATCGCATCGGCTTTAATATTCGTAAATTCACTGTATAGCGGATCTTCCGCTTTACTCGCCAACTGCCACGCAAGGTGCGGCCAGACAAACGCCCATCCCACCAGTAATAGCCACCAACCTCCGGTTATGGGTTGCGAGACTAATACCGACGCGATGGGGAAAAACATTCCCCCCAGCCCGACTGCGCGAGGCAGTCTTATCCGTCGGGCAAATCGCAGACCGGAACGTTGGTGGTCGTTTTGATGAAGCGATAAAAATGCTTCATTCGGTACGGCCTTCTTTTGATAAAAGTTTTCATCATTCATCGTATTTGGGAATATTCTGAAACAAATTTCCCAAATTATAGAAAGGGGTCTGGCGGCGGAAGTATGATATTTCGGGTGAGCGATTTTATCCGCTCACCCGTATGTATTACGCAGCTTTTTTCAGGCAAGCGCTCATAAATTTTTTACGATCGTCGCCTTTCAGCGACTGCTCTGTTGCCTGAACGTTACATTCGCGCATTTTCTGCTGCTGCGGCGTCAGACTCTTTTCATCAGGCGCAGACTGACTGTTTTTCAAGCAATCACTCATATATGTCTTCCGGGCATCCCCTTTTAAGGTCTGCGCCGTCGCCTGCTGGTTGCAGGTGGTCATACGTTGTTGTTGCGGGGTTAACGTCTTCTCGGCAGCGCCGACGGTAGTTAAGAAAACCAGGCCAAATAATAGGGTAACGAGTAATGTTATTTTCATAGCACCATCCTGTTGTGAGTATTCACTCTACACGTCACCTTTCAAGCGACCTCGATGTTGGCTGCTTGAAGGATGACGTGTAGTAAGTCTGGTTGCTGACGCAGAAATAGCCACCTCATTATTAAAATTAAGTGACCAAATACAGGTTACTTCAGCCCTAACGCCGCTTTCATGGTGTAAAACAGGTCGGTCTGATCGGTCAGGCCTACCACATTCGCCGCATGCGGGCCATAGGCGGCAATACGCAGCTGGCTGCCGGTATGCTCCTGTGATTCCTCTTCCGAGTTACCATAGCTGATAACCATCACCGCGCCATCTTTGGTATTCAGCGCCTGAGTCAGGCCAGGGGCTTTGGTGTCTGGTGCAACAATCTGGCTGGCATGCGCGTGGTCAGCGGTCACGACGACCAGCGTGTTGCCGTCTTTCTTCGCGAAGGCCAGCGCGCGCTGTACAGCTTCATCCAGATCGACCGTTTCACCAATCTGACCGCACGGGTTTGCGGCGTGATCCTGCTTATCGATAGACGCGCCTTCTACCTGCAGGAAAAAGCCTTTTTCATTCTTACTTAATAGCTCAATCGCTTTATCCGTCATCTGTGCAAGCGTTGGCACCGTGTCGTTACGTTTTGGATTGGGCGTACAGGTCACGACTGGCTTATCAAGGTTACCGTGGTAAGACGCTTTTGGCCCTTCCCAGCGTACCGGCATGTTGCCATCAGAGAACAAACCTAACAGCGGTTTATCCTGATTCGCTTCGGTAATGGCTGCCAGCGTCGCGGTATCACTGACCATCTGATAACCACGGGCCTGAGCCTGTTCACGCAGCGTTTTACCCTGCCACTCGCCCGCAGCAGCGGTCTCAGCAAAGGTTTTTGCCCCGCCGCCCAGCGTAACGTCAGCACGGGCATTCAATAATTGTTCGGTGATTGACCCTTTACCGCCTTTTTCCAGCGCATTCGTCGGGCATTTCTCAGTGGTGACGCTCGGACCGTAACATTTACGCGACGTCACATGCGCAACCAGCGCCGCGGGGGTGGCATCCTGCAATTCAGCAGTGGATACGTTGCCTGTCGCCAGACCGGCAGCTTTGGCCATTTCCAGAATAGTGGCGTGATCTTTTTCGTGAATATCAACGCCCAGCGCACCGTTATATGTTTTAACACCGGTCGTCCATGCCGTCGCAGAGGCTGCGGAATCGGTCACATAGTCAGGTTTACCCGTTTTTTTATCCAACGCGTAGTGCGTGTATTGTCCGGTCAGGGGTAACGCATCAATACCTTTAAAAAAACCACCCGCGCCTTCGGCATAATTTCGCGCAGCGGTAATTTCCGAGTCCCCCATACCATCACCGATCAATAAAATAATATTCTTGGCCGGTTTATCGTTCAAAGAATCTCGTAGTGCTGCCGTTTGATCAGTCGTTAATCGACGCGCGCCACCCGGTGTGGTGATATCTCCCTGTGCGGCACGATTATCCATAGCCGCTACGGTAGATGTTTCTGCATGAATAACCGGGGTAAACAGCAAGGGTAACAGGGCAATAGCGAGTGCGCTTTGTTTCACTTTATTTTCTCCATGTACAAATACGGTAAAATTAAAACAAAGCGACTATAAGTATTTGATGTGACACTTTTATGATAATTCGTCGATAAGTATCTGCAGATATCTCAACACGTTTTAGATACGTTCTCGCCAGCACTGTGCATGGTCGTCAGAAATGCGGGCATTTGACTTACCCCTGCCAGCGCGTCTTCTATTTGACGAATCAGTGTTTGCTGCTCATTTGTTGCCATGTTGCGCAGCATTTCCATGATGACCCGCTCTAACGTTGCGACTTGCGCGGCCAGGTCTTGCGACTCTTCTTCTTTTTGGGCGAGCTTAAGTAACAACTCAGTGATGAGATTTTTCATTTTCGTATTCCCTTAACTAAATAAAGGCCACGTTATCACTAAGACTCACAACTTCCTAGAGGATGAAAGTTGTATTTATTGCAGAAATAAAACATTTTGCGAAAACAATCACAACACAAAATAAGGGGGAATGACGCTTTCTGCAGAATAATTCAATATAAAAGGGTAAGGAGATTAATAGTCACCCAGATATATAATCTTCAATTATGGATTAACAACGCTGGCAACCCGCGTTGTTAATCCGCCATTCAGCGAGCGAGACGCCGGCGTCGCAACGCGATAGCCAGTTGCCAGATATTAATAAGCACAATGCTCGCGGTAGCGATAAAGACCCAGCGGAAACCCGCCATGGCCGATACGGTTGCCCCCATCAAGGGTCCAGCGACGTTTCCAAGATACATAAACGACTGGTTATACCCAAAGATGCGCCCGGTAATTTGCTCGCTGGAGTATTTCACTAATAGCGTTTGCACCGCAGGCAGCATTGCACCATCGGCAAAGCCGAGCAGAAAACGTAGTATCCCTAACTGCAGCGGAGTGGTAACCCATGACATAGCGAAAAACAGCACCACGGCGAATATGAGCGTTGCCATCAGGATCCGTTCAGTACCAATTCTGTCGCCCAACTTTCCAAGACGTGGCGCTGAAATCAAAGCGGATATGCCGGGAACCGAGGCAATCAGGCCGCTGAGAAAGGCAATATTTGCGCTATCTGGCACCATCGATTTGATAAACAGCGCCAGAATGGGGCCAATTGAGCCGTTACACAGTTGAATCACCATGGTGGTAAAAAACAGACTAATGACCAGCGCGGGATACGGTAACGAAGCAAAAACAGCTTTCCCGCTTAAACGCTCGCTTTTTTTAATCGTCGGTCGGACACCCTCTTTAATTAAGAACAGTGTGACCATAAAACTCACTACCAACAGTGCGGCGGTAATACAAAATACCGCACGTAAGCCAACATGGTCGGCAATAAAACCGCCCATCAGCGGCCCGCCAATCACCCCACTAATTTGCGCCGTTGAGAGCGTGCTCAACGCCCAACCACTGCGTTCTCGCGGGACTTGCGACGCCACCAACGCCATCGCATTGGGAATGTATCCCGACGTTAACCCCATCACCCCGCGCAGCAGAAAAAGCTGCCAGACGTTAGTGGCAAATGCCTGCAGCAAAATGGCAATTGCCATCCCCAGCGAGGCCCGTAACAGCATCAGCTTACGCCCTTTACGGTCAGCTAAACTGCCCCACATCGGTGAAACAATGGCAGAAATAAGAAACGTGACGCTAAACGTTAACCCGGACCACATTGAGAGCGCTTCGTGCGAGGTGACTCCCAGTTGGGAGATATAGAGCGGCAGAAAAGGCAGGATTTGGCTGATTGCAAGTCCGGTGAAAAAGCAACCGAACCACACGGAAATAAGGTTAACTCTCCAGGATTCCATAAGGACTCATAACGGTAAATAGCTGAAAACTGCGAGCAGCTTAACAAATTACGCCTTCAAACGAGGGTTCAGAGGTGCGATGTTTCACAGTTTAGTATTTTATCTCCCCGCTCATCATATTTGTGATATCCATCACATCAACCCCCTATTAGATACAGGGAATTATGCTGCTAACATGCCCTATGGGTTTGTGCGTATTCATTCCCGGGGAATCCACCAAAACAATCTGCCAGAAGCCGAGGAATCCTGCGTTTTGTCGTGGTAATGTATGTGCTTTGCATTCAAGGAATGGGTTTTTAAGATGGCAAAGTTGCGAGTAGGAATCGTATTTGGTGGTAAATCAGCGGAACATGAAGTGTCATTGCAATCGGCAAAAAATATTGTCGATGCCATCGACAAGACTCGCTTTGACGTTGTGCTGTTAGGTATTGATAAACAAGGGCAGTGGCACGTGAGCGATGCCAGCAACTATCTGCTCAACTCTGACGATCCGGCACGCATTGCGTTGCGCCCTTCCGCCACCAGCCTGGCGCAGGTACCGGGTAAACAAGAACAGCAGCTGATCGATGCACAAAACGGTCAGCCGCTGCCAACGGTCGATGTTATTTTCCCTATCGTGCACGGCACGCTGGGTGAAGATGGTTCACTGCAAGGCATGCTGCGCGTGGCGAATTTACCGTTCGTCGGTTCTGATGTACTGGGCTCTGCGGCCTGCATGGATAAAGATATTACCAAACGTCTGCTGCGCGATGCCGGATTAAACATCGCGCCATTTATTACGCTCACCCGCGCCAATCGCAATGCCATCAGCTTTGCTGAGGTCGAATCGCGTCTGGGTCTGCCGCTGTTTGTGAAGCCAGCCAACCAGGGATCATCCGTTGGCGTCAGCAAAGTCACCAGCGAAGCGCAATACAACCAGGCTGTTGCACTGGCGTTTGAGTTCGATCATAAAGTGGTGGTGGAACAAGGGATCAAAGGCCGCGAGATCGAATGTGCGGTACTGGGTAACGATCACCCGCAGGCCAGCACCTGTGGCGAGATCGTCCTGAACAGCGATTTCTACGCGTACGATACCAAATATATTGACGATAACGGTGCCAAAGTCGTGGTTCCGGCGGCGATCGCCTCAGAAATTAACGACAAGATCCGTGAAATCGCTATTCAGGCTTACCAGACCCTGGGTTGCGCCGGGATGGCGCGAGTGGATGTGTTCCTGACCGCAGAGAATGACGTGGTGATCAACGAGATCAACACACTACCGGGCTTTACCAACATCAGTATGTATCCCAAACTGTGGCAGGCCAGCGGCTTAGGCTATACCGATCTGATCACACGTCTGATCGAGCTGGCGCTGGAGCGCCACGCTGACGATAGCGCGCTGAAAACCAGCATGTAAAAGCAGACAGGATGCCCGATAACTATTGGGCATCCTTGACATCTTCATCCTCATCGGCACGGCGGCGAATAATAAGTCCCGCGAGCCAAAAGCTAATCACCCACGTAACCAGCCCCACCGCATAGGTTTGCCATCCTTTCGCTTCAAAACCCAATAATCCCACCACGCCATTCAGAATAAAGATCAGCCCAATGGCAAACGCGTAATAGTGCCAGTCGCGACGAATTTTTACAGGCAGGTTCATAACAGCTCCGGTGGAAGTACATCGTTGAACAGCATCCTCGCACATTTCACTGCGGGCGTCTGTGTCCTGTGCGGAAATTCTGAAATGTGAATCAATTTAACTTAAGGTTACACATTTGTGACGCTCAACAAAAAATCAAAATCCAGGAATAATCTCTACCTGAAATTACCATCATTCTGATATTGACAATCCCGATCACCTGTCAGACTCACTGTCAGTTACTGGTATGGCATCGACAACGCAGGATATTTCTTGGAGGTCCCTATGTCTGATTTTACGCTCTCAAAATCCCTGTTTAAGGGCAAGCATCGAGATACCTCCTCTCTGCCCGGCAACATTGCGTATGCCGTTTTTGTGCTGTTTTGCTTCTGGGCCGGGGCTCAGATTTTAAATCTGTTAGCCCATGCGCCCGGTATCTATGAAGAACTGATGCAGCTACAGATGCACGAGACCGGGCGCCCACGCGTTGAAATTGGCTTAGGCGTCGGCACCCTGTTTGGACTGATTCCCTTCCTCACTGGCTGCCTTATCCTTGGCGTCATCGCGGCGGTGGTGCGCTGGCGCCATCGTCATCACAACGATGACTGACCCATACACTTCGCCCGACGATCGTCCACGCGTTTGGCAAACCATGCCGTGGTCAAATTACGCGTAATCTTCGGGCTTTCCAGTTGAATACCTGGCAGCATTTCCCGTGGTAACGCTTTTCCTGCCTTCGCTTCCGCCAGCTTATACATCTTCTCGTACAGCGCAGTCTCCTCGAAGGCCAGGCTGTCGCCTTTTTGCAACTGACGATGGATATCGCTCTCACTCATCCCCAGCTTCCCGGCAAGCTTGCGTACCGCCAGCTCCGTTTTACCCGGTTCTTTGCTGTTATAGAGAATCAAATCCCCATCCAGCGCCAGCTTCACACCACTGGCTTTGCTGACGGCATTCTGAAACGCCGCATTACGGCTGGCGTACCATCCCGCATTAAAATCCGCGAAACGGAAGATGGGCGCGCTATAGTTCGCCGGGTAATTCAGCAAGTGATACGTGCCGAACCACAGTCCGCCGCGCAGGGTAAAGACTTCCTGGCGCACGGTTCCTTCCATTTGCCACGGATACCCGCTGGTGTGTTGCTCAGCAAAGGCGATGCTAACCTGCATCGGCCCACCGGTATGCACCGGATTAAGCGAACCAAATAACGTCTGCCCCATCGGTACCATGTTGATAAAATCATCAAAGATCGCGCTAAGCTGTTTTTCGGTTTTCACCGTATCCAGACGCTCGCTGTAGCTTTTCCCATTTGGCGAGTTAATCTTCAGCGCGGTATGCACCAAAAACACTGGGATATGCATACGCTCGGCGCGACGGTCAATCTCTTTCCAGGCTATTTTGCTTAAATTCGGGACAACCGGATCGGCCTGATAGTTGGACTCCTGCTGCGCGACCGCCAGCACCGAACAGATATTTTCAACCGTCGGCACCAGCTTCTGGCTGGCAAACGTTTTCGCCAAATCCTGCGCCCACGCGTCCCGGTCTTTCACGCTGGCGGGCATTTTTTGCCGCACCACGCTCGCCACATCGACGGCTTTCTCCCCTTTTTTTAGCGGCTGCGCGGGTTGACTACTACATCCCACCAGCACCAGTGCAGCAAGGCCAGACAAGGGGTAAAGACGGGAAACCGTCGACATAACATCTCCTTTTGTTAGCTAAGCGTATGGGTAACAGCCTGAATTTCCTGACCATCCAGTTCACGTTCGAAGCTGCGCAGACGCTTATAGATAGACATCAGCTCAACCAGCGTTGTCCACGAATTAATCAAATACTGGAACGAGCCACGTACCTGACCAAACACGTTGGTGATTTGCGTCATCAGACCGAGCGTAATCGTACCGGCAACAATCGATGGAAACAGCAGGAACAAGCCGAAAACGTTATCAACCTGTAGGTAAAGAATACGGGCGATATTGAAGTACATATAGTGAAAATAGAGGCGAAAGTAGTTTTGACGTACCGCGTGGAACAGCTCGCGAACCGTGGGCGGCGTCGCGCGATTACCATCATCTTCACCGTACACCAGCTCTTTACGGTACGCCGCTTCCACCCGCTGATTTTTGAACTCCAGCCCAGGCAGTTTGATCCCCACCACGGCCAGCAGCCCGGTCCCCATCAACGACCAGACAATCGCGGCAATCACCAGACCGTAAGGAATATGTCCAACAATCGGCAGATCCGGGACATGCGCAGAAAGCGTAACCAGTACCGGCAGGAAGGCAATCAGCGTCATAATCGCGTTAATAAAACTTACGCCCATGTCTTCCAGCGTGGAAGCGAAACGCATGGTGTCTTCCTGCACACGTTGCGCCGCACCTTCGATATGACGCAGATGCTGCCAGTGCGCCATATAATGTTCGTTCATCGCGGTACGCCAACGGAAGACGTAATGGCTGACAAAGAAGTTGTTCATCACGCCAATGACGACGGCTATCAGCGCAATCCCGAGAAAGATCCCCACTTCCTGATAGAACTGCTCAATCTTCACCTTATGCGGCGTGCTGAGTGCGGTTTGAATCAGGTCGTAGAACGGGGCATACCACGCGTTGACGGCGACGCCGACTTCAACCAGAAACCAGGTAACGAAGATAATCAGCGAGGTACCGAGTATCGACCAGTACTGCCAGCGGTGCGGACTGTAGATAAACCAGAACAGCGCAAACACGCCAACGCACAGAATGTAGTACGCATAAAAAATCAGATAATCCAGTGACCAGAATCGCGCCGCGCTAATCGGTACATCCCCCGATGCGCCGGTAATCTGTGCAACCCAGGCTCCCCCACCAGCCTGCCAAAATACAACAGCGACCAGTGCCCAAATAAATGCCGAAATAAAGAACGGCCCCGGCTTTGGGAAAAAAGACTTAAACATAGTGCTCTCCTGCTAACTTCTTATCGTTATGACGACTGCTGTGCATTTGCCACGGTGGTTTACCGCGGCAAGACGGCTTACGCCCAATAAACACAAGCTGAAACCGACAATTGTGACCAGAACCGACGCACTTAGTTCGCTATCTGGTTTTGTAGAATTGTTTCTGCGGTTTTCACACCGACAGCGTTCCGGCATGTTCAGATTATTACAGCGTGAGATCACAAAAGCGAACATCCACTCTCCGGGAAAAGCCCACGTTTACTCATCGTTACGTTTTTCCCACTATCATTGGCTGATAAGCGCTTTGCAATATGCCAACGAGTAGTATAAATACGCATACGCACGTCATCTTTTATTTCCTCTAACTCATGGACACCACCGTTGAAACGTAGTCTGCTTTTTTCTGCCGCGCTGTGTGCGGCGTCATTGACATCAGTCCAGGCGGCACAGCCTATAACCGATCCCGTCTTTGCCTCTGACATCGTCGACCGGTATGCCGATCATATTTTCTACGGCAGCGGAGCTACGGGGATGGCGCTCGTGGTGATTGATGGTAATCAGCGCGTGTTTCGTAGCTTTGGTGAAACGCGCCCCGGCAATAATGTTCACCCGCAGTTGGATTCCGTCATTCGCATCGCGTCGTTGACCAAATTAATGACCAGCGAAATGTTAGTGAAATTACTCGATCAGGGCACAGTTAAACTCAACGATCCATTGAGTAAATATGCACCACCAGGCGCACGCGTTCCGACATATCAGGGAACGCCTATCACGCTGGTGAATCTGGCGACGCACACCAGCGCGCTGCCACGCGAGCAGCCTGGCGGCGCGGCAAAACGCCCGGTCTTTGTCTGGCCGACTCGCGAACAGCGCTGGAGCTATCTCTCTACCGCCACGCTAAAAGCCGCACCGGGCTCGCAGGCTTCCTATTCGAACCTGGCGTTTGACCTGCTGGCCGATGCGCTGGGAACTGCCTCTGGTAAGCCTTATCCACAGCTGTTTGAAGAAAAAATTACCCGTCCGTTGGGGATGAAAGACACCACCTTTACCCCATCCCCCGATCAATGCCGACGTCTGATGGTCGCGGAAAAAGGCGCCAGCCCGTGTAACAATACGCTGGCGGCGATGGGCAGCGGCGGCGTCTATTCAACGCCAGGCGATATGATGCGCTGGATGCAGCAGTATCTCTCTTCTGATTTTTACCATCGTAGCCAGCAGGCCGACCGGATGCAGACGCTGATTTATCAGCGTACGCAGTTAACCAAAGTGATAGGGATGGATGTGCCGGGCAAGGCCGATGCGCTTGGTTTGGGCTGGGTCTATATGGCGCCGAAGAATGGGCGTCCAGGAATTATTCAAAAAACCGGTGGCGGCGGTGGCTTCATTACTTATATGGCGATGATCCCACAGCAAAACGTCGGGGCCTTTGTCGTGGTGACCCGCTCCCCGCTGACCCGCTTTACCAATATGAGCGATGGGATCAACAATCTGGTGAGCGAACTGAGCGGCAACAAACCGCAGGTTATTCCCGCCTCCTGATTCAATACTCAAAAGGCAAACGGTTAATGTTCACCAGTTTGCCTTTATTCATTTCAATGTAACCACCTTTACGCAAAGCCGCGAGAACCTCAGCAACAACTGAGCGTGAAATTCGCGTGCGTTGGTGAATATAGTTCATGACGCCGATACGCGAACGCAGAACGTCGTCCCATTCCGTCATGGATATCAGCGTCGCACGGATCTGATCGTAGGAGTTATTGCCAATCAACTGCAAGTCGCGCATTTCAAGCATGCAGTTTTGCCATGCTAACCAGCAAAAAGCTTCGCGCCAAAGCTGGCATTGTTCAATGATATTAATCGTTTGTGAGGCAGGAAGATGATATCCCGTACAATTACTTTCGGTTATTAATCTGTATGGTACATCTGTTTTCATTACGCCATCCGAAAGGCCCATAATAAAAGGTGCCTGTACAATCCCGACCAGCACGTTTTCCCCTCTACGCAGGGAAACAACACCGCTTAAAATAACAAAGGTATCGTCGCCATTTATATCACTGGAATATATAATTTGTTTTTTGTTATCATATTTAAAATGTTTACCATATTTTGACAAACATTTATCAAGCTTACAAAATTCCAAAAGAGGTTTATTTGTAGATAGCATGTGCGCACTCCTTGCAATAAATGCCCGTCAAATCCGTGACGGGCATTTTTCTGGATTAAATTATCTTTTTCTCAATGAGAAATTTATTACCAGGTATATTTAACACCAGCATTCGCAGACCAGTCTTGATCTACATCGCCACCACCGAGGTAGTTAGCATCGGTGTAGGCACTGAAGTTTTTGGTAAAGCTGAACTGAGTCCCCAGTCCAACACGTACCGCAGAACCTTCTACGCCGTTGTCGATGGAGTCACCGTTTACGTTAGAATCATTGTTAGAGTCATCGTAAACGTAGGCCAGTTTGAAGTACGGGGTCAGCGCCTGATCTTCGCTGTAGGCGAAGGTATAACCTGCATCTACACCGAGTTCATAACGCATGCTGTCATAAGACTGACCGTCAACTTTCATGTCGTTGCTCAGTTTATAGTCATCACCAGACTGGAACAGACCGGATACGCTACCATAAGGCGCCACGTAACCAGCATCACCCAGTTTCAGGTCGTAACCCAGTTTCAGACCAAAGCCCCAGGCATCAGCAGAAGTGCTGCCATCAACATATTGACCGTTGCTCATGTTGGCAGAAAGATCGTTGTTGAAGTGGGAGTAGCTTAAGTTACCGTCAACAAAGATGTTGTTGTCAAAGCGAGCAGAAGAGTAGATATAGGCAGTCTGGCTGTCCTGATCCACCTGGCCGGTACGGTCGCTCATATCACCTTTCGCGAAGCCTGCTGCTGCACCGACAATCCACTTGGCGTTGTTACCATCAATTTTGGAATCAACACCGACCATGATGCCGTTAACATCCTGATCGTAGTTGATGGTGCCGTTATCCGCATCGAAGCTACCACCGAAGTAGCTAACCCATGCGCCACCGTTATCAACCAGACCATGACGCGCGTTAGTCAGACGAGTACCGACGGTGTCTTGTTCCAGGTTCCAGATATTAGTGTTGGCAGACGGGATGCTCAGAGCCATATTTGCGTAGTCGGTCAGCTCCATCTGCTGCAGAACAACGGTGTTACCCTGCTGCTGCGCCTGATAGGTGTAAGCGCCGAGGTCAGCTTTGTTCGCTGCTGAGAAGGTTGCGGTGCTGTTGGTGTCGTTAACGTAGATCAGCTCGTTACCTTTGTAATCAGCAACAGAACCAGCGCCGGTCGCGTTATCGATACGCACTTTATAGTTACCGGTTGCTGCCGCTACGTGGTCACCATAGTTATCAACTTCAGACTGATCGTAGGAGGTGTCAGAATCGCCGTTACCATTGATAGTCAAGTGACCATCAGAGTTCATTGCGATCACGCCGTAACCGTAGTTAGCCTGAGTTTTGTCGTTAGTACGATCGTTGGTCAAGTCAGCATTCAACACATAGTTGGTGCTGTTGATGTCGAAAACACCCGCATTAACATGGTTGTAAGCGTCGGTATAGCTGGTCAGGTTCAGCGTATCAACCTGCAGTGCATCACCTGTGCTGTTACCCACATCCAGAACACCGTTGTTGGTAACGTTGATGGTGTTGGCATACAGTGCAGCACTACCCACGCTCCAGCCAGCAGATACGTCGTCAGCAATCGTTACAGAACTGTTGTCGATAGACAGCGTATCGGTCGCAACATGACCATCTTCGTTGATGTTCAGGGCAGAAGCACCGGTCAGAGAGATGGTGTCAGAAATCAGGGTAGAATCACCTACGTTGACAACCGAACCGCTGTTGATGCCCAGAGTGTCGATCAGAGACGTTTTGGTGGTATCCCACTGTGAAGCGCCATTCAGCGTAACGTTGAACAGACCGCTCTGGTAGACGGCGTTGCCCACCACATGGCCATTTTCGTCATAAGAAGTTGTGTCGCTATCGATACCATAGGTTGAAACTGGCCACAGGCTGTTAGCCGCGATGTCGATCAACGTAGAGGTGTATTCAGTGCCCGCATCGTAGCGGTCATAAACACCGTCGCCATCAACGTCCACCTGATGGACGGACATCGCCGCGCCCACCCACTTACTGCCGTTGTTGAGGGTAAGATCCAGACGGTCAGTACCATCCCAACCGTTGGTATCCAGGTCGGCATCGGTATCGCGGTAAGTATCAGCGCCGTTCGGGAAGAAGTTCTCATCGAAGTTGCTGGAGAACACCACGTCGCCCATCAGCGTGGAGTTGCTCAACGTGGCAGTCGTCTGCATCGCGTTGTCAGCACCCAGATGTGCAATAACCGCTAATGCAATATCGTCAGCGGTATAAGAACCGCTGTAGTCGCTTGCATTGCTGGTATTGCCAAACCAGCCGGAGGTTCCTTCATCAGACCATGAACCAGAGGTTACAGTAGAATCGCTGACAGAAAGGGTGTTGTTAAACACTTCGCCGCTGTTTACGCCGGTGCTGACGGTGTTATCGTCAATGTCTTCCCACTCATAACCCTGAGTCAGCGTAATACCCGCAACGTGAGAGTTGTTGGAGATAGACAGATCAACTTCTTGATCCAGCGTGATAGCCGTACCCAGATTATAAACGTCGACAACGTGCGTATCAGCCGCATCGTTATAGGTACCGTTGTAGGTATAATGTTCGTAGTTGTCATCAATCGTTGAGTTGATGACGCTCATCGACAGGCGATCGTAGTCGTAGTCGGTACTCCTATAGTTAGTACAATCCGTGGCCAAACACTCGGATATCACCATACCGTGAATAGTACTATTTTTAATCGTCAGGCTGTTGTTATTAGATAGTTCATCATCCAGATAATATTTAGAAATAGACATAACACCGTTGACAGTGGCGTTATTGATTACCGGATAAATATCACCGTTATAAATACTATCGGTGTCATCATTGTACCAGCCTACATAACCACCGTAATACCAATTATCAGTATGACTATCATCATTATAGTGGGAGAACGTGTTGTACGTGGTTCCAGAAATATCGGTTGAAGCATTCGCCTGAGAAGTGATTGCCAAAGTGCAGGCTAATGCTAATTGTGAGACTACAAGTTTCTTTTTCCAGATGTGCATTTGTCATCCCTCCTCAGGGACGTAATATAGTTGATCCATCAATTATCAATGCAAAGAAAACATTTTATGTTTCGCAGGGTCGATTATGCAGTTTCACAACTAAAAGGTTCAATTATTCTTTGCGCACCGTCCGAAACCGGACAAAATCATGAATTACCCCAGCCTTAACGAGAAAACAAAAATACAAACACTTTCAGTAATATATAGAACATATGATATCTAACACATATAATTATCAAATGATCCACCCAATACTTAAACAAATAAAAAATAAATAGGCGAGAGTTACGTTACGTGCCAAATAAACACATCAACATTTAAAATAATAAAAACAAAAATAAACAAAATAATGAATATAAATAAATTGTCATGCATGTGAATAAATTGCTCTAATGATTCAGCCTTTCGCCACGGGAAATCCAAATATAAAGCCAACTTTCGTAAACCACCCGCCCTCAGGTTCGGGTATACTACGGCCTTCGATTTCACAAACATCAGGCATACCATGACAGACCTAATCCAACGCCCTCGCCGCCTGCGCAAATCACCTGCGCTGCGCGCTATGTTTGAAGAGACAACACTGAGCTTAAATGACCTGGTGTTGCCGATCTTTGTTGAAGAAGAACTCGACGATTACAAAGCTATCGAGGCCATGCCAGGCGTGATGCGCATTCCGGAGAAGCATCTGGCACGCGAAATTGAACGCATTGCTAATGCAGGCATCCGCTCAGTCATGACCTTCGGTATTTCCCACCACACCGATGACACCGGCAGCGATGCATGGAGAGAAGACGGTCTGGTGGCGCGCATGTCGCGTATCTGTAAGCAGACCGTACCTGAAATGATCGTCATGTCCGACACCTGCTTCTGTGAATACACTTCGCACGGTCACTGCGGCGTATTATGCGAGCACGGCGTTGATAACGATTTAACCCTGGCCAATCTTGGCAAGCAGGCGGTGGTTGCCGCCGCTGCGGGTGCTGACTTCATCGCGCCTTCCGCCGCGATGGACGGCCAGGTGCAGGCGATTCGCCAGGCGCTGGACGCTGCGGGCTTCACCGATACGGCGATCATGTCCTACTCCACGAAATTTGCCTCTTCTTTCTACGGCCCGTTCCGTGAAGCCGCAGGCACTGCGCTGAAAGGCGATCGTAAAACCTATCAGATGAACCCGATGAACCGTCGGGAAGCGATCCGCGAATCGCTGCTGGATGAAGCCCAGGGCGCAGACTGCCTGATGGTCAAACCGGCTGGCGCATACCTCGATATTCTGCGCGATATCCGCGAGCGCACCGAGCTGCCGATTGGCGCTTATCAAGTCAGCGGTGAATACGCGATGATCAAATTCGCGGCGATGGCGGGTGCTATAGATGAAGAGAAAGTGGTGCTGGAAAGCTTAGGCTCGATCAAGCGCGCTGGCGCGGATCTGATTTTCAGCTACTTCGCACTCGATCTGGCTGAGAAAAAAATCCTGCGTTAATTCCTTTCAACGCCCTGCACTGCGGGGCGTTTTATCATAAAACGTCACCAAACCGCCATCTAACCGACACATCGCCCTTCTACTGTCACAAAAGGACAGAGGAGGAGCCGCTATGTTTAGTCTCGACAATGTCATCGACGACCTGTGGCCAGAGGCGAGGCCCGCCCCGTGGCAAAAAAAAGTGCTGAGAAAACTGTTACATGAAGAGGAATTCCAACAGTTTGCCGCTCGTCACCGCCATCTGAAAGGGTTAGATACCGTTGAACAGGTGCTGGAGCATCTCAACATTCACTGTCAAATTCCGGTCCGTAGTCTGGAACAAATTCCCGAACAAGGGCCGCTGGTTATCATCGCCAACCACCCTACCGGCACACTCGACGGCCTGGCCCTGCTGTACGCCGTTTCTCGCGTTCGCCGCGATGTTAAAGTCGTCACCAACCGCATGCTCACTCATCTCGAACCGCTCAGTTCGCTGTTTATTCCGGTGGATAATATCAATGGCCGCACCGCTAAAGCAGCGCTACAGCTGATGGATCGACAGTTGCAAAACGGCGGTGTGCTGATCTTCTTCCCGGCCGGTGAAGTTTCGCGCATAACCCGGCGCGGCATTCACGATAAAAAATGGCACTCCGGCTTTATTAAGCTCGCCGCCAAATACCGCGCACCGCTCTTACCTGCGTGGATTGAGGCACGCAACAGTACGCTGTTTTATGCCAGCGCACTGGTATCGCAAAACCTGCCGATGCTGTTGTTAATGCAGCAAATGTTTCGCCGCCGGAACAGCAACCTGCCGGTGACCATTGGCGAGCAAATTGCGTGGACGACATGGTGTAACCCACAAACTACGCCGCGAGAAATGACAGACAAGTGCTACCGACACGTTCAGCTACTGGGGAAAGGACTGCCGGGCGTCTTTAAAACCGAAAGCGCGATCGCTCGCCCGGAACCCCGGGCCCTGCTCAAGCGCGAGCTACACCAGGCCGAGTGCCTGGGGCGTACAGCAGACGGTAAGGTTATCTATCTATGGCAGCGTAATGGCCAGGAAGAGGTTCCGTTGCTACGTGAGCTGGGCCGCCTGCGGGAAATCGCCTTCCGCGCGGTAGGTGAAGGTAGCGGCAAACGCCGCGACATCGACAGTTACGACGATGACTACCTGCATCTGATCCTGTGGGATGAAGACGATTTGGAGATCGTCGGTGCCTACCGCTTTATGCCGACCGCCCTACAGATGGAAAAGCGCGGGCTGGACGGCATTTACAGCTATAGCCTGTTTCATTACGACGAACGGATGGACGATATCCTCCAGCACGGCATTGAGCTGGGGCGCAGCTTTATTCAGCCACGCTACTGGGGACGCCGCGGCCTGGACTATCTGTGGTCCGGTATCGGCGCGTATCTGGCGCGCCATCCACACTATCGCTACCTGTTTGGCCCGGTTTCTATTTCTGGTGGGCTACCGCCTTCGGCCCGCGATTTGCTGGTTGCCTTTTATCGCCTGTGGTTTCCGGCAACACATCCGCTGGCGGAGTCACGCCGACCGTACCCGGCCTCGTTACCCGACGCACTGGCGCAGTTTGGCGGGGAAAATTACAGTGAAGACCTGACGCGGCTGAAGTCGCTGCTCGGCAACCTTGGTTGTGGGATTCCACCACTCTACAAGCAATATTCCGAAGTGTGTGAGCCAGGTGGCGTACAGTTTATCGACTTTGGCAGCGACCCGGACTTTAACAACTGCGTGGATGGCCTGGTACTGGTAGATTTAACGTATCTGAAGGCAAATCGCTACCAGCGGTATATCGGACCGCATTTAGGTTTGTAGGCCGGATAAGGCGTTTACGCCGCCATCCGGCACGATGCCGGATGGCGCTACGCTTATCCGGCCTACAATCGGCACCTGTCAGGAACTCACGACGCACGATAGAACGGCTTATCCCCTAAAATCGTGGCCCGATGCATAATGCGCCGCTGCGGCAGATAATCCGCATTGGCGTAATGCTGCGTCACGCGGTTATCCCAAATCGCCACATCGTCAGGCTGCCAGCGCCAGCGCACCTGAAACTCTGGTTTAGTGACATGCGCAAACAGGAACCCGAGTAGCGCTTCGCTCTCTTTCTCCGTGACATCCACAATCCGCGTGGTAAATCCCTCGTTCACGAACAGCGCCTGCTTCCCGCTTACCGGATGCGTACGCACCACTGGGTGTAACAGAGGCGGATGCTTCGCCACCGCTTCCAGCCAGCGCTGGTGCTCTTCTTCCGTCTTACGGTACTTGAACTCCTGGAACGATTTGCGGAAATCATGCTCTGCCCGCAGGCCGCTCAGCAACTGACGAAACGGCTCAGAGAGCGCCTCATAAGCGGCAATTCCACTGGTCCACAGCGTATCGCCACCGGTCGAAGGCAGCGTTTTTGCTGCCAGAATTGCCCCGGCTGGCGGCGTGTCGATAAAGGTCACATCGGTGTGCCAGTTATCGTTATCCGGCGGATTATCGTTGTGAGTATCCAGCACGATAATCTCCTCCACGTCCTCGGCGTGCGGGTAGACCGGATGAATATGAAGATCGCCAAAACGTAGCGCCAGCGCTCTCTGCTGCTGCGGCGTAATCACCTGCTCACGCAGGAACACCACCTGATGGCGCAGCACCGCATGATAAAGCTGCTCAAACTGGTTATCGCTTAGCGGACGCGTCAGGTCCGCACCGGAAATTTGTGCGCCAATATACGGCCCCAGCGGGGTAATGCTCAGACGTTCACTCATTGTACTTCTCCATGCCAGGGCGTCAGACGACGCTGAAGCGCGCGCAGACCCAGTTCTAAAATAAAGGCGATAACGGCAATCACCGCGATCCCCGCCAGCACCACATCCGTTGCCAGAAATTCACCGGCGGACTGGACCATAAAACCCAAACCTCGCGTGGCGGCAATCAACTCCGCGGCCACCAGCGTTGACCAGCCGACACCCAGCCCGATGCGCAGCCCGGTCAGAATTTCAGGCAATGCACCGGGTAAAATAACAAACCACAACACCTGCGCACGGCTGGCCCCGAGTGATTGTGCGGCGCGTACTCTCACCTGCTGCGCACTGCGGACACCGGCCAGCGCCGACATCGCAACAGGCGCGAAAATCGCCAGGTAGATCAATAAGATCTTGGAGGTTTCACCAATACCAAACCAGATCACCATCAGCGGTAAATAGGCCAGCGGCGGAACCGGACGGTATAATTCAATGATCGGATCGAGAATGCCGCGAATTGTCGGACTCAGCCCCATCGCGATCCCAACCGGGACGCCCAGCAGCACCGCCGCCAGCAGGGCGATGACAATTCGCGCCAGGCTCGCTGCCAGATGCTGCCATAACGTGGCATCCATAAATCCTTGTGGCCCAGCGATGGTGATCAACTTTTGCAGTACCTGACCGGGCGCTGGCAAAAACAGCGGGCTGATTAATTGCAGCGCTGCCACCGTCCACCACACCGCCAGAATGACGGCCAACGTACCAAGGCTTAAGGTAATCTGCCGCGAGAACGGCCAGCGCCAGTTGAGCGCGCGCTGGCGACGGGGTTTATCATTAATCACCACGCTCATGAAAATGCCTCCCGTTGTTCAAAGACGCGACCTAACACGTACTCGCGCATGGCGATAAACTGCGGATCGGACTTAATGCTGCGGCTCGCTTCCCCGGCCACAAAGCGCCGGGCAAAATTAAGCGGCAGACGCTCCATCACCCGACCAGGGCCTGGCGACAGCAATACCAGCTCTGTCGCCATAAACACCGCTTCTTCAATATCGTGCGTAATCAACAGCACCTGTTTGCCGGTCTCATGCCACAGCTTCAGCAGCAGGGTTTGCATCTGCTCACGAGTAAAGGCGTCGAGCGCGCCAAAAGGTTCATCCAACAACAACAACTGTGGATTGGCCGCCAGCGCCCGCGCAATGCCAACACGCTGCCGCTGTCCACCGGAAAGCTGCCAGATAAAGCGTTTGCCCGCGTCCTCCAGCCCGACTTTCTGCAACATCTCCAGGGCGATACGCTGACGCTGCACTTTCTCTACCCCTGCCAGTTGCAGACCAAAGGCCACATTATCCTGCACGTTACGCCAGGGCAGCAGACCTTCGTTCTGGAATACCACCCCGCGTTCCGCGCCCGGACCTTCCACCTTCTTACCTGACAGCGTAATGCTGCCGTGCTGATACGGCACAAACCCGGCAATCAGATTTAGCAGCGTGGTTTTGCCGCAGCCGGAAGGCCCGAGTACCACCAGCAGTTCGCCGCTATCAAGCGACAGGTTGATATCATCCAGCACCGGTTTTCCACCGTAGCTGGCTGCGAGGTGAGAGATTTGCAGCATCAGCGCCTCCTTTTATTGCACGAAGCGATCGGTAACGTACTGGCTGTAATCCGTCGCGACGGCGGGGACTTTGCCCTGCTCTTTGAGGAACTGCGCGGTGTCGATAATGGCTTTGTTCACCGATCCGGTCAGTTCGGCAGTCTGCTGTTGCGGCGTCAGGTAAGTGTTACCTTTCACCAGTCCCGGCACATCCGCTTCCGGCACGCCGCTTAAACGCGACAATTTGCTGATATTCTCCGGCTGCTTCAGCCACTCATCGGGATTAGCGATATAAGGTTGCTGCGCATCGATAGCGCTTTTGGCAAAGGCTTTCACCACATCAGGATGCTTCTCGGCAAAATCTTTGCGTACCACCCACACGTCCAGCGTCGGTGCGCCCCACTCGCCAACCTGCGATGAGTCGGTTAACACCTTGCCGTCTTTTTCCAGTGCATTGACGGCCGGTGCCCAGACGTAAGCACCATCAATATCGCCACGCTGCCAGGCGGCAATAATTGCCGGCGGCTGCAGGTTCACAATCTCCACCTGACCGGGTTTAATCCCCCAGTGTTTCAGCGCAGCCAGCAGGCTGTAATGGGTGGTGGAAATAAACGGCACGGCAATGCGTTTGCCGATCAAATCCTCCGGCTTACTGATATTTTTCTTCACGACCAGCGCTTCAGAGCTACCCAGTTTTGACGCCAGCAGGAAAACCTCAATCGGTACCTGCTGACTGGCAGCGACCGCCAGCGGGCTGGAGCCAAGATTACCGATCTGCACGTCGCCGGAAGCCAGCGCACGCACGATGCTCGCCCCGCTGTCGAATTTGCGCCAGTCAACGGTGGCCCCGCTCTCTTTAGCAAAGGTGTTATCTGCCTGCGCTACTTTGGCCGGTTCAGCGGAGGTCTGATAGGCGACGGTGACGTTCACCGCCTGCGCCTGAAATGCGATGAATGCCAGTGCACCGAGAAGTGCGTTACGCGATGAAATAGCCATGATTGTCTGCTCCCCTGTCTTGTTATGGAGGCAGTATTTCGTTGCGGCACAATTTGATAAAGGAATTAAAAATTCTGGCTAAGAACAAAGCGTTTTTAGAAAAAAAGCGGCAATAGTTAGCGATTTCGCTCATTACAGATGACATTCGTAGGCCTGATAAGCGCAGCGCCATCAGGCACTGTTGCCGGATGGCGGCGCAAGCGCCTTATCCGGCCTACCACACCCGGAAAATTATTACAATTTTGTTACATCCGTAACATAACTGCGTCTGGATGATTGCCAGCGTGGCGCTGGCAGGCATCATAGATATTCTTGTCAGGCAAGAGAGCAATATCATGATTCATGTTGTGCTGGTGGACGACCATGTGGTGGTGCGTTCCGGTTTTGCGCAATTACTCGGTCTCGAAGAGGATCTCGCCGTTATCGGCCAGTACAGCAGTGCGGCAGAGGCCTGGCCGGCATTACTGCGCGAGGACGTCAATGTCGCCGTCATGGATATCGCCATGCCGGATGAAAATGGTCTGAGTCTGCTAAAACGGCTGCGGGCGCAAAAACCCGGCTTTCGCGCCATTATTCTCAGTATTTATGACGCGCCGACGTTTGTACAAAGCGCGCTGGATGCCGGGGCCAGTGGCTACCTGACCAAACGCTGTGGACCGGAAGAGTTGGTGCAGGCAGTACGATCGGTCGGTATGGGCGGGCATTACCTGTGTGCCGATGCGCTGCGGGCGTTACGCGGCGGCGAACAGCCCGCGCAGGTACTGGAAGTACTGACCCCACGCGAGCGCGAAGTGTTTGAGCTGTTGGTCAAAGGCGACAGCGTGAAAGAGATCGCCTTCAAGCTCGACCTCAGTCATAAAACGGTGCACGTTCATCGCGCGAACGTATTGGGCAAACTGCAATGCCACAGCACCATCGATCTGGTGCATTTTGCCCTCGACCACCAGTTGCTGACGGGGCATTAATGTCGCGTAACCTTCGTCATTGGGTTATTTCTCTGTTTATTCTGCTGGCCTGGGGATCGGGCTGGCTAATGCTGTGGACGTTAGGTTTTTACCTGACCCATAACGGTCAGCAGGCGGCGCTATTTCTGCCGCACGGCGTCTATCTCGCGCTATTGATCCTGCTGTCTCGCCGCTACTGGCCCGCGCTGGTATTGCCGCCGGTGCTGATGTTGTTCTGGCTGCACAACGAACAGTTACTCAACGGTTATCTTCTGCTGGCCGCACCGCTGATAAGCCTGATACCGGCCAGTATCGGTCAGTCATACTGGCACCGCTTCCCGCTTTACTGGCAGCGCTTAACGCTGCTGCTGGCCGCGGTGACGGTCACGTCGCTGCTCAATACCGCCCTGCTTTCACCGTTTATCCAAAGCCCGGCGATGTTGATTGGGCTGGCATCGTTTACCGGCGGTGTGCTGCTGACGCCGTTTGTCTATCTGATCTACGAATTTCTACGCCAGCAACACCGCTATCATTTGCTCGGTCTGGATACCACCAATCCCCCGCTACGCACCTCACTTATCATCTGGTGCAGCCTGTTTTTTATTATTGGCATCGGCACCCAGATGGTGCTGTCGCCGGAGATTGAGCGCCTGTTGCTGATTGTCGTGTTCTTACCGAACGTGGTGATGGCGTGGAAATTTGGCTGGCAGGGCGGCGTGTTGTCCGGATTGCTCGGCAGTATGATGATCACCATCGCCCGGCAAATCGGCGTCGGGTTCAGCAACTTAGTGGAGCTGGAGATTTTCCTCGCCACCCAGGCGCTGCTCGGCATCGGGCTGGGGATCGCCATCAGCCGCCAGCAGCATCTGGCGCAAAATCTGCATCATTATCGCCAGCGTCTGGAAACTGAACTGGCGGCGCGTCGCGCACTGACCGAACAGCTGATCCGCACCGAAGAAAACACGCGCAAAAGCCTGGCGCGGGAACTGCATGATGAAATTGGCCAGAACATTACCGCCATTCAAATTCAGTCTCAACTGGTTAAACGTTCGCAGGGTTCTGAGCAAACGCTCGACGCGGCAAACCAGATCAACGATCTTGCCCGGCGTATCCACCACTCGACCCGTCAGTTACTGCGCCAGCTACGCCCGCCCGCGCTTGACGAGTTGTCTTTTAAAGATGCGCTGCACCATCTGGTCAATGAATTTGCCTTTGCCGAACGGGGTATTCACTGCCAGTTTGATTACCGACTGGCAAATACGCCAGAAAATGAAACGGTGCGCTTTACGCTGTACCGTCTGTTGCAGGAATTGCTCAATAACATCTGTAAACATGCCAATGCCAGCGAGGTGTCGATTGCGCTGCGCCAACGGGATCACTGCCTGTTGCTGGAAGTCACGGACAACGGTGTCGGCATTCTTCCTGAAAAAATTCCCGGTTTTGGTATCCAGGGGATGCGTGAGCGGGTCAGCGCGCTCGGCGGCGAGCTGACGCTCGAATCAAACGGCAGCACGCGGGTAATTGTTAACCTGCCCACAAATTTGCAACAAATCAGCCGCTAACCAGGAAAAAGTCTTAGCCACTCTGGACTTTCTCTCATCCCCTTTCGATTTCACTTTCCTATAGTCAGCACAAACGGAGACGGCTATGCGTACCGACATCAACCAACAATACCGGACGCTGCGTCCACAGCTGCTGATGTACATGGTCATCGGGTACGCGGCGTTTTACCTGACGCGCAAAAGCGTTAACTACGTGCTCCCGGCACTGCAAATGGATCTGGGACTGGATAAAAGTGATATAGGTCTGTTGGGATCGCTGTTTTACCTGACCTATGGTTTGTCGAAATTCACCGCCGGGCTATGGCACGACAGCCACGGACAGCGCGCGTTTATGGGCATTGGCCTGTTCGCCACCGGCATTTTAAATGTGCTGTTCGCGTTTGGTGAATCGCTGACGCTACTGCTGGCGGTCTGGACGCTCAACGGATTTTTTCAGGGCTGGGGCTGGCCGCCCTGCGCCCGCCTGCTGACCCACTGGTATTCGCGTAACGAACGCGGATTCTGGTGGGGCTGCTGGAATATGTCGATCAACATCGGTGGGGCAATTATCCCGCTGATTAGCGCCTTTGCCGCCCACTGGTGGGGCTGGCAGGCGGCGATGCTGGCACCAGGGATTATCAGCATGGCGTTAGGTATCTGGCTCACCCTGCAACTGAAAGGCACGCCCCGGGAAGAGGGATTACCTACGGTCGGGGAATGGCGGCATGACCCGCTGGAGCTGCGCCAGGAGCAGCAAAGCCCGCCGATGGGGCTGTGGCAAATGTTACGTACCACCATGCTGAAAAACCCGATGATCTGGCTGCTCGGCGTGTCGTATGTATTGGTCTATTTGATCCGCATCGCCCTCAACGACTGGGGCAACATCTGGCTGACGGAAAGCCATGGCGTGAATCTGCTCAGCGCCAATGCCACGGTGATGCTGTTTGAAGTTGGCGGTTTGCTGGGGGCGCTGTTTGCCGGCTGGGGATCGGATCTGCTGTTCAGCGGTCAGCGTGCGCCGATGATTTTGCTGTTCACGCTGGGGTTGATGGTCTCCGTCGCCGCGCTGTGGCTGGCGCCGGTGCACCACTACGCGCTACTGGCTGTCTGTTTCTTTACGGTGGGCTTTTTTGTGTTTGGCCCACAGATGCTGATTGGCCTCGCGGCAGTGGAGTGCGGGCACAAAGCGGCAGCAGGTTCAATTACCGGTTTTCTCGGGCTGTTCGCCTATCTGGGGGCCGCGCTGGCGGGTTGGCCGCTGTCGCTGGTCATAGAACATTACGGCTGGTCGGGAATGTTCAGTTTACTCTCGGTTGCCGCTGTCTTTATGGGTTTATTGCTGATGCCGTTGCTCATTGCGGGCATTACCCCTTCTCTCAGTCAAAGGATAAAACAATGAAACTGACGCTTACCTCTACCCTGATTGCCTCTACTCTGGCGCTGGCGGCCTTCAGCAGTACGGCACAAGCACAAGGTCGTCTGGTGGTCTATTGCAGCGCCACGAACGAGATGTGTGAAACCGAAACCAAAGCCTTCGGCGACAAATATGATGTGAAAACCTCATTCATTCGCAACGGCTCGGGCAGTACGCTGGCGAAAGTAGATGCCGAGAAGAAAAACCCACAGGCGGATGTGTGGTACGGCGGTACGCTGGACCCGCAATCTCAGGCGGGCGAAATGGGTCTGCTGCAACCGTATAAATCACCGAATCTCGAGCAGATCATGGAGAAATTCCGCGATCCGGCAAAAGTAAAAGGCAACCTATCCTCCGCGGTTTATGTCGGTATCCTGGGCTTTGGCGTCAATACTCAGCGTCTGAAAGAGAAAAACCTGTCGGTGCCAAAATGCTGGAAGGATCTGACCAAACCGGAATACAAAGGTGAAATCCAGATTGCTGACCCGCAAAGCTCCGGTACCGCCTATACCGCGCTGGCGACTTTTGCTCAACTGTGGGGTGAAGATCAGGCCTTTGATTACCTGAAACAGCTCAATGCCAACGTCTCTCAATACACTAAATCCGGCATTGCCCCAGCGCGTAACGCCGCCCGTGGCGAAACGGCGATTGGCATTGGCTTCCTGCACGACTACTCGCTGGAAAAAGAACAGGGCGCACCGCTGGAGCTGATTTCACCGTGCGAAGGTACCGGTTATGAAATTGGCGGCGTCAGCATCCTGAAAGGCGCGCGCAACCTCGATAACGCCAAACTGTTCGTTGACTGGGTACTGTCAAAAGATGCTCAGGAACTGGCGTGGAAAAAAGGCAAGTCTTATCAGATCCTGACCAACACCACCGCCGAAACCTCACCAAACTCGCTGAAGCTCGACGACCTGAAGCTTATCAACTACGACATGGATAAATACGGTTCGACCGAAGTCCGTAAGCAGCTTATCAATAAGTGGGTTAGCGAAGTGAAGATGGGTAAATAAGCCCACATTTTGCGGTTAATGCCCGGTGGCGCTCACGCTTACCGGGCCTACACACAACACCGGAAAACTTATGTCACACACACTTGCACTCCATCCTGTGAAAAAACGGGATGCGATATTCCTTTGGGTTTTGCTTGGCTGGCTGGCATTTGCCCTGCTGCCAAGCTGGAGCCTGGACTACGGTCTGCTGGAGTCGACTGGCGAGGAAATACTCGCCGCCTACGGCTGGTCACAGTTCAATATCAGTTGGTTATGGTATCTGCTGCCGAGCCTGCTGCTGGTGCGTCCGTTCCATGAGGCCAGGCGCGAACAGCGCGGCCGCCATTATCTTGATGCGGGCTGGGCTTTTTTCTGTATGGCGTTTATCGTCGCCAGCGCGACTCTTGAGGGGCGCGGCTTAGGCTATGCCACCATAGTGTTGTTTGTGGCACTTGGCGCGATCATGACCCTGGCGCTCACCCGTCTGGAATGGCTGGGCGGCGACCGTTTCGTCATCGGTTCGCTCACCGCGATTGTCGCCTTGATCGGTATTTTTATCGTCTGGCCGAGTATCGCTATTTTTATTCCGATGTTCACCAACGACGCCGGGGAATTTGCCCCGCTGGCGTTTATGAATGTGCTGTCGCAGGCACATATCATTCAGGTGATCCTCAACTCGATTATGCTGTCGATTGCCGTCGGCGTCGGCTGTACCTTCTTTGGTCTGGTACTGGCTATCTATACCACCCGTATCGCCAGACGCAGCGCTATTATTGGACGAATTTTCTCGATTCTGCCGATCGTCACCCCGCCGTTTGTCGTGGGTTTAGGCGTCACGCTGATGATGGGACGCTCCGGCTACATCACCGAATTTATGGTCGAATGGTTTGGCTTAACCAACACCAACTGGCTGTACGGTTTTACCGGCATCTGGCTGGCACAGGTGCTGGCCTTCACTCCGATGGCGTTTATGATCCTCGACGGAGCAATCAAAACCATTCATCCGTCGCTGGAAGAAGCGTCGTACACCCTGCGTGCCAGCCGCTGGCAGACCTTTAACGGCGTGTTTGTCCCGCTGCTGAAACCCGCGCTGGCGAACGCCTTTTTGATTGTGGTGGTGCAATCGCTGGCCGACTTCAGTAACCCGCTGGTGCTCGGCGGTAACTTCGACGTGCTGGCAACGCAAATCTACTTCTACATCACCGGTTCGCAGCTCGACTACCAGGCCGCCAGTACGCTGGGTGCCTTCCTGCTGCTGTTCTCGCTGCTGGTGTTCTGCGTGCAATATATGTGGATTGGTAAACGCTCATACGTCACCGTTTCCGGTAAATCCTACCGGGGCGACGTGCAGCCGTTACCTGTGACGCTGGTATGGAGCGTGGTCGCGCTGCTGGCGGTGTGGATTGCCTTTAACGCCCTGTTGTACGGCAGCATTTTCTACGGCAGTTTCACCGTTAACTGGGGCGTGGACTACACCCTGACGCTGGCGAACTTTACCAAACTGTTCGGCCAGGGGATGAGCGACGGCGCGTGGCCTTCACTGCTCGACACCCTGCTCTACGCCGGGATTGCCGCGCCGATCACCGCCATCTTCGGCCTGCTGATCGCCTGGATTGTGGTGCGTCAGCAGTTCAAAGGTAAGAAGACCATCGAGTTCACCACTATGCTGTGCTTTGCCGTTCCGGGCACCGTCGCGGGTGTGTCATATATTCTGGCCTTTAACAGCGCTCCGGTGTACCTCACTGGCACGGCGGCGATTGTCATTATCTCGATGGTAATGCGTAACGTCCCGGTCGGCATTCGCGCGGGTATTGCGGGACTCGGCCAGATCGATAAATCACTGGATGAAGCCTCACTCAGCCTGCGCGCCGGTTCGCTGCGCACCATTACGCACATCCTGCTACCGCTGCTGCGCCCGGCAATCCTCTCAGCGCTGATCTACAGCTTTGTCCGTGCCATTACCACCGTCAGCGCCATTGTGTTCCTCGTCACGCCGGATACCCGCGTAGCCACGGCCTACATCCTTAACCGCGTGGAAGACGGCGAATATGGCGTGGCGATTGCCTACGGTTCTATTCTGATCGTGGTGATGCTGGCGATTATTTTCATCTTTGACTGGCTGATCGGTGAATCACGAACCTCCCGTTCAAAAGCCAAAAACCAGGCGTAATGGAGCGCACTATGACTCAGAAAAATTTCGTTGAACTGCGCAACGTCACCAAACGATTCGGCAGCAATACGGTAATCGACAATATCAATCTCACCATTCCACAGGGACAAATGGTCACGCTGCTCGGCCCGTCCGGTTGTGGTAAAACCACCATTTTGCGCCTGGTCGCCGGGCTGGAAAAACCGAGCGAAGGGCAGATTTTCATTGATGGCGAAGACGTCACCCATCGCTCAATTCAGCAGCGTGATATCTGTATGGTGTTTCAGTCCTATGCCCTGTTCCCGCATATGTCGCTGGGAGAGAACGTTGGTTATGGCCTGAAGATGCTCGGCGTGTCCCGCGCTGAGGTGAAAGCCCGTGTCAAAGAGGCACTGGCGATGGTCGATCTGGAAGGATTCGAAGAGCGCTATGTTGATCAGATCTCCGGCGGTCAGCAGCAGCGCGTAGCGCTGGCCCGCGCGTTGATCCTCAAACCGAAAGTGCTGCTGTTTGATGAGCCGTTAAGTAACCTCGACGCCAACCTGCGTCGCAGCATGCGCGACAAGATCCGCGAACTGCAAAAGCAGTTTGATATCACCTCGCTGTACGTCACCCACGATCAGAGCGAAGCCTTTGCGGTTTCGGATACCGTGCTGGTGATGAACAAGGGGCACATCATGCAGATAGGCTCGCCGCAGGATCTCTATCGCCAGCCGGCCTCACGCTTTATGGCGAGCTTTATGGGCGATGCCAACCTGTTCCCGGCCACCTTCAGTGAGCAATACGTTGATATCTACGGCTATCATCTGCCGCGCCCGCTGCACTTTGATACGCAAGGCGAAGGCATGGTCGGCGTGCGCCCGGAAGCGATCACGCTCAGCGATCGCGGCGAAGAGAGTCAGCGCTGCGTGATCCGCCACGTGGCCTATATGGGCCCCCAGTATGAAGTCACGGTGGAATGGCACGGGCAGGAGATCTTATTGCAGGTCAACGCTACGCGTTTACAGCCGGACGTCGGCGAGCAGTATTACCTCGAAATCCACCCGTACGGGATGTTTGTGCTGGCGGATGTTGCATAAGTTGTGCCGGGTGGCGCTGCGCTTACCCGGCCTACTGTTTGTGCAATTTGTAGGCCGGGTAAGGCGGAGCCGCCACCCGGCATGATTCTCAGCGCTGCGCGTTCAGTTCGGCAATATCCTGCGGCGTCGTCCGACAGCAGCCGCCAATCAGCTTCGCGCCCGCCGCCAGCCACTGGGGTAAATATCCCGCCAGCGTGGCGCATGCTTTGCCGTGATGGTGCCAGGTCTTGGTCACTGAGTCATAGTGCTCACCCGAGTTCGGATACACCACCAGCGGCAGCGCCGTTAAACCGTGTAAATGCTGCAACGCAGCGGTGGTGTTTTCCAGCGCAATGCAGTTAATACCTAGCGCCACCACCTGCGGATAATCCGCCAGCAACGCAACCACGTCACGCAGCGGCGTACCGTCGCTCAGGTGCTCGCTGTCGCGCAGAGTAAATGAGAACCACGCCCGCGCACGCGGATATGCGGTCAATAACTCAGCCAGCGCGCTAATTTCGGCAAAATTTGGCAGGGTTTCACAGGCCAGAAGATCGGCCCCGGCATCCAGCAAGGCTTCCACGCGCGGGCGGTGAAACGCCTGAAACTCTTCAGCGCTACGTTGGTAATCACCACGGTATTCAGAACCATCCGCCAGATACGCGCCGTAAGGCCCGACCGATCCTGCTACCAGCAGCGTGCCCGCCTGGGGGTTCTCTGCCAGATACGCTTCACGGGCTTTACGCGCCAGCTCCACGCTTTTACCAATCAGCGCTTTCGACTGCGCTTCATCCAGGCCACGGGCGGCAAACCCCGCCGGTGTCGCCTGATAGCTGGCGGTGATCGCACACTGCGCCCCCGCCCGGTAGTAATCGAGATGGACTTCGCGGATGAGCTCCGGATTTTCGACCAGCACTTTGGCTGACCACAGGCTATCGGCTAAGTTACAGCCACGCGCTTCCAGCTCCGTCGCCATCGCACCATCGAGCAGCAGGAAATCCTGTTTTTCGAGGATGGCGCTTAACGGATTATTCTGCGACATGTTCGGGCTCCTGTTTGGCTTTACGCGATTGAGTAAGGAAATAAGCACCATAACACACTGCCACAAACGGTACCCCGCACCACAGCGCAATTCTCTGCGCTGGATCGAATGCCAGCCCGACGCAAGCCACCAGGCACAGCACAAATCCCAGTACCGGCACCAACGGATACCACGGCGCGCGATAATGCAATTCACTCAATGCCTTACCCTGCTGCAGATGACGGCGGCGAAAGACGAAGTGCGAAGCGCAAATGCTCAGCCACACCGCCACCACCGCGAACCCGGAGATTGCCGACAGCGCGACAAATACCGTGTCCGGGGCCACCACGCTGGAAAACAGTGCCAGCACACCGCCGAGCATACTGACCGACAGCGCCGTCAGCGGCACGCCGTTTTTCGTCACTCGGGAAAAACAGGCTGGCAGCGTGCGTTCATTCGACAGCGACCACAGCATGCGCCCGGAGGCATACAGCCCGGAGTTCGCCGCGGAAAGAATAGCCGTCAGGATCACGAAGTTAAAAATATCGGCGGCATACGGAATCCCCACCTTCTCAAACACCAGCACAAACGGGCTTTTCTCCACGCCCGCCTGCTGCATCGGGATCAGCGCCGCCAGCACAAACACTGTGCCGATAAAGAAAATAATCAGTCGCGCGATGGTGGTACGAATCGCTACCGGAATGACCTTGCTCGGGTTTTCTGTTTCTCCGGCGGCAATACCGATAAGCTCGGTTCCCGAAAAAGCAAAATTCACCGCCACCATCGTCATCAGGATCGGTAAACCACCGTGTGGGAACCAGCCTTCCGCCGTGATATTACTCAGCCCCGGCGCGGGCGAACCATCCTGCATCGGGATGAAACCAAAAATAGCCGCTCCGCCGAGGATAATAAAAGCGATGATAGTGACCACTTTTACCAGCGAGAACCAGAACTCCCCTTCGGCAAAAAAGCGTGTGGAGATAACATTCAGGCCAAAAATAATCGCGCAGAACACCACGCACCAGACCCATACCGGCACCTGGGGAAACCAGTACTGCATACAGAATCCGGCGGCGGTAAAACTCGACCCCAGCGCCACAGTCCAGGTCAGCCAGTAGAGCCAGGCCACGGTATATCCCGTTGCAGGGCCGAGATAACGCGCAGCATAGACGTGAAACGCCCCGGTCTCCGGCATCGCTACCGAAAGCTCGCCCAGACACTGCATGACCAGCCAGACTACCAGCGCGCCAATCAGATAGGCCAGCAGCGTTCCCGCCGCCCCGGTGGTGGAGATGATGTACCCGGTATTGAAGAATAACCCTGTGCCAATCACGCCGCCCAAGGAGAGCATAATCAGATGACGTGTTTTCATTGTGCGCTTCAGTGGCGCATTTTGTTGTGTTGTTTGCATATAACCTTCTGAACGTATGGACATCTAAACATCCAAAGAAGGTTTGTTATACCGCGTTTGTTAACAGAATGCAAAGTCAACCCTGCACCAGGCGCAGATGCCCGCGCCGGGCGCTTAATACCGGGTGAGGATTAATAATCAAATACAAAAAGGGTCGCCAGCTCATAACGCCTCCGTTGCCAGGCTTTATCTAAACTCTGGCAACGTCCTCACCGACTGGCGTTCACCCGGAAGTGGGAACCGTATCCCCCCCACTCATACTAGCGAATGAGCGCTTAAGCACCGCTGGCCGGGATCGGCATCTGCGATTTGCGGTTCATCAGAATAAATACCGCCAGGCCCGCCACTAAAATACCCGGCGCTGAAGCTGCCATCACCCCCACTGTTCCGGTGCCAAGCGCTAACATTTTCCCTGCCAACAAGGGACCGCTCATCGCGCCCAGACGCCCAACCGCGACGGCGGTGCCCACGCCGGTGGCGCGGATCTGTGTGCTGTAAAACAATGGTGCCAGAGCATACAACACGCTTTGCCCACCGGTGGCAAACATCCCCGCCACAAATCCCGCCATCAGCATGCCGCTCAATGACGATACCGCGCCCAGCGCCAGCAGTGAAGCCAACATCCCGGTGTAGATCAGCAGCGACATGATCACCGGACGCAGTTTGTCCATCAACGCCCCGAGAATTAACGTCCCGCTGGCCGCGCCAATTTGCAGGGCAAACATCACGCCTGCCGCCTGCGAGGGCTGAAAGCCCTGCTCCACCAGCAGCATCGGCAGCCAGTTGATCAGCATATACACCACCAGCAGGGTGAAGAAATAGCACAGCCACAGCAGCAGCGTGGCTGTCGCGGTGGTTGGTGCAAACAGAGCGCGCAGCGGCGCGGCGGCGACCTGCGTTTGTTGGGCATACACCTGCGACTCCGGCAGCCAGCGCATCAATAGCGGCACCAGCAGCAACGGGATCACCCCACCAACCCAGAACACGGTTTGCCAGGCGGACGCCAGACCGCTAAATCCAAGCGCCGCCGCCAGCGCCGCGCCAATCGGTACACCGCAGTACATCAGGCTCACCGCCGTACCGCGAAAACGCGGACCCGCCGCCTCGGAAGTCAGCGCAATCAGATTCGGCAACGCCGCGCCCAGCCCGACGCCGGTCATCAGACGGGCAAACACCAGCGACGAGAAATCCCAGGAAACCGCTGTTGCCAGCGAGAACAGACCGAACAGCGCCACGGAGGCAATCAGAATGCGCTTGCGGCCATAGCGATCGGCCAGCATGCCGCCCACCAGCGCGCCGGGCAGCAGCCCGAGAATGCCCGCGCTGAAGATCCAGCCCATCTGCATTTTATCCAGCGCAAATGCATGGGCGATACCGACGGCAGCGATCCCGGCGGCCTGTAAATCCAGCCCTTCCATCAGGGCGACTAAAAAACACAGCCCGACGGTCAGCGTCAGGCGGGAGGATGAGGGGGTACGGGTAGTCATAAGATGTACCTCAGAGGTCACGATGCAGGTGAATCGCGGCTGATACGTTGCCAGCCGCGTAATCATTTTTATTTGCTGTTGCGCAGATCCAGCGCCACGTCGACGATCATATCTTCCTGGCCGCCGACCATCCGGCGTTTGCCCAGTTCAACCAGAATATCTACCGCGCTCAGGCCATAACGCGCCGCCGCGACTTCACAGTGGCGCAGGAAGCTTGAGTACACCCCGGCATAGCCCAGTGCCAACGTTTCACGATCGACCCGCACCGGGCGATCCTGTAACGGACGGACTAAATCGTCGGCGGCATCCATCAGCGCATAGAGATCGGTGCCGTGCTGCCAGCCAAGCTTATCCGCAGCGGCGATAAACACTTCCAGCGGCGCATTACCCGCGCCTGCGCCCATACCCGCCAGGCTGGCGTCGATGCGGTCACAGCCCTCTTCTACCGCAGCAAGGGAGTTCGCCACGCCGAGGCTCAGATTGTGGTGCGCATGCATCCCGGTTTCGGTTTCCGGCTTCAGCACCGCTTTCAGGGCGCGGAAGCGGTCACGGATATCAGACATGTTCATCGCCCCACCTGAATCAACCACGTAGATACAGGTCGCACCGTAGTTTTCCATCAGCTTCGCCTGCTGTGCGAGGTTTTCCGGCGTGGTCATATGACTCATCATCAGAAAGCCGACGGTGTCCATACCTAACTCGCGCGCATACTGAATATGCTGGGCTGACACGTCAGCTTCGGTGCAGTGAGTCGCCACGCGTACCACCCGCGCTCCGGCCTGATAGGCATTTTTCAGGTCGTGAATCGTGCCGATGCCCGGCAACAGCAGCGTGGCGATCTTAGCGTGCTTGACCACATCCGCCGCCGCTTCAATCCACTCCAGGTCGCTGTGCGCGCCAAAGCCATAGTTAAAACTGGAACCCTGCAGACCGTCGCCGTGCGCCACTTCAATTGAATCCACCCTCGCGTCGTCCAGCGCTTTGGCAATCTGGCGCACGTTTTCCAGCGAATATTGATGACGAATGGCGTGCATGCCGTCGCGCAGGGTCACGTCAGAGATATAGAGTTTTTTACCGTTCATGCTGCTTCTCCTGCCTGACGAGTGAGTGACTGCGCCATTTTCTCAGCGGTCGCCAGCGCGCTGGAGGTCATAATGTCGAGGTTGCCCGCATAGGCAGGTAAATAGTGCGCCGCGCCTTCCACTTCCAGATACACCGCGGTTTTCAGCCCGGAGAACTGGCCGATGCCCGGCAGATTGACCGGTTTATCCTGCGGGATGACTTCAAACTGGACACGCTGTTTCAGACGATAGCCCGGCACGTACGCCTGCACCGCCGCCACCATCTCATTAATCGATGCTTCAACTTCAACCTCAGAGGCCGCTTCGCTCAGCACATACACCGTGTCGCGCATCATCAGCGGCGGCTCGGCTGGATTAAGGACGATAATCGCTTTACCTTTTGCCGCGCCGCCAACCACTTCAATCGCCTTCGAGGTGGTTTCGGTAAACTCATCGATATTAGCGCGCGTGCCTGGACCCGCAGATTTACTGGCGATCGAGGCGATAATTTCGGCGTAATGGACTTTTGCCACGCGAGAAACCGCCGCCACCATCGGGATAGTCGCCTGCCCGCCGCAGGTCACCATATTAACGTTATGCTGATCAACGTTGGCCTCCAGATTCACCACAGGCACACAGTACGGGCCGATTGCCGCGGGGGTCAGGTCGATCAGGCGGATCGCTGGTTTAACGGCGCGCAGCGCGGCGTCGTTCTTCACATGCGCGCCTGCGCTGGTGGCATCAAAAACAATGTCGATGTCGGCGAATTCCGGCATGGCGATAAGCCCTGTCACCCCTTCATGGGTGGTGGCAACGCCCATGCGTCGGGCACGCGCCAGACCATCAGATTCTGGATCGATACCGACCATCACCGCCATTTCCAGATGCTTCCCGTGACGCAGAATTTTTATCATCAAATCGGTACCGATGTTGCCGGAGCCGATAATGGCGACTTTACGCTTACTCATGACTGACTTCCTTTTGTAACCGCCGCTGAAAAAGTGGCGGCAACTGAACCAATACCGTCGATATGGGCCTCGAAACGATCGCCCGCATTCACCGCCACCATCGGGCCTAACGCGCCGGTGAGAATGATATCTCCGGCACGTAGCGGCTCGCCGAGGCTGGCCATTTTGCGCGCCAGCCAGACGGCGGCGTTGATCGGATGTCCCAGACATTCGCTGCCGCGCCCGCTGGAAACCTCTTCGTTGTTGCGCGTCATTTTCATCGCGCAGTTTTTCAGATCTAATCCTGCCGGACGCTGTGCCGGGCCGCCGACCACATACACCCCGCAGGAGGCGTTATCCGCCACGGTATCAACAAACTTGATTGACCAGTCACGGATACGGCTGCCGACCACTTCCAGCGCGGGCAGCACCCACTCGATGGCGTTATACAGCTCGTCAAAAGTAGTGTCGGCATTGGGCAGATCGCGGTTCAGCACCAGCGCGATTTCCGCTTCAATACGCGGTTGCAGCACGCGCTCAAACGCAATGGTGTCGTTATCGCCGTAGCACATGTCGGCAAACAGCGTACCGAAGTCCGGCTGATCGACGCCCAGTTGCTGCTGCACTTTCGGGTGTGTCAGCCCTACTTTGCGCCCGACCACGCGACGCCCGCGCGCCACTTCATACTGCACGTTGATGCGTTGAATGGCGTAGGCCGCTTCGGCGTTATCCACACCAATCAATTCACGCAGTGGGGCGATAGCTTCCCCTTTTTCTTCAGCCTGACGTAAATCGGCGGCCAGCTGCTCAAGATTATGATTCGTCATGTCCGTTCCTTAAGGGCGTGCGAGGAAGTTCAGCACCAGCTGGTTAAAGGCATCCGCATGCTCCCACTGCGCCCAGTGCCCGCAGTCGCGGTAGATATGCAGCTCAGAACCGGCAATTCCGGAGAGCAGGCGCAGACCGGCATCCATCGGCACAAAGCGATCATTGCGTCCCCAGACAATCAGGGTCTGGGCTTTGATTTCACCCAGACGCGGGCTGAAATCCGGGAACTGTTTCGGGTTGGCCTCCAAACTCTGGACAAAGTTTTCCAGGTGATCGCGGCGCGACAGCATATTGTTCAGACGCGCTTCAAACAGCGCCTCAGTGAGATCGCTGGTATCGAAGACAAAGATATCCATCATCAGCTTCAGGTTCTCGATAGTTGGCTCGCGGTACAGCTGATTCAGCCGCTTAATACCTTCGGTCGGCATCGGCGTAAACAGGCTCATGCCGCCCGTTCCGCCGCCCATCAGCACCAGCTTGCCCACGCGCTCCGGCCAGCTCAGGGTGAATACCACGGAACTGTGGCCGCCCATCGAGTTGCCCAGCAGGTGGACTTTCTGAATATCCAACTGATCGACCACGCTTTTCAGGATGCGGGCGTTGAGATCCGAACGTGAACTGCGGTTAACGATCCCATCGCTTTTTCCCCAGCCAGGACAATCCAGCAGGATCACCCGGTATCCGGCCTGCACCAGCGGATCAATATTGCGGCTGAAGTTCGCCCAGCCGGTCGCGCCTGGACCGGAGCCATGCAGCAGCACAACGGTTTCTTCGCCCTGCCCACAGTCATTGATATGCACGCGTAGCGTTTCACCAGCTTCTTGTACCTCCAGGAAACGACTGGTCGCGGCTTCGGTTTGCGGTTGGTAAGTCATGGTTTTCTCCTGCATGTTCAGTTCTGTTTCAGTTCTGTGTGGTAGCGCTCAGGGAGCCGAATCCGGCGATCCACTCTGGGATCGGGCGGTAATAACGGCCTTCGCAGCGCCAGTTGCCAAAGGCAGAAATGGCGGCAAAGGCGGCAACCCAGGTTTTCACTTCGTGCGTTGATTTGCCCGCCATCGCAGACAACTCTTCGTTACTGATCGCGTCCAGCTCCTGCAAGCGCCCCTGCTCAAGCAGGGTCATAAAGCGGTTATCCCAGACAGGGTTCAGCGGGTGCAGCGTGTTTTGATCGGCCACGAACTTCTCGGCGGCGCTGATCACCCGCTGCTGGCGCAGCTCGCGCTCGTTTTCGGGCAGCTGTTTACCGCTGCCGAGCATACGGTCACGCATATGCGCGTCAGCCTTTGCCAGCTCTGGTACCGGCGGCTGATGCGACAGTCCGCCGGAGCCTAAAAACAGTACGCGCTTATTCAGCGAGCTGGCGAAACGGCCAATCGCTTCACCGAGCATGCGGGTACGCTGAAAGCCCGGCAGCGGCGTGGCGACACCGTTAATAAACACCGGCAGCACCGGAACCTTATCCAGACCGCCGAGTAAAAACTCCAGCGGCTGGGCGAAACCATGATCGACCTGCATGTTGTAGGACACGGCGAGATCGATACCGCTTTTCATCACCGCGTGGGCGCAGGCTTCAGCGAGATCCGTCGGCACCGGCAGTTCCCCCGCCGCACTGCCGAAATCACCGATCGCCGTGGCTCCCACGCCTAAACAGAACGGCGGCATCACGTCGTAGAAAAAACCGTTGTAGTGATCGGGGGCAAACAGCACCACCAGTTCAGGGTCAAACGCCGCAATGCGCGCCCGGGCGCTGGCGATCACACCGTTAACCTCGTCGAGCACGGTCTGCGCCGGGTCGACGTAACCCACCAGCGGCGAGTGGGAGAGACAGTGAAGATAAGCGTGCATATCAGGCGACCTTTTCAATGGGAACAGCGGCATTGGCGCGGGTGAGGGTCATCACCGATGCCAGTTTATTCAGGGTGCTGCCCAGAGTTTGCGGAATAGCGATGGCGGCTACGAAGCGGTCCGGGCGAATCACCACCAGCGAAGCGTTGTGCCGGGCAAACCACGTGCGCAGGCGGTTTTGCGTATCGCCAATGCGGATAACGCCGTCATGGTTATCCTGAGCAGTGGCAATCTGCGTATCCGGTACCACCTGGATAAACCGCGTGCCCAACGCCTGCCACTGTTGGATCTGCGCCTCGCTCATGCCCCACCGCGGGTTACAACCCCAGCTAATCACCGCGAAATTCGGCCCAATGACGTTATCGAGCAGCGTCACGTCGCCGGTTTCCAGCGTCACCTTCGGCTGGATAAACATCTTGCCGACCGGAGAAGTTTTCGCGTCGCCCTCACGCACCAGCGCCCCGGAGTGGTATTGCGGCATCGGTTTAAAACGCATTTCAAGGAAGTAGCGTTTGACCGGTGGAAGGTAGTTCAACAACCAGGAGACTCCGTCGCGCACCGCGCCGTGCCAGCGTTTCGGCGGTGCCAGTACGTTGCCTGCGGTCACGGAGAGATCGATCATCGCTTTGGCGTGGTCGCGGCGTTCCTGCTGGTAGGTATCCAGCAGCGCATCTCCAGCTTTGCCGTTAATTACCAGCGCCAGTTTCCACGCCAGATTGAAAGCATCGCGCATGCCGCTGTTGTACCCCTGCCCCTGCCAGACCGGCATAATGTGCGCCGCGTCGCCGGCCAGCAGCACACGGTCAATGCGAAAACGTTCGGCCAGGCGGGCGTTATGGGTATACACACGCTGGCGGATCAGCTCAACGTTATCCGGGTTCGGCAATACTTTGCTCAACAGCTGGCGCATATTTTGCGGCTCGCTGAGCTGCGCTTCGGTTTCTCCCGGCATCACCATAAATTCAAAGCGGCGCACCGCGTGCGGCAGCGCGGCGGAGACATACGGACGCACCGGATCGCAGCACAGATACACATGCGGCGTGCTGAGCGGATCGTTGGCGATATCCACCACAATCCACTGATTTGGCGCGGTTTTTCCTTCAAATGGCACATTCAGCGACCGTCTGACGTTGCTACCGCCGCCGTCGCAGGCCACCAGCCACTGGGCTTTCACCGTTTCGCGTGGGCCGTCCGGGGCTTTCAGATTCAGCGTTACTTCACCGTTCTGTTGGCTGAAGGCTTCCAGTTCGCGGGAAAACAGGCAGCGCACGTTGGGAAAACGCGACAGCCCTTCCAGCATCACCGCGTCCACCTGTGGCTGAATAAACGCGTTGCGCCGCGACCAGCCAAATTCGTCGGTCATCGGCTGGATATCGGCAAAGCAGCGGCCTTTCGGCGTAAGAAAGCGCATCGCGTGCCATGGCGTGGTATGCGGTAGCACGTTTTCGACCAGACCGACGGACTGCATGGTGCGCAGCGCTTCATCGTCAATGCCGATGGCACGTGGATAGTCGATCAGTTTGTCGAGTTTCTCCACCACCAGTACCTCAATGCCCATCTGGCCCAGATAGTTGGCCATCATCAGCCCAACCGGACCGGCTCCGGCAATCGCTACCTGTACAGTGTGCTGTACAGCGGGTTGGATATCCGGGTTTATCGTTGTCATTTCAGAACCTCACTACTCGGACAAAACGCAATTGCAGACCCTGGCGAGGCGCAATTCGTCTTGTTAAAAAGATGTAAATAATTTTTTATTGTGCGGTCAGTATAGGAATGAGTTTTTGCGCTACAATCAAAACATGCCTGGATGTGCACTAAGTGCACCACGTTGTTTTACCTGTAGATTTGTCAATAAATATGAAAAATGACGACGGTACCGAATACAAAACCGTACGCGGATTAACGCGCGGATTAATGTTATTAAATATGTTAAACCGGCTCGATGGCGGAGCCAGCGTTGGCCTGCTGGCTGAACTGAGCGGCCTGCACCGCACTACGGTCAGGCGACTGCTGGAAACGTTGCAGGATGAAGGTTACGTCCGACGCAGCCTGTCCGATGACAGCTTTCGTTTAACCATTAAAGTCCGCCAGCTCAGTGAGGGATTTCGTGACGAGCAGTGGATTTCTGCGCTGGCTGCCCCGCTGCTGGGAGATTTGCTGCGCGAGGTGATCTGGCCGACCGACGTTTCCACGCTGGATGTGGACGCCATGGTGGTGCGTGAAACCACCCACCGCTTCAGCCGCTTATCGTTTCACCGGGCGATGGTCGGGCGTCGATTGCCGCTGCTGAAAACCGCCTCCGGCCTGACCTGGCTGGCATTTAGCCCGGAGAATGAACGTCAGGAACTGATTGAAATGCTGGCCTCACGACCCGGAGAAGAATTCCAGTTGGCGCGCGAGCCACTGAAGCTCAATGCCATCCTGACCCGCGCGCGGAAAGACGGCTTTGGCCAGAACTATCGCGGCTGGGATCAGGAGGAAAAAATCGCCTCCATCGCCGTCCCCATTCGCAGTGAACAGCGGGTGATCGGCTGCCTGAACCTGGTGTATATGGCCAGCGCGATGACCATCGAACAGGCTGCGGAAAAACATCTTCCAGCCTTACAAAAGGTGGCAAAACAGATAGAGGACGGCGTCGAGTCACAGGAGATTTTGGTTGCCGGGAGGTGATGTGGATCACAGTTATACGCCTCACCTGATGGATAGCTGGAATGATTCACTCATCAGCCGATATCACGCGGTGTCATCTTGCTTAAATGATATCTTCATTGCAGAGTGTGCATTCATTTTCTGCCAGGGGGCTACATGTTAAAGGTCATTGCTGAAGATTTTATAAAACCTGAATATATTGAAACCGTTCTCCCTTTGTATCGTGAACTCATATCCGCCACAAAGAAAGAACAGCGCTGTCTTGCTTATGACCTCTATATTGATGAAAAAGATCCTGGGCATTTTATTTTTATAGAAGAATGGCCAAACCACGCGGCGCTCGATGAACATTGTGCGAGTGAGCATTTCAGACGACTTGTGCCGTTAATCGATCAATACACGCGCAAAGAAGCACGTTACATATTGATGAATGACATCGTAAATCCAGGGGCTCAAAGTCTCTTGTGAAGAGGCTTTAATCTTTCCTCCTGTATAAGGATACGCTACTCTCTAAAAAATGCGTTCGCTGGTAACATGCTTCGGGACATGCAACTTGATTACGTCATAGAAAGACTTAGGCTAAAATATGATATTTGATTGCAAATCAAAGGATAAAAAGTGAAAAAAACGACTCCAGAATATACGACTGTTGACTTGTCTCGTTGGCCAAGGAGAGAGCATTTTGAGGTATTTCAGTCTTTTGCTCAAAGTACAATTAACCAAACTGTTCTGTTAGACATTACCGCAGTACTAAAACATATAAAAGAGATTGGCTGGAAATTTTACCCTACTATGATTTTCCTCCTTGCTAAAGTTGTCAACAAGCATACTGAATTCCGTATGGCCATAAAGAACAATGAGCTTGTCATATGGAATGAAATTCATCCAAGCTATACCATTTTCCATAATGAAACTGAGACTTTTTCATCATTATGGAGCCGCTACGATGGCAATATTCATCACTTCCAAAACACTTATTCAGAAGACGTTGCACGCTATTGTCATAATCTTTCTTATTGGCCGAAGGGGGAGTCTCCGGAAAATATATTTTTCGTATCGGCTATCCCTTGGGTCAGTTTTACCAGTTTTAATATCAACATTGCGAACATGCAGAACTTTTTTGCCCCCATGTTCACTCTTGGGAAATACTATGAACAAGATGGGAAAGTGGTGTTACCTCTCGCCGTTCAGGTACATCACTCCGTGTGCGATGGATTCCATTTAGCACGACTAATTAATGAACTACAGGAAATGAGTCATGACCTACGGCACCATTCGGAGGAACGCAACGTCTGATGCAGCAGACGTTTCTTTATATGGCGTGAGCAGCAATAATAGTCGCCATGCCTGCAAACAAGAGGAGTCGACATGAACGGTCTGGGAAGAACATAAATTTGGGTTCGCAATGGCAAGGGTAATACTTAAAGCTTTCGCAAAAGTCTGGCCGGATTGCCAGCATACACGCCTTTTATCAGTACGGGTTTTATTACCACACTACCGGCACCAATCACCGCACCACTGCAAATTTCCGTTGTTAAAATTGTGGCGCCACTGCCCACCGATACTGCGTTACCTAATACAATATTAATCCAGCTTTTTGCAGAAGCGTCGGGACTTCCGCTCTTGAAAAGATCGTTAGCAAAGGTCACGCCATGCCCTATAAAGCAGTCCTCGCCTAAGGTAACGTTCTCACAGATGAAAGTATGGGACTGCACTTTAGTTCTATCGCCTATGACGCATCCCTTTTGTATCTCAACAAATGGTCCGACAAACACATCATGGCCCAGGTTGCATTCATAAAGATTCACAGGCATGACTATTGTGACATTCTTACCTTGTTTTACGTCACGAATACCACTTTCAATAATATTCATATCAGCACTGTCCTTACTCAAGATAATACGCTTCAGTATTGAAGACATGAACTTGCAGGAGCTCCTTTGCCATTTATTATCAGATAGTTTAGGCCAGGAATTTCAATTGATGCGTTTCTTTTAGCGATAGTGTTTTTATCTATTTGTTATAATCAACACATCTTATCAGACATGTTGATTATAACAAACTTACAATTTATAAAATCTGCCATAATGACAGATTTATTTATTTTATAATTAGAGATTTGCAACGTTATGATATACTTTTTGAACATCATCATCATCTTCAAGGGCATCAACAAGTCCTTCAAAGATTTCTAAATCTTCTGGTGAAAGTTCAACTTCTGATTGAGCTATCATTTCTAATTCTGTGGTTGAGAATTCAGTAATCCCAGCGGCTTTGAGGGCTGCAATTCCTTTATGAAGGTCTGTAGACTCAGTATAAATAATGATATTGCCTTCTTCTTCGGTGACATCACGAACATCAACTTCAGCTTCAAGCAAAATTTCAAAAATATGGTCAGGGTCAGTGCCTTTAAATACGATCACACCAGTATTGTCAAACATGTAGCTGACAGAACCTGCCGCCCCGATATTCCCGCCTTTTTTATTGAAGATTGAGCGAATATTAGCAATCGTGCGGTTAACGTTTGAAGTCAGGGTTTCAGCGATAATCATGGAACCACTTGGACCAAAGCCTTCATAACGCCCTTGCATGAACGTTTCGTCGCTGCCACCTTTGGCTTTATCAATAGCTTTATCAATAACGTGCTTTGGAACCTGGGCTTGTTTCGCACGTTCAATAACGAATTTTAAAGCTGTGTTTAATTCCGGGTCTGGTTCACCTTGTTTAGCCGCAGCATAGATTTCCACGCCGAATTTGGAATATACTTTAGACGTTGCACCGTCTTTAGCCGTTTTTTTACCAACAATATTGGCCCATTTACGTCCCACTGGAATAGTCTCCTCGAAAATTTATTTACATAACGGGCAGGTTAATAAGTTGCCTGTTTTCCCCGCCATATTATATCACCATATGTAAATTCTCGTCTATGAAAAATAAAAAAATCCAAACTTTACGGAGTGTTACTTTAATTTCATCAATAATTAACATTATGGATAAGTTACTACATAACTTTCTGCTGATTTTTCTATTTTTATTTTTAACACTGGCGCTGCAGCAATAATAGATAAGACAAGAGAATCAAAAGTAATAATCCCGGCAAAGTACTACTTTCACTTTTTATATAAAACGTTCACATCTGCTTCTGACACAAAGCAGCTTATGTGCCCACATACCTACCCGATCTGACTGAATGCAAAAAAAACCGAAACCCTGCTTTTGAAAAGAGCAGCGTTTCGGCATTCATTCACTCTGAAGGACGTCAGACTTTCAGCAGCTTCACCGTCTCGTCGATGTCGATTTCATCTTCCGAGAAGATCAGCGTCGTGCCCTGGAAGGTAGTGATCGCCAGCTTTTTCAGTGTGCGCATTTCGCCAGGCTTCACGTCTGATTTCGGTCGGATGCTGTTCATCAGCACGCCGACAGACAGCACCGCGTTCTCTTTGTCGATACGGGTTTCAACCGGCACGTCTTCGCTGTACACCAGGTAAGACTTGATTGCCGTGAGCTTCAGGCGCTCGCCTGCGATATAGATGTACTTGCTGTCGGGTATGACTTTCACCGCATAGGCAGACAGGCCTTTGTTGTTGGTGGTGGGTTCAAAAGTCACCGCTGCGTCTTTCTTGATCAGCTCAGGATTAGCAACCTTAATCACATGAAAATAGCGGTTGTCGCCGTTTTCATCTTTGATAAATCCAAAGCCTTTATCTTTAAACCACGTTGTGATTGTTCCGTTCATTGCTGTTTCCGCCTGATTAAACCGAATACTCGTAGAGTATACCTACTCAATTTGCGCGCAGTGTAAAACACAGGCCCCGTCTTTGGCTACTCGTTACCCCAGCGATTGAGGAACTCCGCGATATCATCAATACGCTGTGCGTCGACGCCGGCCACAGTTGCCATCTCCTGCTGCGCGTCTTCGCTGATCTCTTCGTTGTTCATCAAACGGGTGATCAACTGCTGGAAGTAGTGCGCCAGCGCATCGCGTTCGGCATCGCTCACCGGCTTTGCAGCCTCGGTCGCGTACTCATCAGCGATATCATAATATTTTAGCGGAATGTCGTTGTTCATCAGGTGCTCCGGGGTAAATGCCTGTGCCAGCAGTTGCCTGCCGCGTCTGGGGCGAATGATAGCATTGTTATTTCATGGTTCGCGATCTGTTTCCTGGCTGTAATGTGTTGCATATATCAACAATATTGTCTGGAGCCACTTCGCATTTAATTAATCCTCCTGAATTAAAATGACTGTTTCTTTATTCAGTTCGGTATAATAGCTGCAGATTAAATAATGCAGAAAAAAGGAAAGTAGACGTTTATTAATTTAGATAATGAGACAGTGATTAAACGCAATAAATAACGTTCTCTGCAGGCTGGATGCGATTGGCCCAATCCCATCGTTAGTCGCCCATTTGCCCACATTCATCTTCTGGATAACACTCTACGATGACACCACTGACCCAACACGCAGAGCGCACACCATGAACATCACGCAAATCCGTAACGCTACGCAGCACATCACCTTTGGTGGAATGACTTTTCTGGTCGATCCTATGCTGGCCGCGAAAGGCGCATATCCGGGTTTTGCCGGAACAGCACGTGCCGAAATTCGCAACCCAACCGTCGATCTGCCCATCGACATTGATACCCTGCTTAATGTCGATGCGCTGATCGTCACCCATCTGCATGAAGACCACTGGGATGAAGCTGCGGCGCGCATCGTGCCGAAAGATAAACCAATCTATGTGCAAAATGACCATGATGCACACGTACTGCGGGAGCAGGGTTTCACACAACTCACCGTGCTGACGCAAAATACCGTGGTCGGCGCTATCACTCTACGTAAAACCGGCGGCCAGCACGGCTCAGATCGCGCCTATGCCATTCCACAAATGGCAGAGCGCCTGGGTGATGCCTGTGGCGTTATCTTTATGCATCCGGCGGAAAAAACGCTGTATCTGGTCGGGGACACCGTCTGGCGCGACGAGGTGGAAGCCAACATGCATACCTTCCAGCCAGGCGTGGTGGTTCTGAACGCGGGTTTTGCCCACGTCATCGGTTTTGGCCCAATTATCATGGGCGCGGAAGATGTGCTGAAAACCCACTTCACCTTACCCGAAGCACAAATTGTGGCGACCCATATGGAGGCGATTAACCATTGTCTGTTGACCCGCGCGACACTGAAAGAGTACGCCCGCGACAACCAGATTGTGCAATATGTCAACGTGCCGGAAGATGGTGAAACCCTGACATTTTAATTTCTACAAAGGAATCGTATGCAGCCGCTTAACGTCGCCATTGTTGCCGTGGAAGATTTCAGCCCGTTTCACTTCTCGGTGCCGTGCATCATTTTCAGTGACAAAATGGCGGCGAAAAAGCGCTTTGAGGTGCAGATGTGCGGGGAAAAACCGGGCATCATCTCTTCGCAGGATGGTTTCTCCGTTACCGCAACCCACGGCTATGACGCTCTGGAGGCTGCCGACATCGTGGTGATCCCTTACTGGGGCACCACCGCGCATCGTCCGCCACAAAGCCTGCTTGATGCGCTCAACCGCGCGCGACAAAACGGCGCGCAGATTGTCGGGCTGTGTCTGGGCGCGTTTGTCCTCGGCTATGCGGGGTTACTGGATGGTAAACGGGCGGCTACGCACTGGGAGTTCGAGCAGGATTTTCAGGCGCGCTTTCCGGCGGCCCAGTTGGATATCAACGCACTGTACGTGGATGACGACGGCATTATTACCTCAGCAGGTACCGCCGCCGCGCTGGATTGCTGTCTGTATGTCATCCGTCAGCGTTTTGGCAGCACGGTGGCGAATCAGATTGCCCGACGGATGATTGTGCCACCGCATCGTGAGGGCGGTCAGGCGCAGTTTATCGAACAACCTGTAGCGAAAAATACCCAGGATCAACGCATCAACGCCCTGCTCGACTATTTGCGCCAACATCTCCACGAACCGCATAATCTCGACGTTCTGGCGCAGCGGGTGATGATGAGTCGTCGCACTCTCACCCGTCATTTTATGAAGGCCACCGGGTCGAGCGTGGCCGAATGGCTGATTACCGAGCGCCTGCGCCGCAGCCAGATCATGCTGGAGTCCAGTCAGTTACCCGTTGAACGCATCGCCGAACAAGTTGGTTTTCAGTCGCCCGTCACCTGGCGGCAGCATTTTAAATCCCGCTTCGGCGTCAGCCCGGCTGAATGGCGTAAAACTTTTCGCGGCGATTAACCTCTTTTTTGCGCCAGCCAGATGGTGTGCCCGGTACAGTGCGGATCTTCCATCACCCTCTCAATCACCGTAAAGTCGTGCGCCGACAGCAATGCGTGGTACTCATCAGGCGCGAGGCTGGCATGAAACAGCGGCTCGCCCTCAAATTGTCCCATAGCGATGCCGTTGTCCGTGCCGCTGGTAAACATCAGCGCGCTGCCGGGGTGGCTGAGGCGGTCAAAAATGGGGAACATCTTTTGCTGGTCCAACTGGGTTAAATGGAAAAAACTGTCCCAGGCGATCAGACCGTCGAATGTCTCGTTAAGGGCCAGCTCGCGCATATCCTGCTCCAGCCAGCGCTGTGCGGGAAAAGAGTGCCGCGCCCGCGCCAGCATTTCCGGGGAACCATCAACCCCCGTCAGTTGAAAACCTTGCTGGATAAAATAACCCGCAATCGGCTGACCGTTTCCGCAGCCAATATCCACAATATGGCCCTGCCCGCCCATCACCGCGATGAACTTATCCAGCCAGTTTTTTTCAAACAGCGCGCGCGAACGCTGGCAGGCAAAAGCCTCAGCATGGCGTCGGTAGATGGACAGAATATTATTTGCCGCAGAGTCGCTCACGATGTCCTCACTTTTTATTCCGTTAAGCTTAACGACGATAAATCCTCCAGCACACGATCCGCAACCCTGGAATGCGCCTCGCAGAACCTATGCGTAAATCCCCCAAAACCGTCCCGCTGTGGCATCATAGCGCGCAGATAACGTCATGACAGGGGTGATAAACGTGAAACCGGTAACGCTATACGATGTCGCAGACCATGCAGGCGTCTCTTACCAGACCGTCTCACGCGTCGTAAATCAGGCCTGCCACGTTTCCACAAAAACCCGACAAAAAGTTGAGGCCGCGATGGCGGAGCTCAATTACATTCCTAACCGCGTCGCGCAGCAACTGGCAGGCAAACAGACGCCGCTGATTGGCGTCGTGACGGCAAACCTTGCCCTGCACGCCCCCTCGCAAATCGTTGCCGCCATAAAATCCCGCGCCGACCAGTCAGGCGCCAGCGTGGTGATCGCCATGGTTGAGCGCAGTGGCGTTGAGGCGTGTAAAGCCGCGGTACACAACCTGCTTTCTCAACGCGTAACCGGGCTTATCATCAACTATCCGCTGGATGAAGAAGATGCCATTGCCGTGGCCGCCGCCTGCGGTACGGTGCCGGTAATTTTTCTCGATGTCTCTGACCAGGCGCCAATTAATAGCGTCGTTTTCTCCCATGATGACGGCGCACGCCTCGGCGTTGAACATCTTGTACAGCATGGACATCAGCGGATCGCCCTGCTGAGCGGGTCGCACACTTCGGTTTCGGCAAGGCTTCGCCATGCGGGGTGGCATAAATATCTGGCTCACTACCAGCTACGTCCCATTGCAGAACGTGAAGGTGACTGGAGCGCCATGTCCGGCTTTCATCAAACCATGCACATGCTTAACGACGGAATCATTCCAAGCGCTATGCTGGTCGCCAACGATCAAATGGCGCTGGGCGCAATGCGGGCAATCAGCGAGTCTGGGCTGCGAGTTGCAGCGGACATCTCCGTGATCGGCTACGACGACACCGAAGACAGCGCCTGCTACATCCCGCCGCTGACCACCATCAGGCAGGATTTCCCCGCTCTCGGACAGACCAGCGTTGACAGGCTGTTGCAGCTTACGCAGGGTATGTCCGCCCCCGGCAATCTGCTGCTGCCGGTCACGCTGGTCGAACGGAAAACCGTACTGCCGCCTGCCACACAAACTGTCACGCCTCAGGTGCTGGCGGAGTCGTTGATGCAACTGGCGCGTCAGGTATCTCTGCTGCCATCCGGTAAACGCTAATTACTGTGAGTCAGTTCACCCATTAAACCCGCCCGGCTTTACAGCGTCTCACCGCACGCCTTATGTTTATTAAATTGTGAGCGAATAACAAACATGAGATACCGCTATGACTCTGAGCTCGGACTCACTCGCCGCCGTACTGACGCGCCGTGACTGGGAAAACCCCGGCGTCACACAGATAAACCGTCTGGAGGCACATCCGCCGTTTTGTAGCTGGCGCTGCGTGGATGATGCCCGTAACAACCGACCCTCACCCCAACGAATTTCGTTAAACGGCGAGTGGCAGTTCGCCTGGTTTGTCGCACCAGAGGCAGTGCCAGAAAGCTGGCTTGAGCATGATTTACCGCAGGCCGTTGCCCTCTGCGTGCCGTCTAACTGGCAGATGAGCGGTTATGATGCGCCAATCTACTCCAATATCACCTATCCGTTCCCGGTCAATCCGCCCTCTGTTCCGACGCAGAACCCCACAGGATGTTACTCGCTCACATTTAGTGTCGAAGATGCATGGTTAGATGAGGGTCAGACGCGCATTATTTTTGACGGCGTGAACTCCGCGTTTCATCTGTGGTGCAACGGTCGTTGGGTCGGCTACGGTCAGGACAGCCGCCTGCCGTCTGAATTCGATCTTAGCGATTATCTGCTGCACGGCGTAAACCGCCTGGCCGTCATGGTGCTGCGCTGGAGCGATGGCAGCTATCTGGAAGATCAGGATATGTGGCGCATGAGCGGCATCTTTCGCGACGTTTCTTTGCTGCATAAACCCACAACGCAAATTCGCGACCTGCGCATTAATACCCGTTTTAACAGCGACTTCAGCCGCGCCACGCTGGCAGTGGAAGTCAGAGTGGGGGGCAACGCGAGCGAAGATTTACGCGTAGCCCTGCAATTGTGGGAGGGAGAAACGCTCACAGCCGAAACGACTTCCCCACTCGGCAGCGAGATTGTTGATGAACGCGGCGCTTATCACGAACGCACTACGCTGCGCCTCAACGTTGAACACCCGGCGTTGTGGAGTGCCGAAACGCCTAATCTGTACCGCGCCGTTGTGCAGCTACATACCGCTGACGGTACGCTGATTGAAGCCGAGGCCTGTGACGTCGGCTTTCGTCAGGTTTGCATTGAAAACGGACTGCTGTTACTCAATGGTAAGCCGCTGTTGATTCGCGGTACCAACCGCCATGAGCACCATCCGATCAACGGTCAGGTGATGGATGAGGCGACGATGGTGCAAGACATCATCCTGATGAAGCAGAATAACTTCAACGCCGTACGTTGTTCGCATTACCCAAACCACCCGCAATGGTACACCCTGTGCGATCGTTACGGCCTGTATGTGGTGGATGAGGCCAATATCGAAACCCACGGTATGGTGCCCATGAATCGCCTGAGCGATGACCCAACATGGCTTCCCGCCATGAGCCAGCGCGTCACGCGCATGGTACAGCGTGACCGCAATCACCCAAGTATCATCATCTGGTCGTTGGGCAATGAGTCCGGTCACGGCGCGAACCACGACGCGCTGTATCGTTGGCTGAAATCGGAAGATCCCTCTCGCCCGGTGCAGTACGAAGGCGGCGGTGCGGATACCGTAGCCACCGACATTATTTGCCCGATGTACGCCCGCGTCGATCAGGATCAGCCCTTCCCCGCCGTCCCCAAATGGTCGATTAAAAAGTGGCTGTCGATGCCCGGCGAGCAGCGCCCGTTGATCCTCTGCGAATATGCTCACGCGATGGGTAACAGCCTCGGCGGCTATGCCAAATACTGGCAGGCATTCCGCCAGTATCCGCGTCTGCAAGGAGGATTCGTCTGGGACTGGGTCGATCAGTCGCTCATTAAATATGACGACAACGGTAATCCGTGGTCCGCCTACGGCGGGGATTTTGGCGACACGCCTAACGATCGTCAGTTTTGCATGAACGGACTGGTGTTCGCCGATCGTACCCCACACCCGGCGTTATACGAGGCCAAACATGAACAGCAGTTTTTCCAGTTCACGTTACTGCCGGGCGCTGAACGCCAGATTGAAGTGACCAGCGAATATCTGTTCCGCCGCAGCGATAACGAAGTTTTGCACTGGTCTATTGCCCAGGACGGCAACCCGCTGGCCGCCGGAGAAATCGTTCTGGATATCGCTCCACAGGGTCGCCAGGTGATTACCCTGCCAGATGTCCCGATGCCAGAAACCGCAGGTCAGCTGTGGCTGACGGTTCGCGTGGAACAACCCCAGGCTACTGCGTGGTCAGACGCCGGGCATATCAGTGCCTGGCAGCAGTGGAAGCTGGAAGAGAAACTCAGTCTGGCGCTTAAACCTCGCGCCAGCACAGCGCCACAGCTGACGACCCGCGATGACACGTTTACGGTAATCGTCAGTGATAAACGCTGGGAATTCTGCCGCCGTACGGGCTTACTGACGCAATACTGGCTGGCCGAAAAAGCACAGCTGTTAGCACCGTTAATCGATCAGTTTACCCGCGCGCCGCTGGATAACGACATCGGCATCAGCGAAGTAACCCGCATCGATCCTAATGCCTGGGTCGAACGCTGGAAGGCCGCAGGCCATTACCATGCTGAGCCATGGCTATTGCAATGCGAGGCCGAAGCGCTGTCAGACAGCATCCTTATCACCACCGCGCATGCCTGGCAGTATCAGGGCAAAACGCTGTTTGTCAGCCGTAAGTCGTACCATCTCGACGGTCACGGCGAGATGCAGATTACAGTGGATATCGATGTGGCCAGTGGAACGCCGCACCCGGCGCGTATCGGTCTGAGCTGCCAGTTGGCACAGGTGGCTGAACGGGTGAACTGGTTAGGCCTTGGGCCGCATGAGAACTACCCGGATCGCCTGAGCGCTGCCTGTTTTGATCGTTGGGATCTGACGCTGGATGAGATGTATACGCCGTACGTCTTCCCGAGTGAAAACGGCCTGCGCTGCGGGACACGCGAATTACGCTACGGGGAGCATCTGTGGCGTGGTGACTTCCAGTTCAACATCAGCCGTTACAGCCAGAAGCAACTGATGGAAACCAGCCATCGCCATCTGCTGCAGCCTGAAGCCGGAACATGGCTCAACATTGACGGTTTCCATATGGGCGTCGGCGGGGATGATTCGTGGAGCCCTTCAGTGTCGCCGGAATTTCAGTTGAGCGCAGGGCGCTATCATTATCAGTTGAGTTGGCGCTAACCACGTTGCTTTTGCCGGATAGCGCCGCTTCGCGGCTTATCCAGCCTACGGTGCGCGGTTTCGTAGGCCGGATAAGGCGAAGCCGCCATCCGGCAACGCCCTACTCCTCGATCGCCTGACGGATTTGCTGTAACGATGTCGGATCGTCAATGGTGGTCAGATCGCCAGGATCGCGGCCTTCGCAGATCGCCTGGATCGTACGCCTGAGCATTTTTCCGGAGCGTGTTTTCGGCAGTTGTGACACAAACCAGACATGTGCCGGACGGCCAAAGTTACCAATCTGGCTGTCCACCAGCGCCATAATCGCCTTCTCTTCAGAATGCGCAATGTCGCGGTCTTCCAGACTGTCACTCTGCTTTGGAATGACAAACGCGACGGCCACCTGCCCTTTTAGCGCATCTTTCACCCCCACTACCGCTACCTCAGCAACGTTCGGATAGCTGGAGATACTCTCTTCTATCTCGCGCGTGCCCAGCCGGTGTCCGGCGACATTGATCACGTCATCTGTACGCCCCAGAATGAAGTAGTAACCGTCGTCGTCACGAATGCCCCAGTCAAAAGTGGCGTACACCTGACGGGAGAACAGCGACCAGTAGGTATTCACAAAGCGTTCGTCATCGCCCCAGATGGTCTGAATACAGCCCGGCGGCAGCGGCCCTTCAATCACCAGCATGCCCTTCTCATTTGCCGCACAAGGTGCGCCAGTCACTTCATTGAGGAGTTGCACGTTGTAGCCGTACATCGGCACGCCAGGACTGCCCAGGCGCGACGGTCGGTCGTCCAGCCCGCGGGCAATCGCCATAATCGGCCAGCCAGATTCGGTCTGCCAGTAGTTGTCGATAACCGGAACACCCAGCGTTTGGGTTACCCAACTGGCGGTCGGTTCATCCAGCGGCTCGCCGGCCAGATACAGCACCTCCAGCGAGGAGAGATCGTGATTGCGGATTTGCGCGGTCGGAAATTTCTTCAGCACGCGGATGGCGGTCGGGGCCGAGAACATCCGGCTGACCTGATACTTCTCAACAATTTTCCACCATACGCCGCAGTCCGGATACGTTGGCAACCCTTCGTACACCACCGTCGCCATCCCCGCCAGCAGCGGGGCATACACGATATAGGAATGTCCCACCACCCAGCCAATATCTGACGCGCAGAAGAACACGCCGCCCGCTTTACCACCAAAAATGGTGTCCATTGAGGTTGCCAGCGCTACCGCATAGCCGCCCACATCACGCTGCACGCCTTTCGGTTTACCGGTTGTTCCGGAGGTATAGAGAATGCAGGAGGTTTCATTCGATTCCAGCCAGACCACCGGCACCCGCGCGCCGAGATGCTGTTGGCGCAGGGCGGCAAAGTCGAGGTCACGCCCCTCGACCCGCGCCATTTTCGCCAGACCACGATCGACCAGCACCACATGACGCGGCTGGTGCTGCGCCTGCTCGATCGCATCATCGAGCAGCTTTTTATACGCCACGATCTTGCCCCCGCGCGCCCCGGCATCCGCCGAGACGATAACCACCGGTCTGGCGTCGTCGATGCGCGCCGCCACGCTGTGCGATGCGAAGCCGCCGAACACCACCGAATGGATCGCCCCAATGCGCGCACAGGCCAGCAGCGTAATGTGCGCCTCGGCGATCATCGGCATATACACCAGCACCCGATCGCCGCGCTGTACGCCCAGCGACAACAGCATTGCCGCCGCGACGTTTACCTCGTCATACAACTGACGAAAGGTAAACGTGCGTTCTTCTTCGGTTTCGGATGACACCGCAATCAGCGCCAGCGCCTCGGGCTGTTTCTCCAGCCAACGGTCGATGGCGTTATGGCACAGATTAGTCGTCCCGCCACAAAACCAACGAGCAAACGGCGGATGACGATGATCCAGTACCTGAGCAAACGGCTGCTGCCAGTCAATACGCTGGGCCTGCTCGGCCCAGAACGACTCCGGTTGCGTAATCGAACGCTGATAAAAATCGCTATAAGACATAATGCTCTCCTGTTGAACTTACGCCTTGCTGCACGCTGGTTTAAATAATGAAGAGATCCATATACTCATTGACCGGCATCTGCTCCAGGCGAGTTCTGTCCAGGGAGACATCCAGGATGCGCTGCTGCTGACGGGTCGGGAACTGACGCGCCAGGTTGATTTTGAATTTTTCGACCAGTTTCGGCATGCCGTCAGTACGACGACGCGCGTGGCCGATAGGATATTCCACCACCACTTCTTCAAAGCGTGAACCGTCGGTGAACTCCAGGGTGATGGCGTTGGCGATGGCGCGTTTTTCCGGATCGTGGTAATCGGCGGTAAAGGCCGGATCTTCGAAGCAGTTGATCTTCTCGCGCAGGGCATCGATGCGCTTGTCCTGCGCCACGCCGTCTTCGTAATCAGCCGCGGTTAAGCGTCCGAACAGCAGTGGGATAGCCACCATGTACTGAATGCAGTGATCCCTGTCCGCTGGGTTATTCAGCGGGCCTTTTTTATCGATGATGCGGATACAGGCTTCGTGCGTACGAATGGTGACTTTTTCGATATCCGCCGCCGTTTTACCCGCCGCCTGCAGTTGTTCATACAGCGTCATCGCCGCTTCAACCGCTGTTTGTGAGTGGAACTCTGCCGGGAAGGAGATTTTAAACAGCACGTTTTCCATCACGTATGAGCCGTACGGGCGCTGGAAGCGGAACGATTCGCCTTTGAAGTAGACGTCGTAAAAGCCCCAGGTTTTCGCCGTCAACGCGGATGGATACCCCATCTCACCGGTTTTCGCCATCAATGCCAGACGTACTGCGCGCGAGGTCGCATCGCCTGCTGCCCAGGATTTACGCGTGCCGGTATTCGGGGCATGGCGATAGGTGCGCAGCGACTGTCCGTCGACCCACGCCAGCGACACCGCATTGAGGATCTCATCGCGGGTCAATCCGAGCATTTCGGCAACAACGGCGGTCGAGGCGACTTTCACCAGCAGGACGTGATCGAGTCCAACGCGGTTAAAGGAGTTTTCCAGCGCGATACAGCCCTGAATTTCGTGGGCTTTAATCATGCCGGTCAGCACTTTTTTCATGGTTAACGGTGCTTTTCCCGCCGCCACCGCATTGCGTGACAACCAGTCAGCTGTCGCCAGAATACCGCCGAGGTTATCGGAAGGATGACCCCACTCAGCGGCAAGCCAGGTATCGTTAAAGTCCAGCCAGCGGATCATCGCACCGATGTTAAACGCCGCCTGCACCGGGTCAAGCTGGAACTGGGTGCCAGGTACGCGCACGCCGTTCGGTACCACTGTACCTGGGACGACCGGCCCCAGCAGTTTTTTACAGGCCGGATATTCCAGCGCTTCCAGGCCGCAGCCTAAGGTATCAAGCAGGCAATAATGCGCGGTGTCATACGCCACCTTCGAGGTGATCTCGTAGTTCATGACGTAATCAACAATATCAACGATTTCACGGTCAAATTCCGGGCGGACGTTCGAAATATGTGCGGACATAGGGTACATTTCCTGTTTTTTATCTTTAGAGGTTTTTGAATTAGCAACGTTTTTCAATCGGGACAAATTCGCGATCTTCCGGGCCGGTGTAATTGGCGGAAGGACGGATAATTTTATTGTCCTGGCGCTGTTCGATGATGTGCGCCGCCCAGCCGGTGACGCGGGCGATAACAAACAGCGGGGTGAACATTTCGGTGGGAACGCCCATCATGTTGTAAGAGACCGCCGAGAACCAGTCGAGGTTGGGGAACATCTTTTTCGTTTCCCACATTACGTCTTCCAGACGGTCGGCGATGTTGTACATTTTCAGCGAACCACCTTCCTGAGAAAGCTGTTTCGCCACGCGCTTGATCACCTGATGGCGCGGGTCGGCGATGGTGTAAACCGGATGACCAAAACCAATCACCACTTCTTTGTTTTCCACGCGTTTACGAATATCCGCTTCGGCTTCGTCCGGCGTTTCGTAGCGCTGTTGGATCTCCAGCGACACTTCATTCGCCCCGCCGTGTTTCGGTCCACGCAGTGCGCCAATCGCGCCGATAATCGCGGAATACATATCGGAGCCGGTCCCGGCAATCACGCGGCTGGTAAAGGTGGAGGCGTTAAATTCGTGTTCGGCGTACAACACCAGCGAAATATGCATCGCTTTTTCCCAGCTTCGCGACGGCTTGTCGCCATGCAGCAGATGCAGGAAGTGACCGCCAATGGAATCATCGTCAGTTTCCGGCTGAATACGCTCGCCGTTATGGCTGTAGTGATACCAGTACAGAAGGATCGAACTGAGCGACGCCAGTAGCTTGTCGGCAATATCGCGCGCGCCAGAGACGGTATGACCTTCTTTTTCCGGCAGCGTACAGCCCAGCGCGGAGACGCCGGTGCGCATCACGTCCATCGGATGCGAGGCGGCAGGCAGCGCTTCCAGCACAGTGCGCACGTTAGCGGGCAGTCCGCGCAGCGCTTTGAGTTTGCTTTTATAGGCGGTGAGTTCATCGCGGGTAGGTAATTTCCCGTGGATCAGCAGATGCGCGACTTCTTCAAATTCGCACTGCTGCGCCAGGTCGAGAATATCGTAGCCACGATAGTGTAAATCGTTACCGCTTTTACCGACGGTACACAGCGCGGTATTTCCGGCGGCAACGCCGGACAGCGCAACCGATTTTTTAGGTTTAATGACATGGGTACTATTTTGCAGGATCGTTGTGTCGCTCATGTTGTCCTCGTCATTATTGTAATGTGTAGGGTGCTGAGGGTGTGCGAGTAGGCCTGATAAGGCGCAGCCGCCATCAGGCAATGCTGGATGGCACTACGTTTATCCGGCCTACTTTTTGGTGTACAGCGCGTCGAGTTTCTCTTCGAACTGGTAGTAATTGATGCTTTCGTACAGTTCGTTGCGCGTCTGCATAATGTCGATCACACTCTTTTGCGTGCCTTCCTGGCGCAGCACGTTGTAAACTTTTTCCGCAGCACGGTTCATGGCGCGAAAGGCCGACAACGGATACAGCGCCATCGCGACGTTCGCACTGCGCAATTCATCGGTGGTGAACAGCGGCGTAGCGCCAAATTCGGTAATGTTGGCGAGGATCGGCACCTGCACCGCGTCGGCAAACTGGCGGTACATCGCAAGCTCGGTGATGGCTTCCGGAAACAGCATGTCCGCGCCTGCTTCGACATACGCCTGGGCGCGATCGATGGCAGCCTCTAACCCTTCCACCGCCAACGCGTCGGTTCGCGCCATGATGACAAAATTAGGATCGGGACGTGCATCCACCGCGGCGCGGATCCTGTCGACCATCTCTTCTTTAGAGACGATCGCTTTGTTCGGGCGATGACCGCAGCGCTTGGCGCCGATCTGATCTTCAATATGCAGCGCGGCAGCCCCAGCTTTGGAAATCGACTTCACGGTACGCGCCACGTTGAACGCTGACGATCCAAACCCGATATCTGCATCCACCAGCAGCGGCAGCGGGCAAACATCAGTAATGCGACGAATATCGGTCAGCACATCATCAAGGGTAGAAATACCAAGATCCGGCAGACCCAGAGACCCCGCCGCGACGCCGCCGCCGGAGAGGTAAATCGCCTGATACCCGGCGCGTTGGGCCAGCAGAGCGTGATTGGCGTTGATGGCGCCAACAATTTGTAATGGATTTTCTTTGCTGAGCGCGGCGCGAAACGCCAGCCCTGGGGAGTGTAGAGACATATCCCGTCCTCTTGTTATCAACTTGTTATCATTAGTTGATTTACTTAAAGCAAGGGGTATGCCAAAGACCTTAATTTTTAATCAATTTATACATTCACCTTCAAAAACAATACATTAAAATCAATTGCTGTATCTTTATTGTACAAAAGCGTGTCAGCTATCGTTTCATGAAACTGGCCTTAACGTTTCATTGCAACATTTATGAAACACAACTAAACCCTAATACTCGGTTCCTTACTTTTTGGGTTGGTTATGGCTGATACGCATCTTCCGCCGCGGGTGAACGACGACAAACCGGTTATCTGGACGGTTTCGGTCACCCGCCTGTTCGAACTGTTTCGCGACATCAGCCTGGAGTTCGACCATCTGGCGACCATCACCCCTATTCAGTTGGGTTTTGAAAAAGCGGTCACCTATATCCGCAAGAAACTGGCTACCGAGCGTTGCGATGCGATCATTGCGGCGGGTTCCAACGGGGCGTATCTGAAAAGCCGTTTATCGATCCCGGTGATCCTGATTAAACCCAGCGGATTTGACGTGCTCCAGGCGCTGGCAAAAGCAGGAAAGCTCACCTCGTCGATTGGCGTCATTACCTACCAGGAAACTATCCCTGCGCTTCTCGCCTTTCAAAAGACCTTCAATTTGCAGCTTGAACAGCGCAGCTATATCACTGAAGAAGATGCTCGTGGGCAAATCAACGAATTGAAGGCCAACGGTACACAAGCGGTAGTCGGCGCGGGGCTGATTACCGACCTGGCAGAAGAAGCGGGTATGACCGGCATCTTTATCTATTCAGCGGCTACCGTGCGCCAGGCCTTTGTCGATGCGCTGGATATGACGCGCCTGACGCTGCGGCGAAACGGTCAATACGCTTCTGGCGATACGCTGCGCACCCGCTATGCACTGGGAGATATGCGCGGTCACTCTGCTCAGATGGAACAGGTGCGGCACACCATAATGCTCTACGCCCGTTCGCGTGCGCCGGTGCTGATTCAGGGCGAAACGGGTACGGGGAAAGAGCTGGCGGCACAGGCCATTCATCGTGAATATTTCACCCGTCAGGAGAATCGACGCGGTAAACCCTCACCGCCGTTTGTTGCCGTCAACTGCGGGGCGATCACCGAATCCTTACTGGAAGCGGAGTTGTTCGGCTATGAGGATGGTGCTTTTACCGGCTCACGGCGGGGTGGACGCGCGGGTCTGTTTGAAATCGCCCACGGCGGGACACTGTTTCTTGATGAGATAGGTGAAATGCCGTTGCCGCTACAAACCCGGTTGCTGCGCGTACTGGAAGAAAAAGAGGTCACCCGGGTAGGCGGACATCAACCCATTCCGGTAGAGGTACGGGTGATTAGCGCCACGCACTGCAACCTGGAGCAAGAGATGAAACAAGGCGAGTTTCGTCGCGATCTGTTTTATCGCCTGAGCATTCTGCGCCTCAAACTCCCCCCGCTACGCGAACGGCTACCCGATATTTTACCGCTGGCGGAAGGCTTTTTAAAACAGTCACTGGCGGAATTGGATGTGCCATTTTCTGAGCCTGTGCGTAAAGGACTAGGGCTCAGCCAACATATGCTGCTGAATTACAACTGGCCGGGGAATATTCGTGAGCTGCGCAATATGATGGAGCGTCTGGCATTATTTTTAAGCGTCGAGCCACAACCAGAACTTAACGTCCATTTCTTGCAGCAATTATTGCCAGAGCTGGCGATTGTCGCCGAAATACCCCAGATATCATTATCACTGACGCCACAACAGGTACTGGCACAATTCAACGGTGATAAAACAGCGGCGGCACGATATCTCGGTATCAGCCGAACCACGTTTTGGCGCAGGTTAAAAGAATAACCCGCCAGTACAGAGGCGGGCGGGTACTTTATCTTTCAATGCAGCGTATTATTTTTTCTTGTAGATATTGGCGGTGCCATGGATTTTATTATCCGTTTGACCGGACGTTAATACCACAACATCGGCGCCTTTCTCTTCGGCTTTCTTCAGCAGCTCTTCTTTGGCATCTGCGACAGAAACTTCATTACTCGTTGAGATATCACCGATTTTTGTGTACTGCGACTCAACCTTTTCAAACTCAAGTTTTGTCATAAATTCCGCTGCATATACGTTGGTCACGACAAAAGCTAATGCACCAATAAGTACTTTAATTCCAGTTTTCATAGACCAGCTCCAGGTTTTGTTATGACGCCATCATCGATCCCTGAACATGAGATAACGCGATTCAAGGATGATTAATAACTAGTCCAGCCTGGATAAAAAATCCACACTCGGCATAAATATATAGAAATTTTGCGGCACAGAAAAAACCGCCCATCGAGTATCAGCGCAGCAACCGGTTCAAAGTTTCAATAGCCAGTGTGAGTTGATCCTCAGAACAACCAGCTCGCTGAAATTATAGTGTTAACTTTATGAATATTTGAGGAATGGTTGCCTATGGAACCGCTACACGCCGTCGTGCTCACCGTCAGCCTGTTTGTTTTAACCTTTTTTAACCCCGGCGCGAACCTGTTTGTGGTGGTGCAAACCAGCCTGGCGTCAGGGCGACGCGCGGGGGTGATGACCGGTCTGGGCGTGGCACTGGGCGATGCGTTCTACTCCGGGCTTGGCCTGTTTGGTATGGCGACGCTTATCACCCAATGTGAAGAGATATTCTCACTGATAAAAATCGTCGGCGGTGTCTACTTACTGTGGTTTGCCTGGAATAGCATACGCCATCAGGCGACACCGCAAATGCCCACGTTACAGCAGCCGATCTCCGCCCCCTGGTATGTATTCTTTCGTCGCGGGCTGTTAACGGATTTATCCAATCCGCAAACCGTACTGTTTTTTATTAGTATTTTCTCGGTCACCTTAAGCGCAGAAACCCCGACCTGGGCCAGGCTGATGGCATGGGCAGGCATTGTGCTTTCTTCTGTGATCTGGCGTATTTTTCTCAGTCAGGCGTTTTCTCTTCCTGCGGTGCGTCGTGCATATGGTCGCATTCAGCGCATTGCCAGCCGGGTAATTGGCGCCATTATCGGCGTCTTCGCCTTAAGGCTGATTTATGAAGGTATTTGCCATCGTTAATGCGTAAAGAGAGTTTCACTTGACCATCGTGACGTAATTGTCCGTAATACCGCCTGAATTTTTCAATCACATTTTGAGTGGCTGTGAGATGGAACAGGTTGATCCCGTAAATGACACATTACTCCTTACAGAATGGCGGGCGCTAATACGCCAGACATCCCCTGACGTTCATACGATCCTCACAGGGTTAAGCGACGATGAGATCCGCCATTTAGTGACCGTTTTTTATGACTACATGCTCTCTCATGCGGAGAGCGCGTTGTTTCTGAATACGGAGCAGGTCAGTACGCGACTGAGCGGCAGTATGTTTGACTGGTTGCGCAGCGTGCTCGGCAGCGCATATGGAGACCTCCCGCGCTTGCTGGCAAAACAGCGTGAAATTGGTGTGGTACACGCCCGTATCGGCCTGCCTATCGATCTGGTTAACCGCGGTGCGCGTAAGCTAAAAGAAGAGCTGTATCAGTTGCTGAAAAGTAAGGCAGACTACTCTGTCAGCCTGTTGACCGATGCTATCTGTTTCAGCAGTCTGGCGATGGACACTGCGCTGGAGGCCATGACCGTTTCCTACTCTCCGAGCTATCAAAACTCGCTGCACACGCAGGAGCAGTATCGCCTGCAGACCATTTACGACGACGTCAACGTCGAGCGCGAACGGCAAATCCGTTCGTTTACCGATTGGGAAAATCAGTTTATCTACAACATTGCGACCGGATTACCGTCCGGCGATCTGGTATTCCTGGCGGACTCAGATTTTGGTATGTGGTTCTCCCATAAAGGAAAACACATTCTTGGCAGCGGTAATCTGCTGGCAGAAATGGAATCCGTGATCGCTGAAATCGATAACCGTCTGACACAGGCACTCTCGAATCAGCAGCAGCCTGGCGAAACCGAACGGATGAGCTTATTGCAGGATGTCCGACAGCTCTCGGCCAAAATCCATTTTCTCCTCGCCTCAATGTTTGAAGCGCTGGTCAAACAGGAAAATGGCAAAGATTCGCTGACCCAGCTGCTTAATCGCCGCTTTATCCCAACTATTATGCGCCGTGAAATCTCGCTGGCGTTACATTCACGAAAACCCTTTACCCTGGCAATGCTGGACATTGATTATTTTAAGCAGATCAACGACAGCTACGGACATAATACTGGCGATATGACGCTGAAAAACGTCGCGGCCGTTATTTATGAGCACATCCGCAGTAGCGATTACGTATTCCGCTATGGTGGTGAAGAGTTTATGATCCTGCTGGTCGAATCAGACGAATCTCAGGCCTCGATTATTCTGGAAACACTGCGCAAGAAAATTGCCGAGCTGCGTATCGCCGCTTCCATGACTGAATCCTTCTCTATTACCGTCAGTATCGGCGTTGCCGAATATGACTATCACCCCGACTACAAACAACTGGTTGATAAAGCCGATCGCGCGCTCTATCTGGCAAAAAGCCATGGCCGTAACCGCGTAGAAACGTACCGGGAATGACTGTCGTCCCTCACAGATAAATAAATACCCCGTTCAGGGTATTTATCTGACCTGTGATAAATATCGTGCTGTTATTTTTATACATGTCCATTAGCGTGATAAAAATGGCAGCCGATTAATAAGATGCAAATCAAATACACTATATCTTTATAGCGGTAGCATATCCCGGTGATGAGTCTTCCTGAATGCAGGGGGAAATATGAGGGATAATAAAAGATCATGAACGGGAAAAAGAAAACGCGCTGGCAACGCCGCCCTGGTACCGTCGGAGGGAAACTGCCGTGGAATGACTGGCGCAATGCCAGTAGCTGGAGAAAAGCCACCCAGTTTCTCCTGCTGGCTATCAATATCTATATTGGCGTGACGTTCTGGTATTGGGTTCGCTATTTCGAAACAGCCGGTACCAGCGTTTATATCCCAAGGCCCGGCGGTATTGAGGGATGGCTTCCCATTGCCGGTCTGATGAATATCAGATACACACTGGAAACCGGCTTTCTTCCCCCCATTCACGCTGCTTCCATGCTGCTGCTTGTTGCCTTTATCCTGATGAGTCTGCTGTTAAAAAAAGCGTTCTGCTCGTGGTTGTGCCCGGTGGGTACGCTGTCTGAGCTGATAGGTAATCTGGGCAAAAAAATAGTGGGTCGCAACTTCACCCTGCCGCGCTGGCTGGATCTCCCCTTGCTGAGCCTGAAATATCTGCTGCTGAGCTTCTTTCTGTATATCGCCCTGTCGATGCCAGCACAGGGGATTCAGTATTTTCTGATGTCAGCCTACGGCATGATTATCGACGTTAAGATGCTCGATTTCTTTCGTAATATCGGCACGACGACGCTCATCGTGGTGGCGGTTATCAGCATCATGAGCCTGTTTATTCGCAATGCGTGGTGCCGTTATCTGTGCCCTTATGGCGCACTGCTTGGCCTGTTCTCTTTGCTTTCGCCGTTTAAGATCCGCCGTAATGCCGACAGTTGCATCGATTGCGGCAAATGCGCAAAGAACTGCCCGTCGAATATTCCGGTCGATCGCTTAATTCAGGTACGCACCGTTGAGTGCACAGGATGTATGACCTGTGTGGAATCATGTCCGGTAGCCTCGACGCTGACCATGTCGCTGAAAACACCGCCTGGCGCACAATCAGGGCACAGCGCAGCGCCTAAACCATGGTGGCGACAAGGTAGGTTATCAGGGTGGACAATGACGCTACTGCTGCTCGGTATTCTGTTTGCCGCCGTAGGTTATGCGGTGTACGCCAACGTCTGGCAGACGCCGGTGCCGGATCATATGTATTTCCAGTTGATCCCGAAGGCCAGAATGATCGGCCATTAATGGTTTGATCTGTCTGCATTTATGCCGGGTGGCGACGACACCCTACCCGGCCTACACAGCGGATATCACCGGTTTATTTCTTCGCCCCGGATTTACCAATGCCCCGATACAGTTCGTTAATCCGCTTCACGGATTTAATTGAACGCTGCGGCGCAGTAGAAGCGACAGACAGCACAATCATTTCCAGACACACCAGCACCGTACCGTGGAGCGGCATTTTCCCATTCTCGCCGCCGCGCGGCACGTTAATCACCACATCTGCTTCTTTACTAAAACGGGAGTCCAGCGCGTTCGTCAGTAAAATAACCGGGACACCCAACCGCCTGGCCTCGCGAATGGTCGTCAGCCCTTCCCGGTGCGGAGATTTCTGCGCCATCATGATCAGCACATCTCCACGCTGCAATGCGATCAGTTGCTCCGCGAGGTTAATCCCGGTGCGATTAAATGCTACCGCAGGCAGGCCAATACGGCTGAGCAGACGAGCGGTATAATCCGCCAATACGCCGGATGCGCCAATACCAAAAATTCCCACCTGACGGGCTTCTACCAGTAATGTCACCGCCTGGGCAATTGCATAGCGGTTTTGCGGTGTAGAAAGCGCTTCACAGGTACGCTGATGCCCCTGCAAGACAAAATCAATACTGGAGTTAACATCGCAAGAGAGCGTATTGACCGTGGTGGTCATCTTCTCTTCTGAGGTCACGCCAGGGCCAAACCAGTGTTCAATGGTCTGCTTTAAATCGCGCAACCCGGCAAACCCCAGCGCCTGAATTGCCCTGACCACCGTCGCGTCAGAAGTTTGCGTGGCGGCAGCGATTTCTATCGCCGTAAACTCCAGCACCACTTCGCGGTTTTCGTTGATATAACGCGCCACGGCCTGCATACGTGGCGAGAGCAAATGCGCCCGGGCGCGAAAACGGTCACCATAGACATCAATACGGTTTTTGGCTTTTTTCGCCGTCAGCATGGTTATTTAGCCTCCGGTAGCCATCGTCCGGCGATGTGCGTTTGCACCTGCGCCACCATCAGACTGAGCGAGGCATAGGAATTAGATATCGCCTCTTCACGGGAGAGTAAAACGTAATGTCCGCGCTGGCAGGCGGTCAGGAACTCACACCAGCCAGGCATCACCGCGTCCATCGCCGCGATTTCATCCTGCGGTTTACCGCCGGTATCGCCACGCCAGGTCGCGAAGACAAAATCGGCATCCAGTTCAGGCAGACGTTCCGCACTGACATCAATGCGTCCCCCCGGCGGAATACTGTCGATAAGCTTCGGGAAAGTGAAACCGGCATCGCGTAAAACTCGCCCCAGGGAATGATAGGTGTGCAACGCATTGATTTTGCCCTGATTGGCCTGTATTACCGCCACAGAGATGTGCTGCGTATCAACCGTCCGCTTGAGCTGGGCTATTTCTTCACGGTAGCGCCGTTCCAGCAATGCCAGCCGGTTCTGCGTACCGGTAAGCTGCGCCAGCTTGCGGTAGATTTCCGGCGCACCGCCATCAAGATGATCGATGCTGACCGTCGGCGCTATTTTTTCCAGTTGCTCAATCGGCGTGTTACGGCTGGGTTCGGTGATAATTAAATCCGGTTTCGCCGCCACAATGGCTTCAATATCAATGTCTGCCGTACCGATATACGTCATGTTCGAATTATCAAAATCCACGCCGGTCAGCAGCACGCCGGAGCGTAAAAAATGGCTACCGTCAGGACGCGTTCGGCCGTGACTGGCCACCGGAGGCACGCCCAGTTCGATCAGTGGAATAGTGATGTCGAGATCGTGCAATGACACAATGCGCTGCGGATGCCGCGGCACGGTCACCACTCGCCCGAGATCGTCAGTAAATGACTGAACAGGCACCGCCGCCTGGACGGTGCAGCCGACCAGCAGCAGCAATGAAAAGATTAAACGCATATACCCTCTTAACAATTACAAGCGATCCCGGCGACGCCAGAGCAACAGCAAAAAGAACGGTCCACCGGCCAGGGCAATGACGATCCCGGCGGGGATTTGCAGTGGTGCGAACGCCAGACGCCCCACGGTATCGGTGACCAGCACCAGCAATGCACCGATCAACGCACTTCCCCACAGCAGCGCTGTTTGTCCGCCACGCAGCCAGAATCGTGCCATGTGTGGCGCCATCAACCCGACAAAACCAAGGCTGCCCACGCAGGCAACACTGGCAGCGGTGAGTACAACCGGCGCGAGAAAACGCAACAACGCCAGTCGGGATAAACGTACCCCCAGCCCCGTTGCCGTCGCATTGCCAAGCAACGCCACATCCGAAGCGCGCGCCGTGGCAAATAAGATGATGGCCGCAGGCAACGTCCAGACCAGTGCCACCAGCAGCAGTGGCCAGGTGGCGGCATGAAGGCTCCCCGCCAGCCAGACCAGAGCAGTCTGTACGTCACGGACATCGGCGGTGGTCATAAATACGCCCATTCCCGCGGCAAAGAACCACGACACGCCAATGCCTATCAACACGAAGCGAGGCCGGGAGAAATCACGGGCCAGCAGCATCACCAGTGCAGCGACCAGTGCGCCGCCGGCCATTCCCGCCAGGGGCCGCCAAACCAGACTTGCGGACGGGAAAAGCAGCACCAGGGCCAGCACCACCACGCAACTCCCTTCTTTGACACCGATAAGCCCGGGATCGGCCAACCCGTTGCGGGTGATAGATTGCATCGCCGCCCCGGCCAATCCGAGCATCGCCCCGCACAGAAGCGCCATCAGCAGTCGCGGCAGTCGTACATCCCAAACGACATACTGTTGCTGAGCCGTCAACGCCTGAGGGTCAAACACCGCCCGTCCGATAGCGGAAGCCGGAACCGGGAGCGACCCCTGCATCACGCCAAACAGCAGTAATGCGATTGCCAGCACCGTCAGGCTGAGGCTGTACAGCACGGTTTTGGGACGAATGACACGAGAAAATCCACCCACCCGCCATGCACGAAGCCCTGCACGTTGCAGTATATCGTTCATTTCAAAAACCTCGACGCAATGAAAATAAACGCCGGTGCGCCCACCAGGGCGGTCATAATCCCTGTAGCCAGCTCCTGCGGAGCCAGCACCGTGCGGGCGGCAATATCCGCCAGCAGCAGCAGCACCGCACCCAGCAATGCCGACGTAGGTAGCATCTGACGAATATCTTCTGTTACCAGACGGCGGGTAACATTAGGCACTAACAGGCCGATAAATCCCAGCGGCCCCACGACAGAAACCGCCGCACCGCACAACAGCGCAATGGCGATCATCGCCAGCAAGCGTATGCGCAGAATATTCACCCCTAACCCACAGGCCATACGGTCGCCGAGAGCCAGAATATTCAGGCCCGGCGCGATAGCGAGCGCCAGCACCATACCGGCAAGCGACGGGGGAACGGCACTTTTGACACTTTCCCAACGCAGACCCGCGAGATCACCTACCAGCCAGGTGCGCATTGCCAACAGGGTTTGTTCATCCAGAATCAGGATGGCCGCAGTAAGCGATGACACCATGGCCGACAGCGCCACGCCGCACAGCGTGACCTTCAGCGGCGTTAAGCCACCGCGCCCGGCAGATGCAAGCGCCATCACCAACGAAAAGAGTGCCGCAGCACCGCCTGCCGCCAGCAATGGCTGGCTTACCCCCGTCACGCCAAGCGCGGTGCACAACACAACGACAAACGCCGCACCGGCATTCAGCCCCAGAATATGCGGCTCTCCCAGCGGATTACGAATCAACGCCTGCAACAGCCCCCCCGCAACACCTAACGCCGCGCCGACCAGCATCGCCGCCGTCATGCGCAGCAGACGTAAGGAGACAATAATCCGGTGGTCAAAATTTTTCGCGTCAAAGTGGAACAGCGCCTGCACGACGGTCTGCGGGCTGATAGTGCGTGCGCCCACACCCAGATGCACCACTGCCAGAACACACAACAGCAACGTTAACACGGGGAACGCCAGCATAATCCGGCCACGGCGACGAGCCAGTGTGCTTGCCATGACCGTCATTGCTCTTGCCCGCCCGGCGCGCGGAACGGCATAAAGAACGGTTTGCCGGTGAGAGGATTCACCGACATCTGCACGTCGACGTCAAACACGTGCTTAATCAACTCGGGCGTGCAGTTTTCGCCATCATGCACGACGCCCTGCAACGTCCCCTGTTTGAGGAACACCAGCATGTCCCCGTAATTCACGGCAAAATTCAGGTCATGCAGGACCACAACCACAGTACGGCCATGATGGCGAGTCAGTGAATGCAACAGTTCGAGGATCTCCACCTGATAGCGCAGATCGAGAAACGTAGTCGGCTCATCCAACAAGATGACCGGCGTTTGCTGTGCCAGCGCCATCGCAATCCAGCAGCGCTGACGTTGCCCACCGGAAAGGCTCTCTACCGGCAAATGCGCAAAATCAGCAGTTCCGGTTAACTGGAGTGCCTGCTCCACGGCGCGTTCGTCATCGTCCGTCCATTGCGAAAGCATGTTCTGCCAGGGAAAACGCCCACGCGATACCAGTTCAAAAACGGTAAGCCCTTCGGGCACCAATGGGGATTGCGGCAGGATGCCGAGCTGGCGTGAAACCGCTTTGGTGGGCTGTTGATGAATGGCTTTGCCATCCAGCAATACGCTGCCGCCGTGCGGTTTCAACATACGGGCGATAGTGCTTAACAACGTTGATTTACCCGAGCCGTTCGCCCCCACCAGTACCGTCATTTTGCCTTGCGGAATAGTGAGACAGATATCGTGGACAATGGTGTTATGGCGATAACCCGCAGAAAGCTGTTGTAGTTCAATGCCCGTTCTGTGGGCGATATTTTCCACATGCTGTGGCATGTTCACTCCTGCGCCGCCGCATGGCAAAGCCTGCATGCGTAACTCTCTAAATAAAAATAAAACTCATTCTCTTTGTGATCTTGCTGGCTTGCACTGTAGTAGTCAAGCAATTACACCCTGTAGTTACATCACCTGTCGCCAACAACTAAAGCACAAATAAAAAACGCTGAAAAACCAATGAAAATCATTTTTTTCAATATATTGAAAATTAAATACCCTTAAAAAAACGACGGTTAAATTGCGTCGAATCGCTTGTAGTTTCTTTTTCATTTTTACGTTTACTACTACAAACACCCATGATTGAATGATTCTCAATTACACATCTGACGCCAGTAACGCTGGCTTACAGATGGATAAATGCAGGGCTGGCAAGCCGGGCAATGAATTGAATCAACCTGTTTCCCTGCCCATTTTTGGCAGGGTCTTTTGCGGAATAAATAAAATAATGGCTGAGTTAACGACTTACTTTTCGGGGATGAAAGGGCGGGCATTGTGCTCTGCTCTCTTTCTGGGCATGACAACAACACCTACGGTATTTGCAGCGGAGAAAGAGACGACTCCGCCTAAAGGGGAAGATACCATCACCGTTCGGGCAGATGCGTCGTCTGCCGATCAGGCCGTAACATCGGGTTATCAACCGCTGAGCTCGTCCACCGCGACGCTGACATCCATGCCATTGTTGGATATCCCGCAGGTGGTGAACACTGTCAGCGATAAAGTTCTGGAAGATCAGCATGTCACGACGCTGGACGAAGCGCTGTATAACGTCAGTAACGTCGTGCAAACCAACACATTAGGTGGCACACAGGATGCGTTTGTCCGCCGTGGCTTCGGCGCAAACCGTGACGGCTCGGTGATGACCAATGGTCTGAAAACCGTATTGCCGCGCAGCTTTAACGCCGCCACCTCACGCGTGGAAGTGCTGAAAGGCCCGGCCTCAACCCTGTATGGGATTCTCGATCCCGGCGGCCTGATTAATGTCGTCACCAAACGTCCGGAAACGCAGTTTGGCGGGTCGATTTCAGCAACCTCCAGCAGCTTTGGCGGCGGCACAGGGCAGTTTGACGTGACCGGGCCGATTGAAGGCACGCCGTTGGCGTATCGCCTGATTGGCGAATATCAGCATGAGGATTACTGGCGTAACTTCGGCACCAATCAGAGCAGCTTCATCTCTCCGTCCCTGACCTGGTTTGGCGACAAGGCCACCGTCAACGTGCTCTATTCACATCGCGACTATAAAGCCCCGTTCGATCGCGGCACCATTTTCGATCTCAACACCAAACACGCGGTGAATGTGGATCGCAAAACCCGTTTTGATGAGCCGTTTAATATCACCGATGGCGAATCGGATCTGGCGCAGCTGAATGCCGAATACCGTTTCAACAGCGAATGGACAGCGAAATTCGACTACAGCTTTAGCCAGGATAAATACAGCGATAACCAGGCTCGCGTGATGGCTTATGATTCTGCAAGCGGAAATCTGACCCGCCGTGTTGATGCCACTCAAGGCTCCACCCAGCGCATGCACGCCACACGTGCCGATTTACAGGGCAACGTCGATATCGCTGGCTTTTATAACGAGATCCTCACCGGCGTCTCTTATGAGAACTACGATCTGCTACGCACCGACATGATCCGCTGCAAGAACGTAAAAGGGTTCAATATTTATAATCCTGTCTACGGTACGTTGGGTAAATGTACTAACGTTTCTGCTGCTGATAGCGATCAGACCATTCAACAAGAGAGCTATTCTGCGTATGTGCAGGACGCGCTGTACCTGACCGATAAATGGATCGCCGTCGCCGGGATGCGTTATCAGTACTACACCGAATACGCTGGCAAAGGCCGTCCGTTCAACGTCAACACCGACAGTACCGACCAACAGTGGGTGCCCAAATTCGGTATGGTGTACAAACTGACGCCGTCGGTATCGCTGTTCGGTAACGTGTCGCGATCCTTCATGCCGCAATATTCTATCGCCAGTTATATTGGCGAATTGCCACCTGAAACCTCAACGGCTTATGAAGTGGGGGCAAAATTCGATATCTTTGACGGTATCACAGCCAATATTGCCCTGTTTGATATTGATAAACGCAATGTGCTGTACAACGAAATGATCAATGGCGAAACCGTGGCGAAAACGGCGGGTCGCGTGCGTTCACAAGGTGTGGAAGTGGATGTCGCCGGTTCGTTGACCACCAACACCAATATCATCGCCAGCTACGGTTATACCGCCGCGAAAGTGACGGAAGATCCTGATTACAAAGGTAAGCCGCTGCCTAATGTACCGAAGCATACCGGCTCATTATTCCTCACCTACGATATTCAGAATGCTTTTATGGGCAATACTCTGACGATTGGCGGTGGGGGTCATGGGGTGAGTCGCCGTTCCGCAACCAATGGCGCAGACTATTATCTGCCGGGCTATTTTGTCGCCGATGCCTTTGCCGCTTATAAAATGAAGCTGCAGTATCCGGTCACATTGCAGCTCAATGTGAAAAACCTGTTTGATAAGACCTATTACACCTCATCCATTGCCACCAATAATCTGGGTAATCAGATTGGCGATCCACGAGAAGTGCAGTTCACGGTGAAAATGGAATTCTGATCCTCTTCATCCATTAACCCTGCCAATTCTGGCAGGGTTTCCCGCTTATTCCGCCATTTTAAGATAATTGCACTTGTGCTGTCGTCGCCCCGTTTATACAACCCTAAAGATCACCTGTAATTCGATGACTTTTATTTTGTTATGGGCGACTGGGGACCACAATAATGAATGGGATAACATCATGACTAAAACAAAACTGACGCTGCTATTACCTTTATTTTTAGCTGGCTGTTCAATGAGTGACGGAGAATTAAGAAATGCTTATGCTCAGCATTATCAGCAACCCGCCGCCTGGGTCGATATCTATAAGCAGAAAATAGCCGGGATGGATATTAATGCGCTGGCGCAATATGCCGCCGCAGAAGATAAGAAAAAAATGCGTGGTCAGCCAAGACTGAAGATCGACGAATTCATTACCATTGAGAACGTGCAGGCGAAAGGGAATCGGGTGGTCTACGATTACTCGCTGTCCGAGAGCTGGCTGGCGCTGTCCGCAGATAAACAGCGCGAGAAGCAGAGCAATATGAATAAAGATTTGATCTACCGAACCTGTTCGTTGGAAACGGTACGTCTGGCGCAGGCAAAAGGGCTGGAAGAAGAACATAACTATTACCGCCAGTATCCTGACAAGTTAGCCTTCACCCTGAGAACCAGCGCGCAGATTTGTATGCAAAACGGTTTTACTAAATAGCCGCAATCCACTATGCCTGATGCGCTGCGCTTATCAGGCCTACAATTTGCACGCTGCCGTATGCCGGATAAGGTGCCAGCGCCGCATCCGGCTTAAGCATCAGAATTTCCACGACACGCTACCAACAATGCTGCGTTCTGCGCCAAAGTAACAATAAGAAAGCGAGTTGCAGGCCGCTACATAGCGTTTATCGGTCAGATTGTTGACGTTCAATTGCGTGCTCAAACCTTTAATACCAATATTCGTTAAGTCGTAGCCAATCGCCAGATCCACCAGCGTATACGATGGCAGGGTGTGAGTATTCTGGCGATCGCTGGTAATACCGTTGACGTAACGCACACCTGAACCCAGCGTCAGGCCATCCAGCGGGCCGCTTTTTACATCGTAGCTTAACCAGGTACTGGCCTGATTGCGCGGCGCATAAACGGCACGCTTGCCCTGCTCTTCCGGGCTGCTTTTCTTATAGCGAATGTCGGTATAGGTATACGCCGCCTGCAGACGGAAACTATCCGTCAGTTGGCTAATCGCCTCCAGTTCTACCCCTTCAGACTCAATTTCCCCAATCGAGCGATACGGATCGGTCGGCTCTTCTTTGGTGGCAATGTTGGTCTGATTAATACGGAATAGCGACGCGCTAAACTGGCTATTCAACCCTTCAGGTTCATATTTCAGGCCGGCTTCCCACTGCTTGCCTTTCATTGGATCCAGCAAATTACCGTTCTCATCGGCAAAGCTGGTTGGTGTAAAGGCGGTGGAATAACTCACGTACGGCGCAAAGCCGTTATCAAACAAATAAAGCAGCGCGGCGCGGGTGCTGAAGTTGTTTTTATCCAGATCGCTGCGGGTATCGTTTTGCTTATCAATGTTAGAGACGCTGACCTGATCGTAGCGACCACCGAGCGTAATACGCCAGCGATCCCATGACATCTGATCCTGCAAATAGTAACCCGTCTGGCGCAGCTTGTGCTTTTCACGCGCATACATGTCGATGTAGTCAGGCTTTGCGCCGTACACTGGGTTAAAGGCGTCAATCGGCGGGAACGCCCCGTAGTAGCCGGTGGTATTGTTACTGCGATCCTGATAGTCGATCCCCACCAGCAGACGGTGGTTAACCTGCCAGGTATCAAAGCTGCCGTCGAGCTGGTTATCCAGCGTAATCGCCGACATTTTTTCATCAGAGCCGGAGTAGCCGCGATTAAGCTCGGTTTTATTCAGCCAGCCCGACGCATACACCTGGTTCAACTCCACATCGGTATGCAGGTAGCGCAGTTTTTGCCGCACCGACCAGCCGTTATCAAACAGGTGCTCAATGTTGTAGCCCACCATATTTTCGCGGCGATCGTACTTATCGTAATCATCCTCACCTTCATAAAAGGTGTTGGAGATCTTTTGCCCGTAATGTGGAACCACGGTACCGTCATATGGCAGACCGGAGTGGCTACCGCCTTCGGGGTCACGGTGCAGATAGGCCATCAGATCCAGACGCGTCTGGTCAGTGATGCGCCAGGTGAGGCTCGGCATCAACGCGTAGCGCTCTTCTTTCAACGGGCCGAACTGCGAATCAGCATAGCGCGTCATGCCACTCAGGCGCGCCGCCACGCGGTCGTTATCGTCCAGCGCCCCGGTGACATCAAACGCGGCGCCGCGCTGATTGTTGTTGCCAGCAAACAGCTTCACTTCTCCGTCCGCATCAAACGACGGTTTACGTGATGTCAGCGCCACAATACCGCCCGGAGAGGAACGGCCATACAGTACAGAAGCCGGGCCGCGCACCACTTCGATATCTTCAAGGAACCACGGATCGACCACCAGCGAACTGTGTGAGTTAGTGTCGCCCATCATCTTCAGACCATCGAGATAGACGTTGTCCAGACTACCATCGGAGAAACCGCGCAGCACAATGTAGTCAAAGCGGTTGGAGGCACCAATCTGATTGCTGTACACCCCAGGTGTGTAGCTAACAGCCTGCCGCACGCTGGTTGCGCCCTGCTCTTCAAACTGTTCACGGGTAACGATCGATACCGACTGCGGCGTTTCGATATCCGGTGTGGCAAGCTTGGTCGCCCCACTCTGCATTTGCGAAGTGACAACCACCGTATCGTTTTTTGTTGTTTCCTGCGCCAGCAGAGGAAAAGCTACGCTACCGGTCACCCATCCTACCAGCAGCGCCAACCGAGTCTTTGCGAACATGAACATCTCCCAAGGCACGTCTAATTGTAAATGAGAATTATTGCCATTTTTGTATCAGGAGTCGCTATGCCGAATGCCAGGTTGCGTATGCGCAACGCCAAATTATTAATCTGCCACGCGCATAAAACGGGAAAATGGATTAGCAAAGTTTGAGAACATCACCAGGCGGGAAGCCATAGCGACGACGAAAGGCTGTGGAAAAGTTTGTGGCGTGCTGGTAGCCAGACATCCATGCGGCTTGCTGTACGCTATACCCTTCCAGTAAATAGCCACGCGCGCGTTCCAGGCGGCGGTCGCGCAGGTAGTCAAACACCGAGCAACCATAGGCCATGCGAAATTTACTGCGCAAACTGCTGGGGCTCATTGCTGCGCGCTGCGCCAGCTCGTTAAGCGTGTAGTCATTTTCAGGGGTTTGCTCCAACAGACGACGCACCCTTTCCAGCCGTTGCTGCTCACCACTGGCAGCGAGACATTTACCGCTCTCTACCTGACAAACGCTGAGACCGTGACCAAATAATTGTAGAATCAGTCCTTCCAGCATCAACTGGCGGGAAACATGGCTAAGCGAGCTCTGCTGCGCATATTGTAATCCGCTGAGTAAAAAACCCGGCACCTGCCAAATAAGCGTTGGCGTCTGGCAGTTTTCCCACTCACGCATAAGGGATTCAAGTAATCCTGTGCGCCATGCCCCGTCAGGATACAACCCGAGTGATAGCGTCCGTAGCTTGCAGTCTGCAGGGTGACGGGCGCTCATCGCCTGGCGTTCACTCAGACGCGAACTAAACGCCATGCCGGAACGTACCACATGTTCCTGCCCGTTGAGCGTCAGTATCACGCAACCTTCCAGCACCACCAGCATATACAAGGGGCTACTGTGCCGGGAGGTGGTTTCATACGGTTGCAACACCTGTACATCAGAGTGTGTGACGCACATCCCGCAAGGGAGCATCATCTCCTCTACTTCCCCTTGCAAAACGGCACTGGAACACGGAAGACCCGGTTTTTGTGTCAGCAATGGAAAACGGTAATCGATCCCGTAGCGCTCACCAAAGTCCCTAAACTCACTGACGGAGAAGGTGCGGGTAGAACGTCCGGATGCATTCTGGGCGGTGGTGTTGTTCATGCTGTCTTCTGCACAAGAAATGGAATTTGCAACGTACGATGGGTGGCAACATTACCATTACCCGCACAACACAACAATAATAATGAGAATTGTTATCAATATGGTATTCGGCGGGTTATTCCAGCCAGAGCAGTTCTGCCATGTCAGCCTCAGGTGCAGCTTCTTTTAACCAGCGATACAGCAACTCAATATTTCGAAGCCGGGTTGACGCTTTTGGCCAGACGAGGTAATAGCCTTCTCTTGTCGCGACGGCCTGTTTAAACGGTAACGCCAGCATCCCGGTCTGAATAGCCGTCAGGCTTAATAGCAGATCGGCGACCGCGATCCCATGCCCGCTCATTGCCGCAAGACTCCCCTGTTCCAGGGTATCGAACACTTTGCCACGTGCCAGGTTCAACGCAGGAAATGCCCCGGTACGCTGCAGCCAACGACGCCAGTCGCGGCGATCGGCAGAAGGATGAATCAATTCACAGACGGCGATATCACCTTGCGCCTGAGCCTGCAACGCAGGTGCGCATACCGGGATAAGCCACTCCTGAAACAGCAAACGGCTGTCCGTATCCTCGCCAAAATAACCATTCCCCAACAGGATTGCGCAGTCATACGGTTCGCGGCTGAATGCGACGGAATCGGTGTCCATCCACACGCTGGAGATTTCAATCACCGGCGTTGGATGGGCTTCCCGGAAATGACGTAGCACATCCAGCAGCCAGCGCATGGTCAACGTTGAGGGGGCTTTCAACCGCAGCGCATGACTGCGGCTACGAAAAGCATGGCAGGCGTGTTCTAAACTCTGAAACCCGGCCGTCAGTTGTTGCGCTAACCCCTGTCCTGAAGGCGTTATCTCAATTCGGGGGCCGCTACGAACAAACAGTTCGCAGCCAAACCAGGCTTCCAGTGTGCGGATATGACGGCTTACCGCACCAGGCGTGACATTCAGTTGAATAGCCGCTTTACTAAATGATCCCAGACGGGCAGCAGCTTCAAAAGCTCTCAGGGCATACAGAGGGGGTAGCGTCATCATCGGCTTCTATGTTGAGTTTTACTCACAGTAGAGCGCAGTTTTATTCGTTTTTCAATGTGACACGCAAGCGGAATACTGATGAAAAATAACGTCAGGATCATCAGATATGAATCTCGCTTTACTGGCTGTATACAGCCTCTCGGTGCTAACACTATTACTAACACCAGGCCCTGTTGTGGCGCTGATTACCGCGACGGCGGCACAGTACGGCTATCGCCAGGCCTTTATGACGCTATGCGGAACTAACGGTGCTTCATTGCTACTACTTGCGCTTGCTGCGCTGATGCTGGCGGGAGTGGTATCACTCTCTCCACTGCTGCTGTGTGTGCTGGGTCTCGCCGGATCGCTGTATATCGGCTATAGCGCGTTTTGCAGCCTGTGGGCAAGAAATCAAGCCGCCAGCGAAGACTCTCGCCAGCCGTCTCATGGGGGATTTATCAACGGTTTTCTGATTGGCATGTCAAACCCGAAAGATATTCTGTTCTTCGTTTCATTCTTTCCACAGTTCATCACCATTACACATAATTTCGCCACCAGCATGCTGATACTCACGCTGGTATGGATCATTTTTGACGTTGCCGTTCTGTCGTTTTATATCGTGATTTTCAAACGCTGGATGCCCATGCGGTTTGTCAGATACAGCGTTTTTATCTCATCCCTGTTCCTGCTGGCGGTAGCGGTGTTTGGCACTATCTATAATGTGGCCGCACTGCGGTTACAGATCACAAATTAGCGTCATAAGGGCTCCCCTCGAGGGACTGCCGGTTATCATTCACCATGTAAATACCTTTCAACTCAATCCGAGGCTTTGATGCTGGAGAATGTCATCATCAGATAATCAGTTTGCCGACCTTATCAGGCCGGACTGGTTATCAATGCGCTGAAATCGAATGCGGACACCGCAGTGTGTTTGCACGTTTTGCACATGATGATCACGTCCACGACAGCGCTGGCCGCGTCACATCCGTTGAATGTTATAGCCGTGAAGGATTGCTGCTCTGCGACTGCACGCTTGAGGTGTTTAAAAAGCTCAGAACCAAAAAGTTGATCAAATCCGTTGCAACGATAATTTTTTGCAGTCGGTATAGCCGGATGGGTTATACCGACCTGCAAAGCCAATACCCGTTACTTCATTAATACTTCAACAAATTTAGCCAACCAGGCAGGATGAGCAGGCCATGCCGGCGCGGTAATCAGATTGCCGTCGACGTGCGCCTGATCAATCCCGATATCGGCATAATGCCCACCGCTTAACCGAACTTCTGGCGCACACGCTGGATACGCGCTGCAGGTCCGGTTTTCTAACACTCCGGCTGCCGCCAGCAGTTGCGGGCCATGACACACAGCGGCGATAGGTTTACCCGCAGAGTTAAAGTCTTGTACCAGTTGAATGACATCCGGATTCAGACGTAAATACTCCGGCGCCCGCCCGCCAGGGATCAACAAGGCGTCATAATCCGCCTCGCGCGCATCAGAGAAATTCGCATTCAAGGTGAAGCGATGCCCTGGTTTCTCACTGTAGGTCTGCGCCCCATCAAAATCGTGAATGGCGGTCTGAACATAGTCACCTTGTTGTTTATCCGGACAGACGGCATCAACCCGATGACCGAGCATTTGCAGAGCCTGGAAAGGCACCATCGTTTCATAATCTTCGACATAATCCCCGACCAGCATCAGAATCTTCTTCATGCACATCCCCCACTCACGGTTATTAATAATGAGAAATAACGGCCATCTTTACTATAGTTCACACGACTCGGGACATTAATAAATACCGCAGAACAATCGGCTGGATCACAGTCTACACAGAGACCCGTCAGAAGGGTCTTTTATGAGTTAGATAACGCAAAGTGCATTTGATAAATATAAATTATCTATAAATATATTGTTGCGAAATTCTAATACCGGCAAGCTTTACCTGTCATATTTAATATCGCTAATTGCAACATATAATCTCTGTGTTATATTTCACCTGGAATTCAGGTGGCTTTTTTTATTTATTATTGAATAAATAAAAAAAGCCATATTATTTATCTTCTATACCCTAAATAATTCGAGTTACAGGAAGGCGGCGATGCAACGAATCCCCAGGAGCGTACACCAGTAGGTGACTGGGGTGAGTGAGCGCAGCCAACGCAGGGGCTGCCTGAAGATACACCTCTTACTGCCACCTGGATGGCATTTAGTGCCAGTGCGGGGATCAGAGAAGCTCCCCCATTTCCCGTGGTACGGAAAATTTGGCGCGCCGCAACAGCCTCGTTAGCGGCTCCTCCTTCTTTGCTAATAAAGCGGTGTATTAAAAATAAACGGCAGGTCAATTTATAGGCATCGATAATGAATAAAGCATGGTCTGCGCGGTTTACAGCATGCAAGAACCTTCACTCATACCGAGAGGACAGGACCATGAAGATGCACGCCAGGACGAAAATACTGCCGTTGATTTGCCTGATCTCAGGCGGGCTGCTCTACTCCGCTGCAGCCAGCGCCATGGGAAATGACGATACCACCACACCAACATGCCCGAAGGGTCAGGTTTACGACAACAAAACCCAAAAATGTTTGCCAGAAAAAAGCAGCATGATCGACGATCAGGATAAAACGCAGTATGCGTATCACCTGGCGAAAACCGGCCATTATCAGGATGCCATCAATTTACTCGATACCTTACAGCAGCCCAATACGCGTGAAGCCTGGAACTATCGAGGCTACGCGACACGCAAGCTAGGGCGTACGGATGAAGGGATAAGTTACTACCAACGATCGATTGCCCTTGATCCGCACTATGCGAGAGTGCGCGAATATCTTGGGGAAGCATGGATGGTTAAAAGCCGCCCCGACCTGGCGAAAGCGGAGCTGGCAACCATTAAGAATATCTGCGGCACCCAATGCGAAGAGTATCGCGATCTGAAGGCCGCGATCGACGGACACCCAGAGTCATAGACCGGAAGCGCCAAAAAAATCACCGTCAACGATGCGCATTTTCAATGGATACAGTCGTTGGATCGCATCGTCGACATACCGTTTATTGCCTCAGAAATTTGCGGAGAATGTAGGCAGTTCACAACTCTGTCGTCCCTCGATTACGGTTCGTATTTTCGCATGATAGGCTTTTCAGATGACCCTTTCTGCTCTGGCCGCTGCGGACTACATGAAACTCAGATTGTCCTTTCAGGTAAAGCTGTTCCTCTCACTGGTGGCTTTTTCCTGCCTTCTGCTGGCGCTGCTTGGCGTATTGCTGTTTCACTTTATCGACCGTCAGTTGCACCACGATTTGGGCCAACGCGCGCGCGTACAGGCCAGCGAAATTGCCCTGATTCCCGGTCTGGCAGAAAAAGTACAGCAGCGGGATATTCCCGGTATCGCACAACTGATTCAGCCGCTGCGTGCCGAAAGCGACGCCAGCTATATTGTGATTGGTGATGCGCGTGAACAGCATCTTTACCACTCAGAATCCCCGGAGCGCCTTAACCTGCCGATGATCGGCGGCGACAATGCTGATGTACTGAAGGGCAAAACCATTATCACGGTGCGTAAGGGCGGGATCGGTGTCTCGTTACGCAGTAAGGCACCTATTTTCGATAGCCATCATCAGGTAATCGGCATTGTCTCCGTCGGTTACCTCACCTCCTACATCGCCAATATCAACGCCCGACTGCTGTGGCGCACCGGAATGTACGGCCTTGCCCTGCTGCTGCTGCTGTTTATTTTTTCCTGGTTACTGACCCGCACGCTGAAAAAACAGATGTTCGGCCTGGAACCCAAAGATATCGCCCAGTTGGTGCTACAGCAAAAGGCGTTACTGGAGGCCATGTACGAAGGTGTGTTTGCGGTGAATGCCGATAAGCGGCTAATACTCATCAACCGCGCCGCCAGGGAGATGCTCAATATTCGCCAGAGTGAACAAGCGCTGCTCGGCAAGCCGCTGGATGAGGTGATTCAACTGCCACCGTCGTTTTTCGCGCCAGGCAATACCGCTTATGACAGCCGCCATCACGATCATATTACCGTCCTGAATCAACGGGAAACCATCGTCAACCGCGTGGCTATTGAAGTCGAGCCGGGCACCCAAAGCGGTTGGGTATTCAGCTTCCGCGATAAGAACGATATCAATATGCTCAGCAGCCAACTCAGCCAGGTGACCCGCTATGCCGATAACCTGCGCATCATGCGCCACGAGCAGCTCAACTGGACGGCGACGCTCGTCGGTCTGCTGCAAATGCAGCGCTATGACGATGCGCTGCGTTATATCCAGGTACAGTCAGAGGGGGCCCAGCAGGTGCTGGATTTCCTCTCCAGGCAGTTTGTCTCTCCGGCGCTGTGCGGCCTGCTGCTGGGGAAATATGTCGGTGCCCGCGAGAAAGGCGTTGAGCTGGTTTTCGATCCCGCCTGCCAGCTCTCGCGCCTGCCGGAAGGACTGAGCGAAACGGAGCTGATGTCAGTCATTGGTAATCTGGTGGACAACGCTGTCGATGCCACGCTGAAAACGCCAGCGCGTACCGCGCCGGTGGAAGTGTATATATCGGATCGCAACCACGAACTGGTGATTGAAGTGGCTGACCGGGGCTGTGGCGTTGATGAGGCCATGAAGCCGCATATTTTTGAGCAAGGCTTTACCAGTAAACCCACTGACAGCAGTGAACTCACCGGTTCAGAACATGGTATTGGCCTGTACCTGGTCGTGGGCTACGTTCGTCGGGCAGGTGGCAGCATCGAAATAAGCAATAACATCCCACAGGGTACCGTATTTTCGGTTTTCATCCCGTTCCAGATTTCTCTTTCAACAGGATCTTCCCATGACTGATATCCGCCCTCTTGAGGTTGTTATTGTTGAAGATGAGCCGCATCTCGCACAGTTGCATCGGGAGTTTATTGAGCAAAACTTCCATCTGCGCATCGTGGGAATCGCGGGATCGCTGGAACAGGCCCGCGAACTGCTCCTCCTCCATCAGCCACGTCTGCTGCTGCTGGACAACTATTTGCCGGACGGTCAGGGCGTTGAGCTTATTGATAGCCCACTGCTCAAACAGTTTGAATGCTCGGTGATATTCATCACCGCCGCCAGCGATATGCAAACCTGCAGCCATGCTATGCGCAGCGGCGCGTTTGACTACCTGCTAAAACCCGTATTTTCCCACCGTCTGCGGGCCTCGCTGGAGCGCTTTATGTTGCTGGTACACACTCTGCGGCAGGTGAAGGTTGTTGACCAACATGCACTGGATAAACTGTTCAATTTACCCGCGGGTGAGGCATCAACCCAGCCATCAACAAAGGGCATTGAACCTGCAACGCTTGAGCGGGTGAAGCGTATTTTCAGCGAACATCCTGACACCAGTTGGTCAGTCGAACAGGTGGTGAAAGACGCAGGGATCAGTAAAACTACGGGTCGCCGCTATCTGGAGTATTGCGTGGAGATTGGGTTTGTTGTGATTGAGATTCAGTATGGGAATATTGGGCATCCAAGGCGGTTGTACCGGAAGGGGGCTGATTGACAACTCCGTAGGCCGGATAAGCGAAGCGCCATCCGGCTGCGTTCCGTATAGTGCCGGATGGCGCTTCGCTTATCCGGCCTACAGCGGTGAGCATTCCGTTCTCTCAAATCCCTGCGCTCACGGTTTCTATGGTGTTAATTACCGAAACAACGCCAGCAATCACATTTCCACCAGCCGGCTCTCTTCCCCCTCTTGTCTCTCCCCTCTCATCCGCTATGTTGACTTTTAGTTCCCAAAGTGTAACTAGAAGGTTAATAATAATGACAAACACATTCCGCATCTCTCTGATCCCTGCTGCTGTTTTCATGTCGGTTTCTGCCCTGTCCGCGCTACCGCAGGGGTATCCGGCTGACTACCAAAAGGTGGTTGATGCCGCCACCAAAGAAGGCAAAGTCGTGGTTTACTCCACAACGGATACCAAAGCGGCGGGGCCGCTGATTCAGGGCTTTGAAGCCACCTATCCGGGCATCAAAGTTGAATATAACGATATGAACAGCACCGAGCTGTATAACCGTTATATCAGCGAACAGGCTGCTGGCGGCGGCAGCGGTGACGTCATCTGGAGCTCCTCTATGGATACCGCGATGAAGCTCGCGACCGACTATGCCATGGAGTATGTTTCAGCAGAGCAGAACCAGCTACCGAAATGGGCTGTCTGGCACAACAAAGCGTACGGCACCACCTACGAGCCGGTGGTGTTTATTTACAACAAGCGCCTCATCCCGGCGAACGAGGTTCCGGATTCTCACGCCGCGCTGGCAAAGCTGATTGCAGGCCAGGTGGATAAATTCAAAAGCAAAGTCACCACCTACGATATCGAAAAATCCGGGGTTGGCTTCATGCTATCGGTGCTGGATTACAAGGCCGATCCGAACTACTTCAAAACATTGGCCGACGTGGCGAAAGGCGGGTTAGCCGTGCAATCGTCCACCGGTACGATGATGGAGAGGGTTTCATCGGGTGAAAACCTGATTGGTTATAATATCCTCGGCTCTTACGCCGAAGCGCGTGCCAAAAACGACCCGTCATTGGGTATTTCCTATCCGAAGGACTACACCCTGGTGCTGTCACGAGTTTCTTTCATCAGCCAGCAGGCAGAACATGGCAATGCTGCCAAATTGTGGCTGGACTATGTGCTGTCTGAAAAAGGGCAAAACATCCTCGCCAACCAGGCCGATATTCCCTCTATCCGTAACGATATCGAAGGTAAAAATGACATCGACGGTATGACCAAAATGCTGGGTAGCGCGCTGAAGCCGATCCCGGTTGATGAGTCATTACTTGAATACCTGCAACCGAAGAAACGTCTGGACTACATCAAACAATGGCGTGAAGCCGCGGCCAAATAAGAGCCAGAACCAGGTGCACGGTTCACTGGTGCGCCTGGTGCTCGTTTCCTGAATTCGTGTTACCGGATCTCGCTTATGAATGCATTACGCAGAAAGTGGCAAAGCTTGCCGCGCGGCATCGTCGTGCTGTTAACCGCGCTGGTTATCTACACGCCATTGTCGTTCATCGTGATACAGAGCTTTTTGTCCGCGCCGTTCTTCTCGCCGGCAAAGGACTGGAGCCTTGAATCCTTTGGCTTTATTTTTACCGACCCTGACTTCTATAAAGCGCTGAAAAGCGGCTTTATTCTCGCATTCGGTCTGGTCATTATCGCCATTCCTCTGGGCGGCATACTGGCCTTCCTGATGGTACGTACCGACTTACCGGGTAGACGTCTGATTGAGCCGCTGATCCTGGTGCCTATTTTTGTTTCACCGATGGTGCTGGGTTTTGGCTATGTGGTGGCCGCAGGCCCGGTGGGCTTCCTGTCGCTGTGGGCGCAGTCGCTGATTGGCTTCGTGCCGTGGAATATCTACGACATGTCGAGCATCGTGGTCATTGCAGGTCTGACACACGTACCGCACGCTTATCTGTATATCTCATCAGCGCTGCGCAGCGTGAGCTCAGACGTGGAGGAAGCCGCGCGTATCTCCGGCGCTTCCCCGCTGCAGGTGATGACCTCGGTCAGCCTGCCGATGGTTCGCCCCTCGATTCTGTACGCCGTTGTGCTGCTGTTTTTCCTCGGTCTGGAAGTCTTTGGTCTAATGCTGGTGCTGGGCGATCCGGAAGGCAACATGGTGCTGGCGACCTACCTGTACCAGCTGACCAATAAACTGGGTACGCCGTCGTATCACCTGATGGCGGCCGTTGCCGTGGTGCTGATCTGCCTGACCATCCCACTGGTCATGCTACAGCGTCGCCTGATGCGTACCGCTAACCGCTTCGTCACCATGAAGGGTAAAGCCTCGCAGGCCCGCGCGTTACCGCTGGGTAAATGGCGCTGGATAGCGGGTGGTGTGGTCGCGTTTTGGCTGACCATTACCATTGGCGTACCGTTGATGGGTGTGGTGCTGCGTGCGTTTATCTCCAACTGGGGTGTGGGTGTGTCGCTGTGGGATGAGCTGTCGCTTAGCACCTTCCGTACCATCTGGGAACAGCCGAACCTGTTGCGGGCCATCGTCAACTCCATGGCGATTGGCGTAATAGGCGGCGCACTGGCGGTAGGTTGCTATCTGTTTATCGGTATCGCGATGCACCGCAAGCCGGATAACACCACGCGTTTTCTAGACTACAGCGTGCTGGTGCCCCGTGCGGTGCCGGGCCTGCTCGCGGGTCTGGCGTTTTTGTGGGTGTTTCTGTTCTTACCGATGTGGCTCGATAACGCGCTGAAATCCGGCTGGTTATCCGGCATGCCGTGGTCGCAGTGGTTGCGAGACACGCTGATTGTCTGGCTGCGCTCGCTGCGTAGCACCATTTTCAGCGTCTGGCTGGCGTATACGGTGGTATGGATGGCCTACGGCCTGCGCCTCATCTCCTCAACGTTGCTGCAAGTGGGGCCAGAGCTGGAGGAAGCGGCACGCAGCACCGGTGCGACGCGTGGGCAGATTACCCGCCACGTTACCATTCCGCTTTCGCGTTATGGGCTGATTGGCTCATGGCTGCTGATGTTCCTGATCTTTGAGCGTGAGTATTCAACGGGCGTCTATCTGCTGTCGCCAGGCACGGAAACCATCGGTTCGATGCTGGTATCTCTGTGGGCGGCAGGTGCTATCGACATCGTCGCCGCACTCTCGTTTATCAATATTTTGTTGGTGGTGGTGGGCCTGGGTATTGCCCTACGTTTTGGAGTGAAATTACATGATTGAATTATCGGTCGAGAACCTGCACTTAACCTACGGTGATAACCCGGTGCTAAAGGGCGTGACCATGGACCTCAAACGGGGCGAAGTGGTTTCGTTACTGGGACCGTCCGGTAGCGGTAAAACCACCCTCCTGCGCGCGGTGGCCGGGCTGGAAAAACCGACACAAGGGTCAATTACCATCGGCAACAACAAGGTCTACGACGGCACCCCGCGCAGCGAAATCCCAGCCGAAGAGCGTAATCTGGGGCTGGTGTTCCAGTCCTATGCCTTGTGGCCGCATAAAACCGTATTTGAGAATGTGGCCTACCCGCTGAAGTTGCGCAAAGTCTCCACCGCAGAGATCAACCAACGGGTACAGGGTGTGTTGGATCAACTGGGCCTGGGACATCTGGGTAAGCGCCATCCGCATCAACTTTCTGGCGGCCAGCAACAGCGTGTAGCGATTGGCCGGGCGCTGGTTTATAACCCACCCGTGATCCTGCTCGATGAGCCATTATCCAACCTTGATGCAAAACTGCGGGAAGAAGCGCGCGTATTCCTGCGTGAGCTGATTATTAATCTCGGGTTGTCCGCGCTGATGGTGACGCATGACCAGGGAGAAGCGATGTCGATTTCTGACCGCATTTTGTTGCTCAACAACGGCAAAATTGAACAGCAGGGTACGCCGCAAGAGATGTATGGTTCCCCAAAAACGCTGTTCACCGCTGAGTTTATGGGCAGCAACAACCGTCTGCATGGCAAAGTCACTGACGTGCGCGACGGCAAAGCACGTATTGAAGGACGCGACTGGGTTCTGTGGGGTCAGGCGGGCGACGGCGTTCAGGTTGGCTATGAGGGCACCGCGGTGATCCGCGTTGAACGAGTGGTGCTGGCCGACGGGCCAGGCGAAAACCAGTTGGCTCTCCCGTTGCTCACCAGCATGTATCTCGGTGACCGCTGGGAGTACCTGTTCCGCACCGTGGCTGATGATTTTGTCATCCGCGCCTATGGCAACGAAGTTCGCGATCCTCAGCACTGCCACCTGGCGTTACCCGAAAAACATGTTTGGGTGTTCCCAAAATCCTGATGCCAGAAGGGAGCGGCTGTCGCTGCTCCTTTTTCTGGAAGGAGGATAGCGGTAATACAGAAGATATATTTGAGTACAATGGGATGATGATGCTGCTCATCGTGCTGATGACATCAAACGACCTGAGCCTGGTACAGGAAATGGGAAAAATCAGTCCGGAGACATAGAAAAATGGTGCCGATAATAGGAGTCGAACCTACGACCTTCGCATTACGAATGCGCTGCTCTACCAACTGAGCTATATCGGCCCTGATAAGGACATGTCCACGAATGCGAACACGGGGTAGAAGGTTAAAACTAACCGGGCGATGCGTCAATGGCCTTGTGAATCAAACGCCTATTTTTGCATCACCCGGTTTCAATTACGCACGAATCGTGTCGTCACCAAAGCCAATCCACTTGTAAGTGGTCAGTGCTTCCAGCCCCATTGGGCCACGCGCGTGCAGTTTTTGCGTACTTACCGCCACTTCCGCACCCAATCCGAACTGGCCGCCATCGGTAAAACGCGTAGAGGCGTTAACGTACACGGCAGAAGAGTCCACTTCATTCACGAAACGATCGGCGTTACGCAGCGTGCGCGTCAGGATCGCATCGGAATGTTGGGTCCCATGCTCGCGAATGTGGGCGATGGCATCGTCCAGGTCAGTAACGACTTTCACGTTCAAATCCAGCGACAGAAACTCGTCGTCATACTCTTCGACTTTCACCGCGACCACGTTAGCGGGTCCGGTCTGCAATGCGGCCAGCGCCGTCTCATCGGCATGCAGCGTGACGCCGCTTTGCGCCATCTGCTGGCTCAGCGCAGGCAGAAAACGTGCGGCGATGTCCTGATGCACCAGCAGAGTTTCTACGGTGTTACAGGTGCTCGGACGCTGGGTTTTAGCGTTGACGATAATTCTCAGCGCCGGGTCAATCTCCGCGGTATCATCAACATAAATATGACATACGCCAATGCCGCCGGTGATAACCGGAATGGTCGACTGCTCACGACACAGCTTGTGCAGACCCGCACCACCGCGAGGGATCAGCATATCGATGTACTTATCCATCCGCAGCATTTCAGCGACCAGCGCGCGATCCGGGTTGTCTATCGACTGCACGGCGGCGGCCGGTAAACCGCAGGCTTCCAGCGCCTTTTGGATCACCGCTACGGTCGCGGCATTCGTCCGGCACGTCTCTTTTCCCCCGCGCAGGATCGCCGCATTGCCGGTTTTCAGGCACAGGGAAGCCACATCAACGGTGACGTTTGGACGCGCTTCATAAATCACGCCAATCACGCCCAGTGGGACGCGACGACGCTCCAGACGCAGACCGCTGTCCAGCAGCCCGCCGTCAATCACCTGCCCGACCGGGTCGGCGAGATGACACACCTGGCGCACATCGTCAGCAATCGCTTTCAGACGCGCCGGCGTCAGGGCCAGGCGGTCGAGCATCGCATCGCTCAGGCCATTGACTCGCGCCTGCTCAACATCTTGTACGTTTGCGCTGAGAATGCTTTCGGTTTGTGCTTCCAGCTCATCAGCGATTGTTTCCAGTACGCGATTTTTTTCGCGACTGGAGAGCAGCGCCAACTTGTATGACGCGGCTTTGGCAGCAATGCCCATTTTTTCCAGCATATGCCTGTTCCTTAACGGGTAATCATGTCATCGCGATGGACAGCAACCGGGCCATATTCATAGCCCAGGATGGTATCAATCTGCTGTGAGTGGTGTCCGGCAATACGGCGCAGCGCGTCGCTGTTATAGCGAGTGACACCGTGGGCAATATCGCGCCCTTCCAGATTGCAGATGCGGATCACTTCACCACGAGAGAAGTTGCCTGTCACGCTTTTAATACCTTTTGGCAGCAATGAGCTGCCGCGCTCCAGAATAGCGCCTGTTGCGCCCTCATCGACGGTAATTTCCCCGGCCGGCGGCGCACCAAAGATCCAGCGTTTACGGTTCTCCAGCGGAGATGCCTGAGCATGAAAACGCGTCCCAACGGAAACGCCTTCCATCACGTCGCCAATCACGCCCGGCTTGCTACCTGCGGCAATAATGGTGTCGATCCCGGCACGGCACGCGACATCGGCGGCCTGCAGTTTAGTCCCCATGCCGCCAGTACCCAGGCCAGAGACACTGTCTCCGGCAATGGCGCGCAGCGCATCATCAATACCGTGCACATCTTTGATCAGCTCCGCCTGCGGATTGGTGCGCGGATCGGCGGTGAACAGTCCCTGCTGATCGGTCAGCAGCAGCAGCTTATCGGCCCCGGCCAGAATCGCTGCCAGCGCCGACAGGTTGTCGTTATCACCGACTTTAATTTCGGCGGTCGCCACCGCATCATTCTCATTAATGACCGGAACGATGTTGTTATCGAGCAGCGCGCGTAGCGTATCGCGGGCGTTGAGGAAGCGCTCTCTGTCTTCCATATCCGCACGCGTGAGCAGCATCTGCCCAATATGAATACCGTATATCGAGAACAGCTGTTCCCACAGTTGAATCAATCGGCTCTGCCCTACCGCCGCCAACAGCTGTTTCGAGGCTATCGTTGCCGGGAGCTCAGGGTAACCAAGATGCTCACGTCCGGCAGCAATCGCACCCGAAGTAACGATAACAATACGATGCCCTGCGGCATGGAGCTGCGCGCACTGGCGAACCAGTTCTACGATGTGGGCGCGGTTCAGGCGGCGCGATCCGCCCGTTAACACACTGGTGCCAAGTTTTACCACCAGCGTCTGGCTGTCACTCATGATTCTCTGCCATTCAAAATTGGGGAAAATGATATCAAACGAACGTTTTAGCAGGACTGGCCCCGGTTGCCAACAACCAGCGCACAAAGCATGAAATTTTATTGCGCAGGATCAGCAAGCGTAGCGGCAGATTTTGACGCCTTTATTACAGAAACAAAAAAACATCTTTTTTTAAAATTACTCTTACTTTGTCATAAAACGTTCATTGCCAGACGTTAAAAACCTTCCTGTCTTTTAACGGGGATCACACCCAGTAAATATTAGCGCGTACTTTTTAATCGGGAATGAAAATGAAAAAGAGCACTCTGGCATTAGCGGTGATGGGAATTGTTGCGTCGGCATCCGTACAGGCAGCGGAAGTGTATAACAAGAACGGCAATAAACTGGATCTGTATGGCAAAGTAAAAGCTATGCATTACATGACGGATTATGACAGCAAAGACGGCGACCAGAGCTATATCCGTTTAGGTTTTAAAGGCGAAACGCAAATTAACGATGAACTGACGGGATATGGCCGTTGGGAAGCGGAGTTTGCCGGTAATAAAGCCGAAAGTGACTCCAACCAGCAAAAAACGCGTCTGGCTTTTGCTGGTCTGAAATTAAAAAATCTTGGCTCATTTGATTATGGTCGTAACCTGGGTGCGCTGTACGATGTGGAAGCGTGGACCGATATGTTCCCGGAATTCGGCGGCGACTCCTCAGCGCAAACCGATAACTTTATGACCAAACGCGCCAGCGGCCTGGCGACCTACCGTAATACCGACTTCTTCGGCGTCGTCGATGGTCTGGATCTTACCCTGCAATATCAGGGTAAAAACCAGGACCGCGATGTGAAAAAGCAGAACGGAGACGGTTTTGGTACCTCCGTGACGTATGACTTTGGCGGTAGCGATTTCGCCATCAGTGGTGCGTATACCAACTCCGACCGTACCAATCAGCAGAACCTGCAAAACCGGGGTACTGGCGATAAAGCAGAAGCCTGGGCAACCGGCTTAAAATATGATGCTAACGATATCTATATTGCGACCATGTACTCCGAAACACGCAATATGACGCCTGTTTCCGGCGGCTTTGCCAATAAAACGCAGAACTTCGAAGCGGTTGTTCAGTACCAATTTGACTTTGGTCTGCGTCCGTCACTGGGTTATGTGCTGTCGAAAGGTAAAGATATTGAAGGCGTTGGTAATGAGGATCTGGTGAATTATATCGACGTGGGCGCAACGTACTATTTCAACAAAAATATGTCTGCGTTTGTTGATTATAAAATCAACCAACTGGATAGCGATAATAAACTGGGCATCAACGATGATGATATCGTGGCCGTCGGTATGGTTTATCAGTTCTGATGTAACATAAAAAATGCCGGATGGGGTTGCGCCGCCATCCGGCATTTTGCTGTTCGTTATGCCGTTAATTTAACCGGTTCATCCTTAAAATCATCGGCAGGCTCCAGCGCCAGATTCAGCGTCGTTAACAACCCACGCAACTTTTCATGAAACTCACGTAAGGTGTATTCCAGTCGCTCTACCACTTCAGTCTCTTTAATCGGCACGGCAGTCCAGTTGCCGTCTTTATCGAACAAACCAAACTGGTAGCTGTACGTAAAGCGTTTTTCCTGCGCCTCCAGTTCCATCCACCAGCCCCAAAATTCACGTTTCTCTGGTGCCGGTTTCACGTTGACGCAAACAGCCAGACAATCGAAAAAGAATCGATTATCTTCGCACTGCCCTTCGCGGATGTAAGGGCCAAGCGCGGTGAATTTTTTGATCAATCTGCTTTTCGGATGCCCACTCGGTAACGTCATTACGATCTCCTTAGGTGAAGCACCTGTTTTACCAAATCGATAAAATTTAGCAAACTTTTAACACAATCTCTGATTGATCCAACCGGTTATTTCCTGCAGCCCTTTGTCAAAATTGCGATACACCGGGTTGAATGGAATCTCCAGCAGCTTACCGTCAGAAGATGAAGATGTGATTAATCGTGATTCCTCTTCCGGGCTAAACGGATCGTTTTTCCAGTACCCCGACAACATTGGCGTCGGGCAGCGTCTGCCCAGCAGCCCTTGTACCTTTAATGAATAGCGATTAAGCTCGACGCGCAGCGCTTCATCGGAGGCGTCGTGCATCCCCAGACGACTGGCCAAAACGTCAAGATACATTTCCGGAACGCTTGCCTGTCGCTGTGGGTCGCTAAGCAGCGCATGAACCACCGGTCCCAGACAGGCCACCGCCTTCAGACGCGATGATTCCAGATACGCCAGGCGTACTGCGACGTTAGCGCCAAAGCGAAAACCGAATGCCGCCACACGGGTGTGATCCACCCAGGGAATATTCGGCAGCGCTTTTAATACGTGCTGGTGCAGCAGGCTGGAATCCTGGGTCAGTTTCCATTTTGACGAGAACCCGACCGACGGCATATCCAGCGTCAGCATAGCGATACCGCGCGGGGCAAAGTAGCGCTCATACAGACTGTAATAATCCGTTTGCATGGAGTCGAGGCCACCGCACATCAGCACCGTCGGGAACGGACCGTCGCCTTTTGGCATATGCAGGAAGCCAGTGATTGGCGCGCCGCCGGTAATGGCAAATTCCATCTCACGCAGCGTACCCGGCAGACGCTGTGCAGCCTCTTCATAAGCGCGATTAGCCAGAGCCTGAGCCTGCTCTGCCAGCTCATCACCTTTTAAGTGGGGGTAAGCAGCAATGTTGTACAACGTGGAAGCATGCAGCCAGTGGCGTCCGCTCACCTGTGGATCCTCTTCCATAGATGCTTTCTGTTGCCAGTCCATCGCCTGCTTCGCCCACTCGTAGATCCAGTTCCCGCCGCGATAGCCGATGACCGTGTCGTAGAGTTCTTTATCCGTACGCTCGGCTTCGCTCATCACGATGCGGGCCTGCACTTCGAGGATTTCGCGCGGATCGACCCCACGCCAGATCCACATCAGGCGATTCACCATGCGATACCAGTGCGGGATTGTTTTGCCATCCAGAGCGGACTGCACAGACGGCTGCGCGCCGTGGTTAAAACGACGAACCAGCGTTGACGTTTCAGGATGTTTGAAGCGGGGTTTAAACAGAACTTCGCTGAGGTTAGCCTGCGACATGATTACGGCCTCCATGAGTACTCACTAAGGCATAGTGTAACCTGACACCGCACAAAAAGAACAACGCCCGACAGTGCGGGCGTTGAAAACTTTTTAGATTAGCGACCAGAGATCGGCGGAACGAATACCACGCCCATATCCCACGGCTGCTCAATCCAGGTATCCTGCGGAATATCAACAATATAATCATTCACCAGCGGGCGACCAGCCGGTTTAGCGAAGATCGTGACGAAATGCGCTTTAGGATACATTTCGCGGATCGCAACGGCGGTACCACCGGTATCAACCAGGTCATCGATGACGATAAAACCTTCACCGTCGCCTTCGGCACGCTTCAGCACTTTCAGTTCGCGCTGGTTGTCGTGATCGTAGCTGGAGATGCATACGGTATCGACATGGCGAATACCCAATTCACGCGCCAGCAATGCGCCCGGCACCAGACCACCACGGCTAACGGCAATAATGCCTTTCCATTGTTCAGAAGGCATCAGGCGGCTTGCCAGTTTACGTGCATGGACTTGCAACATGTCCCAGGTGACGACGTATTTTTCGCTCATGTGAAGTGTCCCAGCCTGTTTATCTACGGCTAATTAATAAATTGAGGGTGAACCAGGTTGCGCGAGATTATAGAGATCTGACGCACTAAAAACCAGTGTTTCGCGGAATCCGCGCCTCTTTTTGCATGCTTTATGCTAGCCGTCGGCGGAGAAAGTGGTATTCTCAATCGCATCGCGCAAGCCTGACTTGTGGTGTTTTTAATTCTGCTAACCCTGTGGCCTGCAAGCAAGTTTTGCAGGACATCGCCAAGGAGACTCAACGTGTCTGAACTGTCTCAATTATCCCCGCAACCGCTGTGGGATATTTTTGCTAAAATCTGTTCTATTCCTCATCCGTCCTACCATGAAGAGCAGCTCGCTGAACACATTCTGAGCTGGGCCCAGGAAAAAGGTTTCCACGTCGAGCGCGATCAAGTCGGTAATATCCTGATTCGCAAACCCGCTACCGCAGGCATGGAAAACCGCAAGCCGGTCGTTCTGCAAGCGCACCTGGATATGGTTCCGCAGAAAAACAACGACACCGTGCACGACTTCACCAAAGATCCTATCCAGCCTTATATTGATGGCGAATGGGTAAAAGCCCGTGGCACCACGCTGGGTGCGGATAACGGTATCGGTATGGCATCCGCGCTGGCCGTTCTGGCTGATGACAATGTGGTACACGGTCCGCTGGAAGTTCTGCTGACCATGACCGAAGAAGCAGGTATGGATGGCGCATTTGGTCTGCAGACGAACTGGCTGCAGGCGGATATTCTGATCAACACCGACTCAGAAGAAGAAGGTGAGATCTATATGGGTTGCGCAGGCGGGATCGACTTTACCGCTAACCTGCCGCTGTCCCGTGAAGCAATCCCGGCTGGCTTCCAGAGCTTTAAGCTGACGTTAAAAGGTCTGAAAGGTGGTCACTCCGGCGGCGAAATTCACGTGGGTCTCGGTAACGCCAACAAGCTGCTGGTACGCTTCCTGGCAGGTCACGCTGAAGAGCTGGATCTGCGTCTGGTTGATTTCAACGGCGGTACGCTGCGCAATGCAATTCCGCGTGAAGCCTTTGCCACCCTCGCCGTGGCTGCAGATAACGTTGATGCGTTAAAAGCGCTGGTCAGCACCTACCAGGAGATCCTGAAAAACGAGCTGGAAGCCAAAGAGAAAAACCTGGCTCTGCTGCTGGATGCCGTAACTAACGACAAAGCCGCGCTAACCGCGCAGTCTCGCGACAGCTTTGTGCGTCTGCTGAACGCCACCCCTAACGGTGTGATCCGCAACTCCGACGTCGCCAAAGGCGTGGTAGAAACCTCGCTGAACGTCGGTGTGGTAACCATGACTGACGATAATGTTCAGATCCACTGTCTGGTTCGTTCGCTGATCGACAGCGGTAAAGACTACGTGGTGAGCATGCTGGATTCACTGGGTAAACTGGCTGGCGCCAAAACCGAAGCCAAAGGCGCGTATCCAGGCTGGCAGCCGGATGCAAACTCTCCGGTTATGCACCTGGTGCGTGAAACCTATCAGCGTCTGTTCAATAAAACGCCGAACATTCAGATCATTCATGCTGGTCTGGAATGTGGCCTGTTCAAAAAACCGTATCCGGAAATGGACATGGTTTCCATCGGGCCAACCATCACTGGTCCGCACTCCCCGGATGAGCAGGTTCATATCGAAAGCGTCGGTCACTACTGGCGGCTTCTGACTGAACTGCTGAAGTCTATTCCGGCGAAGTAAGTCTGCGCTAACTGCCGGATGGCGCTGTGCTTATCCGGCCTACAAGCAGATTTGTAGGCCGGACAAAGCGTTTAACGCCACCATCCGGCAATACATCAACGTTAAAGCCCCAATAACAGCTGCCTTTCTATTTGTGGATCGAGCAGCGTGACGTGTAACCCCACCAGCCTCACGCCTCGCCCTCCCCGACGTGCTTCCCAGGTTTTGTGTGCCGTCGCAATTAAGTCGTCTTTATTTAAGCGCGGCCAGACGTGCTCCTGCGTGGTCTGCTGAAAATCATTAAACTTGAGTTTTATCCCCTGGCGGGCGATCAGCAGATCCGGCTTTACCTTTGCCAGACGCCGTTCCAGTTCGGGATAGAGCCGCTCAATAATCGCTTCACACTCTGACCACTGATGAATATCTTCCGCCAGCGTCCGCTCGACGCCGACGGATTTGCGCAGCCTGTCGTTATTGACATCCCGATCGTCAATCCCCTGACTGCGCTCCCACAACACGCGGCCAAACTTACCAAAACGTTTGAGCAGCGTAGCCAGATCGTATTTTTGAACATCTTCACAGGTACGCAATCCCATCGATTCCAGCTTAGCGGCAGAGACTTTGCCGACGCCGGGAATTTTCCCCAACGGCAACGTTTTGAGAAATTCAGGGACATCAGCAGGGGTTATCACATATTGCCCGTTGGGTTTATTGAGATCGGAGGCGATTTTTGCCAGGAACTTAACCGGCGCAATCCCGGCAGAGGCGGTTAGCTGTAGTTCGTTGAAGATCGTCTGGCGGATCTCCTGGGCGATCAGCGTCGCGGAGCCGTGGCAGTGAACGCTGTCGGTGACATCCAGATAGGCTTCATCCAGCGAAAGCGGTTCAATCAGCGAGGTATAACGGGAGAAGATCGCCTGAATCTGGCATGAGGCTTCTTTGTATGCCTCGTAACGACCGGGTAACAGGGTGAGATGCGGGCACAGCTTTAACGCCATTCCGGTTGGCATTGCGCTGCGCACGCCAAATTTACGCGCCGGATAATTAGCCGTGCTGATAACCCCCCGGCGTTCACGACTGCCGCCAATGGCAATGGGAATATCACGCAGGGCGGGATTATCACGCATCTCCACCGCCGCGAAAAAACAGTCCATATCGACATGTATGATTTTGCGCATGACTCACCTCTCACAACACTGTTTAAGTATACAGTGTTTTTGCGATATGAGAAGCCTGTACCTCTGCTACGTTAGTGCGGGTCCATTCATCACAAAGCGCGCATCACACAGATAACGCACAATGTCTTTTGGCGCATGATCGGCGGGATTTCCTGCCGTACTGACAAACAATTTATTCACTTTGCGCACATTTGCCCGCAAAAGTTTTTCAATCGTCATCAGACGAAATGCATCATCTTCGACGCAGAACAGCTCGTAGTCACCCAGGCGTTCCCCACAGATTTCACAGTGGTTCATCCAGTAACGTAGCCCGGTCGTTTTACTTTTATCCAGGTAGTAATTGCTGGCTTTAATGTTCTTTTTTATCTCTTCCGGCAGCATGTTGATATGGAACAAAAATGTATTGCGCCGCACGGACACCCATCTTTTATCATCCTGATTTTGTTTGATAAACCGGGTAAACATCACACCATGAATATGCGTGGGCTGATGGCAATTCCAGCATTGCATTTTCGACGTAATAACCAGGTAATAAGGAGCCACAATATTAAAATTGTCCGTCGCGTAAACATGCTCACGCAGCGTCTCATTTAACTCATGAGGTTTGGTGTACCAGATACCTGAAACCGGGTCGAAATGCGCCCCCTGACAAGCCACATCGGTGACGTTATCAGTATGAATATCCAATGGAATAATATGGGTTACATCGATCACATTACCTTCCTGAGGGATAATTTGCCCCCACGTTGCGTGGGGGGCGGAGAACAGAATTAATGCGTGACGGGAGCAGAGGGTTGACGTAAAGAAGTCACCTGTTTTTGCTTGTCCAGCTTATCAACCAGCGGCTGAACCACCTTCTCGCCGTGCTGACCAAAATATTGATACAGCGTATCGGAAGCACTTTGCGTTAACACCATGATCTCAATACGCCGGTTGCCTGCGCTTTCCGGGTTTTTCGCATCCAGCAGCATTTGGTCCGCCATGGCGCTAACCTGCATGACTTTATCCTGCGGCATGCCGGCATCTTCCAGCACGCGTCGTGCTGATAAAGCACGGTCGCCGGAGAGGTTCCAGTTGTTGTAAATGTTGCTCTTATAGCTCATCGCATCCGTATGCCCGGTGATGATTATCTTGTTATCCAGCGAGTCAAACACGGGGGCCAGCGCAACCAGCAGCGATTTAAAGAACGGCATAATTTTGGCGCTGCCGCGTTCAAACATATTCCGGTTCTGGTCATCTTTAATCAGCACGCGCAGTCCCTGAGGAACAATCTCCATCTCGAGGTTGGTTTCCATATGCGCATTGCGGGCGATGACGTTAATGTCGGTCGCCAGCTCACCCAATTCACGCGCTGATTTTTGCTTCAGCAGCACCGCTTTTTCATTCACATCCAGCGCTTTTTTGGCGTTATCTTCTGTGATCTTCGCCGTCTCTTGCGGGGTAACCGTTTTATCCAGCTTGTTGCGTGTGACGTTTTTCTTCTGCGCGCCCGGCGCTATCGGCTGTTTGCCGAGCCTGTTTAACGGCGCCATGCCGCCACCGTTAAAAATAGACTGTCCATGCAGCGCCGCGACGATGTTTTCACGATCGGCCTTACTGACGCTGTTCACAATCAACTTTATCGTGGTTACTAAGGGTGCTGAACGTATCTCCGAAGTTTCGGCCCGCTTTACGCTGGACGCCATGCCCGGCAAGCAGATGGCGATCGACGCCGATCTGAACGCGGGGCTGATCAATCAGGCCCAGGCGCAGGCCCGACGTAAAGATGTGGCGGGCGAAGCGGATTTCTATGGCGCAATGGATGGCGCGTCGAAGTTCGTGCGCGGTGATGCCATCGCCGGGATGATGATTCTGGCCATCAACCTGATCGGCGGGGTCTGCATCGGGATCTTTAAATACGATTTAAGCGCTGAAGCCGCCTTCCAGCAATACGTCCTGATGACCATCGGTGACGGTCTGGTCGCTCAGATCCCGTCTCTGCTACTGTCGACGGCAGCTGCGATTATCGTTACTCGCGTGAGCGACAGCGGCGATATCGCCACCGACGTTCGTAGCCAATTGCTGGCAAGCCCCTCCGTACTTTATACCGCCACCAGCATCATGTTTGTCCTGGCGGTGGTGCCGGGAATGCCGCATTTCCCGTTCCTGGTATTCAGCGCCCTGCTGGGGTTTACCGCCTGGCGTATGAGCAAGCGCCCGAAGGTGGCGGAGACCGAAGAAAAAAATCTTGAGACGCTGACCAAAACTATCGTTGAAACCGCCGAGCAACAGGTCAGTTGGGAAACCATCCCCTTAATTGAGCCGATCAGCCTGAGCCTCGGCTACAAGCTGGTGGCATTGGTGGACAAATCCAAAGGAAATCCGCTTACCCAACGTATTCGCGGCGTGCGGCAGGTTATCTCAGACACCAACGGCGTACTGCTGCCGGAAATTCGCATCCGTGAAAACTTCCGTCTAAAACCGACCCAGTACGCCATTTTTATCAATGGGATCAAGGCTGATGAGGCCGATATTCCCTCAGATAAGCTGATGGCGCTGCCCTCCAGTGAAACTTACGGCGAGATCGATGGTGTTTTAGGTCACGATCCGGCCTACGGTATGCCGGTCACGTGGATTGTCCCGGCGCAAAAAGCCAAAGCGTTAAATATGGGATATCAGGTTATTGATAGCGCCAGCGTTATCGCGACGCATGTGAATAAGGTCATTCGCAGCTATATTCCCGACCTGTTTAACTACGATGATATTACGCAGCTACATAACCGTCTCTCTTCAATGGCGCCTCGCCTGGCGGAAGATCTGAGCGCGGCGCTGAATTACAGCCAGCTATTGAAGGTTTACCGGGCACTGCTGGTTGAAGGCGTGCCGTTGCGCGATATTGTCACCATTGCCACTGTCCTGGTCGCCAGTAGCGCCGTCACCAAAGATCATATTCTGTTAACGGCCGATGTGCGTCTGGCGCTTCGTCGCAGCATAACCCATCCGTTTGTGCGCAAAGATGAGCTGGCGGTATACACGCTGAATAATGAGCTGGAGAATCTGCTGGCTAATGTGGTGAATCAGGCTCAACAAAGCGGCAAAGTGGTGCTCGATAGCGTACCGGTCGATCCGAATATGCTCAATCAGTTCCAGACCACTATGCCGCAGATTAAAGAACAGATGAAAGCGGCGGGTAAAGAGCCGGTGCTGTTGGTTGCACCGCAGCTTCGTCCTCTGCTCGCGCGTTATGCCCGCCTGTTTGCACCTGGTTTGCAGGTACTGTCTTATAACGAAGTTCCGGATGAGCTGGAATTAAAAATCATGGGGGCGCTGAGTTAACCCGTGGCAAGGCGGTGCCATGCGCGCCGCCTTGTTGATTACAGAATGGTATTTTCCGTCAGAATACGACGGGCGCCGAGATAATGATCCTGCCAGAAGTCATCGGATAAATTACTCACCCGAATCGTTTCTCCCGTACGCGGTGATTCAATAAATTGACCCTGTCCCAGGTAGACGCCCATATGATCGGCAATATCCCGGCTATGAATATGAAAGAACAATAAATCACCACGACGAAGGTCACGATTGGCGACAATCGTCGCCCGCCGGTAGTGATACATTTCATTCGCCGTACGCGGCAATTTTGCCGCCAGAATTTTGTTGTAGGCATAAAAAATCAGCCCGCTGCAGTCAAAGCCTTGATCCGGACGGGTCCCGCCCCACAAATAAGGTTTACCTAACTGCTGCTCAAGACGGTGGATTGCCACTTCGGTCATGTTGTGTAGATGGTCGCTGCTGAGAAAATGGTCATTCTCAGCCAGCTCCTGCCAGCGATGGTTGCTCGCTTTCAGCGGCCCAGGGAACCACTCCGGGTGCTGTTTAATCAGCGTCCTGTTCTGCTGGCGCAGCGCGCTTTTACTTTGCGCATTACCTACCACCACATAACTTGCCTGCTTTTTTACCTGCGCGTGGTATTGCTTCAGCAGCCGGGCACGATTACGCATGCGCATTTGCGCCGCATAGCTTAAATGGGCGTCAGATAAGAGGGGCTGAACTTTGGCGACAGACGGTGATGACAACACAACACACAAAGACAGCAGACCCGGAAAAAAGCGTCGGGGTGCAGAGACAAAAGACATGAAAACAAAAATACCTAATCAAACACGTTCGCCGCAGTCTATCGCTATTGCCGGGTATTCCATTTTAATATTCGATTATTAAATTATTAATTTTTTAAATTCAATACATTAGGAATTCTATACTAAAAAGACTCAATGAGGTTCGCTAACCCGCAAAATACGCCGGTGTCTGACAGACTTTAAGCACAATTTTCCGTATAAAGAAAATCTAAAGTGTAAACGCAGCACGAGAGACTTGCGAAAAACTTTCTGGGTGATAATGTGAGCGCTCCAGATCCAGATTTATCCGATTTGGGGACTCTTTTTGCCGTCCTGGCGTGTGTAATCGTTTTATCAAGGAATAAGCAGTATGCGTAAAATCGCATTTTTTCTTGCGATGCTTTTATTGCCGTGCGTTTCATTTGCCGGTTTGCTGAGCAGCAGCAGCCCGACCACGCCTGTCAGCAAAGAATATAAGCAGCAATTAATGGGCTCCCCTGTCTATATCCAGATCTTCAAAGAAGAGCGAACGTTGGATCTGTACGTTAAGATGGGCGAACAGTATCAATTGCTCGACAGCTATAAGATCTGCAATTATTCCGGGGGCTTAGGCCCGAAACAGCGTCAGGGTGATTTCAAAAGTCCGGAAGGATTTTACAGCGTACAACGCGGACAGCTGAAACCAGATAGCCGCTTTTACAAAGCGATTAACATTGGTTTCCCTAACGCCTACGACCGCGCACACGGTTATGAAGGTAAATACCTGATGATTCACGGTGCCTGCGTTTCCGTCGGCTGCTACGCGATGACCGATAACGGCATTGATGAGATTTTCCAGTTTGTCACCGGCGCGCTGGTGTTCGGGCAGTCCAGTGTGCAGGTCAGCATTTATCCGTTCCGTATGACCGACGCCAACATGCAGCGGCATAAATTCTCGTATTACAAAGAGTTCTGGTCACAGCTAAAACCGGGATACGATTACTTCGAACAAACGCGTAAGCCACCGACTGTTTCCGTCGTCGATGGCCGTTACGTTATCAGCAAACCGTTGAGTCACGAAGTGGTTCAGCCGCAGCTGGCATCAAACTACGCGCTCCCCGAGACAAAATAATGCCCACTCGCCTGGCATAATCTTTTGCCAGGTTTCATTGCCGGTTAACGGCTGCGTGGCAATCACGGTGACCACATCATTGGGTGTGGTCTCTGAGCTAAAATCGATTTCCACATCCTGATCCAGCAACGTCGCTACGCCAAATGGCGCACGCCGCGTGATCCAAAACAGGTTGGTCGAACAGAAGGCCATCACATAACGCCCGTCAGACAGCAGCATGTTGAAGACCCCCTTATCTCGCAGTTCTCCTGCCAGCATCGCGATATATTTAAACACTGCCGTCATATTGCCAGGCGTGCGTGGATAACGCTCAGTCAGCTTATGCAGCAGCCAGCAAAACGCTTTTTCGCTGTCGGTTTCCCCGACCGGGCGGAAATTACCGGTTTCCAGCGACTTATAACCGCTGAGCTGGCCGTTATGGGCGTACGTCCAGTTGCGTCCCCACAGTTCACGTGTGAACGGATGAGTATTTTCCAGCGCCACTTCGCCACGGTTTGCCTGACGAATATGGGCAATCACAGAACAGGATTTGATGGGATAGTCTTGTACCAGTTTGGCGATAGGCGAATTAAAGCTGGGTTGCGGATCTTTAAACGTACGGCAGCCCTTACCTTCATAAAACGTAATCCCCCAGCCGTCTTTGTGCGGCCCGGTGCCTCCGCCGCGCTGAACCAGCCCGGTGAAGCTAAAGCAGATATCGGTTGGCACATTGGCGCTCATCCCGAGCAGTTCGCACATACATCACCTACCTTAAAACCGTGAACTGCCTGATGGCGCTGCGCTTATCAGGCCTACGTGGCGCTCATGTAGGCCGGATAAGGCTTCAGCCACCATCCGGCAATCGTCTTCTTATGGTTTAACCATCTCTTTTTCGATCAACTGGATCAGGATATGGATAACTTTGATATGAATTTCCTGAATACGGTCAGCGTAGCCAAAGTGCGGCACGCGAATTTCGATATCCGCGCTGCCTGCCATTTTACCGCCATCTTTGCCGGTCAGGGTGATGACTTTCATTCCCTTCTCACGCGCCGCAGCAATCGCTTTAATCACGTTACCGGAGTTACCCGAAGTGGAGATGCCTAACAGGACATCGCCCTCGCGACCCACAGCTTCCACATAACGGGAGAACACATAATCGTAACCGAAATCGTTGCTGACGCAGGAGATATGGCTGACGTCAGAGATAGCGATCGCCGGGTAGCCAGGGCGGTTTTCGCGATAGCGTCCAGTCAACTCTTCGGCGAAGTGCATCGCGTCGCAATGAGAACCGCCGTTACCGCAAGAAAGTACCTTACCGCCGGCTTTAAAGCTGTCTGCCAACAGGACCGCCGCGCGCTGAATGGCGTGAATATTGGCGTCATCTTTAAGAAAATTAGCCAGCGTTTCCGCCGCTTCGCTCAGTTCGTTACGAATAAGATCCTGGTACATGAGGATATCCTTCAGCATGAATGTAAATGACAAGATGCAGTGTACCGGATAGCGCTACCAGCGAGAAGTACAAGCCACAGGAATGGCTGTCGCTTTTGATTTTTTGTGCCGGTTAAAACGGCAACAATGTGAACTTTGTTGTAATTATTTTGTAAACATATTGCTAAAAGAATTCACATCCACTACAACCATATCATCACAAGTGGTCAGACCTCCTACAAGCAAGGGAGCTTTTCGTTATGATGATTTTGAGTATTATCGCTACGGTTGTTCTGCTCAGCGTTCTGTTTTATCACCGCGTGAGCTTATTCCTCAGCAGCTTAATTTTGCTCGCCTGGACGGCTGCGCTTGGCGTGGCTGGCCTATGGTCAGTCTGGCTGCTGGTTCCTCTGGCCATTATCCTCGTACCGTTTAACTTTACGCCGATGCGCAAATCCATGATCTCTGCGCCGGTATTCCGCGGTTTCCGTAAGGTCATGCCGCCGATGTCGCGCACCGAGAAAGAAGCGATTGATGCCGGTACAACCTGGTGGGAAGGCGACCTGTTCCAGGGCAAGCCAGACTGGAAAAAACTGCATAACTATCCTCAGCCGCATCTGACTGCTGAAGAACAAGCCTTTATTGATGGCCCGGTGGAAGAAGCCTGCCGCATGGCGAACGACTTCCAGATAACCCACGAACTCGCGGATCTCCCGCCGGAGCTGTGGGAATATCTGAAAGAACACCGCTTCTTCGCGATGATCATTAAGAAAGAGTACGGCGGGCTGGAATTCTCCGCCTATGCTCAGGCTCGCGTTCTGCAGAAACTCTCCGGCGTTTCCGGGATCCTGGCGATCACCGTTGGCGTACCTAACTCATTAGGTCCTGGCGAACTGTTGCAGCATTACGGCACCGAAGAGCAGAAGAATCATTACCTGCCACGTCTGGCACGTGGTCAGGAGATCCCATGCTTTGCCCTGACCAGCCCGGAAGCGGGTTCCGACGCGGGCGCGATCCCTGATACCGGCGTGGTTTGTATGGGCGACTGGCAGGGGCAGCAGGTGCTGGGTATGCGCCTGACCTGGAACAAACGCTATATCACGCTGGCTCCTATCGCTACTGTACTGGGTCTGGCATTTAAACTCTCCGACCCGGAAAAACTGCTGGGTGGCGAAGAAGATCTTGGCATTACCTGTGCGCTGATCCCAACCTCAACGCCGGGCGTACAAATTGGACGTCGTCACTTCCCGCTGAACGTACCGTTCCAGAACGGTCCAACGCTGGGTAAAGATGTCTTCGTACCGATTGATTACATCATCGGTGGCCCCAAAATGGCCGGTCAGGGCTGGCGTATGCTGGTGGAATGTCTGTCCGTGGGACGCGGTATTACCCTGCCGTCTAACTCGACGGGCGGTGTGAAATCGGTCGCGATGGCTACCGGCGCGTATGCGCACATTCGTCGCCAGTTCAAAATCTCTATCGGTAAGATGGAAGGTATTGAAGAGCCGCTGGCACGTATTGCGGGTAACGCCTACGTGATGGACGCTGCGGCGTCGCTGATTACCTACGGTATTATGCTGGGTGAAAAACCAGCAGTGTTGTCGGCCATCGTGAAGTACCACTGTACCCACCGTGGGCAACAGTCAATCATCGATGCAATGGATATCACTGGCGGTAAAGGCATTATGCTTGGCGAAAGCAACTTCCTTGCCCGTGCTTATCAAGGTGCGCCAATCGCTATTACCGTTGAAGGTGCCAACATTCTGACCCGTAGCATGATGATCTTCGGTCAGGGTGCGATTCGCTGCCATCCGTATGTTCTGGAAGAGATGGCTGCGGCACAGAGTAACGATGTGAATGCGTTCGACAAGCTGCTGTTCAAACACATCGGTCACGTCGGCAGTAACAAGGTGCGCAGCTTCTGGCTTGGCCTGACGCGTGGCTTAACCAGCAGCACACCAACCGGCGATGCGACCAAACGTTACTACCAGCACCTGAACCGTCTGAGCGCCAACCTGGCCCTGCTTTCAGATGTGTCCATGGCCGTGCTGGGCGGTAGCCTGAAGCGCCGTGAACGTATCTCCGCGCGTCTGGGCGATGTGTTAAGTCAGCTGTATCTGGCCTCTGCGGTGCTGAAGCGTTATGACGATGAAGGCCGTAATGAAGCAGACCTGCCGTTGGTTCACTGGGGCGTTCAGGATGCGTTGTACAAAGCAGAACAGGCGATGGACGACCTGCTGAAAAACTTCCCAAACCGTCTGGTCGCGGGCTTGCTGAGTGTGGTTATCTTCCCTACCGGTCGCCACTACCATGCACCGTCTGACAAGCTGGATCATAAGGTTGCGAAGATTTTGCAGGTTCCGAGCGCCACCCGTTCTCGCCTTGGTCGCGGTCAATACCTGACGCCGAGCGAGCATAACCCGGTTGGTTTGCTGGAAGAGGCTCTGCTGGATGTGATTGCAGCCGACCCTATCCACCAGCGGATCTGCAAAGAGTTAGGTAAAAATCTACCGTTTACCCGTCTGGATGAACTGGCGCACAATGCGTTGGCTAAAGGGCTGATTGATAAAGACGAAGCCGCAATTCTGGTGAAAGCCGAGGCGAGTCGTCTGCGCAGCATCAACGTGGATGACTTTGAACCCGAGGAGCTGGCGACTCAGCCGGTAAAGCTGCCAGAGAAGGTGCGTAAAGTCGAAGCCGCATAACGACACACGCACAACGTTTAGCCCCGCTTAATGCGGGGCTTTTTATTGCCACATTTTCGTTAAAGCTCATGCTACAGTGTCAAAATGTTGTTCAACGAGGAGCCTCGATCGTGCCTGGTTTGAAAATTACGCTGCTGCAACAACCGCTGAGCTGGATGGATGGCCCGGCTAACCTGCGCCATTTTGACCGCCAACTGGAAACCGTCAACGGGCGTGATGTCATTGTGTTGCCCGAGATGTTTACCAGCGGATTTGCGATGGAAGCGGCAAACAAATCGTTGCCGCAAGAGGAGATTGTAAGCTGGATGCGTAGCAAAGCGCGGCAGACGAATGCCCTGATAGCAGGTAGCGCGGCGATACAGTCTGAACGGGGGCCGGTGAATCGTTTTTTGCTGGTTGAACCCGAAGGTACCGTGCATCTCTATGACAAACGCCATCTGTTCCGTATGGCGGATGAGCATCAGCATTATCAGGCCGGTGACGCGCGGGTGATATTTGAATGGCGCGGCTGGCGCATTCTGCCATTGGTCTGTTATGACCTGCGTTTTCCGGTGTGGTCACGTAACCGTAACGACTACGACCTCGCCTTGTATGTTGCCAACTGGCCAGCGCCGCGCTCGCTGCACTGGCAGATTCTGCTCACCGCACGGGCAATTGAAAATCAGGCGTATGTAGCAGGATGTAACCGTGTGGGAACCGATGGTAACGGACATCATTATCGCGGTGACAGCCGGGTGATTAATCCGCAGGGTGAGATTATTGCCACCGCCGAGCCGCATCAGGCCACACGCATTGACGCAGAACTGTCACTCTCGGCGCTGCGCGAGTATCGCGAGAAATTTCCTGCCTGGCAGGATGCCGACCCGTTCACGCTATAACTATCACCTACCCTCCCGCTACGGACCATGTATCCACGGCGGGATTGTTTCACTCCGTAACCAACCGCAAAACAAATTCGCGTGGCGACATGCATCGGGCAACGTATCCTGCAAGGGATAATCACTCGTAACCCGCGAGTGGCAGACAATGTCGATAATTCCCTTATCAGGATTTCAATAATGAAAAACTTCGTACGCATGACTTTGCTGGCAGTTACCGTGGCTGGCGCTTCTTTTAGCACGCTTGCAGCAACCACATCTAATGTTCCGGCTCCTGCCCAGGATCCGATAGTACAACATCTTAAGCTGAGCACTGACCAGGTTGCGCAGATTAAAAAACTACACCAGCAGCTTGAAACCAATGTCGGGCAGATTTCGGTGAAGGATGTTAAAGACGGCGCGTTGATTGACGTCATTAAGTCCGGGAAATGGGATGAATCAGCCGTCAAAAAACAGCTTTCGGCGTTCAGCAACATCGAACAGCAGGCGCGTTATTACCGCGTGAAATACTATTTTGACCTGAACAAAGTGCTGACCCCAGAACAACGCCAGCAGGTGCAAAAAGATATCGCACAGACGCTGAGCGAGTAACAGCAAGGCCTGCAATAACATATGGTTGCAGGCTTTTATTTTTTGGGCAGTAAAAACGACGAAAGCCTGAATCATTTCTGATTCAGGCTTTCTGAATAGTGGCGGAATGGACGGGACTCGAACCCGCGACCCCCTGCGTGACAGGCAGGTATTCTAACCAACTGAACTACCACTCCGCGTTGTGTTCCGCTTGGGAACGAAGCGAATATTACGGATTGCCTCGCGCCTCGTCAACGCTTTTTCTCACGTTTTTTAATCGTTTGCTGCAAAAATCACCCGAATGACCATTTCTGTACTGTAAATACCAGAACTAGGCCCGCCAGAGGCAACTTCCGCCCTTCTTCTGTACCAGGTCAAGGCGCGACTCATGGGCTGCCAGCTCTTCATCAGTGGCGAAAACAACGCGTAATTTACTGGACTGACGCACAATGCGCTGGATCCCCGTATCATTCTGCTGCTGGCTGTCACCTTCCATAGAGAACGCCATGGTGGTCTGCCCACCGGTCATCATCAGATAAACGTCGGCCAGAATCTGGGCATCGAGCAATGCGCCGTGCAGGGTACGCTTGCTGTTGTCTATCTCATAGCGCGAGCATAACGCATCAAGGCTGTTACGCTTGCCAGGAAACATTTTCCTCGCCAACGCCAGGCTGTCGGTCACTTTACAGAAGGTGTTCGTCTTCGGGATATCACGATTGAGTTTCGCGAACTCGTAGTCCATAAAGCCGATATCAAACGATGCGTTATGGATGACCAGCTCCGCACCACGGATATAGTCGAGAAACTCATCGGCGACATCGGCGAACGTGGGTTTATCCAGCAGGAATTCATCGGCAATTCCGTGTACGCCAAATGCTTCCGGGTCCACCAGCCGATCCGGCTTCAGGTAGACGTGGAAGTTATTTCCGGTCAAACGGCGGTTTACCACTTCAACCGCACCGATCTCAATAATCTTATGGCCTTCGTAGTGGGCACCAATCTGGTTCATACCGGTGGTTTCGGTATCAAGGACTATCTGTCGTGTAATTCCAGTGCTCGTAGCGGTCATTTATGTCAGACTTATCGTTTGATTTCGATTTGCTAAAACAGGAAGTCTACCAGAGATGCTTAAACAGGTAGAAATTTTCACCGATGGTTCTTGCCTGGGAAACCCAGGTCCTGGCGGTTATGGGGCTATTTTACGCTATCGCGGGCGCGAAAAAACCTTTGCCGAAGGGTACAACCTCACCACCAATAACCGTATGGAGCTGATGGCGGCAATCGTTGCGCTGGAAGCCCTGAAAGAACAGTGTGAAGTGATACTCAGCACCGACAGCCAGTATGTGCGTCAGGGCATTACGCAGTGGATCCACAACTGGAAAAAACGCGGCTGGAAAACCGCAGATAAAAAGCCGGTGAAGAACGTCGATCTGTGGAAACGTCTGGATGCCGCGCTGGGACCGCACCAAATCAAATGGGAATGGGTGAAAGGGCATGCGGGCCATCCGGAAAACGAACGCTGCGATGAGCTTGCTCGTGCTGCGGCAATGAGTCCCACCCAGGATGATGTTGGGTATCAGGCAGAGTCTTAAGCGTCTGGCTTGCGGTATTGTCGGGTGGCCCCAACAGCCTGGCGGATGCGTGCCTTACTTTTATTTTGTTTCATCGGGTTGAGCGTAAGCGGAATGGTTCGCTTACGCGCAACCACCAGCTGCAAACATCCCAGCGCAGGGATATGGGCGCTTAACATTTTTCCGCCCTTCTTATTCCAGGGCAGGACGTGAAAACGACTGTAATGCAGCACTTCAAAATTCAGCAATGAAAGCCAGTCCAATTGCCGCATGAGCGTAAACATCCGGCTGTTGTAGGGCGAGGCTTTACGCAACACGGGCACCAGTTTACGCAGCCCCATCAGGCTTACTGGGTTAAAACCGCTCAGAATCAACCAGCCGTCATCAATAAGCACGCGATCGGCCTCACGCAGTAAGCGATGGGGATCGGAACACCACGGTAGCGTATGGGCCAATAAACAGACATCCACGGACTTATCGGCAAAGGGAAGATGCAAAGGATCGGCCGCCACCTGCATAGGAGAGCCTTGCAATGAAACATTTACCTGATGAGAAACCGCGCACGCTTCGGAATCGATTTCTGCGCTTAAATTACCAATCTTAAGCAGATGAAAACCGTACATTTTTGCGAACCACGGATTAAGCTGATGTTCCAGCGCCTCACGATAGTATTCGCCCCAGGGTAAATCATCCCAGCTAACGGGTGCTATGACAGTTTGAGGGAGCCTTGCCGGTTTCATCACAACCTTCCGCTACGCATTGAGAGGTAATTTATGAATCTTAACAGTATTCCCGCATTTCAGGACAATTACATCTGGGTCCTGTCGAATAATGACAAACATTGTCTGATTGTGGACCCGGGCGAAGCCGCTCCCGTTTTGAAAGCCATTGCAGAACATCACTGGGTGCCGGAGGCCATTCTCCTGACTCATCACCATCAGGATCACGTAGGCGGTGTGAAAGAACTTTTGCAACATTTCCCACAATTAGTGGTTTACGGACCGGCTGAAACGCAAGATAAGGGAACGACCCATATAGTCAAAGATGGCGATATTGCACTCGTTTTAGGGCATGAATTTAAGGTAATTGCTACGCCGGGTCACACTTTAGGACATCTCTGTTACTTTAGCCAACCTTATCTATTTTGTGGAGATACGCTCTTTTCAGGCGGCTGTGGCAGACTATTTGAAGGTACAGCTTCACAGATGTATCAATCACTTAATAAATTAAGTGCGCTTCCTGATGATACATTGATCTGCTGCGCCCATGAGTACACATTAGCAAACATGAAGTTTGCCTTAAGCATTCTGCCGCACGATTCGTTTATTAATGAATATTATCGTAAAGTTAATGAGTTACGGGCAAAAAAACAAATAACACTACCCGTAATTCTGAAAAATGAACGACGAAATAATCTTTTTTTAAGAACGGAAGATATTGATTTAATTAATGAAATAAACAAAGAAACAATATTGCAACAACCTGAAGAGCGTTTTGCCTGGTTAAGGTCAAAGAAAGATACGTTCTGACAATTCCGGGTTGCCTTTTGAAAACTTCGCCGTTATGATCGGTCGTCTTTTAAGCAACTATTGACACACACATGAAGGCAAAAGCGATATTACTCGCCTCTGTCCTGCTTGTTGGGTGCCAGAATACTGGTAACGTCCAACAACACGCACAGAGCCTTTCTGCAGCTGGTCAAGGGGAAGCAGGAAAGTTTACAAGCCAGGCGCGGTGGATGGACGATGGGACATCTATCGCTGCCGATCAGGATTTGTGGGCTTTCATTGGTGACGAGCTAAAGATGGGAATTCCGGAAAACAACCGGATTCGCGAACAGAAACAGAAGTATTTACGTAATAAGAGCTATCTCCACGATGTAACTTTACGGGCAGAGCCGTATATGTACTGGATAGCCGGGCAGGTTAAGAAACGTAACATGCCAATGGAACTGGTACTACTACCCATAGTGGAGAGCGCTTTTGATCCTCACGCAACGTCTGGCGCCAATGCCGCAGGTATTTGGCAGATCATTCCGAGCACGGGGCGCAATTATGGTTTAAAACAGACCCGCAATTATGATGCACGTCGCGACGTTGTGGCTTCCACCACCGCCGCACTGGACATGATGCAGCGTCTGAACAAGATGTTTGATGGCGACTGGCTGCTGACCGTAGCTGCTTATAATAGCGGTGAAGGTCGTGTCATGAAGGCGATTAAAACGAACAAAGCCCGTGGTAAACCCACTGACTTCTGGTCGTTACCATTGCCTCAGGAAACAAAGCTATATGTGCCTAAAATGCTGGCATTGAGCGATATACTCAAAAACAGCAAACGCTATGGCGTGCGTCTGCCAACCACAGACGAAAGCCGTGCGTTGGCACGTGTTCGCTTGAGCAGTCCCGTTGAAATGGCTCAGGTTGCCGATATGGCGGGTATTTCCGTCAGCAAGCTGAAGACCTTCAATGCAGGCGTGAAAGGCTCCACGTTGGGTGCCAGCGGCCCGCAATATGTGATGGTGCCAAAGAAGCATGCAGAGAAGCTGCGTGAGTCTCTGGCTTCAGGCGAAATTGCAGCCGTACAGTCAACGCTGGTTGCGGATAATACGCCGCTGAACAGCCGTAGCTACAAAGTTCGCTCTGGCGATACGCTTTCTGGCGTCGCTGCACGTCTTGGCGTGAGCACGAAGGATCTGCAGCAGTGGAATAATCTGCGTGGATCATCCCTGAAAGTGGGCCAAAGCCTGACGGTGGGTGCTGGCACCAGTGCACAGCGACTGGCTAACAACAGCGATAGCATCACCTATCGTGTGCGTAAAGGTGACTCTCTGTCGAGCATTGCCAAGCGTCACGGGGTTAACATCAAGGATGTGATGCGCTGGAACAACGATACGGACAATCTGCAGCCAGGCGATCAGCTAACGTTGTTTGTGAAAAACAACGGCATGCCGGACTCCTGATAGCATTGTAGAAATGAAGGCACTGGTTTCCCCCCAGTGCCTTTTTTATTTATCCCGCTTTATGCGCCTCAACCATGATCGTGTCGCTGGTAAACGAGCCATCTTCCTGCAACGCAAAGTAGGTTTTCACTTCAACAGAAGCACTTTGTTGGTAAACACGAATCGCGTCGCTCAACACTGCAGGTGTGCGTATCCTCGCCACCCACGAACTGAACTCCAGCGGCAGGCGATCGGTTAATAAAGCATCGACAATCAGATTGGCATCATTGATTAACGACAACCACTCTCCGCTGGAATAGTTGCGAACGTGCGAGGTATCACGTAATGCCTCGACAGTTTGCAACCAGATATCACGGACCGGATGCCCTGGCGACATCACATCCATCACAATCAGCACGCCGCCGGGCTTCAGAACGCGGTTCACTTCCCGCAGCGCACGGCCGACATCATGCCAGTGATGCGCAGAATAGCGGCTAATCACCACATCAAAGACGTCATCTTCAAATGGCAGGCTCTCAGCATAACCCTGCCGTGTGGCGATATTTTCCAGACCTCTGTCTTTTGCCGCTTTAGAGACCACTTCAAGCATCTGTGACGATAAATCATAGGCCACCACCTGCTTGACGTGTTGCGCAGCCACAAAGCTGGCGTGCCCCGCTCCACATCCCATATCCAATACCCGTGCCTGTGGAAAAGCAGACAGCCTTTCCGCCAGTCGTTGTAAATCACGACCCGTAGCATGTACGGTGCTGGTTAAATAGGCATTAGCCTGAGAGCCAAACTGCTTTTCGACGTTGTCATGGTGGGAGCGTGTTGTCATTGTGTTGTCCTTCGGTTGTTGTGAAATATGAAGGGCAACCATCACAGGCCTGCCCTACGGCAGACCTGACACACCGTTATTGCTCAGGCTTGCCGGGACTGAATTCAACGAGTAGTGGATTGTGATCGGAGGCGCGAGTGACCAGCACAGAGGCCTCACTCACGTTCAGACCACGATAGAACACAAAATCGAGAGGACGACCAAACGCGCGGCGGCGTTGATCGTCGGTAAAGCGCACCTGGCGCAGCGACATTTCACGCGCAAAGCGGTACAGCGCATTCATCCGTCGACGACTCCAGGCATTGAAATCACCAGCCATAATCACCGGGCCGCTGTGATGGGCGATTTGATCCCCGATAGGAAGTAACTGCTTACTATAGACATCAACGCCAAGGCTAAAGTTAACCGCGTGGATATTCACCACCATTAATAGCCGAGTGTCAGGCAACGGGTACACCGTCACCAGCGCCGATTTCGCCAGGCGTAAAATCGGCTCACGCTCGCGCAATGGACAGCAGTAGACCGGATGCGCAGCAGAAAGCGTCATGACGCCAGAGGGATGCTGAGGCAGCACAAAAGCGGGAACCTGATCGGCGGCAAGATAGTTAGCGGTCGCAAACTGCACCAGTTCAGGCGTGGTTTGTGCTTCCTGCAATAACACCAGATGCGCGTCTTTGCCAAAATTCTTCAGCACCGACTGCCATTCTGCTCGCTGCTGTTTAAAAATATTCCATACCAGCACGCGAATGCGATCTTCACTGCTTAACGGCACGCCTGCAGGTAATGCCTGGCCGATATGCGCAAATGACCCAGGCGGTAAAATCCGCTCAACGGGCTGTCCGGCAACATAGCGCATGGCATAGGTGTTTTTTCGCACTTTAGACTTTCAAACCTCTATAACGTCAACCAGCCCGCAGCCGGACTGGTTCTTCTGTTATAGGGACTTTAGCACTCACTTTCAACGAACAATTGCAGTTTGTTTTGTAAGTGGGTACTTACATCAATGATTTATCCCAATACTACCTGCGCCGGCTTATCCAGGCGGCCGCTGATACCCATCAGTAAAAAAGCGACCAGAACAATCAGCGCGCCAATCCACGGAGTCTGTGCTAAACCATAATGCTCTACCGTTTGTCCGCCAATTACAGAACCAAGCGCAATGCCAATATTAAACGCAGCAATATTCAGACCTGATGCCACATCCACCGCATTGGGGGTAAATTGTTCCGCTTTCTGTACCACGTAGACCTGCAACCCCGGTACGTTGCCGAAGGCGAAGATCCCCATCACCAGAATCGTCACTAACGCAGCGTATTGCGTGGAGGCCGTCAGTTGAAAGACCATCAGCAGGACAAACAGCGCCGCGAAGATAAATTTCAGCGCCGGGACAGCACCATATTTATCCGCCAGCTTACCTCCCCAGATATTGCCGATAGCGACCGATACGCCATAGCCCAGTAAGATCCAGCTTACCGCTGCCGGCGAGAAGCCAGCCAGATCCTGCATCATCGGCGCCAGGAAGGTAAATGCCGTGAACACGCCGCCGTAACCCAATGCCGTAACCGCGTAAATCAGCAACAGACGAGGATGAGTCAGCACTTTCACCTGGTCGCGAATGCTGGCGGCCGCTCGACCGGGAATGTTGGCCGGGATCAGCAGTTGGCTACTAATCAGCGCAATCACACCCAACAGAGATACAGCAAGGAAAGTCTCGCGCCAGCCAAAGTGCTGACCGATAAACGTCCCCAGAGGCACCCCTGTTACCAGTGCAACCGTTAAACCACCAAACATGATGGCGATGGCAGAAGCGGCTTTCTCTTTTGGCACCAGGCTCGTCGCAATCGTAGAACCAATTGAGAAGAAGACACCGTGTGCCAGGCCTGTCAGCAGGCGGGCGACAATTAATGTCGTATAACCAGGTGCCTGCCATGCCAGCAAGTTACCGGCCGTAAACAGCACCATCAGCGCAACCAATAGTTGCTTACGTGGCAGGCGTCCGGTCAGAGCGGTCAGTACCGGTGCGCCAATCGCCACACCCAACGCATAGATTGAAACCAGCATCCCGGCAGAAGGTAAAGAGATCGCCAGCTGTTCAGCAATGGTCGGCACCAGGCCGACAATCACAAATTCAGTCGTGCCAATAGCGAAGGCACTTATTGTTAGTGCAAATAAAGCGAGAGGCATAAATAGCTCCATATCATCAGTAATCGGATGACAGGCAGTATGCCGGGATGTTTTAATAACAAAAATATTCAAAATCTCAATATAATTTTGCTTCAGGTGCAAAAATGAAAGCAACCTCCGAAGAACTGGCAATTTTTGTCGCGGTCGTGGAAAGCGGTAGCTTTAGCCGGGCCGCAGAGCAGCTTGGACAGGCCAATTCCGCAGTCAGTCGGGCAGTAAAAAAGCTGGAGATGAAACTGGGCGTGAGTCTGCTTAATCGCACGACCCGGCAGCTCAGTCTGACAGAAGAAGGTGAACGCTACTTCAGGCGTGTACAACAGATACTGCAGGATATGGCTGCAGCGGAAACAGAAATCATGGAGTCACGTAATACGCCGCGCGGTTTGCTGCGTATCGATGCCGCAACACCGGTGATGTTGCATTTCCTGATGCCATTGATCAAACCTTTCCGTGAACGCTATCCCGAGATGACGTTGTCGCTGGTTTCCTCAGAGACATTTATCAATCTTATTGAACGAAAAGTGGATGTTGCGATACGTGCCGGTGCTTTGACTGACTCAAGTCTGCGCGCACGTCCACTCTTTACCAGCTACCGCAAGATTATTGCTTCACCGGACTATATTGCCCGCTTCGGTAAGCCAGAGATTGTTGAAGAGTTAAAGCGGCACCTGTGTCTGGGGTTTTCTGAACCCATTTCGCTCAATACATGGCCCATTGCCTGTAGTGACGGACAATTACATGAGGTTGAGTGCGGCCTGTCTTCGAACAGTGGCGAAACGCTGAAGCAGCTTTGCCTGAACGGCAACGGTATTGCTTGTCTTTCAGATTATATGATTGATAAGGAGATCGCTCAGGGTAAGCTGGTCGAATTGATGGCGGATAAACGGCTGCCAGTCGAGATGCCTTTCAGCGCGGTGTATTATAGCGATCGTGCCGTCAGTACCCGTATTCGGGCATTCATCGATTTTTTAAGCGAATATATAAGAACAGCTCCCGAAGGAGCTGTAAAAGAGGGTTAAAGGCACAGAGGGTCAGGTGATTAATCCCACTCAGGCGCCAGACCTTCCGGGCTAACCAGGCGGTCGTTGCAATCCAGAGCAGCGATTGCCGCTTTATCTTCCGCATCAAGGTGCAGTTCCAGTGCCAGCAGGTTGCTTGCCAGGTTTTCACGTTTGGTAGAAGAAGGGATCACAGAGTAACCTTCCCCCATCGCCCATGCCAGAATCACCTGGGCCGGCGTCGCGTTATGTTTAGTCGCAATGCGAGCAATCACTTCATCTTTCAGCGCCTTACCGTAAGCCAGCGTCATGTATGAGGTGATGTGGATATCGTGCTCTTTCGCCCAGTCAACAACCTTACGGCTTTGCAGATACGGAGATAACTCAATCTGGTTAGTCGCAATATTCTCTGCCCCCACAGCAGCAATAGCTTTTTCCATCAATGGGATAGTGAAATTAGAGATACCAATTTCACGAGTCAGCCCTTGCTCTTTAGCTTCGAGCAATGCATGCATAAACTCTTCAACAGAGACGGCATCATTTGGTGATGGCCAGTGGATCAGCGTCAGATCAACATAATCTGTGCGCAGTTTTTTCAGGCTATCTTTCAGGCTTGGGATCAGCTTATCTTTGCCAAGATTTTCAATCCAGATCTTGGTGGTGATGTACAACTCATTACGCGGTACGCCGCTTTCGGCAATCGCCAGGCCAACAGCCGCTTCATTATCATAGATTTGAGCAGTGTCAACTGCGCGGTAACCCAGCTCAAGAGCTGTTTTAACAGAAGCGATAACCACGTCGTCTTTCAGGCGGAAAGTGCCCAAACCGAATGCAGGGATAGCCATAGAATTCCTCTTTTTAATCACTATGTTTGTTAATTGAGGGGATTATGACCTTCTGTTCTTTATAGAAAAAGAGCGAAAAATGCAGAGGATTTTTGCGAATTTAGCAATAATAGAGTTACAGGCAAAGAAAAAGCCCTGAGCAAATGCTCAGGGCTCTTAATAAGTGGCGGAACGGACGGGACTCGAACCCGCGACCCCCTGCGTGACAGGCAGGTATTCTAACCAACTGAACTACCGCTCCACCGAATTTCTTTGTCACTACCCGGATTCTTCATCCCGGTTTACTGCAATTTGATGCCTGGCAGTTCCCTACTCTCGCATGGGGAGACCCCACACTACCATCGGCGCTACGGCGTTTCACTTCTGAGTTCGGCATGGGGTCAGGTGGGACCACCGCGCTACAGCCGCCAGGCAAATTCTTTGTGCTCTGTACGCAATACTTTATCGCACCCGCCGCGTTGGCTGCTTTCGCGAACCTCAGTCACATACTTCTGTATGCTCCTTCCGTCGCTTCACTTGCCGCCTTGCTGCTGCGCAAACTATTGCGTACTACAATCTGTATCAGGCTGAAAATCGTCTCAATTCCGCCAAAACATCTTCGGCGTTGTAAGGTTAAGCCTCACGGTTCATTAGTATCGGTTAGCTCAATGTATCGCTACACTTACACACCCGACCTATCAACGTCATCGTCTTTAACGTTCCTTCAGGAGACTTATAGTCTCAGGGAGAACTCATCTCGGGGCAAGTTTCGTGCTTAGATGCTTTCAGCACTTATCTCTTCCGCATTTAGCTACCGGGCAATGCCATTGGCATGACAACCCGAACACCAGTGATGCGTCCACTCCGGTCCTCTCGTACTAGGAGCAGCCCCCCTCAATTCTCCAGCGCCCACGGCAGATAGGGACCGAACTGTCTCACGACGTTCTAAACCCAGCTCGCGTACCACTTTAAATGGCGAACAGCCATACCCTTGGGACCTACTTCAGCCCCAGGATGTGATGAGCCGACATCGAGGTGCCAAACACCGCCGTCGATATGAACTCTTGGGCGGTATCAGCCTGTTATCCCCGGAGTACCTTTTATCCGTTGAGCGATGGCCCTTCCATTCAGAACCACCGGATCACTAAGACCTGCTTTCGCACCTGCTCGAGCCGTCACTCTCGCAGTCAAGCTAGCTTATGCCTTTGCACTAACCTCCTGATGTCCGACCAGGATTAGCTAACCTTCGTGCTCCTCCGTTACTCTTTAGGAGGAGACCGCCCCAGTCAAACTACCCACCAGACACTGTCCGCAACCCGGATTACGGGCCCACGTTAGAACACCAGCCATTAAAGGGTGGTATTTCAAGGTTGGCTCCATGCAGACTGGCGTCCACACTTCAAAGCCTCCCACCTATCCTACACATCAAGGACCAGTGTTCAGTGTCAAGCTATAGTAAAGGTTCACGGGGTCTTTCCGTCTTGCCGCGGGTACACTGCATCTTCACAGCGAGTTCAATTTCACTGAGTCTCGGGTGGAGACAGCCTGGCCATCATTACGCCATTCGTGCAGGTCGGAACTTACCCGACAAGGAATTTCGCTACCTTAGGACCGTTATAGTTACGGCCGCCGTTTACCGGGGCTTCGATCAAGAGCTTCTCCTTACGGATAACCCCATCAATTAACCTTCCGGCACCGGGCAGGCGTCACACCGTATACGTCCACTTTCGTGTTTGCACAGTGCTGTGTTTTTAATAAACAGTTGCAGCCAGCTGGTATCTTCGACTGATTTCAGCTCCACGGGTAAACCGCTTCACCTACATATCAGCGTGCCTTCTCCCGAAGTTACGGCACCATTTTGCCTAGTTCCTTCACCCGAGTTCTCTCAAGCGCCTTGGTATTCTCTACCTGACCACCTGTGTCGGTTTGGGGTACGATTTCGTGTTACCTGATGCTTAGAGGCTTTTCCTGGAAGCAGGGCATTTGTTACTTCAGCACCGTAGTGCCTCGTCATCACACCTCAGCGTTAAAAAGGTACCGGATTTACCTGGAACCTCCGCCTACATGCTTAAACCGGGACAACCGTCGCCCGGCTAACATAGCCTTCTCCGTCCCCCCTTCGCAGTAACACCAAGTACAGGAATATTAACCTGTTTCCCATCGACTACGCCTTTCGGCCTCGCCTTAGGGGTCGACTCACCCTGCCCCGATTAACGTTGGACAGGAACCCTTGGTCTTCCGGCGTGCGGGTTTTTCACCCGCATTATCGTTACTTATGTCAGCATTCGCACTTCTGATACCTCCAGCATGCCTCACGACACACCTTCAACGGCTTACAGAACGCTCCCCTACCCAACAACACATAGTGTCGCTGCCGCAGCTTCGGTGCACAGTTTAGCCCCGTTACATCTTCCGCGCAGGCCGACTCGACCAGTGAGCTATTACGCTTTCTTTAAATGATGGCTGCTTCTAAGCCAACATCCTGGCTGTCTGTGCCTTCCCACATCGTTTCCCACTTAACTGTGACTTTGGGACCTTAGCTGGCGGTCTGGGTTGTTTCCCTCTTCACGACGGACGTTAGCACCCGCCGTGTGTCTCCCGTGATAACATTCTTCGGTATTCGCAGTTTGCATCGGGTTGGTAAGTCGGGATGACCCCCTAGCCGAAACAGTGCTCTACCCCCGAAGATGAATTCACGAGGCGCTACCTAAATAGCTTTCGGGGAGAACCAGCTATCTCCCGGTTTGATTGGCCTTTCACCCCCAGCCACAAGTCATCCGCTAATTTTTCAACATTAGTCGGTTCGGTCCTCCAGTTAGTGTTACCCAACCTTCAACCTGCCCATGGCTAGATCACCGGGTTTCGGGTCTATACCCTGCAACTTAACGCCCAGTTAAGACTCGGTTTCCCTTCGGCTCCCCTATGCGGTTAACCTTGCTACAGAATATAAGTCGCTGACCCATTATACAAAAGGTACGCAGTCACCCCATTAAGAGGCTCCCACTGCTTGTACGTACACGGTTTCAGGTTCTTTTTCACTCCCCTCGCCGGGGTTCTTTTCGCCTTTCCCTCACGGTACTGGTTCACTATCGGTCAGTCAGGAGTATTTAGCCTTGGAGGATGGTCCCCCCATATTCAGACAGGATACCACGTGTCCCGCCCTACTCTTCGAGTTCACAACCTGTGCATTTTGGTGTACGGGACTATCACCCTGTACCGTCGGACTTTCCAGACCGTTCCACTAACACACAAGCTGATTCAGACTCTGGGCTGCTCCCCGTTCGCTCGCCGCTACTGGGGGAATCTCGGTTGATTTCTTTTCCTCGGGGTACTTAGATGTTTCAGTTCCCCCGGTTCGCTTCATTACGCTATGTATTCACGTAATGATAGTGTGTCGAAACACACTGGGTTTCCCCATTCGGAAATCGCCGGTTATAACGGTTCATATCACCTTACCGACGCTTATCGCAGATTAGCACGTCCTTCATCGCCTCTGACTGCCAGGGCATCCACCGTGTACGCTTAGTCGCTTAACCTCACAACCCGAAGATGTTTCACTTCTGATTGTGAAAATTTGAGAGACTCGAACACACCGCTTTTCATTTCTTATTACGGAGAAATGAAACAGTGTGTCGTTTCAATTTTCAGCTTGATCCAGATTTTTAAAGAGCAAATATCTCAAACGTCACCCGAAGGTAAGTTTTGAGATATTGGGGTCGGCGACTTTCACTCACACAAACCAGCAAGTGGCGTCCCCTAGGGGATTCGAACCCCTGTTACCGCCGTGAAAGGGCGGTGTCCTGGGCCTCTAGACGAAGGGGACGTGTCAGTCTCAATCGCAAGACGCCTTGCTATTTACTTTTCATCAGACAATCTGTGTGAGCACTACAAAGAACGCTTCTTTAAGGTAAGGAGGTGATCCAACCGCAGGTTCCCCTACGGTTACCTTGTTACGACTTCACCCCAGTCATGAATCACAAAGTGGTAAGCGCCCTCCCGAAGGTTAAGCTACCTACTTCTTTTGCAACCCACTCCCATGGTGTGACGGGCGGTGTGTACAAGGCCCGGGAACGTATTCACCGTGGCATTCTGATCCACGATTACTAGCGATTCCGACTTCATGGAGTCGAGTTGCAGACTCCAATCCGGACTACGACATACTTTATGAGGTCCGCTTGCTCTCGCGAGGTCGCTTCTCTTTGTATATGCCATTGTAGCACGTGTGTAGCCCTACTCGTAAGGGCCATGATGACTTGACGTCATCCCCACCTTCCTCCAGTTTATCACTGGCAGTCTCCTTTGAGTTCCCGGCCGGACCGCTGGCAACAAAGGATAAGGGTTGCGCTCGTTGCGGGACTTAACCCAACATTTCACAACACGAGCTGACGACAGCCATGCAGCACCTGTCTCACGGTTCCCGAAGGCACTAAAGCATCTCTGCTAAATTCCGTGGATGTCAAGAGTAGGTAAGGTTCTTCGCGTTGCATCGAATTAAACCACATGCTCCACCGCTTGTGCGGGCCCCCGTCAATTCATTTGAGTTTTAACCTTGCGGCCGTACTCCCCAGGCGGTCGACTTAACGCGTTAGCTCCGGAAGCCACGCCTCAAGGGCACAACCTCCAAGTCGACATCGTTTACGGCGTGGACTACCAGGGTATCTAATCCTGTTTGCTCCCCACGCTTTCGCACCTGAGCGTCAGTCTTTGTCCAGGGGGCCGCCTTCGCCACCGGTATTCCTCCAGATCTCTACGCATTTCACCGCTACACCTGGAATTCTACCCCCCTCTACAAGACTCTAGCCTGCCAGTTTCGGATGCAGTTCCCAGGTTGAGCCCGGGGATTTCACATCCGACTTGACAGACCGCCTGCGTGCGCTTTACGCCCAGTAATTCCGATTAACGCTTGCACCCTCCGTATTACCGCGGCTGCTGGCACGGAGTTAGCCGGTGCTTCTTCTGCGAGTAACGTCAATTGCTGAGGTTATTAACCTCAACACCTTCCTCCTCGCTGAAAGTACTTTACAACCCGAAGGCCTTCTTCATACACGCGGCATGGCTGCATCAGGCTTGCGCCCATTGTGCAATATTCCCCACTGCTGCCTCCCGTAGGAGTCTGGACCGTGTCTCAGTTCCAGTGTGGCTGGTCATCCTCTCAGACCAGCTAGGGATCGTCGCCTAGGTGAGCCGTTACCCCACCTACTAGCTAATCCCATCTGGGCACATCCGATGGCAAGAGGCCCGAAGGTCCCCCTCTTTGGTCTTGCGACGTTATGCGGTATTAGCTACCGTTTCCAGTAGTTATCCCCCTCCATCGGGCAGTTTCCCAGACATTACTCACCCGTCCGCCACTCGTCACCCAAGGAGCAAGCTCCTCTGTGCTACCGTTCGACTTGCATGTGTTAGGCCTGCCGCCAGCGTTCAATCTGAGCCATGATCAAACTCTTCAATTTAAGTTTGATGCTCGTGAATTAAACTTCGTAATGAATTACGTGTTCACTCAGAGACTTGGTATTCATTTTTCGTCTTGCGACGTTAAGAATCCGTATCTTCGAGTGCCCACACAGATTGTCTGATAAATTGTTAAAGAGCAGTTGCGACGCGCTTTAGCGCTCTGTCGCGAGGTGGCGTATATTACGCTTTCCTCTTTCAGAGTCAACCCTGAATTTCAGGATTTTTCTCTTCAACCGGACCGGCTGTTTGTGTGAAGTGATTCACATCCGCCGTGTCGATGGAGGCGCATTATAGGGAGTCGACTCAGGAAGACAAGCGGAAAAATGCATTTTTGTTTCAACCGCTCACCTTTTATCCATAACGCTTACTTTTGCTTCTTTTTTATCGCCATTGGCAGGTCCGCCAGACTATTTAGCACTAAATCTGCCGCATTTTCTGCTTCCGGAGTGACTGGCTTGCCTGTGCGCACTAATACCTTCGTTCCTACATTTGCAGCTGTCGCCGCCTGCATATCTTCTATTTTGTCGCCCACCATATAAGAAGCAGCCATATCGATGTGCAGAAAGTCTCGGGCGGAGATCAACATGCCCGGATGCGGTTTACGGCAGTCGCAGACCTGGCGGTACTCTTCGACTGTGCCCTGCGGATGATGAGGACAATAATAGATACCATCCAGATCAACATCGCGATCGGCCAATGACCAATCCATCCATTCAGTCAACGTTTCGAATTGTGCCTCGGTAAATTTGCCACGGGCAATACCAGACTGGTTCGTCACGACAATCAGCGCATAACCCATCTTTTTAAGTTCACGCATAGCATCAATGACGCCGTCGATAAATTCGAACTCGTCGATCTCATGGACGTAACCGTGGTCCACATTAATAGTGCCGTCACGGTCGAGAAAAATTGCGGGTACAGTCTTTGCCACCTTTTATAGCTCCTGAATAAGGCATGTGGCTCTAGTATCGCATGTTTCGGCGGGCAAGAAAGTGCTCATCGTGCAAAGCTAGATTGATTTAGACGTCTGGATGCCTTAACATCCATCTTGTTGACGACTTCGACCGTCCCAGACAGACGAAAATGCCACGGCTAACTTAATTACGATAATAAATAACCAATGATTAAACTTTCGAATATCACCAAAGTGTTCCAGCAGGGGACTCGCACCATTCAGGCGCTTAATAATGTCAGCCTGCACGTTCCTGCCGGGCAGATTTATGGCGTCATTGGCGCCTCCGGTGCAGGTAAAAGTACGCTCATCCGCTGCGTAAACTTACTTGAACGCCCAACCGAAGGCAGCGTCCAGGTCGGCGGTCAGGAACTCACGACGCTTTCCGAGTCAGAGCTGACCAAAGCTCGCCGTCAAATCGGCATGATTTTCCAACACTTTAACCTGCTCTCTTCCCGCACCGTGTTTGGCAACGTTGCGCTGCCGCTGGAACTGGATAACACACCAAAAGAAGAGATTAAACGCCGTGTAACAGAGCTGCTGGATTTAGTCGGTCTTGGCGACAAGCACGACAGCTACCCGGCCAACCTTTCCGGTGGACAAAAACAGCGTGTGGCGATCGCCCGTGCTCTGGCAAGCAATCCCAAAGTACTGCTGTGCGATGAAGCCACCAGCGCCCTTGACCCAGCAACAACCCGCTCGATTCTGGAATTGTTGAAAGACATTAACCGTCGCCTGGGACTCACCATTCTGCTGATTACCCATGAGATGGACGTTGTAAAACGCATTTGTGACTGCGTGGCGGTCATCAGTAATGGTGAACTGATTGAGCAGGACACCGTCAGCGAAGTGTTCTCACACCCCAAAACCCCACTGGCGCAGAAGTTTATCCAGTCCACGCTGCACCTGGATATTCCGGAAGATTATCAGGAACGTTTAAAAGCAGAGCCGCAAGCCGACAGCGTGCCGATGTTGCGTATGGAATTCACCGGTCATTCGGTCGATGCACCGCTACTCTCTGAGACGGCCCGTCGCTTTAACGTGAATAACAACATTATCAGCGCACAGATGGATTACGCCGGCGGCGTGAAGTTCGGCATCATGCTGACTGAAATGCACGGTACACAAGAAGATACACAAGCAGCCATTAGCTGGTTGCAGGAACACCACGTAAAAGTAGAGGTACTGGGTTATGTCTGAGCCGATGATTTGGCTGCTGGTTCGCGGCGTATGGGAAACGCTGGCAATGACCTTTGTGTCCGGCTTTTTTGGCTTTGTGATTGGCCTGCCCGTTGGCGTACTGCTGTATGTGACGCGTCCAGGACAAATCATTGAGAACGCAAAGTTGTACCGCACGCTTTCTGCGCTGGTTAACATTTTCCGTTCCATCCCGTTCATTATTTTGCTGGTGTGGATGATTCCATTCACCCGCATGATTGTTGGCACCTCTATCGGGCTGCAGGCCGCTATCGTCCCGCTGACCGTCGGCGCCGCGCCATTTATTGCTCGTATGGTGGAAAACGCCCTGCTGGAAATCCCGACCGGGCTGATTGAAGCCTCGCGTGCAATGGGCGCTACGCCGCTGCAGATTGTTCGTAAGGTATTACTGCCAGAAGCGCTGCCAGGACTGGTCAATGCGGCCACCATCACCCTCATCACGCTGGTTGGTTACTCGGCGATGGGCGGTGCTGTCGGTGCCGGTGGTCTTGGCCAGATTGGCTATCAGTATGGTTACATTGGGTATAACGCTACCGTAATGAATACAGTGCTGGTATTGCTCGTCGTTCTGGTTTATTTAATTCAGTTATCCGGCGATCGCATCGTCCGGGCAGTCACGCACAAATAACGTTACACACAACACTAAAAACTCATTAAGAAAAGGAAATAAGCATGGCGTTCAAATTCAAAACCTTTGCGGCAGTTGGAGCCCTGATCGGTTCTCTGGCACTTGTGGGTTGTGGCCAGGATGAAAAAGATCCTAACCACATCAAAGTGGGCGTTATTGTTGGCGCAGAGCAGCAGGTTGCTGAGGTCGCCCAGAAAGTGGCTAAAGAAAAATACGGTCTGGATGTTGAATTGGTAACGTTCAACGATTATGTCCTGCCCAATGAAGCGCTGAGCAAAGGAGATATCGATGCTAACGCCTTCCAGCACAAACCGTACCTGGATCAGCAGATCAAAGATCGTGGTTACAAACTGGTTGCCGTAGGTAATACCTTTGTTTACCCGATTGCGGGCTATTCCAAAAAAATCAAATCACTGGATGAACTGCAGGACGGTTCACAGGTCGCGATTCCAAACGACCCGACTAACCTCGGCCGTTCCCTGCTGCTGCTGCAGAAAGTCGGTTTGATTAAACTGAAAGATGGCGTTGGCCTGCTGCCGACCGCGCTGGACGTGATTGAAAACCCGAAAAACCTGAAGCTGGTTGAACTGGAAGCGCCGCAGTTGCCACGCTCACTGGATGACGCGCAAATCGCGCTGGCAGTCATCAACACCACCTATGCCAGCCAGATCGGCCTGACTCCGGCAAAAGACGGTATCTTTGTTGAAGATAAAGATTCCCCATACGTAAACCTGATCGTGACGCGTGAAGACAATAAAGACGCTGAGAACGTGAAGAAATTCGTTGAAGCATACCAGTCAGACGAAGTTTACGAAGCGGCAAACAAAGTCTTCAACGGCGGTGCTGTTAAAGGCTGGTAATTTTAGGCTGTTTTCACAATCTGTAATATCATCAGGACGGGCGCTTGCCCGTCTTGTCATTTATGCAAGCACCTGATTCAATATCTGACGTTTAGATCATTCATTGAGGAAATATTATGCGTGCTTTACCGATCTGTTTAGTAGCACTCATGCTGAGCGGCTGTTCTATGTTAAGCAGATCCCCTGTTGAACCCGTTCAAAGCACCGCTACCCCGCCAAAAGCGGAGCCGGAAAAACCAAAAGCACCGCGCGCGACGCCGGTCAGAATTATCACCAATGCAGAAGATCTGGTCGGTAAACCATTCCGCGATCTTGGCGAAGTGAGCGGAGAGTCCTGCCAGGCATCAAACCAGGATTCACCTCCGAGTATCCCAACCGCACGCAAACGCATGCAGATAAACGCATCCAAAATGAAAGCCAATGCGGTATTGCTGCACAGCTGCGAAGTTACCAGCGGGACGCCGGGCTGCTATCGTCAGGCAGTTTGCATCGGTTCTGCCCTGAACATTTCGTCTAAATGAGTCATTTTCAGTTCGAGCAAATAGGCGTTATCCGCTCTCCTTATAAAGAAAAGTTCGCTGTGCCACGCCAGCCGGGTCTGGTGAAAAGCGCCAACGGCGAACTGCATTTGCTCGCGCCCTATAACCAGGCCGATGCCGTTCGCGGCCTGGAAGCATTCAGCCATTTGTGGGTGATTTTTGTTTTTCACCAGACAATGGAAGGTGGATGGCGTCCAACCGTGCGCCCTCCCCGTCTTGGCGGTAACGCCAGAATGGGCGTCTTTGCCACGCGCTCGACCTTCCGTCCTAATCCTATCGGCATGTCGCTGGTTGCGTTAAAAGAAATTGTCTGCCACAAAGAGAGCGTCATTCTGAAACTGGGTAGCCTGGACCTGGTCGACGGAACGCCAGTGGTCGACATCAAACCTTATCTGCCATTTGCAGAAGCACTGCCTGACGCCACTGCCAGCTACGCGCAGCATGCGCCGGTTGCTGAAATGGCGGTAAGTTTCACTACAGAGGTTGAACAACAGCTTCTGACGCTGGAAAAACGTTATCCATTGCTGAAAACATTTATCGGCGAAGTACTGGCGCAGGACCCACGTCCTGCGTATCGTAAGGGTGAAGAGACAGGCAAAACGTATGCCGTCTGGCTACACGATTTCAACGTGCGCTGGCGCGTAACAGAAGAAGGTTTTGAAGTCTTTGCGCTTGAACCCCGCTAATTTCGTGCCCTTCTCTTTTGACATCCCTTTCTCGCTGGTAAACTAAACCACTTTTTTTGTGTCAGGCTGGCATCCAGCCTGTTCGATCGTTCAACTGGAACCGTAACAACATGCGTACTAGCCAATATCTGCTCTCCACTCTGAAGGAGACACCTGCCGACGCCGAAGTCATCAGCCACCAGCTGATGCTGCGCGCCGGGATGATCCGCAAGCTGGCCTCCGGGTTATACACCTGGCTGCCGACCGGCGTGCGCGTCCTGAAAAAAGTCGAAAACATCGTGCGTGAAGAAATGAACAACGCCGGTGCGATCGAGGTGTTGATGCCGGTCGTTCAGCCTTCTGAACTGTGGGAAGAGAGCGGTCGTTGGGAACAGTACGGCCCGGAACTGCTGCGTATCGCAGACCGTGGCGATCGTTCATTCGTACTCGGCCCAACGCATGAAGAAGTCATCACCGACCTGATCCGTAATGAGTTAAGCTCTTACAAACAGCTGCCGCTGAACTTCTATCAGATCCAGACGAAATTCCGTGACGAAGTTCGCCCACGATTCGGCGTGATGCGTTCCCGCGAATTCCTGATGAAAGATGCCTATTCTTTCCACACCTCTCAGGAATCTCTGCAGGAAACCTACGACGCCATGTATGCCGCATACAGCAAAATCTTCAGCCGTATGGGTCTGGATTTCCGTGCAGTACAGGCTGATACCGGCTCTATCGGCGGTAGCGCTTCTCATGAATTCCAGGTACTGGCACAGAGCGGCGAAGATGACGTTGTATTCTCCGACAGTTCCGATTTTGCTGCCAACATCGAATTTGCTGAAGCCGTTGCGCCGAAAGAACCCCGCGCAGCCGCCACTCAGGAAATGACGCTGGTTGACACACCGAATGCGAAAACTATCGCGGAACTGGTTGAACAGTTTAATCTGCCGATCGAAAAAACCGTTAAAACCCTGCTGGTGAAAGCGGTTGAAGGCAGCAGCTACCCGCTGGTTGCTCTGCTGGTTCGCGGCGATCACGAACTGAACGAAGTCAAAGCAGAAAAACTGCCGCAGGTTGCCAGCCCGCTGACTTTTGCTACTGAAGAAGAAATCCGTGCCGTCGTGAAAGCAGGTCCGGGTTCTCTTGGTCCGGTGAACATGCCGATTCCCGTGGTTATCGATCGTACCGTTGCAGTAATGAGCGATTTCGCTGCTGGTGCCAACATCGATGGTAAACACTATTTCGGTATTAACTGGGATCGTGATGTTGCAACTCCGGAAGTGGCAGATATCCGTAACGTGGTCGCAGGCGACCCAAGCCCGGATGGCAAAGGCACACTGCTGATTAAACGTGGTATCGAAGTGGGCCACATCTTCCAACTGGGTACCAAGTATTCTGAAGCGATGAAAGCTGCTGTTCAGGGTGAAGATGGCCGTAATCAGATTCTGACCATGGGCTGCTACGGCATCGGGGTGACTCGCGTGGTTGCTGCCGCTATTGAGCAGAACTTTGACGATCGCGGCATTGTATGGCCAGACGCCATCGCACCGTTCCAGGTCGCTATTCTGCCAATGAACATGCACAAATCCTACCGTGTGCAGGAACTGGCTGAGAAGCTGTACGCAGAACTGCGTGCACAGGGTATCGAAGTGCTGATGGACGATCGTAAAGAGCGTCCAGGCGTGATGTTTGCCGATATGGAGCTGATCGGTGTTCCGCACACTATCGTGCTCGGCGACCGTAACCTCGATAACGATGATATTGAATACAAATACCGTCGTAACGGCGAGAAACAGCTGATTAAAACCGGCGACATTGTCGACTATCTGGTCAAAGCCATTAAAGGCTAATTCCGGTAAAAGGCCCTGACGATCAGGGCCTTTTTTACATCAATTAATTACATCCTTTACCGGGGATAAATTTCGCCTCTTTATCCGCCATCAGCGTTTTCACTTTCTCGCCGGTGTCCGGGTTCGCCTCCATTGTGAAATGCGCTTCCAGCGTCAGCAATACAGATTGCCCGTTTTCCGTGCGCGCGGCTAAATAGTCACGTTCAAGCTGAGCGTTATTCGCTACCGGCATCCGTTGACCGGTTGCGCAGTCGGTAAAGATTGCCGCGTCAGCCATATAGAAGTACATCCCCCGCATCGGCATTGGCGTTACCGGTAAGCTGGCGGAAACCGGCTGAAGGGTGTAGTTGAACTGCGACTCAATCGGATTGCCTTCACGATCGAGCATTTCCAGCGCCTCGCCTTTTGCCCGGTAGTACGATTTTTCACCTTTACTATCCGTCAGCACCAGCTTGTCGGCAGTACGCGCCCATTTCCCATAAGACGCAAAGGAGGATGGCTCATCCCGTACGCCCTGGTAGCGTTCGTTCATCACCCATGTGCCGTCTTTTTCCAGGAACAGCGACGTTTCAATCCCTTCGCAGTCCGCGCAAGGCAAAATGCCACGCCAACTTTGCTGCATCGGTTTTAATTCTGCCGCCCGCGTTGGCTGTAATGCGTCGACCTCAGTGCGATTGTTACAGCCGATCAAGGAAAAGAGCGTGCATGCAGCGACTACGGACAATATTGCTGTTTTCACTATGAATTCCTTATAAATTTTTATTCCCGCTCGTCAGTCTTGCGTTCGACGAACTTTCCCGCGCAGTGCCTTCACTGTGGATTTTTGCGCCTTCGATGACAACCTGCGCTCTTTCGAGGCGCGCGTAGGGCGAGTTGCCTGCCGGCTTTTTTGCACCGCGGTTAATTCTTTTATCACCGCTACCAGCCGGGAGATTGCCGCTTCCCGATTTAGCTCCTGGCTACGGTATTCCTGCGCCTTAATGATAATCACGCCATCGCCGGTAATCAGATGATGACTGGCAGCCAACAGGCGTTCCTTATAATACTCTGGCAGCCCAGAGGCCCGAATGTCAAAGCGCAAATGGATAGCCGTCGAGGTCTTATTAACGTGCTGACCGCCCGCGCCCTGTGCCCGAATCGCCGTGATTTCTAGCTCGTTATCTGGGATAGAGACATTTCGGGAGATAACGATCATGAACGCGGCTGCCACGCGGTCAGGTGAATTTCCAGATTATTCTGAGAATCGGACAGCCAGATAGCGCCATCCTGAATAGTCGCCTGTAGTGCCATTGTACGACCGGCAAAGTCACTCAGTTGTGCCAGTTGTTCATCATCCAGATACCACACGGTAAGATTTTTAAACTGCGCACACTTGCTCTGGTTTTGCTGCCACCAGATCTGGGCAGCTCGACTGTTGTAAGCAAACAGGGCTACCTCACCGGACTGGGTGCAGGCTTTCTTAATACGGCGCTCATCCGGTAGGCCCAGTTCAATCCAAAGATCGATACCCAGATGGTCGTTGCGCAACCATGCTTCGGGTTCGTCTTCAGCGCTTAAACCACGCGTGAACTGCAGCCGTTCATCGGCATATTTAATCCAGGCCAGCAGACGCAGCATCATGCGTTCCTGGGTTTCTGAAGGGTGACGCGCCAGCGTCAAGGCCGCGTCAAGAAACTGGTTGCGGTCAAGATCCGCGACGTTGACAACGGCTTTATAAATTGTCGCTTTAAGCGCCATGAGAGAACTCCTTTCGAATCAGGCGCACATTGTAGCGAAAACGGCGGCAAAAGGCTGCTAACGACTAACGTGTGTACCGTCTATCAAGGCGCTGATATTGCTTGAATGAGTATGGTATAGTCACCTTGCTAAACAGAGTTTATCTTCGTAGGCTTAGACTTGCATCCACGGTTAAGTCAGAGTGCTGACAGGAGGGCATGTGGAAAAATATTGTGAGTTAATACGCAAGCGGTACGCGGAAATCGCCAGCGGAGACTTAGGGTATGTCCCGGATGCGCTGGGTTGCGTATTGAAGGTACTTAATGAAGTGGCGGCAGACAGCGCCCTTTCAGAGTCGGTCAGGGAAAAGGCGGCCTATGCTGCCGCGAACTTACTGGTGAGCGATTATGTCAATGAATGAAACGTATCAACCCATCAACTGTGATGATTACGACAATCTTGAACTCGCCTGCCAGCACCATTTGTTACTGACGCTGACGCTCAAAGATGGCGAAGTTCTACAGGCAAAAGCAAATGACCTGGTTTCCCGCAAAAATGTGGAATATCTGGTCGCCGATGTCTCGGGTGAAACCCGTGAGCTTCGCCTCGACAAAATTGCCAGTTTCAGTCACCCACAAATCGGTACCGTGGTGGTCAGCGAATCTTAACCTTTCTTGCACCTTATCCGGCCTACTTTCCATACGATACGTAGGCCTGATAAGCGCCGCGCCATCAGGCACGCCACACCAGACTCACCCCTTCTTCACCTTTTGCCAGCCCTTCATGTGTCACGAAAACCCCTGCTGCCGCAATCAGCGTGTCACCGTAAAACAGTAATGGCGTCGTATCTCGCCGCCAGGGAGGAATCCCCTGCTCCTGCCAGATTTTTTTAAGCTTACGCCCACCGTTGCGCCCGACAATATGCAATAACCCAGGCGCTTTAAAACGAATGCTGACGGCTTCATCCGCTTGTGGCATACGCAATTCACCAGCAGGGATGAGCTGCACCGAGCCTAACCCAACTGGCAGCGCCAACGGCGTTTTCCAGAATTGCCACGGAATGACGGTTTCACTTTGACCGCCAACCGACTTCACCCACCACAGCTGTGACTGATAACGACGGACGTCATACTCACCGAGGCGAAAACAGGGCGATGCGTCTTCACGTGCCAACGCGACTTCCTGCCAGATACGTTCTAACGCATCACGGGAAGGCATCGGCGCATTTAATCCCGCCAGCCAACGGCGAAGCAGAGCGGCACGCCGCACGTTGCTCATCACCATTAACGGCGCCAGCAACAGTGTGTCATGGGATGTGACGCACCTGGCTAAATCGCTGGCCAGCAATTCATCCAGTAAGCTCTCCTGCTCAGCGCACAGCGCGGCGCTGCGAGCAGTGGCTTGTGCGAAGTGCGGCCAGCGCTGTTGGAGTAATGGGGTAACGCGCAATCTGAGAAAATTGCGATCGTAGGTATCATCCTGATTGCTTTCATCTTCTATCCAGCATAATTCATGCTGTCGCGCCCATGCTTCAAGCGCTTCTCGCGTTTGCGCCAGCAACGGTCGAATCAATTGAGTTCCGGCAAACGGTGAGCTTTCTCCCATGGCGGATAGTCCGGCGGGACCACTGCCGCGCTTAAGCGCCAGCAGGAATGTTTCACACTGGTCATCGAGATGCTGGGCGGTCATCAGCACCTCGCCCGGGAGTAAGATCTGCGCAAATGCCTGATAGCGCGCGCGTCGCGCCTGCGCTTCGATGCCCAGGCCATCATCCTCAAGATGGACCCGTTCAACCACCAGCGGCACCTGCCACTGCGCACATACCGACTCACAGTGCTGTACCCAACTGTCTGCGTGCGGGCTTAATCCGTGATGAATATGGATTGCGCGTAGGGTGACATCAGGATGCTGCGCTCGCCACAGCACCAACTGATGCAGTAGTACGGTAGAGTCGAGGCCGCCGCTAAAGGCAACGAGGATCGCGTTAGTGTTCAGAAGTGAAGTGTTCAGCGTGAGTGTCGTCATGATGGTTGCTTACAATGGCATTGCCCGGCACGTTACCGGGCTAACGCCACAATGACAAGCCTTACAGCTCGTACAGTTCAAGCGGTAATCCGTCTGGATCGTTAAAAAACGTAAAACGTTTGCTGGTAAACGGATCGATGCGTACCGGCTCGCATTTCACATGATGGGCCTCCAGATAAGCAATCGACTTCTCCACATCCTCGACGCTGAACGCCAGATGGCGTAAACCACAGGCTTCCGGTCGGCTCGGGCGGCACGGCGGGAAAGGAAAAGAAAACAGCTCAATCACGTACTGGCCGTTCAGCGCCAGATCGCCTTTCCAGGAGTCGCGTTCTTCCCGGTAGGCTTCACTCATTAACGTGAAGCCTAATACATCGCAGTAAAATGCCTTACTGGCCCTGTAGTCCGTCGCAATAATGGCAATATGGTGAACCTGTTTTAACCCCAGCATGTTCTTCGCCTCTTTAATTTTACTCTCAGCACGTTACTCGTGCGCAACGGGTTCCGGCAAGTCGTTATGCCATTTTTAGGACTCTCACACGATACACGCCGTCCTCACCCAACTTAGCCCCATGAATGTCAGTTTCAAATCCAGGGTAGCGCTGCCCCACCGAGCACAGCATCAGCAGGAAATCGAGTACTGACCGGCTTTTTTCTGTGATCATTTCTCCGGGCATCAGCAGCGGGACACCTGGAGGATAAGGCAGGATCATATTGGCGGAAACGCGCCCCACCAGTTGATCAAGAGTGACTGTCTCGACGTCACCTTTAATTTGCCGCTGCCAGGCCTGATGAGGCGTCATTTTCATTTCCGGCAACGTGTCGAATGCCCGCAGCATCAGCCCGGAGAGATCGTGCTGGCGGATCAATTGATGGATTCCCTGAGCCAGATCCTGAATGCGCATAGTGCGATAAAAATCGGGATCCTCAGCATACAGATCCGGCAGCATATTTTTCACGCGTAAATTCAGGTCGTATGAACGTTTAAATTCCGTCAGGCCGCGCAGCAGCCCCATCGCCCGGGTTTTATCAATACCAATACTGAACAGGAACAACAGATTATACGGGCCTGTTTTCTCCACGACGACACCGCGTTCATCAAGGAATTTCGCCACCAGCGCAGCGGGGATCCCCTCTTCGCTCATATTTCCCTGCTCATCCATCCCTGGCGTCAGAATGGTCACTTTCACCGGGTCGAGGAACATGTGGTCGGCGTCAGCATCGACAAAGCCATGCCAGTCTTCACCAGGTGCTACCGGCCAGCACTCTGCTTCATCTACCTTTTCCGGTTGCCAAATATCAAAGAACCAGCCGTCAGATTCTTCACGCAGCCGCTGGACTTCTTTACGGAAATGCAGCGCCCTCTCAACCGAACGATTGATCAGGCGCTTGCCTGAATTCCCGCGTAGCATTGCCGCCGCCGTTTCTATCGACGCCACTATCGGGTAGCTCGGCGACGTGGAGGTGTGCATCATAAAGGCTTCGTTGAACGTCTCTTCATCGTAGTCGCCCTTAATGTGGATCAGCGAAGCTTGTGACAACGCCGCCAGCATCTTGTGGGTGGACTGGGTTTCAAAAATCACTTTCCCCGGCACCCGCTCGCCGCTCATCCCGCTTTTCCCCTGATAGATCGGATGAAAATGGGTATACGGCACCCAGGCCGAATCAAAATGGATAGAGGGCACATCCAGAGTTTGCTTGATCCAGTTAGTGTTGTAGAGCAAGCCGTCGTAAGTTGAGTTAGTAATTACCGCATGCATCGGCCATTGCGCCTGAGGGATCTCTTCTACCTTGCGTTCGATGCTTTCGCGAGTGAATTCCCGACGGGGTATACCGCCGAGGATCCCCAGCGCATTGCGCGTCGGCTTTAGCCATACGGGCACGACATCGCTCATCATCAGCAAATGCGCCAGCGACTTATGGCAGTTGCGGTCAATCAGTAGCGTACTTCCCGAAGGTGCGGCATACATGCCGACAATCTTGTTCGACGTCGAGGTGCCGTTGGTCACCATATAGCTCTGCTCGGCGCCAAACGTGCGCGCAATGTACTCCTCCGCTTCCAGATGCGGACCGGTATGGTCGAGCAGCGATCCCAGCTCAGTCACCGAAATGGAGACATCAGCCTTAAGCGTATTGCCGCCAAAGAAATCATAGAACAGGCAGCCGACCGGACTTTTCTGATACGCCGTTCCCGCCATGTGTCCGGGCGTGCAGAAGGTATACTTTCCTTCCTTTACATAGGTAAACAGCGCTTTGGTAAAGGGTGGCGTAATGTTGTCGAGATATTCATTGGTGTACTGGCGAATACGCGTAGCAATATCGTCAGACTGACCCAATGCGTACTCAAAGAACCACAGCGCCATGCGCAGATCGTGTGCGCTGACATCCATCGTCGAATGGGTATTAATAAAGGCATAAAGTGGGAGGTATTCGTTAAGCTGATTGATGTCGCTACACAAATCCAGACTGTATTCATCCCAGTCAAAAATGACGCCGCAAATTCGCGGGTTATGCTCGATAAACTTCAGCAGGTCGACGCTATTCTGCGGCCAGATAATCTGAAATCCCTGCTGCTGCAGCGCACGTTCAAGTTCCTTGATGGGCTCATCTTTGTAAAAGACGCCATGCGGTCCCATGATGGCAATGATATTCATGCGTTCCTCCTGGAAAAACCTTAGTTAAGCATAGCCTGGTCAAACCACAGGTAAAAAAAAGGGCCACAACGTTGTGGCCCTTTTCAGAATAAATGCAGTTTACGCGTAACCGTAGCTCATCAGACGCTGATAACGACGGTTTTTCAAATCATCTTTGCTTAACACGTCAAGATCGGCAAGATCGGCCAACAGCTGTGCTTTCAGTGATGCAGCCATCACTTCCGGGTTGCGGTGTGCCCCCCCCAGCGGCTCCGGGATGATAGAGTCGATAAGTTTCAGTTCTTTCAGACGCGGTGCGATAATCCCCATCGCTTCTGCAGCCAGCGGGGCTTTGTCTGCACTTTTCCACAGAATAGAAGCACAACCTTCCGGGGAGATAACGGAATAAGTGCTGTATTGCAGCATATTCACTTTATCCCCCACACCGATCGCCAGTGCGCCACCGGAGCCACCTTCACCGATAACGGTACAGATAACCGGCACGCTCAGACGTGACATTTCACGCAGGTTGCGCGCAATCGCTTCAGACTGTCCACGCTCTTCCGCGCCCACGCCCGGATATGCTCCAGGAGTGTCGATGAAGGTAATGATCGGCATATTGAAACGTTCAGCCATTTCCATCAGACGCAGCGCTTTGCGATAGCCTTCCGGCGCTGGCATGCCGAAGTTACGACGAATTTTCTCTTTGGTCTCACGGCCTTTCTGATGACCGATGATCATCACCGGACGGCCATCCAGACGCGCGATGCCGCCGACAATAGCCTTGTCATCCGCATAGGCACGATCGCCCGCCAGCTCATCAAATTCATCAAACGCCAGGCGGACATAATCCAGGGTGTATGGACGCTGTGGATGGCGAGCCAGCTGGGCTACCTGCCATGCGCCAAGATCGGCGAAGATTTTACGCGTCAGTTCTACGCTTTTTTCACGCAGACGATGCACTTCTTCATCGATGTTAATATCCAGTTTCTCATCCTGACGGCTAACCGCAGTCAGAGAATCGATTTTTGCTTCCAGCTCTGCAATCGGCTGTTCAAAATCAAGGAAATTCAGACTCATAGTATTCCTGTATTAGTCAAACTCCAGTTCCACCTGCTCCGAACCAATAAGGCCACGGAGATCGTTTAACAAACGATCGCTCGGAGAGACACGCCACGTTGCGCCAAAACGCAATCGTGCTCGTGCATCCGCCCTCTGATAGTAGAGATGTACTGGAATTGTCCCCGAGCGGTGGGGTTCCAGAGACTGACGGAGTCGGTTTAAAAGCTGGTCATCAATTTGCCTGTCCGTCAGCGAGATAGCAAGCCCGCGAGCATATTTTTCCCGGGCTTCGTCAATATCCATGACTTCACGGGCCATCATTTTAAGCCCACCGCTGAAGTCATCAAAGCTGACCTGTCCGCTGACGATAAGTATGCGGTCTTTTTCCAGCAATTGCTGGTATTTATCCAGGGCATCGGTAAATAACATCACTTCCAGACGCCCGGAACGGTCATCCAGTGTACAGATGCCGATACGATTGCCGCGCTTGGTGACCATTACCCGCGCAGCAATGACGAGCCCCGCAGCCGTGGTAACTTTACCACGTTCTGTCGGATGCATGTCTTTCAGCCTGTAGCCTCCGACATAGCGCTCAATTTCTTTTAAATACTGGTTGATAGGGTGTCCCGTCAGGTAAAGCCCTAACGTTTCACGCTCGCCGTCCAGTACCACCTGCTCCGGCCACGGCTGGCAGCTGGCATAGGATTGCTCAATTTGTTCCGGCTCTTCCGCCAGTACGCCAAACATATCAGCCTGACCGATAGCTTCCGCTTTCGCATGTTGATCGGCGGCTTTAAGCGCATCGTTCAGTGAGTTCATCAGTGCTGCGCGATGCGGCCCCAGGCGGTCAAACGCCCCGGACATAATCAGCTTTTCCAGCACCCGGCGGTTGAGTTTTTTGATATCCGTGCGGGCACAGAGATCAAACAGTTCGCGGAAGTAACCGCCTTTATTACGCGCCTCAATGATAGCTTCAATTGGCCCCTCACCCACGCCTTTTATCGCGCCGATACCGTAGACAATCTCGCCATCATCATTAACGTGAAAATGGTACAATCCGGAGTTGATATCTGGCGGCAGGATTTTCAGCCCCATACGCCAGCATTCATCCACCAATCCCACCACTTTCTCGGTGTTATCCATATCGGCCGTCATCACCGCCGCCATAAACTCAGCAGGGTAATGCGCCTTCAGCCACAGCGTCTGGTAAGAGACCAGCGCATAGGCGGCGGAGTGCGATTTGTTAAATCCATAACCGGCGAATTTTTCCACCAGGTCAAAGATTTTCATCGCCAGCTCGCCGTCTACACCACGCTTCTTCGCCCCTTCTTCAAAGGTGCCGCGCTGCTTGGCCATCTCTTCCGGTTTTTTCTTACCCATCGCACGACGCAGCATATCCGCGCCGCCAAGGGTATACCCAGACAGCTCCTGGGCAATCTGCATGACCTGTTCCTGATACAGGATAATGCCGTAGGTCGGCTCCAGTACCGGTTTCAGACACTCATGCTGCCATTGTACATCCGGATAGGAAATCTCTTCGCGACCATGCTTACGATCGATAAAGTTATCTACCATCCCCGACTGTAGCGGACCGGGGCGGAACAGTGCCACCAGGGCTATCATATCTTCGAAGCAGTCGGGCTGCAGTCGCTTGATAAGATCTTTCATACCGCGGGATTCAAGCTGGAAGACGGCTGTTGTCTCCGAGCGTTGCAGCATGTCAAAACTTTTCTTATCGTCCAGCGGAATCGCGGCGATATCCAGCGGCGGTTCGCCGTTCTTCTCACGCCGCGCGTTGATCATCTCCAGCGCCCAGTTGATGATGGTGAGCGTGCGCAGACCGAGGAAGTCGAACTTCACCAGGCCGGCGTATTCCACGTCGTTCTTATCAAACTGGGTAACCGGGTGCAGTCCCTGCTCATCACAGTACAGCGGTGCAAAATCAGTAATTTTGGTCGGAGCGATAACCACACCACCGGCGTGTTTACCCGCGTTACGCGTGACGCCTTCCAGCTTGCGCGCCATATCAATAAGCGCTCTAACCTCTTCATCTGCCTCATAGATTTCCGGCAGTTGAGGTTCGGCTTCAAAGGCTTTGGCCAGCGTCATGCCCGGATCGGGCGGCACCAGTTTCGAAATACGATCCACGAAACCATACGGGTGACCCAGTACTCGACCCACATCGCGGATAACCGCTTTCGCCGCCATGGTACCGAAGGTAATAATCTGCGAAACCGCATCGCGCCCATACATTTCCGCGACGTGTTCAATGACCTGGTCGCGTTTCTCCATACAGAAGTCAACGTCGAAATCGGGCATTGAGACGCGTTCCGGGTTCAGGAAACGTTCGAACAGCAGGTCAAATTCCAGCGGGTCAAGGTCGGTAATTTTTAACGCGTAGGCCACCAGCGATCCCGCACCGGAGCCACGGCCTGGGCCTACCGGTACACCGTTATCTTTCGACCACTGGATAAATTCCATTACGATCAGGAAGTAGCCCGGGAAGCCCATCTGGTTGATAACTTTAAGTTCAACTTCCAGACGCTCATCATAAGGCGGGCGCTTCTGCGCACGGACTTCAGGATCGGGGAACAAAAATTCCAGGCGTTCTTCCAGGCCTTCACGCGATTTCGCGACGAGGAAATCCTCGGTGGTCATGTCGCCGGTCGGGAACTGCGGCAGGAAGTATTCGCCCAGGCGCACCGTCACGTTGCAACGTTTGGCAATCTCGACGGTGTTTTCCAGCGCCTCCGGGATATCGGAGAACAGCTCGCACATCTCCTCTTCGCTGCGCATATACTGCTGCGGCGAATAGTTACGCGGGCGTTTTGGATCATCAAGGGTGAATCCGTCGTGGATTGCTACGCGGATTTCATGCGCGTCAAAATCACCGGTTTCAAGGAAGCGAACATCGTTGGTCGCGACCACCGGCAGGCCGCGTGTTTCGGCCAGCGCTACTGCAGCATGCAGGTAATTTTCTTCATCCTGTCGACCGGTACGGATCAGCTCAAGGAAGTAGCAATCAGGGAAATGCTCTTCATAAAACGCCACGCACTCGTCGACCAGTGCGCTGTTCCCACGCAACAGACTGCGTCCGACGTCACCCATCCGGCCGCCGGAAAGCAAGATTAACCCTTCTTTTAGCTCAACCAGCCAGTCTCTGTCGATCACCGGCCCTTCTGCGCCATAGCCACGCTGATAGGCTTTCGATATCAACAACGTCAGATTCTGATAGCCGGTATTGTTTGCGGCCAGCACGGTGAGCTGCGTGAGTTCATCGCCCAACAGTTCGTTACGGACATGAAAATCTGCGCCAACAATCGGCTTAATACCTGCGCCATGACCCGCTCCGTAAAACTTCACCAGACCACACAGGTTGGTAAAATCGGTGATCGCCAGCGCAGGCATACCCAACGCGGCCGCCTTTTTCACCAGCGGCCCGGTTTTCGCCAGCCCATCGATCATGGAGTAGTCGCTGTGCACCCGCAGGTGGACGAAACGAGGTTCAGACATCTTCAGATTCCTTTAACACAAGAATCAGGACGTGAGTCCCAGTGCGCGTTTGACAGGAGCAAAACTGCGACGATGGTGCTCAATTGCACCATGCTCAGCGAGCGCAGCCAGATGAAAAGCGGTTGGATAACCTTTGTGCTGGGCAAACCCATACTGCGGAAAAACCTTATCCAGCTCGGCCATTTCAGCATCGCGCGTCACTTTCGCCAAGATGGACGCTGCGCTGATTTCCGCAACGCGGCTGTCACCTTTTACCACCGCCATCGACGGTACCGGCAATGTCGGGCAGCGGTTTCCATCGATCAGGACGTATTCCGGCGCAATATGCAAACCTGCAACCGCACGCTGCATTGCCAGCATCGTGGCGTGCAGAATGTTCAGTTCATCGATTTCATGCGGTTCCGCACGCCCCAGGCTCCAGCTTAACGCTTTATCTTTGATTTCATCAAAAAGCGCCAGTCGACGCTTTTCCGACAATTTTTTGGAGTCATTAAGACCCACTATCGGACGTGCCGGGTCAAGAATAACGGCGGCAGTCACTACCGCGCCAACCAATGGACCACGTCCTACTTCATCCACACCCGCCACCAAATGCGTATGTGGATAAACAAATTCAATCATTGTGCTAACTCCAGAACTGCATCTGCCGCCTGCTCATCCGCATTGCAACGGATCTGCTGGTGCAATTCCCGGAACGTGTCGTGCATCGCATGACTGGTTTTACCGTTCGCCAACAGAGGCAGCAACGCCTGCGCCAGCGCCTGCGGCTCACATTCATCCTGCAACAGCTCTTTGACGAGTTCTCTTCCTGCCAGCAGGTTAGGCAGCGATACGTAATCGGTCTTCACCAGACGTTTTGCCAACCAGAAAGTGAAAGGTTTCATACGATAGCCGACAACCATTGGGCATTTCGCCAGCATACATTCCAGCGCAGCCGTGCCAGAGGCCAACAGCGCAGCATCACTGGCGACCATTGCTTCACGTCCCATTCCGTTGAGCAGATGTACGGAAAGATCGGGTGCAACTTCAGCTTTGATACGCTCAAACTGCTCGCGACGTTTGGCATTGACCAACGGCACGACGACTTCAAGATCCGGATAATGCTGACGTAATAGCTGCGCCGTTTTCAGAAAATCGGCGCTGAGCATCTCCACTTCTGCACCACGACTCCCAGGCAAAAGCGCCAGACAGTGAGCATCATGAGGAATGCCTAACACATCACGCGCCGCGTTTTTATCCGGATCCAGCGGCATGGCGTCCGCCATGGTGTGACCGATAAAGCGACACGGGACGTTAAATTTGTCATAAAACGCTTTTTCGAAAGGCAGAAAGGCCAGCACCATATTGGTGGATCTGCCTATTTTGAAAACGCGTTTCTGTCGCCACGCCCATACAGAGGGGCTGACATAATGAATGGTTTTAATACCCTGCGATTTCAGGTTACCTTCCAGGGTAATATTGAAATCAGGTGCATCAATTCCGACGAAAACATCCGGCTTAAGGTCGGTGAATCGGCGAGTGAGATCGGCACGGATATGCAGTAAACGGCGCAGGCGCCCGAGCACTTCTACAATGCCCATTACTGCCAGTTCTTCCATTTCGTACCAGGCTTCACAGCCTTCCGCCTGCATCAATGGACCCGCAACGCCAACAAACCGCGCATTGGGAACACGAGCCTTGAGTGCACGAATTAAACCGGCACCAAGAATATCGCCGGAGGTTTCTCCGGCGACAAGGGCAATCGTTAAAGGACGCTGCTCAGTCATTAACGAATCAGACCACGCGTTGAGCGTTCAAAGAAGTCACTAAAAGCCTGAACATCGGGGTACTGCTTCGCCAGTTCGGCGATTTCCGGTTTCACTTCCTCAAGCGTTTTACCGCTGCGGTACAGCGCTTTATAGGCGTTGCGGATCGCAGTAATGGCTTCACGGGTGAATCCGCGGCGTTTCAGACCTTCGATGTTAACGCCAAATGGCGTCGCGTGGTTGCCCTGGGCGATAACGTATGGCGGGACGTCCTGGGCTACGCCAGAGCAGCCACCCACCATCACGTGTGCACCAATAATGCAGAACTGATGCACTGCGGTCATGCCGCCGATGATAACAAAATCATCAAGTGAAACATGTCCGGCAAGTGTCGCGTTATTCGCCAGAATGCAGCGGTTACCTACCGTACAATCATGCGCAACGTGTGCGTTAATCATCAGTAAGTTATCGCTGCCCACCTTCGTCAACCCACCGCCTTGCACTGTGCCACGATGAATGGTGACGCTTTCGCGAATGCGGTTGCGATCGCCAATTTCCACACGGGTCGGTTCACCAGCATACTTCAAATCCTGGTTTACTTCGCCAATGGAGGCAAACTGATAAATCTCGTTATCGCGACCAATTTTTGTATGGCCATTCACGACAACGTGAGACTTCAGTACGGTACCCTCACCAATTTCAACATGGGGTCCAACAATACAAAATGGGCCAATGTGAGCATTCGCGCCAATGCTGGCGCCGTCTTCGACAATGGCTGTTGGGTGAATAAAGGCGGATTTATCAATCACGTATCAGGCCTCCCGGCTACGGGCACACATCATCGTTGCTTCGCACACAACTTTACCGTCGACCAGCGCAACCCCTTTGAAACGGGTCAGGCCGCGGCGCGTTTTCTCGAAAGTCACTTCCATGATCATCTGATCGCCAGGCACGACGGGACGCTTAAAGCGTGCTTCATCAATACCGGCGAAATAATACAGTTCGCCCGGTTCCAGTTTTCCTACGCTTTTAAACGCCAGAATACCCGTGGCCTGCGCCATCGCTTCCAGAATCAACACGCCAGGAAAAATCGGTTTACCCGGGAAGTGGCCCTGAAAGAAAGGCTCGTTAACGGATACATTTTTCACTGCGCGCAGAAAACGACCTTCTTCAAAATCCAGCACGCGGTCTACCAGTAAAAACGGAAAACGGTGCGGCAGAAGTTCTAAAATCTCTTCAATATGCAGAGTATGAGTGTTAGTAGTCAAAATACTCTTCCTGTCTAAATATACTAAAAGGCAATAATAACACGGCCTGCCGCAATCCCAGGAATGTGACAGGCCGTAAAGTCAGACATGCGTAAAACGATGTTTTAGTCTTGTTGATTAACCTTGCGCTCAATCGCTTTGAGACGCTTGCTCATATCATCAATATTCATCACCAGTGCAGCTGTTTTACGCCATACCTTGTTGGGTTGTAGCGGAATGCCTGAGGAGTAGACGCCCGGTTCAGTGATAGGACGCATCACCATACCCATGCCAGTTACCGTGACTTTGTCGCATATTTCCATATGCCCATTAATCACGCTGGCGCCGCCAATCATGCAGTAACGGCCAATCTTCAGGCTACCCGCCATAATGACGCCACCGGCTACAGCCGTATTGTCGCCAATCACAACGTTATGCGCAATCTGGCACTGGTTATCAATGATAACACCATTACCGATCACCGTATCGTCCAGCGCACCACGGTCAATGGTGGTACATGCGCCAATCTCAACACGATCGCCAATAATCACGCGACCCAATTGAGGGATCTTCACCCAGTTCCCGCGATCGTTCGCGTAACCAAATCCATCGGATCCGACAACAGTGCTGGACTGGATCAGGCAATTTTCACCGATCTGAATGTCGTGGTAAATCGTCACATTCGCCCACAAGCGTGAACCTGCGCCGATTTTTGTGTTTTTTCCAACGAAGCAGCCTGCGCCGATAACCACGTTATCGCCCAGTTCTACGCCAGACTCAATGACCGCATTCGCGCCCACAGAAACATTGTTACCCAACTTCGCCGTCGCATCGATCACTGCACTGGGTGCAATGTTTTGCGCAGGCTGAGGCGTGGTATCTAAAATTTGCGCCATTCGTGCATAGGTCAGGTAGGGATTCTTCACTACCAGCACAGCACTCTTAGCAAACGGAAGGGAGTCCTGCGTCATCACAACGGCAGAAGCCTGGCATGCACTCAGATGCTCACGGTACTTTGGATTCACCATGAACGTGATATTGCCAGTTTGCGCAGATTGCATGGACGCTACGCCGGTGATGACGATATCGCCATCACCGTGTAATTCTGCATCCAACTGCTCTGCTAAATCAGCCAGTCGAATTGAAGGCATTACTTATTTAACCTGTTTCAGTACGTCAGCGGTGATGTCTTTTACATCGCTGCTGTTGTATGCAACGGTGTTCGCGTCAACAACCAGATCGATGCTCTGGCTGCTTGCAACAGATTTCACAGCTGTCTGGATACGATTAACCAGCTTGCCGCGTTCTTCGTTAGAACGACGTTGACGATCCTGCTCGAAAGCCTGCGCTTTCTGAGAGAAAGTCTGGCGCTGCGCCATTACGTCTTTTTCCAGCTTGGTACGGTCGCTGCCTGCTTTCATTGATTGCAGACGCTGCATTTTAGATTGCAGGTCGGATTCCATACGCTGCAGTTCGCTGGCGCGGCCTTTGAACTCATTTTCCAGCGTAGTAGAAACGCCCGTCTTCTGTGCAACCTGTTGGAACAGGCTACCCATGTTGACGATTGCAATTTTGTCAGCAGCCTGTGCGGACGTTGCCATCGCTAAACCGAGACCTGCAGCTAATAACCACTTTTTCACAATTAACTCCTTACCATCCCATTTGCACACGAAGGTGCAGTTCTTTGCGTGGCCAGGCGATCCCATGCAAGATCGCCTAAAGTCAGCGCTACACTACCACTACATTCCTTTGCGAAGAACAATTACCAGGTTTTACCAATGTTAAACTGGAACTGTTCCGCTTTGTCTCCATCGTACTTCTTGAACGGTTGGGCGTAGGAGAAAACCAACGGCCCCAATGGGGACATCCATTGTAACGCGATACCCGCAGACATACGGATATTATTCGGATCGCTGTAGTCTGGCACGCCAACTGCACGGGTGTCAGCGGTATTCTGCCAGTTCGTATCCCACACGGTACCCATATCCCAGAAGAAGGAAGTACGGACCGAGTTAGCATATTTATCGCTGATAAACGGCGTAGGTGTGATGAATTCCAGGCTCGCTACAGCCATGGCGTTACCGCCGACTGCATCGTCTGATTGACAAGGTTTATTGTCAGTTCTCGAGCACTCTTCATAGTTACTCGAATTGGAATCCGATTTAGCACCTGGCAAATAGACTGCTTTTGGACCAATGGTGTTTGACTGGAAGCCACGTACAGTGCTGGAACCACCCGCGTAGAAGTTCTCATAGAACGGCATCTCTTTGCTGCCAATGCCATCACCATAACCCAGCTTGGTGCGTCCCAGAACCACCCATTTGTGATCGTCATCGATCGGCACATAGGTCGCCGTATCCAACGTCGCTTTATAGTATTCGTTATCAGAACCCGGGATGGTCACTTTACCATTCAGGTTGACACGCGTACCTTCCGTAGGGAAATACCCACGGTCCAGCTTGTTGTAGGTCCAACCGTAGTTGAAGGTGAAATCATCCGCGGCAAAGCTGTTGGTATTGTCTTCACCCATGGATTCAAGATAACGATCCATCGCAATCTGCGGCTGCATGTTGGACAGTTTGTTATGTACATAACCCAGGCCTGCACGCAACGTGTTGTATTCGTTGACCGGGAAGCCCAGCGTTACGTCCGTACCATAGCTTTTGTTGGTATAGTCGGACAGATCTGCATCATCTGCCTGGAAGTCGTTATAGAAGACACGACCACCGAGACTCACACCATCGACGGTGAAGTACGGGTTGGTGACAGACAGCTCAGTATAGGTCTGATAGTCGTTTTTGGTGCCGCTAATCCCGACGGAATAACCGGTACCTAACCAGTTATCCTGCTGAACGCCCGCCTGGAAGCTCACGCCACTTTCAGTGCCGTAACCCACACCGAAGTTAAAGCTACCGGTGTTGCGCTCTTTCACCTTATAAACCACATCAACCTGATCAGGACTGCCCGGAACACGTTGAGTATCGGTATCGACAGTTTCAAAGTAACCCAGGCGGTTCAGACGCTCTTTACCCTGGTCAACCAGATCGCTGCCCAACCAGGCGCCTTCCATCTGACGCATTTCGCGACGCAGCACGGAATCTTTCGAGGTGTCGTTACCTTCAAAACGGATCTTACGCACATAGAAACGGTTACCCGCATCCACGTTTACACGCAATTTAACGGTTTTGTCAGCATCGTTGATTTCAGGCTGCGACTGTACACGCGGGTAGGCATAACCATAGCGTCCCAGTAGCTTCTTGATATCATCTTCCATTTTGGTCACTTTAGTGCCGTTATAGAGTTCACCCGGTTCGATTTTCGTCAGGGTCTCAATTTCGGCAGAGTGTCCAGCCAGGTTACCACTCACCTGAACCCCAGAAAGCTTGTACTGATCGCCTTCTGTGATGTTAACGGTGATGTAGATACCTTTTTTATCCGGCGTCAGGCTAACCTGCGTGGAATCGATATTGAAGCGAGCATAACCGCGATCCAGATAGTAACTGCGCAGGGTTTCAAGGTCGCCTGCCAGTTTCTGTTTCTGGTATTTACGATCGCCCACCACGTTCCACCACGGTACTTCATCGCGCAGTTGGAAGTGAGAGATAAGCTCGTCGGTTGTGAAGGCATGGTTGCCGACGATATTGATCTGTTGGATCTTCGCCGAAACGCCTTCCTGGAAGACCAGTTTGAGGTCAACGCGGTTACGCGGCAACGGCGTTACCACCGCTTTCACACTGGCGCTGTATTTACCGACGCTATAGTAGAAATCTTCCAGGCCTTTTTCGATATCGGCAAGCGTTGTGCGATCCAGAGACTCGCCAACACGTACGCCAGACGCCTCGAGGTTTTGCTTCAGCATGTCATCTTTCACCGATTTGTTACCGGAGAAAGTAATGCTGGCAATCGTCGGACGTTCTTTTACCTGAACCAGAAGGGTATCACCATCGCGCAGGACGCGGACATCCTCAAAGTTACCGGTGGCGAACAGAGCACGAATGGTATTACTGATATCTTCATCATTAACCGTGTCGCCTGTACGCACCGGCATACTGAGGAGAGCCGCACCAACGGCGACTCGCTGTAGGCCTTCGAAATGAATGTCCTTCACGACGAACCCTTCAGCACCGTATACGGTGGCGCTGCTAAACAGCAGCGACGCTATGAGCAACTTTTTCATCGCCATCGTTATTATGCGTTCTTCCTAACACTCTCTTACAACCGAGAGAAATCATTGAAAAGTGCAAGCCCCATTAACAACACCAGCAAGATAGAGCCAATGCGATAACTAAAGTCTTGAACCCGCTCGGATACCGGACCGCCCTTCAGCTTTTCAATCGCCAGGAACAGCAGATGCCCCCCGTCAAGAACGGGCAACGGAAACAGGTTGATTATCCCTAAGTTCACGCTGATAAGCGCAAGGAACATCAGGTAATAAATCACCCCGAACTCCGCTGACATCCCAGCCCCCTGGGCAATAGAAATCGGCCCACTGAGGTTGTTCAGTTTTACATCACCGGTAATCAATTTTCCCAGCATACTGACCGTTAGCTTCATCAACTGCCACGTTTTATCCGAGGCTTCGAGGATGGCGCTGAATGGCCCATACTGGCGTACAGTCTTATACTCATCAGGCAGAGGAATAACTTTAGGCACCACGCCCGCAAAACCTTCTGCCTTCCCGTTAACCTCTTTTGAATCTGGGGTTAACGTTAAAGACAAGGAACTTCCTTGTCTTTCAATATCTAGTGCTAACGGCTTATCCGGATTATCGCGCACCAACGTCACAAACGTCATCCATTGCGTTAACGGCTGACCATTGACTTTAACGATCCTGTCGCCAGCTTGCAAACCCGCCTTACTTGCCGCGGAGTTAACCTGCACTTCTGACAGCACAGGTTCAATCTGCGGGCCACGTGGACGAATTCCCAAACTCGTAACGGGATCCTCTTTATCTGGCTCAAATGCCCATTGGCGCAAATCCAGCGTTTTATCTTGTCGCTGGTTACTACCAAACGGCGCCACGCTGAGGATAGTCTGCTCATCACCAATTTTGGCTACCAACTGCAATCGAACGGTATCCCAATCAGGGGTTTCGATACCATCAACCGCTTTTAGTTCCGTGCCTGGCTGAATTTGCGCTTGGGCAGCAATCGAGTTGGGTGTTATTTCACCAACAACCGGACGAACGCCAGGGACACCGATGATAAAGACCAACCAGTAGGCAAAAATAGCGAAGAGGAAATTTGCAATCGGGCCTGCAGCGATAATGGCCGCGCGCTGCCCAACTGTTTTATTGTTGAAAGCGTAATGGCGCAGCTCTGGTACAACGGGTTCAGCGCGCTCATCCAGCATTTTGACATAACCGCCGAGGGGAATTAAGGCGATAACGTATTCCGTACCCTGTTTATCGGTACGGCGCCAAAGCGCTTTTCCAAAGCCAATGGAAAAGCGCTCGACGCGGACTCCGCAGCGCCGTGCAACCCAGAAATGACCAAATTCATGCACGGTGATAAGTACACCAAGTGCAACGATGAATGCAGCCAGATTCCAGAGAATACTCAGCATAAGACCATCCGTTAGAGCGTCCTGAATACCAGTAACAACAGGCAAGCAAAGACCGGCACCGCAGCCGTCAGGCTGTCAATACGATCCAGAATGCCACCGTGTCCTGGGATTAAGTGACCACTGTCCTTAATACCTGCTTCACGCTTAAACATACTCTCGGTCAGGTCACCCAGCACGGAGGCCAGGGCTGCAACGATGGAGCAAATGAGCAAGGTGACAGGCGCAACTTCAAGATTCGCCCACATGCCGTAACCCCATGAGATCACAGCCGCAGTGGCGAGTCCGCCAATAAAACCCTGCCAGGTTTTACCCGGAGAAACCTTCGGCGCCAGCTTATGTTTGCCAAACAACTTACCAAACATATATGCACCGGAATCCGCTCCCCAGACGAGGATCATGACATACAGCAGCCATAGCGCGCCACTATAATGATTCTCATCATAGTGCCAGGCACGCAGCGCCAGCATTCCCCAAAAGAAAGGAACAATGGTTAACACGCCGAAAATTATGCGTAATGTTTTGGAATTACGCCAGACCGAGGCTGAACCGGGGTAAAACAGCACCAGTAATAGCGCCACGGCCCACCAGCCCAGCGACGCCCAAAGCGACACTTCAACCAGCGGTTGGTGAATATTATGATGATACTCAGGCAGCAAAAATAGCATCAGTGCCAGCAATAGCCCGCACAAAACCGCCAACCAAACTCGCTGTGTACGAGTGGCAAAACCACTTAACTGTCCCCATTCCCAGGCGGCCAGCATACAAACGACCAGCGTAACAATGGCGAACCCCACCGGCGGCAACAAAAACAACGCCGCGATGACAACGGGTATTAAAACAAAAGCAGAAATCAGGCGATACTTCAGCAAAAGCGACCCCCATCAGGCTTTTTCATCACCGGGCTCGGTGCCGCCGAAACGACGCTCACGATTAGCAAAGGCATGTAGCGCACCTTCAAAGTCTTGTTCATCGAAATCGGGCCAGAGAACATCCGTAAAGTAAAGTTCGGCATAGGCAATTTGCCACAACAAAAAATTACTAATTCGATGCTCTCCCCCAGTCCTTATCACTAAATCCACAGGAGCCAGCTCATGCATACACACTTGCTGACCAAGCATCTCTTCATCAATTTGCTCTGGACGCAACAGACCTTCCTGCACCTGTTGTGCCAGTTGCCTGACGCCCTGGACAATATCCCACCGTCCACCGTAATTCGCGGCAATATTCAGCGTTAACCCAGTATTCTGGGCGGTAAGCGCTTCCGACTTGCGAATCCGTTCTTGCAAACGTGTGTTAAATCGACTGATATCCCCAATAATACGCAGGCGCACGTTATGGCGGTGCAGGTTTTTCACTTCGCTATCAAGTGCCCACACAAACAACTCCATTAACGCACTGACTTCCTGCGCTGGTCGGTTCCAGTTCTCACTGCTAAAGGCATACAGCGTTAACGCATCAATACCGTTATTGGCAGCAAAAGAGACAGCCCGGCGGACGGATTTTGCTCCGGCCTTATGCCCGAAGGCGCGGATCTTCCCTTGCTTTTTCGCCCAGCGGCCATTGCCATCCATAATAATTGCGACATGGCGACAACCATGTGCTGGCAAGTTCTCGCTTAATGGTTTAGTTGCAGACAACATAACGCGTTTTTAGTCCCTGAAAGGATTATACGGTACTCAGGAATACTGAAGCCTATCCACAAAAAAGCCGTGTCAAACCACGGCTTACCCGATCGAAAAAAAGCAAATACCTGCGATCAGGTGGCGCAGACTATATCACTGAAGCCCAACGCTAACAAATAGCACGATCCCTCACAGAGGGATTATCATCAGCTTGAGAGTCGTGTCACTTGTTTTGTCGCGACGTCTCTGGCGATGGCATCGACCCTCAGCACATCGTCAACGCTCTGCGGTTCCTGCAAATCCATCCTATCCAGTACGGACAAATTAAGATCGGCGATATCCGTAAATCGAATCTGCTGCGCCAAAAATGCGGCAACGGTAATCTCATTTGCGGCATTCAGCGCAGTTGTCGCAGCCTGTCCTTGCTCAAACGCGTCCATCGCCAGTTTCAGGCACGGATAACGCTGATAATCAGGTGCGGAAAACGTCAACGCACTGAGTTGGCAAAAATCGACAGGCTTAACGCCAGAGCTCACACGTTCCGGCCATGCCATCGTATGGGCGATAGGCGTGCGCATATCAGGCTCACCCAACTGGGCCAGGACGCTACCATCCTGATAACGGACCATAGAGTGAATAACCGACTGTGGATGGATCAGCACTTCCATCTGGCTTGCACTGGCATTAAACAACCAACGCGCTTCAATGTATTCCAGACCTTTATTCATCATGGTGGCGGAATCGACGGAGATTTTTCGTCCCATCGACCAATTCGGATGACGGCATGCCTGATCGGGAGTCATTAGAGCCAGATCGGGCAATGGCGTTTCACGGAAAGGGCCACCAGACCCGGTAAGCAGAACGGACACAACGCCGTTTTGCTCAAGGTCAGCGTATCCCAGATTGTGTTGGATAGGTTGCGGTAAACTCTGAAAAATCGCGTTATGTTCGCTATCTACCGGCAAAAGCTGCGCTTTATGCCGTTTCACGTCGTCCATAAACAGACGCCCGCAGGTTACCAGAGACTCTTTATTCGCCAGCAAAATGTTTTTGCCCGCGCGGATTGCCGCAAGCGTTGGCAACAAACCTGCCGCGCCGACTATCGCCGCCATGACCTGATCGACATCATCCAGCGCGGCCATATCACAGGCTGCCTGCTGCCCGCACATAACCTCGGTGCGACTTCCATGATCCCGCAATGCGGATTTCACCAGCGCTGCACTTTTATCGTCATCCATCACCGCGTAGCGGGGGGAAAACTCAAGACATTGCTCCACCATACGGGCGACATTTTTACCCGCTACCAACGCAGCAACACGAAATTTATCCGGGTTATGGCGTACTACATCGAGCGTACTGCAACCAATAGAGCCGGTTGAGCCCAGGATGGTTAATTGCTTCATGAGACATCCAGAAGAATTGAGACAGGATAAAAAAGCAAAACGCCGCCATCCAGCCTTCTCAGGCCTTCTAAGCGGCGTTTTTAGCGTACAGGCGAATCAGAACTGCATCAGTTCCGCTTCTTTCTCTGCCAGCGCCGCATCAACTTTCTTGATTGCAGCATCGGTCAGTTTCTGTACGTCGTCCTGAGAACGGCGATCGTCATCTTCGCTGATCTCTTTATCTTTCAGCAGCGCTTTCACTTTGTCGTTGGCATCACGGCGTACGTTACGCACCGCAACACGCGCGCCTTCAGCTTCACCACGTACGATCTTGGTCAGATCTTTACGACGCTCTTCGGTCAGCGGTGGCAGTGGTACGCGGATGTCAGAACCCGCTGAGCTTGGGTTCAAACCGAGGTCGGAAGCCATAATCGCTTTCTCAACGGCTGGTCCCATAGAACGGTCAAACACGTTGATTTTCAGGGTACGGGAATCTTCAACCGTTACGCTTGCCAGCTGGCGCAGCGGAGTCGGCGTGCCGTAATATTCTACGATAATGCCATCCAGCAGGCTGGGAGAAGCACGACCGGTGCGAATTTTGCTGATTTGATTTTTGAATGCTTCGACGCATTTGTCCATGCGTACTTCAGCATCTTTTCTGATATCGTTGATCACGTTACGAATCCTTGAAAGCTTGTTTCAGTCAGACCATACCCACCACGCAAGATGTGACAAGTATAGTCTTGATTAATTTTGAGGGACGTATCCCGCGACATTAAAGCGGAATATTACCTGCATTTAGCCGCAACGGGAATTATTCCGTGATTAACGTGCCTTCTTTTTCACCCATCACAACGCGGCGCAGCGCACCCGGTTTGTTCATGTTAAAGACACGAATCGGTAATTTGTGGTCACGAGCCAGCGTGAACGCAGCCAGATCCATCACTTTCAGCTCTTTATCCAGAACTTCAGCATAGGTCAACTGTTCGTACATGGTTGCTGTTGGATCTTTAGCCGGATCGGCGGTAAACACACCATCAACTTTAGTGGCTTTCAGAACCACATCCGCTTCGATTTCAATACCACGCAGGCAGGCTGCAGAATCGGTGGTAAAGAATGGGTTGCCGGTACCCGCAGACAAAATAACCACGCGGTTGTTGCGCAGCAGGCTAATTGCTTCTGCCCAGCTGTAGTTATCACACACGCCGTTCAGAGGAATTGCGGACATCAGGCGAGCGTTCACATAGGCGCGGTGAAGCGCATCGCGCATCGCCAGACCGTTCATTACGGTGGCTAACATGCCCATGTGGTCGCCCACGACGCGGTTCATCCCTGCTTTCGCCAGACCAGCACCACGGAACAGGTTACCACCACCGATCACTACGCCAACCTGGATTCCCAGCTCGACCAGCTCTTTGATTTCCTGAGCCATACGGTCAAGTATGCTTGCATCAATACCGAAGCCTTCTGAACCTTGCAGAGCTTCGCCACTTAACTTAAGCAGAATACGTTTGTAGACGGGTTTTGCATTGGTAGCCATGTTTCTTTCCTGAGACTGTCAACGAATGAGATGAGTTAATTCCAGCAACATTGTATGTCGCTTTTCAGCCCTGCCACTATAGCGCTTAGCTGAATTTACAAGTCGGGCGCAAAAAGAAGCCGCCCTCAGGCGGCTCCTTTTAAAATTAAGACTGCTTGGACATCGCAGCAACTTCTGCTGCAAAGTCAGTCTCAACTTTCTCGATGCCTTCACCCACTTCGAAGCGGATGAAACCAGTTACGTCAGCGTTGTGCTCTTTCAGCAGCTGAGCAACAGATTTGCTCGGTTCCATAACGAAAGGCTGACCAGTCAGAGAAACTTCGCCGGTGAATTTCTTCATGCGGCCTTCAACCATTTTCTCTGCGATTTCTTTCGGCTTACCAGACTGCATCGCGATGTCCAGCTGAACCTGGTATTCTTTTTCTACTACTTCAGCAGAAACGTCTTCCGGCTTAACGAATTCTGGTTTGCTTGCAGCAATGTGCATTGCCAGCTGTTTAACCAGTTCTTCATCAGCGCCAGTTGCAGCAACCAGAACACCGATACGCGCACCGTGCTGGTAGCTACCCAGTACTTCGCCTTCCAGGGAAGCAACGCGACGGATGTTGATGTTCTCACCGATTTTAGCAACCAGAGCAACACGTTCTTCTTCAAACTGTGCTTTCAGAACTTCAACATCAGTGATTTTGCCAGCAACGGCAGCGTCCAGTACTTTGTCAGCAAATGCCTGGAAACCAGCATCTTTAGCAACGAAGTCAGTCTGGCAGTTAACTTCCAGAATGAAAGCGATATTGCCGTCGATTTTGGTTTTGATTACGCCGTCAGCAGCAACGTTGCCTGCTTTTTTCGCTGCTTTGATAGCACCGGACTTACGCATGTTTTCGATTGCCAGCTCGATGTCGCCATTAGCTTCAGTCAGTGCTTTTTTGCAATCCATCATGCCTGCGCCAGTACGCTCACGCAGCTCTTTTACCAGGGATGCGGTAATTTCAGCCATTCTAAAATCCTCGGAAGATTTGATCTGCCCGGCATGAAACCGCACAGATTTAAAAGTGAAAAAGGGGCCTGAAGGGCCCCTAACCAAACATGATACTACCTGGTCTATAAGGGCTCTAACGAGCGTGCCTTATTATTCAGCTTCTACGAAGCTTTCTTCCGCCTGGGAAGCCAGATCCTGAGAACGGCCTTCACGAACGGTAGTAGCTACAGCGCCCAGGTACAGGGTCACAGCACGGATTGCGTCGTCGTTACCCGGGATAACGAAGTCAACACCGTCCGGATCAGAGTTGGTATCAACGATAGCAAATACCGGGATACCCAGGTTGTTTGCTTCTTTGATAGCAATGTGCTCGTGGTCAGCATCGATTACGAACAGAGCGTCCGGCAGGCCGCCCATGTCTTTGATACCGCCCAGGCTGTTTTCCAGTTTCTCAAGCTCACGGGTGCGCATCAGCGCTTCTTTCTTGGTCAGCTTTTCGAAAGTACCGTCCTGAGACTGAGTTTCCAGATCTTTCAGACGTTTGATGGACTGACGAACGGTTTTCCAGTTAGTCAGCATACCGCCCAACCAGCGATGGTTCACGAAGAACTGATCGCAGCTGTTAGCAGCGTCTTTCACCGCTTCGCTTGCAGCGCGTTTAGTACCAACGAAAAGGATTTTACCTTTACGAGCAGAGATCTTGTTCAGTTCAGCCAGAGCTTCGTTGAACATCGGTACAGTTTTCTCAAGGTTGATGATGTGAACTTTGTTACGCGCACCGAAGATGAACGGCTTCATTTTCGGGTTCCAGTAACGGGTCTGGTGACCGAAGTGAACACCAGCCTTGAGCATGTCGCGCATGGAAACAGTTGCCATGATAAAAACCTCTATATATAAAGTTGGGGTTAAGCCTCCACGCATCCCATATTACCGACCCTTAAGGGCACCCCGGAATATGTGTCGATACGTGTGTGTTGTTACACAAAGTGAGATTTGTCGCTCCCGTCCATCGTGTGTAGTCTGCGAATAGAACGGAAGTCCGGCGCGCTTTATACCACAAATAAGCCGTCGACACCAATAATTGTTGGTACTGTGTGCTGAATGAACGATGAATTTCGTGTTACAGGAAGGCGGCAAATTTTTGAATCTCCAGGAGCTTACATGTAGTAAGTGACTGGAGTGAAAAAATACAGCCAACGCACCTGTGGCACGAAAGGCGAAGTTCAGAATGATTCTCAATTTGGCAGGGTATACCCCAGACTGATACCATTGACGACACTTACACAATTATTGTCGAAATAATCGGCACTGATGGACAGAATTCATGGCTATCTCAATTAAGACTCCTGAAGAAATCGAAAAAATGCGCGTCGCTGGCCGTCTGGCCGCCGATGTACTGGAAATGATCGCACCGTTTGTTAAACCGGGCGTCAGCACCGGCGAGCTGGATCGCATCTGTAACGACTACATCGTGAATGAACAGCAGGCGATTTCCGCGTGCCTGGGTTATCACGGTTATCCGAAATCCGTGTGCATCTCTATTAATGAAGTGGTGTGCCACGGGATCCCGGATGACGCTAAGCACCTGAAAGACGGCGACATCGTCAACATCGACGTCACCGTAATTAAAGACGAGTACCATGGCGACACGTCGAAAATGTTCATCGTCGGGAAACCAACCATTCTTGGCGAGCGTCTGTGCCGCGTCACGCAGGAAAGCCTGTATCTGGCGCTGCGGATGGTAAAACCGGGTATTCGCCTGCGTACCCTGGGAGCTGCAATTCAGAAATACGCAGAAGGCGAAGGCTTTTCTGTGGTTCGTGAATACTGCGGCCACGGTATCGGTCGCGGCTTCCATGAAGAACCTCAGGTTCTGCACTACGATGCGGACGACGGCGGTGTGGTACTGCAGCCGGGCATGACCTTCACCGTAGAACCGATGCTGAACGCCGGCGATTACCGTATCCGCACCATGAAGGACGGCTGGACGGTGAAAACCAAAGACCGCAGCTTGTCTGCTCAGTACGAGCATACTATTGTGGTAACGGAAAACGGCTGTGAAATTCTGACGTTACGCAAGGATGACACCATCCCGGCGATCATCACACACGGCGAATAATGTTTTGCCTGATGGCGATGCCCCTGCATCTTATCAGGCCTACAAATTGCACTACTTCGTAGGCCGGATAAGGCGCTCGCGCTGCCATCCGGCTTTTTAATGGGTGGCGCATAATGAATACTCTTCCTGAACAGCACGCAAATACTGCCCTCCCCACCCTGCCTGGCCAACCGCAAAACCCAGGGACATGGCCACAGCACGACCTCAACTGTACCGGCGTTAAAGCCCATATCGATAATTTCCAGCACTGGCTGGGGGAAGCTTTTGACAGCGGAATTTCCGCTGAACAGTTAATCGAAGCCCGCACCGAATTTATTGACCAGTTGCTGCAGCGCCTGTGGATTGAAGCCGGTTTCGGTCAGATTGCCGATCTGGCGCTGGTTGCCGTTGGCGGCTACGGGCGTGGTGAACTGCATCCCCTTTCCGATATTGACCTGCTGATCCTGAGTCGTAAAAAACTGCCTGACGCGCAGGCGGAGAAAGTCGGCGAGTTATTAACGCTATTGTGGGATGTGCGGCTGGAGGTAGGACACAGCGTGCGGACGCTGGAAGAGTGTCTGCTGGAAGGATTGTCAGATTTAACCGTCGCCACAAACCTGATAGAAACACGTCTGCTGATTGGCGATGTCGCGCTGTTTCTGGAGCTACAAAAGCATATTTTTAGCGAAGGTTTCTGGCCGTCCGATAAATTTTATGCTGCCAAAGTAGAAGAACAGAATCAACGCCACCAGCGCTATCACGGCACCAGCTACAACCTGGAGCCGGATATCAAAAGCAGTCCCGGCGGCCTGCGCGATATTCATACTCTGCAATGGGTCGCCCGCCGTCATTTTGGTGCCACGTCGCTGGATGAGATGGTCGGCTTCGGCTTCCTGACGCTGGCAGAACGCGCCGAATTGAATGAATGTTTGCATATTCTGTGGCGGATCCGCTTCGCATTGCATCTGATCGTGAACCGTTACGATAATCGTCTGCTGTTTGATCGGCAGCTCAGCGTGGCTCAACGCCTCAATTATGGCGGTGAAGGCAATGAGCCGATCGAGCGGATGATGAAAGACTATTTCCGGGTCACGCGACGAGTGAGTGAACTGAACCATATGCTGCTCCAGCTGTTTGACGAGGCGATCCTCGCCATGCCGGCTGATGAAAAACCGCGCCCAATTGATGACGACTTTCAACTGCGTGGCACATTGATTGACCTGCGCAATGACGACCTGTTTATCCGCGAGCCCGAGGCCATTTTGCGGATGTTTTACATCATGGTACGCAATAGCGCGATCACCGGAATTTACTCCACCACACTGCGTCATTTGCGTCATGCCCGCCGTCATTTAACTCAACCGCTGTGCTACATTCCGGAAGCGCGCTCGCTATTTCTCAGCATGTTGCGCCATCCGGGCGCAGTGAGTCGCGGCCTGTTGCCAATGCATCGCCATAGCGTGTTATGGGCCTATATGCCGCAGTGGTCACATATTGTCGGTCAAATGCAGTTTGATCTGTTTCATGCTTATACCGTGGATGAGCACACTATCCGCGTAATGCTGAAACTGGAAAGTTTTGCCAGGGAAGAGACTCGCCAGCGCCATCCGCTGTGTGTGGATCTGTGGCCGCGCTTGCGTCAACCGGAACTCATTCTGATTGCGGCGCTGTTCCACGATATCGCCAAAGGACGTGGCGGCGATCACTCTATTCTGGGGGCTCAGGACGTACTCAAGTTCGCCGAATTACACGGACTCAACTCCCGCGAAACGAATCTGGTCATGTGGCTGGTGCGCCAGCATCTGCTGATGTCGGTGACCGCTCAGCGCCGTGATATTCAGGATCCGGAGGTGATTAAGCAATTCGCTGAAGAAGTGCAAACGGAACATCGTCTGCGCTTTTTAGTGTGCCTGACCGTCGCGGATATTTGCGCGACTAACGAAACGCTGTGGAATAGCTGGAAGCAAAGTCTGCTGCGCGAGCTGTACTTTGCGACGGAAAAACAGCTACGTCGTGGGATGCAAAACACGCCGGATATGCGCGAACGCGTGCGCCATCATCAGCTTCAGGCGCTGGCGCTACTGCGAATGGACAACATTGACGAAGAAGCGCTGCACCATATCTGGTCACGCTGCCGCGCCAACTATTTCGTGCGCCACAGCCCAAATCAACTGGCCTGGCATGCGCGTCATCTGCTGCAACACGATCTCAGTAAACCGCTAATTTTACTCAGCCCGCAGGCCACGCGCGGCGGAACGGAGATTTTCATCTGGAGCCCGGACCGTCCTTACCTGTTCGCCGCCGTCTGCGCCGAACTGGACAGGCGTAATCTTAGCGTTCACGATGCACAGATTTTCACCACCCGTGATGGCATGGCGATGGATACGTTCATCGTTCTGGAGCCGGACGGCAGTCCGCTGTCGTCAGACCGACACGAAGCGATCCGTTTTGGACTGGAACAGGCGATCACGCAGCGGAGCTGGCAGCCGCCGCAACCACGTCGCCAACCGGCAAAATTGCGCCACTTTACCGTCGATACCGAGGTCACTTTCCTGCCGACCCATACCGACCGAAAATCATTCCTTGAGCTTATCGCCCTCGACCAGCCTGGACTGCTGGCGCGGGTCGGGCAGATTTTTGCCGATCTGGGAATTTCGCTGCATGGCGCCCGAATTACAACTATTGGCGAGCGAGTAGAAGATTTATTCATAATCGCCACCGCCGACCGGCGTGCTCTTAATAATGAGCTGCAGCAGGAAGTACATCAACGGTTGACAGAGGCCCTCAATCCAAACGATAAAGGGTAATGTTTTTATTTATTATGGAAAGAGTTTAACAATGCAGCAGTTACAGAACGTTATTGAGTCCGCTTTTGAGCGTCGTGCCGACATTACTCCGGCAAATGTGGATACCGTAACCCGTGAAGCGGTTAATCAGGTTATTTCTTTACTGGATTCCGGTGCACTGCGTGTCGCAGAAAAGATTGACGGCCAGTGGATCACCCATCAGTGGCTGAAAAAAGCGGTCCTGCTCTCTTTCCGTATTAACGATAATCAGGTTATCGAGGGTGCGGAAAGCCGCTACTTCGATAAAGTGCCGATGAAATTCGCCGACTACGATGAAGCACGCTTCCAGAAAGAAGGCTTCCGCGTGGTTCCGCCTGCGGCCGTGCGTCAGGGCGCATTTATCGCGCGTAACACCGTGCTGATGCCGTCTTACGTTAACATTGGTGCGTATGTCGATGAAGGTACGATGGTTGATACCTGGGCGACCGTAGGTTCTTGTGCGCAAATCGGTAAGAATGTTCACCTGTCCGGCGGCGTCGGCATCGGTGGCGTACTGGAGCCATTACAGGCAAACCCGACCATCATCGAAGATAACTGCTTCATCGGCGCACGTTCTGAAGTTGTGGAAGGCGTGATTGTCGAGGAAGGCTCTGTTATCTCGATGGGCGTGTATATCGGTCAGAGCACCCGTATTTACGATCGCGAAACCGGCGAAGTGCATTATGGCCGCGTTCCGGCGGGCTCTGTGGTTGTCTCCGGCAACCTGCCATCGAAAGATGGCAAATACAGCCTGTACTGCGCGGTGATTGTGAAGAAAGTCGATGCCAAAACGCGTGGCAAAGTGGGTATCAACGAACTGTTACGTACCATCGACTAACAGCAATTTGAAAAAGCGGGCTTAGCCCGCTTTTTTTACATCTGCGAGTGGCATAAACAAGGCTTTTCGTTAATTATTCAATGGTTATGGTGAGCTTAAGGGTACCGCTATGTATGACAATCTGAAAAGTCTGGGCATTACTAATCCTGAAGAGATCGATCGTTACAGTCTGCGGCAAGAAGCCAACAACGATATCCTGAAAATCTATTTCCAGAAGGATAAAGGCGAGTTTTTTGCCAAGAGCGTGAAGTTCAAATATCCCCGCCAGCGTAAAACAGTAGTCGCCGATGGCATCGGTCAGGGCTACAAAGAAGTGCAGGAGATCAGTCCAAACCTGCGCTATGTGATCGACGAGCTGGATCAGATCTGCCAGCGCGATCGCAGTGAAGTCGATCTTAAACGCAAGATCCTCGATGATTTACGTCATCTGGAAAGCGTCGTGACCAATAAGATCAGCGAAATTGAAGCCGATCTGGAAAAGCTAACGCGTAAATAAGCAGTTTGTTGCCGGATGGCAGCGTATTACGCCTTATCCGGCCTACAGGTATGTCCTCGTAGGCCGGATAAGCGTAGCGCCATCAGGCAATGAATCAATGCTGCTCATCCAGCTGTAACGCCACATACAGCAGCAGTCTGTCATCGAAATTCCCCAAATCCAGCCCGGTAAGTTCTGAAATACGATTCAGGCGATATTCCAGCGTATTGCGATGGATAAATAGCGCCTTTGAGGTCGCCAGCGGCTGTACGTTGTGGCGAAACCATGCCGCTAATGTTCGACGCAGCAAGCCGTTGTTATCCATCGCTTTCAGTCGTACCAACGGACGGGCCAGCTCATTAGCCTGCCAGCCACCACGCAAGCTGTCTAACAGCACTGGCAACATTAAATCCTGGTAAAAATAGCTGCGGCTTTCCGGCATCCGTTGCTTACCGACCATCATGGTGGTGCGCGCCGTACGATACGAACGGGCAATACTGCCGGGTCCGGTAAAATAGTTGCCCAGCGATACGCGAAAGCGTAGCTGTCCGTTCTCTTTCATACGGGCGATCAGCTGTTCAACACGCTTGCGATGATCTTCTGCATCCCAGCGGCCAAACTGATTCAGTGCGGGTTTCAGAACCACCATCTCAGTCAGTGAAACAATCGCAATCAGGTTATTTCGTTCTGGTGTCGTCAACGCATTTTGTAATTGCTGTAGTTCAGCCATGGCACTGTCTACACCAAGCTGACCGCTGTCGACCTCCACCACCGCTACCACGCGCGGCTGGTTCAGATCTATACCTAGCCGCTGCGCCCATTCCACCAGCGCCGGGGTGTTCTCTTCAGCCTGAATCAGGTTCATCACCAGTTCTTCGCGCAGACGACTGTCCTGAGCGAGCAGATGCATCAAACGCGACTGCTCCAGCATCATTTCGGCGGTCATACACACCAACTCGCCGTATTTACGCAGATGTTCCGGTTCACCGGTAAGCCCGATAACACCAACGATTTCGCCTTCAAGACGCAACGGCAGGTTTATCCCCTGACGCACGCCGTGCAAATGCCTTGCCACTGCATCGTCAATGTCCACCACCCGGCCTTGTGAGAGCACCAGCAGCGCACCTTCGTGCAATTCACCAATACGTTCGCGATCGCCACTGCCAATGATCCGCCCACGGGCATCCATTACGTTGATATTGGTATCAATGATGCGCATCGTGCGCGCCACGATATCCTGCGCCATTTTGGTATCGAGATGCCAGCCAGCCATAAACCCCTCCTGTGAGCAGAGCTCAAGCATAGGGAAGATAATAAGCGGCGACATTGTGCAAATGCACAAAGCAGAAGGAAGAAATATGGAGTTGTGGGAGGTATCACAAAAAGAACCCCTTCCTTTACAGGAAGGGGTTGAGGGAGATTACTGCATCAACAGATAGATGGAGCTGTCGCCACGCTGAATGTTCAGCGCCAGTACAGCCGGTTTACTGTCGAGAATTTTGCGCAGTTCGGCGATGTTTTTCACTGGTTGCTGGTTAGCACCGATGATGACATCCCCTTTCTTCAGGCCAATCTGTGCCGCCGGCGAATTCGGTTTCACATCACTTACCACGACACCTTTATCCTGGCCTTTGTTGCTCATATCCGCACCTTCAATGCCTTTGAAGATAGAGCTGGAATCAACCTGAGTCTGGCTGCTCTGCTGCAGTTCCAGGTTCACCGTTACCGGCTTACCGTCGCGCAGCAGGCCAAGGTTAATTTTACTCCCCACTGGCATGGTGCCAACCTGCGCACGCAGGGCTGCGAAGCTGCTGATTGGTTTACCGTTCAGTGATGTAATCACGTCACCAGCTTTGATACCGGCTTTCGCTGCAGAAGAGTTCGGCATCACCTGGCTGACGAATGCCCCGCGCTGGGCATCCACTTTCATCGCTTTCGCCAGCTCAGAGCTCAGCTCAGTCCCCATAATACCCAGCTCACCGCGTTTAACCTGACCGAACTCAACCATCTGCGAAGTCAGGTTTTTCACCATGTTGCTTGGGATAGCAAAACCGATCCCGATGTTGCCACCATCCGGTGCGAGGATCGCGGTGTTAATCCCGATCAACTCACCATTCAGGTTAACCAGCGCACCACCAGAGTTACCGCGGTTGATCGCCGCATCCGTCTGGATAAAGTTCTCGTAGTTTTCGGCATTCAGGCCACTACGCCCCAGTGCAGAAACGATACCTGATGTCACCGTTTCACCGAGGCCAAACGGGTTGCCAATCGCTACAGTGTAATCACCCACGCGCAGCGCATCAGAATCTGCCAGCTTAATTGCCGTCAGGTTTTTCGGATCCTGAATTTGGATCAGCGCGATATCAGAGCGCGGATCTTTTCCGACGATCTTCGCGTCAAACTTACGCCCATCGCTCAGTTGAACCTTGATCACCGTGGCATTATCGACCACATGGTTGTTGGTCACAACATACCCTTTCGCGGCATCAATGATGACGCCAGACCCCAGCGCCATAAATTTCTGCTGCTGTCCGCCGCCGTTGTCAGCGCCCGGAGCACCGCCCTGGCAGAACGGGGAGCTCTGGAACGGAGAACCGTCCTGGCAGAACGGAGAGTTATCACCGAAGAACTGCTGGAAATTACGCGGCATACGCGGCGTATTGACCGTCGTGCTCCCCTCGACATTAATACTCACCACCGATGGCATCACTTTTTCGAGCATCGGGGCCAGGCTTGGCATCTGTTGGGCTGTTGTCGCTGAAGACGCTGTCTCAGCCGCCGTTGCAGACAGGGGGGACAACGCCAAACCTAAACTCAGAGCCAGTGCACTCATTGCTAATGTGGTTTTTTTCATGTGTTTCGTTCTCGATTAACAGGTCACGCAAAATTGCTGTATACCTCAGAGTCGTTTTATAGCGCTAAGTTCCAGAATGAAGTTTAAGGAAAAAGTAAAATTTTATTGTCCGCCTTTACAAATGAGTATTTATTGTTCTACCGCCATCAGCCGTCTATATTCATCCCAGGCATACAAGTCAGTCATCCCGCTGATATAATCCTGAATTAAACGACAGCGGTAATAATATTCCATGACCGGGAACTCGGCACTACCCGGCAATATTTTACTGACCGCCTCAACATAAGCAAGACGATGGCGGGTAGACAACTTCTGAAATAATCGTGATTCGATAGGAAACTGTTTTAATCTTTCGTGTTCAACCAGCCCGCTAAAGTCGGATAATGACATTTTTAACAGTGGTTGGTAGATTTCCAGAAGCCCACTGATAACCCGATAGCCTTGCAATTCCAGTTGCTCCACATCTGGATGGCTAAATACATGTTTTACCGCCACATTTTTATAGACACCCAGCAACTGGCTGAAGCTACTGGCATCTTCTAATAAAGCGTGATTAAAACTCCCCTCAAAAATTTGTGGCACATTATCAATAAAACGCTGAGCGGCGTACGGTACCAGCTTATTCAGCGTGTTAACGCGTAAATACATAAAGAACTGATCTTCCGTACTGCGGCTTAATGTATTTGAGCGAGATTTTTCCCAGGCGTTCTCAACAACCAGGCTAAACAGGGAACCTTTTTCATGATGTCCCCACGCCTCATACAGATGGTGGTAAAGCTGCTCGACGCTGAAGATTCTTTTCTCAACAGCATCCTCCAGATCAGCCACACAATAAGAGATATCGTCCGCTGCTTCCATAATCCAGGTTAACGGAAAGCGACTGTAAGGTGCTAAGGATAATTCTTTACGTAACCGCTCAATATACGGTTCCTCGGAAAGGTAATATCCTGGTTTCTTCATTAAATAGCTATGCGTCGCCGGCGTACCTCCACGCCACCATGCCGGGCGCGTATATTTTAAAATTCCCCCCACCTGCGACCAGGTCAGGTTCATGCGCATCAGGGTATGCACCAGCCGAATGCCCTGCGCATTGCCCTCAAAATGGCACAGGTCCTGACGTACCTTGCGGCGAATATCATTGAGCGACTCTTCACCTTCACGCAAGCATAACGCAGACACCAGGCAGCGATCGTCGCTTAACGGCTGACTTTCAGCATCAGCCGGATAGAGTCGCTGGCGAAACCAGTCATTAATTGCTGCCTCGCCAAAATGACCAAACGGCGGATTGCCGATGTCATGCATCAGGCAGGACATTTCGACGATGCTTTCAAAGGGACCGGTCAATTCATCCAGGCCGTACTGCTCCAACAGCTTTTGCTCTTTCAGTCGGCTGAGGATCTCTTTGGCGATATAACGTCCTACCTGCTGAACTTCCATCGAGTGCGTCAGGCGCGTACGCACCGCCGCGTTACGCTCCAACGGAAAGACCTGGGTTTTTTGCTGCAGTCGGCGAATAGCCGGAGAATTGATAATGCGTCCACGGTCGCTTTCGAAAATGCGCAGGATCTCATGTTCAGATTTCACGCCCTGCGGCGAACGGTAACGACGATGCCAGTTTATTTTTTTTCGGAAATCGATCTGTGCCATGTCCTCTCCCGCCTGAGAAATGCGCTACCCCTTAAGCGCATGATAGACTATGCCCTCAAATCTGGCTTATCGCGAGTAAATCTATGAAAATCGGCATCATTGGTGCAATGGAAGAAGAAGTTACGCTGCTGCGTGACAAAATCGAAAACCGTCAGACAATCGCTCTTGGCGGTTGTGAAATTTACACCGGCCAACTGAACGGTACTGAGGTTGCGCTACTGAAATCAGGCATCGGTAAAGTGGCTGCGGCGCTGGGCGCAACGCTGCTGCTTGAACACTGCAAGCCAGATGCCATCATCAATACCGGTTCAGCGGGTGGCCTGGCTTCTACGCTGAAAGTGGGTGATATCGTGGTTTCTGACGAAGCGCGCTATCACGATGCTGACGTCACCGCATTCGGCTATGAATTTGGCCAGTTACCGGGCTGCCCGGCCGGTTTTAAAGCCGACCCGGCACTGATTGCGGCGGCGGAATCCTGCATTGCCGAACTCAATTTGAACGCGGTCCGTGGACTGATCGTCAGCGGCGATGCCTTCATTAACGGTTCCGTTGGCCTGGCAAAAATTCAGCATAACTTCCCGCGGGCAATTGCCGTTGAGATGGAAGCAACCGCAATTGCGCACGTGTGTCACAACTTTAACGTGCCGTTTGTTGTCGTTCGCGCTATCTCTGACGTCGCCGATCAGCAGTCCCATCTCAGCTTTGACGAGTTCCTGGTCGTTGCTGCGAAACAGTCAAGCCTGATGGTTGAAACGCTGGTACAGAAACTGGCACATGGCTAAATACATCTCCAGGGCGCTGGTCGCCCTGCTTTTCATGCTTCCGGCGTGGCTTTACGCCGCGCCGCGCGTTATTTCGCTTTCCCCAGCCAACACTGAACTGGCCTTCGCCGCCGGTATTACCCCCGTTGGCGTCAGCAGCTATTCAAACTACCCGCCAGAGGCCAAAAATATTGAAGAGGTCTCAACCTGGCAAGGCATGAATCTGGAACGTATTGTGGCGCTCAAACCCGATTTGGTTATTGCCTGGCGTGGAGGGAATGCTGAGCGGCAGGTTAATCAACTGACCGCCCTGGGAATTAAGGTCATCTGGGTCGATGCCGTCACCATCGAGCAGGTCGCTGAGGCATTGCGTCAACTTGCGCCATGGAGTCCCAAGCCTGAACAGGCAAAGCAAGCAGCGCAAACCTTGCTTGATGAGTATGCTTTACTAAAATCTCAGTATGCCAACAAACCAAAAAAACGTGTGTTTCTCCAGTTTGGCGCAAATCCTCTGTTTACCAGTGGAAAAGGTTCCATTCAAAACCAGGTTCTTGAGGTATGTGGTGGAGAAAACATCTTTTCCGGCAGCCGGGTTCCATGGCCGCAGGTCAGCCGCGAACAGGTTCTGGCGCGCGCCCCTCAGGCAATTGTTGCTACCGGCGGTTCAGGCGAAATTCTTAAAATTGAGCAATACTGGGGAAATCAGCTAAAAATTCCGGTTATTACTCTTGATAGTGACTGGTTTGAACGCGCGAGCCCGCGTATTATCCTCGCCGCAAAACAACTCTGTAATGCGCTTTCACAAGTAAATTAGCGCCTGCCCCCACCAGGTTTGTTGTGAGGATGTAAAGATGCTCGTCTATTGGCTGGATATTGTCGGTACCGCGGTATTTGCTATCTCTGGCGTATTGCTTGCCGGAAAACTGCGTATGGACCCCTTCGGCGTTCTGGTCCTGGGCGTGGTAACCGCCGTCGGTGGCGGTACGATCCGAGATATGGCGCTGGATCATGGCCCCGTATTCTGGGTTAAAGATCCCACCGACCTGGTAGTGGCGATGATCACCAGTATGTTGACGATCGTGCTGGTGCGTCAGCCAAGACGCTTACCGAAATGGATCCTTCCGGTGCTGGATGCCGTCGGCCTGGCGGTGTTCGTGGGTATTGGCGTGAATAAAGCGTTTCTCGCCGGAACCGGACCCCTGGTGGCAATTTGTATGGGGGTCATTACCGGCGTCGGCGGCGGAATTATTCGCGACGTGTTAGCGCGTGAAGTGCCGATGATCTTACGTACCGAAATCTACGCTACCGCATGCATCATTGGCGGCATCGTCCACGCCACCGCGTTTTATACCTTTAATGTGTCGCTGGAAAACGCCAGTATGATGGGGATGGTCGTTACCCTGCTGATTCGGCTTGCCGCCATTCGTTGGCATTTGAAATTGCCGACGTTTGCGCTGGATGATAACGGGCGTTGATGTGACGATGCAGAACATGTAGGCCGGATAAGGCGTTTACGCCGCCATCCGGCATATTGCCCGGTGGCACTACGCTTACCGGGCCTACACCGTCAGACCATCGGTATTACAGACAGCAATCAGATGCTGAAAGAGGAACCACACCCGCAGGTGCTTTTGGCGTTCGGGTTAGTCACAACAAAGCGAGAACCTTCCAGACCTTCGGTGTAATCAACCGCACCGCCTACCAGATACTGCAGGCTCATCGGATCAACCACCAGACCAACACCCTGCTTCTCAATGGTCATATCACCATCGTTTACCTGATCATCAAAGGTAAAACCGTACTGGAAACCGCTGCAACCACCGCCGGTGATATACACGCGTAATTTCAGATTTGGGTTATCTTCATCTGCGATCAGGCTTTTTACTTTATTGGCTGCTGCTTCAGTAAATTGCAGTGGCAGCGCTACGTCATCACTCATATTTTGCTCCAAACGACATTGGCAATTGGGCAAATTATAACCCAATGGTTGAGGCCATTATCTAATACCCTGGTATTTCGTTCAAGTATTCTCGCCCGTGGCGGTACTCTGGCTTTTTGCCGCCTGCTCTGCTTCCTGTTTAGCCAGTGTGCGGGCAAGGATAGTCGAGTATAGCGGTTTTCCACCCATAAACTGGGCTAATAGTGTTGCGCCAAGACAGGTAATAATCATTGGCAAAATGAGCTGATAGTTATCCGTCATTTCCAGCACCAGCACAATGCCCGTTAACGGCGCACGCACTGAAGCGGCCAGCAATGCCCCCATCCCGGCAATAGCAAACGTCCCCGCCTCCAGATGATACTGCGGAAACGAGGCTGCTGCAGCCATGCCAAATGCAGTTCCCAGCAATGTGCCTAACGCCAGCATCGGGGCAAATATCCCACCAGGCGCGCCGGATGAGAAGCACAGCAGCGTGGTGAGGACCCTGGCGATAAAGATAAACAGCAGCAGGCCCACGCTGAAATTGCCCGCAGCGGCAATCGGGATCAGGTTAAATCCACCGCCTGCCGCTTCAGGTTGAATCAAACCGAGGATCCCGCACAGGCCGCCGATCACACCGCCCATCAGCACCCATTTTTTAATTTCACCACCGTGAAAGCGTTGAAACATATCCTGGGTACGCAACACCATGGTATTGAACAACGGCCCGACGCAACCAAAAATAATCCCAAGGATGAGGTACAACCACAGCGTATTAACCGGCGCATTGGAGAGTTTCCCGACCTCAATAATCGGAGCCTCGCCGTTGAAAATACGAAACACAATGCTCGACATAATCACGCCAGTAAATACGGCTTTGATCGACACGAGGTTATAACGAAACTGTGGTCGCATCTCTTCAATAATGAACAGAATGCCGGCCAAAGGCGCATTAAACGCAGCCGACAGCCCCGCAGCCGCACCGGTTGCCAGTAAGGTGTGCCGCGCTTCGGCGCTACGCATGCGGAAAATATCCAGCACCATGCGCCCGATATTGCCACCAATTTGCACCGTTGGCCCTTCCCGGCCAAGCACCATTCCGGCGCCCAGCGTTCCCATACCGCCGATAAATTTTACCGGCAGCACACGCCACCAGCGCACTGGGCGGAGCTCTTCCAATGCGCCTTCAATCTCAGGTATCCCCGAACCACCGGCTTCCGGGGCAAATTTACGCACCAGAAAATACCCCACCATCGCCAGCAGTGCAGAAAGAATAAACGCCAAAGGCCATACCAGGACGGCGTGGTCAGCAACCTGTGCCAGCGTGCCAATACGCAGATTTTGCACCCAGGTCACGGCTTTCTCAAACGCCACACCCACTAACCCCGTCACTGTCCCCACCACGGCGGCCATAAAGAGGATCGCCAACGGCGTTTTGTCACGCTCAAGGAGTCGACGGATCTGATCCCTGCGCCGTAAACGCACAATTTGTTGTGCTTCAAAAGAAGGGGTGTCTGTTTTCATCAGATAATCATTAATTGGTAATACAAATACGGAAACGGCATTCTACTCGCACGTTTCGTGAAAATCCCCTGCAAATCGTATTGTTTCAAATACGCAAAACTTTCATAACCTTCTCTGAATAACTAGAATAGCGGGCATTTACTTTTTCTACGAACCAGGACCCCATCCATGAGTAAGTCTGAAAACCTCTACAGCGCAGCACGCGAACTTATCCCCGGCGGCGTTAACTCCCCCGTTCGTGCCTTTACTGGCGTGGGTGGTACTCCGCTGTTTATTGAAAAAGCGGACGGCGCATATCTGTATGATGTCGATGGTAAAGCCTATATCGATTATGTCGGCTCCTGGGGGCCGATGGTGCTGGGTCATAACCACCCGGCAATTCGCAATGCCGTGATTGAAGCGGCAGAGCGCGGTTTAAGCTTCGGCGCGCCGACCGAAATGGAAGTAAAAATGGCGGCGCTGGTCACTGAGTTAGTGCCAACCATGGATATGGTACGTATGGTGAACTCCGGTACCGAAGCCACAATGAGCGCGATCCGTCTGGCGCGTGGTTTCACCAGACGCGATAAGATCATCAAATTTGAAGGTTGCTACCACGGCCATGCTGACTGCCTGCTGGTCAAAGCCGGTTCCGGCGCGTTAACGCTGGGTCAGCCTAACTCCCCAGGGGTTCCGGCAGATTTCGCGAAACATACCCTGACCTGCACCTATAACGATCTTGCCTCAGTACGTGCGGCATTTGAACAGTATCCGCAGGAAATCGCCTGTATTATCGTTGAACCGGTTGCCGGCAACATGAACTGCATCCCGCCACTGCCGGAATTCCTGCCGGGCCTGCGTGCGCTGTGTGATGAGTTTGGCGCACTACTGATCATCGATGAAGTGATGACCGGTTTCCGCGTCGCACTGGCTGGTGCGCAGGATTATTACGGCGTTGTACCGGACCTGACCTGCCTGGGTAAAATTATCGGTGGCGGCATGCCCGTTGGCGCATTTGGCGGCCGTCGTGATGTGATGGATGCCCTGGCCCCAACCGGGCCGGTTTACCAGGCGGGTACGCTGTCCGGTAATCCAATTGCGATGGCGGCAGGATTCGCCTGTCTGAATGAAGTCGCCCAGCCGGGGATTCATGAGACGTTGAACGAACTGACCACGCGCCTGGCAGAAGGCCTGCTGGAAGCCGCTCAGGAAGCAAATATTCCATTGGTGGTTAACCATGTCGGCGGGATGTTCGGGATTTTCTTCACTGACGCAGAAACCGTAACCTGCTATCAGGACGTGATGGCGTGCGATGTTGAGCGCTTCAAGCGTTTCTTCCACATGATGCTGGATGAAGGCGTTTACCTGGCGCCGTCTGCCTTTGAAGCAGGCTTTATGTCTGTCGCGCACAGCGAAGAAGATATCAATAACACCATCGACGCCGCACGCCGGGTGTTTGCGAAATTGTAAAAAAGAGAACGGGCAGAAATGTAGGCCGGGTAAGGCGAAGCGCCGCCACCCGGCTTTTTTATTGCCGGATGGCGACGCAAAGCGTCTTATCCGGCCTACATGAAAGGGGTCAGCCTCAGCGACTCTGCTTTCTCAGCAGATAGATAAAATACGGCGCGCCAATAAACGTCGACAGTAATCCCGCCGGGATCTGATACGGAAACAGCACCATACGCCCGCACCAGTCGGCAAACACCAGCAACACGCCCCCCGCCAGCGCGGATATCACCATATGCGGCATCGTACGTCGAAAACCTAACATCCGTGCAATATGCGGCGCCATCAGCCCGACAAAGCTCAACGGACCGATTGTCATGGTCGCCGTAGCGGTCAGACCCGCAGCCAACATCAGTAAGCCAACACGCGACGGCGTTAATGCCATACCGACAGCCCGTGCAGTGTCCCCTCCTAACGGTAGAATCGTCAGCCAGCGGCGACACAACGGCGTTATCGCCAGCAGAATAATCATTACAATGCCGGTACGTAAAACCTGTTCGTTGGAGGCGTTATAAGTCGAGCCGGACATCCAGGTCAGAATGCCCGCCATGCGAGGATCGCCGCTGGCTTGCAGCATCATCAGCAGCATAGTAAATGCCGTACTGAGCGCCATCCCCGCCAACAGCATCCTGTGCGGCGAAAAACCACCTCGCCCGGCGGCAATCATAATAATAAGTAAGGTGACCGCTGCCCCGAGGCTCCCGGCGGGCAACAGCCAGCCAAAGGCATTGCCGGGGACCAGAAACAACATGAGCACGACACCGAAGGCCGCGCCGGAACTAATGCCCAACACTTCCGGGCTGGCCATCGGATTACCGGTCAAACGCTGAATAATACAACCCGCCACAGCCAGCATTACGCCAGCCACCAGTGCAGCCAGGATACGCGGCCAGCGCCAGGGCATCAGTTCATCCAGCATTGTGCCACTGGCCCAGTTCCAGCCGTGTGCATCACGGCCCAACGACAGCGCGACCACAACCGTCAGCAACAATATTGCGCCCCCAGCCAGCGCGAACATCAGCACGTGCTGGCGCTCAGCGGCGACACGGTTGCTGGCATTCATATCCGGCGTACTTATGCTCTTCAGACGCGGCAGCAACCACAGCAGTAGCGGTGCGCCAATCAGCGCCGTCACCGATCCCGTGGAGACTTCCATCCAGACGCGAGTGAGCCACAAAATAATTTGATCGGAGAGCCAGAGGATCAGCGCGCCAATGAGCGGGGCCAGCAGCAGACGCGCCAGCAAACGCCGCGCGCCGAGCATTTTCGCCAGCAGCGGCGCAAACAGGCCAATAAAGCCGATAATCCCGACGGCGTTAACCAGCAAGGCGCTGAGAACAATCGCCAATGACAAGGCCGCCAGACGCGACAATGACAGCGCCAGTCCGAGATTACGCGCCACGCCGTCATCCAGTCCCATCAGCGTCATTGGGCGTAATAGCAGCAGCGTCAACATCACGCCCCCCACCAGTTGCGGCCACAGTCTTTGCACCCCGCTCCAGTCGGTTTGCGTTAGCGTGCCGCTGCTCCATAAAAACATGCTTTGCAGTTGATCGTGATGGAAGATAACCATCAACTGGTTAATCGCCCCGCAGTACAGGCTGACCACCAGCCCGGCAAGGATTAACGTCACCGGAGAAAGACGCTTGCCCCAGGCGACGCCAAACACCAGCGCCCCAACAATACAAGCCCCTGCCAGCGCCGCAAACTGCGTGGTAAGCGCACCGGGAATAACCCACAGCGTAGTCACCGTGATGCCAAGTTGCGCACCGGTCGCGACGCCCAGCGTGGTTGGCTCTGCCAGCGGGTTACGCAGCACCTGCTGAAACAAGACGCCGACCAGCCCCAGCCCGGCGCCAACCAGTAGTGAAATCGCCAGCCTCGGCAGCAGACTGTAGTGGAAAACCATCTGCTCAATGAGATCAATATTCGGTGACCAGATAGCCTGTTGCCACTGGCTACGCGGTAGAGCAGCGGAAAAGTTAAACCAGGTCAACCAGCAGGCAGCCACAAACAGAACCGCCAGCAGCAGGGTCGGGAATAGTGCAATTCTTTTACTCACGCTTTGCCCCCCAGCGCATTATCAAGAATGCGCGCGAAGTGCATAGCCGATAGCGTGGCGCCATAGAACCAGACGGCAGGGACGCGCTGAAAACGTCCGCTGCGGACAAACGGCATCGCCTGCCACAACGGTGTAGACATCAGCGTTTGCATATCCTTGTTGTTACCGTGATCGAAGCACAGCACATCGACATCTTTGTAGGCGGCAAGCCGATCAATCCCTACCGCGGTGCTGCCCCAAAAGTTGGTTTCACCCTGCCAGGCGTTGCGGATCCCGTACTCATCCAGCACCTCCTGAAACAAGCAGTTAGGCCCAAACACCAGCATATGGCGAGGATCGAGCAAAGTTATCAGCAGTAATGGCCGCGAGCCTCGCTGAACAAAGCGCGGTTTCAGGCTGGCAATCACGTGTTCGTACTGCGCCAGATGACGTTCGGCAGCGGTCTGCAGATTCAGCAACTGCGCCAGTTCTTGCAACGACTGACGCGCAACCGCCAACGGCTTTTTGCCATCACTGAAGTTAAAGCCACGACCCGGCGCAATACGTGCAAGCTTCTCAGGTGCAGGACCGTAACCTGCCGACCAGACCATAAATGAGGGTTTCATTTCGGTCAGCAGTTCGAGATTAGGTTCAGTTCGTAATCCGACATCGATGACGGAGTCCGGCAGCGCGGGTTCGTTGACCCACAGTTTGTAGTTTGGAACATCCGCGACGCCGTAAGGTGCAACACCCAACGCCAGCAGCAGCTCAACCGGAAGCCATTCCAGCGCCACTATACGCTGTGGATCAACCGCCGCCGCACGGGCTGTATTCATTTGCCACAGTAGCGGCGACAACGCCATTGCCGTTAGCAGCCGTCGACGGGAAAGATGAGGTAATCCAATCATTAATAGACAAAACTCACGGGTGCGGCACCGGCCGGATGCGGCAAAATGCCCATCGGGATACCGTAAATCAGTTCCAGGGTTTCACTACGCATCAGTTCCGCGGGGGTTCCCTGTGCAATCATTTCACCACCGCGCAGCGCGACCAGGTAATCACAGTAGCGGGCCGCCATATTGATATCATGCAGTACGGCGATCACCGTCAACCCACGCTGTTGGCTCAAGCGATGCACCAGCGCCAGCACGTCAACCTGATGCGCAATATCCAGCGCCGAGGTCGGTTCGTCAAGCAGCAGGCAACGGCTGTCTTGTGCTACCAGCATGGCGATCCACGCACGCTGACGCTCGCCGCCAGACAAGCTATCCACCAGGCGATGCGCCAGCGGTTTGAGCCCAACAAGCGTAATTGCCTCTTCCACTTTCTCTCTGTCGGCCACGCCAAAACGTCCCAGCGCGCCATGCCAGGGATAACGACCAATCGCTACCAGCTCACGTACCGTCATCCCTTCGGCCTGCGGTAACTGCTGGGGTAAATAGGCAACCTTACGGGCAAACGCTTTGCTGCTCCAGCTCTCCAGCGGCTGCTCATCAAGCAGGATTTCACCTTCTGACGGCGGCTGATGGCGCCCCAGCATTTTCAATAAGGTGGATTTACCGGAGCCGTTGTGGCCGATAAGCCCCGTCACTTTACCCACGGGAAAGGTTAACGAGAGAGGATGCAAAAGCGTGCGGCCAGGCACACGGAAGGAGACATTCTTCAACGCAAACGTCGTGTCGGGATGGGATCTGTTTTCCTGCATAGCGGCCAACTTGTAAATCGGGCACGCAAAGCGTGCCCAAAGAGAAATTAGAAACGGAAGGTTGCTGTTGCAACGACCTGACGTTCCGCGCCCCAGAAGCAGCCATAGGTTTGGAAGCAACTAGAAACGTATTCACGGTCCAGCAGATTGGTAACGTTGACGGCAACACTAGAGCCAGCCATACCAAAACGCGCTAAATCGTATTTAACAACCGCATCCATTACAGCAGCACTTCCCACTTTAAAGGTGTTTGCAGGATCGCCATAGCTAGAACCGATAAAACGTCCACCGGTTCCCAGTGTCAGTCCCGACAGAACGCCTTCGTTAAAGGTATAATCGCCCCAGAGTGATGCCATATGTTCAGGAACTTGTTCTACGTTGTTCCCTTTGAGATTGGTATCCTTGGTATACTCCGCATCAGTGTAAGTATATGAAGCTGTAACATTGATATTGGCATTCAAGGCCGCTTTAGCTTCAAATTCAAAGCCCTGAGAACGTACTTCGCCTGACGGAACTTGCAGATTCGAGTTGGTCGGATCGGTTGTCAGCGTATTCGTCTTCGTCAAATGATATGCCGCAGCCGTAATCACCACCGGCAGATCTTTCGGCACATATTTTACACCTGCTTCATATTGTTCACCCTTAGATGGCGCAAAAGCCATGCGTGGAGTGCTGTAGAGATCGAATGCGTTTGGTTCAAATGACTGGCTATAGCTAACGTACGGAGAAATACCATTATCAAACAGGTAGTTTACACCGCCACGCCATGTGAACTGATGATCGTTACGCTCAATATAACCCGCTTGCGGCGTGGTTGAATTCTGGCGAATTGTCGTTGCTTGCTGTGACCAGTCATAACGACCACCCAGCGTAAAGACCCACTTATCCCATTCCGCCTGATCCTGGATATAGATACCGGTTTGTTTGGTTTCGTTCATCTGATAAGGCTCGGTAGAGTCGAAAGCAAAATCATCCAGAGTCTGTGGGTTATAAAGATCCAGAACAGGAGCTGTACCAAATTTAGCATTGATATCATTACGCATACGCATGAAGTCAATACCTGTCAGCAATGTATGCTCCACCGTTCCCGTCGCGAAATTGCTCTGTAACTGGGTATCAACACTGAAGTTCTGCAAACGTTCGTCATCGACAACGGTGCCACGGCCAAGATAGTGATCGCGCTGATCGACCGGAATTGCCTGGCAAGGCGCATTAAACGTATTTGTTGTACAGATACCCGTGCCGTACACGCTCTGCTGCGACGTTTTCATTTCAGCAAAACGTAAATTCTGCCGGACGGTGAAAGTGTCATTAAAGCCGTGTTCAAAGCTGTATCCCACCATTTTCTGATTGCGGGAATAAGTATTATTTGAAGCACCTTCATTAAAATCTGTCGGCAGACGCTTGCCGTTAGGTAGCGGTTCAACCGTACCCTCCTTCGGCAACCAACCGTAGTAACCCGTTTCGGGTTCATTCTGGAAATAGGAGAGGAATGTAAAGTTGGTCTTGTCGTCAGGACGCCATGAGAAGGACGGAGCAACGGTATAACGCTGTGATTCAGAACCCTGCTGTTGCTCATTTTTGGAACGAGCCAGCCCGGTTAAACGGTAAGAGAATTCACCGTTATCATCTAATGCGTCACTAAAATCAAACCCAGTCTGGAACAGATTATCTGTTCCCATTTTGAACTGAACTTCTTTTAGCGGCTCGGTGGTTGGACGTTTACTAACCATCGAAATAATCCCACCAGGGTTACTCTTACCGTACAACACGGAAGTTGGTCCACGCATCAACTCAACACGCTCCAGCATGTAAGGATCGATAACCGCGTCGTTATAGAAGTTTCCTTGTAGTTTCAGACCATCCAGATAGTTGTTCTGGCTTAAACCGACAGAGGTAAAACCACGGATGCTGACAAAATCGTAGGTATTCGAAGCACCACGGTTACTGACCACAACGCCCGGGGTATAACCCAGTGCTTCCTTTACGGAACGAGACTGATGGATCTGCATCTCTTCACGCGTCACAACCGAAACAGACTGCGGGGTCTTTTCGATAGGCGTATCAGTCTTGGTGGCGGTGGCGGAACGCTTCGCGGCAATCGTCGGCGAAGGCCCCCATGCGCTTTCTTGTGCGGCAGGTGCTGCGGTTACGGTGATTGTTTCTTCTTTCGGTTGAACCGCCGCCTGTGCATACACAGACATGCCGCTAACCGCTGTGGCTACCACGACTGCAATTTTGCGCAGTGAGGAGTTTGGCTGAGCAGTTTTAAGACGCGCCATTGGTATATCTCTGATGAAAGTGAATGATAACGTAAACGAGAATTATTATTATAACGGCAGCATAATATTCGAAACACTGGCGAGATAGCAAGCGATACGCACCCCTACTAAAACTAAGGGGTTAAGAAATAACCAGATGAAAAGAAAGGGTTAATAAATTAGGCTGGAATGTTAGAACGCTGGCGACCCGCCGAAACGGGCCACAAGAAATTATCGGTAAAAAACTTCAAAAGTAGCTACGGCGTCCACTTTCCCGGCTTTGACATTGCCAGTTTTGGCATAGCGTGCCTTCAGCGGAATTTCTGCCACTTCGTTAGCGCTGGTGCTGCTCACAGCGGTATAGGTTTGATCAAAACTCAGCACATTATTGTTCGCGTCCAGAATCTGGATACCGACACCACTGGCAGAGCTGTCTCCATTGGTGATAGCCAAAATATTGCCATCCGTAACGCCTGTTGAACCAGCACTGTCGAACTGATAGTCGATTTGCGTACCTGCCCGACAATCAGCAATCTCGATTTTAAAACTATTGTCAGTAAGTACTTCTGAAAATTGACTGTCAAAGTTATCGACATTAATCGTCTTCAGCGGCACGTAGATATTTTTATCTTCCAGATTACAGGTATTGGTCTGGATATGAATACTGGTGGGAGATACCACTATCTGAGCAATCACATCATTACCCCACTTCTCTTCTGCCGTCAGCCTGGAGGTATCAAGATAACCATCCTCAACGTCGCCCGTCACAACCAACTGCATTGACGCATGGTACTTCGTATGAATAGTGCTCGATCCGCTCGAACCATAGCTATAAAAATGCATGGGAGTGACGATATCATCAGAGGTAAAGGTAGACATTCGTTCTTCCGCTTCCGCCATACGGATACCTATACCTGGCACGCCAGTCTGATAAACGCCTTCCAGCACTTCATTGCGGGCATCGGCATCCGTTAACATCACGTAGCCTTTGTATTTGTTGCCACTATTCCGGCAATTCATATCAATTTGACCGCTCTCAATGCTTCCCTCATAAATAATCGTACCAACTGGTGTATCAGGCTCCACCGTTATGCTTGCCGGAAGTTGAAAGATCAGTGCGCTATTTTCCGGGAGGGTTCCGGTACATGTGGTGGCATAAACAGGAGCTGCCGCTCCCGCTAAAATCAATATGATCAAAATAGCCCTGAAAATATTTTGATTCCTTTTACTCATATCTGACAAATTCCATATTTATAAGTCATCTTCAGTTATTGGCAATTAACCGTAGCAGTGAAAATTCCCGCACCCGCGTTCTCAGGCACGCTTACGCTACCCGTGCATTTCGTTTGTGCGGTATTTCCCCATTGCGCCTCAATGCGCTGTGTTCCTTTTAGCCCCGTGACATACACTTCACCGTCGTCACCTACGATCGATGTCGTACCGTCCATACTCAACACCGCGCCAAAAGGAACTACGCTCTGACCATGTTTTAAGGTAAGTAATGCACGCTTGCCTGAACGCGCCGTGAAGTCAACTTTCACGACAGCCCCTTTTGTCGGGGTCGTATCCAGAGAAGCATCCTTAATATCAATATCGTCACGTCCCTGGGTATTCACAGTAATAGTATTACGGCGATAATTGGTTAAAGTCGGCACAATGGCATTGCCCCAATAATCGGTGTAAACCCCCAAAGAATTTTGTATTTTTACATTATCGCCATTGGTAATGTGCACAATGGCAAAGGCATCCTGTATGGATTGACCAAGCGTGATTCCCTGCGAATGTGCGACAACGGAACCCTGCGCGCTATAGCCCCACTGCTTACTGTCCTTTTGATAACTGTAATTGGTGCTGAACTCGCCAGCCGATGTCCGATACCGGGAAGAGAGATAGGCACCATAACCGACATCGTTATCGGTGTAGGTTTGCTGGAGGTTGTAATTTAAATTGTTATTTTCCAGCAGCGTTCCGCTGACACCGACCTGATGCGAGCTATTACCATTTTTGGAACTCGTCAGGTTATATGTTCCCCAGGCGTTCGCCAGCCACCGCGAAAGAGGGATGTTAATTGAAACAGAAAACAGCTGATCGTTAGTGGTTGATGGCGTTTTTGTCATGCTGTAATTCAGCGACCAGTTAATGCCCTGCCAACTGCGACTGTAACCCAGACTGACGCTGCGTTCATGACCATCCATGCCCCAGTAATCTTGCTGATAAGCGTTGGCGTATACCGATCCCCAGCTCTGTAACGACTGAGAAAGATTAAGTTGCAGGCGGCTGCGACGGTTATAGCTATCGCGATAGCTATAGATGCTGTCATCGTCGTAGCTGTTATTACGCTGATCGAGCGCCTCCTGAAAGGTATAAAACCCGGAGGTGGAATAACGATAGCTGGCCAGCGTGACCGTGGTATTGGTTAACGGAAAATCTTTTGCGTACTGCGCGCGCCACGACTGGCCATTCGCATCCGCGCGTTCGTCGTCAAACGCGGTTCTCGCCGCCGTCAGATCCATCGACAGCGAACCAAAATCGCGTAAATCGGCTCCGATGCCGGCCAGTCCGGCGCGATATATCGACGCGCCCTGCAGACCGCCGTAAGCGGTAATTCCGAAAGGTAAGCCATAAATTGCCGTAGCCTGGCTGAATTCCGGCTCCTCGCCGTTATCAACATCGCGATATTTCCCAGCCGCCAGGCTGTACTTCAGCGCGCCTTCACGTTGCATAATCGGCACCGAGGAGCTGGCCTGAATAAAGCTGCGCTCTGTACCGTCGGCCTCCGTCACGGTGACTTCCAGATCCGCTCCTGCCGTCACCTGCGTTAAATCACGAATTTCAAACGGGCCAGGCGAGACGTTGGTCTGGTAGATGGTGTAACCGTTTTGCTTAATGGTGACTTTGGCATCGCTATTAGCAATCCCACGAACGACCGGGGCAAAGCCCTGTAATCCACTGGGCTGCATACTGGTATCTGTCTCCAGCTTAACGCCCGTCATCTGCACGCTATCGAACAGTTCGCCGTTAGTGTAGGTTTGCCCTATCTGAAGCTGGCTACGCAATGCTTTGACATCGCGTCCAAGCGTCGTATTAATAGATTGCCAACCATTGTCATTCCCCCAATTGCTGGTGTTACGCAAACGCCAGGGGCCGATATTCATCCCTGAATTCAAACTTGCCCAGTTCGAAGCATTATTTTGACCTCTGGATTGTTGGTGCGATCCCGAAATATAGTAACTGGTCCACAGAGCCGGAATGCCGTCATCCCAGAAAGTGGGATTGCTTTCGCCCGAAATTTTGCGGTCGCGGTAGATCTGCGGAATACGTAATTGCAGCACCTGTGTTTCCGGACTGAAGTCATAGCGTCCATCCGAGATATATTCGCTAATATCACCCAGCAACGTATCTTCGTTAACATTATTTAATGCCGGAACCGTATCAACTTTAACGCCCAGTTCGCGCAGCTCCGCTTTGGTAAATTGCGGAATCAGTTTGCTCTTATCTTTTGAAAGGAGGTAATTTAAATTTCGTTTATCAATGCGATCCTGATCCCAAACAATCGACGTTAAATAACGTCCGGGGGATAAACCATTATGCTGTAAAAAAGCTTCAAGCGCCCCGGTATTCTCAAGTGGGGTTCCCGTTTCAAGTACACTGAGATTGAAATAATCATCAGCACAAACGGAACCACTCGCAGTCAATATCGCGAATGTCAGCGTATTGAGAGCAAAAAGCCGGGCAACACGATGCGAAGGCATAAATATCCCACACAACTCATCAATAGCTGATTTACAGCGACTGTTTACGCTGTTCGGTTTCGGAGCCAAAATCATTAATAGCGGTCCAGATAACGTCCCCTTTTACTGCAGATGGCAGCGGAAAACGCTGCTCACCAAATGGAGCGACCATCATGGTTAATGCCGAGGGGGAATGTTGCTCCGATGCAGCCTTAACCACTTTCCCCGCAACCGTCAACTGTCCAAAGGTGATGTAGAAGGGCGTTGGGTTTTTTACTACTAACTGGTTTTGATTGCGGTTAAATTGCAACGATTGCCAGGCTGTTTGCGCTTCGCTTTCTTTTAGCGAAACCGGGCGGTAGAACAGCTTTAACCTGGTCTTAATTGCAAATTGCAGCGTGTTCTTATCATGTAACTCTTCGGGGATCGCAGAAACAGATTTGATATTAGCCATAAATAATGACTCACGATCCTGAGGTAGCGCCGATTTATTTCCGGTATAAACCACGTGTAGCAGCGTCTGGCGGTTTTCGTCCAATTTATAAATTGGTGGCGTCATAATAAATGGCGCTTTACTGTCATCAATAGTACTAACCCAGCTCTGCACGAGATAACGTTTATCATTATCTTTGTTTTTTAATGCAATCTGAACTTCAGATTGGTTTGCCGGATATATAATTCGTGTGCCACCCACCACCACGCCCGCTTGAGTCGAATTTAATCCCGAGGTTAATATAAGTATTAATGCTGTGATAAGTCGCTTCATCTTTCCATTCCATTGAAATACTGGCCCTGCCTGGGCCAGGTTTATGATGATTAACGATAAAGCAGAGTATAGGTCGCTTGTGCGGTATAATCACCGGTAGTTGGTAAAGTGCTACCAACCTGGATAACCTCAGCTTTATAATTAAAAACCACGCTGCCACCATTAGCCTTGTTCAATACCGCTTCAGGATCTGAGCCATCAAATTTCACGTAGTTGCTGCTTCCTTCTGGAAGAATACGTACCCCGAGGTTCTGCGCAGTTCCTGTCGCCTGCAAGACTTCATCGTCGTATCCGGCAATACGTGTCCCATCAAATTTGATATTGAGGTTACCAATCGCTGAATCACATTCAGTCAGCGTAATTACAACAGGTTGTGAATCTCCCACTTTCTTATCTGCACCAAATGCAGTTTGTGAAAGATTGTTAAACGTCACAGTACCGTTTGTCGCCGTACCGTTTACATCCACTTTGCAACTATCGGGAAGAATCTTCCCATTGAACGTTATGGTTCCGGTATCAACAGCTAACGCAGGAACTGCGGTGCCAGCCAGTATGCTGCTGACAAACAACGAGGTGAGAATTTTTTTGCACATAACGCATTCCTTACATATGTCGACAAAAATTAACAAAGAAAAGTTAACAGGGAAATAGAGATGGGCTGGAGATGCGCTGTAGACCTGTATGTAACATACAACAGCAGATATATAATATATCGTTATCAACTCATTCAATTAAAAGCATTCCCTTGCGTCATTAATTCTACGGGCCACGATATGTAAAAGCTAACCTATGAATTTATAAAAACTATAAAAAAACAGGTTTAACATCTTGTTTTTCATATTAAATAGCGTAAAAATGATATTTTCTTAATTCTGAATTAAGTTAACATCAAAGTATTCACAAAGAAAATAATCAAGAATTAAATATGCAATTGATAAATAAAAATAAATAAAAAACCGACAAAAAACCGAGTGAAATTAACCAACAGCAAATACATACAAAAAAATAATATAATAATTTTATGAGCAGACGTAATCAGAGTTCAAAAGGGAAATGACCAGAAAGGGATGTGTAATAACGGCAGGATGGAGCCTCCCCCACACCAGCGGTGATTAACACAGCGCTGATGCGGGGGAGAACAGCTAAATCAGATATCAGTTACTACCAAACATATCTTTGATCCAACCTGCTACACCATTGCTGTCTTTCTTCTCCTGCTGGGCTGGCTGCTGCTGTTGAGGCTGTTGCTGCTGCGGCTGTTGAGAAGATTGATCGAACGGATTACCCGATTGCTGCTGCATCTCACCTTGCTGACACAACGAATCCGGATCGGTGGTCCACACGGGCAGCGTACGCATACCACCACTGCACACGAAGTTACCGTCGTAATCTACGCCCATATCAACAACATCTTCCGGCGGCGTCAGCACCAGCGGTGTTGGTGTCTGGTTAGCCAGATAACGCTGATAAATCGACATTGCGCCGCTGGCACCGTACAACTTGGTTGGCTGGTTGTTATCGCGGCCTACCCAGGTAATCGTCACCTGGCTGCCGTCGATCCCGGCAAACCAGGTATCCACATTGTTGTTGGTGGTCCCGGTTTTCCCTGCCAGATGCAGCCCCGGATACTTCGCGCCAAGCTGGCGACCCGTACCGCGTTGAACCACCTGTTGCATGGTCCACAACGTCATATATGCCGCTTGAGCAGGCACTGCGCGCTCTGCCTGCGGGAAGCTTTGATACAGCACGGTCCCATCTTCAGCAATCACCGAACGCAGTGCTGATAATGGCGCACGATTACCCCCGCTGGCGATGGTCTGGAACGCCTGCGCCACTTCAATTGGCGTCAGGTTCAACGCCCCCAGCAGCATCGCCGGAACCGGATTGAGCTGATCTTTCGGGGCGCCCAGTTTCGTCCAGGTCTCGGTAACCGCGGGCAGACCCAGCGCCATCCCCAGATTGACGGTCGGGACGTTCATTGAACGCGTTAATGCATCCACCAGCATCACTTTACCGCTTTCGCTATAGCGACGGTCATCGTTCTGCGGTGACCACACCTGGCCGTTCGGCTGGCGCAGCGCAATCGGCGCATCGGCGATCCAGGTATTCAGGCGATACAGCTTCGGCTGGCTCAGCGCCGTCAGATAGGTTGCCGGTTTTGCCAGAGAACCAATCGAACGACGCGCCTGCATCGCACGGTTATAGCCCGCAAACTGCGGCTCTGCGCCGCCGACCATAGCACGAACCTCGCCGCTAAAGCGGTCAACGACCACAATCGCGGTTTCCAGGTCGCTCAGCTTGCGCTGTTTCTTCAGCACAGGAATGCCTTCCACCGCCGCTTTTTCTGCGGCGTCCTGCGCCACGGAATCAAAGGTGGTGAAAATTTTCACACCGGAGAGATCTTTGACCTTATCGCCCAGCTTCGCCTGTAGCTCCTGGCGTACCATCTGCATAAACGCTGGCTGTGGTGAAATCACCCCGCCACGCGGCTGCACGCCTAACGGGCGCGCACTCAGCATGTCATACAGATCCTGATCGATAATCTGCTGCTGTTGCAGCAGGCGCAGCACCAGATTACGACGCTCCAGCGCCAGCTTCGGATTACGCCATGGGTTGTAGATTGACGCGCCTTTCACCATTCCCACCAGCAGCGCCTGCTGGTCAAGACTCAACTCCTCTACCGGACGACCAAAATAATACAGGCTCGCCAGCGGGAAGCCGCGAATTTCATTATCGCCGCTTTGACCGAGATAGACTTCGTTCATGTACAGCTCAAGAATGCGGTCTTTGCTGTAACGCGCGTCCATCAACAGCGCCATATAGGCTTCGTTGGCCTTACGCCAGTAGGAACGTTCACTGGAGAGGAACAGGTTTTTCACCAGTTGCTGAGTCAGCGTACTCGCCCCCTGCACCGTGCGACCGGCCGTCAGGTTAGCCAGCACCGCACGACCAATCGAGTAGAGGCTGACGCCATCATGCTCATAGAAGTGACGGTCTTCGGTTGCCAGCAGCGTATCAACCAGCAAATCCGGGAAGCCGCTGCGTGGAACGAACAGGCGCTGCTCACCGTTAGGGGAAGAGAGCATGGTAATCAGGCGTGGATCGAGACGGAAGAAACCGAACTGGCGGTTGTTATCCATATTCTCGATGGTGTCCAGATGATCGCCGTCAAAGGTCAGACGCGCGCGCACCTGCCCTTCTTTACTGTCCGGGAAGTCAAACGGACGACGAATCATCTCAATGCTTTTCGCCTGCACGGTGAATTCGCCCGGGCGCGTCATTTTCGTTACCTGACGGTACTGTGTCGCCTCCAGCAGTTTCACCATCTCGTTCTTGCCGATCGGCATTTCTGGCTCAAGGTTAACCATGCGGCCATATACTGCCGCAGGCAGTTGCCAGACTTTACCGTCGATACGGCTACGGATTTTTTGGTCCAGATACACGCCATATATCGCGATCAGCACCAAAAAGACGATCGACAGTTTTACCAGCAGCCAGAACCAGCCGCGCTTACCACGAGGCTTACGCCCTTTGCCTTTACCCTTACGCGGCATCGGTTCTTCATCCTCATAGTCATCATCATAATCATCGTCATACTCATCATCTCTGAGTTGACGACGGCTCACCTTTTGTTTCACCGGACGTGAGGGTTTCCCTTTACGTCCAATTGGCTCGCGGTCATTCCCCGCCATGCTTTTTCTCCGCAACATTCAGGCGCAAAGGCCCGATTCTCTGTTCTTCCGTCAGGCGACAGAAGAAGAAATCTCTCAATTTTCAGCTGTATTTATGCCGGATGGCGGCGTAAAACGCCTTATCCGGCCTACGTTCGCCCTGATAAGCGCAGCGCCATTAGGCAACCACGCATACAGCTATGAATACTTTTTGGTGCGCCGCGTTGGCGCGGTATTCGCCGGATCGTCCGGCCAGACGTGCTTGGGATAACGCCCTTTCATCTCTTTTTGTACCTCACGGTACGATCCTTTCCAGAATGCGCTCAGATCGCTCGTTACCTGCAGCGGTCGCTGGGCCGGAGACAGCAGTTCCAGCACCAACGGCACACGCCCCCCGGCGATGGTTGGCGTATTCGCTTCGCCAAACATTTCCTGCATCCGAACGGCCAATACCGGAGGGTTATCCTCGTGATAGCGAATGGCTATCCGGCTTCCCGTCGGCACAGTGTAATGCGCAGGAAGCTCACTATCCAGACGTTGCAGCATCGACCAGTCCAGCAAACCGCGCAATGCCTGGCCCACATTTACTGCTTTGAGCGCACGTAAAGAGTGCACACCGCTCATGTGCGGCAGCAGCCAGGTCTCCAGCGTCGCCAGCAGAGAATCCTCATCTACCGCAGGCCAGTCGTACTCAGGTAACCAGTTTGCCGCACACTGCAAACGCAGCCGAAACTGCTCGCCCTCCGGCGTCCAGTTGAGCACACTTAACCCTTTATCGCGAATACCATTCAGCATCGCCTGATGCAACTCATCTTCCGAGAGCCTGGCCAGTGGCTGCACTTTTAGCGTCAACTGGCCTATCCGCGTGCGGCGCAGTGCTTTTAACGTTCCCTGGGCTTCATCCCATTCGATGGTGTCGGACTGTTGCAGCAGTTCAGGACACGTCTGCATCAACGCTTCAATATCCAGCGGCAACGCTAACAAAATACGCGCATCCGGTGACGCGCTGCCTTGCAGTAACAGCGGCGCTATCAGCCACTCATGGCGTCCCAGGGCGTCATCGGCATCCAGCATCGCGCCCATGCCGTTGGCCAGTTGATAGCGTCCTTCTTGTCCACGTCGACGCGCGATCCGATCGGCAAACGCCTGCGCCAGCAACGAGGGGAGCAGCGCGCTATCGGGCTGCCCGCTGCGAACGTTAAGCCGTTTCAGCAATTGTTGGCTGCGCTGCTGCCAGGCGGGCTGATTTCGTGAAAACGCGACAGCCAAATCGGTGCTGCCCCCGCGTGGCGGCTCTTCCAGAATTGCTGCCAGTTTTGCCGCCGATGCCGCTTCATCGTCATTGTTGGTGCTAACCAGCATAGCCGCTAAACGGGGATCGTTACCCAACGCCGCCATTTTCTGCCCCGTGGCGCTGAGTCTGTCGCCCTCCAGCGCGCCCAGCATCTGTAACAAACGCGTTGCCGCCTGCAGGTTGATAGCGGGTGGCGTATCCAGCCAGTTCAACTGTGCGGGATCGGTGCATCCCCATTGCAGCAGCTCCATCAGCAGCCCGGACAGATCGCTCTGTAATATCTCAGGCTCGCCCTGTGTCGCCGCTCTTTCCGCCTGCTCTTTAGCAAGCAAATGTAGGCAGATACCTGGCTCCAGACGCCCGGCGCGTCCGGCACGCTGGGTCATTGAGGCCTGGCTGATACGTTGGGTAATCAGTCGCGTCAAACCGGTGCGTGCATCATAACGCGCCACGCGCTCCTGGGCGCAGTCCACCACCAACCGGATCCCTTCAATCGTTAAGCTGGTTTCGGCAATATTGGTCGCCAGCACCACTTTGCGCTTACCTTGCGGCGCAGGCAAAATCGCCTGACGCTGCTCAGCCAGCGTCAACGCGCCGTATAACGGACATAACACAGCATCGCCGCCCACACGCGACGCCAGCTGTTCCTGCACGCGCAGGATTTCCCCTACGCCCGGTAAAAACAGTAGCAGCGACCCGCTTTCGTGGCGCAGGAGTTCCACCGTCGCTATCGCCACCGCTTCATCAAAACGCAGATGCGCCGCCAACGGCTGGTAGCGCCGTTCAACAGGAAACGCGCGACCTTCGGAAACAAGGGTAGGCGCTTCAGGCAACAGCTGCTGCAAACGCCCGTTGTCCAGTGTGGCTGACATAATCAGCAGCTTTAAATCGTCCCGCAGGCCTTGCTGTACGTCCAACAGCAGCGCCAGTGCCAGATCCGCCTGCAGGCTGCGCTCGTGAAATTCGTCGAGGATCACCAGCCCAACGCCCGCCAGTTCAGGATCGCGCTGGATCATGCGCGTCAGGACGCCCTCCGTCACCACTTCAAGCCGGGTTTGCGGCCCCACGCAGCTTTGCGCACGCATGCGATAGCCCACGGTTTCGCCGGGCTTTTCGTTCAGCGACTCCGCCAGTCGTTGTGCCACATTGCGAGCCGCCAGGCGACGCGGCTCCAGCAGGATAATGCGCCCCGATATCCCCTGATGCGCCAGAAGCTGTAGCGGCAGCCAGGTCGATTTCCCGGCACCGGTCGGCGCGGTCAGCAGGACCTGCGGTGAAGCATCAAGGGCAGTAAGCAGTTCAGGCACTATGGCGGCAACGGGCAACGACGTCACAAATGACTCCAGAGGGTTAACATTCTTCGCGCTGCATTGTAGCATCGCGTTAATTCATAACCGAGTATCCATCATGTCTGAGCCAAAACGGCTGTTCTTTGCCATTGAATTGCCTGCTGAGGTTCGGGAGCAGCTCATCCACTGGCGAGCCGCACAATTTCCACCGGAAGCGGGCCGCCCGGTCGCCGCAGACAATCTGCACCTGACGCTGGCTTTTTTAGGGGATGTGAGTGCCGAGAAACAGAAGGCGCTATCACAACTGGCTGGACGCATTCGCCAGCCAGGTTTTACGCTCAAACTGGATGATGCCGGGCAATGGCTGCGTTCGCGGGTCATATGGTTGGGAATGCGCCAGCCGCCACGCGGGTTATTGCAACTGGCCAATATGCTGCGAGCACAGGCCGCACGCAACGGATGCTACCAAAACCCACAGCCCTTTCACCCGCATATCACGCTCTTGCGCGATGCCAGCCATGCAGTCGCCATCCCGCCCCCCGGTTTTTGCTGGTCATTTCCGGTTACGGAGTTTGCGCTTTATGCCTCGTCATTTGAGCTAGGACGCACTCGCTATTCAATCTTGCAACGCTGGGTGCTGAGCAAATAATCAAGGGTATTATTCATGCAATTTTCTCCCCCTTTACAACGCGCTACGCTAATTCAGCGCTATAAACGTTTTTTAGCGGATGTGATCACACCTGATGGCACAACCTTGACGCTACACTGCCCAAATACCGGCGCGATGACCGGATGCGCAACCCCTGGGGATACCGTCTGGTATTCAACATCAGAAAATATTAAGCGGAAATATCCACATACCTGGGAATTAACGCAAACCGCATCCGATGCATTTATTTGTGTTAACACGCTATGGGCCAATCGCTTAACGAAAGAGGCTATTCAGAATGAGCTCATTGCGGAGCTTTCTGGCTACAGCGTGTTGAAAAGTGAAGTAAAATACGGCGCAGAAGGCAGCCGTATTGATTTTTTGTTACAGGCAGATTCCCGGACTGACTGCTATATTGAAGTAAAATCAGTCACGTTGGCGGAAAAAGAGTATGGTTATTTTCCCGATGCCATAACTGAACGAGGGCAGAAACATCTTCGGGAATTGATGAGCGTAGCGGCTGAAGGTAAACGTGCCGTCATATTTTTCGCGGTACTACATTCAGCCATTACACGGTTTTCACCCGCGCGTCATATCGATGCAAAATATGCGCAGTTATTAGTCGAAGCACAGCTAAAGGGGGTCGAAATTCTGGTTTATAAAGCGGAACTTTCTGCCCATAGTATGACTCTTAAAGAGCCGTTGCCCATTGCCTTGTAATGGTGTAAACAACGGGTTAATTAGTATTCTGGCCGCGTGCGCAAATACGCTTTTCCTCACAGGGTTGTCAAGTGTTACGTATAGATAATTGCTATCCGGAAAAGCATCTGCTATTTATAGCGACCTGATTTTTCCCCCGAACATGGGGATCGATAGTGCGTGTTAAGGAGAAGCAACATGCAAGAAGGGCAAAACCGTAAAACATCGTCCCTGAGTATTCTCGCCATCGCTGGGGTGGAGCCGTACCAGGAGAAACCGGGCGAAGAGTATATGAACGAAGCCCAGCTGTCGCACTTCAGGCGTATTCTTGAAGCATGGCGTAATCAACTCAGGGATGAAGTCGATCGCACTGTGACTCATATGCAGGACGAAGCGGCTAACTTCCCTGATCCGGTTGACCGTGCCGCGCAGGAAGAAGAATTCAGCCTTGAGCTGCGTAACCGTGACCGTGAGCGCAAACTGATCAAAAAGATCGAGAAGACGCTGAAGAAAGTAGAAGACGAAGATTTCGGCTACTGCGAATCATGCGGCGTAGAAATTGGTATTCGTCGTCTGGAAGCCCGTCCAACAGCCGATCTGTGCATCGACTGCAAAACGCTGGCAGAAATTCGCGAAAAACAGATGGCGGGTTAATCCCGTAGACTGTTGCATGCCGGGTAGCATTACGCTCATCCGACAGTACCTGGGCGGGAGTTTCTCCCGCCTTATTCTTTTATATTATCCATCGACATGACAGACAAACCCTATATTGGCCGTTTTGCCCCTTCACCTTCTGGTGAACTGCATTTTGGTTCCCTGGTAGCCGCCCTCGGCAGTTATCTGCAGGCCCGTGCACAGCGCGGAATCTGGCGGGTACGCATTGAAGATATCGATCCCCCTCGTGAAGTTCCCGGTGCTGCAGAGACGATTCTGCGTCAGCTGGAACATTACGGGCTGCACTGGGATGGCGAAATCATGTGGCAGTCGCAACGCCATGACGCCTACCGTGAGGCACTGGCCTGGTTACAACAACAAGATTTAAGCTACTACTGTACCTGTACACGCGCCCGTATTCAGAGTATTGGCGGGATTTACGACGGTCATTGCCGTGCGTTACGCCACGGGCCGGAAAATGCAGCGGTACGCATCAAGCAGCAGCATCCCGTTTTACACTTTAACGACCTGTTGCGCGGCAATATTCACACCGACCCAGAGCTTGCACGGGAAGACTTTATTATCCACCGACGCGACGGACTGTTTGCTTATAACCTTGCGGTGGTGGTTGATGACCATTTCCAGGGGGTAACTGAGATTGTACGCGGCGCGGATCTCATCGAACCGACTGTACGCCAAATTTCGTTGTATCAGCAGTTCGGCTGGCAAGTACCGGACTATATTCATCTGCCGTTGGCGCTCAACGAGCAAGGCGCTAAACTTTCTAAGCAGAATCATGCGCCTGCCCTGCCGCAAGGCGATCCACGCCCGGTTCTCATCAACGCGTTGCGCTTCCTCGGTCAGAACACTGTAATACCGTGGCAAGCGCTGAGTGTGGAAGAATTACTGCAAACTGCGGTGCAAAATTGGACGCTTACGACTGTGCCGGGTTCAGTGAATGTAAATCCGGCATTCTCAAATGACTCATGCTGAGCTATGATTAGCCGCGATTTTTACACAGCAACACTTGTTCTGACTGAAGTTTGACACTACCGAGGTGCACTATTTTTACCCGAGTCGCTAATTTTTGCCGCAAGGTGCTAAGCCGTGAGGAGCGCGAGGCCGAGCTTGCCGTCGCCCGTCCGCATATGACGGTAATCCCGCGTGAGCAGCACTCTATCTCCCGCAAAGATATCAGTGAAAATGCCCTGAAGGTAATGTACAGGCTCAATAAAGCCGGATACGAGGCATGGCTGGTAGGCGGTGGCGTACGCGATCTTTTGCTGGGCAAAAAGCCGAAAGATTTTGATGTCACCACCAATGCAACGCCAGATCAGGTGCGAAAACTGTTTCGTAACTGTCGCCTGGTTGGGCGCCGATTCCGTCTGGCCCATGTCATGTTTGGCCCGGAAATTATCGAAGTTGCGACCTTTCGTGGACACCATGAAGGCAGTGAGTCCGATCGCACAACGTCACAACGCGGGCAAAACGGTATGCTGCTGCGCGACAACATCTTCGGCTCCATCGAAGAAGATGCTCAGCGTCGCGACTTCACGATTAACAGCCTGTATTACAGCGTGGCCGATTTCACCGTGCGTGATTACGTCGGTGGCATGCAGGATCTCGAAGATGGCGTCATCCGCCTGATCGGTAATCCGGAAACGCGCTACCGCGAAGATCCTGTACGTATGCTGCGTGCCGTGCGCTTTGCCGCCAAGCTCGACATGCGTATCAGCCCGGAAACCGCAGAGCCGATCCCACGTCTGGCAACGCTGCTTAATGATATTCCCCCCGCACGCCTGTTTGAAGAAGCGCTCAAACTGTTACAGGCGGGCTATGGGTATGAAACCTATAAAAAACTGCGTGAGTACAGCCTGTTCCAGCCGCTGTTCCCAACCATTACGCGCTATTTCACCGAAGACGGTGACAGCCCGATGGAACGCATCATTGCCCAGGTATTGAAGAACACCGATAACCGCATCAATAATGATATGCGCGTTAACCCGGCGTTCTTGTTCGCCGCCATGTTCTGGTATCCGCTACTGGAAACCGCGCAAAAAATTGCCCAGGAAAGCGGTCTGGCCTATTACGACGCCTTCGCGCTGGCAATGAACGACGTGCTGGATGAAGCCTGTCGTTCACTGGCTATCCCAAAACGCCTGACGTCGCTCACCCGTGATATCTGGCAGCTTCAATTACGCATGTCCCGTCGTCAGGGTAAGCGCGCCTGGAAGCTGATGGAGCATCCAAAATTCCGCGCTGCCTACGACTTGTTGGCCCTGCGTGCCGAAGTGGAAAATAACGCCGAGCTGCAGCGTCTGGCGCAGTGGTGGGGCGAATTCCAGGTGTCGGCGCCGCCTGAGCAAAAAGGCATGCTGAACGAACTCGACGAAGAACCGGAACGCCGCCGCCATCGTCGTCCGCGCAAACGTGCGCCACGTCGCGAGGGTTCCGCGTGACCCTCGCTTATATTGCGCTCGGCAGCAATTTAGCCTCACCTCTGGAGCAGGTTAATGCTGCCGTGCAAGCGATCGGCGACATTCCCGATAGCCGCATCGTCGCCGTTTCCTCGTTTTACCGTACCCCGCCGTTAGGCCCACAGGATCAGCCAGACTACCTGAACGCCGCAGTGGCGCTGGAAACCGCACTCGCGCCCGAAGAATTGCTCAATCATACCCAACGCATTGAGCTGCAGCAGGGACGCGTACGTAAAGCTGAACGTTGGGGGCCACGCACGCTGGACCTTGATATTATGCTGTTTGGTGATGAAGTGATTAACACCGAACGTCTGACCGTGCCGCACTACGACATGAAGAACCGCGGCTTTATGCTGTGGCCACTTTTTGAAATCGCGCCTGAACTGATCTTCCCGGACGGAACCAGCCTGCATCAACGCCTCTCCCAGCTCGGTGCAGCAAAACCTGCACACTGGTAAAATAATTATTCTCCTTTAGCGTTTACAGCTTTCGCGCCAAACGATTGCTTAAATCAATTGCCCCCCTGAATGTGACTGCTAGAATGCCGTTAAATATGACTTTTACCATCAGGAAATGTTATGAAACCGACAACAATCTCATTGCTGCAAAAATACAAGCAAGAGAAGAAACGCTTCGCGACGATTACGGCCTACGACTACAGCTTCGCTAAGTTATTTGCCGATGAAGGCATCAATGTGATGCTGGTTGGCGACTCGCTGGGCATGACCGTTCAGGGCCATGATTCTACCCTCCCCGTCACCGTTGAAGATATCGCCTACCACACCCGCGCAGTGCGTCGCGGCGCCCCCAACTGCCTGCTACTTTCCGATCTCCCGTTTATGGCCTACGCTACGCCAGAACAAACCTTTGCAAACGCGGCGATTGTGATGCGCGCGGGTGCCAATATGGTCAAGATCGAAGGCGGTGCGTGGCTGGTTGATACGGTGAAAATGCTCACCGAGCGCGCCGTCCCAGTTTGCGGCCACCTGGGATTGACGCCGCAATCGGTAAATATCTTTGGCGGCTATAAAATTCAGGGTCGCGGCAATGCCGGCAACGTTCTGCTGGAAGATGCGCTGGCGCTGGAAGCCGCTGGCGCTCAGTTGCTGGTACTGGAATGCGTTCCGGTTGAGCTGGCGAAGCGCGTCACCGATGCGTTGTCGATTCCGGTTATCGGTATTGGCGCAGGTAACGTCACTGATGGACAAATCCTCGTCATGCATGATGCCTTTGGCATTACCGGCGGCCATATCCCTAAATTTGCCAAAAATTTCCTCGCTGAAGCGGGCGACATGCGCGCCGCAGTACGGCAGTATATTGCTGAGGTTGAATCCGGCGTCTATCCGGGTGAAGAACACAGTTTCCATTAATTTATCTGCCAGCACGCCATTACGCCGGATGGCGACGCTACGCGCCTTATCCGGCCTACAACTTCACGCGTAGGCCTGATAAGCGAAGCACCATCAGGCATCGTATCTAAGGAGTCTTGTTGTGTTAATTATTGAAACTCTGCCGCTGCTGCGCCAGCACATTCGTCGTCTGCGTCAGGAAGGCAAACGCGTCGCGCTGGTTCCGACAATGGGCAACCTGCACGACGGCCATATGAAGCTGGTTGATGAAGCAAAGGCTCAGGCTGATGTGGTGATCGTCAGTATTTTCGTTAATCCGATGCAGTTTGACCGTGTGGAAGACCTGGCGCGCTATCCGCGCACCCTGCAGGAAGATTGCGAAAAACTGAACAAGCGTAAAGTCGATGTCGTCTTTGCACCGTCAGAGAAAGAAATCTACCCGCAGGGCACGGAAGGTCATACCTATGTAGATGTTCCGGGACTGTCTACCATGCTGGAAGGCGCCAGCCGTCCGGGTCACTTCCGTGGTGTTTCCACTATCGTCAGCAAGCTGTTTAACCTGATCCAGCCAGATATCGCCTGCTTTGGTGAGAAAGATTTCCAGCAACTGGCGCTGATCCGCAAAATGGTTGCGGATATGGGTTATGACATTGAGATCGTCGGCGTACCGATTATTCGCGCCAAAGACGGCTTAGCCCTAAGCTCACGTAACGGCTATCTCACGACAGAGCAGCGTAAAGTCGCCCCTGGCTTGTACAAAGTGATGAGCCGCATTGGCGAAAAATTACAGGCTGGGGAACGCGATCTGGAAGAGATTATCGCCATTGCTGAGCACGAGCTGAATGAAAAAGGCTTCCGCGCCGACGACATTCAGATCCGCGACGCCGACACGCTGCTTGAACTGACTGAAAGCAGTAAACGCGCAGTGATTCTGGTTGCCGCCTGGCTGGGTCAGGCTCGTCTGATCGATAATCAAAGCGTTACATTAGCCCAGTAGACAGGGGTTAAAAATCAGGCAATACTGCCTGAAAATTCTCAAAGCAGGTCAGTAGCACCTGCTTAGCCAAGATAAACGACAGGGTATAGAAGTTATGATTCGCACCATGCTGCAAGGCAAGCTCCACCGTGTAAAAATCACGCAGGCAGACCTGCACTATGAAGGCTCCTGCGCCATCGACCAGGATTTCCTTGATGCCTCCGGTATTCTGGAAAATGAAGCTATTGATATCTGGAACGTGACCAACGGAAAACGTTTCTCAACCTATGCGATTGCGGCTGAACGCGGCTCCAAAATCATCTCGGTGAACGGTGCGGCAGCGCATTGTGCTGAGGTTGGCGACATTGTGATTATCGCCAGCTTTGTCACTATGTCTGATGAAGAAGCCCGTACATGGCGCCCGAAAGTGGCTTACTTTGAAGGCGACAACGAAATGAAGCGTACCGCTAAAGCCATTCCGGTACAGGTTGCCTGATAGCCCTACCCCTGCGGCTGGTTGCTGATCAGCCGCGACATCGTTTCCAGTGAATCCGTTCTTAAAATATAGAGTCGTTTCAATAAGAACGGATTATCTCCCGTCTTAACCTTCCCTCTCACCGTGGTAACTGCCATGTGGAATCCCGCGTCGCCTGCCGCTTTTACCGCCGTGGCGTTATAACCGCCAAACGGATACGAAAGATACAGGACGTGAGGGTTAAACTGAGACAACGCCCGACGCGAGCGGGCAAAATCGAAAAGAATATTATGATAGCTGCGACTTAGCAGGATCGGCCGGCGATTCGCATCAACCCGATGTAAAAAATGGGTATGCGACTGGAAGTCGAACACGTCCCGGATCTCATTCAGTTCAGAGAGGCTCATAAACTGCAGCGATTTCGGATCCCACTTCTGCGGGTGGCGCTTGATACGTGAGGAGATAATAAACGCCGTGGCCTTCATGCCGTGCTGCTTCAAAATGGGGTAAGCATAACGACTCACCGACTTCAGACCATCATCAAAGGTCAGCACCACCGCCCGCGCCGGGAGGTTCATTTTATTCTGCACGTAGCCTTCCAGTTGATACATCGTCAACGTGGTGTAGCCGCGATCCTGAAGCCAGGCCATCTGGTTACTGAACGCACGCACTGAGGTCGTCGTGGAGGTGTGGCGAAAACGGGTATTCTCTTCATCACGCAGAATATGGTGGTAGGTCAACACGGGAATACCGTGGTCTTCCTGCGCATCCAGCGCACTGATATAGGCCAGCCTGCCACCAATGCGGATCTGAAACCAGGTCTGATTAAGTCGGTCTTTGAGCTTACTAATGATGGGATAACGCAGATTATCCGCCAACACGCCAAACGGGGCGCTACCGACATCCGGAGCGTTATAAACCGGCGTATCTTTCCAGGTTAGCAGTCTTTGGTTGCTGAGCGGCTTGTTGAGGTCGCCTAAACCATCTTCGACTTTCTGCCGCCCCTGGACGGGCTCCAGATGCCCCTTATCAATAAATCCAGTGCCAAAGCCAAAGGGAAATTCGTAATAATCTGCCGCAATGGGCTCAACGGCGAGGATCTGCCCGGCGCGAATATTCCCGACCGTCACCATCTTATTGCCAATCAGTGCCCACACGGCAGCCGCTTCGGTGGTTTGCATATAACGAGCAGGCAACGCCGCAGCAACGCTACCGGAGAACAGGAGTAACAGAACCAACAGAACGCGCATCACCATATGAGATAACCGAGGCGAGAAACCTCGGCTATTGTAGCAAAAGCGCCATCAATACCAATGATTAATACTCATACAAATCATGCTTCAACACGAAGGGGGGATTTTTTTGTTGCTGATGCCAGAGACTGGAGACTTCAGGCCCGCCAAGCGCAACGATGCAATCGCGAAACGCAGAACTGCTCATTGATTCCCGCGACGAAATCATTCGCTCAAGTAATGGATAGCTGATACCGGAAATGACTTCACACTGGGGATGTTTATGGCTCATTAACGAAGCCACGCGGTAAGGCGCAGCCCCGGCCATATCGGTCAGGAATATCACCCCCTCGCCTGAGTCTGTGGCATGCAGGGCATGGCACATCATGCGACTTAGCATGTTTGAGCTGAGACCTCGCCAAAAACTCACCGCCTGACACTGGACCAAAGGACCGTGCTTTTTTTCCAGACGATGCAGCATATCCTGTGCCTTATCGTCATGACAGGTAATTACCCAACCTAGCATCGCCTACCTCCTTAGCAGGCAAGTAGTTTATCAGGGTGATAAATATGTAAGGGTGATAAACATCAAAAGTTTCCTCTCCCGTTCGGGGAGAGGAAAAGGGGTTAGCTGCGCAGTCCGCGCCCGCGCTGAATCAGATACCAGCACAGCAAATAGAACGCAGCGATAAACACCACCAGCACGCCAAACGTGGTGACCAGAGGAACATCGTGAATACCCAGGAAACCGTAGCGGAAACCGCTAATCATGTAGACAATCGGGTTCAGATGCGACAGTCCCTGCCAGAACGGCGGCAGCAGCGTTAACGAATAGAAAACGCCACCCAGATAGGTCAGAGGCGTCAGCACGAAGGTTGGGATCAGACTGATATCGTCAAAGGTCTTGGCGAAGACTGCATTCAACAAACCGGCCAACGAAAACAGCACCGCCGTTAACGCCAGCGTCAGCGCCACGAAGACCCAGGAGTGCACCTGGAACGGCACGAAGAACAGTGAGATAGCCGTGACCAGGATCCCGACGCACAGGCCACGCGCCACGCCGCCGCCGACAAAACCGGCGATGATCACGTGCGTTGGCACCGGTGCGACCAGCAGCTCTTCAATATTACGTTGAAACTTGGCGCTGAAGAATGACGACGCCACGTTAGCGTACGAGTTGGTGATCACCGCCATCATAATCAGCCCCGGCACGATAAACTGCATGTAGCTAAAGCCATGCATTTCACCGATCCGTGAGCCGATCAAATTACCAAAGATAATAAAATAGAGCGTCATGGTGATGACGGGAGGCACCAGGGTTTGCACCCAGATACGCATAAAGCGGTGGATCTCTTTCGCCCAGATGCTTTTCAGCGCGACCCAGTAAAGCTGCATCATGCGCGATCTCCTTGTTTTTCATGAACCAGAGAAACAAACAGCTCTTCCAGCCGGTTCGCCTTGTTCCGCATACTCAATACCTGAATACCCTGAGCGCTCAGCTGCGAGAACACGCTGTTCACCCCCTGCTCGCGCAGAACTTCAACTTCCAGCGTTGAGGTATCAACCAGACGGTATTGATAGCCCTCCAGCTTAGGTAGCGGACTTTTCGCCGCCAGATCGAGAATAAACGTCTCAGATTTGAGCTTGGAGAGCAGATTCTTCATCGAGGTATTTTCTACCAGCTCACCGTGCTGAATAATGCCGATATTACGGCACAGCATTTCCGCTTCTTCGAGGTAGTGGGTGGTAAGAATAATCGTCGTACCTTTATCGTTTAAATCCTTCAAAAAGCCCCACATTGAGCGGCGTAATTCAATATCAACACCGGCAGTAGGTTCATCGAGGATAAGCAACTTTGGCTCATGCATCAGCGCGCGAGCAATCATCAGGCGGCGCTTCATCCCGCCGGAAAGCATACGAGCACGCTCGTTGCGTTTTTCCCACAGGTCGAGCTGTTTTAGATAAATTTCACTGCGTTTAACCGCCTCTTTATGCTCAACGCCGTAATATCCCGCCTGATTCACCACGATCTGCTGCACGGTTTCAAACGGGTTAAAGTTGAACTCCTGTGGCACCAGCCCAAGCTGACGCTTGGCGTTAACCGTATCTTTATCAAGATCGAACCCGAAGACGCTCACCCGCCCGGAGGTTTTATTCACCAGCGAGCTGATAATACCGATGGTGGTGGACTTCCCCGCGCCATTGGGACCTAGCAACGCATAGAAATCACCCGCTTCGACTTGCAAATCTATGCCACGTAGCGCCTGAACGCCACCGGGATAGGTTTTTTTAAGTTGTTGAAGTTCCAGAGCAATGGTCATGGTTTTTTACTTACCTTACGTTCTGACATTTTATATATAGTTTAAATAATGCTGGAGTTACCCTATATTAGCCCATCGAATTTATCTGGCTTCGGGTTGTACAACTCCATGAAAGACATAGATACACTCATCAGCAACAATGCACTATGGTCAAAGATGCTGATAGAAGAGGATCCCGGATTTTTTGAAACGCTGACACACGCACAAAATCCGCGTTTTCTATGGATTGGATGTTCTGATAGCCGCGTTCCCGCTGAACGTTTAACCGGTCTTGAACCGGGTGAACTGTTTGTTCACCGTAATGTTGCTAATCTGGTTATTCACACCGACCTGAACTGTCTCTCAGTGGTTCAGTATGCGGTGGATGTGCTGGAAGTGGAACATATTATTATTTGTGGTCACTATGGTTGCGGTGGCGTCCAGGCGGCTATTGAAAATAAAGAGCAGGGGCTGATTGATAACTGGTTGCTGCATATCCGCGATATCTGGTTTAAACACAGCTCACTGCTGGGCGAAATGCCGCAGGAACGTCGCATGGACACCCTGTGCGAACTGAATGTCATGGAGCAGGTCTATAACCTGGGCCATTCGACAATCATGCGTTCAGCCTGGAAACGCGGTCAGAAAGTGACGATTCACGGATGGGCTTACGGTATTCATGATGGTCTGCTGCGCGATCTGGACGTCACGGCTACCAGCCGCGAAACACTGGAACAACGCTACCGACAGGGGTTGTCGAACCTCAGCCAGAAACACAGTAACCATAAGTAAGGCGATATTGCCGGGTGGCGGTTACGCCTTACCCGGCCTACAAATCAGCGCCACAGGCCTGATAAGCGAATCGCCATCAGGCGCTCCAGCCCATTACTCGTCCAGCAACACCACTTTGCCAACATACGGCAGATGGCGATAACGTTGTGCATAGTCAATGCCGTAGCCAACAACGAACTCATCTGGAATGGAGAAACCGATAAACTCGACCGGTACATTCACTTCACGGCGAGAAGGTTTATCCAACAACGTACAAATCGCCAGAGATTTAGGTTCACGCAGGCTCAGGATTTCACGCACTTTTGACAGCGTGTTGCCGGAGTCGATGATGTCTTCAACAATCAGCACGTCTTTGCCACGAATGTCTTCATCCAGGTCTTTGAGGATTTTAACATCACGCGTGGTGGACATTCCGCTGCCGTAGCTGGAGGCGGTCATGAAATCGACTTCGTGGGAGACATGCACTTCACGGCACAGGTCAGCCATAAACATAAATGAACCGCGTAACAGGCCTACCAGCACCATATCACTGCCGCTGTCCTTGTAACGCTCGTTAATCTGACGTCCCAGTTCGGCAATACGCGCTTTGATCTCCGCTTCCGGGATCATGACTTCTACAGTATGTTTCATAAAAGAAATAACTCACTGATTTTTATCAGTTAACACATCATGCAAATCGAAAGAAAGCGCTTACCTTGATACACCGCCGAAGAGACGGTGGCTCGCACTAACCACAAAACTTGCGACAGCATACAAACAATTCAGTGGGTGAAGTATACCAGCAAAGAGACCGCATTCCTCTGATAGTTACTCAGAGAACCTGCGCACGCATTTTAACGCGCTCTGAATACGCGAAAGCCGGGCAACGAACCCGGCTTTTAGCGTGAGCAAAATCGGACTTTTTCAGGTCAGAACGTTTCCCAATGTTGATCCTGGGTAGTAGAGACAACGCGCTCCTTGCGTGGAGCGTCCTGCGGTGGTTTTCGAGCCCCACTCACCGCCTTCTCGCGGGTAATACGAAATACCGCAACGGCCTGCCGCAACTGCTCGGCCTGTTGCTCCAGAGAGGCCGCCGCCGCCGCAGACTCCTCCACCAGCGCGGCGTTTTGCTGGGTAACGCTGTCCATCTGCGAAACCGCGAGGCTAACCTGTTCAATCCCCCGACTCTGCTCTTCAGAAGCAGACGCAATTTCGCCCATGATATCGGTCACACGGGTCACCGCCGCGACAATTTCTGCCATGGTTTTACCGGCATCCGAAACCTGCTGCGATCCCATGCCTACACAGTGGGTTGAATTATCAATCAGCGCTTTGATCTCTTTTGCTGCCTGGGCACTACGGCTTGCCAGAGTCCGGACTTCACCTGCCACAACCGCAAAACCGCGCCCCTGCTCTCCGGCTCTGGCCGCTTCTACCGCGGCGTTCAGCGCCAGAATGTTGGTCTGGAATGCAATACTGTCGATAACGTTCGTGATCTGCGCGATTTGCTGCGAACTGTCCGCTATTTCACTCATCGTATGAACAACGGTATCAACAACACGACCACCGCGAGCGGCAGTATCAGAGGCGTTTTTCGCCAATTGGGTTGCCTGTTTCGCATTGTCCGTATTCTGCTTCACTGTCGCAGTCAACTGCTCCATGCTGGCGGCAGTTTCCTCAAGCGAGGCCGCCTGCTGCTCAGTGCGCGAAGAAAGGTCGTTGTTGCCCGAGGATATTTCAGCGGCTCCGGTATGAATTGACTCCGAGCTATTGCGTACGGCAGTGACTGTCGAAATCAGCGACTGTTGCATCTCTTCCAACCCCATCGCCAGTCGGCCCATTTCGTTGCGACCTTCAACATTGAGCTTATGGGTTAAGTCTCCACCGGTAATGACGCGAATATGCTCCATAATCTGCGCCAGCGGTTTAAGCAGGATGTGTTGCAACCCGCTCCAGATCATGCCCAGAACGATCAGCACAACCAGAACGATGCCTCCCAGTGTCCACTGCATACGGGAAAAACTGAGCTGATTTTCCGCAGCAGCGTGCTGCAGCAGCGCATTATTCTCGTTTCGCCAGTGATCATAGCTCGCTTCCATCTCATCCTGCGCTTTTTGAGCATCAAGATCGCCATAAGCCTGATAGTTATTCGCTCGCAGATACTCAATCGATAATTTCATCACTTCGTGCATCTGGCGATACTGCTTTTCCATTTCACTGGCGATCTGCGGATCCTGCCCTGTAACCTGTGGTAATCCCTGATACTGGGCGAAATAGCCTTCGGCCTTCTTCATTGAATCACTGGCGGTATTGAGCAGCGTGTTGATCGCGGCCAACGAGGCGGGATCGCGCTGATTTTTTAAAAAGCGGATGGCGACGCGCGTCACCGTAACACGGGTTTTAATCAACGTATTGACGCTGTCACTCAGATTTTCTTGCTGAGCGTTGAGGGTGCCTGAGTTCTGGAAATTATGCCTGTCATTGTTTACCGCAGAATAAAACAGGCTTCCCGTAACGGCCTGCAGTAAACAGAAAATGGCGAGAACCAGCAGGATACCGGTAATAACACGAATATTTTTAATCACGTTTTTCATCCATTGAACTCACATTGGGTACATGATGATTATCGGCCCCAAAGGCGATTACTTTATGTTCAATGGCAGAATATGCAGGGGATGTGCCTTACCTGGCCGACAAGAAATATCCTGCAGGCCGGGCAAGCGCTGAGACGTCGTTGTTTAAACCGTAAAACCGAGCATCATGCCAGTGTCTTCGTGCTCCAGCAGATGGCAGTGCGCCATATAGGCATGTTCTTTCGGCGCATCGTGGTCAAACTTCACCAGTACCTCGCTGACGCCGCCCTCTACCCGCACAGTGTCTTTCCATCCCGTACGGTGTGCAGCAGGCGCTTTGCCATTTTCAGACAGAATGCGGAACTGCGTGCCGTGAATGTGGAACGGGTGCAGCATCATGTCGCCCTGGCCGGAAATCACCCAGCGTTCGTGCTGACCTTTCGCCGCGGCAAACATCGGTTTATTCATATCAAACGCCTGCCCGTTAATCCGGTTGGCATTATGGAAATCGAATGTGCCATCCTGCTTCATGTTGCCCATGCCGCCATGCTGCATATTCCCCATCTCACCATGGTTCATATTGCCATGATCCATGTTCCCGTGGCTCATATTGTCGTTATTCATATGACCCATCATCTTCCCATGATCCATCCCTGCCATGGCCTGCCCACCGTATTTCTTCATCAGCATTTGCATGCCCATCATGTCGAGCATCGGATCCATAGACAGCTGCAGTTTGCGTACCGTCAGCCCATCAAGCGACGGCAGCGCCGGCATAGATGTCAGCGTATCCGGCAGCGTGCCGGAGGCGGTAATCAGCAGCGGCTGAACGCGCATTACCGGGTGCGGCTTATCAAACGGCGCCACCTCCATGCCCATCTGACTGACAGGCAATGTGACCAGATCGAAAGCTTTACCGTCGCTCACATCCACCAGCACTTCGAAACGTTCGCCCATCAGCATAGGAAGCTCGGTCACTTTTACCGGCTCCGCCAACAAACCGCCATCGCTGGCAATGACATACAGCGGGCGATTATCGCTGGCCACGATATTCAGTGAGCGGGCATTACACCCATTAAGCAAACGCAGGCGCAGCCAGCCGCGCGGCGCCGCATGCTGAGGAAAAATCGCCCCATTGGTTAGCAGCGTATCGCCAAACCAACCGACGGCGGCGGTCATCATATCTAACTGATAATTAATTTGTCCGTCAGCGGAAAACTGTTTGTCCTGAATAATCACCGGCACATCGTCGATACCCCACTGCTTAGGCAGCAGTAGCTTGCGAATCTCTTCATCTTCAATCAGCACCAGCCCGGCCAGGCCCATCGCAACCTGACGTCCGGTTTTCCCGTGTTGATGCGGATGGAACCAACAGGTTGCTGCCCTTTGCGCAGGAGTAAAGGCCACTGAGCGCTTCCCGCCCGCCGGAATAACACCTTGCGGCCCGCCATCGACTTCCCCAGGGATTTCCAGCCCATGCCAGTGCAGCGTCGTCTCTTCGGCCAGCTGATTATGGATATCCACGCTCACCGCCTGACCTTTATTCAGTTTGACCGCCGGTCCGAGCAGATTGCCGTTATATCCCCAGGTGGTGGCAGTTTTCCCCGCAAACGTCGACTGCCCGGCTTTCACAATCAGCTGTATGCGATTCGAAGCATCCGCAGTTAACAGGTCTGGAATGGGTAACGCAGGACGGTCAGCGGCAAATACGGTGCGGCTCCACAAAGGTAATGCTGAGGCGACACCCAGCGCCACGGAGTACTTTAAAAAGTCACGACGTTGCATATTCATTTCCTTATATTCAGCAGCTTAAGCAGGCTATCTTTTAAGCATAAGCCTTCCCCTTACGGGAAGGTCAAGTGAACGGCTGATAATAAAGGTCGTCGCTTCGCTCGCAGTATGCTAACGTTTAATTTCCGTGATGCAGTGGTAGAACCAATGAAGACGTTTTTCAGAACAGTTTTGTTCGGCAGCCTGATGGCCGTATGTGCAAACAGCTACGCGCTGAGTGAATCCGAAGCCGAAGATATGGCCGATTTAACGGCAGTTTTTGTTTTTCTGAAAAATGACTGTGGCTACCAGAATTTGCCCAACGGGCAGATCCGTCGCGCACTGGTCTTTTTTGCCCAGCAAAACCAGTGGGATCTCAGTAATTACGATACCTTCGATATGAAAGCACTCGGTGAAGACAGCTATCGCGATTTGAGCGGCATTGGCATTCCGGTCGCGAAAAAATGCAAAGCGCTGGCGCGCGACTCCTTAAGCCTGTTGGCTTACGTCAAATAAGGCACCGTGCCCGATGGCGCTACGCTTATCGGGCCTACGAACTGGGAATGACATCATTGTACCTGGCCGGGTAAACGCAGCGCCCCCGGCAGAGGTGGGTGCGAATTAACGTTGTTGCACAAATTCACGATAAGCCACCACAACCTGAAGAAAATCCTCTACGCCGCAAAGTGAAAAGCTCTCTTCGTCGTAGTAATTCATTCCTTCTTCCATTTCATCGCCCGTGAACTCCAGTTGATTGGCGCGAACCATCACCTCTTCGCCATCCAGCCAGAGCGTGTATTCATGCCCCGCTCGCTGCCAGGAACGTTCACTGCCTTTTACCGCACGCGCCGCCTGTTCCACTTCATCGAGCAAGGCCAGGTTATCTTTCACTTCTTCATTAAACCAGTGCCCCACGACTTCATGGCCCATGGACATACGCACTAAAACCCGCCCGGTAACATCGCGCAGAAATTCGTAATCCATAATGTCTTCCTCTGCTCCCGGCAATGCGCCAATACCGCATTGCACCTTGCTGTAATTATCGCAGCAGCGCGGCAGAAAAAAAGTGTAGCGGGTATAAGGAATGGAAATAAAAATGCCCGGAGAAGTCAGCTTCTTCGGGCATTGATGCGTTTTTACGCTAAATGTGGTCGCGAATTAAACCGCAGTCTGGAAAATCACGCTGTCTGCTTTCTCGGTGTACTGAGAGAGCTGGTCAAAGTTCAGATACCGGTAAGTATCCACGGCCGTTTTATCTACCTGCGCCACATAGGTCTGATACTCTTCCGCCGTCGGCAGTTTACCGATCAGCGCAGCAACCGCCGCCAGCTCTGCAGAAGCCAGGTAGACGTTCGCTCCCGTGCCTAAACGGTTCGGGAAGTTACGGGTCGAGGTAGAAACGACTGTCGCACCGTCTGCCACACGCGCCTGGTTACCCATGCACAGTGAACAGCCCGGGATCTCGATACGCGCCCCGCTCTTACCAAAGACGCTGTAATAGCCTTCTTCGGTGAGCTGTGCCGCATCCATACGCGTTGGTGGGGCAACCCACAGACGCGTCGGCAACTGGCCTTTGTGCGCATCCAGCAGTTTACCCGCGGCACGGAAGTGACCAATGTTTGTCATGCAGGAACCGATGAACACTTCGTCGATCTTCTCACCCTGCACGTCAGACAGCAGACGCGCGTCGTCCGGATCGTTCGGCGCACACAGGATCGGCTCTTTGATATCCGCCAGATCGATGTCGATCACTGCCGCGTATTCGGCGTCAGCATCGGCTTCCAGCAGTTGCGGGTCTGCCAGCCATTTTTCCATACCCTGAATGCGACGCTCCAGCGTACGGCGATCGCCGTAACCTTCAGCGATCATCCATTTCAGCAGAACGATGTTAGAGCTGAGGTACTCAACGATCGGCTCTTTGTTCAGCTTGATGGTACAACCGGCAGCGGAACGTTCAGCGGAGGCATCGGTCAGTTCGAATGCTTGCTCAACTTTCAGATCCGGCAGACCTTCAATTTCCAGAATGCGGCCAGAGAAGATGTTTTTCTTACCTTTCTTCTCAACGGTCAGCAGACCTTGTTTGATCGCATACAGCGGGATGGCATGAACCAGGTCACGCAGGGTGATACCTGGCTGCATTTTGCCTTTGAAACGCACCAGAACAGATTCCGGCATATCCAGCGGCATCACGCCAGTCGCAGCCGCAAACGCCACCAGACCAGAACCCGCCGGGAAAGAGATACCGATCGGGAAACGAGTATGGGAGTCACCACCCGTACCTACGGTATCCGGCAGCAGCATACGGTTCAGCCAGGAGTGGATTACGCCATCGCCCGGACGCAGCGACACGCCGCCACGGTTCATGATGAAGTCAGGCAGGGTATGGTGGGTAGTCACGTCAACGGGTTTCGGATACGCAGCGGTATGACAGAACGACTGCATCACCAGGTCAGAAGAGAAGCCCAGGCACGCCAGGTCTTTCAGTTCATCGCGGGTCATTGGGCCAGTGGTGTCCTGAGAGCCGACGGAAGTCATCTTCGGTTCGCAGTAGGCTCCCGGACGGACGCCGGTTACGCCACAGGCGCGGCCAACCATTTTCTGTGCCAGAGAGAAGCCACGGCTGCTTTCCGCTACATCTTTCGCCTGACGGAATACATCACTGTGCGGCAGACCCAGCGCTTCACGCGCTTTGGTGGTCAGGCCACGACCGATAATCAGCGGAATACGGCCACCGGCGCGTACTTCGTCAACCAGCACATCGGTTTTCAGTTCGAAGGTAGCCAGCAGTTCGTTGGTTTCGTGGTTACGCACTTCGCCTTTGAACGGGTAAACGTCAATCACGTCGCCCATGTTCAGGTTGCTTACGTCCACTTCAATTGGCAGCGCGCCCGCATCTTCCATAGTGTTGAAGAAAATGGGTGCAATTTTGCCGCCCAGACACAAACCGCCGCCGCGCTTGTTCGGTACATGAGGGATATCATCACCCATAAACCACAGCACGGAGTTGGTCGCAGATTTACGCGAAGATCCGGTACCAACAACGTCACCCACATAGGCCAGCGGGTAACCTTTTTTCTGCAGTTCTTCGATCTGTTTGATTGGGCCTACCACGCCCGGCTGATCCGGTTCGATACCTTCGCGGGCGTTTTTCAGCATCGCCAGCGCGTGCAGCGGGATATCCGGGCGGGACCACGCGTCCGGAGCCGGAGACAGGTCATCAGTGTTGGTTTCACCCGTCACTTTAAAGACGGTAACGGTGATTTTTTCAGCCAGAGCCGGACGGTTGAGGAACCATTCAGCATCAGCCCAGGACTGCATCACCTGCTTAGCATATTCATTGCCCGCTTTGGCTTTTTCTTCTACATCGTAGAAGTTATCAAACATCAGCAGCGTTGAAGAGAGCGCTTTAGCGGCAATCGGCGCCAGTTTTGCATCGTCCAGCGCATCAATCAGCGGATGAATGTTATAACCGCCCTGCATGGTACCCAGCAGTTCGATGGCTTTTTCTGGCGTGATCAGCGGAGAGGTAGTGTCACCTTTAGCGACAGCGGCGAGAAAACCGGCTTTAACGTAAGCGGCTTCATCTACACCAGGGGGAACGCGGTTAATCAACAGGTCTAACAGGAATTCTTCTTCGCCCACAGGCGGGGTCTTCAGCAGCTCGACAAGTGCAGCCATTTGGGTTGCGTCTAAGGGTTTCGGCACAATCCCCTGGGCAGCACGCTCAGCTACGTGCTTACGGTATTCTTCTAGCACGACGATATCTCCTCGCTCTCATTGTCATAATGCGGCGCTTTTGTAGATGGGCGATTCTCTTCACGCTCCTGTGAGACAGCAGTTAGTAGGGTAAATGCCCGGTACCGCAAAAGGCACAATAACAGGATTTTCGTTGGGTGTTAATCTGTTTACAAAAAAGCAACATAAAAAATTGGCTGAATCGTTAAGGATGGTCTAATGCCCTTCGCAATGGCAGAAGGGGAATGATAATTTCGCCCGCAATGTTTAGTCACATTATTTAGCTCCCTGGTAATAAACTTGCGTTAACGATCCCAAGATTCGTCAAAAATTAAACTATTGCCTCTTTATACTCACGGAACACTGCACCCACTGGCGGCAGGCATAATGACTATGACGATTCTTAATGAGTCGGGAGAGATAAAATGACGTTGCCCTTTAAGCCCCATATCATTGCTCTGGCGTGCAGTGCAGGGTTATTTTTCGGTGCGGGCGTGCTGTTTGTAAACAGCCGCACACCAGAAGCCCCCTCTCAGCCGGCCCCGGCAGCAGCGCCTCAACCACCCGTTGCGGCGGCTCCCGCAGTAGCCCCGGTTGCGCCAACAACGTATACCACTGCTCAACTCGATCAGTGGGTTGCCCCTGTTGCGCTCTACCCTGACCCGTTACTGTCTCAGGTGCTGATGGCCTCAACGTATCCATCGAACGTGGTGCAGGCGGTTCAGTGGTCTCGTGATAATCCGACACTGCAAGGTGACGCCGCCATTCAGGCAGTGTCCGGCCAGTCATGGGACCCCAGCGTGAAGTCGCTGGTGGCATTTCCGCAACTGATGGCCCTGATGGGCGAAAATCCTGACTGGGTACAAAACCTGGGGAATGCGTTTCTGGCACAGCCACAGGACGTGATGGATGCCGTACAGCGCCTGCGTTTGCTGGCTCAGCAAACAGGTTCGCTAAAATCCACACCGCAGCAAACGGTCACGAACACCCAGAAAACAACCGTGGTTCAGACGCCGTCATCATCAACGACGAAAGTGACCAGCAGCGCGCCCACCTCGACGGTTATCAAAATTGAGCCGACCGATCCACAGGTGGTATATGTGCCGAACTACAATCCAACCGTTGTTTACGGCAGTTGGCCTAATACCGCCTACCCCCCTGTCTATCTGCCGCCCCCTCCGGGCGAGCAGTTTGCCGATAGCTTCGTCAAAGGCTTCGGCTATAGCCTGGGCGTTGCGACAACCTATGCGTTGTTCAGTAACATCGACTGGGATGACGACGACCATCACCATGATGATGACTATCATGACCATGACGGCCCTCACGGCGGTAATGGCTACCAGCACAACGGAGATAACATCAATATTGATGTTAACAATTTCAACCATATCTCCGGACAAAATCTGAAAGGACAAAACATTGCCTGGCAGCACAACTCTGCGTACCGTAACGGCGTGCCTTACCAGAACGACGCGGTCGCACAACGTTTTCATCAGACCAACGTTAGCGGGGGATTAAGCGCCACTCAACATACACCGACCACCACTGCCACACGAGACAGCCAGCGTCAGGCCGCAATGACGCAGTTCCAACAGCGTAGCCAGACCTCCCCGGCAAACCTGTCGGGTCAGACATCGCGGGATGCTCAACGCAAAGCCGCCTCTTCACAGCTAAATCAAATTGCCCAGCGCAACAACTATCGTGGCTATGACGAAACACCAAACAACAGCCGTCGTGAAGCAGCACAGAAGACGCTGAATAAATCAACTACGCAACAGCAGCACCGCTCTGAACTGAAGTCAAAAGCTCAGCAGCATCCGGTTTCACAGCAGCAAAGGGAAACCGCTCGCCAGCGCGTTGAATCATCCAACTCGCAACAACGTCTGGTCTCCCGTCAGAATACGCCTTCAAACGTCTTCAGCGGGAATGACAGTCGCTCACCGTCGTGGCAGTCCCAGCAACTGCGTGGGCAGGAAAGCCGTCGCGCGGGCAACCTCAACAGCGGACAGCGCGCTGCGGCACGTGAAAATTTTTCTGAGCACCACGAATTTCGCCGTCGTTAACCGGAGCCGATGATGAAAAAAATTATGTTAAGCGCCCTGTTGCTCTCCTTGCCGCTGGTGAGCTATGCGCAACAGGCGTTCACCTCTCCCGAAGACGCGGCCAGTGCATTTGCCGCTGCGGTGGCGCAGCAAAATGAAAAGCAGCTCACGGCGCTATTGGGTGAAAACTGGCGACATTTTTTGCCACCAGAAGGGGCCGATCCGGAAGCAGTGGCACGCTTTAATCGCGACTGGAAGGTGAGCCATCACATTGTGCTGCAGGACAACATGGCGCATCTCAACGTAGGGCAAGATGACTGGCAGTTGCCTATACCGATGGTGAAAACCAGCAAAGGCTGGGCGTTCGATATGACCGAAGCCCAGGAGGAGATCCTCACCCGAACGATCGGTCGCAACGAGCTTTCAGCCATCGAAGCACTGCACGCCTACGTTGACGCGCAGCAAAGCTATTACGCGCTGAACAAATCGTATGCGCAAAAAATTGTCAGTAGCGAAGGTAAAAAAGATGGGCTTTACTGGCCGGTCGCACCAGGCGAAGCGCCAAGCCCTCTGGGACCCGCCTTCAGCCCACAAGAACCCGGCACGGGCTATCACGGTTATCGTTTCCGCATACTGCCGGACAAAGCCAGTGGTTTTGCCATGATTGCATGGCCGATTAGCTACGGTCACACCGGAGTGATGAGCTTTATGATTAGCGGCGATGACAATGTTTATCAGGCCAACCTTGGCGAAGCATCGCAACAGAAAGCGCAGGCGATGACTGAGTACAGCCCTGAAAAAACCTGGCATCCCGTAGCGCCCTGAACGGCCAACGCGTTGGTTGTCGCATCATAAAGAGATTACCGGGGAAATTGCGGTGAAGCTTTAGACAAAAAAACGCCTCCGAAGAGGCGTTTCACAAAAGCGGGAAGATTACTTCTTCTTCGCTTTCGGGTTTGGCAGGTCGGTGATGCTACCTTCGAACACTTCTGCCGCCAGGCCCACGGACTCGTGCAGAGTCGGGTGCGCGTGGATGGTCAGCGCGATGTCTTCAGCGTCACAACCCATTTCGATCGCCAGACCGATTTCGCCCAGCAGCTCGCCGCCGTTGGTACCGACAATCGCACCACCGATAACACGGTGAGATTCTTTGTCGAAAATCAGTTTGGTCATACCGTCTGCGCAGTCGGAAGCGATAGCACGGCCAGAAGCAGCCCACGGGAAGGTGGCGGTTTCGTAGCTAATGCCTTTTTCTTTCGCTTCTTTCTCGGTCAGACCAACCCATGCCACTTCTGGTTCAGTGTACGCGATGGATGGGATAACTTTCGGATCGAAGTAGTGTTTCTTACCGGCAATAACTTCAGCGGCAACGTGACCTTCGTGAACACCTTTGTGCGCCAGCATCGGCTGACCGACGATATCGCCGATAGCAAAGATGTGCGGCACGTTGGTGCGCAGCTGTTTGTCAACGCGGATGAAACCACGGTCATCAACTTCAACGCCAGCTTTGCCCGCGTCGAGGTTTTTACCGTTCGGTACACGACCGATAGCAACCAGTACGGCATCATAACGCTGTGCTTCAGCAGGCGCTTTTTTGCCTTCCATGGAAACGTAAATGCCGTCTTCTTTCGCTTCAACGGCGGTCACTTTGGTTTCCAGCATCAGGTTGAATTTCTTGCTGATGCGCTTGGTGAAGACTTTAACCACGTCTTTATCGGCAGCCGGGATAACCTGGTCGAACATTTCAACCACGTCGATCTCTGAACCCAGCGCATGGTACACGGTACCCATTTCCAGACCGATGATACCGCCGCCCATAACCAGCAGGCGTTTAGGAACGGTTTTCAGCTCCAGCGCATCAGTGGAATCCCACACGCGCGGATCTTCATGCGGAATGAATGGCAGTTCGATCGGACGGGAACCCGCCGCGATGATCGCGTTGTCGAAGTTGATCACGGTTTTGCCGTTTTCGCCTTCAACTTCCAGGGTGTTCGCCCCGGTGAATTTACCCAGACCGTTAACCACTTTCACTTTACGGCCTTTGGCCATACCCGCCAGACCGCCGGTCAGTTGAGTGATAACTTTTTCTTTCCAGGTACGAATCTTGTCGATATCAGTTTTCGGCTCGCCAAAAACGATACCGTGCTCAGCCAGCGCTTTGGCTTCTTCGATAACTTTTGCTACGTGCAGCAGCGCTTTAGAAGGGATACAGCCGACGTTCAGACAAACACCACCGAGGGTGCTGTAACGTTCTACGATGACGGTCTCCAGACCTAAATCTGCGCAACGGAAGGCAGCAGAGTAACCTGCAGGGCCTGCCCCAAGTACCACGACCTGAGTTTTGATTTCAGTGCTCATCATGACCTCTTAATTTATACCCGTCGTCCACCGGGTCGTTCTATCCGCCCGTATTTTACAAAATTGTTAACAATTTTGAAACAACAAACGGCAACCGATTTGTCTTTCGCACAATAACCTCACTGACTTCATGAGATTACCAGAAAAAAGCCGGCCGTCGGGCCGGCTTTTTCGCTTACATCACCAGGCGGCGAATGTCAGACAGCATGTTGTTAATGATGGTGATAAAGCGCGCACCATCCGCACCGTCAATTACACGGTGGTCGAAGGAGAGCGAAATCGGCATCATCAGACGCGGCATAAACTCTTTACCGTTCCACACTGGCTCCATAGAGGACTTGGAGACACCGAGGATAGCCACTTCCGGCGCGTTCACAATCGGCGCGAAGTGGGTAGTACCCAGGCCACCGATGCTGGAGATGGTGAAGCAACCGCCCTGCATTTCGCCAGCGGTCAGCTTGCCATCACGCGCTTTCTTGGAGATCACGGTCAGTTCACGAGACAGCTCGGTAATGCTCTTCTTGTTCACGTCTTTGAAGACCGGAACAACCAGACCATTCGGCGTATCTACCGCCACACCAATGTTGATGTATTTCTTCAGGGTCAGGCGCTGACCGTCTTCAGACAGGGAGCTGTTGAAGCGCGGCATCTGTTCCAGAGCAGCGGCAACGGCTTTCATGATGAAGACTACTGGGGTGAATTTCACGTCCAGTTTACGTTTTTCAGCTTCGGCGTTCTGCTGTTTACGGAACGCTTCCAGATCGGTGATATCGGTCTTATCGAAGTGCGTAACATGCGGGATCATCACCCAGTTACGGCTCAGGTTAGCACCCGAGATTTTCTGGATACGACCCAGTTCCACTTCTTCAATTTCACCAAACTTGCTGAAGTCCACTTTCGGCCAAGGCAGCATGCCCGGGATACCGCCGCCTGCTGCTGCAGCCGGAGCCGCTTCAGCACGCTTGATAGCGTCTTTCACGTAAGCCTGAACGTCTTCACGCAGGATACGACCTTTACGGCCAGAACCTTTCACTTTCGCCAGGTTCACACCGAATTCGCGCGCCAGGCGACGAATCAGCGGCGTTGCATGAACGTAAGCGTCGTTCTCAGCAAACTCAGATTTGCCTTCCGCTTTCGCGGCCGGAGCTGCGGCTTGCGCAGGCGCTGGTGCTGCGGCCGGAGCCGGAGCAGCTGCTTGCGCAGGAGCGGCAGCCGGTGCTGCGCCTTCGACTTCGAAGACCATAATCAGAGAACCGGTTTTCACTTTGTCGCCGGTGCTGATTTTGATTTCTTTCACGGTGCCCGCGAACGGTGCCGGAACTTCCATTGACGCTTTATCGCCTTCAACGGTGATCAGTGACTGCTCAGCGGCAATTTTATCGCCCACTTTCACCATCACTTCGGTAACTTCAACTTCGTCACCGCCGATATCCGGTACGTTAACTTCTTTCGAGCCGGAAGCAGCCGGAGCCGCCGCTGCTGCCGGAGCGGCAGTCTGAGCCGGTGCTGCAGCAGGCGCTGCGCCCGCCACTTCGAAGACCATAATCAGGGAACCGGTAGACACTTTGTCGCCGGTGTTGATTTTGATCTCTTTCACCACGCCCGCGAACGGCGCTGGAACTTCCATGGAAGCCTTGTCGCCTTCGACGGTGATCAGAGACTGTTCAGCCGCTACGGTGTCGCCCACTTTAACCATGACTTCGGTAACTTCAACTTCGTCGCCGCCGATGTCCGGTACGTGGACTTCTTTCGCCGCTGCCGCAGCAGGTGCTGCTGCCGGAGCGGCTTCTTTCTTCTCTTCTGCCGGAGCAGGTGCAGCTGCTGCTGCACCGTCGGCGGAATCGAAAATCATGATCAGTTTGCCGGTCTCAGTTTTGTCGCCAACAGAGACTTTGATCTCTTTAACGATACCAGCCTGAGGAGACGGAACTTCCATAGAGGCTTTGTCGCCTTCTACGGTGATCAGCGACTGTTCAGCTTCAACTTTGTCGCCCACTTTGACCAGGATCTCGGTGATTTCAACTTCATCAGCCCCGATGTCCGGTACATTGATTTCGATAGCCATTATTCTTTTACCTCTTACGCCAGACGCGGGTTAACTTTATCTGCATCGATGTTGAATTTGATGATTGCATCTGCAACCACTTTCTTATCGATTTCGCCACGTTTAGCCAGTTCGCCCAGGGCCGCTACAACCACGTATGAAGCATCAACTTCGAAGTGGTGACGCAGGTTTTCACGGCTGTCAGAGCGACCGAAACCGTCAGTACCCAGTACGCGATAATCATCAGCCGGTACATAAGTACGAACCTGCTCGGCAAACAGTTTCATATAGTCAGTAGATGCCACTGCCGGCGCGTCGTTCATCACCTGAGCGATGTACGGAACGCGAGGCGTTTCCATCGGGTGCAGCATGTTCCAGCGCTCACAATCCTGGCCATCACGCGCCAGTTCAGTGAAGGAAGTGACGCTGTAAACGTCAGAACCTACGCCGTAGTCGTTCGCCAGGATCTGTGCTGCTTCACGGACGTGACGCAGGATAGAACCGGAGCCCAGCAGCTGAACTTTACCTTTCTTACCTTCGAGGGTTTCGAGTTTGTAGATACCTTTACGGATACCTTCCTCGGCACCTGCTGGCATTGCCGGCATGTGGTAGTTTTCGTTCAGCGTGGTGATGTAGTAGTAAACGTTCTCTTGTTTCTCACCGTACATACGCTCCAGACCATCGTGCATGATGACCGCAACTTCATACGCGTAGGACGGATCGTAAGAGATACAGTTCGGGATAGTCAGAGACTGAATATGGCTGTGACCATCTTCGTGCTGCAGACCTTCGCCGTTCAGCGTCGTACGACCGGAAGTACCACCGATCAGGAAGCCGCGAGCCTGTTGGTCGCCAGCCTGCCAGCACAGGTCACCGATACGCTGGAACCCGAACATGGAGTAGTAGATGTAGAACGGGATCATCGGCAGATCGTTGGTGCTGTAAGAAGTCGCAGCCGCCAACCAGGATGCGCCAGCACCCAGCTCGTTGATACCTTCCTGCAGGATCTGACCTTTCTCGTCTTCTTTGTAGTAAGCAACCTGCTCACGGTCCTGCGGGGTGTACTGCTGGCCGTTCGGGCTGTAAATACCGATCTGACGGAACAGACCTTCCATACCGAAAGTACGCGCTTCATCAGCGATAATCGGCACCAGACGATCTTTGATCGACTTGTTCTTCAGCATCACGTTCAGAGCACGAACGAAGGCGATAGTGGTGGAGATTTCTTTGTTCTGCTCTTCCAGCAGCGCACCGAAGTCTTCCAGAGCCGGCAGTTCCAGCTTCTCAGTGAAGTTCGGCTGACGAGCAGGCAGGTAGCCGTGCAGCTTCTGACGCTGAGCGTGCAGATAGGTGTGCTCTTCTGAACCTTCCGGGAAGGTGATGTAAGACAGGTTTTCAACCTGCTCATCGGTCACAGGAACGTTGAAACGGTCGCGGATGTAACGCACGCCGTCCATGTTCATTTTCTTAACCTGGTGAGCGATGTTTTTACCTTCGGCGGTGTCACCCATGCCGTAACCTTTGATGGTATGGGCGAGGATTACAGTTGCTTTGCCTTTGGTTTCCTGCGCTTTTTTCAGTGCAGCGTAGACTTTCTTCGGATCGTGACCACCGCGGTTCAGAGCCCAAATCTGCTCGTCAGTCCAGTCCGCAACCAGCGCTGCGGTTTCCGGGTATTTACCGAAGAAGTGCTCACGTACGTATGCGCCATCTTTGGATTTGAAGGTCTGGTAGTCGCCGTCAACGGTTTCGTTCATCAGTTGGATCAGTTTACCGCTGGTGTCTTTACGCAGCAGCTCATCCCAACGACCGCCCCACATGACTTTGATAACGTTCCAGCCAGCGCCCGCGAAGATGCCTTCCAGTTCGTTAACAATCTTGCCGTTACCGGTTACCGGGCCGTCAAGACGCTGCAGGTTACAGTTGATAACAAAGACCAGGTTGTCCAGTTTTTCACGGGTCGCGATGGTGATAGCACCCTTAGATTCTGGCTCATCCATCTCACCGTCGCCCAGGAAGGCGTAAACAGTTTGTTTAGAGGTATCTTTCAGGCCACGGTGTTCCAGATACTTCAGGAATTTAGCCTGGTAGATAGCACCGATTGGACCCAGACCCATAGATACGGTCGGGAACTGCCAGAATTCAGGCATCAGTTTCGGGTGCGGGTAGGAAGACAGGCCTTTGCCATGAACTTCCTGACGGAAGTTGTTCATCTGCTCTTCGGTCAGACGACCTTCCAGGAATGCGCGTGCATAGATGCCCGGAGAGATGTGGCCCTGGAAGTAAATCAGGTCGCCGCCATCCTGCTCATTGCGTGCACGGAAGAAGTGGTTGAAACAAACATCATATACCGTTGCGGAGGACTGGAAGGATGCCATGTGGCCACCCAGCTCGAGGTCCTTTTTAGACGCGCGCAGTACGGTCATGATGGCGTTCCAGCGGATAGCAGAACGAATACGACGTTCCAGCTCCAGATTGCCCGGGTATTCCGGTTCATCTTCAACGGCAATAGTGTTTACATAATTGCTGGCCCCTGCACCTGCCGCTACTTTCACGCCGCCTTTGCGAGCTTCTGAAAGCAGTTGGTCGATCAGATACTGAGCACGCTCAACACCTTCTTCACGGATGACCGATTCGATCGCCTGTAGCCAGTCGCGAGTTTCGATCGGATCCACGTCATTTGGGAAACGTTCTGACATGGGGGTATTCCTTATCTATCTAATACGTTGAGTTATCTGGAACCTGTCCCATTGCGTTCTTTGTTCTTCATACTTCAGGTTATCTCTTTGTTGGCTGCGCTTCCTCGCGCCAGTCACATAGTTCACTATGCTCCTGGCGACTCGCGCGCTTGCCGCCGCGATACAACCCGAATTATTTTGAACAACCAAAAGCGCAATAAGACAGGTTCTGCGTTTAGTTGCCGCGCACTTTAATTGGCGCTTGATTTACAACATCTTCTGGTTAACGTTCCGCCAGAAAAATCACTAATTCTTTCGTTGCTCCAGGCGGCGTAAGGCGCGTTCACGACGACTTTCCTCACGGCTTCTGTCCAGCAGAATCTCTTCGATAAAGGCCAGGTGACGGTGCGACGCTTCACGCGCCTCCTCCGGCTTCCCGGCGATAATTGCTTCAAAGATACGGGTACGGTGACTGCTTACCAGCGGCAGCATCTCGCGACGCGCATACAGCAATTCGAAGTTTTGCCGAACATTCTGGGCCAGCATCGGCTCCATACACCTTAGCAAATGGAGCAGCACCACATTATGTGCCGCTTCGGTGACAGCAATTTGATACTGCAGTACCGCATCAGATTCGCCGTCAAGATCGCCGGACTGTTGAGCCAGTTCGATCGCATGGTGGAGTTCACGGATACGCGTTTTGTCTTCATCCGTGCTGCGTAGTGCAGCGTAATAAGCGGCAATACCTTCCAGCGCATGGCGCGTCTCAAGCAGGTCAAACTGGGATTCAGGATGGTCGGAGAGCAGCTCTACCAGTGGGTCGCTAAAGCTCTGCCACAGGCTGCTCTGAACAAAAGTGCCACCGCCCTGACGACGAAGCAGTAACCCCTTCGCTTCAAGGCGTTGGATCGCCTCGCGTAAGGAGGGGCGGGAGACGTCGAACTGTTTTGCCAGCTCGCGTTCCGGTGGGAGTTTTTCTCCGGGGCGAAGTGTCCCCTCAAGAATTAAAAACTCCAGCTGCTGCTCAATCACATCGGAGAGTTTTGGTTGGCGGATTTTGCTGTAGGCCATGATTTCCTGTCTTAAGCCATTTGCCCGGAGTCAATTGGTCTTACCAATTTCATGTTCTTGACGCTAAAGTAACAAAGTATTCACCTTCTGTCCATACAGGTTTTGATTGAAATCAGTAAAGGGGGCATATTTTAACAACATTACAGAAATAACGTTTCAAACATGTAACTATGCACAAATGTTAAATTTACCCACCACGGGGTAGTTTTAACGGAATTGAAACGAAAAGTTATCGCATCTGAACCGATTCACCTGCTTATTTATCGATTATTAAACCACAAATAATGAATAAAAATTCAAAATGGAAATTTTGTGGTAGATAAACTCGCATTTACAAATGGTTTCTTTTTATTCAACTCGTCAGCTTGCCCGCATAAAGCAGGTGCATTCGCGCTCGCATATCATTATTCTGATCAAGACAAAAGCACTTAGGCAACATTTCATCCAAATCATCTGTAAACAAATTAATACAACAAACGGAATTGCAAACTTACACACGCATTGCTGCGTAGTTCAAAAAATAAGTACTCGAAAGATGAAGAGTAAAACCACACACGAGGTTTAATGATGGAAAGTCAACAGCATGGCGATCAGCTCAAGCGCGGTCTTAAGAACCGCCATATACAGCTAATCGCGCTGGGTGGCGCGATTGGTACCGGGTTATTCCTCGGTAGCGCATCCGTTATCCAGTCTGCAGGACCGGGTATTATTCTGGGTTACGCTATTGCCGGCTTTATCGCCTTTTTGATTATGCGTCAGTTAGGTGAAATGGTGGTTGAAGAGCCGGTAGCAGGCTCCTTTAGCCACTTTGCTTATAAATACTGGGGCAGTTTCGCGGGTTTCGCCTCTGGCTGGAACTACTGGGTACTGTACGTGCTGGTTGCCATGGCTGAGCTGACTGCAGTCGGTAAATATATCCAGTTCTGGTACCCGGAGATCCCAACCTGGGCCTCTGCGGCTGCCTTCTTCGTACTGATCAACGCCATTAACCTGACCAACGTAAAAGTGTTTGGTGAGATGGAGTTCTGGTTTGCCATTATTAAAGTCATTGCCGTGGTCGCGATGATTATCTTCGGCGGCTGGCTGCTGTTCAGCGGCAACGGCGGCCCGCAGGCCAGCGTTAGCAACCTGTGGAGTCAGGGGGGCTTCCTGCCGCACGGCTTCACCGGTCTGGTGATGATGATGGCGATTATTATGTTCTCTTTCGGTGGGCTGGAGCTGGTCGGGATCACCGCAGCAGAAGCCGATAACCCGGAGCAAAGCATTCCCAAAGCCACCAACCAGGTTATCTACCGTATCCTGATTTTCTATGTGGGTTCGCTGGCGGTTCTGCTTTCCCTGATGCCGTGGACACGCGTCACGGCGGATACCAGCCCGTTTGTCCTTATTTTCCATGAACTGGGTGATACGTTTGTTGCCAACGCGCTGAACGTCGTGGTGCTGACCGCCGCGCTTTCTGTCTATAACAGCTGCGTATATTGCAACAGCCGCATGCTGTTCGGTCTGGCACAACAGGGTAACGCGCCAAAAGCGCTGATGAACGTCGACAAACGCGGCGTACCGGTGAACACCATTCTGGTTTCCGCGCTGGTGACGGCTCTGTGCGTGCTGATTAACTATCTGGCGCCGGAATCCGCTTTTGGTCTACTGATGGCGCTGGTGGTTTCCGCCCTGGTGATCAACTGGGCAATGATCAGCCTGGCGCACATGAAGTTTCGCAAAGCCAAACAGCAGCAGGGCGTTACCACCCGCTTCCCGGCTCTGCTCTATCCGCTGGGTAACTGGGTGTGCCTGATTTTCATGGCCGCAGTACTGGTGATTATGCTGATGACGCCGGGCATGGCGATCTCTGTGTACTTAATCCCGGTATGGATTGCTATTCTTGGCATTGGTTACGTGTGCAAGCAGAAAACCGCCGGCGCGGTTAAAGCACATTAATTGTCCCTCCCCCACCTGCACCAGGTGGGGGTTGTTACCTGCCTCACATTTTCCCTCTCACAACTGTTTCGTCCATATCAGCGGCGTTATCCTGCAACGCATCACCGGGATCAGCTTCTCTGGCAACCTGTTTTTCCTGAAGCTGGGGCTGGCGATTGTCGGCGTGATGGTGGGCTTCCTGCTCTCCTGGTACGGTTACGACGCAGGTGCTAAAGCGCAAAGTGACTCCGCGATTAACGGCATTATGCTGTTGTTCACTATTATTCCGGGCGTCGGTTATCTGATTACCGCAGGCGTGGTTCGTCTGCTAAAAGTTGACCGCGAATTTATGCAGAAAATCCAATCAGACCTGGAAAAACGCCGCGACAACTACCGTGAACTGAATGAATACCACAAGATAAAAACAACTGAAACCGTAAGGAAAGCCTAGTGAATCAGCTCATCTGGGCCCCGAGATCCACGCTATTGCCGGTAAGTGGTACATCTACTTTACGGCCACGCACACTCAGGCGCTCGACAAACTGGGGATGTTCCAGCACCGTATAGCACCACACGCTAACGCCGAAAGGTGAAGATGTGCTGGTGTACCACGCGAGAAATTACACTGAAATCGAGGGCGATCCGCTGTACGACCCAAACCGCCATACTCGTTTGAAGCTCGTGCGCTGGGACGAAAACGGCATGCCTGATTTTGGCGTCCCGCCAGCGGATACGTATTGAGTCATTGCACCGTTATCCGGTCTACATATGCGCCAGGCCGGATAAGGCGGCTACACCGCCATCCGGCAACAATCGCTAGATCAGCGTGCCATAAATTGTCAGCAGCGCAATGACCACCACCACCACAAACGAGGTTTTCTTCGCCATTGCAACGGCAGCTTTTGGCGTTTCGACTTTATCGGTATGAGGTTCGCGCGCCAGCGAGAACTGCGCCAGACGCGTCAACACCTGATATTGCGAAGTATGCAGATCAGCAAGCGACGCAAACCAGGCTGGCAGCGCTTTCTCGCCGTGTCCTAACAGCGCATAGACCACGCCCGCCAGACGCACCGGGATCCAGTCCAGCACATGCAGGATCGCATCAATACCCGATTGCAGACGCTGGTGCGGTGTCTGATAGCGCGCCAGCCAGGACTGCCAGGCACGTAAAAAGGCATAACCAACCAGCGTCACAGGTCCCCACGGGCCACCGACAATCAGCCAAAATAACGGCGCCAGGTAAAAGCGAAAGTTGTTCCATAACAGCGCGTTCTGCAGTTCACGCAGGAACTCACGCTCGTCACAGTCCGGCGGAACACCATGGATAAGCGTCAGCTCGCTGGCCATCGCATCACGAGCGTGAGCGTCATCGCGAGCAGCCGCGTTCAGGTAAGCGTGATAGTGAAGGCGCGCCTTGCCTGCGCCGATGCACAGCAAGCCAATTAAGATCCACGCCACCAGCAACGGAACGTTAAACAGCAGCCCATGAAGTGCGCGCAGTAGCAGAAACGTCACTCCCATCGCAATAAGAGTCATGCCTACCGTACGCATCATCGAGAAATGCTTAATCCGGCGGAAAAAAGCTTCAACCCGGTGATCAAGCTGCCAGTGCTCACCCAGCTTAAACAGGCGTTCAACAATCAACACCAGTAATGTTGTAAACAGCGTCATGTCATCTCCTTGTGCGACGAGGGGGTGACCAGGGCGCGAAACCTTGCCCAGTCAAAAGATGGCCCAGGATCGGTCTTCCGTTCGGGCGCAATATTGCAATGCCCAGTCATGTTACTGGCAATCGCCGGATAACGCGTAATCAGGGTGTTTGTCACGGCAGCCAGTTTCTGGTACTGCGCATCGGTATAAGCCAGCGTATCCGTACCTTCAAGCTCAATACCAATTGAAAAATCATTACAGCGTTCACGCCCCTGATAGCAGGAGACGCCTGCATGCCAGGCACGTTTGTCAAAGGGAACATATTGCACGACCTCACCGTCACGGCGGATCAGACAATGGGCAGAAACGCGCAAATGGGCAATTTGTGCAAAAAAAGGATGGGCGTTGGGATCAATTGTTCCAGTAAATAACGCGTCTATCCATGGGCCGCCAAATTCACCGGGTGGCAGGCTGATATTGTGCACCACCAGCAAAGAAGGGCTTTCGTCATCCGGGCGGCAATCGTAATGAGGAGAGTGAACGCGTCGCGCCTCTGCCAGCCAGCCCTCGTCTAACAACATGCAGAATCTCCTTATTGGTGGTGCTCATATCAGGTTCAGGGTAGCATGTTTCTACCTTATGATTCGTTAGCAATTTGGAGTTTTATCATGCCGCCTCGCCGCTATAACCCTGACTACCGACGTGACGCGCTGTTGGAACGCATAAATCTCGATATCCCTGCCGCTGTAGCTCAGGCGCTGCGTGAAGATTTAGGCGGAGAAGTTGATGCCAATAACGATATCACCGCACAGCTTTTACCCGAAGACATGCGCTCCCACGCTACCGTAATCACCCGCGAAGAGGGCGTTTTTTGTGGGAAACGTTGGGTGGAAGAGGTCTTTATTCAGCTTGCTGGCGATGATGTCAGCGTCACCTGGCATGTCGAAGATGGCGACAGCATTAAGGCTAATCAGCCGCTGTTTGAACTGGACGGCCCTTCCCGCGTACTGCTGACCGGCGAACGTACCGCACTTAATTTTGTGCAGACGCTTTCTGGCGTGGCGAGCGAAGTACGTAAATACGTCGACCTGCTGGCGGGGACAAAAACCCAACTGTTGGATACGCGCAAAACCCTGCCGGGGCTGCGTACCGCGCTGAAATACGCGGTGCTCTGCGGCGGCGGTGCGAATCATCGTTTAGGTCTTTCTGACGCCTTCCTGATTAAAGAGAACCACATTATTGCTTCCGGTTCGGTGAAACAGGCCGTGGAAAAAGCCTTCTGGCTGCACCCGGACGTGCCGGTTGAGGTAGAAGTGGAAAGTCTGGATGAACTGGACGATGCGCTGAAAGCCGGGGCGGACATCATCATGCTCGACAATTTCGAAACCGACCAAATGCGCGAAGCGGTCAAACGTACCAACGGCCAGGCGCGTCTGGAAGTATCAGGTAACGTCACCTATGAAACGCTGCGCGAATTCGCGGAAACCGGCGTGGATTTCATCTCTGTGGGCGCACTGACCAAACATGTCCGCGCACTCGACCTCTCGATGCGTTTTCGTTAATCGCTGATTGTTCTGCCCGGTGGCGCTTCGCGTATCGGGCCTACAGCCCCAGCCGTATACGCCGCCGATCGGCAGTTTATTCGAGCGTCTTCGCAAATACGTTGTCTGATTCTGTAATTTCGTAACATTCATCTGAACCGGCCTTCTCGTTCTATTTTTTGCCCCTCGCCTAAAATCCCTTCGATTTGCCAAAGTAGCGCCAGCTAACTCAAGGAGCAAATCAACAATGGACAAACAACGAGGCTTCACGCTTATCGAACTCATGGTGGTCATTGGCATTATTGCCATTCTTAGCGCCATCGGCATTCCGGCTTATCAAAACTATCTACGCAAAGCTGCGCTGACAGACATGCTACAAACCTTTGTCCCCTACCGTACTGCCGTCGAACTCTGCGCGCTGGAGCACGGCGGAACAGAAACCTGTGATGCCGGAACAAATGGCATCCCCTCTGCGACCACCACCCGCTATGTCTCCGCCATGAGCGTGGAAAAAGGCGTTGTCAGCCTCACTGGGCAGGAAAGTCTGAATGGGCTAAGCATCACCATGACGCCAGGTTGGGACAACGCCAACGGCATAACGGGCTGGAATCGCAACTGCGCTATCCAGAATGACAGCGCGCTGCAACAGGCTTGCGAAGACGTTTTTCGCTTTGATGCCAACTAAGGAAAAGAGATGAATACCACCCAACTTACGGCGCTGTGCCAGCGTTATCAGGCCATATTACTGGATGCAGATAATGAAGTGGTGCACATCGCCGTCGTGGATGCCCCATCCCACGAGCTGCTGGACGCACTGCATTTTGCGACTACCCGACGCATCGACATTGTTTGCTGGACGCACCAGCAAATGGAAGGCCACACGCATACACCACGCAAAATGCTCCCGGCAGTGGTCACTAAAAGCAGCGCCAGCGCCGCAGACTTGCTGCATCAGACGTTCCAATCCGCTCTGGCACAACGGGCTTCTGATATTCATATTGAACCTGCGGAGAATCACTACCGGGTCAGGATACGTGTGGATGGCGTACTGCATGTTTTACCGGAAGTCACAACCGAGATGGGCATTGCTCTCACTGCAAGATTAAAGGTATTAGGCAGTCTGGATATTGCCGAGCACCGACTCCCGCAAGATGGGCAATTTACCGTGGAGATTTCAAGTGACCCCATTTCGTTTCGCATCGCCACGCTGCCTTGCCGATGGGGTGAAAAAGTAGTGCTACGCCTGCTTCATCAGGTTAATCAAACGCTGGAAGTCAACGCACTGGGCATGCATGAGGCACAGCTGGCTGCGTTTTCACAAGCATTACAGCAGCCACAGGGTTTGATTCTGGTCACCGGGCCGACCGGGAGCGGCAAAACGGTTACCCTGTACAGTGCGCTACAAACCCGAAACACCCCGCAGGTGAATCTTTGCAGCGTGGAAGATCCGGTAGAGATCCCGATCGGCGGTCTTAACCAGACTCAAATTCATCCCCGCGCCGGGCTTAATTTTCAGGGTGTATTACGTGCACTACTGCGCCAGGATCCCGACATTATTATGGTAGGCGAAATCCGCGACGGCGAAACAGCTGAGATTGCCCTAAAAGCCGCACAAACCGGTCATTTGGTTCTTTCGACGCTGCATACCAATTCGACCACTGAAACGCTGGTGCGCCTGCAGCAAATGGGGGTGGCACGCTGGATGATTGCCTCCGCGCTGACATTAATTGTTGCGCAGCGATTAGTCAGAAAATTATGCCCACATTGTCGGCGACGACTTGATACTCCCATAACACTCCCGGCAACACTTTGGCCCACGCCACTACCACGTTGGCAGGCACCCGGTTGCCAACACTGCTATCACGGTTTTTATGGTCGAACCGCGCTGTTTGAAGTTCTGCCCATTACGCCTGCGTTGCGGCAACGTATTGCCGATGGCTCATCGGCAGACGTTGTGGAATCAGATGCTCAGCAAGCGGGCATGAGTACTATTTTCGAGTATGGCTGTCAGGCTGTGGAACAAGGGTTAACGACATTTGAAGAACTGATCCGCGTACTGGGCACGCCCCATGCCAACTAAACACCTCTGGCGCTGGCAAGGCATAACCCACGAAGGCCAGCCTGTAGCAGGGATGCTGTGGGCTGATACCCGACCATCGCTCCTGTTTGTGCTCGAACAACAGCAAATTACACCGGTTCGCATTAACCGGATGCGCATTAAAACCTCGCACTGGAGCAGAGCAAACAGTGCCGAAGCCATACGCCAGTTGGCGACATTGCTTAAAGCGGGATTGACGCTTTCCGCTGGGTTAACTCTGCTCGCTGAACAGCATCCCAGCAACCAGTGGCAAGCATTACTGCGCACGCTGGCTTATGACATGGAACAAGGCATTGCGCTGTCAGCCTCGCTTTCGCGGTGGCAACACGTATTTCCCCCACTGTACCAGGCAATGATCCGTACCGGAGAACTAACGGGCAAACTGGACGACTGCTGCTTTGAACTTGCCCGTCAGCAAAAAAACCAACAGCAACTGGCGGATAAAGTAAAAAAAGCACTACGCTATCCCATTATCATTCTTGCCATGGCGATAATGGTCGTGCTGGCGATGCTGCATTTTGTGTTACCTGAATTTGCCGCTATCTATCGCACGTTCAACACTCCGCTACCGGCGCTCACTCAGTGGATTATGGTCGCGGCACACTACAGCAGTCGATGGGGATGGCTGGCAGGGTTGCTCTGCCTGGTGCTGGGAACAACATACGGGTTGATAAAGCAGAAACCCTACTGGCTTATTCTGCGCCAGAAAATACTGCTGCACTTCCCCATCATCGGGCCGATGGTCAGGGGACAAAAACTCACACAGATCTTCACCGTACTGGCATTAACACAAAACGCGGGCATTCCCTTTCTGCAAGGTCTGGAAAGTGTCACCGAAACCCTTAACTGCCCTTATTGGTCACAACGTTTGGCACAGGTGCATCACGATATCAGTGCCGGGAAGCCGGTATGGCTGGCGCTTAAAAATAGCGGTGAATTTAGTCCACTTTGCTTGCAACTGGTGAGAACCGGTGAAGTTTCCGGCTCTCTGGATGCGATGTTGCAAAACCTCGCCCGACATCACAGCGAGTACACACTGTCTCAGGCCGAAAATTTGGCGTCATTACTTGAGCCAGCCTTGCTTGTCATTACGGGGTTGATTATCGGTACGCTGGTTGTGGCAATGTATTTACCGATTTTTCATCTGGGAGATGCAATGAGTGGTGTGGGATAAATTTAAATGTCGGACGGCGGCATAAACGCCTTATCAGGCCTACACTGAGCATGAGCGTAGGCCTGATAAGCTGTGCGCCATCAGGCGTTTAACAGTACGATCTGTTCTTACAGGCTATTGAAAACGCGGTTTTCTTGTTCCTGTACGCGAATAAAGGTTGTCCGTTTGGTCAGCTCTTTCAGACGGGATGCACCGACATAAGTACAGGCAGAACGCAGGCCGCCAAGGATATCACGAGCGGTGTTATCAACCGGGCCACGCAGCGGCAGCTTAACGGTTTTACCTTCAGCGGCACGATACTGAGCAACACCACCAACATGGCGCGTCATAGCAGACTCAGAGCTCATACCGTAGAACAGCATGAATTTCTCACCGTTCTCTTCAACGATTTTACCGCCGCTTTCTTCATGGCCGGCCAGCATACCGCCGAGCATCACGAAGTCCGCACCACCGCCAAACGCTTTTGCCACATCACCCGGCATTGTGCAGCCACCGTCGCTGACAATCATGCCACCCAGGCCGTGCGCTGCATCAGCACATTCAATGACGGCAGAAAGCTGCGGATAGCCAACGCCGGTTTTTACGCGGGTGGTACATACAGAACCTGGGCCAATGCCCACTTTGACAATATCAGCACCGGAAAGCACCAGTTCTTCACACATCTCGCCGGTGACCACGTTGCCAGCACAGATCGTTTTTGTCGGCCAGGCCGCACGTGCTTTCGACACAAACTGAACAAAGTGCTCTGAATAGCCATTTGCCACATCAATGCAGATAAAGTTCAGCGCTGGATTCAGTGCCAGAATCTGTTTGGTTTTTTCGAAATCAGTGTCCGACGTCCCGGTTGAAACCATCACGTGTTTCAGTACATCGGCAGAGGAGTCCGCAATGAAAGCGGCCCAGTCTTCAACAGAATAGTGTTTATGCACAGCGGTCAGGATGTCGAAGGAGGCAAGCGCCGTTGCCATGGCAAACGTCCCAACGGTGTCCATGTTCGCGGCGATAATCGGCACGCCGGACCAGGTCTGACCTGAATGTTTAAAGGTGAATTGACGTTCCAGTTCAACATCGGAACGGCTTTTGAGAGTAGAACGCTTAGGGCGGATAAGAACGTCTTTGAAACCTAACTTCAGATCTTCTTCGATACGCATGTGCGGATTCCTGGGGTTAATGGCGAAAAATCGAAACTCACAACTCCAGTGACGCTATCATACGCACTAATCAATGCCGCGCAAGACTGCGAAATTCTCTTTTTTTACGCTACAATCCCATAAATTTACCTGGCGATTAGTAGGTTAATCCTGCATCAGCTTCGCCTTCGCATGCTTAATTTTTAACTGTTTGATAATCAAACCAAAACTCCAGGATCTGCATCTATGAGGTATACGGTAGCCTTAACCGGCGGCATTGGCAGTGGTAAAAGTACCGTTGCAAATGCATTCGCTGACCTCGGAATAAACGTGATTGATGCGGATATCATTGCGCGCCAGGTGGTCGAACGCGGCATGCCTGCCCTACAGGCAATTGCAGAACATTTTGGTTCCGACGTTATTGCTGCGGATGGCTCGTTACAGCGGCGAATTTTACGCGAACGCATTTTTTCCGATCCTGATGAGAAAAAATGGCTAAATGCCTTGCTCCACCCACTTATTCAGCAGGAAACACAGCGTCAGTTTCAGCAAGCGACCTCTCCTTATCTGTTATGGGTCGTCCCCTTGTTGGTGGAAAACGCGCTGTATAAAAAAGCCGATCGCGTACTCGTGGTAGATGTTACCCCCGAAACACAGCTCAGACGCACTATGCAGCGTGATGACGTCACGCGTGAGCATGTGGAACATATTCTTGCTGCCCAGGCAACACGTGAAGCGCGCCTTGCCGTGGCAGATGATGTTATTGATAATAATGGCACACCGGGTGCTATCGTCTCGGATGTCGCCCGCCTGCACGCGCTCTATTTGCAATTCGCGTCGCAGTTTGTCTCACAGGAAAAACCGTAATGCACACCCAGGTCCTTTTTGAACACCCTCTCAATGAGAAGATGCGTACATGGCTGCGCATTGAGTTTCTGATCCAGCAACTCTCCATTAATTTGCCCATTGTGGATCACGCAGGCGCACTGCATTTTTTCCGCAATGTAGGAGATTTACTGGATGTATTTGAACGTGGCGAAGTCCGTACTGAACTCCTCAAAGAGCTGGAAAGACAGCAGCGAAAACTTCAGGCCTGGGTTGAAGTTCCCGGCGTCGATCAAAGCAGAATCGACTCTTTACGTCAGCAGTTAAAAAGTGCGGGCAGCATTCTGATTGCTGCCCCGCGCATCGGACAAACCCTGCGCGAAGATCGTCTGATTGGCCTCGTGCGTCAGCGTTTAAGCATTCCTGGCGGGTGCTGCAGTTTCGATCTGCCGACCCTGCATATCTGGTTACATTTACCACAATCGCATCGCGACGCGCAGGTTGAAACCTGGCTTGCCAGCCTGAATCCTCTCAACCAGGCATTGTCTCTGGTGTTGGATTTAATCCGTAACTCTGCACCGTTTCGTAAGCAAACCAGCCTGAATGGTTTTTACCAGGACAACGGCGATGATGCAGACCTACTGCGTTTACAGTTGCCGCTCGCTTCGCAGCTTTATCCGCAAATCTCGGGTCATAAGAGCCGCTTTGCCATTCGCTTTATGCCACTGGATAGCGAGAACGGTCAGGTGCCTGAGCGCCTCGATTTCGATCTGGCGTGCTGTTAAGGAGTTAAGATGTCTGAACAAACTATCGTAAACTGCCCAACCTGCGGTAAAGCTGTCGTGTGGGCAGAAGTCAGTCCGTTTCGCCCATTCTGCAGCAAGCGCTGCCAGTTAATCGATCTCGGTGAGTGGGCCGCAGAAGAGAAACGTATCCCAAGCTCAGGCGACTTGTCGGAAAGCGACGACTGGAGCGAAGAGCAGAAGTAATTCTACAAAAACGGTAGGCCGGATAAGGCTACGCCGCATCCGGCATTTTTATGCTGTTTCGCCTGATGTCGCTACGCTTATCAGGCCTACGAACGTCATTAGCCAGCAATCAGCTTTTTGATCACCGGTTCATTGGCTGGCGGGAAATCGTCTACATTCAGTGCACTCTGCGCAATCCACTGCGCCGGCTGCCCCTCTTTTCCCCATGGCTCACCTTCCCAGCGTTCAACCAGCCAGAACCATAAAGTGATATGCCTGTCCGGAAACTGATACTCCAGCGTTTCGAACAATGAGCTTTGAGTCGGCGTAATCCCAACTTCTTCCTGTAGCTCGCGAACCAGCGCCTGTTCCGGCGTTTCGTCCGCTTCTATTTTTCCGCCGGGGAACTCCAGCTTATTTGCCATGTGGGCATCAGCCGCACGCTGGGTGATAAAAATTTCATGTTGCGGATTACGAATAATTCCCACAGAGATTTGCAGTACTTTCATATTTATCGTCCATAAAAAAGGCGCAGAATTCTGCGCCTTTTCAGTAAGTTACTTTCTTAGCTCAGACGGCCATGGCACTGTTTGTATTTTTTACCTGAACCGCAAGGGCACGGATCGTTACGTCCCACTTTACGATCGCCGGTCTGTGCCGCCAGCTCTTCTGCGACAGCAGAATCATCACCTTTATGGCTCAGTTGCTGCATCTGCGCTAAACGCTCAGCATCTTCGCGACGCTGCTGCTCCATTGCTTCGACTTCTTCAGGCATACGCACCTGAACTTTGCTCAGGGTGCTGATCACTTCATATTTCAGTGACTCCAGCATAGAGGCAAACATGGAGAAGGATTCGCGTTTATATTCCTGCTTCGGATCTTTTTGCGCATAACCACGCAGGTGGATACCCTGACGCAGGTAGTCCATCGCCGCAAGGTGCTCTTTCCACAGGGAGTCGAGCGTTTGCAGCATCACACCTTTTTCGAAGTGACGCATCATCTCCGCGCCCACAACTTCCTCTTTACGCTGATAGACTTCTACAGCGTTGGCCAGAATACGTTCGCGCAGCGTCTCTTCATGCAGTTCAGGCTCTTTATCCAGCCACTCTGAAATCGGCATCCCGAGGTCGAAATCGTTTTTCAAACGTTCCTGCAGACCCGGGATATCCCACATTTCTTCCAGCGACTGCGGCGGAATATAGGCATCAATCGTTGCTTTGAAGACATCTTCACGGATGCTGTTGATGGTCTCGCTAACGTCGGACACATCCAGCAGCTCGTTACGCTGGGTGTAGATTGCGCGACGCTGGTCGTTGGCGACATCATCATATTCCAGCAATTGCTTACGAATGTCGAAGTTGCGGCTTTCCACTTTACGCTGCGCGTTAGCAATCGCTTTAGTTACCCACGGGTGTTCAATCGCTTCACCCGGCTTCATGCCCAGTTTACGCATCATGCCAGACACGCGGTCGGAGGCAAAAATACGCATCAGCGCATCTTCCATCGACAGGTAGAAACGAGAAGAACCCGCATCCCCCTGACGACCAGAACGACCACGCAGCTGGTTATCGATACGGCGAGATTCATGACGTTCGGTACCAATGATGTGCAAACCACCGGAGGCCAACACCGCGTCGTGACGCACCTGCCAGTCAGCTTTAATCTGTGCGATTTGTTCTTCTGTCGGATTTTCCAGCTCGGCGACTTCTGCCTGCCAGCTACCACCCAGCACGATATCCGTACCTCGACCTGCCATGTTAGTGGCAATGGTCACGGCTGACGGATAGCCCGCCTGTGCGACGATTGCCGCTTCGTTAGCGTGGAACTTGGCGTTCAGCACGTTATGCTTGATACCGGCTTTGGTCAGTTCGTTAGAGACCACTTCAGATTTTTCAATGGAGATAGTACCCACCAGCACCGGCTGGCCATTTGCGGTACGCTCTTTAATATCTTCGATAATGGCCTGAATTTTTTCCGCTTCGGTCATGTACACCAGATCCGGCAAATCCTTACGGATCATCGGACGGTTGGTCGGCACAACTACGGTATCCAGTTTGTAGATAGAGCTGAATTCGAACGCTTCGGTATCTGCTGTACCGGTCATACCGGCCAGTTTTTCGTACAAGCGGAAGTAGTTCTGGAAGGTGATAGAAGCCAGCGTCTGGTTTTCGTTCTGAATTTCTACGCCTTCTTTGGCTTCAACAGCCTGGTGCAGACCGTCAGACCAGCGACGCCCCTGCATGGTACGTCCGGTGTGTTCGTCGACGATGATAACTTCGCCGTCTTTCACAATGTAGTCGACATCGCGGGTGAACAGCACATGTGCGCGCAGTGCGGCAGTCACGTGATGCATCAGCATGATGTTGCCCGGAGAGTACAACGACTCGCCTTCATCCATAATGCCTTCTTTCACCAGCAGTTCTTCAATCAGAACCAGACCACGTTCGGTAAGGTTAACCTGACGCGATTTCTCATCGACAGAGAAGTGGCCTTCGCCCTGGAACGAGTCAGAATCTTCCTTCTCCTGACGGATCAGGTTTGGAATAATTTTGTTCACTTTCTTGTACATTTCCGAGCTATCTTCAGCCGGGCCGGAAATGATCAGCGGCGTACGTGCTTCATCGATCAGGATGGAGTCGACCTCATCCACCAACGCATAATGCAGTTTACGCTGAACGCGCTCTTCCGGACTAAACGCCATGTTGTCGCGCAGGTAGTCAAAACCGTATTCGTTGTTGGTTCCGTAGGTAATATCGGCATTGTAGGCTTCACGCTTGGCCGGTGCCGGCAGACCTGACATGTTGATCCCTACGGTCATACCGAGGAACTCAAACAGTGGGCGGTTATTTTCGGCGTCACGCTGAGCCAGGTAGTCGTTCACGGTCACCACGTGTACGCCCTTCCCGCTTAATGCGTTCAGGTAGGCCGGCAACGTTGCGGTCAGGGTTTTACCTTCACCGGTACGCATTTCCGCGATGCAGCGATCGTTAAGCACCATACCGCCCAGCAGCTGCACGTCAAAGTGACGCATACCGAACACACGCTTACTGGCTTCACGGACTACCGCAAATGCTTCCGGGATCAGGCTTTCAACGCTGGCACCTTTTTCCAGACGCGCGCGGAATTCAGCAGTCTTCGCTTTCAGCTCATCATCGGAGAGTTTTTCCATCTCCGGTTCCATCGCGTTAATGACGTTGACCACTTTGCGCATACGACGCAGCGTACGCTCGTTACGGCTACCGAATACTTTCGTTAATAATTTGATTAGCATAATAAAATCTCAAACGCCCCGCGATGCGGAGTCAAAAATTATAAGTTGGAAGGTTCTTTTTTAGCTGAGGCGTTGAGGACCAGCGCGGATACCCTGCAGCTGGCTGATCCAGACCGAAACGCTAAACGCGGCCTGAGAAGTGAAATGGGCGTATGTCACGCGACTTACAGTCGCCGGTGGTCTGCCTTCCTGCGTCAGCATCGCGCTGAGCGTATTCAGTAACGCAAGATGGTGCGCCTGGATTGGCAATGGCTCATCGGCAACGGGCAACGCCTGAGGCGCCATGGCAAAAGAAAGATGGCGGATAACCGTACGAATGGCATGTTGATGCCAGTAATCGACAGTAAAATTCGGGCGACGGTTAGTGGCTTCCAGCAAAGCAAGCTGGCTAAAGTTAACCTTAGCGGATTGATCGTGGTTGCTGGCGGTCGCTTTCGCGGGCGTATTCGGTTCAGCGGCATTACCGATCGCGGGCAGGCCAAAACTTGCCGCGACCATCCCTAATAAGAGATGCGGCCAGAAGTACCGTCTGCCTAACTGTCGCCAGCGCGTCAGTATTCCACTCACGTTAGTGCCACCTGATCTACCCTGCATTTGGGGTTATAAATTCAAAACGATTTTTGCGCACAAATCTTATCATTAAAGCGCGCACTCCACAGCAGTAATGACAGCAAGCCGTGGTTAAATATGCTTAAGAAAGCAGCGATCGCGCTGTATTTTAATCTGACAGCGGGAAAAAAGTCGCATCGAAAAAGACGGTGAGCTATCGGAGGATAAAAAAAACGACTGGCTCACCTGGCCGGAGAGAGTGCCAGATTGACCAGTCGAATTTATACGACAGATATACACTTCATCCTTCAAGCTGCCTCTTTGTTGGCTGCCTTCTCTCACCCCAGTCACGTACTGGTCGTACGTTCCTGAGGATTCGCTCAGTTGCCGCCTTGATGCAACTTGAATGATTTTGTGTATAGTTATTATGCCAGTACAGTCGAAGGCGCTTTGAACGCCAGCGGCAGTTCTGCGTCGTCCTGGAAGGTCACATATTCCCAGGCTTCCTGTTTTGCCAGGACCGCCTGCAACAGTTTGTTATTCAATGCATGACCGGACTTATACGCGGTGAATGCACCAATAATGTTGTGACCACACATGAACAAGTCACCAATCGCGTCGAGCATTTTGTGACGAACGAATTCATCTTCAAAACGCAGGCCGTCTTCGTTCAGTACGCGATAATCGTCAACAACGATGGCACAATCGAAGCTGCCGCCCAGGGCCAGGCCACGGGACTGCAGATACTCGATATCACGCATGAAGCCGAAAGTACGCGCACGGCTGATCTGGCGCATGAACGCATCAGCAGAGAAGTTCATCGCATAGCGCTGCGTGCTGGCATCAATCGCCGGATGGTTAAAGTCGATGGTAAAATCCAACGAGAAACCATTAAACGGCTTGAATTCAGCCCACTTGTCGCCATCTTCGACGCGAACGGTCTCTTTGATGCGGACAAATTTCTTCGCACTGTTCAGTTCTTCAATACCTGCGTCAAGCAGCAGGTAGACGAATGGAGCAGCACTACCATCCATGATCGGGATTTCCGGGGCGTTAACTTCAATAACAATGTTATCGATACCTAAGCCCGCCAGAGCAGCATTAAGGTGCTCAACGGTTGAAATCCGCACATCATGCTCGTTGACCAGACACGTACAGAGCATGGTATCACGCACAGATTTGGCATCGGCCGGGAAATCTACCGGAGGATTCAAGTCGGTGCGACGATAGATGACCCCGGTGTTGGCCGGCGCAGGGCGTAGCGTCAGCGTGACTTTTTTGCCGGTATGTAAACCGACGCCAGTCGCCTGAACGATACGTTTAAGTGTCCTTTGTTTGATCATCGTATAATCTCGCCAAATTAACTATCCAACCGAAGTGTACTATACATTCGGCGGGCCAGTTTAGCACAAAGAGCGCAGATTCCCAAATTCCAGCTAATTCTTAATCAGCTTGCTTACGCAGGAATGCAGGGATATCCAGATAATCCGGCTCTTTAGTGGTTTGCGGCGTATTGTCGTTAACCACTTTCGCTACCGGCTTCTGTTCTTGCGTCAACGGCGCCATACCGTGCTGCTGGTAACGATCCATGACCGGCTGCTGTACCTGCTTGTTGGTTACCAGAGTGATTTCAGGACGCTTGTCCATACCAATTCCAGTCGCAACAACGGTTACGCGCAGTTCGTCGTTCATATCCGGGTCCAGAGAGGTACCGATTACCACGGTCGCGTTATCCGATGCAAAGGCACGGATGGTGTTACCCACGGTTTCAAACTCATCCAGACGCAGGTCGAAGCCCGCAGTAATGTTGACCAGCACGCCGCGTGCGCCGGACAGATCGATGTCTTCCAGCAGCGGAGAAGAGATAGCCATTTCAGCCGCTTCTTCTGCACGGTCTTCACCGCTCGCCACACCAGAACCCATCATCGCGTAGCCCATTTCGGACATCACGGTGCGCACGTCGGCAAAGTCGACGTTCATCAGGCCCGGACGGGTAATCAATTCAGCGATACCCTGGACTGCGCCTTTCAGCACGTCATTCGCTGCGCCAAACGCATCCAGCAGGGAGATACCGCGACCCAGCACTTTCAGCAGTTTGTCGTTCGGGATAGTGATCAGAGAGTCCACGTGTTTGGACAGCTCGGTGATACCCTGCTCCGCGAATGCCATACGCTTCTTGCCTTCAAAGTTGAACGGTTTGGTCACGACAGCAACGGTCAGGATACCTAAATCTTTTGCTACTTCAGCAACCACTGGCGCTGCACCGGTACCGGTACCGCCGCCCATGCCTGCTGCGATAAACACCATGTCTGCCCCGTCAAGCGCTGCACGCAGAGCTTCACGATCTTCGTCTGCCGCATTACGGCCGACTTCCGGGTTCGCACCCGCGCCCAGACCTTTGGTGATGCCGCTACCAATCTGAATGGTCTGTCCAACCGCCGTTTTACGCAACGCCTGAGCGTCGGTATTCACCGCGAAGAATTCAACACCTTCGATGCGCTCACGCACCATGTGTTCAACGGCATTACCGCCGCCGCCGCCGACGCCGATGACTTTAATCACCGCGTCATTGGTCAGTTCCATAGGTTCAAACATAGTTTCTCTCTCCGTTGTGCCTGTCGCCTGAGACCGTTAATGTGCGTCGGTCTCTTTAAAAATTAAAACTCTTTTCTCAGCCAGCTATTGAGTCGTTTAATCCACGAGCCAACTGATGCCGTTACACGTTTTTCAACTTCAGCTTCACCACTTAAATGGGATTCTTTCCCGTAGTGAAGCAGCCCCACTGCCGTTGAATAATACGGCTCCTGGGCATAATCTGTCAGACCGGTAATATTCAGCGGCGCGCCAATACGTACCTGGGTATGGAACACGCGCTGAGCGCAGGCCGCAAGACCTTCAATTTGCGCAGCACCACCGGTTAACACAATCCCCGCCGCCAGATGATGTTTCACACCTTGCTGGCGAAGTTGTTCCTGTAATTGCAAAATTTCTTCGTTGACCAGGTTAAGCAGCTCGGTATAACGCGGCTCAATGACCTCAGCCAGAGTCTGACGTTGCAGACTGCGTGGCGGACGACCACCGACGCTTGGCACTTCAACGCTCTCATCTTTGCCAACGATAGAACCCAGCGCACAACCATGACGAACTTTAATGGCTTCCGCATCGCTCGGCGGCGTACCAAAGGCATACGCGATATCGCTGGTGACCACATTCCCTGCATAAGGGATTACTTTGGTATGGCGCAACGCCCCGCCAGTATAAACGGCGATGTCCATTGTACCACCACCAATATCGACCACGCAGACACCCAGCTCACGTTCGTCTTCCGTTAACACGGAATAACTGGCTGCCAACCCGGCAAATATCAGTTGGTCAACTTTCAGGCCACAGCGTTCAACGGCTTTGACGATGTTCTTCGCCATGTCGTTGTGACAGGTAATCAGATGTACTTTTGCCTGCATACGCACGCCGGAAAGACCGACCGGATTTTTAATGCCTTCCTGGTAGTCAATGGCGTATTCCTGTGGAATAACGTGCAGTACACGATGTTCATCGCGCACACGCACGGATTTTGCCGTATGCACAACATTTTCCACATCTTCCTGGGTCACTTCCTCTTCGGAAATGGGCACCATACCAATTTCATTCTGACAGCTAATATGTTTACCAGAAAGCGCCAGATACACTGAGGAAATCTGGCAATCTGCCATCAGTTCAGCCTGGTCAATGGCGCGCTGTACGCATTTCACCACTGACTCCAGGTCGTTCACCCCGCCTTTATCCATACCTCGCGATGGGCAACTGCCCACGCCAATGATATTGACCATACCGTCGGGCAGAACTTCCCCTACTAAAGCGGCTACCTTCGCGGTGCCAATCTCCAGTCCAACTACCAGTTTTCTGTCCGTCGCCTTGATCATTGTTGTTCTGCCTGTGCCTGATTCTGTTGCTGATTAGATTCCTCAGGAGGCAAGGGAACCCAGCCTACTGCCGCTCCTGAGTCATAACGCAAATCAACGTAGCTAATCCGTTTGCCATCGGTTTGCGCCTGCTGCTGTAAAACCGGGTAGAGTTCCACAAAGCGAGCCAAACGTTTTATCGTATCGCCCCTGCCCAGATTGAGCTTAATATCGTTATTCAGCGTCAACTGCCAGGAACGACGAGCGGTCATCGCCGCTTCCTTCAGGGTGAATCTATCCTTAGCCAGCACCTGCCCCATATCACGGAACCCTTGCAACACTTCACTCGCGCTGCCTTCTGGCCCGTACAACATAGGTAATACCTGCTTATTGGCCCGACCGGTTGGGACGCTGAACGTATTTCCTTCGGCATCCACCATATGTTGGTCATTCCAACGCGCTATCGGCACATATTCAACCAGATGAATCTTCAATTCATCAGGCCATTGCTTTCTGACGCTCGCCTGTTTGATCCAGGGGAGACGTTCAATCTGGCTCTGGATGATGTTCACATCCTGAGTCATAAAGGTTCCCGGAGCGCCCAGCGCCAGGATGGACTGCCGGATATCGTCATTGCGCGTATAATGCCGTTCGCCGGTTAACACCAGTTTTGACAATGGCAAACGCTGCGCATCTTCCATCCATCCCAACACGACCCAGCCGCTAACAAACACGGTGCACAGCACTGTCAGCAGAAACAGTATTCCTGCAAGACGCGTTCCATTATTGCGGCGTGAGGAATTGACTTCTTCTTCATCACCGTTTCGCGTGTTCAGCGCAGCCTGCGACATATCAGTCCGCCAACGCCAGAATTCGTACCACCAACTGCGAGAAGCTCAGGCCCGCCTGACGCGCCGCCATCGGCACCAGGCTGTGGCTGGTCATACCCGGAGAGGTATTGGCTTCCAGCAGATAAAACTGGTCATCGCTGTCCAGCATGACGTCAATACGGCCCCAACCTTTACAGCCCAATGCGGTCCATGCTTTCAGGACTAATTCCTGCAAACGGGTCTCTTGTTCGACTTCCAGACCTGCGGGGCAGAAATATTGTGTCTCATCAGACAGATACTTCGCCTCATAATCATAGAAGGTTCCCGCGGGTTGGATACGTATTGACGGTAAAATTTCTTCACCAAGTATCGCAACTGTAAATTCCGGCCCACTGAGCCATTTTTCGATCAGTACTTCTTCATCATGCTGAAAAGCCAATGCTAATGCACCCTGCAAAGCATTTTCTTCTTCAACTTTTGACATCCCTACGCTGGAGCCTTCACGGCTTGGCTTCACAATCAACGGCAAGCCTAACGCAGAAATTTTTGTAACCGATTCATTGCTAAGACCTTTTTCGAACTCAGTGCGGGTCAATGCAACCCATGGCGCAACGGGTAAACCTGCGCCCTGCCACAGCAGCTTGCTGCGCAGTTTGTCCATTGAGATAGCCGATGCCATAACGCCGCTGCCGGTATACGGCAGGCCAATTTGCTCCAGCATGCCCTGCAACGTGCCATCTTCCCCGCCACGACCGTGCAGCGCAATAAACACCTTCTGAAAACCCATTGATTTCAAAAGAGTGACATCAACCTCTTTCGGATCAACCGGATGGGCATCGACACCACCTTCACGTAACCCTGCCAGCACAGCCGCGCCAGAATTCAGCGACACTTCTCGTTCTGCGGAGGTGCCCCCTAACAGAACCGCGATTTTATCAGCCATGTTGTTCTTCCTCCGGGTTTTGCGGCTTCAGTTTGATTTCAGCTAAGGAACGCGCGATTTTGCCGATATTTCCAGCACCTTGCACCAAAATCAGATCGTTGCCGGTTAATACCGGCGCCAGCATTTCCGCTACCTGGGCCGGATCGGACACCAGAATAGGATCGATCTTACCGCGACCACGAATGGTACGGCACAGCGAGCGGCTGTCTGCCCCCGGAATCGCGGCTTCGCCCGCGGCATACACATCCAACATCAACAGCGCATCGACCTGAGTCAGCACGTTGGCAAAGTCGTCGTACAGATCGCGCGTACGCGTGAACCGATGCGGCTGGAACAGCATTACCAGATTTTTGTCCGGCCAGCCCGCGCGCGCGGCTTTGATCGTGGCATCGACTTCCGTTGGGTGATGGCCATAGTCATCGACCAGCATCGCCGTCCCGGTTTTACCGTTGACTGGCTCAAGCGGGAATTCGCCGAGGAAGTCAAAACGGCGTCCGGTGCCCTGGAAACTTTCCAGCGCGCGCAGGATCGCGTCGTCTTCAATACCCTCTTCCGTTGCCACTGCCACGGCAGCCGCCGCGTTCAAGGCATTGTGACGGCCAGGCGCGTTCAACGTCACACGTAAATCGGCCATCCCCTGACGCAGCAGCGTGAAGTGCCCTTGTGGACCAATCTGCTGGTAATCTTCAACGCGCACATCGGCATCGTCGCTGAAACCATAGGTTGTGGTTTGACGCCCGACGCGCGGTAACAGCTCGCGGATCACCGGATCGTCAACGCACATCACCGCACGACCATAAAACGGCAAGTTATGCAGGAAATTAATAAACGTCTGCTTTAAATTTTCGAAGTCGCCATGGTAGGTATCCATATGGTCAGCTTCGATGTTGGTGACAATCGCCACCATCGGCTGCAAATGCAGGAACGACGCATCGCTCTCATCGGCTTCCGCAATCAAATAACGGCTATGGCCTAAGCGCGCATGTACGCCTGCCGCCTTCACCAGTCCGCCGTTGACAAAGGTCGGATCCAGTCCCGCTTCCGCGTAAATGCTGGAGACCATCGCGGTGGTTGTGGTTTTACCGTGGGTCCCGGCAATGGCGATACCGTGACGAAAACGCATTAATTCAGCCAACATTTCAGCACGACGGATCACCGGAATACGCGCTTCATGGGCCGCAACAATTTCCGGGTTATCCGCAGAAATAGCGCTGGACACCACCACCACGCTCGCATCACGCACGTTTTCCGGGCGATGATTAAAGAAAATCGTGGCGCCCAGATTCGTCAACTGCTGCGTAACCGGATTCGGCGCCAGGTCAGAACCGCTGATCTGATAACCTTCATTGGCCAAAACTTCGGCAATACCGCCCATACCGGCACCACCGATGCCGACAAAGTGGATGTGCCGAACGCGACGCATTTCGGGCACGATGGAACGCAGTTTTGCCAGTTGTTGTGTATTCATTCTTTAGCCATTAACTTCTTAGTTCATGCGATGCAAAAGGCATCACCACAATTACGCCCGGGCAGCCCGGCTCACTTCAGTTGCAACCCGCTCTGTGGCATCCGGTATGGATGCGGCGCGCGCACGTTCTGCCATGGTTAATAAGGTTTCTCGCGACCACCCGGCAAGGGTGTTAGCGACGGCATCCACAGTAAACTGCGGCTGCTCAAGAATTTTGGCAGCGCCCACTTTCTCCAGCGGCAGCGCATTCCAGTACTGCTGTCTGTCTTTGTGCTGGAACGGCACAAACAGCGCCGGCAAACCTGCGGCGGCAATTTCGCTCACTGTCAGCGCGCCTGAGCGACACACTACGACATCTGCCCACGCGTAGGCGGCTGCCATATCATCAATAAACTCAGTGACCTTGTGCTGCGGTTGTCCCGCGTCGGCATAAGCCTGCTCAACGGTTTGCTGCGCGCCTTTGCCGCTCTGATGCCAGATAGTCACCGCATCGCCAAGCTTTGCGGCAACCTGCGGCATCGTCTGGTTCAATACGCGTGCACCCTGAGATCCCCCGACGACCAGCACGCGAACCGGACCTTCACGCCCAGCCAGACGTTCTTCGGGTAACGGCAATGCAAGGACATCAGTTCGCACTGGATTCCCCACCACGTCCGCATTCGGGAAAGCGCCAGGAAAAGCCTGCATTACCTTCGTTGCAATTTTCGCCAGCCACTTGTTGGTTAATCCCGCAATGCCGTTCTGCTCATGCAGAACCACCGGAATGCCTAATGACCAGGCCGCCAGACCGCCAGGACCGGACACGTAGCCGCCCATACCCAGCACCACATCAGGCTTAAACTGCTTCATGATGGCGCGCGCCTGACGCCAGGCATTAAAAATACGTACAGGTGCAGCCAGCAGTGCGTTAACGCCTTTGCCACGCAAACCGGAGATGCGAATAAAATCAATGTCAATGCCGTGTTTCGGCACTAAGTCCGCTTCCATACGATCGGCGGTGCCCAGCCAACGAACCTGCCAGCCCTGGGCCATTAAATGATGCGCGACCGCCAGCCCCGGGAAGACATGTCCACCGGTACCGCCCGCCATCACCATTAACCGCTTCGGTTGACCACTCATCGTGCACCTCGTGTAAACGCCTGGGCTTTTTCCAGACGCGTTTCATAATCAATACGTAACAAAAATATGATGGCCGTCGACATGATCAACAAACTGGAACCACCATAACTGATCAGCGGCAGCGTCAGACCTTTGGTTGGCAGCATACCTGCCGCCGCGCCGACGTTTACCAGCGCCTGGAAGCTAAACCAAATCCCGATGGAGCAGGCTAAGAAACCTGAAAAACGGTGGTCAATTTCCAGCGCCTTACGACCGATCGACATCGCGCGAAAAGCGACGAAGAATACCATTAAAAGTGCCAATACCACACCGATATAACCCAGCTCCTCCCCAATGATGGCGAAGATGAAGTCGGTGTGCGCTTCAGGTAAATACTCCAGTTTTTGTACTGAATTACCTAAGCCCTGTCCCCAAACCTCACCGCGACCAAAGGCCATCAGGGATTGCGTCAGCTGGTAACCGCTGCCAAACGGATCTTCCCATGGGTTCCAGAAGGAAGTTACGCGGCGAATACGATACGGCTCGGCAAGGATCAGCAGTACGACCGCCGAAATCCCCATGCCGATGATGGCGATGAACTGCCACAGTTTCGCGCCCGCCAGAAACAGCATCGCCAGGGTCGTGACAAACAGCACCACCACCGTACCCAGATCGGGCTGCGCCAGCAGTAAAATAGCCAGCACCAGGATCACGCCCATCGGCTTTAAGAAACCGCGCAGGTTGTTACGCACCTCATCCACCTTACGCACGAGGTAGTTGGCGAGGTAACAGAACAACGACAGCTTGGTAAACTCCGCAGGCTGAATACGCAGCGGCCCCAACGCAATCCAGCGCGACGCCCCGTTAACCGAGCTGCCTACAACCAGCACGATCAGCAGCATGATGATTGAGGCTATCAGCATCGTCGTACTGTACTTTTGCCAGAACTCCATCGGCAGACGCAGCGTGACCATCGCCAGACAAAACGCGAGGAAGATGTACAACGCGTCACGCTTAGCAAACAGGAAAGGATCGCCCGCCAGGCGTTGTCCTACGGGCATCGATGCTGATGTCACCATCACGAAGCCGATCGCCGCCAGACCAAAGGTCAGCCACAGCAGCATGCGGTCATACATGATCAGGCTGTCGGCGTCTTTATCACGCGAAGCCATCACCCAGCCTTTAAGCGCCGCAAAGATCCACGCCAGGACACCCAGTCCCGGTAAGCGCGGCAGTCTCAGACGAGGGAGAGATAAGCGCATCAACCCAACTCCTTCGCCAGGTGGGTAAAGACGTCGCCACGTTGCTCAAAGTTCTTGAACTGATCGAGGCTGGCGCAGGCTGGCGACAGCAGCACCATATCGCCCGGCTTCACGCGCGGCGCAAGCAGACGCATCGCCTGTTCCATGGTTTCAGTTTGTTCCGCAATCTCAGGTCGCAGAGCGGCAAGCTGTGCGCCATCGCGGCCAAAGCAGTACAGACGAATGTTGTTGCCGGTCAGGTAACGTTGCAGCGGCATAAAGTCAGCGGATTTTCCGTCGCCGCCCAGCAGCAGGTGCAGCGTGCCGTCAACGTGCAGGCCATTCAGCGCGGCTTCAGTGCTGCCGACGTTGGTCGCTTTTGAATCATTGATCCAACGCACGCCGTTATGATTCAGTACCAACTGGAAACGGTGCGCCAGGCCGGTAAAGGTGGTCAGCGCTTTCAGGCTCGACGCCCGTGGTAAACCTGCGGCATCCGCCAGCGCCAGCGCAGCCAGGGCGTTGGTATAGTTATGCTGACCGGAAAGCGTCATCTCTTTCACGTTGAGGACTTTTTCCCCTTTCACCCGCAGCCAGGTTTCGCCCTGCTGACGATTAAGGTGATAGTCCCCCATATTGACGCCAAAGCTCACGCAACGCTCATCTGCACCACGAACCGGCATAGTCAGCGCATCATCCGCATTGACCACGCATACTTTCGCGTTCTCATAGACGCGCAGTTTGGCTGCACGGTACTGCTGCAGTCCAAACGGATAACGGTCCATATGATCTTCAGTGACGTTCAAAATGGTGGCCGCGACAGCCCGTAAGCTGGAGGTTGTCTCCAGTTGGAAGCTGGACAGCTCCAGAACATACAGCTCACGTTCGTCATCCAGCAGCATCAGCGCCGGCAGACCGATATTACCGCCAACACCGACGTTTACTCCGGCCGCTTTCGCCATTTCGCCAACCAGCGTCGTAACGGTACTTTTACCGTTTGAACCGGTGATCGCGACGATCGGCGCCTGCGCTTCGCGGCAGAACAGCTCAATGTCGCCAACAATTTCAATCCCTGCATCAGCAGCAGCGCTCAACGAAGGGTGCGCCAGGGCAATACCGGGGCTGGCGACGATTAAATCAGCGGCCAGCAGCCAGTCATCATTCAGACTGCCAACATGACGCTCAACCGCTTCCGGTAATTTATCCAGGCCAGGCGGCGTCGCACGGGTATCCATTACGCGCGGCGTCACGCCACGCGCCAAGAAGAAATCCACGCAGGACAGTCCGGTCAACCCCAGACCGATAATGACGACTTTTTTACCCTGGTAATCAGCCATGATTAACGTACCTTCAGCGTTGCCAGGCCAATCAGCACCAGCATCAGCGAAATAATCCAGAAGCGCACAATCACGCGCGGTTCCGGCCAGCCCTTCAATTCATAGTGATGGTGAATCGGCGCCATACGGAAGATGCGCTGTCCGCGCAGCTTAAAGGAGCCAACCTGCAGAATGACCGACAGGGTTTCCACCACGAAGACACCGCCCATAATCACCAGCAGGAACTCCTGACGCAGCAGTACGGCAATAATGCCCAGCGCGCCACCCAGCGCCAGTGAACCGACGTCACCCATAAAGACCTGCGCCGGATAGGTGTTAAACCACAGGAAACCTAATCCCGCGCCGACAATCGCCGTACAGACGATCACCAGTTCGCCTGCATGGCGTAAATAAGGAATGTGCAGATAGTTAGCAAAGTTCATATTACCGGTCGCCCATGCCACCAGCGCAAAACCGGCGGCCACAAACACGGTCGGCATAATGGCCAGGCCATCCAGGCCGTCGGTAAGGTTTACCGCATTCCCGGTACCGACAATGACGAAGTACGCCAGCAGGATGTAGAACAGCCCCAGTTGCGGCATGACATCTTTAAAGAACGGCACCACCAGTTCAGTTGCCGGGGTGTCTTTTCCTGCCAGATACAGCGCAAACGCGACCCCTAATGCAATGACCGACATCCAGAAATATTTCCAGCGCGCTATCAGGCCTTTGGTGTCTTTACGCACCACTTTGCGGTAGTCATCGACAAAACCGATAATGCCGTAGCCAATCAGCACCACCAGCACGCACCACACGTACGGGTTGGATGGGTAGGCCCACAGCAGCACGGAGATAACAATCGCGGTGAGGATCATGATGCCGCCCATGGTCGGCGTACCACGTTTACTAAAGTGTGATTCTGGGCCGTCATTACGCACGACCTGACCAAATGACATTTTTTGCAAGCGGGCAATCATACGCGGGCCCATCCACAAAGAGATGAACAGCGCGGTCAGCAGGCTGACGATGGCGCGAAACGTCAGATAGGAAAAGACGTTAAAGCCGGAATAATATTTGACCAAATGTTCGGCCAGCCAAACTAACATGTCCCATTCTCCTGTAATGCGCGTACTACCTCTTCCATGGCGGCACTACGTGAACCCTTCACTAAAATCGTCATGATCTGATGTTCTGCAATCAGCGCTTTAAGATGTGCGGTCAGCGCGGTTTTATCCGCAAAATGCTCACCAACGCCGCTGGCATGGCTAATTGCCTGACTCAGTTTCCCTGTACTCAGCACACAGTCGATACCCGCCGCCTTCGCGGCGATACCCACCTGCACGTGACATGCTTCGCTTTCCGCGCCAAGCTCTGCCATATCGCCAACCACCAACACGCGGTAGCCGGGCATTTCGGACAGCACCTGTACCGCTGCGGTCATTGATCCGACGTTAGCGTTATAGGAGTCGTCCAGCAGCAACTGGTTTTCTGCCAGTTGAATCGGGAACAGACGCCCCGGGACCGCTTGCAAATCCTTCAGACCCGCTTTCACTGCTTCGTGCGTCGCGCCTACCGCCATCGCGAGTGCAGCCGCCGCCAGGGCGTTAGCAATGTTATGGCGACCCGGCAGCGGTAGCAGAACATCAATGCTTCCGGTTGGCGTTTGCAACGAAAACTCCGTGCCGTGTGAGGTCACATGTACGTTGGCCGCCGAAAAGTCGCTGTTAGCCGCATTCGGCGAAAAACGCCAGACTTTGCGATCGCCAATAATGCTCTGCCAGTTCAGCCAGTCGTTGTTGTCGGCATTCATAATGGCGATACCGTTCGCTGACAGGCCGGTAAAAATCTCACCTTTTGCCTTCGCCACGCCCGCCAGAGAGCCGAAGCCTTCCAGATGCGCAGCGGCCAGGTTGTTCACCAGCGCCGCTTCCGGACGCGTCAACCCAACGGTCCAGGCGATTTCACCCTGGTGATTGGCGCCAAGTTCAATAACGGCATAGTCGTAATCGTTGTTTAAGCGCAGCAGCGTCATCGGTACGCCGATGTCGTTATTCAGGTTGCCCGCGGTATATAACGTGTTGCCACACTTGCTCAGAATGGAGGCCGTCATCTCTTTAACGGACGTTTTACCGGAAGAGCCGGTAAGCGCCACCACACGAGCCGGAACCTGAGCGCGAACCCACGCCGCCAGTTCACCAAACGCCAGACGCGTATCGTTAACAATCAGCTGCGGCAGGTCGGTGTCCAAAGGACGGCTGACCAACAGCGCACCCGCCCCGCTCTCTTGCGCCTTGTCGGCAAAATCATGGGCATCAAAGCGTTCGCCTTTCAGCGCCACAAACAGGCAGCCTGGCGTCACTTTACGCGTATCGGTTGTCACCGCATCAAGGGTCAGATCGACTCCTTTCAGTTCGCCACGGAGAATTTCCGCCAGTTGGCTGAGCGTTACGCTAATCATGCGATAACTCCCAGCAGACGTGCTGCCGTCACGCGGTCGGAGTAGTCGAGACGGTGTGCGCCGACAATCTGGTAGTCTTCATGACCTTTGCCAGCGACCAGCACCACGTCATTTTCTTTCGCTTGCATGATGGCGCTAGTGACCGCTTCAGCACGGCCTTCCATTACTTTTGCCTGCCCGGCATCCAGCATACCCGCCAGAATGTCATTGATAATGGCGCGAGGCTCTTCGGTGCGTGGGTTGTCATCCGTAACCACAACGACATCGGCAAACTGCTCGGCAATAGCCCCCATCAACGGACGTTTGCCTTTGTCGCGATCGCCGCCGCAGCCAAAGACGCACCACAGCTTGCCAGTGCAATGCAGACGGGCCGCCTGGAGCGCTTTTTCAAGTGCATCCGGCGTATGGGCGTAATCAACCACCACGGTGGTTTTGCCCGGCGCGCTGAACACTTCCATGCGCCCGCAGACTGGCTGCAGTCGTGCCGCCGTTTTCAGTAAATCGGCTAACGGATACCCCAACGCCAGCAGAGTGGCCAGCGCCAGCAGCAAATTGCTGACGTTAAACGCACCCATCAGGCGGCTTTCAATTTCACCTTCTCCCCAGGTAGAGGCAAAGCGAATCGTTGCGCCGCTATCGTGATAGTTCACTTCAACGGCTTTCAGCCAACGACCGTGGCAGTTGGGATTGATATGGTCTTCCATCGAGACAGCTACCGCATCCGGCAGCTTCGCCAGCCAGCGGCGACCCACTTCGTCATCCGCATTGACGATAGCCTGCCCAAAGTGGTGCGTGGAATACAGCAACCACTTCGCGGCTTCGTAGTGTTCCATATCGCCGTGATAATCGAGATGGTCACGGCTTAAGTTGGTAAATACTGAGGCCGCAAATTTCAGCGCCGCCACGCGGTGCTGAACCAAACCATGCGATGAAACTTCCATCGCGCCAAAGGTCGCGCCCTGTTCAACCAGACCCGCCAGCACATGCTGAACGTCAACGGCTGACCCAGTGGTATTTTCCGTCGGGATCACTTTACCCAGCAGGCCATTACCTACCGTGCCCATTACCGCACTGGTTTCGCCAAGCAGTTGGCTCCACTGTGCCAGCAGTTGAGTAGTGGTGGTTTTACCGTTCGTTCCGGTCACACCGACCAGACGCATATTTTCAGATGGCTCGTGGTAAAAGCGGCCTGCCAGTGCAGATAAACGCTCGTTAAGCTGGCTGAGATAGATGACCGGAACGCCGTGCATTTCACGGATTTCACCGTCAGCGGCCTCATCTTTTGCCTCTGCAATAATGGCAGCCACACCTTGCGCTATCGCCTGCGGGATATATCGACGCCCGTCCGCCTGATGACCCACTACTGCTATAAAGAGATCGCCCGATGCAGCCACACGGCTGTCGAGTGTCATCTCTCGCAGTGCTCGCTCCGGTGCACCCGGCACCCATGGAGCAAGAAGGTCGCGCAAATTACGATCTGCCACCTGTTGCCTCGCCTTGATTATTCACAAATTCATTTTTATCGCCCGTTGTCAGCGCATCCGGCTCGATGTTCATGGTGCGCAAAACGCCGCCCATGATGGCACCAAAGACCGGCGCGGAAACGGCGCCACCGTAATATTTACCCGCCTGCGGATCGTTGATAACAACAACCAGCGCGAAGCGCGGCTGACTCGCAGGCGCAACGCCTGCGGTATAAGCAATGTATTTATTGATGTAGCGGCCGTCCGGCCCTACTTTTTTCGCCGTACCGGTTTTAATCGCGATGCGATAGCCTTTAATCGCCGCCTTCACGCCACCGCCGCCCGGCAGCGCCACGCTTTCCATCATGTGCACCACGGTGCGTACGGTCGCCTCCGGGAAGATACGTTCGCCCGGAACAGGAGGATCAACTTTGGTAATCGACAACGGGCGATAAACGCCATAACTGCCGATCGTTGCGTAGACTCGCGCTAACTGTAACGGCGTTACCATTAGCCCGTAGCCGAAAGAGAAGGTGGCCCTCTCTATGTCAGACCACCGTTGTTTTTGAGGATATAAGCCACTGCGTTCTCCGACCAACCCCAAATTGGTCGCTTTTCCCAGCCCAAAACGTGAGTAAGTATCTACTAACGCTGAGGACGGCATCGCTAACGCCAGCTTGGAAACACCGACGTTACTCGACTTCTGCAAAACCCCGGTAAGGGTCAATTCGCTATAACGCGCCACGTCTTTAATTTCGTGGCCATTAATTCGGTAAGGAATGGTGTTAAGCACGGTATTTTCACGTACCACGCCACGCTGCAGCGCGGTCATCACCACCATCGGTTTGACGGTAGAACCCGGCTCAAACACGTCGGTAATGGTACGGTTACGCATCGCATCTTTCGGCGTACCGGTGAGATTGTTCGGGTTGTAAGACGGGCTGTTCGCCATTGCCAGCACTTCACCGGTGTTCACATCCACCAGCACCGCACTGCCTGACTCCGCCTTGTTGAACGCCACGGCGTTATTCAGTTCACGGTAGACCAGCGCCTGTAAACGCTCATCGATACTCAGCGCGAGGTTGTGCGCCGCCTGGCTATCGGTAGAGGAGATATCTTCAATGACGCGACCATAGCGGTCTTTACGCACAATACGTTCACCCGGCTGTCCGGTGAGCCATTTGTCGAAGCTCTTCTCAACGCCTTCAATCCCCTGGCTGTCGACGTTGGTAAAACCAATGAGGTGAGCAGTCACTTCTCCGGAAGGATAGTAACGGCGGGACTCTTCACGCAGGTGAATCCCTGGCAGCTTCAGTTTTTTGATGTAGTCGGCCATGTCAGGGTTTACCTGACGCGCCAGATAGATAAAGCGCCCTTTCGGATTGGCGTTAATGCGGGAAGCCAGTTGATCAAGCGGGAGGTTCAGCGCCGTCGACAGCGCTCTCCAGCGCTCGCCAACGCTCACGCCGCCTGCGTCATGCACCTCTTTTGGGTCGGCCCAAATCGCCTTCACCGGAACGCTCACCGCCAGTGGACGACCAGAGCGGTCGGTAATCATCCCGCGCGAGGTGGACACTTCCTGGACACGCAGAGAGCGCATGTCGCCCTGACGTACCAGCATGTCCGGCGCGATGATTTGCAGCCAGGCAACGCGCCCCAGCAGAAAACCCAGTGCCAGCAAAATACAGCCGCACAGTAACGCAAAACGCCAACTGATAAAGTTGGCTTGTTCTTCCTGGCGTTTTGGTTTGTGCGTTTTTACCGCTGCTTTCATGCGTCGCGTTTATCCTTATTTTTGTACTACGATGTTTTCTTGTGAGGGATCAACATGCTGCATTTGCAGCTTTTCCGTTGCGATCCGTTCAACACGGCTATGGTCGCCGAGCGCGTTCTCCTCAAGGATCAAGTTGCGCCATTCGATATCCAGCGCATCTCGCTCCAGAACCAGCTGCTCACGCTGCGCGGTCAGTAACCGCGTATGGTGTGCGGTTGTCACGACGGTAACCGCCGTCAAAATAATGCAAATGAACAGGCAGAGTGGCAGCTTCCCAAACCGCAAAAGATCGTCACCGATCACACCAGGCAAAGCATGGCGCTCGTTGCTTCCTATCGATCCCTTAACTTTGCTGAGGGCTTCTGTCACTCTGCTGATCATGCGTTCGTCCTCTCTGCAATACGCAGAACTGAACTACGGGCACGAGGATTTTCAGCAACCTCTTCTTCGCCCGGCATTAACTTGCCTAGTGCTCTCAACTCACGACCGCCCAGTTTTTTGATCTGCGCTTCGGTCATCGGTATTCCAGCCGGAACCTGAGGACCACGGCTTTGTTCGCGCATAAAGCGTTTCACAATGCGATCTTCAAGCGAATGGAAACTGATTATCGAAAGGCGACCACCTGGTGCCAGCACGCTGAGCGAGCTTTTTAGCGCCTGCTCTATCTCCTCCAGTTCACTGTTCACCCAAATGCGCACCGCCTGGAAGGTACGGGTCGCGGGATGTTTGAATTTGTCTTTCACCGGCATTGCCGCCGCAATCACTTCCGCAAGCTCTTTGGTGCGGGTCATCGGTTCGATGCGATTGCGCTCTACGATGGCGCGTGCAATGCGTTTGCCGAAGCGTTCTTCGCCAAAGGTTTTAATCACCCAGGCAATGTCTGCTTCATCGGCGGTTTGCAGCCATTCGGCCGCTGACTGACCGCGTGTTGGGTCCATACGCATATCTAACGGACCGTCACGCATAAATGAGAATCCGCGCTCAGCGTCATCAAGCTGCGGAGAAGAAACCCCAAGATCGAGAAGAATCCCGTCGATCTTACCGGTCAGTCCGCGCTCGGCGACATAGTCAGCCAGCGCAGAAAAAGGTCCATGGACGATGGAAAAACGGGGATCGGTAATCGTCTGTGCTACGGCAATAGCCTGCGGATCGCGATCGATAGCCAGTAAACGTCCTTCTTCGCCAAGCTGCGAGAGGATCAGACGTGAATGACCGCCGCGACCAAATGTCCCGTCAATGTAGATGCCGTCTGGACGAATATTCAGGCCGTTTACGGCTTCATCCAGCAACACCGTTGTATGTTTATAGTTTTCCATCATTTTATAGAGACAAATCCTGCAATCGTTCCGACAGCGCGCCGGTAACAGACTGTTCAGCGTCGATATCTTCCTTGACCTGTTGATACCAGGTCGTTTCATCCCACAGTTCAAACTTATTGAACTGCCCAACCAGCATCACTTCTTTCGTTAACCCTGCGTGTTGCCGCAGAATGGGCGCTATCAATAAGCGACCAGCGCTATCCATCTGACATTCGCTGGCATGACCCAACAACAGGCGCTGTACGCGACGCTCAACTGGATTCATGCTCGACAGACGCGATAACTTCTGTTCGATAATTTCCCATTCAGGCAGGGGGTACAGCAGCAGGCACGGGTGATGGATGTCAATGGTACAAACCATCTGACCGGTAGCGCTCTCGAGCAGTTGATCCCGATAACGGGTAGGCACGGATAAGCGCCCTTTACTGTCGAGATTAACTAACGTTGCTCCCCGGAACATGCCAGTCTCACCCCCGATTACCACTTTATCCCACAAATTCCCACTTAAAGGAGTTTACGGAGCGGAGGAAAACCTTGTCAAGCAAGTCACGGCGCTTAGCGGAGCAAAAAACCCATTGTTTACGGCTAATATCTGCGTTGAGCAAATTCCGTACAGCAAACGAAGCAAATTAACGTCATGAATATTTGTAAGAAAAAAATCCAACAACTCATCATTGTTTAAAACAACTGAATATCATCAGAAGAAAATATAAAGTGTCAGTTTGCGACGCGAGCGGCATTTTAGGACAATATGCGGCGAGATAACAGTACCAGTTCATCGGTCTGTACGACCCGTACGGCCAAGGAAGGCGAGGGATTGCCGCAATTCGACGGCAAAGTGTTTGTTAATTCGGCAAATCCACACAAGCATGTAACAAAATAATACAAACGTAACGCGTCGTTACGTATCAATAACCCAAAAAAGGATAGTTGCATTTTTAAATTAGGATAATTAAAGAATGAAATTCAGATAATTCTAAAGAATATTCTTAAATATAATAAGGTTATTTCTGACAGTAAGATATTTGATGGCATCGAAGCATTCTCTCCAATGCCATCAATAGCAACCACTTAGTTACGGCTAAGGATGCCGCGACGGTACAGATTACGCCGAATGCGCGTTAATCCTGGTTTTGGTTTACGCGGTTCATCAAGGCTTGCAAGGACGATCTCCAGCACACGTTCAGCCACATCACGATGACGCTGCGCCACCGCCAGTACCGGGCACTGCAGGAAGTCGAGCAGTTCGTGGTCGCCAAACGTCGCAATCGCTAAATCAGACGGTAACTGACCATCGCGACGCAGAGTCACATCCATCACCCCCTGCAGCAGGGCAAACGACGTGGTAAACAGTGCCTGAGGCATCGGATGTGTTTCCAGCCATTTATCAAACAGCTGCGCTGCTGCCTCCCGCTCATAGCTGTTGGCATACAGGAAGTGCACGTCACGCGGATCGTCTTTCCACGCGGTACGGAAACCCTGTTCGCGCAGGAAACTGACGGATAATTCAGGGAGAGCCCCCAGATAGAGCACGGTTTCAGCCGGGAATTTACGCAGTTCCTCCGCCAACATTTCCGCATCATCCTGGTCTGCGCCGACAACACTGGTGAAGTGTTCGCGATCCAGCGCGCGATCCAGCGCCACAATCGGGAATGAGCTGTTCGCCCAACGCTGATAGAACGGATGTTCAGGCGGCAAGGAGGTCGACACGATAATGGCGTCAACCTGGCGTTGTAAAAGATGCTCAATACAGCGCATTTCGTTATCCGGCTGATCTTCAGAGCAGGCAATCAGCAGTTGATACCCACGCTGACGCGCCTGACGTTCCAGGTAGTTTGCAATGCGGGTATAACTCGTATTCTCCAGGTCCGGGATCACCAACCCGATAGAACGTGTGCGTCCAGCACGGAGCCCGGCCGCCACGGCATTCGGGTGGTAATTATGCTCACGCACCACCGCCATGACTTTTTCAACCGTTTTGTCGCTTACGCGATATTGCTTTGCTTTACCGTTAATAACGTAGCTTGCAGTCGTTCGCGAAACGCCGGCCAACCGAGCGATTTCATCCAGTTTCACAATTGCCCCTTGCGTAAAATGTACAAACCATAACCTTTGAGATGGCATGGGTTAAATTTATTAACATCTAAGCGCAGAATAATGACTCCGGCAACCGCTTTTGTCTCTGGTTACCGCTGATTTCGCAAAAAAAAGCCCAACCAGTGTCGTTGGGCTTGCGAATTCAGAAGCCGATCATGATTAGCGCATGATTTTATCGCCGCGGGAAAGCCCCACCACGCCGGAACGGGCAACTTCCACAATTTTAGCGACTTCACGCAGTGTGGCCAGGAAGGCGTCCAGTTTGTCACTGGTTCCCGCCAACTGCACAGTGTAGATAGACGGCGTGACATCGATGATCTGCCCACGGAAAATTTCCGTGTTACGTTTCACCTCCTCCCGGCCATAGCCACTGGCCTGGATCTTCACCAGCATGATCTCTCGTTCAACGTGGGCGCCCTGCCCCAGTTCGCTGACGCGCAGAACGTCCACCAGTTTGTGAAGCTGCTTTTCAATTTGCTCCAGGACCTTTTCATCGCCCACGGTTTGAATCGTCATCCGCGACAAGGTCGGGTCGTCTGTCGGCGCGACGGTCAGGCTTTCAATGTTGTAACCACGCTGGGCGAAGAGGCCAATCACACGCGATAATGCACCCGACTCGTTTTCCAGCAATACTGATAATATCCGGCGCATAATCAGGTCCTCTCCGTTTTGCTTAACCACATCTCATCCATACCGCCCCCTCGAATTTGCATCGGGTAGACATGCTCACTGCCATCGACGGTGACATCAACAAACACCAGCCGGTGGTTGCGCACATGTTCCAGTGCTTCCCCCAGCTTGCTTTCCAGCTCATCCGGATGATTTATCTGGATACCAATATGCCCATATGCTTCAGCAAGACGGACAAAATCGGGTAGCGACTGCATATAAGACTGCGAATGACGCCCGGAATAGATCATGTCCTGCCACTGTTTGACCATGCCGAGATAGCGGTTGTTAAGGTTGAGTACCAGCACCGGCAGCTCATATTGCAGCGCCGTCGACAGCTCCTGGATATTCATCTGAATGCTGCCATCCCCGGTGACGCAGACTACTGTTTCATTCGGCAGTGCCATCTTCACCCCTAACGCTGCGGGTAAACCGAATCCCATGGTGCCGAGGCCACCTGAGTTGATCCAGCGGCGCGGTTTATCAAACGGGTAGTACAGTGCAGCAAACATCTGATGTTGGCCCACATCTGAAGTGACATACGCATCGCCTTTCGTCAGATGCCAGATAGTTTCAATGACGGCCTGCGGTTTAATGCTCTCACTCTGGGTGTCATACTTCAGGCACTGCCGGGCGCGCCAGTGCTCAATCTGTTGCCACCAGTCACGGTTATCATCCAGCGGCTGCTGTGATTTTTCATGCGGCAGCAGCTCCAGCATCTGCTCAAGCACCAGGAGAGCATCACCCACGATTGGAATATCCGCAGTAACGGTTTTTGAAATAGAGGTGGGATCGATATCGATATGTAACACGGTCGCATTCGGGCAATATTTTGCCAGATTATTGGTCGTGCGATCGTCGAAGCGCACGCCGACCGCAAATATCACATCCGAATGATGCATAGTCATATTCGCTTCATAGGTACCGTGCATACCCAACATGCCCAGCGCCTGGCGATGCGTTGCCGGGAACGCACCTAAGCCCATCAGCGAGGAGACAACCGGTAGATTTAGTGCTTCAGCAATCTGCCTCAGTTGTTCGTGGCAGGCAGCATTCACCGCCCCGCCCCCCACGTACACAACCGGTTTTTTCGCGGCTACCAGCGTCTGCAGCGCACGTTTTATCTGTCCTTTGTGCCCGGTCGTCGTCGGATTATACGAACGCATGCTCACCGACTCTGGCCAGCTATAAGGCAGTTTCTTCGCCGGATTCAGAATATCTTTCGGCAAATCCACTACCACCGGTCCCGGACGACCGCTTGCCGCCAGCCAGAAGGCTTTTTTCAGCACCTGCGGGATGTCTTCCGTTTGTTTAACCAAAAAGCTGTGTTTCACCACCGGACGAGAAATCCCCACCATATCGCACTCCTGAAAGGCATCGTAGCCAATCAGAGAGGTAGCCACCTGCCCGGAGAGTATCACCAGCGGGATGGAGTCCATGTACGCCGTTGCGATACCGGTGATCGCATTGGTTGCTCCCGGCCCTGAGGTGACCAACACAACGCCCACTTCCCCCGTCGCGCGTGCCAGACCATCGGCCATATGGACCGCTGCCTGCTCATGGCGGACCAGCACATGATCAATACCTCCGACCGTATGCAAAGCATCATAAATATCGAGGACTGCGCCCCCGGGATACCCGAATACCTGCTTCACACCCTGATCGATGAGCGATCGGACGACCATCTCGGCTCCAGACAACATCTCCATGGCTTGCCTCCACTCTTATAATGAATAACGGTTTAACAACACATTAACCGCTGACGATAAGGCCTGGCAATTGACACCGAAGTGGTGGTGTAACAGCGGATAAGAATAAAACGGAGGAAAGAATCGAATAAACGGAGAATTAAACCAGCATAAGCAAATGAAATGACAAATAATCTCTTAAAAATGAGTACTTACAGCGATTACTCTATTTTTTCACCCTCCCAGGCAAAAACCAAAAGCAGATTTCAGCATAAAATTTCAAATAAAAATAAAAAAGCAGAATAAACCAGACGCATCATCGGATTTACTCTGCCATAGGTCACTGCTTACAGATAGAGACTAACAGCTCTTCCATCCATTGATGTCCTTTATCCCGACCTGCTGCTTCATGCCAGGAAAGATAACAAGTCCGGCTATTCAGTTTTAACGGTAGCGGTAATATTTGCAGTTCTAAAGCCTCGGAGAACTCTTCAGCTAACCAGCGTGGCGCAATAGAAACCAAATGAGTTTGAGATACAATATTCAGTACACTGATTAATGCCATTCCCTGATAAGCAACGCAGGCTTGTTTATCCTGAGTGTCATACCAGGGTTGGCTGAATGACGCAAAGCGATCGAGAGAAACTACCGCATGCTGTTCATTATAGACATCACTCTCGAGTAATGGACCGCTAATGCGCGGGTGTTTTTTACTTGCGACTAACACCATCTCATCATTGAATAACGGAATGCTGGTGAATTCAGGACGGCGGAATTCTTCATAGCTAATAACAAATTCTGTTTCCTGATACCGTAATTGATGTTCTGTATTTTGGTTGAGCGATGATTTAAATACAACATGAATATTAGGTGCAACTTGCTCAACGCGATTGTAAATCAATGACGTGAGGATATTATCCAATGGGCTACAGACGCAGAGATTAAATACACGTGAGCTGCTGGCGGGTTCAAAACCGGACCCTGGCAGTTCATTCTGCACCAATTGCAGCGCCTGACGAATAGAGCCAAATAGCTGAAAAGCCCGTGCAGTGGGCTGGATGCCTCGGCCATAGCGCACAAAGAGCTCATCATTAAACATAACTTTCAGACGCGCGACTGCGTTGCTGACTGCAGGCTGCGACATACCCAGAGAATGCGCTGCGCGAGTAATATTCTGTTCTTGCATCACCGCATCAAAAACGGTTAATAAATTAAGGTCAACCATGCGCAGCTGCGGTTTCCCCATCTCTAAAAGATTAGATTTATCTATTATTTTTGCTTCTGGCATATTTAACTCCACTGTCACTCAAAACTCCCTTTTCCCAGACGGAGCTCAGAAATAACCTCCGTTAATATGATTTACCATGCATATAAAATAAGAAAAAGGAAAAGCATTAAAATTAGGAAAACATAAAGGCCCATGCCTGAATGAACAAAAACAAATGCGAGCGCAGTGTGGCAGAGGTCACTGCACGATGATTCATACGTTTAAATGTCGAAAACAATATAACCATAACCATGACAAATACACAATCATGCACGAAGTGAATGTATATTTAAGATTTAATTAAATGTTTATATCATTAACACCGCGATGCTTAACATTTATTTATCAATCATTTTTCCCACGGCACCTCAAACCCATTCAAAATTAATATAAAAACCAATAAATCATAAAGATAGAAAATTCATCCACAAGTTATCTCTTCAATATGCCGTTACAATGGCTGAAAACAAATATGCTCAAATATGTCAAATCGTGAAAAGTATGTAATCCACACGCTGATTTATTTTATACAACCATAAAAATTCAGCACAATTCGCTCAAAGTTCAGGAGATTTTTTCCGCCGAGTGGAGGCATTTATGGGGGATGGGGTTGACATCAATCTTCATATCCAGTACCACTAAAAGCATATCGCATTCGCCTGGAGCTTGATTGATGACTTACATTGCTCGTTTTAACGGTCTACTACTACTAAACGCATTGTCATTGCGCGGTAGACTGGTGGACGACATTCAGCAATAAGTCAGCTCCAGTTAAGACAAAAACCCGCGCCATTGCGCGGGTTTTTTTATGCTCGAAGCAAGGCGCCCTAAACACCAAGGACCTAAACCATGAGCCAGCAAGTCATTATTTTCGATACCACCTTACGCGACGGTGAACAGGCGTTACAGGCAAGCCTGAGTGTGAAAGAAAAACTGCAGATAGCTCTGGCTCTCGAGCGTATGGGCGTTGACGTGATGGAAGTGGGTTTTCCTGTTTCTTCACCGGGTGACTTTGAGTCCGTACAAACCATCGCTCGTCAGGTTAAGAACAGCCGCGTGTGTGCCTTAGCCCGCTGCGTAGAAAAAGATATCGACGTTGCCGCAGAATCGCTGAAGGTCGCTGAGGCTTTCCGTATTCATACGTTTATCGCCACCTCGCCGATGCATATCGCGACGAAATTACGCAGCACGCTGGATGAAGTGATCGAACGCGCAATCTACATGGTTAAGCGTGCGCGTAATTATACGGATGACGTGGAGTTCTCATGTGAAGATGCGGGGCGTACTCCTATCGCCGATCTGGCCCGCGTGGTAGAAGCCGCTATTAACGCCGGTGCCAAAACCATCAATATCCCGGATACCGTCGGTTACACCATGCCATTTGAGTTTGGTGGAATCATTTCTGGCCTGTATGAGCGCGTACCGAATATCGATAAAGCCATCATCTCCGTGCACACCCATGATGATTTAGGTTTAGGCGTTGGCAACGCGCTGGCGGCCGTTCACGCCGGTGCTCGCCAGGTGGAAGGCGCAATGAACGGTATCGGCGAACGCGCCGGTAACTGCTCACTGGAAGAAGTGATCATGGCGATCAAAGTACGCAAAGATATTTTGAACGTACAGACCCGCATTAATCACCAGGAAATCTGGCGTACCAGTCAATTAGTCAGCCAAATCTGCAACATGCCTATCCCGGCCAACAAAGCGATTGTTGGTAGCGGTGCGTTTGCCCACTCTTCCGGTATCCATCAGGACGGTGTGCTGAAAAATCGTGAAAACTACGAAATCATGACGCCTGAATCCATCGGCCTGAACCAGGTACAGTTGAACCTGACCTCCCGTTCCGGACGCGCTGCGGTAAAACACCGTATGGACGAGATGGGATATAAAGAAAATGAATACAACCTGGACAACCTGTACGACGCGTTCCTGAAGCTGGCGGATAAAAAAGGTCAGGTATTTGATTACGACCTGGAAGCGCTGGCCTTTATTAACAAACAGCAGGAAGAGCCAGAGCACTTCCGTCTGGACTACTTCAGCGTGCAGTCTGGTTCTAATGATATTGCCACCGCCTCCGTCAAGCTGGCCTGTGGCGAAAAAGTCAAAGCCGAAGCGGCTAACGGTAACGGCCCGGTCGATGCAATTTATCAGGCCATCAACCGTGTCACCGAATACAACATCGAACTGGTCAAATATAGCCTGACCGCCAAAGGCCACGGTAAAGATGCGCTGGGTCAGGTGGATATCGTCGCCAACTATAACGGTCGCCGCTTCCACGGCGTCGGTCTGGCAACGGATATCGTCGAGTCTTCCGCCAAAGCGATGGTCCATGTGCTGAACAACATCTGGCGCGCTGAAGAAGTCGAAAAAGAATTGCAACGCAAAGCTCAGAACAACGAGAACAACAAGGAAACCGTGTGATGTCGAAGAATTATCATATTGCTGTTTTGCCGGGTGACGGTATTGGCCCGGAAGTGATGGCGCAAGCATTGAAAGTACTGGACGCAATTCGCAACCGTTTTGGCATGCGCATTACCACCAGCCACTATGACGTGGGCGGAGCCGCTATCGATAACCACGGTCAGCCGCTGCCACCGGCGACGGTTGAAGGCTGTGAGCAAGCCGACGCCATTCTGTTTGGATCCGTTGGCGGCCCAAAATGGGAACATCTGCCGCCTAACCAGCAACCTGAACGCGGTGCGCTGTTGCCATTGCGTAAGCACTTCAAATTATTCAGTAACCTGCGTCCGGCTAAGCTGTATCAGGGACTGGAAGCCTTCTGTCCTCTGCGCGCAGATATTGCCGCCAACGGTTTCGACATCCTGTGCGTTCGCGAACTGACCGGCGGGATCTACTTCGGTCAGCCAAAAGGCCGCGAAGGCAGCGGACAACATGAAAAAGCGTTTGATACCGAGGTTTATCATCGCTTCGAGATTGAACGCATTGCGCGTATCGCGTTTGAATCCGCTCGCCAGCGTCGCCGTAAAGTCACGTCGATTGATAAAGCCAACGTACTGCAAACGTCCATCTTGTGGCGTGAAATCGTCAATGAAATCGCCAACGAGTACCCGGACGTTGAACTGACGCATATGTATATCGACAACGCGACAATGCAATTAATCAAAGACCCGTCTCAGTTCGACGTACTGCTGTGTTCCAACCTGTTTGGTGACATTCTGTCTGATGAGTGCGCCATGATCACGGGCTCAATGGGTATGTTGCCGTCTGCCAGCCTGAATGAGCAGGGTTTTGGCCTGTACGAGCCAGCTGGCGGTTCTGCACCCGATATCGCAGGGAAGAATATTGCCAACCCTATCGCCCAGATCCTGTCGCTGGCGCTGCTGCTGCGCTACAGCCTGGATGCCAATGATGCGGCAACCGCCATTGAGAGCGCCATCAACCGCGCATTAGAAGAAGGTATTCGCACCGGTGATTTAGCCCGTGGCGCTGCCGCAGTCAGTACCGATGAAATGGGCGATATCATTGCTCGCTACGTCGCAGAAGGGGTGTAATCATGGCCAGGACGTTATACGAAAAATTGTTTAATGCGCACGTCGTCTTTGAGGCGCAAAACGAAACCCCGCTGTTGTATATCGACAGACATCTGGTGCATGAAGTGACCTCTCCGCAGGCGTTTGATGGGCTGCGCGCGCATGGCCGCCAGGTTCGCCAGCCGGGTAAAACTTTTGCCACGATGGACCACAACGTTTCGACGCAAACGAAAGACATTAATGCCTCGGGCGAAATGGCGCGTATTCAGATGCAGGAATTGATCAAAAACTGCAATGAATTTGGCGTCGAACTGTACGACCTGAACCACCCGTATCAGGGGATCGTCCACGTGATGGGGCCTGAGCAAGGCGTGACGTTGCCGGGTATGACCATCGTCTGCGGCGACTCCCACACCGCTACCCACGGCGCGTTCGGCGCGTTGGCCTTTGGTATTGGCACCTCTGAAGTTGAACACGTGCTGGCAACGCAGACCCTGAAACAAGGGCGCGCCAAAACCATGAAGATTGAAGTCAATGGTATAGCCGCTCCGGGCATTACCGCCAAAGATATCGTGCTGGCCGTTATCGGTAAAACTGGTAGCGCAGGCGGCACCGGGCATGTGGTTGAGTTTTGCGGCGAAGCCATTCGCGCACTGAGCATGGAAGGCCGTATGACGTTGTGCAATATGGCCATTGAAATGGGTGCCAAGGCGGGCCTGGTCGCACCGGATGAAACCACCTTTAACTATGTGCAGGGCCGTTTGCACGCACCGAAAGGCGATGATTTTGCCCGCGCGGTAGAGTACTGGAAAACGCTGAAAACCGACGATGGTGCAACGTTTGATACCGTCGTTACCCTGCAGGCAGAAGAGATTGCACCGCAGGTAACATGGGGAACGAATCCGGGTCAGGTCATCTCGGTGAACGATAATATCCCCGACCCGGCATCATTTGCCGATCCGGTAGAACGCGCTTCAGCAGAAAAAGCGCTGGCGTACATGGGGCTGAAACCGGGTATTCCGTTAACAGAAGTCGCTATCGATAAAGTGTTCATCGGTTCCTGCACCAACTCGCGTATTGAAGATTTACGCGCCGCGGCAGAAATCGCCAAAGGGCGCAAAGTCGCGCCGGGCGTACAGGCGCTGGTGGTGCCGGGTTCTGGTCCGGTGAAAGCGCAGGCGGAAGCGGAAGGTCTGGACAAGATCTTCATCGAAGCTGGGTTTGAATGGCGTTTACCGGGTTGTTCGATGTGTCTGGCGATGAACAATGACCGCCTGAACCCGGGCGAGCGCTGTGCCTCCACCAGCAACCGCAACTTTGAAGGCCGTCAGGGCCGCGGTGGGCGTACGCATTTAGTCAGCCCGGCCATGGCCGCCGCTGCCGCCGTCACCGGTCATTTTGCCGACATTCGCAGCATCAAATAAGGAAACTACCATGGCAGAGAAATTTACCCAGCATACCGGCCTGGTTGTCCCACTGGATGCCGCCAACGTTGATACCGACGCAATTATTCCCAAACAGTTTTTGCAGAAGGTTACGCGTACCGGTTTTGGCGCTCATCTGTTCAACGACTGGCGTTTTCTGGACGAAAAAGGTCAACAGCCTAATCCTGAGTTCGTGCTGAACTTCCCGGAATATAAAGGTGCGTCAATTCTGCTCGCGCGGGAAAACTTTGGCTGCGGCTCTTCTCGCGAACATGCGCCGTGGGCGCTGACCGATTACGGCTTTAAAGTGGTGATCGCCCCAAGCTTCGCCGACATCTTCTACGGTAACAGCTTCAATAACCAACTGCTGCCGGTCACCCTGAGCGATGCGCAGGTGGATGAACTGTTTGCGCAGGTGAAAGCCAATCCGGGGATTAAATTTGAAGTGGATCTGGAAGCGCAGGTGGTGAAAGCGGGCGATAAGTCTTACAGCTTTAAAATCGACGACTTCCGCCGTCACTGCATGCTGAATGGTCTCGACAGCATCGGGCTGACGCTACAGCATGAAGCGGCTATTACCGAGTACGAAGACAAGCAGCCGGCGTTTATGCGCTAGTCCTTGTTATGCCGGATAAGGCGTTTACGCCGCCATCCGGCGTAGCCAGGACGAGCGCTGCAACGCCGTGAAATTCCCGGTACGTATTACACGTCCTTCACCCGCCCGGTCATCATCAGCGTGACCACTGAAATCGCCGCAATCACCCAATAAACGGCAAAATGTCCGTAACTTTGCGCAACAGCGCCCTGAATCACCCCCGCCAGAATGACGCCGGTCGAAATACTGTTGGTGAATAATGTGGTTGCTGAACCCGCGCGTCCCGGCATCAGATCCTGAAACCACAGCATCCCTATCCCAGCGACAATACCGATGAATACGGCGTTAAACAGCTGCAAAATAAGCAACGCCGTATGGCTGTGAAAGAAAATAAGACCAAGGTAAAACAGCACGCCGGCCGCCACGGCGGTAATCATCATTCGTCGTTTACCAAAGTGCTTCACGTAGTAGCCCGCCAGAATCATCGCCGGAATTTCCAGCCCGGCAGCCGTCCCCATCAGGATCCCTGCCAGCTTGTCCGGCAAACCCAGTTCAAGGCTTATCCACAGCGGCATATCGATGATGTACATGGTATTGCAGGTCCACATCAGCGTGGAGGCAATAAACAACATACGCACATTTTTGTCCTGCCAGCCCCCCGTTTGTTCCAGCAGCACGTCAACGGGCTGCTCCACCCGAGCGACAGACGGCAGTATCAGCGCAATCAGCACCAGGCTAATGGCAAAAATCCCTGCGGCAATGGAAAACATCGCCGTGAAGCCGTAATTCAGCGCCAGCATGAAGGCCAGCGGCGGTCCGATCACCCAGGCCAGCGAAAGCTGCGCACGCATCACCGAACTAAACATCACCACTTCACGCGCGGAGTTATCCGCATATTCCCGCGCCAGCGCAAACAACTGCGGCATCGCGGTATTCGCCAGCGAGGCCAGCAGCACGCCGCAGGTGATCAACGTGAGATAATGGCGATTAAAGGCAAACAGCAGCGCGTTGCCAATCGCCATCAGGCAGCAAAACATGATCAGCTTGCGCCGATCGCCCTGGCTGTCGGAACGTTTCGCAAGGCCAAGGCTGACGACAATCCCGGCAATCGCATTAACGGTGTAAAACAGCCCGACCCAAAATGGCTGCGCCCCGACTTCACGGCTCAGGAACAGGCTCAGCGTGGGTGCCTGCAACGCCCCTGCCACGCCCATCATAAAAGCGACCAGCATAAATGCCGCGTAAACACCGTTGAGGCGCCGTCCCATGGTCATTATCCAGAGCATATCTTTCCTTTTAAGCGCAGCTGAAACGAAAAAAGCCAGCAGATAATACCTGCTGGCGCGGCGAATTTAGGCTGTATCCTGCCATTATACCTGGCATCGACGCTGAGTAAAAAACGCATTATCAAGGCGGAGGGCGCAGGGTATAGAAATCTATCCCCAAGCCTGACAACGCAGAGAATGCGTTTTTTACACGCGTCCCGGAGGGCTGGGGCCATTTTTTCACATTGCTGCGTTGCTCACACCTTATTTGGTTCACCAAATTTCACTGTTCGCGCCTTGCCATGTGAAAAAATAGCCACCAGCGATGCTCAGGGATAATGGCAGGATACAGCCTGTACCAATACTCAGTCACACATGATGTCTGCAATGCGTAATTCAGAGGTCAGGCTGTCACCTCCCACTGCATCAGTTCTTCGAGCATCTTTAAGCGCTGCGGTGCGCTCAGGCAAGCCAACCAGGACGATTTCTCTGTCGCGGTAAAGTACTTCATATAGAACTGACGCATAGATAACCCCTTCGTTGTCTCATCGCTTCATCGGAATCTATTATTGGCTTAATATAGGGATAATAAAATTGCTGAGTTTTTCGCAGGAGTTCCCCTTTTATGTCTTCTGGTCGTTTGCAACAACAGTTCATCCGTCTGTGGCAATGCTGTGACGGCAAAACGCAAGACACCACGCTGAACGAGCTGGCGGAGCTGCTCAACTGCTCGCGCCGCCATATGCGAACCCTGCTTAATACCATGCAGGAGCGCGGTTGGTTAACGTGGGAAGCCGAGGTTGGGCGCGGTAAACGCTCACGCCTGACATTCCTCTACACCGGGCTGGCGCTCCAGCAGCAGCGGGCAGAAGACCTGCTGGAACAGGATCGCATCGATCAACTGGTGCAACTGGTCGGTGACAAAACGGCCGTACGGCAGATGCTGGTTTCCCACCTCGGCCGCAGTTTTCGCCAGGGGCGGCACATCATGCGCGTTCTCTATTATCGTCCCATGCACAACCTGCTGCCCGGTACGGCATTACGCCGTTCCGAAACCCATATCGCCCGGCAAATCTTCAGCGCCTTAATTCGTGTAAATGAGGAAAATGGGGAACTGGAAGCGGACATTGCCCATCACTGGCAGCAGATATCACCTTTACACTGGCGATTCTTCCTGCGCCCGGGGATCCATTTCCACCATGGACGCGAGCTGGAAATGGAGGATGTCATCGCCTCACTGAGGCGCATTAACACGCTGCCGCTGTACTCACACATTACACAAATCGTCTCTCCCACCGCCTGGACGCTGGATATCCACCTTGCCCAGCCTGACCGCTGGCTACCCTGGCTGTTAGGGCAAGTCCCGGCGATGATCCTGCCGCGAGAATGGGAAACGCTGAATAACTTCTCCAGCCACCCGATTGGCACTGGCCCCTATGCGGTGATGAGAAATACCAATAACCAGCTGAAAATTCACGCATTTGATGATTACTTTGGTTACCGGGCGCTGATCGACGAAGTGAACGTCTGGGTGTTACCTGACATCGGCGAAGAACCGGGCGGCGGGTTGACGCTAAAAGGTCCCACCGAGGATGAAAAGGCGATCGAGAGCCGCCTCGAAGAAGGTTGCTACTACCTGCTGTTTGATACGCGCACCCACCGCGGCGCGAACCAGGAGGTTCGCGAGTGGGCTAGCCGCGTACTCTCGCCAACCCATTTAATTTGCCACGCCGACGAACAGTATCAGCGATTGTGGTTCCCCGCCTATGGTTTACTCCCCCGCTGGCACCATGCCAAACCCGGCCATGGTGAAAAACCAGCCGGACTGGAAACGCTGACTCTCACTTACTATCGCGATCATATCGAACACCGAATTATCGCGCAGATCATGAAAACATTGCTGGCGCAGCATCAGGTGCAACTGAATATTCAGGAGATCGACTACGATCAATGGCATGCGGGAGAAATCGTCAGCGATATCTGGCTCAACAGCGCTAACTTTACCCTACCGCTGGACTTCTCGCTGTTCGCCCATTTGTGCGAGGTTCCGCTGCTGCAAAACTGTATTTCGCAGGACTGGGAAAACGATGCCGCCCGCTGGCGAACCGGTGAAATGAGCCTGGCGGCATGGTGCCAACAGTTGCTCACCACAAAGGCCATTGTGCCGTTAATCCACCACTGGTTGATTATTCAGGGGCAGCGCAGTATGCGCGGGTTGCGCATGAATACCCTCGGCTGGTTTGATTTTAAATCGGCGTGGTTTGCACCACCGGATCCGTAGAGCCTTGCTCTTGATTGCTGCCCGGCAACAAAATCATTACACTAACGCCGTTCTCAACGGGGTGCCAGAAAACAAATATACGCTAAATCATTCATGATGCATCAAGGCGGCAAGCGAGTGAATCCTCAGGAGCATAGATAACTATGTGACTGGGGTGAACGAACGCAGGCAACGCAGAGGCAGCTTGAAGGATGACGCGTATGGGCTGAGAGATACCCGTCGAACCTGATCCGGATAATGCCGGCGAAGGGATTTGAGCCTGCTCCTCAAGTCCTTTGCCACCTAACTCGTCATACTTCAAGCTGCAGATGCGTTGGCTTTCCTCGCTCACCCCAGTCACGTACTACCAGTACGCTCCCGGGGATGCGCTGCGTCGCCGCCTTCCTGCAACTCGAATTATTTAGAGTTTTACTTTATGAGGTGCAAAGTGTTTAAAAAATGTCTTCCGCTTTTACTGCTGTGCGCAGCACCTGCCTTCGCCAAACCTGTACTGACCGTCTATACCTACGACTCGTTCGCCGCTGACTGGGGTCCGGGTCCGACAATCAAAAACGCGTTTGAAGCTGACTGCAACTGTGAATTGAAACTGGTCGCGCTGGAAGATGGCGTTTCGCTGCTTAACCGCCTGCGCATGGAAGGAAAGAACAGCAAAGCCGACGTCGTGCTGGGGCTGGACAACAATCTTCTGGAAGCCGCCACGCAAACTAACCTGTTCGCCAAAAGCGGTGTGGCAAGTGACGCCGTTAACGTGCCAGGCGGCTGGAAAAACGACACCTTTGTCCCATTTGATTACGGTTATTTCGCCTTCGTTTATGATAAAAACAAGCTGAAAAACCCGCCGAAGAGCCTGAAGGAACTGGTAGAAAGCGACCAGAAATGGCGCGTCATTTATCAGGATCCACGTACCAGCACGCCAGGTCTGGGACTGCTGCTGTGGATGCAAAAAGTCTATGGCGATAAAGCGCCAGAGGCCTGGCAGAAACTGGCGGCAAAAACCGTCACCGTCACCAAGGGCTGGAGTGAAGCCTACGGCCTGTTCCTGAAAGGTGAAAGCGATCTGGTGCTCAGCTACACCACCTCTCCGGCCTATCACATCATCGCCGAGAAAAAAGACAACTACGCCGCCGCTAATTTTAGCGAAGGCCACTATTTGCAGGTGGAAGTCGCCGCGCGAACCGCGGCCAGCAAGCAGCCGGAACTGGCCGAGAAATTCCTGAAGTTCATGGTGTCTCCGGCATTCCAGAATGCGATTCCGACCGGCAACTGGATGTATCCGGTGACGCAGGTCGCCCTGCCGTCAGGATTCGAGCAACTGACTAAGCCAGCCACCGCGCTGGAATTTACGCCGCAGCAGGTTGCGGCTCAACGTCAGGCATGGATTAGCGAATGGCAACGCGCCGTCAGCCGTTAATCCCCGGCTGGCTGGTTCCAGGGCTTACCGCCGCCACGCTGATGGTCGCCGTGGCCCTGGCCGCGTTTCTGGCGCTGTGGTTTAACGCCCCGCAGGGAGAGTGGCTCTCGCTGTGGCAAGATGACTACCTGTGGCACGTGGTGCGCTTTTCATTCTGGCAGGCTTTTCTATCCGCTGTGCTGTCGGTTGTCCCGGCGATTTTCCTTGCCAGAGCGCTCTATCGTCGTCGTTTTCCCGGACGTCTGGCGCTGCTGCGTCTGTGCGCAATGACGTTAATCCTGCCGGTGCTGGTCGCGGTCTTCGGTATTCTTAGTGTCTACGGTCGTCAGGGCTGGCTGGCCTCACTCTGGCATGCCTTCGGGCTGGAATGGACCTTTTCGCCGTACGGTTTGCAGGGCATTCTGCTGGCGCACGTCTTTTTCAATCTGCCGATGGCCAGCCGCCTGCTGTTGCAGTCGCTGGAGAATATTCCCGGTGAACAGCGACAGTTAGCCGCTCAGTTGGGTCTGCGCGGCTGGCATTTCTTCCGCTTTGTGGAATGGCCGTGGCTGCGCCGGCAAATCCTGCCCGTCGCAGCACTCATCTTTATGCTCTGTTTCGCCAGCTTCGCCACCGTTTTGTCGCTGGGCGGCGGGCCGCAGGCCACCACCATCGAGCTGGCGATTTATCAGGCGCTGAACTTTGATTACGATCCCGCCCGCGCCGCCATGCTGGCGTTGATCCAGATGATTTGTTGTCTGGCACTGGTGCTGCTCAGCCAACGCCTGAGCCGGGCCATCGCCCCCGGCATCACGCTGGTTCAGGGCTGGCGGGATCCCGACGATCGTCTACACAGCCGTCTGGCAGACGCACTGCTGATTAGTCTGGCTTTACTGCTACTGCTGCCGCCGCTGTTGGCGGTGATTGTCGATGGATTTAACCACCATATGCTGGACGTTCTTAGGCAACCCGTACTGTGGCAGGCGCTGGGAACCTCGCTGCGCATTGCGCTGGCGGCAGGGGCGTTGTGCGTCATACTCACCATGATGCTGCTCTGGAGTAGTCGTGAACTGCGTGCCCGCCAACAGGCGCTGGCAGGGCAAATGCTGGAGCTTAGCGGCATGATGATCCTCGCCATGCCGGGTATCGTGCTGGCAACCGGCTTCTTTCTGCTGCTCAATAATACCGTTGGACTCCCCGAGTCCGCTGACGGCATTGTCATTTTTACCAATGCGCTAATGGCGATCCCCTACGCGTTGAAGGTGCTGGAAAACCCAATGCGTGACGTGACCGCGCGTTACAGTATGTTGTGCCAGTCGTTGGGCATTGAGGGATGGTCGCGCCTAAAAGTGGTTGAACTGCGCGCCCTGAAGCGCCCACTGGCGCAGGCGATGGCCTTTGCCTGTGTTCTGTCGATTGGCGATTTTGGCGTAGTCGCCCTGTTCGGCAATGAAGATTTCTGCACCCTGCCGTTTTATTTATATCAGCAGATTGGCTCTTATCGCAGCCAGGATGGCGCGGTGACGGCGTTATTGCTGCTGATCCTGTGCTTTACGCTGTTTACCGTTATTGAGAAATTGCCGGGTCGAAATGTTAAAACTGATTGATATCACATGGCTTTATCACCATTTGCCCATGCGCTTTACGTTGTCGATCGCGCGCGGTGAGCAGGTAGCGATACTCGGGCCAAGCGGCGCCGGGAAAAGTACGCTGTTGAATCTGATAGCAGGCTTTCTCACGCCTGCAAGCGGCACAATGATGATTGCAGGCGAAGATCACACCACCACTCCACCCTCACGCCGTCCTGTTTCTATGCTGTTTCAGGAAAACAACCTGTTCAGCCATCTGAACGTGCAGCAAAACATCGGCCTGGGCCTGAATCCGGGATTGAAGCTGAACGCATCGCAGCGGGAGAAAATGCACCACATCGCCCGGCAAATGGGAATTGACTCACTGCTGGAGCGACTCCCCGGAGAGCTTTCCGGCGGGCAGCGACAACGCGTGGCGCTGGCGCGTTGCCTGGTGCGCGAACAACCCATTTTGCTGCTTGATGAACCGTTCTCTGCGCTTGACCCTGCGCTGCGCCAGGAGATGTTAACGCTGGTGGCCGGGATCTGTCGCGATAAGCAGCTTACATTGCTGATGGTTTCGCACAGCGTTGAAGATGCGGCGCGCATTGCGACTCGTTCGATTGTGGTCGCCGATGGACGCATCGCCTGGCAGGGCAAAACGGATGCGTTATTAAGCGGCCAGGCCAGCGCCTCGGCGCTATTGGGCATTAAAGCATAATGCATTGCCGGATGACGGCGTAAACGCCTTATCCGGCCTACAGGTCGCACATTTTGTAGGCCGGATAAGGCGAAGCCGCCATCCGGCAAAGGAATCGTCAGTAACCCACCACTTTGCGCAGAATATCGATATACACCGGCATCAGTGGATGTCGCAGCAACGCCACCAGCGCAACCACGCCAATGCCGAGCGTCAACGGCGCCAGATACAACAAACGGCTACGGGGGAAATACGCGGTTAAGCGATCGGCAGCCGCTTTGCCGCTGCGCCACAACCGCCAGCAAAACCAACCGCCTACCCACAGCAGTAGCGCCGTGGCCAGCAGCAACCATTTGAAATCCCCACTCTGCATATCAGCAGGAATATCGATTGCCGCCCCCGCCAGGATCCCTGGCAGAAAATAGAACGGCGGCCACAACACACAGCCGATGATATTGGGAACGATGAACCTGGCGACGGGCAGATCCAGCATACCCGCCACCATCGGCACCAAAGGCCGCGTCGGGCCAACAAAGCGCCCCACCAGGATGGTAAACATGCTGTGCTGATGCAACGCGTGCTCGGTTTTATCCAGCAACGCCTTGTTCTTTTTCATAAACGACCAACGGTGCAACGGCTTTTTAAAGCGCCAGCCCAGCCAGAAAGAGATCCAGTCCCCCAACAAGCAACCAATGATGCCCGCAAGCCAGGCATGCCAGAAATTCAGTTCACCGCTGCCAATCAGCGCCCCCAACCCCGCCATCATCACGGTGCCAGGTAGAATCAGGCCAACCAGCGCCAGAGACTCTAAAAAAGCCACCAGAAGCACAGCTATCAAAGAGTACATGGCGGACTGGAGAATAAAGTGTTCCAGCAATGCTTGCATAATGTGTCCGTCAGATTTACGAAGCAGGGATTCTGCTAACCCTTCTCAACTTCGTCAAGCCATCAATTGTCTGAATAGATTGCGAGTTATGACAACTTTCAGGACACATCATTCACTTTTTATTCACATCCAGCGCGAAACTCGCTCGGACTGGCACCAGTGCATTTTTTGAAAACGCGGGAGAAATAGAGTTGGTCGTCAAAGCCAACATTGCGACCCACCGTGGCAATAGGCATACGTGTGGTGCTCAGCAGTAACTTGGCCTGGCTGATACGCTGATCCTCACGCCAGCTTAATACGCTGATGCCCAACTGCTGACGGAACAGATGCGACAAACGGGAAGGCGACAGGCAGACGTGTTGTGCGACGCTGGCAATATCAAAATTACTGTCCGCCAGGTGATCGCTGATGTACTGGCAGGCATCGCGCACGCGGTTATCCATCGGCGGATGCAGCGATTCGTTAATCGCGTCCATACGTCTGAGCAATAATTGCTCCAGCAGGTTTATCGCCAACAGTTCGGAATAGCGCCCTTCTCCCTGCCCGGCATGAATGATCTGTCCAAACAGTTCGTTAAAATGCGGCTGGTGCGCTTCGTCCGGGCGGAAAAAGCCAGTCTGGGCAAAGATTGCCGGCCAGGCCAGCCACTCCTGCCAGTAGGCGCGCGGCCGGAAGTAGACCCACTGGTGGTACCATTCGCTGGCATCAGGATGGCGTCCGTAGTGGTGAATTTCTCCGGGCGGAAACAGCAAAATATCCCCAGGACGACAGACAAACTGCTTGCCCTGGTTATTGATAACCCCCTCGCCACGGATGGTGAGATTGAGGATATAGCCCTTCATCCCCAGCGGCCGGTCGATAAAAAAATCCAGGTATCCGTTCGCCTCAATGGGGGTTAATCCGGCCACCAAGTGCGCGTTAAACGAATAGCCTGGTAGCAGGGGATCGTTTTGCGTTTCAGCCATAATTTCAATACTCCCTAGGTTCTGCCAAGAAACAATTTGTCCATATTACGTCAGACATCATCGCCGTCGCCGCTGCGGGCCGCTGTGTTTGCGATAATGGACCATCAACCCCGCTTGTGAAAAGCTCTTTGTAAAAAACATGTACTACGCCAACGTCAAAATCGGCTAACAAAAGTGTCTATAACTACGGCAGAAATGTCCACATTGATTATTTGCACAGCGTCACACTTTGTGATGCCACAGCATTTTAATCCATAAGATTAGCGGATCCTGCCTGACGGTTTTTATCGCTACTCACTACTGTTTATCCATACCCGTATTTTTGGATGGAGTAAGACGATGGCGATTGCAATTGGCCTCGATTTTGGTAGTGATTCAGTACGCGCTTTGGCGGTGGAATGTGCCACCGGCGAAGAGATCGCCACCAGCGTTGAGTGGTATCCACGTTGGCAGGAAGGGCAGTATTGCGATGGCCCAAACAACCAGTTTCGCCATCATCCGCGCGACTACATTGAATCCATGGAAGCGGCGCTGAAAACCGTGCTGGCCGAACTGAGCGCTGAACAGCGCGCGGAAGTGGTCGGGATTGGCGTTGACAGTACCGGCTCAACCCCGGCACCTATCGATGCCGAGGGCAACGTACTGGCGCTGCGTCCGGAGTTCGCTGAAAACCCGAATGCAATGTTTGTCCTGTGGAAAGATCACACCTCAGTCGAAGAAGCTGAAGAAATTACCCGTCTGTGCCACGCACCGGGCAAGATCGATTACTCCCGCTATATCGGCGGTATTTATTCCAGCGAATGGTTCTGGGCCAAAATCCTACATGTAACCCGCCAGGATAACGCGGTCGCAGAGGCTGCGGTTTCATGGATTGAGCTGTGCGACTGGGTTCCGGCCCTGCTCTCCAATACCGTACGTCCACAGGATATTCGCCGCGGACGTTGCAGCGCCGGACACAAATCCCTGTGGCATGAAAGCTGGGGCGGCCTACCGCCAGCCAGTTTCTTTGATGAGCTCGACCCCATCCTTAACCACCATCTGCCATACCCAATGTTTACCGATACCTTCACGGCCGACCTGCCGGTTGGCACCCTGTGCGCCGAGTGGGCACAGCGTCTGGGGCTACCGGAAAGCGTGGTGATTGCAGGCGGCGCTTTTGACTGCCATATGGGTGCGGTCGGCGCGGGCGCACAACCCAATACGCTGGTAAAAGTCATCGGCACGTCGACCTGCGACATTCTGATTGCCGACAAACACAGCGTCGGCGAACGCGCGGTGAAAGGCATATGCGGCCAGGTTGATGGCAGCGTAGTGCCTGATTTTATTGGCCTTGAGGCGGGGCAGTCCGCATTTGGCGATATCTATGCCTGGTTTAGCCGCGTGTTGAGCTGGCCGCTGGAGCAGCTTGCCGCGCAGCATCCGGAGCTGAAGACCCAGATTAAAGCCAGCCAAAAACAACTGCTGCCAGCGCTCACCGAAGCCTGGGCGAAAAATCCGTCGCTGGATCACCTGCCGGTGGTGCTCGACTGGTTTAACGGTCGCCGTACGCCCAATGCCAACCAGCGTTTGAAAGGGGTGATTACCGATCTCAATCTGGCCACCGACGCACCAGCGCTGTTCGGTGGGCTGATTGCCGCCACGGCCTTTGGCGCACGTGCCATTCAGGAATGCTTCACCGATCAAGGCATTGCGGTTAATAACGTGATGGCGTTAGGCGGTATCGCCCGTAAAAACCCGGTCATCATGCAGGCCTGCTGTGACGTGCTAAACCGTCCGCTACAGATTGTCGCTTCCGACCAGTGCTGCGCACTTGGCGCGGCTATCTTCGCCGCCGTTGCCGCGAAAGTACACGCCGATATCCCGGCCGCTCAGCAAAAAATGGCGAGTGCCGTGGAAAACACACTGCAACCTCGTCCAGAACAGGCTCAACGTTTTGAACAGCTTTACCGCCGCTACCAGCAGTGGGCGATTAGCGCTGAACAACAATACCTTCCGACTGCCGCTCCGGCGCAACAAGCCCCGGTAGACCTGGCAACCCTGACACATTAAGGACACGACAATGACGATTTTTGATAACTATGAAGTGTGGTTTGTGATTGGTAGCCAGCATCTGTATGGCCCTGAAACCCTGCGTCAGGTAACTCAACATGCGGAGCACGTCGTTAACGCACTGAATACCGAAGCTAAACTGCCCTGCAAACTGGTGTTAAAACCGCTGGGTACGCGTCCGGATGAAATAACCAACATCTGTCGCGACGCCAACTACGACGACAAATGCGCAGGTATGGTGGTGTGGCTGCACACCTTCTCGCCGGCGAAAATGTGGATCAACGGCCTGACTATCCTTAATAAACCGCTACTTCAGTTCCACACCCAGTTCAACGCCGCCCTGCCGTGGGACAGCATTGATATGGACTTTATGAACCTGAACCAAACCGCGCACGGCGGCCGTGAGTTCGGCTTTATCGGCGCACGTATGCGTCAGCAGCACGCCGTGGTCACCGGTCACTGGCAGGACAAACAGGCACACGAACGCATCGGCTCCTGGATGCGCCAGGCCGTGTCCAAACAGGACACTCGCCATCTGAAAGTCTGCCGTTTTGGCGACAACATGCGCGAAGTTGCGGTCACCGATGGCGATAAAGTTGCCGCGCAGATCAAATTCGGCTTCTCGGTAAACACCTGGGCCGTGGGCGATCTGGTACAGGTCGTGAACGCAATTAGCGACGGCGAAATCAACGCGCTCATCGATGAGTATGAAAGCACCTATACCATGACGGCGGCAACGCAAGTCCACGGTGAAAAACGTCAGAACGTCCTGGAAGCGGCCCGTATTGAACTGGGGATGAAGCGCTTCCTGGAACAGGGCGGATTCCACGCCTTCACCACCACATTTGAAGATTTACACGGTCTGAAACAGCTTCCGGGTCTGGCCGTACAGCGTCTGATGCAGCAAGGCTACGGCTTTGCGGGCGAAGGCGACTGGAAAACCGCCGCTCTGCTTCGCATCATGAAGGTGATGTCAACCGGTCTGCAGGGCGGCACCTCATTTATGGAGGATTACACCTACCACTTCGAGAAAGGCAACGATCTGGTACTCGGTTCGCACATGTTGGAAGTGTGCCCGTCTATCGCGGTGGAAGAGAAACCGATCCTCGACGTACAGCACCTCGGCATTGGCGGTAAAGACGATCCTGCCCGTCTGATCTTCAACACCAAAACCGGCCCGGCCGTGGTTGCCAGCCTGATCGATCTCGGCGATCGTTTTCGCCTGCTGGTTAACTGTATCGACACGGTACAAACGCCGCACTCCCTGCCGAAACTGCCGGTGGCAAACGCACTGTGGAAAGCCCAGCCGGATCTGCCAACCGCATCTGAAGCCTGGATCCTCGCCGGCGGCGCACATCACACCGTCTTCAGCCACGCGCTGGATCTGAACGATATGCGCCAGTTCGCTGAAATGCACGATATCGAGATCGCCGTGATCGACAACGATACCCGCCTGCCAGCCTTTAAAGACGCACTGCGCTGGAATGACGTGTATTACGGTTTTAAACGCTAAAGTACGGATTGCCCGGTGGCACTGCGTTTACCGGGCCTACAAATCACCGTAGGCCGGATAAGCGAAGCGCCATCCGGCATTCAGGAGTTAACATGCTAGAAGATCTTAAACGTCAGGTGCTGGAAGCCAATCTGGCGTTGCCTAAGCACAACCTGGTCACCCTGACCTGGGGCAACGTTAGCGCCGTCGATCGCGAACGCGGCGTATTTGTGATTAAACCATCCGGTGTCGATTACAGCGTAATGACTGCCGACGATATGGTCGTTGTCAGTATTGCAACAGGCGAAGTGGTGGAAGGCCAGAAAAAACCCTCTTCTGATACCCCAACGCACCGTCTGCTGTACCAGGCATTCCCGACCATTGGCGGCATTGTTCACACCCATTCCCGTCACGCAACCATCTGGGCGCAGGCAGGTCAGTCTATTCCGGCCACGGGAACCACTCATGCGGACTATTTCTACGGCACGATTCCCTGCACACGGAAAATGACCGAGGAAGAAATCAACGGCGAATATGAATGGGAAACCGGGAATGTGATCGTCGAAACCTTTGAGAAACAAGGCATTGACGCTTCGCAGATGCCAGGCGTGCTGGTGCACTCTCACGGTCCGTTTGCCTGGGGAAAAAATGCTGAAGATGCCGTACACAACGCCATCGTGCTGGAAGAAGTGGCCTATATGGGGATCTTCTGCCGCCAGCTTGCGCCGCAATTGCCGGATATGCAGCAAACCCTGCTGGATAAACACTACCTGCGCAAACACGGCGCAAAAGCCTACTACGGGCAGTAGTCCCTGCTGACACATAACAACTGTATAAAATCACAGCCAATCTATCAGAACCAGGCTATAATAATGCCTGGTTTTTTAATGGATACACAGCGTGGCGCAGGCAGGCTTTATTCTAACCCGACACTGGCGGGATACCCCGCAGGGGACAGAGGTTTCATTCTGGCTGGCAACGGACAGCGGGCCATTGCAGGTCACGCTTGCACCGCAGGAGTCGGTCGCTTTTATCCCCACCAGTCAGATCCCCCGCGTCACCACATTATTACGCACCGAAAAAGGCTATCGCCTGGCGCCGCTTCAGCTGCAAGACTTTCACCGTCAGCCCGTTTCTGGCCTGTATTGCCACTCACATCGCCAGCTTATGAGGCTGGAAAAACTGCTGCGCGAAAATGGTGTAACGGTTTACGAGGCCGATGTGCGTCCACCAGAACGTTATCTGATGGAACGTTTTATTACCTCCCCGGTTTGGGTCGAAGGTACTCCTCAAAACAACACACTGATTAATGCCCGCCTGAAGCCGAACCCGGACTACCGACCACCGTTGAAATGGGTCTCGCTGGATATCGAAACCACGCGCCACGGCGAACTCTACTGCATCGGCCTTGAAGGCTGCGGGCAGCGAATTGTCTACATGCTCGGCCCGGAAAACGGTAATGCCTCGGCGCTGGATTTTGAACTTGAGTACGTCGCAAGCCGTCCGCTGCTACTGGAAAAGCTCAACGACTGGGTTGCCCGTCACGATCCTGATGTCATTATCGGCTGGAACGTCGTGCAGTTCGATTTACGCGTCCTGCAAAAGCACGCCGAACGCTACCGTATTCCCCTGCTTTTTGGTCGGGATAACAGCGAGCTGGAGTGGCGCGAGCATGGCTTCAAAAATGACGTCTTCTTCGCGCAGGCTAAAGGTCGTCTGATTATTGACGGCATTGAGGCGCTCAAATCCGCATTCTGGAATTTCTCGTCATTTTCGCTGGAAACGGTGTCGCAGGAGCTACTGGGTGAAGGGAAGTCGATCGATAACCCATGGGACAGAATGGACGAAATCGATCGCCGGTTTGCCCACGATAAGCCCGCGCTTGCCACCTACAATCTCAAAGACTGTGAACTGGTCACCCGCATTTTTCATAAAACCGAGATCATGCCGTTTCTGCTGGAGCGTTCAACGGTTAACGGCCTGCCGGTCGACAGGCACGGCGGTTCGGTCGCCGCCTTTGGTCATCTCTACCTGCCGCGCATGCATCGGGCGGGCTATGTGGCACCGAATCTGGGTGAAATCCCTGCCCACGCCAGCCCCGGCGGCTACGTGATGGACTCACGCCCGGGTCTGTACGACTCCGTGCTGGTGTTGGATTACAAAAGCCTGTACCCGTCAATTATTCGTACTTTCTTGATCGATCCAGTGGGGCTTATCGAAGGGATGGCGCATCCGGATAAGGAGCACAGTACCGAAGGGTTCCTTGACGCCTGGTTCTCTCGTGAAAAGCACTGCCTGCCGGAAATCGTGACCCGGATCTGGCATGGGCGCGAAGAAGCAAAACGCCACGGCAATAAACCGCTCTCGCAGGCGCTGAAAATCATCATGAATGCGTTTTACGGCGTGCTGGGAACCACCGCCTGCCGCTTTTTCGACCCGAGGCTGGCTTCGTCCATCACCATGCGTGGCCACGCGATCATGCGTCAGACCAAAGCGCTGATTGAAGCTCAGGGTTACGACGTCATCTATGGCGATACCGACTCCACTTTTGTCTGGCTTAAAAAAGCGCATTCGGAAGCCGATGCGGCCCGGATTGGGCGGGAACTGGTGAGCTACGTCAACGACTGGTGGGCGCAGTCGCTGAAACAACAAAAACTGACCAGTGCGCTGGAGCTGGAGTTTGAAACCCACTTTTGTCGCTTTCTGATGCCGACCATACGCGGCGCTGATACCGGCAGCAAAAAGCGCTACGCCGGGATGATTCAGGAAGGTACAGAGCAGCGCATGGTATTTAAGGGCCTGGAAACGGTACGAACTGACTGGACGCCGCTGGCTCAGCAGTTTCAGCAGGCGCTGTACCTGCGAATTTTTCGCAACGAGCCTTACCAGGAGTTTGTTCGCGAGACTATCGACCGTCTGATGGCGGGTGAACTGGACGACCAACTGGTGTATCGCAAACGCCTGCGTCGCCCGTTAAGCGAATACCAGCGCAATGTGCCGCCACACGTGCGCGCCGCGCGCCTCGCCGATGAGCAAAATGTAAAGCTGGGACGTCCGCCGCAGTATCAGAATCGCGGCACCATTAAATATGTCTGGACGATAAATGGTCCAGAACCCGTGGATTATCAGCTTTCAGCCCTTGACTACGAGCACTATTTGACCCGGCAGATCCAGCCCGTAGCCGAGGGAATACTTCCCTTTATCGATGATAACTTTGCTACACTACTCACAGGGCAACTGGGGTTATTTTGACGCGTGACGAAACCGTCGCCATCCAGTACCATAGCGCCCTTTCCATTCCTGGACCCCAATACACTTGCTGCCACTTTACTCTGGCAGAGGGTGAGTATTGCCTGCAACTAAAGATATAGAGCCGAACATATATGCCTTTTACACTTGGTCAACGCTGGATCAGCGATACAGAAAGCGAATTGGGACTTGGTACCGTTGTCGCCATGGATGCGCGAACCGTCACATTACTTTTCTCTTCGACGGGCGAAAACCGTCTGTATGCGCGCAGTGATTCCCCCGTGACCCGCGTGATGTTCAATCCTGGTGATACGATAACAAGCCATGAAGGCTGGCAACTGCATGTCGATGAAGTAAAAGAAGAAAACGGTCTGCTTGCCTATATCGGAACCCGCCTTGATACCGAAGAAACCGGTGTAACGCTGCGTGAAGTTCTGCTCGACAGCAAGCTGGTATTCAGCAAACCACAGGATCGCCTGTTTGCCGGCCAGATTGACCGTATGGATCGCTTTGCGCTGCGCTATCGTGCGCGTAAATTTCAGAGCGAACAGTACCGTATGCCGTGGAGTGGTTTGCGTGGTCAACGTACCAGCCTGATCCCCCACCAGCTCAACATCGCCCACGACGTCGGCCGTCGTCATGCTCCTCGCGTATTGCTGGCTGACGAAGTAGGTTTAGGTAAAACCATTGAAGCCGGGATGATCCTGCATCAACAGCTGCTGTCAGGCGCCGCAGAGCGCGTGCTGATTATCGTCCCGGAGACGTTACAGCACCAGTGGCTGGTCGAAATGCTGCGTCGTTTCAACCTGCGCTTTGCGCTGTTTGATGATGAGCGTTATGCAGAAGCGCAGCACGATGCCTACAACCCGTTTGAAACCGAACAGTTGGTTATCTGTTCGCTGGACTTTGCCCGTCGCAGTAAACAGCGCCTGGAGCATCTGTGTGACGCCGAATGGGATCTGCTGATTGTCGATGAAGCCCATCACCTGGTGTGGAGCGAAGACGCGCCCAGCCGTGAATATATGGCCGTTGAACAACTGGCAGAACGCGTACCGGGCATCCTGCTGCTGACCGCAACGCCGGAACAGCTAGGCCTGGAAAGCCACTTTGCGCGCCTGCGCCTGCTGGACCCCAGCCGTTTCCACGATTTCGCCCAGTTTGTTGAAGAACAGAAAAATTACCGTCCGGTCGCCGATGCCGTCGCTATGCTGCTGGCAGGCAACAAGCTGAGCAACAATGAGCTGAACATGTTAGGTGACATGATTGGCGAACAGGACATTGAACCGTTATTGCAGGCGGCAAACAGCGACAGCGAAGACGCCCAGAGCGCGCGTCAGGAGCTGGTTTCAATGCTGATGGACAGACACGGCACCAGCCGCGTGCTGTTCCGTAACACCCGTAACGGCGTGAAAGGCTTCCCGAAACGCGAACTGCATACCATCAAGCTGCCGCTGCCAACCCAATACCAGACGGCGATTAAAGTCTCCGGCATTATGGGCGCGCGTAAGAGTGCAGAAGACCGGGCGCGCGACATGCTCTACCCGGAACAGATTTATCAGGAATTCGAAGGCGACACCGGCACCTGGTGGAACTTTGATCCGCGCGTGGAATGGCTGATGGGCTATCTGACCAGCCACCGCTCGCAAAAAGTACTGGTTATCTGTGCAAAAGCCACCACCGCGCTGCAACTGGAGCAGGTGCTGCGCGAGCGTGAAGGTATCCGCGCCGCCGTGTTCCATGAAGGGATGTCGATCATTGAACGTGACCGCGCTGCGGCCTGGTTTAGCGAAGAAGATAGCGGCGCGCAGGTAATGCTGTGCTCCGAAATCGGCTCCGAGGGACGTAACTTCCAGTTCGCCAGTAATCTGGTGATGTTTGACCTGCCGTTCAACCCGGACCTGCTGGAACAGCGTATTGGTCGTCTGGACCGTATCGGTCAGGCGCATGATATTCAGATTCACGTTCCGTACCTGGAAAAAACCGCGCAATCCGTACTGGTGCGTTGGTACCACGAAGGTCTGGATGCGTTCGAACACACCTGCCCGACCGGACGTACCATCTATGACACGGTATATAACAACCTGATCGGCTACCTGGCGGAGCCAGAAAATACCGATGGCTTTGATGATCTGATCAAAACCTGCCGCGAACAACATGACGCATTGAAAGCGCAACTGGAGCAAGGTCGCGATCGTCTGCTGGAGATCCACTCTAACGGCGGTGAAAAAGCGCTGGCACTGGCTGAGAGCATTGAAGAGCAGGACGACGATACCAGCCTGATCGCCTTCGCCATGAACCTGTTTGATATCGTTGGTATTAATCAGGATGACCGTGGTGACAATTTGATCGTGCTGACGCCGTCCGATCATATGCTGGTGCCAGATTTCCCTGGATTGCCGGAAGATGGCTGCACCATCACGTTCGAACGTGATGTCGCCCTGTCGCGTGAAGACGCGCAGTTTATTACCTGGGAGCATCCGCTGATCCGTAATGGTCTGGATCTCATCCTCTCCGGCGATACCGGCAGTAGCACCATTTCGTTGTTGAAAAACAAAGCATTGCCGGTCGGCACTCTGCTGGTTGAGCTGGTGTATGTGGTTGAAGCGCAGGCACCGAAACAGCTGCAGTTAAACCGCTTCCTGCCGCCAACGCCGGTACGTATGCTGCTGGATAAAAACGGCAATAACCTTGCCGCACAGGTTGAATTCGAAACCTTTAACCGTCAGCTCAGCGCCGTTAACCGCCACACCGGCAGTAAACTGGTCAACGCCGTGCAGCAGGACGTTCATGCCATTCTGCAACTCGGTGAAGCGCAGGTGGAAAAATCGGCTCGCGCGCTGATCGACGCGGCGCGTAAAGAAGCGGACGAAAAACTGACGGCAGAACTCTCCCGTCTGGAAGCGCTGCGCGCCATTAACCCGAACATCCGTGATGACGAACTCAGCGCAATTGAAAGCAACCGTCAGCAGGTGATGGAAAGCCTGGATCAGGCGGGATGGCGTCTGGATGCCCTGCGCCTGATCGTCGTGACGCATCAGTAACGGAGCCATACATGGGGATGGAAAACTACAATCCGCCGCAGGAACCCTGGCTGGTTATCCTGTATCAGGATGAGCATATTATGGTGGTCAACAAGCCGAGCGGCTTGTTGTCCGTGCCGGGTCGTCTGGATGAACACAAAGACAGCGTGATGACGCGTATTCAGCGCGACTATCCGCAGGCTGAATCTGTCCATCGTCTGGATATGGCCACCAGCGGCGTGATTGTAGTGGCACTAACGAAAGCGGCAGAGCGCGAGCTAAAACGCCAGTTTCGCGAACGCGAACCGAAGAAACAGTATGTCGCACGCGTGTGGGGACATCCGTCCCCCGCTGAAGGGCTGGTAGATTTACCACTGATTTGCGACTGGCCGAATCGGCCAAAGCAGAAAGTGTGTTATGAAACCGGAAAATCAGCGCAAACAGAATACGAAGTCGTGGAGTTTGCCGCGGATAATACCGCCCGGGTGGTGCTCAAACCCATTACTGGACGTTCCCATCAGCTACGCGTGCATATGCTGGCGTTAGGGCATCCAATTCTGGGTGACCGCTTCTATGCGCCACCGGAGGCGCTGGCAATGGCACCGAGACTGCTGCTGCATGCAGAGATGTTAACCATCACCCATCCCGAATACGGCAACAGTATGACGTTTAAAGTCCCGGCGGATTTTTAAATTCTGAGCCAATTTATGCCGGGGGCGCTTCGCTTGCCCGGCCTACATTCATTACCGTAGGCCGGATAAGGCGCTAGCCGCATCCGGCATAACGATTATTTAAAGCCTTTCTGTTCTTTAATTAGCTCGTAGGCTTTTTGAATTTCCTGCGCTTTTTGCTTCGCCATTTCCATCATTTCTGGCGGCAGACCTTTCGCAACCAGTTTGTCCGGATGGTGCTCGCTCATCAGCTTACGATAGGCGCGCTTAATGGTGGTCGCATCATCGGTCGCTTTCACACCCAGCACATTGCAGGCGTCTTCCAGCGTCGGGCCACGTTGCGCCTGCTGCCAGCCACCGCCGCCGGACTGCTGCTGATATCCACCGCCAAACTGCGCGCCGCCCTGCATCATACGCAGGAACTGATCAAATTGGGTCCGTGAGATCCCCAATTCTTCAGCAATCACATACAGCACTTCACGCTCGTTAGGGTGCAACGATCCATCGGCAAATGCCGCCTGAATCTGAATCTCCAGGAACATGCGGATCAGATCGAATCGCCCAAAGCAGACGCTGCGAAACTGACGCATCTTTTCACGTAATGGGTAATTATCCGATTTTCCCACCCGGAACGCGTGTTGCGCGGCTGTACGCGAGTCGCCGTGTAAATTCATGCGGTCCATCAGCTGGCTGGCGATATGAATATCGGCTTCCGTGACGCGTCCTTTGGATTTGGTCAGATGCCCCATCACCTCAAAAGTGGTGGCAAAAAACAGCGCCTGACGCTCTCGTTGGTTGGCGAACCACGCCATTTTGCGCATGCGGGCTTTGTCGAACATATGGCCAACTAACAGGCCTAACACCACACCCCAGAAGCCGCCGCCCATCATTAAGGCCACGGCCACACCAATAATCTTTCCCCAATACTGCATACATTCCCCAAATCTTTATGCTCTTGGCCAGGCTATGTCCCACAATATAAGGTGCTTTTACCGTTTTACGGCTGCGGTCAATTGTGGGACATCGCCTATAATTTGCATTATCATACCTGTCATTCAATGCCGTGCCTAACACCACGGAGCCTTAATCGGCAGGATTAACACTAGCGCAGTGAAGATGAGATAAGTTAGGCTGTGACCGTTTGTCACGCGCGACGCTACTGATGATGGAACAATAAATACAACGTATGAAAAAACGTATTCCCACTCTTCTGGCCACCATGATTGCCAGCGCCCTTTATAGCCAACAGGGTCTGGCAGCCGATCTCGCCTCACAGTGCATGTTAGGCGTGCCAAGCTATAACCGTCCTCTGGTGCAGGGCGAGACCAATGAATTACCCGTCACCATCAATGCCGATCACGCGAAAGGGAACTACCCTGATGACGCCGTGTTTACCGGCAACGTGGATATTGCGCAGGGTAACAGCCGCCTACAAGCCGATGAAGTGCAGCTTCATCAAAAGCAGGCCGAAGGTCAACCCGCTCCCGTTCGTACCGTCGATGCGCTGGGCAACGTCCATTATGATGACAACCAGGTCATTCTGAAGGGACCAAAGGGTTGGGCAAACCTGAATACGAAAGACACCAACGTCTGGGAAGGTGACTACCAGATGGTGGGACGCCAGGGGCGCGGGAAAGCAGACCTGATGAAACAGCGCGGTGAGAATCGCTATACCATTCTGGAAAACGGCAGTTTTACCTCCTGTCTTCCGGGTTCCAATACCTGGAGCGTCGTCGGTAGCGAAGTGATCCATGACCGTGAAGAACAGGTCGCTGAAATCTGGAACGCCCGTTTTAAGCTGGGCCCAGTTCCTGTGTTTTACAGCCCCTATTTACAACTCCCTGTCGGCGATAAGCGCCGTTCCGGTTTCTTGATCCCGAACGCAAAATACTCCACCAAGAACTATTTTGAGTTCTACCTGCCGTATTACTGGAATATCGCGCCCAACATGGACGCCACCATTACGCCGCATTATATGCATCGCCGTGGCGGCATTATGTGGGAGAACGAATTCCGTTACCTGACCCAGGCGGGCACAGGTCTGATGGAACTCGATTATCTGAATTCCGACCGGGTCTACGACGACGAACATCCGAAAGATGACAATTCCCGTCGCTGGCTGTTCTACTGGCAGCACGCTGGGGTCATGGACCAGGTGTGGCGTTTCAACGTCGACTACACCAAAGTCAGCGACTCAAGCTACTTTAATGATTTTGACAATAAGTACGGTTCCAGCACCGACGGTTATGCGACACAGAAATTCAGTGTTGGCTATGCAGTGCAAAACTTTGATGCGACGGTCTCAACCAAGAAATTCCAGGTTTTTGACGATCAGAACAACAGCAGTTATTCCGCAGAACCGCAGTTAGACGTTAACTTCTATCAGAATGACGTTGGTCCATTTGATACCCGTATTTATGGACAGGCGGTGCATTTCGTCAATACCAATGACGACATGCCGGAAGCGACGCGTGTTCACCTTGAGCCGACCATCAATCTGCCGCTATCCAATCAGTGGGGAAGTATCAACACTGAAGCGAAGCTGATGGCGACGCACTACCAACAGACCAATCTGGACTGGTACAACAACAATCCGGGTAACGTAAATAAGCTCGACGACTCCGCTAACCGCGTCATGCCGCAGTTCAAAGTCGACGGTAAGTTGGTATTCGAACGTGACATGGAAATGCTGGCGCCAGGCTATACCCAGACGCTGGAGCCGCGTGCGCAGTATTTGTATGTGCCATATCGCAACCAAAGTCATATCTATAACTATGACTCTTCCCTGCTGCAAGCTGACTACAGTGGCCTGTTCCGTGACCGTACCTATGGCGGTCTGGATCGTATTGCCTCCGCTAACCAGGTAACGACAGGTGTCACATCTCGCGTTTATGATGACGCGGCCGTTGAACGTTTTAATATTTCTGTGGGTCAAATCTACTATTTCACCGAGTCTCGCACTGGCGATGACAACATAAAATGGGAGAATGACGACAAAACCGGTTCATTGGTATGGGCAGGTGATACCTACTGGCGCATCTCCGATCGTTGGGGTTTACGCGGTGGGATCCAGTACGACACGCGTCTGGACAGTGTCGCCACCAGCAGCAGCAGCATCGAGTACCGCCGCGACGAAAACCGTATGCTGCAGTTGAACTACCGCTATGCCAGCCCGGAATATATCCAGGCGACACTGCCGTCGTATTACTCTACGGCAGATCAGTATAAAAACGGGATTTCTCAGGTGGGTGCAGTGGCGAGCGTGCCGATCGCTGAGCGTTGGTCAATCGTCGGAGCTTACTACTTCGATACCAATGTGAACAAAGTGGCGGATTCCATGCTGGGCTTGCAGTACAACTCCTGCTGTTATGCCATTCGCGTCGGCTACGAACGTAAGCTGAATGGTTGGGATGACACCCAGAAACACGCGGTATATGACAACTCGATCGGCTTTAATATCGAACTGCGTGGCCTGAGCTCCAACTATGGCCTTGGCACCAACCAGATGCTGCGTTCGAACATTTTGCCGTATCAAAGCTCTTTATGATCTGATTAATTGATACCCAATGGATTTCGAGCTGCATTGAGGCGGCAACTGAGAGAATCCCCAGGAGCTTACATAAGTAAGTGACTGGGGTGAGTGACAAATCTGTCAGGAACAGATTTGAACGTCGCACAGCGACGGCCCATAAGGGCGAGTCTCATGGATGAGACGAGTAACTCAGCAGCCAACAAAAATGCGGCTTGAAAGACGAAGGGTATAAAACGTAATCCGCATTGCGGTTAATTGATAATGGAAAAAGTATGAAGAACTGGAAAACGCTGCTTCTCGGTATCGCCATGGTCGCGAATACCAGTTTCGCTGCCCCACAGGTAGTCGATAAAGTCGCAGCCGTCGTCAATAACGGCGTCGTTCTGGAAAGCGACGTCGATGGCTTAATGCAGTCAGTAAAACTGAACGCGGGTCAGGCAGGTCAGCAATTACCGGACGATGCCACGCTGCGTCATCAGATCCTGGAACGTTTGATCATGGATCAAATCGTTCTGCAGATGGGTCAGAAGATGGGCGTAAAAATCTCTGATGAGCAGTTGGATCAGGCGATTGCCAACATTGCCAAGCAGAACAATATGACGCTGGATCAAATGCGCAGCCGTCTGGCTCAGGATGGTCTGAGTTATTCGACCTATCGCAACCAGATCCGTAAAGAGATGACCATCTCTGAAGTGCGTAATAATGAAGTTCGCCGTCGCGTCACGATCCTGCCACAGGAAGTTGATGCCCTTGCGCAGCAAGTTGGCAACCAAAATGATGCCAGCACTGAGCTGAACCTGAGCCACATTCTGATCCCACTGCCGGAAAACCCAACTTCCGATCAGGTAAACGAAGCGGAAAGCCAGGCACGTTCTGTGGTTGACGAAGCGCGTAACGGTAGCGATTTTGGCAAGCTGGCCATCACTTATTCTGCTGACCAGCAGGCGCTGAAAGGCGGCCAGATGGGCTGGGGACGTATTCAGGAACTGCCAGGTATCTTTGCTCAGGCGTTAAGCACCGCGAAAAAAGGCGATATTATTGGCCCGATTCGTTCAGGTGTCGGCTTCCATATTTTGAAAGTCAACGATATGCGTGGCCAGAGCCAGAGCGTCTCCGTGACTGAAGTTCACGCCCGCCATATTCTGCTGAAACCGTCGCCGATCATGACCGATCAGCAGGCTCGTCTGAAACTGGAACAAATTGCAGCTGATATTAAGAGCGGTAAAACGACCTTTGCAGCAGCCGCTAAAGAGTTTTCTCAGGATCCGGGTTCAGCAAACCAGGGCGGTGACCTGGGTTGGGCTGCAGCCGATATTTTCGATCCTGCTTTCCGCGATGCGCTGACCAAACTTCATAAAGGCCAGATGAGCGCCCCGGTGCACTCCTCTTTCGGCTGGCATCTGATCGAGCTGCTGGATACGCGTAACGTTGATAAAACTGACGCGGCACAGAAAGACAGAGCTTATCGCATGCTGATGAACCGTAAATTCTCAGAAGAAGCAGCGACCTGGATGCAGGAACAGCGCGCCAGTGCGTACGTTAAAATTTTGAGCAACTAATGACTCGAACTCAACGTGTTGTGATCACTCCCGGCGAACCCGCCGGGATTGGTCCGGATCTTGTGGTCCAGCTAGCACAGCGCGAGTGGCCGGTAGAACTCGTTGTTTGTGCTGATGCCGCGCTACTCCGTGACCGGGCAACCCTGCTCGGTTTACCGCTTTCACTTCTCCCCTATACTCCAGATACCCCAGCCCGACCGCAATCAGCCGGTACGCTGACGCTATTGCCGGTTGCGCTGCGCGCCCCTGTCGTCGCGGGCCAACTGGCGGTAGAGAATGGGCAATATGTAGTCGACACGCTGGCTCGCGCCTGCGATGGTTGTCTACAGGGCGAATTTGCAGCGCTGATAACCGGCCCCGTTCACAAAGGCGTCATCAATGACGCTGGCGTGCCGTTTACCGGGCATACCGAGTTTTTTGAGGAGCGTTCACAGGCGAAGAAAGTCGTGATGATGCTGGCAACGGAAGAGCTGCGTGTTGCCCTGGCGACCACGCATCTGCCGCTTAAAGCCGTTGCTGACGCCATTACCCCGGCATTATTGCGGGAAGTGATCGGCATTCTGCATCATGATTTGCGCACTAAGTTTGGCCTGAACGATCCGCATATTCTGGTGTGCGGCCTTAACCCGCATGCCGGTGAAGGCGGCCATATGGGAATGGAAGAGATAGACACCATTATCCCGGTTCTCGATGAACTGCGTGCGCAGGGGATGAAATTAAATGGCCCGCTGCCCGCAGATACGCTGTTTCAGCCCAAATATCTCGACCACGCGGATGCCGTGCTGGCAATGTACCACGATCAGGGCCTCCCCGTGCTAAAATACCAGGGATTTGGTCGCGGGGTGAATATCACGCTGGGCCTGCCCTTTATTCGCACATCCGTCGATCACGGTACCGCGCTTGAACTTGCGGGACGTGGGCAAGCAGATGTCGGCAGTTTTATTACGGCGCTTAATCTCGCCATCAAAATGATTGTTAATACCAATGAATAATCGAGTCCATCAGGGCCACTTAGCCCGTAAACGTTTCGGGCAAAACTTCCTCAACGATCAGTTTGTGATCGAAAGTATTGTCTCTGCTATCAACCCGCAGAAAGGTCAGGCTATGGTCGAAATCGGCCCGGGCCTGGCTGCGTTAACCGAGCCAGTAGGCGAACGCCTGGACAAGCTCACGGTCATTGAGCTGGATCGCGATCTCGCCGCGCGCCTGCAAACGCACCCGTTTTTAGGGCCGAAGCTGACGATTTATCAGCAAGATGCCATGACCATGAACTTCGGCGAACTTGCCCAAACAATGGGGCAGCCGCTGCGTGTGTTCGGCAACCTGCCGTACAACATCTCCACGCCGCTGATGTTCCATCTTTTTACCTATACTGATGCCATTGCCGACATGCATTTCATGTTGCAAAAAGAGGTGGTCAATCGTCTGGTTGCAGGGCCAAACAGTAAAGCGTATGGTCGATTAAGCGTCATGGCGCAATATTACTGCAATGTGATCCCGGTACTTGAAGTGCCGCCATCGGCATTTACGCCCGCGCCTAAAGTCGATTCTGCGGTTGTGCGTCTGGTCCCTCACGCGACAATGCCGTACCCGGTTAAAGATGTTCGTGTGCTGAGCCGTATTACCACTGAAGCGTTTAATCAGCGTCGTAAAACGGTACGTAACAGCCTCGGTAATCTGTTCAGCGTTGAAGTACTCACAGAGTTGGGCATTGACCCGGCAATGCGAGCGGAAAATATCTCTGTCGCGCAATACTGCCGGATGGCTAACTATCTGTCGGAAAACGCGCCATCGAAGGAGAGTTAAACATGATCAATTCGCCCCGAGTGTGCATTCAGGTACAAAGCGTCTACATTGAGGCGCAATCCTCACCTGATGATGAACGTTACGTTTTTGCTTATACCGTGACTATCCGCAATTTGGGGCGAGCGCCAGTGCAGCTGTTGGGACGTTATTGGTTGATAACCAATGGTCATGGGCGCGAAACCGAAGTTCAGGGTGAAGGTGTGGTTGGCGTTCAGCCACACATCGAACCTGGCGAAGAGTACCAGTACACCAGCGGCGCCGTTATTGAAACGCCGCTGGGCACCATGCAGGGTCATTACGAAATGATCGATGAACAAGGGATCGCCTTTACCATCGACATTCCCGTGTTCCGACTCGCCGTTCCAACACTCATTCATTAAAACAATAGCTATGGCAACATACCTCATTGGCGACGTTCACGGTTGTTACGATGAACTGGTAGCCTTGCTGCACCAGGTAGACTTTAATCCCGCACAAGACACCTTATGGCTCACCGGCGATCTGGTCGCGCGTGGGCCGGGTTCGTTAGACGTTTTACGCTACGTTAAATCGCTGGGCGACAGCGTGCGCCTGGTATTGGGTAATCACGATTTACACCTGCTGGCCGTGTTTGCCGGCATCAGCCGTAATAAACCAAAAGACAGAGTCACATCGCTGCTCGAAGCGCCGGATGCTGACGAATTAATCAACTGGCTTCGTCGTCAGCCGTTGCTGCAGGTAGACGAAGAGAAAAAACTGGTCATGGCGCACGCTGGCATTACCCCTCAATGGGATTTGCAGACCGCGAAAGACTGTGCCCGCGATGTTGAAGCCGTGTTGTCGAGCGACTCGTATCCGTTTTTCCTCGATGCAATGTACGGTGACATGCCAAACAACTGGACCCCGGAGCTGACCGGGCTGGCGCGCCTGCGTTTTATTACCAACGCCTTTACACGCATGCGTTACTGCTTCCCCAACGGTCAACTGGATATGTACAGCAAAGAGTCACCAGAAGACGCGCCTGCCCCGCTGAAGCCATGGTTTGCCATTCCTGGACCTGTCAGTGAAGCGTACAGCATTGCATTCGGGCACTGGGCATCGCTGGAAGGCAAAGGCACACCAGAAGGTATTTACGCGCTGGATACGGGGTGTTGCTGGGGAGGCGATCTCACCTGTCTGCGCTGGGAAGACAAACAGTACTTTGTGCAGCCATCAAATCGCCATCTGAATCTGGATCCTGGCGAAGCGGTCAACGCCTGATAGATTTATGCCTGATGGCGCTACGCCTATCAGGCCTACATCTGGCACAAGAGTAGGCCGGATAAGGCGTTTCGCCGCCATCCGGCACTTACAGGATTAACGACGCTCCAGAATCTCGAAGCAGTAGCTGTGAGAGTTTTGCGCGTCGGCATCGTGGAATTCACTGAACACCGACTCCCAGTCATCCGGTTCGTAGTCCGGGAAATGGGTATCCCCTTCGACTTCAGCATCAATGTGCGTCAGATACAGCTTCTGCGCTTTTGGCAGGAACTGCTCATACACGCGCCCACCGCCAATCACCATAATCTCTGGTTCATCACCGCAGGCCGCAATGGCTTCATCAACAGACTTCACCCACTGCACACGATCGTCAGTGCCAGGCTTGCTGCTGATGACGATATTTTTACGCCCAGGTAACGGTCGCCCGATGGATTCCCAGGTGTGGCGTCCCATGACAACCGGCTTGTTTAAGGTATTACGTTTAAACCAGGCGAGATCGGCAGGGAGGTTCCACGGCATGGCGTTTTCCATACCGATGACGCGATCTACCGCTAACGCCGCAATCAGACTGATCATTGAATATTTCCCGGATACAAAAAAATTGTCGCCACTATACGGAAAGCGCAATCTTTCGTCGACTAGCCAAAGGAAGATGTGCAGGAAAATTTTCTGTTCTGCTGGTGAGTCCGCGACTTCTGAGTGGACTCCCAGCATTACAGTAGTTCAAAAACAGCCAATTAGCAGTAAAGTTTGCAGAACATCACATTTTTTACCCTATGCTGACGGTTTCACTTCCGGCTCATCGGCGACGTCGCCCGTATGTTTACCTTCATCCGTGCCTTGCCAGCCATGGCGTTGAATCAATGATAAGTGCTGACGATCTTCGGCAATAATTTCACTCAGCATTGCACTGGTGCGCTTATAAACCGCTGCACGGGAAATCGCGTCATCTTCGCCTTTCACCATCTCCTCAACCATCAATATATTAAAACGCCGGAAGACGTCGGCCCGCTCACGCGCCTCATAGCGCCCAAGCCCTAGACTTTCCAACGCCAGTCGCCCGGTTTTTAATGCGCCTTCAAAGGTTTCACGTTCCGGCATGTCCACCCCGGCCTGGCGCAGACGGATGTAGTGATCCACATCGCGCGCACGGGCAATAATTTGCAAATGCGGGAAGTGATCTTTCACCATCTCGGTCAGTTGCAGGCTGGTTTGCGGATCGTCGATGGCATTAATGATCACTTCCGCTTTGGCTGCTCCCGCAGACTCCAGCAGATCCATACGCGTCGCATCGCCATAGAAAACCTTCATACCAAATTTGCGCAACGTCTCAACATGATCCGGATCGTGATCAAGGACCACCATCTTGACGCCACTCGACAGCAGCAGACGACCGGTTATCTGGCCGAAGCGTCCAAATCCAGCGATGATTACCCGCGGTTGTTCTTCATCAATTTCATCCGCTTCACGTTCTTCACCGGTAGCTGATTTTTCCAGACGCGTCAGGACAACCAGTAAAATCGGTGTCGCCGCCATCGACAGCGCGACCGCCAGCGTCAGCGCTTTCGCCCAGTCAGGATCGAGCACATTTGCCATTTGCGCCGCGCCAAACACCACAAAGGCAAACTCACTGCCCTGCCCTAACAATACGGCAAACCAGCGACGCTGCTTGTTCGGCACCTGCAACGGTTTCGCTATCAACCACAGCATGACGGTTTTAATCACCAGGAAACCGACCAGCAAAATGATAATGCGCAAGGGATTATCAATCAGTGTACCAAAGTCGATAGACATCCCCACGCCAATGAAAAACAGTCCCAGCAGCAGCCCTTTAAACGGCTCAATATCACTTTCCAGCGCGTGGCGATACTCTGAGCTCGCCAGCAGCACGCCGGCCAGAAACGCCCCCATCGCCATCGACAGGCCAACCTCTTCCAACAGCAGACCAAAACCGAAAACGAGGAACAGCGCAACGGCGCTGAACACTTCCCGCAGACCCGAACGCGCAACAAAACGCAAGGCAGGACGGGTGACATAACGCCCTAACAGCACCACCAGCACCAGCGCGCCCGCTACCTTAAGAGCAGACAATGCAAATGCCCCCAGCGTGGTCGATGCACCGCTCGCTGCAAGTAAGGGGATCATTGCCACCAGAGGAATGGCTGCGATATCCTGGAACAGCAGTACGGCAAATGCGCTACGCCCCAGTTGCGACACCATCAGGTTGCGTTCATTCATCGCCTGCATCGCGATGGCCGTCGAGGAAAGCGCCAGCGTCATGCCAATCAGCTCCGCCACCTGCCAGCGCAGGCCGAGGAACATACAGAACAAACCAATCAAACCGCCGCAAACTACCATCTGTAGCGCGCCGCCGCCGAACACCGAAGCCCGCAGTTTCCACAAACGTTGCGGATCCAGCTCCAGGCCGATGACAAACAGCATCAGCACCACGCCGATCTCCGCAAAATGCAGAATTGATTCGGCATCCGTCACCAGTCTTAAGCCCCACGGACCAATGATGCACCCGGCGATGAGATACCCCAGTACCGACCCTAGCCCCAGCCGCACGGCGATGGGGACAATCAGCGCCGCCGATCCGAGATAAATCAGCGCCTGTATCAGCGTATGGCTATCCATGGTGTTCCTCCTGCCATTCCATCAGACGTTGTTTATAGTGGCGCGCCTGCGCCTGCAGCGTTTCGTCATCACAGATAAACGTACAGTGCATCGCAAACGGCGGCAGCCATTTGAGACCGCAATATAATGCCGTGGCCTGCAAAGGTTGGGAAAGCACGTCAAAACCAGGATGGGAGCCGATATCAAAGTGGTTTTCGCCGCCGCCGGTGGTTACTGCCCACATCAGGTGTTTGCCATGCAGCGCGGTACCGCCGTGACCATACGCCCAGCCGTGGGAGAGGACCTTATCCATCCACAATTTGAGTAACGGAGGAGTGCTGTACCATTGCATGGGATGTTGCCAGATAATCAGACTCGCACGTGACAGCGCGTCCTGTTCTGCGGCGATATCGATATTGAAATCGGGATAGAGTTCATAGAGCGAACGAACCTCCACCCCCTCCAGCGTCCTTGCCTGTTCAAGCATCCGCTTATTCGCATGCGAATGCTGCGGATAGGGATGCGCATAAATGATGAGAATCATGATTAGCCTGTGTCACTGCATTATTGTAATAACAGTGAGTTTAGTCACTTAATCCACAGGCTAACAGCCAATATTATTGAGTAGATAAATGGAAAAATCTGAGTTAGTTGTCCAGCTCGCTCATATCCTTAACCTGATCGCGGTTAATCTGTTCCGTCTTACCCGTTTGCGCGTTTTTATACGAGACCAGGCCCGTATCTTCATCCACTTGTGGTTTCCCATCGGTGACGATGGTTTTACCATCGGTGGTTTTGACCGCCTGGTTTGAGGAGCAACCGGCTACCGTAAACAGTGCTGCGGCGGTAAAAATGGATGTGATCAGGATATGTTTTTGCATGGTGTTCTCCCTGCTTTTCAGTCATTTTCAGTGATATACCCGGTTAACTGTAGTCTAACTGACTGAGTTGCAGGGAAAATACAGAACACTCCTAATAGCCTGCCCTGACCACCGGCTTACTACGAATCGTCATTTGGCTGGTTTGCGCCAACGTCAGACCTCGCGTTTCCGGGGCGAAAGCGATGGAAACGAGCAGGCCAACCAGCGAAATTCCCGCGCCCATCAGCATGACATTGCTGATACCGTATTTGGTGATGAATACCGGCAGCGCCCAGGTTGAAACAATGGTGCCGATACGGCTTAACGACATAATCACCCCGACGGCAGAGGCACGAATATCGGTGGGGAACAGTTCGTTAGGGTATAGCCACTGCAGATTTCCGGGGCCCCCTGAGAAAAACGCGTACACGGCAAACGCCAACACCACCAGCCATGCACCCATATCAGGGATTAGCCCCAGCACGGCCAGCGCCAGCGTCATCATAATAAAGCTGCCAATCAACAGCGGTCGACGGCCCGCGCTATTGAGCCAGAACATGGGAGGAATACACCCCAGCATAAAGCACAGGCTGATTACCACATTGCCCAATGCGGCGCTTTTTCCAACACCAAGGCCCAGCAAGCCAACAATCTGCGGACCAAAGGTGTAAATGGCAAACATCGGAATCACCTGGCAGGTCCAGATGGCGGCAACAAACAGGACAAACGGGAAGTGTCGGCGATTAAACAACTGGAGAAAGCGCGTTTCCTGCGGCGCTTCTTCGTCGAACACCACCGGTTCGCCAAACAGTTTGATCATCATCTCCTCGCACTCTTTCACCCGACCTTTTCGCAACAGCCAGCGTGGCGATTCAGGAAGATCGAAACGCCCAATCAGGATCAAAATGCAGGGGATCACCGCGCTGCCGAGCATCCAACGCCACCCGCCCTCAACATCATACAACCAGTAGCCGACCAAATCGGCACAGGTGGCACCGACATACCACATCGCGGCGATAAAACCGATGGAGAAAGCGCGCTGACGGGTATTGGAGAACTCGGTAATCATCGAGGTCGCGATCGGGTAATCAGCGCCGATCACCACCCCGATTAGCACCCGCATCACTAACAACTCAACGGGCGAGGAGACAAACATGGTTGCCGCCGATATCACGCCAATGGCGATAATATCGATGATAAACATTTTGCGGCGTCCGACCTTATCGGAAATGTAGCCAAACAGCGACGTCCCGACAAACAGACCGGCGAGCGTACCGGCCCCCAGCAGACCAATCCACTCGGCATCCAGTTTCAACGCTGGCGTGAGCTGTTCCAGCGCCACGCCAATCATCACCAGCACATACCCATCCAGGAATGGCCCACCGCTGCCCCACAGCATTATCCGGCGGTGAATAGAGGTAAATTTGATGTCATCAAAGTTCCTGGGCTGCTGCATAGCGACTTCCTGTTTCAACACGGACAAAGCGTCATCTGTAGGCCGGATAAGGCATTTACGCCGCCATCCGGCATTGGCGCCACATGATTGCCGGATGACGACGCTACCGCATCTTATCCGGCCTACGGGTGCACAACCTGGTACTTATTAGCCGTAGCGGAACTCCACGCCAAACGTCCCACGCGGGTATTCCCATTTCTCCAGCGCCGTATCGAGTCCAAGAATTCGACACGTCCCACACTCCAGGCACCCGGCGTAATCAAAACGTACGCTGCCGTCGTCCTGCTTTTTATACAGTCCAGCCGGGCAGGCCTTAATCAGCACCTCCAGCGCCTGTTTATCAGGATCGGTTTTGAGAATGATGTGCGGGCTGTCTTCATCGACATTGAACTTATTGACGCCCAGTTTGACGTCCACATTGACGGGAGATGTCATAATACGGTCACTCCTTTCAGGCCATCTTTCATCAGGTTGATGAAGCCCACTTTCTTCGCATGGCGCAGGATTTTTTTGCGCATTGGCACCGGGGCGGAACCATCCACGGTGAACAGGTCGCGCGCGATACTGACCGCCATTTCGGGATAGGCGGTAAACATGCGCGGGTTATCAAGAAAAGCAGGCAGCTTCTGGTACATACGCATATCGCGCATCGGGCCATCGTCCAGATGCTGACGGTATTCACCCAGCGACTGCTTGCTAAAGTCGTCGCGCTTCATGGCTGAAAGCACCGTTTTCGCCGCCGCTTCGCCTGCGGAAATGGCGAGATCCATACCGCGAATGGTAAAGCCGAGGTTCATACACATTCCGGCTGCATCACCGGCAACCAGTACGCCATCACCCACCAGTTCTGGCTGCATGTTGATACCGGCTTCCGGCACGACATGCGCGGCATATTCCACCAGCTTGCCACCGGCGATCAGCGGGGCAACCGCCGGATGCTGTTTGAAATCTTCCAGCATTTGCGGGACCGATTTTTTCGCGTCTTTCAGATGATGAAGGCCGCAGACCAGCCCCAGAGAAAGGGTTGTGTCGTTCGTATAGAGAAAGCCACCGCCCATCAATCCATCGGTTGGCGACCCGGCAAACAGACAGGCTGCGCCTTCGTTCCCCTGTAACTGGAAACGATCTTCAATCACTGATTTTGGCAATTCGATCAGCTCTTTTACACCGACGGCAACATGTGATGCCTCGACGCGCTTTGCCATGCCCAGCTTTTCCGCCAACAGAGAATTTACGCCATCAGCAAGGATCACGACTTTGGCTTCCAGAATATCGCCATCGGCTTCCACGCCTACGACTTTACCCTCGCGCTGCACAACGTTATCCACGCGAATACCGGTGATGAGCTGAGCTCCCGCCTCTTCGGCCTGTTCCATCAGCCAGGCGTCAAATTTGCTGCGTAAGACGGAATAAGAAACCTGCGACGATGCGGCGTCTTCGCCATTGCAATAGTCGATGGTCATCGCCCCTTTGTCGGTCATAAAGGCGAGTTTTTCGTGGGTAATCACGCGTTCAATCGGGGCTTGCTCTGCAAAACCTGGGATAATGCGCTCCAGGCTATGCGCATACATGCGCCCACCGGTGACATTCTTCGCGCCAGCAGAATTGCCGCGCTCGATAACCAGCACCTGTGCGCCTTCCCGAGCCAGCACCAGCGCCGCAACCGAACCAGCCAGACCTGCACCCACGATGATGGCATCAAAGATATCTTCGGACATATGTACTCCTGTCAGCGGCAGGACACCTTCGCATCCTGCCCGAATGGTTTAACGCGCTAAGGCAGCCGTCAGCGCAGGCAGGATCTTCAGCGCATCGCCAACGATGCCGTAATCCGCATACTGGAAAATCGGCGCATTTTTATCTTTGTTAATGGCGAAAATCGTCTGTGCGCCGTTGGCGCCGACCATATGTTGGATCTGCCCGGAGATCCCCACCGCCAGATACAGTTCAGGCTTGAGCATCAGGTTGGAGATACCGACGTAGCGTTCGTGCTCCATCCACTTCTCGTTTTCCGCCACCGGACGGGAACAGGCCAGCTCAGCGCCAATCGTCTGGCACAGCGCTTCGGCCAGCGAGATATTTTCTTTGCTGCCGATACCGCGTCCCACGCTGACCACCAGACGGGCTTTATCGAGATCAACGCTGTTGTTCTGACGCGCCTGAGTTGCCGTACGCGTTACGGCAATGGCCGGAGCCTGCCACTGGACGGTGTGCGCCTCACCGCTGCGAGCGGTATCCGGTTGCTGCGCGTCAAACGTTCCGCTGCTGAGCGTTACCACGGCAAACGGCGAAGCGATGGTTTCTGCCCCTATCGCCAGGCCGCCGTAAACCATATGTTTGACCGCAGCTTTACCGTCCTGCACGGCGACTGCGCTGGCGTCGTTTGAAACGGCTGCCGACAAGCGAAAACCCAGTTTTGCCGCTAACAGCTTGCCACGACGCGTATTCGGCAGCAGCACTGCGCCGCCCTCGCTGTGTTGACGAATGGTCTGAGCCATCACATCGGCGTACTCTTCAACCATACGGTCTTCTGGTTTGCCGCTGAGCAACCAGACATGATCTGCACCCAAATGACATGCCGTTGCGCTGTCCGCATCGCTGAGCACAAACGTGTTAACTTTTTCACCTAAAGCCTGCGCACCTTTCATCAGTTCCGGCAGACGAGAAGGGGTATCGCTGAATACCCAGACACTGGAAAACTTGTTCATAACATCCCCTGATAATTAAATGATTTTGCGAAGATTCTCGACAAACGCGGCAATCTGTTCTTCACCGTCACCTTCAATCACAACGCGCTGACGCTCGCGCTGTTTCGGCGCAGCAACCTGCTGTGCGGAATACGCCTGCACGCTGTTCAGCCCAATGTCTGCAGGCGACCAAACCTGAACCGGTTTTTTCGCCGCGCCAAGAATGGCTTTCATGGAAGGGATTTGAGGGGTGTTGATGTCAGTTGAGACCGCAATCACCGCTGGCAGCGGTATGCTCAGTGTTTCGACTTCATCTTCCAGTTCACGCTCTACCGTCAGCGTGCTATCGGTAAGAGAGAGGATTTTACTCACGCCATTAATCGTGGGAACGTTCAGCGCTTCGCCCACCAGCAGACCAACCTGCTGAGCATAAAGATCGGAAGAACCGTCGCCGCAAATAAGCAGATCAAAACCTGATTTTTGCGCGGCGGCAGCCAGCGCAGTGGCAGTTTGTTGCGGCAGCGCCTGTTCAAATTGATCGTCAATGACAACAATCAGTTCATCAGGGCCACGGGAAAGCACATCTTTGCGCCCTTTTGCATTGGTCAGCGCTTTGCCGCCGACGCTCATGGCCACAACCTGGGCCTCGCCTGCCTGTTGTTTTAACTGACAAGCCGCTTCGATCGCATTCAGGTCGTACTGGCTGATTTTGCCATCCGCTTTGCTGAAATCGAGCGAACCATCAGCATTATTAATCGCAATATCCTGTTCATCAGGTACGCATTTGTAGCAAGTAATTATCTTCATTGCATCTCCAGAAATCATGAAGGAAACGTATTTATATCGGCGGTGTTAAATACAGATATCACGCTCTTTAATTCGGAAATAAAACCTTAATCACCAATATTGAAAATGTCACACATTGAAATTCGTAACTTTCAATAGTGTTACGTACCTCACCAATATTGAAAGAATTACGTCAAATATGAAAATTTTCAATATTGTCTGCGGGTTCAACAATATTGAACGCCAGTCACTTAAAAAAGTTAAAAAACCACAAACAACACATTGATAAATAACAAAAAATACAGAATATCCAAGCGAATTAACCAGCGTAGAAAAGTGTGACACAGGTAACAGAATCGCCCGAAATGAATACTCATTATGAGTTACTCACTGAGGCGTTCCCAGAGGTTAAAAGTTATCAACAAATCATTAATAACAAATAAACAAAAGATCATGCACGGGCTCGCTAAATAAATTTCGTTTTCACACTGGAATTCACTCATGAAAAATGAAAAGAGAAAGTCGGGAATTGAACCGAAGGTTTTTTTTCCGCCATTAATAATAGTTGGAATACTTTGCTGGCTAACAGTAAGAGATCTTGATGCCGCTAACGTCGTTATTAATGCGGTATTCAGTTATGTCACCAATGTCTGGGGCTGGGCATTTGAATGGTATATGGTCGTCATGCTTTTTGGCTGGTTCTGGCTGGTTTTTGGCCCATATGCCAAAAAGAAATTAGGCGACGAAAAACCGGAGTTTAGTACCGCCAGCTGGATCTTTATGATGTTCGCTTCCTGTACATCCGCCGCAGTGCTGTTCTGGGGTTCCATCGAGATCTACTACTATATCTCTACTCCCCCCTTTGCTCTCGCCCCTAACTCTACAGGTGCGAAAGAAATAGGCCTGGCGTACAGCCTGTTCCACTGGGGGCCGTTGCCGTGGGCAACCTACAGCTTCCTTTCCGTGGCCTTCGCCTACTTCTTCTTTGTGCGCAAGATGGACGTCATCCGCCCCAGTTCCACGCTGGTACCGTTAGTGGGCGAAAAGCATGCGAAAGGGCTGTTCGGCACCATCGTTGATAACTTCTACCTGGTGGCGCTGATTTTTGCAATGGGTACCAGCCTCGGTCTGGCGACGCCGCTGGTAACCGAGTGTATGCAATGGCTGTTCGGTATTCCGCATACGCTGCAATTAGATGCCATCATCATTACCTGCTGGATCATTCTGAACGCCATTTGCGTGGCTTGTGGCCTGCAAAAAGGGGTCAGGATCGCCAGCGACGTGCGTAGCTACCTGAGCTTCCTGATGCTGGGCTGGGTGTTTATCGTCAGCGGCGCCAGCTTCATCATGAACTACTTCACCGACTCGGTCGGCATGCTGCTGATGTATCTGCCGCGTATGCTGTTCTATACCGATGCCATCGGCAAAGGCGGCTTCCCGCAGGGCTGGACTGTTTTCTACTGGGCATGGTGGGTCATTTACGCCATCCAGATGAGCATCTTCCTGGCGCGTATTTCTCGTGGTCGTACCGTACGTGAACTGTGCTTCGGGATGGTGCTGGGCCTGACCGCCTCCACCTGGATCCTGTGGACAGTCCTTGGCAGCAATACCCTGCTGCTGATGGATAAAAACATTCTCAACATCCCACAGCTGATTGAACAGCACGGTGTGGCGCGCGCCATTATCGAAACCTGGGCCGCCTTGCCATTCAGCACCGCCACCATGTGGGGCTTCTTCATCCTTTGCTTTATTGCCACCGTCACGCTGATTAACGCCTGCTCTTACACCCTGGCGATGTCCACCTGTCGCGAAGTCCGTGATGGTGAAGAACCTCCGTTGTTGGTGCGTATCGGTTGGTCCGTTCTGGTCGGCGTCATCGGCATCGTTCTGCTGGCGCTGGGCGGGCTGAAGCCCATCCAGACGGCGATTATCGCCGGAGGATGCCCGTTGTTCTTCGTCAACATCATGGTGACGCTGTCCTTTATTAAAGACGCCAAAGTGCACTGGAAAGACAAGTAATTCTCATTAACTCAATTGATCAAGAGGCTGAAAGATGGATTTCAACTTAAATGACGAGCAGGAGCTGTTTGTCGCCGGTATTCGTGAACTGATGGCCAGTGAGAACTGGGAAGCTTATTTTGCCGAGTGCGATCGCGACAGCGTCTACCCTGAGCGTTTTGTGAAAGCGCTGGCGGATATGGGCATCGATAGCCTGTTGATTCCGGAAGAACACGGTGGACTGGAAGCGGGATTTGTCACCGTGGCCGCCGTCTGGATGGAACTCGGCCGCCTCGGCGCGCCAACCTATGTGCTGTACCAGTTACCGGGGGGTTTTAACACCTTCCTGCGTGAAGGGACTCAGGAACAAATCGATAAAATCATGGCGTTCCAGGGAACCGGTAAGCAGATGTGGAACTCTGCAATCACCGAGCCGGGAGCGGGATCGGATGTTGGCAGCCTGAAAACCACTTATACACGTAAAAATGGTAAGGTTTATCTTAATGGCAGTAAGTGCTTTATCACCAGTAGCGCCTATACCCCGTACATCGTGGTGATGGCGAGAGATGGCGCATCGCCGGATAAACCTGTTTACACCGAGTGGTTCGTTGACATGAGCAAAGCGGGTATCAAGGTCAACAAACTGGAGAAACTCGGTCTGCGCATGGATAGCTGCTGTGAAATCACCTTTGACGACGTTGAGCTGGACGAGAAAGACATGTTCGGTCGGGAAGGTAATGGTTTCAACCGCGTGAAAGAAGAGTTTGACCATGAACGCTTCCTCGTTGCACTGACCAACTACGGTACGGCAATGTGCGCGTTTGAAGACGCCGCGCGCTACGCCAATCAGCGCGTGCAGTTTGGCGAAGCTATCGGCCGTTTCCAGCTGATTCAGGAGAAGTTTGCGCATATGGCGATCAAACTGAACTCCATGAAAAACATGCTACTGGAAGCTGCATGGAAAGCGGATAACGGCACCATTACCTCGGGCGATGCGGCCATGTGCAAATACTTCTGCGCCAACGCGGCATTTGAAGTGGTAGATACCGCCATGCAGGTGCTGGGTGGCGTGGGAATCGCGGGTAACCATCGCATCACGCGCTTCTGGCGTGACCTGCGCGTTGACCGCGTTTCCGGTGGTTCTGACGAAATGCAGATCCTGACGTTGGGTCGTGCGGTACTCAAGCAATACCGTTAATCGACCCCTTGTAGGCCTGATAAGACGCTCGCGTCGCCATCAGGCAATTATGCCGGATGGCGCTGTGCTTATCCGGCCTACATACCGCAAAAAAATGCCAGGAGCAAAATTATGGATCACTTACCAATGCCAACCTTTGGCCCACTTGCCGGGGTACGCGTTGTCTTTTCAGGGATCGAGATTGCCGGTCCGTTCGCCGGGCAGATGTTCGCTGAATGGGGTGCTGAGGTTATCTGGATTGAAAACGTGGCGTGGGCCGATACCATCCGCGTACAGCCTAACTATCCGCAGCTCTCACGTCGTAACCTGCACGCCCTGTCGCTCAATATTTTCAAAGATGAAGGTCGGGAAGCGTTTCTGAAGCTCATGGAAACCACCGATATCTTCATTGAAGCCAGTAAAGGCCCGGCCTTTGCCCGTCGCGGTATTACCGATGAAGTGCTGTGGCAACATAACCCAAAACTGGTTATCGCCCACCTTTCCGGCTTCGGCCAGTTTGGTACCGAGGAGTACACCAATCTTCCGGCGTATAACACTATCGCACAAGCGTTCAGCGGCTATCTGATCCAAAACGGCGACGTTGATCAGCCAATGCCTGCCTTCCCGTACACCGCCGACTACTTCTCAGGGATGACCGCAACGACAGCGGCGCTGGCTGCCCTGCACAAAGTACGCGAAACGGGCAAAGGTGAAAGCATTGATATCGCCATGTACGAAGTCATGCTGCGCATGGGTCAGTACTTCATGATGGATTACTTTAACGGCGGCGAAATTTGCCCACGTATGACCAAAGGCAAAGACCCGTATTACGCTGGCTGCGGCCTGTATAAATGCGCCGATGGTTATATCGTCATGGAGCTGGTCGGCATCACACAAATCAACGAGTGCTTCAACGATATTGGCCTCGCCCACATTCTTGGCACACCGGAAGTCCCGGAAGGTACCCAGCTTATCCATCGCGTGGAATGCCCTTACGGCCCGCTCGTGGAAGAGAAACTGGACGCATGGCTGGCAACGCACACCATCGCCGAAGTCCAGGCGCGCTTTGCTGAGCTGAATATCGCCTGCGCGAAGGTGCTGACCATTCCGGAACTGGAAGGCAACCCGCAGTACGTTGCCCGTGAATCGATTACTCAGTGGCAAACGATGGACGGTCGCACCTGCAAAGGACCGAATATCATGCCGAAATTTAAAAACAACCCAGGGAAAATCTGGCGTGGCATGCCGTCACACGGCATGGATACCGCCGCCATTCTGAAAAACATTGGATATAGCGAAGCAGACATAAATGAGCTGGTCGGCAAAGGCCTGGCCAGAGTTGAGGAATAAACGCGACGCGCTGACCCGCGAATGGGTTAGCGCTCACGCCTGATTTCAGTGGATAAAGCAATATGGATATCGTTGGCGGACAAAACTTACGTCTGATGTGGGACGACCTGGCCGGGGTGTACGGAGATAAAACGGCGTTAATTTTCGAATCCTGCGAAGGAAACGTTCGGCAGTTTAGCTATGCCTCGCTCAATGAAGAGATTAACCGCACGGCGAACCTTTTCCATTGCTTAGGGATCCGCAAAGGCGACAAGGTCGCGTTGCATCTGGATAACTGTCCGGAATTCATCTTTTGCTGGTTTGGGCTGGCAAAAATTGGCGCCATCATGGTACCAATTAATGCCCGTTTGCTGGGTGAAGAAAGCGCCTGGATCCTGCAAAACAGCCAGGTAAGCCTGCTGGTCACCAGCGCCCAGTTTTATCCTATGTACCGCCAGATACGGCTGGAAAATACCACACCGCTTAATCATATCTGTCTGATTGGCGAACAGCTTCCGGTTGACGACGGCGTGAGCCACTTTACCCAACTGCAATCCCGCCAGTCCGCCACGCTGTGCTACACGCCCGCATTATCCACGGACGATACGGCGGAAATTCTGTTTACCTCTGGCACCACCTCACGGCCTAAAGGGGTGGTGATTACCCACTACAACCTGCGATTTGCCGGCTACTACACTTCCTGGCAAATCGCCCTGCGCGATGACGACGTCTACATGACGGTGATGCCCGCTTTTCATATCGACTGTCAGTGTACGGCAGCCATGGCGGCATTCTCCGCAGGCAGCACCTTTGTGCTGTTGGAAAAATACAGCGCCAGGGCGTTTTGGGATCAGGTACGTAGATACCAGGCGACGGTCACCGAATGCATTCCGATGATGATCCGAACGCTGATGGTTCAACCCCCAGCACCAACGGACAGACAGCATCACCTGCGCGAAGTGATGTTCTATCTCAATTTATCCGAGCAGGAAAAAGACGCCTTTACCGAACGTTTTGGCGTCAGGCTGCTGACCTCCTATGGTATGACCGAAACCATCGTCGGCATTATTGGCGATCGCCCTGGAGACAAACGGCGCTGGCCCTCTATTGGTCGCGTGGGTTTTAGCTATGAAGCCGAAATCCGTGACGATCACAACCGTCCCCTGCCCGCCGGAGAAATTGGCGAAATCTGCATTAAAGGCGTGCCGGGCAAAACCATCTTCAAAGAGTACTATGCCCAGCCGGAGGCTACCGCCAAAGCACTGGAACCTGAGGGTTGGTTACATACCGGAGATTCGGGTTACCAGGATGCGGACGGTTTTTTTTATTTCGTCGACAGGCGCTGCAACATGATTAAACGCGGCGGGGAAAATGTCTCCTGCGTCGAGCTGGAAAATATTATTTCTGCGCATCCGAAAATTCAGGACATTGTGGTTGTCGGTATTAAAGATTCGATCCGTGATGAAGCCATTAAAGCTTTTATCGTCCTTAATGAAGGTGAAACATTAAGCGAAGCTGAGTTCTTCAGTTTCTGCGAAAACAATATGGCGAAATTCAAGGTTCCCTCGTTTATGGAGATAAGAACCGATCTGCCGCGCAATTGTTCAGGAAAAATAATCAAAAAAAATCTGAAATAACCCTTCCGGCTGGAATTCCTCCTGTCGGGAAATCTATTTATCTGGAGATGAACTATGAGTGAATCATTACATCTGACCCGTAATGGCCCGATCCTGGAAATTACCCTCGACCGACCTAAAGCCAATGCCATTGACGCAAAAACCAGTTTTGCCATGGGGGAAGCATTTCTTCATTTTCGTGATGACCCGGAATTACGCGTCGCGATTATCACCGGCGGCGGTGAGAAATTCTTTTCTGCGGGCTGGGACTTAAAAGCGGCGGCCGAAGGTGAAGCGCCGGATGCCGACTTTGGCCCAGGCGGTTTCGCCGGTTTAACCGAAATTTTCGACCTCGATAAGCCGGTTATCGCCGCGGTCAACGGCTATGCGTTTGGGGGCGGTTTTGAGCTGGCGCTGGCAGCGGATTTTATCGTCTGTGCGGAAAATGCCAGCTTCGCGTTACCAGAAGCCAAACTGGGGATCGTGCCTGACAGCGGCGGCGTACTGCGTCTGCCTAAACTGCTGCCACCGGCTATCGTCAACGAAATGGTGATGACCGGCAGACGAATGAGTGCCGAAGAAGCGCTACGTTGGGGTATCGTCAACCGCGTTGTCAGCCAGAGCGAACTGATGGATAGCGCGCGCGAACTGGCGCAGCAGCTGGTGAATAGCGCCCCGCTGGCGATCGCCGCGCTGAAAGAGATTTATCGTGCAACCAGCGAAATGCCGGTGGAAGAAGGCTACCGTTACATCCGCAGCGGTGTGCTGAAGCACTATCCGTCAGTGCTGCACTCCGAAGATGCGCTCGAAGGACCGCTGGCATTTGCAGAAAAACGCGATCCGGTGTGGAAAGGTCGTTAATGTGACTATGCCGGATGGCGCTTCACTTATCCGGCCTACAACACATGCACAACCGTAGGCCGGATAAGGTGTTTACGCCGCCATCCGGCAAAAAAAATCGAGGAGCAACTATGAGCTATTACGCCTTTGAAGGCCTGATTCCGGTAGTGCATCCAGAGGCGTATGTTCATCCCAGCGCCGTGTTGATTGGTGATGTGATCGTGGGGGCTGGCGTCTACGTCGGCCCACATGCCTCACTGCGCGGTGACTATGGTCGCCTGATTCTGGAGGCAGGTTCTAACGTGCAGGATGGCTGCATCATGCACGGTTATTGCGACACTGACACTATCGTGCATGAGAATGGGCACATCGGCCATGGCGCAATCCTGCACGGTTGCGTGGTGGGCACGGACGCGCTGATCGGAATGAACAGCGTGATTATGGACGGCGCGGTGATTGGCGAAGAGAGCATTGTCGCCGCCATGAGCTTTGTCAAAGCCGGGTTTCAGGGGGAGGCAAGGCAACTGCTGGTCGGTTCACCTGCTCGCGTACTGCGCGAAGTCACGGACCAGGAGTTGCACTGGAAACGGCTGAACACCAAAGAGTATCAGGATCTTGCGATCCGCTGTCGGGCAGGTTTACGCGAAACACAGCCATTAACGCGGGTCGAAAAAAACCGGCCGCGCCTGAAAGGCACGACGGACGTAAAACCCAAATCAGCACAGTAATTGATGCCGGATGCGCTCACGCTTATCCGGCCTACGCGTCAACCACCGTTTATGCCGCCATCAGGCAACTGACAATTAGCGACGCATACTCTTGGAGAGCATCATCTGCCATTTCTGCTCACGGTTGAGCTCTGTTGGGGGAACGGCAGACAGTCGCGGTGTTTTCGCCACACTCACCTTTTTTTCCTGCAAATTGTGGCTCAATCGGTTGTAGAGGTGAGAATCAATACTGATGACTTTTACCAGACGCTGGCACTGGCAGCCCCGGCCTGCTATCTGGTTAGGGATCATCTTAACTTCACAAACAATTTCTCCCACTTCCGACAGAATATAAGAGAGCGTATTAATTGCTTTGCAGTGTTCAATATCAAAATGGCGGGAAATCTCCTTTGCGGTGATCCAACGATCTTCAGCCATCATCCAGTCAGCAATTAACAAATAGAGCGGTCTTTCAACATATTTTTCACACATAAGCACACCATTTCACAAATTAAAAATCTGGCTACGGCCTGTCCAAATTAATAAAAACTAAGCCATATTAAAATTGTGGATATAAAAGATAGTATGCGACTTGAATGTTGATTAGTGTGAGCAATATCGTGCTTATTACATTGAAAATGTGGTTATGAAACTGCATTTGGCCAGGAATGACCTTACGAGAGATAAAAAAAGGGTTTCTTTACAGAAACCCTTTCAAGATTATATTGCAGGTCCGGTTAACGCAATTATCACCGGACTCTTTGTTTATGACTTTTTGATCTGCGCGTGCATTTCCTGCACCGAGGTCACCTTCTCAGTGGCATCGGCATTCAGCGCCATCGCCGTCGCGAAACCGCCGTTCAGGGTAGTGTCATAATGCACTTTATACTGCAGTGCGCTGCGGCGAATCAGCTTAGAGTCTTCAATCGCCTGACGACCTTCGGTGGTGTTGATGATGTAAGTGTACTCGCCATTCTTGATACGGTCCTGAATATGCGGACGCCCTTCATGCACCTTGTTCACCAGACGTGGATTGATACCCGCTTCGCCCAACACAATCGCCGTGCCGTGCGTTGCATCCAGCTCGAAACCAAACTTCAGCAGCTTCGCCGCCAGGTCAACCACGCGCTCTTTATCGCCTTCGCGAACGGAGAGCAATGCACGACCCTGTTTTTTCATGGTGGAGCTGCTACCCAGCTGTGCCTTGGCGAACGCTTCCGCGAAGGTACGCCCCACGCCCATCACTTCCCCGGTAGAGCGCATTTCTGGCCCTAACAGCGGGTCAACGCCCGGGAACTTGTTGAACGGCAGCACCACTTCTTTCACCGAGTAGTACGGCGGGATAACTTCTTTGGTGACGCCCTGCTGTGCCAGCGTTTTTCCGACCATTACGCGCGCCGCGACTTTCGCCAACGGTACACCCGTCGCTTTGGAGACGAATGGCACGGTACGTGCCGCACGCGGGTTCACTTCAATCAGGTAAACTTCGTTATTCTTCACCGCGAACTGGACGTTCATCAGACCGCGAACCTGTAGTTCAAAGGCCAGTTTCTGTACCTGCTGGCGCATGACATCCTGAATTTCCTGGCTCAGCGTGTAGGCAGGCAGAGAACACGCGGAGTCACCTGAGTGTACGCCCGCCTGCTCGATATGCTCCATGATGCCGCCAATCAGCACCATTTCGCCGTCGCAGATAGCATCCACGTCCACTTCAACCGCATCATCAAGGAAACGGTCCAGCAGCACCGGCGCATCGTTAGAAACGCTGACCGCAGTCTGGAAGTAGCGACGCAGGTCGGCTTCGTCATAGACGATTTCCATCGCGCGACCACCGAGAACGTAGGACGGACGTACCACCAGTGGGTAACCAATCTCTTTTGCCTTCTCAACAGCCTGTTCAATGGCCGTGACGGTGGCGTTCGCCGGTTGTTTCAGCTTCAGACGGTCAACCGCGTGCTGGAAGCGCTCACGGTCTTCCGCACGGTCGATGGCATCCGGGCTGGTACCGATTACCGGCACGCCTGCTGCTTCCAGCGCGCGCGCCAGCTTCAGCGGGGTCTGGCCGCCGTACTGCACGATAACGCCTTTCGGCTTCTCGATGCGCACGATTTCCAGCACGTCTTCCAGCGTTACCGGCTCGAAGTACAGACGGTCGGAGGTGTCGTAGTCGGTAGAAACGGTTTCCGGGTTACAGTTGACCATGATGGTTTCATAACCGTCTTCGCGCAGCGCCAGCGAGGCGTGTACGCAGCAGTAGTCAAACTCTATACCCTGGCCGATACGGTTTGGACCGCCGCCCAGCACCATGATTTTATCGCGGTCGACGGACGGATTCGCTTCACACTCCTCTTCATAAGTGGAGTACATGTAAGCGGTGTCGGTGGCAAATTCTGCCGCGCAGGTATCCACGCGCTTGTAGACCGGGTGCAGGTTGTACTGGTCACGCAGCTTGCGGATTTCCGCTTCGCGAACGCCGGCCAGTTTCGCCAGACGCGCATCGGCGAAACCTTTACGCTTCAGCATGCGCAGGAAGTCAGCGTCGAGGCCGTTGATGCCAAGGTCGGCTACTTTTTCTTCCAGGCGCACCAGCTCTTCAATTTGCACCAGGAACCAGCGGTCGATGTTGGTCAGGTTGAACACGCCGTCAACGGACAGACCCGCGCGGAAGGCATCGGCGATATACCAGATACGCTCAGCGCCCGCATCTTTCAGCTCCCGGCGAATTTTGGTCAGCGCTTCAGGGTCGTCCAGGCTTACTTTCGGGTCAAAGCCAGTCGCGCCGACTTCCAGACCGCGCAGCGCTTTCTGCAGCGATTCCTGCTGGGTGCGGCCAATCGCCATCACTTCACCAACAGATTTCATCTGCGTGGTCAGACGGTCGTTAGCACCGGCGAACTTCTCGAAGTTGAAGCGTGGAATTTTGGTCACAACGTAGTCGATGGACGGCTCAAACGAAGCCGGAGTGCGGCCACCGGTGATATCGTTCATCAGCTCGTCGAGGGTATAACCAACTGCCAGCTTGGCGGCAACTTTAGCAATCGGGAAACCGGTGGCTTTAGAGGCCAGCGCAGAGGAGCGGGAGACACGCGGGTTCATCTCGATAACAATCAGGCGACCGTTTTTCGGGTTTACCGCAAACTGGACGTTAGAACCGCCGGTTTCCACGCCGATTTCACGCAGTACCGCCATCGAGGCGTTACGCATGATTTGATATTCTTTGTCGGTCAGCGTCTGGGCAGGTGCTACGGTGATGGAGTCGCCGGTATGGATGCCCATCGCGTCGAAGTTTTCGATGGAGCAGACGATGATGCAGTTGTCGTTTTTATCACGCACCACTTCCATCTCGTACTCTTTCCAGCCAATCAGCGATTCATCAATCAGCAGTTCGTTGGTTGGGGAAAGATCCAGACCGCGTTCGCAGATTTCTTCGAACTCTTCACGGTTGTAAGCGATACCGCCGCCGGTGCCGCCCATGGTGAAGCTAGGGCGGATAATGCACGGGAAGCCAACGTCAGCGGCAACCGCCAGCGCTTCTTCCATGGTGTGAGCGATGCCTGAACGCGCGGTGTCGAGACCAATCTTCTTCATCGCGATGTCGAAGCGACGACGGTCTTCCGCTTTATCAATGGCATCCGCCGTCGCGCCAATCATGGTCACGCCGAACTCAGCCAGTACGCCCTGGCGTTCCAGCTCCAGCGCACAGTTCAGCGCCGTCTGGCCGCCCATGGTTGGCAGCACCGCATCCGGGCGCTCTTTCTCAATGATTTTGCGTACCACTTCCCAGTGAATCGGCTCGATGTAAGTCGCATCGGCCATTTCCGGGTCGGTCATGATGGTGGCCGGGTTGGAGTTCACCAGAATGACACGGTAACCCTCTTCACGCAGGGCTTTACACGCCTGTGCGCCGGAATAGTCAAACTCACACGCCTGGCCGATAACAATCGGACCCGCGCCCAGAATCAGGATACTTTTTATGTCTGTACGTTTTGGCATGGCTCTTTTACTCCTGATTATTTCGCGGACTGACGGTATTGCTCAATTAACTCGATAAAGTGGTCGAACAGCGGTGCAGCGTCGTGCGGACCCGGACTCGCTTCAGGGTGACCCTGGAAGCTGAACGCTGGCTTATCGGTGCGATGAATCCCTTGCAGGGTGCCGTCGAACAGCGACTTGTGGGTCACGCGCAGATTGGCCGGCATGGAGGCTTCATCTACCGCAAAACCGTGGTTCTGCGCGGTAATCATCACCGTGTTGTTGTCGATATCTTTTACCGGATGGTTACCGCCGTGATGGCCAAACTTCATCTTAATGGTCTTCGCACCGCTCGCCAGCGCCAGCAGTTGATGGCCAAGGCAGATACCAAATATCGGAATATCGGTTTCGAGGAATTTCTGAATCGCGGTAATCGCGTAGTCGCACGGCGCCGGGTCGCCAGGGCCGTTGGACAGGAAGATACCGTCCGGATTCATCTTCAGAACGTCTTCTGCTGCGGTTTTCGCTGGAACCACCGTCAGGCGGCAGCCGCGGTCCGCTAACATACGCAGAATGTTACGTTTAGCGCCGAAATCGTAGGCCACAACGTGGAACGGCAGTTCATCGGCAGATTTTGCTTCCGGCAGGTCACCGGCCAACGTCCAGCTACCTTGCGTCCAGCTATACGGCTCCGCGGTGGTGACTTCTTTCGCCAGGTCCATACCGTTGAGTCCTGGGAACGCTTTCGCTTTTTCCAGCGCCAGCGCGGCATCCGGGTTATCGCCCGCGATGATGCAGCCGTTTTGTGCGCCCTTTTCACGCAGCAAACGCGTCAGCTTACGGGTATCAATATCGGCAATCGCCACAATGTTATGGCGCTTGAGGTAAGAAGAGAGGTCTTCGGTATCGCGGAAGTTGCTGGCAATCAGCGGCAGGTCACGGATGACCAGGCCTTGCGCATGTACCTGAGAAGATTCTGCATCGGCTTCATTGGTGCCGACATTACCGATATGAGGATAAGTAAGAGTGACGATTTGGCGGGAATAGGAAGGATCAGTGAGGATTTCTTGATAACCGGTCATTGAAGTATTGAAAACGACTTCCCCAACCGCCGAACCTGTTGCCCCTATGGCCCGACCGTGAAACTGGGTTCCGTCTTCCAGAACCAATAGCGCTGACTTAATCAAAACACCCTCCAGAGAATATTCACTCACTTTATTTGCATATTAATTCATTAACACATCATGAATCAATGCAAATTTGCTTACCTATGGATTTCTGGCAAACGGCGGCATTCTAGAGATAGCCCACGTAAAAGTCTACCCAAAAGGACAATTTTTATTATTATTTTGCGCCACTGACGAATTAACCCGCCCCCAGGCATCAAAAAGATCAACTAACTTAGAGTGGAAAACGCTTGCGGAGCAGGAAGAGTATTAAATCTCATGAGAAAGAGATAAAAAGTAGACCAAATGGTCAAAATTCACATTTCACCAACACAAAATGATATGAAATCATATAAAAATAGAAAACCCAATACAAAATCGACTTGAAATTGATAAAATAAAGGGCAATAAAATATTGCCCTATGTAATCAAATAATTACGACTACAATAACCACATCACGAAGGGTAGTAAACATTATAAATTGCGTAAATCAAGCACATCTCGCATATCAAAAAGGCCATTTGACTTAGATTTAAGCCAAACCGCCGATCTTACTGCACCGTTAGCGAATGTCATACGGCTGGAGGCTTTGTGGGTAATCTCAATTCGCTCACCAATATCAGCAAACATCGCGGTATGTTCCCCAACAATATCTCCCGCACGCACCGTAGCAAAACCGATCGTGCCCGGTACGCGCTCGCCGGTGTAACCCTCACGGGAATAGACCGCGCAGTCTTTCAGATCTTTATCCAGCGCCCCGGCGATCGCTTCGCCCATCGCCAGCGCAGTGCCTGACGGCGCATCCACTTTATGGCGGTGGTGCGCTTCAATAATTTCAATGTCGGTATAGTCACCCATCACTTTCGCGGCTTTCTCCAGCAGCTTAAGCATGACGTTGACGCCCACGCTAAAGTTCGCGGCGAAGACGATGCCAATATCCTGTGCGGCATCGTGAATAGCCTGTTTACCCGCGTCATCAAAGCCGGTAGTACCAATCACCATGCCTTTGCCGTGCTGGCGGCAAAACGCCAGATGCGCCAGCGTGCCTTCCGGGCGGGTAAAATCGATGAAAACATCGAAATCATCTTTCACCGCTTCAAGGCTACTTTGTACCGTAACGCCCGTTTTCCCGGCTCCGGCTAACTCTCCGGCATCGCTGCCCAGTAAGGAAGAGCCTTCGCGCTCCAGCGCCGCGCCAAGCTGTACGCCTTCCATACCCAGCGTGGCCTGAATCAACTGACGCCCCATGCGTCCTCCGGCTCCCGCGATGGCAACGCGGATTTGTGCATCATGCATAGCTATTCTCTTTTGTTAATTTTACGTAAATCGTTTTCAGATTAACCAGCGTATCACTGCGCCGCCAGCCGAAAACATCGATAATTAGAATTTAATGATAAACAGGGAAAGATATCAGTAAAAGGCATGACGCCACGGAATAAGCAGCGTCATATTGTTATATAGCGTGGAAATCAGGGGGCCAGCGCCAGAACGTGCGCCACCCACTGCTGGAAACCCTCGACATCCAGCCCCAGTGCCACCTGGACATTAGCAGGTTGCCCCAGCCGCCCTTCGATATCTACTACCGTTGTGCCAGAGGTATATTCCCCCTGCGTTTCAACGGCGACAAAACAGGGCTTGAGCGTAAAGAGATCCGGGCGCACCAGCCAGGCAATAGCGCACAGGTCGTGCATGCGCAGCCCCGTATTCATACTGCCGCTACGGTAATGGCTAAACAGCGCGTGCAGCATTTTTCCCGTCTGGTTAAGCTGAGGCAACGTCGCCAGGTAGTCCGGGGCGAGCATAGCCTGGTTGGTCACGTCCAGGCCGCACATTACGATCTCCAGCCCACTCTGGAAGACTTTCGCTGCCGCTTCCGGGTCGATAGCAATATTAAACTCGGCGTTTGGCGTGAAGTTCCCGCGCCCGGCAGAACCGCCCATAATTACCAGGCGCTTAATGTTAAATACGCATTCAGGATAATGGGTCAGCAGCAACGCAATATTTGTCAGCGGGCCAATTGCCACCAGCGTCACGGGCTGTGAGGCATGCATCAGCGCATCGCGAATGGCCTGGAATGCGGGTTTTGCCATCGCCTGGCGGTCGTGCTCGACAAAATCATATCCTTCCATACCGGACTCACCGTGTACGGAAGCAGCATCGCGCAGCGGCCGCACCAACGGCATTGATGCCCCCTGCGCCAGCGGGATATCCACATTCCAGAAGTGCAGCAGTTGCAACGCATTACGGGTGGTTTTTTCCACCGACACATTGCCTGCGACAGTGGTCATCAGTTGCAGATCCAGCTCAGGGGCAAACAGCGCGGCGGCAATAGCGGCAGCATCATCAATGCCGGGATCGGTATCAAGAATGATCGGTAAGCGCATGGTTTCTCCATAAAAAAATGCCAGACGTTAGGTCTGGCATCTTCGCATAATCGTAACCTGAAAGACTTACTCTACTTCACGAACATCCACACGCAGCTCTTTCGGCACTTCAAAAACAATGTTTTCTTCGCGGCCTTCCAGCGGGATAGCCTCTCCACCGCCCAACTCCTGCAGGCGAGCAATCACGTTTTGCACCAAGATATCCGGCGCCGAGGCTCCGGCAGTCACGCCCACGCATTTCGCGGCTTTCACCCACGCTTCCTGGATATCAGTCGCATCATCAATCAGATACGCGGCTTTCCCCATTCGCTGGGCCAGTTCAGCCAGACGGTTGGAGTTAGAGGAGTTTTTCGAGCCGACCACCAGCACCACATCGGCCTGTTCCGCCAGCGCGCGAACCGCTTCCTGACGGTTGGTGGTGGCATAACAGATATCGTCTTTGCGCGGCCCGACGATTTTCGGGAAGCGTTGGCGCAGCGCGTCAATGACGTCAGAGGTGTCATCAACGGAGAGCGTGGTCTGCGTCATGAAGGATAATTTGCCTTCATTTTTCACATTCAGTTTCAGCACATCTTCCGGTGATTCAACCAGGTACATTCCCCCTTGCGGGTTGCTGTACTGGCCCATCGTGCCTTCGACTTCCGGGTGACCGGCGTGACCAATCAAAATCGACTCTTCGCCACGACGGCTGGCGCGGGCGACTTCCATATGTACTTTGGTCACCAGCGGACAGGTTGCATCAAAAACCGTGAGGTCGCGGCCTTTGGCTTCGTTACGCACCGCCTGAGACACGCCGTGGGCAGAGAAGATCAGGATCGCGCCATCCGGCACTTCGCTGATTTGCTCAATAAAAATAGCCCCGCGCTCACGCAGGCTATCCACCACATAGCGGTTATGCACCACTTCATGACGGACATAAATCGGCGCGCCATAAATAGCCAGCGCGTTTTCGACAATGCTGATAGCGCGGTCTACGCCAGCGCAAAAACCGCGCGGGTTGGCCAACAGGATCTGCATTTTACGCCTCCAGTGCCGGTTCGACTTCCAGCACTTCAATATCAAAATGAACGGTATGCCCAGCCAGTGGATGATTGAAATCAACCGTGATCGAGTCACCGTTGATTTCGCGGATAACACCTGGCATCTCACTGCCGTCCATTGCGGTAAAGAGCATGATAGCGCCAATTTCTGGCTCGCCCGCGTCCATAAATTCCCGACGCGAGAAATACTGAATTAAGTCTGGACTTGATACGCCAAAGGCGGCATCCGGCTCCAGAGCAAAGGTGGTTTTATCGCCTTCTTTTAGCCCCAGCAGGTGTTGCTCCAGTCCTTCAGACAGAGAACCGTCGCCCAGGCGAAACAGCGCAGGCTTGCCGTTATTGCGGGTTGACTCTGCGGTGGAGCCATCGTCGAGCTTAAGGGTGAAGTGCACCAGCACCGCACTGTTACTCTGTACTGATTTAGACATGCAGGTTGCTCTTTAAAATTGCTGCCACCTGTGTGCCCGGTGGCGTTACGCTTACCGGGCCTACAAGGATCGCAGTAAATTGTAGGCCGGATTAGCATAGCGCCATCCGGCATTTTTTTATGCGGCTTTTTTCTCTTTCGACGGCAGGAAGCCTTCCAGCACAATCAATGCCGCCCCGATACAGATAGCTGTATCGGCCAGATTGAAGGTCGCGAAATGCCAGTCGCCGACGTAAAAGTCAATCATATCAACCACGAAGCCGTGCCACAGGCGGTCGAACAAGTTGCCCAGCGCACCGCCAATGATTAACGCATATGCGATGTTATTCAGCTTCTGCGTCGCCTTCGAGCGATACATCATCACCATCAGGATGACGCAAATACCGATGGCGATACCGGCAAAGAACCAACGTTGCCAGCCGCCGCTGTCAGCTAAGAAGCTAAACGCCGCACCATAGTTACGCGCGTAGTGCAGATTAAGCGACGGAAACAGCGACACCGTATCCCCCAGAGCAAAGTTCTGGAGGATCAGGTACTTGCTGCCTAAATCGATAATCAGCACGACTACCACCAGCCACAGCCAGCGTAGCCCTGTTGAACAGAGAGGCTTACTCATCAGGCAAACTTACGTTGTTCGCCATCACCGGCGATGTTGCTGACACAGCGTCCGCAGATATCTGCATGTTCCGCCACCTGGCCGACGTCGGTAGTGTAATGCCAGCAGCGCGGGCATTTCTCACCTTCGGCTTTGCTCAGTACGATTTTCAGACCTTTGAGCAGTTCGCTCTGCTGAGCATCATCTGGAGCCGCTGCATAATCCGCAACCGTCGCGCCAGAGGTCAGCAGTACAAAACGCAACTCTTCACCCAGCGCGGTCAGTTTCGCCGCCAGTTCAGGTTCAGCGTACAGGGTCACTGCCGCTTCCAGAGAACCGCCGACTTTCTTATCCGCACGCGCCTGCTCGATAACCTTGTTCACTTCGCCACGCACTTTCAGCAGTTCATCCCAGAAAGCGTCGTTCATCGCTTCGGTTTCGCCTAAGCCAAACAGACCTTCGTACCACTCACCGGTGAAGACATACTTCTCGCGATCGCCCGGCAGGTAACCCCAGATTTCATCGGCGGTGAAGGACATGATCGGCGCCATCCAGCGAACCAGTGCTTCCGCAATATGGAACAGCGCAGTCTGGCAGCTACGACGCGCCCGGCTTTCCGCTTTCGCGGTGTACTGGCGGTCTTTAATGATGTCGAGATAGAACGAACCCATTTCTACGGAGCAGAAGCGCATCAGTCGCTGTACCACTTCGTGGAAGTCATACGCTTCGTAAGCTTTCAGGATCTCTTCCTGCGCCGCTTGCGCACAACCTACCGCCCACCTGTCCAGCACCACCATCTCTTCCGGTTTCACCATGTCTTTAACCGGATCGAACCCGTTCAGGTTCGCCAGCAGGAAGCGCGCGGTGTTACGGATACGACGATAGCTGTCGGCAGCACGTTTCAGGATTTCATCAGAAACGGCCATTTCACCGGTGTAGTCGGTAGAAGCGACCCACAGACGCAAAATATCCGCGCCCAGTTTGTTCATCACGTCCTGCGGAGAAACGGTGTTACCGATAGACTTGGACATCTTACGGCCCTGACCATCCACGGTGAAACCGTGAGTCAGTACCTGACGGTATGGCGCTTTGCCTTTCATGGCGGTGGAGATCATCAGAGAAGACATGAACCAGCCACGGTGCTGGTCGGAACCTTCCAGATACATATCTGCCGCATGCCCTGCAAACTCTGGGCGCACGTCTACGACGGATGAGTGAGTTGAACCAGAGTCGAACCACACGTCCAGCGTATCCGGGACTTTGACATACTGGTCAGCTTCGTCGCCGAGAATATCTTTCGGATCGAGATCCCACCACGCCTGGATGCCGTCAACTTCAACCCGTTTGGCCACTTCTTCCATCAGTTCGATAGCGCGCGGATGCAGTTCTTCGGTGTCTTTATGGACAAACAGAGACATCGGCACACCCCACGTACGCTGACGGGAGATACACCAGTCAGGACGGTTGGCAACCATTGATTCAATACGCGCCTGGCCCCAGTCCGGGATCCACTGTACCCCTTTGATCTCTTTCAGCGACTGCGCGCGCAGGCCTTTCTGATCCATGCTAACGAACCACTGCGGGGTCGCACGGAAGATGATCGGCGACTTGTGGCGCCAGCAGCATGGGTAGCTGTGCTGCATTTTTTCGACATGCAGCAGCGCGCCTTTTTCGCTCAGCAGCGCAACAATTTTGTCGTTGGCTTTAAAGACGTTCACACCGTCCAGATCCGGATAGGTACCCGCCAGGTATGCGCCGTCCGGGCCGACCGGGTTAGCGATTTCCAGACCGTATTTTTGGCTGATGACGTAGTCATCCGGACCATGGCCGCCTGCGGTATGTACCGCACCAGTACCTGCATCCAGCGTCACGTGGTCGCCCAGAATTGCCGGCACATCAAAGCCCATAAACGGATGGGTAAAACGCAGCAGTTCCAGCTCAGCGCCTTTCACGGTGCCGAGAATGGTGTATTCAGCCGCGCCAATACGCTGCATGACGCTTTCGACCAGATCTTTCGCCAGAATCACAGCCTGGCCGTCAATCTGCACCAGCGCATAGTCAAAATCAGGTGCCAGAGAGATTGCGCGGTTCGCCGGTAACGTCCACGGGGTAGTGGTCCAGATAACCAGAGAGATCGGGCCGTTGACGTCAGAAACGCCAAATTTTGCTTTTACTGCGTCCGGGTCGGCGGCGTGGAACGCCACGTCGATGGACGGGGAGGTTTTGTCGTAATACTCAACTTCCGCTTCCGCCAGCGCGGAACGGCAGTCAACGCACCAGTGCACCGGCTTCGCACCTTTGTGCAGGTGACCGTTGCCGATGATTTTACCCAGCGCACGAATGATGTTGGCTTCAGTTTTGAAGTCCATGGTCAGGTACGGATGCGACCAGTCGCCCAGCACGCCAAGACGGATAAAGTCTTTACGCTGACCGTCAACCTGGGTAGCAGCGTATTCACGGCACTTGGCACGGAACTCGGCGGCGGTGAACTTCTCGCCCGGCTTGCCGTATTCCTGCTCTACTTTCAGCTCGATAGGCAGACCGTGGCAGTCCCAGCCCGGAACATAAGGCGAGTCATAGCCCGTGAGTCCTTTGGACTTCACGATAATGTCTTTCAGAATCTTGTTAACCGAGTGACCAATATGAATGCTGCCATTCGCATAAGGAGGGCCATCATGCAGAATGAAGGTTTTTTTGCCTTTTTTGGCCGCACGAATGATGCCGTACAGGTCATCATCAGTCCAACGCGCCAGCATTCCCGGTTCACGCTTGGCGAGATCGCCGCGCATCGGGAACCCTGTTTCCGGCAAATTCAGGGTTGATTTATAGTCACTCATCAGATTCTCGGTTCCGTATTTAAAACTCGTATAGGCATTAAGCCGGTTTTGTTAGCCCAAAAAATTCGCGGGCAGTCAACTCATCACGCGCAATCTGCGCTTTTAGTTCATCCAGCGAGGCAAATCGCTGTTCGCTGCGTATTTTTTTACGCAGTACTACATCTATATGGCGACCATACAGGTCCATTACAACGTCCAATAGATGCACTTCCAACTGTTGGCGTACGCCTGCTACCGTCGGACGGGTGCCGATGTTGGCGACGCCGGGGAAAGGTTTATCACCCAGTCCCATCACTTCAACCGCATAAACCCCTTTCACTGGAGACACCTGGCGACGCAGCGGTAAGTTTGCCGTCGGAAAACCGATAGTGCGCCCTAACTCGTCACCATGAACTACGCGTCCTGAGATAGTAAAAGGATGCCCAAGCAGGCTTTCGGCCAGTTGCAGGTTATCGTCTGCCAGCGCCTGACGTACCGCGGTGCTGCTGATACGCACACCGCCCTCACAGAAGGTTTGGGTGCTGGTGATATCAAAACCATACTCAGCGCCCGCTTCCTGTAATAACAAGAAATCACCCGCACGGCTAGCGCCAAAGCGGAAATCATCGCCAACGGCAAGAAATTGTACACCAAGGCGCTTCACCAGCAGGTCGCTGATGAAGGTCTGCGCCGTTAATGCGGCAAAACGTCGGTCAAAACGCACGCACAGTACGTAATCCACGCCGCATTCCGCCAGATAACGCAGTTTTTCCCGCAGGCGTGTAAGGCGCGCAGGCGACTTGTCCGTCGCAAACAGCTCCAGCGGCTGCGGCTCAAAAATCATCACCATTACCGGTAAATTGCGTTTGCGCCCTTCTTCCCGCAACCCCTGCAGCAACGCACGGTGGCCACGGTGCACGCCGTCGAAATTACCAATAGTCAGCACACACCCATGCGGGGCCTGACTGAGATTATGTATGCCTCGTATCAGCTTCATGTCTGGCTCAAAACAGTGAAAATCGTGAAAGTATACCCTGTACCGCGGTCAACGTTAACCGGCGATTGTTTCTACGAAACAGAAAGAGGATGGTTTTCATTGTTATGAAACAAATTGACGCCCTTCACGGGCACACCAATGCAATTTTTCTCGTGGAAAAGCTGTATTCACGCCACGCAAGCTGGTAGAATCCTGCGCCATCACTACGCAACGAGTGCTGGAATTTAAACGGCGCTTATTTGCACAAATCCATTGACAAAAGAAGGCTAAAAGGGCATATTCCTCGGCCTTTGAATTGTCCATATAGAACACATTTGGGAGTTGGACCTTGGCTAATATCAAATCAGCTAAGAAGCGCGCCGTTCAGTCTGAAAAGGCCCGCAAGCACAACGCTAGCCGTCGCTCTATGATGCGTACTTTCATCAAGAAAGTATACGCAGCTATCGAAGCTGGCGACAAAGCTACTGCACTGAAAGCATTTAACGAAATGCAACCAATCGTGGACCGTCAGGCTGCTAAAGGTCTGATCCACAAAAACAAAGCTGCACGTCATAAAGCAAACCTGACTGCACAGATCAACAAACTGGCTTAATCGCCTGCTTGTTGTCGCTTTGTGAAAAAACCCGCGTAAGCGGGTTTTTTTATGTCTGCTTATTTGCTCACTGGCGTAAAGAGTGCGGAATAGTCCGCATTGCAAATACGCTGCACCGCCGGATGCTGGATCATCCTCTCCGCGAATATGGCGTGATACTCCTCCATCACATTCTCAACGCGTCCAATTTCAACAATAGAATCATCAGCATAGAAATTGTGTGAATACAGTGTAGGGGCAACGAATATAGCGTTATGCGTTGCGCCAAACGCTTTCATCAGCGCGGCGTCATCAAACTCGCCAAGGATTTCAACGTTCAGTCCTTGTGAGTTAATCCAGTTCAGTAGCTTACGTCCGAGCATTGAGCGACGACCCGGTATCAGTAAACGACGCTCCTCAAGACAGGCCGGAAACGGCTTCTCAGGCAGCGGCTTGGTGCACCAAAAGCTCACGCTGCATTCGCCAATCCGCACCGAGAATAGCCCTTCCTGCTGCGTCGAGTCGATCGGGCAATCGGAGATAATCATATCCAGCTTATGCTGGCTGAGCTGCTCCAGCAGCATCTCGTGCGTTGACTCAAAACAGCGCAGGTGGATTTGCTCGTTCTCAACCACCGCAGCATCCAGCACGCTGCTAACCAGTTGCTTCGATAATGCATCCGCCACGCCGACATCAAACAGCAAATTAGACTCTTTGCGATAGTTCACGATATCCAGCATCTCCTGGCTTAAGGTGAACATTTTATCCGCATAACGGAAAACTAATTCGCCTAACTCACTGGGTTCCAGCCCTCGCCCCTTACGCTTAAACAACTTCCCTTGTAAGCGTTCCTCAAGCGCTTTGATCTGCCCGGTAATGGTCTGCGGCGTCAGATAAAGCGCTTCGGCTGCCCCCACCACCGAACCTTCCTTATACACATGCCAGAAGTAATACAGGTGGTTGTAATTGATATGAGACATACTCTCTCCCTGAAAATTGTCGCCAAAGCGTCAGCCGATCAGGCTGACACGTTCAATCGAGTGCGTAACCAGCAATAACCGATCACTGCCGACAGTAAAGAACCGATCAGGATCCCCAGTTTTGCCCAGTTAATCAGCTCTGGATCAACGCTGCCAAACGCCAGGCTGGCGATGAAAATCGACATCGTAAAGCCAATGCCGCACAGAATACCCACCGCCATGATCTGTTGGAAATTCGTGCCTTCTGGCAACTGTGCCAGTTTCAGGCGGAGCGCCAGCCAGCAGAACAGGCTAATCCCCAGCGGCTTACCGATGAGCAGGCCAGCGATAATTCCCAGCGGCAGAATCGAGGTCAATCCATCCAGCGTAACGCCCTGCAGCGAAACACCTGCGTTAGCAAAGGCAAACAGTGGCAGAATCAGATAAGCCACCCACGGATGCAGGACGTGCTCCAGACGTTTCGCCGGAGAGCGACCATGCTTTTCCTTCAGCGGGATGAAGAAACCAACGATCACGCCCGCCAGTGTGGCATGTACGCCGGACTTCAGCACTGCCGTCCATAGCACGACGCCAACCAGAATATAAATACCGGTACGTCTGACACCGCACAGATTCAACACCGCCAGAATGAGAATTGCGAACGCGGCAACCCCCAATGAAAGCAGGGAAAGATCGCTGGTATAGAACAGTGCGATGATCACAATCGCGCCGAGATCGTCGATAATCGCCAGCGCCATCAGGAAGATTTTCAGTGCCAGCGGAACGCGACTACCCAACAGTGCCAGCACACCGAGCGCAAAAGCGATATCCGTTGCTGCCGGAATTGCCCATCCTTCACGAGTGATAGGGTCGGCATAGTTGAATGCCAGATACAGCAACGCCGGGACAATCATGCCCCCGATAGCGGCAATGATCGGAAACGCCGCCTGACGTAGGCTGGCAAGCGACCCCTGCATTAACTCACGCTTCACTTCCAGACCAATCAACAGGAAAAACACCGCCATCAACGCGTCGTTGATCCACAGCAGCATATTTTTGTTGATCTCAAGTGCGCCAACCCGCAGTTGGACAGGTGTTTCCAGAAAGGCGTGGTACCATCCACTGGTAACCCCGATATTTGCCATCAGCATAGCGACCACGGCAGCGATGATCAGAATGATGCCTCCCGAGGCGTCGCTACTAAAAAAACGATGCAGATGTTTCACTTTTATTCTCTCTATTGGGTGAATACTTCGTAATTACTATCTTACACCCCCAAAAAGCTCGTTAAAATTAGATTATTTATGATGTATGAATCGGTTTTTCCGAGCATTATCTAATGAGAGAGCACAGTATTAGTTAGTCTGCATCTGAGTGATGCCTCGCATTAAACGCGTATCTTAGATGGTTCAGTGTTGCCGTCACATTTGCCGGAGACATACGGTTGAGGTGTGCCAGAAAAGGATGTGTATCGATAAAATGGATAAAGCGGGTCGCACTCACAAGCGTGGCGCTGCGCTGCATACTCGTTTTTCGGTTCTGCGTTAGGTTACACACTGCCAGCGCGTAGTCACGCGTGGAGAATGTTCGCCAAACGTTATTACGGATGCCGCCCCCCAGAAACAACCTTGGCGGAATATCTTTTTGCGGTGCTGATTCTCCGCGTTCTCTCACAAAAGCAATATGGCAACGCCCTTGCTGAACATGCTGTATATTCGCCATCATGCATCCTCCCAGGATAAAGCATTCCTGATCGAGGTAATGCTGAATATTGAGAGAGCGTTCATCCGTGAGCATTTTAACCAACTCGAAATGGCGATAAGCTGGTAAAACGGGTTTAACTAACATCCCCGGATCATTTTTGTGCAATATTGCGGGGCCGTAATCCACATCAAAAAGCGTCTCCCGCCGCATCGTTATCACTTCTTTACGTTGCACAATATGCACCAACGTACCGGGGGGAAGGCGTTCTTCATAGTTAGAATAATACTGATACTCAGCTTCTACGGGATGAGCTGAGTAATTTGTGGTCACGGCAACAATTCGACCAGTATTCTCTTCTGCAGTGACCAACACATACAGAAAACTATCACCACCGTTAAATTTGATCCGAAAAGCGCGCGTGCTCATGGCGATATCAAATGTAGGAAAAGTAAATTCGCGTTCTGCCAGATTTGCGCTGCGAGAGAGTTTCTGTAACTCCCGATTCAACCCGGTGCTATCCAGCACGAGCGCGCTGCGAATATCCGAAAGCGTCGCACCTTCCTGAATCAGCGTAGCGAGATAATCCTGACGTGCATCTGTTTTCTGCCTGACAGGAGAAATAAATGTTTTATGACAACGCTGACAGTAAATACGCGGTTCTCCTTGCGCAGAAAAACCGTACTTTTTGAGTGAAATCCCCCCGCAATGAGGGCAGGATTTTATCAGCCCTTTCCATGCCTGATTGACCGACTGACAAAAACGGTTGAGCGACCGTTCCGAAATAATGGGGAAGAGAAAACCGCAGGCCCGGCATAGTATATTTTTCCCTTGGTTTTGGTAATCCGGGCTGTTCAACATACCCATATTTTTGCAACCGAGCGTTTTACAACTATCGACATTAATCCAAGAAAACATATTCACTCCCTGCGAATACGATAAGTTCAAGCAAATACTGATTTTATCTCTACAGGTGAAAAACCATTTTCGTAGAGTGTTTTCATGGCACTCATCGTCATTGCGGTATGAGAGAAAAACGCCTTATATCCCGCGCACAAATAGTTGTGATTTCTTTTACCTGATATTGACGGCAAAAAACGGTGCTTAGGACAACCGCCATAACAGGCGAACTGCCATGAGCAGGCGTCACACTCTTGTGCCATTGTGCGTCGCTTATCCTCGCCAAACTGCCGGTTTTTTTCGCTATTGTTCATCGCGCGCAGCGTCGAATCTTGAATGTTCCCCAACTTATATTGTGGATACACAAAGTGATCGCAGTTATACACATCACCGTTCATTTCCATTGCGAATGCGCTACCGCAGGTTGGCGCAAACACGCATACCTGTGGCGGTAACCCACACCACGCCGCGAGCGTCTGCTCAAACATTTGTATGCCGATATCACCAATATCGTTACGGACCCAGACATCAAAAATAGCGTTGAGAAAATGGCCAAATTGCAATGAAGCAACCGACCACGGCATCATTCTTGTTTGTCCGCCTTCAGGATGTGCCAGACCAACATAGCCCTCTTCAGCGCTTCTTTCGATGAGCGGAATAAACTGCATATAGCGGCTGCCAATGCTTTTCAGATAGTTATAGACCCGCACCGGGTGAAGCATATTCGTGCGATTCACCACCGTCAGCGTATTAAATTCTACACCGTGGCGTACCAGGCATTTAACGGCCTGTTCAACTTTCCCATGCGTCGGTTTACCCGAACGAGTAACCCGCCATTCATCATGTAACGCGGCATCACCATCAATAGAAACGCCCACCAGGAAGGCATGCTGCTTAAAAAAAATAGCCCATTCGTCGTCAATCAATATGCCGTTAGTCTGGAAGGTATTTATAATCGTTTTACCGCCAGAATAACGCTGCTGCAATGCTAGCGCTCGCCGATAAAATACCAGCCCCATCAGCGTAGGTTCTCCCCCCTGCCACGCAAAAATCACGTCATTCACATCCTGCGCGGCAATATGCTGTTTGATGAATAACTCGAGCATGTCATCTGACATTCTGTAATTCGCTTTTCTATCCGGATAAAGCATCTCCTTTTCCAGATAAAAACAGTATTTACAGTCCAGATTACATACCGAGCCTGTCGGTTTAATCATGACCTGACAACTTTTTGTTTGCATCGCGATAGTTCCATAAACAAAAGAACCTGGCTCAACACAAAAGCGCTGAACCAGGCGGGCATAGCCCTAAGTGGCATACCTTATGTTTCTTGTAATTATTCAATTAGCCCCAGGTGACTGGCGTTGGCTTGTCACCGCGAGCTTTCATCAGCGAATCGTTGTCAATATCCTGTTTGTATTTCAGGAACTTGCCATACAGTTGTTTCTCGATTTCAGGTTGTTTCCCAATCTGATTAAGAGTTTCAAAGCGATCTTTTTTCAGGTTGTAGAGGTATTTGGGTTTATTTTCACGATCGATAATCATCTTCCAGTCACCATCACGGATCGCCCATTCGTCAGTAGGATCATCCTGGAACGGCATATCAATGCCAAAGATGAGTGGCTTCTGACGTGCTAACGTTTTCTGTTCCAGTAATGGAACCAGAGACTGCCCATCGTAGGTACGATCTGTTGGCAGTTTAAAATTCATCATGTTTGCTAACGTCGGCACCCAGTCAAGACCATAAACTGGCGTATCCGTTACCATCCCCTGCGGAATATGTTTACCGTACTTGATGATTGCCGGAACACGTATACCGCCTTCCCAAAGGTTATCTTTACGACCGCGAAGCCCATCCGTTTCACCCGCCATGTTCAGTTCATACACTTTGCGAGCCTCGCGTGTCACTGGGCCGTTATCACTGGTGAAAATGACAATGGTGTTATCTTCTTCCCCCATTGCCCTGATCTTATCCATTACTTTACCGACCTGAGCATCCATATAGCTGATGTTCGCGTAGTATTCACCCGTTCCTCGCCACGGCTTATCCGCCCAGTCGCCATAAAACAGATCCGGATGCTGTTTCTGGTAAGCGCTCATATATTGCGAATACATATCGAGGTACTTTTTCGGCGAGGCCAGCGGGCTGTGAACTTCCGTGAACGCGACATATAAGAAGAACGGTTTGTCGTCTTTCTTGTTATCCAGCCAGTTGACGACTTCAGAACTGACAAGCTCGCCGCTCATGGTGTCCGCACGACCAATATGCTGTCCATTACGAATCCAGCCAGTAGGATGCACCATGCCATAGCGGGGACGCTCTTTTGCGTTACCAAGCGTAGCATCCGTGACGAATCCCGCCGGGTTTACCAGGGTGTAGTCAAACCCCATGTCCTTCGCCTGCGGTTGATCAGTGCCCCCCGGCATTCAGGTGCAATTTCCCCATCATCGCCGTGTCATACCCCTGTTGCTTTAACAGGTTGGCAATCGTCAGTTCATTCCGTCCCAACGCGACATCTTTGCCTTCAGGGATCCAGGAACGGATCCCTGTACGGAATGGCATACGTCCCGTTAATAAACCAGCACGAGAAGGAGAGCACAGTGGCGCGGGCGCATAGTAGTCGGTAAATTTCACCCCTTCCTGCGCCAGCTTGTCGATATTAGGCGTTTTGACGATTTGATGGCCATAAGTCGCGAGATCGCCATAACCCAAATCATCAGCCATAATAATCACTAAATTAGGCTGTTTTGCTGAAGCTGCATATGTTGTTTGTAATGTGCTCCCGGCACATAATGCCAGTCCAACCAAACTCGCCACGACTGTTTTTTTCATTTCCGATCCTTTGGTTTTATTTAAAATGAATACCCAATCATATAAATCATCTGATCCCCGTAACCGTCATAACCCAATTTGTTTTCAAAATAACGATACGTCATCGTAGCTTTCCATCGTGGATAAAATTTCCACGCCAGTGTTAAACCGCCATTTAATCCACTCCGGCCAAATTGCTGCTCCGCATAAGCATCATTCCTATCAAGCTCAATTTCATTCCAGTCAGATAAAACAAATTTCTCGCCAAATAAGGTAAAGTTGTAAGCCGCAGTCCAGCCAATAACGTAGCCATTCCAGCCGCTGGTTTGTCCGTATCGTTGCGAGACATAATCGCCAGATTGATTATGCAAACCTATATAAGGTTTTAAAAACCCCCAATCTCCGCTCCAGCCGAGATAACCCAGCCCATAAAACATATCCAGATCGTCGCCCCATGCGTTATCCCACTGGCCATAAATCTTGCCAAAGAAGGTATAATCAGAATCAAAAAGACGCACATGGGTTATCGCCGACACTGTATGATTTCGACCGGCAACAGCATGATTTAAAACATTACTTTCAATAAATGAGTAAAACTCGGCTTCTCGGAAATTGACACCAAAATCAGCTGTTGCTTTCCAAACCTCGCCACGATGTACATTGACAAATCCGCTATTCCAGTCGGCATAACCGGCATTAATCGATCCAAAAGAATTTTTATACTCCAGAGCTTGTGCTGCATGGCTAAAAAGAGAGGGCACTGTAAGTATAAGACAAGTTAATAGTCCATTTTTTATCCGAGGCATTGAATGTATTCCCCACAATTATAATTAATCCATCAATAAATATTGTATTGCTGCGGTGAAAAATAATAATGGAATATAATGACAGGATAGTGATGTAAATCTCACATCAAGGAAGGTAGATCGTTATTACTGGAAGAGTGTCAGAATATGTTGTTTGAGAGGAGATAAGTAATTATTTCGCCAGAAATATAACTGTAGTTGCCTTTTAAATTAGGTGGATCGTGATTATTTATTGATGTTAAAACAATCACATCAACCAGGTATGCGGCGGTGAATAACCAAAAAAGATGTTAGTTCTAAAACCGTAGCACTACTCCACACATCATACTATCCCAATAAGGTAAGATAATATTTCCGATGCCAATAAGGGTCTGGATATCCGTCTGCCTGGTAACAAAAAGGCCATCTCATCGCTGAAATGGCCTTTTCTCTACTTTTATTTTAGCGCGTCAAATCGTCAAAGAATTTCTTCACGCCATCGAAGAAGCTTTTGGAACGTGGGCTGTTTTGTTCACCCGTCGGGCCACCAAAGCTATCCTGCAGATCTTTCAGCAGCTGTTTCTGCTTGTCGTTGAGGCCCACCGGGGTTTCAACAACCACACGGCACAGCAGGTCGCCCTGTGCGCCGCCGCGAACAGATTTAACGCCCTTGCCACGCATGCGGAATAGTTTGCCCGTTTGCGTTTCACCCGGAATTTTTAACTTCACACGGCCATCCAGCGTCGGGACTTCAATCTCGCCACCCAGGGCTGCCATTGCAAAGTTAATCGGCACTTCACAGTACAGGTTATTGCCTTCACGCTCGAAGATTGGGTGCTGTTTAACCTGCACCTGAACGTACAAATCGCCTGCCGGTGCGCCATGCTCACCCGCTTCGCCTTCACCAGACAAACGGATACGGTCGCCGGTATCAACCCCTGCCGGGATTTTAACGGACAGCGTTTTGCTCTTCTCAACGCGGCCATGCCCGTGGCATTTGTTGCATGGGTCTTTGATCAGCGTACCGCGGCCCTGACAGTGTGGACAGGTCTGCTGTACGGCAAAGAAGCCCTGGCGCATCTGCACCTGACCGGAACCGTGACAGGTTGGACAAGTCTGCGGCTGAGTGCCTGATTTCGCGCCGCTGCCGTGGCAAACGTCACACTCTTCCAGCGTAGGAATACGGATCTCTTTGGTGACGCCACGCACGGCTTCTTCCAGAGTGAGATCCATGTTGTAACGTAAATCAGCACCACGTGAGGCGCGCTGACGACCACGACCGCCGCCAAAGATATCGCCAAACACGTCACCAAAGATATCGCTGAAGTCAGCCCCGCCGCCAAAACCGCCGCCGCCGCCCATACCGCCTTGCTCAAAGGCTGCATGGCCGTACTGATCGTAAGCCGCACGTTTTTGTGCATCGGTCAGGATCTCGTACGCTTCTTTGATCTCTTTAAACTTGGCTTCGGCCTCTTTATCACCCTGGTTGCGGTCCGGGTGATATTTCATGGCCAGGCGCTTGTAGGCCTTTTTGATTTCACGCTCTTCCGCTGATTTGGAAACGCCTAAAATCTCGTAATAGTCTTGCTTAGCCATCTCTTTTTATCTGCCCCTAACATGCGTGCACGGGCGGAGAGGAAACCTCTTCGCCCGTGCCAGTAATTACCCGTTCAAAGGGCGATTATTTTTTGTCTTTCACTTCTTCAAACTCGGCGTCGACAACGTCGTCATCTTTCGCGTTATTTGCAGAAGCATCAGCGCCTGCTGCACCAGCCTGTTGCTGTGCGTGCTGCTGCTGAGCGATTTCCATCAGTTTCTGGGAAACCTGTGCCAGCGCCTGCATTTTCGCTTCGATATCCGCTTTGTCCTCACCTTTCAGAGAAGTTTCCAGCGCGGTCAGTGCAGACTCGATGGCAGTTTTGTCGTCAGCCGGCAGTTTGTCGCCTGCTTCTTCAACCTGCTTGCGAGTGCTGTGCAGCAGATGGTCACCCTGGTTGCGGGTCTGAACCAGCTCTTCAAACTTACGGTCAGATTCTGCGTTCGCTTCTGCTTCGCGAACCATTTTCTGAATTTCTTCTTCGTTCAGACCAGAAGAAGCCTTGATGGTGATCTTCTGCTCTTTACCGCTATTTTTGTCTTTCGCTGAAACGTGCAGAATACCGTCGGCATCGATGTCAAAAGTAACTTCGATCTGCGGCATACCGCGTGGAGCCGGGCTGATACCATCCAGGTTAAACTGCCCCAGATCTTTGTTATCAGCAGCACGTTTACGTTCACCCTGCAGCACATGGATGGTTACCGCAGACTGGTTGTCTTCAGCGGTAGAGAACACCTGGCTGTGCTTGGTCGGGATGGTGGTGTTTTTCGCGATCAGCGGAGTCATCACGCCGCCCATGGTTTCGATACCCAGAGACAGCGGGGTAACGTCCAGCAGCAGCACGTCTTTAACATCACCGGTCAATACACCACCCTGAACAGCAGCACCGATTGCTACGGCTTCGTCCGGGTTAACGTCTTTACGCGGCTCTTTACCGAAGAACTCAGCGACTTTTTTCTGCACCATCGGCATACGCGTCTGACCACCAACGAGGATAACGTCGTTGATATCAGATACGGACAGGCCAGCATCCTGCAGAGCAACTTTCAGCGGCTCGATAGAACGGTTAACCAGGTCTTCAACCAGGCTTTCCAGTTTTGCACGAGTCACTTTGATGTTCATGTGTTTCGGACCGGTCGCATCTGCAGTGATGTACGGCAGGTTTACGTCGGTCTGCTGAGCGGAAGACAGCTCGATCTTCGCTTTCTCAGCGGCTTCTTTCAGACGCTGCATCGCCAGCGGGTCATTACGCAGGTCGATACCCTGATCTTTCTTAAACTCGTCAACCAGGTAGTTGATCATACGGCTGTCGAAGTCTTCACCACCCAGGTGGGTATCACCGTTGGTTGCCAGAACTTCGAAGGTTTTTTCGCCGTCAACTTCGTCGATTTCGATAATAGAGATATCGAAAGTACCACCACCGAGGTCATATACCGCGATAGTACGGTTGCCGACTTCTTTATCCAGACCGTAAGCCAGCGCAGCTGCGGTTGGTTCGTTGATGATACGTTTTACTTCCAGACCTGCGATACGACCGGCGTCTTTGGTTGCCTGACGCTGAGCATCGTTAAAGTATGCAGGAACGGTGATAACGGCTTCAGTTACCGGTTCACCCAGGTAATCTTCAGCGGTTTTCTTCATTTTTTTCAGCACTTCAGCAGAAATCTGCGGCGGTGCCAGTTTCTGACCTTTTACGTCAATCCATGCATCACCGTTGTCAGCACCGATGATTTTGTACGGCATGATGGCTTCATCACGCTGTACTTCTTCGTCCTGGAAGCGGCGGCCAATCAGGCGTTTAATCGCAAACAGGGTGTTTTGCGGGTTTGTCACTGCCTGACGTTTAGCCGGCTGACCAACCAGAGTTTCACCATCCTGGGTATAAGCAATGATAGAAGGCGTGGTGCGATCGCCCTCGGCGTTCTCCAGCACACGTGCAGTAGTGCCATCCATAATCGCTACACAAGAGTTGGTAGTACCCAGGTCGATACCAATAATTTTACCCATCTAAACGTCTCCACTAAAAATTCGGTCATCATGTGGTTGTGAATCTGTAATAAGGGCGAAACGTGCGGTTTCAACTACCCTGAATCGTTTTTTTTCAGACTCACCACTGCGGTTGCTTACAAGATGGGGTCGTAACCCACGTCATCAAGGGGGGCATGAAAATTTTTTTTAGCGTCGTGGCGATAAAATCGTATAAAAAAGGCAAAAAGCCGAAAAAAATGAATAGTCGCCAATTAAAATTAATTCATAAAACCAATTAAATTGACAAAATCATTCACGATAAAATTGTAATAAAAAGAAAAGATTACAAGCATGAATCGTGATTCTGACAGCGGTAAGATGGTCTGAAACGACACACTTTTACAGCCGTCAAAGAGAAATTCCATGAAATCCGTATTAACCCTTTCCGCCAGCCTGCTTATGGGCCTGCTGCTAAGCGGCGCCGCACAAGCGAACGATCATAAAGTCCTCGGCGTGATCGCCATGCCCCGTAATGAAACCAACGATCTGACGCTGAAACTTCCCGTTTGCCGCGTGGTGAAACGCATTCAACTTACGGCCGATCATGGTGATTTACAGCTCAGTGGTGCATCGGTTTATTTCAAGGCTGCCCGCATGTCCAACCAGAGTCTGAACGTGCCTTCGTCCATCAAAGAAGGGCAAACGACCAGTTGGATCAACATCAATAGCGACAACGACAATAAGCGCTGCGTGAAAAAAATTACCTTCTCCGGCCATACGGTGAACTCTTCTGATATGGCGACGCTGAAAATCATCGGCGACGACTAATTCCGTATACTTTTATTCAGAAGCCATAGAAACATGAATGTCACCTATTTGAATGACGACGATCTCGACTTTCTTCAGCATTGCAGTGAGGAACAGCTCGCCAATATTACCCGCCTGCTTACACATAATGAAAAGGGGAAAGCCCGTCTGTCGAGCGTTCTCAACCACAACGATTTATTTAAATCGATGGAAGGACATCCGGAACAGCACCGCCGCAACTGGCAACTGATCGCTGGCGAACTGCAGCATTATGGGGGCGACAGCATTGCCAATAAACTCCGTGGACATGGAAAACTGTATCGGGCGATTTTGCTGGACGTTTCGAAGCGTCTGAAGATTAAAGCTGATAAAGAGATGTCCACGTTCGAAATTGAACAGTCTCTGCTGGAGCACTTTTTACGCAATGCCTGGCAAAAAATGGATGCAGAGCACAAGCAAGAATTTCTGCAGGCGGTCGATGCAAAAGTTTATGAACTGGAAGAACTGCTACCGTTATTATTGAAGGATCGTCACCTGGCAAAAGGCGTTTCTCACCTGCTCTCCGGCCAGTTAACCAAAATTCTGCGAACCCACGCCGCCGTCAGCGTAATCGGGCACGGGTTACTGCGCGGGGCCGGACTTGGCGGCCCGGTAGGTGCGGCCTTAAACGGGGTTAAAGCGGTAAGCGGCAGCGCCTATCGCGTGACGATCCCAGCGGTACTCCACATCGCCTGCCTGCGCAGAATGCTCAACCACACACAAGCGTGATGACCATCACAGGGAAAATAATTCGTTTTCCCTTCGTTAGATCATAGACAGTGCCCTCTCCCCTGATTATTATGCCGCGCCCCGAAGACAGCGATCGTTATTCGGGGAAACTATTTCACCATTCAATCAATGATGATTTTGAGGAATTATGGGCAACACTAAGTTGGCTAATCCGGCACCGCTGGGCCTGATGGGCTTTGGCATGACCACCATTCTGCTTAACCTGCACAACGCGGGTTTCTTCGCTTTAGATGTTATTATTCTGGCGATGGGCATTTTCTACGGCGGTATCGCGCAAATTTTTGCCGGTCTGCTGGAATATAAAAAAGGCAACACCTTCGGTTTAACCGCCTTTACCTCCTACGGTTCGTTCTGGCTGACGCTGGTTGCGATCCTGCTGATGCCGAAAATGGGCCTGGCAGATGCAACAAATGGTCAGTTCCTGGGCGCTTACCTGGGTCTGTGGGGCGTGTTCACTCTGTTCATGTTCTTCGGTACGCTGAAAGCCGCGCGCATGCTGCAGTTCGTATTCCTGAGCCTGACCGTGCTGTTCGCCCTGCTGGCCGTTGGCAACATTGCAGGTAACGAAGCAATCATTCACGTAGCGGGTTGGGTTGGCTTAGTGTGTGGCGCAAGCGCCATTTACCTGGCGATGGGTGAAGTGCTGAACGAACAGTTTGGCCGCACCATCCTGCCGATTGGTGAAGCGCACTAATCTGCCTTTATCCCCCCGCAAGGGGGGATAATCCTTACAGACGCTGTAACGCTGCCTGTACGTTCGAATCGCGATGATAAATATCCTGACGCAGCCAAATCCCCAGCCCTAATCCTACCAGCGAAAGCGCCAGTACGTACCAGGCCGGAGCCATTGGCGACACACTCATCAACACCGTTACTGCGATTGGTGTCAAACCACCGAAAATGGCATACGAGACGTTATAGGAAAAGGAGATACCGGTAAAACGGACTTCCGCCGGAAACGCCCGCACCATCACGTAAGGCACTGCGCCGACCACGCCAACGCATAACCCCACCAGCCCGTATAACAGGAACAAGTGCTGAGGATGGCTGCCGGTCAGGTGATAGAAAAACCAGCTCGAACAGGCCAGCAACAGGCTGCCGACAATAAAGATTTTGCTGGCACCGACCCGGTCGACAATAAACCCAGCCAGCAAACAACCGACGCACAGCATAATGGTGGCGACGCTGTTCGCCTGTAACGTCAGCGCAGGGGCAAAACCATACTGTTTTTGCAGCCAAACGGGGGACATCAGGATCACCACCACAATCCCGGCTGAGAGCAGCCAGGTCAGTAGCATTGACACCACCACCGCTTTTTTATGTTTGCTCACCACCGACTTCACCGGCAGCTCTTGCGCCAGGGCTTTACGCTGCTGCATTTCAAGAAAAATGGGCGTCTCCTGCAGCCAGCGGCGCAGATACATTGCCACCAGCCCAAACGCGCCCCCCAACAGGAAAGGGATACGCCAACCATAGTCATGCACCGCCTGCTGCGTAAAGCTGGTGTTCACCAACGTCGCGACTACCGACCCCAGCAGAATTCCCACCGTTAGCCCGGCGGTCAGCGTTCCGCAGGCGATGCCGATGCGACGCTCCGGTACATGTTCCGCCACGAACACCCACGCGCCCGGCACTTCGCCCCCAATGGCTGCGCCTTGCAAAATACGCATCAGCAGTAATAGCAACGGCGCGACGATCCCCATTGAGGCGTAAGTGGGTAGCAAACCAATTGCCAGTGTCGGTATCGCCATCAGTAAAATGCTCAGGGTGAACATTTTCTTGCGCCCGACCAGATCGCCAAAGTGCGCCATGATAATGCCGCCCAGCGGACGCGCCAGATAGCCCGCGGCAAAAATACCGAAGGTTTGCACCTGACGTAGCCATTCCGGTATGTCAGCGGGGAAGAAGAGCTCGCCAACAACAGCGGCAAAGAAGACAAAGATAATGAAATCATAAAACTCAAGCGCCCCACCGAGGGCAGCAAGCGTAAGGGTTTTATAATCCTGGCGATTCAGCGGTCGAGTGTGTTGTGACATAGCAAACCATCAGTCAGTGGAGTTATTGAATCTGTCTGTCGATATATGTAAAGCAAAAATTACTATATCGTAAACAATTCAATACTCCACTGTCATTGGCACTTATGCCACGATCGGGCTACTTTCAGGCGTTTGTATCGCGTATTGCGCTTTTCGGACGAAAAGATGCTACGACAGCCGGTGCGGTTTCGACATACGGCCCATCCAATAGCTGTATACAATACGGTACACTTGCAAAAATGCCCGGCACGATAACCTTACCGTCAGCATCTTTTACGCCTTCCAGCGTTTCTTTGATCGATTTCGGCTGCCCTGGCAGGTTCAGGATCAGCGCCTGTTTACGAATCACGCCGACCTGACGAGAGAGGATCGCTGTTGGCACAAAGTGCAGACTTATCTGGCGCATCTGTTCGCCAAAGCCCGGCATCTGACGGTCAGCGACGGCAAGCGTAGCATCGGGTGTCACGTCGCGACGTGCCGGACCCGTTCCGCCGGTTGTCAGCACCAGATGGCAGCTCATTTCATCCACCAGTTCGCATAAGGTCTGTTCGATGATCGCCTGTTCATCCGGGATCAACCGCGTTTGCAGTTCAAAGGGGGTGGTAAGGGCAGACGCCAGCCACTCTTCCAGGGCCGGGATACCTTTATCCTGGTAAACGCCGCTGGAAGCACGGTCAGAAATGGACACCAGGCCAATGCGTAAAGTATTCATGATTATTCCGTTTAAACAGTCTCGTTAAACAGAATGATACACTGCGAAAGGAAGGACAGACAGGTTTCAGAAGAGGTAGCGTGACCCCTATCAGGGCCACGCTCTAATGATTACAGCAGATCGCCGATCATTTTTTCCAGTTTACCCTGGTCTACAGCAAACTTACGGATACCGTCCGCCAGTTTGTCTACAGCCATCGGATCCTGGTTGTGCTGCCACAGGAACTCAGCTTCGGTGATGCGTGCAGGACGCGCTTTCACTTCACCGGAGAAGGACAGTTTACGTTCGATAGCGCCTTCGCTTTCCGCCAGCTCTTTCAGCAGTGCCGGAGCAATCGTCAGACGATCACAGCCTGCCAGCTCAATAATTTCGCCGATGTTACGGAAGCTCGCGCCCATGACTACGGTTTCGTAACCGTGCTGTTTGTAGTACTCGTAAATTTCCGTTACGGAAACCACACCCGGATCTTCTGCCGGTGCGTACTCTTTCTTGTCAGTATTGGCTTTGTACCAGTCAAGAATACGGCCAACGAACGGAGAAATCAGGTATACGCCAGCTTCAGCACATGCACGCGCCTGCGCGAAGGAGAACAGCAGAGTCAGGTTACAGTTGATGCCTTCTTTTTCCAGCTGCTCAGCGGCACGGATACCCTGCCAGGTTGAAGCCAGTTTAATCAGAATGCGATCGTTGCTGATGCCAGCATCGTTGTACAGTTTGATCAGGCGTTTTGCTTTCGCGATAGACGCGTCGGTGTCGTAGGACAGGCGAGCATCAACTTCAGTAGAGATACGACCCGGGACCAGTTTCAGGATCTCCAGACCGATATTGACTGCCAGTTTGTCAGTCGCGTCGACGACCTGTTGTGCGCGGTCGTTGCTCTGCTGCTTAGCCCATGCCACAGCGTCATCGATCAGCTTGCGGTATTCCGGGATCTGCGCTGCGTTAAGAATGAGAGAAGGGTTAGTTGTGGCATCCTGAGGCTGATACAGCTTCATTGCCGCGATGTCTCCGGTGTCGGCCACTACTGTGGTGAACTGACGAAGGGAGGTCAATTTGTCCGTCATGATAGCGATTCTCTTTAAACAGCTTGTTAGGGGGATGTAACCGATCTTCCCTGATGATAGCACGACGCACTCTCAGCGCAACCGCCGGGATTGTCCAACTCACTGCTCATTCCCGATTACGCATCTTAAAGCCCCTGATGCGCAATTAAGGGTTATCCCCATTGTTATGGTAAACTCCCGCAATCAATCTCCTGACAAGGTATATACTGTTCGATAATTGGTAGCGCTTACATGGGAATATTAGCGCGTACCGGCATCAACAAGAGGGATGTTAATGCCTGATTTTTTCTCATTTATTAATGAAATACTCTGGGGATCGGTGATGATCTACCTCCTGCTTGGCGCAGGATGTTGGTTCACCTGGCGTACCGGGTTCGTGCAGTTCCGCTACATTCGCCATTTTGGCAAAAGTCTTAAAAACAGCATTAGCCCGCAGCCGGGTGGCTTAACCTCGTTTCAGGCATTGTGTACCAGTCTTGCCGCGCGTATCGGTAGCGGAAACCTCGCCGGTGTTGCCCTGGCGATCGCCGCTGGCGGCCCTGGAGCCGTTTTCTGGATGTGGGTTTCAGCGGTCATTGGTATGGCAACGTCATTCGCCGAGTGCTCACTCGCGCAACTGTATAAAGAACGCGATAGCAAAGGACAGTTCCGCGGTGGCCCTGCGTGGTATATGGCACGTGGGTTGGGCATGCGCTGGATGGGCGTCCTTTTTGCCCTCTTTTTGCTTATCGCATACGGCCTGATTTTTAACAGCGTACAGGCAAACTCTGTCTCCCGCGCATTGGCATTTGCGTTCGACATCCCTCCCCTCACTTCCGGCATCACTTTGGCGATACTGTCATTCCTGGTGATCATTGGCGGTATTAAAGGTGTTGCCCGTCTGATGCAATGGTTTGTGCCGATGATGGCACTGCTGTGGGTTGGATGTAGCATCATCATCAGTCTGTGGCATATCGGGCAGCTTCCCGACATTATCGTCATCATTATAAAAAGCGCCTTTGGCTGGCAAGAAGCCGCAGCGGGTGCGGCCGGGTATACGCTGAGTCAGGCCATTGCCAGCGGTTTTCAACGCGGTATGTTCTCTAATGAAGCGGGGATGGGCTCAACCCCTAACGCAGCAGCTGCAGCCGCCTCCTGGCCACCGCATCCGGCGGCACAAGGCATTGTGCAAATGATTGGGGTATTAGGCGACACTCTCGTTGTCTGTACGGCCAGCGCGATGATTATTCTGCTGGCAGGCAGTGGCGCCAGCTATGTGCCCATGGAAGGCATCCAGTTACTCCAGAAAGCAATGGTAACGCTGACGGGAGAATGGGGAGCCGGATTTGTGGCTTTTATTGTGATTCTGTTTGCCTTTAGCTCGATCGTCGCCAACTACATCTATGCGGAAAACAATCTCGTCTTCCTGAAACTGGACAATATGCGCGTCATCTGGCTGTTGCGCATCGCCACCGTTAGCACCGTTATCGGCGGAACGTTAGTCAGCTTCCCGCTGGTCTGGCAGTTGGCCGATATCATTATGGCTTGTATGGCCATCACTAACCTGACAGCGATTCTGCTGCTTTCTCCGGTTGTCCATACCATCGCCAGCGACTATCTGCGCCAGCGTAAACTTGGCGTAAGACCGGAATTTGATCCGCGTCGTTATCCTGATATCAGACAACAGCTTGCGCCCGAAAGCTGGGATGAAACGCCGCGCGGATAGCGCGGCAATCGCAACCATCGATCAATTCTGTCGTTTTTTTTGCTAAAGTCGCAGTAAATTTCCTGCAAGGACTGGATATGCTGATTCTGATTTCACCTGCAAAAACGCTCGACTACCAAAGTCCGCTGGCTACCACACGCCATACGCAGCCTGAACTGCTGGACCACTCCCAGCAGTTAATCCACGTGGCGCGTCAGCTCTCTGCGCCGCAGATCGGCAAGCTGATGGGAATTAGCGATAAGCTGGCGGATCTCAACGCGACCCGTTTCCATGACTGGCAGCCTGACTTCACCCCGGAAAATGCGCGCCAGGCTATTCTGGCATTCAAGGGCGACGTGTATACCGGACTGCAGGCTGAAACCTTCAGCGAGGCGGATTTCGATTTTGCTCAGCAGCACTTACGCATGCTGTCCGGGCTGTATGGTGTTCTGCGCCCGCTGGATTTGATGCAACCCTACCGTCTGGAGATGGGCATTCGTCTGGCCAATGCGAAGGGTAAAGATCTCTACCAGTTCTGGGGAGATACCATCACCGATAAACTTAACGAAGCGCTGGAAGCGCAAGGCGACAGCGTGGTGATTAATCTCGCTTCGGATGAGTATTTTAAATCCGTGAAGCCGAAAAAGCTCAATGCCGAGCTGATTAAGCCTGTCTTCCTTGACGAGAAGAACGGCAAGTTCAAAGTCATCAGCTTCTATGCCAAGAAAGCGCGCGGCCTGATGAGTCGCTACATCATTGAAAACCGCTTAACACAGCCAGAACAGTTGACCGCTTTTAACAGCGAAGGCTATTTCTTTGATGAAGAGGCATCACGGAAAGGTGAACTGGTGTTCAAGCGTCACGAGCAGTAGTGTACATGCCGGATGGCGGCTAACGCCTTATCCGGCCTACAGGTTTTGTAGGCCCGCTAAGCAAAGCGCCAGCGGGCACCACCGTTAACTGCGGGTCATCATCAGCTTACGCAGTTGCGCAAAATCAGCAGGCAAATGATGAGAGAGCAGCGGTAAGTCTGCACGTTCCGCCAGCTCTTTTGGTAGATCCAGCGTGACATTCAGAATCTGTTCAACGCTTTCTTTAAATTTCGCCGGATGTGCGGTGCCAAGGAACAGGCCATATTCGCCCGGGTTCAACTGGTCACGCAGTACACGATATGCCACCGCAGCATGCGGTTCAGAGGTGTAGCCTAACTCATGCAGCTCACGCATCGTGTCCTGCGTCGTGGCATCGTCAACGGCGGCGTAACCCAGCTCATTCAGACGCCATATTTTACGGCGGAACAGTTCCTCCACTCGCGGCCAGTTGTTTGGCTGGCTGACATCCATCGCATTCGACAACGTTGCCTGGGTCGCTTTCGGCGCCCACTCGCCTTCGGCAAGAAAGCGCGGAACCGTATCGTTAACGTTAGTTGCCGCAATAAAGCGCTTCACCGGCAAGCCCAGTGATTTCGCCAGCAGACCGGCTGTCAGGTCGCCAAAGTTACCGCTGGGAACAGAAATAACCAGTTGGTTACGCGCTTCCTGCGGCAGTTGAGCCACGGCCTCGAAGTAGTAACAGATTTGCGCCAGCAGACGGCTGATGTTGATTGAGTTAGCCGAATTCAGCCCCAGAGCCATCTTCAGCTCTTCATCATCAAACGCCTGTTTCACCAGAGCCTGGCAGGCATCAAAGTCACCATCAATCGCAACGGTTTGAATATTGCCACCCAGCGTACAAAACAGTTTTTCTTGTAATGGACTGATCTTGCCATTTGGGTAGAGGATCACCACACGCACATTTTTCAGGCCATAAAAAGCATGTGCAACTGCTGCCCCGGTGTCTCCGGATGTCGCAGTCAGGATAGTCACCGGTTTGTCGCCGCTGATATGCGTCAGCATTTGCGCCATAAAGCGCCCGCCAAAATCTTTAAACGCCAGTGTCGGACCATGGAACAGCTCCAGACAGCCGACATCACCTTCGACCTGAGCGACAGGTGCCGGGAAGGTAAACGCCGCACGCACACGCTCTTCCAGGATCTCTTGTGGGATCTCCGTGCCAATAAATGCGGAAAGGATCTTAGCGCTGCGGCTAACGAAGTCCTGGTTCAGCATCTCATCCACTTCTGTCAGACTAAATTCCGGCAGATCGTGCGGAAAAAACAATCCCTGATTCTTGCCAAGCCCTTGCGTGACGGCCTGCGCAAAGCTGACCTGTTCGTTGTGATCTTTCAGATTATAGAGTTTCATTGATTATCCCAGTACCCGTGCGCCCGCCGTGTCCAGCCGGCAAATATGAACAAAGCCTTCCTGATTTTGTAGGTAATTTTTACCCAGCCAGTCTGCTACGCGCTGTGCCGTATCCGGCTTATCGCATAAGGCGAACAGCGTCGGACCTGATCCGGAAATGCCGCTGGCCAGCGCGCCGATTTCCGCTACCGCCTGACGCGCCTGACTAAAGCCAGGCAGCAAGCGGGTACGGTACGGCTCAGCAATAACATCTTTCATCAGCTTCGCGGCAAGCCCCGGCTGACGGGAATAGCAGGCGTGGATAAACCCAGCCAGATGCCGCCCGTGGGCAATACAGTCCTGACGACGATATTGCGCAGGTAAAATCGCCCGCGCTTCTGCCGTCGACACTTTAATCCCCGGATACGCCAGTACCCACAGCCACTCATCAAAGCCTGGCACCTGCTGGCTGATAATGCCGTTTTCTTCGATCATTAACTGCATGCCGCCCAAAAAGCACGGGGCGACATTATCGTAGTGAATACTGCCGGAGATACGCCCTTCCAGTTCACCCATAATCGCCAACAGTCGCGTATCGTTGAGCGGTTTACCGCAATATTCGTTCATCGCCACCAGTGCGGCCACAACGGAACAGGCGCTGGAGCCTAACCCGGAACCAATCGGCATATTTTTTTCCAGCGTCATTGCCACCGGAACGCTTTTACCCAGCTCCTGACAAAAACGCTCCCAGCACTGGTAGACGATATTTTCCCGCGGCGCTGACGGAAGCTTATTCGCAAAGCGCCCAAGGTTGTTCAGGCTGAACTGGTCTGCCGCCTCGACGGACACCACATCTCCCAACAGCGAACCGTCTACCGGGGTTACCGCCGCCCCGAGCACATCAAACCCGACGCTCATATTGGCACTGGAAGCCGGGGCATAAACTCTCACCATGTCAGACTCCTAACTTCCATGAAAGGGTGCGAAGAAGATCGGCAAATACACCTGCCGCGGTGACATCATTACCCGCACCGTATCCGCGCAGCACCAGCGGTAATGGCTGATAGTAATGGCTGTAGAACGCCAGCGCATTTTCACCATTTTTCACTTTGAACAGCGGATCGTTGCCGTCTACTGCCTCTATTTTCACGCGACAGACGCCGTCTTCTTCAATATTGCCAACATAGCGCAATACTTTTCCCTCATCACGAGCTTTCGCCACGCGCGCGGCAAAGACGTCATCCAGCTGCGGCAATTTCGCCATAAACGCGGATACATCACCGGAATCATCAAACTCTTTTGGCAGAACTGGCTCAATGACCACGTCTGAAAGCTCCAGCTCACGACCGGTCTCACGGGCGAGGATCAGCAGCTTACGTGCCACATCCATGCCGGAAAGATCGTCACGCGGATCGGGTTCGGTGTAACCCAGTTCACGCGCCAGGGTGGTGGCCTGAGAGAAGCTCATCCCCTCATCCAGCTTGCCGAAAATAAATGACAGCGAGCCGGAAAGAATGCCGGAGAAACGCTGTAGTTCATCACCTGCGCTGAGCAGGTTTTGCAGGTTTTCAATTACCGGCAAGCCCGCGCCCACGTTGGTGTCGTAGAGGAATTTACGCCGGGACTTCGCGGCGGCAAAACGCAACTGATGGTAGTAATCCATCGACGAGGTGTTGGCCTTTTTGTTCGGCGTAACCACATGGAAGCCTTCGCGCAGAAAATCAGCATATTGATCCGCCACCGCCTGGCTAGACGTACAGTCGACGATCACCGGATTAAGCAAATGATATTCTTTCACCAGGCGAATTAAGCGCCCAAGGTTGAATGGCTCTTTCGCGCTTTCCAGTTCCGCCTGCCAGTTTTCCAGATTCAAACCATGGACGTTGGTCAGCAAGGCCTTCGAGTTCGCCACACCGCACACGCGCAGATCGATATGTTTGCCCTTCAACCAGCTTTGCTGGCGCTTGAGCTGCTCAAGCAGTGCTGAACCCACCCCGCCTACGCCAATGACAAACACTTCAATCACCTGGTCGGTGTTGAACAGCATCTGATGGGTGACGCGTACGCCAGTGGTGGCATCGTCGTTATTCACCACCACCGAAATAGAACGCTCAGACGACCCCTGGGCGATGGCCACGATATTGATGTTGGCGCGGGCCAGCGCGGCAAAGAATTTCGCCGAGATGCCGCGCAGCGTGCGCATGCCATCACCCACAACCGAGATGATCGCCAGACGCTCAGTCACCGCCAGCGGCTCCAGCAGGCCTTCTTTCAGTTCGAGATAGAATTCATCCTGCATCGCGCGTTGCGCACGCGCGCAGTCGCCCTGCGGAACGCAGAAGCTGATGCTGTATTCAGAAGAAGACTGCGTGATCAGCACCACCGAGATGCCCGCACGCGACATCGCGGCAAAAACGCGCGCCGCCATGCCTACCATGCCTTTCATTCCAGGGCCGGAGACGCTAAACATCGCCATGTTATTGAGGTTAGAAATACCTTTTACCGGCAAATCGTCTTCATCACTGCTGGCGCCGATCAACGTGCCAGGCGCTTGTGGATTGCCGGTATTTTTAATCAGGCACGGGATCTGGAACTGGGCAATTGGGGTAATGGTGCGCGGATGCAGAACTTTGGCGCCGAAGTAAGAAAGCTCCATCGCTTCCTGATAAGACATCGACTTCAGCAGTCGGGCATCGGGTACCTGGCGCGGATCGCAGGTATATACGCCGTCGACATCGGTCCAGATCTCACAACAGTCCGCGCGTAAACAGGCAGCCAGCACAGCGGCAGAGTAGTCAGAGCCATTGCGCCCCAACACCACCAACTCACCTTTTTCATTCCCGGCAGTAAAGCCTGCCATCAAAATCATATGATCTGCTGGAATACGACTGGCGGCAATGCGGCGCGTAGATTCGGCGATATCAACGGTAGATTCGAGGTAATGGCCTACCGCCAGCAATTTCTCGACCGGATCGATAACGGTAACGTGATGACCGCGTGCTTCCAACAGGCCTGCCATGATAGCGATCGACATTTTTTCGCCACGGCAAATAAGCGCAGCGTTAATGCTGTCCGGGCACTGTCCCAGCAGGCTGATGCCATGCAGGACATGTTTAATCTGGGCGAATTCTTGTTCAACAAAGGCTTTGAGCGGAGCCAGCGGAAAACCCGGCTGCGCGGCGGCCAAACCCGCCAACAGCTCAGAGAAAATACGTTCGGCGTCGCTGATATTGGCTAAAGCATCCTGACCACCGATGGTCTTCTCAATCATCGCCACCAGATGGTTGGTAATTTTTGCGGGGGCAGAAAGAACCGTCGCGACCTGCCCCTGTCTGGCATTGCTTTCCAGAATATCGGCTACCCGCAGAAAGCGTTCTGCATTTGCCACTGATGTACCGCCGAACTTCAACACTCGCATGGTTTACCTCATTGCCTTTGGTCGAAAAAAAAGCCCGCACTGTTTAGGTGCGGGCTTTTTCTTGTGTTTCCTGTACGCGTCAGCCCGCACCGTTACCTGTGGTAATGGTGATGGTTGTGGTAATAGTGATGCTGATGCGTTTCATGATGTTGTGTGCTCTGTAATTATTTATGACCTGTCTTGTATTCTTTTAGGGTTAAAGTATCTGCTGACCTAAGTCAATAAATTTTTAAATTGATCACATTCCGAAACTTGTTCACGAGCGACTGCTTGCCCTTTTACTTTCAACCAATACAGCGTGTCCCGCCCACTTGAAACCAGAATAAAACACCACACAACAAAAACAGACCAACACTTTATTTTGTTAGTTTTTTTTCTATATCATGTAAAAAACGGTGCAACATTGCCGTGTCTCGCTGTCCTAACAGACCCATTCGCTGTTGCAGCCAGTCCGTCAACTTAATGTCGTCAGAAACGTTCAACGTGGCTAATAATTGCAAAACCCGGGCACGTAACGCCTGCAGCTGAAGCTCATCCGTCACCTCAATGTTTTTTGCCGGTTGTTGTATTAAACCTGCTAATTGATAGCAATACACCATCACCGCCTGACCCAAATTGAGTGAAGGATAGTCAGCCACCATCGGCACGCCGGTTAGCACATCCGCTAGCGCCAACTCTTCGTTTGTCAGGCCTGAATCTTCACGACCGAACACCAACGCGGCGTGATCCATCCACGTTGATTTTTCCTGCAACAGGGGAACCAGCTCGACCGGAGTGGCGTAATAATGGAACTTCGCGCGACTACGCGCCGTGGTGGCAATGGTAAAATCAACGTCGTGCAACGCATCGGCTAACGTTGGAAAAACGTTAATATTATCAATAATGTCACCTGAACCATGTGCCACCCATCGCGTCGCAGGCGCCAGATGAGCCTCGCTATCAACGATCCGCAATTGCGTGAATCCCATGGTTTTCATAGCACGAGCTGCCGCGCCAATATTTTCGGCTCTGGCTGGAGCAACCAGAATAATTGTTAAACGCATTTTGATACTCTTTTTAACCGGCCTGTAGATAATTATGTGATGTGCATCAACATATTACGCAGCGCGAATTTACATATTTTTAACAGAAATCACTGAAAAAGCATTTCACATTCAGTAAAAAATGCTAAACTATTTCCTGCATGTACTATTGCTTTTTATGTTAACAGAAGTTGCATATCCTTCTGTTTATCCATGATAATTTGATTTAGAATGGTTCTCATAGATTGGATTCATTACATTTATTAATTAGCGCGTGCAACTAGTTGTAATATTGCAATTTTGTGATGAAAGCTACCATTTAGATACGTTGATTTCATCAAACTGTTAACGTGCTACAATTGAACTTGATATATGTCAACGAAGCGTAGTTTTATTGGGTGTCCGGTACGTCTTAGCCTGTTATGTTGCTGTTAAAATGGTTAGGATGACAGCCGTTTTTGACACTGTCGGGTCCAGAGGGAAAGTGCCCACGACCAAGCTAATGATGTTGTTGACGTTGATGGAAAGTGCATCAAGAACGCAATTACGTACTTTAGTCATGTTACGCCGATCATGTTAATTTACGACATGCATCAGGCAGGTCAGGGACTTTTGTACTTCCTGTTTCGATTTAGTTGGCAATTTAGGTAGCAAACATGCAGACCCCGCACATTCTTATCGTTGAAGACGAGTTAGTAACACGTAACACGTTGAAAAGCATTTTCGAAGCGGAAGGCTATGATGTATTCGAGGCGACAGATGGCGCGGAAATGCATCAGATCCTCTCTGAATATGACATCAACCTTGTGATTATGGATATCAATCTGCCAGGTAAAAATGGCCTGCTGTTAGCGCGCGAACTTCGCGAACAAGCTAACGTTGCACTGATGTTCCTGACGGGCCGTGATAACGAAGTCGATAAAATTCTCGGCCTCGAAATCGGCGCTGACGATTACATCACCAAGCCGTTTAACCCACGCGAACTGACTATCCGTGCTCGTAACCTGCTGTCCCGTACCATGAATCTGGGCACAGTGAGCGAAGAGCGTCGTAGCGTCGAAAGCTACAAGTTCAATGGCTGGGAGCTGGACATCAATAGCCGCTCTCTGATTGGCCCTGACGGCGAGCAGTATAAACTGCCACGTAGCGAATTCCGTGCCATGCTTCACTTCTGCGAGAATCCGGGCAAGATCCAGTCTCGCGCAGAACTGCTGAAAAAAATGACCGGTCGCGAACTGAAGCCGCATGACCGTACCGTTGACGTAACAATCCGCCGTATTCGTAAGCACTTCGAATCCACGCCGGATACACCAGAAATCATCGCTACCATTCACGGTGAAGGTTACCGTTTCTGCGGCGACCTGCAGGATTAATGTCATCCTGACTGGTATAAAAACGGCGCCTTATGCGCCGTTTTTCATTTCACTACGCCCCTATTTCCACAACCGTAATTCATCATCCTCAGTTGCGTTCTCCTTTTTGGGCTTTGGCTGTGCAAGCGCGTGCCAGTCAAGATGACGCGTCAGGAACATGACCCCACAAAGCGCCAGTAACAGCACACCCGTTCCCAGCAGTAACGCGCTGTCCTGTGAACGCAGCAGCACCCACATCACGCCATCCAATCCCAGCAATGCTGCGGTAAAAAACAGACTGTTACGCCATCCCTGTAGTATCGCCTGTAAATACACGCCGTTCATCAGCGCGCCAACCAGGCTGGCGACAATCCACGCGGCAGTAAAACCCACATGCTCCGACAGCGCCAATAACAACAAATAGAACATCACCAGTGATAATCCCACCAACAGATATTGCATCGGGTGCAGACGCAGGCTGGTCATACTCTCGAGCACAAAGAAAGACATGAAAGTCAGTGTAATCAATAAAATGGCATACTTTGTCGCCCGATCTGTCAGTTGATACTGATCCGCAGGCGTAGCCACAGCGACGCTAAATGCGGGCATCCCCAGCCATCCAATCTTCTCATCGCCGAAGCGTTCTCCCAGATTATTCGCGAACCAGCTACTTTGCCATTGCGCCTTAAACCCAGATTCACTGACTTCACGCTTAGCCGGAAGAAAATCACCGAGGAAATTAGGATGTGGCCAGTTGCTGGTTACAGTCATTTCGCTATTACGACCAACCGGGACGACAGAAAAATCACCGGTTCCACTCAGATTAAGCGACAACACGACGCTGAGATTTTTTTCCGCCCAGCCGGCATCCGGTAGCGGAATGTGGATCCCCTGAGCACGTCCATCCAGCCCCGTCCCCGGCTCAACCGCCAACGACGTTCCATTGACCTGTGGCGTATTTACCACGCCAATCCCGCGCGCATCGCCCACGCCAACCACAATAAACGGTTTGCCGACGCTGACATTGGGATGGTTTAAATCGCTCAACCGTTCAGCATTAAACTCGGCCTTCACCGATAAATCGTTGTGCCAGACCTGTCCTTCATAAATACCTATCTTACGCGCTTCAACGTTCTGGTTACCCTCAACAACCAGCGATTCCGGCAACCAGAAGTGGATGTAGCTCCGCTTTCGCGGGATCTGTTTGTCACCTTCCAGCTCGGTATACAGTTCCGTCACCGGGACGGCAATCAGCGGGCCTACCACCTTTTGCGGTCCGCTGGTGCTCTGTCGGATAGCATCTTCTACCTCACTACGATAGTCCGACCTCTCAACAATAATCTGCCTGACCATCGTCAGTGGAATTAACAGCAGCAGCATAGCGCCACCTAAGGTGACGATTTTCCAAAACAGGGGGGATTTAAACATAGCGTTCTCCTTTGCAATATCAGCAAGGTAAAACAGCTATGTGCGGGGAATTTGAAGTTATGTGAAGTAACGGTGAAGTGTAAACGAGGCCTGCGCCCCGCCTTCTGGTCGGTTGCATAACGTCACGTCACCTCGATGCAATCGCGCAACCTCACTGACAAACGCCAGCCCCAGCCCACTACTCTTATGCCCATTCTCGCGGGGCAGCGAATAGAAGCGATCAAAAATGCGCGGCAACGCAAAGTCAGGTATGCCACTGCCGTTATCACTGACCTGAATTGTGACGCGGTCCTCCTGCGGATGCGCGCTCAATACAATTGCCCCGTTCTCCGGCGTAAAATCGATGGCGTTATCCAGTAGATTACCCAACGCTTGCTCCAACAGTGCGGCATCGGCGGCAACCGTCAGCGATGAAGGTACAATGGTAAGCGTGATGTTTTTTGCGACCAGTTGCACGCTACGCGCCTCGTTAAGCTGGGTAAAAAGTGCATCTACCGCCACGGGCGTCAACGTAATGTCCTGTCGATTCTCCAGTCGCGCCTGGCGTAGCAGAGTTTCGACCAGCGCCTGCATGCGGGCATTCTGCGTCAAAATATTCTCGGTGAAACGTGCCACTACGTCAGGCGGAGGCCCTTCGCGCAAAATTTCAGCTGCACCGCGAATGGCCGCCAACGGGCTTTTCAGTTCATGCGTTAACGCATACACATATTGCTCAATATAATTCTTGCCCTCCAGCTTCAGACGCATACTTTCCAGCGCCTGCGCCAGTTTACGCAGCTCGCTGCTGCCTAAATCGGGCAATGGGACGGGGCGATTCTCGGTAACGGAGTCGGCATAACGTGCCAGCCGGGCAATCGAGCGATTTATCCACCATACCATCCCGACGCCAATCACTAAGGCGATGCCCAGCAATACGGCGCTGGCCCACAGCATCCGCCGTTCACTGCGTTTAATTACCGGCGCCATCGCTGCATTCGGCTTACCGACGCTCAGCACCCCGATAATACGCCCACCGTCAACGATCGGCGCGGCAACGTACATCACCGAACTTTCCGGATCGTCCGGGGTTTGCGGCGTGCTACGAGCGCCGTATTGCCCGCGTAACGTTAACCATACGTCGTTCCAACGGGAATAATCTTCGCCAACGGCTTTATTAGCGGAATCAAACACCACCTTGCCCTGCGCGTCCGTCATGTAGACATGGTATTCATTACGGACTTTGTTAATGCCGCTGATATTGGCGCGGAATGGGCGGTTATTCAGTTGCGAAAAGGCCTGCGCCAGCTTGCCGTTGGCGGGGGTGTCAGAGAGTAAGTCATCACGCGCCAGCGCAGCCAGCAGCGTGGCGGTATCAATCAATGTGCCTTCAGTCGCTCGACGGACGCCTGGCTTAATTTCCTGCACAAAGATCGACAGAACGAACCAGGCAGCGACGGCAACAATCAGAAAATAGCCGAGCAGCAAACGCATGCCAATGCGCATCAGACGCTCCTCAGGCTATATCCCATACCGCGATGCGTATTGATGGGGGAAAGCTCAGGATTGATCGCCCGCAGCTTGGCGCGCAGCGTTTTGATGTGGGTATCAACCGTTCTGTCAAAGGTGTCCTGCGCATCGGCCCAGACCGAATCCATCAACTGCTGGCGAGAGTAAATGCGCCCCGGCGACATCAGCAGCGTTTTCAGCAACAGAAATTCATAGCGCGTCAGGTTTAACGACGTACCGAACCAGGTAATCTGCGCGGCCAGCTCATTAAGTTCGAAATCCCCACAGCGCGTCGTTGATGAAGGCGCGGAGAATTTTTGCACCCGCCGCAGCAGCGTACGCACGCGGGCGCACACCTCGCGCGGCGAGAAAGGCTTGGCAACATAGTCATCCGCGCCAATTTCCAGTCCCAGCAGGCGATCCACCTCATCGCTGCGTGCGGTCAGAAAGAGGATCGGTAATGCCGGGTGGCGTTCCAGCAAGCGTCGACACAGTTCAAAACCACTGATATCCGGCAGCCCGACATCCAGAACGATCGCATCAGGGCATCGCTGGCGAGATTTTTCCAACACGGGTAACCCGCGCTCAAACGCTTCGACGCTAAAACCTTCCTGCTGCAGCATGTAGATAAGCGTATCCGCAATCCCCTGCTCGTCCTCAACCAACCAAATCAGCGCCTGTTGCATTTTGCCTACCTGTTATCGCTGCCACGGCATGATGGGTACCGCGCTGATAGCATTTTTGGGCGATCCATCAACCACCTTATCGGAATAGGCCAGATAGGCCAGCGTGTTGCGTTTCGCATCGTAAAAACGCACGACCTGTAAAGATTTAAACACCAGCGATGTCCGTTTCTTAAAGACCACTTCGCCCTGCGCTTTGCCGTTCTTGATTCTGTCGCTCAGTTCTACTGGCCCCACCTGCTGACAGGAAATGGCGGCATCGGAGGTATCTTCCGCCAGCCCCAGCCCACCTTTGATGCCGCCGGTCTTCGCCCGACTCACGTAGCAGGTCACATTGGTGACATCAGGATCATCAAATGCCTCGACCACAATTTTATGATCCGGTCCAAACATTTTGAACACGGTATCGACAGATCCAATCTGCTCCGCATGGGCAACCTGCGCCATCATCAGCAGAATTGAGGAAATGATTAAGCTCTTATATTTCATATTGTTACCATTTTTAAAAGTTACTCTGTGCAATTATTCGACATTCTAAGATAAAACGTATACAGATCACAGGATTACAATAATCACGCTTTCGTATGTTCGAAAAAAGCATTTATGAGCAAAAAAAACACTGAATGCTAAAACAGCAAAAAATGCTATTATCCTCATACCTGACGTCAGGTACTCGTTGTTGAAAGGATGAGGATATTTTATGGATCAGGCTGGCATTATTCGCGACCTCTTAATCTGGCTGGAAGGCCATCTGGATCAGCCTTTGTCGCTTGACAATGTGGCGGCAAAAGCAGGCTATTCCAAGTGGCATCTGCAGAGAATGTTCAAGGACGTGACGGGCCATGCTATTGGCGCCTATATCCGCGCCCGTCGTTTATCGAAGTCCGCAGTGGCGCTACGCCTGACTGCGCGTCCAATACTGGACATCGCCCTGCAGTATCGCTTTGACTCTCAACAAACCTTTACCCGCGCGTTCAAGAAACAGTTTTCTCAGACGCCTGCGCTGTATCGTCGTTCACCGGAATGGAGCGCTTTCGGTATTCGCCCGCCGATGCGCCTCGGGGAATTTGCCATGCCAGCGCATGAATTCGTAACGCTGGAAGATACACCACTGCTGGGTACCACGCAGAGTTATTCCTGCTCGCTTGAGCAGATTTCAGATTTCCGTCATGAAATGCGGATCCAGTTCTGGCGCGACTTCCTTGCTCATGCTCCTGCGATCCCGCAGGTTCTGTACGGACTCAATGAAACGCGCCCCAGCATTGAGAAAGATGACGAACAGGAAGTGTTTTATACCACCGCGCTCACACCAGAGCAGGCCAACGGATACGTGCAGTCGGCGCAACCCATCCTGTTACAGGGCGGCGAATATGTGATGTTTACCTATGAGGGTCTGGGGACGGGCGTGCAGGAGTTTATCCTGACGGTTTACGGCACATGCATGCCAATGCTGAACCTGACGCGCCGTAAAGGGCAGGATATCGAGCGATACTACCCGGCAGAAGATGCCAAAGCGGGAGATCGCCCGATCAACCTGCGCTGCGAATTCCTGATTCCGATTCGCCGCTAACGCTGCAGTTCATCCAACGCAGGGGCGTCCAGATGAGAGATGTCCCCTGCCGTTTCAACGACCCATCCCGGCGCCAGCCACAAACTTTCCTGATAATCGACGCGAGAAATAGAACAGTTGCGCAGACGCAGGCGACGTTCAGCCCATGCTGGTAATCCCAGAATCGTACTCACCAGGCAACCCAGCGCGATACCATGACTGACCAGCAGCGGACGACTCCCCGGCGGCAGTTCCAGACAGGATGCCAGCGCCGCGTTAACGCGATCGCTCAGTTCCTGCATCGATTCCCCTTCAGGAATACGACCATCCACCGTACCGTTCACCAACTGGCGACGCCAGCCCTCTTCCTCCGGCGTCAACGTATCGATATGGCGTTGCTCCAGCACGCCCATATTCAGTTCGCGCAAACGAGAGTCATAGGTGATATCACAGCCGCAGGCCTGGGCGATGATTTCTGCGGTGCGTCGTGTACGACCTAAATCGCTACTGATGACATGCGTAATACCAAACGAGCGGGCGCGTTCACCCACCTGCATGGCTTGCTGCTCACCTTTAGCGGTCAGTGGGCTGTCTGACTGGCCTTGAATACGTCGCTCGGCGTTCCACTGCGTTTCGCCATGGCGAACAAGGTATACCTGTAACATGCTTTTTTTCCGTTATATACTCGTCGTACTTTGAGTAGACTCTGCGATGAATTTTCAAACTGAGCTTAATTATGCACAAGGTTATCTCTGCGACCACCAATCCTGCCAAAATTCAGGCAATTCTGCGGGCATTTGAAGAGATTTTCGGGGAAGGATCCTGCCATATTGAACCCGTCGCCGTCGAGAGTGGCGTGCCGGAACAGCCTTTCGGAAGCCAGGAAACGCGCACTGGCGCACGAAATCGCGTTGATAACGCGCGTCGTCTGCACCCGCAGGCTGATTTCTGGGTCGCGATTGAAGCGGGAATCGACGATGACGCCACCTTCAGTTGGGTGGTGATTGATAACGGCGTCCAGCGCGGTGAAGCCCGTTCAGCCACGTTGCCATTGCCTGCTGTCATTCTCGACAGAGTACGCCTGGGTGAAGCGCTCGGCCCGGTAATGTCGCAGTACACGGGCATTGACGAGATCGGCCGTAAAGAGGGCGCAATCGGTGTCTTTACCGCGGGCAAGCTGACGCGCTCAAGCGTCTACCACCAGGCGGTGATTCTGGCGCTCAGTCCGTTTCATAACGCGGTGTATTTATAGCATTGTGCCGGATGTTCAATCGTAGGCCGGATAAGGCAAAGCCACATCCGGCGGATCAATTTTTCCCGAGCAACACCTGCTCCAGCCAATGACGCAGATCCACCGGTGCGGATTTGAGGCTGTTTGAACCCCGCGTAATGGTGGCAATCCCCGCCCCAAGCTCATTTTTCAGCTCGCGCTGGCTCATCTCGCCGCGCAGCAGCTCTTCTATGATCCGCACGCGCGTGCCCAACGCTTCGCGCTCATCCGGCGTTAACATCAAGTTGAGCAGCGGCAGGTGTAAGTCTTGTTCATAGGCGTGTTTAAGCAGATCGACAAAACGTAACCACTCCTGGTGACGCTGTTCTGCCATCTCTGCTGAATAGGGTGATTGCTGAGTCATAAGTTATCGCCATCGTTGCGGGGGGAAGCGTGCTTGCTTCCCCCTTTGTACTCTTTAACGAGTACAATAGCATAACACAACCGACACGATCAGTAACGACGTTGCCATTCTGCGTCGCTCATCAATTCCGGTTGATCGCCGAGGAAATAGCGATAGTACGCATCGTAAGCCAGCACGTTCTTCACATAGCCCCGCGTTTCTGAGAACGGAATGCTCTCGACAAACGCGACGGCATCGATACGGCCCGCGCTATTGCCAAGCCAGGTACGAACGCGCCCCGGTCCGGCGTTATAAGCCGCCGATGCAAAAATGCGGTTATTGCCGAATTGCTGATACACATACTGTAAATAGCTGGTACCAATGTTGATGTTGGTATCAGGATCCAGTAGCTGGCTCGGGCTGCTGTAACCTGGAATCGAGAACATTTTCACCGTATGCGTCGCCGTGCCCGGCATAATCTGCATCAGTCCGCTGGCGCCAACCGGCGATTTCACCTTTGGATTCCAGGCGCTTTCCTGACGTGCTATCGCCATCGCATAGCTTGGCGGAATATCCTTGCCGCTGGTATAGCGGGTAAACAGATCCTTGTAGGCCAGAGGGAAACGCTCTTCCAGATGATCCCACAGCTTACCGGCGATCGTCGCCTGTACGCTTAGATCCCACCAGTGATTGTTGAACGCGTAACGCGCCAACTGAGCCTGCTCGGACTTGGTACGGCTGGTGACCAGATTCGCCCACTCACTGCGCGCGGTATTGTCCATGTTCCAGTACATTAGCTCGCGTACGCGCGCCATTTCTGGCCCCTGAGTTAGCGTAGAGTCAACGTTGTCCGGCGCTTTATCCACTTTCAGCACGTACTCTTCGCCCAGGCGCTGTGCCGCCACCATCGGATAGAAACCGCGCTGCTGCATGAGTTGGTGCAGGATCTCTTTGGCTTCCGCATCGCGTCCGCGCTCCAGCAGCAGATCCGCTTGCCAGTAGCGCCACTCATCTTTTTCTTTGGCTTCCATTGGCAGACGCGCCAGCCAGGTATTCAGGCCACGGCGATCGCCGGTTCCCAGCGCCATGCGCACACGCCGCTCCACAAGCGTTGTGGAATTCGAGCGCATAATGGCATCATCGCGCCATTTGGCCTGCTCGTCGGTCACATCATTACCCATCAGGCGCCAGGCAACAATATCGCGCAGCTCCTGGGTTTGCTCGTCATTCAGCTGCTGCGCCTGCACCAGCGAGGGGATCATCAGGCGGGCGTTTTCCGCATCCTGACGCGCCACGCTGGCAAAAGCCACCGCCGCCATCTGGCGCGTAAAATCTGTTGCTCCGGTTGTCCGCGCAAAGGTCATTACCGAATTCGGATCGTTGGCCAGCGCGATGATCGCTGAAGCGATGGTTTGATATTCTGCGGGCATCTGTCCGGCCAACGCCGTGACCAGCCCGGTATTCCCGGCTTTCATCGCCAGACGAATACGCTCCAGATACGCCAGCGGATCCTGGGTGCCTGAAGCCCGCCATACGCCGAATAATTTGTCACAGGCGTTCGGCTGACTTTTTCCGCTCAGCCACAGTTCTTTCGCCCCCTGCCAGGCTTCTTCAGTTTGTCCGGTACTCCATTTCGCGAAGTAATAGTTACATTGCGCTTCGGTGGTGCCCGGTTTTTCCGGACTGAACGCCAGCAGCCCACGCCAGTCTTCGCGGCGCGCCAGTTCATTCACGAAACGCGATTGCAAAGTACGCGCGGGCGGCAGCGTCGGGTTGGCGCGCACAAAATTGGTGACGGTAATGGTCGGCTGATTCATCAGATCGTCAGTAATCTGGCGATATTCCAGATACGGATACAGAGGATAGTTCTTCAGGCCAGGCATCATCTGCTCGACGACATCCATCTGTCGGTTATCCCAGGCCTGCTTAATTTGCGCATAGCGATTGCGCTGCTCATCCAGGGAATCCGCTCGCGCTACTTGACTGACCGTCAGCAGACATACGCTGGCAGCCAGCAGGCGCCAGGTAAATTGTTTGGCTTTGTCCACAAGCTCTTCCTCTTGTCGTTTACGTCTGTGCAGCATCGTGCCGCTTAATTCATTCATGCTAACCAGACATTGCAGAATGCGCCACGTCACGGACACTTTTTTACTTTTGTTGCGAGTGAGATCTGCTGGCTGGGATTGAGCAATGAAAAAGGCTACACTTCGCCTTTGAAAACTCTACTCATCACTATAAAAGAGGCGAAGTCCACGTGGCTCAATTCGTTTATACCATGCATCGTGTCGGCAAAGTCGTTCCGCCGAAACGTCATATTCTTAAAAACATCTCACTGAGCTTCTTCCCTGGCGCCAAAATCGGTGTACTCGGTCTGAACGGTGCGGGTAAATCTACCCTGCTGCGCATCATGGCTGGTATTGATACCGATATCGAAGGGGAAGCTCGCCCACAGCCTGGCATTAAAATCGGTTACCTGCCGCAGGAACCGAAACTGAACCCGGAACATACCGTTCGCGAATCCGTTGAAGAAGCGGTTGCCGAAGTGGTTAACGCGCTGAAAGGCCTGGATGAAGTGTACGCGAAGTACGCCGAACCGGACGCTGACTTCGATAAGCTGGCCGCGCAACAGGGCAAGTTTGAAGAGATCATTCAGGCGCACGACGGTCATAATCTGAATGTACAGCTCGAACGCGCCGCCGATGCCCTGCGTCTACCGGACTGGGATGCCAAAATTGAGAAGCTCTCCGGTGGTGAACGCCGCCGCGTCGCGCTGTGCCGCCTGCTGCTGGAAAAACCAGACATGCTGCTGCTCGACGAACCGACTAACCACCTGGATGCCGAATCCGTCGCGTGGCTGGAACGCTTCCTGCATGACTTTGAAGGCACCGTGGTGGCGATTACCCACGACCGTTACTTCCTCGACAACGTTGCCGGCTGGATCCTGGAACTTGACCGCGGCGAAGGCATTCCGTGGGAAGGCAATTACTCCTCCTGGCTGGAGCAGAAAGATCAGCGTCTGGCCCAGGAAGCCTCTCAGGAAGCGGCTCGCCGTAAATCCATTGAGAAAGAGCTGGAGTGGGTTCGTCAGGGCGCGAAAGGCCGTCAGTCTAAGGGCAAAGCCCGTCTGGCACGCTTTGAAGAGCTGAACAACACCGAATACCAGAAACGTAACGAAACCAACGAACTGTTTATTCCGCCAGGACCTCGTCTGGGTGATAAAGTCGTTGAAGTGACCAATCTACGTAAATCCTACGGCGATCGCGTACTGATTGACGATTTGAGCTTCTCAGTACCAAAAGGGGCAATTGTCGGTATCATCGGCCCGAACGGTGCAGGTAAATCCACCCTGTTCCGCATGATGTCCGGTCAGGAACAGCCTGATAGCGGCACCATTGAGCTGGGTGAAACCGTGAAGCTGGCGTCTGTTGACCAGTTCCGTGATGCCATGGACAACAGCAAAACCGTGTGGGAAGAAGTGTCCGGCGGGCTGGATATCATGCGTATCGGCAACACCGAAATGCCAAGCCGCGCCTACGTAGGCCGCTTTAACTTCAAAGGTGTGGATCAGGGCAAACGCGTCGGCGAACTGTCCGGCGGTGAGCGTGGTCGTCTGCACCTGGCGAAGCTGCTGCAGGTTGGCGGCAACATGCTGCTGCTCGATGAACCGACCAACGACCTGGATATCGAAACCCTGCGCGCGCTGGAAAACGCCCTGCTGGAGTTCCCGGGCTGCGCGATGGTTATCTCGCACGACCGTTGGTTCCTTGACCGTATCGCGACCCACATCCTGGATTATCAGGATGAAGGTAAGGTGGAATTCTTCGAAGGTAACTTTACCGAATACGAAGAGTACAAGAAACGCACGCTGGGTGCGGATGCGCTGGAGCCGAAGCGTATCAAGTACAAGCGTATTTCTAAGTAATTAGCGCTAAGCGCCGGATGCTGGCGTGATGCTTTATCTGGCCTACGAGGTTAGTGCGACTTGTAGGCCGGATAATCGCAGCGCCATCCGGCATTTAAACTATCTCTGTTCGCCCATCAACTCTTTCACCAACTCCACGCAGCGCAGGAAGCGACCATCGTAGTCCGGGTCCTGAACGTGCACAAAATTGATATTGTTCTCCTGCAGCATCTCGACCAGCAGCGTCTGAAACGCTTTTCTGTCAACTGAGCTGCCAAGGCTGCGCAAGCCATCTGCCACCCACGGGGTGTTGTTTTCCAGCAGGATCACCAGGTCAAAGCGATACTCATCAATCAACGCCTGCACAAACGGGTGTTCACGCCCTTCATATTTTTTGCAGAAAGCCTGAGTGGTCACGAAATCGGTGTCGATGAACGCCACTTTATTTGCATACTTAACTGCAAAATCAATGTATTGCGCTTGTCCCAGAGCGATTTTATCGTAGTCGGAATATTGTAACGCCATCTCATCACCACCCAAATGGGAAAAGACGTAATCACGCCCATATTCCCACGCACTGGTGGTGTTGAAGATATTGGCGAGCTTATTCACCAGCGTCGATTTACCGCTCGACTCCCCGCCGAGGATCGCCACGGTGCGCACGAAAAACGGCTTCACTTCAGTCGGGATATATTCCCAGTAGCGAAACGGGTTCTCACGGATTTGCCCGCCGCTGATGCTCATAAACGTCCGTTTGGGATCAACCAGTACCGTTTCAATGCCCAGATGTTCAAGATATTGCGGAGCATCAGATTCTTCAGAGGTGTAGATCCAGTTTGGCTGGATCCCTTTCTCCTGCATAAACGTTTTGATGCCGTTGCTCCACACATCCCAACCGTGCGGATAAGGCTCCATGCCTTCCTCATTGAAGGCATGGATACGGATGTTTTTCTGATATTTGAAGGTCTGCAACAGCCAACGCAGACGATCGGGAACCGTGGGTTGTTGTGACATGGCGCTGTCTTCAAACAGGCTTCTATCGCGCGTGTCGTCATAGCCCATAATGATATGCAGTTCATCTACCTGGCTACAGGCGCGCTGGATAAGATAGATATGGCCGGTATGCAGCGGATAAAACTTACCGAATACCACACCGATATTTTTCTGCTGACGCGGAAACTCCAGTCCGAGAAAACGGTGCAACGCCTCCAGCTTTTGCGCGCTGGGGCTTTTGATTTTGGCATTCAGCAGTTGGCTTAGATATCCCTTGGTCATGCCACTGGCATCCGCCACCTGTTGCAGGGTACAGCCCTTTTGCTTAATGGCGGTTTTCAGATAATCAAATGACACAAGAGCCTCCTGCTGAAAAAACATGTAACAATGCCTGATGGCGCTGCGCTTATCAGGCCTACAACATCAATCCGTAGGCCGGATAAGACGCATTGCGTCGCCATCCTGGAAATTATACAACATCAGTGCATACAGAGAATTATAAGTCATCAAACACGCTTAACGCATCAGCAAGCTTCTTAACGCCAAAGACCTGCATCCCTTCCGGCACTTTTTTCGGTACGTTGGCGGCAGGAACAATCGCCCGGCGAAAGCCGTGCTTCGCCGCTTCCGAAATACGCTCCTGACCGCTGGGCACTGGGCGGATTTCTCCCGCCAGCCCCACTTCACCAAAGACCACCAGATCCTGCGGTAGCGGTCTGTCGCGTAAGCTGGAAACCATCGCCAGCAGCAACGCCAGGTCGGCGCTGGTTTCAGTGACTTTTACGCCACCCACCACATTGACGAACACGTCCTGATCCGCCATCTGCAAACCGCCATGGCGATGTAACACCGCCAGCAGAATCGCCAGACGGTTTTGTTCCAGACCAACCGCCACGCGACGTGGGTTCGCCATCATTGAGTGGTCGACCAGCGCCTGAATCTCTACCAGCAGCGGGCGCGTACCTTCCCAGACCACCATCACCGAACTACCGGAAGTGACTTCATCACCACGGCTTAAGAAGATTGCAGACGGGTTGCTGACTTCGCGTAGCCCCTGTTCGGTCATAGCGAAGACGCCCAGCTCATTCACCGCGCCAAAGCGGTTTTTATGGCTACGCAGAGTGCGAAATCGGGAATCGGCGTCACCGTCGAGCAACACCGAGCAGTCAATACAGTGCTCCAGCACCTTCGGCCCGGCCAACGAGCCGTCTTTGGTAACGTGGCCGACCATCACAATCGCTACGCCGCGCGTTTTGGCAAAGCGCGTCAGGTAAGCCGCGGTTTCACGCACCTGCGCCACGCTGCCCGGCGAAGACTGAATGTCCGCCATATGCATCACCTGAATGGAGTCGATCACCATCAGCTTCGGCTGTTCTTCTTCCGCAATCAGGCAAATTTGTTCGATACTGGTTTCAGACAGCATGTTCAGGTTTGCCGTCGGCAGGCCAAGTCGATGCGCGCGCATCGCCACCTGTTGCAGCGACTCTTCGCCGGTGACGTACAGGGTTTTCATCTGCTCGGCGAGCCTGCACAGCGTTTGCAACAGCAGCGTTGATTTACCCGCGCCGGGGTTACCGCCAATCAGTATGGCGCTGCCGGGTACCACACCACCGCCCAGCACGCGGTCGAACTCTTTAAATCCGGTGGAAAAACGCGGCAGTTCCTCAAGGCTGATGTCAGAGAGCTTCTGCACTTTTGCGACGCCCGCATTTCCGGCATAACCGCTGAGTCGCTCGTTGCGCGCCACCGTTGGCGACGCGGCAAGGCGCACCTCGGTTATGGTGTTCCAGGCCTGACAGGCGCTGCATTGCCCCTGCCAGCGCGGGTAATCGGCCCCACATTCATTACAAACAAAGGCGCGTTTAGGAGCTTTTGCCACGTTTTACCTCATTATTTCTGGTTCATGCTGCCGGAGAGAATGCAGAACACGCCCATCAGGTCAGCGTGACGGATAGTAATCTCCGTCTTTTCATTCACTTTCGGTTTCGCATGATACGCAATGCCCAGCCCGGCCGTTTTGATCATCGGCAGATCGTTGGCACCGTCGCCGATCGCCACCGTCTGCGCCATCGGGATCTCATATTCTTGCGCCAGGCGGGTCAGAGTACTGGCTTTGTACTGCGCATCAACAATATCGCCGATCACGTTGCCGGTGAATTTACCGTCCATGATCTCCAGCTCATTCGCTACAGCTGCCGTCAGGCGCAGTTTGTTACGCAGATAATCGGCAAAGAAGGTAAACCCGCCGGAAGCGATAGCCACTTTCCAGCCGAGCGTTTCCAGTTTTAACACCAGCTGAGTCAGGCCAGGCATCAGCGGCAATGTTTCGCGTACCTGGTGCAGAATGTTGGCATCAGCCCCCTTCAGCGTCGCCACGCGGCTGCGCAGGCTGGCGGTAAAATCCAGCTCGCCGCGCATCGCACGTTCGGTGACTTCGGCAACCATTTCACCGGTCCCGGCCAGTTTGGCAATTTCATCAATGCATTCGATCTGGATAGCCGTTGAATCCATGTCCATCACCAGCAAACCCGGCGTGCGCAAATGCGGAATTTTACCCAACGGGGCAACATCCAGTTTGGCATCATGCGCCAGTTTTGCCGCACGCGGCGTTAACGAGCCCGCCAGACGAATCACCTGATAATCCTCAACGCACCACGCCGCCACGATCACCATCGCCGCGCCCAGTTTGCTCTGGTATTGCGTTAAACGTTGTTTATCCAGCCCACGACCGTACAGCAGCCAGCCACTGCGGCCCGCGTGGTAATCCAGCGGCATGACTTCATCACCGCTTAAAGAGAGGGGCAGACCTGGCCACAGAGAGACATCTTCAGGTAGATCGCACCAGGTAATGTTAGGCATTAAAGCTCCTGTAAAATCGTTCGGGTCGGAATCATCAGGGGAAAATAACGCATGAGGCTACCCTGTAACCAGCGCTTCTGGCAACATTAAGTCTCAAATTTTCAGCAGGTGGAATATGGCTCGCACAAAACTGAAATTCCGACTTCATCGTGCAGTGATTGTATTGTCCTGCCTTGCGCTGCTCGTCGCGCTGATGCAGGGCGCATCCTGGTTCAGTCAAAGCCACCAGCAGCAGCGTAATCCGCAGCTCGAAGAGCTGGCCCGCACGCTGGCTCGCCAGGTTGCGTTAAACGTCGCCCCGCTGATGCGTACCGAAACGCCGGATGAAAAGCGCATTAAAACGGTGCTCACACAGTTGACGGAGAGTAGCCGTATTCTGGATGCGGGCGTGTACGATGAGCAGGGCGATCTGATTACCCGCACTGGTGAGAGTGTCGATGTCCGTGACCGGCTGGCACTCGATGGCAAAAAAGCCGGGGGCTATTTTAATCAGCAAATCGTTGAGCCCATTCAGGGGAGAAACGGCCCGCTGGGTTATCTGCGCCTGACGTTGGATACCCACACGCTTGCCACCGAAGCGAAGCAGGTAGACAACACCACCAACATCTTACGCCTGATGCTGCTTCTGTCACTGGCTATTGGTGTAGTCCTCACACGTACATTATTGCAAGGCAAGCGTACCCGCTGGCAGCAATCCCCTTTCCTGCTGACCGCCAACAAACCGGTACAGGAAGAAGACAACGAGAAAAAAGAGTAATTCAAAGAAAGGAAATCGACCATGACCACACTACGCCTGCTTATCTCTGACTCTCACGATCCCTGGTTTAACCTGGCCGTTGAAGAGTGCATTTTCCGCCAGATGCCCGCCACGCAGCGCGTCCTGTTCTTGTGGCGTAACGCCGATACGGTGGTGATTGGCCGGGCGCAAAACCCGTGGAAAGAGTGTAATACCCGCCGAATGGAAGAGGACAACGTGCGGCTCGCCCGTCGCAGCAGCGGCGGCGGCGCGGTGTTCCATGACTTAGGTAATACCTGCTTTACCTTTATGGCCGGTAAACCGGAATACGACAAAACCATCTCCACGGCAATAGTCCTCAATGCGCTGAATACGCTGGGCGTAGAGGCTGATGCCTCCGGGCGTAACGATCTGGTGGTGAAAACGCCGGACGGCGATCGTAAAGTCTCTGGTTCTGCCTATCGCGAAACGAAAGATCGCGGATTCCACCACGGTACGCTATTGCTGAATGCCGATCTCAGCCGCCTGGCAAACTATCTCAATCCCGATAAAAAGAAACTTGCCGCTAAAGGCATCACCTCGGTTCGCTCGCGCGTGGCGAATTTGACCGAGCTGTTACCGGGCATCACTCATCAACAGGTCTGTCAGGCCATTACGGAAGCCTTTTTCGCCCACTACGGCGAACGCGTAGAAGCCGAGATTATCTCCCCGGACAAAGCGCCGGATCTGCCGAACTTTGCCGAAACCTTTGCCCGCCAGAGCAGTTGGGAGTGGAATTTTGGTCAGGCGCCTGCCTTCTCGCACCTGTTGGACGAGCGTTTCACCTGGGGCGGCGTTGAGCTGCATTTCGACGTTGAAAAAGGCGTGATTACCCGCACCCAGGTCTACACCGATAGCCTCAATCCCGCGCCGCTGGAAGTACTGGCAGAGCGGCTACAGGGTTGCCAGTATCGTGCCGATGTTTTACAGCAGACTTGTGAAGCGTTGGTTGCGGAATATCCGGATCAGGAAAGCGAGTTGCGTGAGCTGGCAGCGTGGGTAACGAAGGCCGTGCGTTAAGCGATTGGTGGCGAATTGCCGGATGGCGGCTGCGCCTTATCCGGCCTACAAGACCGCTCCCGTAGGCCTGATAAGCGAAGCGCCATCAGGCATTAATAGCGGCATTCCCGTAGACCCGGTAAGCGCAGCGCCACCGGGCATTACCGACGCTCCCCGGCCTCAAAATCGCTCATTTCCCCCGCCCAATCAATGGGGTAAATCCCTTCCCGAACATCGCGATGAAACGTCGAAAGCGGCCAATCCTGCACACGTGTCACCCAGCCATGTTTCACTGGATTGATGTAGATGTAATCTTTATGGCGACGATAATCTTCGTCATCACGAATTGCGTGTTCCCAGAAGCGAGGTTGCCACATCTCATGGCACATTATCGATTTGGTAAAAAATTTTTTAAGCTCTCGCCAACGGGACGAGAAGTCACAATCGTGCTCAGGAAGCGTCCATATGCAATGCAAATGCTCAGGTAACACGACAAACGCATCTATCTGAAAAGGCTTTGTCTCTTGCACTCGGCGAATAGCAGAGCGTAATTCCGTAATCTGGCGGACAAGCAAATCGCTTTTCCGGTTTTTCAGATTCACGGTGAAAAACCAGGTTCCACCGTTGATGTAATAACGACGATAGTTCGACATTTTGTTTATTCCTTAAACAAAGCTCGAACATAACGGGTTAATAGTCAATGGCAATACGAAGAGGATAATTCAGGAAGGAGGCTCGCAGTTAGTGCGAAAAATTGCCGGATGGCAGCTGCGCCTTATCCGGCCTACATACTGCTGTAGGCCCGGTAAGCGCAGCGCCACCGGGCAACACAACACTTACTCTTTATCGCCCAGCAGAACGGATTCCAGTGCGATTTTGATCATGTCGTTGAAGGTCGTCTGACGTTCAGCGGCAGTGGTCTGTTCGTGAGTACGGATATGGTCGGACACGGTGCAGATGGTCAGCGCTTTCGCACCAAATTCAGCCGCAACGCCATAGATGCCCGCCGCTTCCATTTCCACGCCCAGCACGCCGTATTTTTCCATGACGTCGAACATTTCGCCGTCCGGAGAGTAGAACAGGTCAGCGGAGAACAGGTTACCCACGCGCGCGTCTACGCCCAGCGCTTTTGCCGCATCAACGGCGTTACGCACCATGTCGAAGTCAGCAATGGCAGCGAAATCATGATCTTTAAAGCGGATACGGTTAACTTTGGAATCGGTGCAGGCACCCATGCCGATAACCACGTCACGCAGTTTGACGTCCATACGCACGGCGCCACAGGAGCCTACGCGAATGATTTTCTTCACGCCGAAATCGGTGATCAACTCTTTGGTGTAGATGGAGCAAGACGGGATACCCATACCGTGGCCCATCACGGAGATCTTACGGCCTTTGTAGGTACCGGTGAAACCTAACATGCCGCGAACGTTGTTCACTTCACGGACATCTTCGAGGAAAGTTTCAGCAATATGCTTCGCACGCAACGGGTCGCCCGGCATCAATACGACGTCAGCGAAATCACCCATTTCTGCATTAATATGTGGAGTTGCCATCTTCAGTTCCTTTTATATTGTTGTTTTTGCCGGGTGGCGGCTGCGCCTTACCCGGCCTACAAAACCGTAGGCCCGGTAAGCGAAGCGCCACCGGGCAATTGCATCAGAGCATGTTTTTACCGTAGTCCATCGGCGACGTACCAAAGTAGCTCGCCAGCGTCTGGCCGATATCCGCGAAGGTTTCACGGTGGCCTAAAGAACCCGGTTTCACTTTCGGGCCGTAAACCAGTACCGGAATGTGTTCACGGGTATGATCAGTGCCGGTCCAGCTCGGGTCGCAGCCGTGGTCAGCGGTCAGGATCAGAATGTCATCTTCACCCACCAGCTCCATCAGCTCAGGCAGACGGCGGTCGAACAGCTCCAGACCGGCGGCATAACCGGCGATATCGCGACGGTGGCCCCAGGAAGAGTCGAAATCAACGAAGTTAGTAAAGACGATGGTCTTATCACCCGCTTCTTTCATCTCTTTGATGGTGGCATCGAACAGCGCGTCCAGACCGGTGGCTTTCACTTTTTTGGTGATGCCGCAGTTAGCGTAGATATCCGCGATTTTACCAACGGAAACCACGTGGCCATCTTTCTCGTCGACCAGTTTCTGCAGCACGGTCGGTGCTGGCGGCTCAACGGCCAGGTCGTGACGGTTACCGGTACGCTGGAAGTTACCGGCTTTATCACCGATAAACGGACGGGCGATAACACGACCGATGTTGTAACCACCTTCGGTCAGCTCTTCACGGGCGATTTCGCACAGCTCATAGAGCTTATCCAGGCCAAAAGTCTCTTCGTGACAGGCAATCTGGAACACGGAGTCAGCGGAGGTATAGAAAATCGGCTTGCCGGTTTTCATATGCTCTTCACCCAACTGATCCAGAATCACGGTACCGGAAGAGTGGCAGTTACCGAGGTAGCCCGGCAGGTTGGCACGTTTTACCAGCTTATCCAGCAGTTCCTGCGGGAAGCTGTTTTCATGATCGGAGAAGTAACCCCAGTCAAACAGAACCGGCACACCCGCGATTTCCCAGTGACCAGACGGCGTATCTTTCCCGGAAGAGAGTTCATGCGCCCAGGCGTAGGCACCAATCACTTCCGCATTACCGTCCATGCCGGCAGCAATTTTGCCGGTAGAACCTTCGTGAGCTTTCACCAGGCCCAGACGGGTCAGGTTAGGCAGATTCAGTGGGCCTTTGCGACCATTGTCAGCTTCACCTTTCGAACAGGCTTCTGCAATGTGTCCCATAGTGTCTGAGCCTACGTCGCCAAAGCGATCCGCATCTTCAGTCGCACCAATACCAAAGGAGTCCAGCACCATAATAAATGCACGTTTCATCTTGTTCTCCATACATCTGCGCCGCAAAAAAGCGATCAGATCAGTATACAGTTATTCGGTAATACGACGATAGACTGTCGGTGTAATTTCTGGCGCTTTATCGTCAAGGCTAATTGCCGCTTTGACCGCTTTCGCCGCGTCCTGCCAGCTGGCTTCGTCTTTGGCGTGGATCACCGCCAGTGGGCGCTGTCCGTCTACGCTGTCGCCCAGACGCGCCATATCGCTAAAGCCAACGCTGTAATCAATGGTGTCCGATGCCTGACGACGACCGCCGCCCATGGAAACAACCGCCATTCCGAGCGCACGGGTATCCATCGCGCTGACAAAGCCTTCGGTATCAGCATATACCGCTTTGCTGAGCATTGCCGTCGGCAGGTACTTCGCATAATTCTCGACGAAATCGGTCGGGCCTTTCTGCGCCGCAACCATGCGACCAAAAATCTCTGCCGCTTTACCGTTATCCAGCACCGCCTGCAATTTCGCACGCGCTTCGGCATCGTCTTTCGCCAGCTTGCCGGAGATCAGCATTTCCACGCACAGCGCCATGGTGACGTCTAACAGACGTGGGTTGCGGTATTCACCGGTCAGGAACTGCACAGCTTCGCGGACTTCGACCGCGTTACCCGCGCTGGAAGCCAGCACCTGGTTCATATCGGTTAACAGCGCGGTGGTACGTACACCCGCGCCGTTCGCCACGCCAACTATCGCTTCGGCAAGGGCTTCAGAGAGCTCGTAGGTCGGCATAAAGGCGCCGCTGCCGACTTTCACATCCATCACCAGCGCATCCAGCCCTTCCGCCAGCTTTTTCGCCAGAATGGAACCCGTAATCAGCGGAATGGAATCCACCGTCGCGGTAATATCGCGGGTGGCATAAAAACGTTTATCCGCCGGTGCGAGCGAACTGGTTTGCCCAATAATCGCCACACCCACGTCTTTAATAATTTCACGGAAACGGGCGTCGTCCGGGAAGATGTCAAATCCCGGGATCGCTTCCAGTTTATCCAGCGTGCCGCCGGTATGTCCCAGGCCACGCCCGGAAATCATCGGAATAAAGCCACCGCAGGCTGCAACCATCGGGCCTAACATCAGTGACGTCACGTCACCCACGCCACCGGTAGAGTGTTTATCCACAATCGGGCCGTTCAACTGCAGGTTTTTCCAGTCCAGCACGGTTCCTGAATCACGCATTGCCATGGTCAGTGAAACACGCTCAGGCATTGTCATATCGTGGAAGAAAATGGTCATCGCCAGGGCGGCGATTTGCCCTTCAGAGATGGTGTTGTCACGGATCCCATTGATAAAGAAACGAATCTCTTCATCGCTCAGCGCATGACCATCACGTTTTTTACGAATAATTTCTTGTGCGAGAAACACGGTAACCCCCAGGGGAAAAGAGTAGAAGGCCGTTGTAAGCCGGGTAAGCAACGCGCCACCCGGCAGTCGTATTGATGCCGGATGGCGGCTGCGCCTTATCCGGCCTACGGGCTTAGTAGCTGCTTGCGCTCTTACCGTCGCCGTGACCCAGCGCTTTCAGCAAGCTAGCCAGCAGGCTGGATGCGCCAAAACGGTAGTGACGAGAATCAGCCCAGTCAGCGCCAAACAGTTCATCGGCAATCGCCAGGAACTGCTGTGCATCTTCTGCAGTACGCACGCCGCCCGCCGGTTTAAAGCCCACGGTTTTCTGTACGCCCATATCGCGGATCACTTCCATCATGATGCGTGCGCTTTCCGGCGTCGCATTGACCGGCACTTTACCGGTAGAAGTTTTGATGAAATCAGCACCGGCTTTGATGGAGATTTCAGACGCTTTGCGAATCAGTGCTTCTTCTTTCAGCTCACCGGTTTCGATGATCACTTTCAGCAGCACGTTTGCCGCCGCACACGCGTCTTTGCAAGCTTTAACCAGATCAAAACCAATCTGCTCGTTACCGGCGATCAGCGCACGGTACGGGAACACCACGTCAACTTCATCAGCACCGTAGGCGATCGCCGCGCGGGTTTCCGCCAACGCAATCTCGATGTCGTCGTTGCCGTGCGGGAAGTTGGTGACGGTTGCAATGCGGATGTCCGGCGTACCCTGCTCTTTCAGAGTCTTACGCGCAATAGGGATGAAACGCGGATAGATACAGATTGCGGCAGTGTTGCCAACCGGGGTCTTCGCCTGATGACACAGCGCGATCACTTTTTCATTGGTGTCGTCGTCATTCAGGGTGGTCAGGTCCATCAGTTTCAGTGCACGCAGGCTGCTTGCTGTTAAATCGGTCATAACATTCTCCAACGGCATCGCCGTATAAAATTTCACCTCGCGAGTTTGTTAGTATTCTAACATCCGCTCGCTATTACACTTCGATATACATCACAGTTAATGAAAACCACATACAGATTTGCATTACTCTAATGAGATCTACTTCAAATAAATGACCTTTACTGGTGGCATCCGGTGGCATCAGGCGCATCCGGATCAAAGGTTGGCACTGCGTTGCTTTCTACAATGGCGTTACACCTTCGGGACAAAAAGGAATCAACGATGCCCACTTCAAGCGAACTCGCGCTGCAACAGCGTTGCCAACAAATCGTGACCAGCCCGGTGCTCAGCCCTGAGCAGAAACGCCACTTTCTGGCGCTGGAAGCTGAAAACGCGCTGCCTTATCCGCAACTACCTGCACAGGCACGTCAGGCGCTGGATGATGGGGTAATCTGCGATATGTACGAAGGTCATGCCCCGTTCAAACCGCGCTACGTTTTACCCGATTACGCGCGTTTTCTGGCCAACGGTTCATCATGGCTGGAACTGGAAGGCGCAAAGGATCTCGATGACGCATTATCCTTACTCACCATCCTGTACCATCACGTTCCGTCAGTGACGTCGATGCCGGTCTATCTCGGTCAGCTCGATGCTCTACTGCAACCGTATGTTAGAATTCTAACACAAGATGAGATCGATATTCGAATAAAACGTTTCTGGCGTTATCTCGACAGAACGCTGCCAGACGCGTTTATGCATGCCAACATTGGCCCGGCCGACACGCCGATTACACGCGCGATTTTACGCGCAGACGCAGAGTTAAAGCAGGTTTCACCTAATCTTACCTTTATTTATGATCCGCAAATCACCCCTGACGATCTGCTGCTCAACGTGGCGCAAAATATTTGTGAATGCAGTAAACCGCATATTTCTAACGGCCCTGAAAATGATAAAATTTTCACAAAAGGCCATTATGGGGTTGTCAGTTGTTACAACTCACTGCCGCTGGCTGGCGGCGGAAGTACGCTGGTCAGGTTGAATCTGAAAGCCATCGCAGAGCGCAGCACCTCTGTCGATGACTTCTTTACGCGCACCCTACCGCACTATTGCCAACAGCAAATCGCCATCATTGATTCACGATGTGAATTCCTCTACGAGAAATCACATTTCTTTGAGAATAGCTTCCTGGTGCAGGAAGGGTTGATCGATCCCGAACGTTTTGTGCCTATGTTTGGCATGTACGGCCTGGCAGAAGCCGTAAACCTGCTGTGTGAGCAAGCAGGACGCAACGCGCGCTACGGCAAAGATGAGTTTGCCAATCAGCTCGGCTATCGCATTAGCGCCCAACTGGCGGAATTTGTAGAAAGCACGCCGGTGAAATATGGCTGGAAGCAGCGCGCGATGCTGCATGCACAGTCGGGGATCAGTTCTGACATCGGCACCACGCCGGGCGCTCGCCTGCCTTATGGTGATGAACCGGACCCGATCACCCACCTGCAGACCGTTGCGCCGCATCACGCGTATTATCACGCCGGTATCAGCGACATTCTCACGCTGGACGAAACCATCAAACGTAATCCTCAGGCGCTGGTGCAATTGTGCCTCGGCGCATTTAAAGCCGGGATGCGTGAGTTTACCGCCAACGTGAGCGGCAACGATCTGGTTCGCGTCACCGGTTATATGGTGCGTCTGTCGGATCTGGAAAAATATCGTGCCGCAGGTTCTCGCACCAACACCACCTGGCTGGGCGAAGAAGCCGCGCGCAATACGCGCATTCTGGAACGACAACCTCGTGTGATTAGCCATGAACAGCAGATGCGCTTCGGTAAGTAAGATTATCCCTTTCTCCTGCGTCGACGGGCCGGGCAGTCGCCTGGCTCTGTTTCTGCAGGGGTGCAATCTGCGCTGTAAAAATTGCCACAACCCGTGGACGATGGGACGCTGCAACGATTGCGGGGAGTGTGTCCTGCATTGCCCGCATGAGGCGCTCAGCCTGAGTGCGGGAAAAGTGTGGTGGCAGTCCGAGGAGTGCCAGCAATGTGACACCTGCCTGCACATGTGCCCACAGCAGGCTACGCCGATGGCGCAGACCATGAGCATTGATGAAGTACTGCAGCCTATTCGCAAAGCAGCACTGTTTATTGAGGGAATGACGGTCAGCGGCGGCGAAGCGACGACCCAGTTACCATTTATTGTGGCGCTGTTTAGTGCGATCAAAACCGATCCGCAGTTGCAACACCTGACCTGTATGGTCGACAGCAATGGCATGCTGAGCGAAACCGGCTGGCAGAAGCTGCTACCGGTGTGCGACGGCGTGATGCTCGACTTAAAAGCCTGGGATAGCGCATGCCATCGTCAGTTGACAGGCCGCGATAACACGCTGATTAAACAAAGCATTACCTTTTTATCCGCACAAGGGAAACTGGCGGAACTGCGCCTGCTGATAATTCCTGGTCAGGTGGATTATCTCCAGCACATCGATGCGCTGGCGGCGTTTATCAAGCGTTCAGGTGACGTGCCGGTGCGGCTAAATGCCTTTCATGCGCACGGGGTTTACGGCGAAGCAAAAGACTGGCCGAGCGCCACGCCGGAGGATGTGGAGCACCTGGCACAAAGATTGCGCGAGCGCGGGGTGGATAATTTGATTTTCCCGGCTTTGTATCTGTGAAATGCCGGATGGCGGCTATGCCTTATCTGGCCTACCCATGCCTTCGACCCGTAGGCCGGATAAGACGCTTTTGCATCGCATCCGGCACTCAACAATCACACATTAAACAACGCCCTTGTATTGCGGTATAGCGCCTCGGCTATCACCTCCGCAGGTTCAGGGCGCAGCTCGCATAAGGCGTCAAATACTCTGACGACCTGTTCAGGACGGTTGGGCTGTCCCTGAAAGCCGTTGAGCGGCATATCCGGCGCGTCGGTTTCCAGCAACAGCGACTCCAGCGGCAATCGCGCCATCACTTCGCGGGTTTTACTGGCGCGGGGATAGGTAATGGTGCCACCCACGCCAATTTTGTAGCCCAGTTGCACAAAGCGCTCAGCCTGCTGAAAACTCCCGGAAAATCCATGCACCACGCCTGTTCGTGGCAAAGCATGGCGTTTAAGGTACATCGCCAGCTTGTCATGCGTGCGTCGCGAATGCAGGATCACCGGAAGATCGTACCGCTTCGCCAGCTTAAGCTGTGCTTCCAGCACCCTTTCCTGCTTATCAAACTGCGGATCGTCACGCCAGAGATCCAGCCCGATCTCACCGACCGCCACCAGCTTCTGCGGTCGTTGCTCCAATTCCTGTTGCAACCTGTCCAGACCGTCATCATCGTGATCTTCAATAACAATGGGATGCAGGCCCAGCGCGGCATACAACGAAGGATAACTTTCCGCTAACGCCAATACGCGTGAAAAGTTCATCGCCTGCGTTGCCGGAACAATAATATGGTGCACACCGACGTCAGCCGCACGCTGAAGACTGGCTGGCTCATCGCCGGTAAAGGGGGGAAAATCAAAATGACAATGCGTATCGATAAACCGGAGACTCACGCCAGATCCTCATTATTAAACGTCGTATCGTTGGCCTGGGGCGCGCTGCTCGCAACGGACGCATGGGCATCGTTGGCAACGGGGGCAGGTGGAACCACCACCGGGCTGGGCACCACAATCTTCGGCGCCTGACGAGGCAGTGGCGCGTTTTTCGCCAGCAGTTTACCAATCGTTGCCAAAAAATAGCGCCCACACAGGCGTCCGGTTTTGTAGTCTTCACGCAATGCCGGAATGCGACTCCCCAGTGCCATACTATGGAGTGGCTTTGGTGGGTAGATCTCAAAAATACGCAGCTTGCCCGGCGGTTTTTCGATAAAGCGCTGAATAGCGCGGTAGCTGGCTTCATGATGTTGAACCAGATTCACCAGCGGCTGCAGACTGCTCTCCCCCAGCCAACGCTCCATACGTTTGAACCATTGTGGGGTGTAGTACATTTGCGAAGGCACGGTGCGGATCACCACCAGCGTTTTCGCCCCTTGCTTCGCCGCCTCCTGAACGGGTATGGCGTCACTGACTCCCCCATCCAGGTAATTCACCCCATCCAGCGCAACCCCAGTGCGATAGAACCCGGGAATCGCACTGGATGCGCGAATGAGATCCAGCCAATTGTGCCGGTTCGGCGAAAAATAGCCTGGCGTGTAGTCATCACCCCGACAGGCGCACATATAAAACGTTTTCCCTGCGGCAAACAGGCGTTCGGCGTTATCCATTGCCAGCGGCATTTGGGACGAGGTCGAATCCACCAGCCAGTCGAGGTCGATTAAGTTCCCCCCGCGCACAAAGCGTACCGGGTCAAAAAACTCACGTCGGGTGGTGTAGCGCATGATCACTTTGCGCCCGTAGCCGGGTTGGTTACAGAGATAGGCCGACAGATTTTGCGCGCCAGCAGATGTCCCGTAGAAGAGATCGAAAGGATTGAACTGAGCGCGCATGAACTCATCCAGTACGCCGGCAGTAAAGATCCCCCGCTGCCCTCCACCTTCGCATACCAGCGCCATACTGCCTGGTTGAAATGGACGTAACGATAACGGCGCTATATTACCGAGCGTGACGGGTATTCTCTGCCCCACCTCTGCCTTCCTGTTTTTTGTAATAGAGCAACAAGGTAACGCAAATTGCCTGGCGCTAAAACCGTAAAAGCCAGTCCGGTTGACTGGCTTAGTAGCAAGTTATCTTTACGGTTTTCTTTGCAGTTGCATGCTAGGGTCGTTTACGACCGGTAAACAGGCTGACCAGAAACAGAATGATCCCTACCACAAAAACAATTTTTGCAGCACCTGCTGCGGTACCCGCCAGTCCACCAAATCCCAGAGCGGCGGCAATTAACGCGATAACCAGAAATATGATGCCCCATCGAAACATATGCTTCTCCTTTACCATAGTTAATGTCGACCGCTTGATATGAGCGCTCAGGCAGCTCATCGGCGATATTTTTAGTGTGGTGCACAATACGCCTCCCGACAAACGTCAGGAGGACGAATTAAGTCGAATTACTGAGTTTTGAGGTCGTTTTTGACGCTTTTCACGCCATCAATTGCTTTAGCAATACTCTCAGCGCGATCGCTTTGAGCCTGTGATTCAACGGTTCCTGAAAGCTGGACCACACCATCGGTCGTCTCTACTTTCACTTTACGAGAAGGGACAATGTCATCGGCCAGCAGCTTGGCTTTCACTTCGCTGGTGATGGCCGTATCACCGGCATAGCCTTTTACGGAGGTATTTTTGCTGTCACGCACGTGCAGTTTGTCGCTAACGGAGGTCACACCCTCAACGCCTTTCGCGACTTTAACGGCCTCTTCGGCCTGAGCCTGGCTTTCAACGAAGCCACTTAACGTCACCACTTTCTGGTCCGTTTTGACGGAGATATCGGTGCTCTTAATGCTTTCGTGATCCACCAGCGCGGCTTTTACTTTGGCGGTGAGGGTGCTGTCATCCATGAAATTACCGACTTTGTTCATAGAGCTATCGACTTTCTGCCCCGCACTTTCGAGCCCGGATTGCGCTTTATCCATTGTGGCGTTTTCTGCATAAGCAGAACCCGTTGCAACAGCGGAGGTCAGCATCACGGCCAGCAGCGTTTTAGAAATCTTAAGTCCTGTCATTGTCATCGATGTATTCCTGTATGTTTTGCTAAAAGCCAAGCTCTGCCGTTATACGGCCTGAACCAGCAACTAATTTTGTAAGTGGAATAAATATCAGCAATAGAAGCTGCAACAGGCAGCCTAAAAAGCATTTAACGCCGATATTTATGTCACCACATTGTTAAATATAGTTCAGGATTTCGTGATCGCAGCCCAAACTGGCTAAAAAACAGGCAGAAAAAAGAAAAACGCGAGGTTTTAAGAACATTCCGCAAGGGATTTAAAAGACAGGGAAAGTTGCAGGGCACGGCGGATACCGTGCCCTGGAAGGTCGATTAGTGTTCGCGTGTTTTACGGAACTGAACGTCCGGGTAACGTTCCTGGGTGAGATTCAGGTTAACCATGGTCGGCGCGATATAGGTGAGGTTATCACCGCCATCCAGCGCCAACTGAATTTCGTTTTTACGCTTAAATTCTTCGAATTTTTTCACGTCAGAACACTCTACCCAGCGCGCAGTCGCCACGTTGACCGACTCGTAGATCGCTTCGACGTTGTATTCGCTCTTCAGACGAGAAACCACCACGTCGAACTGCAGCACACCGACGGCACCTACAATCAGATCGTTGTTGGCAATCGGACGGAAGACCTGCACTGCGCCCTCTTCTGACAGCTGAACCAGCCCTTTCAGCAACTGCTTCTGCTTCAACGGATCTTTCAGACGGATACGGCGGAACAGTTCCGGTGCAAAGTTCGGAATACCGGTGAACTTCATCATTTCACCCTGAGTAAAGGTATCGCCGATCTGGATCGTGCCGTGGTTATGCAAACCAAGAATATCGCCAGGATACGCTTCTTCCACATGAGAACGGTCACCGGCCATAAAGGTCAGCGCATCGGAGATCACCACGTCTTTACCAATGCGCACCTGGCGCATTTTCATGCCTTTCTCATACTTGCCGGACACCACACGCATGAACGCCACGCGGTCACGGTGTTTCGGGTCCATGTTAGCCTGAATTTTAAACACGAATCCGGTGAACTTCTCTTCAGAGGCTTCCACAACGCGGGTGTCGGTTTTACGCGGCATCGGCGCAGGCGCCCACTCCACTAAGCCATCCAGCATATGATCAACGCCGAAGTTACCCAGCGCAGTACCAAAGAAGACCGGAGTGATTTCGCCCGCGAGGAACAGCTCATGGTCGAACTCATTGGACGCGCCCTGCACCAGTTCCAGCTCGTCGCGCAGCTGCTGCGCCAGGTCTTCACCCACGGCAGTATCAAGTTCCGGGTTGTTCAAACCTTTAACAATGCGAACTTCCTGAATGGTGTGGCCTTTACCTGTCTGATACAGGTAAGTTTCGTCTTTATAAAGGTGATAGACGCCCTTGAACAACTTCCCGCAGCCAATCGGCCAGGTGATCGGCGCACAGCCGATTTTCAGTTCGTTCTCGACTTCATCCAGCAGCTCCATCGGGTCGCGGATGTCACGGTCGAGTTTGTTCATAAAGGTCAGGATCGGCGTATCGCGCAGACGGGTAACTTCCATCAGCTTACGGGTTCTGTCCTCAACGCCTTTCGCGGCATCAATGACCATCAGACAGCAGTCCACCGCCGTCAGGGTACGATAGGTATCTTCGGAGAAGTCTTCGTGCCCCGGGGTGTCCAGCAGGTTCACCAGGCAGTCATGATACGGGAACTGCATCACGGAGGTGGTAATGGAGATCCCACGCTGCTTTTCCATTTCCATCCAGTCAGACTTCGCATGCTGGCTGGAGCCACGGCCTTTTACCGTGCCGGCGGTCTGAATCGCCTGTCCGAATAACAGTACCTTTTCAGTAATTGTCGTTTTACCGGCATCCGGGTGAGAAATAATGGCAAAAGTGCGGCGTTTGGCCACCTCTTGCAAATAAGGAGACAACGTCATAGTCAAATCTTCTTAGGTAAGCACGGCAACGGGCCGTGCAAGTTGAATACGAAAAATTGCGGCTATTTTACCCATCAACGGGGGGGAGGCAATCAGTGTTTACACAGGAGCTGCTCCAGTTCGCTTAATGACGTGACCGTCCAGGTCGGCTGAATGCCCGCAGGCTGCTCGCGATGATGCGTATTGAGCCAGCAGGTGGAGAGCCCGGCGTTAATGCCGCCAAGGATATCGGACTCTGCGGTGTCGCCCACCATCAGCACGCGGGAACGGTCAGGATTGCCCGCCTGCTCCAGCGCATGGTCAAAAATGCGGGAGTCAGGTTTTGCCACGCCAACCTGCTCAGAAATCACCAGCAGATCGAAATAATCGCGCAGTCCCGTCCGTTCAAGGCGGATTTGCTGCAACGCCGTGAAGCCGTTAGTAATAATGCCGATTTTCGCTTTATCACGAATCGCATTGAGCAGCGAAACCGCCCCTGGCAACGGCGAGCAGATCTCCGCCATTGCATTAATAAATGCATCGTTTAGCTGACCTGGCTCGACCTTCAGGCGCTCAGCCCAGCTCTGGAAACGGGCGTGCTGCAGCTGTAATGAGGTAATCGCACCGTTTTGATAATCCACCCACAGCGGTTTATTCACGGCCTGGTAGTCCTGAAAATCTTCAGCGGTAAAGGTAATGCTATAGTCGAGAAACATCCGCTGTAAGCCAGTAAACGAGTCAAACGTAAACAGCGTTTCGTCGGCATCAAAGAAAATCCAGTCCCACTTCATCATCATTACACCTTGTCTTACATACTGATTGGCAATGCCATTATGATGGCATCTTCGTGACCATCGGCTGTCGGATAGTAATTGCGCCGAATCGTCGCCTCGTTAAAGCCAAGGCTTTCATACAATGCGATTGCCGCAGCATTCGAGGCGCGAACCTCAAGCCACAGCGTCAAAATTCCACGTTTTTCCAGCTCATCGATCAAATACTCCAACAGCTCACGCCCCAGGCCCCGGCGCTGAAAGTCAGGATCGACGGCAATATTGAACAGCGTAGCTTCATCCAGCACGACCTGCGTAATCGCAAAGGCCGCCATCACGTCATCAACCCTCAACTGAAAATTGAGGTAACGATCGCCCTGGTTGCTGGCAAAGGTTTTTTCACTCCACGGGAAAGCGTGGGCGCGTTTTTCAATCTGAAATGCTGCAGGTAAATCAGTCGGTTCGAGGGAAGAAATCGTGTTCATATGCGCAGATTTGTTGCCATAACGCGGCGCGGGCCGCGGGGTTTTCCCGTAATTCATTAAACGCAGGACTCGCGACCTGAGCGCCCTCCAGCAGCAGCGGCTCTTCGGTTCCCAGCCGCCAGCTATTACAGCGGCTGCCCTGCGGCAGCATGGCGACACGGTCAGGCGTCAGTTGTAAAACCTGATCCGGGCTGACGGTTAATGCGCGTAAAATATCGCTCATCAATGGTTCGGTTAGCGCGGGTAACTGTGCAGCAACCATCACCAAACGGACATGCGCAGGAATGGAAATCGCGATTTCGCCCTGCAGTGCGCCAGGACGACGCAACGACCACTGCGTAATGCCCAGTTGCTGTAACTGCCAGTCTCGTCGGGATGTCATAGCGAAACGCTCCTGTAATCAGGGGCGCAAATATAGCAAATTTGTCGAATCCGTGCCATCAAACAACTATAATCCCCCGCTGTACAATTTAAGGAGCACTCCATGTCTGCTTTTACCCCGGCAAGTGAAGTCTTGCTGCGCCACAGTGATGATTTCGAACAAAGCCGTATTCTGTTTGCCGGTGATTTGCAGGATGACCTGCCTGCCCATTTTGAAAGCGCCGCCAGCCGTGCGCACACTCAGCAACTTCACCACTGGCAGGTGCTTAACCGCCAGATGGGCGACAACGTCCGCTTCAGCCTCGTCGCTCAAGCCGATGACGTCGGCGATAGCGATACGCTGATTTACTACTGGCCGAAGAATAAACCTGAAGCCCAGTTCCAGTTGATGAACCTTCTTTCGCTGTTGCCGGTGGGTACCGATATTTTTGTTGTTGGTGAGAACCGCAGCGGCGTACGTAGCGCAGAGCAGATGCTGGCCGAATACGCACCGCTGAACAAAGTCGACAGCGCACGCCGCTGTGGCCTGTACCACGGTCGTCTGGAAAAGCAGCCGGTTTTTGATGCTGAAAAATACTGGGACGAATACCAGACCGACAATCTGACCATCAAAACGCTGCCGGGCGTATTCAGCCGTGACGGCCTGGATGTTGGTAGCCAACTGCTGCTCTCTACGCTGACGCCGCACACCAAAGGCAAAGTTCTGGATGTCGGTTGTGGCGCAGGGGTTCTCTCCGTCGCGCTTGCCAGCCACTCGCCAAAAGTGCGCTTAACCCTGTGCGATGTTAGCGCAGCCGCTGTTGAAGCCAGCCGCGCAACGCTTGCCGCCAACGGTATTGAAGGTGACGTCATCGCCAGTAACGTCTTTTCTGACGTGACGGGTCGCTTTGATATGATCATCTCCAACCCGCCGTTCCACGATGGCATGCAGACTAGCCTGGATGCCGCGCAAACGCTGATTCGCGGCGCAGTGCGTCACCTTAACAGCGGTGGCGAACTGCGTATTGTAGCCAACGCCTTCCTGCCTTATCCGAAAGTACTGGATGAAGTGTTTGGCTTCCACGAAGTTATCGCGCAGACCGGGCGCTTCAAGGTCTATCGCACCGTCATGACGCGTCAGGCGAAAAAAGCGTAATTGTCTCGCAGTGAACGGCCATTCACATGGCCGTTTTTGCATCAATCGGCCCGGCCTGTACAATTAACTATTGACGAAAAGTTGAAAACAACTAGAATGCGCCTCCGTGGTAACGATACTTTTTGAGTGTCGATGGTATGCGAAGGTGGCGGAATTGGTAGACGCGCTAGCTTCAGGTGTTAGTGTCCTTTCGGACGTGGGGGTTCAAGTCCCCCCCCTCGCACCATAATCCACGTTGATATTGCTCGCACTGGGCGAAGGTGGCGGAATTGGTAGACGCGCTAGCTTCAGGTGTTAGTGTCCTCAGGATGTGGGGGTTCGAGTCCCCCCCCTCGCACCAACGAGGCGATATCAAAAAAATAAGATGACTGTGCGAAGGTGGCGGAATTGGTAGACGCGCTAGCTTCAGGTGTTAGTGTCCTTAGGATGTGGGGGTTCGAGTCCCCCCCCTCGCACCAATTATCTTATTTCCCTCTCGATTTTCTTCCCTGTTTTGCTCATCCCTGATTCCAGTTCATCATCACCAGAACAATGCCGCCGATCAGCGCCGCGCATGAAGGTAATAAAACAAAGTGCCGTAAACGCTTGTGGTATAACATGAGTGAAGTCAGTAGTAATCCTAATACAATCATCGCCTTCCATGCGTCGAGTGACAGGTCAGTAAATGCCAGCCCGGCAATAAGTATTCCCGGCAGCAGAACTCCCCATCCACTGCCCAGCGTACGTTGCAACATGGTACCACCTATGACATTGATAATGATAACCAATATCATATGATAAATTTTCTCATTTGTCAGCCGTGAGGCACTATCAATTATATGAGTTTTACTTAACGATTGATGACATAAATAGTTTAAGGTGATAAATTGCTCGCCGGTTAGCTTTTCATCAAAAAACAATAATGACCAGAACGAATGATTTTTCGCTCATCATTTTTCCTTACAAACACACCTTCGTATATTGCAGATAAATAATAATATTTACCTATGACAGTACAATCCTGGCGAACTCTGCGCACTAAGAAATATCAACTCTCTTTACGTCTGTTTCTGCTTCTCAATGCAGTCTCCGCGCTGTTTACGCTTGTTTTCCCACTTTTTGCCGTCAAATCCGTATCTGTCCCGGCGTTGCTCATCCTGGCCGCCAGTACATTGCTGTTTGTATGGCATGGAAAATATGCGAATAAAAGAATTAATCTTCCTTTTATTTCAATCATTTTCGGCTTGTTGTGGGCAGCTCATATTGTGTTGAAATTCACAACACTGGGTAATAATGATTATTATTTTCTGTTAATTGCACTTCTCAGCGTGCTGTTTATTGGCTCTATCGCTTTTGCCAACAATATCATCGCCTTTACGCTACATTCGTTACCCTCAGTCGTCGTCTGTTTATGGCTTAACGGTAGCGAGCATGGTCTGCGAATTTTCTATTTTATGGCGCTGCCCATGGCCGGTATTGCCATTCAACACGTGATCCAAAAGCGCTACGACGGCTTCGCCCAACAGCTGATGTACAAACTGCTGGAAGAACGGGAAACCCTGAACGGCCTCAGTATGCTCGATCCGCTGACGGGGCTGTATAACCGTCGAGGGCTGCAACACCGGCTCGATACGTTACTGGCACTGAGCAACGCGAAGCATTACGTCTTATTGCTGGATATCGATCATTTCAAAGCCTATAACGACCATTACGGACACATGATGGGCGATCAGGCGCTGATTCGCGTTTCTGCCGCGATTCGTGATTCCGTACGCTCCCGGGATGTGGTCGCACGTTTTGGTGGCGAAGAATTTATGGTGTTACTGACCGCCGTCGATCCACAACAGGCGCAGGCCGCAGCCGAGCGCATCCGCCAGAAAGTATACGACCTTAAGATTCCTCATATGTTTAATGAGAGCGTAGCAACCAATGTGACGGTCAGCATCGGTATTGCGCCTTTAGTGGAACAGGATATTGACTCCGCTATTACCAGGGCAGACAAAGCGCTTTATGAGGCCAAGAATATGGGTCGAAACAACACCCTGGTCAGCGATGAGCTGCGGATAAACTACACCTCTTCCTGAGTTTTCCGTGCAGAACTGCCCGGTATTGCAACAAAGATCTTGCCATCGTTTGCCCTCGCTTATAGGATTAGCAATCATTATCATTTAGATTAACATCCTTATATCAACATGGCCTATCGTTCCGCACCGATCGTTGAAGATGTCATCTGGCGTAGTCATCTCCCTGCAAAGATGCCCTCGCTGGCGGCTTCCGTGCGTGCAACGATAGCCAAAACCCGTGAACACCTGCTGGACTTCATTCGTCTGGACGAAACGCCTGTGCCTGGTGCAATGACGTTGCATGAATGGACGCAACCGACGACACTAAGTTCATTGCTGGCTGTTTATTCAGACCATATTTATCGCAATCAGCCCACGCTGCCACGCGAAAATAAGCCGCTGATTTCTCTCTGGGCGCAGTGGTATATCGGTCTGATGATGCCTCCGCTGATGGTGGCCCTACTGACGCAAAAAGAGGCCATCGACGTCTCTCCTGAACACATGCACGTAGAATTCCACGAAACGGGTCGCGCAGCCTGCTTCTGGATCGACGTGCATCAGGATCAGCAGGCCACAGCCCTGTCTCCTCAACAACGTATGGAAACACTGATTCTCTCAGCTCTGACGCCGGTTGTGCAGGCGCTGGAAGCGACAGGCGAGATCAACGCGAAGCTTATCTGGAGCAACACGGGGTACTTAATTCACTGGTACTTAACGGAAATGAAGCCGCTGTTAGGTGAAGAATTGCTGAACACGCTGCGCCAGACCTGCTTTTTTGAAAAACAACTCTCCTGCGGCCAGGATAACCCTCTGTGGCGTACCGTTGTTCCACGCGAGGGACTGTTAGTACGCAGAACCTGCTGCCAGCGCTATCGTCTGCCCGATGTTCAGCAATGCGGCGACTGCACGCTGAAGTAAGCGAGGAGTCGTAACCCCCCCGCCAACACTTTATGCAACCTGCTGATTTTCCTCTTCTATACGCTGTGCTTCTTCGTTTTCCTGCGCTAATAGCTGCTTTTCGTAAACCTTAAAGAACGGGAAGTAGATAACAGCCGACACCAGCGCCAGCAGAACCACCAGGATCGCCGCGCGATAATCCCAACCTAACGCCCATGCGGCGCCAACGGGTGCCGGTGCGGTCCAGGGAACCACTGAAATCACCCGCCCAATTAGATCCAGTTTCATCGCAGCCCAGGCCAGCACCGCGTTCACCATTGGGGCCAGCAGGAAGGGAATAAAGAACACCGGATTCATGACAATCGGCGTACCGAAAATCACCGGCTCGTTAATGTTGAAAATGCTGGGGACCACGCTCAAACGCCCAATCGATCGTAGATGGGCCGAGCGGCTACGCAGGTAGCAAATCACCAGCCCCATCGTCGCCCCCGATCCCCCCACGACGATGAAGAACGTCCAGAATGCTTCCATAAAGATATGCGGCAAAGGCGCGCCCTGCGCCAGCGCCGACTGGTTCATGCCGAGGTTGGTCAGCCAGAACATTTGCAGCATTCCCGACACAATCGCCGCACCGTGAATACCGGCAAACCACAGCAGATGGCCGATCAGTACTGCCAACAGTATCGCCGGCAGAGAATCCGCAGCGGACACCAGTGGTTTAAAGATGGCCATGATGGCCTGCGGGATTAGCATATCAAACTGGGACTGTATGACCAGGCTCAGCGGGTACAGCGTCAGCACCACCACCAGCACCGGGATCAGCAGATCGAAGGAGTTTTTGATCATTGGCGGCACTTGATCAGGTAAGCGGATCCCGATGTTGTGCGCCTTCAGGAAGCGCATCATTTCAACGCAATAAATCGCCACGAGGATGGCGGTGAAGATCCCCGTCCCTCCCAGGCTATCAACCGGCATCGTACCTTTGGTTTTCGGTGCGGCAATCAGCAAAAACGCCATGATGGAAAGCATCGCGCACATAAATGGATCCACCTGATGCGACTTCACATAGTGTTTACCCAGGTTATAAGCAATGGCGGCACAGATGTAGACCGACATGATCCCCATCGTCATATCAAACGGTGTGAGTATCTGGCCTTCGAACTGTTTTGCCAGATCCAGCCACGTACGGGCGAATCCCCAGGTGGTATCCGGAGAAAAAGGCGGGTAGGCAAAAACCAGCAGAAACGAGCCTACAATCATAAAAGGCATCGCCGAGATAAAACCATCACGAATTGCCATGACATGACGCTGTGAAGAAATACGCCCGGCCACGGGGCTGACGTAATTTTCAACAAAGCGGAAAATCGCATTAAATACAGCATGGTTAGTAGACATAGCTGTTCTCCCGTTGTGCGAAACCCTGCAACCGTGCTGGTATCAACACCACCACGTAAAACCCATTCCAACTATTCACAACCATGCCGGGAGAAAAACCAGCCTTACCGCTTTTTGAGTTAAGTTTCATAGATGGCTCTTATTATGTGATACAGAGGAAGTGACAACATCAGTATTAATCGCCATTTCAGCATTCTGCAACCGGTTACTGTAACCGGTTTCTTTGATTGTGAAGGTGATCGAAAAACTGCCAATGTTGCTGTGTTGTTACAATAAAATATTTACAGTAACGCTGCCCCTATGACAAATTACGCCAGGCGGTTTTCTGCTATGCAGGACTGCGGATAAGCGAGAGGGAGAGAAGAATGAGTTTACAATCAGTACGGCAGTTTTTAGCACAACATGCGCCAGATATTGAAATCATCGAATTAGATCAAAGCACCGCCACCGTCGATCTGGCAGCCAGGGCCCATAACGTCGAACCAGGGCAGATAGCAAAAACGCTGTCACTAAAGGTGAAAAACGACATTATCCTGGTCGTCGCCAGAGGCGATGCTCGCCTCGATAATAAAAAACTGAAAAATACGTTTGGCGCCAAAGCACGCATGCTGAGTAGCGATGAAGTGATCAACGCAACAGGTCATCCCGTAGGAGGCGTATGTCCTTTCGGGTTGGAGACACCTATATCGGTGTACTGTGATGTCTCGTTGAAACACTATACTGAAGTGCTCCCTGCGGCTGGAGCTACTCACAGCGCAGTTCGCATTGCGCCAGAGAGAATTGCAGAACTGACTGCGGCAACCTGGGTTGATGTGTGCCAGTGATCGATTTACCTTTCCATACCAATGACTACGCCGATACGCATCTTTTCAAGCACGCCATAACGGGGCAGTACGACGAAAAGATGACGGTTCTGCAGAGCGTACATGTAGCAGGATATCGGCAGCATCCAGTAATCCGGCATCTGAACTAACGCCCAGTTTGGACATCACATTAAATTTATGCGCGCGAATCGTTTTAATGTTTCGCTCAAGCTCAATCGCGATCTGCAGCATCGAATAACCATTCGACATATAGCGCAGAATTTCGCGCTCGGTTGGGCTAAGCATACGGCATTGATTGATATACCAGAGTTTCTTCGTGTCTTCTGTTTCCCCTCTGGCGCAATCCAGCACTGCAAATAATTCTTCCTGTAACACACTCAGCGTGGATGCTTTGCTAATCACGGCATCCAGTGGTGACGGTGACAGCGAGCCAATTAGCCGCGCCTCGCCATCATCATCGGCAATGACCACCCGCTTGATGCGAGGGTTTTTCACCGCCAGCTCCGTCATGTAAGCCAATCCGGTGCGGCGATCGGTTCTTTTCGCGGAAAGTGAAAAAATAACCGCGGAAAATGACGTCTGTGACATAGCCTGGCTTAAGGCTGGCAGTCCTGAAAAGAGATGAAGTTGGTATTGGTTGTTCGGTCTGGCATTAAATAAATTATAAATACCCACACTGCTCATTACACACTTTTCTACCAGTGCGACATTTCTTTTGATACTTCTGTCTTCCATTCCGTGGTCGCTCCATAAACTGAAGGTAGATTCAATTCTCGTGCTCCTTGAGAACTATTTATCCAGGCATACATCTCCGCATTGCTGTGTATTGACAGACGACGCATCGCACTATTTTTTTGAGCGCTGATTGTCTTATTACTTTTTTTAAGTAATGTGGCAATCTGATTAATCCCCCAGCCCTTTCCCAGAAGCCGTAGCACTTTCCGTTCAGATAGCGTCAGAATAATTGAGTGTACGCTATGATTCTGTCTTTCTGGTGCTATTACCGGAGAGAGCAATACCGGGCTAATTCTGTCGGCATAAACATTCCCTGCATCAATAACATTTACTAAACTATCGATCGGTTCGGCATCAGATAGCAGCGTACTGATTGGGCACATCAGCAGCTCAACGGCCACAGGATAATAATTTCGAGAAACGAGAAAGACCCAGTGAATATCACGGTATTGATGTAACAAAGAATAATATTGTTCGCAGATCGCACGCGGATGACTGCAGTCTCCGGTTAAATCAGCGATAACCAGATCTGAACGTCGCAGTTGCATCAATGTCAGTTCTTCTACGGCGCGGCAGTAGGTCAGTTTGTAATCGGAGAAATGCGCTTGCATTACCCCTTTAAGCCCAATTTGTATGATAGGTAATTTACTAATAATAATTGCGTTCTTGCAGCGTCCTGGCAACATAACTCCTCCATATTCACATGTCTTAAATCTTGTGCGCGCAAGTATCACCTACAATCAAATAAAATAATTAATAAATAGGCATGCGTTAAACAATAGACAGGATGAATTATTTATCCTTATTCTAAATAGAAAATGGCGATGCTACGTTCCCAATAGCATCACACTATAAATCTATCATGTCATAATCACGCACATGTACATTCATTGTACAATTAAAATAACTACATTAAATTATTAGCATTCCTTACGTAATTACTGTTCATCTCGAAAAATTTAGCCCTGATTCAAGAGGGACTCCCACGATACGATTTCCTACAACCACCAAGTGACCTGTTTCTTTTTTCAACACAAAGATTGATCTTAGCCAGAGCCAACGGACTCACGCTTCATGATAAAAAGAAGATATTATTCATTAAGAGAGCATCTTTTAGTCAGAGCGAGCTATGCAAACAGAGCAGTCGTCACAAAGAACGGTTACACGGTTATGTATACAATGCGGACTTTTTTTACTGCAACATGGCGCAGAAAGCGCGTTGGTCGATGAACTCGCCACCCGCCTGGGTCTGGCGCTTGGGATGGACAGTGTAGAAAGTGCCATATCATCCAATGCCATCGTCCTGACGACGATCAAAGACGGACAATGCCTGACATCGACCCGAAAAAATCAGGATCGTGGCATCAACATGCATGTTGTGACGGAAGTGCAACACATCGTTATTTTGGCAGAGCATAATCTGCTGGATGAAAAAGGGGTAGAGAAACGGTTTAACCAAATCAAACCGCTGCGCTATCCCAGATGGCTGGTTGCTTTCATGGTAGGATTGTCCTGCGCCTGCTTTTGTAAACTCAATAACGGCGGCTGGGATGGCGCGATGATCACCTTTTTCGCCAGCATGATCGCCATGTATATCCGCCAGATTCTGGCGTCCCGGCATTTGCATCCACAAATCAACTTTTGTATTACCGCTTTTGTCGCGACCACCATATCCGGCCTGCTGCTTACGCTACCGACGTTTAATCACACGCCTACCGTAGCCATGGCCGCCAGCGTGCTGTTATTGGTCCCCGGTTTTCCGTTAATCAATTCGGTTGCGGATATGTTTAAAGGGCACATTAACACCGGCCTCGCTCGCTGGGCGATTGCCAGTCTGCTTACGCTGGCAACCTGCATTGGCGTGGTGATGTCTATGACCTTATGGGGGCTTCGCGGATGGGCGTAATCGATTTTATTTTTGCACTCATACAGGACATGCTCCTTTCTGCCATTCCGGCAGTAGGATTTGCCATGGTTTTTAATGTGCCACATCGGGCGCTTCCCTGGTGTGCGTTGTTGGGTGCCCTGGGACACGGTTCCCGAATGGTTATGATGACCGCTGGACTCAACATCGAATGGTCCACCTTTATGGCCTCGCTGCTGGTCGGCTGCATTGGGATCCAGTGGTCGCGCTGGTATCTGGCACACCCGAAAGTCTTCACCGTTGCGGCAGTGATCCCTATGTTTCCTGGGATCTCCGCCTACACTGCCATGATATCCGCCGTAAAGATCGGTCATTTCGGCTATAGCGAAGCGCTGATGATCACCCTGCTGACCAACTTCCTGAAAGCATCATCGATTGTGGGCGCACTCTCAATTGGGCTTTCCGTGCCAGGATTATGGCTGTATCGCAAACGTCCGCGCGTGTAACGAGTGAACCTGTTTACCCCTTCGCAGATGGGGGAACCTTCCCTCATCTGCTGCTCTCCTCTTTCTCTGTGTTACTATAAAAGCAGTCCCTTCTCGGTTGTTGTTCAGTATTGAGAAACATTATGTCCTGCAAAATTTTGACTCCGGACGTCATCAGTATTGACGCCTTATTACACGATCACAACGCGGTGCTGGCGAAGTCGACGGCTGGCGCAGTGGCTGTTTTTGCCAATAATGCGCCTGCTTTTTACGCAGTAACCCCAGCACGGCTGGCAGAGTTGCTGGCGCTTGAAGAGAAGCTGTCACGCCCGGGAAGCGATGTAACCTTAGATGCCCAATTCTATGAAGAGCCGCAAGTGGCACCGGTTGCCGTGCCAATGGGTAAATTTGCGATGTACGCTGACTGGCAGCCCGATGCTGACTTCCAGCGTCAGGCGGCGTTATGGGGAGTGGCGCTAAGAGAGCCCGTCACCGCTGAAGAACTGGCTTCATTTGTTGCCTACTGGCAAGCCGAAGGCAAAGTCTTTCACCATATCCAGTGGCAGCAAAAACTGGCACGCAGCATACAAATAGGCCGGGCCAGCAATGGCGGGATGCCCAAGCGCGATGTTAACAGTGTCAGCGAACCTGACAGCCATATTCCACCAGGTTTTAGGGGATAACGATGAAAAACGTTGGCGACCTGATGAAACGTTTGCAAAAAATGATGCCGCCCAATGTTGAGCCAGCCTTCAAAACAAGCGAGGAGCTGCTGGCGTGGCAAAAGGAGCAAGGTGAAATTCGTGCCGCTGCATTGGCGCGTGAAAATCGGGCCATGAAAATGCAAAGAACCTTCAACCGTTCCGGTATCCGTCCACTACACCAGAACTGCTCGTTCGAGAACTATCGCGTCGAGTGCGAAGGTCAGATGAACGCCCTGAGCAAAGCCCGCCAGTATGTTGAAGAGTTTGACGGCAACATCGCCAGTTTTATCTTCTCTGGCAAACCCGGCACAGGTAAAAACCATCTTGCCGCCGCCATCTGCAACGAACTGCTACTGCGCGGCAAGTCGGTATTGATTATTACCGTGGCCGATATCATGTCGGCGATGAAAGAAACGTTCAGCAATCGTGAGACCAGTGAAGAGCAACTGCTCAACGATCTCAGCAATGTGGATCTACTGGTGATCGACGAGATCGGCATGCAGACCGAATCCCGCTACGAAAAAGTGATCATCAACCAGATCGTCGATCGCCGTTCGTCTTCAAAACGCCCGACCGGTATGTTGACCAACAGCAATATGGATGAAATGAACAAACTGCTGGGTGAGCGGGTGATGGACCGTATGCGTCTGGGCAAGAGTCTGTGGGTGATCTTTAACTGGGAAAGCTACCGGAGTCGGGTCACCGGCAAAGAGTATTAGCGTATTGGGAACACTCCTAAGGCAGCCAGCGCTATACTGCGCTGAAAATGCATAACACGAGTTACACATAATGATGAAAACTACCAAACGTCTGCTGTGCTGCGCGGTTGTCGCCAGCACGCTCATCTCCACCAGCGTATTTGCCGCGTCCTGGCAAGATTCGCTCTCCAGCGCGGCCAGCGAACTGAGCAAACAAAGTTCCACCTCGCAGGGCAGCGCCTCAATTTCTTCCCTGACCAGCCTGCTGAACGGCAGCAATCAGTCTCTGACGTCCAGCAGCATGAATAACGCAGCAGGGATTCTGGAATACTGTGCAAAACAGAAACTGGCTTCGGTCACTGACGCGCAAAACGTCAAAAACCAGGTGCTGGATAAACTGGGTCTGAGCACGGCTGAACAGAAAAAAGATACCAACTATCTGGATGGTATTCAGGGAATGCTCAATACCAAAGATGGTCAGCAGCTTAACCTGAGCAACATTGGCAGCACCCCGCTGGCCGAGAAGGTCAAAACCAAGGCCTGCGATCTGGTATTAAAACAGGGAATAAACTTCATTTCCTGATGCAACAAATGCCGCGCCCGACCATTTCACCATTGGCGCGGCAGCAATCAATCCCACGAAGATATTTACCTACCAAATGCGGAGTAATTGCCCGCAAAACCCCGTATATCTAAACCAATTCTGAATAACAATCCCATTTAATGTCACTACAATTGCAGCAATATAACAACGCTATTACATTGTACTCTCAAAAAATGATTAGCCTGCCAGGCAATTGCCCGGTGTTACTGAGGATAGACCGTTGTCAGAATTGCTCTCCATTACTCTGTTTCTCGCTTCGGTACTGATTTATGCCTGGAAAGCGGGTCGCAACACCTGGTGGTTCGCCGCCACGTTAACGGTGCTGGGGATCTTTATTGTCTTAAACATCACGCTGTATGCCAGTGACTATTTCACGGGTGACGGCATCAACGATGCGGTTCTGTACACCCTGACCAGCAGCCTGACTGGCGCGGGTATCGGAAAATATATCCTGCCGGGCGTTGGGATAGCTCTGGCGCTGACGACCGTTTTTGTCACGCTGGGTTGGATACTGCGTCGCCGTCGCCATCATCCGCATCATGTCGGTTACAGTCTACTGGCCCTGCTGCTGGCGCTGGCTTCCGTTGATGCCAGCCCGGCGTTCCACCAGATAACTGAGCTGGTCAAATCCCAGTCACGCGATGGCGATCCCGATTTTGCGGCCTATTACAAAGAGCCATCAAAAACGATCCCCAATCCGAAGCTGAATCTGGTTTATATCTACGGTGAAAGTCTGGAGCGTACTTATTTTAACAACGACGCCTTCCCGGATCTGACCCCGGAACTCGGCGCGTTGCAAAACGAAGGTCTGGATTTCAGCAACACCATGCAGCTGCCGGGTACAGATTACACCATCGCCGGCATGGTCGCCTCACAGTGTGGCATTCCGCTGTTTGCGCCATTTGAAGGCAACGCCTCAGCATCGGTTTCCAGCTTCTTCCCCAACAACATCTGTCTGGGCGATATCCTGAAGAACTCCGGTTATCAGAACTATTTTGTGCAGGGTGCCAACCTGCGCTTTGCCGGGAAAGATGTATTCCTGAAATCTCACGGATTTGATTATCTGTACGGCGCTGAAGAGTTAAAGGGCGTCGTTGCAGACCCTGCTTATCGCAACGACTGGGGCTTTTATGATGACACCGTACTGGATGAAGCATGGAAAAAATTCGAAGAACTGTCACGTTCAGGGCAGCGTTTTTCACTGTTTACCCTGACCGTGGATACTCACCACCCGGACGGTTTCATCTCACGCAGTTGTAACCGTAAGCGTTATGATATTGACGGTAAAACCAACCAGTCGTTCAGCGCGGTCAGCTGCAGCCAGGAAAATATCGCCGAGTTTATTCATAAAATTAAAGCCTCACCGTGGTTTAAAGATACCGTGATCGTCGTCTCTTCCGATCATCTGGCAATGAACAACACCGCATGGAAGTATCTCAACAAGCAAGATCGTAACAACCTGTTCTTCGTACTACGCGGCGATCAGCCCCAGCAGGAGACGCTGGCGGTGAAACGTAATACCATGGATAACGGTGCTACTGTACTGGATATTCTGGGCGGCGATAACTTTATCGGCCTTGGACGCAGCAGCTTGTCCAGCGAATCAGTATCGGAAGTGTTCCTGAACATAAAAGAGAAAATGCTGGCGTGGAAGCCCAACATCATCCGTTTATGGAATTTCCCGAAAGAGATGAAAGCATTCACCATCGATCGGGACAAAGAGATGATCGCTTTCTCCGGCAGCCATTTCCGTCTGCCGCTGCTGCTCCGAGTGTCGGATCAACGCGTCGAACCGCTGCCGGAAAGTGAATATTCAGCCCCGCTGCGCTTCCAGCTGGCTGATTTTGCCCCGCGTGACAACTTTGTCTGGATAGACCGCTGTTACAAAATGGCGCAGCTGTGGGCGCCGGAGTTGGCGCTTTCTACCGACTGGTGCGTTTCACAGGGGCAACTGGGCGGGCAGCAGATCGTGCAGCTTGTCGATAAAGCCAACTGGAAAAGTAAAACCGTATTTAAAGACACGGTGATCGACATGGAGCGCTACAAAGGAAACATCGATTCGCTGAAAATTGTCGATAACAACATTCGCTACAAAGCCGACAGCTTCGTCTTCAACGTGGCGGGCGCACCGGAAGAGGTGAAACAGTTTAGCGGAATTTCACGCCCTGAATCCTGGGGACGCTGGTCCAATGCGCAGCTCAGCAAAGAGGTAACCATCGAATACAAGGCCCCGCTGCCGAAGAAATTCGATCTGGTCATCACCGCGAAAGCCTTCGGCGACAACGCAAATCGCCCTATTCCCGTGCGCGTTGGCAACGAGGAACAGATGCTGGTGTTAGGCCATGATGTCACCACCACCACCTTGCATTTTGATAATCCGGCGGACGCCGATACGCTGGTGATTGTCCCACCCGATCCGGTTGCCACCAACGAGGGCAATATTCTCGGCCACTCGCCGCGTAAGCTGGGGATCGGGATGGTTGAAATCAAAGTAGTGGCTGCTCAGGGATAAAAAAAACAGCGCCCAACACCACACCGGGCGCTGCATGGCAACCTTATTCCAGACTTTTCACCGCCTGACGCATACCCTGCACCAGAATCATCTCCAGGTTGGCCGTTACCTGCCCGGCAAGCCCGGGCAGCAACGTCAAATCGTCTCCCCAGTGCGCCGCATCGCCGAGCGCAGTGTCCACCAGTTCACGCAGCGTCAGATCGCTGCCGACTCGCGGCCACAGACTGGCATACAGGCTTATCCACTGCTCATCATCCTGTAGTGGGTAGCGTTCGCCCGCGCGTTCCCCGCGATAAAATGCCAACAATGCAGCAAGGGCAAACGTTAACCGTACGGGCCAGCGCCCATTTTGCTCACCCGCCAGCAGTTGCGGCAAAATTCGGGTGCGGAATTTGGTCATCCCGTTAAGCGCAATGGAAAGCAACTGGTGACGAATGTAGGGATTCTGAAAACGCCCGCTCACGGCGCCAGCAAATTCACGTAGCTCATCAGCCGGAAGATCCAGCACCGGGATAATTTCCTCGCCAATCGCCCGCTCGACAAAGTGGCGGACATCGGCATCCTGCATCGCCTCGCCGACGGTTTCCAGCCCGCACAGCCAGGCCACCGGCACCAGCGCCGTATGTGCGCCGTTAAGAATGGCCACCTTACGCTCTTTGTATGGCTTGATATCGCTCACCACGCGGATGTTCAGCGGGCACTGCGTTAACTTCAGTTCCTCTGCCAGCCACTGCGGCCCCTGAATCACAAACAGATAAAAATGCTCCGCAGTATCGAGAAACGCATCGTGATAGCCCAGCGTTTCCTCCAGCGTAGCGGCTTCCTCACGTGGGTAGCCGGTCACAATGCGGTCGACCAGCGTGGAACAGAAGGTATTGGCTGTTTCCACCCAATCGGCAAACGCCGGAGGAAGCTGCCAGGCCTGCGCATATTGCAACACCAGAGCTTTAAGCGCCTCACCGTTATAGTCGATAAGCTCGCACGGGATAATCACCCAGCCCTTATCTGCCGCGCCCTCAAAGTGATTAAAGCGTTCGAGCAGCAGGCGCGTCAGTTTGGCCGGAAAGCTCACCGGTGGCGTATCATCCACGCAGTCTGCCGGGTGATAGCTTATTCCGGCTTCGGTGGTATTCGAAAATACAAAACGGATATCCGCATTGTGCGCCAGCGCCAGATACGCGGCGAAGTCCTGATACGGATTGATCTCGTTATTGACCGAGCGGATCAGCCGCGCTTCGCTCACGGCATCACCCTGTTCGTTCAGGCCACGAATCAGCGTGGTATACAGCCCGTCCTGGGTATTCAGCGACGGCGGAAAATCGGTATTAATTGGCCGAACGATGGTCACGCCCGCGTTCAGATCGGTATGCTCGTTGAGGATATCCAGTTGCCAGTCGACAAACGCCCGCAGAAAGTTACCTTCTCCAAACTGGATCACGCGCGTTGGGTAGCTGGCCCCCGGAAAATCAAGTCGATTCAATGTGTTCATCGCATTAACCTCTCAGAACGTGATCACGCCTTTAATCAGTTCACGGTTGTTAATCACATCCCGCTCGTATATTTCTGCCAGAGTGTCAAACGCATAGCGGTGCGTGAGCATCATGTCAGCCGTCAGTTTGCCTTCCGACATCAGACGCCCGACTTTGGCAAAATCTTCCGGCGTGGCGTTGCGACTGCCCATCATGGTGGTTTCTTTCTTGTGGAACTCCGGATCGGAGAACTGTAAATCACCTTTGAACAGCCCGACAAAAACGATGCTGCCGCCGTGGCGAATCAAATTCACCGTGTTGTTCATCGCGTGCTGATTCCCCGTAGCATCAATGACTTTTTGCGCCAGCGAACCGCCAAACTGGTCACGCAGTTGCGCGTCAAAATCTTCAGCGGACGGATCGATAACCGGGAGCCCTAATCGGGAAACCACATGCTCTCTGCGTGCCAGGCTGGTATCCGCGACAACCACCTGTGCACCGTCCGCTTTGGCTATCGCCGCGGCACCGAGCCCAATCGGGCCGGCACCGACAACAAGAACATGCTCGCCAGGTACCACCGCCGCCCGACGCACCGCATGGGCGCTGATGGCATAAGGTTCGATCAATGCCGCGGCATGCGGGTCAATCCCCTGTGCATCCAGTAGATTCGTCACCGGAACGGATAAGTACTCGCTAAAGCCACCATCCTGGTGCACACCAATCACCGAAATCTTCTCGCAGCAGTTAGTACGTCCGCTCTGGCACGCCGGACACTGTTGGCAGGCCACGTAAGGAATAACGGCTACCTGCTGACCATTTTTCAGGTCTTGTATATTTTTCCCCAGCCCGACAATTTCACCACATATTTCATGGCCTAGCACACGTGGATAGCTGAAAAAAGGTTGATTGCCGCCCCAGGCATGGATATCAGTTCCACAAATCCCTACGGATTTAATTTTAATTAATGCTTCGCCCTCACCCGGAATAGGTATTTCGCGTTCTTTCCAGACTAATTTTTTAGGTTCCTGGCAAATCAACGTATTCATCGTAGACATGATTCTGCTCTCCTGTTTTTTTGTTGCCTCAGATATCAACGAAAATAAAAACGCTGGAGAAAGCGGAAACATAATCTGTGAATCTCAACGCATAAAAATGTTTTAAATCGGGTTTTAATAGGCAAAAAGGAGAAGCCATGAGCCGTTCGCAGAACTTACGCCACAATGTGATTAACCAGATAATTGATGATATGGCGCGGGGTCATATCCCTTCCCCGCTGCCTTCGCAAAGCGCGCTGGCAGAAATGTACAACATCAGCCGCACCACCGTGCGCCATATGCTGAGCCACTTAGGTGAATGCGGCGTACTGACGCAGGTCGGTAGTCACTACGTTATCGTACGCAAACCAAACCATGATGATGGTTTTTCGTGTACCACGGCGTCCATGGCTGAGCAAAATCGAATTTTTGAGCAAGCCTTTTTCACCATGATTAACCAGCGCCAGCTGCGTGCGGGTGAAAGCTTCTCTGAACTGCAACTGGCCAGAGCTGCGGGTGTCAGCCCGGTCGTGGTACGGGAATATCTTTTAAAATTCGAGCGTTACAATCTGATTAAAAATGAAAAGCGCGGTCAGTGGAGCATGAAGCAGTTCGATCAGGCCTACGCCGAGCAGTTGTTCGAACTACGAGAAATGCTGGAGACTCACTCTCTGCAGCATTTCCTCAACCTGCCTGACGATGATCCTCGCTGGCTGCAGGCCAAAACGCTGCTGGAGCGCCACCGGATACTGCGTGACAGCATCGGCAGTAGCTTTCGCATGTTTTCGCAGCTGGATCGTGAATTTCATGCTTTACTGCTTTCCGCAGCCGATAATATATTTTTTAATCAATCACTTGAGATTATTTCTGTAATTTTCCACTTCCACTATCAATGGGATGAAAGCGACCTTAAGCAGCGCAACATCATTGCTATTGATGAACATATGACCATCCTCAGCGCGCTGATTTGCCGCAGTGACCTGGATGCCACCCTGGCGCTGTGTAACCATTTGAATTCAGCCAAACAATCGATGATTCGCTCCATCACCCAACGTCGCCATAATGTTTATTAAGAACAGATTAAAAACAGCAAACCATTACCGGGAGCACGATTTTATAAAAATAAAAACGCCGGAAAAATACCTCTTGCCTATGCTCACGCTAAGTCGACTGCATTAAAAACTTTCGTGAGCGGTGATGAAAAAAGTTGATTTATCACCGGTACTTTTTCAATACAGCACAGCCTGCCGCTGTGTAAAAATAAATTATTGAGGTTCAGGAGTCCGGCGTGGAAAAAAATAATATTACCCTCGACCCGAGTTCTTCGTTTGGCACCTCGTCATCTGCGGATATTAATGTTCCGCCAGAAGGCATGGTGCAACGCAGTAGTCGAATAAAGCGCATTCAGACCACAGCAATGATTTTATTATTTTTGGCTGCGGTGATTAATTACCTCGACCGCAGTTCACTGTCGGTCGCTAACTTAACCATTCGCGAAGAACTGGGACTCAGCGCCACACAAATCGGCGTACTGCTGTCGGTTTTTTCTCTCGCTTACGGTATTGCACAACTTCCCTGCGGCCCGCTGCTGGATCGTAAAGGTCCGCGCATCATGCTGGGACTGGGGATGTTCTTCTGGTCGCTGTTCCAGGCGATGTCTGGCATGGTGCACAGCTTCACCCAGTTTGTACTGGTACGTATCGGGATGGGGATCGGCGAAGCGCCAATGAACCCTTGTGGCGTAAAGGTCATCAACGACTGGTTTAACATCAAAGAGCGCGGCCGCCCGATGGGGTTATTCAACGCAGCGTCCACCATCGGTGTGGCCATTAGCCCGCCGATTCTGGCTGCCATGATGCTGGTCATGGGCTGGCGCTGGATGTTTATTACCATCGGCGTGCTGGGTATTTTCCTCGCTATCGGCTGGTATATGCTGTACCGCAACCGCGAACAGATTGCGCTGAGCGCTACCGAACAGGCGTATCTGAACGCCGGCAGTGTCAATGCGCGTCGCGATCCTTTGAGCTTTGCCGAATGGCGCAGCCTGTTCCGCAACCGTACCATGTGGGGCATGATGCTGGGCTTTAGCGGCATCAACTACACCGCATGGTTATATCTGGCCTGGCTGCCGGGCTACCTGCAAACCTCCTACAACCTGGATTTAAAAAGCACCGGATTAATGGCCGCCATCCCGTTCCTGTTTGGCGCAGCAGGCATGCTGATCAACGGTTTTGTCACCGACGGGTTGGTGAAACGCGGTATGGCGCCGATTAAGAGCCGTAAAATTTGTATTATCGCCGGGATGTTCTGCTCTGCAGCCTTCACGTTTGTCGTGCCACAGGCAACAACATCAATGGCTGCGGTACTCCTGATCGGTATGGCGCTGTTCTGCATCCACTTCGCCGGAACGTCCTGCTGGGGTCTGATCCACGTTGCAGTGGCTTCACGTATGACCGCCTCTGTGGGCAGTATTCAGAACTTTGCCAGTTTTATCTGCGCATCATTCGCGCCGATCGTCACCGGATTTATTGTTGATACCACCAACTCTTTCCGCCTGGCGCTGATCATCTGCGGTTGCGTCACCATGGTAGGCGCACTCGCCTATATCTTCCTGGTTCGTCAGCCAATCAGCGACCCACGTCAGGAGTGATGCTCTGTAAGGGTCCGGTAATCGTACATTACCGGACCTGCGTGAAACCCCGCTATACTGCCTCCATGAAAATCACTTTCCGCTCCACAACCCAGGTCGATACCCCTATCCTGCCGGGCATCGAACGCTCCGCAGGTCAGCGCTTCCTGCACATTCCTTCGCTGGCATGGCTCGCCGATGGTCACACCGTTACGCTCTCCCAACATCAGCACTATGTTGACAGCGAGATGAGCTGGCTGGCACTGGCAGATAACTCGCCCGTTGGCTTTTTGCTGGCAGAACCGATTGCATCATCGCTGTTTATTGCTGAAGTTTCTCTGCATCTGGACTGGCAGGGGAAAGGGATTGGTCGGGGGTTGATTCGCTACGTCGCTGAACAGGCGCGGGAAAAAGGGTATGCATCACTCACGCTGACCACCTTTCGCGATGTGCCATGGAACGCGCCCTTCTATGCCGGTCTGGGGTTTGAGATGCTGACTGATGAGGCGCTTTCTACACCACTGCGCCAGAAAAGAGAAGAAGAAGCGGCGCACGGGCTGGCGTATGAGTCACGCTGCGCCATGCGCCTGATGTTACGTTGATTGCCCGATGGCGGCTACGCCTTATCGGGCCTACGTAACATTCCCGTAGGCCCGATAAGCGATAGCACCATCCAGCAACCACATAACTTTCCCGTAGGCCGGATAAGCGATAGCGCCATCCGGCATCACGTAACATTCCCGTAGGCCAGATAAGCGACAGCGCCATCCGGCAGCACAGGCTTAGAACGTTTCCCAGTTATCACCGGCATCCGTTGCCGCGGCTTTACGTGGTTGTACGGTTGCTGAAGCGGGTTTTGCGGTCGCAACATCACGAGCACGTTGTTGCTCATGCTGAATACGGAACACCGCAACGGCCTGAGTCAGACGGCTGGCCTGTTCTTCCAACGCCGCAGCGGCAGCAGCGGATTCTTCCACCAGCGAGGCGTTCTGCTGCGTCACGCGATCCATCTCGGCGACTGCCAGACCCACCTGGTCGATCCCGCGGCTCTGCTCGTCAGAAGCGGAGGCGATTTCACCCATAATATCGGTCACGCGGGTCACCGCATTGACGATCTCATCCATGGTTTCACCGGCGCTTTCAACCAGCGTTGAACCGACGTCCACGCGGCTGACCGAGTCTTCAATCAGGCTCTTGATCTCGCGCGCGGCCTGCGCACTACGCTGGGCCAGGTTACGAACTTCACCCGCCACTACCGCAAAACCACGACCCTGTTCACCCGCACGCGCGGCTTCTACCGCGGCGTTGAGCGCCAGAATGTTAGTCTGGAAGGCAATGCCGTCGATCACGCTGATAATATCGGCAATTTTCTGCGAGCTGGAAGCGATATCACGCATGGTTTGCACCACATTATCCACCACTTTTCCGCCTTTCTGCGCCGTTTCTGAGGCACTCAGCGCCAGATGGCTGGCCTGACGGGCGTTTTCGGCGTTCTGCTTCACGGTCGCCGTCAGCTGTTCCATGCTGGCCGCGGTTTCTTCCAGAGAGGCCGCTTGCTGTTCGGTACGCGAGGAGAGATCGTTATTGCCCATCGCAATCTCGCTGGCACCGCTATAGATAGCGTTAGCACCATTACGCACATCACCCACGGTGTTCATCAGTTCACCCTGCATGTGACGCAGGCTTTCTGCCAGTTGCCCAATCTCGTTGGAACCTTCCACCTCAATACGCTTCACCAGATCGCCGCTGGCGATATGACGAATGCTGTCAATCAGACGGTTCATTGGAGAGATAAGGGTCAGTTTGATACCAAACCAGACCGCAATAATCGCTGCCAGTACGGTAATCAGCACAATCACCAGCACCCACATCGCCTGGCTGTAAGAACTGTTGTTATCGGCCACCGCGATGTCATACAGGCGATCGTTTTGCTGCATGTAGTTGACATAGGCTTTCTCAAAACCATCCTGATAGCTTTGAGTCGGTTGATCAAAGAACGCGTTGATCTTCCCGTCACCCAGCAACTGGATCAGTTCCGCCAGCGCGCCGTGGTAGATGTCATAGGTGCGGTTGATCTCCTGGAATGCGGCTTCGCTTTGACGCGGATCGCGTGGCAGCGACTCGTAAATCGCCCAGTTTTTTTCCGTCAGTTTCAGCGCATTGCTCGCCACCTGCATCAGCTCAGCAACGGTCGCGCCGCTGCCGATATTGCTCTGATCCATCATGTAACGAATACCCGCCCGGTTAAGGGTATTACGCGTTTGCAGCAGTTCAACCCAGGTCCCATTCAGCGCAGACTGTTGCTGGCGAATGGTTTGCAGAACGGTAAAGTTCTCTTTGTCATTCTTCAGTGAGTTAAAGAACAACCCGCCCGAGGCCAGTTGTAAAACGCCAAATAGCGCCAATACCAGCAGTAAGCTGGTAACAATCTTCATTCGTTTTAACATGTTTTCTCTTTCCGCTAGACAGATGTCAGAATTTTCGGCCTGGAAAGGGAAAACTTTATGGAATTCGTGCTAACTGAATCGATCTCAGCATCGACGATTCGTCGATCCCCGCAATCAACCAAGGATCTAAAGGCGTTTATCAGTGATCTCAATCACATAATTATCCCCACTCACCGGCACCTGGAACCGCTCACTGACACTTGGAACCGCTTAAGCTGACATACAACCACTCACTTATTTACCTTACTTTACGCGCGTAACTCTCTGGCAAGATCCTCCCAACATAGCAGTCAACTTATCTCCTCAAACACACAATCAACCCCCCAGCGGCCTCGGCCAATTATTAGGTTTTACTATGGATACGAAAAAGATATTCAAGCACATACCCTGGGTCATTCTCGGAATCATCGGTGCATTCTGCCTCTCGGTAGTGGCATTACGTCGGGGTGAACACATCAGCGCCCTGTGGATCGTGGTCGCCTCTGTCTCCGTTTATCTGGTGGCCTATCGTTACTACAGTCTCTACATCGCTCAAAAGGTGATGAAACTTGACCCAACGCGTGCCACGCCAGCGGTCATCAACAATGATGGTCTGAACTACGTCCCAACCAACCGTAACGTATTGTTTGGTCACCACTTTGCTGCTATCGCCGGTGCAGGTCCGCTGGTTGGGCCGGTACTGGCTGCGCAGATGGGCTACCTGCCCGGCACGCTGTGGCTGCTGGCCGGCGTGGTGCTGGCCGGTGCGGTGCAGGACTTCATGGTGCTGTTTATCTCTTCTCGCCGTAACGGCGCATCTCTGGGTGAGATGATCAAAGAAGAGATGGGCCCGGTGCCGGGAACCATTGCGCTGTTCGGCTGCTTCTTAATCATGATCATTATCCTCGCGGTGCTGGCACTGATCGTGGTGAAAGCACTGGCTGAAAGCCCGTGGGGTGTGTTCACCGTCTGCTCAACCGTACCTATCGCGCTGTTCATGGGGATCTACATGCGATTCCTGCGCCCAGGACGCGTGGGCGAAGTGTCGGTGATTGGTATTGTGCTGCTGGTTGCTTCTATCTACTTCGGTGGCGTGATTGCGCACGACCCGTACTGGGGCCCGGCGCTGACCTTTAAAGACACCACCATTACCTTCACCCTGATCGGTTACGCGTTTATCTCTGCGCTGCTGCCGGTATGGCTGATCCTCGCCCCGCGCGACTATCTGGCGACCTTCCTGAAAATCGGCGTTATCGTTGGTCTGGCGGTGGGGATTGTTATCCTCAACCCGGAACTGAAAATGCCGGCGATGACCCAGTACGTTGATGGTACTGGCCCGCTGTGGAAAGGCGCTCTGTTCCCGTTCCTGTTCATTACCATCGCCTGTGGTGCGGTATCTGGCTTCCACGCGCTGATCGCCTCCGGTACTACACCGAAGCTGCTGGCCTGTGAAACCGACGCGCGTTTCATTGGTTATGGCGCGATGCTGATGGAATCCTTCGTGGCGATTATGGCGCTGGTTGCTGCGTCCATCATCGAACCGGGTCTGTACTTCGCAATGAACACCCCGCCTGCGGGCCTTGGCATCACCATGCCGAACCTGCATGAAATGGGTGGAGAGAACGCGCCGCTGATTATGGCGCAACTGAAAGACGTCACCGCACACGCGGCGGCAACCGTCAGTTCCTGGGGCTTCGTGATTTCGCCTGAGCAGATCCTGCAAACCGCGAAAGACATCGGTGAACCGTCCGTTCTGAACCGCGCAGGTGGCGCACCAACGCTGGCTGTCGGTATCGCCCACGTGTTCCACAAAGTCCTGCCGATGGCGGACATGGGCTTCTGGTACCACTTCGGTATTCTGTTCGAAGCACTGTTCATCCTGACCGCACTGGATGCGGGTACCCGTTCTGGCCGCTTTATGCTGCAGGATTTACTGGGTAACTTCGTCCCGTTCCTGAAGAAAACCGACTCCCTGGTTGCCGGTGTCGTCGGTACTGCGGGCTGCGTAGGCCTGTGGGGCTACCTGCTGTATCAAGGCGTGGTTGACCCGCTGGGCGGCGTGAAGAGCCTGTGGCCGCTGTTCGGTATCTCTAACCAGATGCTGGCGGCTGTGGCGCTGGTTCTGGGCACCGTGGTACTGGTTAAAATGCAGCGTACCAAATACATCTGGGTGACCGTGATTCCGGCAGTATGGCTGCTGATCTGTACCACCTGGGCGCTGGGTCTGAAACTGTTCAGCACCAACCCGCAGATGGAAGGCTTCTTCTTCATGGCGAATCAGTACAAAGAGAAGATTGCTAACGGCGGCGAACTGACCGCACAGCAGATTGCCAATATGAACCATATTGTCATCAACAACTACACCAACGCAGGCTTAAGTATTCTGTTCCTGGTGGTGGTGTACAGCATCATTTTCTACGGGTTCCGTACCTGGCAGAAAGCCCGCACCATCAACGGTCGCTCTGATAAAGAGACACCGTATGTACCGGTGCCAGAAGGTGGCGTGAAAACCTCTTCACATCATTAAGCCGTAATTGCCGGATGACGCTGCGCTTATCCGGCCTACAAAATGTGCAGTATGTAGGCCGGATAAGGCGCAAGCCGCCATCCGGCTTTATTCATTAACAGGACGGCAGAATGTTTGGTACTTTAGGTCAGGCAAAAAAATATCTCGGTCAGGCGGCGAAGATGCTGATTGGCATTCCGGACTACGACAACTACGTCGAGCACATGAAGACCAACCATCCCGATAAGCCGTACATGACCTACGAAGAATTCTTCCGCGAGCGCCAGGAAGCCCGCTACGGTAGCGGCGGAAGCAGTTGCTGTTAGAAGGAGAAGTGAATGACCCCGATTGCAGTTACCCTACTCACCGGTTTTCTTGGCGCGGGAAAAACCACCCTGCTGCGCCATATTCTCAACGAGCAGCACGGTTTCAAGATTGCCGTTATCGAAAACGAATTCGGCGAAGTCTCGGTAGACGATCAGCTGATTGGCGACCGTGCCACGCAGATCAAAACCCTGACCAACGGCTGCATCTGCTGTACCCGCTCCAGTGAGCTGGAAGACGCGCTGCTCGATCTGCTCGACAACCTCGACAAAGGCGCCATCAATTTTGATCGTCTGGTGATCGAATGCACCGGCATGGCCGATCCTGGCCCGATTATTCAGACCTTTTTCTCCCATGAAGTAATTTGCGAACGCTACCTGCTGGACGGCGTAATTGCGCTGGTTGACGCGGTGCATGCCGACGAACAGATGAACCAATTCACCATCGCCCAGTCGCAGGTAGGCTATGCCGACCGTATTCTGCTGACCAAAACCGACGTAGCCGGTGAAAGCGAAAAACTGCGTGAGCGCCTGGCGCGCATCAACGCCCGCGCCCCGGTGTATACCGTCACGCATGGCGATATCGATCTCTCGCTGCTGTTCGACACCAACGGTTTTATGCTGGAAGAAAACGTGGTCAGCGCCAAACCGCGCTTCCACTTTATCGCCGACAAGCAAAACGATATCTCCTCGATCGTCGTCGAGCTGGATTACCCGGTCAATATCAGCGACGTGTCCAGGGTGATGGAAAACCTGCTGCTGGAATCCGCCGAGAAGCTGCTGCGCTATAAAGGAATGCTGTGGATTGAAGGCGAACCGAACCGCCTGCTGTTCCAGGGCGTCCAGCGCCTGTACAGCGCCGACTGGGACCGCCCGTGGGGCGACGAACAACCGCACAGCCTGCTGGTGTTTATCGGCATTAACCTGCCGGAAGACGAGATCCGAGCAGCGTTTGCGGGGTTGAAGAAGTAAACAGCCGCTCCCTTTTATTTGTGAAAGGGAGCAAATATCTCTGAAGCAAATATCTCGCATCACGCTTTCTGTTTGTAATATTGTCTGTTAATGTCATTAACCATGATGAATTCATGTTTTTATTAATATCCCTCAGAATATTAATTTAACATATTTATATAATTTTCATGAATTGGTAGGTGTAACATGGCAATCATTATTCCCACAATAAGCAGTTGTAGCGAGAAAATTACTGCCGGCGAAAAAAGACTGGCAAGACTTCTTGAGGGGGGACTCAGCGAACAGTGTACCTGCTGGTATGACACCCGAATGGGAGACAAGCAAGAGCATCCGGATTTTGTAATTCTAACCCCCGAAAAAGGTTTGTTATTTATAGAAGTGAAAGACTGGTTTATTACAAAAATTAAATCCGCCAACAAATTACATATTCATTATGAAACTAAAGACGGCATTCAACCGTTCAAGAATCCACTCGAACAGGTTCGTCAATATACCTTTCACACTATCGATAGCCTAAAAAAAGATCCGCTGCTCCGTCAGCAACAAGGAGATTATGAAGGCAGCTTTATTATGCCGTATGGATTTGGTGTTTATTTAAGCAATATCACCCGAGCACAGCTAGAAAAGAGTTTTCCACCCGAAGCGATAAATGAACTATTCCCAGCCAGTCAGGTTATTTGCAAAGACGAGCTCAGCGAGTTTATGACCAGGGAACAAATCTCTGCCCGGCTCGAATCCCTTCTCAGACATAACTTCACTCATCATACAACACCACAGCAACTCGACCGTATCCGATGGCATCTATATCCCGATGTACGCATTAACGCATCCGTTACGCATGTTGATCTGGACAATTTTACGTTCCACACCCCCGATGTGGTTTGCATGATGGACAGGAACCAGGAACAACTCGCCAGAAGCATGGGTGCAGGGCACCGCGTTATTCATGGCGTGGCAGGATCCGGTAAAACGCTCATTTTGCACCACCGTTGTATTGAGCTTGCCAACAATATTGAAAACACCAAGCCGATCCTGGTGATTTGCTACAACATCACGCTGGCCAAAAAACTCAAATCACAGCTTGAGCAGCACACTTTAAGACTTCCCGTCGAAGTCATCCATTTTCATGCCTGGTGTTATCAACAGCTAAATGCACATCATTGTCTTCCGCCGAAAAGCAAAAACTTTATTGAGCTGATGGAAAATGCGCTGACGGTGGCATTTGAAGAGGGGATTATAAAACCGGAGCAATACAGCGCAGTCCTAATAGACGAGGGACACGATTTCAAACCGGAGTGGCTGAGAATACTCGCACGTATGCCAGACAACAAAGATAACTCCCTTCTTTTCCTCTACGATGACGCCCAGTCTATCTACCAGAAAAAGAAAGCCCTCGACTTCACACTCTCTAGTGTCAATATTAAGGCCCTCGGCCGTACTACGATCCTGAATACCAACTATCGTAATACCCGGCAAATACTCCATTTTGCCAGCAACATTGCCTTTAATTATCTCAATAATCACATTGAAGAGGCGCTCAAGTACCAGCAACCCGATGCCGGAGGCTTGTCCGGCACTTATCCGGCACTGGCCAGCTTTGATAATCAGGACGAGGAGATTACTCACGTGCTCGATTGGGTGACAAAGCAGCGACAACAAGGTATTGCATGGTCAGAGATCGCCATACTGTGCCCTTCAACATACAGCATTTCGGGGATGCTGGGGCCACGTCTCGCGGCGCGTAGCATCCCCTACCAAATGATTGTGACCAGCGATGACAAAAAGCACTGGTCGCCGCAAAATGATTTCCTTTGTGTAATGCCTTTACCAAGCAGTAAGGGGCTTGAATTTCACTCAGTGGCTATTATGGATGCCGCAAAGGAAAGGGATGAGGAAGATCTGAGTGACGACATCAAGCGTCTGTATGTCGGATTTACCCGCGCGCGCCAGAATCTTTTGGTGACAATGCACGGAACAGGGAGCTTGCGCGACCATCTTCTCAACACCTACGAAAATAGCGCGAAGGCTTTCTAACGGAGCCACGCCAGGAATCCGTAAACATTCCCCTCTCCCTACAGCGGAGAGGGGTGAATCCTATTTCAACACTCCCTGCTGCGTTACAACCCACTGTTCACTGGTGGTAACCGGTTTGGCATCCCGGCCTGATGCCGCAGGTGTTCCACTAATTTGACAGCCGCGGTTATTTTAGCGGAGAACCGCAGCAGAAATAACCTCGCAGATGTCCGGTGGCGCTACACTTACCGGGCCTGGAAATTCTGCTTCCCGTAGGCCGGATAAGGCTCAGCTGCCATCCTGCACTCACAGCCCCACTCACTCGGTGATCACAAATCGTGTCGCCGCAAAGCAGTTCAATATCCGGTGCACCAGAAATACCATGGTGAGCGTAGCTACCAGCGCGACGGTAACGGAGGTGATGCGGTAGAGATCGCTGAACACCAGATCCTGATCCGGGTGCAGGTTCTGGCCAAACATAATGCCGATGGTGGTGATACTGGCAAAACCCACGCCCGCGCCGACTTTTTCCATTACGTGCAGGCGGGCGCTGAACGCCAGCCCGAGGCCAATCAGCGGCATCATCAGCAGCATATGGTTGCTGAAATCATAAATAAGCAGCTGCACCAGCAGAATGTACAGACAAGCCAGTACCACGCCGACCACGCGCCAGACAGAACTCAACACCGCGCCGCGATAATGCATCGGAAACAGGATCAAAATGCCCGCCATCAGCGCCGACAGCGAATCGCTCAGGTCACAAACCTGAAAGACCACAAAAATCATTGTCGCCACCGAACCGGAAAGCAGCGACTCGTGGCGAACCCGGGCGGCATCTTTCTCAATACGCGGCGGCGGATGGCGGGGATCCGCATCTGGGATCAGATAATGCAGCAGCGCGCTCAGCGCCACCGCCATGACGCAGGCTTCCATATTGGAGAACATCAGCGTATGCCAGTTGGTGGTGGGATAGCTCATAAAGTTGAGCATCGTGCTCTGGCACACCACGCCCATTGAGCCGAACAGAAACAGCGGTCCTTTGCTCATCAACCGAAAACGCATCACGTACAGGCCAAATACCACCAGCGTCATAATCAGCGGCCATTGTGAGAGATAGCCGACAATCAGTACCATTTCGACGCAGTTCACCGCCGCGCTGAACACAAACTGTTTTGCCACATGGCGGTTGAACACTGGTACCAGCGACAGCAGCATCAGCGGATAAACCACAAAGAACACGCCGTACTGCACGTTGTAGAAGGTCGAGATACTCAGCGCGATTGTGCCGGCAACCGAGATACGCAGGGTCTGGCGAAAATCATTGGCGGTGTAGACAATATTCCCGTGCGGCGTAAAGACGTGGGCCAGGGTGTTAATAGACATAGTGCAGCCAGCTGACAAGGTGGATCTGCGCCCCGGCAAAGGTGCGGGCGAACATCCCCTCGCTGTTGTACAGCTGTACCGTGGCGCGCGCCCCGGTCGGCAACGGCGTGTCGAGCGGTTCGTTCAGCGCGACGTGAATACGCATACGCTGGGCATCGCGCACCCAGCGGGTGGACTGTTCCGGTTGCGACAGCTGGCCGTTAACCTGCTCCTGTCCTGCCAGAATACCGGCATCACTGCTGGTAACGCGGGCAGAGAAAACCTTGCCCGGCATGGCGTCGAACACCACGGCGGCATCGGTATCCACCCGGGTGTGGCGCAGGCTTTTCTCGCGAAAGTCAGCCACAATGTCGGTCTGGTGGCTGACCAACGCCAGCAATGGCGTGGCGGCAGTGGCGTAAAGTCCGGGGCTAAGCTGGAGGTTGCTCACCGTGCCGTCGGTCTGTGCATAGACTTTGCTCCAGCCGAGGTTCAGTTGCGCCTCTTCCAGCGCATTACGGTATTTTTGCAGCGTCACGTTGCGGTTTTCATCGCGCTCGCCGCGTTGGATCAGCAGGTTCTGAATACTGGCATTAAGCGCCGACACCGACTGCTCGCTGGTTTGCCAGGTGGTGCGCACCTTGTCGAGATCGGCTTGCGACACGTTCTGCATGGCGCTCAGGCGCTGATAACGGTCAAAGGTGGTCTTGTCGTTCCAGGCGTTGAATTGCGCGGTGCGCAGGTTGGCGCGCGCAGAAGCGATCTGCGCATCCAGCTGTTGGTTGCTCAGCTTCGCCTGCTCAAGGGCGATTTGCGCGGCCTCGACCTTATTGATAAACGGCGTCGGATCCAGTTCGTACAGCAAATCGCCCTTCTTCACCGGGCTGTTATTGTGTACATGCACCTGCGAGACGTAGCCGGATACGCGTGAGGAAACCGGCGTTACCACGCGCATCACCGTGGAGTCCGGCGTCAGCGGGATCCAGATATCGGCAACGATAAACCAGGCGAATATGACCAGGAAAGCGGCAATACTCACCCTTACCCAACGGGCAAATTTTTGTTCTGGGGTCATCATAGTTTTTTAGTGTTGATTGTCTTCTTCGCGGATTGTCCGCAAATTGCAGGCGAGTTGATTTAAGGTTGCGCTGAAGGCGGCAAGCTCCGCTTCTGGGATAGTACACGTGACGCGATGTTGGTATGTCTCTATCACCCGGTTGAGTTCTTCCAGCCTTAAGCGGCCTTGCGCGGTCAGCGTGAGCAGGCGAATGCGTTTGTCATAAGGCGATGTGGAACGCAGCAGATAGCCGTGCTTTTCCAGCTGTGAGAGGGTACGCATCAGCGGCGGCAGTTCAATACCCTGCACCTCCGCCAGTTCACTGACCGAGACGTTGTCTCCCAGTTGATACAGTTGCATCAGTACCGTCCAGCTTGACTGCGTCAGGCCAGTATCAGTAATGGCTGCGTCAATAATGGCCCGCCACTGGCGCACCACCATTGCCATGCGCATCCCCATCGGGCGGCGGGCAAACCGTTCATCTTCAGTCATGTTTCCTTCCCCTCATCGCTGAGAAGAAAATAATACTTATCAGGGTAAGTATCAAGAAACGGACTAACCAGAAGCATAAATTGATAAATACCGCGAATATAAAAGAGGCCGGGGCAGTAGTCCCCGGCCTTTGTTGGTGAAAAAAAAATCACTCCACCTGATCACGTCGCAACCCGACGTCCCGCAGCCGTTCATCGCTCATCTGTTGCAATACACGTCGCGTTTGCGCCCGAAGTTGCCACCGTTTTATCACCTGCCAGATCTGCACAAACCCAACAAACGGCTGTTTTGCGTGGTTCTCGTGAAATTCCATACCTTGCCTCCCCGTCTTGCCAGAGACTTTATCTTCACGGATTTGGCCAGGTACAATACAGACTCACAAAGTACTTTTCTTTAACATACAGATTGGTTAAAAAGAGCTCTGCATCGCTTTTTTCACGCCAATCTGTACTGGTTTTTTAATCTGTATGGTACCCATGAGGGATACAGCATGACGCGTTACCAACATCTGGCCAATCTGCTGGCCGAACGCATTGAGCAAGGGCTGTATCGCCATGGCGAAAAACTGCCTTCGGTACGCAGCCTGAGTCAGGAGCACGGGGTCAGCATCAGCACCGTACAGCAGGCCTATCAGACGCTGGAACAGCGACAGCTGATCACCCCCCAGCCACGTTCCGGTTATTTTGTCGCGCCGCAAAAAGCAAAGCCGCCCGTGCCGCTGATGTCGCGCCCGGTACAGCGTCCAGTGGAGATAACCCAGTGGGATCAGGTGCTGGATATGCTGAAAGGCAACGCGGACAAATCCATCACACCTTTCAGCAGCGGCGTGCCCGATATTAATCAACCCAGCCTGAAGCCACTGTGGCGCGAGTTAAGCCGCGTGGCGCAGCATAATCTCAAGGCAATTTTGGGCTACGATGAAATCTCCGGGTGCCGTGAGCTGCGTCACCAGATTGCGCGCCTGATGCTGGACAGCGGCTCTGTCGTCAATGCGGATGATATTGTCATCACCAGCGGCAGCCAGAGCGGAATGTCGCTGGCGCTGCTGACGGTCTGCCAGCCTGGAGACATTGTTGCCGTTGAATCCCCCGCCTACTACGGCACAATGCAGCTGCTGCGCGGCTTAGGGATCAAAGTCATTGAGATCCCGACCGATCCGGATACCGGGATCAGCATTGAAGCACTGGAACTGGCACTGGATCAATGGCCGATCAAAGGCGTGCTGCTGGTTCCCAACTGCAACAACCCGCTCGGATTTATTATGCCGGATGCGCGGAAGCGGGCGGTACTCGCCCTCGCCCAACGCCACGATATCGTGATTTTTGAAGATGATGTGTATGGCGAACTGGCAACGGAGTACCCGCGCCCACGCACCATTCACTCCTGGGACAGTGACGGTCGGGTTATGCTGTGCAGTTCGTTTACCAAATCCGTAGCACCAGGTTTGCGCGTCGGTTGGGTCATTCCCGGTCGCTATTATGACAAACTGCTGCATATGAAATACGCCGTCATTGGCACCAACGTTCCTGCCACGCAACTGGCGGCCGCCACCTTCGTGCGCGAGGGGCATTACCATCGTCATATCCGACGCATGCGCCAGATTTATCAGCGCAATATGGAGATCTACACCTGCTGGGTACGGGAGTACTTCCCCTGCGGGATCTGCGTCACCCGACCAAAAGGCGGCTTTATGCTGTGGGTGGAATTGCCGCAGCAGGTCGATATGGTCTGCGTGGCTAAACAGCTCTGTCGCCTGAAAATCCAGGTCGCGCCTGGCTCGCTGTTCTCCGCATCCGGAAAGTATCGCAACTGCGTGCGTATTAACTGTGCGTTACCGCCAAACGAGAAGCATCAGGAAGTGATGCAAAAACTCGGTGAAGCAGTGAAGGTGGCGATGGAGTAAATCGCTACACCCGGCTAAACCTCTGCCTGGTGGCTTAACCCCTGGATATCCTCAGCGGAAAGTCGGGTAATTTTTTGTACCGTGCTGATATCAATACCGTCTGCCAGCATGGTGCAGGCAATACGGAGCGCCTCAGTTCGTTGCCCCTCTATCAGCCCTTCCTGTTTGCCTTCCTGTTTGCCTTTCTGCTGACCTTTGAGCCATCCTTTTTGAAAACCTGCCTCATGTAATCTGTCTGCGATCGTCATCAAATGCTCCTTATGCTGCGGTGAACGTTCGGCAATCTCCCTGATAAACGCATTGAAGCGGGGCGCATCGCCGGTTCGCAAAATATAATTAAACAGCGTCTTTAGCTGGCTGTCATTAGTCAGTCCAGTAACCAACAGGGAAACAATTTGCTCTACCAGTCCCATAAGGTCGCGCTGACGGATATGTTTTTGGATTAACTCCAGCAGCGCCATGCGTCGATGCTGCACAATTTCGTCATCCGGAATAACGGTAATATCTACCAGCGGAAACGCGGCAGCATACAACTGACGAGCCAGCTTCGGGTTAGCAAACTCGTCCAGCCAGCACAATGACCAGGGATACGGGCTTTTAGCACCATGATAAAAAAGCATCGGCACCACCAGTGGCAATTGCTGATGCCCGGCATCTAAATGTTTCTGCATAGCCGCTATCGCATAGCGCATCAATCTGAATGCCATGTGCGCATCCGGTGTACTTTGGTGTTCAATCACCACATAAATATATCCATCCCCTTCAGTCGTTTTCACCGACCACAGCACATCGGAGTAATACGCATGTAAATCCTCTTCAATAAAACTGTCAGGCTCAAGTTTCAGGGTTTGAAAATTGCAAAGTTCGCGCAGCGAAGCGGGAAGATGTATTTGTAGAAAATCCCGGGCAGTCTCAGGATGACGTAAAAATGTTTTAAAGACCGCATCATGCGGTGTGGAAGTCGCTGCTGTATTCATGGCGGCCCGTCACCTGGAAATAAGATGCCATGACTTTAGCGTCAGAAAATCACACTCTCACCTGCGATATCCTCTCTTTGCGAAGCGTTATCAGAGATAAAAACGTCCCGTTGCAACGTCTGCATTTGTCTGGAAAACATCACGCAGAAACGCGGCTTCAATGTACATTCCCGCGTTAACTTCCTTTAATTTCTACACACTAACCCGCTAAACTCGTTTAATTAATATCCAATCCGCATTACACTTTGGGTGGCTATTATCCATTCAACCAATTCTTCCCGAGGTGCGATGTGCTGATTGTTACCTGTAATCGTTACGTTTTCTGACCCGAGTCTGAAAACGTTTCTCCTGTTTGCGCCTCGCGCGGGCAGCGTTTTTGATTACATGAAATTCAGTACATTTGCAGTCTGCTGTTTTCTGCCATCGGCCTGACGTCTCAAAGACGGTATTGAATTTCGCTATTCCCGTTGAGGGTTTTCTCCCGACAAGGAGCTGTTTTATGCAACGGATTTTCGCGTTTTTCTCCCAACGCGCCACGACGCTATTTTTCCCCATCGCGCTGATTCTGTACGACTTCGCCGCCTATCTGTCGACGGATCTGATCCAGCCCGGCATCATTAATGTCGTGCGCGATTTCAACGCCGATGTCAGCCTGGCCCCCGCTGCAGTCAGTCTGTATCTGGCAGGCGGCATGGCGCTGCAGTGGCTGTTAGGCCCGCTTTCCGACCGGATTGGCCGCCGACCGGTGCTGATCGCGGGGGCGTTAATCTTTACGCTCGCCTGCGCGGCCACGCTGTTCACCACTTCGATGACGCAATTTCTGGTTGCGCGTTTCGTGCAGGGCACCAGCATCTGCTTTATCGCCACTGTGGGTTATGTCACGGTACAGGAGGCGTTTGGGCAAACGAAGGCCATTAAGCTGATGGCGATAATCACCTCCATTGTGCTGGTTGCGCCGGTTATCGGCCCGCTATCCGGGGCTGCGCTGATGCACTTTGTCCACTGGAAGATCCTGTTTGCCATCATTGCCGCCATGGGGCTTATCGCCCTGATTGGATTAGCGTTAGCCATGCCGGAAACCGTCCAGCGCGGCGCAGTGCCGTTCAGCGCGTGCAGCGTACTGCGCGATTTCCGCGACGTTTTCCGCAACCGGGTATTCCTGTTTGGCGCAGCCACGCTATCGCTAAGCTATATCCCGATGATGAGCTGGGTGGCGGTCTCACCGGTGATCCTGATTGATGCGGGCGGCATGACTACATCGCAGTTTGCCTGGGCGCAGGCGCCGGTGTTTGGCGCCGTGATCGTCGCCAACATGGTCGTCGTACGTTTTGTGAAAGATCCGACCCGACCGCGCTTTATCTGGCGGGCTGCACCTGTTCAACTGAGTGGGTTAGCGGTGCTGATCGCTGGTAATTTGCTGTGGCCGCACATCTGGCTGTGGTCGGTGCTGGGAACCAGCCTGTATGCGTTTGGCATTGGAATGATCTTCCCAACGTTGTTTCGTTTTACGCTGTTTTCCAACAATTTGCCGAAAGGTACGGTCTCCGCATCACTGAACATGGTGATCCTGACGGTGATGGCCGTTTCTGTCGAAGTAGGGCGCTGGCTGTGGTTTAACGGCGGCCGGATTTCTTTTCATCTGCTGGCGGTTGCGGCGGGGATCGCTGTCGTGTTCACGCTGGCAGCCTTGCTCAAACGGGTGCGCCAGCATGAGGCAACGACGTTAGCCACTGAGAGCTAAATCTTTATGAACAGCCCCCAAATGCGTGTTTAACGTTCGGGGGCAATCCAAAACAGCACATCTGCTTTTAGTCACCTGGCGGAATGTAACGGGATTTCAGCATCAGGTTCATGTGTTATCCGATTACGCAGGTCGCGACGAATCATTTCAATCACCCAAAACCAAAAAATATGTCCCACAATTTCAGAAACGTATTCATCGAAGGGGAGCTGAGTTAATGGCGGAGAGAGATGCAATGCAGGAATGAATACACCATGAACCGCCACCGTCACAATCAAACCAGCCATGATCCCCTGCCAAAGTTTAACTTTCGGAAAAATTTCAGCGATGACGCAATATCCCACTGCAAACACTAATGAAAATATGATGTGTGTGACCATAACAGGATTAATCACATGTTCAGAAAAGGTATAGACCGTTTGCGTGGGGTCGATACCTAAATAGTCTCTGAGAAAAAGATACGGCGGATTAAACTCATTTCGCCCCAAAGAAAACGTTCTGGGCGGAAGGGGAACTTCGGCTCCCCACTTAACAAATGCAGAAAGTACGCCTGAAACGATGCCAATTAAGACGGCGACACCATAGTGACGACGATCCGGTGGGGTTCTTGTGAACAGCTCATTCAACTTCATAAATTCATCATCCCTTACATATGAAAGTAACACTGAAAATCCGCGTTTATGCTACCCGTGAGAGAGGATAAAAATTGTGACAAAGATTATTTTTGACAAAAAATGATTTAATTTGATTTTTCGTGATGCGTTTTGACTATTTGTATGAGGTGAAAACTGATATTGATGAGGATCTGCGTTAAAACTTGCCGGATAAACGTTCATCAACGTCATCCGGCATTAATCACATTACGTTATGCGATGCGTGCAAATCCCGCATCGAGATCGGCAATCAGGTCGCCAATATCCTCAAGGCCAATATGCACCCTGACCAGCGTGCCGCTGAAATCGACATTCCCGGCCGGGCGAATGCTGTTCAGTTCCTCCGGCTGATTCGCCAGAATGAGCGACTCAAATCCGCCCCACGAATAGGCCATATGGAACAGCGAGAAATTATCGAGGAAATTCGCCATCTGCTCGTCGGTGAGTCTCTTTTTCAGCACAAACGAGAACAGACCCGAGCTTCCGGAAAAGTCACGCTGAAAATACTCGTGCCCCGGGCATTCCGCTAATGCCGGGTGATTTACCCGCGCCACCTCCGGTCTGGCCGACAGCCAGCGAGCAATATGGATACTGCTCTCCTGATGCTGCTTCAGACGTACCGCCAGCGTACGCAGCCCGCGGCTACCGTTGTAGGCCGTATCGGCATCCAGCGTTTGCCCCATCAGATAAGAGTTCTCACGCAGACGATCCCAACAACGGGCGTTAGACACCGCCGTGCCCAGCATGCCGTCCGAATGACCGATGGTGTACTTCGTTCCCGCCTGAACGGAAATATCCACGCCATAATCCAGCGCTTTGAACAGCACGCCCGCCGCCCAGGTGTTATCGATCATAATGACAATCTCCGGGTTCACCGCGCGGATAGCCTTCACCATTCCCGGCACGTCCTGCACTTCCATGGTAATAGAACTTGGTGACTCAAGGAATACAACCTTCGTTTCCGGACGCAGAAGATCGACGATACCCGCGCCAATCAGCGGATCGTAATACGTTGTTTCCACATTAAATTTACTCAGGATCTTATTGCAAAAATCCTGGGTTGGCTCGTAGGCCGCACCCGTCATCAGAATATGATCGCCGCTTTGGACGAACGCCAGAATCGCATTAGTGACCGCCGCCGCGCCGCACGGGTACAGCGCGCAGCCAACACCGCCTTCCAGTTCGCTCATGGCCTTCTGGAAAGCAAAGTGAGTGTAAGTCCCTCGACGACCGTAAAACAGTTCGCCGTTCGCACGATTGGCGGTGGCAAATTTCTTATCTTTCACGGTATCAAACACCAGCGAAGAGGCGCGTTGGATCACCGGATTCACCGCTCCCTGGGTATAACGTTTGTCGCGACCCGCAACAATCAGGTGCGTTTCAAGCTTCATTGCGTCTTTCATAACATCTCCTGTTCTTAATCCGTGTGAAACCTATACCACCGCAGCAGTAGAGTTTATTTCAGTGTTGGTCTGCTTTTTTCCAGCGAACCGTTCAACAATCTGCGCCGCATTCAAATCATGGATTACGTTAATCAGCGTGGCTGGCGCATCGGTAATGGTGCCCAGCACCACCAGCATCGGAATCGCTTCCATTGGCAGGCCCAGCGTGGTGACGATAAAGATTTCACCGAGGAACGCCCCACCCGGCACGCCGCCAACGATAATGGCGGAGAGCACCGCAATCAGCATCGTCAGGAAGAAGGTTTCGGTGGTGAACTCCATGCCGAGCACGGAATAGATAAAGACAATTTTCAGCGCGGCAATCATCGCCACGCCGCCTTTGTTCAGGTTAACCAACAGCGGAATGGACACATCAACGATTTCCGGGTTAATCCCCATCGCCTTACCGGCACGCAGCGTCACCGGGAGCGTCCCCAGTGAAGAGCAGGTCCCCAGCGCGGTGGCTGAAGGTTCAATCGCATTACGCCAGAAGGCTCTGACCGCCGGAATGCCACCGCCAATATACGAATAGAGAATCGAGCCAAAAACGAAGTAGACCAGCGTGGCGACCATAAACAGGCCGATGGCGCGGGCAAAGGTTAACAGTAGTGCAGAGTCCTGGCTGGCCATGGTGGCCGCGAAATAGCAGCCCAGACCAACCGGCGCCACCTTCATAATGATCGAAACGATCTTCATGATCACGGTATTGGCATCTTCCAGCAGCGACGCAATGCGTTTACCCGCCTGATCCGATTGCCCAATCGCCACACCGGCGATAATCGCCATTACGATCAGCGCCAGAATATTGGACTTAGAGAACAACCCAATAAAGTCGCTGGTGGTGATCATGCTGACAAAATCCATCTTTCCGCTGCCCGCCTGCACCGACTGCGAGAGATCGATAGTGACGCCCTGTGCCGGGTTATACCATAACGCTAGTGCCACAATCCCAGCCGCCGGAATAAAGGCCATTGCGATCGAAACAATGAAGATAATCGCCATGATGCGCCCTAGCCTTTTCAGGTCGGTCATACTGGCGATGGAAGACATGACGCTGATCCCCACCAGCGGCACAATAATCATGAATAACAGGTTTAGAAAAATCTGACCTATTGGCTGAAGTTTACCTGCAAACGATGGGGCATAAATACCTAATAAGCCGCCAATCACCAGAGCAACTAATAAAATAATCGACGATCTGTAGGGTTCGAGTCGTGACCACATAATCGGTACCTTTAGAATAATAATTAATGAGATTAAATTCACAATGTGATGAGTTTCCGTTTCGCCTCCTTTTATTTTGTGACGTAACTCACCTAAGTTGTTATTTTTTCATTTTGCCAGCAAGTTGTTTCCTGTGATTCAATAGTTGCATGTTTAAAAGTCGAATGTAACGGCTTATTCGTACCGTTTTTGCAAATCACTTGTGAATTTAAGGAAATTATGAGTACGCCGATTTCACTCAAGCATCTGGAGTTTTTTACTAAAATTGTCGACTGCGGGGGATTGTCAGAAGCCGCGGCGCAGCTCAACGTCTCGCCGTCTGCGGTCAGTAAAAGCCTGGCGGCGATGGAAGATACGTTAGGCACAACATTAATTAAACGCACCACCCGCAGTATTACCCTGACCGATGCCGGGCAATATCTCTTTAATCGCGCCAACAAGCTGTTGAAAGAATTCGATGAAACGCTGAACACTACCTCCGGTTATTACCATAACCCGCAGGGTGAATTACGTATAACCTGCTCCATTGCGTTTGGTTATTCCCGGCTGGTGAACCTGGTGGATAAATATCGCTCCCAGTTCCCGGATGTGAATCTGTATATCGATCTCAACGATAACTTCGTTAATCTGAACGAAACGGATTTCGACATTGCCCTGCGGATTTCCACCGCGCCGCCGCAAAACTATGCGATGCGCAAGCTGGTGCCCGTTCGCTGGGCGTACTGTGCCTCACCCGGCTACCTCGCCAAAAAAGGCATGCCCCAGCGTCGCAGCGATCTGGTAGATCATGATTGCCTGGTTTACCCGGGCCTCACGCCGGTACTGAAGGTGGCAGATGAACAGGATCGACTGCATCAGTTGAAACTGCATATGCCGATCCAGGCCAACAGCAGTCTGGTGCTGTTGAAGTCGGTGTTAGAAGATCAGGGGGTGGCATATTTGCCCACTTATTTGATTGGCGATCATATTCAAAAAGAGGAGATCACGCCGCTGATGCTCGACGGCACCATCACCTGTGAAACTCATGCCCTGTATGCGCTGTACTTTCCCAGCAAGTACAGCAATCCGAAGGTGCGATCGTTTATCGATTTTCTGGTCGCAGAACTTGGTCCCTTACCGGCGTGGGATAACTGGATCCCGGAGTAAACCCAGCCCACCTGAAAATGGGAGGCGCACCACATTTTTTGCGCGATCCCCCCGTCTGGCTCTATCCTTAAGCCTATGAATAAAATTGCTGAACTCAAACGTGCCAAGCGACTGGCGCTCTCTCTGCTGCTGATCGCTGCCGCGACGTTCGTCATCACGCTGTTTCTGCCACCTAACTTCTGGGTACTCGGGCTCAAAGCAATCGCCGAAGCGGCGATGGTCGGCGCGCTGGCGGACTGGTTTGCCGTGGTGGCGCTTTTTCGCCGGGTGCCGATCCCGTTTATCTCGCAACACACGGCTATTATCCCGCGCAATAAGGATCGGATCGGCGAAAATCTTGGTCAGTTTGTACAAGAGAAATTCCTCGATACCCAGTCGCTGATAGCCCTGATCCGCCGCCATGAACCGGCGTTGTTGATCGGCAACTGGTTCAGCCAGCCGGAAAACGCCCAGCGCATCGGCCAGCATCTGTTGCAGATCATGAGCGGTTTTCTCGAACTGACCGACGACTCGCGCATTCAGCGGCTGATCAAGCGGGCGGTGCACAAGGCTATAGACAAGGTCGATCTCTCCGGAACCAGCGCGCTGATGCTGGAAAGCATGACCAAAAACAATCGCCATCAGGTGCTGCTCGATACGCTGATCGCCCAACTGATCGCCCTGCTCCAGCGCGACAGCTCACGAGCGTTTATCGCCAGACAAGTAGTGCACTGGCTGGAGACCGAACATCCGCTGAAAGCGAAGATCCTGCCGACCGAATGGCTGGGCGAACACAGCGCCGAGCTGGTGTCAGATGCCGTTAACGCCTTACTGGATGACATCAGCCGCGATCGGGCGCATCAGATCCGCCACGCGTTCGATCGCGCCACGTTTAAGCTTATCGAGAGGCTCAAACATGATCCGGAAATGGCCATGCGGGCAGAGAGCCTCAAAAGCTATCTGAAGGGAGACGAAGCCTTTAACTGTTATCTCGGCGAACTGTGGTCGGATCTACGCCAGTGGGTAAAAACTGACATTAACGCCGACGATTCCCGCGTGAAGCAGCGCATCGCCAGCGCCGGGCAGTGGTTCGGCGAAACGCTGGTAGCCGACAGCGCCCTGCGTGCCTCACTGAATGGGCATCTGGAGCAGGCCGCGCATAAGGTAGCGCCAGAGTTCGCCAGCTTCCTGACGCGCCATATTAGCGACACGGTGAAAAGTTGGGATGCACGCGATATGTCGCAGCAAATTGAGTTAAACATCGGTAAAGATTTGCAGTTTATTCGCGTCAACGGCACGTTGGTTGGCGGTTCAATCGGGCTGGTGTTATATCTGTTGTCGCAAATTCCGTCCCTGCTGACGCTGGCGAATTTTTAAGGAGAAAAATTCAATGACGATGAACATCCGCATTTTTTCCCTGCGCGAGACGCCGGAAAAGCGGCACGAAGTCACCGCTTACTTTCAACAACAATGGGCCTCAGAAGATTCAATGAAGGTTTACGAGGATGCGCTGCATCGTTGCATTGGCGCAAAGAACCCGCTACCGCAGTGGTATTGGTTGCAGGATGGCGACAGCATTGTTGGCTGCGCCGGATTGATCACCAATGATTTTATTAGTCGCGGCGAATTGTGGCCGTGGCTATGCGCGCTCTATATCGATCCTCGTTATCGTGGTCACGGTTTGGCGTTTCGCCTGATCGAACATATTGCACAGCAGGCCAGACAGCTGGGTTTTACGCAGCTCCATCTGTGTACTGACCTGGAAGGTTTATACGAGAAAGCAGGGTTTTACTTCAACGGGCAGGGCTATCATCCGTGGGGAGAAGCCTCGCGGGTCTACAGCCGTAACCTGTAAACGCGCAATTGTTGCACATCAATATAACCTGACATATTACAGGGTTATAATGCGGCGTCTTTTTACTGTCTCCCGTGTTACGGAGTAGGAAAATCATGTCGCTAATCACCGATTTACCCGCTATTTTCAATCAATTCTCCGACGCCCGTCAGAAAGGTTTTCTCACCGTAATGGATCTTAAAGAGCAAGGTATTCCGCTCGTTGGGACCTATTGCACCTTTATGCCGCAGGAGATTGCGATGGCGGCGGGCGCGGTCGTCGTTTCCCTATGCTCAACCTCTGATGAAACCATTGAAGAGGCCGAAAAAGATCTGCCGCGGAACCTGTGTCCGCTAATAAAAAGCAGCTACGGGTTTGGCAAAACCGACAAATGCCCCTACTTCTATTTCTCAGACCTGGTGGTGGGCGAAACCACCTGCGATGGTAAAAAGAAAATGTACGAGTACATGGCCGAATTTAAAGCGGTACATGTAATGCAACTGCCCAACAGCGCCAGCGATGCAGCTTCCCGTGCACTATGGAAAGCCGAGATCCGGCGTCTACAGCAGGCCATCGAAGCCCGTTTTGGCACAGCCATTACCGAAGCTGCGCTGCGTGAAGCCGTTATTCTCAAAAACCAGGAACGTCGGGCGCTGGCGAATTTCTACCGCGTTGGTCAACTTAACCCACCCGCACTTAGCGGCAGTGACATTCTGAAAGTCGTCTACGGCGCCACCTTCCGCTTTGATAAAGAAGCGTTGATCGACGAGCTTAATAGCATGGCCGAGCGCGTACATCTGGAATGGCAGGCAGGAAAACGTCTGGCGTCACGTCCGCGCATCCTGATAACCGGCTGCCCCATTGGCGGCGCGGCAGAGAAAGTCGTTCGTGCCATTGAAGAAAACGGTGGTTGGGTCGTGGGTTATGAAAACTGCACCGGCGCAAAGGCCACCGAACAATGCGTGGCGGAAACCGGCGATGTCTACGACGCGCTGACTGATAAATACCTCGCCATCGGCTGCTCCTGTATTTCTCCTAACGATCAACGACTGAAAATGCTCAGTCAAATGGTTGAAGAGTACCAGGCTGACGGCGTCGTCGATGTCATTTTGCAGGCTTGCCACACCTACGCCGTTGAATCGCTCGCTATTAAGCGTCACGTACGCCAACAGCACAACATTCCTTATATCGCGATTGAAACCGACTATTCCAGCGCAGATATCGGCCAGCTCAGTACCCGCGTCGCCGCATTCATTGAAATGTTGTGAGGAACGCGGATGACATACTCAATAGGGATTGATTCTGGATCCACGGCGACAAAAGGCGTTTTGCTGGAAGGTAACGTCATCAGACGCCGCTTCCTTTGCCCAACGCCTTTTCGCCCCGCAGACGCAATCGCGCAGGCATGGGAAACGTTGCAGGACGGGCTGGAGAACAGACCATTTTTAACTCTCACCGGATACGGGCGGCAGCTCGTCGATTATGCCGACAAACAGGTCACTGAAATTTCCTGCCACGGACTTGGTGCGCGATTGCTGGCTCCCGGCACCCGCACAGTCATTGATATCGGTGGCCAGGACAGTAAAGTCATCCAGTTGGATGACGATGGCAATCTCAGCGATTTCTTAATGAATGACAAGTGCGCTGCCGGAACCGGGCGGTTTCTGGACGTCATCTCACGCACCCTCGGAGCCAGCGTAGAGCAGTTGGATACGATTACTGCTGGCGTCGAACCACATGCTATCACCAGCATGTGTACAGTATTTGCCGAGTCAGAAGTCATTAGCCTGCGCTCTGCGGGCATCGCGCCAGAGGCGATTCTGGCTGGCGTGATCAACGCGATGGCCAGACGCAGCGCGAACTTCATCGGGCGGCTTTCAGCCCAGGCGCCGCTGCTATTTACCGGCGGAGTCAGCCACTGCCACGCCTTTGCCCGTATGCTTGAAGACCATGTAGGCATTCCCGTACACACGCATCCCGACGCACAGTTTGCCGGTGCAATCGGAGCGGCGTTGATAGGCCAGCGTCAGGGGAAACGTCAGTGAAGGAAACGCTGTTCTTGTTTCATTCCACCGTCGGTGTCATCAAAATGCGCAAGACGCTGCAGGCCGCAGGGGTCTGCTTTCGGGTGGCGGATATTCCCCGCGAGCTACGCGGTGGCTGCGGACTCTGTATCTACATCGACTGTGCTACTGGCATGGAAGAAGAATGGGTGATCCCAGGTCATACCGAATCTATCTACCGCCAGGAAAACGGAGACTGGCGCTGTATAGCCGCGTTCCCCGCCTCCTGAACACGCCTGATTAGCGCGAAACGCTGATATATACTCGAATTATCCAGGGTTTAAACAACAGCTTATAGTCTGTAAAGACCATCACTTCGCTAACGCCATAAGTATATCTTCATCAGCTTGTTCTGCAATTAAATGTCAGCATTTAATAACCTGTAAATAACGGTCGAACACTTCTCTAAAAATTTTGAAATTCACTTTTACGTATATATTTTTGCTGATAGCACATGCGTAAAAATGGACATATTAATTACATTGCAACAACACTTCCGGGAAGAGTACATGTCGAGGTTAAAAATTCATACCTGGGTTGATTATTCTGGTTGGTTTAATTAGTACGGTGGGCGATTATAAAAACTTTGGTCTACCTGGTGCAGCAGGATTGTTTATTTTATTTATGCTAACAACCGTTTTCTTGTGGCAGTGGGCTTCCGAAAAGTTCCCGGAGGTAGCCCAAATACAGATCATTATTATTTTACTGGCCAGTACTATTGCTTCTGTTTTTGTTATCAACATGGCATCCGAGGCGATGGAAACAATTTTTTACGTGTCGTTGAAAACGTGACTAGCGGCCGGGTTGGACAATGAATAAGGATGCGGAAAAGTGCGGTGCGGGCCGCAATAGCCCGCGTATAAAAGGAAGGAAAATCAGGCGTTAACTTTATCCAGCGGCCAGGAATCAAACAGATAACCATCAAAATCAATATCATCAACATTTGAAAACTCCAGCAAGCGCTGTTTGACGTTTTCCAGATGCTGCCACATGGCCAACTTGGCCGCGCGAGCATCTTTTTTGATTAATGCCGCGAGGATCTGTTTATGGTCGCCCATCCACTCTTTGCGGTAATGGGTATCGTCGAGGTGGCTATGGAGCTGGATCCACATCGGGTTGTTCTCACGCCACTGCCATGACTGGCGAAACAGCTCCACCAGCATGCTGTTATGCGTGGCTTCGGCGATGGCGAGATGGAACTGCATGTCGCCGCTTTCAGAACCGTTCGGCTCGCTGGAAGCCAGCTCCCGCTCTTCCAGTTGCAACGCCTGGCGCATTTTGACGATATCTTCGCGGGTAGCCTGCAGCGCGGCAAATTCGGCAATATTGCTTTCCAGCAGTTGTCGCGCCTGCAGCAGCTCAAACGGACCTGCATCATTGCAATGATTTGCATCCGTACTGTCGATAGTCTGCGCATCCGCATTGTCGAGCACGTAGATCCCGGCGCCGCGGCGCACGTCCACCAGGCCTTTAATTTCCAGCATGATTAACGCTTCGCGAACCACCGTGCGAGTGACATTGAGCATCTCGGCAATTTCACGCTCTGGCGGCAAGCGTTCACCGGGCTGGTACGGCGTCTGAACAATCAGATCGCGGATCATGGCACCCACTTCCTGGTAGGGTCTTTGCTGAGAAGTGTTCGATTTCATCGTGTTACGTCCGTCAGATGCGTCAATTCAGATCCGTAGGCCGGATAAGGCGCGAGCACTGCCATCCGGCATCTGCGCCATTGCCTGATGGCGACGCTGACGCGGCTTATCAGGCCTACAAATAACGTTTTTTCGCCTGAACTATAGCATTAGCGGGAGGGCAAAAACAGAAAACGGGTCAACCAAACCACTATTTTGATTGACCCGTCATAGTTCGGAGGTTATGCGTCAGCGCTTAATGCCGCAACGCACTCACGTGCGCCGTGTTCACATAGCTGTTGATACGCCGCAATAATGGTCTCCACAAAGTCGGTGTTTTCCGCCAGATCATGACCAAAAATGCCAGACAGCCCCAGCAGCGCCGTCACACGCTCGGCTCCCTGGTACTGTTGGTTAATGCACTGGAATTCAGCCAGCATTGGGTCGACAACATCAATGGCCTGCCCCTGCTCATCCACACCGTGGGTGTAGCGCATCCAGCCCGCCACGCCCAGCGCCAGGTGACGCCAGCCGCTGGCGTTTTGCAGATGCAGACGTACCGGGTCCAGCAGGCGCTGCGGCAGTTTCTGGCTGCCGTCCATCGCAATCTGCCATGTACGATGGCGCAGAGACGGGTTGCTGAATCGCTCGATCAGCAGCGTCGCGTAGGCGTTGAGATCGGTGCCTTCTGGCATCGAGAGCGTCGGCGCCTGCTCCTGCATCATCAGCGCAAACGCCGCTTTGCGGTACGCCGGATTGGTCATGGTATCGGCGATAGTTTCATAGCCGCCGAGATAGCCCAGATACGCGAGGAAAGAGTGGCTGCCGTTGAGCATGCGCAGTTTCATCATTTCAAACGGCACCACGTCGGCCACGAACTGGGCGCCAACCTTGTCCCAGTCAGGACGACCGTTGACAAAATTGTCTTCAATTACCCACTGACGGAACGGTTCACAGGCGATAGCGCATGGATCGTAAACGCCCAACTGGTCGGCAATCTCCTGCAACGTTTCCGGCGTTGCCGCCGGAACAATGCGGTCGACCATAGTGCACGGGAAAGTCGCATTAGCTTCAATCCACTGCGCCAGTTGCGGGTCGCGCGCCTGCGCCAGCCCCAGTACCGCGACTTTCGCCACATGCCCATTTTCACGCACGTTATCGCAGGACATCACGGTAAAGGCCGCCAGCCCCTGCTCACGGCGCAGGTACAGCGCTTGTACGATGTAACCAATCGCCGATTTCGGCGCGGTCGGGTTCGCCAGATCGTGTTTAATCAGCGGGTTATTGAGATCTAACTGACCGCTGGCCGCATCGGTGCAGTAGCCTTTTTCGGTGACCGTCAGCGAAACAATTGCCGTCTGCGGGCGCGCCATCGCCTGTAAAATACCGTCACAGCCGTCAAGATCCGGGTGCAGCGCTTCTTTCATTGAGCCGATCACTTTCAGCACGGTGTTGTCCGCGCCTTTTTCCGCCACGGTATACAGCAGTTGCTGCTTGCGCAGATTTTCAATCAGTACGCAGTCGTTACCCGGCATCAGGTTAACTTCACAGATCCCCCAGTCGCTGTCGGTGGTTTCCAGCAAATGATGGGTGTACAGCGCCTGATGCGCGCGGTGAAAAGCGCCGCATCCCAGGTGAACAATGCGGGATTGCAGGCGCGAGCTGTCCCATGCAGGGCGCGCAACCGGCAGGTCGCTATTGGCAATTGTCGTTGTCATCGTGAACTCCAGAACCCGTTGAAAGGCCAACGGATGAGAAAAGAAAAACGCCGGCCAGACAGGTGGCCGGCAACTCGCTTTAGCGGCTGAAGAAAGCGCGCTGGATAGCCATCTCAACGCCGCGCACTTCCGCCAGCCCTTTCAGGCGACCAATCGCGGAGTAGCCTGGGTTGGTTTTCTTTTTCAGATCGTCCAGCATCTGGTGGCCATGGTCCGGACGCATCGGGATCAGATCCTCTTTACCCTCGGCCTTACGGCGTTGCTCTTCTTCAACGATCGCTTTCACCACTTCGTACATGTCGACATCGCCATTCAGATGCGCCGCCTCATGGAAGGTTTTCGGGTTATCTTCACGCAGCGTGGAGCGCAGATGGGTGAAGTAAATGCGGGGGCCAAATTGTTTGATCATGTCGACCAGATCGTTATCCGCCCGAACGCCGTAGGAGCCGGTACACATGGTGAAACCGTTCGCCATGCTGTTGACCGTATCGACCATCCACTGCATATCTTCCACGGTGGAAACAATGCGCGGCAGGCCAAGGATCGGGCGCGGCGGATCGTCCGGGTGTACCGCCATACGTACGCCAGCTTCTTCCGCCACCGGAATAATCGCCTTCAGGAAGACGGCGAAATTCTCACGCAGCGCGGCTTTATCGATATCTTTATAGCGCGCCAGATGCTGGCGGAACTGGTCGAGGGTGTAGCCCTCTTCCGCGCCCGGCAGACCGGCGATGATGTTGCGGGTCAGACGTGCTTTGTCTTCATCGCTCATGGTGGCGAAGCGTTCATTCGCCTGAGCAATCTCTTCGGCGGTGTAATCCGCTTCCGCGCCCGGACGCTGGAGGATATGCAGCTCAAAGGCGGCAAACTCGATCTGGTCAAAACGCAGCGCTTTGGAGCCGTCCGGCAGGACGTATTCCAGGTCGGTACGGGTCCAGTCGAGAACCGGCATGAAGTTGTAGCACACGGTACGAATACCGCACTGAGCCAGGTTACGCAGGCTTTGCTGGTAGTTGGCGATCCACCGCAGATAGTTGCCGGAACGGGTTTTAATGTCTTCGTGGATCGGTACGCTTTCGACGACCGACCAGACCAGGCCCGCCTGCTCGACAATGGCTTTGCGCTTTTGGATCTCATCAACTGTCCACACTTCCCCGTTCGGGATATGGTGCAAGGCGGTGACAACGCCTGTGGCACCCGCCTGACGTACATCCGCTAAGGTGACCGGATCGTTAGGACCATACCAGCGCCATGTCTGTTCCATGTTTTATTCCTCGTTACGTTATGGACTCGACGATATGGCACATAAATTCCTCCTTTTGGTATGACATGTCAACCTAAGGCTTAAAATTGGTTAACCACATCACGATTTATGCTGATGAGATCGCCATTTTACGGCCATGCAGCCCGGTAAGACTGTAAACATGTAACGCAATGTGACATTCATCGCATCAATGGTTAACCAATACATGTAACATCTCAACCAAAATCATAATGGTTCAACCAATAAAGGTAGACGTTATATGCACGTTCTCAATATTCTGTGGGTCGTATTCGGCATCGGTCTGATGCTGGTGCTCAATCTAAGATTCAAAATAAACTCGATGGTCGCCCTGCTGCTGGCGGCGCTCTCGGTCGGCATGCTGGCGGGTATGGATTTAATGGAGCTGCTGCACACCATGAAATCCGGTTTTGGCAGCACGCTGGGTGAGCTGGCGATTATCGTGGTATTCGGGGCGGTCATCGGTAAGCTGATGGTTGATTCCGGGGCGGCGCACCAGATTGCCCATACGCTGCTGGCGCGACTCGGCCTGCGTTATGTGCAACTGTCAGTGATCATTATTGGTCTGATCTTCGGCCTGGCGATGTTCTATGAAGTGGCATTTATTATGCTGGCGCCGCTGGTGATCGTCATTGCCGCGGAGGCGAAGATCCCGTTCCTCAAGCTGGCGATCCCTGCCGTTGCCGCCGCCACCACCGCTCACTCGCTGTTCCCACCACAGCCGGGTCCTGTTGCGCTGGTTAACGCTTACGGCGCAGACATGGGCATGGTCTACATCTACGGTATTCTGGTGACCATTCCGAGCGTGATCTGCGCCGGGCTTATCCTGCCGAAGTTCCTCGGCAACCTCGATCGCCCTACACCGTCATTCATGAAGGCCGACGTACCGGTTGACCAGAACAATCTGCCCTCCTTCGGCGTGTCTATTCTGGTGCCGCTGATCCCGGCAATCATCATGATCTCCACCACCATCGCCAACATCTGGCTGGTGAAAGGGACGCAGGCGTGGGAAGTGGTCAACTTCTTAGGCTCATCGCCGATTGCGATGTTTATCGCCATGGTTGTCGCCTTCGTGCTGTTTGGTACCGCGCGTGGTCACGACATGCAGTGGGTGATGAACGCCTTTGAAAATGCGGTGAAAAGCATCGCCATGGTGATCCTGATCATCGGCGCAGGTGGCGTGCTGAAGCAGACCATTATTGATACCGGCATTGGCGATACCATCGGCATGCTGATGTCGCACGGTAATATCTCTCCGTACATCATGGCGTGGTTGATAACCGTGCTTATTCGTCTGGCAACCGGACAGGGCGTGGTCTCCGCCATGACGGCGGCAGGGATTATCAGCGCCGCCATCCTCGACCCGGCAACCGGTCAACTGGTGGGCGTCGATCCGGCGTTACTGGTACTGGCAACGGCGGCGGGCTCCAACACCCTGACCCATATCAACGATGCCTCGTTCTGGCTGTTCAAAGGCTACTTTGATCTGTCGGTGAAGGATACGCTGAAAACCTGGGGTCTGCTGGAGCTGGTGAACTCCGTGGTTGGCCTGATTATCGTATTGATCATCAGCATGATTGCATAACGTCGATACCGCTCTGGCCCGCAGCGCCAGAGCGGTTTTCCATCCTGCCTCAACAATCCTCAATAATCAGATACACCGCCTTCACCGGGCCATGCACCCCAACCACCTTAATAAGCTCAATATCCGCCGTCGAGCTGGGTCCACTGATGATGTTAATGCACGATGGCATACGCTCACCGGCCTGCGCCTTCTGATGCAGTTTTTCTGCCAGTTGCGCCACGCGCGGCAGGATAGTGCTTTTGCGCAGCACGAAAATCGAGGACTCCGGCAGCAGGCTGATTGAACGCCCGCGTTCCGGCGCGGAAAACAGCACCACACCGCCGGACTCGGTCAGGCCATACTCGGCATACACCACGCCCACTTTCGCCTGCTCGGCCTGGGTAATATTTTCGCTGCCTCGCGCCGGGTCCCAGACCACGGCGTTACATTCCTGCTGCAGACGTTCGGTGATGCCCAGTTCCACCAGCCGACCGTCGCCGCTGATGACCACCGGCTGCCCCAACTCTTCGCACAGGCGTTGCGCGGCTTCTGCGGCCTGTTCCTCGCGGGTCAGTTCGCAGCGGGCCAGCATCACCTCGCTGGCAAACTGGATAAACGCATCGCAGCGCTGCTGCGGGCTAAGCTCGGTCAGGCGCTCGTTGGCATAGTTGTTCACCGGCGCGGCATCCGCTTGCGGCTCAAAACGCAGCGGGCGCCCCAGCGCCTGGGCGATGGTGTTTAAAAACGCGGTACGGTTATCCATTCTTTTTCTCCTGCGCCTGATGTTTCTTAAACCAGCTGCGGAAGCTCTCGCCGTCGGCATCAGGAAGATCGCGCGCCTCCATCCAGTCGCCAATCGCGCCAACCTTGAGCGGGGTTTTGCCGCCGTTGATAAACCAGCTCGCCGCATGTGCGCCCGCCATCATCCCGACTTTCCACAGCCCCGGATGACTATTGGCATACGCGAACATTTTTATCGCTCGCCGCTCGGCTTTCGGGGTAATGCCCTCCTCGGCCATCACCCGGCGATGCCGCAGGATCAGTTTTGACAGCGGGATCTTAACCGGACAAACGCTGTCGCAGGCCGTGCATAATGAACAGGCGTATGGCAGATCTTTAAAATCTTTATAGCCGCCGAGCAGCGGAGAGATCACCGCGCCGATAGGGCCGGGGTAGATAGAACCATAGCCGTGTCCGCCAATGTGACGGTACGCCGGGCAGGTGTTCATACAGGCCCCGCAGCGGATGCAGCGCAGCACATCGCGAAACGCCGAACCCAGCACTTGCGAGCGGCCATTATCGACAATCACCAGGTGGAACTCTTCCGGTCCGTCGACGTTATCCGCCTCGCGTGGGCCGGTCAGCCAGGTGTTGTAGCCCGTCAGACGCGCGCCCACGGCGCTGCGCGCCAGCATGGTGATCAGCACATCCACATCGGCAAAGGTCGGCGCGATACGTTCCATGCCCATCACCGCAATGTGCGTTTTCGGCAGCGTGGTGCACATCCGCGCATTGCCTTCGTTGGTCACCAGGCATACAGAGCCGGTTTCCGCCACCGCGAAGTTACAGCCGGTAATACCGATTTCGGCACTGAGGAAATCCTCGCGGATCTTCTGGCGGATGAATAAGGTCATCGCCTCCGGGGTTTCCGGGCCGTCGTAACCCAGACGCTCGTGCAGCACGCGGCGGATCTGATAGCGATCTTTATGAATCGCCGGGACCACAACGTGCGAAGGCGGATCCTGATCCAGCTGCAGGATATATTCGCCGAGATCGGTTTCGATCACCTGAATTCCGGCATCCTGCAGCACATGGTTGACGCCGATCTCTTCGGTCACCATCGACTTGGACTTCACCACCTTCTTCGCATTTTTACGCTGCGCGACCTGCAAAATGTAGCGGGTAGCGTCTTCTTTGGTCTTTGCGAAATAAACGTGGCCGCCGTTTTGCGTCACTTTCTCGGAGAGTTGATACAGGTAAGCATCGAGGTTGCTCAGAACGTGATCGCGGATCTGACTGGCACGATCGCGCCAGTCTTCCCAGTGGCCTAGCTCATCAACCATTTTCTGCCGATTCGCACCTATACGCTCCTGCGCGTTGGCCACGGCTTTGCGCATGATCGGATCTTCGATCTGCTGACGAATGCGCAGTTTAAACTCTACATCGCTGGTTTTTATCGACATCTCTTTCCCCTCAGCGGCTCATCAGCACTTCAGCAATATGCATCACTTTGACCGGCTGGCCTTCGCGTTGCAGTCGGCCGCCAATGTTCAACAGGCAGCTGACGTCAGCGCCGATCAAAAACTCCGGCTTCGCATCCATCAGATGTAAGACTTTCTCTTTCACCATCTCACCAGATATCTCGGCCATCTTGACCGAGAACGTCCCGCCAAAGCCGCAGCAGGTGTCCTGATCGGCAAACGTCATCAGTTCCAGCCCGCGCACGTTTTTCAGCAGCGTCAGCGGCTCTTCCTTCACTCCCAGCTTGCGGGTCAGGCTACAGGAAGGATGATATACCGCGCGGCCCTGCAGGCTGGCGCCGACATCCACCACGCCCAGTTTGTTGACGATAAAAGAGGTGAGATCCTGCATGCGTCCGGCAACCTTCTCAGCGCGCAGCGCCCATTCAGGCTCATCCGCCAGATACGTCGGGTAGCTTTTTACCGCGTAGGTGCAGGAGCCTGCCGGGGAGATAATCGGATCGTCGTTGTCTTCCAGGGCGGCGATCAGGTTTTTCATTCCGGGGATCGCCTCTTTGATGTAACCGCTGTTGATGGCTGGCTGACCGCAACACCCTTGCTTCTCGGGGAAATTAACGTGACAGCCCAGTTTTTCCAGCAGCAATACGGAGTCTCTTGCCATCCGTGATTTCAGGGCGTCACCAATACAGGTAACAAAGAAATTTACATTCACAATAACTACTCCATTGCTTCATTTCTGTTTATTGCGCTTGATACCGCTATATCACGCCCAGTCTTCTGTTTGCTGGTTTTGCCGATGTCTGGGTTCATGGTGTTTGTTGGATCATGCTCCTGAGATGGCCGATTTCCGCTTCTTATATCAGGACCATCCTAAATGCCTGTATTTTCATTTGTATGACAAAATCAAATAATCCTCCAATCAACTCGTACATGCAATACCCTGGTTTATTTCTTTCGGCCTCGCTCACATTTTTATATTGAAAACCACCGCGTTATGAGTCGGTCAAAAATAGTTTCAGGTGATAACCATTCCTGTCACTACCATTAATAAAAAGGTTATTAAATAACTATTTATAGGTACTTAGCCTGCTCTTAAGTATATTTACCTGGCATTGATTTTTAATTAAAAGATTACAATAGTTACAAAACTATTAATCATAATTACTTTATTCACTGAAGCGATTCAGTTTGCATCTTTTATTTACCCGGCAATATAGCCTTCCCACCATAAATATAAATCAGGTTTAATAAACCAATCAGGAATAGCAATGAACGAATATTTTATGTTTGCCCTGGCACTCTCTCCGTTACTACTGATGGTATTTTTAATATTGAAATTGAAAATGCCTATCCATTATTCCGTGCTGATCTCTTTAGTATTCACCGCGGCGCTGTCGGCTGTGTTCTGGGAGATGCCCGTACAGAATCTAAAAGCCGCGATAGGCTATGGCGCACTGAAGGGATTATGGCCGATTGTGATTGTGATCCTCGGCGCTATCTTCAGTTATAACGTCATGCAGGCGACCAAAGCGCTGGATATTCTGCGCGATATTCTCGCCAGCATTAGCGAAGATAAGCGTATTCAGGTGCTGCTGATTTCATGGTGTTTCGGTGGATTTCTTGAAGCCGCGGCGGGTTATGGTACAGCAGTCGCCATTCCGATCGGTATTCTTATCGCACTGGGTTTCAACCCGCTGAAGGCGGCAATAGCCTCTCTGGTGGCAAATACCGTTCCTACCGCATTCGGCGCAGTCGGGATCCCGGTTTCAATTCTGGCGGAACAGGTTAACCTGCCGGTTTATACCCTGGGCGGAACCATTATTCTGCAGCTTGCGCTGTTTAATATTCTGCTGCCATTTGTGATTATCTGCATTATTGGCGGTGGCCTGAAAGCCATTCGCGGCGTATTTCTGATCACGTTGATTTGCGGTATTACCACGCTGGTTCCGCAGTATTTTGTCGCTATTCATCTCGGTGCTGAATTACCCGCCTTTGCCGGTAGCCTGGTCAGCCTGTTTGCCGTGGCGATGGTCAGCCGCCTGCGCAAAGGGAAAACAGATCCCGAGTGGCGCATTGAAGTCAGCCATAACCGCGAAACCACGCCGCGTTCGGCAAAAGTGTTGTTCCGCGTGGGTTCTATCTATCTGTTCATTTTTGTCTTTATCCTGATGTGTTCGCCGCTGTTCCCGACGATAAAAGGCGCAGCCTCGCAACTGGCCTCGGTGCTGCATTTCACGCTTGCCGACGGCAAAACGCTGGCGCTGAAGGTTGAATGGGTGACCACGCCGGGGATGCTGATCATCTTTGCGACCATTATCGGTGGTTTTATTCAGGGAGCGTCCGCGCGCGGGATGCTGGAAGTGTTTATCAAAACCATTTTCCAGCTTAAAAACTCTATCGTCGCAATTATGGCGATCGTCGCGCTGGCCACGGTGATGGATCTCAGCGGGATTATCTCCACGCTGGCGCAGTCGATTGTCGATCTGACCGGCAGCTCGTACGTCTTCCTCGCCCCGGTGATTGGCGCGCTGGGCACGTTTGTTACCGGCAGCGATACCAACTCGAACATTTTGTTCGGAAAACTGCAAACCATTGCCGCCAGCAAACTGCATATCGATCCCAACTGGCTGGCGGCGGCCAACACCTCTGGCGCAACGGGGGGAAAAATGATTTCGCCGCAGAGTATCGCCATTGCGGTTTCAGCCACTAAAATGGACGGTCAGGCCAACCAGATTATGTCTGGCACCATGAAATACTGCTGCGCCTATATCGTGATCCTCGGCTTAAAGGTTGGCCTCTTTTATTACTGGTTTATGGCGTAAACCATTGTCAACCCCGTCAAATTTGCGGCAACCGTATTTGACGACGCGGTGACCAAAAAGGTTTACACCTCCCCGGGAACGGAACGAGGCGACAGACTTTACGATTTGTCGGCGCTGACTACAATAGCGCCGATGTTTCAAATCGAGGATTGTTGTTATGTTGTTCTGGAAAAAGATGGTGAAGAAGTTCGACGCCTTTTCCGCGTTGATTCCACCACGCTACTTCCGCGTGTAATACTGGGCACTTATGCCTGATGGCGCTTCGCTTATCAGGCCTACGTTTCGCATTCATTTGTAGGCCTGCGTTTCACGCTCATTTGTAGGCCGGATAAGGCGCTAGCCGCATCCGGCAGCAGCGTAAAATGTTCACCCCTTTCTCTTACGCAGTCCGCACGCTCTTAACATCACAACCCAAATACGAAGCCACGCAAAACGGTAGACCAGCGGATGCTGAAACCTCAGCAATGTCAGAAACACAGAGCCCCCTTGCGGCGTCAGATCACCGTTGCCTGATAGCGAACCTGTGGGTCCATAATCTGGTGGCGCGCGTCTATCAGCCGCAGTTCATACGAATCATGCTCTTTCGTCAGCCGCATTACCGCGTCAACAACACTGGTGGTCCGCTCCAGTGCCTGCTTGTCCTCATAACCATTGAGCAGTGAGGCCAGCATCACGCTGCAAATCAGATCCCCAACGCCGACCGGCATTTTGGCAAAGGTATACAGCGGCCGGGCAATGTGTAACGTCTGTTCCGGCGTCACCAGCAGCATTTCAAACGCCTGTTTGTCCCGCGAACAGTCGCCGAGATGCTTCACCAGCACCTTCTTTACGCCCCACGACACCAGCTGCCGCGCCGCTTCCACCACCTCGTCAAAACTACGCAGTTGTCTGCCCGTCAGCACGCCCAGCTCATAGAGATTCGGTCCCATCATGTCGGCCAGTTGAATGGCGTCATCGACAAAAAATGACTCCACGCCCTGCGCGACAATGCAGCCTTTTTGCGGGTCGCCCATTACCGGATCGCAAAAATAGAGCGCCTGCGGATTACGCTGACGAATGGTGGTGACCGCGTGCTTCACCTCTTCACAATGGCGTTTATCTCCAAGATACCCGGACAATACGGCATCGCATTGCGCCAGCTTTTGCAGGTCATCCAGCCCGCTGATGATCGCGCTCAGCTCGCCATGCGGCATCGCCATGCCCTGCCACATCCCATATTGGGTGTGGTTGGAAAACTGTACGGTGTAAAACGGCCAGACATCGATCCCCGAGAGCTGCATCGGCAACACAGCGGCTTTATTTCCGGCATAGCCATAAACAACCGACGACTGAACAGACAACACGTTTTTCATTTTGACTCCGTCTAACGAAACGTCGGCAGCAGACCAAATACGTCCAGAACAACCGTCAGATAGACAACCGCCCCGCAGACGATCACCAGATTGAGCACGGTGTTATTACAGGGCGCGGTATAGTTGCTGGTCGGAAAACGTTTCCGCGCGGCTTTCACCAGGAACGGCGGCAGGATCACGCTCCAGATGGTAAAGGCCAGACCGGCGTAACCAATCGCGTGCACAAAACCGTTCGGGAAGAAGAAGCACACGGCGGCTGGCGGGAAGTAGGTCACCAGCGCGGTTTTCAGGCGACCCATGCCGTCGTCCGGGAAGTGAAACAGGTCAGCGATGTAATCGAACAGGCCAAGCGTCGCCGCCAGCAGGGAACTGGCTACTGCGAAGTTGCCGAAAAAGGTGAGGATCAGATCCATATATCGGCTGGTGAACAGCCCGCTGATGGCCTCGACAAACACATCGATATTGCCGCCTTTGGCGATAATCGGCGGGAATGAGGAACGGCTGATGTTACCCATCGTCACGCCCAGCCAGAAAATATACAGCAGCAGAGCAAACAGCGTACCGATGATAATCGAACGCGTAATATTCGAGACTCCGCTTGTGCCATACAGTTTGACCAGGCTCGGCACGTTACCGTGAAAACCAAACGAGATAATACAGAACGGCAGCGTCATCAGGATGTACGGCAGATACTGCGAATTGGGCAACGCCACCGCCACGCTGTCGATGAGTTTTGCCACTTCGATATGGCCAATCAGCCCGGAGAACGTGGCAAAGAACGCGATAAATTTGCCAATAATCAACACGGTAGTGATGCGTCCAACCAGCAGGGAGCTGTACCAGGCAATCGCCCCAACCAGCATACTGACGATCACCACCGAGATATTCGCCGGAAAGCGCACGCCGCTATATTTGAATACCGTTTGTGCCATTACCGCCGACGAACCGGAGATATAGGCATAGGTCAGAATATACAGCACAAAACCAAAAGCGATACCGACCACGATATTCCACTTTCGGCCTAATAAATCCTGAGTAAAGGTATTAAAACTGGCACCGGCACCGTAATGCAGGTTCACTTCAACCAGCATCAGGCCGGTTAATAACATCATGATGGCAACAAAAAGCAGAATAACAGAGGCACCGGGAAACCATACACCGGCCATCGCAATCGGCAGGGAAAACATTCCGCCGCCCACGACGGTTGCGATAACCAGCATGGTTCCGCTAATCAGTCCGGGGGTACTACTCTGTCGCTCAATGGCATTAATATCCATGATAAATGTTCCTGTAGACTATTCGTTATAATTACAGCTGTCATTTGTACATCATGCGGATAATAAAAATGTCGGAGTCAGGGTTTACTCTTTTTTAGTTATGTCACGGTAACGGGCACCGCAAAGGCTTCCTGTTCATAGAAAAGGAATACAAAAAAGCCCCATCCTGAGATGGGGCCATAATGATTGTTTAGATGTAATCAAAGCGTGCAGTAAAGAAACGCAACTGCTTCGGCTCGTAAATAAACTTCAGCCCGCGAATATCTTCTTTGTGCTGGTAAAGTTTAATAATACCGTCAGCCACAACATCCATATGCGCGTAGGTATAAACGCGGCGTGGAATAGTCAGACGCACGGTTTCCAGTTTCGGTCGGTGGTGTTCACCGGTCACGTTATTACGGCCCGCAGAGATAATTCCGCGTTCCATACTGCGCACGCCAGTTTCCACATAGATGCTCGCCGCCAGGCTTTGCGCCGGGAACTCGTCCTGTGTCAGATGCTCGCAGAAGCGACGCGCATCGAGGAATACCGCGTGACCACCTACCGGTTCAACAATCGGCACGCCAGCGGCCTTCAGTTTGTCGCCCAGGTAGCGAACTTGCTTCACGCGGTGCTCAATGTACTCATACTGCATGGCTTCGCGCAGGCCAATCGCCATCGCTTCCATATCACGTCCGGCCAGGCCGCCGTAGGATGGCATACCTTCGTACACCACGACTAACTCTTTGGCAGAAGAGAACATTTCGTCATCGTTCATGCACAGGAAGCCACCGATGTTCACCAGACAGTCTTTTTTACCACTCATGGTACAACCGTCGGCGTAGCTGAACATCTCATGCACGATCTCGGCGATGTTCTTGTTCTCAAAGCCCTGCTCTTGCTCTTTGATAAAGTAGGCGTTTTCAACGCAGCGGGTGGCGTCGTAGAACACTTTAATGCCGTGCGCTTCCGTCAGTTCACGTACTGCACGCATGTTGGCCATCGAGACCGGCTGCCCACCTGCGAGGTTAACCGTGACTGCCAGGCAGATATACGCAATATTCTCTGCGCCTTTTTCATCAATCAGCTTTTGTAATTTTTTAAGATCGATATCACCTTTAAAAGCAATATTCAGACCGGCATCGTGTGCTTCGTCACGAACGATATCGACAAACACCGCGCCATTCTTTTCCTGATGATAACGGGTGGTGGTGAAATACATATTCCCGGCAACATATTGCCCCGGTTTAATAGCCAGTTGCGATAACAGGTTTTCTGCGCCGCGCCCCTGGTGAGTAGGAACAATATGTTTAAAGCCAAACAGTTCCTGTACGGTTCTTTCCAGATGATAGAAGTTTTCGCTACCCGCGTAAGCTTCATCACCCATCATCATTCCGGCCCACTGCTTGTCGCTCATTGCGTTAGTGCCACTGTCTGTCAGCAGGTCAATATAAATATCTTTCGAATTTAACAGGAAAGTATTGTAACCCGCTTCCTGCATTTTCTTGAGGCGTTCATCACGCGGGATCATAGATACAGTTTCAACGCTTTTAATACGGAAGGGTTCTGCCGGATAATTCATTTTGTTTCTCCAGTAACAGTGGTCATGTACGTATTAATGTGAAGTAAATCATACCTGGTTCATCAACAAATCCTGATGAAATATAACTATTCGCCTCCTGAGTCAGGGGGAGAAATAATGTGGAGGCACTATGCAAGATTTGATTGATTATGGAAATAGCCCGGTCAACATTAATCACTGGCAATAATTTAAAAAGCTGTAAATGTGGGTGATGCAAATCACACGTCATTTTTTTACCCGTTAATATTCAACAAGTTTTTTTTTGCGTTTCGATTTGCCATTCGTCGTAGTGTGTCTGCGGAGAGTGGAAATACTGAAAACATAACTTTCCAGGCTGTTCTCATAATGTATTCGTGAATGAGTACACGCCATTTTGTGAGAGTCGGATCACTTCACGGGCTTATATTTGTGATTCACATCACCAAAAGTGTAAAGCAAAGTGTACAAAACGGTGTTGTTTCAGAGTTTGCTATTTGCTTCAGTGAGTGAGATCGCATTTTTGGCCTGACGCAGAGGAGCGTTATTTTCTGGAAATGGCAGGTGTTTGGCGGACTGGATGGGAATGAATTTATACGGTGAATAATACCGGATTTATTGGGATGGCGGAGTTTTCTATTTATTCCGAAAGCGTGCTATTCGCGCTTATTTCATCTTATTTACATCTGGACTTCCCCCAGGACACTGGGGTCATTTACAGGGGTTTTTTTAGCGCGATGCGAAGGTGCGCCAACACCTCCGCGTCGCTAATCACAGCAACTATTAATAGAGAATAGCAGCCATGACTGATACGCATTGTATTGCAGTTTCATTTGATCCAGAAGTCCACGCCGCAGATAACCGTCGCCTGAAGGTGGGTTATGCGAGCCGTTATCCTGATTACAGTCGTATTCCGGTGAAGTACGTCCGGTTTCCGTCCATTGTGATGAAGGGCCAGTGGCTGAAAGCCGCCGGATTCGACACCGGCACCGACGTTGATGTGCGGGTGATGCAAGGCTGCATCGTATTAACCGCCCGCACCGCCGAACCCGAAGAGTCAGAACTGATGAAATCCCTGCGCGCCGTGGAAAAGCTCTCCGCGCGTAAGCAAAAGCAGGTACTGGAGTTTATCGGGGTGATTGCGGGGAAAGCGTTGAAGGGGTGAGTGTGTGATTGTCATTATAATTGAGGCGCCTGCGGGCGCCTTTATTGGTGACGAATTTTCATGTGATTATTTATATCAGCACAATAATATTTATTTCAATGATGAATATCTCTAATTAATAATCCATATCTATATTCTTAATGTTATTTGAGAAACTGTTACTCAGGTCAACTATTTCACCATCAATTTTTGTTATTTACATGCTTTCATTTCTAGGCATCTTATTTTATTAAAGGATTGCCATGGCCGATATAGAAGGTATTGCGAGAAGGATCTATAATATTATCATTCTACCTGATACAGTACAATCTTTTGTTGATTCTATACATACTGGACATACAGAAGACAAGCTTTTTTTATAAAAATTATTGAGTTAGTGGGAGAACATTTAAACGGTAAATCAAAGGACTGGTAACATGAAAAAACTTATCACCCCAATAATAAATTTATTGTTTTGTGGTTATATTGCCACTCTTTCTTTAATTTCTCTCATCGAATTCGATTCATGGCAGGATAAAATCCTTGCCATTATTATCATCGTTGGAAGTGCTTATATTATCGCCTTTATAGCCAATAGGTTCTTACCAACAAAGATACACCTGATGGGTGGAGTTCTTGAACTATTATCCGGTCCATTGCTAATCGCAGGGGTCCTCGCCTGTTTCGCTTTTATTGAACCCTGGCCCATAAAAATTATTGGAACATTCGTTTGGATTCTCATCATGCTTTATTTCCCTTCCCGTATAAATATAGATAAGGACTAATCATGTCAAACCCAGCCTATCTGTGGTTAACCGATGCAAATGGCTCCCCCCGTAATGGGAAGCTCACAAGTCGCTGGACGCATTGGTGCTATTGAACTGAAAGCAGTCACTCATCACCTGTCTGTCCCTGTAGATGGAAATACAGGTAGACTGACAGGAACGCGTGTGCACGCGCCGATTACAATACAGAAGGAGTTTGATAAAACAACGCCCCTTTTGTATAAAGCGTTAAGTGAAAGCCAGACATTAAAATCAGCCACAATAAAAATGTATCAAATTCTGGAGGTTGGTATTGAAAGTGAATATTTCAATATCATTTTAGAAAATGTAAAAGTGACAGGAATCACACCAAACTTATTCCCCGGTTCGGGAACAGGAACCCACAATGAAACTATTCAGCTAAGATATGAGGCTATTACATGGAAGCACTGCGATGGAAATATCATTTATAAGGATGCCTGGAATCACAGAGTAATTTCGTCACTGCCATTGAGTACCTCACCAGCACAGAAAGAATGTGCTGGTGGTGAAAGCATACGTTTTATGAACAAACGAGGTCATTCCTCTCTAATAAACAGCGAGATACACCACCAAAACTTTTGAGTAAACTGATACTGCCATTATTCTTCGTATAATTATTTCCCAGATTTTGTCAATGCAATCAACATCTAATTGCGTCAGTATCCTCTGTAAGCATACAGTCAATCATATAACCAGTGACCTGCTCTGGCTGATTCTGCGAACATACGCACAGTAAGCGGTTTTGACACTTGTTTGATGGGTTCTTTCGTAAACCACTTTCGATAGACCGATTCTCTTTCCCTGGGGTAATAGGCTTCGAAATCAATGACTGAAACCTCAACGTTATATTTCTCTCCAAAATCTTCAATGGCATACGGTAATTCATCCCATTCAGCGTAACCTTGCAGCGGCGTATCAAGTTCAATCGGGATAAGCTTGAAAGTAAACGTTACCGCGAGAGATAACTCCCCCCGAAAAAATTCCAATACCTCGTTATCCTTCACCATCAAAGATCCTTCGATATGCAATAATTTGCTTACTTATTGTACTCCTGCGTCTCCAGTTTGGGGAACGGTAAACGCCATGGCGTATGTGTTTTTCAGAAAACATAAAAGTGATGTCGGTAGCGCATCAACCCGTCTTTGCTTGATCAGGTGATATTTTGCGAGCATCATCGCAATTATTTACCTGATAATGAAATCAATGAATTCCAGTAAAACCCTGCAACAGGCGATTGCCGACATCACCATCTGGCGTAAAGGCGAGCAGCGTGCGCCGCATAAGCCTCTGCTGCTGCTTCATGTGCTGGCGGGTTATCAGCAGGGTCATGGTCGCCTGTTTGACTACGGTTCGGAAGTTCGCGACTCGTTGCATAGCCTGCTGGAGCGATTTGGACCACAGCGCGCACAGTATCGCCCGGATATGCCTTTCTGGCGCTTACAGGGAGACGGATTCTGGGAGCTACAAAACGCCGAGCATTGTTCAACATCCGGTAGCAGCAAACAGCCCCCTGCCGGGGAACTGGTAACGCACAACGTTGCCGGAGGCTTTGGTGAACAACATTTTGCCCTGCTGAAAAAGAACAAAAACCTCATTAATTCCCTGGCCCAGCAAATCCTCGAGGCGCACTTCACCGAAAGCATTCAGGAAGAGATCGCGGATGAACTGGGATTTGATATCCTGCAAATCCGTAAACAGCGAGACCCGTTGTTCCGCCAGCAGGTTCTGCGTGCGTATAACTATGAATGCGCCATTTGTGGCTTCAATATGCGCCACGACAGCACCTCAGTCGCCCTGGAAGCCGCCCATATCAAATGGAAACAGCACGGCGGCCCGTGCGAGATTTCAAACGGTCTGGCGCTGTGTGCAATTCACCATAAAGCCTTTGATAAAGGTTCGATTGGGCTGGATGAAAGTATGCGGGTTCAGGTGTCCCCCGCAGTGAATGGCAGCGGCATAGTGGGCAGACTATTCTGGGGTTTCGAAGGTAAATCGATAGCGCTACCGATGATGCACGAGAATTATCCAAAAGAAGGCTTTGTGGAATGGCACAGGAAGGAGGTGTTTAGAGGGTGAGTGCGAAGGCCGGACTCGCCTTTTCTTTTAATTTATTGAAAATTAATGGGTTGTGAGATTTTAGTTTGGGGATTCGCCCCCAGAATGGGACTTAAAATTGAATACTGCGTGGAAGATCACAAAGTTGCGTGATTATTTTCCAGATCCGAAACGCATTCCAGAGTAAGGCTTCTCACGGCATTGCGCCAGTCTAGATGCTAAATCTCCCGCATGCAGCTCCAGCTTGTGTCCATCTGATTAACACGTTCATCACGTTGCGTATCCGGTTGATAACAAAATACTGCCCTACTCAGCGATAATATCTTGTATGATTGCCGTATTCTTATCGTAAACTGCGTCGTCAGATAGCTGACGAACTCATGATCTATCACTATATCCAGCTTCGACAGGGTTCATAACGGCGTCAATCTGGTGCTCGATGAATTGGATGTTACGCTTAGAGATCTCCTCAGATGACATAAACATTATGGATGGAAGGCCTCTAGGCGATTTTACGCAGACACTTACAATTGCACAGGCCTCTAGAGCAGCAACCGACGCTCACATAGCATTGTCCGGATCAAGCCTGAAAAATTACCTTTTGGGAGTTACAATTGACAATTAGTTATTTTATTGTCAGGTCCGGTAGCCATAGCAATCTAAGCGATTGCCTTAAAAAGTGGGCATATACACAGAAATACTGACAGGCAAGCCCGCAAAATAATCAGCTCCAGTTAGCACTCTCTTCGGAGTGCTTCTACCATTTATAGTAAACTGATGTTTATGCATCATACACAACAGTGCTACTTATAACATGTAATACAAGCGCCGCCACCCTCTTCAAGATCATACATCGCGTCCATATCTAACGTGTCAATAATCATGCTTTCATCCACCATTGCATGCATACCTAATCGACGTTTTCTCTCGCGCTGTTTTTTCTTCTCGAAACGAGCTTTTACCTTCTCGTGGTTTTCCTTAATCTGCTTGACACGCTCTGGGTCCTCCAGTGTTTCTAATGGTTCATTTGGCCCCATCCAGAAAAAAGTTTCGCCATTCTCACTAGTCTCAGCTCTTTTTTCATAAGACTTAGCTTCTTCAAAAGCCTCAGGATGCTCTTCACGTAGCCGTACCCATTCAATTTTTCTCTGGAAGAAGCAGAAGGTACAACCAGAACGAGAACGCCATTCGTAGTATTTCGGTAAACCAAGCCCTGCACTATCTAATATATCGAGTACACCCTGCTTTTTAATGCCGTCCTCAGCAAACGGCATTTTGATTGTGAGATATTTTTGGTTCTCATTGGGACGATAACCATCGCGCCAAGGTTCATCAGCGCGAATACCCACATAAGAAATAACTTCATAGCCATCGTTGAGGAAAGGGCGAATCCATTTCTCAAATGGCTCGAGTTTCATACGGATGGTACACCACCGTTGTTGTCCTGCAGGAAGAAAATTATTGTGTTGCTCTAACCAATAATCAAATCCTTTTTTGTCGTTTATGTGCAGAATAGGTTTACCTAGAACAATTTCTAGTTGCTCCAAGTATTCATAAACTTCAGGTAATTCTTTGCCCGTATCAGTAAAGAAATACTCAATGTCGAGCTCAGGATAGTTCCTAGCCATATACACCGAGAGAGCAGCACTGTCCTTACCTCCTGATAGGCCAAGAACATGTTTCACCTTGCGTTCATCACTCATGAGTAATACCTGTTTATTTAACTTTTTGCTTCAAGGGACTTTCTCAGCAATTGCTGCAACACATTGATTTTATGGAATTCATCAAGCCCAGAAAGATGACCTTCAATAGTATTCATTGTGTTTTGCAATTCATCCATTTCAACAACTCTAATTTCTCGCTTAAATGAGGTTAACTTACCATCATCGCCTTCTAATACTAAGGAGACCAATTTTGTTTTACCAGAGCTAGAGTTAGCTTCGTCATTATGCTGCGACTTTACCACACTCAAAAAATCTTGTGCGTAGTCACTGATTTTGTTTGATGCTGTTTGAAGAATTCCTTCGTTCCAGTTTTGTTTTCCGCGCCCAGTGACAATTTGAATTATGCTCTCTAGCCACTGTAATAATCCAGTATCACTTTTGGCGAGCTCTCTAGCAAAAGCTTTTAAGCGCAAGTCACCTGAATTTGTCTCAACGTACCGGCACATTTGAGCTAATTCTTCACCATTTTCTGGAAAAATATTTTTTACTCTGGTCTTGATCGAAACTAACATTTGCTCGTGCTTTTGCCTGAGAGTTTTAAAACAGTCTTCCAAGAGATCAATTTGACTCGTAAAATCATTAGCACCAAAATCTACCAGCTCTTTCCGTAACTTCTTAATAAGTAGAGTATGTGGATCATTTGCTTGCAAAAAAAGATCTCGCACTCTCAAATAGGTTTTATTACGTGCATCATTATCTGGCACAATATGGTGTGCATTTTTTACCCACTGCGGTAGATTATGTATTGTGGTAACTAATGGTGTCGCAACTGATAATATATTATTTGAAATATTACGGTTGGTTTCCGCTGCAGCGAAAATCGCAAGGTTTTGCAACCACTCTTTTTCGTCAGTTGCTAATACGATATATTTCGCGGCAAGATCGCCTGGGTTCTTGATCAGTTTATGAACATAGTCACTGTCTGGCTCTGCGATAAAGGCAAATTCGCCAGACATATCTTTTTCATAATATGCGATTTGTTCACCCATTGATTTCAAAAAAGCGAGTATGAAAATCGGAATAACACCTTTCGTTAAACCAAAGGGTGCACTACCCCATAATTCGGCGATTTCAGACAAACCAACTTCACTACCTTTGCGATCTTTCAATAGTTGTTCAGCCGCGGCAAACACGGCACTGAGATTTGTATCCAAATAATCTCTGAACCAATGCTGCCCTTTTTCACCTTCGGCCGAGTGAATAGATGTATTTTTTAAGCAGCTTATATACATGGATTTCTCTGGAGGAAACCCCTCAATACCTAAATCTTCACAGTCTTCTTTATCAAGCATGGCTTCGAGAAGCTTTTTTAAAGCAGAAACTGCGGTACCAGACAACTTATTACGATTAACAAGCTCGTTGAGGATTTTAGGTGTTTGGAAAAATATGTTGTCGGCAGCGAAGGTTGCTATTTCACTAATGGTCTCTTTGTCATAAGCAACTCCGTTGTGAAACCAAACCGCGTTGTTGAATGCATAGGTTAAAGCGGTTTCAAGGGCTGATTGTGCATTAAAAGTACGAGCATTGTGTTCTTCGCGAGCTACTTTGTCATGAGTAAGCGCAGCTCCAGTTATTTTATCACTCTGGATAAGATCTAACGCGTATTTTTCATTCGCAAGGTTAATAATTTCATTAGCATTTGGTGCACAAGCAAGCATTAGTGACTTGTTGTTTCGTGTCAACTCCTTCAATCGCGCTTCCGATTCTTCTTTTAGTAATAGTAAGAAATTCGCGAATTCACCATTTCGAGATGTAAGTAACGAACCAATTTCGATACTACTAAGTTGCATTGCTACCGATTGAGCAGCCCATCGTAATGTACCAAATTCATGATAATGGCCTTTCGCAATAACTTGGGAGCTAAAATTAATACGTTCAATCGCTTCATGACTATTATGAAGTTGGTCAAGTTTTTCTTCAACTAAACCAGCAATATCGAGATCAGACCCCTCAAACACCACCCAAGAGGATAAATATTTTCTAAATACAATACAGGAAGCGTCTTTTAGTTGTTGTAGACACGCATTAAGCTGTTCTTGCTGTGTAATCTCGGTTGCGGTAAGCAGTATCTTCTCAGTGCCGGTGAGGTTGGCAGATTTACCAAACAGGGTAATCAAAGCTATGCTTTTAAGCAGCTTGATGCATTGCGGTGAAAAGTCTTGTTTCAAGGCTTTTCTTATTGCATCAGCTGCTGTCGCCCAACCATGACCATCAGGGGATCCCAAAATAGCATGTTCCATATTGGCTTCTAAATAATCCCAAAGATGACTAAGATCATATCGAGCGTTTTGGTCACTTGTTTGCTGTAAGAAAAGTTGAAAACTGAACTGTTCATGAGAATTCAAAAAACTAAACGTACTGCGTTCGTTTTGACTAAATCTTCGCTTGGCAATAGGCCCTAATAGCAATGCGGTTAATGGATGAAGTGGAATACATTGCTCCAATCGTGTAAGTAGCAGCTCTTTACGCTGTCGCTTATCTTCAAGGGCTGCAAGTACACGTTTAACGAGCTGATCACCATCGTTTTTCGGTAATATTGTTTTTATCGAGCTACTAATTAATGCAACCGTTTCATCAGTTGATACGTTATAAAGAATATCGCTATAGCGTCCTTGAATCTTACCCCATTCATCCTGTAACTTGGTGCCACGTTCTTTAGCATATTCACTAAATGCCTGATGTAACAATCCTAAAAAAATAACTGGAGTGTTAATCCTAGATAGCTCTTCTGCGATATCCTGAAATAAATGTAAATCACCACCATTTCGGTTAATGTACTCTAGGCTTTTGCCCATTTCATCTGCGATGATAAGTACACCATCAACGTATGGAGCAATGTCTTCAAACAGGGTTTTCCATGAGTTAAGGAGCTCACTGTCACTCTCTACGCTCACTTTGCTATACTTATTGAGTATGCTGGATTTGCATGTCTTTGGATGTTCTTCGAGTGCTCTAAGAGTTGCATTCCAAAATGATTCTATAGGACCTCTCACTCCACCTACGGAGCGTATTTGTAACCACCCTTCCTGGTAAGGGACACTTTCTTCTAATAGAATTTTAGACTCATCATTTATAGTAATGAGTGCTTCACTACGAATATTAATATCAGCATGCAGTAAACCAGCTACAAGCAACGCAACCGTCGACTTACCCGAACCATAAGCACCAGTAAGTGTATAGGCGCTCTGTCCGGTTTGTTTGTACTGCCGGAAGAGCGTTTCTAAGGAAGATTGTGCAGTTCCATGGTAAACCAAACCAGGAAAGAAATCGGCGCTCAAATCACTATCGATACGGGTAGAACGTTGATGGCGTGTAGCGATAGAGTAAAGTTTACTAAGAGTCACTCTTATTTTCCTTCTGGTTGATAGTAATGCTTAAGGTACTGATCAGCTTTAATATTATTGATATCTTCGAAACAGTGCTGTACTTGCCTTAAACCTTGGGTATCTGTCCAGGCTATTTTGCCTTCGGTTAATGTTTCAACTTGATCAAGTTTGTCACTAAGCCCGGCAGCAGATAAACGAAATACTCGACCAGGAGAGCCTACGTCATTCAGTAATGCTTCAAAAGACAACGTGTTTACCTTACTCTCTTGGTGTTTTCTCTGCATATAGTCAATGAGGGCATAGGTAAAGACCTCTACGGGCAGTGAAGGACGCCGAGAAAGTTCTGCCAGGTAGCTCCTGGCATCTTCTTGCTTCAACAAACCTAGCTCTGTGAAAGGTGAAGCAAAGCTGTCCTCATTAATTTTTTTGGATTGCAATGACTTATGTGCATACATCTGCAACAGACAGTCGATATCTTTGTTTAGAGTTTCTTCAGTAAGCTCTTTCTCGTGATTAGTTAGTGCATCTTTGATTTCATTTGCTAAAAATTCTTTCTTTACTTTTATCCCATTGAAATAATTAAATAAAAAACGAGACGCATTTAATTCAGCATTTCTTGTATCAATGGATTGCAATAGCCAATGTAGTAACCAGATCGTCCCGATCTTATCAAGGTATTCATCATACGCTGCTCTACCGTTTTTATGAGTAAATAACTGTTCAGCAAGCGGTGTCAGTTGATAAATTTGTTCTTTGTTATCAACGCATATCACCAAATTCAGTGCACGAATCCAGTGCCGGACAGAAAGTACCATGTTCTTTCCCATCCCCATTGACTGCATCTGCTTCTCTATATTCAACTTACTCGAGATGGACTCACCTTTTACAATTTCTTGAATTATTTTATAAATCCAGCCGTAACGGATAGGAAAAGTTTGATGTCCGGAGAATTTTAGTATCGTAGATTCGATGCTCAATGTAGTTACCTTACTGCTGAATTGGAGATTTTATCCAAACGGAAACAACATTGTATCAGAAGGCCATTGCATCTAGAAGTTCATTGTATTCAGAAGTTCATTACACCATGAAAATCAAGAATGTAAGAATATATCACTAAAAAAACATAAAATCAAAACACATCATATAAACGGCATAAACTAAAGGCATCAATGATAGTGCATCATTGCCCTGCCCAGCTACTGACAACATGAATCGTAAAGTTGTTGTACCGTGCTTGTTTCATGGGAAATGAAAACTATGCCCTGTGCAAAGCTTGATGTTCAATCCAGCGTGATGCTTGTCTCTAAAAATGACCTTGATTTCATGTGCTTTTCCTAGCATATTGTGGCTTTCAGAACAATGTTCAGCTCATCGAACCACTCAACTAGCTGTCTTTTGTGACTGGAATCTCTGCGGCCAGTGAAACGCCAGGCTCACTATACTTAAATGCCCGGTCAAGATCATAGAATATCCTTAGATTTAATGATATAAATAGGGTATTTTCGAAGCATATCAGTAACCTAGGAAAACATTGATGCAAAAGTCTCTGGATATATTTAAAGCTGAACCTCAATCAGTATTTGATGTCATCTGCAAACGTAAAACAACAGGCTTTTATATGCCTGCTTATCAGAGACCATATTCATGGGAAGAAAGTCATATTAGAGATTTGTTTTCTGATTGTGAAAACGTATTTAGAAATCTTCTTGATTCTCATGATGCGATTATTTTCCTCGGTTCCATACTCAGTGTAGACGATAGCATTGCCCTAACCATTTACCCTTTAGTAAAAAGGGATAAACCGGAAGAAATCAAACTTATCATCGATGGACAACAGCGCCTTTCGACTTTGATGTTGATAATACTCTGTATTAACGAAAGATTAAGAATACTTTTACCGAGTTTGAAAAAAGCAATTAACTCAGAACAAGATGAAGAAATAAAAGACGTCCTTGATGAATTACGCCAAGTAGTTTCCCAGCTAGAGATCGACACTTCGAATACGGTTGTAGAGACAACTGCAGAACATGAAGTATACAAATATCTCCCTAAAATTATTCGTTCACAGGTCGATTGTTGGGGTAGAAGTGAGAAAAACGCTCTATATGACAGTCCAATAGCTGAATTGTTGTATGTGTATCAGCGTCACATTATGGAGCAACGTGATAATTCAGTGTTTAAGCCTTTAGACTTATCATTGATGAGTACTTCTGCAAAACGTGTCGTTAATAACGTTAAAGAAATTAGAAAACAGCTTGACTGTGTACAAAAAGGCTTTCAATTTCAATTTCCTGATAGCGAAACTGAAGAAAAAATTAATATTAGTGACTTAGTCGATGTTGAAACATTGGATGTGTGTTTAGATTTCCCTGTTGATAAAAATTTGGCATTGGTTGCTGAATCGTATCCTAAAGTTGCAGAAGTTATTTACATCGCCGTATTTGCGAAATTTTTGCTTCATCGCGTTTGCCTTACATACGTTGAAGTTAACAATGAATCGTATGCATTCGATATGTTTGAAGCTTTGAATACTACGGGCGAACCACTCACAGCGATTGAAACATTTGTACCAAAAGCTATTGAATTCATAGGTAAAAAGCGTAAAGAGGGGGCTCCAGAAGAAGAACTGGAAGCAGCAATGGATGTTCTCAATTCCATAACTGAGCGTTTTGAAAATATCATCGATAGTAAAGAAAAAAACCTTAAAACTAAAGCGTTAATACTGGCATTTGTACGAGCTTTTGAAGGAAAAGTAAAAGTTACGAGTTTAAGAGATCAGCGAGATGCAATGCTTAAGAGTTATGAAAATTGCGACTATGATCTCAAAGGCGTTTACTTAAGCCAGCTGGCAACATCTGCCAACTTTTTGTTCGATCATTGGCAAGTAGTAGTACCAAATGTTGGGAAATTAGTTGACTCTAGCGTTTTAGATATTTCTAATTTATGTCTTCGATACCTTGTGGATATGAAGCATGATATTGTTCAAAGTCTATTGATACAATTTGTATTAATTGATGAGAAATTTGAAGCAACAGGGACAGAACATTCTGACTTCGCAAAAGTGCTTAAGTCTGTAACAGCGTTTAGTGTACTTTGGCGAGCAATGAGTGGCGGAGCTGATGGTATTGATGCGGTTTACAAAAAATTACATGAACGCGGTGTGAATGCAGATCAAAAAGGGTTCACATTAGGTCACGGCTCTCTGACGTCGGATCGATTTAATCCAGATATTATCAATCAGTTTTTCAGAGAAGAACTTGTAAATAAAATTATTACAAAAGGTTCTCCAAAAGATACAGTAGATGAAAAATGGCTTGATATCTGTTCGAAACAGCAAATTCTAACCAAACCGAAGAGTATCAAGATGTTGCTCTTAGCTGGTTTGCATGGTGTTGAACTTGAAGGCGTTGATCACCAGATCTCAAATAAATTGAGTACTGACTTCCTAACAACCACGATGTGGGAATTAATTTCTCGGAAAAACGCTATTAAGAAGGTCTTCAATGGTGGTTCTACAGAAGGCTGGGGGGATGAGGAGATTGCAAACCCAGAAATTTATAACAAGATTGGTAACGTATTAATTGATGTCAGGGACGGAGTTTCCAGCTCCAATTCACCGTCTTGGTATAATCTAAAGCAACATTTACTTCAGGCCTTAGCTAACGATTCAATTAACGATATTGAAGATATCTTATCATCAGAGTGCCATATTTCTGAGCATGCTAAAAGTCATGCTTCAGTCTTGATGCTAGAGAAAAAATTTGGTGATATAACGTTCGCCGATAAATGGGGAAAGCAGCAGATTGATGAACGCAGTTCATTACTCCTGAGTAACGCATGGCGCAATCTTACTAAATGGCTTGATTGGGAGTAAAAATGCGGTTCTCAGACCTTGAACTCAAAGCTAAGTATGACTCAGATGAAGAAAGTATACTTGAATGTGTACATATCCCCTTGCTTGCTCGCGCAGATCGCTATGATAGGGCCGTGGGATACTTTTCGTCCGATGTATTGGTTTCTGCAGCGCAAGGTCTGGATAAGTTTATCCATTCAGAAGGCAAAATGCGCCTTATCATTGGAGATCCACTATCTGACGATGAGTTTGAGGCGGTGATGGAAGGGGTATCAAATCCTGTTAGAGCTCTATCACTTCAACTAGCAGATTTGTTGCTTGAAAGCACAGAACGAAACCTAAAGCTGCTAACGTATTTAGTGGCTAAAGGGCTACTTGAGATTAAGTTCGCTTTCACGCATCAAGGTATGTTCCACAAAAAAATTGGGATCTTTTATCAACAAAATGAAACCGTTGTTTTCAGCGGCTCCGCGAATGAAACTATAGCTGGGTTATCGAAGTATAATTCTGAGGAAATTTCTCTATTTTTCAGTTGGCGTGAATCTTTTGCTGATTATGGCCAAGTCGAAGTAGACAATTTCAATGCTCTTTGGAATAATAACAAGAAGCGAGTGAAAGTTGTTGCAATTGATTCAGATGCTTACCAAAAAATCCGAGCTGGTGTTGATCTGGACGTGTTAAGTAAAGAATTATTTCCGGCATCCCCTCATCCCAATAAGACCAAACCTTTCTTCTCGTATAGCTTCCCTAAATCAGAACAAGAGTTAACAAAACTAAATATTGAAGTGAAAATACCTCGTAAGCCATTGGTAGTGAAAGATAGAGCGTTTGAGTTGTTTCCACATCAAGTCGAAGCGATAGAAAGCTGGCGAAAGGCAGATTATAACGGTCTATTTAAATTAGCCACAGGTTCAGGTAAGACATTCACATCCATCTCTGCGATGGTTGAATTGTATGAAGAACGTCATAAGAATGGTAACGCAACCTTTGTTATTATTAGTGTCCCTTATATCGAATTGGCTAATCAATGGGTAAAAGAGCTAGCCCCTTTTAATGTCATCCCTATTCAATGTTACGATAGCTCTAATAATTGGGCTGCTGCATTAGATAAGAAAATACTACGTTTTCGAAGCGGAACTTTAGATTTTATCTGTGTCATTGCTGTTAATAAGACCCTGTCATCAGAGTTATTTCAATCAAAGATAGCCAAAATACCATTTGAGGATATGTTGTTAATCGGCGATGAATGTCACCACCTTGGTAGCCAAGGTTATTTCGATGCGCTGCCCCCAGCTCGTTATCGAATAGGATTATCCGCTACGCCTTTTCGCACCGATGATGATGAGGTTGAGGGCGCACCATTCCCTGATAAAATCAGACAGAATTTGCTTTCATACTTTAAAGGCATTATAAGTGAATACTCACTGAGTGATGCTATTAAAGATGGAATACTTTCTCCTTATCGGTATGATCTTGTTCCAGTTTATCTTGATATGCAAGAGCAAGAGGCCTATGAAGACTATTCTGCAAAGATTCAGAAGCTAATTTTAAGAGCTCAATCAACGAAATTATCAACTGATGAGCAGTCAATGTTGACCAATTTGTGTGGTGCAAGATCAAGGCTACTGGCCACTAGTTCAGGAAAATTACCGGCATTACTCTATTATTTAAAAGATCATCCGACTTTGTCGTTAACACACTCGTTAATCTATGTCGGAGAAGGTTTTGCACCGGGGGAAAGTATACCATATATAACTAAGGTCACTAATTGCCTACATGAACATGGCTATAAAGTTTCAAAATTTACTTCCCAAGAGACATCGTCGGAGCGACGTATGATTATGGAAAGTTTCAAAGAACAACGCATTGATTCTTTAGTGGCCATGAAGGTATTGGATGAAGGGATTGATGTGCCGGTATGTCGAAGCGCTTTTATTTTGGCAAGCACCCGTAATCCCAGACAATATATCCAGAGAAGAGGTCGTGTTCTTCGAAAATCTTTGGATAAAAATGAAGCCTTAATTGTGGATTTTGTTGTTCTTCCATTACCGGGAGTAGTGAATAATATTAGTCAAAATTTACGACGTGCGGAGTTGAAAAGAATAGATGACTTCAAGTTAACCGCTATAAACCCCGAAGAGATTGATAAAAAAATCATCGAATTAGGACTCTATTAATGGACCTTGATGCCTTTAAAGCTTTGTTAAAGCAAGTCGATAAAGATACCCAGATCGCTCATCTGGATTACTCAAAGAAATCTGCTGTGCATAAAGCAGCACTGCAGGTTATGCAATTTGAGAAAGAGCTTTACTATGGAGATTTAGTGCAAAGTCGTCATCTTCAGAAGATCAAAGATATTATTGAGGCTAATGTGGAAGATATCATAAATGAAACTAATAAGACTTGAGATAAATAATTTCCGTCAATTTTATGGAAAGCAGTCTATAGATTTCGCTGTAGATCCTGATCACGGAGTTACACTAATTCATGGTGAGAATAATGGTGGCAAAACAGCGTTGCTTAATGCGCTTCGTTGGTGCCTTTATGAGGAAACCACTGAAAACTTACTCGACCCTAAAAATCTTCTCAATAAGCATGCAGAATCTCAAGGTAAGAATACTTTCAGTGTTTCTGTTCAACTAGAACATGAGAATCGCTTACTTGACGTTCGAAGGATTCAAGATAAGAATAGTGGTAGCAGTAACTTACATGTTTATGAAATTATTGATGGTTGCTATGCAGAAAAAGCTGAAGAAAACCCGAATACGTTAATCAATACTTTTTTACCAAAAGAAATGTCTCAGTACTTTTTCTATCAAGGTGAAGGAACCGGTACTTTAAGTAGTCAAAATGATTTCTCTCACATCAAAGATGCTATCGAAAAAGTTTTAGGCCTAACGGTTGCTAAAACAACACTAAGACACTTGTCTGCCGTTAAGATAAGTTATCAAAAAGATCTCAAGCAATATGATACAAACAATGAAATTGATATTTTATTGACAAACAAAGATACTTTAGTTTCAAGTTTAGAACGTGACAAGATGCTACTGGAAAAAAAGCAACGTGAGCTAGAGATTGCGGAAAAAGAATATGAAACTCAAGTAGGTAAACTTGCTCGTTTTGATAAGACAACAATTGATGAACAACTTAAGCTTCGCAAACAGAAAACAGAGTTACTTAGTGACTACGCACGGCAGCATAAGCAGTTCCTGTCTGAAAAAATCTCAAAAACACCTGACTGGGCATTGACGACATTTAGCCAAAAGCTTGCTTCGTTCGATGTTTCAGCAATTAATACTGAAGAGCTCAATAAGTCATTACGTTATACCGTAGACAGGCAATTGTTACGTGAGATTGTACACAATAACGAATGTATTTGCGGCACTCATATTGAAAAAGACAGCTCAGCGGCACGGCTTTTAGAGGAACTCGGTAAACATGCCGTTGACCCTGATCTTAAGCACCGTTGGGTGAGAGCGACCAAGCTACAACAAAGAATTAGCAGTCAGCAGCTACCAAAAGCTAGTATGGAAAAATTATTAGCTGATATTGATGACTACGAAGTTGGTATGCAGGAACTTGAACACAGTATAAAAGAGTTAAGTTTTACGATTGTCGAGTCTGACATTGATGATATTAAGATTATCGAACGTGCCAAAGATTTGGCTAAATCTCAGTGTGACCAACTTAAAGGACAGATTCCTCAGTTAGAGCAGAATATCCGTAAAAAAGATATCGATATTAAAGAAATTGATCGCCGAGTGAGCAGTTTGTCATCGACTCAGCCCAAGGCCCAGAAAGTCCGCAACCTGATTCTAGCGACAGACAAGATAATCGAGTTATATGAGGAAGCTATGAATTCCTCGCAAAATGGAGTTGAGCAATTATTATTGAAAAAGATGCAATCATTGTTTAGTCAAGTTGCTTTTAATGGCTACACGGTTCAAAAGGACACCAACGGAAAATCAGGGAGCTTTACATGGGCAATTGTTGATAATAAAGGCAAACGTGCAGCCGCTGGTAACGGATATCAAGCTATGCTTGCGATATCTTTTATCGTCGCATTAATTGAGTTCTCGAAGGTTCGCGCATATAACAAGCAGCATCTTCTTACCCCTGGTACTATTGCCCCATTTATTGCAGACTCTATTCTTGCCTTTATCGGCCCAGATAACGGTCGAGAGCTTGTTCGTTACATCGCGGAAAAAGTTGAACAGTCAATCTTTTTGTTTTCTCAAGCTCAGTGGACTGAAACACATACCGACAAAGGAATACGGCATAAAATAGGTAAGGAGTATAATCTTGTTCAACATACAGTGCTTACCAAGGAAGAATTTAAAGGCCAGTATCCGACGCAACTTACGGTGAATGGCGTTAATTACGAAGTTGTTCGTTTTGGTAGTGATTTTGACAAAGTAACTATCGAGGAGATTCCTACCTATGGCTGAAATTTTAGACTGGCGTAAGTTACAGGTTCACCGGGATTCTCGTTTCGAATCTTTAGAAGAACGATTTTGCTCGACAAAAGGAGCTAACAATGACTCCCGGATGTTTAGTACAGTCAAAGAACTAATGGTTTTTGCTGCGTTAGTGGGATATCAACTAGATGCATATCAACCACTTGAGCCTAAGATTAAAACCACGCCGATCCTGTTGGATACTTATGCAACAACAGGACATGATGCTTATATCTATCTTCTTGCGTTAACAAAAGCGTCATCTCTAGACATTCTCAAAGATGAAAATTTAAGACAAGCAATTGATATTTTTGAGGGATATTGCAATAGTGGTCTCAAAATCATTGATAGTTGGATAATGAATAATATTGGTGAGCCACTAGTGACTAATATTATATTTAATCAAACATTAGAGTACTTAGTTGAAAATGAATAATTACTACGACTATGCTGCATCTACACCAGTTTCTCCGCGAGTTCTAGAGGCGATGAGACCTTGGGGGACCGAAAATTTTGCGAATGCTTCTTCTGCGCATCAAGCAGGAAGGCTGAGCTCTCAAGCAATCCAACAAGCAAGAGAGCTAATTGCAGATAAAATAGGTTCACTTCCTAGTGAGATTATTTTTACCAGTGGCGCTAGTGAAGCTAACAACTTGGCTTTAAAAGGAGTAGCTTTCAAACATCTTAATACCAAAGGCCACATTATTACCTCAGCTATAGAGCACAAATGTATTCTCAATACTTGTGCATTTCTGGAGTCGATTGGCTTCGAAGTGACTTATCTCCCCCCTGACAGGAGAGGCTGCATATCGCCATCCTCACTCGCTGCGGAGATAAGAGAAAATACTATCCTTATTTCAATCCATCATGTAAATAATGAGCTAGGGACAATTCAGCCCATTAAAGACTTTGGTGCGATAGCTTTTGAGCACAACATTCCTTTTCACACTGATGCAGCACAGAGCTTCTGCAAATGCGATATTAATGTCGATGATATGGATATCGATATGCTTTCACTGTCTGGCCATAAAATTTATGGACCTAAAGGGATTGGCGCACTTTACGTGCGTAATGCTAGAAACGCAGAATTAGTTCCCCTTATTCATGGCGGGGGACAAGAGGCTGGGTTACGTGGCGGCACATCGCCTACTCCCTTGATAGTAGGGCTTGCAGCTGCAGTAGAGTGCTACCCTACTCAAGCAAGCCCAATCGAAAAGCAGTTTCTAGATCTTATGGTGCAATATGATTTCATAAGAAACGGTAGCGAGGCAGTGGTACCGACAATCTGGAGTGTAACCTTTCCCTCCGATGAGGAGGTAAAACGTTTTACGAATGATTGTCCATGGTTCATATCTCAAGGTTCAGCGTGCAATGCTCTTTCAAATGTAGCTTCCCATGTTTTAACAGCAATGGGGATGTCGGAACAAGTAGCGCGTCGCACTTACCGCATTAGTCTTCCGCCGTATAAGATTAATGACAAATTAGCCTAAAGCCAGCCACGTGCTTTCCGGTTAGCGCTAACCGTTCCTCAAATATCTGCCTGTTCAAGATAACCTCGCCCGTGGCTGTTGTTCCCAAGAGCTTTGACAATCGTTCATCAAAGTTCTTTTGTTTTTCATATTGTTCGTGTTTATTACTTAGTAGCAAATGCTTATTGAGCAGTGGCGGGCGGCGACTTTCATCTAGATAGTCAAAGAAATCTATATTTTGATTAACCATTTTTATTTTGGTTCTCTCTATCAAATAAGGAACAGATTTGCTGAAATCATCGTAGCGTGTCAACGTGAGTTTACCAGAGTTAATATGTATTTTAACTAGTTCAACGGTGTCGTCTAGTTCTCCGTAAAGTTGCAATGCAGCACCGACATAAACACGCAATAAGAGTGGCAGCGCCTCAATATAGTCTTTATGGAGAATCAAAGAGTGTCCATTATTAAGAATACTTGCAGGCAATTGCTCGTGTGCTTTTATGCATTCTTCTTCAATTAAATGCGTATCTGCAATCGCAAAAAGTAATTCTTTCGCAAGATTATTCGCCGTTCGGTAATCACCAAATAAAGCTTTGATGTCACGTTTTAGATTTTCAGGGTGATGAGTATATGGTTTCCTTTTCTCAAATAATCCCATAGCAAAATATACTAGTAGATCTTCCTTATGGGATTTTTGTGCATTAGCAAATTCATGAGCACCAAACATTTCCTGAAGCAGGCCAAAGACTTTTTTGTGAGATCCAATCAAGTTTCTCACCTCTTCAGAACTCTTGAACTCATCGTTTGCCGGTATACGACCAAGCTCTAGACAAACATTCCAAAAATTATCAAAGATCTCCCTATTTTGGGTAATAACAAGTTTTGCTCGATCTTTACTCTCAATGGGTTGAGGAGAAGTGAGTTGTTGCCAATTATAACGTCTTTGATACTTACTCTGAAGATAACGTTGTTCTTCTAACTTATCTTTGAACAAGTAAAAAATACCAGGCGCGACTGCAATAGCATCATCTTGCAAGGAACGTTCTAAGTACTCTTTGAACTCCGATTGCGCATAATACTTTTGGAAGGTATTTCGAGAAGTAATTACGCCATCTTTATAAGGCTGAAACTGCTCGATATACGCCTCGTTAGCTAACATTACTGATACGACAAGTATTTTGTCCGCTAGATCCCAAGCACTCAAGAGAGCTTCGAGGCGTTCATCTTGATCTTCGATAACATTTAGAACAAAACCTAAGTTCACAATATCAGACTTTACTTTGTCGTTATCAGGAGAAAATACAGGGTCCCAACCTAAAGCATCAAGACCATTTGCCTCAAGCTCCCTTAGGTCATCTCCTCGACCGCACCCATAGTCAAAAATAGAAAAACGGCCATCTAGATAGCCTTGCTTAGCTAACGTTTTCATCGGCCCGGATAACTCATAGCGGACAATAGCAGTCTTGTAGCGATCGATGCCAGGTTCCGAAGCGCCAATACTCGGAGGTGCGCTATCTGCTCTGAGTAACCGCCCTTCAACTAGCTGGTAACCTTTTTTGTGAATCAAATTTAGCCAAGAACGTTTGAATCCTATAGTACGGGTGTTTTCGTACAACCCGGCCTTCTCCCCTTCTTCTGTCAATGTAGTGAAGTGTTCATAGTAGTCACTCCCCGGCAAAATCATGGTTTCCTTTCGGTGTAAAATAGGTGGATTATCAGAAGAACGGTAGCAAGTTACTTTATGACTGAGTTTGCTCAAATCTACGTTGAGACTTTGTTCCAAGACAGGGTACGAGTCGCTATAAAAGTTGGGGTAGTTGAGTAATGATAAGCGAAATTCGTTCTTAAACAACTTGATTAGGTTCCATTGTTCATCCGGTAAGTTCACTGCTCGGGCCACAGCTGGTATAAATTTTTGCAATTCAGATGGAAGCTCATGCATGGCGTCTCTATGCAAATAAACCGCATCAGGGAGTTGTTTTCCAATTTGAATCTGTTTGATTAGTTGCTTAAATGATTGAGAGTTCATCTTCTAGTAATAGTTTCTGTTTGCAGAGCTAGGTAGATATTTATCTTAGCAGTATTGCTAAGTAGTTAAACAAAACCTGTCAAAAATTCTGCCTAGCTCCCATCATCTCGTCAGTGAATTTCCAACCAGCCTGTTACGCTGCGGTATGACCTTATCCTGGTGCCCTTTCGACAGACCTCGTCATGAAGACAGAATATGTCTACAGGCGTGGGTTCAGTCCACGTTTTAGAAACGCATGCCCTGAAATCAACCATCATGACAAAACCAATTAAGCCCTTCCTCCCTCTGATATACCGAATCTTCGTGATATGCACTGTTTTTCCAGCGTAATTCATCACCAGATTATGTCTGAAAAGATCGTTAACTAAACTGATCAGGTTAGTTGTTTTAGCAAAAATATCTCACACCGGTTTTCACCATCAACAAGCACGACACGCAACCCACAACACAAAAAGGAACGCCCCATGCCCCCACACAAAATCCGCCAGGAGTGGCTGACGCTGGATGAGGCCGCAGAAGTCATCCGGCAGCACAACATCACGTTGCTGCCCGCCGACCTGATCCGCCATGCCCTGCACGGCGATCTGTCGCTCTCGGTCTACTTCCCTTCGCCCGTTCTGCTGAGACCACTCAATCCTCCTTGCCGCTTTGCCTGCCGATCCAGCAAGCCGCCCTTTCCACCTTCGCAGTGCAACAAACCCGGCAACCGCAAAGTGATGGCGAACTCTCCACCATGCAGACGCGACCCGACTCTGCAACTGACCTCCAGCCATCTGTGGAATTTGCCGTTAATCGGCCTTGAGCGCCTGCTGCTCCACCAGCAACTGGCGAAAACGTTGAATCGTCCTTGCCCCAAAGATACCCACTGCTGCAACCAGATTGGCATCGTGGTCTGCGATGAGAACGACAGCTATTACCAACTCTGTTGCCGCAAATCGTTGCGGGAGCTTTTACTGGAATTGCTCGCCACGCAAAACAATCTCCAGGAAGAGCTTCATCTGCTGATTGGCCAGCTATATGGCAATGGCCGCAATGACCTGAAATCCCGGCTCAGTCTGTCCGTCTGCTATCTGCAGGACACGCTACCTCCTGACGCACTGTTCGTCATCCGCCGCACGCATCTCGAAGCCTTCCTGACCCGTCATCAGCCAGAATCAAAGGAGCGGATCACCTCCGCGCTTTCCCGTTTGCTGTGGCTGGCCTGCAAGCGCAACCCGCAACTGGACGATGAAATGCTGGAGCATCCTTATAAACTGCTGAACATTTTCGAATGCTGGGCGCGTGAGGAAGGTATGCACCTGCCGCTGAGCGGTGAAACATTGAAAACCGCACTCCAGCGCGGCGCACCGCCTTAACGCGATCAACTAACCCTTTCAACTAACAACTCTCACTAACCCAGATAAGGATTTTTACTGCCTCGCAGGGACGCTGCTGCTTTGATACCCACGCCCAACGTGCTGATGTGAACGAATCTGGACACAGGAGGAATGGTTATGAATAGCGACAGATTTTTACGCTTACGCCAGGTGGAAGACAAAATCGGCTTTGGTAAATCCTGGATTTATCAGCAAATACAGCTGCAACAGTTTCCGCCATCCATCCGACTCAACAGCCGCCACGTCGCCTGGCTGGAAAGCGAGGTGGATGCCTGGATCCACCAACGCATCCGGCTTACCCGCGATGTCTGAATGCCGGAGGAAGATTATGTGCGCTTCACACCTGCTCAACCGCTGGCTTCACGGTGCCAGCAATAACGGAGAACAGGAGATGGTCCAGGTCAGTCTGGAGCAAATCCAGCCGTTCTCCCTCAATCCCCGCGTCACCCGCAACCCCGGCTATGACATACTGAAAGCGTCAATTCTCGCCCGCGGGCTGGATAACCCGCCGGTACTGACCCGCCGTCCTGGTGATGAAAAATATATGCTCGCCAGCGGTGGGAACACGCGCCTCGCCATCCTCAATGAATTGTGGCGGGAGACGCAGGATGAGCGTTACCACCGCGTCTGCTGGCCGTTCAGACCGTGGCCGGAAACGCTGTCACCGCAGCAGGGCGAAGTCCAGTGCCTGATCGGCCATCTGGCGGAAAGCGACCTGCATAACGGATTGATGTTTATCGAACGCGCGGAAGGGATCCTGCACCTGCGCGATCTTTACCACGAGGCAGGTATTGAATGCGTGACGCAACAGGCGCTGGCGGAACAACTCACCCGCGACGGCTATCCCGTCAGCCAGTCGCAAATCAGCCGGATGCTACAGACCGTGGACTGGCTGCTGCCCTGCATCCCTAACGCATTGTATGGCGGCCTGACCCGAAAGGTTATTGATCGCCTGCTGGCGCTACGCTGCGCAGCGGAACAGGTCTGGGCAAAGCTGATGCCGCTGGAACGCCAGCCGGAATTTGCCGACCTGTTCAGCACCGCCCTCGCCACCTTCAACAGCGAGCCGGAAGCCGTGGTACCGCAACTGGTGCAGGACGAACTGCTCGGCGAGATGAGCTGTCGCAGCGGCATGAGCTGGAATACGCTTCTAGCAGAACTGACCGATGGTCAGAGCAAGCGGCAGGCGCTGCTGGGACCGCCAGCCGAAAAGGTCCTCTGGCCGCCACCGCCCGAACCAGAAAAAGCACCGCTTCCAGAGACAGAGCTACCGACTGTACCCGCCGCGCCCGGCGAGCCAAAGCCCTCGCCGCTGGTGCATACGGCACGGTCGCTGTTTGCCTGCTGGGGACTCGACGCCTGTATCCAGCCGGACGATAGCGCTCCGGCCGGTTTCACCCTCGCGCCCTGCGACGATTTTCCCCATCCGGCGGCACAGCGCTGTTACCAGGTGCTGGCCGCCCTGAACGGTGACACCAGCACGCCGATGCCCGCCCTCGAATTGTTACTGTCGCCGGACTACGACAACGCCCAGATCCAGCAACTGATGCAGCTTATCAGCCTGTGCCGCCAGCGACGGCTGCGGGAGGTTCACCATGACGCCCTCAGTTAACCAGGCCGTGCTCACCCACATTGTCCAGGCGCTGAAGGAGGGGCAGATCCGCTACTGCGAATCGCTCGGCTTCAGCCCGCAGGAGCTGTGCGAACTGACGCGCCTTACCGCCGATGACATCCTGTTTCTCAGCAACAGCGCGGTGCAGTTCATCACCACCCACATTGACCACAATATGCTGGGCCGGATGCTGGCGAGGATGGAGCAGGAGCGGCTGTTCCAACAGCGTCTGGAGGAAGCGCTGTCGCTCGGCGCGTCCATCGAATTCATCAACCACTATTTTGGCCTTTCCACGCCGGAGGTCTGTGCCCGGCGACGTCTGATTGGCCTGTTTGTCCGGCAAGGGCGCAACAATGCTCCGGATGAGCAGATGGAGACACTGGTATGGAACGAGTGGCAGAAAACAGGCGTGAACAAGCTCGACTCACCCGAAGCGCTGACCACCATGATGGCGATGGCCCGTGAGCACGACCTGTCGCTGACGGTTATCTGGAACCTGCTGCGCCAGTGGACTCAGGAGAAACTACTGCATGAAGAGTGACGATCGGCTGCTGTTTCTCGGCAACCCGCAGCAGAGCGTGCCGAAGCGCCTGCTGCTGGCGCGCAACCTCTCCCCGCGCGACAAGTTCGCGTGGCAACTGCTGCGTCTGTACGCCCGCGACGACGGTAGCGGCGTCTTCCCGTCATACAACGAACTGCAGGGCTGGCTCTCCGACCAGCCTGAGGATGAGAAGGCCTCACGCAGTACCGTCAGCAACGCGCTGATGATGCTGCGGATCACCCGCTGGCTGAGCCTGTGCCAGCGACTACGGGACGAACAAAGCGGTAGGATCACCGGCAACCTCTACGCCCTGCATGATGCGCCACTGACTCATGCCGATGCCTGTCGGATGGACAGCGAATATCTGGCGCTGCTCACCGCCAGCTCCCACCACCGCAACCGGCGTATCCGCACCACTGCCATCGGGTTACTGCTCTCTCTGCAACAACCTGTGGACAGTGGACGAACCTGCACTGAGTCTCCATTGAAGACCGCCCCTGGTCTTAATCGAAGACTCAGTAAAAAATGCCCTAGTCTTCAATTAAGACTCAGTGATGTGGCGGGGGCTGGCGGGCAACCTGAGCCGCATTGCGTACATACTGGTACAGATTTAAACAATAAACATCAAAAGCGTACGCAACTGCTGCACTGGCCTGTGGATAATCCCTTCAGCGCCAGCGAGCGCCACGCCGCCGAACGCGCGATGCGTAATCTGGATCCCGCCCTCTGCCAGCAGGTGCTGGACGACTGCCTGTGGCGGATCGCCGCCCACGATATTCACCGCCCCCTCGCCTATCTGCTGGCAACGCTGGAGAAGGCCAGACGGGGCGAGTTCAATCAGCTTCGGCGCAGGCGCAGATAGCCCTGATTTTATGCGCACCGCATAAAGCCGGTGTACCAGCTATCAATCAAACCTCATTCATCGACGAAATCAACTTTCTGCGGACCAGATGGGTTTCCCGTCGCCTGACTCATTGCGCGGACCGACACTGCGGGCATCTGAATCCATGGAGAATTTCCGATGCCTGGCACAACCCTGTTCAGCGATATCCGCATCACCCTGCACACCCGCGTCGCCGCCCGGCTATGGCAGGCGCATCCCACTGGCATACTGCTCTGTCTGGCGTTACTCAGGCGTCTGCTACGCGCCGAAGAGGCCGACGATCCGTGGGCCGCCCACTGGCTGAAGCAACTGCGCATCCGCCTGAATCTGATCGCGCACCTGCTGAAGCAAAAAAATCGTCGGCTGGACCAGGCCTTCGCCAGCCTGCCGAGCGCTATCCACACCACGCAGGTCAGTAATCCGTCCCCGACCGAATTCATCCTGCCGCTGGCGCTGTTCTCACCGCCAGGTTCACGCCTGCTGCAACAGTTGATTGATTACGATCTGCTGGTCCGCCGCACCCTGCTTGCCTGGCACCTCGGCCTTATCACCCAGGCGGAGAAGCGCGATTTCATTGCGATGATCCCACGCCTGATGCTCCAGGCGTTCAGCTTTGTGAACCGCTTTCGCACCACCGGCGTAACCCGCGCTGACGTGCGGGTGAACAGTCCGCTGGCGCAGACGATGACGCATAAGCTCGGCAATCTGCCCAAAAAGATGCTTGCGGAGATCCAGCGCGATGTTTAATGACGATGATGATGAACGCTCCGCCCGCAAAAGCTCGCTAAAGGGCCTTTTAAAGGCCTTTAAGGGTAAGGGAGAGCTGCGAGCGCTGGTGCGGGAATTACAGGCGCTGCGCGCGCAACTGCAACAACGCCAGCCGATGCTGAAACAGGCGGTGTATGAACTGCCGGGACGCAACGTACCACTGATCCTGTGCAGCAACCCGGCGCGCTCCGGCGTCAGCTATCTGCGCTGGCGTAATCTGGACAACAACCGTTCGGGAGGCGTGGCGTTGCAGGAGGCCATTCAACAGCCGGACGCGAGCGATGAACTGCGCGATGCGCTGATGGCGCTCGAATGGCGGCGGCAGGTGCTGAATACGCAGCTTTCGGTGGTGATGTTTATGCTGCGCCGGATACAGCCCTTAACCACGCTGGTTTAAAATTTTGTGCAAAGTTAAACCCTGAGTGTCACTTTAGCGAAAATTTTAAACTCACCTCATGCACCTTAAAACAGGCACTATCCGTTTAATGCGCGTTTTAAGATGCAATTTTTACCTTCTCCCTCCAATTTCCCCTGTCGCCTGATCCCTCCGGCACACCATGCTGAACTCCCTTTCACCGGAGACAGCCCATGCAACTTTACCTATGCGAAAAACCCTCTCAGGCGCGCGATATCGCCCGCGTACTTGACGCCCGTAACCGCAGCGACGGCTACCTGCATAACGCCACCGTGGCCATCACCTGGTGCTTCGGCCATCTGCTGAGCATGGCCGCGCCGGAGGATTACGATCCGGCGCTGAAACACTGGCGGGCAGAGCATCTGCCGTTTATTCCCCCGGCATGGCGGCTGGTGATCCGCCCGGAGGTGCGCAAGCAGTTCCGTATCATCGAAAAGCTGCTGAAACAGGCGGATGCAGTGGTGATTGCCACCGACGCCGACCGCGAAGGCGAAACCATCGCCCGTGAAATTCTGGAGCAATGTCGCTGGCGTGGTCCGGTCCAGCGGCTGTGGCTGTCGGCACTGGATGACGCCAGTATCCACAAGGCGCTTGCTGCGATGCGATCCGGTGACAGTACGTATCCGCTGTATCAGGCTGGACTGGCGCGCGCCCGCGCCGACTGGCTGGTCGGCATCAACATGACCCGTGCCTGCACGCTGATGAACCGGCGGCACAAGGGCGTGCTCTCCGTCGGCCGGGTGCAGACGCCGACCCTGCGTCTGGTGGTGGAACGCGACCGGGAGATCGCCAGTTTCGCGCCCCGCCCCTGGTGGCGGGTGGATGCCCGCTTGCATGTTGAGGGTTGTTCCTTTCTGGCGCAGTGGCAGCCGGATAGTGCGTACAATGACGATGAAGGACGCTGTATCCGCGAATCTGCCGCCCGCGAGGCCGCCGCGCGTCTGCAACAGGCCGGAACCGCGCTGGTACTAGATGTGACCACCCGGCGGGAGAAAACGCCGCCACCGCTGGCCTTCACCCTCTGCGCCCTGCAGCAGGCCTGCTCAAAACAGTGGGGCATGGGCGCGCAGGAGGTACTGGATATCGCCCAGCGCCTGTATGAAACCCATAAGGCCACCACCTATCCACGCACCGACTGCGGCTATTTGCCGCTCTCAATGCATGCTGAAGCACCGCAGGTGCTGGCCGCGCTGGTCGCCAGCGACGCCTCACTCCAGCCCCTCGCCACGCTACTGAATCTGCAGCAACGCTCCCGGTTGTGGGACGACAGTAAAATCACCGCCCACCACGGCATCATCCCGACCCGTAAAACGGTAGATCTGACGCAGATGAACGACAGCGAGCGCAAGGTTTACGGCCTGGTGCGCAGCCATTTTCTGGCGCAGTTTCTGCCGGAGCATGAGGTGGATAAAACGGAGTTGCGCCTGAACTGCGCCGGGGAAACGCTGTCTGCCCGTGGCTCAGTCGTGATTGTCAGCGGCTGGCGGCAACTGTTTTTACGCGAGGTGGCAACACATTCACCGGAAGAAACGCAGTCACTTCCCGCTCTGCAACAGGGACAGACCTGCCAGGTAGAACAGGTGGACGTTCGCGCCCGCCAGACCCAGCCACCGGAGCACTACACCGAAGGGACGCTGATTGCCGCGATGAAAAATGCCGCCCGTTTTGTCAGCGATGAACGCCTGAAGCTGCGGCTGAAAGAGAACGCGGGCATCGGCACCGAAGCCACCCGCGCCGGGATTATCCAGACGCTCCTTAAGCGCGGTTATCTGATTAAGCAGCGACGCTTTCTGCTGGCAACGGATACCGCCAGCACGCTGATTGACGCCCTGCCGGAAGCGCTGAAAGATCCGGGCACCACTGCGCTATGGGAGCAAATGCTGGATGACATCGCGACGGGGAAAATGGGGCTGGAGGCGTTTCTCGCGCAGCAGGAGCAAAACGTCACGGATCTGATTAAGTCGTTACTAAATGGGTAAAGTAATAACCTGCCAGTTAAATCTCCCAGTATCTTATAGATTGTAAACCTTTAACATTGGTGTGATCGGTATAGGTGGCTTTTAAGACCGTCTCACCAGTTGTTTTATCTTTGATATCATAGCTATCGATTTCGGTTTGTCCTAAATGTCCTTTTTCTCGATGATGAGTGCGAATGTAATCATACTTGCTACGGGGGTACATCGTTTCAAACTCTTCTTCAGAAATTCTTTTTTCTTGTTCAGTCGTCATTGTTGTTCTCCATAAGTTAACCCAATTAACCTTACAAATTGAACGTCAACATTTCAATAAAAGCATATTCCATAACGTATTATGATCTTTCAGCATTTTAGTAGCTAAGACCTTTATGCTACCAACCCCACCAACTTTCACGCCTTAAAAACAATTCCCCCTTTCGCTTCCCCCTGCCAAAGATTCAACTAAACGGGTCAACCCAAAGTCCGCCATGCATTCCTGAAACGCGGAGGCGCACAGCGCGGAATGCCCGTACTGCCAGTAACTCAGAGGTCTTGCAGCCCATGAGCCAAACCCGAAGCGGGGCATCCCCGCGCATGGGGAGCTCCGTATCTTCAACACGGAGACACCACCATGAACGATACCCATTACTTTAACCTGTACACCAGCGGTCTGGGCTACCTAAACCGGATCCGGGAAGTGACCCCGAAAAAAGGCGAACCGTTCCTGTGTTGCGACATTGCCGCACTACGGGGCGAAGCCAGCAACGCGGAGCACACCTAGTTCGACTGCCGCGTCAGCGGCAAGGAAGCGCAGAAACTGGTGCGTCGCTGTATCGACGCCTGCGAGCAGAAACGCAAGGTGCTGATCCAGTTCCGCCTCGGCGATCTGTATGCCGACACCTTTGTCTACAGCAAAGGCGACCGTAAAGGCGAAACCGGCGTCAGCCTGAAAGCCCATCTGCTGCATATCGGGCTCATCAAAATTGACGGTGAAGAAGTTTACCGGGCAGAGCGCGAAGCTGATTCACAGTCAGCGCCTGCCACACCGCCAACAGAGCCTGTACCGCAGTTCTGACGCACAGCATTCACCCTGCCGGGGAAATTCCCCGTCGGGGCGTTTCCCAGGCCTTTTACCGGAGAGACGCACGATGAATACCGTATTGAACTCACGCGAAGAAGCCCTTAACCGAGGCAAACTGATTAACCTTGATGACGAGGCGCTGGACGCTGGATCTGGCCATAACTCTTTCGGCCCACAAGCACTGTCTTGAAGACCGGAATGACAACGCCATCAGGGACCTGCTGAAAGGTGTTGAAATGGCAGTAGTAGTGGCCTTTATCTCCCACCAACCGCCGCAACGCACCATTCGTATCGATTACCGCTCGGTGCTGACGCAGAAAACCAACGGCAGCACGCAGCAGCAAACCGTCAGGCTGACATTACGCGTTCATTTTTCTGAGCAAGGCATCCCCATCGCCGCCACTCTGGGGCTGATGGGGGAAAGATCCCCTTACTGAACTGATTTCGCGCCCGAAATAACGGGCGCTATTTTTTGACGCCGCAAACAGTTGTCGGTAGTTCCTTGTCCTCTCATCCTGCACGCTCCTGTCAAAGCACTGTGGAGGATGTGATGAAACGACTACTGACAGCTCTGCTCCTGTTTATTTTCAACGGCGTGGCCGCAGCCTCCCCTGCCACGCCAGAAGTCGTCCGCTACGACCGCTATCTGCTGGTCAGCACGTCACCGCAACAGCCGCCACTCGAACAGCTTACCGCCCTGGCCGTTCCGCCCGGTTTTCATCCGACGGTAGGGGAAACGTTGCAGTACCTCCTGCGCGACAGCGGCTGGTCTTTGTGTCTCGCCGATGCGCGCCGGGCGCAGCTTTATAGCCTCCCGTTACCGCTGAGCCAGTACAACACCGGCCCGCTGCGCCTGAAGGCCGCCCTGCAACTACTGGTGGGCCCGGCGTGGCGAATAACCACCGACGAAAACCGCCGCGAAGTCTGTTTCGCCAGCGACCATTCCCTCTCCCCGACGGTGGCTTACCGTCATCCCGTGTCCCTCCACCCTTTGGGGCCGTTAACGGCCCCGTTTTTTCTCGCCGGAACCGTACAGCGTGGCGATATCCGACTGGCCGTAATCGTGCCGCCGGAAGCCGTTTACCTCCATCAGGTGGTGTGGCTGCGCAGCGGAGAACAGTGGCGTAGCTGGCGGCTGGAGCGGTTTGATGAGCGCCGGGCGGTATTCCGTCACGGCAAACGCCAGCTAACGCTGAAGATGCCGGAGTAAGCGATGAAACGCCTGGTTCTTCTGTTACTGTTCACCGCCAGCGCGTGGGCGCAACCGCTTCAGGTGCAGACCAGCCAGAATGCGGACTCCGCTCTCAGGCCGCTGACCACGCGACAGCAGGCCACCGCCTGGGGTATCACGCCGGAAGAGTGGCAGCGCTATCTCATGCTGAAACAACAGGTGCGCGGCGTTTGGTCGCCGGGGCTCGATCCGCTGACCACTCTGGGCGTTGAAGCCGACACTGACCACGAACGTCAACGCTTCGCCGAACTGCTGGTCAGGCAGGAATACCAGCGGCTGGAGAAAGAACTCGCCTTCCAGCGCGCCTATGACGCCGCCTGGCAACGCCTCTATCCGGGCCTGACGCCGCTGAAAACCACCTCCACCAGCACTTCCCGCGTTTCGCTGTTTGTCCAGGATGACTGCCCGCCCTGCGACAGCCTGCTACGTACCCTGCTGGCGCAGCAGCGTCCGCTGGATATCTGGCTGGTCAACAGCGAAGGTGATGATAACCGGGTCCGCCGCTGGGCGATGGCGCACGGTATTGACGCAAAGCTGGTGAGTGAACACAGCATCACGCTTAACCACGACGCGGGCCGCTGGCTGCTTTTAGGGCAGAGCAAAATCCCGGTAGCGCTGGAACGTAAGGGGGAGCAATGGCGCGAGGTCCTGCCCTGATCCTGCTACTGCCCTGTCTGGCGCTGGCACAGCCTCTGCCGGAAGCGTACCTGCGCGCCGCGGAGCATTTCCGCGTGCCGCCGGAACTGCTGTGGGCCGTCACACAGACCGAAAGCGGCGCAAACCTGAACGGCAGACATCGCCCGTGGCCGTGGACGCTCAATATCAAAGGCATCGGCTACCGCTACGCCAGCCGGGAGCAGGCCTGTCAGGCACTGCTGGCCGCCATCCGCCGCACCAGCCCGAAGCGCATTGATGTGGGGCTCGGGCAAATCAATATCGGCTGGCACCGGGCGTATTTTGACTCTCCCTGCGACGCCCTGCATCCCCTGCAGAACCTGTCGCTCACCGCACAACTGCTGCGTCAGCGCTACGACGAACGTCCCGGAAGCTGGCTCAATGCCGCCGCCCGCTATCACCGTCCTGCTGGCGGCGCGCCTGCCACACGCTACCGCAAGCTGGTCAGTCGCCATCTGCAACGGGCCACATCACCATGAGCCGCTACGCGCTGGAAGCGCTGCTGCGCCCGCCTGTGGAGTTTTACAGCACCGTCACCGCTGGCTGTGGTGCATTAATCTGCCTGACGCAAGCCCCGCTGCTGATGCTGACGCCGTGGCAAGCCCGCCTGATGGCCTGCGCCCTTATGCTGCTGGCCCTACGACGCGGCTGGCAGGGATGGCAAATCATACGCTACCAGCGTAACCTCCTGCGCCTGCCGCGCTACGCGCTGACCAGCCGGAAAATCCCGGTCAGCCGCCAGAGGCTGTTTCTCGGTAAGGGCTTTCGCTGGCAGCCCATCCACACCCAGCGTCTGTACGACTGCCTGCAACCGGAAGCCGCACGCAGGCTGCGCCCGGGATGGTGTTACCGCCTGGCAAGGCATATCGAAAAACGCGGTGAACATACCCTGCCCAGTCTTGCCCGCCTGCTCAGCGCCGATCGCTGGCTGAACCCAGTACGTCCGCTGCCGCCCGTCGGCGGCAATCCGTGGTTGCACGGCGTGGAGCTGAAAGAGTGCGACGTCACCCTGCCGCTCAGTGAACGCCCCGGCCATACGCTGGTGCTCGGTACCACCCGCGTCGGCAAAACCCGGCTGGCGGAACTGCTTGCCACTCAGGACATCCGCCGTGGCGAAGTGGTGATCGTTTTCGATCCGAAAGGCGACGCGGATCTGCTGAAGCGTCTGTGGACAGAGACGCAGCGCGCCGGACGCGGCAACCGCTTTATCCTGTTTCACCTAGCGTATCCGGAGATCTCTGCCCGCTACAACGCGATCGGGCGCTTTGGCCGCATTTCGGAGGTGGCGTCACGCCTCACCGGACAGCTTTCCGGCGAAGGTAACTCGGCAGCCTTCCGCGAGTTCGCCTGGCGCTTTGTCAACATCATCGCCCGCGCTCTGGTAGCGCTCGGCCAGCGCCCCGACTATCAGTTGATATCCCGCCACGTCGTCAATATCGACGCCCTGTTTATTGACTATGCCCGCATCGTGCTGCCACGCCACAACCCGCGGGCGTGGGAAGTGGTGGCGCAACTGGCGGAGCGCGTTAACGACAAAAACACATCACGCCATATGCTGGGCCGCGATCCTCACGTGGTGGCGCTGGAGCAGTACCTCAACGCGGAGAAATTATACGATCCGATCCTCGACGGCCTGCTCTCGGCGGTGCGCTATGACAAAACCTACTTCGACAAGATTGTCGCCTCGCTGCTGCCGCTGCTGGAAAAGCTGACCACCGGCACGCTCGCTGCCCTGCTCGCCCCGGATTACCACGATCTGGACGACATGCGATCGATCCTCGACTGGCAACAGGCGATCCGCCAGAAGGCAGTGGTCTATATCGGGCTGGATGCACTCTCCGATGCAGTGGTTGCTGCCGCTGTCGGCAATTCGATGTTTGCCGACCTGGTGAGCGTCGCCGGGCATCTCTACAAATTTGGCCTCAATGAAGGACTGCCCGGCAACAGTGAAAAACCGCCGCCTGTCAATCTGCACTGTGATGAGTTTAACGAACTGATGGGCGAGGAGTTTATCCCGCTGGTCAACAAGGGCGGCGGCGCGGGTATTCAGGTCACCGCCTACACCCAGACGCTGAGTGATATTCAGGCCCGCATCGGCAGCGCGCCCAAAGCGGGCCAGGTTGTGGGCAACTTTAATAACCTGATTATGCTGCGGGTCCGTGAAACCGCCACAGCTGAACTGCTGACGAAGCAACTGCCGCAGGTAGAAGTGCGCAGCCGCCAGGTCAGTTCCGGTGTCACCGACACGCCGGGCGGCATCAACAGCTTTACCAGCAACACCCGCGAGCAGGTGGTCACCCGCAATGTACCGCTGCTGGATACCGCCGCGTTGATTCAACTTCCTAAAGGCCAGGCCTTTGCCCTGCTTGAGGGCGGGCAGCTGTGGAAAATTCGTCTGCCACTGCCCGTAGCAGATAAGCACAGCCCACTACCGGAGTCCGTCGCACAACTGGTGGCCTGGATGCAGGCGCGCCAGCGGGGACAGCCGGAATGAGTGAACAGCAACCGCCTCCATCACTTCCGCCACAAGGACCGATTGGCTGGCTTCTGTCGCTGGCCGGACGGCTTATTGGGCTGGTTATTGGCGCGCTGGTTCTAAGGATCGTACTAGAGCTGGCGGGGCTGTATTTCTGGTGGCCGCAGGAGGGGGGCAGGCATGTTTTTCAGGTGATGAGACAAGAGCGGGCGGAACTGGTTATTGCGTTGCAATCGCATCCGCTGGGGAATGAAATTCTGGTGCTGTTGGAAAAAGGGACAACTCGTGTACTTATGGCCAACAGGCTCCTGCAAAAACCGTTCACCGCCGTGGCTCATACGCTGGTGAGTTTTATGCAGCGCCTGGTATGGCTCGTCTCCATACTCCCCCTGGTCTGTCTGTGCGTATTAATCGGACTGACAGACGGACTGGTCCTGCGGGATTTGAGGCGGTTTGGCTCCGGGCTGGAATCGGTTTTTCTCCACCGTTATGTCATCAGGTCAGGCAGTTCAGTCGCCTCCACGCTGTGGGTGTTTTATCTGGCACAGCCGCTGTTTCTGCCTGCGATGCTGGTTTTACTGCCTGCCGCCTTATGGTTTGGGATAACGGTATGGATGGCAGCAGGGAGTTTTAAGAGGTGGCTATAATTATTCACTCAATTTTACTCCTCCTCGTTTCGAGAGGTAAGGTTCGCTGCATGGACAACTTCTTTCAGTTACCTTAGTAATACTCTTTCCATCAGCAGATACCATTGTAAATACATCATCTGAATTAGCTCAGATCTGAGCTAATCTGGCAGGCAGTCTGGTGCCAGAAGCGGTAACCAGGTCGCGTTCAAATCCTATACAAGTGAGGTTTTATGAGCCAATGGAAGATTAAATTTCAGTATAATTTTTGTACTGATTTTATAAATATTTTGTGATTTGGAATAGCGAATAGAAATTAATCCATTGAAATAAAAAAATTTCAGTATTAGTTTAAGGATATCAGAGTCAGTTATCGATATAGATATACAAAGTCCATTACCGTAACGTTTTTAATATATGAACAATCATTAAGGAGTGTTTATGAGCGAACATTTAGTTCCCAAAGTTGGTGAGCATAGGTTATACGATCTCTTTTCTGAAAAAACATCACTAGAAACTAAAGCTAGCACTGCAAGGTGGTACGCTGAAATGATGATTGATTTATTCTTCAGTGAAAAAGGTAAAGAGGAATTAGGTGAGGATAAGTTCAATAGTCTTTCCTTAGGCGATAAAATAAAAATAATTAAGCCTTATGTTTCTATTGAACTGATCAATTCATTGAATCATATAAAGCAATTTGGTGATATTGCATCCCATTATAAACCCGGTCGCACTATTAAAGAAGAAGAAGTTAATAATATCGTCGAAAAATCTCTTTTGTTATTTGATTTTGCATTAATTGATCTTTTGAAAGATGGTGGCCTTAGAGCCACAGAGGTAACAGGTACATTATTCTCAACATTTCTTCCATCGGTAAGAGTAAGGGTCTTGAGAAAAATAATAAATTTGAATGATATAAATTATCGTTCTGATGATGACATGTATCATTTAGATAAATTAGTGTTGGCGTTGACTAAAAATGGTGAAATTTCCAAGGCATTAAGAATATTAGAGAAACTAAGGAAAAATAATCAAATAGATGAGAATTGCGTGAGTTTTTGGAAGGAAAAACTCTCTCTTATTCAGGAGAAAATCGATGAGGACATTCTACCTATTCCTAAAAACATTTCAGATTGCAAACGGAACTTTGACGATGTTATAAGCCTAATGTCAAGTGAAGAAAAAAAAGCAAACGAAAAACTCATTAATGTCTTTAATATAATGCTTGACCAGATAGAACCAAGCGAGATGGGTGATAAAAAACCTAATCTCTTGATTCTTATGTAACAATTTTAGCAAATATCAAATGGCGCACCACAAATTTGGATCCTGTCAGTAATTCTGTATAACTACCCACTCATTAAAGGTGGTCGCTCAGGCGGTCACCGAACTCAATTATAAAACGACTCATTGCCAGTCGCCAGTTCCGGATCGGCATACTCCATTTTTTTGACGCATCTTTGATCGCCCGATAAACAACTTTCCGCACCGAGTCATCCGTGGAGAACACTTTAAGTTTCTTAATCGCGGCCCGGATCAAGCTGTTCAGCGATTCGATTGCGTTTGTGGTTTAGATGGCCTTGCGGATATCTGGCGGATAACTGAAGAGCGTATTAAAGTTTTCCCAGTGGGTGCGCCAGCTTTTGCTGATTTTAGATATACAACAATAACCTCACATGGCCGTTATCACGGCCATAATTTCTTATATCAATGATGTTAGTAATCTGAATATCAATTAGACAACTCTATGTGCAATTAGGCTGAAGTCTGCTCTGTGTTTTTGAGGGTCTGCCCCCCATTAATTAATACACATTTTGTTAGGAATGTCATTGCTGTGAAACTATTTCATAAGACTAAAATGTCTGCTAATCAGCCCATAGCTGACAATCAAGTTTGACATAGAACGTGGCCAGATGAAGCCTAGTCTATAAACGTCATAGAATATATGACCATCTTCGAGAGTGACGTTAAATATCGGACACTCCTGAAAACTTTTACTCGATATAAACAATTCTTCGCTGATACGTTTCACGCCTCTCATCTACCCTGCACTGAACACACAACCCAGAGAACGCTGCTATGTGCCATAGTCCGCTATTTTTGTTTCTGGTTTTGCTCATAGGACAACAGGCCTGGGCCTCCCCGGAATCCACCCAGCTCGCCCTCGCGCTGAAACAACTCGACGGCGTGAAAACCTCGCTGGAGCGTGCCCAAACCAGCTCCAGCACCAATCCACAATCGCGCTACTTCTTCGACTACTTACAGGCGCAGCAGGACATCTCTGCCGTTGAACAGGGCATTCGCCGCTACCTTACCCCGGCAAGAGCGCAGCCACGCGCCATCCAGCCCCTAAGCACCAGCTACCAGCGGGAGAACCCCGATGACTGACTCCCAACTCGCCGCCTTTCAGGCCGCAAGCCTGAGCAAACCGGAGACCGTCAGCCTGCTGGTGCTCGGCATGTTTACCAGCGTCCTGCTGCTGTGGTGCGCCTGGACGCTAATGGTCGCCTGGCAGGGCGTCTGCCGCCAGCGTCTGAGCTGGCAGAGTTTTGGCGCGGTGGCGGCCCGTTCACTGTTACTGGTGCTGGTCAGTTTCTGGCTGGTACTGAGCTGAGGAGGAATCATGCGCTGGCTGTTGTTACTGTTATTTGCTGCATTCAACGCCTTCGCCGACCTGCCAACGATGGAAGATCCGTCGCGCGGCCAGGGTCAGGGCATTATGGAGACGCTGCAAAACTACGGCTTTGACATCGTGGTGCTGCTGGCGCTGGCCATCTGCGCCGTCGGTTTTCTGGTGGTGGCGAACAACTGCATTGCCACCTACTCGGAGATCCAGAGCGGACGCAAGCAGTGGAAAGATCTGGGCTCGATGGCGGGCGTCGGCAGCATTCTGTTGGTGGTTATCATCTGGCTGCTCAACCAGGCTTCGGACGTCCTGTGATATGGAGAGCATCCCCTTTCTCCCCGACCGCCTCAACCGCGAGCCTGTGATCTGGCGCGGTCTGACCACCAGCGAGTTGTTTCTGGCGCTGGCTCTCGGTCTTGGTGGCGGTTGCATATCCGGCATTCTGCTGGCCCTGCTCAGCGGTTACTGGCCGTTGATCCCCGGCTCGGCGCTGGCAGGCGCGGCATTGTTGATTCAGGGTGGTGGGCGCATTCTGGCGCGCGCCAAACGCGGTAAGCCAGACACCTGGCTACCACAGGCAATCTTTGCCTGGCAGGAACGCCATCATCTTCGGGGTACGCAACTGATCCAGCACAGCGCCGTATGGGTAGTGCGCAGGAGTCCGCGATGAGCCGCTTTCGCCATGCGCTGGCCGAGCGCGATAACCATATTCTGACGCTGCGGGCGGTGATTATTCTGTTGTGTCTGTGTCTGGCGGGCATCGGCTACGGCTGGTACCGCGCGCCGCAAAAGCTCACCCTCTGGTTCCCGCCGGACCTGCGCAGCGGCAGCACCCGCCCGTGGTGGGAAGTGCCTCCCGCCAGCGTCTACGCCTTCACCTTTTATATTTTCCAGCAACTGAACCGCTGGCCGGACAACGGCGAGGAGGACTATTCCCGCAACCTCCGCTCGCTGCGCGCCTACCTGACGCCCGCCTGTTACACCCGGCTGGAGCACGATTTCCAGGTGCGGCGCAACGGCGGTGAACTGCGCGAACGCACACGCGGCGTGTATGAGCTTCCCGGCCACGGCTACAGCAGCCTGGTGCATGACGGCGATAAACGCCCCTTCCCCCGCGTCGAGACCTTAAGCCGGGATGCCTGGCGGGTGACACTTGATGTAGCGGTTGAGGAGTATTACCAGAACGAGCCGGTGAAAAAAGCACTGGTGCGCTACCCGTTGCAGGTGGTGCGTTACGCCATTGATGCGGAGAAAAATCCGTGGGGACTGGCGATCGACTGTACCGATGCCGCGCCGCAGCGTCTGGTGGCGGAGGAGAAACCATGAGGCCAGTCCTCTTTACTTTATTGTTCAGTTTCCCCGCCTTCGCCACGGAAGTGGTGCAGTGGGAAAACATCCCGCTGCCCGTCACGCTGCATGTCGGGCAGGAGCGAATTGTCGACGTGGGTAAACCGGTGCGCATCGGCTATCCCGACACGCTGGAAGGCAAAGTGCGTCTGCAAAGCGCAGGCGGCAAGGTCTTCCTGCTGGCGAACACGGCGTTCCCAGCCACCCGCATCCAGTTACGTGATACCGGCAACGGTGAGCTGATCCTGCTGGATATTCATGCCACCCAAGGCACTTCGACACTTGAACCAGTGCAAATTAGCTATGCGCCACAAACGCCTGCCACAGCCAAAGCATCCGTTCCAATAACAGCATCAACCGAGCCCCTGCCCGTCCTGCTGGTGCGCTATGCCGCGCAGAGCCTGTATGCGCCGCTGCGTACCGTCGAAGCCCTGCCCGGCGTCACGCCTGCCCCCGTCCGACTGGCGAAACGCATCACCACCTTACTGCCTGAGCAACCTGTTACCGCCACCCCGCTGGCGTCATGGCAGGTCAACGCCACCACCGTCACCGCCATCCGCCTGCAAAACCAGAGCGGACAGCGCATCACGCTCGATCCGCGCGAACTTCAGGGGCAGTTCACCGCCGCCACGTTCCAGCATGACTGGCTCGGCCCGCGTGGTCTGGCAGAAGATACCACCGTGGTGTACCTGGTGACGGAAGGCCCGGTTTCCCGCGCCCTGCTGTCGGAGGCGAAACCATGATGCCGCGCCAGAGCCTCCTGCTGAAAATCCTGCTGCCTGTGATTGTCTTTCTCACTGTCTGGTTACTGCTGCGCCCGGCCAGCAAAAACACCACTGAGAAATCCCCGTCCCGCACCGTGGCAGCCTTAACGCCGCAGGAACTGCGCGATCTGGGCATCGATGGCGACACGCCTGCCGATACCGTCGCCACGCTGGTCGGCCAGATGAAGCAGTACCGCCGCGAACTCCAGTCAATCCAGAGCGATAATGAAAGCCAGCAGGCGCGCGAAAAGCGGCTGAAAGCCCAGCAGGCGACGCTGGTATCGGAGTTACGCGGCGATATGCGCAGACAGCAGGATCAGATGCGCGATGAGTTGCTGAAAAGCCAGCGTGGGTTGCTGGATAAACTCGACCGTCTGATGGCGAAACGCCCGGATGATATCCCGCCCGGTCTGGGGCTGACGCCCGGCGAACTGCCCGCCGACGTACAGCCGGATATCCGCTGGCTGGAGCCGCTGGATGCGCCCCCTCCTGTAGATGAAAAGCTGCTGCGTGTCCCCCTGAAAGCGGCGGACAAATCGCCGATGAAACCTGACGTAAAGATCTATACCCTGCCGCAGAACGCCACACTGACCGGATCGGTCGCGATGACGGCGCTGATTGGCCGCGTACCGCTCAACGGCACCGTCAGCGATCCCTACCCGTTTAAGCTGCTGATTGGCGAGGACAACCTCACCGCCAATGGCGTTGAGCTGCCGGACGTGGCGGGCGCGGTGGTCTCCGGCATCGCCTCGGGTGACTGGACACTCTCCTGCGTGCGCGGGCAAATCACCTCGATGACCTTTGTGTTTCACGACGGCACAATCCGCACCGTCCCACAGGGCGGCAAATCCGGCAACAAGCAGCAGGAGATCGGCTGGCTCTCGGATAACCAGGGGCTGCCATGTATTCCCGGCGAGCGTAAAAGCAATGCGAAGGAGTACCTGACCTCGCAGTTCCTGCTGGCGGGTTCCGGCGCGGCGGCACAGGCCTTCGCCAATGGCGAAAGCACCACCGTGGTGGAAGACGGCAGCATCACCAGCGCGGTAACAGGCAACAACGGCCAGTACGTCCTCGGCCAGGCCATTGGCGGCGGATTAAAAGAGACCGCCGACTGGATGAAACAGCACTACGGCCAGATGTTCGACGCCGTGTATGTGCCGCCGGGCCATAAGGTGGCGCTACATCTCACCGAACCGCTGGCCATCGACTACGAGCCGGAAGGCCGCAAAGTGAAATACCAGCAGGCCAGCACACCGGGGGGACTGGAATGATACGCGCTATATTGATGTTGCTGTTTTTGCTGGCCGGATGCAGCACCTCGCAGGAAGAACTGATGTCGGTCGACCCCGATGCCAGCATGCTCTCGCTGTGGCAGCAGCAAAGCAGCGGCAACGCGGCTCTACTGGATGCCCGCGCCCAGCTACGCCGCCCGCCAGATGGCCCGGTGGCGCAGCCTGAGGCAGACACTATCCGCAGCCAGTTTCCGCGCCTGCCCAACCCGGATATGGTGTTGTACGTTTTCCCGCACCTCAATGGCAACATGCCGGTGCCTGGTTACAGCACCGTCTTCCCCTTCTATACCCGTCCGCAGTATGCGCTGCCGGGCGAACGCCTGACGCCGCCATGAGTGAACGGCGCGGCCTGACCGAACAGGCACTGAATGCCAGCTACCGCAAGGGCCCATCATTTGTCGACTGGCTGCCGTGGGTGGAGTTTTTTCCGGAGTCGCAGACGCTGCTGCTGGAGGATGGCCGTTCGGTGGGAGCAGTATTCGAACTAACGCCTGTTGGCACCGAAGGCCGCTCGATGGCGTTTCTGGAACAGGTCCGCGATACCGTCACTGACGCATTGCAGGATGCCTTTGACGAGCACGTACGCGCGCCGTGGGTGGTGCAGTTTTTCTGTCAGGACGAGGACGACAGCGAGACGTGGCTGGAGACTCTTGCCGCTTACGCCGCACCGGAAATCCGCGACTCCGCTTTTACCCGCGAGTGGCTCACGCAGATGGCAAACCATATGGCGAGCCTCACCCGCGATGAGGGGCCGTTTCTCGATAACACCGTCACCCGAACCCGCTGGCGGGCGACGTGGCGGCGCACGCGGATGGTGGTGTACCGCTGGCTTCCCGCCCTTTCACCGGATGAACCGTCCCCAGAAGAGACGCTGAACCACATCTGCGAGCGTCTCACCGCCGGGCTAAAAGCAGCGGGCATCAGCGCAGTCCGTCAGAATGAGCAGGACATTCACCGCTGGCTGGTGCGCTGGTTTAATCCCGCGCCGCCCGTTGAAGATAAAAAAGCCTTCTGGCGACAACTGGATTTACCGGAAGAAGAATCCCTGCCCGTCATCACCGATTTCGCTGAACGACTGCTGACGAGCGAACCTCTCTCGGATGCGGAGAAAGGCGTCTGGTGGCTGGATAACCGTCCGCATAAAGTCGTGGTGGTCGACCGCCTGCGCAAAGCCCCTCCGCCGGGCCTGCTGACCGGGGAAACCGCGCGCGGCGACGGCATCAACGCCCTGTTTGATCTGCTGCCATCGGGAACCATCATGAACCTGACGGTGGTGGTGTATCCGCAGGACAAACTGGAGCAGCACATCAGCCACCTTTCCGAACGCGCGATTGGCGACAACACCGATTCGGAATACACCCGCAGCGACTGCCACGAAGTGCGCAGCTATCTGAAAGACGGCCATAAACTCTACCGCAGCACGCTGGCGTTTTACCTGCATGCGCCCGACACCGACGCCCTGTTTCGCCAGCAGCGTCAGTTGCACAGCCTGTTGCTCAACGCCGGGCTGGTGCCAGTGAAGGAGCAGCACGAAGTGGCCCCACTCAGCCACTGGCTCCGCTGGTTACCGATGTGTTTCGATCCCCTGCGCGATCCGCGTGGGCTGTATACCCGGCTCAACTTCGTCCAGCACATCGCTGGGCTGATGCCGGTGTACGGGCGGGAAACCGGCACCGGGCATCCGGGGATTTGCTACTTCAACCGCGGCGGCGCGCCGCTATGCTTCGATCCGCTGAACAAGCTTGACCGTGCGCAGAATGGCCACCTGCTGCTGCTCGGCCCGACCGGAGCGGGCAAATCCGCCACCCTTAACGCGAAAATCGCGCAACTGATGGCTCTTCATCGCCCGCGCCTGTTCATCATCGAGGCCGGAAACTCATTTGGCCTGATGGCCGACTATGCCGCCGCCCACGGTCTGACGGTAAACAAAATCAGCCTGCGCCCCGGTTCCAGCGTGACGCTGCCCCTGTTCGCCGATGCGTGGCGACTGGTGGAACAGGCAGTTACCGACGCCGAACCGCCGGAGGACGAAGAAAGCGACAGCGATGACCAGCGCGATGTGCTCGGCGAGATGGAGATCACCGCCAGGCTGATGATCACCGGGGGCGAGGCGAAAGAAGATGTACGCCTCACCCGCCCGGACCGGGCGATGATCCGCCAGGCGATTATCGCCGCCGCGCATACCTGCTACGAGGAAAAACGCCAGACGCTGACCCAGGATATCCGCGATGCGCTGTTTGGCCTTTCCCGCGACAGCAGCCTGCCGGAAGCCCGCCGCCAGCGGGCGTATGAGATGGCGGAATCCATCAACCTGTTCTGCGCCGGGTTTGAAGGCGAACTGTTTAACCGCGAGGGCCAGATGTGGCCGGAGGCAGACATCACCCTGGTGGATCTCGCCACCTTTGCCCGCGAAGGCTATGAAGCGCAGCTTGCCATCAGCTATATCTCGCTGATTAACCATATCAACAACCTCGGTGAACGCGACCAGCATCTGGCGCGACCCATCGTCAATATCACCGATGAAGCGCATATCATCACTGTTAATCCCTTATTGGCGCGCTTTCTCACCAAGGGCTCGAAGATGTGGCGCAAGCTCGGCATCTGGCTGTGGCTCGCCACCCAGAACCTGGCAGATTTTCCCGATGAGGTGAAGAAGCTGCTCAACATGATCGAGTGGTGGGAACTGCTGGTCATGCCGCCGGAAGAGATTGAACAGGTTTGCCGGTTTAAGGCACTGACGGAAGAACAGCGGCAACTGCTGCGCTCAGCGGTGAAATCGCCGGGGCAGTATACCGAGGGCGTGGTGCTCTCGCCGCGCGTTGAGGCGCTGTTTCGGGTGGTACCGCCAGCGTTGTATCTGGCACTGGCGATGACCGAGAAGCATGAGAAGGCGGAAAGGATGCGGATTATGAAGGAGACGGGGTGCAGTGAGGTGGATGCGGCATCAGCCATAGCCAATTATAAAAATTAATATTAATATACTATTTTAACTTTTTGATGAGAAAATCATGTCCACTGATTTCGAAGAATGGATTGTAGAAAAACTACCCTATTTTAAATTGATGAGTTCTCAGCTTGCATCCGTTATTGAAAATGTACTCAAGCAAAACAACATAGATTATTTTTCCGTCGATTCCAGAACAAAAGACATTAATGGAATTATGGAAAAAATAAAAAGAAAAAATTACAAAGATCCACAAAATGAGCTTACTGACATATCTGGAATAAGAATAATACTTTATGTCGAAGATGGCGTCATAAAGGTGTGTGATATTCTCAAAAGTATTTTTCAGATAGATCGTGAAAATAGCTTAGACAATATGCAACGATTATCAACAGATAGAATTGGCTATCGTTCAACACATTTCATATGTGATGTAGGTAATGTTCGTTCTGGAATGGAAGAATATAGATCATTTTCCGGATTAAAATTTGAAATCCAAATACGAACCATTCTGCAACATGCTTGGGCTAAATAGCTTCGCCTATTACCGCTCCACTTTAGCCAGTCCGTGTTGGTTACCGGGGAATGGCGAGGCAGCCGTCATAAACTGATTTACCTGTCTCAGTAACTGCCACATATATCGGCACTGATGGTTTCGCGTTACAGTTTCGTGCAGGGATAACCACAACAGTTCTATCGGATTCAGCCACGGTGAATATGTCGGCAGGAACAACAACCGGAACTTTGTGTTCTTTTCCAGCCAGCGTTCCACTTTGCGGCTTTTATGAATGACGTAGTTATCAAGTACCAGCGTAATGGTTTTCGCTCGTCGGTATGTGCGCCGTAATGTCTCTAACAGGTTGATAAATAAATCAGAACTTTTGCTGATGCCACTGACATAGTGAGTTTTTCCGGTCCCTGAGTGTAGTGTGCCTGCCAGATAATGCTTCCGGTTCTGTCCCGGCGTGGCGACACGTTTCTGCTGCCCTCTGGACATCCAGTCCGCACCGATTTTAGGGTTCAGGTCGATATCGACTTCATCCTGATAAAATACCGGATGTTCCGCCTGCTCCTGTTCCAGTGCCTGCCTGATGACTCGCTGTTTTTCTTCATACAGCGGGTCCTGGATTTTCAGCGTTGGTGCTGCCCTGCGCCAGACAATACCCGCCCGTTTCAGGTATCGGTGCAGGGTGGCGCTGTGCAGCGTTACGTTAAAAATCCGGTTAACGATGCGGGCCAGCAACTCCGTACTCCAGCGGGAACGCAGCCAGCAAAAATCCTTCGGGGAACGCTGTACCAACAGTGGCAGAACCTGAAGGATATCGGCGACCGGCCAGCGTGGAGCGCGTCCGGGTCTGAGGCTTTTTAATCCTTCAACACCATGTAAAGTAAACCAGTTTATCCATCTGCCGACAGATGAGCGGGCAGCACAGAGCAGTCTGGCGACGTCGGTGACAGTCATTCCCTGATGCAGCATCAGCATGGCGATAAGCCGTCGGGAATGGTTTTTGTCGTGGGTTTGCTGGGCCTCTTTGCGCATCAGTTGTCGTTCTTCATCAGGAATTGCTGTTATGATCTGCATCGCTCAGTCCGGTTGGTGATTTTTTTGATTTGGCGATTGATCAGATCGCTCAATTCGGACTGAGTTCCATCATAGTGATCTACTATTTTGCGAAGCTATTTAGTCTGATTGCCCAACATCTAAACATAATCCAGTTAATTTAATGTCCATCAATTATCCGTAAAATATGTTACCAATTGAGAAGCAATCTCTAAATATTCCCTCACAATCACTCGAATTACAGAACTGTGGCGACACAGTGAATCCTCGCAAACATAAACATGCTACGAGATTCAATTAGGCAGAATCAAATAGATAAACTCTATATGAATACAATTAACCTTTCATTTAAAATACTAATTAGGGCCTGAGCACCAAAGTGTGTGTAAAAAAAACAAATACACTCAAATAAATTAATGTTTTATATTCATCGATGCTTACAATACAAAAAATCACTCCAGATTTATATTCCCACACAAGTTAAAACAAGAATAAATTGACTATGGATACAATTTAAAAGCGACACATAACAAACAACAATTAACAACAATCGTTTATACATCCAAACCTATTATTTTATTGACAGACATCTTACAACTTATCATAATAAATTTATACATTATTATAGTGCGTGTGATAGTCAACGCTGTATGAATTACCCTCGGGAGAAATAGAATGAAGTGTTTTTATAATCAGAGACATCACTGTGTAGAACAATTAACAAAAGAGCATGTTATATCCAATTCCGTTCTGAAACAATTAAACAAAAGAGAATCTGGAAGTATAACTCAAGCCGATGTGTATAATAATAAGATATTATTTAACCATGAACAAGTCATTAGGGATGTTTGCAAAAAATGCAATAACATAAGCTTATCTATTTATGACAATGCGGGTAAAGAACTAGTTATAAATTTAATTAACTCCACGTCAAATGAGCCTCTAAATATCCCTTTTACGGAAGCGCATCTAGGATGGTTGCTTAAGAGTCACTTTAACTTTTTTAGAGTTATAAAAAACAGTTTGGATAATAAACCATTCAAAGTTCAACAAAGAATTAAAAATGCTCTAATAAAACACAAAAAAATACCTACCGACTCCTTCATTATCCTAGCAAGAAACTTAGATAACACCCCGGAAGTATGGGGTGATGTGGAAACAAAACACTCTCACCCTGTTCTACCTCAAATTCATTACAATAGTAAAACTATATTGCCGCAAGAAATAGTAATTTCAAGGCTCACAATTAGGCAACTTGATACAGTATTGATTCTACCTTCAAACGGAGTATACAAGAAATTTGAGAAAAGAGCAGATGATTCTATGTATATTTTAAAAGATTGGGGAGGTGGATATTGCAAACTTGAACTTAACTCCATCTTCAATGAAAGAAGATTGAAATTTGAAAATATATTTGGGATAGACAAACTCTCCCCATATATTGATCGAGCATTTTCATAAAACAAAGCTCAACTCTTTTGGAAAAAAATATAAGAATTGAATAATTCAATCTATAAATTATCATTTAAAATAGGAAAAACATACTGTACAAAAAATTTTCAAGTAAGACACTGCAAAGGAAGGGCGACAAGGGCAAAGGGGCCTGCCCGAAAAGGAGAATTATGCTGAAGTGGCTACAAAGACCATCCCGGAGCCACCCACCTGCGCCAGACGCTTCGCTGCCGGAGGGCTGGTTTGCGCCGCAATCCGCAGAGCGATTGCTGGCGACACCGTTACGCCAGTCCTGTTTGCAGCAGTTACGGCAACTGACCCCGCTGCCGGATACCCTGTTTGATAGCTGGATCCTCACTGCGATTCACCACTTCGCCGCACTGGTGCAACTGCTGCCCGCCTCACAAAGTCATCATCATTCCATTGCCGGGGGCTACTGGATCATTCGCTGGAAGTTGCCTGCAACGCCATCCGGCTTCGCCAGGGTTACCTGCTGCCACCAGAAACGGGGGCGGAAGAACAGGCCCGGCAGGCCAGCGCATGGACGGTCACGGTAGTCTGCGCGGCATTGCTGCACGATACGGGAAAAATCGCCGTGGATATGGAGATTCATCAACGTGATGGCACCCGCTGGCATCCGTGGCAGGGTAATCTGGCACAGCCTTATCGCTGGCAGTACCAGAGCCACGGTCGCGACTATCATCTGCACCCTGCGGCTGGCGCAATGCTGATTAATCAGTTGATACCCTCGCCATTACTGGAATGGCTGGCCGGATACCCCACGGCTTTTGCGTCCCTGATTTATCAGCTTACCGGACACTACGAACGGGCTGGCGCACTGACTGAACTGGTACAGTTGGCCGATAAAGCCTCCGTTGCCCGATACCTCGGCGGCGATATCAAAACCGCGCTGGCGCAAAAGCCCTCGTCCTTCCCCCAGCAGCTTCTTACAGCCTTGCGGTCGCTGGTACAGAACGATTATTGGCTGAATAATCCCGAATGCGGATCGGATGGCTGGCTGACGGAGGATGCGCTGTGGCTTATCAGCAAAACCACCGCCGACCGGGTGCGGGCCTGGCTGCTCCAGCATGGCGTAGCCAGCGTACCGGAAAATAATAACCGCCTGTTTGACGAACTGCTGGCACATCAGCTTATCGTTGCCAATGAGGATAAAGCGATCTGGCGCTGCATTATCCGATCAGATAAGGGCTGGTCGCCCGTTGAACCGCTGACGCTGCTGCGCCTGACGCCGTCTGCAATATGGGAGCCAGGCGAACAACGTCCCGCCTGTTTTGCCGGTGATGTGACGCCGGTAAGCGAAGCTGAACCCGTCCCTGAACTTAGCGCGCCCACTCAACCGCTGCCGGAAATAGCAGACGACCCGAGGCTTGGTGACAATAACAACTTCCTGCAGTGGCTGAAGAACCACACCAGTTCTTCAGCCACGGTGAATACCCGGAACGGCAAGGTACATGTGGTGGAAAACCATCTTTTTTTGGTCACACCGGGGATCTTTAAGATATATGCAGCAGAAACGACAGGCGATAGCGGCGACGGCTGGAAACTGGCACAGCGAATGTTTCAGGAGTCAGGGCTGGCCCTGCGCTGTAATGATGACAGTTTTATCTGGACCTGCGAGGTTCGGGTTCCACAAAAGAAAAGTAGTCAGTTGAAAGGGTTTCTGATGGAGGATCCTGGGCTGGTGCTTGGAGAGAAAATACCGGTGAATAACCCGTGGCTGAAGTTATTACCGATTTAATAGTTTGATTAATAGCTAATCGGTCAATAAAGATCGCAACGTGTATGCATAATATTACTTGAGAATTGAACTGCACGAATAAGTGCTTTATCATCCGGCATAGCTTTGTTTACAAGTGAAGGTTCGTAATCGCCCTTTAAACCCGCCAATCTGAACAACTCTCGATAACAATCAGATCCAAGTTTTTGATTACAGGGTTCACATAGGGTAACTAAATTTCTGTAGCTTGTTTCCCCGCCTTTTGAATAAGGAACAACATGTTGAAGAGTAAGATTTTCTGTGCTTGAACAAATCACACATTGATTATTATCTCTATCAAGAATTCTTTTTTTAAATTTACCTCGGAATGTTCGTTTCCTAACGGAATCTGATGCCAACGCAATATCTGTAAACGAACCAAAAGGAGATATTAAGCATTTCTTTTTTCTCAACCAATGAGGCATGTGCTCATAAGCAAAAGAAATATCGACAAGAGCCCAGCCCTGAAAACATGTCCACTCATAAAGAGACTTTGTATCATTAATTATTGTGTAAGTTTGGCCTAGCTCTTCCAATGCACGAGAAAATCGCTCACTTATTACAGGCGATGGAGTACGGAACTCCAGGCCTTGATCATCAGGAGCAGAACCTAAAGTATCTGTCGAGAAATAAGCGTACCCACCACAGACCAATTTTAGATCAAAAGCATATACATCATTCAATCTTTATTCCTCCACAAATAACACACTAATTTAAAGGAGATCCGTTATAGAGTCTATGAGATCATATATTTTTGTATGATTGTTGCCAGCTCCTCTGGAGAAAATGGGGGGCTCCGTCGATGTAACATGGCATGGCAATTAGGGCAGACGGGAATAAGATCTTTTTTGGGATCCAGAGAGTAATTCTCTTTGATGTCTGATAGCGGAATCAGGTGATGTATATGGATAAAACCTTTCGCTATCTCGCCATACACCTTCATCATATCAATACCACATACTTTACACAGACAACCATGCCAGGCTAATGCGGCCTGTCGGGCCTTACGATCACGTTCGTAGCGGTTAACCGTTACCTGCGTAGCGGCACCTTCAGTAAATACGCTCTGCGGTGGTAGTTCATCAGGAAAAATGCTGTTGGCGGGCTGCTCGTTACCCACATTTTTCTCAACGATCTGGAACCCTTGATCGGTAAGCAACTTGACGCATTTCGACTTGATACCACCACTAAAATCTTCAGGGGAAAACTCAACGCCTCTCAGATTTGAAGCAGCAATACCGACTATCGCTTTCGGTGGATAACTGCGCCCTTCAAAGACCACATCATACAGCCGGGACTCGCTGAACTGGTGGCGTACACCTTCATCATAGGCGCGCATAGCCGCAATAATGCATTCCCTGGAAAGGTGGTCTGGTAGTTTCTTCTTCATTTACAACTCATCATCCCTGAAACGACATATGCTAACTCTTTATTTTATACCATATTAATTTATCCGGAGATAAACAGCATTCTTCAATTTCGCCTTACCGGAATACGGGTATCAGTGCAGCGGCAACGTAACGTAGCGGCAGAGAAACCGCGCCTCATGCTGGTTGTCCAGCCACACCTGAAAAACATCGTGTGCATCCTGCTCTGATGCGCCTTCGCGCCACGCCAGCAGACCCTGTTGATTCATGCGGATAATAATCTGATCAGGCGTTTCGCCCTGATTCAATGCTTCGACTACCTGTTGCAGAGGAAGTGGTAGCGTCTGAGCAGGCCACATCACTTCAACGCTCACAAGCTGGCGGTGTGTCCGGGGTAACATCGGTAATATCCTCCATGGCTAGAATTTCGCGGTTAATTGGCCATGAAATAGGGGCGTTTTTCACATTTGCAAGTTTTGCCGAGAGACCCATTTAAAGGTCGATAAGTCTCAGGTAGTGAAGTCTCTTCCTAGACAAATCCAGACAGTCTGCACCAAGCGTCTGAGGATATGTCGATAAAAAGCATTTTTTTAAACATATAGCCAAAACATGTTTATGCCATCGACACGTTGCGGCGATATGTCGATAAAACACGATTTTTTAAACATGATGCCGTGACATGCTTATAGCATCGACATATGATGTCTATATGTCGATGAAATCGGTTTTTATAAATATATGAACTGGAATCCCGAAGCCCCTTACAACGATCTGCCAAAACTGCCGCCTGATCTGCAGCAAATTGAAACTCGCAATGTACTAAAAGCGTGTATAAATGCGCGTGCGGCAATTGCAGAGCTGAAAACAGCGGGTGAGTTGATCCCCGACCAGGGATTGTTGATTAACATTCTTCCGATGCTGGAAGCGAAAGATTCCTCACGCATTGAGAACATCGTAACGACCAGCGATCAGCTCTTTCAGTATGCTGATCGTGCAGACGGAGCAGATCCAGCAACCAAAGAAGCATTGCGCTATCGTACGGCGCTTTATGATGGTTATACCCATCTTGAGACCTATCCACTTTGCACAAACACAGCAATCGCTATCTGCACCAAATTACGCGCAGTTCAGACCGATATAAGAAAAACACCGGGCACGGTACTGCGCGATCAGAATAACAGCGTGGTGTATACGCCCCCGGTGGGTGAAGATACTATCCGTAACTTATTGGCGAACTGGGAGCAGTTCATACATGGCGATGATGATTTAGATCCATTGGTGAAAATGGCTATTGCACACTATCAATTTGAGTGCATCCACCCTTTTCCGGACGGGAATGGGCGAACAGGTCGTATCCTGAATATTCTTTACCTGATTCAAAATGAATTACTTTCACTGCCTATCCTGTACCTGTCCCGCTTTATTCTGGAGAGACGTAGTGATTACTACATGCTCTTGCGTAGGGTAACAGATGAAGGAGACTGGGAATCGTGGATATTATTTATGCTGGAGGCCGTAGAAAACACGTCCCGATGGACGACTGACAAGATTGCGGTTGTTCGGGCATTGATGGCAGAAACGACCGAGTATGTACGTGAGAAGCTACCAAAAATATATACCTATGAACTCATCCAGGTGCTCTATGCGCAACCGTATTGCCGGATCGATAACCTTGTTGAACGAGGTATCGCTAAACGCCAGACGGCATCAGCGTATCTCAAACAGTTAGTCGAGATAGGCGTGCTGGAAGAAATGAGCGTTGGTCGAGAAAAGCTGTATATCAACACCAGGTTGGTTCAGGAATTGAATCAGTAAAGTGTATTAATTAGTGTTAGCTCAGATTTTTCCAGAACTAATGATGACCTTAGCAAAACCTGACATTAATGGCGATGTGATAGCTGAAGCAGGCATGATTAATATCTTATTATATTGATAATCATTTTATCATACAAAGCTAAGTCAATTAGATTGAAAACCATATTAACATTAGATGATATATGAATGAAATCCATAGAAATTTATATTCTAGGAACCAATAAGAAATTTATATAAAAGCAGCTCCTTTCAAAGCTGCTTTATACACTTAGTTTTTTGGGAGCTTGCTTAAAATATCTTCAATCCCTGATTGCTTATACCTAACATTATCAAAAAGGTCATTAAGGACAGAAAATCTTTCTTTATACTTCCATACCTCAAGATTATTATCATCAAGGATGCAAAGAACGATTTGAGACGTCCAGTAAAACTCATCGACATCTGTGTAATATCTATACTTCTCTTCATAGATCCCAAACTTAGTTCCATTGAAATTAACGCTAAAAAATAGAGGTATATATGAATCCGAACCATGAGTGATATTATAAGGAGCATCATCCCTCCTCCAAGATATACTTCCATTCAAGGTGTATCTATTTAATTGCGTGATCAACTGTATAATATTATCACTCATGATCTCGTCCATCCTAAATCTAAATTTATTTGTTCTAAGTGCATAATTACACTGCTTAACTCTGATTGGATTCCCCATAATCCTTCAATGTCGAGATGTCTGGAGCTAAGCATTCTAGATAATTTTTCATCTGTTACTGAAAGTAACCATTTTGATATTGGAGGGCTTGAATATTTAAACTGATTTTTATCAAGTTCCAACTTCCGTTTAACATCTTCCAATATTATTATTGTTGAGTGAACAGAAGCGGATACTGCGCTTTTTTTCTTATTACTAGTATTGTCTTGTTCAAATTCAGAAAGAAGTTTTGGTAAATCTTTATTTTGATCCTGAAGCTTTGAAATCAGTTCAGGAAGTCTAACTTTAACGAGATATTTATTTTCTATATCTGCCACTCTGATATATACCAAGATTGTGTATATGCCACCAACAATCGATGCAAATACTGACAACCAAGTTAGAACATTTCCGAAATTTGCCCACGAAAAGATTTCCATTTTATTGTCCATAAATTAACCACGCCAATAAGCCTTGTACAATTTGAACTAAAATACCCTCTTCATAATAGTGCAGAAATCAATATCCAAAGGTGATTGTAACGACACTAAAACCAAATAATATCATATGTATAAAAAAGCGCCAAGAATTTAATAGAAATATTTCAAATGCTTTTATCTAAATATTTTTTTGATACTGCCTCAGAATAAAAAACTTCGGCAAATATAATATTACCAGAGATCCTTAGAGGGCCATACAAGCATCCTAATAATAAATACACCGAATATTCTAAATATTTATTCACTCTTATTTAATAAGTATTTATTCTTAAAGAAAGATTTGCTTCAACAAAATGAATTCTCGACTTTTATTAATCTGTAAAAATAATCCAACAACAGAAACAATTAGGCCAAATCTTTTGCAACGTTTAATGATTTTCAAATCAAAGAATTCGAACTCATTCAATTGTTCCTGTTGTCAACCCCCCAGCAAAAACAGCCCAAATCTAGTAATAACTAAATACCACCATCATTCCTACTCCCCCAACTCCACCTCATCCTGCGCCGCCATCAGCACCAATTCTGACTTTGAAATCAGCAAATCTTTCGGCTTCCCACCTCTCAACCTGCGGTTTGCGGAGCTAAACCAAATTGCCAGCCCCCACGGCGTTTTGCGTTCTTTGAACAGCGAGAGTATCAACCTCACAACCTTAAGAGGCCGCATTTTCTCATCAAGAACATAATCCGGGTACAAATCCTCCCCATCGACCTTCAGCGAGAATATCTTCCCGGCGGCTTTCCAGCCTTTCGGGCCTGCCTCAGGATCGGCAGAACGGAAACCCGCTTTTGCCGATAACTCAGACGCCGTCAGCCATTCCGAGTCAGCCAGTATTCTAACTTTCAGCTCCTCCAGTTGCCGGTCATTGCGCTCCTGAAAGCTCATATGGTCTAGTGTGCTTCCCGGCGACTTTTTGAATCCATACGGCACCACATGCCTGAAGCGGTTTGCATCCAGATAATCCGCCCACCACTGCATCATCTCCCGGCGCTCTTCCAGGTGCTGCGCCTTATGGATATACGCTGCCCGCACGCGCTTACGTTCCTGATGGCTCATCTGGCGCTCTACCGCGTCGCTTGACCACAGGCCTGACTCCACCAGCGCGCTACAGGCCATAGTGCGAAAACCGTGGCCGCAGACATCTTTCTGGGTGTCGTAGCCCATCACACGCAGCGCTTTGTTAATGGTGTTTTCACTCATCGGTTTGCGGTAGTTATGATCGCCGGGGAACACCAATTCAGTTCCCGGTCTGCAATGCTGCCTCACCTCGTGCAGCAGTTCGATGGCCTGACGTGATAATGGGACCAGGTGTGGGGAGTGCATCTTCGCACCACGCGCTGAATATTTAACGCCGGGGATCGGCTCACGCTCAGCGGGGATGGTCCACATGGCGTTACGCAGATCAATCTCATCCCAGCGGGCAAAGCGCAGTTCGCTGGAGCGGATAAACAGCAGCAGGGCCAGCTTTATCGCCAGTTGAGTCAGTTGACGGCCTTTGTAATCGTCGATCCTTTCCAGGAAATCAGGGATAAGATTAAGATCCAGTGCAGGGTGGTGACGCACTTTGGGCGTGGAGACCGCGCCGGTTAAATCCGATGCAGGGTTATGATCGATAATGCCGTTCTGGACGGCGTAGCGCATCACGCAGGCAGTGCGCTGCTGAAGCCGGGAAGCAACATCCAGTTTGCCCGCTTTCTCCACCTCTTTGATGGGTACCAGCAGGTCTTTGACCTTCATTTTGGTAATGTCGCAGCTACCATTCGTGGGAAAGACGTAAAGCTCGAAATAACGCAACACCCGCTTCTTATGTTCTGCCGACCAGTTCACATTACTGGTGACCCATTCGCGTGCCACAGACTCAAACGTATGTTCCGGCGTTATAGCAAGGCGTTCAGCCTTTCGGTGTGCGCTCGGATCGATGCCGGAAATCAGCAGTAATTGGGCCTCTTCACGCATGCGTCTTGCCTGTGCAAGCGTCAAAAGCGGATAAGGTCCTAAAGCGAGCTTTTTCTCTTTGTTTACAAAGCGGTACTTGATGTACCAGCGTTTTGAACCGTTAGGGTTAACCAGCAGGTAAAGTCCATGCGAGTCACTGAGCTTATACGGCTTGCCACAAGGCTTGGCGTGGACTATAGCGCGATCTGTTAGTGCCATTTGGGGGCCTCACTATTATCGAACTACGTCTAAGCCCCCAATTTGGCCCCCAAATCGTGTGGATGTCAATGGATGAAAAACGACCAACACGGAAAGACTACAAAATAAATATGGCTATTACCAAAAAATAAATTATCTTTGAATTACAGATGGATATGGACGAATTTGGACGGAAATGGACACAAAAAAAGCCACCATTAGGTAGCTAATTATTGCATCACTTGGTGCCGAAGGCCGGACTCGAACCGGCACGTATTTCTACGGTTGATTTTGAATCAACTGCGTCTACCGATTTCGCCACTCCGGCACGGAAGGGATGCGGAAAACGTTGTGGATTATACCTGTCGTGCGCCGCCATGCAAGCGCCAGCGTGTGTCTGGCCTGCTAAGTGTTGAAAATTTCAGCATTACCTTGCACACGTGCAATCACCATCACAGTTTATCCCCCGCAACAACCACCTTAATCCCCCCTTCTGCGAAGCATCCCGTTTCCCCATGCTCTACACTTCCAGTTCAACACCACACTGAGGGAAACACGATGTCGATGATAAAAAGCTACGCCGCAAAAGCGGCGGGCAGCGAGCTCGAACTCTATGAATATGATGCGGGCGAGCTTAAGCCGGAAGATGTCGAAGTCCAGGTCGATTACTGCGGTATCTGCCATTCCGATTTGTCGATGATCGACAACGAATGGGGATTCTCTCAGTATCCGCTGGTTGCCGGGCATGAGGTGATTGGTCGCGTGGCAGCGCTCGGCAGCGCGGCGCAGGATAAGGGTCTGAAGGTTGGTCAGCGCGTCGGCATTGGCTGGACGGCGCGCAGTTGCGGGCATTGCGACGCCTGTATCAGCGGCAATCAGATTAACTGCCTGGAAGGCTCCGTTCCCACTATTCTCAATCGCGGCGGCTTTGCCGAGAAGCTGCGAGCCGACTGGCAGTGGGTGATCCCGCTGCCGGAGAGTATCGATCTGGCGGCAGCTGGCCCCTTGCTGTGCGGCGGTATCACCGTGTTCAAACCGCTGCTGATGCACCATATCACCGCCACCAGCCGCGTCGGGGTGATCGGTATCGGCGGCCTGGGACATATCGCCATTAAGCTGTTACACGCGATGGGTTGTGAAGTGACCGCATTCAGTTCCAACCCGGCGAAAGAACAGGAGGTGCTGGCGATGGGAGCGGATAAGGTGGTCAACAGCCGCGATCCGGATGCGCTAAAAGCGCTGGCGGGCCAGTTCGATCTCATCATTAACACGGTTAACGTCGATCTCGACTGGCAGCCCTATTTTGAAGCGTTGGCCTACGGCGGTAACTTCCATACCGTCGGCGCAGTGCTGAAGCCGCTGCCGGTACCGGCATTTACCTTAATTGTCGGGGATCGCAGCATCTCCGGTTCGGCGACCGGGACGCCATTCGAGCTGCGCAAGCTGATGAAGTTTGCCGGGCGCAGCAAGGTGTCGCCTACCACTGAGCTGTACCCGATGTCGCAAATAAACGAAGCAATCCAGCACGTGCGTGATGGCAAGGCCCGCTACCGCGTGGTGCTGAAAGCCGACTTCTGATGCCGGGCTCAGTCCCGCAAGGGGCTGGGCTTATTGCCCGTTACGAAACGCGAGCACCGCCTGGCGGCACTGTTCCGTCACATGCTCAATATCATGGTTCACGTCGATGCGGGCAATATCTTTCTCATCGTCCTGCGGACATTCCAGCGCGTCGAACTGACTTTTGAGTAGTCCCACCGGCATAAAATGGCCTGCCCGACGCTGCATGCGTGCCAGAATGGTCTCGTAGTCGCCGTCCAGCCACAGAAAATGCACATTCGGGCTACCCTGACGCAATATATCGCGATACTGTTTTTTTAATGACGAGCAGACAATAAATCCGGTCTCATTCTTTTTAAATAAACTGTATGACGCGTCATTTAATCGCGCCAGCCACGGCAGTCGGTCTTCATCGGTTAATGGAATACCTTCAGACATTTTATCAATATTTTTAGCGGGATGGAGATCGTCGCCATCAATGAATTTAGCCGATAATACAGCGGCAATTTTACTGCCAATTAAAGATTTACCGCTACCCGAAACGCCCATTAAAATATAACTTTCCCCAGCCATTGAAAAAACTCCAGATTCATATTCTATGGCGCGATACTACGCCTTCCACATTGCAGAACTCACCTTTTTTTGCCGCGACTGAGCAGATTTACAGGGCGCATCACGTTATGCGTAACATTGTAGTGTAACAATTTCTCAGCGTGATCTGTATCACAAATAATAACAATTAAAACCGTTTAAATGCTGCCGAGGTTACTACCTGACCAGTGAGGCATTTATGCAAGTCAAAACCCAATCCTGCGTTGTCGCGGGTAAGAAAACTGTTGCCATTACCGACCAAAATATAGAATGGAATAATAAAGGAACGTTGGTACAAATTACCCGCGGGGGAATTTGTGGTTCCGATTTACATTATTATCAGGAAGGCAAAGTCGGTAATTTTACCGTTAAAGCGCCGATGATTTTAGGCCATGAAGTTATTGGTAAAGTAGTGCACAGCGATTCAACAGAATTACATGAAGGTCAGTCGGTGGCGATTAATCCGTCGAAGCCCTGCGGCCACTGTAAATACTGTCTGCAGCATGAAGAAAACCAGTGCACGGAAATGCGCTTTTTTGGCAGCGCCATGTATTTTCCCCACGTCGACGGCGGCTTCACTCAGTTTAAAACCGTCGATACTGCGCAGTGCATCCCCTACCCTCAAGAGGCCGATGAAAAAGTCATGGCCTTTGCCGAACCGTTGGCGGTCGCGATCCACGCCGCGCATGAAGCGGGCGACCTGCAGGGCAAGCGCGTGTTTATCTCCGGCGTCGGGCCTATCGGCTGCCTCATCGTCAGCGCGGTAAAAACGCTCGGCGCGGCAGAAATCGTCTGTGCGGATATCAGCCCGCGCTCGCTCTCGCTGGCGCAACAGATGGGTGCCGATACGCTGATTAACCCGCAGCAGGACTCGCTCGACGCGTGGAAAAAAGAGAAAGGCTACTTCGACGTCAGCTTTGAAGTCTCTGGTCATCCGTCCTCAATCACCACCTGTCTGGAAGTGACCCGCGCGAGAGGCGTGATGGTGCAGGTCGGCATGGGCGGCGCGGTGCCGGACTTCCCGATGATGATGCTGATCGGCAAAGAGATCGCGCTCAAAGGCTCGTTCCGCTTTACCACCGAGTTCAACACCGCGGTGTCGTGGCTGGCGAATAACGTTATCGATCCGCTGCCGTTACTCAGCGCTGAATATCCGTTTACCGAGCTTGAACAGGCGCTGATATTCGCCGGGGATAAAACCCAGGCGGCGAAAGTCCAGCTCGTTTTCGAAGACATAAAATAAGGAATAACATGATGAACGATCTTTTTTCACTGGACGGCAAAAACATTCTGATCACCGGTTCAGCCCAGGGTATTGGTTATTTACTGGCGACCGGGCTGGGTAAATATGGCGCACAGATTATCGTTAATGACATTACGCCGGAGCGTGCGGAGGCCGCCGTCGCCAAATTGCAGCAGGAAGGGATCCGCGCCGTGGCCGCGCCGTTCAATGTTACGCATAAACAGGATATCGATGCCGCCATCGACCATATCGAAAAAGACATTGGCCCGATCGATGTGCTGGTGAATAACGCCGGTATCCAGCGTCGCCATCCGTTTACCGAGTTCCCGGAGCAGGACTGGAACGATGTGATTGCCGTTAACCAGACGGCGGTATTCCTGGTCTCGCAGGCGGTAACGCGTCGCATGGTGGAACGTCAGGCCGGGAAGGTCATCAACATCTGCTCCATGCAGAGCGAACTGGGCCGCGACACCATCACGCCGTATGCCGCCTCGAAAGGCGCGGTAAAAATGCTTACCCGCGGAATGTGCGTTGAGCTGGCGCGCCACAATATCCAGGTCAACGGGATCGCACCGGGCTACTTCAAAACCGAGATGACCAAAGCGCTGGTCGAGGATGAAGCCTTCACCTCCTGGCTGTGCAAACGTACGCCAGCCGCGCGCTGGGGCGATCCGCAGGAGCTGATCGGCGCGGCGGTATTCCTCTCTTCTAAAGCATCCGATTTTGTAAACGGGCACCTGTTGTTTGTCGATGGCGGCATGCTGGTCGCCGTCTGATACCACACAACGCAACATCACGCAGCGCCCAGGCGCTGCCTTTTTGGCACAGACACCCTAAATCATTCGAGTTGCAGGATGACGGGGATATAAGAGAAACGATTATGCCATTAATAATAATTGCGGCAGGCGTCGCGCTGCTCCTGGTTCTGATGATTGGCTTTAAAGTTAACGGCTTTATTGCTCTGGTTCTGGTGGCGGCGGTCGTTGGTTTTGCCGAAGGGATGGATGCACAGGCCGTTCTGCACTCAATACAAAACGGGATCGGTGGCACGCTCGGCGGGCTGGCGATGATCCTCGGCTTCGGCGCAATGCTCGGCAAACTGATTTCCGATACCGGTGCGGCCCAGCGCATCGCCACCACGCTGATTGGCACGTTCGGTAAAAAACGCGTGCAGTGGGCGCTGGTGATCACCGGTCTGGTGGTCGGTCTGGCAATGTTTTTTGAAGTCGGCTTTGTTCTGCTGCTGCCGCTGGTGTTTACGGTGGTGGCCTCGTCCGGCCTGCCGCTGCTGTATGTCGGCGTGCCGATGGTCGCCGCGCTATCCGTGACCCACTGTTTTCTGCCGCCGCATCCAGGGCCGACCGCGATTGCTACCATTTTCGAGGCCAATCTCGGTACCACCCTGTTGTACGGATTTATTATTACTATCCCGACGGTGATTGTTGCCGGGCCGCTGTTTTCTAAGCTGCTGACCCGCTTTGAGAAAGCACCGCCGGAAGGGTTGTTCAACCCGCATCTGTTCACCGAAGAAGAGATGCCATCGTTCTGGAACAGTATCTTTGCGGCGGTAATCCCGGTCATACTGATGGCGGTCGCCGCCGTGTGCGAAATTACGCTGCCGAAAACCAACAGCGTGCGGGTGTTCTTTGAGTTTATCGGCAACCCTGCGGTCGCGTTGTTTATCGCTATCGTACTCGCCATTTTTACCCTTGGTCGACGTAACGGACGTACGATCGAGCAAATTATGGATATCATTGGCGACTCTATCGGCGCAATTGCGATGATTGTGTTTATCATCGCCGGGGGCGGCGCGTTTAAGCAGGTTCTGGTCGACAGCGGCGTGGGGCAATATATCTCGCACCTGATGACCGGCACGTCGCTTTCTCCGTTGCTGATGTGCTGGACGGTTGCCGCCTTGCTGCGCATCGCGCTCGGTTCAGCCACCGTGGCGGCGATCACCACCGCAGGCGTGGTGCTGCCGATTATCAACGTCACCCATGCTGACCCGGCGCTGATGGTGCTGGCTACCGGCGCGGGCAGCGTGATTGCGTCCCACGTTAACGATCCGGGATTCTGGCTGTTTAAAGGCTATTTTAATCTCAGCGTGGGCGAAACGTTGCGCACATGGACGGTAATGGAAACGCTGATTTCCATTATGGGTCTGCTGGGGGTTCTGGCGCTGAACGCCATCCTGCATTAAGACGGTATTACCGGGGAGCACAGGTCTGCGCTCCCCGGCACTGGAGAGAAAATGAGGAACCACAGAATTTCTTTGCAAGACATCGCCACGCTGGCGGGCGTGACCAAAATGACGGTGAGCCGCTACATTCGCTCGCCGAAAAAGGTCGCAAAGGAAACCGGTGAACGCATCGCGCAGATTATGGAGGAAATTAATTACATCCCCAACCGCGCGCCCGCGATGCTGCTTAACGCGCAAAGCTACACGCTCGGCGTGCTGATCCCCTCGTTTCAAAACCAGCTGTTCGCTGACATTCTGGCCGGTATCGAGTCAGTCACCTCGGACCATAACTATCAGACGCTGATCGCCAACTACAATTATGACCGGGAATCCGAGGAAGAGTCGGTGATCAACCTGCTGTCGTATAATATCGACGGCATTATCCTGTCCGAGAAATATCACACTCTGCGCACGGTTAAATTTCTGCGTTCAGCCAACATACCGGTGGTAGAACTGATGGATATTCAGGGCGATCGTCTGGACATGGAAGTAGGGTTCGATAACCGTCAGGCGGCATTTGATATGGTCAGCACCATGCTGGACAAACGCCAGCGCCGCAAAATCCTCTACCTTGGTTCAAAAGATGATGTCCGCGATGAACAACGCTATCGCGGCTACTGCGATGCCATGACGCGTCGTGGTCTGGTGCCGCTGCGCGTCAATCCGCGCGCTATTTCGTCCATTCATCTCGGCACCCAGATGATGCGGGACGCGCTGGCTGCGCATCCGGATTTAGACGGCGTGTTTTGCACTAACGACGATATTGCGATGGGCGCGCTGCTGCTGTGCCGCGAGCGCGAGCTGGCCGTTCCGGAACAGATCTCAATTGCCGGTTTTCACGGGCTGGAAATGGGCAGGCAGATGATCCCAAGTCTCGCCAGCGTGATCACCCCGCGTTTTGACATTGGCCGTATGGCGGCGCAGATGTTGCTGAGCAAAATCAAGAACAACGACCATAACCACAACACCGTCGATCTCGGGTATCAGATTTATCACGGCAATACGCTTTAAGTCATTTTCTCTCGCCATCGCATACTCTCTTTGATGGACATTGCCTATACTCCAGGCAGGATAAATGGAGGAAATCTCAATGAGCGCACCCCTGCTAATTGCCCGCACGTCGGACACCGAACTGTTTTTACTGCCAGGCATGGCCAACCGTCACGGGCTGATTACCGGCGCGACCGGGACCGGTAAAACCGTCACACTACAAAAGCTGGCCGAATCGTTGTCCGAGATTGGCGTACCGGTATTTATGGCCGATGTGAAAGGTGACTTAACCGGCGTGGCCGAGGAAGGACAGGCCTCTGAAAAGCTGCTCGCCCGCCTGAAAAATATCGGCATTACCGACTGGCAACCGCATGCTAATCCGGTCACGGTGTGGGATATCTTCGGCGAAAAAGGTCACCCGGTGCGAGCCACGGTATCTGACCTCGGTCCGCTGCTGCTGGCCCGTTTGCTGAACCTTAACGATGTGCAGTCCGGCGTACTGGATATTATCTTCCGCATTGCCGATGACCAGGGTCTGCTGCTGCTCGATTTCAAAGACCTGCGGGCCATCACTCAGTATATTGGCGATAACGCCAAATCCTTCCAGAATCAGTACGGCAATATCAGTAGCGCCTCGGTCGGGGCTATCCAGCGCGGACTGCTGTCGCTGGAGCGACAGGGTGCGGCGCACTTTTTTGGCGAACCGATGCTGGACATCAAAGACTGGATGCGTACCGACGCCAGCGGCAAAGGGATGATTAATATCCTCAGCGCCGAGAAGCTCTACCAGATGCCCAAACTGTACGCTGCCAGCCTGCTGTGGATGCTCTCCGAACTGTACGAACAATTGCCGGAAGCGGGCGATCTGGAGAAGCCAAAACTGGTGTTCTTCTTCGATGAAGCGCACCTGCTGTTCAACGATGCCCCGCAGGTGCTGCTGGATAAAATCGAGCAGGTGATCCGTCTGATTCGCTCGAAAGGGGTCGGCGTGTGGTTCGTCTCGCAAAATCCGTCGGATATTCCGGACAACGTGCTTGGCCAGTTGGGTAACCGCGTGCAGCACGCCCTGCGCGCGTTCACGCCGAAAGATCAGAAAGCAGTGAAAAGCGCGGCGCAAACCATGCGCGCCAACCCGGCGTTTGATACCGAGAAAGCCATTCAGGAGCTGGGCACCGGCGAAGCACTGGTTTCATTTCTGGATGCCAAAGGCAGCCCGTCGGTGGTGGAGCGGGCAATGGTGATTGCGCCCTGCTCCCGCATGGGACCGGTGACGGACGATGAGCGCAACGGGCTGATTAATCACTCTTCGCTGTACGGAAAATATGAGGAAGAGGTAGATCGTGAGTCCGCCTATGAGCGCTTACAGCAAGGCGTTCAGGCCAGCACCGGGCAGCAAAATACGCCTCCCGCCAACGGTAAAGCGGTCGAGGTTGACGACGGTATTCTCGGTGGGTTGAAGGATATTTTGTTTGGCAGCACAGGGCCGCGCGGCGGCAAGCGCGATGGCGTGGTACAGAGCGTGGCGAAAAGCGCGGCGAGACAGGTCACTAATCAGATAATCCGCGGAATGTTGGGAAGCTTGATGGGCGGGAGAAAAAGCTAGCACCCGCGTTACGTTGCCGGATGGCGGCGTGAACGCCTTATCCGGCCTACGGGTCATGGGCAGGCCTGATAAGCGCAGCGCTATCAGGCCTACGATTACTGTGATTACGACTTACGCAGCATCAGCCACAGACTTATCAGGAAGAAGCTGGCGCTTGGCAGCAGCGCGCCGATAATCGGCGGAATACCATACACCAGCGTCAGCGGGCCAAAGATTTGGTCCAGCACATAGAACACAAAACCGAAGCTAATCCCCGTCACCACACGCACGCCCATCGGCACGCTACGCAGCGGACCAAAGATAAACGACAGCGCCATCAGCATCATGACCGCCACTGACAGCGGCTGGAACACTTTGCTCCACATATTGAGCTGGTAGCGTCCGGCGTCCTGTCCGCTCGACTTCAGGTACTTCACGTAATTATGCAGACCACTAATCGACAGCGCGTCAGGATCCAACGCCACGACGCCGAGCTTGTCGGGCGTAAGGTTGGTTTTCCAGGTGCCGCTCACGGTCTGCGAACCGGTGATTTGTTTCGGGTCGGTCAGGTTGGACTCATCCACCTGCGACAAACGCCAGACCTTCTGCTCCGGGTCAAACGTCGCGCTGGCGGCATAGCGAACGGACTGCAAACGACGCTTGTCGTTAAAGGCGTAGATGCTGATTCCACCTAGCTCAGCGTCGCCTTTCACCCGCTCGATGTAAACAAAGCTGTCACCGTCTTTCGCCCACAGCCCTTGCTGGGTAGAGAGCAGCGAACCGCCGTACATCTGCTGCGCACGGTAATTACGCGCCATCTGTTCACCCTGCGGTGCCACCCATTCGCCGATGGCCATCGTCAGCAGCACCAGCGGAATCGCGGTTTTCATCACCGACAACGCTACCTGCATACGGGTAAAGCCGGAAGCTTGCATCACCACCAGTTCACTGCGCTGGGCCAACATGCCCAGCCCCAACAAAGCACCCAGCAGCGCCGCCATCGGGAAGAAGATTTGGATATCTTTCGGCGCGCTGAGCAGGGTATACAGCCCGGCGCCCATCGCGTCGTAGCTCCCCTGCCCGGCTTTTTTCAGCTGGTCGACAAACTTGATGATCCCGGAGAGCGACACCAGCATGAACAACGTCATCATGATGGTGGTAAAAATGGTTTTACCGATATAGCGGTCAAGTACACCAAAAGGCTGCATTATACCGCTCCTTTACGCATAAAACGGGCACGCAAGCGGCGCATCGGCACCGTATCCCAGAGGTTAAGCACAATCGCCAGCGCCAGATAAGCCAGGTTTACCACCCACATCCAGAACACCGGATCCAGCTTACCTTTGCCACCGTTCGACTTCAGCGACGTCTGCACCAGGAAGAACAGCAAATAAAGCAGCATGGCTGGCAGCATGGACAGTACGCGACCCTGACGCGGGTTAACCACGCTCAGCGGCACAACCATCAGCGCCATCATAAATACGGTGAATACCAATGTGATACGCCAGTGCAGCTCCGCGCGGGCGCGAGCGGTGTCGGTCGTCCACAGCGTACGCATGGTCATCTGGTCGGTATCGTTGGGGTCCAGCGCCACGGCCTGATGGCCGATAATCGCCTGGTAGTCCTGGAAATCGGTAATGCGGAAATCGCGCAGCAGCGCGGTCCCTTCAAAGCGCGTCCCCTGGTTCAGCGTCACGACCTGAGAGCCGTCACGCAACTGAGTCAGATGTCCGGAATCAGCCACCACCACCGAAGGACGGGCGTTGCCTTTCGGGCGGATTTGCGCGAGGAACACATCTTTGAAGCTGCTACCGTCAACGCTTTCGATAAACAACACCGAACTGCCGTTCGTTGCCTGCTGGAATTGCCCCTGAGCGAGCGCCGCCATGCCGGGGTTCGCTTTCGCTTCCGCCAGCACTTCGTCCTGATGCCGGGAGGACCATGGCCCGGCCCACATCACGTTGACCGCCGCAATAATACTGGTAAACAACGCCAGCACCATCGCCGCTTTAACAAGCACAGCCTTGCTCAGCCCACAGGCATGCATGACCGTAATTTCACTTTCGGTATACAGTTTGCCCAGCGTCATCAGCAGCCCAAGGAACAGGCTTAAGGGCAAGATTAGTTGCGCCATTTCTGGCACGCCCAGCCCCAGCAGCGAGAGCACCAGATTCGCCGGGATATCACCGTCAACAGCCGCACCCAGGATCCTGACTAACTTTTGACAAAAGAAGATCAAAAGCAGGATGAATAGGATCGCAAGTTGGCTTTTGAGCGTTTCCCGAACCAGATATCTTATGATTATCACTTTAAATACGCCCGTAAAAACCCGTCTTTTGCCGGAATTTAGCTTGTTTCATGGCTTAAACGTCATTTATTCTCTTGAGTCGTCGAAATCGTCGCTAAGATCATTATACTCAACGGATCCACCTCTCAGAAATTGTTCTGACGTGCCAATGCCGTAATAACGTTAAGATTAACACGAAGTCACCGCAACAGCGGGTATGAGTTACGAAAGCTTGCAATTCTATCCGTAGCCACCGCTGTTGTCTTTAAGATTCAGGAGCGTAGTGCATGGAGTTCAGTGTAAAAAGCGGTAGCCCGGAGAAACAGCGGAGTGCGTGCATCGTCGTGGGTGTCTTTGAACCACGCCGCCTCTCTCCGATTGCAGAGCAGCTCGACAAGATCAGCGACGGGTACATCAGCGCACTGCTGCGTCGTGGCGAACTGGAAGGCAAACCGGGGCAAACCCTGTTGCTGCACCATGTTCCTAACGTTCTGTCTGAGCGAATTCTCCTCATTGGTTGTGGCAAAGAGCGTGAACTTGATGAGCGCCAGTACAAGCAGGTCATTCAGAAAACCATCAATACGCTGAATGATACTGGCTCAATGGAAGCCGTCTGCTTCCTGACTGAGCTGCACGTCAAAGGGCGCAATAACTACTGGAAAGTGCGTCAGGCCGTTGAGACGGCCCAGGAAACGCTGTACAGCTTTGACCAGTTGAAGACCAACAAAAGCGAGCCGCGTCGCCCGCTGCGTAAAATGGTCTTCAACGTACCTACCCGCCGTGAACTGACCAGCGGCGAGCGTGCTATCCAGCACGGTCTGGCGATCGCCGCCGGTATTAAAGCAGCGAAAGATCTCGGCAACATGCCGCCAAATATTTGTAACGCCGCCTATCTGGCTTCCCAGGCGCGTCAACTGGCAGACAGCTACAGCAAGAATGTTGTGACCCGCGTGATCGGCGAACAGCAGATGAAAGAGCTGGGTATGCACTCTTACCTCGCCGTCGGCCACGGTTCGCAAAATGAGTCGCTGATGTCGGTCATCGAGTACAAAGGCAATCCGTCCGAAGACGCGCGTCCGATTGTGCTGGTCGGTAAAGGGTTAACCTTCGACTCCGGCGGTATCTCCATCAAACCAGCCGAAGGCATGGATGAGATGAAGTACGACATGTGCGGTGCGGCGGCAGTGTACGGCGTGATGCGCATGGTGGCCGAGCTTCAACTGCCCATCAATGTCGTCGGCGTACTGGCGGGCTGCGAAAACATGCCGGGTGGCCGCGCGTATCGCCCAGGCGATGTGCTGACCACCATGTCCGGGCAGACCGTTGAAGTGCTCAATACCGACGCCGAAGGCCGTCTGGTGCTGTGCGACGTGTTAACCTACGTCGAGCGCTTTGAGCCGGAAGCAGTGATTGATGTCGCGACCCTGACCGGCGCGTGCGTGATTGCACTGGGCCATCACATCACCGGCCTGATGTCGAACCATAACCCGCTGGCGCATGAGCTGATCGGCGCGTCCGAGCAGGCTGGCGATCGCGCATGGCGTCTGCCGTTGGGTGATGAGTTCCAGGAACAGCTGGAGTCCAACTTTGCGGATATGGCAAACATTGGCGGGCGCCCTGGCGGAGCCATTACCGCAGGCTGCTTCCTGTCGCGCTTTACCCGTAAATACAACTGGGCGCACCTCGACATCGCCGGTACCGCATGGCGTTCCGGGAAAGCCAAAGGCGCAACCGGTCGTCCGGTGGCACTGCTGTCGCAGTTCCTGCTCAATCGCGCCGGGTTTAACGGCGAAGAGTAATACGCTATCGAGCCTGCAACATGTAGGCCTGATAAGCGCAGCGCCATCAGGCGTTGACGCACAATCGCCGGATGGCGGCGTAAACGCCTTATCCGGCCTACATACGGCAATAAATTGCAGGCCCGGCTCGCCGGGCTCTGCATTTAAATTCATCACAAGAAGCCCCATATATGAGAAACGCAACGTTCTATCTTCTGGACAATGACACGCAACAAGATGGCTTAAGCGCCGTTGAACAACTGGTGTGTGAAATTGCCGCAGAACGTTGGCGGGCTGGCAAGCGCGTGCTGATCGCCTGTGAAAACGAAAAGCAGGCTCTTCGACTGGATGAAGCCCTGTGGGCAAGACCAGCAGAAAGCTTTGTTCCACATAATCTGGCGGGTGAAGGCCCCAGAGGCGGCGCCCCGGTAGAGATTGCCTGGCCGGAAAAACGCAACAGCAGCCCGCGCGACCTGCTCATCAGTTTGCGCGTTGGCTTTGCAGATTTTGCCACCGCTTTCACAGAAGTGATAGACTTCGTTCCTTACGAAGATTCTTTGAAACAATCGGCACGCGATCGCTACAAAGCTTACCGCGTGGCTGGTTTTAACCTGAATACGGCAACCTGGAAATAATGGAAAAGACATACAACCCACAAGATATCGAACAGCCGCTTTACGAGCACTGGGAAAAGCAGGGCTATTTCAAACCTAACGGCGATGAAAGCAAAGAGTCCTTCTGCATCATGATCCCGCCGCCGAACGTCACCGGCAGTTTGCATATGGGTCATGCTTTCCAGCAAACCATCATGGATACCATGATTCGCTACCAGCGCATGCAGGGTAAAAACACCCTGTGGCAGGCGGGAACCGACCACGCGGGTATCGCCACCCAAATGGTGGTTGAGCGTAAGATTGCCGCTGAAGAAGGTAAAACCCGTCACGACTACGGTCGCGAAGCGTTTATCGACAAAATCTGGCAGTGGAAAGCGGAATCCGGCGGCACCATTACCCGTCAGATGCGCCGTCTCGGCAACTCCGTTGACTGGGAGCGCGAGCGCTTCACCATGGACGAAGGTCTTTCCAATGCCGTGAAAGAAGTCTTCGTTCGCCTGTATAAAGAAGACCTGATTTACCGTGGCAAGCGCCTGGTAAACTGGGACCCGAAACTGCGCACCGCCATCTCTGACCTGGAAGTGGAAAACCGCGAGTCTAAAGGCTCCATGTGGCACATCCGTTATCCGCTGGCCGACGGCGCGAAAACCGCAGACGGTAAAGATTACCTGGTGGTGGCGACCACTCGTCCGGAAACCCTGTTGGGCGATACCGGCGTGGCGGTCAACCCGGAAGATCCGCGTTATAAAGACCTGATTGGCAAATTCGTGGTGCTGCCGCTGGTCAACCGCCGTATTCCGATTGTCGGTGATGAACACGCCGATATGGAAAAAGGCACCGGCTGCGTGAAGATCACCCCGGCGCACGACTTTAACGACTATGAAGTCGGGAAACGTCACGGCCTGCCGATGATCAACATTCTGACCTTTGACGGCGACATCCGCGAAACCGCGGAAGTGTACGATACCAAAGGCGAAGAGTCCGACGTCTACTCCAATGAAATCCCGGCTGAGTTCCAGAAGCTGGAACGCTTTGCCGCGCGTAAAGCGGTGGTTGCCGCCGTTGATGCGCTCGGCCTGCTGGAAGAAATTAAACCGCACGACCTGACCGTGCCTTACGGCGACCGTGGCGGCGTGGTTATCGAGCCAATGCTGACCGACCAGTGGTACGTCCGTGCCGACGTGCTGGCAAAACCGGCGGTTGAAGCGGTTGAAAACGGCGACATTCAGTTCGTACCGAAACAGTACGAAAACATGTACTTCTCCTGGATGCGCGATATTCAGGACTGGTGTATTTCCCGTCAACTGTGGTGGGGTCACCGTATCCCGGCATGGTACGACGAAGCGGGCAACGTCTACGTTGGCCGTACCGAAGACGAAGTGCGTCAGGAAAACAACCTCGGCGCTGACGTTCAGCTTCGTCAGGACGAAGACGTTCTGGATACCTGGTTCTCCTCCGCGCTGTGGACCTTCTCTACCCTCGGCTGGCCGGAAAACACCGATGCGCTGCGTCAGTTCCACCCAACCAGCGTGATGGTTTCCGGCTTCGATATCATCTTCTTCTGGATTGCCCGCATGATCATGATGACCATGCACTTCATCAAAGATGAAAACGGCAAGCCGCAGGTTCCGTTCCATACCGTCTACATGACCGGTCTGATCCGTGACGACGAAGGCCAGAAGATGTCCAAATCCAAGGGCAACGTGATTGACCCGCTGGATATGGTCGACGGTATCTCGCTGCCGGAGCTGCTGGAAAAACGTACCGGCAACATGATGCAACCGCAGTTGGCTGAGAAGATTGCCAAACGTACCGAGAAGCAGTTCCCGAACGGCATCGAACCGCACGGTACCGACGCCCTGCGTTTCACCCTGGCGGCGCTGGCTTCTACCGGTCGCGACATCAACTGGGATATGAAGCGTCTGGAAGGTTATCGTAACTTCTGTAACAAGCTGTGGAACGCGAGCCGCTTTGTGCTGATGAACACCGAAGATCAGGACTGCGGCTTCAACGGCGGCGAAATGACCCTGTCTCTGGCAGACCGCTGGATCCTCGCTGAATTCAATCAGACCATCAAAGCGTACCGCGAAGCGCTGGATAACTTCCGCTTCGATATCGCCGCGGGCATCCTGTACGAGTTCACCTGGAACCAGTTCTGCGACTGGTATCTGGAGCTGACCAAGCCGGTGATGACCGGAGGAACTGATGCTGAACTGCGCGGCACCCGCAATACGCTGGTGACCGTGCTGGAAGGTCTGCTGCGCCTGGCGCATCCGATCATTCCGTTCATCACCGAAACCATCTGGCAGCGCGTGAAAGTGATTTGTGGCAACACCGCAGATACCATCATGCTGCAGCCGTTCCCGGAATATAACGCGGCGCAGGTAGACGAAGCGGCGCTGGCCGATACCGAATGGCTGAAGCAGGCGATCGTTGCCGTACGTAATATCCGCGCGGAAATGAACATTGCCCCAGGCAAACCGCTGGAGCTGTTGCTGCGTGGTTGCAGCGCGGATGCGATGCGTCGTGTAAACGACAACAAGAGCTTCCTGCTGAACCTGGCGCGTCTGGAAAGCATCACCGTGCTGCCAGCCGATGATAAAGGTCCGGTTTCCGTAACCAAAATCATCGACGGCGCCGAGCTGCTGATCCCGATGGCGGGCCTCATCAACAAAGAAGATGAACTGGCGCGTCTGGCGAAAGAAGTGGCGAAAATCGAAGGTGAGATTGCCCGTATCGAAGGCAAGCTCTCCAACGAAGGTTTCGTTGCTCGCGCCCCGGAAGCGGTGATCGCCAAAGAACGTGAGAAGCTGGACGGCTATGCGGAAGCGAAAGCGAAGCTGATTGAGCAGCAGGCGGTCATCGCCGCGCTGTAAAGCCGTTTGCCGGATGGCGCTTGCGCTTATCCGGCCTACAGGCACCGTCAACGTAGGTCGGATAAGCGTAGCGCATCCGACACCACAGACAATAAAAGCCTCTGACGCATATGCTCAGAGGCTTTTTATTGAATTATCCTCGCTTGCGCTTCCCCTCACCGCAGTGGTATTAACTGCATATGTCTCACTTTTATGTCATGAGTTCGCTATGAGTGCCATTACCTCCGTCGCGGCAACGCTGCGCCGAATTTCTGCCGATGATAACGCCGCAATTGCCCGCGTTATCCGCAAAGTTTCCGCTGAATACGGCCTGACCGCCGATAAAGGCTACACCGTTGCCGACCCTAATCTGGATGAATTGTTCCAGGTTTACAGCCAGCCGGGCGCGGCCTACTGGGTGGTTGAGCAAAACGGTGAAGTCGTGGGCGGCGGTGGCGTGGCACCGTTAGGATGTAGTGAACCAGACATTTGCGAGCTGCAAAAGATGTACTTCCTGTCGAGCGCGCGCGGTCAGGGGCTGGCGAAAAAACTGGCGCTGATGGCGCTTGAACATGCCCGTGAGCAAGGTTTTAAGCAGTGCTATCTGGAAACCACGGCGTTTCTGACTGAGGCAATCCGCTTGTATGAGCATTTAGGCTTTGAGCACATCAGCGAAGCGCTGGGCTGTACCGGGCACGTAGATTGTGAAGTGCGGATGTTAAAGCCCCTCTGACCTTACGCCGAGAGGCTTTAGCCGCGTTACTGCATCTCGGCTGAGAGCATTAGTCGAATAACGCCGGCCGCGCGCGCGGTTGGCAGTTTCAGCACCTGTGACCATAAATCTTGCACCATTTCACAGACGACTTTCTCTTTGCCCACGCCTTTACTCGGATCGGCCATGATTTGGATATCCGGTCCAAAGCGCTGTACCAGCCCCGGACTGATGGATTGCAGATCCTGAAGCGCCAACTGTTTTTCTTCCGCCGTAACCGTATGTTTGTTCGGGCCATAGGCCGCGTGCATCATACTCATATCGCTGGCCATACGACGGTTCATGAGCTCGCGCGGAATAATACGCACCGGGTTAATCCCGCCTTTCACCGCCGGGAACAAAAAGCGAAAACATTCGTCATTGCCCACTTTTGCCACCGCGGCAATCTGTTCGAGATTAATCTTCATATACTCGATCACGTTGGCATCAGGCGCCTGCTGCAAACGTGCCATCTGTACCTGCAGGATCTGCGGCTGAATAGCGTCGATAATCTGTTGCTCGCTTTTCCCCGCCTCTTTCAGCTGCGTTGCCTGGGTGAGGATGTTCTGCCACAGCGCTGGCTCCTGCTCCTTAAGCACCTGATAAACGGGCATGGACAGCATCGCGTTTTCAAATTTCTGCGCATCAGTCAGACCATAATCCGGGCTTTCGCGTGGGATCAGGTAGTGCACATCAAACAGATTCCACGCGATAATCGCCACCACAAAGACCACCACGCCGGAGAGCTTGCCCAGCCAGCCTTTTTTGCGAAACATTCCCACGACGATAGCAATCACCGCCCCGATATAACCCGCCAACAATACGTGTGTCCAGTTCATTAACCATCCTTATGCCAAACAGTTGCTATTGCGGGGATATATTTCCCCTTCGTGTATTTTGATTATTACGGCAGCAGCGAGCGATTGCCAGCCACCAGATTTTGCTAACGGGGACAGGGGGGTTAAACCGCACGGCAATGTCTGCCGCGCGTCAGAGAGGGAGGCTAAGCGGGCACGCCGCTGTGAAAACGGAATTCATCGTCGGGAGAAGTAATCAGCGCGGCTTCTACTTCGCCAAAGAACCGCACCCGGCTACTGATATCGTCAGCAGAAACCTGCTGCGCCAACGCCAGATAATCCTGATAGTGCCGCGCCTCAGAACGCAGCAGTGACAGATAAAATGCCTGCAGATCGTCATCCAGATACGGTGCCAGCGCGGCGAACCGTTCACAGGAACGCGCCTCAATGTAAGCCCCGCAAATCAGTTTATCGATTAATGTCAGCGGCTCGTGGGTGCGCACCTCTTTGAGCATGCCTTTGGCGTAACGGCTGGCGGTAATCTTAATATAGGGAATGTTGCGACTCATCATCGCCTCACGCACCTGCCAGAAGTGGTGAAGTTCTTCTTTGATCAGCAACACCATGCTGTCGATAAGCTTGCGCCCCCACGGATCGTCGGTTTGCGGCATTACGCTTTTGCTAATCTGTTTATTCAGCGCGATAAAGTCCGGTTCATCCCCTTCTCTGAAAGCATACGCCTCATAGGGTTTCAGCCAGTCCAGCAGCGCCTGCGCTCCCTGTTTATCGGCGACATATTTACGCACCAGCAGCATAGCCGTTTGCGCCGCTTTCAGTTCGCAGACAAGGTGATCGGTCAGTAACAGAGGGAGATTCGCCGGGTCTCGCGCTTTATCAAGCCAGGCCTGGGGCGTTTTACAGTGCAGGAAGCTGTGGATCGGGGAGAGTATTTGCAGGTAATCCATACGTTGTCCTTGGCCTACGGCAGCAGATGCCACCGTAGGTCAGCAGATGACTTAGTGACGCACGCCGTCATCATCTTCGTCGACGAAGTCTTCATCGTCGCCGTCTTCACCTTCTTCGCCGTTAGGGTCTTCGAAATAGGTACCCCACCCGTCGTATTCCACTTCAAATTTTTCAGCCAGATTCATCAGCTGTTCAACCTGAGCGTCGATCAGTTCGGCATTCAGGGCGCATTCGCTGAGAATGTCACAGCAAATAACCGTGTCGCCTTCTTCCACTTCCAGCTCTTCAGGCTCGGTCACTTCATAACCCAGTTTGAAGGCTTCTACTGCCGCTTTTTCCAGGGTTTCAAAGTCATCCGCGGAAAGGTGATGTTCGATGGTGTACAGCGCGTCTGGATCGCTACCATCTTCGAGTAACTCTTCAATAATCAAGCGCGTTTCTTCACGCTGTTCTTCCAGTAGTTCCGGGTTTGCCATAGCTCGTTCCTCATAATGTCCTGCCGATACTCTTATTGTCACATACCGCTGACATTGCCTCCACCTTTCCAGGAAAGATTTGTTAAACAAGGTTGCAAATGAATAAACATCCATATAAATTGAATTTTAATTCAATAAATGGCTTAAGCCATGTGAGGGAACCATGTCTACGTTTTATCAAAAGCACTTTTTGAAATTGCTCGATTTCACCTCTGCTGAACTCACGTCACTGCTCCAGCTCGCCGCGCAGTTGAAGGCGGATAAAAAAAACGGCACAGAGGTCGCTCAACTCACCGGTAAAAACATCGCGCTCATCTTCGAAAAAGACTCAACCCGCACCCGTTGCTCTTTCGAAGTTGCCGCATACGATCAGGGCGCGCGCGTCACGTATCTCGGGCCAAGCGGCAGCCAGATTGGTCATAAAGAGTCGATCAAAGACACCGCCCGCGTGCTCGGTCGTATGTACGACGGTATTCAGTATCGGGGCCACGGCCAGGAAATTGTCGAGACGCTGGCGGAATACGCCGGGGTTCCGGTATGGAACGGATTAACTAACGAGTTTCACCCCACCCAGTTGCTGGCAGATTTGCTCACAATGCAGGAACACCTGCCGGGTAAAGTGTTCAATGAAATGACGCTGGTTTATGCAGGCGATGCACGTAACAATATGGGTAACTCCATGCTGGAAGCCGCCGCGTTAACCGGGCTGGATCTGCGCCTGGTTGCGCCGCAGGCCTGCTGGCCAGAGGAAAGCCTGGTTGCGGAGTGCAAAGCGCAAGCGCAGAAAAACGGCGGCAATATTACGCTGACCGAAGATGTCGCCGCGGGCGTGAAAGGTGCGGACTTTATCTATACCGACGTCTGGGTATCGATGGGCGAAGCGAAAGAGAAGTGGGCCGAACGTATTGCGCTGCTGCGTAAATATCAGGTTAATAGCGCGATGATGGCGTTGACCGGTAATCCGCAGGTGAAATTCCTACACTGCCTGCCAGCGTTTCATGACGATCAGACCGCGCTGGGTAAACAAATGGCACAAGAGTATGGTTTGCACGGCGGGATGGAAGTGACCGATGAGGTCTTTGAATCCCCCGCCAGCATCGTGTTTGATCAAGCGGAGAACCGGATGCACACTATAAAAGCGGTGATGGTGGCGACGCTGGCGAAGTGAGGGCATGGATGAAAAGAATGCCGGATGGCGATGCTAAGCATCTTATCCGGCCTACAACCGCGCTCCCGTAGGCCGGGCAAGGCGAAGCCGCCTCCGGCAAATACACTTATGCCACCAGCATTTTCACCACGGCTTTACGTACCAGCGCCGGAGCGCCGACCGCGCACAGCGGTTTATGCACTTCGCCCGGATAGAACACCACGAAGTCCCCCTCGTTAAGCACCACCGTTTTCTCTTCAGCCCCTTCCGGCAAAAAGGCGATGTCTTTATCCGCCAGCCAGTCGGTTTCCGGTGCGCCCGCAGGCTGCGTGCTAAAAGTCATGCCTTCCTGACCTTTGAGCAGGATCTGGATATCCAGATAACGGGCGTGATACTCGGCGCGACGCTGGGCAAACGGCTCCGTCATATCTTCGGCAATCAGATAAAACAGACGATCGCCATCGATGTCATGCTTACCTTTTTCCGTCGCATCCGTCACATACGCTTTAATGTGTTCAATTGCCTGACGCAGCTCTTCCGGCAGCCAGGCATCCAGGTTGTGAATATTGCCAACAATCATCTCAAACCCCTTAATTAAAACATCGTTTCATTTTAGTTGTTATACGAAAAAACGGCCTGCCATACTACTGCTATTTGCCGATATTTTGCGTCAACGCATGTTTATCGCTGATGGTGTTAAATAATTGCTAACTCTCAGCAACAGGTTATGCATAAACTTTGCATAACTTTCGGCTACCCTTTTTCAACCTGATCAGTAACATACTGTTATTAAAAGTTTTATTAGAAAAACAAGCTATCGATCACAGTTCACCTCTCCTTCGCTATCCTTCTTCATCGTCATATTTATTTTGAAATAAACTTTACCGCGCAAATAATAAAATCATATATTCGCATAATAATTCACAACACAGAAAAAAGCACAAATAAATCAATGCATTACTTATATTGTAGCACACTAAAAGTGTACATAAAATTAACACCGATAAATAACAAGACATATTCCCGCGTAGTAATTCAATTATTCATGTTTTTATTTTATTAATTCTCCGAGCCATATCATAAATTAAACATCAAAAGTCAAATATCGACCTGACTGTGAAATAAATCACGTTTCCTCATCAAATAAGATCTAAATATAGATTCCGAAATCAGCTGAAAAGTCATGACTGCAATAAATATTATTTGCAGGCACATCCTCTTTATTTTTTAAAATAGTATTAAAGGAATAATGATGGAAAAGCATTATGTCGGGTCTGAAATCGGTCAATTACGTAGCGTAATGCTACATCGCCCTAATCTCAGCTTAAAAAGGCTGACGCCATCAAATTGCCAGGAACTGCTTTTTGATGATGTTCTTTCGGTAGAACGTGCAGGAGAAGAACATGACATTTTCGCCAACACGTTACGTCAGCAAGGGATTGAGGTTCTGTTACTCACTGATTTATTGACACAAACCTTAGATGTCCAAGATGCCAAAGACTGGTTGCTGGAGACACAAATCTCTGATTATCGCCTTGGCCCCGCTTTCGCTACCGATATTCGCGCATGGCTTGCAGATATGCAGCACCGGGAGCTCGCCCGGCATTTAAGCGGCGGGCTAACCTACGGGGAAATTCCTGCTTCCATCAAAAATATGGTGGTCGATACTCACGATATTAATGACTTTATTATGAAGCCATTGCCAAACCACTTATTTACTCGCGACACCTCCTGCTGGATATATAACGGCGTATCCATTAACCCGATGGCAAAAACCGCACGCCAGCGGGAAACCAATAACCTGCGAGCAATTTACCGTTGGCATCCACAATTTGCCGATGGTGAATTTATTAAATACTTCGGCGATGAAAATATTAATTACGACCACGCCACATTAGAAGGTGGCGATGTGCTGGTGATTGGTCGCGGCGCGGTACTCATCGGTATGTCGGAACGCACCACGCCGCAGGGCATTGAGTTCCTTGCCCAGTCGCTGTTTAAGCATCGCCAGGCTGAACGTGTCATCGCGGTTGAACTGCCGAAACATCGTTCCTGTATGCACCTCGATACCGTCATGACCCACATTGATATCGATACCTTCTCCGTCTACCCGGAAGTGGTACGCCCGGATGTCCAGTGCTGGACCCTGACGCCAGACGGGCGCGGCGGCCTGAAACGCACCCAGGAAAGTACGCTGGTACACGCCCTCGAAAAAGCGCTGGGCCTCGACCAAATCACGCTGATCACCACCGGGGGCGACGCCTTCGAAGCTGAACGCGAACAGTGGAACGACGCCAACAACGTCCTGACGCTGCGCCCCGGCGTGGTGGTGGGTTACGAGCGCAACATCTGGACCAACGAAAAATACGACAAAGCCGGTATCACCGTTTTACCCATTCCTGGTGACGAACTGGGACGCGGACGCGGCGGCGCGCGCTGCATGAGCTGCCCACTGGAACGCGACGGTATTTAAGGAGACGTTATGGAAAACAAACCTACTCTGGTTGTGGCGTTGGGCGGCAATGCGCTGCTCAAACGCGGTGAACCGCTGGAAGCTGACATCCAGCGCAAGAATATTGAGCTGGCGGCAAAAACTATCGCTCAGCTTACGCAGCAATGGCGCGTGATTCTGGTGCACGGCAATGGCCCGCAGGTTGGACTTTTGGCGTTACAAAACAGCGCTTATGACCACGTCACCCCTTATCCGCTCGACATTCTCGGCGCGGAAAGTCAGGGGATGATTGGCTATATGCTGCAACAAGCGCTGAAAAACCAGCTGCCACAACGTGAAATTAGCGTCCTGCTGACTCAGGTTGAAGTCGATGCCCACGATCCAGCCTTCAGCAATCCGACCAAATATATCGGACCGATTTACGACGACGCTCAGGCTAAAACGCTTCACGCGGAAAAGGGCTGGATTTTCAAAGCCGATGGCAAAGCGTTCCGTCGCGTTGTGCCCTCTCCACAACCCAAACGTATCGTTGAAAGTGACGCTATTCGCACATTGATCGCCCGCGATCATCTGGTGATTTGCAACGGCGGAGGCGGCGTACCGGTGGTGGAAAAAGCCGATGGCTTCCACGGTATTGAAGCGGTGATCGACAAGGATCTCTCCGCCGCCCTGCTCGCCCGCCAACTCCATGCCGATGCGTTGCTGATCCTCACCGATGCTGACGCCGTGTACCTCGACTGGGGCAAACCTACCCAGCGCCCGCTGGCCCAGGTCACCCCGGAACTGCTCGGTGAAATGCAATTCGACGCCGGTTCAATGGGCCCCAAAGTCACCGCCTGCGCGGAATTCGTCTCTCACTGTCGTGGGATTGCTGGCATCGGTTCACTGGCCGACGGTTCGGCCATTCTCGCCGGCGACAAAGGCACGCTAATTCGTCCCGAAACCACCGACGCTCACGCTTAGGGCTTTTTTTGCCGGATGGCGGTTGCGCCGCCTTATCCGGCCTACATAAGGACATTTTCATGACTGTTAACCTGAAAAATCGCAATTTTCTCAAACTGCTGGACTACACCCCGGCGGAAATCCAGTACCTGATCGATCTGGCTATCGAGTTAAAAACGGCAAAAAAAGCCGGGCGCGAAAGGCAAACGCTGGTCGGTAAAAACATCGCACTGATCTTCGAAAAAACCTCCACTCGCACCCGCTGCGCGTTTGAAGTCGGTGCTTTCGATCAGGGCGCACAGGTGACCTACCTCGGCCCAAGTGGCTCGCAGATCGGTCATAAAGAGTCGATGAAAGATACCGCCCGCGTGTTGGGTCGCATGTATGACGGCATCGAATACCGCGGCTACGGCCAGGAGATCGTTGAAGAGTTAGGTAAATTTGCTGGCGTCCCGGTCTGGAACGGGCTGACGAATGAATTCCATCCTACGCAGATCCTCGCGGATCTGATGACCATGCTGGAACACGCTCCGGGTAAAACCTTACCCGAACTGAGTTTCGCTTACCTCGGTGACGCCCGCAACAACATGGGTAATTCGCTGATGGTCGGCGCGGCGAAAATGGGGATGGATATTCGTCTGGTCGCACCGAAATCCTTCTGGCCGGACGAGGCGCTGGTTGCCGAATGCCGCGAAATCGCCAGCGTAACGGGCGCACGCATTACGCTCACGGACGATGTTGCAGAAGGGGTATACGACGTCGATTTCCTCTACACCGATGTCTGGGTTTCGATGGGCGAACCAAAAGAAGCCTGGGCAGAACGCGTCAGCCTGATGACGCCCTACCAGATTAACCAGCAGGTCATCAATGCGACCGGCAATCCTAACGTGAAATTTATGCACTGCCTGCCTGCCTTCCATAACGAACACACCAAAGTGGGCCGTGAAATTGAAGCGGCTTATGGCCTGAAAGGGCTTGAAGTCACGGAAGAGGTATTCGAGTCAGCGCATTCCATCGTCTTCGACGAAGCGGAAAACCGGATGCATACCATCAAAGCGGTCATGGTAGCGACACTCGGCGACTAACCCCAGCGGGCATCTGTCGCCTGGCGGCATATGCCCAAGCTATCCGGAGAACATCATGGGCAAATTCAAATTTCCCAGCGCGTATACCATCCTGTTTATTCTCATTGCGCTCGTCGCCGTTATGACCTGGATTGTCCCGGCAGGGAAATACCAGATGGCGATGAATGCTACTCTCGGCAAAGAAGTGCCGGTTGCCGGTACTTATGCCCCGACAGAGGCGCATCCACAAGGCATAACCGCTGTTCTGCTGGCACCGATTGACGGGCTTTATAACCACGAAACCTACACCGCAGGTGCAATTGATGTCGCGCTGTTTGTCCTGATCATCGGTGGTTTTCTCGGCGTGGTAAACAAAACGGGCGCCATCGACGCAGGCATCGAACGCGTGACGGTCAGGCTGAACGGCAAAGAAGAGTGGATGATCCCCATCCTGATGGGGCTTTTCGCCGCCGGAGGCACGATTTACGGCATGGCGGAAGAATCACTCCCTTTCTACACCTTATTAGTTCCGGTCATGATGGCCGCGCGCTTTGATCCACTGGTTGCTGCTGCGACCGTGCTACTCGGCGCAGGCATCGGCACGCTCGGTTCGACAATCAACCCTTTCGCGACGGTTATCGCCGCAAACGCCGCCGGGATCCCCTTCACCCAGGGAATGCTGATGCGCATTCTGCTGCTGGTCATCGGCTATGTTATCTGCGTGGTGTGGGTCATGCGTTATGCGCGCAAAGTCCGCAATCACCCGGAGTTGTCGATTGTGGCGGATAAAATGGAGGAAAACCGCGCGCATTTTCTCGGCAATCGCGGCAATGCCAATCTTGAATTCACGGCCACGCGTAAGTGGATCCTGCTGATATTCGCTGCCGCCTTTGCGGTAATGATTTATGGCGTCGCGGTACTCGGATGGTGGATGGCAGAAATATCCGCAGTCTTTCTGGCTTCCGCGATTATCGTCGGTGTGATCGCCCGCATGAGTGAAGAAGCCTTCACCAGTACCTTCATTGACGGTGCGCGGGATCTGCTCGGCGTGGCGCTGATTATCGGCATTGCGCGCGGTATCGTGGTGGTGATGGACAACGGCATGATTACCCACACCATTTTGCACAGCGCCGAAAATTTAGTCTCCGGTCTTTCCACCACCATTTTCATCAATGTGACCTACTGGCTGGAAGTATTGCTCTCCTTCCTGGTCCCTTCCTCGTCTGGTCTGGCGGTGCTGACGATGCCCATTATGGCCCCGCTGGCCGACTTCGCCCATGTGCAAAGGGATCTGGTCGTCACCGCGTACCAATCCGCTTCCGGCATTGTGAATCTGATCACCCCCACTTCAGCCGTCGTGATGGGCGGGTTGGCCATCGCTCGCGTTCCTTATGTGCGCTACCTGAAATGGGTCGCCCCGCTGCTGCTGATTCTGACGGTGCTGAACATGGTCGTCCTGAGTATCGGCGCGATGCTGTAGCCGTTTTGGCCGTCGGATCCCGACGGCTTTTTTGAGCGTGCTCTCGTTTTTCTGCACAACCGCCCGTTTGAGCCGTTATTGATATAGCAAATGTGGTGAATTTCGCCATCACATTGATACAAATGATAAACTTAGGGTGTATTTATGAAGGAATTCGATGATTACTCGACCAAAGAGCAGAAACAATTGGCGATTTGTCAGCGCCTGATTAGCGAAAAAAGCTACCTGTCCCAGGAAGCGCTTCGCCGCGATCTCCAACACCATGGTTTTACCGGAATTAGCCAGTCAACGGTATCCCGTCTGCTGAAACTGCTCGGGGCTATAAAAATAAGAAATACAAAAGGGCAAAAAATTTATTCTGTAAATCCGCAGTCGCGCCCCGCTCCTGATGCTGCCCGATCGATTGCTGAAATGGTGGTCAGCGTGGAGCACAATAGCGAATTTATCCTCATCCACACGGCGGCAGGTTATGGCCGTGCCGTTGCCAGAATCCTCGATTACCACGCGTTACCAGAGATTCTGGGTGTCATCGCTGGCAGCAGTATTGTCTGGGTTGCGCCGCGAGTTGTGCAGCGAACGGGGCTGGTGCACAAGCAGATTAACTATCTATTTAAAATGAATTAAAATTCATAAGAACCGTTTGCGGTGAATAAATTGTGCATTTTCCGCTTGATCCCATAACGGAGCTGAGTATAATCGCGGACAATTTGCCGGGAGGATGTATGGTTCAGTGTGTACGACATTTTGTCTTACCGCGTCTGAAAAAGGACGCTGGCCTGCCGTTTTTCTTTCCGTTGATCATCCATTCCGAGCCCCTCAATTGAGGGGCTTTTTTTTTGCCCAGGCGTCAGGAGATAAACATGGCTAACCCGCTCTATCAAAAACACATCATTTCCATAAACGACCTCAGCCGCGATGACCTCAATCTGGTCCTCGCGACGGCGGCGAAATTAAAAGCCAACCCGCAGCCGGAGCTGTTAAAGCATAAGGTCATCGCCAGCTGCTTCTTTGAGGCGTCAACCCGCACCCGTTTATCCTTCGAAACCTCCATGCACCGCCTGGGCGCCAGCGTGGTAGGTTTCTCTGACAGCAGCAACACGTCGCTTGGCAAAAAAGGCGAAACGCTGGCCGACACCATTTCCGTCATCAGTACCTATGTCGACGCCATCGTCATGCGTCATCCGCAGGAAGGCGCCGCACGTCTGGCTACAGAGTTCTCCGGTAACGTTCCGGTACTGAACGCCGGCGACGGCTCCAACCAACATCCCACCCAAACGCTGCTGGACCTGTTTACCATTCAGGAAACGCAGGGTCGCCTGGACAATCTGCACATCGCCATGGTGGGTGACCTGAAATATGGCCGTACCGTCCACTCCCTGACCCAGGCGCTGGCGAAGTTCGAAGGTAACCGTTTCTACTTCATCGCCCCGGACGCACTGGCCATGCCGCAATACATTCTGGATATGTTGAACGAAAAAGGTATCGCCTGGAGCCTGCACGGCACTATCGAAGAGGTGATGGCGGAGGTCGATATCCTCTACATGACCCGCGTACAAAAAGAGCGTCTGGACCCGTCCGAATACGCCAACGTGAAAGCACAGTTTGTCCTGCGCGCCAGCGATTTGAACGGTGCCAGAGCAAACATGAAGGTGCTGCATCCGCTGCCGCGCATCGATGAAATCACCACCGACGTCGATAAGACGCCGCACGCCTGGTATTTCCAGCAGGCTGGCAACGGCATCTTCGCCCGCCAGGCGTTACTGGCACTGGTACTGAATAGCGAACTGGCACTGTAAGGGAGAAAAAGAGATGACACACGATAACAAACTGCAGGTTGAAGCCATCAAACGTGGCACCGTGATTGACCACATTCCCGCACAGGTTGGTTTTAAGCTGCTGACGCTGTTCAAACTGACGGAAACCGACCAACGTATCACCATCGGTCTGAACCTGCCGTCTGGCGAGATGGGCCGTAAGGATCTGATTAAAATCGAAAACACGTTCCTGACCGACGAGCAGGTAAACCAGCTCTCCCTGTACGCCCCGCAGGCAACGGTAAACCGCATTGACGATTACGACGTGGTGGGTAAATCACGTCCGAGCCTGCCTGAGCGTATCGATAACGTGCTGGTTTGCCCGAACAGCAACTGCATCAGTCATGCTGAGCCGGTTTCTTCCAGTTTTGCAGTGAAAAAACGCGCTGATGACATCGCACTCAAATGCAAATACTGTGAAAAAGAGTTTTCGCATTATGTGGTGCTGGCCAACTAATTGGGGTTGGTTATGAGATCCCGGCTCCCTATAATGAGCGGGAACATTCTATTACCGCTGTAATTCAGGAGAAATCATGAGCAAGACTATCGCGACGGAAAATGCACCAGCAGCAATCGGCCCATACGTTCAGGGCGTTGACCTGGGTAGCATGGTAATCACTTCCGGTCAGATTCCGGTCGATCCGAAAACCGGTGCCGTAGCGGAAGACGTATCCGCTCAGGCACGTCAGTCGCTGGAAAACGTAAAAGCTATCGTTGAAGCCGCAGGCCTGAAAGTGGGCGATATCGTAAAAACGACCGTCTTCGTTAAAGACCTGAACGATTTCGCTACCGTCAACGCCACCTACGAAGCATTCTTCACCGAACACAACGCGACCTTCCCGGCGCGTTCTTGCGTAGAAGTTGCTCGTCTGCCGAAAGACGTGAAAATCGAGATTGAAGCGATCGCCGTTCGTCGCTAAGTCTCCTTGTGCCGGATGGCGGCTTCGCCTTATCCGGCCTACGCAAGCGTAATTTACAGGCCCGGTAAGCGCGAGCGCCACCGGGCATGTATCACAGCACACCAAACAGTTTCGGCAGGAACAGTGAAATCGCCGGAATGTACGTCACGAGCATCAGCACCAGGAACAGCACGAGGTAGAACGGCAGCATCGCCTTTACCACCTGCTCTATTTTCTGCTTACTCACCGCACTGGCAACAAACAGCACCGACCCTACCGGCGGCGTAATCAGGCCGATCCCTAAGTTCACCAGCATAATCATGCCAAAATGGACCGGATCAATGCCGAGCGCGTTGGTCACCGGCAGCAGAACCGGCGTCAAAATCAGGATCAGCGGCGCCATATCCATCAGCGTACCGATCAGCAACAGCATGATGTTAATGCACATCAGAATGACGTATTTGTTGTCCGAAATACTGGTGAAGGCTTCAGTGATACGCATCGGCAACTGCATATAAGTCATGACGGCGCCGAACGCAGCGGCAAAGCCTATCAGGATCATGACGATCGTGACCGTTTTCACCGTGCGGAACATCAGTTTCGGCAGTTCAGACCATTTATAGTCACGATAGATAAACATGGTGACAAAGAAGGCCCACAGACAGGCAATTGCCGCTGATTCCGTCGCGGTAAAGATACCTGACAGGATCCCCCCCATGATGATCACCACCGTCATCAATCCCCACAAGGTATCGACGAAAATCTTCAGCGCCTGGCGAAACGGCACGCGTTCCCCTTTTGGGTAACCGCGTTTGTGCGCAAACGCGACACACATTACCATCAGACTGAAACTTAACAGCAGACCCGGCAGGATCCCGGCGATAAACAGCGCGGCAATAGATACCGTACCGCCAGTTGCCAGCGAATAAATGACCGAGTTGTGGCTGGGCGGCGTAAGGATTGCCTGTACCGAACCGCTGGCGGTCACCGCCGCGGCAAAGTCGCGAGGATAGCCTTTTTTATCCATCTCCGGGATCATCACCGAACCGATGGACGCGGTGTCTGCCACGGATGATCCTGAGATCGCGCCAAAAAAGGTTGATGCCACAATGTTGACCAGTGACAAACCTCCGCGAATAAAACCAACAAAAATGTAGGCAAAATTCACTAACCGACGCGCAATTCCGCCTTCGGCCATGATTGCACCGGCCAGAATAAAGAACGGGATCGCCAGCAGAGAGAACTTGTTCACGCCGCTGGTCAGTTGGATCATCACCGCTTCCAGTGGGATATCAATGTACCAGGCGCCAATGATGGCGCTAATCCCTACCGCGTACGCTACCGGTACCCCAATCGCCAGCATGATGCCAAGCGTAAAGACGAGAATAAATGCATCCATCTGCTTTCCTTAATGAAATGGGGGCGGTAATTAGCTGGTCGAACCCAGCATGACAACGGGACGCTGGTACTGCGGGCCACGGCAGATCTTCTCAACAATAAAGAGCAGCGTGATAGCAGAGCCAATCGGCAGCGGAAGATAGTTTTGCCCAGCGCTTAAAAGCGGGAATTCCGCAACGGACTGCTCCCACAGCTCAAGACAGAGATTGGTTCCATACCAGAGGATAAACAGGCTTATTGCCGCCAGCATGATATCCGCGACAATAAAGCAGCAACGACGGGCGCTTTCGCCCAGGCGGTCAGTGACCATACTCACTGCGATATGTGAGCCTGCGCGATAACTCACCGCAGCACCAATAAAGGTGAATGTCACCATGCAGAGAATAGCAACGGGTTCAGGCCATGACAGGGCATTGTTCAGGACATAACGTGCGAATATCCCAATCGGGATAATGGCAACCATCACCAATAATGCCACACCGGCAATCCACATTGAGACCCGATAAAGAAAATCCATTACCGATGAATAGCATTCACCCATAATCATCACCTCGAATTAATCAAATGATTCAGGCGGATATCATCCGCCCGATGAACTACTGCACATCCTGAATACGCTTGATCAAATCCTGGTGTTCTTTACCGTAATTATCCCTTACTGACTGAGTGGCTTTATAGAAATAATCTGTATCAATATCGTGGAACTGAACGCCGTTGGCTTTCATCGTTTCCAGCGATTTCTCATTATAGACTTGCCACAGTTTACGCTGTTCAACCTGTGCTTCTTTGGCGAGTTTAATAATGAGCTCCTGATCTTCTTTTTTCAACTTATCCCATTTCGCTTTCGAGAAAAGAAATAATTCAGGAATAATAAAATGTTTGCTCCAGGTGTAGTTTTTAACGACCGGTAAATAGTTGTGTGCAACAAACGTCGGTGGGTTATTTTCCGTTCCATCAATAACCCCGGTCTGCATGCCGCTAAATACTTCACTGACGCCCATGACAACGGAGTTAGCGCCCATCGCCTTCAGGGTATCCAGCGCTATCGGACTCCCTTGAACACGGATTTTCATACCGTGTAAATCTTCCGGTTTCACCACCGGATTTTTGGTGATCAAGTTGCGCGTTCCGGCATCCATCCAGCCGAGGAACACCAGCCGCGATTTGGCGTTGGCCGTCAGGCGGTCGCCAATCTCCTGACCAATCATGCCGTCGAGAACCTTATGCAGATGGTCTTCATCACGGAAAATATATGGCAGGGTAAACACGTTAATTTCAGGGAGAATAGCGGCGACTGGCGTCATTGAGACACGAATAATATCGATAGCGCCTAATTGTGCCTGCTCAATCATCTGTTTTTCGTCGCCTAACACACCACCGGGAAAGGTTTTAATCTCCAGACGACCTTCGGTGGCGGCGCTAAGTTTTTCCCCCATATGTTTCACTGCTACCACGTTCGGGTAATCAGCCGGATGCACATCTGCGGCGCGGAAGGTTTGTGCCAATGTTGAATGGCTGGCCAGTAATATCGAAGCACCAATACACAGACTTATCAGGTTTTTTGTCAGTTTCATTTGTCCTTCTCCAGAAGTTCATAATATCCATTAACAGGAATAGCTTGCAGAGCAAATGACTGCCGGGATTAAAAATGGGCAGCGAGAAACTTTCTTAACGACGTTACCGATGCAGACTAACTGGTGTAACAATTTATTTCGATGACTGCCTTCACAAAAAAAAAACCAAGCTCTATAATTTTTAGCACGCTGTTTCATTTTTGCAACGCAGATCGTTTTCCTGATAAAAAAGCAACGCAAAGGACGCGGTTTTATACTAATTACCCGCGTTAGCATTTCAATAAAAATAAAACACTAATATTTCGGGGGAATATCTTTCGAATGAAAAAGAGAAATGCAGGATGGTGTTAACACCATCCTGTTGAGATGTGTAGCGGTTACTGCCAGCCGTAGCGGCGGCTATAAAACCCTTTCACTAATTGGGTCAATGTCATGTAGCCTGCCAGAATCGCAATCAGCCACGGGAAGTAGCTCAGCGGCAGCGCCTGCAATTGCAGGTAACTGGCCAGCGGCGAGAACGGTAACGCAATACCCACCACCATCACGACCAGCGTCATCAGCATCAGCGGCCATGCGGCGCGGCTCTGGATGAACGGCACGCGACGGGTACGGATCATATGCACAATCAGCGTTTGCGACAGCAGACCGACCACGAACCAGCCCGACTGGAACAACGTCTGATGTTCTGGCGTATTGGCATGGAAAACGAACCACATCAGGCAAAATGTCAGAATGTCGAAGATCGAACTGATCGGTCCAAAGAAGATCATAAAGCGGCCCAACTCGGCGGGATTCCAGCGCTGCGGCTTTTTGATCTGCTCTTCGTCAACGTTATCAAACGGAATCGCCACCTGGGATACATCGTACAGCAGGTTCTGAATCAGTAAGTGCAGCGGCAACATCGGCAGGAACGGCAGAAATGCGCTCGCCACCAGCACGCTAAATACGTTACCGAAGTTAGAACTGGCCGTCATTTTAATGTACTTCAGCATGTTAGAAAAAGTACGGCGTCCTTCGATCACCCCTTCTTCCAGCACCATCAGGCTCTTTTCCAACAGGATGATATCCGCCGCTTCACGCGCAATATCAACCGCACCATCAACGGAGATACCAATGTCCGCCGCGCGCAGCGCCGGGGCGTCGTTGATACCATCGCCCATAAAGCCTACTACGTGACCTTCACGCTTGAGCAGGGTCACAATGCGCTCTTTGTGCATTGGCGTCAGGCGGGCAAACAGCGTGGTGCGCTGAGCCAGTTTTGCCAGCTCATCGTCGCTTAACCCTTCAATACTGCTGCCGATAACCACATCGCCCGCATCCAGCCCCACTTCATGACACACTTTCGCCGCCACCAACTCACTATCGCCGGTGAGAATTTTCACCGTAATACCGCTGGCCTTCAGCGCTTTGAGCGCCGGGGCGGTCGTTTCTTTCGGCGGATCGAGGAACGCGATATAGCCTTCGAGGATCAAGTCTGACTCATCAATACGTTGATAGTCCCCTTCACGCGCGGGCAGGTATTTGGTTGCCACCGCCACCACGCGCAGCCCCTGGCGGTTCAGCGTATCGGTAACGCGTTTCACCCGACGCAGCATGTTGTCATCTAACGGGACAATCTCACCGTTATGCCGCACCTGGGTACAGACACTGAGTATCTCCTGCAACGCCCCTTTACATACCAGTTGATGCACATCGGTTTCTTCAGCGACCACCACCGACATGCGGCGGCGTTCGAAATCAAACGGGATCTCATCGATTTTTTGCCAGCGGGTAGAGAGCCGGCGGGCAGATTCTTCATCCACACCTTCGAGAACCGCAGTATCCAACAGGTTTTTCAGCCCGGTCTGGTAATGACTGTTCAGCCACGCGGAATACAGGACATGTTCGCTGGGCTTGCCGGAGATATCGGTATGATTCTCCAGCACAATTTTATCTTGCGTCAGCGTACCGGTTTTATCGGTACACAGAATATCCATCGCGCCAAAGTTCTGGATGGCGTCGAGGTGTTTGACGATGACCTTTTGTTTTGACAGCTTCACCGCCCCACGCGCCAGCGTTGAGGTGACGATCATCGGTAGCATTTCCGGGGTCAGTCCCACCGCCACAGACAGCGCAAACAGCGCCGCTTCCCACCAGTCACCTTTGGTATAACCGTTGATGATCAGCACAATCGGCGCCATCACCAGCATAAAGCGGATCAGCAGCATACTGACGCGGCTGATCCCTTTCTGGAAGGCATTCTGCTCGCTTTCCTGCTCACTGACGCGGCCCGCCAATTGCCCGAACCAGGTATTAGCTCCGGTCGCAATCACGATGGCCTGCGCCGTGCCGCTCACCACGTTAGTACCCATAAAGCACAGGGTATCGCATTCCAGCGGGTTGCTTTGCTGCGGGTCGCGGCTGGTCGCGACTTTCTCCACCGGCAGCGATTCGCCGGTCAGTGAAGCCTGAGCCACAAACAGGTCTCGCGCCTGCACCACGCGCAGATCGGCTGGGATCATATCCCCTGCCGCCAGTTTGATAATATCGCCAGGAACCAACTGGTCGATTGGCAGCTCAACCCAGCCGTTCTCTCCTTTCTCGTTGATGACGCGCAGCACCGTAGCGGTGTTGCTGACCATTGCTTTCAACGCATCCGCCGCTTTGGTGGAACGCGCCTCCTGCACAAAATTCAGCAACGTGGAGATAGCGACCATCAGCGCGATGACGCCCGCGGCAAACAGATCCTCGGTGGCATAGGAAATCGCACCGAGGATGGTCAGCAGAATATTAAACGGGTTGCGGTAGCAGACCCACAGATGTACCCACCATGGCGACGGCTTTTGCGTCGGCAATTGGTTTTCGCCATGCTTTTCGCGGGCGCTCTCCACTTCTGCGGCGTTCAACCCTTCCGGGTGCGCGCCGAACGTTTTCCACAGCGCCTCTTCGTCCATCAGCGCCATTTTCAGGCAATGTTCGCTCAGTGAAGGCGGGATCGGCGTGCTGGCGACGGTCTGCGCATTGGGTAGCGGATCGCGATGCACCAGACGATGCGGTAAATGGCGGTTCAGCCGTGCAAACAGCTGGCGAGTCATATTTTTGAACATAGGCAGTCCCCCTGCACCAGTATCAACAGGCGCAGTAAATCCTTCAGGCGTGGCAAAGCCTTGCCTGATGGCAATCTCAAAATCGTAACAGGGGCGTCAGAACGTCACTGTCTTACAGTTCCGGTAAGACAGTGAAAGACAGGCTTACCGGAAAAGGTTGTTTCTCCATTTCGGGAGAGGGGTGGGATCGGGATCCATATAGCCTCCGGTAAGTGAATGATTTGCGCTGCGGATTATACGCAGAAAACCATAAGGTTTGTGACAATTATGGCGGTATGATAAACCATGGAAACTAAACCAAACGTATACCAGACTTTGCCCATTGCACTGCGCGTGAGTAAAGTTATTCTCTATTTGGCATAACTTCGCACGCAACACGGGAAAACAGGATGCAAAACCGGCTGACAATTAAAGACATCGCCCGCTTAAGCGGCGTGGGAAAATCAACCGTTTCCCGCGTCCTTAACAACGAAAGCGGCGTGAGCGAACGCACCCGCGAACGCGTTGAAGCCGTGATGAATCAGCACGGTTTTTCCCCTTCCCGCTCCGCGCGCGCCATGCGCGGACAAAGCGACAAGGTGGTGGCGATTATCGTTACGCGTCTGGACTCGCTTTCGGAAAATCTCGCCGTGCAAACCATGCTTCCCGCCTTTTATGAGCAGGGTTACGACCCGATCATGATGGAAAGCCAGTTTTCGCCCGAGCTGGTAGAGGAGCATCTGGGAATGCTCAAACGTCGCAACATTGATGGCGTGGTGCTGTTTGGTTTTACCGGCGTAACGGAAACCATGCTCACCTCCTGGCAGGACTCTCTGGTGCTGCTGGCAAGAGATGCCAAAGGCTTTGCCTCCGTCTGTTATGACGACGAAGGCGCTATTCATACCCTGATGCAGCGTCTGTACGATCGTGAACACCGCCAGATCAGTTTTCTTGGCGTTCCCCATAGCGATGTGACCACCGGCAAGCGCCGCCATGAAGCTTATCTGGCATTCTGTAAGAAACACAAACTGCATCCGGTTGCCGCGCTGCCGGGTCTGGCCATGAAGCAGGGCTATGAGCAGGCCGCCAGTGTCATCACCCCGGAAACCACCGCATTAGTCTGCGCGACGGACACCCTCGCCCTTGGGGTCAGCAAATACCTGCAGGAGCAGCGAATTGAGAACCTGCAGTTGGCGAGCGTGGGCAGCACGCCGCTGATGAAATTCCTCCATCCGGAAATTATCACCGTCGACCCAGGATACGCCGAAGCCGGGCGACAAGCGGCCTCACAGCTGATCGAGCAGATCAACGGCCGCAGCGAACCACGACAAATCGTTATTCCCTCCAGCCTCTCCTGATTGCTTTCTGAGCGTTAATTTGTGATCTTCGCTGCGTTTCGGGAACGTTCCCATTTTTAAATTTTTATCGACGATATACTCTGGCGCCAACAACGCGAGAGTTGCCGGATGGCGACCTAACGCGTCTTATCCGGCCTACGGGGAACACACGTCATCATGAGCAAAATAAAACAAGCAGACATCGACCGGCTGATTGAGCTGGTAGGCGGGCGCGACAATATCGCCACGGTAAGTCACTGCATTACTCGCCTGCGTTTTGTGCTGAATCAGCCTGCGAACGCCAGGCCGAAAGAGATCGAACAGTTGCCGATGGTCAAAGGCTGCTTCACCAACGCCGGGCAATTTCAGGTGGTGATTGGCACCGAGGTAGGTGATTACTACAAAGCGCTGCTGGCGACGACCGGACAAGCCAGCGCCGACAAAGAGCAGGCGAAAAAAGCGGCGCGGCAGAATATGAAATGGCACGAACAGCTAATTTCTCATTTTGCGGAGATCTTCTTCCCGCTGCTGCCCGCGCTGATTAGCGGCGGCTTGATCTTAGGTTTCCGTAACGTGATCGGCGATCTGCCGATGAGCAACGGCCAGACGCTGGCACAGATGCATCCTTCGCTGAAAACCCTTTACGACTTCCTGTGGCTGATTGGCGAAGCGATCTTCTTCTATCTGCCGGTCGGGATTTGCTGGTCAGCGGTGAAAAAAATGGGCGGTACGCCGATCCTCGGTATTGTGCTGGGCGTTACCCTGGTTTCACCGCAGCTGATGAACGCCTATTTGCTCGGTCAGCAGGTTCCGGAAGTATGGAACTTCGGTCTGTTCAGCATTGAGAAAGTAGGCTACCAGGCACAGGTTATTCCGGCGTTGCTGGCCGGTCTGGCGCTCGGGTTTATTGAAACGCGCATGAAACGCCTCGTGCCGGATTATCTGTATCTGGTGATCGTCCCGGTGTGCTCGCTGATCCTTGCAGTGTTCCTCGCGCACGCCTTTATCGGTCCGTTTGGTCGCATGATCGGCGACGGCGTCGCGTTTGCGGTTCGTCATCTGCTGACCGGCAGTTTTGCCCCGATCGGCGCGGCGTTGTTCGGCTTCCTGTACGCCCCACTGGTGATCACCGGCGTGCATCAGACTACGCTTGCCATCGACATGCAGATGATCCAGAGCATGGGCGGCACGCCGGTATGGCCGCTGATCGCGCTGTCGAATATCGCTCAGGCCTCTGCGGTGGTGGGCATCATTATCTCCAGTCGCAAACACAACGAACGTGAAATCTCAGTCCCTGCCGCCATCTCCGCGTATCTCGGGGTCACTGAACCGGCAATGTACGGGATCAACCTGAAATACCGTTTCCCGATGCTGTGCGCGATGATCGGTTCCGGTCTCGCCGGACTGCTGTGCGGCCTGAACGGTGTGCTGGCAAACGGGATTGGCGTCGGCGGTTTGCCGGGCATCCTCTCCATCCAGCCGACTTATTGGCAGGTATTTGGCATGGCGATGGTCATTGCGATTGTTATCCCAATGATACTGACCTCATTTGTTTACCAGCGTAAATACCGTCTGGGCACATTACAAATTATCTAACTTTTCTTCGGGGCGCAGTTGCGCCCCAGCGTATTTCCAGGAAACAACCATGACTATTCCCCACTGGTGGCAAAACGGCGTTATCTATCAGGTTTACCCCAAGAGTTTTCAGGACACTACCGGCAGCGGCACCGGCGATTTACGCGGCGTGACGCAGCGCCTCGACTATCTGCAAAAACTGGGCGTTGATGCCATCTGGCTGACGCCGTTCTATATTTCGCCGCAGGTTGATAACGGCTACGACGTCGCGGATTACCTGTCTGTCGATCCAGCCTACGGTACGCTGGAAGATTTTGACGAACTGGTGGCGCAGGCGAAAGCGCGCGGCATCCGTATTATTCTCGATATGGTGTTTAACCACACCTCAACCCAGCACGCCTGGTTTCGTGAAGCGCTGGATAAAGACAGCCCGTATCGTCAGTTTTATCTCTGGCGCGACGGCACGCCAGACAGCCCGCCGAATAACTGGCGTTCCAAATTTGGCGGTAACGCCTGGGGCTGGCACGCCGAAAGCGGGCAGTACTATCTGCACCTCTTTGCTCCGGAACAGGCCGATCTGAACTGGGAAAATCCGGCGGTCCGCGCCGAGCTAAAAAAAGTCTGTGAGTTCTGGGCCGATCGCGGCGTGGACGGATTGCGCCTCGACGTGGTGAATCTGATCTCTAAAGATCAGGACTTCCCGAACGATCCCGACGGCGATGGGCGGCGTTTTTATACCGACGGCCCGCGCGCACATGAATTTTTGCGCGAGATGAACCGCGACGTCTTCACGCCACGCGGCCTGATGACGGTCGGCGAGATGTCTTCCACCACGCTGGAAAACTGCCAGCAGTACGCCGCGCTCGATGGAAGCGAACTGTCGATGACCTTTAACTTTCACCACCTGAAAGTGGATTACCCCAACGGTGAGAAGTGGACGTTAGCCAAACCCGATTATGTGGCGCTGAAAACCCTGTTCCGCCACTGGCAGCAGGGCATGCATAATCAGGCCTGGAACGCGTTGTTCTGGTGTAACCACGACCAGCCGCGCATCGTGTCGCGTTTTGGCGATGAAGGTAAATACCGCGTTCCAGCCGCTAAAATGCTGGCGATGGTGCTGCACGGTATGCAGGGCACGCCCTATATCTACCAGGGTGAAGAGATCGGCATGACCAACCCGCACTTCAGCCAGATTACCGATTATCGCGATGTGGAAAGCCATAATATGTTTGCCGAACTGAACGGTCAGGGGCGAGATGCCAACGAATTGCTGGCGATCCTCGCCAGTAAATCCCGCGATAACAGCCGCACGCCGATGCAGTGGGATGCCAGCCAACACGCGGGCTTTACCGAGGGCGAGCCATGGATCAATCTGTGTGACAACGCGGCGGAGATCAACGTGGCGGCAGCGCTGAGCGATGCCGACTCGGTGTTCTATGCTTATCAGCGACTGATCGCACTGCGCAAAAGGGAGCCGGTTATTACCTGGGGCGACTATCAGGATTTGTTACCGGACAGCCCGCATCTGTGGTGTTACCAACGCGAGTGGCAAGGGCAGCGGCTGCTGGTCATTGCCAATCTGAGCGATACCTTCCAGAGCTGGCAGCCGCACCATACCGGGGGAAACTGGCAGGTGCTGATGCACAACTATGCCGAGGTCGCCAGCCAACCTGCAGACATGACGCTACGTCCTTTCGAAGCCGTCTGGTGGGTACAAAAGTAGCTTGCAATTGGCGTCAGGCCCGGCAGGTGTAGTGTTGCCGGGCTTCAGTGCTGACACAGCATTTACCCTACTGTTTTTGTTGAATAATTAATCAGATTTTTCTGCCCACAATTTACAATCGCTGTACTGCCCGTCATCTGTACGCTCCGATTTTTACTTTGCGCTACATCAAATAAATCGTAAACATCCTTGATGCAAATCACTACATATAGAACTTAAAATGCACGCCGACCCAATATGTTGTATTAATCGACTACAATTGCTACAACGACATTTCCCCGGTTAGCGGTGGAATTGTGGATAAAGTGGGTCAGGATTGCGGGAAGTCATTGGCCTGATAGATGAATAAACCCATGGCCGCTTCCCCAACCTCTGTGGATAACCTGTTCTTATAAATATGGAGTGATCATGACACCGCATGTGATGAAACGAGATGGCTGTAAAGTGCCGTTTAAATCAGAGCGCATCAAAGAAGCCATTCTGCGTGCAGCTAAAGCAGCGGGAGTCGATGACGCAGATTACTGTGCCACCGTCGCAGAAGTCGTTAGCAGTCAGATGAATGAGCGCAGCCAGGTCGATATCAACGAGATCCAGACCGCGGTAGAAAACCAACTGATGTCTGGTCCGTACAAACAACTCGCCCGTGCGTACATCGAATATCGCCACGACCGTGATATCCAGCGTGAAAAACGTGGCCGTCTGAACCAGGAAATTCGTGGTCTGGTTGAGCAAACCAACTCTGCTCTGCTGAATGAAAATGCCAACAAAGACAGCAAAGTAATCCCGACCCAGCGTGACCTGCTGGCTGGTATCGTCGCCAAACACTATGCGCGTCAGCACCTGCTGCCGCGTGATGTGGTTCAGGCGCACGAGCGTGGTGATATTCACTATCACGACCTCGATTACTCGCCGTTCTTCCCAATGTTCAACTGCATGCTAATCGACCTGAAAGGCATGCTGACGCAGGGCTTTAAGATGGGTAACGCGGAGATTGAGCCGCCAAAATCCATCTCGACCGCAACCGCCGTCACCGCGCAAATTATCGCGCAGGTTGCCAGCCACATTTATGGCGGCACCACGATCAACCGTATTGATGAAGTCCTCGCGCCATTCGTGACCGAGAGCTTTAATAAACACCGTAAAACCGCTGAAGAGTGGCAGATCCCGGATGCTGACGGTTATGCGCATTCCCGTACCGAGAAAGAGTGCTACGACGCATTCCAGTCCCTTGAGTATGAAGTGAATACCCTGCATACCGCTAATGGTCAGACGCCATTCGTCACCTTTGGTTTTGGCCTGGGAACCAGCTGGGAATCACGTTTGATCCAGCAATCCATTCTGCGTAACCGCATCGCGGGACTGGGTAAAAACCGTAAAACAGCCGTCTTCCCGAAACTGGTTTTCGCCATTCGCGACGGCCTGAACCACAAGTTTGGCGATCCAAACTACGACATCAAACAGCTGGCGCTGGAATGCGCAAGCAAGCGTATGTACCCGGATATCCTGAACTACGATCAGGTAGTGAAAGTCACCGGTTCGTTCAAAACCCCAATGGGCTGCCGTAGCTTCCTCGGCGTCTGGGAAAACGAGAACGGCGAACAGATTCACGACGGGCGTAACAACCTCGGCGTTATCAGCCTCAACCTGCCGCGTATCGCGCTGGAAGCCCATGGTGACGAAGCCACCTTCTGGAAACTGCTCGACGACCGTCTGATTCTGGCACGTAAAGCGCTGATGACCCGTATCGCACGTCTGGAAGGTGTGAAAGCCCGCGTTGCGCCAATCCTGTATATGGAAGGTGCCTGCGGCGTGCGTCTGAAAGCGGACGATGATGTGTCTGAAATCTTTAAAAATGGCCGCGCGTCTATCTCGCTGGGTTACATCGGCATTCACGAGACCATCAACGCGCTATTTGGTGATAAGCACCTGTATGACAGCGAAGAGCTGCGCGCCAAAGGTATCGCCATTGTCGAACGTCTGCGTCAGGCTGTTGATCAGTGGAAAGACGAGACCGGCTACGGTTTCAGCCTGTACAGCACGCCGAGCGAAAACCTGTGCGACCGTTTCTGCCGTCTCGATACCGCCGAATTTGGCGTGGTGCCAGGAGTGACCGATAAAGGTTACTACACCAACAGCTTCCACCTCGACGTGGAAAAAAAGGTTAACCCATACGACAAGATCGATTTCGAAGCACCGTACCCGCCGCTGGCAAGCGGAGGCTTCATTTGCTACGGCGAATACCCGAATATTCAGCACAACCTGAAAGCGCTGGAAGACGTCTGGGATTACAGCTACCAGCACGTGCCGTATTACGGGACCAACACGCCAATCGATGAATGCTACGAGTGCGGCTTTACCGGTGAGTTCGAATGCACCAGCAAAGGCTTCACCTGCCCGAAATGTGGTAACCACGACGCCGCGCGCGTGTCGGTCACCCGCCGCGTCTGCGGTTATTTAGGCAGCCCGGACGCCCGTCCGTTTAACGCCGGTAAGCAGGAAGAAGTGAAGCGCCGCGTTAAGCATTTAGGTAATGGGCAGATAGGTTAATCCGCTGCCACGTTAATGCCCGGTGGCGCTGCGCTTACCGGGCCTACGGACCGCACTCTTATTGTAGGCCGGGTAAGCGCAGCGCCACCCGGCATGGTTACAAGCTATGAACTTTCACCAATACTATCCCGTCGACATCGTTAACGGCCCCGGCACCCGCTGCACGCTGTTTGTGTCCGGGTGCGTGCATGAATGCCCCGGCTGCTATAACAAAAGCACCTGGCGGCTCAATTCCGGCCAGCCGTTTAGCAAAGAGATGGAAGATAAGATCATTGCCGATCTGAACGATACGCGAATCAAGCGCCAGGGGATCTCGCTCTCCGGCGGCGATCCGCTGCATCCGCAAAACGTGCCGGATATCCTGCAACTGGTGCAGCGCGTTCGCGCTGAGTGCCCCGGCAAAGATATCTGGGTGTGGACCGGCTACAAGCTCGATGAACTCAACGCTGCACAAATGCAGGTGGTCGATCTCATCAACGTGCTGGTCGATGGCAAATACGTGCAGGATCTCAAAGACCCGGCGCTAATCTGGCGCGGCAGCAGCAACCAGGTTGTGCATCATTTGCGTTGATCTCCAGGCGGTTAATATTCTGTTTTCCGCCTCTCAAAAACGGCTCACACACTCCATGGCGACGGTTTTGAACTCACTGAAATTCTGGCATGCGCAGAGCCGCGTCATCGCGCGTTCACGCAGGAAGGTGACGAAAATATCGTAGATCGCCATCGCTTCTTCGTATTCGCTTTTGCTAATGGCGAGCAAGAAAATCACGTGTGCCGTTTCATCGCCCCATGCAATACCCTGCGGGGCGAGGATGGTGTAGACCACCGTTTTCTTCGCCAGCAGACCGAGGGCGTGCGGCAGCGCGATGCCGTCGCCCAGCATGGTGCTGACAATGGCCTCACGTTCAACCACTGAATCAAGAAACTCCGCGTCGACAAAACCTTCATCCTGTAACTGATAGCATAACGTTTTGAACAGCGTCTGCTGATCCATGGTGCCGTCGATCACGCGAAAGTGGGCGGCATCGAAAAACTTGTTCAGCATCCACGGGCGGGTTCTGTCCACCAGCACCAGTTTGCCAATTTGCTCCAGTTGATAATCGGTCGGGAACGGCGCAATCATCACTACAGGCTTATCTTTTTCACCGATCCGCGCGGTAGAGATAACAAAATCTTCGCTAATGCTTTCCCGCTGTTCGTAGTCACGCAGCGTGACGGTATCGACGATTTCTATCTGCGGATACTTACGCGCCAGCACCGCTTCAATCATCCGCGCCATCGCATTTCCGGCATCGCATACCAGCAGAACTTTCGGCTGCCTCTGGTAACCGATGTTGTAACTACGCTCTAACCCAACGCCAATATGCAGAACCAGAAAGCCGATCTCATTTTCACTGATGATATACGGCGTATATTTCCCCCAACCCGAGACGGCGGCCAGCGTCATATCCCATGCCATCGGGTAGTGCTGTTTAATATTTTCCAGCAACGGATTGGGGATCATTATCTGGTAGCGCACGCGGGTGATCATCGTCTTAATATGTGTCAGCAGATCGGCATGCAACTGTTTGTCATTCAACAGGTTGTAGTTGTACTGAGTGTTGATAAAGCGCAGGATGTAATTGACCAGCGCTTCGTCATCATCGGCATTGATGGCGCTGGGCGCAATCTCCTGTACCTGACGGGCGGCAATGTGTACCTGAAGCCAGTTTTCTTCATACACGGAAAGCGGCTTGTCTGCCAGTTGGTGCAAAATCCCCGCAATCTCTCTTGCCGCCTGGCACACCGCCTGTTCAGTTTCTTCTGCGGCAAACTCCGGCAATGGATACCCTTCGCTAATCCGCCGTACCGCCACCGCGCAGTACAAGCGTAAAAACAGCTCGCCTTCATCGGTCAGACGAATATGGAAACGGGCAAAAATGTCCTGCAGAACAGGCTGTAGCTGCTCAGAGATCCCGGCATTCAGCGCCTCCTGCATCACTAACGGGTGCTGCGGATCCTGCTGCGCCAGCGCCCACAGCAGATCGGTCAAACAGGCGCGGATCGCCATCTCGCTGCCAAACAGCTTCATGCCGTGACGGGGGCGCGTTTCCAGCGTCAGACGATAACGTTGCAGGTGTTCACGAACTTCGGCCATATCGTTTTGCAGCGTCGCACGACTGATAAACCATTCATCAGCTAAATCTTCAAGCTTCAGTGAAAAGGCCGACGTCAGAAAACGGACCACCAGCCAGTGTACCCGCTCCTGGCTGGTTCGCGGGATGCGCAGCAACGTTTCAGGCTGCTGCGTTTGCAGAGAGTGATAACTTACCGGGTCGTCAATTTTAAGCTGGTAACCGCTGCCCCGGCTGAGAACAAACTGCGCGCCGTACTGAGTAAGCAGCGCGTTTAGCGCAGTGATATCCGCCCGTACGGTGCGTGTGGAAACCGACAACCGCTGCGCCAGCTCGTCCTGTGGAAGCGCTTCGTTTTGCAGCATGCCAAACAGCTGCGCTAAACGTTGGTTGGGGAATCGCACGTCAGTCTCCTCATCTGTCAGTTAGCCTACGCAGGCCCGGGTCATCGCCATCAGCTGGCGCACGTCGTCCGGGCGGGTGTTACCACTCACCTTATCAATAATCGAACTATAGATGTGAGGAATGATTTTGCGCACTCCGGCATCCAGGGCGATCTGCAGGATTTCAGTGAAATTATCCAGATCGATACCCCCGGTAGGCTCCAACCAGAAGTCATGCCGGGCACAGGCCTGCGCGACGGCGATGTACTCGTCACGGCATTTCAGGCCGCCCATCGGGAAGTATTTAATCGAGCTACCGCCCATATCTTTGAGCAGCGCAATCGCGGTTTCTACCGGCACAATGCCGTCCGGCGTCTGGCTGCTCAAAGGCCCGGTGGAGATTTTCACCCTGCCCGGCGTGCCGGTTGGCGAGACCAGACCGTTGACCACCGTCTCCTGCTGGCCCAACAGCGCGCGACTGGTCGCCACACCGGTAAAGACCTGATTAACATGCTGCGGCTGTACCTGACGGGAAATTTCACTGACCATCGCCGACTGGTTTGGATCGCCCGCCCCCAACCCCACGGAGAGCGCATTGTCGATAAGCGCCGCGTATTCACGCATATCCGCGACCGCGCTTGCGACATCCGGGTAATTTTTTGACAACACGCCGACCAGCACGTGTCCTTCCGCCGCCGCGTAAATATCCCGCGCATTTTCTTTGGAGCCAGCCAGCACGTTCAGGCAGACGCGGTCGCGATAAAAGTTAGGGGTCAGTTTCATGCGTTTTTCTCCTGCGAAATCACTTCACCAATTCGACGGGCCACAATTTCCAGCTGCGCGCGATCCACGCTGCGCACATCGGCTTCGATAATGCCTTCGTTGGCTTTGTACCCACGGAAGTAAATCGCGTACTCGCCGTGTTTCAGGGCTTCAACCAGTTCGCCCGTGGCGATCCCGGTTACCGCTTCGTCAAACTTAATTTCCGTACGGGCGATGTCGCGCCCTGCGCTGTCCCACACCACGCGGGCGCTCACGCCGTGCAGCTGGTTCAACGCATTAATGAACGGCGTCATTTTCTCGACCATCTCCGCGCCGCTCTCTTTCTGGGCGTTCAGATACAGTTCGATAGCGCAGGTCAGGCCAAGAATCCCCTCTTTGCCCACCTTCATCGCCCGGCCGATCCCCGCCGTCTGGCGTTTCACCCACTCAACGTACTGGGTTTTGCCAATCACCAGTCCACTGGTTGGCCCTTCAATCGCCTTTGCGCCGCTGTAAATCACCAGGTCTGCACCAAGGCGGTAGTAGCACTGCAAATCTTCTTCCGCCGCTGCGTCCACAATCAGCGGCAGGTTATGCGTGCGCGCCACCACCGCGGCCTGCTCCACGCTGAGCATGCTTTTCTGTACGCAGTGGTGAGATTTGATATACAGAATCGCCGCTGTACGCGGTGTAATGGCCGCCGCCAGCTGTGCTGCGGAACATTCGTTGGCATAGCCCGCTTCCACCAGCTTACCGCCGCCGAGCGCCACCATGGTGCCTACCGGTGCACCAAAGTTGACGTTGTGGCCTCTGGGCAGCACAATTTCGTTGTTTTCGATGGGCGTAACGTGCAGGTTTTCCAGCAGCCAGTCGCTGTCTTTAACCAGCACCGCAGCCACCGACTGGGCGATTCCCGCCGAGGCGCAAGAGACAACGGTTGCCCCTTCCACTTCCAGTAATTTCGCGATGTAGTCGCCGGTTTTATTGACCAGATCTTTCATTTCGAAGTACTGATTCATCCCCGCCATTGCGGCCTCAACCACTTCTGGTCGCGGCGTGGAAACACCGAGCGCCGTCATGCGGCCTGATGTGTTAATTACCTGTTTTAAATTGTATTTCTCAAAAATCGAAGGCATGTTCCGCGCTCCCTTGTTCGGTCATATAGCCCTTGCCCGCACGTATGGCGGCAAGCGGCACCAGCAGTTGTTCAGCCTGCAGGCTGTCGTTTTCGGCATCTACCAGCACGGTTGGCTGGCGCTTAAGCGTAAAGAGGGTCAAATCGGCATCCAGACCAGGCTGCAGTCGCCCTTTCTGTTTCAGACGCAGGCCGTCAGCGGCATTGGCGGTCACGCACTCAATGACCTGTGGGAGCGACATCCCCATGGCGAGAAATTTCGACATCACATTCGCCAGGGAGAACACCGGACCGCTGATACGGTTGCGGCAATAAATATCGGAGCTGATGGTGTGCGGCAAAATGCCAAGACCGATAGCGCGTTTTGCTACCGCAAAGCTCAGGCTGGCAGTACCGTGACCAACGTCCAAACGCACGCCGCGTTGCAGCGCCCGCGTGACAGATGTGCGCAGCTCGCCTTGCGGCGTCAGAATACGGTTCGGCTTACCGTTGTAGCAGTGGGTAATAATGTCGCCCGCACTCAGGCGTTCGGCGATCTCATCGAGATTCGGCGGGTTGTTGCCAATGTGCACCATCAGCGGCAGGTCGCCGTTCTCTTTTTGCATCTCTTTGGCACGATCCAGCGGGGTGATGCCGTTAACACCTACCACGCTACTGCTCATGCGCGCCTTCAGGCCGACGATAAAATCAGGGTGGCGTTTCACCGCCTGCCGCACCGCATCAGCGTCAATGTTGGCCATGTTAGCCAGCTCATTTTGGGCGATAAGCCCAACGCGGGAGATATTCAGCAGCGCATACACTTCCGTCGCCGCTTCCCGGGTCAGGGTGTAAAAATCGTCGATATCATCCGCCCCGGTACTGCCCGCATCCACGACGGTGGTAACGCCGGTCGCAATACCGACGCTGTCCGGTTGGTCGTGATAAATCGGGGATTTGGGATAACAGTGAACGTGGGAATCAATCCAGCCTGCACTGACGTAGCACTCGCCGCCGAGCTCAATAGTTTTCAGCGCTGAACCATCAACGTTGCCTAATGCCGCAATTTTGCCGTCTTTCAGCGCAATATCGCTCACCGTATCGTCAACGAGGCGCGCACCGCGCAGGAGTAAATCAAACATCGCTCTCTCCTTTGCCGGATGGCGGCGTAACCGCCTTATCCGGCCTACAAATCAACAGTTAGCTAATGGCAATCGGGAAGATGGAACCGAGGATCATCGCGCCGAGGATCGCCCCGCCGGTGATCGGTTTTTGCCACAGGTAAAACAGCAGCGCGCCCGCCAGTGAACCGATGCCGATAGGGATAGAAGCCGTCATCGCGCTGAGGATAATCAATGGCCCGAGGAAGCGGCCAGAGGCGTTACCGGCCCCCATCATGACGTCCGCCCCGTAGGTTGAATCGCTCTGATTGATGGTGAACTTACGCGCCAGAATGATGATGTAGCCAATCGCCAGGCCAATCACCAGGCCGGTGACCAAAGAGGCGGCGAAGTTGGCAACCGGGAAGATAATGCCCGCACCCAGCAGCAGCGCCGGAACACCTAATCCGACTCCGGTCTGAATCGCGCCGCCGATATCCAGAATCCCCACCAGCGAACCTTCAATAATGCGGGCAAACAGGAAGCTTGCGCCAAATGCCGCCACCGCCCCGTAAGAGCCGGTGTCCATTCCCGCCTTTAGCATCGCCACAAAAGCCACTTCGTTAAATGCGCCGATACCGTACAGGTAGTACATGTGCGTTCCGGCAAAAACGCCGGAAGAGAGCAGGCCAACGAAGATCGGGAACGACCAGTCGGCAAACCAAAAACCTTTATTTTGTTCCATGATGGCCTCCGTTATTTGCCGCTGAGTGAGTTGTGGATCAGTTCCAACCAGTTCGGCACGGTCAGATGGAAGGATTCGATCATCTTCATATCGAAGCCGCGGAAGAAGCCGCTCAGGACAAACAGCGCGACGATAGCCACCATCATGACTTTGGTAACGTGGTTCCAGCCGCTCTCTTCCACGCCTTTACCGATCAGAATACCAAGGACCAGACCCGGGACAGCGTTACCCATAATCAGTTGCGCCGCGCCGCCAAAGACGGTGGCCCAGAAGCCTGATTTCTTACCGGCATCGATCGCCGCCAGCCAGAAGATCACCGGCATTACCGTGTTGACCAGCAGGTTGGCTGCAGGAACCAGCACCTTAACGGCGGTAACTTGCAGCGCTTCCGGTACGGATGACGCGGTGAGGTTAAGGAAGGTCACGACAATCATCCCGATAACACCACAGGCAATCGCCATGCGCTTGGGATCGTGCAACGTTTCACCGACGTTGCGGTTTTTAACCATCAGCGCGGCGGCGCCCCAGTTGGGGATGATGCGATGGTCGACATCCTGCGTGAACGCCCCCGCCGCAACGGAAGAAGCCCAGGCGTTAAAGAAGAAGCCCAGGCCGAACGAGAAGTGAGAAGCCGGATCCCCTTCGCAGGAATTCAGTTCTCCCAGAGTACGAAACGCGCCCATCCCTTGAGTGGTAGGCGCATGAAACATGCGTGCAGCCCCAGCGCCGACACCGACGCCAACCAGGCCACCAATGATGAGCGATTTTATTAATATTATCAGGAACATATTTATGCCTTTTAATAAAGAATCAGCGTTGCGTAACGAAATCCACCTTGTCGAGATTGATGGCAGTCACGTTGACGGTCACATCCAGCTCCACGCTGAAGGTGCGTCTTTCCCGGCGCAGAAAGAGAAATAAAAACGCCTCTTTGCGCACCGTTTCACGTGCTTGAACAACCTGCACATCCTGTGGCTCAATACGCAGTAAGATATGCGACGATGCTTTCATCACCGCAGCCTGAACGTGGTTCAGGGCATCGGCAAAGGCGCGCGCTTTAGCCTCGCCCTTGCCAGTGACTCTCACCGTGGTGGTGAATTGCTCTTTCATACTTAAGCGCCGTGTTTCTTTTGCCACGCCTGTACCAGGCGCTCGCCGAGCTCTTCTTTGTCCATAAAGCCGAACCCCAGCACGTTGCAACCTTCGTTGATGGCCGTTACGCCTTCATCAACCGAGCGCATGCCGTATTTCGCCTTGTAGCCGTATTTGGTCTGCGCGGTAATCGCCCCCGCCCCGCCGCTGCCGCAAAACGAGATACCAAAGGTGGCGTTTTCCGCTTTCATCACATCACCCAGCTTCATATCAGCGGCAACGCCCGGTACCACAACCGCACGGCCACCCGCTTTCTCAACGCCTGCCGCCACTTTCTGGCCTTTACCCAGACGATCGCCAATCACTACGGTAATCTGTTCCATCTTTTGCTCCTTAAAGGTTGTCTTTCGCGACTTCGAAGTGCACCGACAGCAGCCAGGCCTCTTCCTCAGGAAGATTGCCAAACTCGGCGACGACGTCGCGGGCAAGCGCCATTGATTCGGCAGAAATTTCATCAAACAAGCTGGCATCGACTTCAGGTAAGGGTTCACCCGTTACCGAGCGGTGCGCCATGGCGCGAACATGCGACGTCAGCATCTGTTCTTGTACTGCGTTGGGAATAATGTGGCATTCACGCAGCAAGGCATACACCTGCGCCAGCATGCGGTCGGCCAGTTCCACCGATTCCCCCATGTCATTCATTACAGCTCCGTTATTCACTCGTCTTACCCCACTAATGGCTCTGAGGGTAAAGTAGCGGTGGAGGTTAAAAGTTTGTAGCGAGTTGTTTTCCACTTCGAAGTGGAAAGGGACGCAGCGACAGTGATCTGTGCCGCAAAACGGGTCGGGTTCACGATTTATCGCTGGAATAATGTGATTGAGATCGCATGAGGAACAAGGAAAGTGGAGGGCAGAACGAACAATGCGTGGGTGATAAAAATGAAAAAATGTGATGGGTATAGCGTTTACTTATGGGGAATGGTGTTGCCGGATAGCGACGCGATGACGGTTTATCCGACCTGCGGACTACACAGGCCGGATACAACACATTAGCGGTACTTCTTGTGGTAAGCGTTGCGGGTTGTTTTCAGCTCTTCCGCTGCGGCTTTCGCCTCTGAGACTTTACCTTCATTCGCCAGCTTAAGCGCGCCATCAATCTGACCGATCAGCGTGTCAAAACCGTGACGAAAATCTTTCATCTCCGGGCTATCAGGGGATTTGCTTTCCAGCTTCGGTGGCGTTCCCTTTTGTGCATCCAGCGCAGCTGTACGCATTTTGGTTAACGCATCTTTTAGCTCGGTCGCGTTATCCGTTTTTTCAACGATCTTCAGGTTGTCGTTGAGGATCCCCATGTCGTCTTCAAGATCGGCTGCAAACGCAGAAGAACCAAGAACCAGCGTTGAAGCCGCGACGATCGCTAACAGGTGTTTACGCATTGCTCACTTCCTTTTTTATTATTAAAAATTAACGCATTAACGAGTATTACTGCCCGGCGATCTTCATCTCCGGCAACAGTACCGAACCACACTGTATATTGCTGCGGGTTTCAATATCATTACCGACGGTGACGATATTTCGCCACATATCTTTTAAGTTACCGGCGATGGTAATTTCGCTCACCGGGTACTGAATTTCGCCATTTTCAACCCAGAAGCCCGCCGCGCCGCGCGAGTAATCTCCGGTAATACCGCTCACGCCCTGCCCCATCAGCTCAGTCACCACCAGGCCTGTGCCCATCTCTTTGAGCAACTGCTCGAAGCTTAGACCCTGTCCCGGAATTCGCCAGTTGTGGATCCCGCCCGCATGCCCGGTGCTCTTCAGCCCCAGCTTACGTGCGGAATAGTTGGTTAACAGCCATTGAGTCAGCACGCCGTCTTTAATGATGTCACGGCGCTCAGTCCGTACCCCTTCACTGTCGAATGGCGACGACGCCAGTCCCTTCAGCAGGTGCGGATGCTCTTCAATGGTCAGCCATTCCGGCAGAATTTGTTTGCCCAGCGAATCCAGCAGGAAGGTCGATTTGCGGTACACCGAACCACCGGCAATCGCGCCGACCAGGTGTCCGAAGAGTCCGGTCGCCACTTCGTTGGCAAAAATAACCGGTGCTTTCATGGTGGAGAGCTTACGCGGCGACAGGCGCGATAACGTGCGGCGCGCACAGTCGGCCCCCACCCATTCCGGCGTTTGCAGATCACCCATCGCACGGCCAATGGTGTAAGCGTAATCGCGTTCCATATCGCCATTTTCTTCCGCGATCACGCAGCTGGAAAGGGAATGTCGTGTGGAGCAGTAGCCCTGCAGCATGCCGTGGCTGTTACCAAACACTTTGATGCCATAGTGGCTGTTAAAGCTGCCGCCTTCGGTATTGGTGATGCGTTTGTCCGCCTGCAACGCTGCCTGTTCAGCGCGCGCCGCCAGTTCGATAGCTTCGTCAGGGGAGACTTCAGCTGGGTGGAACAGATCCAGATCGGGCGCATCAAAGGCCAGCAGGTCTTTATCCGCCACGCCTGCGCACGGATCCGGTGAAGTGTAACGGGCGATATCCAGCGCGGCCTGCACGGTACGGGCAATCGCCTGCGGACTTAAATCGGTGGACGATGCGCTGCCCTTACGGTTCTGGTGGTAAACCGTAATCCCCAACGCGCCATCGCTATTGAATTCGACGTTCTCCACTTCACCATAACGGGTGCTGACGCTAATACCCGTGGTCTTGCTTACAGCGACTTCCGCGCCATCCGACTTACCTGACGCTAATTCCAGTGCCGTCGAGACCGCTTCTTCCAGAATCTTACGCTGCGCTTCAACTTGTGAGATTACTTTCATCGCAAATGCCATAATGTAGAGAGAGTTTCTCTGAAGTCTAACAGAGAACCGTTTTTCAGTGCGCATCTTAACTGGTAACATTAGCCTCTTTTTTTAAGGAGCCTGACATGACTAAGCAGCCCGAAGACTGGCTCGACGACGTTCCCGGTGATGACATCGAAGACGAAGACGATGAAATTATCTGGGTCAGTAAAAGTGAAATTAAACGTGACGCCGAGGAGTTAAAACGCCTGGGTGTGGAACTGGTCGAACTGGGGAAAAACGCGCTGGATAAAATCCCGCTCGATGCGGATTTACGTGCCGCGATTGAGCTGGCCCAGCGGATTAAGATGGAAGGTCGCCGCCGTCAGCTGCAGCTGATTGGCAAAATGTTGCGCCAGCGCGATGTTGATCCTATCCGTCAGGCGCTGGACAAGCTGAAAAACCGTCACAACCAACAGGTTGTACTGTTTCACAAGCTTGAGCAACTGCGCGATCGCCTGATCGTCGAAGGTGATGATGCTGTAGAAGAGGTGCTGAACCTGTGGCCAACCGCCGATCGCCAGCAGCTTCGCTCTCTGGTTCGTAACGCGAAGAAAGAGAAAGAAGGCAACAAGCCGCCGAAATCAGCACGTCAGATCTTCCAGTATCTGCGTGAACTGGCGGAAAACGAAGCCTAACAAAAGGCTCAGGGTTATAGTCTGCACTCATAAAATGGGACAGCGGCTTTCAGGGCTTGGGTTCGGTATTCTACCGGGCTCAGGCCTTGTATTTTAAAACTCATCCGCTCGTAGGTGTAGTAATGGATATTGCAAATAACGGAGTTCAGCCCGTAATTCTTCGGGATAGAGCTTTTCCAGTCCCGCATCGGTAAGTGGGGATGTTATTGATTGTTTTGACATTGGTTTGCCCCAGCCGCGTTTTATACTCAGAAGTCCTTTCTGGTCTTAGAATTTGTACACATTAACCCAGTACGGGACAACACTTTCATTTGAGATGTGAAATCGTGCCGCTGATTCGCGCATCGTAAGTTCTTCACAGAGTGAAGCTCAGTCAACAGCTTTCCGAAATTCAGGAGAATAATTGTTGTTTTTTAGGTAACACCATCAATACCGGAGAGGTAGCGTCTGACTACAGACTATCTGGTTCCGAGGGAATATTTTGGATTTGCCATAAAGAACTGGAGCGTCCAACTATTGGGGTGCAGTCCAACTTTATACCAGAGCCTTTAATATAGATCAAATCACCTCACATACTTCCCCCTCTAATTGTATATATCAAGACAAATATATACATATAACATTCATATTCAAACCAACTTATTATACAGCCAACAATAAATACACCACTAATATGTGACACATAAAAAATTCACACAAGAAATAAATTCATCAAAACAATAATTATCTTTATTTTATATATCCACATCCAGTTTTCGGGCATAAATCCCAAAAAAACAACAAGAAAATCCTTAAAAAAAAGATATTACCCATTGTTTTTAAATACAAAAAAAAACAAAAAAATCACATCCATAATAAATAATAAAATTGAACTAACAAATGATAATTTTATAATCCGCGTGACGTTAGATGCAGAAACCTTATTACACATAACAAGGATTTATAGTATTAGAGCAACCTCATCTCATTAGGAATAAATCAATATTGCCCTTGTTATTTTACAATAATATATACGGAGATTATCACTTATGAATTTTAAACGTAGCGCGCTTACTATTGTTATTTCATGCGCATTATTACCGAGTGTTGTTTTTGCTGGGCCTGACGATAATGCAACCGAGAAATATGTTGATGATGCAGTGACAGCTGCCACTCAAACCCTGGAAGGGGAAGTAGCAGCCAACACTGCGGCAACTGCAGCCAACTCTACAGACATAGCAGCCAACACCAGCGCTATTGCCGATAACGCCTCGGACATCGCAGACCTTGATACCCGTACGACAGACAACACTGCGGCAATTGCAACCAACACTACAGACATAGCAGCCAACACTGCGGCAACTGCAACCAACACTACAGACATAGCAGCCAATACCAGCGCTATTGCTGATAACGCCTCGGACATCGCAGACCTTGATACCCGTACGACAGACAACACCGCGGCAATTGCAACCAACACTACAGACATAGCAGCCAACACTGCAGCAATTGCAACCAACACTACAGACATAGCAGCCAACACTGCGGCAACTGCAGCCAACTCTACAGACATAGCAGCCAACACTGCAGCAATTGCAACCAACACTACAGACATAGCAGCCAACACTACAGACATAGCAGCCAACACTGCAGCAACTGCAGCCAACACTACAGACATAGCAGCCAATACCAGCGCTATTGCCGATAACGCCTCGGACATCGCAGACCTTGATACCCGTACGACAGACAACACCGCGGCAATTGCAACCAACACTACAGACATAGCAGCCAACACTGCGGCAACTGCAACCAACACTACAGACATAGCAGCCAATACCAGCGCTATTGCCGATAACGCCTCGGACATCGCAGACCTTGATACCCGTACCACGGCCAACACTGCAGATATCGCCGCTAACACCAGTTCTATTAGTGATTTGAGCAATCACGTAGACGATGTTGCAACTGGTTTATCTCAAGATATCGCAAACAGCACTGCTGACAGTAAATCATATACTGATACCGCTACACAGAACGCTATCGACACCGCCAACAGCTATACTGATACCGCTAAGCAGGACGCTATCGACACCGCCAACAGCTATACTGATACCGCTACACAGAACGCTATCGACACCGCCAACAGCTATACTGATACCGCTAAGCAGGACGCTATCAACACCGCCAACAGCTATACTGATGTCGCTAAGCAGGACGCTATCAACACCGCCAACAGCTATACTGATACCACCACCGCAACGGCTAAAAACGAAGCAATTGCGACGGCAAATAGTTATACTGATGTCGCTAAGCAGGACGCTATCAGCACTGCCAATAGCTATACTGACACCACCACTGCAACGGCTAAAAACGAAGCGATTGCGACGGCAAATAGTTATACTGATGTCGCTAAGCAGGACGCTATCAGCACTGCCAACAGCTATACTGACACCACCACTGCAACGGCTAAAAACGAAGCGATTGCGACGGCAAATAGTTATACTGATGTCGCAAAAGCAGATGCAATCAGCACTTCTTATGCTTACACCGATACAACTTCAGCCAAAAATCGCGCAGATGGTAAAGCGTATGTCGATAATTCGCTCACCCAGGCAAACAATTATACCGATAACAAGTTCTCCCAACTTGATGGCCGAGTAAATAACCTGGATAACAAAATTGATGATAACGATAAACAAGCAAAAGCAGGTATTGCTGGCGCAATGGCGATGACTGCAATTCCACAAAAATTTGGCTATGATTTCAACTTCGGTATGGGCGCAGCTACATTTGGTGGTGAACAATCCATGGCTGCTGGTGCGTATTATAATGTTGGTAAGAATGCCACTCTTTCTGCGAAGGCCTCTCTTGATACCCAACACAATACTGGTGTTGCGGTTGGCTTGAGTTTTGGTTTCTAATCAATTGTGTTTAACTATTTAGGTTACTAATCCTGGTAGAAATTGACACTTTTCAGCCTGATAATGCCCGATGAAACTCATCGGGCATTTTACATTCAAAAATCGCTATGGGTTGTAGATTTGCCACCTGGTCTCTAACCATCCTTTTTGTCTGTAAAACTGTGGCCAATATTACTCGGCCACTACAGCTACTGAAACAGAAGCGGAGCAGAGAAAGATGTGATGCAGTATCTGAGCGGATATTACAACCGTCTTAGGCCACATAAAAACAACGGTGGGTTAACACCACCGAGATGGAAAGACAGAAACTTCTGACTGTATCCAAATTAAGTAGGCCATTTCAAACAAGTCCCCCTATCCCCACAGGGCCAGGGGCAACCCGCTCAGCGCAAAACCAGGTGAATTACTCCTGCTGAGCTTTCTTCGCCAGACCATCCAGCAGTTTTTGATGAATACCACCAAATCCGCCGTTGCTCATCACCAGAATGTGATCGCCTGGCTGCGCGGTTTTCACTACCATATCAGCCAGCGCATCCACATCACCACTCCAGTGAGCCGGCTGAACGCAGGCTTCAGCAACTTCTGCTACCTGCCACGGAATATGCGGGGGTTGCAGCAGGAACACTTCGTCCGCGCGGCCTAATGATGGCGCGAGATCGTCTTTACACAGTCCCATTTTCATGGTGTTCGAGCGGGGTTCCAGCACCGCGATGATGCGTGCCGTACCGCCCACTTTTCCGCGCAACGCCGCAAGCGTCGCCAGAATGGCCGTCGGATGATGGGCAAAATCGTCATACACCGTCACGCCATTGGCTTCACCGCGCAGCTCAAGACGACGACGGGCGTTAATGAATGAACCGAGCGCATTGGCTGCATCCGCAGGCACGACGCCCACATGGCGCGCGGCCGCAATCGCCATCAGACCGTTATGCATGTTGTGCTCGCCGACCAGGCCCCACTTCACCTCACCGACTTTTTCACCGTCCAGCCACACTTCCCACTCTGAGGCATCGGTGGTCAACTTTTTCGCCTGCCAGTGGCCTTGTTCGCCCACCAGCTCTTGTTCGCTCCAGCAGCCCATCGCCATCGTCTGTTTCAGATTAATGTCGTTTTCCGGGTAGATGATGCGTCCCTGGCCCGGCACGATACGCACCAGGTGGTGGAACTGTTTCTGGATCGCTTTCAGATCGTCAAAGATGTCCGCGTGATCAAACTCAAGGTTGTTGAGGATCAGGGTACGCGGACAGTAATGCACGAATTTGGAACGCTTGTCGAAGAACGCACAGTCGTACTCATCCGCTTCAATCACGAAGAAGCCGCTTTCGCCCAGACGCGCAGAAACCTCGAAGTTACCCGGTACGCCGCCGATCACAAAGCCAGGCTTATAGCCGCAGGCTTCGAGGATCCAGGTCGCCATTCCCGCCGTGGTGGTTTTGCCGTGCGTCCCCGCTACCGCCAGCACCCAGCGATCGCGCAGCACAAAGTCATGCAGCCACTGTGGGCCGGACATGTACGGAATGTTCTTCTCCAGCACCGCTTCCACGCACGGATTACCACGGCTCATGGCATTGCCGACGATCACTAAGTCCGGCTGCGGGTCGAGCTGGCTGGCATCGTACCCCTGAATTAAATCAATGCCTTGCCTCTCAAGCAAAGTACTCATCGGCGGATACACATTGGCGTCCGAACCCGTTACTTCATGACCGAGCGAGCGCGCCAGCATCGCCAGACCGCCCATGAAAGTGCCACAAATTCCCAAAATATGAATGCGCATACGTCACTATCCTTTTTTAATCTGGGAGCCATTTTACGCACATGTCTGGCAACTGAGAAACGCATTTCAGGATATTCCGTAGTTTGCTGGCGCGATTCACCTGAGCGCAACAATGGAAATATTTGTTAATATTGTTGCGGTCGCTTTACTCCACATAAATTGCAGGGAAAGGGTTATGAAAACGTTAGGTGAATTTATTGTCGAAAAGCAGCACGAGTTTTCTCATGCTACCGGTGAACTCACTGCTTTGTTGTCGGCAATAAAGCTGGGTGCCAAGATCATCCACCGCGATATCAACAAGGCCGGTCTGGTCGATATCCTGGGTGCCAGCGGTGCTGAGAACGTGCAGGGAGAGGTTCAGCAAAAACTCGATCTGTTCGCGAACGAAAAACTGAAAGCTGCACTGAAGGCGCGCGACATTGTGGCGGGCATTGCCTCGGAAGAAGAAGATGAAATCGTCGTCTTTGAAGGCTGTGAACACGCTAAATACGTTGTGCTAATGGATCCGCTGGATGGCTCATCCAACATCGATGTTAACGTCTCTGTCGGTACGATTTTCTCTATTTACCGCCGCGTAACCCCCGTCGGTACTCCGGTCACGGAAGAGGATTTCCTGCAACCGGGCAACAAGCAGGTTGCTGCGGGTTACGTGGTTTATGGTTCTTCCACCATGCTGGTGTACACCACCGGCTGTGGCGTGCACGCCTTCACCTACGATCCTTCTCTGGGCGTATTCTGCCTCAGCCAGGAACGTATGCGCTTCCCGGCGAAAGGCAGCACGTACTCCATTAACGAAGGTAACTACATCAAATTCCCGAACGGCGTGAAGAAGTACATTAAATTCTGCCAGGAAGAAGATAAATCAACCCAGCGACCGTACACCTCGCGCTACATTGGCTCTCTGGTTGCGGACTTCCATCGCAATCTGCTGAAAGGCGGGATCTACCTGTACCCAAGCACCGCCAGCCACCCGGAAGGGAAACTGCGTCTGCTGTATGAATGCAACCCAATGGCCCTGCTGGCCGAGCAAGCGGGCGGCAAGGCGAGCGACGGTAAAAATCGTATTCTGGATATCATCCCGGAAAGCCTGCACCAGCGCCGCTCCTTCTTCGTGGGTAACGACCATATGGTTGAAGATGTAGAACGCTTTATCCGCGAGTTCCCGGACGCGTAAGCGCAACATCCGGCTTACAAGCACAGTGTAGGCCGGATAAGCGAAGAGCCATCCGGCACAATGCGGTGATATTGCCGGATGGTGGCGTAAACGCCTTTATCCGGCCTACGCGCGGTTACGCTGTCTGTAGCTTAAACGCCGCCATTGCTTCAAGCAGCGCATGTGACTGCTCTTCCAGCAAGCGGGTAGCCGCTGACGACTGCTGTACCAGCGCCGCATTTTGCTGCGCCGTTTCATCCATCTGAATCACCGCAATATTCACCTGCTCAATGCCGCGACTTTGTTCCTGGGACGCACTGGCAATTTCACGCATCAGTTTGGTCATACGCATGACCTCAGTCGCAATCTCATCCATGGTTTCACCCGCCTGCTGCGCCAGCTCGCTGCCTTCACCCACGTGCGTGTGCGAATCGCTGATTAACGTGCGGATCTCTTTGGCCGCTTCAGCGCTGCGGCTGGCCAGATTTCGAACTTCACCTGCGACAACCGCAAAGCCCCGCCCTTGTTCACCGGCACGCGCCGCTTCAACGGAGGCATTAAGCGCCAGGATGTTGGTCTGGAAAGCAATACCATCGATTACGCTAAGGATGTCGGCAATTCGGCTGGAACTGCCGGAAATATCGCGCATTTTCTCGATCACATAGCACACCATCTCGCTACCTCGATCGGCAGTATCCGACACCGATTTTGCCAACTGATGCGCTTGTTCCGCGTTCTGCGCATTTTGTTTCACGGTCGCCGTGAGTTCTTCCATGCTGGCGGCGGTCTGCTCCAGCGACGTGGCTGTCGATTCAGTGCGTTGCGCCAGATGCTGATTTCCGGCCGTCAGCTCACGGCTACCAATATCAATTTGCGAACTGGCATCGCGTACGCGTTGTACCGAGTCCCCCAGCGCATGGCGCATTTCATCCATTGCAGCGTTCAGGCGGTTGAATTCGGCGCTGGCCGACGGCGCCGAAACCGGCGACAAATCCCCCGTCGCCAGGCGTTCCAGTTGCTCCACTATGCTATCCAGCGGCTTGAGAAACTTATTTCGCAGCATAAACCAAATCACGGCCAGCAGCGCGATAGCAGCCAACATCGCCCCACTCATAATAGTGTTGTAAATCAATGAAGTAATAATACGAGTAGAGGCATATAGCCCCATCCCTCCGGTCAGTAACAGAAGGAACGTCAGCAGCGACAATAACACCAACAAACTTGATCGAATTGAAAGGGATTTTGGCATTGTTATATTTCCGGTTGTAGGGTTAAAACAGACCTGTACAGAACCTATCGACTACAACCGGAAAAAGTTTAGGTATTTAAACATTTTATTGAAAATCATGATGTTACTTTGATGTTGCTGTCGTACCCACTCGGGTTACTGGCGAGCTTTGACGATTTTCCCATAGCACCGTCAAACCGCGTTGTAACGCTATAAAAATAAACAATAAAATACCAATCGCAATCTTCGTCCACCAGGAACTTAATGTGCCGTCAAAATTAATGTAGGTTTGAATTAATCCCTGAATGGCGACGCCAAACAAGGTGCCTAACACCGTACCGACCCCGCCGCTCAGTAGCGTTCCGCCGATAACAACCGAAGCAATCGCATCCAGCTCGACGCCAACGCCCGCCAGCGCGTAACCCGCCTGGGTGTAAATGGAAAACACAATGCCGGCCAGCGTAGCAAGCCCGGTAGACAGCATATAGATACGAATGGTCGTGCTACGGGTTGAAATGCCCATCAGGTTGGCCGACGTGGCGTTGCCGCCAATGGCGTAAACCTGATTACCAAAGCGCGTACGGTGCGCAAGGAAGATGCCAATCACCACCACGCCCAGCATTAACAACCCCATCGCGCTCAGGCGACCGCCGCCAGGAATTTTCCATGCCAGACTTGAGAGCGTGTCATAAATCGGATGGTTAATTGGGATCGACTCTTCAGAGACCAGATAGCTGACGCCGCGCAGGAAAAACATTCCCGCCAGCGTAATAATGAATGCCGGGATCTTCAGTGCATCAATCAGTAACCCCATAAACGCGCCAAACGCGCAGCCCATCAGCAAAATCAGGGGAAACGCCAGCAGCGGGGAAATCCCCCAGTAGCCTATCGCTTTCGCCAGAAATACGCCGGTAAAAGCGATCACCGAGCCAACGGAAAGGTCGATCCCCCCGGAGAGAATGACGAAAGTCATGCCCACGGCAATAATCCCTAAAAAAGCGTTATCAGTCAGGATATTGCAGATTACCCGGGTTGAAGCAAAAGCCGGAAACTGGGTCAGGCAGTAGAGATACCCCAGCACAAACACGCCGAGGGTAATCATTAGCGGTAAATTACGTTTTATCATGACCACGCACTCCTTTTATCAGGCTGATAAAGCGTTGTGACTGCACGACCAGCACACACAACACCACCACAGCTTTGACCACCTGGTTCAGTTCCGGCTGGAATCCCGACAGTAAAATCCCGGTGTTCATCCCCTGAATAATCAATGCGCCGATCACCGACAGCAACAGATTGAAGCGCCCGCCCATCAGCGAACCGCCACCGATGACTACCGCCAGAATGGCATCCAGTTCCAGCCACAATCCGGCGTTATTGGCATCTGCCCCACGGATATCCGCCGTGACGATAATACCGGCGATAGCCGCACACAGGCCGCTCAGCACATAAGTAAGCATCACAATGATGCGGGTATTCACCCCGGCGTTTTTCGCCGCACGAATGTTAATGCCCACCGCTTCAATAAACATGCCCAGCGCCGTTTTACGCGTTAGCAGCCAAAAGGCGACCAGCGTCAGCAGCGCGATGATCACCGGCGTGGGGAACAGTAAGAGCGAGCCGCTGCCAAACCACGACAGCTCGGGCGAGTTGAAGGTGACGATCTGCCCGGAAGTGATAAGCTGCGCCACTCCGCGCCCGGCCACCATCAGGATAAGGGTCGCAACAAACGGCTGGATCTTGAGGATTGCCACCAGAATCCCGTTCCACAGCCCGGCCAGTATTCCGGAGCCTAAGGCAGCAAGCAGCACCACCGGCAGACTGTGCCCGGCCACCGTCATCGCCGCAGTAGTCGCACCGGCAATCGCCATCACCGCGCCAACGGAAAGATCAATGCCGCCGGTGGCGATCACCAGCGTCATACCAATCGCCAACAGCGCCACGGGGGCGGCGCGGTTGAGAATATCAATCGGGCTGCCGAACAGGCGACCATCCTGCAAAATCACCTGGTAGAAGTGCGGAGCCACCAGGCTGTCGACCAGCAGCACCAGAAGTAGCGCCACCAGTTGCGGCATACCTTTTGGCCAACGGAACCGTCGTTTCGCGGTGTTGGATTGAGGGAGAGATTGAGGCATCACCATAGTCTCCTTAGGCCGCAATGGCGTTCATGATCGCCGGTACGGACAGTTCAGCCAGTGGGATCTCGGCTACCTGTTTACGATCGCGCATAATAATGACCCGATCGGCATAGCCCACTAACTCTTCCAGTTCGGATGAAATCACCAGCAGCGCCAGGCCATCCGCGCACAGCGTTTCGATCAGGCGGATGATCTCGGCATGTGCACCGACGTCGATCCCGCGCGTGGGTTCATCGAGGATCAGGAACTGTGGTTTGGTCAGCAACCAGCGCGAGAGCAATACTTTTTGCTGATTGCCGCCGGAGAGAAACTCAATCGGCTGCTCAGCGTTGGGGGTACGAATTCCGAGCTGGCGGATAAAACGCTCGGCAATCTCGTTTTGTTCCTTCCGCGCAATGGGCCGCAGCCAGCCGCGCTGTGCCTGCAACGCCAGAATGATATTTTCCCGCACCGAAGCCGCGGCGATGATGCCATCCGTTTTACGATCCTCCGGACAAAAGCCGATCCCCATGCACGAAGCCTGATGTGGGGATCGCAAGGTCTGCGGTTTACCTTTGATCAGCGCACTGCCGCTGTCGGCGGGTTTAATACCGAAGATCACTTCTGCCGTTTCTGTTCGCCCGGATCCCAGCAGCCCCGCCAGCCCGACGATCTCGCCGGGACGAACCTGCAAATCAAACGGCGCGATGGTGCCTTTCTTGCCAAAGCCGCTAAAGGCCGCCACCGGCTTATCGCTCAGCAATGTGCGCCCCGCACGCTGTAGCGCATGGGTATCCAGTTCACGGCCCAGCATCATTTTTACCAGTTCGATCTGTGGCAGCTCGCGGGTTTCGCGACAGCCAACGAAGCCGCCGTTACGCAGGACAGTGATACGATCGCTGACCTGATAAACCTGATCGAGGAAATGGGTGACGAAGATCAGACTGACGCCACGATCGCGCAGATGGCGCATCAGACCGAACAGCATTTCAACTTCCTGGGTATCGAGGCTGGCGGTGGGTTCGTCGAGGATCAGCACTTTCGCGGAGAGATCTATTGCCCGGCAAATCGCGACAATTTGTTGCATCGCCACGGAAAAGCGGTTCAGCGGCTCGCGTACATCAAGGGAAAAACCGTATGACGCCATCAGCTCCGTGGCACGTTTTTCCATCTGCTTACGCTGTAGCAGGCCAAAACGCCGTGGTTCACGGCCAATAAACAGGTTATCCGCGACCGACATATTGGGCAGCAGGTTCACTTCCTGATACACGGTGCCAATTCCCAGTTGCTGGGCATGTGCGGTATTTTTCGGGGAGATCGGCTGGCCTTCGAGCCAGATAGTGCCGCGATCGGCATGATAAACGCCGGTCAGCGCTTTGATTAGCGTCGATTTACCGGCTCCGTTTTCCCCCAGTAGCGCCATAATCTCGCCACGACGCAAACTGAAATCCACGTTATCCAGTGCTTTTACGCCGGGAAAGAATTTACTTAATCCTTCGGTGCGGAGGATTTCCTGATGTTGGTCGGTGGTCATGGCATTCCTCCGGTACGAAATCACGGTGTCTCGTAGGCCTGATAAGCGCAGCGCCATCTGGCAATAAATGCCGGATGGCGGCGTAACGCCTTATCCGGCCTACGGAAGACCGACAACAAAGCTAGTAGCCCATGTTTTTCTTCTTCTCTAACTCTTCTTTCGCCGTATCTGGCAAATAGAGGATCGATTTAGTAATGGTCAACTTCTCAGGCATCGTGCCGTCTTTTTTGAATTTCTCCAGTGCGTCGAAGGCCGGACCTGCCATATTCGGCGTCAGCTCGACGCTGGCGTTGGCTTCACCGTCAATCATCGCTTTGTAGATATCCGGTACGCCGTCGATGGAACCGGTGAGAATATCTTTGCCGGGTTTCAGACCCGCTTCTTTGATCGCCTGAATCGCACCGATCACCATGTCATCGTTGTGGGCGTAAACCATGCAGATGTTCTTGCCGTTGTTTTCCGCTTTGATAAAGCTCTCCATCACTTCTTTCCCTTTACTGCGGGTGAAGTCACCGGACTGTGAGCGGATAATTTTGATGTTAGGTGCATTAGCGATGGCTTCAGCAAAACCTTTTTTACGATCGATCGCCACGCTGGCCCCGACGGTCCCTTGCAGCTCAACGACGTTACACGGCTTGCCGTTCACTTCTTTGATCAGCCAGTCGCCAATCAATTTACCTTCCAGCACGTTGTCAGCAGTGACGGTAGTCATATAGAGAGATTTGTCTTTTACATCGATGGAACGATCGAGCAAAAAGACGGGAATGTCGGCATCTTTTGCTTCTTTTAATACCGGCTCCCAACCTGTTGCCACGACTGGCGCAATAAAGATGGCATCAACGCCCTGCGCCACGAATGAGCGGACTGCTTTAATCTGGTTTTCCTGCTTTTGCTGGCCATCAGCGATTTTCAGCGTAATACCCCGCTTTTCGGCCTCGCTTTTCGCAACGTTGGTTTCTGCGGCGCGCCAGCCGGATTCAGAGCCAACCTGCGAAAATCCTACGGTTAAAGGGGCTGCCATTGCCATAGACGACATGGCTGCCGAAACTGCTGTGACTAAAAGTAAGCGCTTCCACATAAGTGCGTCCTCGTAGGGTGATTATTGTTGGTTAATAAACCGTCGCGAAAAAACTATAGACAATTGAGCATGTAACGGATTGCGTTACATCACACTTCAAAAAAGTAAATAAAACGTTAATCACAACTTTGTAATCGCTTTCATCTCACTATGAAAAATGCGGCTGAAGATATGGATTTTTCTGTCATTAACGCAGGAGGAAAAGGCCAAATTCTGAGGAGGGAAATCGAAAACAAGCGGAGACATTCAGCGCGAGTTGGCTATAATACCCGCCACTTGTTTGCCATAGCTTATTTAAAGGAAACAGACATGAGCTTACTCAACGTCCCTGCCGGTAAAGATCTGCCGGAAGATATCTACGTTGTTATCGAGATCCCTGCCAACGCAGATCCGATCAAATACGAAGTTGACAAAGAGAGCGGCGCCCTGTTCGTTGACCGCTTCATGTCCACCGCGATGTTCTATCCGTGCAACTACGGTTACATCAACCACACCCTGTCTCTGGATGGCGATCCGGTAGACGTTCTGGTGCCGACTCCGTATCCGCTGGAGCCAGGTTCAGTGATCCGCTGCCGCCCGGTTGGCGTGCTGAAAATGACCGACGAATCCGGTGAAGATGCGAAACTGGTTGCCGTACCGCACACCAAACTGAGCAAAGAATACGATCACATCAAAGATGTGAACGACCTGCCGGACCTGCTGAAAGCGCAGATCACTCACTTCTTCGAGCACTATAAAGACCTCGAAGCGGGCAAATGGGTGAAAGTTGACGGTTGGGACAACGCTGAAGCCGCTAAAGCTGAAATCGTTGCTTCCTTCGAGCGCGCGAAGAAATAATTTCGCCGGCGCTGAAAACCCTGAACACCAGCCTCTGGTTAGTAAGGGTTTTTTTATGTCTGTACTTTCCCTCCCTTTATTTTCCCGGTAGCCCGCTGCTTTCTTTTTGACCTACCAGATTGGGTAGTCACATTTTATTCATCTTATTTGCGAATGAGATTAGATCTCATTATCATTCGCAACACGTAAATAAATGTGAATAAAAGTCAATGAACCTCCACACTGTGAAGTCCCTGAAACACTATTCCGGCGTAGCACTCGTCACGACGCTGTTATTTACCAGCCTGTCCGGCGTGGCGCAGACGCTACCTGAAAAAGATTTTCTGACCCACGATGTCGGTAACGGCGTGTATGAACTGGCGGTTGATAGTCAGCAGAACACGCTCTATGCCGCCTCGTCTCCGTCATTTGATAAAGACAAAACCAGCGGGCTTATCTACAAACTCGATCTGGAAAAACTCACCACCACCGAAGTCATCAAGACCAGCCGTCGTGCCTTTGCCACTGCCCTGGATGAAGAAAATCAGGTGCTGTATGTCGGTAACACGCTGGAAGGTTCAGTCACGCTCATCGATACCCGCAGCGGTAACGAGTTGGCGATACTGCAACTGAGCGAAGCAAAAAACCCGAAAGACATTGTCCATACCCGTGAAATGGTGCTCGATAAACAGCATCACCGCCTGTATGTCTCTGGCGTGGCTGAAAAAGGCATTGTCTGGGTCGTGGATACGCAAAAACGTGAAAAAATTGCCACCCTTGAAAACATGGGTCAGTACCCGACCGGTATGGCCATTGATGCTGATAAAGATCGCCTGTATGTCGTGAATGGCCGGAATGAACTGATTACGCTGGATACCACCAGCCATAAAATTATTAACCGTTTTACCATTGAACCCGCTAAGAAACATTTTTTCCTGAATATTGCGCTTGATGCAAAAAATAATCGTGCGTTTCTGACAGATCCCGATCTGGCTGATGTTCTGGTTGTCGATATTAATACTGGCAAGGTTATTGCGCCAATTAAGGTCATTAACTCTTTGGCAGTGCTATATAACGAAAAACGCCAGGAAGTGTATATCACCCACCGTAATGCAAAACGTATCAGCATCGTGGACAGCAAAACCTATCAGGTAAAACAAAGCATCGAAACCCAGGCGTTACCTAACAGTCTGGCGCTTTCGGCAGATGCTAACACCTTGTATATCAGTGTAAAGCAGTCGGAAAAAATGACCGGTGTGAAGCCCGACTACGTGCTGAAAGTCGATCTCTCTAAATATTAATAATTAAAAACGCTTCTTACACCTTGCAGCTTTTCCGGGTTGCAAGGTGATGCTTTTATTTTTTACTTTTCAGGTGTCTTATATTATGAAAACGCGTCAACTTATTACGCTGACGGGGATCGTCGCATTCTCAGGCGGTGTTATTTTCCCCACTCAGGCAGAAGAACTCACCGAAACCTCACGCAATAGTGAAGATGAAATGGTGATCACCGCATCCGGGTTCTCGCAACAAAAACGCGAAGCACCGGCCACTATTTCGGTTATCGATCGTAAAACGCTGGATATTCAGCCGGATCGTAATATCGGTGAAGCGATTAAAAACCTGCCTGGCGTCTCGGTCACCAACAGCAGCGGCATGAACGCGGGTAGCATTATGATCCGCGGTATGGACCCGTCCTATACCGCTTTTATGGTCAACAGCGTCAAACAAAATACCGGTGAATCGCGCCCCTACGGCCATGATATCGGTACTGAAGCCAACTTCTTACCGCCAATGGAGGCCATTGAGCGTATTGAAGTTATCCGCGGGCCAATGTCCTCGCTGTACGGCTCAGATGCCATCGGCGGTGTGGTCAACGTTATAACCAAAAAACCGTACGGTGCGAAAGACTGGACGACAGCGATTGCGGCGAATACCTGGCTTCAGGAACACCAGTATTTGGGTAATACCAGCCAGATGAATCTGTTTACCATGGGGCCGATTGTGCCTGATGTGCTGGGCCTTAGCGTCGCGGCCGACTGGCTCGACCGTCGCGATGACGATCGCAATAACTATTTCGGCAAACACAACCGTAAATCCGTTGATATGACGCTGGGTCTGGCCGCCAGCGACAATAACCTGTTCGATCTCAACGTGGTCACCGGCGAGCAGGAGAAAAACCGTACCCAGAAACGCGGTGCGCCATGGTCATGGCTGTTCGATCGTAACGCCGCCACTCTGACGCATACCGGCTGGTATGCTGATGACACCATCGCGACGACCAACTACATCAACTACGAAAAGGGCCGCTCAAAATACGTTTATGACGGCCAGTCCCCGCAGTATGTGCAGATGGAGAACTACGTCGCTAATTCGCAAACCACCTTCACGCTCGACAACCATAAACTGACCATCGGGGCGAATTTTACCCGCGAAGAGTTAAATGACCGCTTTGATGTGGCTAACAAAACGCTGCCCGGCTCAGAGCCGGTAACCAAAATCAGCCGCAACGGCTGGGCGCTGTTTGCTGAAGATGGCTGGAGTATTGACGATTTCATCCTGACTACTTCGGCGCGTATGGATCAGGACGATAACTTTGGTACGCATATTACGCCAAAAATGTACGGCAACTGGGCCTTCAGCGATGCCTGGGCGCTAAAGGGCGGTATTTCGGCAGGATATAAAAAACCGGAGCTACGCGCGACCTCCAGCAACTTCGTCACCCCTTACGGCTCAACCGTGCCTTATCCATTCCTGACGGTAGGTAATGACGACCTGAAACCAGAGAAAAGCGTTAACTCTGAGCTGGGTCTCTACTGGACGGGCGATGTGCTGGCTCTGGATAGCACGGTCTTCTATACCCAGTTCAAAGACAAAATCGCTGAACAAACTATTTGTGAAACCACGGCGACAAACCAGTGCTCGGTGAATGGCTACAAAGCAGATTCCGTCAGTAAATACTTTAACGTCAGTGAGGCAGACGTATACGGCATTGAGCTGAATGCCGACTGGCAAATTAGCGCCGACATCAAAGCCAACGCTAACTACACCTGGAACCACAGCGAGCAGAAAAGCGGCGTCAACAAAGGCTACGCGCTGAACGACTACCCGCGTCATATGGCGAATCTGTCGCTGACCTGGGCGGCGACACAGAGTCTCGACGTGTGGAGTACGGTGAACTATCGCAGCAGTAACCGCAACAGCGGTAATAACTACAAGTACGATGACTACACAATGGTTGATGTGGGCGTACGTTATCAGCTCAATAAGCACACGCAGTTGATGGCAGGGGTCTACAACGTGCTGGATGAGGATCCGAAACTGACAACTGCATGGAATGAATCCGCGCAGGTGGAAGGTCGCCGCTATAACCTCGGCGCGCGCGTGGAGTTTTAAATCCGGAATAAAACAACGCCACCCTCGGGTGGCGTTGTTTTATTCTCGTAAGTGATATATCAGTACTGGTCTCTGTCTAACCAGTTACCGCTTTCAATCAGCGTTAAGCCATCAACCGGACGTTGGTACACGTACATCCATGCACTTCCGTACGGCGTCTGAATTAACTGGCGTGCATATTCGCCACCTCGCGTACGCAGAGCGTCAAGCTCTGCCAGCGTGGCGTTGTCAATACGATAAACTTCCCCGTGTACCGTTCCGTTCCCCGGAACCGCGCCTGGATAGTGGCCCAGGCTATACAACTGGTAATTATCGATACTGAAATTTCCCAGCAACAGGGCATTGGTCATCCAGTGGCTGTTGCCTTGTTTGGTTCGTAAACTGCCGTAGACAAATATTCGCATTGCTAAAACTCGAACTGATAGAGCAAATCAAGTGCCTGATCTACGCCAGACACGGCTTCCAGATATAGCTTAGGCATCAGACGATAACGTAGCGTGAGTGTCGCTAAAGAGTCAAATATACCCACACCATATTTCACCTGCAGACCTGGCAGTACGTATCCGCTGACAACCACCTGAGAGGAGTCACCCACCCCTTGCGTGTCCAGTGCCAGATTGCTTACGCCAAATGTCTCCCCGATTTTACCCACAACCTGACCACTTTGTGCAACCCCCAGGCCAATAAGCATTGATGTCATCGCCGCGCTGTCGCTCTGCTCGCTGTCCAGCCCTTGCCCACGTAACAGATAAGAGAGGGCCATTTGCTGTGACATTGCCGGGTCAGAGAAGATCTCCGCTTTCGGTTCATCGGCGCTGCCGGTGACGCGAACACCGGCGATCACGTCGTCTTCGGTGGCATCCGGGTTACGAATCGCTTCGATGTTGAGCAACGGCTGATCCGGCGGGCCGGAGAACAACAGCTCGCCCTTACGCACAATCAAATCCTGACCATAGGCATGGAAACGCCCGCTCGGGATGTTGATCTGGCCGTTCAACCCCAGCCCCTGCTTATCCTGTGCAACTTTCAGATCGCCCGTCAGACGCGCTTTCAGACCAAAGGCATCGATACGTACGTTGTTGCCTACATGAATGTTCAGGTTGCTGTTGATCGGAATACCGGCGCTTTGCGGCTTCTCTGGCTGCAGATTGTCGTTGAGCATCACCATGTCGCTGGACACCCCCACCGCACTTTCCGGCAGGTCGTGCACTACAATACGTGCCCACGGCACATCCACGTTGCCATCAAGAGTAAACAGGTTCGGCGTGGCTTCGAAGACCACATCCGGCGAGACATCCAGACGAACCATCGGCGGCACGGTGATACGCACGCGACTGCCTTTGGCTGCAACACGCGCCCGCCAGTTGTCGATCTGACTCCAGTCGGCATCGCCGCTCAGGTTAATTTCTCCCTGCTGCGTGCGCACTACGCCCGCCAGCGTGGAACGTGTTCCGGTGAAGTTAACGGCTAACTGGCTGGGCTGCATGTCAAACGGCATAAAGTTGCCGTCGATATCCAGACCGCTAAGCTGCAGTTGTCCAAGCAATTGTGGACTTTGCACATCACCGCCCAGACGCAGATTGGCGTTGATCATTCCTGCGGCTTTTTCACCTCTGGAGAAGATAGGGTTCACCATCGCCAGATTGAAGTTGCGAATATTGACGTTACCGCCCAGATTACGGCGTCCTTGCGGGTCTGTTACCTGCACCTGTCCGTCAAACTGTCCGTTGTTGGTCAGGCGAATCAGCCATCCCAGTTCAGCACGGTTGTTGTGCAGGTCAGCGGTCAGGTTCAGCGTCTCAAACGCCACCGGTAACGCGGCATCGTTTACGCTCTGGGTGACCTTCACGTTACGCCCACTTAGCGTGACCTGTCCCTGCGGCAGCCCCTCTTTGGTGGTGTCCCAGCTCACATCCGCTTTGCCACTGAATACGCCGCTGGCCTGGGTTGTATCCGGCATAAACGGTTTCAGCATTGCCAGATCGAAGCGATTCAGGTTCACCACCGCGCGCCCTTCTGCACCGGCATCAATGGTTTGCGGCACGCACAGTTCCGCATTCGGGTTATTCCAGCAGTGTGGCCCAATGCTGATTTTCTGTTCCTGATTACGGTAATCCAGCGCAATCGCACGGTTCAACGACCATGGACCAACCGGCGTCTGGAAGCGCGTATTGCTCAGCGTCCCTTTCCAGCGCTGTTCTTTGCGATCGAAGCTGCCTGCCAGATCCAGTTGCCCGGAAACCGGCTCCCCCTGAATGCGCAGTTGCAGCTCATGCTGCTGTTCGCTGCCTTTGGCGTTGAGCGTCACGAGGCCGATATTCACGTCAGGTTGCACAATCCGCTCTACACGCACGTTGAGGCTACCGGCGATTTGCTCAGCTGATTTCACGTCGCCCTCGACGCGCACCTGAGCCACGGAAAGTTCCTGCCAACGCAGACCACGGGCGGTGATATCCGCCAGCAGTTGCGGCGCGTCGACCGTACCGCGAACTTTTACCAGCCCTTTCGCCGTACCGCCCAGTCCAGGCAGCGCGTTATCCAGATTCGGGGCATCAATCGTCGCGTCGAGATTGAGGTCTTTGACCCCCAGTTCCCCTTTCACATCCGCGCTGTTGCGCCCCAGTTCCAGATGCAGGCCCGGGATCGTCCACTGCAGGTAACTGTTACCTTTCAGCGAACCGTTCACATTGACCTTATTCTGCTTCACGTTGCCGGTCAGCTTCAGCTCCGGAACCTCCATCTGCCAGCTTCCACCGTACAGACTACCGCGCGTTTTCACCAGGCCATTCAGTTTTGACGGCCAGTCAGGGATTGCTTTCGCGGTGTTGATGCCATCCAGCGTGAGCTCCCCACGCCAACTGACCGCCTGCTGCCAGTCCACCAGCGCTTTCAGCTCGGTTTTCCCTTCCAGCGCCGCAACGCTCAGTTTGTCGAGATTGATCTGCTGTTCGTTACCTTTGGCATCCAGCGTAATGGTGGCCGGAGGAATATCCTGCCCCTTCACGGCGGTACGCATCGACAACGTGTAGTCGGTCATTTTGCCGGTCAGCTTGAGCTTGATATCATCGGCCTGGAACTGCTTGTCGCCGGTGAACGGCCAGTAAATCTGCTTACTCATCACTTCCAGATTGAGCGGCAACCCGGCTTCCGCCAGACGCGTTTGCGCCCGCAGGTCCAAATCCACCGGACCGGACAGATTTACGCCGACTTCCAGTTGGTCACGCAGCGCGCCGCCGACCTTCAGCTTCAGCTTTTCGCCTTTTAACGGGTCGATGTTGAGTGTGCTGTTTAACGTAATATCGACCGGCCATGTGTCGGTGAGTTGCACCGTGCCGCTGGCTTTTACCGCCCCCTGATTCGAGTCGATATCCAGCGCGTCCAGCTTCATGTTGCCGTCAATGCTGCTCACTTTCAGCAGCAGGTTATGTACCGTGAGATCCGTATCCCCGGTCACGCGCAGCTGCTCGCCGCGAAATTCTTCAATATTGAGATTGAGCGGCAGATGCACATCGGTCATTTCCGGCAGCACCGGCTTTGAGAACAGATCTTTTAGCGTTTCACCGAGCGGCTTTTCGTCCGGCTGCGGATTTTGAATTTTTGGTTCGACGACCTCTTCCTGCGCCACGTCCGCCACTTTAGGCAGAGCAATCAGTAGCCCCTGCAATGACGTTGGCTTCAGGGTCAGTGTTTTTTCCTGCCAGTTGAGGCCGGAAGTGAAATCCAGCACGGAAACCGTGGTGTCATCGATTTTGATATTGATGTTGTTAAGCGCCACGCGTGAAAGCGTGATTGGGTATGGCGTGGAAAGGTTAAGCGGACCGCTGTCTTCTTCCTCCACCGGCGCTGATGGCGGCATTTTTTTGCTGTCGATCGCTACGTTGATATTTTTCAGCGACAGATCGTTGACGCACAGACTGCTGTTCCACAGACAATTAAGCCCCACGGCCAGATGTACTTCGCCAGCATTTACTGCCACGCCGGGCTGGTCATAACGAATATTTTTGAGCGATAAATCCCGCCAGCCGCCGGTAACCTGACCAATCTCCAGCCCAGGCACCCAGCGATTAGCTGCCTTGAAGACCAGATGCAGACCAGAGGTTGTCCCCACCAGGAACGCGACGGTACCTAACAACAGCAGGATAAAAACCAGTACCCCGAGGCTTATCTTCTTCCATAAACTCATAATTCAGGCCCCAGACCGATGTAAAACTGTAAACCATGTTCATCTTTGTCGCCGACAGGGACGGCAAAGTCGAGCTTGATAGGCCCCACTGGCGACTGCCAGCGTACACCGACCCCTGCACCGGTTTTGAAATCGCTTTTGCGGATATCGCTGACCGCTTCACCGCTATCGACAAACATCGCGCCCCACCATTTACCGGTCACGTTGTACTGGTATTCCAGCGAGCCCGTCGCCAGCTTCGAGGCCCCTTTCAGCTTACCGTCACTGCCTTCAGGCGAAATAGATTTGTATTTGTAACCGCGGATACTGCGGTCGCCCCCGGCGAAGAAACGCAGATCCGGCGGGACTTTGTCGAAGTCACCGGTTTCAATCCAGCCGAGGTTACCGCGCATCACAAAACGGTGCTTATCGTACAATGTACGGATCCAGACGTTCTGCGCCTGGAAGACGGAGAAATCAACGTCTGAACCCCACGCAGTATTCGAATAGTCAATGGAATAGCGTTGGGAATCACCCCAGACAGGCATCAGGCCGCCGCGCGAGCGCGTCCGGCTGATCATCACACCCGGATAGAGCAGCATGGTGGTATTAGTGACGTTACCCTGGGTAAAGTGGTCGAGGCTCCAGCGCAGGTTAATCGCGCGCTGCCAGCCGCTGGAGAGGTCCCAGTAGCGGGAGACCGCGAGCGTGGTGGAGTCCTGTTCGGTGTCGTTTAAATCGGTACGTTTAAAGCCGCCTTGCACCAGGTAATACTGCTCCAGCGGGTTCTTTAACAGCGGCATTTTATAGCTGAAATCAAGGACCTGCTCTGGCGCAGAAATACTGGCACTGGTGGTCAGGCTATGGCCCCAGGAGTTCATCCACGGCTTTTTCCACGAGGTTTTCAACCGCGGTCCCACGTCAGTAGAGTAGCCGGCCCCGGTTTCGATGGTATTTTCGGTGCGCGGCGAGACCACGCCTTTTAGCGGCAGTACTTTGGTTTCTCGGGCTTTATCAAATTCAGGCGCCACCACCACGGAATTAAACCATCCGGTTGCCGAAAGGCGACGGTTTAGCTCTGCCAGATCTTTCGACTCGTACTCTTTGCCCTCTTTGAACGGCACCAGGTTTTGCAGGTATTCATCGCGAATTTGCGAACCTTCAAAAGTGACATGGCCAAAGCGGTAGCGCTCTCCGCTGTTGTAATCGATATCCCAGAATGCCTGGCGGCGCTCAAGCGCTATCCCGAGCTGGCTTTTATTAAAATCACTGTCGAAATAGCCTTTACGCAGCGCCACGCTGGTGAGTGACTTTTTGAAATTGTCATAGTCGCCCTGATTCAGCACTGTGCCGATTGCAGGGCGTGTTTTCAGCAGATCCAGGTAATCTTTATCCGTACGTGCGCCACCGCGCAGAATCACTTCGGTACCGCCAATCAGCACCGGCTCACCGGGGGTCACTTTGGCAATCAGCACCTGGCGTCCTTTCGCCGGTGGCGGACGCAGTTCAAAATCAATGGTTGGCTCAAAGTAGCCCAGCGCTTTTAGCCCTTCGCGGATGGCATCATCAACGCGCGCACGAAAGCGTCGGTCTGGAGTGACTTCGTCACTCTGAATCGTGGACAGCTGCGCACGAACGTTTTTCTCCAGCGGTCCAGATAATCCTTCGACCTGTAAGCGAACATTCGCAGCGGCGGCGGAGCCACTTAAGCACAGTAATCCCACCCAACATAACTGACGGATATGTGGCACATTTTCTCCTGAATATCCTTTTTTCCCACCCCTGGAAAAAAATACTATGCCGTTCCTCGGCTTAACAAAAAATCAACAATAAGAGTTGAAAAACAGACGACAACCCAAATATTTCTTATGTTTAACTCTAGACGCATTCACGCTATTTATTGTGGGCAAAGACGCGTCTCGTTACAACCTTAACCCAAATGACTGATTTCGGGAGAACGGCCATGAGTTTATTTGATAGAAAGCATCTTGTTACTCAAGCAGATGCGCTACCTGGACGCAACACCCCGATGCCGGTAGCAACGTTGCATGCGGTTAATCAGCATTCGATGACCAACGTGCCCGACGGCATGGAGATAGCCCTCTTCGCCATGGGATGTTTCTGGGGCGTGGAGCGTTTATTCTGGTCTTTGCCCGGCGTTTACAGCACTGCCGCAGGTTACACCGGTGGCTACACGCCGAACCCAACCTATCGGGAAGTCTGTTCCGGCGATACCGGACATGCCGAAGCAGTGCGCATCGTCTATGACCCGCATGTTATCAGCTACGAACAACTGCTGCAGGTGTTCTGGGAAAATCATGACCCGGCGCAGGGTATGCGTCAGGGGAACGACCAGGGCACGCAGTATCGTTCGGCAATTTATCCGCTCACGCCGGAGCAGAAGAGCGCCGCGCACGCCAGCCTGGAGCGTTTTCAGGCAGCAATGACAGCCGCGGGCGACGAACGCGAGATTACGACGGAAATCAGCACGGCGACCCCGTTCTACTATGCCGAGGACGATCACCAACAATATCTGCACAAAAACCCTTATGGGTACTGTGGCATTGGCGGGATTGGCGTTTGTCTGCCGCCACAAGGATAAGCGCCCCCCTCTGGCGGCTTTACAGTACCTTACGCTATACTAGCTCCTGAAATTGCCGGTCCACTCCCTTCGGACCGGTTTTCAATGTGTATTTCACACGAATTTATCAATTTATCCCTTCCGAGGATCTGGCCTTAACGGTCGGATAAGATATGTTAAACAGTATTTTAGTCATTCTCTGCCTGATCGCCGTGAGTGCGTTTTTCTCGATATCCGAGATCTCGCTTGCTGCATCACGCAAAATCAAACTTAAACTGCTTGCCGATGAAGGCAACGTAAACGCACAACGTGTTTTGAAGATGCAGGAAAACCCCGGCATGTTCTTTACCGTTGTGCAAATTGGTCTTAATGCGGTTGCTATTCTTGGCGGTATCGTCGGTGACGCAGCGTTTTCACCGGCATTTAACGGTCTGTTCTCGAAATACTTCGCCCCAGAGCTGTCCGAACAGTTAAGCTTTATTCTGTCGTTCTCCCTGGTGACTGGCCTGTTCATCCTGTTCGCGGATTTAACCCCGAAACGCATCGGTATGATTGCGCCAGAAGCTGTGGCTTTGCGTATCATCAACCCGATGCGCTTCTGTCTGCTCGTGTTCCGCCCGCTGGTATGGTTCTTTAATGGTCTGGCAAATAACATTTTCCGTCTGTTTAAGATCCCGATGGTGCGTAAAGATGACATCACTTCGGACGATATTTACGCCGTAGTCGAAGCCGGCGCATTGGCAGGGGTTCTGCGCAAGCAGGAACATGAGCTAATCGAAAACGTATTTGAACTGGAATCCCGAACCGTGCCGTCTTCAATGACCTCGCGCGAAAACGTTATCTGGTTTGATCTGCACGAAGACGAACAGAGCCTGAAGAACAAAGTGGCGGAACATCCGCATTCCAAGTTTCTGGTCTGTAATGAAGATATCGACCACATCATTGGCTATGTTGATTCAAAGGATCTCCTCAACCGCGTACTGGCAAATCAAAGCATGGCGCTGAACAGCGGCGTGCAGATCCGCAATACGCTGATTGTTCCGGATACGCTGACGCTCTCAGAAGCGCTGGAAAGCTTCAAAACCGCAGGCGAAGATTTTGCCGTCATCATGAACGAGTATGCACTGGTGGTGGGGATTATTACGCTTAATGACGTAATGACGACGCTGATGGGTGACTTAGTCGGCCAGGGGCTGGAAGAACAGATCGTCGCGCGTGATGAGAACTCATGGTTAGTTGACGGCGGTACGCCGATTGATGACGTGATGCGTGTGCTGGATATCGACGAGTTTCCGCAGTCCGGCAACTATGAAACCATCGGCGGTTTCATGATGTTCATGCTGCGTAAAATCCCGAAACGCACCGACTCGGTGAAGTATTCTGGCTACAAATTTGAAGTGGTGGATATCGATAACTACAAGATCGATCAGCTGCTGGTGACGCGCCTGGACAGTAAACCTACCGTTCTGGTACCAAAGCTGCCGGATGCAAAAGAAGAGACCAAGGCGTCTTAACGCCTACAGAAACATCAACGGCTCCCATCAGGAGCCGTTTTTTTAACTACTGCATAGCACTTTGGTTAAGCCATCTCAGTCTGCAGACGCAAAACCTGACGGTTAACTTCGGACATAACAGAAAAATGCAGTTTGTCCTTCACTTTTGGGATAAGAATCTTACCCTTATCAAACTCAAAAGCGCCTACATCCTTGATATATAACCGTCCACGAAACAGGATCTTCACGTACTTCGCCACCTGCAGCGGGTTGTATCGTTGGAAAATTTTCATTGTATCTCCTGCTGAGCGTTACGCCTTTGCGGTACCACAATCGGTCCGACAATCCTCAGGCGCAAATTTTAATGCCTTATGACTATAGACTATCTGAACGATGTTTCCAGCGTGTATAAGTTTATTTACCTTCAGGTTACAATTATTCAGAATTATCTTTTCAACGCTTCGCTATCTTCAGTATAAGCCTTCATTTTTCACAGGATTTGTGCGCCCGTCCGCAAACTGGCATCGCGCTTGCGGGAAAAAGCATAATTCGCACATATGATTAAATTCCAGGCCCAAGTGGTCGGATCACCTGCAAAATAAAGAAAGAAGGAAAACCCATGACCTTACAAAAACTGCTGGCGCTGTCGTGCCTGCTGCTGCCGATGATTGCCTCCGCGCATAAATTTGAAACCAACCAGCGCGTACCGCCGGTGGGTATTGCCGATCGCGGCGAACTGATCCTCGATAACGATAAGTTTAGCTACAAAAACTGGAATAGCGCACAACTGCCAGGGAAAGTCCGCATTGTGCAACACATCGCCGGACGCACCTCCGCCAAAGAGAAAAATGCTACGTTGATCGAGGCCATCAAAGCGGCCAATCTGCCGCACGACAAATACCAGACCACCACAATCGTCAACACCGATGACGCCATCCCAGGCTCCGGTATGTTTGTGCGCAGCAGTCTGGAGAGCAATAAGAAGCTCTACCCGTGGTCACAATTTATTGTCGACAGCGATGGCATTGCGCGTAAGGTCTGGCAACTGGATGAAGAGAGCTCCGCTATCGTCGTTCTCGACAAAGACGGACGCGTACAGTGGGCAAAAGATGGCGCGTTAACGCAGGATGAGGTGCAGCAGGTTATCGCCCTGCTGCACAAACTGCTCAGTAAATAGAGACGCGGAAGCCGGGGTTAAGGAACGATTCACGCGGGGTGTAATCCAGAGGTTTTCCCTGCCAGTCGTGAACGTGTGCCCCGGCTGCGGCTGCGACCGCGTGGCCAGCTGCGGTGTCCCACACGTTTGTGGGCCCAAAACGCGGATACAGCTGTGCGTGCCCTTCCGCCACCAGGCAAAACTTCAGCGAGGAACCAATCGAGGTGGTCTGGTGCTCGCCCAACTGTTGCAGATACTCTTTTAACTCATTGTCGGCATGCGAGCGGCTAATCACCACCAGCGGTGGACGCGCGTCACGAACCTGGATTTGTTTGCGCACGCCGCACTCTTCTTTCCACGCTTTGCCATGTTCCGCGCTGTACATCACTTTCATCACTGGGGCATACACCACGCCCAGCACCGGCTTTCCCTTTTCGATCAGCGCAATATTAACGGTAAATTCACCGTTACGCTTAATGAACTCTTTGGTCCCATCCAGCGGGTCTACCAGCCAGTACCGCTGCCAGTGCTGGCGAACATCCCAGCCAGGAGGCGCTTCTTCAGACAGAACGGGAATATCCGGCGTCAGCGCCAGTAATCCTTCGAGGATCACCTTGTGCGCGGCGATATCCGCCGCCGTGACCGGAGAATCGTCCTGCTTGCTGGTAATCTCCATCGGTTTGAGTCCATCGTAGACCTGCATAATGGCATCGCCCGCATTCCGTGCAAGCTGGCATACATGTTCTAACATTCTCCACCTCGTTTCTTTCGTGGTGTTAACTCGTTGTTTTACTTATACCCGATCGTCAGGGGATCCGCCAACTGTGATAGCGTCTGCGGTTTTAAACGCTATATTCATGTCATGATTCACAGTTCTGTAAGCAAGAAGATATATATACATTTTCTTTTGTGGCTTAGATCTTAAAAGGATGCCCCTGATGATTAAGTTTAGTGCAACGCTTCTCGCCACGCTGATTGCAGCCAGCGCGAATGCCGCGACCGTCGATCTGCGGATAATGGAAACCACTGATTTACACAGCAATATGATGGATTTCGATTATTACAAAGATACACCGACTGAAAAATTTGGCCTGGTGCGTACGGCCAGCCTTATCAACGCTGCGCGTGGTGAAGTCAAAAACAGCGTGCTGGTTGATAACGGCGATTTGATTCAGGGCAGTCCGCTCGGGGATTATATGGCGGCCAAGGGGCTGAAAGCGGGCGAAACTCACCCGGTCTATAAGGCGCTAAACACGCTGGATTACGCGGTGGGTAACCTCGGCAACCATGAATTCAACTACGGTCTTGAGTATCTGCACAACGCACTAGCCGGAGCGAAGTTCCCTTACGTTAACGCCAATATCATCGACGTTAAGACCAAAAATCCGCTGTTTACGCCTTATCTGATCAAAGACACTGAGGTTGTCGACCAGCAAGGGAACAAGCAGACGCTGAAGATTGGCTATATCGGTTTTGTGCCACCACAGATTATGACCTGGGATAAAGCCAACCTCAGCGGTAAAGTGACTGTGAACGACATCACCGAAACCGCACGTAAATACGTGCCGGAAATGCGAGCCAAAGGCGCGGATGTGGTGGTGGTAGTTGCTCACTCCGGGCTTTCAGCCGACCCATACCAGACAATGGCGGAGAACTCCGTTTACTACCTCAGCGAAGTCCCGGGCGTGGATGCGATTATGTTTGGTCACGCTCACGCCGTTTTCCCCGGTAAAGACTTTGCCAACATCAAAGGGGCTGATATCGCGAAAGGCACGCTCAATGGCGTTCCGGCGGTAATGCCAGGCATGTGGGGCGATCACCTCGGCGTAGTCGATTTGGTGCTGAATAACGACAGCGGTAAATGGCAGGTCACCCAGGCGAAAGCCGAGGCGCGCCCGATCTATGACGCGGCAGCGAAAAAATCACTGGCAGCAGAAGACAAAAAAATCGTTGAGATCCTGAAAGCCGATCACGACGCCACGCGTGAATTCGTGAGCAAACCGATCGGTAAATCCGCCGACAATATGTACAGCTATCTGGCGCTGGTACAGGATGACCCGACCGTACAGGTGGTGAACAACGCGCAGAAAGCCTATGTGGAACACTTTATTCAGGGCGATCCGGACCTGGCGAAACTGCCGGTACTTTCCGCAGCTGCGCCGTTTAAGGTCGGTGGACGCAAGAACGATCCAGCCAGCTTTGTCGAAGTCGAAAAAGGTCAGCTCACCTTCCGTAACGCCGCCGATTTATATCTCTATCCCAACACCCTGGTGGTCGTAAAAGCCAGCGGTAAAGAGGTGAAAGAGTGGCTGGAATGTTCCGCCGGGCAGTTCAATCAGATTGATATCCACAGCAGCAAACCACAGTCGTTGATTAACTGGGACGGCTTCCGTACCTATAACTTCGACGTGATTGACGGCGTGAATTACCAGATTGATGTGTCGCAACCCGCCCGCTATGACGGTGAATGCCAGACTATCAACCCGCAAGCAGAGCGTATTAAAAATCTGACCTTCAACGGCAAGCCTGTCGATCCAAATGCCACCTTCCTCGTCGCGACGAATAACTATCGTGCCTACGGCGGTAAGTTTGCCGGAACTGGCGACAGTCACATCGCGTTTGCATCACCGGATGAAAACCGCTCGGTGCTGGCGGCATGGATAGGTGCCGAAACGAAGCGCGCCGGTGAAATACATCCGGCAGCAGATAACAACTGGCGTCTGGCGCCGATTCACAGCGATACAAAACTGGATATTCGCTTTGAAACATCGCCAACCGAGAAGGCCGCCGCATTTATCAAAGAGAAAGGGCAATATCCACTGAAAAAAGTCGCGACCGATGACATTGGTTTTGCCATTTACCAGTTGGATTTAAGTAAGTAATTTTCGTGCCGGATGCGACGCAATAGCGTCTTATCCGGCCTACGCGTCGAAGTAATCTGTAGGCCGGATAAGGCGTTAGCCGCCATCCGGCAATACTTTACGCCGCCCGCTCTTCCCGCTGCGCCAAAACCTGCGGCAAATTTAGTTCAATCCAGTCCGCCAGTGCGGCGACTTTATCGCTCACCTGCTCACCCAACGACGTCAGGCTATACTCCACATGCGGCGGTACGACCGGATACGATACCCGGTTGATAAACCCATCCTGCTCCAGCGCCTGCAGGGATTGCGCCAGCATCTTTTCACTGACGCCGCCCATCTTACGGCGCAGATCGCTAAAACGGTGCGTACCGTCGCGCAGCGCCACCAGAATCAACACCCCCCAGCGACTGGTGACGTGTTTTAACACCTCGCGGGAGGGGCACTGCTCGGCGAACAAATTACCATCGCGTAACTGCTGAGAAAGCGTTGGTGTGGCCATTTTCATACTTACCTTTTTGTGCGTACTTACTAAAAGTTAGCTTAGATGTTAGCGTGATTAAACACAAGACCAATACCAAGGAGTCACCCCATGATCGCGATTACCGGCGCCACCGGCCAACTGGGCCAACACGTTATTGAAACTCTGCTGAAAACCGTTCCTGCCAGCCAGATTGTGGCCATTGTGCGTAACCCTGCGAAAGCGACGGCGCTTAGCCAGCAGGGGATTACCGTTCGTCAGGCGGATTACAGCGATGAAGCCGCCTTTACAACTGCCCTACAGAATATCGACAAGCTACTGCTGATCTCGTCGAGCGAAGTGGGACAACGTGCCCCGCAGCATCGCAACGTGATTAACGCAGCGAAAGCCGCTCACGTGAAATTTATCGCCTACACCAGCCTGCTACATGCCGACACCTCCCCGCTGGGGTTGGCTGATGAGCATGTGGCAACCGAGAAGATGCTGGCTGAATCCGGTATCGCGTACGCGCTGCTGCGTAACGGCTGGTACACCGAAAACTATCTGGCGAGTGCGCCAGCCGCACTGGAACACGGCGTGTTTATTGGGGCTGCAGGAGAAGGCAAAATCGCCTCGGCGACCCGCGCCGACTATGCCGCTGCCGCCGCGCGCGTTATCAGCGAAGACGGTCATGCCGGTAAAATCTATGAGCTGGCGGGCGATGACGGCTGGACGCTGAGCCAACTGGCTACCGAACTGGCAAAACAGAGCGGTAAAAAAGTGGTGTATCAGAACCTGAGTGAAGCCGATTTTGCCGCCGCGCTGAAGGGTTTTGGTCTGCCTGCCGGACTGGCGGACATGCTGGCTGACTCAGACGTTGGCGCCTCCAAAGGCGGCCTCTTCGACGACAGCCATACGCTGAGCACACTGATTGGTCGCCCGACCACATCGCTGGCTGACAGCGTCAAAGGCATCGTGTAAGTGTTAAAAATTAGTTAATTGTGGTGGCATCCCCACGCATCCTCTCTGATAATGACAGGATGATGCGTGGGGAGAGAAAACGTGCAAGGTGTACCTGAGCAGTTTATTGATGAGAAAGACAGCGCCCGCTTTCGCCATCTGGCGCAGGTGCCCGGCGTTGAGCTGTATCATGCGCACATCTCGCGTTACGCCTTCGAGCCGCACACCCATGAAGCGTTTGGTATCGGCGCGATTGAAGCCGGTGCCGAACGTTTTCGCTATCGTGGCACGCAATACGTAGCGCCTGCCCATTCCGTCGTCACCATGAATCCCGATGAGCTGCACACCGGCGAAGCCGAAACCGCCGACGGCTGGCGCTACCGGATGATCTACCTTGAACCCGATCTTCTGGAGGAGGTCACCGGGGTTCGTCACTGGTGGTTCCATGACGTTACCCGTCATGATCCGCTGCGTTCGCGTCAGATCTGCTCGCTGATCCATGGCCTGTGGAACACGGAGGATCCGCTGGCACAAAAAGGATTATTACTCGATCTGATCGACACGTTCCAGCCGCTGGCTCGCCATGCACCGGTATTACCGGAGGGGGCACATCGCTTCGAACGCGTGCGTGAATACCTGCACGATAACTACATGCACCCTGTGACCCTCGATGAACTGGCTCGCGTGGCGTCACTCAGTCCCTGGCATTTCCAGCGCCAGTTCAAATTGCATTTTCACGTCACGCCGCACCAGATGCTGATGGCGATCCGTCTGTGGCGAGCCAAAGGTTTTCTTACCTACGGTATGCCTGCCGCAGATGTGGCCGCCGCCACCGGACTGACCGACCAATCGCACCTCACCCGCGCCTTTACCCATCGCTACGGCATTACGCCGGTACGCTATCAGAAGCAGGTTTTTTCGCGCTAATGCGCAATCTCATACAATACAGTGATGTTTTCCCTGCCTACACTCAGCGCTATGTTTAATGATGTGGATGTCAAAAATGATTAGCGGTGTGTTGTATGCCCTGCTGGCCGGGCTGATGTGGGGATTAATTTTTGTCGGCCCCTTGATCGTGCCGGAATACCCAGCGGTATTACAGTCGATGGGGCGTTATCTGGCGTTGGGGCTGATCGCACTCCCGTTGGCCTGGCTGGGTCGCGGACGACTGCGTCAGTTGACGTACAAAGACTGGGTAACCGCTCTGGCGTTAACCCTGATGGGCAACCTGATTTATTACGTTTGTCTGGCCAGCGCCATTCAGCGTACCGGCGCACCCGTTTCAACCATGATCATCGGCACATTACCGGTCGTGATCCCAGTCTTCGCCAACCTGCTTTATAGCCAACGTGACGGCAAATTATCGTGGTGGCACCTGGCTCCTGCGCTGGTACTGATCGGCATGGGTCTGCTATGCGTGAATATCTCTGAGCTGAGTCAGGGGTTGCCTGATTTTAGCGGCTGGAGGTATGGCTATGGCATCGCGCTGGCGCTGATTTCGGTGGTGTGTTGGGCGTGGTATGCGCTGCGTAATGCCCGCTGGCTACGCGAGAATCCGGATAAGCACCCAATGATGTGGGCGACGGCCCAGGCACTGGTGACGCTGCCTGTATCCCTGCTCGGTTATATTGCCGCCTGCCTGTGGCTGAACGGGCAAACGCCGGACTTCGCGCTGCCCTTCGGCCCACGTCCGGGCGTGTTTATCGGCCTGATGATAGCCATTGCGGTCTTATGTTCGTGGGTTGGCGCACTGTGCTGGAACGTCGCCAGTCAGAAGCTGCCGACGGTGATCCTCGGCCCGCTGATCGTCTTTGAAACGCTGGCGGGACTGCTGTACACCTTTATTCTGCGCAAGGAATTTCCGCCGCTGCTGACGATAAGCGGTATTGCGCTGCTGATAATAGGCGTGGTGATTGCGGTGCGGTCAAAACCGCAAAAACCGGCGGTAGTGCCGGTTTCGGGGGATGCCTGATGGCGCTGCGCTTATCAGGCCTACAAGGACTATACGATCTCATGTAGGCCGGATAAGGCGTTTACGCCGCCATCCGGCGCGACACTTTAAACACTGCCACCGTCTGGTTCAACCGTGCAGCCTGCTCTTCGAGCGCAGCAGCGGCGGAAGCAGATTCCTCCACCAGCGAGGCGTTTTGCTGCGTGACGCGGTCCATCTCAGCCACCGCCTGACCGACCTGATCGATACCCCGGCTCTGTTCATCAGAGGCTGACGCAATTTCGCCCATAATATCGGTAACCTGGGTGACGGCACTGACAATTTCCGCCATCGTCTCACCCGCTTCATGCACCAGCGCCGTACCGGCATTGACCCGATTCCCTGAATCATCAATCAGCGCCTTAATCTCTTTCGCCGCCTGAGCGCTACGCTGCGCCAGCGTGCGCACTTCACCTGCAACGACAGCAAAGCCGCGCCCCTGTTCGCCCGCGCGCGCCGCTTCTACCGCCGCGTTCAGCGCCAGGATGTTGGTCTGGAAAGCAATGCCGTCGATAACAGTGGTAATTTGCGCAATTTTGCTGGAACTGGTAGCGATTTCATCCATGGTACGCACCACGCCGTCGACCACGGCTCCACCTTTCTGCGCCGTCTGCGAGGCATTTTTTGCCAGGCTGGTCGCCTGTCGCGCATTATCCGCATTCTGTTTTACGGTGGCCGTGAGTTGTTCCATACTGGCAGCAGTCTCTTCCAGAGAAGCAGCCTGCTGCTCAGTGCGTGAAGAGAGATCGTTACTGCCAGCGGCAATTTCACCCGCACCGGTATAGATAGTATCTGCACCGTCACGCACTACGCTGACCGTGTTCGCCAGCGCCTGCTGCATATCACGGACGTTCTGGGCCAATAGCGCCATTTCGTTACGGCCATCAGCGGTAATAGTGTGGGTCAGATCACCTGAAGCGATATGCCGAATATGCCCCATCACCTCATGGAGTGGTTTCAGCAGGACACGCTGCATGGCAATCCAACTAACGATAATGACGGTCAACACAATCAACAGTATGGCGGATAACAACCAGATAATTTTCTGGTAGTCATTTTCGTTATCCCGAACGCCCTCATTTGCCAGCGCGGTTTGCGCGGTACGCCATTCCTGATAAACCTCTTGCATGGCCGTCTGCTTTTGTTCGGCATTCTGTTTGAACATCTCTTCCAGCTTGCCTTCAGCCAGCAGCGCGTTCATTTTTGCAAGCGCAGTAGAATAGATACCGTACTGTTCTTCCAGTCGGTCTGCCAGACTTTCATCCAGACCCGGCGTTTCCGGCAACGCGTAGTATTTATCGTAATGCTCTTTTGCGTCTGCCAGCAGGCGATTCGCCGTGTTCACCAGTTCCTTCAACTGACCGCCGTTAATATCGCTGGCCATCGTGCCCTGCAGACGCAGCATGCCCCGATTGAGCGTAACGCGCGCCTGGTTCAGGCTAATCCACGCATCGGTAAACTCGGCCACGTTCTGGCTGGAAAGTTGAGAAACGTTAAAGTTCTGCTTATCGTTGTTAAGCGCGCCAATAAACACGCCCGCGGAGATGAGCTGCATTGCGCCCAGGGCGAGTAACACGGTGATAAGTAAGGTTATCACTTTGATTCGTTTGAACATCTGTAGCCTTTTATTATATGCAGGTATTGTCTGAGGTCTAACTATCGGCAGCAGCGTGCGCTTATTTAATCCTGTCTCGCGGCTTTTTTCGCCGCTCCTCTCCTTTCCAATAAGATTCAGCACCTTAACGAGATAAGAAATTTTCGTGACAATCATCACAAAATCCTCTGCCCCGAAAGGGTTATATCCTTCTTTATAAGTTGCATTTAAAATGCACTTTATATTATTGAGAATGAGGTAACGGCTATGTCTTATCGCGATCAACCTTTAGGTGAACTGGCGCTCTCTATTCCTCGTGCGTCGGCACTGTTTCGTAAATACGATATGGATTACTGCTGCGGCGGTAAGCAAACGCTGGCACGCGCTGCCGCACGTAAAGAGCTGGATGTCGAGGCCATCGAAGCCGAACTGTCAAAACTCGCTGAGCAGCCGCTGGAAAAAGACTGGCGTACCGTGGCGCTGGCAGAAATCATTGACCATATCATCGTACGTTATCACGACCGACACCGTGAACAGCTGCCGGAGCTGATCCTGCAGGCCACTAAAGTTGAACGCGTTCACGCAGACAAACCGAACGTACCGCGCGGTCTGGCGAAAAACCTGACCATGCTGCATGAAGAACTGTCCAGCCACATGATGAAAGAGGAGCAGATCCTGTTCCCGATGATCAAACAGGGCATGGGGAGTCAGGCGATGGGACCAATCAGCGTGATGGAAAGCGAACACGACGATGCGGGTGAACTGGTGGAAGTGATCAAACACATCACCCACAACGTGACGCCGCCGCCAGAAGCCTGCACCACCTGGAAAGCCATGTATAACGGCATTAACGAGATGATCGACGATCTGATGGAACACATCAGTCTGGAAAATAATGTGTTGTTCCCGCGTGCCCTCGCAGGTGAATAAAAAAGCCCGGTGGCGCTAGCGCTTACCGGGCCTACAACGTCCTCGAACGTAGGCCGGGTAAGCGTCAGGGCCACCCGGCAACATGCTTAACGCATACCCGCCATACGTTTCTTACCGATAAACAACCAACCCAGACCCAGCGCGATGAACCACAGCGGCGTCACCATCAACGCCTGACGGGTATCCTCTTCCAGCGTCAGCAGCACCAATACGAAGACGAAGAACGCCATACATACCCAGCACATTAGCTTGCCTAACGGCATCTTGTAGATTGATTTTTCATGCAGGTGCGGACGCTGTTTGCGGTACACCAGGTACGAGCAAAGAATGATGGTCCAGACGAACATGAACAGAATCGCCGACACGGTGGTGATCATGGTGAACGCGCCAATTACGCTCGGATTCACGTAGAGCATCACCACACCGCCCAGCAGGCAGATACAGGAGAAGGTCAAGCCCTTTGCCGGCACCGCACGTTTAGACAGCTTGGCAAACGCTTTAGGCGCAACGCCTTCCTGTGCCAGGCCAAACAGCATACGGCTGGTAGAGAACACGCCGCTGTTTGCGGAAGAGGCCGCTGATGTCAGCACCACAAAGTTAATCAGGCTCGCCGCCGCTGGCAGACCGACCAGCACAAACAGTTCAACGAATGGGCTCTTGGTTGGAACCACCGAACTCCACGGCGTCACGGACATAATCACGATCAGCGCGAAAACGTAGAACATGATGATACGGATTGGAATCGAGTTAATAGCACGCGGCAGAGACTTTTCCGGATCTTTAGTTTCTGCAGCCGTCGTCCCCACCAGCTCAATACCGACAAACGCGAAAACCGCTATCTGGAAGCCCGCAAAGAAGCCACTCAGACCTTTCGGGAACCAGCCACCGTCATTCCACAGATGCGTGAACGAGGCCTGAACGCCGGTTGGCGACTGGAAGTGCGTCAGTACCATCACCAGACCGACGACAATCAGGCCGACAATGGCGACGATTTTAATCATCGCAAACCAGAACTCCATCTCACCAAACATTTTCACCGTGGCGAGGTTAAGAGCCAGCAACAGAATGATCACCGCCAGCGATGCCACCCAGTCTGACAGTCCGGGGAACCAGAATTGCGCATACGCCGTAATCGCAACGACGTCTGCCATCCCGGTAACCACCCAGCAGAACCAATAGGTCCAGCCGGTAAAATACCCGGCCCATGGCCCGAGCAGGTCGGAGGCGAAATCACTAAAGGATTTGTATTCGAGATTCGAGAGCAGCAATTCTCCCATTGCCCGCATCACGAAAAACAGCATAAAACCGATGATCATATAGACAAAAATGATCGACGGCCCGGCGAGGCTGATGGTTTTCCCTGAGCCCATAAACAGGCCGGTACCAATAGCGCCACCAATGGCAATAAGTTGAATATGACGGTTTGTGAGATTGCGCCGTAGCGACTGTTCAGACGACGACTCTTCAACGGCGTCGACTTTTACCTGATCTACCATGTTTTTTCTTCCTGTACCTGTCTGTGTTGTTCAGGCTCTACGGCCTTTAGTGTGTCTATGATACGACGATCCTGTTGGCAGGACTCATCGATATTAGGTAAGAATCGGCGGGATGAATACTAAGATTTAGATATAATGTTAATTTTATGTTTAAAGTGAGTGTCATATCACTCTGATAGCGAGAATCAGTTCACAAAAATACACGCAATAACATCATTTGCAAGATAAAATATCGACATCGACGTAACTATAGCTTTTCACGCTATTTTTTTGCTCCCCCCAGCCTCGGGGGGAACAGAAGTTACTGCTTACAGGATTTCAAGCAGCTCAACTTCAAATACCAGCGTGCTGAACGGAGGAATGGACGCGCCAGCGCCACGCTCACCGTAAGCCAGTTCCTGAGGAATAGTCAGTTCCCATTTGGAACCTACCGGCATCAGGGTCAGTGCTTCAATCCAGCCAGGGATCACACCGTTAACCGGGAATTCAGCCGGTTCGCCACGTGCAATGGAGCTGTCAAACACGGTACCGTCGATCAGTTTACCGGTATAATGCACGCGTACGTGGTCGGTACGTGCCGGGATAGAACCTTCACCCTGAGTCAACACACGGAACTGCAGACCGGATTCAGTGCTGTTCACACCTTCTTTCTCACGGTTTTCTTCCAGATATTTGACGCCATCAGCCGCCATAGCCTGGAAACGCTCGCGACGTACTGCATCAGCACGTTCGTGAATTTCACGCAGCGCACGGTGCACAACATCAACAGGTACTGCCGGGTGTTTACCTTCCAGCGCATCAGCGATACCCGCTACCAGCGCTTCAGGCAACAGCCCTTCCAGACCGGATTCGCTCAGCTGCTGTCCTACCTGCAAACCAATGCCGTAGCTTGCTTGCGCTTCGATAGTGTCAAAAGTCGGGGTAGCCATCATATTTCCTTTCATCGGATGTAAAGTAGCGGGCAGCATATCAGCCATGCCGCATCCGGTAAAACTTTGTCTCGGGAACAGATGACAAATCGCGAGGAAAAAGAAACAATGCTATTGTCCGCATCAATGTCACGAAAGCGGGTACCTGAACAAGTATCATAGAGTTAGCGATCTATACTCTATGACAGAGGAACGAGACGCGGAGCAGGAGGAAAGCCATGCCCGGGCGCTTTGAATTAAAACCAACCCTGGCGAAAATCTGGCATGCACCGGACAATTTTCGCATTATGGACCCGCTACCGCCTATGCACCGACGCGGCATTATTATTGCTGCTATCGTGCTGGTGCTAGGTTTCCTGCTTCCTTCCAGTGACACCACTGATGCCCCGGTGGTCACGCGTAATGCACCGCTGGATTTGCAGTCGCAGTCCCAGCCGCCAACTGAAGCGCAGCTTCAGGCACAGTTGGTCGCACCGCAAAACGATCCCGGCCAGGTGGCTCCCGTTGCACCGGAACCGATCCAGGAAGGAGAACCAGACGCGCAGCCGCAGGCTCAGCAATCTCAGCCACAGACGCAACCTTTCCAACAAAATAGCGGAATTGAACAACAGTGGCGCTCTTATCGCGTAGACTCGGGCAAAACGCTGGCCCAGGTCTTCCGTGACCATAACCTCCCGCCAACCGATGTGTATGCAATGGCGCAGGTTGAAGGCGCAGGAAAACCGCTGAGCAACCTGAAAGACGGTCAGATGGTGCAGATCAGGCAGAATGCCAATGGCGTGGTGACTGGGTTAACCATCGATACCAGTAATGGCCAGCAGGTCCTGTTTACCCGCCAGCCCAACGGCAGCTTTATTCGCGCACGTTAAGCGGCGCCATCAGGCATCAAGGTGAAGCGTTAGTGCTTCACCTTATTCACCCACCAAATCCCCGAACAGACCAGTACCAGCGCCAGCGCATATTTCCATTCGAGAATGTTCTCACCGAGGAAAATTGACGACAGCACCGCCCCTGAAACCGGGATCAGGAAGTTAAACGGCGCGATCATGCCCACGCGGTTGTACTTGAGCAAAATGCTCCACAAAGCGAAGGCCACCGATGAAAGCAACGTCAGGTAACCCAGAATCGCCACCGAAGACGCGCCGTGTACGGTCAGCGTACCACCAAAAGCGTAGCCGCCGATAACCAGCGCCAGACCCCCACCGCCCAGTTGATACCCCGTCATTACCGTCGGGTCTACCGTCTGAGAAATGCGTTTACCGTATAACGTGGCGGCAGAAAGGATAAAGGCGGCCATCACCACTGAACCGTCCCCTAACAAGCTGAAGCTAAAATCCATCCCGCTGCTAAAGTTCACCACCATTACCCCGGTAAATCCCAGGATACAGCCCAGCGCTTTGTTGTAGCTTAGTTTGTCGTTTTGATAGATAAAATGAGCCAACAGCACGCTAAAGAATGTACCGGTAGCGTTCATTATTGACCCCTTTACACCCGTCGTGAATGCCAGACCGATATAAAAGAAAATGTATTGTAGCGAGGTTTGCGTCAGCCCAAGCAGCGTAAGCTGGCCAAACTGGCGCGGGCTTAACCTGCCAATCGGTTTACGTTGCACCATCGCCAGCAGCAACAGCAATAATCCCGCAAACAGGAAGCGATAGCCGGCAAAGACAATTTTTGACGGAATGTCATCCGTGGCAATCTGGAAGATCTCATATCCGCTTTTTATCGCTGGATAAGCACTCCCCCACAACAGGCAACAGAAGGCTGCGCCCAGGTAGACAACATTTTTACGCGCGAAAAGAGGTTGGTGCGTTGGTTCCATTCCATCACCACTTTGAAATAATGTTTTATTTTTATGATTATCCCGAAAAGGACAAAGAATAGCCAGAGCGAAAAACAGAAGGGTAGAAAAGCAAAACGCCGGCACAGGGCCGGCGCTTTTACGCGGTCATCAGAATAAAAACTTATTCTGCAACTACGTTTACAGTCAGCTTAGCAAACACTTCGCTGTGAACCTGGAAGCTCACTTCGTGCTCGCCAGTGGTACGCAGAACGCCGTTCGGCAGACGAACTTCGCTCTTAGCAACTTCAACGCCAGCTGCAGTTACAGCGTCAGCGATGTCGCGAGTACCGATGGAACCGAACAGTTTACCTTCGTCGCCTGCTTTAGACGCGATGGTAACGGTTTCCAGTGCATTGATTTTCTCAGCACGAGCTTCAGCAGCGGCCAGAACGTCAGCCAGTTTGGCTTCCAGTTCAGCGCGACGCGCTTCGAAAAATTCAACGTTTTTCTTGGTAGCAGGAACAGCTTTACCCTGTGGTACCAGGAAGTTACGAGCATAGCCCGCTTTAACGTTAACCTGATCACCCAGGCTACCCAGGTTTGCTACTTTATCAAGCAGAATAACTTGCATTACCTTATCCTCTCAAAGTCGTATTAATGGACCGTGACCGATTACTGATGACGATCAGTGTACGGCAGCAGGGACAGGTAGCGAGCGCGTTTGATAGCGCGAGCCAGCTGACGCTGGTATTTTGCACGGGTACCGGTGATACGGCTTGGGACAATCTTACCGCTTTCGGTGATGTAGTTTTTCAGCGTAGCGATATCTTTATAGTCGATCTCTTGAACGCCTTCCGCGGTGAAACGGCAGAACTTGCGACGACGGAAATAACGTGCCATATGGCTAGTCTCCAGAATCTATCAATTCAATCTGCTCGGCATGCAGAACCATTTTGCTCAGGCCGTTCTTTGCCTTGTGGCAAGAGATGAACCCCTGAACGGTCACTGCGCTACCGACCGTTATACTGTGAGTAATGGCCTGGTTTTCGTGTCCGCTAATAATAACGGGCATTTGGCACCATGCCTGCCGGTGAAACCCGGCTTCCTCCTGCACAGAACGATGCTCAAGCACGAACTGGCAATGAGGAATTCCTGATGGACTGACCTTTCGAAGGGGAGCCCTGCACACGGTGCCGGACAGCGCCAGACGGTTGGTCATCAGAAATTACTCTTCAGAATCCCCAGCTTCAGCATCATCTGCGGTTTCGTTAGCGAAATCATCGCGACGTTCACGACGCTCGTCTTTCGCTTTAACCATCGGAGATGCTTCGGTAACAGCGTGTTTAGTACGCATAACCATGCTGCGGATAACGGCATCGTTGAAGCGGAAGGTAGTTTCCAGCTCATCGATCACTTCCTGCGGCGCTTCAACGTTCATCAGAACGTAGTGAGCTTTGTGCAGTTTGTTGATCGGGTAAGCCAGCTGACGGCGGCCCCAGTCTTCCAGACGGTGGATCGTGCCTTCTGCACCAGTGATGGCAGCAGTGTAGCGTTCGATCATACCCGGAACCTGTTCGCTCTGGTCAGGATGGACCATAAAAACGATTTCGTAATGACGCATCGAATTGCTCCTTACGGATTATTCAGCCTCCTGTCTGGGTCAGCCGAGGCCCATGGAGGCAAGGAACGTGTTAAAGGTCGGCTGAAAAATGACGCGTCATAATACTGGGGTCAGCCGCTAAACTCAAGGTGCTTGTACGATTATTTATCGTGCCGCCATTAATACATATCCAGCAGCATTTTGACGCTGATGCAAATGGAGACAACGACAATCATCGGCCGGATAACTTTCTTGCCGCGCGTCAGTACCACCGTCGCGCCAAGACGTGCGCCAAGGGACTGACCGGCAAACATCACCAGCCCCAGCGACCAGATCATTTTACCGCCGAAAATGAAGAACAGAATCGAGGCAATGTTCGACGCCAGGTTGATAAAATTCGAGTGAATTTGCGCCTTATCGATGCTGTATCCCCACAGCAGGATGTAGCAGAGCGTATAAAAGGAGCCGGCCCCGGCACCGAGAAAACCATCATAAAACCCAATACCTCCCCCGCAGATCAACGAGAAGAGAAACAGGGATATCTGCTGCTTTCTTTTCGGTTCGCTAAGATTAGGCGCAGAAATAAAGTAGATGGCGACCGCGATTATCAGGATCGGCAGCAGTTTCTTCAACACGTCCGGTTCAATAAACTGGATAAGCGTCGTGCCCAGCGCAGAACCGATAAAGGCAGATAAAAAGACATATTTGTGTTCCTGCACATTAATATGTCCCCGGCGTAAAAAGTAAATTCCGGAGGTCAGCGAGCTGCCCAACGCCTGAATTTTATTGGTTGCCAGCGCATTGGCAGGGGGTAAACCAGAAATTAAGAGAGCGCCAATAGAGAGAAAACCACCGCCGCCCGACACCACATTAATAAAGCCTGCCACCAGCGCGACCATAAACATAATCACAAAGTAGCTGAAATCCATGAATGAAGTATCCATAAGTTTTTGCCTTATTATCATAAAGTTATATTAATTATTCGGCTCACTATAAACGGCGTACTCACCCGATTAAATTGACGATTTGGTAAGAGCTTATGCGCGTAAGGCAGGTATTTTTAACCGCAGCGGAAGGTATCAGCTGATTGTTAATTAAAGAAAAGATGGCTTTGCGGTAATTTTTTGAACAACTGCATCAGAAATGGTCGCTATCGACTGCGCCGGGAGCGGTTAAAATTACATCAGAAGCTAATCACTCACAGGAGAGAGCTAACCAGAGACCGCAGTCGAGGAGGTACCTATGCGAGCCCGTGTTTTGACCCTTCTGGCTGTACTTTTGCTCAGTGCAAATGCAACGGCAGCCATCAAAATTGACAATCATCAGGCCAGGAATATGGATGATGTGCAGAGCTTAGGCGTTATTTACATAAATCATAACTTCGCCACTGAAAGTGAAGCCACTCAGGCTCTGAATGAAGAAACCGATGCGCAAGGCGCAACCTACTATCACGTGATCCTCACCAGGGAACCCGGTAGTAACGGAAATATGCACGCCAGTGCAGATATTTATCGCTAGCACCAGAAACAACCAACGAGAACATTGCCACAGTTTGATTTGCCCCCTTATCGGGGGCTTTTTTTGCAAAAAAGCCCCGAAGCCAGATCGATAACATCCCCTGAATGATTTGGCTCCAGGGCTTAGCCGTTACTTCTGGCCGTAATAGGCATTTGGGCCGTGCTTACGCATGAAGTGCTTATTCATCAGATAACCGTCAATAGCGCTGAGAGCCGGATTAATGCCACGCGCGATCCATGCCATTTTTGCCACCTCTTCCATCACCACCGCGTTGTGTACCGCATCGTGAGCATCTTTACCCCAGGCAAAGGGGCCATGCTGGTACACGACTACGCCAGGCGTATGTAAAGGTTCGACCTCCCCCAGCGTTTCAACAATCACCCTGCCGGTATTCAGCTCATACTCATCCTGAACTTCAGCTTCAGTTAAAGCCCGGGTACAGGGAATATCGCCAAAGAAGTAGTCCGCATGCGTCGTGCCGAGCGCTGGGATCGCCAGCCCTGCCTGCGCCCAGGCCGTGGCATGAGTAGAGTGCGTATGCACGACTCCGCCCAGCGACGGATAACGCTGGTAGAGCGCCAGGTGGGTGGCGGTATCGGAAGAAGGACGAAAGCCGCCTTCTATCACTTTTCCTGACATATCGACCACGACCATATCATCAACGGTCATGTGCTCGTAGGCGATACCACTGGGCTTGATCACTACCAGCGCACGTTCACGATCGATGGCGCTGACGTTGCCCCAGGTAAATGTCACCAGCCCGTAGCGCGGCAGATCCATGTTGGCCTCAAAAACCTGCTGTTTAAGTTTTTGCATTACACCGCCTCCACCAGTCCTGCGCTGGCCATACGCGCTTTCACCCAATCGCGCGCTTTCGCGACTTCACACGCCGGGTCGTCCGCCGTTTCACTCCACATTTCAATCAGATATGGTCCGCAATACCCACTCTGCTTGAGCGTCGCAAAACAACGTTCGAAATCAACGACCCCTTCACCAAACGGCACATTTTTGAATACGCCAGGTTTGGTATCCTTCACGTGTACCGCGACGATATGACCCACCCCAGCCTGCAGCTCCATCTGCACGTCGTTATCCCATGCCGACAAATTGCCAATATCGGGATACAGCTGGAACCACGGATTGTTGAGATAGTGGGCGTAACCCAGCGCCTTGCTGATCGAATTCATCAGCGGATAATCCATGATTTCCATCGCCAGCGTCACCTGCGCACGGCTCGCCATCTCCACGCTCTCTTTTAGCCCATCGCGAAACCGACGACGCGTTTCGTTATTAGCCTGCTGGTAATAGACGTCGTAACCCGCCAGTTGAATAACGCGAATACCGATATCCTGCGCAAACTGGATGGCTTTACGCATAATCTCGAGCCCCAGGGCACGAACAGCATCATCTTCGCTACCCAACGGGAAACGACGGTGGGCGCTCAGGCACATAGAGGGGACACGCACACCGGTTTCGGCGATAGCCGCCACCAGTGCCAGTCGCTGCTCGCGACTCCAGTCAAGCCGCGACAAGCGCGTGTCGGTTTCATCAACCGACATTTCGACAAAGTCAAAGCCCAGTTCCTTCGCCAGTTGCAAGCGTTCCAGCCAGCACTCCCCGCCGGGGAGCGCTTTTTCATAAATACCGAGCGGAACCTGTTTCGACAGCATAGCCGCTCCTTATCCCCACAACTGGGCGATGGAACGTTTGAACTGACGTGCGGCCTCAACCGGAGAAGCGGCGTCGCGAATGCTGCGACCAGCGATAAAGACGTGAATCGGGATCCCTTTGAACAGCGGCAAATCCTCCAGCGCCAGACCGCCGGTAACGGTAACTTTAAAGCCCATATCAGCCAGACGCTTGATCGCGCTGATATCTGCCTCTCCCCACGCCACGCCTGCCGCCTGCGCATCACGACTGCGGTGATAGACAACTTGCCCAATACCTGCGTCACGCCACTCCTGCGCCTGCTCCCAGGTCCAGTAGCCGGTCAGTTCAATCTGTACGTCACCGTTAAATTCTTTCGCCACCTCCAGCGCACCCTTAGTGGTGTTGATATCAGCACAGCAGATGACAGTAATCCAGTCAGCGTTAGCTTCGAAACACATGCGGGAGAGGATTTTACCCGCGTCGGCAATTTTGGCGTCCGCCAGCACTATTTTATGTGGATAGAGCGCCTTCAGATCGCGAACAGCACGCACACCTTCAGCAACACAAAGGATGGTGCCGACCTCAATAATATCCACCTCTTCGGCAATCAGTCGCGTCGTTTCATACGCAGAAGCCATTGATTGGTTATCCAGCGCAACCTGCAACATAGGTAATGACATTTTATTGTTCCTTTAAACAGCCGCCGCAGTGGCGTTATCAATTAAATCCAGCACTTCCTGCGCGGTGCGGCAGGCACGTAAACGGTCAAAATTGGCTTCGTCGTCAAACAGATTCACGATCTGCATGATGCCGACTTCCTGATGCGTGTTGGCATCAACTGCCGCCATCGTTATCAGGATATCGACCGGGTCGTTATCTTCGTGGTTAAACACCAGCGGTGTTTTCAGCGTTACCAGCGCAAAACCGGTTTTCTTGACCCCTTCCTCCGGACGTCCATGCGGCATAGCAAGGCCAGGCGCAATCACAAAGTACGGGCCAAACTGTTCTACTCCGTCGAGGATGGCCTGGTAGTAGCGTGGCTCGACCACATCAGCCTTAACCAGCAGATCCACGCCAAGCTTTACCGCTTCCTGCCAGGTGCTGGCGTCAGCCTGTAAAAGGATGGAATTATTGTTTGCCAGCGAATCACGTAATTTCATGGCGCGTCCTTACTTCACGTCCTGTGGGAAATGCGCTTTGATCACTTCCAGCAGTTTTGGTCCAAAATCGGCGGGAGACAGCATGTTGCGCACGCCGACAACATATTTATTGCCAGATACGGTAATCTCGCCGGCAATATGGGTAGAGGCGATGATGATATCTGCGCCGCTCAGTTCACTTTTGTATTCACCCACGGCACAGCTGTTTACCGTATGGTCGATATTTGACTGGGTTAAAAACTGATCCACCTTCATTTTCATGATCATGGAGCTGCCCTGCCCATTGCCACATACAGCCAGAATACGTACGGTCATAATCGGAACTCCTTATTAAGCAGAGTGTTCTGCCAGTTGTTTTTCTGCGTCTTCCTCAGCGCGCAACGTGCGTCCTGCGAAAAACATATAAGCCAGTGCAATCAGAATAATGACGGCCATAAACACGATGCCGATGGAGGCAAAGCCTTGCATCATTGGCGGTGCCAGAATTGACCAGTCCGCCATGCCCATCCAGGCGCTCATACCGGTGAGCTTCACAGCCCAAACGCAGCCGAAGATTTCGATCATCCCCATCACCAGGCAAATCTTGAGCGCCGCGCGCCAGCCGCCAAAGTGGTTAGCAAATACGCCGATAGTCGCGTTCGAGAAGAACATCGGGATAAAGCCTGGGATAATCAGGATGGAGGAGCCACAGCCCACCAGGATGCCCACCGCAATCAGTTGGCCGATAGTGCCCCACATAAAGCCCCAGACCACCGCGTTAGGAGCAAAGCTATAAATCGCCGCGCAGTCGATGGCCAGCACTGCGCCCGGAATCAAACGTTGAGAGATACCGTTGAACGCTTCTGAAAGTTCAGCAACGAACATACGTACGCCCTGGGTGATGATGAAAATAGCGACGGCGAACGAAAAACCAGTCTGCAGGATATAGACCGTCCAGTGGGTTTTACCTGCCATCGCCTGAACGACATCAATACCAAAAGAGAGCAGAATAGCGCCGAAGAAAATGGTCATCACAATCGCGGTTGAAACGATGTTGTCATGGAAGATATTCAGCCAGCCTGGCAGCTTGAGATCTTCCACGCTCTCCTCTTTCTTACCCAAGTAAGGCGCGACTTTGTAGGCAATCCACGAGGCGAACTGCTGCTGGTGACCGATGGAAAAACCACAACCGTCGGTCACTTCCTGGGTCGGCTTGTACATCATGTTGGAGGTAATGCCCCAGTAGAGCGACACCAGCACCGCAGTGCAGATGATGGTCGTCCACATGGAATAGCCAAAGATGTAGAAAGAGACGGCGATCAGGCCCGCCTGCTGGAACATGATATGCCCGGTCAGCATGATGGTGCGAATACCGGTAATCCGCCGTAGCAGTACGTAGCAAATGTTCAGCGCCAGCGCCAACAGTACCGCGTACCCTACCCAGCTATAGGCATCCCCCATACGTTCGATGGTTGCCATCATGGAGGCATAGGTATCGGAAATCGCACCGTTGATACCGTAAACCTCGGACATCTTCGCCACTACCGGTTTGAACGTGCTGGTGAGAATGCCAGACCCCGCCTGCAGCAGCATAAAACCGATAATCGTTTTGATCGTGCCTTTAATGATAACGCTGACACTTTTACGCAACAGGATATAGCCAAGACAGGTCACAATACCCAGCAACAGCGGGGCGTTGGTCATAACCTGATTAAAAAAGACGGTAAAGATGTTGTAGAGGATCTCCATAACGATCTCCAGTAGACGAAGTTGCCGGGCTTTCCACACGCCAGGATGTTGTGCACTCACTGTAATTTTCAAAAATAATCACAACAAGATTAAATTTGATTAAATGTGATGAAGTACGCAAATAATTACCACATTTGAAGAGTGGGTAATTATCCAATGCTATGAACAACATTTAATATCAATTAAATCAATAAATTACAAAAAGAAATATAGCGTAACACCACCTAAAATCATTACATTGCCTTTTCTGTCATCCGCACAAAGCTCAAAAATCCCCCATTGCTAATATGAAAAAATAATGTCAGAATTAATCAAAACAAATCACACATTGATTCAACTTGAACAAACATGAAGGTAAATGCGATGAGTAAAGTGAAAAGCATCACGCGTGAATCATGGATCCTGAGTACATTCCCGGAGTGGGGAAGCTGGCTGAATGAAGAGATCGAACAGGAACAGGTCGCACCTGGCACTTTCGCTATGTGGTGGCTGGGTTGTACCGGAATTTGGCTGAAGTCGGAGGGCGGGACTAACGTCTGCGTCGATTTCTGGTGCGGCACGGGTAAACAGAGTCACGGTAACCCGCTGATGAAAACCGGCCACCAAATGCAACGTATGGCTGGGGTGAAAAAACTGCAGCCGAACCTGCGCACCACGCCGTTTGTTCTTGATCCGTTTGCCATTCGACAGATCGATGCGGTACTGGCGACGCACGATCATAACGATCACATCGATGTGAATGTTGCGGCAGCCGTCATGCAGAACTGCACCGACGACGTGCCGTTTATCGGACCACAAACCTGCGTGGATCTGTGGATCGGTTGGGGTGTGCCAAAAGAACGCTGTATCGTGGTAAAACCGGGTGATGTTGTTAAAATAAAAGATATTGAAATTCATGCGCTTGACGCGTTCGATCGTACTGCGTTAATCACCCTGCCCGCCGATCAGAAAGCCGCTGGCGTGCTGCCAGATGGCATGGATGTACGCGCAGTCAACTATCTGTTCAAGACTCCGGGCGGCACGCTGTACCACAGCGGTGACTCCCACTACTCCAACTACTACGCAAAACATGGCAACGAGCATCAGATCGACGTCGCGCTCGGCTCCTACGGTGAGAATCCGCGTGGGATTACGGACAAAATGACCAGCGCCGACATGCTGCGTATGGCGGAAGCGCTGAATACAAAAGTAGTGATCCCTTTCCATCATGATATCTGGTCAAATTTTCAGGCCGACCCTCAGGAGATCCGCGTCCTGTGGGAGATGAAAAAAGATCGGCTGAAGTATGGTTTTAAGCCATTCATCTGGCAGGTAGGCGGCAAGTTCACCTGGCCGCTGGACAAAGATAACTTTGAATATCACTATCCGCGCGGCTTTGATGACTGCTTCACCATTGAACCGGATTTACCGTTTAAATCCTTTCTGTGATCAACTCAAAATGCCGGGTAATACCGGCATTTTTTCCCTTTTACTTTAGTATTTCCAGGCTATTTCAAATATCATCTTTTCAAATCAATTTGTATCGGAATAGCTCATGACTGAAGCACAAAGACATCAAATATTGCTGGATATGCTGGCGCAGTTGGGCTTTGTTACCGTTGAGAACGTGATTGAGCGTCTGGGAATTTCACCCGCAACGGCACGTAGGGACATCAACAAACTCGACGAAAGCGGCAAACTCAAGAAAGTCCGCAACGGCGCAGAAGCCATTACCCAGCAGCGTCCGCGCTGGACGCCAATGAATCTGCACCAGGCGCAGAACCACGATGAAAAAGTCCGTATTGCCAAAGCGGCATCCCAGTTAGTGAATGCAGGTGAAAGCGTGGTGATCAACTGCGGATCAACAGCGTTCCTGCTGGGTCGAGAAATGTGCGGCAAGCCGGTGCAGATCATCACCAACTACCTGCCGCTGGCGAATTTTCTGATCGACCAGGAGCATGACAGCGTGATCATCATGGGTGGGCAATACAACAAAAGCCAATCCATCACGCTTAGCCCGCAAGGCAGTGAAAATAGCCTGTATGCCGGACACTGGATGTTTACCAGCGGTAAAGGATTGACTGCGGACGGGCTGTATAAAACCGATATGCTGACCGCGATGGCCGAGCAGAAGATGCTTAATGTAGTAGGCAAACTGGTGGTGCTGGTCGATAGCAGTAAGGTCGGTGAACGCGCGGGGATGCTGTTCAGCCGCGCCGATCAAATCGATATGCTGATTACCGGTAAAAACGCGAACCCTGAGATTCTGCAACAGCTTGAGGCTCAGGGCGTAAGCATTATGCGCGTTTAAAGGTGCTGGCGGAAAAACGTTACCGTCGCAGCCAGCGCTTCTGGCGTGATGCGATGGCGTACGCCCGCTTCCCACAGGCAGGTCAGATGGTTATCCAGACCTGCCTGAATTAATGCCTGCTGCAAACGAAAAGTTTCCACAGCCGGAACCACATCGTCATCCTGACCATGCCACAGCAGCAACGGCCTGTCGGCCAGGCATTGCAGTTGATGCGTAACGTCCCATTCGGCGAGTGGTGCAATAACGGCATCGAACTCCGCCTGCTGTTCTGGCGTATGAACCACTACAGGGGGAAAAAGCGTCTGCGCCAGCCGGGTAAAATAACCCGACCCCATCAGGCTCGCTGCACATTTTACGTCAGGATGGCGTGCCATAATGCCCAGAGTCGTCATTGCCCCCATTGAGGCACCGCCGACGGCAAGACGTTCATCTGATAGCCAATTTTCTGCCACCAGCGCCGCACGTAACGTCGTAAACTCCTGCATGTTTTGCTGCAAAATCTGCCAGAAGCGGAACATTCGCTCCTGAGCATTACCGTCAAAGCGGGCACCATGGTCGGGCGCATCTGGCATGACGACGCGAAATCCGGCCTGAGCCAGAGCAACGGCAAAATAGCTGTAGACCACGCTTGAAGAAGTAAACCCATGATAGAAGATAATACAAGGGAGTGAACATTCGCGTTTGCCAGCCGGAACGGCGTGCAGGACAGGGATACCCGCCAACTGTCGTGTTTCAATTTCGATCATTTGTCGCCTCTTTCTTTCTGGTATGCCATCCCGCAATACTTAACGCAAGCGAATGTGTTCGGCAATGATTCATAATGTTGAGAACTGGGTTACGCTTTCGCAACATTTTCATTCGAAAATCGCGTGAGAGATAACAATTCGGGAACATTCCCCTAAAGGGAATTTAATAAGGCACTACACTATGGCTATCAGGAAACGAGATAGAGTTATGCGTCGGTTTGCCTCTTTGTTGCTGGTGACGTTTTTAAGCGCCTGTAGCGTGCTACAGGGTACACCACAACCTGCACCGCCCGTAGCCGACCACCCGCAAGAGATCCGCCGTGACCAGAGCAACGGGTTGCAGCGAATAGGGACAGTCAATGCGCTGGTAAGAGGCTCTCCAGATGATGCGCTGGCAGAGATCCGTGCCAAAGCCGTCGCGGCTAAAGCTGATTATTACGTTGTCTTATTAGTTGATGAGACCATCGTGACAGGCCAATGGTATTCACAAGCTATTTTGTATCGTAAATAACATTGGCTTGACATTTAGTCAGCTTTACATTGCTTTGCGCCCCTATGCGTTTACCTGTGCACAATAAACCAACAGCAGGGAGCTTGAGGTTTATTATCGCGATGGAATGCCCTGCCATGTGTAGGGGTACGAATAATGGAGCTGACGATGAAACAATCACTTGCCTTATCCTCACTGCTGCTTTCTGCCGGACTGGTAGGTACAACGGCGCAGTCTGCCGAATTCGCCAGTGCTGACTGCGTAACAGGCCTGAACGAAATTGGCCTGATATCGGTCAGTAACATTGCAGGAAACCCGCAGGACGTAGAACGCGTTGTGGCGTTAAAAGCGGATGAACAAGGTGCCTCATGGTACCGGATTATTCAGATGTATGAAGAACAGCAGCCCGATAACTGGCGCGTACAGGCCATACTTTATGCATAACAGATTGCCAGATGGCGTAAACGTATCCTGCCTGTATTGAACGTAGGCAGGATACGACGCGACGGCATCGCCATCTGGCATGGTATTACCGTATTCCTCCCGTCGCCCGCAGCAACAAATCACTCTGCACCGGTTCAGACAATCGTAGTCCACCCCGCGTATCGAGCATCATTTGACACCAGGCCTGCGCCACTGGCGGAGAGGCATAGCGTAACATCTGCGCCCCGCAGCCGAGCAGGAACAGTTGCTGCGTAATCTCCCGCCCCAACTCCTCGCTGGGTTTACGTAAACGCTGCTGTAGCTGACGTACCATCCGATCGTAATGCCGATCTTGCCCCTTTACCTCCGCAAAGGCTTCGCTGAGCATATCGTAGATGCCGGGTTGTTTTGTCAGTACCCGCAATACATCAAGGCACATAATGTTACCGGAACCCTCCCAGATACTGTTCACCGGCATTTCACGGTACAAACGAGGCAACTCACTTTCTTCGCAATATCCCACCCCACCCAGCACTTCCATCGCCTCTGCAACAAACGGCATACCGGCCTTACAAACGGAGAATTTCGCTGCTGGCGTGAACAACCTGGCCCACAGCGCTTCTTTGGCATCAGCACGACGGTCCCAGGCCCGCGCCAGTCGGAACAATAACGCTGTCTGACCTTCCAGCTGGAGCGCCATTCGACTTAATACCTGACGCATCATCGGCTGTTCAATCAATGCCTTGCCAAAAACCTGTCGCTGGTGCGCATGGTAAATCGCCACGGAAAAGGCACGTCGCATCATGCTGTGGCTACCAATTGCACAGTCGAAACGCGTCATACCCCCCATTTTCAGGATGTGGCGAATACCTTCCCCTTCCTCGCCCAGCAACCAGCCAATGGCATCCTGAAACTCGACCTCACAACTGGCATTAGAACGATTACCGAGCTTATCTTTCAGACGTTCAAGGCGGATGGCGTTGCGCCGACCATCAGGTAAAAATCGCGGTACAAAAAAGCAGGATAATCCCCCCTTTGCCTGCGCCAGCACCAAATGGGCATCGCTTTGCGGCACGGAGAAAAACCATTTATGTCCCACCAGGCGATATGAGCCATCTGCAAGACGCTCAGCCTGAGTGGTATTGCTCAACACATCTGAGCCACCTTGCTTCTCCGTCATCCCCATACCAATCAGCACACCACGCTTTTGTCCACCAGGCAGTAAATGTGAGTCATAGCGATCGCTGCGCAGAGGGGTAAACCAGTCATGAAATTGTGAAGGTAGCATCTGCAGTAACAGCGGCGTGGCGGCAAAGGTCATGGTTATCGGGCACAACGTGCCCGCCTCCACCTGCGCATGCAGCATAAAACGTGCCGCCCGGGCAACAAACGTGCCCTGCCTGGCCTCTTCTTCCCAGGCCAGGTTATGCACGCGGTTGGCGCACAATCCCTGCATCAGCAAATGCCAGGCGGGATGAAACCGCACATCATCCAGTCGCTGCCCCTGCGGATCGTAACGCAATAATTCGGGGGGAAAGGCATTAGCCAGGCGACCCAGCTCAAGCGATTCCGCGGCCCCTAATTGCTGGCCAATACTGGCGAGAAGATCGCTATCCCAGCCAGCGCCTTCACGGAGAACCGCTTCGCACAGCGTGCCGTCGGACAAATATAAGTTACTGTTATTGAGCGGGACAGGTTGGTTAAAAACGGTATGCGTTTGCCAGTGCATTGTGTCTCCCTCCGTCAATGGCCGTCGCCTTAAGTATGGCCAGTCAGAGAAGAGGGTGCCTGGGATAAAGGTCACAAAAAAGCCATCCCGAAGGATGGCTTAAGAGAAGGGGGAATCAATTACCCGCGCTGACGAACAGCTTCAAACAGGCAAATTCCCGTCGCGACAGAGACGTTAAGCGATGAAACGCTCCCGGCCATTGGGATGCTGATCAGTTCATCACAGTGTTCACGGGTCAGGCGGCGCATACCTTCGCCCTCTGCGCCCATTACCAGCGCCAGACGTCCGGTCATTTTGCTCTGATACAACGTATGGTCAGCTTCGCCTGCGGTACCAACGATCCAGATGTTCTCTTCCTGCAACATACGCATGGTGCGCGCCAGGTTGGTCACGCGGATCAGCGGTACGCTTTCTGCCGCGCCACAGGCGACTTTTTTCGCCGTCGCATTCAATTGTGCAGAACGATCTTTCGGCACGATAACCGCATGCACACCGGCAGCGTCTGCACTACGCAGGCATGCGCCCAGGTTATGCGGATCGGTAACGCCATCGAGGATCAAAAAGAACGGCTGATCGAGCGTAGCAATCAGATCCGGAAGATCGTTTTCCTGATACTGACGACCCGGCTTCACTCGCGCAATAATCCCCTGATGAACCGCACCCTCACTTTTCTCATCCAGGAACTGGCGGTTAGCTAACTGGATGACAACACCCTGTGCTTCCAGTGCATGGATCAGCGGCAGCAGACGTTTATCTTCACGACCTTTGAGAATAAAGACGTCCTGAAAGCGCTCAGGCGCACGCTCCAACAGAGCCTGCACCGCATGGATGCCGTAAATCATTTCACTCATGAATGTACTCGTTAATAGTTTAGGTGTAACGCCGGGCGGCACGCTGACCACCCGGCTTACGGTTTATGGCTTATTCCGTGACTTTCTTTTTCGCCGCGCGTTTAGCTTTGGTGGCGGCAGCGATTTTAAGCGTTTTTGCCGATGGCTTTTTCGCTTTTTTATCGCCTTTCTTCTCAGCCGCTTTCTTATCTGTCTGAGGTTTGGCTCTGCCTTTCTTCTCGCCGCGGAAAGCGCTGTCCGGCTCGAAATTCACCTTTTTGCCCATCTGACGGCGTTTACCGGTGTTTTTACCCGCATCGCCCTTTTTCGCTTTTTCGCGCGCGGTTTTACCTTCATTGCGCGGCGCACGTTCGCTGGAAATCAGACTAAAGTCGATTTTGCGCTCGTCCATATTGACCGCTTCCACGCGAACTTCCACCCGATCGCCCAGGCGATACATTTGACCGCTGGATTCACCCGTCAGGCGCTGACCTACCTGGTCAAAACGATAGTAGTCGTTATCCAGCGAGGAGACATGCACCAGACCGTCGATAAACAGCTCATCAAGACGAACAAAGAAGCCAAAACCCGTCACGCTGGCAATCACGCCCTTAAAGACATTACCGACCTGATCCAGCATAAAGTCACACTTCAGCCAGTCAGAAACATCCCGCGTGGCTTCGTCAGCACGGCGCTCGGCCATTGAACAATGTTGACCCAGTTGCAGCATTTCTTCCATCGAATAATGGTAGCCACCCGTTTCCGTGGTGTTACCTTTATGACCCTGCTCCTGCGCCAGCAGATATTTGATTGCACGGTGCAACGAGAGGTCCGGGTAACGACGGATCGGCGAGGTAAAGTGCGCATAAGATTGCAGCGCCAGACCAAAGTGCCCACGGTTTTCCGGATCGTAAATCGCCTGCTTCATCGAACGCAGCAGCATGGTTTGCAGCATTTCTGCGTCAGGTCGGTCAGCAATCGACTCCAGCAGTTCCGCGTAATCACGTGGCTCCGGTTTGTTGCCACCCGGCAGCTCCAGCCCCAGCTCAGCCAGTACCGAGCGGAAAGAGTTAATCGCTTCGGTCGTTGGCTTATCGTGAATACGGAACAGCGCAGGTTCCTTGGCTTTCTCAACGAATCGCGCCGCTGAGATGTTCGCCATGATCATGCATTCTTCAATCAGTTTGTGCGCGTCGTTACGCTGCGTCTGCTCAATACGCTCAATACGACGTTCAGCATTGAAGATAAACTTCGCCTCTTCACTTTCAAACGAGATACCGCCACGCTCTTCACGCGCTTTATCCAGCACTTTGTAGAGGTTATGCAGCTCTTCAATATGTTTCACCAACGGCGCGTACTGCTCACGCAGTTCCTGGTCGCCCTGCAGCATGTGCCAGACCTTGGTGTAAGTCAGACGAGCATGGGAACTCATGACCGCTTCGTAGAATTTAAAGCCGGTTAAACGGCCTTTCGACGAAATGGTCATTTCGCAGACCATACACAACCTGTCCACCTGCGGGTTGAGCGAACACAATCCGTTAGACAGCACTTCCGGCAGCATCGGAACAACCTGCGACGGGAAGTAGACGGATGTGCCACGGCTGCGGGCTTCCTGGTCCAGCGGGGTCGGTGGGCGAACGTAATAGCTTACGTCAGCAATCGCCACCCATAAACGCCAGCCGCCGCCACGTTTCTTCTCGCAATAGACGGCATCATCGAAATCACGCGCATCTTCACCATCGATAGTAACCAGCGGCAAATCGCGCAAATCAACACGCCCGACTTTCGCTTCTTCCGGTACTTCTTCTTTCAGGCCGGCGACCTGTTTCTCTACTGCCTGCGGCCAGATATAGGGAATTTCATGAGTACGCAGAGCCATATCAACGGCCATGCTGGTACCCATATTATCGCCCAACACTTCAACAATTTTACCCACAGCTTTGGTACGGCGGGTCGGGCGCTGGGTCAGTTCAACCACCACCACAAAGCCCATACGAGCCCCCATCACCTCTTCCGGCGGGATCAGGATATCGAAGCTCAGACGGCTATCGTCAGGGACAACAAACCCAACGCCAGCGTCGGTGAAGTAGCGACCGACAATCTGGCTGGTTTTTGGCACCAGTACGCGCACAATACGCGCCTCGCGACGACCTTTACGGTCCGCGCCCAGCGGTTGTGCCAGCACCTGATCGCCATGAATGCAGGTTTTCATTTGCTCGCTGGACAGATACAGGTCATCTTTGCGACCTTCAACGCGCAGAAAGCCGTAGCCATCACGGTGGCCAATAACGGTACCTTTCAGCAGGTCAAGACGTTCCGGCAGCGCATAGCACTGACGGCGGGTGAAGACCAGTTGTCCGTCACGCTCCATGGCGCGCAGGCGGCGACGCAGCGCTTCTTGCTGCTCTTCACCTTCAATGTTGAGTTCAGCGGCCAGCTCATCGCGGTTGGCCGGTTTTTCACGTTTAGTTAAATGTTCGAGGATAAATTCCCGGCTCGGGATAGGATTCGCGTATTTTTCTGCTTCGCGTTCCTGGAAAGGATCTTGTGACATCGAGGTTCCTCCATTGTCAGCTCTGATGGAATTCCTTCGTCTTTCACGACGCCTTTTTGTTGGCTGCCTTTGCTCCCCTTAGTCACTTACTTTTGTAAGCTCCTGAGGAGTCGCTCAGTTGCCGCCGCGATGCGACGCGAATTACTTTGGACTTCATTACTCCACCAGCAATAATTTATAAAGCGGTTGATTTTCTTCAACCAAATCAGCAAGTGTGTAGTTGTCCAGTTCCGTGAGAAAACTTTGCACTGCTTTAGAAAGCGCCTGTTTGAGTCGACAGGCTGGGGTAATGTGGCAAAACTCGCTGCTACAATTGACCAACGATAGAGGTTCCAGCTCGCGAACCACATCACCAATACCAATAGCCTTAGCCGGTTTGCCCAGGCGGATACCGCCATTTTTTCCACGAATAGCAGTAACAAAGCCCGCCCGGCTAAGTTGATTGATTATTTTGACCATATGATTACGGGACACGCCGTAGACTTCTGTCACCTCAGAAATACTGGTCATACGTCCTTCGGGAAGTGACGCCATGTAGATTAGCGCACGTAATCCGTAATCGGTGAAACTTGTTAACTGCACATCAACCTCAGGAAAAGGGATAAAACGGATAAACCTGGTGGTATTAATTATATTGATGATAAACCAGCCACCAGCCAGGTCGCTAATTTATTTCAATTCAGGAAGGAAAAAAGCGAGGAACTTATGTGATTTTAAGCCGGATTCTGCTGCAAAGCGCTCCATCCGGCCTAAGATAGTGCAAGCGCAGCGCCATTCGACGCCACGCTATAACCAGAATTATGCGTCGAACGGGTCGCGCAGGATCATGGTTTCAGTACGGTCTGGACCAGTTGAGATAATATCAATTGGCACACCGGTCAGTTCTTCAATACGCTTGATGTAGTTCAGTGCTGCCTGCGGCAGACCGCTACGTTCCTTCACGCCGAAGGTGGATTCAGACCAGCCCGGCATGGTTTCGTAAATCGGCTCAATACCTTTCCAGTCGTCTGCTGCCAGCGGAGTCGTCGTGACTTCACGGCCATCCGGCATACGGTAAGCAACACAGATTTTAACCTCTTTCAAACCGTCCAGTACGTCCAGTTTGGTCAGGCAGAAGCCAGACAGGGAGTTAATCTGTACTGCGCGACGCACAGCAACGGAATCCAGCCAACCGGTGCGACGACGACGACCGGTGGTCGCGCCATACTCGTTACCTTGTTTGCACAGGAACTCGCCAACGTCATCAAACAGCTCAGTCGGGAACGGACCCGCGCCGACACGGGTGGAGTAAGCTTTGATGATACCCAGAACATAGTCCACATAACGCGGGCCCAGGCCGGAGCCGGTCGCCACGCCACCTGCAGTGGTGTTGGAAGACGTTACGTACGGATAGGTACCGTGGTCGATATCCAGCAGCGTACCCTGCGCACCTTCAAACATGACGAAATCGCCACGCTTACGCGCCTGGTCCAGCAGATCGGAAACATCAACAACCATAGACGTCAGGATGTCGGCAATCGCCATCACGTCATCCAGCACTTTCTGGTAGTCAACTGCTTCAACTTTGTAGAAATTCACCAACTGGAAGTTGTGATATTCCATCACTTCTTTCAGTTTTTCAGCGAAAGTTGCTTTATCAAACAGATCGCCAACGCGCAGACCGCGACGAGCCACTTTATCTTCATAAGCCGGGCCGATACCACGACCGGTGGTACCGATCGCTTTCTCACCGCGCGCTTTCTCACGAGCGTTATCCAACGCCACATGATAATCAAGGATCAGCGGACACGCTTCAGACAGCAGCAGGCGCTCACGAACCGGGATACCACGATCTTCCAGCCCTTTCATCTCTTTCATCAGCGCGGACGGAGACAGCACAACACCGTTACCGATGATGCTGGTTACATTCTCGCGAAGAATACCTGATGGAATAAGATGGAGGACGGTTTTTTCACCGTTGATTACGAGAGTATGGCCTGCGTTGTGACCGCCCTGGTAGCGCACAACATATTTAGCCCGTTCAGTCAGAAGATCGACGATCTTCCCTTTACCTTCGTCACCCCATTGGGTGCCCAGTACGACGACGTTGTTACCCATTTTTCAAAATCACCGTTTGCTTAAAAATGGATTCTACCACCGCTTTTTCAGATATACAGCACTTTTTGCATCCAAAAATCCGCAAATTAGTCTACTTATTGATCAGCCAATCGTTTTCCTCAACATGTAGTAGACGACCACGCCCGCGACCACAAGACCGCCACCAAAACGACGCAAAATATTTTCAGGAAGTTGTGCCATCGCCGAGATCATTTTCTTCCAGGCGCGGGGATACAGCATAGGACCCAAGCCTTCCAGCACCAAAACCAGCGCGAGCGCCAGCAAAATTGTTGAGTTCATCTGCCGTCCTTATCTAAAAAGAAAACCACCGCATCCCTGGGGATGCCGGTGGTTTTGCTGGTCTAAAACCGCTGGAGCTATTTTAGCGTGTTGCGCTATTCGGCGTCTTCATGTAACGGAAGAAATCGCTGTCCGGGCTCATGACCATGACATCCTGGTTTCCTTCGAAGCTCTTCTCGTAAGCGCGCAGGCTACGGATGAAGGCGTAGAAGTCAGGATCCTGACTGAACGCGTCGGCAAACAATTTAGCGGCTTCTGCATCACCTTCGCCGCGCATAATGCGGCCCTGGCGCTCAGATTCTGCCAGCGTTTTGGTGACTTCATAGTCCGCCGTTGCACGCAGTTTTTCCGCTTCTTCCTGACCCTGTGAACGATGGCGACGCGCTACCGCTTCACGCTCAGCGCGCATACGGTTGTAAATAGCTTCGGATACTTCAGCTGGCAGGTTGATTTGCTTGATACGCACATCGACCACTTCGATACCCAGTGCCGCCATACTGTTCGGGTTGATGACCGGGACTTTACCGTTCGTTTCAGCCTGCACACGTTCAGCCGCTTCGGCAATCGCGCTGTCCGCCGCCGGCGTCGCGACTTCATCTTCCGTGCCGGCAGAACCGGAGTTCAGCGCGTCACGAACTTCCAGGGTCAGACGACCGCGGGAATCGGTAACGATGTCTTTCACGTCCAGACGACCAATTTCAGAACGCAGACGGTCAGAGAACTTACGTTTCAGCAGGACTTCTGCCTGAGAAACATCGCCACCGCCCGTTGCCAGGTAGTAGCGGCTAAAGTCACTGATGCGCCACTTGATGTAGGAGTCAACGATCAGGTCTTTCTTCTCTTTGGTAACAAAGCGATCGGCCTGGTTGTCCATGGTCTGAATACGCGCATCCAGCATCTTCACGGATTCAATAAACGGAATCTTGAAGTGCAAGCCTGGTGCAACGACCAGCGGCTTGTTGTCATCGTCACGCAGAACTTTACCAAAGCGCAGAGTAATACCGCGTTCGCCTTCTTTGACCACAAAGACAGACATGAACAGAACTACCAGAACGATGATGATAATCGCAATAACTGACTTACGCATCGTTATTCCCCCTGACGCTGGTAGTCGTTACGCTGCGCATTCGCGCGGCGTTGGTCCATAATATCGCCCTGACTGGTGGACGAGGTGTTGCTTGCTCCAGTGCCGGAAGACGTTGCCGGTGGCAGACGCAGCAGATTTGAACTGCTGTCAGTCTTAGCTGCTGGCGCATTACCGCCTTTCAGCATCTGATCCAACGGCAGAACCATCAGATTACTGCCCTTATCGTTAACCAGGACTTTACGGGTATGGCTCAGCACTTTTTCCATGGTTTCGATATACAGACGCTCGCGAGTAATTTGCGGTGCGGCTTTATATTCCGGCAGAATTTTTGCGAAACGAGCCACTTCACCCTGAGCTTCCAGGATGGTCTGGGTCTTATACGCACGCGCTTCTTCCAGAATACGCTGCGCCTGACCGTTTGCACGTGGCTGCACTTCGTTGGTGTACGCTTCTGCTTCACGGATGTACTGCTGCTCGTTTTCACGGGCTGCAATGGCATCGTCAAACGCGGCTTTTACTTCTTCCGGCGGACGTGCGGCCTGGAAGTTGACGTCCAGCAGGGTGATACCCATGTTGTACGGACGAATGGTTTCTTCCAGTTCACGCTGGGTATCGCTACGAATAACGGTACGCCCTTCGGTCAGGATACGGTCCATAGTGTATTTACCGATAACCCCACGCAGGGCGCTGTCGGTTGCCTGACGCAGACTGTCATCCGCGCTGGTTACGCTAAACAGGTAACGCTGCGGATCGGTCACGCGGTACTGCACGTTCATTTCAACGCGCACGACGTTTTCATCTGATGTCAACATCACGCCGGATGCGGCAAGTTCACGCACGGCTTCAACGTTGACCGGAGTCACCTCGTCGATAAAGGTCGGTTTCCAGTTCAGACCCGGCTCAACCAGATGGCTGAATTTACCGAAGCGTGTCACCACGCCACGTTCCGCTTCTTTAATGGTGTAGAAACCGCTGGCCGCCCAGATAATGACGATAGCTGCCGCTGCGATAGTAAAGACTCGGCCGCCCAGTTGCGGACGCGGGCCTTGCGATGAACTACCGCCGCCAGAACCCGTGCCTTTACCGCCACCCAGACCACCGAGCTTTTTACTCAGTTTGCGGAAGATATCATCCAGATCGGGAGGTCCCTGTTCGCGACCACCTTTGTTTCCATTTCCCTCAGGGTTGCCGCCAGGTTTGCTGCTTCCCCAGGGGTCGCGGTCTTGTCCGTTATTACCGGGCTGATTCCACGCCATTTTTGTGCTCCATATTTGTTATGCGATGCTATACCTGCGTTTTTTGCGCTGCAGATGCGTTGGCTACGTCTTTCAACCCCAGTCACATAGTTGACTATGCGCCTGGAGATTCCAGGACTTGCCGCCTTTCTGCCGCATAAAATCCACGAGGAATAGAGGCGAAAAAATCTTCAGGCCATATCCGTCAGGTCAGACAACATAGTCTTCCAGTGCCGGTTCTTGTTTACAGAGGCGACGCCAGTCTACGATCGGCATACGTACTTGCAGACCTACGCTACCGTCTTCCTCCATCCACTCTTTCTCTATTGCCTGAAGTTGGTAAAACCGGCTTCTCAGTCGCCCTTCCTGCGGCGGCAAACGCAACGTATGTTGCGCCACCTCACCGGAAAGTCGCTCAGTCAAAGCCTGAAAAAGCTGTGGTATACCTATTCCCGTTTGCGCTGAAACCCAAACGCGAATCGGTTTATTCTCTTCATCTCTGTCGATACGCGGCTCAAAATCATCCAGCATATCGATCTTATTCATCACCAGCAGAGTCGGGATCTCATGCGCATCGATCTCTTCGAGTACCGTGTCGACGGCCTCAATGTTTTCCTGCACACGAAAATCTGCCGCATCAATAACGTGCAACAGCAAGGTCGCCTGACGAGTCTCCTGCAAAGTGGCCTTAAACGCCGCCACCAGGTCGTGCGGCAAATGACGGATAAACCCTACGGTATCCGCCAGCACGGTTTCACCGACATCCGCAACGTCTATTCGACGAAGCGTCGGATCCAGGGTCGCGAACAGTTGATCCGCTGCGTAGACCTGGGCTTCGGTTATCTGGTTGAACAGGGTGGATTTTCCGGCGTTGGTATACCCCACCAGTGATACGGTTGGGACATCCGCTTTCTTGCGCGACTGCCGCCCCTGCTCACGTTGCTTTTCAACTTTTTCCAGGCGCGACTGTATTTGCAAAATGCGATTACGCAGCAAACGACGGTCGGTTTCGAGCTGGGTTTCACCCGGACCACGCAAACCAATCCCGCCTTTTTGCCTTTCAAGGTGAGTCCAGCCACGGACCAGGCGTGTAGCCATATGGCGCAACTGCGCCAGCTCAACCTGCAACTTACCCTCATGGGTGCGCGCACGCTGGGCGAAAATATCTAAAATAAGACCAGTCCTGTCGATAACAAGACACTGGCACAACTGTTCCAGGTTACGTTCCTGGGCGGGGCTTAGAGCATGATCAAAAATCACCACCGCAGCGCCAGTCGCTTTTACGGCTTCGGCAATTTCGATTGCCTTACCTTCACCAACAAAATACTTCGGGTGCGGTGCTTTACGGCTCCCGGTAATCACCTGCATTGCTTCGACACCGGCGGAAGAAACCAGAGATTCAAACTCCTGGAGGTCTTCCATATCTTTGTCTTGCGAAAAATAGATGTGTACCAGTACCGCCTGCTCACCGGCATCATAACGGTCAAACAAGCGTCAACCCCTTAATATGTATCAACGGGGAACGCAGGATCGCTGGCTCCCCGTGTGTAAAACAGCTGACAACCTTATTCGGTTTCTTCGCTGTCCTGTTGCGCAGATGAACCTTGCGCGTTGCTACCGTGATGGTAGTTGCTGCCAGTGCCGCCGGTGGCATTGTTACTGTGATGAGAAACCGGGCGAGACGGGACAACCGTAGAAATCGCGTGCTTATAAACCATCTGGCTGACCGTGTTTTTCAACAGGATCACGAACTGATCAAAAGACTCGATTTGACCTTGCAGCTTAATACCATTCACCAAATAAATAGAAACTGGAACACGTTCCCGACGCAGTGCGTTCAGGAACGGATCTTGTAAAGATTGCCCCTTAGCCATTCTCTCTTTTCCTTATATGCTTATTTGTACTTAATACGCTTCATCCTTCAGGTTGCCTCTACGTTAGCGACGTTCGTTCCCCCCTGTCACTTACTTGAGTAAGCTCCTGGGGATTCACTCTCTTGCTGCCTTGATGCAACTTGAATGACTTTGCGTATTGAACCTTATGGTTCTGAAAAATTGCGCACGATACGTTTCAATTGTACACATTCAGTTCGCGATAGCACCAACAACCTGTAATACTTCGTTTCGCGCCTGGTCAGGCTTTTCACTGTCAAGCCAGTGCACCCCTTCCCAACCACGCAACCAGGTTATCTGCCGCTTCGCTAACTGCCTCGTGGCGCAAACACCTCTATAAACCATTTCATCGTGTGAAATTTCGCCTTCAATGTATGACCACATCTGGCGATACCCGACACAACGAATGGAAGGCAAATCCGTATGCAAATCTCCTCGGGCAAAAAGCGCCCGGACTTCTGCTTCAAAACCTGAAGCTAACATCTGATGAAAACGCTGCTCAATTCGCTGATGGAGCAATTCACGGTTCGCCGGAGCGATCGCAAACTGGTGCACCTGATACGGCAAAGCATCTCCTGACGTTTGCGTCAGCTCCGTTAAAGTTTTACCCGAAATGAAAAAAACTTCCAGTGCCCGGGAAAGTCTTTGCGGATCATTTGGATGAATCCGCGCTGCAGCTACCGGGTCAATCTCCTGAAGCTGTCGGTGTAACGCGTCCCATCCAAGCTCTGCCGCCTGCTGCTCGATTCTGGCCCTGACCTCCGGATCTGCCGACGGTAACGGTGACAACCCTTCAAGCAACGCTTTGAAATATAACATCGTGCCACCCACTAACAGCGGGATACGCCCCGCTGCGGTGATATCGGCCATCTCGGCTAGCGCATCGCGACGAAAATCCGCAGCAGAATACACTTGCGCCGGATCACGAATATCCAGCAATCGGTGTGGTGCGGCCTTCAATTCATCAGCATCAGGCTTCGCGGTGCCGATATCCATCCCCTTGTAAATAAGGGCGGAATCAACGCTTATCAACTCTACGGGCAAAACTTTACGCAATTCAATTGCTAATGCCGTTTTACCGGAGGCCGTCGGCCCCATCAAAAAAATTGCCTTTGGCAGGCTCGCCTTACAGGTATCACTCATGTTTCAGGGCGTTCATTACCGAATGTAAATCAACAGGTTGTAACAGACCACCCGGCGGCGCCTTCACGAGTTGTGGGCAGAGCCGCTCAACATCCGCCAACAGCGTAATCGCCTGGGCCATGCTCCACTGCGGATGCTCGCTCATCAGGTTACGAGCAATCCACTGCGCAATGTTGCCCGCTTCGAATACGGTTTGCTGCGCCAGGTAGCCTATCAGTTCAGGAATCAAGATTTGTAAATTTTGTTGGCGTAAGGGTAAAGGCACCGCCCGGATGGTCACATGCTGCGCATCCAGTTGAAATTCAATGCCCAGCTCAGCCAGTTGGCTCTGTCCTTTTTGCAGCGCCGCTTTTTCATCGGCGTTGACTTTTAAACGTAACGGGATCAGCAATGGCTGAGCGCAAACAGGGGTCTGCCCGGGCGTAAGCTGCGCCTGCCGCAACCACCGTTCCGCCACTGGTAATGCCAGCAACCGAATCTGGCCCTCGCTTTCCAGTAATGCACAGTCGGTCCCTACGATAGTCAGCACCCTTCCAAACCCCTGACTGTTGCCGGTAAGAGGTGCTGTCGGTGTTTCAGCGACCGGCGGTTTGTGCATCGGAGCCGGTGTCTGCAGCAGGCGCTGATAAATTTCGCCCTGCTGCTTTTGATATCCAGGCTGGGCATGCGGCCAACTGACGCTTGCCTGCCCCTGGCGACCACTTCCGCTGCCGGAAGAGGCAGAATAACGGGGAGTAGCAGGTTCACGCGCTGGCGCAGGTTCGGCAAAATGGTTACGCCCTGCCGCTACGCGATTTTCCGGGATATGTCTTGGGGCGAGCTCTTCGTCATCAACCAACGGCAGCGAGGTTTCCAACTGCTGTTGTAGGACGCTTAACACGCCCTGATAAATAAAATCATGCACCAGACGAGACTGGTGAAAACGTACCTCATGTTTGGCTGGATGCACGTTTACATCCACCTGATGCGGGTCGATTTCCAGATACAGTACAAAAGCGGGTTGCTGATCGGCGCCCAGTTTATCTTCACAGGCCTGACGAATAGCATGGTTGATCAACCGATCGCGCATCATCCGGCCATTCACATAGCAGTACTGGATTTCCGCCAGCGCTGCCGTTGTGTGGTTCGGATCGGCCACCCAGCCGCGCAGCGTTAAATCGCCATGCTGCCATTCAATCGCCAGCGCATGTTCCAGAAACGGCGTGCCGCATATCGCGCCCAGTCGGCGCTCTTTTTGTCCATCCGCCGCTACGGCACGATACTGGCGCACCATTTTGCCGTTGTGTGACAAATTAATCGTCACATCAAAACGTGCCAGCGCAATGCGGCGAATAACCTCATCAATATGAGTAAATTCGGTTTTTTCGGTGCGCATAAACTTGCGCCGCGCCGGGGTGTTGTAGAACAGATCTAACACCTCCAGCGTGGTTCCCACCGGATGTGCGGCAGGTTTAACCGTCACATCCATGTCGCGCCCTTCTGCATAGGCTTGCCAGGCCTCAGCCTGTTCTTGTGTACGCGACGTCAGGGTTAAACGAGAAACGGAGCTAATGCTGGCCAGCGCTTCGCCGCGAAATCCGAGGCTCACGATGGCCTCGAGATCGTCAAGCGAGGCAATTTTACTGGTGGCATGGCGGGCCAGCGCTAACGCCAGCTCGTCTTTTTTAATCCCGCAGCCGTTGTCACGAATACGGATAAGCTTTGCGCCGCCGCGCTCGATATCAATATCAATGCGCGTCGCACCGGCATCAATGCTGTTTTCCACCAGCTCTTTCACCACTGACGCAGGCCGTTCTACCACCTCGCCTGCGGCAATCTGGTTCGCCAGCTGTGGCGGTAGAACCTGAATCGGCATGGCTAATCCTTAATTTGTTAACGTGTTACCAGGCGATACCGCACTGGCGGTTTGCGCCGGTGCGCCCTGCGGCCCGGTTTGCATTGGGTGCGCCTGGAAATAGTTACGCAATCCTTTGTAAATCGCCTCGGCCAGTTGCTGCTGATAATCATCACTCGCCAACAGACGCTCTTCGCTGTTGTTGCTGATAAAACCGGTTTCGACCAGCACTGACGGGATATCCGGCGAGCGTAATACGCCCAGACTGGCGTGTTCCGGGCGGCGTTTATGCATCGAGCCAATACGTTCTAACTGGCCGATCATGCTGGTCGCCACATCATACCCGACACGTTGCGAATGGCCGAACTGCAGATCCAGCACGGCCTGGCTGAGATAAGGATCGGACTGGCTGTTTGCCAGCACATCGCCTGCGCCGCCCAACAGCTCTGATTGCTTCTCGTGCTGTTCCAGCCAGCCGGCCATCTCACTGTTCGCCCGACGGTTGGACAGTACCCAGACGGAAGCGCCGGTGGCATCCCGGTTTGGCGCGGCATCCGCATGGATAGAGACCAGGAAATTGGCGTTTTGTTTACGCGCGACGTCTGAACGCCCCATCACCGAGATAAAGTAATCGCCATCACGGGTGAGTACGCCTTTAAACATCGGGTCATCATTGAGCAAACTGCGCAGTTTGCGCGCCACGGCAATCGTGACGTTTTTCTCACGCGTGCCGCCAGGGCCAATCGCCCCCGGATCCTGCCCGCCGTGTCCTGCATCAATGGCAATAACCACTTTTTCACCGCTGCCGGAGCTGGCGCGCGCCGCAGGTCGTGTGGAGGTATTACTGTTGGTAACGATCGTAGTGCGATCGTTCTCTGCTTTAAACGGGTTACGCGCAGGCACGGCAGGACGCGGGGCGACAACCGGCGTTTCAACACGCTTAGCAACCACTGGAGGTGGAGGCGGCGGCGGTGGCGCATCCGCTTTGATGGTAAACACAACGGTATAATTACCGCCGTTCTGGCGTTTAACGGCTTCGGCCTTGCCGTTCTCGGTTAAATCCACCACCAGGCGCAGAGACTGCGCATCTTTTGGCGTGCCGGAGCGGATAGATTTCACCAGATTATTGCCGCTAAACAGCAGCGGTAATCCCTGAATCACTCCGGTTTGTTTAATATCCAGCGCGACGGTGCGTTTCCCGTCCTGGGTCACGGCGTATTCAGGATCGCCAATAAAGCTCAGCGTGATCCGCGCCTGTTGATCGCCATTGGAAACCTGAAGATCGGAGAGGCTGGCGGCTCCTGCCTGCGCGCACAGCAGGACCAGGGTTGCCATCAGCCAGTTTCTGATGCGATAAATCATCCCGCCACCCTTAAGGTTATTCGGCTAAACGCGCCAGCAATAATTCACCCGATGAGGAGACTGCGCTTACGCGCGCCTCCCGACCTTGCGCCTGATATTCAATGTGTATTTCGACGTCCGGGTCTGGCAGTACACCTTTACCTTGTTGCGGCCACTCCACCAGGCAGATGGCATCATTGGCAAAATAATCGCGGATCCCCATAAATTCCAGCTCCTCCGGGTCCGCAAGTCGGTACAGATCGAAGTGATATACCATCAAATTATCGAGCGAATAAGGTTCAACCAGCGTGTAGGTGGGGCTTTTTACATTACCTTTGTGGCCTAACGCCTGCAGGAATCCCCGGCTGAAAGTGGTTTTACCCGCCCCCAGGTCGCCGTACAAATAAATTACCGTCGCGCCGTCACAGGCTTTAGCTACCCGCAGTCCCAGGTCTAAAGTCGCCTGTTCATCAGGTAGTGGAATTACTCGATTCATCATGATAAACGTCAATCACATCAGGGTTAACAATACGCTGTAGCGTGGTAAAGAGATCTGTCGCCAGCATGCCGCGCGTACCAAAACGCGCCGCCAGCACATCCGCTGCCGCACCATGCGCAACACATCCCGCACAGGCTGCATCATACGGGGTAAGCTTCTGTCCGAGCAATGCGCCAATAATACCGGAAAGCACATCACCCATTCCGCCGCTGGCCATCCCGGCATTGCCGGTATCAATAATACCCATCTCAGTTTGTTCAGCAGCAACAACCGTACCCGCGCCTTTCAGCACTACCACGCCTCCGTACCGTTTTACCAGACGCTGCGCACAAAGTAAGCGATCGTCTTCAATTTCTGCAATGGAACAGCCCAGCAGCCGCGCGGCTTCACCAGGATGCGGCGTGATCACGCGATTGTGACGTTTATCGGGATTGATTGCCAGCAGGTTCAGCGCATCGGCATCCCAGAGCATCGGTTTGCGAAAATTCTCGACCTTTTGCAGTGCTTTTTTGCCCCACTCCTGCTGACCAAGCCCTGGTCCTATCACTACAACATCCGCCCATGCCAGGCTCTCTTCCAGCGTCTTCGGCGTTAGCGTATCGACCATGAGTTCCGGTCGGGCAGTCAAAATGGGGGCGATATTTTCACTGCGCGTCAGTACTTTGACCAACCCAGCCCCCGTACGCAGCGCCGCTTCACCGGCCATACGAATGGCACCCGCCGTGCCGTGGTCACCGCCAATAATCACCAACCGACCATGGGAGCCTTTGTGCGAGGTAGGTCGACGCGGCGTTAGCCAGTGCGCAAGCTGTTGAGCATCAAAACGTTGCAGCGGCGCGTTCTGCCCCGCCAGCCAGTCGTCCAGCCCGAGTGCGTTAACATGCAGACGTCCGGTGACATCGCGAGCTTTACCGGTGAGCAGGCCTGGCTTGAGCGCAATAAAGGTAACGGTGTGCGCAGCGTTGATGACGGCCCCCGGCGTCGCTCCTGTTTGTGCCAGCAAACCAGAAGGAATATCTACGGCGACGATGGGGGCAGGATGGGCATTGGCATGCTCAATCAACGTCTGGAGAGGTTCGCGCGGTGCCTGTTTTAAACCGGTCCCCAATAACGCGTCGATAATGACATCCACACGACCAGGCCAGACGATGTCTGTAGAGTGAATGACGCCCCCCGCATTAAGCCAGGCATCACGCGCCTGCAGTGCGTCCTCGGGCAGCGGTTTATCACTCTCGTGCGCCAGCAACGTAACGTCAAGCCCCTGCGCTTTGGCAAGCCTTGCCACCACGTAACCATCACCGCCGTTGTTGCCATGACCGCATAGCACCAGCCAGTGTTGGGCATTCGGATAGCGTTCGCGGGTGACCTGAAACACCGCCTCTCCCGCCCGTTGCATCAGCTCGTACAACGTCAGCCCTAAACTGTCTGCCGCCTCTTGCTCCATCCGCCTGATGTCATCGGCGTGCCAGATGGAGTGTGGTATACTTGCGAGGTTTTTCTTCATTGTATGGTCCATCATGTCAGAGCCCCTCGATCTCAATCAGTTAGCGCAAAATATTAAGCAGTGGGGGCTGGAGCTTGGCTTTCAGCAGGTCGGTATTGCCGATACTGACCTCAGCGAAGCGGAGCCCAAACTGCAGGCCTGGCTGGATAAACAATACCACGGCGAGATGGACTGGATGGCCCGTCACGGCATGATGCGCGCCCGACCTCACGAATTATTACCCGGTACGCTACGCGTCATCAGCGTACGTATGAACTATCTTCCTGCTAATGCAGCCTTTGCCAGTACGTTGAAAAACCCCTCACTCGGTTACGTCAGCCGTTACGCGCTTGGGCGCGACTACCATAAGCTGCTGCGTAACCGCTTAAAAAAGCTGGGAGAGAGGATTCAACAGCACTGCGTTTCGCTGAATTTTAGACCTTTTGTCGATTCCGCGCCCATTCTTGAGCGTCCTTTGGCGGAAAAAGCCGGGCTTGGCTGGACAGGTAAGCACTCACTTATCCTCAATCGCGAAGCGGGATCATTTTTCTTCCTCGGGGAATTACTGATCGACTTGCCCCTGCCGGTCGATAAGCCAGTCGAAGAAGGCTGCGGGAAGTGTGTTGCCTGTATGACCATCTGCCCCACCGGAGCCATCGTGGAACCCTACACGGTAGATGCACGCCGCTGTATTTCGTATCTCACTATCGAACTGGAAGGCGCGCTCCCAGAAGAATTTCGTCCTCTGCTGGGGAATCGAATTTACGGCTGCGATGATTGTCAGCTCATTTGTCCGTGGAACCGCTATTCGCAGTTGACGACAGAGGATGACTTCTCCCCCCGTAAGCAGCTTCATGCTCCAGAGTTAATAGCACTGTTTAGCTGGAGCGAGGCGTGGTTTTTAAAAGTCACGGAAGGTTCTGCCATTCGCCGTATTGGCCACCTGCGCTGGCTGCGAAATATCGCCGTTGCGTTGGGTAATGCCCCATGGGATGAAGCGGTTATTCACGCGCTGGAAAGTCGCAGAGGTGAGCACCCACTTCTCGACGAACACATAGACTGGGCGGTTGCTCAGCAAATTGAGAAGCGAAATGCCTGCGTAGTTGAGGTGCAGTTACCGAAGAAACAACGTTTGGTCAGGGTCATTGAAAAGGGGCTGCCGCGCGACGCGTAAGTCATCCACAGCTTGTGTATAAAAATAAAAACACATTGATATTCAAGAGGGAAAAGATCGTCAAGTGATCGCATTAACAATTTGAAATGATAATTAATTCAATAATTTCAAATAGTTAAAATGATACTATTCACCCAGCGAAGTTTTTTGTATTCCAGGGATAATACCCGAACCTGTGGATAAGTCTGTTTACAAGAGTATGTCAATGACGAAAAAAAACGTCCCCAACGCGATTATTCGTTGTGGATATTTTTATTGAGGTAAGAATTTGGAGCGGGAAACGAGACTCGAACTCGCGACCCCGACCTTGGCAAGGTCGTGCTCTACCAACTGAGCTATTCCCGCATAATCTTCGTCTTTCGAACCGCTACTGCTTTGGCCGCCTTCATTCGCCTGAGTCACTTACTTCAGTAAGCTCCTAAGGAATCATTCAGTTGCCGCCTTGTCGCAATTCGAAATCCTGCGATTGGTGGTCTGTGCTTATAAGCACTTTCAAATTTTGGAGCGGGAAACGAGACTCGAACTCGCGACCCCGACCTTGGCAAGGTCGTGCTCTACCAACTGAGCTATTCCCGCTTGGGTGTGTCTTTGCTTTACAAGCATTTTCAAATTTTGGAGCGGGAAACGAGACTCGAACTCGCGACCCCGACCTTGGCAAGGTCGTGCTCTACCAACTGAGCTATTCCCGCAAATCTGTACTGCTTTTGTTGCTGCCGTAACGCGTAATTCTCTGTCGTTACGGGAGGCGCATTATACGAGAAATCCGTTTAGCTGCAACCCCCAGAAAAGCGATTTTTTCGTTTTTCTGTTTAAGTGCTGAATTTATCGGCAAGTCGTCTAATTTAGCGACAATTCTGCCTCAGTGCAAGCTCACAGGAACGATATTCGTAGGCCGGGTAAGGCGTAGCCGCCACCCGGCAATCCACAAAATCAAAGCTTAATGAAATGTTCGCGATAGTAAGCAAGCTCGGCAACCGATTCACGAATATCGTCCATCGCCTGGTGCGTTCCTTGTTTCTTGAAGCCATCAAGGATCTCTGGTTTCCAGCGACGGGCCAACTCTTTAAGCGTGCTGACGTCCAGATAGCGATAATGGAAATACGCCTCCAGCTCCGGCATATATTTAAACAGGAAACGACGATCCTGACCGATGCTGTTGCCGCAGATAGGTGATTTTCCTTCCGGAACCCACTCTTTTAAAAAGGCCAGCGTCGCCAGTTCGGCTTCACGATCGCCCATGGTGCTCGCTTTTACGCGTTCCACCAGCCCACTTCCGGTATGCGTACGTACGTTCCAGTCATCCATTAACGCCAGTTGCTCATCAGACTGATGCACCGCAATTGTCGGTCCTTCAGCCAGGATATTCAGGTTGGCATCAGTCACTAGCGTAGCGATCTCAATAATGCGATCGCGCTCGGGATCCAGACCTGTCATCTCCAGATCGATCCAAATCAGGTTGTTTTCATTGGCACTCATGCTATTTTCCACCCTTCAGCGTCACATTCAGTGTGACTATATTCATCTAAAATTGCGTGTATCATAAATGTTTTGCCCATTATGGGCGACCAGGAGCCAGTCCGATTGAGTAAGAATAAACTCTCCAAAGGCCAACAGCGCCGCGTGAACGCCAATCACCAGCGTCGTCTTAAAACGTCCGCGGAGAAGCCCGACTACGACGACAACCTGTTCGGCGAGACTGCTGAAGGCATCGTTATCAGCCGTTTTGGCATGCATGCCGACGTAGAATCTGCTGACGGGGAAATTCACCGTTGCAACATCCGCCGTACCATTCGTTCGCTGGTTACCGGCGATCGTGTAGTCTGGCGTCCGGGTAAAGCGGCGGCTGAAGGCGTGAATGTCAAAGGGATCGTTGAGGCGGTACATGAGCGTACCTCAGTACTCACTCGCCCGGACTTTTACGACGGGGTGAAACCCATTGCGGCCAACATTGATCAAATCGTAATTGTCTCAGCCATCTTACCTGAGCTGTCACTGAATATTATCGACCGCTATCTGGTAGCTTGCGAAACCTTGCACGTTGAACCGATTATCGTACTGAATAAGATCGATCTGCTGGATGACGAAGGTATGGCCTTTGTTAACGAACAGATGGACATCTATCGCAACATTGGTTATCGCGTGTTGATGGTCTCCAGCCGCACCAAAGACGGTCTGAAACCGCTTGAAGCAGCGTTGACCGATCGCATCAGCATTTTTGCCGGTCAGTCTGGCGTAGGAAAATCCAGCCTGCTCAATAACCTTCTCGGCCTGCAGGAAGAGATCCTGACCAATGATGTCTCCGACAACTCTGGTCTTGGGCAGCACACCACCACAGCGTCTCGCCTGTACCACTTCCCTCACGGCGGCGATGTCATCGACTCCCCTGGTGTACGTGAGTTTGGGCTGTGGCATCTGGAGCCGGAACAAATCACTGATGGCTTTGTCGAATTTCATGACTATTTAGGTCATTGCAAGTACCGCGACTGTAAACATGATGCAGATCCGGGCTGTGCAATTCGTGAAGCTGTCGAGGAAGGGAAAATTGCTGAGATTCGGTTTGAAAATTATCACCGCATCCTGGAAAGCATGGCGCAGGTAAAAACGCGTAAAAACTTTTCTGATACAGACAACTGACAACTAAGCTAAGCATCGCTAGAATCGTCCCCCTTTTTTTCAGGATCCGGCTCATATGTCGGATCGGGAACAAATTATGGCCTGGAGGCTACCTTGTTAAACTCATTTAAGCTTTCGCTACAATACATTCTGCCGAAACTATGGCTCACTCGCCTGGCGGGTTGGGGTGCAAGCAAACGAGCAGGATGGCTGACTAAACTGGTTATCGATCTGTTCGTGAAATATTACAAGGTCGATATGAAAGAGGCGCAAAAGCCGGACACCGCCAGCTATCGTACCTTTAACGACTTCTTTGTTCGCCCACTGCGCGAAGATGCACGCCCGATCAATACCGATCCAAACATACTGGTCATGCCCGCTGACGGCGTGATTAACCAGTTAGGCAGTATCGAAGAAGACAAACTGCTGCAGGCTAAAGGGCATAGCTACACCCTTGAAGCGCTGCTGGCAGGCAACTACCAGATGGCGGATAAATTCCGTAACGGGACGTTTGTAACCACTTACTTGTCTCCACGCGATTACCACCGTGTACATATGCCGTGTAACGGTATCCTGCGTGAAATGATGTACGTGCCAGGCGATCTCTTCTCTGTGAACATCCTGACCGCTCAGAATGTGCCGAACCTGTTTGCCCGCAACGAACGTGTTATTTGCCTGTTTGATACCGAATTTGGCCCGATGGTGCAGATTCTGGTCGGCGCGACCATCGTCGGCAGCATTGAAACCGTATGGGCTGGCACCATTACCCCACCGCGTGAAGGCGTGATCAAACGCTGGACATGGCCGGAAGGCGAAAGCGAAGGCTCTGTGGCGCTGCTGAAAGGTCAGGAAATGGGCCGCTTTAAACTCGGTTCCACCGTCATCAACCTGTTCGCGCCAGGCAAAGTTAACCTGGTTGCACAGTTGCAGGATCTGTCGGTAACCAAAATTGGCCAGCCAATGGCCATCTCTACCGAGACCTTTGTGACGCCAGAGGCAGAACCCGCGCCATTGCCGAAAGAAGAAATCGAAGCAGAACACGACGTCAGCCCGCTGGTTGACGACAAAAAAGACGAAAGTTAACCATAGGGATCGCTGCAGTGCGCCTGATTATCACTTTTCTGATGGCCTGGTGCCTCAGCCTGGGGGCGTACGCTGCGACGGCCCCCGATGCCAAACAACTCACCCAGGAACTGGAGCAGGCAAAAGCGGCGAAACCCGCTCAGCCAGAAACCGTTGAGGCGCTCCAGTCCGCGCTGAATGCCCTTGAGGAGCGGAAAGGCTCCCTTGAGCGTGCTGAACAATATCAGCAGGTTATCGATAACTTCCCCAAGCTGTCCGCCACGTTACGCGCACAGCTAAATAACCTGCGCGACGAACCGCGTAGCGTACCAACAGGTCTCACGACGGATGCATTAAACCAGGAGATCCTTCAGGTCAGCAGTCAGTTACTGGATAAAAGCCGCCAGGCTCAACAGGAGCAGGATCGCGCCCGGGAAATCGCCGACTCGTTAAGCCAGCTTCCTCAGCAACAAACCGATGCCCGCCGCCAGTTAAATGATATTGAGCGACGCCTGGGTACAGCTAACAGTAACTCAGCGCTCAATCAGGCGATGCAGGCGGAATCCGCCAGGCTTAAAGCCCAGGTCGATGAACTGGAACTGGCGCAGCTTTCCGCTAATAACCGCCAGGAACTGGCGCGAATGCGCTCCGAACTGGCAGAAAAGCAGAGCCAACAACTCGACGCTTATCTGCAAGCATTACGCAACCAACTCAACAGCCAGCGCCAGCGTGAAGCCGAACGTGCGCTGGAGAGCACGGAACTGTTGGCAGAAAACAGCGCAGGATTGCCGGAAGGCATCATTGACCAGTTTAAAGTTAACCGTGAGCTGTCTCAGGCGCTCAATCAGCAGGCGCAACGTATGGATCTGGTCGCCTCCCAGCAGCGTCAGGCCACCAGCCAAACGTTGCAGGTACGTCAGGCGCTGAATACGCTGCGGGAACAGTCACAATGGCTTGGCGTCTCGAATATGCTGGGGGAAGCACTGCGTGCACAAGTTTCTCGCCTGCCAGAAATGCCCAAACCCCAGCAGTTAGATACCGAAATGGCGCAGCTGCGCGTACACCGTATGCGCTATGAAGACCTCCTCAACAAGCAGCCGCAATTACGTCAAATTCACCAGGCCGACGGACAACCGCTAACCGCTGAGCAGAGCAGCATTCTCAACGCCCAGTTACGCACTCAGCGTGAACTACTGAACTCTCTGCTACAGGGTGGCGATACGCTGATCCTCGAGCTCACTAAGCTAAAAGTCTCCAATAGCCAACTGGAAGACGCCCTGAAGGAGGTCAACGAGGCGACGCACCGTTATCTGTTCTGGACATCAGACGTCAGCCCCATCTCGCTCTCCTGGCCCGTCGACATTGTTCAGGACCTGCGCCGTCTGATCTCACTCGATACATTTAATCAGCTTGGCAAAGCCACTATCATGATGCTGACCAGCAAGGAAACGCTGCTACCACTGTTCGGTGCACTGGTGCTGGTTGGGTTTAGCCTTTCTTCACGTAAACACTTTACCCGCTTTCTGGAACGCTCGTCAGCGCGTGTTGGTAAAGTAACCCAGGATCACTTCTGGCTGACGATACGCACGGTATTCTGGTCGATACTCGTCGCCTCACCGCTGCCGGTGCTGTGGGCAACGCTCGGTTACGGGTTGCAGGAAGCCTGGCCTTACCCGCTGGCTGTTGCTATCGGCGATGGCGTTACCGCCACGGTGCCTATGCTATGGGCGGTAATGATTTGCGCCACCTTTGCGCGTCCCAACGGTCTGTTCATTGCCCACTTTGGCTGGCCGCGTAACCGTGTCGCGAAGGCCATGCACTATTACCTGATGAGTATCGGGCTGATTGTCCCGCTGATCATGGCGGTGATTATGTTTGATAACCTCAATGACCGGGAATTCTCCGCCTCATTGGGGCGCCTGTGCTTTATCCTGATTTGCGGAGCGCTGGCGATCGTGACCCTGAGCCTGAAACGCGCCGGCATACCGCTGTATCTCGACAAAGAAGGCAATGGCGACAACATGGTCAACAGCATGCTGTGGAATATGCTGATGGGTGCACCGCTGATTGCTATTCTCGCGGCAGCTGTGGGCTACCTGGCAACATCACAAGCCCTGTTGGCGCGCCTGGAGACTTCGGTAGCAATTTGGTTCTTGTTACTGGTGGTCTATCACGTCATCCGCCGTTGGATGCTAATCCAACGGCGCCGTCTGGCCTTCGATCGTGCCAAGCATCGACGCGCCGAAATGCTGGCGCAGCGCGCGCGAGGTGAAGAAGAACCGCCGCATTCCACCAGCCTTGAAGGCACAATTGATGTTGATGAAAGCGAAGTAGATTTGGATGCGATCAGCGCACAATCGCTGCGCCTGGTGCGTTCTATCCTGATGCTCATCGCCCTGCTTTCGGTTATCGTGCTGTGGTCAGAAATTCATTCCGCTTTCGGCTTTCTGGAAAATATCTCACTGTGGGATGTCACCTCCACGGTGCAGGGCGTGGAAAGTTTAGAGCCCATTACACTGGGTGCAGTGTTAATTGCGATTCTGGTGTTTATCATCACCACGCAGTTGGTGCGAAACCTGCCCGCATTGCTGGAACTGGCGTTGCTGCAGCACCTGGATTTAACCCCCGGCACCGGTTACGCCATCACCACCATCACCAAGTACCTGCTAATGCTGATTGGCGGTCTGGTTGGCTTCTCGATGATCGGTATCGAATGGTCGAAATTGCAGTGGCTGGTAGCCGCTCTCGGTGTGGGGCTGGGTTTTGGCTTGCAGGAGATCTTCGCCAACTTTATTTCCGGTCTGATCATCCTGTTTGAAAAACCAATCCGTATTGGCGACACGGTGACCATTCGCGATCTCACCGGTAGCGTGACGAAAATTAATACCCGCGCCACGACCATCAGCGACTGGGACCGCAAAGAGATCATTGTGCCCAACAAAGCCTTTATCACCGAGCAGTTTATCAACTGGTCGTTGTCCGATTCGGTCACCCGCGTGGTGTTAACCATCCCGGCGCCGTCGGAGGCGAACAGCGAGGAGGTGACGCAGATCCTGCTTACTGCCGCACACCGCTGTTCACTGGTGATCGACACACCTGCCCCGGAAGTCTTCCTGGTTGACCTGCAGCAGGGGATTCAAATCTTCGAACTGCGTATTTATGCCGCTGAAATGGGGCATCGCATGCCGCTGCGCCATGAAATCCACCAGCTGATTCTGGCAGGCTTCCGCGAGCATGGTATTGATATGCCATTCCCACCGTTCCAGATGCGTCTGGAGAGCCTCGGCGGTAAGCAAACAGGGAGAACATTAAGTTCTGCAGGAAGAGGCAGTCGCCCGGCGGGAAGTTTGTAATACCTGAGTAGCTCGAACGCAGTGACGCCAAGCTACGGTGTGGGTCCTGTAGGCCTGATAAGCGTAGCGCCATCAGGCAATTCGATGCTGATTGCCGGATGGCGGCATTGCCTTATCCGGCCTACAACGGCCCAATTTACTCTGTCACCAGAACCGGCTGACGGTTAACGCGGCGGCTGTAGTTCTGATAAATCGTCATCGCCAGCAGCGAGAAGAAGATCGGGCCACCGGTCATCCACAATGCGCTGTTCCAGTCCCCGGCTTCAATCACCGGCTGGATGATGGTGAATACGTTGGCAAACGTCACCACCAGCACCACCACACCTGTTGCCAGTAGCGTCGCCGCTCGGGTTTTAAAGACCACAAATGATCTTTCCAGACCCGTGCGGGCTTTAAAGAACGGAAACGCCAACGCAAGGAACAGATACGGCAGCGTCATCGAAACGTTCGCCATCAGGGTCAGTTTGTTATAGAACGCTGACGCCGTATCGCCGCCAAACGAAACCAGCAGGATAAACAGGCTTACCAGCAGACACTGCAACCACATTGCGGTCGTCGGCATCCCCACCGCATTCAGTTTGGTCATCGGCGCGGGCCACAATGCCTTCGGCGTACCCTGAATAATCGCTTTCAACGGCGAGTAGCTGAGCGTGAAGAAAGCGCCGGTATAGGCGAGGAACATAGAAAGTCCGGTAATTCGCGCGAACCATACCCCAATTGTCATCGCCGTTTCAGGGGAAAGGTGCAGCGCATTACCCAATGTCATCCCAAGGCTTTTCATCAGGATATAAGTAATATTACCAAGGTTAACCGAGCCATTACTTAATACCTGCTGCCAGTTGGTGCTAACACCCCACAAAAATATAGCCAGCGAATAACCAACTGAAATGACGATAGCGGCAAAGACAATGCCTTTTGCAAAGTTCTTTTCGGGTTTTTCCGTTTTATCGACCAGTCCACCAACGGCTTCAATTCCACCATAAGCAAAAATGGCAAATACCACAAATGACAGCATGGCCAGACCAGACTGATACCCCGGATTAGGCGAGGAGATAAAATTAATATCCTGAGCAAAGTGGCCACCAGTTAATAACAAAATAGCGACACTCACTAACAACAGAACTAAATTAAGACACATTACGGCAATTCCGCCTACTGCCGTAATACGGGCAATCTTATTAATACCTCGGGAGGCCACGCAGGTCACCAGAATCATCCAGCCAACGGCGAGCAGTCCGACGACCTGCGTAGGCTCAAGCCCCACGATACGCCAGTGCTGCGTCATATCAGCGCCAAACAGGAAGGTTGAAAAAGGTACCCAGACTTTCGCGGCAGTACTGACCATCCAGATAACATAGGAAGAGAACCACATAAAGGTGCCGATAAAGGCATAGCGAGGTCCAACGCTATTATTCATCCACGAATAGATTCCGCCCTCTTCTTTCCGATAGGCGGACCCCATTTCTGCCATCATTAACGCGAATGGAATAAAGAATAACAATGCAGAAAATACATACCATGGAATAGCACTGTATCCCATTAAATAGAAAGCCGAAGGACTATTGGCAAATCCAAAAACTGACGTAAATATCATGAGGATGAGACCAATCAGGCTCATCTTTTTTATTGTTTGGGTCATTAAACCATCCCTTACTCTGGCAAGCGTTTAACCAACGCCGCTCACCGATTGGCACTGCTCTCTTTACAGAGTTCAGCGATAGAAAAATCAACACAGAATTGATACCTGAACGATATCAAATATCCAGGATTAAATTGTGGCCATTAGAGGGAAAATGAAAAAATATGCTACAAAGTGGCGATTTTACCGCCACTTTGCATTGAAGAAGAGTGGGTTACGCGCGATCGACAGTAAATGCGATAACCTCAGCCAGGCTCTCTGCGCCCAGCGCCAGCATCACCAGACGGTCAACGCCCAGCGCCACGCCAGAACAATCCGGCATCCCTACCTTTAACGCTTCAAGCAGGTTGGTGTCGATAGCCTGCTGCGGCAAACCACGTGCAGCACGTTTGCGGTTATCCTGCTCGAACCGTTGCTGCTGCTCGCGCGCGTCGGTCAACTCATGGAAACCATTCGCCAGCTCAATACCTTTGTAATAAACCTCAAATCGCTCAGCGACCCGATGATCTTCGGTACTGATTTGTGCCAGTGACGCCTGACTGGCCGGGAAATGGTACACAAACGTTGGTTTGTCTTTGCCAATATGCGGCTCAACGCCCATTGTAAACAGCAGTTGCAGCAAGGTATCCCGGTCTTCTTCGGTATCGGCGATATTGCTGAGATCCAGCTTCGCCGCCACTTCCCGCAGTTGGGTTTTATCCGCAGACAGCGGGTCAATCTCCAGATGACGCTGGAAAGCTTGCTGGTAAGAAAGGCTTTCGGCAGGTGAACAGTCCAGCACTTGCTGCAGCAAATCATCCACTTCATTCATCAGGCGATACATGTCGTAGTGTGGGCGATACCACTCAAGCATGGTGAACTCAGGATTATGATGACGCCCCATCTCTTCATTACGGAAGCTGCGACATAGCTGATACACCGGGCCACATCCTGCGACCAGCAGGCGCTTCATATGGTATTCCGGGCTGGTCATTAAATAGAGGTTCATCCCCTGGGAATGACCAGGGCCAACGAAACGCGTTTCGAACGGGAACAGGTGGATGTCCGTTACCGTCGCCTGACTCATGCAAGGTGTCTCAACCTCAAGCACTCCACGATCGGCAAAAAAGCGACGAATCTCCGCTATAATTGCTGCACGTTTTAACAGATTGGGGATGGACGCGCTCGGCTGCCAGGTTGCCGTTTCGCTCATGGTTGTTTCTCCGATTTCAGACAAGGGCACGAAGTCTACTCGTATCGCGCTAGCGAGACAAATTTCACGCGGGAATAATAAACACTGGCTGGCGGGTAAAAAAAGTAACAATGGGTGGTTTAGTAATTAAATTAATCAAATTCAATGATAATTCAGCCCTCTGATACGCTAAAAAAATCGAACACGTCAAATTTCCCTCACATCCCTAAGACTATACTATTGTACCTATAAAGGAGCAGTGGAAACGCGTTCATAACCTGTTTGAAGCCGATTAAGCATCTGAATTCGGACGGGGATGAAATAACAACAATCTGGAGGAATGTCGTGCAAACCTTTCAAGCCGATCTTGCCATTATAGGCGCCGGTGGCGCGGGATTACGTGCTGCAATTGCTGCCGCACAAGCAAATCCCAACGCTAAAATCGCACTGATCTCAAAAGTGTACCCAATGCGCAGCCATACCGTTGCTGCCGAAGGCGGCTCTGCTGCTGTCGCGCAGGATCATGACAGCTTTGACTACCATTTTCACGATACGGTAGCAGGCGGAGACTGGCTGTGTGAGCAGGATGTCGTGGATTACTTTGTCCACCACTGCCCAACTGAAATGACGCAACTGGAACAATGGGGCTGCCCATGGAGCCGCCGTGAAGACGGTAGCGTCAACGTACGTCGCTTCGGCGGCATGAAAATCGAGCGTACCTGGTTTGCCGCGGATAAAACCGGCTTCCACATGCTGCATACGCTGTTCCAAACTTCATTGCAGTTCCCGCAAATTCAGCGCTTTGATGAACACTTCGTTCTGGATATCCTGGTGGACGACGGTCATGCTCGCGGCCTGGTCGCCATGAACATGATGGAAGGCACCCTGGTCCAAATCCGTGCAAACGCAGTCGTGATGGCAACGGGCGGCGCGGGTCGTGTTTACCGTTACAACACCAACGGCGGCATCGTAACCGGCGACGGTATGGGCATGGCGCTGAGCCACGGCGTTCCGCTGCGTGATATGGAATTCGTTCAGTATCACCCAACTGGTCTGCCTGGTTCCGGTATCCTGATGACTGAAGGCTGCCGCGGTGAAGGCGGTATTCTGGTCAACAAAAACGGCTATCGTTATCTGCAAGACTACGGCATGGGCCCAGAAACTCCGCTGGGCGAGCCGAAAAACAAATATATGGAACTCGGTCCGCGCGACAAAGTTTCTCAGGCTTTCTGGCACGAATGGCGCAAAGGCAACACCATTTCCACTCCGCGTGGCGATGTGGTTCACCTCGACCTGCGTCACCTCGGCGAGAAAAAACTGCTCGAACGTTTACCGTTCATCTGCGAACTGGCGAAAGCCTACGTGGGTGTCGATCCGGTTAAAGAACCGATCCCGGTACGTCCGACCGCGCACTACACCATGGGCGGTATCGAAACCGATCAGCACTGTGAAACCCGCATTAAAGGTCTGTTCGCTGTCGGCGAATGTTCCTCTGTTGGTCTGCATGGCGCTAACCGTCTGGGTTCTAACTCCCTGGCGGAACTGGTGGTCTTCGGTCGTATGGCCGGTGAACAAGCTGCGGAACGCGCTGCAACGGCTGGCGCTGCAAACAGTGCCGCTCTGGATGCACAGGTTGCTGGCGTTGAAAAACGTCTGAAAGACTTGGTTAACCAGCAAGGTAACGAAAACTGGTCTAAGATCCGTGACGAAATGGGCATTTCCATGGAAGAAGGTTGCGGTATCTACCGTACGCCGGAACTGATGCAGAAAACCGTTGATAAGCTGGCGGAACTGCAGGAGCGCTTCAAGCGCGTACGTATCACTGATACTTCCAGCGTCTTCAACACCGACCTGCTGTACACCATCGAACTGGGTCACGGTCTGAACGTTGCTGAATGTATGGCGCACTCCGCTCTGGCACGTAAAGAATCCCGCGGCGCGCACCAGCGTCTGGATGAAGGCTGCACCGAGCGTGACGACGTGAACTTCCTCAAACACACCCTCGCCTTCCGCGATGCTGACGGCACGACTCGCCTGGAATACAGCGACGTGAAAATCACCACTCTGCCACCGGCTAAACGTGTTTACGGTGGCGAAGCGGAAGCAGCCGATAAGAAGGAGAAGGCGAATGGCTGAGATGAAAAACCTGAAAGTTGAGGTGGTGCGCTATAACCCGGAAACCGATACCGCGCCGCACAGTGCTTTCTACGAAGTTCCTTATGATGAAACCACGTCACTGCTGGATGCGCTGGGCTACATCAAGGATAACCTGGCACCGGATCTGAGCTACCGCTGGTCCTGCCGTATGGCGATCTGCGGCTCCTGCGGCATGATGGTCAACAACGTGCCAAAACTGGCGTGCAAAACCTTCCTGCGTGATTACACCAACGGTATGAAAGTTGAAGCGCTGGGCAACTTCCCGATTGAGCGCGATCTGATCGTCGACATGACGCACTTTATCGAAAGCCTGGAAGCGATCAAACCGTACATCATCGGTAACCCGCGTACACCGGATCAGGGTCCAAACACCCAGACTCCGGCGCAAATGGCGAAGTATCATCAGTTCTCCGGTTGCATCAACTGTGGTCTGTGCTACGCCGCGTGCCCGCAGTTCGGCCTGAACCCTGAGTTCATTGGACCGGCTGCGATTACGCTGGCGCATCGTTACAACGAAGATAGCCGCGACCACGGTAAGAAGGAGCGTATGGCTCAATTGAACAGCCCGAACGGCGTCTGGACCTGTACTTTCGTGGGCTACTGCTCCGAAGTCTGCCCGAAACACGTCGATCCGGCTGCGGCCATTCAGCAGGGTAAAGTTGAAAGTTCAAAAGACTTTCTTATCGCTACCCTGAAACCACGCTAAGGAGTGCACGATGACGACTAAACGTAAAGCCTATGTGCGGCCAATGACGTCCACCTGGTGGAAAAAGCTGCCATTTTATCGTTTTTACATGCTGCGTGAAGGCACGGCAGTCCCGGCAGTCTGGTTCAGCATTGAACTGATTATCGGCCTGTTTGCACTCAAGCATGGTGCAGAGTCCTGGATGGGCTTTGTCGCCTTTTTGCAAAACCCGGTGGTGGTAATCCTTAACATTATCGCCCTGGCAGCAGCGCTGCTGCATACCAAAACCTGGTTTGAGCTGGCGCCGAAAGCCGCCAACATCATCGTAAAAGACGAAAAAATGGGGCCAGAGCCGATCATCAAAGGTCTCTGGGCAGTCACTGTGGTTGCTACAGTAGTCATACTGTTTGTTGCCCTGTTCTGGTAAGGAGTCCGGAATGATTAATCCAAATCCAAAACGCTCTGACGAACCCGTATTCTGGGGCCTGTTTGGTGCAGGCGGTATGTGGAGCGCAATCATTGCGCCGGTAATGATCCTGCTGGTAGGCATTATGCTGCCGCTGGGCTTTGTTCCTGATGCTTTCAGCTATGAACGCGTACTGGCATTCGCTCAGAGCTTCATCGGACGTGCGTTTCTGTTCCTGATGATCGTTCTGCCGCTGTGGTGTGGTTTACACCGTATGCACCACGCGATGCATGACCTGAAAATCCACGTGCCTGCTGGCAAATGGGTATTCTACGGCCTGGCTGCTATCCTGACCGTTGTAACAGCGATTGGCATTCTGACTATCTAATCGCAGCTGTTACCTATTGGGCCCGCCACTGGCGGGCCTTTTTATTTGTGCACAACGCCGATCAACCAGCGGGAAAACTCACGCATCGCAGGCGTCTCCGGACGGGATTGCAATCGCGTAATCCAGTAACTTCCCAAATCAATCTGCGTTAAAAACGGTTGTACGATACGTTCACTACTGAGCAAATGCGTGAACATTCTGACCGGGGCGATTGCCACGCCAATTCCCGCCTGCGCAGCTTCCAGCATAGTGACCGACGAGTCAAACACCACCACATTGTGCGTTGGTGAAGGGGGAGCCTCTCCGGCGGCCTGCATCCACAGCGCCCATTCATCACGCCGATACGATCGTAATAGCGGAAATTTCAGGATATCTGCAGGAGTCTGAATCCGAGAGGCCAGCGCGGGCGAACAAAGCGGAGACATCAGCGCGCTACATAAATATTGCGCATCGGTATCGTGCCAGGCTCCACCACCATAGCGAATGGTATAATCCAGCCCCTCTGCAGCAGGATCAACACGGTTATTATGCGTGGAAAGCTGTAAATCGATATGCGGATAACTCCGTTTAAAATCGTGCAGAAGTGGGAAAAGGCACCCCACCGCAAAAGTGCCCACCACACCAATTTTCAGTTTTTCCTGAGCCTGGTTACCGGCAAAGCGGTCTAACATCGCCGCCATACGATCGAAAGAATCATTAAGTACAGGTAACAGACTCTCACCTTCTGTCGTGAGCATCAGGCCTCGTGAAACGCGAATAAAGAGCTGACAATTCAACTGCTGCTCCAACGCTTTCACATGCTGGCTGATGGCAGAATGCGTTACATTCAGCTCAATTGCTGCGCGGGTAAAGCTGAGATGCCTGGCGGCCGCTTCAAAAGCCCGTAGAGAATTAAGTGGGATATAGCTACGCGTCATCATCTAACCCGTTAGAAAAACTTATATCTGCTGCTAAATTTAACCGTTTGTCAACACGGTACAAATCAAACAAACTGGTCGCGTCTGATGGGCCCGGACACCCTTTCGCTTTTTATTACGGAAATGATTTCATGATGAAAAAATCGTTATGCTGCGCGCTACTGCTGGCCGCCCCTTTCTCCACGTTTGCCGCCCCTAAGACAGAACAACACATTGCCGATATCGTTAACCGCACCATCACACCGCTGATGAAGGAACAGGCTATTCCGGGTATGGCCGTGGCCGTTATCTACCAGGGAAAACCGTATTACTTTACCTGGGGTAAAGCTGATATCACCAATAATCGTCCGATCACACAGAACACACTGTTCGAACTCGGTTCAGTCAGTAAGACCTTCAATGGCGTGCTGGGCGGCGATGCGATCGCCCGCGGCGAAATCAAACTCAGCGATCCGGTCACTCGGTACTGGCCGGAACTCACAGGCAAACAGTGGCAGAACATTAGTCTGCTGCACTTAGCCACATACACGGCAGGTGGCCTGCCGCTTCAGATCCCCGACGAGGTGACGGATAAAACCGCATTGCTGCACTTTTATCAAAACTGGCAACCTCAGTGGGCTCCGGGCGCTAAACGTCTCTATGCTAACTCCAGCATTGGTCTGTTTGGCGCACTGGCGGCGAAACCTTCAGGGATGAGCTATGAAGAGGCACTGACCAGACGCGTCCTGCAACCATTAAAACTCACACACACCTGGATTACGGTTCCACAGAGAGAACAAAAAGATTATGCCTGGGGCTATCATGAAGGAAAGCCAGTGCATGTTTTCCCCGGCCAACTTGATGCCGAAGCCTATGGCGTGAAATCCAGCATCATCGATATGACCCGTTGGGTTCAGGCCAACATGGACGCCAACCAGGTTAAGGAGAAAACACTCCAGCAGGGCATTGAGCTTGCGCAGTCACGTTACTGGCGTATTGGCGATATGTATCAGGGACTGGGCTGGGAGATGCTGAACTGGCCAGTGAAAGCCGACTCGATAATCAGCGGTAGCGACAGCAAAGTGGCGCTGGCAGCGCTGCCCGCCGTTGAGGTAAATCCGCCAGCCCCGGCCGTGAAAGCCTCATGGGTGCATAAAACAGGGTCTACTGGCGGATTTGGCAGTTACGTTGCCTTCGTGCCAGAAAAAAATCTTGGCATCGTGATGCTGGCAAACAAAAGCTACCCTAACCCGGCTCGCGTAGAGGCCGCCTGGCGCATCCTGGAAAAGTTGCAATAACTGACAAAGAGGTCCGGTAAATCGGGCCTCCATTCTTGATCTTTTTTTCCTGCTGTCATCTACACTTAACAAAAAACAGCAAGGAAAACACTATGCGCATTCTGCCCGTCGTTGCTGCAGTTACGGCTGCATTTCTGGTTGTTGCTTGCAGTTCCCCTACACCGCCGAAAGGCGTTACCGTGGTGAATAACTTTGATGCCAAACGCTATCTGGGCACCTGGTATGAAATTGCACGTTTCGACCATCGATTCGAGCGTGGACTGGAAAAAGTGACCGCAACCTACAGCCTGCGCGACGACGGCGGCATCAATGTGATCAACAAGGGCTATAACCCAGACAGGGAAATGTGGCAGAAAACCGAGGGTAAAGCCTATTTCACCGGCGATCCAAACCGCGCTGCGCTCAAGGTCTCGTTCTTCGGCCCTTTCTATGGCGGGTATAACGTGATTGCGCTCGATAGGGAATATCGTCACGCGCTGGTCTGCGGCCCGGATCGCGACTATCTGTGGATCCTCTCTCGTACCCCAACGATTTCAGATGAGATGAAACAGCAGATGCTGGCAGTCGCGACCCGGGAGGGGTTTGAAGTGAACAAGTTGATTTGGGTAAAACAACCCGGCGCTTAGTGGGTGCTGAGCTTCAGGCCAATAATGCCGGCAACAATCAACCCCAGGCTGAGCAGACGCGCCGGACTGGCTGATTCGCCCAATAGCAGAATGCCGGTAATGGCTGCCCCTACCGCGCCAATCCCGGTCCAGACGGCATAAGCCGTACCAACCGGTAGCGTTCTCATCGCCCAGGAAAGCATAGCGATACTGACGATCATCGCCGCAATGGTGATAATACTTGGCGTTAAACGGGTAAAACCGTGGGTATATTTCAGACCAATCGCCCAGACAACTTCAAGCAGGCCCGCGATAAGTAAAACGATCCAGGACATAACAGGCTCCAGTACACGATGGGGCCGTCCCCGGGTGAAAGATGCGTTTGCAGGTCGTCCTGCAAAGCGGATGTATGAAATGGCATTTTTGCCCGGGAGAAAATGAATTTCAACCTTTTTATTCATTGCTTACTTAAAGCAAGAATTAAGCCCAATTAGAGGCGTAGTTCCCGCATTTGGCTCACATTGGACTTCTCTATGATGAAGAGCTTTCTGAACTCAGAAAGCCATTTTATCCTCTTCTGAATGCGAAAGGTTTATGCTTAAAATTTTAGTGATTGACCGGTGCCACTTTACCCGCACAGGGATAGAGGCCTTGCTTAATCATTCTGGTATGTTCAACTCTTCATTTCTGGTGTCAGGGATTAATAATCTGATGTTGGCTAAAGAGCATATTTTGCAGTGGAAGCCTCATCTGGTAATCGCAGATTTATGTAGTTTTCTCAGCGATATTCACTCCAGCCCCCCCATCGCACCATTTTTTATGAGCTGCGGCGCCATCCCGCTGATTTTACTACAATCAGGCGACCGATCGCATAACCCCATCGATCCCCTTCACTCTGCCGTTCACTCGACATTGTCCAAACACATCGCGTTGCATGATCTTTCGCACACGATCCAGAATGCACTACAGATCCGTCCCGTATTGGATACACCCAAAAATGCCACACCGCTGCTTACACCACAGGAAGAGAAGGTACTGTCGTTGTGGATGGATGGCGTTGATAACAATGCAATAGCCGCCGCGCTCTGCATTCATGGTAAGACGGTATACACCTATAAGCGAAATATCCGTATGAAGCTGCACCTGGGGAATCGCTTTTCACCGTTTCTCTCTCTACCTGAGAAGATGAATTAACGGTACGACGGTGCGTCGTACCGTTCATAGTTATTGCTGAGCCTTTGTCGCTGCACCAGAAATGGCACTACCGCCCTCAGAAATATCCTGACCTACGCCTCGCGTCGTATTACACGCCGTTAATACGGAAGAAAGTACCAACACAGAAAAGATAGCAGCAATTGTCTTCTTAACCATAACGCCTTCCTTTTCTAGCCAATATTGTTTGTGTATAGCTACTTAATAATAGACAAGATCCGGGGGGGTGACGGATAAACGACCATTTTTAAGACAATATGAGGGGACTAGCTGGCAGCGTGAGAAATTGAATTACCGAGATGTTTGATATCTTCACCGAAGCCGCGCGCCGTATTACAGCCCGCCAGGAGGGTGCTGGTGAAAAGGATAAGCATTACAAGACCGAGAAGACGTTTCATCATTCCTGCCCTGGAAAAGTATGGCGCAGCAATCTGCACCAACATCTTAGAAATACGCAAAATCATTCAGGCCGCCTGATGCAGCCTGAAAGATGAAGAATATTACTTCACGCGGGATACGTATTCGCCAGAGCGGGTATCCACTTTGATGACTTCGCCGATCTGTACGAACAGCGGAACTTTAACCACTGCACCGGTGGACAGCGTCGCTGGTTTACCACCAGTACCTGCAGTGTCACCTTTCAGACCTGGGTCAGTTTCAATGATTTCCAGCTCAACGAAGTTCGGTGGGGTCACGGAGATAGGCTGACCGTTCCACAGGGTCACGATGCACTCAGCCTGATCCAGCAGCCATTTAGCGCTATCACCTACCGCTTTCGCGTCAGCAGCAAGCTGTTCGAAAGTGGAGTTGTTCATGAAATGGTAGAACTCACCGTCGTTGTACAGGTAAGTCAGGTTCATATCGACAACGTCTGCGCCTTCTGCGGAGTCGGTGGATTTGAAGGTTTTCTCTACACGAGTACCGGTCAGCAGGCGGCGCAGCTTAACGCGTGCAAATGCCTGGCCTTTACCCGGTTTAACGAATTCACTGGCTTCAACCGCATAAGGTTCGCCATCCATCATGATTTTAAGACCGGCACGAAAATCATTGCTATAGTAAGTCGCCATAAGGCCCTCTGAAATTGTTAACTGGTAGCTAAGCCACAAAATGGCGCATATTGTAACCCTAAACACCCCATCCAGAGAAGATTGGTTAGTACAACTTGCCGATGTTCTCACCGATCCGGATGAACTATTACGTCTTTTGAATATAGACGCTGATGAAAATTTGCTCGCTGGTCGTGAGGCAAAACGTCTTTTTGCCCTTCGCGTGCCACGATCGTTTATCGCACGCATGGAGAAAGGCAACCCCAACGATCCGCTACTGCGTCAGGTGCTTACCTCGCAGGATGAATTCGTTGCCGCCCCCGGATTCTCTACCGATCCACTGGAAGAGCAGCACAGCGTCGTTCCTGGATTGCTGCACAAATATCGCAACCGGGCGCTGCTGCTGGTAAAAGGCGGATGTGCGGTAAACTGCCGCTATTGCTTCCGTCGCCACTTCCCGTATGCCGAGAACCAGGGGAATAAACGTAACTGGCAGGTGGCGTTAGATTACATCGCCGCGCACCCTGAGCTGGATGAGATTATTTTCTCCGGTGGCGATCCCCTCATGGCTAAGGACCACGAGCTTGACTGGTTACTCACGCAACTGGAGGCCATTTCACACATTAAGCGTCTGCGAATTCACAGCCGCTTGCCAATTGTGATCCCAGCTCGTATTACCGAAGGGTTAGTCGATCGTTTTGCGCGATCTTCCCTGCAAATTCTGCTGGTGAATCACATTAACCACGCGAACGAAATTGATGAGACATTTCGTCAGGCAATGGCCAGCTTGCGTAAAGTGGGTGTCACATTGCTTAATCAAAGCGTCCTGCTGCGTGGCGTGAACGACAACGCACAAACGCTGGCAAACCTGAGCAATGCACTGTTTGATGCGGGCGTAATGCCCTATTACCTGCATGTTTTGGATAAAGTGCAAGGAGCCGCTCACTTTATGGTGAGTGACGATGAGGCGCGGAAAATCATGCGAGAGCTGCTGACGCTGATTTCAGGCTATATGGTCCCAAAACTGGCGCGCGAAATTGGCGGTGAGCCCAGTAAAACGCCGTTGGATTTGCAGTTACGCCAACAATAGTCATTATTGAGTGTCCGATTTCGGACACTCGACACGATTACTTATCATTTAAATTCCAACAAGTGGAGCCACACTTTTAATCTGTGCTATTTTAATTAGCGCTGTAAAATCATTCATTCGTAAATTTTATCAAAAGTTTCAAATGCAGAACATCAATAAATATATGGTTAGGGAGAACCTTTGATGGCTATCAGTATTAAAGGTATTAATACCGGCGTTATTCGTCAGAAGAATGAATTTGTTGCTTTGGCATTAAAGATAAAAGAACCAAGAAATAAAGAGTCGCTGTTTTTTCTTTCTCCGCTTGGGCTAAGAGACTTGTTTATTGCTCTGGAAAGCAAGCTATACGCCAAACATCAACTAAGCGAAGACGAGCGTGTGCAATATGAGAAAGAATGCGAGAAAGCCAGCAAAAAGATGCACGAAAATATTCCCTTAATTCAGGAAGATGAGTTAAAGAATGCGGATATTAACCGTCGCATAAATTCACTGACGTTAGTGGATGATAAAGGGGAGAACTTAGCATTTTCTCTGACGCTGCATGACGGGAAAACAGATGAATTACTGATTAATGAATTACAGATTCAGGTGTTGGCGCATGCAATTATTCATGCAATAAATAATGCTGGCATGCGGGATTTAGCGCTACGAATTACATCGCTGCTGGATTTTCTGCCGCTGTACGATGTGGATTGCCAGCAAAACGACAATCTGGAATACGATTCTTATACACAACCCGAATGGAAACATAACCTGTTTAATCATTATCTGGCGATTATTTACCGCTATACGGATGATAAAGGAAAAGCCCAGTACTGTGGTTCGGTAGTAAAAACTCGCGCTCTTTCCGGCAGCAAAGAGGCCGAAGCCATTACTCGCCGTCTGCTCGATTTCAGCCCACGGCTGAAAAAACTTGCCGGTGTACCGTGCCAGGTGTTTGTCAGAACGTTGACGGGTGATAAGACGCAAAAGCTCAATCAGGATCAGTGCCTGCGCGCGCTGCATCATTTACGCGTTCAGTCTGCGCATAAGACTCAGAATGCCTGATGGCGCTGCGCTTATCAGGCCTACGATTGCATGAGCCTGTCCAGGCCACTTTATTACACAAAATCATTCAATCTGCATCGCGGCGGCAAGCGAAGAAAATCCCCAGGAGCATAGATAACTATGTGACTGGGGTTTCACAGCGCAGCCAACAAAGGGGCTGGTTGAAGGATGAAGTGTAATCAGTTAGGGCACTTATAAACCTGGCCATTCATCTCGCTGGCAGTCGGTACAAAGCTGGACAGCATTCCCTGGGATGGGCTGCTGACGCCATAAATCACGTTACCGCCCATTGCAGCGGCCTGGTTACGCAGATCATTCGCCGCGCCACGCATAGAGCCGCCCTCTTCGCCATGCTGGCCAGAAAGCCAGTTGCTCTGTTTACCGGTCGCAGTGCCGATCAACTGACACTCAGCACCTGGCTTATCTTCAACAAAGCGAACGCTTTGTCCGGCTGAACTCAGTTCGTTGCTGGAGCTACAACCCGCCATCAGTAGCGCGGCACCAACGATCCCTGCTAAATATTTCACGTGCATGTTATTCCCCATAATCAATGAGCTGGACCTTATGTCCATAGCTGAATCATATACTAAAAAGATGACCAAAAGAAAAACCCCCGGACATTTCTGCCCGAGGGTTTCTCAATTCTGAGAGGTTCAGAACAACATGATTACATCATGCCGCCCATACCGCCCATGCCGCCCATACCACCAGCAGCACCTAAGTCAGGCGCATCGCCTTTCGGCAGGTCGGTAACCATGCACTCGGTAGTGATCATCAGACCCGCAACAGAAGCCGCGTACTGCAGAGCAGAACGCGTTACTTTGGTTGGATCCAGGATACCCATGTCGATCATGTTGCCGTATTCTTCAGTTGCAGCGTTGTAACCGTAGTTACCGTCACCGGCTTTCACGGTGTTAGCCACTACAGACGGCTCTTCGCCGCAGTTCAGTACGATTTGACGCAGTGGGGATTCCATTGCGCGCAGCGCAACTTTGATACCTACGTTCTGGTCTTCGTTCTGACCTTTCAGGCCGGCAATTTTAGACGCTACGCGAATCAGCGCAACACCACCACCAGCAACCACGCCTTCTTCTACCGCAGCACGGGTAGCGTGCAGGGCATCTTCAACGCGGGCTTTCTTCTCTTTCATTTCAACTTCAGTCGCAGCGCCAACTTTGATAACCGCAACGCCGCCTGCCAGTTTCGCTACGCGCTCCTGCAGTTTTTCACGGTCATAGTCGGAAGTTGCTTCTTCGATCTGCTGACGAATCTGAGTCACGCGACCCTGGATTGCAGCTTCGTCGCCCACGCCATCGATGATGGTGGTGGTATCTTTGTTGATAACAACGCGTTTCGCCTGACCCAGATCTTCCAGAGTTGCTTTTTCCAGCTCCATACCGATCTCTTCAGAGATAACGGTACCACCGGTCAGGGTAGCGATATCCTGCAGCATTGCTTTACGACGATCGCCGAAGCCAGGTGCTTTAACCGCAGCGACTTTCACGATACCGCGCATGGTGTTAACAACCAGAGTTGCCAGCGCTTCGCCTTCAACATCTTCAGCGATGATCAGCAGCGGTTTGCCTGCTTTCGCTACAGCTTCCAGAACCGGCAGCATTTCGCGGATGTTGGAGATTTTCTTGTCAGCCAGCAGGATGAACGGGCTTTCCAGTTCTACTGCGCCAGTTTCCGGCTTGTTGATGAAGTAAGGAGACAGGTAGCCGCGGTCGAACTGCATACCTTCAACCACGTCCAGTTCGTCCTGCAGACCGGTACCGTCTTCAACGGTGATCACGCCTTCTTTACCGACTTTGTCCATCGCTTCAGCGATCAGTTTACCTACGGTTTCGTCGGAGTTAGCGGAGATAGTACCAACCTGAGCAATAGCTTTAGAGTCGGAGCACGGTACGGACAGTGCTTTCAGTTCTTCAACAGCAGCAGCGACAGCTTTGTCGATACCACGTTTCAGATCCATCGGGTTCATGCCCGCAGCAACGGCTTTCAGACCTTCAGTGATGATGGACTGAGCCAGTACGGTTGCGGTGGTGGTACCGTCACCTGCAGCGTCGTTCGCTTTAGAGGCAACTTCTTTCACCATCTGCGCACCCATGTTTTCGAACTTGTCTTCCAGTTCGATTTCACGTGCTACGGAAACACCATCTTTAGTGATGGTCGGTGCACCGAAAGATTTATCCAGAACTACGTTACGGCCTTTTGGACCGAGGGTAACTTTCACTGCATCTGCCAGTACGTTTACGCCGCGCAGCATTTTCACACGAGCGTCGTTACCGAATTTTACGTCTTTAGCTGCCATTTTCTCTTTCCCTTAAATTCGTATGTTCAGTGTCGTTCGCGGATTAGGCTTCAACAATTGCCAGGATGTCGCTTTCAGACATGATCAACACTTCTTCATTGTCGATCTTCTCAGATTTAACACCGTAGCCATCGTTGAAAATAACGATATCGCCGACTTTCACGTCCAGCGGCTGTACAGAACCGTTGTCCAGGATGCGACCCTTACCGACAGCGATGATTTCGCCACGAGTTGATTTACCTGCAGCGGAACCGGTCAGTACGATGCCACCAGCAGATTTGGATTCAACTTCTTTACGTTTGACGATCACACGATCATGTAACGGACGAATACTCATTGATAGCTCTCCTTTGAGAAAGTCTTTATCAGTTATGGGTGACGCCGGCCCGTAAACGGTATCCCGGCTAGTGACCAGAGAGATGGGGATGGGCTTTTGTGCCTTCAAGGGGGCAAGCGAAAAAAAATTTTTATCAGCAGAAAATCCCGTCAAAACACCGACACGCCTCACATTTCATAACGATTTCAGCCACGTCGTCATAAGCAAATCCGATTGTGATACCATCGAAAATCTGCGCTGTAGCCCGGTACATGGGCATAACCGGATAACAACTTATGAGCGGACTAAAACAAGAGCTGGGGCTGGCTCAAGGCGTTGGCCTGTTGTCGACATCATTGTTAGGTACAGGCGTTTTTGCCGTCCCCGCACTGGCCGCGCTGGTTGCTGGCAACAACAGCCTGTGGGCATGGCCAGTGCTGATCGTTTTAGTCTTTCCGGTGGCGATTGTCTTTGCCGTACTCGGTCGCCATTTTCCCAGCGCAGGCGGCGTGGCGCATTTTGTCGGCATGGCCTTTGGATCACGGCTTGAGCGCGTCACCGGATGGTTATTTTTGTCGGTGATCCCAGTGGGGTTACCAGCGGCATTACATATTGCCGCCGGATTTGGCCAGGCGATGTTTGGCTGGCATGGTTGGCAGCTTCTGTTGGCAGAGCTCGGCACGCTGGTATTGGTCTGGTACATCGGTTCGCGGGGTGCCAGCTCCAGCGCAAACCTGCAAACGGTAATTGCCGGACTGATCGTCGCGCTGATTGTCGCCATCTGGTGGGCTGGCGAGTTGAAACCGAGTGAGATCCCCTTTCCTGCCATCGACAAGATTGAGTTTCCCGGGCTTTTTGCCGCGCTGTCGGTGATGTTCTGGTGCTTTGTTGGCCTTGAAGCATTCGCACACCTGGCCTCTGAATTCAAAAATCCGGAACGGGATTTCCCGCGCGCCCTGATGATTGGCCTGCTACTGGCCGGTTCCGTGTACTGGGCATGTACCGTCGTTGTGCTACATTTTGATGCCTATGGTGAACAGATGGCAGCGGCGGCATCGCTGCCTGAAATCGTCGTCCAACTGTTTGGCGTTCACGCCCTGTGGGTTGCCTGCATCATTGGTTATCTGGCCTGCTTTGCCAGCCTGAACATTTATATCCAAAGTTTCGCCCGTCTGGTGTGGTCGCAAGCACAATATAAACCTGAGAGCTATCTGGCTCGCCTGTCCCCTCGCCATCTTCCGGCCAATGCGCTAAACGCGGTATTGGGTTGCTGCGTCGTCAGTACCTTGTGCATCTATATGCTACAAATCAATCTCGATGCGTTAATTGTCTACGCTAACGGCATCTTTATTATGATTTATCTGCTATGCATGCTGGCAGGGTGTCGATTGCTAAAAGGGCACTATCGCGTACTGGCTACAGTGGGGGGGCTGCTGTGCCTACTGCTGCTGGCGATGGTCGGCTGGAAGAGTCTGTATGCGTTGATTATGCTGATGGGGCTGTGGCTGTTTTTACCGAACCGGAAAATGGCGGAGGCCAAATAATCAGTAAAAAAGCCCGGTGTCGCGAACGCTTACCGGGCCTACCGGGTCAGTCACGGCGATCGTCATCTTTATGATCAAGGCGGTTACGATCGTCATCCTTGCGCTGAAATTCACCGTCAAAGGTATCACCGCCACCGGTTCCGGCACTAAATCCACCACCTGGCATACGAGAAAAACGCAAATGCGGCAGTAACTTCATGGTCAAATGTTTCTGCACCGGGGGTAATAAAAGAAGAAGACCGAGGAAATCGGTGAAGAAACCAGGTAACACCAACAGCAAGCCGGCGATAATCAGCGACACGCTCTTGATCATTTCTGCAGCCGGACTTTCACCTGCTGCCATTTTCTGTTGCATCAGTAAAAAGTTCTTAAACCCTTGGTTACGAACCAGAGACATACCGATAACCGAGGTAAAAATAACCAAAATCAGGGTCATCAGGACACCCAGCACATGGGCGACCTGGATAAAAATAGATATCTCTATGTAAACATAGAGAAAAATGGCAAGTAATGGTATCCAGCGCAAAGGGCTCTCCTGTTGAAAACAGTCGTTTTCACCAACAACTGTTCGAAAATTGTGTGACTTGCATCACTCTAATATTGTGGTGATTAGCAAAATTTCAAGCTACTTGTACACTAATATTTGGTGTTAATCCTAAAGGGGTGATCTATTTCACAGAATAATAAATAAGGGGTAAATTCCACGCTTTAAGTGATCCAGATTACGGTAGAAATCCTGAACCAGCATATGATCTCGGGTATCAGACCGATGCAGGGGATAATCGTCGGTCGAGAAACAATCGAAATCACATATATCCTGTGTGTTTAGTCAAATCATTGGCAGCTTGAAAAAGAAGGTTCACATGTTAAACAACATTCGTATCGAAGAAGACTTGTTGGGTACCAGGGAAGTTCCAGCGGACGCTTACTATGGTGTTCACACTCTGAGAGCGATTGAAAACTTCTACATTAGCAACAACAAAATCAGTGACATTCCTGAATTTGTTCGCGGCATGGTAATGGTTAAAAAGGCAGCGGCACTGGCCAACAAAGAGCTGCAAACTATTCCTAAGAGTGTGGCAAATGCCATCATCGCGGCGTGTGATGAAGTCCTGAATAACGGAAAATGCATGGATCAATTCCCGGTAGATGTTTACCAGGGTGGTGCGGGTACCTCCGTCAACATGAACACCAACGAAGTGCTGGCCAATATCGGTCTGGAACTGATGGGTCACCAGAAAGGTGAATATCAGTACCTGAACCCGAACGACCACGTCAACAAATGTCAGTCTACCAACGACGCTTACCCGACCGGTTTCCGTATCGCTGTTTACGCATCCATCATCAAACTGATTGATGCTCTGAACCAGCTGCGTGAAGGCTTCGAGCAAAAAGCAGTTGAATTCCAGGACATCCTGAAAATGGGTCGTACCCAGCTGCAGGATGCTGTACCGATGACCCTCGGTCAGGAATTCCGTGCTTTCAGCGTACTGTTGAAAGAAGAAGTGAAAAACATTGGTCGTACCGCTGAGCTGCTGCTGGAAGTTAACCTCGGCGCAACTGCAATCGGTACGGGTCTGAACACACCGAAAGAGTACTCTCCGCTGGCAGTGCAAAAACTGGCTGAAGTGACCGGTTTCGCCTGCGTTCCGGCAGAAGACCTGATTGAAGCCACCTCCGACTGCGGCGCATACGTTATGGTGCACAGTGCACTGAAACGTCTGGCTGTGAAAATGTCCAAAATCTGTAACGACCTGCGTTTGCTCTCCTCTGGCCCACGTGCCGGCCTGAATGAGATCAACCTGCCGGAACTGCAGGCGGGCTCTTCCATCATGCCAGCAAAAGTGAACCCGGTTGTTCCAGAAGTTGTAAACCAGGTGTGCTTTAAAGTCATCGGTAACGACGTCACTGTTACCATGGCATCTGAAGCAGGTCAGCTGCAGCTGAACGTAATGGAACCTGTTATCGGCCAGGCAATGTTCGAATCTATCCACATCCTGAGCAACGCTTGCTACAACCTGCTGGAAAAATGCGTTAGCGGTATCACTGCTAACAAAGAAGTGTGTGAAGCATTCGTTTATAACTCCATCGGTATCGTCACCTACCTCAACCCGTTCATCGGTCACCACAACGGCGATATCGTCGGTAAAATTTGTGCCGAAACCGGTAAGAGCGTGCGTGAAGTTGTCCTGGAGCGCGGTCTGTTGACCGAGGCAGAACTGGACGATATCTTCTCTGCACAGAACCTGATGCACCCGGCTTATAAAGCAAAACGTTATACTGATGAAAGCGAACAGTAATCGTGTAGGGTAGTACCAGAGAGGGCACGTCATGATGACGTGCCTTTTTTCTTGCACCAAGTTACTTAAAAACAACAATTTAATATCAACTTGTTAAACAACAAGGAAGGCTAATATGATAGTTTTAGAACTTATCATCGTTTTGCTGGCAATCTTTTTAGGTGCCAGACTTGGGGGTATCGGTATTGGATTTGCAGGTGGGCTGGGTGTTCTGGTTCTCGCCGCTATTGGCGTAAAACCGGGTAATATTCCGTTCGATGTTATTTCCATTATCATGGCGGTTATCGCTGCTATCTCTGCCATGCAGATTGCAGGTGGTCTGGACTATCTGGTCCATCAAACTGAAAAACTGCTGCGTAAGAACCCGAAATACATCACGATCCTTGCACCGATCGTGACCTATTTCCTGACTATCTTCGCGGGTACCGGCAACATCTCTCTGGCAACGCTGCCAGTTATCGCTGAAGTCGCGAAGGAGCAAGGGATCAAACCTTGCCGTCCGCTCTCTACTGCCGTGGTTTCTGCACAGATTGCGATTACCGCATCACCTATCTCTGCGGCCGTAGTTTACATGTCTTCCGTCATGGAAGGTCATGGCATCAGCTACATTCACCTGCTGTCCGTGGTCATTCCGTCCACCCTGCTGGCCGTTCTGGTGATGTCTTTCCTGATCACTGCACTGTTCAACTCCAAACTGTCTGACGACCCGATTTATCGTAAGCGTCTGGAAGAAGGCCTGGTTGAACTGCGCGGTGAAAGACAAGTTGAAATCAAAGCCGGTGCGAAAACCTCCGTTTGGCTGTTCCTGCTGGGCGTGGTTTGCGTAGTTGTATACGCCATCATCAACAGCCCAAGCCTTGGCCTGGTCGCTAAACCGCTGATGAACACCACCAACGCAATCCTGATCATCATGCTGAGCGTCGCGACGCTGACAACGATCGTCTGCCGCGTTGAAACTGACTCCATCCTGAACTCCAGCACCTTCAAAGCCGGTATGAGCGCCTGTATTTGTATCCTGGGTGTTGCATGGCTGGGTGATACCTTCGTATCTCACAACATTGACTGGATCAAAGATACTGCAGGTAGCGTAATTCAGGGTCATCCGTGGCTGCTGGCCGTCATCTTCTTCTTTGCTTCTGCTCTGCTGTATTCTCAGGCTGCAACGGCTAAAGCACTGATGCCGATGGCTCTGGCACTGAACGTTTCTCCGCTGACCGCTGTAGCGTCTTTCGCTGCGGTTTCTGGTCTGTTCATTCTGCCTACCTACCCAACTCTGGTTGCTGCGGTTCAGATGGATGACACCGGTACTACCCGTATCGGTAAATTCGTCTTTAACCATCCGTTCTTCATCCCGGGTACTCTGGGTGTGGTTCTGGCTGTCTGCTTCGGCTTCTTGCTGGGTAGCTTCATGCTGTAAGACTTTACTGCAGGGTGCCTTCGCGCCCTGCAGTTCCTCCTCTTCATCACCCTGCTTTAGCTAACATCCTTCCCTCGTCCGTTGTATAGTGACCACTCTTTAGCTGGTTACTCTGTTCTTTCGAGGTGTTTATGCTTGATGTTAAGAGTCAGGATATCTCCATCCCCGATACCGTTGTGGTGCTCTGTACCGCCCCGGATGAAGCAACAGCCCAGGATCTGGCTGCAAAAGTACTGGCAGAAAAACTGGCCGCCTGCGTGACGCTGCTGCCCGGTGCAACATCTCTCTATTATTGGGAGGGTAAGCTGGAGCAGGAATATGAAGTCCAGATGATTTTAAAAACTACCGTCACACACCAGCAAGCGCTTCTCGATTGCCTGAAGTCTCATCATCCGTATCAAACCCCTGAACTTCTGGTTTTACCCGTCACTCACGGAGACTTTGATTACCGCTCATGGCTCAACGCATCCTTACGCTGATCCTGCTGCTATGCAGCACATCCACTTTTGCCGGATTATTTGATTCGCCTGGCCGCTCGCAGTTTGTCCCTGCCGACCGGGCATTTATTTTTGATTTTCAGCAAAATCAACATGACCTGAACCTCTCATGGCAGGTAAAAGACGGCTACTATCTGTATCGCAAACAGATAAGCATTACTCCATCTCAGGCCGATATCGCTGAGGTAAAACTTCCGCCGGGTGTCTGGCATGAAGATGAGTTTTACGGCAAAAGTGAGATTTACCGTAAACAGTTGACCATCCCGGTCACGGTCAATCAGGCAAAATCTGGCGCCACATTAACGGTCACGTACCAGGGCTGTGCCAACGCCGGATTTTGCTATCCGCCGGAAACCAAAACCGTTCCACTCAGTGAAGTCATGGCTCATACAGATGCGATGCCTACACCAACACCTGATACAGTCGCCCCGGAAGAACAATCACAGCCAGCCGCCCAACTCCCCTTTTCCGCACTGTGGGCATTGCTGATCGGGATTGGCATTGCCTTTACCCCCTGTGTACTGCCGATGTATCCACTGATTTCCGGCATCGTACTCGGCGGCAAGCAGCGCTTATCAACCGGGCGGGCTCTGCTGCTGACCTTTATCTACGTCCAGGGAATGGCGCTCACCTACACTGCTCTGGGCCTGGTCGTTGCGGCTGCCGGGCTACAGTTTCAGGCCGCGCTACAGCATCCCTATGTATTGATTGGGCTTGCCATTGTCTTTACGCTGCTGGCTCTGTCGATGTTCGGCTTGTTCACATTACAACTCCCTTCCTCACTGCAAACGCGTCTGACATTGATGAGTAACCGCCAGCAGGGCGGTTCTCCGGGCAGCGTATTTACAATGGGGGCGATTGCTGGACTGATCTGTTCCCCTTGCACCACGGCACCACTGAGCGCGATTTTGCTGTATATCGCTCAGAGCGGGAATATGTGGCTGGGAGGCGGTACGCTGTATCTGTACGCATTGGGGATGGGATTACCCCTGATGCTGATTACCGTATTTGGTAACCGTCTGCTGCCGAAAAGTGGCCCATGGATGGAACACGTCAAGACCGCTTTTGGTTTCGTCATCCTTGCGCTTCCCGTCTTTTTACTCGAGCGGATTATCGGTGATGAGTGGGGCATTCGCCTGTGGTCACTGCTTGGCGTAGCATTCTTTGCCTGGGCGTTCATCACCAGTCTGCAGGCAAAACAAGGCTGGATGCGTATCGTGCAGATCATTCTGTTAGCCGCCGCGCTGGTCAGCGTACGACCATTGCAGGACTGGGCGTTCGGTGCGCCGCATGCTCAAAACCAGACGCATCTTAACTTTACGCCGGTAGCATCGGTAGATGCGCTAAATCAGGCGCTGGCACAAGCTAAAGGCAAGCCCGTTATGTTGGATCTGTATGCCGACTGGTGCGTGGCCTGCAAAGAGTTTGAGAAGTATACGTTCAGCAACCCGCAGGTTCAGCAAGTGCTCGGCGACACAGTGCTTTTGCAGGCGGATGTGACGGCAAACAATGCCCAGGATGTTGCTCTGCTGAAGCATTTACAGGTTTTAGGTTTGCCGACTATTTTGTTCTTTGACGCTGAGGGGAAAGAGCACCCGGAGGCTCGGGTAACGGGCTTTATGGATGCCGCAGCCTTCAGCGCACATTTGCGCGATCGCCAACCGTGAGCGACACTTGCAACAGGAAATACGGAGGAGAATACCGTGCAACGTGAAGATGTCCTGGGAGAAGCCCTGAAATTACTTGAGGTTCAAGGGATAGCCAATACCACGCTGGAAATGGTGGCCGAACGTATCAATTATCCTCTTGATGAACTACAACGCTTTTGGCCCGATAAAGAGGCCATTCTGTACGATGCGTTACGTTACCTCAGCCAGCGGGTAGATATCTGGCGGCGTCAGCTTTTGCTGGATGATACCCTGAGTGCTGAACAGAAATTACTGGCGCGCTACAACGCGCTGTCCGAATGCGTGAGCAATAATCGCTATCCCGGTTGCCTGTTTATCGCTGCCTGCACGTTTTACCCCGATCCAGGCCATCCTGTCCATCAGTTGGCCGATCAGCAAAAAAAGGCGGCGCATGACTTCACCCATGAGTTGCTGACGACGCTGGAAGTTGATGACCCGGCAATGGTCGCCAAACAGATGGAACTGGTGCTGGAGGGCTGCCTGAGTCGTATGCTGGTTAATCGCAGCCATGCTGATGTAGAAACAGCACATCGTCTGGCCGAGGATATCCTGCGTTTTGCTCAGTGTCGTATGGGCGGGGCGCTGACCTAAACGAGCATTCCTTTCCTGCGCACGGCTAAAACCGCACCATCTTCACGGTGGTGCGAAATACCCTGTTATTCACCTTGTCTTACCATCCCCCCTTCCACCTGGATTATCAGGAAAGTTTGTGCAAACGTCAGGCAAAAACACACAGATTGCCGTAATATTAAGCGGTTGAGCAGCTTTTCCAGAAATTTGATTGACTGGCATGCGTGAATACGGTTTAATGCGCCCCGTTGCCCGGATAGCTCAGTCGGTAGAGCAGGGGATTGAAAATCCCCGTGTCCTTGGTTCGATTCCGAGTCCGGGCACCACTATTTAAAGAAACCAGCTTAACGGCTGGTTTTTTGCTTTCTGGGGTTCCGGTAGATTTCTGGTCGCTTTGACAGTTGATGTCATTACCGTGCTTCTGCCATCCAGCATGAGTATTTCTCTTCAGTCGCCTCCGGTCACTGTGGCTTTACACAGTGAGCTACAAAGTAACAATGAGCATTAACCCCGTCATGTATACATTTTGGTAAATTCATCATGACAGTTTGCATCCGGTCTTTGTCCGGTCTTAAGAAACACACTCCATCTCCTCCTTTCATATATACGAAGCAGGTGAATCTGGTCAGGTCCCCTTCTGCATTTACCTGATTTTATTTGTATAGACTCAGACACTTCGGGCGATATCATGCGGGGAACCACCTTGCTTATATCTGTCCTGGGTAATCGCTTTCTGTTCTGGCGTATAGTTAACACGCGTTCTGTTTTGGTGTTATATGCGTACCAGAGCCAGTGTTGTCGGGCTTTGCTGCCCACAAAACCCTATTGCTCATCAGGTTCGCAGATGAGAGCCACATCAGCATGATGTGACGGGCGAAGACGTTATTCGTTTCGGCGAGATTTTTTTAAAGTGTGGATAACGGTATTGATGCCGATTTGCAGCACTCCTGTGGTATCCCGAACGCCTATACCGTTGAAAGCCATCGGTAATGTGCTCTTTAACGCCGGGCTTTCTTTTCTTGCCTCAGAAGAATAAGTGAGCAGAAATCCCCGATGGCATTCGCGACATCGAAAGCGGTCAATCCCTTTAGGGTTCTGACCATGACGATAATCCAGAGCTGACTGACAGCGAGGACAATGAACGATGATAGTGGCCACAGAAGCCCCCTAAAACCCCAGGTTATTCATGACTACTCAACCCATTGGAAGCCTTACCGGGAAAAGCAAAAACCTGCCCGAAAGCAGGTTTCTCTAAATTTGGTGCCCTGACCGGGCCATAGTATTCCAATCAGCAATACCGGCCTTTGCGATCGCAGTATGGTTGCCAGTAACGCTTACATGTAATGTACAGTAAACATAACCGTAGCCTGGTACGGGCCGGGCTGCGGCTTGTCATCGGTAACCTGAACGGCTTTAACACGGTAGTGGAGCATGGCTGCGTCGTCAATCGTCTGCGGGCAACTTGTGCCCTCGTTATCGGCCTCCATCCATCCTACTTTCTGAGCATCGTTGCACTTCGCCACCTCGCTATCAGACGAGACGTAAAAGAACGCAATTCCGATACCTGGATTGGTGGATTGCAACACTAAATAACATTGTGGTAGTGCGGACCTGCATACGGGCATACTTAAACCTGGGTCTGGGTACGCACTGCCATGGTACCAGCCATTGAAGAAGTTAAGTTTGTATGCGTTTAAGCTTGGGTCACAGCCCTTAATCTGGATATAAAAGTCTGTATCTGCGCCCCCTGACCACAGGCCGGTGTAATCTGAGGTGGAAGAGAGTGCCATTGCGACGGTACCCTGGTTACTGCCGCTGCCATTGACGTTAAGACTGCAACTCTCCTCGTAGATACGGGCGGTTATATCTATCTTGAAGGTATCGGAGGCTTGCGCCGCCAGGCTAAAAAGGGTGATAAGCACACCGGCTATTAGCCTAAATAAGGTTTTATTTTTTAACATCATAGCTCCTTGACATTAATCGACGATATTGACACCACAGTGATAAAAACACCGGTAAATCGCCTGGCGCGGGCACGTCATCCTGGGTCATGAAAATCAGTAATATACAACCTTGAAAAAGAGCGTTCCGTTCAGTATTCCTGGCTGTGGCGTCTCGCCGTTGCCGAGGGGGGCGATGTAGGGTGTTATACGCATAGCCCAAGCGCCCCCCTCTCCCACAAGATCCATCCAATCATTAACATTGACAGTAGGTTCCTGTTTCAATAAATTGATCATCTTGGAAGACCCCCTCGGACTAAACCGGAATCCTAATCCTTTGGTGGTGCTGTTGCTGTTAGGAAGGAGCAGAGAGGGATCTGCTGGCGAAACATGAGCTGCATCCGCATATATATCCCAGTAGACCATGGGGCTATAGCCATAACCCTGGCCGCGGCTTCTGTCGGGGGGGCCGAAGCTGCAATTCTTTATTCCTACTTGCAACTCCGTCAAATTTCCCCCATCATATACCGCACTTTGATCTGTATAGTTGTAGTACTCCTCCCCGCCCTGATTCATGGTCTCCATACCAAAATCAATGATGACTGAACCGAGATCTCGCGTCGGCTGATCCAAATCCGGATCACATGACCATCCCTGAACTTTGATCTCACCAATATTAATGGTGTTGTAGCCCATGTTTATCCAGGTTTTTCCATCACCTTGAGGGTCCATGATCTGGTAAACCACCTTAATCATCTTATTAATACTATATGTGCTACCAGGGACGACGGGTTTGGCAGTGTATATTTGCGTTTCAAGGTTAGGGCCGGCGCTGCTGCCTGCAGGGTACTCACGGAAATGCTTCTGCTTCATATCGCTGTCACCCTTGTCGGCAGGATACCTCTCACCGTTAGGCAGAACCCATAGCACTCTAATATAGAACGTATTCTGGTCGTCTAACCAGTACGTCCCTGGCTCCTCAGTGCGTTCCCGTGCGGTTGTGCTGGCCATTGTTGTCCGATAGGAATTCTGAGCCTCGGGACACTCGTAGCTGCCGCTCGCGTAAAAGTTATCGGCAGTAAAAGGCGCCCGGTCGGAACCCGTGGAATCTTCACCAATGAGGCTCGTTTTGCTAACGTTTAAGGTCTGATCTGGCGACCTGGTCTTGACTGTACAGGGCGCAGCCCAGGCTTGTTGGACCATGCTCAGGGGCAGCAGCAGCGTAAGCAGAGCGAGAGGGGACGCTGCACGGTGTAGAGTGTTACGTATCATCATTTTCTCCTTGCTTATTCACAGGCCAGGGCGGTTTGCACGATGGTGTTGCTCTCTTCGGGTATGGAAAGCTGTGCGATGCAGGACGCATCGTCCCCGGCTCCCCACTGTGCTTTCAGCGTTGCCTTGTCGTTAATGCCTGAGAGATACACCTCACCCGCATCGCCGATGATACTGCCTTCCGATGCGGTATCGTTCGTCTGGGTCACGATGGCACCAAACGGCACTGGCTTGCCACGATGCCGTAGCGTCGCCAGCACGCGTGTACCAACTTTAGTATCAAATGTCGCCATGAGGACGGCGCCATCGGTGGGAACGACCTGTACCACCGCGCGGGTAATATCGACGTTTTCCGCCGTTCCGCTGTTTAGTGAAATACGATTATTGCGGTAGTTTCGCAGCGACGGTACGATAGCGTTGCCGAACATGTCGGTAGTGATGCCGCTCCCATTCAGTACCTGGATGCCGCTGGCACCCTCGGTATGCACAATGGCCAACGCCCCGTACAGCGGTTGCCCGAGGGTGACTCCGTGAGGGTGCGCCACGACGCTGCCGCGGGCACTCCAGTTATACTGGCGACTGTTGTTGTCGCTGTAGTTGTAACCGCCACCGACTTCTCCCCAGGCTCCGCGATAGTTAAGCGAGCTGCTGCCGCTGTACAGAGACGGCTCGTCCTGGTAGCTCTGCGTCACGGAATAGCTTAAGTTATTGCCTTCCAGCAGCGTGCCGTTAATCCCCGCCTGGTGGTTAGTTGGCCCGTGTCGGCTCTGATTGATGCTATAGCTGGCGTAAGCGTTTGGCATCCAGGCATCCAGCGGTACGGATAGCGTAAATGCCACCTGCTTATCGGTATCGCTACCGGGTGTTGATGTCTGGCTGTAGTTGAGCGAATAGGTGGCTTGCCCCAGCGAATTGCTGTAGCCCAGCGAAAAGGTGCGCTCATGACCATCGAGATCCCAGTAATCCTGCTGTGAGGCGTTGATATAGAGAGACCCCCACTGCACTAATGACTGGTTGATATTAATCTGCCAACGGCTGCGGCGGTTATACATCCGCCGGTAGCTGTATATATCATCCTCATCCTCGGTGTAGTTTGCTCGCTGATCCAGCGTTTCCTGGAAGGTATAGAAGCTGGAGGTCGAGTAACGGTAGCTGGCCAACGAGACGGTGGTGTTGGTGGGTTCAAAGCTTTTGGCGTACTGTGCGCGCCATGACAACCCCTGTTCCGTACTGTTGTCGTTTTTGTGAGTTTCGGAACGTGCGCCAGTTACGTCAAAGGAGACGGAGCCGAACTGATGCAGATCGATACCCATCCCCAGCAAGCTGGCGAGATAGATATTTGAGGCGAGCTGTCCACCGTAAATTGTAAAACCATAGGGTAAGCCGTAGATAACGGTACCCTGCACAAAACCGGGTTCTTCGGCATCGCCGCCATTATTATCGCGATATTGACCGCCGGAAAAACTGAACCTGTATGCCCCCTGACGCAGCATCATCGGTACCGAACTGCTGGACTGTATCCAGCTGCGCTCGCTGCCGTCTGCTTCGCGGACCGTGATCTCCAGATCGCCACCGGACGTTACCTGGCTGATATCTTTTAATTCAAAAGGCCCGGCGGAAACCCAGGTTTGATAAATGACATAGCCGTTTTGCTTGACTGTGACGCGGGCGTCGCTGTTGGCGATGCCAGAGATCGTTGGAGCGAAACCCTGCAGGTTGTAGGGCAGCATATCGGTATCGGTCTCCAGCTTCACGCCGGTAAAAGAGACGCTATCGAACAGTTCGCCGTCGCTCCAGGTCTGTCCCATGTAAAGCTGGCTTTGCCATGATTTGATCGCACGCTGCAGCCAGGTGTTAATAGAATCCCAACCGTTGCTATTGCTCCAGGTGCTGTTATTGTACAGCCGCCAGGGACCGAAATTGGCCCCGGAGGTCAGATTCATAAAATGTGAGGTATCATCGCCGTAATAGCTGGTGTGCTGCGTGCCGCCATGGTAATCGTAGCTCAGCCAGGTTGCCGGAACGCCATCATCCCACAGTTCCGGGGAGATGCCATTTCGGACAGATTGGTCGAGGTAAAGTTGGGGAACGCGCAGGCTCAGCGTTTGATAACCGGTGTCAATAAAATAACTGGCTTTATCAATATAGTCGGCAATATTGCCGACTATCGCATCATCCGGGAGCGATTTTAATCCAGTGACCGCATCGGTTCTGACGCCATAGCGACGCAAATCCGCCACGCTCAACTGTGGTTCAAGACGTTTCTTGTCGGCGCTAATGGTATAGGTAATGACGCGTTTATCGATAAGATCTTCACCGAAGTAAACGGACGTTAGCCAACTGCCGGGCAGCAAGGCGTTATTATCGATAAAGTTTTGCAATGTGGCGCTGTTTTCCAGCGGCGTACCAAATCCTAATGCGTTGATATCGAATTCATCACGGGCATCTGCGGCGGGTATGACAGCCATCAATGATAACGTTAGCGTAGACAGCATCAATGATAAATAACATGAATTGCTATCTCTGGTTACGCACATATACACCTCCTGACGTTCCATTCATTTAAAGCGGCTGCATTTTTTCTGTTGTAGTGCCGCCATAATCGTTGATAGCGCTCCATTTCACGGAACCAGTGGCTCCCGTCGGGATGACCATCGTCATGTTCGAAAGCGGGGAAACCATCAACGCCTGTGCCGGAGTCAGTGTTTTATCAATCGGCATCGTCTTTTTGCCGCCGACGGTTAGCGAAGTAAACGAGATAAAAAACGGTGTCGGATTTTTGACCCGGAGCATATTGCCCTCACGGCTAAAGGTGACTTTCTCCCATGCCGTATCCGCGTCGTGCTGGGTAAAGGTTTGTGGACGGAAAAATAATTTGACCTGTGAATGAATGGCAATTTGCAGACGGCTTTTATCTTGCAATTGTTCCGGTACGTTAGCGACGGTTTTGATATTCAGCGTAAACAGCTTTTCCCGATCGTTAGTCAACTCTTTAGGGCCGGTATAAACAATATGAAGAATCGTTTCTTGTTTTTCGTTGAGCTTTAAAAGCGGCGGCGTAACGATAAAAGGCGCTTTCGTACCGTCCGGTTGCGATACCCAGGACTGAACCAGATGGCGGGTATCATCATCCTTATTCTTGATAGGCAACTGAACTTCATTTTTATCTGCCGGGTATATAATCCTTGTTCCGCCGAAAATAACACCTGCGTGGCAGAAAGAAGCAACAGAAAAAAATGCCATGGCGCAGACAGCAGCAGAAAGATATTTCATATTATTTTTCTCTTAAGCAAAATAAATGGCGGTATAGCACCGCCATTTATTTACGGGTTACTGATAAGCGACTTTAAATGTTGCGGTTGCGGCGTAGGTCCCGGTTGTTGGCGCATCATCCCCGACCTGTACCGTTTGTGCGGTGTAGTTAAATACGTTTTCGGTTGGTGTTGCCAGCTTATTGTTGTTGTCCTGCCAGAAAGCGTTGGCAGTATTGAACACAATTTTACCATCGGCAGTAGAACGACCACCGGTAGTGTCAGCAAGACGGATACCTACGTTGGTTGCGGTACCGGTTGTTTGCAGTACTTCGTTTGCCGCGCCTCGGACATCAGTGGTGCCAGCAAAATTCAACGCAATCTGGTTTGCCAGAATATCGCAACCAGACACTTTGATCGTAAAAGACTGTTCCGCACCGACGGTGTCCGGCCCGGTATAATCTGTGATGTAAGTTCCTGGCATTTTAACGGTTGCGGTACTGCTACCTGAATCGTTGACATCAATGGCACAACTGTCAGCAAGGATAAGTCCATTAAAGGTGATGGTGCCACTATCGACAGCCTGTGCATTACTGCAGATCAGCGCGGTAAGGCTCGTAGCCATACATATAGCTAATACTCGTTTTTTGGATAACATAAACAATCCCTATTTGATATTAATATATTGATTAATACGATAATATTAATCCATAAGACTTTGCATCAAGTTGGTTTTGTTTGCTATCAATAAAAAGTGCGATGGTAATTTTTAAGAAAATATAAATATATTTTAATTATAAAAACCAACAGATTATATATTTTACAACTAAATTAATATAAACAATATTTATTGCATGTGCATTTTGAATTATTTATTTTCATATATATTTTTTTTATTGGTATTTTTCATTGTTTTTTTGACGGCTGTTGATGAGAGCGTTCCCAGCTCTGATTGATGTGGCTGATGATTATTGAAAATCACAACTACTCTCGTGTTACCTGAGTCACTTTCCCCTTCGTGGGGCGCTGTTTACGAGAAATACCGACAAAACTAATAACAAACAGCGTGTTAATTGTGGATATGATTCCGAGTCCGGCACAAAAATTTACAGAACCCAGCCTATAGCTGGGTTTTTGCTTTTATAGCTTCTGATAGACGAATATGTTATCGCAGTTGCCAGTGATGTTCCGCTGGCGGTGGATGTGCCATTGTTAGATATCAACGATATACAGCAACTTGCTGATTTTGTTACGCAATGGATAAGATGGTAACTGTGGTGTTGTGATGAGCCTGATGCGCTGCGCTTATCAGGCCTACAAAATACGTTCAGCCCGGCGCAGGCCGGATAAGGCGGGACGCTGCATCCGGCGGTTTTTACCCCGCACAGACGCAAAAAAGCCCATCCGTCAGGATGGGCTTCTTCACTTTAATTAATGCCTGGCAGTTCCCTACTCTCGCATGGGGAGACCCCACACTACCATCGGCGCTACGGCGTTTCACTTCTGAGTTCGGCATGGGGTCAGGTGGGACCACCGCGCTACAGCCGCCAGGCAAATTCTGTTTATCAACACGCCCTGGCATGTCGATGTCATCTGTAATCAGGCTGAAAATCGTCTCAATTCCGCCAAAACATCTTCGGCGTTGTAAGGTTAAGCCTCACGGTTCATTAGTATCGGTTAGCTCAACGTATCGCTACGCTTACACACCCGACCTATCAACGTCGTCGTCTTCAACGTTCCTTCAGGAGACTTATAGTCTCAGGGAGAACTCATCTCGGGGCAAGTTTCGTGCTTAGATGCTTTCAGCACTTATCTCTTCCGCATTTAGCTACCGGGCAATGCCATTGGCATGACAACCCGAACACCAGTGATGCGTCCACTCCGGTCCTCTCGTACTAGGAGCAGCCCCCCTCAATTCTCCAGCGCCCACGGCAGATAGGGACCGAACTGTCTCACGACGTTCTAAACCCAGCTCGCGTACCACTTTAAATGGCGAACAGCCATACCCTTGGGACCTACTTCAGCCCCAGGATGTGATGAGCCGACATCGAGGTGCCAAACACCGCCGTCGATATGAACTCTTGGGCGGTATCAGCCTGTTATCCCCGGAGTACCTTTTATCCGTTGAGCGATGGCCCTTCCATTCAGAACCACCGGATCACTAAGACCTGCTTTCGCACCTGCTCGAGCCGTCACTCTCGCAGTCAAGCTAGCTTATGCCTTTGCACTAACCTCCTGATGTCCGACCAGGATTAGCTAACCTTCGTGCTCCTCCGTTACTCTTTAGGAGGAGACCGCCCCAGTCAAACTACCCACCAGACACTGTCCGCAACCCGGATTACGGGCCCACGTTAGAACACCAGCCATTAAAGGGTGGTATTTCAAGGTTGGCTCCATGCAGACTGGCGTCCACACTTCAAAGCCTCCCACCTATCCTACACATCAAGGACCAGTGTTCAGTGTCAAGCTATAGTAAAGGTTCACGGGGTCTTTCCGTCTTGCCGCGGGTACACTGCATCTTCACAGCGAGTTCAATTTCACTGAGTCTCGGGTGGAGACAGCCTGGCCATCATTACGCCATTCGTGCAGGTCGGAACTTACCCGACAAGGAATTTCGCTACCTTAGGACCGTTATAGTTACGGCCGCCGTTTACCGGGGCTTCGATCAAGAGCTTCTCCTTACGGATAACCCCATCAATTAACCTTCCGGCACCGGGCAGGCGTCACACCGTATACGTCCACTTTCGTGTTTGCACAGTGCTGTGTTTTTAATAAACAGTTGCAGCCAGCTGGTATCTTCGACTGATTTCAGCTCCATGAGTAAATCACTTCACCTACATATCAGCGTGCCTTCTCCCGAAGTTACGGCACCATTTTGCCTAGTTCCTTCACCCGAGTTCTCTCAAGCGCCTTGGTATTCTCTACCTGACCACCTGTGTCGGTTTGGGGTACGATTTCGTGTTACCTGATGCTTAGAGGCTTTTCCTGGAAGCAGGGCATTTGTTACTTCAGCACCGTAGTGCCTCGTCATCACACCTCAGCGTTAATAAGGTACCGGATTTACCTGGAACCTCCGCCTACATGCTTAAACCGGGACAACCGTCGCCCGGCTAACATAGCCTTCTCCGTCCCCCCTTCGCAGTAACACCAAGTACAGGAATATTAACCTGTTTCCCATCGACTACGCCTTTCGGCCTCGCCTTAGGGGTCGACTCACCCTGCCCCGATTAACGTTGGACAGGAACCCTTGGTCTTCCGGCGTGCGGGTTTTTCACCCGCATTATCGTTACTTATGTCAGCATTCGCACTTCTGATACCTCCAGCATGCCTCACGACACACCTTCAACGGCTTACAGAACGCTCCCCTACCCAACAACACATAGTGTCGCTGCCGCAGCTTCGGTGCACAGTTTAGCCCCGTTACATCTTCCGCGCAGGCCGACTCGACCAGTGAGCTATTACGCTTTCTTTAAATGATGGCTGCTTCTAAGCCAACATCCTGGCTGTCTGTGCCTTCCCACATCGTTTCCCACTTAACTGTGACTTTGGGACCTTAGCTGGCGGTCTGGGTTGTTTCCCTCTTCACGACGGACGTTAGCACCCGCCGTGTGTCTCCCGTGATAACATTCTTCGGTATTCGCAGTTTGCATCGGGTTGGTAAGTCGGGATGACCCCCTAGCCGAAACAGTGCTCTACCCCCGAAGATGAGTTCACGAGGCGCTACCTAAATAGCTTTCGGGGAGAACCAGCTATCTCCCGGTTTGATTGGCCTTTCACCCCCAGCCACAAGTCATCCGCTAATTTTTCAACATTAGTCGGTTCGGTCCTCCAGTTAGTGTTACCCAACCTTCAACCTGCCCATGGCTAGATCACCGGGTTTCGGGTCTATACCCTGCAACTTAACGCCCAGTTAAGACTCGGTTTCCCTTCGGCTCCCCTATACGGTTAACCTTGCTACAGAATATAAGTCGCTGACCCATTATACAAAAGGTACGCAGTCACCCCATTAAGAGGCTCCCACTGCTTGTACGTACACGGTTTCAGGTTCTTTTTCACTCCCCTCGCCGGGGTTCTTTTCGCCTTTCCCTCACGGTACTGGTTCACTATCGGTCAGTCAGGAGTATTTAGCCTTGGAGGATGGTCCCCCCATATTCAGACAGGATACCACGTGTCCCGCCCTACTCTTCGAGTTCACAGCCTGTGCATTTTGGTGTACGGGACTATCACCCTGTACCGTCGGACTTTCCAGACCGTTCCACTAACACACAAGCTGATTCAGACTCTGGGCTGCTCCCCGTTCGCTCGCCGCTACTGGGGGAATCTCGGTTGATTTCTTTTCCTCGGGGTACTTAGATGTTTCAGTTCCCCCGGTTCGCTTCATTACGCTATGTATTCACGTAATGATAGTGTGACGAATCACACTGGGTTTCCCCATTCGGAAATCGCCGGTTATAACGGTTCATATCACCTTACCGACGCTTATCGCAGATTAGCACGTCCTTCATCGCCTCTGACTGCCAGGGCATCCACCGTGTACGCTTAGTCGCTTAACCTCACAACCCGAAGATGTTTCGTAAAACACCACCGTGTTGCGAAAATTTGAGAGACTCGAACACACCGCTTTTCATTTCTTATTACGGAGAAATGAAACAGTGTGTCGTTTCAATTTTCAGCTTGATCCAGATTTTTAAAGAGCAAATATCTCAAACGTCACCCGAAGGTAAGTTTTGAGATATTGGGGTCGGCGACTTTCACTCACACATACCAGCAAGTGGCGTCCCCTAGGGGATTCGAACCCCTGTTACCGCCGTGAAAGGGCGGTGTCCTGGGCCTCTAGACGAAGGGGACGTGTCAGTCTCAATCGCAAGACGCCTTGCTATTTACTTTTCATCAGACAATCTGTGTGAGCACTACAAAGAACGTTTCTTTAAGGTAAGGAGGTGATCCAACCGCAGGTTCCCCTACGGTTACCTTGTTACGACTTCACCCCAGTCATGAATCACAAAGTGGTAAGCGCCCTCCCGAAGGTTAAGCTACCTACTTCTTTTGCAACCCACTCCCATGGTGTGACGGGCGGTGTGTACAAGGCCCGGGAACGTATTCACCGTGGCATTCTGATCCACGATTACTAGCGATTCCGACTTCATGGAGTCGAGTTGCAGACTCCAATCCGGACTACGACATACTTTATGAGGTCCGCTTGCTCTCGCGAGGTCGCTTCTCTTTGTATATGCCATTGTAGCACGTGTGTAGCCCTACTCGTAAGGGCCATGATGACTTGACGTCATCCCCACCTTCCTCCAGTTTATCACTGGCAGTCTCCTTTGAGTTCCCGACCGAACCGCTGGCAACAAAGGATAAGGGTTGCGCTCGTTGCGGGACTTAACCCAACATTTCACAACACGAGCTGACGACAGCCATGCAGCACCTGTCTCAGAGTTCCCGAAGGCACCAAAGCATCTCTGCTAAGTTCTCTGGATGTCAAGAGTAGGTAAGGTTCTTCGCGTTGCATCGAATTAAACCACATGCTCCACCGCTTGTGCGGGCCCCCGTCAATTCATTTGAGTTTTAACCTTGCGGCCGTACTCCCCAGGCGGTCGACTTAACGCGTTAGCTCCGGAAGCCACGCCTCAAGGGCACAACCTCCAAGTCGACATCGTTTACGGCGTGGACTACCAGGGTATCTAATCCTGTTTGCTCCCCACGCTTTCGCACCTGAGCGTCAGTCTTTGTCCAGGGGGCCGCCTTCGCCACCGGTATTCCTCCAGATCTCTACGCATTTCACCGCTACACCTGGAATTCTACCCCCCTCTACAAGACTCTAGCCTGCCAGTTTCGGATGCAGTTCCCAGGTTGAGCCCGGGGATTTCACATCCGACTTGACAGACCGCCTGCGTGCGCTTTACGCCCAGTAATTCCGATTAACGCTTGCACCCTCCGTATTACCGCGGCTGCTGGCACGGAGTTAGCCGGTGCTTCTTCTGCGAGTAACGTCAATCGCTGCGGTTATTAACCACAACGCCTTCCTCCTCGCTGAAAGTACTTTACAACCCGAAGGCCTTCTTCATACACGCGGCATGGCTGCATCAGGCTTGCGCCCATTGTGCAATATTCCCCACTGCTGCCTCCCGTAGGAGTCTGGACCGTGTCTCAGTTCCAGTGTGGCTGGTCATCCTCTCAGACCAGCTAGGGATCGTCGCCTAGGTGAGCCGTTACCCCACCTACTAGCTAATCCCATCTGGGCACATCCGATGGCAAGAGGCCCGAAGGTCCCCCTCTTTGGTCTTGCGACGTTATGCGGTATTAGCTACCGTTTCCAGTAGTTATCCCCCTCCATCGGGCAGTTTCCCAGACATTACTCACCCGTCCGCCACTCGTCACCCAAGGAGCAAGCTCCTCTGTGCTACCGTTCGACTTGCATGTGTTAGGCCTGCCGCCAGCGTTCAATCTGAGCCATGATCAAACTCTTCAATTTAAGTTTGATGCTCGTGAATTAAACTTCGTAATGAATTACGTATGTTCACTCAGAGACTTGGTATTCATTTTTCGTCTTGCGACGTTAAGAATCCGTATCTTCGAGTGCCCACACAGATTGTCTGATAAATTGTTAAAGAGCAGTTGCGACGCGCTTTAGCGCTCTGTCGCGAGGTGGCGTATATTACGCTTTCCTCTTTCAGAGTCAACCCTGAATTTCAGGTTTTTCTCTTCAACCGGACCGGCTGTTTGTGTGAAGTGATTCACATCCGCCGTGTCGATGGAGGCGCATTATAGGGAGTTTCCCTCAGCCCGCAACCCTTAAATGACAGAAAAATGACTGACTGCTGCATTCCACAGCAAAACACCGCCTTATACCCATTTACGCACAGAGTTATCCACAATCGTAAGCAAATTATCTGTCAGCGTCCCTGAAAAAGGAGAGAACCGGTATGAAAACCTCTATATAGAAAGAAATTCACTCTACGCTATATAAAGAAGAAGGGCTGACAACTTAAGCTCCATAATCCCTACTACCTTTGAATTACGTACCTCATCGGGCAATAATACCCGCACAAACAGTGATTCCAGGACTGCGATGAGACACCCTCTGCAACGAACTACGATACGCAAACGCCCGATGAAACTCGGCACAACCGTGATCCTCATGGTCAGCGCGGTCCTCTTCTCTGTGCTGCTCGTCGTTCATTTGATTTACTTCTCGCAAATCAGCAACACGACACGTGATGCATTAGCAGACAAAGCGCTTGCGGTCGCGCGAACGTTGGCAAACTCTCCTGAAATCCGCGAGGGGCTCAAGAAAAAGCCTGAGGACAGTGGTATCCAGGCAATTGCTCAAGCGGTAAATAAGCGCAACGATTTTTTATTCATCGTTGTCACGGATATGAAAAGCATTCGTTATTCGCACCCTGAAGCACAACGTATCGGCCAACCGTTTAAAGGCGACGACATCCTGTTGGCGTTACAGGGCAAAGAGAACGTTGCCATTAATCGCGGCTTTCTGGCTAAAGCGCTACGCGTTTTCACCCCCATTTATAACGAACATCACCAGCAGATTGGGGTTGTGTCGATTGGTCTCGAGTTAAGCAGGGTCACCGAGCAGATCAATAACAGCCGCGGCAGTATCTTTTGGTCCATCTTATTTGGCGTTCTGGTTGGGTTATTAGGTACCTGGGTATTGGTGAAGGTTCTCAAACGCATTCTGTTTGGTCTGGAGCCTTATGAAATTTCCAATCTGTTCGAACAGCGCCAGGCAATGCTGCACTCTATAAAGGAGGGGGTCATTGCCGTTGATGATAGTGGTGAGGTCACGCTAATAAACCAGGCCGCCCAAGAGCTATTGGATTACCGTAAGTCACAGGATGATGCCCAGCTATCCACACTCAGCCATGCATGGTCTCAGGTAGTTGATCTTTCGCAGGTGCTACGTGATGGAACGCCACGCCGTGATGAGGAGATCATGGTGAAGGACCGGCTGCTTTTAATCAACACCGTTCCAGTACTCAGCAATGGCAAAATCATCGGGGCTATTTCAACCTTCAGAGACAAGACTGAAGTCCGAAAACTGATGCAGCGTCTGGACGGTATGGTCAACTATGCCGATGCACTTCGTGAACGATCCCACGAATTCATGAACAAGTTACACGTGATTCTGGGATTATTGCACCTGAAAAGTTATAAGCAGTTGGAAAATTATATCATTAAGACGGCCAACAATTATCAGGAAGAGATTGGCTCACTGTTAGGCAAAATAAAATCACCGGTGATCGCGGGCTTTTTACTCAGTAAGATTAATCGCACATCTGATTTAGGTCATAGTCTGATCATTAGTAATGAAAGCCAGTTGCCGGAAAACAGTAATGAAGATCAGGTGGCGGTGTTGATCACCGTGCTGGGCAATTTAATTGAAAACGCCCTGGAGGCGCTAGGTCAAGAATCTGGGGGCGAGATCAGCGTATCCTTGCATTATCGACACGGCTGGTTGCATTGCGAAGTGAATGACGATGGTCCGGGGATCGCCCCCGAACGCATTGACCACATCTTTGAGAAGGGCGTCTCGTCAAAAGGAACCGAACGAGGCGTCGGTTTAGCACTTGTGAAACAGCAGGTTGAAAACGTTGGCGGCAATATTTCCGTCGAATCCGAACCTGGGGTCTTCACCCAATTTTTTGTACAGTTACCGTGGAATGGTGAGAGGGCCAGCAGATGATCAATGTCTTAATTGTCGATGACGATGCAATGGTTGCGGAGTTAAACCGCCGTTATGTCGCGCAGCTGTCTGGTTTTCATTGCTGCGGAACGGCCTCTACTCTCGAAAAAGCCAAAGAGATCATCTTTCATGGCGAACATCATATTGACCTGATTCTACTGGATATTTATATGCAGAAAGAAAACGGTCTGGACCTGTTACCCATTCTGCACAGCGAAGGCTGTAAATGTGATGTCATCGTCATCTCCTCCGCCGCCGATGCGACAACAATTAAAGACTCACTCCACTACGGTGTCGTTGATTATCTGATCAAACCGTTTCAGGCCTCACGCTTCGAAGAGGCCTTAACCAACTGGCTGCAGAAGAAAACGGATATGGAGAAGCACCAGTACTATGAACAGTCAGAGCTTGACCAACTGATTCATGGTAGCTCTTCCAGCGAGCAGGAAACGCGGCGCTTACCCAAGGGGCTGACACCACAAACGTTACGTACGCTGTGCCAGTGGATTGATGAGCACCAGGACCAGGAGTTCTCCACGGATGAACTGGCGAACGAGGTCAATATCTCCCGGGTCTCATGCCGTAAATACCTTATCTGGCTCGTCAATTGTCATATCTTATTTACCAGTATCCATTATGGTGTTACTGGCCGGCCGGTTTACCGCTACCGCGTTCAGGCTGAGCATTACTCATTACTTAAACAATACTGCCAATAAAACGCTCCCCCGGGGATTATTCGTTATATAAAAGTAACAATTATTAAAATAATGAAAAATCCCTTTTTATCCCGCTAAAACAGATAAATAGTGAATTTGCGTTAGATCAAATATATTTGTATCAAACATGTTAAATTTATTATTTTGTTATTGATAAACATCACACTGTTTTTAATTTCAAAATCGCTAACAAAAGTTAATTAAGTATTAACTAACCCACAGAGTGTGTATTTTTACTCCTAAAGGATTAGTCTGAATTTCATCAGACATAAAAATCTAGACTGGTAGCAATGGAGACCATGCTACGTACTATGGACACCGTACATTTTTGTGAGCAAATAAACGTATCCGTACGCCAGATTCATTACCACATGACATGGCGTGACCGCGATCACATAAAGAACACACTCACCTGGTATATCGGTGTTTCACGTAATAGCGGACAATGTAGAACCGACGGTCAGCCCCCGGAAAACCGGTGTAAGCCAGCCAAACTACAGCGTCAGCCGCAGCGCTTCATAACCAGCCCAACTTCCCATCGCCTGAGGATTCTCTCCTCTGATCAATGCCATAGAAAAAAGCTAAATATTTCCAAAAAGTTATAAATACATTCTAGCCAGACATTTAAACATTAATCGCAAATACGGACATATCGAATACTGACCATTTTTTGATGCTTATTCCGGCAAAAAAGAATGTGCTACAGATCCATTTTTCAAAAAATTGACTGGGTTTTTCGCGAGGGTAAATAAAATGTTATTTAGTATACAACTTCTCATAATATTAATATGTTTGTTTTATGGTGCCAGAAAGGGCGGTATCGCGCTGGGTTTGTTAGGCGGTATCGGCCTGGTTATTCTGGTTTTCGTGTTCCATCTCCAGCCGGGTAAACCCCCTGTTGATGTAATGCTGGTTATTATTGCCGTGGTGGCCGCTTCTGCAACCTTGCAAGCCTCCGGCGGTCTTGACGTTATGCTGCAAATTGCTGAAAAGCTGCTGCGTCGTAACCCAAAATACGTTTCTATCGTAGCACCATTTGTTACCTGTACCCTGACTATCCTGTGCGGTACCGGCCACGTGGTGTACACCATTCTGCCGATCATTTATGACGTCGCCATTAAGAACAATATTCGCCCGGAACGCCCAATGGCGGCGAGTTCTATCGGTGCACAGATGGGGATTATCGCCAGTCCGGTTTCCGTCGCCGTTGTCTCTCTGGTTGCGATGCTGGGTAACGTGACATTTGAAGGCAAGCACCTCGAATTCCTTGACCTGCTCGGCATCACCATTCCATCTACCCTGCTGGGTATCCTGGCTATCGGTATTTTCAGCTGGTTCCGTGGTAAAGATCTGGATAAAGACGAAGAGTTTCAGAAGTTTATTTCCGTACCTGAAAACCATCACTATGTGTATGGCGACACGGCAACACTGTTAGACAAAAAACTGCCGAAAAGTAACTGGCTGGCAATGTGGATCTTCCTCGCTGCCATCGCCGTTGTTGCCGTGCTCGGTGCGGTATCTGAACTGCGCCCTTCTTTTGGTGGCAAACCGCTGTCAATGGTACTGGTTATCCAGATGTTCATGCTGCTGACTGGCGCATTGATTATCATCTTAACCAAAACGAATCCCGCATCTATCTCAAAAAATGAAGTCTTCCGTTCAGGTATGATCGCGATTGTTGCGGTGTACGGTATTGCCTGGATGGCGGAAACCATGTTCGGTGCGCATATGTCTGAAATTCAGGGCGTACTGGGCGAGATGGTGAAAGAATATCCGTGGGCCTATGCGGTTATCCTGCTGTTGGTCTCCAAGTTTGTAAACTCTCAGGCTGCAGCGCTGGCCGCTATCGTCCCGGTCGCACTGGCTATCGGGGTTGATCCAGCGTACATCGTTGCTTCTGCTCCGGCATGTTACGGTTACTACATTCTGCCGACCTACCCGAGCGATCTGGCTGCTATTCAGTTTGACCGTTCAGGTACCACCCACATTGGCCGTTTCGTTATCAACCACAGCTTCATTCTGCCTGGTTTGATCGGCGTAAGCGTATCCTGTGTCTTTGGTTGGGTCTTCGCCGCAATGTACGGTTTCCTGTAAGCACACTTCGCGTGCCGTCCGCTATGGTGCGGCACGCCACCGTTAAGACACAGAGAATTTTAAAATTCCTGAGAAAAATGAAAAGGCTGGAAGCAAATGTCAAATGTTGAATTCACTTACCAGGCGGCTTTCCCACTGGGGGAAGACAAAACTGAGTACTACCTGCTGACATCCGATCACGTCAGCGTCGGCGAGTTTGAAGGCGAGTCAATCCTGAAAGTAGCGCCTGAAGCACTTACGCTACTGGCCCAGCAAGCCTTCCACGATGCCTCCTTCATGCTCCGCCCTGAACACCAACAGCAAGTCGCCTCCATACTCCATGATCCTGAAGCCAGCGAAAACGATAAGTACGTTGCGCTGCAATTCCTGAGAAACTCCGAGATTGCCGCCAAAGGCGTATTGCCAACCTGTCAGGATACCGGCACGGCCATTATCATGGGTAAAAAAGGTCAACGTGTCTGGACCGGCGGCGGTGACGAAGCGGCGCTCTCCAGAGGCGTATTTAATACCTATATTGAAGATAACCTGCGCTACTCGCAAAACGCGGCGCTGGATATGTACAAAGAAGTGAATACCGGCACTAACCTGCCTGCGCAAATCGACCTGTACAGCGTGGACGGCGACGAATATAAATTCCTGTGCGTGGCAAAAGGCGGCGGTTCTGCCAACAAAACCTATCTGTATCAGGAAACGAAAGCACTACTGACTCCCGGCAAACTGAAAAACTTCCTGGTTGAGAAAATGCGTACGCTGGGGACTGCAGCTTGCCCGCCGTACCATATCGCATTTGTGATTGGTGGTACGTCAGCAGAAAGCACCCTCAAAACGGTGAAACTGGCCAGCACACACTACTATGATGCGCTGCCGACTGAAGGTAACGCTCACGGTCAGGCATTCCGCGATCTGCAACTGGAACAGGAACTGTTGGAAGAAGCCCAGAAACTCGGCCTTGGCGCCCAGTTTGGCGGGAAATATTTCGCTCACGACATCCGCGTGATTCGACTGCCTCGCCACGGCGCATCCTGCCCGGTAGGCATGGGCGTTTCCTGCTCCGCAGACCGTAATATTAAGGCCAAGATTAACCGCGAAGGTATCTGGATTGAAAAACTGGAACATAACCCAGGCCAGTACATCCCGGAATCTCTGCGCCAGGCCGGCGAAGGCGAAGTGGTTAAAGTTGACCTTAACCGTCCGATGAAAGAGATCCTTGCCCAGCTTTCTCAGTACCCGGTATCCACCCGTCTGTCGCTGAGCGGCACTATCATTGTCGGTCGCGACATCGCCCACGCGAAGCTGAAAGAACGTATCGAGTCCGGCGAAGGTCTGCCGCAGTACGTGAAAGATCACCCGATCTACTACGCAGGCCCGGCGAAAACGCCGGCAGGTTACCCGTCCGGTTCTTTGGGTCCAACCACTGCGGGTCGTATGGACTCCTATGTTGACCTGCTGCAGTCCCATGGCGGCAGCATGATCATGCTGGCGAAAGGTAACCGCAGCCAACAAGTGACCGACGCCTGCCATAAACACGGCGGCTTCTACTTAGGTAGCATCGGTGGTCCGGCAGCTGTACTGGCGCAACAGAGCATTAAGCATCTGGAATGCGTGGAATACCCAGAGCTGGGAATGGAAGCTATCTGGAAAATCGAAGTTGAAGATTTCCCGGCTTTCATCCTGGTCGATGACAAAGGCAACGATTTCTTCCAGCAAATCGTGAGCAAACAATGCGCTAACTGCGCGAAGTAACCTATTCGGCCCGGCACTGGACTGACACCAAATTTTTGGGGCCAGCCCAGTGATCCCCCCGGGCCAACTTTATCCCCCCATTAACTGGCGTTGAATTTTTGCCGTTCACAGTGAATAGTAATATTTTCCATTACTTGTGAATTCGCCATGCTCCGCACACTGAATCCTGTAATACTGAACACTGGCGCTATAGTGCTGGCGCTGCTCCTTATCTACACTGGCTTCTGTGCCACCGAAAAATTGACCTGGCTGATGGAAGTGACGCCGGTCATTATTGTTGTGCCATTGCTGCTCGCCACCATGAAGCGCTACCCGCTGACTCCCATGCTCTACACGCTTATCTTCTTTCATGCCATCATTTTGATGGTTGGCGGCATGTATACCTATGCCAAAGTCCCCATTGGTTTTGAAGTGCAGGCGTGGTTGGATCTCAGTCGCAACCCCTATGACAAACTGGGTCATTTTTTCCAGGGACTGGTGCCAGCGCTGACGGCAAGAGAGATTTTAGTCCGCGGCAATATTGTCCGCGGCCGCAAGATGTTAGCGTTTTTAGTCTGCTGCGTAGCACTGGCAATCAGCGCCACCTATGAGCTCATTGAATGGTGGGCGGCACTGGCGATGGGGCAAGGCGCGGATGACTTCCTGGGTACGCAGGGCGATCCATGGGATACTCAATCGGATATGTTCTGCGCCCTGCTCGGCGCGCTAACGACAGTGCTTGTACTGGCGCGAGTTCACTGTGCACAGCTGCGTCGCTACGGGATGGTAAGCGCCAACTAAATATACATACTGCCGGATGTCGATAACGTTCATCCGGCAGACGCAAGAGGAACCTTACTGATGCAACCAGGCCGGCAGCCACTCGCCGTGCGCGTCAATGAGATCTTCACGACCCGGTTTGATAAACCACGGCGTGTATTCAGCAAAGTGTTCCGACGACTCGGTGACGAAATACCCAATTTTTTGAACATTTCATAACGCACAATGTTCTGGCAGCGAGTATTGCCGTGGATATTCGGTTTCGGGACCTGGCCCGTTGCATAAGCTGCCAGCAGTTCCGGATAGAGATCGACATAGGTCCCATCAGCCGTTTTACGCTCCAGTTGCAGATAAAACGCCATATGGTTGATCCCGGCGCAACAATAACGCAACGAAGCAGGATCAATATCCAGATCCCGCGCCGATAAAAGTAATTTTGGGTGCAGACATCATGACTCTCCAGAACGTGGGGTGATGACGCAATGGTGTCATGAGGACGCAAGAAAAACGTCCGGCTTCTGCACCGAGTACTCCCAAAAACTCAGTTCGCCTTTTCGTTCGGGCGAAAACTGAGCCAGCAACATCGACAATCGATGACCGGATAAGCGCCGGATGGCGCAAACATATGCCCACTGACAGCACTTCCCATTCGGCAATATCAGTATCAGCCAAAAAAATAATTCCCCTGTCGATAAACAGTGCTGAAAAACTGCCGTCGATGAATATTAATTATTTGTTTATAAAGGAATAAAAACAAAACACGCTCATTTCTCAGCCACTTTACAGCCCAATTCGTCAGGATAATACTTGCCTGCGTCACATTCATACGGTGTGTCTGCAATCCATAAATTGCAACCTCTCCACTACCGGGTAAAAGATGATGAAAGTATTAATTGTTGAAAGTGAGTTTCTGCATCAGGACACCTGGGTTGGTAGCGCTGTCGAGCGTCTGGCTGATGCCTTAAGTCGCCAAAATGTTACCGTCATTAAGTCCACTTCATTCGACGATGGTTATGCCATCCTCGCGGCAAATGAAGCCATTGATTGCCTGATGTTCAGCTATCAAATGGAACAACAAGATGAACACCTGAATGTCAGGCAATTGATCGGCAAGCTCCACGAACGCCAGCAAAACGTCCCCGTTTTCCTGCTGGGCGATCGGGAAAAAGCCACCGCATCGCTGGATCGCGATCTGCTGGAGCTTGTCGATGAATTCGCCTGGATTCTTGAAGATACCGCTGACTTTATCGCCGGGCGCGCCGTTGCTGCGATGACCCGTTACCGCCAACAGCTGTTACCACCGCTGTTCAGCGCGCTGATGAAATACAGTGACATTCACGAATATTCCTGGGCCGCCCCTGGTCACCAGGGCGGCGTGGGATTTACTAAAACACCGGCCGGTCGTTTCTACCATGACTACTACGATGAAAACCTATTCCGTAGCGACATGGGTATTGAACGCGCGTCACTGGGTTCACTGCTTGACCATACTGGCGCGTTTGGTGAAAGCGAAAAATATGCCGCACGTGTCTTCGGCGCTGACCGTTCATGGTCCGTGGTGGTCGGTACTTCTGGCTCTAACCGCACCATCATGCAGGCATGCATGACTGACAACGATGTGGTAGTGCTGGATCGTAACTGCCATAAATCCATTGAACAAGGGCTCATTCTTACCGGGGCAAAACCGGTGTACATGGTACCAAGCCGCAACCGCTACGGTATTATCGGGCCTATCTACCCGCAGGAAATGCAGCCCGAAACATTGCAGAGAAAAATCAGCGAAAGCCCGCTGACAAAAGACAAAACCGGACAGAAACCGTCATATAGCGTTGTAACCAACTGTACCTATGACGGCGTCTGCTACAACGCAAAAGAGGCGCAAGACCTGCTAGCCCAGACCAGCGATCGCATTCATTTCGATGAAGCCTGGTACGGCTATGCGCGTTTCAACCCGATTTATGCCGATCACTACGCTATGCGTGGTGCACCTGGCGACCATAGCGGCCCAACCGTTTTTGCCACCCACTCGACCCATAAGTTGCTGAATGCGCTCTCTCAGGCATCTTACATTCACGTCCGAGAAGGCCGTGGCGCGGTGAATTTCTCCCGCTTTAACCAGGCGTACATGATGCACGCCACCACGTCTCCGCTGTATGCCATCTGTGCATCAAACGACGTGGCAGTTTCCATGATGGACGGTAACAGTGGCCTGTCGCTCACCCAGGAGGTGATCGATGAAGCCGTCGATTTCCGTCAGGCGATGGCACGGCTGTACAAAGAATTCACGGCTGAGGGCGACTGGTTCTTCAAACCGTGGAACAAAGAGGTGGTTACCGATCCGCAGACCGGAAAAACCTATGACTTTGCCAATGCGCCAACCCAACTCCTGACGACCGACCAGAACTGCTGGGTAATGCGTCCCGGTGAATCCTGGCATGGCTTTAAAGACCTGCCAGATAACTGGAGCATGCTGGACCCTATTAAAGTCAGTATTCTGGCGCCTGGTATGGGTGATGATGGTGAACTGGAACAGACCGGTGTTCCGGCTGCGCTGGTTACCGCCTGGCTTGGCCGCCACGGCATCGTACCGACCCGTACCACCGATTTCCAGATTATGTTCTTGTTCTCAATGGGGATCACCCGTGGTAAATGGGGCACGCTGATAAACACACTGTGCTCTTTCAAACACCACTACGATGCCAATACCCCGCTCTCACAGGTGATGCCTGAACTGGTAGAGGAATATCCTGACTCTTACGCAAACATGGGTATTCACGATCTGGGCGACACCATGTTCGCCTGGCTGAAAGAAAATAACCCAGGTAACCGACTCAATGCAGCCTACTCCGGCCTGCCTGTTGCTGAAATGACCCCGCGTGAAGCTTATAACGCAATAGTCAGCGATAACGTTGAGATGGTGGCTATTGAAAATCTGCCGGGCCGTATCGCAGCCAACTCCGTCATTCCTTACCCACCGGGAATTCCAATGCTGCTGTCCGGGGAAAACTTTGGCGATGCCAACAGCCCGCAGATTAGTTATCTACGTTCGTTGCAATCCTGGGATCATCATTTCCCTGGCTTTGAACATGAAACCGAAGGAACGGAAATTATTGACGGTGTGTATCACGTCATGTGCGTGAAAGCCTAATGTCGCTTTTTAGATAGTCTATTTTTTATAAGGTTGACGTGTGATGGTTGAGTAATTCCTGAGTATTGCTGCAAAACAATAACATTGTCATACCTTTTGCGCGGGACCACCCCGCGCTTTTTTTATACGCAAATAGTACGTTGCCACTCGCGTAAAAAATTATGTACATGCCAAGAATCCCTACAGATATTGTAATTACTAAAAATCACGCTATTTTATCGCTTGTTTTGATTCATCATACAATTTTTTAACCGCGATTACTCAGCAGGTGCTGAGTTACGGTATTTGATGTTCATATTCCGGGAGTTTGGGTATGAGGCTTTGCAGCAAAGAAGCTTGTGTTGTTGTATTAACGGAGAAAGATGTTTGGTTAAGGATTAACGGTAAAGAAGCCATCAGTTTAAAAGCTAACCACATGGCTCTGGTGGCGTGTGATAATAATATTATCGACTTCTCTTCACTTAATAATGCACTGGTCGTACATATCAGTCGCGATGTCATTAAAGACTATCTACGATTTTTAAATAAAGATCTTTCACAGTTCCCTCTCTGGCAACGTAGCGCCAATCCGGTGATGACCGCCGTCTGCCTGACGCCGGATGTCTTTCGGATTGCCGCCCAACACAGCGTGATGGAAACGCAAAACGAAGGCGAAAATGAGCGTACCCGTTCGCTACTGTTCACCGTATTATCGCGTTTTCTCGACAGCAAAAAGTTTATCTCCCTACTTATGCATATGTTACGCAATCGCATCAGCGACAGCGTTTACCACATCATTGAGAGCGATATCCATAAAGACTGGAATTTAAGCATGGTCGCCAGTTGCTTATGTCTGAGTCCCAGTTTGTTAAAGAAAAAGCTCAAAAATGAAAATACAAGTTACAGTCAAATAATAACCACGTGTCGTATGCGTTATGCCGTTAATCAATTAATGATGGACGGGAAAAACATTTCACAGGTATCTCAGCTGTGCGGATATAACAGTACTTCATACTTTATCTCCGTATTCAAAGAGTTCTATGGAATGACGCCGCTGCATTATGTCAGTCAACATCGGGAACCCTCCGCTGCCTGATTTTTGATCATTTAGCGATGAGCCATAATAATATCAGCATTGGCGATACCCCTGTTCCACCATCATAAAATAGTCTTCTGAAGAGGTATGATGTGACGTCATTTATCCTTATCAGGAGTTAAAAAATATGTCGACGGATGCTGATGCTCACAAAGTGGGCTTAATCCCCGTCACCCTTATGGTGTCGGGGAATATTATGGGTTCCGGTGTATTCCTGCTACCCGCAAACCTGGCGTCAACTGGCGGGATTGCAATCTACGGATGGTTGGTCACTATTATCGGTGCTCTGGCACTGTCGATGGTGTACGCCAAAATGTCGTCCTTAGACTCCAGTCCCGGTGGTTCTTACGCTTATGCGCGCCGCTGCTTCGGTCCCTTTTTAGGCTACCAGACCAACGTGCTGTACTGGTTGGCCTGCTGGATTGGTAACATCGCCATGGTCGTTATTGGCGTGGGTTACCTGAGCTACTTCTTCCCTATCTTAAAAGATCCGTTGGTTCTGACGCTCACCTGTGTCGTGGTACTGTGGGTCTTCGTCTTGCTGAATATTGTCGGTCCAAAAATGATCACTCGCGTGCAGGCCATTGCGACAGTACTGGCGCTGGTGCCCATTGTTGGTATTGCCGTCTTCGGCTGGTTCTGGTTCCGCGGCGAAACATATATGGCGGCCTGGAACGTCAGCGGCATGAATACCTTCGGCGCCATCCAAAGCACCTTAAACGTAACCTTATGGTCGTTCATTGGGGTTGAAAGCGCCTCCGTCGCCGCCGGTGTGGTTAAAAATCCGAAACGTAACGTCCCTATCGCCACCATTGGCGGGGTATTGATTGCCGCCGTCTGCTACGTTCTCTCTACCACGGCGATTATGGGTATGATCCCTAACGCTGCACTGCGGGTGTCAGCCTCACCGTTTGGTGATGCTGCACGAATGGCACTGGGCGACACCGCCGGGGCAATTGTCTCCTTCTGTGCCGCTGCCGGGTGCCTCGGTTCTCTGGGCGGTTGGACGCTACTTGCCGGACAAACTGCCAAAGCGGCAGCCGATGACGGCCTGTTCCCACCGATTTTCGCCCGCGTCAACAAAGCGGGAACACCGGTTGCCGGGCTAATCATCGTCGGGATCCTGATGACCCTCTTCCAGTTCAGCAGTATGTCGCCAAACGCCGCAAAAGAATTTGGTCTGGTCTCTTCGGTCTCCGTTATCTTCACCCTGGTGCCATATCTGTACACCTGCGCGGCATTGCTGCTGCTGGGTCACGGTCACTTTGGTAAAGCGCGTCCGATGTACTTACTGGTGACCTTCGTGGCATTTGTCTACTGCATCTGGGCAGTGGTGGGTTCTGGCGCCAAAGAAGTGATGTGGTCGTTCGTGATGTTGATGGTAATCACCGCACTATATGCGCTCAACTACAACCGGATCCATAAAAACCCGTATCCTCTGGATGCCCCGACCAACAATAATTAATGCCTGTAAGCGTCGTTGCCCGATGACATAAGCGCATCGGGCCTACGCATCCCCCCACCAGTACCTGCTAACATTAAGAACTTAATGTTGGCTTAATTTTACTTTGAGAGGATCCGCTCCACTTAGTCGATGGAACCCCCTTAATGTTAAAGCTCCTGTTTAAAAGACCGACTCTCGGGCAAATCAGCTGGCTATTGCTGATCTCATTTTATCTTGCGACCTTCCTGAACATCGCGTTCTACAAACAGGTACTGCAAGACCTTCCGCTGGATTCCCTGCGCAACATCCTGGTGTTCTTATCGATGCCGGTTGTCGCATTCAGCGTCATGAATATCGTGCTCACGCTGGCCTCTTTCCTGTGGCTTAACCGCCTGGTCGCGTGCATTTTCATTTTGGTCGGGGCGTCCGCCCAGTATTTCATTATGACCTACGGCATCATCATTGACCGCTCGATGATCGCCAACATGATGGATACCACACCGGCTGAAACCTTCGCCCTCATGACGCCGCAAATGCTCCTGACACTGGGACTGAGCGGCATTCTGGCCGCCATCGTTGCCTGCTGGGTAAGAATCAAACCTATTACGCCTGCGCTGCGCAGCGTGTTGTACCGCGCTGCGAATATCCTGATATCGGCACTGCTTATCGTGCTGGTCGCCGCCTTCTTCTATAAAGATTACGCATCGCTGTTTCGTAATAACAAAGAGCTGGTTAAGTCCCTCAGCCCGTCCAACAGCATCGTGGCAACGTCATCCTGGTATTCACACCAGAGGCTGGCCAACCTGCCGCTGGTGCGTATTGGCGAAGATGCGCACCGTAATCCAGAAATGGTGAAAGGAAAACGTAAGAACCTCACTATTGTGGTGCTCGGTGAAACATCACGCGGCGACAACTTCTCTCTGTCAGGTTATTCACGTCAGACCAATCCGTTGCTGGAAAAAGATGATGTCGTTTATTTCCCGCGTACAACGTCCTGCGGTACGGCGACAGCCGTTTCCGTTCCCTGCATGTTCTCCGACATGCCACGAGCGCACTACGACGAAGAGCTGGCTCACCACCAGGAAGGCGTACTCGATATCATCCAGCGGGCGGGAATTAACGTTCTGTGGAATGATAACGACGGCGGCTGTAAAGGTGCCTGTGACCGCGTACCGCATCAGGATATGACTGCGCTGAACTTACCAGGACAGTGTATTAACGGTGAATGCTACGATGAAGTCCTGTTCCACGGGCTGGAAGAGTACATTAATAACCTGAAGGGCGACGGCGTGATCGTGCTGCACACCATCGGCAGCCATGGCCCAACCTATTACAACCGTTATCCGCCACAGTTTAAGAAATTTACCCCAACCTGCGATACCAACGAAATTCAAACCTGTTCGCAGCAGCAACTGGTGAATACCTACGACAATACCATCCTGTACATTGACTATATTGTTGATAAAGCGATCAATATACTGAAAGAGCATCAGAACAATTTCACCACCAGCCTGGTTTATCTTTCCGATCACGGTGAATCCTTAGGAGAAAACGGCGTCTACTTGCACGGTCTACCGTATTCGATTGCGCCAGACACACAAAAACATGTACCGATGCTGTTGTGGCTCTCCGAAGATTATCAGCAACGCTACCAGATTTCTCAAACATGTTTGCAGAAACGGGCCAGCTCAGAAGATTTCTCACAGGATAATCTGTTCTCAACCCTGCTGGGATTAACGGGCGTACAAACCAAGTATTACCAGTCAGCAGATGATATTCTGCACCCATGCAAGGGAGGCTAACCGAATGAAAATTCTGATTGTTGAAGACGATACACTGTTACTACAGGGGCTGATACTTGCCGCACAAACGGAGGGCTACGCCTGCGATGGCGTGTCAACGGCCCGTGCCGCCGAGCATTGCCTGGAAACGGGGCATTACAGTCTTGTCGTTCTGGATTTAGGTTTACCGGATGAGGATGGCCTGCATTTTCTGACCCGCATCAGGCAGAAAAAATACACCGTACCGGTACTCATCCTGACCGCCCGCGACACCGTGAAAGACCGCATCACCGGGCTGGATGTCGGCGCTGATGACTATCTGGTCAAACCGTTCGCGCTGGAAGAACTGCATGCCCGCATTCGGGCGCTGTTACGTCGGCATAACAATCAGGGTGAAAGTGAGATTATCATTGGCAACCTGACATTGAATATCGGCCGCCGCCAGGTGTGGATGGATGGACAAGAAATTGTCTTAACGCCAAAAGAGTACGCGCTATTGTCGCGGCTGATGCTCAAAGCGGGGAGCCCGGTACACCGGGAGATTCTGTATAACGACATCTACAGCTGGGATAACGAGCCGTCGACCAATACGCTGGAAGTCCACATCCATAACCTGCGCGATAAAGTGGGAAAATCACGCATTCGCACGGTTCGAGGTTTTGGCTACATGCTGACCGCTACTGAGGAAAGCTAAGTGAATTTGATGCGTTTTCTAAAGCAACCGCTCCCGCTTCGCCAGCGTTTAATGCTGACGATCGGCCTGATTCTGCTGGTCTTCCAGCTGATTAGCACCTTCTGGTTGTGGCATGAAAGCACCGAGCAAATACAGCTGTTCGAACAGGCGTTACGCGAAAACCGTAACAACGATCGCCATATCATGCACGAGATCCGTGAGGCTATCGCCAGCCTGATCGTCCCCGGCATTTTTATGGTCAGCCTGGCGCTGCTGATTTGCTACCAGGCAGTGCGACGAATTACCCGTCCTCTTGCCGATCTCCAACAGGAGTTAGAAACTCGCACAGCGGATAATCTGGCTCCCATTAATATCCGTAGCTCCACCATTGAGATACAGGCGGTAGTGACGGCGCTCAATCAGTTGGTTACGCGGCTAACAACCACTATCGACAACGAGCGGCTGTTTACTGCCGACGTTGCCCATGAGCTACGAACGCCACTATCCGGCGTTCGTCTGCATCTGGAATTGCTGTCAAAAACCCACAATGTTGACGTTACGCCGCTCATCACCCGTCTCGACCAAATGATGGACAGCGTGTCGCAGCTGTTGCAACTCGCCCGTGTGGGTCAGTCGTTTTCGGCCGGAAATTACCAGCATGTCAAACTGCTGGAGGACGTCATACTGCCCTCCTACGATGAGCTCAGCGCCATGCTGGATCAGCGGCAACAAACGTTGCTCCTGCCGGCAAGCACAGAGGATGTCATCGTACGCGGCGACGCCACTCTATTGCGGATGCTGTTGCGAAATCTGGTAGAAAACGCCCACCGTTACAGCCCGGAAGGTACCAACATTACGATTAACCTTAACGTGGAACAAAATGCAATTCTGGCCGTTGAGGATGAAGGGCCAGGCATTGATGAAAGTAAATGTGGGGAACTGAGCAAAGCATTTGTGCGTATGGATAGCCGTTTTGGCGGGATTGGGCTGGGGCTGAGCATTGTCAGTCGAATTACCCAGTTACATCACGGGCAGTTCTTTTTGCAAAACCGCCCAGGAGCCAGTGGCACTCGCGCCTGGGTGGTGCTGGAGAAAGATCAGTAAGAGCTCACCCACACATACAAAAAGCTGCTCACAATCAGTACGCTGCAAACGGTGGTCAAACTTTCATAAATACGGGTTTTCATGACACTCTCCTCCGATACTATGGAGGAGAGTTTGCCTGAAGGATATTAAGCCAACCTTAAGGCCACGCGCCGGATGGCGGCTGACGCCTTATCCGGCCTACAAAGCACAATGCTACCCGTAGGCCTAAAAGCTCGCGCCATCAGGCAATGACACGATTACTCATCAATACGCGGATGCTGCTGCACCAGGCGCGTACGCTTAACCTGTAGCTCGGCAATTTCCTGATCGATGTCTTCGATTTTCTGCTCAATATTGTCGTAGTGCTCACCAAGGATCTCTTTCGCTTCCTGAATATCCGAAGCCGCAGGTGTCGCCCCTTTCAGCGGCTGATTGGCGGTTTCTTTCATGGTCACGCCGGTAATTAAACCCACTACCGCAATCACCATCAGATAGTAAGCAGGCATCATCAGGTTCTGCGAGCTTTCCACCAGCCATGCGGCCAGCGTCGGCGTCAGGCCTGCAACCAGTACCGAGATGTTAAACGCGGCGGCCAGCGCACTGTAGCGAATATGTGTCGGGAACATCGCGGGTAACGTTGACGCCATCACCCCGGTGAAGCAGTTAAGGATCACCGCCAGCATCAGCAACCCGGCGAAAATCAGGCCGATGACGTTACTGTTAATCAGGATAAATGCCGGAATGGCCAGCACAAACAGCGCAATGCTGCCCATAATCACAAACGGACGGCGTCCGAAGCGGTCACTCAGCAGCCCCATAATCGGCTGCACAAACAGCATACCAATCATAATGGCGATAATAATCAGCACACCGTGATCTTCAGAGTAGTGCAGGTTATGCGACAGGTAGCTCGGCATATAGGTGAGCAGCATGTAGTAGGTGACGTTGGTCGCAATCACCAGACCGATGCACGCCAGCAGGCTACGCCAGTGTTTAGTCGCAATTTCTTTAAACGAAATCTTCGGTCCTTCCTGCAGCCCCTGACGATCGCCCTGCTCCAGTTTATCTACGTGCTGCTGGAACGCCGGCGTCTCTTCCAGCGCATGACGCAGGTACAGGCCAATCAGCCCTAACGGTAGCGCCAGGAAGAACGGAATACGCCAGCCCCACTCAAGGAAGTTATCTTCGCCGACGACAGTTGAGATCAGAACCACCACGCCCGCACCCAGCACAAACCCGGCAATCGAACCGAAGTCCAGCCAACTGCCCATAAATCCGCGCTTACGGTCCGGGGAATACTCTGCGACAAAAATCGACGCGCCGGTATACTCCCCGCCGACCGAAAAGCCCTGTGCCATCTTACACAGCAACAGCAGGATCGGTGCCCAGATACCAATAGACGCATACGAAGGGATCAACCCAATACAGAAGGTACTGATCGACATAATCACAATCGTGATAGCCAGGATCTTTTGGCGACCGTATTTATCGCCGAGCATACCGAAGAACAACCCGCCAAGCGGTCGAATCAGAAAGGGAACGGAGAAGGTAGCGAGCGCAGCAACCATCTGCACGCTGGGGTCAGCCCCCGGGAAGAACACTTTACCTAATGCGTAAGCAACAAACCCATAAACACCAAAATCAAACCACTCCATTGCATTACCAAGTGACGCGGCGGTAATGGCTTTTCGCAGTTTTCCGTCATCAATAATGGTGACGTCGCGAAGCGTAATTGGCTTTATTTTTTTCCTTTTTAGCATACCAGTCCTCATAGACTTAGCCCTGTCGCGCTACAGATCGAGTCTCCCAACGCCATATGCGCTAAGGTCATCGCCGAGCGGGGATTGCACAGACGCAATCCCTGTAACAAGCGTAGCAGGTTTACTTACACTGACTGAAAATGAGCAGTACAACCGAACCTGTTGACGCCTGATTGGGCGGTTAATGACCTCTTTACCCTAACAGTGTTTAAATGTGTGATCAACTTCACACATAGTTTTTCATTTCGTCAACCTGCGTAAATCAGGTCGCTTTTAGTCAGCTTTTTTACATGTAATGCTTGCGATTTACTGACAATTAAATACAAGAATAAATCGCCTGGCACCATCAACAATCACAGCAGTCACTATTATTCTGCTAGCAAAAAAATCACCTAATCCTTTCACAAAAAGATCACAGGTCTTTTAATAATCGGAACCTGTAATGATCTTTGCTCAGAATATGTGATGAAGATAACTAAAACATCGTTTTATTTTGATTGAATCAACGTTCCTGTGAATGCAAACTAATTCCAGACGCAATATCCCTGGGAGCAGCAACACGCTCAACGTATGCCGCGTTAGATTTTATAAAACAAAGAGATAGCCGTTTTCTCTGTTAAAACTCAAAAGTAACCTTTTGAATTTAAATAATTTTTACTTTCTTGCGCGTTTATAACCTGCGACAAGACATGAGGACGTTTATGAAAATTAAAGCCACGATTGAACGCATCCCCGGCGGAATGATGTTGATTCCTCTGTTATTAGGCGCAGTGTTAAATACGTTAGCTCCCGATACGGGCGCGTATTTCGGTTCATTTACCAAAGGTATGATCAGCGGAACAGTTCCGATTCTGGCGGTATGGTTTTTTTGTATCGGTGCATCAATTGATTTGCGAGCAACCGGTACGGTATTACGCAAATCCGGCACGCTGGTATTAACCAAAATAGCCGTGGCATGGGTAGTGGCAATGATTGCCGCTTCATTTATTCCTGATACAGGCATTCAAACCGGGTTCTTTGCCGGTCTTTCCGTACTGGCAATTGTCTCAGCAATGGACATGACCAACGGGGGTTTGTACGCCAGCCTGATGAACCAGTACGGTACGAAAGAAGAGTCTGGCGCATTTGTGTTGATGTCTCTGGAATCCGGTCCGTTAATGACCATGGTCATTCTGGGCTCTGCCGGTCTGGCCTCTTTCGAGCCACACCATTTTGTCGGTGCGGTATTACCGTTCCTGATTGGTTTTGCGTTGGGTAACCTGGATCACGACCTGCGTGCCTTCTTTAGCAAAGCGACACCGGTGCTGATTCCGTTCTTCGGTTTCGCGCTGGGCAACACGATTAACCTGAGTGTCATCGTTGATACCGGTCTGCTGGGCATTCTGCTGGGTGTCGCGGTTATCATCATCACCGGTATCCCGCTGATTATTGCTGACCGCGTCATTGGTGGCGGAAACGGTACGGCGGGCGTAGCCGCCTCTTCTGCCGCAGGCGCTGCGGTGGCAAACCCGGTGATTATCGCCCAGATTAACCCGGCATTTGAACCGGTTGCTGCTTCGGCAACTGCTCTGGTCGCTGCCAGCGTGATTGTCACCGCCATTCTGGTGCCGATTATCACCGCGTTGTATGCCAAACGTTTTAATAAAAATCAGGTCGCCAACGAAACGACGGCGACCCAGGCAGACTCACTGCACCACTAAGCCTGCCTTTGCCTCACTCACCGCCTCTGCTCAACTGATGAGCTGGGGCGGTGCGAAAATCTCCTCAACCATCGCATCAACCAGCCGCTTCGCCGAACACAGTCTCGGCATCCCCAACGCCACATTCTGCCAACGCTGCGTCACCGACCAGCTCACCGGATGGCGCTGTGCATCGCACCAGTCACCCAGCCAACTCAGCAGATCGTTATGTTCGCTCGCCCCCCCAACTGCAGGTGAACTCAGCCATTGATGATAATAATGGCGCGTAGTAGGTGCCGCATTCACGCTATGTGCCAGTGTCTGGGCAGCCATCGTGCGTAAATTGTCTTTTAGCATCGACACAACATCGGCATTCGCCAGCCGACAGGCATCACCAAAGGCGCCCCAGCGCAGTTCCTCCAGCGCCACAAAGCAGCGTCCGGGTAATGACCAGCCGTCATACGCGCCAGCCCGCCAGCGAGTAAAAATCTGTTCACTGTGTTCGCCTGCCTGCACGGTCAGCCCACGTTGCGTCAGCGCTTTCTCTTTATATGCGCTACGTTGGGCAAACACGTCAGCCAGTGAAATTAATTGCTGCATCACGCCGGGAGTTGATTGTCCGCGTGGCTGCTCAGTTTGTTGTAAGAGCACCAGTCGCTCGGCAATACGTACCAGCGCCAGATGGCCAGGATCGATAGTGCCCGCCAGCTTTTCCACCAGCTTAAGCCGCATCACCAGGTGTTCGCTGGATACCCCCGCCATCACCCACGCCCGCAGCTGCGTCTGGGATAACACTTCCTGCGTCAGGCGCGCACGCAACCGCTGCTGCTGCTGCAGAAAACCGCCGGAACGTTTGGTTTCATCTCCCTGAACCAGATCGACCATAAACTTCGGGTAGACGCACTCCAGCGTCCGCCCTGGGCCTTCCAGTAACACGTTAGTCATGTATGCTCGGTTGCAAAAAGGGTGTGGATATCGTCACGCAGCAAGCGGGAATCTTCATAAATCCATGCCGCCGTCGTAATACGATGCTGCAATTGTTCATTCATTGCATTCACCGCCGATTCATTTTGCTGGCGCAGGGTCAGACTCTCGCGCAGGCTCGCCTGCAATTGCGTCAGACACAGTGAAAAATCAGCAAAAAACGTGGCCATGCCTGCCGTAACGGAAATATCGACCTGAGCAACTAAAGCTTTACGAATTTGTTGGCAAAACTGAGTGACGTAATGGACAAGATTCTTGTTCAACGCGCCCATATCAATGAGGTAACGCGTTTTTGTTTCGACGTAATCATTCCATCCCCAGTTGGGTTGATTCAGCCAACGTGAGAACGTATCACGCACAACACCGCCGGTGGACGGGGCATTATCAGCAGGGATATCCTGTTCAATAGCCTCGTTAAACAACTGACGGGTATTGAAATTAAACATCGCCGCATGAAAGGCTGGAAAACGGATCCGCGCCCGAAATCCGGCATGATTCAGATCGTCTTTCACCCGCTGCTCAATAGGCCGCATAGCGTCATTCAGCGCCCGGGATAACGTCGATTCAAGCGCCTCAAAACGCAGCGCCAGGTCCCGGCTGATACTCTCCTGCGCCGCCAGCAGGACAACCTCACAGGAGGAGCGAATTTTATCTAACACAATTTTCGCTTGCCCCTCGTCATGCAACACCAGCATATCACCGGCCATTTCCGCCGTCGTAATGGCAGCGCCCATGCCATGTTGTGACATCATCAGCACGTTTTCTTTCACAAAGAACGAGTTGATACTGTACAGAATCTCGGTCTGCTGCTGATTGAGATAGCCGGCAGCAGCCTCCAGCGCCAGCTCAACTTCGTGACTGACCTCGTCGCCCACCCGCGCCTGGCTTTTCTGCAACTGTTGCATGTCATCTTCAATATGCGCGATGTTCATCTGTAACTGCTCATAGGCTACGGTTAAGCCGTGGGCGCGAAACTCCAGATACTCGTGTGCGCTTTGCGAATAGTTCAATAGCTTGTGCGATGCCGAGCGGAGCGCATACAGTGAGGCATTGGCGTAGGCTGCATGGATCACTTTCTGAATCGGTTGTTCAAACAGTGAGTCTTCCCAAAGCAGATCGGCGGCATGACGAATATGTTCTTTATCATCAAGATCGGTGGTACGCCAGCGCCTGCCGAGTGCCGCTTCGGCAAAGTCCTGGACCCAGCGCTGCTCCTGATGATCCGGCAAGCGCCCATTATTCACGAGTTCATGACGTGCCCTGTTGGCCAGATATCCCCACATTGAGGAGACCGGATAAATACGTTCAGGCGTAATACCGCCTTTCATCAACGTGCCGGAAATTAACGCCCGCACCTGCTCTTCATCATCGCTGTTGCGGTCTTTCTGATCGAATTTGTTAACCAGTGCATACAGCGGTACTGACTTGCCAACCGCCATAATGGCCTGACGGACTTCCTCATCCGAAATCGACTTCAGTTGGGTATAATCCATCACCGCCAGTACCGCGGAAGCCCGCGCCAGCTGTTCATTGAGCATTTGCTGTAAGTGTGGCTGCCCGGCCTCATTCGGCCCGGGAGTATCCAGCAGCGTCAATTGTCCCGGATAACTTGCCAGCCCGGCCAGATGCACGAACTCAACCTCAATAACCGGAATATGCTCAATTGCAGCATAGGCGGCAAACGGAAACTCCACCTCCAGCGCTTTAGATAAACGCACCAGATCGTTCAGGCTCTTGAGAAAATAGAAAATAGGCTGTGCGCCAAGGTAATACCGTTCAAATGCCACGCCGTTTTCAATATGTTGGAGCAGGGCATTCATATCCTTATCTATTTCCAGCGTCTGAGCCAGACGCTGACGATCGCATCCCCGCACGCGCTGCTGTAATATTTTCATTAAGGCGTCAATTGGCGCGACATGCAAAAAATGCAGCACCGGCTCTTTCTGTCCCGGTGTATGGCGGATAAGGGTTGGTAACGCCGTCATCGGTCGATTACGATTAGGTAAAACCTCAGTTCCGACAATCGCGTTAATCGTTGTCGACTTTCCCGCCTTCATCGTACCGACGATCGCCAGAACCATTTCCAGACGGGTAATCTTTCGCAGTTCATTGTTAAGCGTTGCCTGCTGGACATCCATGCCACGCGCGCTGAAATGCAGGGGCTGAACAACCTGTCCGCTATGCTCTCCTTTTTTCAGCATGACATCATTCGCCGAGGTCATTGGCAATTTCTGCAATTGCCTGAGATGTTCAAGAGAGAGCATCAGTAAGCGTTCAGCTTCCTGACTTAATTCATAAATTGTCTGTGTGTACATGGAAAATCTTTCCTTAACGCAAATAGCATTACTTTTATTTAGCCAAATCGTTTTATTTATAGATCTTCGGCTTTTATAATTACGTGTGGAAATAATTAAAATTAAAACAACCAGCTGATATTATTAAAATAAAATTTATCGTATGACTGCTGGCCTGATGCCTCTCACTTACTATGTTAAGTAAGAAAGATAAACAGAGTAGTTCAGTTTTAAAAAATGCCAGCTTAATTCCCCTACCAAATTTAAGGGGATCGCAAAGTATTCACTCACAATGACTTAGCTAGTCTGTAAGCCATGCTACCTATGAATATCGGGTGTTTCGCCTCACCTTATCTTAAATAACTAAACGTAGCAATTTCCCTTAAAAAATATTCCTTCTGGTTTTCATAGACGTGAAAGCAACCTGACGCTACAACAGATAGTTGGGCATAATTGGCCTGTAGCCCCGACAAAAGCAGGGATTTTATGTATAATTGCGGCCTTTTTCGGCAATCTGCCAATTTTGGGCGCTTTTGCCCCTGCTGACTTTTGAGGAAATCCACATGTCATTACCACACTGCCCACAATGCAACTCCGAATACACTTACGAAGATAACGGCATGTTCATCTGCCCGGAATGCGCTCACGAATGGAACGACGCTGAACCCGCTCAGGACAGCGACGAACTGATCGTTAAAGATGCTAACGGCAACCTGCTCGCCGATGGCGACAGCGTTACCGTAGTAAAAGATCTGAAGGTAAAAGGTAGCTCTTCCATGCTGAAGATCGGAACCAAAGTAAAAAACATTCGTCTGGTTGAAGGCGACCACAACATCGATTGCAAAATTGATGGCTTTGGCCCAATGAAGCTGAAATCTGAGTTTGTGAAAAAGAACTGATTTAACCTGCCTGATGGCGCTGCGCTTATCAGGCCTACACCAGTTCATTTGTCAGGCGGGAAGCCCATACTTCCCGCCTGGTTTATTTTTGCACACGGCATCTACACTTAACTGGTTTCTTTTACCTGAGGTAAAGATCATGCCGTTAAGTCCCTACATCTCCTTTGCAGGCAACTGCGCTGACGCCATCGCCTATTATCAACAGGCGTTAGGTGCCGAACTGCTCTACAAAATCAACTTCGGTGAAATGCCCAAATCGGCGCAGGACAGCGAAGAAGGTTGCCCTTCCGGAATGAAATTCCCCGATACCGCCATCGCCCACGCCAACCTGCGCGTTGCAGGCAGCGACATCATGATGAGTGATAGCGCCCCCGATGGAAATGCCCACTACTCTGGCTTTACGCTGGTGCTCGACACGCAAAACGTCGACGAAGGTAAACGCTGGTTTGATAACCTGGCAGCAAACGGAAAAATCGAAATGGACTGGCAGGAAACCTTCTGGGCCCACGGTTTCGGTAAAGTAAGCGACCAGTATGGCGTGCCGTGGATGATCAACGTCGTCAAACAGCAGCAGCCGCTATCCGAGTAATCCAACGGGAGGCAAGCCCTCCCGTACTGTCATCAAATATCGCTCAACTCTTCATCACTAAGTAACCTTCCTTTAACGAAAACGTCACATTAATCCGCCACGATGGGGCCACTTTTTTAGGGAGGCCGCAGCATGCAAACGGTTATTCGCGTCGAGAAACTCTCCAAATCCTTCAATCAACATCAGGCGCTTAATGCGGTTGATCTGAATATCTGTGCCGGTGAGATGGTGGCTCTGCTTGGGCCGTCCGGCTCCGGCAAATCCACCCTTTTACGTCATTTAAGCGGTTTGATCGTCGGTGATAAATCACCTGGTAGCCATGTCGAACTGCTGGGTCGCACCGTTCAACATGAAGGCCGCCTGGCGCGCGATATCCGCAAAAGCCGCGCCCACACCGGCTACATCTTCCAACAGTTCAATTTGGTGAACCGCCTGACGGTGCTGGAGAACGTCCTGATTGGCGCACTCGGCAGTACGCCGTTCTGGCGTACCTGTTTTAGCTGGTTTACCGCTGAGCAGAAACAGCGTGCATTGCAGGCGTTAACCCGCGTCGGCATGGCGCACTTTGCATACCAACGCGTTTCCACGCTTTCGGGCGGACAACAGCAGCGCGTCGCGATTGCCCGCGCGCTGATGCAGCAGGCCAAAGTAATCCTTGCCGATGAGCCGATTGCTTCGCTGGATCCGGAATCCGCGCGCATCGTGATGGACACCCTGCGCGACATCAACCAGACCGACGGCATCACCGTGGTCGTCACGCTGCATCAGGTGGATTACGCCCTGCGCTACTGCGAACGCATTGTCGCGCTGCGCCAGGGCAACGTCTTCTTTGATGGCAGCAGCCAGCATTTTGACAACGACCGTTTTGACCATCTCTACCGCAGCATGAACCGCGTCGAACAGAACGCGCAGGCTGCCTGACATCCCCACAATGAGGAATGGAAATGAGCTATAAGACCGTTGCCGCGCTGGCTTTTACCAGCATGTTTAGTCTCAGCACACTGCTCACCCCGGCCCATGCCGAAGAGCAAGAAAAAGCGCTGAACTTTGGCATTATTTCGACCGAATCACAGCAAAACCTGAAGCCGCAGTGGGAACCGTTCCTGAAGGACATGGAAAAATCGCTGGGCGTGAAAGTAAACGCCTTCTTCGCCCCGGACTACGCCGGGATCATCCAGGGCATGCGCTTTAACAAAGTCGATATCGCCTGGTACGGCAACCTCTCAGCAATGGAAGCGGTGGATCGCGCCAACGGACAAGTGTTTGCCCAGACCGTGGCCGCCGACGGATCCCCGGGTTACTGGAGCGTGTTGATCGTTAACAAAGACAGTCCGATCAACAACCTGAACGATCTGATCGCCAAACGTAAGGATCTGACCTTCGGCAACGGCGATCCCAACTCCACCTCTGGCTACCTCGTCCCCGGTTACTACGTCTTCGCCAAAAACAACATCTCCGCCAGCGACTTCAAACGCACCGTTAACGCCGGGCACGAAACCAACGCCCTGGCCGTCGCCAACAAACAGGTGGATGTGGCTACCAACAACACCGAAAACCTCGACAAGCTGAAAACCTCCGCACCGGACAAGCTGAAAGAGTTGAAGGTTATCTGGAAGTCACCGCTGATCCCGGGCGATCCGATCGTCTGGCGTAAGAACCTCTCTGAAGCCACCAAGGACAAGGTGTACGACTTCTTCATGAATTACGGCAAAACGCCGGAACAGAAAACCGTACTGGAACGCCTGGGATGGGCGCCGTTCCGTGCCTCCAGCGACTTACAACTGGTGCCGATTCGCCAACTGGCGCTGTTTAAAGAGATGCAGGGCGTGAAGGACAACAAAGGGCTGAACGAGGAAGAGAAAACCAGCAAAACCTCGGCGCTGAAAGCACAGCTCGACGACCTGGACCGTCTGACCGCCGCCCTGGGCGCCATGACCAGCGTCAGCAAAGCGGTGCAATAACCCTGCGCCCGGTGGCGCTTCGCTTACCGGGCCTACGATGTTTTGTAGGTCGGATAAGGCGCCTGCGCCGCCATCCGGCAATAACCGATGCACGGAGCCAAACATGCAAACCATCACCGTTGCCCCTCCCAAGCGTAGCTGGTTCTCACTACTGAGCTGGGCCATTCTTCTCGCCGTGCTGGTGGTCTCGTGGAAAGGCGCCGAAATGGCTCCGCTCACGCTGATCGAGGATTCCGGCAATATGGCGACCTTCGCCGCCGACTTCTTCCCGCCGGATTTCAGCCAGTGGCAGGACTATCTCGGTGAAATGGCCGTCACCCTGCAAATCGCCGTCTGGGGTACCGCCCTCGCCGTGGTGTTGTCGATTCCCTTCGGTCTGATGTGCGCCGATAACCTCGTGCCGTGGTGGATTTACCAGCCGATGCGTCGCCTGATGGATGCCTGTCGCGCCATCAACGAAATGGTCTTCGCCATGCTGTTCGTGGTCGCCGTTGGTTTGGGTCCGTTCGCCGGGGTCATGGCGCTGTTTATCCATACCACCGGGGTGCTCTCCAAGCTGCTTTCCGAAGCGGTAGAAGCCATTGAACCCGGTCCGGTAGAAGGTATTCGCGCCACCGGAGCCAACAAAATTGAAGAGATTCTGTACGGCGTTCTGCCACAGGTCATGCCGCTGCTTATCTCCTACTCGCTGTATCGCTTTGAATCCAACGTTCGTTCCGCCACGGTAGTCGGTATGGTCGGCGCAGGCGGCATTGGCGTGACCTTATGGGAGGCGATTCGCGGCTTTCAGTTCCAGCAAACCTGCGCCCTGATGGTGTTAATCATCGTCACCGTCAGCCTGCTGGATTTCCTTTCCCAGCGTTTGCGTAAGCACTTTATCTGATTAGCGAGGCATTGATTGCTATGCACTTGTCTACACATCCGACCAGTTATCCAACGCGTTATCAGGAAATTGCCGCGAGACTTGAGCAGGAGCTTCGTCAACATTATCGCTGCGGTGACTATCTGCCCGCCGAGCATCAACTGGCCGCGCGTTTTGATGTTAACCGCCACACCCTGCGCCGCGCCATTGACCAACTGGTTGAGCGCGGCTGGGTTCAGCGTCGCCAGGGAGTCGGCGTGCTGGTGCTGATGCGCCCGTTCGATTACCCGCTTAATGCCCAGGCACGCTTTAGTCAGAACCTGCTGGACCAGGGCAGCCACCCCACCAGTGAAAAACTGCTGGCGGTGCTGCGTCCGGCCTCCAGCCACATTGCCGATGCGCTCAGCATTAACGAGGGCGATAACGTGATTCACCTGCGCACCCTGCGCCGGGTAAACGGCATCGCACTGTGTCAGATCGACCACTATTTTTCCGACCTCACGCTGTGGCCGCTGCTGCAGGGCTTTAACAGCGGCTCACTGCACGACTACCTGCGCGAACAATCCGGTCTGACGCTCCTGCGTACGCAGACGCGCATCAGCGCCCGCCGCGCTCAGGCCAAAGAGAGCAAGGTGCTGGAAATCCCCAACATGGCGCCGTTGCTGTGCGTGCGCACTCTGAACCACCGTGAAGGCGAAGAACAGGCGGCGGAATATTCCGTCAGCCTGACCCGCGCCGACATGATCGAATTCACCATGGAGCACTGAATGCATTTCGATACCGCCACTCGCCAGCGTTGGATGCGCGCGCTGGCTTACAGCAATGCCGAAGATCTGAACGCCCGCATCAACGCGCTCAAACTAACGCCGGACTATGAGCTTATCCGCGCCCCGGAAAGCGGACTGATGCAGATCCAGGCCCGTATGGGCGGCACCGGTAATCGCTTCTTTGCTGGCGACACCACGCTTACCCGCGCGGTTATTCGCCTGAAAAGCGGGACGCTGGGCTACAGCTACCTGCTGGGTCGCAATAAACAACACGCCGAGCAGTGTGCGGTCATTGACGCATTGCTGCAGGAACAAACGCATTTCCAGAACCTAATGGAAACCTTAATTGCCCCGCTGGAAGCGGAACGCGAGGCGCTGATTAGCGCCCGCCGTGCCGAAGTCAACGCCAGCCGGGTCGACTTCTTCACGCTGGAACGCGGAGATAACGCATGACACGATCTACGGCACTTCTAACCGCTTTTAATTTACCCGTTCAGGATGCTCAGCAGAGCTTTCGTCGTCTGCTGAAGGCCATGAGTGAACCGGGCGTCATCGTCGCCCTGCATCAGCTGAAACACGGCTGGCAGCCACTGGGTCTGGCAACCACCAGCGCGCTGCTGACCCTGGCCGACGGCGACACGCCGGTCTGGCTGGCGCCGTCGATGGATAACGATATCTCCCGGCAGAACCTGCGTTTTCACACCAGCGCGCCGCTGGTGGATCAGCCCCAGTTGGCTGCCTTTGCCGTCGCCGACGAACGTATCAGCAGCGAACAGCTAAACGCCCTCTCTGCCGGTTCCGCCGTCGCACCAGAAACCAGCGCCACGCTGATTGTGCAGGTTGCAGGTTTAAGCGGTGGACGCATGCTGCGTCTGACCGGGGCGGGTATCGCCGAAGAACGCATGATCGCGCCACAGCTGCCGGAATGCCTGATCCACGAGCTCACCGAACGTCCGCACCCGTTCCCGCTGGGAGTCGATCTGATCCTTACCTGTGGCGAACGCATGCTGGCCATCCCGCGAACCACTCATGTGGAGGTGTGCTGATGTACGTCGCCGTCAAAGGGGGCGAAAAGGCGATAGCCAACGCCCATGCACTGCAGGAAAACCGACGCCGGGGCGATCAGACCATTGCTGAACTGAGCGTGGCACAAATCGAACAGCAGATGAACCTGGCCGTCGACCGGGTGATGACCGAAGGCGGCATCGCCGATCGCGAACTGGCGGCACTGGCGCTCAAACAGGCCAGCGGCGATAACGTCGAGGCCATCTTTTTGCTCCGCGCTTACCGCACTACGCTGGCAAAGGTCGCTGTCAGCGAACCGGTTAACAGCGCAGAAATGCGCCTCGAACGGCGTATTTCCGCTGTCTATAAGGATATTCCCGGCGGGCAGTTGTTGGGTCCAACCTACGACTACACCCATCGTCTGTTGGATTTTACCCTGCTGGCCAATGGCGAAACCCCGCCTTTGCGCAGCGCAGACGGCGCGCAGGATGCCTCCCCGCACGTCTTTTCCCTGCTGACGAATCAGGGACTGGCAAAGCGCGAAGAGGACGACGACGCTCAACCCGATGACATCACCCGCACGCCGCCGGTTTACCCCTGTTCACGCGCTTCACGCCTGCAGCAGTTGATGCGCGGCGACGAGGGATATCTGCTGGCGCTGGCCTACTCCACCCAGCGCGGCTACGGGCGCAATCATCCGTTTGCCGCCGAAATCCGCAGCGGCTATGTGGCACTGGAAACCGTCCCGGAAGAGCTGGGATTTGCGGTGAACATCGGCGAACTGTTGATGACTGAATGCGAAATGGTCAACGGTTTTGTCGCGCCAGAAAATGAATCCCCCCATTTTACCCGCGGCTACGGGCTGGTGTTTGGCATGAGCGAGCGCAAAGCGATGGCGATGGCGCTGGTGGACCGCGCCCTACAGGCAGCCGAATACGATGAAACGGTCACCGGACCGGCGCAGGACGAAGAGTTCGTGCTGGCGCATGCGGATAACGTCGAGGCGGCGGGTTTTGTTTCGCACCTCAAACTTCCCCATTACGTCGATTTCCAGGCCGAACTGGAACTGCTCAAACGCCTGCAACAGGAGGCCACCCGTGACCACTAACCTCTCCGGCTACAACTTTGCCTATCTTGATGAGCAGACCAAACGCATGATCCGCCGCGCAATTCTGAAAGCGGTGGCGATCCCCGGTTACCAGGTACCATTTGGCGGACGAGAAATGCCGATGCCCTACGGTTGGGGGACGGGCGGCATTCAGCTCACTGCCAGCGTGATTGGCGAGCCGGACGTACTGAAGGTGATTGACCAGGGCGCGGATGACACCACTAACGCCGTGTCGATTCGCAACTTCTTCAAACGCGTAACCGGGGTCAATACCACCGAGCGTACGGAAGATGCGACACTGATCCAGACCCGCCATCGCATCCCGGAAACGCCGCTGGTGGAAGATCAAATAATCATCTTCCAGGTACCGATCCCCGAGCCGCTGCGCTTTATCGAACCGCGTGAAACGGAAACCCGCACCATGCACGCGCTGGAAGAGTACGGCATCATGCAGGTGAAACTGTATGAAGATATCGCCCGCTTCGGCCATATCGCCACCACTTATGCCTATCCGGTGAAGGTCAATGACCGCTACGTCATGGATCCGTCGCCCATCCCGAAATTCGACAACCCGAAGATGGACATGATGCCGGCCCTGCAACTGTTTGGCGCAGGCCGCGAAAAGCGCATCTATGCCGTGCCACCTTACACCCGTGTGGAAAGCCTCGATTTCGACGATCACCCGTTTACCGTACAGAGCTGGGATGAGCCTTGCGCCATTTGTGGCTCAACCCACAGCTATCTCGATGAAGTGGTGCTCGATGACACCGGCAAACGCATGTTTGTCTGCTCCGACACCGACTACTGCCGCCAACAGAGCGAGGCCCTCAGCCAATGACGCAACCGCTGCTTTCAGTCAACAACCTGACCCATCTCTACGCGCCGGGCAAAGGCTTCAGCGATGTCTCTTTTGACCTGTGGCCTGGCGAAGTGCTGGGTATCGTCGGCGAGTCCGGCTCCGGCAAAACCACGCTGTTGAAATCGATCTCTTCACGGCTGACGCCGCAGAGCGGTGAGATTTTGTATCAGAACCGCTCGCTGTACGGCATGAACGAGGCCGATCGTCGCCGTCTGCTGCGTACCGAATGGGGCGTGGTGCATCAACACCCGATGGACGGTCTGCGCCGTCAGGTTTCGGCGGGCGGCAACATCGGCGAACGTCTGATGGCCACCGGCGCGCGTCATTACGGCGATATCCGCGCCACCGCACAGCGCTGGCTGGAGGCGGTGGAGATCACCGCCTCGCGTATCGACGACCTGCCAACCACCTTTTCCGGCGGCATGCAGCAGCGTCTGCAGATCGCCCGCAACCTCGTCACCCATCCCAAACTGGTATTTATGGACGAACCCACCGGTGGGCTGGACGTTTCCGTACAAGCCAAGCTGCTGGACCTGCTGCGCGGCCTGGTGGTGGAACTGGATCTGGCGGTGGTGATTGTCACCCACGATCTGGGCGTGGCGCGTCTGCTGGCAGACCGTTTGCTGGTGATGAAACAGGGTCAGGTGGTGGAAAGTGGGTTAACCGACCGCGTGCTCGACGACCCGCACCATCCGTACACCCAGTTGCTGGTGTCGTCCGTACTGCAGAACTGATTTTTTTGTTGTGCCCGATGGCGCTGCGCTTATCGGGCCTACCTGGATCGCACTTTTGTAGGCCGGATAAGGCGCAACCGCCATCCGGCAAAAAATCTCGAGGCAAAAATGATTCGCGTTGAAAACGTCAGTAAAACTTTTGTCCTGCATCAGCAAAACGGCGTGCGTCTGCCGGTGCTGCAAAACGCCACGCTGGAAGTGAAAAATGGCGAATGCGTGGTGCTGCACGGTCATTCCGGCAGCGGTAAATCGACGCTGCTACGCTCGCTGTACGCCAACTACCTGCCGGATGAAGGACACATCCACATTCTTCACAGCGATGAATGGGTGGATCTGGTGCAGGCCCCGGCGCGCAAAGTGCTGGAAGTTCGCCGTTCAACCATCGGCTGGGTAAGCCAGTTTCTGCGCGTGATCCCACGGATTTCCGCGCTGGATGTGGTGATGCAACCGCTGCTGGATCTGGGCGTATCTCGTGAGGAATGTGCAGCCAAAGCCGCGAGCCTGCTCACCCGCCTGAATGTTCCTGAGCGCTTATGGCATCTCGCGCCATCAACCTTTTCCGGCGGCGAACAGCAACGCGTCAACATCGCCCGCGGATTCATCGTCGATTACCCCATTCTGCTGCTCGATGAGCCCACTGCCTCGCTGGACGCCAAAAACAGCGCCGCCGTCGTCGCATTGATTGAAGAAGCGAAAGCCCGCGGCGCGGCAATTGTCGGCATTTTTCACGATCAAACCGTGCGCGACCGCGTAGCGGATCGCCTGCACCTGATGGGAACAACAGCATGATTATCAACAATGTAAAGCTGGTGCTGGAAGATGACGTGGTGCAAGGATCGCTGGAAATTGAAGGCGGAACGATCCGCACTTTTGCCGAAAGCCAGAGCAGCTTGCCTGAAGCGCTGGACGGTGAAGGTGGCTGGCTGCTGCCTGGGCTTATTGAACTGCACACCGATAACCTCGACAAGTTCTTTACCCCACGCCCAAAAGTAGACTGGCCCGCCCACTCGGCGATGAGCAGCCACGATGCTTTAATGGTTGCCAGCGGTATTACCACCGTGCTGGACGCAGTGGCGATTGGCGATGTGCGCGACGGTGGCGACCGTCTGGAAAACCTGGAAAAAATGATCAATGCGGTGGAAGAGACGCAAAAGCGCGGGGTCAACCGTGCCGAACACCGCCTGCACTTGCGCTGTGAGCTACCGCATCACACCACCCTGCCGCTGTTTGAAAAGCTGGTTGGTCGTGAACCGGTGACGCTGGTGTCATTGATGGATCACTCGCCGGGTCAGCGTCAGTTCGCCAATCGTGAGAAGTACCGCGAGTATTATCAGGGCAAGTATTCACTCACCGACGAACAAATGGCCCGCTACGAAGAAGAACAGTTAGCGCTGGCTGCGCGTTGGTCGCAGCCTAACCGCACGGCCATTGCCCAGATGTGTCGCGAACGGCAGATTGCACTGGCGAGCCACGATGACGCCACCCACGATCATGTCCTTGAATCGCATCAACTTGGCAGCGTGATCGCCGAATTTCCCACGACTTTCGAAGCCGCCGAAGCCTCACGCCGGCATGGCATGAACGTGCTAATGGGCGCGCCAAATATCGTGCGAGGCGGTTCGCACTCCGGCAACGTAGCAGCCCATAAGCTGGCCGAACTGGGGCTGCTGGATATCCTCTCTTCTGATTACTACCCCGCCAGCCTGCTCGATGCAGCATTTCGTGTGGCAGATGACGACGCCAACCACTTTACGCTGCCACAGGCCATTCGTCTGGTGACCCGCAATCCGGCGCGGGCGTTGAATCTTGACGACCGTGGCGTGGTTGCCGAAGGAAAACGCGCGGATCTGGTGCTGGCACACCGCAAAGGCGGAAACATCCATATCGACCACGTCTGGCGTCAGGGCAAAAGGGTATTCTGACTATGGGTAAACTGATCTGGCTGATGGGGCCGTCCGGCTCCGGTAAGGACAGTCTGCTGGCAGAATTGCGCCAGCAGGAACCGGCACAACTGCTGGTGGCGCATCGCTACATCACCCGGGCGGCCAATGCCGGGAATGAAAATCATATTGCGCTAAGTGAACCAGAGTTTTTTACCCGCGCCGGGCAGAACCTGCTGGCGCTGAGCTGGCATGCCAACGGTCTGTACTACGGCGTCGGCGTGGAGATTGACCTCTGGCTGCATGCTGGTTTTGATGTGGTGGTCAACGGTTCACGCGCCCATCTGCCGCAGGCGCAATCACGCTATGGCACGGCTTTAATGCCTATCTGCTTACAGGTTTCTCCGGCAATTTTACGCCAACGCCTGCAGTCACGCGGACGGGAGAGCGAAACGGAAATCGCCGCCCGCCTTGAACGCGCAGCGCGCTATGCGCCGTATGACTGCCACGTCCTGAATAACGATGGTAGTTTGCTACAGTCTGTCGATACACTGCTCGCACTGATGGGACGCAAGGAGAAGAAACATGTCTGTCTGTGAATTACGCCGCGCCACGCTGTACGATACCGATGCGGTTTATGCGCTCATCTGCGAGTTGAAGCAGGGTCAATTTGACCTGCAGGCTTTTAGCGCTGGTTACGCCGCTAATCTGCAAGATGCCAATATGCACTACCAGCTGGCGCTGCTCGACGGACAGGTCATCGGATTGATCGGTCTGCATTTGCAGTTTCATCTGCACCACGCTAACTGGATTGGTGAGATTCAGGAACTGGTAGTGATGCCGCAGGCGCGGGGGTTAAAGGTAGGCAGCCAGTTGCTGGCCTGGGCCGAAGCCACCGCGCGCGAAGCGGGCGCGGAAATGACCGAACTTTCCACCAGCACGCAGCGCCTTGATGCGCATCGTTTTTACCGCCGCGAAGGTTATACGCAGAGCCATTTTCGCTTTACCAAGCCGTTGTAGGGGGATGCGATGAGTCTGACCATTACGCTTACAGGAACCGGCGGCGCACAGTTGGTACCGGCTTTTGGCTGCAACTGTGCCGCCTGCCAACGAGCACGTTTACAGGCGCAATACCGCCGACGCCCCTGCAGTGGCGTGGTCAAATTCAATAATGCGGTGACGCTGCTGGACGCAGGGATCCCCCATCTGATGGACGACTGGCCGGCAGGCAGTTTCCAGCAGTTCCTGCTCACTCACTATCATATGGATCATGTACAGGGACTGTTTCCGCTGCGCTGGGGGGTGGGAAAAACGATCCCGGTGTACGGCCCACCGGATGAACAGGGCTGCGACGATCTGTTTAAGCATCCCGGTATTCTCGATTTTAGCCAGACCGTCGCGCCGTTTGAGGTGTTCGATTTGCAGGGATTGCAGGTGACTCCTTTACCGCTCAACCATTCTAAGCTGACGTTTGGCTATCTGCTGGAGACCGCGCACAGCCGCGTGGCATGGCTCTCTGATACCGCCGGACTGCCCGACAAAACGCTGAAGTTTCTCCACAATAACCAACCTCAGGTGATTATCATCGACTGCAGCCATGCCCCGCGCAGCGAGCCACCGCGCAATCACTGCGATCTGAATACCGTTATCGCCTTGAACGAGGTTATCCGTTGCCCACGGGTGATCCTGACCCATATCAGCCACCAGTTCGACCTGTGGATGATGGATAACCCGCTACCCGCAGGGTTTGAGGCCGGGTATGACGGAATGAAGATTGTGCTGGGGTAATTTCCCGGATAATAAGACTTGTTAACAGGTCTCTTAAATCCTATATTAAGACCAGTTAAATGGTCTTCAGGAGCGATTATGCCGCATATTATTTTAAGCGATACCACCGCGAGCGTGAGTGAGCTGAAAAAGAACCCGATGGCGACTGTGAGCGCAGGAAATGGGTTTCCGGTCGCAATCCTGAACCGTAACCAGCCCGCCTTTTATTGCGTGCCAGCGGAGCTTTACGAAAAAATGCTTGATGCACTGGACGATCAGCAACTGGTTAAATTAGTCCATGAACGTAGCCAACAACCCCTGGTGGATGTGGATCTGGACAGCTTTTTATGAGTTATACGGTAAAGTTCAGGGAAGATGCGCTGAAAGAATGGCAAAAACTTGATACAGCCATTCAGCAGCAGTTTGCCAAAAAACTAAAGAAATGCTGTGAAAACCCGCATGTCCCCTCAGCAAAGCTCAGGGGAATAAAGGATTGCTACAAAATCAAACTACGAACATCAGGGTTTCGTCTTGTTTATCAAGTTATTGACGACACTCTGGTCATCGCTGTCGTTGCCGTCGGTAAACGCGAGCGCAGTGAAGTCTATAACCTTGCCAGCGAAAGATTGCGCTAACGGTCGTAATCTTCTTCCATTCTGCGCTCTTCATCTTCTAACTGACGCCGTTCCCGATCGAGCTGGCGCTGACGCTCATCCAGTTGTCGACGCCGGTCTTCAAACTGACGTCGCCGGTCATCATACTGCCTGCCCCGATCGTCACTCATCTGGCGCTGCCAGCCACTGTCGCGGGCGTCGTCGTAATCCCGCCCGTTATCGGGTTTGTATGCGTCGTTAATCGCCTGCTGAATATTGCCGATGGCGTCATCGATAATATCGGCCTGCGCCGAAACAGTGGTCACCATTAGCAGACTAAAAAGAAAGAATGTCAGGGAGCGTTGCATCAAACCCGCCTCATCAAGAAACTCACCCCACGGTAATCAAAGCGTATTCGCGCGGGTAGCGGAGGAATCTCAATTACAAGAATGCCGCAGCGCCTGCGCCAGCTCTCCTCGGGTAAAAGGTTTACGCAGCAGCGCCACATCCGGCAGCGCCGGATTATGCGCCGGACGTAAATCCTGGCCGCTAATCAGCAGAATATTCAGCTGGGGATAATGCTTCAGGGCATGATTGACCACATCCGCGCCACTCAATCCGCCTGGCAACATTAAGTCACTGACAAGAATATCAATCTCTGCTGAAGCCGCCAGCATATGCAGCGCCTGCTCGCCGTTGGCGGCCTCCAGCGTCAGATAACCCAGCAGATGCAACTGCTCACACAGCGTCTGGCGCACGTCGGCCTCATCTTCGAGCACCAGTACCAGCTTTTCACTGCTGTTCGCCGCATGTTCCGCTATCGGTTGTGCCTGAATCTGAACCGACACAACGGCACGGGGAAGCTGTAACCGGACCGTAGTTCCCTGCTCCGGCGCGCTCTCAATTTCCACTCGACCACCGGACTGGCGCACAAAACCGTAGACCATCGACAATCCCAGACCGCTGCCGCTGCCGGTCTGTTTGGTGGTGAAGAACGGTTCGAAGACCTGAGCTTTCACTTCCTGCGACATCCCACTTCCCTGGTCGGCTACCTCCAGCATCACCATATCCTGCTTGCGCCCATCGCTGCGCGTAACCCGTTGATTCCATGTACGGATTTTTATCGTACCCGCCTGCCCGTCCATGGCATCACGGGCATTCATCACCAGATTGATAATGGCGTTTTCCAGTTGGCTGACGTCAATCCACGCGGGCCAGGCCGGAGACTGGGCTTCAATTTCCAGCGTCAGCGTGGACGGGAGCGAATGGCGCATCAGTTCGCCCAGGTTTTCCAGCAATGTTTTCAGCTCCACGGCATGTGGATGCAAAGACTGTTTGCGCGAGAAAGCCAGCAGCCGCTGGGTCAGCAGCGCCCCGCGCTCGGCGGCTTTCAGCGCCCGATTGATCCGTGGCGCGTCGGGAGAATTCGGATCCACCAAATCCAGGCTGCCGATAATCACCGCCAGCAGGTTATTGAAATCATGCGCTAATCCGCCCGTCAGCTGTCCTACCGCCTTCAGCTTTTGGCTGTGCAACAGCGCTTCCTCCAGCCCCTGACGCTCGGTGCGGTCGATTTCCATCTGCGTGGTTTTTTCTTTCAGCAGCCGGGTGGTGTGCTCCAACGACGCCGTATTACGGGCAAAGACGCTAAAAGCACGCGCCAGCTCGCCCAGCTCATCACGCCGTTGCAGGGCCGGGACACTGACGTCTGATTCACCGTGCGCCAGCCGGCTCATCGCCCGCGAAATGGCCGTCAGGTTAGAACCGAGATTGCGGTAGATATACCACCCGGCAAAACCGGTGATCACCACCGCCAGTAGCGCAAACGCCAAAATAAACAACGCGCCGGATTGCAGTTCCCGATGACTTTGCGCCACCCGCTGTTCGGAGATTATCGCCACCTGCGAGACATACTGGTTGATATCGCTGTTGAGGATCGCCACCAACGCTTTGATGTGGAACATATACCAGTTGATCGCCAGATCGCTTTGTTCCAGTGCGGCAGAAAGCGGCTCCAGCTTATGCAGTTCCTGATTGAAATCATTGAGAATACGGCTAATCAGCAGGTTACTGGCTTGCAGAGGCAGCGCGAGCATCACCTCGTCCAGTTGTTTGACCACCGATCGCGGTGTAGGTGTTTCAATAGCGGCGATAATTAAACGATCCATCTGATCCAGCTGCGCGTCATCCTGTGCGTCAGTCAACTTTTGCAGATGGCGTAAGTAGCTTTGATTCTGGTACAGCGAACTGAGTAGCGCGTTGCGCTCCAGATGCCGCCGCTGTCCGCGCTGCAACATACCTTCCACACTGCTTTGCAGCTCATTGCTGCGTTGAATAATACGCTCAACCAGCACCGGCTCCTGCTGCGCCAGCGGCGCAGCGGCCAGTTGTTCCAGCGACTGCTTCAGCGACCGCTGCGTCTCCTGCAGCCGCTCCGCTTCACCTTTGTATTCCAGCGCCCCCACCACCTGCGACAGCCGCACCGCCGCCGTCGCCACGTTCGCCGTATCGCGCGCCAGGTTCATACTGCCGGTCATGTCGTCAACGGTTTGCTGCTGCACCTGCTCCTGAATCTGGCTGGCATGCTGAAATCCCAGCACCGCTACGCCGCTGACCATCAACGTGACCGCCACCACCAGCAGGTTGAAAAACAGTAATCGCCCGCGCGCGCTGGCGAAAAAGTGACGTCCTGGTTGCGGCATATCACGCTCCGTGAAGAAAAATCGCAATATGACAAATATGAACGGCTTCTGACATTTTGCATTTACATTCCTGTGATGGACTGCTGATATCGGCCACCCCGCAGGAGATCCGCTATGAGCAGGACACCGGTTCTGGAGATGCGCAACATTGCCAAAGCGTTTGGCAAATTTTACGCGCTGAAAGGGGTCGATTTAACGGTCTGGCCGGGTGAGATCCATGCCCTGATGGGCGAAAATGGCGCAGGAAAAAGCACCCTGATGAAGATCCTCGCCGGTGCCTATACCGCCACCAGCGGCGAGATCCTGATTGACGGTCAGCCGTTCCACATTCGTGGGCCAAAAGATGCGCTCAGCGCGGGCATCACGCTGATTTATCAGGAGATGCAGCTCGCGCCAAACCTGACGGTGGCGGAAAATATCTTTCTTGGCAGCGAACTGTCGCGTGGTGGTCTGGTTCAGCGCAAAGAGATGGTGATGCAGTCGCAGAAGGTTATCGACCGACTCGGGGCTCAGTTTAAGGCCAGCGACCGTGTGATGACGTTGACCATCGCCGAGCAGCAGCAGGTGGAAATCGCCCGCGCCTTGCACCGTAACAGCCGCATTCTGGTTATGGATGAACCCACCGCCGCCCTCTCCTCACGTGAAACCCACCGCCTGTTTGAACTGATCATGCGCCTGCGCGATGAGGGGATGGCGATTATCTACATCAGCCACCGCATGGCGGAAGTGTATGAACTCTCGGATCGCGTCAGCGTCCTGCGCGATGGGCAGTATGTCGGTAGCCTGACCCGCGACAAGCTTAATGCTTCGGAACTGGTGCGCATGATGGTGGGCCGTCCGTTGAGCGATCTGTTCAACAAAGAGCGCGATATTCCTTTGGGTAAAGCGCGCCTCAATGTTCATCACCTGACTGATGGCAACAAAGTGCAACCGTGCAGCTTGCTGGTGCGCTCCGGGGAGATTGTCGGCCTTGCGGGTCTGGTGGGCGCCGGACGTTCTGAACTGGCGCAGCTGATTTTTGGCGTACGTAAAGCCATCGGCGGCATGATTGAAATCGACGGTGAACCGGTGGTGATCCACTCCCCACGCGAGGCGATTGACCACGGCATTGGTTTTCTGACCGAGAACCGCAAAGAACAGGGGTTATTTTTAGAACTGGCGGCAGCGGAGAACATCACCATGGCGACGCTGGAGCGCGACGCCACCTGGGGCATGCTCGATCGCAAAAAGGCGCAGGCGATTTCCGATGATGCGATTCAATTACTCAACATCCGCGTGCCGCATGCTCAGGTACGGGCGGGTGGGCTGTCCGGCGGTAATCAACAGAAATTGCTGATCTCGCGTTGGGTGGCGATCGGCCCCCGCATTTTGATCCTCGATGAACCCACGCGCGGCGTGGACGTCGGCGCCAAAAGCGAGATCTACCGGATCATGAACGATATGGCGCGCAAAGGCGTGGCGATCCTGATGATCTCCAGCGAACTGCCGGAAGTGGTCGGGATGAGCGATCGCGTGTATGTCATGCGCGAAGGCAGTATTGCCGGCGAGCTGGACGGGAAAAGTATTACCCAGGAAAACATTATGACGCTGGCAACCGGCGTGAACGACTCCCACCATCAGGCGGTGCCCCATGAATAATCCAACCACTCCCCAGCAGGTGGCGAAATCCGCCTCCGCGAAAAAAATGCTGATGAGCGATCTGATGCAAACGGTCGGCATCTTACCCATTCTGATCCTGATTGTGGCGGTGTTTGGCTTTATCGCGCCAAACTTTTTTACTGAGAGCAACCTGCTGAATATTACCCGCCAGGCGTCGATCAATATCGTGCTGGCGGCTGGCATGACTTTCATTATTTTAACCGGCGGCATCGACCTTTCGGTTGGCTCCATTCTCGGCACCACTGCCGTTGCGGCGATGGTCGTTTCTCTTATTCCTGAGTTTGCCATGCTGTCGATTCCGGCGGCGCTGATGCTCGGCATGGTACTGGGGTTGTTTAACGGGGCGCTGGTCGCTTTTGCCGGACTACCGCCGTTTATCGTCACGCTTGGGACTTATACCGCGTTACGTGGCGCGGCTTATCTACTGGCTGATGGCACTACGGTTATCAACTCCAACATCAGCTTTGAGTGGATCGGCAACAACTATCTCGGCCCGGTACCGTGGCTGGTAGTGATTGCACTGGCGGTGGTGGTGGTGTGCTGGTTCATTCTTAGGCGCACCACGCTGGGCGTCCATATCTACGCGGTTGGCGGCAATATGCAGGCAGCACGTTTAACCGGTATCAAAGTATGGCTGGTGCTGCTGTTCGTCTATGGCATGAGCGGTTTGCTCTCGGGTCTTGGTGGAGTGATGAGCGCCTCGCGGCTGTACAGCGCCAACGGCAACTTAGGCATGGGTTATGAGCTGGACGCCATCGCGGCGGTGATCCTCGGCGGCACCAGCTTTGTCGGCGGGATAGGCACCATCACCGGCACGCTGGTGGGGGCGCTGATTATCGCCACGCTGAATAACGGCATGACGCTAATGGGCGTCTCCTATTTCTGGCAACTGGTGATCAAAGGGGCGGTGATCATCATAGCGGTGCTGATCGACAAATACCGTACCCGACACCATCAAAGTGCATAGACAGGATTGCCGGATGGCGGCGCAATCGCCTTATCCGGCCTACCCATCCGTAGGCCTGATAAGCGTAGCGCCATCAGGCTTATAACAACAATACCCTACGAGTGAGGAATACAGCATGAGATTGAAGCCATTAGTGACCGCGCTCTGTGCTGGCGCACTGCTTGCTAGCGCTCCGTTTGTGCAGGCAAAAGAACTGAAATCGATCGGCGTCACGGTGGGCGATCTGGCCAACCCGTTCTTCGTACAAATAACCAAAGGTGCGGAGCTGGAAGCGCGCAAACTGGCGGGCGATGGTGTTAAAGTGACGCTGGTGTCCAGCGGCTACGACCTGGGCCAGCAGGTATCGCAAATCGACAACTTTATTGCCGCCAAAGTCGACATGATTATCCTTAACGCAGCGGATTCCAAAGGCATCGGTCCGGCGGTAAAACGCGCGAAAGACGCAGGGATTGTGGTGGTTGCTGTTGACGTGGCGGCGGAAGGCGCTGACGCGACCATTACCTCCGATAACACCCAGGCGGGTGAAATGGCCTGTAAATACATCACCGACCGCCTGAAAGGCAAAGGCAACGTCGTCATCATCAACGGGCCGCCGGTTTCCGCCGTCCAGAACCGCGTGGAAGGCTGCCAGACCGAGTTTAAACGCCACCCGGACATCAAGGTGCTGTCGCATAACCAAAACGCCAAAGGCAGCCGCGAAGGCGGGCTGGAGATCATGACCGCACTGCTGGCGGCGAATCCAAAGATCGACGGCGTATTTGCGATTAACGATCCGACTGCGATCGGTGCCGATCTGGCGGCAAAACAGGCGCAGCGTAGCGAATTCTTTATTGTTGGCGTAGACGGCAGCCCGGACGGTGAAGAGGCCCTGAAGCGCGAAAACTCACTATTTGTGGCGACGCCAGCACAAGATCCGCAGGTGATGGCTGCCAAAGCGGTCGAAATCGGCTATGACATATTGCAAGGGAAACCCGCCCCGAAAGAGCCCGTGCTGATCCCGGTGACGATGATCGATAAAAACAACGTCGGCAGTTATAAGGGTTGGACGGTTAAATAAATCCTGAACTGAGTGATGCTCTCCTGCCACAAAGAGCGTAAAAAACAAGAGCGCCCGTCAGGGCGCTTACCTCATAAAAACTGCGAGTAATAAATATCCATTTCCTCCTCTATATTATGACTCAGTATCAAAGAAAAAATCATAACCGCCGTGTAAATAACCGGAATACCAATAACTAAAGGTGTAAACGTATACCATGGGTGACTTTGGAACAGTTCCAGTGGTACGAGACTTACAAATCCCATACACCATAAAATAATTGCGCACAATTTTATTATTCTCCAATAATCATCGAAATCCAGCTTATCAAGTGCCGGACAAGATCCTGGATATTTAGCAGCTATTATGCCGGATTGAATAGTATCTGCAGATGTACTGGCGAATAACTGATGGCCTTGACCATATTTTGCAGCATCCGCAGCCAACGCTAATACAACCCAGCGCTGAACCTTTGTGCTTTGCCCGGTGACGGCCTCCAGTTCATATCGACTATCGGCCAGAATACTCGTTTTTGCGTTTTCTATTCCACTAAACAATACGAATTTTGACTGCTTATCCAGTGAGTTGAACCATAGTTTTTTAATCTTACTCACATCCACTTGCTGTGCAGAAAGATATGTACTTACGATTTCATCAAGATAGTAAGGGGTACTGTCCATCATGCGTAATAAATATAAAGGTGTGTCTTTATCTTCAAGCAATTTCTCATTGGTAAAAATAAAAGCATTAGCACTTTCAAAAAAATCATAATTATTTTCACCATGCAATTCAACTGCAATAACAAGGCTATTCTCAGACATATTTAAATCAACCCAATCATTTATTAAAAAATAATCAGGACATTCGTAAAGAATATTAATTTTTCCGACCTTATCGTTGGGGATGCCCAGACTTGCCAGTACCGCCTTGAAACTATTGCCGATAGTGTCATCCGCTCCCTTAACATACATCCAGGTATTAAAAGGCCGATAATCCCTGACAAGAGAATCTTTGAGGGGCGCTATCAACTGCCTTAGCACTTTATCAATTCTGGTGTCATCCATTGAGTCAACTTCAATATCAATTCGTAACGGCGTTGCAGAACCTGCTGGCGCTTCACCCTCTAGTTTCTGAATTTTTAATGCCAGTTCAGGCACCGGGAGAATGGATGAATAGTCTAAAAGAGGCAATGCCCGTATTGCCCAGTTTTTCCACCTATTCATACCATACTGCTCAAGATAACTCGCATAGTAACATGGAAAAGATATAACACCGTAAGTGATTACCACCACACACCAGATTGCTAACACTATTAGCGACGGGATACCTATTGCATTCCATATCAGATCATCAGGGACCTTCTTGTCCTGCAACCAGCTGAATATATTGTACGTTATAAAAAACAGAAATATAGCACAGCTAATGATCAGCACAATATTAAGCGGGAATTTTTCTGGTTCTGGATACGGATTCTTGTTTGGTCTCTTCCATTTATTCATTTGCTTGTCCCCGCCGTTGGCAGTGTGGTTTTTATTGCACAACCGCATGCAGCCCTACACCCATCCACAACAACGCCTCTACCGTCCATTGTCCAGGTTGGTTCAAAATCAAGTATGGGAAAGGTCCCTTTATGCGCAATACAAAAAACAGTATCCCCCATTAAAGCGACAGGAATTCCCATAAACTTGCTACCAGAAGCTTTGTTCACATACCCACCGTTTTCCAGCGGGTCATTTAGTCTGATTACACCTTTCATATTATTTCCCTGCATCCATGTCACAGCGCATCCGGGTCCAGCCCTTATAGCCCACCACCTCCGGTTCTTTGTCCGGCAGGTTTTGGTAATTTGCTTTTTCTGACTCAACAAGATTGTCCAGTCCTTTTTTCATAAAAATAACCATACCCCACGCATATCCTGGAGATTCAGGTCTGATGTGGGCATTCACATACTCGCCACTGGACTTATGCTTGCCTGGTCTGTAGAGATAATACGTATCATCAAAGTATTGATAATCTATACCCGGACCACCCGGCTTTAAACGCGGGTCGTCAAATGGGTATGAACTCATATACAAATGATTCTGCGCCGTGGTAATAAACGCCTGGTTATTGACTACCACCACCCTTTTTATTTCCCTTCCTTCAGGTCTGTCACGCATAACACCGTCTGAGTTTCTCTCCAGCGCCGGGAAAGGAGCCATATATTTTGCGACCTGCCACGTTTGTCCGTAATCTTTAGATATTTTATATGCCCCTGGCTCCCACTCAGGCACAAGTATGTACTGTTCTGAGGGATGGATAAACTCACCCGAGAAAACCCTATAGATTGGATTGCCATAAATTGATTTGTGGACCTTTCTTTTTATGTCATGGTAAACAACATATCCTTCACAATCATAACCGATCAACTCCAGGTAGCGATTATCATCAAACCGGTAAATTACCTGTGATGGTGTTTTTTTTGTACAGGCAGTGATAGCGCATAGTAAAACTGCGCCGATTATTATTCCTACCGTATTTCCCAGTTTCATAATTTATCCTTAAACGTTAAGCGGCTTAGGCATATCCCATTGCAGATTTGGAGTCTCGGTATTGTATATTTCATTGTGTCTGGCAGGTTGAACCGTTGTTGAATGACAATATTCGTTAACCACGCCAAACTCTCCTGTCGGTAAAATATCATCCGGTCTATTCATATGTTCTTTTGTATCTGCTTTATTCAATACCCCCGAGTTATAATAATTAACTGTATCCTTGAAACCATTACGCTTCATACGCCAGTCTCCGCGCAGGAGTAGCTCGGTCCAGAATTCTCCGCAGCGGTAATCAAATGCCCCGCATATCCCCACCGCCAGATCGAAGGCCATCGCTTTCGCGGGGGCATCTTTCGACATAACAATAGAGGAATGCTGGCTGTAACCAACCTGCTCTGATTTCATCCATTCTTTTTCCAGCTCATCCGGCGTTTTTTCATAGATTAGCTTCACGCTCTTATTGTATCCCCCGCCCAGGACAACGCCTTTGGTGTAAGGCTTAGCATATTTTTTGGCGAACATCGTGAGTTCTGCGGGCGTTAATTCCTGGCCCGGCTGTAAATAATCGAAACCTGCGCCGCTGAGATTTTTGAAATCTGTCTCAGTGCGCGCAATAACCGTGGCTTTTGCCGAAAATGAGATGTCCTGATCGGGTGAACCCGGCGCTATCGAATATTTATACTGACTTCCCGCGCCCTGTAACTGGTGTCTGAAGGTGACGGGGAGCTGCTCACCATTCACAACCACATCCGCAAACGTATATTGTCTGGTCGCCAGCGTATCCTGATCAAAACAATCCTTTTCTAACGCCGGCATTTCAAAAGGCACGCTCAGTGGGCTGCCGCCTATTTCCGGACCATTTTCGCAGAAAACCCGCTGGCGCAGATTGTCTATGCCGCTGGCAATGTCATGAGGGACTCCCCGCCAGCCCAAACCCTGCACGTTAAGTAATGAAACCACGCTGTCATTAGGGCAAAAATAGTTATATACCTTGCCAAAGTTATTACGGGTATAAAGTTTATTCTTGCGCCACTGTGAATTGGTTTTACTCAGACAAATTGCGCCTTCTAATTCATCAATCTCGGCTTGCGTGTGATATTCCCCCTTGCCATATCTGGCGTTTGTCGCCATCAAATGACAGAAATTTTTAAACGTCTGCTGGCGGGCGCGATCCGTCTGGTGATGTCCGTGCGTCATCCCTTCAGCAGCCGTTTTTTCCAGGGCGTAGGGAGAATGGTTGAGGATCACACAATCGGCGGGATCGGCACCTGCTGCTTTGACCAGCATATTGGCGAGCATGGTAATAATCGTTCCCTGGGAGTGCGCAATGATATTAATGGGATCGTTTTCAGTAGGTTTATTATTTCGAATCATCAGAATTAAATCGGCCAGCCGCTGCGCGGCAAAAAACTGATAAATTCGGTGCGGGTTATCATAAATAGGATGCGTAAAATCCCCGGCATTCAGATGAAATGAAGCAAATCCTGCCGCAGCGTTCGCAGGGCCGCCGGAGCCAGGGCCTAGCATATCCGGAATAGTGGTTGTCGCATTGGCAAAGGTCCCCCCGCCTTTGGCGTACACATCGTCCAGCACGTTGCCGAAATTATCATTCTGAAATTTCAACGTGGTTTGAGGAATGTGTCCTAACTTTGCCAGCGTTGCGTTGTCATCTTCCTGGTAGGCGTTATAAGGCAGTTTTGCGGCGTCTCCTGATTTAGCCCGCTCATCGCGGTAACGCCGCTGATCGTCAATATACGTTGCATGGTCAACAGGTTTATATCCCCAGTAAAATGGGATCACCGGGCTGCGCCCGGGCATCTTCACCTGCTGCTGCTCGCCATCCCCCATATCCATTTTGTACTGATGCCATTCATGCGGATACATATCCGTGCGGCCCATACGTTCATTCAGGCCGGCAATGATCCCCTGCTCCTGATTTTGATACGCCTCGCCAACATCGTTGACGCCATGAACAAGGATCACAATACAGGGCATGGGGTTTTTAACCGCCACTTCGCAGACGGCCATTTTTCCACCGGTGGATTTAGGTACGCCTTGCACTCCCGTCACCACCACTCGCGGATTAAAGGGACTGTTACTCATTTGGCAAAATCTCCATTTTCATTTCATCCTTAAACGTTAAGCGGCACTGGCATATCCCATTGCAGATTATTTTCCCGCATTCAGGTCACAGTGCATTCGGGTCCAGCCCTTATAGCCCACCACCTCCGGTTCTTTGTCCGGCAGGTTTTGGTAATTTGCTTTTTCTGACTCAACAAGATTGTCCAGTCCTTTTTTCATAAAAATAACCATACCCCACGCATATCCTGGAGATTCAGGTCTGATGTGGGCATTCACATACTCACCACTGGATTTATGCTTGCCTGGCCTGTAGAGATAATACGTATCATCAAAGTATTTATAATCTATACCCGGACCACCCGGCTTTAAACGCGGGTCGTCAAAAGGGTATGAACTCATATACAAATGATTTTTCGAGGTGGTAATAAACGCCTGGTTATTGACCACCACCACTCTTTTTATTTCTTTTCCTTCCGGTCTGTCGACCATATTCCCATCTGAATTTATCTCCTGCCCCTGGAAGGGAGACAAATAAGATGCTACCTGCCATGTTTGCCCGTAGTCTTTAGATATTTTATATGCCCCAGGTTCCCATCGCGGTATCAGAATATACTTATCTGATGGGTGAATATATACACCGGAAAAGATCTGATACGTTGAATAAACGCCATTTACTAATTCTTTATGTATATTCCTCCTGGTATCATGATACCAGAGTGCCCCTTCGCAATCGAAGCCCTTTAGTTCCAGATATCGGTTATCATCATAGCGATAAATGACCTGTGAGGGTGTTTTTTTTGTACAGGCAGCGATAGCGCATAGCGAAATGGCTCCGATTATTATTTTTAACGCACTTCCCTTTTTCATAATTCATCCTTAAACGTTAAGTGGTTTAGGCATATCCCATTGCAGATTATTTCCCTACATCCATATCGCAGTACATCCGGGTCCAGCCCTTATAGCCCACCACCTCCGGTTCTTTGTCCGGCAGATTTTGATAGTTGGCCTTATAGCCTTCCGTTAAATGGGCTAAGGATGCTTTCATAAATACCACCGTTCCCCAGGCAGCACCTGGAAACTCAGGACTGGTATGACCGTCCACATACTCGCCACTGGATTTATGCTTGCCTGGCCTGTAGAGATAATACGTATCATCAAAGTATTTATAATCTATACCCGGACCACCCGGCTTTAAACGCGGGTCGTCAAATGGGTATGAACTCATATACAAATGATTCTGCGCCGTGGTAATAAACGCCTGGTTATTGACCACCACCACTCTTTTTATTTCTTTTCCTTCAGGATAGTCACGCATAACCCCATCGGAGTTTCTCTCCTGCGACCGGGAAGAAGCCATATAGTTTGCTACCTGCCATGTTTGTCCGTAGTCTTTAGATATTTTATATGCCCCAGGTTCCCATTCAGGCACAAGAACGTACTGTTCTGAGGGATGGATAAACTCACCCGAGAACACTCTATAGATTGGATTGCCATAAATTGATTTGTGGACCTTTCTTTTTATGTCATGGTAAACAACATATCCTTCACAATCATAACCGATCAACTCCAGGTAGCGATTATCATCAAACCGATAAATTACCTGCGAGGGTATTTTTTTTATACAGGCAGAGATAATACATAGTGAAATCACTCCAACAATTATTCTTACCGTATTTCCTTGTTTCATGATTTATCCTTAAACGTTAAGCGGTTTGGGCATATCCCATTGCAGATTATTTCCCTGCATCCATATCGCAGTACATCCGGGTCCAGCCCTTATAGCCCACCACTTCTGGTTCTTTGTCCGGCAGGTTTTGATAGTTGGCCTTATATCCCTCCGTTAAATGGGCCAGGGATGCTTTCATAAACACCACTGTTCCCCAGGCAGCACCTGGAGATTCAGGACGGGTATGACCATAATAATATTTTCCTTTAGATTTTTTCTTTCCGTCTGTATATATAGAGAGATAGTCGGTATCATCGAAGTATTGATAATCGATACCCGGACCACCCGGCTTTAAACGCGGGTCGTCAAAAGGGTATGAACTCATATACAAATGATTTTTCGAGGTGGTAATAAACGCCTGGTTATTGACCACCACCACTCTTTTTATTTCTTTTCCTTCCGGTCTGTCGACCATATTCCCATCTGAATTTATCTCCTGCCCCTGGAAGGGAGACAAATAAGATGCTACCTGCCATGTTTGCCCGTAGTCTTTAGATATTTTATATGCCCCAGGTTCCCATCGCGGTATCAGAATATACTTATCTGATGGGTGAATATATACACCGGAAAAGATCTGATACGTTGAATAAACGCCATTTACTAATTCTTTATGTATATTCCTCCTGGTATCATGATACCAGAGTGCCCCTTCGCAATCGAAGCCCTTTAGTTCCAGATATCGGTTATCATCATAGCGATAAATGACCTGTGAGGGTGTTTTTTTTGTACAGGCAGCGATAGCGCATAGCGAAATGGCTCCGATTATTATTTTTAACGCACTTCCCTTTTTCATAATTCATCCTTAAACGTTAAGTGGTTTAGGCATATCCCATTGCAGATTATTTCCCTGCATCCATATCGCAGTACATCCGGGTCCAGCCCTTATAGCCCACCACTTCTGGTTCTTTGTCCGGCAGGTTTTGATAGTTGGCCTTATATCCCTCCGTTAAATGGGCCAGGGATGCTTTCATAAACACCACTGTTCCCCAGGCAGCACCTGGAGATTCAGGACGGGTATGACCATAATAATATTTTCCTTTAGATTTTTTCTTTCCGTCTGTATATATAGAGAGATAGTCGGTATCATCGAAGTATTGATAATCGATACCCGGACCACCCGGCTTTAAACGCGGGTCGTCAAAAGGGTATGAACTCATATACAAATGATTTTTCGAGGTGGTAATAAACGCTTGGTTATTGACCACCACCACTCTTTTTATTTCTTTTCCTTCCGGATAGTCACGCATAACCCCATCGGAGTTTCTTTCCAGCGCCCGGGAAGAGGCCATATAGTCTGCTACCTGCCACGTTTGTCCGTAATCTTTAGATATCTTGTAAGCATCTGGCTCCCATCGTGGTATCAGAATATACTCATCTGATGGGTGAATATATACACCGGAAAAGATCTGATACGTTGAATAAACGCCATTTACTAATTCTTTATGTATATTCCTCCTGGTATCATGATACCAGAGTGCCCCTTCGCAATCGAAGCCCTTTAGTTCCAGATATCGGTTATCATCATAGCGATAAATGACCTGTGAGGGTGTTTTTTTTGTACAGGCAGCGATGGCGCATAGCGAAATGGTTCCGATTATTATTTTTAACGCACTTCCCTTATTCATAATTTATCCTTAAACGTTAAGCGGTTTGGGCATATCCCATTGCAGATTGGGAGTCTCGGTATTGTATATTTCATTATGTCTGGCAGGTTTAACCGTTGTTGAATGACAATATTCGTTAACCACGCCAAATTGCCCCTTTGGTAAAATATCATCCGGCCTGTTCATGAAATCTTTCGTATGGTCTTTGTTCAACTTTCCAGTATTATAATAATCAACTGTTTCCTGAAAACCATTAAGCTTCATACGCCAGTCCCCACGGCGAAGTAGTTTTACCCAGAACTCACCATTTTCGTAATCAAATGCCCCGCATATCCCCACCGCCAGATCGAAGGCCATCGCTTTCGCGGGGGCATCTTTCGACATAACAATAGAGGAATGCTGGCTGTAACCAACCTGCTCTGATTTCATCCATTCTTTTTCCAGCTCATCCGGCGTTTTTTCATAAATAAGCTGCACGGTCTTATTGTATCCCCCGCCCAGGACAACGCCTTTGGTATAAGGCTTAGCATATTTTTTGGCGAACATCGCGAGTTCTGCGGGCGTTAATTCCTGCCCCGGCTGTAAATAATCGAAACCTGCGCCGCTGAGATTTTTGAAATCTGTCTCAGTGCGCGCAATAACCGTGGCTTTTGCCGAAAATGAGATGTCCTGATCGGGTGAACCCGGTACTATCGAATATTTATACTGACTTCCCGCGCCCTGTAACTGGTGTCTGAAGGTGACGGGGAGCTGCTCACCATTCACAACAACATCCGCAAACGTATATTGTCTGGTCGCCAGCGTATCCTGATCAAAACAATCCTTTTTTAACGCCGGCATTTCAAAAGGCACGCTCAGTGGGCTGCCGCCTATTTCCGGACCATTTTCGCAGAAAACCCGCTGGCGCAGATTGTCTATGCCGCTGGCAATGTCATGGGGGACTCCCCGCCAGCCCAAACCCTGCACGTTAAGTAATGAAACCACGCTGTCATTAGGGCAAAAATAGTTATATACCTTGCCAAAGTTATTACGGGTATAAAGTTTATTCTTGCGCCATTGAGAATTGGTTTTACTCAGACAAATTGCGCCTTCTAATTCATCAATCTCGGCCTGCGTGTGATATTCCCCCTTACCGTATCTGGCGTTTGTCGCCATCAACTGACAGAAATTTTTAAACGTCTGCTGGCGGGCGCGATCCGTCTGGTGATGTCCGGGCGTCATCCCTTCAGCAGCCGTTTTTTCCAGTGCGTAGGGAGAATGGTTAAGTATCACGCAGTCAGCGGGTTTCTCATTAGCCTGCATGACCAGCATATTGGCCAGCATAGTGATAATCGTCCCCTGTGAATGTGCAACAATATTAATTGGGTCCCGTTTTGTTGCCGGTTCTCTTCGAATCATCAGAATTAAATCGGCCAGCCGCTGCGCGGCAAAAAACTGATAAATTCGGTGCGGGTTATCATAAATAGGATGCGTAAAATCCCCGGCATTCAGATGAAATGAAGCAAATCCTGCCGCAGCGTTCGCAGGGCCGCCGGAGCCAGGGCCTAGCATATCCGGAATAGTGGTTGTCGCATTGGCAAAGGTCCCCCCGCCTTTGGCGTACACATCGTCCAGCACGTTGCCGAAATTATCATTCTGAAATTTCAACGTGGTTTGAGGAATGTGTCCTAACTTTGCCAGCGTTGCGTTGTCATCTTCCTGGTAGGCGTTATAAGGCAGTTTTGCGGCGTCTCCTGATTTAGCCCGCTCATCGCGGTAACGCCGCTGATCGTCAATATACGTTGCATGGTCAACAGGTTTATATCCCCAGTAAAATGGGATCACCGGACTGCGCCCGGGCATTTTCACCTGCTGCTGCTCGCCATCCCCCATATCCATTTTGTACTGATGCCATTCATGCGGATACATATCCGTGCGGCCCATACGTTCATTCAGGCCGGCAATAATCCCCTGCTCCTGATTTTGATACGCCTCGCCCACATCGTTGACGCCATGAACAAGGATCACAATACAGGGCATAGGGTTTTTAACCGCCACTTCGCAGACGGCCATTTTTCCGCCGGTGGATTTAGGCACGCCTTGTACACCTGTCGCCACGACTCGCGGATTAAAGGGACTGTTACTCATTTGGCAAAATCTCCATTTTCATTTCATCCATTTCCGTCATATCCAGTAACGGCGTCATGCCTTCATCGTCGGTAACACCTTCAATGATTTCACCAGAGGCCTTAGTCAGTCTGAATTTTGTCTTTTTCAGAACATCGTCCGTATTTCCATAACCATGTAATTTAATACGGCGGTGAAACTGGTCTTCCTGAAAAACAGGGGATTTATCTTTAACGGATTCCGGCCCGCTCCAGTCAAGCGTGGTGCCTTTGAGCTGCACTTTCGTGGGAGAGAATATTTTTACTGAGCCATCTTCATTTATTCGAATACCGCCGCCTCCACACAGCAACTGAATATTCTTTTTGGCGCTGATGGTTACGTTGCCGTTCATACTCTGAATATGAAAATGCTGATCGGAAAGCAGGCCCATTTCCCCGCGCTGTGCCTGGACGGAAATATCATCTTTTGCGGCGATAATTTTGATCCCGATCGCTCTGCTGAAAAGCGATAACCCCTGCCCGACTGCCATGGAGAGTTTCTTAAAAACGTTAAAACTGCCGTTGTTGGCCGCGTTCAGCGACAGATCTTTGTTTGCCGACAGCGCCATGGTTTCCGGTGTGAGCAGAGCCATACCGTGATCGGCATAGGCCACCAGCCCCGAGCGAGTGAGCTGTTCAAGCGCGGCGTTAAGCTGCTGCTGTTGCTCCATTTCAACGTTTAACGCTTGCGCCGTCAGGGCGCTTTGCTGAAGAGAAGTTGCCAGCACAAGGGCTGCCTGTAGCTGTTGAACGACTGCGTTCATGTCGAGCTGCTGGCCCTGGGCTTTTGGCTGCGCCTCTGTCGTCAGCAATATTCCCTTTGCGGCTCTCAAAACAGCCCGGTCATCGGTGCGCAGTTCTGCGCCTTCACCGCGCGGCTTACCACCCGCATCAACAAGATGGCCCATGTTCAGCTGGGTTTTAGCGTACTCGGTACTTAACTTGACGTGTTCCTGTCCGCGCCGGTCTTCCATCCGCAGCTTATTAAGACCCGCAGTGCGGATGACGTTGCGGGTATTGTTGCGGCTGGTGACGGGGTCCGGCTTTGGCGCATGATGCAGGGCATGGGCAATGAAAGGTCTTTCCGGATCGCCACCTTCAAACGCAATGGCGACTTCCGCTCCCTGAATGAGCGGGAAGTGATGACCGTAAGTATCGCCGGCATAAACTCGCGCCAGACGGACGGGCATACTTTCATAGCCTTGCCTGTGCTGGTCGAGGTCAAAATCAAACTTCACCCAATAGCGACCCTGCAGATCGATGTGGGCATATTGGTCATTGTCTATTCGGGATGAAACAATTGCCGGAACCGTACCCGCGATACGCGGTCGGGGTAGCGGCTGCGGTCGAAAGCAAACGCGCTCATTGTAAGGAATACCGAACAGTTGGGATTGCAGGGCTGCATCACGCCTGCCCGTCACTCGCATTGCCGTTACCACAAAGCCCGAAGTGAACGCCTGCGGAATGGTACCGTCGATGTTAAGCACCATACCTGGCACGATCGACGGACTGGTGGTCACGCCGCTTAAAACGGACTGATTATTAAGAATAATTTCGTGATGCAGTTTGGCGTAGAACCAGCTCGATTCGCCCGGTTGTTCCTCCGCAAATTTCGATCCCGGCTGGTGATGAATATCCGCATAGCGATAATCCACTCCATACGTCATCGACGTTTGTTCAGCTTCCTCGGCATCAGCATTGAGTATGAGCGAATTGGCAAGCCGGTAGTCAAAGTTCTTTACTTTAACGGCTGCGGAAACAACGTTGTGCTTTGATACCAGCTTATCGATCGCGTAATCATTTGCTGTCAGACCCGCATGAGATGCATGCATAATCTTTTGATCGAAGATGTACCGGCTTTGTGAATCACTGAAGATAAGCACCATAATGTGCGGAACGGCATGATGATTTTCAATTCTGAACCAGATCCCAACTTCTGACAGGATGCGGCTGATAAACGCTAAATCTGATTCCTCCCACTGGACAATCATTTCCCGGTCAGGATAGGTACAAAGAAGCTCATCAAAGTCGAACTCATAATCGGCAAAAACATGCTCTTTGAGGATCTTCGTGACCAGTTTAGGAACGCTTGTATTCAAATAAACGGCCGAACGCTTGCATCGCGAGAGTAATGCGAGCTTATGCTCCAGCCTGATTTCGTACAGTGATTCGTCCGCTGAAGTGCTAATAAGTGAACATGATGTGATCATCCCTTCTATTTGCCGCTCATTGATCCACATAGCAGAATCCTGGATATATTTACTCCATTTATTATTAGGGGCTCTGATTTGTAGCGAGGCTTCAATATTAAGAAGAGATTCAGGAAGGATATCTTTAAGCTTAGAGGTGAATGTGATTTTATAACTATATGGTTTACTTAAATTTTCATTTCCGTCGATTGATTCAACATCAAGCACACCTAAACTGACCGTCCCCCTGAGGGTTAATAAGTATTTATTTATACTATCATCTGAAACTATACCTTCCAGATTATAGAATCCTGAACCTTTTTTCATTATTGCATCCCTTACCAAAAGAAAGTAACACATAAGAAATAAAGTCCAGTCAGTATATCAATAATAATAAAAAAGGGATATTTTTACTAAAAACAAATCTGGAAAGTGAGTTAATTATCATTAATTAAACATGTAATATAACCCTGACATATAAATAAACGGTTAACTGGTGCGATTTTATATTCAATAGCATCGTTTTTTAACAAAACGGTTTATATAGTGCAGTATTCGTTTTTTTCATGGTAAGGCAACAATCCAGCAGACAAATCCAAATGGTTCCAAAAACTGAGAAACGCCAAAAAAAATAAATTATTAAGTTAATGATTTACAATAACATTTATAGAAAAATCCTGTTTATTTATTATTTTATTGAATGAATCACATCCTCTCTTAAAAAAACACAATAAAATATAACTATTCCCTGTTCTGCTGTGAGGGAGAGGTAACCGGATGGTGTCCCATTTGATCTATGGGAAAGCTTTTGATTTTCGCCCTCCTCCTTTGAGAGAGGGCCGCATAAAGGTCATCTTATCAGCCACAGGAGAATCAATGAAACGCTCCGCAATAAACGAAATCCTTGGCCACACACGCCAGTTTTTTTCCCTGCACGACGTGCACCTTCCCCCTTTCGCCAGTTTCCCACCTACGCAATGGCGAAAACTTGATGCTTCCGCCTGGAGCGAAGTCTTTGACCTCAAATTGGGTTGGGATGTCACCGCATTTGGCGGCAACAATTTCGCCGCTCAGGGCTTAACGCTATTCACCCTGCGCAACGGCTCGCCAAAAGGTATGCCATACGAGAAATGCTACGCCGAGAAAATCATGCATGTTCGCGATGCCCAGGTTACGCCGATGCATTTTCACTGGCGCAAGCGTGAAGACATCATCAATCGCGGTGGCGGCAATCTGATTGTCGAACTGTGGAACGCCGGTATCAGGGAACAAACGGAGGACAGCGACGTTAATGTGGTCATTGATGGCTGCCGACAAACCCATGCCGCGGGCAGCCAACTACGCCTGACACCGGGTGAGAGCATCTGCCTGCCGCCGGGCCTGTATCACAGCTTCTGGGCGGAAAAAGGTTTTGGCGACGTACTGGTTGGCGAGGCCTCTTCTGTTAATGACGACGACCACGACAACCATTTTCTGCAACCGATTTCCCGCTACAACGACATTGAAGAAGACGAACCGGCGCTGCTAGTGCTGTGCAACGAATATCGCCTGTTCCGCTAACCAAGGAGCGCATTATGCCGTTGATCTCTCTCGCCGATGGGCTTGCCCATGCCCGCGAGCACCGCTATGCCTTAGGGGCATTTAACGTTCTGGACTCACACTTTCTGCGTGCGCTATTTGCCGCGGCAAAGCAGGAACGTTCGCCGTTTATCATCAATATCGCCGAAGTGCATTTTAAATATATCTCGCTGGATTCTCTGGTCGAAGCAGTCAAGTTCGAAGCTGCGCGGCATGACATTCCAGTGGTGCTGAACCTTGATCACGGCCTGCACTTTGAGTCGGTGGTGCGGGCGCTACGCTTAGGTTTCAGTTCAGTGATGTTCGATGGATCCACGCTGGAGTATGAAGATAATATCCGTCAAACCCGCGAAGTGGTGAAGATGTGCCACGCCGTCGGCGTATCGGTGGAGGCAGAACTGGGCGCTGTGGGCGGTGATGAGGGCGGCGCGCTGTACGGTCATGCCGACGAGTCGCTATTTACCGACCCGATGATGGCGCGTGATTTCGTCGACAGAACCGGGATTGACGCGCTGGCTGTCGCCATTGGCAATGCGCACGGCAAATATAAAGGCGAACCCAAACTCGACTTCCCGCGTCTGGACGCCATTCGCCAGCAGGCGGCGATCCCGCTGGTACTTCACGGCGGTTCCGGGATCAGCGACGACGATTTCCGTCGGGCAATCGAGCTTGGCATTCACAAAATCAACTTCTATACCGGCATGTCGCAGGCGGCGCTGTCGGCAGTGGAGGCGCGGATGGCGAATCGTCAGCCGCTGTACGACGAATTCGCCGAACTGCTGCTCGGCATTGAAGAGGCCATTACCGATACCGTTTCAGAACAGATGCGTATTTTTGGCAGCGCGGGGCAAATCTGATGGAACGTAAAGGCATTATCGCCGCAGGCAACATGCTGGTCGATCATGTACATCAGATTGTGCAGTGGCCGGAGCGTGGCTGGCTTGCGGAGATCACCCGTAGCGAACGCGCCACCGGCGGTGCGCCGCTGAACGTGCTGCTAACGCTGGCAAAAATGCACACCGGACTGCCGCTGCAGGCGGTGGGCTTAATTGGCAAGGACAGCGATGGCGATTACATCATGGCGATGCTGGAACAGTATCACGTTAATCGCCAGCATGTTCAGCGCACAACATCAGCCCCTACATCAATGTCGCAGGTGATGACCGACCCGAGCGGTCAGCGCACATTTTTTCATTCGCCCGGCGCTAATCGGCTGCTGGATCTGCCCGCTTTTGAGCAACTGGATACTTCGATGAAAATCTTCCATCTGGGCTATCTGCTGCTGCTCGACAGCCTGGACATGCCAGATGAAGAGTACGGCACGCGAAGCGCACGACTACTGGCACAAATGCGTGAAAATGGCTTTGAAACGTCGCTGGATCTGGTTTCACGTAAAGGCGATCCACGCTACCAGCCGCTGGTGATGCCCGCGCTGCGCCATCTCGACTATCTGGTGATCAATGAACTGGAAGCCGGGGAATTCAGCGGGCTGGAGATCCGCCAGCCCAACAGCGAGTTGCATATCCCGCACATCGCTACCGCCGCCCGTGAACTGCTGGATGCGGGTGTGCGCCAGCGGGTGGTGATCCACTGTCCGGAAGGCGCATGGGGGGAAAGTCCGGATCAGGCTGGCGCCTGGGTCCCGTCACAATATCTGGCGCAGGAGGAGATCGTCGGCAGCGTCGGGGCAGGAGATGCGTTTTGCGCCGGATTTTTGTATGGCTGCCACGAGTGCTGGTCGCTGGCGGACAGTATCAGGCTGGCACACGCCTGTGCGCGAGCCAGTTTGTTGTGCGCCAATGCGATAGACGGCGCGAAAACGCTGGCAGAGTTAAAGGCCGCAATGGCTGACGCCTGATGCGCTGCGCTTATCAGGCCTACGAGGTCGTTATCGCTTTTGTAGGCCGGATAAGGCGTTTACGCCGCATCCGGCAACTGCACACGATCACGCCGCCTTATCGTGATGCTGCACGTCGGCGGCGAATACATAGCCCAGCCCGCGCAGGGTTTTGATCAACATCGGTTGGTGCGGGTTAATCTCTATTTTTCGCCGCAAGCGCATGATTAACACATCAATGGTGCGGTCAAACACCTCAACGCTGTCGCTGCGCGTCAACTCCAGCAATTGCTCACGGCTGAGTACCCGACGGGCATTTTGCGCCAGCGCCAACAGGAGACTGTATTCACCCTGCGTCAGATCCACCTTCAATTGCTGAGGATTACGAAGCTGGCAACCCGCGGTGTCCAGATGCCAGCCATTAAAGGATAACCCCGTAGTTTGTGGGCCGCTGCTTTCGGGTGTTAACACACCGACACGTCTGAGCACGGCTTTTACCCGCGCCACCAGCACCCGGGCATTGAACGGTTTACCGATGTAATCGTCAGCGCCCATTTCCAGCCCCACAACCACATCCGATTCACTACCTAACCCTGTCAGCATCACCACCGGCAATCCCGGCCTTATTTTTTGCACCTGCTGCAGCACCATCAGGCCATTAATATCGGGCAACATCATGTCCAGCAATACCAGCGCGATATCCGGCTGAGCATCAATGCAGCGCAGCGCATCCTGCCCGGTGTGACAGGCGGTCACCGCAAAGACGTGTTCACTCAGCACATCCTGGAGCAGTGTGCAGATTGCCTCGTCATCATCCACAACCAGTATGGCTGGCTTCATCGTTCCTCCCCATTTCTGGCCAACTTAAATGAGTGTGATTGATTCTGCACAGAGTGACAGCGATAAGGCACAAGGACGTGTGGGAAACATAACCTCGGTCACACTGCCGGGGCGTCACGTACTGGAGATTCGTCACGTCAAATATGACGACAGCCTGTTTTTCGTCAGGGTTTTGCGCAAATTTCACCCGTATTATCGGCTGATACCCCTGATAAAAACATGGCATAAAAGATGCATAACGAAAACGACAAGCGCGTATGCGCGATTTGATTAACTGGAGCGAGACCGATGAAAAAAGTCGTCACGGTTTGCCCATATTGCGCATCAGGTTGCAAAATCAACCTGGTGGTCGATAACGGCAAAATCGTCCGGGCTGAAGCGGCGCAGGGGAAAACCAACCAGGGTACCCTGTGTCTGAAGGGCTACTATGGCTGGGATTTTATCAATGATACCCAGATCCTGACCCCTCGCCTGAAAACCCCCATGATCCGTCGCCAGCGTGGCGGCAAACTGGAATCCGTTTCCTGGGATGAAGCGCTTGATTACGTCGCCACTCGTCTGAGCGCCATCAAAGCGAAGTATGGCCCGGACGCCATTCAGACGACCGGTTCATCTCGCGGTACGGGTAACGAAACCAACTATGTAATGCAAAAATTCGCGCGCGCCGTTATTGGTACCAATAACGTCGACTGCTGCGCTCGCGTCTGACACGGCCCATCGGTTGCAGGTCTGCACCAATCGGTCGGTAACGGCGCAATGAGTAATGCTATCAATGAAATTGATAACACAGATTTAGTGTTCATCTTCGGGTATAACCCGGCGGATTCCCACCCTATCGTGGCGAATCACGTGATTAACGCTAAACGTAACGGGGCGAAAATCATCGTCTGCGATCCGCGCAAAATTGAAACCGCGCGTATTGCCGACATGCACATCGCGTTGAAAAACGGCTCGAATATCGCGCTGCTTAACGCTATGGGTCACGTCATCATCGAAGAAAAACTGTACGACCAGGCGTTCGTCGCCTCGCGTACGGAAGGCTTCGAAGAGTACAGCAAAATTGTCGAAGGCTACACGCCGGAGTCCGTCGAAGATATTACTGGCGTTAGCGCGCAGGATATCCGTCAGGCTGCACGTATGTATGCTTCGGCGAAAAGCGCGGCCATCCTGTGGGGCATGGGTGTTACCCAGTTTTATCAGGGCGTGGAAACCGTGCGTTCACTGACCAGCCTCGCAATGCTGACCGGTAACCTCGGTAAGCCAAGCGTCGGTGTTAACCCGGTTCGTGGCCAGAACAACGTTCAGGGCGCATGTGATATGGGCGCGCTGCCGGATACCTATCCGGGCTATCAGTACGTGAAAGATCCGGCTAACCGCGAGAAATTCGCCAAAGCCTGGGGCGTGGAAAGCCTGCCTGCACATACCGGCTATCGCATCAGCGAGCTGCCGCACCGTGCGGCCCATGGCGAAGTTCGTGCGGCCTACATTATGGGTGAAGATCCATTACAGACCGACGCTGAACTCTCCGCAGTGCGCAAAGGCTTTGAGGATCTGGAACTGGTCATCGTGCAGGATATCTTCATGACCAAAACCGCCGCTGCCGCAGACGTTATTTTACCGTCTACGTCATGGGGCGAGCATGAAGGCGTCTTCTCCGCGGCTGACCGTGGCTTCCAGCGTTTCTTTAAAGCCGTTGAGCCGAAGTGGGATCTGAAAACGGACTGGCAGATTATCAGTGAAATCGCCACCCGTATGGGCTATCCGATGCACTACAACAACACCCAGGAAATCTGGGACGAGTTGCGTCATCTGTGCCCGGATTTCTACGGTGCCACTTACGAGAAGATGGGTGAACTGGGTTATATCCAATGGCCTTGCCGCGACACCTCAGAAGCTGACCAGGGTACGTCTTACCTCTTCAAAGAGAAGTTCGACACCCCGAACGGCCTGGCGCAGTTCTTCACCTGCGACTGGGTAGCGCCAATCGACAAACTCACCCCAGAGTACCCAATGGTACTGTCTACGGTGCGTGAAGTCGGCCACTACTCTTGCCGTTCGATGACCGGTAACTGTGCGGCGTTGGCCGCGCTGGCGGATGAACCGGGCTATGCCCAGATCAACACCGCCGACGCAGAACGCCTGGGTATCCAGGATGAAGAGCTGGTGTGGGTGAACTCGCGTAAAGGTCGGGTCATTACCCGTGCGGCAGTCAGCGATCGTCCAAACAAAGGCGCAATTTACATGACCTACCAGTGGTGGATTGGCGCATGTAATGAACTGGTAACCGAGAACTTAAGCCCGATTACCAAAACGCCGGAGTACAAGTACTGTGCCGTTAACGTTGAACGCATTGCCGATCAGCGCGCCGCCGAACAGTATGTGATTGATGAGTACACCAAGCTGAAAGCCAGCCTGCGCGAAAGCGCGATGGGTTAGTCCATTTTCGTACCTGTTCTGCAACAGCCTCCGCCCGGAGGCTGTTTTTTTATCCATACGATCTCTTTATACTGTTCATTCCGTACCCTAAATAAAACTCAAAATGAAACAACTCATTGCATTGATGTTCTTGATGACATTCTTTGCCCATGCCAGTGATACTGAGCCAGGAAGCCAGTACTTACAGGCCGCTGAGGCAGGAGACCGACGCGCACAATACTTTCTCGCCGATACCTGGTTTAGTTCAGGCGATTTGAGCAAAGCCGAGTACTGGGCGCAAAAAGCAGCCGACAACGGTGATGCGGATGCCTGGGCCTTACTGGCGCAAATTAAGATAACCAACCCGGTCAGTCTGGATTATCCACAAGCCAAAACGCTGGCCGAAAAAGCGACCGAGGCAGGCAGTAAGGCGGGGGAAATTACGCTGGCGAGAATTCTGGTGAACACGCAGGCTGGACGCACAGATTACCCCAAAGCGATTAGATTGCTGCAAAACGCCTCGGAAAATCTGGAAAACGACTCCACTGTCGATGCGCAAATGCTGCTCGGACTGATCTACGCCAATGGCGTGGGTATTCCTGCCGACGATGAAAAGGCCACATGGTATTTCAAGCGCAGCTCGGCCATTTCTCGCACCGGGTATTCCGAATACTGGGCTGGGATGATGTTCTTAAACGGTGAGCAGGGTTTTATTGAAAAGAATAAACAGAAGGCGCTGCACTGGCTGAATCTGAGCTGTACAGAAGGGTTCGATACCGGCTGTGAAGAGTTTGATAAGTTAACAAACGGGTAATGGTTTGTAGTGCCGGATGGCGGCGCTAGCGCCTTATCCGGCCTACAGATCACAGCTTCCCGTAGGCCGGATAAGCGTAGCGCCATCCGGCAATCTTTCATTAATTACTGATTGGCGGTCTTATCAAATTTGCCCAGCACGTCGCGCTCATAAGCCAGCGCTTTCTTGCGGTCAAACTTGTGTTCCCACTTGGCGATTACCAGTACCGCCAGCGCGTTACCCACCACGTTCAGCGCAGTACGCGCCATGTCGAGGATACGGTCAACACCGGCGATAAACGCCAGACCTTCCAGCGGGATCCCGACGCTGCCAAGCGTAGCCAGCAGTACGACGAAGGAGACGCCTGGCACGCCCGCAATCCCTTTCGAGGTTACCATCAGCGTCAGTACCAGCACGATTTCCTGCCACAATGACAGGTCAATACCGTACAACTGGGCAATAAAGATAGCCGCAATACTCTGGTACAGCGTTGAACCATCCAGGTTGAATGAGTAACCGGTCGGTACCACAAAGCTGGTGATTGATGCCGGTGCGCCGTAGGCTTCCATTTTCTCAATAATACGCGGCAGTACGCTCTCAGAACTGGCGGTTGAATACGCCAGAATCAGCTCATCTTTCAGGATACGGATTAAGATCCAGATACTCAGACCACAGACACGCGCCACGATACCCAGCACCACCAGTGCAAAGAACAGGATGGCAAAATGCACCAACAGCACCAGCTTCGCCAGCGGCCACAAGGAGGCGAAACCAAAGTTCGCGACCGTGACGGCGATCAGCGCAAAGACACCGACCGGCGCGTAGCGCATAACCATGTGGGTCACTTTAAACATGGTTTCTGAAATAGAGCGGAACACGGTAACCAGCGGTTCACGGTGCGTGGCAGGCAGGGACGACAGACCTAAACCGAACAACACCGAGAAGAAGATAATCGGCAGCATGTCACCTTTCGCCATCGACGCAACGATGTTGGTCGGCACCAGTGACAAAATTGTGCCCATCAGGCCATGTGCATGACTCTGCACCTCTGCCGTTGTGCTTTGATATTTCGAAATATCCACGGTTGCCAGTTGCGACATATCAACGCCGGTACCTGGCTGGAATACGTTCGCCAGCGTAATACCGAGGATAATCGCCACGGTGGTGATCACTTCGAAATAGATAATGGTTTTGGCGCCAATACGGCCCAGCTGTTTTGCATCCCCCACCCCGGCGATACCGACAACCAGCGTGGAAATCACAATGGGCACGACGATCATTTTAATCAGGTGGATAAAGATATCACCCGCCGGTTGCAACAGGTTTAACACCAGCCATTCGCGGCTGTCACTATGGTAATGCAGGTAACTCCCCAGCAAAATGCCCAGCACCATGGCGATGAGGATCTGCCATGCCAGGCTGACTTTCAAATTTTTCATAACAACGGACTTCCTCGATGGAGCGCTATTCCGCATATAAAAATGCGAGAACAGTACATACTGAAAGGGTATGATTTGTGTTGCGTTCGTTTATAGAGTTTTTTAACGCTTATTATCATTATCATTTGCACGCTATCTCGCGCAAGCCTTTCAGAACAGGGGGTTTAGCTGAAATTATGCATAAAAACACGAGTTTATATCGGTAATCATGAATAACTTTTTGTTATAAAAGAATTTTTATTTGATAAAAAATGAAGAAGTTCTTCCATGAGTTTTTTTTGCCCACTTGTTCAACTGCCTGTTTTTTAAACAGGCAAAATGATGCAAATCACAAAAAAAACAAATTTATTTTTGCCGATTCTGCAACAATTTCGCCATATTAATGGAGTCGATCAACTGCGCACGATTCACCCTCGGCGAGTTTAAATCCATTACTTTTTGCCACACTGAAATCGCCTGTACGTAATCAGCCTGCATAAACGCATCGGAAGCCAACAGCATCAGCGCGGTGACTTCGTTACCGTCCAGCGCCAGGGATTTATCGATCATTTCGCGCGTTTGCGGTGTCATATGCTGCCCGGCCTGGTAATACAATACCGTCGCCAACGCCGAATAGATTTCGGCGTTTTCCCCCCGAAAACGCAACGCCTGCTCATAGGCCAGCAGTGCATTGTGATACGCATTTTGCCAAAGATAATATTCCCCTAGTTGCGCCCATAACACACCGTCCTGTGGAGTGGTACGAATCTGCGACTGCAAAGACAGCAGCTGTTTTTCCTGAATATTTTCATCAGAGAACGCGTGTAATGGGTCGGCCAGTCGTGCTTGCTCCTGACGGACAGCCTGCCATTTTGGTGTTAACAGATAACCGCCGATGCAGGCAATCACCATCATCGCAACCGCGGCAACCAGCCGTTTCACCGGCATCGGACGAAACGGTACCACGCCGCGTTCAGACTGACTCATCGCTCATCCTCCTCGGTACGCTGGCGCGCTCTCACTCGCCAAATCGCCACGCCCACCAGTAGCAATAACACGCACGGTAGCGCCCATAGCAGCAGTGTTTGCTCATTCAGTGGGGGGTTATAACGCACAAAATCACCGTAACGCGCGGTCATCCAGGCGGTGATCTCTGCTTCGTTTTTCCCCTCTTCAACCATGCTGTAAACCTGATGACGCATACTGACCGCCACTGGCGCATTGGATTCCAGTAAGTTTTGGTTTTGGCACTGTGGACACCGCAGTTGGCTGGCAATAGACAGCGCTTTCTCCTGCTGTTGCGGGTTGGCAAACGTCCATGTATCCACAACCTGGGCATGCGTAGAGAACGTGATGAAAAACAAGACGATCGTTAAGAGTAAAAACTTTCTGCCGGATGACGCTGCGCTTATCCGGCCTACGGTTTGCGCACCTTGTAGGCCGGATAAGGCATTTACACCGCCATCCGGCAACGCTGTGATTGATTTACGCATCACGCTTCCTTCCCCGCCAGCCGCTGAGCAGCGCGCCAAATACCATCAGCAGTCCTCCCCCCCAAATCCAGCGCACGCCGGTCTGCACGTACAAGCGCATGGCATAACGGTCCGCTCCGGTTTTTTCGCCCATCACCGCGTACCAGTCATGTAACAGATTCCAGCGGATCCCCGGCTCCATCATCTGTTGACGGCGCGCGGCATAGAAGCGCCTTTCTGGCTGCAGGCTGCCAATGCGTTTCTCATCCTGCCACAGTGTGATCTGCGCTTTTTCACTGGTGTAGTTACCTTTTGCTTCCAGGTCCAGACGCTCAAAACGGAAAACGTAGCCTGCCAGTTCCACCTGCTGCCCAGGGCTCAGGTTCAGGCTTATCTCCTGACGGCTACCGCTGGAAAAGACGATCCCCGCCGCAAACACCAGCACTCCGGCATGCGCCAGCAGTGCCGGAAGTTGGATGCGGAAAGACACTTTGCGGCTTCTGACCATTGCCAGCACAATAACCAGCAGCATCAGTAGGCCAAAGGGCAGCGTAGCGCGGTTAAAGTACGGTGCGCCCACGGAAAGCCGCCCCCAGCCGAACAGCCCGTAAATCATCGGGTAGAGCGTGCCAATCAGCACAATCAGCAGCACCGCACTAAAGAGCAGCAGCGCAACCAGAATCAGCATCTCGCGTGACCAACCGCCAAAACGAGCATTCTGCCGGACTTGCTGGCCCCGCCAGGCGTACAACCCGAGCGACGCCAGACTCAACACGGTAAACAGCGCAAACAGCGGCGCGGCACGAACGTTATCCAGCGCGAAGGCATGTACCGAAACGAGAATGCCGGAACGCACAATCAACGTCCCCAGCAGCGATAAAATCAGCGTGACGATCGCCAGCAGCAGCGACCAGTGACGGAAGATCCCGCGCTGGCGCGTGATGTACAAGCTATGCAGCAGCGCGCTGGCGGAAAGCCAGGGTAATAAGGAAGCGTTTTCTACCGGGTCCCAGAACCACCAGCCGCCCCAACCCAGCTCGCAGTACGCCCACCAGGAACCAAGGATAATGCCCAGCGTCAACGCACACCAGCCGGGTAAAGCCCAGCGCCAGCACACCCAGGCGCTTTGTGCGTTAAAGTCACCGCGCAGCAGCGAGGCCAGCGCCACGCCTGCCGCCACCATTAACCCCCCGTAACCCTGGTACAGCAGCGGCGGATGGAGGATTAACCCGAGATGTTGCAGCATCGGATTAAGGTCACGCCCTTCAATGGCTGGCGGGAAGATGCGCACAAACGGATCGGACCATACCACCACAAACAGCAGCAGCAGGGCCGTTATCATTGAAAGGATGCTGAGCGTCAGCGGAAACAGCGCGTCGGAATCACGCCGATAGCGAAAAGCGAACAGCGCGCTCCAGCCGGAAAGAAACAGCACCCACAGCAGCAGCGATCCTTCATGACCGCCCCATACTGCCGCCAGTTTTAATCCCCACGGCAGCAGACTGTAGCTGTGCTGAGCAACGTAGACCACCGAAAAGTCGCTGGTCAGAAAGCAGAATACCAGAATGGCAAAGGCCAGCAGCAGCAGGGCAAATTGCATCCACACGCCCACGCTTGCCAGGCGCATCACGCCCTGCCAGCGCTGGCGGACACCCACCAACACGGCAAGCGGGGTCAACACGTTGACCCCGAGGCTTAATAACAGTGCCAGAAAACCGGCTTCAGGAAGGAGAACGTCCAGATATCACCTTACGCAACGGTTAGCTGACCCGCATAGAGAATAAAAAAGCGCAGCAGCAGTACGCCGGTCAGGCTGGCGCCGCACACTGCCAGCACGCCATGAAACGTCGAACTGCGGTTGGCCCAGGGTTTTAGCAGCATCGGCAGTATCAGCCCAAGCCCGGCAACCCCCAGCCAGAACCACCAGGTCCAGAATCCGCCGCCCAGTGCCGCCGCCAGCGCGCGCATTTTGCCGTCATCGCCCAGCGCCAGACCGACGAAAAACGCCGCCAGCAGGAAGATCTCCAGCCATACCACCGGGACTTCCATGCGATGCACAAAGTGCGCTTCCGTACTGTGCGGATTGCTACGATGACGTAACGCCATGGTGATCAGCGCCACCGCCGCACCGGAAGAGATCCCGGAGAACAGGAACAGCACCGGCAGGATCGGGTTATTCAGGAACGGGTAGGATTTCAGCGCCGACAGCAGGAACCCGGTATACGCCCCGAGCAGGACTGCCAGCACCAGCATCAGCGTCTCCAACGCGCGATGGAACGGCGTGATTAGCGTCAGGAGTTTTGACACTATCGTCAGTCGCGGCACGAAGCGCTGTTGCAGGGCAATCACCTCTTTTTCAAAGATTTTTGCCAGCCACAGCACCAACACTACCATGTACAACTGGAACAGCATGACCCCCATCGACATCACCGACGTGAAGCTGTAGTGGAACATCAGTTTCCAGAAGGTCCATGGACGCGTCAGGTGGAACACCAGAATCAGCAAACCGAAGATAATCGCCCCCGGCCCTAACACCAGCGTGGTGCGCAGCAGCGTGCTGTCTGAACCGCCCGCCTCCGGATGGAAACGACGTAGCAGAATTGCCAGCGTGACCAGTCCGGCAGAAATACCAATCAGGAACAGATAGATGGCAATGGGCCAGTCCCATACCAGTGATTCGAAATGAAATGCAGAAGCGGATGTCATTGGCTCACCTCCCCAAATTTAAAGGGAACGCGGTAGACCTTCGGTTTTGTGCCCAACGCCAGCTTGTAACGGTAGGTGGTTTTCTGCTGCAACAAGCGGGAGATATCGCTGTTGGGATCGTCCAGATTACCAAACGTCAGCGCCTTCGTCGGACATGACTCAACGCAGGCGGGCTGTTTGCCCGCTTTCAGGTTGGTTTTCCGGCAGAAATCGCATTTATCCGCCGTTTTGCTCACCGGATGGATAAAGCGTACACGATAAGGACACGCGGCGATGCAATACTGGCAGCCAACGCACAGATCCGGGTTTACATCCACAATGCCGTTGGCGGCATCGCGATACGATGCCCCCGTCGGGCAGACGTCAACGCAGGGAGCATGGTCACAATGCTGGCACGAGTGACGGAAGAAGCGATACTTCACATCAGGAAATGTCCCTTGCGGCTCGCTGCGAATAATCGTCAGACGCGATACGCCTTCCGGCACGTTGTTAACTTCCCGACAAGCATCCATACAGGCCGTACAGCCAATGCATAAAGACTCATCATGAACCATACCGTAACGCACACCGTTGATGTTCAGCGTCTTCGCCACAACGCGCCCCGCCGTCCCGCTCACTGCCACCAGCGCGCCGACGCCGGTGATAAACTGGCGACGAGAGCAACTCATGGATGCTCCTTAAGCAACGGAACCGACGCTGGGTTAAAGTTCGGATTGTTACGTTGATCGCTGTGGCAATCGACGCAAATCTTGATCCGTCCTTTATCGCTTAGCGTCTGCATCGTGTCTTGCTTCGGATGCAGTGAGTGACAGCTGGCACACGCCACTTTGGTTACGTGGACATCGTGCGGCCAGAACGCTTTTTGCAACTGCTCAGGCAGGTGACAGGACATACAGACGCTGTTCTGCTGCTCCACGTTGTACATCGGCTCATTAAAGCGCATCACATCCTTCACCCCTTCACGGTGGTTCGGTGACGGCTGGCCGTGACAGTTGGTGCAGGTAACCGGCAGTTTGTTATTCGGGTTGATGACTTCTGCATGCTTACCATGCATGCCTTCGGTATCCGGCTTGTGACAGTCCAGACAGGCGGCATCCGGATTACGCTGTTGGGTAACCGTCCAGCGTTGATCTGACTCCTGCGGGGTTGGCGTGGCGGTTATCCCGCTCAGGCTCCAGAACAGACCTGACGCCAGCACCCCAGCAGTTAATAACGAACGTAATACGCTCATATTCACTCCGTTGAGTTATCCGCCCCTTGCGGGGCGGAATGGGGTTATTGGCTTAACAGACCGTTTTTACGCGCCTGATCTTCCCACTGCGGAACCACCGTTTTGATGAAGTCCTGCTTCTCAGCGTTGATTTGCTGCATGTTCAGACCAATCGCCGCCTGGGCTTTCTCTTTGGTAGAAATATCCGGTAACGGGATTTCATGCGTGATGCCTTTGGTCGCCAGCAGACGGACCAGTTTGGTACGCGCATCAGCGGCTTTATCCATCGCACTACCCAGCATCCGCAGACCTTCTTCCGGGGCGTGCATATGGATACCGTGAGAAGCAATCGACAGATCCCAGCGCCATTGCGCGTGGCGAATGTCTTCCAGAATCGGCTTCATTTCGGCTTCCGTTGCGCCCGCATCCCATGCGGCTTTCGCTTCGAAGTGGGCATGTACCAGCTGATCTTCAACCTTGATTTTCAGGTCATGAATCGCTTGTTTACGCTCGGCGACCACTTTTTGCAGAGACGCTTTGTCCTGGGTGTGGCAGTTGGCGCAAGTCTGTGGGAAGTTGTCGAACGGGTTACCAATCTTATGGTCGGTGTAGATTTTGCCTTCTGCGTTCTGCACTTTCGGCATGTGACAATCGATACAGGTCACGTTGTTCTTACCGTGAATGCCTGCGCTCCAGGTTTCATACTCCGGGTGCTGCGCTTTCAGCATTGGGGTTTTAGACAGAGAGTTGGTCCAGTCGGAGAACGCGATAGCATCGTAATATTTCTCCATATTCTCGACTTTCATACCGTCGTCCCACGGGAACTTAACGGCTTTGTTTTTACCGTCGAAGTAGTACTCCACGTGGCACTGGCCGCAGACCATGGATTGCTGATCAAAGCGACCGGCTTTCTCAAACGGTTTGCCGATAGTTTCCATCGCGCGTTCTGCATAAGGGCGCGACAGCGTCAGTTCTGGCTTGCCTTTGGCAAAGTCTGGTGACGCGGTGTTATGGCAATCGCCGCAGCCAAGGTTGTTAACAATTTCAGGGCCGCCACGCGCCCATTTACCGTGGAAGTAGCCATCTTCACCGTCTTTCTGGATCAGACGCGCCACATCCGGGCTTTTACAGCTCCAGCAGGCCATCGGCAACGGACCATCTTCTGCCGTTTTGGGTGCGCCGGTACGTAACGTTTCACGCACATCGGTAACCGCATACGCGTGTCCACGCGGTTTGTTGTAATCGCGGGAGAAAGGATATCCCGCCCACAGGATCACCAGACGAGGGTCTTCTGCCAGCGCATCTTCACGGGCTGACTGTTCAGACGTGGCTTTCCAGGAGAGGTATTGATCGGGATGCTGAGGGGCGAAGATTTCATTCTTCGCTTCAACGGTGACGGTCTTTGCGGGTACAGAGGTTTGCTCAGCATGAACGGCAGTAATAAATAAAAACGGTAATATCAGGCTGAAGAAACGGCGTACGCGTGATTTTGTCCTTGCCATAGGGGTCTCATCCAGATGTCGCCATTATCTGCAATGGCGGTTCTTTTATTGTTTTCCATAACAGCAACCACACAATACTGTCATGACATTGCTCCACCCTATTTGTAACAAGAAACCCCACAAGAAATGTTGTTTTTAATCAATTGTAAGTGTATGTAAAATACCACTTTAGAGTTATTCACCCCCTCGAACCCCTCACTCTTTTGTCTATACCCGACACAGATCACCTTTTCAAAACTCTCTATATAACCGCATGTTATCGCGAGGTTTAATCAATTTTTGCTAGTTTTCTTCAAAATTCAGTTTGTCGCTAATTTGCACAATTCGGTTATTGCGTGATCTGTCGCCCAAATACTAAACAAAACTCTCAAAGCCCCTACATTTAACGTTTGTGCGACATATTATTAACATCCTACAAGGAGAACAAAAGCCATGAGCCAAATACACAAACACGCTATTCCCGCAAATATTGCGGACCGTTGCCTGATAAACCCGGAGCAGTACGAAGCGAAATACCAACAGTCTATTACCGATCCCGACACATTTTGGGGCGAGCAGGGAAAAATTCTTGATTGGATCACGCCGTACAGCCAGGTAAAGAACACCTCTTTTGCCCCTGGCAACGTATCTATTAAATGGTACGAAGACGGCACGCTGAATCTGGCCGCAAACTGCCTTGATCGCCACCTACAGGAAAATGGCGATCGCACCGCCATTATCTGGGAAGGCGATGATGCAACCCAGAGTAAAAACATTACCTATCGCGAACTGCATCGCGATGTCTGCCGTTTTGCTAATACCCTGCTTGATTTGGGGATTAAAAAAGGCGATGTCGTAGCTATTTATATGCCAATGGTCCCGGAAGCTGCGGTGGCCATGCTGGCTTGCGCCCGTATTGGCGCAGTGCATTCAGTCATCTTTGGCGGTTTCTCACCAGAAGCCGTTGCCGGACGTATTATCGATTCCAATTCACGTCTGGTGATCACCGCCGATGAAGGCGTACGTGCCGGACGCAGTATCCCGCTGAAAAAGAACGTTGATGATGCGCTGAAAAACCCGAACGTGAAGACCGTTGAACATGTGGTCGTTCTCAAACGTACCGGTGGAAAAACGGAATGGCAGGAAGGTCGCGACCTGTGGTGGTCCGATCTTATCGAGAAGGCCAGCTCAGAACATCAGCCGGAAGAGATGAACGCGGAAGATCCGCTGTTTATCCTGTATACCTCTGGCTCAACCGGTAAGCCGAAAGGCGTACTGCACACTACCGGCGGGTATCTGGTCTACGCCGCCACCACCTTTAAGTATGTGTTTGATTACCATCAGGGCGATATTTATTGGTGTACCGCTGACGTAGGCTGGGTAACCGGGCACAGCTACCTGCTGTACGGCCCGCTGGCCTGCGGCGCCACCACGCTGATGTTCGAAGGCGTGCCAAACTGGCCAACCCCGGCGCGTATGTCGCAGGTTGTGGACAAGCACCAGGTCAATATTCTGTATACCGCGCCGACTGCCATCCGCGCCCTGATGGCCGAAGGCGATAAGGCTATTGAAGGGACTGACCGCTCCTCGCTGCGTATCCTCGGTTCCGTTGGCGAGCCGATTAACCCGGAAGCATGGGAGTGGTACTGGAAGAAGATTGGCAACGAAAAATGTCCGGTCGTTGATACCTGGTGGCAGACCGAAACCGGGGGATTTATGATCACCCCACTGCCGGGCGCTACCGAGCTGAAAGCCGGTTCCGCCACCCGTCCATTCTTTGGCGTACAGCCTGCGATTGTCGATAACGAAGGCAATCCGCTGGAAGGCGCGACCGAAGGCAACCTGGTGATCACCGACTCCTGGCCGGGTCAGGCGAGAACGCTGTTTGGCGATCACGAACGCTTTGAGCAAACCTACTTCTCTACCTTCAAGAACATGTACTTCAGCGGCGACGGCGCACGCCGTGATGAAGATGGTTATTACTGGATAACCGGTCGTGTGGACGATGTGCTGAACGTCTCCGGCCACCGTCTGGGAACGGCTGAAATCGAATCGGCGCTGGTGTCACATCCGAAGATTGCCGAAGCCGCCGTGGTCGGCATTCCACATAGTATTAAAGGCCAGGCCATTTACGCCTACGTTACGCTGAATCACGGCGAAGAGCCGTCACCTGAGCTGTACGCCGAAGTTCGCAACTGGGTACGTAAAGAAATTGGCCCGCTGGCAACCCCGGACGTGCTGCACTGGACCGACTCACTGCCGAAAACCCGCTCCGGCAAAATTATGCGCCGCATTCTGCGTAAAATCGCGGCCGGCGATACCAGCAATCTGGGCGATACCTCAACCCTCGCCGATCCTGGCGTGGTAGAGAAACTGCTCGAAGAAAAGCAGGCCATCGCGATGCCATCATAATCATAACCGTGAAATGCCCGATGGCGCGCTGCTTATCGGGCTTACAAATCCTATCCCTACCCCTCCCCTGACCGGGAAGGAAATATAAAAACCTCCCCAAAGGATTTCGTGTTGCCGGACTGCGACAGCAGACAGGTCGTGCCTGCTGCGCGAAAGACGAAGGGGGACCTCTGGAGAACTCTGTGATGAATGACCAAATTTATCAGCGGATAGAAGACAGTGCGCATTTCAGGGAATTAGTTGAAAAACGGCAACGGTTTGCCACCATTCTGTCCATCATCATGCTGGCAGTTTATATCAGCTTTATTTTACTGATTGCCTTTGCGCCTGGCTGGCTGGGTACACCGCTACACGCGGGAACCAGCGTCACCCGGGGTATTCCGATTGGGGTCGGTGTGATCCTCATTTCCTTCATCCTGACCGGGATCTATATCTGGCGGGCCAACGGCGAATTCGATCGCCTGAACAATGCGGTTCTGCACGAGGTTAAAGCATCATGAAGAGAGTCCTGACGGCGCTTGCCGCCACGCTGCCCTTCGCCGCAAACGCGGCGGATGCTATTAGTGGTGCAGTTCAACGCCAGCCAACCAACTGGCAGGCGATTGTTATGTTCCTGATTTTCGTCATCTTTACGCTCGGTATTACCTACTGGGCGTCTAAGCGCGTACGTTCGCGTAATGACTACTACACCGCCGGCGGTAACATCACCGGTTTCCAGAACGGGCTGGCGATTGCGGGCGACTATATGTCGGCGGCATCGTTCCTCGGGATTTCCGCGCTGGTATTTACTTCCGGGTATGACGGGCTGATTTACTCGCTCGGCTTCCTGGTCGGCTGGCCGATCATTCTGTTCCTGATTGCTGAACGTCTGCGTAATCTCGGTCGCTACACCTTTGCCGACGTGGCCTCTTATCGCCTGAAGCAGGGTCCCATCCGTATTCTGTCGGCCTGCGGATCGCTGGTGGTGGTCGCGCTGTATCTGATCGCCCAGATGGTCGGTGCAGGTAAGCTGATTGAACTGCTGTTTGGTCTGAACTATCACATCGCCGTGGTGCTGGTTGGCGTACTGATGATGATGTACGTGCTGTTCGGCGGCATGCTGGCAACCACCTGGGTGCAAATCATCAAAGCGGTACTGCTGCTGTTCGGCGCCAGCTTTATGGCTTTCATGGTCATGAAGCACGTCGGCTTCAGCTTCAACAATCTGTTCACTGAAGCAATGGCGGTACACCCGAAAGGCTCCGCGATTATGAGCCCGGGCGGTCTGGTAAAAGATCCGATCTCAGCTCTATCGTTAGGTCTTGGATTGATGTTCGGTACGGCAGGTTTGCCGCATATTCTGATGCGCTTCTTCACGGTCAGCGATGCTCGCGAAGCGCGTAAGAGCGTGTTCTATGCCACCGGTTTTATGGGTTATTTCTACATCCTGACCTTTATTATCGGCTTTGGCGCGATCATGCTGGTAGGGGCTAATCCGGTGTACAAAGACGCCGCGGGCGCGCTGATCGGCGGTAACAACATGGCGGCAGTGCATCTGGCTAACGCGGTGGGCGGTAACCTGTTCCTCGGCTTCATCTCAGCAGTAGCCTTTGCCACCATTCTGGCGGTGGTTGCCGGTCTGACGCTGGCGGGCGCATCGGCAGTGTCGCACGATCTGTACGCTAACGTGTTCCGTAAAGGCGCAACCGAACGTGAAGAACTGCGCGTCTCGAAAATTACCGTACTGATATTGGGTGTGATTGCCATCGTGCTCGGCGTGCTGTTCGAAAATCAGAACATCGCCTTCATGGTGGGTCTGGCGTTCGCCATCGCGGCCAGTTGCAACTTCCCGATCATCCTGCTCTCTATGTACTGGTCAAAACTGACCACCCGTGGCGCGATGTTGGGCGGCTGGTTAGGTCTGCTGACGGCGGTGGTGCTGATGGTTCTTGGTCCAACCATTTGGGTCCAGATCCTCGGTCACGAAAAAGCCATTTTCCCGTATGAATATCCGGCGCTGTTCTCGATAAGCGTTGCGTTCCTCGGGATCTGGTTCTTCTCTGCTACCGATAACTCAGAAGAAGGTAACCGCGAACGCGAGCAGTTCCGTGCTCAGTTCATCCGTTCCCAGACCGGGTACGGCGTAGAACAAGGTCGCGCGCACTAATCGTCCTGCTCCTCCGGCCTTCGGGCCGGAGGATTGCATCCTTTCTCAAAACATCACTCTCGCGACCAGCGGCGCCACCAATACCATCACCACGCCAGAAAGCATCATCACCAGACTGGCAACCACCCCCTCCTGCTGACCGAGCTCATAAGAGCGCGCCGTGCCTGCCCCGTGCGATGCAGCGCCAAACCCTGCACCTTTCGCCATCCCTTCACGAATGGAAAGGCGCAAAAACAGAACATCGCCGACCGCCATGCCGAATACGCCGGTCACCACCACGAACAACGCCACCAGGTCCGGCTGCCCGCCCAACGGCTCTGCCGCCGCCAGCGCAAACGGCGTGGTGACGGAGCGTACCGCCAGACTGCGTTGGATCTCATCAGGTAACATAAACAGACGCGCCAGCCACACGGAACTGGTGACGGCTACCAGCGTTGCCGTCACCACGCCCGCCGTCAGCGACATCCAGTGACGCTTAATCACCGCAAGGTTGTCATAGACCGGAACGGCAAACGCAATGGTTGCCGGGCCTAGCAGCCACAACAGCCAGTGCGATTCACCAATATAGTTTTGCCAGGAGATATGCCCGAACACCAGCATCAGCACCAGTAACGCTGGCGTGAGAACCAGCGGCATCAGTGGCAATTTGCGAAAACGGCGATACAGACGCTTGTTGGCAAAGTAGATGCCCAGCGTAATCACCAGACACAGCACGCTTAGCTGGAAATTACTCACGGTTTAACCTGCTCATTTCATAGCGATACACTTTATCGACCACCCACGCCGTGGCGCCGAGCACCATCAGCGTACTTAGCGCAATCACCGCGAATATGCGCCAGCCATCGACCAACAACAGCTGCGTATAGTTGACGACGGCCACCACCGCCGGAACAAAAAACAGCAGCATTTCAGCCAGTAACCAGCGAGCGCCTGCGCGAATCCAGTTCAGCGGGATAACCCGGCAAACAATCAACGCCAGCATCAGCACCATCCCGACCAGGTTGGCAGGAAGCGGCAGATGCAGCCAGGAGACAAGATATTGAGCAAATACAAAGAGACCTGCGTACAACAGAACCTGAACGGGGATCTGGAGTCGTTGAATGACAGCAGGCGTCACGCGGCTTATCGCCACAGCCATGAGGGTATGTCCTTAAAAAATAGAGAGCGCCAGTATAGAGAGCCCCCGTCCAGGACTGAAATGAATTAAACTCATTGCAGGCATAGTCTTAAGGAATAATCATGGATATCAGAACGCTGCGATATTTTGTTGAAGTGGTGCGTCAGCAGAGCTTTACCCGCGCAGCGGAGAAGCTTTTTGTCACCCAACCCACCATCAGCAAAATGTTGAAGAACCTTGAAGACGAGCTGAACTGCACGCTGTTAATCCGCGACGGACGGCGACTGTTGCTGACCGATACCGGACAGGTTGTTTTTGAGCGCGGTCTGGCGATTTTGGCCGAGTTTCGCCAGCTTGAAGCCGAACTTAGCGACATTAATCATCTGAACAAAGGGCTATTGCGCCTTGGTATCCCGCCAATGGTCGGTATGTTGATGGCAGGTCCCATCAGCCTGTTTCGCCAGCGTTATCCCGGCGTTGAGCTTAAAATATCGGAGTTTGGTGGCTTAACCGTCCAACAGGCAGTCATGAGCGGTGATTTAGATGTCGCAATGACGGCCCTTCCGGTCGAGGAAGAGAGTGGACTGGCAACCTTGCCGCTTTTCAGCCATCCGCTCTGCGTGCTGGTCCCGCGCTCGGGCCAGTGGACAACATGCGAATCCATTTCCCCCGAGGCACTGGCGGAACATCCGCTACTGATCTACAACGAAGATTTCGCGTTGAGCCGCCAATTGCTTGAGCTGTTTAGCCAACACAACGTCAAGCCGCGCATCGCGGTACGCAGCGGGCAGTGGGATTTTCTGGCGGCCATGGTGCAAGCCGGCGTCGGTATCGCCATTTTACCGGAGCCGATTTGCCAGCGCCTGGATAAGCAAACCCTGCGCTGGATCCCGCTGGAGAGTGATTTACGCTGGCAACTGGGTATGATTTGGCGCGAAGGCGTGTATCTGTCGCACAGCGCCCAGGCGTGGCTGACATGCTGCGAAGGGTTTTGGTTAACACAAGAATCGTAAGTGCCGGATGCGGCGTAAACGCCTTATCCGGCCTACAATTCGATTCCGTAGGCCTGATAAGCGTAGCGCATCCGGCACAACCGTTTATTGGTTCTCGATCAGCAACGCTTCCAGCAAGTCCAGATCGTGTAACAGTTTTTGCAGCGTTTCATTGCTGATTTCGCGCGTGGCGCGCAGGTGATAAAGCTCTGCACGTTCTGAACGCAATGCCGCCAGGCGGAAACGTCGCTCGAGGTTCTCTTCCTGTAATGAGCTTTCCACATCGTTACGTCCATCGACGCGACGGCGCAGGTTACCGATTACACGAGAGCTCACTTCGGTCAACAGTTGATTATCAATATTCTCTTCGCTGTCCGCCGCCAGGCGCTCTTCCATTTTCTGGATAGCAACAATCGCGACTTCTGCCGTCGCAGCGCGGGCTATCCGCTCTTCTTTCAGTTGCTGCGAGTGATCTGCCACTTCCAGGTGTTGCAGCAGAATCGGTAGCATCACTACACCGACAAACAGCGAGAACAGGATCACGCCCGCGGCAAGGAATACTAACTCGTAGCGCGCCGGGAAACCGCTACCATCCGGCAACAGCAGCGGGATGGAGAGCACACCGGCAAGCGTAATCGCCCCGCGAACCCCCGCAAAGGAGGCGATCAGGATTTCACGCGTTGTCCAGGAGCCAAACTCCATCGGCTTTTTCTTCAGGAAGCGCAGACTGAATTTTTTCATCGTCCACAACCAGCCAAAACGCACCAGCATCAGCGCCACATAAATCAGCACGATATCGGTAAACAGCATCCAGGTTTCAACGTTCGGATCGGCTTCTGCCGCCACCAGAGAAGACTCCAGAATCCCCGGTAATTGCAGCCCTAACAGCAGGAAGACCATGCCGTTAAAGACGAACTCCAGCATTGCCCAGGTGCTGTTAGCACGTAAGCGCATCGCCAATGGCGCACGACGCATTACGCCTGAACGGGTTATCGTCATCCCGGCTGCGACCGCCGCGAGGATCCCGGAAACACCAATGTGTTCGGCAATCAGGTAAGAAGCAAACGGCAGCAGGAACAGCAGAACAATTTGCGTTGCCGGCTCATCGCCGCCCCAGCGGCTAAGAAAGCGCAGAGAGCGGCCATACAACCAGCTGACGACAAAACCCGCCAGGATGCCGCCAATCGCTACCTTAAAGAACTCAACCGTCGCACCACCAACGGTAAACACCATCGTTCCCATTGCCACGGCCACGGCAAATTTCAGCGATACCAGGCCAGACGCATCGTTCATCAACGCTTCGCCCTGCAGGATGCCCATGATTTTCTTCGGTATGCGCCCCTCACCTACAATGCCAGAAAGGGCAACGGCATCGGTTGGCGATAACACGGCGGCCAGCGCAAAAGCGGGGATCAGCGGAATCCCCGGGACCAGCCAATAAATCATAAAACCAATGCCGACCACCGTAACCAGTACGAGCGCCAGAGCCAGACCGAAGATCTCTCGTCCGTGCTCCAGAAACTCCCTCGTTGGCGTCTTCCAGCCATCGGCAAACAGCAACGGCGGGATGAACAGAACCAAAAACAGTTCAGGGTCAAATTCCACATGCAAACCAAACGTCGGCCACGCCAGCAACGCGCCGATGGCGATCTGCATAAGGGGTAAAGGGAGTTGGAAGGGCAATACGCGAGTAAATACCCCCGATAGCGAGACCACAAGGGTCATGATGAGTATGGTAAAAAAGATTTCCATGCGTTCCCTGTTTGCGATGTTTCTTATGATTAGTGGTGAGAGGCGTCGTGCCTCAATTCTATCTACTCGAGAGTAACGCAAAAGACAACGAGTGTGTTCTGAAAATAAAAACGGGCGGCAAAAGCCACCCGTTTTGAGGATCTTTATCGAATAAGAATCAGATAGCCCAGCCGCCCGCGTAGAAGGCAACCAGCGCCACGGCAATCACCACCGTGCCGATATTCAGCTTTCGCCATTCGCCGGAAACAATACGGCCAATAACCAGAGTGGCAAAACCGATCATAATACCGGTCACGATATTACAGGTCAGCACGATAAAGACGGCGGTAATCAGTCCTGCCATCGCGTCGACGAAGTCGGTAAAGTCGATTTTCGCCACGTTGCTCAGCATCAGCAAACCAACATACATCAGCGCCGGTGCCGTTGCGTAAGCAGGAACAAGGTAAGAGAGCGGAGAAAGGAACAGGATCAGCAGGAACAGAACACCAACGGTGATCGCCGTCAGACCGGTTTTCCCCCCTGCCGCGGTACCCGCTGCAGATTCAATGTAAACCGCCGCCGGAGCTGCCCCTACCAGACCAGAGAACACGCTGCTCAGGGAGTCGGTGGTCAGCGCTTTGCCGCCATCGATAATCTGACCGTCTTTATCCAGCAGATTCGCCTGTCCGGCTACGGCACGGATGGTTCCGGTCGCATCGAAGACGGCGGTCATGACCAGCGCCAGCACGCTCGGCAGAACGACAGGATTCAGTGCGCCCATAATATCCAGGCTGCCGATCAGCGAGTTGCCGTTTTCGTCGCTCAGAGACGGCATGGCAAAAATACCGGAGAAATGCACGGCAGGATCGAAAATCAGACCAACGACAGAAATACCAATAATGGTCAGCAGGATGCCACCCGGTACTTTCAGTTTTTCGAGGCCGATAATCACCGCCAGACCAATCAGCGACATAATGACCGGGAAGGTGTCGAAGTCACCCAGCGCAACCGGCAGGCCATCCAGCGGGTTCTTAATCACCAGACCAACACCGTTTGCCGCAATCAGCAGCAGGAACAGGCCGATACCAATACCTGTACCATGCGCAACGCCCTGTGGCAGATTGCGCAGGATCCAGCTACGAATACCTGTCGCGGAAATGATGGTAAACAGAACCCCCATCAGGAACACCGCGCCCAACGCAACAGGCACGCTAATATGCTGCCCCAGCACCAGGCTGAATGCGGTAAACGCCGTCAACGAAATGGCGCAACCAATCGCCAGCGGCAGGTTTGCCCACAGACCCATCACAATAGAGCCGACACCGGCTACCAGGCAGGTTGCCACAAATACAGCGGCTGGCGGGAAACCGGCTTTACCCAGCATACCTGGAACCACGATAACAGAGTAGACCATCGCCAGAAACGTCGTTAATCCGGCAACGACTTCCTGTCGAACGGTACTGCCACGGTGCGAAATTTTAAACCAGGCGTCGAGTGAACCGCCGGTACGCGCTGAAGGCGTAGACATAGAAAACATCCCCTGAGAGTTTATTTTTCGTCATTATGCGTGCTGGACAATCCACTGCCTGCTTAACGTTTTCTCCCTGTGCCAGGTTTGCGTCAGTAGGGGTGTCGCAAAAAAGCAAACGTTTAGCTCTGCGCATAAAAACGGGTGGTAAAAAAAAGCAAACGATTATCTAGCGATCATGTACTGGTTTTCAACTGAACTTTGCCGCTTTTTACTCATTTCTTCTTATAACGCACAATAAATAGCCAGTCGATGCGCAAACGTTATCGTCAATGCGCAATCTGGCAACAAATTTCGCGCAGTTATTACAACCCCGACGGTAATCTTTCACGTTAACTCGCGCAAAAAAATGGATGAAGATGCGGAAAATTTTTCGGCTAAAAAACCATCAATCGACTGGCAAATAGACGGGGGTGGCATACACTTACCTTATCAACACAAGCCGGAACCTCCCCTAATGTGCTCGACTGAGGGGTGTTGATGTCGGGGGAAACCCTCCCGTGAACCAGCGGGATAGAGTGAAAGACAAAGACCGGAACCAAACTAAAGCGCCCTCTGTGGCGCTTTAGTTTTATATCCATATTTAAACCCATCAATCATCTTCCAGCAGGCGCGCCCCGGTTCCCTGCTCGCCAAGCTGGTCGCCTGGGTTACGCAACGGGCAATCACTACGCGACAAACAGCCGCAGCCAATGCATCCATCCAGTTCATCACGCAACGCCACCAGGGTATGAATACGCCGGTCCAGTTCTTCACGCCATTGCGACGAGAGCTGTTTCCACTCTTTGGCGCTGAGCGAATGTCCTTCGGGTAATACCCCTAGCGCGTCGCCAATCGTCGCCAATGGTATACCGATACGCTGGGCAATCTTGATAATCGCAACATAACGCAACACATCACGTTTGTATCGCCGCTGATTGCCGCTGTTGCGCATGCTGCTGATTAACCCTTTGCTTTCATAGAAGTGCAGAGTTGATACCGCGACACCGCTACGTTTTGCGACTTCACCTGGCGTGAGTAGCGCTTTTATCCGGGGTAATTTCTTTTCCATAAATCGCTTTACCTAAAGTTAACTTGAGGAATTATACTCGCCCACAGACAAAACGACGAATCGAATACTGAGAAAGAGGCAGCCCTATGTCCCATCAGCAGATAATTCAGACCCTTATTGAATGGATTGATGAACATATCGATCAACCGCTGAACATTGAGGCGGTGGCGAAAAAATCAGGTTACTCGAAGTGGTATTTACAGAGGATGTTCCGCACGGTGATGCGTCAGACGTTGGGTGACTATATCCGTCAGCGCCGACTTTTGTTAGCCGCCGTGGAACTACGGACGACCGAACGACCTATTTTCGATATTGCGATGGATCTCGGCTATGTGTCGCAACAAACATTCTCACGCGTGTTCCGCCGCGAGTTTGATCGTACTCCCAGCGACTACCGTCATCGCCTGTAGGATTATTGCCCGCTCTGCGTCAGTATGGCGGGCGGGCTCTGTAGCCAGTGCATAAACTCCTGCGGCGGTAACGCTTTCGCAAAATACCACCCCTGACAATACTGAACGCCACGTTCAAGCAGCCATTCCATTTGATCTGCCGTTTCCACCCCTTCAGCAATTGTCTTCAGATGTAAGCTTTGCGCCATCTCGATGATATGTTCGGCAATCAGGTGGCTGGTACTGTTGGTCGCCAGCGTACTAATAAAAGATTTATCAATCTTCAGGATATCCACGTTCAGTGCCGCCAGATTGTGCAGATTGGAATATCCCGTCCCAAAATCATCAAATGCCACTTCATAACCGGCCTGACGGAATGCCTGGATTACCGGGGTCATTTTATGCACATCAATAAATCCACGCTCCGTCACTTCGACTTTAATTTGCTGGGCAGCGACTGAGTAATCACGCGTTTTCTCAGCGATCAGGGCAATCAGTCGGGATGAATGGAAATCAGAAGCAGAGAGGTTAATTGAGATATAAATCTGGGGATGCGCAGAAAGAAAATACCCTAAATCATTGAACACTTCTTCGACCACGTAATCCGTGATCCTTTCAATCATGCCTTCTTTTTCAGCCAGCGGAATAAATTCCGTCGGGCTCATGACCTCACCTTTGCAACCAGGCCAACGCATCAGCGCCTCGGCTCCCACACATTTACCATTCTTGATATCGATGATCGGCTGGTAATGCAGACGTAGCTGGCGTTTTTCCAGTGCACGCCTTAACAAACGACGAGGGGAATGGTACTGCTGGCGCGTACGCCACCACATCAACAGCATCAGAATGCTGCAGATCACCCCAAAGGGGATCGTGAGTGCGGCTTCGTGATAGAAATTTTGATGGACGCGATCGCGGGTCGTCGAAACAATAATCGCGATCGGGCGCTTCTCAGAACGAACGATGGTATAGAACCGATCGTCCAGTTGGAAGGTAGAGGCTTTACCGCGCACCAGCGGCAGAAATTGCTTAACATGCGCCTGATTGCTGGCGGAGAAGAAAGTATCCGTTATCGTGTCATAGACGCCCCACAATAGGCCAGGGTCATCTGACATGACTTCGCTGTAAGATAATGGGTTAATGACAACGACGTAGTTTCCTCTTTGCATATACGTCATGTTGTAGCCAGAGAAAAAAGGCGTATCGCGATAGTAATAGATCGAAACATCCGGCGTACGTTTATAGTCAGCGGTTGGCATAATATAGGGAACTGACGGCGTCATCGACGTAGAGCACAAAAAATGATCAGCTTGCGCATAAATTAGCTCGCTGATATATAAACGCCCACGAATAATATTCAGCATGCTTTTCTGATGGGCAGGGGTACACATCTTGCCCTGATACAGCTGAGCCATATCACGCGCTAAATCAGCTTGCTGGATCACCAGTTCCGTTTTATTTAACACCAGTTGAGCAAATGAGTGGAGTTGAGTGCGGGTTTCAGACATCGCCCGGATATGAGCAAACCATAGCGCCAGCACCACGGGGAGCAATACCACCGTGAGCGTGCCGAGGAGCTTCAGCATCTTGCTTTGCGCACTGAGATTCATGTCAGCCCTATTTCCCTGTTTCGTATATGCCAGTACCCATCAAGGCAGGATGCTATAAACACCAGCTGGTTAAGTTGCATGAATCTATCAACATTATCAACAGACGTCTCTATGTAAAAGTCTGATAATAGTGGATGATGATATTATTTTCCCGTAAGGCAAACTTAAAGTTACGCTTATTTTGCAACATCATTATCAAGAAAGAGTAATGTTTTACACGCGTTATACTGGCTGCACGTATAAAACACATTAACTTTTTTAACGATTAATTTCGGATAAAGAAAACAAGTAACATGAATGCATCTTACATAACGCATAATTTATTATTCGTTTATGAATCAAAATAACCACACACTTGCCATGGACTAAGACCGGCAAAAATAACGTCAGATACTGGTGAACAAACGAGCAGTTGTGATATAGTTCACAGAAATAATGCAACAGAAACATTGTTTCATTCATGTTATTGCCCGTCGATAGCCAGAGTAGCACACCCTCTGTGAACAACCCCGCGCTGTCCTGGGCATCAAGACTTTCTGAGGACGCTTTCCATGGCAACAATAACAACTGGCGTAGTTCTTCTGCGGTGGCAACTGCTCAGCGCAGTACTGATGTTTTTAGCCAGTACGCTCAATATTCGTTTTCGTAAATCAGACTATATTGGGCTGGCCGTTATCAGCAGCGGTTTAGGGCTTGTTTTTGCCTGCTGGTTTGCAACCGGATTACTCGGTATCACCCTGGTAGATGTATCCACTATCTGGAATAACATCGAATCTGTGATGCTCGACGTGATGAGCCATACTCCGCCAGACTGGCCGATGGTGTTGAACTGATAACAACAGTGTGTCCGACCAGAGTATACCCGGTCGGACACGGTTTTAAGCGATAACGATTTTACTGACGTTCCGGTAACCGCTTACCACTCCATCCGGAACCCTGCGTTCACCTGCCAGTTCATATCAATGTCGCCTCCAGCCGATCTTTCCAGGTCAACGTACAGTCGGGAATTATTGTTCTGAGTAAGATGGATATTGGTTCCAATACCGTAGTTTATCCACGAGTCACTTCCTCCCTCGCGGACCGTCATGGACGCGTCTTTACCCCACACAGTGACATCACGATCGCCGGCAAACTCATGCAGCAGATCCAGCTTCACATAAATATCGCTGTCCGGGCGTTCTTCAAATCGATAACCCCCCCGCAATCCGACACGACCAATCACGCTGTCGATATCATTCTGACGAACCCGTAACCCGCTGCTGGTGGTATAACGAGCTTCATCCAATCGGGTATACACGAGCTGCGCTTGCGGTTCGATGAAAGAGGATTCTCCCAGACTAAACTCACGACCGTATTCTGCGCTGGCGCTAATTGACCACGTGCTGCTATCCGCCCCCCCCATATTGCCATACACATTTCGGTAGTTAAAATCACTCTCATGGCGGCTATATTTCAGCACCAGATCCAGGTAGTCCTGTTTCTCCGGACGGTTCCATGCAGCATAAAGTGAACCACCGTAGCTCTTGTTATCGCCCGTGCCATAAGCAAAGTCAGCGTTACCTCTCATGTAATGCGCCGCAATGCCTCGCGTCCAGACTGATTGTTCACCCTCTACTTTATTGTCATAACCAAGTTGCCAGAAGCTATACAGGTTTTTGAAGTAGCTGCCATTATCGCTTTCCATTTCGCCGCCTTTATAGCGTATCCACAGACCATTTTGCTGTTGGTTCTGGCGTAATTCCCCTAAACGCTTATTCAGGCTGTCGATTTCGAGACGGGCGGTGGCCGCCGCGTAGTTTAACCCGGCATTGGCAATCGCGGTGTTGCTACCCGCACTGGCTTTCGTTGAAATCCCCGTGATATACCAGTTTGTGCCATACTGGCTTGCCGGATCGCCTTCCCGAATATCAGAGCGCAGTAGCGGTTTATAGTCATATACATACTCGTTAGTGATATCGATTTTATCGTACGCTTCGAACGTCACATTGCTGGCGGCATCAGCAACCCAGATATCTTCTTGCAGATTGCTGAGCTTATTAATATTTAACGCCTCAATGGCATGAGTTCCCCCCGTGCTACTCTTAACGACTTCGATAAAGTCGCTACCATTACGCCGCTGCGCATCTGTTTTATTTGTATTTACATCAATCAGGAAAATACCGTTGTTGCCTTTCAGATCGTGAATCTTCACAGTTTCGTTGATGCTCTGATTGGTATGCAGGTTAAAACCATGCAGGTTTATCGTCCCGCCATCTTGCAAGGTGATAGCACTGATCTGAGCGTCTTTACCATCCGGGATCCAGTGGGCATTATTCATCAGCGTCAGATTCAAATCTCCCGCCCATGTATTACTGTCGATGTCCAGAACATTCGCTTCATGCCCATGCCAAAATGATTCTGCACCATTGAGCGTAATATTCATCTGGCTGGCATGAGCATATATTTTATCGCCAAAGTCGATATTTCCCAACAAATTGACCTTGTAGTCACCTGACTGATTAATATTAACGACACCACCATCTTTAGCACTAACCGCATCACTTTTTGATGAACCATCAGGATAACCGCTGTTGTTTTCCAGCAGTTCTCTGAAATTACTGGCGTAAGTATTAATGTAAATATTACCACCGTTTGCCGTAATAGTTGAACCTACTCCACGTGCATAGATTCCATTATTTGCCAGCGTGGCATCTTCCCCATCGTTGGTGTGTTCAACCTCTGAACGAACATACACATTGCCGTTTACAGTGATATCCGCACCGCTTCCCGCATACAACGCAGTATTGTTATGGGTATATTTAGAGCCAATTAAGAAAGTATTTTTCAGACTAAAGTTATCAACTTTGACGTTGGTGTCCTGACCTTCGGCGGATAAGCCAAAAAAGGCCAGCCCGGCGCGGTGTTCCTGTTGCGTAGTTCCGCTAATATTAACGTTGTAATTACCAATTTGATACTCTCCCGCCTGGTCTTTGGTGATACTGCCAATCTTCACCTCAAGGCCATTACCTTCACCTCGCACAGGGTTATCAATATTTACCGTGATGTCATAGTTTTTATCATCAGCAATCGTATCCCGAATGATGATCCCTTCCTGACCACCATTAACATCTATATAATTCAGTTCATAGTTTTTTGCACTCGCAAATCCAGCGCAAACCAACTGTGCTGCGGTAAATGATAGTGCAAAGGGTATTATTGCTTTAGGGTTTATCTTCCTTTGATACATAGTAAGCTCCATAACAAATAGTTTATCAAATCACTTATTAATACCCCACCAATAAAAAGCAGCAAATAATAAATGAATTTTCATCAATGAAGAATCGATAAGCTAAAAGCATTATTTAAAGCCATGTATTAATTTGTCAATATTTACCATGCAGTAAAATACAATTTTTCCATTAAATTAATTGAATATTACTCTCAGGAGAACTATCTCAAGCAGAAAAAATTAAACATGCGACATATATTCATTAGTTATTATCGTAACATTTACTGTTATTGTTCGGTAATACCTACATTAATTTTTATTCCCCGTAACCACCAATAAATATTACCGAATATTAACGTGAATCAGTTCGTATAAAATGAATGATAAAGCTGCGATGATAAACCAGAAAATACCGAATAATTAATTCTGAATAAGAGATGTAAAAAAACCCCGTCGCAACGAGGTTTTCATCAGTACGAACGTTAATGCGTTCAGCTATCTTAGAACGGAATATCGTCGTCGAAGTCCATCGGCGGTTCGTTAGACGGCGCTGCCGGAGCGGACTGCTGCGGACGAGACTGTGCGCCACCGCTGAACTGGTTGCCGCCCTGCGGCTGCTGAGGCTGACCCCAACCACCCTGCTGCTGACCACCACCTGCCGGCGCGCCGCCGCCCTGACGACCACCCAGCATTTGCATGGTGCCGCCAACGTTAACAACGACTTCAGTGGTGTATTTTTCTACGCCGGATTGATCGGTCCATTTGCGGGTACGCAGTTGGCCTTCAATATAGACCTGAGAACCTTTACGCAGATATTCGCTGGCAACTTCCGCCAGTTTGCCGAACAGCACAACACGGTGCCACTCAGTCTGCTCTTTCATTTCGCCGGTCGCTTTATCACGCCAGGATTCGGAAGTAGCCAGCGTAATGTTGGCAACTGCGCCACCATTCGGCATATAGCGTACTTCCGGGTCCTGGCCCAGATTACCGACGAGAATCACCTTGTTTACGCCTCTGCTGGCCATGATCGTGTCTCCTGAAAAACGTTACTGAATAAGTGTAAGCGCGGGATTGTAGCATTTCCAATAGCGCTTTTACTACGTTGCGAAGTTGATTCCAGTAAACAACCTCAGCCAGACATTGTTGCACAGACACCTGTGTTTTGCATTCCAATACTGTATATCCATTCAGGTTAGGTTGTGTCATAATTAACCGTTTGTGATCGCCGGTAGCACCATGCAGCCAGGCAAAAAAGCGTTTAATCCGGGAAAGATGAATGGATAAGATCGAAGTTCGGGGCGCCCGCACCCATAATCTCAAAAACATCAACCTCGTCATCCCGCGCGACAAGCTGATTGTCGTCACCGGGCTTTCGGGCTCAGGCAAATCTTCGCTCGCTTTCGACACCTTGTATGCCGAAGGGCAGCGTCGTTACGTTGAATCCCTTTCCGCGTACGCACGTCAGTTTCTGTCGCTGATGGAAAAACCGGACGTCGACCACATTGAGGGGCTCTCTCCTGCCATCTCAATCGAGCAGAAATCGACGTCGCATAACCCGCGATCCACGGTTGGGACAATTACCGAAATTCACGATTATCTGCGCCTGCTGTATGCCCGCGTTGGCGAGCCACGCTGCCCGGATCACGACGTGCCACTGGCAGCGCAAACTGTCAGCCAGATGGTAGATAACGTGCTGTCCCAGCCGGAAGGCAAGCGCCTGATGCTGCTGGCGCCGGTAATTAAAGAACGTAAAGGTGAGCACACCAAAACGCTGGAAAACCTGGCAGGCCAGGGCTATATCCGCGCGCGTATTGATGGCGAAGTGTGCGACCTTTCCGACCCGCCTAAACTTGAGCTGCAAAAGAAACACACTATCGAAGTGGTGATTGACCGCTTCAAGGTACGTGACGATCTTACCCAGCGACTGGCCGAATCGTTTGAAACCGCACTGGAGCTTTCCGGTGGTACGGCAGTGGTCGCTGATATGGATGACCCGAAAGCAGAAGAGCTGCTGTTCTCCGCCAACTTCGCCTGCCCGATTTGTGGCTATAGCATGCGCGAGCTGGAACCCCGACTGTTCTCGTTCAACAACCCCGCCGGCGCGTGTCCAACCTGCGATGGTCTTGGCGTACAACAGTATTTCGATCCTGACCGGGTGATTCAAAACCCGGAACTGTCGCTGGCCGGTGGCGCCATCCGTGGCTGGGATCGCCGTAACTTTTATTACTTCCAGATGCTTAAGTCGCTGGCAGAACACTATAAGTTCGACGTCGAAGCCCCGTGGGCCAGCCTGAATCCTGCGGTTCACAAAGTGGTGCTATACGGTTCCGGCAAAGAGAATATCGAATTCAAATACATGAACGATCGCGGCGATACGTCCGTGCGTCGTCACCCGTTTGAAGGTGTGCTGCACAATATGGAGCGCCGTTATAAAGAGACGGAATCCAGTGCGGTACGCGAAGAATTAGCCAAGTTTATCAGCAACCGACCTTGCGCCAGCTGTGACGGAACCCGTCTACGCCGGGAAGCTCGTCACGTGTTTGTCGAGAATACGCCACTGCCAGCGATTTCCGACATGAGCATCGGTCATGCAATGGATTTCTTCAACAACCTGAAACTTGCCGGTCAACGGGCGAAGATTGCTGAGAAAATCCTCAAAGAGATCGGCGATCGTCTGAAGTTCCTGGTCAACGTAGGCCTCAACTATCTGACGCTGTCCCGTTCAGCGGAAACGCTCTCCGGTGGCGAAGCACAACGTATTCGTCTGGCAAGCCAGATTGGCGCCGGTCTGGTCGGTGTGATGTACGTGCTGGATGAACCGTCTATCGGTCTGCATCAGCGCGATAACGAACGTCTGCTGGGTACGCTTATCCATCTGCGCAATCTGGGTAACACCGTGATTGTGGTTGAGCACGATGAGGATGCCATTCGCGCCGCCGACCACGTTATCGACATTGGCCCAGGTGCAGGCGTTCACGGCGGCCAGGTGGTTGCTGAAGGAACGCTGGAAGACATCATGGCCGTACCGGAATCGTTAACCGGCCAGTACATGAGCGGTAAGCGCAAGATTGAAGTACCGAAACAGCGCGTAGCGGCTGACCCGGAAAAAGTGCTGAAGCTGACTGGCGCACGCGGCAACAACCTGAAAGATGTTACCCTGACGCTGCCGGTGGGTCTGTTTACCTGTATTACCGGCGTGTCCGGTTCCGGGAAGTCGACGCTGATTAACGACACCTTGTTCCCGATTGCCCAAACCCAGCTTAACGGCGCCACGCTGGCAGAGCCCGCGCCATACCGGGATATCCAGGGTCTGGAACATTTCGATAAAGTCATCGACATTGACCAAAGCCCGATTGGTCGTACGCCGCGTTCTAACCCGGCAACCTACACCGGGGTATTTACGCCTGTGCGCGAACTGTTTGCCGGCGTGCCGGAGTCACGTGCACGCGGTTACACCCCGGGCCGTTTCAGCTTTAACGTCCGTGGTGGACGCTGTGAAGCCTGTCAGGGCGATGGCGTGATCAAAGTCGAAATGCACTTCCTGCCAGATATCTACGTGCCGTGCGATCAGTGCAAAGGTAAGCGCTATAACCGCGAAACGCTGGAGATTAAGTACAAAGGCAAGACTATCCACGAAGTGCTGGATATGACGATTGAAGAAGCCCGTGAGTTCTTCGATGCCGTTCCGGCGCTGGCGCGTAAGCTGCAAACGCTGATGGACGTTGGTCTGACGTACATCCGCCTGGGGCAGTCCGCAACGACCCTCTCAGGCGGTGAGGCGCAGCGCGTGAAGCTGGCGCGTGAGTTGTCCAAACGCGGTACCGGACAGACGCTGTATATTCTCGATGAGCCGACCACGGGTCTGCATTTTGCCGATATTCAGCAACTGCTGGACGTGCTGCATCAGCTCCGGGATCAGGGCAATACCATCGTGGTGATTGAGCACAATCTGGACGTGATTAAAACCGCAGACTGGATTGTCGATCTCGGTCCGGAAGGCGGCAGCGGCGGCGGGGAAATTCTGGTCTCCGGCACGCCGGAGACGGTCGCTGAATGTGAAGCCTCACACACGGCGCGTTTCCTCAAGCCGCTGTTGTAATTACGCAACACTTATCAGGCCCACAGAACAGGCGTAAAGCTTGTAGGCCTGATAAGGCGCTTGCGCCGCATCAGGCAACGGTTGTGCCTGACGGCGCTACGCTTATCAGGCCTACAAGACCGTTCAGGGCTGCGCCAGCAACCTGCGTTTATCTTCCGGCAAGGTGTTGATGGCCTGCTGGTAAGACGCGTCCACCAGATAATAAATCTGTGAACCTGGCAGCGAGCCGTCAAGATACACCGTGCTCCAGTGCGCTTTATTAAGATGGCGGCTGGGTCGCACGTCTTTATGTTGCTGACGCAGCAATTCTGCCAGTTCAGGGCTGGTTTTCAGAGACACCGCCGGGCGACCTTCAACCTCTTTGACCATCGCAAAGAGTACATCTTCAACTTTGATTTGCGTGGCTTTCCAGTCACTGTGCACGCTCTGCTCCGCACCCGTTTTTGCCATGCAGTATTGCAGCAACTCCGAATTCGTCATCTTTATTCCCCTTACCAGCATATTGCCTAATGAGAACATCTTTTATTCAGTGTGCAGCAAGTCCGCAAAAGGTAAAAGCCAGTAGCGTAAATTTGTTTAAAAAAACAGCAGACCGTGTTCTCAATACTCCGAGTTGACGATCACCTCTTCACCAAACGCGCCAGCCTGCGGCAGCGGTTTATAGGTAGAGTTAGAGGCGCGTAAAATACGGATACCGCGGATTCCTACGTCGCGGGCGGCGGTGATGTCATTGTCGGAGTCGCCGTAGAACATGCGGATGCTTTTATCCTGTAGCCACTGTGTTTTGGTGTTTTGACCGGGTTTATCACCGGCAAAAATGACTGGATTCATATTGCCGGCCGGGATGTGAAAGTTATCAGCCAGCGTTTTAGAGACCGTTTCGGTCTTCGTCGGGCTGCGTCCGGTCACGAAAAAGATACTGTCTCCACGACGCACGTGCATATCAATCAGCTGCCGCGCCACTTCTTTCGGAATGCTGAATTCATCCCAGCCGTTGTTCATTTTTTCCCAGAAGGCCGGATTCTTCAGGTAATCCTCACTGTCCGGAGAGTACGTTTTTTTACCGCGCCAGAAGCCCGGGCTGGAAAAGAGAACCGTATCATCGATATCAAAGCCAACGGCCATCGGCGGGCGGCCCGTCAGACTATTTTCAATTTGAGCAACAGAGACCCAATGAATGGGAGCCTGCTCAGCGAGTTTTGCAACGTTAGTACCGGGATTGAGCTGAGAAGGAGAGGAAACTAACGCCTGAGCGGGCTGATTCAACGTGAACAATAAACAAACGGCACTCAGTGCCAAAGTAATCTTGCGCATATTTTTCCCTAAGTAGTCAGTTAGTTATCATTTTTTATTTAACAACTGGTCAAAAAACTATCTGACCTTACCCCTTGGGGGAAGGGAAAGGAAGGATTTTCTCTGGTTTTGTCCAGGAAAAGGAGCATGATCACACAGGAAAGTGCGACTGATGGCGCTGCGCTTATCAGGTCTACAAACGAAAATCCATGTACCCTTGTAGGCCGGATAAGGCGTTTACGCCGCCATCCGGCACACACAAAGCCGATTACATGACGGCGGCAAATGCCTTTGCCACGCGTTGCACGTTACCGTGATTCAACCCGGCCACGCACATACGACCACTGGCTATCAGGTACACCCCGAACTCATCGCGCAGGCGATCGACCTGAGCGGCGCTGAGTCCGGTATAGCTGAACATACCGCGCTGTTGCAGCAGGTAATCAAAGTTACGACCGGGGATCTCCGCATTCAATACGTTAACCAGCTCCTGACGCATCGCCAGAATACGGGTACGCATCTCTTCGACTTCCGCCAGCCAACTGGCTTTCAGCGCGTCATCACCCAACACCGCGGCAACCACCTGCGCACCAAAGTTTGGCGGACTGGAGTAGTTCCGGCGCACTGTCGCTTTTAGCTGTCCCAGAACGCGGCTGGCAGCATCGGCATCTTCACACACCACTGACAGCCCACCGACGCGCTCACCGTATAAGGAGAAGATCTTCGAGAATGAGTTGCTGACCAGAGCAGGCAATCCGGCGCTGGCAATGGCGCGGATGGCGTAGGCATCCTCTTCCATTCCACCGCCGAAGCCCTGGTAAGCAATATCCAGGAACGGGATCAGATCACGTGCCTTCAGGATCTCAATGACGCCATCCCACTGTGCGGGAGTTAAATCCGCACCCGTCGGGTTATGACAGCACGGATGCAGCAGCACGATGCTACGCGCGGGTAAGATATTCAGCGCTGCCAGCAGGTCGTTGAAACGCACACCGTTGGTCGTGTTGTCATACCAGGGGTAAGTACTTACGTCGAATCCAGCGCCTTCAAAAATCGCGATATGGTTTTCCCACGTCGGATCGCTGACCCACACGCCAGAATCAGGGAAATAGCGCTTCAGGAAGTCTGCGCCCACTTTTAACGCACCAGACCCCCCCAGCGTCTGAATCGTTGCCACGCGCTGCTGCTGGAGAACCGGATGATCTGCGCCAAACAGCAACGGCGCAATAGTATGGCGATAAGCGTTCAGACCTTCCATCGGCAGATACAGCGAAGCGCCATGCGGTTTGGCATTGAGTCGGGCTTCCGCTTCCGCCACCGCTTTAAGCTGAGGAATAATCCCATCTTCGTTGTAATACAGGCCAATGCTGAGGTTCACTTTGTCGCTACGTGAATCTTCTTTGAACCGCTCCATAAGCGATAAAATCGGGTCGCCAGCGTAGGCGTCAACTTTTTGAAACACGTGTGGTTCTCCAGGTTTACAGACAGAGGATTAGAACACAATAAACCGGAAGCAGGAGAAGATCGAGAGGATGTTGAGAGGAATATTGCCGGAGGGCGGGGTAACCGCCTTATCCGGCACATTATGCGCTTAATCGATATACTTCATCGCCACGCGCGACGTCAGGCGCGTAATAAGTTCGTAAGCACTTACTTTCGTCATTTCAGCAATGCGTTCAACGGGCAGGCCTTCACCCCACAGGATCACCGAATCGCCCGCTTTGTCCTGCGCCTCGGGGCCTAAATCGACGCAGATCATATCCATCGCGACGCGACCGACGATCGGCACTTCACGGCCATTAACCAGCACCGGCGTCCCAGACGGCGCTGCGCGCGGATAACCGTCGCCGTAACCCATCGCTACTACGCCGAGACGCGTATCGCGCTCGCTCTGCCAGGTTCCACCATAGCCAACCGGTTCGCCCGCTTTGTGCTCACGCACCGCAATCAGGCTGGAGGTCAGCGACATCACCGGCTGGCAGCCAAAATCGGCGCCGATAGAGTGGTTTTCCAGCGGCGATACGCCGTACAGAATCAGCCCCGGACGCGCCCAGTCGAAGTGGGACTGAGGCCACAGCAAAATACCACCCGACGCGGCAATTGAACGCTGCCCCGGTTTGCCCTCGCAAAAGCTGTTGAAGATATCGAGCTGTTTTTCCGTCGCACCGCATTCAGGTTCGTCTGCGCGGGCAAAGTGGCTAACGATATTGACCGGCTGGCGCACGTTTTCACATTGCGTTAAGCGCTGATAAAACGCTTCGGCCTGCTCAGGGCGCACGCCCAGGCGGTGCATTCCCGTGTCGAGCTTCATCCAGACGGTGACCGGTTCAGCCAGTTCTGCGGCTTCCAGGGCTTCAAGCTGCTCCTGGTTGTGGACGGCAGTATGCAGACGCTGCGCGGAGATCGTCGGCAGATCGGCGGCATCAAAAAATCCCTCCAGCAGCAGGATGGGCTGCGTGATCCCTCCCGCTCGCAACCGCAGGGCTTCTTCAAGACGAGCGACACCAAAAGCGTCCGCATCGGGGAGCGTTCGCGCGGTCTCTAACAGACCATGGCCGTAAGCGTTCGCTTTCACGACCGCAACCAGTTTGCTGGCAGGAGCCAGTTCACGCAGACGTTGCAGGTTGTGTCGCAGAGCGCGGCGGTTAATAACTACAGTTGCCGCTTGCATTTGTATTCCTTAATAAAAGAATCTCCTCAATCATTCGTGTTGCAGCAAGGCGACAAGCCTGAGAATCACCGGGAGCTTAGTAAACTAAGTGACCGGGGTGAACGGGCGTAGTCAACGCATCTGCAGCATGAAGGATGACGGAGATTTATTCGTCGTCGTATTGTGGGCCCGCATAATTGTCGAATCGCGACCACTGGCCGTTAAACGTCAGGCGCACCGTGCCGATCGGACCGTTACGCTGCTTACCAATAATAATTTCGGCAATACCTTTTAAATCGCTGTTTTCGTGATAAACCTCATCACGATAGATAAACATGATTAAGTCGGCATCCTGTTCGATGGAGCCGGATTCACGCAGATCCGAGTTAACCGGGCGCTTGTCGGCGCGTTGTTCCAGTGAGCGGTTAAGCTGCGACAGCGCTACCACCGGCACATGCAGTTCTTTTGCTAACGCCTTCAGCGAGCGGGAAATTTCAGCAATTTCCAGCGTACGGTTATCGGAGAGCGACGGCACGCGCATCAGCTGCAGGTAGTCGATCATGATCAGGCCGATACCGCCGTGTTCACGAGCGATACGACGAGCACGCGAGCGCACCTCCGTTGGCGTCAGGCCGGAAGAATCATCAATATAGATGTTTCGTTTCTCCAGCAAAATACCCATTGTTCCGGAAATTCGCGCCCAATCTTCATCATCCAGTTGACCGGTACGGATTTTGGTTTGGTCTACGCGTGACAGCGAGGCCAGGGTACGCATCATGATCTGTTCTGAGGGCATTTCAAGACTAAAGATAAGAACCGGCTTATCCTGCAACATCGCCGCATTTTCGACGAGGTTCATTGCAAATGTCGTCTTACCCATCGACGGACGCGCGGCGACGATAATCAAGTCTGACGGCTGCAAACCCGCCGTCTTTTTGTTGAGGTCATCATAACCGGTGTTTACCCCGGTGACGCCGTCGTGCGGCTGCTGGAACAACTGCTCGATACGCGCGACGGTGGCGTCGAGCACATCGGTGATGTTTTTCGGGCCTTCGTCTTTGTTGGCGCGGCTTTCAGCGATTTTAAAAACGCGTGATTCCGCGAGGTCCAGTAGATCTTCACTGGAACGGCCTTGCGGATCAAACCCGGCTTCCGCAATTTCGTGCGCAACCGAAATCATGTCACGAACAACGGCACGTTCGCGGACGATATCCGCATAAGCACTAATGTTCGCCGCACTTGGCGTATTTTTAGATAACTCAGCCAGGTAAGCAAAGCCGCCGACGCTGTCCAGTTGTCCCTGAACCTCCAGCGATTCTGCGAGCGTGATCAGGTCGATAGGTTTTCCCATCTCCTGCAGTCGATGCATTTCCGTGAAGATGTGCCGGTGCGGTCGGGTATAAAAATCTTCCGCCACCACGCGCTCGGCCACATCGTCCCAGCGTTCGTTATCCAGCATTAAACCGCCCAACACCGACTGTTCCGCTTCAATCGAGTGCGGCGGTACTTTCAGCCCGGCGACCTGGGGATCGCGCTCACGAGCATCAGTCTGTTGTTTGTTGAAGGGTTTATTTCCTGCCATAGTGAATGGAGTTACCGAGATAATGATTGGGTCGAAAGATTACCACATTTCTTTTGGAGGAAGCATGGCAACGCGTATTGAATTTCACAAGCATGGTGGTCCTGAAGTGCTTCAGGTCGTCGAGTTTACGCCTGCAGATCCGGCGGAAAACGAAATCCAGGTCGAGAATAAAGCGATTGGTATCAACTATATCGACACTTACATCCGCAGTGGTCTTTATCCACCGCCTTCTCTGCCCAGCGGTCTGGGAACCGAAGCCGCAGGCGTCGTCAGCAAAGTGGGGAGCAAAGTGGCGCACATTAAAGCTGGCGATCGCGTGGTTTACGCCCAGTCTGCGCTTGGCGCTTACAGCTCAGTACATAACGTTCCGGCCGATAAAGCCGCCATTCTGCCTAATGCCATCTCTTTTGAGCAGGCAGCAGCCTCATTTCTGAAAGGGTTAACCGTTTTTTATCTGCTGCGTAAAACCTATGAAATCCAGCCCGACGAGCCGTTTTTATTCCATGCGGCTGCTGGCGGCGTCGGGATGATTGCCTGCCAGTGGGCAAAAGCATTGGGTGCGAAGCTGATTGGTACCGTCGGCAGTGCGCAAAAAGCGCAAATTGCGCGGCAGGCCGGCGCATGGCAGGTTATTAACTATCGTGAAGAAAGCATAGTTGAACGAGTGAAAGAGGTAACCGGCGGTAAAAAAGTGCGGGTGGTGTATGACTCGGTAGGGAAAGATACCTGGGAAGCCTCACTGGATTGCCTGCAACGCCGGGGATTGATGGTCAGCTTTGGTAATGCTTCCGGGCCGGTGACTGGCGTGAACTTAGGTATTCTGAACCAGAAAGGTTCGCTGTACGTGACCCGTCCTTCACTCCAGGGGTATATCACCAATCACCGTGAATTAACTGAAGCCAGCAATGAGCTGTTCTCGCTGATTGCCAGTGGGGTGATCAAAGTGGATGTCGCGCCGGGTCAGAAATTTGCGTTAAGTGACGCGCAACGGGCCCATGAAGCACTGGAAAGCCGGGCCACGCAGGGCTCGAGTTTACTGATCCCGTAATGCTCCGACTTCCCCTAAATAATTCAAGCAGCAGGAAGGCGGCAATTGAATGAATCCCCAGGAGCTTACTGGAGTAAGTGACTGGGGTGAATGAAAGCAGCCAACACACCTGCGGTTTGAATTATGACGGGGAAGTAAAGAATTAGGGCTTCCCGTAGGAAGCCCTTTCTTTTTTTAGTTCGGCTGTATGTAGGGTACAGCTCGATGAATTCGTTAACCGCGCAATAGTGACAGATTTGATAATCAATTCCTATTTGGTTCTAAAGGCAATGTTGCAGGTTGTGACGCACCGCTCAATACCTTAGTAAAATCGACGGTTATTGCGCTGATACTGTGGGACTTTTGGCGCTTTTATCGCCTTGATAATCCACACCACGGCAACGGCCAGGAGCAGCCAGGGTAAAAGTTTTATCATCAAGGCAAAGAGTCCGCCCAAAAACATCACCACAGTGGCAACCACCAATGCGGCCAACACCCCCAGCAAAGATACGCCGGTGACCATCAGCATGATAAAAAACCCAATCACAAAAAGTAGTTCCAGCATGGCTCTCTCCCGAAATGAAATTCTCTCCATTGCATTACAAGAAACATGCCAAAATTAATGCATTGATTTATAAAGAAAACGCCCCGCGACAAAGCGCAGGGCGTGGTGAAATTAACTAACTTTTGGTGAGAACTTAACGCTTGTCTGCCACCAGTTTCAGCGCGTGTTCCAGAACGTTAATATCGGCCCCGGCTTTATGCGCATTTTCACTCAGATAACGACGCCATTGGCGTGCGCCTGGAATTCCCTGGAACAACCCCAGCATGTGGCGGGTCACATGCCCCAGATACGTACCTTTACTCAGCTCCCGCTCAATATAGGGATACATGGCACGCACCACGGCGACAGGGTCTGCATCCGGCGTGGTCGCAGCAAAAATTTCACGGTCGACCGACGCCAGAATCCCCGGGTTTTGATAAGCTTCACGCCCCACCATCACGCCATCCATATGTTGCAGATGCGTTTTTGCTTCTTCCAGTGATTTAATTCCACCGTTAATCGACATCGTCAGCTGCGGGAAATCACGCTTCAACTGATAAACACGGTCATAATCCAGCGGCGGGATCTCACGGTTTTCCTTCGGGCTTAGCCCGGACAGCCAGGCCTTGCGGGCGTGGATGATAAACATCTCACATTCACCTTTACCGGAGACCATATTGATGAAGTCACACAGGAATTCGTAGCTGTCCTGATCATCGATACCGATGCGCGTTTTGACCGTCACCGGAATCGACACCACATCGCGCATCGCCTTCACGCAATCAGCGACCAGTTGCGCATTCCCCATCAGGCAAGCGCCAAACATCCCGTTTTGTACGCGATCGGAAGGGCAGCCGACGTTGAGGTTAATCTCGTCATAACCTCGTGCTTCAGCCAGCTTTGCGCACTGGGCCAGCGCGGCAGGATCGCTCCCGCCCAGTTGCAATGCGACCGGATGCTCTTCTTCGCTATACGCCAGGTAATCGCCTTTGCCATGAATAATTGCCCCGGTGGTCACCATCTCCGTATAGAGCAGCGTCTGGCTGGACAGTAAGCGCAAAAAGTAGCGGCAGTGTCTGTCCGTCCAGTCGAGCATCGGCGCGATAGAAAAACGATGAGCGGGAAAAGCGGTAGACTGAGATTCAGGCAGCATGGCGAATATTCAAGCATCCGGTTAAAAAAGGGGCGCTACTATAGCATAGACCGTTGCGATAGTGAGCCACATCATCGTGGATAGCGCCCTTCGTCCGCGTGGATCGTCATTTCCGCCCGGGTTTTCCGTCGTGTGGACCAAAAAACTGTGGAGGATGGTCAACCCAGCGATCCTCGCGCGTGGCGGCATAAACCGGATTAAGCGGATAATAAATGCGATTGTATTTTTTGTTCGCCTCACCGACGACCAGCAGACGTACCTCTTCACTGGTGTTATTGATAAAGGTGTGACACACACCGGTTCCTGCCGGGAAACCAACGCTGTCGCCGGGTTCCAGCTTCCATAAGTAACCATTGATCCAGGCTTCCGGGTAGCCTTCCAGCACGTAGATGAACTCTTCTTCATCACTTTCAGCGTGTGGATAAGAAGTACGACGACCCGGCGGCAGGCGTTCGTGATGAATGCCTAATCGCCCTAACCCCAACCTGCGGGCCAGCGGCGCGCCAATAGAAAAAAGCTCATCGCTGCCTGGATAGGTGGAGTCATCAGGCCCCTCAACTTCACGCCAGTGGCGAATACAATCGGGTCTTTTCATGTTAATTTTCCAGTGTTGCGATGCGTCAGGTATAGCACACAGCGGTGGATCTCGGCGTTTTAAGCAAAACATGATAAAGTAAGGGATTAACCTTCCACGCAAATCGAGGCGCCAAATGGACAAAACCACCACGCAGGAGTTATTGGCTCAAGCTGAAAAACTCTGTGTGCAACGTAACGTGCGGCTAACGCCACAACGCCTCGAAGTGCTGCGCCTGATGAGCCTGCAGGAAGGTGCGATCAGCGCCTATGACCTGCTTGATCTGCTGCGGGAAACCGAGCCGCAGGCCAAACCCCCTACCGTGTATCGTGCGCTCGATTTTCTGCTGGAACAAGGGTTTGTGCATAAGGTGGAATCCACCAACAGCTATGTCCTTTGCCATCTGTTCGATCAGCCAACCCATAGCTCGGCAATGTTTATTTGTGACCGCTGTGGCGTGGTAAAAGAAGAGTGTGCGGAAGGCGTGGAAGATATTATGCATACGCTGGCAGCTAAAATGGGATTTGCTCTGCGCCATAATGTGATTGAAGCCCACGGCCTGTGTCCGGCATGTGTGGAAGTTGAATCATGCCGCCATCCTGGCGAATGCCAGCATGACCATACAATTCAGGTGAAAAAGAAAGTCGGGCGGTAAATAAAAGAGCGTACGTCCTTGTACTCTCAGGAGGGAGGGGTTAATTACCAGCGGTAATCGTTGCGTTTTTCCCAATCTTTAACTTCTTTCTCCGCCTGATCTTTCGCGTACCCGTATCGTTCCTGGACTTTACCTACCAGCTGGTCGCGTTTACCTTCAATGACCGTCATATCATCATCGGTCAGTTTGCCCCATTGCTCTTTCACTTTACCTTTGAACTGTTTCCAGTTACCGCTGACTTCGTCTTTATTCATCATCAAGTCCTCATCGTTAGGTTGTGAATAGCGCGAGTGCCATGTCCAGACACATGCTGTTTTCTCTGGACGTGAGAATAAGTGTAGTCAGTGATTCTGAGCTTTATTTACTATTCGGAATTTTTAACCATTCCTTTCAGGCAAACCAGGTACCATTACGCCAGTGACGCCGCCAGATAAAGGCCAGCGATAGCCCGCGCAGCGCGAGAAAAACGGTTAACGCCAGCCACAAACCATGATTTCCGAGCCACGGCAACGTCAGGAGCGTTAAGGTGAATCCCACTGCGGCAACGGCCATACTGTTGCGCATTTCTGCAGCCCGCGTCGCGCCAATAAACATCCCGTCGAGCAGGTAACACCAAACGCCCACCAGCGGTAACACCACCTGCCAGAAAAGATAGCGATCGGCCAGCTGTTGGATTTGCGACAGCGAGGTCAGCAGCGCCACAATCTGCTCGCCGAACAGGGCATAGACCAGCGAAAAAAGGATCGCCACAATTCCCGACTGCCGACACGCCGCTCGCCAAACATCCAGCAGTTGACTGCCATCCCGCGCGCCATAAGCCTGACCAGAATGGGCTTCCACGGCATAGGCAAATCCGTCCAGCGCATAGGCGGTGAACGTCAACAGAGTCATCAGAACGGCGTTGACTGCAATAATATCGCCCCCGAGACGCGCCCCCAGCACCGTAATCGCACCAAAACAGAGCTGCAACAACAGCGAGCGCAGCATGATGTCACGGTTAAGCGCCAGTAAACGGCGGAAGTTGCCACGCCACGCCTGCTTCAGCATTGCCAGCGAAATTCCGCGCATATGCAGGACCTTACGTACCATCATCAGACCGATCAGCAAAGTGGCATATTCGGCAATCACCGTCGCCAGCGCCGCGCCCTGTACGTTCATATGCAGGCCCATCACCAGCCACAAATCGAGCATGATGTTAAGCACATTGCCGACAATCAGCAGGATAACCGGCGCACGCGCATATTGAACGCCAAGCAACCAGCCGAGCAACACCAGATTGGCCAGTGAGGCGGGCGCGCTTAACCAGCGGATTTCCAGGAACCTTCGGGCCTGCTCCAGCACCGCTTCGCTACCTCCCACGATATGCAACGCCAGGCTGATAACCGGTGCGCGAAACAGTGCGATAAGCAGCCCCGCTCCCAGCGCCAGCATCAGCGGCTGAACCAGCGCGCGCGCCAGTGCCTGCGGATTTTTCGCACCGAACGCCTGGGCTGTCAGACCAGTGGTACTCATACGCAAAAAAAGCAGCAGCATAAAGAGAAAACTGGTCGCTGTTGCGCCAACGGCAACGCCACCAAGGTAGACCGGGCTATCCAGATGACCAATCACCGCCGTATCCACCAGTCCCAGCAGTGGAACAGTGATGTTGGAGAAAATCATCGGTAAGGCAAGGTGCCAAAGTGCTTTATCAGAGGAGGTAAAGAAAGGCATGGAAAGGAGCCTGAAAAGAAATTAACGCGTTTTTGTAGACCCGATAAGGTAGCATCATCGGGCAATTTGCCGGAGAGCGACGTAAACGCCCTCTCCGGCCTACAGGAAATCAGCAGATCATTACAGCCATTCACCGTTACGAATCACGCCTACCGCCAACCCTTCAATGGTGAAGTTTTGCTCGCGCAGATCGACAACGATAGGTTTAAATTCACTGTTTTCCGGCAGAAGTTCAACCTTGTTGCCCTGCTTTTTCAGGCGCTTAACAGTGACTTCATCATCAATACGGGCAACAACAACCTGGCCGTTACGCACGTCCTGCGTTTTATGCACAGCCAGTAAATCGCCATCCATAATCCCGATATCTTTCATCGACATACCGCTGACGCGCAGCAGAAAATCGGCGTTCGGTTTGAACAGTGATGGGTCAACCTGGTAATGGCCTTCGATGTGCTGCTGTGCCAGAAGTGGCTCACCGGCCGCGACACGACCAACAAGCGGTAAACCTTCCTCTTCTTCCTGCAGCAGGCGAATACCACGCGATGCGCCAGAAACGATTTCCAGTACACCTTTACGCGCCAGTGCTTTCAGGTGTTCTTCAGCCGCGTTTGGGGAACGGAACCCCAAACGCTGCGCGATCTCCGCACGCGTCGGTGGCATACCTGTCTGGCTGATGTGATCTCTAATGAGATCAAACACCTCTTGCTGCCTGGCCGTTAACGCTTTCATTCCGCCCCCTGGGTGTATATACAGTTATGCTGTGAGTATATACAGCTAAAGGCGAATTTGGAACCGCAAACTGCACAAAAAACAGGAGATTTATGAAGTTGTGGAACCTTTATCGCAAATGCGACCACAACAGGATGCCCCAGGTGATCAGAGCGACAAAAATAGAAAGCAATACTGCAGCCGATCCCATATCTTTCGCCCGGCCAGAAAGCTCGTGATACTCCGAACCTATTCGGTCGACGACCGCCTCAATGGCGCTATTCAGAATTTCAACGATCATCACCAGCATCACCGAACCAATCAGCAGTACGCGGGTAATCGCGTCAACGTCCAGCCAGCAGGCGATGGCTACCCCCAACAGTACGGCAACGCTTTCCTGACGGAATGCCGCCTCATTGATCCATGCGGCGCGGAAACCTTGCCAGGAATAGCCTGCTGCTTTGATAATCCGAGTAAATCCAGTGGTATTATTGGCCATCAAAAGAACCTTTTTACATAATTAGCGTGAGTATTATTGTATCGTTACCCTGTTTGTTTCAGGGCATAAGCAAAGCTGCGCGAAGTATGACGGGATACCACAGAAATTCACTAAACTTTCTGATATCCTTGCAGCGCATTTGCATTATTAACCAGAGGCTTTACATCGTTTATGTCCGGCTGGCCACGAATTTACTACAAATTACTGAATTTACCATTAAGCATCCTGGTAAAAAGCAAGTCTATCCCGGCGGAACCCGCCCCGGAATTGGGACTCGATACCTCTCGTCCCATTATGTACGTCTTACCGTACAACTCAAAAGCAGACTTGCTGACGCTGCGTGCCCAATGTCTGGTGCACGACCTCCCTGACCCCCTGGAACCGCTGGAGATAGATGGGACTTTGCTGCCGCGCTACGTGTTTATACACGGCGGCCCGCGTGTATTCACCTATTACACGCCAAAAGAAGAGTCCATCAAGCTGTTCCATAACTATCTCGATCTGCATCGCAGCAACCCCGATCTGGATGTACAGATGGTGCCGGTGTCGGTGATGTTTGGCCGTGCTCCAGGGCGCGAGAAAGGCGAAGTCAATCCGCCGCTGCGTATGCTGAACGGTGTACAGAAATTCTTTGCGGTGTCCTGGCTGGGTCGCGACAGTTTTGTCCGCTTCTCGCCTTCGGTCTCCCTGCGTCGCATGGCAGACGAACACGGCACGGATAAAACCATCGCCCAAAAACTGGCACGCGTGGCGCGTATGCACTTTGCTCGCCAGCGCCTGGCCGCAGTCGGCCCGCGACTCCCTGCCCGTCAGGATCTGTTTAATAAGCTGTTGGCCTCAAAAGCGATCGCCAGAGCGGTGGAAGATGAAGCCCGCAGTAAAAAGATCTCCCACGAAAAAGCGCAGCAAAACGCGATTGCGCTGATGGAAGAGATCGCCGCCAACTTCTCCTATGAGATGATCCGCCTGACGGACCGTATTCTGGGCTTTACCTGGAACCGTCTGTATCAGGGCATTAATGTTCACAATGCTGAACGTGTACGCCAACTGGCGCACGACGGACATGAAATCGTCTATGTGCCGTGCCACCGCAGTCATATGGACTACATGCTGCTGTCGTATGTTCTGTACCATCAGGGGCTGGTTCCACCGCATATCGCGGCAGGGATCAACCTGAATTTCTGGCCGGCAGGTCCGATTTTCCGCCGTCTGGGCGCATTCTTTATTCGTCGTACGTTTAAAGGCAATAAGCTCTATTCCACCGTATTCCGCGAATACCTGGGCGAGTTGTTCAGCCGTGGTTACTCGGTTGAATACTTTGTCGAAGGTGGCCGCTCACGTACCGGCCGTCTGCTTGACCCGAAAACCGGCACGCTGTCGATGACCATCCAGGCGATGCTGCGCGGCGGTACGCGTCCCATTACACTGGTGCCTATCTACATCGGCTACGAGCATGTGATGGAAGTGGGAACTTACGCAAAAGAGCTGCGTGGCGCGACCAAAGAGAAAGAGAGCCTGCCGCAAATGCTGCGCGGTTTGAGCAAGCTACGTAATCTGGGTCAGGGCTACGTTAACTTTGGCGAACCTATGCCATTGATGACCTACCTGAATCAGCATGTGCCGGAGTGGCGCGAATCTATCGATCCTATCGAGTCTATTCGCCCGGCCTGGCTGACGCCGACAGTGAATAACATTGCTGCCGACCTGATGGTACGCATTAACAACGCGGGCGCGGCCAACGCCATGAACCTGTGTTGTACCGCGTTACTGGCTTCCCGTCAGCGTTCTCTGACGCGCGAGCAGCTAACCGAACAGCTCGATTGCTACCTGAGCCTGTTGCGCAATGTGCCGTATGCTTCGGATACGACAGTGCCGACACAAAGCGCCAGTGAACTTATCGACCACGCCTTGCAGATGAACAAGTTTGAGGTTGAGAAAGACACGATCGGTGACATCATTATTCTGCCGCGCGAGCAGGCGGTACTGATGACCTACTACCGCAACAACATTGCGCACATGCTGGTTCTGCCTTCGTTGATGGCCGCGATTGTGACTCAGCACCGCCGGATTTCACGCGCCGCATTGCAGCAGCATATTGAAGCGCTGTACCCGATGCTGAAAGCAGAGCTGTTCCTGCGTTGGGAGCGTGATGAGCTTGCCGGGGTAATTGACGAGCTGGTCAACGAAATGCAGCGTCAGGGTCTGATAACCCTGCAGAACGATGAGCTGCATATCAACCCGGTTCATTCTCGCACGCTGCAGTTGTTGGCTGCGGGCGCGCGTGAAACGCTACAGCGCTATGCCATTACCTTCTGGCTGCTGAGTGCGAACCCATCCATCAACCGCAGTACCCTGGAGAAAGAGAGCCGCACCGTGGCACAACGTCTTTCCGTGCTGCACGGTATCAACGCGCCTGAGTTCTTCGATAAAGCTGTGTTCAGCTCCCTGGTGCTGACGCTGCGTGACGAGGGCTACATCAGCGATACCGGTGATGCCGAACCGGAAGAAACGATGAAGATCTATCAGATGCTGGCCGAGCTGGTCACATCCGATGTGCGTCTGACCATCGAAAGCGCAACGCAGGGCGAGTAAGCATAAAAAAACCGGTCGAAATGACCGGTTTTTATTGTGCAGGCTAAGCCAAACTCAAAGGTGCCAGTAGCTCATCGCCAGCCCTAAGAACAGCACCAGCCCCACATAGTTATTGTTCATAAACGCTTTAAAGCAGGCATCCCGTTCACGATCGACAATCAGTTTCTGCTGATACACAAACAGCGCGCCCGCCACCAGCAGTGACCAGTAATAGCCCAGCCCCAACCCGTTTAACCAGCCCACCATCGCCATCAGCGCCAGCACACCAACCTGCAGAATGCCAATAATCAGCTTGTCGTTCTGACCAAACAGAATGGCGGTTGATTTAATGCCAATCTTCAGATCGTCATCACGATCGACCATCGCATACTGGGTGTCATAGGCCACCGCCCAGAGAATGTTGGCGAGGAACATCAGCCAACAGCTCAGTGGTACAGACTCACTCACGGCGGCAAACGCCATGGGAATAGACCAGCCAAACGCCGCCCCCAGCACCACCTGCGGCAGGTGCGTATAGCGTTTCATGAAGGGATAAACCCACGCCAGTGCTAACGCGGCAACGGACAACAAAATCGTCATCGTGTTAAGAGTCAGAACCAACAGGAAGGCGAGCAACACCAGCACAACAAACAGTGTTCGGGCCTCTTTCTCCGTGACTGCACCGCTCGGTAGCGGCCGGTTTGCGGTCCGTTTGACGTGTCCGTCAAATTTCCTGTCGGCATAATCATTCACCACGCATCCGGCAGCGCGCATCAGCCACACACCGGCGACAAACACCGCCAGTATCCACAATTGCGGTACGCCGGGGGTCGCTACCCACAGCGCCCACAGCGTAGGCCAGAGCAGTAGTAAGGCACCGATTGGCTTATCCGTACGCATCAAGCGGTGAAACGCCAGCAGCTTATTCTGCGTCAGACTCCACTCCATCTTTATCTTCCTCTCAGTACAACGGCGATGCAGGCAAAAAAAGCTCGGTAAGCATCAGCGGCTTACCGCTCAGCCGCAGGCGGGAACGACGTCCCCACAACGCTGCATCGCGGCCAATCTCAATAAAATCGCGGGTCAATGTCGATGATGTAAACAAATAGCGCCCGAGCGGGGTTTTCCCCAAATTTTGTAAAGCCAGTTCGGGGCCGCACAAGGTGGATTCCGGCACGACAGTCCGACCGGCAAGCCACGGCTCACCATCCGCGCATAACAGGATTTCCCGCAACCAATAGCGGGATTCTGCCGGCAGCAACGTCAACTCTTCAGTGACCTCATTTTGCCCAACGAATCCTTCTCGTATCAATGTTACGGTGACCTGTTTTCCCTGCTGCTCAAAACGTTTGGTCATGGAATCTTCCAGTAACAACCAGTCGAGCAATTGGGGGTCAAGCGACGGGATCGCATCAAAATAACGCAGAGCACGCAGTTGCGTTAACGCGGGGTGTGGCATGCCTTACTCTCCGATTCATAACCTGAAGGCATTGTATCGCAGAAAAGGCTTTGCGGGGTGAGCAAACACGATTAAGTGATCGGTAGGGCAACATAAGTGTAACAAGTAGCATCGAAGGATAAAAAAAGGTGCGCCAGGAGACGCACCAGTTGTTGCAAAATCAACAATGTGGGGAGATGGTTACCCCTTGCCTTTTACACTGCTGATAAAGGTGGAACGGGCAGATTTGGATCCCAGACGTTCAGCTTCATCAAGCAGCTTCAGCGCTTTATCGACATCGCCTTTCGCCACGGCATCCTTAATGCCCTGGTTAAAATAACTTTCCGTGTCATTTAACATCGGCTCGCTTTTCTTCACTGGTTGCGGTGCCGGTGCGGCTACCGCGGCAGCCGGAGCCGCATAGGCCACCGCAGGCGCTGCGGTATTACCCACCGTGACAGGGCCAGGGCCGGATGAGCCAAACAGCGGCCCGACCAGCACGCTGGAGGAGGAGCTGGTTTTGACTTTCAGTTTCAGCAGACCGTCGGTGGTATGACGGGCGATCGGGTCAGGAATATCCGGAACAGCGTTGCCTACACCCTTGGCATAGGCTTTTGCCGGGTCAAGCAGGGTCGTGGTCTGCTGGAGATCTTTATCTGTGGTAAAGACCAGAACATAAAGTTTTTGCTGGCCCAGCGCTGGCGTCAGACGCATTACCCCTTCCAAACGATCGGCACTCATCACGCCGGGCTCCTGGTAGGTGAAATAGCTGCTGGGGAAGAACGCAGATGGCGTCATGTTTTGGTCAAGAATTAAGACGTTTGGCGCAAATACACTGGTTTGTTTGTTGACTTCACTGGTCAGCGTCAGGGTTAACTCACCAATATTTGCGGGTACGCTGTACGCAGCAACTGGGCCAGTAATACCAGCAACATCCAGACGCTGACCCGCTGTCGCTAGCTGTGTCGCCTGGGTTTTGGATTGATCAACCGGCGTCCAGGTTAACTGTTGTAGCGCAGCAGTGGGGATAGTTGGAGCCGCGGTGGTGTTCTGCGGAACAATATTTACATCGGCCAGGCTGATGCCAGGCGCGCTGGCAAATAACCCTGCAGATAAACAAAGGGCAACGAGACTTTTCTTCATTTTCATTGTTATCACCTCAGATAGCATGGGTTCAGCGGTGGCCAGGCAATAGCGCGCTAAACCGTAATCAAGAGGGGCTGGCGCCCCTCTTTCGGTCTTTACGTCAGGTTAGTGCTGAATTACCACCAGATTTCCATCTGGGCACCGAAGGACCACTCATCGCTGTCGCCACGGCTGGTTGTGCTGATACCAGAGTTCGTTGCAGCGGCGTATTTGGTTACGTCGTTACCATTTTTAACGTAGCCCCACTCTTCATCCCATTTGGCATAGGTTGCAAAGACACGAATTGCCGGGCGGGACCAGATGCTGTCACCCGCCTGCCACTGTTGCGCCAGGGTGATTTTGTATTGGCTGTTGCGATCGCTGGTCTGCTGAGATTTGACGTTGTCGTAACCGACTTCCAGCAGGGTGCTCATGATCGGTGTCCATTTGTACATCGGACGAATACCGACGGTGTACCATTCGGTCCCCAGGTCGTTATCCATATCGAGGTTCTGGTACATACCGACGTACATCAGATCCCATTTGTCGCCCAGGGAGATTGCACCGTGGTCAAGTACGCGGAACAGGCTACCGTTGTTATTAATAACGTTATTGGCGTAATTCGTTTTACTACCGTCTGGGTTAGTAACGGTGATGGAGGATGAACCGTAAGACCCTTGGTTCAGACCTTTACCCTGAGTGGTCATAGAATCTGTCGCGTACTGAACAACAAACTTGTTGTAGCCCTTCAGCATGCTCTGGGTATGTTCAGCGGTGAACATCCAGCCGTCTTTAGATGCGCCGTCTGCCAGGTGGTAATCATCGGTGGTATTCGCACGGCCATAGTCAACGCCCAGTTCCAACATCCCATCCGGGTTAGTTGCCAACTGCGCTAAACGAACGTCAAATACGTCGTTGGCGGTGTCTTTGGTACGATCATAGATATTCTGGCTACTGAAAGCGTATGAACCACCCGCTTCCTGTGAACGGCTCGCGGCCAGAGACAGTTTACCGAAGCCCAGATCGATGTTTTCAATACCAGCACCAGGACCTGAAATATCCCAGTAGTAGAAGTCGATCATGTGAACGTCATGACGCTGATAGAAGCGCTTACCGGCCCAGATAGTGGAGCCTGGCAGCCATTCAATCAGGTTTTTACCCTGCACGTTGGCTTCACGGAAGGCCGGGTCAGTCCCTTCCCAGTCATTCTGCTGTGCGACGGAATAGGCAACGTTAGTGTCGAAGTAGAAGCTCTTATCGCCTTCTTTCCACACTTCCTGGCCCAGCTTAATTTCGGCATAGGTTTCACATTCGTTACCGAGACGGTATTTACTTTGGGCACCGGTTGCCTGGAAACATTGTTGTTCGCCGCCACTACCTGTCCAGCCGATACCGGAACGAGCATAACCATGGAAATCGACAGCCATTGCCTGAACAGACATAATGCCTGCCGCCACAGCAACCGCCAGAGGGAGCTTGCGCAGAGTAATCATCGTTCTATCTCCTGAGATCATTGCTTTTCTTTAAACGCTTCACCTTGACGGTTTTGCGCTTTTTTTTAATGGGATACCTTAAACGCCCGGCTCCTGGTGCAACCGACGACATGCAGTGCCATCCTCACGGAACAGATGGCAACGCTCTGGCGGCAGGCCGATAGCGAATGTGGCACCCTCTTCTACCAACACCACGTCGTTCTGGCGGTAAACCAGGTTCTGACGGATGGCGGGGATCTGGATATGGATTTGTGTTTCGTGACCCAACTGCTCGACTACCTGTACTTCACCTTCGAGGGTGACATCAGCAATATCGCTGGGCAGCAGATGTTCCGGGCGAATACCTAAAGACATATTGGCGCCGACCTGCACCGCACGGCTTTCCACTGGTAGCCATATTTGCTGGCGGTTAGGCAGCTCAACCTGAACCTGATCGATCGCCGTTGCCGTCACTTTCACCGGCAGGAAGTTCATCTTTGGCGAACCAATAAACCCGGCAACAAAGCGGTCAGCCGGGTAGTGGTACAGCTCCAGGGGTTTACCGACCTGCGCGACGCGGCCGGCATCCAGCACCACAATTTTGTCGGCCAGGGTCATCGCTTCGACCTGATCGTGGGTGACGTAAATCATCGTGCGGCCAAGACGCTTATGCAGGCGGGAGATTTCAATGCGCATCTGGACGCGCAGTGCGGCATCGAGGTTTGACAGCGGTTCGTCCAACAGAAAGACACGCGGCTCTGCAACCAACGTACGGCCAATCGCCACACGCTGACGTTGTCCACCAGAGAGCGCTTTGGGTTTGCGCTCCAGCAGATGGGCCAGTTGCAGCACTTCCGCGACCTGATTAACACGCTGATTCATCACCTCTTTTTTCGCGCCAGCGAGTTTGAGGCCGAATGACATGTTTTCGGCGACGGACAAATGGGGATACAGCGCATAGGACTGGAAGACCATCCCCACGCCACGTTCGGCAGGTGGAATGTCATTCATCCGGGTCTCCCCGATGAACAAATCACCACTGGTGATGGTTTCAAGTCCGGCGATCATACGCAGCAAGGTTGACTTACCACAGCCTGACGGTCCGACAAACACCACGAATTCCCCTTCGTGAATGTCGAGATTGATATCTTTCGATACCACCACGTCACCCCAGGCTTTCGTTACATTTCGCAGCTGTACGCTCGCCATGCCCTTCTCCCTTCGTTACAACCTGTCATCGACAGCAACATTCATTGATGGATTGACTATGCGTTATCCCTTAACGGCGTGAATCCTCCACCCCCCAGCTTTTTTATGGGGGAGGAGGCGGGAGGATGAGAGAGCAGCGTCTGAGACCCTGGCTGTACGCCGTGGAGGAATTTCGTGATGTCGCTTGCAAAAATCAGTGGGTTTTTATGTGCGCCAGTACGCATTACTCACATTTATGTAACACAGATCACATAAAGAACGGGTGGGGCGTAGGGGTAAGGAGGATGGAAAGAGGTTGTCGTATAAAGAAACTAGTCACCGTTAAGCCACCTCTGCAAAATCACCAAACAGGATGGGAACTATGAAAATCAAAACTGGCGCACGCATCCTCGCATTGTCCGCATTGACGACGATGATGTTCTCCGCCTCGGCTCTCGCCAAGATTGAAGAAGGTAAGCTGGTTATCTGGATTAACGGCGATAAAGGCTACAACGGCCTCGCTGAAGTGGGCAAGAAATTCGAGAAAGACACGGGTATCAAAGTCACCATTGAGCACCCTGACAAGCTGGAAGAAAAATTCCCGCAGGTTGCCGCGACCGGTGATGGCCCGGACATTATCTTCTGGGCGCATGACCGTTTTGGTGGTTACGCACAGTCTGGCCTGCTGGCCGAAATCACCCCGGACAAAGCGTTCCAGGACAAACTCTATCCGTTCACCTGGGATGCCGTACGCTATAACGGCAAGCTGATTGCCTACCCAATCGCGGTTGAAGCGCTGTCGTTGATTTATAACAAAGACCTCGTTCCGAACCCGCCAAAAACCTGGGAAGAAATCCCGGCGTTGGATAAAGAGCTGAAGGCAAAAGGCAAATCTGCACTGATGTTCAACCTGCAAGAACCGTACTTCACCTGGCCGCTGATTGCTGCCGACGGTGGTTACGCATTCAAGTTTGAAAACGGCAAGTACGATGTGAAAGACGTCGGCGTGGATAACGCTGGCGCGAAAGCCGGTCTGACCTTCCTGGTTGATCTGATCAAGAACAAACACATGAACGCGGATACCGACTATTCCATCGCTGAAGCGGCCTTTAACAAAGGCGATACCGCGATGACCATTAATGGCCCGTGGGCATGGTCGAACATCGACAAGAGCAAAATCAACTACGGCGTAACGCTGCTGCCAACCTTCAAAGGTAAAGCGTCTAAACCGTTTGTTGGCGTGCTGAGCGCCGGTATTAACGCCGCCAGCCCGAACAAAGAACTGGCGAAAGAGTTCCTCGAAAACTACCTGCTGACCGATCAGGGTCTGGATGAAGTAAACAAGGACAAACCGCTGGGTGCCGTTGCGCTGAAATCCTTCCAGGATCAATTAGCAAAAGATCCACGCATCGCTGCCACCATGGATAACGCCCAGAAAGGCGAAATCATGCCGAACATACCGCAGATGTCAGCATTCTGGTACGCCGTTCGTACCGCAGTGATCAACGCAGCCAGCGGTCGTCAGACCGTCGATGCCGCACTGAAAGATGCACAAGGTCGTATCACCAAGTAGTGCTGTAGCGCACGTGCCGGATGGCGGCATCAATGCCTTATCCGGCCTACAACTTACCGTAGGCCTGATAAGCGCAGCGCCATCAGGCACGCTGACCAACAGGTTTTCATTGTTGTTGAGGATTGAACCCCATGGATGTCATTAAAAAGAAACACTGGTGGCAAAGCGACACACTGAAATGGTCAGTGATGGGTCTGCTTGGGCTGCTGGTCGGTTACCTTGTTGTTTTGATGTACGCTCAGGGGGAGTACCTGTTTGCCATCATGACGCTGATTTTAAGCTCTGCTGGCCTGTATATTTTCGCTAACCGTAAAACCTATGCCTGGCGTTATGTTTATCCTGGCGTCGCCGGTATGGGGCTGTTTGTTCTGTTTCCATTGGTTTGCACCATCGCGATTGCCTTTACCAACTACAGCAGCACCAACCAACTGACCTTTGAACGTGCTCAGGAAGTCCTGATGGATCGTTCTTATCAGGCAGGTAAAACCTACAACTTTGGTCTGTATCCGGCGGGTACGGAGTGGCAACTGGCTCTCACCGACGGTGAAACCGGCAAGAATTATGTTTCCGACGCCTTCAAATTTGGCGGCGAACAAAAACTGCAACTAAAAGAAACGGATGCCTTGCCAGCGGGCGAACGTGGAACGCTGCGTATCATCACGCAGAATCGCCAGGCGCTGAACCAACTGACCGCCATCCTGCCGGATGAAAGCAAAGTGATCATGAGCTCGTTGCGCCAGTTCTCCGGCACGCAACCGCTCTATACTCTCGCTGACGACGGCACGCTCACCAACAACCAGAGCGGCGTAAAATACCGTCCAAACAGCGACATTGGTTATTACCAGGCGATTAATGCCGACGGGAGTTGGGGTACAGAAAAGTTAAGCCCTGGCTATACCGTGACCATCGGCTGGGATAACTTCACCCGCGTGTTTACCGACGAAGGTATCCAGAAACCGTTTTTCGCCATCTTTGTCTGGACGGTGGTCTTCTCCGTTCTGACCGTGATCCTCACCGTGGCCGTCGGGATGGTGCTGGCTTGTCTCGTACAGTGGGAGTCTCTCAAAGGTAAAGCGGTTTACCGTGTGCTGCTGATTCTGCCGTATGCCGTGCCGTCGTTTATCTCGATTCTGATTTTCAAAGGGCTGTTCAACCAGAGTTTTGGTGAAATCAACATGATGCTGAGCGCACTGTTCGGTATCAAACCGGCCTGGTTCAGCGACCCCACCACCGCGCGTTCAATGATTATTATCGTCAACACCTGGCTGGGCTATCCGTACATGATGATCCTGTGCATGGGTCTGCTGAAAGCGATTCCTGACGATCTGTATGAAGCCTCGGCAATGGACGGCGCAGGCCCGTTCCAGAACTTCTTTAAGATTACGCTACCGCTGCTGATTAAGCCGTTGACGCCGCTGATGATCGCCAGCTTCGCCTTTAACTTTAACAACTTCGTGCTGATTCAACTGTTGACCAACGGTGGCCCGGACCGTCTTGGCACCACCACGCCTGCAGGCTATACCGACCTGCTCGTCAGCTACACCTACCGTATCGCCTTCGAAGGCGGCGGCGGTCAGGACTTCGGTCTGGCAGCAGCAATTGCCACGCTGATCTTCCTGCTGGTGGGTGCGTTGGCGATTGTTAACCTGAAAGCCACACGAATGAAGTTTGATTAAGGGAGACAACGAACATGGCTATGGTACAACCCAAATCTCAGAAACTGCGTCTCTTAACAACGCACCTGCTGTTGCTGATTTTCATCGCAGCGATCATGTTCCCGCTGCTGATGGTTATCGCTATCTCGCTGCGCGAAGGTAACTTCGCCACCGGTAGCCTGATCCCGGAAAACATCTCCTGGGAACACTGGAAACTGGCGCTGGGCTTTAGCGTTGAGCACGCAGATGGCCGTGTGACGCCGCCGCCGTTCCCGGTACTGCTGTGGCTGTGGAACTCAGTGAAAGTGGCCACCATTACCGCGATCGGTATTGTGACGCTTTCCACCACCTGTGCTTACGCCTTTGCCCGTATGCGCTTCCCCGGCAAAGCAACCCTGCTTAAAGGGATGCTGATTTTCCAGATGTTCCCAGCGGTGCTGTCTCTGGTCGCGTTATATGCCTTGTTTGACCGCCTGGGCCAGTACATTCCGTTTATTGGTCTGAACACTCACGGTGGCGTGATCTTCGCCTATCTTGGCGGTATTGCGCTGCATGTGTGGACGATTAAAGGCTATTTCGAAACCATCGACGGTTCGCTGGAAGAAGCGGCCTCGCTGGACGGCGCGACCCCGTGGCAGGCCTTCCGCCTGGTGCTGCTGCCACTTTCCGTTCCGATTCTGGCGGTGGTGTTTATTCTGTCGTTCATTGCCGCTATTACCGAAGTCCCGGTCGCGTCACTGCTGCTGCGTGATGTGAACAGCTACACCCTTGCGGTAGGTATGCAGCAGTACCTCAATCCACAGAACTATTTGTGGGGCGACTTTGCCGCCGCAGCTGTACTTTCAGCTATTCCGATCACGCTGGTATTCCTGCTGGCGCAGCGCTGGCTGGTCAACGGCCTGACGGCGGGTGGTGTGAAAGGTTAAGTTTTACCGAAGTAAACGCCCGGCAACGGGCAATGCCACTGCAACCCTCAACTTATGTTATCCCAACCTGTGACTGTTATTCGGCGCTCTACGGAGCGCCATTTTTTATGTTATTTTGCATTACGTTTACGATTATTTCCTTTCGTGCTCCCCATCACTGCAATTCTATTTTTCACCTGAAAATAAACCAATTAAACGGAATTAAGATCACAGAAAAGACAAAACGTAATTGCAATGTAAAAAATGATAATTGTCTTCCCTGCCTGTTAAATTCACCATCACGGCACTGATCAAAAGAGCTGTACCCTCTAAGGCAGGTCTGAATGAACACTCAATATAATTCCAGTTATATTTTTTCGATTACATTAGTTGCAACTTTAGGAGGACTATTATTCGGTTACGACACTGCTGTCATATCCGGAACGGTAGAATCCTTAAATACCGTATTTGTCGCGCCACAACACTTAAGTGAATCCGCCGCTAACTCGCTGTTGGGTTTCTGTGTTGCCAGTGCGCTGATTGGCTGCATCATCGGCGGTGCGCTGGGCGGCTATTGCAGTAACCGCTTTGGTCGCCGGGATTCGCTGAAAATCGCTGCGCTGTTATTTTTTATTTCCGGCATCGGATCCGCATGGCCAGAATTAGGTTTTACCACCATTAACCCCGATAATGCTGTGCCTGTTTATTTAGCAGGGTACGTCCCCGAATTCGTTATTTATCGCATCATCGGTGGTATTGGCGTAGGTTTAGCTTCCATGCTTTCACCTATGTATATTGCTGAGCTAGCTCCGGCACATATTCGTGGAAAACTGGTTTCCTTTAACCAATTCGCGATTATTTTTGGCCAGTTGCTGGTGTACTGCGTTAACTATTTTATTGCCCGTTCTGGCGATGCCAACTGGCTGAATACCGATGGCTGGCGATATATGTTCGCCTCCGAAAGTATCCCCGCCCTACTGTTTTTACTGCTGCTGTATACCGTACCAGAAAGCCCACGTTGGCTGATGGCGCGCGGCAGACATGAACAGGCAGAAAGTATTCTGCGCAAGATTATGGGTAGCACACTCGCCACTCAGGCCATGCAGGAGATTAATCAGTCACTCGAGCATGGTCGCAAAACCGGTGGGCGTCTGTTGATGTTTGGTGCAGGCGTGATCGTTATTGGCGTGATGTTATCTATCTTCCAGCAATTTGTCGGCATCAATGTCGTGCTGTACTACGCACCAGAAGTCTTCAAAACGCTTGGAGCCAGTACCGACGTGGCGCTATTGCAGACCATCATTGTCGGCGTAATCAACCTGAGCTTCACCGTGCTGGCTATCATGACGGTAGACAAATTTGGTCGCAAACCGCTGCAGATCATTGGCGCACTCGGCATGGCAATTGGGATGTTCAGCCTCGGTACCGCGTTTTACACGCAGGCTTCCGGCCTGGTGGCGCTGCTGTCGATGCTATTTTACGTTGCGGCATTCGCCATGTCCTGGGGACCGGTTTGTTGGGTGTTGCTGGCAGAAATCTTCCCCAATGCGATTCGCGGTAAAGCGCTCGCCATTGCGGTTGCGGCCCAGTGGCTGGCGAACTACTTCGTCTCCTGGACCTTCCCGATGATGGACAAAAACTCCTGGCTGGTTTCCCATTTCCACAACGGTTTCTCCTACTGGATCTACGGTTGTATGGGCATCCTGGCGGCGCTATTCATGTGGAAGTTCGTACCGGAAACCAAGGGCAAAACGCTGGAAGAACTTGAAGAACTGTGGGAGCCCGCAGCAGAGAAAGCGAAGCCTGCCTCTGCGCAGTAACCCTGAGCAGCAACACGCCGCAGCCCGATTGCGGCGTGTTGTTTTTTTACTCTCGCTTCAGCCGTTTGGAATTACACAGCCACAGGGTGATCACCAGCAGCAGGATCGCCGCGGAATAGATCAACACATCCATGGGTGCTTTATGATCGACAATGATCAACCGCACAATCGCCGTGATCCCGATATAGACAAAGTAGCGCAGCGGAAAGTGAAACCCTGACTGAAAGTACTTCACAATCAGCGCGATAAATTCAAAGTACAGGAAGTAAACCACCAGCCCTTCCACCAGCTCATATTTGCTGGTTTGTTCCGGCGCGAACAGCACATCTGCCAGATGCAGCGTTTCTTTCCCGAGGAATACGACCAGGATCAGGCCCAGACTCAGCAGCCCCAGATTCAGCACGGTCTGCAAGATGGTGGAGATAAACTCCACGCGGGGACGAGATAGCGACGTCATAACAGCACCTCTTACTCAGTGGCGAGGTTCCTGTATAACGCAAAAATGTGACAGAGATCTACATTTTTGTTTATATTTTGTTCGCACAACGGTTCTTGCCGGATGCCGGTTTTGCCTTATCCGACCTACCGTAGGCCCGGTAAGCGTAGCTCCACCGGGCGATCAACCTTCACATTAACGGAAGTTCTCGCTCCGGTCGCTGGTCATATCGTACAAACCAAACTTACGCCCAAGCTGCTGACCACCATCACGCGTTAACGGTGTCCAGCCTATCGCCGCACGACTGCGGGTTGGACCAGAGGAGAAAAGATCCAGCGGCACGGAAACGTACACCCCTTTGGTGAAATCCCCCTCTCCGTACTCGTCCGGCGATGCATTCGTGATGGTCGCATAACCGCCAACAACCACGCCGCTATCGAAGCGTTTCGCAATTTCCAGTGTGCCGCCCTTGTCCCCCGCCAGATATTGCCCCACGCTGGCTTTCACCAGAACATCCTGGGCAAACGAAGGATTCCAGTACGCGGTCAAATGCCCGGTCTTCACGCTGTAGTCGGTGAATTTCATCATGTCCTGCGCGCTACGCCAGTCACGCTGTTTCACGTAGTTGGCGTCAACGCCAAACGCCCAGTTGCTGTCCAATGGACGGTACAATATTTCCGCGCCCGCCCCACCGTACATGGTTTCCAGATAACCGCCGTAAACCTGTCCGTAGAATCCGTTACCGAGAGACTGGAAGTAATTGGCCTGCAGGTTATTCACGTAGACGTCGTTCTGTACATACTCACGCACATGGGTACGCACGCGTGGCAAATGCGAATCCTGCGGTGGGTTAGTGTAGTTAAACTTGTCGTAGTTATTGGCGAGATTGGCAAACAGGCTACCGGTAGTCAGCAGATGATCGGTAACCCACAGATCCGCCGTGCCCATCACGCCCAGTTGATACATATAGAAATTTTCCGGGCCGCCCACCGACTGGTTAAGTACCGGATCGATGTGAAAATCGAAACGTGATTTGTCGATATACCAGCCCTGCTCGGTGGTTTTCGGCACCACCGGCTCCACGCGTTTTTGCGCCAGTTGAGTCTCATGGCCCAACGGCTCGCCTTCCAGATGGCGCTTGAGGCTGGAAACTTCTGTTTCGGTCGTCACCTGCGGCAAGTTAAGGCGATTTTCCGTAATACGGATCGTGCGGATCCCGTCGGGAAGATCGTTCATCACGATCCGGTTCGCACGTTCGATCCCTTCACGCGAATCACGGTATTTCACCTGTTCGCCGGTCACATACAGCGTATCGCCCTGCACCTGAATTTTAGGATCCGCCAGCCCGGCGTTATATTTCAGCAACGTTAGCTGATTCGCCACCACCGAATGTTGCAGGATGGCATCCTGCGGCTGCGGCTGGTATTTCGGGCGGGCGTTGTCGTTATAGTGTGGTCGCAGATCGTTAAAGTTAGTCCGCAGCGTGACCCCAAACATAAAGGTGTTGCCGCGCTCATAGCTGAGGTTAACGTCGGCCCAATCGGTGACGCGATAAATAGCGCCGACGTTAAACTTGCTCTTCTGATCCAGCTTGCCCGCAAAATCCTGCTGATAATTATTACCCTCATACTCCAGTTTCAGGCGCAGCGGCTGCCAGGGTGTCTGATACTCTACGCCGCCAAACAGCGATGCCGGGCCGTGGAACATCTGGCTACCGTCAATGGAACCCGCCTGTTTGTAGCTGTTATCGCGATGACAGAATTTATCGCTGTATGAGCAAAACGGATTGCTGACGTTGCCGCTGGTCCCGAGGTATCCCCAACCGAGACCGAGCGAGAAATCAAACGGTCCCCAGGCTTTGTTCGCCACAATATACTCCGCATCGAACAGGCCGGTTCCGCCGATATCGCGTGCCCCCACCGCCACCTGTGGCATCCAGTAGCTCTCTTCCCACAATCGCAGCTTCAGGTCGAAAGCCTTATCCTTGTATGTCTGATCGCCTGAAAACGACTCCACGCTGCTGTATTTTTTGGTGCGCACATCGGTATAGCGCAGGGTCGTTTCCAGCCACGGGAACAGTTGCACCGACGCGGAGTAGTAGCGGTACTGATCGTTATCGCGGTAGTTGAGGCTCATTTCGCCTTCACGGGCCATACGTGCGGTTGGGGTTTGCAGCAGCCCTACGCCGCCAAAATCAGACTGGGAAGGACCAATCGGCGCAGGATAAGTTTCACCGTGACAGGCCGCGCTGATACCCAGCGCCAACAGGCTGAGCAGATAAGTTTTTCTCATTATTCGGGTATCCGCTGGGTCAGGGTGCGAAGAATGTCGGCATTGATTTCATCCGGGGTGCTGCTCCAGACAGAGTCCGACAGCCCGACAAAAATGATGCTGCCGGGCATCGGCTCAATGTGACGTTTGTTCCAGTAGGCGACCGCTACTTTTTGTGTGCGTCCGTCGGGATAGACAATCCAGGCGTAGCTACGATCCGCGCCGCTGAGCCGACGCTGCCCATCGAGATAGCTGGCAACATCACGTCCGGGTATAAACGGCTGCTTACCCGGGTGGCTTAGCAAACCCAGCAGCGTGATATCCGTGGGCTGCGGCCCAACCCACAGCGTGTAATTGCCCTGCAATGGCGGGTTGCCTCGCTCGCTGACACGCACCACATCCGGGTCAAGATTAATCGTCTGTCTGCCGGTCACCTTAAGCGCCTGAATTTGCTGGCGTAACGCGTTGATAGCCGCGGCATCGTTACCACTTTCTTCAGCGCTCAGCGCCGCCAGGCGCGCCAGTAATGCCTGCTGTTGACGTTGTGCCTCAGCCGTTGCCTGCTCTTCGCCAATCACCGCACCTGGCCACCAGCTATTCGCCAGCTTCGGTTGACCCACCAGATCGACCAAATGCTCCGCGCCGGTCAACGTTTTTGCTTCGGTGCTGCCTGTCGTGATCACTTTTACACTGCCCGCAGCAAAAACAGATGCCGTGCACAGGCTGAATGTCAGCGCGGTAATCATTTGTTTCATCATGGTTTTGCCGCCTTAATCAGCGTGGTTTTCACCGGGAAGAAACCTGCGCCAAGATACTGTTCTGACCGGCGAATCATGCCGTCACTGTCTACCCAGTAGCGGTTATGCCAGCGCGTTTGATCGGTGGTGACGTCTTCATCGAGGATCCGTACAGGCGTTTCATCGCTGCCGACCTTGATGGTGTCAGCACCATCCCATGTGAAAACCGAGCGGGCGGTGGCATAGCGTACCTGCTGATGCTCGGTCCAGCCCATCGTGCGAGACCACGTTGCGCCATCGACTATCTGATTGGGCTTACTAAGCGGGTCGGCAGCCAGATTATTCACCTCGATGAGGTTGTCTCCGTCGAGCTGTGTTTTCACAATGCGCCCATGCTGCGTGACAAGAATGGCCCGATCCTGAGTCACCCATTTCTGCTGTCCGTTTTCCGCGAACGCGAGTACCACAAACAACTGGGGACCGCCGTTGAGCTGCATATACTGGCTGGCGTAAGGCATATTTTGGATTTCATTATCCGTCATCTGTACGCCGGGAGTCCCAAATACGCTATCCCACAGCGAATGCCCCAACCCTTCGGTGGTGGCTGAGCACGCCTGTAGTAGCAGGCAAACCATTATGAGCGCTGGTCGCTTCACGACGTTTCTCCGCATTATTGCCGGGTGGCGCGACGCTTACCCGGCCTACAAATCCCACAGACTTTTGGCAATTCCAAAATAACCACACCGAAGTGTGGTTAGAATTAAACGTACCTTTATTACTGGGTACTGGTGGTTGTCGTGGTGGTGGTTCCGGTATTAGAACCATCGCCGCCACCGGTTGCCGCCAGGGCAACCCCCACCGCAGAACTTACGGTGCTCACGCTGGTCGCGGAGGAACTTCCCGCCGAAACCGACGCGGCAGCCGACCCTGCAGCCTCCCCCACCTGAACGGGGGCGGCATAGACAGACGTCGCCGCAAGCGCAGATATAGCCCACAGGCCATACACAACTTTTTTCATCACAAATTCCCTTCATTGCATGAATGGAGATTTACCCAAAAGAATTTCGGGCGAGATCGAGTATACACAAGCCAAAGTGTGCAAATTACGCCACAGGGGAATTTAGGATAATTAGATAACAAGAGAGAAAATAATTAGAATTTGATAATAAAATTAAAATAATCAATCAGTTAAAATATATAAATAGAAAATGCAATATCCGGTAAATCTGAAAACATCAGAGACAGGACAACGTTGAATGAATTATTTTAGGATTAAGCTCAATTAAGAAATGAAGCAAAGACGCAGATATCCTGGAGCATTCTTATAAAAAAGCCGATATTAATATCGGCTTTTTTATTTCATTAATGCCGGATGGCGGCTAAACGCCTTATCCGGCCTACAAGAGTGTCCTGTAGGCCTGATAAGCGTAGCGCCATCAGGCACGCCAGGACTTATAACGGTTAATCAAACCGTTGGTAGAACTATCGTGGCTGCTCACTTCGGAACCATCTTTCAGCTCTGGCAGAATACGGTTCGCCAGTTGTTTACCCAGCTCAACGCCCCACTGGTCAAAGGTGAAGATGTTCAGGATCGCGCCCTGAGTGAAGATTTTGTGCTCGTACAGCGCAATCAACGCACCCAGGCTGAACGGCGTGATTTCGCGCAGCAGGATAGAGTTAGTTGGACGATTACCTTCAAACACTTTGAACGGCACAACGTGGTCCAGGGTTGCCGGATCTTTACCCTGGTCGCGATATTCCTGCTCAACCACTTCACGAGACTTGCCGAATGCCAGCGCCTCGGTCTGCGCGAAGAAGTTAGACAGCAGTTTCGGATGGTGATCCGACAGCGGGTTGTGGGTGATGGCCGGGGCGATGAAATCGCACGGAACCATTTTAGTCCCCTGGTGAATCAGCTGGTAGAACGCATGCTGACCGTTAGTGCCCGGCTCACCCCAGATGATTGGGCCAGTCTGGTAATCCACGGCGTTGCCGTTACGGTCAACGTATTTACCGTTGGATTCCATGTTGCCCTGCTGGAAATAGGCCGCGAAACGATGCATATACTGGTCGTACGGCAAAATCGCTTCGGTTTCAGCACCGAAGAAGTTGTTGTACCAGATACCGATCAGCGCCAGCAGCACCGGCAGGTTTTTCTCCGCTGGGGTGGTGGAGAAGTGTTTGTCCATTGCGTGCGCACCAGAGAGCAGCTCAACAAAGTTGCCGAAGCCCACGGACAGGATGATGGACAGACCAATTGCAGACCACAGGGAGTAACGACCGCCAACCCAGTCCCAAAACTCGAACATATTGGCAGTATCAATACCGAACTCGCCAACCGCTTTACCGTTAGTGGAGAGCGCTGCGAAGTGTTTGGCTACGTGCTTGTTGTCGCCAGCGGTCGCCAGGAACCAGTCGCGCGCGCTGTGGGCGTTGGTCATAGTTTCCTGGGTGGTGAAGGTTTTAGACGCGACCAGGAACAGCGTGGTTTCCGGATTCACTTTTTTCAGCACTTCGGCAATGTGCGTACCATCGACGTTAGACACAAAGTGCATATTCAGGTGATTTTTGTACGGACGCAGCGCTTCGGTCACCATGAACGGGCCGAGGTCAGAGCCGCCAATACCGATGTTCACGACATCAGTAATGGCCTTGCCGGTATAGCCTTTCCAACTGCCGGAGATAATCGCTTCAGAGAAGGATTTCATCTTTTCCAGCACCGCATTCACTTCCGGCATCACATCTTTGCCGTCAACGATGATCGGCGTATTGCTACGGTTACGCAGCGCCACGTGCAGCACGGCACGGTCTTCAGTACGGTTGATTTTCTCACCGGAGAACATGGATTTGATGGCACCCGCCAAATCGGTTTCTTTTGCCAGATCCTGCAGTTTAGCCAGTGTCTCTTCAGTGATGCGGTTTTTGGAGAAATCCACCAGCATCAGATCGTCAAATGTCGCGGAAAACTTAGTGAAACGATCGCTATCTTTCGCGAACAGATCCGCGATAGTAACGTCTTTCATCTCTTCAAAGTGTTTTTGTAGTGCCTGCCAGGCTGAGGTCTGCGTTGGATTGATGTTTTTCATTAGCAATACTCTTCTGATTTTGAGAATTGTGACTGAGATCGATTGTAACGCCAGCCACAGAAAAGTGTGATTGTTTTAATGCCATTGCCAGGGCATCCGCCAAACGTAGCTAAAAAGTATAGCTGTTATAAGTACTGTTACTCAGCGCTAACACAGCATGAAAAATCCGCATAATCCCAGCGTTGACAGTACAGGCTACACATTTTATTTATAAATACGGTATTTGCATTTGCGCCTGCACCGGTTTCCGTTCTGCCTTTGTGCCATGGTCGCTCTATTCATTCCCTGACACGAGGTAGTTATGACTGATGTAGTTGTCTCCAAATTTGGCGGTACCAGCGTGGTGGATTTTGATGCCATGAATCGCAGTGCTGATGTCGTGCTTTCTGATGCTAACGTACGTTTAGTGGTGCTGTCCGCTTCGGCGGGTATTACTAACCTGCTGGTCGCGCTGGCAGAAGGTCTGGAGCCAACCGAGCGCTTCGAAAAACTCGACGCCATTCGTCAAATTCAGTTCAATATTCTGGAACGCCTGCGTTATCCGAACGTCATCCGTGAAGAGATTGAACGTCTGCTGGAGAACATCACCACGCTGGCAGAAGCGGCGTCACTGGCGACCTCAACCGCACTAACCGACGAACTGGTCAGCCACGGGGAACTGATGTCTACCCTGTTATTCGTCGAGATCCTGCGTGAGCGCAACGTGCAAGCGCAGTGGTTTGACGTGCGTAAAGTGATGCGCACCAACGATCGTTTTGGCCGCGCAGAGCCCGACGTTGCGGCGCTGGCCGAACTGGCAGCCATTCAGCTTGCCCCACGGTTGAACGAAGGTCTGGTCATTACTCAGGGCTTTATCGGCAGCGAAAGCAAAGGCCGCACCACCACGCTGGGACGCGGCGGCAGCGATTATACCGCCGCCTTACTGGCAGAAGCCCTGCACGCAACGCGCGTCGATATCTGGACCGATGTTCCCGGCATTTACACGACCGATCCACGTGTCGTTCCGGCTGCGCAGCGTATTGATGAAATCGCTTTTGAAGAGGCCGCGGAAATGGCGACCTTTGGCGCGAAAGTGCTGCACCCGGCAACCCTGTTGCCTGCCGTACGTAGCGATATCCCGGTATTTGTTGGCTCGAGCAAGGATCCAAAAGCAGGCGGCACGCTGGTGTGCAATAAAACCGCGAATCCACCGCTGTTCCGGGCGCTGGCCTTGCGCCGTAAGCAGACGCTGCTGACGCTGCATAGCCTGAATATGCTGCACTCTCGCGGCTTTTTGGCGGAAGTGTTCGGCATCCTGGCACGCCACAATATCTCGGTCGATTTAATTACCACATCCGAAGTCAGCGTGGCGCTGACGCTGGATACCACTGGTTCAACTTCCACCGGCGATACACTGCTCACGCAGTCTCTGCTGATGGAGCTGTCGGCCCTGTGCCGGGTTGAAGTTGAAGAAGGCCTGGCGCTGGTGGCATTGATTGGTAACGACCTGTCCAAAGCCTGCGGCGTGGGTAAAGAGGTGTTCGGCGTACTGGAGCCGTTCAATATTCGGATGATTTGCTACGGCGCGTCCAGCCATAACCTGTGCTTCCTGGTGCCCGGTAGCGAAGCCGAGCTGGTGGTACAGAAGCTGCACCATAATTTGTTTGAATGAATCGACGTCAACGCCCGATGGCTCTTGCACCATCGGGCATTTTCACCGCATCACCGTGCCATATAACAGTCTGTCCAGTTCCCTCACATCCCCTTCCCGGCTGTCTGGTAAGGTTGGCGGGATTTCTCCTCTCTCCAGTTCGGCGCGGATAAACGTATGTAACAATGGACGACGCGGACCATACTCCGCCTCACCTGATCGCTGTTTGCGCGCCAGCAATTCGTCGATTTCATGACGCAATGGTGCATCCAGTTCACTTCCCGCCAGCAGCTCGGCAAAACGCATCGGCGGTACGCCCTTGCCCGCTTCCACCCAACGCACCGCCAACAGGGGTCGCAGAACGTAGAAGTACTTCTTCAATCGCACGTCGTCACCCTGCAAATAACCACGGAAGTTTTTCCGCGCCATCGAGTAGTAGTGCCAGCGAGCACGCAGCGGTGAAAACCATTCAGGCACCAACGCTTTCAGCGCCGACACGGTCGCGTCATCCTGCTGATAGACCACCGGCGAATCCAGCCACTCAATAAGCGTCGGGTTTGCGCCTTTAAGTAACCTCAGCGCCTTGCGCCATTCCCAGCCGCACACGTCCAGCTCATCATCTATCGGCAGCTCGATAACATCACGTGGCGCTTCGACCCGCAGATACCATTCAGGGGGATGAACATAGAGAAATCGCACGTCGTAATCGCTGTCCGGCGAGGCAAATCCCCAGCCACGGCTACCGGACTCACAGGCATACAGCACCCTGACGCCATAGCGCCGCTCAACCTCTTTTAGCTGGCGCACTACCCGTTCGCGCATTGCGCCGTCCACTGTGTTGTCGCTCATTATTCTTATCCTTTTATGTTCACAAGACCGTGCAACACCTGGTCCAGGCCACCGAATACCGAGATTTTATCGATCCGTTCCGCGACTCTTTCGAGGGTTTCCAGTTCTTTTAAGCGCAGCGCTACCGGGTTGTTTTCCATCACTTTTGCAGTATTCAACAGCGATCGCGTGGCGGCAGTCTCTTCACGACGTCGGATCACGTTGGCCTGGGCGGATTTTTCCGCTTCAACCAGTTGCGACAAAATAGCCTTCATATCGCCGGGCAGGACAATATCCTTCACCCCCAACGAAGCCACCTCGATACCAAACGGCGTCATGCGGGTTTTCACCTGCGCGCTCACCACTTCATCGATCACCTGCTTATCTTCCAGCAGTTCGTCCAGCGTGCGTGTTCCCACCGCTTCACGCAGCGCAAACTGCAATTCACGGTAAAGGTGATCCAGCGGTTTAGTCAGTTGACCAAATGCCAGCAACACATCGCTATAACGCCAGTTCGCCGCCAGGTTTAAACGCAGGTTGACCTTATCTTTGGTCAGGATCTCCTGGCCGCCAACCTCCAGCACCTGCAAACGGGTATCCACAACTTCCGCTTCAATCAGATGGTTTACCTTCCAGTATGCTGTTAACCCCGGCGGCAACAGCGCCTGAGTTTCGCCATCAATTTTCAGTACACCGACGTGCCACGCCGGAACCTGCACCGTTAAGATTGCTTCGCGACCTTTTACCGCACCGCTGCGACGGGGCTGTAACACTGCATTCATGACGTCCGTTGGCACCTGAACCTCGCGCGTATCCATACGTACCAGCGTTAACGCTTCGTCGGCTCTCCAGTACAGACGACGCGTTGCCGGTGGCAGGATCTCCTGCAAAACGCCATTGACATACAACGCCACGGCTTCGGTATCCGTCGTATCCGCGACCAGGCAGAAACGCTCCACCCACTCGGGCTGAAAGCGACGTAAATACTCCGCCAGCGTCTCAGGTATTTCACTGCCATCGGTATTTACCACCAGAACGTCAGGTGTGTTAAACCACGGTAAACGGTGTTCACCTGCATTCAGCACCTGATAGTAGTCACCCTGTCGGGATAACAGGCCAAGCTGGCCTTTACGAATAGTGATTTTCTTCATCATTTTTTATTCCTTATTGTGAGCCAGGCGCGGGTGCAGGGGCGAAGCGGCAGGGGAATTCCCTTTTGCCTGCCGCACGGCATCTTTACCGGCAGCCTGTTCTGGAGCGTGCTAACTGCGCATTGCTCCGTTTTATTTCTATGATTAACAACCAGTTTCATTGGGAGAATGAATCGGGAATCGAACCCGTTTGGTGGTCATCGGCTGACGGAACGCGCCCGGAAAACAGCCTGTGCCGTTCCTGACGTGCCGGCGGGGTTTAACCCCCTGCGCTTTCAGCGTGATTGACGCAAGTGTTATTGCCAGAAGCGTGCCAGGAATTAAAAGCGGCATGAATAATTTTTAATTACTTGATTTTCATGATTTTAATTATTTACACCAATAATGGCGGTTGTCTCGTTGGGTTAAATTTTTTATCTTTTATTCTCTTATTTATCTTTTTGGATAAACCATGCAGAAGCGACGGGTAGTGATTGGCGTACTGGGAACGGTGCTCGATAAGCGCGGCAAGCGGGCCAATCGGTTTAAGAAGTGGCGACCCACGGTTGGGCTATGCCAACAACCCGATTTCCCTGTCGACAGACTGGAGCTCCTCCACCAGCCACGCGATGAGAGCATGGCGCAACGGTTGATTGAAGACGTCGCGCTGCTTTCGCCGCGCACCAAAGTCCGCCCGCATGCCGTCACCATTAACGATCCGTGGGACTTTGAAGAGGTCTACGCCGCCTTCCTCGACTTTGCCACGCATTATGAATTTGATACGGAAAACGAAGAGTATCTGGTGCACATCACCACCGGGACTCACGTGGCACAAATCTGCTGGTTTTTGCTGACGGAAGCGCGCTACCTGCCCGCCAGCCTGCTGCAAAGCGGCCCGGCGCCACGCGGTTCATCAGATGAAGCCGTCGCCGCTGGCGTCTGCTCAGTTATCGATCTCGATTTAAGCCGCTATGCCACGCTCACCAGTCGTTTTCAGCGCGAACAGCAGCAGTCGGTCTCTTTTCTGAAAGCCGGGATTGATACGCGCAACGCCACCTTCAATAAACTGATCGATCGCATTGAGCGGGTAGCTCTGCGTTCGACCGACCCGATCCTGCTCACCGGCCCTACCGGCGCGGGCAAATCCTTCCTCGCGAAACGTATTTTTCAGCTACGCCAGTCGCGGCATCTGGTGGCGGGAAAACTGGTGGCGGTTAACTGCGCGACCCTGCGCGGTGACAATGCGATGTCCACGCTGTTTGGTCATGTGAAGGGGGCGTTTACCGGCGCGCTCACGGCGCGTAGCGGATTGCTGCGAGAAGCGGATGGCGGCGTGCTGTTTCTCGATGAGATCGCCGAGCTGGGGCTGGACGAGCAGGCCATGTTACTCAAAGCGATTGAAGAAAAAACCTTTTTCCCGTTTGGGTCGGACAAAGAAGTACACAGCGATTTTCAGCTGATTGCCGGCACCCATCGCGACATGCGGCAATGGGTCGCTGAGGGCCGTTTTCGCGAAGATCTCTACGCGCGGATCAACATGTGGTGCTTCGCCCTGCCCGGTCTCGCGCAGCGGCGGGAAGATATCGCCCCGAACGTCGAGTATGAGCTGCAACGTTTTTCCAGCAACAAGCAGACGCAAATCCGTTTCGATAAAGAGGCTCGAACTGCCTATCTGGCGTTTGCCTGCTCCCCACAGGCGCGATGGCGCGGCAATTTTCGCGAACTCAGCTCATCCATCGCGCGCATGGCGACACTTGCCGAACAAGGTCGCATTACCTTATCCCTTGTCGAAGAAGAGATTGCGCTGCTAAAGGAGAGTTGGCAGATAGCAAATCCGCAGCCTGAACTGAATATGGACATTGACCTGTTCGATCGCCGCCAACTGGAAACGGTGCTGGAAGTGTGCCGCCGTTGTGCGTCGCTGTCGGAAGCCGGACGCGAACTGTTCGCCGTCTCACGGCAGAAAAAAGCCAATCCTAACGATGCGGACCGCCTGCGCAAGTATTTGGCCCGCTTTGGACTAAGTTGGGAAAATCTCCGCAGCGCAACATGAACATAATTTGTTTGAATAATATTCCATCACGCGATAAACAATAACTATAGCCGGGCTCGATCCCGGCTTTTTTATAACAACACAACATCTTTAAATCGCAAGGAATACAACATGCTCGCTACTCTCACGCGGCTGTTCCCGTTATGGGCGCTGCTGCTCTCTGTTATTGCGTATTACACGCCCTCCACCTTTACGCCTGTTGGGCCATTTGTGCCGTCGTTACTGATGCTGATTATGTTCGGCATGGGCGTACACCTGAAGGTGGATGATTTTAAACGCGTACTCTCACGCCCAGCCCCGGTTGCGGCGGGTATCTTCCTGCACTATCTGGTGATGCCGCTCGCCGCATGGATTTTGGCGCTGGCTTTTAATATGCCGCCGGAATTGTCCGCAGGTATGGTGCTGGTCGGTAGCGTCGCCAGCGGAACGGCATCTAACGTAATGATCTACCTGGCGAAAGGCGATGTGGCGCTCTCCGTGACGATTTCATCGGTTTCAACCCTGGTCGGTGTTGTCGCCACGCCGCTGCTCACCCGTCTTTACGTCGACGCGCATATCCAGGTAGATGTGATGGGTATGCTGCTGAGCATTCTGCAGATCGTAGTTATTCCGATCGCTTTGGGCCTGGTCATTCATCATCTGTTCCCACGCGTCGTAAAAACCGTAGAAGCGTATCTGCCCGCGTTTTCTATGGTGTGCATTCTGGCGATTATCAGCGCTGTTGTGGCAGGTTCTGCGTCGCACATTGCGTCGGTCGGCTTTGTGGTGATTATCGCCGTTATTCTGCATAACACCATTGGTCTGCTTGGCGGCTACTGGGGCGGGAAACTGTTCGGCTTTGATGAATCCACCTGCCGCACACTGGCGATTGAAGTCGGCATGCAGAACTCCGGCCTCGCCGCTGCGCTGGGCAAAATCTACTTCGGTCCGCTCGCTGCCCTGCCCGGCGCGTTGTTCTCCGTCTGGCACAACCTTTCAGGTTCGCTGCTTGCGGGTTACTGGTCCGGGAAGGCGATTACTGAAAAGCGAAGCGCTATAAAACAAAACTGATCGCGTATAAATGGAGGGTCACCCTCCATTTATTTAAATATTCCTTTGAACCCCATCACAAAACAACAAATACCAACACAAAACAAAATCTTAATTTATTCTTTTTATTTCAACTAATTAATAAACAAACCACATGCAAATGATAATTTATCTCGATCATTTAATGTTGATTTGTTTTGTTTTAGTTGGAATTATGACTTCACTACAACACAGATAACCCCTTTACCCTATCTTTGAGGCCGCTATGAAAAAAATTGCGATTATTGGAAGCAGTGGAGGCAACCTCTACAACCTGGGTGGCGCAGAGCCAGAGAAGTTACTCCAGGAAATCTATCAGCAGTGCGAAGCCGCAGGTGTGGAAGTTGCCGCCGTGCAGTTTATCGCGGCGGAAGCCTCGATGGATGTTGCCAAACCCCACACACCGGCATCCGTGTATGCATTAACCACAGAAAACCAACAAAAACCACAACGGATATTTCAGGGCAAACTCTCAGAGGTGAACGCTTCGGTGGTCGAAAGCGATCGCCAGATTGCTGAGATGATCCGTAGCGGCGCGATCGACGGGATCGTCGTGATGAGCGCCGATCCGGGAAAAGCGAACCACGAAGTCTTCACCGCAGCTGTTGAGATGAAAACACCGATCGTTGGCACCGGGGGAACGTCAATGGCGCTGGTGGCGGCAAAAGGGGCAAATGTCGTCGCAACCTCGGGTACGACCGGCACCACCAGCCGCACCCGCGCAGTCTCCTTCGTGGCGTCTCTGTGTAAACACTGGGGCGTTAAGTACAAGCCGCAGTTGGGTAGCGCTTCACCCTCCCAGGGTGGCTCCGGAAAGAGCCTGCTCAAACGCTTTAACATTCGCAGCATTATGATCCCTGCGCTGCCTGGCTTTATCGCGATGGCGATTGTTCTCGCCCTGAGCCACATTCCGGGTCTGGAAAAACTTAACGATATTTTTGAAATCCTGCTGAAAGGCCTGCCGGTATTGGTTGCCGTGCTGGCGGCAAAACAGATTTCTGAGCTGGATGAAGTCTCAATCGTTGCCGGGGTCGTCGCCGGGGTGCTGTCCGTCGAGGGGGGTCTGATCGGCGGGATAATCGGCGGTTTGATGGCCGGGATTTTCGTTCGTTGGCTGTTTGAATTATGCCTGAACTGGCGCTTTCCGATGACCACCGTCAACATCGTCGCCGGTGGGATTTCAGGTCTTGCCGCCGGGTTGATCATGCACTATCTGTTGAGTCCGCTGGCGTTGTCAGCAGGTAATTACATCAAACTGGCTATCGAAAGCACCCTGGCTTTCAGTCCTGTTCTTGCCGGACTGCTGGCGGGGCTGGTTATCTGGCCAGCCATCCTGGGTGGTGTCTATCACGCGGTCATCCTGCCGCTGGTTCTGCTGGAGATGGAAAAATCCGGCGTCAGCTTCCTCGGCGCAGTCGATATGGTGGGTCTGGTGATGGTTGCCGCAGGAATTAACCTTGCCAACGTTATCGCCCCTCGTGAAAAAAGTGAAGCCGCCGTCGCCACACCGGGGCTGCTTATTAACCTGGGTTTCGGAACCTTCGTGGAATCTGCCTATCCCTTCATGTTCGCCAACAAAATTGTCTTTGGCTCCGCCATTTTCTGGGCCGGAATGGGCGGCATGATGCTGGGCTTCTTTAACGTTAAAGGCGTGGCCTATGTTCCCGCTTTTGCCTCGCCGTTCTTGTCCAGCAATGCACTTCAGATGGCTATCGTGATGATCACAACAATGGCGATGACCTGCATTACCACCATTATTGCTAACCGTTTTAAGGCTGTCGTACAGAGCGAACCCGCAGCGTCAGCCCGTTAATTAATGCACCAACACCAGAGGTACACCATGTTTAAAGGCGATATGAATAAAAAACGCGCCAAAGCGTTACAGAAAGTGAAAGACGCCATTGCGCTCCACGGCGGACAAACCATCCTCAGTACCGGGATTACTGGCGACGATGCGCGTCTGGCGAAAGCGGTGTGTGAGGCAGGCGTTAAGCTGCTGGAACCAAACCACCCGGCACTGGCGCTGGCGCGTGGACACAAAGGCGTGAGCAATATGCATGCAGCAGAGCAGATCCGCCATGAAATCACCAACAGCCAAATGGCTGAAGCGGTACACGGCGTGCGTAACGTGGTTCCTGACGATATTTTCATTACCGTGGGTATTGCGGGGGGTTTTACCGAAACCTTGCCCGTGCCGCTTAGTGACACTGAGATTCTGGAGATTGCCCGTGCCGGAGCCGATGGTTTACACACGCATAAATCCGACTGGGACGATCTACAGGATATCGTTAATCTCGCCCATCAATATGGTCTGACCGTTGACGCCTATATTGGTCACCCGGACGATCTGCATACTTTCGGTATTCCTGCGCGTACGCCGGAAGAGGTTTCCAGCGTGGCGAAGCGGATGCAGGAAATTGGCGTCGATATGATCGGCCTGATGACCGGTATGAGCTATGAAGGCGTAGCAGCAGGCGACATTCCACAGGCCATTAAAGACAGGCTGCGAGCGCTGGTTGGCGCGGTTGATGTGCCGACGCTGGCAGAAGGCGGTATTAACCTCGCCAACGCCAAAGCGTTTAAAGATACCGGAGTCAATATTCTGGTCGTCGGTACGGCAATCGACAATATGGTCTGCAACGCCGCCAAAGAGGCCGTCACACCGTTTATTGCTCAGTAAACTCAGAGGAAAGAGATATGTTGCTGGTGACCGATCTGGATGGAACGTTACTGACATCGCAGAAAACAATCAGCCCGCGCACGCGTCAGGCGCTGGTTGAGTTCCGCCAGCGTGGCGGTCTGCTGGCAGCCTGTTCCGCCAGGCCGGTCTCCTCCATGGTGCGCCTGTTACAACAGCAACAGGTAGATAAATTGTTTGCCTGGTGCGCCGGTTTTAATGGTGGGCAAATTCTGGAGATTGCGTCGCAGCATATTATTCATACTGCGGCACTCTCTTGCATGGACCTCCAGGAGATTGACCGATCTATTTCTCTTTCCTGCTACCCCCATCATTTTTTTAGCGCCGATGCTATTTATCATCGTGATGACCGACTCGTGGCACCATGGACGACTTATGAGGCCAACTTATTTGAACTACCCTTTATTTCGGCAACGCCTGAATATATTTTTAATCAGCATGATGTTTATAAAATCACATTAGTGGCAGAACAATCAAAAATAAATTCATTATGTACGGCAATGAATAATGAATTGCCCTGTGGTTATATGGCGACAATCACCGGGGGAAATTATATTGACATCCAACGTACTGAAATAAACAAAGGCTATGCTATAAACATGTTAAGGCAGCAGCTAAATATAGCGACCGAACAGGTTACGGCGATTGGCGATCAGCAGAACGATATCAGTATGTTTACCACTGCTAACATCGGTATCGCCATGGGCAATGCGCCTGATGCAGTAAAACAACACGCCACCTATGTGACGACCTCTAATGATGATGAAGGTATTGTCCGTGCGCTGGAGTGGTTGCGTTGCTTTGCGCATCCAGTTACCATGCGCCAAAGCACGACATTGGCGGAAAATAATGAACCCGATTAAAAGAAGAAAACATATTCTTGATGAATTAAATAAGTTCGGTGAAGTCACAGTCATCAAATTATCGGAAACGCTAAAAGTTACATCAGAGACCATTCGCCGTGACCTCTCGATACTGGAGTCCGAAGGACAAATTACCAAAATCCATGGAGGGGCTGTCAAAAAACAGGTCGTTCAGGAAGATGAGTTTGGCGCCCGTATAGATATACACCGCGATGAAAAAATGGCAATTGGTAAAATTGCCGCCACGATGGTTAGCGAACGCGACACATTGTTTATTGACTCCTGTACGACTAACTTAATTCTTGCTGAACTATTACCCCCACTCGCTTATTCTGTTATTACCAACTCAGCGTTAATTGCGGATAAAATTAAAGAGCATAATCTTCAGGCCCGCGTTTACGTCTTAGGTGGCGAATATGACTACCATTTTCGCGCCAATCTCGGTGTCTCGGTTTGTCAGCAAATTAACGCCATTCACGCCGATATCTGCTTCATTGGCGCAGGTGGGATTTCGCCTCAGCATGGAGTGCTGGTAAAAAGTTTTGATGAAGCGTACGTGGCGAAGTCCATGATTGCCATGAGCAAAAAAGCGGTAATTCTCGCCGACCATACCAAATTTGGTCAGGATGGGGTGATGTGTATCGCCACGTTAAAAGAAATCGATAGCATCATCACAGATAAAGGATTCAAAACAACGGGTTATACCCAGCAGGACTTTGGCGGAAAATTGCGTATTGCCTATTGAGCGCTATCAGGCTGGCCAGGATTACCGTACACTGAGAATATCGGCTAACAGAGGGCACCCGTATGGCACTCCCCCGCATTACCCAAAAAGAGATGACCGAGCGCGAACAGCGTGAACTGAAAACGCTGCTCGACCGCGCGCGCATTGCGCATGGTCGACTGCTGACCAACGCTGAGACCAACAGCATCAAGAAAGAGTACATCGATAAGCTGATGGCCTTGCGCGAAGCCGAAGCTAAAAAAGCCCGCCAGTTGAAGAAAAAGCAGGCTTATAAACCGGATTCAGAGGCGTCATTCTCCTGGTCGGCGAATACGCCAACGCGCGGCAGACGTTAACGTCCTTTCTTCTTACGCCCCGGCGAGGTAAAACGCTTGCCGTTTGCCGCCGGGCGCGATTTCTCTTTCTCCGCCGATTTTTCGATTTTCACTACCGGGCGCTTGATGCCTGCGGTGGCGGCTTTTGGCTTCGCTTTCGCCTTCGGTTTAGCTTCTGAAGAAGAATTCTCAATCAGCTTGAACAGTTCGATCAGTTCATCCCCCGTCAGGTCACGCCATTCGCCCAGCGGCAGACCGGACAAACTCACGTTCATGATGCGCGTGCGCTCAAGCTTCGTCACTTCATAACCAAAGTGCTCACACATACGGCGGATCTGGCGGTTCAGCCCCTGAATCAGCGTGATGCGAAACACAAACGGCGCTTCTTTCTTGACCTTACATTTCTTGGTAACGGTACCGAGGATTGGCACACCGGCTCCCATCCCACGAATAAAGTCGTCGGTTACGGGCTTATCGACCGTCACCAGATACTCTTTTTCGTGATCGTTACCGGCACGCAGGATTTTATTCACCAGGTCGCCGTGGTTGGTCAGAAAGATAAGTCCCTGAGAATCTTTGTCCAGGCGGCCAATGGGAAACACGCGCTTGCTGTGATTAACGAAATCCACAATGTTGTCGCGTTCGCTGTCTTCGGTGGTGCTGACAATCCCTACCGGCTTGTTCAGCGCGATAAAAACCAGATCTTCCGCTTCACGCGGCTCAATCAACCGACCATTCACTTTCACGACGTCGCCAGGCATCACCTGATCGCCAATGGTGGCGCGTTTGCCATTCAGGAAGACATTCCCTTGTTCGATAAAGCGATCCGCCTCGCGGCGCGAGCAGATTCCGCTTTCACTGATGTATTTATTTAATCGGATGGATGAGTCGGGCAGCATAATTTCTCCTGTATACACTTCATCCTTCAAGCCGTCTCTGCGTTGGCTGCCCTCACTCACCCTGGTCACATAGTTATCTATGCTCCCAGGAATTCGTTCCCTTGCCGCCTTGATACAACTTGAATGCTTTTGTGTATTAAAAGCGAAATATACCTTACCTTGCGGGCGATAAAAATAATCGTGCGCGAATGCCCGAGGGCTATTTGTGATCCGTCACACCTTTAGACACAAAAGTGGCGACCAGGAAGTGGCGCAACTTTGTTATCCGAAAATGAACAGAATCAATGCATTAGCAATGCGAGCACAAATGTGCCAACAACGATCTATCGGCGCATCAAATGTGCAGCACAAATCGCCGTTTCAGACCGCTTAAATAAGAGAAAATTGCTTTGAACTCCCACATTGATGAGGTTATATCAGATCAAGAAGATAATTTCGTGATTTGCACAAATGTGCAGGAGTTCAAAAATGGCGATGGAAAACAGCGATGATATTCGCCTGATCGTAAAAATAGCCCAGCTGTATTACGAACAGGATATGACACAAGCGCAAATCGCTCGCGAACTGGGGATTTATCGCACCACCATCAGTCGCTTGCTAAAGCGTGGGCGCGAGCAGGGTATCGTCACCATTGCCATTAATTACGACTTCAACGAAAACCTGTGGCTGGAACAGCAGCTAAAACAGAAATTTGGCCTGAAAGAGGCGGTCGTCGTCTCCTGCGACAACGAACAGGAAGATGAACAGCTTAATATGATGGGCGTACACGGGGCGCAGTTACTGGAGCGCTTACTGGAACCCGGCGACATTATTGGTTTTTCATGGGGGCGTGCGGTACGGGGACTGGTTGAAGGATTATCCCCTGCCAGTCAGTCACGCCAGCTTATTTGCGTGCCGATTATTGGCGGGCCGTCCGGCAAGCTTGAAAGCCGCTACCACGTCAATACGCTGACCTACGGCGCAGCAGCAAAGCTCAAGGGGGAATCGCATCTGGCCGATTTCCCGGCGCTGCTGGAGAACCCGCTCATTCGCAATGGCATTATGCAGTCCCAACATTTCAAATCGATTTCCGCCTACTGGGATAATCTGGACGTCGCGCTGGTCGGGATTGGCTCTCCGGCGATAAGAGATGGCGCCAACTGGCACGCCTTTTACGGCAGCGAAGAGAGTGATGACCTGCATGCCCGTCAGGTAGCCGGAGATATTTGCTCACGCTTTTATGATATCAACGGCGTGACGGTAGAGACCGGTATGAGTGAAAAAACACTCTCCATCGAAACCAATAAATTAAAGCAGGCGCGTTACTCCATCGGCATTGCCATGGGGGAAGAAAAACTGAGTGGAATACTTGGTGCATTACGTGGAAATTATATTAACGGTTTAGTTACCAACAGCCATACTGCTGAATTATTGTTGAAGTAAATATATTCGAATGGGTCCTGACATAATTTATTTTATGTGGGAGCCCCTTATCTGAAATTGGGAGTTAATTATGCAAACGTGGTTAAATCTGCAGGATAAAGTCATTATTGTTACCGGCGGCGCATCCGGTATTGGGCTAGCGATTGTTGAAGAGTTATTAGCACAGGGCGCGAATGTGCAAATGGCGGATATTCATGGTGGTGAAGGTCAATATGAAGGCCATAGTGGATATCATTTCTGGCCGACAGATATTTCCAGCGTCAAAGAAGTTAATCATACCGTTACCGAAATTATCCACCGCTATGGACGTATTGATGGTTTGGTGAATAACGCAGGCGTTAATTTCCCGCGCCTGCTGGTCGATGAAAAAGCCCCCGCCGGGCAATTTGAACTCAATGAAGCCGCTTTTGAAAAAATGGTCAATATCAACCAGAAAGGTGTGTTCTTAATGTCGCAAGCAGCGGCACGCCAAATGGTAAAACAGCGTAACGGCGTGATTGTGAATGTCTCTTCAGAAAGCGGGCTGGAAGGCTCTGAGGGGCAAAGTTGCTATGCCGCCACCAAGGCCGCACTGAATAGCTTCACCCGCTCGTGGTCAAAAGAGCTGGGTAAACACGGGATTCGTGTGGTTGGCATTGCGCCTGGCATCCTGGAAAAAACCGGTCTGCGCACCCCAGAGTATGAAGAAGCGCTGGCCTGGACCCGCAACATCACCGTCGAACAGTTGCGTGAGGGTTATACCAAAAACGCGATCCCGATTGGTCGGGCAGGAAGGCTGGCGGAAGTGGCTGATTTTGTTTGTTATCTGCTGTCAGAGCGCGCCAGTTATATTACCGGAGTAACCACTAACATTGCGGGCGGGAAAACGCGCGGTTAAGGAGGTTTTATGGTCAATGCAATCTTCTGCGCCCACGGCAATCTGGCCTGCGCCATGCTGGAATCGGTACAGATGGTCTACGGCGAGGCCAACGTCGTAGCGGTGGCATTTGTTCCGGGAGAGAACGCCAGCGACATTGCGGAAAAGCTGAAAAAGTTAGTGAGCGCCAACTACGATGGTGAATGGCTGATTGCCGTCGATCTACAGTGCGGCAGTCCATGGAATGCCGCCGCAACGCTGGCAATGCAAAACCCCGCCATACGCGTTATTAGCGGATTGTCTCTGCCTTTGGCGCTGGAACTCGTCGATAACCAAAGCAGTATGAATGTGGATGAACTGTGTGAACACCTGACGACCATTGCTCAACAAACCTGTGTCGTCTGGCAACATCTGGCAACGACCGAAGAGGATTTCTGATGAACATTACCCTTGCTCGTATTGATGACCGCTTGATCCACGGTCAGGTCACTACCGTCTGGTCAAAGGTAGCGAATGCCCAACGGATTATTATCTGCAATGACGACGTTTATCACGATGAAGTTCGCCGAACATTATTACGCCAGGCCGCCCCGCCGGGGATGAAGGTCAACGTCGTGAATATCGAAAAGGCAGTCGCGGTTTACCATAATCCGCAATATCAGGACGAAACCGTTTTTTATCTTTTTACCCGTCCGCAAGATGCCCTGGCAATGGTAAAACAAGGGGTAAAAATTGCCACGTTAAATATTGGCGGCATGGCCTGGCGACCCGGTAAAAAACAATTAACCAAAGCGGTCTCATTAGATGACGACGATATTCATGCTTTTCATGAGTTAGCTAAATTAGGCGTTTCGCTGGATTTACGCGTCGTCGCATCAGACCCATCAATTAATATTCTTGAAAAAATAAAAGAACAATCGCTCGCTGAATAAATAAAAACGCCTGTGTATTTATGCTGTAACAGGCAGGGATGATCACATTCACAAGGTGACATATTATGGAAATAAGTACCCTACAAATTATCGCCATATTTCTATTTTCCTGTATTGCCGGAATGGGCAGCGTGCTGGATGAGTTCCAGACCCACCGCCCGCTCATCGCCTGTACCGTTATCGGCCTGATCCTCGGTGATTTAAAAACCGGGATTATGCTCGGCGGCACGCTGGAGTTAATCGCTCTGGGTTGGATGAACGTTGGCGCTGCACAGTCTCCCGATTCGGCACTCGCCAGTATTATCTCCGCCATTCTGGTGATTGTCGGGCAACAGAGTATCGCCACCGGTATCGCCATCGCTCTGCCAGTCGCGGCAGCAGGCCAGGTACTGACGGTATTCGCCCGTACCATCACCGTGGTGTTCCAGCACGCGGCGGATAAAGCCGCCGAAGATGCCCGCTTTCGCACCATCGATTTGCTGCACGTTTCCGCTCTGGGCGTACAGGCGCTGCGCGTCGCCATTCCGGCGCTGATTGTCTCGCTGTTTGTCAGCGCGGATATGGTCAGCAACATGCTGAATGCCATTCCGGAATTCGTCACCCGCGGGCTGCAGATTGCCGGAGGATTTATCGTGGTGGTCGGTTACGCCATGGTGCTGCGCATGATGGGCGTGAAGTACCTGATGCCCTTCTTCTTCCTCGGATTTATCGCCGGGGGTTACCTCGATTTAAGTCTGCTGGCCTTTGGCGGCGTGGGCGTGATTATCGCGCTGGTCTACATCCAGTTGAACCCACAGTGGCGTAAGGCTGAACCGCAGGCGCAAGCCCCCTCTTCTCAAGCCCTCGACCAGCTTGACGACTAACGGAGCCCATCATGGAACAGAAAAAACTGACCAAATCCGACCTGTTTAGCATGTTTGTTCGCTCCAACCTGCAACAGGCGTCATTCAACTTCGAGCGCATTCATGGGCTGGGCTTTTGCTACGACATGATCCCCGCCATCAAGCGCTTGTATCCACTGAAAGAGGATCAGGTTGCCGCACTCAAACGCCACCTGGTGTTCTTCAATACCACCCCTGCCGTTTGCGGTCCGGTGATTGGCGTCACCGCCGCAATGGAGGAAGCACGCGCCAACGGTGCGGAAATTGACGATGGCGCGATCAACGGCATCAAAGTCGGCCTGATGGGCCCGCTGGCCGGTGTTGGCGATCCGCTGGTATGGGGTACGCTGCGCCCGATTACCGCCGCGCTTGGCGCCTCTTTAGCGCTCTCCGGCAACATTCTCGGCCCACTATTATTCTTCTTTATTTTCAATGCGGTACGCCTGGCAATGAAGTGGTACGGCTTACAGCTTGGCTTTCGTAAAGGCGTCAATATCGTCAGCGACATGGGCGGCAATCTGCTGCAAAAACTGACCGAAGGGGCATCGATTCTCGGCCTGTTTGTGATGGGAGTACTGGTCACCAAATGGACCAGCATCAACGTGCCGCTGGTGATATCGCAAACGCCTGGGGCTGATGGCACCACTGTCACCATGACCGTGCAGAACATTCTCGACCAGCTTTGCCCCGGCCTGCTGGCGCTGGGTCTGACGCTGCTGATGGTGCGTCTGCTTAATAAGAAAATTAATCCGGTATGGCTGATCTTCGCCCTGTTTGGCCTGGGGATTATCGGTAACGCACTGGGCTTTCTGTCCTGATTTTTCGCCCCGATGAGAAGTCGGGGCTCCTGTCAAAACTGAGGTGGAACAATGAAAACAACAGCTTTACGCCTTTATGGTAAACGTGATCTGCGCCTGGAAACCTTCGACCTTCCTGAAATGCAGGATGACGAAATTCTGGCTTCCGTCGTGACGGACAGCCTGTGCCTCTCTTCCTGGAAAGAAGCGAATCAGGGTGAGAACCATAAAAAAGTACCGGACGATGTGGCCACCAACCCGATTATCATCGGCCACGAATTCTGTGGCGATATTATTGCCGTGGGAAAAAAATGGCAGCATAAGTTTCAGCCCGGCCAGCGCTATGTCATCCAGGCCAACCTGCAACTGCCGGATCGCCCGGACTGTCCGGGATACTCCTTCCCGTGGGTAGGCGGTGAAGCCACCCACGTCATTATTCCTGATGAAGTCATGGAACAAGACTGCCTGTTGGCCTACGAAGGCGAAACGTACTTTGAGGGTTCACTGGTAGAACCGCTTTCTTGCGTGATTGGCGCATTCAACGCCAACTATCACCTGCAGGAAGGCACTTATAACCATAAGATGGGTATTCGTCCGCAGGGACGAACGCTGATCCTCGGTGGCACCGGGCCGATGGGGCTGCTGGCGATCGACTACGCGCTGCATGGTCCGGTAAACCCGGCGTTGTTGGTGGTGACAGACACCAACAACGATAAGCTGAGCTACGCCCGCAAGCACTACCCATCAGAACCACAAACGTTGATCCACTATCTCCACGCCGAGGATGCGGCGTATGACACGTTGATGGCGCTGAGCGGCGGTCACGGGTTCGACGATATCTTTGTGTTTGTGCCGAACGAGCACCTGGTCACGCTGGCCTCTTCCCTGCTGGCAGCCGATGGCTGCATGAACTTCTTTGCCGGTCCGCAGGATAAACAGTTCAGCGCGCCAATTAATTTCTACGACGTGCACTACGCCTTCACTCATTACGTGGGGACATCTGGCGGCAATACCGACGATATGCGCATGGCGGTTAAACTTATTGAAGAGCAGAAAGTCCAGGCGGCAAAAGTGGTGACGCACATTCTGGGGCTGAATGCGGCAGGTGAAACCACGCTGGAACTGCCAAAAGTCGGTGGCGGGAAAAAACTGGTCTACACCGGCAAGGCCTTTCCGTTAACCGCACTCACCCAGATTGACGATCCAGCCTTACGTGACATCCTGGAACAACATCAAGGGATTTGGTCGCAGGAAGCCGAACAGTACGTATTGTCTCATGCCGGGGAGATTTAACATGATTAACCGCGACACTCAGCTGTGCATGTCGCTTGCCGGTCGCCCCGGCAACTTTGGCACGCGTTTTCACAATTATCTGTATGCAAAGTTAGGGTTAAATTTTATCTACAAAGCCTTTACTACGCAGGATATTGAGGCCGCAGTGAAAGGCGTTCGCGCACTCGGGATCCGCGGTTGCGCGGTCTCCATGCCGTTTAAAGAGAGCTGTATGCCGTTTCTGGATGCCATCGCCCCTTCCGCAAAAGTGATTGATTCCGTCAACACCATCGTCAATGACAGCGGCACGCTGACGGGATTTAACACCGACTATATTGCGGTAAAAAGCCTGATTACCAGCCACCAGCTTGATAACCGCGCACGCGTCATTATCCGCGGTAGCGGTGGAATGGGCAAAGCGGTCATCGCCGCGTTTCGCGATGCCGGTTTTCGTGATGTGATTATTGCCGCGCGCAATCGCGAGAGCGGCACTACGCTGGCAAAACAGTACGGTTTCCAGTGGCAGCCGCAGCCGGATGGAATTGCCTGCGATATTCTGGTCAACGTGACGCCCGTCGGCATGGCGGGCGGTAAAGAGAGTGATGCACTGGCCTACAGCGAAGCGATGGTTGCTGCCGCCAGCGTGGTGTTTGACGTGGTCGCCCTACCGCCGGAAACGCCGGTGATTAAGCTGGCGCAGAAGCTGGGTAAAAAAACCATCAGCGGCGCAGAGGTCATTGCCTTACAGGCGGTGGAGCAATTCGCCATGTACACCGGCGTGCGCCCGGATGACGCGCTGATTGCCGAAGCCGCAGAATTTGCGCGGGCGGGGTAAGAGAGCAGGAACAGAGCGCCGGGAATGGGCGCTCTAATAGCCATTAATCAGAAAATCAATCGCATCTCGAAGTTCTGCCCTGTTTGCGGTCAGATCTCCCACAAAGTTACCCACATTCTTCACAGGTATGCCTGTCATCATGTACGTCATCACCACATAGGCTTGCCCACCAATGCTAACAATCGGGCAAATTTTAGCTGGCGGGACTTCGTTGGGAAACTGGCTTAGCGCGATAACGGGTGCGACCAGTACATGCTGCAAAACAGCGGCTACCGGATGCTGTAAGCTAATTAAAAACGGATAAATGCTTTTTCCACTTCCTGTATTCTCATAAGCGCAATACTGCTCCATCAGAATGTCCTTTGAAAATCACTGAACGAACCGTTTTCTTCCACCCATTGATTTAATGCTTCTATCGATTTTTTATTATCCCGCAACCATTCTTCGCGTTTGTTCTCGCGAAATTTTTCGATTAGGGCTTCGGTTAAAACCGCTGACAGATTGATTTTAAGCTTGCGCGCCTCTTCCAGGATCTCTGGAGCCAGAGAGACATTAACTGATTTTTTTACCTTAGACATACTGCGCATGATAACCCCCATAGCAGTGCGCATGACATACCTAAGGTTAGCGTAATAAGCGAGCATTTCCTATTCCCCGACCAGCAAATCATCATGTCACACTAAGATGGTTGCACAGGTCTGTCACGCCCCGAAGAAGAAGTCTGCGAGGCGCTTTCCAGATTAGTTTAGGGAGTCGCTGACAAACAATTGCTGGTCAGCTTTCGCTTCCAAATGCGCCAGCGCGGGAATCAACTGGCTGATGTTTACCAGACTGTGTCCTAACTGGCATATGCTCTCATACGCAAAATGTTCCTGACCTTCACCCGCCATTGTCAGCAGGCTTTCGCCCATAAAATTCAGCGTCTGGTACAACCCTGCCAGCGCCTCTTCACAGCCAAACGATAGCGCCAGATTTTCTTCGGTGGTGAGATGGCGACAATCAAGATGGCGAAACGCCTCGGCGAGTGGAGAATAAAGCAGATCGGCCTGTGGAATGGGAGAAGAAGACGCAAAACAGGCGTTAGTGGTACTATTAGCATCAGCCATAGCATTACCTCGTATAATGTTGTGGTAAGACGCCCTGATCGTGTTCCCGCACTTTCGGGGCGTTGTCATTTTTGGTGTGTGAGAGTAATGTGTCATCACACATACTCACACTACTCTTGTGTAATTAAGGTATCAACACACATGAACGAAAGAAGAGGCAATCCCCCGTTTCAATTCCGTCTGGATCCGGAACTGCGCAAAGCGATGGAAGAAGCACAGCGGCAGGCTGGCGATGAATCGTTGGCAGCCTGGATTAAACGTGTAATTAGAAAAGAGTTGAAGCAGAAAGGGATCGAAGTCTAGCGATCGGCATTCTGTATCGTTTTCTTGAGGTGTGCTTAGAGCGGGCTGCGGACATTGGTAAGGTCTTACTTACATCGTGGCGTTTTGAGCAGCTTTGAGCAGCAATAGTGCTGCCAGAGCGATGGTGACTCTTCCTTCCAGTAAACCAAAATAGCTCAACCACAAAAACCAATCCGTTTGATTTTTCGCCGCTTTAACGAAATAATCCTTATCAAATACATGGGATAAGGAACAAACGGAATGTTCACTCTTTACATGAGGTGGGATGCTGAGCGAGAACTGGCTCCAAGTGATATTCAGTTCATTCTATCGCCACGAGATGCGCTGGATATGGCGAGCATCTTTTACGAACTGGATTACCTGGAATATGACCAGCGCAACCGCATTCTGCCTCACAGCGTCCCGAAGCGACGGAGAGGGGTTTACCACCGATTCGCAACACAACCCTACAAACGCAAGCGTCTTACTGAATACGACGGACTCTATGATGAGGTGAAATGGAATCTGGAGCTCGGCTGGATGGTCGGCGTTAACACTAAGGAAAAATGGGATCACTTCCGCAATCCGTTCTATTTCGATGATGAAAGTAATCTGATTTATGACTGCTTTATGGACATCTACAGCGAGGGTTTTCAGCAGGCAGTGCGTCAAATCTACGAATATAGCCTCAACGAGCATCAAGGAAGGAAGCCGCCTCCGACAATTAAACATCACGATTCCGATGCCCCTATACAGCGCGCTCAGGCGGGTAAAACTATTAATAGTAAAGCAGCCGGGAGGCTTTTGGCGGCTGGCGGTATCTATAATGGCAACATTGAGGGATTCCATCAGGCGGCAGAACAACTCGGTGGTGATGCTCTAGCGGGTTACGATCAGGTCATGGACAACAAGGGATTACTCATTACTGCCGCTTCGGCAGCAGCCGCACTGACGATGGGAAAAATGCGGTTCCCTGAGCTGGATGAGTTTGAATATTTCGGGGCCAGGGGCACTTTCTCAGGAAGACCATTCGATCCAGAATTGGCTGGGGGCCCAATAGAAAACCTAACAACTGATGGTGTAATTATTACACACAAAGGGATAGCCACAGTTGAAAAGCACATATCTCGCTTTGGTCCTGACAGTGCCAATGATTTTATGGTTGATAGACTAAAAAAAGCCGCTAATGGCGAAATCACCCCTGAGCAAGTAGACTTAAATTACTACGCACATGAGTGTCGGGAATTCGAGCGCTACTGCAATTTAGGTTGGGAAACAGGTAGGCCAGTCGATGACATTGAAGCCCACACTCTGTGGAACAACACACATACAGCCACCCTTGAAGATTATAAGTTAAGCGGTGCCATAGAAGACCTATACCATCCGGACGCCCCATTATGGTAAATAATACTGAACTGAATATCCTGAAATTATTAGCTTCCAGAGACGATGTTAATTGGACTTGGTACAACCTTGATAGAGCAATGAGCATCAGAAAAATGGATGGCATTGGCAACGTTGCAAGGCTTGTCTCCAATCTATCAGAGGCCGGGTTAGTGGACATTGTTCCGGGAACAACTGGTGGGATGAATTATTATCGCGTATCTGAAAAGGGCCATAACTTACTGAATGATATTAACGAGCAACATCTGGTCGATTTACCATAACACCCGTTGCAAGGCTTACGTGAAAAGCCCGCATTCCAACTGCGGGCTTAAGGTGTAGTGGTCAACTAAGACGGATCACTGAGTTAGCGTTTTTTCCAGTATTGGTTTTCCGATTCGTTTGGTGGTAACTCACCATTATATTCATGCATCCTGAGCACACTGTAATACCCAACGATATAATCCGTTATTGCCTAGGCTGTATCACTCCCTGCAAAACAATCCATTCACTTTTAGAAAACCGCTGACACTGCGAGCCTCCGCTCCTGACAAAAAGCCCCTCTATCCCCTATTATTGTTTCCCGAATCAAGCATAACATCTGAAAAATGACGCATTACTGCGAGGCGCTTTCCTGTTTATGCCCACCAGTATTTCCTCTTACCTCCCAGTTTTTTATTCTCTACTTTCAACTTGTCAATTCAAAATGTAGTTTATAAAATACATGGAACATAATCATGGAAATTCTTCAGACCACGGTTTTCCAACGCTGGGAGCAGAATCTGCGAGATCGCAGGGCCAAAACGCGCATTGCCGCACGACTTTTTCGACTGGCGAATGGTTTAGCTGGCGATGTTAAACCTGTAGGTGAATGCTCGCTCATTCACTGGATTATCAGGAGATCTACCGTCATGAATAAACTTACTCACAACGATCCCGCGACTGCGCTGGTTGATGATGAAGAAATTGCTGTATTTATGGCGGATGCCCTCGAAACAGGCGATGCAACGTACATTGCAAAAGCGTTGGGCGTGGTGGCACGCGCTAAGGGAATGGCGAACATCGCGGCAGAAACGGGATTATCCCGCGAACAACTCTATCGCTCGTTTAGCGAGAAAGGAAACCCGACGCTGAAAACCACGCTGGCAGTGATGAAGGCGCTCGGTATTGGATTGGCGGTTAAGGTTTAAAGTTGGATATCAGCCAAATTTCACTTTCAGCTTTCCTGACATATTGCCCTCTTTCCCGACAACAATCTCTACATCACGGCCCAGTCTCACCAGGCATTCGAGCATCTTTGCTTCACTGATACCGCGAAACTGCCCGCGTAATAAGTTGGAAAGCTTGGGCTGCGTCATCCCCAGCATTTGTGCAGCCTGCTGCTGCGTTAACCCTTTGCATTGCAAAATCTCACCAATCACCATTGCCAGTTGCGCCTTCAACTGCATCTGTTCCGCGTCATACTCACCCAAATCAGCGTAAACGTTGCCGCTACTGGTTTCGATATCATGTGACATATCCACTCTCCTGCGCATGCCGCTGTGCAGCCTTAAGCCGCTGGTAAATCAAGTTAATTTCGGGTTTCGGCGTTGCCTTCCCGGAAACAGATTTTTTCTGAAAAACATGCAGAACATAAACTGCATTTTTCAACTGGATAGTGTAAACCGCCCGCCATGTGTTGCCGTGATAATCCTCTACAACTTCCAGAACTCCCGCCCCACCAAATCCTTTTAACGGTTTAGTCTGTGAATGCTGCTTACCCTGCTGCGCCAGCCAAAGAGCAAACCCAAACGTATCCCGAACATGTTCTGGCATTCCCTGTAGATCTTTCCTGGCATGCCCAACCCAGTAAAGTGGTTTCGTCATCCCTCCCCCTTAATTATATCCATATAGGTATAAAACACCATCACCCGCCTGAAGAATAAATCAACAATCTCGTTTTCAGCCGAATTAAAACGCCAGTCTGCGAGCCGCTTTCCAGAACCTCACTTCCAACATCGTGAGCCATATCAGTGAGGCGTTATACTGACGGTGGTAACATGACTGCGGTTTGTAATTTTCTGATTACATGGAGAAATGATGGAACTGCTTTTATTGAGTAACTCGACGCTGCCGGGCAAAGGCTGGATGGAACATGCGCTTCCGCTGATCGCAGAGCAACTGAATGATCGCCGTACGGCGGTGTTTATTCCGTTCGCCGGCGTGACGCAAACCTGGGATGAGTACACGGCGAAAACGGCAGCCATCTTTGCGCCAATGGGCGTTAACGTTACCGGTATTCATACCGTTGCCGATCCAATTGCAGCCATTGCAAACGCAGAGCTGGTGATTGTCGGCGGGGGTAACACCTTCCAGTTGCTGAAAGAGAGCCGCGAGCGCGGGCTGCTGACGCCGATTGTGGATGTCGTCAAACGCGGTGCGCTGTATATCGGCTGGAGCGCGGGTTCCAACCTCGCCTGCCAGACCATCCGCACCACCAACGACATGCCGATTGTCGATCCCAAAGGATTTGATGCGCTGGGTCTGTTCCCGCTGCAGATTAACCCACATTTCACCAACGCGCTGCCGGAAGGCCACAAAGGCGAAACGCGTGAACAGCGTATTCGCGAGCTGCTGGTGGTTGCACCAGAGCTGACAGTGATTGGCTTGCCGGAAGGTAACTGGATTAAGGTGAGTAACGGTCAATCTGTGCTCGGCGGCCCAAACGCCACGTACATCTTTAAAGCGGGTGAAGAGGCGGTTGCTGTTGAAGCAGGCCACTGCTTTTAGTTGATTTGTTGTCTGATGCCGGATGGCGGCTTCGCGTTATCCGGGCTACAACTGTAGGCCTGATAAGCGCAGCGCCATCAGGCAGTTCAGCGCACATTGCCGGATGGCGGCATAAATGCCTTATCCGGCCTACCGCTTCACCTCACTCAATAATCATCCCGCTCATCGTCTTCATCCGGCTGTTCCAGCACGCTGTAGGCCACGGAGCAAAACAGCGAGTTCAGACGCTGCATATCGCCCAACAGCGCCAGATGCAGGGAACTGGTCTCGATGCTTTGCACGTTCTGCTGATGCAGTCGGTCAACGTGCGCGTGCGAATAACGACGGTTGAGAATACGGAAGCGATGCTTGCTGCGGCGTAGACGACGGGCGCTGGTCACATCGCCGGAGAAGAACACCGACATCGCCAGCTGCAGATTGCTGAGCAGCTGATCGTAAAGCGCATCCAGCTCTTTCAGCCCTTCGACAGAGAATGCCCGACGGGCGGCCAGCGACTTATCGGCAATCTCACTCCCCATGCGCTCGACGATATCGGAAGCCTGTTCGAGGTTGAGCGACATTTCGATGATCTCCGCCCAACGGCGTGACTCCTCTTCCGCCAGTTCATCCTTTGGCATCCGCGCCAAATAGAGCTTAATCGCCGTGTACAGCACGTTGATGTCATCCGCCATCCTGCGCAACTCTTTCTCTTCGCGCGGCTCGCCGTGCATCACCTTCTTCAGCCCTTCCATCATCTGTTCCATGGCGTCGCCAATACGCAGGGCTTCACGGGCGGCATTCGCCAGCGCGAGCGTCGGCGTATCCAGCGCACTGACGTCCAAGTGTTTGGGCTTCAGATGCGCATCCAGCTCCGGCTCATCGCGGATGATGCGTTTACAAAAACGCGCCATCGGTTCGGCGAACGGCACCATCGCCACGCAGCGCACCAGGTTGTAGAAGACGTGGAAGTAGATAACCAGTTCAGATTTCGGCAGCGGTAACTCATCCATCAAATTCGCCAACGGATGAACAAACGGCAGGATAATCAGGCTGCCCACCAGCTTAAACAGCAGACTGCCGAGCGCCACACGACGGGCAGCGGCATTCGCAGCACTGTTGTTGAGCATCGCCAACAGGCCAGAGCCGAGGTTAGCGCCAATCACCAGACATAACGCTACCGGGAACGAGATAATGCCTGCGGCGGTCAGCGTTGCCGTCAACAGCACCGCAGCCAGGCTGGAGTAACTGATAATCGCAAACATGGCGCCAATCAGCGCATCCAGCATGATATCGCCGGTGAGCGAGGCGAAAATAACCTGTACGCCGTTAGCCTGAGTGATCGGCGTTACCGCCTGCACAATCAGCTCCAGCGCCAGCAAAATCAACCCCAGACCAATGCCTACCCGGCCCAGCTGTCCGGCACGAGACTGCTTGCGCCCAAGAAAGAAAATGACGCCGATAAAAATCAGCAAGGGTGACAGCCAGGAGAGATCGAAGGTCAGGATACGCGCCATCAGCGCGGTCCCCACGTCGGCGCCGAGCACAATCACCAGCGCAGGGGTGAGCGCCACCAGATCCTGCGCGACGAACGAGGTCACCAGCATAGTGGTCGCGTTGCTGCTTTGCACCAGAGCAGTAACGCCGATCCCCGCGCAAAAGGCGAGCGGCTTCTTTTCAACACTACGGCTGAGTACGGTGCGTAAACGAGCGCCGAAGACGCGCATCACACCCGTACGCACAATATGCGTACCCCAAACCAGCATCGCGACGGCAGAAAGCAGGTGTAACAGAGTTAACACGGAATCAGGTACTCCTTATCGTTATATGTTCCTGGGCTCGGCGCGGATAGCGTGCCTGATGGCGCTGCGCTTATCAGGCCTACAGAATGTCCCTTGTAGGCCGGATAAGGCGTTTACGCCGCCATCCGGCAAACAGCGCTCGCGAACCTTCTTTCAGTATAAGGGTTTAAACGTAATAAAGAGACAGGGCACTCATTGAGCGCCCTGTTTGTTGTAAAGAAAGATGACAGTTTTGTGAATCAATCGGCATCGTAGCCGAGATTCGGCGCTAACCAGCGCTCAACCTCCGCTACGCTCATCCCTTTACGGAAGGCGTAATCTTCAACCTGATCGCGCTGAATTTGCGCCACGGCGTAGTATTTGCTGTCCGGATGACTAAAATACCAGCCGGAGACCGACGCACCTGGCCACATCGCGAAGGATTCGGTGAGCTTCATTCCGGTGTGCGTCTCCACATCCAGCAGTTCCCAGATGGTGGCTTTTTCGGTATGTTCCGGGCACGCCGGATAACCCGGTGCCGGGCGAATCCCCTGGTAGTTCTCGCGGATCAGCTCTTCATTACTGAGGTTCTCGTTCGCCGCATAGCCCCAGTAGACTTTACGCACGCGCTCGTGCAGGTATTCCGCGAAGGCTTCCGCCAGACGGTCGGCAATCGCTTTCACCATAATCTTGTTGTAGTCGTCATGCTGGGCTTCGAAGGCGTCCGCCAGCGCATCTTCCTCCAGACCACCGGTAACTGCGAAAGCCCCAATGTAATCTGCTTTGCCGCTCAGTTTCGGCGCGACAAAGTCAGACAAGCAGTAGTTGGCGAAACCGACTTTTTCCGTCTGCTGACGCAGGTGATGGCTCACGTTGATGACGTGCGTCCGCGTCTCGTCACGGTAAATCTCGATGTCATCCCCCACGCGGTTGGCCGGGAACAACCCCACCACACCGCGCGGATTCAGGGTCTTCTCTGCGCTGAGTTTATCCAGCATGTCGTTGGCGTCTTTGAACAGACGCTTCGCCTCTTCGCCCACGACTTCATCTTCGAGGATGCGCGGATATTTTCCCGCCAGCGACCAGGTCATAAAGAACGGCGTCCAGTCGATGTAGTTACGCAGCGTTTCGATGCTGGCTTCGACTGACTGTACGCCGAGGCGGTGCGCCACCGGCGGCGTGTAGTTTTCCCAGTCAAACGCCAGATCGTTGTCGCGGGCAGCCTGTAACGTTACGGGCGGAGTACGCGGTTTCTTACGCGCATGCTGGATACGCACGGTTTCGTACTCTTTACGCGTACGGGCGACAAAGTCATCGCGCTGGGTGTCAGAGAGCAGCGCAGCCACGACACCCACGGTACGCGAGGCGTTCTGCACGTAAACCGTCGGGCCGCTGTAGTTCTGCTCAATTTTCACTGCGGTGTGCGCTTTCGAGGTGGTCGCGCCGCCAATCAGCAGCGGAATAGTGAAGCCCTGACGCTCCATCTCTTTCGCCACGTTGACCATTTCGTCCAGCGATGGGGTAATCAGCCCGGAAAGGCCAATCAGATCGGCATTCACTTCACGCGCCGTTCTGAGGATTTTCTCCGCGGGCACCATCACGCCAAGATCGACGATTTCGTAGTTGTTACATTGCAGCACCACGCCGACGATATTTTTACCGATATCGTGCACATCGCCCTTCACCGTCGCGATGACCATTTTGCCGTTGCTGGAACCTTTCTCTTTGCTGGCCTCAATGTACGGTTCAAGGTACGCCACCGCCTGCTTCATCACGCGGGCGGATTTCACCACCTGCGGCAGGAACATTTTGCCCTCGCCGAACAGGTCGCCAACCACGTTCATGCCGTCCATCAGCGGTCCTTCAATAACCTCGATCGGGCGCGCGGCCTGCTGGCGAGCTTCTTCGGTATCCAGCTCAATAAACTCGGTTATGCCTTTCACCAGCGAGTATTCGAGGCGCTTTTTCACGTCCCAACTGCGCCACTCCGCCATCTGGGCATTCGCCGTGTCGTCGGTTTTACTGCCGCGATACTTCTCGGCCAGCTCCAGCAGTCGTTCGGTGCCATCGTCACGGCGGTTGAGGATCACATCTTCAACGGCATCGCGCAGCTCGGTGGGCAGGTCGTCATAGATTGCCAGTTGTCCGGCGTTGACGATCCCCATATCCATGCCGTTGCGAATAGCATAGTAGAGGAATACCGCGTGAATGGCTTCACGAACCGGGTCGTTACCACGGAACGAGAACGACACGTTGGAGACACCACCGGAGATCAGCGCGTGCGGCAGTTCGCGTTTGATGTCTTCACAGGCACCGATAAAGTCCTGCGCATAGTTGTTGTGTTCCTCAATGCCGGTCGCCACCGCAAAGATGTTCGGGTCGAAGATAATGTCTTCCGGCGGGAAACCGACGTCTTCGGTCAAAATTTTGTAGGCGCGACGGCAGATCTCAATTTTGCGCGCGCGGGTGTCAGCCTGGCCCTGCTCGTCAAAGGCCATCACCACCACCGCGGCACCGTAGCGACGCAGCAGCTTCGCGTGATGAATAAAGGTCTCAACCCCCTCTTTCATCGAGATGGAGTTAACGATGCCTTTGCCCTGAATGCACTTCAGCCCTTTTTCGATAACGTCCCATTTTGATGAGTCGATCATAATCGGCACCCGGGCGATATCCGGTTCACCGGCAATCAGGTTGAGGAAACGCACCATCGCCGCTTCGGCGTCGAGCATCCCCTCATCCATGTTGATATCGATAATCTGTGCACCGCTTTCTACCTGCTGGCGGGCGACGTCCAGCGCCTCGCTGTATTTCTCTTCTTTGATCAGACGCTTAAACTTCGCCGAACCGGTAACGTTGGTCCGTTCGCCGACGTTTACAAACAGGCTGTCATCGCCGATGTTCAGCGGTTCGAGGCCAGACAGGCGGCAGGCCACCGGGATTTCCGGCAGCCGGCGCGGCGGCAGCCCGTCAACCGCACGGCTCATCGCAGCGATATGTTCCGGCGTGGTGCCGCAGCAGCCGCCAACAATATTCAGGAAACCCGCCTCGGCCCATTCGCGGATTTGCACCGCCATGGTGTCGGCATCGAGATCGTACTCACCAAAGGCGTTCGGCAGCCCAGCATTCGGGTGCGCGGTCACGTAGCATTCGGCAATGCGCGACAGTTCCTGCACGTACTGGCGCAGTTCATCCGGCCCTAAGGCGCAGTTCAGACCAAAAGTCAGCGCATCGGCGTGGCGCAGGGAGTTGTAGAATGCTTCGGTGGTCTGGCCGGAGAGCGTACGCCCGGAAGCGTCGGTGATGGTGCCGGAGAGCATAATCGGCAGCTCAACGCCCAGCGCTTCGAATTCAGTTTTAACCGCGAAAATAGCGGCTTTGGCGTTGAGGGTATCGAAAACGGTTTCAATCAGGATCAGGTCACTGCCGCCTTCCACCAGCGCTTTGGTGGATTCCCGGTAGGCGGCCACCAGCTGATCAAAGGTAATATTACGGTAAGCCGGGTCGTTGACGTCGGGCGAGATAGATGCCGTACGGTTAGTTGGGCCAAGCACGCCCGCGACATAGCGCGGTTTGTTCGGCGTGCGCGCCGTCCATTCGTCTGCCGCCGCGCGCGCCAGTTTGGCTGCCGCAAAGTTGATTTCCGCCGACAGGGATTCCATCTGGTAATCCGCCATGGCGATAGTCGTGGAGTTAAAGGTGTTGGTCTCGATGATATCCGCACCCGCCTCGAAGTAGGCGTGGTGAATCGCGGCTATCACCTCCGGTTTGCTGAGCACCAGCAGGTCGTTGTTGCCTTTCAGATCGCATGGCCAGTCGGCAAAGCGTTCGCCGCGGAAATCCTCTTCGCTCAGACGATATCCCTGGATCATGGTGCCCATACCGCCGTCCAGCACCAGAATACGTTCATTTAACTGCTGACGTAATTGTTCAACTTTGCTGCTCACACTCGCTCCCGACAACGCTCAACCAGACCGAAAAAAACTCAACAGGCCATACTGGCACAAACCTGAGAGGCGGAAAAGAGAACAACGGCCAACATGAGACATGTTCAGCTTCACTCATCCGATCAGTACAGGAATTCTTGCATTATATTTGAATAAAACGAAAATGATTTCCACGATACAGAAAAGGAGTCTGCCATGGTTGCCCCCGTTCCCGCGAAACGCGGTAGAAAACCCGCCGCTACCACTGCGCCCGCAACCGGGCAGGTTCAGTCCCTGACGCGTGGCCTGAAGCTGCTCGAGTGGATTGCGGAATCCAACGGCAGCGTGGCGCTGACCGAGCTGGCGCAGCAGGCCGGCCTGCCAAACTCCACGACTCACCGATTGTTGACCACCATGCAGCAGCAGGGATTTGTTCGTCAGGTGGGTGAATTAGGGCATTGGGCCGTGGGCGCGCATGCGTTTATCGTCGGCAGCAGCTTTTTGCAAAGCCGTAATCTGCTGGCGATTGTCCACCCGATTCTGCGCAAGCTAATGGAAGATTCCGGTGAAACGGTAAACCTCGCCGTGCTGGATCAAAGCGACCATCAGGCGATTATTATCGACCAGGTGCAGTGCACCCAACTGATGCGCATGTCCGCGCCCATCGGCGGCAAACTGCCGATGCACGCCTCCGGGGCGGGCAAAGCGTTTTTATCCCAGCTGAGCGAAGAACAGGTGACTGGGTTGCTGCACCGTAAAGGTCTGCACGCCTACACTCACGCCACGCTGGTGTCACCGGTGCATCTGAAAGAGGATCTCGCCCAGACACGTAAGCGCGGCTATTCCTTTGATGATGAGGAACATGCGCTGGGCCTGCGTTGCGTGGCGTCGTGCATCTATGACGAGCACCGCCAGCCGTTCGCCGCCATTTCCATCTCCGGCCCGATTTCGCGCATTACCGACGATCGCGTGACCGAGTTTGGCGCCATGGCGATCAAAGCGGCGAAAGAAGTGACGCTGGCGTATGGCGGCATTAAATAAACAAAATGCCCCAAAGGGGGCATTTTCGGTAGGCCTGATAAGCGTAGCGCCATCAGGCAGATCGGCGCACATTTCCGGATGGCGGCGCAAGCGCCTTATCCGGCCTACGGTCGGTTTCATAACGCACGCTGAACCGTTGCCGACGACGGTAGGCGTAGACATCTTCCACGTGCCCTTCCCGGATCCGCGTTTGCAAACCCCGCCAGTAGTCGGCGTTGAACAAGTCAGCGTGCATCTCTTCAAATAGCGGACCAATACGCGGGTCAGCACACAGCCAGTGGCGAAACTCTTCCGGGAAGACATCCCCTGGCGATACGCTGTACCACGGCTCGGCGCTCATCTCATCTTCCGGATAACGCGGAGGCGGGATATGGCGGAAATTCACCTCCGTCATATAGCAAATTTCGTCGTAGTCATAGAACACCACGCGCCCGTGACGGGTCACGCCGAAGTTCTTAAACAGCATATCGCCTGGGAAAATATTGGCGGCAGCCAGTTGGCGAATCGCGTTGCCGTACTCTTCAATGGCATCGCGCAGTTGCTGGCCTTCGACCTGTTCCAGCCAGATATTCAGCGGCACCATCCGCCGTTCAATATACAGATGGCGAATGACAATCTGATCGCCGAGATCGGTAATTTTTTCCGGGGCTTCCTGCAATAACAGCGCCATCAGTGCAGGATCGATTTGCCGTTTATCCAGCACAAAGTTCTCGAACTCCTGGGTGTCAGCCATCCGCCCAACGCGATCATGCTCTTTAACCAGTTGATAACAGGCGCGGACGTGGGCGGCAGACATCTCTTTTTGCGGCGCAAATTTGTCTTTGATAACTTTAAACACCCGATCAAAGCCCGGTAGAGTAAACACCAGCATCACCATGCCGCGAATCCCCGGCGCTTCGATAAATTGCTCATCGCAATGGGCAAGATAGAGCAGATATTCACGGTAGCTTTCGGTTTTGGCGTGCTTCTGGCAGCCAATCGCCATATACAATTCAGCGGTGGTTTTACCGGGCAGGATCTCGCGCAACCACTCCACTAGTGCCGCGGGCAACGGTGCATACACCATGAAATAGGAACGAGCAAAGCCAAAAACAATGCTCGCCTCCGCCGTCGTGGTCAGGCAGGTATCGACAAACAGCTCGCCTTCGTCTGTCCGGTGAATTGGCAGTAAAAACGGCAGCGTCCCGGAAGGGGTAATCAGCTTCCCGACCAGCCAGGCGGCCTTATTGCGATAAAACAGCTCGTTCGCCACCTGTAAATGGCAGCCCTGCAACACATCCGCACCGAGGGTTTCGGTCAGGTGCTCAATGATGTAGTGGATATCCCGATGTTTGTTCTGCCACGGCAGACGCAAGGGCAGATCGCTAAGGACGCGTGTGAGCAGCCACTCCCAGCCAGTATCGGGAAAAAAGTCTTTCGCCAGCGGGCGTGGGATCGTGCGGAAACGGCGCTCTGGTTGAGAGCTGAAAATAAACAGCCGCTCGGGAGTCAGCGAGCGGTGGTCAAATAATCGGCAGTAAACGGAGTTAAAAAAACTCTCCGCAATCTCGAAGCGTGGGTAATCCGGCAAGAGCCGGGTGTAATGCTCTTTCACGCGAAGTAAAAAATCCGCGTCGGTACTTTTGCCGTCTGTAATGCAGCGCAACTGCTCCACCACCAGACCTACGTGATGATCGTAAAGGTGAATACGACTTTTCATCGCCTGTTGAACAGCATGCCAGTCGGCATGTTCAAAACGCTGTTGCGCGCCGGAGGTGACTTCCAGAAAACGCCCGTACTGGGCGTCGAAACCTTGCAAAATCGTTTGGGCAATCAGGAGTTCCAGGCCACGCGTCATCTTTCGCCCTCATTGCCGGATGGCGGCTCACGCCTTATCCGGCCTACATTTTCGGGTAGGCCGGATAAGCGCGAGCGCCATCCGGCATTCATCAGAACTGCGATTCTTCAGTCGAGCCGGTCAGCGCGGTCACCGAGGAAGTGCCGCCCTGAATGATGGTGGTGACTTTATCGAAGTAGCCAGTACCCACCTCCTGCTGATGGGACACGAAGGTGTAACCGTCTTTCGCCGCCGCAAATTCTGGCTGCTGAACTTTCTCAACGTAGTGGCGCATGCCTTCACCCTGCGCATAGGAGTGTGCGAGGTCGAACATGTTGAACCACATGCTGTGGATGCCCGCCAGGGTAATGAACTGATATTTGTACCCCATATCCGACAGCTGCTGCTGGAAGCTGGCAATGGTTTTGTCATCCAGGTTTTTCTGCCAGTTAAATGACGGCGAACAGTTGTAGGCCAGCAGTTTGCCCGGGTATTTGGCGTGGATCGCATCGGCAAAGCGCTTCGCCAGTTCGAGATCCGGCGTGGAGGTTTCACACCACACCAGATCCGCATACGGTGCATAGGCCAGACCACGGCTGATCGCCTGCTCAATACCCGCATGCGTACGGTAGAACCCTTCGCTGGTACGTTCGCCGGTGATGAACTCGCTGTCGTATGGGTCGCAGTCAGACGTTATCAGATCGGCTGCGTCAGCATCAGTACGCGCAATAACCAGCGTCGGAACACCCATGACGTCGGCTGCCAGACGGGCGGCCACCAGTTTCTGGATAGCTTCCTGAGTCGGCACCAGAACTTTGCCGCCCATGTGACCACATTTTTTTACCGATGCGAGCTGATCTTCGAAGTGAACGGCCGCTGCACCAGCCTCAATCATCGATTTCATCAGTTCAAACGCGTTCAGTACGCCGCCAAAACCCGCTTCCGCATCGGCGACGATCGGCAGGAAGTAATCCACATAGCGCGGATCGTTCGGTTCAATACCTGTTGACCATTGGATCTGATCGGCGCGACGGAATGTGTTGTTGATCCGATCCACCACTGCCGGGACGGAGTTCGCCGGATACAGCGATTGGTCCGGGTACATGCTGGAGGCCAGGTTGGCATCTGCCGCCACCTGCCAGCCTGAAAGGTAGACCGCTTCAATACCGGCTTTCGCCTGCTGCAGCGCCTGGCCACCGGTCAGCGCGCCGAGGCTGTTGATATAGCCTTTCTTCGATTCACCGTGCAGCAAACGCCACATTTTCGCTGCGCCAAGCTGCGCCAGCGTGCATTCCGGGTTGACCGAGCCACGTAATTTCACCACTTCCTCCGCGCTATATGGGCGGGTAATGCCTTCCCAGCGCGGTTGTGTCCATTCTTTCTGTAATTCTTCGATTTGTTGGGTACGGGTTTTCATGTGCAGATGCTCCATATTGTTTTGTGGTGGATTACGCAAGCAGGCGGTAACCTGGCAGGGTGAGGAAGTCGATTAAGTCATCTGATGTGGTGATTTGCTCCATCAGGCGCGCGGCATCGTCAAAACGCCCGCTGCTGTAGCGGTGTTCGCCCAGCTCGTCCTGAATCACCAGCATCTCTTCAGCCAGCATCTGGCGGAACAGCGGCTTGGTCACCGGTTTGCCATTGCTGAGCGTTTTCTGGTGGTGGATCCACTGCCAGATGGAGGTACGGGAGATTTCGGCGGTGGCCGCATCTTCCATCAGACCGTAAATCGGTACGCAGCCGTTGCCGGAGATCCACGCTTCGATGTACTGCACCGCCACACGGATGTTGGCGCGCATGCCTTCTTCAGTACGTTCACCTTCACAAGGCGCCAGCAGTTGTTCTGCGGTAATCGGCGCATCTTCTTCACGGGTCACGAACAGCTGATTTTTGTTTTCACCGAGTACGTCGTTGAACACCGCCATTGCGGTATCTGCCAGTCCCGGATGAGCAATCCAAGTGCCGTCATGACCGTTATTGGCTTCCAGCGCTTTGTCCGCTTTGACTTTGGTCAGCACCTGGTTGTTACGTTCCGCATCTTTGCTGGGAATGAACGCCGCCATGCCGCCCATCGCGAACGCGCCGCGTTTATGGCAGGTTTTAATCAGCAGGCGCGAATAGGCGCTGAGGAATGGCTTATCCATCGTCACCACCTGACGGTCTGGCAACACGCGATCCGGGTGGTTCTTCAGCGTTTTGATATAGCTGAAAATGTAGTCCCAGCGACCGCAGTTCAGGCCGACAATGTGGTCACGCAGCGCGTGCAGAATTTCGTCCATCTGGAAAACGGCCGGCAGCGTTTCAATCAGCAGAGTCGCTTTAATGGTGCCACGCGGCAGATTAAAGCGATCCTCCGCATAGCTGAACACTTCGCTCCACCATGCTGCTTCTTGCCAGGCTTGCGTTTTTGGCAGATAGAAATAAGGACCACTGCCTTTTGCCAGCAACGCTTTGTAGTTGTGGAAGAAATAGAGGGCAAAGTCGAACAGGCTGCCCGGGATGGATTCACCACGCCAGGTGACATGTTTTTCCGGCAGATGCAGGCCGCGAACGCGACACACCAACAGGGCTGGATTGGGTTTGAGCTGATAAATTTTACCGGCTTCGTTGGTGTAACTAATGGTGCCATTGACCGCATCGCGCAGGTTGATCTGCCCGTCGATTACTTTGCTCCACCCAGGAGCCAGCGAATCTTCAAAATCAGCCATAAAGACTTTGACGTTCGCGTTCAGCGCGTTGATGACCATCTTGCGCTCAACAGGCCCGGTTATCTCTACGCGGCGATCCAGTAAATCATCAGGAATACCGCGAATTTTCCAGTTACCTTCACGAATGGAAGCTGTTTCCGAAATAAAGTCAGGCAACTTACCGTCATCAATATCCTGCTGCTGCTGGATACGCGCAGCGAGAAGTTTATTGCGCTTTGGCGTAAATCGTGTCACCAGTTCAGTCAGAAACTCAACCGCCTCTGCAGTCAGAATTTGCTGTTCCTGCTCGCCATGCGGCCTGATGAAGACCAGTTCATCGGTTGTCGTTGCCTGTTGATTCATTGCGTAGTTCCTCGTCATTGATCCAAACACATCCCCAATGCGAACGAAGGATCGTTGTGCGGTTTTCGTTCAGCACAACTAAGACTACTCATTTAAATTTCAAAATCAAAAACAATTTCCATTTTTAATTTAATTATCAATTAACCTATTGATAACAATATAAATAAAATTTAATTACACCGTGAGGTGCGTTTCGGAAATAAAAAAGGCACCCGAAGGTGCCTGATTCAACATGCTGAAACGCTTAAGGATCGTCTGCTACAGAAGATTAATCCAGCGTTGGATTCATGTGACGCAGATCATATGGCGTGATCTGGTAGACGTAATAGTTGAGCCAGTTAGTAAACAACAGATTGCCGTGGCTGCGCCAGGTTGCCCGCGGTTTGTTTTGCGGGTCATCTTTCGGGAAGTAGTTATAGGGTACTTCCGGCGTCAGGCCCGCTTCGACGTCACGAAAATACTCACTGCCGAGCGTATGGGCGTCATATTCCGGATGGCCCGTCACAAAGGCAATACGTTTATCTTTGCTGGCAAACAGGTAGGCATCTCCCTCTTCTGTCTCGGCAAAAATCTCGAGATCGGTGTAGTCGCGAATAAGCGCAGCAGGAAAATCGGCATAGCGCGAATGCGGAGCCAAGAATGCATCATCGAATCCACGCGTCAGCAGCGCATGAGGATGCAGAATATGGTGCTCATAGACGCCTGAGAGTTTGTCCGTACGGGTTTGCTTAGGAATTCCGTACAGGATATTCAGCGCGGCCTGCACCGCCCAACAAACAAATAGCGTTGAGGTAACGTGATCTTTCGCCCATTCAAGCACTTGTTGAATCTGCGGCCAGTAAGCCACGTCATTAAATTCAACCAGACCCAACGGCGCGCCGGTCACGATCAGTCCGTCAAAGTTCTGATCGCTGATATCTTCGAAATTACAGTAAAAGTTATTCAGATGCTCCGTAGGGGTATTGCGTGACTCGCGAGCATCGATGCGCAATAGCTGAACATCTACCTGTAGTGGTGAGTTAGACAGTAAGCGCAGGAACTGGTTTTCCGTTTCAATCTTCTTGGGCATCAGGTTGAGGATGAGCACCTTCAGTGGTCGAATTTCCTGACCGGAAGCGCGGGATGTCGTCATCACAAAGACGTTTTCCTCACGTAAGAAACTGACGGCGGGTAGCTCGTCCTGCACGCGAATTGGCATAACCTGATAACCTCACTACATACGTTTAAACGTTTAGACATCCAGACAGCTGAAGATACCCAGGAATCATGCGAATGTCGAGCCTGCATGTTCAAGTTGAGAAAGTTTCACGGTTCCTTGCTGTAGAATAGTGCAGTAAACATAAAAGGAGAATGCTATGGCCCTGACCATTCGTCGTTCACGCCGGGACGAAGGCGAGAAGTTAGTTTCTATCTGGTGTCGTTCAGTCGATGCGACGCACCATTTCCTCTCACCGGATTACCGAATTGAGCTGGAAGAGCTGGTACGTTCATTTTTACCAGAAGCTCCACTATGGGTTGCAGTAACGGAAAAGGATGAGCCAGTCGCCTTTATGCTCCTGACCGATAAGCATATAGATGCTCTGTTTGTTGATCCGGATATGCGCGGTAGCGGTGTCGGTAAACTGCTGATTGAACATGCTTTATCGTTAACATCGACACTGACAACTGACGTTAACGAACAAAATGATCAAGCGGTGGGGTTTTATAAGAAAATGGGCTTTAAAGTGACGGGACGCACGGAAGTAGACGATCTCGGACGACCGTATCCGTTACTCAGCCTCGTACACAGGTAGCCGTACTTCCGGATAACTGCTGCACGCCGCACAGACGCAAAAAAGCCCATCCGTCAGGATGGGCTTCTTCACTTTAATTAATGCCTGGCAGTTCCCTACTCTCGCATGGGGAGACCCCACACTACCATCGGCGCTACGGCGTTTCACTTCTGAGTTCGGCATGGGGTCAGGTGGGACCACCGCGCTACAGCCGCCAGGCAAATTCTTTGTGCTCTGTACGCAATACTTTATCGCACCCGCCGCGTTGGCTGCTTTCGCGAACCTCAGTCACATACTTCTGTATGCTCCTTCCGTCGCTTCACTTGCCGCCTTGCTGCTGCGCAAACTATTGCGTACTACAATCTGTATCAGGCTGAAAATCGTCTCAATTCCGCCAAAACATCTTCGGCGTTGTAAGGTTAAGCCTCACGGTTCATTAGTATCGGTTAGCTCAACGTATCGCTACGCTTACACACCCGACCTATCAACGTCATCGTCTTTAACGTTCCTTCAGGAGACTTACAGTCTCAGGGAGAACTCATCTCGGGGCAAGTTTCGTGCTTAGATGCTTTCAGCACTTATCTCTTCCGCATTTAGCTACCGGGCAATGCCATTGGCATGACAACCCGAACACCAGTGATGCGTCCACTCCGGTCCTCTCGTACTAGGAGCAGCCCCCCTCAATTCTCCAGCGCCCACGGCAGATAGGGACCGAACTGTCTCACGACGTTCTAAACCCAGCTCGCGTACCACTTTAAATGGCGAACAGCCATACCCTTGGGACCTACTTCAGCCCCAGGATGTGATGAGCCGACATCGAGGTGCCAAACACCGCCGTCGATATGAACTCTTGGGCGGTATCAGCCTGTTATCCCCGGAGTACCTTTTATCCGTTGAGCGATGGCCCTTCCATTCAGAACCACCGGATCACTAAGACCTGCTTTCGCACCTGCTCGAGCCGTCACTCTCGCAGTCAAGCTAGCTTATGCCTTTGCACTAACCTCCTGATGTCCGACCAGGATTAGCTAACCTTCGTGCTCCTCCGTTACTCTTTAGGAGGAGACCGCCCCAGTCAAACTACCCACCAGACACTGTCCGCAACCCGGATTACGGGCCCACGTTAGAACACCAGCCATTAAAGGGTGGTATTTCAAGGTTGGCTCCATGCAGACTGGCGTCCACACTTCAAAGCCTCCCACCTATCCTACACATCAAGGACCAGTGTTCAGTGTCAAGCTATAGTAAAGGTTCACGGGGTCTTTCCGTCTTGCCGCGGGTACACTGCATCTTCACAGCGAGTTCAATTTCACTGAGTCTCGGGTGGAGACAGCCTGGCCATCATTACGCCATTCGTGCAGGTCGGAACTTACCCGACAAGGAATTTCGCTACCTTAGGACCGTTATAGTTACGGCCGCCGTTTACCGGGGCTTCGATCAAGAGCTTCTCCTTACGGATAACCCCATCAATTAACCTTCCGGCACCGGGCAGGCGTCACACCGTATACGTCCACTTTCGTGTTTGCACAGTGCTGTGTTTTTAATAAACAGTTGCAGCCAGCTGGTATCTTCGACTGATTTCAGCTCCATGAGTAAATCACTTCACCTACATATCAGCGTGCCTTCTCCCGAAGTTACGGCACCATTTTGCCTAGTTCCTTCACCCGAGTTCTCTCAAGCGCCTTGGTATTCTCTACCTGACCACCTGTGTCGGTTTGGGGTACGATTTCGTGTTACCTGATGCTTAGAGGCTTTTCCTGGAAGCAGGGCATTTGTTACTTCAGCACCGTAGTGCCTCGTCATCACACCTCAGCGTTAATAAGGTACCGGATTTACCTGGAACCTCCGCCTACATGCTTAAACCGGGACAACCGTCGCCCGGCTAACATAGCCTTCTCCGTCCCCCCTTCGCAGTAACACCAAGTACAGGAATATTAACCTGTTTCCCATCGACTACGCCTTTCGGCCTCGCCTTAGGGGTCGACTCACCCTGCCCCGATTAACGTTGGACAGGAACCCTTGGTCTTCCGGCGTGCGGGTTTTTCACCCGCATTATCGTTACTTATGTCAGCATTCGCACTTCTGATACCTCCAGAATGCCTCACGACACACCTTCAACGGCTTACAGAACGCTCCCCTACCCAACAACACATAGTGTCGCTGCCGCAGCTTCGGTGCACAGTTTAGCCCCGTTACATCTTCCGCGCAGGCCGACTCGACCAGTGAGCTATTACGCTTTCTTTAAATGATGGCTGCTTCTAAGCCAACATCCTGGCTGTCTGTGCCTTCCCACATCGTTTCCCACTTAACTGTGACTTTGGGACCTTAGCTGGCGGTCTGGGTTGTTTCCCTCTTCACGACGGACGTTAGCACCCGCCGTGTGTCTCCCGTGATAACATTCTTCGGTATTCGCAGTTTGCATCGGGTTGGTAAGTCGGGATGACCCCCTAGCCGAAACAGTGCTCTACCCCCGAAGATGAGTTCACGAGGCGCTACCTAAATAGCTTTCGGGGAGAACCAGCTATCTCCCGGTTTGATTGGCCTTTCACCCCCAGCCACAAGTCATCCGCTAATTTTTCAACATTAGTCGGTTCGGTCCTCCAGTTAGTGTTACCCAACCTTCAACCTGCCCATGGCTAGATCACCGGGTTTCGGGTCTATACCCTGCAACTTAACGCCCAGTTAAGACTCGGTTTCCCTTCGGCTCCCCTATACGGTTAACCTTGCTACAGAATATAAGTCGCTGACCCATTATACAAAAGGTACGCAGTCACCCCATTAAGAGGCTCCCACTGCTTGTACGTACACGGTTTCAGGTTCTTTTTCACTCCCCTCGCCGGGGTTCTTTTCGCCTTTCCCTCACGGTACTGGTTCACTATCGGTCAGTCAGGAGTATTTAGCCTTGGAGGATGGTCCCCCCATATTCAGACAGGATACCACGTGTCCCGCCCTACTCTTCGAGTTCACAGCCTGTGCATTTTGGTGTACGGGACTATCACCCTGTACCGTCGGACTTTCCAGACCGTTCCACTAACACACAAGCTGATTCAGACTCTGGGCTGCTCCCCGTTCGCTCGCCGCTACTGGGGGAATCTCGGTTGATTTCTTTTCCTCGGGGTACTTAGATGTTTCAGTTCCCCCGGTTCGCTTCATTACGCTATGTATTCACGTAATGATAGTGTGACGAATCACACTGGGTTTCCCCATTCGGAAATCGCCGGTTATAACGGTTCATATCACCTTACCGACGCTTATCGCAGATTAGCACGTCCTTCATCGCCTCTGACTGCCAGGGCATCCACCGTGTACGCTTAGTCGCTTAACCTCACAACCCGAAGATGTTTCGTAAAACACCACCGTGTTGCGAAAATTTGAGAGACTCGAACACACCGCTTTTCATTTCTTATTACGGAGAAATGAAACAGTGTGTCGTTTCAATTTTCAGCTTGATCCAGATTTTTAAAGAGCAAAACTTCTTAATGCACTCGAAAGTACATTCAGAAGTTCATCATTCATCAGACAATCTGTGTGAGCACTACAAAGAACGCTTCTTTAAGGTAAGGAGGTGATCCAACCGCAGGTTCCCCTACGGTTACCTTGTTACGACTTCACCCCAGTCATGAATCACAAAGTGGTAAGCGCCCTCCCGAAGGTTAAGCTACCTACTTCTTTTGCAACCCACTCCCATGGTGTGACGGGCGGTGTGTACAAGGCCCGGGAACGTATTCACCGTGGCATTCTGATCCACGATTACTAGCGATTCCGACTTCATGGAGTCGAGTTGCAGACTCCAATCCGGACTACGACATACTTTATGAGGTCCGCTTGCTCTCGCGAGGTCGCTTCTCTTTGTATATGCCATTGTAGCACGTGTGTAGCCCTACTCGTAAGGGCCATGATGACTTGACGTCATCCCCACCTTCCTCCAGTTTATCACTGGCAGTCTCCTTTGAGTTCCCGGCCGAACCGCTGGCAACAAAGGATAAGGGTTGCGCTCGTTGCGGGACTTAACCCAACATTTCACAACACGAGCTGACGACAGCCATGCAGCACCTGTCTCACGGTTCCCGAAGGCACTAAAGCATCTCTGCTAAATTCCGTGGATGTCAAGAGTAGGTAAGGTTCTTCGCGTTGCATCGAATTAAACCACATGCTCCACCGCTTGTGCGGGCCCCCGTCAATTCATTTGAGTTTTAACCTTGCGGCCGTACTCCCCAGGCGGTCGACTTAACGCGTTAGCTCCGGAAGCCACGCCTCAAGGGCACAACCTCCAAGTCGACATCGTTTACGGCGTGGACTACCAGGGTATCTAATCCTGTTTGCTCCCCACGCTTTCGCACCTGAGCGTCAGTCTTTGTCCAGGGGGCCGCCTTCGCCACCGGTATTCCTCCAGATCTCTACGCATTTCACCGCTACACCTGGAATTCTACCCCCCTCTACAAGACTCTAGCCTGCCAGTTTCGGATGCAGTTCCCAGGTTGAGCCCGGGGATTTCACATCCGACTTGACAGACCGCCTGCGTGCGCTTTACGCCCAGTAATTCCGATTAACGCTTGCACCCTCCGTATTACCGCGGCTGCTGGCACGGAGTTAGCCGGTGCTTCTTCTGCGAGTAACGTCAATCGCTGCGGTTATTAACCACAACGCCTTCCTCCTCGCTGAAAGTACTTTACAACCCGAAGGCCTTCTTCATACACGCGGCATGGCTGCATCAGGCTTGCGCCCATTGTGCAATATTCCCCACTGCTGCCTCCCGTAGGAGTCTGGACCGTGTCTCAGTTCCAGTGTGGCTGGTCATCCTCTCAGACCAGCTAGGGATCGTCGCCTAGGTGAGCCGTTACCCCACCTACTAGCTAATCCCATCTGGGCACATCCGATGGCAAGAGGCCCGAAGGTCCCCCTCTTTGGTCTTGCGACGTTATGCGGTATTAGCTACCGTTTCCAGTAGTTATCCCCCTCCATCGGGCAGTTTCCCAGACATTACTCACCCGTCCGCCACTCGTCACCCAAGGAGCAAGCTCCTCTGTGCTACCGTTCGACTTGCATGTGTTAGGCCTGCCGCCAGCGTTCAATCTGAGCCATGATCAAACTCTTCAATTTAAGTTTGATGCTCGTGAATTAAACTTCGTAATGAATTACGTGTTCACTCAGAGACTTGGTATTCATTTTTCGTCTTGCGACGTTAAGAATCCGTATCTTCGAGTGCCCACACAGATTGTCTGATAAATTGTTAAAGAGCAGTTGCGACGCGCTTTAGCGCTCTGTCGCGAGGTGGCGTATATTACGCTTTCCTCTTTCAGAGTCAACCCTCATTTTCAGGTTTTTCTCTTCAACCGGACCGGCTGTTTGTGTGAAGTGATTCACATCCGCCGTGTCGATGGAGGCGCATTATAGGGAGTTTCCCTCAGCCCGCAACCCTTAAATGACAGAAAAATGACTGACTGCTGCATTCCACAGCAAAACACCGCCTTATACCCATTTACGCACAGAGTTATCCACAAAAATAAGGATCTCTTTCGCGAGCCACCTGGTTTTATCCCTCATCATATAGAGATGAAATAATGGAATTGAGGGAAAGAGAAAAATTCGCGAGCGTTGCGCAAACGTTTTCGTTACAATGCCACCGCACAACAAGGATGCCCCGTAAGGGGCGTTAGTTGAGTTTTTACGCAAGAATTCACCTAACGCTCTCTGTAATAGTCAAATCCAGGGGATTTACCATGCAACAACGTCGTCCAGTCCGCCGCGCTCTGCTCAGTGTTTCTGACAAGGCCGGTATCATCGAATTCGCTCAGGCACTTTCCGCACGTGGTGTGGAGCTGCTTTCAACAGGTGGCACTGCCCGCCTGTTAGCAGAGAAAGGTCTGCCAGTGACCGAAGTTTCCGATTACACCGGTTTCCCGGAAATGATGGATGGACGCGTGAAGACCCTGCATCCAAAAGTCCACGGCGGCATTTTGGGCCGTCGCGGTCAGGATGACGGAATAATGGAACAACATGGTATCGCGCCTATCGATATGGTGGTTGTTAACCTGTATCCATTCGCCCAGACCGTCGCCCGCGAAGGCTGCTCGCTGGAAGATGCGGTAGAGAACATTGATATCGGCGGCCCGACCATGGTGCGCTCCGCTGCCAAGAACCATAAAGATGTGGCTATCGTTGTGAAGAGCAGCGACTACGACGCCATTATTAAAGAGATGGATGCCAACGATGGTTCTCTGACCCTCGACACGCGTTTCGATCTCGCGATTAAAGCCTTCGAACACACCGCCGCCTACGACAGCATGATCGCCAACTACTTTGGCAGCATGGTTCCGGCCTATCACGGCGAAAGCAAAGAAGCTGCCGGTCGCTTCCCACGTACGCTGAACCTGAACTTCATTAAGAAGCAGGATATGCGCTACGGCGAGAACAGCCACCAGCAGGCTGCCTTCTATATAGAAGAGAATGTTAAAGAAGCCTCCGTTGCCACCGCGCAGCAGGTACAGGGAAAAGCGCTCTCCTATAACAACATCGCTGATACCGATGCCGCACTGGAGTGTGTGAAAGAGTTCAACGAACCGGCCTGCGTGATCGTTAAGCACGCGAACCCATGCGGCGTGGCGGTAAGTACCTCTATTCTTGACGCTTACGATCGCGCCTACAAAACCGACCCGACCTCCGCATTCGGCGGCATCATCGCTTTCAACCGCGAGCTGGATGCTGAAACCGCGCAGGCGATTATCTCCCGCCAGTTCGTGGAAGTGATCATCGCGCCATCCGCCACAGCAGAAGCACTGAAAATTACCGCAGCCAAGCAGAACGTTCGCGTGCTGGTCTGCGGCCAATGGGCGCAGCGCGTTCCGGGCCTGGACTTCAAGCGCGTGAACGGCGGCCTGCTGGTTCAGGACCGTGACCTCGGTATGGTGAGCGAAGCTGAACTGCGCGTGGTAACCAAACGCCAACCGACCGGGCAAGAACTGCGTGATGCGCTGTTCTGTTGGAAAGTGGCTAAATTCGTGAAATCCAACGCCATTGTTTACGCCAAAGAGAACATGACTATCGGCATAGGCGCAGGCCAGATGAGCCGCGTGTACTCCGCCAAAATTGCCGGGATTAAGGCCGCCGACGAAGGCCTGGAAGTGAAAGGATCCTCTATGGCGTCCGACGCTTTCTTCCCGTTCCGCGATGGGATTGATGCCGCTGCTGCCGCGGGCGTGACCTGCGTTATCCAGCCTGGTGGTTCTATCCGCGATGACGAAGTGATTGCCGCTGCCGATGAACACGGTATCGCGATGGTATTCACCGACATGCGCCACTTCCGCCATTAATTCACGGAGCAGACGATGAAAGTATTAGTCATTGGCAACGGCGGGCGCGAGCACGCCCTGGCCTGGAAAGCGGCGCAGTCTCCGCTGGTTTCCACCGTCTTTGTCGCACCGGGTAATGCCGGAACCGCACTGGAGCCTGCGCTACAAAACGTGGCCATCAGCGTGACCGACATTCCTGCGCTGCTGAGCTTTGCCCAGAACGAGAAGATCGATCTGACCATCGTTGGCCCGGAAGCGCCGCTGGTGATTGGCGTGGTCGATGCGTTCCGCGCCGCTGGCCTGAAGATCTTCGGGCCAACCGAAGGCGCCGCGCAGTTGGAAGGCTCCAAAGCCTTCACCAAAGATTTTCTCGCCCGTCACCAGATTCCGACGGCGGAATATCAGAACTTCACCGAAGTTGAGCCTGCACTGGCTTACTTACGCGAGAAAGGCGCGCCGATCGTTATTAAAGCCGACGGTCTGGCTGCCGGTAAAGGCGTTATCGTGGCGATGACGCTTGAAGAAGCCGAAGCCGCCGTGCATGACATGCTGGCCGGTAACGCGTTTGGCGACGCGGGCCATCGTATCGTTATCGAAGAGTTCCTCGACGGTGAAGAAGCGAGCTTTATTGTCATGGTCGACGGCGAGCACGTGCTGCCGATGGCCACCAGTCAGGACCACAAACGCGTCGGCAATGGTGATACTGGGCCGAACACCGGCGGGATGGGGGCCTACTCCCCTGCTCCGGTAGTGACTGACGAAGTACACCAGCGCACCATGGAACGCATCATCTGGCCAACCGTAAAAGGCATGGCGGCGGAAGGTAACACCTACACCGGTTTCCTCTACGCGGGTCTGATGATCGACAAGCAGGGCAACCCGAAGGTTATCGAGTTCAACTGCCGCTTCGGCGATCCGGAAACCCAGCCGATAATGCTGCGCATGAAATCGGATCTGGTGGATCTTTGCCTCGCCGCCTGCGACGGCAAGCTGGATGAGAAAACCTCCGAGTGGGACGAACGCGCCTCGCTGGGTGTGGTCATTGCCGCCGGCGGTTATCCGGGCAATTACAATACTGGCGATGAGATCCACGGTCTGCCGCTGGAAGACGTCGCTGACGGTAAGGTGTTCCACGCGGGCACCAAACTGTCTGCTGACGATCGCGTGCTGACCAACGGCGGCCGCGTTCTGTGCGCTACCGCACTGGGTCACACCGTGGCAGACGCGCAGAAACGCGCCTACGCCCTGATGACCGACATCCATTGGGACGGCAGCTTCAGCCGTAACGACATCGGCTGGCGCGCCATCGAACGTGAGCAAAACTAACGGCTGAGCTTAGCCAGCAGCGTTTTGCGCGTAATACCTAACTGACGGGCGGCTTCGGTTTTATTGCCGCCCGTTTTTTCCAGCGCCGCCAGAATCACCTCTTTTTCGACATCCACCAGCGGTTGGATCTCGCCACTGTATTCCGTTTTTATCGGCGTCGCAGCAATCGCCATTGGCAGTTCACGTTCAGCAATATATTCCCCCGTTAGCAGCACCACCGCGCGCTCAATCGCATTTTCCAGCTCACGAATATTGCCCGGCCAGTCGTAATGGATCAGGAGATCCATCGCCTGCGGAGTAAAGCCTTTCACCGCTTTTCGGTTACGCGCGGCAAAACGCTGGAGAAAATGTTCGGCCAGCAGCGGAATATCTTCCCGACGCTGGCGCAATGCTGGCATTTCAATGGTGACGACGTTCAGGCGATAGTAGAGATCCTGGCGAAAGCGCCCGGCACTGACTTCCTCCGCCAGATCCCGGTGCGTGGCGGCGATCAGCCGGACATCAACCGCAATAGTCTGGTTGCTGCCAACCCGCTGTACTTCTCGCTCCTGGATAGCTCGCAGCAGACGCACCTGCATCAACGGTGAAATATCGCCAATTTCATCAAGAAACAGCGTGCCGCCATCAGCTTCCACAAAGCGACCTTCCCGGCGTTTATCCGCCCCGGTAAACGCCCCTTTCTCGTGACCGAACAGCTCGGATTCCAGCAAAGATTCATTGAGTGCCGCGCAGTTCAGTGTTACCAGCGGCTTATCGCTGCGTGCGCTGCTGGCATGTAGCGCACGGGCCACCAGCTCTTTGCCCGTCCCGGAGTCTCCGTGGATGAGCACCGTGGCGTCCGAGGGCGCAACCATCGCAATTTCACTGAGCAACTGCTGCATCGCCGGACTGCGACCAATCATGCCAAACTGCGCCGCCGACGCTGACGGCAATTCAGCACCCGTTTCCCGCCTGTGCGCGAGCGCCTTCTCCAGCGTCTCCTGCAGCCGGTCAAAGTCCAGCGGTTTGATTAAGTAGTCCAGCGCCCCTGTTTTCAGCGCCTCAATGGCGGTCTCCACGCTGGAGAACGCCGTCATGATCAATACCGGAATCGCCGGATTCAGCGCTTTAATCTCTTTCAGCGTAGCGATACCGTCCATCTCTGCCATGCGCACATCGCACAGCACTAAATCAAATACACGTTCGCGCACCTGTTCCAGAGCCGCGCGCCCGCTATAGGCCAGCGCGACCTCATAACCCCAGCCGCGCAGCAGCGCCTGTAAAATGGTGCAGTGGCTAATATCGTCATCCACCACCAGAATAGTGATTTTTCCGCGCGTCATCCTTGTTAGTCCTGTTGTTTCGCTTTGGTCGGCAGCCAGAGAGTAAAGACCGCGCCTTTGCCCTCAACGCTTGCCACCTGAATGGTACCACCGTGCTGTTCGACTATGTTCTGCACAACCGCCAGCCCGAGGCCGGTTCCGTCAGCTTTGGTCGTAAAGTAAGGCGTAAAAATGGCCTCCAGCTGTTCCGCTGCAATTCCCTTTCCGCTATCGGCCACCACAATTTTAACGCGTTCGGCGCTGCATTCACTCGCTTCAACCGTAATCGTGCCCTGGCGGCCAATCGCATGAATGGCATTCAGATACAGATTCAACAGGACCTGCGTTAGCCGGTCAGGATCGGCCTGAATGGTTGGTAGTGCAGAATTTATCGTAAACCGTAACTGAATCTCCCGACTTTGAGCATCCTGGCTTACCAGATGCAATGAGTGAGTGATGACCTCATTGAGATCCACTTTCTGGAGCGCAAGGTGCGCGGGCTTCACCAGTTCCAGCAGTTCACTCACTACCCGGTTTAAGCGGTCTGCCTCTTTCGCCATGACCTGCGCCAGCTCGTGCGACTCGCCTCCTGCCGGAGTACGTTCGGCAAAATACTTTGCCAGACCTTTGATAGAAGACAGCGGGTTACGAATTTCATGTGCAACCCCTGCCGCCAGATGCCCAAGCGCCATCAGTTTTTCTTTACGCTTCATCGCATCCTGCAGTTCTTTGTACGAACGCTGATAGCGCTGATACCAGAAAAAGGTCAGCACGGTGGCCAGCAACACGGCTGCCAGCGCGGACAGGACAATCAGGGTGTTACGCCACTCTCTGGCCTGAGTCGCTGCCAGTACGCTGGCATCAAAGGCGATAAATATGGTTTGTGCAGGGATGTTAAGCCGTCCGTCATCGCTGGCGCAACGCGCCATGCCATGACGTCCTGGACCATACGTCGGCTGAAACTGGCGATAAATTTCCAGAGCCGGCGTGTTTTCACCGTTCCCCACTGGAATATCAATATTTCGCCAGCTTTCTTGTTCTCCGGGATTAAGCTGCCGCAGGACATCCGGTGAATAGAGCGTTTTCCCGACCATCGCGGAATTGCTGTGAGTGATAATGACGCCATGCTCATCAACAACGGCAAACCATAGCACGCCGGGTTGTACGGCCATTTGTTCCAGCAGCGTCTGCTGTTGAGCATGATGCATGCGCATCCCCATACCTACGCGCGTACCAGACTCCAGA